>NZ_FNJR01000034.1 GCF_900104475.1 Actinopolyspora xinjiangensis
TCCCCGGAGAAGGCTTCCCCGTTGGGAACAACCCCGAGCGAAACTCTGGATAAACGAAGTCTCCCGCTTTTAATCGCGCACCTGCATAACCTTCATTGAAGGTTATGCACTCAATTGGTGAGCTGGGGATTCGTTCGGAGGTGTTGGATTCCGGTGATGATGTGGAGCACTCGTTGCAGGCGAGTGAGTAGTCGGCGGTAGCGTGTGGCGATGATTTTCCAGTTTTTCAGGTGAGCGATGGCGCGTTCTCCGGGAGCGCGGAGACGGGATAGGGCCGTGTTGAATTTTTTCTGGGGTGGAATCCAGCTCGTATCCCTTCGGGGATGTCCGAGGGTGGGTGACAGTGCTGCCGAGGTAGCCGAGATCACCAAGGGTGTTGGACTGATTCGGTGCCATGTAATACGAGGATTCACGGAACACCGTGAGATCATGGGTGGCGCCTGGAAAGATCTCGGACAGTGTGATGAGGTTTCGCTGGATATCGGTTGCGGCATGAAAGCTGACTCCGTAGCGCCGATGTGTGCCGGAGTAGAGTTGATCCTGGTCACGTCGGTTTCCGGTGGGGAGGAACACTCCGTCGATCACGGCGGCATCGTCGCCGATCTCTTCAGGAGTCAGGCAGAACTCCTCCAGGATATCGGCCAGGATCGGTTCGATCCGAGACAGCACTCGCGATAGCGTTGATCGCGTCGTCTGAGGCACCGCGGCCAGTTGCTGCTGAGTCAGATGCGTCCGAAAATATTTCAATGTTATCGCCACAGCCGTCAACACCGAGAACGTGTTCCTCGTATCCCAGTGGACAACTCCGCTGATCCGCTCGGTCAGCCGGCACAGTTGGTCCTCACACAGGCCTGTGGTATCGCAACGGCTTTTCCTTGTGTGCGTGGGTTTTTGGTCGAACACCATCGTACCAGAAAAGCCGTTGCTTTTTCTGCATCAGACCACAGATTCAATTTACCTGCATAACCTTCATTGAAGGTTATGCAGGTGCGCGATTAAAAGCGGGAGACTTCGTTTATCCAGAGTTTCGCTCGGGGTTGTTCCCAACGGGGAAGCCTTCTCCGGGGA
>NZ_FNJR01000032.1 GCF_900104475.1 Actinopolyspora xinjiangensis
CGATCTCGACGTGTTCGAGGACGCCGAGCGCGTCGGGGACGAGTACGGCCGCGGAGTAGTAGGCGCTGACGAGGTAGGAGATGATGGCCCGCTCGTCGATGCCCATGAACCGCACGGACAGGCCCGGCTGGTACTCGTCCGGGATACCGGTCTGGTGCAGCCCCACCACGCCCTGGTTGTGTTCGCCGGTGCGCATCAGCAGGATGGAGCTGGTGCGGGTGTCGCTGACGTGCAGCTTGTTGCAGGGGAAGATGGGAACACCCCGCCAGGCGGGGACCTTGTTGCCGTTGATGTCGATGCTCTGGGGATAGAGACCGCGCCGGTTGCATTCCCGTCCGAAGGCGGCGATGGTGCGCGGATGCGCCAGGAAGAAGTCGGCGTCCTTCCACACCAGTGCCAGCAGTTCGTCGAGGTCGTCGGGAGTGGGGGGGCCGGTGCGGGTATGAATCCGCTGCGAGAGATCCGCATTGTGCAACAACCCGAACTCACGATTGTTGACCAGCTCCTCCTCCTGACGCTCCCGCAACGCCTCGATCGTCAACCGCAACTGCTGCTCGGTCTGATTCATCGGCTGGTTGTACAAATCAGCCACCCGACTGTGCACCCGCAACACCGTCTGCGCCACACTGAGCTCGTACTCACGCGGCTCCAACTCGTAATCCACATACGTCCCCGCCAACGCCGGCTCACCCCGATGCCCCGACAACACATCAATCGCCGCCTCACCGTGTTTGTTGTGTGGGGGGAGAGCACGGGAGTCGGTGTCCCGCAGGTGCCGGGCCAGGTTGTCGAAGCGGTCGGTCAGCTCCCGGACGTCCTGACGATGAAGGACGAGCACGGTGCAGGGGGTGACCGCCTTGAGCGTGTGCGGCCAAGTGGCCTCCTCGTCGACGAGGATTCGCTGCCCGATGTGCTCGCCGTCGGCGAGCACGTCGAGCACGCTGTCCTCGCCGTACTCTCCGACACCGAGCTTGTTGGCCTTGCCGTGGGCCATCAGCACCACCCGATCGGCCGCACCACCCCGCTCGACGATCACGTCGCCGGGCTGGTACTCCTCCTGCACGAAGCGATCCGCCAGGGCGGCCAGGGCCGACTCGTCGTCGAAACCGCGCAGCAGCGGCAGCTCCCGCAGCTCCTGCGGGATCACCCGCACCTGCGCGCCGGTGTTGGTAAACGTCAACCGCCCGTCACCGAGCAGGTACGTCAACCTCCGGTTGA
>NZ_FNJR01000027.1 GCF_900104475.1 Actinopolyspora xinjiangensis
TAGCGTCCCTGACCAGCTTCGGTTTGACGCTATCCTTCGCCGCCACCAGCGTGGAGTGGCGCGGGGCTAGTTATCCCGAAGCGGGTCAGCATCCCGGTGTGCTGGCTTTCTATCTCATCGGCAATCTCTACATGAGCTACGCCACCGCTCACGGTGCCTGGCTGTGCCGAGCCTCGGCAAGGCAGACCTACTCCGGTGCCCGTCAGAGCCTGACCGTGGCCGCTCTCGGGCTCATCGTGTGTTTGCTGGGAACGCACCTGCCGCGCGTGCTGTCGACCACCGGCCGACTACTGTTGGGCACCGATCCCGTTCCCGGAACAGCACACTGGACACCACCCCTGCTGGCCATCGGAAGCGGTCTCTTCTTCCTCGGCATCGGCTACCCCGGACTGCGCACCGGCATCATCAAAGCCCGCCTGTGGATCACCATGCGCCGCCACCACCGGCAACTCCGCCCACTCTGGGCTGCGCTGTACCAGCACTTCCCCAACATCGCCCTGTTCGCCCCCACCACCCCACGCCGCGAAGCCTGGCAACTGCGCCACATGCGACTGCGCTACTACCGACGCATCATCGAATGCCGCGACGGACTCGTCTGCCTCAGCCCCTACCTCCCCGAACCCATCCACCCCAACCACACTCCGGCACACCAAGCACAACTCGTCCACACCGCCCTCACCACCACACGCACCCAGGCAGCCCTCCCCTCGATCATCGCGGCACCAACCACCCACGACACCAACGCCGACACCCACCATCTCCTGAGCCTCGCCCACGAATACACCCAGCTGGCCAACCACACCACCAGCACAACAACCCCGTAGAGTCCCCTGACGCATTTGTTTGGGGAATCCACGCCAGCAGGTGAGGCTGGTGGCCAGCAGAATGCCGCCGCCATCGCAGATCAGGTGGTGCTTCGAATCAGTTTTGCCCCGGTCGAGGAAGACTCGGCCTTGTCTCGGGTTCCCCCTCTCGGCGCGAATGTGGGAGGCGTCCGCACACGCGCGCGACCAATCGATAGGCCCGGCCGCGTTGGGTTCGGCCGGCAACACCGCGTGGAGCCGCTCGACACCCCCGGCTTGCTGCCAGTCCCGCAGGCGCCGTCAGCACGTCATCCCGGATTCGAACCCCAACTTTTGTGACAAGTATTCCTATCCGATACCGGTGACCAGCACGAACAGGATGCCCTGCACCACCTGCCGATTCGGTAACGGCTTCGGCCCGGTCCGACTCGCCGGACGCACCGGCAACAGCGGCTCGATTCCGCTCCCACAACTCGTCCGAGACCACCCACGGCGCAACGATCACCCCAGCCCCGTACCACCAACGTGTTAGGGGCTCTAAGGTCTTCCGTTCGTGGGGAGCGCGCTGGCTGGCAAGCGGATCAAGTCCAGCTGGGGCGCGGGAAGGTCACGGGTCAGTCGGTGTGCAGCTCGCGCAGGGCGCGACGTTGGCAACGTATGCCACCCACGATGACCAGTGTCATGGATACCGCGAAAGCGATGTAGACCGGCACCGCGCGGGTGAGTCCCCCGGGCAGCAGCAGGAAGGGCGGCACGGCCGCGAGCAGCAGCACTCCGGCGCATCCGAACCAGGGGGCCACGAGCCGGTGCACGCGGTACCACACCGCGGAGTCCGTCAGGGTGGCTCTCGTGCGTACTCCGCACGCGTGATTGGACCGAAGTCGGCCGCGATGGCCGCGTACGGCGATCGTGATGAGCAAACTCCCGAGTCCCAACAGGGAAAGGGTGATGACAATAAGTGATACTGGGTCGATGCTCTCCGGCGCGAGCGTGTTGTTGGTCATGGAGACGTCCCGTTATGGATCGGCTCAGCTGTTGGTTCAGCGGTGCTATGGTCACGATATAAGGGGCGTGTATTCCGTAGAGACAGTGGAGGATCTCCCGGACGGAAATGATAAAGTAAAAGTACGGCGAACATCATCATGGAGAAAACGGGGAGCCCGATCACGAGTGCGATGGATGTGTGCAGACCGATCGCGAGTATTGCGGCACACCGACGCAGCCTGTGACCGGCGAACAGTGTGCAGGCTACGAAAAACTCGATGGCGATCGTTCCCCACGTCGCCGCCAGAACGATCAGACCGTGCGAGAGCAGCCATGCCACGATCGGATGCAGGAACTGACTGGTGCCGAACGGTGGCATCGTCAGCCAATACCAGACCGCCGTTCCGTCCCTCCATTCCGGAACCTTGAGTTTTTCCACGCTCGACTGCAGGTATAGCAGGCTAGTCTGAACCCAAATCAGCAGCAGAGTCATGTGCGAGACGACTCGACCAACTGAAAGATCCTTCCGGTATTCTGTGTTTTGATACCAGTGCCAGCGTCGATTGTCGGTTAGACAGATCGGGATAAGTAATAAGGTAATGACAGCTGCAACCTGGTCTCCGCCGTCCATCACGTTAGTAGAGGAGTAAAACGAGAAGGAAACCCACCAGTGAAGAATTCCCGTGATGCGTGGACGCCACCCAACGGCCACTACGAGCAGAATCGTTACCGCCGTCCAACGTGCTAATTCGAGGTATTGCGTGGGAACGAGGCAAAACAGTCCGAAGTATCCAGCTACCCCATCGCACACGAGTCCGGTGGGACGAGCTGCACTGACGTAGAACAGGTGCGTTGTCGGTGTCACCATCAGAGCCAACAATGTCCCGGAAGCCAGCAGACAGCGTGCTACACCTAGTAGGGGCGTATGCACGGAATAGCGTGCCATGCGCACCAGCTGTCGATGACGCCATTCATCAATCGTATCGACCAGCATGTGTCGTGCCGTTCTCATTGTCGCTCTGCGTGGTGGCATTGTGCTTCAATGACGCGAAATTCCACTGGCATCTTTGTTTGGGTTCCCGCCCAAGCCCACGGGACAGGCGGCTGCTGTACTAGTGCGAGTTCTCCGCAGAAGCGGATAACTCCGCCAAGGGAGCGTGTCGAAGGTATGTTGCCATGAAAGTCTCTCAGACACTGGTCAATATCACCGCTCTTACACTCCGTCCATCCTGCCTGCGAAGTATTCTGCGTCAACGCATCGATTTCGTACTGCTCCGTACGGACAGTACGGTCAAGCCCGAAGAGACTCTTCGGCTCGGCATTTGAGACGGCGGACGTCCGCTCCCACCGGTTCCGCCCGGTCGGCTCCCAGACCATGACCGCTGGCTCCCGAGGGTCTCTAGTAAAGAACCCCCACCCCTGCGGGAGAACGTCGTGCACCACTGTGACAACACCCGAGATCCGTGGTCGGTCAATGAGGGCATTCGGAACGAACAATGTGAGTAGCACGGCAGGCAGCAGGACCGCGAGCGATACACCCGTGTTGAAGACGTGTCGAATCCGGTTCGGAAACGAGACTCGTCTGCTGCCTGCATCGCTTTCCATTTCATGATCATCTTGTTCGTTCATCGAGCGAGATTCTCGGTGATGACCCTGATCGCGCGATCACGTTCGACAGTGCTAGCGGTGCTCGACGAAGAACTCGGCATGTACATACCATTCCATGCGACTACCGCTTGGGTGAGTCCTGCCACGCTCGTAGCGGCGACGGCGTTTTGCACGCCGACCCACGATACCGCGGCAGCTGCCGCGACACACACCCAAACGGCACCGCATCGTGGTCGAACGTCTGTGGTCTGCTGAGCTTGGGATCCGGCTGCGGTACTGAACCATTTGCCTCCGTTATTCAGTGCTTCTTCCACCCTGGGGGCAGAACCACTGGTTAGACCGTCCGCCACGGAGTCGAACTTGGCCGGGTCGTCAGTGCGCAGCTCCGCGAGGAAAGTCTTGATCTGTTGGTTGTACTTGTCTCGGTTAAGATCTTCCGGAAGCTGGACCTCCACTTTCGCCGGATCCGCGACAGGACCAACTCCAAAGAAGACGCCCTGGATAATCTCCTGAGAGCTCGCGTTCGCGACACTGGGATGTGGTGCTTGCGCTGCATTGGCCACGGGTAACAGAAGGGTGACGCTCAATGCGATCCCGATGAGCGTGGCAACACCTTTCTTCCGTAAAAGAGGCTTCATCGTCTCCACCAGTTGCATTGCGACCGTCATTGACCAGCTATGCCGTTCGTAACCCCCATGAAGAGTTCATTTCGCGACATTTGCGGTCAAACTCCGTTTCATCTCGAAGGATACCTTGATGATCGTGTTTACTCCAGAGAACAGCAGAAAATCAGCCATGCTCCAATGCATGACATATATCACTACTGATTCTGCTCCGTTCATAGGTTTTTATCCGGTGCACTCCTGAAAGCGTGTTCAGTTGGTTATGTGGGAGTTTGGTGATCGTGGATGATGGCTGAGCTGTCACGTCGGCTGGTGCCGGATGAGCGGTGTTGCGGGCCGGGAGGTTGTTGACGCTGGGAGGAGGGCTGGTGGGGGACGGGTCTTGCGGCGGCAGGATGAGAACCGCCAAGTTCGGGCGTGGTGCGCTGACGCGCCCGCCGGATCACCGCCTCTGCCACCGTGGGGCCGTCGGCGGCGCGTAGCTCGGCGGCTCGTGCCGCGTGCGCGCTCGCACGCAGGACGTGATCGACCTGGCTCGCCCGCGCGAGCGGATGCAGATAAGCCGCCGCGGCCGCATCCCCCGCGGCACGACCGGCACAGCAGGCGGCCCCGTCAGCGGCGGCTCTCGCCGCGCGGTGCGCCTCCAGCGCGGCAACGCGCTGCCACGTCGACCGCACAGCACCATCGGCGAAAGCCCGCGCGGCCTTTACAGCAGCACGCGGCCGCCCATCCCCGGGACAGACCTCCTCGAAAATCACCAGTACCTCTTGGGCACTGTCGAGAGCGTACCGAGCCCCACCCGCAACTCCTCCACGGTCAACGCGACTTCGCCTGAAGCGCTCGACACGCACTCCATTCCCGCCCCCGACGGGCATGAGGGCCTGCCCACCATCGGCGATGACGAGCAGGCCCTCCTGCGCACCGATCCCCGGAATACCGAGGTGTGTCCTGGAAAGGATCGGCGAGACTCTAGCCCGGCGGTGCCAGTGGGTGGTCTTCTCCGGTCAGGGCGGTCAACGCCGTGGCGATTTCGGGGAGTCCGGCGCGGACGTAGGTCGCCGTTGCCCCGTCCTGGCCCGCGTGGTCGGTGTGGCCGGCGTAGGCCCGGGCCACCGCGTAACCGAAGTGGCGCTCCACCCACGTCAGAGTGGTATACCGCAGCCAGTGCGTGCTGACCTGCTGCGTGGCCACCCACGACACGTGCCGCCCCAGCCGGTGCCACAGATGGTCATACCGCCGATGCGTCAACGCTGCCCCGCTGTGGTAGCGCAGCACCCTCCCATCACCGGAGGCGTGCGCGCCCCGCTGGTCGGCGTGCTCCCGCAAATGCCGCATAAGTGTGGGCGAGACCGGCTGCCACCGCACCGTGTCGTTCTTCTCCCGCAACAACACCAGACACTGCTGCGGATCCAAATCAGCCACCCTCAACGCCAGGGCACCCCCGCGGCGGCAGGCCGTCTCGGTGTGCAACCGCAACAACAACGTGTCCAACGCGGGATCATTACCCGTCGACGCGGCCACCCGGTTCAACTCCGCCACCGGCCGCTCACCCAACCCCCGACGCGTACTCGGCAACCGACGCGGCATCACCACCCGCCGGGCCGGATCCTGCGACTCCGACAGCAGCCCATCAGCCACCGCGTGCCGATACACACACCGCAACGCCGCGATACAGTGCTC
>NZ_FNJR01000026.1 GCF_900104475.1 Actinopolyspora xinjiangensis
AACCGACGCGGCATCACCACCCGCCGGGCCGGATCCTGCGACTCCGACAGCAGCCCATCAGCCACCGCGTGCCGATACACACACCGCAACGCCGCGATACAGTGCTCCACCGCACTCCGCCCACCCCGCGCGTTGCGCCGCAGCACCCGCTGAGACCGCACCCACTCAGCCAACTGCTTGACCTCCGACGCGGTGGGCTCATCCAACCGCCGAGAACCCCACACCTCCAACACCCGCTTCCAATACGAGCCATACACCCGCCTAGTGCCCACCGACACCGCCCGCTGCACCACCGGCACATACTCAGCAAACGTCGGCACCACACACGACTCCACCCCAGACCCCACCAGATCCTCCGGCGCCACCCCCATCCGCGCCAACACCAACCGAGCCGCCTCCACGTCGGCACGACTCGGCGCACCAGGTTGATCATTCTGAGCGTTCACTCGGCCTCACCCCACACGCGCTCGTGCACCGACGAGAGCACCCCGTCGAGGACGGTCAGGGAATACACCGTCAACCGTCCCCGCGCGGGTTCGGCCACCAGCAGCACACGATCACCCGCACCCAACGCGCACCACCGGCGCACCGGCGCGGGCAACGGCACGTGACACCGGCGGGACAGCCGAAACACCCCGCCAGCATCGGCCTCGATCAACACGACGCCCTCGACCACCCGGATCGCCAACCGTTGCCCCGGCCGCCACCCCAGCGCCGCGATCACCGCCGATTCGGCCAACCGGCCACGATCGTCCAGCGCCACGATCCGGTAGCACCGCGAGCTCCGCCTCCGCAGGGCGGGCAGCACCGCCAACGGCATCGCCCGCACAGCCCGCGCCGAGCCAGCCCCACCACCGATATCCGCACGAGCACCGGACACGGACGGCGCCAGGCCGGGAACCACCGACTCAGACACACACCTCACCCCCGGGACACCAGCACCGGGAGCAGGACACAAAACAACGGCCGACGCGACACCACGCGCCAGCCACCAAGAAACGAAGAAAAAGACTCACACACTGTGGGAGGGATCCCACACCACGGTGTCGGAGGGGGGACTTGAACCCTCCAGCCAGGGAAATTTCCCCACCTTGGGGAAATCATACCGAGACCCTAACAGACCATCGCCCTGGCACACACGGGGAGCACTACTTTCGACGTCGCGAACGATTGCTCGTACGTCGACACCATCAGCTCAGCAGCAGAGATATCGGCAGTGGAGTCTCCGCTGCCATGACGGAATCTTGCGAAGGTCTCGGATCATTTCCGGGATTCGGCCAGAGGATGCTGCTCGCCGGTGAGTGCCACCAAAGCGGTGGCGATATCGGCGAGATCAGCACGAATATACGTGGTGGTCGCACTGGCGTGACTGGAGTCGGTGTGCCCGGCCCAGGCACGAGCGGTGGCGTAGCCGAAGTGGCGCTCGGCCCACGTGAGGGTGGTGTGCCGCAACCAGTGGGTGCTGACCTGCTGCGTGGCCACCCACGGCAGATGCTGGCCCAGCCGGTGCCAGAGATGGTCGTAGCGCCGCCGAGTCAACGGTTTTCCCGAGCGGTACCGCAGCAGGGCGTCCTCGGAAGTCTCGGCACCGCGTTGCTCGGCGTGGTCACGAAGATGGCGCGCGAGCGTCGGGGAGACAGGCTGCCAGCGTACGGTATCGTTTTTCTCCCGCAGCAGAACCACACACTGCGTCTCATCCAGATCGGCAAGGGTTAAGGCCAGCGCCCCTCCCCTACGGCAGGCGGTCTCGGTGTGCAACCGCAGCAACAGCGTGTCCAGCATCGGGTCGTTGCCGGTCTGACCGGCCACCCGGTTGATCGCGGACATGCTCTCGTCCGATAGTCCACGCCGCGTACTCGGCAACCGCCGGGGCTTTCGCACCCGCAGGGCGGGGTTGTCCGCCTCGTCGAGCAGCCCGTCGGCCACCGCGTGACTGTATATGCACCGCAATGCCGAGATCAGGTGCTCCACCGCGCAGCGACCGCCACGTGTGTTGCGCCGGTGCACGACCTGGCCACGGATATGCTCGGCGAGCTGGCGAATCTCCGAGGGGGTGGGCTCATCCAGCCGGCGCTCTCCCCACTCACGTACGACCCGATTCCAGTACGACCGATACGCCCGAGAAGTCCCCACCGAAACAGCCTCGGCCACCCGGGGAACGTACTCGGCGAACACAGGCACCGTCTCCCGCTGACCTGGTGCGTTGACGAGCTCCTCCGGAGAAACGCCCATCCGGGTCAACACCAGCCGCGCTGCCTCCACCTCAGCCGGATGATGACCGGTGTCCGGACTGAGTGCGTCGTAGGAACTCACAACGCCTCCCCCGACTCCTGGCCATCATGAGCTGCGTGATGCTGTGCGAGCATCGCCTCCACCGTCGACATCGTGTGCACGATGAGCACTCCGTACTCGGCGGAGCCCGCCAACAACACACGATCTCCGGGACGAATCGCGCACCGCTCACGCAGCAAACTCGGAATCGGCGCTCTCCCTCGTTCGGCAACCGCGAGTTCACCGTCCACACAGCTCCAAACGATCACCGCGTTCCCAGAGCACCACGCCCGAACACGGTCACCGGTTCGCCAGCCCAAAGCCCGCAGCACACCACGCTCACTCACCCGGCCACTCGCATCAACAGCCGCGATCCCATAGGTCATCGAGCTCGTACCGGTCGACGACAACGCCGCCACCGGAAGCCGCGGAACCCGACCACCAGTCGGCCTTCTCACCGGAACAAGGCCCTCAACAACACGCTCCGCTCGGGATTTCGACGACACGACCTCCCCCCTTCCGCAGCACACTCGCTATCGCGCACCCTGGGGTTCACCACGTCCGCAACGGAACCAATCACGCGCCGAGCGAGCGTGCCACACGCCCTACGCTCACGTCCGATTTTGCTTCGGAGTCCGATCAATTCCGCAGATCGTCTCCGAGGCTCACTAGCATCGGCTCGAGACTCTGCTGCCGGTTTGCGCTGTCAGCAGGACAGGCCCGAAACCGTTGTTGCTCGCTCGAGAGTGCGAGGAGGCCGTTCGTGTGATCCACCGGCGTCCAGAGAGATGAGCTGTGCAGAAGCTGTGGTTCGGGCCGAGCTGATCCTGCCGAGCGGGGCGGCTGTTCTCGACATCGCGGACTTTCCCACATCTGCATAAAAGGGCAGTTCGATAACCGTTCCCTTCGCGGTCAAGCGAGGCACAACCGGGGCGAAGTATCACCCGATCTGCAACGACGTCAGTGTTTCCTTGACAAGGAAGCTTATTGACGACGCTCGTCCGGTCCGGCCACCAGACCGCGTAGCAGCCAGAGTTCACACGCTGCTCGAGGCCAACACGACCATGCGGCTACACGAACTACGCCTTCGATGACAGACTGATCGTCGATGCCCCTCCTCGTATCTTCCGATGTCGCGACAAGTAAGCACTCCACAAGATCACAAAACGGTAACCCACTCTGATTTTCCCAGCACAAAAAGGGGATTCCCCGCGCAAGCGGGGGTGAGCCGGGCGACATCACCAGCAAGGAAGCCAAGGACGGGGATTCCCCGCGCAAGCGGGGGTGAGCCACCGGTCGTCCGCTGCCCGACTACCCGCCCGCCGGGATTCCCCGCGCAAGCGGGGGTGAGCCCCACGCGGCCAACCGCACCCAGCACGAGATCGAGGATTCCCCGCGCAAGCGGGGGTGAGCCCAGAACCTGCAGGACATGTCGCAGGCGTTCGTGGGATTCCCCGCGCAAGCGGGGGTGAGCCTAGCCACGGGCAATAGGGGTGATTTCGGAGTCTGGATTCCCCGCGCAAGCGGGGGTGAGCCCACGCTCTCGGTCTCGGCGCGGATCTGCTCGGGGGATTCCCCGCGCAAGCGGGGGTGAGCCCAGACAGAGAGGAGGTGACCACACATGACGGGAGGATTCCCCGCGCAAGCGGGGGTGAGCCTGATGCATAGGTCCATAGCTCTTTCTCTCTTTCGGATTCCCCGCGCAAGCGGGGGTGAGCCACCGCGGCGCAGGTCGTGGAATTTTTGAGCGATGGATTCCCCGCGCAAGCGGGGGTGAGCCCTCGACGTGCCGAGTTCCACACCTTCCTGCCCTGGATTCCCCGCGCAAGCGGGGGTGAGCCCGAGATCACCCATGTGATCGGCACCGAGCATCCGGATTCCCCGCGCAAGCGGGGGTGAGCCTCGGGGATCCACTGCTCGTGGATCTGAGCGATGGGATTCCCCGCGCAAGCGGGGGTGAGCCCGGCGGATGGATGTCTGATGATGCTGAAGGATCGGATTCCCCGCGCAAGCGGGGGTGAGCCCCAGATCCGATCAGGACTCGCGTCGCGCTGCTGGGATTCCCCGCGCAAGCGGGGGTGAGCCCGAGATCACCCATGTGATCGGCACCGAGCATCCGGATTCCCCGCGCAAGCGGGGGTGAGCCGCGGGGGCCGGTGCGCGTCGCGGCCGCCGCGGTGGATTCCCCGCGCAAGCGGGGGTGAGCCCCCCGTCGCGGGTCAGGGAGCGCTGTGCTCCGGGGATTCCCCGCGCAAGCGGGGGTGAGCCTCACATTCTACTGACGGGGGTTACTCGTTCCGGGGATTCCCCGCGCAAGCGGGGGTGAGCCTCCTCCACATCGCGATCCGACAGGAACGTTCCCGGATTCCCCGCGCAAGCGGGGGTGAGCCCACCATGACCGAGACCTACGACATCGACGGCCAGGATTCCCCGCGCAAGCGGGGGTGAGCCTCGCTTCACCGAAGCGGCGCACGAGGTGGACGCGGATTCCCCGCGCAAGCGGGGGTGAGCCCCGACCCGCCGCGCCGGGCCACCACGACCACGGGGATTCCCCGCGCAAGCGGGGGTGAGCCGCACGCGAGGCGAGTGGTCAGAGTCTCCGTGCAGGATTCCCCGCGCAAGCGGGGGTGAGCCCTGGGTACAGCCCGCGCACGCTGATGGACGTGCGGATTCCCCGCGCAAGCGGGGGTGAGCCGGAGTAAGCCGTGGCCACCAGCGAATCCCCGGAGGATTCCCCGCGCAAGCGGGGGTGAGCCCTTGCCTACGGCATGGCGGTGACGGCATGACCAGGATTCCCCGCGCAAGCGGGGGTGAGCCTCAGTGACGCGGGCATCATGCCACGGAGGTAATGGATTCCCCGCGCAAGCGGGGGTGAGCCACCAGCGCACGGGGTGATCCACCGGGCGATCCTGGGATTCCCCGCGCAAGCGGGGGTGAGCCTGGATCTCTAGCTTTGATCGCGACATGCAAAAGGGATTCCCCGCGCAAGCGGGGGTGAGCCGCACGCCGGGGACGCGGCCACCTGCGGGCGGGAGGATTCCCCGCGCAAGCGGGGGTGAGCCGTCGCTGCTGCTGTATCCGATGCCGCATCGCGCGGATTCCCCGCGCAAGCGGGGGTGAGCCCTCGGAGGCCACGGGGCGGGGAACTGGTTTCCCCGGATTCCCCGCGCAAGCGGGGGTGAGCCAGCCAGGCGCGCACGTGATCAGCGGTGATGTCGGGATTCTCCGCGCAAGCGGGGGTGAGCCCCTGAACATGCCCCATCTCCTCCTCGGAGACCTGGATTCCCCGCGCAAGCGGGGGTGAGCCGTGTACCCGTTCGACCGGCGCTTCCCCTCTACCGAATTCCCCGCGCAAGCGGGGGTGCGCATGTTTTTCGATCCATATTGAAGCTTTAGCGGATCTTTCACCACAAGCTAGTTGAACCCAGTGTCGGCACCGACGATCATCGGATCATCGCGGTTCCCCACTCACGTGGGGATGGGCCCAACAGTCCGATGCTCCACTGAGTTTGGTGACGTCGAGCGCGGTGATGCGCTCGTCAGCAGACGAGCAGCATCGTAGAGAGCAGGTCGCTGCTCCTCATCCATAAAGAAGTTGGGCGCGGTCATGACGTTTCCGGACGGACCGACATGGTCTCGACATAGCGGCGCGCTGTGCGGCGGCTGGTGCGGCAAGGTCGCGGTTGACCAGCAGGAAACAACCCTGTATCCAGCCGCGATAAGCGTGTCGACGAGTGTGCCCCTGGCTGCGGTCACCGTTCGGAGTGTCGGTGCCCCCGGCATCGAGGAAGCCCAGAAGCTGTATCCAATCCGAAGACCTGTACCCCTCGAGTTCGTCATGGCGCGCTCCCCCACCAGTTTTCGAGGCGCAAGGCCGATGTCGGATTCGGCCAGACACTCCAACGCCATGTCCAGCGTGCCCATCCTCCTCGGCACGGCCGTGACCACCAGTCAACGGTGGGTCACCGACATGGAACGTGTCGGCGTAAACGGCTTCACCATCACCACCAATATCGACCTCGGGATCGGCAATACCACCGCGCTCGACGCCGCACGCACAGTACGATCGTGGACCCAGCTTCCCGTGGCCGTCAGCGGCGGTTTCAGCGCAACAGACGACAGCGCGTTCACCAGCCCCGACTGGGACATCCTCACCGCCGGGCGGAGCATCACCGACGCTACTGTCCCGGCCGGCGCAGCCGCGCGCATCCTCGAACTCGCCCACTCCACCGAAAGGCACTCATAAAGATAGGACCCATCCACCAAGACGACATCCCGGCGATCCTCGAGCTCACCGACCTCGGGGCGCCCTACGTGCGGGCTCGCACCTCGTCCGACTACTGGCTTTACGCCAATCTCTTCTCCACAACCTGCCCCGTGGCCGACGACAACGGCCAACTCCTCGGCGCGATCATCGCTTTCCGTAGCCAGGACCACCCGGACAACCTGTACATCCAAGACGTGATCACCGACCCGGATCACCGCCGACAGGGCATCTCTACAGCGCTGCTCCAGGCAGTGCGAGATGCCGGCCGCCGATTCGGGTGCCAACGTCTCTATCTGACATCGGAGCCCGACAACACCACCGCACACGCCACCTGGACCCACATGGGGTTCGTCAACATTCCCGGCGACCATACCGTCAACGGTGTCGAAATCATCTCCGACTACAAGGGAGCAGGCAAGCACCGAGCCGTATACGAACTGCGGCTGCACAGCACCGCCGTGAATTGACCAATGAGCGTTGGAACGTCAGCCTGATCCCCACGGGGCCACCTGACCAGGGGTGAAGCGAAACGCATAGCCGATACTGAAAAACGCCGAAGGAATCGGCATGCCTGGCTGGTTGCTTCTCACGAGCTCTGGTTGATCTCTGCCGACCACTGGGTCTGTTTACGAAGTTGGAACCAGTCGTTGATGGCGACGATGGTCGCGGTGCCTTCGTGGCAGACGGCGAGTCTGTCGTACCTGACGACCACGGCGCGGTGATGGTGCAGTCTCACCGAGTCATCCGACCACGAGACCGCGTAGCAACCAGTGTCCACACGCTGCTACGAGACCAGCACGACCATGCTGCTACACCAACCACGCTATCGATGGCAGACTGATCGTCGATGCCCCTCCCCACACCTTCCGACGTCCCGGCAAGCGAGCACCCCACAAGATCACAAAACGATAACCCGCTCTGATTTTCCCAGCACAAAAAGGGGTTTCCCCGCGCGAGCGGGGGTGAGCCGGGGTGCCCAACGCCGATCAGTACGTGATCTGGGGTTTCCCCGCGCGAGCGGGGGTGAGCCCTGCGGGCCATGTTCACCCCGTCCGGCGGTGGCGGTTTCCCCGCGCGAGCGGGGGTGAGCCCGGCGG
>NZ_FNJR01000025.1 GCF_900104475.1 Actinopolyspora xinjiangensis
CTAGAGCGTGACTGGTGGATCAGGTGCGGAGCCAGAGGAGGATGCTGGCTAGGGTCAGGGTGGCGTGGAAGTAGTGGGCTTTGGTGTGGAAGCGGGTGGCGATGCCGCGCCATTGCTTGAGGCGGTTGATGCTGCGTTCGACGATGTTGCGCTGCCGGTAGACAGTGGGCTCGAAGGCGGGTGGGTGGCCTCCCGCCGAGCCTCGCCTGTGGCGGTGTCCGGCCTGGTCGGCTGGTTCCGGGATGGTGGCGGCGAGGCCGCGACGCCGTAGGTGGGCCCGGATTGCTCGTGAGGAGTAGGCCTTGTCGGCAATGATGCGCACCGGTCTGGTGCGCGGGTGCCCACGCCCTGGGCGGGGAACTCGGATGGCCGCCAACAACGGCAGACACTGCGGAGCATCACCGGCTTGTCCCGGCGTGATCAGCAGACTCAGCGGACGGCCTCGTCCGTCGACAGCGAGGTGAATCGTGGTGCTCAGCCCTCCTCGGGACCGGCCCAGTGCTTGCGGGTGCCCCCCTTTTGCTCCGGCGGCGTGCTGGTGGGCGCGCACCACGGTGGAATCCACACTGACCGTCCAGTCCACCTCACTGGCGGCCTCGGCGGCCCGCTGCAGCTCGGTCAGGATCCGATCCCAGGTGCCGCCGGCGGCCCACCGGTAGAAACGAGACTGCACTCCTCTGCCACGGACCGAACCGCTCCGGCAGGTCCCGCCACGGGCAGCTGGCGCGGTCTGTGACGATCATGCCCTCGACCACCTGCCGATGCTCCCGCCACCGACCACCCCGCTGCGGCGTGACCTGCGGCAACATCGGCTCCAACCGCTCCCACTCCCGATCGGACAACTCGCCATACGACACACCTGACCAACGACCACAAGATCCACCAGTCACGCCCTAGGGCTTCGAGACCGCGCCGGACGCGCGGGACCGGCTCGCCTGCCAGCCCGTCAGCAGCAGCAGCCCAACCGCGAGGACGACGTAGGCGTTGCCGACGAGCTGCTGCGGCAGCCACAGTAGTGGGGGAATGTCCTCGTTGGCGAGCACTCGGAACGGTATCTTCCTGCCCGCGATGATGATCAGCACGACGAGTGCGAACCGGCTGATGCTGCGGTACCGCACCGTGGCACCGAGTAGAATCAGCAGGCCGGGAATGACCCAGACCCAGTGACTCGTCCAGGTCGTCGGCGACACCAGCAGCGCGAACAGACCGGTCAGCGTCATCGCCACCGGAGGAGAGACCCGGCCGATCGTGCGTGCGAGCACGAGGGCCAGTACCAGGCTCACGCCCGCCCAGGTCCCGTGCTGCACCACGGGCTGCAAATCCAGACGCGCGAGCGCACCCATGATCGACTGGTTGGTGTCGGCCGCATGACCTGCCACGGAGCTGGCCGGTCCGTAGCGGAACCAGTAGTCCACCGACGCCTCGAAGTCGACCAGGAACCCGAGCAGCGTGCAGACCACCCCGGTGACCGCGCAGGTCACGGCGGCTCGGAAATCTCTGCGGAACAGGAAGAACAGCAGGAAGGCCGCGGGCATGAGCTTGGTCGCGGCGGCGACACCCACCAGCAGTCCGCGCGGCCACCGCGGATTCCGCACGAGGCAGTCCGCGGCCACCAGCCCCATCAGCACCAGGTTGACCTGCCCCTGGGAGAAGCACGCGTAGACGGGCTCCAACCACAGGGGAAGCGGGAGCGCGAGGGCCGCGACGGCCAACGCGCCGTTGGGTCCCACACTGGGCCACTGGTGCCGCACGATCAGGTAGAGCGTCATGCCCATGGCCGCCAGGTTCGCGGCCCACATCAGCAGCACTCCCACCGTGACCGGCGGTAGGGCGAACGCGCTCAGCGATAGCAGCGCGAACGGGGGATACACCCAGGGCAACAGATTGCCGCCCCGCAGTGGTGCCCAGTTCTCGACGACGTTGCCACCGTCCAGCCAGGTGTGCACGGCCCAGCGGTAGACCTCGAAGTCGCCCCGGAGGTAGATCTCCCCGCCCTCCCCGCGAAAGAGGGCGGGCGAGAGCAGGTACCACACCGAGACGGCCAACAGCGGTAACGAAGCGACGAGGAGGACACGCGGGTACCGCGTCATCAAAGCGTGTAACCGCTCCCGCGGGAAGTCCTTCGAAGCCGGGGGCTCGGGGACGACCGACGGCGCCGTGGAAGTGTGCCTCGAAGATGCCACTTCGACATTCGATCACAGTGGCCCCGCGCGGAAACCGAAGGCGGTCCGGCTCCGCAGTGAGGTGCCGTCGACCACGTGGTGGAACCACTGGTGCCGGCTCCGGGAGGCATGGCCGTCCACGTTGGGGGCGCCCCGGCCCTGCTCGACATCGGTGCGGCACAGGGTACGTACCTCGACGGAGAACCGCGTTCGGCCGGATTCGTTGGGCACTGTTCCGTGCAGGTGCGCTCCCGAGAAGCACAGTAGGTCACCCGGATTGATGACGACCTGTAGCTCCGGAACGGTTGGCTGGGGGGGCGCGAGTTGAGGGGTCACAGCGCCTCCCGCGTTCTCGGCGCCTGAACCCCGGTAGGCGCGAGGGCCCCACTCGGAGCTGGTGTTCGCGACCGCCTCGGACCACTGTGCGGGGGAAAAGGTGATCGTGCGCCCCGCGGTGATCGGGTAGATCGGTGTCCACCAGTTGGTCTGTGCGTAGAGGTTCGACGCCCAGGTGTCCCGGTGCCAGTTCGTTCCAGCTCCCGCGTGTTCCTTCCCGTGGGGCAGGACCCGCAGGTGAACCCAGTCCCAGTAGGTGTCGCAAGCGGCGAGTCCGGTGTTCTCCAGCGCCGTGAGCAGCAGGCGGTGCGCGGCAGTGTCGTCGCGGACACGCTGTCGGGCCTCTCGAACCGCGTCGAGGTACTCGGTGGGGGCGAGTGCGAACTGCGCGCTCTCCGGATCGGTGGTACCCAGTTCGGCCCGGACCAGCTCATCGACCCGGTCCCGAAAGGCGTCTAGCGCCGTGACGCCGGGAAAGATCACGAGATCCCCGGCGAAGACGAGATCGCCGCGCTCCTCGTCGTCCAGCGTTCCACGGCAGACGTGTATCGCTGTCATCCCGCGCCTCCGAACGATCCGGCATCGATGAACCGTTGAGCCAGTGAGCGTATTTCGCAACTGATTGCTCAATACGCAACAACAGTAGCGGCTGCGGTGCTCCGAAGCAATGTCGCCACCCTGGCGGAACCGTCACGTGCGATCGCTTGTGCCGACCTCTCGAAGGGCTCACGTTCCCGAGGCGGGATGGCCGCGGCGTTCGCGTGAGCTCCTATAATCCGGGACGTACCCGTGTCGCCGTTCGAAGCGACGTGCGGGAACCGTGATTTCGGGAAAGGGGATCAGTGAGTACACAGGCGGAGACGTTCGAATTTCAGGCGGAATCCCGCAAATTGTTGCAGTTGATGGTTCACGCCATATATTCGAACAAGGACACGTTCCTGCGCGAGCTCGTTTCCAACGCCTCGGACGCGCTCGACAAGGTGCGGCTGGAGTCCTTCCGCGACAAGGACCTGGAGGTGGACACCTCCGACCCGCACATCCTGATCGAGGCCGACAGGCAGCACCGCACGCTGACGGTGCGTGACAACGGTATCGGCATGTCGCGGGACGAGGTCCAGGACCTTATCGGCACTATCGCCAAGTCGGGCACGGCGGAGCTGCTGCAGCAGCTGAAGGAAACCCAGGACGGCGCGGCCGCGCAGGAACTGATCGGCCAGTTCGGGCTCGGCTTCTACGCCAGCTTCATGGTCGCCGACAGGGTGACGCTGCTGACCCGTCGGGTGGGGGAGAGCACCGGCACCCGCTGGGACTCCACCGGTGAGGGCACCTACACCATCGAGACGGTCGAGGAGGCTCCGCAGGGAACGGCGGTGACGCTGCACCTGAAGGCCGAGGACCAGGAAGACAGCCTGCTCGACTACACCGACAGCACGACGATCACCAACATCGTCAAACGCTACTCCGACTTCATCTCGTGGCCGATCCGCATGGAGGTCGAGCGCACCGACTCCGAGGGCACCACGACGCGGCAGCTCGAGACGATCAACTCGATGAAGGCGCTCTGGGCCCGCCCCAAGGAGGAGGTGGCCGAGGAGGAGTACCGCGAGTTCTACAAGCACATCAGCCACGACTGGAACGATCCGCTCGAGACGATCCACCTGCGGGCCGAGGGCACGATCGAGTACCAGGCGCTGCTGTTCATCCCCTCCGTCGCCCCCTTCGACCTCTTCACCCGGGACCACAAGCGCGGCGTCCAGCTCTACGTCAAGCGCGTGTTCATCATGGACGACTGCGAAGAGCTCCTGCCGGAGTACCTGCGCTTCGTCAAGGGCGTGGTGGACGCGCAGGATCTCTCCCTCAACGTCTCGCGGGAGATCCTGCAGCAGGACCGCCAGATCCAGATGATGCGTAGGCGCCTGGTCAAGAAGGTTCTGTCCACGGTCAAGGACATGATGAGCGAGGACCCGGACCGCTACGCGAAGTTCTGGGACCAGTTCGGCCAGGCGGTCAAGGAGGGGCTGCTCAACGACGTCGACAACCGCGAGCAGATCCTCGAGATCGCGTCTTTCGAGTCCACGCACGATCCGGAGAGCAGGACGACACTGCGTGAGTACATCGAGCGGATGAAGGACAGCCAGGACACCATCTACTACATCACCGGCAGTTCGCGCTCCAAGGTCGAGAACTCCCCGCACATCGAGGCCTTCCGGGACAAGGGCATGGAGGTGCTGCTGCTGACCGACCCGGTCGACGAGATGTGGGTGGAGTCGGTACCGGAGTTCGACGGCAAGCGGTTCCAGTCGATCGCCAAGGGCCAGGTCGATCTCGACGGGAAGGACGAGGACGGCAAGGACACCGAGCGGGAGCAGGAGTTCGCCGACGTGCTGTCCTGGATGTCGACCAAGCTCGCCGACGACGTGAAGGAAGTGCGGCTGTCCTCCCGCCTGAGCTCCTCGCCGGCCTGCGTGGTCAGTGACAGCGATGACATGGGGCCGACCCTGGAGAAGATGTACCGCGCCATGGGGCACGAACTGCCGCCGGTGAAACGCATCCTCGAAGTCAATCCCGATCACCCCCTCGTGAGCGGGATGCGCGAGTCCTACGACAGGAACGGCCAGAGCCGGGAGCTGGAGGAGACGGCCGAACTCCTCCACGGTATGGCGCTGCTGGCCGAGGGCGGCGAGCTTCGTGAACCCGCCCAGTTCACCAGCCTGCTGGCCAACAGGCTCGCCCAAACGCTGTGAGCCTACCGTTCTCGCCGGGATCGGGGAGCGGCTGCTCTCGGCCCCGGCGAGAACGCCTGGTACGGCCGTCCCCTGTCGGTCGTTCCCGTGTGGGGCGGATTCGTCATCAGTACAGGTGCCGCCGAATCACCTCCGCGCTGGTACTCCCGTGGTTTTTCCCGCATATATCGGGTTTACCAGGTGAGTACCTGTGACAACCGGTACGTTCGCCCCGTTGGGACCGCTGTTCGGGCGCCGCGGTGCGGTCCCCGGCGTGCTGGGCTCCTTTCCGGGCGATCGGGCCCGGTCCGAGCGGTGTGACGAGGCTCGGGCGTGTCCGTGGTCGCAGTGGGCGAGGCCGCGACGAAACCGTCACGAAGGAAGAGGAGCCGTACCCGTTCTCGTATTCCCCGAAAGTGGGAGATCTTCCGTGAATTGATCCCCCGAAAGGGGATCATGGCAGCTGTTTCCACCACGATCGGCGTAGTGTTCGGGGGCATACCGCTGGGAGTACGAGATGGACGAAGCTCTCGATGCGACTCGCCGGACGACGGCCCGGCCGAGCGGCACGAACACGATCGCCGACGTCTACGGACAGGCCTACCTGCGTGTCGAGCGAACCGGCGGGAAACGCGGCCTGACCTGGCTGGTCTACGAACTGGAGGACGGGACTTCCTACAGTGAGGATGCCGCCGACTACTTCCACGGCCCGGAGCGTTGGTTCCGGGCCGATGTGCTGGCATGTGAACTGGTTCGCGGTCGGGTGCTGGATCTGGGGTGCGGTGTCGGCAGGCACGCCTCGGAACTTATGGCGGCTGGTCACGATCTGGTCGGTCTCGACGTGTCTCCGGCGGCTGTGGCCATCGCCCGCGGGCGGGGAGTGGACGCGCGGCTCGGCGATCTGTTCGACCTGCCCGAGAACCTCGGCGGTTTCGACACGTTCCTGCTGCTGGGGATCAACCTCGCTCTGCTGTGCAGTTCCGCCGACTGCGGTGCGGTGCTTTCCCACCTGGCGGTGATGGCCAAATCCGGTGCGCGGATACTCGGCTCGGACGTATCGGCCCTCGGAGCGGGGCGCGGCATCCGGTTCCGCGCCCGCTTCCAAACCGGTGCGGAACTGGGTGAGTGGAGCGAGTGGGGGTCTGTCCAGTACGGCACACCATCCGAGAAGTTGCACGAGCTCGTGCGCGGAACCGGATGGCGCGTGGTGGAGTACCACTATCCGCAGGATACCGCCGACGGGAGTTTCGCGGTCGAGCTGAGGCTGGCGAATTGACGGTCTCCCGCTGTGGAGTTTCACCCTCGGAGGTCGCGTTGTCCACCGAAACCCACGATCCCTTCCACGACATCGACGGTGAGGTCGAGCCGTTTCGGCTGGCGCTGGTGTACGCCTACTCCGGACACCTGCTCCGCGCGGCGGTGCGGTTGGGACTGCCCGACGCCGTCGGAGCGGAGGCCACCTCGGTGCCGGAGCTGGCCGATCGTACGGGAACGCGCCCCGAGCTCCTGCGCCGACTGTTGCGCGCGTTGACGCTGCTCGGCGTGTTCCGCACGGCGGGAGAGGACGCGTACGAACGAACTCCCCTCTCCGGGAGCTGCGGGCGGGCGGCTGCTCTGCCAGGGACTCGACAACGACAGCATCTGGCAGGCGTGGGCCGTACTGGACGAGGGAATTCGCACCGGTGACTGTCCGTTCATCGCGTCGCACGGCGAGAAGTTCTACGAGTTCCTGGCTCGCGACGAGCGGCGGGCCACGGCGTTTCACGCGACGATGCGCGAGGACGAGGGCCAAACCCCGTGCGAGGCACTGCTCGGAGCCCTCGACCTCGGCGGCGTGTCGCGGATCGTCGATGAGGGGCAGGGGGAAACATCTGCGCGAGATCCTGCGCCGCCGAGGGGACGTCCGGGGTGTGCTGTTCGACACCGAGTCGGTGGTGGTCGATGCGGTGGAGGAGCTGCGCTCGGGGGAGCTGTCCGACCGCTGCGAGATCGTGAGCGGTGACGCGAGGGAAGCCGTCCCCGAGGAGGGGGATGCCTACCTCCTCTCCGCAGTGCTGCACAACTGGAACGACGAAACCTGCGTGCGCATCCTCTCCCGCTACGCGCGGGCCGCGTGGCCGGGAGCCCGGATCCTCATCTTCGAGGTCCTGCTCGACGAGGCGGGGGAGTGGTCGATGATGGAAGCGGTTTCGGACCTCGGGATGTTCGTGTTGTTCGGAGCGCCCGGGAACGTCCCGAGGGGGACTTCGCCCGGCTGTTCGAGGAATCAGGGCTCGACTACGCGGGTCGAGTCAAGGTCTCGTCTTCGTTCCACCTCCTGGAAGCGCGGGTGCCCGCCCGCTCATGAGCCGCGACCGGTTCGTGCCCGCTCGGTGTCCGGGGTGGTCCCGTCACACGGTGGTATTCCTCCGCTGCCGGACACGGAGCTGTGCTGGGACCCCCTTGCCGGAGGGTGACTTCACGAGCGCGTGCTCGCCGTCGGTCGTTCGATGTAGCCGGAGTCGAAGAAGTAGTCCAGGTACCGGTGACGAGGGATGGAAGCGGCTAGAGGCGATGCGGGACGAGTGGTCGTGCTGTGTTTCGGGGATGGTCGAGGCGCTGGGAGGCGTTTGTCATGATCGCGTGGTTCGCGGTTTCGGGCAAGAGCGAAACCAAGTGCGACAGCAGCGGTCTCCGTAGCGGTTGGAATGGTTGCGCGATGCGATTTCGTTTCGCTTCCCGACTGCGGACTTCACACGAAGGGATTGTCGATGCAGTGATCGATTGACTGCGATTCGTGGAAGTTAAAAAATTTCAGTGCGTTCGTTGACGTACCGCTTGATCGCGGCTCGAAGAGCCCGTTGGAGAAAAGGAGCGATGCCGCTGTGGCTTCTGAAGCGCGGAAGAGGAAACTTGCGAAAGATTTTCATGCTGCGGATCTCAACGACGACGGAAAGATCGGCCCCGAGGATCTGGAGCAGCTGGCTCGTCGGGCGTGCGAGGAGTTCGGCTATGCCGCGGGAAGTGCGCAGCACCGTGCCATGTACGACGCGAACATGGACTACTTGACCGCCATGCAGAAGCACGTGGACACTGACGGCGACGGGCGAATCAGCGAGGACGAGTACGTCAACTTCTGGTTGGCGGGGGGAGAGGACGAGGCCAGGTCGATTCTGCGGCCCTGAGTCGACAAGTTCTTCTCCTTCGTCGACACCGATGGGGACGGCGTGCTCACGCAGCGGGAGTTCGAGAGGTACTACCGAGCGACGGGAGTGGACGCCGACGCGGCCACCGTCTTCTCGGAGCTGGACGCGGACGGGAGCGGCTCGCTGTCCAAGGACGAGCTGACCGAGTACATCGTCGACTTCATGCTCAGCGAGACCTCCGACAGCAGGGGCAGCGTACTGCTCGGAACGGGCTGACCGCAGCTCTGTCGCGGAACACGTTGCTGGGGCATAGCGTTGGTCCGCGATACTTCTCCGCGCGCGGGGGGGGCGTGGTTCCGCGATCACGCGAACCCCGCTGCGAGGAGCCGCTGGTTGTCGCGGTACCTACCGTCGGTCGCGTGTCCGCTCAACTCGGGTTCCTCCCATTCGAAAGATTTGAGCGTTTCGTTCTTGGGCGGGCTGGTGAACCCGCCCGGTCAGCTGTGGCAACGGTACGGCAGCGTTCGTGAGATTCGCGCCGTCGTTGACGGGGCGTCCCACTCACCGGCCCCTGGGGAGCACCTTCGGTTGTGCTGACTCGTGTGATCGCTGTTTCCTGCCGTCATCGACACTCCGTTCAGCCGAACCAAACAGGCGGATCGAGTCTTCGGCTACCACAGGCACGTCGTGAGCATCCCCGCACCTGTTCGGAGCATGTAGAGAGTGGTTACTTACTCGAGTACGCGTTGACCGCGGTTCTTCTCGCGGAGATCCGCTCGGAGCGCCCGTCGCCGGGTGCCTGGGCCACCCCGCTTCACCTCGACGTGACTGCACCGTGTTCACGGATACCGTCACGTGGTTCCCCCACCCCCGTTAGGCCCGAGGGGATTGTGACTTCGGCGGCAGCGGCGACTGTCGAGGCGAGCGATTCGGTGAGCACCACGGCAATTCGGTGGCTGGTTGGGTGAATATCGACTGGGTCACGCGAAAGAGGGAGTAATTGACCTGAAGGTGTTCTGCGTTCGACGAATCAGTATGGCTCGTGTCATTCTCATGGTGATGGGCCACATGTTGATCGTATTGTAGTCGCTGTGACGGCGGTGTGTCACCGCGATGAAAATTATCTTCGCATTGCTGCCGGGGAAACGAGACTAATTAATGCGGCAGTACACCTGAATCGGTTTCATCGGCTGAGTCGTGCTCTCATGACATAAGAAGGGTATCAGGTATGGATACGTTCGATATCGAAGTATGTGATACTCAGTCGCGTTTCGTCGTTGACCCTGTGACGAGTAACTGTCGATCTATATTCGAGCGGGGCGAACACGTGGTCTTCGGTGTGAGTCCTGGGAACAGTTACTTTAGTGTCGCATTGTTGACGGATCTTCTCGGCTGGCTGAGCGAAATTTTTTCGCGAATCGACGTCGTTGTTCCGGATTCAGGGCTCGAGCACACGTACCACGCGCTCGGCTACACCGTCCGAGGTGCGGAACGAAAAGCGCGAGGTGAGGTCAACGCCGTGCGTAATCGTGTCCTTCGTGCTTGGGATAACCTGGGAGGCCCGAGAGGGTCGGATGCCTTGTCCATGTTGTCCATGTTGTTCGATAATCGGAATTACGTGGAAAAGCTCGCCGAATGTGAAAGCACAGTGAAGGGGGACGATGATCTGTGGGAGGCCTGCGTCGCGGTGAGTCGTAATATTCTCATGGGTCGAGGCGTCGAGGAAGTGTCGAATGCGGAACGGGAGCGGCGGGCCATGCGTTACATCATCGAAGAGCTTCCACTTGTCCTGGATTCGGCCAGGATATTCGACGCTCCCTCGTCGATGTGCTTTTATCATCGCAGGACGCTGCTGGCTGAGATGATTTTCTCCGAAGGGTCCGCGCTGCGGGCCTCGTCACGACAGGGGTATGCGCTCGTTCGTCCAGCGGGAAGCTTCGTCGACGGCGCCACGTCCGAAGTTCCGGTACACGATGATCGATGAGAGGGCTCCGCCGGATCTCGCCAGGGAAGCCTCTGCTGGGGTATGCGGTGGAGACGTGAACAGGAAGGAAAGAATCCGGCAGCAGCGGGAGGAGCGAACAGAACAGCGTCCGGGATGGCCGGGCGAACGACATGCTCGGTCCGGAAAGTTCGCAAGACACTGGCGTTGGTCTTGCTATGGCGGCTCGATCTGATGAACATGTCACCCGACGAAGATCGGACAGCACTGTGAAGAACTACGAGCTCGTCGCGGCGAAAATATCCGATCCTTTCTTGCTGCGGGCCTACCACCGCTGTGGTGACCGCTTGGGGAAGTCCAGCAAGACCGTCGATTTCCCCGAAACACGTTGCCTGCTGCCACCGGGAAAACGACCGTACTACGACTCGATGATCGCCTTCGCCAGGCAAGCCGACGACATGCTCGACGATCCGAACCGGGCCGTCCCGGAGCGTGCGCGACGTTTCGAGGAATTCCGGAACCGGATCGCGTCCGCCCTCGACGGTGACCTCACGCCACCGGATGACGCCGAGGAGGGGACGGACGCGCTCATCGCGGCGGCGTTCGCTCACTGCGCTCGGACGTGGGACATCTCCGCCGAATCGGTCCATCTGTTTCTGCGTGGTCTCTGCACTGACCTGGAAGTGACCGGATATCCCACCTACGCTGACCTGCACGAGTACATGCTGGCCGTCAGCGGACAGCCGGCCCTGTGGATCAACGCCGTACTCGAACCGTCCTCCGATGCGGCGGCAGAGATGGCGGTGTCCCTGAGTCACGCTATCTACCTGTTGCACTTCGTGCGGGATTTCACCGAGGACCTCGAACTCGGCCGTGTCTATCTGCCGGAGGAGGATATCGGCCGTTCCGGAGTCGATCGCCGTGAAATCGAGGAACTGGTCGAACACGGCTCGGTTGGGCACGCGATGCGTCCGATCGTTCACCGGCAAGCCAATCGGATCAACGGGTTGCTGGCGGTGTCGGAGGGGTGGTGGCGGTTGGTGCGGCCGTCCTCGCGGTGGTTCGTCCGGCAGACACACCGACTCGCCGTGGACTCACTGCGTCGCCTCGTCCGCCGTGACTACCGCCTGGGAAAGCTGTCTTCGTTCGATTCGTTTCGAAAACGCGCGGTGTCGCTGGGCAGTACGAGCACCGCCTATCTTCGTGCGCTCGCCCAGCGGAGCTGGTGAACATTGAACTACGCGCGAGCGTGGAAAGAGCGCCGTGTCGGGCTGCCGTCGCCATGCGGTCCAGGGCTGCGCGACGGTACTGCCGGGCCGCCAGCCATGCCGATATGGGGAGCAGGCGTTGGCTGCGTTGTCCGGCGAGCTAGGGCGTGACTGGTGGATCTTGTGGTCGTTGGTCAGGTGTGTCGTATGGCGAGTTGTCCGATCGGGAGTGGGAGCGGTTGGAGCCGATGTTGCCGCAGGTCACGCCGCAGCGGGGTGGTCGGTGGCGGGAGCATCGGCAGGTGGTCGAGGGCATGATCGTCACAGACCGCGCCAGCTGCCCGTGGCGGGACCTGCCGGAGCGGTTCGGTCCGTGGCAGAGGAGTGCAGTCTCGTTTCTACCGGTGGGCCGCCGGCGGCACCTGGGATCGGATCCTGACCGAGCTGCAGCGGGCCGCCGAGGCCGCCAGTGAGGTGGACTGGACGGTCAGTGTGGATTCCACCGTGGTGCGCGCCCACCAGCACGCCGCCGGAGCAAAAGGGGGGCACCCGCAAGCACTGGGCCGGTCCCGAGGAGGGCTGAGCACCACGATTCACCTCGCTGTCGACGGACGAGGCCGTCCGCTGAGTCTGCTGATCACGCCGGGACAAGCCGGTGATGCTCCGCAGTGTCTGCCGTTGTTGGCGGCCATCCGAGTTCCCCGCCCAGGGCGTGGGCACCCGCGCACCAGACCGGTGCGCATCATTGCCGACAAGGCCTACTCCTCACGAGCAATCCGGGCCCACCTACGGCGTCGCGGCCTCGCCGCCACCATCCCGGAACCAGCCGACCAGGCCGGACACCGCCACAGGCGAGGCTCGGCGGGAGGCCACCCACCCGCCTTCGAGCCCACTGTCTACCGGCAGCGCAACATCGTCGAACGCAGCATCAACCGCCTCAAGCAATGGCGCGGCATCGCCACCCGCTTCCACACCAAAGCCCACTACTTCCACGCCACCCTGACCCTAGCCAGCATCCTCCTCTGGCTCCGCACCTGATCCACCAGTCACGCTCTAG
>NZ_FNJR01000023.1 GCF_900104475.1 Actinopolyspora xinjiangensis
CTCCTCACTGGTGGCAACCGGCACGACATCACCCCACTGCTGTCGTTGGTCGAGAAGGTCCCGCCGGTACGCGGGCGACGCGGGCGACCGCGCCGCACACTCGACGTGCTCGTCGCGGACCGCGGCTACGACCACGACACCTATCGTGCCCACCTGCGAAATCGAGGTATACAACCGTTCATCAGTCGACGTACAACCCGTGACACCAACCAGCCCGTTCGCTGGGTCGTCGAACACACCCCGGCACTGCGACACCAGTTCCGACGCCCGGCAACCCGATGACAACGCCGCACCGACCTCCACCACGACTTCCACACCCTGCCCACCAGCCTCACCCGCCGGCGCCGACTCCCCAACCAAATACGTTAGGGGCTCTACGTGGTGATTTCACGCTGATCGTGGTGTGAGTATTGGTGCGTGAAGCTGGATTGTGTCGGATGGCTCGTGGTGCGGGCTCGTCGAGGTGTTGTCGGCGGTGCGAGCGCTCTTCGCGTGATGGTGGTACGGCGGCTGTCAGTGATGAGGTGGTGTTCGTCGCGATCGGCTACGTACTGGTCAGTAGATATGGGTGGCGGTATCTACCGTCGTGTTTTGGTGCGTGGACAATCGCGGTACACAGTCGTTTCAGGATCTTGAGCGGGTCCATCGTGGGGCGGGTTCCCGCGGAAGTTTCTGGACTGGCTGGAACTCGGTGAGCTGGTGGATTTTCCGGGCGAAGTCGAACTGCGCGACATTCGGCGCGTTACTCCGCCAGTAACGCGCCGAATGCACAAGACTTCCGCACGGCGCAGTGCTCAGCGTGCCGCGCGCTCGTACTGCTTCGGCCACAGCGAGTCGGCACGCAGCCGGTCGGCCGCGTGCAGCGGCCAGTGCGGGTCGCGTAGCAGTTCCCGCGCCAGCAGCACCGCGTCGGCCGAACCGGACGCCACGATCTCCTCGGCCTGCTCCGGCGAGGTGATCATCCCCACGGCGCCGGTGGGGATACCGGCTTCCTGCCGCACCCGTCGCGCGTACGGGACCTGGAAACCGGGGCCGACCGGGATGGACACGCCGGGAACCACGCCCCCACTGGACGCGTCGACCAGGTCCACACCCAGTTCGGCCAGCAGCCCGGCCAAGCGGACCGAGTCGTCACCGGTCCAGCCGCCCTCGACCCAGTCGGTGGCCGAGATCCGCACGAACAGCGGTTTGCCCGCGGGCCACACCGCGCGGACCGCCTCGGTGATCTCCAGCGCCGGTCTCACCCTGCCCTCGAAGTCCCCGCCGTACTCATCGGTGCGGTCGTTGGCCAGCGGCGAGTAGAACTGGTGCACCAGGTAACCGTGCGCGAAGTGCAGCTCCACCACGTCGAAGCCCGCCTCGTCGGCCCGCCGAGCAGCGGCGGCGAAGCTCTCGGGCAACGCGGCGACCTCCGAGGTGCTCAGCGCTCGCGGTGCGGTCAGTTCCCCGAACGCCCGATCGGTGGAGCTCACCGTGGGCCAGCCACCCGAGCTCTCGGGCACGGAGTCGTCACCGGCCCACGGCGGGTTCACGGAGGCTTTGCGACCGGCGTGGGCCAGCTGCACGCCTGGGGTGGCGCCCTGGGCCCGCAGGAAGTCGGTGATACGTCGCCACGCCGTGACCTGCTCGTCGTCGTACAGCCCGGTGTCGGCCGGGCTGATCCTGCCCTCCGGCACCACGGCGGTCGCCTCGCTGAACACCAGCCCGGCGCCGCCGGTGGCGAACTGGCCCAGATTGACCATGTGCCAGTCGCCCGGCACGCCGTCGGTGGCCGAGTACTGGCACATGGGTGATACCCAGGCGCGGTTCCTGATGTCGATGTCGCGGAACTTGATCGATTCGAACAGAGTGCTCACGGTCGCTGTGACGCTGTGGCGGAACGGAGTATTCCGCTACGTCGGTCACATCACGTGACATTCCGGGGCGTCCGGAGGGCGGACGAGGTGCGTCCCGCCGCCCGCCCTCGTCTCCGGGGCACCGGAGGGGACTTCAGCGGTTCGTGCCCGCCATAGCCCGGGCGACGCCGTGGAAGGAATCGGTCAGCAGGTCCCAGAAGGCCCGTCGGTCGAGCTCGGTGGCCACCAGCGCGTTGTGCTCGGCCTCCGGGGCGAAGTCGGTGACAGTCATCCCCGAGGTGAACCGGCCGGAGATCTCCACGTCCACCCGGGCGGGCACCGTGGTGAACAGTTCCGGCGCGATCACGTGGGCCACCGCGCAGGCGTCGTGGATCGCGGGGCCCTCGTCCCGGTACTGCCGGTTGCTGCCGTAGAAGTCCAGGCACGGTCCGAGCAGTTCGTCCTGCAGCCGTCCCAGCCCGGCGAAGCGCTCCCGTACTTCGGCCGTCGCCCTGGCCTGGTGGGTCAGGTCCAGCCCGAACATCACCGGGTGCCACGGTGCGCCGAACACCACGCTCGCCGCCTCCGGATCCGCCCCGATGTTGAATTCGGCGGCCGGGGTCAGGTTGCCGCGCGTGTAGGAGCCGCCCATCACCACGAACTCGCGCACCCATTCCGCCAGCCGGGGCTCCTTGCGCAGCGCCAGCGCGATGTTGGTCAGCGGCCCTACGGCCACCAGGCTGATCTCGCCGGGGGAGGACGTGACCGTGTCGATGATGAAGTCCACCGCGTGCCGTGGTTCCGGTTCGGCCCCGGCGCGGGGAAGCACCACGTCGCCCAGGCCGGTTGCGCCGTGCACGGTGGAGGCCGTGTCCGGGGCGCGCAGCAGCGGGCGGTCGGCACCGGCGGCGACCGGCACGTCCATGCCGTAGAACTCGGTCAGGCTCAGCGCGTTCGGGGTGGTGTGCTCCAGCCCCACGTTGCCCGCCACCGTGGTGATCCCCACTACCTCCAGCTCGGGGGAACCGTGCGCCAGCGCGATCGCCAGCGCGTCGTCGATTCCCGGGTCGCAGTCGAGCAGGATGCGTTTCACGCTTCAACCTTTCTCTCGTCGGGACTGTGCGGCTCGATCACTCGGGGGTCGCTGACCGGCACCTGCCGAGGGGAGTGATGAGGGCGATCGGTCGGCGTCGGGGGCACCGTGGGGAGCGAGGGACGCCCGCCGGTGGGGCTCCCGGCTCAACCGACGGAGTCGGCGATCGACTTCGCCTCCTTGGCTCCGTTCTCCAACGAGCGGCAGTAGTGGACGATCCAGGCCGCGACACCGTCCGCCTCGCCGGAGGCGAACCCGGCCGCTGCCGAAGCGTACTCCTGCTGCCTGCGGAAATGGGCCACTTCCGGAACGACGAGGCCTTTGGGGTCCAGGCCGCTGCCGATCACGGTCAGGCGTGCCGCCGCCCGCGCGATCACACCGTCCACCTCGCCGAACGGCGCCAGTGCGAGCAGCTCCCCGTGCACCACGGCGGCCTGCACCGGGCCCGGAACCGTGCCCTGCGCCTGTCCGCCGAGCTCGGTGACCGTCCTGGCCAGCAGGTCGAGGCGTGCCGAGACCGACGGGTCGGCGCGCGGGCGCCCCAGGCGTTCCTGTTCGTGTTCGCCGACGAGGTCGGCCGCCGCCAGCACGTGCAGCCGCGCGAGCGCCTGCAGCGGGGCGCGTTGCCAGGTGCCCAGCAGCGGTCCCAGGGCCTCCGCCACCCGCAGTGAGCCGGCCAGCAGCGGGTCGGTGACCTCACCACCCTCCGGGATCTCGGCCGCGCCGCCCGCGACCGCCGCGGAGGCGCGCGCCGCGCGTACGGACGCCTCCGCCGCCGTGGTGGGCCAGCCGCGACGGTTCGCGGGGTGCTCGTGGACCTCGTCGATCGCCGCCCTGGCGGCCTCGACCGCCTCCGGCACTCCCGACAACCGCACCAGCGGGCTCAGCGATTCCTGCGCGTTCACGTGTCCAGACGCTACCCGTAGACCCGAGCGCACCCGCACCCCTCCGGTCGCGTCCGTCAACGGGGCGGTTCCGTGTTCGAGAGGAGGTCGGGACCGCCGCTGCCGGGGCTTCCGCGCGGTCGCGGGGCATCCGCCGGTTCGCCCGGATCGGCCACGGCCGCCGGGCTCCGGTTCCGACTGGCTCCCGGCTGTTCCCCGAGGCACGGTGGGAGGTGTCCGCGCGGTGGGGCTCGGGCGGTGCTGCGGCCCGGTACGAGGGCCGACGGTTCCACGTCTCGGGCGGGGACGGACCGGTGGTAGGTGGTCGGCACGTCGACTGCCCAGGACAGGCCCGGTGCCGCATGTACGGAAAGTTACTATCTTACTTCTTTCGTGTCGGCTCGTTTCGCCGAATCAGGGGTGTTCTGGACTGGTTCTTCGTAGCGTTCGGTTGTCACGATTTCGCGTTCTCCGGCCCGCCGAGCGTGGTGTGGTCGAGTTCCCCCGCCTGGCCGAGCGCTACTCCGGCGGGGGATTCACAAGGGCGCTCTCGGCGTCCAGAATCGGTCCAAAGCGGGTGATCGGTGCCGTTGACGAGGGAGGAGGGAGCAGCGCGCCGCCAGTCCACGGTTCGGCGACGGCGCGAGCACGGTGCCGCACGCGATCTTCCGGTGAGTCCTTCCGGGCGGACGGGGACCCTCGGACAAATTGGTCTCAACCTTTGCTTAATTCCCTCTATCGAAGTAAGCCAAATCCCACTACGGTTTTGGTTACGGACAGAGCTGTAGCAGCAGCGACGGAGGTTCGACACCGATGAGTCACCCCGACGGGCAGAGCAACACGCTGGACAATCTGCTCGAGGAGAACAGGACGTTCCCGCCCGCCGCGGACTTCGCCGCGCAGGCGAACGCCACCGCCGAGCTTTACGACCGGGCCGCCGAGGATCGGCTGGGCTTCTGGGCGGAACAGGCCCGTCGCTTACACTGGGACTCCGAGTGGGACCAGGTGCTGGACTGGTCGAACGCTCCCTTCGCCAAGTGGTTCGTCGGGGGCAGGCTCAACGTCGCCTACAACTGCGTGGACCGGCACGTCGAGGCCGGCAACGGTGATCGGGTGGCGATCCACTGGGAGGGCGAGCCCGGCGACTCCCGCAGGATCACCTACTCCGAGCTGCGTGACGAGGTCTCGAAGACCGCCAACGCGCTGACCGAACTGGGCGTCGGTTCCGGCGACCGCGTCGCGATCTACCTGCCGATGCTGCCCGAGGCCGTGTTCGCCATGCTCGCCTGCGCCCGGCTGGGCGCGCTGCACAGCGTCGTCTTCGGTGGTTTCTCCTCGGAGGCGCTGCGCAGCCGGATCAACGACGCCGAGGCCAAAGTGGTCATCACCTGCGACGGGCAGTTCCGGCGCGGCTCGGCGATGCCGCTGAAGGCCAATGTGGACGAGGCCGTCACCGAAACCCCCAGCGTCGAACACGTGCTGGTGGTGCGCCGTACCGAGGGCGCGGTCGGTTGGGACGAGAAGCGGGACCTCTGGTGGCACGACGTCGTCGACCGGCAGCCCGCCACGCACACCCCGGAGGCGTTCGGCTCCGAACACCCGCTGTTCATCCTCTACACCTCGGGAACCACCGGCAAGCCCAAGGGGATTCTGCACACCTCGGGCGGCTACCTGACGCAGGCCGCCTACACCCACAACGTGGTGTTCGACCTCAAGCCCGACTCCGACGTGTACTGGTGCACCGCCGACATCGGTTGGGTCACCGGGCACACCTACATCGTCTACGGGCCGCTGGCCAACGGTGCGAGCCAGGTCATCTACGAGGGCACCCCCAACAGCCCGCACGAGGGCAGGCACTGGGAGATCGTGCAGAAGTACGGGGTGACCTCCTACTACACCGCTCCGACCACCATCCGCACGTTCATGAAGTGGGGCTCGGAGATCCCCGCCCGCTACGACCTGTCCACGCTGCGCGTGCTCGGCACCGTCGGCGAGCCGATCAATCCGGAAGCCTGGACCTGGTACCGCGAGCACATCGGCGGTGGCAGGGCGCCCATCGTGGACACCTGGTGGCAGACCGAGACCGGCGGCATCATGATCTCCCCGCTTCCGGGGGTCACCGCCGCCAAGCCCGGTTCCGCGCAGCGTCCCCTGCCCGGGCTGTCGGCCACCGTGGTGGACGAGAACGGCACTCCTGTCGGCAGGGGCGAAGGAGGTCTGCTGGTACTCGACAAACCCTGGCCCGCGATGCTGCGCGGCATCTGGGGCGACGACCAGCGCTTCAAGGACACCTACTGGTCGCGGTTCGCCGAACAGGGGTTCTACTTCGCCGGTGACGGGGCCAAGTACGACGACGACGGCGACATCTGGCTGCTGGGCAGGGTCGACGACGTCATGAACGTCTCCGGCCACCGGATCTCCACCACCGAGGTCGAGTCCGCCCTCGTCTCGCACCCCGCGGTCGCCGAGGCCGCCGTGGTCGGCGCGGAGGACGCCACCACCGGCCAGGGCATCGTGGCCTTCGTGATCCTGCGCGGCGGCAGCGGCGAGGATGCCGGTGGCGACACGGCTATGTCCACGCTGCGCGACCACGTGGCGCACGAGATCGGGCCCATCGCCAAGCCCAGGCAGATCATGGTCGTCTCCGAGCTGCCCAAGACCCGCTCCGGCAAGATCATGCGCAGGTTGCTGCGGGACGTCGCCGAGAACCGTGACGTGGGCGACGTCTCCACGCTGGCCGACTCCAGCGTCATGGAGCAGATCAGCGCCGGGATGAAGTCCGGCGGTGACGACTGAGGGAAGGTCGCGGCGGGTCGGTTCTCCGACTCGCTCTTGTGGTGGAACCTCCCGTGTGACTCTCGTCGCGGGTGCCGGAGACATCGGGTAGGCACTGCACAACGTCTCCGGCGTCCCCGCGAGAGTCGCATCGGGGAACCCGAGGCGGTGCCGGTGGCGAGGGGGTACGGCCCGCGGGAGTGGTGGGAGCTCGGCTCCGCGCCGGGACGTGGGGATTTCGCGAGAGAGACGCCGCCGCTGCCGCGTCGAGAAGTGAGCGCGGCAGCGAGTGGGCATCCCGGATGCCGCTCGATTTTTCTCACATCCCGAATGTGAACCCCCTTGCCCCCGAGCAAGTGAACCCAGGGCGCGTGCCGGGCGACCGGACGGAAATCGCTGTTCAGCACGGGTTCCGTTTTGAATTAACAACTTTTCCTCGGCTTGGCAACCCCTGTCGTACTCATCGCCGCCATGCCGGTCTCGACGGGCCGTGACGGGCGTTTCCCCGTGTTAGGCTCAGCCGCGGAGCGAGCCGGAAAACGGTCACTGTGGAGTACGCAACGTAACAAGCTCAGGAGCACCTCCGTGGCGAAATCGCAGCGCAACCGAGCACAGCGGTCCGGCGCCCCGGAGGCTCGGGGATTCGACTTCGGCTCGTACCTGCGAAACGAAACCGTCGGTGGCATGTTCATGCTCGCCGCCACGGTGGTCGCGCTGGTAGCCGCGAACTCCCCGGTGTCGCACCTCTACGCGGCGGTGCGCGACTTCACCATCGGTCCGCACGTCCTGCACCTGGATCTCACGGTCGGGGAGTGGGCCAAGGACGGTCTGCTGGCCATCTTCTTCTTCGTGGCGGGGTTGGAGCTCAAACGTGAGCTGATCCTGGGCGACCTCGCCGACCGCAAGAAGGCCACGCTCCCGGTGATCGCGGCGCTGGGCGGCATGATCGTGCCCGCAGTGCTGGCCATCGCGATATCGCACGGTGCTCCCGGCGCGGGGCAGGCCTGGGCCATCCCGGTGGCGACCGACATCGCGTTCGCGCTCGGTGTGCTCTCGCTGACCGCCTCGGCCATGCCCACCACCGCGCGCGTCTTCCTGCTCAGCCTGGCCGTGGTGGACGACCTCGGGGCCATCATCGTCATCGCCGTGCTGTTCACCAGCGGTATGAACCTGGTGGCGTTGGCGGTGGCGGTGCTGCTCTGCGTCGCTTACTGGTACGCCCAGCACCGCCGCATCCGGACCTCGTGGCTCTACGTCCCGCTGGCGCTGGCCACCTGGATCGCGGTGCACAGCAGCGGGGTACACGCCACTATCGCCGGGGTGGCGCTGGGACTGCTCACCAGGGTTCGCCCCGATCCCTACGAGCGCGCCTCGCCGTCCATGCGCCTGGAACACCGGCTCCAGCCGTGGTCGGCCGCCTTCGTGGTGCCGGTCTTCGCCCTGTTCGCCGCGGGGGTGCCGGTGGGGATGGACGCGCTGAGCAGCATCTTCCAGGACAGGGTCGCCATCGCGGTCATGGTCGGCCTGGTCGTCGGCAAACTGCTGGGTATCTTCGGCACCTCGTTCGTCGCCATCAAACTCGGGTTCGGCAGCCCTCCGGAAGGGGTCGCCTGGCGCGATCTGTTCGCGCTGGCGATGCTGGGCGGCGTCGGGTTCACCGTCAGCCTGCTGATCGCCGATCTATCGCTGGCCGGGGCCGCGGCGGATCGAGCCAAGGCCGCCGTGCTGATCGCCTCCGCCGTCGCCTCGATCGTGGCCACGCTGATGCTGGTGCTGCGCAAGCGGCACAGCGCCACGTCCGTCACGAGCGGAACCTGAGCCACCGCGCGAAGTTCTTCCGGTCGGCCTGTCCGAACTATCGGGGGGCGGAGCTCCCGCGGCGGTGCCGGTGGGTGGGTGTGGTCGTAAGCGGCTGGCACCGCTCGGCGTGGTTCGGTTCGTCGGCTCTGTCGGGATCGTCGGTCGCGGGGCCGTGCGTGTCGCAGCGCGCGTGTCCCCGGTGCGTGAGGCGGACTCATCGCGAGGCCGGGCCGCTCGCCGCGCGGGTCGTCGCACCGTCCGATGTTCTCGGTGTCGGGGCGCTCTTGCTTCGGCGCGGTAGCGCCGAACGTCCGTGCCCGCAGCCCGGCCACCGGCGGGTTCTCCCGCGTCGCGCTCTCGCGAGGACGGCCCGACGACGTGTAGAGCGCTACACGAGGAGGGCACCCGCAGCGAGAGCCAGCGGGAGGTTCCGCCACGGGAGTGTCTAGGCGGGGAGGGCGACACAGTCCTCCCAGAGGCGCGTCGCTGAGTGGTCGTTGCCCCTTCGTGGCACGATAACGAGCGTGAACAGCTCCCAGAACAAATCACACGACGGGTCCGGCGCCACCTCCGATTCGACCGTGACCTCGATCCCACTGTCCGAAGAGGGCACCGGGGCCGGCGGCGAGCAGTCCATCGGCTCCCTGGGGCGGGACGTCGCCACCCACCTGTCCTCGCTGGTGCGCGGCGAACTGGAGCTGGCCAAGGCCGAGCTCGCGGGCGAGGCACGCAAGGCCCTCAAGGGCGGTGTCTACTTCGTCCTGGCGCTGGCGGTGCTGGCCTTCAGCAGCTTCTTCCTGTTCTTCACCCTCGCGGAGGGACTCGACGCCCTGGGGCTGTGGCGTTGGGCATCGTTCGGGATCGTGTTCCTGGTGATGCTGCTGGTCACCATCGTGCTGGCCCTGTTCGGCTACCGGCGGGTGCGCAGGATCTCGGCTCCCCGGAGGACCATGGACTCGTTGCGGGAATCCGCCCAGCTGCGCCACCGCCACTCGCAGGACTCGGACGAGTAGTAGCGGTCCCCGGCGTGAGCGCCGCCGCGGGCTCCGTCCGAGCGCGGGATCGCACGGATGGTGCTCACCGGTCGGTGCCGCCCCGCCGCCCGGCTCACTCGGTGCACTCGCCGGTAGCCACCTCGGATGACAGGGTGGGGGCTGCCGCCACCTCGTCGGATACCTCCGAGGCGGTGAGCGCGAAGCCCGTGTTCGGGTCGTCCACGGCGGCGCCGAACACCAACCCGACCACCTCACCGTCCGGGTTGATCAGTGGTCCGCCCGAGTTGCCGCTCTGCACCTGGGCGCGGACGGTGTACACGTCGCGCGTGACCGTGTCGTCGCCGTAGATGTCCGGACCGCGCAGGTCGATCCGTTCCCGCACCCTGCCCGCCGAGGCGGTGTACGGACCGTCCAACGGGTAGCCGAGCACGATCACGTCCGTGCCCGGCTCCGCCGAGCGGGAGACGAACTCCATGGGTGTCGCGTCCAGCGAGGGGACGGACAGCACGGCCACGTCCTCCTCCTCGTTGAACAGCACCACCTTGGCAGCGAACCGCCCCCGCCCGATCTCCACGAACACGCTGTCGGTCCCGGCCACCACGTGGGCGTTGGTCACCACCCGGTTCGGGGCGACCACGAAACCGGTCCCCTCCAGCGCTCGTCCGCAGTCGGGGGCCCTGCCGCGTATCTTGACGATGCTGGGCCGCACGTCGCGCACCACCTCGCTGCGCGCCAGCGCCGGGTCCGGAGCCTGGATCTCGGCCACCGGAGTACGTGAGAACGGCCGCAGGGCGTCCGGGAATCCGCTGACCCCCAGCATCTTCCGCAGCTCGGAGGGCAGCGCACGTGCCGCCTCCGGCATCATCGAGTCCACGGTTCGCAGCACGCTCGACCTGCTGATGCTGCCCGCGAGTCCGGGAAGCGCCGAGGCTGAGGTCAGCGGCAGCGCCACCAGCCACGCCACCACGAACACGGCGACTCCCTGCAGGAAGGCTCCCAGCGCGTTGTCGATGCCGATCAGCCGCCGATGCCCAGTGATGCGCTCGCGGAGCTGGTGGCCCGCCCACATGCCCGCCGTCTCGCCCAGGGCGACGAGCAGCACGACGATGCCGACCCCGAACCCGATCCGCGCCGCCGCGCTGTCGAGCTCTTCGAGCAGCAGGGGCGCCGAGCGCACGCCGATGATCGCCCCGGCGAGCACCCCGATGAACGACAGCGCCGCGGTGACCAGGCCGTGGCGTGCGCCGGATGCCGCCGCCAGCACCGCCAGCGCCACGACCAGCAAGTCGACCCAGTTCACCGGTTACCTCGGCTTTCGTTCTTGGGGCTGTCCGAGAGTCCTCGTGTTCACCGTTGGCGTGGCCCGTGCGGGCCGGGTGGTTTCGCGCCGCCCGGCCCGAGGTCGACTCAACGTTGCCAGTGGGCCGACCCACGCGCCGATCACCCGGCCACGTACGTGAGTTCCGCCGTGGCCGTGGAGGAGATCATTGTCCGAAACCGGGATCGTCGATGTCGACGGCCGCCTGCCAGGCTTCGCTCAGTTCGCGCACGTCCCCACGGTTCCACCCCCGTGACCAGCCCGCGAGGTCGAGCACTCCGTCCAGCAGCCCGCCGGTGAATCCCCAGACCAGCATGCTCGGGACCAGGAACGCCGGGCTGGTCCTGCCCCCGATGCGGACGTTGATGCGGTTGCTCGGTTCGGTCAGCACCGAGATCGGCACCCGGGCGACGGCCGCCGTCTCGGCCGGATCGACCGCGGTGACCGGGCTGGGGGTGTGCCAGTGGGCGAGCACCGGCGTCACCCGGAAGTCGCTGTGCGCCAGGTAGAGCTCCGGCAGCGTGGCCGCCGGGGTGATGCCGGCGGGCAGCACGCCGACCTCCTCGATGGCCTCCCGCAGGGCGGTCTCGACCGGTCCCGCGTCCCCGTCGTCGGTGGCGCCGCCGGGGAAGGCGACCTGTCCCGGGTGCGAGTTCAGGTTCTCCGCGCGGCGCAGCAGCAGCACGTCGGGGCCGTCGTGGCGCTCGGGTTCCTCACCGAACAGGATCAGCACCGAGGCGGGGCGTATCCGGCTGTCCCCTTCCGGGGGACGTAACCACCCCAGGGAGGTCGCGTCCACCTCCGCGCTGCGCTCCACCAGCGGTCGCAGCCAGACCGGCAGCTCGTTCGGATCGACCAGGGGTCCGTGTTCCTCGCTCACCGCGCCTCCAGTTTCCGCTGTACCGCCGAGGCGACTTCGTCCGCCGACTCGAACACCTCGACGGGCATTCGCTCGATCTCTCCGGAAGGAGTGACGAGGTAGCTGGCGGGGAGCGGTTTCGGCACCCGCAGCGCACGGGACACCCGTCCGGTCGAGTCGTGGACCGTCGGCAGCCGTACCCCGAGTTCGCGCAGCAGCCGCAGTCCGCTCGCCGGGTCGCTGCGCACCTGGACGCCGATCACGCGCACCTCGTCCTGCCGCTCCGCGTACCGCTGCAACGCGGGCAGCTCCTTCCGGCAGGGCGGACACCAGCTCGCCCAGACGTTGATCAGGGTGGTTCCCGAAGCCGTCATCTCACCCAGGTCCGCTCGGGAGCCGTCGCCCATACAGCTGCCCGTGGCCCCCCGCAGCCGCGAGGGCGGTTCGCCGTTCCCGGTCGGTCCGCAACCGGGGAGCTCGGCGTCCGCGCGCAGGCTCGCGAGGTCACCGCTGGTTCGGGTCGTGCCGGTGGGGGCGGGGCTCTCGGGCCGTGTCGGGGTTCGATCACGTGGCCACAGGGCGACCACGGCCAGCCCCGCCACCACCAGGACGATCAGTGTCCAGCGGATCTCGTTGCCGTACCGGGACCGCTTCGACCGCTCCGAAGCCATCACGCCGACTCCCGCTTCGCCGCCGAGGTGGTCTCGTCCCGCGTCTCGTCCGCCGACTCGCCACCCACCCCGGCGAGCTCCAGCAGCCGTTCGGCTTCCGGGCCGCTCACCAGCTCGGCCGCGGTTCCCGGGTCGGTGGGGCCGGTGCCGAAGGAGGGGCAGTCCCGGGCCAGCAGGCAGGCCCCGCAGGCCGGTTTGCGCGAGTGGCAGACCCGGCGGCCGTGGAATATCACCCGGTGCGAGAGCATCGTCCACTCCCGGCGCGGGATGAGTTCCCCGACCGCTTTCTCGATCTTGACCGGGTCCTCCTCGGCGGTCCATCCCCAGCGGCGCACGAGCCGGCCGAAGTGCGTGTCCACCGTCAGACCGGGCACGTCGAACGCGTTGCCCAGGATCACGTTCGCGGTCTTGCGGCCGATCCCCGGCAGCTTGACCAGCTCCTCCAACGTGGCGGGCACCTCCCCGCCGTGCCGCTCGACCAGCGCCGCCCCTAGGCCCAGCAGCGAGTTGGTCTTGTTGCGGTAGAAGCCGGTCGGGCGGATCAACTCCTCCAGCTCCGCGCGGTCGGCTCCGGCGTAGTCGGCGGCGGTGGAGTAGCGGGCGAACAGCTTCGGCGTCACCTCGTTGACGCGCTTGTCGGTGCACTGGGCCGACAGGATGGTGGCCACCGTCAGTTGCAGCGGCGTCTCGAAGTTCAGTTCGCAGTGCGCGTCCGGGTAGGCCTCGGCGAGCGCACGCATGGTCCTGCGTGCCCGTCGCACCAGGCCGAGCCGGGTCTCACCGGTACGTCGCGGCTTCGGTGCGGTGCTGTGCTCTGGGCTGTCTGGAACTGGATCGGACACCCCACTAGCTTACGGACCCGGTTGATCCGCTGGTGCCGCAACCAGCCCGGGAGGGGAGGGCCCGCCGCTCCCTTCGGCGGATAGTGTCTCGGGAGTGTCCGGGGGCGTCGCGCCGGCCCTGACCGCTGTCAAGCACCCCGGTTGCGAATCGCACCGGCGGATGAGCGAAGATTGGGTCACAATGACTGCCTGGTTCGTGATCGTCGTACCGCTCGTGATCATGTTTTTCACGCTCTTCATGGAGCGTGTCGAGGCCCGGCTTCGGCACGTCGCGGTGCAGGAGAACGAGGTGGAGGAGCTGCTGGAGAACGCCCGGCCGGACGAGGTCCGGGCGCTGTTCCGGCAGGGAATTGGACGTGCGCTGGAGCTGTTCCAGCTTCGCAGGGTGGGACGCGCCGGCAGACTACGAACCCGCCGTTCGCGTGACCGGTCGTAGACTGGTCGGTAGTGATAGGCGGCACACGCCGGTACCGTGTCGAGTGACAGTACCGACGTAGCGAGAAGCCGCCGCGTCTCAACATGGAGGGACGAGGTGGACGAGACCCTGTCGCGGGCCGGCATCTTCCAGGGAGTGGAGCCGGCTGCCGCGGAGGCACTTACGCAATCGCTGGAACCGGTGGAGTTCTCGCGTGGGCACGTGATTTTCGCCGAGGGTGAGCCGGGGGATCGCCTCTACATCATCCAGTCCGGCAAGGTCAAGCTGGGCCGCAAGTCCCCGGACGGTCGTGAGAACCTGCTCGCGATCATGGGACCGTCGGACATGTTCGGTGAGCTGTCCATCTTCGATCCGGGGCCGCGGACATCGACCGCCACGACGGTGACCGACGTGCGCGCGTTGACCATGGACCGCAGTGCGCTGCGGCAGTGGATCGGGACGCGCCCGGAGATCGCCGAGCAGCTGCTCCGCGTGGTGGCCCGCAGGCTGCGCCGGACGAACGGCATGCTCGCGGACCTGATCTTCACGGACGTACCCGGCCGGGTCGCCAAGGCGCTGTTGCAGCTGGCACAGCGTTTCGGCAGCCAGGAGTCCGGTCTGCTGCGGGTCACGCACGACCTGACCCAGGAGGAGATCGCGCAGTACGTCGGGGCTTCCAGGGAAACCGTCAACAAGGCGTTGGCCGACTTCGCGCATCGCGGATGGCTGCGGCTCGAAGGCAAGAGCGTGCTGATCCTCGACCCCGAGCGACTGGCGCGCCGGGCTCGCTGACACCGCTCGCGGAGGGCGAGCCCCAGCGGAACAGCCCTCGGATTCCGGAGCGGTGGACCACACCGACCGCCACTGGTATGTGCTCCGGCACGCGGTAGGAGCGGCCGGTGCCTATCAGCATGTCCGCACGCGTTCGGTGGACGCGGTGCTCCCGTGGGACGGCCGGCCCGAACGGGGCCGGCCCCACGCGTCCGGGTAGCGCCCCGTGACACCTCCGCGACTCTCACCCCGCTCGAACGTGGTCGCGTCGCGTTTCTTCGCCGACGCCGGTCGTCGTTCGCTCCCGCGATTCCGCCCCGCCGGGGCCGTCACGAACGTGTTCTGGTGCGCGGGCCGAGCCGTGGTGTACGGAACGCTGTCCGGCTCCTCCTGGGCACGGGTTGGTGCGGAGGGAACGCTTCGACCGGGAAGTACCCGAGGCGGCCGTGGATGTCCCGCCCCGTTCGGCGGAAAGGCCCGAGCTGAAAAGAGGAACCGGGCGCCACCCCCGACGCGGCGCTCCGGTTCCTCCTTCTCGCGTGGTCCGTCCCCCGACCAACCACGCTTTTCCCCGATCCCTCGATGGTCGGCCCCGAACCAACACATCGAAGGCTTGTTCTTCGGTTGTCCCGCCGTCGGCTCGACCACGGGCAGGCCCCGGTGGCGACTCGCTCGGCCGGATTCCCGATGGCCACGCCGAGTGTTCTTACGATCACTCGTACGTTGCACACCCTTAGCTTGCGTTATTCGAGCCGCCTTGCCAAGCCCTTTCACTTGTGAGGACGTACCGGGGGCGGCTGGGGTTGCGTGCCGTTCCGAATTTTTTCGCCCCGTTTTCGTCCGGCTGTCCCTCCTCGCTGGCCTGCGAACATCGTTCGTGTCCGCCCGCCGGAGCAGGGCGACGGTGAGCGGGATAACGTGAAAAACCAGTGGTACTCGCGTACCACTTTCGTAATACTGGTACGCGTGTCCCATTCCGTCTCGTTGGCCGACTACCGCGCGGCACTGACCACCAGGGGTGCCGCCGCACCCGTGCTTACCTCGTTGCTGGCCAGGCTGCCCGTGGCCATGATCGGCCTCGCGCTGATGCTCTACGTGCAGCGAGTGACCGGATCGTTCGCCGTGGCGGGGCTGGTCTCGGCGGGCAACCTCGTCGGAGTTGCCGTGGGGTCCGTGGTGCAGGGGCGGATCATGGACCGGCTGGGACCCACCCGACCGCTACTCGTGGTCTCGGCGATGTTCGCCGTCCTGGTGGCCGCCGAGATCGCGGCGGTGCAAGCCCGTGGCCCCGCCCTGACGATGATCCTGTTGGCCGTCGCGGTCGGGGTGACCGAACCGATGACCGGTCCCGCCTCCCGGGCGCTCTGGACCAGGTTGTTGCCCCCCGGACAAGTGAGGGACGCGGCCTACTCGTACGAGGCCATCAGCATGGAGGTGTTCTTCATCCTCGGGCCCGGTCTAGCGGGACTGCTGGTCAACATGCCCTGGGGCGGCACCGGCGTCCTGGTCGGGGCGTGCTGCATGATCACCGGCAGTACCGGGTTCGCGCTCACTCGGGCCGCCAGAGGCCAGCGCCCGCGCGGAGACGAGCGGAAGAGCGGATCGCCGCTGGGCGCGTTGGCCACCCCGGGTATGCGCAGCGTCGCGCTGGCCGCGTTCGGTTTCGGCGCGCTGCTGGGGATGATCGAGGTGGCCGTCCCGGCGGCGGCCGAGCGCGCGGGGCACGCCGCCATGGGCGGTCTGCTGCTCAGCGTGATGTCGGTGAGCTCGGTGGTGGTCGGGGTGCTCTACGGCATGCGTCCCTGGCCCCGCCCGATGTACCTGCGGCTGCCCACCCTGCTGTTGGTCTTCGCGCTGCTCATCGCGCTGCTGGCGTTGCCGCGAACCCTGCTCGGTCTGACGCTGGCGTTGCTGGTCGCGGGCAGTCTGATCACGCCGCAGTCCACCTCCCACTCGGTCGCGCTGGAAACCGCCGCGCCCGCCGGGACCGCCACCGAGGCCTTCGGTTGGGTCATCACTTCGGTGACGCTCGGGGCGGCCTTCGGGCAGTCCGTGAGCGGGCAGGTGGTGGAGTCCGTCGCTCCGCCCGCCGCCTTCCTCGTGGCCAGTGGTGTGGGGCTGCTGCTGGGGGCGCTGCTGTGGTCGCGGCGCCGTACCCTGCTGGCCGACGACCGGGGGGTGTCGAGCTCGACGTTCGCGGGCGCGGTGAGCTGAGGCTCCGCCGCCTCGTTCGGAGCCGTTCCGCGAGCCGCCAGCCCGCGCTGAGGGAAGTGTCGAGTTCCCCGCGACCTCCCCGCTCCGGGCCACGGGAGTGGGGGTACGGGACGGCGACCGCCGGACGTCCCTTCGGCCCCGCACCACCCGCGACGAGTCCGACCGGGAGCCCGGCGGCGCCGGGAGTGGTGCTCACTGGATCTCCACGCGGTGCGGCTTCTGCCGCTCGCTCTTTCTCACCCGCACCGTCAGGACGCCGCTGTCGAGCTTGGCCTCCACGTTCTCGCTGTCCACGCCCGAGGGCAGTGAACTGCGGTAGGAGAAGCTGCCCGTGCGCCTGGTGCGGCGGTGCAGCACGCCGGAGCGTTCCCGCTCCCTCACCTCGCCGGTGATCCACAGCTCGTGGTCGCGGATCTCGACGTTGATGTCGTCCCGATCCACGCCGGGGACCTCGACCTCGAACTCGTAGGCGTCCTCCGTCTCAGTGACATCGACCAGCGGCTGCCACATGCCACCGGCCCCGGTGGTGCTCCACCCCGGGTCGAACATGCGTTCCATCCGGTCCCACATGTCCTCCAGCTCGCGGAACGGTTCCTGCCAGAAGGCGGGCACCGGCCGGGCGTTCATCGCGCCGCGTTCCCCACGACGTACCGGTACCGGTTCGGCCATGATCCGATCCCTCCCTCGCTGCTCTGCTGCCGTCGCCAGCGCGATACCCAGCCGACTTGGGTGGGCAAACCGTGCTCGGGGGAGCCCTCCCCGCTGACCGGCTCTTCGCCGGAACAGGAGGGGAGGAGGGGAGTCGGGTGCTGTTCGCGAGCGGGGCCGCTCGACCCCGGCCCACCGGAACGGGAACCGGCGGAGGCCGCGCCGAGCGGGCCCGGCCACCCCGGTCTCCCGCGAGGGAGCCGGACCGTTGGTACCGCTCAGTGGAGTTCGCCGACCTCCCGCAGGTAGCGCAGCTGTGCGCGCACCGTGCTCTCCGCCGCCGGTCGCACCGCGGGGTCCACGTCCGCGTAGACGATGTCCACGACCTCGCCGGGCTCACCGCGTCCGCCCAGTTCTCCCAGCGCCGCACGCACCTGGTCCAGCCGCTGTCGCCGGTGTTCCAGGTAGTGCGCGGCGGCCGCTCGGGCGTCGGGCTGTTCCGGCCCGTGACCGGGCAGCAGCCAGGTGTTCCCGGCCAGTCGGCTCAGGGCGCGCAACGATTCCAGGTACGAGCCCAGGTCGCCGTCCTCGGCCGCGACCACCGTCGTTCCCCTGCCCAGGATGCTGTCACCGGAGAACAGCGCGGTCACTCCGGCGTGCTCGGCGTGCAGGCACAGCGAGTCGGCGGTGTGCCCGGGGGTGGCCATGACCCGCAGCCGTACCCCGGCTGCCTCCAGCACCTCCCCGTCGCCGAGCGGTCCCGCGCCGAACCCCGCCGGGCTCACGGCGCCGTCGGCGCACAGCTCCGCGTCCAGGGCGCGAACCGGTGCCCCGGTGAGCTCGGCGAACTCCGCCGCTCCCTCGGTGTGGTCGGGGTGGTGGTGCGTCAGCAGCACACCGGTGATCCGGCCCTGCTCCCGCACGGCCCGTAGGTGAGCCGCGTCCGAGGGGCCGGGGTCGATCACGATCCGCTCGTCCGAGGCGGGATCACCCACCAGCCAGGTGTTCGTACCGTCCAGCGTCATCGCGCCCGGGTTGGGCGCCAGCAGCACGGTCGCGTAGTCGAGCACCCGGCGCGGGACGCCGGGAGCCGGGTGCTCGGGGGATGACGAGGCCACCTCGTGTCCTTTCCTGATCGCCTGTCGGGGTTCCGTGCGGCCACCGGCTTCGCGACGTCCTCGCGAGCCGGGGCCGCACGCTCGGCTCGGGGAGTCCGGGCCTTCGCCGGTGCGGTCCTCAACGCCCGTCGGGGGCCTGCCGGTCGGGCAGCACCACCCGCCATGCTCCGTCCTGTCGCACCACTTTGGGAACGACCTTGTCGATGCTGCGTTCGGCGGCCAGGGCCGTGGCGGCGTCCTCGTACTCCGCGAGCTCGGACAGGGTCACCCAGGTGGGCGGAAGCAGCCCGTTGCGGCCCGCGCGCCAGTCCGCCAGCGCTTCGAGGGGAGCGCGCCAGTAGGCCTCGGCGGCCTCCCCGGTGCGGGCGTCCGCCCGCTGCCTTTCGGGAACGGTGGTCAGGAAGAAGCGCGTGTCGTAGCGCCGTGGTTCCATCTCGGGGGTGACCCAGTTCGACCAGGGGACCAGCAGGTCGGCGCGCAGCACCAGCCGGTGCCGCCGCAGCATCTCCGCCAGCGAGAGCTCCTTGGCGACCAGCGCCCGCCGCTCCGCGTCGTAGCGAGCCGTGTCCGCGACCACCCGGTCGTCGCTCTCGCCCGCCAGCAGGACACCGGCCTCCTCGAACGTTTCCCGCACGGCGGCGCAGACCAGCGCGCGGGCCGAGCGGGGGTCGCAGCCGAACCGCCGCGCCCACCAGTCCGGTCCCGGCCCGCTCCAGGAGATCGAGGTCTCGCTGTCACGGCTGTCCACCCCACCACCGGGGAAGGCCGTCATCCCACCCGCGGACGGCATCCCCCGCACCCGGCGTTGCAGGAACACCTCCGGCCCGGTCGGGCCGTCCCGCAGCAGCACGACGGTCGCCGCGTCGCGCGGGGTGACCGGCGGGTCCGCGGTCTCCTCCGGAACCATGCTCTCCGGCAGGGTCAGTTCTTCCGGCAGTCGCATGACAGCGACTCTAGAGGTTCGATGCCGGTGCGGTCTGCGGTAATGGCCCGATCAATGGTTCGGAGTCGCGTCCGTGCCCGCGAACCCCTCGGAAGCACCACCCCATCGGACAACTCGCCCTCGTACTCGCTCCTGACCCGGTCACAGTGAGTCGGGACGAGCGTCATGGCTTCTTGTCGTGCTCGGCAAAAGGCGCCAACTTGGTTGTTTTCCATGTGGATGGATTGCATGGAAAACAAGTGAAATCCTTCATCCGTGTGCAAGGCTGTGTTCCATGACGTTCGCGTTGTTCTTGCTCGCCGGCTTCCTGGCAGCGGTCCCTGTCTTCGGTATCCTGTTGCTGTGGCGTAGGCGTCCGCAGCGGCGACGGACCACAGCATTGCTGCAACTACTGGGTGCTATAGCCCTATCAGTAGTCGTCTTGCTCGTCGTCGGTGCTTTCATCGAGGCAAGTACGGCATCGACGGCCACGCTTGCCCTGCTCTCGCCGACTATTATCGGAAGTGCGGCCGTTGCGATGGTTTTGAATCGAATGGCCAACCAGCAGGAAGGGGCAGGGCGGTAAACCGAATTCGTGAATTCGGTTGTTCCTGGAGCCAGTGACAACAATGGAGGTCTAGACGCGATCCTCGATCGTTATACACGGTTCGCTGGATCAGCATGTGTTGACCGAATGGCGCTTGCTATCTAGGGCGTGAACATCGGCATCCGGATGGACGTTCGTACGCCAAGGCGTGCTGGAGACCGAATAGTGGCAACTTATCGATGAAGATCAGGGTTGGCTGCCATCGCCTATGGTTCCACGTGCTGCCTTATGCTGAGATCAAGCTTGATGTGGGCTCGCGAATGTCTTTCGCTGCTGGAAATAATTAAACGATACGCTGATTGTGGCGGATACTGCCCTGCAAGGTAGGCTGATCAGCAGTACAGGATCTTTTTTCTAGGTTACCGTGCTCCGTGAGCAGCATGGGAGAGATACCGATTCGGTGACGCGGTCTCTGGGTTTTCGGTGAGGGTACTGTTGAAGAGATTGGGGCAGGATATCTGAATTAACCGAAAGGGATGTCGGCGGAAATGTTGGCTTCGGTACGGCACTGGAGGGGCGGTTATCCGTGTGCGTTGGTCGATCATCGAGGTGTTGGCACTGTCCAGTCCGATGCAGGGCAGTCTCCAAAATTCGGTTGCTGCGAGACCGGACTTGTTGTCGGTTCTGCTTTGCGAAGGCCTGCCGAGGGCGTGTTGCTGGCTGATTCATATGTAAGTCCGTTTGTTCTGCCGCCCAGCGGCAGAACAAACGGTTCTATTTACGTCTCCTTGTTTTTCGCTGCGTTGTCAACTTGTCGATAACTGATGAAAATGTCGCTACTGCATAGATTCTTTGTTGATATTTCGAGATCGCGGGAAGTATTTTATTTTTAAATTTTTTGCGTGTAAACCTAACGAGAGGAGGAGTGATACGGCAGTTATCATAGCGATCTCTAGAGCACCAAATTCTCCCGATGGGCCAAACACTGACAAGGTTATTCCCCATAGTGCTAAACTGACCAGAACGATCTGTAATGGGAGGGTGATATTTAGCCGTTTCATGGGCGCCTCTCTTTAGAGATTACACGCGTGCACTCCATTCAAAATACCCGCCATTGTATATGGTAGCATCGATCTTAAGGTAGAGACTAGCGTAACATACACCGGCACATAGTTCGATAAATCCGTGTATCGCTACGTCGGAACGCGAACCACCAACTCCGCTAACGTGTGGTGACCCGTTAGCGTAACCTCGCAGGTAAGTCACTCCATCTGCATTGTTCAGATAATGATATTTCTGATGAACACTGGTGACTGTCGCGCCATTTGCGCAATAATCGATCCGAGCCATGTAGTCGAATTGCGTATTTCCCAGTAGGGAAGTTTTGCGTACGCCGACCCTAGTGATCCAGCACCCTGTTCCATTATTGAATGATCCACTGCTGGATTCAAGTGTGCTGACTGATTCTGAGTCGTTATTGTCTGCGGGGCTCGATGTTCCGAAGGTCTCAATCGGGGCGTCCGGATCAGGTACGTGTTTCGCGATATTCGGATAATCGCGAATTGTAGCTTTCTCTTGCTCTGTTAACTCCCCGGTGTTCCCGAAATGATCCAGTGCGGACTGCACTTCGGCAGGGATTTTGTCTGGCATATCGTTGGCGGACGCTGAAGCGGTTGATGTTGCCATGCCAAGAATGGCTAAAATAGATAAAGTGAGAGTTAGCACTCTGTTGCGCACAAAACACCACCAGAATATTTTGCCTTGCCTTGCCTGTGCTCTGCGATGTTTCCGCTGCTATCAACAGTATTTTAAGTGACTTAAATCACTCATGTTGGCCATATTAAATATGGGGATTTCTGCGGTAGAAATATTGAGAAATTTGCATGAAAATACTGCTCCTCCTTATTGCGTAATCCATTCCCTCGTTCGACGTAAGCGACTACCGTGCGTACGTCGAGGCCGTACACAGCAGTTGCCCGCACGCGTTTCCGGTAGCAACTGACCACCGAGCAGGAAGTCTCCGACGAAAACGAATAGCGACGGTGTCTACACTCGGTCCAACGCCACCCCTCGACCCGTGATCACGTTGTTGCTGCTCTATGTCGGGCTCGACTTCGCCGATTTCCTCATGTCCGATCGTCGGGGCCAAGGCATCGATGGTGGCACCTATCGCGAAGTTCAAATTGCACCACATCGCCCGCGAAGCCCTGCGAGCGTGGCTGGACGTACCCCGGACTGGACCGGCTCTGATGAGGTCTCGGGGCTGCGGCCCAACAGCTGAGGCGGGCGGCTATCCGTGCGCGGCATCCACCCCGTTATCCGCTCCAGCGCACCACACTAGTTGTCGACGAATGACACACTTTCGACTGCACCTAGTGATACGTTCCTTGCCCATACCCCGAGACAATCGAAGCCGGACCTACGAAGTGCACGAAAGCGCCCTCGGGGCGCGCTGTTCTGAATCGTTCCCCGAGGGCGCTGTGCTGTTCGAACTGATGCTGTTCGGTCTCAGCCCCGGTCTCAGTCGAACCGGTTGGACTTCACGGCGTCGATGAACGCGGCCCACTGCTGGCCGGTGGTGGTGAAGTATCCGGCCGAGCGGTCCTTGGTGTCGCGGACGGCGGCGCCGTTCGGGGTGTGGCCGACCTCGACGCAGTCCGTTTCCCGGGACGAGTAGCTCGCTTTGCGCCATCCCTGGGGGTGTACCGTCATGATGTTGTCTCCTCCATCTGTTCGATGCGGGTAGCGATGATCTGGGTCGTCTCCTCCTTGGTCATCGCTGCCTGCTGGAGGTTACCTATCCCATCGCGGTAGGTACTGACTGCTCCAGGTGAGGAGAGAAACACACCGGAGCCGAGCGTCTCCAGATGTACGATCGGTGCGGCAGTGCCGAACTCGAAGTAGATGAAATGCCCGCTGTGCAGCGGCGTCCAGCCGAGTCTCTCCGGTAGTACCCTGATTGAGACGTTCGAGAGCTCATTCATCTTGACCAGGTGTCGTAGCTGGTCCAATCGAGCGCTGTCGTCACACACGGGGCTGTCTAGGACATGTTCGAGGATGAACGCCTCGAATGTCGGAGCATTGGTCTTGGTGAGCACGTCGCGGCGTCCGGCACGCATCCCGATCTTGGCCTCGCGCTCGCCGGTCGGAAGTCCCGACATGATCGCCCGCGCATAGTCCGATGTTTGCAGGATGCCCGGGATCAGCAATGGTGCACCCAAGATCGTGTGCGTCGCGGTGCGTTCGTACTCGATCAGCGTCACGAGCTCTTCCCGGACGCCGGGAATGCCGGGACGCAGCCAGTCGGGCTCGTCGGCGTCCCGCGCCATTTCGACCAGGCGCTCCCGCTCCCTGCTGGTGATCTCCAGCGCTTCGAGAATGCTGGTCACGTCGTCGACGGTGATGACTCGGCTTCCGGATTCGGTACGTGTGATCCAGCCGTGTGAGGTTCCAATCCGGCGAGCCAATTCGCGGACGCCGACCTCAGAATCTTGCCGTACTTTGCGCAGTTCAGCAGCGAGCGAGCGCGCTTTGGGGCTGCCTGGTTTGGATTGAGCCATAAACCAAACCTAACGCGTTGTGGATTCAGAGATTATCCCCTGATCGGAGGTTTGTGGGTGTGTATCTAAATCCAACACACTGGCTCATATCCAACTGATACAGCTCACGGAGTGTCGAATGCCATACGACTGGACAGGTTTCGGGGTGCGGGCGAGATGCCGTCACGAGGGTGGTGAGGGGGCGCTGCGGGTGTGGCGCTCGGAATGGTCGCCGAACGTGATTCGTATCGACACCCCGACGGTCTACAACCGGACTGAGTGGACGGTTGAGCAGGTGAAACAGCTGCGGGACGTGCTCGACGCGGCGATCAGGGAGGCGGGGCAGTGAGTACGCCATCGCCGAGGTCCGCCGAGGTCGTGCTCGGTTCCGCGCTGCACCAGCGCGCCGAGGAGCTGAGGGAGTTGTCGTTCGCGGTCGCCGTGGGCACCCACACCGCCGAGCAGGTCGAGGAGATCGCCCGCCGCGCCGAGGAACTGGTCGCCGAACTGCGGCGGTACTCCGCGAGCGTGCCGCGACGGAACGGGGGTGGGGCCAATGCCTGAGACGTGGCCCGCGCTCGTGCTGGCGGTGGTGCTGGCGGCTACGGCTGTGGTGCTGACCGTGTGGGGGCACTACTCGGAGCGAAGACCGAGACATTCCGGGGCAGGTCCGGGAGCGCTGACCGTCGCTCAGCTACAGAAACAGGCAGGCAAGGACATGACCGAGAGCACCGCGCTGACCGGTGAGCTACCGAGGACCGAACGGGGTCGGTGGACGCACTGGCGCGGGACGCTGCCGTTGTCGGCGGCAGTACAGCGCCGACCCGGTAGGAGCAAGCTACCGGGTCGGCCCGCCCAGGCTACCGCGCCCGACGAGCGGCCCTCGACGGCTCTGCTCGACCGTGTCCTGGCCGGGCTACACGCCCTGTAGAACCACGGCCCGGTGCCGCTGACACCCCCGACGTCCGGCATCGGGCCGTCCCGTCCGGCCGGTGCCTGCCCCCGAAGGCATCGGCCGGGCGTCCACCCCATGACCCCGGTTCGGCGAAACCACCCCGCCCACTGCCGAACCGTTGCCGCCGGGCCGGTGCCTGGCGGTGCTCACCGCTCCTGGCGGGGCTTCGAGATTGGAGCGGTGCTGAGTCGGCCGAACGGCTGAAGAGAGAACACGGAGGTAGAAACCATGACAGTTGCGGCTGATCCGCTGGCTCCGGGCAGCGCTCAGTTTCCGCTCGCTCGGCCGAGCGGGCTCGTCGAAAGCACCGACACCGCTTCCCCCGAAGGGGTGCGGCCGTGGGGACTGCGAGGCATGCACCCCTTGCCGTTCACGGGCCGTGGTCTGCCGTCGGATTGGCACTACGATCACCAACGGCAGGTGGCCGTCGACGGCGAGGGGAACTCGTTCCACGAGCTGCGGATGGATCCGAGTGCCGACTCGGTCAGTGACGGCGATGGCGACGAGGGGCGAGTCGAAGACTGGATGTACGACTTCGCGCCGGACTTCCCGGGGCCGCCGGCATGACCGTACTCATCCTGGCTCGTGACCTCGATCCGACCGCGGACGCGATGGTGACCACGCTGACCGAACGTGGCACGGCGGTGGCTCGGGTGAACACCGGATGGTTTCCCGCGCGGCTCAGTGTCTCGGCTGGGCTGCGTGGGGGCCGGTGGTCCGGACACCTGCGCACACCTGGTCAACTCGTCTCCCTCGACGACGTCCACGCCGTGTGGTATCACAGCCCGGAGGCGTACCGGATGCCGGGCGAACTGTCCGACGCGGAGCGTCACCACGCGTTCCTGGAAGCCAAGTACGGGCTGGGCGGCGTGCTGTCCAGTCTGGACGTGGTGTGGATCAATCACCCGTCTCGGATGGCCGATGCGGCCTACAAGCCGGTCCAGCTCGTCCGTGCCCAGCAGTGTGGTTTGACCGTGCCGGACACGCTGATCACCAACGAACCCGATCCGGTACGCGAGTTCGCGACCGAGCCAACGGTCACCAAGCTGGTCGGCTCGAACACGATCTCCGAGGACAGTACCCGGAAAATCTCGTGGACCCGGCTGCTCGACCAGGCCGAGTTGGCCGACCTGCGTGGCATCGAGACCACCACGCATCTGCTGCAACGGTGGGTGCCGAAAGCGTTCGAGACACGGGTGATCGCCATCGGCGAGCAGTTGTTCGCGGCCGCGATCCACGCCGGTAGCGCCAGTACCCGTGTGGACTGGCGCTCCGATTACGATGCGCTGACCTACGAACCGATCGAGCCCCCGGCCTCGGTCGCCGAGGGAATCCGCGCCCTCATGGCCGGATTCGATCTGCGGTACGGAGCACTGGACTTCGTCGTCACCCCGAACGGTGACTGGGTGTTCCTGGAAATCAACCCGGGCGGGCAGTATGGCTGGCTCGAAGCCGCAACCGGCCACCCGCTGACCCGTTCCCTGGCCGACCTGCTGAGCAAGGGAATCTCATGACCACACATCTCGACACCGACTGGATCTGGCGAGCACAACGACTCGCCGATGAACTCGAAGCACGCGGCGACCTCACCGACCCGGTGTGGAAAGCCGCCGTGGCCGCCGTACCCCGGCACGTGCTCGTGCCCGAGGCACACCAGCAGGACAGCACCGGCACGTGGCAACGGTTGACTACCGACACCGGCGAGGGCCTCGAACTGACCTACTCACCGACCACCCTGGTCACCCAGCTCACCGACCACGGCTCTCACCGAGAGGCCACCTCCAGCGGCACCAAACCCGACCTGATCCTGCGTATGCTCGAAACCCTCGACGTCCACGACGGGCACACCGTGCTGGCGGTGGGCACCGGGACCGGCTACACCACCGCGTTGCTGACCCATCGGCTCGGCGACCGCGAGGTGTACTCCGTCGACATCGACCCTGCTCTGGTCGAGGCCGCCCGCGAGAGGCTGGCCCGCCTGGGCCACCACCCCACGCTGGCCTGCCGCGACGGCGCGGACGGCCTGCCCGAACACGCGCCCTACGACCGCATCATCGCCACCTGCTCCGTCCCCCGCGTGCCCTGGAACTGGGCCGAACAACTCACCCCCGGGGGCACGGTGCTCGTGAACGTGATGCCCGCGGCGATCAACGCGGGCGGGCTCGCTCTCCTCCACCGGCGGGGTGACCGACTGGAAGGCCGGTTCTCCAGCCGGTGGGCCTCGTTCATGGGAATGCGCGGCGCCGCTCCGACAACCCCCGGCGAACACCGAGCACCCGACACAAGCAGCCCCCGCAGCCGGACGACCACCACCCCACCCACCCCCTGGTGGGACAACCGCGTGGTCTGGCTGCTGGCCCAATTCCACGGCCTGCCCGACGGAGTCACGATCGGCATGCGCCTCGACCCGGACACCGGCCGACCGGCGGCGGCCACCATGACCGCCCCCGACGGCTCCACCACCGACATCACCCTCACCACCACGAACAACCGATACGAGGTCACCGAAACCGGACCCACCCCACTGTGGGAACCCGTCGAACACGCCCACCAGACCTGGCTAACCCACGGCAAACCCGACTGGCCCCGCCTCGGCATCACCGCCACCCAACACCACCAACGGCTCTGGATCGACCACCCCCACAACCCCACCCACTGG
>NZ_FNJR01000010.1 GCF_900104475.1 Actinopolyspora xinjiangensis
CTCTCGCCGAGCCCGAGCCGCACCCGGCACAGGCTCAGCACCCACGAGGCCGTGTACTCGCTCGGATGGCACTCGATGGCGTGCATCCGGGGCGACTGGCCGTAGTAATAGTCGGCCTCGGTGGCGGCCAGCACCAGAAACACCGGGCTCCGCGGACACAACGGCCGCACTCACACCACCCCCACCGGGCGGGCAGAGTGCGGCGAGTCGAGACGCGCAGCGACACGTCTCCTCCCAAGCGATAGCATCAACAACGCTCCACATCAGTAGTAACTGGCTGAGGGAGCCATCCCCGCGTGATGCTTGCCGGCGTACGCGGGAAAGGCTGCTCGTCCGGTGGCACCCACCACCGGACGAGCGGTCACAACACCGATGACTCGACTTTCAGCTCACCGGTGCTCTGCGAGTTCATCCCAGTAACGCAGCCACGTTTCTGAGCCGCGTGCACGTCATGTCGCATCGCTGCCCAGGTGGACAGATCCAGTAAGGGACACGAGGTTCCACGAGCTGCGACCCACCCCTTTCTCACTCGATCCGAAGTAGACGAAGTTCGGTCCTCCGCTTACTGCATCGCAATAGGTAGCCATTCAATCTCTCGCTGTGTTCGATACAGTACAGTGTATACACTCAAGACGCCAAACTAACAAGACATACAACTAGGATTACGACTTATATATACTACGAATGGGCGACAGTAGCTGCTCCTCGACCGGGGTGTCCTGCTGTGATGCTCACCAGGAGGTAGACGCATGGGTACTTCGGAACCGACGATGCATCGCATCCAGCTCGGCATGGAGCTGGAACAGCTCCGCACACAGGCAGGTAGGGAGCGAGAAGAGGTGGCCGAGCGTCTCGGCTGGTACCCCACCAAGGTCGGCAAGGTGGAAACCGGAGCTGCCACACTCAGTGCGGCTGAAGTGGAGGTGCTTCTCGGCTACTTCGAGGCCGACGAGACCACGGCTGAGCGCGTGCGGCAGCTCGGCAAGGAAGCTCGCAGACGAGGCAGCTACGGCAAGGTGTCCGACTGGGCTCGAAGCTACGTCGGGATGGAAGCCGGCGCCTCCGAGATCCTGCTCTTCGCCGAGGAACTGATCCCCGGCCTGCTGCAGACCGAGGACTACGCGCGTGCGGTCGCGGAAGCTTCGGTTGTTACCAAACGAACCGACATTGATCAGCTCGTCAAACGACGTGTCGAACGCCGCGAGAAGCTCTACAGCGCGGCCCCGCCACGCTTGTCGGTCGTTCTCGGCGAAGCAGCGCTGAGACGTCGGATAGGCGGTGCCGAGGTCATGCACGAACAACTGGACCTGCTCCGCGAGCTCGCCGAGCTCCAGCACGTGACGTTGCAGGTGTTGCCGTTCAGCACCGGTAGCCACGCCTCGCTCGGAACCTCGTTCACCATCCTGCGGCTGCACAACAACCGCAAGCACACGGTCTATGTCGAAGACATCACAAGCGCGGACTACCTGGATCGACCGCACCACCTCGAGACGTATAACCTGGTTTACGAGCGGCTACGGATGGACGCGCTCGGCCTGCACGAGTCCCAATCCGTGCTGCGACAGACCATGAACGACCTTGGCGCTGGAGGGTGACGGGATGACCCCCAACCTCACCGAGGCGCGGTGGCGCAAATCCACCCGCAGCAACGGCAGCGGTGCGTGCGTTGACGTGGGGATCGCGCCTTCCGCCGCTGGAGTCCGTGACACGAAACTGGGTAAGGAAAGCCCCACTCTCGCGTTCACACGTTCGCAGTGGGGTTCCTTCCTCGACGCGCTCAAGAACGACCGTCTCGACGACTGACCCTGCCTCGTGAAGTCCCGCTCGGCGTGCCGTCGGGCGGGACTTTTCGTATCTCTGGCTACGATGGCTCCTGACCGGAACCGGTCGAGAGGTGCTGATCCCACGGTCGAGGTGTGGTGTTCCGATGTCGCGGCGGTGGTGTGAAAACGTGCAGCGGCGGTTGTAACGTCGCAGGTCGCAGAGGTGCTCTCCACGTGTGTGGAGGTGGACCGATCGGGTCCTCAGCGATCTCCTGCGCCTGGCGGTGCTCTCCACGTGCGTGGAGGTGGACCGGCCGCACCTCTGCCCACCGACGCGCTGCGGGGTACGACCGTTCATCGGTGCGACCACCACGCCCCGCAGCTCGGGCCGTGCCGGGTTCCCCGCGTTTCGGGAATGCGTAAACGAGTGTTGGGCATTCGTTAATTCGGCGTGAGTGGTTCTCGTTCCCAGTGGTGAAGCAGGCTGTGCGCACCTGTTCGCCGGGATCGGGACCGGGAGCCCTTTTCGTGTACGACGATCCGGATCGTGCCGTGGTGCTGGGTTGGAGCGGCACCCTCGTCGAGTGCCACCGTGGCGGCGCCCGGCTCTTCCCGGGCGCGGATGCCGCGCTCTCGGGCGCCCGCCTCGCCTCGATTCCGGTGATCGTGCTCACCGCACACAAGCTGGAGGAGGTCGCCGCGCACGCGCGTCGGCTGCGCGTCGCGGACCGGTTGTCCATCGTGATCGCGGGGGACCGCGATCCGGTGGCCGAACTCGCGGCGCTGCGGGCGGAGTACACCCGGCTGGCCTTCGTGGGAAGCACGCGGGCCGAGATCACCCACGCGCACCGCGCCGGAGTGCTCGCCTTCGGGTTCTCGGGCGGCGGCTGCTCGGGCAAATCGCTGCGCGCGGCCGGGGCGGAGTCGGTACTGTCCAAGCTGGACCGATCCTTGGCGCTGCGGGTCACCGAACAGCGGTTGTTCAGCGCTTCGGGCAGCGACGCGAGCTAGGAGCGCCTCGCCTCGGCATCAAGCGAATGCTTCCGGTCGGATCCCCCGCGCTGTGGGCCGCCTGGCCACGACTCCGGTGATCCCCGCACCGCGGGACTCCCACGGGCGACTCCTCACCGGGGCGCGTTCCGCGCCCCACCTTCCCGGCTCCTGCCGGAAAGCCGAACCGGACCGGTTTCTGCGGAAACGATTCTCCGCCCGATCCGTACCCGGGCCGATTCGTACCCCGGGATGCGCGTTCACCGACATTCGATTACACTTCGTGTCGCGGTGAAAACACGGTGTTCCCGAGGAACACCACCGCCCCGAGGGCGAACAGGCGACGGATCGGACTCGGGGCCAGCGAAGTGTCCACTTCGTCGTGATTTCGTGATTCCCGCGTGACGAGTGATTCCTGTGGTTTCCTATTCCACTGCTGTTCATCTGTGTTGGTTCGACACGTCACCTTTCCGCCCTAGTGTCACTGTCGCCAGTGCAGAAGACGGCCGGTACCCATCGGCCGCAGCAGCGTGAAAAGGGGCTACCTGTGCAGCGCAGTATTGTCAGACGTACTGCCGCCGGTGCGGCGGCAGCGGCGCTGACCCTGGTTCTCGGAGCGTGCGGCGCCGCCAACGAGTCCTCGGGCAGTGCGGACGAGGGTTCGGGACTCTCCGGGACGCTCGACGGTGCGGGCGCCAGCTCCCAGGAGGCCGCACAGCAAGCCTGGCGCGCGGCCTTCTCCGAGAAGCACCCGGACGTCACGGTCAACTACTCCCCGATCGGTTCCGGTGGTGGCCGGGAACGCTTCGTCAACGGGGCGAGCGACTTCGGTGGCACCGACGCCGCCCTGGAGGGCGAGGAGCTCAAGGCCGCCAAGGAGCGCTGCGGCTCGCTCGTCGAGGTACCGGTCTACGTCTCCCCGGTCGCCGTGGCGTTCAACCTCGACGGTGTCGACGAGCTGAAGCTGACCCCCCAGACGATCGCCGGGATCTTCAACCAGGAGATCACCAACTGGGACGCCGAGGCGATCAAGCGGAGCAACCCCGACGTCGACCTCCCGAGCACGCCCATCACGCCGGTGAACCGCTCCGACGAGTCGGGCACGACCGAGAACTTCGTGGACTACCTGTCCACCGCCGCACCGGACGCATGGCCGCACGAGGTCAGCGGCAACTGGCCGGTTTCCGGCGGAGAGGCCGCCAAGGGAACCTCCGGCGTGAAGAGCGCCATCAACGCGGGCAACGGCACCATCGGCTACCTCGACGCCAGCCAGGCTGGTGACCTGGGCACGGTCGCGGTCGGCGTCGGTGACGAGTTCGTCTCCTACTCGCCCGAGGCCGCCGCCAAGGTGGTGGAGGTCTCCGAGCGCAAGGAGGGCCAGGGCGAGCACGTGTTCGCCTACGACCTCGCGCGGGACACCACCGAGTCCGGCACCTACCCCATCGTGTTGGTCTCCTACGGCATGGCCTGCGGTAGTTACGACGACGCCGAGACCGGCGAACTGGTCCGCTCCTACTTCCAGTACCTCCTCAGCGAGGAGGGCCAGCAGGCGGCGGCCGACGCCGCGGGCTCGGCTCCGATCTCCGACGGGCTGCGCCAGAAGCTGCAGCCGGCCGTCGAGGCCATCGGGGCGAGCAGCTGAACCACGACGCCAACCACGGTTCCGGGGGAGCACCGCGAGGGTGACCCCGGAACCCAGGTCGTTGGCCATCCAGGAGTCTCGGCCCGATCGCGCGGCGGTGTCGCCGATAGCCCCGCCGACTCCCGCGCGCCGGGCGGGGCGGTTCGGCGCCGGGCGTCTCGGAAACCCTCTCCGCCCTGGTGATCGGACCGAGAGTCCCGAAGAGCCGTAGCGGTTCTCCGGTTCCCGTACGACAGGCCGACCCCCGAAGGGATCGCTCGTGAGTAATACCGGGCAAGGCGCCACGACCGCCCGTCGAGCACGTAAGCGCCCCGCCGACCAGGCGTTTCGCGGGACAACCACCGGAGCGGGTGTGCTGATCCTGGTGGTGCTGGCGGGCGTCGCCGCGTTCCTGCTGGTCGAGGCGTGGCCCTCCTTCGTGGCCCCCGCCGAGGAGATCCCCGGCGAAGGGGGACTCGTCCTCTACATCTGGCCCCTGGTGTTCGGCACCCTGCTGTCCGCCGTGCTGGCGCTGGTGATCGCCGCCCCGCTCGCGGTGCTCATCGCGCTGTTCATCACCCACTACGCACCGCGCAAGCTCGCCCAGCTCCTGGGCTACGTCGTCGACCTGCTCGCCGCCGTGCCGAGCATCATCTACGGGCTGTGGGGATTCACCGTGCTGGCACCGGCCACTCGGGGACCGGCCGAATGGCTCTCCGAGAACCTCGGGTTCATCCCGCTGTTCGCCGGACCGCCCTCGACCACGGGGCGGACCATGCTCACCGCTGGACTGGTGCTGGCGGTGATGATCCTGCCCATCATCACCGCCGTGATCCGCGAGGCGTTCCTGCAGACGCCCAAGCTGCACGAGGAGGCATCGCTGGCGCTGGGAGCCACCCGACTGGAGATGATCCGCCTGGCGGTCCTGCCGTTCGGCTCCTCCAGCATCATCAGCGGTTCCATGCTGGGCCTGGGGCGCGCACTGGGGGAGACGATGGCCGTCGCGATCGTGCTCTCGGCCTCGGGCGGAGTCACGTTCAACCTGATCAGTTCCGGGAACCCGGCGACCATCGCGGCCAACATCGCACTGGAGTTCCCCGAGTCCTCGGGTGTCGCCATCGACACCCTCATCGCGTCCGGCCTGGTGCTGTTCGCCATCACGCTGGTCGTGAACATGATCGCCCGCGCGGTCATCAACCGTCGCACCGACTTCTCCGGAGCCAGTTGATGAGCACCACCACCTCTCCACCCCCGCCGACGGAAAGCGTCGAGCCGCCGCGAGAAACGAAGTCGCTGGTCCGCGGCACCTTACCGAGGTGGGCACCCTGGGGTGTCCTCGCCGCGGCGATCGTGATCTCGGCGCTGGCCGTTTCGCTGTTCGGGTTCGGCGTCGCACCGTTCGTGCTGCTGACCGCCGTGCTCCACACCGCGGGGATCGCCGCGTGGTCGCGCTGGGTGGAAGGCGGCCGGAAGGCGGCCGACCGCTCGTTCACCGCCGTGGTCACCTCGGCGTTCCTGCTCGCGCTCACCCCGCTGATCTCCGTGGTCGTCACGGTGATCTCCAAGGGAATGGACCGCTTCGACGCCCGCTTCTTCACCTACTCGATGCGCGGAGTGGTCGGCGAGGGCGGCGGCGCCTACCACGCGATCATGGGGACGCTGATCACCAGTGGCCTCGCCGCGCTGATGTCGGTGCCGATCGGGCTGGCCACCGCGATCTACCTCGTGGAGTACGGCCAGGGCAAGCTCGCCCGCGCCATCACCTTCTTCGTCGACGTCATGACCGGCATCCCCTCCATCGTCGCGGGGCTGTTCGCCTACGCGCTGTTCGCGCTCGTGTTCGGGCCGGGAACGGTCAACGGCTTCGCCGGTGCGGTGGCGCTGAGCGTGCTGATGATCCCGATCGTGGTGCGCTCCAGCGAGGAGATGCTCAAGATCGTCCCGGACGACCTGCGCGAGGCGGCGTTCGCGCTGGGCACTCCGAAGTGGAAGGTGATCCTGCGGGTCGTGCTGCCGACCGCGGTGGCGGGGATCAGCACCGGTGTCACGCTGGCCCTGGCCCGGGTCGTGGGGGAGACCGCCCCGCTGCTCATCGCCACCGGCGCCACCGGCAGCACCAACCTCAACCCGTTCTCGGGGCAGATGGCGACCCTGTCGGTGTTCTCCTACTACGAGTACGCCAGCCCGGGGGTTCCGTTCGAGCCCTCCCTGGACCGCGCCTGGACGGCCGCGCTGACCCTCATGCTCATCGTGATGGTGCTCAACCTGGCCGCGCGGTCGATCTCGCTGTTGTTCGCACCGAAGGCCGGTCGCTGACGAGGTCTCGCCGCGCCGCGCGGAGGGCGCGGCCCGCCACGTGGCCGAGCACACCAGGACTCGAAAGCACTGATAGGAGCCAAGGGGCTATGGCAAAACGCATCGACGTCAAGGATCTGGACATCTACTACGGCTCCTTCCGCGCGGTGCGCGACGTATCCATGACGATTCATCCGCGTGCGGTCACCGCCCTGATCGGTCCCTCGGGCTGCGGCAAGTCGACCTACCTGCGGGCGCTCAACCGGATGCACGAGCTGATCCCCTCGGCCAGGGTGGAGGGCGAGGTCGTCATGGACGACCAGGACCTCTACGCGCCGGGGATGGACCCGGTCGACGTGCGAAAGCACATCGGCATGGTGTTCCAGCGCCCGAACCCGTTCCCGACGATGTCGATCTACGACAACGTCGCGGCGGGGCTGCGGCTCAACCACAAGCGGATGCGCAAGTCCGAGATGGACGACGTGGTGGAGGAATCGCTGCGCGGCGCCAACCTCTGGGAAGAGGTCAAGGACCGGCTGCGCAAACCAGGCTCCGGCCTGTCCGGCGGGCAGCAGCAGCGGCTGTGCATCGCCCGCGCCATCGCGGTCCGGCCGGACGTGCTGCTGATGGACGAGCCCTGCTCGGCGCTGGACCCGATCTCCACGCACGCGGTGGAGGACCTGATGGCCCAGCTCAAGGAGAACTACACGATCGTCATCGTCACGCACAACATGCAGCAGGCCGCCCGGGTCAGCAACTACACCGGTTTCTTCAACATCGCCGGTACCGGACAGCCCGGGGAGCTGGTGGAGCTCGACGAGACCCCGACCATCTTCTCCACGCCGACCCACTCGGCCACCGAGGAGTACATCTCCGGCCGGTTCGGCTGAGCGCCCTCCGGAGTCGGTTCGGATTCGGTCGGGCGGGAGTCCGGCCCCGCCGGTTGCCCACCCTCGTGAGGCCCGACGTCGAGCGACGAACCCGCCCCACCGGCCGCGCGTTCGCGGTCGGTGGCGCGGGGTCAGGCCCTGACCGACGCGTTCGCCTCGGCGGGGCGCGGTTCCGAAAGCTCGGAGGAACGCCGCCGGGGCAGGAAGGCCGCGACGAGCAGGGCGACGACGGCCGCGCCCGCGCCGATGCCCATCACCAGCCGGAAACCGTGCTGCGAGGGGAAGCTGACGGGGCCCGACGAGACCGTCATCTGGGCGAGGATCACCCCCGAGATCGCGCTCGCGCTCGAGGTGCCGATGGAGCGCATCAGTGTGTTGAGGCTGTTGGCGGCCCCTGTCTCGGAGACCGGCACGGCGGCCATGATCAACGCGGGCATGGCGCCGTAGGCGAGTCCGACCCCGACACCGATCACGCTCGAGATCAGCACCAGGTGCCAGATGGCCGACATGAGCACGGTGTTGAGGCCGTACCCGAGGGCGACCACGACCGCGCCGACCATCAGGGTGACCTTGGGGCCGTACAGTTTGGAGATCCGCGCGGAAACCGGTGCCATGGCCATCATCACGAGACCGGAGGGGGCCATGACCAGCCCCACGACCACCATGCTCTGTCCCATGCCGTAACCGGCGGCCTCGGGCAGCTGCAACAGCTGCGGTATCACCAGTGACATCGCGAACATCGCGAAGCCGAACACGGTGGAGGCCAGGTTGGTCAGCAGCACCTGACGGCGCGCGCTCACCCGCAGGTCCACCAGCGGTCGCGCCGAGCGCGTCTCCCACAGCCCCCACAGCAGCAGCACGACCACCGAGGCGACGAACAGACCGACGACGGGTGCGCTGCCCCAGCCCCAGTCGCCTCCCTTGGAGATCGGCAGCAGCAGGCAGATCAACCCGGCGGAGAGTCCGGCCGCGCCCAGCACGTCGAACCGCCCGCCGGTGCGGACCGAGGACTCGGGAACCACCGCGAGCACCGCCACGGCCGCGACGGCGCCGAGCGCCCCCGATGTCCAGAACAGCACGTGCCAGTCGGTGTACTCGGCGAGGAAGGCGGCAGCGGGCAGGCCGAGCGCACCACCGATCCCCAGCGAGGCGCTCATCAGGGCGATCGCCGAGCCGAGCCGTTCGGAGGGCAGCTCGTCGCGCATGATGCTGATGCCCAGCGGGATGACGCCGGCGGACAGACCTTGCAGCGCGCGCCCGACGATCATGGGCGCCAACGAGTCGCTCAGCGCGGCGATCACGGACCCCGCCGCCAGCAGTACCAGGCTGGTCAGCAGCACTCGGCGTTTGCCGTACATGTCGCCCAGGCGTCCGGCGGAGGGAGTGGCGACGGCGGAGCCGAGCAGGGTCACGGTGACCACCCAGGCCGTTCCGGTGGCCGGGGCGTGCAGCAGTCGGGGGAGTTCGGGGACCAGCGGGATCACCAGGGTCTGCATCAGTGAGACCACGATCCCGGCGAATGCCAGCACCACCACGACGACGTTCGTCGGTGGTGCCGCGGCCCCCCGTTCGGGGGCGGCATCGGTGTCGGACACGGTTCGTCCTTTCGGTGTTCTCGGGGATGGGAGACACGAGAAAGTGTAAATCAATCGATTGACTTAAGTTAGCATCCGGTGGTTGACTTGCCCCGAGCAGTGCGTGATCGGAGTGTGAGGAGACCGTGCGATGGCTCATGACGAGGTCGGGCAGCCGCTGGACTACCCCATCCCGAACCCGGCACCCCTGGAGCCGCCGGAGGAGTGGGAGCGGCTGCGGCAGCGGTGCCCCGTCGCGGAAGTGCGACTGCCCAGCGGGGACGGGGCCAAGCTGGTGACGCGCCACGAGGACGTCAAACAGGTGCTGTCCGACCCCCGCTTCACCCGCCTGCTCGACGCGACGGACGCGGCCCGGATCTCGGACGACGAGTCCGGCGGAGTGTTCAACACCTCGATGGCCGCCGCGCTGCCGCAGACCGGTGAGCCGCACCTGCGCTGGCGGCGGATGGTGAGCAAGTGGTTCACGGCCAGACGCGTGACGGCGCTGCGGCCGGGCATCGAGGAGACGGCCGAACGGCTGGTCGACGACATGGTCGAGCGGGGCGCGCCCGCCGATCTCAAGGCCGCCCTGGGGTTTCCGCTGCCGGTCTACGTCATCTGCGACCTGCTGGGGGTTCCGGCCTCCGATCGGGACAGGTTCTCCCACTGGTCGGACACGCTGCTGAATCTGACCCGCTACGGCGAGGAGGAGATCAGGGCCGCCCAGCGCGAGTTCACCGAATACATGGCCGCCCACGTCGAGGCCAAGCGGTCCGAACCCGGTGACGACCTGATCAGTTCGCTCGTCGCCGAGACCGACCCCGACGGGCGGGGGATGTCGGACGCGGAACTGGTGGCCACCGGGCAGGGACTGCTGGTCGCCGGGCACGAGACCACCGCCAACATGATCGGCAAGATGGTGTCCGCACTGCTGGCGGACCGGCGACGGTGGGAGCGGCTGCTCGGGGACCGCTCGCTGGTGCGCGGCACCGTGGAGGAGGCGCTGCGGTTCGACGCCAACCCCGGATTCGGGATGCCGCGCTACATCACCGAGGACGTGGAGGTCGCAGGCACCCGGCTTCCGCGCGGCACCACGGTCGTATGCAGCATGGCCTCGGCCAACCGCGACGAGTCCGTCTTCGAGAGCGCCGACGACATGGTCCTGGACCGCGTCCCCAACCCCCACCTGGCCTTCGGCTCCGGGGCGCACTCCTGCCTGGGGCAGGCACTGGCCCGCACCGAACTGCAGGGGGTACTCGAAGTGCTGCTGCGCAGGCTCCCCTCGCTGGAACTGGCCGTGCCCGCCGAGGAGCTGCGACAGGTCGAGGGGCTGGTGGTCGGCGGACTGCGCGAAGTGCCGGTGCGATGGTGATGGCCATGACTGGCAGAACCGTTAGGGAAGAGCGCATCAACGCCACGCGGCAGGCGATCCTGCTCGCGGCCGAACGGCTGTTCGCCGAGCACGGCGTGCTGGCCGTGTCCAACCGGCAGATCAGTGAGGCGGCCGAACAGGGCAACAACACCGCGGTCAGCTACCACTTCGGGACCAAGGCTGACCTGGTCCGGGCCATCGTGCGCAAGCGAAACGAGCCGGTCGAGGGACTGCGCATCCAGCGGCTGAAGGAGGTCGGCGACAGCACTCGGGTCCGCGACTGGGTCGCCTGTCTGGTGCGTCCGAGCGCGGAGAACCTGGCGGCGTTGGGCAGCCCCACCTGGTTCGCCAGGTTCAGCGCACAGGTCATGACCGAGCCCTCGCTGCGCGACATCGCCATCGAGGAGTCGATGAGCTCACCGGCGATGCACCGGATACTCGAAGGGCTGCACCGCTGCCTTCCCGACCTGCCCGACGAGATCCGGGCCGAGCGCTCCGACATGGCCCGGCAGCTGATCGTGCACACCTACGCCGAACGCGAACGTGCCCTGGCCGAGGGGACTCCCACCCCCAGGGGCAGCTGGCAGGAGGCGGCCACCGGCCTGATCGACGCGATCACCGGGCTGTGGCTGGCACCGGTCACCGACTCCCCGTGACCGGGCGACCGCTCCCGCCGAGCTGGCCGTGCCGACACCGATACGAAGGGAGGAGAGGCATATGAAGGTCGTCGTCGACGAGGACAGGTGCTGCGGCGCCGGGCAGTGCGTGCTGCTGGCGCCCGAGGTGTTCGACCAGCGCGACGAGGACGGCGTCGTCGAACTCCTCGACGCCGAGCCGTCCGAGGAGCGGGCCGACGGCGTTCGCCACGCCGCGTCGGTGTGCCCGGCCCGGGCCATCCACGTCGCGGAGTGAGACTCCGTCCGGCACCCGGCGGTTCCCCAGAGGTCGCCGCGTCTCCGGTGACAGGGGAAGCCGAGCACCACACCTGCCTGGAGACCGCCGCGTTTCGCTGGAACGTCGGAACGCGACTGCCCGGATCGGCAGCTCCCGATCACGCGGCACGGGAGGTACGTTTCTCGGAGTAGTGCGATCATCCGGCCGACCCGATCGGGAGGCGAGTCCGAAGTGTCCAGTGCTGAGCCGAACTCGCGCTCTTCCCGGCAGCTGCGCCTTGCCCTGGCGTTGCGCGGCGGCGCAAGCATGGCCGTCTGGATCGGCGGAGCGGTCGCCGAGATCGACCGGTTGCGCCGCTGGGCCCCGGTGGGCGGCCCCTCGGCCCGGGAGGAGAGCCCACGCCACCCCTGGGCCGAGCTGGCCGAGCTCGCGGGGTACGAATCCGTCGAGGTGGACGTGCTCGCGGGCACTTCGGCGGGAGGTCTCAACGCGACGCTGCTGTCGGCCTCGCTGGTCTACGGCATGCCGTTCACCGCCATGCGCCGCGCCTGGATCAGACTGGCCGACCTGGAGGCGATGGCGCGCCCCGTCCCCCGAGCGTGGCAGTCCAGACCGGAGTCGCTGCTGGAGGGCGACGAGTACTTCCGCGCGGAACTGACCGAACTGCTCACCGAGCAGATCGGACGGGACCGCCAGACCGAGTCGGTCGAGCGCGTCGAGCTGCTGCTGACCGGAACACTGCTGGACCCGGTGACCGAGCGCCACTTCGACGCGGTGGGGACCGAGTTCGGCAAGGCCCGCAGGCGAGCGATGTTCCGGTTCCGCCACCGGGGTAGGCCCGGCGAACCCCTCAGCGACTTCGGCCCCGCCGAACAGGCCAGGAGCACCGCACGGCAACTGGCGCAGGCCGCCCGGGCCACCTCGTCCTTCCCGTTCGCCTTCGAGCCCGCCGTGTTCCGCTCCGACGACCCCGACCGATCGCGGCAGGGGGAGCGCCACGACACGCGCAGCGCCGCGTCGGAGCCCAACCTGTACGGCCGGTTCTCCGAGACGGCCACCTCGGCCGAGCGGCGGTTCCGGGTGATCGACGGTGGAGTGCTGGACAACATACCCGTCACGGCCGCCGTCGAGGCCATCCGACAGGTCGAGGCCGACGCGCCGACCGAACGCTGGCTGCTCTACCTCAACCCGGAACCGGACTCATCGCGCTCCGACACCCGCAGGGAGCGATTCGCCCGGGCGGTCACGGCCACGGCACTGCGGGCCAAACTCGGGCAGGAGAGCCTGCTGACGGACATCGACAGCATCGGCAGGCACAACGAATCCGTGCGGCGGGCCGAGGGGCGGCGCGAGGCGATGCTCACCGAGCTCGCGGTGACGCCGCGCGCCCGGCGCGCCCGGCTGCTCAGCGATCGCGTGATGGCCGTGTCCGGCGAGTACGCCGAACAGCTCGCCGAGATCCGCGCCGATCACGTGTACGGACTGCTCACCGCCCCCGAGGACACCACCGGCACCCCGCTGCTGCCCCCCGTGCCGAGACAGCCGCTGGACGGGTGGCCCGCGACCGCGTGCACCGCGCTGCGGGAGCGACTGGTGGACGAGTACCGTTCGCACGCCCGGCGACGTCCCGGGGAGGTCTTCGACGACGTGCGCACGTTGCTGTCCGCGGTGGACGAATGCCTGCGCTGGGTCCGCGAACTGCAGGCGCACCGCCGTTCGGAGCGGACGGCAGCGGTCAAGTCCTCGCTGTACCGGCTGCGTACCGTCGCCGAGGCCCTGCGCGGTCAGACCGACCGCTGCTGGATCCACGCGGCGGGCAACGAACCCGTTTTCGTGCGTGCCGAACTGGACGGCTGGATCGAGTGCGTGCTCGACCGCCACCACCGGTTGCAGCACGCGCTGCCCTCCCCGGTGGGAGCGCTGCTGGCACCGCTGCTGGACAGCGTGCTCGACGAGGAGCCCGAGGCGGGCTCACCGTTCCGGCAGCGGCTCGCCGAGTTCAACGCGGAGCTGTCGGCCATCGTGGACTCCTCGGGAGAGGAGGCCGCGGAGTCCGACATCGGGGTCGACGCGGTCGCCGAGAGCTGGTCCACCCTGCAACGCCTGGTCGGCGACCTGGTCGCCGCCACCACACCGGCCGATCTGGTCGAGGTGGACAGGAACACGCGTTGCCTGCTCGAACTCGCCGCGGACGTCGACCCGACGCGGCTGCTGCACGAGCTGGTCGTGCTCACCACACCCGTGGAGCTGGACACCGGGGCCGACTCGCGCATCCTGCTGCACCGCCTGGCCGCCGACAGCTCCAGCCCGCTGCCGTTCACGGCGCTGCGCGGCTCCGACGGTGAGATCCCGCTCGCCGACAAGGTGCGCGGTTCGGGCATGGGCAATTTCGCCGCCTTCCTGTCCGCCAAGTGGCGTGCCAACGACTGGATGTGGGGCAGGTTGGACGCCGTCGCCGGGCTGGTGCCGATGTTGCTCGAACCCGACCGCCTGGTTCGCCACAGCGCAGCCCTCGGGCCCGACGGGCTCGGCGACGCGCTGCGGCGAATCCTGAGCAGGCCGACCAGTGCGGAACTCGGCGAGCTCGACGAGGCCAGCGCCGAGCGGTGGCACGAGTTCCTCGCCGAGCGCTGGGCGGAGCACGCCGGGGCGGTGCGGGCCGAACTCGAAGCGCTCTTCGCGAATCCGGCCGACGAGCACCCGCTGACGGCGACGCGCCGCGCCGTGGTGGAAAGGTTGCAGTGGACCGTCGCCGCCGAGGAAGTACCGTTCGTGACCGCCGTGTCCTCCGGAGCCGATCCGAACGCGGGCGATGCCCGGCCCGTTCGGGACCCGAGACGGCTGGAGGAGCGGGTACGCGGCTACGACGTGGGCAAACAGCGCCCCGCCGATCTCGCGGAGCGGCGGATGGCCTCCACCGCCACCAGGTGCGCGCTGCTCGCACACCGGGCGCTGTCACCCGGCTGGAAGGGGTTCCGCCGCGCCCTCGCAAGCACGGGCATGATCCTGCTCAAGCCGCTGACGATGTTGCTGGCCCTCGCGCTCGCCGCCCCCCGACGCGCCGCTCTCGGAACGGTGCTCAGTGGTTCCGCCGTGGCGCTGACCGAGTCCACGTCCCCCTCGGCGCGGGAGTACGCGCTCGACACGCTGCAGCGGGCGGGGAGTGTCGTCGAGCTCCACACGTGGCGGTGGCTGCGCGTGGTCGAACTGTCCGACTCACCGCCCGGCCCGCTGGGGTGGATCGCCGCCCTGCTGGCGGTGGGAGCCGCCGTGCGCTGGGGTTGGTTGGTGAACTCGAACAACGTCGCGGCGGCGACCCGGTCGTTGATCGGACTGGCCGCCGGCGGGCTCCTGGTGGCGGTCGGCTACTGGCTGTTCGGGCTCGGAGTGCGGCTGGGACCGCTGGGGCTGCTGCTGGCCGGTGCGGGAATCACCTGGTACGCCACCTTCGCGCTGCGCACCGGCGGCAGGATCGCCGCGACCCTCCTCAGCGCGGTGATCCCCGGCGCGCTGCTGGTTCCGGCGGTGCTGCAGAGCTGGTCGGTGTCGTTCTGGGTCCTGCTCGCACTGCTTCTCACCGCGTGGGGGCAGACGACGCTGTTGAGCGTCGCCGACGTGCTCGAACCCAGGCCGCGCGGTTCGCTCGAGGCGACCGCCGAGACGTGACGAGGAACCGTCTCGCGCCGCGTGCCGTGGTGGGAATCGCGAGCCGCTGTCGCCTAGGATGCTGCTGTGTCCGACCCCGCCGCGAACACGCCGCCGGACGGCGTTGAGACCCGTGCGGCCCCCTCAGCCGGGCGTACCCCCGGGAAGAGGTTCCCGGCCCCGGTGCCGGAGGGGACTCCCTTCCACCTGCTCGCGCGCAACTCGGCGCACCGCTGGTGGCGCCCCGCCGTCGCGCTGCTCGTGTTCCTCGGGTTGGCGGTGCTCGCCTCGCTGGTAGGGGCCGTCCTGCTGGTGGGCATGATCCTGTTCGGCGGCCCGCTCGGCTCGTTCACCCCGATGCTGTCACCGGATTCCGCCGAGGAACTGCTGTCGGCCCCGTTGACGGTGCTGTTCCTCAGCTTCGCCTCGCTGGTCGCCCTCGTTCCCCCGGTGGCGCTGACCGCGCGCTGGGTGCAGCGGCGCGGGTTCGGCACCGTTGTCGGCGTCCTCGGAGCGCCCCGGTTCCACTGGCTCGGTGAGGCGGCGCTCTGGGCCTCACTGGTGTTCGGTGCGCTGTTCGCGATGAGCGCCGCGCTGCAGTCGGCCGCGGGGGTGCCGGTGCTCGCGTTTCCCGGCTGGCGGGTTTACCTGGCGGTGGCGCTGACGGCGCTGCTGGTGGTGCCCGCCCAGAGCGCGGCCGAGGAGCTCGTCTTCCGCGGTCTGCTGCTGCAGACGCTGACGGCGTGGCTGCGGACTCCCTGGCCGGGGATCGTGCTGTCCTCGGTGCTGTTCCTGTTCGCACACGGCTACACCGATCCGCTCGTGTGGGGCGAGCTCTTCCTGATGGCGGCGAGCATGTGCTGGCTGAGCGTCCGCACGGGTGGGTTGGAGGCGGCAGTGGCCATGCACACCGCCAACAACAGCCTGAGCCTGCTCGTCGCCGGTCTCGGCGGGGTTCCGAGCACGCAGCAGGCCGGTGACTACCAGGTGATCCAGGTGCTGCCCATGGCCGTAGCCATCCTGCTCTACACCTGGGTGATCGACCGCAGGGCCGCGCGTCGTGGTCTGGACACCGTCGTCGGCGGACGGATACGGATCAGTCCGCTCACGCTCGCCCCTCGCGGGTGACTTCCGGGCAACCGTCCACATCGACGGCAAGGCCCCACCGCTGAGATCGTCACCGACACTGCCCGTCCGGAAGAGCGGGGTAGACTGGGGCGAGAGGACATCTCGGCAGGTTTCGGACCGCTCCGCGCTGAGCATCCCCCGGGAGCAACGGGTCGGTCCCGCGTCGGTCCGGCCGAACGGGCACGGAGCGAAACCGTCGGTCGTGTCCCGGCGAACAGCACTGACGACGCTCCCGAACAGGACGTCGCTCTCTACGGAGGTGTCTACGGTGAGCAGCCTGTTTCCCGGCTCCGCCCGGTCGGCTCCGGGGCTTCCCAGCTTGCCCACCCCGCCGAGTGGCTGGCCGATCGGCTCCTACGGCACGTACGAGGAGGCCCAGCGTGCCGTCGACCACCTCGCTGACAACGACTTTCCGGTGCAGGAAGTCACGATCGTCGGTGTCGACCTGATGCTGGTGGAACGGGTCACCGGGCGGCTGAACTGGGCACGGGTCCTGGGCAGCGGAGCGCTCTCCGGTGGCTGGCTCGGGTTGTTCATCGGCCTGGTCATCAGCATCCTCACGGTGCAGAATCCCTGGTTCGGTCCGGTGCTGGTCGTGCTGGCCGCCGGGATCGTCTTCGGCATGGTCTCGGCCGCGATCACCTACGCCTCGATGCGCGGGCGGCGCGACTTCTCGTCCTCCAGTCAGGTGGTGGCCGGGCGCTACGACGTGCTGAGCCAGCCGAAGCACGCCGAGCAGGCCCGGGACATGCTGGCCCGGCTCGCGATGGGCAACCAGGCCTCCCAGCAGTGATCCGGCGACCGCCGTGTCGGCCGAATCCCGAGGGCGCCGCGCCGAGCGCGCTCCTCGGTCGTGAGCGGCGCGAGTGGCTCGACGGCTCGCCGCTCGTCGGGAGGAGCGGTTTCAGCCTTTCGCGTCGATGTCGCCGAACATCTGGGTCCAGTAGTGGGTCCACTCGCTGTCGGCGTCCTTGGCGTATCCCACCCCGAGCTCGGTGAACGAGCAGTTCAGGATGTTCTCGCGGTGGCCGGGGCTGTTGAGCCACTGCCGGAACGTCCTGGCCGCGTCGGCGTTGCCCGCCGCCACGTTCTCCCCCACGTAGACCGACGGATAACCGGCCCGCTTGGCCCGGGCGACGTGATCGGTGCCGTTCGTTCCCCTGTGCCCCAGATAGTTCCGCCGGGCCATCTGGGCGCTGTGCCGTCGTGCGGCCTCGTTCAGCACCTCGTTCAACCGCAGTTTCGGGCACCCGGCGCGAGCACGGGCCCTGTTGGTCAGCCGGAGCATCCGTCGAGCCCGGTCGGGCTCGGCGGGTTCGCCGGGGCGTTCCGCTCGGTCGTCACCCCCGGAGCCGTCTTCATCGTCGGCCGCGACGTGCTGGTCGGCCCGCTCACCGGCCATCGGACCGCCTCCCTCGGCGGGATCCGGTGGTGAGATGCCGAGCAGGAGTGTCAGTGGTGCGGCGGCGAGTAGCAGCCGTGTCGGCGTTATGGCCATGTACGTCTTCCGGTGTCGTTCGTCCTCTCCCCACCGCCGGAACGTTTCGCCGTACGGCGGGGAAACCTACTGCGCTGACAACGGAATTGGTACCTCATCCGTGCCGACGCACGCCTCGAATCATCTCCACCGGGGGATATGGGAGGCTTTGATTTCACCCGGAGAGGGAACAACGGTTCCGGCAGCCGGGACGTCGCGGTGCGGTGCTGTCGGAACCCGGACACGGTTTCCGGCGGGCCCGGGGAAACCGTTCCGAACGGTCGCGTCCGGCGTCGGAAACCACCGCGAGGGGAGCCCCCGCCACAGCGGAAGGCGTCTCCGCGAGCGGTTCCGCGAAAGACCCACGTTCGAGCCGGAATCCCCGAGCGGACGTTTCGGGACGCTCTCAGATCTGGTTCGCGATGATCAGGAACACCGCGAGAATCCAACCGTTGATCAGGGTGAACAGGACGGCGAGCTTGTTGGTGACCAGACGGGACATGACGGTACCCCCATTGTGCAGATCGAAACGGTTTCCGCGCCCGGTACGAACCGCCGGGCGAACGGGATTCGCCGCACGATGTGGCCCGTGGTGCCTCCCGGGAATCAGTACGTCACGGCATCGCGGCGTGCGAGTGTGGGAGTCACGTGCCACATCGCGCCGGGTTTTCGTTCGTGCCTGACGTGTCGGTGTCCGCCCGAGGGGAATCGCCGCCGTCGGTCCCGCCGCTCGGGCAGCGTCGCGGCGCGCACCGCGTGGTGCCGCGTCGGTTCCGAGATCCGTCCGTGCCGGATGTGGAGCACGATTCCCTCCCAACCGCGTTCGTCGAGTCGGTGGACTCGGTGGAACGGCTCGCGCGGGGCTCGGTCGCGAATCCCGTCACCCCTGTGGTTCCCCGGTCGCGCCGGGGCACCACCGGTTCCCTGCCGTTCCCGGACCGCTCGGCCGGCGGTCCCCGGTCACCGTGTTCTTCTCGTCCCGTGGCGGGGCGTCGCGGCCCTACCCGGTGTGTCGTCGTCACTTCCCGAATCGTTACGGCTGCCGGTCACAGCCAGTTGTTCCTGCGGAATATCTTGAACAGCATCACGCAGCAGACCATCATCACCAGCAGGGTCACGGGATAGCCGAACGCCCACTGGGTCTCCGGCATCCTGTCGAAGTTCATCCCGTAGACCCCGGCGATCATGGTGGGTGTGGAGATGATCGCCACCCACGCCGAGATCTTGCGCATGTCGGTGTTCTGCTGCAGCGTGATCTTCGCCAGCGTCGCGTCCACCAGCGTCGTCAGCAGTTCGTCGAAAGAGGCCACCCGCTCCGACACGGTGGCGAGGTGGTCCTCGACGTCGCGGAAGTAGGAGCGCACCTGATCCGCCACGTGCGGGGTGTGGTCGCCCGCCAGGCGCTGCAACGGTTGCGAGAGCGGCATGACGGCACGGCGCAGCTGCATGACCTCACGCTTCATCAGGTAGATCTGTTCCGCGTCGATGCCGGTGCGCGGCGCGAAGACCTCCGTCTCGATCGAGTCGATGTCGTCCTGGATCGACTCGGTGACCTCGAGATAGCTGTCCACCACGTGGTCCGAGATGCCGTGGAGCACAGCGGAGGGGCCGAGCGCCAGCTGTTCCGGGGACTGTTCCAGTTCCGCACGCACTCTGGTCAGCGCCGCCTGGTTGCCGTGCCGCACCGTGATCACGAAGTCCCGTCCGAGGAAGATCATGAGCTCGCCGCTGCTGACGATCTCGCTGTTCGTGGCCCTGGCGCGGTCCGGCACGTAGCGCACCGTCTTGAGCACCATGAACAGCGTGTCGTCATAGCGCTCCAGCTTGGGGCGCTGGTGCGCGTGCACCGCGTCCTCGACCGCGAGCTCGTGCAGCCCGAAGGTCTCGGCGATCCCGTTGATCCGTTCCTGGTCCGGTTCGTGCAGTCCGATCCAGACGAATCCGCTCCGCCTGCCGCGGACCTCGGCCATCGCCTCTTCGTGGCTCCACTCGCCGGGGAGTCGTTTCCCCTCGACGTAGACCGCGCAGTCCACGACGGACGCGTAGTGCGCCCCGGCACTGGGAGTACTCCGCGAGCCCCGATCGCCGCGGTTGACGCGGTTACGCAGACCTAGGTTCGGCAGACTGGGCACGGTGACCTCCGGGCAGGGTTTCGGACTCGCAGCGCCCTCGCGCTTCGGTGTCGCGTGAGCGCATCCCCACCCGCTCCGGTGAATCACCGGTTCTCGGTTCGGCGGATCACCCGGGAATCGAGGCGGCGCCGGATTCGTGTCGGCCGACACGTTCGGCGGGGATGCGGCCGGTACTGCACGGCAGTGCGCTGTCGGCACCGCTCGAACTGGCAGCGGCGTCTGGCACGTATCCTCACCTCCGTTTCGGCTCGACTCCGGGGCCTCGGCCGGTGGCCGACCACCCACTCATCCTACTCGTCCGTTCGCGCCGTGTCGGAACCGGTGCGTTCCGCGTGTTCCCGTCCGGTGCCGTTCGATGGTTCGTCGTTCGGTGGTTCGCCGGGGGCGGTGGTCCTCGCGGCGCCGCCGTGGAGTGTATATAGTGCGACAACCCATCTTTTCGAGTGAAAGTTGACGGTTCTGGGGACGAGGATCGATCAATGTGGTGATCCCTGCCGCGATGTGTTGTCGACAACACGTGTGCGCCAGGGACGTAACTTCACCCGATAAGGGGTTTCTCAACTGTCGGGGCGGGGTTCGCGGGGCAGGCGGTCCCACTGCTCCAGCAGTTCGGCGAGCCCTTCGGTGAGCACGCCGGAACGGCGCATTGTGGTGAATGTCGCATGGTCGGCCCACATCGCGTCAGCGGCGTCGTCACCTGGGGAAAGTTCCCAACTGCTCACGCGACAGGAGTAATCGACGATGTCGTATGTGTAGTGTGATCCCGATCTCGTCAATCGCCCGGCCGGCGGACCGACGGTCGCTGACAGCCCCGTCTCCTCGGCGATCTCGCGCCGCAGCGCCGTTTCGTCGTCCTCTCCCGGCGCCACCTTGCCGCCGGGAAGTGACCACTCGCCCTGACCAGGATCGTTGGCTCGCTTGATCAACAACAGCCTGCCGTGCTGGTCGTGGATCACCGCCCCCACGCACCGGATCACCGGAGCTCCGAAGTCCCTCATGGACACACACGGTAGTGAATTCGACGCCGCTTCCCGAATACTGACCCAAGTGCGCTAAAAACCTGCCGTACAGGCGATGAGTGCGGTACAACGGATCAGCAGGTGCCAGCACTAAACAGGTCAGTTCAGACGGGGTGCGTGACAGTGAACATCAAGAAGATCCTAACCTGGGCCGGGATCGCGTTCCTGCTGTTTTTCCTCATCTCCGCGCCGGATCAGGCGAGCGAGGTCGTCAACGGCATCCTCGACAGTCTGCGTCAGGCCGCGGAAGCGGTGATCACGTTCATGCGCAATCTGTTCCGTTGAGCGAGGGGTTCCTCTCCCGTCGGGTCGTCGACCGAACGGTCACACGCGACCGGTGAAGAGCCGGACAAGGCGCACAGTCCGTTTCGGGGCCGGTACTGGCACTGTGAGAACACCGTGATCGGCCCCGAACGGGAAAGTCGAACCACGCGAGGGTGGTGGCTATGTTCGCACCACGGGATCCTGACGAGTATCTGCTGGAGACCGAGCGACGGGTGATCCGAGTTCGTAGGCACTGGGCCTGTCTAGTGTGGGACATCTTCGAGGCCGCCGGTTTCCTCGCGGGCTTCATGATGATCTCCTACCTGTTCCCCGGGGAGAACTGGCTGCTGCAGAACATCCTGTGGTACGCGGGACTCTTCGTGCTGCTGCGGTTCGTCTACCAGGTACTGGACTGGTACGTGGAACGCATCGTGGTAACCGACAAGCGGTTCATGATCACCGAGGGCATCCTGATGACCTCGGTGCAGATGATGCCCGTGACCAAGGTCACCGATCTGACCTACTCCCGCAGCGTGCCCGGAAGGCTGTTCGGATACGGCACGTTGATCGTGGAGTCCGCCGGGCAGATCCAGGCCCTCAACCGCATCGAGTACCTGCCCAACCCGGAAGAGGTGTTCGACGCGATCTCTTCTCTCGTCTTCGGCGAGAAGAAGGCGCAGCAGGACCGCTTCTCGATGCTCAAGGCCCGCCGCGCCGCCGTCGGCCGGGGCAGGACCAAGGTCAAGACCGAGTAGCGTCGGACTCCGGCCCGGTCCCCGCGCGGGCCGGACTCCGGTGCGGGGACGGCCTCCCGGCGATGTCGCCGGGACGTGTCGAACGGAGCTCGCATCGGTCACACTGGTGGGCGTGCGAATCGACATGCACGTCCACTCCAGCGAGTCGGACGGTACGGACACGCCGGCGGGAGCCGTGCGCGCGGCTCTGGACGCGGGCCTCGACGTCATTGCGCTGACCGACCACGACACCTCGGCGGGATGGGCCGAGGCGGAACAGGCGGTACGTGACCACGGCCGCCCCGGGTTCCGGTTGGTTCCGGGGGCGGAGTTGTCCTGCGAGAGCTCCGATGGACGCGGCGGCACCGTCACCGTTCACCTGCTGGCCTACCTGTTCGATCCCGACTCGCCCGCCTTGCGGGAGGAACAACTGCGCCTGCGGGCGGAACGACGCGAGCGTCTCGAACAGATGGCCCGGCGGATGGCGGGAGACGGTTTCCCGGTGGATCCCGAGGCGCTGATGGCGGGACTTCCCCCGGACTCGCCCGGCGGGCGTCCCCATCTGGCGCGGGCGCTGGTCGAAGCGGGCACGGTCAACAGCGTCACCGAAGCCTTCGACAGGTACCTGGGAACCCACGCGCCCTACTACATGCCCCGCGCCGACACACCAGTGCACCGCGCCGTCCGCATGATCGCCGAAGCGGGTGGCACCACTGTGCTGGCCCATCCGTTCGCCGTCAGCAGGGGGCAGACGGTGACGGCCGAGGTGATCACCGAGCTGGCCGGTCACGGGCTGCGAGGCGTCGAGATCGACCACCCGGACCACGACGAGGGAACCCGGCGACGGCTGCGCGAACTCGCGGCGGAGCTCGGGCTGGTTCCCACCGGGGGCAGCGACTACCACGGCACGAACAAGAACATCCCGATAGGCAGCGAGCGGACTCCGGAGGAGTCGCTGGCTCGGCTGCTCGACGACTGCACCGGAAGCAAGATCATCGGTTAGCGGAGCTTCGACGCCCTGTCCTCCCGGCGACGCGGGGGAGCAGCGCGGTTCCCGCGCCCCCCTCACCGGGGAGTGCGTCGAGCACACCGCTGGCGGAGAGCCTGCGAGACCCGCTGGTGCTCGCCCCGTTCCTGTCCACGTGGTGGCGGTCGCTGGACTGCGTAGTGTGGACCTCGTGCAGGGGCAACTCGCTTTCGACGGGATTCCGGAACGACTCACACGGGTGACACCGGCCAAGCTCACGACGTGGTCGAGCTGTCCCCGGCGGTACCGGTTCAACTACGTGGATCGTCCGCGACCGGCGCGCGGTCCCGCCATGGCGCACACCACTCTCGGGGCCGCCCTGCACAACGCGCTGCGCGCCCTCTACGAGCTGCCCCCGGCGCAGCGCACACCCTCCCGGGGGCGCGAGCTGGTGAACCGGCACTGGAAGTCCGAGGGCTTCGCCGGGGCCGAGCAGTCCGCCGACTACCGGGTACGTGCCGGGGACTGGGTGGCCGACTACGTCGAGCGGCACGGTGCCTCGGCGGAACCGGTCGGTGTCGAAAGATGGGTCAGCGCCACCACGGGTACGATCATCGTGCAGGGCCGAGTGGACCGTATCGACCACCGTGACGGGGAGCTGGTGGTCGTCGACTACAAGGCGGGTAGGCACACCCCGGGAGTCGGTGACGCCCGGGACTCGCTGGCCCTCGCGTTGTACGCGCTGGCCACGCGGAGCGCGCTGCACGGCCGGTGCCGCCGGGTCGAGTTGCACCACCTCCGCACCTCGGAGGTCGTGAGTTGGCGGCACACCGCCGACTCGCTGGCGGAGCACCGGGAACGGGCCGAGCGGTTGGCCCACGACTCCAGCGCGGCGGCCACGGCCGTCGAGGCGGGTGAGGACCCGGACCGGATGTTTCCGGCACGACCCGGTGCGCGGTGCGCGGCGTGCGAGTTCCGGCGACACTGCCGGGAGGGCAAGCGTGCTGTACCCGAGATCGAGCCCTGGGCGTTGCTGGGGGAGTGAGTCGTGCGATCTACCGGATCCGAAGAGGACGGACCAATGCGGGCATCAGCTGATCGAGGTGTCGGCGAAGCGGCGACACAGCCGCGGATCACCACCGAGGATCACCGGATCACGACCGGTGACACGGTTCCCACCCTTCCCGTCGAGGGCGGTGGGCGTCCCGTCGGAGCGGGCGGCCGAGCGCTGCGCGGTGTGGCGGGCGCACTCGTGGCCGGACTGCTGGTCCTGACGGTCGCGCTCGCCGGGGTGCAGCTCTGGGGCCTCACCAGGGGCGGTATCGGCCCCGGTTGGGTGATGCTGTCGGGACACGTCCTCGCCGCCGTCGCCGCGCTGCTGCTGCAGTCGGCGGCCGACCGCGTTCGCCGACCGGCCGGGGGATGGTACGCACTCGGGGCGATGGCGGTCGTGCTCACCACCCTGTCCTACTGGTGGTGGTCGTAGCGTCGCCGTCGCCTCACCTTCCGGTGCCGCCGGGTCGATCGGCCGGGGAACCGGCACCGCGTTCCCGACGGTCGCGACACCGAGCGGGATCAGCGGTACGCGAAAACGGTGTCCCCACGCTGCTCCAGCACCACGTCCCCCACGGTCTCGGTCCTGACCGGTCCTGTCGTCTCCCCGCGGTCGATCGGGATCTCGCCGAGCCGCTCGCCCGTGGCGGAGTCGTGCAAGGCCAGTCCGCCTTCCACCGGGACCAGTTGTCGGCCGGCCATGGTATCGGGGGTGCCCAGGGTGTCGCGGACCGTCCAGCGCGGACGGAGCGTCCCGGCGTCGAGCGCTACCGTGTCCCGCCCCGTGTACCAGTAGATTCCCCCACCCCCTTCGGAGGTCGGCTCGACCCGCACGGTCTGGTCCGGTCGCTCCGAGCCGTTCAGGCGCACGTCGTAGCTCTCGCGCTGCTTCGCGGACATGTCGTAGATCACGAGCTCGGCGCTGTCCCGCAGCACCACGGCCACCCGTTTCCGGCTCACCGCGACGACCCCGGCCCGATCACCGCCGAGCAGTGTGGTCATCACTTCCTCGGGTTGTTCGCCGTCCTCAGGGTTGGCCTCCAGCACGGTGAGCCGGTCGGCGGGTGCTCCTCGGCACTCGGCGATGACGGCGACCCTGCGGTCGCCCACCGCCGTGCCGGAGTAGTCGCAGTTCGGGCGGTTCAGGTTGTTGTCCGGGATCTTGATGTCGGTGGGGATGCCGTACTGCTGCGTGCGGACCATGTCCGAACGCCAGGTCTCGAAGAGTCGTTCGCCGGTGGCTGTGACGTAGCTGCCGTCCGACAGCAGCCGGGTACCGAATCCCACGTCGGTGTTGCGCTGCGGACCGCGTGTGCCGTCGGAACCGCGCAGCGAGGTCACCGCACTGCAGTTGTGCGCCGTGCGATACACCGCGATCGCGTTCCCCCACTCGGCGCCGACCGTGCACAGGTCCAGGTCACGGCTGTAGCGCCAGCGGATCTCGCCGCTCTTCGGGTCACGCCCCACCACCTCGCCACCGTCACCCGTCACCACGGCCGGGCCCGCCACGACCGGGTGGGTGGTGGCCGCGCTGGGAGCCCGCCAGATCGGTTCCAGCTCCCGAGGCACGCTCTCGGCACGCGGAATCCGTTCGACGGGGTCGGTGGCGGTGACCAGGTCGGTCGCGCGGGCGGAACTGAACCACCAGAGAGTCCCGGCACCGAGCAGCACCGCCGCGGTGAGCAGCAGCGCCACGACGATGTCGGTTCTCGTTCGCCGTTCAGGCCGTACCACGTCGCCCCCGGTCGCTCACTCCTACGACTGTCCCCTCCCGAGCGAGACTACTGATCCGAGTGCCCCGGTGGGGCTGACGGGGTGGACGACCGCCGGTACTCGTGCCGCCGATTGGCCGCTCCCGGTGGAAGAGAACGTCGAACGTCGGTCTCGCGCCGCTTCGGGCGCCCCGGAGCCTCGGTAAGCCGGTTTCCCGGCACGCGGGCGAGGCGCCACGGGTTCACCGAGTTCGACGCGCGGCCGGGAGCCCAGGACGCGGCGAGCCCGGGGTGAGCTCCTCGCGATCCGGCCACGCACCACTCCCGAGGTTCGACGTGTGGGCGGGTCCGCGTGGACGAGAACCGCACACCCGCGGTACCGGCCGCGCGGGGCGGTCGGTACCCGGTTCTCTGGCTCACTGCCCGGTGGAGGAGCCGGCCACTTCCTCGGAACGGTTCTTGGCGGGCGAACCGCGTCGAGTCCGGTTGCGCCTGCGCGCGGGGCGCTGGGAGCTCGCCTGGGAGCTTTCCCCCTCGGCGCCCGCGTCGGACTGGCTCGTCGCTTCACCGACGGGTTTGCCACCACGGGTGCGGCGCCGTTTCCGTCGGGCGGGCCTGCTTCCCGCCTCGCCGCCCTCGGTGCGACCGGACTGCGCCTCACCACGCCCCGAACCACGACCTTTGCGCCTGCCGCGTTCGCGTCGGCTGTCGTCGCGCTCCTCCGCCTCTGCGTCCAGGCCGGATCGGGTGCGCATCGACAGCGGCAGTCTGCCGCTCGCGTCGGCGGGGATGTCGAGGTCCTCGAAGAGGTGCGGGGAAGTGGAGTAGGTCTCCACCGGCTCGGCCTTGCCCAGCCCGAGCTCCTTGTCGATCACCCGCCAGCGGCTCTCCTCGTCCCAGTCCACCAGCGTTATCGCGACACCCGTACGTCCCGCTCGCCCGGTTCGCCCGATGCGGTGCACGTAGGTCTTCTCGTCCTCGGGGCACTGGAGGTTGATCACGTGGGTCACGCCCGCCACGTCGATCCCACGAGCGGCGACGTCGGTCGCCACCAGGATGTCGATCTTGCCGCTGCGGAAGGCACGCAGCGCCTTCTCCCGGGCGGACTGCCCGAGGTCGCCGTGCACCGAACCGGCGGCGAAGCCCCGCTCGCACAGTTCGTCCGCCAGCTTCTGGGCAGAGCGCTTGGTACGGCTGAAGATCATGGTCAGCCCCCGGTCGCGGGCCTGCAGCGCGCGGGCCAGCAACTCCGGCTTGTCCATGGCGTGGGCGCGGTAGACGAACTGGTGGGTCCGTTCGTGCACCGCGCTCTCGTCCGCCTGCTCGGCGCGGATCTGCGTCGGCTGGTTCAGGAAGTCGCGCGCGAGCTTGATGATCGCGTCCGGCATCGTCGCGGAGAACAGCATCGTCTGCCGCTGTTCGGGGACCATGCCGAGAATCCGCTCGATATCGGGCAGGAAGCCCAGGTCGAGCATCTCGTCGGCCTCATCGAGCACCAGCGTCTCGACCTTGCCGAGCACGAGGTGCTGCTGTTCGGCGAGATCCAGCAGCCTGCCCGGGGTTCCGATGACCACGTCCACGCCCGAGCGCAGCGCTTCGATCTGGGGCTCGTAGGGCCTGCCGCCGTAGACCGCGAGGGTGCGCACTCCCAGGTAGCGCGCGGCTTGCTCCAGGTCACGGGTGACCTGCGTGCACAGTTCCCTGGTCGGCACCACGACCAGGGCCTGCGGAGTCCCGTCGCCGGGCAGCCGCATCCGCTGCAGCAGGGGGACGCCGAAGCCGAGCGTCTTGCCCATGCCGGTTCGGGCCTGCCCGATCAGGTCCGCGCCACGCAGCGCCAGCTGCAGGGTCATCTCCTGGATCGCGAAGGTGTGCTCGATGCCGGCCTCGCGTAGCGCTCGCGCGATCTCCTCGGACGCGCCGAGCTCCGCGAAGGTGGGGCTGTCGGGGTTCACAGCCGCTTCCCGCGGCTTCGCCTCCCGGTCGTTCTCCGGGGGCCGTTGTGATTCGTCGGCTCCGGACTGGTGGGGCTCGGTCGCCTCGTCACTGTTCGTCAGAGTAATCGCCTCTCTCGTACTCGCTCACACCGTGTTCCCGCCGGTTGTCACTCTTGATCCCTCGGCGTGCCACCGGGTGGCGATATCGGTTTGTGGCCACACACGGCCCCGGGCCGGGGTGCGGTTCCTCGCGGCCGCACGGTTCCCGACCCCCGCTCTGCCGAGGTGGCCAACTGCGCGGGCGCCGTCCGCCCTGACCCGGTGGCCGACCGGCGTCGCGCGTTCACGGAGTACGGGCGATACCCGCCCGCTGTCACGTGACCGCGCTCGCCGGGCCGAGCCCGGGTCGTGTGCCCTGTTTCACCGGCACGTGCGGCGGTGGCTGCCCACTTCGGTCCTGTTTCGAGGTGGTGGTGTCCGTACGCGGAGACCTCGCGGGTCGGGTCGACCGACTCGGACCGCCTGCCGTGGGTGTACTGATCACCGGGGCGGTCCGGCAGGAGCGCGGTGTCCGAGCACTCGTGGGATCGGTCGGTACCGATGCGGTCTCCGCCTGACGCCAATGAACCTCCCTTCCGGCACCCTACCCGTTTTCCCATACCCTGCGGTCTCCGGATGGTGAACGCCACCTCTTGCGCGCGTGTCGGAGAATGCGGTATCGGCCCTTGTTCCGACACGCCGAGCGCACCGGATTCCGGGCCGTCGAACCCGGATCAGCGCGACGAGCGGGCCGGAGAGGTCGGCGACGCGCCAGTGCTCCCTCGCGGGGGCGGTAGCGGTAGGCTCGCGGCATGAGCGAGGCTGACCAGAGCGCTGTGGCTTCCGGAGTGGTGGAGTCCGAGGCCGAGGGAGGGGCCGAGGAACCGCATGCCGGGTACAACGAAGGGGTGAAGGACCTGCTCGGCGCGTTGGCCTACGGTGAGCTCTCCGCGTTCGACAGGCTGGCCGAGGACTCCAGGGCGGCCCCCACGCTGACCGGCCGGGCGGCGCTGGCGAGCATGGCCGCCGCCGAGATGGGGCACTTCCGGCTGCTGGAGGAACGCCTCGCCGCGCGTGGAGTGGCGGTGGAGGACGCCATGCGCCCGTTCGCGGAGCCGTTCGACGCGTTCAACGCCTCGACCGCACCGCACTCCTGGTTGGAGTCGCTGGTGAAGGCATACGTCGGTGACGGGTTGGCCGCCGACTTCTACCGGGAGGTCGCCAACTGGCTCGACGAGGAAACGCGGGAGCTGGTGCTGACGGTGCTCTCGGACACCGGCCACTCGACCTTCGCGGAGCGCGAGGTCTCGGCCGCCTGCGCCGAGGACGAGTCACTGCGGGACAGGCTGACCCTGTGGGGACGGCGGCTGCTGGGTGAGGCGGTCACCCAGGCGCAGTGGGTGGTCTCGGAGCGGGACGCGCTCGCCGAGCTGATCATCAGGGGATCCGGGGATCTCGCCGGGATCGGTTCGCTGTTCCGCAGACTGCAGAACAACCACAACAAGCGGATGTCCAGGCTCGGACTGGGGTGATGATCACGCCGGGGGCTGGGCCCGCCTGGTTCCGTGGTCCGTGCCGTCGAGCGGTGCCGTGACCGGTTCGTGGGGCGCTCGCCTCCTCGCCGATCGCCTCGATCGACGCCCCCGGCGGGGATCGTTCCGCTTCGTGACCGACGGAGCAGATAGTCTGTGGTCAACGCGTTGGACAGCTACTACAGGGAGGCAGTGACGTGGAGGTCAAGGTCGGAGTCGACGGGGCGCGGGAGCTGACGCTCAACAGCGGTCAGTCCCAGGAAGAGGTCGAGAAGCTGGTCGCCGAGGCGCTGGGCAGCACCGAGGGGAACCTGCGTATCGACGATGACAAGGGCAAGCGTTACATCGTGCCCTCCGCCAAGATCACCTATGTCGAGATCGGGGCGACGGAGACCCAGCGCGTCGGCTTCGGGGTGGGTTGATCCCGCCGGGCGACGGCTCGCTCGTTGTTCTCCCGGTCGGGAACCGGCCCGCGTGCGGTGAGTGACACGAATCCGGCTCACCCGATCGGGAGCGGCGCCCGCACGCCGCGGCACACCTGGCGGACGAGGCCGGGCGGGCGCCGCGTGGGGCTCCGGGAGCTCCGCGTCGCGGTCGGTGCCCTGCCGCTTCAGCCGGTGCCGTCGAGTTCCACCAGCTCGGAGTCCAGCGGGAACGGGGGGCGCCCCAGGCCGGTGATGCGGTACCGGTTCCAGGGGTCCGGTTCCGAGAGGGTGGCCACGGCCTCGCCGTGGGGAGTCCGCAGCACCACGTCGGTCTTGCGTCCGTCGGCGATCTCGTCCAGTTCGCCGCTGGCCTCGGCCCGGCCGTACCAGTGGAACCGCCCGTCGATGGGCTGGAAGTTGCCGCGCAGCACCACGTGCACCGTGGCGTGCCGTTCGGCGGTGAAGATCACGGCTTCGCCGTTGTAGTCGTCCTCGTCGTGTTCGTGTCCCTGCTGGGGCATGTCCGCCCTCCCTGTCCTCAGTCCTGCTCGTCCCCGACGACCCTCAGGTGGGGGACGATCTCCAGTGGTTCGTCCGGATCGATGACGATGCCTCCGGCGCGCAGCACCCCGTCGATGGCGAACCAGATGATCTTCGTCAGGTACTCGGTGAGATCGTCCCTGGTCATGGAGTGGCGATCCAGCCACCAGTCACCGCTGGCCTGCACCATGCCGACCAGGCCGTGACTCCATGCCTCCACACCGCCCGAATCCAGTTCCAGGCTGCGCATGTATTCGCCGAGCAGGCGGGACAGCGAATTGGCTATCACCGTCTTCTCGGTGGTGACCGGATCAGTGTGCACCGGGCGGTCGGCGAAGTTCCGACGCACCACGAAGCGGTACAGCTCCGGGTACTCCTCGATCACCCGGAGGTAGGTGTCGATGATCCGCCGGATCCGTTCACGTGCGCTGCCCTCCTGTTCGAGAGCCGGGTTGATCCGCTCCATGAGCAGCTTCGTGCCCCATTCCCCGACGGCGAGGTACAGGTCGCTCTTGTCGCTGAAGTGCCGGTACAGCACGGGTTTGCTGACGCCTGCCTCGGTGGCGATGTCGTCCATGCCCACCTCCGGGCCGTAGTTGCCGATGGCGCGCACGGCGGCCTCGACGAACTCGGCGCGTCTGGCCTGCCGGTGTCCGCGCCAGCGTTCCTTGCGGGCGTCGCCGCGTCCCTGTGACTGCATGGCCTTGACAGGTCGGGAGATCTGGCTCACGCTACCCAAGGTAGCTGTTACTTGTCGTAACACGCAATTGTCAGCACGGGTTCCTCCCGAAAGGTGACCAGCGATCATGACCAAGGCTCTCCAGGTCAACGACAGGGAGAAAACGGCTTCCCGGTTACTCAAGTCATCGGCCAAGAACAGCTACGACCCCGAGGTGGACATCGACTGGGAAGCGCCGCTGGCGGAGGACCAGCCCTACATTCCCTTCCACCGCAGCACGCTCTACGGCACCCACTTCTGGGACCGGCTGACCGAGCGGCAGCGCGTCGAGCTGACCAAGCACGAGTTCGCCAGCATCGCCTCGAACGGTCTCTGGTTCGAGGTGCTGCTGATGCAGATGCTGCTCAAGGACTTCTACAACCGGGATCCGCGCACCAACCACGCTCAGTACGCGCTGACCGAGGTCGCCGACGAGTGCAGGCACTCCACCATGTTCGCCAAGACATGCGACCGCATCGGCGCTCCCGCCTACGGGCCGATACGGATCCTGCACCTCGGCGGCAGGGTGCTGCCCGCCGTTCTCAAAGGTCCCTCGGCCTACGCCTCCATCCTCGTCGCGGAGGAGCTGCTGGACCGGTTCCAGCGGGACCAGATGTTCGACGAGCAGGTACAGCCCCTGGTGCGGATGGTCAACCGCATCCACGTGATGGAGGAGGCGCGGCACGTCACCTTCGCCCGCGAGGAGGTCACCCGCGGTATGCGGGAGTGCAACGCGGCCCAGCGCGCCTACCACCAGTTCATGACGGCGCTGGTGGGTTTCTGCATCGTCAAGGCGCTGATCAACCCCAGGATCTACAAGTCGGTCGGGCTGCGTCCCAGGGACGCCTACCGGGCCGCCATGACCAACCCGCACTGGCGGGAGACCGTGCGGTGGAGCGGAGAGAAGATCATGTCGTTTCTGGACGAGGTCGGCCTGGTCGGCAAGCCCGGCACGGCCCTGTGGCGGAAGGCTGGACTGATCCGGTGACTGTCGAACAACACGAACGAGCGGCGGGACTGCTGACCACCTCCGACGGGACACGGCTCGCGGTGGACGAGAGCGGCAGCCCCCAGGCCCCGGTCACGGTCGTACTGGTCCACGGCTGGACGCTCACCCGTCACACCTGGGACCGAGTGACCGAACGGTTGCGGGCAGCGGTGGGAGGACCGGTCCGGATCGTGCGCTTCGACCACCGCGGCCACGGGGACTCCGATCCCTCACCCTCCGGAACCGCGACCATCGCACAGTGCGCCGACGACCTCTCCGAGGTGATCGCCGACCGGGTCCCGGAAGGCCCGATCGTGCTGGCCGGTCACTCCATGGGAGGAATGACCATCATGGCCATGGCCGAGCGCCATCCCGATCTGCTGGCCGAGCGGGTGAGCGGCATCGCCCTGGTCGCCACCTCCAGTGGCGGACTGGCCGCCCCCGGCCTGCGGCTGCCAGGGCCGCTCGCCAAGGTCTTCAACGCCGGGGAGCGCGGGTTGCGGCGGATGCTGGCCCGTTCGGACCGGCGCACGGTCAGCGACCGTTCCGCCTGGATGCGTCCCGGGCTGCGCTGGTTGCTGTTCGGCAGTCGGCCCGCCGCCGCCGATGTCGCCCGGAGCGCGGAATGGGTGGCCGGTTGCCACCCCGCCAGCTTCGCCGGTTTCCGGGAGTCCCTGGCCGAGCACGAACGCGGCGAAGCGCTGGCGCGGTTGCCCGAGGTTCCGACGGTGATACTGGCGGGTCTGTCCGACAGGCTCTGCCCGCTGCCCCACGCTCGCCGGATGTCGGAGCGGCTTCCGGGGGCGGGCTTCTTCCTCTACGGTGGCGCGGGGCACATGCTCCCGATGGAACGCCCCGAGGAGGTGACCGAGCGCATCGCCGACGTGACGCGGGCCGTGCCGAGCTGACGTCCCCGGCGGCCCCGCCCGTCCGCTTCCGGGGAGGGGAGTCCGTCGCCGCGCCGTGGTCGTGATCGGACGCCCACCCGCCGGAGTTCGGTACGGTGGCCCGTGGCGGCCCCGGCGGTGGGCGGTCCGGTCCTGCTCGTTCCGAGCCGCGACCGACTCCACCGCACGGGTGGAGTCACCCGGCGAAAGGACTTCCGTGGGACAGCACACCAGCGGTACTCATCATCACGGTTATGTGGAGGACACACCGCTGAACCAGGCGATGCCCGCGCACGAGCGGTTGTCCCGGCTCGACGCCGTGGAGATCCTGCACACCCCGGACGAGGTGGCGCAGTGGCTGGCGAGCACGTTGCGAGCCGCCATGGGCAAGTCGGAGGAGGAGGTCGCGTTCGAGGACGAGTGGGACCAGTGGGTCAAGTACGCCCATTCGGGTGAAACCATCACTACCGGCCTGCTGCGGGGGCCCACCATCAGCGCCGTCGCCGTTCCCGAGGCCGAATGCCGCTGCGCCTCGACGCCGCTGGTGCCCGTCGGAGGCAAGAAGCGCAGCCGGTGAGCAGACACCTCCCGTGCGGGGACCGGCGGTACCCGCGCGGGGCCGCCACCGAGCCGACGTGACCTCCGGAACGACCCGTCGGTGCTCCTTACGGGACGTCGCCGCTGTCGAGCCGGCGACGTTTCCGGGCGGTGGCGTTTCCGATGGCCGCGGCGGACGGGCCCCGTCAGCCCTGCTGCAGCGGGAACCCGGCCAGTCCCTTCCAGGCCAGGGTGGACATCAGGTGCACGGCCTCCTCCCTGGAGATGGAGTTGTCCGAGTCCAGCCAGTCGCGTGCGGTCACCTGGCTGAGCCCCACGAGCCCGACCGCCAGCAGCCTGGCCCGCTCGTTGTCCAGCCCCGCGTCCGCCGTGACCGCCTCGGCCACCGCGTCTATGCAGCCCGACAGCGCGTTCTCGACCGCCCGTTCCACGGCGGGCTCGCCGCGCAGGTCCGACTCGAAGACCAGCCGGAAGGCCTGGTCGTCCCGGTCCACGAACTCGTAGAGAGCCGCGACGGAGGCACGTACCCGCTGCTTGTTCTCGGAGTTCGACTCGATCGCCTCCCTGACCCGGGTGACGAGTTCGCTGCCGTGGGTCTCCAGCAGTGCGAGGTAGAGCTCCAATTTGCCGGGGAAGTGCTGGTACAGCACCGGTTTGCTCACACCGGCGCGCTCCGCGATGTCATCCATCGCGGCAGCGTGGTAACCGTTGGTGACGAACACTTCCTGAGCCGCCGAGAGCAGTTGTGCCCGCCGCGCGTCGCGCGGAAGCCGCACCCCCCGAGCGGGCTGATCGGTGCTCTGCTGCGCGGTCTCGGTCATTTGAAAGCCTCCACCGAATGATGTCGACCCGTCGGTCGTGTGCGTGTCGGGCTCCCCAACTTTACTTGCCGGTAGACCGGTTGTGACGGTTACCTGACCGCCCCTTCTCCCGCTGTTCGATCGTCCGTCCCACTACGCGAACCGCGGGCCGCGTTCCCCGAGGGTGAATCATCGCACGCGGTCGGCACCACAGCGGCCCGTCGTCGGCCCGTCACGGGGCGGACCCGGAACACGCCGACTCGCGGGAAATATCCCGCCTTCGCAGGTCAACTCGCATAGTGTGGCAACCTGAACGCGATAAGCACGATGGTGGAACCGGTTCGGAATCCCCGGCCGGGCCGAACGATCGTCGCGAGACGCCGGCAGTGTTTCGAGGAGTTCAGTGAAATCCGGGAAAGGTGGGCGGCACCGGGGCGACCCCCTGGCGGCGTCCTGGTATCCGCGTCCCGAGGGCGAGGGGGCGGGCGACGACTCGCGGCGGAGGCGGGGCGGTCGCCGCGCCCGCCGGGGGTGGTCGCGCTACGGCTGGGGCGTCTACGCGATCCCGGTGCTGCTGGTGCTGACCGTGTTCGCGGTCGTGCGGGTCCCGGGCGGCGACTCGGGGGACGCGGAGCGGTCCGACCCGGCGGGGAAGGCGTCCTCCGACGACAGGACGCCCGTCGTCACCGAAGGTGCCAAGGGCGGCGAGTACGACCAGCGGATCGACTCGGCGAAACTCCCGCCCGGAGCACCGGTTCCCAAGACGGGAAGCGGGACCTTCGAGATCGTGCCGGGCAGTACCGCTCCGGCCGGTTCGGGAGAGCTCTACCGCTACACCGTCGAGCTGGAGAAGGGCGTCGAGCTCGTCGAGGGAGAGGACTCCTTCGGTCGATTGGTGCAGCAGAGCCTGGCCGATCCGCGCGGCTGGACCAATCCCAAAGGGGGCGGCATCTCGGTGCAGCGGGTCGGCCCGGACGGGCCCGAACCCGACTTCCGCGTGACACTGGTCAGCCGCAACACGGCGCGTGAGGTGTGCGGCTACAGTAGCGGGTTGCCCTACGACTCCTCCTGCCACATCCAGGGCCGCGCCTACATCAGTGCCGCGCGCTGGGTGCGCGGGGCGATCGCCTTCGACGGCGACATCGGCAGCTACCGGCGCTACGTCATCAACCACGAGGTCGGGCACTTCTTCGGAAACGACCACGTCGGCTGTCCCGCCCAGGGGCAGCTGGCCCCGGTGATGATGCAGCAGACCTTCAGCCTCTCCAACGACGTGCTGCACCGGCTCAACGAACGTGTCCCGCAGGGCACGGATATCCCCGCCAACGGTTTGGAGTGCGAACCGAACCCGTGGCCCTTCCCGCTGGGGAACGACGAAGGGTGAGCGCCGCCCGGTTCCGGCTCACCCGGTGAGCCGAATCGTCGTGCCGGTCGGTTTCCCGCGGGAAACCGACCGGGCGTCCCACCTCGTGGGAACGGTTTGGGGGCGGGAAGACCATCGGCCAGGCTGGCGTTGCACGGTGCGGTGGCGCGGTTCGCCACGTCCGGACGGCTCTGTTCCGGGCCCTCGGCGACCGCCGAACGACACGGCCGCACACCCAGGCAACGGAGGAGGAGCTGGGAGATGACGAGCAACACGTCCCCCCAGGGCTCCGACGACGGCGGGACCACGCTCCCGCCGTTGGTGGAACCCGCCGCGGAACTGACCAAGGACGAGGTGGCGCGCTACAGCCGTCACCTGATCATCCCGGACGTCGGGATGGCGGGGCAGAAGCGGCTCAAGAACGCCAAGGTGCTGGTGATCGGAGCGGGCGGGCTCGGCAGCCCCGCGCTGCTGTACCTCGCCGCCGCCGGAGTCGGCACGCTCGGCATCGTGGAGTTCGACGAGGTGGACGAGTCGAATCTGCACCGTCAGATCATCCACGGCCAGTCCGACCTCGGACGCTCCAAGGCCGAATCGGCTCGTGACTCCATCGCCGAGGTCAACCCGTTCGTCAAGGTCAACCTGCACCAGACGAACCTGACCTCCGACAACGCGCTGGACATCTTCGCCGACTACGACCTGATCCTGGACGGCACCGACAACTTCGCGACCCGCTACCTGGTCAACGACGCCGCGGTGCTGCAGGGCAAGCCCTACGTCTGGGGATCGATCTTCCGCTTCGAGGGCCAGGCCAGCGTGTTCTGGGACGCCTACGGCCCCAACTACCGCGACCTCTACCCCGAGCCCCCGCCGCCCGGGATGGTCCCCTCCTGCGCCGAGGGCGGCGTGCTGGGCGTGCTGTGCGCCTCCATCGGTTCGATCATGGTCAACGAGGCCATCAAGCTCATCACCGGGATCGGTGAGACGCTGCTAGGCCGACTGATGATCTACGACGCGCTGGAGATGAGCTACCGGACGGTCAAGATCCGTAAGGACCCGAACGCGGACAAGGTCACCGAGCTGATCGACTACGAGACCTTCTGCGGCGTGGTCTCCGACGACGCGCAGCAGGCCGCGGCGGACAGCACGATCACGCCGCTGGAGCTCAAGGACAAGTTCGACTCCGACCAGAAGTTCGAGCTGATCGACGTCCGGGAGCCGCACGAGTACGACATCGTGCACATCGAGGGGGCCAAGCTGATCCCCAAGGACCGGATCCTGTCCGGCGAGGCGCTCGCGGAACTGCCGCAGGATCGCCAGATCGTGTTGCACTGCAAGTCCGGTGGCCGTTCGGCCGAGGCGCTGTCGGCGTTGCACAAGGCCGGTTTCTCCGACGCCGTGCACGTCGGCGGTGGTGTGCTCGGGTGGGCGAACCAGGTCGATCAGAGCCTGCCGACGTACTGATCGAAGGTTTCCGTGCTCCCCGCTTTGCAGGGCCGGTCGCTTGGCGGAATCTCTCGCACGGCTCTCGCTGTGGGGGCCGGAGACATCGGGTAGGTACTACACAACGTCTCCGGCCGTCCTCGCGAGAGCCGCACGGGAGAACCCGCGGGTGGCTGGATCGCGTGAGTGATTGTTCCGCGCTCGCGCGCCGAGAAGACATGCGCAGCGGCGCACTGGGAGCGCTGGGCCGGTCCTCGGGCGGCGTCCTACCGACGTCTCCGCTGAAGCGGCCCTGCTTCGCGGGGCATCCCAGTCACGCGTTCGAGGTAAATGCGCTGCCCAAGCCGTGTGGCGACGACCGCGGTCGGCGGTGCCGACCGCGAGGGCGATGGGAGATCGACGCCGGCTGTGCCGGGGCGGCGGTGATTCCGGTGTGAGGTCCGTGCCGGGCACGCCGCGCCGAGAGCGCGAGGCCTCCGGCGCGTCGGCTTGATCGCTTCGGATCGTGTCGTCGATCGGAGCGCCTCCGACCGTGCGGAGTCGAATGCGGGTAGCGTTTGGCCCGTGAGTACTACGGCCGAGCCACCCCCTACACACGTGCGCGCCGCGTTCGGTGCGCCGGGGGAGGAAGTCGAACTGCTCGAGGGCGGACTCGCCTGGCGTTGCGGCGCCGACGGGGACGTGCTGCTCAAGCTCGCCACGGACACCGCCGAGGCGGCCTGGGTGGCGCAGGCCCTGGATACGCTCGACCCCGAGGAGGTGCGGGTCGCGCGGCCGCTGCGGTCCACCGACGGCAGGTGGGTCGTTTCGGGGTGGTCGGCCCGCCGTGACCTGGCGGGCCGTCCGGAACCCCGGCACGACGAGGTCATCGCGATGTCGCTGCGGCTGCACAACGCCAGCGGTGATCTCGACAGGCCCAGGCTGGTGGACTCCAGGCAGGACATCTACGCGATCGCCGACCGGATGGCCTGGGGCGAGACGTACGTGTCGCTGACTCCGGAGAAGGGCGGGCGGCTGTTCGAGGTGCTGGCCGCGTCCCGCCGGAGTGTTTCGCTGTCGCCGCAGGTGGTGCACGGTGATCTGTTCGGGAACGTGCTGTTCTCCGGCAACGCGCCGCCGGGGCTGATCGACTTCGTGCCTTACTGGCGTCCACCGGAGTGGGCCGCCGCGGTGGTGGTGATCGACGCGATGGCCTGGGGAGGTTCCGATCCCGCCATCGTCGAGCGGTGGTCGCACCTGCCGGAGTGGCCCCAGATGCTGCTGCGGGCCCTGCTGTTCCGGTTGGCGCTGCACGCGCTGCACCCGCGAGCAACCACCACTTCGCTGGGAGGGCTGGAAAAGGCGTCGCAGACCGTGCTGGAAGTGCTCTGAGGGGACCGGTGGGGCGACTTGCCGCGCGAGCGGTGTCGTCGTCGGCCGCGCGGCCGGTCGGAAGGCCGGTACTTCGGCCTGCTCACCGGTCGGGGCGGTCGAAAGGATCACGAACGGGGGAACCGGTCGGGGAGGACGTGCGAGGATGTGGTCGTGGGTTCGAGCGCACCGGAGCCGCTGCGCGGTTACACCGTGGGGATAACCGCCGAGCGCAAGGCCGAGGAACTGGCATCGCTGCTGACCAGGCGGGGTGCGGAGGTGGTGCACGCCCCGGCGATGCACACCGTGCCGCTGCCGCAGGACGGCGAACTGGCCGAATCGACCCGCGAGGTGCTCTCCGACCGGGTGGACTTCGTCGTCGCCTCCACCGGTATGGGGTTTCGCGGTTGGATGGAGGCGGCGGACCAGGCGGGCGACGGTGAGGCGCTGCGCGGGCACCTCGCCGGGGCGAAGTTGCTGGCGCGCGGTTCGAAGGCGACCGGGGCGATCCACGGTGCGGGACTGCGGACCGCGTGGAGCGCCCCTTCGGAGGAGTCCGGCGAGGTGCTGGACCACCTGCTCGGCCACGACCTGACCGGCAGCCGCGTCGTGGTGCAGGTGCACGGAGATCCCATGCTGTCGTTCCGGCGACGGCTCGCCGAGGCGGGCGCCGAGGTGGTGCCGGTGATGGTCTACCGCTGGACCGACCCGCTGGAACCGGAGAGACTCGACGACCTGATCGAGCGCACCGTCCGGGGGGAGGTGCACGCCCTGGCGTTCACCAGCGCCCCGGCCGCGACCAACCTGCTCGCCAGGGCGGAGCGGCTCGGTCGTTCCGAGGCGCTGCGGAGCGCCGTGCTCGGTGGTGTGGTGCTCGGGTGTGTCGGCCCGGTCACGGCCGCTCCCGTCGAGCGGGCCGGTCTTCCCCACGTGGTGCCGGAGCGTTCCAGGACGAGTTCGCTGGTCCGGCTGCTCGCGGAGCGGTTACCCGCGGGTTCCTGAACCCGCCGCGCAGCCACTCGACCCGTCGGTGCTCGCGCGCTCGGCTCCCGGTTCCCACCTGTGCCGACGCATGTCGACCCGGCCGTTCCCGACGGCGACCCCCTCGGCGTGCAGCTCGGCCAGCTGCCGTCGCCGCAGGTGCTCGGCGACCGTCCCGTCGGAGCGCAGCACGCGGTGCCAGGGGAGGTCGGCGCCGTCCTCGGCGAGTATCCGCCCCACCAGGCGGGCCGAACGAATTCCGGCGTGCCGGGCCACGTCGCCGTAACCGAGCACGTGTCCGGCGGGGATGCCGGCGACCACTTCCCGGACCCGTTCCCAGGTTCGCTCGTCCATCCGGCCAGTCTCGCACGGTCGCCGGTGACGACCGCGACACGCTTTTGACCAGGTTCGCGGCCCGGCAGTGCCGACGTGGTTCCATCGAAGAGTGTCGACATTCTCCGCGCCCACTCTCGTGCGCTCCGCCGCACCAGCGGTCGAGCACTGTGACTGGTCCGACGCGGGACGTCGTGTGCTGCACAACGAAGGTGGTTTCCTGCGTGTCCTCGGTGGGCCGGGTACGGGCAAGACGACCCTGCTGGCCGAAGTGGTCGCGGACAGGCTGCTGAGCGGACGCGCGGAAGCCGACAACACCCTGGTGCTGGCCTCCAACCGAACCAACGCGGCGCTGCTGCGGGCCGCCGTCAACAGCAGACTGCTCGCCGCCGGGGCCAATACCAGCACCGGCGGCGGACCCCTGGTGCGTACCGTGCACTCCTACGCGTTCGGTGTGCTGCGGCTGCGGGCCGTGCGTGACGGCAAGCCCCAGCCGAAACTGCTCAACGGCCCCGAGCAGGATCTGTGGATCCGTGAGCTGCTCGCCGGTGACCTGCGGGACGAGGTCGAGCACTGGCCGGACTCGTTGCGTGCCGCGCTGGGCACCGAGGGTTTCGTCGGCGAGCTCAGGGATCTGCTGATGCGCGCGGCCGAACGCGGTGTCGGACCGGAACGCCTCGCCGAACTCGGCAGGCGCCACGAACGCCCGGAATGGGTGGCGGCCGGCGTTTTCGGCGCGCAGTACGAGCGCGTCCGGCAACTCGCCGGTGTCTCCGGCGAGACGGCCGCGCCGCTGGACGCCGCCGAACTGGTCTCGACGGCCCTGTGGACGCTCGACGCCGATCCCGAACTGCTGCGGGAGGAGCGGGCCAGGGTGCGGCACCTGCTGGTCGACGACGCGCAGAACCTGGATCCGCAGCAGTACCGGCTCTGTCGCCGTATCGGTGACACCGCGACGGAGTTCCTGCTGGCGGGTGACCCGGATCAGGCGGTGTTCTCCTTCCGAGGCGCCGATCCCGCGTGTCTCTCCGAAGCGGACCCGGACGGCGACCGGACCAGCGTGCTCACCGCCGGCTACCGCATGTCGCGTCGGGTTCGCGGCGCGGTGCGGCGGCTCTCGGCGCGGCTGCCGGGCTCCGGGCAGCAGCGCACCCTGACCGGGCCGGGACCGGCGGGCGAGGGGGACGGCGAGGAGGAGTCCGAGCTCGGCGGTGACGACGGCGGCTCGGTGCGGGTCCGGCTGCTGGCCTCCCAGGCACAGCAGGCCTCCTGGGTCGCCGACCAGCTCCGCCGCGCGCACCTGCTGCACGGGGTGGCCTGGTCGGACATGGCCGTGATCGTCAAGTCCACCGGCCTGTCCCTGCCGGTGCTGCGCAGGGCACTGCTGGCGGCCGGGGTGCCCCTGGTGCTCGACGACGAGGAGCTGCCGCTGGCCCAGCGCCCCACCGTGCGGCCGTTGCTGACCCTGCTGCGCTGCGCGGCCAGACCGTCCGATCTGGATTCGGAGGTGGCCGAGCACCTGCTGGGGTCGATACTGGGCGGGGCCGATTCGCTGGCGCTGCGCAGGTTGCGCCGTGGTCTCCGGCGGCTGGACCTCGCGGCGGGCAACGACCGCCCCAGCGGGGAGCTGCTGGTCGAGGCGCTGTGGGAGGGGGACCGGCTCACCGCGTTGCAGGACGTCGCGGCCGAGCCCGCTCGGCGAGTGGCGGCGCTGCTCGACGTCGCCCGCCGTGCCTGCCGGGAGCGGTGCAGCGTGGAGGAGACCCTGTGGCGCGTGTGGCAGGAGAGCGGTGTGCAGCGGACGTTGCTGTCCCGTTCCGAACGGGGCGGGGCGCACGGCGCGCGGGCCGACCGCGATCTCGACGCGGTGGTCGCTCTCTTCGAGGAGGCCGCCCGCTACGTCGACAGGCTCCCCGGCGCGGATGCCGCGGCTTTCGCGGACCACCTCGCCGGGCAGCGCATCTCGGGCGACTCACTGGCGCCCCGATCACCGAGCGGTGACGGGGTGGCGGTGCTGACGGCGCACGCCTCGGTCGGCCGGGAGTGGGAGGTGGTCGCCGTTCCCGATGTCCAAGAGGGGATCTGGCCGGACCTGCGGCTGCGTGGCTCACTGCTGGGGGTGGAGCGGCTCGTGGACGTGCTGTCGGGGCTGGACTCCGACGAGGTGGTCTCCGCTTCGGCGCCGCTGCTCGCGGAGGAGCGCAGGCTGCTGCTGGTGGCCGCCAGCAGGGCGCGGAGTGCTCTGCTGGTCAGCGCTGTGCGTGGCGAGGACGAGCAGCCCTCCAGATTCCTGGACGAGTTGGACGGGCTGGCGGACGAGCCGGAAGCCGCCGAGCGCCCGGTTTCGGCGCCGGAGCGGGGGCTGAGCCTGCCCGAGCTGGTGGGAGAGCTGCGCAGGGTGGTCACCGACGGCGCGGCGGAGCGGGCCAGGCGGGAGCGGGCCGCCGCCCAGCTGGCCAGGCTCGCGCGGGCCGGTGTCCCCGGCGCGGACCCCGACACCTGGTACGGGTTGCCCGAGCCCTCCAGTTCGACACCGCTGGTGGACGGATCCGAACCGGTTCGAGTGACACCATCCACAGTGGAAACACTCGCCACCTGCCCGCTCCGTTGGATGATCGAGCGGCACGGCGGCAGGGACGCCGCGGAATTGGCCTCGGTGGCGGGCACCGTGGTGCACGCCCTGGTGCAGGCGGCGGCGGAGGGAACCGACAGACAGCACCTGGAGCGAGCGCTGGACCGGGCGTGGGAGTCGGTGGACGCGGGCGCCCCCTGGTACTCCCGCAGGGAGCGGGAACGGGTCAGGTCCATGCTGGACTCCTTCCTGAACTGGCTGGACGCCTCCCGCGCCGAACTCACCCAACTCGGCGTGGAGCACGACCTGGATCTGAAGATCCCCGCGCGCGAGGACGGGCCGTGGCTGCGGCTGCGGGGCAGGGTCGATCGGCTGGAGGCCGACGAGCACGGCAGACCGGTCGTCGTCGACGTGAAGACCTCCAAGACACCCGTCAGCAAGGACAGCGCCGAGCAGCACACCCAGCTCGCGGTGTACCAGCTCGCCGCCGCACTGGGTGCCTTCGGCACCGACGGTGAGACTCAGCCCGGTGGTGCGAGGCTGCTGTACGTGGCCAAACCCGACTCCCGCGACGGGGCGGCCACCGAGCGGACCCAGAGCGGGCTCGAGGAGGAGGGTATCAAGGTCTGGCTCGACGTGGTGCACGACGCGGCGGCCGCCAGCACCGGCCCCGGCTTCCTCGCTGTGGAGAACGCCGACTGCGACCGGTGCCCGGTGCGCACCAGCTGCCCGGTTCGCCCCGAGGGAAGGCAGGTCGGACAGTGATCACGCCGCGGCGCATCGCCCAGGCACTGGGAATGCCCACCCCCACCGAGGAGCAGGCGGAGGTCATCGGGGCGCCCCCGAGGCCGGCGCTGGTGGTCGCCGGAGCGGGCGCGGGCAAGACCGAGACCATGGCCGCGCGGGTGCTCTGGCTGGTCGCGAACCGGATCGTGACCCCCGAGCGGGTGCTGGGGCTGACCTTCACCCGCAAGGCGGCACGGCAGCTCTCCGACCGGGTGCGGGCCCGGCTGCGGCGGCTCGCCGGCTCCGGTCTGCTGGAGGAGGTCGATCCCTCGGGCACACTGCGCTCGGTGGTGCTGTCCGAAGAGCCCACGGTGCTCACCTACCACGCCTACGCGGGCAGGCTGGTCTCCGAGCACGGCCTCCGGATTCCGGTGGAGCCCGGTGCCAGGCTCCTTCCCGCGACGGCCTCCTGGCAGCTGGCGCACGCCGTGGTCTCCAACTGGACCGAAGACCTGGACACCGACAAGGTGCCCGCCACGGTGACCGGTCACGTGCTCTCCCTGGCGGGCGAGCTGGCCGAGCACCTCGTCGAGCCGGAGCGGGTGCGAGAGCACGCCGAGCTGCTGACCGGGATACTGGACAACGCTCCCCGCGAGAAGCGGCAGCGAGCCGACCTGCCGCAGGAGCTGCAACGGGTACGCGCGGCCCAACAGCTGCGCGCCGCATTGCTGCCCCTCGTCGATGCTTACACCAGGCGCAAGCGCGGCGACGGTGCCATGGACTTCTCCGACCAGATGTCGCTGGCGGCGCTGCTGGCGCGGCACCACCCGGAAGTGGCGCTCGGCGAACGAGGCAGGTTCGCGGCCGTACTGTTGGACGAATACCAGGACACCGGCCACTCGCAGCGAGTGATGCTGCGTTCGCTGTTCGGCGGCACCGGCGAGGGGCCCTCGCTCCCGGTGACGGCGGTGGGGGACCCGGCCCAGGCCATCTACGGCTGGCGTGGTGCCAGCGCCGCCAACCTGCCCAGGTTCACCACCGACTTCCCCTCGTGGGACGAGGAAGGTTCCACCGAGTCGGACTCCGCGCCGGAGCAGTCCCCCGCGCCGCGCTACGGTCTGCTGACGAGCTTCCGCAACCCGGCGGGAATCCTGCGGTTGGCCAACGCCGCCGCCGAGCCGTTGCGCGAGGCCGGGCTCGACGTGGAGCGGTTGCGTGCCAGGGACGACGCTCCGCCCGCCGACGTCCGTGCCGCGCTGCTCGGCGACGTCCGCACCGAGCGCCGCTGGGTCGCCGAGCGGCTGGCCCGACGTTGGCACGAGACCGTGGCGCGGGACGGCACGCCCCCGACCGCCGCCGTGCTGGTGCGCCGCCGTGCCGACATGGCGGCGATGGCCGACGCGCTTCGCGCCGAGGGACTGCCGGTCGAGGTGGTGGGGCTCGGTGGGTTGCTGGACGAGCCGGAGGTGCGCGACCTGGTCAGCGCCCTCCGCGTGCTGGTGGACCCGTTGGCGGGGACCGCGGCCGTGCGGTTGCTGACCGGCTCCCGGTGGCGGATCGGCGCTGCCGACCTCGCCGCGCTGTCGGAGCGCGCGGGCGAGCTGGGAGCCCGTGCCGATGCGGGGGACGGTGAGGGCGGTGTGGCGGACGCGCTCGCGGCGGCCCTGCCCGCCGAGCAGTCCGAACAGGCCGGTTTGGTGGACGCGATCGACGACCCCGGCGAACAGGCCCGCTACTCCGCCGAGGGATATCGGCGCGTCCGCAGGCTCGGCGGTGAACTGGCGTCGCTGCGGCAGCGACTGGAACAACCACTGCCGGAACTGGTCGCCGACGTCGAGCGCACGCTGCTGCTCGACATCGAGAGCATGTCCAGGACCGACGGAGTGGGAAGAGCGCACCTGGACGCCTTCTCCCGAGTGGTCACCGAGTTCGCCACGGCCACCCCCACCGCCACGCTGCCCGCCCTGCTGGACTACCTCGCCGCGGCGGAGCACGCCGAGGACGGTCTGGAACCGGGCGAGGTCGAGGTGGCCGAGGGGCGCGTCCAGGTGCTGACGGTCCACGCGGCCAAGGGACTGGAATGGCGGATGGTGGCCCTGCCGCACCTGGTGGCCGATGTGTTCCCCGGCAAGCGCAAGTCCTCCTCCTGGTTGCGCTCGGTCACCGAGCTGCCTCCCGAACTGCGGGGTGACGGGGTCGATCTGCCCCGGTTGGACACGGATCGGCTGGCGGGGATGACCCGCAAGGAGCTGCAGAGCGAGCTGCGCGAGCACGACGAGGAGTTCGAGCGGCGGCGACTGACCGAGGAACGTCGGTTGTTCTACGTGGCGCTCACCCGTTCGGAAGAGACGCTGCTGTTGTCCGGGCACTGGTGGGCGGAGACCGGGAGCAGGCCCAAGGGCCCCGCCACCTTCCTCACCGAGATGGCGCGACAGCTGGACGGTGCCGAGGGCGGGGGCGAGCTCGAGGACTGCGCGCTGGAGCACTGGGAGCCCGAGCCCGACGAGGCCGACGAGAACCCGCTCGCCGAGACCGAGCGCAGCGTACGCTGGCCGGTCGATCCGCTGGGCGCGCGCAGGGACGAGGTCGCGGAGGGGGCCGAGCTGGTTCGTCGGGCGCTGGCCGCCCCGGACGCCGACCCGGCCGGTGACGGGGCGACCGCGGACGAGGACGGACAGCTGGTCGCCGCGGCGGAATCCCCCGGGGAATCGGCCGTCGACGAGGAGTCGGCGCGATGGCGGCGGGACGTCGACGTGCTGCTGGCGGAGCGGGACCGGGGTGCGCGGGACGAACGGGTGCGGCTGCCCGAGCAGCTCTCGGTCACTCAGTTGGTGGAACTCGCTGATTCCCCGGAGTTCTTCGCACGGAAGTTGCGCCGCCCGTTGCCCGCGCGTCCCAATCCGGTGACGCGGCGGGGAACCGCCTTCCACGCCTGGTTGGAACGCCGGTTCACCTCCGACGCGCTGCTCGAAGTGGACGAGCTGCCCGGTGCCGGGGACGAGTCCGCCCCACCGGACGAGGACCTGGAGCGGTTGCGAACGGCCTTCCTGGAAAGCGAGTGGGCCGAGCGGACCCCGTACCGCATCGAGGTTCCGTTCGAGACGCGCATCGCCGGTGTGGTGGTGCGCGGGCGGATGGACGCGGTGTTCGCCGACGAGGACGGCGGCTGGACCGTGGTGGACTGGAAGACCGGTTCGGTGCCGGACGAGCGGCGGATGCCCGCGGCGGCGGTGCAGCTGGCCGCCTACCGGTTGGCCTGGTCGGAGATGACCGGTGTTCCGCTGGAACGGGTGCGTGCGGCGATGCACTACGTGCGCCACGATCGCACCCTGCACCCCGCCGATCCGCACGACGAGGAGGGGCTGCGGCGGTTGATCCTGGCGGTCCCCCGCGAGGAGTGATCGCGCCGTTCCCGCTTCGGCCGCGTCGGCTCGGCGGGCCGCGCCGGTCGCTGCGTCCGGGGAGGGACGGTGGTCAGTGCCGGGACCACCGCTGCCCGCCCCTGTCGGAGCACCGTGTCGGGGTCCGAATCGCCGGTCAGCGACCGAAAAACCACACTTTCGAGTGGCGCAGCTTGTCTCCGGTCTCGATCACCCAGGAATATGCCCGCGATGGCGCAGAACACGGAGAACAAGCTGGACGCCTCGATGCAGAACGAGGTGTCCGTGGACGAGGACGTCCTCGCGTTGCGTGCACCGCTCGTGCTCGTTCGGCGGGACGAACAGGGGGAGTGGATCTTCGAGGGACCGGGCGAGCCCCCGCGGCCCACGGTGCGGACCGTGCTCGGTGCGGTGGTCAACGCCTGGCCGCACGTCTCGGCTCTGGCCGAACTGGAGCCGGGCGCTTCCGCGATCTGGTCCTGGGACAACCACGGCTGGACGAGCGAGTTCGAGTGCACCTGTGGTGAGTGCGAACAGCCCGTGGCGGCGGACCTGGACCGCCGTACCTGGCCCAGCGAACTGGATCCCGAGGACCTCGTCAGCGTCGAGGAGACGGCGTTGTCGGGGCAGGAGGTGCTGACCAACATCCTCTACACCTCGGGCAGGATCGCGATGCTCGGTCCGGGGGAGCAGCACCGCACCAGCGATCAGCTGGCCTCGGTGGCGATGGCCAACGTGATTCGTCGGTGGCCCCACGCCATGCGGGCGTTGCGCTCGGTGCGTTCGGGGTACCTGCTGCGGTGGAACCCGGAGAGCCTCAACTGGCACGAGTACGAGGCGATCTGAGCGTTCGACGCCGGTTTCAGGGAAGATCGGCGCAACCACCGCCCTCGGTGGTGTTGGAAGTGCTCTCGGTGTTCACCTCCTGCTGGAGGACACGCTGGTAGAGCAGTTCCAGCAGCCACCTCTCGAACAGGGAGGTGCCGAACTCGGACCTGCGGTCCTCCGGGGCCAGCACGAGACGGGCCGGCCCCTCCCGGTAGGTGGTCACGGCGCCGATGCCGTAGTAGTCCAACTCGGTGAACGCCCAGGGGCGGTAGGGGTGGTCACCGGGTAGGACGGCGGCACACGGCGCGATCGTCAGCAGCGTTCCACACGCTCTGGTGGCTCTGCGGGCCTTCGAGACGCGCACCATCACCCCGACCAGGTCAACGGCGGGAACAGGCACCTGTTCCGGGCCGTCGGTCTCCGCCCAGGCGTGCACCCGCGAGGGGTCCGCCTGGGGCGGCCAGTCGTGCGTCACCCGCCACCGGTGCACCTCGGGACGAAGCCTTGTGACCGCGGTGAAGCGGGAGCCGAGAACCTCCACGTTCGACACGAGGTGACCGTGCCAGCCCAGGACGCGGGCCGCGTGCTCAAACTGCTGCACCTACGAATGGTAAGCAGTACGGCTCAACATTCAACAACTCCGCACGTGCCGGATCACGAAAGCGTTACCGAGCGGTGTTCCTGCGTACGCCCAGCGACCACCGGATCAAGGGAATCTGGAGAGGCAGCCTCGCGTAGGCCACGAAGCGTAGTGCGCGACTCCGATGGCGGTAGTCGAGTGCCATCTTGACGTTGGCGGGGAAGACGGCGGCGAACAGGGCGGTGGTGGCCGTGGCGCCCGCGCGTCGGGTGCGGGGAGTGGCCACGGCCGCGGCGCATCCCAGTTCCGCCATTCCGGAGGCGTAGGTCCAGGTGCGGGGCGAGCCGGGGAGGCGGCGCGGCACGATCGAGTCGAACGGCCGGGGAAGCAGGAAGTGCAGGGTGCCGGTGATTGCGAGAGCTCCGGCCAGCAGAGTTGCGGAACCTGGTCGTTTCATAACAGCCACGGTGGCACGGAACCGCTCCGCGGGCAATCCTCCCGGCGGGGCGGCGCCGAGCGTTCGACGGTGTGGACGGTTCGGGTTCGCCGGGTGGCCCGCCGGTCGGCGGCGGCCCCTCGACCGCCTGATCACTGTCCAGCGGCACGCGGTCAGCCGGAGGTGCCGCTCCCGTACTCGGCGCGCAACCGGTGCAGCTCGTCGGCGGTCACCGGAAGCACTGTGCCGTGCCGTGGGCTGTCCGGCAGGTCGTAGTTCTCCGACATCGTCCACTCGCCGGAGTCCAGGTCGGTGGTTTCGAACGGCACGTAACCACGGCCGCCGAACTCGTCGATGAACATGTACCACTTGTCCCCGGCGTTGGACTCGAACACGGTCGGTCCCTCGCCGCGGCTGATGCCCGGTTCGGTCCCCTCGGCCTTGCCGATGCAGTCCGCCACGAACGTGTAGTCGGTGCCGCGCAGGTTCTGCGACTTCTCCTCGGTGATGTACTTGCCGCAGGGAGCGGTGTCGGAGTTGGCGCGCTCGTCCTTGGTGAACCTGTAGTAGGTGCCGTCCTCGGAGACCACTGTGGAGTCGATCACCGAGTGCCCCGGGTCCTTCCAGATCCTGGGTTCGCTGAAGCTGTGGAAGTCGCGGGTGGTCGCGTACATCATCCGGTTGTGGGTGTCCTCGCTGTGGTCCGGGTCGTCGGTGTCGTAGAGCTTGGAGGCCCAGAACACGACGTAGGCCCCGATCGACTCGTCGTAGTAGGCCTCCGGCGCCCAGACGTTGCCCGCGTTGTCGGGGGCGACCCGGACGTGGCGCTGCTCGGACCAGTGGACCAGGTCGGTGGACTCCCAGACCTCGATGTGCCTGCTGCCGTGCCGCTGGACCTCGTCCCAGTTCCCGCCGTCGTGCATTCTCAGGTCGGTGGCGATGAGGTAGAACTTGTCGCCTTCGGGGGAGCGGATGATGAACGGATCCCGCACCCCGCCCTCGCCCTCGGTGGAGGTCAGCACGGGCTCGCCCCCGTTGAGCTCGTCCCACGCGAGCGCGTCGTCGCCCCGGCTGGCGGCGAAGTGGACCTGTTCGCCGTCGGCGGTTCCCGCGCCGGTGAAGTAGGTGAACAGGTAGCCCTTCTCGGGTTTCCGCTCCGGCAGGGGCGGCACCGTCAGCCGGAAGCGGCGTTCGGCCCTGTGGGGGCCGAGCCGCACCGTCGCCGTCAGCTCCACCGAGACCGGATCGGCCCCGTGCTCGGGGCGGTTCACCTCGCCGGCCGGGTTCACGACCCGACTCTCGTCCGACCGCCACGAGACCGTGGTGCCGTGCGCGCCCCGGCGCGGCAGCGTGATGTCGCCCCGCACGTCCCCGGCATCGGGCACCCGCAGCGCCGCGGCCGCCTCGGCGACCCGCCGCTCACCCGCCGTGTCGTTCACTCCGGTGAGAGGTGTGCTCGGCGGGCTCGCGGCGCCCGATTCGAGCGGTGCGAGCGACACCCCGCCCAGCACCAGTGACAGCGCCAGTGCGGCCCGCGAGGAGGCCGCTCCGAATCCGGTCGGAAGTGGACGTCTTGCCATGAGCGGAACTTCCCTCACCTGTCCGGGGCGGTGGACGTTTGCCGGGAGGGAGCGCTCCGCTTCGTCGGAAGCTGTCGGTGTCCGATACGCACTCCACACCCTTGTTCGGTATTCCGAACTTTGTTCGATAAAGTACGGTTCGGGCGGCTTCGGAGTCAACGTGAGAACGCGTCGATATCGATCAAGCATCGACGCCTGCCGCGTGATCTCGTACGGTGGCCGACACCGGGCGCCGCATCTCACCCGAACCGGCCAGCGGGCCGGGTTCCCGCTCCGACTCCCCGGGTACCGGGATCGAGGGACCGACCGGGAGCACGGGTGTCCGTACCGTCCGCCGGGCGTTACCGTTTCCGCCCGTGGACAAGCACATGCGCCGAACCGCGCGACTCGGCCGTCGTTCGCTGCCCGGACGCCGTTCCGAGGCCACGCTGACCGACCGCCTGACGGATCGCCCCGACCACGCCCTGGTCGGTGTCGTCCGGATGCCCGCGACGGCCATCGGACCGGTCAGATCGATCGTGCGCAGGGTGATCGGGGCCTGCCTGGCGCTCGCCGTGACCGTGCTGCTGGTCTACATGGACCGGGACGGGTACAGCGACACGGACGGAACGCCGCTGAGCGTGCTGGACGCGTTGTACTACGCGACGGTCTCCCTGTCCACGACCGGCTACGGCGACATCGCCCCGGTGAGCGCCTCGGCGCGGCTGGCCAACGTGCTGGTCATCACGCCGCTGCGGGTGCTGTTCCTGATCGTGCTGGTCGGCACCACACTGGAAGTGCTCACCGAGCGCTCCCGCCAAGCGCTCAAGATCCAACGCTGGAGGTCCAGGGTGCGTGACCACGTTGTCGTGATCGGCTACGGCACCAAGGGCAGGTCCGCCGTCACCGCCTTGCTGGGCGAGGGCGCCGAAGCGGGCAACATCGTCGTGGTGGACCCCGATCCCACCGCGCTGGAGGTCGCCTCCTCACTGGGACTGGTGACCGTCAACGGTTCCGGTACCAGATCGGACGTGCTGCGCGTCGCCGGTATCCCGAGGGCCCGCGCCGTGGTGGTGGCCCCGCCCCGCGACGACACCGCCGTGCTGGTGACGCTCACCGCGCGGGAGCTGGCCCCCAAGGCCCAGATCGTGGCAGCCGTCCGAGAGGCGGAGAACGTCCACCTGTTGCGCCAGTCCGGTGCCGACTCGGTGGTCATCTCCAGCGAGACGTCCGGAAGGCTGCTGGGCATAGCCACCTCCACCCCCTCGGTGGTGGAGATGTTCGAGGACCTGCTCAGTCCCGACCTGGGGCTGGCCATCGCCGAACGTGAGGTGGAGCGAACCGAGGTGGGAGGCTCGCCGCGCCATCTCTCCGACATCGTGCTCGGGCTGGTCCGCGACGGACAGCTCTACCGGGTGGACGCTCCGGAGGCCGACGCCATCGAGGAGGGGGACAGGCTGCTCTACGTCAAGAAGGTGGCGACCGCCTGAGCGAACTCGGCGCTGTCGCCGACCGGGCGAGTGGAACGGAGCCCAGGCGACGTCTCCAGGCCGGGGATCTCGGTCAACCCAACGGTTAACAAGATGACCACGGTCGTGATCTAGTCACTTTCCGGGCATCTGCCGATACTCATAGTGATATGCGGAACACGGCCATTCCCGCGAGGTCGTTCCGCGCACGGCGCGTCGGAAGGTGTCGGGAGGCGAAACGGTGACCGAGTACTCGGCGGAACGTCCCCAGATCCACTGGGTGAAACCGGAGGGGGATCCCAACCAGCACGCCACACTGGACAGACCGCCCCGTGGTGGCGGTCCGGTGGAACCTCTCGGCGGACACGAACCGGTCGAGTCCCCTCCCGTCGCGGACCCCCGGGAGTTCCAGATGGCCCACAACCGGCCGTTCTGCGAGGAATGCTTCACCGCGTATCTGAAGTTGCCAACCGCTCTGCCCGTTTGGAAGCACTGATTCGCATGGACACGCATCACTACTGGTTGCCGGTCAGCAGTCGTACCACCTCGCGCCTGGTCCGCCACGCGTTCCGGGGAAGGCGTTGGCAGGGCAGAGCCTCGGACACCTCGGTCTGCGGGGTGCAGTGCGCCATGGTCGAGCCCAGCGAACTCGACTGGTTCCAGGCACCGACCTGTTGGGACTGCACGAACATCCTGATCGAGGAGCAGGAGCAGGCCGATGCCACGCTGGAGCAGTGAGCGGCACCCGTTCCCGAACGGATCATCGGTCAGGAGACCCGGGAGTCCTCGGCCAACCAGGTGTTGCACCGCGTGATCCGGTTCGTGCGGAACCCCTGGCGTGCCCAGGCCCTGTTGTTCGCCGTGGTGCCGTGGTCACGGGTGTCACTCGCCTCGTCACCGCGGTTTCCCGCGTCGCGCAGCGCTGACAGGACGCGGTCGTCGTCCATTCCGCCGTTCCGCAGCGCGGCCAGGGCCTGGCCGCCGTAACAGGTGGCCTGGAGCTCGTTCCTGCGCGACAGTTCGAGCCCTTCGGGGGTTTCGGACCCTCCCGCCTCCTGTACGGCCCTGCCGTAGGCCTTGATGATCCCGGTCATGCCCTGGAGCGCGTGGCCGAACTCGTGGGCGAACTGTCCGAGGTAGGGACCCGCCGACTCCCGTCCCTCCACCCGGGAGTAGTACCTGGCGGTCCAGTAGATCGTGTGGTCGCTGCCGCAGTACATGGCGGTCTGCTCCCATCCCCGGTCGCCGCAGGGGGTGTGCACGTCCGTGGTGGTCACCACCACGTCCGGCGTCTCGACGGGCAGGTTCGCCTCGCGCAGCGCCGGGGTCCACATCTCCGTCAGGCACGGGGCCAGTGCGTTCAGGAAGGCGCGCTGCGCGGCCGTGTCGGTGTCGAAAGTGGGAAGCTCGCAGTCGGTCTCGACCGCCCCGTTGCCCGGGATGTTGAAGGGGTGCTCACCGAGCGAGGCGACGGGGCGGGGGGCGGTGTCACCGGGGGCCTCCGCCGGGGTGCCGGTCGGCCGTTCGCGCTTCGCGCCGGGCTCCTCCGGCGTGCGACCGAAGGGAGGCCGCTCCCAGGGGCCCGACTCGCCGTGGCGGTGGTGGAAGCGGTCGACGGAGGGGGGCGCGAGCTCCCCGGTGACGTACTCGTCGTGCCGGTACCGCACCGCGCCGGTGTCGGAGGCGGCCGAGAACAGTCCCACCGTCGCCACGAACAGCAGCGTTACTCCACTGAGGACTGTTATGGCGACCGCGACGGGGTCCGCCCCGGGGCGAGGCGTGGGGGGAGCTTGTCCACAGAGGAAACTCGCCTCCCCGCCGCGGCCGCGCTGTGGTGCCTCCCGCAACGGTGCTCGTGGATCGCTCCCCTCGTGCCGAGGAGCGGGGTGCCGCGCGGGAGGGCACGGCGTGGACGCGGGCCGGTTCGCGGCTGTGTCCGGTGGCGACGGCCGTCGTGGGTGCTGTGGTGAGGTCATGGAAGCGTGTGGTCGGTCCGCTGCGGCACTGTCCTCGGTGAGCTGATCGGTGGCGTCGTTCGAGTGCGCTGTCCGTCGTACAAAGCTTAACCCCGATCACCGCCGCACGGTGCCGTGTCGTCGGAACGGGCTCGCCGGGAGTTGCTCGTCACCGCGGGTGCTCGATGCCCGGACCTGGTCGCGGGGCGGACGCCCCGATCCTCTGCGAGGATCGCACCGTGGCGCGAGGGCGTGGTTCCGCATCGGTGTTACCGATCCTGGTGGTGCTGTTATCGGTCGGGGTCGGCGCGGTGATGGTCGCGTGGTGGCCGCTGACCGACGTGTTCGGCGATAGCACCACCGTGCGGACCAGCCGGGCCACCGCCACGGTGGTCCGCTCGGTTCCCTGCGCCGAGCGCGGCGCGCGGGACCTGGTGGAGCTCTCGCTCGACGGGCGTCGCGCCCGCCTCCGTTTCGACGGCTGCGGTCATTCCGAAGGGACGGAACTCCGGGTGCGGGTTCCCGAGCCACTGGAGGAGGACGCCGTCGCGCGGCGGGTCACCACCGGGGCCGGAGCCGGTGGCGCCGGAGCGGAGCCGAACGATCGGATCAGCCGGGTGCTGCTGGCGCTCGCGGCCCTCTCCGGTGCGGGCTACGTGCTGCTGCTGCGCTCGGGCGGGGAAAGGCGTCCGGACTAGTACAGTGTCCCGCCCGGCTCCGTTCCGGGCGCCGCCCCGATCCGGCGGCCACCGGCCGGGCCTCGGGAGTCCCCACAGCGCAGCAGCGGCGTATTGCCGGACCAGCACTCACGCGGCCGAGTGGACGATTCGTCCGGCCCCGGGCACACCGTGTGTTCAGCAGGGTGCTCACCGCTAGGGCTTCCCGCGCACGTAGGCTGAGGACATGGTCGAACCGCAACCGCATCGCGTCACCCTGCCCAACGGGCTGCGCGTGGTGCTCGCGCCGGATGCCGAACCGGGGTCCACCGAGCCGGGTGGTCCGCCGGTTGTCGGCGTCAGCGTGCACTACGACGTGGGTTTCCGTTCCGAACCGGAAGGTCGAACCGGATTCGCGCACCTGTTCGAACACCTGATGTTCCAGGGCAGCGAGAGTCTTGAAAAGCTCGCTCACTTCCGCCACGTACAGGGCTCCGGCGGCATCTTCAACGGTTCGACGCACCAGGACTACACGGACTACTTCCAGGTGCTGCCCTCCAACGCGCTGGAGCGCGCCCTGTTCCTGGAAGCCGACCGGATGCGCGCCCCCAGGCTCACCGAGGAGAACCTCCGCAACCAGGTTGACGTGGTCAAGGAGGAGATCCGGCTCAACGTCCTCAACCGCCCCTACGGCGGTTTCCCGTGGATCCTGCTGCCGCCGGTGCTCTACTCCACGTTCGCCAACGCCCACAACGGCTACGGTGACTTCACCGATCTCGAACGTGCCACCGTCGACGACTGCGCCGCGTTCTTCGACACGTTCTACGCACCCGGCAACGCGGTACTGACCATCACCGGCGACATCGACGTCGACCAGGCCACCGATCTGGTCCACAAGCACTTCGGGGATGTTCCCGCCCGCTCGGTGCCGCCGCGACCCTCTTTCGCCGAGCCCGCTCCCTCCGGCGAGCTGCGGGACCGCCACCGGGACCCGCACGCGCCGCTTCCAGCGGTCGCTCTCGGCTACCGGCTGCCCGACCCGGTCGGGGAACTGGACGAATACCTCGCCAACGTCGTGCTGGCCGCCGTGCTCAGCGACGGCGACGCCTCCCGGCTGCAACAGCGGCTCGTCTACCGGGATTCGCTGGTCGTGGACGTGCAAGCCGGAGCGGGGCTGATGGGAGCACCGCTCGACGCGCGCGACCCGGACACCTTCACGGTCACCGCCATCCACAGCCCTGAGGTGGCCACCGACCGTGTGATCGACGCCGTCGACTCCGAGCTGGAGCGGCTGGCCACCGAAGGCCCCTCGGCCGAGGAGCTGTCCAGGGTGACCGCGCGGTGGGCGGCGGGACTGCACCGCGATCACGACCGACTGGTCTCGCGCACGCTCGACCTCGGCAGCGCCGAGCTGCTGCACGGGCGCGCGGAACTGGTCGGGGAGCTGCCCGGCAGGGTCGCCGCCGTCACGGCCGAGGAGGTCGCCTCGGCGGCCAAGGCCCTCCGGCCGGAGGCGCGCGCGGTCCTGGAAATCGAACCGACCAGCGAGTCCGACGGAGGGACGGCATGACCAGCGCGACCCATCGCAGTGCCGAGCGGATCGGCAGTACCGAGCTCGGACCGCGTCCGCTGCCGCCACTGGCGGAACCGCGTGCGGGGAGACAGCCGGAGACCGTGGACACCGTGCTGGACAACGGGCTGCGGGTCATCGCGGCACGCCACGGTGCGGTGCCGATGGTCGAGCTGCGACTGCGAATCCCCTTCGCGGGGGAGGACCCCGGCCACCCCGCGCGAGCCGAGGTGCTGGCCGAGACCCTGCTGACCGGCACGCGGCGTCGGGATCGGGTCCGCATGGACACCGACCTCGCCGCCGTCGGCGGCACACTGCAGGCCACGGTCGATCCGGAGCGACTGAGCATAACCGGTGACGCGCTCGCCGACGGCATGGAGACCCTGCTCGACGTGCTCACCGACGCCCTCACCGAGGCCTCCTACCCGGAACACGAGGTCTCGGGTGAACGGGATCGGCTGGTCGAGCGGATCACCGTCGCGCGGTCCCAACCGCGCACCATCGCCCGGGAGGAGCTGCAGCGCCACCGCTACGGTGACCATCCCTTCGTCAGGGAGGTTCCGCAGGCCGCCGACGTGGCCGAGGTGACCGCCGAACAGGTGAGGCAGCTGCACCGGGAGGCCGTCCTGCCGCGCGGTTCCACACTGGTGCTGGTGGGTGACATCGACCCCGAGCGAACCGTGCGGACGGTGCGGCGGATGACCTCGGAGTGGCACTCGGCCGAGGCCGCCCGCGAGCTCCCGGCACTGCCCGAGGTGAAGGGGAGCGACGTCCGCCTGGTGCACCGTGAGGGGGCTGTGCAGTCGCAGCTGCGGTTCTCCGCGCAGGCGGTCCCCCGCACCGACGAGCGCTATCCGGCACTGCAGATCGCCAACCTGGTGTTCGGCGGCTACTTCTCCTCCCGTCTGGTGGAGAACATCCGCGAGGACAAGGGATACACCTACGGGGCGCACTCCGCTTTCGAGTTCACCCCCGGCAACGGCACCGTCCTGGTGGACGCGGACACCGCCAGCGAGGTGACCGCGGCGGCGCTGCTGGAGATCCGCTACGAGCTCGGCAGGTTCGCGCTGGTTCCCCCGAGCGTGGCCGAGGTGGAGTCCGCGCGGCAGTACGCCATCGGCGGGCTGCTGACCTCCACCTCCTCGCAGTCGGGACTGGCTTCGACGCTGATGAACGTCGCCTCGGTCGGGCTGGGGCAGGACTGGCTTTCCGAGCACCCGGAGCGGTTGCGGGCCGTCACCCGGGAACAGGTGGCCGAGGCGGCCCGCTGGTACGTGCCGACCGCCTTCACCGGGATCGTGGTGGGTGACGCCGAACAGCTCGGTGAACAGCTTCGTGGTCTCGGTGGTGTGACGCTGCCGTGACGACCTGCTCTGATTTCGGGGCGGTGTCGGGGAGGGCCGTGTCCGAGGGGTTCCAGCTCGACCGCACACCGCTGCTGTCCCGTTCGCCCGTGCAGCTGTCCGACGAGCAGCGGGACGACCCGGAGCACGCCGCGGCGCTGTGGTGTGACGGACTGGTCCTGCCCGTCGACGAGCACGGCCGTGTTCCGATGGAGCCCTCGGGGCGGCTCGTCTGGCACCGCCCCGAGGACTTCGGGGCGGACGGTCGGCACGCGGTGCTGCTGGGGTCGTACGACGGGGTGGCCTACTGGGGCGTGCGGGTCCGCTCGCGCGGTTCCGGGGCCGACTGGCTGGGCCTGCGCGGGGTGGGTGAGTGGCTCGGCGACGTGGAGGCCGGACTGTTCACCACGGCGGTGGGACTGCTCGCCTGGCACGACCGGGCCCGCTACTGCGCGCTGTGCGGTGCGGGAACCGAACGTATCCGCAGTGGCTGGGCGAGGCGCTGCACCGGGTGCGCCCACGAGGAGTACCCGCGCACCGACCCCTCCATGATCTGCCTGGTGCACGACGGTGACGATCACGTGCTGCTCGCGCGGCAGGTGGTCTGGCCCGCCGAGCGGTTCTCGGTGCTGGCCGGTTTCGTGGAGATGGGCGAGTCCCTGGAGGGGTGCGTCCGCCGCGAGGTCCACGAGGAGGTCGGGGTGTCGGTCTCCGACATCAGGTACCTGGGAAGCCAGCCGTGGCCCTTTCCCAGGTCACTGATGATGGGTTTCGCCGCCGTCGCCGACCGGGGGGAGCCGCTGCGCCCCGCACCCGGCGAGATAGCCGAGGCCCACTGGGTCTCCCGGCAGCGGGTGCGCGCGGCGCTGGACAGCACCGAGCCGGTCGACGGCCTGTGGCTGCCTCCGGGGGTGTCCATCGCGCACCGGATGCTGCGTGGCTGGGCCGACGACGAGAGATGAATCCGCGCCGCTCTCCGAGGCGCTCGGGCCTCGTTCGCGGCGGACGTGTCGGTGGCCACTCGGTGTGCCTCTGCGAGGATTCGGGCATGACCGATCAACCGCGCCTGCTGGAAGGTCTCGACCCGCAACAGCGTGCCGCGGTGACGGCACCGCGCGGTCCGGTCTGCGTGTTGGCGGGTGCGGGAACGGGCAAGACCCGCACCATCACCCATCGCATCGCCTGGCTGGTGCGGCGCGGTCTGGTCGTGCCGCAGCAGGTGCTGGCCGTGACCTTCACCGCGCGCGCCGCGGGCGAGATGCGCACGCGACTGCGTGGGCTGGGGGCCGACGGAGTCCAGGCGCAGACCTTTCACGCGGCGGCCTTCCGCCAGTTGCGGTATTTCTGGCCGCGCGTGGTCGGCGATGAGCTGTGGCCGCTGACCGAACAGAAGTTCCGGCTGGTCACGCAGGCAGCAGGCAGGCTCCGGATGTCCACCGACCAGGACTCGGTGCGCGATCTGGCCACCGAGATCGAGTGGGCCAAGGCCGCCCTGCTCACCCCCGAGCGTTATCCGGCCGCCACCGCTGTCCAGGGGCGGGAGTGCCCGGTCCCCCCGGAACGGTTCGCGGCGGTGTTCGAGACCTACGAGAAGATCAAGAACTCGGCCCGGGTACTGGACTTCGACGACCTGCTGCTGCACATCGCCGCCATCCTGGAGGAGAACACCGAGGTGGCCGAGCAGTTCCGCGCCCAGTACCGCAGCTTCGTGGTCGACGAGTACCAGGACGTCACGCCGTTGCAGCAGCGTGTGCTCGACGCGTGGCTCGGACAGCGTGACGACCTTACCGTGGTGGGGGACGCCAATCAGACGATCTATTCGTTCGCGGGGGCTTCCCCCCACTGGCTCACCGACTTCCCCCGCCGCTATCCCCACACCGAGGTGATCAAGCTGGAACGGGACTACCGCTCCACTCCGCAGGTGGTCACCCTGGCGAACCGGGTCATCGGCGCGGCGGAGCGCAAGCCGGGTGACGGGGATTCCGGCGGCGACGCGGCGGACACCGGCCTCACCTTGGTGGGCCAGCTTCCCGACGGGCCGGAACCGGAGTTCGCCGCCCACGACGACGAGGTCGAGGAGGCGCGCGGGGTGGCGCGGCGGATCGCGCGGCTGGCCGGGAACGGAGTGCCGTTCTCCGAGATGGTCGTGCTCTACCGCGTGAACGCGCAGTCCGAGCTCTACGAGCAGACCCTGGCCGAGGCCGGTATTCCCTACCAGGTCCGGGGCGGGGAGCGGTTCTTCGCCCGGACCGAGGTGCGGCAGGCGATGACCGCCCTGCGCACGGCCGCCAACCGGGGCCGCGCCGGGCAGGGGGAGTTGCCCGGTCTGGTGCGTGAGGTGCTCTCCGAGGTGGGGCTGACCGAGCGCGCCCCTTCGGGGGGCGCGGCGCTGGAGCGGTGGCAGTCGTTGAACGCGTTGGCCGAGCTGGCCGACGAGCTGGCCGGCCAGGTGGAGCGGGCCGATCTGACGCGTTACGTCGCCGAGCTCGACGCCCGCGCTTCGGCGCAGCACCCGCCGACGGTGGAAGGGGTGACCCTGGCCTCGCTGCACGCCGCGAAGGGGCTGGAGTGGGACACCGTCTTCCTTGTCGGACTCGTGGAGGGAACTCTGCCGATCCAGCACGCCGACGGAGCCGAAGCCGTCGAGGAGGAGCGCCGGTTGCTCTACGTGGGGGTGACGCGTGCCCGGCAGCGGATCCGGTTGTCCTGGGCGGCTTCCAGAGGGCAGGGTGGTGGTCGCAAGCGCAGGCGCAGCCGGTTCCTGCGTGAACTGGACCCCTCCGAGACCCCGGCCGCGACGGCGAAGTCGAAACGACGGGAGAGGTCGGGTGGTTCGCGGCGTGTGCCGCAGGCACATTGCCGGATCTGCTCCGCGCCGCTGAACGTCGGTGCCGATGTGAAGCTGGGGCGCTGTTCCGACTGTCCCTCGGACGCGGACCAGGAACTGCTGTCGAAGCTGCGCGGTTGGCGTACCGAACGGGCCCGGCAGCTGCGGGTGCCCGCTTACGTGGTGTTCAGCGATGTCACGCTGCTGGCCATAGCCGAGCAGCGCCCGGACGACTCCGAGTCGCTGAGCAGGATCTCGGGAGTGGGGGAGACCAAACTGGAGCGTTTCGGGCCCGATGTGCTCGAACTGGTCAACGGGACGAACCCGGGCGGCCGATAGGCGGCGAGGACCACACTGGACTCCGTCCTCTGAGCGGTGACCGGCACGTGGGTCGGTGTCCCGCCACGGTGTCGGTTCCGCGACGGTGAGCTACGCCTCACAGTGCTCCCGGTGGCGTCGCGGGATCGGAGCCGAACACCGGTCGTGGTGCGGTGATCAGGGAGTACCGCTTCGGGAATAGGTTGTTCCCCTGGGCACGACACTGCGAAAAATTACTTGCGCCGTGTGTGATGCCCCGAATAATCTGCGCAGTGGCAGGCCGGGAGGACGTGCTCATCCGGCCCGGGTCACGAGAGAGCGGTGAGTGCGATGCGCATGATCAACTGGTTGTCGGCGGTGGACCAGTACGCGGCCGCGCTCAACAACGCCGATATGTCGATGTTCGCGGGGCGCACCGCGAACATCGGTCTCGCGCGTCAGTGCCCGCATCGTGATGTCGAGCCGAAAAAGACCTATTCGGGTCGGGTCGTGCCGGAGCGAAGTACCTGAGTCGCTCGGTTGAGTGACAACCGCTCTTTCGGCCGCGGACCCGTTATCGGGTCCGCGGCTTTTTTACTGTGTCCCCGTTCTCAACTCTTCCGTCCATATTGGATCAAGTTATAGCGCCGAACAGAGTCGAAGAATTCATCTCACCGGGAGGAAAGCGCATGGCGACCGGCAGTGCCCCCTCGACCACCGGGGGCGAGACCGGCAACTTCGGCGGAGCCGTTTCCGCTCTGCTGCACACCACGCCCAGCACGGCCGAGCGAGTACCGTGCCGTCGTGATCCGGACCTGTGGTTCGCCGAGAGCCCGTCCGATCTCGAACGGGCCAAGCAGCTGTGTGCCGAGTGCCCGATCAGGTCCGAGTGCCTGGCGGGAGCGCTCGCACGAGCGGAGCCCTGGGGGGTCTGGGGTGGCGAGATCGTCGAGCACGGCACCGTGATCACCCGCAAGAGGCCGAGGGGGCGGCCGCGCAAGCATCAGCCCGCGGACGGGGCTCGGACGGCGGGATCCGCCGCGCGGCGGGCGGCGTGACCACGTGCGGGACCGCCGTCGCGGGAAGAGAGCTACCTTTTTCGAGAAAGTGAGATCAGCGGAATGTTTCCCGAGGAAATGAGCCGATTACGTTGTTCGCGGCTTCGGGAGGAGGCCGAACGCTCCAGGCTGCCGCGTCGGATGGCCGCGGTGCGGTTCTGGCGGCGGCTGGCGTGCTTCGCCTCCCGCCGAGCCGAACGCTACGAACGACTCCTCTGACCGGAGGGGTCGCTTCGGCGACGAACTGTCGTGGCCCGGCGAGTACGCATCGGTGACGTACGAGCCGGCCACCGGCTTCGTTCTTCTCCGCCGGTCGCCTCCGTCGACGGAGAGCTCTCTCCGTCGGTCTCGTCCCGGCCGCGATGACCACGTCGGTCGGCGTGCGTCGGAAAACTCGATGGAGACCGTGAGTAGGCTCGTGATCATGCACCATCACTCGCACGACAACATCGACTGGGACACCAGACTGCGCCAGCTACGGGACGAGGACTCACTCACCGCCACCCAGACACGACGCGTGGCGGAGACACTGGTCTCGGGGCGGGAATCCTGCCGCTCCGTGATCGACGTCGGCTCCGGTGCGGGAGGGGCGTCGGCGGCGTTCGCCGAGGCGCTGCCGGGGGGCACGGTGACCCTCGTCGACTCGGCACCGGAGCTGCTCGCCGCGGCCGAACGGCACACGGCGGCCCACGCTTCCCCCGGCGTGGAGGTGCACAGCGTGCGGGCCGACGCGGCCGACGAGGAGCTCGGCGCGCGGGTGGGGCAGGCCGACCTGGTGTTCTGTTCGCTGGTCGTGCACCACCTGCCCGACCAGTTGGCCGGACTGCGTCGCCTGGTTGAGCTGGTACGGCCCGGTGGCAGGCTGGTCGTCGTGGAGTCCGGACTCTGGGCACATGTGCTGCCCTGGGATGTCGGCGTCGGCGAGCCCGGTCTGGAGGAGCGTCTGCTGGCCGCTCGGCACTCCTGGTTCCGTCGGATGCGCGCCGAGATGCCGGGGACCGTGCGGCTGCCGGTCGGCTGGTCGACGGCGCTGCGGCAGGCCGGACTCGACGACGTCGAGTCGTGGAGCTACCTGGTGGATTGGCCCGCCCCCGTCACCGGTCCGGTGCGCGACATCGTGTTGCGCAGGCTGGAGTGGCTGCGCGAAGCCGCTGTGGAGGAGTGCTCCGCCGACGACCTGGCCGCTCTCGACCAGCTGCTCGACGAGCACGGCCCGCACTACGCCGGACGGCGTGACGACCTCTACTACCTGGCCGCCCACAGCGTCTTCGTCGGCAGCAAACCCATGTGATTCAGCGTTTGTCGCCTCGGTCCGGCGAGGTCGTTCCGTGCCGGAACCTCCGGGGCGCCTCGCCGCGGGTGCCGGAGACATCGGGTAGGTACTGCACAACGTCTCCGGTCGTCCTCGCGAGGCGCTCCCCGGAGACCCCGCGGCGGTGCCGGTGGGTGGGCGTGGTGGTGATCGGCTGGTGCCGCTCGCGCGTAGTCGGGCTCTCGGTCCTGCCGGGGTCATCGGTCGCGGGGCCGTGCGTGTCGCGGCGAGCGGGACCCGAGCGCGTGGGGCGGGAACTCCGCCGCGCGGTACCCGCTCGATGTCTCCGGCCCCGCTCACGGCACCGCGAGAGGTTCCGCCGAGCGCGCCGCCGGACGAACCGCGTCGGCGACCTCCACCGGTGCCTCAGTCCACGAAGCCGGGTTGCCAGGTCGCGATGATCTCCCTGGCGGCCACCTCCGCGTCCAACTGGCACAGGATGCCGGTAGCCCCCAACGTCACCCGGTGTATCAGCAGGTAGTCCGGTGGCAGGTTCAACGACCGACCGGTGCGGAAGTCGGGGCTGCGCAGGTCGCCCACTCGGTCGGCCTGCCACTGGAGCCACGCGCGGGTGAAGTGGAAGGTCTCGGTGCGCACCGGATCCACGAACGGCCCCAGGTAGGCCTGCACGTCCTCCGCCCGCAGCGCCGAGTCCGTCTGCACGAACCGGTCGTCGCGCAGCAGTTCCATCAGCTCCTCGGCCCGGTCCTCCAGTGCCAGGCGGAGCATGCGCCCCAGCGTCCTCGGCAGCCCCTCGGGGAGTCTGGCGATCGCACCGAAGTCGATCACCGCGAGCCTCCCGTCCGGGAGGAGCTGGAAGTTGCCGGGGTGCGGATCGGCGTGCAGCAGGCCCACCCGGGAGGGCGACGAGAAGTGGAACTCGCTCAGCAGCCTTCCCGCCCGGTCGCGTTGCTCCCGGGAACCGTTGTTGATGATCTCGGAGAACGGGGTTCCCGACACCCACTCGGTGACCATGACCTTGGGCGAGCTCGCCACCACCCTGGGGATGTGCACCAGGTCGTCCCCCTCGAAGGCGGCGGCGAACGAGCGTTGGTTGTCGGCCTCGGTGCGGTAGTCGAGCTCCTCGACCATCCGGTCCTGCAGCTCGCGCAGCAGCGGTTTGACCTCCGCGCCGGGCAGCAGGGACTGGAAGAGCCGGGAGAACCGCATCAACTGGCGCAGATCGGAGCGCAGCGCTTCGTCAGCGCCGGGATACTGGATCTTGACGGCCACGTCCCTGCCGTCGTGCCAGACCGCCCGGTGCACCTGCCCGATACTCGCGGCCGCGGTCGGCGACTCGTCGAACTCGGCGAAGCGGTCACGCCAGCCGTTGCCCAGCTGTTCGTCCAGCGTGCGCCGCAGACTGGTCTCCGACATGGGGGGCGAGGTCGTCTGCAGCTTGGACAACGCGTCCCGGTAGGGTTCGGCGAGTTCGTCCGGCACGGCGGCCTCGAACACGCTGAGCGCCTGTCCGAACTTCATGGCCCCGCCCTTGAGCTGCCCGAGCACGGCGAACAGCTGCTCGGCGGTGCGTGCCGAGAAATCGGCACTGACGCTTTCCGCGTCCTGGCCCGTGAGTCGTTTGCCCCATCCCGCGGCCATCCTGCCCGCGGCGCCGAGCGGCAGACTGGCGAGCTTCACGGTGCGCTGTGCCGCTCGGCGGGGAACGTCGTTCACGGGAACTCCCTTCCAGTCGGCAGGCCGCCGGGGTACGGATCTCCGCCCCGGAGCACACGCCTACGGGCTCACCGACATGTTAGAGGTTCTCGCGTAGCCGTGTACAAGATCGTACCGGCCGATTCGTCCCGCCGAACCGGTGAAGGAAGCTCGGATCGAGTGAATCGCCCTCCCGGAAAACGCCGACCCGCTGTTCAGCGGTGCTCGGTCCAGCGGAGTCGTCGCTCGGCCCCGGGCGCGCTAGCCCTGGGGGTTGTGCGCCTTGCCGAGAATGCGCGTCATCTTGGTGCCGCAGACCGGGCAGGTCCCCTTGGCCATCCTCCTGCCGTTCGTTTCCGATATCTCACCGGTGAAGTCCCGCTTCTCCCGGCACTTTACGCAGTAACCGTTGTACGTCTCGGCCACGGCTGCCTCCTTCGGGTCGTTGTTCCGCGAGGCTCTCTCACGTGTCCACGCGTGCCTCGGAACTACGCTGGGCAAAAGGTACCCGCGCCAGGAGCAGCGCGCAGGAGTTCGGCGTATCGCGATTTCGGATGAATGGCTTCACCTTTTCGGGGGTAACGTGGCGTGTTCGGAACGACCGTTCCCGTAGTAACGGGAGTTCGCGCCGGATTCCTCGATGTGGAATGCTCAGTTGATCTGCGGTTCGGATCACAGCGGTCCTCCCAACGACGATCGAGCTCGCTAAGCTTCCCGATCGTGGCCGAACCGCAGGTGGAGGTGCGCCGTAGCAAGCGGAGGAAGCAGACGGTCAGTGCTTACCGTGACGGTGGCAAGGTGGTCGTGCTGCTGCCCGCCCGGATGACCCGTGCCGAGGAGAAGCACTGGGTCGACGAGATGCTCGGCAGGCTGCGCCGCAGTGAGACCCGCCGCAAGTCACCGGCGAGGAACTCGGACGAAGCGCTCATGGACCGGTGCGCCGAACTGTCGCGGCGCTACCTCGACGGGCGTGCCGTACCCGAAGGGGTCCGCTGGGTCGCCCCCATGCGCACCAGGTGGGCGTCCTGCACACCGACCGAGGGGACCATCCGCGTCAGCCGTCGGCTGCGGGAGGTGCCGAGCTGGGTGCTCGACTACGTGCTGGTGCACGAACTCTCCCACCTGCTGGTTCCGGGGCACGGATCGGACTTCTGGGAGTGGGTGAACCGCTACCCCCGCACGGAGCGGGCCATCGGTTACCTCGAGGGGCTCACCGCCGCGGCCGACCTCGGCTCGGACCTGGCGGACGACATCGAGGTCCGATAGGACCGCGATCCTCGGTCAACCGAAGCACCTACCAGCCCGACGGACCCCTGCCGTCGGAGCGCCGCCCTCCGAGGCCCGCGACACCGGTCCGCCCGCACCGTCGTCGAAACGTGCTCCGGCCGGAGCGCACGGTGACCGAACCGGTGCCCGCCCCGCCCTCGGAACGGCCGCTCCGCCCAGGAGGATTACGACGGTGCGGGGCCGGATCACCGGTCTGGTCCCGGCGGACCGTGCCGGGACCGTCGCACACCGTCTCAGCGGTCGCCGTTCTCGTCGTTGCCTTCGCCGTCGGAGCTCTCCGACTCCGAGTCGCCGTTCGCCTGCTCCGCGGCCTCGGCCCGCTTGATGGCGGCGATCGGATCGTCCAGGTCCTCGTTGCTCCCGCCCCAGCGGTCGGCGAAGTCCAGCGGCTCGTCCAGATCGGAACCGTCCGGCAGTAGATCAGGGTGGTCCCAGACCCGGTCGCGACTCGTGACGCCGTGCCGCTCCGTGAGCAACCGCCACAGCGAAGCGGCGGCCCGCAGTCGGCGCGGTCGCAGCTGCAGCCCCACCAGGGTGGCGAAGGTCTGCTCGGCGGGGCCGCCGGTCGCGCGCCTGCGTCGCACCGTTTCCCCGAGTGCCTCGGCGCCCGGCAGGCGTTCCCCGACCGCGTCGGCCACCACCACGTCCACCCAGCCCTCGACCAGGGCCAGCAGCGTCTCCAGGCGAGTGAGCGCGGCCTGCTGCTCGTCGGTGGTCCGCGGCTCCAGCATCCCGGAGTTCATCAACTCCTGCATCGAGTTCGGATCGCTGGGATCCACCTTGCTCGCCAGGTCCTCCAGCGAGGAGGTGTCGATGTGGATACCCCGCGCGTACTCCTCGACGGTTGCCAACAGGCGTTGTCGCAGCCAGGGGACATGGCTGAACAGTCGGTGGTGCGCCGCCTCCCGCGCCGCCAGGAAGACGGTCACCTCGCTGGCCGGGCGATCCAGGCCCTCGCCGAAACGCTCGACGTTGGCGGGCAGCAGCGCGGCCGTCCCGTCCGGGCCGAGGGGCAGCCCCACGTCGGTGGAGGTGAGAACCTCCCCGCCGAGCTGAGCCAGTCCGTTGCCCAGCTGTGAACCGAAGGTCAGCCCGCCCATCTGGCCGAGCATGGAAACGATCGGCCCGGCCGCCTGCTTGGCCTCCTCCGGCAGCGCCTCCAACCAGGCCTCGGAGACCCGTTCCGCCACCGGGTCGCACAGCCGCTTCCAGATGGGCAGTGTGTTGTCCACCCACTCCTGCGCCGACCAGGCCCGCACGACGTGTGTCCCGGTCGGGAAGGCCGTGGTGGGGTCCAGCCAGAGCTCGGCGAGCTGAATGCCGTCCTCGATGGCCTTGGTCTGCTGCTGGGTCGGGCGTTCGGTGTGCTTGTTGGCCTGCAGCTGTTGGTGGGCGAGCTGCTTGGCCAGGTCGTAGTTGACCGGCCCCGAGTCACCACCGGAGGAGTGGCTGAGGGCCTGCCCGAGCTGGGTCAGCATCTGACCGAGCGCGCCGATGTCGAAGTTCGGCGTACCGCCGGGGCCGGGCATGCCCCCGGGACCGGGCATCCCGCCGAAGCCGGGGAAGGAACCCGCTCCTCCGGAAAAGCCGGTGCCGCCCCCGGAGCCACCGTCCGACGAGTCGCCCTTGTCGCGATCATCGGGTTCCTCGTTGTTGGGATCGTGGGGGCCGAACCCGAAGGGCACATCACTCATGGTTCCACCGTACGCGGAACACGCCGGTGGGCAGTAGGCGAGCGGGAAATCGCTCGCCCAGGGCGAACGTCACCGCGAACTCGACATCTCGGGCCCCACGCAAGTCGCCCGCCGGGAGCTCGTCCGGGGGACGTAGGGTGTCGTGCTGTGAGTCGCCGTACCTGGACCCTGCTTACGAGTGTCGTTCTGGTCGTGCTTTTCGGGCTGCTGGGAGCCTTCGTCCCGGTGCCCTACGTGGCGCTGGGCCCCGGCCCGACCCATGACACGCTCGGTTCCTACCAGGGCAGGAAGGTCGTCCGCATCGAAGGCACGAAGACCTTTCCGACCAGCGGTCACCTGAACATGACCACCGTCTCGGTCACCGACCAGCTGTCGGTCTTCAGCGCGCTGACGCTCTGGGCCAGTGGCGACCACGCCCTGGCCCCGCGTGAACTGTACTTCCCGCCGGACAAGACCGAGCAGCAGGTGGAACGCACCAATACGCGCGCGTTCCGCAATTCGCAGGACTCGGCGGAGACCGCGGCGCTGCGTCACCTCGGCTATCCCACGGAACTCGTCGCCGAGGAGCTCGTCAGCGACGGACCGGCCCAGGGAGTCCTTCAGCCGGGCGATGAGTTGATATCCGCCGACGGGGAGCGGTTGAGCGACCCGCAGTCGTTGGTGGACGCGCTGTCCGACACCCGGCCCGGCCAGCGGGTCACCCTGCGCTTCAGGCGAGGGGACCGGGAGCCCCAGCAGGCCACCGTCCGCCTCGCGGAAGCACCGGACGACCGTTCCCAGGGGTTCCTCGGCGTGCAGCCGGCCCTGCGCCCTCGGGTCGACTTCGACGTCGACATCAAACTCCCCAATGTGGGCGGCCCCTCGGCGGGGCTGATGTTCTCGCTGGCCGTGGTGGACAAGCTCACCCCCGGCGAGCTCACGGACGGCGAGTTCGTCGCAGGAACCGGCGAGATCAACCCGCGGGGCGAGGTCGGGCGCATCGGGGGCATCGGATTCAAGATCGCCAAGGCCCGGGAGGCCGGGGCCCGGGTCTTCCTCGTGCCCGAGGAGAACTGCGCCGCCGCCAAGTCCCAGGCTCCCGAAGGGATGAGGTTGATCAAGGTCGGCACGCTCGACGAGGCCGTCAACGCGTTGGAGGCGCTTCGGGCGGGCGAACAACCACCCCGCTGCTGAAGCACCGCGAGGACGCCCGAGCGGGCTCCGTCGCGGCGGCCGGGTGTCGACCGCCGCGACGGAGCGGCCCGGAACCGCCCGGCCTCGGCACGGTGACCGCTACTCCTCGAAGGTCGCGTGCATCGCGTTGAGCAGGTTCGGCGCCAGGGCGCTGTCCTCGACGAGCTCGCCCTCCTCCTGTTCGGGGTCGCCGTCGAAACCGTCGTCGAGCTCGGGGTCCTTGTTGCGCAACCGCAGTACGCAGGTCTGCGTCCCACCGCGCAGCACCGCCGCGACCAGCCGCGCCTCCCTGCGGTCGGGGTGCTGCGCCGCGGTGTTCCGCGCGGCCTCGTCCTCGCCGGGAAGTTCCTGCTCGGCCTCGGGGGGAAGTACCACGATCTCCTGAACCAGCGCACAACCCAGCACCCGCTCCGGCCAGGCTATCCCGGCCAGAGCCTCGCCGATGTCGTTGCCGGGCAGTTCGTCCTGCGCGACGGGAGTCAGCGGTGAGCCGGTGTTGAGCTGTTCGGCCAGTCCGGGCTCGGCCTCGAGGAGTTCCGCGGTTTCCACCAGGGCGAACATTCTGGCGGGCCGTTCCCAACCCTCCGAAGCCGCGAACTGTTCGATCTCGCGTGCCACCGCGGGCAGTGCCGCGGTCATTTCCTCGGTGATAGCGGGCGACATTCGTCCATCGTCGCACCGCCCCGGCCGTCCGGTTCGACGCCCGTGGGCCTCTTTCCGGTGGTGGGCAACACGCGACGAGCCCCGCCTCTCCGTCGTGCGGGATGTCCGTTTGGTTCGGATTCGCGGGCACCGTCCCACTTTCTCGTGGCGGCATCGTAGAGTTGACCGCACGGGAGCCCGGGTCGCGCCTGACTCGGTCCCGTTGCCCGCGGATCGTCACCAGGGAGTGCGCTGTGGCCACGAGGCCGGTAGGAGTACCCAAACTGTCCCGGCGGAGCCGGATCCTTCTGATCCTGGGCGCGGTCGTGCTGGTAGCGCTGATCGTCGGATCACGTCTGATCGGGACATACGTCAATTGGTTGTGGTTCGGCAGTGTCGACTACCGGGGAATCTTCACGACGATCGTGCTGACCCGGATCGTGCTGTTCGTCTGTGCGGGCGTGTTCCTCGCCGGTGTGCTGGCGTTGAACCTCTGGCTCGCCTACCGGACGAGACCGGTCTTCGTGCCACTCGACAACAGCGGGCAGGAGGATCCGCTGACGCGGTACCGCACCGTCATCACCCAGCGGTCCAAGTGGTTCGGCATCGGCATCCCGGTCGTGGTCGGCGCGATCGGTGGTCTGGCGGCCACCGGCGACTGGCGGATGGTGCAGCTGTTCCTGAACCGGACTCCCTTCGGCACCGAGGACCCGGTGTTCGGTCACGACGTCAGTCTCTACATCTTCCAGCTGCCGTTCTTCCGCTGGCTGTTGGCGTGGGGATTCATCGCCGTGACCCTGTCGTTCATCGGCGCGCTGGCCACGCACTACGTTTTCGGCGGCGTCAGGGTCGCGGGCAGGTCGGGTCAGATCTCCCAGGCCGCCCGGATTCAGCTCGCCGTGTTGGCGGGCGTTTTCGTGCTGCTCAAGGCGGTGGATTTCTTCTTCGACCGCTGGGACCTGCTGCTGTCGCAGCGCAGTGATCTGTTCACGGGTGCCAGCTATACCGACCTCAACGCCGTGATGCCGGCGAAGGTGATCCTGCTGTGCATCTCGATCATCTGCGCGCTGGCCTTCTTCGCCGCGGTGTTCCTGCGCAACCTGCAGATTCCGGCGCTGGCCACGGTGCTGCTGGTGCTGTCCAGCCTGGTCGTCGGGGCGCTGTGGCCCGCGCTGCTGCAGCAGTTCTCGGTGGAGCCGAACGCCAACCAGCGCGAGGCGACCTCGATCGAGCGCAACATAGCCGCCACCCGACAGGCGTTCGGCATCACCGAGGAGGACGTGACCGTCCGGGAGAACTACACCCAGGGGGGCGACGGCTCGGGCTCGGACGGTTCCGATGTCAGCCCGGAGGATGTCGCCCAGGACACCGGCACCGTCTCCAATGTGCGACTGCTCGACCCGAGCCTGCTGTCCGAGACGTTCACCCAGCTGCAGCAGCAGTTCAACTTCTACGGTTTCCCCGACGAGCTCGACATCGACCGGTATCGGGACGACAACGGCGAACTGCAGGACTATCTGGTCGCGGTGCGCGGGATCAACACCGACGGTCTCGCGGAGAATCAGCAGTCCTGGATCAACCGGCACATGGTCTACACCCACGGCAACGGTTTCGTCACCGCACCGGCCGACCGGGTCAGCTCGGTGCCCGGTGAGGGTGCCGACACCGGTGCCTATCCGGTGTTCTCGATGAGCGACGTCGCCAACGACGGCCAGGGCGAGATCCCGGTCGAACAGCCCCGGGTCTACTACGGTGAGCTGAACCAGGACTACGCCATCGTCGGTGCCGAGCAGGGTGAGCGGCCGAAGGAGTACGACACGCAGAACTCCCGCTACACCTACACGGGAGAGGGCGGCGTCTCGATCGGCAACTGGTTCAACCGGGCTGTCTTCGCGGCCAACTACGGTGAGCGCAACATCCTGTTCAACCAGGAGATCGGCTCGCAGTCGCAGATCATGTTCAACCGCAATCCGCGGCAGCGGGTGCAGAAGGTCGCCCCCTGGCTCAAGTTGGACGGCGATCCCTACCCGGCCGTCATCGACGGGCGCATCAAGTGGATCGTGGACGGCTACACCACGCTCGACAACTACCCGTACTCCACGCTGACCTCCTTCGGGCAGGCGGCCAGCGACTCCACCAGCGACGTCACGCAGCCGGACCAGCAGATCAACTACATCCGCAACTCCGTCAAGGCGACCGTCGACGCCTACAGCGGAGAGGTCAGCCTCTACGAGTTCGGTGAGAAGGACCCGGTGCTGCAGGCGTGGAAGGGCGTCTTCCCCGGGGTGGTCAAGCCCAAGAGCGAGATCAGCGACGAGCTGCGGCAGCACTTCCGCTATCCCGCCGACATGTTCAAGGTGCAGCGGCAGCTGCTCGCCCGGTACCACGTGGACAACCCGGGCGACTTCTACGCCACCCGGGGTTTCTGGCAGGTGCCCAACGATCCGAACGAGGAGCAGCGTGGTGGATCCGGTGAGAAGCAACCGCCGTTCTACGTGATCGCGCAGGCACCCACGCAGAACCGGCCGACCTTCCAGCTGATCAGCGCCATGACCGCGCTGGAACGGCAGAACCTGTCGGCCTGGATCTCGGCCTCCTCGGACCCCGAGAGCTACGGCGAGATCACGATGCTGGAGCTGCCCACCGGTGATCCGACCCTGGGGCCGGTGCAGGTCCAGCGGCAGATGGAGTCCACCCCGAAGGTCACCGAGGACCGGACACTGTTCGACAATCCCGGTGTCCGTGCGATGTTCGGCAACCTGCTGACCCTGCCGGTCGAGGGCGGCATGCTCTACGTGGAGCCGATCTACATCCGGCCCAACAGCGAGGACTCCTATCCGCAGCTGGCCAGGGTGCTGACCTCCTACGGCGACAGCGTCGGTTATGCCGAGACGCTGCAGGGGTCGTTGGAGCAGATATTCGGTCCCGGCGCCGGGCAGAACACCGAGACCGCCGAGGACGAGAACCAGCAGGGCGACGGTCAGGACCAGCAGGGTGACCAGGGCCAGCAGCAGGGCGAGAACCAGGGTCAGCAACAGGGTGACCAGGGTGATCAGGGCGACCAGGGCCAGCAGCAGGGCGACGGCCAGGGACAGCAGAACAGTCCCGAGGTGAACCAGGCGGTGCGGGAGTTGCGGGCCGCGATGGAGGAGGTCCGCTCGGCGCAGAGCTCCGGTGACCTCGGCCAGCTCGGCCAGGCCTTCCAGCGGCTGGAGGAAGCCATGGCTCGCTACGAGGAGGTCACCGGCGACGGTGGCTGACCGAGCCGCGGCGGGGTGGAGCGCGGTGCGTTCCCACCCCGCCGGAGGCGCTCCGCGCGGAGTCGTGGGCGTGGTGCCCACCCCCTGTGTGGGAGGTGTGGGCGGGAGTGTAGAGTTGCAACTACAACGAAACACGGCGCGGGGTGGAGCAGTTCGGTAGCTCGCTGGGCTCATAACCCAGAGGTCACAGGTTCGAATCCTGTCCCCGCTACCAGGATCGTCCCCCTTCCGGTTCGCCGGGAGGGGGACGATCCTCGTCCGGCTGCGGTTTCCCGGTCGAAGTTCCCGCGGCCCCGATGGGGTAGCGATCCCGGTGTGGCAGCGGCACGCGCGGCGCCGGGGCCGGATCACGGCATCCCTCTCGGGGGCGCGAAGCAGCACACGCTCGCCGGGCAGTCATCGGTGTGAGGCGTTGCTTCCCCGTTCGGTACAGGAGAAACCGGCGATACCGGGAGAAACCGCTGGTGAACGGAGTCGTGGGCGTGGTGCCCACCCCCCTGTGTGGGAGGTGTGGGCGGGAGTGTAGAGTTGCAACTACAACGAAACACGGCGCGGGGTGGAGCAGTTCGGTAGCTCGCTGGGCTCATAACCCAGAGGTCACAGGTTCGAATCCTGTCCCCGCTACCAGGTCGGCCCTCGGAGTTCCGCTCCGAGGGCCGAGTTTTTCGCATGAGGGGAAGCACTGCCGGGGTGGTTCGCCGAATCCGGCCTCTCCGGAAGGGCTGACATCGGGTGATCGTCCGCGCCACATCGGCCGCTCGGCGTGGAGACGAGACCCCGTGCGCACTCGGAACTCCGACGGGTGATCCTTCAGGGGGCGCCGAGTGGACGGGCGAGGAAGCGGGATCGGGCTCACGGCGCGCGGCACGTGTTCGGGAATGCGGGCGGGATGTGGGACTTCTGTCCCGGTCTCAACTCCTCCTGGCGAGACCGGAAGCGGGGACGTTGGTGGTCGCTGAGATCCCCGGGCTCGTACGTACGACGAGCCCGGTTTTCGTTTCCGCGAGCCTCAGCCGTCGGCCCACTTGCGGGCACAGGTGGGTGAGCAGACTCGACCCTCGCGGCTCCCGCTGCGGAAGGCGCGCATCTTACGGCCGCACACGATGCAGTTGTGCGGGCTGTCCACCTGGATCGGCACCAGTGACTTCGCCCGTTCCGAAACCTTGCTCGCCATCTTGTTCCTGCCCTGGGCGAGCTTGGTCCGCAGCAGACTCCGATGCACGGTGTTACCTCCCTAATTCGGCGGGTCCGTCCCGTACGCACCCGTCGCAGTGTCCGGCCCCGTTACTCGGCCGGCCACTGTGAAGGGTGCCCTTAACAACGGCTCTTCCACAGCATCGCAGCAAGAATTACCCATTTCGAGTTAAAGAGTATCCCTGTTCAGGGGACGGTGAGTGTACGAATTGGTTGCTGCCAGTGGAGGAATCCCCGGTGAAAGTGAATCCGGGTCGCAACGGCGGTCTCGTGTGCTGCGATGAATGCGCTGCGTGTTCATTCTGTCCCCTTGTTGCGCTGCCGTTTCGGACACGGACTACGGCCATTGTGGACAGCCTGTCATTGCCGTGGCACCGTAGGAGCCGTGACCGACCTGAATGCGACATCCGCAGCCTTGCTGGGACTTCTCCACGAGGGGCCGATGACCGGGGGGCAGTTGGTGGCGGCGGCCACCGACCGGTTCAGTGGGTTCTTCAGCGTCACCCGCAGCCAGGTGTACCGGGAACTGCCCGCACTCGCCGAGGCGGGAATGCTTCGTCTCGGCAAACAGGGACCACGATCCAGCCAGCAGTACATCATCACGGCGGCGGGCAAGCGTGCCTTCAAGTCGTGGCTGAACACCGAGCCGGGGCCGGACAACGTGCGCAGTCCGCTGCTGTTGCGGTTGCGCTACGCGGGGATGCTGACCTCGAAGCAGCGTGCCCACCTGGTCACCTCGGCCCGGGAGCAGTACGTCGAGAAGCTGAACGAGGCCAAGAACGCCGCCAAGGTGGCCGAGGATCCCTACGAGAAGGCCGCGGCGGACTTCTCGGTGGCGCACAACCGCGCGGTCATCAAGATGCTCGACGCCATACCCGAATGACGTTCGGGTATGGCGGGGGCGTGGCGAGGGCCGCCGGTCGGCGTCCGTGGTCGTGATGGTGTGAAGTAGGCTGGAAACCGTGAACCCCGACGTCGCCGCCGAGCTCAAGGACATGTCCGAAACCCTCGAGGGCATCGAGCGCGTCATGGATCTCGATGCGTTGCGGGCCCGGATCGCGGAGCTGGAGGAGGAAGCGGCCCGCCCGGACCTGTGGGACGACGTCGAGTACGCCCAGCGGATCAACAGCCAGCTCGTCCACAAGCAGAGCGACCTGCGCAAGATCACCGGGCTCCGGCAGCGCCTCGAAGACCTCGAAGTGCTCTACGAACTCGGTGAGGACGAGGACGACAGCGCCAGCGTCGCCGAGGCCGAGCAGGAGCGCACCCAGCTCAAGAAGGACCTGGCCGACCTGGAGATCCGCACCCTGCTCTCGGGGGAGTACGACGAGCGCTCCGCCATGGTCACCATCCGGGCCGAAGCGGGCGGTGTGGACGCCGCCGACTTCGCCGAGATGCTGATGCGGATGTACCTGCGCTGGGCGGAACGCCACGGGTACCCCGTGGAGGTCTACGACACCTCCTACGCGGAGGAAGCGGGTGTGAAGTCCGCGACCTTCCGCGTCGACACCCCCTTCGCCTACGGCACCCTCTCGGTGGAGCAGGGGACCCACCGGTTGGTGCGCATCTCCCCGTTCGACAACCAGGGGCGCAGGCAGACCTCGTTCGCCGGTGTGGAGGTGCTGCCGGTGGTCGAGGAGACCGACCACGTGGAGATTCCGGAGAAGGACATCCGGGTGGACGTGTTCCGCTCCTCCGGGCCGGGCGGGCAGAGCGTGAACACCACCGACTCGGCCGTGCGGTTGACCCACCACCCCACGGGAATCGTGGTCTCCTGCCAGAACGAGAAGTCTCAGCTGCAGAACAAGGCCGCGGCCATGCGCGTGCTGCAGTCCAAGCTGCTGGCGCGCAAGCGCGAGGAGGAGCGCGCCGAGATCGACGCGCTGCGCGACAGCAGCGGTTCGGGCTGGGGCAACCAGATCCGCTCCTACGTGCTGCACCCCTACCAGATGGTCAAGGACCTGCGCAGCGGTTACGAGGTCGGCAACCCCGAGTCGGTGCTGGAGGGGCAGCTCGACGGGCTGCTCGAAGCGGGAATCCGCTGGCGCAAGCAGCAGCACGACCAGGAACAGCAGCAGGGCTGAGACGGTCGCGGTTCCGCCCCGGCCCCCGGCCGGAAGTGGACGCCGGTGGCACCACCGCCCGTGCCCGAGGCGGCCACTCCGTCGGGGCATTACGGGAGTCGTGTTTCCCGATCGCGTGAGTCGGCCTCGTTCCGGTGTCACAGGGTGTCGCCGGTCCAACCGGTGCGTGAGGAAGCGCGCAAGGTGATTGCCTCGGCGCAACCAATGGTACGGGTGAGTGAAGGCTCCCTGAGTGGCCGCGGGTAAGCTCACTGCCCGTGATCCGGCTCGAACACGTGTCAAAGACTTACAAGACGTTGGCGCGCCCCGCTCTCGACGACGTCTCGGTGTCCGTGGACAAGGGCGAGTTCGTATTCCTCATCGGCCCCTCCGGGTCGGGCAAGTCCACTTTCCTGCAGCTGTTGCTGCGGGAGGAGGTGCCCACCCGAGGCAGGGTGATCGTCGCCGACTGGAACGTCGCCAAGCTGCCACGACGTCGCGTTCCCAAGCTGCGGCAGCGGGTCGGCTGCGTGTTCCAGGATTTCCGCCTGCTCAACAACAAGACCGTCTTCGGCAACGTCGCCTTCGCGCTCGAGGTCATCGGCAAGCCCCGGCACACCATTCGCAAGGTGGTCCCCGAGGTGCTCCAGCTCGTCGGTCTCGAGGGCAAGGCCGACCGGATGCCGGTGGAACTCTCCGGCGGTGAGCAGCAGCGGGTCGCCATAGCGAGGGCGTTCGTGAACCGACCGCTGGTGCTGATGTGCGACGAGCCCACCGGAAACCTGGACCCGGACACCAGCCAGGACATCATGTTGTTGCTGGAGCGCATCAACCGAACCGGAACCACGCTGGTCATGGCCACGCACGACCACTCGATCGTCGACTCCATGCGCAGACGGGTCGTCGAGCTCAGCCACGGCCAGGTCATCCGTGACGATGCCCGTGGTGTCTACGGCGTGGGCCGCTGAGCCTCCCACGAGGCGGCTCCCTCCCGAATCCGCAAGTCGCAGACCGCACCGAAAGCTGACTCAAGATGCGCGCGAGTTTCGTATCCAGTGAGGTCGTCAACGGCCTTCGTCGCAACGTGTCGATGACGATCGCGATGATCCTGACCACCGCGGTCTCCCTCACGCTGCTCGGTGGTGGCCTCATCGTCGTCCGGAAAGTGGACCAGGCCCAGGAATCGCTGCGCAACGCCGCCGACGTCGTCGTCTACATGAGCGAGGACGTCAGCGCCAACGATCCCGAGTGTGCCAACGACCCCTGCGCGGGCATCCGATCCGAGCTGGAGCGGGCCTCGGGTGTGGAGTCGGTGCGGTACCTGAACCGGCAGGAGATCTTCGAGCGGGCGACCGAGGAGTTCTCGAACCAGCCCCAGCTGCGGGAGCTGGTGCGCCCGAAGGCGCTTCCCGCCGCTCTGTGGGTGGAACTGGGGGACAACGTCACCCCACGGGCCGTCAAGAAGCAGTTCGAGGGGCGCACCGGGATCGGCTCGATCAACGACCAGTCCCAGTTCGTGCGCAGCATGGTCGGCAAGCTCAACGATGTGCGCGACGGGACGTTCCTGATCGCCGCGTTGCAGGCCTTCGCCGCGCTGCTGCTGATCTCGAACACCATCCAGCTCTCCGCGTTCAACCGCCGCACCGAGACCGGGATCATGCGGCTGGTCGGGGCCTCCCGGTGGTACACCCAGCTGCCGTTCCTGCTGGAGGCCATGGTCTCGGGGATCATCGGTTCGGTGGCGGCGATCGGGCTGCTCATGGTGCTCAAGGAGGCCTTCCTCGACGGCCTGCTCAAGCCGCTGACCGAGGCGAATCTGCTGACGGCGGTCAGCTACGCCGACGTGGCCTTCGTGGCACCGATCCTGGTGCTGGTGGCCTCGGTGATCTCGGGACTGACCGGCTATCTCACGCTGCGGTTGTACGTGCGGATCTGACCCGGGGCGGGAGCGCCCCGGGGCGTCGGTGTGGCGCTCCGGCTTCCGGGGCGCCACGGCCGCGGGAAACCACGTGGTCCACGCGTCGGACGCGGCGCTATGCTCGCCGGTATGGCAAAGGAACGTGGCCACAATCTGATCGCGCGTAACCGCAAGGCGCGGCACGACTGGACGGTGCTGGACACCTACGAGGGCGGCATGGTGTTGACCGGCACCGAGGTGAAGAGCCTCCGCCAGGGACGTGCCTCGCTGGTCGACGCCTTCGCGACGATCGACAGGGGCGAGGTGTGGCTGCGCAACGTGCACATCCCGGAGTACACCGAGGGAACGTGGACCAACCACGCCCCGCGTCGTTCGCGCAAGGTGCTGCTGCACCGGGACGAGATCGAGCGCCTGATGGGTAAGACCAAGGAGAGCGGACTGAGTCTGGTGCCGCTCTCGCTGTACTTCTCCGACGGCAAGGCCAAGGTCGAGCTGGCCCTCGCCCGAGGGAAACGGATTCACGACAAGCGCAGGGACATGGCCAAGCGCGACGCCGAGCGCGAGATGGCGCGGGCGATCGGCCAGCACCGTAAGGGTATGCGCTGAGGATGCCGTCTCGGACTTCGCCCGGTGTGACCGGTGCGCCGTCCACCGCGGGGCGGTGACAGGTTGACCACGAGTAGTGAGCCGGGGCGACCGCCCGCCTCGGACGAGGAGGTGGCCGGCTGGGTGGCCGGTCTCGGCGTTCCGGGGCTGGTGGACCTGCACACGCACTTCCTGCCGGAGCGGGTGCTGCACAAGGTCTGGGACTACTTCGACCTGGCCGGTGCCCACTACGGGATCGAGTGGCCGATCCGGTACCGCTTCGACGAGCCGACGCGTCTGGAGGTGCTCGGCAGTCTGGGCGTTCGCGCGTTCGCGCCGCTGGTGTACCCGCACAAGCCGGGGATGGCCGAGTGGCTCAATCGCTGGGCCCTCGAATTCGGGCTGACCACGAGCGGTGCCGTGCCCACCGCCACGATGTATCCCGAACCCGGTGCCGTCGATTACGTGGCCGCGGCGCTCGACGGCGGGGCGCGCTGTTTCAAGGTGCACGTGCAGGTGGGCGAGTTCGATCCCCGCGACCCGCTGCTGGACCGTGCCTGGGGGCTGCTGGCCGAAGCGGGGGTGCCCGTGGTGGTGCACTGCGGTCACGGGCCGCTGCGTGGGGAGTTCACCGGTCTGGAGGTGTTCGCCGAGGTGCTCGGACGTCATCCGGGGCTGGTGGCGGTGCTGGCGCACGCCGGTATGCCCGAGTACGAGCGTGCGCTGGAGCTGGTGCGGGAGTACCCCGGGGTGTACCTGGACACCACGATGATCGGTGTCGCCTTCAGCGAACGGTTCGCGCCGTTGCCGGGTGACTGGGCGGCCCGGCTGGTTCCCGTGGCGGATCGGGTAGTGCTCGGTTCGGACTTCCCGAACATTCCGTACCCCTACGCCGAGCAGTTGGCAGCGGTGGCGGGGTGGGCCGCTTCCGAGGAGCGGTTGGGAATGCCGTTCCTGCGTGCGGTGTTGCACGACACGCCGGCCCGGTTGCTCGGATGCCGTTGAGGCGGCGCGAGACCGTTCCCGGTATCCCGGGGTGGTTCGGGCGGGACGATCCGCCGAACCGGGAATGATCGGGCGGGTGCCATGCGTTATGATGTTCGGTACGGATTCGACACGGCCGGTTCGTGGCGGGTCCGGACTGTTGGAAAACAGGTTGTTGAGTAACAGAACACGGGGGTGAACGGTTTCGACTCTGGCCGTTGAGCCAAGGGAAGCGTGCCGGTGCAGGCGGAAGACCACCGTTAAGCGTCGCCGTGAATCAACAAGCGCCGACAACAAGAGTCAGCGCGAGTTCGCACTCGCCGCCTGAGCGAGTAGCGACTCTGTCGGACCGGGTAAGTCTCCGACCCGGACCCCGGCATCGGTTAGGGGACTCACCGTTTCAGTTCGGTCGCGGAACTGATCGGGACATCGCACAGCGACTGGGCTTGTCACACCGGCTCGTCCGCGTGACCGGTGAAGCCGAGTAGAGACACAGCGGACTGCGCACGGAGAAGCCTTGGTGAGGCGACAGAGGACCCGGGTTCGAATCCCGGCACCTCCACCAGCGGCCATGTGGCCGCGTGATTTTTCAAGGGAAACCCCGCTCGGCGAGCCCCGCCGGGCGGGGTTTTTCGTGGACCCGCTGAGCGGTGGTTTCGTGAGAGACGTACGCCGGAGAGGCCGTGCGGCCGCCCGTGACGCACGCGCGTCCGGGCCGAGCTCATCCGGACGAACCGGATATGACAACGATCACTCATGTCGTGGCGCGACCCGCTGTTCCGGCGGACGCCCTCGCTCGTCGCTCGGCAGCCGCGCCGAGTCGATCCCTGGTCACGGGCCCGGTCTCGGGCGTCGTGGCCGGGTTGTCGCGTATCGTCATCACTCATGAGCGATGCGTCAGCGATTAAAATCGGGCAAATGGTGTGCCGGGAAGACTGGTCGGCGGGAAGTTGACGGACGATCCGAACAGGACGTGTTGATGGGAACCGACCCCCAGTACGACGAAGCTCGGCGCGAGGACTCCGGGAGCGGGGATTCCCGGGACGGGCGGCCGCGTGGCGAAGACGAGCGGGGTGAGAACCAGCGGGGCAGCCCGGAGCGTAGCCTGTTCGCCCCGACCCCCGATGCCGAGAAGCGCACGCTCGCCGACATCCTCCGCACGGAGACCGTCGGCGGTGTGCTCGTGCTCGTGGCCGCGGTGCTCGCGCTCGCCTGGGCCAATTCGCCGTGGGCGGAGAGCTACGCGACGGCCGCCGAGTTCGTCCCCTGGCCGGGTGGTGAGTTCCTCGGGCTGGACCTGAATCTCTCCCACTGGGCCTCCGACGGGTTGCTGGCGATCTTCTTCTTCGTGGTCGGTCTGGAGCTCAAACGCGAGTTCGTGGTCGGCGAGCTGCGCAATCCCCGGAGAGCGGTGCTGCCCGTGGTGGCTGCGGTGGCGGGCATGGTCGTCCCCGCGCTGATCTTCGTGGGCATCGCCTCGACGGCGGGCGGTGACGCGTTGAGTGGTTGGGCCGTTCCCACGGCCACCGACATCGCCTTCGCGCTGGCGGTGCTCGCGATCGTCGGCAAATACCTGCCCAGCGCGCTGCGCGCTTTTCTACTGACGTTGGCCGTGGTCGACGACCTGTTGGCGATCACGGTCATCGCCGTGTTCTACACCGACGACTTCCACCCGTTGCCGCTGCTGGGAGCGGTGCTGCCGCTGGTCGCCTTCGCGTCGCTGGTGCGGCTGCGGGGCCCGTGGTGGCCGGTGCTGCTCGTACTGGGCGTGGCTGCGTGGCTGCTGGTCCACGAGTCCGGGGTGCACGCCACCATCGCCGGGGTGCTGCTGGGCTTCACCGTCCCGGTGCTGAGCAAGGACGGCGGCGAGCCGGGACCGGCCGAGCACCTGGAACACCGCTGGCGCCCGGTCTCGGCCGGGATCGCGGTTCCGCTGTTCGCGCTGTTCGCGGCGGGGGTGTCGCTCGGTGGTGGCGGTATCTCGGCCGCCTTCTCCGATCCGGTCGTTCCCGCTGTGATGGCGGGGCTGGTGCTGGGCAAGCTGGTCGGCATCTTCGGAGCCACGTTCCTGATGGCCAAGTTCACCAGAGCACAGCTCGACGCCAATCTCTCCTGGTGGGACCTGGTGGGGTTGTCGTTGCTGGCGGGGATAGGTTTCACCGTCTCGCTGCTGATCGGCGAACTCGCCTTCGGTGCCGGTGAGCGCGGTGAGCACGTCAAGGTGGCCGTGCTGTTCGGTTCGCTGCTCGCGGCGCTGTTGGCCTCGGTCGTGCTCGGGGTGCGCAACCGCGCCTACCGCAGGGCCCATCCGGCGAGTGCCGGTCGATCGAATACCGAGTAATGATCGCGCGTCGGCATGCGATGTAATACCGGGAGGTACTGCCGCACGCGGGACGACGGGAGTGGATATTCGTGGTGATCCCCGGCAAGGGGAGCCGTCGCAAGATCAGTTGGGACGTGGTCAGGGCCGGTTGCGTCACGTTGGTGATGCTGTACCACTCGACCACGGTCAGCGTGGAGTTCCATCCCGAGATCGAGCCGCGAACGTTCGCCTTCCCCTGGCAGGTCGGTGCCAGCATGCTGCTGGTCATATCGGCCTACTTCGCCTGCGTGACCATCGGACGCGGGACCGTGCTGCGCTACTGGTGGGGCAGGATCGCCCGGTTGTTGCCCGCTTTCGTGGCAGCATCGGTGCTCATCTTCCTGCTCACCCGGGCCTTCCGCATCGAGGGCTGGTACCTGCCCAGTGTGCGTGACCTGTTCGAGCACCTGCTGATGCTCTGGCACTGGAAGCCGCAGGAGTTCGAGTTCCTCGACGTCGCGCACTGGACGGTGCCGCTGCAGCTCATGGGGTTCACGGCGGCCGCGTTGCTCTACCGCTCCCGCTGGGGCCACGGTGACCGGATCATCTGGGTGCTGTGGTTCGCGATGCTGCTTCCGCTGGCGCAGTGGCCCATCCGCGCCTCGGGGCCACCGGAGTTCTACCGGGTACTGGCCGACGGGCTCGGGTTCCACCGCTGGCACCTGTTCGTGGCCGGTGTGGCGATCTGGCTCTGGTCGGTCGGCAGACTCCGGACTCCCCACTTCGCCGCTTTCCTGGGCACCGCGATGTTCGCGCAGTGGCTGCACAGCTTCGCCACCGCTCCCTCGGGGGAGCTGGTCCCGGACGTCGGGTCCTCGGTGTGCGTGGCGATCGGGCTCTGCGTGATCGCCCTGGTGGCGCGCGGTCCCGACTGGGAGGCCGTGATCCCCGTGGCGGCGCGTCGCCCCATCCAGTGGTACGCGGGCATCTCCTACGGGGTCTACCTGACGCACCAGTCGCTCGGGCACATGGTGGTGCGCCGGTTGCAGGACCTGGGCGCACCGACCCCGTTACAGACGCTGGCGATGTTGGCCACCGGTGTGCTGCTGGGATGGGGGCTCACCCGAGTGGTGGAGCAACCGGCCCACCGATACCTGATGCGTACCTACGACCGGTTCGTGACCGAGCGGCGGACCGTCTCCAGCGGGGTCTGAGCCCTTTCCCCCGCGGCGTTCGGTCGTTTCCGGCCGAGCCCGCCGATGGCTTCCGAGACGGCCGTGCGCGCGGTGCGTCCCGCCCCGATCAGCGTGGCAGAGGCCGGGCCGGTCCAGTCGCCGTAGCCCACCAGGTGGATTCGTGGCTCCTCGAGGCTGCGGGTTCCCTCGGTGGGGATGCGTCCCCGCTCCCTGCTCAGTCGCAGCGGTCCCAGATGCCGCAGCGCGGGCCGGAAGCCGGTGCACCACACGACGCTGTCGAACTCCAGCTCGGCTCCGTCCGGCCACACCGCTCCCCGGTCGGTCAGTCCGGAGATCATCGGGTGTGCGCGCAGCACACCGCGTTCGCGGGCCTCCCGAACGCTGTCGACCATCACGATGTCGCCCAGCTCGGAGACCCCGCTCGCCGCTCCCGACAGCCGTCGGGTCGCCACGTCGAACAGCACCCGGCCGTCCACCTCGTCCGGCATGAACCTGGGCGGTCTGCGGGTCACCCAGGTGGTTTCGGCCACGGTGGACAGTTCGGCCAGGATCTGCGCCGCCGAGTTGCCGCCTCCCACGACCAGTACGCGCTGCCCCCGGAACGGGGCCGGTCCCGGATAGGAGGCAGTGTGCCACTGTGTCCCGTCGAAATCAGCCGTGCCCGGATACGCGGGGACGTAGGGAGCCCGCCAGGTTCCGGTGGCACTGAGCACGGCCCCGGCCGTCCACGTCCCCGCGTCCGTGGCCACGGTGAGCTCCTCGCCGGAGTCGTACACGCCGGTGACCCGGACCGGCCGCAGTACGGGCAGTTCGTAGCGATGCTCGTAGGCTCGCAGGTAGTCGACGGTGTGATCCACCGTGGGGAACTCGGTCCCGGGCTGGGGCGGCATCCCCCAGCCGGGCAGCGAGTTGTGCCGAGCCGGGGAGAACAACCGCAGCGAGGGCCACATGTGCTGCCAGGAACCGCCACCCCGGCGCCGCTCGTCGAGGATCACGAACTCCGCGCCCGCTCTGCGCAGGAAGTAGCCGGCCGCCAGGCCCGCCTGGCCGCCACCGATTACGAGGACGTCGACACGTTCGCGCGGTGTTTTCGGCATTCGATCCGCTCACTGGTTCCGGGGCTGGACGACACTCCATTTTTACGAAACATATTCAAGTCAGGTGGGTATTCCGCCGGAGCGTGCGAGGCGCTGTCTGCTCCCGGTCAGTCCGGCCGGAAACCGTAGGGCAGTTCCAGCCGGTGCGCGGCGAGCAGCTCGGTGTCGGCCAGCAGCTCGGGGGTGGGGCGGTCGGCGACGACCCGGCCGCCGTCGAGCAGCACGCTGCGCGGACACAACCGAAGCGCGTAGGGCAGGTCGTGGGTGACCATCAGCATCGTCGGGCTCAGCTCCAGCAGCAGTTCCGCCAGCTCGCGCCGGGCCACCGGCTCCAGCCCCGCCGAGGGCTCGTCGAGCACGAGCAACCGGGGATCGCAGGCCAGCACAGTGGCCAGCGCCACCCGCTTGCGCTGCCCGCCGGACAGCCGCAGTGGACCCCGGTCGGCGTGCTCGGTCATGCCCACCGCTTCCAGCGCCCGCCGCACACGCTCGTCCAGCTCGGCACCCCGGAGGCCGAAGTTGATCGGCCCGAAGGCCACGTCCTCGCGGACGGTGGGCATGAACAGCTGGTCCTCCGGGTCCTGGAACACCAGCCCCACCATGCGACGGATCTCGCGCAGGTTCGGCTCGGCGACCTCCAGCCCGTCGATCGCCAGGTGTCCGCGCTGCGCGGCGATGATCCCGTTGAGGTGCAGGGTGAGCGTGGTCTTGCCCGCACCGTTCGGTCCCAGCAGCGCGACACGTTCCCCCTCCTCGACGCGCAGTCCGACCCCGTGCAGCGCTTCGGTGCCGTCCGGATAGGTGTGGCGGAGCCCGGAGACCTCCAGCACGGGCCCGGTACCGGTGTCCGTCCGCGCCGCCCCGTTCGCCTCGCGTCCGCTCACCTCGTCCACAGTGCCACTCCCGCGATCGCCGCTGTCACCAGTGCCGGGCTCAGTCCCAGCAGCCAGTCCCGTGCTCCTGGGCGTCCTCTACCCGGTTCCGGCAGTTCGCCGGACCACCCGCGCGCCACCATCGCCAGGTGCACCCGCTCCCCGCGTTCGTAGCACCGCAGGAACAGGGTGCCGACGCTCCGGGCGGTCGCGTTGGCCTGCCACAGGAAGCGGGGATCGTCCCCGCGCGAGATGCGTGCCAGCCGCATCCGCCCAGCCTCGCCGACCGCGACGCCGACGTAGCGCAGCATCAGCGACGAGATCATGATCAGCGTGCTCGGGGTGCGCAACCGTTGCATACCCAGCAGCAGTTCCCGAGGCGAGGTGGTGGCGGCCAGCGTCAACGAGGTGAACAGGCCCAGCGTGCCCTTGGCGAGGATGTTCCAGCCCGCCAGCAGTCCCGGAACCGACAGCGCGAGCCCGGCCACCTCCGCGCGTTCACCACCGAGCGCGAACGGAAGCACCAGCGCCAGCGCCACGAACGGCAGTTCGATCAGCAGACGCCGGGCCAGCCAGCCCGGTGGAATCCGGGCCGTGCCCGCCAGCACGCCGAGCAGCAGCGCGAATCCGCCGAACGCCCAGAAGGCGGTGCGCGGCGTCGCCACGACGCAGAGCACGGTGCCGAACGCGGCGACGAGTTTGATCTGCGGTGCGAGCCGGTGCAGCGGGCTGTCCCCCGGCAAGTGGAGTGCGTTCTCTGAGACAGAGCTCATCGCCGGGTGCCGGAGGAGTCGTCATCACCCGGTGCGGTGGTCGAGCTGCCCGAGGTGGGACGGCTCGGTTCGCGAAGCAGCGCGAACAATCCACCGGCCAGCAGCAGGGTGACGAGCACGCCGAGGATTCCCGCCACTCCGGTCATCCCCGAGTTGCCCAGCACCGTGTAGTCCGCCAACGGGCTCCCGGCGAAGGCGTGTTCCGTGCCGCTGCGCGCGATGCACTCTCCGGTGAGCCGCTCACCGTTCGAGGTCGGCACCGTTTCGCAGCCCTGCCTGGTGACCGCTTCGAGCCCGTCGGGCGAGGAATCGGCCAGGTAGGACACCACGGCGGCGACGAACAGTGCCACCACACCGAACCAGACGAAGAAGGTTCTGCCGCCCCGCTGTTGTGCTGTGTCGTTCACGACGTGCCCTCCACGGTTCCTCGCTGCTGGGATCGCCGGTTCTCGTCCTCCCGCGTGCGGGTCCGCTCGCCCTGTCGCGACTCGCGCAGCAGCAGGATCAGATCGGGACGGCCCGCCGCGACCGCGCCGACGGTCAGGGCGGTGATGATCCCCTCGCCGACACCGATCAGCAGGTGGATGCCGAGCATGGGGAGCACGGCCTGGGCCACGGAGAAACCGGCCGTCCCGCCGATCCAGTACTCCAGCAGGAAACCGGTCGAGGCCATGACGGTGTTGATCGTTCCGGCCAGGAAGGCGGTGATCAGCAGTCCCGTCCTGCCCCGCCTGGCGAGCGGGCGCAGTGCCACCGCCACCAGGTATCCCGCGGCGGTGCCGATCAGCGCCATGTTGGTGATGTTGGCACCGAGCATCGTCAAGCCGCCGTCTGCGAACAGCAGCGACTGCACCACCAGCACGATGGACACGCACAGCGTGCCCACCCACGGGCCGACCAGGATCGCGACCAGCGCGCCACCCAGCAGGTGGCCGCTGACGCCGGGCAGCACCGGGAAATTGATCATCTGGGCCGCGAAGACGAAGGCCGCGACCAGACCGGCCATCGGGGCGGTGCGGTCGTCCAGTGTGGCGCGGGCCCTGCCCAGCGAGAACCCGATGCCCGCCAGCGCGATCGCTCCGAAGAGCAGCGCGGTCGGCGCGTTCAACAACCCGTCCGTCATATGCAGGGCGAGCGGAGTGGTGTGCACGGCATGCTCCCTGGGGGCGCTGATGTCCCGCTCAGGCTAGACGCACTGCTGATGCTGTGACCACAGTTGTGCAACAACGACCACATCGTGGTTCGGTATCGAGGGCGTGATCTCAGCTCCGCCCCGTCTTGCCCCTGCTCCGTCCGCGTCGCCGCGAAACCGACCGTGGCGGGCCGGCGCTGTCGGTGGGGCGTGACCGCGGCGCGGGTGGTGTGCACCGCTGGTGGTTTCGGACCCGAGCGCGGGGCCGCCACCGACTCGCCCACTCGGCTCGTGGCCATCACCCAGCGGGTGTCCCCCGAGCACGGGACAGCGGGTCGTGGAGGTGCTCGGGGACATCGGTCGGTCGGTGGCTCGGCCTCGGTGATCCGCACCCGGTCGTTTCCCCGCCCGAGCGCAAATTGTCCCGAAGCGGGTCGTGCTGGGCACCCGAAAAGACCATTCCACGTGGACAGAAGAATGAGATTATTTTTCGGTTTCGCGTTTCGAAATGTACATTTCGGTTCGCCCTGAGGGTACCGCTGATCGTGTGCATTCTATTCTTTACACTTTTTTCCCAGTAGGGGGCACGATGGTGTTCATGTCCGTTCGTGCTGTTGTGGTGGATCTTTCGCCGAAATTAGCTTGGGGATGTGGATCGGGCGCACCGAGTACGAGTTTAGCGGGGAGGTAATGGTGGAGATCAACTGGAACGACGGCGAGCTGATCGATCTGGATAAAAGCGATTCGCTCATGGCGCGTGATCTGTCGAAAACCGATTTGTACGGTGTGTTCCTGCGAGGGAACGAGAATCGCTGGTTCACGTACGTCGGCATCGGCAGTGGTGACGGCGATGTCATCGCCAGAATACCCCCCGCATCCTGGGGTCCTGACTACGCGTTGGCGCTCGTCACCAACACCTCTTACATCAGCGTCGGCACGAACGAGAAGGTGACCGCCTTCCTGGGTAGTGTGGCCATGCCGCTGGACAGGTCGGGAATAAAAGACAGGGAATTCGAGACCGACGACCTCCAGGTCGGGCAGTACATCACCGATTCTTTCTGGGACAGGACCAGGTTCAGCATGGTTCCGGCCGGTGAGAGGTACGAGGCGACGGTCGAGAGAGACGAATCGTCGCCACAGGCGGTGGTCATGAAATTCAACCGGCCGAACAGCAAGCTGGTGGTGCTCGGGTGGGATGATCCGAACCTCTACGCCACGAAGTCGACCAGGGGAAACTTCGATCTCGAAAAGCACGAGGATTCCTTCTCCGAAAAGTGGTTCAACGGGCAAAGCGTGGTCTGGATGAACGCGAACGGTGCCGCCAAGGGGGCGACCTTGTCGGTCGGGATTCCGGCGAAAACGAGTACTTCCGATTCATCCGGAGGAAGCTGAACAGGAGCTTCCTCGCTCATGCGGATGAGTCGTGTCGTGTCGCGGGAACCGTGGCACGTCCGGCCTCGTCGCCGGTTCGAGTGGCGGCGAGGAGTTGTTGTGATCGAATCAGGAGGAAATACGATGACGGAAAACAGTAATGAGAAAGAATGGAACGACGGTAGGCTCATCGAGATTAAGCCGGGAGAATCGCTGTCCGCCAAAGGGTTGACTTCCGGGCAGCTGTACGCGGTCATGCTGTACAACGTGGCGCAGAACGACAACACCGCTGTGCTCACGGTTCGTCAGGGCACGTTTGGGTCGAGGTCCGTGCAAGTTCCCGGGACCACCCAGGGGCGAGGGGGAGCGGGCAGCGCTTACTTCCTCGCCACGGACCAGAGCCACTCTGTGGATGTGAACTTTCCGAACTCGATCAACTCGAATCACGGAAAGATTCAGGCCATACTCGGAAGCGTGGCGATGCCAACGAATTTTGATGGTATCAAGAACGAGGAGATCAAGGTCGGAGAGAAAAAGAACTTCGAGCGTTTCGCGCGGTTCTGGTTCACGCCGCCCGCGGAGAACTTGTGTGCTACGGTCGCTGCGGATAGGCGTATGTTCCAGGCCACCAGATTCTATCAGAAAGGTTTGACCCATTACGCCGATGTTTACGTCATGAACAAGCCCGCGGACTTCGATATGATAAACCAGGTGGCGGTGTTGCCGAGTGCCGGCGGGAAGTATGATGAAACCGGTCAAAACAAGGAACTGCGGGTGAAGTTGCGGACGAGCACCGGCGACAGGGTCTCGTCGACCTTCTTCAACGGTGGTCAGAATGTTTTCTTCAACATGGACAGTGCTGCCAACTCGAAGTACGCCTGGTTGGCCATCGACAAGGGGTGAATGAATGACGGGCCCGGGGCGGACGGTTCGTCCGCCCCGGGCCCGCCGCCTCCGGTCGCGCCGGTCCCCGCCGTCCGCCGGATCGCCGACAGCACGGCGGTTCGGAGCGGCGAGGATCGTGCGCTCGGGCTCGTCGCGACCACGGGGTCGCGGTGCCGGGCGTTCGTGGCGATGGTCAAGACCGATCACTTCGACCAGGGCCGGGAAACCGGCCTCCCCACGGCAACACCGGCATACCGGTCGTCCCGGCACATCGGGAACCGCGCGTTCCCGTCACTCGTCCGCCATGACCGATCGAGCGCTGTTGAGCGCGGCCCTCCGCAGCCTCCGCAGTTCCTTCAGCCGCGCACGATGGCCCTCCAGTGCTTTCTCCTCCTCGACGCGCTGCACTTCGCGAGTCGTTTCCGCCAACTCGACCCGACGCTGGCAGCGGGCGTCCTGTTCGGCCAGTGATAGCTCCAGCCCCGCGATTTCCTCGGTGGGTCCCTGCTCGTCCAGTTTCTCGCGTATGGTCCGCAACGGCCCCTGCAGCGTCTCGTACTCGTGTCCCGCCGAACTCATGCACTCGGACCAGCGCCGCTGGGCCTCGGAGAACTCCGCGGAACCGGTTACGCCGCGAATCACCTCGTTCGACAGGTCCTGCATCGTGTAGAACGCCCGGTCCCATGATTTCCCGTACACTTCCGTGCGGGCCTCGTGCAGACAACCGTCCGTCGCGAAGGTCAATTCGGTTCCGGTCTCGGTGGTTATCGTCTTCCTGTTCTCCTCCGTTCCCGTGAGTGCCCTGTCGCGTTCGGGGGATTCGCTCCGCTTCGTCCTCGCTTCGTCCTTCCCTACGGAGGAGTTCCGAACCGCCCGCATGGTCATGCCGTATCCGTCGTCGGCCGCCCGCTCGGGTGTGAGCAGACCGTACGGATTGTCGGCCCCCGACTCCTCGCCGCCGCGCTCGGAGGGTTCGTAGTCGAATCCTCGGCTGTTCATGCACTCGGCCACGAGCCGTTCCTCAGCGTCGTGCAGCACTCGTCGTTCCGCCTCGCTGAACCGTGTCACGCCGTCGAACGGATAGCCCACCCGCACTGCGGGCCGGTGGCCGGATGCCCCTGAGCATCCGGCCAAGACCAGCGCGAACAGCAGCGTCACGGCAACGCCCGCCCCGGTCCGAGAGCGCATCGGATCAGACGCACCAGTTGTTCGAGGCCACGCCGCCCGCGTAAGCCGTGTTGCCCAGGTTCTCCCACTGGTAGTCGCGCTTGACCACGGTCTCAGTGCCGGTGTAGTTCAGACCGGTGTAGATCGCGACGTTGCAGGAGTTCCCGTTGTTGTAGATCGAGCCGGCATTGTCGAACTTGTCGTACTGCAGCAGATTGTAGTTGTCCCCGTAAACCGTGCCCGGATCTCCGACGTTGACGTTGCTGGAGTACCAGGCGCACAACGCCCCGGATGGGCAGGGGTCGGCCGATGCCGGAGCGGCGAATCCTGCCATTCCGAGCCCTGTCATGGCGATGGCGCCGACCAGCGAAGCCGCCTTCTTTCGGAAAGACACCTTATCTCCATTCTGTTTTGTTCTTCCTGTCGCCCGGAGCGACCGAGGGGTACATTATTCGATTTCCGGGAATCGGATGTACCACCAGCGGTGTGACTTCTTCCGGCGTGCTCCACGTCGAACGTGCGCAGTAATACTGTTTCCGTTGATTGTCGAATCCATTCCTTCTTTTGGGAAGATCCGTTGCTCCTCGGTGGATCCGTTGCGTCCCGAACGTGGCTTCCCGGCGTGGGTGGCCGAGGACGAGCGTGCGGAGGATGAAGACAATACGGGTGTGGACCCGCTACACGATCCCGACGACGAAGAACTGCTCGCGCCGGAGCAAGCCCGTGAGCTGGCCGCGCTGGTGGAACGCGCCCAGCTGGCCTCCGGAGCGGTGCGCGAAGGCCGCATCGGCAAGGTCGGCGTCGCCGACGTCGTGCTCAACGCGGGAAACCCGCTGAGCCTCGGCAACCTGGCCTGCGGACTGTGGGGCACCTCGGCGGAGGTGGCCACCACGCTGTTCCGGCTGGAGAACGTGTTCGCGGAGGCCGGCAGACCCGAGGCCGTGGTGCACGCCTCCCCGACCACGGTGGCCGACATCGAGGGGATCGCCGACGATTCCGGCTGGCACGCCGTCGCCGAGAACGTCGCGTTGTTGTACCGCCCAGACCCCGGGCGGGAGTGGGCGGGACGTGCCGGTGAGCATCCGGTTCGGGAAGCCACCGAACGAGACCTTCCCTCGGTGGCGGAGCTGCTGGCCGACGAACTGGACCTCTCGACGGGAGCCGAACGGCGCCTGCCGCGCTACCTGGGACAGCGGTTGGACGATCCGCGGTGCTTCCTGCACGTGCTGGAGGACGGCGAACTCGAACGGGTGGCCGGGTTCGTGCTCGGTTTCGCCGAGAGCGGCGTGGGACTGATCGAGCACATCGCGGTACGCCCGGGCAGGCGGAACCGGGGGAGAGGGAGGGAGCTGCTGCGCGTGGGAGTGGAATCGGCCGCGGCTCGGGGATCGGTGCTGGTGGCCACGCACGCCGAGGACGGTGGTTCGGTCCAGCGCTTCGCCGAGAGCTGTGGTTTCGGGGTGGCCTACGAGGTGGTTTCCTACACCAGGGGGCTCGAGGAGCGGTTCGAGGAGTAGTCCCGTCCGGCGGTGGCCGGGGAGCGGAGTGCGAGCCGTCACCGACACGCGCGGATGAATGTGGGAATATTTCATCTTCAATCGGACTTGTGCCTTCGCGGACGAGAAGGAGGCACAGTGCCGGATTCCCAGCCGACCACCGCCGAGACCCCGAACGATCAGCTCAGCGGCCGGAAGAGCACCCTCGCCGAACTTCCCCGCGAGATATGGGTCCTGATCAGCGGTGGTTTCATCGTCGCCATCGGGATGGGCATCGTCTCGCCAGCCCTGCCAACCTTCGCAACCAGCTTCAACGTCGGCGTGACGGCGGCGGCGTTCATCGTCAGCGCCTTCGCGCTGATGCGGCTGGTCTTCGCCCCGGCCAGCGGCAGGCTGGTCTCGGCGTTCGGCGAGCGTCCGAACTACGTGCTGGGCATCGTCATCGTCGGCATCAGCTCCACGGCCTGCGCCTTCGCGCAGTCCTACTGGCAGCTGCTGGTGTTCCGCGGGCTCGGCGGCATCGGTTCCACCATGTTCACCGTCTCGGCACTCGCTCTGCTGGTGCGGCTGGCCCCCGCCCATCTGCGGGCCAGGGCCTCCGGGCTGTGGGCGACCAGCTTCCTGTTGGGCAGCATCTCGGGCCCGGTGCTCGGCGGGCTGCTGATCGGGTTCTCGTTGCGGCTGCCCTTCCTGATCTACGGAATCGCGCTCTACCTCGCCGCGTTCGTCGGTTGGTTCCTGCTGCGCGACTCCACGCTGGCCGATCCCCAGCAGAACGCGGCGGCCCCCGACCTCAAGGTCACCACCGCCCTGCGCGACTCCAGCTACCGCGCCTCGCTGCTGGCGAACTTCAGCAAGGGCTGGACCGCGCAGGGCGTGCGTATCGCGCTGATCCCGCTGTTCATCAGCCAGGCCCTGGGGCTTCCCGATGCCATGACCGGTATCGCCCTGTCGGTGTTCGCCGCGGGCAACGCGGCTGTGCTGCTCCCGGCCGGCAGGTTGGCCGACTCGCGCGGGCGCAGACCGATGCTGTTGAGCGGGTTGACGATCGCGGCGGTGGGCAGCGCCGCGATCGGGTTCAGCGAGTCCGTGCCCTGGCTGCTGGGGGCCTCACTGCTGGGCGGGATCGGCATGGGGCTGTTCACTCCGGCCCAGAGCGCGGCCGTGGCCGACATCGTCGGCCCGAAGGCCAAGGGAGGCCCGGTACTGGCCGCCTTCCAGATGTCGGCCGACGTCGGCACGATCGTCGGACCGCCGCTGGCCGGTGCGTTGGCGGGCGCGCTGTCCTACCGTGCCGCGTTCCTGCTCACCGGGCTCGTGGCGCTGGTCGCGATGGTGATGTGGCTGTTCTCGCCCGAGACGCTCGGCCGGGGTTCGCGGTCGGACCGAACCGAGTCGGCCGAACCCGCCGAGTCGGCGGAGCGGGGAGCGGCGGACTGAATCGCCCGTTCCGGGTGTTGCACGGCTTCCGACCGGGTAGGCCTCGGTAAAGCCGGTGGCGAGGGGAGTGCGTGTCGATGGAAACCGGAGTGGAAGCGACCGAGCTGTCCGAGGTCGACCTGCGGCGGGAGTTGCGCCACCTGCACGAGACGCGCAACGAGACGTTCCTGCACGGTTCCTCGGACGCACTGGAGGAGCACACCCGCAGGACTTTCGAGTTGGAGCAGGAGTACCTGCGCAGGCACCCCGAGCGCGAGGTCGATCCCAGGCGTACCCGTGAGGGGGCCAGAGCGGGCTGAGCGTGCCTGCGGCGATGGCGCGGGCCGTCGAGCAGGCGGAGACCTGTGTCTTGCGTCACCGCCGACGCTTTCGTGGGGCGTGACGCCGCGCTCGTGTCGCGGCGTCGTGTGTCACCGGGGCTTTCGAGGTCGCCTGATGGCGAACCGGGTGGGCACGGCGATGCGACCGATAGTGATCGGCCGGGTGGCCCCCCTGTGCGGCAGCGGGGACGCCCTGTTGTAAAGTAGTGTCACAGCGGAAGGCGGGAACGGAAAAGAGAACCTGAACCGTCGTCCTGGAGAACCGAACAAGGGGCTGTGGCGCAGTTGGTAGCGCACCTGACTGGCAGTCAGGGGGTCACGGGTTCGAGTCCCGTCAGCTCCACCGGGTTCGGACGACCCCGCGCTTCGATTCGGTCGAGGCGCGGGGTTTTTCGTGTCGGTGGTCGATGTCCTTGCCGGTGTTTCCCGCGCGGGTAGTTCCGCGCACGAAGCGGGGAGCGGCGCTGGCGGTATACGGACAGGGATGCGGTGAGTCGAGCCCTTCGAAGGGCTCGAGTTCCTCGTCGACCGAGTGCGGTTCCACGCCGAGCCGCCGTGCGGAGGCCCGGGGGTCGGCCGGACCGTCGCGGACCGCATCACCGCTTCTCGTGCCGAGCGTGCTCGGCCCTCCGGTCGGTCCCATCCGTTCCTGTCGCTCTCCTCACCCGCAACGGAGCGACGCTCCAGTGGCCCTACGGCGGTGTCTTCGTCGCGGTTCGGGGGAATCGCCGGAAGTTCCGGCTCGGTCGCGTCGCGGGCGATCGGCCGAGCGCGTTGCCGCACCGACATCCCCCACGATTCCCCGGCCGTCGGCCTCGTCAGCTGGCGCCCGCTCTCCCCATGGAATACGTTTGAGAGTCGAGTAAGTCTCTGCCGTCCGATTCGGTGCCCCAGCCGGCGCGGCGAGCGTCGCGGCATGCGGTCGTGGTGTCTGCTGTGCGATGCTTGAATATTCGATCACGCGCTGACCGGAACCATTCCGCCGTGTAATGACCTTCGTCGGAAAGACTCGGGGTTTTCCAGCTCACCCGTCGAGTCCCGAGTCGGGATTTCAGGGAGGTTGACCGGATGCTGAAGTCTCGTGGCCGACGGCGATCCCGAGGGCCGCTCGCGCTCGGCTTGGCCGTTGCCGTCACCGGACTGGCGCTGATCGCGCCGCCCACCGCCGCCCAGCCACCGGGTGACGACGTGCGGCACAGCGACAACGTCCATCCGGTGACCAACGTGCCGCGCCAGGGTCCGCTGCGGGAGTCTAACCACACCGATCTGGCGTTCTACCGAAACTACGCCTTTCAGGGCAGCTACGACGGTTTCACCGTCTACGACATCTCCAAGCCGCACAAGCCGAGGACGGTCACCCAGGTGCACTGCCCGGGTGGGCAGGGTGACGTGTCGGTGAGCCCGGACGGCAGCCTGCTGTTCCTGTCGGTGGACTACGCGCGCACCGACGACACCTGCCGGAGCGAGCAGGGCTCCTACGAAGACCCGAGCTCCTGGGAGGGAATGCGGGTCTTCGACATCAGCGACAAGGCGAACCCGCGCTACGTCAAGGGCATCAGGACCAGCTGCGGTTCGCACACCCACACCGTGGTCCCGGGCAAGAACACCGACGACCTGTTCCTCTACGTCTCGTCGTACAACCCGGACCCGGCGTTCCCGAACTGCCAACCGCCGCACGACTCGATCTCGGTCATCAACGTCCCGGCCGGTAGCCCGACCGACGCGAAGGTGGTCGCCGAGCCGGTGCTGTTCCCCGACGGCGGCGCGGCGGGCACCGCGGGCTGCCACGACATCACGGTCTACCCGGAGCACGACCTCGCCGGTGGTGCCTGCATGGGCGACGGCGCGCTGCTGGACATCTCCGACCGCGTCGAGCCGCGGGTGATCACCTCGGTGGCGGACCCGAACTTCGCGTTCTACCACTCGGCGACGTTCACCAACGACGGCAGGAGCGTCCTGTTCACCGATGAGCTCGGTGGTGGCGGTGCGCCGACGTGCAACGACGATGTCGGTCCCAAGCACGGCGCGAACGCGATCTACGACATCACCGGCAGCGGGGACGACCGCGAGCTCGAGTTCCAGAGCTACTACAAGATCCCGCGCGACCAGACCGACACCGAGAACTGCGTGGCGCACAACGGAAACCTGATCCCGGTTCCGGGCCGCGACGTCTACGTACAGTCCTGGTACCAGGGCGGCGTGTCGATCTTCGACTTCACCGACACCACGGCGCCGAAGGAGATCGGCTACTTCGATCGTGGTCCGATCGACGAGAACGACCTGACCTTCGGCGGTTCCTGGTCGGCCTACTACTACAACGGTTACGTCTACTCCAGCGACATCACGCGTGGCCTGGACGTCATGAAGGTGACCGGCCCCGGCATGGGCCAGGCCGGGCAGCTCCGGTTGGACGTCCTCAACCCGCAGACGCAGTACTCCTACCCCGAGTGATCCGTCCTGCCACCGGGGCCGGTCGTCACCGGGCCCGGCGCGGGTGTTCGGAAGGGAGCAGGCGCGATGTTCCTGCGGAAACTCTCCCCGCTGCTGGTGCTGCTGCTGGTGGGGCTGCTCGGAGCGGGGACCGCGAGTGCGGCCGACCGGGACTACAACGATGTCGACGCCGAGTTCACCCGCATGATGATTCCGCACCACCACCAGGCGATCGTCATGTCCGAACTGGCCCCGGACCGCGCGGCTGATCCCGAGCTGAAGTCACTGGCCGAGCGCATCAGCATCGAGCAGAGCCTGGAGATCCGGATGATGCGGGGCTGGCAGGAGCGCAACGGCCTGCCGGTGACCGATCCGGAGAGCGCTTACCAGGACGTGCTCGCCGATCCCGAGATGCTCGAGCGGATGGGCATGGCTACCCGGGAGGAGATGGACCGGTTGGCGAAGCTGTCCGGAGCCGAGTTCGACCGGATGTTCCTGGACCTGATGATCCCGCACCACGAAGGTGCGGTCGTGATGTTGCGGGACGTGATCCTCAACGGCAGTGATCGGGAGCTGAACCAGATGTGCCAGGACATGATGTCCACCCAGAAGGCCCAGATCGTGATCATGCGCGACATGCGCCGATCCGTGTGACGTGAGCGCGTCGTGCCGAGCCGTCACCGGCGGCCCGGGCATCCGCGTGGGAGGGGGCCGAACGGCTCGTGTGCGGGCCGTGTATCGTATACCCCCGAGGGATGGGCAGTGGTACGAGCTGAACATCCGTTCCGGAGTGGAACGGGGCTGTGGCGCAGTTGGTAGCGCACCTGACTGGCAGTCAGGGGGTCACGGGTTCGAGTCCCGTCAGCTCCACCGGGTTCGGACGGCCCCGCGCTTCGATTCGGTCGAGGCGCGGGGCTTTTCGTGCATGGCTTCGCCTCTCGCGTGAACCGCTTCGGTGCGGGGTTCGAGTCGGCTGAATCTTCGAAGAAGCGTGCTCACCGCACAGCGGCGGGCACGCCTTCACGGCGCGGCCGTGAAGGCGTGCCCGCCGCTGCGTGGTGGAGGACCGGATCGAGTGCCGGGGCTGTGTGAGAGCGATGTGTCAGTCACCTGTGAACGGTGTCTCCGGAGAAGGACTCGGGAGCCGTTGCCTCGGCTCCTCGGGACGCCCGCGATCGCGGCACCTCCCGCCGGGACTCCGGCGCTCCAGGGCGTCGGCACCTGAGACGTGGGTACCGCCGGACCTCGGGCGCGCGAGCTTGCTGCACGTCACAGCCGCCACCGTGACGGCACGGAATCGCGCACCCGCAATGCTGGCGGACGAGCGGCTGACCGCGTTGAAAGCGATATGGCCCCAGGACGGAAGCGGAGTCTCACGGTGAGCACGTTAGCTTCGGCCCGTTGCGCATGTGGCCGAAGCCCGTCCAGCGACCGCACCCACCGAGCCACATGGGTGGGCACAGCCGCGCCGCCGTCGACCGTCTGGCCAAGCACGGCGACGGCTGGCTCCCGAACCGGCCCACATCGGTCAAGATCCGCCGGGTACGCGAAGCGTTCGCCGACCAGGGGCGCGACGACGTCACCGTGAATCCGGTCAAACCGGAGAACGTGTCCATGCTGGATGCCTACGCGGCAGCCGGTGCGAAGCGTGTGGTCTTTCCGCCGGCTGTCTCGCCGGAGTGCGACGCGCTGCGCGCGCTCGATGAATTCGCCGCCCTGACCACCGGTCGCGGCGGAAGCGGTACCCGGATCCCCTGATCGACTCTCTCCGGCCAGGGCTCGGGCGACCGCGTCTCCGGTGGAGCGGGGAAGGTGTCCGAGCGCGCCGATCCCGGCGGTGCGCGTACCCGAGCTGGGCTCGTGGGGAGCCGTCAGCGGCGTTCCACTCACCGGGTTCGTGTTCGCTGCTGCTTTTGCAGCAATTCGCCCTACCGATTTTCCGGGATTATTGACAGCTTCCAGGAATGTCACGGAACTTGGTGTTCCAGTAACTCCGAACTGTGTTCGGTATATCGGACACAGTTTTGGTGTTCGTGGTCCGGTTGTGGCATGTGGAGTTCCAGAAGGAAGAGTGCGGTATGAGCTGCGCGAGGGTGATCCCGTTCGGAGGCCTCTTCGTGCCGGGTAGCTGTCCGGATTCGGCGACGAATAGTAAAAGCTTCCTGAAAACCGGTCCGAATCCTGCGAATAATTGGTAAATCCCAGTATTGGGACACTTTTTCCCGTGGAGAGGAGTTCGCTGTGCGATATTCACGTTGGTTCGCGGTGCTGGCCGCCGCGATGCTCGCGGCGGGTGGGGTGTCCGCCGGTTACGCGGACACGACCGCGAGCGCGGACACGAACACTACGGCTGATCTGCCCTCGAGCTTCCAATGGAGCTCGACCGGCCCGCTGATCGGCCCCAAACCCGACGCGACCCACGACGCGGTCTCCTTCAAGGACCCTTCGGTGGTGCGCTACGAGGGCGAGTGGCTGGTTTACGGGACGACCGCGAGCGAATCAGGCGGTTGGAACCTGGTCTACACCCACTTCAGCGACTGGTCGCAGGCATCCTCGGCTCCGCACTACTACCTCGACCGGTCCGCCATCGGTTCCGGGTACCGTGCCGCACCGCAGGTGTTCTACTTCGAACCCCGGGACAAGTGGTACCTGGTCTACCAGACCGGTGTGCCTTCCTACTCCACCACGGACGATCCCAGCGATCCGAGTTCCTGGTCCGAGCCGAGGAACCTCATGGACAGCATGCCCGACATAGTCGCCGACAACATCGGTGACGGGCACTGGGTGGACTTCTGGGTGACCTGCGACGCGGCCATGTGTTACCTGTTCTCCTCCGACGACAACGGTCACCTCTACCGCGCGGAGACCACGCTCGGGCAGTTTCCGCACGGCTTCGGCGACACCCAGATCGCCGTGTGGGACACCCCTGAGGACCTGTTCGAGGCGAGCAACGTCTACAAGGTGGCGGGAACCGGCAAGTACCTGCTGCTGGTGGAGGCCATCGGCAGTGACGGCCGTCGGTGGTTCCGTTCCTGGACCTCCGACAGCATCGACGGCTTCTGGAACCGACTGGCCGACACCGAGCAGAACCCGTTCGCACGGTCGAACAACGTCACGTTCCCCGGCGGGGAATGGACCGCCGACATCAGCCACGGCGAGCTGATCCGCTCCGGTGTCGACCAGACCATGACGATCGACCCCTGTCAGCTCCGATTCCTCTACCAGGGCAAGGACCCGGAGGCTGGTGGTGACTACTCCCAGCTGCCGTACCAGCTGGGACTGCTGACCCAGACCAACTCGTCCTGCTAGCGGGCCGAGGCCGGTGCAGGATGAGCGCCCGACCCGGCGCCGCCAGGTCTTCCGGTTCCCGAGCACCCCCGGGGGTCGGCACGAGCCGGACACCTGGGGCCGCCGGGGTCGGGTGCCCGGACGGCTCGGTCTCTCGTGCCCGCGGAGGTACCTCCGAACCCGGCGGAATTCCGTCCGGCCGTGATGCCGGGCAAGGGTGGTCGGCTTCGTGATCCACACCGTTCGTTGTTCCGGGGCTTTTCGCGTTCAGGTGTGTCGGGATCCCCTCCGGGCGTATCGATTCTCCGTTCGTTGAAACCTAATCGAGGGAACCGTTCTTCGTGGTGGGGTGTGGTCCGTCAACCACGGGTTCTTGTGATTTCCGGCAATTCTGTGCCGCATGTCACCGCTGTGTCGGTTGCACGAAGAGTTGATCTTTGTGAGGGTGAGGATCGCCGTGATCACCTGGGTGCGCGGTGTCGATCAACCCTTTCAGGGGCGTGTCCGTGAATCGCCTCTCGACGTCGGGAGTCTCGTGCGAATTCGGGAAGAGTGTCTTCGGTGACTGGTCCTGGTGCGGGTGTTTCCGCTCCCACCGTGCCCGCCGTCGAGCGGGGAATCCTGTGGCGCGGGGCGCTGGCCCTCGCCGCGGCCATGGGGGTGGGGCGTTTCGCGTACACACCGATCCTGCCGCTGATGGAACGCCAGGCGGCTCTCGGGGCCGACGCGGGGGCCTGGATCGCCACGGCCAACTACGCCGGCTATCTCGTCGGAGCCCTGCTGCTGAGCGTGTTTCCCGTGCTGGCGCTCTCCGCCGGCTTCGTCAGGGTCTGGTTCCTGGTGCTGGTGGCCTCCATCGCGGCGATGCCGCTGAGTATCGAACCCTCGGTCTGGATGGTGCTTCGGTTTCTCGCCGGTGTGGCCAGTGCCGTGATCTTCGTCGTGTCCGCCCAGGCGGTACTGCGGACCCTGCGGCGGAATCCACACCTGTCCGGGTGGGCCTACGGAGGAGTGGGCCTGGGAATCACGTTGTCCGGGATGGCGGTGCTGGCGCTGGGAGCCGGTTCCTCCTGGGTCGTCTCCTGGCTGGTGTGCGCGGTGCTGGCGGCCCTGCTCGGGGCTCCGGTGTGGACGTTGCTGGGCAGGGCCGCACCCCCGGCTTCGGCGGAAACCTCCGAGGAGCCCGTCGCGGGACGCGGCCGTGCGTTCGGACTGCTCCTGCTCGGTTACTTCCTCGAAGGGGTCGGATACATAATCGCGGCCACCTTCCTGGTGGCCGCGCTCGCCGACGCCGGTATGGCCTGGTTGGGCGGCGGTGCATGGGTGATCGTGGGACTCGCGGCCGTTCCTTCCTGCGTACTGTGGTCGAGCCTCTCCCGGAGGTTCGCCGTTCCGTCAGCGCTCGTGGCCGCGCTTTCGCTGCAAGCCGTCGCGGTCGCACTGCCCGCTCTTACCGGCGACCCGCTGGCCGTGGTTCTGGCCGCCGCCGTGTTCGGCGGGACTTTCATGGGGATCACGACCCTGGCACTGGTCTCCGGCGCCGCGTTGGGCGTGCCACGGGCGGCCGCCGCGCTGACCGCGTCCTACGGCCTCGGGCAGATCGTGGGACCGCTGCTCGTGCAGCCCACGCTGAGCGACGGTTACCGTCTCGCGCTGCTCATCGGAGGTGCGGTGCTGCTCTGTGGCGCGCTGGTGGTGCTGTCGCTGCGCCTGACGTACTGGCGCGACGCTGCCGAAGCTCCCCGTGGAGTCCTCCCGGAGCGCGGGTGAGTACGGGGACAGCCTTCCCGTCCGGGCGGGGAGCGGTGCCACCGCGTCCGGCGCGCGTGGCCGCCGACGGGAGGTTACGGGGCATGAGCGCTGTCGGGAAGCCGGTGCCGCGTGTCACCGACGGCCGGAGCGTTCGTTCCGCCGAGGTGGGAGGAAGTGATGAGCCGGTTCGCACGCCTGGCGTTCACCGACACGGTGCGCCGGGTTCAGCAGCAGGAGGGAACGCGTCCCCGTGATCGGGGCGAGCTCGGTTCGGCGGTGGGGCTCGCGCCCGATCCGTTGGGGGAGCGCGAGAGGGACTTCATCGGGCAGCGGGACGGGTTCTACATCGCCACCGTCGGTGAAACCGGCTGGCCGTACGTGCAGTTCCGCGGTGGACCGGCGGGATTCGTCCATGTCCTCGACGAGTACACCCTCGGCTACGCCGACGTCCGGGGCAACCGGGAATACATCACCAACGGGAACCTGCGCACCGACGGCAGGGTGGCGTTGTTCTTCATGGACTACGCCGGGCGCGAGCGGCTCAAGCTCTTCGGCCGCGCGGAAACGCGCCGGCCGGAGGACGATCCCGAACTGACCGATTCGGTTTGCCGGGTGCGTACGACGGGAAGGGTCGAACGGGTTCCGCTCATTCGGGTCGAGGGTTTCGACTGGAACTGTCCCAAGCACATCCCGCACCGCTACACCGGGGGCGAGCTCGCGCCCGTGCGGGAGCGGTTGTCCCGTCTGGAGTCCGAGAACGCGGAGCTTCGCTCCCGGTTGCGCGCTCTCGGTGAGGACCCCGACGAGCTCCGCCGCGAGGAGAGGTCCGACGACTGAGTCTCGGACGAGGGATGTCACGCCCGCGCGGTTCGGCGTGGTGAGAGCGCCCCGAACGTCGAGACGGTCCTGGACAGGGTGGTGGCGCCGCTGATGTACCGGATCCTCTTCCGCCCGGAAGGGCTGACGGGGGAGTACGCGCGACGGTTGGTCAGCGCGACTCTGGAGCTCGGCTGACGGGCGGGGCGGATCGCCCCTGGTGGCGACGCTCCCCGATTCCGCGACGAGGAACGCGGGAACGTTCCGGAGCCGTACTCGGGCGGGAGCGAGGGTCGCGCGGTGGTTTTCGGCCGGACGGTTCCCGGTCTCGGTGGCGGGCGTACGTGGTTTTCCGGATCACCAGTGCGCCGGACGGGAGACCGTGTCGGGCAACCCGGTTCGCGCGTCCCCGAGAGCCGCGTTGACCTGCGGTTGGGTCAGGAACAGGCTGCCGCGCAGATCCGCTCCGCCGAGATAGGCACCCCGCATGTCGGCACCGATGACGTCGGCGGTTCGCAGATCCGCGCCGGTGAGCCTCGCCCCGATCAGGCAGGCCCCGCGCAGACTGGCGCCCCGCAGGTCCGCGTCGCCGAGGTCGGCACCCAGCAGGTCGGCACCTCGGTGGTCCACCCCGGAGCGGGGCAGCCCCTCGCGCGCCAGCTCGCTGGTGCGCAGCAGCAGCGGGTTGATCTCGTCCCGGAGCGAGTTCGGGTCCAGCGCCACGAGCGCCTCGGCGCTGTGACCGGTGAGGCGTTCGACGCGTTCGTGAGCCCCTCGCAGCTCCTCCCGCAGTTCGCGGGGACGCGCCAGTTCCAGCGCCTCGGTGAGGTACCAGAGCAGCTCGTGGAGCTGGCGCATCACCGCGAACGAGTCGAACATCGCTCGTGCGGTGTCCGGAGCACGCCGCCAGTCGGTTCCGCCGAAGGTGTGCTGCGAGACGCGCTGTCCGGCTCCGAAGCAGTCGAAGGTGACGCAACCCGCGAATCCCTCGTTTCGCAGCCGGGAATGAATACCGCAGCGGAAGTCCGCCAGCAGGTTCCCGCAAGGTGTTCCGGCCGCCTTGTCGACCGGGAAGTCCGCCGAGGCGGTGAAGGGGAGTGCGACGCAGCACAACCCGAAGCAGTTCGAGCAGTCGGCCCGCAGCTCGCTGCGCTCCTGCTCGCCGGAGGTTGATGCGGTGTTGTCGGACACGCTGCTCGGCCTCCTGGAGTGGGCGGCTGTTTCGTTCGGACCGGCGTGATCACCTTGTCCGTCGACGGATGTGCCGATTGTCCCGTGCCCCGTCGTCTCCCGGTCGCACCGGTGACGTCCCCTCGGGTGCGGTGTTCCGTCGATACTCCCAGTACGGCGACGGCGCCGATTTCCCGCGAACTTGTCGCGCCGGTGGGGAGTCGTGGCCCGAGCGTAGATTTCCCACGGAATCGCCGCGCCATCGACTCGGGTCCACCAGCGGCGAGAGCCGTGCCGAAGGTTCCGCCGAGCGAGCTGTCACGGGAACCGGGCCGACGAACTCAGTACGACACGAAGGCGAACCGGGTGCTGTCCGGTGCCCAGTTGCCGACGTTGCTGGTGCCCTGCCCGCCGAACAGCGGGAAGGTCCGGATCGGATTCTGCCAGTCCTCGGTGGCGACCACGTGGATCGCGACCTCGGTGTCGGGCGGGTGGCCGCGGGTACCGGCCGGGTAGGACAGGTAGTTCGCGTGCCTGCCGTCGGGGGAGACGTGTGGGAACCAGTCCACGGTGGTCGATCTCACCAGCTGTCGCGGTGTGCCGCCCTCGGCGGGGACGCGGGCCAGCTGCGCGTGCCCGGTCTCGTCGCCGAAGGAGTCGTCGTTGAACACGATCCACTCCCCGTCCGGGGTGTACTCCGGCCCGTCGAGGTGACCCGGTCCGGTCTCGAACCGGCGCACCGGACCGCCCGCCGCGGGCAGCACCGCCAGTTCGCCCGCCTCGCCGTCCCCGCTGCTCGGCAGCAGTACGCAGACCAGCGTTTCGCCGTCCGGGCTGACCCCGTGCAGGTAGTGGCGCCAACCGTCGTCCTCGGTCAGGCGCTTGCCCGTTCCTCCCGTCACCGGGGCGGCGTAGATGTGCCCGTCCTTGGCCGTGACGTAGACGGTCTCCCCGTCGGGGGAGAGCACGTGGTCGTTGTTGATGTCCGGCACTCCCGGCAGCGGTACCCGCTCGACGCCGTCGGGGCGCTCGACGTCGAGCCGCCACAGCGCCCCGGAGCCGTTGAGCAGCAGCGCGCTGCCGTCCCGCGTCCAGTTGGGCGCTTCCAGCAGCATCTCGTCCGTTTCGAACAGCTTCCGGGGGGTCGGGGAGTCGGGCGAGGCGATCCGGACCACGGTGCGCCGTCCCGGGGCCAACCGGCGGAAGTTCCCGCTCTCGTGCGTGCTGTCGGTCATGGGCCGATCCTCCGGGGACCGAAGCGGTGCACCGGAAGGGGGTGCCGACTCCGGAACGGAGGGAAAAGGCCCGGTCGGGCCAGCGCCGAGGACAGCACGGAAACCTCAGTCCGCGACGGCAGGCCGGTCGGGCACCCGGTCGGTCTTGGCCCACGAGCTCCGCCGCGCCAGTCTCCGGAACAACGCTCGCCAGGTGGAGATCACCCCGAACAGCAGGAAGAAGGGGTAGCACAGTCCCGCGAGCAGGCAGCGCCACAACGGTTCGTCGCCCAGCCGCAACCGGTGTACCAGCGCCCACACCAGACCCGGCAGGAACAACAGGAGCAGCCAGGTGGCGGACGCCAGCGCGATGGCGGGAGCGGCCGTGACCACGTCGCCGCTCGCGGCTGCGGTGTCGGCCACACTGAACGCGATCAGGCCGCTGAAGATCGCCGACACCGGCACGGTGGCCCAGGGCGAGAGCAGTGCCACCAGGAAGTCGAGCAGGGCCGGGTTGCCGACCGAGCGCGACTTCACCAGGGCGGGGACGTGGCGCACGCACTGCAGGTTGCCCTGTGCCCAGCGGGCGCGCTGCCGCAGCAGCCGCCGCACGTCAGGCAGTCCCTGCTGGCTGACGCGCGCACGGCTGGTGTACCTGACGCGAACACCGGCCAGGTGCAGCCGCAGCGCCAGTTCGTAGTCCTCCACCAGGCAGTCCGTCCAGATATCGGGGGCGAGGTCGGCCAGTACGGACAGCCGGACGAACTGGCCGTTGCCGCCCAGTCCCACGCTGCCGAGCAGATCCCGCAGCAGCTGCGAGGAGTCCATCACCGCGCCGAACTCCAGGTCCTGCAGCAGCGGCAGCACACCGGTGCGGTTGTGGACGCGGATACCGCACTGCACCGCGCCGACCGTGTCGTCGCGCAGCACGCTCGCCACTTCGCCGAGCATGCCGGGACTGCCACGACCGTCGCCGTCGATCACCCCGACCACGGTTCGCGCGGGATCGAGTTCGGCTCGGTTCAGGACGTGTTGGCACGCCTGGTTGAGCGAGTCGCCCTTGCCACGCCTCGCCCGGGGCGGTCGGCGGTGGATCACGTGCAGCCGGGGGTCGGGTATGTCGGCGAGCACCGCTCGGGTGCGGTCGTCGGAGTCGTCGTCGACCACCAGCACCCGCACCGGGGTTTCGGGAGTGTCCAGCGCCAACGCGTCGCGCACGGTGCTTTCGATGACGCGCTCCTCGTTGAGGGCGGGAATGACGATGAAGAACGAGAAAGGCTCGCGTTCACGGTGTTCGGTCGCGGAAACCGGAGTTCGCCACGAGAACGCCGCGAGCACCAGATTCAGCGTCGGCCACCAGACGAGCAGAGCGATCATGAGAACCGCGAGCAACCATCCGATCATCTTTCACTTCCGATCCGGTTCTCCGGAAGGAAGGCGCGTGTGCTGTCGCAGGGAGCGTGCGCACAGCAGCAACGCCACGAGCGACAGGAACGAGAGGATCGAGTAGAAAACGCCGATATTACCACCGCCGGCCGCGATTCCCATGGTGGACACGGCGGCGCCGCCGAATCGGAAACAATACATGTCCGCTCCGTTCGAAAAAGATCTAATTTTCGTCCGGACACGGGTTCGTGAGCGTGCGAACCCGCGCTTCGTTCGGTATGGATCGGTGTTGTACGAGGTGCGTACCGGTCGTTTTCGGCGTGTCGGAGGTCGCGGAATATGTACGGCGAAGAGATTAACAGTTCCGTGGCCGCCGGGCAGCGAGAAGTGTGGCTCGTCGCGGGAACCCGCCCCGAGGCGGTCAAGCTCGCGCCGGTGGCCCGCGCGTGCCGTGAGAACGCCCGCACACGTCCGGTGCTGATCGCCTCGGGACAGCACGCGGGAATGGTTTCGCAGGCGCTGCGCGCCTTCGAGCTGGAGCCCGATGTGGACTTGGCGGTGCGGCGCGGCACCGGTTCCCAGCCCGAACTGCTGGCGGAGCTGGTCAAGGGCCTGGACGGGCTGGCCGAGCGCCGTCCGCCGGAGGCGGTGCTGGTGCAGGGCGACACCACCACGACGTTGGCGGGGGCGCTCACCGCGTTCTGGCGACGTGTTCCGGTGGTGCATCTGGAGGCCGGACTGCGTTCGTTCGACCTGCACGCGCCGTTTCCCGAGGAACTCAACCGCAGAATGGTCACCCAGGCCAGCGGTTTCCACCTGGCGCCCACCGAGAACGCCGCCCGGAATCTTCGGGAGTGCGGGATAACCGACGACAGAATTCTCGTCACGGGTAACACCGTGGTCGACGCCGTCGAATCCGTGGCCCACCGCGAACCGGTGTTCGAGAATCCTGAACTGGCCGGGGTGGTCCAGCGGGCGGTGGCGGGTGAGCGACGCCTGGTGCTGGTCACCGTCCACCGTCGGGAGTCGTGGGGTGAGCCGATACGGCGTGTTCTCGAAGCGATTCGGGAGCTCACCCGAATCCACCCCGACATCCGGGTGGTGCTGCCCGCCCACCCGAATCCCGAGGTCGGTGGACTGGCCAGGAGCGTGTTCGCGGCCGATCCGAACGTGCTGGTGACCGATCCGCTGCCCTACGGCGAGCTCGTCCACGTGCTGGCCGCCAGCACGCTGGTGCTGTCGGACTCGGGCGGCATCCAGGAGGAGGCGCCCGCATTCGGGGTACCGGTGTTGGTGCTGCGCGACGTGACCGAGCGCACGGAGGCCGTCGACGCGGGTTGCGCCCTGCTGGTGGGGTCCGAGCGGGGCCGGATCGTGCACCACGCCTCGCGTCTGCTCGCCGATCCCGGCGCGCGGGAGTCGATGCTGGCCGGGGGCAATCCGTTCGGTGACGGTCGCGGAGCCGCGCGTGCCGAGGCCGTGCTGGCGTGGCTGCTCGGCTTGGCCGACCGGCTCCCCGCGGCGTTCGTTCCGCTCGCGGGTGCCGGACCGGGGCGGTTGGAGCCCTACGGAGTGGTCGGTGCCGCCGCGAGTCCTCGCTGAAACCGCACCGCGCCACCCGTTTCGCCTCTCCCGGCGAGCACGGTTCGGTCGCAGCGAGATCGATTCCCGGTGAATTCTTTTTCGTACGTTCTGTGACGCAACGAAACGCGCGCGGAGATCGTCCCGCCTGTGTGGGCGATCGTGGCGTTCCACGCGAGCGCGCGCGATAGTTGTCAAACGGTTTTCCGTCCAGTGCGGAAATTGTGAAAACCGACACTGACAAACCTGTTGGTTGACACGAAAAGATCACGAAAGGATCTCGTTCCTTTCGTTCGTGCCCGGGGGCGTGGATAAGTTCCGCCGGGCGTTTCGACGGCTGGGCCGATTCGTCGGCTCCGTCGCGTGACGCCGGTACGTGCAGTTCGGGACCGGAACGGGACGGGATCGTCACTTCGCGTCGCGGTGACGCGCCGTCGTCCTGGTTCGGTTCCCGTCGGGTCGGGCTCGTCCCAACCACCGTCGTGGTGGGACGGTTCGCGGCTCACGGCTGGTGAGGAACTTCTGATGAGCTACGACGCGCACCGTGGCAACACGCCGCGTCCCGCCAGGCTCGGATCGCTGCTGCTCGCGTTGGCAGTGGTCGTGGGTCTGATCAACGCCCCGCAGTGACAGGCCCAGGCAGCGGTGCAGGGCGAGATCCCGAAGCAGGAGCAGGGCAGCGCCGCCGGGCGTTCCCACGAGGCATCCACAGAGGACACCTCGGCCGAGGGTGGTGGCGGGCAGCCGCACGACGCACCGCCCGCGGACGGGTTGCCCTCGGACGAGCGCCCGCCCGCCCCGGAACTGCCGCAGCAACTGCCGGACAGGGCCGAGGTCAGCATCGGCTCCGAGCCGCAAGTCTCCACTCAGGGGTTCGACCCGAACACCAGCCGTGAACTCAGGAGTGAGCGCTCCAGCACGAGCCAGACCTTCGCCAACGCCGACGGCACCAGGACGCTGCGCGTCTACCAGAGCCAGAAGTTCTCCAGGAGCGCCGACGGCAGCTTCCAGCCGGTCGACCTGACCCTGGAGCGGGACGGCGACGTCTGGAGGACCTCGGCCGACTCGCAGACCAAGAACTTCGCGAACTCCGCCGGTGCCGCCGAGATCGCCTCGGTCGGGCTCGCCGACGGCCGGCGCCTGGGCTTTCGGGTGGCCGAGGCCGCCGACGTGGCCGCGGAGGTCTCCGGCAGCTCGGTCACCTACCCGGGGATCCGGCCGCGGGCCGACCTGAAGCTGCGGGCCACCTCGGTGGGGATCAAGGAGACCATCCTGCTGAGGTCGGCCGACGCGCCGACCGTGTGGGACTTCCCGATGCACGTCGGTGAGCTGACCCCCGAACTGCACGAGGGCTCGGTACTGCTCAAGGACGCCGAGGGCGAGGTCCGCCACGTCATCCCACCGGGCTACATGGTGGACTCCAACGTGCACCCCCGCTCCGGGGAGGGCGTGCGCTCCGACGGCGTGAAGTACGAACTCGTCGGTGACGCCGAACAGCCCGTGCTGCGGGTCTCGGTGGACGAGGAGTGGCTGTCCGCTCCCGAGCGCGTCTTCCCGGTCAAGGTCGATCCCAGCGTGGTCGGCAAGGACACCGACGGCACCACCTACGTGCAGTCGCCCTACACCAGCGACTACTCCGGCGAGCCCAACATGAGCGTGGGCACCTACAACGGCGGTACCAACAAGGCGGCGGCCTTCCTGAAGTTCGACTCGGTCAGTTCCGAACTGGCGGGCAACTACATCCTCGGCGCCAGGCTGCGGATGTTCGAGACCTGGTCCTACTCCTGCGAGGCCAGGCCGGTGACGGTGCACCCGGTCACCCAGCCCTGGTCGGTGCAGGGAAACAAGAGCTACCCCGGTCCGAACATCGGCGGCGAGATCGCCCGCAAGAGCTTCGCCCACGGCTACAACGACAGCTGCGGTTCGCAGTGGGTGGACATCCCGCTGGGCGACGCGGGACGTGACCTGGTGCACGGCTGGACCCACGGCGAGCCCAACCACGGACTGGCGCTGCGCGCCTCCGAGACCGACTCCAAGGGCTGGAAGAAGTTCGCCAGCGCCGCCTCGGCCAACCCGCCCTACCTGGAGATCACCTACACACCGTACTGGGCCGAATACCAGGTCGACGGCATGAGCTCGGTGGTGACCACCACCGACGACGGCCGGATGAGCGTCACCGTGACCAACCGGGGCCGCGACACCTGGACGCCGGGCAACGATTACAAGCTGGGCTACCGCCTCTGGGACGCCGAGGGCAACGAGCTGCCCCGCACCTCCACGGCGTGGACGGACATGCCGCACGACGTCGCTCCCGGCCAGACGGTCACGCTCGACGCCCGTGTGGAGAAGCTGCCACCGGGCGACTACACGCTGCGCTGGGACATGGACCACTACGGCACCACCCGGTTTTCCTGGGACGGCGTGCCCATGTCGGCGCCGGTGAAGTTCACCGTGCCCAACCAGCCGCCCGCCGTGGAGTCGATGTCGCCGCCCAGCGACTACAACGCCTCGGTACTGACCCCCACGCTCGCGCTGACCGGGCACGACCAGGACTCCTACCCGGGCGAGGGCATCAACTACCGCTTCAAGGTGTGCTCCGCGCCCGGTGAGGACTGCTTCAACTCCGGCTGGGTTGACTCCCCGGTGTGGTCGGTGCCGGAAGGCAAGCTGACCTGGGGCGAGAGCTACGTCTGGTACGGCCAGATCGGCGACATGAGGATCGCCAGCCCGTGGACGCAGGGGTCCTACCTGACCACCAAGGTGCCGCAGCCGCCGGTGACCAGCCACCTCTCCTCCGGTGACGAGGTGGCCGGACGCGTCGATCCCGGTGTGGGAAACTTCGCCGAGGTCGAGACCGACGCCGAGGTCGCGGCGGTGGGCCCGGAGCTGGCAGTGGCCCGTTCCTACAACAGCCTCGACCCCAGGAAGGGCCTGGCCTTCGGTTCCGGCTGGTCGACCAAGTGGGACGCGCGGGTCGTGCCGGACGACGACGGTTCCGGCAACGTCGTGGTCACCTACCCCACCGGTCAGCAGGCCCGCTACGGGCTCAACCCCGACGGCAGCTACGCCACCCCCTCCGGGCGCACCGCAACCCTGGTGCGCACCACCTCGGACGGTTGGACGCTGCGCACCAAGGGCGGCCAGCGCTACGAGTTCGACTCGGGCGGACGGCTGACCACGATCATCGACGCCCAGGGACGTGAGCAGCACCTCGGCTACGACGACTCCGGCGAGCTCGCCTCGGTCACCGACGCCACCTCGGGGCGCTCGCTGAACCTGACCTTCTCCGGCGGTCACGTCACCGAGATCAGCACCGGCCCTGACCCGGTGCTGACCTGGTACTACCACTACGACGGTGACCGGCTCACCAGGGTCTGCGACCCTACCGGGGCCTGCGACAACTACACCTACACCGACAGCTCGCACTACCGGTCGGTCACGCTGGACGCCAACCCGCGTGCCTACTGGCGACTGTCCGAACAGTCCGGTACCGCCGTGACCAGCGAGGTGCCCGGCTACTGGGAGTCCAAGGAAGCGGTCTCCCACAACCTCACTCACGGCAGGCCCGCACCGATCGCGGGCAGCTCCACCACGGCGGCCGGTTTCGACGGCTCGTCCAGCTACGTGCGGTTGCCCGACGACATGGTGCGCAACTCGCAGTACCTCGCTGTGGAGATGTGGTTCAAGACCAGCAGCTCCAGCGGTGAGATGCTGTTCTCCACCGGTTACGACCGCCCCGGCGACGCCCCGCCGAACGATGCCGCCATGCCGGTGCTCTACGTGGGTACCGACGGCAAGCTGCACGGGCACTTCTGGAACAACAAGGTGGCCGGGATCGCCACCGACGCGGCCGTCAACGACGGCCAGTGGCACCACGTGGTGCTCTCCGGTGCCCGCGACACCCAGACCATGTTCCTCGACGGGCGGACCGTGGGCAGCCAGAGCGGCGAGCTCGCCAACATCGACCCCTTCAACCACGTCGGCGCGGGCTGGTTCAACTCGTTGGACTGGCCCGCCGCCCCCAACGCGACATGGGACTACTTCGACGGCGACATCGCCGAGGTGGCGATGTACCACCAGCCGATCGGCCGGACCGTCGCCGCCGAGCACTACGCCGCCCGCACCGCCACCGAGCAGCTGACCTCCATCAAGCGAGCCGGAGGGGCCTACGCGGCCGAGGTCTCCTACGACCCCGCCACCGCCAGGGTGACCAGCTACACCGACTCGGACGGCGGCACCTGGCAGGTCGGCGAGTCCACCACCGAGGGCGACGGGTTCCGCTACAGCGAGGCGGTGACCGGATCGCGCCCCAACGCCCACTGGCGGCTGCGGGAGGACGAGGGAACCACCGCGCGCAGCGACCCCGCACTGCGGCGTGCCGAATACCACGCGGTCTCGCGCACCTCCGGGCCGATCCCCGACACCGGCGCGCGCTCCTTCGACGGCCAGAGTTCCTACGTCCAACTGCCGGACGACGCGCTGACCGGCAGAAAGCGGTTGGCGGTCGAACTGTGGTTCAAGACCTCCAGCACCGACGGCGGCGTGCTGTTCTCCACGGGCAACAACCGCCCCGACGACGAGAACCCCACCGGCGGCGCCATGCCGGTGCTCTACGTGGGCACCGACGGCAAGCTGCACGGCCACTTCTGGAACAACAAGACCGAGGGCGCGGTCTCGGCCAACCAGGTCAACGACGGCCAGTGGCACCACGTGATGCTGTCCGGCGAGCCCGAGCGGCAGACGCTGTACCTGGACGGCAGCGCCGTCCAGACGCTGCAGGGGGAGCTGCGCAACATCGACCCCTACGGCTACGTCGGCACCGGGCTGCTCAACGGTCTGAACTGGCCCGCCAAACCCGAGGGAACCTGGGGTTACTTCGAGGGAGCGATCGGCCAGGTCGCCCTGTATCCCTACGGGGTCTCCGGTTCCGACGCCCAGGAGCACTACGCGGCGCGCGGTGACGCGGCCGACTACCGGGCGGCCGTGCGCGAGGAGAACGTCCACACCCTCTGGACGCTGGGTGACCCGGCGGGCAGCACGCACGCCGAGTCGGTGCACGCGCTGACCGACGCCACCTACCACGGCGTCGACCAGGGCGTTCCCCCGCCGATGCGCGGGGCGGGAGCCGTCGGTTTCGACGGGCAGAGCTCGTACGTGCGGCTGCCCAACAGCCAGGCGCGTGGCCGTAGCCGGCTGTCCGTGGAGATGTGGTTCAAGACCTCCAGCTCCGCGGGCGGGGTGCTCTACGCCACCGGTTACTTCGGCCCGAACGTCGCCGAACCCTCCACCGGTGCCGTGCCGGTGCTCTACGTGGGTACCGACGGCAAGCTGCACGGGCACTTCCGCAACGGCAAGGTGGCCGGGATCGCCACCGACGCGGCCGTCAACGACGGCCAGTGGCACCACGTGGTCCTGTCGGCCGCCGGCGACTCGCAGCGCCTCTACCTGGACGGCAACGTGGTGGGCTCGCAACAGGGTGAGGTCGACAACTTCTTCCGCTACGACTTCCTCGGCATCGGACAGGTCGACTCGCGCGACTGGCCCGCCCTGCCCGACCAGGTGTGGAACCACTTCGAGGGCTCAATCGGCGAGGTGGGCTTCTACCACCGGCCGCTGGACAGCGCCAGCGTGGCCGACCACTACTCGGCCAAGCAGGCCGCCACCGCCGTGGACATCACCGGCCCGGACGGCGGGGTCCGCACCTACACCTACGACCCCAACGCGGGCGGCCGGACCATCTCGGTGACCAACTCGGACGGCGCCACCAAGGTGTACGGCTACGACACCGGCGGTTTCGTCAACCGGATCACCGACGCCAACGGCGACACCACCAAGCTCGTCAACGACGAGCGCGGCAACCAGCTGTCCCGCACCACGTGCCGCACCGACGGCACCGAGAAGTGCCACACCAGCTACCGCTCCTACTACCACAACCCGGACGACCCGCTGGACCCGCGCAACGGCAAGGTCACCGAGTTCCGGGACGCCCGCTCGGTCTCCGGGTCGGACGACACCTACCTGACCACCTACTCCTACAACGCCGCGGGCAAGCTCACCAGCACCTCGGAGCCGGGGAAGACGGGCGGTGCCCAGCGCACCACCACCAACACCTACACCACCGGCGAGGAGCCCGCCCCGGGAGGCGGAACCCAGCCGCCGGGGCTGCTGGCCTCCGAGACCGATCCGGCGGGCAACACGACCAGCTACACCTACACCAGTGCCGGTGACCTCGCCAGCGTCACCGACCCGGCAGGGCTGGTCACCGAGTACGACTACGACGGGCTGGGACGCAAGACCACCGAGACCCAGGTCTCCGACAGCGAGCCGGAGGGGTTGACCACCACCTTCGAGTACGACGGAGCGTCCAGGCTGGTCGAGAAGGTCGGCCCCGAGACCGAGAACGCGGTCACGGGCGAGCGCCACCAGCGCCGGGTGCGCAACACCTACAACGGTGACGGCAGCCTCGCCGAGACCACGGTGGACGACGCGCTGGGCAACGACCCGGCCCGCACCACCTCCTACACCTACGACAACCGGGGCCGTCGCCTGGAGGTCACCGGCCCCGAGGGCGGGGTCACCCGCACCGAGTACGACGAGTTCGGCGAGGTGGTGCGTCGGCTGACGCCCACCGGAACCGAGTACACCTACACCTACACCGACGCCCGGCACCAGCTGGCGACCATGACGGTGACCGGGTTCAGCGGTGACGGTTCCGAACCGCACGACGTGGTGCTGGAGTCCCGCGCCTACGACCCGGCCGGTCGGCTGGCCAGCGTCACCGACGCGATGGGGCGCACCACCAGCTACACCTACTACGACGACGGGCAGCTGGCCGCCGAGCGGCTGCTGGACTACGAGGACCCGGAGACCGGCGAGACCCGCGACCTGCTGCTGCGGCGCTACGAGTACCTGGGCGACGGCTCCGAGTCGCTGGTGGTCCGCGGTGACGGGCAGTACAGCACCAGCACCGAGTACGACCCGGCCGGGCGCCCGGTGCGCAGCACCGACCGCGAGGGCGAGCGGGTGCTGCGCTCCACCGAGACCAGCTACGACGCGGTCGGCAACCCGCTGGAGGTCATCGACCGCAACCCCGAGGGTGAGATCACCCGGCACGCCGAGAGCACCTACGACCCGATGGGGCGGCGCCTCTCGCACACCGTGCACACCGGCGGGCAGACCCTGGTCTCGAAGAGCCACCGCGACCAGCGCGGACTCGTGACGTCCACGGTGGACCCCAGGGGCACCGCGCAGGGCGCTGATCCGGCGGAATTCACCACCGAGTACGGCTACGACGCGCTCGGCAGACGCGTCACCGTGACGCGACCGGAGGTGCGGGCCGAATCCGGCGGCGACCCGGCGGAGCCCGTCTCCCCGGTGACCACCACCGGCTACAACACCTTCGGCGAAGCGGTGGCGCAGCGGGGTCCGAACGGCAACGTGAGCACCAACGCCTACGACAAGGCCGGGCGGCTGGTGCGCACCACCAAGCCGGACTACACCCCGCCGGGGGCGAGTGAGCCGATCACCGCCACCAGCACCCGGAGCTACGACGCAGCCGGGCGCGTGGTCGAGAGCACCGACGCGCTGGGCAACACCACCACCTTCGACTACGACGAGCTGGGCAACCTGGTGCGGCGCACCGACCCGGCACGCGAGGGCGAGCAGTCCGGCGGCGTGTGGCGGGCCACCTACGACCCGCTGGGCGAGCGGCTCTCGACCACCGACGTGACCGGCGCCGAGACGCACTACACCTACGACGAGCTCGGCAGGACGATCACCTCCACCGTGGTGGAGCGGGTGCCGGAGCCGACCAGGAACCTGACCACCCGCTACACCTACGACGTGCTGGGCAATCCGGCCTCGGTCACCACCCCCACCGGGTTGACCACCACCTACGAGCACGACGACCTCGGCAACCCGGTGAGCATGACCGACCCGGCGGGCAACACCACCACGTCGGTCTACAACGCGCAGGGCAAGCCGGTCTCGATCACCGAGCCGTCCGGGGTGACCACCACCTACGAGTACGACCTCGCGGGCAGGCTGCTGCGCACGGCCGACCTGGACGCCTCCGGCGAGGAGGTGCGCAGCCGCGGCTTCGGCTACGACCGCGCGGGCAACCAGGTCAGCAGCACCGACGCGCACGGGGTGACCACCACCCGCTCGTTCGACCCGCTGAACCGGCTGCGCTCGGTCACCCGCCCGGTCTCCGAGACCGAGAAGATCACCACCAGCTACGGCTACGACGCGGCGGGCAACGTCACCAGGGCGACCGACGGCAACGGCAACACCACCGTCTACACCGTCAACTCGTGGAACCTGCCCGAGTCCACGATCGAGCCCGCCACCGAGCGGCACCCGGACGCCGCCGACCGCACCTACACCACCGCCTACGACGCGCTGGGACGGGTGAAGCGGGAGATCCAGCCGGGCGGGGTGACCGTCAGCAAGTCCTACGACGCGCTGGGCAACCTCGTCGGCGAGAGCGGCTCCGGCGCGGAGGGGGCCACCCCGGACCGGAGCTTCGGCTACGATGCTGCCGGGCGGATGACCTCGGCCTCGGTGTCGGGCAGGACCAACACCTTCGGATACGACGACCGAGGCAACCTGGTCTCGGCCTCCGGGCCCTCCGGTGACTCCACCTTCGCCTACGACGACGAGGGCAGGATCAGCGCCACCACCACGGCGGCAGGGGAGGCGTCGTTCGGCTACGACGCGGCCGGGCGGCTGGCCACGGCGGTGGACCCGCTCACCGGCATCACCGCCTCCTACGGCTACGACGACGCCGGGCGGCGTGCCCGCGTGGAGTACGGCGACCAGGGGACCTACCGCGAGTACGGCTACGACGAGCTCAGCAGGCTCTCCTCCGACACGGTGCACCGGGCCGACGACTCGGTCAGCACGGAGCTGTCCTACGACTACGACGTGGCCGACCGGCTGATCAGCAAGAAGAACTCGACGGCCTCGGGCACCACGAGCTCGAAGTACACCTACGACGAGGCGGGCAGGCTCACCTCCTGGGACAACGGTGACCAGGTCACCGAGTACTCCTGGGACGCGGCGGGCAACCTCGTCGGCTCCGGCGGCGAGACGGCCACGTTCGACGCGCGCAACCGGCTGCTCTCGCGGGGCGGCACCGAGTTCGAGTACTCGGCGCGCGGCACCGTGACCGCCCGGAGCGCGGGTGGGACCACCACCGACGTGCGGTTCAACGCCTACGGCGAGATGACCGCCGACGGTGACAAGTCCTACGGCTACGACGCGCTGAACCGGCTGGTCTCGGCCGGGTCGCGTTCGCTGTCCTACGCGGGCGACTCGCTGAAGGTGACCTCGGACGGGCAGAGCCGGTACTCCTACACGCCGGAGGGTGGTGCGCTCGGGGTCGCCAACGGCGGTTCGGCCGGGATCGCGGTGACCAACCAGCACACCGACCTGGTGGGCGCGGTCTCGCCGGACGACGGTTCGGTGTCGGGGTGGCGTTCGTACTCGCCGTTCGGCCAGGTGAGCCGGAAGGAGGGTGCGCAGCCCTCGCTGGGCTACCAGGGGCAGTTCACCGATGCCGACAGCGGCAAGGTGAACATGGGTTCGCGCTGGTACCGGCCCGGTACGGGCACGTTCACCTCGCGGGACTCGGCGAACCTGGATCCGACCAGCACGACCGACGCCAACCGGTACGCCTATGCGGGTGGTAATCCGCTGACGCGGATCGATCCGAGGGGCTACTTCTGGGGTGCCGCGCTCGACGTCGTCAAGGAGGTCTCCGGTTACAACGACGCCAAGCGGTGTTTGCAGGGCTCCTGGGCGGGGTGTGCCTGGACGGCGGCGAACTTCACGCCGGTCGGCAAGCTCGCCAAGGGGGCCAAGGCGGCCTACAAGGGCTACAAGACCTGGAGCCGGAGCCGCAAGGCGGGCAAGGCGGCCGACGACGTGCCCTCCGGCGGGAGGAAGTTCAACCGCGGGGGCGGCGGTAAGGCCAAGAGCAAGGGCAAGAGTCGAGGCGGCGGCAAGGCCCGGGGTAGGGCCGGTAGTCGGGTCGGCAAGGTCGTGCGGAACGTCGGTGGGCGTGTGGCCGTTTCCGCTGGTGGTTCGGCGGCCGGTAAGACCATGTCGCGGGCGGCGATCGCGCGGGCCAAGGCGGCGGCGCGTGAGGCGGCCCGGAAGGCGGCGCGGCGCAAGCGGGTGCGTGACGACGCGATGACGCACCACCCCAAGCCGAAGCCGTCGAACACGGTTTCCGACCAGGTGCGCAACAAGCTGGACCGGTTGGACAACCAGGACCCGGTCGAGCTGGGCGTGCTGGCCGCGGATGCGGTGTCGGCGGGTTCGGAGGAGGATGCCGGTGGGTTCGTGCCCGAGGCGTTGGGGGCTGTGGGTGGTCTCCGGCGTGGTGGTGGGGTGTCCCGTCCGGGGGCGACGCCGGATCTGCCCGATGGTGGTTCGGCGCGCTCGTCCGGCTCGTCGGGTGCTGGTGGTGCGTGTACGCCGAACAGTTTCGTGCCGGGTACCGAGGTGGTGTTGGCCGATGGGTCGCGCAGGGCGATCGAGGAGGTCGAGCTCGGTGATCGGGTGTTGGCCACCGACCCGGAGACGGGGGAGACCGCGCCGAAGCGGGTGACGGCCACCATCACCGGCCAGGGTGAGAAGCACTTGGTGGAGGTCACCGTCGATGTCGGTGGCGACCGAGGCGAAAAGACGGAGTCGGTGACGGCGACGGGCGAGCATCCGTTCTGGGTGCCCACCCGCGACGAGTGGGTCGAGGCGGCCGATCTCCAGGCTGGGGACCGGGTGCGCACCGCCGAGGGTGAGCAGCGGCTGGTCACCGGTATCCGCACCTGGACCGCCCTACAGCGGGTCCACAACCTCACCATCAACGACACCCACACGTACTATGCGGTCGCAGGCGAGACACCCGTACTCGTCCACAACAGCAACACGCAGTGCTGGGACGACGGCGGCTGGGTCCAGTACGGCGAACTCGACCAAGGCCGAGCCACCGGCATGACCGCACGAGTCACCAAAGGTATGCTTGATAAGGGCACGAAAGCTCAAAAAGATCCCCCCGGTTTCGTAAACGGCGTTTCACGAAAATACGGTGGGTATGGCCATGCGCGTGGTCACCTTTTGGCGAAGCAGCTCGGCGGTCCTGGCGATAATCGCAAGAACCTGACTACATTGTATCAAGATCCGGTAAATACGCCGAACATGCGTGCTTATGAGCGGGAAGTTAGAAAGGCGGTCAGCTCTGGTGCTGGTCCGGTGAGCTACGAAGTTACTCCGGTGTATCGAGGGGCGAACGGTATGCCGGAAGGGGTTACGATGACGGCGCGTGATGCTTCAGGGAGAGATGTTTTTCCTCCGGTATCATTGTTGAATCGGCTGCCGTGAATCGTGGAAGGAGGTTTATGGTGTCATCAGTGTTGGATCGATTGAAGTCGGTGTTGCCGCCACCGGAGGTGTCGCTGGACCCGGTGGATTGGGCGGCGGTCGAGCAGGCGTTGGGGCTGCGGTTGCCGAGTTATTACAAGGAGTTCATGGATACGTACGGTGGAGGTACCATTGAGGATTTTCTGATCATCTATCGCTTCGCGGATAATATCGAGGGAACCTTGGAAATATGGCGTAGCGAAATGCGGAGGGTGCGTTATTTTTGGGATGAGGTTCCGGAGTGGGCGACTTTGGAGGAAGGAAGGGAGAATATTCTGCCGTGGGCGAATACGATTGATGATGACGTGTGTTACTTGTTGATGGAGCCGCGGGAGGATCCGGAACAGTGGTGTGTGGTGTCACGGGATGAGGATATGGAGTGGAGTGTGTTCGAGGGTTCGATGGTGGAGTTCTTGGTGGAAGTCGTCTCGGGGCGGCGTCGGGAGCCGTGGATGCCGCGTGATTTTCCAGGTGATTCGCCGTGGTTCAAGACGACGGCGCAGTACCTTGCCGATACTGACCCTGGGTGAGGGTTTGTTAGGTGTGATGCGGGGAAGCTCGGTGAGGTGGTTTGGTAGCGTGTAGCGGTGGTTCGGCTCGGGGTGTGGTGTTTGCTGGTGGGGTGTGTTTTCGTTGGGTATCGGTGGTTGGCTGGGGGCTGCCATTCATTGGTGAGAGGATTGAAGTGTCCGCTCAAACGGGAACACTTCACACCTACTACGTCGCTCTCGGCCGTGATGAGGCACTCGCCGGTGACTCGCGATGCGACACCTATAAACTTCCCCTTCGGTATGAGGCCGGCGGGGCAGGGAACGAAGCAGGGATCGCACTTCAACGTGCGCCCTGTGGACAAACCCAGAACCGGAAATGTTGACGGGACGCGCGACCACTATCCTTTTCGGTGAGCAGGTGACGATGAGCTGGCTCGGCACCGTCGGCGACACAACGGAACTCAAGAAACTCTACGGAGGGAAAGCGCCCAGCCTGGAAGAGGTCGAACTCGTCGAGGTGAAGTTGCGTCAGGGAAAGGAGGGTGTCTCGCTCAGGTTCGATCTCGCCGAATTTCCGGATTCACCCCCGGAAAGTTGGGCCAGAAAAAAGCACAACACAGTACAGTTGACGGTCCGCTTCGTGGGGATCGTCGACCTCTCGCTTCGCGGGTGGGGGGAGTACGTTGTTTCGGATCTTCACATAGGCGAAGAAAACGGAGTAATCTGTTGTGCGATCGAATCGCATGTGACGGAGCTAAAACTGAGAGCAAGAAGCGCTCGTCTCGAAAGAATATCCGGGTATCAGAACATGGAACGTCCGGTATGTCCTTATGAGGGTGGTGGCGTCCACTGGGGGAGTTGTTGATTTTCCGGAAAGATTATCTTCGTGTTTCGAAGCTCGTGGGTCGATCAGTTGGTGGTGTATCCGGGCAATGAGCTGGGTTGATTACGTGATCAGAACCGAAGGGATCAGGGCGATATACGGTGACCATCTCCCTGGGCTGGACGGGATAACCCTGCGAGAGGTGACACTCGATTATGAATACCTATCCGTCATGCTCGGGTTCGACCTCCCGGAGCTCCCGGTGGTGATGCCGAAGAAATGGGAGAGAAAAGGTGCTGATTCCGTTCGGTTGAAACTCGATTTTTTGGATCCCTCCGAGCTGGCCATTCAGGGATGGACGGCGCCGCTGAAGGTGGATCTTCGGATGAAGAAAACGGACAACGGTGAAGTGAGCGCTGTGATCGATTCGGGGGAGGTCTATTTCAGCGCGACAGCCAGGTTTGCCAGTATCCGAGAGATTTCGGCTCACAAGAGTCCGGGGAGGTGACGGAGAATGCCAAGTGAGTGTTCCAGCGTCTTCTTTTGAACGCTGAACAGCTTCTCCTCGGTTGGTTGATAAAATCTTTTTTGTGGAGATGTTCGCTGGAGCTCGTGCGGGAACACAGCTTGGTCGAACACCACATCGGGAGCTTCGGCTTTCGGGCGCCCGGAGGGGCTCTCCAGAAGCTTCCCCGAGGAGATGGACGAATTCAGCCGCGACTCGAAGGTCCGTGCTCGTAGCGTTTCACGAAAGAACGTCAAGTTCTCACACTCGCTCGTTCCCGGCCCCGTGAACGCCCTCCGATCGTCGCCGTCCGATCGGCTTTCCGGCGCAACTTCGTGTTACTTGATCGATACTGTCTTTACCGTTCAACCTCTCCCCACCAGCATCGATGTTCGGGTGCACCCGCTCCGTCACCCCCAGCGAGGAGAGTTTCGATGCGTGGACGAAGGAAGCGACTGCTCGGTGGCGCCGCCCTGGCACTGACCGCCCTGCTGTCGGCATCAGCCACCAGCGCCGCCAACCCGGCCGACTCGGCGGGCACTTCCGCGGTGACCTTCTTCGACGACTTCTCCGGCGACAACCTCGACCGCTCCAAGTGGAAGGTCCTCAGGACCGGCGAGAACTTCGGCACGGTCAACAACGAGCAGCAGGCCTACGTGGACTCCCCGGAGACCATCTACATCGACCAGAACGTCGCCGGTGCCAGCGGCGGCGCGCTCGCGCTGCACCCCCGCTACCGGCCCGGTTTCCAGGCCCCGGACGGCCGCGGCTACGACTTCATCTCCGGCCGGGTGAGCACGCAGGACCGCTTCGAGTTCACCTACGGCAGGTACGAGGCCCACATCAAGCTGCCGGAGAACGCCGGCGCTGCCGGGCTGTGGCCGGCCTGGTGGTCGTTGGGCGCGAAGATCGACGAGGGCGAGCCCTGGCCCACCAACGGTGAGGTCGACGTGATGGAGAACGTCGGTGAGCCGTGGACCAGCGTCGCGCTGCACGGCCCCGAGTACCACGGCGACACCCCGGTCAACGCCAGCCAGTCCTTCCCCGGCGGCGATCCGGGCGGCTGGCACACCTACCGCGCCGACTGGTGGAACGGCGGGTTCACCTTCTTCGTCGACGACAGGCAGATCTACCGCATCACCAAGGCCGAGATCGAGCGGAACGGCTGGACCTGGGTCTACGACGACCCGCAGTACATGATCCTCAACTTCGCGCTCGGCGGCACCTACCCGCAGGGCGTCAACGGGGTAACCCAGCCCTACCCGGGAATCCCGCAGTCCACCGTGGACAAGGTCGCCTCGGGCAGCTCGCGCTACCTGATCGACTGGGTCAGGGTCTCCCAGTGAGCCATCCCACCGCGCGGTCGGGAGCTCCTCTCCCGGCCGCGCGGGCCGCTCCTCGTGGGCCCCGCCCCGAGCGGCCCAGTGCTCGGCCCGGGGAACCTCCCACCGCGCGAGGGGCACCCCCGATCGGGTGTCCCACGGACTCCGAGCGAGCCCCCGCGCTCAGTCGGCGCCGATGACGGTGCGGATCCGTTCCGGCAGCGGGTACTCCCGCTCGGCGGGCAGCAGGCGCCGCATCGCCTCGTGATCACCCTCCCGGTGGTGCCGGTGGAGCTCGCCCGCCAGGTCGGTGCGGTCGTGCACCGCGACGATCCACTCGTCCACGTAACGCCGCACCGCGTCACCGCCCAATCCCACCTGGATCGCCCGCCGCTCGGTGGGGCGCATGGCGGTGTCGCGTTCGGGGTCCCACTGCACCCGCACCGGACTCTCGGCCAGGCGGGCGCGCCAGTGCTCGTGGTCGCGGTAGCGCCTCGGGTCGAACGAGCTCGCGCAGGAGTGGGCCAGTGCCCACTCGAAGCCCTCCCGCCGCAGCCGCACGGCCAGCACCCGCTCCTGGTCGGGCTTGGTGCCGAAGCCGCAGCGATGCATCATCCAAAGCAGCGAGGGCTTGATCCAGGTCATGCGGTCGCGCTTGAACGGCGCGACGAACGTGCCCGCCCGCAGCGCCGCCTCGGCGATCTCCGGGCGGTAGGCCTGGTAGACGGTGATGGTCCGCTCGTCGAACTCGGCTCGTACGGTTCTGGTCAATGATGGACGTCCTCGTGGAAGTGATCGGGTCGGTGGAACCTGCCGCGGGCTCCCGCACCGGGAGGACCGATATCGGGTAGCGGCCCGCGCCACGCGTTCCTGCTTCACCGGAGCCGGGGTCGTCCGTACGGGCAACCCCGATCGCGTGAGTGGTGGATTCGGCGTGCCCGCGCCGGAACGCGGTCGCGGCTTCGCGGTGCCACCTCGTCGTGGCCTACCCTAGTCCGACGCGGCGGCGGTAACCACGGATTTTTCCGGTTCGTCCCTCGCTCGATGCCGTGATTTCACCCCGAGTCGGTTGACGAATCATCGGTTCGGGGCCTGTGCCGGATTTCATCCGCTCCGCTGTTGCGCGGCGGATGAGGCTTTGTGACCGTGGATCTCGCCGGGACGCACGGTGGTTATCACGACTCGTCGGGTAGCGCTCTCGCCCGGAAGCGGTTCGCCTCGGGCGGGCCGGTACACGATCACCCTCGAAGACCAGGAGCGCACGCGGTGTTCGCCTTCTCCGAGCTACGGATCCCAGTGATCGCCGCGCCGATGGCGGGCGGCCCGTCCACCCCGGAACTGGTGGCCGCCGTCGCCGAAGCCGGCGGCACCGGTTTCCTGGCGGCGGGCTACAAGTCCCCGGAAACCCTGCGGGAGCAGATCGAACGGCTGCGCGGCGACGTCCCGGTCTTCGGCGTCAACCTGTTCGTGCCGGGGGAGCAGTCCGACCGGGGCGAGGCGGTGGCCGCCTACCTGGAGGAACTGCGCGGTGAGGCCGAGCGCTACGCCGCGAAGCTGCCGCAGCCCGACCCGTCCGACCGCGACCGGTTCGAGGAGAAGCTCGACCTGCTGGAACGCGAACCGGTGCCGATCGTCTCCTTCACGTTCGGTGCGCCGCCCCCGGCGGCGGTGGAGCGGCTGCACCGGGTGGGCACGCACGTGGTGGCGAGCGTGACCACGGTGGAGGAGGCCCGGCGGGCCGAGCACAACGGGGCCGACACCCTCACGGTGCAGGGCAGCGAGGCCGGTGGCCACCGCGCGACCTTCCACGTGGACACCCCGGACGACGAGGTGAGCACCCTCGAACTGCTCGTCCGGGTGCGCGCCGCCACCGAGCTGCCGCTGCTCGCGGCCGGTGGGATCTCCGACGGCACCGACATCGCCAACGCGCTGCGGGCGGGGGCCACGGCGGTACAGCTGGGCACCGCCTACCTGCGCTGCCCCGAGGCAGGGACGAACGGCGCGCACAAGGACGCGCTGATCGATCCGCGCTTCGCCGAGACCGCCGTGACCAGGGCGTTCTCGGGCAGGAACGCGCGCGGGCTGCGCAACCGGTTCATCGACGAGCACGACGCCACCGCCCCGGCCGCCTACCCGGAGGTCAACCAGCTCACCAAGCCGCTGCGCGCCGCTGCCGCCGCGCAGGCCGACCAGGACGGGCTGGCGCTGTGGGCGGGGACCGGCTACCGCGAGGCGGGTGATGACCCGGCGGCGCGGATCACCGCCCGGCTCTGGGAGGAGGCCGGGAGCCCGGTGCCCGGTGATTTCGCGAGGAGTTGACGGCGCCCCTCGGGGGCGAGGCCCTGGCGCTTGAACGGGCACCGGGGCACCACCGTAGGGAGCTCGTGGTCAGTGGAAGCGGTTGGTTTCGAGGGCGGCGATGAAGGCCATCCACTGTGCTCGCGTGGTGGCGAGGTGCCCGGTGGTGCGGTTTTTGGTGTGGCGGACGGTCGCGCCGTGAGCTCGGCGCACGCGCCGATCCAGGTAGGAAGCGGGTGATCACCGCTGCCAAGCACATCGGGTGCTATGCGGCGTTGCGCAGCATGGCTCGGTATTGGTGTGCGTCTACGTACAACCGGTCGAGATCGTCACCGTCCGAGGACCACAGGATGCATTCGGGCCGGTCACCTGTTCCACGGCGGCAGAACTCGCGGATCGCGGTTTCCACGCGGTCGAGTGGAATGGTGTAGGCGGGGTGGAACCAGCGTGGGTATCCCGGGTCACCGATGACTGCCGGGTCCCGGGGAGGGCGCGGGTTGACCGAGACCCACCGGTGGCCGTAAAGGGAGTCGACCACTCGGCGCTCTTCGGTGTGTGTCCAGGTCAGCGCTCCGAAGCCGGTACGTGGGTTCGTCGCGATCTGCAGGTAGTTGTCCGGCCACCAGTCGAAGGTATCCGCATCGTGACGAGCGGTGGCGAAGCTGAAGTAGGCATCTTCGCCGGGGGCCATCGCTTCCCACGGGGTGCCCGGGTCCAGGTCGTACAGGACCTTGTTGATCAGCGCTTCGACCTGCTGGGGGGACTCACCGTAGTGGTAGGTCCCGTGGATCACCGCGTTCAAGATCATTGTGGGGCCACTCCCTTCAACGGCCATTCTCGCTGAGAGACGGCGGAGACGACAGTCATGGTGACCTCTCGGGGCAGCAGCGCCCGCACGGCACGCTGGCATCCCAGCGGTGGCCCGCAGACGTAGGGGTGATTGATGACGACGGTCATGTGCGTGATGGCGCTTCCGCGTTCTCGCTGCTGACGCAGCCACATGGCCAGCTTCGTCTCGGCGTGATCGGTACTGTCGATCTTGCTGCCCGGCGGAGAAACCGGAGGGAACTGCTTGGATTTGGTCAAGAAGTCCTGGGCAGCGTCACCGAGTTCCTGCTCGGTAGAGCTTGATAGTGACATGATCTCGTTGCCGTGATCATCGAAGGCGATGGCCCGGGTCGGGCTGTAGTTGTTCGAGGGCGGGATGCGCCTACCGACAGCGGCGAGCCATTCGGGGCTGCCGAACTCGGGGGTGAATTCGTGCGACTGGTCGGACCGCGCTGTGTTCTCCGACGATGGTGTGGCGACCATCGGTGGGCTCGCCTCGTCATCGCTGGGAACTCCGGCGGTCTCGACACCGGGGGCGCCGATGCTGGTCATGTAGGTGCGGATGACCTTGTCGACCGAAACGAGTGCTTTGCCGGCCTCGGTCGTGGTGGACCAGGCCTCGCGGTGGGCCGAGATGCCGGACGACAGGTCTGGGTGGGTGTCGTCGTCGACGACGGCGGCCAGGGCCTGGCCGCTTTCGCCGATGCGGTGGCGGGCTTGGCGGAGAGCGGCCTGGCCTTCGGCGAGTTTGGCCAGTACCAGGGCCAGCTGCTCACCGAGCTTCTCGAGGCTGCTCACAGTGCCTGCCTGTGTTTCCGTCTCGGCGTGCGCGAGGGGTGTGGCTTGCCTGCCGCTGGCGTGGTCGTCGGCGGTGCCCGCCGATGGTGATCGCGGGAGAGACAGCCGAGGAGCGGCGGTCGTGCGGCACGCCTGACGCCGAACTCGCCGTTGGCCTCGATGTCTCCACTCCCCGCGCGTTTCCGGTGACACGTCGACAGGAAGGACGGTCACCGCGCGGCCTCCTGGGGGTGGCCGCTGCTTCGGAGAGGGCGCGCCGCGTGCAGTGGAGCGTCTCATCCTGCTCTGGGGCAGCCGCAGAATCCTCGCCCCCGTCGTCGCGGGCGACGTCCCGGGCATCGCTGACGGCTCGTTCGGTCCGCGCGTGGATCCTGGCGAAGCGGGCAGCTGTCGCACGGCGCGACGGTAGCGCCGCCGACCGACAGCGAGTGCTCTTCAGCGGACGAACCCGTCGCGGAAGACCCTGTTCCCGGTCAAAACGCGGCCGAGCGAAAAGACCGTCCCGGTGCACGCGCACTTTCCGGGACGGTCTGAACGGCTGACCTCAGGCGAAACGGTTGGTTTTGACGGCCGTGATGAAGGCTGCCCATTGTGCTCGGGTGGTGGTGAGGTGCCCGGCGGCGCGGTTTTTGGTGTCGCGGACGGCCGCGCCGTCGGCTAACCGGCCGATCTCGACGCAGTTGGTTTGGTTGCCGCTATAGCTGGACTTGTGCCAGTGGGATGCTGGGCTCATACCGCTTCTTCCTGTTCGTCGATGGTGCCGTCCAGAGAATCCTGGCCCCGTTGTGGTGGAAGGGTCGATCCGGAAGTCGTGTGAGACGGCCGATCGAGAAGATTCTCCGGCACACGAGGACTCGCCGAGACAGTCCCAATGGCTGACCTCAGGCGAAGCGGTTGGTTTTGACGGCCGTGATGAAGGCTGCCCATTGTGCTCGGGTGGTGGTGATATGCCCACCCGTGCGGTCCTTGGTGTCACGGACGGCCGCGCCGTCGGCTAACCGGCCGACCTCGACGCAGTTGTCGGTGTTCGTGCTTCGACTGGATTTGCGCCAGGTGTGTGGCGTGGTCACTGTGTGCTCTCCGTTTCGTTGGTGGCGTCGTCGGTGAGCTCCACGGTTTCGGCCGGGTGCCCGGCGATTTCACGAGGAGTTGGTGGCGCCCCCGCGCCGGGGTGGCTACCGGGGGCCGTCGTGGACTTCGTGTGGTCAGTGGAAGCGGTTGGTTTTGACGGCCGTGATGAAGGCTGCCCATTGTGCTCGGGTGGTGGTGATATGCCCACCCGTGCGGTCCTTGGTGTCACGGACGGCCGCGCCGTCGGCTAACCGGCCGACCTCGACGCAGTTGTCGGTGTTCGTGCTTCGACTGGATTTGCGCCAGGTGTGTGGCGTGGTCACTGTGTGCTCTCCGTTTCGTTGATGGCGTCGCCGATAGTCCCCACGGATTCGGCCGGGCTCATGGCGACTTCGCGTACCCTGTCCAGGGCGTCCAGATACGCTTGAACTTCGTCGCTTTCGTGCAGGAACAATGCCGAGACCCGGTTTTCCAGATGAACGACAGGGGAGCGGGTCCCGTCGAATTCAGCCAGCGAGAACGGGCCTTCGAGCCCTGGATGCCAGCCGCATCTGGTGGGGATCACCCGCAGTTCGACGTTGTCGAGTTCGGCGTATTTGAGCAGCGCCCGTAGTTGATCGACCATGATCTCGCTGTCGCCGATCAGCTGGTTGAGCACGCCTTCGCCGATGAACGCACGCAGGTGCGCCGGGTTCTTCCGCACGATGGCGTCGTGTCGTCCGATCCGTACGGCGACTCGGGTGTCGATCTCGGAGGCGGGGACTCCGCCGGTCGTCATGATCGCTCGTGCGTAGTCGGCAGTCTGAAGCAGGCCGGGGATGAGCAGTGGTGAGACGGTCGTGATCCGGCTGGCCTCTCGCTCGATCTCCAGCAGGGTCGCCAGCTGCCGGTGCTGTTCGGGCATTCCCACGGACAACCAGTGGGAGCCGTCCGGGTCTCTGGCCAGGTCAGCCAGTTGTTCGCGTTGCTCGGCGGTCCCACCCACGGTGGCGAGGTAGGCGGTCACGTCCTCGGGCTTCGGTGCCCGCTGCCCGGTTTCCCAGCGGGACACTGTCGCGTGCGAGGTTTCGAGCAGATCGGCCAACTGCCGCAGACCCATTCCCGCCGCTTCACGCGCGGAACGCAGCTCGGCGCCGAGCGCACGTGCTTTCGGGGTGGTACCAGCCATGCACCACAGCATAACCAGCTGAGTTCTGGACCTGAAGATCACCTGATCAGGGGATTGCGGCAAATTGGTGCCCTCGAACAATCTGTTACAGAACCAAACGCACCACTGGTAACGGTGTGGTGTTGATCGGAGTGAGGGGTGATCGCTCGTGTCGCATCCGTTCGTGTGGGTGCCGGGTGGTGGTGCTCGGCACGCGAGTGGGGACGTGGTGCCGCTGCCGGGGGTGGAGTTTCCGGAGGGTGTGGTGGTCTCGACGTTGTGCGGCGTCGAGGTCTCGGCCGAGACGGGTGAGGTGGCCTGGTTGTGGGGCACGTGCCGCGACTGCGACGAGCGGACGCGGGAGCTCGTCGGGCTGGAGCCGTTGGCCGAGATCGAGCGGCGTGCCGGGGCGGAGGTGCGGTCGTGACCGGTGATCGGGCGAAGTTGGTGATCGTGCTCAAGCACGAGCGGTGGGTGCTGGACCAGGTTGCCTACGACCTGGCCGGTGGTCGGGCCACGGCGCGGCAGTGCGCGGAGACGGCGGTGGTGCTGGAGCGGGTGGCGCGTCTGCTGCGGGAGCACGCGGCGACGGTCTCGTTCGGTGGTGGGGCCGTGGACGGTGTGGTCGATGCGGGTGTGCTGGGTGAACGGGGTGAGGCGTCGTGGTGATGGTGGGTTCGGCGGGTCCGGTGGGGGCCGCGCTGGTGCTGGCCGGGGTGGCGGTGGTGCTGCGGTTCTGGTCGCGGCGGGGTGCCTCGCGTCCGCGCCATGCCGGGGGCAGTGGCCCGGCGGCACGCAGGTTGGCGGCGCTGCGGTTGGAGCCCCATTTCCGGGAGGAGCGGCCCACCGTGGAGCTGATCGGATGGCCGTTGGTTGATCCGGATCGGTGTCCGCACCTGTTCGCGCCGGCGGTGCCGCGGCCGGTGGCGCCGTCACCGGTGCCCGCTGGTGCCGATGTAGGTGCGGCGGCTGGTACCGCGCCCGGTACCGGGGTTGCTGCCGGGGCCGGGGAGGACGGGAGTGTCGAGGTCGGCTCCGGCAGCGTGGCCGAGCATCCGGACCTGGTCGTCATGGGCCGGGTGCTGGCCGGGCTGCGGCGGCTCCGGAGCTCCTGAGCCCCGCCCTTCCGAATCTCCACATACGCCGCCCTCGGCGCGGTCCGTCACGCTCCGGGTGCTCCGACCAGCCCCCGACACGGTGGCGGGACACCCGGGTCGGCCCCGTCCCGGCACCGCCTCGATCCCCCGCGAACCCCACGGGGAGACCGCCGGGGTTCCCGGCCCGATCCCACGTCGATTTCCCGCGAGATCGCGGAGCGCGGCCGGGAAGGGAGCGCGACCGGGAAGGACGCCGGGGACCGGCGGAGGTCTAGGTCTTCCGCGCCAGCAACAGCAGGTGCTGCTCGGTCTCGGCACGGCTCCGTCCGGTGGGCACGAACGGTTCCGAACGGCTCCACAGCACCTCCAGCCCGGCCTCCTCCAGCACGTCCGGCCACTGCTCGGCGGCGAAGCTGGTGGCCCGGATCGGGTACCCCAGGAAGCGCACCACCCGCTGCTCGATGTCGCCGGGCACCGTCAGCAGCGCGAGCATCCCCTCCGGCGCGAGCCAGCGCCGCACCCGCTCCAGCATCGTGCGGATCTCGGTGCGCGAGAGCGTCAGGAACGAGAAGAACGCCACCACCGCGTGAAACGACTCCGGCGGGAAGTCCCGCTCCCGGATGTCGGTGAGCTCGAACCGAGCTTCCGGCACCCGCCGGCGGGCCAGCTCGATCATGGTGGCCGAGACGTCCAGGCCGGTCACCCCGCAGCCCGCGCCGGACAACCGCTCCGAGACCGGGCGCCCGGTGCCGCTGCCCAGGTCCAGCACCTCGTCATCGGGCCGCAGCCGTGCCAGCAGCGCGTCCAGCCCCTCCCACACCAGCGGCGCCTCGTGGAACGCCGCCTCGTAGTCGGCCCCGAGCTGGTCGAAGACCTCGGCCGGGTCCAGCACGCCGTCCGAATCCACGTCGACTCCCAAGCGCAGCGAGCGGTTACCGCTCCCGATGCTGCTGCGAAACCACCGCCGCGTCCCGCAGAAACGCCGAAACGCGCGCGAAAGTACCGGCCGCCGAGCCGCCGACGAGCCGGTGGGGTCGGCGATGCTCCACGAACACCGCCGACCCCACCGGGCAACTCGTCACGGAACCGAGTCCCGGTCGCCTCAGCTCGTGGCCACGGACTCGTTCGAACCCGCCCGCTCCGAGGTCGCCGCCTCGGCGGACTCCTCGGCGTGCGGGGCGGGCCGCGCCGCGATCGCCACCGCGGCCGCGCCCAGCGCACCGATGGCGGCGAAGGCGTAGAAACCCCACGGGTAGGCGATACCGGCCGTGAGCAGCGCGCCGCCGATCAGCGGGCCGCTGATGGCACCGATCCGCCCGACACCGGTGGTCCAGCCCAGCCCGGTGGCCCTGCTGTCCACCGGGTAGCTGCGCCCCACGAAGGCGTAGACCAGCACCTGGGCGCTGAACACGAAGAACCCGGCGAGGAACACCGCGACGTACAGCCCGAAGGCGGGCAGCTTCACGCTGAGCAGCGCCAGCATCACCGCCGCCGCGCCGAACCAGCAGACCGTGGAGCCCTTCACACCGGCCTTGTCGGCCACGCGGCCCGCCACGACCAGCCCGACCACGGCACCGGCGTTGAGCGTCAGCAGCAGCCCAAGCGAGGTGCCCAGCGGGTAGCCGGCGGTGCGCATGATCTCCGGCAGCCAGGTGTTGAGCCCGTAGACCAGGATCAGCCCCAGGAACGAGGTGATCCAGAAGGCCAGCGTGGAGCGGGCCGTGCCGTCGCGGAACAGCAGCGTGATGCTCTGCCGTGCCGAGGCGCCGTGCGACTCGGTGGACCTCGCCGCCTTCTCCCGGAAGACCTCGGACTCGGGCAGGTAGCGCCACATCAGCGGCACCAGCACCACGGCGGGCAGCGCCCCCGCCACGAACATCGCGTGCCACCCGAACGCGGGGATCAGCCCGATCCCCAGCAGCGCGGTCAGCACCGCGCCCACGTGGTAGCCCGTCATGATCGTGGTGGTGGCGCTGCTGCGCCAGGAGCCGCGCGCGTACTCGGTGGTCAGCGTGATCGCGGTCGGCAGGCAGCCGCCGAGGCCCAGACCCGCCAGGAAGCGCAGCAGCCCGAAGGCGAACACCGAGGGCGCGACCGCGCACAGCAGCGTGAACAGCGAGAAGGTGGACACCGCCACCAGCAGCACCTTGCGGCGCCCGATCAGGTCGGTGACCGTGCCGATCGTCAGCGCGCCGACCATCATCCCGATCAGTCCGACCGTGGAGACGACCGAGGCGCTGGCCGGGGTCAGCCCCCACACCCCCTCGTCGAGCATCACCGGCAGCACCGATCCGAGCACCACCAGGTCGAAGCCGTCCAGCAGCACCGCCGCCCAACACAGCGGCAGCACCCAAGCGGCACCCGCGCGGCTCGTCGTTTCAACACCCGCCACAGCACTCTCCTAGCTGGGTTGGACGTGGTTGGAAATCCGCACCGGTCATTCGTTCGCGCTCCGCTGCCGCCGCGCGGGCGAGCCGTGGTGTGGCTCGTCCTGGCCCGGGAGGGAGCGGTGACCGTCGGGTAGCAGAGTGACTTTGACCCAAGTCATATGTCCAATACCATCTCGTGACGGTAGTCATACGATCAACATATGCGGCACGGCTGTGCTGCGACGGACGGCGGAAGTGGAACTACGACACCTGCGGTATTTCGTGACCATCGCGGAGGAGCAGAGCCTCACCCGCGCGGCAGCCCGATTGCACATCGCGCAACCACCCCTGAGCGCGCAGCTGCGCAAGCTGGAGACGGAGCTGGGAACCACCCTGGTCAACCGCACCGCGCGTGGTGCCCAGCTGACCGAGGCGGGACGGGTGCTGCTGGACGAGGCGCGGCGCATCCTGCACGAGGTCGAGCAGGCCACCAGGATGACCAGGGAGGTCGGCAGCGGGCTGGTGGGCAGGCTCGCGCTGGGGTTCATCCCCTCGGCGTCCAACGCGGTGCTGCCGCCCATCCTGCGCCAGTTCAAGGCGGAGTACCCCGACGTCACGCTGCACCTGCAGGAGATGCGCCCCGACGAGATCGTGGACCGGCTGCACGACCGGCGAATCGACGCCGGGATGTTCTACCTGCCGTTCGAGGACCCCTCGCTGCACGTGCGGGCCGTCGCCGAGGAGTCGCTGGTGCTCGCGCTGCCCGCCACCCACCGGCTGGCCGACCGGGACCGGGTGCGGCTCGACGAGGTCTCCGACGAGCCGTTCATCCTGCCCGCCCGGCACGGCAGCATGCCGGGGCTCTACGCGATCGTGGTCGAGGCCTGCGAACGCGCGGGCTTCACCCCTCGGGTGGTCCAGCGCGACGTCTGGTTGATGCAGACCATCGTCGGACTGGTGGCCGGTGGCATGGGGGTGGCCGTGGTGCCCGCCTCGATGCGCAGGGTGCACCGCGCGGGGGCCGTCTTCCGCTCGTTGAGCGACGTCACCGAACAGGCGCAGACCGCCGTCTCCTGGCGACGCGGCAGCACACCCCCGGTGCTGCGGTCCTTCCTCGACATCGTGACGGCCGGGCCGCCCGCGCCGGACGCCGCCCCCGAGTGAAACGGTCCCGAAGGCGCCGCTACTCCGATCGACTTACCCTTCACCACCGGTTGTGGACCTCGACCCGCCACCGGCGTATGCGTTGTGCCATGCGAGCTGACTGGCGGGTGGAGCTCCCCGGCCGGATGCTGCTGCTCGGCTGCGGGGCCGTTTCCCGGTGCCTGCAACCGCTGCTGCTGCGCCACATCGACATGGACTTCCGCCGACTGACCATCATGGACAAGCTCGACTCGCGGGCCCACGCCGAAGGGGCGCTGGCACGGGGAGCGCGCTTCGTGCGGCACCGGATCACGCGGTGGAACTACCCGAACACCCTGGCGGAGCAGCTCGGCGAGGGTGACGTGCTGATCAACCTCACCTGGGACGTCGACTCCCTGGACCTGCTGCGGTGGTGCCACTCCCACGGGGTGCGCTACCTCGACACCTCGCTGGAGATGTGGCCGTCCGAAAACGACTCCACCACGAGCGCCGCGGACCGCACCACCTACCGCAGGCACGGCGAGCTGTACGAGCTGGCCGCCCGACTCGACCCGGCCGGCCCCACGGCGGTGGTCGAGCACGGCGCCAACCCCGGGCTGGTCAGCCACCTGGCCAAACGCGCGCTGCACGACGTCGCCACCGCGATGCTGGACGACCGCTCCGCCGGAGCCGAGCCCCGCCCCGACGGTGCTGACGAGCTGGAGTCCGCGCTGGCGGAGGCCGACTACGCCCGGATCGCCATGGCGAGCGGCACGAAGGCCGTCCACATCTCCGAGCGGGACACCCAGCGCGGCAGCGTCCCGAAACGCGTCGGCGAGTTCGTCAACACCTGGTCGGTCAAGGGCTTCCAGGAGGAGGCCACGGCGCCCGCCGAGCTGGGCTGGGGGACCCACGAACGGTGCCTGCCGCCGCGGGCGGTCACGCACGGGAGCGGGCCGGGCAACCAGATCTACCTGGCGCGGACCGGAATGAGCACCTGGGTCCGCTCCTGGGTGCCCACCACGGGGCCGATGCTGGGGATGATGATCAGCCACGGGGAGACCTACACCATCGGTGAGCGGCTCACCGTCCGCGACGACGAGGGCGAGCCGGTCTACCGACCCACCGTGCTGTTCGCCTACCTGCCCAGCGACCCCGCGTTGGCCTCGTTGCACGAGTTCCGGATGGCCGGCTACCGGACGCAGTCGGAGCGGCGGATCATGGACGACGAGATCGTAGGAGGAGCCGACGAGCTGGGTGTCCTGCTGCTGGGGCACGGCCGTGGCGGCTGGTGGACCGGCAGCCGCCTGGACATCCACCGCGCCCGCTCGCTCGCTCCCGGGCAGAACGCGACCACCCTGCAGGTGGCCGCCGCCGTGCTCGGGGGATTGCGTTGGATGCTGTTTCACCCGAACCGGGGGTTGTGCGTGCCGGACGACCTCGACCACGATGAGGTGCTGGCGGCCGCCGAGCCCTACCTCGGCGACTGCCCTTCCGTGCCGACCGGTTGGACGCCGCTCGACGGCCCCGACGACCGGCTCGACGCACCACCGTGGGAACCGGACGAGGATCCCTGGCAGTTCACCAGCGTCCTGGTGCGCTGAACACCCCGGCGAACGGGGCCGTACCGCTCCCGCCGGGCACCCGTCGTGAGCGTGGTCACGCCGACCTCCCTCCGGAGGCGCCGTATCGTGCTCCTCCGGTGCTCCCACCACCGGACGAGCGGCGAATCGTGTGTTCGCCGCACCTGTCCGGTGTCGGCTCGTTCCGGCACCGTGGAAAGCGTCCTTCACAGCGCTTTCCCCGAAAAGGTGCGAGACGAGACATGAGTGTTCTGACGAGGTCCACCACCACCGACGACGACGTCGTCGACGAGCTCTGCTCGGCCGTGTTCGCGGCGCTACGCAGAAGAGACCAGCGACGTCGCGGCGAGCAGTACGTACGCGGCCTGCTGTCCACCACCGGGCGTCGCTCCATCCGCAACATCGCGACGACCGTCGGTGGTGAGGCGGCGGCGCAGAACCTGCACCACTTCGTGCACAGCTCCACCTGGGACTGGACGGCGGTGCGCGAGCGGCTCGTGGCACACCTGCGTGAGCGGATCACCCCCGCCGCGTGGGTGGTGCGCCCGCTGTCCATCCCGAAGACCGGCGATCACTCGGTCGGTGTGCTCTCGTGCGCCAACAAGCAGCAGGCCTTCGGACTGTGGCTGACCGACGGGCGGTCGTCCTTCCCGGTGGACTGGCGGCTGTACCTCACCTCGGAGTGGCTGGGCGACCACAGTCGACGGGGCAAGGCCGCCATCCCGACGGGGGTCGGTACGGAGACGCTGGGGCAGTGCGCGGCGAACGTGGGACTCGAAGCCGCCCGGCGGTGGGGACCGCTGCGCGCCCCGGTGGTGTTCGACAACGACTCCATCGACGTCGACGTGTTCGGCACCGGTCTGTCCACCGCCCCGTTCCCCTTCCTGCTGCGGGTGCGGACCGACAACCACTTCGTCGTCACCGACCCCACACTTCCGGGATACGGCGCCGGTCCGCTGACCGCGCGACGACTGCTCGAATCGGTTCGAGGGCTGCGCAGGCCCGTGGAGTGGCTCGACCCGGCCACCGGAAACCGCCACACCAGCCCGGCCGTGGCCGTTCCGGTCGCTCCGGCACCGCAGCGGGCGGCCACGGGCACCAAGGGGCAGGAGCTTCGCCTCGTGGGGGAGTGGTCGGACCCGCGAGGAGCACCGCAACGCATGTGGCTGACGAACGCCCGCACCCCCTCGGTCGAGACTCTGCTGCGGAGCAGCAAACTCCCCCGCCGCGTCAGCCGGGACAGCGAGGAGGTCGGTGAGACAGTCGGGTTCCGGGACTTCGAGGGGCGCACGTTTCCCGGCTGGCATCGGCACATCACGCTGGCCTCGCTGGCGCACACCGCCCGCGTGCTCACGCGCGGCGAGGACTACTGAGCACTTCGGCCGGAACGGCCGGTGAGCAGCACCCGGTCGTCGTTCTCGCGCAGCGTGTGGCGGGCGCGGTGCAGTCGCAGCGCCAGCTGGATCTCCAGCAGTTGGTCCGGGTGTTGCCATCCCGGTCCCAGCAGGGTGGTCACGCGTTCCAGCCGCCGGGAGACGGTGTTGGGGTGCACGTACAACGCCTCGGCGGCGTTGGTGGGGCTGTTGCCGGAGTGCAGATAGGCCTGCAACGTCCGGACCAGCTCCGTGGACTGCGCCGCGTCGTACTCCAGCACCGGTCCTATGGCCGAGCGGATGAAGCTGTCCACGTCGTGGTTGTCGGACAGCAGCATCCCCAGGAAACCGAGTTCGTCGGCGGCGGCGGACTGTCCGGTGTTGCCCAGCGCCGTGAGCGCGTCCAGGCAGCGCACCGCCTCCCGGTAGGTGTCGAGCAGTGCGGCGGTGCCGGAGAATGGGCCGGCCGCTCCCACGGTGACAGGATGGTCCAGCAGCCCGGAGAGTTCCTCGAAGACCGCGCGTCCCTCGGCCGAGGCGTCCGAACCGGGCAGCAGCAGGACCAGTTTGTCGCCCCGGACGTTCTTCAACCCCGACCGGCGTGCCGTGTAGGAGGAGGCCCAACCCGCCGCTCTGCCGAGGCCTTTGCCCTCGGGGCGGGCGATCACCACCGTGTGCGGTTCGTTCAGGTCTATCGACAGCCGTCTGGCCCGTTCAGCGTACTGTTCTGGTGTCAGCCAGGAGCAGTTGAGCAGGTCCTCGAACAGCTCCTCCCGCAGCTGCCCCTCGGCGAACGCCGTGCCGCGCTGGATCAGCAGCAGGATCGACACGCTCTGCGCGAACAGCGACAACAGCCGCAGCTCGTGCTCACCCGGCTCTCGTTCCCGCCGCATCAGCAGGGTGCCCAGCTGTTCCTGGCCCGCCGAGACGGGGCAGGACCAGATCCTGCGCAGCGGTTGGAAGGGGATCTCCCCGTCCGACACGTCGGCCGATATCCACCGGTGCTCGATGTCCTCGATCTCCGGGATCTTTCCGGAGGCGCACAGTTTGTTGCCGAGGTTGTCGCGCAGCTGCAGGGTTCCGCCGAGTTCCTTGGCCGCCTCGCAGAGCAGGGTTCGCAGGCCGCACCCGCGCAGCACGAGATCGAGCAGCCGACTGTGGGTGTCGTGCAGCTTGTGGGCCACGCGCGAGTAGTGCACCGAGTCCGAGGTGTCCTGTCGCAGCGCGTCGAGCTCGTTTCTCGTGCTCTCCAGCAGCCTGGTCCGATCGACGGCCACCGACACCAGCTCACCCAGCGAGGACATCAGGGTGATCTCCTCGCCTCGGAAGACGTGCTCGGTTCTGGTCGCCACGTAGAGGGTTCCCAGGTCGGTGTTCTCATCGACCAGCGGCACGGCCAGGACAGCGCACAGTCCTTCGGCGCGGATCATCTCGGCGACGGCCTCGGAGTGCGTGAACCGGTCGTCGGTGAGGTAGTCGGCGGACCAGAACGGAACCGAGTGCCGTCTCGCCCGGTCGCCGAGCTCTTCGTGCTCGGGGAGCTGGAGACCGAGGGTCAATGTGGAGATGTGTCCGTCGGCGGCCCGCACGTTGTAGTGGTCGTCCGCCGGATCGCGGAGAGCCAGCCAGGCCATGTCGAGGTTCAGCAGCAGACGCGCCCGCTTCACGACCAGCCGCAGTAGGGGCTCTGTCTCCCGCGGGCGGGCCAGGTCACGCGCCGTCTCGACCAGACCGGCCGTGCCCGCGTCCCGCTGGGGGAGGGGGTGTGAGGTGTTCGCCACCAGCCGGGCCAGTTCGTCCGCCCTGTCGATCCGCTTCACTGTCTCGGGATCGTCGTGCTCCTGACGAAGTCGCTCCGCCCACTGTTCTATTCGGGAGGTGGGAGCTTTCGAGGCCAGAAGTTCGAGGAAACCGAGCAGTTCGTCACCCGGAACAGCGCTTTGCGTGGTCACCGATCCGTTCCCCCTAGTTCGGCGTACTGGCGGCACAAGATTAACAACGTTTTCGCGCTAACCGGACATAGCGGAATCCAGAGTTGACAAAAAATTGTCCTAACAGGGCGAATCCCCTGCCATGTCCAGATCGTGAGCGGGGCGCGGTGGCTCGGGGAGGCCCGCGGCGAGAACGATCGCTCGGGTGAAGTGTTTCCGGGTCCGTTTCCGAAGGGTTCGCGATGACGGGTTCGGCGGGTCAGGGCCGCTGAACGCTGTTCTCGGGGACGGCCCCGGTGTTCTCGCCGTGCCGGTGGGTTCCGCAGTGGGGTTCGAGTGAACGTGCCACCAGCTCTGGGTCGCTTCCCAGGGATTTCAGTGTCCTGACGGTGCGGCTCGCCCGCAAGTGCGTGTTCAGCAGGTTGTCCCCCCGCAAGCAGTGCCGCGCCGCGGCCGACTCCAGCACCGAGGGCGAGACCGCCTGAGCCGTGTTCCAACCGACCAGGGCGGGTACGTGCCAGGCGCGGAGATCGGTCCACATGAGCCTGGGGGGCCGGGCGCCGGCAGTGCGCAGCACCCGCCACCAGTCACCGCTGAGGTGTGTTTCCCGCTGCCGGTACACCAGTCGTGCCACCGCCGTGCCCGCCCGGTTCTTGTTGGCCACGGCCTCGGCGGAGGAGCACAGGTCCAGCTCCCGGTTGACCTCCGCGTCGAGGATTCCCACCGGTAGCGAGGTCACCGCCGTGATGTCGTGCAGGCGGACACCGTCCTCCAGCGCACGTTCGGTGCCGGTGAGGTGGGCGTCCAGCACGCGCCGGTAGCGCTCCACGGATAGGATGCCGGTACTGTTCACCCCGATCCCGCGCGTCAGGCATTCCTGGTAGGCGTCGATTCCGGCGTCCGTCGCCGGGAGCTGCACCAGCAGATTGGGGCGCCCCACCTCACGGCGCATCGACCGCGCGGCGTCGACCAGCGCTTGCGCGTCGTCTCCCGGATGCGGCCGCAGGGGGACGGACACGTAACCGTCACGTGCCCCGGTCTCCTCGTACGTCTTCCGGAAATCGTCGCACGCCCGTCGGATCAGGGACGGTGATTCGGCATGGTGGCGCAGTGTTTCGCCGAACCATTTCCCACTGTCGATCAGTCGTCCGAACTCCCGCTTCGTGAGGGAGCCACGAACATCGCCGGTCATCCAGGCGACCACTCCCTCTGCGGCGAGGCATTCGAGAAGTTCACTGGCCGCGTGGGTGATCATAGGGATGAACGATAAACGAAATTCGGGTGAATGTTAAGCGCGGTAACCGTCTTCGTCAGGTCCGTTCCCGCGCGATTCGGTGAACTCCCTGAGGATTCGGATCGTCTTCCGTGGCCGCTGCCGAATCCGGCCCCGCTCCGGCACGCGATACTAGCAGAAATCCACCGGAAGGTGTGGCGCGTTGCTTTCCGGTGGTGCGGCGGGGACGCTTTTTTCGTGCCGCCGTTGCCGTGGGCCGAAAATCGACCACCCCGCCTCCGGGCGCGGGGTGGTCCTCCTCACCGGGTGACGTCCGATCAGCTCTCCTGACGCCTCGGTCGTTCCCGGAGCGTCCACAGCGTCAGCACGGCCGTGCCGAGCAGGGCCACCGCCGCGGTGTTGAACGCGAAGGAGTACCCGGCCGTCTCCGCGAACCGCGCTCCGGTCTCCTCGTCCAGCAGCGAACCGGTGTGCGCGGTCGCCAGCGAGACCAGCAGTGCCAGCCCGGCGGTCGGGCCGGTCTCCATGGCGGTGTTGACCAGGCTCCCGGCGAGCCCGGAGCGCTCGTCGTCCACTCGCGAGAAGACCTTCACCGTCGCGCCGGAGAACATCATGCTGATCCCGACCGGCAGGACCAGCAGTCCGGCCAGCAGGGTGCCCACGTACGGGCTGTCGGCCGCCATGGCCCCGAGCAGCGCCAGTCCCGCCGCGGCGAGCACCGAGCCGACGACCGTGACGTTGCGGGCACCGAAGCGGCGGACCAACCGTGCCACGGAGATGCCGGACAGGAACAGCACCAGACTGAACGGCAGGAACGCGGCGGCGGTGCCGAGCGGGGACATACCCGCCACCTGCTGGAAGTACAACGACATCAGCATGAACATGGTCGAGATCGCGGTGGCGCCCGCCAGGATCACCCACAGGGCACCGAGCCGGTGCCCGGACTTCAGGAAGTCCAGCGGCAGCAGCGGGTCCGCCGTCTTCCGTTCCACGACCGCGAATGTCGCCAACAGCACCACGCTGATCGCGATCGGACCGAGCACGGCCAGCGAGATCCAGGAGTGCTCCGCCGCGTAGACCAGGCCGTAGCTGAGCGCGGTCAGCCCCGCCGTCGCCAGCACCGCGCCCTTGACGTCGAGTCCGCCCCGCACGTTCGTCTTCCCGGCGGGGAGCAGTGGTCCGCTCAGCGCCAGCGCGAGCACCGCGGCGACCACCGGCACGGCGAACGTCCAGCGCCAGGACACCCAGGTGGAGACGGCTCCGGAGGCAAGCGTCCCCGCGGCGGCTCCCATCGGTGACAGACCGCCCCACACGGCCATGGCGCGCGCGTGTCGGCCCGGATCGGGGAAGACTGCCCCCACCAGTGCCATGGCGGCCGGGGCCGCCAGTGCCGCGCCCGCTCCCTGCAGGAACCTGCTGATCGTCAGCGTCCAGAACTCGGGCGCGATCCCCGCGGTGAGGGAGGCGCCGCCGAACAGCGCGAGGCCGGTCGTGAACAGCCGCCGACGACCGTAGAGGTCGGCTGCTCGACCGCCCAGCAGCAGCAGACCGCTGAAGGACAGGCCATAGGCGGCGTTGACCAGCGTCAGGCGGCTCGCGGAGAGCCCCAGCTCCGCCTCGATCCTGGGCAGCGCCACCGCCAGCATCGTGATCGCCATGATGAGCACGATCTGCACCGCGGCCAGCAGGAAGAAGGCCGCGTTCGAACGCGACTGTCCGCTGCGTCGTCCTCCTTCCGCGCAGGCGGCGGCGTCTTGGGAACCGACAGTCATCGAACACCTCGAAATTCCGGACTTTTGTTTCCGTGCGGAGTATGCGAACCTCCGGTGTACCCGGCAACCGAGCCTCCTCATTTCGTCAGGTCCGAGCCTGTTTTCCACTCGATCTGACGAAGTGTGCGGATCGGGTTGCCGATCACTTCGATCGATTCCCAGGATGTGTGGCGGCTCCCTGGGGGAGACAACGGGACGGTGTGGTCGGCGCGAGGTTTTCGTCGAAACGCGCCCCTTTCCGTTCCGCGACGCGTTCGAATCTTACTTGACGAGGATGTTCACCATGAGTGGTTTAAATCGGAGAAGAATGCTCACCGGTGCTGCGGGAGCTCTGACGGCCACGGGCATCGCCGCCGCGAGCGGTGGGAGCGGTGCGGGCAGGGCGCTGGCCGTCGAGACGAGTGCCTCGGGACAGCCGTTCGACTCGGTCAAGATCGGACCCAACGATCTGCGCTACCCCGAGTTGACCAAGGGCATGAACCAGCGCTGGGTCAGCAAGCCCGATCACATCCGCATGGTGGCGACCACGGACCAGGTGGTCAAGGCCGTTCAAGAGGCCGCGAGCGCGAACAAACGCCTCACCGTCCAGGGAGGGGGGCACTGCTACGCCGACTTCGTGCACAACCCGAACGTCGATGTCGTGATCAACATGAGCGAGATGAAGAACATCTATTTCGATCAGGGCCGATCGGCGTTCGTGGTCGAGGCGGGCGCGACGTTGATGGAGGTCTACGAGACCCTCTTCAAGATCTGGGGGGTCACCCTGCCGGGCGGGATGTGCTTCTCGGTCGGCATGGGCGGTCACGTCCCCGGCGGTGGTTACGGTCTTCTCTCCAGGAAGGAGGGGCTGATCGCGGACCACCTGTACGCGGTGGAGGTGGTCACCGTGGACGGCAGCGGGAGGGCGAAGTCCGTCATCGCCACCAGAGAGGCCGACGATCCGAACCGTGACCTGTGGTGGGCGCACACCGGCGGCGGTGGTGGAAACTTCGGAGTGGTCACCCGCTACTGGTTCAGGTCCCCCGGCGTAACCGCCACCGACCCAGGCTCGCTGCTTCCTCGTCCGCCGGAGGAGCTGCTGGTCAACGCCGTCTCGATCCCCTGGTCGGACCTGGACAGCGCGAGTTTCACCCGGTTGGTCAAGAACTACGGCACCTGGTTCGAGAACAACAGCGCTCCGGGTTCCCCGGGCGCGTCGTTGTCCAGTTTCCTGCTGGTAAACCACAAGGCGAACGGCAGCGCCGGTCTGCTGACCGTGGTGGACGGCTCCGACCCGAACGCCGATTCCCTGCTGCGCGACTACCTCGACAGGCTCTTCGCGGGGGCCAACGTGCGGACCCGCCCGCTCAGCGAGCCGGTCGGGGAGATGAGCGCCGCTCCCGAGCTCTACCAGCCGGTGCGGTTGCCCTGGTTCCGCGCCACTCGATTACTCGGAACCAACAACCCCACGCTCAACGATCCGACCATGCGTGCCGACTACAAGTCGGGCTATCTCAAGCGGAGCTTCACCGAGAAGCAGATAGCGACCATGTACGAACAGCTGACACGCACCGACCACGCCAATCCGAACTCGATAATGGTCCTGCTCTCCTACGGCGGCGCCATCAATTCGGTGGCCCCGGACGCCACGGCCTCGGCGCAGCGCGACTCGGCGTTCAAGGTGTTGGTGGAGAGCTTCTGGTCGCGGAAGTCGGATGATTCGGCCAATGTGAACTGGTGCAGGTCCATATACAATGGTATATTCGCGGAAAAGGGTGGATATCCGGTTCCGGACGACCGCGCCGACGGTTGCTACATAAACTACCCGGACATGGACATAACCGACCCGGAGCACAACAAGTCCGGCGTCCCCTGGTACAAGCTCTACTACAAGAACAACTACCCGAAACTCCAGCGGGTCAAGAAGAATTACGACCCGACCAATTTCTTCCGCCACTCGCAGTCGATAAAACTGCCCTCCGCGTGAGGCGACGTGGAGTGTGGAGCGGTGGTTCGTCCGTCCGAAGTCAAGTGATACCGGCTCGGTCGGAAAAGTGAAAAAGGTATCCGCTACGATTAGGGAGTAAGAAAGATGGCCGCACGTTTCGACGGCAAGGTCGCATTCGTCACGGGAGCAGGGTCCGGCATCGGCAGGAGGAGCGCCCTCTCGTTCGCCGCCGAGGGAGCCACCGTGGTCGTCGCCGATCACAACAGCGAGACGGCCGACCAGACCGTCAAGACGATCGAGGACAACGGCGGCAGGGCCAGCGCGGTCAACGTCGACGTCACCGACTCGGCGTCGGTGCGCAACGGTGTGCAGACCGCTGTGAGCCGTCACGGCTCCCTGGACATCGCGCACAACAACGCGGGTATCTTCCCCATGCCGGGCGCGTTCGCCGACACCGAGGAGAGTACCTGGCACTCCGTGATCGCCATCAACCTGACCGGTGTGGCCCTGTGCATGAAGCACGAGATCAACCACATGCGCGAGAACGGTGGCGGTGTCATCGTCAACGCCGGTTCCAACATCGGTGACCACGCCAGGTTCGGCGGTGTCGGCCCCTACGTGGCCTCCAAGGCCGGAGTCAGCAACATGAGCCGGTCGGCCGCGCGTGACCACATCCAGGACGGTATCCGGATCAACGTCGTCAGCCCTGGTGCGTCCGACACCAAGATGACCTTCCTGCCCGGTGAGTCCGAGGAGGACCGCGCCGCCAGGCTCACCGGTGGCATCCCGGCGGGCAGGCTGGCGGACCCGAGCGAGATCGTCTCGGCGGTGCTCTGGCTCGCCTCCGACGAGGCCAGCTTCGTCGTCGGTCACGACCTGGTGGTCGACGGCGGGGCCAGTGCGTGAGGTCCCACCGACCCGGCACCCGGGAACGGGTGCCGGGTTCTTCCTCGAACATCCGCAAGGCGGTGTGACGCTACGATGACCGTACTCAGTTGGACCGTCCCGTTACGCCCCGCCGAGACACGGGCTGGCCTGCGGCTCGATCGGGACGAGATCATGCGGAGCATGCGGGACAAGGCCGAGAACCCCGCTGCCTACATTCCCTACATAGCCTCCTGCGAGGTTCACGAGCGCTATCACGACGGGATTCTCCGGGAGATCACGTACAGCAGCGGCGAGCGCGTCGTGGAACGGGTCACCTACGGCTCGGACGGTCGTTTCGTGTTCGACGTCAGGGACCCGATCGACGTGGACCGCGTGGTCAACCAGGTCTTCGAGTCGGGCGGCGAATTCCACTTCGTCCTCGAAGTCACCCTCTCGGAGGAGGGTGAGAGAAAGGCGATGAGCGACCGGGAATTCCTGAAGGAGACCTCTTCACTCTTCGCCGGTTCACTTCTGACCATCGTGGAAGCCACCGTGCGGCACCCCTCGACCGCGGTGTGAGGCGGTCCCGGTTTTCGACATCATCCGAGTTCGACACCGGCAGACTCGGATCCCTTCTCGTGAGAGGCCGATATCATGTGCGGACTTACCGGATGGGTGAGTTACCAACGTGACCTGACCGGACAGACCGAAATCATCGACGCGATGACCAGGACCATGGAGTGCCGTGGCCCCGACGACGGGGGGACCTGGGTCTCCGAGCACGCCCTGCTCGGCCATCGCAGGCTCTCCATCATCGATCCGGCCGCGGGCGCTCAACCCATGCCCGCCGAAGCCGAGGACGACTCGTTACCCGTGATCAGCTACACCGGCGAGGTCTACAACTACCGGGAGCTCCGGGACGAACTGGCCGAGCTCGGTCACCGGTTCCGAACCGGTACCGACACCGAGGTCGTGCTGCGCGCCTACCAGCAGTGGGGCGCGGAGTTCCCGGAGCGCCTGAACGGGATCTACGCGATGGCGATCTGGGACCCGCGCAGCGAGGAACTGCTGCTGGTGCGGGACAGGATGGGTGTCAAACCGCTGTACTACTACCCCACCGAGGACGGTGTGCTGTTCGGGTCGGAACCGAAGGCGGTGCTCGCCCACCCGGAGGCCGAGGCGGTCGTTGACGCCGACGGGCTGCGGGAGATCTTCGGCATAGTCAAAACCCCCGGACACGGCGTGTTCCGCGGCATGCACGAGGTCCGGCCGGCCACGGTGGTGCGCTTCGGCCGGGACGGGCAGCACACCACCCAGTACTGGCAGCTGCGCGCCCGCCCGCACACCGACGACCTCGACACCACGATCCGCAAGGTGCGCGAACTGCTGGAGGACATCGTTCAACGCCAGCTCGTCGCCGACGTGACCGTGGGCACGCTGCTCTCCGGTGGCATGGATTCCAGCGCGGTGACCGCCCTGGCCGCCCGCGCGCTGCGGGAGAAGGGGCACGAGCAGCCGGTTCAGGCCTTCTCCGTCGACTTCAAGGGGCACTCCGAGCGGTTCGCCTCGAACGTGCAGTGGGAGGACCCCGACACCCCCTTCGCGATAGAGGTCGCCGAGCACGTCGGTGCCGAGCACATCATCGTCGAGCTGGACAACCAGGACGTCCTGGATCCGGAGGTGCGCGAGTCCGTGCTGCGCGCCCAGGACCTGCCCGTCTCGACCGGGGACATGGAGTACTCCCTGCTGGTCCTGTGTCGCGAACTGCGCAAGCGCATGACGGTCGCGCTGTCCGGTGAGGCCGCCGACGAACTCTTCGGGGGCTACACCTGGTTCCACGACGAGGAGGCCGTACAGGCGGACACGTTCCCCTGGCACCACCCCTTCGAGAAGGCGGGCGGGATCGGCGCTCTCCGGCAGGTGGGGCTCTGGGACAGGCTCGAGATGGACGAGTACGTCAAGCGGCGTTACACCCAGGCGCTGGAAGAGGTGCCACGCCTGGAAGGGGAGACGGGTACCCGTGAACGGATGCGGGAGCTGACCTACCTCAACCTCACCCGCTGGGAGAACTTCCTGCTCGACCGCAAGGACCGCATCAGCATGGCCGCGAGTCTGGAGGTCCGGGTGCCGTTCACCGACCACAGGCTGGTGGAGTACGTCTACAACACCCCGTGGGAGATGAAGAACTTCGACGGTCGGGAGAAGAGCTTGCTGCGTGAGGCGCTGCGCGGTGTGCTGCCGGACTCGGCCCTCGACCGGAAGAAGAACCCCTACCCGTCCACCCAGGACGAGAAGTACGAGACGGCGCTGCGCGAGCGCGTCGAGGGTCTGCTCACGAAGGGTTCCCCCGTGCTGGACCTGGTCCCCGAATCGGGGATTCGCTCGTTGCTGGACGAACCGTTCGGCACCTACGGCGTGGGCGGACCGTGGGGAGCCCGCGCGGTGCTGGAGAGGCTGGTGGAGTTCGACAACTGGGTGACCGAGTACAACGTCCGCGTGGAGCTCTGAGCCGCGAGCGGTCGTTCCCGCGGCTTCGGTCCCGCCGGGGCGCCGGTGGTGAGCCTCACGGCGGCTCGGGGCCGGGCGCGAACCGGGGGCGTGGTGTCACGGCCTCCCCGAATGGCCGGTCACCACACCGGCTTCCCCTCCGGAGGAGAGCCGAGAGGCCCTGAGTCGGGCACCGTGTCCATCCGCTCGTTCTCCCCGCCGGCCCGTCGTGAGGCGGGCCGGTTTTTCTGGGGCGGACGCTCCCCGGAACGTGAGCCCGCGGTCGGGGTTAGAGAATTTTCTCCGTGAATTCCGATTTTCGTTTTCTTTCGGTGCTGTCGGGCTGCTTCGCCGGGGGTTTGATTTTCGTGTTTTTCGATTCGGGTATCTGACGAAGTGTGTCCTGTTCGCTGTTTGTGATCGTTTTTCCGGGTAGAGTCGTCCGGTGTTGTCACGAGATTTTGACCATATTTTTCGAGGAGAGGTGATCCGGGATGACTTCGCTGTCGGAGTCGATTCCCTCGGAATCCCGCGACGTCGGACTCGGCGAGGTGGCCGAGGACGTCCTGTCCCGCCCCGCCCAGCAGCAACCCCAGTGGCCCGACCGTGAGCACGCCTCAGACGTCGGTGAGCGGTTGTCCCGATTACCGGCGCTGGTCGACGCGGTCGACGTCCGGGTGCTGCGCGGCCTGCTGGCCGACGTCGCCAGGGGAAAGATGCGGATCGTGCAGTCCGGTGACTGCGCCGAGGATCCCGCGGAGTCCACCCCCGAGCACGTCGCCCGCAAGACCGGCCTGCTCGAGTCCGTGGCGGGCGTGCTCAAGATGAACACCAACAAACCGGTGCTGCGCGTGGGCCGGATAGCGGGCCAGTTCGGCAAACCACGCTCCAAGCCCACCGAGTGGATCGACGGTCGTGAACTGCCCGTCTACCGCGGCCACATGGTCAACACCCTGGAACCGACCGAGCACGACCGTGCTCCGAACCCCGAGCGGATGCTGAGCGGTTACCGGGCCGCGCGGGAGGTGATGAACCTGCTCGGCTGGCCGGGAGCGGCCACCGGATCCCTCATCGACCCTCCGGTGTGGACCAGCCACGAGGCCCTGCTGCTGGATTACGAGCTGCCGCTGACCCGCCGCGATCCGACGGGCGTGCCGGTGCTCGGCTCCACCCACTGGCCGTGGATCGGGGAGCGCACCCGCCAGGTCGAGGGGGCGCACGTCGCGTTGCTCTCCGGTGTGGTCAACCCGGTGGCGTGCAAGGTCGGCCCCACCATGACAGCCGAGGAGATCGTGGCGCTCTGCGAGAGGCTGGACCCGGAACGCGTTCCCGGCAGGCTCACCCTCATAGCCCGCATGGGAGCCGAGAAGGTCGGTGAGTGCCTGCCACCGCTGGTGCGTGCCGTGCGAGCCTCGGGGCACCCGGTGATCTGGCTGAGCGATCCCATGCACGCCAACACCGTCAGCCGCGCCGACGGGATCAAGACCCGACTGGTCGGCACCGTGGTCGACGAGGTCCGGAACTTCCAGCACGCGGTGGAGAGCGCGGGAGGTGTCGCCGGGGGTCTGCACCTGGAGACGACACCGGAGGACGTCACCGAGTGCGTTTCGGACAGTGCGACGACGCACGGAGTGAACCACAACTACACCACGCTGTGCGACCCCCGGCTCAACTCCGAACAGGCGCTGCGCGTCGTTTCGGCCTGGCGCTGAACCGGCGCCGCGCCAGCGAGGACGATCGGACGAAGGGTGTCGGAATTGCGGAACAGAACGGCTCTCGTCACCGGTGCGGCGGGAGGAATAGGCGAAGCGGTGGTCCGCGAGCTCGCCAGGAACGGTGTGCGGGTGGCCGCGGTCGACCGGGACGAGCAAGCGCTGCGCGGGAAAGTGGCCGAGATCGCGGTCGACGGGAACGAGGTATCGGCGTTTCCCGCCGACGTGAGCTCCAGCGAGCGGGTCGAGGAGATCGTGGAAACCGTCGAGACCCGGCTGGGGCCGCTGGACTACGTGGTCAACGCGGCGGGCGTGCTGCGGCTGGGGGAGGCACGTCACCTCACCGACGAGGACTGGTCGAGCACCTTCGCGGTGAACACGGCCGGTGTGTTCCACGTCTCCAGGGCGGCGGTCAACCGGATGGTGCCCAGAGGTGGCGGCGCGATCGTCACGGTCGCCTCCAACGCCGCGCAGACACCGCGAGCGGACATGGCGGCCTACGCCGCCTCCAAGGCGGCGACCACCATGTTCACCAAGACCCTCGGTCTGGAGGTCGCCAAGTACGGCATCAGGTGCAACACGGTGGCTCCCGGCTCCACCGACACACCGATGCTCGGGTCGATGTGGCAGGACGAGACCGGGCGTGACGCGACGATCGCGGGGGTTCCCGAGAAGTACCGCGTGGGGATTCCACTCGGCAAGCTCGCGCTGCCCTCCGACATCGCCGACGCGGTGGTCTTCCTGCTCAGCGACCGTGCCTCGCACATCACCATGCACGCCCTGACGGTCGACGGCGGGGCGGCGCTCGGAGGTTGAGCCTGTTTCTCGGCGGCTCCCGCGCGTTCGGCCCGGCACCGTGGCCGAAGCGTTCGGTGACGGGACCGCGCCGAGAGAACGGTTACGAAGTCCTTCTCATCCCGAAAGGGAGAATCAATGACCGGTATACCGACGATCACGCCGTACCCCATGCCCACCGGCGACGACCTGCCCGCCAACACCGCACCGTGGACGGTGGATCCCGACCGCGCCGTACTGCTGGTCCACGACATGCAGCGGTACTTCCTGAAACCGCTCCCCTCCGACCGGGAGCCCGGCCGGAGCCTGGTCGACAACATCGTCTCACTACGGAACAGCTGTTCCGAGCTGGGCGTTCCCGTCGCCTACACGGCTCAACCGGGGGACATGACCACCGAGCAGCGCGGCCTCCTCCAGGACTTCTGGGGACCGGGAATGAGCGGTGGACCCGAGGACCGCGAGCTCGTCGAACCCCTGGCCCCGAGGGAGGGAGACCGGGTCTTCACCAAGTGGCGCTACAGCGCCTTCTTCGCCAGCGATCTGCTCGCGATGCTCCGGGAATCGGGGCGTGACCAGCTGCTCCTGTGCGGGGTCTACGCGCACGTCGGCGTGCTCATGTCGGCCGTCGACGCGTTCACCAACGACATCCAGCCGTTCCTCGTGGCCGACGCGGTGGCCGACTTCTCCCCGGAGTACCACCGGATGGCCGTCGACTACGCGGCGGCCCGCTGCGCCGTCGTCACCACGACGGCCTCGGTCAACACCGAGCTGCACACCGCGGAGGTCGCCTTATGACCGACAGGCAGCACCCCGACACCGCCGACCTGCTGGGCACCGTCCTCGGGGACGCCCCGACGCCGTTCGCGCTGCTGCACCGCCCGGAGACCACGGGACCGGACGTGGTGGAGGTGCTCGGTGGTTCCGTCTCGACAGTCGGGAGCCTGGCCGAGCTGCCGGTGCCCGACCTGCCCACCACGAGCCGGGAAGGCCAGGGTGACGAGCACGACCTGCTGACCCTGGTCCCGTACCGGCAGATCGCCGAGCGGGGGTTCGAGGCACCGGACGAGGACGCGCCGCTGATAGCCCTCAGCGTCGAGGACCAGCAGCGGTTGTCCACCGCGGAGCTGTTCGCGCGGGTGCCCGACACCGGAATCGAACTGACCAACGGGCACTTCGACGTCGACGACGAGACCTACGCGGCCACGGTGCGGCGGATCATCGACGAAGAGATCGGCAGCGGAGCGGGTGCGAACTTCGTGTTCAAGCGCTCCTTCGTGGCCGAGATCTCGGACTACTCCACCGCACGGGCGCTGACGGTCTTCCGCAGGCTGCTGGAAGGGGAGTCGGGAGCCTACTGGACCTACCTGGTCCACACCGGCCGGCGCACGTTCGTCGGCGCCTCGCCGGAGCGCCACATCAGCCTGCGTGACGAGCACGCGGTCATGAACCCCATAAGCGGCACCTACCGGTACCCGGAATCGGGGCCGAGCCTGTCCGGAGTGCTGGACTTCCTCGACGACTCCAAGGAGGTCGACGAGCTCTACATGGTCGTCGACGAGGAGCTCAAGATGATGAGCCGCATCTGCGACAGGGACTGCCGGGTGACGGGACCGCACCTGAAGGAGATGGCTCGGCTGGCGCACACCGAGTACTTCGTCCACGGCCACAGCACGCGCGACGTCCGGGAGATCCTGCGCGAAACGATGTTCGCGCCGACGGTGACCGGAAGTCCACTGGAGAGCGCCGCGCGCGTCATCCGCCGCTACGAGCCCGCCGGGCGCGGGTACTACAGCGGAGTGGCCGCGCTGATCGGCCGCGACGCACGCGGTGGACGCACCCTGGACTCGTCCATCCTGATCAGGGCGGCCGACATCGACGGCGACGGCAGGCTGCGCATCGGTGTCGGGGCCACGCTGGTGCGGGACTCGGAGCCGGAGTCGGAGGTGGCCGAGACGCGGGCCAAGGCGGCCGGAATGCTCGCCGCGCTGCAGCCCGGCACACGTGAGCGATTCGACAACCACCCCAGCGTGCGCGACGCGTTGGAGCAGCGCAACTCCTCGATAGCCAAGTTCTGGCTGAGCGGGGAAGGAGACCGTAATCAGCTCGTCCCGGAACTGACCGGACTCGACGTGCTGGTGGTCGACGCGGAGGACACGTTCACGTCGATGATCGGGCACCAGCTCCGGTCCCTCGGGCTGTCGGTCACCGTGCGGCGCTTCGACGAACCGTACTCGATCGATTCGCACGATCTCGTCGTCATGGGGCCCGGTCCCGGGGACCCCACCGACGGCGCCTCCCACAAGATCGCGGTGTTGCGGGCCACGATCGAGCGACTGCTCTCCAGTCGTAAACCCTTCGTCGCGGTCTGCCTGAGCCACCAGGTGCTGAGCTCGCTGCTGGGGCTTCCCATCATCCGCCGGGAGCATCCCAACCAGGGGGCCCAGCACGAGATCGACCTGTTCGGCTCGTTCGAGAGGGTCGGTTTCTACAACACCTTCGCGGCACGGGCGGACTCCGACGAGTTCGTACCGTCCGTGGGCGGTGTCGTCGAGGTCAGCAGGGACCCGGTGAACGGTGAGGTGCACGCCCTGCGGGGGCAGGGATTCGCCTCCGTGCAGTTCCACGCCGAATCGGTGCTGACCGTGGACGGCCCCCGGATCATCCGGGAGCTCGTGACTGGGTGCTGGGCCGGCTCGGACAGTGCTTCCCGGCTGGTGGAGCGGCGTCCCGTGTGAACCCGCGACTCCGCGGGGGACTCGCGGAGAGCCTCCCCGTGAGTCGCGGGAGCGGTCCCGAGGGCGGGAATTCACGACTCGTCCCCGGAAGGCGGGGCAGCGCCCCCTTCGGGGATTCCCGGAGGACTTCGGAAAAGTGGCCGAAATTCTCGGACCATCTCTTTCCGGTGCGGCTTTTCTGGTTCTTCGGGGCGTGAACGGAAGTATTCGTGCGAATCGTTTTCGAACCAGTGGAACAGAAGGAATAGTGACATGTATATCGCTGTCGCCGGTGGTGGGATCGGCGGTCTGGCGACCGCCCTTGCCGCCGCCGAACAAGGACACGAGGTCGTCGTGCTCGAACGGAGGGAGACGTTCACCGAACTCGGTGCGGGAATACAGCTCGGTCCCAACGCCTTCCACGCGCTGGACCGCCTGGGAGTGGGTGAGCGAGTCAGGGAACTGGCGGTGCACATAGCCGAACTGCGGTTCATGGACGGTGTCACCGGAGAGGCCGTCGCGAGAATGCCGGTAACCGGCTCCTACCGGGAGCGGTTCGACAACCCGTACGCGGTGGTGCACCGCATCGACATATACCGGCCGCTGCTCGACGCCTGTCGGGCGTCCGACGCCATCGAGCTGCGGCCGAACGCCGCTGTGACCCACTACGAGCACCACGACCAGGAGACCGTCGTGGCGGTGCTCGAGAGCGGGCAGCGCATATCCTGTGCCGCGCTGATAGGGGCCGACGGTATCCGCTCCTCGGTGCGGGGCCAGTTGGTGGGGGACGGAGCGCCGCGGATATCGGGACACACCATCTACCGCTCGGTGATTCCGATGGAACAGGTTCCCCCGGAACTGCGCTGGAACTCGGTCACGCTGTGGGCCGGACCCAAGTGCCACTTCGTGCATTACCCGATCGGGGGCGGCGAACTGCTCAACCTCGCCGTCACGCGGGACAACGACGCGGCGGAGGAAGTGATCGGCGAGCCGGTCGAACGGGATCTGGTGCTGTCCGAGTTCCCGGAGTTCACCGGGGACGCCCGTAGGCTGCTGGAGCTGGGGACCGACTGGAAGTCCTGGGTGCTCTGCGACCGCGATCCCGTCGACGAGTGGGCGGACGACCGGGTCCTGCTGGTCGGGGACGCGGCGCATCCGATGCTGCAGTACGCGGCGCAGGGGGCGTGCATGGCTCTGGAGGACGCCGTGGTGCTGGGCGGTCTGCTCGACTGCTCCGTCTCCGAGGTACCGGGCCGCCTGGAGACGTTCAACGAGCAACGGCGTTCGCGCACCGCCTGGGCGCAGTTCGTCTCCAGGGAGATGGGCCGACAGCTCTACCATCCGGAGGGCGAGGCGGCCACGGAGCGCAACGCCATGCTGCGGGCGCTGTCCACTGAGCAGCTTCACGACAAGGTCGCCTGGCTGCACGGCACCCGGGTCGGGGAGGCGGCGTTCGCCTGAGTCCCGACCGGCGGGAGGTATCCCGACTCGTCCGGACCAGTACGAAGGTCCGGACGAGTCGGCCGCCGGGGAAGCTCCCGTCTTCGGGGTGAGGGGGCGTGGAGCTCTCGCTCTCCTGGACACCGGCGATCCCCCGGAACCCGGGTGGTGATGGCCCGCCGAGGGAGTCGGTGTCCCGGCAGGTGCTCGAACGCGGGTGGAGCGACGCCTCCGGGGACGGGATCTCAGCAGGGGCTGGTCTCGGCGAGGGTGCGCCTTACCGGCCTGTCCGCCTCGGGGGCGGTTCCGCCGTGGCGGAAGTTCTCCCGCAACTCCAGTGCCCAGGACCACTCACCGGGCTCGTCCGCTCCGACGTGCTTGAACCCGGCCGAGCGCAGGGTGCGCGCCATGGCGGTGTTGTCCAACTGGGTCAGCGCGCGGACTGTGCCGAGCCCGAGCTCGCGGGCGCGGGCGAGCAGCGCGTCCCGCAGTGCCGAGCCCACTCCCAGCCCCTGCCAGTCGTCGCGTACCAGCAGTGCCAGCTCACCCGTGGTGCCGTCGTGGTCGAGACCGCCCATCGCCACCACTTCGCCGTCCGGCGAGGTGGCCAGCGTCGTACTGCCCAGGGCCGGGGTGAGCAGGACTTCGAGCTGTCGTCGCGTGGGGGTGCCCCCGACGAAGTAGCGACGATGCCTGCTGGCGCTCGAACAGTTCTCGTGCAGCCTCCGAACTCCGGCCAGGTCGGAGCGGTCGGCGCCGCGCACCGCGAACTCCGAGCCGTCGCGTGCCGTGCGGTGTTCGACGGTGCGGCTCGCCCGCGCCGTTCGGATCGCCGCCAGCTCGGTCATCGCGCGTGCCCTGGCGAACTCGGCGGGAGTGAACTCGCCGACCCCCCTGCGCAGCAGCAGTACCCCGCCGTCGGGGTGTTCCAGGCAGATCGAGTGCCCCGCCAACTCGCCGATGCCCGTGCCCGCCTCCTCGGCGGACCCCAGCCAGCGCACCTCGACATCCCCCAGCAGTGGCCGCAGGGCGCTCCGCAGGTCGTCGGTTCCGTCCATCAGCCCGGTAGCCAGTCGCAGTGCCCTGGTCGGTACGTCGTCGAGCTCGCGAGGTCCGGTGCGTTCGGCGATAACCTCCCGCCCTCCCGCTTCGGCGACCGCCCCGACCAGCTCGGTGTGCCCGACCTCGGCGGGCAGGTGCAGCAGGAACTCGTCCACCGCGGCGTCGGTGACCGGGTGCACCTGCATGGTTCGGATGTCGCCGCCCAACCGGGCCAGCCGGTCCGCCAGCGAGGCCAGACCGCCGGGTTCGTCGCTGACCGAGGCACGCACCCGCCACAACGCCCGGTCGCCGGACCCGGCCAGCTCCACGGTAGTGGGCTCACCGGCGATCCGCCGTCGTCCGGAGGTTCCGCACGGCCTTCCGGCGATCCGCGACATCGTCTCGCGCGTGACCGAGACCAACAGCCACACCAGACCGCCCACGGTCAGTGACCACGCGGCGCCGCGCGCCGCGTCCAGCTGCGACAGCGCGAGCTGCGCGGTGCCGAGCACCACCACGGCGAGCCCCCACCAGCTGGACGAACGCCCGGAAGCCACGCGCCGGAGCGCCCTGCCGTGGTCGGTTTCCCCGGAGTCCCGTTCGATCATGTCTCCAGCCTGGGGGGTGGTTGTTACCTCCGAGACCGTCGACGATGACACGCGAGTAAAAACAGCCGACCTCACTCACCGGTTCCTCGCACGGTGCGCGCGAACGCACCCACGATCCGAGTAGAGGCCAGCTCTGCCCCAGGGGCGCGATCGTTCGGTGGCCTCGGTCCTTCGAGTCCGGGCAGGAACTCCCGGCGGGCAGAACCTCGTTCACACCGTGTCTCCAACACCGTGTCCCCGACGGCGGGTGCGAGACGCACGTCCGGTGGGCAGCGCCGAGTCCGGAGTCCTATGATCACGCCCACGATCTCGTGAAAGGTTTCCCACCATGGACGTCAACGCGGACCTGGCCGAAGGGTTCGGGCGCTGGGAACTGGGTGACGACACCGCGCTGCTGGACATCGTCAGCAGCGCCAACGTCGCCTGCGGATTTCACGCCGGGGACCCGAGAACGCTGCGTCGAGCCTGCTCCGGTGCGGCCGCGCGTGGCGTCGCGGTGGGGGCGCAGGTCGGTTACCGCGATCTGGCCGGTTTCGGCCGCAGGTTCATCGACGTGGACCCCGGCGAACTCGTCGACGAAGTGATCTACCAGATCGGTGCGCTCGACGCGCTTGCCAGGGTGGCGGGCACGGCGGTCACCTACGTCAAACCGCACGGCGCGCTGTACAACACCATCGTCTCCCACACCGCCCAGGCCGAGGCCGTGGTGGAGGCGGTGCGCCGGTTCCGCCCAGGCATGGCCGTGCTCGGACTGCCCGGTTCGGAGTGGTTGCGACTGGCCGCGGAGTCCGGTCTGGACGTCCACCGCGAGGCCTTCGCGGATCGCGCCTACACCCCGGAGGGGACACTGGTCCCGAGGGGGAGCCCGGGCGCGGTGCTGCACGACGCCGAGCTGATAGCCGACCGCTGCCTGCGGATCGTGCGAGGTCGACCGATCGAGGCGGTGGACGGGACTCCGTTGTCGTTGTCGCCGGATTCGCTCTGCGTGCACGGTGACACCCCCGACGCGGTGGAGATCGCCCGCGCGGTGCGCGGGAAGCTGGCCGAGGGGGGAACCCCGATCGAGCCGTTCGCGCCGCCGCCCCCCGACCCAGTGGGGCGGTGAGACCTGGTTCCCGGTTCGGGTTCCTCGGCGGAACATCCCGCCGGTTCCCGTTCGGGATGGAGGCGACGTCGAGTGAGGACTACGTCGCTCGGGGCCTCGCCCGCGAGAGCAAGAAGAGGAAGAGCCCCGGCCGGTGTGCGGGTGGCCGTCCCGGTCGCCGGGACGAACAGAGGATCGCAGGAGGTGTGGTGCGGATACTTCCCTGCGCCGATTCCGGTCTGCTGGTGGAGCTGGACGACCTCGACCAGGTGCTGGCGCTGCACGCCGCGCTCACCGAGCGCACGCTGCCCGGAGTGGTGGATCTGGTTCCCGCCGCGCGGACGTTGCTGGTGTCGCTGGATCCCGAGCACGCCGACCGGCGGGCGCTGGTCGAGGTGATCCGTGAGGCGCCGCTGACCGGGGGAGAGCTCGTCGATCGCGGGTTGCTCACCGTGCCGGTGGTCTACGACGGTGCCGACCTCGGGGAGGTGTCCCGGCTGACCGGTCTCTCGCGTCGCGAGGTGGTGCGCGCGCACACCGGAACCGAGTGGCGGGTCGCGTTCGGCGGGTTCGCTCCCGGATTCGGTTATTTGGTGGGAGGTGACCCGAGGTTGGAGGTCCCGCGCAGGGGCGAGTCCCGGACCAGCGTGCCCGCGGGTTCGGTGGGACTGGCGGGAAAGTTCAGTGGTGTGTACCCGAAGGCGTCGCCGGGAGGGTGGCAGTTGATCGGCCGCACCGAGCTGGAGATCTGGCGAACCGACCGTGACCCGCCCGCGCTGCTGCGCCCCGGCGTTCGGGTGCGATTCGAGGAGGGATCGTGACCGGCCCGAATCCCGCTACGATCGGCGCCACCTCCGGTGGGAGGACCGGGCGGGAACTGGAGGTGCTGCGGTCCGGCCCGCTGTCGACCGTGCAGGACCTGGGCAGGACCGGGCTGGCCGCCACGGGAGTGGGGGTGTCCGGGGCCGCCGATCGGCGCTCGCTGCGGTTGGCCAACCGGCTCGTCGGGAACACCGAGGGCGCCGCGGCCGTGGAGGTCACACTGGGGGGACTGTGGGTGCGTGCCCGGAGCACGCTCGTCGTCGCGCTGACGGGGGCTTCGTTCCCCGTCACAGTGGACGGCCGGACGGCGGCGAGCCACACCGTGCTGACCCTGGGGAACGGGTCGGAACTGCGCGTGGGGCAGTGCCGGACGGGGATGCGCGGTTACCTGGCGGTGCGTGGTGGTGTCGAAGTGCCCCCGGTACTCGGGTCCCGCGCCACCGACACCCTCGCCGGACTGGGCCCCCGGCCGCTCGAGGTGGGCAGCGTACTGCCGGTCGGGGAACCGCACGGCGGATTCCCCCGCGTGGACGCGGCACCGATCGCCACGCCCCCCGGCGGTGATCTGACCCTGTCCGTGCGGTTGGGTCCCCGGCAGGACTGGTTCACCCGGGAAGCACTGCGCCGACTGCTCGGCGAACCCTTCGTGGTCACCCAGGACAGCGACCGTGTCGGGATGCGGCTTTCCGGGCCTTCGCTGCCGCGCCGCGAGACAGGGGAATTGCCCAGCGAGGGGATGGTCGGCGGCGCACTGCAGGTGCCGCCCGACGGGCGGCCCACGCTCTGCTTGGCCGACCACCCGGTGACGGGGGGATACCCCGTGATCGCCGTGGTGCCGTCCGCGCATCTTCCCACCGCCGCGCAGGCCCGTCCCGGACAGCGGTTGTGGTTCCGCGCGGTGGAGGAATCCGAGCCGTGAACGGGAATCGCCGGGAACGCCAGGCAACGTGAACACGGGCACCGACGCGTCACCACACCGTGGTGCCGTTCCCGGCGACCGAGTGGGGTGGTGGCTCCGGCGGTTCGTGGCTTCCTCGTCGACCACCGGAGCCACCCCGGCCCCGATCAGCTCGGCTGCACGGTCCGCCGGTCGCGGACCGATCCGTCCACGCCGTGGATGAGGATCTCCCCGCCGTCGGAGTCCTCCAACTGCTTGCGTGCCTCGTCGATCGCGTCCGCCTGAGTGCTGGTGCTCGACTCGGTGGAGCCGGTGGCCGCCCCGACCACCTTCCAACCGCCGACACCGCCTCCGGGAACGACGTGTCGCTGGCCCATGCTTGCCTTTCCGGAAGGGGAAACGTCCTGCTCCGGCGTACCCGCGTCGGAACGCGTCTACACCACCACCGTGGTCACCCGAGGTGATCAATTCGGCGCCCGGTTCGTCAATGGTCGCCGCTCGACGTGCCCGGTGGCCCGGCGAGGCGCCACCCGGCCGCCGCTTCGGCGATCACCTGCTCGGGGCAGCCGGATTCTAGAGGTGCACCTTGCTCATGCCGCCCTCGTCGTAGCGCTCCCCCGAGGCCACGCCGTGCGGTGCCACCCGTTCGATGGCCTCCAGGTCCTCCGTGGTGAGGGTGACGTCCACGGCTCCCACGTTCTCCTCGAGGTAGCGGCGCTTCTTGGTGCCGGGGATGGCCACGACGTCCTCACCCCGTGCCATCACCCACGCGAGGGCCAGCTGCGAGGCCGAGACGCCCTTCCGGTGCGCCAGTTCGTGGACCCGGTCGACCACGTCGAGGTTGCGCCGGAAGTTCTCCCCCCGGAACCGCGGCGCGGTCCGCCGCCAGTCGTCCTCCGGCAGGTCCTCGAAGGAGCGGATCGTGCCGGAGAGAAAGCCGCGTCCGAGTGGGGAGTAGGCGACGAAACCGATGCCCAGCTCCCGGCAGGTGTCCAGCACGCCGTTGTCCTCCGGGTCGCGGCTGAACAGCGAGTACTCGGTCTGCACCGCGCTGACCGGGTGGGTGGCGTGGGCCTTCCGGATGGTCTCCGGGGCCGCCTCCGAGATTCCCAGGTAACGTACCTTGCCCTGCCGCACCAGTTCCGACATCGCGCCCCAGGTCTCGGCGATCGGTACGTCGGGATCGATCCGGTGCTGGTAGTACAGGTCTATGTGATCGACCCCCAGCCGCCGCAGTGATCCGTCCACGGCCGCGCGCAGGTACTCCGGCCTGCCGTTGGTCCTGCCCGTGAGCTCGCCGTTCTCGTCCACCTCGTTGCCGAACTTGCTGGCCAGCACCACCTCGTCGCGGTGACCGGCCAGTGTCTCGCCCAGCAGGCGTTCGTTGCTCCACGGGCCGTACATGTCCGCCGTGTCCAGGAAGTTCACCCCCAGCTCCAGGGCACGGCGGATGGTGGCGGCCGATTCCTCGTCGTTCCGCCCCGAATATCCGAATGTCATTCCCATACAGCCCAGGCCCTGCTCGCTGACCCGCAGGCCCTGGCTGCCCAGCGCGCGTTGCCGCATTCGCCGTCTCCGCGTTCGTGCGTGTCTGATCGTCTCCGGCCCTCGAGTATGCCCGCGCGCGGGTGGTGGCGGTGCCTCGTGGTCGGGTGTGTTCGTTCGCGGTCGGCCGAAAGCGACACCGGGACACGAGTCCGCCCGCTGTTTCCGGGGCGGGCGCTCCCGGCGCGGCGGCACACGGGAAGACCGGCGTGAGGAGGTCCCGTTGGCACGAAACGGTGGATTCCCGGCGTTGCGCTCTCCGTGGCACGGCCGCCCGTGCGAGGGTGGTCACGATTCGCGGTCGTTCGAGACACGGAGGTCGGGAGTGGACCGCAGGAGCGTGCTCGTTCTGGTGGCGTTCGCGGCGATCGCGGTCGGTTACCTGGTGGTGCGTGATCCGGTCGCGGCCGCGGGAACTGTTCGGCAGGGGTCGGTGATGCTGTTCGACAGCGTCGCCTTCGTGTTCCAGTCACTGGTCATCTTCGTGCGCCACCTCTTCGGAGGGTAGGAGGCGAACCCTCGTCCATTCGGTGCGCTGTGAATCACATGTGTCTCTTGTCACGTATGCTTGGTTCGTGCAGAGTCGTTCGGTGACCGGAGCGGGAACGCGAGGTGTTGCGAATGTCCTCGACAGCTGAACTGGGTGACGTGTTGCGTGCGCTGTCGCAGCTGCGTACCGGCGTCGACGAGCTCTACGGCAGGTACGGCGACGTCGCCGTGGTACGGCGCATCGAGAACGACCTCCAGCGGTTGGAGATCGACGTCTCCGAGCTCTCGACCGCCGTACCGGGGCCGCCGCGCCAGCGTTCCGGCACCTCGACGGTGAACACCGCGAACCGGGGGATGTCCACGCAACGCGAGAGCGGGCAGCGGGACATCATCGAGGTTCCGGACACGCCCTACGACCCCTCGTGGTGGCAGGGCGTGGACGACGAAGGGGTGGGTGGTCAGTCACCGCGCAACGATTGAACCCGCTCACGACGGGCCCCGTGACCCGCGACGTGGTGCTGCCGCGTCCCGTGACGACCGGCCACCTCGCCCCGTGGAGCTAGCTCTCGGGCCAGGACGACGACCGGGCGACGGGGCTACCGGCACCGGAACACCCACCGCTCGGCAGTACCAGCACCGCAGGCGAATTCCCGCGTGCCCGCTCGCGAGGAGAACCCGACGTGGCGTAGCAGCCGCTCGACGTCGCGGCCTCCCGAACGGGGAGCAGAAGCGAGGTCCCGTCGAACCGATCCCCTCGAAACCGAAACGAAAAAGGTCCAAGAGGTCGAGCATGTCCGCTCCCACAACCACATCCGCCCTTCGGCGCGTCCGGACCCTGCGAACCGATCGGTGGTGGTTGCCGCCGCTGGGCACGGCGCTCGGGCTCGGTGCCTTCGTCGTCTACGGCTTGGTGCGGACCTTCATGAACCAGTGGTACTGGGTGCCCGAGTACCACTACCTCGCGCCGTTCTTCTCGCCCTGCCTCAGCGATGCCTGCGTGCCGGGCGCCAGTCACCTCGGAACCCCCTTCCCGGACCTGGCCCCCTGGGTGCCGCCTCCGGTGTTCGTGCTGCCGTTCGTGCTCGGTTTCCGGCTGACCTGCTACTACTACCGCAAGGCCTACTACCGCTCGTTCTGGGCGTCACCACCCGCCTGCGCGGTCACCGAGCCGCACCGCCGCTACACCGGCGAGACGCGCTTCCCACTGATCATGCAGAACGTGCACCGCTACTTCTTCTACGCGGCGCTGCTGGTGGCGGGCGTGCTCACCTACGACACCGTGATCGCCTTCCGCGGTCCCGACGGCGGATTCGGATTCGGGGTCGGAACGCTGCTCATGCTGATCAACGTCGTCCTGCTGTGGGGCTACACCCTGTCCTGTCACTCGTGCAGGCACCTGATCGGCGGCCGCATCAACCACTTCTCCAAACACCCGGTGCGCTACCGGATGTGGACGCTGGTTAGCAGGCTGAACGGCCACCACATGGGGCTGGCCTGGGCCTCTTTGCTGTCGGTGGCGCTGGTGGACCTCTACGTGATGCTCATCGCCGCCGGCGCGTTCCCGGACCCGCGACTGTTCAACTGACCCTTCGGCACGCCGGGCACGCGGCGGCGCCGTGAAACCCCTTCGGACGAGGAATCGGAAACCGGCACATGGCCGACATCGAAAGTCACGACTACGACGTGATCGTGATCGGGGCGGGCGGGGCAGGACTGCGCGCCGCGATCGAGGCGCGCTCACACGGGCTGCGCACCGCCGTGCTGTGCAAGTCGCTGTTCGGTAAGGCGCACACCGTCATGGCCGAGGGCGGCATCGCGGCCGCCATGGGCAACGTCAACTCGGGCGACAACTGGCAGGTGCACTTCCGCGACACCATGCGCGGCGGCAAGTTTCTGAACAACTGGCGCATGGCAGAGCTGCATGCCACCGAGGCGCCGCAACGGGTGTGGGAACTGGAGACCTACGGGGCGCTGTTCGACCGCACCGCCGACGGGCGGATCAGCCAGCGCAACTTCGGCGGTCACGAGTACCCCCGGCTCGCCCACGTGGGGGACCGCACCGGGCTGGAGCTCATCCGCACGCTGCAGCAGAAGGTGGTCTCGCTGCAGCAGGCCGATCACGCCGAACACGGCGACTACGAGGCCGGGCTGCGGGTGTTCGCCGAGTTCACCGTGACCGATCTGCTGCTGGACGGCGGTCGTGTCGCCGGAACGGTCGGCTACTGGCGCGAGAGCGGCCGGTTCGTGCGGTTGCGGGCCCCGGCTGTGGTGCTCGCCACCGGTGGAATCGGGAAGTCCTTCAAAGTCACCTCCAACTCGTGGGAGTACACCGGGGACGGGCACGCGCTGGCCCTGCGCGCGGGCGCCCGGCTGATCAACATGGAGTTCGTGCAGTTCCACCCCACCGGGATGGTCTGGCCGCCCAGCGTGAAGGGAATCCTGGTCACCGAGTCCGTGCGCGGCGACGGCGGGGTGCTGCGGGACGCGGCGGGCAGACGCTTCATGTTCGACTACATCCCCGAGGTGTTCAAGGACTCCTACGCCGACACGCCGGACGAGGCCGATCGGTGGTACTCCGATCCGGACAACAACCGCAGGCCCCCGGAGCTGCTGCCGCGCGACGAGGTCGCCCGCGCGATCAACAACGAGGTCAAGGAGGGGAGGGGTACACCCCACGGTGGGGTGTACCTCGACGTCGCCAGCAGGCTCTCCGCCGAGGAGATCATGCGCAGGCTGCCCTCGATGCACCACCAGTTCAAGGAGCTGGCCGATGTGGACATCACGAGCGAGCGCATGGAGGTCGGCCCGACCTGCCACTACGTGATGGGCGGGGTGGAGGTCGATCCGGACACCGCCGCCTCCTCGGTGCCGGGGCTGTTCGCCGCCGGTGAGGTGGCCGGTGGGATGCACGGTTCCAACCGGCTCGGGGGGAACTCACTATCCGACCTGCTGGTCTTCGGCAGGCGAGCGGGGGCCGGGGCCGCGGAGTACATCGCCGCCCTGGGCGGGGAGCACCCCGAGGTGTCGGAAGCCGCCGTCACCGACGCGGTGAACTCGGCGCTCGCGCCGTTCGAGGTCACCGACACGCGGGGGCAGGAGAATCCCTACTCGCTGCACGCCGAGTTGCAACAGGTGATGAACCGACTCGTGGGCATCATCCGTGACGGCGCGGAGATGTGCTCCGCGCTGGAGCAGCTCGCCGAGATCAGACAGCGGGCGGCGCGGCTGGCCGTTCCGGAGGGCAATCGCCAGTTCAACCCCGGCTGGCACCTGGCCCTGGACCTGCGCAACATGCTCGCGGTCAGCGAGTGCGTGGCGTCGGCGGCGCTGCGTCGCACCGAGAGCAGGGGCGGACACACCCGTGACGACCACCCGAGCATGAATCCGAAGTGGCGCGGCACGCTGCTCGGCTGCGAGCTGCGGGACGGCTCGGTGGAGGTCACCGAGCACCCGCAACCCCCGATGCGGGAGGACCTGATGCGGCTGTTCTCACCGGAGGAACTGGGTAAGTACTTCACCGAGGAGGAGCTCGCCGTGGTGAGAACACCGTCCTAGCGGTGCGGTCGGCTCGGTTCCGTGGGGTTCGCGGTGGAATCTCGCGCACGGCTCTCACCGGGGCCGGGTCCGACATCGGGTAGCCGTTACGCGACGTCGGGCCCTGCGTGCGGGAGCGCACGCGGCAGAGCCCGCGGCGGTGCGAGTCGTGTGAATGGGGATTCGGCGCTGCGGCGCGGGAGGAAAACGACCGGCTACCACGTTTCCCGCGAATCCGGGCTCGACGAGTACTTCGGTACTCGCCGCCGGTTCGAGCGCGCGAGTACCGGCTGGTCTGCAGGCGAGTGTCATGGAAGGGACTGTGGAAATGGGATACCGGGCGCGACTGCGGGTCTGGCGTGGTGACGCCGATTCGGGAGAGCTGCGGGACTACGAGGTCGACGCGGAGGAAGGCGAGGTGGTGCTGGACCTGCTGCACCGGTTGCAGGCGACCCAGTGCCCGGACCTGGCGGTGCGCTGGAACTGCAAGGCGGGCAAGTGTGGTTCCTGCTCCGCCGAGGTCAACGGCAGGCCGAGGCTGACCTGCATGACCAGGATGTCGCTCTTCGGCGAGGAGGAGACCATCACGGTCACCCCGATGCGCACCTTCCCGGTGATCAAGGATCTCGTCTGCGACGTCTCCTACAACTACGTCAAGGCGCGGGAGGTTCCCGCCTTCAGCCCTCCCGGGGGGCTGGAGCCCGGTGAGTACCGGATGCACCAGCGGGACGTGGAGCGGTCCCAGGAGTTCCGCAAATGCATCGAGTGCTTCCTGTGCCAGGACACCTGCCACGTGATCCGTGATCACTCCGAGAACAAGGAGTCGTTCTCCGGGCCTCGGTTCCTGATGCGGGTGGCGGAGCTGGAGATGCACCCGCTGGACTCCCACGAGGAGAAGGGCGGGAACCGTCCGGAGGAAGCCCGGGGAGACCACGGGCTCGGGTTCTGCAACATCACCAAGTGCTGCACCGAGGTGTGTCCGGAACACATCGGGATCACCGACAACGCGCTCATTCCGCTCAAGGAGCGGCTGGCCGACCAGCGCTACGATCCCCTGGGGAGGCTGTTCCGGCGTAAGAACCGGTAGTCCGGTACTTTCGCGCTGTACGGTGGTTCCGCCGCCTGCGTAGCTGGTCGCTTGGCGGAACCTCGCGCGGGCTCACGAGTGGGCCCGGAGACATCGAGTAGGCACTACGCCACGTAGCTCCCCGATGTCGGGGCGCCCGCGGCGAGCCCCGGGGTTCCGCCAAATGACCAGGCACGAAGATCCTCGCCGGGAGATCTCATTTCCCCTGGAGCTCGTCGTTGCGCGCGCTGAACCCGCGCCCCAGCCGGGCCACCTCGGCCTCCATCTGCGGCATCAGCTTCCGCACGGTGGGCAGCATCAGCCGCTCGACCAACCGCGAGGCGGGCAGGTTGCGCAGCCAGTGCATCAACATCACCGACCTGGGGACGTAGACGCGCCTGGCGCGGCGTTCCATGCCCGCCACGATCGCCCGGGAGCAGTCGGCGACGTTGGTGGTCGAGTGCATCGGCCAGGGAAGTTTCGCCCGCATCGCGCGGAAACTCGGCAGGTCGGCCGAGGCCTCGCGAACCAGGTCGGTGTCTATCCAGGAGGGATGCGCGCTGCCCACCGCCACCCCCAGGTGACGGACCTCGGAGCTCAGAGCGCTGGCCAGCGCCTCCGAACCGGCCTTGCTCGCGGTGTAGGCGGCCATGCCGCCGATCGGGGCGAACGCCGAGAGCGAGGAGACCACCAGCAGGTACCCCTGCCGTTCGATCAGGTGGGGCAGTGCCGCACGAGCGGTGTGGAACACCCCGTTGAGGTTGACGTCCACCGTCTTGGTGAAGGCACGCGGGTCGTGATGGCGCACGGTTCCGAAGGGTGCCACTCCGGCGTTGGCCATGACCACGTCGATGCCGCCCAGTTGTCGTGCGGTCTCGTCGATGGCGGCCCCTATCGACTCGGGGTCGGTGACGTCCGCCTCGAACCACGGGTGGCCGGGGCCGAGCTCGGCCGCGACCGAGGCCAGTTCCTCGGGTTCCAGGCCGATCAGGGCGACGCGCGCCCCTTTGTGAGCCAGATCGCGCGCGGTCTGGGCGCCGATCCCGCGTGCTGCACCCGTGACGGCGACTACTTTGCCCGACATCGACATGGGCATGGGGCCTCCCTGATCTCGCGAGCCGACTGAACGGCGGTGGTCCGAAGGACGACCGGCCGGGTTACCCATAGTAGGTTACTCGTTCGTAAAGTAAAGAGGTTCGACCTACGAGATCATCACCCGGCGGGGCGAAAACACCGGTTGCCCGGTCAGAAGTGCTCGCTGAGCCGGGAGAACGGCTCGACCGTGCGGAAGCCGGAGCCCGGATCCGGCAGTTCCCGCAGCTCCAGGCTCCAGGTCAGCGGGTGCGGCACCAGTACGGCGTTCAGTCCGGCGTGCAGGGCGGGCCAGATGTCCGAGCGCGGCGAGTTCCCGATCATCCAGGTTCGCGAGCCCTCCAGGCCGCGCTCGGCGACGAACCGCTCGTAGGTGGCCGTCTTCTTCTCCGGCACCACGGTGACGTCGGCGAAGAGCTCGCTGAGCCCGGAAGCCTTGATCTTGCCCGCCTGTTCGTCGGCGTCCCCCTTGGTGAGCAGATAGAGGTCGTGCCGTCGCGACAGCTCCCGCAGGGTCTCCTCGACGCCGTCGATCAACTCGATCCGCTGTTCCCGTATCGGGGTGCAGGCCCTGCGCAGCTCGATTCGGTCGGCCTCGGAGACATCACCATCGCGGAGGTGGCGCAGGCAGTCCAGCAGGCTGCGCTCGAAGCTGTCCACGCCGTAACCGTGGATTCGGCAGTTGGCCTTTTCGATCTCGTCCAGCTGCTCCCGCACCTGTTCCCGGGTGAGCTCCGGGTGCGCCAGATGGTCGATGAACGCTTCCACCGCGCGTTCGAACAGCACGTTGTTCTCCCACAACGTGTCGTCCGCGTCGAAGACCAGGCTCTCGCCCAACGGGTCCCTCCAGGTGGCGACTGCGAATTCCGGGGAACCGGTTCGGAAGGCCGTGCTCGCGAAACCGGTTCCGAGCCGCACCGGAGACTACCGTCTGGTACGGGCGTACCAACACCACCGAGCGAACCAACGCGGCCGTTCGGCAGGGACGTCGCGGACTCGCGGACGACGGACGAACGGCCGGGAGGTCAGAGACTCCGCTGCAGCTGCCGCAGCTCCTCGAGGGTCGGCACGCGCGAGTCCAGGAGCTGCCGGGCGATCGATTTCATCTCCTCGTCGGAGCCCTTGTCGATCTCGGTGCGGCACATCTCCACGATCGCCTCGTAGTAGTCGACCATCGACTTGACCCACAGCGAGTCGAACCTGCCCTGCTGGGCCTCCTCCAGCTTGGTGATCTCGCTGGCGACGTCGGTGCCCGGCATCTGCGAGTCTTCGCCGGTCCCGACGTCCTCGGGCGAGACCTCGCCCTCGCCGCGCTCCCGCAGCCAGGCGCTGATCTCCTCGATCCGCGGGCCGTGCTCCTGTTCGAGTCGTTCCGCCAGCTCCACGACCCGCTCGTCGGGGGCGTTCTTGATCGCCACCTCCAGCAGCTGCCGCTCGGCCTCGTGGTGGGCCACCATCTGCTGGGCGAACTCCAGGTCGGTGTCGACCCGCGCGGTCTCGTCGCCGTTGCCGGAGTCCTCGGCGGGCACGATCGCGCTCGGTGGTGGCGGGGTGCCCGGGCCGGGTTCCATGTCGCTCGGTTGTTCGTAGTTCGGCGAGCAGCCGGTCAGTGCCAGGACCGCGGCCCCAAGGACGCCGATGATCGTGCTCTTGCGCACCGTTGCCTCGCCTCCGGAAATACCGATCCTTCCCCGGGCGGGTCGGGTGCCGTACACGCACCGACACGCCTGCGGAGCCTTCCACCGCTGGGTCCAGCGGTCCGCCTGACCGAACAGGCGACCACCTGTCAGCTTAAGGGGTCCGCCTCGCGGAGATCCGTACAGGTGGTCCGTGCGCCCCTCGCCGCGGGGACGGGGCGGTCCCCACGGCGAGGGAACCCGCGCCGCGAGAGCTCCTCGGGCTGTCGGATGGATCTCACCCCTCGTGCCTTCGAGGAAGGGGATGAATAGGGTGACTACAGCCCGGACGCGTCGGAGTTGAACGCCAGGGCTAATATCCGCAGATGGCAGTTATCGAATCGATCATCGGGGAGCGAGTCGAACCGACGTCGGTTGCGACGCTGCCATCAGGGTTAGCCGGCCCGCACGGGCCGGGCGGTCCCGTGGTCGGGGCCGACAACGTCTTCGAGGCAGTGCAGGAGGCACCGTGACGGCCGTCGCGCCAGAGCCGATCACTTCGCGCCCCTATCCGGTGCGCAACACGTCCAAGGGATCCACACTGCTGGGACTGCTGCGTACCACCGACCCCAAGCAGCTCGGGATCCTCTACCTGGCCACCTCGATGGGATTCTTCCTGGTCGGCGGTCTGATGGCCATGTTGATCCGCGGCGAGCTCGCGGTCCCGGGGATGCAGTTCCTGTCGCAGGAGCAGTACAACCAGCTGTTCACCATGCACGGCACGATCATGCTGCTGCTGTACGCCACCCCGATCCTGTTCGGCTTCGCCAACTACATCCTGCCGCTGCAGATCGGCGCTCCCGACGTGGCCTTCCCCAGGCTGAACTCGCTGTCCTACTGGCTCTACCTGTTCGGTGGGATAACCGTGGTCAGCGGTTTCCTGGCTCCGGGCGGCGCGGCCGACTTCGGGTGGTTCGCCTACACACCGCTGTCCGACGCCGTGCACTCGCCCGGCATCGGCGCGGACCTGTGGATCTCCGGTCTGCTCGTCTCCGGACTGGGCACGATCCTCGGCGGTGTCAACATGATCACCACCGTGGTCTGCATGCGCGCGCCCGGCATGACCATGTGGCGGATGCCGATCTTCACCTGGAACATCCTGGTCACCAGCGTGCTGATCCTGATGGCCTTCCCCATCCTGACGGCGGCGCTGTTCGGGCTGCTGGCCGACCGGCACCTCGGCGCGCACGTGTTCGACCCCGCCAACGGCGGGGCGATCCTCTGGCAGCACCTGTTCTGGTTCTTCGGCCACCCCGAGGTCTACATCGTGGCGCTGCCGTTCTTCGGCATCGTCACCGAGATCTTCCCGGTGTTCTCCCGCAAGCCGCTGTTCGGCTACACCGGCCTGATCTACGCGACCCTCGGCATCGCCGCGCTGTCGGTCGTGGTCTGGGCCCACCACATGTACGCGACCGGCGCGGTGCTGCTGCCGTTCTTCGCGTTCACGACGTTCCTGATCGCGGTGCCCACCGGTATGAAGTTCTTCAACTGGATCGGCACCATGTGGCGCGGGCAGATCAGCTTCGAGACACCGATGGTCTTTTCCATCGGGTTCCTGGTCACCTTCCTGTTCGGCGGGCTGACCGGCGTGCTGCTGGCCTCACCGCCGATCGACTTCCACGTCTCGGACACCTACTTCGTGGTCGCGCACTTCCACTACGTGCTCTACGGCACGATCGTGTTCGCCACGTTCGCGGGCATCTACTTCTGGTTCCCCAAGATGACCGGCCGGATGATGGACGAGCGGTTGGGCAAGCTGCACTTCTGGCTGACCTTCATCGGCTTCCACGCCACGTTCCTGGTGCAGCACTGGCTGGGCAACGAGGGCATGCCCCGGCGCTACGCCGACTACCTGCCCGGCGACGGGTTCACCACGCTCAACACCATCTCGACGGCGGGCGCGTTCCTGCTGGGCGCGTCGATGCTGCCGTTCCTGTACAACGTGTTCAAAAGCTACCGCTACGGTGAGCTCGCCAACGTCGACGACCCGTGGGGCTACGGCAACTCGCTGGAGTGGGCCACCTCCTGCCCGCCGCCCAGGCACAACTTCACCGAGCTGCCCCGCATCCGTTCCGAGCGTCCCGCCTTCGAGCTGCACTACCCGCACATGAGCGAGCGGATGCGAGTGGAGAGCCACGTCGGCCTCTCCGGTAAACCGCTGGCACACGCCGGTGCCTCCGGTGACTCGGGTCACGACGGCGACTCCGGTGGCGCGCACAAGCTCGACGGGAAGTGATATTCGACCTAACGGCACGCCCCGCGGGTGTGTCACGGTAATCCCGCTCGACGGGGAGCCCCGGCCGGTCGGTCAGCCGACCGGTCCGGGGCTCTTGCTGTTCGGGGCCGGTCGCTCCGAACCCCGTAGGGTGGGCCGTGGAGTCGAATATCGAGGGAGTGCCGTCAGTCGTGACCACGTCAAATCCCACCACCGTGCTGATGACCGTGACAGGCCGTGACAAACCCGGGGTCACCTCGGTGCTGTTCGCCGCGCTGACCAGGCACGGGGTGGATGTGCTCGACGTCGAGCAGGTCGTGATCCGCGGGCGACTGGTCCTCGGGGTGCTCGTGGCGACCGAACACGACCCCGAGCAGCTGCAGGAGTCGGTCGAACAGGCGATGGCCACCGTCGGCATGACGGTCGAGGTCGAGATCGACGCCGAGGACGGGGAGGCCGACAAGCTCGGTTCGACCCACGTCGTCACCGTGCTCGGCCAACCCGTGTCGGCACGCAGCTTCTCCGAGGTGGCCCGCAAGCTCGCCGAGGTCGACGTCAACATCGACTCCATCCAGCGGGTCGCCGACTACCCGGTGACCGGCCTGCAGCTGTACGTCAGCGCGTCCGAGACCGGCGAGCACACCGACGAGATGCTCACTTCCGAGATGGCCGATCTCTCCGCCGGGATCGGTGTCGACGTCGCGGTGGAACGCACCGGGTTGGCCCGCCGCGCCAAGCGCCTCGTCGTCTTCGACGTCGACTCCACCCTGGTGCAGGGCGAGGTCATCGAGATGCTCGCCGCCAAGGCAGGCCGTGAGGAGGAGGTCCGCAAGGTCACCGAACAGGCCATGCGGGGTGAGGTGGACTTCTCCGAGTCGTTGCGCCGCAGGGTGGCGGTGCTGGAGGGGCTGCCCGCCTCGGTGCTCGACGAGGTCGGCAAGGAGCTGCGGCTGACCCCCGGCGCCCGCACCACGGTGCGCACCCTCCGCAGGCTCGGGTACCACACCGGTGTGGTCTCCGGCGGTTTCACCAGGATCATCGACCACTTGGTCGACGATCTGGGGCTGGACTTCAGCGCCGCCAACGACCTGGAGGTCGTGGACGGTAAGCTCACCGGGCGCGTCGTCGGCGAGATCGTCGACCGCAGTGGCAAGGCCCGCGCGCTGAAGCGGTTCGCCGAGTCCTACGACGTTCCGCTCTCGCAGTGCGTGGCGGTCGGTGACGGCGCCAACGACATGGATATGCTCGCCACGGCGGGGCTGGGGGTGGCGTTCAACGCCAAGCCCGCGCTGCGCGAGGTGGCCGACACCGCGCTGTCGCACCCGTTCCTCGACGCCGTGCTGTTCGTGCTCGGCGTGACTCGCGCCGAGGTCGAGGCCGCGGATGCCGAGGACGGGTTCGTCGCGCGTGTCCCGTTGGAAACGTGAGGTGTCCGACCCGATGCTGTCCAGCCGGGCGTGGCCCGTACGCCTGCTGCGGATTCTGTTCGGCGCGTTGGCCGTGACCGCCGTCGGCAGACAGTTCCTCGCCGAAGTGGGGCTGCCGCAGTTCTCCCCGGTGAACTTCTTCAGCTACTTCACCATCCTCAGCAACATCGCAGCCGGGGTGTTGCTGCTCCGCCTCGGGGCCGCGCCCGGCCGTGACGGCCACGCCGTTCTCGAATGGTGGCGCGGGGGCATGACCGTCTACATGGCCACGACGGGGATCGTCTTCGCGCTGCTGCTCGACGACGGCGATCTCGGGCTGACACTGCCCTGGGTGAACACGGTGATGCACCGCGTCATCCCGGCGGTGATGTTCGTGGACTGGATGCTGGTGCGCCCCCGGGCGCGGGTCGGCTACGGCCGCGCCCTCGCCTGGTTGGCCGTCCCGCTGGTCTACGTCACCTACGCGCTGGTGCGGGGTGCGGTGACGGGATGGTTCCCCTACCCCTTCCTGCGTCCCGGCGGTGCCGGTGGGGTCGACGGCGTGGTGCTGCACCTGGTCGTCATGGCGCTCGGCATCGCCCTCGCCGCGATGCTGGTCGCCTGGCTGGGCAACATCCGGTTGCGGGAGCGGGAGAAGGCCGCCGTCCCGGAAGGACAATCGGTCCCGTGAGTGAGCGCGCCGCCGTACTGAACCCGTTGACCGAGCGCTACACCTCCTGGCTGTCGCTGCCCGACCGGTCCACCGCCGACACCTCGGAGGAGAACCCGGACGACGTCGTGTTGATGCCGATGGTGCTGCGCATCGAACGCAGCACGCCGCCCGCGCGCACCGCGTTGCTGGAGGCCGCGGCCTCGGCGGCCGTGGCGGTGTGCCTCGATCCGCGCAGCGGGCAGGGTGGTCCGTGGCACGAGGCGGTCTCCGGCTGGGTCGACGGACGGATTCGCAAGGTGACCCGGCGAGCCCGGGGCTCGCACTGGCGCGCCGTGACGGAACTGCCCGGCATCACGGTCACCGTCGGCGGGGCTGAGGTGCGCGCGCTGCTGCCTGCCCGGGTGGCCGACATGCCGCGCGAACTCACCCGGCTGCAGATATCCGGCAGCGAACTCCCCGCCGACGAGCCGGGGGCACCGCCGGAGGGTAGGCCGGTGCTGTGGCTGAACCCGCATGTGGGGATGACGGCGGGCAAGGCGGCAGCGCAGGTCGGGCACGCCACCATGATCCTGGCCGCGCTGCTGCACGGGGACACCCGGCGGGCGGACGCCGTCGGTGAGCACGCCGAGGGCGAGCTGCGCCGTTGGCACGACGCCGGGTTCCCGTGCGCGGTGCGCACGCCGGACGCCGAAACCTGGCGGGAGCTGCTGCCGGGGGACGATCCCGCCTCGGCCTGGCGGGACCGCGGGGTGGCGGCGGTGCGCGACGCCGGGTTCACCGAGATCGACCCGGGAACCGTGACCGTGCTGGCGCGGTGGCCGCGCGAGGTCGAAGCGGGGAGCTGAGCGCGTCGCCGACCGCCGGGTGGCTCTGGCGTTCGGCGACGCGCTTTCAGTGCAGCACGCTTCCCATCTCGACGTGCGGCAGGTCGTGTCGGTAGGGCTGCGTGCTCTTGCCGCCGTCCACCACCAGGACGGTGCCGGTGATCCACTCGGCCTCGTCCGAGGCGAGGAAGGTTGTCGCCCGCGCGACGTCCTCGGGGCTTCCCTGTCGGCCCAGGGGGTACGAGGCGTCGCCCTGTTCCTTCGGGAGCCGTCGCAGTTTCCCGGCGAACGCGGTGTCGACGAATCCGGGGGCGACACTGTTCACCCTCACGGTGGGGACGAGCTGGTCGGCCAGATGCTGGCGCAGCACCTCCAGCGCGCTCTTGTTCCTGAACCTTTCACTCACCAGGATCTCCCGTGATCGGAGAGGTTTCGGTGAGTGAAAGCTAGTGGTGGGGACTGACACGGGGCTGACAGCTCGTCGACTTCGCTCCCGGCAGCCCAACGTAGCGCGGGGGCGTTCATCGGGAACCGGGCTGCCCGGAGAGGCTGAGTGCTACCGCCTCAGCTCCTCGGAGAGCCGGGCCGCGTCACTTCCGTCCTCGTCACCGACCCCACGAGCCGCCAGCGCCTCCCCGAGCTCGTCGGCGTGCCGCAGCGTGCGGATCAGGAAGGGCACCGTGAACGCGGCCACCGACCGCCCCGCGTCGCGTGCCCGCTGGGCCTCGCGGGTCTGTCTCGCGATCACCGACAGCGCTCCCACCGCCTGGACGGTCAACCCGACCAGCAGTCCCAGCGTCTCCGGCCGGACCCCGAAGCGGCGCAACGGGGAGGCCGCCCGTTCGATCGCGGCCACCAGGTCGTCGACCCTGGTGGTGAGGGTGAACAGGTTGGCGGCGCCGATGGCCACCAGCAGCCGCAGGCACACCACGGCGGCGCTGAGGGCGCCCAGCAACCACCACTGCAACGCGAAGACGACCGCCAGCAGCACCAGCACCGTGCGCATGGTCCGCAGGACCACCCCGGGGCGCAGGCGTGCCACCGCGAACCCGACGCACAGCACAGCCGCGCCGACACCGAGCTGCCACAGCCGGTCGAACACCACGATCAGCACGGCGAAGACCAGCAGTGCCAGGAACTTCCACCCGGCGGGCAACCGGTGCAGCGGACTGCGACCGGGTTGGTAGAGGCCGATCACGTTGCTCATACCACCAGCTCCCGGTAGTACCGCAGCGCCTCGTCGGGCTCGTCGTCGGCGACGACGCGTCCTTCGTCGAGCACCACCACGCGGTCGAAGTCGTCGAGCAGCTCCAGGTCGTGGGTCACGAGGACGACCTGCTGTTCGAGCCCGCGCAGTCGTTCCGCGAAACGTCGTTTGTTGCGCAGGTCCAGCAGCGTCGTCGGCTCGTCGCAGACCAGCACGTCGGGTTCCAGGACCAGCATCGCGCACAGCGCGAGCAACTGCTTCTGCCCGCCGGAGAGCTGCTGGGCCGGATGCTCCGCGTAGCCCGCCAGGCCGTGCTCGGCCAGCGCCTCGGCGGCCCTGCGCTCCCGTTCGGCCTTGGGAATCCCCTTCCTGCGCAGTGAGAAGGCGACGTCCTCACCGGCGGTGGGCATGACTATCTGCGAGTCCGGGTTGGTGAACACGAAACCCACCCGGTTGCGCACGCGTTTGCCGTCCCGGGCGGGATCCAGCCCGTCCACCAGTACCCGCCCCCGCGTGGGCAGCACCAGTCCGTTGATCATCCGGGCGAGGGTGGACTTGCCGGAACCGTTGGCGCCCACGAAGGCCACCCGACGCTCGTCCAGCCGCAACCGGACGTCGTCGAGCACCGTGTGCTCGCCGTAGGAGTGCCCGACTCCGTCGAACTCGATCAACCGAACTTCCGCCTTTCCGGTTCGCCTCGCGGCCCGCCGCTTCAGCGGACCAGCTCCCACATGGTGGCGATCCCCAGGCCGCCACCGGAGGACAGCGCGGCCATCCCCACCGATTCTCCGCACCGCAGCATCCGGTGGAACAGGCGCACCACCAGCACCGCGCCGGAGGCCGCCCACGGGTGCCCCAACGCGATCGCACCCCCGTCCGGGCTGACCAGCCGCTCGTCCAGGCCCACGGCGTCCAGGCACGCCAGCACCTGCCCGGCGAACGCCTCGGTGAACTCCACCACCTCCGGGCGGCGTCGCTGCCGCCGCAGCACGGCGCGCATCGCGGGTACCGCCGCCGTGCCCAGCCGGTTCGGGTCGGAGCCCGCGACCTCGGCGTCCAGCAGCCGCAGCCCCGGCACGCCGCTCTCCCGCCGCAGGCGTTCACTGGTCACCGCCACCATCGCGGCCCCGTCCGCGATGCCGCAGGAGTTCGCGGCCGTGGCGGTGCCGTCGGCGGTGAAGGCGGGCGGGAAGCGGCCCAGCCGCCGGACGTCGAACCCGGCGCGCGGTCGCTCGTCGCGCCCCACCCCGTTGACTGCGACCAGCTCCGCGTCGAACGCTCCCTCCTCCCGCGCGGCAGAGGCGCGCCGGTGGCTGCGCGCGGCGAACTCGTCCTGCCGCTGTCGGGTGATTCCGGCCTCGGCGGCGACCAGGTCGGCGGCGGGCCCCATGTCCGGATCCCCGACGTCGGGTGGTGCGAACGGCGCCCGCGAGTAGAACCGGGGAGGCTCGGTGGCGTCCCGTGGCCGCCAGGCGCGCCACGGTGCGGTCGAGGCGCTCTCCGCGCCGCCCGCCAGATAGCGTTCCCCGGCTCCGGCCGAGACCAACCGGGCGGCGGTCACGATCGTGCTCAATCCGCTGGCGCACTGCCGGTCCACGGTCATGCCGGGGGTCTCGTGGCCGAGTCCGGCGCGCAGCGCCGCCACCCGGGCCGGGTTGCCACCAGGACCCCGGGTGTTTCCCAGCAGTACCTCGTCGACTCGCTCGAACCCGGCGTCCTCGCCGACAACGGCGGTGACGCTCGCCGCCAGGCGGTCGAGTTCGACGTCGCGCAGCGAGCCACCCGCCGTGCCGACGGGGGAGCGGCGCGCCGCCGTGACCACCGGTGTCAGCGGCCCCGCGGGCGCGGTGCTCATCGCGCCACCTCCGAGGCCGCCCCCTCCGCCGCGAGCCACTCGCGCACCGCGTCGCGCGCGGGCTTGCCGGAGGAGGTGCGGGGCAGCTCGCCGACCGAGAGCCAGCGGCGGGGACGTTGTGCCTTCCCGAGGGACTCCCGCGCGACCCGGCGCAGTTCCACCGGGTCGGGATCGGCCCCGGGGTCGGGCTCGACCACGGCGGTGACCAGGGAGCCGAACCTGGCGTGCGGCGTGCCCGCCACCACGACGTCGAACACTCCCTCGGCGGCGCGAAGCGCGTTCTCCACCTCCTCGGCGACCACGAGCGTGCCGCCGGTCTCGATCACCGCCGAGCCCCGGCCCAGCACCCGGAAGCCGTCCCGGTGCGAGCCGACCGCGAGATCGCCCACGCTGCTGAAACCGGGATCGGCGGGACACAACCGTCCTGACTCCAGGTGGCCGCTGAAACTCAGCGGAGAGCGCACCCACAGCTCGCCGGGCCCGTTCGCGGGAGCAGGGGCATCCGGTTCGCCGATGCTGACCTCGACGTGCGCGGCGGGGTGCAGCAGTCGGTCCGCGCCGCGCAGCGCCACCACGGAGTGCTCGGCCGAACCGTAGTACTCCACCAGCTCACAACCGGGGAGCAGTTCGCCCAACCTGTTCCGGAGCTCCTCGTCGGACTTCGCCCCGCCGCACACGAACCTGCGCACCCGGCACGCCGCGAGCAGCCACGGCCGCCGTTCGAGCACCGCCAGCAGCGCTCGCAGCATCGAGGGCACCAGATGCACGGCGGTGGCCCTCGTGCACGCCTCGGCGGCCTCGGCCGCGGACCAGCGCTCCAGCAGCTCCACCTCGCAGCCGAGGTGCATCGCGTGCAGGGCGCCGAAGACGAACAGCGAGGAGCTCAGCGGTCCGGGGATCAGAACCCTGTCTTGCCCGGTCACCCCCACCTCGAAGGCGTCGAAGCTGTACCACCAGGAGCGCCGGGTGCGGGCCAGCACGCGGGCGCGGCCCGTACTTCCCGAGGTGGTGGGCAGGTAGAACAGGGTCTCGCCGTCGCCTCGCGGGACGACCGGCTCCGGATCGGCGCGGACGGGCCCCTCGACGAACACGTCGGGTGCGGCGTCGCGCAGCACCCCGGCGCGGTCGGCCTCGCCCCAGTCCGGGGCCGCCAGGAGGGTCGCCGCGCCGAGCAGGTCGGCGCCCAGCAGTCGGCACAGCCCGGTGCGGGCGTCCTCCTCGGCCTCGACGAACACGCGGCTGCCCGGCCCAGCCCCGGCTCGGGCGAGTTCGGTGGCCGCCGCGTGTGCCTCCGAACGGAGCTCGGCTCCGGTGATCCGCCAGGAAGGTGAGCTGACGGCGCGTGGCGCGCCGCCCGCCAGGACGGGCGGCGACGGCGGGACGGAGGGCGCGGTGGTGCCTGTGCGGGGGGTCATCGAGCTGTCGAGGCCTTCCGGGGTGTGCTGTTCGGGAAGGCGCGGTGCACGGCGGCGGCCACCAGCGACACCACCACGACCTTGGCGAGGTCGCCGGGTACGTAACGGAGCATGGCGATGCCCGCCGCGCGGAAGTCGCCGATGACCGCGGCCATGACCGGCAGCCCGACCAGGTAGTCCACGGCGATACCGGCCAGGTTGGCCACCAGCAGCACCGGCAGCGTGGGCTTGCGGGACAGGAACACGATCAGGCCCACCACGAGGGCGGAGAGGATCCAGCCGAACAGGAATCCCGCGCTGGGGCCGAAGAAGGGGGCTATTCCGCCGCGCCCACCGGACAGCAGCGGCAGGCCGAGCGCCACCAGGGTCAGGAACAGCACCACCGAGGCGGTTCCCCGGCGCGGGCCCAGCAGGCTCCCGGACAGCAGCGGCCCCAGGTTCTGCAACACGATCGGCGCCGCCGCGCCCGCCAGGTAGATGCCGGGAAAGGTGCCGAGCACGGCGATGAAGGCGGCGAACACCACGATCCTGGCGAGATCCGCGGCCGGTTGGCGGTGCCGCGTGGCGGACCGCTGGGGAGTGGAGTCGGACAACGCTGCTCTCCTGTGCGAACGGTCGAAAGCGAGCTCACCCGGACGGACGGTACGCGACGTGGACTCGCCCGTTCCGGTGATACTTCCGCCGATCGGTTGACGGAAGCGGTGCGAACCTAACCGGCACCGGGCCGGTTACAGAAAAGATCGCCCGCCGTTGTGGGGTTCCCACAACCGAGGAGGCAAGCCCGGTGACCTCTCGGGAACCGCCGAGCACCCGATCGTGGCGGGAGGACACGATCGGTTACGCCGGGCGCGGGCGTGGCCGGTTTCGCACCGTCCCGCGAGGGAAATCCGGAGGGTGTCCCGCAATGCCCGGCGCCTCGGCTGTGAGGTCCGGGAGTGTTCCGAGAGGTGTCACCGTGCTTTCGATGCTGCGCAACTACGGAATGGATTCGGACAAGATGTTCGGGGCGGGGATGGCCTCGATACTCCTCGCGGTCGTCTCCTGGGTGGCCTCCCGTGGCCTGCGAGGAGAGGCTCTGGCTCGTGCGGACAGGTGGGGAATCTTCATCGGGGAGTGGGCGCCGACGTTCTTCGCGCTCGGTGCGGCCATGCGCGTGGAGGAGTACACGCACCCGGAGATGCCCCGGCAGTCCGAACGTCAGCACGAACGGGACAGGAGTGTCTCCGAGTTCAGCGGATGAGCGAGTCCCCTGGCTGAGCTCGGTGCCGGGCTGGGATCCGATGGGGAGTGGGATCCCGGTGGGGAACCGCCGGTTCGGCCCCACCGCTGAACCCCGCCCTCACCGGTTCGCCGCGGCCTCGTCGAGCCGTCGCAGCGCTCCCCGCACCACCTGCGGGTCCTCGGTGCTCCAGAACGGCGGAAGCGAGGCACGCAGGAATCCCCCGTAGCGTGCCGTGCTCAGCCTGGGGTCCAGGATCGCGATGACCCCGCGGTCGCTCGCCGAGCGCAGCAGCCTGCCCGCCCCCTGCGCGAGCAGCAGCGCGGCGTGCGTCCCGGCCACGGTGATGAAGCCGTTGCCGCCCCGTGCCGAGATCGCCTGCTGTCTGGCGGAGGCGAGCGGATCGTCCGGCCGGGGGAAGGGAATCCGGTCCATCACCACCAGCTGCAACGACCGGCCCGGGACGTCCACCCCCTGCCACAGCGACAGGGTGCCGAACAGGCTGGTCGCCGGATCTCCGGCGAACGAGTCGACCAGCTGCGAGGTGCTGTCCTCGCCCTGGCACAGCACCGGAGTGGACAGTCGTTGCCGAAGTTCCTCGCTGGCCTGACGAGCGGCGCGCATGGAGGAGAACAATCCGAGGGTGCGCCCGCCCGCCGCGGTCACCAGTTCGGTGAGTTCGTCCAGGTACGCCTCGGGAAGACCGTCCCTGCCCGGTTTCGGCAGGTGCCGCGCCACGTAGAGGATGCCGCTGCGGGGGTAGTCGAACGGCGAGCCCACGTCCAGCCCCACCCAGCTCGGTTCCGAACCGTCCGAGGGAGGCTCCTGCGCCGTCGCGGTGTCGGTGGCCGGTCGAGCCTCCCGCCGCGGCGGCAGTCCCCACTGCGCCGCCAACGTGTCGAACGAGCCGCCCAGCGCCAGCGTCGCCGAGGTCAGCACCGTGGTGCGCTGTTCGAAGAGGCGTTCCCGCAGCAGTCCGCCCACCCCCAGCGGTGCCACCCGCAGCGAGGGAGCCCTGTTGTTCTCCGCGCTGACCCAGATCACGTCGCGCCGATCCTGCTCCGGCTGGTCGAACGCCGCCAGCAACCGGTCCGCCGTGTCACGGATCTCCTGGGTCGGCGCCAGCGCCAGCTTGCGCGCGCTGCCAGTCTCCACGTCCTCGCGCTGTTCCGGTCCCAGCGCGCTCACGCACGCCGTCGCCGCCTCGCGCACGGTGGACAGCGCCGCCGCCAGCTGTTCGGGAAGTTCCCGCAACCGGCCGGGCTCGGTTTCGCCGAGCAGGAACTCGAGCCCCTCGCCCGCCTCGTTCAGGCGGTCGGCGACCTCCTCGTCCACCGCGCGCCCGCACTTCCTGGACGCCTGCTTGATGGCGTTGCCCGAGAGCTCGCCGCCCGCCGCGTTGGTGACCCGGTCGACCAGGTCGTGCGCCTCGTCGATCACCACCATGTCGTGCTCGGGCAGCACCGGACGCTCATCCAGCGCGTCGATCGCGAGCAGGGCGTGGTTGGTGACCACGATGTCGGCGCGCCCGGCCTCGTTGCGCGCCTGCTCGGCGAAGCAGTCCGCACCCACCGGGCAGCGGTGGGCTCCCAGGCACTCGTTGCCGGTCACCGAGAGCTGCCGCCAGGCCCGCTCCGAGACGCCGGGCACGAGTTCGTCCCGGTCGCCGGTCTCGGTTTCCGAGGCCCATTCGTGAACCCTTCGCACCTCGCGTTCCAGTGAGGAGGCGGCGAACGGGTCGAACAGCGCCCCTTCGTCCGGTTCCTCGGGGGCGTTGCCGTGCACCCGGTTCAGGCACAGGTAGTTGCGCCTGCCCTTGAGGATCGCGAACGTGGGCCTCCTGCCCAGCGAGTCGGCCAGCGCGTTCGCCAGGCGTGGGAGGTCGCGGTCCACCAGCTGGCGTTGCAGCGCGATCGTCGCGGTGGAAACCACCACGGTGGTGTGCGCGGCGACCGCGTGGCGGATGGCCGGGACCAGGTAGGCCAGCGACTTGCCCGTGCCGGTCCCCGCCTGCACCGCGAGGTGCTCGCCGGACTCGATGGCGTGCTCGACGGCCTCGGCCATGGCGGTCTGCCCGTCACGGGGAGTGCCGCCGACGGCCCGCACCGCCTCAGAGAGCAATGTGGACAGATCGGCCGGTTCGACGTCGGTTCGCTTGGTGGCTGCCCCCTGCGCCGTTCCGCCCGGTCGCGCCGCGCCGCCCGCGTCCGAGCCGGTCGTGAGGTCGCGCGGCGGCCCGGCGGGTTCCACCCCGGGAGGTTCGGAACTCGGCTCAGAGCTCGTCAGCTCCGGAGGCAGCTCCTCGGTGCCGTCGGGCTCGAAGACGTCGGGAACGGACCAGTTGGGAACGGATGCTGGCACGGTCACCGACGCTACCGCAGCGGTCCCACACCATCGCAGCCGTCCGCGCCGCGAGGAGCCGCCGTCCGGTGCGCCCCCTCAGGGGGCACCACCCCGACGAGTGCGCGCCCGGAGGAGCCGGGTCGCGGGGAAGCCGTTCCACGCCGGAGCCGAGCGACCTCGTGCGGCTCCCGCCGCTCAACCCCGGACCACCGGCTCACCGGACAGCTCGACCCCGGCCTCGCGCAACTGGCGCAGCGCGCCCTCCACCGTCTCGGGGGCCACTCCCGCCGTCAGCCCCAACAGCACCCGAGTGTCGAACCCCGCGGCGGCGGAGTCCAGCGCGGTGGCACGCACGCAGTGGTCGGTGGCCAACCCGACCACCTCGACCTCCCGCACGTCCCGGGCGGTCAACCACTCCGCCAGACCGTTGCCCTCGAAACCGGAGTAGCCGTGGCTGTACTGCCCCTTGGAGAACACCGCGTCGATGGGGGCCACGTCCAGCTCCGGGTGGAACCCGGCCCCCGCGCTTCCCGCCACGCAGTGCACCGGCCAGGAGGTCACGAAGTCGGGGCTGTCCGAGAAGTGCTCCCCCGGGTCGATGTGGTAATCGCGGGTGGCCACCACATGGTCGTGGTCCGAGTCGGCCAGCAGCCGCGAGATCGCGGACGCCGTCTCCGCGCCGCCGTCCACCGCCAGCGCACCGCCCTCGCAGAAGTCGTTCTGCACGTCGACGACGATCAGCGCCTTGGACATCGATACCTCCAACAGCCGAGTCGGGCCGCCCGTTCGCGGGGTCCGAACCGGAAGGTCAGAACCCCTCGAACACCGTGGGTATCGCGGGTTCGCCCGCCGAGAGCTTGAGCCCTTCCCACGGCAGGCTCACCAGGGCGTGCCGCAGTCGCTGCCTATTGTCCTCCAGGGCGGGGAGGTTCTCGACCCGCTCGCCGTTCCGGAGCAGCGGCCGCTGCATGAACCTGTCGTGCGGGCCCGCCTTCGGCGGTTCGATACCGGGGCCGTTGCGGTGGACCACCTCCTCCAGCGCGGTCCCGGTGGGCTTGTGCCTGCGCAGCGCGTTCTTGCTGCCGCCCCGCGACTCCTTGTGCGAGCTGCGCTTGACGACCGGTCGACCGTCCACCTCGGCCAGTTTGTAGACCATTCCGCAGGTGGGATACCCCGAGCCGGTGACGAGCGAGGTGCCGACGCCGTAGACGTCCACCGGTTCGGCCCGCAGCGAGGCGATGGCGAACTCGTCGAGGTCGCCGGAGACCACGATCCGCGTTCCCGTGGCGCCCAGCGAGTCGAGCTGTTCCCTGGCCTGCCTGGCCAGCACGCCCACGTCGCCGGAGTCGATACGCACCGCCCCGAGTTCGGTTCCCGCCACGTCCACGGCGGTGCGGATTCCCTCGGTGATGTCGTAGGTGTCCACCAGCAGGGTGGTGTCCGCCCCCAGCGCGGCGACCTGGGCCTCGAACGCCTCCCGTTCGGTGTCGTGCAGCATCGTGAACGCGTGCGCCGAGGTGCCCGCCGTGGGGATGCCGTACCTCGCGCCCGCCAGCAGATTCGAGGTGGCGGTGAATCCGGCCAGGTAGGCGGCCCTCGCCGAGGCCACCGCCGATTCCTCGTGGGTACGCCGGGACCCCATCTCGATGATGCGCCTGCCGTTGGCCGCCGAGGCCATGCGCGTGGCCGCCGCGGCCACCGCGCTGTCGTGGTTGAGGATCGACAGGACCACCGTCTCCAGCAGCACGGCTTCGGCGAAGGTGCCGCTGACGGTCAGCAGCGGGGAACCGGGGAAGTAGAGCTCCCCCTCCGGGTAGCCGTCGACGTCGCCGGTGAACCGGAAGTCGGCGAGCCACTCCAGCGTCCGCCGGTCGCAGACCCGGTCGCGTTCCAGGGCCCGCAGCACGTCCTCGTCGAACCGGAAGTTCTCCACCGCCTCCAGCAACCGTTCGACACCGCCGACCACCCCGTATCGGCGGCCGTCGGGAAGGCGCCGGGTGAACACCTCGAACACGCAGCGACGGCCCGCCGTGCCGTCGTGCAACGCGCTGCTGAGCATGGTCAGTTCGTAGTGGTCGGTGCGCAGCGCGGTACTGGCTGGATCGGTCATGTCCGCGAGATTACGTGTCCGGCCAAACCGCGTGGGCGGCAGCCGCACACCGGCGGCGTGTGAGAATGGAAGCATGACCACGCCCGCCGAAGTGGAAAGTACGCAGGCCGAACCGGAGGAGGCCGCGACCGAGGAGCGTCCGTGGGTGACGATCGTCTGGAACGATCCGGTCAACCTGATGTCGTACGTGACCTACGTACTCCAGAAGATCTTCGGCTACAGCAAGGAGCACGCCACCAAGCTCATGCTGGACGTGCACAACAAGGGCCGGGCCGTGGTCTCATCCGGCTCCAAGGAAAAGGTGGAGGGCGACGTGGCGAAACTGCACGCCGCGGGTCTCTGGGCCACCATGCAGCACGACTCGTGAACGGGCAGCGAATCCAGTGCAGGATTGGACACGCGACAACGACAGGCTGGTGACCGAGCTCGAACCGAACGAGGCCGCGGTGGTCCGCGGACTCGTCGGTGAGATCAAGGACATGCTCACCGCCCGCGCCGATCAGGCGCCGCAGGACGAACTCGCCGAGCTGACCGGGATGCGCGCCGGGCCGAGCACACCCCCGGAGGAGAGCGTGCTGGCCAGGCTGCTGCCCGATTTCATCCGCCCCGAGCGGGACAGCTTCGAGCCGGAGGCGGAGAGCGCCGACACCGCCGGTGCGCTGAGATCGCTGCACGAGCCCGAGCTGATCGAGCACAAGAGCGGTGTGGCCGCCACGGTGCTGGACACCTGCCCCGAGCGGGGCGGGAAGGTCTCGTTGACCGAGGAGCAGGCCGAGAGCTGGCTCTCGGCGCTCAACGACGTGCGGCTGGCGCTCGGTACCGCGCTCGGGGTCTCCGAGGAGGTTCCCGACGAGCCCCCCGAGGACCAACTGCAGCGCGAGCACTACTACGTCTACCAGTGGCTGACCTGGGTGCAGGAGAGCCTCATCCAGGCGCTGAGCTCCTGAGACCGGCCGCGAGGCCCGTTCGCGCACGGTCACCGGCTCGGCCCTTCTCGTGGTCTCGGGCCGCTCCCGAACAGCGCGTACGGTGGGCGTTCCCCGCGACATGCCCGGCTCGGCTCGCCCGGCCGCGTAGGTCCGGCCGGAATCCCCGCACCCGGCGGCACGGAAACCGTGGCCGGACGGGTCGGACCAGCCGCGGCGGAACACGACTCGAAGTGGAATCTCCGGCGGTGCCGCGTGTCGTGGTGCGCCGGAACCCGCCGATCGCCGAGGTGCTCGCGTGCGGGCCCCTGGTTGGACGAGGATGGCCGACATGGTCGATTCGCTTCCCGGTGCGGGCCCGAAGAACGCGATCACCGACGTGGCCGGGGTCACGGTCGGTCATCAACGACGATGGGACGAGCGGTGGGCCACCGGCAGCACGGTGGTGCTCACCCCGGAGGGGGCCGCCGGTGCCGTCGACGTTCGCGGGGCGGGCCCCGGGACCAGGGAAACCGACGTGCTCACCCCCGACCACATGGTGCAGCGAGTGCACGGTGTGCTGCTCGGCGGCGGCAGCGCCTACGGACTCGCCGCGGCGGACGGGGTGATGCGCTGGTTGGCCGAGCGCGGTCACGGCGTACCGGTCGGCCCCACCCCGCACGAGGTGGTCCCGGTGGTGCCCGCCGCCGTGCTCTTCGACCTGCCCATGAGCGACTGGGGCAGACGCCCCGACGCCACGTTCGGGTACGCGGCGTGCGAGGCGCGCACCGGTGATCATCCCGGTGCCGGCAACGTCGGCGCCGGCACCGGAGCCGTGGCGGGGGCGATCAAGGGCGGGGTCGGAACCGCCAGCGCCGTCCTCGCCGACGGCACGGTGGTCGGCGCGTTGATGGCCGTCAACTCCCGGGGAACCGTGGTCGATCCGGAGACCGGCCTGCCGTGGGCGGCCGACAGCGGCCTCGAAGGGGAGTTCGACCTGCCCCGCCCCGCCCCGGAGAACGTCGCCTCGGCCGCGCGGCTGACCGCTCGCCCCGACCGGGCGGGCAACGAGATCGCCCCGCTCAACACCACGATAGGTGTCGTGGCCACCGACGCCGGGCTCGGCAAACCGGAGTGCCGCAGGGTCGCCGTCGCCGCGCACGACGGGTTGGCCAGGGCGGTGCGGCCCGCCCACGGCATGACCGACGGGGACACGGTGTTCGCGCTGGCCACCGGTGACCGCGCGGGCGCGCCCGCGGCGGGGGAGCCCGGCTGGATCGCCGCGATGGACGAGGTGTGCACGGCCGCCGCCCAGGTGACGGCGCGCGCGATCGTGCACGCCGTGCTGGCCGCCGAGTCGGTGGGGGCGGTGCCCTGTTACACGCGCCTCTACCATCCCGGGCGGGAATGAATCATGGTCGAATGTCGTTTCGAACCATGAACGACCGGTCACCGGGTTCACATGATGGGACCACGGTGAATCACCCCGTAGGATGGTGGCTGTGCTGGTGATCCGACGCGACCTCGTGGATGCGATGGTTGCGCATGCTCGACGGGACCACCCGGATGAAGCGTGTGGTGTGGTGGCGGGCCCCGAGGGGTCGGACCGTCCGGAACGAATGATCGAAATGATCAACGCCGAACGTTCCCCGACGTTCTACAGGTTCGACTCCACCGAACAGCTGCGAGTCTGGCGGGCCATGGACGCCGCCGACGAGGAGCCGGTGGTCATCTACCATTCGCACACCGCGACCGAGGCGTACCCCTCGCGGACCGATGTCTCCTACGCCTCGGAACCCAACGCGCACTACGTGCTCGTGTCCACCAGGGACCCGCACGAATACGAGCTGCGCTCCTACCGCATCGTCGACGGCGTCGTCACCGAGGAGCCGGTGGAGGTCGTCGAGTCCTACATGTTCGCCCACACCGGCGGCGACGACATCCCCGACCTAGGCTGAGTCCCCGCGTCGTGTGACCAGGCACGGCGCGGCTGTCGGGTGGATTTGCGAAATTCTCGTGTAGTAGGAGGTTGCGCCATGGCTGTCAACGTTTCGATCCCGACCATTCTGCGCAGTCACACCGGCGGGCAGAAGTCGGTGCAGGCCGACGGGAGCACCGTGGCCGAGGTGATCAACGACCTGGACGCCCGGCACAGCGGTCTGAAGGACCGGCTGGTCAAGGACGGTGGGTTGCACCGCTTCGTCAACGTCTACGTCAACGACGAGGACGTCCGGTTCGTGGGTGGTCTGGAGGCCACCGTCAGCGACGGTGACAGCCTGACGATCCTGCCGGCCGTCGCCGGTGGTATGCGCTGAAGCACCCACCTCGCGGGGAGGAGATCGAAGTGGCTCGCTACGACTCGTTGCTCGACACCCTCGGCGACACTCCGATGGTGGGGTTGCCCAGCCTCTCGCCCGCACCCGACGTGCGGCTGTGGGCGAAGCTGGAGGACCGCAACCCGACGGGGTCGGTCAAGGACAGGCCCGCGCTGGCGATGATCGAGGCGGCGGAGAAGGAGGGGGCCCTCACCCAGGGGTGCACCATTCTCGAGCCCACTTCGGGCAACACCGGCATCTCACTGGCCATGGCCGCTTCGCTGAAGGGCTACGGGCTGGTGTGCGTCATGCCGGAGAACACCTCCGAGGAACGCAGGCAGATCCTGCAGGCCTACGGAGCCCGCATCGTCTCCTCCCCGGCCGAAGGCGGGTCCAACCAGGCCGTCGCCGTGGCCAAGCAGCTCGCCGAGCAGAACCCGGACTGGGTGATGCTCTACCAGTACGGGAACTCGGCCAACATCGACGCCCACTACCGGGGGACCGGCCCCGAGATCCTGCGTGACCTCCCCGGGGTCACGCACTTCGTGGCGGGACTGGGCACCACCGGAACGCTGGTGGGGGTCGGCCGCTACCTGCACGAGCACAACCCCGGAACCCAGATCGTAGCGGCCGAGCCGCGCTACGGCGAGCTGGTGTACGGACTGCGCAACCTGGACGAGGGGTTCGTCCCCGAGCTCTACGACGCCGACGTGCTGAACAGGCGGTTCTCCGTCGGCTCCTACGACGCGTTGCGCCGTACCCGTCAGCTGTTGGAGCACGAGGGGATCTTCGCGGGGATCTCCACCGGCGCGGTGTTGCACGCTGCCCTGACCGTGGGGGAGCGGGCCGTCGCGGCCGGGGAGTCCGCCGAGATCGTGTTCCTGGTGGCCGACGCGGGCTGGAAGTACCTGTCCACCGGTGCCTACGGCGGCACGCTGGACGAGGCGGCGCAGCGGCTGGACGGCCAGCTCTGGGCGTGACTTCGGTGAACGTCGATTTCGTGAGGAATCGCCGCGCGCGGCGCGGCCGGGTCTCCGTCGCGGCAGCGGTTCCCGATCTGGTGAGCCCGCTCCGTCTCGGCGTAGGCTCGGTGACGTGAGCTCATCGCCCGGGGGACCGAACCGAGCACCCAAGCCACGTGTGATACCGCGCCGTCCCGCCCGCGCGGCGCTGATCGTGCTGGGCATCGTGGCCTTGCTGTACCTGCTGGAGCTGATCGACCAGCTGTTCTTCCAGACCGGCTTCTCGACTCCGACCCGCCAGGTCACCGGACTGGACGCGAACGGCATCCAACCCCGCGAACTCGACGGGCTGGACGGAATCCTGTGGGCGCCGTTCCTGCACCTGGGCTTCGAGCACCTGGTGGCGAACACGGTGCCGCTGCTGGTGCTGGGGTGGCTGTGCATGGCGGGCGGGGTGCGCCAGTTCGTCGCGGTGACCCTGGTGGTGCTGCTGGTCGGTGGTCTGGGCACCTGGTTGACCGGCGGCGACGGTTCCACCCACCTCGGCGCCTCCGGCATCGCCTTCGGCTGGCTGCTGTTCCTGCTCGTGCGGGGGTTCTTCAACCGCAGCGCGGGCCAGATCCTCGTGGCGGTGGTGCTGTTCGTCTACTGGGGCGGCATGTTGTGGGGAGTGCTCCCCGGAGGACAGCCGAACGTCTCCTGGCAGGCGCACCTGTTCGGCGCGCTCGGCGGTGTGCTCGCGGCGTGGCTGGTCAGGCGCGGTGACCGAGCGCACAGGGCGCGGTTCGAGCGGGGCGACGACCTACCGGGCAGACTCGGAACGTGACCCAAGCACCGATCGGGATCTTCGATTCCGGCGTGGGCGGTCTCACCGTCGCCCGCGCGATCATGGACCGGCTTCCCGCCGAGCGGCTGCGCTACGTGGGCGACACCGCCAACGCCCCCTACGGGCCGCTGCCGCTCGGTCGGGTGCGCGAGCACGCGTTGTCGGTGGCCGACTCCCTCGTCGAGGAGGGAGTGAAGATGCTGGTGATCGCCTGCAACACCGCCTCCTCCGCCTGCCTGCGCGACGCCAGGGAGCGCTACGACGTGCCCGTCGTGGAGGTCGTGCTGCCCGCGGCGCGCCGGGCCGCCACCACCACCCGCAACGGCAGGGTGGGCGTGATCGGTACCAGCGCCACGGCCAGGTCCCGTGCCTACGAGGACGCGTTCGCCGCCGTCCCGGACGTGACCCCCCACACCGTCGCCTGCCCCAGGCTGGTGAACTTCGTGGAGCGCGGGATCACCTCGGGGCGCCAGATCCTCGGATTGCTGCAGAGCTACCTGGAGCCGCTGCAGCGGGCCGACGTCGACACGCTGGTGCTCGGCTGCACGCACTACCCGTTGTTGAGCGGCGTGCTGCGGAACGTCATGGGTGAACAGGTCACGCTGGTCTCCAGCGCCGAGGAGAGCGCCCGGGAGGTCGCACGCGTGCTCACCGAGCGCGGTTCGCTGGCCGAACCGCTCGGCCCCGATGCCGCACCCGACCACGAGTTCCGCGCCACCGGGTCCCCCGAGCCGTTCGCCAAGCTCGCCCGCCGGTTTCTCGGGCCCTCCGTCACATCCGATGTTGTGCGGCCTTCGGACGTGTCACGCTCGGCCGTGTGAAGCTGACGATTCTCGGATGTTCCGGCAGCATCCCCGGTCCCGGCTCGCCCACCTCGGGGTACCTGGTGGAGTCCGGCGAGACTCGGATCCTGCTGGACCTGGGCAACGGCACGCTCGGCACGCTGCAGCGCTTCGGTGACCCCTTCGGGCCCGAGGCGCTGCTGCTGTCACACCTGCACCCGGACCACTGCGCCGATTTCGGCGCGCTGACGGTGCTGCGCCGCTACCACCCTTCGCCGCCGTACGATCCGACGGCGCGGAAGCTGACCGTCTTCGCTCCGGAGGAGGCGCCGGAGCGCCTGGCCGCGCTGTACGCCCCGAACGAGGGGGAACGAGCCTCGGCGGACCTCTCGGACGTCTTCGAGTTCGCACCGGTGCCCGAGACCCCGGTGCGGGTGGGTCCGTTCGAGATCCGGGCGTTTCCGGTGCACCACGTGTGTCCCAGCTGGGGGTTCCGGATCGCGGCCGAGGGACGCGTGCTGGCCTACACCGCCGACACCGGGCCGTGTGACGGACTCGCCGAGCTGGCACACGAGGCAGACGTGCTGCTCGCCGAGGCCTCCTGGCCCGACTCGCCCGACCGCCCGGACGGGCTGCACCTGTCCGGCAAGCAGGCGGCCGAGCTGGCCGAGCGCTCGTCGGCGGGGCGGCTGCTGCTCACCCACCTGCAGCCCTGGTGCGACGAGACCGCGATCCTCGCGGAGGCTCGCGAGCACACCTCGGTTCCCACCGAGCTGGTCTCCACCGCCGCCGAGTACCGGGTCTGAGCGCGGTGCGCCCGGCGAAGGTGGTCGCCCTGCGTCTCCCGGCGCCCTCCGGGCGTGGACCGGGATCGTTTCCGCCGGTCCGTCCGGGTGCGTCCGTGGTGCCGACGGGTGAGTGGAATACTGCTTCCGCCAGTGTCCGTAGACCGTTCGTCGTGGAGGAGCACCGTGACGATCACAGCCGTGTGGCCGATCGAGTCGCCCGAGGAGAGCAACAGTGGCGACGGGGTCACGCTGACCGAGCCCGGCGAGATCGACGGTCTGCTCGCCCGGCTGGCGGAGCCGAACGCCGGGGTGGCCACGGTCTGGCACGAGTCCCGCGAGCTCGCCGACGAGGACGAGGGGATGCCGGACCACGACGTGTGCGTGGCGGTGCGCGACGGCTACGGCTACATGAGCTACATCGACGTCGAGCACGACCTCGCGGTGCCGGAGGGGGACCCCGCCGCACCGGGGCTGCGGGGCGGTGACGTCGAGTTCCCCGAGGGAAGTGGGGTGCCGGTGGCGACGTTGGCCGAGGCGCTTCGGGAGTTTCTACGGACCGGTCAGCGTCCCGAGTCCGTGACCTGGCGGACCGTGGCGGAGTGAGCCCCTCGCCGCGCGGAGCGGGCGCGGGCACGTGGCGGGACGACCGCCGAAGCGGTTCCCCGGTTCCCGGGTGGACCGCCGCCTTTCGGACCTGCCGGTGGGACGTTCTAGGGTGGTGCGCGTGGCAAGAGCTGATGGCAGGAGCGACGACGCGCTCCGGGACGTGCGGATCACCCGCGGGTATCAGGACTGGCCGGCCGGATCGGTGCTGGTCGAATTCGGGCGTACGCGGGTGCTGTGCGCGGCCAGCGTGCAGGAGGGCGTTCCCCGCTGGCGTGCCGGTTCCGGTCTCGGTTGGGTGACCGCCGAGTACGCGATGCTTCCCTCGGCCACCAACACGCGCGGGGTGCGCGAGTCGGTCAAGGGCAAGATCGGGGGACGTACCCACGAGATCAGCAGGCTGGTGGGGCGGTCGCTGCGCAGCTGCATCGACATGAGCGCGCTCGGCGAGAACACCATCACGCTGGACTGCGACGTCATCCAGGCCGACGGTGGTACCCGGACCGCCGCGATCACGGGTGCCTACGTGGCGCTGGCCGACGCGGTCACCTGGCTGCGGGCGGCCAAGCTCCTCTCCGATCCCAAGCCGTTGTCCTGCGCGGTCTCCGCGGTCAGCGTGGGCGTGGTCGACGGGAAGGTGCGGCTGGACCTTCCCTACGAGGAGGACTCCCGCGCCGAGGTGGACATGAACGTGGTGGCCACCGACCACGGCACCTTCGTGGAGGTGCAGGGGACGGGTGAGGGAGCCACGTTCCCCAGGTCCACGCTGGACAGCATGTTGGACGTGGCGTTGGCGGGCTCGGCGCGGTTGTGCGAGCTGCAGGCCGAGGCGCTGGCGGAGCCGTACCCGGGCAAACTGCCGGGGAGTGCCGCATGAGCGAGCTGCTGCTGGCGACCCGCAACGCCGCTAAGCTGGCGGAGCTGCGGCGGATACTCGACGATGCCGGAGTGACGGGGTTGGAGGTGGTCGGCCTCGACGAGGTGCCCGAGTTCCCGGAGGCACCCGAGACCGGCGCCACCTTCGAGGCCAACGCCGTGGCCAAGGCGGTCGACGCCGCCCGCGCCACCGGTCTTCCCGCCGTGGCCGACGACTCCGGCCTGGAGGTGGACGCGCTCAACGGGATGCCCGGCGTGCTCTCGGCGCGCTGGGCGGGAGGGCACGGCGACGACCGCGCCAACCTGGACCTGGTGCTGGCCCAGCTCGGTGACGTGCCCGACGAGCGCCGCGGCGCGGCGTTCGTCGCTGCGGCGGCGCTGGTGACGCCCGAGGGCTCGGAGACCGTGGTGCGCGGCACCTGGCCCGGTAGCCTCGTCCGAGAGCCGCGCGGCTCCAACGGCTTCGGCTACGACCCGATCTTCGTGCCCGAGGGGGAGACCCGCACCTCGGCTGAGCTGTCCGCCGCCGAGAAGGACGCGGACTCGCACCGTGGCAGGGCGCTGCGTGAGCTGTTGCCGCACCTGCGGAAGCTGGCGGCGTAGGCGGTTCGTTCCTGTCACTTTCGGAGCGTATCGACGTACGGCTCGCTGATTCGGTGGCCGGGGCTGATCCGGTCGATCCCTCTCGCCGCTTTGAGAACCCGTGTGAGGCGGGCCCTCGGCCCCGGGGTCGAGGGCCCGCTGGAGTCGGTTCGACTCGGGTGAGATGTTTCCCCTCGGGTATCCCGACGGAGCTTCGTCGCAGGCAGTTGCTGAGGGTGAAGCGCCCGGCAGTGCCGTGCGTCACCGTCGCGGCTGTCCGCCCACCAGCCTTCTCTACTGTTCCGTTCGCGTCCCGAATACCGTGTAACCGGTGCTTCCGGCGAGTGCCAGCAGTGCACTCAGGGTGGCGGCGGTCGTTTCGGCGGGTTGTTCCAGGACGAAGGCCCACCAGGGATGATCCGGTCGTCCCCCTGAAGCGCTGCTGCCGTGGGTGCCCAGCAGCAGTGTCAGCAGTACGTAGGGGAAAGCGGTCATCCAGCCGCGACTTGAGCCGGCCACGGTGGCGGTGGCCAAGGTCATGCCGGTGAGCCCGGCCAGATTGCGTAACCCGCTCAGGGCCAGTTCGAAGCTGTGCGTCCACAGCGGGAGACAGGCCAGCGCGGCGGGGATTACGGCTGCGATCAGTAGTCCGAGTCGCACCGCTCCTTGAGGACGAGGAGCGGTTTCCCACAACCGAGTGGGTGGGCGCAACTGCAGCGTGAGAAGGCAGGACAGTATCAGCGGACTGAACAGGCCCAGCGGCACGTCGAGCTGACCGACGTTGGGTACCGGTACCGGGAGGCGTTGGGCCCCGAAGGCCGTGTTCACGAGGCCGACCCCGGCGCAACCTGCCACATGAAGTGGCCATCGGTGTGCTCGCAGCAGTAGCCAGGCGGGGGTCACGCGGGTAGCTCCGGCATAGGGGTGGTGCAGTCGTTGGCGGCCGTGACCGCTCGACGCACCCAGGACCGTTGTTGTTGCTTCGGAGCCGCCAGGAGCTGTTCGATTTCCGCCACGCGGTTGGGCGGCGGGTTGAGTTGCTTCATGCTCAGGTCGGGATCAAGTCGGTGGCGTACCCAGGCCTTCAAAGGAGCACGAGCTTCCATACCCGGGTACTCGCGGTAGCGATATCCGGTGTGGGGGTTGGAGTCGTTCTCCGTTTCGACGAGAGCGCACTCGGGTGAGTCCCATACCTTGGGAATCGCCAAGCTCTTCAGCAGATCTCGACGTGATTCTGCCGGCTCGATCCTGGTGATACGGGCCGAATCGCCGGACCAGTCCAGTCCTTTCTGCGCGTAACTGTCGGCCGGATGCAGTTCTGGAAAACGGTTGCGGTATTCGTCGATCACGTCCATCCAGCGGTCCATCCCGGCACTGTGGGCGGGCCACATGCACACCTGTGCTCCGCCGGGACTCTGGCGGCAGATGCCTTGGTCCGGTTGGCGCATCGTGGTCAACCGGGCGTTTCCTTCGGCGAACATCTTTCCCGAGCCGAGGAGGACCACCAAGGCCAACAACCCGATCCGCCCCGCGAGGCGAGGACGACGCCAGCACAGTACGGCCGTACAGCAGATGATCAGGGCGAGCAGCCACAGCCATTGCCCCGCCAGAGTTACCAGCAGCGGTTGTTCGGAGATCGAGCAGCATTGGATGTCTCGGATCACCAGGGCGCGGATGTACTTGTTGTCGCTGATCGAGCCGTAGGCCATCACCAACCACAGCACGATGCCGACCGTGGGCGCGGCCAAATATCGTGGCAGTACATAGCCGGCGGCCACTCCCACGGCGACACCAGCGACGAAGGATGTTTCGGCCACCGCTAGATAGTTCCACAGCGGGTGTCCACCACCCCGCACGGAAACCGTGACGGTCAACAACATCACTGCCGAACACAAGACGGACAAAAGCAACGCGGGTAGACCGGCCAGCAGCAGATAGGCCATCCCTGAACGCGGATAGCTTCGTTCCAGAAGATCCGCACCCACGCGGCGCATCCGCGAGGCATCCCATGCGGCCACCGCTGCCACCAGAGCCACCGGCCACAACACCGAGGTGCTCAGATGCCCAGAGGCCATCGACCAGTCGCCGTTCCACAGCCCTTCTCGATCCTTCGTGACCACCCAAGTGAAAACGAGGATCGGAAGGGCCGCCCATACTGCGGTGCTGCGGCGCAGCGCGATTCCCAGGATACTCATGCCGGCTTACCCGCCCCCAGCAGTCGTTCGTAAACCTCGTCCAGATCGGACGCCGTGGCTTTCTCACGATCGGTCAGCTCGGAAACCGTGGAGTCGGACACCAACTGCCCCTCGTCGAGCACTATCACCCGATCGGCCAGCGCCGCTACATCTTCGGTCAGATGCGTACTCAGCAGCACCGTGTGCTGCCTTCCGAGCTCGGTGATCACCTCACGGAGCGCGTTACGCTGCCGGGGGTCCAAGCCCACTGTGGGTTCGTCCAACAGCAGCACGGTCGGCTCATTGACCAATGCCTGCGCGACTCCCAGGCGGCGCAGCATTCCTCCGGAGAGCTTGTCCACCTTGCTCGTGCGCCGTTCGCCCAAACCAGTGGAATCCAGTGCCCACCGCACGGCGTCCCTCCGTTCTGCGCGTGGTACACGGCGCCACCACCCCGACAACGTCAGAAACTCCGAGACCGTCAAACGCCCCGGAGCGGTGAAATTCTGTGGTAGGAAGCCGATCGACTCCCGATAACGCCGGCGATCGCGCACGGGGTCCAGCCCGTTCAGTTCGATCCGGCCGTGCTGTGGACGCAACACGGTCGACAACACGCCCATGAGCGTGCTCTTGCCGGCCCCGTTCGGCCCCAACAGCGCCGTCACGCCTACCGGCAATGACATGTCGATACCCCGCAGCGCGGTATGGCCCCGGTATGAGTGCCATACCGCGCTCATACGAACAGTCGAAGTCAAATCCCCGTCCTCGAATGTGATTTACTGTGGAATCAATCGGAATATAGCACATGAACACGCGGGTGTGCGTGGATAATTTTTCGAGGGTGTTTTTTCGCCGAGCGACGTGGGGAAAATTATTTTCCTGGGTGGGTTCGTTTGGTTCAAAAAACATGCGCCGCAGGAGGAAAAGTTAAGATGTCGGAATTCTGTAGAGGTTGGGGAGGATCAGTTCGACAAGTCGCCCCAAGACGCCGTAGTTAGCCAGGATCTTGTGGGATATCGGGAGACCCGCACCTCGGCGGAGCTCTCCGCGGCCGAGAAGGACGCGGACTCGCACCGGGGCAGGGCGCTGCGCGAGCTGCTGCCGCACCCGCGGAAGCTGGCGGCGTAGGCGGTCCGTTCCGACGGGTGTCCGTTTCAGGGCCGGTTCTCCCCGGGAACCCCGGTGGAAAGCCAGCTACGGAGTCCGGAACGGCCGGTCTTCCGGGAGCAGCGGCAGTCGCCGGGCAGGTCCGTCTTCGACGGTCGCGTACCGCACGGAGGTCCGGCCCGCTCCAGGGCGAGTCGGCACGCAGGTGAACGACTTAGAGCTCGCGCCGGGGCTTGGCATCTCGCGTGGGGCGGGGGCGAGCGAGATCGTCCCCGCTCGGGGCGCCACGAAACGATGATTCCGCTTAGCGGTATCCGTATACCGCTGCGCGGAATTCGCTGTGCCGAATCTCTCCCCGTGCTGAGGGGTGCCTACCGGAACGGCTAGGTTTCCGCCGTGCTTCCCGAATGGCTCGAACTGTCGCTGCTCGTGCTCGTCGGATTCCTCTCCGGTGGCGTCAACGCCGTGGCGGGCGGCGGGTCGTTGCTGGTCTTCCCCGCGCTGCTCGGCACCGGGCTGTCCCCGCTGGCCGCCAACGTGACCAACGCGGTGGCGCAGGGGCCGGGGTTCGTCGGGGCGGCACTCGGTCAGCGCCGCGATCTGACGCGCAACGGCCGCAGACTGCTGCCGACCTCCATCGCGGCCGTGCTCGGTTCGGCGGGTGGCTGCGCCCTGCTGCTCACCCTGCCCGGCTCCGTTTTCGACGCGGTGGTCCCCGCTCTGGTGGGGCTGTCGGCGGTACTGATGGCGTTCCAGAACCGGATCCGCGCCTTGCTGGGCAACCCCGACCAGCACGGTCCGGACCGGACGGTGCCGCTCACGGTCGGGATCCTGCTGGCCTCGGTCTACGGCGGCTACTTCGGCGGTGCCCGCAGCGTGATCCTGGTGGTGATCCTCGTGCTTACGGCCAACGCCGAGCTCAGGGTCCTCAACGCGGCCAAGAACTGGCTGAGCCTGCTCGGCAGCGTGGTCACGCTGCTGATCTACGCGCTGCTCGCGCCGGTGGACTGGCTCGCGGCGCTGACCCTGGTTCCCAGCACTCTGCTGGGTGGTTACGCGGGGGGCAGGCTCGCGCGGCGGCTCCCGCCTACGGTGCTGCGCTGGTCGGTGGTGGTGATCGCCGCGGCGGTCGCGGTGTACCTGGCGCTGGACTAGTGGAGTTTTGCCGCCCCGGTTTCCGCCGGGCGTTCGACGGAGCATCGTCCGGGAGGCGCGAGCCGGTGCGGAGGTCCGGCGGAGATGCTCGGACATCCGGCTGGTTGGAAGTCGGCGCGTGTCGGGCCCGCGCCGGGAACGGGCCCCACTTCGCCGATCCGAGGAACTCGTTCCGACGGACTTCGCGGTTCCGCACGGCCCTCGTCACCTCGGGCCGCACCGTCACCGCCGGTGAGCGGTGGTCACCGCCTCACCGTCGAAGTCCGTCAGACTCCGATCTCGCGGCGCAGCCGGTCGACGTGCCCGGTGGCCTTGACGTTGTACATCGCCTGCGCCACCTTGCCGTCCGGGTCCACCACGAACGTCGAGCGGATCACGCCCTGCACGGTCTTACCGTAGTTCTGCTTCTCGCCGTAGGCCCCCCACTCGGTCATGACCTCGTGGTCCGGGTCGGACAGCAGCGGGAAGGTCAGGCCCTCGGCGTCGCGGAACTCGGCCAGCTTGGCCGGTTTGTCGGGCGAGATCCCCAGCACCGCGAACCCGGCGCCGTCCAGCTCTCCGAGACTGTCCCGGAAGTCGCAGGCCTCCGTGGTGCAGCCGGGGGTACCGGCGGCCGGGTAGAAGTACACGACCACCGATTTCCCCCGGTAATCGGAGAGCGTCACGGAGTTGCCGTCGGCGTCGGGCAGGGTGAAGTCGGGGGCGGCATCGCCCGTCGAGAGTTTCGCTGTCATGCCCCGACGCTAGCCGATGCCGTCCGGCTACGGACGCGGTGTCGTCGTGTTCGAGATCACCGAGTGGTTCGACTCCGCCGCCGGTCGTTCGGAACGGAACACATCGGCGTTGGCCATGATGGCGCCGAACCAGAGTCCGGCCACGGCCGAGGCGGTCACCGCGATGGCGGACAGGGTGTAAACGCGGACGTTCACCACTTTCCTTTCCCGAGATCATCTTTTTGGGTCGCCGGTGAGATCGCGAGGGGAGCGCGCATCGTTACTCGCTTCCTCCGAACGGGTGATGGCACGGTGCCCGCCCCCGAGTGCGGCTTCCCCGAGTTGCGGGAACCCGTACGGGCGGTGAGGGTCGCTGGTTGGGACCCGCGCGGCGACACCACAGGTCGTGGCGCGCGCCGGGCGGGCACGGTTACACCCGCAGTTCTCGTTGGAGCAGCCATGCCGACAGTGGCCGACCAGTTCATCGAGGTACTCGTCGAGGCGGGGGTCCGACGGATCTACGGCATCGTCGGGGACAGTCTCAACCCCGTCGTGGACGCCGTCCGGCGCACCGACGGCATCGAGTGGATCCACGTGCGGCACGAGGAGAGCGCCGCGTTCGCGGCGGCGGCCGAGGCGCAGCTCACCGGCGAACTGGCCGTCTGCGCGGGAAGCTGTGGTCCCGGCAATCTGCACCTGATAAACGGGCTGTTCGACGCCCACCGCAGCGGGGCTCCCGTGCTGGCGCTGGCCTCGCAGATCCCCTCGGCCCAGATCGGCACCGGCTTCTTCCAGGAAACCCACCCGGAGCGGATGTTCAACGAGTGCAGCCACCTCTGCGAGGTGCTCTCCCAGCCCGAGCAGATGCCCAGGCTGCTGCGCAGCGCACTGCAGACGGCCGCGGGCAGCCGAGGGGTGTCGGTGCTGGTGATGCCGGGCGACGTGGCGCAGCGCGCCGCGGTCAACCCGGTTCGACAGGGCGCGGTGCACTGCCAGCCGCCGACCGTGGTTCCGCCAGAGTCCCAGCTGAGGGAGCTGGCGCGGGCGTTGAACGCCGCCGAACGAGTCATGCTCTTCTGCGGTGCGGGAACCCGGCACGCCCACGACGAGGTGATGCGGCTGGCGGAGACCCTCAAGGCGCCGGTGGGGCACGCGCTGCGCGGCAAGGAGTGGATCCAGTACGACAACCCCTACGACGTGGGGATGAGCGGCCTGCTGGGCTACGGGGCCTGCCACGAGGCGATGCACCGCGCCGACCTCGTGGTGCTGCTGGGGACGGACTTCCCCTACGACGACTTCCTGCCCCAGGCCAACACCGTGCAGGTGGACATAGAACCGTCCCACCTGGCGCGGCGCACCGTGCTGGACGTCGCGGTGCAGGGCGACGTCGCCGAGACCATCCGGGCGGTGCTGCCGCACCTGGACACCAAGACCGACAGGTCCTTTTTGGACCAGATGCTGCGTGAGCACGCGGATACGCTGGAAAGTGTGGTCGAGGCCTACACCAGGGACGTGGACAAGCGGATCCCGATCCACCCCGAGTACGTCGCCGACGTGCTCGACGACCTCGCCGGCGAGGACGCGGTGTTCACAGTGGACACCGGGATGTGCAACGTCTGGTCCGCCCGCTATGTCACGCCGAACGGCAGGCGCAGAATGCTCGGTTCGTTCATCCACGGCTCGATGGCCAACGCCCTGCCGCACGCGATCGGCGCACAGCTGGCCGACGGGAACAGGCAGGTCGTGGCCATGTCCGGTGACGGTGGGCTGTCCATGTTGTTGGGAGAACTGCTGACGCTGCACAGCCTGCGACTGCCGGTGAAGGTGGTGCTGTTCAACAACGCTTCGCTGGGGATGGTGAAGCTGGAGATGCTCGTGGACGGCATGCCCGACCACGGCACCGACCACGATCCGGTGGACTTCGCGGCGCTGGCCGGGGCGCTCGGGATGTACTCCGTGCGGGTGCGGCGTCCGGAGGAGGTTCGGGTCGCGCTGCGGGACGCGCTGTCCCATCCGGGGCCCGCCGTGGTCGACGTGGTCACCGATCCGAACGCGATGTCCATTCCACCGCACATCACCGGTGATCAGGTCAAGGGGTTCGCGCTGGCCGTGAGCAGAACGGTTCTTGCAGGCGGTGTCGGGAAGATGATTCGCCTGGCGCGCAGCAATCTGCGCAACATCCCCAGGCCCTGAGCCGGCACAGCCGGTTCGCCCGTAAGAGGTGTAAAGGGCCGTTGTTCGCCCCACCCGCGTCCGGAGCAAGAGGTGGAGTTGATCGCGTAACAGTGTGGTGACGCTGCGCGGTTGCGCGAGCAAACTGGGGACATGACAGTGAGTCCGACGGTGCGGCGCCGCAGGCTCGCGGCCGAACTCCGCAGGCTGCGTGCCGTTCGTGAAGTCACTCAGCAGCAGGCCGCGGAGTACCTCGGGTGCACCCAGGCCAAGATCGGCCGCTTCGAGACCGCCAAGCGCTCACCCACGGTCAGCGATGTCGCCGCGTTGCTCGAGTTCTACGGTGTGGACGGAGCGGGCAGGCAGCGGCTGCTCGGGCTGGCACGGGACGCCCGGGCGCGCGGTTGGTGGCAGTCCTACAGCGACATCCTGCCCGAGTGGTACGAGACCTACATCGGTCTGGAGGCCGAAGCGGCCTCGATCGAGACCTACGAGCCCGACGCGGTTCCCGGTCTGCTGCAGACGGAGGAGTACGCCCACGCCATCACCAGAGCCACCCTCATCGACGCGGACGAGCGGGAGATCCAGCGAAGGGCCGAGCTGCGGCTGCGGCGGCAGCAGCGGATCAGTGGGGACGACCCGCTCCGGTTGTGGGCGGTGATCGGGGAGGCCGCGCTGCGCAGGACTGCGGGCGGGAAGCGAGTGCTGCGCGAGCAGCTCGAGCATCTGTTGCGCCTGTCGGAGCGGGGGAACGTGGCGATACAGGTCATGCCGCTGGACACGGACGCGCACCCGGCCCAGGTCGGTCCGTTCGTGATTCTGCGGTACTCCGACCATGTCGATCCCGACGTGGTCTACGTCGAGACTCACGTGGGCGGTTGGTACCTCGAAAGGGAGAACGAACTGTCGAACTACGACGTCATGATGGATCATTTACGTGCGCACGCCGCCGGTTTCGAGGAATCGTCGCGCGTGTTGGAGGCACGTATAGGGGAGTTGTAGATGAGTGAACTCTTTTCATGGCGCAGTAGTACTCGTACTCAGGGGCAGGGCCAGTGCGTGGAAGTGGGTTTCGCCAGCACCGTGGTACGGGTCAGGGACAGCAAGAATCGCCTCGCCGGGCAGTTGTCGGTGGGGGTTCGGCAGTGGGGGCTGTTCCTGAACATGCTCAAGGGCGATTCCTCTCGGAGGTGTGAGGACACCCCGTGAACGGTGGGTCCCCGTCCTGGAGAACAGCGGAGACGGGGGCCGTTCTACGGCACGTTCCCAGGGTGGGTTTTCGTTTCCCGTCGCGGATGTGGACTCGATTCGCGTTTTTCCGGCGAGAATCAGTCCTTTTCGGCGGGTTGAATCTCGGGTGTTCACCGTCGCTGGTCCGGGGTTACGGGTGGTCGGTTCGTTTCTTCGCTCTTTCGTGGGACGTGCCGTCGAGTGAATCGACGGATTCCGAGGTGAACTCCGAATTCTTTTCCAGGAATGGGGAGAGAAGTCCCGGAACACAGCTCTCGGCGAACGAAAGTCCCTGCTCTGCCTCGGCGTCACGAACGGAGTAGTACCCGTTCCCGGCCGCCGTGGTGGCACTGACCGTGAGCAGCCCCGCGAGCCGTTGCAGTGGTGACTGGCTGATGCGCCACCCGATGATCCCCTCGCGCTGCAGCAGGACGGTTCGCTTGACTCCGGTTCCGTAGCGGGTGACGAGGTACTCGTCGCGGTGACCGTGTCCGAGGTTGCGGTAGGCGTCCCACGCGAGAACCACGGCGGGCGGAGCGGTCCCCAGCGGCACGAGCCAGCTCCACCACGGGACCACCTCGCTCTGGTGAGCCGCTACGGCGAGCCCGGACGCGAGGAGCAGCGCGGGCAGTAGTACCCGCGACAGGCGCCGTCGCAGTGCGACGCGCGGGTGGGCCCGCAGCGGCGCGCCGTCCTCCAGCGTGCCGGGACGCTCCAGCACCAGGGCGCCGATCCGTCCCGCCACACCGCGCGGTGCCGGTGGGAGCAGGGCCTTGTTGTCGGAGCGTCCCGACGTCTCGCCGTGCTCCAGCCCGGTCGCCACGGCGGTGAGTCTGCTGCCACCGGCCAACCGCAACAACATCGGCTCGGCGAGCTCCACCCCGCGCAGCCGCCGCCGCTCCAGGGAGACGGCACGTGTGGTCAGCAGCCCGCGCCGTACCCGTAACGTGGCATCCCCCTCCCTGGTGAGGCGAAACCCCCACCACATCTCGACGGAGAAGGCCAGCGCCCCCAGCAACCCACCGACCAGGACCGTCACCACGGCCGCCACGACGACGGCCCACAGCGGGGCGTGGGTCCACACCGACGACGCGGTGTCGGACAGCCAGTCGGTGGCGGTGTCGGCGGCCCACAGGGCGCGGAACACGTCGCTGAGCGTGCTCAGCGCCGATCCGACGGCCGCCCAGGTGAACAACAGCAGCGAAGCCGTCAGGGTGCTGTAGAGGTACCAGGTCGGACGCATCCGGGCCAGCTCGGTGCCGGTCTCCTCCGCGGAGTCGGCGACCGGTGGGGTAGCGCTTTCCGGAGTGGTTCCGGCGCGCGGCCGCAGCAGCAACCGGCGGAGCTCCTCGGCCCGCGCCGTGCTGATCGCGTCCAGCTTCAGTTCCCCCTCACTTCCCGCCTTCTGACCCGTGCCGATCTTGACCACCGAGATCCCCAGCAGCCGGTGGACCACGGGCGCGGTCAGGTCGACGCTGCGAACACGTTCACGCGGGATGGAGCGGAAGCTCCGCGAGATGTTGCCCTCGCGCAGTTCGAACCGTTCGGCTGTGACCCTGAACCTGGTGAAGTACCAGCGCAACCAGGATCCCACCAGGGTGAGTACGACCACGCCCAGCAGAACGCCCGCGGTCGTCAGTGTTCTCGTCGAGCCGTCGTCGGAGACGGCCATGATCGCGACGATCGGAAACATCGGCGCGACGACCAGCGCCGTCGACGCGACGACGGCCTTCGGGTCGAGCCGTTGCCAGTCCTCGAACGGTCCCGGTGGGGGAGTCGGGGCGGCGGTGGCCTCTTCGGGCGGGAACTCGTTCACGTGGCATCACCGGGGGTGGCCTGGGTGGTCCTGGTGAGTCTCTCGGCGAGATCGGCCGCCACGTCCCGCTCCAGGCCGTCGATGGTCAGCGGCCCCGCCGCCGAGGCCGTGGTGACGGTGACGCTGGAGAGCCCCAGCGCGCGTTGCAGCGGCCCCCTGGCGGTGTCCACGGTCTGAATGCGCGACATCGGGGCCACCCGCCACTCCCGGCTCAACCAGCCGGCGGCCGTGTACACGGCGGATTCGGTGGTCTCCCAGCGGTGCACGCGGTAGCGCCACCAGGGCATCACGGTGACGTAGCCGATGCCGAGCACTCCCAGCACGATCAGGGCGATCACCAGCGCTCGGTTCGGAAAGGGCGACCACCAGGCTCCGAAACCGACCGCCGCGAGAAGCACGACGACGCGGGAAGCGGCCTGACAGCTCCACCAGAGCACGGCCCTGCGCGCGACCCGGTGTCGCGGTGCTCGTAGCCGCACACCGCCCTCGGTGCCACCGACGTCGATCATCGCCACCTCCGCGCGGCTCGTGGTCGCCCACATTCTGGCCGTTTCCGGGCGATCGGCGGCAACCGGCCCGCGCGGAACCAGTGGGCCCGCGCGAGCCGGTGCCCCGGCGGTCCCCCGGATCAGGTCCCGTCGCCGGGCACGGACTCCAGGAAGTCGGCGAGCTCGCGCACCGCCGAAGGATTGCGCGGCCCCTCCACCAGGGCCGCGTACGGCAGGTCGATGAACCGCTCCTGCCGCACCGCCTCCAACCGGGACAGCGCTGGGTGCTCGCGCAGGAACCGGATCTTGTCCCGCACCGTCTCGTCGCCGTAGTCGTTGATCAGGATCACGTCGGGGTCGGCGCGCAGCACGCTCTCCCAGCTCACCGAGACCCAGCTGTCGTCGAGGTCGGCGAAGACGTTCCTGCCACCGGCCTTGCTGATGATCTGGTCGGCGGCGCCGCCGTTGCCGGAGGTGAAGGGCTCGCTGCGCCCCGAGTCGTAGAGGAACACCGTGGGGCGCTCCCCCTCGGCCGCGTCGGGCGCGGCCCGTTCGATGGTGCTCCTGTAGTCGGAGACGAGTTTCTCGGCTCGTTCCGGAACTCCGAACAGTTCACCGAGGTTGCGGATGTCGGTGTAGAGCGCCTCCAGCGGGGGCATGATGCCCCGCTTACCGGTCTCGCCCACCCGGCAGGACTCGCTGAGCACGTAGGAGTCGATCCCTTCGGACTCCAGCCGCTCGGGGGTGATGCGGCTCGATTCGCCGAATCCGTAGTTCCACCCGGCGAAGACCATGTCCGCGCCCGCCTCGCGGATCCGCTCCATACTCATCCGTTCGGCCAGGCGCGGGACCCGCTCGAACCGCTGCTTCCACGGGGAGCTCTCCACGCCGCGCCGCTGGCCGTCGGACAGGAAGTAGCCGGCCATCCTGTCCTGCAGTCCCAGCGCGAACATGATCTCGGTGACCCCGATGTCGTTGGTGACGACCTTCTCCGGTGGGTGTTCGTAGGTGCGCTCCCGTTCGCAGTTGGTCAGCTTCACCGGGAACCGTTCCGGCACCTCACCGGAGTTCTCCCGCGCCACCTCCGCGCCGCAGCCGCCGAGCAGCAGGGCGCTCGACAACAGCGCCACCGCGCTTCGGACCATCGTCGTTCGGTGGTTTCCCACGTTCCGTCCTTTCCGGCCTCGTCCGTCGAGGTCGAGTCACTTCTTCGTCGTTTCGGCGGGGGCGAACAGCAGCTGCGGTGCGTTCGTCTCCGGGTGTTCGACCACGTGCGCCCGCACCCCGAAGACGGCACCGACCGTTTCGGGGGTCAGTACCTCTGAGGGAGGACCACCCGCCACCACACGGCCGCGGGACAGCACGTGGACGTGGTCGCACCAGGCCGCCGCCAGGTTCAGGTCGTGCAGCGCGGTCAGCGTCGTGATGCCCAGCCGCCGCACCAGCGAGAGCACTTCCAGCTGGTGGCGAATGTCGAGGTGGTTGGTCGGCTCGTCCAGCACCAGCAGTTCCGGTCGCTGCACCAGCGCCCGAGCGATGAGCACCCGCTGCTTCTCCCCGCCGGACAGCGTCAGGAAGCCCCGTTCGGCCAGGTGTTCGCAGTCCACGGCGCGCAGTGCCCCGGCGGGGTCGTAACCGCCGCGGTCCGCTTCGGACCCACGGTGCGGGGTGAGTCCCATCTCGACGACCTCGGTGACGGTGAAGTCGAACTCGGCCTGCGACTCCTGGGTCAGCGCCGCGGTCAGTCGGGCGCTCTCCCGCAGCGACATCGCGGCGAGCTCCCGGCCGCCGAGCCGGATGCTGCCCCGCTCGGGCCGCAGTGTCCGGTAGACGCAGCGAAGCGTGCTGGACTTGCCGCTGCCGTTGGGTCCGACCAGCCCCACGAGCCCGCCCGAGGGAACCCGCAGGCCCACGTCCTCGATGAGCCGCTTCCCCGCCGCCGAGACGGCCACCTCGTTGAGCTCCAGGTCCATCAGCGACCTCCCAACGTGGTGCCCCGGCGGCGCATCAACAGCAGGAAGCAGGGGACACCGATCGCGGCGGTGATCACGCCGAGCGGCAGTTGTTCCGGAGCGGCGACCGTTCGCGCCAGCACGTCGGTCCACACCAGAAACACCGCACCGGCCAGTGGCGCGAGCACCAGGACCCGCCTGTGGTCCGCACCGACGAGCAGGCGGACCAGGTGCGGCAGCATCAGTCCGACGAATCCGACCGCACCGCTGACCGCCACCAGCACACCGGTGACGGCGGCGGCGAGCACGAACAGCTCGCGGCGGAACCCGGCGGGGTCCACTCCCAGCGTCGTGGCGGTCTCGTCCCCCATGGCCAGTGCGTTGAGCCGTTCGCCGGACAGCAGCAGGTAACCGATTCCACAGCAGACCACCACCGCTGCCACCGGCAACGAGCGCCACGTAACGCCGCCGAGGCTGCCCAACAGCCAGAACATCACCGACTCGGCCGCGTTGCCCTTCGGAGACTGGAAGATGAGCAGGGTGGTCACGGCGGAGAAGCCGTAGGACATCGCGGTGCCGGTGAGTATCAACCGCAGCGGCGTCAGCCCGTTCGAGGTGCGGGCGACCAGGTACACCAGCGACGTCGCGGCCAACGCCCCGAGGAACGCGGCTGTGGACAGGGCGTAGAGTCCGAGCGCCCCCAGAATCCCGTAGAGCGCGACGGCGCTGGCGCCGACCGAGGCTCCCGAGGAGATGCCGAGCACGAACGGGTCGGCCAGGGCGTTGCGCACCATCGCCTGGGTGGCCACGCCGACGGTACTCAGCCCGGCACCCACCACCGCGGCGAGCAGCACGCGGGGCAGCCGCACATCCCAGATGATGTAGTAGATCCCCGCGTCCTCGGCGGGGACCACGCCACCGCGCAGTGCCTGGTAGAGCAGCTCGACGGTCTTGCCGAACGGGATGCCGGTCGGCCCCAGAGCCACGCCGCAGACCACCGAGACCAGCAGCCCGGCGCCGAACAGCGTGCACAGCAGCGGAAGCCGGGCTCGTGCCGGGCGTTTCTCCGGAGGTTTCCGCTCCAGTGCTTCCCCGCCCGGGTGGACCTCCCCCGTGAGGTCCTGGCGTGCCGTCGGGGCCGGGTTGGTCCGCTCGACACTGTTCGAGCCGTTCACCCCCGGCGGGACCCCATCGGAAGCGGAGCGTGTAGCGGATGGAGAGCTCGTGCTGTCATCGGACGTGAAGCTCTGTCGCACAACGGAGGTGCCTTTCCTGCGGGTTGCCGACCGCACGAGGGCACCACGCGCAGGGATCACCGAGACGTGCGACTGCGCGAGGGCTCCCTCCCGCGGTCCTCGACGGTCGTGGAGCTGCGCCCGCTGCGGCGGAGCCGAAGGGGCGGTCATCGGCAACGACGGGTTCTCGGGCTTGCTCGAACGAGCTCACCGTTGCGGGTCAGCGCCGGATTCGCACCGGACTTCCCCCGGCCGCTGCCGGTTCGGTTGTCGGATCAATCCTGGAGTGGGTGATCCGCGTTGTCCACGGCTTGTGCGAGGGCACACACGCGGACAACCCGGCGGGAAGACGCCGAACACGCGTGGCCGGGCAGTCGGAGAGGGTGAGGCCGGCGGGACTCGAACCCGCACTGGCTAGGACCTAAACCTAGTGCCTCTGCCAATTGGGCTACGGCCCCTCGCGGGTCAGCATACCGATCCACGCGGTCACGGAACGGGCAGGTCCCGATCCGCCCGAGTCCGCGACACGGGCGGCGTCACCACCCCTTGGTGCTGTGGTGTGATCTACCGTGTGCACAGCCAGGGTGCCCGACCGGGGAGGTCGTCGTCCCGGGATGCGTACGCTCGTCCGCGGCAGCCAGGCCGGTCAAGACCCCAGGAAGTACGAGGAGGACAGGTGGCCCGCGATCCCGACGCCATCCAGCGCGACATCGAAAAGGCCCGTGAGGCGCTCGCCGCTTCGTTGGACGAGCTGGAAACCAAGGCCAACCCCACCCGTGCCGTGGAGGTGGGCAAAGCCACCGTGCGGGAGAAACTCGAGGATCCCCGGATTCGCTACGCGCTGATCGGTGTCGGCGCGTTGACGGCGGTTCTGGTGCTGCGCAAACTGTTGCGTTGAGGAGACCGTGCCGAGGCAAGCCGGCCGTTGCCCGACCGGCTTGCGAGCACGGCGGGAAGCATCCGCTCCGCCTCCGGTCGCGGGTCCGGAGGGGGCGCCGTCCTTCGAACGTGGCGTCCGGCCGGTGCTGACGGCCCACGGCGTCGGACGACCGGGCACGACTCCTACCGGCTCTCCCGCGAGGGGGAGGGGAGGTCGAGGTGGGGGTCCGACTACCGGCGCAGCAGCGGCAGCAGCGCCTCGTGCAGCAGACGGTCCACGAAACGCTGGTCCAGTGGTTCGCCGGTCAGCATCAGTCGGTGGATCAACGCTGCCCCCGCCAGTTCCACCACGGTGTCCACCGGCGCGTTCTCACCGGTCTCACCCCGTTCGACACCGCGGTCGATGATACTGCGCAGCACGTCGCGCTGGGGCAGCAGGAAGGAGTCCCGGAAGGCGTCGGCCAGCTCGGGTTCGTGCGGCAACTCGCCGACCAGCGCCTGCGCGCCCTTGCCGACCGGTCCACTGAGGAACTCCGCGAACGCGCTGAGGAACTCGCGCAGGTCGCTTTCCATGCCCCCGTTGTCCGGTTGCGGGATGTTGCGACGCACCAGCTGGGTGCAGGTGTCGATGACGAGTTCGAGTTTGGACTCCCACCTGCGGTAGATGGTGGCCTTGCCCGCCCGCGCGTGCGCGGCCACCGCGTCCATGGTCAACGCGCGGTAGCCCACTTCGGCCAGCACTTCCAGGGCCGCGTTGCGCAGCGCGGCGTCCCGCGTGGCGTCTCTCGGTCTGCCCCTGCCGGGGGAGGCCCCCGTGTCGTGCGCACGGCTGCCGCTGGCGGGCGGCTCGGATTCCCAATCGCTGTCGACCGGTGTGTTCACGGGCCGATATCCTAGTTGCCTTCGCGCGGCTCGATTCAGTGCTCTCGACGTGGACGGCGGGTGGGGCAGCCGAACCGATCGGTCGAGCCGGGAGCGTTCGTTCCGGGGATGAGGTTCGCGCGTGGCGCCGGGGAAGGGGATCAGCCGCGGTGGCCCCCGGGGTGCTGCTGGGCCGCGGCCGCGGCGGCCTGCCGAGCGGCGGCGCGGGTGGCCTCGTCGGACAGTCCGTGGCGCGCCTGTAAGTAGGCGGTGCTGAAGGCGAAACCGTCGCCGTCCAGCAAGTGGATGACCACTCGTCCCGCCGAGTTGGGCGCCAGCTGCTCGATCAGCTGGTCCGCCTTGTCCCTGGCCGCGATCAGGCCCGGTGCGCGTGCGGTGCGCGACTCCACGTCGGAAGTGACCTGCACCACCCAGTCGTCCCCGTCGGGCAGGTAGTTGGCTGTGATGTGCCCTTGAGCCATGATGCCTCCGCGTCCAGCATGCTCAATCATCGCCGTGAACTCGCGCGTTCCGGCCGAAGGGCGGCCGCATAGGGCGTGGATCGGCACGGTCACTCACGCGTGGTCATCGACTCTACGGGTTATCCCTCGTTCAGGTCTTCCGGGCGGTCGATATCGAAGCCCGCCGCGATGTCCTCACAGGCCACGATTCGTACGTTCCGGACGCGTAGGTAGTCACGTGCGCCCCGGTCCCCCAGCGCTACCTCGCGCACCCCGTCCCAGTGCGACCTGCCCAACAGCACCGGGTGGCCGCGTTCCCCGTCGTAACCTGCCGCCGCGAGCGCGTCCCCGCTCGCGTGTTCCGCCACCCGTAGCACAGCGGATTCGGTAATTCCCGGCATGTCCACCGGAAGAATGAGAGCGCTCGACACGTCGGAATAGCGTTCGGAATCCCCCAGCACCGCCAGCCCCGTACGCAACGAGGAACCCATCCCGCTGCGCCACTCCGGATTCGTCACCGGCACCGTCCCGGCGAGGTCGGCCGTGGCCGCGATCCGCTCGGCGGCGGCTCCCAGCACCACGACCACCGGATCACACCCCGCCGCGAGCAGCACCCCGGCCGCGCGTTCCACCAGCGTCGAACCGCGATGGCGCACCAACGCCTTCGGCAGGCCGAACCGCCTGCCCTCACCCGCGGCGAGGAGCAGTCCGGCCACCCGCTCAGGCAACGTGTATCGGCCCGCTCGTCCGAGTCAGCGGTCGCGCGCTTCCGCTGTTGCGCAGCGCCACGATCTCGGCCGCGATGGACACCGCGGTTTCCTCCGGGGTACGCCCCCCGAGGTCGAGCCCGATCGGAGCCCGCAACCGTTCCAGTTCCGGCTCGGTCAGTCCCGCGGCCCGCAGCCGGTCGAGACGGTCGGCGTGGGTGCGGCGAGAGCCGAGCGCGCCCACGTATCCCGCGGGACGGCGCAGCGCCTCGCGCAGGACCGGCACGTCGAACTTGGCGTCGTGGGTGAGCACGCAGACGACGCTACGCTGATCCGTGCCGACCTCGGCCAGGTACTCGTGCGGCCAGCGCACCACGACCTCGTCGGCCTCGGGGAACCGCTCTCTCGTGGTGAACACCGGTCGAGCGTCGCACACCGTGACGTGGTATCCGAGGAACTTGCCCATCCGGGCCAGTGCGGCGGCGTGGTCGATCGCGCCGAACACCAACATGCGCGGCGGGGTGTTCCACGACTCCACGAACACCGGGTGCTCCCGCCCGCCCGGCACGCACAGCCGCCTGGTGCCGGAGACGTCCTGGCCGAGCATCGCCCTGGTCTCGGCCAGGACCGTCCCGTCCAGCTCGTCGATACCGGTGCCGCCCACGTGCTCCTCGGCGCCCACTGCCAGCGTGCGCCCCGAGTCGAGCATCCGGGCCACCGCGACGGGTTCACCCCGCAGGGCCGAACGCAACGCCCAGGACAGTGCCGCCGCCGTCCCCCCGGACCCCGCGGGGGAGTCGTCGGCGGGATCGACGGGGTGCAGGTACACATCCAGCTCCCCACCGCAGGTCAGCCCCACCGCGAAGGGATCGTCCGGATCGTGGTCGAACGAGGTGCGCAGCGGTTCGCCGTCGGACAGCGCCCGCGTGGCCAACGAGTACACCGCGCCCTCGACACAGCCCCCCGAGAGGCTTCCCAGCACGGTCCCGTCGGAGTGCACCGCCGCGGTGGCACCGACGTCGCGGGGCGCGCTGCCGCGCACCCCCACTATCGAGGCGACCACGAACCGTTCGCCCGCCTCGATCCACCGCAGCAGTTCGTCGGCGATTTCGCGCATACCAGCCACCTTTCACTGGAATCGAGTCACCGGGATCGAGGCGGGCGGATCCGGTCGGCACTCGTCCTCCGGACGGGCCGTCCGAGGGGCGAGCGGCTGGAGGTTCCGCCGAGCGGGCCCGTGCCGGTCGGAGTGCCCGGGCGGTCAGGAGACGCCGAAGACGGCCTTGACCCCCTCGATGCCGAAGTAGACCGCGAAGATCAGCGCCAGCCCGCTGAGCAGCCAGCCGATCTCCCTGGCCCGTCCCTTGCAGATCTTGATCGCACAGTAGGAGATCAACCCGGCACCCACCCCGTTGGTGATCGAATAGGTGAACGGGATGATCGCCACGGTCAGAAACACCGGGATCACGAAGTCCTCGTCGTGCCACGGGATGTTGCGCACCTGCGCCATCATCATCCCGCCGACCAGGACCAGGGCGGGCGCGGCCGCTTGTGCGGGAACGACCGCCGCCAGGGGGGTGAACAGCATGGTGGCCGCGAACAGCACACCGGTGACCACGCTCGCCAGGCCGGTACGGGCCCCCTCGGCGACCCCCGCGGCCGACTCCAGGAAGACGGTGTTCGGGGAGGAGCCGGTGACACCACCCCCGACCGCGCCCACGCCGTCGACCAGCAGGATGCGTCCCATCCCCTGGACCTTGCCCTCGGAGTTGGTCAGCCCGGCCTCGCTGCTGACACTGGTGATGGTGCCCATCGCGTCGAAGAAGCCCGACAGCACCAGCGTGAACAGGAACACCACGGCCGCGATCACGCCCGCGTTCACGAATCCGCCGAACAGGTCTATGTTGCCGAACAGCCCGAAGTCGGGAGTGGCCACCAGGCTCGACGGCAGGTCGGGACTGGTCCGCCCCCACTGTTCGGCCGGTACGTCGAACACGGCGTTGACCAGGATCGACAGCAGGGTTCCGGTCACGATGCTGATCAGGATGGCCCCGGGAACCTTCCTGGCGACCAGCACGATCATCAGCAGCAGGGTCAGGCAGAACAGCCCGAGCGGCCACCCGACCAGATGGCCGCTCGGTCCCAGCTGTACCGGCACATCGGTGTTGGCGGCGTCGGGCTGCCTGGTGACGAACCCTGCGCTGACCAGCCCCACGAGCGCGATGTAGAGGCCGATTCCCACCGTCAGCGCGGTCTTGAGCGCGGGTGGGATCGAGTTGATGATCCGCTCGCGCACCCCGCTGATCGCCATCAGCACGATGCACACACCTTCGAGCACCACCAGCCCCATGGCCTGCGCCCAGGTCATCTCCGGCGCGACCGTGAACGCCACCACCGGGATCACGCCGAGCCCGGCGGCCATGGCCAGCGGCGCGTTGCCGACCACACCCATCAGCACGGTCATCACACCCGCGCACAGCGCCGTGGCCGTGGTCAGCTCGGTGTTGCTCAGGCTGGCGCCGGTGACGTCCTCGGAGGAACCGAGGATCAACGGGTTGAGCAGTACGATGTAGGACATCGCCACGAACGTCGTGATCCCGCCCCGTAACTCGCGGGACAGGCTCGAACCGCGCTGGGTGATCCGGAAGTACCGGTCGATCGGCGAGCTCGGTCGGGGCTCGGGGGCCGGATCCGTCTCGGTCGAATCCGGTCTCAACTGGGTCATGCGTCCTCCCATGCCGGTGGGCGCCCCCGGCCAGCGCCTTCGACCGAGGCTTCGGGCCGGACTCGTCCTCGGGCCGTGAACAGCACTGTGTCCGGCCCGATCAGGGGCGTTTGGTGAATAGTTGATGTCTCGAGCACGGCGGTTGACGCCCTGCTGCGGGTACCGGGAGAACACTCGGGTGTCACTCCGCGACGGTGTACCCACGGCGCCGGCATGACCCGGTCGTCACGGCCGACGCCGCCGTGGAACGGCACTGACAGCGTAGATGGCGCCGTCAGTACTCGACGCGGTCGGCCTTGTTCCGCCAAGCGTCGAAGGGTTCGGTGCGGTTGCCCGCTTCGATGCGCCGCACCGGTGTCGGCCACACCGCGTCGGGATCGGTGAACAGTTCGTAGAAGGCCCGGTCGTCGAAGCCCGCGACCGCCGCGTCGTCCCGGTCGGCCGCGTAGCCGATCCGGTCCACCCGGGCCCACAGCGCCGAAGCCATGCACATCGGACACGGTTCGCAGGAGGTGATGAGCACGCAGCCGTCCAGCTTGAAGCTGTTCAGCGCCAGGCAGGCGTTGCGGATGGCGGTCACCTCGGCATGGGCGGTGGGGTCGAGGTTGGTGGTCACCATGTTCGTGCCGGTGGCCACGATCTCCTCGCCCCTGCCGATCACGGCTCCGAAGGGGCCGCCGCCCCTGGCCACGCTGTCGGTGGCCAGCCGGATCGCTTCCTGCATCCATTCCCCGGCCCGTGCCGGGAGCGCGGACACGGTTTCCTGTGCGGACAAGACTGTTCCTTTCGTGGTGGGAGCGCACGGGGCCGCCCGATCCGGCGGCCCCGGCGGGCCGGGGACCGGCGTGGTCCCCGGTGGTCGGCCGCGCCCCGACGGATCGGGCCGGCCTCGAGGTCAGCCGATGATGTGCTCGGGACCGACCGGCACGTGGGTCAGGTCCCTGCCGGTGGCCGCGCGGATCGCGGCCACGATGGCCGGAGTGGAGGAGATCGTCGGGGGTTCTCCGACCCCCCGCACGCCGTAGGGGGCGTTGGGATCGCCCCGTTCGATGACGTCGACGTTCATCGGCGGCATGTCGAGAATGGTCGGGATCAGGTAGTCGGTGAACGAGGGGTTGCGGATCTTGCCCTCGCCCACCTGGATCTCCTCCATCACCGCCAGGCCCAGTCCCTGGGCCGAGCCGCCCTGGATCTGTCCCACCACCGACTCGGGGTTGACCGCCTTGCCGACGTCCTGCGAGCAGTCCAGTTGCACGACCTTGATCAGCCCCAGCTCGGTGTCCACGTCGACCACGGCGCGGTGGGCCGAGAAGGCGTGCTGCACCTGGGCGCGCTCACTGCGTCCCCGCTCGTCGAGCGGGAACGTCTCGCGGTGGTGGTACTCCCTGGTCTCCTCGATGGCCTCGGAGCCGAGCACCTCGGCGATGTCGGCGAGCACTCCCGATTCCCGCGAAACGATCTTCCCGCCGGACAGTGACAGCTCCGCGGCGGGCTCACCGAACCGCTCAGCGGTGATCGCCAACAGTCGTTCCCGGACCGCTCGGCACGCCGCCTGCACGGCACCGCCGGTCACATAGGTCTGCCGCGAGGCGGAGCTGGACCCCGCCGGCCCCACGCTGGTGTCGTTCGGGTGGATGTTGACCCGCTCCACCTCCAGCTCGCTCCGGGCGATCTGCTGCTGCACGGTGACCAGGCCCTGCCCGACCTCAGCGGCGGCGGTGTGCACCATCGCCAGCGGTTCCCCCGCCACGTTCTGCAGCCGCACCCTGGCGGTGGAGAAGTCGTCCGCCCCCTCGGCGTAGCAGATGTTCTTGATGCACACGCCGTAGCCGACACCGCGCACCACCCCCTCGCCGTGAGTGGTGTTGGAGGCACCGCCCGGCAGGTCACGGATGTCGGGCTCGGCACCGGCCGCCGGAGCCTCCGGCAGCGGCAGCTCGCGCACGCGTCGCAGCAGTTCGGCGACCGGAGCCGGATAGTCCAGCACCTGCCCGGTCGGGGTGGTGTCGCCCCGGCTGATCGCGTTGCGGATGCGCAGCTCCACCGGGTCCATGTCCAGCGCCTCGGCGAGCCGGTCCATCTGCGACTCGTAGGCGAAGGCGGGCTGCACCGCCCCCAGCCCGCGCATAGCGCCGCAGGGCGGGTTGTTGGTGTACATCCCCCAGCCCTGGATCGAGACGTTGGCGACGTCGTAGGGTCCGACCCCCAGCGTGGTGCCGTTGCCCACCACCACCGGGGTCTTGGAGGCGTAGGCCCCACCGTCGAAGTAGAGCTGGGCGCGCACGAACACCAGGTCACCGTCCCTGGTGGCCCCGTGCTCGTAGTACATCTTCGCCGGATGGCGGTGCACGTGGCCGAAGAAGGACTCCTCGCGGTCGTAGACGATCTTGACCGGCCTGCCGGTGCGCAGCGCGAGCATGCAGACGTGAACCTGCATGGACAGGTCCTCCCTGCCACCGAACGCGCCGCCGACGCCGGACATGGTCATCCGCACCAGTTCCGGGTCCAGGTCCAGGGCCGCCGCGGTCTGCTTGCGGTCGGTGTGCAGGTCCTGCGTGGCCAGGTACAGGTCCACGCCGCCGTCCTCGGCCGGGATGGCCAGCCCGGACTCGGGGCCGAGGAACGCCTGGTCCTGCATGCCTACGGTGTAGGTACCCGACACCACCACGTCGGCCGTCACCTCGGGGTCACCCTTGACGATCGGCTGGTACCGCACCGTGTTGCCGCCGGGATGCACCTTCGGCAGCGAGTCGTCGTGGGCGGCCAGCTCCGCGTCGACCACCGGCTCCAGCACCTCGTAGTCGACCTCGATCAGGTCCAGCGCGCGGCGCGCGGTCTCCGGGTGGTCGGCCGCGACCAGTGCCACCGCCTCGCCCCGGTAGCGAACCACGTCCTCGGCGAGCACCGGCTGGTCGATGTCCTTGAGACCGTAGAGATTCCTTCCCGGCACGTCCTCGGCCGTCAGCACCGCGTGCACGCCCGGTGAGCGCAGCGCGGGACCGATGTCGACGGAACGGATCCGCGCCGAGGGGTGCGGGCTGCGCAGCGTGGCACCCCAGAGCATGTTCTCCGCCCACAGGTCGGAGGAGTAGGCGAAGTCCCCCCGAACCTTCAGCGTTCCGTCCGGGCGCAGCGGTGATTCGCCGACCCCTCCGGCGATGGCGTCGTCGAGGTCCTGGGGCCGGTGCGCCGGTGCGTGGGTATCGCTCATCGAGCCACCTCTTCCGGGATGTGTCGTGCCGACCGCTCTCGTCGGGCGGGTGTCATGGGGCCACGGTGGGAAGGCGGACGCGGAGTCCGCGGTGGGGCCGAACTCATCCGACCCCCTTCGCGGCGATCCGGGAGCAGTCGCGCCGCAGCTCGTCGGTCAGTTCCCGCTCGGACTCCCGGACCAGTCGGGAGTCCGCCACGACGGTCTCCCCGCCGCGGAGCAGCGTGCGCAGCCGCGGCAGCGGGCCGAGCGCCAGCGCTGCCACCGGGTCCTCGATCCCGGCGTGCCCCAGACCGTCGAGGTCCCAGAGCGCGATGTCGGCGAGCTTGCCCTGCTCCAACGAGCCCAGCTCGTCCTCCCGGCCGAGACAACGCGCCCCGCCGCGGGTTCCCGTCCACAGCGCGTCACGCACCGACAGCGCGTCCGGGCCGTAGTGGGCCCGGCCGAGCAGCAGTGCCTGACGCAGCTCGTCACCGAGCCGCCCCGACTCGTTGGAGGCCACACCGTCGACACCGAGGCCGACCGGGGCGCGCGCGTCCAGCAGCGGGCGAACCGGAGCCACCCCGGCCCCGAGCCTCCCGTTGGAGCTCGGGCAGTGCGCCACCCCGGTGCCGGTCTCGCCCAACCTGGCGACGTTCCGCTCGGAGAGGTGCACGCCGTGGGCCAACCAGACGTCCTCGCCCAGCCACCCCAGCCGGTCGGCGTATTCGACCGGGTCGCATCCGAACTCCCGTTCGCACTGCCTGAGCTCGTCGGAGGTCTCGGCGAGATGCGTGTGCAGCCGAACCCCGTGTCGCCGTGCGAGCTCGGCCGCCGACCGCATGAGTTCGCCGCTGACCGAGAACGGCGAGCAGGGACCCACGGCCACCCGGAGCCGGGAATCGAAGGAGGGATCGTGGAACCGCCGGATCGCCTCCTCGGTTCCTCGCAACGCGGACTCGGTGTCCTCGACCGCCGAGTCCGGGGGCAGTCCCCCGGCGGACTGCCCCCGGTCCATCGAGCCGCGCACCGCGTGCAGCCGCACGCCGATGCGATCGGCTCCGGCCACCACGCCGCCGAGCACATCCCCACCCGTGTCTGGGAACACGTAGTGGTGATCGGCGACGGTGGTGCATCCCGACAACGCCGTCCAGCCCAGTCCCGCCGCGGTGGCGGAACCGGTCAGCTCCTCGTCGATGCCCGCCCAGACCGGGTAGAGCTCGGTGAGCCAGCCGAACAGCGTCGCGTCGACCGCGTAACCGCGTGTCGCCCACTGGTAGAGGTGATGGTGCGTGTTGACCAGCCCCGGAGTCACCAGGCAGCCGCTGCCGTCGATCCGGTGAACAGGTCCCGGCTGCTCCGGGGCCGGCCCGGGGCCCACGGCACTGATGCGCCCGTTGTCGATCACGACGTGACCCTCGGGGTACTCGGTGCCCGTGCCCGAGATGTTGGGGTCCGGTGTGTCCACGGTGACCACGGCCGCGCCTTCGATGACGGTGCGCCGCGCGGGTGGCCCTGGAGGATGCTCGCTCATGTCCGGTCACCCCCGGCGGAGCTCCCCGAACCGCTCGTGCCGCCGCTCCGCTCGGCCGCGGTGCGGACGGCGGCCATGATCTTCTCGTAGCCGGTGCACCGGCACAGGTTTCCGGCCAACGCCTCCCTGATCTCGGCGTCGGAGGGCTCCGGGACCCGCTCGATCAGGTCGTCGGCGGCGACCAGCAGACCGGGGGTGCAGAATCCGCACTGCACCGCGCCCTCGTCGATGAAGGCCCGCTGCACGGTGGACAGCTCCTCGCCGTCGGCCAGCCCTTCCACGGTGCCCACCTCGCGGTCCTGGGCCTGCCCCGCCGCCACCAGGCAGGCGCACACGGGAACCCGGTCGAGGTAGACGGTGCAGGAGCCGCACTCGCCCTGTTCGCAGGCGTTCTTGGAGCCCGGCAGTCCGAGCCGCTCCCGGAGCACGTACAGCAGGCTCTCGCCTTCCCACACGTCGTCGGCGGTCATGGCGCGGCCGTTGACGGTCAGATTCAGGCGCATCGTTGCCTCCCGGAGAGTTCGGTGCCGCTGCGGTACTCGTCCCAGGCCCAGGACAGCGTCCGGCGAGCGAGCACGTGCAACGCGTGTGTGCGGTACCCGGCCGTGCCGCGTACGTCGTCGATCGGTGCCGCCGCGCGAGCGACCAGCTCACCGAAGCGTTCGGTCACCGAGGCGGGGAGCGGGCGCGGGTCGTCCCACTGGCCGTCCTCGGCCAACGCCCCGGCGAGGAACTCCTCGGCCTCGGTGGCCGAGCGCGGTGTGGGGGCCGCCGAGCCCAGCCCGGTACCGACCCCGCGCCGCCGAGGGTGAAGGGCGACGGCGAAGGTGCAGACGGCGATGACCATCGCGTTGCGGGTACCGATCTTGGAGAACTGCTGCGGTCCGGTGCCCTCCGGCACGTGTACCGCCGCGATCAGCTCGTCCGGGGCCATGTCGGTGCGCTTGACCCCGGTGAAGAAGTCGGCGAGCGGGAGCGTGCGGCTGCCGCGCACCGACTCCAGCTCGATCTCCGCGTTCGAAGCCAGCAGGGGCGGGTGCCCGTCACCGGCCGGTGAGGCCGAGGCGAGGTTCCCGCCGAGCGTTCCCCGGTTCCGGATCTGCGGTGATCCCACGGTGCGGGCGGCCATCGCCAGCCCGGGCAGGGTCGTCCCCAGTTCCTCGATCAGCCGGGCGTAGGGCACGGCCGCACCGATGCGCACAGTCGGAACACCGTTCCGTTCGGTTCGCGACCACTCCCGGAGCTGTTCGATGCGAGTCAGGTCGAGCAGCGTCTCCGGGCGCCGGTGGTCGAAGTTCAGTTCCACCATGACGTCGGTGCCGCCCGCGATGGGAGTCGCATCGGGGTGGTTGGCCTTGGCTTCGAGCGCTTCGCTCCAGCCGGCCGGTCGTAGGAAATCCACTGTGTTTCTCCAGATCACAACCCGAGATAGGCCGTTGGGGTGTGAGTAAGTACACAGCTTTTCCACCCGGACTGACTAGCGGCGGAAAACATGAAACGAACCGCTGGTGAACGAGTGGTTTTCGTGCTTTTCTACAACCAACGCTCCCGGCCCGGGCCTGTTCGTCGAGCGTGTCCTCGCGTGGGCAACGTAGCCGAGTTCGGGCGCGGAGCGCGGAATTTCCCGTGATGGTCGTGTTTCGGTGTCGCGCGCCTCTTGTCGGCGGTGCCGCGGGCATGACTAGGATCACCTGGCTCCGGGCCGCTCCGGTTCCCCGGCGCGGACGGGTGAGCGTGGGAGCCGAAAACCTTCGCGGAGCGGCGGCCCAGCTGTTCGGGGCCCGTCCCGAGTCGGCACCCGAGGGGCGTCGTGGGGCGCGTCGAGTAGTGTCCCGCGCCACGTGTCCGGAAGCCGCCTGGCGACGCGCCCGCCCACCCGCCGGAGTCGTCCGGTGGCCCCGGGCGGAGTACCGGGCCGAACAACACTCCGCAAGGACTCGTTAGGGGCGCTCGTGCTTCTCGGCGATCTGTTGGACGATCCCCGGATGGGACTGACCCTGCTCACCGGTGGTGAGCGGCTGGACAGGGTGGTGCGGGGCGTCTACATCACGGATCTCATCGATCCGAGGCGCTACTTGCAGGGCGGGGAGCTTGTGCTCAGCGGGCTGGTGTGGCACCGCGACCCCTCCGACTCGGAGGAGTTCGCGGCCTCGCTGGCCGACGCCGGGGTGGCGGGCCTGGTGGCCGGTACGGCGAGGTTGGGAAAAGCCCCGGCCGATCTCGTGCGGGCCTGCGCTCGGCACGGCGTGCCGTTGTTCGAGCTGTCGGTCAACGTCAGCTTCAACACCCTGTTCGAACACGTGCTCGGCGCCGTGCGCAACGAACGAACCCCCGGCCGCGACCTGGTGACCGACGTGGCCGCGGGTGCCGACCTTCCCCGGGTGCTCGCCGCCGCGGCGGCCGAGCTGGGCACCGACTGCTGGGTCTGCTCCGCCGTGGGAGCCGTGGTGGCCGAGCACGGCAGGCTGCCGCCGTCCGACCGTCGTACGCTGGTCCGCGAGTTCCTCAGGGCCGAGCGGCTGCCCAGAACGGTGCTCACCGACAGTGGCCGAGCCTACGTCCTCTGGCCGGTCAGTTCCGGAACCGAGTCGCGCGCGGCCAGGTGGTTCCTCGTGCTGCCCGGCGACCAGGCGGACCGGGCGCGCGAAGCGGTCGGCAACGAGCTCGCCACCGCGGTGGCGTTGCTGCGCAGCAGGCTCGACGAGGGGCGCCAGGTCTCAGGTCGCCCGGTCGGCACCGCGTTGCGCGCGCTGCTGGAGGGGTCGGTCGGTTCCCGGGAGGTGGCGAGCAGGCTCGCCGAGGCCGGCCTGCCCACCGAGGGTGCGCTGTGCGTCGTGGCGTTGGCGACGGGAGGGCGCTCGGAGTCAGCGGCGGACGTGCTGCGGGAGATCGCCGCCGCCACCGGGCTTCCTTCGGTGACGGCCCCGATGGAGACCGGTGCGCTGGCGGTGTTCGGTGAGCACGTGGACGCCCCGGTCGAGCTGGCGGGGTTGGCGGGGTGGCTGCGGGCCACGTTGGGGGAGCTGGAGTACGGGCCGTTCTGGCTGGGGGTCAGCGTCGGAGTCAGTGACCTGGCCGATCCGAGCGGCCTGCGCGGAGCGGTCGAGGAAGCCCGTTACACGCGGCGGCTGGCCGAGCAGCGTGAGGGCCGCTGCGGCATCGCCACCGCCGAGGACCTGGTCTCCCAGCAGGTCCTGCTGTCGGCCGTTCCCGACGAACTCCGGAATTCCTACCGGCAACGACTGCTCGGCGGGCTGCTGGCCTACGACCGGAGTCACCAGTCCGATCTGGTGAACACCCTGCGAACGTTTCTGGAATGTTCCGGTTCGTGGTCGCGTTGTGCCCAACTGCTGCACGTGCACGTGAACACGCTTCGTTACCGAATTCGTCGTGTGGAGGAGATAACGGGGCGTGACCTCGGGGACTTTCCGACCAGGGTCGACTTCTACCTGGCGCTGCAGATCAGCGGGTGAACTTCCCGGAGACCCGAGCACGAGCGGGGCTCGCGAACGTGCTGGAGCGGTGCTGGTCGGCTCGGCGGTGATGGGCACCGCTTCGAGCTCCGTCCCAGCCTAGCGGCGTTTCGCGAGGGAGTGCCCGAACCGGCCCGAGGGGCCGGGCTCTCGGACGCGGCCACCGCGGTGGATGGCAGCGGTAGGTACCGCTGACTGGGAATCGCCATCCACTCGGCGAGACACCTGATAGGTGAGTGAAACAAACCCGGAACGGGAAACGATCCACCGTGTGGCCACGTCCCGTGTCAGTTGTCACAGTCGGTTCCGCTGTCCGGGGGAAGCCTTCGGTGTGATTGGAAAATGCGCCGCCATCAGCGGTACCGTTTTTGGTCGGCGCAGGGCAGTACCCGGCTCGGTCCTCCTCGGGCCGCCACGGACCGGCCTGGCCGGATTGGTGTGTTCCACGCGACGGCCCGCCGACGGCCGAGAAACGGAGGTTCCGGGATTGACCTACCTGTCCGGCAGCGACGCTGTGACGGACCGCCACGGCGGCGGAGCCATCCTCGACACGACGGTGAACAGGGCACCGTCGGTCTCCGGTGAGGAGTCGGAACGCATCCGCCGTTTCCTGGACCACGAGCGTCCCGCCACCCCCTGTCTGGCGGTGGATCTCGCGGTGGTGCGCGACCGCTACTCCCGGTTGCGCGCGGAGCTGCCCGAGGCGAGGATCTGCTACGCGGTCAAGGCCAATCCCGATCCCCGAGTGGTGGCCGAGCTCGTCCGGCTCGGCGCCTCCTTCGACGTCGCCAGTCCCGGCGAGATCGAGCTGTGTCTGCGGCAGGGAGCCCCGGCAGGCAGGATCTCCTACGGCAACACCATCAAAAAGCCAGGTGACATCGCCCGTGCTCACCAGTGGGGAGTTGGGCTGTTCGCCACCGACAGCACGGCCGATCTGGAGAACATAGCCGCCGCGGCCCCCGGGGCCGCGGTGTTCTGCCGCGTCGCGGTGGACAACACCGGTTCCCGCACACCCTTCGGACGCAAGTTCGGCTGTACTCCCGCCGACGCGGTTCGACTGCTCCGGTACGCCCGTGATCTCGGGCTCGTTCCGCACGGCGTCTCGTTTCACATCGGGTCGCAGCAGCTCGCCGCCGAGGCGTGGGAGCACGGCATCGCGGCCGCGGCCGAGGCGATGTGCGATCCCGCGGTGCCCGCCGACGGTGTCCGCATGATCAACCTGGGCGGGGGACTGCCGGCCACATACACCCAGCCGACCCCCGGACTCCACGAGTACACCGAGGTGATCGAGGACGCGCTGCGACGTCACTTCGGTGACCGGCGCCCCGAAGTGCTGCTCGAACCCGGGCGGTACCTCGTAGGGGACGCCGGTGTGCTGCGCAGCGAAGTCGTGCTGGTCTCCGCCGACTCGGCGGGGGAGGGGCGCTGGGTGTACCTGGACGCGGGACGCTACAACGGGCTGGCCGAAACCGAGGGGGAGGCGATCACCTACCGGCTGCGCACCAGCCGGGACGGCGATCCGCTCGGCCCCGTGGTGCTGGCTGGGCCGACCTGCGACGGCGACGACGTGCTGTACCAGCGCAGTGGTTATGAACTGCCGACCACGCTGCGTGGTGGAGACACGATCGACCTGCTCAGCGCGGGGGCTTACACCGCGAGTTACTCCTCGGTCTGCTTCAACGGGTTCGAACCGCTGAGTACCCGTTGTTTCGACAGTGCCGAGACCACCGAGCGAGCGTGACCGGCGGCCGGGACGGCCGCGGCTCGCCGAGAGGTTTCCCCGTAGGAATCTGCGAAATGTTGGGAGGTCGATAGATGTCAATTGACGCCGGAACCCTGCAGCCTGTCGGTCTGTTCACCGGTCAGCACGTCCTCGCCGAGCTCGAGGGGGTGTCCGCGGAACTGCTCGACGACGAACAGTTCCTGACAGACGCGCTCAACAGTGCACTGGACCGTTCACAGGCCACGGTGTGCGACGTGATCTCGAAACGATTCGATCCGCAGGGTGTGACGGTGCTCGCGCTCCTGTCGGAATCCCATGCTTCGTTGCACTCCTATCCGGAAAACGGTTCGATCTTCATCGATGTGTTCACTTGTGGGAACAGGGCGCAGCCGGAGCGGGCGGTGAGTCTGCTCGCCGAGTCCCTGAGCCCGACGAATGTGAACTGCCGGACCATCCGGCGTGGTCATGACTATGAAACCGGCCTCACGTGAACGACGTGTGTTCGGCCGAGTTCATCCGAAGGAGCGGGAGTTGATCGAGCTCGACGGCAAGCAGTGGGTCCAGGAGCCGCTGGGCGAGGACATGCGGCGGCTCTGGCGCATCGACGAGGTGTTGTGGGAGGGCGACACCGGCTATCAGCACGTGGTGATCGGCCGCACCGGCCAGGGAATCGCGCTGTTCTGCGACGACGATCGGCAGAGCACCGAGTTCTCGCAGCTGGTCTACCACGAGGCGATGATGGTGCCCGGTTTCCTGCTCGCGGAACAGCTGGAACGGGTGCTGATCGTCGGCTCCAGCGAGGGCGTGGCCAGTCGGATGGCGGTCAAGGCCGGTGCCGCCCGGGTGGACCACGTGGACATCGACCGGGAGTGCGTGCGCGTGTGCGCCGAGCACCTCCCGTACGGATACACTGCCGCCGAGCTCGCGGATCTGGAAGCGGGCAACGGTCCCGTCAAGCTGCACTACACCGACGGCTGGGGTTTCATCGACGGGGCCATCAGCTCGGGCGAGCGCTACGACCTGGTCATCGTCGATCTTCCCGACGAGCGGGCGGAGGAGACCGACAGTCAGCACAACCGCCTGTACGGGGAGGACTTCATCCGCAGGTGCCAGGCGGTGCTGGCCCCCGGCGGTGTGGTCGGCTTCCAGGCGGGTTCGCCGACGGTGTGGCGAAACACCACGCTCGTCAGGGCTTACAACCGGTTCCGTACGGTGTTCGACACCGTCACCTACTTCGGTTCGGACGAACACGAGTGGGCTTTCCTGTTCGGCCGGGTCGAGCAACTGGACGATCCGGTCAACGTCATGCTCGACGCGATGCCGAAGAGCCAGTACGAACCGGCGACGATCGACGATGCGAGCCTGATCGGTCTGACGGTCCCACCGTACTCGGTGCGCCACCAGGAGTGAGGGGTCGCGGGCACCGGCTGGTGAGTGGGATTCGCGTTTTATCGGGGTGAGTCCCACTCACGACCGGTGCTCGTCGAACGACGCGCCGGCTCCGGCCGTGCCACGAGCGGAGGTGCCGTGGTTCAGCCCAGATAAGGATGTTGCCCGGTGGCGGTGTTGGCCTCCTCCCGCTTGCTGAACCACTGCTCGAACGCGAGCCCCCTGGTACGCAGTCGCTGCTCGACGGCCTCGCCGGTCACGGCCTCCTCCGAGGAATCGGCTCCCTCCGCGGCCGCCGTGCCCACCGTGAACAGCTCCTCGTAAGCGTTGTCCGGGCAGGCGTGGGCCGCGAACGCCTCGAAGAGGGGCGCGCTCTCGTCCCAGCTCATGAGCTCGGTGGCTTCCAGCACCACCCGTGCTTCGTTGACGAACAGCCGAAGCGCCAGCGCCTCCGCGACACATCGCGGTGGCTGCCAGCGAGTTCCCGTCAATCGGGTCGCCACGGCGGCCGAGCACAGCAACAGCGAGCGCGTGAACCGCGCATCGTAATTGTGCTGGTAACACGGGGGGAGCTCCTCCAGAACCAGCAGTCCCACCGCACCGTCCGCCGTGGCGTCGTTGACCGTGAGCGCCAGCTCGTCGTAGAAGAGCTCGTCGGTGACGACGCTGACCGCGTGGATCAGCGCTCCCGCCGCCAGCTTCGCCCGCTGGCCGTTCGCTTCGTTCGCGCCGAAGGCCTCCTCGGAGAAGGCCCGTAGCCGCTCCGAGAGCTCGTACAGCCGAAGCCGCCAGCTCTCGGTCTCGGCCGTTCCGGCTCGCGAGCCGGATGTCCGTTCCTCGGGGACCGCTTCGCCTCGCCAGGGGTCCGACTCGGGGAGTTCGGCCTGCTCGAACGCCTCTTCTATCTCGGCCTGCAACCGTTCGTCGGCCTCACCGAGCCGCTCTCCGGTGTGCTGCTCGGCGGCGGCGAGACTCTCGTTGAACTCGTCCTCGGTGATCTTGACCTCGGAGTGCGTCAGCGTCCAGTGTTCGAGCACCTGGCTGTCCAGGAGAATCTCCCGCACCACGTTGGCGGCGGCGTTCTCCGCGGCCGACAGCGCGGGAGCGTCGACCGCCAGCATCACGGTCGCGCCGTCCGGGCCGACCTCGATCCGGTAGTCCAGCACGTCGATGTCTTCCTCCTCGGGGCCCGCCACCCCCTCGACCCGGCCCAGCTGGTGATCGAGTACCGACACCACTCCTTCCTGCTGCAGCGGGTCGAGTTTCGAGATGTCCACCGGAGGCCGTAGCCCCGCAGTCACTACGTAGTCCACCGCGTCTCGTCCTCTTTCCAACTCGTTGCCGGGCATGGTACGTCCCGGCAACCCGGCGGGTCGTGCACGACGCGCCAGCGGCCCTGGCCGCCCCCGCCAACCGGCGGGACGGTAATTATGGCCCCGTGACGATGGTGACGGTATTCGGTAGTTGCAACATGGATCTGGTCGCCTACGTGGCGACACCGCCACGCCGGGGAGAGACGGTGCACGGGCGGACGTTCAGCACGGTTCCGGGAGGTAAAGGGGCGAACCAGGCAATAGCCGCCGCCAGAGCGGAGGTCGGCACCAGGTTTCTGGGCGCGGTCGGCGACGACGAGTTCGGCGGCCGGATCCGCGCGACGCTCGCCGAGGCGGGAGTCGAGACGACGGGCCTGCGAACGGTGGAGGGGCACAGCGGCACCGCGCACATCGTGGTCGATGACGACGGCGGGAACTCGATCGTCGTCGTGGGAGGGGCCAACGACGCGATGGATCGACTCCGCTCCGGTGACGCGGAGACCATCGCCGCGTCCGACTGCCTGCTGTTGCAGTTGGAGACCCCCTTGCGGGGGGCCTCGGCCGCGGCGGAGGTGGCCGCCGCGCACGGTGTGCGCGTGGTGCTGACTCCGGCTCCGGCGGAACCGGTGCCGGACTCGCTGCTGTCGAACGTGAACCTGCTGGTGCCCAACGAACACGAGGCCGCCGTGCTCACCGGTGAGTCCGACCCCGAACGGGCGCTGACCTCCCTGCTCGACAGCGTCCCCGAAGTCGTCGTGACTATGGGGGGCGAGGGGGTGCTCTACGGGAACCGCTCCGGAGAGCGGGTCAGGATGCCCGCGTTCCCGGTGCGACCGGTGGACACCACGGCGGCGGGGGACACCTTCGTCGGTGTGCTGGCCGCCGAGCTGGCCCGCGGGACGGACACGACCGAGGCCCTGCGCCACGGTTCGGGAGCCGCGGCGCTGTCGATACGGCGAAAAGGGGCGAGCGGGTCGATGCCTTCGCGGGAAGATATTCGCGAATTCTTGGAGGAGGCGGACAGCTGAACGAAAAACGATCACATTTGGCGTGCTTTCGTGCACGCAATGTTTTCAGTGATTGAGCTACCCGACGGGCGGGAGACGAGTGACGTCATCCCGCCCGTCGGGTATCCGTGCTCGCCTCACTGCGCTTTGTCGTAGGCCTCCACGACCTCAGCGGGAATCCGACCGCGGTCGGAAACCTGCATGCCCTGTTGACGTGCCCATTCCCGAATGGCTTGATTGCGTTCACGGTCAGCGGCTTTCTGCGCCTGCGAGCCGCCGTTCGACTGACGGGTTTTCGCGGCCTTGTTCGCCTTGCCGCTGCGCTTGCGACCACCGACGCGGCGGGCGCTGGAAACATAGGGAGCCAGCGCGTCGCGGAGTTCGGCGGCGTTTTCGGACGACAGGTCGATCGTGTAGCTCACCCCGTCCAGCGCGAACTCGACGGTCGAGTCCGCTTCTGAACCGTCGACATCGTCGACCAGCTGAACCGTTACCTTCTGCGCCACTGCTAACCCTCGATTCCGGATCGTTTTCGTCGGTCATCCACAGCTTACGACGAAGCGCGACAGTACAATAAACTGACGCCACGCCATTGTCGCGAACGGTCGATGGGTGATGCCGGAGTGACCTCCACGACAGCGTTCACCTTGTGATCACTTCCTCGGTCAGGACAACACGCGGGACCGTGTCGTGGGAGTGAAGGGTTCAGTGGTATTGGTTTTTAGGAACCGACTCCGTGGGCGCGGGTGGTTTACGGGCGCTCATGAGGTTGTTCTATCGTGAGGAGGAGACAACGGCCCGGCCGCGTGCTATAACGTAAGTGCCGGTCGGAGGTGTCTCACCGGCAAGCGTCGCGGAGCGAGACGGGGCACGTTCCCGAAAACAGGTGATCATGGCCGAGCGGATTCAGGTCGAACTCGTCGACGACATCGACGGGTCCGAAGCGCAGCAGACAGTTACTTTCGCCATGGATGGCGTGAGCTATGAAATCGACCTGAGTGAGCAGAATGCGCGTAGTCTGCGCGAGCTGTTCGGGCCGTACATCAAGCAGGCACGCACGGCGCAGCAGCAGACCAAGCGGCGGCAGACGCGGAAGCAGGAGAAGGAAGAGCGCCAGGCCCGTCAGGCCAATCGTCAGCTGACCGAGGAGATCCGCGGGGCGGCCCGGCGGACCCGGCAGCGCTACCAGCAGGAGCGCCACGAGGAGGAGTCCGCTCCTACCGAGGTGGCCTCCGGCGACGAACTGGACCGGGATACCTTGCTGGAGCGGCCGCTGTCGTTCTCGCCGAGCGAGGCCAAGGGGGCGGCCGATCAGGCGGCGCGGTCCGAAGACGTCGAAGACGACGAGCAGCAGCGTTTTCCTGTCGTTTCGCTCCCGCAGTTCTCTTCAGCCAACGAGTGATCCCGGCTCTCTCGTTCGAGGCTGTCCACCGGCGCGGTTGGCGCTGGTGCCGTGTTCTCCACACCGGGGAATGTCCCCCCGTTCGGTGAGCTCCGTCCAATGGCGGGACCGCTCGGGGAGAGCGGATTCGGAGATTTCGCGATACCGGTCCTGACGATGGGTGTCCAGTCGCCCAGCCGAAGCCCGTGAGAACTGGTCGTGCTTCACGAGGGGCACGGCTGAACTGTCGAGGCGTTCCGCCCCGCCCGTAGTTGTTGCCGCACGCGGGCGGGGCACTCCTCCGGAGCTCGGCGTCACCGGCGGAGCGTCGCTCGATCTAAATCGCCGTACCGGCGCGACAGGACGACCGTTCCAGCCTTTCGGTGCGCGAGTCACCGTTCGGGGGATGTAGCCGGCGATCCGAACGGGCCGGAACGTGGTTCGCTCAGTCCTCCGCCCGGTGCCGACGTCCCTTGCTCCGTCGACCCTGTTGCTGTGGGGTGTGGGACCCGGCGCTGTGATTGCCGCTCGGAGCGTCGTCCGGCTGGTCGCTCTGCTCGTGAGCACCTTCCAGGGAGGCGGCGAACTCGGGTGGAGCACTGGTCGTCCAGTGGTCCCCTTCCGGATCGATCAGAGTGTTCCGCAATTCGGTGTAAATCGGTGTCGAATCCACTGCTACCCCCGTGGTCGTGTTCCGAGATCGAGGTTACCGCGCTCGGTCGTGACGAAACGAGGCGTGGCCAGTACTCACCCGAACGTGAATCCCTCGCATTGTTCACGGGGACGAACACTCCCGGAAGTTCCGTTGCGTCTCTTCGCCCGAAGGGGTGAAGTGTTGGCTGTCCTGCTGTTTCAGTGGCTGGTGGGGGGGTGGGTGTGCGGGGTGTGTGGTGGGGGTTAGAGTGGTTGTCGTCAGCACGGCGGTGCCGGGCTGGCGGTCCGGCGGGGTTTCGGTTGGAAATTCGGTCGGGTTCGTTGGCTCTGATGCTTGGTTGTTCCGGGTTCTGGTGGATCCGGGCCCCCTGGTGAATGGGGGGTGTGGCCGGGTGTTAGGGTGGTGAGGAGCAATCTGTGGTGATTC
>NZ_FNJR01000007.1 GCF_900104475.1 Actinopolyspora xinjiangensis
AGCGGGTGCGGACCCGGCTGCTCAACCAGGTCGACGAGCGCCGCAACCCGCGCACGAACGCCACCGTCGAACAGCTGCTGGACCGCTACCTCGAATCGATCAGGAACGTCACTTCTCCTCCCTTCCTCACCGCTTCCTCGGTACTGTGACAACGCTCCCTGTCAGTCAGATGATCAGCGGGCGCGGTGCCGGGGCGTCGCACACTTCGACCGGACGTGGTGGCGAGTCATCGATCTTGCGGCCGGCTGGACCATCCGCGTGGTCACGGCCAGGTCCGACGAGTAGCAGACAGCTACGGGATCTTGGATCAGTCGAAACCGCATCCTGGCGCTCGAAGTTCTCAGAAAACTGACCTCTCGGCCATCGGGCGTTGCTACGCTCTCTGAATCCCGAATGGTTGGAGGAGAGTTATGAGCGACCGCCCTGTCCACACGGTGGAAGTTCCGCTGAGTGACAACAACGGCCAGGCGGTTCGTGTCCAAATCCGGGAGGTGGACGAAACGCTCGTCCGGGCGGGCCGAGGAGGGCGCTCCATAGCACGGGCCGAACGGTCGTTCGGGCAGATGTTGGACACTATACGCCCCATGGCGGAGAGCTTTGTGGGGCGATTCAGCGGGCTTGCGAACGCGCCGGACGAGATCACGCTGGAGTTCGGAGTTTCGTTGTCGGCCGAGGCTGACGTGGTCATTGCCAGCACCGCGACGGAAGCCAATTTCTCCGTGAGTCTGACCTGGAACAGGAGTGTTTCGGGAGATGCCGACGAGAATACTGTGCAGGTGAGTTGAGCCGCTCGAGGCTCGCAACGGGGTAGGAGGTCTCAGTGACGGAGGCTCAGGAGCGGGATGGCGAGGAGGCGGAGCCGGTACTGGTTTCAGCGGTCGTCCGAGTCAAAGGGTCGGATGGTGCGATCGGCGGCGCAGGCTTCCTGATCGCTTCGGACCTGGTGCTGACCTGCGCCCATGTGGTCTCAGACGCGCTGGACCGGCCCCGGCAGGACACGGTTGAGGCAGGCGCCGAGGTCACGGTGGACGTGCCTCTGGCCAACAACGCCGACGGCGTGGACGGGAGCGACTACAGTGCCGAGGTCCGGCACTGGATACCGATCAGACCGGACCAGACCGGCGACATCGCCGTGCTACGGTTGCGGAACCCGATTTCCGGCTCCCGGCCTCTCCCCATGATCGACCCGGAGTCCGGCGTGTGGGACCACAACACGCGCGCCGTGGGCTTCACCGACGACAACCCGGATGGAATCTGGCAAAGCGGCAGGTTTCTCGGTCCCACCGGTCAGGGCTGGATACAGCTCTCGCGGACCGACAGTGAGGCCGTGGTCGTTCAGGGGGGCTTCAGTGGCAGCCCGGTCTGGGACAACGAGCTGGGTGCCGCCGTGGGCATGATGGTGGCGGCCCAGCCAGTGCGTGAGGTCCAGCAAGCGTTCGCCCTGCGAACGAGAACACTGCTGCGAGAAGTACCCGAACTCGCCCCATTCGTGAGCCCGGCAACGCCATTTCGGGGTCTGTCCGCTTTTCAGGAGGGCGACGCTGATGTCTTCTTCGGTCGGGACGACGACATCGAGCGAGTGATCACCACCTTGCGGGGCGATCATCCCACCGTGACGGTGTACGGGCCGTCGGGCTGCGGCAAGTCGTCGCTCGCGCTGGCCGGTGTGGTGCCGAGGATGAGGCAGGACGGCTACCGCATTCTGCGGGTGGACGCCACACGCTTCGCCTCCCTGCGTGCCGCGCTCGCCACCGAACTGTTCGAGAGCGTGCGATCGGGGCAGTACGGCCCACCGCGCGTGCGGAGCGCCGACCGAGTAGACCAGTGGTTGAGCGAATTGGGACTCGCGGACGCCTTCCACCGGGTGACAGGGGAGCCCGCGGCACGGTTGCTGGTCGTACTCGACCAGGCCGAAGCACTGCTGAACCATCCGGAACAGCGGCTCGCCGAGGCCATCGGACTCTTGTTCCCCAAACAGCAGCCAGCCGATCCGCAGGTCCTCGTCACCCTGCGCGCCGACTTCATGGACGCCGCACTGAGCGACGCGCACCTGGGACCCGCGCTGAAGCGCGGGGTGACACTTCCGCTCACACCCATGACCCGGAACCAGCTGCACGCGGTGATCACCGAACCGATCAAGCACATTCCGACAGTCGACTACGACCCTGGGCTCGACCGGCGCATCCTGGACGACGCGCGCGGTGAACCGGGGATTCTGCCGCTGCTGAGCTTCGTCCTGACGCAGCTGTGGGAAAACAAGGCCTCGGGACGGTTGCGGGCTTCGACGTACGAGGCCATCGGCGGGGTATCAGGTGCGCTGCGGCGGCATGCGGAGGAGGTGTGGAAAGAGTGCGTTCCGCCTGAGGAGGAGGCCGAGGCACGACGGCTGTTGACTGGGCTGGTGCGGGTGCTGCCAGGCAGCGAGGCTCCGCTGCGGCGCGCACTGACACGCGAAGAGGCCGGGGAACGACGCTGGCGCCTGGCGCAGGCACTGGCCGGCCAAGAAAGACGCCTGCTGGTCCTGTACGGAGGCGATGGTCGGCCGGAGACCGCGGAGCTGACCCACGAAGCGCTGATCACGGCATGGCCCGACCTGGCAGAGCTGGTCCGGGCCAACGCCGACTTCCTCGCGGTGCGGGCGGAGGTGCAGCACGACCTGGAACGGTGGCGGAAGGCGGACCGCCCGGCCGACCTGCTGCCCAGATCCCTCCAACTCGCGGCCGTGGAAGCGAGGCTGCGGGACCGCGAGGCGGACCTGACCGAGGAGCAGCGGGACTTCCTCGCGCTGGCGCGTCGGCGCCAGCGGACGCGGCGGGTCCAGGTGCGTGCGGGCTGGGTCGCGGTGACCGTGGTCGTGGCGCTGATCGCCATGCTGGGCATATCCCTCGTGCAGGAGTCACGGGTGAGCGCACAGCGAGAGGCGGAGGGAAAATCGCGGACGCTTGCCGTGCAATCGGACGAGCTGACGAGCAGCAACCCTGGGCAGGCCGCCCTGACCGCGCTCGCCGCATACGAGATCGCGCCAACACAGGAAGCGCGAAGCGCGCTGATGCGCCGGTACCTGGAACTCAAGGACGCGGCGTGGGTGCTGTCAGGAGCGGAAGGGCCGATCCAGGCATCGGACATGAGCGCCGACGGCCGGGTGACGCTGGCAACGAGCACGGGCGGCCGCGCGACCCTGTTCGTGCGCACGGCCAAGGGCAGGATCAGACAGGAGCAACTCCGCCTCGCCCACAATGTTCTGTCTCCAGTGGTCAGCCGGGACGGACGGCGGATCGCCTATCTGCGCGAGGCGGACGGGGTGGTGGTATGGCACGACGTGGCGCCCTCGGCAAAGAAGCTGGTGGGACCAGCGCACCTACTCCGCAGTGGCCAGATCAAGCACTATACGACCGGCACGCAGTGGGGCCAGCACAAGATCATGGACTTCTCCCCGGACGCCCGCCGATTGGTCGGGGTGTCGACCGAAGGGAACTGGGCGTCGTCGCAGCACCCGGTGCGGGTGTGGAACCTGGAGACAGGCGAGCTTCGGATGCTGCCCAAGCAGATCTCGGGCCTCCGTGAGGTGTGGTTCGGAGCAGACGAGAACACGTTGGTGGCCCGGCGCAGCACCGGACCGGAGACGCTGGAGGACTCGGTGGTGACAGTCGATATCACTGAGGGGACGCTGCGCACACTGGCGAAGGAAACCAATTCGTCGGCTACCGAAGTGTCGGGGGACGGCAGTGTAGTGATCGTCTGCCGGGACGGGCCCGGGGCGGACAACGAGCGAGTGGCGCGCTACGAGGCCATAGACGTGTCGGACGGACAGACACTGCGCCGCTACCAGCGGGGGAGCGACATTTCCTGCTCGGAAACCACCGTCGACGAAACGGGCGAACACTTCGCGGTCCCGCGCGTGGGAGTGGGAGAATGGGACCTCGTCGATACGCGCAATGACAAGAAGCCCCAGCCCTTCTTCGGTCCCGACGTCGATGACGGCTCCCATCTGCCTCTCCTGGGTACCCCGCACGAGCCCGTCATCGTCACCATGGACGAGGACACGGGGGTGACCGGGTCGGCGCTGCTGAGGTCTCACGGTGGCACCGCCTACAGCCCTCCAAAGCTGCTCGGCGACGGAAGCAGGATGGTGGTCCGCATGGGCGAAGACGGCAGAAGCCTGCGCGTCATGGAGACGGAAGGCGAGGAGCGGATCATTGCCGAGGTCGACAGCAATGCCGAAACGCCTCCGGACGCGAATCAGGAAATCCAGGTCAACCACGCCGAGACTCTGGTGGCGGATGTGGCGGACCGGAACCGGATCACCGTCCGTGCACTGCCCTCGCTCCACAAGGTTGCCGAGTTCACCACGGCGGAACCGCCCGTCGGCGAAGGCGGGAAACCAGAGCTGCTGCGATTCCACTTCCTCGGCGACGACCGGCTCGTGACGCTCTCCGGCACGCGCGTCGAGCACTGGGACGCCCGCGAAGGCCGCCGCCTGTCGCAGCCGATCGACCTGCGTGACCTGCAACTCACCACGCGGGATCAGCCGACCTACTTCGTGGGCAGCCACCCCGAGCCGGGGTATGTGGGGGTCACGGTGTCCCGCGAACCGGACGTCCATGCCGTCAACCTGCGAACAGGCAAAGAGAACAAGGAACTTCGCCTCCGCCTCGGCGATGACCTCAACGTGGCCGTGTTCCTGGAGGACCCGCGCTATGTGGCCGTGAAGACCACGGGCGGCATGGTGGAGCTGTGGTCGGTACAGTCCGGGCAGCCGGCAACGAGAGCGGTGGGCCCGCTCGGACCGCTGAACCCGAACCGATGGGCGGCAGGCACCCTCGAGGGATCCGGATTCTTCCTGGCCAACAACAGTTCCGTACGCTTCCTGAAGGCGGACGACCCCGGGGACCGGGAGACGTACGAGTTCGAGGAAAAGCAGGGCTTCGTGGCGGGGACCAGGGACGGCAAGGCGCTGCTACGCACGCCCGTGTCCGGCGGAGGCCGGCTTGAACTGGTCCGCCTCGACCCCGCCCTGTGGAAGCGGCACCTCTGTGCCGTCCTCGGCCGTGACCTCACCAAGAACGAACGCGATGGGCTTCCCGACGGCCTGCCGACCACTATCTGCCCTTCCTGAAGCCAGAGAGGCAAGTCCAGTCCAGCCGGACACTCGCGGACCGACAGCACCGGACCGTGCTTCCAAGCGGCGCGACCTGCCCGGCACACGGGCGAGAAGCCCCCTTCCCGGGTCCGGCCAGGTCCGGGTGCGGCCAGGGAACAGGCTCGTGCGACTGACAGAACCGGGGAACGAACCGGCCGAAGTGGACTCGATGCTCGATGCGGTCCCGACATCCTCGCCTGCGAACTCATCGTGTGCGACACCGACGACCAGCACCTCACCACACCCCACCACCATGCCCCCGTGAACGAGCCGGCCCCCATGAACAAGCCGGGAAAAGGCGACAACCCGAGGAAGGGGTGGCGTCCCCGTACGTACGGCTGTGCCGCGAGCGGACCCGGGAGTCGGGAGCGCGTTGAGTCTCGGCCGACTGGTCACCTCGTCCCGAACTCAGCCCTCGTGACTGAAGCAGAACAGTTCCGAGACGGTGAGCACCGGGGATGTGCCGCTCTCGCCGTATGACCATGCGAACACTGTCCTTCGGGGCCACTCGTGACTGGTTCCGGACGCGTTCCGGCCACACCCCGCCGGACAGCGGTCAGTGGGTCTGTTACAGCTAATCCACATTCGTTATGAAAAGCCGCTTTTTGGTGTTGTGGCTTTTCATCTGTTCGTAGTAGAGCATCGTGCTGGTCATCGTGCGACGATTTTTCACGGGTTCGCGCTCGCGTCACAATGCTCAAGGCCACGCTAAGACCGTGTCCGCGCGTAATACGCGTGCTTCGTGACGCGACGCCGACCCGTGGCGCCGACGTTTCCGGACGTCCCGCATTATCCGACACTCGACGGCGTCCGGAGTTTCCACAGGCAACGATACACAGTTTGAGAACGTGGAGAGCCATATCTTAACGACGACGAAGTTTCGCAAGCCGGTGATGGCAGTCGCTCCTCTGGCCCTGGCACTCGCGGTGGGAGGGATGACGCCGACACCCACCGTGGCGGCACCGCAGGAGGCCCAGCGGCCTGCCGCCACGGCTGCTCCCGATACGAATGGAACCTGCTCACCCCAGGGCCCCTCGGCGGGTTCGACGACCGAGATGACCCTGGTCGACGGCCATGAGACGCGTGAGTTGACGAGCGCGGCCTTCGAGGCCGTGAAAAACGGCGAGATCTCCGTCCAGACTCCGCGGAACGCGCTTTCCCGGGGCCAAGCCAAGGTTTACGCAGTGGACGCTGAGAACAGCGATTCCACTTCGGTGACGATTCCTGTCGGCGGGGAATACAGCCTGATCAGTAACCTCACGGTTCTCTTCGACACGAGCGGCGACATCGTCCAGTACAGTGAGACGCTCGTCAGTGAGAACGAAGTCGGAAACTTCAACATTACGAGTTACACGGACGGCGTTCTCGTGAACAGCGAGGACACGGATCTGCCGTTCATGACGGACGCCGAGCTGCGGCAGCAGGCCAACAACGGCGCCGATAGTTCCGACCCCATGGCCGCGATGGGGGTCGGAAGCACGGCTGCCTGCGTCGCGGCGGTACTCGGCGTGAGCGGCGCCACCGGGTATCTCATCGTGAGTGCCTGCACGGGTGCGTGCTCGACTCCTGGAGTGGGTACGGCGGTGTGCGTCGCTTGCATCGGCGCCTACGCAACCGTCGGCAGCGCGTCGGTGACCGCCGTCGCCAGCTGCTTCGGTTAAGGTGAGGGTGATGAAGCAGACGTGGCTATTCGTGGTCAGCCTGGCCGGGATGGCCGTCTCGGCCGCCGTGCTGATGTTGTACATCCCGTCGCTGTTCCGCTCGGGTGAGCAGGACGGCTTCTGGACCCTCGGGGTGCTCGCGTGCCTCACCGTGACTTTCGCGGTGGGGACGCGATACTGGCGTCCATCGACGTCGGGTTCGGACGGCGGATAGTCCCTGACTGCCCCCCCCCCCCCCCCCCCCCCCCCGCGCGCGAAGGTCGTGACAGCCGCCGGAGGGCCCACCTGGCGGCTGTCACGACCTTCTTCCGCGCGCAGTGACGGTGTCGCGCCCCGGAGACCGCGTCGACGATTCCCCGATCCCACCGCAGGAGGGTTCGGAGAGGACGAGGCGGGGCGGTCGCGGGACGTCGTCGCAATCGCTGCCCCACCCCGCCCCGCTCGGAAAACGCTGCCTGGCGGGGGATCTTCCCGTCCTTGTCCAGCACGGGTGGTACCGAACCGGCGCGCCTGGCTGAACGCACGTCTGGACTGACCCCGGCGTCGGCGCTGTGGGGAACCGCCGGGGTGGGTGGTTGTCCGTGCGCGGCGTCAACACCGTCGTCCGCGAGACCGCCACCGCGCCCGGATCGGTCCGCTGTGCCGGTTCGGGCGGGAAAGACGCGGGTCCGTCCGCACTTCGCGGTCTGCCTCCGTCATCCGGCTGCCGCGCGACGGCGTCGAGGTCGTTACCGTCGCCGAGCTGACGGGCCGCGCCGAGCTCGACTCCACCCGCGTCGGCGCCCGTGTCTCGACCGTCCTGTCAGCTACGCGGCCGCGATCAGTGCTCCGCCACCCCGAGTGCGGCCGAACCGCCCCCGCGAGGTGATCGGACAACGGTGAACACCAGAACGACCACGAGGACGAGCAGTGCCGCCTGCGGCAGCACCAGGAAAAGCGCGGACACACCGTCCGGCAGGCCGAATGCCACGAGCGGCGCCACGTACGCCAGCAGGGACAGCACACCGATCACGGCCAGCGCGACCGACCAGGAGTTCGTGATCAGCCTCGGACGGCGCCCTCGCACGACCAGGGTCGCCACGGCGGCACCCAGCATTCCCCAGATGAGGGGCCCGGCAACCACCACCGTCGGGTCGATTCGGCCCACCACTACGAACAGGAGACAGCCGAGAACCGCTACCGGCAGCGCGAGCGACCACGGCCTCCGTGACGGGGCGGGGGCGTCACGATGGAACCCGAGGAGCACGCAGGTGACGGGCAGCCAAACTCCGAGCTCGATCAGTACAGCGGTGACGAACATGGTCGTGCCCTCGGTGACCGTGGAGATCACCGAGGTTAACGAAGGCAGCGAGGCCACGACCGCGCAGCACCGACCGGAACGACGTTTCCCCAGCACGAGCAACAGGTACGCGGGCACCCACACCAGGTTCGGCAGCAGGCTCAGGGCGATGTGGCCGCCGGTCGGGCGCACCAGCACGCTCGGCCCGCCGAACGCCGCGCCGCCCCGAAGCTGAACGTAGGCCAGACCGGCCAGGGAGGCCAGTGCCAGCACAGCGCGCACGAGCAGCCCGAGCAGTGCGACGGTGCGAACGGTGTCACCCCACGCACGAGCCGCACGCGGGGCACCGACTCCGCCGAAGCGGGTACGAACCGCGAGCCCCGCCACGGCGACGACCTCCCGCCAGTCGGGCCAGCCGTACTCACCACGCAGATCCTCGTCGTCCTGCTCGTCGTCGCCGTACGCACTCTGCCTCGCTGCGTCGTCGAGCAGGAATACGGCCACCATCTCCTCCTCGCGGTCGGAGCGGTACCAGGCGGGCAGCAGCCGCAGCAGGTGTCGGTAGCGCTGTTCGAGCCTGGTCATGCCGTACCACCCGACCCGGGAAGCAGCCCGCGGACCCGCAACCGGTCGGTGGCCGCCCGCACCGCCTCCGAGCGGCGAGCGGTCTCGCCGGCCAGTGTGGTCAGTCCTTCGTCCGTGATGCGGTAGTAGCGCCGCAACCGTCCGTTGTGGACCTGCTCGCTGTCGAGTTCCACGAGTCCGTCGGCGCACAACCGGTCGAGCACCCCGTACAGGGTTCCCACGCGTAACACCACCCGTTGTCGGGAGAGTTCGCCCACCGCCCGCACGATCCCGTAGCCGTGCAAGGCTCCCTCTGCCAGCACGGTCAGCACCAGGAAAGTCTGCTCGGACATGGCTCGGCGTGACACGCGTACAGTATATATCGTTAACCGGTATATATGTCTCGTCGAGTTTTTTGAATCCACCGGACGCGTGAGAGAACATCACACGCCCACGGGAAGCGGTGCGCCGCTGACCAGGTTCTTCGCGAGTCGTCCCGTTCCGGAAGCCCGTTCACAGGCCGCTCCACCCGGACGACCACGAAACCGGGAACGCGCCCTCCCGATACGGATAGACTCGTGCTACACGCACCCGCCCGCACTGCTTCGAGGACCACGGCATGAGCACGAGACACACGGTGATCGCCTCGCCGGTCGGTGACCTGACCGCCGTGGCCGAGGACGACCACTTGGTCGGGCTCTACTTCACCGGACGGGAGGACGGGAGCCTCGCCGTCACGCTCGGACCGAGGATCGACGAGGATTTCCCGGACACGAGGCTCCAGCTGGACGAGTACTTCGCGGGCGAGCGAACCCGGTTCGACCTTCCGCTGGCCCCGCACGGCGACGAGTTCGAGCAGCGGGTCTGGGAGCTGATCGCCGAGATCGACTACGGCGAGACGCGCAGCTACGGCGAACTCGCCCGTCGGCTGGGCGGCCCCGGGCTGTCCAGGGCCGTGGGCACCGCGACCGGCCGCAACCCGATATCGGTGATCGTGCCCTGCCACCGCGTGATCGGCGCCGACGGCAGCCTGACCGGCTTCGGCGGAGGGCTGGACCGCAAGCGCTTCCTGCTTCGGCTGGAGGAGCCATCCGCCGAAGTGGCTGGCAGGCTGTTCTGAGCGAAGCACTCCGCTGGCCTCATCCCTCGGAGGCCGCGGGTTCCGAAAACGTCCGCCGCACGTGCCGGACCGGGTTCAGCGCCAGTGCCGCCTCCGGGCCGAACCAGCCGTACCGATCGTGCTCCTCGGGGACAGCACCACCGGCGCGTCCGGGTCAGTCTCCACCGCGTGGAACGTCACGGTGTGGAACCGGATGCGGCGCCTCTCGGTGTCCTCGTTCGTGTGGCACGACGACCGCGCCGATCTCGACGCGCAACCCGGTCTCCTCCCGTACCTCCCGACGTGCCGCCACCGCCGGGATCTCCCCCGCTTCCACGATTCCGCCGCGGATGTCCCACCGCCCGCCGAGACAACGCCCCGGCCGCCGTAGCAGCGGCCAACCATCTTCCCGCAGCAGCGCGTGGGCGATCCACCGCTGTTCCCACGCCCCCTCCGGCCCGTGACCGGCCCCGCCCGTCGCCGAGCCCGGCGTGTTCGGGCGTGGGGAACGAGCGCTCCCACCACTGCTCATCCAGTGAGCTTGCTCATCCGGTGAGCCGTACCGAACTGACATCGGCGACCTCGCGGTAGCCGAGCCGCTCGTAGAGCCCGATCGCCCGCGCGTTGTCCACGGTCACTCCGAGCGCGACCTCGCCGAACTCCGCCAGCAGCGCGCGGGTCATCGCGGCTGTCAGGGCACTTCCCAGACCACGACCGCCGTATGCGGGATCGACGGTGATCTTGACCAGGAAACCGACGCCGTTGACGCTGCGGTCGGCTCCGCACGCGACGAGCCGCTCTCCCTCGCGGATGCCGAACCACCGGCGGATTCCCGTGGCGCGGGGTTCGGCCGAGGTGGCCGGGTGCCCGTCCCGCAGCAACCGCTCGATCCGCTCGCTCTCCCCGCTCGGTAGCACCTCCACATCGGACTCACCGCGCCGCTTTCGGGGAGCTCGCTCGGTGGCGAGGAAGTACCAGTCCTCCTCCCGGTGCACCGGCAGCCGCTCGAGCTCGGCGTCGGGCAGCAGCGGGAGCCGCACCGGGGCCCCGGGACCGAGCGGTTCCTCCGCCCGGAGCCACTCGAGCAGGTCGATGGCCGCGTGCGCCCGACCGCGCAGCGAGACCGAACCGGGCTGCCACGGAACACCCGTGAACCAGGCGACGGCCTCGTCCGTCGCGTAACCGACCACGTCTTCGGTGACGGTCATGCGGGTGTAGGCGTCCGCGCCCGCGGCCGTGAACAGCTCGGGGACTCCGACGAGGCGGCGCGGGCTCAGGCAGGACACTGTCATGACGACGATCCTGGCAGAGCGGATCGGTTCCCGCGTGACCACGTCCGGAAACGCCCGCTGATCACGAGAAGCCGCGCCCGCCCGCCCACCGGTAGCGGTGTTCGGGTCGGCCCGCCGAACCGTACCGCAGGTGCAGCGTGATTCCGCCGGTGTTGGCGAAGTGGTCGAGGTAGCGGCGGGCGCTGACCCGGGACAGCCCCGCGCTGTTGGCGACCTCGGAGGCGGAGAGGTCGGTCCCCGCAGAGCGCAGCGTGTCGAGCACCAGCCGGGCGGTGACCGTCGAGAGCCCCTTGGGGAGCTCTTCGGGCACGGTGTGGGGTTCGGCTGGACGCAGCATGCCGTAGACCCTGTCCACATCGGCCTGCTCCGCCTCGTCGACCGCGTCCAGCTCGCTCTTGGCCTCGGCATAGCCGTTCAACCGCTGCCGCAGTTCGCGGAACGGAAAGGGTTTGAGCAGGTAGTGCACCGCGCCACCCTGCATGGCCGCCCTGACCGTCTCCACGTCCCGCACCGCTGTGATCACCAGCACGTCGAGTGGCCGGGCGTTGCCCCGCAACCGCTGCAGCACCCGCACCCCGGACTCGTCCGGCAGGTACAGGTCCAGCAGCACCAGATCCGGGAGCAGCCGTTCGCTCAGCGCCAGCGCTTCCCGCGCGGTGTGGGCCACCCCGACGGCCTCGAAACCGTCCATGCTCCCGACGAGCTTGCGGTGGTTGTCCGCCACCCGCACGTCGTCGTCGACCACGAGCACTCGGATCATCGGCGACTCCACGAGCTGGGCTGTCGATCGGGGCCGGGCAACCCGGCCGGTTCCGCTTCCTCGATGGGCTCTGCCACCGTCGGCAGCAGCGCGGTGAACACCGCACCTCCGTCATTGTCGGCACGGACCCAGCCGCCCCGGTTCCGGCAGGTCTGCCGTACCAGCGCCAGCCCCAGGCCGCAGGGACCTCCCTGCTGGGCCACCTTGGTCGTGAAACCGGCCCGGAACACCTCGTCGACCAGCTCGGGCGCTATCCCGACTCCGGAGTCGCCGACCTCGACACGTGTGGCGGCGGTTCCGTTCTCGGTGACCGAGCACAGCGAGACCCGCACCCTGCCGGTGCCCGCTTCCAGCGACTCCAGCGCGTTGTCGATGAGATTGCCGACCACCAGGATCAGATCGTCCCTGGCGGTGGTGGACGGCAGCGCGTCGAGGTCGGTGTCGGTGCCGAGCACGAACTCGGCACCCCGCTCGGTGGCCGCGGCGGACTTGGCCAGCAGCAGGGCGGCGACGGCGGCGTCGCGCACCCGCGTGGTGAGGTCCTCGGTGAACCGCCCGTGCGAGGCGCTGAGCTCGTCGACGAAGGTGCGTGCCTGCTCGTACTCACCGAGTTCCAGCAGACCGGCGATGGTGTGTATCCGGTTGGAGAACTCGTGCGCCTGGGCGCGCAGGGCGTCGGTGGTGGTACGCGCGCCGTCGAGTTCCTGGGCCAGCTGGTCGAGCTGGGTGCGGTCGCGCAGGGTCACCACCGAACCTCCCCCGATGCCGTCCGGTCGGATCGGCATCCGGTTCAGGGCCAGCACGCGCCCCCGCCGCAGCACGATCTGGTCGGTGCCGTCGGCCTGCCCCGCCAGCACCTCGTGCAGCCGTTCCGGCAGTTCGAGCTCGTCGAGGCGTCTCCCCTCCGCGTCCGGGGGCAGGCCGAGCAACCGGTGGGCCTCGTCGTTGACCAGGGTGATCCTTTCCGACGGGTCGAAGGCCACAACTCCCTCCTTGAGCGCGTGCAGCATGGCCACCCGGTGCTCGACCAACCTGCCGATCTCGTCGGCGGCCATGCCGAAGGTCTGCCTGCGCATCCGCCGGAAGACGAGGTAGGTGCCGAGCGAACCCAGCACCACCAGGGTCAGCACGGTTCCCAGCAGTTCGGGAAGGCTCTGGGCCACTTCCTGGCTGACCGTGGAGACGGGCACCCCGACGGAGACCACGCCGATAACCTTCCCCGCCTCGTCGAGCACGGGCACCTTGGCGCGCATGGATCGCCCGGTGGTTCCGGTCTGGACGCCGGTCCAGACGTCGCCCGCCAGCGCCGGGGCGGCGTCGGTGGACAGTCGGTGACCGATTCGCTCGGGGTCGGGGTGTGAGTAGCGGATCTGCCGCCGGTTCGCGACGACGATGAACGAGGCACCGGTGGCGCGGCGTATCCGCTCGGCCAGCGGCGCGATGGTGTTCTCCGGGTGCGGGTCGTCGAAGGCCTCGCGCACCGTGCGCAGCGTGGCCACCGACTCTGCGATCGCCAGCACGCGCTGCGCGTACTGCTCGTCGAGCTCGGCACGGGTGTTCCGCCACCAGAACAGTCCACTGGCGACGAGCGCGAGCACGACGAGCACCAGCTGCAGCGCGAAGAACTGCCCCGCCAGCGGCCAACGGCGCGCCGGGCCTCGGCTCCGCGTGGTGTTGCCCTCGGCGATGACGTCCATCCCTCCCACGGTCGATGACCGTCCGACCGTAACGGCAGCGCAACGTCCCCGGAAACCACAGTGCCGATGTGCGCTGCGACGACCCCGCGACCGCCGTGACCACAACGACCAGTACCGCGTTTATGAACACCACATTCCCCACGGACGGGGGAGGCACACACCCTGTGATCCACGACTCGCGACGTGCTGTTCACCTCACGGCGTCACGGCGAACACCTCAACCGGTTCCGCCGCCCGAACCGGGGAGCAGTGGGTTGGGAATCGTGTCGAAGAATCCGGACTCTCGCAGGGAAGGACCATGACAGGACGACTGATCCTCCGCCTGACCGCCGCGGTCCTGGGCGTGGTCGTCGTGGGGGCCGGGCTGGCCGACGCCCACACGAAGGCCTCCGGTGGAACCGACCCCCGGGACAAACTGCGGTTGATCGCACCCGCCGATCCCGGCGGTGGCTGGGACACCGTGGCCAGGGAGCTCCAGAGCGCGGTGGACGCGCACGACCTCTCACGGACGACCGAGGTGCTCAACGTGCCGGGGGCGGGCGGCACCATCGGGCTGTCCCGGCTGGCGAACCAGGCCGGCAGCGGCAACAAGCTGATGATGAGCGGGGCCGTGATGACCGGCGCCATCCAGACCACCGACTCCCGCACCACGCTGGACGGCGTCACCCCGATCGCGCGGTTGGCGGACGACTACGAGGTCGTGGTGGTGCCGAAGGACTCGCGGTTCCGGACGGTGCGGGACCTCATGTCCGCCTGGCGGCGGGCGCCGCGTTCGATCGCGGTCGGCGGTGGTTCCGCGGGCGGTACCGACCACCTGTTCGCCGGGATGCTCTCGCGTGCCGCCGGAGTGCCGACCTCCGAGCTCAACTACATCGCCTACTCGGGCGGCGGCGAGGTGGTCACCGGTCTGCTCGACGGCGGCCTCGACGCCGGAGTCTCCAGCTACGCGGAGTTCGCCGGGCAGATAGCGGCAGGCGAACTCCGCGCGCTCGGCGTCTCCGCCGAGCAACCGCTCGACGGGATCGACGTCCCGACCTTCGTCGAGCAGGGCGTGGACGCCACGCTGGCGAACTGGCGCGGGGTGGTGGCCCCGCCCGGACTGTCCGCCGAGCAGCGCGCGGAGCTGGAAAAGATCGTCACGCGGGTGCACGACACCGAGCAGTGGCGCGGTGCCGTGGAACGCAACGGCTGGGAGGACACCTTCCAGACCGGAGCCGAGTTCCGGAGCTTCCTCGAGTCCGAGACCGCACGCATCAAGAGAATCAGCGAGGAGCTGGGCCTGTCATGACCACATTCGTGCGAGGAAACGCCTCGCGGCAGCGAGGCGAAGAGGGCGAATCCACCTCGTTCTGGACCGGGCGCGGTGAACTGCTGGTGGGGATGCTGGTCGGTTCCATCGGCGGTTTCCTGCTGGTCCGGACCGCGAGCATGGACGTGCCGTCCTCGGTGAGCTTCCTGGGTCCCCGCTTCTTCCCCGCCGTGGTGGGAGCGCTGCTGGTGGTGCTGGGGATCTCGCTGGCCGTGCGGGTGGCGCTCGCCGGGCACCGCACCGGGACGGCCGACGCGGCGACCGAGGAACCCGCCGGCGCCACCGGCTCGGGCAGCGAATGGAAACCGTTGCTGCTGACCGCGGCGACCCTGGTGGCTCACCTGGCACTGCTGCGCACCGCCGGGTGGATCGTGGCGGGAGCGCTGCTGTTCTGGGGCGTCTCCTGCGCGCTGGGCAGCGAGCACAGACTGCGTGACCTGGGGATATCGGTGATCGTGTCCTCGGCCGTGCAGCTGGCGTTCTCGGCCGGGCTGGGACTGTCGCTGCCCTCCGGACTGCTGCTGGAGGTGCTGTGATGGAAACACTGTCGTTGCTGCTGGACGGCTTCGGCGCCGCCCTCACCCCGGTCAACCTGCTGCTGTGCCTGGCCGGTGTGGTGCTGGGAACGGTCGTGGGCGTGCTGCCCGGGCTCGGCACCGCCATGGCGATCGCGCTGCTGGTGCCGGTCACCTTCCGCCTGGACCCCGCCGGGGCCTTCATCATGTTCGCCGGGGTCTACTTCGGAGGCCAGTTCGGCGGTGCCACCACCGCCATCCTGTTGAACACGCCGGGGCAGAGCTCCTCGATGGCCACGGCGTTCGAGGGGTTCCTGATGGCCAGGAACCGCAGGGCACCGCAGGCACTGGCCACCGCCGTGCTCGGTTCCTTCCTGTCCAGCGTCGTGGCCGTCACGCTCGTGGTGTTCTTCTCGCCGCTGATGGTCGAGCTCGCCGTCGGGTTCGGCCCGCCGGAGTACTTCGCGTTGACCGTGCTGGCCTTCCTGGCGACCTCGGCCGTGGTGGCCGGTGACGTGCTGCGCGGCCTGAGTGGCCTGGGAGTCGGCCTGGCCCTGGCGATGGTGGGCATCGACGAGCAGAGCGGGGCGGTGCGCTTCACGTTGGGAACCCCCCAGCTGCTGGACGGGATCAGCATCGTCGTGGTGACGGTGGGGCTGCTGGCGATCGGCGAGGTGCTGTACGTGGCCTCGCGGGCGCGGCGCAGCCCCGCCACCGAGACGGTGGCCTCCGGCAGGCCGTGGCTGAACAGGCGTGACCTGGGACGTTCCTGGCGGCCGTGGCTGCGCGGCACCGCGCTGGGCGTGCCGTTCGGCGTGATCCCCGCCGGCGGCGCTGAGATCCCGACGTTCCTGTCCTACGGGGCGGAGAAGGCCCTGGCCGGACGTCGTGGGGACGACGAGTTCGGACGGGGCGCCATCGAGGGCGTGGCGGGCCCGGAGGCGGCCAACAACGCGACCACGGCCACCTCGCTGGTGCCGCTGCTGGGGTTGGGACTTCCCACCTCGGCCACCGCCGCGATCATGCTCGGCGCCTTCCAGCAGTACGGGATGCGTCCGGGGCCCCTGCTGTTCACCCAGGAGTCCGACCTGGTCTGGGCACTGCTGGCGAGCCTGTTCATCGGCAGCGTCATGCTGCTGGTGCTGAACCTGCCGTTCGCTCCGGTGTGGGCGAAGCTGCTGCGGATACCGCGCAACTACCTCTACGCCGGGATCGTCGTGTTCGCCACCGTCGGGGTCTACACCGCGAGGTCCGCGCTGTTCGACGTGCTGCTGCTCTACGTGGTGGGAGCGCTCGGCTTCCTGCTGCGCCGCTACGGTTTCCCGGTCGCGCCGGTGCTGATCGGCGTGATCCTGGGGCCGCTCGCGGAGACCTCGCTGCGCCGGGCCATGGCGATGAGCCAGGGGGATGTGGGCGTGCTGTTCGCCGGTCCCTTCGCGGTGGGCATCTACTCGGTCCTGATCGTGGCTGTGGTCCTCTCGGCGGTGCTGCGACCGCGGCGCGGCCGGGCTGGAACGGGCTGAGGCGAGCTGCCGGAGGATGCGGCCGGTGTCCTCCGGCGGCTTCGTGGCCGCGCCGAGTGCCGGAGGGATGAGGGGGTCGCACTGGTTCAGCGGCTTCGCAGCGCGGCCCCGGACCGGGGACGGCGGATGCCCGAGGAGTCCGGCGGGCGCTGTCTCGCCGACGCGGTGGCGCGAGCGGCGCGCGGGGGCGAGAACGCGTCCGCCGAAGGGTTTTCCGATGTCCGGAGACCCGGCCGTCGGGTTAACCGCGGAAGGCCCCTCGAAATCATCGGCTCTTCACCGCGATCTCGACCGGTGTTGTCCCTCGCTTGTCACGCTGCGGAGGTCGTCTCACCCCAGCACGTGAGGAGAACGGCCGTGCGACGTCTCGCGATCGCTTTGACCACCACGTCATCCGCCGTGGCACTGGTTCTCGCCTCGGTGGGAACCGCCGCCGCCTACCCACCCGACCCGCCCGGCGCGGCGACAGCACGACAGCAACTGTCCGAGCTCGCGGTGCGCGCCGAGGGCTCCATGAGTGGCTACGACCGGGACAGGTTCCCCCACTGGTCGAACCGGACGGGTACCTGCGACACCCGGGAGACCGTGCTGAAACGCGACGGCAGTGGGGTCTCCGTCGGACCGGACTGCTATCCGGACTCCGGAAGCTGGTACAGTGTCTACGACCAGCGGTGGGTGAGCGACCCCGGCGAGGTGCACATCGATCACGTGGTCCCGCTCGCCGAGTCCTGGCGCTCCGGCACCGCCGGATGGAGCGACGCGAAACGCGAGGACTTCGCCAACGATCTGAGCACCCAGCAGCTGATCGCGGTCTCCGGCACCTCCAACATGGCCAAGAGCGACGACGACCCGGCCGCCTGGCGACCCTCGAACACCGGATACCACTGCGTATACGCGCGTAGCTGGATCAACGTGAAACACGTTTGGGGACTCAGCGTCGACTCTGCCGAGAAGAACGCCCTGTCGAGTATGCTCGACGACTGCTGAGCGCGAACCGCCTCGGACCGCCGGTACCCATCAGCCCGGCGGTCCGAGCCTCGCGGGGCTCACGGGGCCGTTCCGCTCAGTCCCACTCCAGCGCCGCCCCGGACCGGTACTCGGTCACCCGGGTCTCGAAGAAGTTCTTCTCCTTCTTCAGGTCCATCGCCTCCGACATCCAGGGGAACGGGTTCTCCGTCTCGGCGAACACCGGTTCGAGGCCGAGCTGGGCGCAGCGGCGGTTGGTGATGAAGTGCATGTACTCGGCGCACAGTTCCGCGTTGAGGCCGAGCATCCCCCGGGGCATGGTCTCGCGACCGTAGGCCACCTCGAGCTCGCAGGCCTCGGTCAGCATCGTCCGCACCTCCTCCTGGAACTCCGTCGTCCACAGCCAGGGATTCTCGAGCTTGATCTGGTTGATGCAGTCGATTCCGAAGTTGAGGTGGATCGACTCGTCCCGCAGGATGTACTGGTACTGCTCGGCGATGCCGACCATCTTGTTCCGGCGTCCCAGCGAGAGGATCTGCGCGAAGCCGGTGTAGAACCACATCCCCTCGAAGATCACGTAGAACGCCACGAGATCGCGCAGGAAAGCCTGGTCGGCCTCGGGTGTTCCGGTGGCGAAGTCGGGGTTCTCCAGGTTCCTGGTGTAGCCCAGCGCCCACGAGTCCTTGTCCGATATGGACGGTATCTCGCGGTACATGTTGAACAGCTCGCCCTCGTCGAGTCCCAGGCTCTCGCAGATGTACTGGAAGGTGTGGGTGTGCACCGCCTCCTCGAAGGCTTGGCGGAGCAGGTACTGCCTGCACTCCGGATTGGTGATGTGCCGGTACACCGCCAGCACCACGTTGTTGGCCACCAGGGACTCGGCCGTGGCGAAGAAACCGAGGTTGCGCTTGAGCATCAACCTCTCGTCGTCGGTGAGCCCGTCCGGGGATTTCCAGAGCGCGATGTCGGCCTGCATGGACACCTCGGTGGGCATCCAGTGGTTGTCGCACCCGGCCAGGTACTTGTCCCAGGCCCAGCCGTACTTCAGCGGCAGCAGCTGGTTGACGTCGGCACGCGAGTTGATCATCGCTTTGTCCGCGGCGTCGACGCGTGCGCCGGAACGGTCGATCTCACCGAGTCCGCTGGTGTCGGGGTTGACGGCGGCATCCGGCACGTTCAACGAGGTCATACTGGTTTCCGGTCCTCCTGTGAGTGATTTTCGCGAACCGCTCCGGTTCGCGGCGGTGCGTGACGCTTCCACCGAGCCACCTTCCGGAGCCTCCCCCGGAGACGAGCTCTTCCGGGGCCGCCCGGCCGGTCACTGGCAGGCTTCGCACTCCGGGTCCTCGGCCGCGCAGGCAGCGCCGTCGGTCGCCCGCCCGGCGGGGACCACGGTGGGAGAGACGGCGTTGAGCTTGCCGTCGGTGCCGCGCAGCGTGCTCTTCTCGACGTCCGAAGCACTGCTGGAGCGCAGGTAATAGGTGGTCTTGAGCCCCTTGCGCCAGGCACTGCGGTACTGGCGGTCGAGTTCGCGCCCGCTCGGCCGCGCGAGGTACAGGTTCAACGACTGGGCCTGGTCGATCCACTTCTGCCTGCGCGCCGCGGCCTCGATGAGCCAGTCGGAATCGATCTCGAAGGCCGTGGCGTAGAGCTCCTTGAGCTCCTCCGGGATGCGCTCGATCGGCCCCAGAGCCCCGTCGAAGTACTTCAGGTCGGCGACCATACGCCGGTCCCACAGACCGGCCCGCTTGAGGTCGGCGACCAGGTGCGGGTTGATCACCGTGAAGTCGCCGGACATGTTCGACTTGACGTAGAGGTTGCGATACAGCGGCTCGATGGACTGACCGACACCGCAGATGTTGGAGATCGTGGCGGTGGGAGCGATCGCCATCACGTTGGAGTTGCGCATCCCCACCCGCCGCACCCGCTCGCGCAGCGAATCCCAATCCAGGGTAGACGATGTGGACAGTTCGACGTCACCGCCGCGTTCGCGGCGCAGCAGCTCCAGCGAGTCCAGCGGCAGAACGCCCCTGCTCCACAGCGACCCCTCGAAGGAGTCGTAACGACCGCGTTCGGCGGCCAGGTCCACCGAGGCCGAGATCGCGTGGTAGCTGATCTCCTCCATGCCCCGGTCGGCGAACTCCACCGCCCGCCGCGAGGCCATGGGGATTCGGCGTCGGAACAGCGCGTCGGTCAGACCCATGATCCCCAGTCCGACGGGCCGGTGCCGCAGGTTGGAGTCGCGGGCCTCCGGGATGGTGTAGAAGTTGATGTCGATGACGTTGTCGAGCATCCGCACGGCGGTCCGCGTGGTGCGCTCCAGCCGCCCGTGGTCGATCCCGTCCGCGGTGACGTGGTTGGCGAGGTTGATCGAGCCCAGGTTGCACACCGCGACCTCGTCGTGGTCGGTGTTGAGCGTGATCTCGGTGCACAGGTTGGAGGAGTGCACCACACCGGTGTGCTGCTGCGGCGAACGCAGGTTACAGGGGTCCTTGAACGTGATCCACGGGTGCCCGGTCTCGAACAGCATGGTCAGCATTCGGCGCCACAGGTCCACCGCCGCGACCTTGCGGTGGACCTTCACCTCACCGCGCTCGGCGGCGCGCTCGTACTCGCGGTAGCGCTCGGCGAACGCCGCGCCGTAGAGCTCGTGCAGGTCACCGACCTCGTCCGGGGAGAACAGCGTCCAGCTCTCGTCGGCCTCGACGCGGCGCAGGAACTCGTCGGGGACCCAGTTCGCGGTGTTCATGTCGTGGGTGCGCCTGCGGTCGTCCCCGGTGTTCTTGCGCAGATCGAGGAACTCCTCGATGTCGATGTGCCAGGTTTCCAGATAGGCGCACACCGCGCCCTTGCGCTTGCCGCCCTGGTTGACCGCCACCGCCGTGTCATTGGCGATCTTGAGGAAGGGCACCACCCCCTGGGACTGCCCGTTGGTGCCGTTGATGTGGGCTCCGATGCCGCGCACCGGTGTCCAGTCGTTGCCGAGCCCCCCGGCGTACTTGGAAAGCTTCGCGTTGTTGCCGATCGAGTGGAAGATGCTGTGCAGATCGTCGTCGACGGTGGTCAGAAAGCAGGAGGACAGCTGGGGCCGGGTGGTGCCCGCGTTGAACAAGGTCGGGGTGGAGCACATGAAGTCCATGCTCGACAGCGACTCGTAGAACTCCACGGCACGTCGCTCCCGATCGTCCTCGTGCAGTGCCAACCCCATGGCCACCCGCATGAAGAACGCCTGCGGCAGCTCGTAACGCGCTCCCCCCTCGTGCAGCAGGTAGCGGTCGTAGAGCGTGCGCAGCCCGAGGAACTCGAACAGCGTGTCCCGCTCCGGACGCAGGGCGGCACCGAGTCGCACCAGGTCGAACTCCCCGAGCCTCGGGTCGAGCCGGCCGATCTCGACGCCGTGTCGCACGTAACGGGCGAAGTACTCCGGGTAGCGGTGCCGCATCTGCTCCTGGTCGGCCTCACTCCGTTGTCCCTCCAGCAGGCTGAGCGCCTCACGTCGGAGGTCGTCCAGCAGCAGTCGGGCCGCCACCGAGGAGTAGTTCGGTTCGGCTTCGACGAGCGTACGTGCCGCCATGATCAGCGCGGTGGCCAGCTCGTCGGGGGAGATGCCGTCGTAGAGGTCGCGACGCACCTCCCGCAGCACGGTCCCGGTCGAGACGTCCGGCAGCCCGGCACAGGCCTGTTCCACCACCGTGGAGACCCTGTCCCAGTTCAGCTGTTCGAGTTCCCCACCCGACCCGCTCACGCGAATGTCGGGGGCGTCGGAGACGGCCTCGGTGGACGCTTGAGTCACTGTGCACTCTCCTCGCGAGTTCGAACCGTTGCCCGGACCGGGCGGGAACACACGAGGTCCACGGGACACGGCGTCGGACTCCGACACGCGCGTCCGGCCGGGTTCGCGCGGACCCTCCCTCGAGGTCGCGGACGGCGCGCACGGTCGTGCGCGCGTCGACGGCAGGTCTTCGGACTCACGGGCTTCCGGCGGCTCGGCCACCGGTCCTGATAACCGTCGCTTCCCGGACACCTCGGCGTCCAGTGCTTGCACCACCCGAGTGGGTGGCACGGCGTTCGTTCCCGTTCACCGCTGCGGGGCAGTCCCGGACTCCCACCGGGTTCCCTGTTGGCACACCGGCTGTCGGGAACCGGTGAACCGTCGACGACGACACACTACATGTTGATCTAATGGATCTATAAGACCCCCACATGAGCAAATTCAATATGTCGTCACCGGCACATCGACACGAACAGGCCACGAAGCCCCCTCGACGTGACCGGGCGCGGCGAAACCGCCCCCGAACATTCCGTCGCGCGAAACACCGGCTCGCCCTGGCCCACGGCGGTTCCTGGCTTGTGGAAGAAGCATCGACCGGCGGACCCCCGCAGGAACGGCGTTGTTCTCTCAGAACCGACCGGAAAACTCACCCGCTCCGGGAACGGATCGTTCGAGCGCTGCCGACGAATCGCCCGGCGAGGCCCCTTCACGACGAACTCGCGGCGGGACACCTCGTCCGAGGGCACGGCGCGCCGCCGGAAGGATTACCGCACCGTCACGCAGCACGCTCCGGGGCGCCCGTGGTCATCCACTTCGCGAAACGCACCGGTGTGTTCGGAAAACGCGGAGGAGTAACGTTGCTCGTAGTCCCGGTTCGGCCGAACGTGCCAGCGCTCGGAGGAAACGCGAATGGACCAGCACGACCCCCCTCACGAACAGGCTCCGCTCGGCTCCTTCGGCCCACCCGCGGGGGAGGCACGGATCGACCGGCCGAACGCCGCCCGCATGTACGACTACTACCTGGGCGGCTCCACCAACTTCGCCGTGGACCGCGAAGCGGCCGAGGCCGGGTCCGCCGCGATGCCCCACGCCCGCGAGTACGCGCGCGCGAACCGGGCCTTCCTCGGGCGGGCGGTCGCCTATCTGTCCGAGCGGGGAATCGACCAGTTCCTGGATCTGGGCTCGGGCATTCCCACCGTCGGCAACGTGCACGAAGTGGCCCACGGGCTCGACCCGAACGCACGGGTGGCCTACGTGGACCACGAGCCGGTGGCGGTGGCACACGCGCAGCGGCTGCTCGCCGAGCACTCGAACGTGACGATCACGCTGGCCGACGTTCGCGACCCGCAGGCGGTGCTCACCGCTCCCGGCGTGTCCGGGCTGCTGGACTTCGCCCGCCCCGTGGGTGTCCTGGCCGTGGCGGTGCTGCCGTTCGTACCGGACCAGCGGACGGCGCTGGACGTACTCGCCGCCTACCGTGAAGCCTGCGTGACGGGCAGCTACCTGGTGGTCTCGCACATCTCCGCGATCTCGGCGACCGAGCAGCAGGTCGCCGGTGCCGAGGAGGTCATGGCTCGCACCCCCACTCCGGTGAGGTGGCGTCCCCCGAACGAGATCGCGGAACTGCTGGAAGGCTACGAGTTGGTGGAGCCCGGACTGGTTCCACTGCCGGAGTGGCACGCGCGGGACGCGGTTTCGCGGTCCCAGGTCGAGACCTCGAACGCTTACGGGGCGGTGGGTTATCTGGCGCGTTGAACCGCTCGGCCCGGCTCGGTGGAACGAAACACCGCACTCGGGGTCAGACGCGGCGCTGCCCCGGCACCGGGACCGGATAGCCGAACCGAAGCAGCACGTGCGGGAACCCGGGTAGTCCGAGGCGCTCGCGCAGTCCCGCACGCACCTCGGTGAGGTGGAGGGGTTGGGTGATCACCGAGGCCGCCAGGCCGAGGCTGGTAGCGGTCAGCCAGGTGAACTGCATTGCCTCACCGGCACGCAGATGCCAGGCGGGGTCGTCGTCGGCGGTCGCCAGTACCATGATCGACTCGTTCGCGATCCACTCGGCGAGGCGCTGCTCGTCCGGGAGTCTGCTCTGGGAACCGGTCAGCCCGACCGCCGCGACTCCCTCGGTGCCCAGGTCCTCGGAGGCGATCCCGCCACCGGGGTCCACGCCGCCCTGTCCGTCCACCAGCCACATGGACAGTTCCCGCTGGTAGTGGCGGTCCTTTCGGTGCACTCGCGCGGCGTAGCCGAGCATCTCGGCCACGGAGCTCGCCTCGTCGAAGCCGGTTATCCACCGCGCGTGGACGTCCGCGGCCCCACCCGCCGCCAGCAGGGCCTCCCGGGCCACGTGGGCGAGCGGCTGTTCGTGGAACGGCCTGCGGTAACTGCTGCGCCGCGTGATCGCCCGGTAGCGCTGCCCCTCCGCGACCGAGGGTTGCTGCCGTTGGGTGGCGGTGACGGTGGCGACGAGCTCCGGCTCGTCGCCGCTCTCCTCCGGGCCGCGGCGCAGCCGGGCGGCCCACCCGAGGGCGCGAACGGCCAGGAACAGGTTGGTCACGGCGGCGCCGCAGGAGAGCCGGCGGTCCCTGCCTTCCGGGTCGTGCTGCCGCAGGGCCACGGCCGAGCGCTCGCGCAGCACAGCCGTCCGGTCACTCGTCGCCAGTTCCCAGGGCTGGGTGTTGTGGACCGAGGGTGCTCGCTCCACGGCCTTCTCCAGCGTCTGGACGTCCTCGGACGACCAGCCCTGTTCGGTCGTGGAGGTACCGGTTCGTCGCCGGTGTGGTCTGAGCCAACTCATGGTCGCCCCCCTGCGGCACGGAGTGCGCGCGGTGGCTGCGGTTTCGCGGTGGACGGGCGCTCGTGACGCGGAAGCGCCGGGAGAGCACCGAGCACGAACAGCTCGGCTGCGGGAGTTCCCCAGGTCACTATGGCGCCGCGCCCGCGGCGACGCACTCCGACGGCTCGGGACGGGACGGTGTTCGGCGGATATATGCCCCACCGCACTCGGGCGAACCACCGCGGCGGACACCCGAGCGGAGTTCCCGCCGGCCGTTCCGGGCGGGCGCGCGAACGGGGGGCTCAGCCGAGCACGGGCAGTCCGACCGCCGCGTCGACGGCCAGTGCCAGGAACAGGGCGCTGAGATAGCTGTTCGACAGGTGGAACAGCCGCATCGGGTTGACGGCGCGTCCGCGCCGCACCCCCCGGTGCAGCTGCTGCGCCACCACCAGGAACACCGCGCCGATCCCCAGGGCACAGCAGACGTAGATCCAGCTGGTGACCGGAATCAGCAGCAGCGTGCTCATCACGGTGGCCCAGGAGTAGACGAGGATGCGCACCGAGACCTGGCGGGGAGTAGCCACGACGGGAAGCATCGGGACCCCGGCACGCTCGTAGTCCGCGCGGTACTTCATGGCCAGCGACCAGAAGTGCGGCGGGGTCCAGAGGAACACCACGACGAACATCACCAGCGCGGGCCACCCCACTGTTCCGGTGACGGCGGCCCAGCCCACGAGCACCGGCATGCAGCCTGCCGCCCCGCCCCACACGATGTTCTGCGAGGTCCGACGCTTGAGCACCAGGGTGTAGATGAAAACGTAGAACAACGTCGCCGCCGAGGCGAGCACCGCCGCGAGCAGGTTCGCCCCCGTCCACAGCACGGCGAACGAGAGCACGCTCAGCGCGATGCCGAACACCAGCGCGTGCCCGCGCGGGACCCGGTAGCTGACCAGGGGGCGGGACTTGGTGCGGTCCATGACGGCGTCGATGTCCGAGTCGGCGACGCAGTTCAACGCGTTGGCGCTGCCCGCGGCCATCGCTCCGCCGACCAGGGTGACCAGCACCAGGCCGAGCGGCGGGATACCCCGCTCCGCCAGGAACATGGCCGGGATGGTGGTGATCAGCAGAAGTTCTATGACGCGCGGCTTGGTCAGGGCCAGGTAGGCGCCGAGCACTCCGCCTACGCCCGCGCGGCCGGTGGCCCCCTGCTCTCCGGTGGAAGACGTGGTGGTCGTCATGTCTGCGCCGACCCCGTCTGCTGCGTCGTCCCGGTCGAGGGACCGTACTTTGCTGTGCTCCACACGCGGAACCACTGAACCACCTTGTGCTCGGCGAAGAAGGCACCGAAGGGAATCGTTCCCGCCAGCAGGACCAGGATCATCGGGCCGATCGGGACCCGCAGCAGCCGAGTGATCAACAGTGCCAACACCAAATAGACCATGTACAGCCAACCGTGGGCGATGCCGACCACGGTCGTAGTGGTGGCACCGAAGCTGTGGAGATCGGTACCACTCGGCCAGCCGAGTTCGGCCGCCCAGGCGAGGCACAGCACGATCAACAGTACGGCGGTCACATACGCCATGACCCGGTAACCGGTCAGCAGAACACTCGGCTTCACGACAACTCCCTCAATCCCGCCTCGTGCCTCCACCACGACCGCGGCGACGACGTCCGTCCCGTTCGGGGCCGATGGAGCGGCTGCCTACCGCGGCCTCGCGGCTGAGGCGGGCCACCGTGGCTACCCATCGTTGAAGACCGTACGCCACGGCTCACGGTGGCTTGCGACTACCTGACGCGGACAGTGGACTCGCTCACTTCGAGGCAGAACAGCGTTCCCCGAACCGCCCGGATCACACGGGGGCGAGACGGCGCTGCTCCGGAATCGGTCTCGACGGTTCGCCGCGGCTGTGAGTTCGAACACATCCGTCCCGGTTCACGCCGATCAGCCGGGCCCCGGCGGAGCACTACTCGCCACTTCCGACCGAGAGAGAATCCGTGCCGACCGGTAGCCTCAACCGTCACCGAGGCGGTAGGCCTCGGCGACGAGCTCGTAGGAGCGCAGCTTGGCCTCGCGGTCGGCGATGTTGGCGGTGATCATCAACTCGTCGGCCCCGGTACGCTCCCGGAGTTCGTCGAGCTCGGCCCGCACGGTTTCCCGGGTTCCGTGGACCGCGTCGGACAACCAGTTGTCGATGAAGGCCTGTTCCTGTTCGCCGAACTCGTACTCGGCGGCCTGCTCCGGGGTGGGCAGCCTTCCCGGGTTGCCGGAGCGCAGCCGCAGCATGCTCACCGCGATCGGGCGGGCGAGGCGCAGCGCTTCCTCCTCGGTGTCGGCGGCGATCACCTGAACACCGATCATGGCGTAGGGCCGTTCCAACACACCCGACGGCTGGAACGAGTCGCGGTAGAGCTCCAGGGCGGGGACCGTGTTGGCGGACGAGAAGTGGTGCGCGAAGGAGAACGGCAGTCCTAGCGCGGCGGCGAGCTGGGCGCTGAAACCGCTGGAGCCGAGCAGCCAGACGACCGGCGGTTCGCCGCGGGGGACGGCGTGCACATCCACGTACGGGTGATCGACGGGGAAGTCGTCCCGGAGGAAGGCGAGCAGTTCACCGAGCTGCTGGGGGAAGTCATCGGCGGAGGGCAACCCCGTGGTTCGGCGCAGCGCCCGAGCGGTTCCCCGATCCGTCCCGGGAGCCCTTCCCAGGCCGAGGTCGATCCTGCCGGGGTGCAGCGCTTCGAGCATGCCGAACTGCTCGGCGACGACCAGCGGGGCGTGGTTGGGCAGCATCACGCCTCCGGAGCCGAGTCGGAGGCTGCTCGTCGCGGCCGCCAGGTGTGCGAGCAGCACGGCCGGCGAGGAGCTGGCGATGCCGGGCATTCCGTGGTGTTCGGCGACCCAGTAGCGGTGGAAGCCCCAGCGTTCGGCGGCCCTCGCCAGTTCTGTGGAGGTCTCGAGGGCCTCGGGCGGAGTGGTGTTCTCGGCCACGGGGGCGAGGTCGAGCACCGACAGCGGAACCGGTGACTCGCCGCGCGGCACTCCCGTGATCGAGGAGGCCCCGCCGGCCCCGACGGGTGTCCCGACCGTGACGCGGTTGGAGTTGGCGACGGAATCCATCCCTGCATACAACCCGGGGAGGGTGATGGTTGTTCCCGTTCGACCCCCTGGGGCCGTGCCCCCCCGTTCGACACGTCCGGATCCGCTCGCACGGGCGGACACCGGCACCGACACGGGAAAGCACCGACTATTTCGCGAAACTTTTTCTTTTTCGCTTCCGTTTCCCCGGAAACCCGAGAACACTTTCGAATCCCCAAAAATGAAATTATTTCATTCAGCACTCAATCTCCCTCATTCGAGTGAGAACGCGAACGTGCGCACCGAGCCTGCACCGCGAGGAGAACGACTCCGCTTAGGATTCTCACCAGCACAGTGTCGAGCGGAAATGCGGTGGACTATGGAAGACGAGGCCATCGTTCCCCTTAGGCCGGGGTTCGATAACGAGTTCCGCGGATTCAACCGCAAACAGGTTCTGGAACACATCGAACTGCTCGAGGACCAGATCCGGATCCTGGTCACCGACCGGGACGAAGCGATCCGGCTCAACGAGGACCAACGGCGTATCACCGACGAGACGCGCAGGCAGATGGAGGAAACCGCCGGTGAGCTGAAACGGGTCCAGAACGCCGACACGGGGCAGCCCTACATCACCGCGCGGATGCAGCACATGCTGAACATGGCGGAGGAGGAAGCCAACGCCATCCGCGAACACGCCAACCGGGAGGCCGAGACGATTCGCGGGGTCGCCGAGACCGACGCCGAGCGGATCCGCTCCGAGGCCGAGAACCGCGCGGCCGAACTCCGCCAGGAATGCGCGGAGCTCGTCGATGATCTGGAGGAACGCAGGAAACGTCTCGACGAGGAGCACGCATCCCGGTCCGCCCAGGTCGAGGCGAGGGCGGAACAGCTGAAACAGTCCTACCGCAGCACCTACGAGGAGGCGCTGAGCGCCGCGCGCAGGGACGCCGACGAGCTGCTCCAGAACACCCGCCAACGCTGCGGCGAGCTGGAGGAGGACGCCCGACGCCGACACTCCGAACTCATGGGCGACCTGCGTGCCCGCGCCGAACAGCTGGAAGAGCTGCGCAACAGGCTGGTGCAGAACGTGGACGCGGTCGCCACCTTCGTCGGACAACAGCGCGACGTGCTCAACGAGCAGCCCCGTCCGCTCCGGATCGTCGAACAGTCACCCCGGGAACCGGAGCCGTCCGGGACGACGGACGGCACCGAAGGAGCGACGGCCTCGCACGGCGAGCTCAGCCGGGCCACTTCGCGGTCCCACACCGAGGCGGCCGAGGAACGCCCCCTCGACCGGGCGGAACGGGAACCGGTGGAACCGACCGGCCGCCCGGTACCGGTGGACCCGGTCACCGAGGACGACCCGGTGCACGACGAGGTCCCCGTGCTGAACCGGGCGGGAACGCTGGGCACCGACGGCGAGAACCAACCCTACTCTGTCGACTACGGACACTGATTCGATGACTGCTGAGTTGATCGCGTGGGCCCCGGCCGGATGGCACCTGGTCCGGCTGGGGCTCGCGGTGCTTTGTGGGGTCCTCCTTACGGCCGTTCCGGCAACGATCCTGCTGGTCCGGGCGAGACGTCGGCAGCAGCGGCTGCGCAGGCAGCTGGCCAGGCTCAGCACCTCGACGGCGCTGTTGGCCGGTTCGGCCCGCAACGGGCAACCGCGTCGGGTCGGCACCGCCGCGGACCAGGACGAGGACGTGCGACGGCGCGACTCCCCGGATGCCGGTCCGGAGCCGGAACCGGAACGGAAGAAGGACCCCCAAAGCCCCGACGAACGTCCCACCGGTGTGGACGAACCCACCGAACCGGACGCGCTGGCGGCGACCGCCGAACCGGATAGGTCCACCGGCGCGGAACGCTCCGAGTACCGCGGGGGTTCCGACGGGGAGTCGTACTTCGGCAGCGAGGAGAGCGCGGAACGCTTCCGTCGGGAGTACCTGCAGCCGATGGACGACAGCAAACAACGGCTGGAGGAGCTGCGCATGCGACTCACCGGCGAGCTGCGCATGGAGGAGAACGAGCACTCCGGAAACGGGAGACAGCCGGGGGCCTGAGCGGAGTTCCCCGCGAGCACCGCGAAATCCGCTCGGCACCTCACGACGGAAAGCACCGCCGCTCACACCTTGAGGGCACCGGTGCCTCGTGTCGATCCGACGGGGCAACTCCGCTCTCGACCATCATCGAGCCGACCCGCAGGGCAGTCGCGGACAGGAGGATTCGACATGGAAGACGCCGCCGATGCCGTGGTGCCGCTCCGGCCCGGGTTCGACGTCCAGTTCCGCGGATTCCAACGCGAGCAGGTACTGGAGCATCTAGAGGTGCTGGAGAACCAGCTCGAACTGGTGACCATAGACCGCAACGAGTCGGCCCGGCTGAACGCGGACCTGCGCGAACTCTACGACCGAACCCGGCAGGAGCTGACCGAGACCCAACGGCGACTGCGGCATGTGGAGTCCTCTGAAACCGGCCTGCCCGCCGCCTCCCGGCGAGTGCAGGAGATGCTGGCGCTGGCCGAGGAGGAACTGCTGTCGATCCGCGAACAGGCCCGCCACGAGGCCGAGGTGATCCGCAGCTCGGCCGAGAGCGAAGCCAACCGGCTGATAGAGCAGGCCGAGAACACCGCAGGTGAACTGCACGGGCAGTGCGAACGGCTGCTCGCCGAGCTCGAACGGCGTCACGAACGGTTGCACCGGGACCGCGCGCGGCAGCTCAACGAACTGCGGACTCGGGAACAGCGGATGCGCCGCGCCGTGCGGGACGCCTACAAATCGCTGATGAGCGCGGCACGGCGGGACGCCGAGGAACTCGTGGAACGGACCAGGCAGGAGTGCGGCAGGCGGGAGGCGGAAGCGGAACGCCACCGTCGGGAGACCCTCGAGGAGATCACGCGGCACCGCGCGGAGCTGGAGAGACTGCGCGACCACGTGCTGAACACTCTCGACACCGCCAGCGACACCATCGGCGCCTCGGCCGTGTCGCTGCGCAACCCCCCGGAACATCCGGAGGACGGGCCAGCGGGCGAGGCGGAGAGGTCCGGGCCGAGTCCCGAGGAGGTGCACGAAGCTCCTCCCGGGCCGCGTTTCACCGCCGCCCCCTCCTCGGTTCCGACCCGGACGGAGTCCGTCGACAGCCGGACCGACGAAGCGGAGCCGACCTCCCCGACCGAGGTACCCGCCGTCACGAGTACCTCCGCTCCGGAACCCCGGGCCGGTGACCTCGAACAGCCCGGGGAGCAGCAGGTCGCCGCCGACAGCCCCGGTGACGGGGTCACGACCGTTTCCGGCTCGGCTCCGGTCCGCACGGACGGGCACGATCCCGCCGGTCGCAACTGAGCCGCGACGAGCGCGACCGAAACGCCGGAGGGACCCGTCCCCTTACCGGTGGCAGTGTGCTCGCGCTCCCGGAGACAGCAGAAAGGAAGGCCCGCGACGATGCCGCAGGCACAACTCACCTTCCCGGCGATCGATCTGCTCGCACTCGCCTTCTTGGCCGGTTTCGGGGTGGCCACCCTGGTGTTCGTGCCGCTGCTGCGACGAGAGCACCGGCGCGGTGGCCGGGCCGCGGTCCGCTCCCGGCGACGGGGACGACCGGAGGGCGCCACTATCTCCACCAGGACGAGCGCACCGGCCCCGTCTCCCCCGACTCCTCAGGCGGAGCCGCCCTCACCGTCCCGGTCACGAGTCGCCGTGGCGGAGTCCGACACGGAGTCGACCCTGCCGGACGGCGAGGCGGGGGCCGGGAAGGACGACGACACCCGCGCGGGCACGCTCGCCGAACACGGCACCGTCGGATCGGCTTCCTCCCGCTGGCACGAACGGGTTGAGCTGTGCGCGGCCAAGCACCGAGTACGATTCGGTCAGGCGCAGGCTCGACTGCTGAGCATCAGCGAGGAACTCGAGCTCGATTGACCGACGGCACGATGGACCTGCTCCGGGGCCGTTCGGGAGCCTTCCCCCCAACGTGGACCGGCTCAGGAGTACGTCTTGACCACCCCGCCCCCGAACCGGAGGACCATCTACCTCGTCGGCACCACCGGCCACCCCAACTACGGCGACGAGCACATAGCCGCCTGCTGGCTGCGTCACCTGGCGGAGCGGGAGCCCGACGCGGAGGTCTGGCTGGACTGCCCCAACCCGGGCCCGAGCGAGGTGCTGCTGGGCGACCTGCACCCGAGGGTGCGGTTCACGGACACGCTGTGGCGGCTCTGCTGGCACGCGGGCTCGCAGGAACCCTGGCAAGTGGCTTCGTTCACCCGCGAAGCGATCCGCGATCCCGGCAGAGCCCCCCGTTGGGTGGCCGGCATAGTCGTGGCCGCCCGGGCCGATGTGGTGCACGTCGTCGGCGGGGGATACATCAACGGGATCTGGCCGCACCACATCGGGCTGCTCGCCGCGGCCGTGGCGATCCGGGAGCACTCCGGCGCACGACTGGCGATGACCGGGCAGGGGCTGATCCCGTTGCCGACCGAGGCACGACCGCTGCTGCGGACGCTGTCGACACGGTTCGACGTGGTGGACGTGCGGGACACCCCCTCGCAGGACATGCTGGCCAACGTGCCGGGGATCACCGCCACCGGCGACGACCTGTTCTTCGGGATCGCCCCGCACCTGTACCGGCAGGACGAATCCCTCGACCTCCCCGAGGTCATGGTCTGCGTCCAGTCGGACCTGCTGAGCATGAGCGTTCCCTCACTGGCCGGTTTCGTACTGGAAACGTTGCGACGCTGGAAAGTCCCCTCCGAGCGGATCGGGTTCGTGGAGGGTATGCCGCTGGTGGACCGCGAGGTCTTCGCGCTGCTGGAGCACGAGCTGCCCGGGGCCCGCTTCTACCCCTTCTCCGACATCATGGAAGCCGGGATGCCCGTGGACTCCGGACAGCGGTGGCTGTCCACCCGGTTCCACACGCATCTGGTCGCGGCGGCAGCGGGGGCCGCCGGAACCGCGCTGGCCGTCGACGCCGACTACTACACCAACAAGCACGGTTCGCTGCTCGAGAGCGGCTCGGGGTGGTCGTTGAACACTAATCTGAGCGTTTCCTCGGCCGCGGAGCCCGCGGGCGGGTTCGACCCCGCCACGCTGGACTCCCTGCGCTCGGCCAAAGCCGAGCTCGCGGCCAGGATCTACTGATTCCCGCCACTCGTGCCGGTCGGGCCACCGACCGGGTCGTGGGCGTCGGGCAACCACGCGGCCGTGGGCCACTGTTCCCGCTCCCAAGCGCTGTTCCAGAACAGCCATTCGTACTCGCTACACCGCACGAAGGCGGTGAGCATGCGCCGACGGGTCTCCTCGTCGGTCCGCGCGGCCAGCCTGTCGGTGAGTTCCCTGGCACCGAGCACCGTGTCGGCGAACTCCTCGTCCGCGTAGGTCGCGATCCAACGACCGTAGGGGTGGTCCGCCGTCGTGCCGGTGGACTCCAGGATCGTGCTTCCCACGTGCTGGTACACCCAGAAGCACGGCAACAGCGCCGCTACCAGCACGGGGTAGGGCTCGCTCAACGCGGTGGCCCGCAGGTAGGACGTGTAGGCCAGGCAGGTCGGCGAGGTGGCCACGCCCGCCATCTCCGACTCGGTGAGTCCGAACTGTTCGATGTAACCGGCGTGCAGCTTGCGCTCCTCTGCCAGGGCTCCGTGCGCGCTGCCCGCCAGGAAGGCGGCATCGGCGGGAACGTCGGCACGGGCGGCCGCACCGGCCAGTGCCTGGGCGAATCCGAACAGATAGCGCGAGTCCTGCACGATGTAGAACACGAACCGCTCGCGTGACAGGCTTCCGTCCGCGAGAGCCGTGTTGAAGGGGTGGTGCACGATCGCCCGCTGCAGTTCGGCGGTGTAGGCCCACGCCTCGGCGCAGAAACCGCCGGGGGTGGGGTCGGGGAGACGGTAGTTCATGTCTTTTCCTCCACTGGGGCACGGCTTGCTCGGGTGACCCGGGAGCCGGTGGGCGGCTCCGGGTCTCGGCCCGGCGGGGCCGATGGGGCGCGACCGGTGAACGGCCGCACACGTCTCCGGCGTTCCGGGAGCGACGCGGACACCTCGGGTGTTCCCGCCGCGTACGTGGCAGGGCGGCGCCACCGCGCCGACCGGACTCGTCGGGAGGTCGCGGGACCGTCAGGGAAGTGGCGCGCCATCGACCGGCCACCAGCGGTGGAAGTGGTGCACCGGGCCGTGCCCCCGTCCGACGTCGAGCAGCTCGGCCGCACGCATCGCACCGGTGAGGTACTCCTTGGCCGCACGCACGGCGGAGGGCCAGTCGTGGCCCTGGGCACGCAGTGCCGCCGTCGCGGCCGAGAGGGTGCATCCCGTTCCGTGGTCGTTGCTGGTGATCACGCGTTCGTGCGAGAGGGTTTCGGAACCGTTCTCGGTGTGCAGCACGTCCACGCTGGAAGCACCGAGCAGGTGCCCACCCTTGAGCAGCACCCGTTTGACTCCCAGCGCGGCCAGACGCTCGGCCTGCGGGGCCATGCCAGCCGTGTCGGTGCTCTCGCTCTCCCCCAACAGGTCCGCCGCCTCGGGCAGGTTGGGGGTGATCAGGTCCACGTGGGGCAGCAGCTCCTCGCGCAGCGCGCGTACGGCATCGGCGGCGAGCAAGCGGTCTCCGCTCTTGGCGACCATGACCGGGTCCAGCACGATCTCGCGCGCCGAGTACTCGGACAGCACCGCGGCCACGGTGCGGATGATCTCCGCGTCCGACAGCATCCCGATCTTGACCGCGTCGACGCGCACGTCGTCGAGCAGGGTGCGCAACTGGTCGGCCACGAAACTCGCGGGTATCCCCAGCACCGAGGAGACCCCCGTGGTGGTCTGGGCCACGAGCGCCGTGGTCACCGCCATGCCGTAGGTCCCGTGGGCGGAGAAGGTCTTCAGATCGGCCTGGATACCGGCTCCCCCGCTGGGGTCGGTACCGGCGATCGTGAGCACGTTCGGAATCACTGCTGCCCCTCTCGCGGCTGGACGCGCACGGGGGCGTGCTGACGGCGCACGTGGCTCCTCCACGGTCGCCGCGCGGCACGGCGCGAACCGGTCCCCGCAGCGTGGAAACCACCCGTCGAACGGGCGTGACGACAGCACGGACGAGCCCACGACACCGCGACGTCCCTCCGCTAGTGCGAACTAGTTCAGGTTCTACGGGTCTCTCTCAGCCCGGCTCACGAGCCGGGCACCCCGCGTCACTGACCGGAACGGCGGGCTCGGTCGCCGCCCCGCTCCGGCGGAACTCAACATAGCAGCGGAAGTCAACGACCACGGGAGCGACGCCGCTTCCCAGGCTGGCTACTCGATCAGGCCGACCGGAAAGCCGGGCAACAGGAACTCGCCCTGCCGCACCTGTTGGCGCAGGGTTCCGGTGGCGAGGGAGTGCACGTGGTCGCGCCTGCCCTCGGCTCGCACCTCGGCCAGCGGCTGCCCGGCCCGTACACGGCTGCCGTCCGCCGCCAACCACCGGACGAGCACCCCGTGGGCCGTCTCCGGGATGCGGCCGTTCGGCTGTTCGGCGCAGTACAGCAACTCGGTCATCCATCGCCTCCGGATACCCAACGTGCGGCGCGTCGGTCGGTCGCTGACCTCTCCGACCGACGGGTACCTTCGAGAGGAGCAGCCTCCAGAACGCACTGGTCCGGACGCAACACCCGCGGAACCGGCGTGGCGGAGGCGAGCGCACCATCGAAGGACCACGTCGTACGAGACGGTTCCGCCATTTCCGGACACCGGTGAGACCCGCGCCGACGACAGTGGGTGGGCGAGTTTCGTCACACCGACCCCTCACCGGGCCGAACGGCCGTTCCGGGACGATGAGCCGACGGAAGGTGGCGGACTAGAGTTGGGGCAATGAACAGCACTACCGAGGTACTCAGCACCCGCTCCGGGCGGACATCCGGTCAGGACCCGGCCGAGGTGTGGGCGCCGCTGGCGGAACTCGCCGAAGCGGCCGCCGCGAGGACTAGCGGCTCCACGGTCGCGATCAACCGTGGTTTCGACCGCAAGGCGCGGGAACGCGCCCGAGCGCTACGGCAACTGCTCGAGGAGCGCGGCGTGCACGCCACCGAGATCACCCCGGCACCGGACAGCGAGGAGCTGCTCGCCGACAGCAGCGTCGACTCGGTGATCAACCTGGTGGGTACGGGCTCCTGGCAGCCCTACCGGCTGGCAGCCAAGGAAGGCGCCGAACTGCTGGCACCGCGCCCCGAGGAGGGGGAAGCCGGCGAGAGCCTGCGACGCGACGTCATCGCCATGAGCCGCCAGGACTCGAGCAGGGACGCCGCGCTGAGCAGGGTCGTCGTCCTACCGGAGAACGCGACCGAGGGCAGCATCACGCTCAACCGCGGTGGTGAGCCGCTGTCCATCCCGGGCGGCCAGGTGACCATCACGCTGCACGAGGGGCAGCTGGACGTCCGGATCGAGGGCCCCTCCTACTCCGAGCAGCACTTCACCGCCGACCGGTTGAGCGTGGAGACGCACGGTGGCCCGCACCGACTGATCCGCGACGAGATGCCGATCGCGGAGTTCGAGGGCTCACTGGATTTCATCTGCGAGCGGGACGGGCTGGTCGTCCGGTCGGTCTGATCTTCTCCCACTCCGTGGCCGGCGGGTCGAGGCAGCGCGGGGGTCCGGCGAACTTTCCGCCGTCCCGCTGCCTCCCCGCTCCACCGGGCGGCGTGGTCCTGAGCAGGACGAGGAGCCGCCACTACCGAGATTCTTCGCCTTCGTGCGGGCAGGGCCCGATCAGCGGGTCCGCCGCCCGAGGACGCGGCTGCCCGCCGTGGCGATCCCGGCGACGGCGAGCGCGGGCACCGCCAGCGCCAGTGGCGCCGACGTTCCGGGCGCCACGATGTTGAACAGGCTCCAGAGCGCTACGCACACCGCCGCGCACGCCCCCAGCAACGCGGTGATCGTCAACAGCCGACGACGCCGCGGCAGCTCCGGCAGTCTCGCGCGGGCGTGGGCGGGCAGTCGAACCACGGTCACCGCGACGGGAAGTACCGCCGCGGCCAGGATCAGCAACCCCAGCAACGAGTCAGCCCGTCGTGACGAGCCGCCGACCGCGATCAGCAGTGCCACCGTGCCGACGGCGAGGACCAGCAGGGCCCGGTCGAGAACCCGCCACAGCCGCGCGTCGTAACCACTCACTCCACTGAGTGTGCCACTCGATCGCGCGTTCGGGAGATTCGTGACGCGACTCCCCTTCCTTCGAGACATCACACCAGGCATTATCTACTCACCAGTAGATAGATTTGCGAGGTGCCGTGTGACGAGCGAGCGGACCCCCGAGAGCCCGCCCCGGACCCCGTTCTCCGGGACAGCCGCCAGACGTCGACGCCAGCGAGCCGGTGACGGCGCGCTCGCGCGCTGGGCCGAGCGCCGAGCTCCGCTGCTGCTCGATGTGCTGACCCTGATCCGACAGGGTGTCGTCCGCCCGATGCGTCCCGACAAGCTGCTGCGGATCGCGCTGGCCTACCGCCGCTGGGGAATCGCGATCCCCCTGGGATACGCGGTCGGGGCGATACGCCACCCCGACCGGCCCGCCGTGATCGACGAACGCGGCGCGCTGAGCTTCGCGGAGGTGGAACAACGCACCACCCGGCTGGCGAACGGGTTGCGCGGATACGGCGTGGAGTCCGGCTCCAGGGTGGCGATCCTGTGCCGGAACCACCACGGTTTCGTCGAGGCGCTGCTCGCGACGAGCAAGCTGGGCGCCGACGCCGTGCTGCTCAACACCGGCATGAGCGCCGAACAGCTCTCGGCGGTACTGGCCGAACAGCGCGTGGTCTCGGTGATCTCCGACGCCGAGTTCGCCGAGGAACTCACCCTGCCCGAAGGTGTGGAACCGCTGGTGAGCTGGACCGAGGGCACAACCAGCCGTCCAACGCTGGAGCAACTCATCGGACGCTCCCCGGCCACCCCCCTACCCCGGCGCCCCAGGCACGGCCGCATGATCGTACTGACCTCCGGGACCACCGGCACCCCCAAGGGGGCGAGGCGCCCCGACCCGCCGAGCCTGAGCCCCGCGACGACGATCATCTCCCGGGTCCCGCTGCGCAGCGGTGAACGGATGCTGGTCTGCGCACCGATGTTCCACACCTGGGGTCTCGCCGCGTTTCAGCTGGGCACGGTCCTCGGTGCCACTCTGGTGCTGCGTCGGGGATTCGACCCGCAGCAGACTCTCGCCGCGCTGCAGCGGCACAGGTGCGGCGCGATGTTCGCGGTACCGGTGATGCTGCAGCGAATCCTGGAACTGCCCGAGGAACAACGCCACAACTACGACCACCGCGCGCTGCGGATCGTGGCCTGCAGCGGTTCGGCGTTGTCCGGCACCCTCGCCGCCGAGTTCCAAGAGGCCTTCGGTCCGGTGCTGTACAACTTCTACGGGTCGACCGAGGCATCCTGGGTCAGCATCGCCGATCCACGGGACCTGCGCGATGCCCCCGGTACGGCGGGCAGACCACCACGCGGGACCATCCTCCGGATTCTGGACGAGGACGGTTCCCCGGTGCCGACCGGCGAGACCGGAGGCGTGCACGTCGGCAACGACATGCTGTTCGAGGGCTACACCAACGGCAAGGAGGTCAGGCGCCGCGACGGGTTGATGCCCACCGGTGATCTCGGCCGCCTCGACGAACGAGGACGGCTGTTCATCGTCGGCCGGGCCGACGACATGATCGTCTCCGGCGGGGAGAACGTCTACCCCAAGGAGACCGAAGACGTGATCGCCGCGTTCGAGGAAGTGCGCGAAGTGGCCGTCACCGGCGTCGAGGACGCGAAGCACGGACAGCGGTTGGCCGCCTTCGTCGTCCCGCACGAGGGGTACGAGCTGGACGAGGACACCGTGCGGGACCGGGTGCGGGAGAAGCTCTCCGCGTTCGCCCGCCCCCGCGACGTGGTCTTTCTGGACGAACTCCCCAGGAACGCCACCGGAAAGGTCGTCCCGAACCGGCTGCCGCAACGCCCCCCGTCATCGAGCTGAGTTCCGGGCCCGCCGGACGCGGGATATCCGAGTTCGGCGGGTGGCGAGCGCACGGCACGATCGGGGGAAGTGGCGACACACCAGCGGCTTAGCGTGCACCCACCGTGGCGCGTTAGGCTAATGACGGTGAACGATCGTCTAGTGTGGATCGACTGCGAGATGACCGGGCTGGAGCTCGGCAAGGACGCGTTGATCGAGATCGCCGCCCTGGTCACCGATGCCGACCTGAACATCCTCGGCGAGGGCGTGGACGTCGTGATCCACGCCGACGAGGATACCCTGCGCGGGATGCCGGAGGTCGTGCGCGAGATGCACGACCGGTCGGGACTGACCGAGGAGGTACGCCGTTCCACGGTCACGCTCGCCCAGGCCGAGCAGCGCGTGCTGGAGTACCTGCGGGAACACGTGCCCAACGGGCGCTCCGCGCCACTGGCGGGGAACTCGATCGCGACCGACCGCGGTTTCATCGCCAGGGACATGCCGGAACTCGACCAGTACCTGCACTACCGCATGGTGGACGTCTCCTCCATCAAGGAGCTGTGCCGCAGGTGGTACCCGCGCATCTACTACGCGCAGCCCGAGAAGGGACTGGCCCACCGGGCCCTGGCCGACGTACGGGAGTCCATCCGGGAACTCGCCTACTACCGGCGGACCGCCTTCGTCCCGCAGCCGGGGCCCTCCAGCGAACAGGCGCAGGAGATCGCCTCCGAACTGCTGTCCGAGGAGCGGGTCGGCGGTACCGAACAGGCGAAACGACGGCTCGAGGAGGACTGAAACACCTCACCAACGGGGTTGCGCAGCGGAATCTCGATCACGGTCGCCGAAAGGGGAACCCGCTGCGAGTCCGAGAATCGGCCACGCTAGGATGGGATTCGTTGCCCGGCGATGAGCCCGGGCGAGCACGGTGGGTGTAGCTCAGGCGGTAGAGCACTGGGTTGTGGTCCCAGGAGTCGCGGGTTCGAATCCCGTCACTCACCCCAGGAACGGCGGTTCCGTTACCGGATTCCCGGTAACGGAGCCGCCGTTTCAGTCTTTCGGGCCGTTTCGCGTACCTCTCGGAATCCGTCCCGGGACGGGTACCCGACCGGCCCGGGACGCACCGGTCCGATCCCCGCCCCCGTCCCTGACGCGGCCCGGAAGCCACCCACGCGGTTCCGGGGCGGGAGGCGTGGTGCGGAATCTCCGGGGCCGCTGTGGGGCCGCCGCTCAGTCCTCCGGGAACCGTTCAGGGAGCATCTCGCCGAGCTCGCGGGACAGCTCCAGCGCACGGCGCGCCCAACGCGGTGAGGCGCCCGCCAGCCCGCAGGTGGGGGTGGCGACCACCTGTTCGGCCAGCACCCGTTCGGAGAAACCGAGCTTCGTCACGAACGCGCGCACGGGCTCCACGAGTTCGCGCGGGCCCGGTTCCCGACCCGGTTCGATCGCGGGAACCATGCCCACCAGCAACGGCAGCCCCGCGTCACAGGCCTCGCCGACCTCCTCCGCGAACTCCCCGGAGACGGACTCCAGGACGCGGGCGTCCAGGCTCAGCGCACCGGCCCCGGCTCGCCGCAACAGCCGCACCGGCGGCCGCGCGGCGCAGCAGTGCACGATCACCGGACGCGCCACGGTCTCGCCCAACCGATCGATGGTGTGCTGGAGCAGTTGCCTCGCCTCCGGCTCGGCAACGGCGGGGACGGTGCCGTAACCGGAGGGAGTGGGCAGGTCGCCGGAGAGCACGGCAGGCAGCGTCGGTTCGTCCAGTTGCACCAGGGGCCGACCACCGGTCCTGGCCGCGACCTGCGCGGCGTGCTGGGTGACTCCCTCGATCAGCGCCTCGGTGAAGTCGCGCAACGCGCCGTGGTCCGTCAGCACGCGGTGACCGTTGCGCAACTCGATCCCCGCCGCCAGGCTCCAAGGGCCTGCGGCCTGGAGTTTGACCAGCCTGGGAGCGGTGTCGGCCGCGGTCACCTCTTCCAGCGCGTCGAGGTCCCATCGCAGCAGGTCCACCGCGCGTCGCTGGTCACGCCCAGCCGTACGGGCGACCCGATATCCGGACGGCACGACCTCCACCGCCAGGTCGGGCAGCATCCCGGCGGTGCGTCCCAGCATGTCGCCACCCACACCACGTGCGGGCAGCTCCGGTATCGGGGTCAGCCCGGGCAGTTCTCCCGCGACGATCCGCGCGGTCTCCAGCGGGTCGGTACCTGGCATGGAACCAACGGCGGTCGCGGTACCGGGTTTCCAAGGCTGTTGCTGCGTCACGAGGACCATTCTCGCAACGGAGTTCGCGCCATTCGCCAAACGGGAATCAAGCGTTTCTCACTGGAGGCGGGGTCACACCGAAAGCCGCCAGACATCGCTGCCCCGAACATCTCACCATGATCGCTTCAGCTCGGTGGGTGCCGAACCCCTACCATCACGCCGTCGGCGCCGCCGCGGGTTCTCGCGTGCGGCTCTCGCGAGGTTCCGCCACAGCACCAGCCAGGAAAACCGAGCCGCATCACCGGGTGCTGGAGATCTTGGCACTGCCGAGCACGAGATCCCCCTCCTCCTCGGGCCGGTAGAGCACCACGGACTGGCCGGGGGCCACGCCGCGCATCGGCTCGTGCAGCCGCACGCGAACGCCCTCCTCGGTCGTCTCGGCCACGGCCCGGCCGGTCTCACCGTGCGCGCGGATCTGGGCCACGCACTCGGTCGGCCCCTCCAGGGGGCGTTCCGAAGGCCAGATCGGCCGATCCGCGTCTATCTCGGTAACGCCCAGCCGGTCCGCGGAGCCGACCTTGACCGTGCCGGAGACCGGCTCCAACGAGAGGACGTAGCGCGGGCGCCCGTCGGGGGCGGGCTTGTCGATGCCGAGCCCCTTGCGCTGGCCCACCGTGAAACCGTGCACTCCGGAGTGCTCGGCCAGCACCTCGCCGGACTCGGCGTCGACCATCTCGCCCGGCCGCTCACCGAGCTTGGAGTCCAGGAACTTCTTGGTGTCACCGTCCGGGATGAAGCAGATGTCGTGGCTGTCGGGCTTGCGCGCCACGGCGAGATCCCGCCGGGCCGCCTCCTCGCGCACCTCCGACTTCAGCGAGTCGCCCAGCGGGAACATCGCGTGCCGCAGCTGCTGCGGCGTCAACGAGGCGAGCACGTAGGACTGGTCCTTGCCCTCGTCCCTGCTCCGGCGCAGCTCCGGCACACCCGACTCGTGGGAGAGCCTGGCGTAGTGGCCGGTAGAGACGGCGTCGAAGCCCAACGCCACGGCCTTCTCCAGCAGGGCCTCGAACTTGATCTTCTCGTTGCAGGTCATGCACGGATTGGGGGTGCGCCCCGCCGCGTACTCCCCCACGAAAGTCTCGATGACCTCCTCGCTGAACCGCTCGGCGAAGTCCCAGACGTAGAACGGGATTCCCAGGATGTCGGCGGCGCGCCGCGCGTCGCGGGAGTCCTCCACCGTGCAGCAGCCCCGTGCTCCCGTTCGCAGTGTGCCCGGCTTGGCGGACAGCGCCAAGTGCACACCCGTGACGTCGTGCCCGGCGTCGACCGCCCGCGCGGCAGCCACAGCCGAATCCACACCGCCGCTCATCGCCGCGAGTACTCGCACCCTCACACCTCCGTAGGCGCGGTGGCCGATTCCACCGAAGTCTTGCTCAGCCCCGAGAGCCCGGCGCCGCGGGCCCGTCGTACGGCCGGTTCTATCGCTTCCAGAAAGGCCCGCACGTCCTCGCTGGTCGAGTCGTGTCCGAGCGAGAGCCGCAACGACCCCCGGGCGACCCGCACGTCCGCGCCCATCGCCAGCAGCACGTGGCTGGGCTCGGCGACCCCGGCGGTGCACGCGGACCCGGTGGAGCACTCGACACCGCTGGCGTCGAGCAGCATCAGCAGGCTGTCACCCTCGCAGCCCGGGAAGGTGAAGTGCGCGTTACCGGGCAACCGACCACCTTCGACGGTACCCGGGTCACCGTTGAGAACCGCGTCCGGCACCACCGAGCGGACTCCCTCGATCAGCTCGTCCCGCAGCGCGGTGAGTTCCCGGGCGTGGTGCTCCCGGCGGTCAACCGCCTCGCGCAGCGCACCGGCCAGGGCCAGGATCGCGGGGGTGTCCAGCGTGCCGGAACGGATCTCGCGCTCTTGGCCTCCGCCGTGCAGCAGCGGCGTGCAAGGGACGTCCCTGCCCAGCACCAGTACTCCCACACCGTAGGGGCCGCCGATCTTGTGTCCGGTCATGGTCAGCGCCGACACCCCGGAGAACTCGAAGTCCACGGGCAGCGTCTCCACGGCCTGGACCGCGTCGGTGTGCAGCGGTATGTCGTAGCGTCCAGCCACCTCGGCCAGCTCCGGGACAGGGTTGACCGTACCCACCTCGTTGTTGGCCCACATCACGGTGGCCAGCGCGATCTCCTCCGGGGCGCCGCGGACCGCCTCCTCGAAGACCTCGGGTGTCACCCTTCCGTAGGAATCGACCTCCAGCCAGGTGACCTCGGCACCCTCGTGCTCGGCCAACCACTCCACGGTGTCGAGCACGGCGTGGTGCTCCGCCGCGGCGGCGAGCACTCGACGACGTCGCGGATCGGCGTCCCTGCGGGCCCAGAAGATCCCCTTGACCGCGAGGTTGTCGCTCTCGGTCCCCCCAGCGGTGAACAGCACCTCGGAGGGGCGGGCTCCGAGGGCGGCGGCGATGTCCTCGCGGGACTCCTCCACCGCACGACGGGCTCGCCTGCCGGAGGTGTGCAGGGACGAGGCGTTGCCCAACGTGGCGAGCGCCTCGGTCATGACCTCGATGGCGCCCGCCCGCATGGGGGTGGTCGCCGCATGGTCCAGGTACGTCATCGCCCGTCCAGGATAATCCTTCGGGAACGCGCCACCAGGCTCGCACCCAGCGAACCCGTCACGATCAGCCCCACGGCGAGCACGAGCACCCCCGCGGTCGGTTCCCGCGTGCTCGCCAGCGCGTTCACCACGGCACCGCCGAAGCCGACCAGCAGCGCCTGCCCGAGCATGTCGGAGATCTGCAGCGCCGCCGAGTTGAAACCGCGTTCGGCGGGGTCCGAAAGGCCCAGCACGCGCACCGCGGTGCTGGATATCGCCAGTCCCATCCCCGCGCCGCCGATCGACCAGAACACGAAGACGGCCCGATCCGCGCCCCACTCCGGGGCCGCCAGAGCCACCCCGAACACTCCGACCACCACCAGCAGGAATCCGGCCGCCACCAGGTGTTCCCTGTTGAAACGGTGCTGCCTGGCCTGCCAGAACGATCCCGCCGTCCACCCCAGCGAGGCCACGGTCAGCGGTATCCCGGCCAGCGCGGCGGAGTAACCGTGCACGACGGTCAGCACCAGCGGGATGAACGCCTCCGCCGTGAAGAAGATCCCCGCGAGCAGACCGCGCGCCAGCACCATGACCGGGATGCCGGGACGTGCGGCGAGCGTCCCGCTGGGCAGCAGCACTCGCAGGGACCCCCACAGCGAGCCCACGGCCAGCGCCCCGAGCACACCCGAGAGCGCGGAGGGGTGATCGGCACTCCAGTTCAGCGCCACGGTGGCGACCCCGGCACCGAGCCCGGCCAGGACCAGCCCCCGCCGCGCCGCCGGTTCTCCCTCGGGACCGCTGCCCGCCCGGAGCACGGTGGAGCCGAGCAGGACCGCGCCGAGCAGCACGAGAGGTGCCAGCCCGAGGAAGACCCACCGCCAGTGCAGCTGTTCGGTGACCACTCCGGACACGGCGGGGCCGAGCAGCGACGGCAGCACCCAGGCGGCCGACATGATCCCGAACGCCCTCGGCCGGTACCGCTGCGGGTACACCCTGGCGATCATCACGTAGAGCGGGACGGCCACGCTTCCGCCGCCCAGCCCCTGCAGGGCTCGGGCCCCCAGCAGCACGGGCATGTTCGGTGCCGATCCCGCGACCACGAGTCCCGTGGCGAACAGCGGCAGCGCCAGCAACAGCGGCAGGGCGGGCCCGTGGCGGTCGGAAAGCCGCCCGGCGAACACGGTCCCCACGGCGCTGGAGGCCATGAACAGCGTGAACGCCCAGGAGTACCACCGCTGCCCGTCCAGTTCGGAGGCTATGGTGGGCAGTGCCGTGGCCACTCCCATCGCCTCGAAGGCGACCAGCGTGACCACCAGGACCAGCCCGACGGTGAAGTTACGGTACGGCGGTGCCCACAGCGACCTGCCGGGTACCGGTTCGGTCGCGGCACTCGTCCCTTCGGGTTCGCTCTGATCGCTCACCGCACGATGCTGCGACTTCCACCGCGGTACAAGTCCAGTGGTTTTCCGGGGGACGTGTCTCACAGACCTCGGCGGTGGCCCGGGCGCACCGGGCGGCGAGCCGCCGCCGCGCGGTCGACGCCGGAGTCCGGGGACCTCCCCTCGGTTCCGGCGGTCCCGTCGAACCGCCCCGACAGTTCGCGGGGAGTCCGGGACGACCGGTGTCGGGCACCGATTCCGGACGAGGCGACGGCAGCGAAACCAGTTCGACGACGAGGCCGCGTACACCGAGCACCTCGCGCAACGAGCCGAGCAGGGTGTCCTCACCCACGAAGGCGGCCGCGGTGGTCGGGGAACCGTCCGCCAGCCGGTAGCGCAGGGCCACAGGGTGTATCGGCGCCCCCGTGTCCAGCGCCGCCTGGAAGAGGGCGGAGCGGTACCGTCCGACCCTCCGACCGCACCGGGTCGTGCCCTCCGGGAACACGCCGACCACGTGCCCCCGGCGCAGTGCGTCGGCCACGGCGCCGACCACGAGGGGCAGGCGGCTGGGCCGGTCGCGGTCGATGAACAGGGTGCCCGCCCGCACCGCGAGCACGCCTATCAGGGGCCAACCGCGCACCTCCGACTTGGCCAACATCCGCATCGGACACACCGCCTGCAACGCGAGCACGTCCAACCAGGAGACGTGATTGGACACGACCAGAGTGCCCACGTTCTCCTCGATGCCCCGGGGCGGGGCTCCCCGCACCCGCAACCGCACCCCGAACGCCGCGAGGAGACCGCTGAACCACACCCGGCCCGCTCCGCCCCGAACCCCGCGGGGCAGCACCGGCACGGCGGGGACGAGCAGCAGTCCGCACGCGACCAGCACTCCCACCGCCAGAACGCGGCGCAACCTACGGCCGAGCGTGGCGCGGGGCAAGGTGTGCCGGGCGGGCAGGCAGCGCGTGTCGCACGGCGAGGTGGGGGTCCAGGCGTCCGTGCCGCTCACGACTCCCCCAGGAAACGGGTGAGGTAGCGCTGGTCGATCTCGTGCGAGTCCAGCAGCACGAAGAAGTCGGCGACGCCGAACTCCGGGTCGTGGGCGGGTGGGCCGCACACCCGCGCGCCCAGCCGCAGGTAGCCCCGCAGCAGCGGTGGCAGGCGCACCCGCGCGGGGGCGGGCACCGCTCGGGTGGGCCAGGGTTCGTACGGCCACACCCGCTGAGCGCGGGAAGCGTAGTGGTGCCTGCGGACCGCCTGCCACACCCCGGCGGCGGTGGTTCCGCCGTCCCCCAGGGGCACCGAGGCGCACCCGGCGAGCCAGCGATGGCCGTACAGCAGCAGGTAGCGGGCGATGCCGGCCCAGATCAGGCCGATCACCGCCCCGTTCCGGTGGTCCGGGTGCACGCAGGAGCGCCCGGTCTCGACCAGATCGGGGCGCAACGGGGCCAGCGCGGTGAGATCGAATTCGTCGTCGGAGTAGAGCCGTCCCGCGGCGAGGGCGTGCCGGGGCGGCAACATCCGGTACGTGCCGACGATCTCGTCCGAACGTCGCGAGTGCACCACGAGGTGGTCGCAGAACTCGTCGAAGCGGTCGGTCTCCAGTCCTGTCGGGCTCCCGCGCACGACAGCGCCCATCTCGGTCGCGAACACCCGGTGGCGCAGCCGCTGGGCGGCGCGGATCTCGGCTGGTTCCCTGGTCAGATGCAGCGAGTAGCGGTCTGCCCCGTTCCGGTCCCACCCGTCCGTGGCGGCCAGCAACGTCGAGTCGGAATGCGCTGTATCGGCCATGTCCGCAGATGTAGCCGGATTCGTGCGACCACCGGTAGTGGCGCCGGGCGGACGCGGCGGGAACTTCGGGTGAATGCCGGGTGGTTGAGCGGGCCCGCGTGCGGAGCCCGGTCGTGGCCCGCTGCGGCGGGACCCGTTGGCAGGTCCCGCTGTCACGGCCCGTCGGCAGGACTCATCGGCGGGAACCGCCGCCGGGACGCCGTTCGCGAGGAAGCAGCCCAGCGGCGAACCGTCCGGCCACTGTGGGCGGGCGACCGCTCCCGAACAGCGCTCGGGGGCGGGACCCGATCGGTTCCCGCCCCCGGACGGACGCGTCAGGCGAACTCGACGTCAGCCCTTGCGCTTGCCGACCTCCTCGGTCAGCTGCGGAGCCACCTTGAACAGGTCACCGACGACGCCGAAGTCGGCGATCTCGAAGATCGGCGCCTCGGCGTCCTTGTTGACGGCCACGATGGTCTTGGAGGTCTGCATACCGGCGCGGTGCTGGATCGCACCGGAGATTCCCAGCGCGATGTAGAGCTGCGGGGAGACCGTCTTGCCGGTCTGACCGACCTGGAACTGGGCCGGGTAGTAGCCGGAGTCGACGGCGGCGCGGGAGGCACCGACGGCGGCACCGAGGGAGTCGGCGAGCTTCTCGACGACCTCGAAGCTCTCCGCGCTGCCGACGCCACGTCCTCCCGAGACCACCACGTTGGCCTCGGTCAGCTCGGGACGGTCGCCCGACTCGGCGGGCTGCCTGCCGGTGACGGCGCCGGCCTTGCCGGAGTCGGCGGCGGGGACCTCGACGGACTCGCGCGCGCCGTCCCCGTTCAACGTCTCGGGATCGACGCTGCCCGGCAGCATCGAGATTACCGGCACACCGGAAGCCACCCTGGCCCTGGCCTGGTAGGAACCGCCGAACAGGGAGTAGTCCGCCACTCCCTCGGCATCGATGTCGGCGACCTCGGACAGCAGTCCGCTGCCGGTGCGCACCGCCAGCCTGCCCGCGATCTCCTTGCCGTCCACGCTGGCCGACGTCAGCACCGCCGCGGGCGAGACGCGCTCGACGAGGCTCGCCAGCACATCGACCTGCGGCGTTACCAGGTAGTTGTCGACGTCGGCCGACTCCGCCGTGTAAACCTTGGCCGCCCCGGCCGAGGCCAGCGCGTCAGCGATCTTGTCCGTGGCTCCGGGGCCACCGGTGACCACCGCGGCGGGCTCACCCAGCCGGCGCGCGGCCGTGAGCATCTCGTACGTAACCTTCTTGACCTCGCCACCCGCGTGGTCGACGAGGACCAACACCTCAGACATGGATAACGCCCTTCTCAAACGCGACCGAAGCCGAAACACACCACGACCCGCGACTTTCCGGGTCCCCCGCGATCACCCTCGTGGGCGGACACCGGTCGTCCCAGCGCCGGAACCGGTCGCCTCGCCCGAACCGGCGCTCGAGTCCGACCCCCTCCGGTGAGGGTCCTTCAGACGAGGTTCTTGCCCGACAGGAACTCGACGATGCGGGTTCCACCGTCACCCTCGTCGGTGACCTGCTGACCCGCTTCCTTCGGGGGCGCGGGCGCGGACGAGACCATCTGCGTCAACGCGCCGGACAGTCCGACCTCACCGGCGTCGATGCCCGCGTCGGCCAGCGTCAGCGTGGAAACCGGCTTCTTCTTCGCGGCCATGATGCCCTTGAAGGAGGGGTACCGCGGCTCGTTGATCTTCTCCGTGACGCTGACCACGGCGGGGAGCTCGGCGCGCACGCTGGTCACCCCGGCGTCGGTCTCCCGCTCGATCGTCACCGTCGAACCGTCCAGCGACAGCGAGCGCGCGTAGGTGAGCTGCGGCCACCCCAGCAGCTCGGCCAGCATCGCCGGGACCGCACCGCTGCGCCCGTCGGTGGATTCGTTGCCCGCGATGATCATGTCCACGGACTCCAGCGTGCCGACCACCTTGGCCAGCGCCTTGGCCGTACCGACCGCGTCCGTGCCGTGCAGCGCCTCGTCCGAGAGGTGCACTGCCTTGTCGGCGCCCATCGACAGCGCCTTGCGGATCGCCTCGGTCGCGCGCTCGGGACCCATGCACAGCGCGGTCACCTCACCGCCGTGGGCCTCCTTCGCCAGCAACGCCTCCTCAACGGCCCGCTCGTTGATCTCATCCAGCACCGCATCGGCGGATGCCCGGTCCAACGTGTGATCCGAGTCGGACAACTTGCGCTCGGACCACGTGTCCGGCACCTGCTTCACCAGGACGACAATATTCATGGGTCCTCTCCGACCTCCTGCGGACTGTTGACGGCTTCCTGGCTGAGTAGTCCCGGCGCGGCATGTCCCCGGGAAGGTTGACCTTGCCACGTGGCCCCGTGAAAAGCACAGTGACGCCAACCACCCCGGATGTTACCGGCCGGTAGCCCCAGCGTAACCCAGGTACGAGGGTGACGGTACTCACTCCGCGACGGCTCCCTCCCGCGGGGCACCCGAATTCCCCCTCGTCACCGAACACCTCTTCCCTCACGGGGAACTCATACGAAAAGGTGATCAAGTCTAGCCTGAAAGAATGAACCAACGCGTCGCCATCGTTACAGACTCCACCGCTTCCATCCCGTACCGACTGGCAGAGCAGCTCGGAATCACGGTGGTGCAGCTGGACCTGACCATCGACGGAGAGAGTGACGACGAGCGACGCGTGCCGCACTCCAGACTCGCCGAGGCGATGCGCGGTGGGCTCCCGGTCGAGACCTCCGCCCCACCGGCCCCGGCGTTCTTCTGGAACTACTCGGACGCGGTCAGCGCCGGGGCCGAGGCCATCGTCTCGGTGCACCTCTCATCCCGGCTCTCCGCGACCTGCGAGGCCGCGCGCACGGCAGCGGCCGAGGTCAGCGTGCCCGTGCACGTGGTCGACTCCGGCCTGTGCGGCCTCGGGTTCGGCTATCCCGTGATCGCCGCCGCCGAGGCGGCCGCCGAGGGCGCGGACGAGCACACCGTGCTCGACCTGCTGCACCAGCGGCTGAACGGCACCACCGAAATGGTCTACGTGGACACCCTGGAGTACCTGCGACGCAGCGGACGGGTCGGCGGCGGGCAGGCGAGCCTGGCCAAGGCGCTTTCCATCAAACCCCTGCTGGTGATGCGCGAGGGAGAGCTGCACCAGCTGAGCAGGGGAATCGGCCCGGAACGAGCACTGCGCAAGGCCGTGGACCAGGCCACGAACACCAGTCCCGGCAGGGTCAGCGTCGCGGCGGAGCACTTCCAGGCCCCCCAACGCGCGAAGTGGGTGCTGGACAGGCTGAGCGGCAGGCTGTCACCGGCGCGGGAACCCCTGCTGGAGGAGACCAGCGCGATCATCGGCGCGCACGCCGGCCCCGGAGCGGTGGGAATCACGGTCACGCCCGCGTGAGATCCGAGTTCGACCTCTCGGTCCGCCTGGTTGGTTCCGTGGCGGAACCTCCGGGGGCACCCGCGGCGAGAGCCGCACGAGAGGTTCCGCCGCCCGGCCAGCTACGACGACGGGGCGGCCACAGTGCATCAGGATCGGAGCTTGTCCATGGCCCGGTGTATCCGCTTCTCCGAGATCGAGCGCGGCGTCCCGAGCTCCTGCGCGAAGTAGCTCACCCGCAGTTCCTCGATCATCCAACCGATCGACCAGAGCTGTTCCCCGACCGGTTCGCCCTCACCGAGGGAGTCGAGCATCTCCTGGTAGCGGCGTTCCACAGCCCGAACCCGGTCCATGAGATCGCGGTCCCGGGCCGGGTGGTGGGCGACCTTCTGCAACCGGTAGGAGACCGCGCTGAGGTAACGCCGCAGATCGGCCAACCGCCACCAGCCCGCGTCCGTGACGAAACCGGGGTAGACCAGGTTGGACAGCTGCGTTCGGATGTCCTCGGCCGCGTCCGCCGAGAGTGAGCGCGTTCCCTCCACCTCGGACTCGACACGCTGCTGCGTGGTGAGAATTCGCTCCACGGCGGAGACGACGTGGGCCGAGGTCTCGTTCAGCCCGGCACGCACCCGCTGGACCACCCGGTCGAAGGCTTCCTGGTCGGAGGGGACCCCACCGGCCTGCTCGATGAGCACGTCAGCCGCGCACGCGATGCAGTCCTCGAACAGGCGCTCCTGGTCCCCGTGCGGACTGCGCCCGAACACCAGCTTCGCCGAGTTCGTCAACTGGCGCCGCAGGAACTTCGCCGGTGAGGGCAGGTTCAACAGCACCAGTCGGCGCGCACCACGACGCTGCTGCTCCCGCTGCTCGGCGGCCGTGTCGAAGGCGCGGATGCCGACGCTGTCGCCCTCGTCGACCAACGCCGGGTACGCCTTGACCACCTGGCCGTTGCGCTGGCGCTCGAAGGTGCCGGGAAGCTTGCCGAAGTCCCACTCCCGCAGGCCGTGCCGCTCGATGGTCTCGGCGGCCGCCGATATCTCGGCCCGCAACCGGGGGCGCAACCGCTCGGCTAGCTCCTCGAGGTCCTTGCCCTCCGCCAGGACGCGCTCCTCGCCGCCGTCTCCGTCGCCGTCCACCACCCGGAAGGTCATCCGCAGGTGGTCGGGTACCCGTTGCGGATCCCATGCCTCCGGCGGAACGGTGACCCCGGTCATGCGGCGCAACTCGTTGGAAAGCGCTTCCAGCAGCGGCTCCTCGTGCGGTCGCAGCCGCGCCAGCACCGCCTTGGCGTGATCGGGAACCGGCACGAACTCGCGCCGCCACTGTTTCGGCAACGTCTTGAGCAGGGAGGTGACCAGCTCCTCCCGGAGGCCGGGGATCTGCCAGTCGAAACCACCGGGACCGAGCTGGTTGAGCACCGCGAGCGGCACGTGCACGGTGACCCCGTCGGCGTCGCTGCCCGGTTCGAACTGGTAGCTCAACCGCAGGCGGTGCCTGCCCTGCTGCCAGAAGTCGGGGTAGTCGGTGTCGCTCACATCGGCGGAGGTCTCGTTGAACAGCAGCGACCTCGGGAAGGTGAGCAGATCGGGCCGCTCCCCGCGGACCTTCTTCCACCAGGTGTCGAAGTGCCGGGCGGAGACGACCTCGGCGCCGACCCGCTGGTCGTAGAAGTCGTAGAGGGTGTCGTCGTCGACGACGATGTCGCGGCGGCGAGCCCGCTGTTCGAGCTCCTCGACCTCGGCCAGCAGTCGGCGATTGGTGTGGAAGAACTCGTGGCGGGTGTCCCAGTCCCCCTCGACCAGGGCGTGCCGGATGAACAGTTCCCGGCAGAGCTCGGGCTCGATACGACCGTAGTTGACCTTGCGACCGGCCACCAGCGGAACGCCGTAGAGCGTCACCCGCTCGTAGGCCATCACCGCGCCCTTGTCCTTCTCCCAGTGCGGCTCGCTGTAGTGGCGCTTGACCAGATGCCCGGCCAGCCGCTCGATCCAGGCGGGCTCGACCTTCGCCACGGTGCGCGCCCACAGCTTCGAGGTCTCCACCAGCTCGGCGGCCATCACCCACTGCGGCTGCTTCTTGAACAGCGCCGAACCGGGGAAGATCGCGAACTTGGCCCCGCGCGCCCCGAGGTACTCGCTCGCGGAACGCCGGTTGGACCCCGACTTGCGCTCGGTGTCCTTCAACCCGATGTGCGAGAGCAGCCCCGCCAGCAGCGACTGGTGTATCCGGTCCTCGTCGGCGGGCTGGTCGTTGATCGAGATGTCGAGGGAGTTGACCATCTGCCGCAGCTGCCCGTAGAGGTCCTGCCACTCCCGCACCCGCAGGTAGTTGAGGTACTCCTCGCGGCACATCCGCCGGAATCGGCTGCCGGACAGCTCCCCGCGCTGCTCGCGCAGGTACTGCCAGAGATTGAGGTAGGCCAGGAAGTCGGACTGTTTGTTGGCGAACCGGGCGTGCCGCTGGTCGGCCGCCTGCTGGTGCTCCGCGGGACGTTCCCTGGGGTCCTGGATGGACAGGCCCGCGGCTATGACCATCGTCTCGTGCACGCAGCCGTTCGTCTCGGCCTCGACGATCATCCGCGCCAACCTGGGGTCGATCGGCAGCTGCGCCAGCTTGGAGCCGATCCTGGTCAGTCGCTGGTTGTCCTGCTTGCCCCGTTTCGTGGGCTGTTCCAGGGCACCGAGTTCGTGCAGCAGGTTCACCCCGTCGGTGATCTGCCGCCGGTCCGGCGGTTCCACGAAGGGGAAGGAAGCCACGTCCCCCAGTCCCAGGGAGGTCATGCGCAGGATCACCGAGGCGAGGTTGGTGCGCAGGATCTCCGGATCGGTGAACTCCTGCCGGTCCAGGAAGTCCCGCTCGGAGTACAGCCGGATGCAGATCCCCTCGGACTCCCGCCCGCAGCGGCCCTTGCGCTGGTTGGCGGAAGCCTGCGAGATCGGCTCGATGGGCAGCCGCTGCACCCTCGTCCGATAGCTGTAGCGGGATATCCGGGCGGTTCCCGGATCGATGACGTACTTGATCCCCGGCACGGTCAACGAGGTCTCGGCGACGTTGGTGGCCAGCACGATGCGCCGGGTGGAGTGCCGTTGGAACACCCGCCGCTGTTCGGCCGAGGACAGCCGCGCGTACAGCGGCAGCACCTCGGTGCTGGCGGGTTTTCGTTGTTCCAGGGCCTCGGCGGTGTCGCGGATCTCCCGCTCGCCGCTGAGGAAGACCAGGATGTCCCCTGGCCCCTCGGCGCACAGCTCGTCCACCGCGTCCCCGATGGCGGTGATCTGGTCGCGCTCGACGTCCTCCAGCTCGTCGGAGTCGTCCACCAACGGCCGGTAGCGCACCTCGACCGGATAAGTACGGCCGGACACCTCCACGATCGGGGCGTCGTCGAAGTGCCGGGAGAACCGTTCCGGATCGATGGTCGCCGAGGTGATGATCACCTTGAGGTCGGGGCGTTTGGGAAGGATCTGCTTGACGTAGCCGAGGATGAAGTCGATGTTGAGGCTGCGCTCGTGCGCCTCGTCGATGATCAGCGTGTCGTAGCGCCGCAGCAGCCGGTCCCGCTGGATCTCGGCCAGCAGGATGCCGTCGGTCATCTGCTTGACCAGCGTGTCCTCACCGGCACGCTCGGTGAATCGGACCTGGTAACCGACCGCGCCGCCCACCTCGGTGTCCAGCTCGGCCGCGACGCGCTCGGCGACGGTGCGCGCGGCGAGCCTGCGCGGCTGGGTGTGGCCGATCGAGCCGAGGATTCCCCGACCGAGCTCCAGGCACATCTTCGGCAGCTGCGTGGTCTTGCCTGAGCCGGTCTCCCCCGCGACGATGACCACCTGGTTGTCCCTGATGGCGGTCATCAAATCCTCCCGTCGCGCCGTGACGGGCAGCTCCTCGGGATAGGTGATCTCGGGAAGCCGCTCCCTGCGACGCGTGACGCGCTCGTGGGCGGCGGTGATGTCGGCCGAGATCTCCGCCACGACGCCGCGCAGCGCCTCCTGGTCGCGGATCTTGTGCGCACCTTCGATGCGCCGCCGCAGCCGCCGATGGTCCTGCGGCATGAGGTCGGTCAGGCGGTCGCGCAGTTCGGACAGCGAGGGCGAAACGGGTGCAGTGGCCATAACTCTCCCCAGGATAGAGATCCGGGCGGGCGCCGCGCCGCCGTATTTCACGCGTCACACGTCACTACGGCTACGAACACCGTGCCGAACGGTGCACGCGGCGGCTGAACCGCTCGGCACACGCGCTGGTCGACAACCCGGTCGTACGGACGGCGGTCAACGGCGATCGCCGCCTGTCACGTCGTCTCGGCACGACACAGTATCGCGGTGGGGGTTCTGCCCACCCTGGTGAGCACCACGGTGGCGCCCGCCTGCCCGGAGAGCTTGAGCCTCCCGCGCAACGCGTCCGGGTCCACGTCCAGACCTCGGACCAGGATCTCCAGCCGACCGACACCGTGACGACGCAGCAGGGCACGCAGAGTCTTCTCGTTGTACTTGCCGTGTTCGAGCACCCGGAACGCGCGCACTCCGGGGGGCGGCTCCTCCCCGGTCAGGTAGGCGATGCGGTGGTCGAGCTGGCCCAGTCCGTAGCGGGCCGCGTACTGGCGCACCAACCCGGCGCGCACGACGGCGCCGTCGGGGTCGACCAACCATTCGCCGATCTCCCGCTCCGGGCACTCGTCCGGTTCGGCGTCGGTGACCCGCAACCTCACCGCGCCCCCCTCGTCCAGCAGGGTGGCACCGCGCCCGACCCCCGGATCAGCGATCCCGCCGAACCACAGGGACGCTTCACGCACCTGCCCGGCCAGCGAGACCAGTTCGATCTCGGCTTCGTCCGGCACGGCCTCGAAGTCCAGCCCGGGAGCGCACTTGATCACCAGGTCACGACCGCGGTAGGTCTCGATCAGCTCCCGCAACGGCGGCTCCAGATCCTCCGGACTCCAGCGCCTGCGCCCTCCGCCGTCGCGCCTGCCCGGATCGGCGACCACGGCGGTTCCCGTGGTCACCGGCCGCAACGCGTCCGCCCGCACCAGGGTGGGGGCCAGGCCGCGCACGGCGAGGTTCCCCCGCGCCATGCGCAGCCGCACCTCGTCACGGTCGGAGCCGACGCAGCGCCGGGCCACCGGTGCGACCTCGACGAGGTCGGCTCCGATGGAACAGGTCACGTCGTGCACGTCCCTGCCAGCCAGCCGGGAGGCCCGGTGGGCGGCGACCGAACCGGTGGTGGCCTGCTGCAACGCCGTGTCGGTGAACAACCAGTCAGCGGGGTCGCGCAGCTTGGCGGTCGCCCTGCGGCGCAGGGCGACCGTTTCGAGCACGGCCGGGGCGTACCGCCTGCCCGCCACCTCCCTCGCGGTTGCCGTGTCGGCCAGCCGGGAGGTCTCGCTCAGCGGCAACCGCGCGACCCGCTCCAGGGCACGCCGCCCCTCGGGAGAGCGCAGGAAGGCGACGTCGGAAGCGTCGAACTCGTACGCCACGGCCGTCGGCTCATTTCCCGCCGAACTCGGCCTTGCCCGGGCCGTTCTCGATGAACGAGCGCATCCCGGTCTTCTGGTCCTCGGTGGCGAACAACGAGGTGAACAGGTGTGTCTCGATGCGCAGCCCGGTGTTCAGGTCGACCTCGAGCCCCTCGTCGATGGCCCGCTTGGCCGCGGCGAGCGCGTGCGCCGGGCCGTTGACGAACTGTTCCGCCCAGCGTCGGGCGGCGGCGTAGACGTCGTCGGCCGCGACGATCTCGTCCACCATGCCCAACGACAACGCCTCCTGGGCCTCGACGAACCTGCCGCTGAAGACGATGTCCTTGGCCTTGCTGGGACCGACCAGCCGTGCCAGCCGCTGGGTTCCGCCCGCCCCGGGGATGACCCCGAGCAGGATCTCGGGTTGGCCGACCTTGAGTCCCTCGGCGGCGATGCGGCGATCACAGGTGAGGGCAAGTTCGAAGCCGCCTCCGAGCGCGTAGCCGGTCAGGGCGGCCACGGTGGGCTTGGGGATCTCGGCCACCGCGGTCAGCGCGGCCGACAGCCCCCGGCGCTCCTTGGCGGCCATCTCCGGTGCGGACTTCTCGGACATCTCCTTGATGTCGGCACCGGCGGCGAACACCTTCTCGCCGCCGTAGACGATCACCGCACGCACCTCGTCCCGTTCGGCCGCCTCGGTGGCCACCTCCAGGATCTCGCGTTCGACCTGACTGTTGAGCGCGTTCATCTTGGGACGATCCAACCTGATCGTCCCGATACCGCCGTCCACTTCGAGCCTGACGAACTCACCCACGCCGCGACCTCCTGAGAATCAGTAGCAGAACCAACGCGACCGGCCGAGGGCCGGCCGGTCACGCGAGTCGAGCAGCAACCATGCCGAAGTTCTCCGTTCAGGCTATCCGGACGATCGGGGAACGGAACCTCCCCACCGCCTCGGCTCCCTACACGGGAACACCGGTCAGGTGCGCCGCGCCGCGAAGTAGCGATCCCCGCTGCGCCGCAGCCGCAGGTCCTGGTCGAAGGTCTTGGAGAGGTTCTCCTCGGTCAGCACGTCGTCGAGCAGCCCCTGGGCGACCACACCCCCCTCCCGGAGCAGCAACGCGTGCGTGAAACCGGGCGGGATCTCCTCGACGTGGTGGGTGACCAGCGTCATGGCGGGCGCGTCCGGATCCAGCGCCAACGCGGACAACCTCGCGACCAGGTCCTCACGTCCACCGAGGTCCAGCCCCGCCGCGGGCTCGTCCAGCAGCAGCATCTCGGGATCGGTCATCAGCGCCCGCGCGATCAGCGCGCGTTTGCGTTCCCCTTCCGAAAGGGTGCCGAAGGCCCGGTCGCCCAGCTCTGCGATGCCCATGTTCCCGAGCAGCTGCTCGGCGCGCTCGGTGTCGACCGACTCGTACTCCTCGTTCCACCGGCCGACCACCGCATACCCCGCGCTGACCACGACGTCGCGCACGAGCTCGTCGCCGGGCATCCGCGCCGCCGTGGCGGCCGAGCACAGCCCGATGCGGGGGCGCAGCTCGAAAACATTGGTGCTGCCGAGGCGTTCGCCGAGCACATCGACAGTGCCCGTGGTCGGATACATCTCGGCGCCGGCGAGCCTGAGCACGGTCGTCTTGCCCGCGCCGTTGGGGCCGAGCACGACCCAGCGCTCGTCCAGCTCGACCGACCAGTCCACATCGGCCACCAGTGTGTTCGCCGCCCGCCGGACACTGACGCCATCCATCCGGATGACCAGGTCGTCCACGTCTACCTCCCAGCCGTGACCGGCCGTCGTGCGCGCTGCTCGGCGCGCGGTTCGCCTCCGCCGCGGAGCGGCGGTGCCCGCCACGTCCGCGACTGCCATTGTCCCGTTCACCACGTGGGAGTCCTCGACCGGGAACCCCCACCGCGGACACGATATGCCAGTTCCCGCCACAGGATCGACGGTCGAAGGGACGAGACACTCGTAACACCCACCGCTCGCGCCCAACCGGTCGAGGCCGCCCGGCGATCGGCGCCCCTCACGACGCCGGGCCGTGGGAGGACCGGGGACGACACCGGACAGCTGGTCCTCCGAGCGGAGGAACACCGTGCTGGGCCCGTACGGTGCCGTCGGTGAGGAACCGGCTTCGCCGGAAGACCCTTGCCGGGCTCCGGAACCGGACACCGCGCTCAGCTGCGGGCGCCGTGCGCGAGGACGAACTCGAAGTGACCTTCCGCACAGCCCACGGCACGACCGGCACCGGTTCGCGCCACACCGGCCCGGGGAGACGAACGACTCGCCGAACCGCCGGGCGGACCTCCCCGGTCAGGACCTCTCGCCCGCCAGCACCACCTTCCCGAGCTCGGCGGGACTGGAGAGCAACCGGTGTTTGGGCAGCACCCGAACCGTGTAACCGGCGGGCCCGGTGTGCGGCAGCGTCACGGTGGCCTGATAACCGCCGTCCGCGACACAGCGCATCGAGGTCGTCACGAAGTCGCGCAGCTCGTCGGAATCGTCCACCCTGCCGACGACGACCTGCACCGTCACGTCGGAGTCGTCCAACCCGGCCAGTTCCACCAGCGCCCGCACGGTGATCTTGCCGCCGAGCAGCGGTGAGGAACCGTCCTCGACCGACATGTAGGTGTCGGTGACCCGAACAGCGCTCCAGGCCTCGTCCAGCCGTTCCCGGTAGCTCGCTATCTCCTTGGCGCCCCGGTAGTCGTTCGCGGTGGCGGCCTGCACCGAACGAACCGCGGGTGAGTAGAAGTTGTCGACGTACTCGCGCACCATCCGGGAGGAGTGCACCTTCGGCCCCAGCGTCGCCAGGGTGTGCCGCACCATCGACATCCAGCGTCCCGGCAGCCCGTCGCTGTTGCGCTCGTAGAACATCGGGGCGACGTGCTCGGTGATCAACTCGTAGAGCGCGTTGGCCTCCAGGTCGTCCCGCCGTTCCGGGTCGCTGACCCCGTCGGCGTTGGGAATCGCCCAACCGTTGTGGCCGTCGTACATCTCGTCCCACCAGCCGTCACGGACCGAGAGGTTCAGGCCGCCGTTGAGGGCGGACTTCATGCCGGAGGTACCGCAGGCCTCCAGTGGGCGCACCGGGTTGTTCAGCCACACGTCGCAGCCGGCGTAGAGGTACCTGGCCAACGACATGTCGTAGTCCGGCAGGAAGACGATGCGGTGGCGCACCTCGGGGTCGTCGGCGAACCGCACGATCCGCTGGATCATGGCCTTGCCGCCCTCGTCGGCGGGATGCGACTTGCCCGCCACCACCACCTGCACCGGGCGTTCCGGGTCCAGCAACAGCGCGCGCAGCCGTTCGGGGTCCCGCAGCATGAGGGTCAGTCGTTTGTAGGTGGGCACCCTCCTGGCGAAGCCGATGGTCAGCACGTCGGGGTCGAAGACCGAGTCGCACCAACCGAGTTCCAGTTCGGAGGCACCGCGCCGCAGCCAGGCGTGCCGGAGCCTGCGCCGCACCTCCTCGACCAGCCTGCTGCGCAGCGAACTGCGCAACTCCCACAGCAGGGAGTCGCTGACCGGCTCGATACCGCGCAGCCCCGCTCCCTGGTCCATCTCCGACTCGCCGATCAGCTTGCCGAGTTCACGCGCCGACCAGGTGGGACCGTGCACGCCGTTGGTGACCGAGGAGATCGGGATCTCCTCGGTGTCGAATCCGGGCCACAGGCCGCTGAACATCCTGCGGCTGACACCACCGTGCAGTTCGGAGACACCGTTGGCGCGCTGCGCCAGCCGAAGCCCCATGTTGGCCATGTTGAAGGTCCCCGGTTTCTCCTCGACGCCGAGTTCCAGGACCTTGTCGGTGGGAACACCGGGCAGCAGGGACTGTGCGGAGCCGTCGCCGAAGTAGTGACGGACCAGGTGCGCGGGGAACCGGTCGATACCGGCCGGAACGGGGGTGTGGGTGGTGAACACGGTACCGGCGCGCACCGCGGCCACCGCCTCGTCGAAGCCGAGACCGGGATCGGCGAGCAGTTCCCTGATGCGCTCCAGCCCGAGGAAACCGGCGTGGCCCTCGTTGGTGTGAAACACCTCCGGGGCGGGCATCCCGGTCAGCTCGCAGTAGGCGCGAACCGCACGCACTCCCCCGATACCGGCGAGGATCTCCTGCCTGATCCGGTGACTGGCGTCGCCTCCGTAAAGGCGGTCGGTCACTCCCCGCAGGTCTTCCTCGTTGTCATCGACGTCGCTGTCCAGCAGCAACAGCGGAACACGCCCCACCTGGGCCTTCCAGATCCGGGCGCGCAGCAGCCTGCCCTCGGGAACGGCGACGTGCACCATCACCGGTTCTCCCGACGGACGGGTCAGCAGCTCCAGCGGCAGCCCCCTGGGGTCCAGCACCGGATACTGCTCCACCTGCCACCCCTCGGGGGAGAGCGACTGCCGGAAGTATCCGGAGCGGTAGAGCAAGCCCACTCCCACCAGCGGGAGCCCCAGATCGGAAGCGGACTTGAGGTGGTCCCCGGCCAGGACACCGAGCCCGCCGGAGTAGTTCGGCAACGCCTCGGTGAGGCCGAACTCCATGGAGAAGTAAGCGATCGAGGCCGGCAGCGGAGTTCCCTCGTCACGGCGCTGCTGGTACCAGCGCGGCACGGTGAGGTAGCGACGCAGGTCGTCGTCGACCGCACGGCACCGGGCCAGGAAGTTCTCGTCCGAGGCCAACCGGTCCAACCGCTCCGCGGGGACCTCTGCCAACAACCGCAGCGGATCGCCACCCACCTCCGCCCATACCTCGGGTTCGACGGAAGCGAACAGATCCTGGGTCGGTGGGTGCCAACTCCAGCGCAGGTTGATGGCCAACCGGCCGAGGGCCTGCAGCGAGTCGGGCAGGTGCGCGCTGACGGTGAAGCGACGAACGGCTCTCACGGACGCGCAGGGTATCGCGCGGTGGAACGTCTCCCGAGCGGCCCACGCGCGAAACGTGACATGCGAACCTGATGGACGTGCCCACGGGAGTCCCGCCCCACCGCGTTATCGGCGCCGGAAACACCGGGCCACCCCCGGACCGACCGTCGTCCCCGCGAGCGCGCGCGGCGGCGGTGCGACGCCGCGACCGACGGAGGTGTCGGCTCCGGCTGCTGGTGGCGCTGCTGCTCGTCCCGCTCGGTGGTTGCGGCCCGATCCGGGAGGGACCGACCACCGAAGGGGGCGTCGTCCGCCAGGGAGTCCCTTCCTCCTTCGTGTTCGGCACCGACTCCTCCGAGGTGGACGGGTTGGCGGCTACCGTGGTCACCGACGCCCAGGACTACTGGCGAGGCCAATTCCGGCGGTCGTTCGGGCGGAGTTGGCACGACCTGGACGGTGGCTTCCACTCGGTGGACACCACCGACGAGGACGCGCAGCCACCTCCGTGCGCCTCCGACATCACCGAACTGACGGGCAACGCCTACTACTGCGCGACGGTGGACGCGATCGCCTGGGACCGAGCCGCGCTGTTGCCGGTGCTGCGGGCCCACTACGGGGAGTCGGCGGTGGTGCTGGTGCTGGCCCACGAGATCGGACACGCGGTGGCGCACCGGCTCGGCTCCGACGACGCGGGGAGCCCGCCCCTGATGGTGGAGACCACGGCGGACTGCTACGCGGGCAGCTACGTCCGGTGGGTCGTCGACGGCGGCTCGGAACGGCTGCGCATGGACTCGGCCGGGCTGGACTCCGCACTGCGGGCGCTGATCAGCTTCGCTGATCCGGTCGAGCGGGAGGCCGACGCGCACGGCAGCGCCTACGACCGGGCGAGCGCGTTCCAGGACGGTTACACGAACGGTCCCCGGGTGTGCACCGAGGCGCGGGAGTTCAGTGGCGAGTGGGCGACCGGCGGCGGGCCGCGCGGAAACCGCGACGTGCCCACGCTGCTGGGCGAACGGGTGCCCGCCATACGCGGGTACTTCGGTGAACTGGTGCGGCAGCGCGGTGCCCGGTGGAATCCCCCGCGGGTGGTCGCCTCGGACACGGCGGGCTGCGACGGAGCGGGGATCATCACCCGCTGCGGCGGAAACGTGATCGCGGTGGACCGCGAGCGCCTGCGCCGTTCGACGTACGAGCTCGGTGACCAGGCCGCCGAGACACCGCTGATCGGCGCGTTCGCCACCACCGCGCTGGAGAGCATCGATCCCTCGACGCGGCGAGCACGGAGGTTCAGCGTCCCGTGCCTGACCGGCGCCTACACCGGTCATTTGGTGCGCGACACCGAGCGGGCCTCCGGTTCGGACCTGAACGAGGCAGTCCGGGCCGTACTGTCCGGCGACACCACCTCTCGGGAGCTGTTCGGCACGGACTCGGCGAGCGGGTTCGAGGAGTTCCGCGCGTTCCGGTCCGGAGTGGCCGGAACGGCCGAATCCTGCCTCTGAAACCGGTTCTCCCGTTCCCGCTCCCGCGCGGAGCCCGGTCGAGCCTGCCCACCCCGTGGGGCAGCCGTACGGATTCCCCGTGGAACCGGGGTGGGTTCGCCGGAGCCGGGCACGGTGCGGGGGCCGCGACAGCACACACCGGACGGGCGATCAACATCCGACCCCGATTCGTTACGCTGCGCGTGGCGCTCTGCCGAGCCGAGGTGGAGGAACCGGACCGAGCGACTTCGAGGATGGGGCACGTCAGTGGGACGAAGCTCGACGATGCGGCGCCTGCTGGCAGGCTCGGCCGCCGCCATGGCACTGTGCTTGGGGGTGACGGGGTGTTCTCGTCCGATCGACGGAATCCCCACGGCCAACGGCGCTCCGGAAGCCGACACGGTGGCCGGGCTTCCCGCCAGTGACGGTCCCAGCGGGCGCAAACCCGGTGCTCCGGAAACGGACCTGCGGGTGGTCGGTGGCACCGGCGGTGAGATCGACACCCTGGCCGCCGACACGGTCGCCGACGTGCGCGAGTACTGGAGCACGGCCTACCCGGAGACCTTCGACGGTTCCGCGTTCCGCCCGATCGGGCGGCTGGTCTCCTACGACTCCCGCGGCACCGCCAGGGAGGTCTGTGGACAGCGGCTGACCGGGATGGCGAACGCCTTCTACTGCCCGCGAAGCGACACGATCGCGTGGGACCGGGGCGAGCTGCTACCGAAGCTGCGGAACACCTTCGGTCTGATCGCGCCGGTCACGGTGCTGGCCCACGAGATCGGGCACGCGGTGCAGCACCGGGCGGGCCTCGTCGACACCGACACCTCGACGCTGGTCGCGGAACAGCAGGCGGACTGCTTCGCTGGCGCGTTCTTCCGGCACGCCGCCGAGGGATCGGCGCCGCACATCCGCGTGTCCACGGGCAACGGGCTCAACACGGTCCTGGGAGTGCTCAGCTACATCCGCGACACCCCCGGCCGAACCGGATTCAGCGATCCGCGGGCGCACGGCACCGCCTTCGACCGGGTCTCGGCGTTCCAGTACGGGTTCAGTGACGGTCCCGGGCGGTGTGCCGAGATGACCGAGGAGTCGGTGACACGACGCACCACCCAGTTCCACTTCTGGAAGAAAAAGCAGGAGTCCGATCTGCCGGTGGCGGCGGACAACATCCTCCTCGTCTCGCGGAGCCTCCGGGAGGTCTTCGCCGACACGGGGGTGGCACCACCGACCATCAGTATCGACTCACGTTCCTGCCCCGGCGCGGAGGGCACCGAGCCCGTCTCCTACTGCGCGGAGACCAACACCGTCTCGGTCGACATGGCCGGGCTGCGGAAACTGGCCGAACCGCCCACGCGCGGGGAGAACCCCTCGGGATACGGGGACTTCGCCGCCTACGCGCAGCTTGCCTCCCGTTATGTGCTGGCCGTGCAGCGGGCGGCCGGGTTGTCACTTCGCGGTGACGCGGCGGGCCTGCGTACGGCTTGCCTGGTGGGCGCGTGGAGCGGCCTGCTCGTGGAGGACCCGATCGGGCGGCGCAATCCGGTCGGCAAGCTGCGGATCGCCCCGGGCGACGTGGACGAAGGGGTGGCGGCCCTGCTCGGGGACGACAGCCTGATAGCCGCGGACGTGACGGGTGACCAGGTACCAGCGGGCTTCGCCCGGATCGAAGCGTTCCGCATCGGATTCCAGCAGGGCATGAGCCCGTGTGCGTCCGAGTACGGTGACTGATCGCACCCGCGAGCTCCCCCGCCCGCGCGTACCGGTCATCCGGTGGGGCGGCCGCCCCACCGGATGACCGGTACGAAGCGTCCGGTGCGGTGGTGCGGCCGGCTCAGAACAGTGCGCTGGCCAGTGCGCGCCGCGCCTTGGCGACCCGCTGGTCGCCTTCCGGGAACAGGCCGAACATCTCCAGCAGCTCCTCGCGGACGCGGTCGCGGTCCTGGCCCGAGGTGCGCCGGACCGTACCGATCAGCCGGTTGAAGGCGTCCTCCACGCGCTGCTGCGCCAGTTCGGCGTCGGCGGCGGCGAGCTGTGTGTCCACATCGTCGGGTGCCGACTCGGCCCGTTCGATCGCGCCGGGGTCCGCGTTCTCGGCCCGCGCGGTGAACCGGACCTGAGCCAACGCGGCCTTGGCCTGCTCATTGTCCGGTTCCTCATCGAGGATCCGCTGGTAGGCCTGTTCGGCCGCGGCGTACTCCCCGCGTTCCAGCGCCTGCTCGGCGGCGGTGAACCTGGGATCCTCCTGCTCACCTTCCGTCGCAGCCGCCCCCTGCTCGGCGGCGCGGATGCCGGGAAGCTGGTCGCGCTGGGAATCCAGGATCGAGTTGATCCACTGCCGGATCTGTTCCTCTGGCTGGGCGCCCTGGAACGCCTCGACCGGTTGTCCTCCCGCGATCGCGATCACGGTCGGAATCGACTGGACACCGAACAACTGCGCGATCCGCTGGTTCGAGTCCACGTCGATGGTGGCCAGTACCCAGGAGCCGCCGCCCTCGCGGGCCAACTTCTCCAGGACCGGGGAGAGCTGTTTGCACGGCTGGCACCAGGTCGCCCACAGATCGACCACGACCGGCACCTGCATCGACCGGTCGACCACCTCGGCCTGGAAATTGGCCTCGGTGACCTCGACGATCGCGGCACCGGCGTCACCGGTGCCCCCGGAGCCACCGGAGTCGGCGCCGGAGCCCGCTGACTTCGCCTGGGCGTCGGCCCGGTTCTTCAACGCCGAAAGGTCGACCGCCCCTGCCATCGGGACGGAGGACGCCGCGCGCTGCCCTGCATTGGAGTTCTGCCGTGGATCAGGCCGTGTCACACCCCCATCGTGCCACGTCGCCGACCGCGGGACGGTGTCCACCCCGTTACGGCGCCGTCGGCGGAACGTCACCACCGATATCGACCACGAAACGCATCCGGACGGCGGTTCCGATCGCTCTACCGAGCGAGCGTTGATCACTCGATCAGTGGGCTTTGACGAAAAGCCCTAATCTTCGAACGGCACCGGGTCGAAACCCACTCACGAGTCCGCGTCGCGGCGCCGCCGCACGGCGCCCGACGTAACTCCGTAGGGACTCGATCGGGATTCTTCCCTACCCACAAGTTCGACGAGAGGTACTGAATAGTGCGTATTGCAACCCGTGTTGCCGGTGCAGCAGGCGTCGCCGCGCTGGGCGCGATGACCATGGCCACGGCCGCGTCCGCCGACACCAAGGACAACGACGGCATCAACGCGGTGGACGACAACAACATCAGCGCGGTGCCGATCCAGGCCTGCGGCAACAACATCAGCGCCGTCATCGGTGTCACCCTCAACCTGCTGGCGGCCCAGAGCTCCGAGTGCGTCAACGCGCCGGTGGTGGACCACCCGAAGGCCAAGTGAGCTGACCGGCTCGACGGGCGGTGCCGGAAAGAGGTCCGGCACCGCCCTCCGGGGCCGCACTCCGGGGCCGTACTCCGGTGCTGTCGGACTCACATCTCCGTGCTCTCGCCGATTCCCGCCTCAGACGTCGCTTTCGAGCCGCTGTTCGACCCGCTCGACCTTCTTCCGGAGCTGATCGGTGTGACCGGGCCGGATGTCGGCCTTGAGTACCAGACTGGTGCGGGGTGCCCTCGCCGAGACCGCGTCGGTGGCACGCCGGACCACGTCCATCACCTCTTCCCACTCGCCTTCGACGGTGGTGAACATGGCGTTCGTCTCGTGCGGCAGTCCCGACTCGCGCACGATCCGCACCGCCTCCGCGACAGCGGCGCTCACACCGTCGGAGTCGCCTGCTCCGGAGGGGGCCACGCTGAATGCGACCAACATGTATCTCTCCTGACTACGAAGTCTCGTTCTCACCGGGCTTCGCGGACCGCCACCGCGGTGAGCCTATCGCCAGCGCGTCCCCCGAACGTTTCGACGCGCCGACCACGAACATCCCGAAGAAGCACCCCGCATCGCCCGTTCGCGCAACAGCACGCTGCTAGCGTCGAATGCCATGAGCCCCCGCCAACCGCTGCCATTCGATCCCATAGCTCGCGCGGCCGAGACCTGGTCGCAACGTGTCGGACCTTCGTCGACGATGGCCGCGGTGACCAGCATCATGCGGGTGCAGCAGATACTGCAGTCGGCGGTCGACTCGGCACTGCGGCCGCACAACCTCACCTTCGCCCGCTACGAAGCGCTCGTGCTGCTGACATTCTCCCGCCAGGGAAGCCTTCCGATGCGTGTCATGGGGGACCGACTGCAGCTACACCCCACCAGTGTCACCAACATCGTCGACAGGTTGGAAGCGGACGAACTGGTGCGTCGTGTCCCCCATCCGACCGATCGACGTACGACACTGGTGGAGATCACCGACCACGGTCGGACGGTGACGGACAAGGCGACGGAGTCGGTCACGGCCATCGATTTCGGCCTCTCCGGCATCACCGAACGGCAGACCCAGCAGCTCACCGAACTGCTGGGCAAGGTCAGGCAGGCATCCGGAGACTTCTGACACCGGACTCGTGAGACCTCGCCACGCCCCTTCCGCCCGCTCGGTGAGCGACGGGCGAACCGGCGCCGGGCGCGTCGCTTCAGTTCAACGCGCGCAGCGCCCCGACCAGCCTCGACCAGGAAGTGGGCCCCAACGGACTGGGGGTGGTGAGCAGTCCACGCCGCAGTGCCCACCGCTCGAACACCACCGAACCGAACGGCGGGACCGAAGCCAACAGGGCGAGCACCAGCACCCGGAAACTCCACCGCAACGGCCCGTACATCACCAGGGCGGCGAGCACGTAGGCGGTGAACACCAAACCGTGCACCCATCCCATGACGGTCACCGCCTCGGGAAACCCGAACCCGTACTTGAACACCATCGCGATCAACAGCCCGGCCCACGAGACCGCCTCGGCGACCGCGATCAGCCGGAACCAGCCGACACCAGTACTGAGCACGGACTCACCGTATCGTGGTGTCACCCGGTCCGGATGTCCGGTGTGCACGGGAACACCCGGAGGACAGCATCACCGGGCTGGCCGTTGTCGGTGGGGTCTCGTTCAATGGCGGTATGACTCGCTGGGTGCTGCACCTGGACATGGACGCCTTCTACGCGTCAGTGGAACAGCTCACCCGCCCCACCCTGCGCGACCGGCCCGTACTGGTCGGCGGAACCGGACCGCGCGGCACCGTCGCCGGCGCGAGCTACGCGGCCAGGAAGTACGGGGCGGCCTCGGCCATGCCCATGTCCGAAGCCCGACGCCGCTGTCGCAGCGCCGTGGTGCTGCCACCGCGTTTCCGGCTCTACCGCGAGGTCAGCGAGCGGGTCTTCACGATCGTCAGGCAGTTGTCCGAACGGTTCGAGCAGGTCTCGATCGACGAGGCGTTCCTGGAACCCGAGGAGCTGTTCGGGGCCGATCCGGGGACCGTGGCGGAGTTCGTGGAACGACTTCGCGGCCGAGTGGCAGGCGAGGTCGGTGTGCCCGCCTCCGTCGGGGCGGGGTCGGGCAAACAGCTGGCCAAGATCACCTCGGGCATGGCGAAGCCGAACGGCTCGGTGGTGGTCCGCCCGGAGGAGGAGAAATCCCTGCTCTCCGAACTGCCGGTGCGTCGCCTGTGGGGAATCGGCCCCATCGGCGAGGCGAAGCTGCGCCGCATCGGAGTGCAGACGATCGGCGAACTGGCCGCGCTGAAACTCGGCGACGTCACCTCGTTGCTGGGCCAGGCACACGGCACCGAGCTGCACGAGTTGGCACACGGCATCGACGAACGACCGGTGACCGAGCGAGCGGAGGCCAAGCAGGTCAGCGCCGAGACGACCTTCGACACCGACCGAACCGACCCCGCCGAGCTGACGTCGGAGATAGTCGGTATGGCCGAAGCGGCTCACCGGAGGCTGATCGCTTCCGAGCGCGCCGCGCGCACCATCACGCTGAAGGTCCGCGACTCCGACTTCAGCACGATCAGCCGCTCCGAGACGCTGTCCTCGGCCACCACCGAACGCGACGAGCTGGTGGCCGCGACCAGGCGGCTGGCCGCCACGGCCGTCAGTCCCGGAGTGCCCGTCCGGCTGGTCGGAGTCTCGTACTCCGGGCTTACCACCGCCGAGCAGGCCACGTTGTTCCAGATGCCGGGGAACGGGGAAGACGAGGGCGTCCCGCACTCCCCCGTCACGACTCGGGTCGCCGTGCTCACCACCAACTCCGGGCAGAGACGGTGGCGCCAGGGCGACGACGTGAGCCATCCCAGCTGGGGCCACGGCTGGGTGCAGGGGTGCGGTCACGGTCGCGTGAGCGTGCGGTTCGAAACCGCCGCCACCGGGCCGGGAAGAATGCGCACCTTCGACAGCGGGGATCACGAACTGGTGGCGGCGGACCCGCTCGACAGTCTCGGCACAGCGGGGGACTCGGACTGACCGACTGACCTCCGAGCGGCGCGGGCCGCTTACTGGTCCCGGATCATGGCATCGCCTCCGGTTTTCCGGGGAGTGCCCCTGAGGCGGTCGGAGACATCGTGCGGGCCGCTGCCCGGTGTACCCGGCACCCACCGCGAGCCCCGGCGGCACGCCGGCCGCCCCATCTCGCGCCCCGCGACCGCGAACCGCGCGGAGCGGGATCGCGATCAGGTCTCGGGAGCCGGCGGCCGCCTGCGGTAGTGCCCCACCCAGACTCGCGGGGCGGCGGCCTGGATCGCCTGTTCGAGCCGTTTGGGAAGCCTGCTCAGTGCCGGCAGGTAGAAGCGGTAGCGCACCGCTGGCAGTCCCCGCATCGGAGGTGGTTCCTCGATCCGCCAACGTTCCAGCTCGGGATGCCGCTCGGCGAACGCGGAGTCGGCGGGGAACAGCTCCAGGGCACGCCGCCGCTCGGGATGCACCAACCTGCGGTTCTCGACGGGACGCAGCGAACCGACCCCGACAGCGGTCACCTCCTCCCACGGCACCGCGAAGACCTCACCGCTGGTGCGAGGGCAGATGCCCCGATTGTCCACCAGGAAGCCACGGCCGCTCAACGAACCCTTGGCCGAGGCGATGGACCAGACGAAGCAGACACCGAAAACCAGCTGCCAGATCCACAGCCACACCCCACCTGGGGATTCGGCCAGCGCCGCCGCGCACAGCACGGTCAGGAAACCGCTGGCGCCACCACCCACCGCGAGGTTGCGGAAGGCGGCGGCGCTGACGTCGACGTCGCGGGCGTGTTCCCCGAGCAGCACGGCACCGCCGGAACGGGGCACGCCCGCGCTCTCCCGCGCACCGCCCGCGTGCTGCCGCACCCGGGTGGCCGGGTACGCGTCCTGCCGGGTGCTCCCCCGCCTCGGCGCGGTGGGCGGGGTGGAACCTCCCGGTGGGACGTTGCGACGCTCCACGACCGTCTCCTGCTGGGGGACCGTACGGCGCGGAGCCGTGGTTCCCTCCGGATCCACACGATCGGCACGTTGCCATCCCCCGGGTAGCCACTTCATGCCGACAGAATATCCGCACCGACGGTTGTCGGGTGTCACGGATCGCCACGAGAGGTTCGGGGTGGGAGCCCCGCGAGGTGCCCCGGGGCTCTACCCCGGTCAGCCGCGCGGCGCGTGCAACAGCAGGGCGTCGCCCTGCCCACCGCCGCCGCACAGCGCGGCGGCGCCGTCACCACCACCGCGCCTGTCGAGTTCGAGGGCCAGGTGCAGCGCGAGCCGGGCACCCGACATGCCGATCGGGTGTCCCAGCGCGATCGCGCCGCCGTTGACGTTGACCCTGTCCTCGTCGAGGCCGAGCGCTTCGGTGGAAACGATCCCCACGGCGGCGAACGCCTCGTTGATCTCGACCAGATCGAGGTCCGTCGCGGCCATCCCCGCCCGGTCGCAGGCCTTCCTGATCGCGTTGGAGGGCTGCTCGTGCAGGCTGGCGTCGGGACCGGAGACCACGCCGTGCCTGCCGATCTCGACGAGCCAGTCGAGCCCCAGTTCCTCGGCCTTGGACTTGCGCATCACCACCACGGCGGCCGCGCCGTCCGAGATCTGTGAAGCGGAACCGGCCGTGATGGTGCCCTCCGGGTCGAAGGCGGGGCGGAGCTTGCCGAGGCTTTCCGCCGTGGTGTCACCGCGTATTCCCTCGTCGCTGTCGACGATCAGCGGTTCGCCCTTGCGGCGCGGTACCGTCACCGGAGCGATCTCCTCGGCGAACACACCCCGCTCGGCCGCCGCGGCGGCTCGCTGGTGCGACCGCGCGGCGAACTCGTCCTGCCGTCGGCGGGTCAGCCCGTGGCGCTCGTTGTGCTTCTCGGTGGAGGCTCCCATGGCGACCTGGTCGAACGAGCAGAACAACCCGTCGTGGGCCATGTGGTCGAGCATCCGCACATCGCCGTACTTGAAGCCCTCCCGCGAGTTCCCCAGCAGGTGCGGGGCCTGCGTCATGGACTCCTGACCACCGGCGACGACGACGTCGAACTCACCGGCACGGATCTGCTGGTCGGCCAACGCGATCGCGTCCAGTCCGGAAAGGCACACCTTGTTGACGGTCAGCGCGGGAACGTCCATACCGATGCCCGCCGCCACGGCGGCCTGCCTGGCCGGGATCTGCCCCGCCCCCGCGGTGAGCACCTGACCCATGATCGTGTACTCGACCCGCTCGGGAGCGACCCCGGAGCGCCGCAGCGCCTCGGCTATGGCGATCCCGCCGAGTTGAGCACCGGAGAAGTCCTTCAGCGACCCCAACAGCCTGCCCATCGGGGTACGGGCCCCGGCTACGATCACGGAACTTTCCACGACTGCCTCCGATGCGGTAATGGAGCTGTTTCGGAACCCGGCGGGCGCCTCGGCGACGGTCGGCTCACCGCGCCTCGCCACCGGTCGGCCACCATGATGAACCGTGCCGACCCGGCGGAACCATACCGTCGGGAACCCGAAGACCTCGCTGTGACCCGACGCACACGGTGGTTACGTTTCCGCCGTCCCGCTACGGCGGGTTAGGCTGCGCGTCATGCGGGAGGAACTCGGCGGACTGGTTACCGCGGTCGACCACGTGGGGGTCGCCGTGGCCGACCTCGACGCGGCGATCGACTTCTACCGGCGGACCTTCGGTCTGGTGCCCACGCACCGGGAGACCAACCGGGAGCAAGGGGTGCACGAGGCGATGCTGGCCGCCCCGGACTCGGCCGAACCGGAGACGCGGGTCCAGTTGCTGGCCCCCGCCGACGAGGAGTCCACGATCGCGAAGTTCCTGGACAAAAACGGCCCGGGACTGCAGCAGCTCGCCTTCCGGGTGACCGACGTCGAGGCCGCGTGCGCGCGACTGCGCGACGGCGGCCTGCGGCTGCTGTTCGACTCCCCCAAGCGCGGGACCGCGGACAGCCGGGTGAACTTCGTCCACCCCAAGGACGCGGGTGGTGTGCTCGTGGAGCTGGTCCAGCCCGCCGAGTGATCGTGCCGCCCCACTTCTCCGGTGGCGGAGCACGTGAAACGGTGCCTCGGCATCGGCCCGCCGGGATTCAACCCTGCCCGAGGCGGGGACACCATCGTAGGCAACCGGGGAGTCAGGCGCCCCGCGGCCGGGGACGACCGTTCGATCCGGGATCCAGCGCACGGGCTATCAGGCCGATCTCGCCGTCCAGCCCCGAGCTGGTTCCCGGAAGTCTGGCCGTGGAGTGACTGTGGTTCACCGCCCTGGCCAGCAGCACGGCCGCGGTGTCGACGTCCTCACCGCGAACACGCGGCAGCACCGCTTCGATGACCCGGCGGATCTGCTCGACGATCGACTGGAAACGGCGGTGCAGCGCCCCTCTCACCACCTCGTGCGTATCGGCCTCCCGCCAGAGCAGGTGGCTGAGCACCAGTGAGGAGTGCAGTCGCCTGTCCAGTTCGCCCACGAGCCTGCGCAGGCTCTCGGCCAGGTCGTCACGTACCACCACTTCCTCGCAGGGCACGTTCTGCTCCGGCAACCGATCGACGAGAGCGACCAGGATGTCCTCCTTGCGGCGGAAGTAGTAGTGGATCAACCCCTTGGGCACTCCGGCTCGCTCGGCGATCCGGGACGTCGGTGTCGCGTCGTAGCCGGACTCCGCGAACAACGTGACGGCCGCGTCGAGGATGCGCTTCCGGGCCCCCGTCGAACCGGTGTCGTCGTTCTCCCCCTTCGGAGGGGATGGGTTACCGGCGGTCATCTCCGTGCTCTTTTCACCGCTGCTGGACGACCTCCGCGCCGTACTCGAACACTGGCGGGCGCAGCCGGCAGGTCCGGCCGCGCGAACTCCGGGAATCGGGTCGTCTCAGTGTTGTCCCGCCATCCCGGAACGGTGGACCGAGTTGGCCTCCGGCAGTGCCGCGACTCCCACGATCACCGCCAGCACGCCCACCACCCAGGAGGTCCAGGCCGCTCCGCCGAAGGCGGTGAAACCGAGCGCCCACGGCGAGATGACCAGCAGAATCCCGAGCAGCACATGTGCGTACTCGCTCGTGATCGATCCCGGCATCGCCAGCGACCACACTCCGGAGACACCGAGCAGCGCCCCGAGCACGATCATCGACGTCAGCGCCGCGGGACCGGTGAGGGTCCACAACGTGGCCAGGATCAGATAAACCCCCAACACCACGGCACCCCAGTCCTGCCAACGGGTCCAAGGTCGTGCCGTCGAGCCACCCGAGTCACGGGCCATCTCGATCACCTCCGCTCACGAGACCGCTCAGCACGTATCCTCCTACTTGGTTGGCCGACCGGTCAAGGTGTGAAACAGCTCGCACCAGGGGCCGGGTTCCCGGCGTGTTTCGGGCGCGGAGCGCGCACCGGACAACATCGACGACGGTTCAGAGGTAGCGTTGTGCCATGGGTCTTGCCGACGATCGTGATCTGCTACCGCTGGGATCGGGCTTCGACATCGTTCGTAAGGGTGGCTACGACAGAGCCCAGGTCGACGAGCATCTGGAACGTATCGACGCGGACCTACGTCTGCTCACCTCGGACCGCGACGCGGCCGTCTCGCAGTGCGGGGAACTGTCCAAGCAACTGGAGTCGGCACGCTCCGAGATCGAGAGCCTACGTGGACAGGTCGAGCGGCTGGGGCAGCCGCCGACCACGATGGAAGGACTCAGCGAACGCCTGCAGCGGATGCTGCGGCTCGCCCAGGAGGAAGCCGCTGAGATCCGTTCCAAAGCGGAGAGCGACGCCGCCGAGCGGCGGGAGCGCGCCGAGCAGGAGGCCTCCGACCTCCGCAAGCGTTACGAGCAGCTGATCTCCGATCTCGACTCGCGGCGCGAGGAGATGGAGGCGGAGCACCGTTCGGTCATGGAGACGGCCAGGGCCGAGGCGGAGCGCATCACGACCGAGGCCGAGGAGAACCGCAAGCGGGCCGACGAGGAGTCGGAAGCACGGCGTGCCCAAGTTGAGGAGGACTTCGAGATCGCGATGGCGGCTCGCCGCAGCGAGTCGATGCGGACCCTCGCCGACCAGGAAGCCAAGAGCAAGGCCGAGGCCGAACGTCGGGTCAGCGAGGCGGCCGAGGAGGCGGACCGCCGGTTGCGGGAAGCGACCAGCGAGGCCCAGCGGCGGGTTCTGGAAGCCACCGAGGAGGCCGAGCGCCTCACCAAGGAGAGCACCGAGGCCGCCGAGAAACGCGAGCGGGAGAGCAAGGAAGCCGCGGAGAAGCGCGAACGCGAAAGCGTCGAGGCCGCCGAGAAACGCGAGCGGGAGAGCAAGGAAGCGGCCGAGAAGCGCGAACGCGAAAGTATCGAGGCCGCCGAGAAACGCGAACGCGACAGCAAGCGGGAAGCCGAACGGCTGGTCGCGGAGGCGCGGGAACAGGCCCAGCTGAAAACGCAGCGTGCCACCGAGGAGGCGACCCGGATCCTGGAGGAGGCGACCACCGAGAGCAACCGGCTGCGCAGCAGGGCACGTGCGGACGCCGAGGAGCGGATCACAGCCACCACACGGGAGTGCGAACGGCGGCTGAGCACGGTGGACGAGCAGGTCGCCACTCTGACCGAGCTACGCGACACCGTGGCCGCGAAGCTGCGCGACGCTGCCGAGCTGATGGGGCGGACCACCCCACTGCTGGAGCGGCTCACCAGCGACGACGAAGCCGAGCAGCGACTCAGGGAATCGGCCGAGACCGCCCGCGAGACGGCCCGGTTGGAAACGATCGCCGCGCTGGACGAACCGGAGGAGGAGACCGGAGCGACCGCCGCTTCCGAGCGACGTCCGACGGGTGAGGGGGCCACCGAGACCGGACCGGCCCCTGCGGAGGACAGCGGCGACCCCGCGACGGTTCGGTTCGCCCTCGCCGACATCGGCACCGGCGCCGCGGCCCCGTCCGGAGGCGACGGCAACGGCCACTCCGACACGGCGACCAACGGCTCCGGTGCGAAGGGCGAAGCCCCTGCCGAGGGCACGGTGTCGTTGGACCCGGCGACGCGGAAGATCGACCGCGCGAGCCTGCCCCAGCCGGAAGCCGGTGCCACGGAGGGCGACGAGGCCCACGATCCGCCGACGAGGCGCATCCCCGTCCCCGGCCACGAGAACGGTGCCGCACGGACCGGCGGAAACGAATCCGACTCCGAACCGGGCCGGGATTCCGACCAACCCGCCCAGCAGCACTGAGCCGCCTCGGACTCCCGCACGGAAATTCGGTCCCGGCAGGGTCGCCCGGGGTCGGCCCAGCGGCACCGTCTCTCGGGGTGGGACCGAACTCAGCCCGATCCGTCCAGCCACCCCCGCACGGCGTCGGCGAAGGCTCGAGGGGTCTCCAGCGGCGAGAGGTGCCCGGCCTCCGGGAGGGTGACCAGTTCGCCGCGTGGCAGCAGCGCCGCCGTGCCACGAGCGGACTCCGGCGGCGAGAGGGCGTCCTCGTCCCCCACCACCACCAGAGCCGGTCCCTCGTAGGCGCGCAGCGTCCCGGAGCTGTCCGGGCGGGCCGCCATGGCGCGCTGCGCCCAGGCGACTCCGGCCGAGGGTTGTTGTTCGACGAGCGTCCGCGCCCGCTCGACCACGTTCTCCCGCCGGTGGCGCGTGGTCCTGCCGAGGAGTCCGGGGAGGGTGTCACCGGCCAACCAACCCGCCGTCCCCTCGCGCTCGGCGCGATCGGCGACCCGCAGCCGGTTGTCCCGCTGCTCGGCGGAGTCGGCCTCGGCCTTGGTGTCGGCGAGTATCAGACCCTCGATCCGCTCCGGCGCCCTGCGCGCCAGGGCCATGGCCACGTAGCCGCCCATGGAGCAGCCCGCCACGTACGCGCTCGGCAACCGGAGTTCGTCGAGCAGCGCCAGCACGTCCTCGGCCGCCGCGTCCGGGCTCGGTTCCCGCTCGGCCGGCCACGGCGACCCCTCGGAGGGGGATTCGGACACGGCGGACTCGTGCGGCGGGCTCTGCCCCATCCCTCGCTGGTCGGGGGCGAGGACTCTGAAGCGGTCCTCGAGTTCCGTCCGGACGCCTTCCCACATCCGCGCGTCCACCGGGAACGCGTGCAGCAGCACCAGCGGCGTCCCGGTTCCCGACTCGACGTAGTGCACACCTCCATGATGCCGCAACAGATCACTTCACGCGCGGTGCGGTGATCTTTCCCGACCGCGCACCCGCACCCCGGATGAGCGTCGGAAATCCGCTGGACGGCCCGCACCAAGCGGCAATAGGCTGCGCACCAGGAAGGCCGGGCGGTTCGTCCCTCGCACGGAGGTTTCGGACACTCGGCAGGACCCCCGTGGAGGAACGACGCGGACCGCATGGCGAACGAACGCACCACGGAACGACTCAGGCTGCGGCCCCCTCTCCTCTCCGACGAGGCCGCCGTGCTGGCACTGCACACCGACCCCAGAACCAACAGGCACCGCCCCGCCGGAGTTCCCACGCCGGAACGGGTGCGTTCCGACCTCACCGACTGGATACGGGACTGGAGCGACGCGGGAATCGGCTACTGGGTGGTGGAGTCGCTGACCGGCGGCGAACCGCTCGGGGTCGGTGGACTGCGGCGGACAGCTCTCGAGGACGAGCCGGTGCTCAATCTCTACTACCGGTTCCGCCCCGAGGCGTGGAACATGGGGTACGCCGCTGAAACGGCAACGGCCGCTCTGGAGTGGGCCGAGGAACACCGTCCGGGCCTGCCGGTCGTGATCCGGACCAGGCCGAGCAACGGGGCGGCGCTGCGCGTCGCCGGGAAGCTGGGATTCGAGTTCGCCGCCTCACGCGTCACCGAGGGCGCCGAGGAGTGGGTCTACCGCTGGTCCGGTCCGAGAACTTCCCGCTGAGGGCTCGCGCTCCCGCGAGGGCACACCGGAGACGTGGCGGTCCCCGCACGATACCGGTGGCCCCGCGAGAGCCCTGGGTTTCCATGACGCGGCCCCCGCCGAAACGGAGGGACGGTCAGGAGTCCACGATCGTCACCTGGTGGGTGTCGGTCTCCCCGTCCCAGTAGCGGGGCAGCGGTGTGGGGACATCCGGGGCGACCGCGCGAACGATCGCGTCGAGCGCCTGCTCCGCCTTGCCGACCCACAGGTGCTTGGTCTCGGGGAACCCGATCACCTCGGCCTGGGTCAACGGTGCGAACCGGCGGCGCGCCTCGTCGGGACGCAGGTAGTCGTCGAACTCCGGGACGAGCGCGTGCACCGGTTTGCCGGACTCGGCCCAGGCACGCAGGTGACGTTCCTCGCTCCAGCGCAGCGGCGGTGAGATGAGCACCGCGCCGGTCACGGACGGGTCCAGACCGTGCACCAGCGTCAGATCGGTGCCGAAGGACCATCCGAGCAACCAGACGTCGGGCAGGTCGTTGAACTCGGCGTACTCCAGCGCCGCGGCCACGTCGAAGCGTTCCGAGTCACCGTTGTCGAAGGCCCCCTCGCTGCGCCCCGCCTCGCTCGCGGTGCCGCGCGTGTTGAACCGCAGCACTGCCAGGTCGGCCAGCGCGGGCAACCGCCAGGCGGCCTTGCGCAGCAAGTGCGAGTCCATCATCCCGCCGTGGGTGGGCAACGGATGCAGGCACACCAGCGTGGCGCGGGGCGAACGGTCCTTCGGGAGGGCGAGCTCGCCCACCAGCTCCAGCCCGTCCGCGGTGTGCAGCGTGATCGGCTCACGGTGTCCCGGGAGCACGGTGTTGGCGCGGATTTCGGTGCTCATCGTCGTGATACTGCCACGAAAGGGTGAGTCCACGCCCTCGGCCCCGCCCAGGGGGTTCCCGGATCACTCATCGAGGTCGCGGGACGGTCACCTGCCCTCCCCGACGGCACTCGCCTGATCCCGGTCCGGGAGCGACGCCGGACGGCACGAACGCGGTCGGGCGCGGCGAGGTCGCCTTCTCAGCGGAGGCCGAACCCCTTGCCGCTGCGCTTGCGTCCGTTCCAGCAGCCGGTGTGCCAGTGGCGCCGATCCCGCACGGTGCCGTACTCGTCGGCGGGCCAGGCGACGACGTGGCTGACGCCCGCGCGTATCTCGTGGTCACAGCCCGGACAGCGGTACTCCTTCTGCGCCTGGGAAGCGGGCACGGTCCGCACCAACCAGTCGCCGTCCGGCGCCGTCTCGGTACGCGCGAAACCGAAACCGGAGCCGAGCGGACGTGGTGCGGCATCCGATCGACGAGGCCCCCTGGGGCGGTTGCGGCGAGGCACGTCCCAACGTTAACCGGCGGATTCGTGCCCGGAAAGCACCTCCCCTGCTCGCTCCCACCAACGGGGCCTCTCCGCACACTGTCCCGCTACCGGTGCCCAGCCCGGGTGGGCTCGCCGCGCCACCCGTACTCGGACGGCCCACCGGTGCCGCTGGCGCGAGGCGCCGGCTCACGTGCCGGCCGACCGGCCATCGGGGCGAGCAGTGTGGTGAATCCCGTGGTCACCTTCTCGGGAGTTCGGGCCAGGCCCGCTCGGCGAGCCCGCGTGCGAACTCACAGGCCCGCACCCCGTCGGCGTCCGGCAGGAAGACCACGAGCATCGCGACCTCGACCTCGCCGCCGTCGGAACCCCCGAACGGGATGTGAGCGGTTTCAGCGGAGCACAGCCCCACCTTCGGATCGTCACCGACGATGTCGACCACGGTGCGCCTACCGGCGATGCGCTCCACGACGGACGTGGCGTCCCGCCTGCTCGGCGGTTCGCCGGCGGTGAGCACGACCTCGACGCTCGGCACCCGGATGGTCTCACCGCCCCAGGTGCAGCGGTGCCCGGCGGGAGCGGCCCGTCGCCGAGCTCGCTCCAACCCGTCGATGCGGCGCACCACCCCGTCGGACAGCAGGGCGCACGGGTCCACCGTGGTCAACGAGTCCGGTGGGAAACGGCGGTGTTCGATCTCACCGGCGAGCACGCTCTCCGCGCTGCCCCGGGCTCCTCTCTCCGCCACGGCGCACAGTCCCACTTCCGGATCACCGGAGAGCAGATCGACGTCGACGTTCATGGCGAGCCCGTCGGAGAACAGCATCCGCCAGGTGCAGTGGTCCGGCACCGGTGGTTGCCGGACCAGCCTGATCCCGCCGACGTGGTGCACCGGATTGCTCGCGGTCAGCTTCGCGGCGTCCACGTCGTGCAGCCTCCCCACGGCCAGCTGCAGCAGCCCGCCCGACTCGGGCCTGACGTGGAACAGGCAGTAATCCAACGAGACCGTGGCGGCGCGCGCCACCTCACCGAACCGGTCGAGGCGCCGTGGGTCGAGCAACTCGCAGGGATCGAGCGTGGCCAGTTCCCCCAGCACATCGCTGGGGACACCACGCTCACCCCGGTGCCGCGAGGTGTCCGCCCCGGGAAGCACCGCGCAGCCCGCGAGCAGCACGAGCAGGAGCGGCAGGACGGACCACGGCGAACGGTGACGCGCGGGCACGCCCCCACCTCGGAGTATCGGACGGAACGGTTCGCGGGTGGAGCCGGACCGAGGTGTCGTGGAACTCACCCCTCGAAATCGCGCTCGGCCAGTTCGACGACCCGGCGCAACGCCTGCTCGGCGTCCGGACCGGCGGCGTACAGGTCGATCCGGTTACCCTTCCGCGCCCCCAGCCCCATGACCCCGAGCACGCTGCGGGCGTCGGCGGAGCTCTCCCCGGCTACCACGGTCACCTCGGCCTCCAGCCCCGTCAGCGCGCGGGCCAGCAGCGCGGCCGGTCTGGCGTGCAGTCCCACCTCGTTCTCCAGAACCAGTTCCCGGTGAACGCGGGGCGAGGTGACGGTGGACTCCCCGGAGTCCGCCACCGCGTCCTCGGTGGGGGGCTGTCCGACCTCCTCGACCGTGCCACCCGTCGCGCGTTCGGCCGCGTCGGCCACGGTCCTCAGGTCGTCACCGCCCTGGGCGGAAGCGGCGGCGGCGACGGCTCCCTCCACCAGCGGGGCCTCGGCCAGCACGGCGGTGTTGGGATCGGCCAGGGACTCGACGGCCAGTTCCGCCGTCATCCGCGCACTGCCCAGGTCGTACAGCAGTACCACCCCGGAACCGGTCTCGGCGTCGGCCAACGCGGCGGAGGTCGCTTCGAAGTCGGTTCCGAGTCCGCCTCCGGCCATTCCCCCGGCCGATTTCACCCTGACGTCGGGAGCGAGCTGTCCCAACAGTTCGACGACCCCTCGCGAGATGGCGTCGCTGTGCGAAACGATCACGAGTCCGACCGGCATCATTCGACTCCCGTCACGTCGGCGAAAGCGGCCAGCAGCAGGGCCACGGAGCGCGCGCCCGGATCGAGGTGTCCCGCACTGCGGTCCCCGAGGTAGGAGGCACGGCCCTTCCTCGCGATCAACGGTACGGTCGAGCGCGCCCCGGTGGTGGCGGCCTCGGCCGCCGCCGCCAGGACCTCCGCCGGATCAGCACCGCTGGTCGCCCTCTCCTCGGCGGCACGCACGGCCGGGAGCAGCGCGTCGATCATCGTCTTGTCCTCGGGTTCGGCCTTGCCCCGGGAGACGACCCCTTCCACGGCCGCCCGCAACGAGGCGGCGAGCGTCGCGCCGTCCAGCTCCTCGACCTCGCCCGCGCTGGAGGCCGCGCGCAGGAAGGCGGTGCCGAACAGCGGCCCGGAGGCGCCGCCCACCGAGGAGATCAGGCTGGTGGCCACGAGCTTGAGCACCGCCCCCGGCGTGGGCGGATCCGCGAGGTCCAGCTGGGCCACCACCGCGCGGAAACCCCGGTCCATGTTCTCGCCGTGGTCACCATCGCCGATGGCCCTGTCCAGTTCGACCAGTTCGTCCCGGTGCTCGGCCATCGCGTCGGCACCCCGACGCACCGCCGCCGCGGCATCTCGTGCCGTACAAGGCATGTGGCCCTCTTCCCTGTTCGTCAGGAGTCCTCACGCGAGACGCCCGAGGACTCACGCGGAAAACGGGCGGTGGCGAGCGGCGATCCGCACCGTGGGCACCGTCGCGGCTCGTCCTCCGACCGGATCACTTCCGGGCAGGCCGGTGCTCACCAGGTCAGCGCCGGAGTGCTCACGGGCGCGTCCCACAGCCGCCGCAGCTCGTCGTCCAGCTTGAGCAGTGTAAAGCTCAGGCCCCGCATCTCCAGACTCGTGATGTACGGCCCGACCAGTCTGCGGGTGACCCGAACGCCGCGTTCCGCGAGGAACCGTTCGGCGATGCCGTGAGCGAGGTACAGCTCCGTCTGCGGAGTGGCCCCCATCGAGTTGGTGAACAGCAACACCTCGTCGTCGCGCCGGAACGGCAGGTCGTCCAGCACCGGTTCGAGCAATCGCCACACGATCCCGTCGGCGGACTCCAGCTCGACCCGCTCCCTGCCCGGTTCGGCGTGAATGCCCACGCCGACCTCCATCTCGTAGTCGGCGAGCTCGAAACTCGGCTCGCCCACGTGGGGGACGGTGGGAGCGGTCAGGGCCATCCCCATCGAACGGACCCCGGCACTGACACGCTCCGCGATCTCGTGACAGCTCGCCAGGTCGTCGCCGCGCGCGGCGGCCGCGCCGACGATCTTCTCCAGCAGGACGGTACCTCCCACACCGCGGCGGCCCGCCGTGTTGGTGGAGTCCCGCACGGCCACGTCGTCCTGGACCACCACGGTTCGCACCCCGATGTTCTCCGCTTCGAGGAGTTCGGCGGCGGTCTCGAAATTGAGCACGTCGCCCGTGTAGTTCTTGACCACCAGCAGCGTCCCCGCGCCGCCGTCCACTTCCCCGACCGCGGCCCGCACGGCATCGGGGGTGGGAGAGGTGAACACCGCTCCGGGCACGGCCGCGTCGAGCATGCCGGAGCCCACGAAACCGACGTGCAGGGGTTCGTGGCCCGATCCTCCACCGGAGACGACGGCGACCTTGTCGGCCACCGGAGCATCGGCGCGAGCGACGAACGCCGGGTCGAACCGGACCCGCAGCCGCTCGGGGTGGGCGGCGGCCATGCCGCGCAGCGCGTCGGTCACGACATCGGTGGGAGCGTTGATGATCTTCTTCACTGGCGACCTCCTGGCAGACCGTGGCGCGCCCGGCCGAGCGACACCGCTGGATTCCGCGCACCGGACCGGGGACGGTTCCGCACCGACCGTGTCCCCGGAACGGGGCAGGGCGGTCGTGCGCGGGTCCGCTCCCCCAGGATCCTTCCGCCGCCCACAGTCCGACAACAGTCGAATACCGGCCAGTCGAAACCGGGAGGTGAACTCTCTTCGTCGTTGACGGCGCACCGGACTCGGAGGGCGAAGGCGTGCACGTGCGCCACGCCAGAAGCCGGGCCGCCGGGAACGGCGCCACCATGGGCTGGTCCCGCCGAGCCGGCCAGGCCGGTGGGACCGTGCGGCCACACCGGTGGCCGAACCGACCGGGTTTCGAAAGGCTACCGGCGTCCGCGAACCAGTCGCATCAACCGGACCAGGTTCCGGACGGCGCCCTTGGGGCGGCCGAAGCTCATCGGCTCGATCGGCATGCGGAACCGGGACCGGGTGATCGCCTGCGGCCTGGCGAACTCACGCAACCCGTCGGCACCGTGGATCCGACCGAAACCGGAGTCGCCGACCCCGCCGAACGGCAGGGCGGGCACCGCGGCGAACGCGATCACCGAGTTCACCGCGACCATCCCGCTGCGCAGCCGACGTGCCAGTTCCACTCCCTTGGAGCGCGAGAACACCGTGCCGCCGAGGCCGTACCGACCGGCGTTGGCGCGCTCGACACCCTCCTCGGCGGTGCGCACCCGATTGATCACCAGGGTGGGGCCGAAGGTCTCCTCCGTGACGGCGGCGGAGTCCTCCGGCACGTCCGTGAGCACGACCGGATCGACGTAGGGCGGACGAACCGAGTCCTCGCCACCGAGCAGGCTCCTCCCGCCGGAGCGGGTGGCGTCGGCGATGTGCTCGCGGATCACCTCGACCTGCGAGCCCATCGTGATGGGACCGAAGTCGGCTGTGGACTGTCCACCCGCTCGCAGTTTCTCCGCCCGCCCGAGAACCAGCTCGATGAACCGGTCGGCCACGGACTCGACCACGTAGACGCGCTCCACACCTATGCAGGTCTGTCCGGCGTTGGAGACCGCTCCCCACGCCGCCGCCTCGGCGGCGGCGCTCAGATCCGCGTCCGAGTCCACGATCAGCGCGTCCTTGCCGCCGCATTCCACCAACACCGGTGTCAGCGACTCGGAACACGTGGCCATCACCCGCTTACCGGTCTCGGTGGACCCGGTGAAGGCCACCTTGTCCGCGCCCGCGCGGCACAGCGCCGCCCCCGTGTCCCCGAATCCGGTGACCACCCGCAGCACAGGGTGTTCGGGAACGACTTCGGCGAGAGTTCGACACAACCACTCCCCGACTCCCGGGGTGAGCTCGCTGGGCTTGAACACCACCGAGTTGCCCGCGGCCAGTGCGTAGGCGATGGACCCCATGGGGGTGAAGGCGGGATAGTTCCACGGGCCGATGACCCCGACGACACCGAACGGGCGGTACTCCACGGTGGCCGCCTGATTCGCCATGAGGAGACCGGGGGAGACCCCGCGCCTGCCGAGAACCTTGCGGGCCTTGGCGGCCGCCCAGTGCAGGTGATCCACGACGAGCACCATCTCGAGCCGGGCGTCGTCCATCGGCTTGCCGGTCTCCGCGGCGATCAGCTCGGCGGCTTCGTCGAGCCGGGACACCAGCAACTCGCGCCAGGCGTCCAGCCTGCGCTTGCGCTGCTCGAACCCCAGCTCCTCCCACCAGCGCTGCGCGTCACGAGCGGTGCGGACGGCCTCGGAGACGTGCTCCTGGTCGTGGATCGGGTGTGTTCCGACCACTTCACCGGTACGTGGGTCGATCGATTCGAAGATCGGTTCGGACGAAGTCCCCGCCGTCCTGTCGACGGACGCTTCGACGCTGCCGCGCGCGGTCTGGGTCATGCTCGGCCTCCCCACCGGTTCGTGTTCACCGGCCGCGATGTCGCCGGTCCGCCTCGGTCCGCGGAACTCTACCCGGCGGCGACGCACGCGACCTCCGCGCGGGCACGTACGTGCCCGCGCGGAGGTTCAACGAGCCATCGGCTCGCGAGTTGCGCCGAGTCGCGGGAAAGCGGCTCCCGCTCAGGAGGACTCGGTGTCCGACTCCGTCGGAACGATGATCGGACGCAACCAGCCCCACAGGATGAAGGCCCCGGCGAACACCAGCATGCCGATACCGCTCCAGAGGTTGATATTGACGCCCGCGGCCTGCTCGATCTCCCGCGAACTGGTTCCGAACAGCCCCATCAGGGTGCAGACCAGGCCGTAGAGCACGAACAGCGCCGCGATCACCTGGCGGACGTCGAACACCCCGGCTCGTTGCCCGCCGCGGGAGCCGTTCTCGTTGGATGCGCTCATGCTTGCCTCCCGGTGTGGCAAACGCGGTTACCCGAAGATGATGTTGAGGACGACGACTATCACCAGCGCGATGCCCGCGAGCAGTGCGGGCCTGCGGTACCAGCCCGCGTCCTCTCCCGTGTTGGAGGCGGTGCGGTCCTCCTTCGGGGTGAGTCCGTAAACCAGTCCGACCAGCTCCGCGGCGGGCTTCGGCCTGGTGGCGAGGCTGACCACGACGCTGACGACGATGTCGACCACGAAGGCAGCACCGGCGCCGACGAAGCTGGCTCCCTGCCCCGGCAGCTCCAATACGCCCGTCTCTGCCATCAGGAAGACGCTCAACGAGGCGGCGGTGCCGAACACGAGGCCGGACCAGCCCGCGGCCGGGGTCATTCGCTTCCAGAACATACCGAGGATGAACGTCGCGAACAACGGCGCGTTGAACAGCGAGAACAGCTGCTGCAGGTAGTCCATCAGGTTCGAGTAGCCCGAAGCGATGAAGGCGGTACCGATCGCCACGACGGTGGAACCGACGGTGACCCAGCGCCCCATGCTGAGGTAGTAGCTGTCCGGACGGTTCCGGACGATGTAGGCCTGCCAGATGTCGTAGGTGAACACCGTGTTGAACGAGCTCAGGTTCGCGGCCATGCCGGCCATGAACGAGGCCAGCAGTCCGGCGAGCGCGATCCCCAGGATGCCGTTGGGCAGCAGGTCGCGCATAAGCAGCAGGAGGGCGTCGTTGTACTCGACGTTACTCTCACCCGTCTGCTTGAGCGCCATCATCTCCTGCACCGAGGCACCGGCGATCATACCCGGGATGATCACCAGGAACGGGATGAGCATCTTCGGGAAGGCACCGATGATCGGGGTACGCTGCGCGGCGGACATGCTCTTGGAGGCCATCGCGCGCTGGACCTCCACGAAGTTGGTGGTCCAGTAGCCGAAGGCCAGCACGAAGCCGAGGCCGAACACGATTCCCAGCACGGACAGGAAGTTGCTGCCGAACCCGGTCAGCTCGTTGCCGGGCCAGGCCGAGAGCTCGTTGGCGCCGTACTGAGCGCTGATCTTGTCGACCAGTCCCGACCAGCCACCGACCTTGATCATGCCGACGACGGTCAGCGGCAGCAGCGCGGCGACGATGACGAAGAACTGCAGCACCTCGTTGTAGATCGCCGCGGAGAGACCACCGAGGCCGGTGTAGCTGAGCACGATCAGGGCGGCGATGATCACCGAGACCCACAGCGGCCAGCCCAGCAGCACGTTGACGATGCTGGCCAGCAGGAACAGGTTCACACCGGCGATGAGCAACTGCGCTACCGCGAAGCTGATGGCGTTGACCAGGTGCGCTGCCTTGCCGAACCGGCGCAGCATGAACTCGGGGACGCTGCGCACCTTGGAGCCGTAGTAGAACGGCATCATCACGACACCGAGGAACAGCATCGCCGGGATCGCACCGACCCAGAAGTAGTGCATCGTCGGCATGCCGTACTGGGCGCCGTTCGCGGACATTCCGATGATCTCGACGGCACCGAGGTTGGCCGCTATGAAGGCCAGTCCGGTCACCCAGGCGGGCAGCGACCGCCCGGAGAGGAAGAAGTCGAGGCTGCTCGACACCGAGCGACGCGCCAGGAGCCCGATTCCGAGCACGAACGCGAAGTAGAGCGCGAGCAGCAGGTAATCGACCGGCCCGGCGTCCAGCCGAAGCTGCTCCTGGGCTAGCACATGCACGCTACCCCACCTCCAGAGTAAACAAGTTCAAACGGTAATCACCATTCACCAAAGCAGGTGAACAATACCCCACAGTGCGCCGAGTCACAGAGGGCCGATACCAATTCGTTGACCACTGAGGCTAAATCGATCAGGCGAGCCCCGCCAAGCACCTGATCGAAGAGAGCACCCGGGCCACACGGAGCAACACCGGCCGGAACACCAGGCCCGATTCCGTCACCACGACTCCCCCACCGAGAAACGGGAGCGGACAGCCGGGGAACGGAAACCAACAGGATCGCGACAGCGACGACACCCCCGAAAAACGGAGTCGGCGCGAACGAACCGCCGACACGAAGTGTCACCAGAAAGACGAAACCCTCTCGAACCACTGGAAAGGGCTCATCTTCGAACCGAGCGATCAGTCACGCAAAGTAAGAACGAGTCGCACGCAACCGCTGGACGGGCCACTTCCAGGGGCAGATGTTAACCCGACCAGTGCAGTGAGCTTCGAACCTCTACCACACGAAGACGGTCACGCATAGCATCAATACGACTACAGGAGGTGATTGAATGAGCATCGCCGCCGTACTGGCGCTGATGGCCGCGACGCTGGTGGTGGGGCCGTGGCTGCTGCTGCGCTGGCTGTCCGACACCCCACGACGAGGAACACCCCACGGATGACCCCGCCCCGTGGCGGAACGAGAAGTCCATCCGAATTGTCAACCGAGGAGGGTCTCCCGTGAGCGGGCGGAACTCACAGCCGGCCGTGTCGCTGACACGATGCCGGTGGATACTGGAAGAAGTGGCCCACTCTCTCGCGGCCGACCGGATGACAGCCACGGAGTGCCGGAACCCGGCCGAAGCGGTGGAGGCGCTGGCCAGCCCTCTCCGGGAACACGGCGACCACGCACCGGGCGGAAAAGCTCCCCTGACGAACGCCCATTCGGTGGGTTCATCGACACGAGAAGGGGAGATCGAACGGTGACGGCACCGGCCATTCCCGAAGCATCGCCGACCACCTCGCCGCGACGGTCCCCCCTGGCAGCGCGCCCGTGCCGCACCCACCGCTACGTGACCGCGTTCCGGGGCGAACTCTTTCGGCAACCCGCGGCGCGCACTGTCACCACCCCACCCTGTCAACCCCCGCAATTCCCCACACACGGCTGGCCCCCACCGGAAGTGAGCTCGCCCGACATGGACCTGCTGGCACGAGTGCTGGACGGGCTGCGACAGCTCTGAACGGATGAGCACGGCCCGGTTCGGGTGGTATCCAACGGCGTACCGTGCGGCGCCTCACCTCTGCGTGGGGTGCCCCGAGCAATGACTCGCGGGCTCGCGGGCACACCCCTGCCTCGCGAGAAAGTTCCACCCGAGGCCCCGCGGTGGGACCGCCGGTCAGAAGAGTCGGTACTCGTCCGGTGTGATCCCCCGCAGCCGCTCGTAGTCCAGGGTCACGCAGCGGATGCCCCGATCCTCGGCGAGCGTGCGAGCCTGGGGCTTGATCTGCTGGGCGGCGAAGACACCGTTGACGGGCGCCAACACGGGATCACGGTTGAGCAGGTCGAGGTACCGGGTCAACTGCTCGACCCCGTCGATCTCGCCACGCCGCTTGATCTCCACCGCGACGTTGCCGCCCTCGGCGTCCCGGCACATCAGATCGACCGGCCCTATCGGCGTCGGGTACTCCCGGCGAACCAACGTCCACCCGTCACCGAGCGTACTCACGTGTTCGGCCAACAGCTGCTGCAGGTGGGACTCGACACCGTCCTTGACCAGCCCCGGTTCCGCCCCCAACTCGTAGTTGGAGTCCTGCAGGATCTCCTTGATGTCGATGACGAGCTTCTCCCCGGCCTTGTTCTGCACGGTCCACACGTCGGGGTCCTCGATCAGCCAACACGGCGGACTCATCCAGTTCAACGGCTTGTAGGCTCGATCGTCGGAGTGCACCGAGACCGAACCATCGGCCTTGATCAACAACAGCCGTGTCGCCAACGGCAGGTGGGCGTTGAGCCTGCCGATGTAGTCGACCTTGCAGGAAGCGATTACCAAACGCACTCGACAGAGCGTAAAGGCAAGACCTCCAGCGACCGACGACCACCTACCGGTACCACTTCCACAAAGGACCGAGCGGATGAGAACCGAGAGCAGCAGACAAGTCTACGCCAACCCTTGGATGACCGTCCGCGAGGACGCCATCCGTCGGGCGGACGGTTCGAACGGGATCTACGGCGTGGTGGACAAACCGGACTACGCTCTGATCATCCCGCTGGAAACGGGCGAGATCAGCGGCGCCGACGGGGCGGGACGGGTGCAGCTGGTCGAGCAGTACCGCTATCCGCTCGGGACACGACGTTGGGAGTTTCCGCAGGGCACCGCCCCTGACCTCGCCGAACTGGACGGGCCGGAACTCGCCACTCGTGAACTGCGTGAGGAGACCGGGCTGCGTGCCGAACGTCTCGTCGAACTCGGTTCGTTGGACGTGGCTCCCGGACTGTCCAGTCAGCGGGGCCGCGCGTTCCTGGCCACCGGGCTCACCCTCGGCGAACACGAACGAGAGCACGAGGAGCAGGACATGCGCTCGGCCTGGTTCAGCCGGGAGGAGATCGAACGGATGATCCGCCGGGGCGAGATCGCCGACGCGCAGTCCGTCGCGGCCTACACGCTGTTGCTGCTGCACGAGCGGGCCGAGACGGAGGCGGATGATATCGGGGGCGAGTGAGCAGCGGAAGCGTTCCCCCGGAATCCGGCGACCAGCCGGTCGCGTGACTCGTAGGTTGGCGACGTGCCCGACCGACTGCTGCCCTTCCTGCTGCTCTCGACGCTGATCACGGTGACCGCTGGCCCGAACGGACACCGCGCCGACTCCCACCGGTGGTGACCAGGGCCGCGGCCGATCGGGCGACGAACGTCCGTCAGCCCCGCCGGAGGCGTCCCCTCAGCCCCGGGCTCCCAACACCAGCAGCGGGAGGGCCGCCAGTACCACCACGGCCTCCGCCACCCCGGCCAACAGCTGCGGAACGCCCGTGGCCACCTCCTCGGAACCGAACAGACCGATGGTGACGGCGACGAAGAACGCGGCCAGTGTGAGAACCCCGAACGCGACAGCCCCCAGCACGGGCAGCCAGTGCTTCCACCCCAGCAGCACCATCGCCAACACCAGTCCCGCAACCGCGTTGAGTAGGAAGAGCGGCCCTATCACCGCCACCTCGCGCACTCCTTGCGCCCACAGCTCGAGGTGAACCACGGCGGACAGGAGCAGTCCCGTCGCCACCAGTACCCGCAGCACCTCGGCGGTCACGCGTCCGGCTCGGTTCGAAGGGTTCATGGTAGTTCCCGCTCCGCCATCGCAGTGTCCGTCAACGACCTCGGCCGATGCGAGGCGGGCCCCTCCCGGAGCTCCGCCCCGCACTCGGCGACCGTGTCACTATGCCGGTATTGTGCGGCTCGACGCGAGTGACTGCTCGGAGGCGAGATGAGTTCCGAACGAGCGACCTCCCGGCGCCGACTGCTGGCCACCGGCGGAGCCTGCGCGGGCGCCGTGGCGCTGAGCGGCTGTGCGGACGGTTCCTACAGTGGTTCCTCGCTGACCGAGGAGGAGAGCGCCGCTCCCTCGGCGAGCGGGAAGCCCGGCGAGGGCACAGTGCTGGCCCGTGTGGACGAGGTTCCGGTGGGTGGTGCACTTGTCACCGAGGGCCCCGACGACGAGCGGATCGCTCTCGCCCAGCCGAGCGAGGGTGAGTTCACCGCGCACAGCGCCGTGTGCACCCACATGGGCTGCACCGTGCGCGCCGACGGGAACCGGCTGCGCTGTCCGTGCCACAACTCGGTGTTCGAGTCCGCCACCGGAGAAGTGGTCAGTGGTCCGGCGCGAACCCCGCTTCCCGGCATCGCGGTCCACGTGGCGGAGGAACGGATCGTCACCGGCGAGGGCTGAGCCCTCCGAACGCCCCCTCACGCCTCGGCGCGGGTGTCCCGGCGGCGAGCCCGGTGCCACAGCCAGGCGGGGATGGAACACTCGTGGGGCACGCCCCGAGCCGCCGAGACCTGTTCGTGACGAGTGATCGATCACGATCGTGGTCAGCTCGCAGGCGGTCCCGCATAGTCTGGCGTTCGGTGACGGTGCGCACGGTCGTCTCGTCCCCTACCGGAGAGCGGCACCGTGCCGACAGGGCAGTCGAACGCGAGGGGTGCCAATGTCGTCTCCCGCGACTCCGGTGTTCCTGGCCGGTTTCGGCAACTCCGAACCTGAACACTGGCAATCCAGGTGGTACGCGCGGACGGGCAACGGCGTGTGGGTGACGCACGAGTCCTGGACGAGTCCGGTTCGCGACGACTGGGTGGCCGACCTCGAAGCCACGCTCGTCGGTATCGCGGGCCCCAAGTTCCTCGTCGCGCACAGTCTGGGATGCACATTGGTGGCCGAGTGGGCCACCGAGCACCGGAACCCCGACATCACGGGAGCCTTTCTGGTGGCACCCCCGGACGTGCGAGGCGAGAACTTCCCCACCGAGGCCGTGGGGTTCGATGGCTCGGAAGACGTTCGCCTGCCCTTCCCAGCGCTGCTGGTCGCTTCCGAGAACGATCCCTACTCCTCGCTGGAACGTTCCCGGGAGCTCGCCGGGCGGTGGGGAGCGCGGCTGGCCAATGTGGGACGTCGCGGACACATCAACACGGCCTCCGGACTGGGTGACTGGGAGGAGGGCCGGTCCCTGCTCGACGAGTCGTTCACCCGCTGAATCGGCACTCGTCGAAGCCGAACGACCGCCTCGGGAGCTCGGCCCCCGTCGCACGACGCGGCTCGGACACGCCCGGATACGCGATCCGGGGAACCATTCGTGTGTCCCGGCCGGGCACCGGGACACCACATCAGTCGCCGGAGCCCGAACGAGTGGCGGGACCGGCATCGCGGAGTGTCAGACGCCGAACTCCCCGTTGCGAACGCCGGAGGCGAAGGCGACCATCTCGGCCCTGGTGAACTCGAGCACCGGACCGTCGGGCTCCCGGGAGTTCCTTATGCCGAAAGTGTCACCCGACCGGGCGACCTCTACGCACTCCGTTCCCTCGATGCTGGATGCCTCCGCCTTGTGGAAGGTCATCCGTGACCAGTCGACGCTCATACCAGCTCCTCTCGGATCGGCGACCCGGTACCCGGCACGTTCGGGGACGTGGCCGGCAGCGGGCCGCTCCTTCTAGTCGATCGGGAACTTCACAGCACCCATGGTCCTGAGGTCGCGCAGGATCTCCGAGGTGTGCGCGGTGACGGCGGCCGCCGCCCTGGTCTCGTCCGGTACCGGACCGATCCGCGAGTACAGTTTGTTGAACCTGCCCTCGTCCAGCATCTGGGTCACCTGCTCCCAGGGAGCGTTTCGATCCCGGGAGTCGTGGTCCCACGAACCACCACACCTCAGACAGTCGATCTGGAACACCCACTGGTCGAACGGGCCGGTGAAATCCCCGAGCCAGCGCACCCGCTCACGCGGGTGCGAGCACTCCGAGGGAGTCAGCCGGACGGTGTTCGCCTGGCCGAGATCGTACTGCGGACACTGCACTCCCTGTTCCATAGCTGTGCGAACTCCCCTGCGACGCTGCCGACAATCACGTCAAGATCATCGACAGCACACCCAAGGTAACTGATGAAATACCGAAAGTAACCACACATAAGTGTGTAGTTCCTCAGGCCCACGCCGGTCGGAGAAACCGCCTCTGCGGGGACACGGCCCGCCTCAGTCCGAGACGCGCTCGATGTCGGCTCCCAAGCCGCGCAACTGCTTCACGAAATCCGGGTAGCCGCGGTCGATGTGGAAGACATCCCACACCTCGGTGACCCCGTCGGCGCACAGTCCCGCCAGGACGAGCCCCACCCCAGCACGGATGTCGGAAGCCCAGACAGGAGCGCTGGAGAGCCGTTCCTGTCCCCGCACCACGGCGTGGTGCCCGTCGGTGCGAGCATCGGCGCCCATCCGGACCAGTTCCTCGATGAACCGGAACCTGGACTCGAACAGGTTCTCGGTGATCATCGAGGTGCCATCGGCGACAGCGGATAGCGCCAGCGCCATGGGCTGCAGATCGGTGGGAAAACCGGGGAACGGCAGCGTGACGTAGTCCACCGCACTGGGGCGCCGCTCCATCGCCACCCGGAAGCTCTCCTCCCCCGCCGAGATCTCGGCCCCGGCACCGCGCAGCTTCTCCAGCACGAGGTTGACGTTGTTCGGATCCACCCCGTGCACGGTCACGTCACCACGTGTGGCAGCGGCGGCGAAAGCCCACGTCGCGGCCACGATACGGTCCCCTATGACCTGGTGTCGGACCGGTTCGAGCCGGGCCACCCCGTGCACGGTCAACGTGGAGGTGCCCGCACCCTCGATCTTGGCGCCCATCTGCTGCAGCATCACGCAGAGATCCACGATCTCCGGTTCACGAGCGGCGTTGTCGATCACGGTGGTGCCGTCCGCGAGAACCGAGGCCATCAGGATGTTCTCGGTCGCCCCCACACTGGGGAAGTCGAGCCATACCTGCGCCCCGTGCAGGTTCTCCGCCTGGGCCACCACCGCGCCGTGCTCGATGTGGCTGGAGGCCCCCAGCTGGCGCAGGCCGTTCTGGTGCATGTCCAGCGGACGGGAACCGATCGCGTCACCCCCCGGCAGGGTGACCACCGCACGCCTGCAGCGGGCCACGAGCGGACCGAGCACGCACACCGAGGCGCGCAACCTGCTCATGTGCACCGAGACGGCTTCGTGACTGATCTCGGGAGGAGTTTCGATGGTGGTGGTGGAACCCTCGATCTCAACCGAACACCCCAGGCTGCGCAGCACGTCCGCCATGAGCGGGACGTCGAGGATCTCCGGGCAGTTCGTGATCGTCGTCGTCCCCTCGGCGAGCAGGGAGGCGGCCATCAGTTTCAGCACGCTGTTCTTCGCGCCGACCACGCCGACGTCACCGACGAGACGGGCGCCGCCGTGTACCCGGAAATGCTCACTCACGGACAGCCAGGTTACGGCGGCGGTACGGTCGGTACCCGAGTGGGTGGTACAACGATCGGCCGAACACCCCCCGGTCGCCGGGAACTCCTCCGAACCGACACGGCACGGGCGACGAAGCATAGGCTTGCACGCATGAGCGTGCACCTGACCAAGATCTACACTCGTACCGGTGATTCGGGGACCACTCGCCTCTCGGACAACTCGGTGGTCTCGAAGACCGATCCGCGTCTGGAGGCCTACGCGGACGTGGACGAGACGAACTCCGTGCTCGGAGTGGCGCTCGCGACGGCCGAGTTCGACGCCGACGTGCACGATGTGCTGCGCTCGGTGCAGAACGACCTGTTCGACGTGGGGGCGGATCTCGCCACCCCGGTGATGGAGGAACCGAAGTACCCGCCGCTTCGGGTCCGGGAGGGCTACGTGGAGCGGCTGGAGAACTGGTGCGACGAGTACAACGAGCGCCTGGGCAAGCTGGAGTCGTTCATACTCCCCGGCGGAACCCCGGGCGGTGCGCTGCTGCACCAGGCCCGCTGTGTGTCCCGGCGCGCCGAGCGTTCGGCCTGGCGGCTGCTCGACGCCGATCCGACCAACACCAACGAGACCCCGGCCAAGTACCTCAACAGGCTCTCCGACCTGCTGTTCATCCTCGCCCGGGTCGCCAACCCTTACGGGGACGTGCTCTGGCGTCCTGGTGGCAACGCGGAGCAGGAGTCGTGAGCCGAATCCGGATCGACTTCCCGCCGTCGGTATCGCGGTGAAGGCGGATCTATCGATCGGCGCAGCAGCGCCGAAGTCCCACCAACCCCGCGGCTCGCACCGCCGCGGGTTCTGCCGTGCGGCTCTCGCGAGGAAGGCCCGACGTTGTGTAGTGACTACCCGATGTCGGGCCTCCCGGAGCGAGAGCCGTGCGAGAGGTTCCGCCACGGACGCACCCACCAACCGAACCGTGGAATCCTCATCATTCAGTCGCGCGACGTGAGCAGGGTGCGGGACCCCGGTGCGTGAGTCGGATGCATTGCGAGGCCGGGCCGCTCGTCGCGTAGGACGCTACTCACCAGCCGGCCCAACGTCGCAAGGCGCCGACTCACGTGACGGCTACCCGACCACCGCGCCAGAGCACCTTTCCGAGGCCTAGTTGAGTTCTTTGGCGAAGCACCGGCTCTCGGGCTCCTCGCGGTACACTCCGAACCTGGGTATCTCGTGATAGCCGGACGACTGGTAGAGGCCGATCGCCTCGGGCTGCTGCAACCCGGTCTCGAGGACCATGCGCTTGCGGCCCGCCCGCACGGCGGTGTCCTCCAGCTCGGCGAGGATCTCCCGTGCGAGTCCGTAACCTCGCGCCTTTGGCACCACGTACATCCGCTTCATCTCGGCATCGCCGTCCCTGAACTCCGGGTCGTCGGAGTCCTGGGCGCGCCAGCCCCCGATCGCCACCGGCAGCCGCGCACTGTAGCCCACCAGGAACAGCCCTCGAGGCGGCAGGAAGTCCTCGGGCAGCAGCGGCGTGCTGTCCGGACCGCCATAGCGGTGGACGTACTCCTGCTGCACCTGGCGGATCAGCTCCGCCGCATCGGGATGATCATAACGACAGACCTCGATCAGCACTTCGCCATGCTAAGCAATGCGTACTGAAGTCCACCACGGAATTCCCCGGCAATCGCCGCGTCGGTGGAGCTACACGGCGGGGCGGACGCCAGTATCTCGCGGAAGCGTCGAATCATCGACGCGGGTAAACTCCCACCACTACCACAGGACGAACCTCGACCACGCCCGCAATCAGCACCGCCGCGGGTTCTCGCGTGCGGCTCTCGCGAGGACGCCGGAGACGTTGTGTGTCGCTACCCGATATCGCCGACCCCGCGACGAGAGCCGTGCGAGAGGTTCCGCCACAGCGACACCCCGGCAACCCGGAAGGAAAACCTCAATGCCCGGCCCAGGGGGCGACGCTGCTGGGGGGCGCCGACTCCATCCAGGACAGGAAACCGGTCAGCGCGTCGTTTCCCATCGCGATCTCGATGTCCTGCTGGGGGCGCCTCAGGTGGACCACCAACGACCCCGCCGGCATGGTGTAGGTCTCGGCGGTGCTCGGACTCCGCCTCGCGGAGATCTCCATGTCGCCCCGGTTGAGCACCCAGTCGGGGCCGGAACGCAGACTCAGCGCGCGATACCAGGCGAACTCCTCGCCCCGGTAGTGCGCCACCCCCAGGTGCCAACCCCGACCGGGTTCGCCGCGATGAACCCGCAGCGCGACCTCGATACCTCCGGCCCTGAGCTTGCCCAGTCGGCGACGCGCCAGCAGCAGGCCGCCGAGCACGGCCAGCACGACGACGACCGCCGAGCCGAGCGCTAGGGCCAGCAGCAGGATCGAGGCGCTCATTCGTCGCGGCCGTCAGACGGAGTAGCCCGCCACTCGCAGCCGTGACCTGGCCCGTATCCTGGTCTGCTCGTCCTCTCCCTCGGCATCGCGCCGGGCGGCGGCGACGTCGATCTCCTGAGCCAGCTCCGCCGACTCCGCGAGAACGCTGACGACGCCGTTGGAGGTCGAGAGGAAGCCACCGTGCACCGCGGCGGTGACGGTCTCGTGATCGGGGGTCGCGATCTTGACGACGCCGCCCTCGACCAGCTGACCGAGCATCGGCTCGTGTCCGGGCAGGATGCCGATTACACCTTCGGTCGTCTGGGCTACCACGCTGGTCGCCTTACCGGACCAGAGTCGGCGCTCCACGGCGACCAGCTCGACGGACATCTCGGCCACGCGTGTCTCCTTCGTCGGTGTGTCGTCGTAGTCTATCCGATGGATCGGACGGGTCCGAACGGCGGCATGGCCGGCATCCGGACCGCCGCGAACGCGGAGCGGGTGCCGGACTCCCCGGCACCCGCCGTCCGTCGAGGCAACGGGCGACTACCCGATCACTCCTGGTTGTACTTCTCGTAGGCCTGCTGCAGGTCCTCGAGCCCACCGATGGACAGGAACGCCTGCTCCGGGTAGTGGTCGAACTCGCCGTTGCAGAGCTTGTCGAACGCCTCGATGGTCTCCTTCAGCGGAACGAAGGAGCCCTCCTGGCCGGTGAACTGCTTCGCGACGAAGAAGTTCTGCGACAGGTAGCGCTCGATCCGGCGCGCCCGGTTGACGGTGACCTTGTCCTCCTCGGAGAGCTCGTCCATACCGAGGATCGCGATGATGTCCTGCAGCTCCTTGTACTTCTGCAGGATCTGCTTGACCTGCTGGGCCACCCGGTAGTGGTCGTCCCCGACGATGCCGGGGTCGAGGATGCTGGAGGTGGAGGTCAGCGGGTCCACCGCCGGGTAGATCCCCTTCTGGGTGATCGACCGGGACAGCTCGGTGGTCGCGTCCAGGTGGGCGAAGGTGGTCGCCGGCGCCGGGTCGGTGTAGTCGTCGGCGGGCACGTAGATCGCCTGCATGGAGGTGATGGAACGCCCCTGCGTGGAGGTGATCCGCTCCTGCAGCGCACCCATCTCGTCGGCCAGCGTGGGCTGGTAACCGACCGCCGAGGGCATCCGGCCCAGCAGGGTGGAGACCTCCTGCCCCGCCTGGGTGAACCGGAAGATGTTGTCGATGAACAGCAGCACGTCCTGGTTCTGCACGTCGCGGAAGTACTCCGCCATGGTCAGACCGGACAGCGCCACCCGCATACGGGTGCCCGGCGGCTCGTCCATCTGGCCGAACACGAGCGCGGTGTCGGCCAGCACGCCGGACTCCGACATCTCCACCCAGAGGTCGTTGCCCTCACGGGTGCGCTCACCGACACCGGCGAAGACCGAGGTACCGCCGAAGTTCTTGGCGACACGACGGATCATCTCCTGGATGAGCACCGTCTTGCCGACACCGGCACCGCCGAACAGACCGATCTTGCCGCCCTGCACGTAGGGGGTCAGCAGATCGATGACCTTGATGCCGGTCTCCAGCATCTGGGTCTTGCCCTCGAGCTTGTCGAAGGTCGGCGGATTGCGGTGGATGCTCCAGCGCTCGGCGTCGGAGGCATAACCGGGCTCGTCCAGGCAGCGGCCGAGGGCGTTGAACACGTGGCCCTTGACCACGTCACCGACCGGCACGGAGATCGGTGCTCCGCTGTCGGTGACCGGCGCACCACGCACGAGGCCCTGGGTGGGCTGCATCGAGATGGTGCGTACCACGTTGTCACCGAGGTGCTGGGCGACCTCGAGGGTGACGTCGTTCGACATGCCCGCCGCCGTGATCTCCACGGACAGCGCGTTGTTCAAGTCCGGCACGTGGTCGCGGGGGAACTCGACGTCCACCACCGGGCCGAGGACCCGGACGACGCGACCGGTGCCAGTAGCAGTGCTAGTGGCAGTTGCAGTCATGTCACTCACTTCCTGCAGACGAGAGCGCCTCGACACCACCGACGATCTCGCTGATTTCCTGGGTGATCTGGGCCTGGCGCGCCTGGTTTGCCTCACGGCTCAGGTTGCGCACGATCTCGTCCGCGTTGTCCGTGGCCGACTTCATGGCGGTACGGCGGGCGGCGTGCTCGGAGGCAGCCGAATCCAGCAACCCGGCGAACAGGCGGGTGTTGATGTACTTCGGAAGCAGCGCCCGGAACAGAGTCGAGGCGTCCGGCTCGAAGTCGTAGGCCGGCCGCAGCCCCTGCGACTCGGTGTACTCCACTTCCAGCGGAGCGACGCGCCGGATGATCGGCTTCTGCGTGAGCATCGAGACGAACTCGGTGTGCACCAGGTGGATCTCGTCCACCCCGAGCACGTCCTCGGAGGTCTCGTGGTGCTTGGCGTCCTCCGTGCCCTGCATGAAGGCACGCACCAACGTCTCACCGACGTCCGCGGCGTTGGCGTAGTCCGGCCGATCGGTGAAACCGCTCCAGCTCTTGGTGATCTCCCGGTTGCGGAACCGGTAGTACGCCTCGCCCTTGCGTCCGATCACGTACAACAGCGGGGTCTTGCCCTGCTGCCGCAGCGTGTTCTGCAGCTCCTCCGCGGCACGGATGACGTTGGCGTTGTAGGCGCCGCAGAATCCGCGATCACTGGTGACGACCAGCACGGCGGAGCGCCTGGAATTGTCCCGTTCGACCAACAGCGGGTGGTCGAGCGGGCTTGCATCGGCCAGCGCGGTCAGTACCCTGGTGATCTCCTCGGCGTAGGGCCTGGAGGCCTCGACCCGCGCCTGCGCACGCGTGATGCGCGAGGTCGCGATGAGCTCCTGCGCCTTGGTGATCTTCCGGGTCGACTGCACCGACCGGATGCGGTCTCGTAGTTCGCGAAGCTGAGCCATGGCTACCCGGTCACTTCTCGCTCTCCCCGGCTGGGCGGTTGACCTTCACCGTCTCCTGGGCGACCTCGTCGGCCTCCACGGTGCCGGTCTCCTCGTGCTGCGGAAGCGCAGCACCGCCTTCCGAGGTGGTGAACTGCTTCTTGAATTCCGTGACGGAGTCCTCGATGGCCCGGATGCCGTCGTCGGAGAGCTTCTTGCTCTCGACGATGTCCTTGAGCACGGTGTCCTGGTTGCGCCGCAGGTGCGCCAGGAACTCCGTCTCGAACCGGGACACGTCGGCGATCGGGACGTCGTCCAGGTGACCCTTGGTCCCCAGGTAGAGCGAGACGACCTCCTCTTCCACCGGGAACGGCGAGCCCTCGCCCTGCTTGAGGACCTCCATCAGGCGAGCACCGCGGTCGAGCTGCGCCTTGGAGGCGGCGTCCAGGTCCGAGGCGAACGCGGAGAACGCCTCGAGTTCACGGTACTGCGCCAGCTCGATCTTCAGCGAACCGGTGACCGTCTTCATCGCCTTGAGCTGCGCGGAACCACCGACACGCGACACCGAGATGCCGACGTCGATCGCGGGGCGCTGCCCGGAGTTGAACAGGTCCGACTGCAGGAAGCACTGCCCGTCGGTGATGGAGATGACGTTGGTCGGGATGTAGGCCGAGACGTCGTTGGCCTTGGTCTCGATGATCGGCAACCCCGTCATCGAGCCGCCGCCCAGATCGTCGTGCAGCTTGGCGCAACGCTCCAGCAGCCGGGAGTGCAGGTAGAACACGTCACCGGGGTAGGCCTCACGCCCCGGCGGACGCCGCAGCAGCAGCGAGATCGCGCGGTAGGCCTCCGCCTGCTTGGAGAGGTCGTCGAACACGATCAGGACGTGCTTGCCCTGGTACATCCAGTGCTGGCCGATGGCCGAACCCGCGTAGGGGGCCAGCCACTTCAGCCCCGGGGAGTCAGACGCGGGGGCGGCGACGATGGTGGTGTACTCCATCGCGCCCGCTTCCTCCAGCGAACGCTTGGCCGCGGCGATGGTCGAGCCCTTCTGGCCGATCGCCACGTACACGCAGCGGACCTGCTTCTCCGCGTCGCCGCTCTCCCAGTTGCTCTTCTGGTTGATGATGGTGTCGAGCGCGACCGTGGTCTTGCCGGTCTTGCGGTCACCGATGATCAGCTGGCGCTGGCCGCGGCCGATCGGGGTCATGGAGTCGATGGCCTTGATGCCGGTCTGCATCGGCTCGTTGACCTCTTGGCGCTGGACAACCGAGGCTGCCTGCAGCTCCAGGTCGCGGTTCTGCTCGGCCTCGATGTCACCGAGCCCGTCCATGGGCTCGCCGACCGCGTTGACCACGCGGCCGAGGAAGTTGTCGCCGACCGGGACCGACATCACCTTGCCGGTGCGCCTGACTTCCTGGCCCTCCTCGATCTGGTCGGCTTGACCCAGGATGACCGCACCGATCGACTGCGCCTCGAGGTTCATCGCGACGCCGTAGATGCCGCCGGGGAACTCCAGCAGTTCCTCGGTCATGACCGAAGGCAGACCCTCGACATGGGCGATGCCGTCACCGGTGTCCGTGACGACCCCGACCTCCTCGCGGCTGACCTCGGGTGAGTAGCTGGAGACGTACTTCTCGATCGCACTGCGGATCTCGTCCGACGAGATCGTCAGCTCCGCCATGTCTCGTTCCTGCTCTCGCTTCGTTCTGTGGAAAGGGGGTCCGGCCCCTTCCGACAGCGGACGCGGGAGTGCGCCCGTCAGTCGGAGAGGTCGCGCCGCAGTGCCTGCAGCCGTCCGGACGTGCTGCCGTCGATGATCTCCTCACCGACCCGGATGACCAGCCCACCTCCGATTTGCGGGTCCACCTCCAGGTGTACCGCAATCGGTCGCGCGTATATGCGCTGCAGCGTACTGGCCAACCGCTGCTGCTGCTCGTCGCTGAGCGGAATCGCCGAGCGAACGTGGGCGACCGAACGCTCCCGCCGCTTGGCGGACAGTTCGGCCAGCTCCTCGAGTCCTTCACTGAGGTGCTGCCCCGGCGACTGCTCGACCAACTGCCGAACCAGCCGCTCGGTCACGTCCTCGACCCTGCCGCCGACCAGCTGTTGGATGACGGCTCCCTTACCGGTGGCATCGGCCGTGGGATCCGACAGCAGCCGCTCCAGCTCGGATTGGCCGCCGATGATGCGGCCCAGCCGGAACAGCTCGTCCTCCACCGCGTCGAGCCTGCCCGCGCGCTCGGCCTGTACCAGCAGCGCGATACGGGCGAGCCGTTCGAGACCGTGCACCAGATCACTCGGGTACGACCAGCGAACTCCCACCGCCTCGGTGACCACCGGCAACGCCCGTGCCCCGAGGTGCTCGGTCAGCAGTTCGCGGACCAAACCTTGCCTGGACTCAGCGGGGGTGGCGGCATCGGCAAGAGCACGCCGCAGGGTGGACTCGCCGCGCAGCAGCGCGGCGACTCCGAACAACTCCTCGGCGAGCCCGGTGATCTCCGCGGGTCCTGCCCCGTCAGTGGCCTGCAACAGCTGCAGCTCGCTGGCTGCCAGGGCATCGCGACTCGCGGCGTTCACGAGGGTGCTCAACTCTGCACGCCTTTCTCTCCTGGGCCCATCACTCAAGTCCCTTCGACCTTCGACCGATCGGTCGGAACCGCTTCAGCTGTTGGCCGATGTCGACGGGGCGGAAGCGGCGTCCAGCTCGTCCAGGAACCGGTCCACCGTGCCGCGCCGCCGGGCCTCGTCCTCCAGGGACTCGCCGACGACCTTGCTCGCGAGATCCACGGCCTGCCTGCCGAGGTCCTCGCGCAGCTCCGCGATGACCTGCGAACGCTGCGCCGCGAGCTGTGCCTGCCCCTGGCTGATGATGCGGTCGCTCTCCTCCTGAGCCTGCGAACGCATCTCATCCAGGATCTGCTGCCCCTCGGCACGGGCGTCGTCGCGGATCCTGGCCGCCTCCGCACGCGCCTCGGCGAGCTGTGCCTTGTACTGCTCCAGGGTGCGCTGGGCCTCGGCCTGGGCCTCCTCGGCACGTGCGATGCCGCCCTCGATTCGATCGCTGCGCTCCTTGTAGAGCTTCTCGAAGCGCGGAACGGCGTACCTGTAGAGCACGAACAGCAGGGCGGCGAACGCGACGAAACCGACGATTATCTCGGCCGGGGCGGGCAGGATCGGGTTGTGGCCACCCTCAGCTGCCAGCACCATCTGGTTCTCCATCAGGACTTCTCCCTACCCGTCAAGCTGTCGGACTCAGGCGGCGGAAGCGATGAAGTAGACGACCAGACCGATCAGCGCCAGCACCTCGACGAGGACGAAGGAGATCCAGGCGATACCCATCAGCTGGCCCTGCGCCTCGGGCTGGCGAGCGGTGCCGTTGATGACGGAGGCCCAGATCAGACCGACGCCGATACCGGGGCCGATCGCGCCGACACCGTAGCCGATGGCGGCCAGACCGGGGTTGATGTTGCTGGCGGTCTCCGCAGCCTGTGCAAGAACGATGTTGCTCACTGTTACTACCTTTCAACTCGGTCCGCATGACACGCGGATCGGAGGTCTCGATCTGTCCTTCAGTGTTCCTGCGCGAGTGCGGCGCCGATGAAGTTGGCGCTGAGCACCGCGAAAATGTACGCCTGCAAGACCTGAATCAAGGCCTCGGCGAAGGTCAGAAGGATCGCGAAGGCGAAGCTGACGATGGAAACCGGCTTGAGCAGCGCACTCGCCTCGAGCAGCAGGTACTGCCCACCGAGGGTGAACACCAGCAGAATGAGGTGTCCGGCGAACATGGCCGCGAAGACTCGGATGGCCAGCGCCACCGGCTGGAACAAGAACTTCTGCAGGAACTCGATGGGAGCAAGCAGGATGTAGACCGGTTTGGGGACCCCGGGGGGGAACATCACGTGCTTGAAGTACCCCAGGAAGCCGTGACGTCGAAATCCGACGGTGTGGATGACGACGTAGACCATGATGAACAGCGCGATCGGGAAGCCGATCTTGGCCATCGTGGGGAACTGGATCAGCGGAATGATGCCGAACAGGTTGTTCACCAGGATGAAGGTGAACAGCCCGAAGATCAGCCCGATGAAGGGACGGAAGTGCTGCGCCCCGATCTGATCCCTGGCGATCGTGTTCCTGCTGAAGTCGTAGATGTACTCCGCCACGAACTGACCCTTGCCAGGCACCAACTTGAGGTTGCGGGTGGCAATCAAGAAGTACGCACCGACGATGACAGCCGAGAGCACTACGAGCACGATCGGCTTGGTGACTCCACCAAAGATCGGCGGGAGGAAAAAGCTATCGACACCGGGCGGCTCGAAAGTTCCGCCCTGGCTCAACACCAGCGCGCCCAACTGGGCTCCTTCCGGTTCTCCCGGCTGGAAGTAACTCCACCGGGGGAATCGTCACGATTTGCACTCAACGTACCTGATACACGATCGAGGACTTAGGGGCCCTCCCTTGGGCAGGTCCCGCCGGGGCAGGCCCCACGGGGTGAACCACGACTTCCGGAGGCGGACGACACGCTCGCACGCCGAACCGAGTTACCTGCTCAGCGGACCCTACCATTCAGTAACAAAACGGACGAAGAGGTGGTGGCCGATGAGCCGGAACTCCTCTTCAGGAACGGCCGGGGAGCACGATCGTGGGGGTCCTGGTCCTGCGGAAACCGTGCACTTCGGCGGCCGTCCACACCAGGACCGTGGCCAGTATCGTCAGCGCCACGGACCGGACGTCGACGAAGTCGAGCCCGCGCAGCAGGGTCACCACCACGAACAGCACGACCATCTTGCCGATGTAGCCGCCCAACGCGGCGACCATTACGAACATCGGATGAAAATCGGCCGTACTTCGCATCAACCACAGCGTTAGCAGCGAGGAGCCGAAAGCCACCGCACCACCGACCAGACCACCCACCAGCCCCGGTGTTCCGACCAGGAAAGCGGCGACGACCGTGCACAGCAGCACGGCCAGGGCACCAGGCAGGAGGGCGGCGCGAAGCATCGCCGCGGCCAACCTGCGAACCGTCCGGGCGTGCGGATTCGTCTCCTCGACCCCGGGCCGATCGGTGCTGTCGGGTGTTCCGGTGGCTTCCGTCATCACTCTCCCGCCGGGAAGTGCTACTTGGTCCTCATTCGGGGTATCGCGGACACGGTACCCGCCAGGAGCACGGCGAGGCCGACAGCCCATGCCACCAGGACCATGTCGTCGAACAGCGTGAGCGAGACGGCACCGAACGCGACGACCCCGGCCCAGAGATATATGAGCAGCACGGCACGCCGCTGTGAGTGCCCCAGTTCCAGCAGGCGGTGGTGCAAATGCATCTTGTCGGCGTGAAACGGGCTCTTGCCCGCCCTGGTTCTGCGCACCACGGCCAGGATCAGGTCGAGCAGCGGCACGAACAGCACGGCGGCCACCACCAGCAATGGTGCGAACAGCCCGAAGGCGTCGAGGCTGGTCGGGTCCATCTTGCCCGCGGCCGTGGTGCTCGCCGACGCCAGCATCAGGCCGATCAGCATGGAGCCGGAGTCGCCCATGAAGATGCGGGCGGGCTGGAAGTTGTGCGGCAGGAATCCCAGGCAGGCCCCGGCTATGGTCGCCGCGATGAGCGCGGGCGGGTAAGCGGTGACGTCACCCCCCTGGTCGCTGAGAAGCCCCAGACAGAACGCACAGGTGGCACTGGCGGCTATCAGACCTATGCCGGAGGCGAGACCGTCCAGCCCGTCCACGAAGTTCATCGCGTTGACCATGGCCACGGTCAACAGCACCGTCAGCAACTGTCCCTGATTGCCGCTGAGCACCAGCACCGAACCGGACTCGCCACCCTGCCCACCGGGCAGCATGTACCACTGCACTCCCATCAGGACCAGAATCCCGGCGGCGGTCACCTGCCCGGCCAGCTTGGTCCACGAGTCGAGCTCGAAGCGGTCGTCCAACGCCCCGACGAACGTGATCAGTCCTCCGGCGAAGATCACCGCGAGCGCGTCGTTGGAGTAGTCGAACCCGCGGGAGAGCGCGGGGAGGTTCCCGGCCAGGAACATGCCGCCGAGCACCCCGGCGTACATGGCGACCCCGCCCATCCTCGGGATCGGGGTCGAGTGCACGTCCCGGCGCCTGGGGTGCGCCACGGCTCGGCCTCGGATGGCGAACACCCGCACCAATCCGGTGAGCAGGAACGTCACGGCAGCGGAAGTGAGGCAGACCAGCAGGTACTCGCGTGCGGGCACTCCGACCGGTGCCCAGGAGGGGACGGTATCCATCACCACCGCCTCAGCCGCGCGTGGGAACGTGGCGCACGACACCGCTTCGGTCCCACGACAGCACAGTCACTGTTGGTTGCTCCTCGTCACTTCCGGGGCGAACACGAATAGCCGGGCGAACCGCGCCGACACGACGTCGCCGGCGACCGCGCGGCTTCTCGGGGCCGAGGACGGCATCCACGGGCCGCGCTCACTCGTTCACGCTACCGAGAAGCGGTGCGGCACTCCGCGCGGGTCCACACCGGTGATCCCCGGATGACATCGACACGTCGTTTCGGCAGGGCAAGAGGCCACACGGATCAGTTGCCCATCGCTCCCGGAGCGGTCGCCCCTCCCCCGGACGGGGGAGGGGTGAGTCGAGCGGAGAGAGCAGGGCGAATCCCGAAACGTTACTCCGCGGGCAGCTCGACTCCCAGCTCGGCAGCCAGCTCCTCGCGGCCGACCGCGCCCTCACGCAGAATCCGGGGCTGGTCACCGGTGAGATCCACGATGGTGGAAGCGACCGCCTCACCGGACGGACCACCGTCCAGGTATACCGGCACCGCCTCGCCGAGTTGTTCACGTGCCTGCTCGGCGGTGGTGGCGGGCGGGTTGCCGGTGGTGTTGGCGCTGGAAACCGCCATGGGCCCGACCTCACGCAACAGGTCCAGGGCCACGGGGTGCAGCGGCATCCTGAGGTTGACGGTGCCGCGGGTCTCCCCCAGGTCCCAGGAGAGCGAAGGTGCCTGCGGCAGGACCAACGACAGCCCACCCGGCCAGAAGGCCTCGATCAGTGCCCTCGCCTGTCTCGGCACGGAGAGGACCAGCCCGTCCACGGTGTTCCAGGAACCCACCAGCACCGGAACGGGCATGTCGGGGCCCCGCCCCTTCGCCGAGAGCAACGCGCGAACCGCCTCCGGGTCGAACGCGTCCGCACCGATTCCGTAAACCGTGTCGGTCGGCAGGACGACCAACCCACCGCCACGCAGCGAACTCGCAGCCCTGGCCAGACCGGTACTGCGACCGTCCGGGCTGCCGCAATCATAGACCGTGCTCACGGTGTCAAATCCTGGCACGCCCCCACAGCTCGGGGACGAGTGGTACCTCCCCCGAGGATCGGGCAACATGTTCACGGTGATCACCCACCGGGCGAGGTGCGCGAGCGGCAGGTCACGGATGCGCGCCGCCGTGTTGACGAACGGCGCGGTGCACCCGATACCGCCACCCCCGGACCACTCGCGCGATCGGCCGACGGGGCTTCGGGCCGGCGCTCCCGTCGGCCGGGCCCGGTACGGCGCGGTGACCTCTCGGCGCCGTGCTCCGCACCGGTACCGAGAAGTCCCTACTGAACGCACCTCCCGAGGGGGAGGACGGACAACCTCGATGAACTTCCCGACGCCCTTCCAGGAGGCCCCCATGACCACCCCGCCGGGTGTGGTGACCGAGCACGTGGAGTTCCCGGCCGGAACGATCCGCTACCACCGGGCCGGTTCGGCGGGACCTCCCGTCGTGCTGCTGCACGGTGGCGGCATCGACAACGCGATGATCAGCTGGCGGCACGCGATTCCCGCGCTGGCCGTGGACCACCGGGTCTTCCTTCCGGATCTGCCCCGCCACGGCGGGAGCGGGAACTGGAGGGGCAACGCCGGGCAACGGACCTTGGAAGAGGTGCTGCGCTGGCTGCTGGACCTGTGGGGGCTCGACAGAGCGGTGTTGGTGGGCCTGTCCACGGGAGGCAGTGTCGTGACGGGATTCACCCTCCGCCACCCGCAACGGGTCAACGGCCTCGTGCTCGTCGCTTCCGCTGGACTGCGGCACCGGATCGAGGGCCAGTCGGCGACCCACCTCATGCTGCGATCCCGTTTCAGCGGTCCCGCCATCGCCGCGCTCGCGGGCATGTCCCGTGGACTGTGCCGGCAGTACCTGAAGCGCGGTGTGCTGCACGATCCCGCGCGGATGGCCGACACCGAACAGCTACTCGACGAGGTCCTCACGGAGGCGCGCGAAAGTGGTTCGGTCTTCTCCGACTGGCAGTTCGAGGCGGTGGGTAGCAGGAGCATGCGGGTCAACCACCTGCCCTGTTTGGACCGTGTCCGCTGTCCGACCGTGTTCGTCCACGGCGAGTCCGACCGCCAGGTCCCGGTCGAGGCCTCCCGGACGGCGGCCCGTGCCGTCGCGGGTTCGGAACTGCGGGTGCTCACCGAAGCGGGCCACTGGTGCCAGCGTGAGAAACCCGACGAGTTCAACGCCGTGCTGCGGCAGTTCCTCAACGGCGACGGCCTCGGCTGATCCGCCGGAACCACCCTGCGGAACGGTCAACGCCCCGAGGCGCGAACGCTCCGCGTGGACGTGTCCGGCCCCGTCAATCGGCCCAGTCGTCGCGGCGGACCCGTGCGGCTGTCGCGAAGCGGGGACGTCCGGCCAGATCCCTGTGGTCACGCACCTCGGTCAACTCCCCGAAACCGCGCATGAGCGCGGGCAGCGCCTCGCCGTGCGTGTCATCGTGCTCGATCGCCACCATCCCTTCGGAACGCAGCAACCGGGTGGCACACCTGAGCACGTGCGGCATCAACTCCAGCCCGTCCCGGCCCGCGAACACGGCGGCGTGCGGATCGTACTCCCACACTTCCGGGGGCACCGGCGTGCCCTCCGGGACGTAGGGCGGATTGCAGACGAGCAGATCGACGAGCCCGTCGAACCCGGACAGCAGGGTCGGATCGGTGACGTCACCCGCCGAGACCTCCACCGGAGCACTCCGCGCACCACGGCACGATCCGGCGTTGTGGCGCGCCCACTCCAACGCCGCGGAATCGTTGTCCACGGCCAGTACCCGGGCGTCCGGCCGACGCTGGGCCACGGCCAGCGCGAGAGCCCCCGAGCCGCTGCACAGATCCACGACCAGGGGGGCGGGCACCTCTCGGACGCGCGTCAACGCCCATTCCAGCAGCTGCTCGGTCTCCGGACGCGGCACGAACACGCCGGGGCCGACCGACAGCGTCGTGTTCCCCAGCACGGCCGTGCCGGTCAGATGCTGCAGCGGCACACGTTCCGCGCGTCGCCGCACCAACTCGTGCAGCGAGTCGAGCACGGACTGGTCCACCCGTGAGACCGTGACGAGCCTGGTGCGCTCGACACCGAGCAGGTGCGCGGCCAGCGACTCGACGTCGACCCGCGGGCTCGGAATCCCGGCGGCCGCCAGCACGCGCTCGCCTTCCAGGATGGCCAACCGCAGCGGCTTTCGGTCCACGGAAGCAACGATCCTTTCACCATGACTCGCCGGGCCGAGACCTCGCGGCGGCCTCCGATGTCCGCGGGAGCACCGAACGGTTCCGAGAACGACTCGCACTGTCGAGCCGCGGCATTCCCGTGCGGAACGGGAGCGGGTCGGGTCGCCCCGGCGCACGCCAGCGCGCGGCTGCGCGGTACACCAGCCGGATCAGACCCCGGCCTCCATCCGTTCCCTGCGGTCGGCCTCGCGCAACGCGCCGAGGACGGAATCCAGCTCCCCCTCCAGCACGTGGTCGAGGTTGTAGGCCTTGAAGTTGATGCGGTGGTCGGAGATCCGGTTCTCCGGGAAGTTGTAGGTGCGCACCCGCTCCGAGCGGTCCACGGTACGGACCTGGCTTCGCCGCGTCTCGGCCACTTCCCGTTCCGCTTCCTCCTCGGCCATGGCCTGCAGTCGGGCACGCAGCACCTGAATGGCGCGCAGCTTGTTCTGCAGCTGCGACTTCTCGTTCTGGCAGGCGACCACGACGCCCGAGGGCAGATGGGTGATCCGTACCGCCGAGTCCGTGGTGTTCACGCTCTGTCCACCGGGCCCGGAGGAACGGTAGACGTCGACGCGCAGATCCTTCTCGTCGACCTCGACCTCGACCTCCTCCGGCTCCGGATAAACCAGCACACCTGCGGCGGAGGTGTGTACCCGTCCCTGCGACTCGGTGACGGGGACGCGCTGCACGCGGTGGACGCCGCCCTCGAACTTGAGCTTGGACCAAACTCCCTCGAGACCGGGTTCTCCCCGGGACTTGACCGTGGCGATGACGTCCTTGTAGCCGCCCAGCTCGGACTCGGTGGCTCCGAGCACCTCGGCCTGCCACCCCTGCCGCTCGGCGAACCGCAGGTACATCCGAAGCAGGTCACCCGCGAACAACGCCGACTCCTCGCCGCCCTCACCGGACTTGATCTCCAGCACGACGTCGGAGCCGTCCCGTTGGTCACGCGGTGCCAGCAGTTCGGCGAGCCTGTCCTCCAACTCCGGAACGCGCAGTTCGAGCTGCTCCGCCTCACTGGCCAGTCCCGGGTCCTCCTCGGCCAGCTCCCGCGCGGTGGACAGGTCGGAACGGACCTGTTCGAGCTCCCGTGCCGTCCGAACGATCGGGGTCAGCTCGGCGTGCCGCTTGCCGAGCTTGCGCGCCCGTGCCTGATCGGCGTGCACCTCCGGATCCGCGAGCCGCCCTTCGAGCTCGGTGTACTCGGCGAGCAACTCCTCGAGCCTCGACGTCTCCACGGTGCTCCCCACTTTCGCTACGAGTCCGACACGAGAACGGCGCCCGCCACGTCGACGAACCGGCGGGCGCCACGGACTCGGCTACTTCTTGGTACGAGCGTTCTGCGGACGACGACCGTAGCGAGCCTCGAACTTGGCCACGCGACCACCGGTGTCCAGGATCTTCTGCTTGCCCGTGTAGAACGGGTGACAGTTGGAGCAGACCTCGACGTTGATGTGGCCGTCGGTCCGGGTGCTGCGCGTGGTGAACGTGTTGCCGCAGTCGCAGGTGACCTGCGTCTCGACGTACTCGGGGTGGATGTCACTCTTCATGTCTCGTCCTCTCCTCGTGGCACCGGGTCCTCGCGGCGTCAACCGGAGGTGAACCGGCACCGGAACGGGTTCCGATTCTGCCAGACCGGGGGCCACTGCTCCGCAACGCCCGACCGGGGACGGGTATTCCGGCGGAGGTGCAGCCGGCCCACTGCCGCGCGCCGGGAACCGCGCGGTACTCCTGACGGCGGCTCACCGGTACCGGGTACTCGGCCGAGGTGTTCCGACGGCCTGCGTGACGGTTCGGCGCGTCACGCGGCAGCGGGGCACGTGGCGTAGTACCCGCCAGTGTGCCCCGCGGCGCTGTCCGAATCCCGATCACGCGGGCGGTGCCCGCTCAGGCAGCGGTCCTCGCAGCGGTCGCCTACTCGTCCTCCTTGCCCGGCGTGGTCTTGGCCACCTGGGTGAGGAACTCGATGTTGGTACGGGTCTTGCGCAACCGGTCCTGTACCAGTTCGAGCGCCTGCTGCGTGTCCAGCGCGGCCAGCACCCGACGCAGCTTGTGATGCACGGCCAGTTCGTCGGACGACATCAGCAGCTCGTCCTTGCGGGTGCTGGAGGCATCGACATCCACAGCCGGGAACAGCTGTTTGTTGGCGAGCTTGCGGTCGAGCTTGAGCTCGGCGTTGCCGGTCCCCTTGAACTCCTCGAAGATCACGGTGTCCATGGCGGAACCGGTCTCGACCAGCGCCGTGGCGAAGATGGTCAGCGACCCACCGTTCTCGATGTTGCGCGCCGCGCCCAGGAAGCGCTTGGGCGGGTACAGCGCCGTGGAGTCGACACCACCGGACAGAATCCGGCCGGATGCCGGGGCCGAGAGGTTGTAGGCACGGCCGAGGCGCGTGATCGAGTCCAACAGCACGACGACGTCGTGTCCCATCTCGACCAGCCGCTTGGCGCGCTCGATGGACAGCTCGGCGACGGTGGTGTGGTCCGACGGCGGACGGTCGAATGTGGAGGCGATCACCTCGCCCTTGACCGAACGCTGCATGTCGGTGACCTCTTCCGGCCGCTCGTCGGCGAGCACGACCATCAGATGGCACTCGGGGTTGTTCGTGGTGATGGAGTTGGCGATCGACTGCAGGACCATCGTCTTGCCCGCCTTCGGCGGGGAGACGATCAGCGCACGCTGCCCCTTGCCCACGGGCATGACCAGGTCGATGACCCGGCTGGTCATTCCCTGCGGGTCGGTTTCCAGCCGCAGCCGTTCGTTCGGGTAGAGCGGCGTGAGCTTGTGGAACTCCGAGCGCTTCTTGGCCGCCTCGGGCTCCAGGCCGTTGATGGCGTCGACGCGCACCAGCGGGTTGAACTTCTGCCGCTGCTGCTCACCCTCGCGCGGCTGCCGGACCACGCCCTTGATGGCGTCGCCGCGACGCAGCCCGTACTTGCGGACCAGCGAAAGCGAGACGTAGACGTCGTTGGGTCCGGCGAGATACCCGGAGGTGCGGACGAACGCGTAGTTCTCCAGCACGTCGAGGATGCCCGCCACCGGCAGCAGCACATCGTCGTCGCGCACCTCGGGCTCGTTGTCGCCGCGTCCGCGTCCGCGTCTGCGGTCCCGGAAACGACGGCTGCGCCTGTTGCCGCGCTCGTCGTCGTCCTGCCGGTTGTTGTCGTTGCGATTGTCCGGACGACCGTCCCTGCGGCCTTCCTGCCTGTCGCCGTTACCGCCGTCCTGACGGTCCTGTCGACTGTCGGTGCGCTCCGCGCGGCCGCTGTTGTCGGAGCCGCTGCCGCGTTCGTCGGAGCTCTGGTCCTGGTTGCCGGACTGGCGCTGCGAGGAGCGGCGGCGACGGTTGTTGCGACGTCCCTCGTCCCCGGAGCCGTCACCGCCGGAGCGGCGTGAACCGCCCCGGTTCGGCGCGGAACCGTTCGACCGCTTCTCGGTTCCCGTCGCGGTCTCGGCGGCCGAGTCGGTGGCATCGTCCTTATCGGAGGGCGAGGCGGTCGCCGTCGCGCCGGACGTCCTTCCGTCCGACCGGTTCTTGGCTCCCCGTCCCTTGCTCTCCTGGCTCTTGGTCTCCTGACCGCTGTCCTCAGGGGCCGCCTGCTGGTCGAGAGTCGGCTGCCGAGTGCCGGAGTCCGCCTGACGCGGCGCGGCGGCACCCCCCTGACGCTCCTTGATCGCGGCGATCAGGTCGCCCTTGCGCAGGCCCGTGGTGTCGATCCCCAATTCGCCGGCGAGCTGCCGCAATTCGGCGAGCACCATGCCCGAAAGGCCACCGCGGCGACGTGCGCCGCCGTTGGCCCCTGCTCCGGAGGCTGCCTGCTGCGACGACTCGGACTCCTGCCGGCCGGACGGAGAGACGCCGTTGGTCGTCTCGCTGCTCAACAGATCGGTGTTGCTCACGAATGTCCTTCCTGACCGGATCCGCGCCTCCTACGCGGCCCAGCGGATTCCCCGCCCGCTGCGAACGCGGGCGGCCTTGTAGTGCTACCGGCCCCTGTATCGAATGAACTCGACGAGGACACCCGGCGCGCGTGGTGTCGGCACCCACTCGAAATCCGGCAGCGCCGGGCAGCGGAGGCGCCCGACTCGCGCACCCATGGTGATATCACTCGTCCACAGCGGTACCACCACCTGCCGGAACAACCGTGACCGTGTTCGCTCACCATTCGCGGATGCATGCCTTGCTGCCCACTAGTTCCCGGACTCACCGAATCGACCGACGTCGACGGGGTCGGCGCTGTTCGCCCGGAGCGTGACCCGGCGCGGTTACCGAATACGGCGACCGAAGGCGGTGAAGCCTCCACTGTGGTCACCGAGCTGTTCGTGACTGCCGTGCGGAACCACAATCCGTAACGCCAGAGCTCCCAGTCCGACACCGGCTACTGCGTGAAGTTGGACTCGACGACGCGAACCCCATTGAGTTGACAACTCCTGCCTCGGCCACCGCGATCGGCCACTCGCCATCTTGAGCTTCACCCGGAAGGTGGAGTCGATTCACAGCGAGGGATGCGTCCCGGAACGAATCTTCCGGATAAGGCACCGGCGCCGATGCGCCCGGTGACTGATTGACCTTGAGGGTATACGCCGAGTCACTCCGGTGCAACAACCAAGAGCATGACACGCCCCCGCTGGAGCGCCCCTACTCGGTCACGATTCCGCCGGTCTCACCCGTCGAACCTCGAACCCGGCGCCAAAGCACGGGGTTCCACCAGCTCGGCCCTCGTGACCCCGGTTGTTCGCCGGACCGATGGTTCGACGACGGCGATGCCGACACCCCCTTTATACCACTCGCGGTGTCGAGCTCCGCCACCCCCGCCGGACGGAGCCGGAAGCCCCGGAAGCCACCGCTCGGGGAGGAGTGGCCGAGCGGCGACCGCCCCGACGGTACTCCGGTCGGTCAGTGGCTCTCCTCGATCCGCACACCCGCTCGGTCGACATCCAGCCGCACGAGCTCGAACCCCTCCGGCAGCCCGTCACGGGAAAGCTCTCCGCCGGGAGGCAGGGCGAGTACCGTGGGGCCCGCCCCCGAAACAGCGGCGGGCACACCGCCGTCCCGCAACCACCGGACGAGCTCCAGGGTCTCCGGCATGGCCGGCCTCCGGTACTCCTGGTGCAGCCGGTCCTCGGTGGCTTCGAGCAGCAGCTCCGGATCGGTGGTGAGGGCGTGCACGGCCAGCGCCGTGCGTCCCGCGGCGAAGGCCGCGTCAGCGTGCGGCACCTCCGACGGCAACAGCCCCCTCATCGTATGAGTGGCGGACTCGACACGGGGGATCAGGACCACCGGGGCCAGTTCCGAATGAGGTTCCAGACGAACGGATCGATAACGATTTTCCACACTCCACGCCACGACCAGCCCACCGAACAGGGTGGCCGCGACGTTGTCGGCGTGTCCCTCGTAGGAAGCGGCCAGCTGCAACGCCTCCGGACGGACCCGCTCGGAACGCACATCGAAACCCGCCAGCCGGTAACCGGCGGCCACACCGGCGACTATGGCGGCCGCGGACGATCCCAGTCCTCGCGCGTGCGGCACCGCGTTCGTGCAACGCAGCCGCAACGCCGGTGGTGACACGCCGAGCCGGTCCATGGTGGCGTGCAGCACCCGGACCACCAGGTGACTCTCGTCCTCGGGAACCTCCCCCGCCCCCGAACCGGTGATTTCGACCCGAGCGGTACCGGCAGCGGCCTCGACCGGGGTGACCTCCACGACGTCGTGCAGCGACAGCGCCATGGCCAACGCGTCGAAGCCGGAACCGAGATTCGCGGTGGAGGCGGGCACTGTCACCCGGAACGCGCCACTCGGCCGACCGCCGACCGCACCGGCCCCGTCAGCGGCGGCGGCATCCGGACTCAAGACAACTCCAGGGCCGTGGCGACGGCCTCCGGATCCACGGGCAGGGGCTCCACCTCCACCATGTCGGCCAACGCCGTGTCCGGGTCCTTGAGCCCGTGACCGGTGACCGTGCACACCACGGTGGAACCGGCGGGTAACCTGCCGTCCTCGGAAGTGGCCAGCAGGCCCGCGATGCTCGACGCCGAGGCCGGTTCCACGAACACACCCTCCCGGGAGGCCAACAGCCGGTAGGCGTCCAGAATCCGTTCGTCGGTCACCGCCTCGAACAGCCCGTTCGAGGCGTCCCTCGCGGCCACGGCGCCGGTCCAGGAAGCCGGGCTGCCCACGCGGATCGCGGTGGCCAGGGTCTCCGGGGAGGAGACCGGCTCACCGGAGACCAACGGCGCGGCCCCCGCCGCCTGGAAACCGAACATCGCGGGAGAGCGGTCGCTGCGACCGTCGGTGGCGTACTCGGTGTAACCGGCCCAGTAGGCGGTGATGTTGCCCGCGTTGCCGACCGGCAGGCAGTGGACGTCCGGAGCGGTGCCGAGCGCGTCGCAGATCTCGAAGGCCGCCGTCTTCTGCCCGGCCAACCGAACCGGGTTGACGGAGTTGACCAGCGTCACCGGGTAGGTCGCGGCCGTTTTGCGCGCCAGCTCCAGGCAGTCGTCGAAGCTGCCCCGCACCTGCAGGATGCGAGCACCGTGGACCACGGCCTGGGCCAGTTTGCCCATGGCGATCTTGCCCTCCGGCACGAGCACGGCCGAGGTCATCCCGGCCCGCGTCGCGTAAGCGGCCGCCGAGGCGGAGGTGTTGCCGGTGGAGGCGCAGATCACGGCGCGCATCCCCGCCGCCTTGGCGTGCGTCATCGCCACCGTCATCCCGCGGTCCTTGAACGAGCCCGTGGGGTTGGCCCCCTCGACCTTGACGAAGACCCGGCAACCGGTCAGTTCGGACAGGTAGGGGGCGGGCAGCAGCGGGGTGTTGCCCTCGTGCAGGGTCACCACCTCGGCACCGTCCGGAACACCGATCCGGTCACCGTAGGCTTCGATCACTCCCCGCCACACGGTGTCGGTCCCGGCCGCGAGTCTCGTTTCCGAGGTCAAGACGGTTCCCCCTCCACTCGCATAACACTGACGACCTCGTTGACCGAGGGCAACCGAGCTATCTGATCCACCGTGGCGCGCAGCGCCGAGTCCACGGCGGTGTGGGTCACCACCACGAGGCTGGCGTCGGCACCCCGCCCCTGCTGCCGAACCACCGAGATACTGACGTCGTGCTCGTTGAACGTGGCCGCCACCTGGGAGAGCACACCCGGCTTGTCGGCCACGTCCAGGCTGATGTGATACCTGGTGGGCGTCCAGTCCATGGAACGCGCCGGTAGTTGCGCGTGGGCGGACTCGCGTGGCCCCTTGCCGGAGACCACCACGTTGCGGGCGGCGGCGACGAGGTCGCCCAGCACGGCGCTGGCCGTGGGAGCGCCCCCCGCCCCCTGCCCGTAGAACATGAGTTGCCCGGCGGACTCCGCCTCGACGAAGACGGCGTTGAAAGCACCGCCCACCCCGGCCAGCGGGTGATCACGCGGGATCATGGCGGGGTGGACCCGCGCGGAGACAGACTCGGTGCCGTCCTCGTCGACCACCCGTTCGCAGATGGCCAGCAGTTTGACGGTGCGGTTGAGCGCCCGGGCCGCCTCGATGTCACCGGCGCCGACGGCGGAGATCCCCTCGCGGTGCACGTCTCCCGCCCCCACCCGAGTGTGGAAGGCGAGCGAGGCCAGGATCGCGGCCTTGGAGGCAGCGTCGAATCCGTCGACGTCGGCCGTCGGATCGGCCTCCGCGTAACCGAGCTGTCCGGCCTCCTCCAGGGTCTCCTCGTAACCCGCGCCGGTGGAGTCCATGGCGGACAGGATGTAGTTGCTGGTGCCGTTGACGATCCCCATCACCCGGGTGATGCGATCGCCCGCCAACGACTCGCGCAGCGGGCGCAGCAGCGGGATGGCACCGGCCACGGCCGCCTCGAAGTAGATGTCCACCCCGTTGGCATCGGCGGCCGCGTACAGCTCCGAACCGTGTTCGGCCAGCAGTGCCTTGTTGGCGGTGACCACCGACTTGCCGGCGCGCAGCGCCGACAGCAGCAGCGAACGCGCCGGTTCGATACCGCCGATCAGCTCCACCACCACGTCGGCCCCGCCCTCGACGAGAACGGTGGCGTCGGTGGTCAACAGCTGTTCGGGCACTTGGGGGTGTTTGTGCGGGCGGCGCACCGCCACTCCGGTGACGTGAACCGGCGCACCGGTTCGAGCGGCGTACTCGGTGGGGTACTCCCGAAGCAGACGCACCACCTCGGTGCCGACGGTGCCGCAGCCCAGCAGCGCCACCCTGATCGGTTCCCGATCCTCGATCACTCACACCTCCAGCCGGAGCAGGTCGTCCTCGGTCTCCCTGCGCAGCAACAATCGCGACCGGCCGTCGCGTACCGCGACGACGGCGGGTTTGGGGAGCCGGTTGTAATTGCTGGCCATCACGTAGCAGTACGCCCCGGTGGCGGCCACGGCCACCAGGTCCCCCGGTGCCACATCCTCGGGCATCCAGCTGTCGCGCACCACCACGTCGCCGGATTCGCAGTGTTTGCCCACGATGCGGGACAGCACACCGCTCCGCTCCCCGTTCCGGGAGACCAGTCGACAGTCGTAGGCCGCGTCGTAGAGCGAAGTGCGGATGTTGTCGCTCATGCCGCCGTCGACGCTCACGTAACGGCGGGACGCCCCGCCGTCGAGCTCGACGTCCTTGATGGTGCCCACCTCGTAGAGCGTGACCGTGCCGGGTCCCGCGATGGCGCGTCCCGGCTCGACCGCTATGCGGGGTGGGGTCAGTCCGGCGGCGGCGGACTCCTTGCGCACTGTCTCGTGGAGCCCGGCCGCCAGCGTCGCCGGTGGCAGCGGATCGTCCTCCCGAGTGTAGGCGATGCCCTGACCACCGCCGAGATCCACGGTTTCGAGCGAGGCCAGTGCCCGCTCGCCGTGCTCGGCGCGGAGCTCGGCCAGCAGCCCGATCACCCGGTGTGCCGCGAGCTCGAAACCGTCATCGTCGAAGATCTGCGAACCGATGTGGCTGTGCAGCCCCACCAGCAGCAGCGAGTCCGATTTCAGCACCCTGCGCGCCGCCTCGGCCGCGTCCCCGGCCGCCAGTGAGAAGCCGAACTTCTGGTCCTCGTGGGCCGTGGCGATGAACTCGTGGGTGTGGGCCTCCACTCCCACGGTGACCCGGATCATGACCCGCTGGCGCAGGCCGCGCTCAGCGGCGAGGTGCTCCAGCCTTGCGATCTCGTGGAAGGAGTCCAGCACGATCGAGCCGACGCCGGCGTCGAGCGAGGCCGCCAGCTCGGCGGTGGACTTGTTGTTGCCGTGCACCGTGATGCGTCCCGGCGGGAATTCCGCCCGCAGCGCCACCCCCAGTTCACCACCGCTGCAGACGTCCAGCCCGAGCCCCTCCTGGTCGATCCAGCGGGCCACCTCGGTGCACAGGAACGCCTTGGCCGCGTAGTGCACCGCGGCGGGGTCACCGAACGCCGCGGCGTAGTCCCGGCAGCGCGCGCGGAAGTCCGCCTCGTCGAGCACGAACAACGGTGTGCCGTACCGCTCGGCCAGCTCACGTACGTCGCAGCCCGCGATGCTGGTGACGCCGTCCTCACCACGTACCGCGTTGCGCGGCCAGACGTGCGGGTGCAGCAGGTTGGTCTCCTCCACCGAGGAGGGGGCCTGGCCCGAGGCGTCGGCGGCCACCGCGACGTCGGCGTGCCTCGGTCCGGCTGGATGGGCGCGCATCATGCGCCTCCTCTACATCTGTTCGGGAGCACTGACTCCGAGCAGGCTCAGACCGTTCGCCAGCACCTGCCGGGCCGCTTCGCAGAGGTGCAACCGGGCGACCGTCAGTGGTCCGGGCTGGTCGTCCCCCGGCTGGAGGACCCTGCAGGCGTCGTAGAAGCGGTGGTACGCGCTGGCGAGGTCCTCCAGGTAGCGCGCCACCCGGTGCGGTTCGCGCAGTTCGGCGGCCGAACGCACCACCCTGGGGAACTCGCCGAGCGTGCGGATCAGATCCCCCTCCCTGTCGTGCGTGAGCAGCGACAGGTCCGCGCCCGCCACGTCTCCCCTGTCGATCCCCAGCGAAAGCGCGTTGCGCTGCAACGAAGACAGCCTGGCGTGCGCGTACTGCACGTAGAAGACCGGGTTCTCGTTGGTGTGCCTGCTGATGAGGTCGAGGTCGATGTCGACGGCCGAGTCGACCGAGGAACGGATCAGGGAGTAGCGCGCCGCGTCCACGCCGACGGCCTCCACCAGGTCCTCCAGCGTGACGACGGTGCCCGCCCGCTTGCTCATCCGCACCGGTTCACCGTCGCGGACCAGGTTGACCAGCTGGCCGATGAGGACCTCCACCGACTGCGGATCCTGGCCCATCGCCGCCGCGGCCGCCTTCAACCGCGAGACGTAACCGTGGTGGTCCGCTCCGAGCATGTACAGGCACAACTGGAACCCGCGCTCGCTCTTGTCCCGCAGGTAGGCGATGTCACCGGCGATGTAGGCGGGGGCACCGTCGCTCTTGATGACGACCCTGTCCTTGTCGTCGCCGAACTCGGTGGAACGCAGCCACCAGGCACCCTCGGAGTGGTAGAGGTTTCCGGAGTCCTTGAGCCGCTGCACGCACTCGGCGACGGCGCCGGAGTTGTGCAGCGAGTCCTCGTGGAAGAAGACGTCGAAGTCGGTACCGAACTCGTGCAGGCTCCGCTTGATCTCGTCGAACATGAGTCCGACCCCCACGCGGCGGAACACCTCGTCGCGCTCCTCGGGGGGCAGCGCCAGCACGTCGTCGGACTGGCCGCGCACGACTTCCGAGGCGATCTCGGCGACGTACTCCCCGCCGTAGCCGTCCTCCGGGATCTCCTCACCCCGCGCGCTGGCGACCAGCGAGCGCACGAACCGGTCGATCTGCGCGCCCGCGTCGTTGAAGTAGTACTCCCTGGTGACCTCGGCCCCCTGCGCGGTGAGCACTCGTCCGAGCGCGTCACCGACGGCGGCCCAGCGACTCCCCCCCAGGTGGATGGGGCCGGTGGGGTTGGCCGAGACGAACTCCAGGTTCACCCGCAGCCCGCGGTAGATGTCCCCCGTGCCGAAGGTGGAGCCCTTGGTCAGCACGTCGCGCACGATGGCGGCCTGCGCGTCGGCGGCGAGCCGGAGGTTGAGGAAGCCCGGCCCGGCGACCTCGGCCGAGGTGATCTCGTCGCGTTGCGAGAGCGACTCGGCGAGCCAACCCGCCAGTTCCCGCGGGTTGAGCCCGGCCGGTTTGGCGACCTGCATGGCCAGGTTGGTCGCGTAGTCGCCGTGCTCGGGGTTGCGGGGACGTTCGACCGTGACCTTCTCCGGCAGCACCGAGGTGTCCACCCCTCGGGCGGACAGTACGTCGACAGCGGTTGTTCGGACGAGTTCGGCAAGCGCGGCTGGTGTCACCTGATGAAGTCTAAGAAAGCAATGCCGCTGGTTAACCAGCGGGTGGCGGGGAAGCCGCTCCCCGCCACGCGGACAACGGACTTCGTCTCACCATTTGAGAGAATGGCAACCGGTGGCGCGATCGCGCGGCTCGATCTGCAACGTGGCGTGCTCGATGTGGTAGCGCTCCGACAGCAGCCGCTGCGCGCTGGCCAGCACCTCGCAGTGATCGGCCTCGGAGGTGGTTGTGAGATGGGCCGAGGCCACCTCCATGCCGGAGGTCAACGTCCACACGTGCAGATCGTGCACTTCGGTGACCGGTTCGATCTCGGCGAGATCGCCGTGCATCCGCTCGACGTCCACCCCTTCGGGGGCCTGCTGCACCAGGATGCGCAACGCCTGACGCGCCAGCTTGTAGGTGCGGGGCAGCACGAACAGCCCCACGGCCACCGCCACGATCGGGTCCGCCAGTCCCCACCCGAAAGCCCAGGTGAGCACACCGCCGAGCAGCACGCCGACGGAACCGACGGTGTCGGCGAGCACCTCCAGATAGGCACCGCGCACGTTGAGGCTCTCGTCGGCGCCCCGCCGCAACAGGGCGAAGACCACGAGATTGGCCGCCAGTCCGGCCGCGGCGGTGAGCATCATCGGCACGCCCGGCACCTCAGGAGGCCGCGCGAGCCGCCCGATCGCCTCGTAGAGGATGTAGCCCGCCACGCCGAACAGCAGAACGGCGTTGGCCAGCGCGGCCAGCACCTCCACCCGGTAGAGCCCGAAGGTGCTCCTGGAGCCGGAGGCCCGTCGTGCGGCGGTGATCGCCGCCAGGGCCATCCCGATACCGAGGACGTCGGTGAGCATGTGGCCCGCATCGGAGAGCAGGGCCAGCGAGGACGTCAGGAAACCGACGACGACCTCGACGACGAGGAACGCCAGCAGGATCAGCAGGGACAGCGCGAGTCTGCGCACGTAGCGCCCCGAGGCACTGGCGGCCGCTTCACCGGCCCCGCCGTGTCCGTGACCGTGTCCCACCGATTCACCTCCCGAACGGCTTCCGTCGAACACATAGTGACATATGCATAAGTCGGCGCAACAGGAAACCCCGCCCGGAAAAGTGATGTCTCTCACGAAGACCGGCGGAGGGCACGGCGCCTCCCGGCAGGTACCCATTCCGAACGGTCGGCACTCCCGAAAGAGGAGGACGAACAGCCTGCCCTCCGGGCCGCCGCGATACAGCTCGAACCCCGACCAACAGCGCGAACCGGTTTCGCCCCCCCCCCCCATCCCGCGTCCGAGGTCACGGGGCAAGCGGAAAGCCCTACCCCGAAAGCGATCACCCCCGACGCACGTGGCGCTCACGGCATGGGTTAGGCTTTGAGAAGTTCAACAGCAAAGCCCTCGTAGCTCAGCGGATAGAGCACCGCCCTCCGGAGGCGGGTGTCGCAGGTTCGAGTCCTGCCGAGGGCACCGATACTGGGTCCTGATATATGCCCTGTGAGCCGCTCGTGCGGCCCACAGGGTTTTTTCGTGGTTACCCGACCAGTGGGCCGCGCCAGAGCTACGGCACCACCCCGGTCGACGGTTGAATCAGCGGTACAGGTCCCGCGTGAGCATCGACCAGGAGCGGTGCAGCTCCCGCTGCCAGTACGGCCAGCTGTGCGTTCCCCGATTGTAGAAGTGGGTGGTCACGGGAACCCCTTCCTCTCGCAGTGCGCGCACGAAGAACTTCGAGGTGTACAACGAGGCGGATTCGAGCACGTCGAGCTTCGGCCCGGGGTCCAGCGGACCGCTGAGACCGCTTCCGGCGGAAACGTAGAGATCCGTACCGCGCAGGGCCCCCACGTTGCTGTGGGGGTTGTGAGAGCGCCACAGCTCCCGGCTCACCCGGTCGTCCCCCCAGAGGGCCCGCCAGTCGTAGTACCCTTCGCGGATCAGGATGCCCTTGATGATCTCCGGCACGAACGGCCCCGTGGTGTGGAGCATGCCGCTGTAGGAGGCGGCCGCCCGGAACATGTCCGGGTGCCGGAACGCGTAGTGCATCGCTCCGAAACCACCGATGGAGATCCCGGCGACCGCTCTGCGGTGCCCCGCGCGGTAGTTGCGTTCCAGGATTTGGCGCACTTCGGTCAGGTGGAAGGTCTCCCAGTCCGGGACGGTGGCCAACCCGAAGTTCCGCCACTGGCTGTACATCCCGGCGGCACCGTCACTGGGCATCACCACCATGACGGGTTTGTCGGCGGTGAACCGCCGGACGTCGGTGAACTCGGTCCAGGAGCGGTAGTCGGCTGGCTCGCAGCAGCCGTGCAGCAGGTAGAGCACCGGCCAGTCCCGTGACTTCTGGGAGCGCCAGCCGCGTGGCAGCAGCACGCGCACCATCCCGATGTCGGCCAGCGACGGGGACTGGATCGCCAGATCCAGAGTTCGCTTCCCCAGCCACCTGCGCGACACGATCCGCGCGCCGTTGTCGGCGGGCTCCTCACCGCCTAAGTGACCACTCTCGCTCCAGAGCGGCGGTTCGGCGGAGAACAGCTCTGAATCGGGTCCGGTATCCCCGGAAGGCACCGCGACTCCGGTGCGGGTGGCGACGGGGACCTGCGCGAGCACGAGCACCAGCAGCACCGCGAGCAGACGCCCGCTACCGCGGACGGTTCTTCGTATCGACAAGAGCTCATCGCCTCGAATTCTTCACTCGACTCGTCGGTTCGGCCGAGGCAGCGGACCCGTCGAACGGAGCGGGCCGCAGCAACGGCCAGGCGAGCGACGCCGCGATCGCCTGCAGCAAGGCGGCGAGCAGAACAGCGTGGGTGTAACCGGAAGCCAGCGCCGAAGGCTCGGGAGAACCGGCGGCGAGCCGGTGCTGCTGGACGATGGAAACGACCAGACCGAGCACCGCCACCCCGAAAGCACTGGACAGTTCCCGCGCCGCCGTCAGCACCCCGGAAGCCGTTCCCGCGTCGTCCTCCCCGCTCTCGTCCAGCGCTCGGGAGGTGATGGGAGCCGTGAACGCCGATCCCAGCCCGACCACCAGCAGCACCGGCACCCGGGGCGCCACCGAGGCCACGGGATTGACGGCGGCCAACCCGAACAGTCCCAGCGCGACCACGCCCAGGCCGGATGCGACGACCCGGTGCGTTCCGAGCTTCCGGACGGCGGGCCCCACCAGAGGTGTCGCGATGATCACCCCCAGCGCGACCAGTACGAGCGGAAGACCCGCCGCACCGGGCCCGAGACCGAGGTAGTCCTGGTGCACCAGCGGGGTGAAGAAGACGACGCCGCTGATTCCCAGCCCCCACAGCAGCAACAGCACGTTGGCACCGAGGAACACTCGCTCGCGCAGCAGCCTCGGAGGGACCAGCGGTTCGCGAGCGCGGCGCTCACCGAACGCGAAACCGGTCAGGACCAGAGCCCCGAGCACTCCCAGCGGGACGGACCAGGACATCCCCGCCCCGGCTTCCGAGGCGGTCACCAGCGCCGCGGTCAGCAGCACCAGCCCGGTGGTCACGGCCAGCGCGGCCGGAACCCGCGGCTTCACGGCGGAAGGTCGCTCACCGCCTGAGGTGCCGACCGCGACGAGCACCACGGCCGGAACCACGAAGGGGAGGTTGCCGTAGAAGATCCAGCTCCAGTGCAGGTACTGCGAGACCACCCCGCCCAGCCACGGCCCGAGCGCCAGGGCGGCGGCCAGAGCGGCGGTCCAGGTGGCCGCGGCGGTGGCACGCCGCCCTCGTGGGAGTTCGGTACGCAGCAGCCGCAGCGTTCCCGGCACGATGAGGGCGGCCGCGACTCCCTGGGCGGCTCGCCCCAGCAACAGCGGCACGGCGCTCCCGGCCGCACCGCACACCACCGCTCCCGCCGCGAACAGGCCGAATCCCGCCAACAGCGCCCGGTCCCCGAGCCGGTCCAGCACGGTCCCCGCCACCAGCACCAGCCCGGCGTAGGGCAGCATGTAGGCGATACTCACCCACTGCAGCACCGCGAGCTCGATCCCCAGATCACGTCCCATGGACGGTGCGGCGGCCGCGACGACGGTGTTGTCCAGCGTGGTGACGAACCCGACGAACGCCACCACGGTCAGCACCACAGCGGGGGGCCGCCCCGAACGCGATCCGGCGGGAGCGATGTTCATGGCACGGGTGGAACCGATCCGGTCACGGATGTCGCCACCTCCGGTTCGTCGTCCCCTCGGGGATCGGTGTGAAACGGCCTGGAGTCTCTCCCCGGCGGGAAACCCGGTTCCTTCTCGGGAACCATCCGGCGCACGGTCCCCGCCCCACCGAGCGGCGGCGGGACCCCGGCGGAACACTTCTCGTCGGGTAGCACTCCGAGAATTCGCTCACCAGTTCCCGAGTCCCGCGAGGGGAAAAGCTACTGCGGAACAGGACCTCCGCACAAGCTGAAACCGCGCGGAACGGCCTCTTCCATAACCAGGTTGACAATTCCGTTCCACAATCGACTCACCGCGGTGCGTGAAACGGTGTTCGATTGGCAGGCGACTGCCATGGTGACACTCCGGATTTGTCCGCGTGGTGACAGAAAAACACCACGGCAACGCACGAGCACCCGCCTACACTCGTTCGGAGCATTGAATCGGATCGCTCCTGCTCGGACGCTGAATTCGCCGTTCGACGGATCAAACGACTCCACGAGACCGGCAGCCGGAAGGAATCGGGTGCCGCGTTCGGAGTCGGGATCGGAAATCGGCGACCACGAAACACCCCTGACGTCGGGCACGAAAGCGGTTCTCGTCACGCACGCGCTCGACGTCCGGGAATTCGAGAGGAGTCAGCATGAATCCATCGACGCGTTTGTTGCGCGGTCTGGTGGCGGGTGCGGGAGCCCTGGCACTGGCCACCGTCACCGGAATCGGGACGACGGGTGTGTCCCACGCGGACACCACCGCCGGTGAAACCGGCCCTCGGCAGGACGACTTCCTGACGGCGTTCGTCTACTCACAGCAGCACCCAAACACCGTACCGGCGGGAGCGAACGACTTCTCGTGCGAACCGGGCCCCGAACACCCGGACCCGGTCGTGCTGGTACACGGGACCTTCGAGAACCAGTACGACAACTGGGCGGAACTCTCCCCGGAACTCGCCGAGCGCGGCTACTGCGTGTTCTCGCTGAACTACGGCGGTGGCGAGGGAAGCGCCATCCGGGGAACCGGTGAGATCAGCCGGTCCGCGGCGGAGCTGGACGAGTTCGTCGACCGGGTGCTCACCGCCACCGGCGCGGACGAGGTGGACCTGGTCGGGCACTCGCAGGGCGGGATGATGCCCAGGTACTACATCGAGAACCTCGGCGGAGCCGCTGAGGTGGACTCGCTGGTGGCGCTGGCTCCGTCCAACCACGGCACCACGCTGTACGGGATCAACGAGCTGGCCGGCTTCCTGCCCGAGGGGAAGCCGCCGTGCGCCGCGTGCACCCAGCAGCTGGCCGGGTCGGACTTCCTCGCGGAGCTGAACTCGGACGGTGAGACGGTTCCCGGTGTGGACTACACCAACATCGCGACCAAGTTCGACGAGGTGGTTACTCCCTACACCTCGGCCTTCCTGGCCGAGGGGCCGAACGTGACCAACCTGGCGCTGCAGGACTTCTGCGCGATCAACCTCACCGAGCACATCGGCATCTCCTACGACGACACCGCGCAGCGGCTCGTGTTCAACGCCCTGAACCCGGCGGACGCGCGGCAACCCGGTTGCTGACCGGAGTCCCGCGACCGGGCCGGCGGGAGGACCAACGAGGCGGCTCCCGTCGGCCCCGACCGGTCTCGGACACGTCGGGCGAGGTCGGGGTCCGGTGCGGGCCGCTGTCACGGGTTCCCGGGTGAGAGCGGCCCCGAGGCCAACAGTTCCCGCAGTTCCGCGGCGGGCACAGCGGGTGCGAACAGCCATCCCTGGTAGGTGTGCACGCCGACACCGCGCAACGACTCGAACTGTTCCGCCGTTTCCACCCCCTCGGCGGTGCAGGTGCAGCCGATGGCCTTGGCCAGATCGACGATCGCCTTGGCCACCATGAGGTCCGCCCGGACGGTGACGACGTCGCGCACGAAACCACGATCGATCTTGATCACGTCGATGGGCAGCTCGCGCAGCCGGGCCAGGGAGGAGTAACCGGTGCCGAAGTCGTCCACGGCGAAGCGAAGACCGCGCTCGGTGAGCTCGTTCATGGTGTCCCTGCCCCGTTCGGAGAGGTTGATCAACGAGGTTTCCAGCAGTTCGACGACCACCCGGTTCTGCTGAAGGCCCGTTTCGGCCGAGGCGGCGTCGAGGGTGGCCACGAAGTCGGGATCTCCCGGGGAGAGTTCGGCCAGGTTGATCGAGACCGCAGCCTGTTTCCCGTCGGGCTTGACCGGCCAATCGGAGGTGTCGCGCATGGCGTTTCGCAACACGCAGCGGTCGAGTTCACCGAGCAGGTCGGCACGCTCGGCCACCGGCAGGAACACCTCGGGGCCGAGCAGTCCCCGCTCGGGGTGGTTCCAACGCACGAGCGCCTCGGCCGCGACGATCACCCCCGTGGCCCGCACTATCGGCTGGTAGTACAGGCTCAGCTGGTCGGACTCGATCGCGGTGCGCAGCTCGCTCTCCAACTCCACCTGGCGGTCCATCGCCGAGATGAGGGTGGGACCGGCCACCGCGATCCGTCTGCGCTCGTTCGACTTCGCCTCCATCACGGCGGCCCCGGCGGAACGCAGCAGATCGTCCGCGCCCGTGGTGTCGTCGCCCACCGCGATCCCGATGGAGGCCGAGACCTGGATAGGGGGATGCCCGCGCAGGTACACCGGGCGATGGAAGAGTTCGCCGACGATATCGGCTATCGCGTCGACACCACCGGTCTCCTCGGGGGCGGGGCAGACGATCAGGTACTCGTCGGCGGCCATCCGGGCGGCCAGCCACTCCCGGGGCAGATCACTGCGCATCCGTTTCGCCATCTCGATGAGCAGTTCGTCCCCCGCGCGCAGCCCCAGGGACTCGTTGATCCGCCGGAAGTTGGTGATGTCGCAGTACAGCATCGCCAGGCCCCGCATGTCGGCCCCGCTGAGCAGCTCGTGAACGGCTGTTCGGTTCGGCAAGCCGGTCAGGCTGTCATGCGTCGCCCAGTAGCGCCACTCCTCGGCACGCCGATGACGTTCAGTGACGTCCTGGAACACCGCCAACCAGAACGGCTCCCCGGTGTCGCGCAGCGATTTCGCGACGTGCAGCTCACAGATCACCCGCCGCCCGTCGGCACGGATCATGGACCACTCTCGGGGGGTGTCGTCCTCCGGGGGTTTCCCATCCCGGAACTCGCACAGCAGGGACTGCCTGTCCGGTTCGTCGGGATGGAGCATGTCGGCGATGTGCGCGCTCCGCATCTCGTCCTCGCCGTAACCGAACAGCTCCCGCAGCGCCGGGTTGGAGTCGAGCACACAGCCGTAGCGGTCGAACACACCGATACCGACGGGCGTGAGCCCGAACAGGTCGCGGAACCGCCGCAACGATCGTTCGAGCCGGGAGTGCGACTCGGTGTCGTCCCTGGTCACACGGGCGAATCCCTGCAGGGTTCCCGTGCTGGACCACAGCGCGATGGTGGTCACGTGCGCCCAGAACCTGGTGCCGTCCCTGCGCACCCGCCATCCCTCGTCGGTGTAGCTGCCGAGCCGAGCGGCCTGTTCGAGCAGCTGCGCCGGGTACCCGGCCGCGAGCTGCTCGGCGGTGTAGAACACCGAGATGTTGCGCCCGACGACCTCCGACGCGGCAGCACCGGTGATTCGTTCCGCTCCCGGGTTCCAGGTCGAGACGATCCCCTCGGGATCGAGGGTGTAGACCGCGTACTCCCACAGCGAGGCGCCGAACCTGCCGATCAGTTCCTCCGCGTCGGCCCGAAAACCGGGGCCGTTGTCCGCACCGCTCATCTCCAGCTCCGGTCACCGGGTCACGACGGCTTCCAGGGCCGAACCGGTTCGGAAAACCCCGGTTCCACCGCGCACGACCGCCACCCAACGGCAACCGGGGCTCGCGGAACCGCGGTTTCCGACCCACAGGCCCGTTCTCGAGTGTCCGCCCGCACCACGGACCGCGCACGGCATCCGGGAACGGAGCCCGCCTCCTCGTCGGGACGACCTGCGCGGATGTCGAACGTGAGCTGACGCCCCCTCATCCTGCTCGCTCACCGAACGAGGACGACGATGACGCTCCCCAGCGGTTCCGCCACCCGGTCACCTCGGCGCACCGGAGCGGCGAACCCCTACTCGCTGGAGATCCATTCGAAGCGCACCATGTGCGGGAAGTGGTCGGACAACGGCTCGCCCGCCTCGTCCAGGAACGCGGTGTGCTCGTTGCGGTAGTCACTCGCGGTCAGGTCGAGCCCACCACCGTCGCGGTACAGGATCTTGTCCACGACCTCGCAGGAGTCGCTCGGTGAGTCGGGGTCGCACTTCAGCGGTGCGGACCCCTCGGCGGGACGCTCCCCGTCCCGTTCGAGCCGGACCCAGGCGTCGGTGAGCCCGTTGTCCTCGACCAGCTCCCGGATGTTGTCGCCCTCCCTGGTGTAGCGGGTGTTGGTGTCTCCCATGACGACCACGGCCCTGCCCCGTGAGTTGCGCTGGATGTACTCGGAGAGCTGCGTGATGTTGGACCGGCGCGCCGCGAGGTCGCCGGGGTCGGTTCCCGCGTTGGCGTGCACGTTGTAGAGGTCGAACCCGGTTCCCCCGGCGAGCTCGATCCGGGCGTGGCTGAAGCCTTTGGGGGTCAGGCAGTCCGTGCCGTGGCAGTCGTCCCAGGTGACACGCCGAAAACCGGAGAACGGGGCCCTGGAGAGGGTGTTGAGCCCGTCGCCGAACAGGGCGGGGCCGCTCGTCTCGGTACGGTACTGGTGGTCGTCGTCGCCGTACAGCTCGTCGTGGTAGTTGAAGTCCTCCTGGACGTTGACGAGGTCGTAGTCGGGCAGTCGGCCGCTGATCAGCGGGGTGTTGGTGGCGGGGTCGCTGCCGGAGATGAAGTCGGGCAGCCCGGCCACGTTGTAGGTCAGCGCGGTGAGACTCCCGCTCGACGGGGGCTGTTCGGCCGCGTGCGCGACTCCGGATCCGGTGGCCAGCAGCACGGCCAGCGCGGCCGAGCCGAGAATGCTGCGTCGCGTCATGTCGAACACTCCAAGGGATTACTACCGTCCGTCATAAACGAAAACAATTCGCGTTGACGGTACGGCGGGTCCACTTCGGCCTCAACCGACGACAGGAGCACTCGACAGGGCCCGATGGAAGTATGCTCTGTGCCATGCCGAGCGAATCGCCCGACTTCCGCGCGTCCGACGCCGACAGGGAGAAGATCGCGACGCTGCTGCGGCAAGCGCAGCGGGAAGGCCGGCTGACGCTGGACGAGTTCGACGAACGAGTCGCCGGAGCCTACCGGGCACGTACCTACGGCGAGCTGACACCGCTGGTCGACGACCTCCCCGACGAGACCGGCGGAACCTCCGCGACGGGACCTCCCCGCTCCCCCGACTCGCGCACCGGCCGCGCGGCGCTGGGGATCATGAGCTACGCCGAACGGATCGGCCCCTGGCGAGTGCCACCCCGTTTCACCACGTTCGCCTTCTGGGGTGGCGGCAAGATAGACCTGCGGGACGCCTTCCTCGACGCCGCCGAGGTGGAGATCCACTGCTACGCCGTCATGGGCGGGATCGAGGTCGTCGTCTCCCCCGGGACCAGGGTCGAGGACCGCTGTACGGCGATCATGGGAGGCGTGGAGCGGGACGTGCGCGGTGCCGCCTCGCACGGTGAGTCCAAAGTAGTCATAACCGGCTTAGCGTTCTGGGGCGGGGTGTACATCCACAGCCAGGAACCCGACGGTAAGCACTGACGACCGTGGGCACTCGCGCTCGCCGCCCCCGCCGAGCCGACCCGGTACCCCCGGCTCACCACGGCCCGTCGGCGGGCGTGAGCTCCTCGACCGCGGGGTGCACCGCGCGGGCCTCGGCGAGCCGCCGCCGCGCGGTGACCGCGTCCGGAGCGAGCACCGTGGTCAACGAACCCCCACCCGCCAGCGGCAGCAGGGCCCAGTCCGGCTCCGAGCGCGGTAGTTCGGGGTCCCGCCCCCAGGCCACGACCTCGTTGGCCAGCACCCGGGCACCACCGAGGTGTCCGTGGCTGGCGCGCAACCGTTCCCCACCGGGTTCGAAGGTGTGGCGCAGCAAGGGTTCGCCCTCGCGCTCCAGGCTCGTACTCGTCACCAGCCCGCCCGGTGACTCCCCACTGCGCCCCAGCACCAGCGTCTCCCGGCAGCACGCCCGCGCCGACCGCGCCAACCGCACGACGAGTTCGGCGCGGTGCTCGGCCCGGGCGGTTATCACGGTCGGCTCCGGCAGATACTCGACGGTGCCGCCCTCCTCCACGTCGATGCTGATCGAGCTGCGACTTCCTCCGGGGCGATGCCCCGGCAGCGCGAGGGCGGCGGCGATACCGCGCAGCAGCAGGCGGGCCCCGGCCTCCACACGCACCCGCAGTGCGAGATCGTCACCGCCGAGCGGCGAGGTGGCCGACCCCACCAGGTGCACCACCGCCGGACCGGGAGCGCCGGTGCCACGGCGTCGCGGCACCAGCGTCAGCGGCGCCGCGGAACGCAGCCCGCGCACCACGGAACCACCGGTGCCGTCCAGCTCCACCGTCAACGAGGCGGCCGACCTCATCCGGCCGCCGGTCCGACGGCGGAGCGGTGGGCGGCCAGCTGTTGGCGCACCCAGTCGGCGGCCGCCGAGGCGGCCGGGTCGTCGGTCAGCGACTGGGCGAGCACGGGCAACTCACCACGCATTCGGTGCGCGTCGGCGAGCATGACCTCCATGTCGGCACCGACCCGTTCCGCCAGATCCACCTTGTTGATGACCAGCAGATCGGCGGTGGTCACCCCCGGGCCGCCCTTGCGGGGAACCTTGTCGCCTCCCGCCACGTCCACCACGAAGACCTGCACGTCGGCCAGTCCACGGCTGAACACGGCGGTCAGGTTGTCCCCACCGCTCTCCACCAGAACCAGATCCAGAGTGGAGTACCGCTCGCACAGCCGCTCCACCGCGTCCAGGTTCGCCGTGATGTCGTCCCTGATGGCGGTGTGCGGGCAGGCGCCGGTCTGCACCGCCTCGATGCGTTCGCGCTCCAGTACACCCGCCTGCCGCAGGAAGTCGGCGTCCTCGGTGGTGTAGATGTCGTTGGTGACCACGGCGAGTTCGAGTTCTTCCCCCAGCGTTCGGCACAGCGCCGCGGTCAGCGCGGTCTTGCCGCTGCCGACCGGTCCCCCGATACCGATCCGCAACGGCCTGCCGCCCACCCCCTCCGGCGGGAACGGATCGGGACCGGCCGCGGTGGGGTCGAAATCGACCGGATGGCGGTGACCGTCCGATCCGTGCACGTGGTCCCGGTGTTCAGCTTGCAAAGAGACGCACCTCTTCCCGGTGGTGTCGTTGGTGTTCCTGAGCGAGCAGATCGAGGGCGGGGGCGCTGGTACCGGGCAGGTCCTCCGGCGACTCACCCGCGCTGCGGGCCGCCGCCTCGGCGACGCCCTCGGCCTCGTGCTCCAGCGCGGCGACCGCCGCGTTGGCCGCGAAGGGGTCCAGCCCCAGCAACCGGACGGCGGCCGAGGCCGGACCGCTGACCGACAGGTAGGCGGTCACGAACGCGGCCTCGACCGGGGTTCCCGACGCGCCTGCCCCCAACAGCACACCCACCACGACGGGGTGATGCGGGCTGCCGGTGATTGTGAGCAGCTCGTCGAGCACCTCGGAAGGCCAGGCCGCCCGCCCCGCCCGGAACGTGCCGCGCCCCTGGGCGCGACTGGCCGCGCGCTGCGCGGGCGAGGGGGTGCGCGCGTCGAACTCGGCGTCCAACCGCGACCAGTGGTGCGGGTGGACGCGCCGGGCGGCCGCGTGGGCGGCCGCGGCCGCGAAGACCGCCGCCTGCGCACCCGCGCCGTGCAACCTGCCGTGGAGGAACTCGCGCAGCTGCCGGGGATCGGAGACCGCGCCCCGGTGCACCGCCTCCTCCAGGCCGCCGGAGTGCGCGTGACCACCGCCGGGGAACCGAGCGTCGGCGAGGGTGAGCACGGCCAGCGAGGCCGTCGTGGTCCGGAGTGCCATCAGAACAGGAAGTAGCGCTGTGCCATGGGGACTTCGGAGACCGGCTCGGGCTCGACGAGTTCACCGTCCACCCGCACCGCGAAGCTGTCCGGATCGACCCGGACGTCCGGGGTTGCCCCGTTGTGTCGCATGTTCTCCTTGGTCACCCCGCGCGTGTCGGAAACCCCGACGAGCTCACGTCGTAGCCCCAGCCGCTGATCCACCCCCGCTTCCAGGGTCTCGGGGGCCACGAAGGACACCGCTCCGGTTTCGGCCGCTCGCGGCTCGGCTCCGAACATCGAGCGGGAGAGCACCGGTTGCGGCGTCGGTATGGAGGCGTTGGCGTCCCCCATCGCCGCCCGAACCGCGAATCCGCTCTTGAGCACCATGTGCGGTCGTACTCCGAAGAACCTCGGCTCCCACAGCACGAGATCGGCGAGTTTTCCGACCTCGACGGAGCCGACGGAACCGTCGATGCCGTGGGCGATGGCCGGGTTGATGGTGTATTTGGCGACGTAGCGCCGGGCACGCAGGTTGTCCGCCGTGTCGTCGCCCGGCAGCGCTCCTCTGGCGCGCTTCATGACGTGCGCTGTCTGCCACGTACGCGTGACCACCTCACCGATCCGCCCCATGGCCTGGGCGTCCGAACCGATCATGGAGATCGCGCCGAGATCGTGCAGCACGTCCTCGGCCGCGATGGTGGTCGGGCGGATGCGGCTCTCCGCGAAGGCCAGGTCCTCCGGGACCGAGGGGTTCAGGTGATGGCAGACCATCAACATGTCCAGGTGCTCGTCGATGGTGTTGACCGTGTGCGGCCGCGTCGGGTTGGTCGAGGAGGGCAGTACGTGGGGGTGGCCGGCCACCTTGATGATGTCAGGTGCGTGCCCGCCGCCCGCGCCCTCGGCGTGGTAGGCGTTGATCGAACGCCCCGCGATGGCGTCCAGAGTGGATTCCAGGAAACCCGCCTCGTTGAGCGTGTCGGTGTGGATGGCCACCTGGACCCCGCTGCGGTCGGCGACGCGCAGCGCGGTGTCGATGGCCGCGGGTGTCGCGCCCCAGTCCTCGTGCAGCTTGAGCCCGCCCGCACCGGCGCGCAGCTGCTCGTCCAGCGCCTCCTCGCTCACCGTGTTCCCCTTGCCCAGCAGCAGGGTGTTGACCGGCGAATTCTCCAACGACAGCAGCATCCGGGCGAGGTTCCACTCACCCGGCGTGACCGTGGTGGCCTTGGAGCCCTCCGCCGGACCGGTACCGCCGCCGATGAGCGTGGTGACGCCGGAGGCCAGCGCGACGTCGATCTCCTGCGGACAGATGAAGTGCACGTGGCAGTCGATGCCGCCCGCGGTGAGAATCCTGCCGTTGCCCGCGACGATCTCGGTGGCGGGGCCTATCATCATGGCGGGATCGACCCCGGCCGCGGTGTCCGGGTTGCCGGCTTTTCCGATGCCGACGATCCGCCCGTCGCGGACCGCCACGTCGGCCTTGACCACGCCCCAGTGGTCGAGGATCACCGCTCCGGTGACGACCAGGTCGGGCGCCCCTTGCGCCCTGGTGGCCACCGACTGCCCCATGGACTCGCGCACGACCTTGCCGCCGCCGAACACGGCTTCCTCACCGGAGCCGTGCGGACCGGCGGCACGGTCCTCGGTGATCTCCACCAGCAGATCGGTGTCGGCGAGGCGGATGCGATCCCCCGTGGTGGGACCGAAGAGTTCCAGGTAGCGCTCCCGCCCGATCTCGTGAACACCGTTCGGCTCAGTCATCGCGGTCCTTTCCCGGTCTGTCCGGACCGTCGGCGTCGACCCGGTCGGCGTCGAGACTTCCGGAGTGTTCGGTGCGCAGTCCCGGTACGGTACGGGTACCGCCGATCGGGACGAGCTCGACCTCGCGTTCGATGCCCGGTTCGAAGCGAACCGCCGTGCCCGCAGCGATGTCCAGCCGGTGCCCCCAAGCGGCGTCCCGGTCGAACTCCAGGCCGGAGTTGGCCACGGCGAAGTGATAGTGCGAGCCGACCTGGACCGGGCGGTCGGCCCGGTTGAGCACGGTCAGCCGCACTCGCGGACGGCCGGGGTTGAGCGGCACGGCCTCGTGGGCGGGGATGATCTCTCCGGGATACACGCGGTCTCCTACTGGATCGGCGAGTGCACCGTGACGAGCTTGGTGCCGTCGGGGAACGTGGCCTCCACCTGGACGTCGTCGATCATCTCGGGGACGCCGTCCATGACCTGGTCCCTGGTGAGCACGTGGCGGCCGCTGGACATCAGCTCGGAAACGCTGCGGCCTTCCCGGGCCCCCTCGACCACGTGATCGGTTATCAACGCGATCGCCTCGGGGTGGTTCATCCTCAGCCCGCGCTCCAGCCTGCTGCGAGCGAGCTGGGCCGCGACGTAGACGAGCAGCTTGTCGCGTTCCTGAGGTGCCAGATGCATGCCATGTTTTTAGCATTGCGAATGATTTTTCGCATCAGCGCCACCGCGGAATTCATCATACCGAAACAGAATTACTCAAAACGTTCATATTCCGAAGAGGACGGCAAAACACCGAGACACCCCGCCTCGTCGCGTTCAACCGATCGGTTGACGAGACGGGGAACGAGGAGTTTCGTCACGAATCGGTGATTTCGAGCGTTCCGCGTGGTGCCCGGGCCTCCCCCGCGATGTCCACCGGCTCGGCGGGCACCGGACGCGCCGTGGGCAGCCAGTCGCGCGCGGTGCGCCAGGCCCAGTCGATCAGCGCCGCGGAGTACCCGAAGGAGTAGGGCGAAAGCCGGTCGACTCTCGGCGAGGGAAGGACGTAGAGCTCACACCGCGCCGCGTTGAGCTGCATGTCCAGCGTCGAGGCCGCGAACATCGCCGCGCTGAGCGCGGCACCGTTGATACCGCTGATCGATCTGGCCGGCCGTTTCGGCGGCGGCAGCACGCCGAACCGCGCCTGCTCGGCCTCCAGAGAGCGGGTCCCACTGCAGGGCAGCACGTACACGCGGTCAGCTCCCTGCTCCACCGCGCGGCTGATCGGCATGAACGCCGCCGGCCCGCCGTCCACGAGCGAGCGCCCGCCCAGCTCCACGGGTGGGAACACGCCGGGGATGGCACAGGATGCGACCAGCGCGGGCAGCGCCGGACCACTGTCCAGGAACACTGCCTCGCTGGTGTCCACATCGGTCGCGCTGACCGTGAGCGGTAACCGCGCCTGCTCCAGCCGTCGGAACGGCAGGGTGCGGTGCAGCCACGACGCCAGGCCACGGTTGCTCATCAGGTGGTTCGACAGCCCCAGCTTGCCCGCCAGGATCCGCAGCGGCTCGACGGGGAACACGTCACGGCGGCGCATGCCGCTCCACAGCTCGCGGAGCCGTTCGGCGCCGCGCGGGGTCGGATCCCCGGCCAGCCATGCCGAGTTCAGCGCGCCGGCCGAGGTCCCGACCAGCAGGTCCGGGGTGCTCCCCGCCTCGAACAACGCGCTGACCAGGCCCGCCTGCACCGCACCGAAGGTGGAACCGCCCGGCAGCACCCAGGCGGTGGTCCCGTTGGTCATACTTCCGCCACTCACGACCCCAAGATATCCGCACCCCGCCGGGGTCGCCGTGCCTCGCGGTCACGGATCACATTCTCGTGGGTGCCACGAGCGGGTGCGGCGGGAACCGACCACTCGCCAAACGCCCCTCATCCCGGTAGGTATACCCGGCCACCCGAGCACCCCCGGCACGATCCGCTCCGCCCGCCGCGCCGCGGGAGTCCGGTTCCGAGGCCGACTACTCCCCCGAACGTACCCTGTTGTACTTGGGAGCGCTCCCATAACATACTCACCGCCCTGTCGTACGGGGCGAGCACCGAACCGGGCCCGACCGCACCGGGCCCGCCAGAGCGGTCCGGGGCGGACCCCGCCGAAACCGTGGACACCGGTGTCCTCCCGAACCGCACGATCCGACGACGGAGAACGAGATGCGACGAAGAACCGGCACGGTACTCCTGTCACTCCTCCTGGGAGCGGCGACGCTGGGTTCACCGGCGGGCGCCGAACCCACCGGGAAGACCGGCTCCCCCACGGCGGGAACCGCCCGTCCCGACCTGACGGAACTGAACGTGACGGCCACCCGGGTGGACACCGACCGGCTGCGACGCCCCACCGACATCACGTCCGCCTCGGACGGCAGCGGCCGGATGCTCATAGCCGAGAAGCCCGGCACCGTACGCGCCTACGACCCCGACAGCGGCACCATGGGGCAGCCGCTGCTCGACATAACGAACCGGGTGGAAAACGCCGGTAACGAGCAGGGACTGCTCGGCATAGCCCCCTCCCCCGAGGACACCGGGGAAGACATCCTCTACGCCGCCTACACCCGGGCATCCGACGCCGCCGTGACCCTGTCACGGTTCTCGCTGGCGGCGGACGACCCGGCCGCCGGCGAGGAGGTCCTGCTCAGCCAGCCGCACTCCGAACACACCAACCACAACGGCGGCGACCTCGCCTTCGGACCCGACGGGTTCCTCTACATGGGAATCGGCGACGGCGGAGGCGCGGGAGACCCGCTGCGCAGTGGGCAGGACCTCAGCACCCTGCTGGGCAAGGTGCTGCGGATCGACGTCAGCAGGCAGTGCGGTGAGCAGCCGTACTGCGTCCCGCCGGACAACCCGTTCGCCTACACTCCCGGCGCACGCGGCGAAATCTGGAGCTACGGACTGCGCAATCCGTGGCGGTTCTCCTTCGACCCGGAGGGAAGATCGCTGTGGATCGCCGATGTGGGACAGGGGTCCCTCGAGGAGGTGAACCGAATCCCGCAAGGGGTTCGCGGTCAGAACTTCGGATGGTCCTGTATGGAGGGAACGGAGCGGTTCGCTCCGGACCGGTGTGAGCCGGCCGCCGACTACGTGGAGCCGGTGCTGACCTACCAGACCTCGGTGGAGGGCTGCGCCGTGATCGGCGGGCGCGTCTACCGGGGAGAGCGGTACTCGGACATCGCGGACGGCACCTACCTCGCGGCGGACTACTGCTCGGCCGGCGTGTGGGGCCTCCGCAGCGACGACGGTGGGCACACCTATCAGAGCGCCAAGCTCGGGGAACTACCCATCCAGGTGACCGCCTTCGGAGCGGACAGCTCCGGTGAGCTGTACGTGGTCAACGACCTGCCCGGCATGCTCTACCGGCTGTCCTTCTCCACCGACTCCTGAGACTCCGACACGGCTCGTGGACGGATAAGCACCGGCCGGGTGGAGACCTTCCACCCGGCCGGTTCATCCGCTCAGCGGAGCGAGCTCTCACCACGAGGAGCGCTGCACGGCCCTACCTCACCCGCATCGCCGCTTTCGGGGGAGTCGATTTCTCGCGGAATCGCCGCGCCGCTCCTCGGAACGGGACCACGCGGGTAAGCAGCGCATGGAACCCCGGTGCGTGAGTCGGATGCATTGCAAGGCCGGGCCGCTCGCCGCGTAGATCGCTACTCAAGAGCCGGCCCAACGCGGCAAGGCGCCGACTCACGTGACGGCTACCCGGCCACACGGGCAACTGCCACTACGGATTTTAGTTCGCGGGGTCGGCGTATATGACGCCTCGTCCGTTGGTTCCGAGGTACACCCGCCCGTACACGTCCGGGTCACCGGTGATGGCGTCACCGATGTTGCCGTACTGGTGCTGGTCGTCGTTGATGCGAGTCCAGCTCTGCCCGGCGTCGTCGGAGCGGAACACGCCGGTCACCCCGTCGATCGTGGCGATCGAGTACATGGCGGGGTAGTCACTTCCCGGCGCGGACTTGCCGAACCCGATGTTGTCGGAACCCGCCACTCCGGAGACCTCGCTGAAGGACTCCCCGGCGTCGGTCGAGTGCCACAACCCTCCCTCGCCGGTGAGCCAGATGTCACCGGAGCGCCCGGGCACGGCCTTGAAGTAACCGCTGCCCGAGGGGAGCCCGGAAGCCGGTGAGGCGGTGAAGCTGGCTCCGCCGTCGGTGCTGACGTAGAAGGTCCCCTGGTGGAAACCGTAGAACCTGTCCGGATCGACCCGGTCGGACTCCACGCGCGCGCCGCTGGGGATTCCCGTGGACGCCTGCCAACTCGCGCCCTGGTCGGTCGTGTAGTGCACGCCGGTGCCCTCGGGACTCCAGACGAATCCGCTGCCGTCCGCTGCCGCCGCGACGGTTCCGCCGCCGGTGACACCGGACGGTTCGGTGTTCTGGAACCAGCTCTTCCCGCCGTCGTAGGAGAACGCCACCCGACTGTCGTCGGGCCTGCTCGACTTGTCGAACTCGCCCACGCGCACCATCGTCCCCGGCGACATCCCGGCGTAGTCCATGCTGGTGGTGCTGGTGAAGACGGGGTTCTCGTACATCATGTCCGGCACCTCGTCCAGTCGTTCGTGCCGGAAACCGCCGATGTCACCGAGAGCGGAAAGCACCGGCGCACCGCCCGGCGGACTGATCAGGTCGAGTACGGCGGTCTCCTCCAGTCCGGCCACGCTGGGTTCGATGTCGATCTTGTTTCCCCGGTCCCACCGGGTGAGGTTGTCGGTGCCGTAGATGGTGGCCCCGGTGCCGTAGAGCATGTGGTCGGAGTCGAACGGGTCTATCGCCATCGCCTCGGTCATCCAGCCCAGCTTCGGCGAGGTCTCCGGCGGGACCGGCTGCTCGGTTCCGAAGGTCAGCCAGGGCACCGAGGAGACGTCCATCTCGTAGTTCAGTTCCCGCTCGGGGTAGGCACCCCAGTCCCAGATACGACTCCAGCTCTGGCCGCCGTCGGTGCTGCGGAAGAGGATCACGTCGGGCCACCACGAGATCTGGGTGGCGACCATGAGTGTGTCCGGGTTCTGCCGGTCGATGGTCAGCCCACTGTAGCCGTAGTCGTTGTCGGCACTGGTGGACGGCACCGGGCTGATCCGGGTCCACTCCCCGCTGTCGGTGTCGAGCTTCCACACGTCACCGGCGCTGCCGTCGTAGGGGCCGCCGGTGTCGCTGGTGGCCATGTACAGGTAGCCGTTCTCGCTGTCGACCACGGCCTGGTGCGCGAGATAACCGGTCGGCTGGTTCGGTACGCGTTCCCAGGTGGCCCCCGCGTCGGTGCTGCGGTAGATCGTGTTCTGCTTGTCCGCGACCCCGACGTAGATGTCGCTGGTGGGGCTGCCGCTGGTTCCGCTGCCACGGTCGAAGGTCACCCAGGTGACACCCTGGTTGTCCGAGTAGAAGCCGGTCGAATCAGTCGGGTCGGCGACGTAGTCGCCGGGATTGGGAAAGTTCTCCACCTCGGACCAGGTGGCCCCGTGGTCGGTGCTGCGCCACAGTCCGTTCCCACTCGGGGTCCCCAGGTAGAGCACGCTGTTGTCGTTGGGGTCGATCGCCAGCCGTTCCCCCATGCCGCGACCGGGCATGTTCCCGCCGAGCTTGAAGGGGAGCTCGCTGATCTTCCAGGTCTCGCCGCGATCCGTGGAACGCAGCACGGCCCCGTTGTTGGGGTCCCAGCTGTTGGTGTACATGCCGACGGCGGCGTAGACCCGGTCTGGGTCGACGGGGTCGGTGGCCACGCTCGCCACCCCGTTGTAGCCCCAGTTGTCCTGGCCGACCCAGTCCAACAGGGGCTTCCAGCGTCCGTCGGTGCCGGAGTCACGGCGGTAGACGCCGCCGATGTCTGTTCTGGCGTAGACCAGGCCCGGCTCGGTGCGGTTGAACACGATGCCGGGCACGAATCCGCCACCGCCGATCTCGGCGTTGCGCCAGTCGTAGTTCTCACTGTCGGCAGTGGTTCCGGTCGCGGTTCCGGCCTCCGCCGCCGAGGGGGTCGTGGTCGCCGGACTCGTCAGCGTCACGGCTGACAGCAGCGCGGCCGTGAGGAGCACGGGTAACCGTCTCCGCATGAGTCACCTCCGAGGTTTCGGGAGCGCTCCCAGAATCGAAGCGCTTCACCGCGCTGTCAACGAGGGACCTCGCGGAAACGCCGGAACGGACCAGTGTGGACTCCGGACGCGCGAGGCACCCGGCTCCCGCCTCGGAACCATCGGTGGCACGCGTTGACGTCGTCAACGGCTACGGCGTCGAACAGCACCTCCGGGGTTTCGCACTCGTTCGCGTGGACGCGGATCGCGGCGACGAGCCGCGAGTGCCGCCCGGGTGCGGCGGACGCCCGGGTAGGCGACGTATTCACGGGCGTACGCTCGGTGCCCAGGGACGGCATGTCCGTCATCGGGCCGGTCCCCGGAGACGAAGGCCCCTACGTGATCGCCCCCACAGCGCCGTGACTCTGGGCCCGGTGCTCGGCGAGATCGCGGCGCGGGAAGTGCTCGGCACCCGGCACCCGCTGGCCGAACCGTTCCGCCCGAACCGCTGCTGAACCGTCCGGCTCGGGAATCCTCGCCGAACCGGAGCCCGAATCGCGAGCCGAGACCTCCGCGAGGCCCTCGCGCGGCGAGCACCGGCCGGTGCTCCCATCACCCTGGCGGTGGGAGCACCGGGCTCGCCCACACGAGCACTCGACCGGCGGAACTCGATCACCCGGTCGGCGCGAGCTCCGATCCCGCCCGGAATTCGCCGACAGAGCTCCGTGGCAGCCGGTGAGGGCGGCATCCGATCAACCCTGCTCGGGCGACTCCATCCGCCCGTTGACGCGACGCGGGATCCCCAGCGGGTTCCCGTCGCGCAGCGCCTCGGGAAGCACCGCGCGCGGTGCGCTCTGGAACGACACCGGGCGCAGGAACCGGTCGATCGCGGCCGTTCCCACCGAGGTGTGCGTCGGGGCCGTGGTGGCCGGGTAGGGTCCGCCGTGCTGCATCCCGTGGCTGACGCTGACGCCGGTGGGCCAACCGTTCCAGACCAACCTGCCCGCGCGGGCGCGCAGCGTGCGGAACAGCGGCGCGACGACGCTCTCCTCCTCATTGCCGTGCACGGTGGCCGTCAGCTCCCCGGAGAAGACCCCCGCCGCCTCCAGCAGCTCATCGGTGTCGGAGTAACCCACCAGCAACGAGACCGGACCGAAGCACTCACCCGCCAGCTCCTGCCGGTTGTCCACGAGCTGGCGCGCCCCGGTGTAGAGCAGGCTCGGGCCCACCCCGTCCTCGGTGCGCCGCCCCGAGACCAGCGTCTCCACCGCCGGGTGGTTGCGCAGCGAACCCAGCGTGTCGTGGAAGGCGGTCTCGATCCCCTCGTTGAGCATGGGAGCCGGGGCGCGCTGCTCCACCTCCGGGATCAGCACGTCGCGGAACCGCTGCGCCGCGCTGGCCGGCACCAGCAGCAGGCCGGGCTTGGTGCAGAACTGTCCGACCCCCAGGGTGTAGGAATCCAGGTAGCCCCGGGCGATCTCCGCACCACGGCCCGCCGCCGCTTCCGGCGTCACGAAGGCGGGGTTGACGCTGCCCATCTCGGCGTAGAAGGGGATGGGGGACTCGCGGGAGGAGGCGAGGTCGAACAGCGCGCGTCCCCCGCTGTTGGAACCGGTGAAGGCACCGGCCCGGACCCGCTCGTCCAGCAGCGCGGCCCTGGCCGGTTCGTTCCCCTCCAGCAGCGCGAAGGTCCCGTCGGGCGCACCCGCCTCGGCCAGCGCGCCGGTGACGATCTCCGCCGTCCTGCGGGAGAGCTCGGGATGGCCCGGGTGTGCCTTGACCACCACCGGGCAACCGGCCGCCAGCGCCGAGGCGGTGTCGCCACCGGCCACGCTGAAGGCGAAGGGGAAGTTGCTCGCGGCGAACACCAGCACCGGACCGAGCGGCAGCAGCGTGCGACGCAGGTCGGGACGGGCGCCGGTCGGCCACTCCGGATCGGGGGAGTCGATCGTGGCCTTCAGGTGCGCGCCCTCCTCGACGGTCTCGGCGAACAACCGCAGCTGGAAGGTGGTGCGGACGAGCTCGCCGCGCAGCCTCCCCTCCGGGAGGTGGGACTCGCGCCGCGCCAGCGGCACCAGCTCCTCGGTGTGGGCGTCCAGCTCGGACGCTACGGCCCGCAGCAGGCCACCGATCTCGGCGGGGCTCGTCGCGGCGAGCCTCGTCGCGGCGGCGGTGGCGTTGTCGAGCACGGTTTCGAGCCCGTCACTCGTGGAAACGCTCTGGGACGGTGTCATGGGACTCACTTGCCTCCTCTCGTTGCGGTTCTTCCCGGGGGAGGCGGCGGAACAACGGATCCCGCGACTCCCACCGGGTTCGCTGCGGTGCCCGCCACGTCAGGCGGGCACCACCGGCACCTCGGCTCCCGGAACGTTCGATCACGGCCGCAGCAGGATCTTCACGTCCGAGCCCCGCCGCTGCCCCAGCAGCCGGAGGGCCTCGGAGGCCTCCTCCAGTTCCAGCTCGCGGGTGACGAGCAGCCCCGGATCCAGCACACCGCTGGTGAACGCCGACACGGCGTGGGCCCACGCCCGCGAGGGCGCCCCGAAAACGGTGTGCACCGTGACCTGCGAGAGCACCAGCCGAGCCGGATCGGGCGGCCGGGGATCGTCGGCGGCCACTCCGGTGAGGACCACGCGCCCGCCGGGGCGGACGAGTCTGGTGGCGAGGGCGGCTGTGCCCGGGGCACCCGCCGCCTCCAGCACCGCGTCGTAGCCACCGGCGAGGCGTTCGGCCTCCTCGGGCTCCCGGATATCGGTGGCGCCGCAGGCGGTCGCGATCTCGGCCCGTTCACCCGGCTCCACCACGGTCAGCTCGACGGGCGAGGACGCCGCGATCAGCTGGGTGGACAGCAACCCGAGACTGCCCCCGCCGACCACCGCGACGCGTTCGCCCGGGACCACCGCGAGCTTGAGGGTGGCCGCGGCCGCACACGCGGCCGGTTCCAGCACCGCCGCCCCGCGCGGATCGGCGTCGTCGGGCAGCGCGTGCAGCAACCTGGCGGGCAGGGTCAGGTAGTTCGACCAACCACCGGGACGGGTGAAGCCGGTTTCGTCGTACTGCGTGGCGCAGAGGTTGTTGTCACCCCTGCGGCAGGCGGGGCACACCCCGCAACCGCGGAACCCCTCCCCCACGACCAGCCGACCGCTGAGCTCCGCGGGCACGTCCGCGCCGACCTCGACGACCCTGCCGGACCACTCGTGCCCGGGAACCACCGGGTAGCTCACGAAGTCGGCGGGCCGGTTCCCGGTGAACACCTCCCGGTCGGACCCGCAGATCCCGCTGCGGGCGACCTCGACGAGGGCCTCCCCGGGACCGGGTTCGGTGGGTTCGGTCGGGACGGTGCGAATGCTGCCCGGCTCGTCGATGCGAACCGCCCTGGCATCGCTCACGAAGCACTCGCCCCCTTGGTGCCCCGGAACTGCCAGTCCTCCGCGTAGAGGTCGAACCTCGCGCCGCTGGCGGGGTACTCGCGCACGAAGTCGACGTCGAGCTCGACACCCAGCCCCGGAGCGGTCGGCAGCGCGAAGAAGCCGTCCTCCACCTCGGGCAGTCCGGGGGCCGCCTGCTTCACGTGGGAGTCGGCGAAGTCGTTGAAGTGCTCCTGGATCTTGAAGTTCTCGGTAACCGCGGCCAGGTGCAGGTTGGCCGCCGTGAGCACCGGGCCGCCCACGTTGTGCGGGGCCACCAGCACGTAGTGGGTCTCGGCCGTGGCGGCCACCTTGCGGGCCTCCAGCAGCCCCCCGAAGTGACCGATGTCCGGTTGGATGACGTCGGCGGCCTGCAGACCGAACAGCTCGCGGTACTCGATGCGGTCGTGGATGCGCTCACCGGTGGCCACCGGCAGCCTGGCCTCGCGCGAGACCTTGGCCAGCGCCTCGGGGTTCTCCGGCGGGACCGGTTCCTCGATCCAGCTGGGATCGAAGCGCTCCAGCTCACCGGCGATCCGGGTGGCCTCGGCCGGGGTGAACCGGCCGTGCATCTCGACCAGGATCTCCACGTCGGGTCCGACCGCGTCCCTGACCGCGGAGACGAGCTCCACCGAACGGCGCACCTCCGCCGGTTCCAGCTCCCAGCGGCCGGGGCCGAACGGGTCGAACTTGAGCGCCCGGTACCCCCGGTCGACCACCGCGCGGGCGGCCTCGTGGAACTGCTCCGGAGTGCGTTCCACCGTGTACCAGCCGTTGGCGTAGGCCTTCACGCTGTCCCGGACGTTTCCGCCCAGCAGCCGCCAGACGGGTTGGCCGAGCGCCTTGCCGACGATGTCCCAGCAGGCCATCTCCACGCAGGCGATCCCGGACATCACGACCTCACCGGCCCGGCCGTAGTCCCCGCGCTTCATGCGCCACACCAGCGCCTCGATGTTGAAGGGGTCGGCGCCGATCACGTGGTTGCGGGCGGCCTCGTTGAAGTAGCCGAGCAACGCCTCGGTGTGACCGAGCATCCGGGTCTCGCCCACTCCGACGATGCCGTCGTCGGTGTGCACCCGCAGATACGTCAGATCGCGCCAGGGGGTGCCGAGCACCAGGGGTTCGATTTTCGTGATCTTCATCGGTTTTCACCAGCCACATCGGTCGGAACGGCCAGATCGGCCACGGGCAGCTCGGAGGTCTCGGCTTCGGGCAGGTAGCGGTGCAGCATGTCCAGCCCGATGCGGGCGCGGCGGACGCGTTCCCTGCCGAGCCCCACCGCCGTGTCGGTGAGGTGGGTTCCGCTCGGATAGATGTTGGGGGCGTTGCGCAGCCCGAACTTGACGTACACCGGGGCGGCCACCCGCACGATCTCGGCGATCTCGTAGTGACGGACGAATCCGCCGAGGTCGTCGGGGGACTCGATGTAGACGTCGAGCGGAAGATCGGTGGCCGCGCGGATAGCGGCCAGCTGTGCCGGGGAGAGATCGGTGGGCACGTTGTAGGTGTCGGCGCCGAACTCCTCGGCGATGCGGATCGAGGCGGGGTTGGACAGGGCCATCTGGACGCTGATCTTGAAGCGCATGTCGGCGGGCAGCTCCCGCTGGGCGCGCATCCTGGCCGCGACGGACAACACCCCCAGGTCGGTGATCAGCACGCTGCGCACTCCGGCCGCCGCGCTTCTGCGGATGTCCTCGAGCACGTGGACCAGCTGCTCGGTGCCGCGTACCTGGGAGGCGACCGCTCCGCCGGTCGGCGACGAGCTCATCGCTCCGGTGTGCCAACCGGCTTGCGGGCGGGCGAACAGGCTCAACTCGACGTGGTTGCGGGCGGCCGTGCCCGCCATGCGCGCGAGCTCGTCGTCGGTGAGCAGCATCGCCCCGCTTCCCTGGGAGATCCGGTGCACCGGGACGTCCCGCTCGGCTGCCTCCGCGAGCACCGCGTCGAGTACCTCCGGTCCCTCGGTGCTCGGGATCTCGACCCGGTACCGCGCACCGTCCGGGAAACGCTTGGAACTCGCCGGAGGAGCCTCGGCGTCCCCGGTGGGCAGTCCTTGGGATCGCAAGAACGTTCGTGCTTCCAACGCCTACTCCGTTCGAAATATCGGACGTTGTTCGAACAACTTAGTCGCGAAGGTTCCGCGAGGTCAATAGGCGGCACCGGAGGCCGGCACCCACACCGTTCGGTACGCTGTTCGAAATACCGGTCAACACACCGATGGAGATCCGGCGCGACATCGGGGACCGGGCCGTGGCGCGTCCCGACCCGAGGACGGTAGGAGCTGATCCGGTGGCACGAGCAGTACCCGCACTGCAGCGGGCATTCGACATCCTGGAGCTCTTCCTGGACGAGCCGGAGCTCAGCGCTCCGGAGATCACCGGGAAGCTGGGACTGCCGCGCACCACGGTCCACGAACTGCTCAGCACGCTGGTCGAACGCGGCTACCTCGTCCCCTCCGGCCGGGGCAGCACGCGCTACCGGCTGGGGGTGCGGGGGTTCCAGCTCGGTTCGGCCTACGCCGACCGGCTCGACCTCGCCCGCGAGGGACAGCTCGTCGCGGAGGAAGTGGCCGCCGAGTGCAACGAGACCGTGCACATCGGCATCCGGGAAGGCACCGAGGTGCTCTACATCGCCAAGGTGGACAGCGGACACCCGGTCCGCATGGTCTCGGCCGTCGGGAGGCGGCTACCGGCCCACTGCACCGCGGTCGGCAAGGCCCTGCTCGCCTCGCTGTCCCGGCAGGAGCTCGACGAGCTCTACGGGGCGGAACCGCCGCGTCCGATGACGGACAACAGCATCACCGATCCGGCGAGGCTGCGCGAGGAACTCGACGGCGTCGCCGAGAACGGCCGGGCACGGGAGTACTGCGAGTCCAACGACGCCGTGGCCTGCGTGGCCGCTCCGGTCCGCGACCACTACGGAGAGGTGGTGGCCGCGATGAGCATCGCGGTTCCCATCCTGCGCTGGAGCGAACGGTCGGAGCGCGAACTCGCCGAGACCGTCGTCCGGGGTGCGACGAACCTCTCGGAACGTCTGGGCAACCGCGCCTGACGGCGCTTCTGCGCGCGGGCTCCGAGGACGGCGCTCATGGGCCCACCGGGCCCGCTGTGAACGGAAAACGGTGGCGGTCCCGCTCCGGGGACACCGCACGAACGGAACCTCCCGCCAGCGGCGAACCGCGTGACGGGAGGTTCCGAGGTACGAGCGTTCCCGACAGCGGGAAGCGGCGGACTCGCTCAGTCGCCCTCGTCCGTCGCCGTGGGGGTCTCCAACGGCCTCAGCCGTACCCAGAGCAGGAAGATCCCACCCACGAGCAACATCGACAGCCCCGTCCAGAGGTTGATGTTGACTCCCTGCGCCTTGTCCAGTCCCTCCTCGGTGGGAAAGAGCCCGGCCGATCCCACCAGCACGCCGTACACCAGGAACAGGCCACCTATCACCGTCCGCACGTCGAACAGCTTCGCCGATCTGTCCCGCCGCGCACTCGGCTGCTCGCTTTCCCGTTCACGCGACTCCGACATCGCTCACCTCCACCGAACCTGCTGTCCTTCTTGATGCAAAAACCTCAGTCCCCGCCCAACGGACAATGCTCACCGGCCGGCACCCGCGCCGTGGTGAACCGCGCCGGCTCGCGATCACACCCTGCGGCGTGCCCGCACGGAACTCTTACCGATCGGGCAGTTCCCGGTGCTCCGATCTTCCTAGGCGTGCGAGCACCGAGCCACCACTCACGCACCCGGCAAGGCCGCGGGTTCTCTCGTGGTGGTCTCGCGGGGAAGGCCCGACGTCGTGTAGTACCCACCCGATGTCGGGCCTCCCCGGATCGAGAGCCCACGAGAGGTTCCGCCAAGCGACCACCCCGGCGGCCCGGCCGCGAAAGTCCGTCCGAAACTATAAGGAGAAGGGGACGTAACAGAGCACGGCGAGCACGATCGCCCCCCAACCGAGCAACGCCGGTTTGCGGTACCAGGCCTCGTCACCCCGCTGCATCTCGCCCGAATCCGTGGCGTCGGCCTTCGTGTAGACCAGTCCGGCGAGTTCGGCGGCGGGTTTCGGCTTGGTGGCCAACGCGATCGGGACACTGACCACGAGGTCGGTCACGAGCGCGATGATGGCGGCGATCATGTTCACGCCCTGCGCGCTGTCCATGTCCACGATCCCGGCACGGTACATGCTGTAGAAGGCGATCGGAGCGAGCGTTCCGAGGAGCAGCCCCCAGAATCCCGCCTTGGCGGTCATGCGTTTCCAGAACAGTGCGAGAATGAACGTCGCGAACAGCGGGACGTTGAAAAAGGAGAACAACGTCTGCATGTAGTTCATGATGTTGCTGAAGGAAGCCGCGATGAACGCCGTTCCGATACCGACGAGCACACCTATGGCTGTGATGACACGACCGACCGTCAGGTAGTGCGAGTCGGGCATGTTCGGCTTTATGTAGGGGCTCCAGATGTCATTGGTGAACACGGTGTTGAAACTGGAGACGTTCGCCGCCATACCGGCCATGAACGAAGCCATCAGCCCCGTGACCGCCAAGCCCAGCACACCGTTCGGCAACAATTGCGCCATGAGCAGCGGAATGGCCGAATTGTAATCGTACTCACTGCCGGGCTGACCGATGTTGGGCTGCATGATCAGCGCGATCAGTCCGGGAAGAACCACGATCAGTGGAATGAACATCTTGGGGAACGCCGCGATCAGCGGAGTCCGCCGGGCCGCCGACAGGTTCTTGGCGGACAGCGAACGCTGCACCTCGGCGAAGTTCGTCGTCCAGTAGCCGAACGAGATGGCGAAACCGAGACCGAGCGAGATGGTGAGCCAGTTCGCTCCCAGCGGGTTGTCCTGCCCGAAGCCGGTGCCGCCCCAGGCAGTGAGGAACTGCGCCCCCTCGGCGGCGGTCACCTTGTCGATGACTCCACCGATGCCGCCGACCCGGATCAGCCCGAGCACGGTCAGTGGCACCAGCGCCGCCACGATGACGAAGAACTGCAGCACCTCGTTGTAGATGGCCGAGGTGAGTCCACCGACGGTGATGTAGATCAGCACGAACACACCGGCTATGACGATGGACAGCGGAATCGGCCACCCGAGCAGGGCCCGCAGCACGATGGCCAGCGCGTAGAGATTCACCCCGGCTATCAGTACCGAGGCGACCGCGAATATGACCGCGCTCAACAGGTGCGAGGAACTGCTGAATCGGCGCAGCAGGAATTCCGGGACGCTGCGCACCTTCGAGTTGTAGTAGAACGGCATCATGACCAGGCCGAGGAAGACCATGGCCGGAATCGCGCCGATCAGGTACCAGTGCACGGTGTAGGCGCCGTACTGCGCTCCGTTGGCGGCCATGCCGAGAATCTCGGTAGCTCCCAGATTCGCCGACACGAACGCCAACCCGGTCACCCATGCGGGTAGGGAACGCCCGGACAGGAAGAAGTCGAGCGTGGAGTGGACGCTGCGTTTCGCGGCGAACGCGATACCGAGCACGACCACGAAGTAGATGACAAGAATGAGGCTGTCCATCCAGTTCATGGACAGCCGTAGCCCATCGGCCAGAGTGTGCATTGTCGTCCGATCCTGTCGCCGTCCGCGAGTTGGCTCTCCAATCGCATGTCCGGAATACCGAACGTTGTTCGACAACGTACGACACGATCGGGTGACGGTCAACACATGAGTAGCCCGGGTTTTCCCTCGGACGGAGTACCGGCCCCACCGTCCACTCCGCTCGACAACACACGGCGAAGCCAACGACACAGTGCGTTCACACCAGACTCCCCAGTAGCTCCCACTGCCCGCTGGGAGCGCTCACAAAGCGTCGATCATCCGGAACCAACCGAACGGTCGCGGGGAATCGGAAACCAGCGCTGCTTCCGCCTCGACGACCGGGACGGATACAGGGGCGGAGCGCTCATGTGTCGGGGTTCGAGACGCGCGGTCCTACCGACCCCACGGGGACGGAAGTCAGAGATGACCCCGAACGGGGCAGCACTGTCCGCCCACCGAAGCGGCACTCGACGTGCTCCGCGTCATGTTTCCGCCTCGCCCGAGGGAAGCAACGGACATCCGGCCGGCCTGCTTCGGCGCGGCGATTCCGAAACAGCCGGTCTCGCGGATCGACCGCCGAGAGGCGTCCCGTGCGGTTTCCGCCGGGGACGACCTCGAACATTGTGGGACCGTCACCCGAGGTCGGGGCGCTCACGGCGGGAGCCGTGCGAGAGGTTCCACCGGACGAGTCACCGCGAAGGTCGGGCCCACGAACTCCTTCGAAGGCCCGACCCGGTTCTCACTCCCAAGGCAACGTCCCACCCGGCACGGGCGCGGCGGGATCGTAGGGCTTTCTGGTGAGGATGAAGGTGTTGAGGTCCAGGTACGGGGTGGTTCCGTCCTCGGCACGCAGGACCCGCAGCCGCTCACCGCGGTGGTACCCGTCCAGTCCGATCCAGTCGCCTTCCCCGTCCGGCCGGAAGCGCGACGCTCGCCCCGGCCCCTGCCAGGCCGAGAGGTCGAGCATTCCGTCGGGCAGCACCCGGAGCAGGTGCGGCACCGGCCCCCAGTACCACAGTCCGGTCAGCTCCAGCAGTTCCGCTGACACCTCTCCGTCGGGCGTCCACTCCGGAGGGATGCGGGGTTCGTGCTCGGCGAGGATGTCGAGCAGGTCGGTGGCGAGCGCGCCGCTCACCCCCGATGTGGTGTTGGCCAGGAACACCACGCCGGTGGACTCGGCGGGGTCGGCCAGCACGTTGGCCAGAAAGCCCGGCATGGAGCCACCGTGCCCGACGAGGGCGCGTCCGTCGTGCCGGGCCAGCTGCAGCCCCAGCCCCGCTCCTCTGGTCCACTGCGGACCGTCATCCACAGTGGCTGGTTGTCGCATCTCGTCGAGCGTGCCCGGGTGCAGCACCTCCCCGGTCTCGCCAGCGAGAAAACGCAGCCATCGGACCATGTCATCCACAGTGGACCACAGCTGGCCGGCCGGAGCCATCGCGGCGGCGTCGGCGAACGGCTCGGGCTGCAGCACGTCCGCCCAGGGGTGCACCGCCAGGCCTGGAGCGTACGGCGCCACGGGGCTCTCCGTGGTGCGACGCATCCCCAGCGGCTCCAGGATCTCCCCCCGGAGCACCGCCGCGAACTCCTTGCCGCGCACCCGCTCGATCAGCTGCCCCAACAACCCGAACGCGGTGTTGGAGTAGTGGAACACGTGCCGCGGTTCGGGACGCAGCTGGGCACTGTCCACCCCCGCGAGAAAGTCCTCGGCAACGTCGCCCTCGGTCCGCTCCCACCACTGCCCGGCAGGTTCGGAGCTGAGGCCGCTGCAGTGCGCGAGCAACTGCCAGACCTGCCGATCGTCGACCGCCGTTCCCGGCACGTGGTCACCGAACCGGTCGGACAACGACAGCAGCCCCTCGTCGCGCAGCCGCATCACCAGCACCGCCACGAAGGTCTTGGTGATGGAACCGATGCGGTACTGCGTGTCGGCCTCGGGGCGCCGGTCGTCCACCCGACCCCGGGAATCGACCCAGATCGTCTCACCGTCACGCACCAGCCCCGCGATGAGTGAGGGAACGCGATTCCTCGACTGTTCCAGAGCCAGCCGGCGCGACAGCGCGCGTCGAGTCGCCGGCAGAAGTTCACTCGCCATGAACCACATGCTTTCGCGGCGCCACCGGACTTGGCAAGTTCACCCCCCGCCTTGGACACGGTGTGACCGCTGATACACCGAGCGGCGAAACGGCAGCCGAGCGATGGTGTGAGCACCCCGCACGCGAGCCACGAGAGGCGGTCGGCACTTGCCAAACCGGACAGGGCGCGTGATCATACGAGCGCCGGTGGTTCAGCGGCGAGGGCGCACGACCCCGCCGGTGAGGCAAGAGGGAATCCGGTGCGAATCCGGAACTGCCCCGCAGCGGTGAGTGGGAACGAACGTCGTCACGGCCGCGGCCCCTCGAGGGTCCGCGAGCGGAGCACGGCACTGGGGTCCGACCCCCGGGAAGCCGACGACCAGTAGGAGAACCGGCGAGAGCCGGCCGGCCCACGAGTCCGAAGACCTGCCATCGGTGCGCACCGGAAGAGGTGCGCCGGTCCGGGGCCTCGAGGGAAGGTCGGCAGGACGGGCACGTCGCGAGCTCCCACGCGACCGTGGACACGTGTGCCTTCCGCTGCCTCGAGGCGCTCGGTCGACCATGTCGTCGAGCTCGCGAGGAGAGAGCTTTGACCAGCGAAATCGGATCCACCGTACTCGGCTATCCCCGTATCGGCCCCAGGAGGGAACTCAAGCGGGCCCTGGAGGCGTACTGGGCGGGCGACAGCGGTGAGGACCAGCTGCGCGAAACCGCCCGTTCGCTGCGCGTCCAGAGCTGGCGGGAACTGCACGGGGCGGGCCTGGGATCCGTTCCCAGCAACACGTTCTCCTACTACGATCAAGTCCTGGACACCGCGGTGACCTTCGGCGCCGTTCCGAAGCGCTACCGCGAGCTCGGATTGGGCCCGTTGGACACCTACTTCGCCATGGCACGCGGCGTGGAGTCCACGCCGCCGCTGGAGATGACGAAGTGGTTCGACACCAACTACCACTACCTCGTTCCCGAGATCGGCCCGGACACCGAGTTCGAACTCGCCGACCGCACCCCGGTGGAACGGTTCCTGGAGGCACGGGAACTCGGGATGACCACTCGTCCCGTACTGGTGGGACCGCTGACCTTCCTGCTGCTGTCCAAGAGCGCCGAGGGCGCGCCTTCCTCCTTCGCGCCGCTGCACCGGCTGGACGACCTGATCGAGGTCTACGCCGAGCTGCTGGCCGAACTCCACCGCGCCGGGGCGGAATGGGTGCAGCTGGACGAGCCCGCGTTCGCCGCCGACCGCGAGCCCGCGGAACTGGAGAAGCTGCGCGGGGCCTACCACCGGCTCGGTGAGCTCACCGCCCGGCCGAGGCTGTTCGTGCCCACCTACTTCGGCGATCCGGGCGAAGCGCTCGGCGTGCTGGCCGCCTCACCGGTCGAGGCGGTCGGGGTCGATCTCGTGGCGGGCTCGACCACGATGGAGGTGCTGTCCGGGCTGACCGGGCTGCGGGACAAGACATTGGTGGCCGGTCTGGTAGAAGGCCGCAACATCTGGCGGACCGACCTCGACGGCGCGCTGTCCAAAGCGGCCACACTGCTCGGTCTGGCCGGTGAGGTCTCGATCGGCACCTCGTGCTCGCTGCTGCACGTTCCCTACGACGTCGAGGCCGAGGAGGACATCGATCCGCAGGTCAAGTCCTGGCTGGCGTTCGCTCGGCAGAAGGTCGAGGAGGTCGTGCTGCTCGACCGTGCCCTGCACGAGGGACGCGAGGCGGTGCGTGACCAGCTGGACCGGGCACGCGCTCCGATCGAGGACCGACGAAACGCGGCCAGGCCGCACGACAGGGCGGTGCGTGACCGCACCTCGAAACTGCGGCCCGAGGACGCGGAACGCGGTGAGTACGGCAAGCGGCGTGCGGATCAGCAGCGAGCACTGGGACTCCCGCCACTGCCGACCACGACGATCGGCTCCTTTCCGCAGACCACGGACGTGCGCAAGGCGCGCGCCCAGCTGCGGGACGGCAGGATCGACGAGGCCACCTACAACACCAGGATGGTCGACGAGATCCGGCGCGTGATCACCATGCAGGAGGAGCTCGGCCTCGACGTGCTCGTGCACGGCGAGCCCGAGCGCAACGACATGGTGCAGTACTTCTCGGAGTACATGAACGGCTTCGTCAGCACGCTCAACGGCTGGGTGCAGTCCTACGGCTCGCGCTGCGTGCGCCCGCCGATCCTGTTCGGCGACGTCTCGCGGCCCGAACCCATCACGGTCGAGTGGACCAAGAAGGCCCAGAGCATGACCGACAAGCCGGTCAAGGGCATGCTCACCGGGCCGGTGACCATCCTGGCCTGGTCCTTCGTCCGGGACGACCAGCCGCTCGGCGAGACCGCCAACCAGGTGGCGCTGGCGATCCGCGACGAGGTGACCGACCTGGAGTCGGCCGGTATCGGCGTGGTGCAGGTCGACGAGCCCGCCCTGCGCGAGCTGCTGCCGCTGCGCTCCGAACTGCACGGGCAGTACCTGGAGTGGGCGGTGCGCTCGTTCCGGCTGGCCACCTCCGGGGTGACCGACGCCACGCAGATCCACACCCACCTGTGCTACTCCGAGTTCGGCGAGGTCATCAACGCGATCGTGGACCTCGACGCGGACGTGACGAGCCTGGAGGCCGCGCGCTCCCGGATGGAGGTGCTGGACGACCTCAACGAGGTCGGCTTCGCCAGGGGCGTCGGTCCGGGTGTCTACGACATCCACTCGCCGCGCGTGCCGGATTCCGCCGAGATCGAGAAGCTGCTCAGCGCGGCGCTGGAGGCGGTGCCCGCCGAGCGGCTGTGGGTCAACCCGGACTGCGGGCTCAAGACCCGTGGCTACGAGGAGGTGCGGACGGCCCTGGAGAACATGCGCGTGGCGACCGAGCGGGTGCGCGGCTCCTCGCGGAGCTGAGGGAACCCGTCCGGCTGTCGGCCCCACCGCCGCGGGGCGGTCACCAGCCATGAGCTCCCGCGACGAGACCGGACGCCCGGTTCGGGACGAGCGGGGCGGGCGAGCCGCCGCCCGGCAGGACGGTTCGCGTGGGAGCACCGCGCACGCGGCGGTGTGAGACGAGGGTGTCCCGGAGTTCCTCCGGAATTCCGGGACACCCCGTCGCCACCCGGACCACGCTCGGTTCGCCGTGCGCGCGGGCCCGATGGGAACACACACCCCGCCGGCGAGATCCGGGGAACACCGGAAATCACCCGCTGTGTGCGGGCGACGTCGGTTGGCAGAATATCCGGATGAACTCCGAGTACGACCGAGTGGATGTTCGCGGTGTGGTCGGCTTCGTGCTGATCGCCTACATACCGGCGTGGTTGCTGACCCTGCCGCTGTGGCTTTCCGGCAAGGGGCTGACCTCGGACTGGTATCCGGCGCTGCTGATCGCGATGATGTTCATGCCCGCCGTGGCGACGTTCGTGACCAACCGGTGGATCAGCCCGCGAGCGAGGATGCTCCGTGAGACGGGCGTCACTCACCCCAGCGGGGTGCGCGGCTGGTGGCGCCACGGCCTGCTCGCCTGGATCGGCGCCCCGGTGGCCATGCTGCTGGCGCTGGTGGTCGGCTGGGCGCTGACCGTCTACGACGCGCACTGGTTGGACTTCACCGGCCTGCCGGGACAGCTGCGGTTCTCGCTGACCGACCAGGCCCCGGACTCCGCGTTCACCGGCCTCGCGCTGGTGCTGGCGCAGGTGTTCGTGTTCGGCTGGCTCAACGTGATACCCGCCGCCGGGGAGGAATGGGGCTGGCGTGGCTACCTCACTCCCGCTCTTCTCCCGCTGGGACAACCCGCCGCGTTCCTGGTCACCGGAGTGCTGTGGGGGCTGTGGCACGCGCCGCTGCTGGTGCTCGGCTACAACTACCCCACCGTTCCGGTAGTGGCCGCCTTCATCATGATGGTCGTGTTCTGCGTGCTGGTCAGCGTGCTGCTCGGCTGGCTCAGGCTCGCCTCGCGCAGCGTGTGGCCGGCCGTGATCGCGCACGGCTTCCTCAACGCCGCGGCCGTGCTGCCCGGCGTGTTCAACGCCCCGGGGGATCCGGTTTCCAACGCCTCGGTCGGGCTGCTCGGCTGGACCGGCTGGATCGTGCTGGGGCTGCTGATCCTGCTGCTGATCGCGCTGCACCGGCTGCCGGTGAGCCTTCCCCGCGAGCAGCGGGTCGAGGAGGGCATCAGCAGCGGCGTCTCCCGGTTCCACCACCGCTGAGCCGCCGTGCTCGATCCGGCCGGGCTTCGGGGTCACCCCGGCACCACGGGGGCCGGGATGAGTGAACGAGTGGCGGCTGCGCCGACACCGGCGATGACACAACGGAAAAACCCGGCCCGGCCGGTCGCTCGGTGGTGCGACGGGCCGGGCCGTACTGCTCTTCGAGTGGCCACTGCCGGAAACTCCGGCTGCGCGGTCCCGGCCGTCCGCGAAGACTACCGACCGGCCTTCCCGCGAGGACGGTCCGACCTCGTGCGGAGTCTCATCCGACGCCGGGACCCGGTAAGAGGGCGGGAGACGCCGCCGGACGGGTTACCCGCGCGGCGGGGACCGGAACGAGCCCCGTCAGAACTCGGGGAGCTGCTTGACCGGGAGGCCCTCGTGCACCTTCTTCATGGCCGGATAGAACGTCCGCGCCGGGATGGTGCCACCGTAGAGGTTGCCGCCGGTGTCGCTGCACTGGTACGGCGGCGCGCTGCCGTTGACGCAGATGCCGTCGTAGGGCGGCCCGTCGGTGTAGGTCATCACGGCGCCCGCCATCTGCGGGGTGGCGCCGACCAGCACGGCGGACTGGTAGTACTGCGTGGTTCCCGTCTTGGCCATCAGCGGGCGGCTCCAGCCCGCCGCCTCGGCAGCGGCGTGCGAGGTGCCGCCCGCCTTGTGGTCGTCGGCCAGCCCCTGCGCGAGGCCGTGCGCGGTGCGCGGCGCGATCGCCCGCTCGCAGGGCTTCTCGTCGATCTCGACCGGCTCACCGTCGCGGTCGGTGATCGATTCGACCGGGGTGGGCGGGCACCACGTGCCGTCGCTGGCGATGGTGGCCATCACGTTGGACAGCTCCAGCACGCTCACCGGTGTGACGCCGAGCGTGAACGAGCCCTGCCTGCTCCGCTTGATGTCCTTCGCCTTGGTGATCTTCTTGTCCGTGTCGGATTCACCGTCGGCGTCCACCTTCCGACCGAGGCTGTCGCGCAGCCCCAGTTTCCGGGCCATGTCCACGGCGTTGTTCAGGCCGACCTGCTCCAGCAGCCACACGAAGCCGGTGTTGGGCGAGGTCGCCAGCGCGTCCCGCAGACTTCTGCGGCCGGAGGCGACGCCCTCGGCGTTGTGCACGGTCCACTTCTGGCCGTGGCCGAACTCGTACGTCGTGTACTCGGACGGAACCGGGATCGTGTCGTTCGGATTCCAGCCCTGCTGGATCGCGGCGGCGGCCGTGAAGATCTTGAACACCGACCCGGAACCGTAGGGAATCACCTCGGTGGTGATGTTGTAGGCCGTCTGGCCCTTGCTGGCGTCGTTGCCGTAGTCGCGGTTGGCGACCAGCGCGCGGACTTTGTGGCTGTTCTGGCCCGGCTCCACGATCGCCATCGGGTTGGCGATGTTGTCGGATTTCTTGGGCACCTGCGCCTCGGCCGCCTTCTTCGCGGCCTCGGTGGCCTCGCGATCCATCGTGGTGTGGATGGTGTAGCCGCCGCGCTCCAGCTCCTTGTCACTGAAGCCCGCCTCGTTGAGGTAGTCCCGCAGGTAGGAGCAGAAGAAGCCGTTGGTGGCGCTGCCGCCCGCGCTCACGCAGCTGCTCGGCGGACGTCCCAGCGGGGACAGCACCCCCAGAGGCTGCTTCTTGGCGCGGTCGGCGTCCTCCTCGGTAATCCGGAAGTTGTTGTTGGGCTCGGCCATCCGCTCGATGACCTCGTTGCGGCGGGCCTTGGCGGCGTCCGGGTTGGTGTTCGGGTTGAGCGCGCCGGGGGCGTTGACGATCGCCGCCAGCAGTGCCGCCTGCTGGATGTCGAGCTGGTCCGGACCGATGCCGAAGTAGGTCTGGGCGGCGGCGCCGACGCCGAAGGTCTGGTTGCCGAACGGCACCACGTTCAGGTAGGCGGTGAGGATCTCATCCTTGCTCATGGTGCGCTCCAGCTCCACGGCCAGTCGCGCCTCCCGCAGCTTGCGCGCGATGGTGGTCGCCTGCGCGTCGTGTCGCTCCATCTTGTTGTCGGCGGCCACGTGCACCAGGTAGTTCTTCACGTACTGCTGGGTGATCGTGGAGGCGCCCTCCTCCACCGAACCGCTGCTGATGTTGGTGGCCAGCGCACGCATGGTGCCCTGCCAGTCGACACCGTTGTGGTCCCAGAACCGCTTGTCCTCGATCGCGGTGATCGCCGCGCGCATCGTGTCGGCGATCCGGTCCGAGGAGGTCGGCACGCGGTAGTCCTCGTAGAAGTGGGCGATCGTATTCCCGTCGCGGTCGAGCACCTCGGTGGTCAACGGCATCCGCGCCTTCTCCAGCGAGTCCGACATCCTCGACATCGCCGAGGTCGTCTCGTTGACCATCGCACCGGCACCGATGGCTGCGGGCAGCATCAGGCTCGCCACCAGCACACCGGAGAGCACACAAAGACCGAAGAGTTTCAACAGCACGCCGCCGCGCCGCACGCCAGCCCCAATCACACTCGTGTCCACCGAGCAGAGCATCGACATCGGGCCCCGGAACATGCCGCGTTCCAACAGCGCTGGCAGACCTGGAACCCACGAGGGAAACGTGGCGCCGGGTCGGACCGGGCACCGCCCCGAGTCCCCCGTCGTCGCTCAACTACTTGATATCACACCGAGCGGTGCCGGTGACCGGCATCTGCGAGGAAAAAGCGGGTCACACCGGGAAAACCACCCGAATGTCCGCCTCCGGGTGAGTGATGTCACCGAAAAGCAACCCGCGGCCGCACGACGACGCTCGGTAGCGCGAAACGTCGCGGCACGGACCGCCGAACCTCCCACTCCGGTTCGGACGGGCTTCCCGTCCTCGAACCAGCGGCGGAAAACCGCACTACCGGAGCCGCACGTTCGAGAACACAATGGATAGCGGGATGGATACACTGGGCGAATGACCGATCCCTTCCTGGAGTCCATCGCCGCCGCACTGGCGGGGCAGGCCGCGGCGACACTCAGCAGTGCGGGAGCGAGCGCGCTGCGCAAGGTACGCGAACTCGTGCGCGGCAAGTCCGAAGCCGATCCGCGAACCGAGGCAGCGCTGGAAGCCGCCGAGGACCGCCCACCCGAGCACCCGAAGGTCACGGCGCTGGCCGAACGCCTGGAGCGGCTGGAGAGCGAGGACCCGGAGTTCGGCGAACGGCTGCGTGATGCGGGAGATCCCGTTCACCAGGAGCTGCGTGCCTCCGGGAACCGGACTGTCAACCAGTTCAACGGCAACGCCCACAACGTGGTGCAGGGCGAGCGTTTCGACCGGATCGAGTTCAACGGTTGATCGAAGTTTCCGACTGGCTGCCGTAGGTACGCGTGCGTCGGAACCGCTGGCGCGGCGCTCGCCGCGGCCAGGCGCGACATCGAGTAGCGACACACGACGTCGGCCTTCCTCACGAGAATCTCGCGCGAGAACCCGCTGCTGTGCCGACTACGTGAGCCGATGAGAGCGACACCGCGCCGAGTGCGCGGCGAGCTCGTGGGAAACCGGGGCGGGCGAGGATCAACGACGCCGGGAGTCGGCGGCGTTGAGTTCGGCCAGGTAGCGGTTGTACTCGGCGAGCTGCGGGTCCTCCTCCTCGGTGACCGAGGGGGCACGCTCCGGAACGGGGGAACGCCGGGGACGCCCGGAGGCGCCGCGACTGTCGGCATCGGCGGCGTCCCCCGCACCCGGCTGCGTGCACTCGGAGTCCCCGCCTGCCGGGCTCCTATCACCATCACCGGACAGCGCCGGGTCCATCACGGGTTCGGCGGCTTCCTCGCCATCGGTGCCGTTGGCCATCCGGGCCACCTGGTACCACAGGAAGAGAGCGAAAGCTCCGAACAACGGCCACTGCAGTGCGTAACCGAGGTTCTGGAAGCTCCCTCCGGCCTCGTGGGCGCGTTCCCACTGCCACCAGCCCAGCCAGCCGGAGGCCACGACGGCGGCGAGGAACACCAGGTGCAGCAGCACCCAGCTCGGCGTAAGCAGACGGCCCTTCACGCTCGCCATTGTAGGTTCGTGGCCCCCGTCCCGCCCCGACAGCCCTGGCCGAACGCTCGCCCATCCGACCGTGGCAGCGGGGGGCGTTACTGACTGCCGAGCTCCTGCAGCCTGCGCTGGGCCTCCTCCAACTCGCGCTGCAACTGCTCGACCCTGGCCCGCTGGTGTTCACGCTCGGCCTCCAGCAGCGGTTCCACCGCCTGCGCCACGTCCTCGTGCAGCGCCTTCGCGGCCTGCCCCACCGCCGAGGCCGGAACATCGGTCGGACGCAGTACCCGCTTCCTGCCGTTGCTGACCTCGACGCTCCATTGCCCGTCCTCACCGGCGGTGAGGATGATCGTCGCTCCCGAGGGGCGCCGGGAGGGGGCCTTGGCACCGTTGCCGTTCGACCGGGAGGAACTCGTGCGTTTGGTGCCGCTCGACTCGCTCTTGCCCGAAGACTTCGAGCCGGATCCCGACGATCCCGACCCCGACGGGGCGGTGGAACCGCCGAAGGAGGCCGTGCCGTTCGTACTCCCGACCGGCGCGGGCTCCTCCGCCCGACCCGTCGCACCACCCGAGGTCCGGGATGCGGCGGACTCGGTCGCGGTCGTCGCCGCCGAGCTCTTCCGGGTGGCGCCGCGACCGGCCTCCTTGCGCTTGGGAGCGGGCTTGTCCAGGGTCACCTCGACCGCCGAGAAGGAGAGCACGTCCTTGGAACCGGCAGGCTTGACCTGGAGGAACTCACCCTCGGCCGGCTCTTCCATGGCGACGACCTTGCCGGAACGCCCCGGATCGACGCCGACGGCCGAATCGGTGAACCACACGGTCGGTGTGGTTCCGTTGTCCAGTTCCTCGCGGAGACCGCGGATCTGCTCGGACGACAGCGCACGGGCCTCGGACATCTACTCCCCCGAGTGGACAACGGCAGCCGCCCGCCCCGCCGCTCGGCGTCTCGGAGGGTGCGTTCCCGCATCGGGTTCGGGAACCACTTCGACACGCGGCGGCCGGGAGCTTGCCGGAATGGGCTCACACGACTTGACCGCCGCAGCTTATCGAACGTCCGTGCGAATCCTCAACGCGCCCCGGAGCGCTGGAGCTCGTAGTCCCTCGGGTCGGCCTTGCGGGTCTGCCACCAGTAGTTCCAGGTGAATCCCGGCCACAGCGTCCGGTTCACCCCGTTGGCGTCCAGGTACCAGCTCTGACACCCCCCTTCCGACCACACCGCGCCGGAGAGGTGGGACTGTATCCGCTCGTTGAACTCGTCCTGCGCCGACTGGCGCACGTCGGCCTGGGTGAACTCGCCGCGCAGCAGCGGCCGCAGGATGCTGAGCACGTAGTTGATCTGCGACTCGATCATGAACACGACCGAGTTGTGCCCCAGTCCGGTGTTCGGCCCGAGCAGGAAGTACAGGTTGGGGAAGCCGGAGACGGCTATCCCCTTGTGCGCCTCCATGCCGTCCTTCCAGGCGTCCCGCAGTTTGCGGCCGCCCCTGCCGACGATCTCGAGGTGGTCGAACGCGTCGGTGACATGGAATCCGGTGCCGAAGATGATCGCGTCCACGGGATGTTCGACCCCGTCCCCGTCGACCACCGAGTTCTCTCGCACCTCGGTGACCCCGGTGGTATTCAGGTCCACATTGGACCGGTTCAGCGAGGGGTAGAAGTCGCTGGAGAGCAGGATTCGCTTGCACCCCATGGCGTAGTCCGGGGTGACGGCCTCGCGGACGCGCTCGTCGTGCACCTGCTTGCGGATGAAACGTTTGGCCAGCCACTGCGAGACTCGCTGCAACCTCGGGTCCCGCAGCACCGCCACCGAGCGGATCTCCAGCGTCATGTAGATGGCGAACCGCACGGCACGCTGCAGGAACGGCACGTACCGGAAGGCACGACGCAGCTTCGCCGGGATCGGCCGGTCCGGCTTGGGCTGGATCCACGGCGGCGTCCGCTGGAACAGGTTCAGCTTCGCCGCCCGCTCGGCGACCTTGGGCACGAACTGGATGGCACTGGCGCCGGTTCCCACCACCGCGACCCGCTTGCCGTCCAGGTCGTAGTCGTGATTCCACTCCGCCGAGTGAAAGGCCTCGCCCTGGAATCGCTCCAGCCCGGGAAGATCCGGGTAGTTCGGTATGTGCAGCGCCCCTACCCCGGAAACCAGCGCCCTGCCCACGTACTCGGTACCGTCGGCCGTGGAGACGTGCCAGCGGTGGGCGTGCTCGTCCCACTCCGCCCCGGTGAACTCGACGCCGTAGTGGATGTGCCGTTCCACGTCGTACTTCTCGGCACAGTGACGCAGATAGTGCTCGATCTCGCCCTGTTCCGCGAACATCCTCGACCAGTCGGGATTCTGCTCGAAGGAGAAGGAGTACATCAGCGAGGGGACGTCACAGGCACAGCCCGGATAGGTGTTGTCCCGCCAGGTTCCCCCCAGGTCCCACGACTTCTCCAGCAGGACGAAGTCCTCTATGCCCTCCATCTTCAGCCGGATGGCGGTGCCCAGCCCCGAGAAACCGCTGCCGATGATGACCACGGAGGTCTCGTGGCCCCGGCGTTCCCGCAGTCGATTGCCCATCCCCCGGTACCTCCCGAACGAAGCGGTGTGAGCTTACCAAGCAGTAGGTTACTATGAGTAGGTTACTTGCGGTAGGGTGGATTTCGTGGAGACCGCACAGCAGGCGAACCCGGGCCGCAAACGGATGTCGAGAGCCGAACGGGAACAGCAGATCCTGGGGATCGCGGAGGAGGTTTTCGCCGAACGTGGCTACCAGGGCACGGCCATGGACGACATCGCGCAACGCGTCGGCCTGTCCAAGCCGATGCTCTACGAGTACTTCGGCTCCAAGGAGGGTCTGCTGCTGGCCTGCCTCGAACGTGCCAAGCGCGAGCTGCTGGAGTGCACCTCGACGGCGGCTGCCAACGCCGAGACCCCCGAACAACTGCTGCACGACGCCCTGCTGGCCTTCTTCAGGTTCGGCGAGGACCACAAGCAGGCATGGGCCCTGCTGCGCAACGAGTCCGCCGTACCCGGTGTGGAGCTGGACACCGAGCTGGAGGGCATCCGAGGACAACAGGTCGGCTTCACCACGGACATGCTGCGCATGTCGCTCCCGGAGGCCGACGAGTACCGGCTGGAGGCCTTCGCCGAGGCCATCATCGGAGCCTGCGAACGGATGGCACTGTGGCGGGAGAACCACCCCGAGATCACCCCGGAGACGGTCACCGATCACCTGATGGCGCTCATCGGCCCCAGCCTCTCGGGGGAAGCGCGCGCTTCCCAAGCGCGACACTCACACGATCAGGGGTAGTAGGCGCACAGCACTCAAGATCCACTACTCCCCTTCCGATGCGATCGCGTAGGTCGATTGTCACGTGCGCGCGCGTCCACTGACAGGACGCCGCGCCCGGCGTGTCACGACCACGCCCGTGAACTCGGAATCAAGGAGTACTGATCTTGCGCCCCTGGACCACGCGCACGTTGAACGCTGTTGTTGTGGCCGCGGGGTTCGCCGCAGCCGGAACGGGAGCGGCAGCGGCCGACTCCCCCGAAGCAACGACGCCGGACCTCAACAAGCCGGACCTGTCACAGGTCCCCGATGAGATCGACTTCACCGTTCCGCTCGACACCTGCAAGAACCCGGGTGTCCCAGGACGGGAGAAGATGCCCTGCGCGGACACGACGCTGCGGACGAACACCCCGAACCTCGTCAAGGAGGTCGGCGCCGAGATCGCCAGGCTCGGGTACGGTGTCGGCAACGAGGTCCGCGATGGCGAACCGACACTGCAGTCCGGCGAGGCGACCAGGCTGCTCGGACATGTGGCTACCACCACCGCCAAGGCCGAACAGCTGACCAAGACCCGCCCGGAGGTCGGCGTCAACGTCAGGCCCGACCACACGGGCGTGCTGCGTCAGAACAGCGGGGAGACCGAGCTGCTCGACGCCGAGGTCGGCCCACGCGGCGAGAACCACGAAGGCGCGTCCGCACTGGACACCGCCGTGGACGCCACCGTCGCGCAGGGCTACGACAGCAAGCCGATGACCAATCCGGTCGGCACGCTGGGCAAGGTGGTCAGCAACAACCCGCTGCAGACGTCCGGCAAGCCGGTGGAGCTGCCCGAGGTGGAACACGTGGTGCCCGCCACGCAGGACGTCCCGACGGTTCGCCGGCTGGACGACGACCCGTCCGGCGCGGTGCGCGACGCCGCGACCGGTCTGGTGACCAACCCCTCGGAGACGCTCTCGATGGGCGAGGGAACCAGCCTCAACGAGGCCAAGACGTTGCCGGTGGGCGACGTCCTGAGCAGGGCGACGGGCCTGAAGTGACCGACGCTCGGGCGCGGGAACTCCGTTCCCGCGCCCGAGCGGCGCGGTCGAGCGAGTGAGCTCCCCACCAACCGATCCGAAAAAGCACCGGCGAATCACCCACTCGGACGAAGAATTCAGTCCACAGCCGTTGAAGTGGCGGGGCTCCGGTTCCCTCCGTGGTTCCGATGCCATTCGCCCGAAAAGCGGCTCGCGGTACGAGGAAAGTCGGAAACCGGACCGACGTTCGGTGTAGCACTTGTCACCGACATCTGGGACCGGTCCTTCACGGCAAAGCTTCACAGCCGCGTCTCCACCGCCAGTTCCAGCCCGACCGCCTGCTCCGAATCGACAAGAACTACTGCGTCGCAAGTCGATCGTGCGATACACCTCGGATGTGGCCGAAACGCACAACATATTCAACGGCAAGGCCGAACGGGTCGTGCAAGCAGGGCGGGTCGAAACCATGCATATGCATGTCTCATCCCCCGCTCCCGAGTCCCTGAGTGTCCTACCACCGGCTCCGAACACGTTCACCGGCCGTGTTCCGGAACTCGACGAGCTGGTGGGGAAACTGTCCACCACCGGCTCCCCCGAGAGGAACAGTGTAATCACCATCACCGGACCGCCGGGAGCGGGCAAAACCGCGCTGGCACTGACGGCGGCTCATCGAGCCGTGGAGGCAGGGCGGTTCCCGGGAGGGACGCTGTTCGCCGATCTGCACGGCTACGACTCCGATCAGCGTGCTGCTCCGGAGAACGTACTGAGCGGTTTCCTCCGTTCCATGGGAGTTCCTGGCGAACATCTGCCGCACGCCCTCGGCGAGCTGAGCGCGCTGTTTCGGAAACGACTCTCCAACTGCTCATCCACTTTGCTGGTGCTGGACAACGTATTCCACATCGAGCAGATCGAATCCTTGCTACCGCACCACACGGAGCACCGCATACTGATAACAACTCGCAACGAACTAGCTTTGCCCGAAGCACGGCGTCTGGTTCTCGGCACGCTCTCGCCAACCTCCTCCGTAGATCTGCTCAGCGATATCCTGCGAAAAACGAACAGGGATGACAACCGCATCCGTGAGACCGACAAACTTAAGGCACTGGCACGGAAGTGTGATCACCTCCCCCTCGCCCTCCGGATCCTGGCCGGAATCCTGGTGACCGAGCAGGACAGACCGCTGGACTCGGTGCTCGACTCCCTCAACCACGACGGCGACCGGCTCGATCAACTCGACCCGGGAACCGGATACAGCGTGCGGACCGCGCTGACGCTGTCCTACCGGTGCTTGGACGCCGAGGCGGCGAACGTATTCCGACTTCTCGCGCTGCATCCGGGCAACGAGTTCACCCACGACCAAGTAGCCACACTCGTAGGACGAACGTCGAACAAAACCGACATCCTGCTGTGGCGACTACGCAGGGCGCACCTACTACAGCCTGGCACTCATCCCGAGAACCACAGTTTCCACGACCTCACCCGCCTTTATGCGCGTGAACGCCTGGAAACCGACGAACCGGCCACGAACGCGCAGGAAGCGCTGGGCCGACTCCTCGAGTTCCACACAAGACAGGCGGACGCGGCAGCCTACCTCCTTTCGGAGGAAGCGGACGACTCTGTCGTGGAACGGGCTTTCGAAACCCCGGTGGAAGCGCTGGAGTGGGCCGGAGAGCAGTGTGAGACGCACGTAGCCCTCGTGTCACTGGCGGTGCGGCACGGACATCACGAGCGCGCGCACGAACTGGCGTGCGCCCTGGATCCCCTGATGTGCTTCCGGCACAGCTGGATCGAGCGAATGCACGTACTCCACTCGACCATCGAAGCGACTCAGCGATTGGGGGACAAGAAATCGGAGGTATTCGCCTTCCAAAAATTGGCGAACACTTACCGATGGCTAGCGGAACACGAAGAGTCATTGAATTGCCTGCAAATCACCGTTTCACTCGCAAAAGATATTTCCGAGCGCATACTGCCGGCGAAAGTAACCCTCGAACTCGGTGAAATACTACTCGAAACCGGCGACACCAAAAAAGCAGTTCGCATACACAAGAGGGCGGAAAAAATTTTCCGCCTGACAAACGAAGACAGTTTTCGTGTCGCGGCGCTGTGCGGGATCGGGGAATCCCAATACGCGATAAACGAAAACGAAAACTCCCGGAAAAATTTCCAAAAAGCGCTAAAACTTGCCGACAAAACAAACGACCGCCCGGGCAAACTCCGCGCTTCGAGTGGTTTGGGAAGCGTGTTCATCGCCGAAGGCGACCACGAAAACGCCGCCGAATACCTGACTCATGCCGTGAAACTGACTCGACCCGACAGCGATATCGAGAAAGCCGATATACTAGAACGTTCCGCTGACCTGAACATAGCATTCGGCGACCTCGACGAAGCCGTCAAATTCCTGAATAGGGCACTTGATCTATACTGCCACCTGGGAAAACACAATAATTTTTCCCTTGCCCTGGAAAAGTTGAGAACAATCCTGCCGCCAAACGAAAAAACCAACCTCGAAGAAACCGCGAAATTCACCGAGAACGCATTCACCGAAACATCGTCACCCTCTTATCGTGTACTATCCACTCCGCCCCCTTCCACATCTTCCCCGACACTTCCAAGGCTAAAATACGGTTACCTGGCCAGAACAGCGACACTGACAATCTGCTGGACTTGGTTGTTCGTCGACAGCATGGTCCAGAAAAAGCAACCGGATTGGCTCCCCAGCTGGTTCTGGCTGTTCTTGTTCGTCAACGAAATCCTAGTGGGAACATACTACATGTATGAACCGAAAAAACGATCAAAATTATTCGAAACAACCGAAAAAATATTCATTAAAATTGCCATGGTTCACAGCTTGATCACCCCTATTGGAGCAATACTGGCAACGTGGTTAACCTTTGGTCCGATCGCCGCGATCGCAGTGTCGACAATACTTGCCACAATTAACTTGACAGGATTGTCAAAATCAAAAAGAATAAATATATGACAAAAACCGACGAAGCGACACCGCGCCGCCGTTCTCAATTCTATTCTTTCTTTGTCCTCGATTCTGAATCGGGACCATGCTGCTTCCGACTCCTGCTGATCCGGCAAAACGACGGAGTCGATTGGGTGGGCCGCGTCCCCATCCAGGGAAACGACCCACCCACGTTTTGAGCCGCAGCGGTATCAGGCCGCAGCGGCGGTCACGATCTCCTCGTCGGGTTCCCCGACGTCGAAGACCTCACCGGACTCGGCCTTGGCCACCAGCGAGGCGGGCGGCTCGAACCGGCTGCCGTAGCGTTCGGCCAACTGCTTGGCACGCGCCACGAAACCGCGCAGCCCACCCGGATAGCCGTTCATGTACTGCACCACGCCCCCGGTCCCGGGCGGGAAGCCGATCCCGAAGATCGACCCGATGTTGGCGTCCGGCACCGAGTCGAGCACTCCCTCGTCCAGGCAGCGCACCGTCTCCAGCGCCTGCACGAACAGCAGGCGTTCCCGCAGGTCCTCGAACACCACCCGCTCCGGATCGAGACGGCCCGCACCGAAGTGCTCGGCCAGCCCCCGCCACAGCCCCAGACGCTTGCCGTCCTCGGAGTACTCGTAGAAGCCCGCACCGGAGGAACGCCCCTTGCGCCCGAACTCGTCGACCATCCGGTCCAGGATCGGGTCGGCGGGGTGGTCGTTCCAGCTGCCGCCCTGGGCCTCGACCGCCTTGCGCGTCTCCTCCCTGATCTTGCGGGGCAGCGTGAGGGTGAGCTCGTCGAACAGCTGCAGCACCGGAGCGGGGAAGCCCGCCTGCGAGGCGGCCTGCTCGATCGAGGGCGCCGCGACCCCCTCACCCAGCATCGCCACTCCCTCGTTGAGGAAGGTGCCGATCACCCGGCTGGTGAAGAAGCCCCTGCTGTCCCGCACCACGATCGGGGTCTTGCCGATCTGGCGAACGACGTCGAAGGCCCTGGCCAGCGCCCGGTCGCTGGTCCGCTCACCACGGATGATCTCGACGAGCGGCATCTTGTCCACCGGGGAGAAGAAGTGCAGCCCGATGAAGTCCTCCGGCCTGCTCGCGCCCTCGGCCAGGTCGGTGATCGGCAGCGTGGAGGTGTTCGAGGTGATCAGGGCGTCACCGGAGACGTACTGCTCGGCTTCGGCGTAGACCTGGTGCTTGACCTTCGGGTCCTCGAAGACCGCCTCGATGACCAGGTCGCACCCCTCCAGCTCCGCCGCCCGGTCGGTGGGGGTGATCCTGGCGAGCACGTCCTCGCGCTCCCGTTCGGAGATCCTGCCCTTGCCGAGCGCCTTGTCCAGCACCTGGGCGGAGTACTGCTTGCCCTGCTCGGCGGAGTCGGCGGAGACGTCCTTGAGCACGACCTCCATCCCCGCCTTGGCGCAGACGTGGGCGATGCCCGCTCCCATCATCCCGCCACCGAGCACGCCGACCTTTCCGGCCGACCACTCCGGCTGCCCGTCGGGCCTGCTGCCGCCGGAGTTGATGTGCTCCAGGTCGAAGAAGAAGGCCTTGCTCATGTTCTTCGAGGTCTGCCCGCACATCAGCTCGACGAAGTAGCGCCCCTCGATGGTGAAGGCGGTGTCCACGTCGACCTGGGCACCCTCCACCGCGGCGCAGAGGATGTTCTCGGGGGCGGGCAGGTCGGCACCCTTGAGCTGCTTGCGCAGGTTCGCGGGAAAGGCGGGCAGATTCGCCGCGAACTTCGGGTCGGAGGGGGTGCCACCCGGAATCCGGAAGCCCTTGCGGTCCCAGGGCTGGCTCGCCTCCGGATTCTCCTTGATCCAATCCCTGGCCGCTCGCATCATGACGTCCCGGTCCTCGACGATCTCGTCGATCAACCCCAGCTCACGGGCCTTCTCCGGACGCAGGCGCTGGCCCTGCGTGAGCACGCCGAGCAGCGCGTCGGCTATGCCGAGCATCCGCACGGTGCGGACGACACCGCCCCCGCCGGGCAACAACCCCAGGCTCACCTCGGGGAAGCCGAACCGGGCCTTGGGCGAGTCCAGCGCGACGCGGTGGTGACAGGCGAGAGCGATCTCCAGCCCGCCGCCGAGGGCGGTGCCGTTGAGGGCGGCGACGACCGGCACGCCGAGGGTCTCCAGCCTGCGGAGCTGCCGCTTGGCTGTGGTGCTGCTCTCGGCGGCGCGCGCCACGTTCTCGGGACGCGCCTTGATCAGCTCGCGCAGGTCGCCACCGGCGAAGAAGGTGCTCTTGGCCGAGGTGAGGACCACTCCGCTGATGTTCTCGCGCTCGTCCTCCAGCCGCTGCACGGTCTGCTCCATGGAGCGCAGGTAGCGCTCGTTCATGGTGTTGGCCTGCTGCTCGGGGTCGTCGAGGGTGAGGACGACTACCCCGTCGGCGTCTGGGCCCTCCCAGCGGATGGTGCTCTGTTCACTCATTGATCCGTCCTTGGACGCTGTTGTCGGAAGTCGGTCGAGCGGCCCGGGCGAATGGCCGCGGCATCGTCGGGGTCTCGGGATGGCCGTTTACTCGTCGACCCGTTCGACGATCGTCGCGATCCCCATTCCGCCGCCGATGCACAGCGTTGCCAGGCCGTAGCGCTGGCCCCGGCGCTCGAGCTCGTCGACGAGGGTGCCGAGGATCATCGCCCCGGTCGCGCCGAGCGGGTGCCCCATGGCGATGGCGCCGCCGTTGACGTTGACCTTCTCGTGCGGCACCCCGAAGTCCTTCATGAACTTCAGCGGCACGGCGGCGAACGCCTCGTTGATCTCCACGAGGTCGATGTCGGAGATGTCGAGCTCGGCCTTGCCGAGGGCCTTCCGAACCGCGGGTCCCGGCCCCGTGAGCATGATGGTCGGGTCGGCGCCGCTGAGCGCGGCGGAGACCACCCTGGCACGCGGACGCATCCCGTGGCGCTCGCCGAACCGCCGACCACCTATCAGGGTGAGCGCGGCGCCGTCCACGATGCCCGAGGAGTTGCCGGGCGTGTGCACGTGGTTGATGTTCTCGACCCAGTGGTACTTCTGCAGCGCGACGGCGTCGAAGCCGCCCATGTCACCGATACCGGCGAAGGAGGGTTCCAGACCGGACAGCGTCTCGGTGGTGGTGTTGGGGCGGACGTGCTCGTCGCGGTCCAGCACGGTCATACCGTTGCGGTCGGTCACGCCGATGACCGATTCGGAGAAGCGACCGTCGGCCCAGGCCTTGGCGGCACGGGTCTGCGACTCAGCGGCGAAGGCGTCGACGGCCTCGCGGTCGAATCCCTCCAGGGTGGCGATCAGATCGGCACCGATGCCCTGCGGCACGAAGGAGGTGTCCAGGTTGGTCTCCGGGTCCATCGCCCACGGCCCGCCGTCGGTGGCCATCGGCACCCGGGACATGGACTCGACGCCGCCCGCGAGCACGGCGTCCTCCCAGCCGGAGCGGACCTTCTGCGCGGCGGTGTTCACGGCTTCCAGCCCGGAGGCGCAGAACCGGTTGAGCTGCACGCCGCTGACGGTCTCGGGCAGCCCGGCCGCGAGCGCGGCTGCCTTGGCGATGTCGCCACCCTGATCGCCCACCGGGGTGACGACGCCGAGTACCAGGTCGTCGAGCGCGGCCGGGTCCATGTTCGGGTGGCGGCGGCGCAGCTCCTCGACCAGCCCGACGACGAGGCTGATCGGCTTGGTGCCGTGCAGCGCGCCGGACTTCTTGCCGCGACCGCGCGGGGTGCGGATCGCATCGTAGACAAAGGCCTCGGACATGTGTGGGGTGCCTCCTCGTTGCGGCGGTCCTCCATGAAGAGTGTGACACCAAGACTGTCACAGTCAATGGGCTACGATTCTCCCCGCCCCGAGGAGTGAAAACGGGTTTGGCCGGACGACACGGCCCTCCAGCGCGCTTCGATCCGAGACGTGGACCCGTCCGCACGATCGGCTCTCCGGTTCGACCATTCCTGACGGAACCGCGTCGTGCCTTCGCAGAACACGCGCAGGGGATCGTCGGGCACGGAGTGGGCCCGTGAGGATCCTACCGCCACCCGGATCCGGGTCATCCCGCTCGCCGACCGGCGGAACGGCGTGGAGATCGGCAGCGCACCGCGACGTGACGGCGAGCTCCGATCCGGTGGGCGTTACCTCCGGGTGCTCGCGTCCCACCACGAGGCCCCACCCACGTGCGGGACGCGACGCCGGCCGAAAGCCCCGTCCGGAGAACCGCTGTCAGCCGGTCTCACGGAGCAGCGACTCGGACGAACGACCACGAATCGCGGCGTCGAGCAGCTGCACGGTGTGGGCCATCGGCATCCGCGCTCCCCTGGCCCGCAACGCCCCTCGGATCTGCATCGAGCAACCGGGATTGGCGGTCACCAGCAGATCCGCCCCGGTGTCGAGCACGTTGTCCGCCTTGAGCTCGCCGAGCTCGGCCGCGGCGTTCGGCCGCAGCAGGTTGTACACCCCGGCCGAACCGCAGCAGATCTCGCCCCGGTTGATCTCGCGGAGCTCGATTCCCGGGATCGCCCGCAGCAGTTCGCGCGGTTGCGCGCGGATTCCCTGACCGTGGCTGAGGTGGCAGGCGTCGTGGTAGGCGACCCGCATCGGCAGCGGGGCGCGCCGAGCGACCGGTCCCAACTCGACGAGCACTTCGGACACGTCACGCACCCGCTCGGCGAACTCCGCCGCGCGGGAGGCGTACATCGGGTCCTCGGCGAGCAGCCGGGAGTAATCCTTCATCGCCGAGCCGCACCCGGCCGAATTGACCACCACGTAATCCACCCCGGCCGTGTCGAGGGCGTCCAGCGTGGCCCGCGCGAAGCGCTTCGCCTCCCGTTCACGTCCCGAGTGCTCGCTGAGCGCTCCGCAACACCCCTGCGCACGCGGAATCACCACCTCGCAGCCCTCGGCGGCGAGCACCCGCGCGGTGGCGGCGTTGACTTCCGGGAAGAAGACGTGCTGCACGCAACCGGTGAGCATGCCCACGACGGCCCTGCGCGTCCCCGCCGCCGGTACCCGTTCGGGCAGCGGAACCGAACGCCTCACGGGCGGCACGAGCGACTCCATCGTGCGCATCCCGGCGGGCAGCCTGTTCAGCAGGCCGGTGCGGCGCAGCAGCGCCCCTATACCGAGCCGCTGGTAGAGCGCGAGCGGGCCGCGCAGCGCTCGCAGCCTGCGCCGGTGGGGGAACAGCGCGAAGATCACCGCGCGCCACCAGCGCTGCCCCGGCTCACGGCGGTGGTTGCGCTCCACCTGCGCACGGGTCCGGCTCAGCAGCGTCCCGTACCGCACCCCCGAGGGGCAGGCGGTCACGCAGGCCATGCACCCCAGGCAGTTGTCGAAGTGCTCGACCATGCTCTCCGAGAGGGGTTCCCCGTCGAGCCCGGCCTCCATCAGGTGGATGCGGCCACGCGGGGAGTCCATCTCCTCGCCCCACAACTCGTAGGTGGGGCAGGTGGGCAGGCAGAATCCACAGTGCACGCAGTCGTCGATCAGCTCCCGTTCGGGCGGGTTGAACACGTCGAACGCGCCCTCCGCGCCGGAGCGCCCCGACTCCTCACTCATCACTGCCCCTCGGAAGTGTCTGGAGTTGTTCCGATGTTCACCGAACCGAGCGCCGGACCGAAGCTACGGACACACCGCCGAACATTTCGCGTACCGACATCCGGTCATCCCTTCTACTCGGCGCGACAGCGCCGAACCACCACTCACGCCGCTCGACCACCCGCGGGTTCTCTCGTGGTGCTCTCGCGAGGAAGGCCCGACGTTGTGTAGTACCTACCCGATGTCGGGCCTGGCCGCAGCGAGAGCCCGCGAGAGGTTCCGCCAAGCGACCACCTACGGCGACCGAGCCGACAGTGCGACATCAGAGACCTCCCACGAAACGCCCGGGCGCGAGCCGGTACTCCGGGTCGAACTGCTCCTTGACGCGGCGCATCAGGCCGAACACTCCCTCCTCCGGCATTTCCCAGGGATCGACCAGTTCCAGCACCGGGGTGGGAGCGCACAGCACCGTGGTGTGACCGTGCAGCGTCGTGGTCGCCGCCCGCAACCGCGAGACCGCGTCAGCCGTCCGAGCCGCTCCGGCGTTCGCGGGAACACCGCCGAACAGCACTCCGGCACCGGCCGAGCCGCGCACGGCCAGCGGAATCCCCGCTTCCGCTGCCGCCCGACCGGCGTCGTCGAGCAGCCGTGCGAGGTCGGCGGGCGCGGCGGCGAAGCGCAGGCCGGTGTCGCCCGTCAGGGGAGCGAACGGATGAGCGCCCCACCAGTCCGGTGCCGCGTGCCCGACCTCGGCGGTGACCCCGAACTCGGCTCCGAGGCGCTCGGCCAGCTCGTGCGCGCGCTGGTCGGTGGCTTTCGGCATCCCCTCCAGTTGCGCACTCACCTCGACGGGGGACTCGGGACTCGGCCGGTCTAGCTCGATTCCGGTGGGCACGGCCTGCGAGGCACGCAGCGACCGCACCGCCGCGCCCGCCGTCCCGGCGTCGGGCACGCGCAGCGTGACCCAGCGGTGCTCGGCGGCCAACGGGTGCAGCCGGAAGATCGTCTCGGTGATCACGCCCAGGGTTCCGTGGGAACCGGTGTAGAGCTTGCCCAGGTCGTAACCGGCGACGTTCTTGACGACTTTGCCCCCGGAGGCGGTGACCTCACCGTCGGCGCGGACCACCGTGATGCCGATGAGCAGGTCCCGGATCGTGCCGAACGCCTGGCGGCACGGCCCTGCCGAGGCGGTGGCCACGATCCCGCCGAGAGTGGCGCCGGGCAGCGGGTGGTCCACGGACAACCGCTGCCCCGCCTCGGCGACGGTTCGCCGGACACGGGACAACGTGGTGCCCGCCGTGGCCCGCAGCACCAGGTCACCGGAGGCGTGTTCGAGGACGCTCTCGGTTCCCGAGGTGTCGAGCACCAGGTCCACCCCGGTGGGAGCAGCGCCCCAGTCCAGCTTGCTCCCCCCGCCACGCGGCACGATCCGCAGCCGGTGCGCGGCGGCCACCCGTAGCACTTCCGAGGTCTGTTCCGTGCTGCCCACCCGCGCCACCCAACGCGGCCTGACCCCTCGCACGGCGTCGGACTCCGCGGCCTCGTGGAGTCCTTCTGGGCCCAGTACGTCCGACAGTTCGGTCTGTGCGGAATCCAGGGTGCGGGAGGTCATCAGAATTCGTCCGCCAATCCGGCCTCGGCGAGTGGGTGGGCGCCGCGCCGTGGCCCAGGCACCTCACCGCAGAGGCGGGGCGTGGGGAACACCTTGCCGGGATTGCACATCCCGGCGGGGTCGAAAGCGCAGCGCAAGTACTGCATGGTGTCCAGGTCCTGCGGGGTGAACATGCGCCCCATGTAGCGGACCTTGTCCGCGCCGACGCCGTGCTCACCGGTTATGGAGCCGCCGTGTTCGACGCACAGCTCCAGGATGGCGCCGGAGACCTCCTCCGCCCGTTCGGAGGCACCGGGCACCGAACCGTCGAACAGCACCAGCGGATGCAGGTTCCCGTCGCCCGCGTGGAAGACATTGGCCACCCGTACCCCGGACCGCGCGGACAGCTCCGCGATCCGGCGCAGCACTTCGGGAAGCGCGGTTCTGGGGATCACGCCGTCCTGCACGATGTAGTCGGGACTGATCCGTCCGACAGCGGCGAAGGCCGACTTGCGGCCCTTCCAGATCAGAGCTCGTTCCGCCTCGTCGGCCGCGCTCCGGATCTCGAAGGCGCCGTGCTCCTCGCAGTGCCGCCTGACCTCGGTGAAGGTGTGTGCCACCTCGGCCTCGGGGCCGTCCAGCTCCACGATGAGGACCGCTCCCGCACCCTCCGGGTAACCGCACCGGACGGCCTGTTCGGCGGCGGCGATGGAGAGCTGGTCCATCATCTCGATCGCCGCCGGGGTCACTCCGGCCGCGATGATGGCCGAGACGGCTTCCCCCGCCTCGTCCGTGGACGCGAATCCGGCCAGCAGCGTTCGCACGCTCTCGGGCTTGCGCAGCAGTCGCACGGTGATCGAGGTGACCACGCCGAGAGTGCCCTCGCTGCCGACGAAGGCCCCGAGCAGGTCGTAACCGGGGGCGTCCCTGGCCGGGCCGCCCAGTTCCACGGTCTCGCCGCCGGCGGTGACCACGGTCATCGACAGCACGTGGTTGGTGGTGAACCCGTACTTCAGACAGTGCGCTCCCCCGGAGTTCTCGGCCACGTTGCCGCCCACGGAGCAGACCTGCTGGCTGGAGGGGTCGGGAGCGAAGTAGTAACCGTGGGGAGCGGCGGCCCTGGTGACGTCGAGGTTGATCACCCCGGGTTCGACCACGGCCCGCTCGTTGTCGATGTCGATCTCCAGGATGCGCCGCATCCTGGAGGTCACCACCAACACACCGTCCGACCGGGGCAGGGCCCCCGCGGAGAGACCGGTTCCGGAGCCGCGCGCCACGAAGGGCACCCCGTGCTCGGAACAGCTCGCCACCGTCGCGGCCACCTGTTCGGCGTTCTCGGGCAGTACCACCACGGCGGGCACCGTGCGGTGGGAGGCGAGGCCGTCGCACTCGTAGGTGAGCAGCTTCTGCCGGTCGGTGATCACCGACCGCTCGGGCAGCGACGAGCGCAGTCGCGCGAGACATCCCTCGATGTCCGGCGGACCCGCCACGTCCCCCGTCGAGGAGACCGCTTCCTCTTGCCGGGGGGCCTCAGTCGAGGACATCACCGAACTCCTCACCTGGTTGTGGGATACGGAACGCACCTGGCAACCGCGTGACGCGGACCATAGGACCGCGCGGACACCGACCACAACAGATCAACCGGGTGTGTTCGAGACCACATCGCGAGTGTACGCGCAACCGGGAGAGCCCCGATTTCGCGAACAACCCACCGAGTTCCGCGCCGGCGCGGTAGGGTCCGTCACAGGCGAAGTCGATCTCTCGGGGGAACATCGTGGACGTATCGGAACGCATCCAGCGGATGATGTCCGACTTCGAACAGCAGGCCGCCAAGGCCGCCGAGGTCAAGGAGAGGATGAGCGAGCTGCGTGGCACGGCACGCAGCGAGGACGGCACGGTCGAGGTCACGGTGGCTCCCTCGGGAGCGGTGCTGGACCTGCGCCTCGAGTCGGGGGCCGTGCGGCAGTCCCACACCGCGCTGCAACGATCCCTGCTGGACACCATCCGGCAGGCCACCCAGGACGCAGCCGCGCGGATGGACGAGACCGTGCAGCCGCTACTGGGTGACAGGGCCGAGCAGTTCAAGCAGGCGTTCAACTCGCACGGCGCCCAGCCGGTCACCCCGGAGCCGGGCGGCGGGACACCGGAAAGCGGGGCAGGCACCGCGTCCACCGACTCGACGAACGCGGCGCGCGGTTCCTCCGGCGCGGGTGGCGGCCGCCCGGACTGGGAGGACGAGGACGACGACTTCTCCGACGGTTCCTTTCTGAGGTGATGTGCCGATGTCCACGAAACTGGGAGTCCAAACCGAGGCGCTCTACGCCTACCGAGACGGTTCACAGCGGGTGGCGGAACATCTGGAGCAATTGTCCTCGCTGCTGGAGCAGGCCAGGGTCAGCGACGACTGCTTCGGGCCGCTGGGCGAATTCCTCGCGTTCAGCTACTTCAACTCGCTGGAGGAATGCCAGAACACGGCCACGAAGGCCGGGCGATTCATGGAGAAAACCGGCAAGGCCGTCGGCGAGTGCGCCCAGAACTACACCGATACCGACGGGTCGGAGGCCGACAAGATCGCCAAGCTCGACCTGAGCGCCATGCGCGCGGACGGCTCCGGGCCGGGCGGCTTGTCCGAGGTGAACAGCGCGGGCGCCGACCAGGCCCGCACCGAGATGGAGCAGATCGCGAACTACGGCAGCTCCTGGGCCTCGGCGTCGCAGAGCCTGGCGCGGGCCAGTGACCCGCCGAGCGTCGCCATCGCCACGGTCAACATGCGCTCCGAGCAGCTCAACGCGCTGACCAGCCCCGGGCAGGCGTTCGTCGACAACGGGCTGGGCTTTCTCATCTCGATCGTGATCAGCCCACTGGTGGAGCTGATCCTGGAACCGGCCGTGGGCGATCCGGCGCAGATGCGCAGTACCGGCAAGGGTTGGGCCGAGGTGGCGGACTGGGTGGACCGGCTCGCCGAGCACGAGGGCGAGCGCGCGCGGGCGACCGAACCCGTCTGGGAAGGACAGGCCGCCGACGCCTTCCGCAAGCAGATGGACGAGTTCGTGTCGGGCGCCAAGGCCATGGCCACCGACGTCCGGGGGCTGAAGGAGGCCCTGGACCTGGCGGCGGACCTGTTCGACGCGTTCGTGGAGATGTGCATCGACATCATCCAGGAACTGGTGATCGGACTGATCGTCGAGTGGTTGGCCGCGCTGGCCGCCTCCTGGATCACCGCCGGTGCGTCGGTGGGCGCGGCCTCGGGAATGACCACCGCACAAGTGGCCATCACCGGCACCCGGCTGGGCAGCAAGGTCGCCAACCTGCTGCACAAGCTCAAGCCCATCGTCACCAAGCTCGAGGACCTGCTGCAGAGTCTGCGCAAGGGGCCGTTGCGAAAGGTCGTCGACAACATGGACGACTTGCGCAACGGGAACAAGATCGAGCAGTGGGTCTCTCGCAAGATCGATTCCAAGCCGGTGGGCAAGATCCTGACACACGGCGACACCACGGAGATCCGCAAGGCTGAACGAGCCTTGGAGGAAACGAGGGAAGCCGCGGCGCGCGGCGAGAAAACAGCTGCGGACGTGGCAGCCGCCCAACGTAGGCTCGACGAAGCGAACATCCCCTCAACGACCGGAAACCGATTCGCCAAACAGGCTTCCCTGGACGACGAGGGAACCGTGATAGCTCAAACGGATCGCAACGGAAACCCGAAGACGTCGTGGAGCGGTGATCTGCATCCTGAGCTGGAGAAGGCCCGAGAAGAACGAGCCGTGGCAGCTAACCTGGCGCAAGCTGGTCTGAACACGGTGGGTCTGAACGGCGAGGCACGTTGGCAGGACGCGATCCTCCACCAAGGAACCTCGGCTGTGGTCAACGAAGGTGTCGAACAGGGCATCAAACAGGGTTACGACGAGACCACCGAACGCAGCGACGAACAGCGGCAGGCCGCCCAGGAACGCGGCTTCGACTGAGGAGAACGGATGGGTTTGGACTCCCCACTGCCCAGATCGCTGGAGGCACGCGCCACCTGGTGCCACCCAGACGAAGCGATCCGCTGGGTCTTCGCGCAGCAGTCGATCCGTTACGACGTGGCGGGACTCGACTCCACGGGCAGCCCACTGCCCGGTTGGGGCAAACGACTCGGCCAAGGGATCAAACGAGCGGCGGGCAACGCTGGTGGTGTCGCGTTGGAAGTAGGGATATCGGTCGCGAGTGGTGACTGGATGGGCGGCGGCGACGAGCGGCGGAACGAGTCGGTTCCCGATCTCCCCGATGTCACCGTGTTCGGACCGGGCCCGGACAGCGAGGCGGCGCGCCTGCTGTCGCAGCACGAGCTGGCACGACTGATGGGAAGCGACAAGCTCGACCTCGACAAACTGGCCGGCGACTGGATCCTCACCTCGCGACGACTGGCGATCCTGGTACCGGAGAACGGGAGCTCCCGGGATTCGAGCGCTTCCGGCACGGTGCGCGGTGCTCTCGCCCGGGTCGGCGAGAACATGCGGAAATCGGAAGGAACGTCGGGACGTCGATCGGAACCGGACGGCCTCTCCAGCTTCCTCGAATTACCGGTTTCGAACATCACTGACATGGCGATCGTCGACAGGACTCCGGGGAAAGCACACGAATCTGAGCCGCGAAAGTGCTTTCGGACGACACTGTTCGACGGCTCCGGTTTCGATTTCCACAAACCCGAACCTGCCGCCGAGCAGATGTTCGAAATGGCTCGAGGAAAATCCTGACATGTCGCTGGACAAGGACTCGCAAAAAGAGATAGACGATATGGTGAGGAGATACGAGTCCCTCGCCGCGAGCTGGTTGAGCCCCGGAGAGGAGATCATCTGGCAGAAACCCGCTCCTGAAGCACATGCTGCCTCTTTCGTGGGCGACCTGTTGCGGGCTCCTCATACCCCGCTCGGGGACACCGAGACGGTCAAAGGAGACTCATCCGAGTGGCGGCTTCCCTCCAGGGTGGTAACCGATCGAAGGTTCCTGACCGACGAATGGGCCGATGACCCCGCGATTCACTGCTGGGCCACCGCGGAACGCCCCGACGACGAGTCGATCCGTTTCGCCGACCACTTGGCTGCCTCGCACGGCCACCCGGAAATACTTGCTACCAACGAACGGCTGGCGCTGGTGCTCGATGCGAGCCTGATCGCCACAGCGGAGCAAAGCGTCGAACCGGGTTCGTCAGGAATTCTCGGCAAGGCGCGACGAATGGCTCGGCACGCCCGGGAAACCGCGAGCGAGCTGTCACACCGGAACGGAACAGGTAAGATGATCTCGTTCTACGAGATCACACTGAACACGATCCGAAGCTTCGGATCCTCATACCGGGGAAGATCGATACCCCGCCGAGAATTCCTCCGGTTCGATTTTTCCGACGGATCCAACGTGATGATCGAGACCGGACACGCCGACAAACACGCTCGGAAACTCAACGAGCTGCTTCGCTGAAAAAGACCCCACGGCCGGACTCACCTACGCGAAGGAGTTCCATGGTAAAGGTCAAGACGAACGAGCCGAAGCGGCGCAAGGACAGGTCGGCACCGTTCTGCGTCGTCACCGGCGCCCTCTTCGTGGTCTGCGTCGCGCTGGCCGCCACGATAACGGAGCTGGACCTGAACTACGGAGCGAGTGGTGACACCTGGAGCCCGGTGCTCAACACCGCGCTCGTGGCCGGTTGGGCGTTCGACCTGCTGTTTCTGATCGCCTACCTGAACGCGGGCGAAGTCTCCGGACCCTCCGACAGCATCGTGGCCAACCTCGCCAAGGGCGCGCTGAAGGTGGTCATGCTGCTGGCCGGGTTCGTCTACCTGATCATCATGCCGATCAACCTGTTCGCGATCTGGTAGAACTCCGATCCGGCCACGATGCCTCCCCCGAGCGGGGAACCTCCCATCGCTCCCCACTCGGGGCTCGCCCGGCTACCGCGAAGCGGCGCGGCGACTCGACCACCCTCGCGCGGCTCACCGGACGGTCGTGGCTCACCGGTCCGGCAGCGCGCCGAGGTCTCCGAGCCGGTAGCCGTTCGGATAGCCCGGATAGCTCAGCTTCCTGCCCCGTCCGAGCCTGCTGACCTGGCGCGCGGGCAACAGGCGCTCGGCCATCCCGTGCAGCCGCAGCGCCGCGGTCACGGCCCGCGTCTCCCACCGCCTCGGTTCGGGAAATCCGAACGCCGTGCGCATCGCGGGCTCCAACCCGGCGATGAAACCACGGCGGACCAGCCCGTGCAGCGGTTTCGGGAACCACGCGCAGACCATCGCCAGGTTGTCGTGACCGACCTCGCGGTTGCTCTCGGCGTACCTGAAGTGCTCGGCCTCGTAGTCGCGGTTGAACCGGTCGAACTCCTCGTAGCCCGGAATCCCGCGTATGCCCATCCGCAGCCCGATCTGGTGGTAGTGCCAGTACGCCGCCGTTCGCTCGTGGTCGCTCAACGGGCGCCAACCGTAGGCGTCGATCCACCTGATCGGTTCGTAGATGAACGTGGACAGCACGTAGAGCATGTCGTCGTTGCTGATGTCGTAGCGGCCGTGCATCCGGTTCACCATGCGCAGCGCCTGCTTCCCCCGCTGCGAGTCGTAACCGTGCCTGCCCATCTCCTCCATCAGTATCGAGGTGTCGTCGTAGCGCTTCTGTGCCCTGCACCCGAACTCGCCGGTCTGCCGCAGCAGTTCGGAGATACTGGGCACGCAGAAGGTGCGGAACAGCGCCAGCTCCAGCGCGCGCGTGTAGTCCCAGGGGAACTCCAGTCCCGCCGATATGCGATAGATCAGCGTGTGTTCGCGCTCCGGGTCCAACCGCTGGATCAACCGCAGCCTCGCGTACTTGCCCAGCGGATCGAGTCCGCGCGTGCGCCCGGGACGTGACATCGGCATCAACCTCGCGCCAACAGCAGTGGGACGTACTGCTCGTCGGCGGTCAGCGAACCGTGCTGTCCCAACAGCGCGGCGGCGTTAGGCTCGGCCGACGAGCGGATCACTCCATTGTGGCGTGCCAGGGCGATCACGTCACCGATCCTGGCACGAACTCCCTCGGATATCACCGCGCCGAACCAGCCTGCCTCGACGGCCTCCTCCGCCGTGACCACCACCGCGTCGGAGCCGAGCTTCTCCCGCCAGGTGTCCAGCACGTCCGGCGTGGCACCCGGTTCGGTGTAGACGTGCCGCACGCGCACCTCGCCCCCCACCAGCCGGACCCCCCGGGCGAGTTCTTCGTCGGTGTCGACATCCGGCGCACGGCCGGGATCGGAGGGAACCATGCCGTGATCGGCCACCACGAGCAGCTGACTACCGGCGGGCAGCCGCTCCGCGACCGATTCCACCAGCCGGTCCACCTGGCGCAGCTGCATCCGCCACGGCGGCGAACCCGGCCCGTGCACGTGGCCCAGCATGTCCAGCTGGCCGTGGTAGCCGTAGCACAGCACGGGAGCTGGCTCCGCCATCGCCGCGAGCAGCTGGGAGGCCAGATCCCCGAGGGCGTGGACCCCCCGGACGTCGCCGCCCCGCAGCGCCGCCCTGGTCAGCCCGGTCCCCTCGAACTCGGCGGGCACGACCAACCGGGTGTCCACCCCGGCGGCCACCGCACGCTGCGGCACGGTCCGGTTCGGCTGCACCGTTTCGGGAGGCCACGCGGCGAGCATACTCGTGTCCTGACCGGATCCGTCCCGCCTGGTCCACGACAGCGGCCGCAGCAGTGCTCCACCCGGCTCGGCGAAGGAGTAGCCGACCACGCCGTGCTCCCCGGAGCAGCAGCCGGTTCCCAGCGAAGCGATGCTGGTCGCGGTGGTGGTGGGGAAACCGGCCGTACCCGGCCTGGCGGTGTCCAGCTCGCTCAGTGTCGGGGCGTCGGCGGCGTGCTCGCGCAACAGCCGCCAGCCGAGCCCGTCGACCAGCAGCACCGCGGCGGAGGAGCACTCGGGAAGTCCGATCCGGTCGGTGAACCCCGCGGTTCCCATCGCTCCCAGTGCCGAGGGCAACGTGTCGGCCAGCTGCCACTCGGCCGCGTCCGGGGCGACGATCCAGTCCATGGCCGAACCTCCGTCGGTGCCTGGGTCACTGGGCGGTTTACCGGCCTACGGGCTCCGCGCCCGCGCGGAACGGGAGTACGGAGCCGCCGGCCCGGTTACAGCCTCTCAGATGTCCAGGTACCTTCCCACGATCTCCTTCATGATCTCGGTGGTACCGCCGTAGATGGTCTGCACCCGGGTGTCGAGGAAGGCCTTCGCGATGGGGTACTCGAGCATGTAGCCGTAGCCACCGTGCAGCTGCAGGCACCTGTCGACCACGCGCTTGTTCATCTCGGTGACCCACCACTTGGCCATGGCGGCGTTGTCGATGCTGAGTTCGCCCTTGAGGTGTTCGCGCACGCAGCGATCGACGAAGACCTGTCCGACCTCCACTTCGGTCGCCATCTCGGCGAGTTCGAACCGGGTGTTCTGGAACTTGCCGATGGGCCTGCCGAAGGCGGTGCGCTCCCGGCAGTACTCCTTGGTCATCTCCAGGGCCTTGGCCGCCCCGGCCGCCGAGGCCGCGGCGATGGACAGCCGCTCCTGCGGCAGGTTCTGCATCAGGTAGATGAAGCCCTGCCCCTCCTCGCCCAACAGGTTCGCGGCGGGAACGCGCACGTCGTTGAAGAACAGCTCGGCGGTGTCCTGGGACTTCTGGCCGATCTTCTCAAGATTCCGGCCGCGCTGGAAGCCGTCCCGGTCGCTCTCGACGACGAGGAGGCTGATCCCCTCGTGCCCCGCGTCGGGGTCGGTGCGGGCGACCACTATCACCAGGTCCGCGTTGATGCCGTTGCTGATGAAGGTCTTCTGCCCGTTGATCACGTACTCGTCGCCGTCGCGAAGGGCCGTGGTGCGGATACCCTGCAGGTCGCTTCCCGCCTCGGGCTCGGTCATCGCGATGGCCGTCACGGTCTCCCCGGTGCAGAAGCCGGGCAGCCAGCGCCTCTTCTGCTCCTCGGTGGCCAGCTTGGTCAGGTAGGGCACGTTGATGTCGTTGTGCACCGGCGCGCCGAACCCGGTGACGCCGGCCGCGATCAGCTCCTCGTCGAGGACGACGTTGAACCGGAAGTCGTCGACGCCGCCACCGCCGAACCGCTCCTCCACGGCGGTGCCGAGCAGTCCCTGCGCCCCCGCCTTGAGCCAGGCGTCCTTGCTGACCACCCCGGCCGCTTCCCACTCCTCCTGATGCGGCACCAGCTCTTTGGTGATGAAGGACCGGCACGTCTCGCGGAACGCCTCGTGTTCCTCCTCGAAGAGTTCCCTGCGCATTCGACTCACGTTCCTTTCGGTGTGCTTGGGGGAACCGGACGGTCTCGGTCCCGCCGGCCTCGGTCGTCGCGGCGGGTCAGGAGTGGTCGCCGAGCTCTCCGTGCACGGCACCGGAGGAGATCAGGTCTTCGCGGTCGGCGACCCGCCAGTCCCGCAGTACCCGACCGCTGTGCGCTCCCGGCTCGGCGACGCCGCCCGGCGGCGGCGCGGGAGTGTGGGAGAACCGGGGAGCGGCGGCGGGCTGCACCACTCCACCGGACTCGACGAGGGTGTTCCTGGCCCGCACGTGCGGGTGCGCGGCGGCCTCGGTCATCGACAGCACCTGGGTCACGCAGGCGTCGGAGCCCTCGAAGACCTCGGTCCAGTGCCGTGCGGTCCCGCTCGCGAAGGTCTCGGTGAACCGTTCGCGGATCTCGGACCAGTTGGCGGGGTCGTCACGGTCGGGCAGTTCACCGGACAGCCCCAGGCCTTCCAGCAGCCGCTCGTAGAACTGCGGTTCGAGCGCGCCGACCGCCATGTACCGCCCGTCGGAGGTGGCGTAGACGTCGTAGAACGGTGCTCCGCCGTCGAGCAGGTTGGTACCGCGCTCGGTGCTCCAACCTCCGGTGGCGAGCATGCCGTGGAGCATGGTGGCCAGATGGGCCGATCCGTCCACGATGGAGGCGTCGACCACTTGCCCTCCTCCTCCGGCACGAGCTCGCAGCAGGGCCGCCAGCACCCCCACTGCCAGGTACATCGCGCCGCCGCCGAAGTCCCCGAGCAGGTTCACCGGTGGCCGAGGCGGGCCGTCCGCGTCGCCGATCGCGTTCAGCACGCCGCTGAGCGCGATGTAGTCGATGTCGTGCCCCGCGCTCCGCGCCAGCGGGCCGTCCTGGCCCCAGCCGGTCATGCGTCCGTAGACGAGGTCGGGATTGTGCTCGAAGCAGGGATCGGGCCCTATGCCGAGCCGCTCCGCGACGCCGGGGCGGAATCCCTCCAGCAGGACGTCGGCGCGTCCGGCCAGCGCCAGCAGCGCCTCGGGGCCGCGCTCGTGCTTGAGGTCGAGCTGGACGGATCGCTTGCCCCGGTTGAGCAGGTCCTCGCCACCCCCTGCCCCGGGACGGTCGACCCGCACCACGTCGGCTCCCAGGTCTGCCAGCAGCATGGCGCAGAACGGCGCGGGTCCGAGCCCGGCCACTTCGACGACCCGAACTCCGTCCAGCGGGCCGGATCCGCCCACTCGCTCAGCCGACTGCGCCACCTCGGCACGCTCCCTCGTTCCGCACACGGGTGATCGCGACCACCCCTATTTCGACGGAGCTAGTGTTACATTTCTGGTGTCACATTGGTCAAGTAGTATCCTGCGGGGCATGCTCCGAACAGTCGACGAAGAGCTCACGATCGACGAGCTGGCCTCCAGGGCGGGCGTGACCGTGCGCACGGTGCGCTTCTACGCGTCACGCGGCCTGCTGCCGCCACCCCGACTGCGCGGCCGCGTCGGGCTGTACGGGGCGGACCACCTGGCGCGGCTGGACCTGATCAGGGAACTGCAGAACCTCGGGTTCACGCTGACCGCCATCGAGGGACACCTGGAGCGGATTCCCGAGGACGCTCCCCCCGAGGAGCTGGCACTGCAACGCGCGCTGCTGGCCCCCTGGACGAGTGACCAGGCCGAGGAGATCGACCGGGCGGAGCTGGACCGCCGGGCCGGGCGCGCGCTCTCCGACGAGGAGACCGAGCAACTGCTGACGCTGGGCATCCTGGAACGGATCACCGACGACAGCGGGCGAGAACGACTGCGGCTGACCAGCGCGTCGATGCTCAACGTCGGGTTGCAGATCACCGAGCTCCAGCTGCCCTCCGAAATGCTGTTGCAGGCCAAGCACATCGTGGAGCAGCACACCTCGCAGATGGCAGGCGAGCTTCGCGAACTGTTCGCGGCCAACGTGCTGCGTCCCTACGTGGAGCGGGGACGCCCGGAATCCGAGCGGGAAAGGGTCAGGACGGCGGCGGACCAGCTACGCCCCCTGACGATCCAGGTGCTGGTCAACGGTTTCCAGCGTGCCGTCAACGAGGTCATCCGCAATCATGTCTGACCGAGGACCTTCGCTCGGCCGTGGGGTCCTGGCCGAGCGGAGGCCCCGAAGGGGCCCGGCAGGAGGCGGACACCTCGAACGGATCGACCGAGGAGGTCCGACGGAACCGCGCCGGTCGGCCGCCACCCGATAGCCGACTTCCCGGATCGGGGGAAACCCGATCCGGTGAGATTACCGCTCGAATGCGGCGTAGGCCCGCTTCCAACGGGTAAGCATTCCGGGTGTCAATCCCCTACCCGTACGCGAGGAAACACACCATGAGCTTTTCCGGAGCGCTCGGTCGTACCCTGCTCACCGCCACGGCGGTCGCCGCGGTCTCGCTCGTGCCCGCCGTATCGCACGGGGGCGTCGAAGAAGCGTCGGCCGCCGCCCCGACGACGGCGGACGGAACCGACCGGGGAGTCAGCGTGCTCAGCCTGCGGGTCGTACCGGGCGACCGCGCGGAGCGTGCGCGCTCGGCGATCCTGCGCTGCGGACCGGCGGGTGGCACCCACCCGAAGGCGGAGGCCGCGTGCGAACGGTTGGTGAAGGCCGGCGGCGAGTTCGGCGCGCTCCGCGCGGATCGGGACCCGATGTGCCCGTTGGTGTACCGACCGGTGACCGTGCACGCCACCGGGACCTGGCGGAACCAGCCCGTCGAACACCGCGAGACGTTCTCCAACGAGTGCGAGATGAGCGCGCACACCGGCAAGATCTTCAACTTCTGACCGCGGAGCCGTCGTCCTGTCCTCGGAGGACTCGCTCGGCGGAACCTCCCGCACGGCTCTCGCCGCGTCGCTGGTCCGATCGGGCTGGCGCGGTGGTCGCGCAGCCCGCGCGTGAGGCGGCGCCCAGCCACGTTGGACCGCTGGTGAGCAGTGACCCGCGGGGGTGAGGCGGCCCGGCCCCGACGTTGTGTAGCACCTACCCGATGTCGGGGCACCCGCAGCGAGGCGCCGCCGGAGGTTCCGCCAAGCGACCAGCTACGGGTGCCGCGGCGAGAGAATGCCCTCAACACTCGATGACGTTCACGGCGAGCCCGCCCCGGGCGGTCTCCTTGTACTTGTCCTTCATGTCCTCGCCGGTGGCCCGCATGGTCTTGATGACCTTGTCCAGCGATACGAAGTGACTGCCGTTGCCGCGCAGCGCCATCCTCGCGGCGGTGATCGCCTTGACCGAGGCCACGGCGTTGCGCTCGATACAGGGGATCTGCACCAACCCGCCGATGGGATCGCAGGTCAGACCGAGGTTGTGCTCCATGGCGATCTCGGCGGCGTTCTCCACCTGCGCCGGAGTACCACCGAGCACTTCGGCCAGCCCCGCCGCCGCCATGGAGCACGCCGATCCCACTTCGCCCTGGCATCCCACCTCGGCACCCGAGATGGAGGCGTTCTCCTTGAACAGCACGCCGACGGCACCGGCGGCGAGCAGGAACCGCACCACTCCGTCCCCGTTCGCTCCCGGCAGGAACCGCATGTAGTAGTGCAGCACGGCGGGAACGATCCCGGCGGCGCCGTTGGTCGGTGCGGTCACCACTCGCCCGCCAGCGGCGTTCTCCTCGTTCACCGCGAGGGCGTAGACCGTCACCCACTCCATAGGGTCATCGGTGTCGCTCAGTTTGGCGCGCAGCTCCGCCGCGCGTCGCTCGACCCGCAGTCCGCCGGGCAGGGAGCCACCGCTGTTGCAGCCGTTGTGCACGCACTCGCGCATGACGTGCCAGATCGACAGCAGTTCGTCGTGCACCCGCCGTTCGTCGCGCCAGGCCAGTTCGTTGGCGAGCATGAGCTCGCTGACCGAACAGCCGGTCCTGGCGCAGTGCTCCAGCAGCTCCGCCCCGGTTCGGAACCGATGGGGCAGTTCGGTGGTGTCGTGTTTGATGCGGTCGGTGCCCGCGGCCTCCTCGTCGACGACGAAACCGCCGCCGACGGAGTAGTACACCGCGCCGCACAGCCGCTCGCCCGCGTCGTCGAAGGCGGTGAACCGCATGCCGTTGGGGTGCGCCGGTAGCGTCTCGCGCCGGTACAGCACGAGATCCTCGTCGAAGTCGAAACCGATTTCCTGGGTGCCGCCGAGCAGCAACCGGCCGGTCGAGCGGATCTCGTCGACCCTGCCGGAAACCGCGAGCGGATCGACCGATTCCGGTAGGTGGCCCTCCAGGCCGAGCAGCACCGCCTTGGGACTGCCGTGACCGTGCCCGGTCGCGCCGAGCGAGCCGAACAGCTCGGCCCTGACCCCGACGGCGCGGGACAGCAGGTCCTCGTCACGCAGTCGCGCGACGAACCGCGCGGCCGCACGCATGGGTCCGACGGTGTGCGAGCTGGAGGGGCCGATCCCCACCGAGAAAAGATCGAAGACACTGATCGCCATTGATCGTCTCTTCTTGGTTCGTACGTGGTTCGCGGACCCCGCCACCTCGTCGTGGCGGGGTCTCAGTCAGCTCCGGTCGGAGTCACTCACCCGTGAGCTCGGCGTACTGCTCGGCGTCCAGCAGCTTGCCGTACTCGCTGACCCGCAGCTCCAGCAGCCAGCCCTCACCGAACGGATCGTCGTTGATCTGGGAGGGGTCGTCGACGACCGCCTCGTTGACCGCCACGACCTCGCCGGTGGCGGGAGCGTAGAGGTCGCTGACCGACTTGGTGGACTCCAGCTCGCCGCAGGCCTCGCCCGCGGTGATCTGCTTGCCCACCTCGGGCAGGTCCACGTAGACGATGTCGCCGAGCGCGTTGGCCGCGTAGGGGGTCACGCCGACGCGCACGACATCGCCGCGCTCGGCGAGCCACTCGTGCTCTTCGGTGTACTTGAGATCGGTGGGCAGGCTCATGGGGAGGCTCCATTGCTGTCGTTTGGACACCGGCATCCGACGGCCGGCCGGGCCGTCGATCACGAGCATTCTCGCGTGTGGCGCTGCCACCCGCTCGGGCGGTGCGCCGCGAACACCGGAGTCCGCGTACTTGGTGGCCTCCCCCTCTGTTGCGGAACCTGAGAGTTTCACCGCGTCGTCGCGGTTTGCACCGTGGGTGCGCACGGCGGCGCTTTCCAGAGTTGCCTCGACCGGACGGTACGGATGCCTGAGAGTTTGCGGGGAGGTTTGCTCCTTCGGCGCCCGTTCGGTGACACCGTGCGTACGGTGCTCACCCACGGGACTCTCCCGCCCGGTGTCACGGGCCGGTATGCGATTGTCGCTGTGTTCGGCAACGATAACCCGGCGGGTGGGCGTGTCCAACCCCGGATGCCGCGAAGCGGCGAACACCACCGGCGAACGGAGGGCCGACTCACGCGCGCTGTGCGCACGATCACTGTCGTGGCCGCGACTGGACCCGGTGACAGGATCCGGTCGCGCGCTCGTGCCGAACACCCCCGTCGAGAAGGCAGAACGGGGATCTCCATCCGTGGTGAACGATCCCGGGAGCGGTGATGGTCGACATACGGGGCCTGGTCGAGCGGGTCGGCCCCACACTGCTGCGTCCGGTGGTGGTGCCGGAGAAGGCGGGGGGTGTCGGCGACGTGGTCATCGCCGAGACCGAGGACCTCGGCGAGATCGGAACCGCCGACGTGGTCCTCGGGGTGGGGGTGGCGAGTCGGGCGAGCGCCCTTGAGCTGGTGCGTGAATGCGGGGCCCGGGAGGCCACGGCCGTGCTGCTGAAACCACCGGTGTCCTGCGAGGATTCCGTGGTCGCCGCCGCGGCGGACGCCGGGCTCGCGCTGGTCGAGGTGCGGCGGGGCACGGCGTGGGCGCAGTTGGTGTGGTTGCTGCGGAGCGCGCTGGCCGGAACCGACACGGGTCCGGCGGGAGGTTCCCAGCAGCAGGTGGGGTCGGCCGGTCTCGGCGACCTGTTCCGGGTGGCCGACGCGGTGGCGGAGGTCGTCGACGCTCCCGTGACCATCGAGGACGCGCACTCGCAGGTGCTGGCCTACTCGGCCCGGCAGGACGTGACCGATCCCGCTCGGGTATCCACGATCATGGGTCGCAGGCAGCCGGACGACGTACTGGCGAAGTTCCGGGCGCGGGGCACGTTCCGACAGCTGAGCCGGGGAGGTTCCGCGATCTACGTCCCGGAGCAGCCGGACGGCACCCTGCCCAGGCTGGTGGTCCCCATCCGGATGGGTGGTGAGCTGCTCGGCTCGATGTGGGCGGTGGTCACCGACGAGGTCTCCGAGCAGCGGGCCTCGGCGTTCGCCGAGACCGCCGCGCTGGTGGCACTGCAGCTGCTTCGCTGGCGGGTGATCACCGACTCGGAGCGGCAGCGCTCGGCTCGGTTGGTGCGCTCGCTGCTGGAGGGCTCGGAAGGGTGGCGCGCGGCGGCCAACGAGTTGGCGGTCGGGGCGGAGCCGCACCGGGTGGTGGCGATCGACGTCCGCGCCAGCGACGGCACCGACGAGGGGCATCGGCTCGCGATGTGGGAGTGGATCACGCGGGGCATCGGCCGGGGGCCGATGGTGGCCGAGGTCGGTGGGGTGCTGTACGCGGTGGTCCCGGACCGCTCCGGCACGGGTGGGTGGCCCGCGCTGCGGGAAGCGCTGCTGGGCCACATCCGTGAGATGGACGCGGCCGACCCGCGCCCGCTGGTGGCGGTGGGCACGGCGGCTCCGCTCGCGGAGCTGCCGGTATCGCGCGGCAGGGCGGACGAGGTGCTGGCGCTGCTGCGGACGGGCATGGTCGAACGCGAGATAGCCGTGCACGAACAGCTCTGGCACACCCTGGTGCTGACCCGGATGGCGGGTGCCGCGAGTGACGCCGGGGTGGACGCGCTCGGCCCGCTGGCCCGACTCCGCGACAACGACCGCTCCCAGGGGACCGAGTACCTGCGCACGCTGCACTCCTGGCTCCGTCACCCCGGAGACCCCCGCGCGGCGAGCGGGGAGCTGAACGTGCATCCGAACACCTTCCGGTACCGGATGAAGCGGGTCAGCGCGCTGCTCGGGGCTGATCTCGACGACGCGGACGTGCGGTCGGCGCTGCTGGTGCAGTTGCTGGCCGAGCGGTGGAATCCGCACGGGTGAGTTCACCGCCCCCGTTCGAGCCAGGGGGGTGCCGCCGGCCCCGCTCTGGAGCACACCGCGCGCCGACCGCTGCGCATGCTGGCACGAGAGCGCGGACCAACGGTACGGAAGCCGTGTTGTGCCGAGAGCACAACAGCACCCGTGGAATCTCATTGTGCGGGAATGATGCGGTCGAACCGGTGACGGCGCATCGTGGTGCGCGACAGCGCTGATCCCCGGCTCCCGATCACCGGATGCCCGGCGGACTGATGCCCGGCGGACGGCGCGGTACGGAGAACACCTCCGACAACCACCACCGGTTCGGTGATCACCCGAACGGAAGGCAAGACCAGTCCTCGGAAGGGAAGAGCAGTGAAGATCGCCGTACCCCGCGAGATCAAGAACAACGAATACCGCGTCGCGCTCACACCAGCGGGGGTGCACGAGTTCGTCGGCAGGGGGCACGAGGTGTTCGTGGAGGCGAACGCGGGCGCGGGCTCGTCCATACCCGACGAGGAGTTCCTCGCGGCCGGAGCCAAGGTCCTGCCCGGCGCGGACGAGGTCTGGGCCGAGGGCGAACTGGTGCTCAAGGTCAAGGAGCCGATCGAGGAGGAGTACCCGCGGCTGCGGCGGGACCAGGTGCTGTTCACCTATCTGCACCTGGCCGCCTCGGCCGGGCTCACCGGCGCGCTGCTGGACTCCGGGGTCACCGGTATCGCCTACGAGACGGTGCAGAGCGCCGACGGCTCGCTGCCGCTGCTGGCCCCGATGAGCGAGGTGGCGGGCAGGTTGGCCCCGCAGGTCGGGGCCTACTCGCTGATGCGGCCGAGCGGCGGGCGCGGGATGCTGCCCGGCGGGGTTCCCGGTGTGCACCCGGCCCGGGTGGTGGTGATCGGCGGTGGCGTCGCCGGCCTGAACGCCGCACGGGTGGCGCTCGGTATGGGGGCCGACGTCGAACTGCTGGACACCAACGTGGACAAGCTGCGTGAGATCGACCGGGACTTCGAGGGGCGCATCCGCACGGTCACCTCGAACCGCTACAGCGTGGAGCAGGCGGTGCGAGCGGCTGACCTCATCATCGGTGCGGTGCTGATCCCCGGCGCCAAGGCCCCGAAACTGGTCTCCAACGAGCTCGTGTCGCGGCTCAAGCCGGGCAGCGTGCTGGTGGACATCGCCATCGACCAGGGCGGCTGCTTCGCGGACTCGCGGCCGACCACGCACGACGACCCCACCTACCGGGTGCACGACTCGGTGTTCTACTGCGTGGCCAACATGCCGGGGGCGGTACCGAACACCTCGACGCACGCCCTGACCAACGTGACGCTGCCCTACGCGCTGCGGATCGCCGAGCGGGGCTGGCGGCAGGCCTGCCGCGAGGACGAGGCGCTGGCGGCGGGGTTGAACACCCACGACGGCACACTCGTCAACGAGCCGGTCGCCGCCGCGCACGGGCTGGACCACGACAGCGTGGCGAGCGTACTCGGCTGATCGGGGCACCGCCCGGAAGGCACCGGCGCGGCGGAACCGGCGGGCACGGAAACAGAAACGGGGCCTCTCGAGAGAGAGGCCCCGTTTCGTTCAAGGCGGCCTGCTCAACCAGCCTGGGGGTCACCGGGAGCTGGCCGCCGACCTTCAGTATAGAACACCGACACCCGGTTACCGAAGCCCCGAGGGCGGGTGTTCACGAGATTTTCTTCGCATCGAGCCACCGATCATGCCGCGACTTCACACGAAAGAATGAAGAAATTACACAAACCTGAAGCCCTTACGGGTGAATGTCGATAGCTCCGGCAGGTGCGGTGCCGCCCCGATCGGCCCCACGAAACGAGCAGTTCGCCGGAGGATCCGCATGGAGACCGAAGCCCGTCGGCTCACCCGTCCGCATCACCCCACGACGACGCTGGGTGGCGATCTGAACGAAGCAGGGAGTGAACAACCGCCACCGAGCGCCGGGGAGAGCTCGGACGGTTACGAGGGCATCACGGCCGATGCCGACCACGAGTCCCTGCAACGGCAGCTCGACCAGCTGGAACGCCTGGCCGACGAGGGCCCGGCGGAGGCGGTGCTGCCAATGGCCCGCTCCGAGCTGCACCGGCTGACGGAGGGCCTGCGCGCCCTGCTGGAGGAACACGGTCCGGACGAGAACGGGCGGTGCCGGGTGTGCCCCGGCAAACTGCGCGCACGCCGCTGGCCGTGCGAGGTGTGGATCACCGCGCACTCCCAGCTCATCGGCGACGATCCCGATCCGGTCGGCAGTGCGAACCGCTCCAAGCTGGCGCGGTTGCGGGAACGGACTCCCCGCAACCCCTTCGGGCGACAGCGCTCCTCCTCGTCTCCGAAGATCCCGATAGCCGCCACGGCCGTCGTCTCCGGCGGCGCTCGTGGCCCCGGCGACTGGGACACCGGCGAGTTCGCGCTCTCGGACCCGGTGAGCGAGCTGGAGACCCGAGGCACCGAGGAGCTGCCCGCCGTACCTCCCGTCGGGGGCCACTTGGAGACCGACCACAGCCGGATCCACCGCGCCGGGATAACTCCCCGCAGCGGCTGACCGGGCCCCTTTCCGTTCCTCCCCGGGACGCTCTGCGCGTTCCCACTGGAGTAGCCACCCGGTCCGAGCAGCGGTGTTCACCGGGATTCACGGGGCTCAACGCCACCGATGCCGAGGGGACGTGCGAGTCGCCACACCGAATCCTCGCGGGCACCGGAGCGACTCCTGCCGCACATGAGGCAGGATTGGTGCAGCGTCCAACGATCGTCGGCTGGACCAGATTTCACCGATCGTGTGACGCCCGCACGGCCCGCGAGGATCGGGCGCCCCCGTGACCTGGAGGAACGAGTGCACGACGGCAGCGGCCGCATCCTGGTGCAACAGCTGCACAAAAGCTTCGGGCCACTGACCGCGGTCCAGAACCTCGACTTCACCGTCGAGCCGGGCTCGGTGACCGGCTTCCTCGGACCGAACGGTTCGGGCAAGACCACCACCCTGCGCATGATCCTGGGGCTGCTGAAGCCGACCTCCGGCGCGGCCTACGTGGACGGCGTGCCGTTCGCCCGACTCCACCACCCCGCCAGGACCGTGGGAGCGGTACTGGACTCACAGTCGTTCCACCCCGGGCACACCGCGCGGAACCACCTGCGCTGCTACACGGCCGCGACGGGGCTGCCGGACGAACAGGCCGACCGGGTATTGGAACTGGTGGGGCTGAGCAGCGCCGCGGGCCGGAAAACCAGGGGATTCTCACTCGGGATGCGGCAACGGCTGGCACTGGCCACGGCGCTGCTGGGCGACCCGCGGATACTGATACTCGACGAACCCGCGAACGGGATGGACCCGGAGGGGATCGCCTGGCTGCGGGGGTTCCTGAAGGCCTACGCGGCCACCGGGCGCACCGTGCTGGTCTCCAGCCACCTGCTCCGCGAGATGGAGCACACCGTGGATCACGTGGTAATCGTCAGCAGGGGACAGTCCGTCTACAACGGCAGTCTGGAACAGCTGCGCGCCACGCAGCACTCCCGCGTGCTGGTCCGCGTCTCGGACCCGGTGGCGCTGACCTCGATGCTGCGAGGCACGGGAGCCGGCGCCGAGTACCTGCACGACGGCAGGCTCGCCGTCACGGGGGTGGACGCCCGCGGCATGGCCGACCTGGCGTTACGCGCCGGAGTGGCGATCCAGGAGTTACAGGAGTCCTCGGGCGACCTGGAGCAGCTGTTCTTCCAGCTCACCGAGGGGCAGTTCACCGGATCCGACCAGCCGTTCGGCCCGCCGGGGGTGACGAATCCGGACGGCTCGGCCCAACAGCCGCAGCAGTGGCGGCACCGGCCGACTCCCCAGCAGCCGCCGGGGCGACAGGCACCTCCACCGCAACCACCACCTCAACCGCCGGCGCGACCACCCGCGCCGAGCCCCTGGGCGCCGCACGGCGCGGAGCAGCCGCCACCCGATTCCCCCGCCGCCACCTCGGGACCGCCGGGCCTGGGAGGCGGCTACGGTTCCCGGCCCGAGCGGCCGGAACAGCACGGCGGGCAGCGGGAGCACGAACAGTCCTGTGACGGGGACGACACTCACGGGGGTGAGGCCCGATGACCGGGCTGATCAGAGCCGAGATCCGCAAGATGCTGCCCACGAATCTGTGGTGGGCGTTGCTGCTGCCGGTGGCGCCGTGGAGCCTGCTGGTCGCCTGGTACGGCACCGCGATCGGCCGAGTGGACATGATCCAGGAGATCACCGGGCAGGCGCTACCCACCGGGCTGCTGGCGATGTCGCTGGCTACGAACTACAGCACTATCTTCGCCGCCCTGCTCGGCGCGCTGGTCATGACACGGGAGTCCTGGCACCGAACCGTCACCACCACCTTCCTCACCGCGAACCCGCGAAGCTCCGTGCTGAGCGCCAAACTGGTGGTCTGCCTGGCGCTGGCGGTGGTCTACGGCGTCGTCAACGCCGTCTTCGGATTCCTGGGCGGTTTCCTCGGCGGAACGCTGGGCAGCGGATCGGGCGGCGTGGGCGGCCTGGACCAGTGGCTGCTCATCGGCGGGGCCGGCGTACTGGCGACGGTGCTGTGGGCTCTGGTGGGCTTCGGATTCGGCGCGCTGGTCAACAACTCGGTGGCGGCCGTGCTGGTCCTGGTGTTCTACAAGTTCATGGTGGACGTGCTGGCCTCCGTCGTGCTCGCCGGGACCGAGCTGTCCTGGTTGAGCAGCTACCTGCCCGGTGCCGCCTCGAACGGGATCGTGGGCAACCTGGCCGTTCCGATGTTCATCTCGGAGGTAGCCGGAGCGCGCGAGCCGATCGTGCCCGCGCAGGCGTTCCAGCAGCTGCACGCGATCTTCGGCGGGAGTTACGGCTTCTCCTGGTGGGGCAGCGCACTGGTGTTCGCGGGCTACGCCGCACTGCTCTGCGGCGGTGCGACGCTGCTGATCCGCGACCGCGAGATCCACTGAGGGCGGCGCGCCCCGCCGTGGGGCGCGCCGAAGACCGCCCGATCCGTCATCCTCCCCTGTTCGGGGCTTCAGTGCCGGTGCGGGAACGCGCTCGGCGGGTCAGTGCTGCCCGCCGGACTCCCTCCCCGCTGCCGGTTCTGCGGGCAGCGTGTCGGCGAGGATGTGGCGGCCGCACTCACTGGCGGCGATCCACTCGTCGATGCTGCCCTCCGCGGTGTTCAGTTCCAGGTCGGTCAGACTTACCGTCCCCGGCGCGGCGGTGGTGCTCCCGTCCCCGGGCGGGGTGAGGGCGTTCCACCACAGGCGGTGGTTGGTCAGCGCGTTGGCCACGACCAGCGTGCCGTACCCGTCGTGCTGGTCACGAATCCAGTCGAGGGTGTCCCCGCCGACGGTGGAGATCACGACCACCCCGCCCGCGAGTGTTTCCGGCAGCGCGACCAGCTGTTCGCGCAGCCTCGGATCGGCCAGGGCGTCCAGCAAGACCCGCGTGGTGTGCGCCCGCCGCAGCGCGTGCTCGTCCAGGCACTCGCGCACCCACATCCCGCCGCCGAGGTCGTGCTCGGCGTGCTCGGTCAGCCCTTCGGAGGGCCATTCGGCCAACCGGTCCACCAGAATCCGCTCCAGATCGCGCCGCACGTGCGGCAGGGACCGCGCGGTGACCACTGCCTCGTGACCGACGAGGTATCCCTCCCACCGGGGATCGGACCCGGTGACACAGCGATGGACCACGTGCAGACCGCTCATCGCTCCTCCACATGTCTTCTTCCGCAAATGGAACTAGGCGCTGATCGTCAGGGTTGAAAATTTAAGCTCGCCGTAGCAGAATAAGAGGTGTCACGGCAGGAGCACAACGAAACAGGGCTCAGCCAGGACAGTTGGACACGGATAAGGAGGAACACACCATGACCGTGGCTTTCGACCCGCTGTTTCGTGACCTGAACCGGCTCGCCACCGAGGTGTTCGGCTCCAGCAGGGCGCCGCAGAGCATGCCCATGGACGCCTACAGGTCCGGGGAGAGCTACATCGTCGAGTTCGACCTGCCCGGGGTCGATCCGGAGTCGCTGGACGTGCGCGCGGAGAACAACACGCTGACAGTGCGGGCCGAGCGGCCCGGCCGCAGGAACGCGCAGGGCGACGGCGAGGTCAGCTACGTGGCCGCTGAGCGCCCCCGGGGGACGTTCTCCCGCCAGCTCTCCCTCGGCGACGGCCTCGACGTCGACAACATCACGGCCGACTACACGGACGGGGTGCTGACCGTGACGCTACCCGTGGCCGACCAGGCGAAACCGCGCCAGATCAACGTCGAGCGCGGCAATGGAGGCCAGCGAGTCATCGAAAGCGGCAACGAGTGAACCACCGGCGGGAGCCCGTGCGGTGTCCCGCCGAGCCCCCCGGAACCGGGGCACCCGGAAACCGACCGCCGGCTGCCCCGTCGGGTCGTGATCACGTCACACCCGCTGCCCCGCACCCGCTCCTCCTTTCCGAGGAGCGCGGCCTGTCCCGTGACGGACTGGAGTGACCATGGTTTCCCCACGTCGTACGGCGGTGTGGCTGGTCACGGCCCTCTTCGCGTACGCGCTGGTGACCGCGCCCCGGCAGACCGCCGCCGGTACCCGCCACGCGCTGGGACTGCTGGCGACCGGGGCACAGAACCTGGTCGTGTTCGTCCACCAGGTGCTCGTCTGACACGCCGTTCGTCCCGATCCCGGGGCGCTCAGGCGGAGGAGCCTTTCTCCTGACCGTCGGAGGGATTCTCGTCGGTGTACTCGGCGAGCTGGTCCTCCAGGCTGATGATGCGGCAGGCCGCCGACACCGGAGTGCCCTGGTCCACCAGGCGACGCGCCCGTTCCGCCTTGCGCAGTTGCCGCCGCGAGTACCGACGATGCCCCCCGGACGAGCGTTCCGGAACGATCAGTCCCGCTTCCTCCAACGAGCGCAGGAACGGCTGCGCGACTCCCACCATCTCCGCGGCACGCCCCATCGTGAAAGCGGGGTAGTCCTCATCGTCGAACTTGCTCACCGACCGCGACGGGTCACTGCTCATCGCCCTACCTTCTCCGCGCGCACATGGACAGGCCCCCGGCGCGTCCCGGAGTGCGCCGGGGGCTCGGAGGGTTCACTCGACCACCTCAGCACAGCGGCCGATCCATCCTGCGAGAAGGACACGCCCCGAACGGATGCGAACGAAGCCGCCTTCCCAGCAGGATCGCGGTCCACCTCACCGGTCGTGCCGACTCGGAACTCACGTCGAACCGCGCGGCCACGACGGCGCACTCACCGCGACTCGTCGACAACCCCTCCTGTCAGCTCCTTACAACCAAAAGATTAACCACGAAACAGCAGGATGTCTATGGTCACGAGTACAGATTTTCTCAAGGCGTTGCGGCCCCACCCCGAAGGGGCGCTGAAAGCCGTGAGGTGAGGGTCTACGGGGGCGGGGATCACGCGGGGGAGCCTCGGCGAGAACCTCGACGTCGAGCGCGGCGGTATGGGACCGGAGCCTCTTCCCGAAAGACGGGCGGTGCCGCCCCGTCCCCCGCGTGGACCAGAAAACCATCCGTGTTCGCGATACCCACGATCCCGCCTGGCCGGAACAATCGGGAAATCGAGACCGGAAAGTGGAGCCCTCGGGCTCGACGCCACGCACCTCGACGGGAGCCAGCGACCGTGAACGTATCCGAAGCCGAGGACCGGGCCGAGACCTTCGTACCGCACGAACACCCCGAGTGGACCGCCGACCTCGGGGAAGTCCGCATGAACTACGCCGTCGCCGGGGAGCCGAATTCCCCCGCCCTGCTGCTGGTTCCGGGGCAGAGCGAGTCGTGGTGGGGCTACGAACCCGTGCTCGCGTTGTTCGCGGAGCACTTCCGGGTCTTCGCGGTGGACCTGCGGGGACAGGGCCGTTCGACGTGGACCCCCGGGCGCTACACCCTCGACAACCTCGGCAACGATCTCGTGCGATTCATCGACCTCGTCATCGGGCGCCCCACGTTCGTGGCGGGCCATTCCTCCGGTGGGGTGCTCTCGGCCTGGTTGTCGGCCTACGCGAAACCCGGCCAGATCCTGGGGGCGGTGTACGAGGACCCGCCGCTGTTCTCCTCGGAGACGAACCCAGCCTGCGGCCCGTCGATCCGGCAGGGGATGGGGCCGGTATTCGCGGCGTGGCACAAGTGGCTCGGCGACCAGTGGTCGATAGGCGACTGGCGCGGCCTGCGGCGGGCGTTGCCGGACGAACTGCCACGCTTGCTGCTGGAGGGGCTGACGGGCACGCGTGCGGAGGAGGCGGAGACCGAACCCGGTACCGGACCACCGCAGAACCTGCGGGAGTACGACCCGGAATGGGCCGGGGCCTTCGTGTCCGGCAGCATGACCGCAGGATGCGACCAGGCCACGGTGCTCTCCCGGGTCCGGGTGCCCGTGCTGCTCACCCACCACTTCCGCCGGACCGACGCGGACACCGGGCAGTTGATCGGAGCCGTCTCCGACGTGCAGGCGCAACGGGCCCGCCAGTTGATCGAGGCGGCCGGACAGCCGGTCACCTACCACTCGTTACCCGAGATGCCGCACTCGATGCACGCCACGGACCCCGAGCTGTACGCGCGCACCGTCACCGAGTGGGTGAAGTCGCTGGCCTGAGCACGGAGTCTGTTGACCGTCCGTTGTGCCGGATCGCGGCATTGGACACAGCCGCAGCCTGGCCGCAACACCACTGGACGGACCTGAACGAGCCGGTCCTCCAGCCGATCTCTGCCCGCCGAACAGGCCGGTCGGCTATTGATGGCCACCCCTATACCCCGGCTTTCCCAGGTCGTACAAATGGGTGAGCAACAGCTCCTCGACCCTGGCGAAAGGTGTGTCCGCCGGACGGGCGAGAAGGTGCGCGGTGAGTCCGTCGAGCAGTGCGTGAAGCCGTTCGATCTCGATATCGATCGCCCGGCTCGCGGCGACGTGACCGAACTCGGCCAGGCTCTCGAGGGTGTGGCGACACTGCTGACGAACTCCGTCATCGGCTTCCTGGCGGAGCTCGGCTATGACGGAATCATTCGCCGCCTCCGCGACGAACGCCTGATAAACACACGCCTCGTTACGTCGTTCCTCGTCGAGCGGAAGCAACTCCAGCAGTAGCGCCAGCGCTGCCTCCACGACCCGTCCCTCACGCGCGTCCACGACCCGTCCCTCACGCGCGTCCGCGATCCGGAGTTCCGCACCGGCCGTGATCCGTCGGCCGATCTTGTCGATGAGCTCACGCATGGCGAAACGCCGAAGCTCGTCCTGCGTGGAGAAGAAGTAACGAACCGATCCCATGGACAGCTCCGCCTCGCGCGCCACACCGCGCACGGAGGCTTCCCGCAGACCATCGCGCAGGGTGATTCGCCAGACGGCCTGGGCAAGCAGAAAACGACGCTCCGCGTGATCTATCCGAACTGGCACTCCCTCAATCTAGCACAGCTGTGCTAGATTAGCTTTTCGTAACACAGCTGTACCAGAAAGCAGGTCTGTCATGATCGGCGAAACAGCCACTCGCGGCAGGTGGGCACCCTGGTGGACGTACGTGTTACCCATCGTGGGGGTTAATCAACTGCGGCAACTGATACTGCCGTTCGGCACGGTGCCCGAGTGGGCCGATGTCGTGATCGCGGTGCTGGTCGCCGCTGCCTGCTTCGCGCTCGTTACACTCGTTTACCGCGCCGGAGCCGGTCGCTGATGCCGGTCCCGTACGAGACAGAACCAAACGGACGAACCGCGATACCGCTCCCCCGCAGTGCCCGAGCGGGTGTGTGGATCGCGGTGGTCGGGCTCGCGAGTGGTCTCCCCGCGTCGTTGGCGGTGGCCGCGGGTTGGGAAAACGCGGGTTTCGCATTTCCGCCAATGATCGCGGTGCTGCTGGCTACGAGCGCGGTTTTCCTTCATCGAGCCGTACGACCACTGCTGTTGGTCCTGACCGCTTCGGTGACCGGGCTGTGGTTCATCACCGTCGCGTCGGATCTGATGGAACCGCTCCTGGTCGGATGGCCGACCGCGGCACGCGTGCTCGCGGTCAACGGCGCCAAGGTGTTGCCGCTGGTCCTCACCGCGATGGTGCTCGTCAGGTACCGGCCGGACCAGCACGAGATATCACTACGGCTCGGCCGGTGGCGTGCGGACAGCGGGCTGAGCGTGGCCGGACACCGGATCGACTGGAGGTTGATCGGCACGACCGTCGGCTTCGTGGTCTGCTGTGGAACCATCGCCACCGGAGTCGGAGAATTCAACGTGGCCGGGCTGAGCGAGGCCCTGAGCTGGCTGCCTGTCTACACCGCCGCGGCAGTCGTCAACGCCACCGCCGAGGAGTTCCTGTTCCGGCACGCGATCAACGGGGTCGCCGGACCACTGATGGGCAGGACAGCACTCATCGCACTCACCTCGGCGTACTTCGGAGTCACACACGTCAACGGCACACCGAGCGGTCTCCTCGGCGTCCTGCTGTCCGGCTCCTTCGGCGTGGTACTCGCGCTGGCGATCGACCACACCAGGGGTTTCTGTTGGAACTGGACACTGCACTTCACCGCCGACATGGCGATATTCTTCACGCTGATCGCCGCGACCGCCCCGAGCGGCTGACGACGAACCGCACTGTCGCTGGCCGGGACCCGTCCGACAGGGGCTCTCGGGCGTTCCGGTAAGTCAGCCGGAGGTACCGGTGGGCCCGCTCGGCTCGTTCGGACGGGCCGCGATGCGGCGGGCCTCGGCGACGACCTCGGCGTCGAGCTCCGCGACCGTGCAGTCGGTGTACTCGAGAGTGTCGTAGACGTCGTCGAGCCCGACGAACGGCAAAGCCGCCTCCACCTCGTGCCCGTGGTTCCGGTGGAGACGCCGCGTGAACTCCCGAGGACTCGTCCCACCCGCCAGGAACCACCGTGCGAGCAACCGCACGGCGTGCTCCCGCGCCGCCTCGCCGTCGAGCGGGTAGAAGACCAGACCGAGCTCACCGAGCACCTCGGGAAGCAGTTCACGAACCTCTTCGTCGGCTTCGGCACGGGTGCACGCGGCGAGGATGCGCAGGGCAGGGCCGTCGAGCCCGGCCACCAGCGCGTCGCAGGCGGCGCGCACGACCTCCTCGGCACGGACCTCCCGCGCGCTCCACAGCACGGCGTGCTCCCACAGCCGCTCCGCTACCTGCTCGGATGAAGACACCCGCCCATCATCCGATTCCCGCCCACCGAGTTCCAACGGTTTTCACCGTGTGGCGTCCGCACTCGCCTCGAACCGTCACGGTCCGACTTCTCGCGGGCTTCCCCGAGCGGTAACCGGACGAGGTCGTTGCGGTGACGCCGGTCCCGGTCGCCGAGGAATCGTCGATGTCCCCGCACCGGGGAAACGCCGGTCGAACCGTTGGGGTGCGGAGTCCGTGACGGAGTGGTCGCGTCCGGGCCGATTTCCGCCACCGGCGTAATCGATTCCACACGCACGTCCGTGGGCCTACCGTGGCCGTATGAACTCACCTATCACGGGCACGGCCGCCGGGGTGCCGTTCACCGCCCTGCCGCCCGCCGAGGGGGAAGGTTACGCACCGCTGGTCGTCACCTGGCACATGCTGGACGCGCCGAGGTCGGACGCCGCGTTCGCCGCCGCGCTGCCGATGAACGACCTGCCCGCCTGGCGGGTGCACCTGGGCATGCCGATGTGCGGCGCGCGCACGGTCGGCGACGGCCCCGAGGCGATCCTGGAGCTGATGCGCGAGGACGCGCTGATGTCCTTCCTTCACCCGTTCGTCCGGCAGGCCAGTGAGGAGTTCCCGGACGCGCTGGCCTCCCTCCGCGCCCGGCTGCCGGTCGACGACGGCCCTGTCGGGGTGCTCGGCGGCTCGTTGGGCGGGGCGGTCGCGCTGCGGATACTGGCCGACACCGACACACCGGTGTTCGCGGGGGCCCTGGTGAACGCCGCCATCCGGATAAGGTCCGTCGTGGACCTGTTCCCAGGGGAGTACACCTACGACGCCGAGTCCGCCGAGGTCGCCGACGACCTGGACTTCGTCGCCAAGGCGGGCAGGATCGCCGATCGGGCGCCGCTGCTGGTCGTCAGCGGTGAGCGGGACCACCCCGCGCTGCATGCCGACGCGTTCGACCTGGTCGAGGCCGTCGGGCGACGGGCCGAGCTGCTGTCGGTTCCCGAGCTGGCCCACCCGCTCGCCGAGGAACCCGGCATCGAACCCGCACCGCAGCTGCCGCCGGCGCGCGAGGTGGACCTCGGCCTGACCGCGTGGTTCCGGGACCGGCTCGCGGAACGGGGCTAGGCGACGCCCGTAGGCTGGTCGTCCGGAAGCACGGCGAATCCGAGTTCCACCGCACCGGCGGCCAGTCGGTGATCGAAGGTGGCGACGGTCGAGGCATCGGCATGTTCACCGGCCAGCACTACGCAGCAGTCCGGCAGCTTGAGGTTGGTACGGGCACGCAGCGTTGCCAGCCGGGTCGGTGCTTGCTCACCGAGTGGAACAGTGGTGATCTCGAGGTCCTCCAGCGCGTTCCGGGCGCGTTCGAGCATCCCACTGCGTGCTGGGCCAACCAGGATCTCGGCGATGGTGACGGCACTGGCGGCCAGTGACTCCTCGGCATTGTCGATCAGGAGTTGAACGGCTCGGTGATGATGCGCGTCGTAAGCATTGAAGTAGGCGATGAGCACACTCGCATCGATGATGATCACGTCGGCCAGTCCTCACGGAGTTCGGCGAGGTAGCCCTCGTCGTAGGCACCGGTCAGCGCTCCGCGCTGCCGCTCTATCGCCGCGCGGCGCTTCACGGTGATCTCGGCATCGGTACGCCGTAACGCATGATGGCCCTCCGTGATCAGACGAAGCAGGAGCCTGCCCCGACTGCGCTCCTCCGGCCAGTGGCGAGCGGCTTCGTCGAGAGCTTCGGTGACTTCCTCGGTCTCGGTGATCATGTGTCGAGCTCGTGAGGTCGGCATGCCCGAAGTGTATCACCTAAAAGAAAAGTGTTGCACTCTATCGTTTCCCGCCCAATGATCTTCAACATGCCCCGGGCAACCGCACGATGGACACGTTCCCGGACAGCGGGATGGTTTCGCGCTCGAGCCAGCGGTGGGCCAAGCCGCGCAGCCGCTCAAGCAGCAGCGTGGCCGCACCGAGGAGGGTGCCCGGTTCCTCGTCGGTGAGGTCGAGGTGCAGCAGGTAGTCGTGCGGCCGCGTGTCGGCGAGCCAGCGGAACCGCACCACGAGAACGCTGCCCGCCGCTACGGCGTGGAACCCGACGATGTTGTCCGTCACGTCGGCGTGGTCGGCCACCTCGTCCGGATCGGAGCCCAGCGGGGCATAGGGCACCCACTCTCCCCTGCCCGACCGCAGTACCTCATCCACGACCTCGGGCGGCAGTGGCGGAGCGGGACGGGGAACCTCGGCGGGGTCACGCTCCGGTCGGGCACCCCACTCGGCGTTCTCCCGCTCGGCCAGGCGCCGCACTTCCTCGGTGTCCACGGGAGCAGGGTGGCAGCGGAGAGCACCGGCGCGCCGTCCCGGAGTCGACTCGGTGGGCGGCCGTCGTGCCGCACGAGGGGACCGCTGCTCGTTTCCCGGCACAGGTACGAGTCCGGAACGCACGCCGTCGTGGTCAATCGCCCGGAGTATCTCTACAGTCGGCGTTCACCGTTCCGCCACCAGTGGACGAGAAGGACCGCAGCGCTTTCGTGGATCATCCGATGAGCGACTGTAGCCTCGGTCGTCGTGAGTTGGTTACCCGACGACTTCGTCCACCCCCGCCACACCCCCGTGCCCGACACCGCGCTTCACCTGCGGCCGATCCGGGAGGCGGACACCGCGCTCGACTACCCCGCCGTGATGGGCTCCCGAGAACGTTTGTGGCGGACCTTCGGTCCGGCCTGGGGTTGGCCCAGGGAGGCGATGACGTACGAAGAGGACCGCGTCGAACTGCTGCGACACGAGCGGGAAGCAGCCGCGCACCGTTCGTTCAACTACGCACTGCTCGACGAGGAGGAGACGGCGATCCTCGGTTGCGTCTACATCGATCCTCCCGAACGCGTCGGCGCCGACGGCGAAATATCCTGGTGGGTGGTGGACGAACTCGTCGGTGGTGAGGCCGAAGAAGCACTCGAGGCACTGCTGCCGCGGTGGATCGCCACCGACTGGCCCTTCCGAAACCCCCGTTTTCTGGGCCGCGATATCACCTGGCAGGACTGGCTCGCGCTGCCACGCGTCCCCTGACACGTTCGATGCCGATGGGCGGATCTGCCGGTGGCCGTCGGGCCCGCCGCTGTCCTCCGATCGGAGAACGAGTCGGCACGACCACCAGCTTTGTATTTCTCAGTATTATTAGCGAGTAAGCAGTGGGCCGACTTACTGGAAATGGTCAGCCGCGCGCCAGGAGCCGGTGGCGTCCGATGTAGCCGGGCTCCGGCCCGGCACTGTCGGGATGCGGGAAGCAGCCCAGCAGTTCGGCGATGTCCTGCTCCACCAGGCTGGGACCGTGCCGTTGCCTGCCGGGAGTGACCGGTGGGAACGCGGGAGCCCTATGAACCCCGCACGCGGGGAACCGCCCCGGACGGTCCGGGTCCTCGAGCGGCCAGTGGATCTCGGTGGTTCGCTCGGTCGTCGCTTCGGCGTGGTCGGGCACCGCGCGGGGCGGCGGTGTTCGTGGGTCGGGCCCGAGCCGGGGTGCGAGTTCCCGGGCTTCCTGCGGAGATGGTGGCGCGGCGGCGAGCGCGTGGCGCTCGGTGAGGATGCGGACGGTGAGCGCGCCCGGCCCGGAGTCGGCGTGCTGCCCGTTGCCGCCGCGCAGCGGGAAGACACCGCAGAGCACGAGCGCGAGCACCGCACCCAGGAGCCAGAGCGGGCCGAGCGGTTCGTGCGGGGCATCACAGGAACTCCGTTCCGAACTGGTCGTGCAGTCTGCGTCGGGCGTCGCGCTGGCGTTGTTCGCGGTTCTCAGTGCGTTCGAGAGCTTCGGCCATGCAGGAGTCGCAGGTGGGCATCAGCCAGTCCACATCGGATGGGCTGGTGAGCGTCACCGGGAGACCGCACAGGGTTTCGCGGTGCTGTTCGGGGCGAGGGGGCTCCTCGGGGCCGAACGCGTGCCGGTATCCGTCGACCGGGTTCCACCACACCACCGGACCACGCCAACCGAGACTGAACATGTCGGGCTCCTTCCACTGGAACGAAAAGTCGGGCGTCGAAAGCGAGAGGTCGGGCCTCTCGGGGCGGTCGCGAGCGCGAGTCACTCGCCCGCACGGAGGACGGTTCTCGCGCGAACGGCGTTGAGTTCAACCACCGGGCAGGCTCAGCAGCACCCGCATCACGCACGCCGCGCACGGTTCACCGGCCACACCACCACGGTGCGCGCGGCGGCGCGGGTCCGGCACCCACTCGGTGTCGCGGCGGGAGAAGTGCCGCCCGCACGGCGTGATCAGGTAGCTGTGCCCCACCGCGACGTCCACGGCGTGCGCCAACCGCTCGGAGTCGGCCGCCACTCCCTCCCGCCGCCGAAACCACCACCAGGACATCTGGGCTCCTCCCTGAGGACATCGTTAAGCATAGGCTGTCATCGCATAATGCGATTTCGTAAGTACACGATCAGGTGAGGATCTTGTGAGAGCGCTATGCACTCATGAAAACTGGTCATATGGCGATCAGTCCGACAGTGCGGCGACGCATACTGGCGAGGAAACTGCGCGAACTACGTGAGCAGGCAGGACTCACGCAGACCGAGACGGCTCGTTCGCTGGACTGGAAGCAGAGCAAGATCAGTCGCATAGAGGACTGCCATCAAGGAGTCCGTGTCTCTGACCTACTCGCCATGCTGACCATCTATGGCGCGGACACCGCGACGAGAGAGATGTTGACCAACCTCGCCAGAGAGGCGAGCCGAAAGGGCTGGTGGCACTCGTACGCGGACGCCCTGCCGTCCTGGTTCGAAACGTACGTCGGCCTGGAAGCGGAGGCGGACACCATCCGTACCTACGAAGTGGACGTTGTCCCGGGCTTGTTGCAGACCGAGGCATACGCACGTGCGGACACTCGCGCCACGGTCCTCGACGAGACCGAGGAGAACCTGGAGCAGCGAGTGGAACTGCGCTTGCAGCGACAGCGTCGGTTGTACGACGATTCGCCGTTCACGTTGTGGGCAGTGATAGGCGAAGCCGCTATTCGACGCCCGGTAGGTGGTCACCACGTGATGCGCGAACAGCTTCACCACATCGCCAAACTGGTCGAAAGCAGCGACGTAACCGTCCAGATCATGCCGCTGGAAGCCGGTGAACACCCGGCCACGGGCGCGTTCACCATCCTCGGCTTCCCAAGTGCGGAACACCCGGAAGTCGTGTACCTGGAGTCGCAAGTCGGTGGACACTACCTGGAGGAAGCTCAGCAGGTAACGCGCTACTCACGTGTCATGGATCATCTTCGTGCTCATGCCCTCGATCCGGCAGAATCACTACGGGTACTACAGACCCGAGCCGACGAGAGAGCCGAGCATGCAGGAACTCCAATGGCGTAAGTCATCACGCAGCACCGGGGGAGGAAACTGCGTCGAGGTCGGTTTCGCGGCCTCGGCCGTACTGGTCCGCGACACCAAGGACCGCGACGGCGGCACCCTCGCGGTCTCCCCCACCGCGTGGCAGAGCTTCCTCACCACCCTGAAGCACCCCGCTGCGACACCCGGGTGAACCTACGGGGTGACGCTCCCCCGTTGTCGACAACGCGTTGCCCCCCATCGAACAAGATCAGTAAGGTCGGTTTTTCGGAGGCACACGCCGACGATGGGGGAATCAACGCGCACCATGAACGACAACCAGAACCTGACCGGCAACCTGTCGGCCACCAACGACGCCATGCAGGGCATCATCACCGCCGCCGACAACGGCCAGTTCGCCATCACCCCCGACGCGGGCGACGAACTCATCAAAATCTTCCAGGAACTGGAGGAGTATCTCTACGAAAGAAGCAGGGATATACAGATAATCAAACGTGACACTCCACTGGGACACAGCCCAGCCGGAAAAGCTATATCCACCTTCAATAAACAAGTAGCCGACGGTGACGATGAATCTTTCGAACACTTGATCACCACGATGCGTGAGAATACACCCAAAACAATCGAAGCAATCAAGAAAGGAATAAAAACATACCAGAACACAGACGAGAACAACGCACTGAACATCGACCTAAAGAGTTAAAATGACAAGCAAGAGAAACTATCTCCCGATAGGAATAATTACCGCCCTACTTGTCTTCACCGTCTCCTGCGGAGGCAACGCCAGCAACGAAAAAAACACTCCAGAAGGAACCGACAACCAAGGAGGAAGCAGCAAAGAAAATGGAGAACTCGCAGAAAAGCAACCCTGCGATTTAATAACCCAGAAGCAAGCACAAGAACTCGAAATAAAAAACAACGGAGAGATAAACGAGTTCGACAAATCGACATGCCAATGGAAAATAACCCGAACAAGCGGAATCGATGTCTCCGTATACAGAGACAAACACATAGGGCAAATAAACTTCTCGAAAGACGAGACAAGTTCAACTAAACTCAACGGCCGTGAAGCAGTAATAGCAAAGACAGGTAAGTACAACTGCTCGCTGGCATTTAACGTATCAAGCAGTTCATCAATATCGGTAAGCAGTACAGCTGAAGCTACGGACCCAGTCGAGACAGCGTGCGACCTCGTGAAGAAGGCCGCACCGATGGTCGAGCACAACATTTCGGACAACTGAGCGGCAGGGGGATTTCGTGTCCGAGGGGGACCAGGACTACCGCAGCCACGAGTACATCGCCGACCGGGAACGCGAGGCCTACAACCGCGCCAGGGGCGACTTCGAGCACCAGGGTGGCGGACACATGCCGGTCGGCAACGGCGACATGAGCGTGCACCGCGCCAAGGAAGTCGCCGCCAACGCCGCCGAGCACTACGGCACCCAGCAGGCCAAGGCCATGTCGCGCGACCAGTCGCTGCGCGGCCGACCCGCCGAACTGGGCTGCACCGCCTACGAATCCTATCCGCACAAGGAACTCGAGAAGTTCGTGCGGGAGAAATTCGACCCCGTGTCGGTGCACGACATAGGACGCTACTATCACCAGGTCGGCAAGGACTTCATCGAATTCTCCGAACGCCTCCGGCAGGCGGCCGCGAGGACGGAGCGGAACTGGCAGGGCCGGGCGGGCGACGCGATGCGCGCGCACGTGAACACCGTCTCCGAACACATGGGACATTCCGGCGAGGCCGCGCAGCTCACCGCCAACCAGATCGGTCTGCAGGCCGAGGCGGGCGAGCAGGCCCGCAACTCGATGCCGGAGGACCCCGAGTTCAGCCTGGTGCACGAGCTCGCCACGCTCGCCTCGGACCCGAACCCCACGACCGTCGTGCAGCGCGCCACCGAGATCCGCCAGCAGGCCGAGGAAGCCAAGCAGGCGCACCAGGAAGCCGCCCGCGTGATGTCCACCATGGAGTCGGACTTCGGCGGCGCCGCCGAGAACACGCCGCGCTTCGCCCCTCCCCCGACATCCCCCGAGCAGACGGCGGGCGACGCCGTCGCCGGCTACAACGACACCGTATCCGGCGACAGCGGCTTCACGACCTCAACCGTCGGCGGAACCACCCCGTCGAGCACCTACGCGGCCTCCACCCCGAACACCGCCACCACACCCCCCACGTCGGGAGTGTCGAACACCCCGGCAGGCCACCACGGCCAGCCACAGCAGCCCTCCGCCACCGCACCCGCCTGGAGTTCCGGCGGCGCGGGCAACTCCGGGCCACCACCGGGAGCGGTTCGCGGCCCGGACGGCACGAACTACCGACAGGACCCCAGGACCGGCCAGTGGCTGCGGCAGAACTCCGCCAACGGGAGGTGGGCGCCGGTCCCGCCCGGCCAGGGGGTGCCGGGCGGCGGCCGAGCCGGCGGCGTCTCCGGTGGACGCGGCGGACACTCCGGTGGTCGGGCCGGTGGGTACGGCACGGGAGGTTACGGCTCCGGCGGCTACGGCTCCGGCGGCTACGGCTCCGGCGGCTACGGCTCCGGCGGCTACGGCTCGGGTGGCTCGGCGCTGGGCCCCGGCGGCCGGGCCGGTGTCGGCGGCGCCCCTACCGGAGGTTCCACCAGCGGCACGACCGCGACATCCTCGGCCGCCTCCGGGCGCGGCGGCGGCCGCGTGCCGATGGGCGCGGGCGCCGGAGCGGCCCGCGGCCAGGACGAGAACGAGGAGGAGCACGAGCGCAAGTACGTACTCGAAACCGACGAGATCGCCGACGACCTCGGACTGCCCCGAGTCGCTCCGCCCGTCATCGGCGCCACACCTCGGGAGGAGGGCGGCCGCGACTGATGCCGAGTTCGTTCACGCTCTCGACGCGCGCGGCCGACGTCCTCTGCGAGGACCTCGGCATCGACCTGCGGAGATTCCCGTTCGAGCTGGAGTACCACGGCGGCACCACCGAGGAGCGCTCCCGGATCCGCGAGGCGGTGTGGCGCGAGCTCACCGATCGTGGTCTGGCCGACGGCCGGGAGCCGGACCAGGACGTGGAAGCGGCGCTGCGACTGCTGCACTCCCCGAAGCTCGACATCGCGGTCACCTGGCTGGAAACCGCGACGGAGGAGGTGTTCCGCGCCCGGGCCTCGGTCTCGGGCAACCTCGGGGTGCGGGCGGTGCAGGACAGCGACGGTCTCCGGGTCGGGTTCGTCGACACCCGGAGCCTGGTCCGCGAGTGCACCGACCTGCTGCCCGAGGTCTCGGTGGGCACGCTGGAGACGGCCACTGTCAACACCACCGCCGCTTCCGGCGGCGGCCCGGAGACCGACGGGGACTCCTGGCTGACCGATGCTGAGCACCGGCCGCCCGGCCGGAGCAGCGATCGGCAACTGCGGGCGGCGCAGCGGATCCTGACGCTGCCCACCGAGCGGATCGGCTACTTCTTCATCACCGGTGACGCGGCCGACGGCGAAACACCACGACCACCCGCCATCGGCTGGCGCGACACCGAGGACGGCCGCTACAGCATCACGGCCCGGCGCAACAACGACGGCGCCGACTGGAACACCTTCGCCCCCGCCGACAAGCAGCGACTCGCCGGTTACCTCACCGAACAGCTCAACGCGCTGGCGAGCGAGTAACGGCGCACCGGTGTCTAGGCGCTCAGCGCCCCGCGTTCCCGCGAGTTCCGCCGAACCGAGTGATGGCGGTGTGCTCGGCAGTCTCCCGACTGCCGGACGTGGTCACTCCTCGGTAACTCCGAAGACGCTGTCGTTCTCGGTGATGATCAGTCCGGGAGCGGCGTGGAGATCCAGCTTGAGTGGGCCCCGCGCGGGTCGCCGAGTGGCCTGCCACTCCATGAGGACGTGTGCCGGGTGCGGAGGCGCGAAGTCGTGGACGACCATCGCCTCCCACTCGGCGGGCCGTTGCGGGCCGCTCCACCTGCCGGGCAGCGTGATCGCCTCGGCCAGCCGCAGCAGCACCGCGTTCGGGTCGTAGTCGTACTCGCCGAGCAGCAGCATCGACACCGTGTCATTGCTGTGATCGAGATCTGGTTCTCGCATGACCTTGTCCACCCCGGTGGCGGCTCCGAGCGCAACGGCGCCAGCAGATCCTCGGCCACGGCCAGCGCGTCCTGCTCGTCCTCGGTGGCTATCTCGATGTTCGCGACCACCCGCACCCGCGGCACACCGTCGTTGCCGAAGCTGCCGCTGATGAGCAGCTCGCGCAAGAATTGAGTCTTCTCCCCTCGGTGAAGTTGAGTTCCGGAATCAGCATTCTGGGCTCGCTCCGCACCTGGTAGGGGTAAAGCCCAAGCTCGGCCCGGATCGTGCCGCTGATGCAGCCTGCCGGACGCCGCCCCAGTCGCCCTTCGGTACCGAACTCGACGTAGGCCTCGCCCAGCCGCTCCGGATCCAACCGCACGGAGTCCTCGTACAGCCCGAGGCGATCCACGAGCGGCACCACCGCTTCCGGCAGCGCGTATTTGATCCCGTCGTCGGTGTCGTACTTGCGGTAGACGGTCAGTTCCAGCTTGTGGAACGGGAAGGGAGTGGCGCTGTCCTCATCGGGTTGGACACGCACCTCCTCGGCACCGATGTCCTCGATCAGCCGCATCCCAGCCCGCAACGCCTCCGCGGCGGAGGCCGAGCGGATCGACAACGCGATCCGCGCGATCACCACCGGATCGCCCTCGTGCAGTACCTCGTCCTCGTCCATCGACTCCGTTCCCCGGCTCCCGACAACACTCGCCCCGGCAGCACGGTTCGACGCGAAAACCACCACGAGACTCGTACTGCGCGACGGCGCATCCTACCGAATGCGAGGTTTCCAGCAGCAACCCGATTTTTTCGGTCCCCGTATCACCAACCCTGCTCCCGAAGGTGCCGAGACTCACATTTTTCAGCGGCAAAACTCTTCGAAGTCCACAGGAAATGGCGTCTTCGAGTACAGGCCGCCACTTCGAAAGTCGCTCGACGTTCCCACCAGGCCCGGGATGGCTGCGAGCTGCGCGAGCGCCCGCTGGATATCGACATCGTCTCGCCGCACGATGGTGCGGTGGTCAAGCAGGCGGGAAAACCCACGAGAATCGAAATACGCGGACATGCCGACTCTTCGGTATTCGAGACCCTTGCCAAGTTCTCCGGCAGGATCCATGATCATCCGTGTTAGATTCGCATCACTATGAATCCCGTCCTGAGACGCGACGGTTCGGCCGGGTACTGGCCCGGCCAACCGTTGGTGAACATCGGTGCCGGGCTGTTGCTCGGAATCGCGCTGTTCGTCGTGGAACTGCAGCACCGGATCTCGCTGAAGGAAGCAGCGATCGGTTACTTCGCGCACTCGGATCCGGTACCCGTGATCCTCGCGCTGTTCGTCGGAGTGCTGGCCGCCGCGCCGGTGTTCGTGACCGACCAGGAGACCGGACGCAGTCCGTACCTGCGGATCGCGGGAGTCGGGCCGCGCGAGCACGTGCTCGGCTCGATACGCGTGGCGGCGGGTCGGACAGTGGTGACGACGGCCACGATGGTGGTCTTCGTCGACGTGCTGGCGCTGTTCGTCTACCCGCTGCGCACCGTCGACGAAAGCGTGCTGCTGTGGCCCGGGATGCACGCCATGGGACCGGTCGTGGACCTGGTCATGCTGCTGTGGTGCTGCCTGGTCTCGGTGGGCGTGCTGCTGGTGGCGCACCTGCTCGCCGTCTACCGCACGCCCCGGCTGGTCGCGCTGGTCTGCGCGCCGCTGGCGATAATACTCGGCGCGTTCGGGGGTGAAGAGCTCGGACTCACTCCTCTGAGTTTGATGCTCACCCCAGGACACGGGGCCCACCTTTTCCCGCACAACCCGCTGAACTGGACGATCGGTCCCGCGCTGTGGCTGCTCGTCGACGCGGCACTGATCACCGTCATCGCCCTACTCGCCCCCCGAGCCGAACGCTAGGTCGCACAACCACATGGAAACCCCGAACCGGGCACTGCTGGAAACCGAGAAACTGGGCAAACGCTTCGGCAACCACTGGGCGGTCCGCGACATCGACCTCGCCGTCCGAAGTGGCCGAACCGTCGGCATCGTCGGCCCCAACGGCGCGGGCAAGACCACGCTGCTCGCCGCGCTGCTCGGCCTGATCGAACCGAGCGCGGGAAAGCTGCACCACCACACCGGAGAGGGCACGCGGCCGAGCTTCGGCGCGGTGCTCGACCAGGACGGGCTGATCAACAGCGTCTCCGGGCGCCGCAACCTCGACCAGTGGGCCGGGATGCTGGGCGGCGTCACGTCGAACGAGGTGGACGAGTGCCTCGACGCGGTGGGGATGCGCCAGGCGGCGCGCAAGCGGGTCGGCACCTACTCGCTGGGAATGCGGCGCCGGTTGTGCCTGGCGCGGGCGCTGCTGGGCGATCCCGAGGTGCTGGTGCTCGACGAGCCCGGCAACGGGTTGGACCCCGCCGGGATCATCCGGCTCAAGGAGCTGATCGGCGAGCGGGCGCGTGCCGGAACCGGGGTGATCTTCAGCAGCCACTCGATCGCCGACGTCGACGAGATGAGCGACGAGATCGTCTACATCTCCGGCGGTGAGGTCGTCACCCGCTGGCCCGAGGACAGCCCCCGGTGGTGGCGACTGCGCTTCGCGGCCGAGGACGAGGACGCGGAAGCCACCCGGCACGCCGCCGCCACGGTGTTGAAGGAACACGACTGGACACACCGGATCGACCCCTACATCGGGGTGCTCGCCGAGCAGTCCGCGCCGCTGCACGAACTGCTGGCGCTGCTCTCGCGGGCGGAGCTGCCGCTGGGAAATGTCGAGGACCTGGGCCGCGACATCGAACAACCCTTCCGCGGATTGGACAGCTGGTGATGCCACGACACCCGAATCCGGTTCGGCGCGGCGGCACGGCACGGCTGGCGGTGCTGCTGGCCACGCTGCCCGCGCTGCGCTGGGCCACCCCGGTGATCCTGCTGGCCTGGTTCTTCGTCGGCACCAGCTCCACCCCGGCCGGTCTGCCTCACGAGCCGAGCTACGGGGACTGGATCGTGCTGTCCTCGCTGGAGCCACGGACCCTGGCGATGGAACTGGTGATTTTCTACGCGCTGCTGACGGCGGTAACGCAGGCCGCCTCCCGCTCGAACGGCCTGCACACCCACGCGCAGCTGGTGCTCGGCTCCGGGCGCTGGATCACTTCGGTGATCGGCTCCGTGGTGCTCACCGCCACGGCCTTCCTCGCGGCCTGGCTGCTGCTGTTGGTCTACATGACCTACCAGTTCGAATCGGGTCCACGAAGCCTGCTGCTCACCGCCCAGGCCGTGGAAGGACTGGACCCGGTGATCCAGCCGGGGATCGGTTTCGTGCTGCTGGCGCTGCTGCTCGACTGGGCCGCGCTGGTGCTGACCGGACTGCTCACGGCCGCCGTCGTCAACGGCCTGCGGAACCAGCGGACGGCCACCCTGCTGATCGCCGGGGCGCTGCTGGTCCAGGTGCCGCTCACCTCGACCGGCATCGGGCTGCGCTGGGTCGAACTGGCCGATCCGTTCCTGGTGCTCACGGCCTACCCTGTGCTCTACGCCCAGAGCGGCGCCGTGCTTGCGGTGAAACTCGCCGCGAACCTGCTGATGTGGGGCGGGTTGTGCGGATGGCTGCTGCGCCGCCCGCGCCACAACGCCGCGTTGCTGGCCGCAACGAGCTGAGCGGCACGGCTGCCCGTCCGCGCTGAGCGCTCAGGAAGCGGCTCCTGGAACCGGGAACGGGCACGCGGGGTCCACACGGGTCGGGGCCGGTCCGTCCGGCTCCAGCCCCGATCGGCCGGGGTCCGGAAGCCGGTGTCGTCGCGGTGAAGAGTGTCACCGAACTGAATCTCTCGTCTGGGTGAACGGCGGAAACCGCGCGGCGGTACTGTGCGTGAACAGATCGCGTCGCCCCGGCGACGTCGCGCACGTCGGGGTGACCCACCGCAGGACGACCACCCGAACCGAGCAGGGATCTCCTCCTGCCGCAGCGGAGCGCTCGCCGCTCCCCGAGCGGCCCCGGTGATCCCGTGAGACACGACCCCTGACGAGGACGGCATGTACGAAACGGGCCCGCCGAACGGGCTGACCACGTCGACGACCGACCAGGCTGTCTCGGGCGTCGAGGACGTCCCGGACATCAGCGCCAACTGGTACCTGCACATCATCGAGTTCGCGAATTCGACACCGGACTTCGTGCACCCGCTGGCGATGTTGTTCACCGACGGCTCGCTGTTCGTCATGGCCGCCGTCCTCGCCTGGGCCGGGTGGCGGGCACGCCGACTCCCCGCGCGCGACATGGCGTTAGCGCTGCTGGCGCCGTTCGGCATGATCGCGGCCTACCTCGTCAACGACACCATCAAGGGCTTCTTCGAGGTGGGGCGGCCGTGCCGGTTGTTGTCGGACGTCAACACGATCGCGGCCTGCGACCCGCCGGGTGACTGGTCCTTCCCGAGCAACCACTCCGCCGTCGCGGGTGCCACGGCCCTGGCGATCGTGTTCGCTTGGCGCAAGCTCGGGATTCCGGCACTGCTGGTCGGGATCTCGACCGCCGCCTCCCGCGTGTTCGTGGGAGCGCACTTCCCGCACGACGTGGTGGTCGGCTTCCTGGTCGGGGCGAGCGTGGTGCTGGTCGTGATGCTGCTCGGTGCGCCCCCGGCGACCCGAGCGGTCGAGAAGCTACGGAAACACCCGAGAACGGGGAAGCTGCTGACGGCGGGCGCTCGGCCCGAACACGGACAGGCGGATTCATCACCGGAACCGCCGACGCGGCCCGTCGAGCCGCCGACCGAGCCCATCGACCCGCCGACGCAGCCCATGACCTTCCGGGGAACAACCGAGCGACACCGGGGACCCCGTTCGCACAGCACACGCTGATCCGACAGCGGCGCACTGCCGCAGCGCGCACCGACGCGGAGCCAGGTGGGCCGCTCCGGCTTCCACCGAACGAACCGGCCCCGCCCGAGCGGAAGGACCCGCTCGGGCGAGGGAAGACGTCACGAACTCGCGGCAGCGGCTCGTCAGGAGTCGCGAGTCCGCCGAGGTTCACGAACCGACAGCGGACCTCGACTCCCGGTGCCGACGCGACGTTCCCACCACGTACGAGAACCGCTCGCGAGAACTCCTGCTCGACGAACTCGAGTGCCGATCAAACCTCGGTTTCGTACGCTCGGGCTCGACGCGACCAGCGACCGCGCCCCTGCGACCATCGCTCCCAGGTGCACAGAACCACCGCTGCCAGCACCGCGGTCCCCGTCATGGCCCCGAAGCGGCCGATCTCCACCGTGACGCCCTCCGGTGGGAACAGCAGTTCCGGCACCAGCTGGCCCAGCAGAAGCAGCACGCCGAACCACACGTACTTCATGGCACTCTCCGATAACGCCGCTAGGAAAACACCTCAGACATGGAAATTCCGCTGTTGTACTCGGTCGGACGGTTGTGGCGGCCGACAGCGGTCGGCCGTCTCCGAACTGCTCTGGAACGAGACACCCCAGGGAACCACGAACCCAGTACGCGCGACCAGCGATCCTAACGGCACGGCACCCGGAAACAGCACCCCCGTCACCCGCCCCGACCAGCCAGGTCATCCGGCGGCCACGCAACGTTGTCCAACTCTTCACCCCTCGGGCACTCAACCCTTGAGACCGCCCGCGAAATCGACGCCCCGGAGGCCGTCGTTGGGAAGCGACCGTGCGGGTCGCAGCGTGGGTGTCCCCGGTGCGTGAGTCGGATGCATTGCAAGGCAGGGCCGCTCGCCGCGTAGGTCGCTACTCAAGAGCCGGCCCAACGCCGCGAGGCGCCGACTCACGTAACGGCTAACCGGCCACCCCACCAGAGCGACCGCCCCAGCAACACTGCGAGAGCCGTGCCGGAGGTTCCGCCGAGTGACCACCCGCACACCCCGCCCGGACAGCCCCGTTCCTGGAAAGCGAGGCGTCGGTGCGGAGTCCTAACCTGGCGGGGTGCCCGAATCCGGAGAAGCTCAGTCCAAACCCGGCTGGATCCGCCGCCTGAGCGCGGCCTGCTGGCGTCACCCCACCGCCGTGCTGCTGTCCATGGGGGCGGCCGTGACGGCGGTCGGCATGGAGGCGGCCGTCCCGGTGTTCACCAAGGTCGCGGTGGACAACGCGGTGGCGGGCAGCACCGAGGGGCTCGGCTGGATCGTCGCGGCGATGCTCGGCCTCGGCCTGTTCCGGTTCGGCGCCGCGTTCGTGCGCCGCTACACGGCTGGCAAGCTCGCCGTGAACGTGCAGCACGACCTGCGCCGCGCCGTGTTCGGCTCGGTGCAGCGCCTCGACGGCGGCAAGCAGGACTCGCTGCGCACCGGCCAAGTGGTCTCCCGCTCGATCAGCGACCTGCAGCTGGTCAACGGGCTGCTGTCCATGCTGCCGATGGCGGCGGGCACGCTGATGCTGGCGGTGTTCTCGCTGACGGCGATGCTGTGGCTGTCGCCGCTGTTGACCGTGATCGCGCTGGTCGTGGGACCGCTGATCGGCGTGGTGACCGCCCGCAGCCGCAGGAAGCTGTTCCCCGCCACCTGGAGCGCGCAGCAGCGCGCCGCCGACGTGGCCGAGCAGGTCGAGGAAACGATCAGCGGTGTCCGGGTGGTCAAGGGGTTCGGGCAGGAGTCCCGTGAGGTCAGCGGGATGACCGGCCGCGCCCGCAGGCTGTTCGCCGAGCGGTTGCGGGCGGCCCGGGTGACGGCGCCGCCCACCGCCCACCTGACGGCGTTGCCGCTGGCCGGTCAGGTCTGCGTGCTGGGGCTGGGCGGCTGGCTCGCGCTGCGGGGCCAGGTCAGTGTGGGCACGTTCATCGCCTTCGCGAGCTACCTGACCATGCTCGCCGCACCGGCGCGGATGCTGTCCAACGTGCTGATCCAGGCCCAGCACACCCGCGCCGGGCTGGAACGGCTCTACGACGTGATCGACTCACAGCCCGAGGTCACCGACGCGCCCGACGCGGTGGACCTGCCCGAGGGTCCGCTGCGGGTGGAGCTGGACGACGTGCGGTTCGGCTACGGCGGCGAACAGCCGGTGCTGCGGGGCACCTCGTTCGAGGTGCGCCCCGGCGAGACGCTGGCGCTGGTCGGCTCGGCGGGCTCGGGCAAGTCCACCATCTCGCTGCTGCTTTCCCGGTTCTACGACGTGCACTCCGGCAGCATCCGCATCGGCCCGGACGGTGACGGGCGGAAGGCTCTGGACATCCGGCGACTACGACTGGACTCGCTGCGTTCGGCAGTGGGTGTGGTGTTCGAGGAGGCGTTCCTGTTCTCCGACACCGTGCGCGGCAACATCGCCTACGGGCACCCGAACGCCTCGGAGGAGGAGATCATCGCGGCCGCCCGCGCGGCCGAGGCGCACGAGTTCATCACCGAGCTCTCACAGGGCTACGACACCCTGGTCGGTGAACGCGGCCTCACCCTCTCGGGGGGCCAGCGGCAGCGGATAGCGCTGGCACGCGCGCTGCTGACCGACCCCCGCATCCTGGTGCTGGACGACGCCACCTCGGCGGTGGACCCGACCACCGAGGCCGCGATCCACGCCACCCTGGACTCGGTGACCGCCGAACGGACCACGCTGCTGGTGGCCCACCGCCGTTCCACGCTCGCGCTGGCCGACCGGATCGCCCTGCTCGACGAGGGCGAGGTCGTCGACATCGGTACCCAGCGGGAGCTGGAGCAGCGCTCCGAGCTGTTCCGCGAACTGCTGCCCGCCCCGTCCGGGGCGGCCGAACGGCCCAGGCACCCGGTGTGCGAGCCCGGTGAGGAACCCACCCCGGAGCTGTGGCCGGGGGAAGAACGCGGCCAGCGGCACGGCTACTGGACCGGCACCGCCACGAGCACCGAGAACTCGCTCGCGGCCGTGGGGGCGGCGGGCCGGAGCGCGGGCGCGGCGAGATCGGCCGCCGGAACGCCACCCGCTTCTGGTGCCGGGCGTCCGAAGGGCTCGACCGTGGCCGCCACCCCGCCGAGTGAGGAGCTCAGCGCCGCGATCGACCGGCTGCCGCCCGCCACCGACGAACCCGAGCTGAACGGCACCGACCCCACGGCCCCCGACCCGGGTTTCCGGCTGGCCAAGCTGTTCCGGCCGATCCGCTGGGGAGTGGTGTTGACGGTGCTGCTGGTCGCGGCCGGTGCCGCCGTGTCGGTGAGCATGCCCTCGCTGATCCGCTGGGGCGTGGACGGCGGGGTCGGTGCGAACGATCCGGACGCGCTGTTCACCGCCACCGCCGTGGGTGCCGGAGTGGTGCTGCTCGGCTGGGTGGCCATGCGCTGGCAGACGGTGGTGGCCGCGCGCACGGGCGAGACCCTGCTGTACCTGCTGCGGCTGCGCAGCTTCGCCCAGCTGCAACGACTGGGGCTGGACTACTACGAGCGGGAACGCGCCGGGCGGATCATGACCCGGATGACCACCGACGTGGACGCGCTGTCCTCGTTCCTGCAGACGGGGCTGGCCACGGCGGTGGTCAGCCTGTCCACGATCCTCGGCGTGGCGGTGGCGCTGGTGGTCACCGACCCGTCGCTGGCGCTGGTGGCGCTGTCGGTGACACCGCTGTTGGTGGTGGCCACGCTGATCTTCCGCAGGGTCTCGTCGACCGCCTACGCCGAGGCCCGAGAGCGGGTCAGCACCGTCAACGCCGAGATGCAGGAGAACGTCTCCGGGCTGCGCGTGTCCCAGGCCAACCGCAGGGAACGGCTGGCGGCGGAGAAGTTCGCGGCACGCAGCGACGCCTACCGGCGTTCCCGACTGCGGGCGCAGCGCTACATCGCGACCTACTTCCCGTTCGTGTCGCTGCTGTCCGAGGTGGCGCAGGCCGTGGTGCTCGGCGTCGGCGCGGCGCGGGTGGCCCAGGGCGAGCTGACGGCGGGCGTGCTGGCCGCGTTCCTGCTGTACCTGGGGTTGTTCTTCAGCCCGGTGCAGCAGCTGTCCGGCGTGTTCGACGCCTACCAGCAGGCCAGGGTCGGGTTGCGGCGGATCGGGGAGCTGCTGCGCACCCGAACCTCGGTGCCGGAGACAGAGCGCCCGGCCACGGTGCCGAGCGAGCTCGACGGCGAGGTGGAGCTGCGCTCGGTGTCGTTCGCCTACCCGGCCACCGACGAGCCGGCGCTGTCCGAGGTGTCGCTGCACGTCACCCCGGGCGAGACGGTCGCCCTGGTGGGGGCCACGGGCGCGGGCAAGTCCACCCTGGTCAAGCTGCTGGCGCGGTTCTACGACGTCTCCGGCGGGTGCGTGCTGGTGGACGGGGTGGACATCCGCGACTATCCGCTGGCCGAGTACCACTCCCACCTGGCCGTGGTGCCGCAGGAGGGGCACCTGTTCGCGGGCGACGTGGCGGACAACATCGCCTACGGCAGTCCCGGGGCGAGCCCGGCCGAGATCGAACGAGCGGCACGTCGGGTGGGCGCGCTGCCGGGCATAGCGGCGCTGCCGGACGGGTTCCGACAGCGGACCGGGGAGGGCGGCAAGTCGCTCTCGGCCGGGCAGCGGCAGCTGGTGGCGCTGGCCCGCGCCGAGCTGGTGGACCCCGACATCCTGCTGCTGGACGAGGCGACCGCCGCGCTGGACCCGGCCACCGAGGCGGTGGTGGCCTCAGCCCACGCCAAACTGGCCCGGGACCGCACCACGTTCGTGGTGGCGCACCGGCTGGCCACCGCGGCCCGTGCCGACCGGATCGTGGTGCTGGACGGCGGTCGCATCGTCGAACAGGGCTCGCACGAGCAGCTGCTGGCCGCGGACGGCGCCTACGCACGGCTCTGGGCCAACGGTGGCTCCGCCGACGACTCGGCCGCCGCGGTGCCCGGCACGACGGAGGGGATCGGAGCCGGACGCGACGAGCCGGAATCGGCCCCGGTCAACCACTGAGCATGAGCTCGTCGGCCTCGTCGGGGAAACTCTCGCGGGCTCGGGGACGTTTCGGATCCTCGCCGGAGCCGTCGGGCCGGGGTCCCGCGAACGTGGTGGGCACGGCCGACCGCGATCCCGGAGCTCTCGCGACCCGCTCGTCCACCCGACCGCACGGCCCCGCCGCCCCCGCCGGTCGGCCCCGAAAACCACGCCGGGGGCGACGCGCGGCGACGCCTAACCGACGAGCTTCTCCCGGGGTGGTGCTCGGACTCCGGGGCACGGGCGGCGTTCGACGGACCGGAGCGAAGGCGGGATCACCGGATCGGCGACGTGGCGGAGCCCGCTGCCCGCACACTCACGCTCTCCCGCGATGTGACCGGAATCGTTCAGGACACGGGATTGTTCACTTTTGCGTGAAACCTCACATTCGGGTTCCGTTCCCGCGCCCCGGTGTGCCCGGAAAACCATGATCACGAAAACCGAGACCCCACACACTACCGGAAAACGCGGTAAGTATCCGCCGGAGAACACCCCGGACAGGTGGTCACACCGAGCACCTGATCGATTCGGAAGCGCACGTGAGGGGTAGCACGTCACGGGATCGACCCAACCGAACACCTCGGAAGCGTTAGCCTGGTTCCGAGCGTTGAAAAACCACGAGTAGATGGATCGAGGCGAACGCCAGCCGTGTCCAGCAGCAGCCCTGCGTCACAGTTCGGCCCCAACGAGTGGTTGATCGAGGAAATGTACGAGCAGTACCTCGAAGACCCCTCCTCGGTAGACTCCGCCTGGCACGAGTTCTTCGCGGACTACCGTCCGGCGGGGCACTCGGCCACCGAGTCCGCCACTGCGGCGACAGGCGCAACAACAGGCCAGACGACCGCGACCGCCACCAAGTCGGGTGAGCGCAATGGTCAGGTGCACGACGGTGCCCGCACGACCACCACGGCGCCACCGGCGAGTGACGCGCAGCAGACCGGCACCCGGCAGGGCGCGGACGGCGCCCGGCAGCGCGACACCTCCGGATCGACGGGAACACAGCAGGACGCGAGCGGCCGGTCGACCGCGTCGCAGCAGTCCGCCAAGCCCTCCCCACAGGAGGCCGCCAAGGCCGCTCCGGTCAAGGAGGAGTCGAGCGGCGAGGAGACCAAGCCGCTGCGAGGTCCCGCCGCCGCGATCGCCAAGAACATGGAGCAGTCGCTGTCGGTGCCGACGGCGACCAGCGTGCGCGCGGTGCCGGCCAAACTGCTGTTCGACAACCGCATCGTGATCAACAATCACCTGAAGCGGAACAAGGGCGGCAAGATCTCGTTCACCCACCTGATCGGGTACGCACTCGTTCGGGCGTTGCGCGACTTCCCCGGCATGAACCGCCACTACGGCGAGGACGCCAAGGGCAAGCCCGCCGTGGTGACGCCGGAGCACGTCAACCTCGGGCTGGCCATCGACCTGCCCGGCAAGGACGGCTCGCGCAACCTGGTGGTGGCCTCCATCAAGGCCTGCGAGAACATGAACTTCTACCAGTTCTGGCAGGCATACGAGGACATCATCCGCAAGGCGCGCAACAACGCGCTGACCGCCGAGGACTTCGCCGGCACCACGATCTCGCTGACCAACCCCGGTCCCAGCGGGACGAACCACTCGGTGCCCCGGCTCACCCAGGGTCAGAGCGCCATCATCGGCGTCGGCGCCATGGAGTACCCCGCCGAGTTCCAGGGCGCCAGCGAGAAGGCCCTGACCGAGATGGGCGTCAGCAAGATCGTCACGCTGACCTCCACCTACGACCACCGGGTCATCCAGGGCGCGGAGTCCGGCGAGTTCCTGCGCAAGGTGCACCAGCTGCTGCTGGGCGAGGACAACTTCTTCGACGACATCTTCTCCTCGCTGCGCATCCCCTACGAGCCGGTCCGCTGGTCCACCGACATCCCCGAGGGCGCCGTCGACAAGACGGCCCGGGTGCTGGAGCTCATCGACGCCTACCGCACCCGCGGCCACCTGATGGCCGACATCGACCCGCTTAACTACCGGCAGCGGCGGCACGAGGACCTCGACGTCCTCTCGCACAGCCTCACGCTGTGGGACCTGGACCGGGAGTTCCCGGTCGGCGGGTTCGCGGGCCAGGAGCACATGACGCTGCGCGACGTGCTCGGGGTGCTGCGGGACTCCTACTGCCGCACGGTCGGCGTGGAGTACATGCACATCCTCGAACCGGACGAGCGCGAGTGGCTGCAGCACCGGGTCGAGAAGCCGCACGAGAAGCCGGACCAGTCCGAGCAGAAGTACATCCTTTCCAAGCTCAACGCCGCCGAGGCGTTCGAGACCTTCCTGCAGACCAAGTACGTCGGCCAGAAGCGGTTCTCGCTGGAAGGTGCCGAGACCGTGGTCCCGCTGCTGGACGCGGTGCTGGACTCCTCGGCGACCTCCGAGCTGGACGAGGTCGTCATCGGCATGCCCCACCGGGGCAGGCTCAACGTGCTGGCCAACATCGTCGGCAAACCGATCGCGCAGATCTTCCAGGAATTCGAGGGCAACCTCGATCCGGGCCAGGCGCACGGCTCCGGCGACGTGAAGTACCACCTCGGCGCCGAGGGCAAGTACTTCCGCATGTTCGGCGACGGCGAGACCAAGGTGTCGCTGACCTCCAACCCCTCCCACCTGGAGGCGGTGGACCCGGTGCTGGAGGGCATCGTCCGGGCCAAGCAGGACATCCTGGACAAGGGCCAGGAGGGCTTCACCGTGCTGCCGGTGCTGCTGCACGGCGACGCCGCGTTCGCCGGGCAGGGTGTGGTCGCCGAGACGCTGAACCTCTCGCAGCTGCGCGGCTACCGCACCGGCGGAACCGTGCACGTGATCATCAACAACCAGGTCGGCTACACCACCACCCCGGAGTCGGGCCGGTCCAGCAAGTACTCCACCGACGTGGCGAAGATGACCGGCTCGCCGGTGTTCCACGTCAACGGCGACGACCCCGAGGCCTGCGTCTGGGTCGCCAAGCTGGCCGTGGAGTACCGCAACACCTTCGGCAAGGACGTCGTCATCGACATGGTGTGCTACCGCCGCCGCGGGCACAACGAGGGCGACGACCCGTCGATGACGCAGCCGGAGATGTACGACGCGATCGACAAGATGCGCAGCGTCCGCAAGACCTACACCGAGTCGCTGATCGGACGCGGCGACATCACCGTCGACGAGGCCGAGAAGGCGCTCAAGGACTACGCCAACCAGCTGGAGCACGTGTTCAACGAGGTGCGCGAGCTGGAGAACCACCCGCCCGAACCGAGCCCCTCGGTGGAGTCGGAGCAGCAGATCCCCGCCAAGCTGGAGACCGGCATCTCCGAGGAGGAGGTCCGCCGGATCGCCGACGCGCAGGTCGACCTGCCGGAGGGCTTCACCCCGCACTCCCGCGTGAAACCTGTGCTGGAACGGCGCGCCAAGATGGGCCGGGAAGGCGGCATCGACTGGGCGTTCGGCGAGCTGCTCGCGCTGGGATCGCTGGCCACCTCCGGCTACCCGGTGCGACTGACCGGGCAGGACACCAGGCGCGGCACGTTCGGCCAGCGGCACGCGGTGGTCATCGACCGCAAGACCGGTGCGGAGTACTCCCCGCTGCAGAACCTCTCGCCTGACCAGGCCAAGTTCCTGACCTACGACTCGGCGCTGTCCGAGTTCGCCGCGGTCGGCTTCGAGTACGGCTACTCGGTGGCCCACCAGGACGCGATGGTGCTGTGGGAGGCGCAGTTCGGCGACTTCTTCAACGGTGCCCAGTCGATCATCGACGAGTTCATCTCCTCCGGTGAGGCCAAGTGGGGCCAGCGCTCCGACGTGGTCATGCTGCTGCCGCACGGCCACGAGGGGCAGGGCCCGGACCACAGCTCGGCCCGCATCGAGCGGTGGCTGCAGCTGTGCGCCGAGGGGTCGATGACGGTGGCCATGCCCTCCACCCCCGCGAACTACTTCCACCTGCTGCGCAGGCACGCGATGGACGGCATCGACCGGCCGCTGGTGGTGTTCACCCCCAAGTCGATGCTGCGACTCAAGGAGGCCACCAGCCCGATCGAGCACTTCACCAACGGCAAGTTCGCCTCGGTGCTCGACGACCCGACCGAGCCGGACCCCTCCCAGGTCCGCAAGCTCGTGCTGTGCACCGGCAAGCTGTACTACGAGCTGGCCGCCGAGCAGGCCAAACGGGAGGCGAAGGACACCGCCGTCGTCCGGCTGGAGCAGCTCTACCCGCTGCCGCACCGCAAGCTGGGCAGGCTGTTCGAGCGCTACCCCAACGTCGAGGAGATCCGCTGGACCCAGGAGGAGCCGCGCAACCAGGGGGCGTGGCCGTTCCTCGGCCTCGCGCTGCCGCGCGAGTTCGGTCCCGAGTTCGCCAGCAAGCTCAAGGTGGTCGGGCGCCGTCCGATGGCCGCTCCGGCCACCGGGCTGAAGAAGGTCCACGACGTGGAGCAGGCAGAAGTGATCAACAACGCCTTCGCCGACTGACCGGGCTTTCCCGGTCGGGTTTCTCGGCTGGTCGCTTGGCGGAGCCTCTCGCACGGCTCTCGCTGCGGATGCCCCGACATCGGGTAGTTAACACAACGTCGGGGCCGTCCCCGCGAGAGCCGCACGGGAGAACCCGCTGCGGTGCCGACCACGCAGGTGGCCACAAGCGGCGGCGCCGGTTGCCGAGGGGGGCTTCGGCGCTCGTCGCGCCGAAGCACACAGCGGGCCGAAGGCCGAAGGCCGAAGCCGTCGGTTTCGGAACGGGTTCGTCCGAGCGGGCCGTCGATCCGTACGCGGATCGGCGGCCCGTTTTCGTCTCCGCGACGAACGAAGCCCGTGCGTACGAGTTCCCATGGCGGAGCCGTGGGGGTCAGCGGACGAAGAGGCCCTTCTCAGCGGCGACGGCGGCCTGCCTGGTGTCGCGCGTGACCACGACGAGATCGCCACCCGGGGCCAGCGGGACGGCCTGTTCAAGAGCCGCCGCGAGGTGTATCGTGTCCAGCGTGCGGATCGCGTGGGCGATCACCAGTTCCTAGGTCCTGGACAACAGCGATCCCGGATTCAACCGCAGCAGGGTGATGCCCCCTCTTGACCAGCGGTCCCTGTCGAAGCGGTCGAGTACGCGGGAGGAAACTTCGACACGGTTGCCGCGCTGTGCCACGGAGACGGCGGAAGCGAACTCGACCCTGGTCAACTCGCTGGTGATGACGGGGAGCTCGCCTTCCAGCAGCAGTTCACGGAACTCGGTGTGCTCGGCCTCGTGGGCGAGATAGGCGCGGATGAGACCGCTGGTACCGGTGTACAGCAGTGTCACCGATCCCACCGATCGGCTTCCAGCGCCTCACTCGCGCTCCGACCGAATCCCCGGGCCGCCGCTTCCATCATCCAGAGTCAACACCTCGTCGGGTGACCGAACTTCCACCAAACACGCCGGAAGCACGATCCCGTCGGCATACCCTCCGATGACTGACCGGTCCGTCCACGGTCCCCGAGAGGGCCGCGGTGACCAGCTCGTTCATACTCCGGTTCTCGCTGGTCGCCGTCGCATTCAAAAACCTGTGCAGCTCGCCGTCCATCCGCGCTATCAGCTACCGCACAACACCGTGACAGCAAAAAGGAACGCCTGACAACACGGGTTCCCACGCGGCACGTCGCGCTCGTCCGGAGCGACGGCCCGCTTTCGCTTCCATCACCACGCACCAGACTGGCCACTCGCTCACGCTCGACGGCCTCGGCTTCCCACTTCCGACGGAATCCGCTCAGGCCACCGGTGCCCCATGGGGCGGAAGCGCCGCCGGTTGCCTACGCTGCCGCAGTATCCCCTGCACGGGAACGCGAGACGGTTAGGAGAAGCGACGTGTATTTCACCGATCGTGGTCTCGAGGAGCTGGAGGAACGGCGCGGCGACGAGCGGGTGAACCTGACCTGGTTGGCCGACCGGATGCGCGCCTTCGTCGATGCGAACCCGGAGTTCGAGGACGCCGTGGACCGGCTGGCGACTTTCCTCGCCAGGGACGAGGGCGAGGAGGAGTCCGGCGAGGAGAAGTTCAGCGAGGCGCTGGAGAGCTGAAGACGGTGGGGCCGCCGCCCGAGCGCTCTGGTTGTTCGGGCCGGCTGGACCGCGCCCGCCGCTCCGCTCCCGCAGAGACGGGAGCAGGGGAGTTCTCAGCGGACGAGTTCCCGCGCGAGGAGCGATCCCGCGGGCACCGCCGATCCACGCGGCGGAGCGAGGGCTCCCCGGTTCGGGAGCGATGACGCACCCCACCGAGACGTGATGGACGGTCGAGGTCGCGGCGGAGCACCGGCTGGCTCCGCCGCGACCTCCGAAAGAGCCGGGCATCCGTTATCCTGCCGATCACCTCCTGCCACAGACAGCTACCTTCGGTTCATGCCAGCGCAGTATTTGCCACTCAAAAACGAACGCTGCGGAAGCCGGGAACCTCGGTCCGCTTACCGGGGCCCAGTACCAGCAGAAGCTCCCCGTTGCAATTCGGCAGGGCATACACTTCCGCCGAGGAATCGGTCTCGTTCCACATCTCCCCCGAAGCGCTCGTGTCGTAACAACCTTCAGGATTGCGAAATATTATCAGGTGACCATCACGATTCGAATAGACGAAGTCGCCGACAGCCGCGTGAGCGACCCCCGGAAACACCATGATCACACAAACAAGCAGAGCACGAACCGAGAACGACGAACGCGGTGGCATCACTCCGTTGTCAGCGCCCATCCGCGAAGACACGAACGATCACACCATCCCAGCACGAGCGATATTTCCTTTCGTCGCGACGACCTCGAAAAACTCGAATCTTGGTGAAACCTCCCGGACGAAACACGCCCACCGGAAGAAACACCGCACCCCGAGAACAACTCGTCACGCCTCGAAACTCTCGAAGTACACCGCAGGTGGAGGCACCGATTCTCCCGGTGCGACCTTGTACACGATTTGTCCCTTGCAGCCGGCCGAACTGTAGAGCGTCACCACCCCCAACGTTCTGTTGTTCATATACCTTCCGTCCGGAGTGTCATAGCACCCGTTGGGATTCTCGACCCTGTGCCAGTCACCGTGGCTGTCCCCCCACAGGACGACTCCCGGGGCCGCCGCGGCCGGACCGGCCATGACAGCCGCCCCGACCGCCATGGCAACAGCACTCAACACCACACCGAAACGCTTCACAACACACCTCTATCCATGTCGATTCGACGGAATTCCCGCCGAAATCTAATCTAGCGAAAGCCATGGAACTCCGACAATCACTCAGCGGAGTGAGACCCCAACAGAAAAAGCTTCAGAAAACTTCCCCGAAAGATGGAGCCACCCCTGAAAGAATTATTTCGATCACTCACGGGCGCAACAAAAACAGAATCGAATTCTTTTACGGCGATCCGGAAAACACGAAAACAATACCGATACTCCCTCGTCACGGCGACGTCCACACGTACGGAGCGGTGAACACGGCACGACCGGACCGGCTCGACCTCGCCCGCGAGATCCGCGCTGTGCAGCACGGCTTATCAGCCTGTGCGGAAAGTCCCGCTGGACCACCGCCGGGCACGGGTAGACAATCCCGTTCGGCGATCCCGACGCGCCCACCCGCGCGTCGGCGCGGACCGCGGCGCCCCACGGGCCAACAGCCCCCGCCGGATCGCCAACGGAATTGGAGGAACCGTGCGAGCACTGGTGAAACCCACCGCCGGTCCGGGCCTCGAGATGACCGAGGTCCCCGACCCGGAACCGGGCGCGCGGGACGTGGTCCTCAAGGTCCTGCGCACTGGCATCTGCGGCACCGACCTGCACATCGACGCCTGGGACGAGTGGGCCGCATCGAACATCACGCCGCCGCTGATCGCGGGGCACGAGTTCGTGGGAGAGGTCGTCGAGGTCGGTGCGGGAGTGCGGCAGGTCGCGGTCGGCGACCTGGTCAGCGGCGAGGGGCACGTGGTGTGCGGCCGGTGCCGCAACTGCCTGGCGGGCAGGCGCCACCTGTGCGCCGACACCAAGGGACTGGGGGTGCACTACGACGGCGCGTTCGCCGAGTACGCCGTGCTCCCCGAGGCCAACTGCTGGGTGCACAACCAGAGCATCGACCACGACGTCGCCGCGATCTTCGACCCCTTCGGCAACGCCGTGCACACCGCGCTGAGCTTCCCCGTCGTGGGCGAGGACGTGCTCATCACCGGTGCGGGCCCCATCGGGCTGATGGCGGCGAGCGTGGCACGGCACGCGGGCGCCCGGCACATCCTGATCACCGACGCCAGTGAGTACCGGCTGGAGCTGGCGCGCCGGATCGGGGTCGACTTCGCCATGAACGTGGCCGAGCACGACCTGGCCGACGTGCAGGAACGATTGGACATGACGGAGGGCTTCGACGTCGGCATGGAGATGTGCGGCCAGCCCGCCGCGCTGCGTGACATGATCGCGAACATGGCCCACGGCGGTCGCATCGCCATGCTCGGCCTGCCCGCCGAGAGCTTCGGGATCGACTGGAGCTCCGTGGTGCTCAAGATGCTGACCATCAAGGGCATCTACGGCAGGGAGATGTTCGAGACCTGGTACTCGATGTCGGTGCTGCTCGAATCGGGTCTGGACCTGACGCCGGTGATCACTCACCGGTTCGCCCCCGGCGACTTTCAGAAGGCCTTCGACACTGCCCGACAGGGGCAGTGCGGCAAGATCATCCTGGATTGGACGGTGGAGTAGCCGATGTTCGGCAAAGCTGCCGAGGAACTGCGTGGCAGGCTGGACGAGATCCGGTCGGCCGGGCTGTACAAGCGGGAACGCGTCCTCGAAACGCCGCAGCGGGCGCGCGTGGGGGTGGACACCGGGGCGGACACCGGTGAGGTGCTCAACCTCTGCGCCAACAACTACCTGGGCCTGGCCGACCACCCGAAACTGGTGGAGGCCGCCAAGAGCGCGCTGGACGAGTGGGGCCTCGGCATGGCCTCCGTGCGATTCATCTGCGGCACCCAGGCCCCGCACAAGGAGCTGGAACGACGGCTGTCGGACTTCCTGGGAACCGGCGACACCATCCTGTACAGCTCGTGCTTCGACGCCAACACGGGGCTGTTCGAGAGCCTGCTCGACGAGCAGGACGTGATCATCTCCGACGAGCTCAACCACGCGAGCATCATCGACGGAGTCCGGCTGTGCAAGGCCGGACGCGCGCGCTACGGCAACCGGGACATGGCCGATCTGGAGCGCAAACTCGTCGAGCACGCCGATGCCCGCTACCGGTTGATCGTCACCGACGGCGTGTTCTCCATGGACGGCTACCTGGCCCCGCTGGACGAGATCTGCGAACTGGCCGAGCGCCACGACGCGATGGTCATGGTCGACGACTCGCACGCGGTGGGCTTCCTCGGTCCCAACGGCGCGGGCACCCCGGAGCTGTTCGGCGTCACCGACCGGGTGGACATCGTCACGGGCACGCTCGGCAAGGCGCTGGGCGGCGCCAGCGGCGGCTACGTGGCGGCCTGGCCGGAGATCGTGGAGCTGCTGCGGCAGCGCTCCCGGCCGTACCTGTTCTCCAACTCGCTGGCCCCGCCGATCGTGGCCTCCGCGCTGGCCGCGCTGGACCTCGTCGGATCGGAACCGGGGCTGCGGGAGCGGTTGCGTTCCAACAGCGAGCTGTTCCGCGACAGGATGAGCGCTGAGGGCTTCGACCTGCTGCCCGGGGAGCACCCGATCATCCCGGTGATGATCGGCGACGCGGCCGAGGCCACCCGAATGGCCGACCTGCTGCTCGACGAGGGGGTCTACGTCATCGGGTTCTCCTACCCGGTGGTGCCGCACGGCAAGGCGCGTATCCGGACCCAGATGTCGGCGGCATTGACCTCGGAAGACGTCGAGAGGGCCGTCACCGCGTTCGTCCGGGCCCGGGAGAGGGCCGGTAAGCTGGCCGAGTGATTGACCCGCGTCGACTGACCGTACTGCGCGCACTGGCCGACCACGGCACGGTGCGCGCGGCGGCCGAGACGCTGTACCTCACTCCGTCGGCGGTCTCCCAGCAGCTGACCGCCCTGGAGCAGGAGGCGGGCCAGGCACTGCTGACCCGCAGGGGAAGACGGGTAGAGCTGACCGCCGCCGGTGAACTCCTGGCGGAGCACGCGAAGGTCGTGCTGGCCGAGGTGGAACGCGCCGAGGCCAGCATGGCCGCCCACGCCACCGGGGCGGTGGGGCGTGTCGGGGTCGCCTCGTTCGCCTCCGCCATCACCCGGGTGGTGGCGCCGTGCATCACCGCGCTGCGCTCCACCGCCCCCGGGGTGACGGTGCTGGTGCGCGATGCCGAGGCGCACGACAGCCTCCTACTGCTGCTGTCCGGCGAGACCGACGTCGCGATCTCGATGGAGTACGGCGCGACCGCGCAGTCGGACGAGCACCGCCTGACCAGGTATCCGCTCTACACCGAACCGTTCGACGCGGTGCTGCCACCGCACCACCCGCTCTGCGGGCGAACCAGCGTGGGCCTGGCCGACATCGGCGAGTCGGACTGGATCGCACCGTTGCCGGGCAACCCCTGCCGAGAGGTCGCGCAAACCTGCTTCGCCGACGCCGGGTTCGCGCCACGCATCACGCACACCTCGGACGACTTCCACGCGGTGGTGGCCCTGGTCGCCGCCGGAACCGGGGTGGCGCTGGTGCCGCGCAGCGCGATCCCGGCCGAGCACGGCGCCGCGGTGCGCCCGCTGCACGAGCGGATCCCCACCAGGCGGGTCTTCGCGGCGGTACGGCGCGGCAGGGAGGAGCACCCGCTGCTGCGGCGGGTGCTGGACACGCTGCTCGGCTGCTCGGAGGAGCTCTAGGAGGCGCCCCCTCCGCCCGGCGGCGTCGCCGGAGCACGGCACCCGACGACGCCGAAGAGACGAGGTCAGAACGGGTAGCGCGCCTGCCGCTCGCGGAAGGTGACCCATCGGGTGTCGGTGAACGCCTCCACCCCGCTGCGTCCGCCGAAGTGCCCGAACCCGGAGTCCTTGACCCCGCCGAACGGCGCCTGGGGCTGGTCACCGATCGACTGGTCGTTGATGTGGAAGATGCCGGTCTCGACCCGTCGCGCGATCTCCCAGCCCTTGCGGGTGTCGGCCGTGATCACCCCGCCGGTCAGGCCGTACGGCGTGTCGTTGACGATCCCGATCGCCTCCTCGACGGACTCGTAGCCGAGCACGGTGGTGACCGGCCCGAAGATCTCCTCCGAGTAGATGCGCTGCTCCGGGGTGACCTCGCTGAGCACCGTCGGCCGGTACATCGCGCCCTCGGGCGCCTGACCCCCGCAGTGCGCCACCGCTCCCCCCGCGAGTGCGTCGTCGACCAGCGAGGCGATCCGCCGCGCGGCGGCCTCGTCGATCACCGGGCCGATCACGGTGTTCGGATCGCGAGGGTCACCGAAGGGCAGCTCCGCGACCTTCTTGCCCAGCCGGTCGGTGAACTCGGCACGCATCGCCTCGGGCACCAGCACCCGGTCGGCGGACATGCAGATCTGCCCCGCGTTCATGAACGCGCCGAAGGCGACCGCGTCCACCGCGTAGTCCGGGTCGGCGTCGTCGAGTACCAGCACCGAGTTCTTGCCGCCCAGTTCCAGCACGGCGGGCTTGAGGTGGCGCGCCGCCTCGATGCCGATGGAACGGCCGACCTCGGTGGAGCCGGTGAAGTTGACCCGGCGGACGCGGCGGTCGGCGATCAGGGCGTTGCCGATCTCGGCGCCGTCCGCGCTGTCGTTGGTGATCACGTTGAGCACCCCGTCCGGCAGCCCCGCCTCGCGGAGGACCTCCGCCAGCCAGAGGCCCGCCGTCAGCGGGGCCTGCTCGCTCGGCTTGAGCACCACCGTGTTGCCCATGGCCAGCGCGACGGCGAACGAGCGCGTGCCGAGGATCAGCGGGGCGTTCCACGGCGCGAACGCGGCGACCACCCCGGCGGGCTGCCGCAGCGCGAAACTCCACTCGTCGGGATCGGAGGAGGTCAGGACCTCGCCACGGGGGCCGGTCGTGGCGGCTGCGGCCTCCCGCAGGATGTCGGCCGCCAGCTCGGCGTTGAACATCGCCCACGGCCGGGTGCCGCCGACCTCGCCGGCCATCAGCTCCACGGCCTGTTCGGTGCGCTGGGTCAGCAGGTCCGCGGCCCGCAGCAGGATCTCCCTGCGCCGCGGCGCTCCGGTGCGCGACCACTCCTCGAACGAGGCGGCGGCGGCATCCACCGCCTCGGTGACGTCGGAGACCGAGGCCGCGGCGACGGTGGCGAACACCTCGCCGGTCCGGGGATCGGTGTCGGTGGTTCTGCGGCCCGTCGCCGCATCCCGGAACTCGCCCCCGATGATCAGTTGTCGTTGCACAGGCGCCATCGCCGCTCGCTTTCGTCGAAACCTTCCACCGCATAACACCACCGGCACGCGGGCTCGCGCATCCTCCGCGCCGCCGTCGCTGCCCGTTCGCAGCACGGTGTGCGCACTCCGGCCGAAAGCGTCCGGTCACTCGACCCGTGACGGGGCCGACTCGGTCTCGTCCTCCTCCGAGGGCAGGCGAACGTCGTCGACGTCGATGTTGACCTCGAGTACCTCCAACCCGGTCATGCGCTCCACGGCGTCGATCACCTTCCGCCGCACGCCCCTGGTGACGTCTACTATGGACAGCCCGTATTCCACCACGATGTCCAGGTCCACGGCGGCCTGCTTCTCACCGACCTCGACCCGCACACCCGAGACCGTGGAAGTTCCCCCGCCGGGAACGCGTTCCCGCAACGCGCCGAAGGCCCTGGAGACACCGCCTCCCATCGCGTGAACACCGGGCACCTCCCGAGTCGCGAGCGCCGCGATCTTCTGCACCACCGATGCCTCGATGCTGGTCCTGCCCCGCGAGGGCTCTCCTTCCGGGATCTCGGCCCGGACGGGCTGCCGGGACGAATCCTCCGCCGATCCGGTGTCGTCCTGTGCCATGTGCCGGTTCCTTTCGCCTGGGGTGATTCGCGACCGCTCGTCACCCGCCGTGTCCCTGCCCCGCCCTCGGACGGCCCCTTACACAGACGGGTGTCCCGCGAGTATGCCCCATTCCGCCCGACTCCGACGGCGAGCTCGCCGGGCCCGGCGGTATCCCCTTATCGCCCGGCATCCCGGCTGGTCCCGGTTCAGGGCATCACGGCGACTGAGTCGATCACGCAGAACGGTCCACCCGGCGGCCCGCCTTCCAGACCCGGTGAGTGAGCGGCACTCCGGGGCGGTAGGCGAGCCAGGACGCGGCGGGGGCGTCCAGGGCGTGCACGTCGGCGCGGGCGCCCGGCCGCAGCACCCCGAGCGCACCCTCCCCCCGGTCACGGCCGAGCGCCCGCGCGCCCGCCCGCGTAGCGGCGTAAACCGCTTCGGAGACGGTCATCCGCAGCTGCAGTACCGCCGTGGCCACGCAGAACGCCATCGAGGAGGTGTAGGACGAGCCCGGATTGCAGTTGGTGGCCAGCGCCACCTTCGCACCGGCGTCGAGCAGTTCCCTGGCCGGTGGAAGCGGCTGTCGGGTGGACAGGTCGCAGGCGGGCAGCAAGGTCGCCACGGTGTCCGAACCGGCGAGCGCGTCGACGTCCTCGGCGGTGAGGTGGGTGCAGTGGTCCACGCTGGCCGCCCCCAGCTCCACCGCGAGCGCCACGCCGGGCCCCGGTTCGAGCTGATTGCCGTGCACCCGCAGGCCGAGGCCCCGCTCACGGGCCGCCAGCAGCACCCGGCGGGACCGCTCGGCGTCGAAGGCCCCGCGTTCGCAGAACACGTCGCACCAGGACACGTACGGGGCGACGGTGTCGAGCATCGGCCCGCACACCAGGTCCAGGTAGTCGTCGGCATCCCGATCCGGGGGGACGAGGTGGGCGCCGAGGTAGGTGACCTCCTCCGCCTCGATCGAGGCGATGCGCGCGGCGCGCAGCTCGTCCTCGACGGTGAGGCCGTAACCGGTCTTGGTCTCCAACGAAGTGGTTCCCTGCGCGGCGGCCTCGGCCACGTGTGCGCGCAGGTTGGCGGCCAGCCGCTCGTCGTCGGCCGCGCGGGTGGCGCGCACCGTCTCGGCGATACCACCCGCCCGATAGGGTTCGCCCGCCATCCGGGCGGCGAACTCGGCGGTGCGGTCACCCGCGAAGACCAGGTGGGTGTGGCTGTCGACCCAGCCGGGCAGCACGGCGCGCCCTCCCAGGTCGACGCGGTGGTCGGCCTGCGGGGCCCGCTCGGCCGCTCCGACCCAGGCCACGCGCTCCCCCTCGAACACCAGGGCCGCGCCGGTCAGCGTCCCCAGCTCCTCGTCGTTGGTGGTCAGTTCGGAGATTCCGGTGACAACAGTGGAGTTCATCGGCCTTTCACCATCCGGGTGCTGTTCGTGGGTCTCAGTGGGAAACGGCTCGGCGACCGCGAGAACCCGGCGGTCACGAGTCGTCGAGCAGCTCCCGGACGCTTTCGCGCAACGTGCCCGCCACGTCCGGCATGCCCTGGTGAATCCCCTCGCGAACCACCCGCCTGCCGTCTACGACGACCTCCCGCACGTCCCCGGCACCGGCGGCCAGCACCGCGCCACGCACGGGAACCCCGGCCATGCGCGGGTCGTCCAGCGAGAGCGTCACCAGGTCGGCACGAGCACCGAGCTCGATGCTGCCCGCGTCGGGCCAGCCCAGCGCTCGGTGCCCGGTAGCGGTGGCCATCATCGTGAGCTCCTCCGGGGAGAAGTGACCGCGCACCTCGCTGCGCAGCCGCATCCCGGATTCCACGGCACGGGCCTCGACGAACGGGTCGATCACCGAATGCCCGTCACTGCCCAGCGACAACGGGCACCCGGCCACCGCCAGCTCGTCGGCGGGGCCTATCCCGTCGGCGAGGTCCGCCTCGGTGGTGGGGCACAGGCACACCCCCGCGCCGCCGCGCCCCAGCCTGGCGACGTCCCCCGCCGCCAGTCGCGTGGCGTGCACGGCGATGGTGCCGGTGCGCAGGACGCCCTCCTCCTCCAGCAGCTGGGTCGGAGTCCGGCCGTGCACCGCCAGACAGGCGTCGTTCTCCGCTCGCTGCTCGGACAGGTGAACGTGCAGCGGCACTCCCCTGGTCCGGGCGAACTCCCGCACCACCGGCATGGCGCTTCTGGGAACCGCACGCACCGAGTGCAGCGCAGCAGCGGTGATCACGCCTTCGCGCTGCTCGTCGAACTCGCTCACCCGCTCGGCCCACGACTCGGCGGTCCCGTCGGAGAACCTGGTCTGCACTCCTTCCGCCGGGGGGCCGAACCCACTGCTGAGATAGCAGGTGTCCAGCAGCGTCAGCCTGATCCCCGCGTCGCGGGCGGCCGCCACGAGCGCGGCGCTCATCGCGTTGGGATCGTCGTAGCGCTGCCCTCCCCGCCCGTGGTGCAGGTAGTGGAACTCGCCGACGGCGGTGAACCCCGCCGAGACCATCTCCGCGTAGACCCCGCGCGCCAGCCGGTAGTAGCTGTCCGGGTCCAGGCGGTCGGCCACGCGGTACATGTGGTCCCGCCAGGTCCAGAACGTGCCACGCTGGTCCGCCCCCCTGCCGCGCAGCGCCCGGTGGAAGGCGTGCGAGTGCACGTTGGCAGCACCGGGCAGGGTCAGCCCCCGCAGTCGGCGGGTGTCCGGCGGCGGCTCGACAGCCGGAGTCACGCCGGTGATCCGCGCACCGTCGGTCTCGATCAGCACGTCAGGGACGGGGCCTTCCGGCAACCACGCCCACTCGCACCAGTAGGACATCCGTGTCGGCAGCTCCTCTCCTGTCCCGGGGTCCACCGTCATCGGCTCCACCGCCGCAGCACCGTGGCGAGCGCCTCGGCGCCCGCGTCACAGTCGGCCGGTTCGGCGTACTCCTCCGGAGCGTGGCTGACGCCGGTCGGGTTGCGCACGAACAACATGCCGGTGGGGATCCGCGCGGCGAGCACCCCGGCGTCGTGCCCGGCCCCCGTGGGCAGTTCCGGCGCGGCCAGCATCCCGGTGAGCTCGTCGCGCAGCGGCCCGTCGAAGGACACCGTGTCCGAGTAGGACTCCTCGGACGAGAGCACCTCGCACCCCTCCTCGACCGCCAGCGCCTCCGCGCGGTACCGGAGTTCCTCGACCATCCCCCTGGTGTCGGCGTCGCTGTGGGCGCGGGCGTCCAGCCAGAGGTCGACCGAGGCCGCGATCACGTTCGTCCCCGACGGCACTGGCCGGATGCGGCCGACGGTGGCCCTGGCGTCGTCGTAGCGGGCCGCGGTGCGGCGCGCCTCTGACACCAGCAGGGAGGCGGGCAGCATCGGGTCCCTGCGGTCGTCCAGCGGGGTGGCTCCGGCGTGGTTTCCCTGCCCGGTGAAGCGGAAGCGCCAGCGCCCGTGGGCGAGGATCGAGGAGGCGACGCCGAGGGGGCGCTGGCGGTGCACCAGCCCCCGGCCCTGTTCCACGTGCAGTTCGACGAACCTGGCTATCCGAGGAAGGCTGGTCCGGTCCGGTCCGGCGTGCTCCGGATCGACCCCGGCTGCGCGCATCGCCTCGGCCAGACTCGTCCCGGACTCGTCCCGCAGCCCGAGCGCTCGCTCCGGCGCCACCGTTCCGGTGGCCAGGCCGGACCCCAGGCAAGGAATCCCGAAGCGTCCGCCCTCCTCCTCGGCGAAGACCACCAGCGCCAGCGGCCGTCGGGGGCGGAACCCCTCGGCACGCAGTCGGTCCACTGCGGATAGGGCGCTGACCACGCCCAGCGGCCCGTCGAACTCGCCCCCGCCCGGAACGGAGTCGAGGTGACTTCCGGTAGCGACGGCGCCGTCACCGGGAGCGGGCCACCAGGCCCAGATGTTGCCGTTGCCGTCGGGCAGGACCTCCAGTCCCCGACGGGTGGCCTGTTCGACGAACCACTCCCGCAGCTCGAGTTCGCAATGTTCGAAGACGTGGCGGGAGTAACCACCGCGCTCGCGGTCACGGCCGACCCGCCGGATATCGGCCAGCAGTTCACTCGGCGAGGGCACTCGTCCCCTCCGTTCGCTCGGTCCGCACCGGAGCCCTCCTCCGGGCGGAGTTCTCGGATGCCGGCCCGGTCCGCTGCGCGATCCCCTCGGGAAACCCGACGGCGGAGCGGATCGGCACCGCGACGACGGCCTCTCGGGAGATCGCGGTTCAGCCGAGGCGCGGAACACGGACCCCGCGCTGGTCGGCCACCTCCCGCGCCCGCTCGTAGCCCGCGTCGACGTGGCGCATCACCCCGATGCCGGGGTCGTTGGTCAACACGCGCCGCAGCTTGCGCTCGGCCAGTTCGGAGCCGTCGGCGACGATCACCTGCCCCGCGTGCAGCGACTTCCCGATGCCGACCCCGCCTCCGTTGTGGACCGACACCCACGTCGCCCCGGAAGCCGTGTTGACCAGGGCGTTGAGCAACGGCCAGTCCGCCACGGCATCGGAACCGTCGGCCATCCCCTCGGTCTCGCGGTAGGGCGAGGCCACCGATCCGGTGTCCAGGTGGTCCCTGCCCAACACCACGGGAGCCCGCAACTCGCCGGAGGCCACCATCTCGTTGAACCGCACCCCCGCCAGCTCCCGCTGGCCGTAGCCGAGCCAGCAGATCCGGGCGGGCAGGCCCTGGAACGAGACCCGTTCCCCGGCCATCCTGATCCAGCGGGCCAGGTGCTCGTCCTCGCCGAACAGCTCCAGGATCGCCCGGTCGGTGGCGGCGATGTCGGCCGGGTCTCCGGACAGCGCCGCCCACCGGAACGGCCCCTTGCCCTCGCAGAACTGCGGCCGGATGTAGGCGGGCACGAAACCCGGGTAGTCGAAGGCGCGTTCGCAGCCCGCCGTCCGGGCCTCCCCGCGCAGCGAGTTGCCGTAGTCGAACACCTCGGCGCCCGCGTCGAGGAAACCGACCATCGCCTCGACGTGCCGGGCCATGGACTCCCTGGCGCGGGCGGTGAACTCCTCCGGAGCTCGGGCGGCGTAGTCGGCCCACTCCGCCGTGGAAACCCCCACCGGCAGGTACGACAGCGGGTCGTGCGCCGAGGTCTGGTCGGTGACGATGTCCACCTCGGCCCCGCGCCGCAGCAGCTCGGGCAGCACCTCGGCCGCGTTGCCGATCACCCCCACCGAACGGGCCTCGCGGCGTTCCCGGGCCGACTCGGCACGTTCGAGCGCGTCGTCGAGGTCGTCTGCCACCTCGTCGAGATAGCCGTGCCGGACCCTGCGGTGCGCGCGGTCGGCGTCGCACTCCACGACCAGGGCCACCCCCTCGTTCATGGTCACCGCCAGCGGCTGGGCGCCTCCCATGCCACCGAGACCGGCCGTGACGGTGAGCGTTCCGGCCAGTGTCCCGCCGAAGCGCTTCGCTGCCACCGCCCCGAACGTCTCGTAGGTGCCCTGCAGGATTCCCTGCGTCCCGATGTAGATCCAGGAACCCGCGGTCATCTGGCCGTACATGGTCAGTCCCAGCGAGTCGAGCCTGCGGAACTCCGGCCAGTTCGACCAGTCCCCCACCAGGTTGGCGTTGGCGATCAGCACCCGGGGCGCCCACTCGTGGGTGCGCACCACACCGACGGGTTTGCCGGACTGCACCAGCAGGGTCTCGTCCTCGGCCAGCCCGGTCAGCTCGCGCACGATCGCGTCGTAACTGGGCCAGTCGCGGGCGGCCCTGCCGGTACCGCCGTAGACCACCAGGTCCTCCGGGCGTTCGGCCACCTCGGGGTCCAGGTTGTTGCGCAGCATGCGCAGCGGTGCTTCGGTACTCCAGCTCCGCGCGGTCGGCTCGGTGCCGCGCTGGGCTCGTACGGTGCGACTTCCGGTTGTCACGAGTGACCTCCGAGGACGGGATCGACGTGTTCGGCCGCCACCCGGTGGACCTCACCGGAGGCGAGCAGCTGCTCGGCGGCCCGAATCTGGGGGGCGACGTGCTCGTCCGGTCCGGGACCGGACACGTGGGTACGCAGCAGGTCGCGCACGGCCCCGGTGGCCGGGGCCGCCTCCAACGGCGCGCGCAGGTCGAGCGCGCGGGCGGCGGTCAGCAACTCGACGGCCAGCACCGTGCGCAGCCCGGACACGGCGGTGCGCAGCTTGCGGGCGGCCGACCAGCCCATGGACACGTGGTCCTCCTGCATCGCGCTGGTCGGAATGGAATCGACCGAGGCGGGGCTCGCCGAGCGCTTGAGATCGGTGACCACCCCTGCCTGGGTGTAGTGCGCGATCATGTAGCCCGAGTCCACCCCGGGGTCGTCGGCCAGGAAGGCCGGCAGACCCTGCGAGCGGGCGACGTCGAGCATCCGGTCGGTGCGGCGCTCGGCGATGCTCGCGACGTCGGCCAGCGGGATCGCGAGGAAGTCGAGCGCGTGCGCCAGCGGCGCGCCGTGGAAGTTGCCGTTGGACTCCACGCGCCCGTCGTCGAGCACCACGGGGTTGTCGATCGCGGCGGCGAGCTCGCGTTCGGCGACGGTGGCGGCGTGCTCGACCGTGTCGCGCGCGGAACCGTGCACCTGGGGCGAGCAGCGCATCGAGTAGGCGTCCTGCACCCGAGTGCAGTCGGGGCCGCGATGGCTGGCCACCACGGGCGAGTCGGCGAGCAGGGCGCGCATCCGCGCGGCCGAGCGGGCCTGCCCCGGATGCGGCCGCAGCGCCTGCAGGTCGGCCGCGAACGCGCGGTCGGTGCCCAGCAGGGCCTCGACGCTCATGGCGGCCGTGACGTCGGCGACGTCGACCAGTTCGGACAGGTCGCGCAGCGCCAGCACCAGCATCCCCAGCATGCCGTCTGTGCCGTTGGTCAGCGCGAGTCCTTCCTTCTCGGCCAGCGTGACCGGCTGGATACCCGCCTCGGACAGCGCCTCGGCGGCGGGCCTGCGCGCTCCCGACGCGTCGAACACCTCGCCCTCGCCGGTCAGCGCCAGCGCGACGGCGGCCAGCGGGGCGAGGTCGCCGGAACAGCCCAGCGAACCGTACTCGTGGACCACCGGGACGATGCCGGAGTTGAGCAGCGCGGCCAGCGCGTGCGCGGTCTCCGGACGCACCCCGGTGCGCCCGGTGGCCACGGTGTGCAGCCGCAGCAGCATCAGCGCGCGCACCACCTCCGGCTCCACCGGGTCGCCCGCCCCGGCGGCGTGGGAGCGCACGAACGAGGCCTGCAGCGCTGCCCGGCGTTCCGGCGGGATGTGGCGGACGGCCAGCGCACCGAATCCGGTGGAGACACCGTAGGTGGGTTGTTCGGCGGCGGCGAGGGTGTCGATGTGCTTGCGGGTGTCGCCGATGCCCTGCTCGGCCCCCTCCGAGAGCCGCACGCTCGCACGTCCCCGCGCCACCGCGGCCACCTGTTCGAAGGTGAGCGGTTCGGGGCCCACCTCCGTCGTTCCCGAAACCTGGTACTGGGTGGCCGGATGCTCGACGTTGTACCGCATGGGTCCATCCCATCGCGGTGGGAGCGCGCCGGAAAGCCGGGATACGGTGTTCGTGTCTGGGATTTCAGACATCCCCGTCCGAGTGAGCCGGGTGTGCCGGCCAGGACGCCCGCTCGGCGGGGAGCGGCCGCGTTCGGGGAGGGATCTTGGGCTCCAGCAGCGACGTGCCCGCGCTGCGACGTGGGCTCGCGGTGTTGCGCGTTCTGGCCGCGCGCCCCGGCCCCGTGTCGGCGGCGGTGATCGCGCGGGAGCTGGAGCTGCCGCGCTCCACGACGTACCACCTGCTCGCGGAGCTGACCGAGGCCGGTTTCGTGACCCACCTGCCGGAGGAGCGGCGCTACGGGCTGGGAGTGGCCAGCTTCGAGCTGGGCTCGGCATACCTGCGGCACGAACCGCTGGAGCGGCTCGCCGGACCGCTGCTGCGCGAACTGGTCGACCGGGTGGGTGACAACGCGCATCTCGGGGTGCTGCACGGCAACGAGCTGCTCTACCTGATCAAGGAACGACCCTCCCGACCGCGGACGCTGGTCACCGACGTGGGGGTGCGGCTGCCCGCGCAGCTGACCGCCTCCGGCAGGGCGATGCTGGCGCACCTGCCGCGCAATCAGGTCCGGGCGCTGTTTCCCAGGGCGGACAGTTTCGTGCTGCGCACGGAGCGGGGGCCGCGTGATCTTCCGGAGCTGCGACGACTGCTCGCGCGGGAGTACCGGGCGGGCTGGTCGGTGGAGGACGGTCAGATCACCGAGGGGTTCGCCTCGGTGGCGTGCGCGGCGTTCGACCACGGCGGGCGTCCCACCGCCGCGATCAGCGTCACCATGCGGCACCACTGCGAACCGGTCGAGGCGACCGCGGCGGAGAACGGGCGATCCCGTTCACCCTGCGGGGAGAGCTGGCCGGAACTGGCCCGGCTGGTGCGCGCCACCGCCGACGAGCTGACCAACCGGATAGGCGGGCGGACCGGCCGAGAAGGCAGAGCTCGCGGCTGACGATCGGCCATCCGATCGGCCGACCGGCGCGAGGTGTGGGCACCGACCCGTGCCCCAGCAACGCTGCCGGCGTGCCATCCGGCTCGTGCGCGACGCCGTGTCAGGCGATGTAGCCGTCCGGCCGGACGAGCGTGGCTCCGCTCGGCGGTAGTCCGTAGGCACCCCGGGGCAGGGGCGGGCGTCCGGCCACGCGGGCAGGTGAGCCCCGAGGGTGATCCGGGAAGCGATCAGCCGATCGTCGATTCCGGAGCGTTCCGGAACTCGGCAGCGCACTACCGCCCGTCCTCGGCGAACCGGAATCTCGTCGGAGAGGGTGGGCCGTACCGGTGGCGGTGCCGGAGCAGCAGCGCGAAGTAGCCGATGATGCCCGCGACCGCGAGAAGGCCCAGTGCCTTCGCCCCCTGACCGGGCAACATCAGGTTGACACCGTTCAGCGCGATCATCAGCCCGAGCAGCAGCTGGTTGCGCCCGGCCGCGCGACTCGCGGGTGTACCGCGCCCCCAGGGGAGTACCGCTACCCTGCCGGTCCAGCCCAGGATCCCGAACAACACGGCCACGGCACTGCCGACCCATCCGACCGCCAGGGAAACGATCAGGAACCAGTCCATCAGCCCGCCAATCGTTTCGAGGAATACCTCTCTCCCGGCCGCGGCCGGGGGCCGTACTTCCGACGGTGCACTATCGACAGGACGAGGAAACCGAACATGGTCACCGTCAACAGAGCGATCAGCGGACCGAAACCCGTGCCGGGCACGGCTCCCACGACCCCGTTCACTCCGATGATCAGGCCGAGCAGTATCTGGTTCCGGCCGCCCTCCCGGTTCGCCCGGGTCCAACGCGCCCAGGAACTGGCCGAGACCCTACCCATCCAGCCGAGCGCGCCGTAGATGACGAACATCGCGCCGACCAGCGGCGCGCCCACGAGGAACACGACATCGAAGGAGTCCATGACTCCGGGGTATCAGAGAACGATCGCCACTGTACCCGCTTCACGAAATCTCCACGACGGACCAAACCCGGCAGGCGAAGTATCTCCCACCGAAAAGTCCCCCGGGAGCCCCGGAGCCGAACACCATACGGCCAGACGGCCCGACGGATGGGTACGGATCCGACCGGCAGGAACCAGACCGTCACCCGGCCAGGCGCTTCGCCGCGTACGGGGAGAGAGATCCCGGCTGCGGCCGGGGGCCGTACTTGCGGCGGTGCAGCACCGACAGGGTGGCGAACCCGACCATGGCCACGGAGGCGACGACGGCCAGCGGAAGCGAAACAGGATAAGACACCGCTCCCGCGGCCCCGTTCGTCCCGATCAGCAGGCCGAGCAGCATCTGGTTCCGGCCGCCCTCCCGGTTCGCCCGGGTCCAACGCGCCCAGGAACTGGCCGAGACCCTACCCATCCAGCCGAGCGCGCCGTAAACCATGATCGTCGAACCGCCGAGCAACGCGATCACGAACAGCAGGACATTGAACGACTCCATGAGTCAGCGATACCAAACAACCGGCCCCGTTGTCCGCCGTTTCGCGGAATCTCCACAGCGGATTCCCCAGGACGTCCGAAAGTTCCGCTTCCGCACAGCGCCCTGGGGCGCGCAGCGCTCGGGAAACGGGAGCCGCCTGGAACCGGTCCGCTATTCCACTACGCGCTTCGAGGAATACCGTTCTCCGGGGCGCGGCGGCGGGCCGTACCGCCCGCGGTCTCGGAGCCCCCGGACCAGACAACCGAGCGCGGCCACGAGAGCGACGGCGGACAACAGCAGCGAGACGATCCCCGACAGCACGGATCCGCTCACCGAAAGCACAGAAGCGGAACCACCGGCACCGAGCATGGTGCCCAGCAGAACCAGATTACGACCGCTGTCACGGTTCGCCGAGGTCCCGCGTTCCCAGGACCCCACAGCGGTCCACTCCGCCCAACCGAGCAGACCGGCGACCACCACCAAGACGCTGCCGGGCAGCAGAAGCACGAGCGCCACGATTTCGAGCGGATCCATGAGACAGCCTTATCAGAACTCGACAGTCGGCGGGTCCGGCGGCCCGGAATCTCCACAACGGACCCACTCGAACGTCCGAAAGACAGTGCGCGAAGAGCTCGGCTCCGGCGTCCACGTGCGTCTCGGTCGCACAGCTGTTTCGCGCACTCGGTGCGAGATCGCGCGACGCGCGGAATTACGTCGGCCACCACCCCCGGAACCACCACCGACGTCGTGACGCCGACCGGAGGGCCCGCACGGGATCGGGACGCCCGTTCGGCGGAGACCAGGTTCCACCGGACGAGCGCCCCGATCACCGTAGCGGTGCGGCCCGGTCAGAGTTCCAATCCCGCCACGAACTCCTCGGCCAGATCCTTCGGATTGGCCTTGTCCACCGACATCCTCTTGTTCATGCGGGTGAGGTCCTCGGTGGTCAACCGCTCGGAAACCCTGTTGAGCACTTCGGCCCGCTCCTCGCTCAACGAACCCCGGTGCACCAGTGGCAGCACGTTCTGCGCCGGGAACATGCTCTTCGGGTCCTCCAGCGCCACCAGGTCGTCCCGGTCGATCGCGGCGGTGGTGCTGAACAGGTTCGCCACCTGGACGCGGCCGTCGTTGAGGGCGTTGACCCGGACGCTGCCCGCTTCCAGATTCCTGATGTCGGCGAAGGTGCAGCCGTACACCTCGGAGATGCGCTGCTTCCAGCGGGGCGCCCACTCCGACGGAGCTCCCAGCACCAGGTCACCGCACCGCGGCCCCAGGTCCGCCATGGAACGCAGCCCGCTGTCGGCGGTCTCGCGTGTCACGGTGAGCACGTCGGAGTTCTCCGCCGAGGAGTAGTCCAGCACGCGGAGTTCCTCCGGCAGCGCGTCCCGGAGCTCCCGGTAGATCCGCTCGGAACCGGTGGCCTCGGTGCCGTCGTCGAAGTGGCGCAGCAGGTTACCGGTGTACTCCGGGATCACCGAGACCTCGCCGTCACGCACCGCGTTGACGTAGACCTCGCGGGCGCCGATCCGCCCCTTCGTGGTGACCTCGGCACCGGTGCCGCGCAGCGCCTCGGCGTAGATCTCCATCAGCAGCTGGCTCTCGCTGAAGTTCGCCGAACCGACCACGATCGGTCCTCCGGAGTCCCCACCGGACTCGGTGGGGTCCGCGCACCCGGACAGCAGTCCCATGGCCGCCACCAGCGCGATCACCGGTGCGACGAGCCGCTTCATCGTTGTTCCCTCCTGCCTCGGGGCCCTGCCCCGGTCTCTGCGACGACGAGCATCACCCCGCGCGGTACGAGCAACCGGGTGAGTCCGGCCAGCACCAGGTCGACCAGCACGGCCAGCAGCGCGATCAGGATCGCGGCCGAGGCCATCTGGTCGTAGTGCCTGATCGCCTGCCCTTCGATGAGCAACTTCCCCAAACCGCCGAGCCCGACGTAGGCCGCTATCGCGGTCGTGGCCATGACCTGCAGCATCGCGTTGCGCACCCCGCCCATCAGCAGGGGCAGCGCGTTCGGGAGCTCGACCTGCCACAACCGCTGCGCCGAGCTCATCCCCATGCCCCTGGCCGCGTCGACCGCATCGGCGGGGACCGCGTTCACCCCCGCGTAGGTGCCCGACAGCACGGCCGGGAAGGCCAGCACCACCAGAGCGGCCAGCGCGGCGCTTCCCTGGTACAGCATCGCGAGGCCGGTGACCAGCCCCAGCGTGGGCAGGGCGCGCACGGCGTTGCCGAACGCCACCACGAGCACCGAACCGCGACCGGTGTGTCCGATGTAGAGGCCGAGCGGGATCGCGATCACGGCGGCGGCGCAGACCGCGAAGACGCAGTAGAGCAGGTGCAGCCAGCTCTGGCGCAGCACACCCTCACCACCGGTCCAGTGGGCCGGGTCGAGCAGCCACGCGGCTATTTCGCTGATCACGAGCCGATCACCGCCCGACCGGCGCGCTCCCAGGGCGTCAGCGAGCGCCACCCCACGACCAGCAGCAGGTCCACCAGCAGGGCCAGCAGCACCGTGAGCACGATCCCCACCGGAATCTGCACGAGATCCGGGCGCTCGAAACCGACCATGAACAGCCGTCCCAGACCGCCGCTGCCGACCAGCGCGCCCACGCTGACGAGGCTGATGTTGCTCACGGAGGCGACCCGCACCGCGGAGGTCAGCGCGGGCACCGCCAGCGGCAGCTCCACGGCGAGGAACCGACGGTGCGGCCGGTAGCCCATGGCCGTGGCGGCCACGGTGACGTGCGTGGGAACCGACTCCAACGCGTCGACCACCGGGCGCACCAGCAGTGCCGTCGTGTAGAGCGTCAGCGCGATGACGATGTTGACCGGAGATGTGTAACCGGTGCCGATGATGCCGGGCAGCAGTACGAACACCGCCAGCGAGGGGATGGTGTAGACGACTCCGGCGGTGCCGAGCAGCGCTCCCCGCAACCAGCGGACCCGCTGGGCGAGCCGACCCAGCGGCAGCGCCAGCGACACACCGGCGATCAGCGGGACCAGCGCGAGGTAGACGTGCTGGCCGAGTTGTTCCAGCAGCACCTCTCGGTTGGACGGGCTGGAGAGGTACCTGACCAGTTCGTCGATCAACGAAAAGCACCTTCGGACACCGCGGGATGCCGCCCGGACTCCAGGATCTCCAGCACCTGCCGGGCGGTGACCACGCCGAGGTAGACCCCGTCCTCGTCCACGACGACCCCCAGACCGGAAGGCGAGGACAGCGCGGCGTCCAACGCGCCCCGCAGCGGCGCGCCGCCGGTGTGCAGCGAACCGCCCGCGATCAGCTGGTCCTCGGTGAGCTGACCGTGGATGGTGGCCTCGGGTGGGAGCCAGCCGCGCGGCCGGTCGTGGGTGTCGAGCACCAGCACCCAACCGGCCTGGCTGGGCACGTCCGCGCTGGTGTCACCGATGCGGACGGTGTCGACCGAACCGGCCCGAAGCCCCGATGAGTCCACAAAGGACAGTCGCCTGTAGCCACGGTCGCGGCCGACGAACGAGGTCACGAAGTCGTCGGCCGGCTCGGCGAGCAGTTGTTCCGGGGGCGCGTACTGGGCGAGGTATCCGCCCTGCCGCAGTACCGCGACGTTCTCGCCGAGCTTGACCGCCTCGTCGATGTCGTGCGTGACGAACAGGACGGTCTTGCCCAGTTCGCCCTGCAACCGCAGCAACTCGTCCTGCAGTCCCTCCCGCACCACGGGGTCGACGGCGCTGAACGGCTCGTCCATCAGCAGCACGGGCGGGTCGGCGGCCAGCGCACGGGCGACCCCGACACGCTGCTGCTGCCCCCCGGAGAGCTGGGCGGGATAACGCTTGCCGATCTCGGAAGGCAACCCGACGCGTTCCAGCAGTCCCTCGGCCCTGCGTCGCGCCTCGCGCCTGCCGTGGCCGAACAACCTCGGCACGGTGGCCACGTTGTCCCGCACCGTCCGGTGCGGGAAGAGCCCGGCCTGCTGGATGACGTAACCGATGCCGCGGCGAAGCCGAGCCGGTTCCGAATCCCGGACGTCGCCACCGTCGAGCAGCACGGCGCCCGAGGAGGGTTCGATCATCCGGTTGACCATTCGCAGCAGCGTGGTCTTGCCACAGCCGGAGGGACCGACCAGCACGGTTACCGTGCCCGCCGGAACGGTCAGGCTCAACTCCTGCACGGCGACCGTGCCGTCGTCGTACTGCTTGCGCACGGACCGGAACTCGATCACCGAGCCCCCTCCCGGATCACCGACGGTCACTCGCCGACCGTCGCAAGCCTCGCCGAGCTTAACCCGATCAGCTGGCTCACGCGATGTAATGAGACTTACGCGTAATCACCACTCCGCCCTAGTGACAGAAATGAACCGAACGCACTCAGAGTCACTCACACGGGTGATGAGAACCGGGTCTTCCACCGGGAGGACGACGGGAGCTCCAGCCGAACGGCGAACCGGTCGGGAACGAACGGGGGTCCTCGGTGAGAAACACCGTCGAACCGGGCGCCGGGATGTGGGACGGCCGCGGATGTGCACAATTGGTCCAGCACCGCCGAACCGAACGAGGGCGGACACCGACAGCGGGACGGGACATGAGCACCCAGGTTGAGGTCGCCGCCGACTCCGGGGGAGTCGAGGCGGTTCGCGAGCGACTCCGACGCGAGGGCGCGCTCGCGCGCCCGCTGCGCCACGTCTTCACCCTGCTGGCCCGACAACCGCACTCGCTGTCGGAACTGGTGCGGATCTGCCGCACCCCGCGCCGAACGGTCGAGGAACTGATTCGCCTGGCGGGCGAGGACGTCGAGCACTGTCCGGACGGCTATCGACTGCGGGACTCGGTCCACGAGCTCTACCGGCGGCACGTCCGGCTGGACGTTCCCGAGCCCACCAGGACCGACGAGGAGGTCGAGCGGCTGCTGCGCGACTTCGTCGCCACCGGCCCCGCCCCCTGCGCCGCGCTGGACCACGTGACGGCCACCCCCGGGACCGCGCTGCGCCGGGCCGCGTGGCTGCGCGACAACTACGACCTCAGCCGGGCCCACCTGCTGCTGCTCGGCGACCACGACCTGACCTCGCTGGCCAGTTGCCTGTTGGTGCCGGAACTGCGGGTCACCGTGGTGGACCTGGACGAACGGATACTCGCCCACATCGACGGCATCGCCGCCGAGTACCGGCTCCCGGTGCACACCGTGCACGCCGATCTGCGGTTCGGGCTGCCACCGGCGCTCGTGGACGGATTCGAACTGGTCTTCAGCGACCCGCCCTACACCCCGGAGGGGATCGGGCTGTTCACCGCCCGAGCGGCGGAGGCCATGGCAGACGGCAACAGCAGGTTGCTGCTGGCCTACGGCTTCAGCTCCCGCACCCCCGCCCTGGGGCACAAGGTGCAGCAGGAACTGCTGCGCCTGGGCATGGTCTTCGAGAACATCGTCAGCGGGTTCAACGAGTACCACGGCGCGGAGGCCATCGGCGCGACGAGCGCGCTGTACGTGTGCCAGCCGACCGGGCGGGCCCACAAGTCCACCGGTGAACGGCAGGCGATCTACACCCACGGTCCGCAGTCGCTGGAGAGCGGCGGCGAACCTCCCGGAGCGGAGTTCCTGCGGGCGATCGGTGACACGCTCGGCAGCGAGGTGACCGAGCTGCGCTCGCCCGGATGGCAACGCCCGCTGCGCACCGCCGGAGCCGTCCCCGTATTCGATCTACGCGCCGACCCCGGACCGTGGCTGCTGCGCACGCTGCTGGCCTGCAACGCCGATCGGGCCGGATTCCTGGTCCCGAACCGACACCCCGACATCACCAGCGAACACGCGCAGCACTCGCTGCTGCGCCTGATGGGGGCCAAGTACCAGCTGTGCTTCCAGCGAGGCAAACCGGACGCCAACCACGCGCTCGTGGTCGCGGAGCGCAGCAAGCAGGGTGGCGGTGTCGCCGGGTACCTCTCGCACCGGGCGCACGGCAAGATCGGCAACATCTGGCGCGAGGCGCTGATCGCGAACTCCGAGACCCCGTTGACCAAGCGGGAGGCGCGGGAGCACGTCGAGGCGCTCGTAACCGACAGCGCGGACCTGGGACTGCGGCTGATCGACCTGCCCAGACACCGGTTGGACACGCTACTGCACACCGAGGCCGGGCAGTGATCTCCGCTCCCACGCGGTTTCCCGGCAGCTCTCGGAATCCACGACGCGCTGAAGCGGCCGGCACCCAAGCCGAGCCCACGCTCCGGCGCACCGCCAGGGGGACTCCCCGGATCGCCACGAGGACGTCGCCGGGATCGTGCCGACCGCTGCCCAACATCGTTCCCACGAGAGCCGTGCCGGAGGTTCCGCCACGCCACCACGCTCGGGAACCGGCGTGGCGAAGTCCCCTAGTTCCGGCCACGAGCGGCCAGGAGGGAACCGCCCGCCAGCATCGCGTGGAACTCGGGGGCGGGCACCGGCGGTGAGAAGAACCAACCCTGGTGCTTGTCGACCCCCGCTCCGAGCAGGGTGTCGAACTGCTGGGCGTTCTCCACTCCCTCGGCGACGCAGCTCCTCCCCATGGCGCCCGCCATGTCCACGACCGCCTTGGCCACCGCGAAGTCACCGCTGTCGGAGTGGATCTCGGAGACGAACCCGCGATCGACCTTGATGATCTGGGCGGGCAGCTCCTTGAGTCGCGCCAGCGAGGAGAACCCCGTGCCGAAGTCGTCCACCGCGAAGCGAGCGCCCCGGTTGACCAGCTCCCGCATGCCCGAACGAGTACGGGCGGGCAGGTCGACCAGCGAACTCTCGACCAGCTCCAGGACCACCCGGTCCCAGGAGATGCCCGCGTGCCTCACGCAGTCGGTGACGTAGTCGACGAAGTCGGGGTCCCCCGGCACCATCCCGGCCAGGTTCACCGCCACCGAGACCGCCGTATCACCCGAACCGGGCCACTCCGCCGCCTCGGACAGGGCGTTGCGCAGCACCCAGCGGTCGATGTCGCGCATCAACCCACCCTGGTCGGCCACCGGCAGGAACACCCCTGGGGAGAGCAGCCCACGTTCCTGGTGCGGCCAGCGCAGCAGGGCCTCGGCGCTGACGATTAGGCCGTGCCGGTCCACCACGGGCTGGTAGTACAGCGTCAGCTGGTCGTGATGGAGCGCCTCCCGCAGCTGCCCCTCCAGGTGGAGCTGGCTGTCGGCGGAAGCCATCAACGACGGCCCGGCCAACGAGACCCTGCCGGGGCCACCCCGTTTGGCCTCGAACATGGCGGCGTCGGCGAAGCGGAGCAGATCCGCACCGTCGTTGGTGCCGTCGGGGACCGAGGCACCGATGGAAGCCGATACCCGGACCAGCTGGCCACGCACCGGCACGGCCGTGCGCAACAGCCCGGAGACCCTGGTGGCCAACGAGTCGGTGCCGCCCACCTCGTGCACGTCGGCGCAGATGACCACGAACTCGTCGCCGGAGATCCGCGCCGCCACGCAGCCGTCCGGCAGTCCGCCCTCCAAGCGCCGGGCCAACGCCACGAGCAGATCGTCGCCCGCGTCGTGCCCCAACGAGTCGTTGATCCGCTTGAAGTTGTCGATGTCGCAGAACAGCACCGCGATGCGATCCGGGTCGCCCTCGGCGAGCATGCTGGTCAGCATCGCCTTGACCGCCGCCCGGTTCGGCAGCCCCGTCAGCTCGTCGTGGGTGGCCTGGAAACGCAACGCCTCGGCGTTGCGGCGACGCTCGGTCACGTCCTGGAAAACCACCAGCCAGGATTTCGTGCCGTCGTCGCGCACCGACAGTGCGGTGTGCAGCTCGCAGTAGACCGGTTGCCCATCGGAACGGGCGAGCATCCGCTGCACCGGTTCACCGCGCCGTCCTCGCGGGATGTCGCTCAGTTCGGTGGCGGCGAGTTCGATGTTCCCCTCGTCGGGGTGGGTGATCGCGCCGATCGTGTTGCCCCGTAAGGATTCCAGCGGGTAACCGAGCAACTCGCACATCGCGTCGTTGGCCTCGATCAGCCGCTCGCTCTCGTCGAACAGCCCGATACCGACCGGGACGACGCCGACGAGGTCGGTGAAGCGTTGGCTGGAACGCTCCATCCGGGTAACAGCGGTACGTTGTTCGGTCACGTCCTGTGCGGTGCCGACCAGCAGCGGGCGGTCAGCCACGTCGGTGATGACAGCACCGTGGCAGAGCAGGATGCGCATCGTCCCGTCCGGCCTGACGTAACGCTGTTCCACCTCCATGGGGATGTGGTTCTGGGTCAGTTCCCGCCAGCTACGGGCCACCCGCGGCTGGTCCTCCGGGTGGGTGTGACCGAGGTAGTACTCGAAAGTGGTCTCGGTGCCGGGTGGCGTTCCCGTGATCTCCAGCAGGGTCTCGGACAACCGGAGCTCGTTGGTGTGCGGATTGCCCTCCCAGGTGCCCAGCCCCGCGACACGTTGCGCGTTCTGCAACTTGCGGCGCTCGTTGGCCAGGGTCCGCGCGGTGGGGGTCATCAGGTCGGAGACGTCGACCAGCAGCGTGACCGTCAACCTGGGGTTGCCCCGGTTCGACCAGCTCAGTACCCGGAACCAGACGTCCTCGGGGCGGTCGCGCGGCTTGGCGAACTCGTCCTCGACAGTCAACAGGCCGGTCAGCGAACGTCCCGTGAGCTCACTTCCCCGAGCCGCTCCCAGCAGGGTGGCGGCCTGGTCGGTGGCTCGGATGACCACGCCGGACGGGTCACTCAACAGGGCGGGGGCGTCAGGCAGGGGCTCCACCGCCGCCCCGAGGTCCGCGGCCACGCCGGTACCGACCGGCTCGTACGCCTCCGGGGGATGTGGTTCCGCCCGGAGCCGTCGGTCCTGTTTGCTGCGTTCGGTCACGGACCAACCTCCGCATCACCACTGCGTTCGCGCCATGCCTCCGCACCGGCTGACCCCTCGATAGTGACTTGCGCCACAAGGGATGGTTCCGACCATACCGGCGTTCGAGTGAAAAGCTAAGCCGTGACGTCACCGTTACGGCTGACTCCTCTCAAGCTGGGACGTGCAACAGTCGACAGCGTGACGCTGTGTCGAGCAAATCACACCGCATTGTTCGGAGCCGAGGAGGTCGGTGAGCGGACCTGGTCCGTGAGCACCGGTCACCGGCGAGGCGGAGTCCCTCCCGAAACGAGCCGGACCCGGTCGACGGCGGCAGCACCCTCGACCGGGTCCGATTCACGCTGGGACGCGGCGGGAATCAGGCCGTGGCGACTCCGTCCTCGCGAGCGGCCTCGGCGACGGCGGCGGCGACCTCGGGGGCCACCCGGGGATCCAGCGGACTGGGCACGATGTAGTCGGCGGACAGCTCCTCCGAGGCGACCGCCGCGATCGCCTCGGCAGCCGCGACCTTCATCCGGTCGCTGATCATCCGGGAACCGGCGTCGAGAGCCCCCTTGAAGATGCCCGGGAACGCCAGCACGTTGTTGATCTGGTTCGGGAAGTCGCTGCGACCGGTGGCCACCACGCTCGCGTGCCTGGCCGCCACCTCCGGACGGATCTCCGGATCCGGGTTGGACAGCGCGAACACGATCGCGTCCTCGGCCATGGTCGCCACCAGTTCCTCCGGGATGGTGCCCGCCGAGACCCCGATGAGCACGTCGGCGCCGTGCAGGGCCTCGGCCGGCCCACCGGTGACGTGGCGGGGATTCGTGCGCTGGGCCAGTTCCGTCTTGATCGGTGTCAGGTCGTCCCTGCCGGAGTGGATCACGCCGCGCGAGTCCGCCACGACGACCTCGGCGACCCCGGCGGCTTCCAGGATCTCGGCGCAGGCCACGCCCGCGGCACCCGCCCCGGAGATCACGACACGCAACGAACCGAAGTCGCGACCCGACAGCTCGCAGGCGTTGCGCAGCGCGGCGAGCGTGACGACCGCCGTGCCGTGCTGGTCGTCGTGCATGACCGGGCAGTCCAGCGCCTCGATCAACCGGCGTTCGAGGTCGAAGCAGCGTGGTGCTGCGACGTCCTCCAGATTGACCGCACCGAACGAGGGACGCATCCTGACCAGGGTCTCGACGATCTCGTCGTTGTCGGTGGTGTCCAGCACGAGCGGAATCGAGTCCAGCTCGGCGAAGTTCTTGAACAGCGCGGCCTTACCCTCCATGACCGGCAGCGAGGCGCGGGCACCGATGTCGCCGAGCCCCAGCACGGCGGTGCCGTCGCTGACGACGGCCACGAGCCGGCTGGTCCACGTGTAGCGGGAGGTCAGCGCCTCGTCCGCGGAGATCGCACGACTGACCTTGGCGACGCCCGGCGTGTAGGCGATGGACAGGTCGCGCGGATTGGTCAGCGCGGCGGTGGGGGCGATCGCCAACTTGCCGCCCTCGTGCGCGCCGAATATCTCCTCGTGCGTGAGCTCAGCGCTCGGCGAGGTGGGCAGATCGGGGGAATCGGACGTGTTCTGATGATCACTAACGGTGGTCACGGCGTCCTCCTGTTGCCTTGACCTGGCCGCCGCGAGCAACTTCTCCGGCGGCAGATGGGCGACGCCGCACGCCGGGCGAACTGGTGCCACTCGGCGGGACGTCTAGGGGCGACCGAGACTGACTGCCCCGGTCCGGGCAGCAGCTCGGCGGACGCTGCGGTCCACCGAGTATGTCAGCCGACCCCAGGGCTGTCTGCGACTAGGATCACACCTCACCAGTACCTTCAACAAATTGTCAACACTCTTTCCGGTGATCGTCCCGCCGAGGGCGCAGCCGTTGCCACGACGCGGCGACGGTGCCCTCCCCTCGTGGCTCCGACCGCTCTCCGGTCCAGCCGCGCGCCAGGCGCGACGAACACGGCCCCGGACGGAGCCTCTGCGACCGGGCGAACGGATCGATTAATAGGCTTACGACGTGGAAATCCGTCGACTGGGCATCAACGGTGCCGTGGAGTTCACCCCTCCGTCCTTCCCCGATCACCGGGGACTGTTCGCGGCTCCTTTCCAGCAGGAGGCGTTCGCCGCGGAGCTCGGACACCGGCTGCCGGTAGCACAGCTCAACAACAGCGTGTCCCACCGGAACGTGGTTCGGGGCGTACACTTCGCGGACGTACCGCCGGGACAGGCCAAGTACGTCTACTGCCCACAGGGGAGCCTGCTCGACGTGGTGGTCGACGTGCGGGTGGGTTCGCCGACCTTCGGCCAGTGGGAGGCCGTACGACTGGATCCGGAGAGCTACAGGGGGTTGTACCTGGCTGAGGGGTTGGGGCACGCCTTCGCCGCGCTGTCCGACGACACGGTGATGATCTACCTCTGTTCGACGCCGTACAACCCTCCGGCCGAGCACGCGGTCGATCCTCTCGATCCCGAGCTCGACCTGCCGTGGCGCGACCTGGACGCGGAACCGGTGCTGTCCGAAAAGGACCGTTCAGCACCGTCGCTGGCCGAGGCGAGAACGGCCGGTCTCCTGCCCCAATACGAGGACTGCCTGGCCCACTACGAGCGGCTTCGCTCGGCTGGGTGAGCGCTCGCGACCGAGCCGGAACCGGCCCGTGCGACCGGGACGCCACAGGACACCGCAAACAGTTGTGACTCTCCGTGTTCGACCTGGCGTCCCGACGTCCGCTCCGTCGCTGACCGGAAAACCAGCCACCGCAACCGAAGCGAACGAGAACCGGAACCGAGAGCGGTCACTCAGTGTATCCGCCCGGGACGGGGAACGAGCCGCCAGCGCAACACTCCCAGTACCTCCGCGGGACCGAGTTGCCGGGAATCGGTGGAGGCCGCCGCGTGGTCACCGGTGACGTGCCAGCCGCCCTCCGCCCGGCACACCGCACGCTTCACCGAGAGCTGCGCCGGCCTGGACGGCCACCTGACCAGCACGACGTCACCGGGGCTCGGCTCGGTGCGCAACCGCAGCAGCACGATGTCCCCGTCCCGCAGTGTGGGAGCCATCGAGGGCCCCCGCACCCGCAGCCTGCGCCAGCGCAGCCGACCGAGCGAACTCACACCTACCTCCGTAAGACAACGACGATCGTAACGGAGTAGGGTCGGCCCCGTCGGAGCATTCACTGTCACTTTCAGGGAGGAAGTATGCGACTCCTGTCGCGGCTTCTCGGCCCGCGTCTGGAAGCCACTGCCCACTGCGACCTGCCGTGCGGCGTGTACGACCCGGCCCAGGCACGGATCGAGGCCGAGTCCGTCAAGGCCATCCAGGAGAAGTACCAGAACAACGAGGACCCCGAGTTCCGCACTCGCGCGATCAACATCGCCGAGCAGCGCTCGGAGCTGGTCAAGCACCACCTGTGGGTACTGTGGACCGACTACTTCAAGCCTCCGCACTTCGAGAAGTACCCGCAGCTGCACGAGCTGGTGAACAAGGCCACCAAGGCAGCCGGGGCGGCGGGCACCAAGGGCTCGATGGACCCTGCCACCGGCCAGGAGCTGCTGGACTACATCGCCGAGATCGACAAGATCTTCTGGGAGACCAAGAAGGGCTGAGCGCCCGATAGGTCCTCGTACGGCGTCGGTCGACGGCGAACGCCCTCGACCGGCGTCGTTTTTCATCTCCTGACGGTGTTTCGCCCTCCACCATTGGACGCCACCGGAACCGCCCGATGTGTACGAGGTATCCGAACCGAGGAACGGCGGAAGGCTCCGCACGTGGACGAGTGAATTCGTGAAACCCCTGGTTCCTTGAAAAGGCCGGTGGGCGATTCGTTTTCCACTCCCGACGGTACAGCGCGAGCTCATCGGGGCGCCCGCAAGCCGCCCGCCCCGGGCTGCCACCGCGCACTACGTCTCCTTCGAACGAGCAGGTGCCTACCGGGAACGTGTCTCCGGGAGGGACGGAGTCGCGAGGTTCGCCGGTAGGGCGGACTCGCCGCGAACCTCGTCGTGCGCGGCCGAATCGAACGGACCCGGGAGCCGCTCGCACACCTGAACATCGGTATGGCGCGGCGGCTGTCCGTACGACGCTCGGAGCCGAGCGGAATTCGGATCCGCAGCGCTCGTAAATCGGTTGAGCCGGGCAACCCGCACTGTGAGTATCTCTTCCGAATGTTTCCACCCGCATTACCGAAACGGAAACCGTCATGAGCGTGGAGATTCGAAAGGCCGAGCGCGGCGAGGAACAACGACTGACGTGGATCCAGCGGCAAGCGTGGTCCCCGGAGACGAGCCCGGCACCACCCCGGCCGTCCGGGGAGTCGATCTTCGACGGGCACGTCGAGGCGGGCAATGTACTGGTCGCCGATGCGAGCGGTCTCGCGGTGGGATTCTCGAAACTCGTCCCGCTGACCACCTCCTCTCCCCGGCTCGCCGGTACCGGCGACCACGTGCAACAGCTCCACGGCCTCTCGGTGCTGCCCGATCACCGGGGTCGAGGCATCGCGCGGATGATGCTGGCGGCCGTGCGCGCCGAATCGCTGCGGCGCGGTGCCACCCGCGTCACGCTGCGCGTACTGGGTACCAACCAGCGTGCGATGCGGCTGTACCGCGCCGCTGGTTACGAGGTCGAGGGCAGGCTGCGCGGCGAGTTCCGCATCGGGGACCGGTTCGTCGACGAGGTGCTGATGGCGCTGGAACTGTCCTCGTGATCTCCTTCGAGGCGTACTCCACGAGAACGTCACGACACCGAGAAGATGATCACGTGAGCACGATTCGGTTAACCTGAACGGGTGCTGGATCACGCTGGGAGCAACGGAGTACGACGAGTCACCGAAGCGGACGTGCCCACCGTGGTGCGGCTGGTGCACGAACTCGCCGAGTACGAGAAGGCACCCGAGCAGTGCGAGCTGACCACCGAACAGCTGCGCCGGGCACTGTTCGGGCCCTCCCCCGCGCTGTACGGGCACGTGGCCGAGCTCGACGGTCGGGTCGTGGGGTTCGCGCTGTGGTTTCTCAACTTCTCCACCTGGCGCGGCACCCACGGCATCTACCTGGAGGACCTCTACGTCGAGCCCCGGCACCGACGCCACGGGCTGGGGCGGGCGCTGCTCGCGGAGCTCGCGCGGGAGTGCGTCGAGCGGGGATACGCCCGACTGGAGTGGTGGGTGCTGAACTGGAACGAACAGGCGATCGGCTTCTACGAGTCCATCGGCGCGATCCCGATGGACGAGTGGACCGTCTTCAGGTTGACCGACGACGCACTCGGACGAATGGCCCACGGTTGACGGATTTCCCACGGGCGACAGCACGGTAATCTGCGAAAACAACACGCACCACACCAGCGCGAGGTGTCACCATGCCCACTCGCCCGATCAGCAGGTACTTCAACTACGGGCTCACTTTTCGCTGGGCACAAGGCGATCGGGAAATCGCGGTCAAACGGGGCTACGTCGTGGAGGGCAACCCGTTCATCGAGGTCGCCCGCCCGAAGCACTTCACGATCGCGGACCGGCCCAACGAGGACCCGGCCCGGGACCGCGAGACCTGGATAGCGGCGATCCCGGCCAACCCCTCGGACTGGGACAAGCCGGGCTCGCTGGCACGCCTGGCCGAGAGCTGGGCGGCGGCCAATCCGCGCAGCCTGCCCGCGGAGAACCGTACCGAGGGAGGGACGAGTCAACGGCGCTGAGACACGGCTGGGCACGCCCGTCCCGCCGCGCGTCCGGTCAGTTCGGAGCAGCGCGCTGGGTGCGCTCACACTCCGACGGGGAAGGAATCCCGGTCCGTGACCGAAGCCGGGGTCACTCGGGTCACCCCTGGCGGTCTCCCCGCTCCGCGTCGGGAGCGGCGCTGGAACGCAGCCACCAGTCCCTGCCGGCACGGTTGAACAGGCACCACAGCACGAACACGGCGGGCACGGCGAAGGCGAAGGCCGTCAGCGGGCTGTCCGAGGGCCCCATCGCGTACCAGGAGACGCCGAGCAGCAGCAGCTGTAGCAGCAGTACCGGAGTGCGGGCCCAGTGCTTGCTCCGCAGCAACCCGATCCCCGCGACGAGCACACCGAGGGAGATGAGCCCGAAGTAGCCCGCTTCACCGTAGGTGGAAGTGCGGGTGAGCGAACCCACCGACCCCAGATCGGCCTGGCTCGCCCGCACCAGCAGGGCTACGACGAACGCGATACCGGCAACCGCCTGCAACACGGTCACCACGCCTGCCAGGCGCACTGTGCGGGGGGCTGTCGCTGCCGACACGGGGGCCTCTTTCCTGGGGAACGCGTCCACGGTCACGCCCCGGGGGCTCGCACGGGCGATCCCCGTCGGCTCGAACGGCTCCGTCCCGACCCCCACGGCACGAAAGCCCCGACGGCTCTACGGGCGAAAACCCGGGAAGGGATGCTCCGGCCGCTCGCACGCGGGCCCCTGGGCGACGGTTTCGAGGGTAAACCACCCGTCGCTCGTGACGGTCCTCCACCGGGCGCGGGCGGAGGGGCCGGGAGACCCGTCCGCGCGAGCGGCTGGTTTCCGGGGGGGGGGCATCGGGGCCGGTGGTGCTGAACACTTCCCCGGAGACTGACTAGGCTACGGGTGTGCGCGCCGTTCTCGTAGTCAACCCGGAGGCGACCTCGACCAGTGCCGCGGGCAGGGACGTGTTGGCACACGCCCTGGCCAGCGAGGTCAAACTCGACTTGGTGGAGACCCGTTACCGTGGTCACGCGGCCGACACGGCCGCACGCGCCACTCTCGACGGGGCCGAGTTGATCGTGGTGCACGGCGGTGACGGCACCGTCAACGAAGTCGTGAACGGGATGCTGCGCACGGAGCCGGCGACCGTGGCGGAACGTCCCTGCCTGGCGGTCATCCCCGGTGGCTTGGCCAACGTCTTCGCCGGAGCACTGGGCGTACCCCGGGATCCGCTGGAGGCGACCCACGGGCTGTTGCGCGCCCTGGACGAGCAGCGCGGCCGCTGGATCGGACTCGGCAGGGCGGACGACCGCTGGTTCACCTTCAACGCGGGGGTGGGGATAGACGCCGACGTGGTGGCCGAGGTGGAGCGGCTGCGCGGCAAGGGTCGCCGGGTGACGCCGTGGTTGTACACCGGCGCCGCGACGCGCTGCTACCTGAACGGTGTCCGCCACAAACCACTACTCACCGTGCAGGCCGATGACGAACCTCCCGTGACCGCGTTACACGCGGCCATGATCTCCAACGCGGACCCTTGGACCTACCTGGGCCGCAGACCGGTGCACACCAACCCCGAGACCAGCTTCGAAACGGGTATCGGCGTGTTCGCACTGGGCAGCATGCTCCCTCACTCTGTGTTACGACATGTAGTGCAGATGCTCAGCGATAGAGCTAAACCACACGGAAAAACCCTTTTTAGGCGTGCGAACATCAGCAGGTTGCGAGTAACCTGTGAGCGGCCGCTGCGAGTACAGGTCGACGGCGACTCCCTCGGCGAGCTTTCAGTGATCGATTTCGAATCGGTCCCGAAGGCTCTTTACGTCGTCGGATAACTTGCCGCAGCGGAAACACCACACAGGGTCGGCCACACCGCCTCCGGTGGTCACCTACCCCAGGTCAAGATCTGTCGATCTTCCGGGTGAGCTCACTCACTCGGGTGCGATCGTCCCCTTGACATTACGCGAGTTCGTGAAAGCATTCACAAGCGCACGGACTCCGTGAAAGCATTCACAAACACCCCGAACCAACGACTGGCGCGCATTGGCGTGCCTAGCGAGGAGCGAAACGATGGACTGGCGCGACCGTGCGGTTTGCCGTGACGAGGACCCCGAACTGTTCTTCCCCGTCGGGAACAGCGGTCCTGCCCTGCTGCAGATCGCCGAGGCTAAGGCTGTTTGCCGTCGTTGCCCCGTTACTTCCGAGTGCCTCGCGTGGGCGCTGGAGACCGGCCAGGACGCAGGCGTATGGGGCGGTATGAGCGAGGACGAGCGTCGCGCGCTCAAGCGCCGCAACTCCCGCACGCGTACCCGCACCACCAACGCCTGAGCGACCGAGAGACCCCTCCCGACGGAAATCCGTGAGCGGAGACGGGCCAGCCCCGTACGGAATTCCGCGGGAACGTCGAATCGGACGCTCGGCGGCCGTGACCCCGCAACAACCGCACAACACCATCGGTCGATCCGCGTCGATGTCGGTCGCGAACGCGATCATCGCGTTCCACAGGGGGGCCGACAGGATCGATCGGAGCACCCTCCCCCGGTGTGCACCCGCTATCGACGCGCCCCAGCCGCGGCGAATCAACGACGGTACTTCAACGGAACTCGCAGCACCGCCTCGGTACCCCGTTGGTCACGCCCGCGCAAACTCAACGACCCCCGGAGCTCGGACTCCACGAGGGTCCGCACGATCTGCAGGCCGAGACGTTCGGCGTGCTCGAGGGAGAAGTCCTTCGGCAGGCCCTGACCATCGTCGGAGATCACCGCGTCCAGCCAGCGCGCCGAACGCTCCGCCTGTACCACGACCTCACCACCCTCGCCCTCGGCGAAGGCGTGCTCCAGAGCGTTCTGGACCAGCTCGGTCAACACCATCACCAGCGGAGTCGCCAGTTCGGCGGCGACCACGCCGAAGCGCCCCTGCCTGCGCACGTTCACCCCGGCACCCGCGCTGGCCAGGTCACTCATCATCGGGATGACCCTGTCGACGACGTCGTCGAGGTCCACCCGTTCGTCGACCGACATCGACAACGTCTCGTGCACCAGAGCGATCGAGGTCACCCGGCGCACCGATTCGTCCAGCGCCTGCTTCGCCGTGTTGTTGCCCGTCCGCCGGGACTGCAACCGCAGCAGCGCCGCCACCGTCTGCAGGTTGTTCTTGACCCGATGATGGATCTCCCGGATCGTGGCGTCCTTGGAGAGCAGGGCCCGATCCCTGCGCTTGACCTCGGTGACGTCCCGAACCAGCACCAGCGCCCCCGCCGCCTGACCACGTGGCTGCAGCGGCAGCGCCCGGAAGAGCACCGTGGCACCGCGGGCCTCGGCCTCGATCCGCATGCCGGGTTGGCCGTCCAGCGCCTGCCGGATCCGCTGCGAAACCTCGTCGGCGTCGAACGGGTCGGACAGCAGGGAACGGGTCAACGGCGCCAACTGCCCCCCGACGAGGTCGGCCGCGTGCCCCATCCTGTGATAGGCCGACAACGCGTTGGGACTGGCGAACACCACCGTTCCCGCACTGTCCAGCCGGATCAGCCCGTCCCCCACCCTGGGGCTGGTGTGTACGTCGGGGGAAGGCTCGGCGGTGGGAAAACTGCCGTCGGCGATCATCTGGCAGAGATCGGCGGCGCTGCCCAGGTACGAGATCTCCAACGGGCTCGGCACGCGCGGCACCGCCAGGTTGGTGTCCCTGCTCAGCACCGCGACCACGGAATTCTCCAGCCGCACCGGGATGGTCTCCCGCCGGACGGGCACCCCCATGTGCCACCGGGGGTCCTCCTCCCGACAGATGCGCTTCTCCCGCACGGCCCGCCGCAACTGCGGGTGATCGGGTGGGGTCACCTCCGTTCCCACCAGATCCTCCGAGTGGGCCGTCGGCGCCGTCGTGGGGCGGGCCTGGGCGACGCAGAGGAAGCGGTTGTCGCCCGCGGGATCCTCCTCACCGACCGGTACCCACAACAGGAAGTCGGCGAAGGACAGGTCGGAAAGCAGCTGCCATTCCGCCACCACGAGCTGGAGATGATCGGCCGTCGTCCCCGACAGACCGGTGTGTTCGGCCAACAGATCACTGAGAGTGGACACGATCAGCCCTTCCGACCGAACTCGCAACGAAAGCCCGGCACGCCGCCTCGACGAAGCGGTGCCGCTCACCACGAACACGGTGCCCGTCCACCACCACGCCTCGGACTCGGCCGAACGGGCCCCTCGACAACCGGTGCGAAAGCGGCCCGTTCAGTTCGGGTTCTCGATCACGGCCAGCAGGTCCCCCTCCCGAACCACGTCGCCCGGGCCCACCGCGATCCGGTGGACGCGCCCCGGCCGCTCGGTCAGCACCGGGATCTCCATCTTCATCGACTCCAGCATGACCACCGAGTCCCCGTTGCCCACCTGGTCACCCACGGCCACGTCAACCGTCATGACATTGGCCACCATCTCGGCGCGAATCTCGTGTGCCACCAGTTACCGCTCCTCTTCCGGACCCCGTCCGACTGACGCTCGACCTCCAGGAAACCACGCGGGCAACCGCCCACGAACAGCAGGTCACCGCGCATGTCAGACTGTGGGGGGTCGAATTCGAGTCGGATTAGGAGTACTCAATGGCCAAGCGGGCCCGCAAGAAGAAGGCCGCGCGCAAGAACAACGCCAATCACGGCAAGCGTCCGCTGCGCGGCAAGTGAGGGTTTTCGCGGACCGTGCGGCTCGTTCGCGCCACCGCGGCAACACGCCGCGTCCGCACCCGAACGAAGTGGCCCCGAACCGGTCCGACCGGTTCGGGGCCACTTCTTCGTGCTGTCCGGAGAGCGGTCGCTGCCTGCGCGGAGATCGATCGGGGCGCACCGGAGCACGGCGGATCGTTCGCACGCACGACGGTGGGCCGGACCCGCACGCGCGAGCGCGCTACGAGTTCTTGCTGCGAACCTCGACCGAGGTCCCCTCCGGGCTGTCCTCGACCGTCACCTCCGCCTGGCGCAGCACGTTCTCCCTGATGGAGTTGCGCAGCCTGTCGCGCAGTTCCGGCGGGGCGTGCTCACCACCGCACTTGCGGTGCAACAGTTCCTTGAGGTGCTCTTCGATGCCGTAACGTTCCAGGCAGGAGTTGCACTCGTCGAGATGCTTCCGCAGGGCGGCACGCCGTTCCTGATCGCACTCGTTGTCCAGGAAGAGCCACACCTCGGCGAGCACGTCGTCGCAGGAAGTCCGCGAATCGTCGCAACAGCTCACGGCGTACTCACCTCCCGCTCACCGGATCGCAGAAAGCCGCGTTCACGCGCCACGTCGGTCAGCATCCCGCGCAGCTGCCTGCGTCCGCGGTGCAGCCGGGACATGACCGTACCGATCGGAGTATCCATGATCTCGGCGATCTCCTTGTAGGCGAACCCCTCGACGTCCGCCAGGTAAACCACCATGCGGAACTCCTCGCCCAGCTGCTGCAACGCGTCCTTCACGTCGGTGTCCGGCAGCCTGTCGAGCGCCTCCAGCTCGGCGGAACGCAGCCCGCTGGAGGTGTGGCTCTCCGCCTGGGCCAACTGCCAGTCGGCGATCTCGTCCGTGGGCTGCTGCTGCGGCTGGCGCTGCCGCTTGCGGTAGCCGTTGATGTAGGTATTGGTGAGGATGCGGTACAACCAGGCCTTGAGGTTGGTCCCCCTGGTGTAGGACTTGAACGCCGAATACGCCTTGAGGTAGGTCTCCTGTACGAGATCCTCGGCGTCGGCCGCATTGCGCGTCATCCGCAGCGCGGCACCGTAGAGCTGGTCCAGCAACGGCATCGCGTCACGTTCGAAGCGGGCGACACGCTGTTCGGCGGTCTCCGTCACCTCGGAGTCCGCCTGCTGCGTCGCCGCCTCCCGCGACCGTTGCTCACCGCTCTCCGCGGGCTGCGCGTTCTCGGCAGGACTGGCCTGCTCGCTGTTGGTACCAGGCACCGGGCTCCTTCCCCGCCACCAAGACGAAAGTGGAGATGGTGACGCCCCCATGCCCTCACCGACATGAGTACCCTCCCAGGATACCCCGGTACCGCCACGCGCACGCCTCGTGGAATCCCGCGAACCACGTGACGGTACGCACTCCTTCAAGCTGGGCTGCTGGCCGTCGTGGACGGCCGTACCACTCTGCTCGGTCAACACGCCCCGTCCAACAGCGCACGACGGCGCGCTATTCCACCCGCCGGTCCGATCCCGATCACCACTCCCGTTGAACCGCCGCCACGAACGGATTCACGCTCGTGACACCGCGAGTCGGACTTCCGGCGGGGCAGAGTCGATTTCTCGCGAAACCGCCGCGCCATCAGCGCCGACGGGGGCCGAACCGCGGCCACCTCTCCCCGGAACGGACTCCGACCACTCCCGCAGTCGGCACCGCCGCGATTCTCCGATGCGGCTCTCGCGAGAGACGGCGCCGACGTTGTGTGGTCGCTGCCCGAGGCCCCAGCGCCCACTCACGAGACGTGCGATGAGACTCCGCGACAAGACCGGCTCGGACACCGGCCGGAAAGCCCCGATCAGTCCAGGAGGCGAAGTACCCTGCCGAGCCACTCGGAGACGGCACGCGAAACCGCTCCGGTGTCGGCCCGCAGCGAGTGGTCGCCGGGAACCAGCACCACCTCCCGCTGGGAGGACGGCTCAGGTTCCCCGAACGGATCGCTCTCCCCCTGCACCACCAGAGTCGGCACCTCGACGCCGAAGAGCTCGTCACCGCGGTCCTTGTCCGGCTTGCCGGGCGGGTGGAGCGGGAACGCCAGGCACAGCACCGCCGAGGCCCCGCCCGCCTCGGCCGTACGGCAGGCCACCCGCGCCCCGGAGGAACGTCCACCGAAGATCAGTGGAAGTTCCGGGAACCACCGCTGTCCCAGGTCCTCGGCCACGGCCAGCCAGCAGGTGTCGAGCTGTCGCGCGGGTGCGGGCGCCCTGCGACCGGCCACTCGGTAGGGCTGCTCGACGAGCGCGACGTGCACTCCCGAGGACGTGGCTGTGCGTGCCGCGCACACCAGGTCCTCCGCGTCGAATCCACCGCCGGCACCGTGGCCCAGCAGCAGCGCCGCACGTCCCTCGGCGGCGCTGTGCAGTTCGGCACGGGCGACGCCGTGCGGCGTGTCCACCTCGACTCTGGTCATGATCCGAACAGGGCGTCCTTCTCCGGAACCGGCTCGGTGAGGCCGGGACTGTTGTTGGCCACGCTGTTGACCGCTCGGGAAACCGGGCGCATCCGAAAACCACCCACCAGATCGGCCGAGGGAGGCACCAGCAGGTCGGTGACGTCCTGATTGTCCGGGTCCAGCCACGTCGCCCAGTCCCGCGGCGACAACACCAGCGGCATCCGCTCGTGAACCTCGGCGAGCTCACCCACCGCCTCGGTGGTCAGCACCGCGCAACTGACCAGGGGCTCGGCCGAGGGATCGGCGGGATCGCGCCAGGTCGCCCAGATCCCCGCCATGCCGAGACTGGAATCGTCGGCGGTGGTGACGTAATAGGGCTGCTTGGGACCGTTGCCCGGCTTCCACTCGTACCAACCGTCTGCGGGCAACAGGCAGCGGTAGTGGCGGACGGCGCCCCGAAAGGCCGGTTTGGTGGCCACGGTCTCGGAACGCGCGTTGATCATCCGGCTTCCCACCGAAGGGTCCTTGGCCCACTTCGGCACCAGACCCCAGCGCATCACCCGCACCGTGCGCTCGGAGGTGTCCGGATCGGGGTTGCCCTCGGTGTCACGCGGATGTCGCTGGACGACGCTGAACACCGGCTTGGTGGGGGCGACGTTGTAGTCGGGCTCGGGTGCTCGCGAACCGGTCGCGTCACGGGCGTCGAACTCGGCGGCGAGCTCGCCCGGCGACTTCGACGAGGCGTACCTACCGCACATCGCTTTCACACCTCCACCACCGCCGCGAAGCGGCAGACCCCGAAGAGCGGGAACCGCACCTGCTGTTCACGTTGCACGTATGCTCCCAGTTCCGCCGCGAACTCGCGCAACCCACACCCGGTCGAACCGGCCCAACCCACACCCCGAACCCAGGGCGCGGCCCGCGTGTGCGAGACCATCGACACATGAGCGCACCATGGTCCGCCCCGCTCGCACAGGACGCGGTACACGCCACCGTCGAGATCGCGGGTTCCAAGTCGATCACCAACCGGGCGCTGGTCCTCGCGGCACTGGCATCCGGCCCCTCCACACTACGATCTCCCCTACGCAGCAGGGACACCGAGCTGATGGCAGGCGCGTTGCGCGCGCTGGGTGTGGACGTCGCCGACGGCCCGAACGACGAGTGGCTGGTCACACCCACGACGCCGCACGGTCCGGCGACCGTCGACTGCGGGCTCGCCGGAACGGTGATGCGCTTCCTGCCGCCGCTGGCGTGCCTCGCCGAGGGCACGATCACCTTCGACGGGGACCCGCGGGCACGGGAACGACCGCTGGACACTGTGTTGCACGCACTGCGCGACCTGGGGGCTCGAGTGCGGGGCGACAGCCTGCCGTTCACGATCGAGGGATCAGGCGGGCTCCACGGTGGTGAGGTCACGATCGACGCGTCGGCCTCCTCGCAGTTCGTATCCGGGCTGCTGCTTTCGGCCGCCAGGTACGACCGGGGGATGACCGTACGGCACGCCGGCTCGGCGGTGCCGTCACTGCCGCACATAACGATGACGGTGGAGATGCTGCGCGCCCAGGGGGTCGATGTCGACGATTCGGAGCCGGACAGCTGGACCGTGTCCCCGGGCAAGATCGAACCGCTCGACCTGCGGATCGAACCGGACCTGTCCAATGCCGCGCCGTTCCTCGCGGCCGCCGCGGTGACCGGCGGCGAGGTCACCGTTCCGAACTGGCCGACGCGCACGACCCAGGCCGGCGACGCCATGCGGTGGATTCTCCAAGAGATGGGGGCCCGGGTCCGGCTGGACGAAACCGGGTTGACCGTCACGGGGCCCGAACGGCTGCGCGGCGTGGACGTGGACCTGCACGAGATCGGAGAGCTCACCCCCACCGTCGCCGCGATGGCCGCGCTCGCGCACGGCGAATCCCGGCTGCGGGGGATCGCACACCTGCGCGGGCACGAGACGGATCGGCTCGCGGCGCTCCGCGCGGAACTGACCAACCTGGGGACGGAGGTCTCGGAGCATCCCGACGGGCTGACCATCCTCCCCGGGCCGATGCGCGGTGGGCAGTGGCACTCCTACGCCGACCATCGAATGGCCACGGCGGGGGCGATCCTGGGGCTGCGGGTTCCGGGGACACGTGTCGACGACATCGCGACCACCGGCAAGACCCTGCCCGACTTCCCCGGGCTGTGGACGAGCATGCTGGGTGCACAGCAGTGATCGGAACGGAGCGGTGATGGCCAAGCGGGGGTGGCGAGATCTCGACGAGTCCGACGTCCGGGTGAGGCCCAACCGGCGCAACAGCAGGCCGCGCAGCAAGCAGCGCCCCACGCACTCCGATGCCGTGGTGGGGATGGTGGTGGCCGTCGACCGGGGCAGGTGGACGTGCGCCGTCGACGGGAATCCCCGGCACCAGGTGGTGGCCATGCGTGCCAGGGAGCTCGGCCGCACCCCCATCGTGATCGGGGACCGCGTCCGGCTGGTGGGTGACACCTCCGGCGAACCGGACACGTTGGCGCGGATCGTGGGCGTGGCGGAGCGGAGCAGTGTGCTGCGACGCACCGCCGACGACACCGATCCCTACGAGCGGGTCGTTGTGGCCAACGCCGAGCAGCTGGTGATCGTGAGCTCGTTGACGGATCCGCCGCCCCGCTCCGGGTTCATCGACCGCTGCCTGGTCGCCGCCTATGCCGGTGGGCTCACCCCCGTGCTGTGCCTCACCAAGGCCGACCTGGCCGCGCCGGAAGAGTGGATCTCCGGGTACGCGGAGCTGGGGATCTCCGTACTCACCACCCGGCTCGACGTCGAGCCGACCGAGCTGCGCGCGACGCTGGAGGGCCGCGTCTCGGCGCTGGTCGGGCACTCCGGCGTGGGCAAGTCGACACTGGTCAACCGGCTGGTCCCGGAGGCGGCACGTGCCATCGGCCGCGTCAGCGAGGTCGGCAAGGGCAGGCACACCTCGACCTCGGCGGTGGCGATGGCGCTGCCCGGCGCGGCGGGGGGATGGGTGGTGGACACCCCGGGCATCCGTTCGTTCGGGTTGGCACACGTCACCGCCGACGATCTCGTGGACGCCTTCGAGGACCTCGCCGAGGCCGCGGAGGAATGCCCGCCGAACTGCGGTCACCTGGGTCCGCCCGAAGATCCGGACTGCCACCTGGACACGTTCGTGGCGGAGGAAGGGCATGGAGCGCAATTGAACTCACTACGGAGGCTGCTGCGCTCGCGCACGGGACGTGACGAATGAATCATGTTCATAAAATTCTTCGCTACCGGGTACTCCCCGTTGCTAGGGTTCCGCCCCGATCAGAACGATCGTCGCGGAAGGATCCGAATGCGAAGACTGGCCATCGGGCTGACGGCGCTGGCTCTGACGGGCATCACCGCCTGTGGCTCCGGACAGACGGCCCAATCGAACGACCCCACCGGCGAGGACTCCCCCGAACAGTCCGAGCAGGAGCTCAACCCACTGTCGAGCACCTCCGCGCTCGGCGATGCCGTCAGCGAGGCCATGCGGGAGACCAGCACCGTCAAGGTGAGCATGCGTGCCGAGAACTACCCGGTCAGCACGGCCGAGATGGTGAACTACGACTGCGAGATGGAGCTGATCGGGCCGCGTATGCACTGCTCCGGTCTCCTGGACTTCATCCTGGACTCGGGTGAGTTCTACATGAAGCCTCCCGAGCGGATGCGGGAACAGCGCGGCATTACCGAACCGTGGGTGAAGCTGCCCGCCGGAAAGCTGGGGCAGAGCAGCACCGACTTCAGCCAGCTGAGCAAGTTCGGTGACATCGAGCGGATGCTGCCCGAGGGTTCGACCATCGGCGAGAAGCGGAAAACGGAGCTCGACGGCAGGCAAGTGGTCCGCTACGACGTGACCGTCGACATGAACGTGACGCTCGAGAAGGGCGAACAGCAGTACCGGCAACGCGCACAGCGGATGCTGGACAGGGGTGTCGAGGAACTCGAATACGTCTTCTGGGTCGACGAACGCGGCCTGCCGATGCGGATCACCAGTGAGACTCCCGACATAGCGGGTATCCCTCCGGACGCACGAATGGTGATCACCTACTCGGACTGGGGCGAGCCGGTCGACATCACCGTCCCACCCGCCGAGAAGATCGACGAGCAGTACACCCAGGATCCTGTCTGAAGGTCACCGGCGCACGGCACCCCGGGAAAACCGCGTGACGGGAAATCCCCCCGAACCACCACGTGGGCTCCCGAAGCTTTGCTAACTTGCGCGATGATCCACCCACTCGGGTGAGTCGCAGTGAAGGGAGTTTCTCGTGCGCCGCACGACATTGGCACTGTCAGCGCTGGCACTGATCAGCACCCTGGGGGCGTGTAGCACGTCCTCCCCCGACCAGGCGAGTGATACGGGCGGAGGAGACAGCCAGTCGCGGTCCTCCGACTCCACGCGGACGTTCCACAAGGTCTCCGGCCTCGTCTCGCAGACTTCCAACAGCATGGACAGCGAGCAGACGGTGACGATGGAAACGGAGATCGAGGGAGGCGGCACCGGTCTCCAGGGCTCGATGTTCTCCGCCATGGGCGGGCAGACCTGCCAGATCGACCTGGGCGCCAACAAGATGGGCTGCGACGGCGCGATGCCGATGGTGATGACCGAGAAGGCCGTCTACTTCAAGATGCCCGGCAGCTCCCAGAACGGCAAACCGTGGACGAAGACCAGCCTGGACTCGGCGGACATGTCCGGCAACATGGGGCAGCTCGGCAGCATACGTCAGTACTCGGACATCGAGACCATGCTGCCTGAGGGCTCGACGATCGAGAATACCGAGCGGGAGAAGCTCAACGGTAAGCAGGCGACCCGCTACGAGATCGTCACCAACCTGAGCGAGGCCACCGCCCAGTCCGGGAGTTCCGCCCAGAAGCTCTACGAGTTCCTGCGCGAACAGGGCATCGAGCAAACGCGGAAAACCGTGTGGATCGGGCCGAACGATCTGCTGATGAAGGTGGAGTCGACCAACCCCTCGATGGAGATAGCGGGACAGAAGATCCCCGAGATCACCACGAAGGTCACCTACTCCGACTGGGGCGAGCCGGTCGACATCACCGTCCCACCCGCCGAGAAGGTCCAGAGTTCCTGAGCCTTCGGTGGAACACGCGGGCAACCGCGCGTCCCACCCGGTCGGCTCCGCTCACAGCCCCACCGCGGAGTCGACCGGGGCCACGCGGCCGAGCACCTGGCCCCGATGGGCCGAGACACCACGAATCCCTTCCCCGAGCCGGGCGGCGGTCACATCAGTTCGAGCATGAACGGCACTTCCTGCGGGGCGAACCAGGCCAGCTCGTGGTCCTCCGCGTCCCCCAGCGCCAGCTCGGCCTTCTCGTCACCGAGATCGGCGTCGTCGACGAGCGGAGCGGCCCGCCGCACCGCCTCCTCGGCCTCGACGGTGTCCACGTGCACTGCCGCGATCTTCTTCCACGGCACGGGATTGGAGAGCCGGACGACGGCATGGTCCAGATCCGGCCGCAGGGTGGCTTCCTCGTCGCGCACATCAGCGGAGACGACCACCCGTCGCGGGTGTTCCGCTCCTTCCCGCTCGTCCTCCCCGGGCTCACCGAGCTCCGTGGAAACCAGCCTAAGCGAAGCACGGGCCGCCTCTCGCATCGCCACGTCCTCCAGCTCCTCGGCGTCCCCGCTCGAATACGACTCCCGCAGTGCCGGGGTCAGCGCGAAAGCCGTGCCGCTCAACGGCCGCAGCTGCTGCTGTTCGAAGAAGTCCCGCAGCATCCGCACCGTAGCGGGCAAGTAGATCCTCATACCTCGACCGTCCCGATCATCTCTTCCACCGACTCCTCGATCATCCCAGCAAGGACGTCCACATCCGGCATGGCGGCCCGGTCGGCGTTCAGGCCGATGAACACTCCACCGTTGTAGGAAGTGATCCCGACGGCCAAGGACTGGTTCTTCACCAGGGGAACCACCGGAAAGATCTCGGACATCGGCGCACCGGCCGCGTACAACGGTACCTGCGGCCCCGGAACATTGGTCACCAGCACGTTGAAGAGCCGGTTCGACAGCCCACTCGCCACCCGCGCCCCCAGCGCGTGCAGGGTGGGAGGAGCGAACCCGGAGAGCCGCACCAGTGCGTCCGCCCCCACGGACTGCCCCGACTCGACGTGCGCGCGCATGGCATGACTCACCTGCTGCAACCTGATGACCGGGCTGGGCTCCCCCACCGGCAGATCGACCAGGTACGAGGAGACCCCGTCGAACGGGAAATCCCCCGCTTCGGCACGTACAGCGGCGGCGGGACCGTCGGCCCGGACGGAGACCGGGACCATGGCCCGAACGGTGCTGCGCGTGGTGACCACCTCGCCCCTGGACAACAGCCAGCTCCGAAACGCACCGGTCAATACCGCCAACACCACGTCGTTGACGGTGCCGCCGTACCGGCGCCGCACACCTCGGAAGTCCTCCAGCCGTGCCCGCGCGACCGCGAACCTGCGCTGCGGCGAAGTCGTCCCGTTCAGCGGAGTTCCCGGCGGAGGAACGGCGGCCGTGCGCAGGGCCGAGTAGATGCCCGTGGCGGTTCCCGCCAGCTTGCGCAGCGTGGCGGTGGCGTCAACCGTGGCGGCACGAAGGTTCTCCACCACCTCCCCAGGACGACGAACGGCCTCGGTGACGGCGTTGACCGCCAACCCGACCGCCCCCGGTTCGGGACGCGGGCGCCACGGAACCTGCCGGGCGACCCGATGTTCCGAGTGTTCCGACGGGCTGGTTTCCAGGATCAGCTGGCCGATGTCGATGGCACCGATACCGTCGATCATCGCCTGGTGCGTCTTCGTGATCACCGCGGTTCGCTCATCCGACAACCCCTCGACCAGGTAGACTTCCCAGAGCGGCCGAGTGGTGTCCAGCTTCTTGGACATCAACCGCTGGGTGAGGTCGTGCAGCTGCTCGTCGTTGCCCGGCCGTGGCAACGACGAACGACGTACGTGGTAGCTGATGTCGAAATTCCGGTCGTCCACCCATACCGGCCTGGCCAGGCGTCCCGGAATCTGCACGACCTTCTGCCGGTAGCGGGGGACCAGTGCGAGTTTGCGTTCGATGAACGAGACCACGAGGTCGTAGTCGAACCCCGAACTCGGCCGCCGGAAAACGGCCACACCACCGACGTGCATCGGTGTGGTGTGGTCCTCCAGATACAGAAACGAGGCATCCAACGCGGACAACCGATCGGACATGACCGCGATACTGACACACGGTGCACGTCGAACGAAGTGACTCCGAGAGGCCGGTGGCACCGGGGTCCCGGCGAGCACGCGGATCGATCGCCGTTGACTCCGCCCGGCCCGTTCCGCCGGCTCTCCCCGAAAGGAAGCTCCCAGCAGTGCAGGAAGTATCACCACGTGACCGATTCGTCACCGTCTACGGCCGCAAACCGGTCCTGGAAGCCCTGTCCGACCTCGAACTCCGCGTGGACAAGGTGGTGCTCGCCGAGGGAATCAGTGGCAGCGTCGTCCGTGAGATCAAGGAGGCCGCCGCCGACCGGGCCGTACCGGTACGACGTGCCAGCGCGCATCGCGTGAAGGTGCTGGCGGGTAACGGACGGCACGATCAGGGCGTGGTCGCCGACGTGATCGCCCGCAAGATGCGTCCGCTGGAAGAAGCCCTCGCCGATCCCGCCAGCGCTCCGCGCGACATGCTGCTGCTGGACGGGTTGACCACACCGGCCAACGTGGGAATGATCCTGCGCACCGCGACAGCTTCCGGCATCGACGGCATCGTGCTGCCGCACCGAGGAGTGGCCAATGTGGACCCGTTGGTAGTGAAAGCATCGGCCGGTATCGCCTTCCACGCTCCGATCCTGCGCAGTCCGGACGCGGGAACCGCCGCGGAGACCCTCTCCGACGCCGGGTACCCACTGTACTCACTGGACGCTCATGCCGGACCGAACCTCTTCGAGGCTGACTTCCCGCAGCGGGCCGTGTTCGTACTGGGCAGCGAAACAGCCGGACTGTCCGAAGCGGTGGAGCGACGAGTGACCGAACGGCTGCGCATTCCGATGTACGGCGGTGTCGAATCGTTGAACGTGGCCACCGCTGCCGGTCTGGTCTGCTACGAACTGGCTCGTCGAAACGGGTGGTGAGTGAATCCCAGAGTGTTCGCGTGTTTGTGGGTGTATCGACTATGGGGGTGGAATCGCAGTCATACGACGGTGGGGGCGTTTAGGGAAGTGGGGACGTGTTTTGGCCCCACCCCCTTTGTGGTGGGGGTGGGGCCGGTGGGGGGTTGGGTCGGCGGTGTCCGTGTCTCCCACACCCGTGGGGGTGCAGTACCTGGGGCGCTGGAGGGCTTAGCTGCCGGGTTCGGGATGGGGTCCGGGCGTGTCTCCTCCGCTGTGGCCACCGACCCAAGTGTTGGGGGCTGTGTGCCAGCCGGTTGTGTTCAATTGGGGTGATGGGGGGTGGTGG
>NZ_FNJR01000017.1 GCF_900104475.1 Actinopolyspora xinjiangensis
CCACCCCACCCACCCCCTGGTGGGACAACCGCGTGGTCTGGCTGCTGGCCCAATTCCACGGCCTGCCCGACGGAGTCACGATCGGCATGCGCCTCGACCCGGACACCGGCCGACCGGCGGCGGCCACCATGACCGCCCCCGACGGCTCCACCACCGACATCACCCTCACCACCACGAACAACCGATACGAGGTCACCGAAACCGGACCCACCCCACTGTGGGAACCCGTCGAACACGCCCACCAGACCTGGCTGACCCACGGCAAACCCGACTGGCCCCGCCTCGGCATCACCGCCACCCAACACCACCAACGGCTCTGGATCGACCACCCCCACAACCCCACCCACTGGACGCTGTAGTCAGCGGAACCCACTGGTTTCCGAGATCAGGAGAACGCGCTCGTGCCGGACAGCGCACCGAATCCAACCCCGTCAGCGGTGCCGGTAAATTTCCGGTGGTGCTCACCGCGCCTGGTTCGGCCCGGTGGAACCGATGGGCGGGAAGTTGCCGGTGCCGGGAACGGTGGTGGTCCGGGGGTCCTGCTGTGGTTCCGCTCCGACCGCCTCGTGGGAGTTGCCGGTATCGCCGGGTGACTTGTCCTGCTCCCGATGCGCCAGCTCCTCGTGCAGCTTCTGCAGCAGGTTCCGTTCCCGGTCGGTGAGCTTGGCGTCCACAGCGGCCGGAACGGCGGGGTTGGAGTTGCCGTCCTCGTGGGACTCGGAGTGCTGCCCGGCGGGGTGGTCGTTCTCGACCGGGGCGGGCTCGAAACTCGCGATCTCCGGAGGAGACGGAAAGTCGCCGGGCTGGGGGTACTCACCGGGTTCCGGGAAGCCGAACGAATCCGCGTGGTTCGTGCTCGGGGCGGGATCGGGCAGGATGAAACCCGTCTCCTCCGGATCGGGTTCCGGGGGCAGGGAGTTTTCCCGCCGGTGGCCGGACTCTCGGTAGTCGGATTCCCGGTAGCCGGACTCCCGACCGGGTTCCCGACGGCCGGACTCCTGGTAACCGGACTCGGGGAATCCGACCCCGAGCGGGTCCCTGTCGTCCGGCGGGTCCGTGTTCAGCGAGCTGCCGAATTCCGTGGCGGGCCACTCCGTGGTCATCTCCACCGAGGGCAGGTCCGGCTCCGGAGCGGGGAAGTCGGCGAGCGCGTCGGGCTCGTGAGGCTCCGGGCGTGGCGGGACGCCCAACGGGTCCTCGTGGGAGGACGGTTCGGCGAAGTCGGTGACCCGCTCCCGGTGCCTGGTGCCCCGTCTGGTCGGCTCCGGGGCGGGGAGGTCGTGGTCCACCCGCACCTCGTGCGCGACGGCCAGTGCTTCCCGGTGGTAGTCCGGCAGTTCGTCGCCGGTCCGGAAGGCCTCCACGGAGCACTGGATCCCGTGCCGGCGCAGGGCGCGCAGCAGCTGGTAGTCGGTGGGGCCGACCGCCGTGGCACCGTCCACTTCGACCAGCAGCACCCGGCGTGGCACCGCGCCCGCCGCGACTCCGGCCGCCGTCGTGCGCGCGGCGCACCACAGTGAGCGCAGGTTCGGCAGTCGTGCGGTGATCTCACGCAACGCCGCGGACACGTCGTCGATCCGCTCCGGTTCGGTGAAGCGGTGCTTGTCCGAGCTCTCCGGCGAGTCCACCGTGAGCCGCTCGGTGAGCCCGCTGCGGGAGTTGGTGCGGCCCAGAATCGAGGACAGCTCGCGCTGTTCGTCCCGCGTCACGGGTATCCCGCCCGCCAGCAGCGTTCCGGTGACGAATTCGGCGGCGCTGTCCGGCTGTCCCGCGCCCGCGAACTCGCGTGCCGCGTTGATCGCGTCGTCGTCCAGTCGGCCGGTCAACGCCAGCAGCAGCTCGTGCAGCCGGTCGACCGGACCGGCGCTGTTCGCCACGTCCACCACGGGTTTCTCCTTAGTTGCCTACTCGAGGTGCCCCGCGCGGCCGCGAGGCGCCGGCTTCACGTCGACCACCGACCGGCCACGGAACACGCCGGATGCCGAGAGATCCGAGGGAAGAGCGTTTCGGGGCGTCGTGGTGCTGGTCGGTCACCGGTGATCAGTGCGAGCCCGTGAGTTCGCCGCTGCCGGTGCAGATCAGGTTCGAGGCGAGCTGTGCGCGGCCGTGGTACTCCGGCGGCTCGATCTCGGTGGGAAGCACCTCCACGAGGGGGGTGTGGTTGCCGAGGGCGCGCAGGATTCGTTGGATCTCGCCGGTCAGTTCGACCGGATCGCCGCTGGTGCTGACCAGTACCACCCGACTCTGGGGCTCCGAGGCCGCCGCGGTGGTGTCGCGCCGCCAGCTGTCGCGGACCTCGCCGACTCCGGGGCGGCCGCGCAGCGTCGCGCCCAGCACGAGCGCCTCCGAGTCACCCTTGTCGTCCCCCGGGGCGGCCGCCGTGAACGCGTGGCGGCGCTGCGGTGATCCGTCCTCCGGCAGGATCGCCCCCACAGCGGCCGGATCGGCTCCCATGGGCAGCAGTGCCTCGGAGAGCAGCCGGTGATCGGCATCGGTCAGCCCGATGCGCTCCCGTACCAGTTGCTTCGGCAGCGAGACGGCCACCACTTCCCCGGCCGCGCCCGCCAGCCAGTCGCGGTAGCGCCACAGTGACTCGTCCGGGATGCGGCCCGCGAGCCGGAGCAACAGCTCGTGACACAACAGGCTGGTGTCGCGGTCGGTCACGTCTCGTCATCCCCTCCGGGGCGAGGCCCCAGCACGCTGCGTCGAACTGCTATCGGCATTTGCATCCGTATGGGTGATTTTCCCTCGGAAATCTCTGCGATCAACCCGCAACACGCATCCGGCTCTTGTTACTCACAGCTCACTATAGACAGCACTGTCCTCTGAATGGGTGAGTGCATGCTCTTCCGATTCGCCGAGGAGGACGTGGCTCCGGGCAGCGATGCGGACACCCGTTCCCGTGATGACGAGCCCCGGCCCGGCATCAGTGGCCCTCGGCGACCTCGGCGATCAGTTCCACCTCGACCGGCGCTCCCATCGGAAGTTCGGCCACACCGACCGCCGAGCGCGCGTGTGCCCCGGACTCGCCGAACACCTCTCCGAGCAGCTCCGAAGCGCCGTTGAGCACCCCGGGCTGACCGGTGAACCCCTCTGCCGAGGCGACGAAACCGACCACTTTGACCACCCCGGCCAACGAGTCCAGCCCGACGACGCCGTCCACCGCCGCCAGCGCGTTCAGGGTGCAGATCCGTGCCAACCCCCGCGCCGTGTCGGGATCGACCTCCCCACCCACCTTGCCGGTGGCCGACAACGTGCCGGAGACGATGGGCAGCTGTCCCGCGGTGTGGACGTGGTTCCCGGTTCGCACGGCGGGAACGTAAGAGGCCACGGGACGTGCCACTTCCGGCAGCTCCACCCCGAGCTCGGCCAAACGGTCGGTCCAGATACCCATGGCGAACGCACCAATCTCTCGGCAACGGGACCGGCGGTGAACTCCGCCGGCCCCACGGAACCGGTCGTCCCCGCACCGCTGAGCGGGGACGACCGGAGAATCACTCGATTCGAGGACGGGAGCGCGGTCGCACGCCACCGTCCCGACGTCCCTCGTTCGACCTCCGGTTTCCCGGAGAGGAGTGGGCGGGGAACACCGCCGGACGAGCACCCCGCGGCCCCGGCCGGAGAACCCGGCGGGCTCGTTATTCCTTCGGACGCTTCATGTAGGCGACCATCTGCTCACCGGTCGGTCCCGGCAGGACGGCGACGAGCTCCCAGCCGTCCTCACCCCACTGGTCGAGGATCTGCTTGGTCGCGTGGCTGAGCAGCGGCACTGTCGAGTACTCCCACTTGGTCATGCCGCCACCCTAAGAGGCTGTCTCGAGCCCGGTACCTCGGGCTGGCGTGTTCGACCCGGTCAGGGCATCAACCGAGCCGGGTCCGGCTCGCACCGCCACCCCACCAGCTCGCCGAGCGGACAACGCCCCCCGGATGAGCCTAGGCTGATCGTGTGAGCTCTGAATGGGATCGCGACCTCGATCGTGCGAGGCTGCACTTCGTCAGCGGCAAGGGCGGAGCGGGCAAGACCACCGCCGCCGCTTCCCTGGCGCTCGCCCTGGCCACCGGCGGTCGCCGGGTACTGCTCGCCGAGGTCGAGGGCAGGCAGGGGCTGGCACAGCTGTTCGACACCCCGCCGCTGGAGTACTCCGAGCGGCGGTTGGCGGCGGCACCCGGCGGGGGAGAGGTGCGAGCCCTGGCCATCGAGGCGGAGGCCGCCCTGCTGGAGTACCTGGCCATGTACTACAGCCTCGGCGTCGCCGGGCGCACGCTGCGCAGGATGGGGGCCATCGAGTTCGCCACCACATTGGCCCCGGGACTGCGCGACGTGCTGTTCACCGGCAAGCTCAAGGAGTGCGTGCGCCGCACCGACCCCAACGGGCGGCACACCTACGACGCCGTGGTGGTGGACGCGCCCCCCACCGGCCGGATCGTCCGCTTCCTCGACGTCACGCGGGCCATGGCCGACCTGGCCAGGATGGGCCCCATCCACGGCCAGAGCGAGGAGGTCGCGGGCCTGCTGCACTCCTCGGACACCGTGGTGCACCTGGTGACGTTGCCGGAACAGCTGCCCGTGCGGGAGACCCTGGAAACGGTGGAGGAACTCGACGCGGCCGAGCTGCGCCCGGGAGCCGTGCTGCTGAACCGGGTCCGCCCCCACCGGCTGGCGACCCGCTCGGTGCTGGCCGCCGCGGGAGGCAGGGTCGACGCCACCAGGATCCGGGGTGGTCTGGAGTCGGCCGGGCTGGACTGGAACGACGAGGTGCTCGACGGCCTGGTAGCCGAGACCATCGAGCACGCCGGGCGGGCCGGTGCCGAACTCGCGGCCCGCGAACAACTGGACAACGCCGCGCTGCCGTTCGTCGAGCTGCCCGACTACATCGACGGGATCGACGTCGCGGCGCTCTACGAACTCGCCGAAGGTCTCGTCGGTCGCGGTGTCGGAGGAAGCAGATGAACGAACGGTCGGGCCCCGGACGACTCGACATCGATCGGTTGCTCGACGACCCCGGCAACCGGATTCTCGTGTGCTGCGGCTCCGGTGGGGTCGGCAAGACGACCACGGCGGCGGCGCTGGGAATCCGAGCCGCCGCCCGCGGCCGCAAGACCGTGGTGCTGACCATCGATCCGGCACGCAGGCTGGCCCAGGCCCTCGGGCTGGCCGAACTGGACAACAACCCCCGCGAGGTGGAGCTCGAACAGGGCGAGTCCGGCGAGCTCCATGCCATGATGCTCGACATGCGCAGGACCTTCGACGACATGGTCCTGGCGCACGCGGGACGCGAGCGGGCGCGCCAGATCCTGGACAACCCCTTCTACCAGACCGTGTCGACCTCGTTCTCCGGAACGCAGGAGTACATGGCGATGGAGAAGCTCGGGCAGCTGGCGGCCGAGGACACCTGGGACCTGATCGTGGTGGACACGCCGCCGAGCCGTTCCGCGCTGGACTTCCTCGACGCGCCGCAGCGGCTGTCTACCATCCTGGACGGCAGGTTGATCCGGATGCTGGCCAGCCCGGCCCGGGCGGGCGGCAAGGGGCTCCGTCGGATCGTCGGGGCGGGGTTCGGCATGTTCGCCAAGGCCGTCTCCACGATCGTCGGCCGCCAACTGCTGGCGGACGCCGCCGCCTTCGTGCAGGCCTTCGATTCCACGTTCGGCGGTTTCCGGGAACGGGCCGACCACACCTACCGGCTGTTGCGCTCGGAGGGAACCCGCTTCCTGGTGGTGGCCGCGCCGGAACCGGACGCGTTGCGGGAGGCCTCCTACTTCGTGGAACGCCTCTCCTCGGAGCACATGCCGCTCGCGGGGATGGTCGCCAACCGCACGCATCCGGTGCTGGCGGACCTGCCCGCCACGAGGGCGCTGTCGGCCGCCGAGGAGCTGGAGGCCGCCGGTTCGGCGCCGCTGGCCGCCTCGGTCCTGCGGCTGCACGCGGACCGGGTGGCCGTGGCGGAACGGGAGAAACGCCTGCTGGCGCGGTTCACCAGAGCACATCCCGAGGTCGAGCTCGGCAGCGTTCCCGCGCTGCCGGACGAGGTCCACGACCAGTACGGCCTGCGCGAGATCGGTCGCAGGCTGGCCCGGGAGTGAGGCCGCTCTCCGGGCGGGCTACCTCCGGCAACCCGGGGACGGGCAGGGCCCGTACCCCGAGGTCGGACAAGAGTGGCTCGTCGATCCGGCGCGGCAGCGCCGAACCACCACTCGCGACACCGGCACCGTCGCGATCCTGTTGAGCCGTCCCTGACTCATCAGCCCCGGTCCTGACAGCTCCGTCGGAACCACCACCGCGCTCACAGGGTTCCCCGGTGCGGTTCTCGCGCGGAGGGCCGACGTGGCGCGGTACCTGCCCGACGTCGGGCCCGGCCGTTCACGGGACCGCGCGAGGTTCCGCCGCTCGACCAGCCGCGAAACCCCACGCTGCGGGCAGCTTTCCCTCAACCCAGCTGGTAGGCGTCGGCCTGGGAGTAGTCCTCACGGGCCGCCTCCAGCAGCTCACGCCAGTTGCGCACGTCCGGACGCCTGCGCAGTAGCGCGCGCCGTTCGCGTTCGGTCATGCCGCCCCAGACACCGAACTCGATCCGCTTGTCCAGCGCCTCCGCCAGGCACTCGGTCCGGACGGGACAGCCGAAGCAGATGGTGCGCGCCTTGCGCTGCTCCGCGCCTCGTACGAAAAGCTGGTCCGGGTTCTTGTCGCGGCACGCCGCGTTCACCCGCCAGTCCCCCTGTTCGAGCATCAAATCCCCCAGCTCCTCACTGGATCGTCGGCGACCGTACAACCACCGGGCCCCCGGCACCGGCCCTCGTGAACGTGCCCCCGGCACGCTCACGAAACCTTGTCGCTGGACGTGGACGCACACTAGGAGATCTCGGTTCCGTAGCCAACCGACTTTCGTGGGAATTTTCTTTCACGCTCATCACATCGGGGGTTATTGACCGTGACAGCGAGTGGTGTGAAGCCGCTGGTCTTACCGTGTGTCTCGTGCGGCTACGTAACGGCGTGCTCAAGCTGTTCGGTCTGTGTGTGCTGGCCGGCGTACTGGTCGCCGGCATGGCGTTTCCCGCGGCGGGAGCGCTCGGAGTGATCTCGAACCGTGCCGGTGACGCGGTGAACAGGATTTCCACCAAACTGCTCACCGAACAACCACCCCTGGTCACGACGATGACAGACAGGGCGGGCAACCCGATCGCCTACCTGTACGAGCAGTACCGGACACCGGCCACCAGCGACCAGATCGCCGACACGATGAAAGCGGCGATGGTCGCCATCGAGGACCAGCGGTTCTACGAGCACGAAGGGGTGGACTGGCCGGGTACGGCGCGTGCTTTCGTCAGCAACCAGGTGGCGGGCAGGATCACCCAGGGGGCTTCGACGATCACGCAGCAGTACGTCAAGAACTATCTGGTCCACGTCACCTCCGCCGGTGACCCCGTCAAGCAGGCCGAGGCGACCGAGCAGACCGTGGCGCGCAAACTGCGCGAGATCCGAGTAGCCCTCCAGCTGGAGAAGCGGCTGAGCAAGGAGGAGATACTCACCCGCTACCTGAACGTGGTCCCCTACGGAAACCGCGTCTACGGCATCGCCGCCGCCTCGCACGCCTACTTCGGAACCACTCCCGACCAGCTCACGATCGCGCAGGCCGCGCTGCTCGCCGGTGTGGTCAACCGCCCGGGCTCGTTGAACCCGGTGACCCAGCCCAAGGAGGCGCTGTTCCGGCGCGGGCTGGTGATCGACGCGATGGCCGACCAGCACCGGATCACCCAGCGGGCCGCCCGCGAAGCCAAGGCCGCTCCGCTCGGCATCGAACAGCCGCTGGACAAACTGCCCAACGGATGCGTGGGCGCGGGGGCCCAGAACGGCTTCTTCTGCAAGTACGCGGAGAACTACCTGCAGCGAGCGGGTTTCTCCGCCGAGCAGCTGCGCCGAGGGGGATACACCATCCGCACCACGCTGGACCAGCGGATCACCGCCGCCGCCAAGAAGTCGGCGGAGGAGGGCGTTCCCAAGGACAGCGAGCAGATCGCCAATGTCATGTCCGTGGTCGAACCCGGCCAGGACAAGCACCGGGTCCGCGCGCTGGTGGCCAACCGGGACTTCGGGTTCGACAAGGAGGCGGGGGAAAGCGCCTACGCGTTGCCCAGCTCCATGGCCCCGCCCGGGGCCGGCTCGGTCTACAAGACCTTCACCGCCGCGGCGGCCCTGGAACAGGGCATGGGAATCAAGGACGTGGTCCCGGCGCCGGGGTCCTACACCTCGAAGAAGTTCAGCAACGGCACCAACCCCTACGTGGTGGGCAACGCAGAGGGAGTCGGAGCCGGTTCCCGGACCATTCAGGAGGCGCTGGCCACCTCGCCCAACACGGCGTTCGTGATCCTGGAGGAGCGCGCCGGGCTCGACAACACGGTCGACATGGCCGCCCGCCTGGGAATGCGCCGCACGCTCAAGCACCACGACCTGGCCGGTGTGCCGATGGTCGCGGATCGCGCGCGGGAACGGACCCAGGCCGAGGAGATCAAACAGCGCAGGATCGGTGCGTTCACCCTGGGGTTCAGCCCCACCAGCCCGCTGGAGCTGGCCAACGTGTCCGCCACCATCACCAGCGGTGGTGTCTGGTGCCCGCCCACCCCGATCAAGGAGATCCGCGACCGGCACGGCAACAGGGTCGCGATCACCGAGAAGCCCTGTGAGCAGGCGGTGGACCGGGAACTCGCCGACGCCATGGCCGTCGGGATGTCCGACGACACCACGTCCGGGACCGCGGCCCGCGCGGCGAGTGCCAGCGGCTGGAGCCGCCCCACCGCCGCCAAGACCGGAACGACCGAGACGTTCGGCTCCGCCGCGTTCATCGGGGCGACCCCGCAGCTGGCCGGGGCGGTGCTCACCTACATCGACCGGCCCGAGTCCCCCGGAATGGGGATCTGCCTGGGCAGTCCGCCGACCGTCTGCGGCAGCGGCAACATCTACGGTGGCACCGTTCCGGCCAAGACCTGGATGCGTGCCATGAAGACCGCTCACGAGGGGCTGCCCGTCGTCGAACTGCCCTCCACCACCGAGCGCTACCGGCACGGTGGTTCCGGCAAGCACGTCCCCGAAGTGGTGGACATGCAGGTCGACGAGGCGGCGAAGAAGCTGCGTAAGGCGGGGTACGAGGTCGAACGGCGTACCGTCAGCAGCAGTGACTCCGAGGGAACGGTGATCAGCCAGTCGCCGCGCGGTATCGCGGAGGAGGGCGCCTCGGTGCTCCTGTCGGTCAGCAGCGGCTACATCCCACCGCCGCGTACCGTCGCCGAGGACTCATCTTCCGAAGCCGAGGCCCCGGCGGGCGACGGCGGCGGTGACGGGGAAGGTGGTGGCCCCGGAAACGGCCCGGAGGGAAGCCCCGGCGGGGGCGGACAGCAGCCGCGCCGAACCTCCGGGGAGACTCCGGGGGGCAACTAGCACCGTGTGCCATTCGGAGCCGTCGGGACCTCGGGCACTCGGCGGACGGATGGTCCGGCCGGGCGAAGCAGGAAGGATCAACGTGCGAAGCAGTTCCGTCGTCCCCGGGACATGACCGTGACAGCCACCCACAGCACACCCGACCGGGCACCGGTACGCGCTCGGTACCGACAGTTGGAAGTACGTGCGGTCGAACGCCTCACCCCGCGCATGGTGCGCGTGGTCCTGGGCGGTGACGAGCTGGCCGACTTCGTCAGCAGCGGTACCGACCAGCGCGTCAAGCTGTGCCTGCCTCGCCCGGGCATGCCGGTGCCGCTGGGCGGCAGTCGTGGCGAGGTGTTCGCGGGGCCACCGGAGCGGCAACCCAGGCAACGCACCTACACCGTCCGCTGGTTCGCGCCGGAACGCCGCGAACTCGCCGTGGACCTCGTGCGGCACGAGCACGATGCCCCGGGATCTCGGTGGATCACCGAGGTGGCGGTCGGCGACCACGTCGTCACCGTGGGGCCGAGTCCCGCCTACCGGCCGGACCCCGCCGCCGACCCGCTCGTGCTGGTGGGTGACGAGACCGCGCTGCCCGCGATCACCGCCATCCTGGAGGAAGTCCCGAGCACCACCCCGGTGCTGGTGCTCGCGGAAGTCGCCGACGAGGCCGAGCGCGCCTACGCGCCCCACTTCGACGGTGTCCGGTGGAACTGGCTGTGCCGGGACGGCCTCGCCCCGGGAGAGAGCGACCTGCTGCCGGAGGCGCTGCGCACGGTCGAGCTCGGCGCCGACCCGCACGTGTGGATCGGCGCCGAAGCCGATGTGGTCCGGCGCGCCAGGGAACTCTGCGAGACCGAGCTGGAACTGGGCCGTTCCCGGCTGCACGCCCTGGCCTACTGGCGCCGTGACAGTGGGTGGCGGGTCAGCGGTTGAGCTCCGCCTTGACCGCGGCCGCGACCCTGCCGCCCTCCGCCTGATCGGCGACCTTGGCGTTGGCGATCTTCATGACCTGTCCCATGTGCTTCGGTCCGGGAGTCTCCCCCAGCTCGGCGGCCACCTCACCGACCGCCTCCTTCGCCAGCCGGGTGAGCTCCTCGTCGTCGAGCTGGGCGGGCAGGTACTCCCGCAGGATGTCGCCCTCCGCCCGCTCGGCGGCAGCCTGTTCGGCGCGGCCCGCCGAGTCGAAGGCCGAGGCCGACTCGTCCCGCTTCTTGACTTCCTTGGAAAGCACCGCTCGGACCTCCTCGTCGGAGAGCTCCCGCGCCTGTTTCCCCGAGACCTCCTCGGAGCCGATCGCGGACAGTGCCATGCGAAGCACTCCGGTGCGAGTGGTTTCCCGTTGTTTGATAGCCGCGGTCAGATCGCTCCGCAGGCGTTCCTTCAGCTCGGACATGCCCCCGATTGTCCCCTGAGCGAGAAAGGTTCACCCCGGCGCGTGGGAGCTCGTTCGGCGGAACCTCGCGCGCGGCTCTCACCGCCGCCAGGCTCGATACCGGGTAGGTACCGCACAGCGCCGGGCCTTCCTCGCGGGAGCGCACGCGACGGTGCCGATCGCGGGAGTGGGCGGAGTCGGCGTCGGGGACAGCGTGACCGTTTCGCGGGAGAGCACCGAGCGCGAGGGGAGATTCCGAAACACGCGGCGGCCGGACGGCTCGGATTCGCACGTTCTCGTAGGCTGGAAGGTGTGAACACCTTCGGTCGTACTCTGCTCGCCGCCGGTGCTCTCGGGGCCTCGGCGCTCGGTTACGCGGCGGGAATCGAGCGCACCCACTGGACGCTGCGCAAGGCGACGCTACCGGTGCTCGGGGAATCGAGCCCGCGGCTTCGGGTGCTGCACATCTCGGATCTGCACATGACCCCGAACCAGACCTCCAAACAGCGGTGGGTCGAGGCACTCGACGAGCTCGAACCGGACCTGGTCGTCAACACCGGTGACAACCTCGCCCATCCGCAGGCCGTCCCCGCCGTGCTGCGTGCCCTCGGCCCGCTGCTGGACCGCCCGGGGATGTTCGTGTTCGGCAGCAACGACTACTACGCCCCGAAACCCAAGAACCCGGCACGCTACCTGCTGCCCTCCGGCAAGAAGAAGCGGATCAGAGGCAGGCCGTTGCCCTGGCGGGACCTGCGCGCCGCGATGACCGAACGCGGCTGGCTGGACCTGACGCACCGGAGGCTGCGGTCGACGGTGGGTGGGGTCGCGATCCACGCGGCGGGACTGGACGATCCGCACCTCAAACGGGACCGCTACTCGGAGATCGAGGGAAGGCCGCCCGCGGATGTCGACCTGAGCCTCGGTGTCACGCACTCGCCGGAACCCCGGGTGCTGGACGCCTTCGACGGGGACGGTTACGACCTGGTGCTCGCCGGGCACACCCACGGTGGTCAGCTCTGCCTACCGGGATTCGGCGCGATCGTGACCAACTGTGAACTGGACCGGGAGCGGGCCAAGGGGCCTTCCGAATGGGGAGAGCACATGCGGCTGCACGTCTCGGCGGGACTCGGCACCTCGCCCTACGCCCCGGTGCGGTTCGCGTGCCCGCCGGAAGCGACGTTGTTGACGCTGGTGCCGCGTTCGCAGGGGGGAGAGCAGCGGTCCGTTGACGCGACCCCGGGGGCCCCTGTGGAGTCCGGTACGGGTGTGGGATAGACTTCTCGGTGTCGGCGGGCGGCGATCTTCCGCTTCGTCGGTGCGCCGGTCGGGACTGCCGATTCGGAAGTTCCCGGCGAGACCGGGGTGTAGCGCAGTTTGGGAGCGCGCCTCGTTCGGGTCGAGGAGGTCGTGGGTTCAAATCCCGCCACCCCGACGGTACTGGTCCGGCTGTCGACTCCACGGGAGTCGGCAGCCGGACCTTTTTCGTCCGGATTCCCTCAGTTCGCGGACTCGCCGCTGGTCTCGGGGGAGACCGGTGCGCTCAGCCGTGCCGTCACGGCGTCGACCACGTCCTCGTGCCGTGGATCGTCCGGTCCCAGTGCCGAGGCGACCGCCTCGGAGATCATCGAACGCAGCACTCGATCCGGGGACTCGTGCGTCTCGCCTGCTGCGTACTGGCGCATCCCGCCGCCACGTCCGTACTGCTTGTGCAGTTCGAAGGTGTGTTTGTCGACGGCTCTGATGAAGTCGACGGCGGTCATGCTCTCGCTACGGTCCACATAGGATGACCATCCCGGGTATTCCCCGGGGGTGCGGCTGCCGGTGAGTTGTTCCAGAATCCGGAAAAGAGCGTCCCGTTCGTCCTCGCGCATGTCCTCTCCCTGTGGATCGAGCAGTGCTTGCAGCTGTGCGCGGCTCCCCCGGTAGGCGTTGGCGTCGACGGGCCGCTGCCCCGCGACGGTCGCGGAGCTGGTGAACTGCAGCACGGCCACCCGGTTGCCCCCGTAGTCGTTCCAGAAGTGCTCCGGCACGCGCTGGTAGATCTCGCTGGCGTGCCCGCCGTCGTTGTCCGGATAGCGCGATTTCCACAACGGCGGGAAACCGGACAGGTCCGGCTTGCCCAGTTCCCTCCAGTACCACTCGGGCAGGTAGAGCAGCGGTGTCCGGAAGCCGCGTGCGTGCAGTTCGCCTCGCAGTGCGTGCGTCAGGCCGGTTCCACCGCCTCCCCGCTCCACGTCGAGAATCACCGGTACGTCGGCGGGGACAACCCGGGCGATGTGATCGGCCTGTGCGGCCGCGGCGACGCCCTCCCGCTGATAGTGGTAGGCGGCCACCAGCAGTCCCGCGCCCCGGGCGGTGGCCAGGTTGTCCGCGAACCTGTCGTCGACGAAGCCGGACCCCTCCGTGGCCTTGATGAACACGAACTCGAACGCCTCCGACCGAGCCCGGCGCATGTCGAACGAGCCCTGGTAGTGCGAAACGTCGATTCCGTAGATCATCGCTGCTCCACGTGAGGTCGGGGAGGTGGTGCGTACTCGGGCTCCCGCGTCGTGTCCGATGCTCCTCGTGCCGTGGCCGACACCCCCGGTGGTCGCCGGGTGAGGTCCTCGCGACGAGCCTCGCCGAGCGAAACGCCTCGATCATCCTGGTTCGTCGAGCAGCGCGACAATCCACCGACCGGCTTGCGTTGCTCACCTTTCCGTGGGATACCGCATCCCCGATGCGTAGGAGATTGCCCGATCGGGCAGTATCGGTGTCGTGAGCACGTATCCCAGCGCCGAGATCCCAGAGTCCCTGTTCGCCGACCCGGACAAGGAGGAGCGCTGGCGCGCGCGTTTCAGCGCTCCGCGTGTCTCGCTGCCGGACTGGGCACGCGACGCCCCCGAGCGGAGCCTGTACGTCTCGAACGTCAGCGGTACCTGGGAACTGTACGCGTGGAACCGTGCCGACGACTCCCACCGCCAGGTCACCGACCGCCCGAACGGCACGTTCCACGGCACCCTCTCGGCCGACGGGGAGCACGTCTGGTGGTTCGACGACACCGACGGTGACGAGTTCGGGGTCTGGCGCAGCGAACCGTTCGACAAGCACGACACCGCCCCCCGCGAGGGGCTGCCGGGCACCCACGCGGGCTATCCGGCCGGACTGGAGCTGGGGTCGAGCGTGATCGCGCTCGGGATGTCCACCGATGACGGGGTGACCGTCTGGATCTCCCGCGACGGCGCGGAGCCCGAAGTGATCTACCAGCACGAACAGGACGGCGGCCTGTCCGGCATGTCCTGGGACGAGAGCCTGCTGGTGCTGTCGCACTCCGAGCACGGGGACAGCAGGCATCCCGCGTTGCGCGTGCTGCGCTGCTCCGACGGCTCCAGGCTCGCCGAGAAGTGGGACGGTTCCGGGCTGGGACTGGCCGCACTGGACTTCGCCCCGGTCTCCGGCGACACCAGGCTGTTGGTCTCGCACGAGCGGCGCGGTCGCGAGGAACTGCTCATCTGGGACGTGGCGACCGACACCGAGACCGAACTCGACCTCGGCCTGCCGGGGGAGGTCTCCGCGGACTGGTACTCGGACGGCTCGGCCCTGCTGATCGCGCACACGCACCAGGCGCGCACCACGCTGTACCGCTACGAGATCGCCACGGGTTCGCTCACCCAGCTGCCCACCTCGAAGGGGACCGTGGGCGCCGCGTCCGTACGCCCGGACGGTGCCGTGGAGTACACCTGGTCCTCGGCGGCCGTGCCGGGACGGGTGCGGGTGCTCCCACCGGAGGGCGAGGACGGCGTGCTGCTCACGCCCGGCGGAATCCGGGCTCCCGAGTCGCAGCCGGTCGAGGACGTGTTCGTTCCCGTCCCGTACGGACCCAACGACACGGTGCACGCGCTGGTCGCCCGTCCGGAGGAAGCGGGGAGCGAGCCGCTGCCCACCGTCTTCAGCCTGCACGGCGGTCCGCACGCGGCCGACGAGGACCGGTTCTCCTCCTACCGCGCCGCCTGGTTGGAGGCGGGGTTCGCGGTCGTGGAGGTGAACTACCGGGGGTCCACGGGATACGGCTCGGCCTGGCGCGACGCGATCGAGGGGCGCCCCGGGCTCACCGAGCTGGAGGACGTGGCCCGGGTGCAGGACTGGGCCGTCGAGGCAGGGCTGACCACCCCGGAGCTCAGCGTGGTCGCCGGGGCTTCCTGGGGTGGCTACCTCACGCTGCTCGCGCTGGGCACCCAGCCGGACCGCTGGGCCTGCGGCGTGGCCGGAGTGCCGGTGGCCGACTACGTCTCGGCGTTCGCCGACGAGATGGAGCCGTTGCGCGCCTACGACCGCGCGCTGTTCGGCGGGGCCCCCGAGGAGATCCCGGAGGTCTACCGGGAGTGTTCGCCCATCACCTACGTCGAACGGGTGCGGGCCCCCGTGCTGGTGCTCGCGGGTGACAACGATCCGCGCTGCCCGATCCAGCAGGTGCTGAACTACCTCGACCAACTGGGGGAACGCGGAGTCCCGTTCGAGTTCTACCGTTACGACGCCGGGCACGGTTCGCTGGTGATCGCCGAGACCCTCAAGCAGGTCGCCACCGAGATCCACTTCGCCAGGCGGGCGGTAGGGCAGGTCTGAGCACCCGCGCGGTGAGAGGTCGGTGCGGGTCCGGGGTGGCTCGTACCGGCCGCCAGCGCCCCTGGAGCGACACCGCGAGTCGATACCGTGGCCCCACGTGGCCGAGCCCCGGCTCACGTGGTGGTGTGCCCGGCGGTGATCGGCTCGTGCCCCCGGAAGGCCCTCGAGAGAAACTAAAAGGTGCCGCCCCGAAGGACGGCACCTCGTCAAGCCGCAACCCCAGCGGTGTGGCCTGCCACGAAAAGTGGCTACCAGGGACCGTCCCGGGATCTTCGTGACCTAGGATACCGACCGTGCGCTCCCAGGACAATCCTGACCCCGCCGAATCCGCGAAGGATGCGCTGTTCTCGTTGTTCGGATCGCCGAGGATGTGGGGCTATTCGCATGCCTGCGGCGGTGACCCAGTCGCCGCGCTCGAACTGTACCGATGGAACACCCGGATAAGCGGTGCGTTCTGGGAAACTCTGAGCCATCTGGAGATTGCGCTTCGCAACGTCCTGGCCGAACGTCTCGCGGCCCGCCATGCGGCGGCTGGTCGAGCGGGTTCGTGGTTGGATGACCCGAGTCGTGAGCTCGATCGGCGGGCTCGACGTGATATCGCCAGTGCCCGCCAACGTGTCCGTGTCAAGGGAAAGACCGCCAGCGAGGGACAGGTCCTGAGTGAGTTGTCTTTCGGATTCTGGCGATTCCTGCTCGCGAGGCGCTACGCGACTACCTTGTGGCCCGACCTCGCGCGTGGTTTTCCCCGAGCCCCCGGCCGGGACCGAGCGATCATCGAACAGCCGGTCACCCGGCTGCATGAGTTCCGCAACAGGCTGGCCCATCACGAACGGATCTGGAACCAGCCGTTGAAGGAACGGTATGACGACATAACGGATCTGCTCGGTTTCGTCGGCGACGATCTCCACGACTGGGTCGCAGCGGGTTGCCGGGTGGCTTCCGTATTGGCTACCTGCCCGATCGAACGCCCCTTCCCGTAGGCGTGAGTACGAGGCGTCGTCCGCACCTGCCTGCGCTGTCCTGAGCGTTCTCGCCCGCGGAATACGAGGTGCCGTGCACAGCCCGAGACCGAGTGGTCGAAAGGTCGCGAGGTCACGCTGCGGCTCACGTGGTGGTGTGCCCGGCGGTGATCGGTTCGTATGCTGCGGGAATGGTCGATCCTCGTTATATCGGCGTGTTCCACGAGGTGGTGCGTACCGGTTCCTACACGGCGGCGGCACGCAACCTCGGTTACAGCCAGCCCGCCGTGAGCCAGCAGATGCGCGCCCTGGAGCGGGTGCTGGAGACCCCGCTTTTCCTGCGAGCGAGCGGCGGGCTGGAGCTCACCGAGGCGGGCCGGATACTGGCCGGGCACGCCGATTCGGTGGTCGAGGACCTCACCGCCGCCGAGAACAAGATCGCCGCGGTCCGCGAGCTGCGGCGGGGCAGCATCCGGTTGTGCGCCTTCCCCAGCGCCAGCGCCACGCTGGTGCCCAGCGCTGTCGCGCGCGTCACCGAGCACCACCCCGAGCTGCGCATCCGGCTCAGCGAAGCGGAACCGCCCGATTCGCTGGAGGCGCTGCGCAGGGGGGAGTGCGATGTCGCGCTGGCCTTCAGCTATCCCGGTACCGAGGAGCCCGCCGCGGCCGACATCACCGGCACCGACGTGCTGGACGACCCGATGGTGGCGGTGCTTCCGGTGGCGCACCCGCTGGCCGACCGCGACTCCGTGGCGCTGGAGGAGCTGGCCGGGCAGCGTTGGATCGCGGGCTGTCCCAGATGCCGCGACCACTTCCTGCGGTCCTGCGAGGCCGCCGGGTTCGAGCCGGACATCGCGTTCACCACGGACGACAACCTCGCGGTGCAGGGGCTGGTCGCCGCCGGGGTGGGGATCGCGCTGATGCCCGCGCTGGTGCTGTCCTTCCTGCGCCACCCCGACGTGGTCGGCAGGCCCGTGGCCGGGTTGCCCCACCGCAGGGTGACGGCGTACGCGTTGTGGGAACAGCACCGGATACCGGCCACCGCGCTGATGCTGGAGACCTTCGGGCGGATCGGTGCGGAGATGGCCGTCGGGAGCTGACGCGGCTCCCGCGCCGAGACCGCCCCGGCCCGTCCGACGGAGCCTCCGTGCCCGCTCCCGCCCCGTGGGCAGCCCGCACGAACCCAGCGGTGGCCGGCGGCAGGGGAGTGGTGGCGATCACACCGGCCTCCGGTCGTCGGGCTCGTTTCGTGCGGCTATAAGTCCCGTTGGCCCCCACCAAAGAATCCGGTGGTCGACCCGGTCCGACCTCGCTGTGCATGGTTTCGACATGACCACCATGCGGATCGAACAGCCGAGTCAGCGGTTGACCGAGCTCACGGACGCGATCCGTGACCGCGTGCGCCAGGGGACGAGCCAGGCGCACACCGCCGAGCTGGTCCAGGAGGCGCTGCGTCCGTTCCTCGGTGTGCCCGGGCTGCTTACCGAGCAGCAGCGGCGCGGCGACCCGGAGCGCTACCTGCAGCACGTGCTGCACGTGGAACCGGACGCGAGTTTCTCCGTGGTCGCGCTGGTCTGGCTGCCGGGGCAGCAGACCCCGATCCACGACCACGTCGCCTGGTGCGTCACCGGTGTCTACCAGGGAGCCGAGAGTGAGCAACACTACCGGCTGTGCGACTCCGAGGAGGGCGCCTACCTGGTCCCCGGCAGGCTGGTCACCAATCACGAGGGTGAGACCTGCGGCTTCGCCCCGCCCGGCGATATCCACCTCGTCCGCAACTGCGGTACCGGAACGGCCATCTCGCTGCACGTCTACGGCGCCGACATCGGTGAGCTCGGGACCAGCGTGCGCCGGATCTACGAGCTGCCCGTGCACGAGTGAGTCCGTCGGGGCGTCCTCCCGCTTCTCTCGGATTGTCCCCGCCGAGTCCGGCAGCGACGGGCCGGTCAGGAGCGCAGCGCACGCAGCGCCTCGCGCACGTAGCCGTCGGCTTCGGCCAGCGCTGTCGAGGCGCTGGCCACATCCACCTCGGCCAGCAGGTGCACCAGGGCGGTCTTGAGCTCGCCGCCGGTCTCGTGCAGCGCCAGTTCGCAGGTTTCCACCGAGGCCCCGGTGGCCTCCCGGAGGATGCGCACGGTTCGGGCCCGCAGCTTGGCGTTGGTGGCCACCATGCTGACCATCAGGTTGGAGTAGGTGTGTCCCAGCCGCACCATGACCGCGGTGGAGAACGAGGTCAGCACCAGCTTCTGGGCCGTCCCCGCCTTCATCCTGGTGGAACCGGTGACCGGTTCCGGCCCGGTGTCCACCGTGATCGCCGCGTCGACCAGGGCGATCGCCCGGCACCGCGGATTGGCGGAGACCAGGCCGGTTCCGGCGCCGATCCGTCCGGCGGCTTCCAGCGCGCCCAGCACGTAGGGGGTGCCCCCGGAGGCGGCCAGCCCCATCACGAAGTCACCGGCGGCCGCGCTCTCCTCGATCGCCGCCGCTCCGGCGCCCGCGTCGTCCTCGGCGTTCTCCACCGCTTCGTACAGTGCTGGTTCGCCACCGGCGAGGTGCGGCACGAACCAGTCCCCGGGTGTGTTGAAGGTGGGGACGAGTTCGGCGGCGTCGAGCACCGCCAGGCGCCCCGAGGTTCCGGCGCCGACGTAGTGGACCCTGCCGCCGGACCGCAGCGCCGCCACCGCGAGGTCCACGGCGTGCGCGAGCTCGGGCAGGGCCCTGCCGACCGCCTCCGGCACCGAGCGGTCCTCGGCGTTGAGGCGTTGCAGCAGGTCCAGGGTGTTCAGCAGGTCGATGTCGGTGGTGTGCGGATTCCTCCGCTCGGTGGGCGGCTCCTCGTGGGCGGTGTGGTCCCCGCGTGGCAGGGGCCACCCCGCCGGGGAGTGGTGAGGAGCACCGTTTCGGTTCACCGCCCCTCCTCCCGGTGTCTGCGCCGGTCGGGGCGCACTCGTAGCCGGTGGTTGCCGACAGCTTGGAAGGTGGCCTGCAGTGCGGTCTTCGCCTCGTCGATGTGGCGCTGGGCGACCCCCACGAACAGGCAGTCGATCACGGTCAGCTGGGCGATCCTGCTGGCCATGGCTCCGGAGCGGTAGGTGGTCTCGCGGGCGGCGGTGGTCAGGACCAGATCGACGATCTCGGTGACCGGGGAACGTTCGAAGTTCGTGATCGCGGCCGTCGTGGCGCCGCGTCCCCTGGCTTCGCGCAGCACCTCCACGGTCTCGGTGGTGGCCCCGGTGTGCGAGACGCCGATGGCCACGTCCCCGGGGCGCAGGATCGCCGCCGAGGTCAGCGCGTTGTGCGTGTCGGGCCAGGCGAAGCAGGTCAGACCTATGCGGTGCAGTTTCTGTTGTAGGTCGAACGCGACGAAACCGCTGGCGCCGACCCCGTAGACGTCGATCCGGCGCGCCTGTGCGACAGCGTCGACCAGGGAGCGCAGCGTGGCGACGTCGAGCTGTTCCGCGGTCTCCTCCACGGCCCTCGCGTCCGCGTAGCCGATTTTGTCGACTATTTGGGTGATGTCGTCCGTCTCGGAGATCTCGCTGCCCAGATCCCGATCCCGGCTGGTCGTGCGCGCGGTGTCGGCGGCCAGCGCGATGCGGAGTTCGGGATAGCCGCTGACCCCGACGGCCTTGCAGAACCGCGTAACGGTGGTCTCGCTCGTCTCGGCGGCCTCGGCCACGTCGGTGATGCTGCGATGCGCGATCGAGGAGGGGTCGGCGAGCACTATTCGGGCCACCCGCTGCTCGGCCCGGGCCAGTCCGGGCAGCAGCGAACGAATCCGGACGAGAGGGCTGTGCTCACCGGATTCGATGCCGGATTCGTGAGGAGTGGCCATGTTGGAAAGTTACTAACATCACTGTTGCTCGGTCAAACGCGGTGGCGGGCGCGAGCGCTGCCACCTCCGCCACGGTCAGACTATGCCAACCGGGCCGGTTTCCGCTGCTCTTCCGAGGAAGTTACTCCGCGTGGCGGGTTCAGCGGTCGCCGAGGAGCTCCGACGGCCGGACACCCGCGCCGTTCACCCCCGGAGCGCCCCCGGCTCCCCGGTCCGCCCGGGGCACGGGGTTCCCCGGTGGTGCAGCAGTCGCCAGCCGTCGTCCTCTCTGGCCCACACCGAACTGCGAAGCGTCGTCACGCCCCCCCAGGTGCGCCGTGTAGGTCAGCAGGACGGCGTCGGCGCCGAGCCGCACCGGTCGCAACGCCGCGGCCGTGATCGGCTCCGAGGGTTCGGAGCCGATGGCCGTGGTGATCGTGTCGCGGTCCCAGGCCCGTCCGGAAGCGCCGAACTCCGTGAACTCCTCGCTCAGCAGCGCCCGCACGGCTTCGGGATCGCCGCGCACCCCGGGATCGAGCAGTTCCAGTTCGTGCGCGACGACCGCCTCGAAGTCCGTTCCGGGATCCGCCATGCGCGGATCGTAGGCGGTCCCCCGGCCGTCGGTCGAGCCGTTTCCACCGGCCGCGCGGCTGCTTCACATCCGGGTGGTGTGCTCCGGCTGGACGTAGACGATCACCCGGTGGTCCCCAGGCTGGTCGTAGGGGTACTCGTCGGCGTCCATGTATTTCTTGGCCATCCGGTTGATGAACGCCCGGTCCGGGTCGTCCTCCACCCGCGCGACCCTGCCGCGGACCTCGAGGTAGCGGTAGGGCTGTTCCGGGTCGAGCGCGGACACCGCCAGGCGCGGCTCCCGTTGCAGGTTCCGGTACTTCTGGCGGGTGGTGGTCTGGCTGAACTTGAGGTACTGCCCGTCCCAGTCGATCCACACCGGACTGGACTGCGGTTCCCCGCTCGGGCCGATCGTGGCGATGTGGGCGAACGACCTCTTGCTCAGGATGTCCTCGAGGTCCTGCGGAATGACTGACAACGCGCTCTCCTTCCTGCCGGGTGCACAGTCGACATCGGCGACGCTACCGCGAAAACACTCCGAGTGCCCGTGCCGAACGGAATCGTGTTCGCCCGGCGCGGGCGGCCGTCCGAACCACGCGTGGGGCGGCGACGGCGCGGCCCCGGGGTCGTCCGAAACGGCCGCTGATCAGCGCTGCGCAACCAGGAAGCCCGCCCCGCGCAGCCGGTGCGCGTCGGCCTCGCCGTCGAGCACCGTCCGCCCGTGCGCGGAGATCCTGATGCCGTCCAGGTAGACCCCCCTGCCCACGTAGCGCTCGTCGGGGGTGAAGCGCCACCGCACCAGCGCCTCCCCGGCGCGGCCCTCCGGAACGGTGCCGCGCACCCGCCACCAGGCGCGGTGACCGGAACCGGCCAGCTCGGTCACGGGACGCCGAGGTGAGCCGGGGCCCCTGGTGTGCATCCGCACCACGTGCCAGGAGCTCCCGCCGTCGTGGCTGTACTCCAGGCGCAACCGGTCCACGCCGTCCGGATTCCGCTGGGTGTCGACGAAGGTCTCGAACGAGACCCGGAGGGGAGAGTCCGCCCGGACGGGCTCGGTGGTCAGCGTGGTTTCCCCGTGGGCCGTTCCGCCACCGGTGAACCAGGCGGTCGGGCCGTGGCGCGGCTCGACGGCCATGGAGCGGGCCAGCCCCTGCGCCAGTGCCACCCGCGCCGGGTTGTTGGACCCCCACTCCCGCGAGGGGTGCACGCGGTTCGTCAACAGGATCGCCATCGAGCGCGATCGTGGATCGAGCACCATCGAGGTCCCCGTGTAGCCGGTGTGCCCCGCGCCGCGCGGGCTCGTGAGCCCCGCCATGTACCAGCGCTGCTCCAGCTCGAAGCCGAGCCCGTGCGAGTGCTCGGGGAACTCGGTGTTGTGGTCGGTCAGCATCAGCTCCACGCTGTGCTCGCTGAGGATGCGTTCGCCGCCGTACGTCCCGCCGTTGAGGATCGCCTGCCCCAGCACGGCCAGGTCCCGAGCCGTGGAGAAGATCCCCGCGTGACCGGCTATTCCCCCCAGTGACCAGGCGTTCTCGTCGTGCACCCGGCCGTGGACCATCCCGCGTGGCGGATCACTCTGGAACTCCGTGGCCGCTGTCCGGTGCAGCTTCGAGCGCGGTGGCCGGTAACCCGTGTCCGCCATCCCCAGCGGTTCGGTGATCCCACGTGCCACCACCCGGTCCAACCGTCGTCCGGTGACCCGTTCCAGGAGTTCACCGAGCACGATCATGTTCGGGTCCGAGTAGTTGTACGCGCTGCCCGGCTCGGTGACCGGTTCGAGGTCCATCACGTGCGGTATGCGCCGCTCGGCGGGCAGTTCCCACAACCTCACCACCGACTGCAGCCCGGAGGTGTGCGTCAGCAGCTGGCGAACCGTGATCCCGGACTTGCCGTGGTCGCCGAACTCGGGCAGGTACTCGGCCACCGGCACGTCCAGTCCGACGCGACCCCGCTCGACCTGCTGGAGCACCGCGACGGAGGTGAACAGCTTGGTCATCGAAGCGAGGTCGAAGATCGTGTCCGGAGCGACTTTCTCCCTGCGTTCCGGTGGGAGCTGTGTGCCCTTCCCGTCCGCGTAGCGCAGTTCGTAGCCCGCGGCCTCGTGACTGACCACCAGACCGTCGTGTGCCAGCAGGCTCACCGCGCCCGCGTACATCGGGTGCTCGCGTTCCGGGGTGGTTTCGGTCCACTCCGCGATCCGCGCGGTGGCTTCCCGGATGGGAGTCGGCGCGAGCCCGGCCTCGCGGGGCGAGGCCTCCCGCAGTCGCGTGTCGGAGGGGGAGAACCCCTGATGCGGCAGGTCGAAGCGGCCACCGCCCCTGACCTCTGGTGCGGGGGCGGACGCGCAGGTCGTCACGGTCAGCATCGACAGCAGGGCCGTCACCAGCATCGGATTGCGCATCCTCACCTCACGGCTTCGGGGTTCTCGGCTCGGGGTCCACGGGTGTTCTCCCGGGCTTCTCCACCTTCGGCGTGCCCGGTCAGCGGTACAGCAGGTAGGGGCGGCGCCTGCGGCGGAACTCGGCCAGCTCCTCTTCCCAGGCCCCGACGATCTCGGCGGTGTCGGCTCCGGCGTCGGTCATCTCGCGCAGTCGGGCGGAACCGGTGAGCTTGTCGATCCAGTTGTCCGGCCGCCACCCGAACACGTCCGGGTAAAGCCGCCTCGCCTGCACGAGCATCGTCACCGCCGTGCTGATCGCGTCGAACTCCGCCGTTTCGGTGCGGCGTACCAGAACCCCACCGCAGGTGGTGTCGCGGTGCTTGGAGAACGTCGGTACGAAGTAGGTCTCCTGGAAGTACGCACCGGCCGGTCCGACCGAGTTGAGCCGCTCCGCCCAGCGCCAGTCGACCCCGGGCGCGCCGACGATCTCGAACGGTCTGGTGGTGCCCCGCCCCTCGGAGAACAAGGTTCCCTCGAACATTCCGGTTCCGGGATAGACACGCGCCGTGTCCGGGGTGGGCATGTTCGGGCTCGGCGGTGTCCAGGGCAGTCCGGTCTCGTCGAACGTGTGCTCGCGCGACCAGCCGGAGGTCTCCACCACGTCCAGTCCGGGCAGCCGCCCGCCCTCCTGGTCGGGTAGGAACTCACCGTCGAACATGCGTGCCAGCTCGCCGACGGTCATGCCGTGCCGCTGCGCGATCGGCAGCTCACCCACGCCGGAGGCGAACGCCGGGTGCAGCACCGGTCCGGCGGCGAATCCACCCAGCGGGTTCGGCCGGTCCAGCACCGTGAACGGCACTCCGACACGCACCGCCGCGCGCATCGCGGTGTACATCGTCCAGATGTAGGTGTAGAAGCGGGTTCCGACGTCGGCGATGTCGAACACCAGCCGCTCGATCGAGGCCTGCCGCAGCATCCCGGCCAGTTCCGCCACGTCGGACCCGTAGGTGTCGTACACGGCGATGCCGGTGCGCGGGTCGGTGTGATCGCCTTCCGATCCTCCGGCCTGGGCGGTGCCCCGGAAGCCGTGTTCCGGTCCGAAGGCCGCCGCCACCCGTACCCCGTCGGCGGCGTGCATGTCGTCGACGACGTGTGGCAGCCCCGCCGCGGGGCGGGTGAGCACGGAGGTCGGGTTGGCGATCACGCCCACCCGGAGTCCCCGCAGGCGGTGCCATCCCTCGGCTGCGAGCTCGTCCGCCCCAGTCCGCACGGCACGACTCCCGCCGCGGCCTTCCGGGCCCCGCTCGGTACCGGCGGCCGAGGCGCCGGTGAGTCCGAGCATCGGAGCGGTCACGGCAGTGGAGAACAGGAATCTCCTGCGGTCCAGCTCGTTCATCGTGACTACCTCACCAGGTGATTCCGTGTCCGAAGCGGTAGCGCTCGCGGTCGGGCCGGTCCGGTTCGGGTACCGGGACCGGCAGCCTGCCGGTGGGTGAGACCCGCCCGAACAGCACGCGCACCAGCGACTCCATCGAGATCTTCCGGTAGGAGTAGGTGGCCAGCCAGACGTGGACGTCGTCGACGCAGGCGGCATCGTAGGGGTCGCGCACCGCCACGGCGATCACGGGTTTTCCCGAGCTGCCCAGCGCTCGTAGCAGTTCGCGCTGCGCGCCCCCGGAATCCCGCCAGGCTCCGTTGGTCAGCACGATCGTCACGTCGTGCCGCCCCGCGCTCTCGACCGCCTCGATGATCATCCCGCTGTCCGGGGAATCACCGGTGTGCAGCGTTTCCGTTCGCGGCCGAAGTCGTTCGAGCTCAGCGGCCAGCGCGGCGGTGGTCGTTTCGCCCCAGCCGGTGACGAACACGCTGCCGACCTCGGGTCCAAGCGGCAGCGTCCCGGCGTCGTCGCGCAACACCGTGACGGTGTCGTCGGTGATCCGCAGCGCCTGCCGCCGATGACGGGGCGTGCCGACCCGCCGTCCCACCGCCCCGGTGTCCACCAGCGGGTTCGACACGCTTCCACGTCGGTCCTTCATGCTCAGTATCCGCAGCACGCTGCGGTCCACGTCCCGTTCGGACAGTCTCCCGGAGCGTACGGCCCCGATCACCGACTCGATCGCCGAGGGCAGGTTCTCCGGCATCAACAGCTGGTCGGCGCCGGCCTCCAGGGCCAGCACGGGGATCTCCTCGGCGGGGTGTAGCTTGTGCACCCCTTCCATCCGCAGCGAGTCGGTGACCACCACGCCCTCGAAACCGAGCTCCTGGCGGAGCAGCCCGGTGATGATCCGGGGGGACAGCGTGGCTGGTTCCCCCGAGGGGTCCAACCCGGGGAACTTCAGGTGCCCCGTCATCACGGCGTCGACGCCCTCTTCGACGGCGGCGCGGAACGGTGGCGCGTCCAGGCGCCGCCACTGTCGTTCGTCGTGGTCGATCACGGGGAGGTCGGTGTGGCTGTCCACACTGGTGTCGCCGTGGCCGGGGAAGTGCTTGGCGGTGGCCGAGATCGCGTTCCGCGCGGTGGCGTTCCACTGGTAGCCGCGCACCTGGGCACGGGTCAGCGCCGCGGCCAGCTCGGGATCGGAGGCGAAGGAGCGCACCCCGATGACCGGGTTCTCCGGATTGACGTTGACGTCGCCGACCGGTGCGAAGTTCTGGGTGAAGCCCATGGCGCGCAGTTCCCGGCCTGTGATGCGCGCCGCCCGGCTCGCCAGGCGGGGGTCCCGCGCCGCTCCCAGCGCCATGTTGCCCGGCAGCACCGTGGCGGGCTCGCTTATTCGGGTGACGGCGCCCTGTTCCTGGTCGGTGGCGATGGTGAGCGGGATGCCCGCTCCGGAGCCACTCGCGGCGCGTTGCAGCCCGTTCGAGAGCTCGGCGATCTGGCCGGGATCGTGCAGGCTGTCGGTCCAGGAGAAGTGGATGACACCGCCGAGCAGGTACCGCCGCACCACCTCGGCGGGGCTGGCCACTCCGTACTCAGCGCGGTTGGTGGGGTGCGCCGCGTCCGCGTCGGCCCCGTAGACCACCGTGACGAAGAGCTGCCCGACCTTCTGCCGCAGCGACATGTTCCGGAGCGTGCGCAGCGCCCACTCGGTCGTTCGGGGCGGTGGCACGGGGTCGGCACGTGCGGAGTGGCCCCTTCTCCGCTCGCCGCGTTCGCCGGTCCCGTCCGCGGCCGCCAACGTCCCCAGCGTGGCCGTTCCCAGCGCGATCGTACCGAGGCGGCGTCTGCCGAATATCGCTGCCACGAGGAGGCTCCCGTTCTTCGGAAACTCGATTCGCCGGTGGCGGCCGTCGGTGGTTCTGCGGCGGCGGGGAGAACCGTGGGTGTCCCACCGGATGCGGGTCGGCTTCGCAAGTTACCCACGCTGCGTAGTGTAGTCAAAGTCACGCGCCGCGTCGCCGCCCTTCGCGCCGGCGTTCCCAGCGGCGTGAGCCTCGGCCCGGCACGCGGGGCGTCGTCGATCGGCGGGAGCCCGTCGTTGTTCGTGAGGGGGCGCCGCTCGGTCCTCGGCAGAGGCGTTCCGGAGGTTTCTTCGAACCCGGAGGCCGAGTCCGGGATTCACACGTGCTCGCCCCCGTACATGATGGTGGCGCCCGCCAGTTCGCCTGACGAGCGCCACTCCCGGCGCGAACCTGCGGGTTACCAAGCGTGTGTTCGCTGTCGTATCCTGCGGGCTCGGCGTCCGGCGTCCCGGTACGCAACCCTGAGAACGACTGTGCCTTTATTCAGCGGCTGCGCGTGGGTTCCCGCCATCGCGCCCCGGAGCCCTGTCGGGGGGACGCCGCTTCTCCTCCGTGACGTCCCTGGCCAACCAGGGGTCCGTACTTCCTTTGTAGACCGCACCGCGAGTTGCCGCAAGCCCCGGTGCGAGATCATTCGCTCGGTGCTGTTCGGTGAACCGGGGCCGGTGGGGCCCGCGTACTCCGGAGTGTCCGCCGATGGCCCCTTCGGAGGTGTCACCCGCGGCCGCGCCGGCGCCACCACAGTCCGTAGGCCACCCCGGCGGCGGTGGCCCCCAGTCCCAGGGCGGCCGTGGTGACGGCGGTCGCCGAGGGAGTGGGGAAGCGGGCCCGCAGTGATACCGGGTGTTCGAACACCAGGGCGGGCCAACCGCGTTGCACCGCCTCCTTGCGCAGGCCCCGATCCGGGTTGACCACGGTCGGATGCCCCACCAGCTCCAGCAGCGGCAGATCGGTGATCGAGTCCGAGTAGGCGTGGCAGTCCGACAGGCGGTATCCTCCGCGTTCCGCGATCTCGGCCGCCGCGCGCGCCTTCTCCGCGCCGGTGCAGTAGAACTCCAGCTCCCCGGTGTAGCGCCCGTCCTCGATCCGCATCCGGCTGCTCGCCCAGCTCGTGACACCGAGCAGCTTGGCTATGGGGGCCACGATCTCCTCGCCGGAGGCGGAGAGCACCGCCACTTCGTCGTTCTCGGCCCGGTGCTCGGAGATGAGCTGAGTGGCCTCCCGGTAGACCAGCGGGTCGACGATGTCGTGCAGCGTCTCCTCGACGATCGCGTCGACCTGCTCGACGTCCCAGCCCTCGCACAGCGAGGTCAGGTGCTGCCGCATCCGTTCCATCTGGTCACTGTCGGCGCCGGCGAGCATGAACATGAACTGCGCGTAGGTGCTTTTCAGCACGGCCCTGCGGTTGATGAGCCCTTCCCGGAAGAACGGCTTGCTGAACGCGAGCGTGCTCGACCTCGCGATGATGGTTCTGTCCAGGTCGAAGAACGCCGCTCCGCGCCGCTCGTGGTTCTCGGCAGGATGCTCGGACTGGGTCACCCCGCCAGCATAAGCGCCGTACCGCTCGTGGGCGTGCCAGTCGGATGCCTGTCCGTGTCCCGTGCGGCCGGATGGGGTTCGTGGTGTGGTCCGCCGCCGCGTTCCGGGCCCGCGTCGTGTGCCGGCGGCTTCCCTCATGCCAAGGCACTCGTTCGAGTGAACGAATTGGCTGTTCTTTAGCCACGTTACGTGCAAATACAGTTGCACGTGAACGGTTCGGTTAGTGCGAATGCAGGTTTCCGGGGGACCATGTTCCCCCTAATGGACGCAACGCGTCAGCTGGAGGATGAGCGATACAGTGGAGACTGTCCGGTGCACCGGACAGTTCAGCCCGACCCCCCGGGGCTGAACCACTGGCGGCCCTCGTCCCTCCCCCCTGGCGAGGGCCGCCCCTCATTCGGCCTCCTCGTTTCGTCCACGAGTCCTCCAGCGGTCCACAGCTCGTCGTTCGCGCTCTGGCATCCCGCTCACGCCCGGCTACATGGTGAAGCGGTGAAGGGGCGAGCGTGGCGGTTCCACGTCACACCTCGCCGGCAGAGCTCGTCCCCCGGGGCGGCACGACCCGACCGGAGGTGTACCGGGATGGCGGGAGAACCGCTGATCGTTACCGAGGACCCCGACCTCGCGGAGGAGCTGGCCGGGATAGCCGCGGCCGCGGGGTGCGAGACGCGTCGGGCCGCCGAAGCGGACACGGTGGGGCGAGCTTGGCACGAGGCGCCGTTGGTGCTGCTGGACGTGCGAGCGCTGCGGCGCTGCCTCGCGGCCGGGCTTCCATCTCGTCCCGGACTGGTGCTGGTGACGGCGGAGGCGGAACCGGAGTTCTGGCGCACGGCCTTTCACGGTGGAGCGCAGTACGCGATGGAGCTGGCCTCCGAGGAACAACGGCTGGTGGGGCTGCTGACCGAACTGACGGAGGAGAGTGCGTTCGGCGAGGGGAAAGTACTCGCGGTGCTCGGCGGCAGCGGTGGCGCCGGGGCCTCCGTGCTGGCCGCCGTCACGGCGGTGCTCGCCGCTCGTACGGGCAGAAGCTGCACCCTGCTCGACTGCGACGCGTTGGGTGGTGGGCTGGACCTGGTACTGGGGGAGGAGCACGCCTCGGGGTTGCGGTGGTCTGAGCTTTCGGTCGGAAGCGGCAGGTTCACGGTGACCGCGTTGCGCGAGGCACTCCCCTCACGGCGGCTCGGCTCCGGCGAGATATCCACGTTGAGCTGCGCAAGGGAAAAGGCCCAGCACGGTATGACGGCCGAGTCGGTTCGGGCCGTCCTCGACGCGGCCCGCAGGGCGGGGCAGACCGTGGTGTGCGATCTGCCCCGGAACCGGGACGAGACCACGCTGGCGGTGCTGCGCGGGGCCGACCTCACGGTGATGGTGGTACCTGCCGAGATACGAGCCTGTGCGGCGGCGGCCGGTGTGCTGAATGCCCTGGGAGACGCCGTGCCCGGACCGGTGCGGGCCGTCGTGCGGGGTCCTGCTCCGGGTGGGCTGCGCGTGACCGACGTGCACCGGGCCGTGGGGCTGGAGGTGCTCACCACGATGCGAACCGACCGGGGACTACCCGCCCTCATCGACCGGTTCGGACTCTGCGGGGTTCGGCTCGGTGGGCACCGACCACCGGTGCGCGCCGCTCGGAAGTTGCTCCGGGCTCTCGACGGGAGTGCCGATGAGTCCGTCCGAACAGGGGATTCCCGGTAGCGGCGAGGAACTCGCCCCGCTCGGATGCCGTCGGCGGTGTGGGTCGCCTCCCGGAAGCCCCTGACCCCTAGGAGGAAGGACCGCCCAACGTGTTCCGCTGTACGATTCCGCTACGAGGTGTCCGGTCCCGCCTGGGAGCCCCGGGGGCGTGATCGAGCCCAGGCGGCGTTGATCCCGGTGGTAGTGCTGTCCGTGTTCGACGACCGGTGAAGCGGATCATCCGACCCAACGAGTTCCGAAACGGCCGTCACGACGGCCGTTCCACGTTACGTGTTCGGCTTTCGTCGGCTCCTCCTCGTCAGAGCTGGATAAAGATCACGATTTCATTCGGTCAAAATCGTGCCTCTTTTCGATTGCGATTCGGAATACATGTCCGGGTGGCAGTTCGTCCCTCGTGTGAGTCGCTTCCTCACGTCTGGAAAATCGGTACGGGTGCTCTCGACTTCGTCGCGCCGAGTCGAGGACGGATCCCGTTTTCGCTGCCGGTGCGTGCTCACCCTGGACACATGTCTCCCGACCAGGGGCGCAGTGGTGTTCCCGAAGGTGTTCGCGGGCGACGTCGTTCCGGTGACCCCACCGGTGGCCCCCAGGAGTCTTTCGTGGTCACGGATACTCGCCGGACATCCTAACCCCGTCGTGGCGGGTTCGCACGCCGGATAGGCCGATGGGTCCTCCGAGCAGGTGTGAAGCGAGCTGTCGATCTTCGGTGAAGATTCTTTTTCGTTGATGTCGAATTTGATCCGGCAAACTTCGGGGCAATGCCGGTAAACTCGCCGCAGAGTTCTTGCGCGAAGCCCGTGAATGCGACCAGGGGTGTCGTGTTCCGTGTTCGCACACTTGTGGATCCCTTCCGGGGCCACGACTATTTCGGACAGTTGTCGGGAGGAGGTTCGCGGTGTCCGAGTCTTCCTGCTCCAACCCGCGACCCATGGATGTCACGATCGCCGAGAGTGTTGTTCGAACCGCCACCGGAACCGTCGATTCCGAAATGGTGGACCAGATCGCCCGAGTCCTGGCTCGTCACTCCGCGTTCAGCTCGGAACTCGCGGATACGGCAGCTCGGGGGATGCTTACCCCTGAAGAGGTGACGGAAGTGAGTGCGCGTGCACATGAGGTGACTGAGCGAGAGATTCAGCGCGTGCTCGCACGCGCACCGGTGCACGACTCGGAAGTTCCGGTACCGCCCCAACCACGCGGGCGACCCGCCGTGGAGACGTACGAATCGGACCCCGCGCCGGTGTCCAGGACGGCCGCGGCGATGTTGGGCGTACACCCCTGAGGGGGTCACCGCTCCGTTCGTCGGAAGTCCTGGTGGGAGGAAACCGCACGGCGGGTGCGCTCGTCCACGCACGCCCGCTGCACCGAGCCGCGGCCGCCCGTACCACGTCCGGAGTCGCCGGCGAGTACGTCGGCGGAGAACGACTCGGGGCCCGTGACCGGTTCCGCTCAACCGGACGGATTCGTTCGGCGGAGCGCTGTTCGGCGCTTCCTCGGAACGCGACTCCCCGTGGAGCGAGGAGTGCTCGCGTTGAAGCGGAACCTTCGGGGAGGACGAGTGCCTCCGGTGAGGGACCGCGGAGGCGTACGCCTCAGTGCTCGGGTTGGTGGGCGCGCGCGGCCAGGGCGTCGATGACGTCGTCCAGCTCCGCCAACCGGTGTCGGAGGAGCACCGCACGTGCCGGTTCCTCGGTTTCCTCCAATTCCGCCGCCAGTTCCCCGTAGCGGGTCAGCAGTCCGACGATGTCGTTGCCGGATGTTTTCCACCCCTGCTCGTCCATCTTGACTCCCACCTTCGTCGTGTGAGGTTCGCCGAACCGCTCGGACCGGTGCGCGGTGGGCTCCGTTCGCCACCGCCCGGAACCGGTCCTTCCCGAGCCCGGTACGCGAGTGTGTCCGCCGAGCTCGTCGTGGGCGCGCGCCGATCATCGCCTCCCCACTCCCGGGCGCACGTGATCTCCCCGTCGCGGAGTCCGTTCTCGGTAACCGCTTCGTACCGCGAAGAGTCCTAACACGAATGGAGCATCGGTGCCACGCGATCGCCTTTCTCGGGCCGGGACGCTTCGAACCAGCGGCGGCCTCGTGTGCTCGTAGGAGCTCCCGTCATGGACGAGGGGTGGTTGTCCACAGCTGCTTCGGTTATCCCCAGCTCCGAAGCTCCGGGGTGCCGCCACTCCTCGAACCGGAGCAGGCTGATCGGTGCGGACGACGACACGGCACGGGAAGCTCCCTGCCGTCGCACCGAACGGAGGTGGGATCGATGCCGCTGTCCACCGAGAGGTACTCCACGGCAGACCCGAGCACGCCCGACGGGGCACGGGTGGACGAGGAGTTGGCGAACCGGGTGCGGGCACGTCTGGTCTCGGAAGGAGCACGGCTGACCTCGCGGGACATAGCCCTCGCCGTGCGGGAGGAGGCCGGAACCCCACTCGGCGACGGCGAGGTCCTTCGCACGATCCGCCTGCTGCACCGCGAGTTCCTCGGGGCGGGACCGCTGGAGTCGTTGCTGAATCGTTCCGACGTCACCGATGTTCTGGTCAGTGGCCCGAACGAGGTGTGGTTGGACCGCGGTCACGGTCTGGAGCGCGCCGAGGTGAGTTTCGCGGACGAAGAGGAGGTGCGCAGACTCGCCCAGCGACTCGCCCTGGCAGCCGGGAGGAGACTCGACGACGCGCAACCCTGGGTGGACGGGTGGTTACCCGAGAACGCGACGGGGAACACCGTGCGACTGCACGCGGTACTCGCTCCGGTGGCCGCCGACGGAACCTGCGTCTCGTTGCGGGTGCTGCGCCAGACCTCGCACGACTTGGCGAGTCTCCGTCGCCTTTCGGCGTTCGACTCCGAGATCTGCGCACTGCTGCGTTCGATCGTCACCTCCCGGCTGGCGTTCCTGGTCACGGGCAGCACCGGCTCGGGCAAGACGACCCTGCTCGGCGCGCTGCTGGGTGAGGTGCCGAGCACCGAACGCATCGTGTGCGTCGAGGAGGCCCGGGAGCTCCGGCCTGCCCACCCGCACTTCGTCCGGCTCGTGGCACGTCCGCCCAACGTCGAGGGCACCGGACAGGTTCGGATGAGCGAGCTCGTGCGGCAGGCCCTGCGGATGCGTCCGGACCGCATCGTGGTGGGGGAGGCGCGTGGCGCCGAGGTCCGGGAACTGCTCGACTGCCTGAACACCGGTCACGAGGGCGGAGCGGGTACGGTGCACGCCAACTCACCCGCCGAGGTGCCCGCGCGCATGGAGGCGCTGGCGGCGCACGGTGGAGTGGAGCGCGATGCGCTGCACAGTCAGCTGTCGGCGGCGATCCGCGTGGTGTTGCACATGCGCCGCACCGCTCGGCACGGGCGGCATCTCGCCGGAATAGGCGTGCTGCGACGGTTCGGTTCGGAAACCACGGTCACTCCGGTCTGGGAACCGGGGGCAGGTTGGGGGCGGGAATCCCACCGACTGCTGGACATGCTCGCCGAACGCTCGGACGCCGAGGAATGCTGATCACGGCTCACCACCCGGATACGCGGATGGTCCCGGTCGCGATCGCGCTCGTTTCGGCGGCGGTTCTGCTCGGGATGCCCGACCGGCTCGCCGCGAACAGGTTGGCGGGACTGCGTGGTCGGGGCGAGCCCGCGCTTCGACAGTGGCCTCGTCTGGTCGTACCGGTGCTCGGTTCAGCGACGACGGTGCTGCTCACGTCGCTGGCAGGTGTGGCGGTGGCTCTCGCCGCCGTCCTGTTGGGTTGGCTCGCTCTGCGACATCGCCGCTGGCGAGCGCGTGCGGCGCGCAGGTTGCGGATGCTGCACGCGCTGGTCGTCGGATTGCGGGTGCTGGTGGGCGAACTGGAGGCGGGGGCACACCCCGCCACAGCGGCCGAGAGCGCCGCAGCCGACAGTTGCTCGGAGGAGACGCGGGTGTTGTTCGCCGAACTCGCCTCCACTGTCCGGTTGGGAGGGTCCCCAACTGACGATTTCGGTGCCGTACACCTTCCGGCCGAGACCCGTCGGGATGCCTCTCGGATCGCTCGGCGGTGGCGGCTGGCGGAACGGCACGGGATTCCACTGGCACGCCTGCTCGAAACCGTGCGGGTCGACCTGGACCACCGGCTCCGTACCGCCCGCGAGGTCGAAGCCAAGCTGGCGGGGCCACGCGCCACCGCCGCTGTGCTGCTCGTGCTACCGGTCCTCGGACTGGTACTCGGGCAGCTGAGCGGGGCCGGCGCCCTGGCGGTGCTCACCACCGATCAGCTCGGGAGGATCATGCTGCTGGTGGGGGTAGGGCTGCTGTGTGCCGGGGTGTTGTGGATCCAGCGATTGACCGAGAGCGGGGCGGAGCCGTGAATCCGCCGGCCGCGCTGTTCGAACCCCCGGTCCTGCCGATGGTCGCCGCCGCGCTTCTGCTGTCGGGAGAAGGCTCCGCTGTCCGGCGGCTCCGTGGCCTGCTGCCACTCCGACGAGCCGCGAAGTCGGCGAGGCCATCCCGAGGGGCGGGTGGTGGACGGGAGAAACGTGCCCGGTCGCGGTCGGTGCGGACCGAGGTACGTCGAGGGGCGCTCGTATCGTTGTCACTCGGTTCGGTGGCCGGAGGCTGCTTGATCACGGTGCTGCCGGGGACCCCCGATGTCGTGGTGCTCTCCCTGGCAGTGGGGGCAGCGCTCGGAACCGGTTCCGTCCTGCTCGGTAGGAGGAGAAGGCCGCCCACCACTTCGCCGCTGCGGGTGGCGGCGGGTTGTGATCTGCTGGCCGCGGGACTGCGGGCCGGATTGCCACCTACCGCACTGCTGGACGAGATGGCCGCGGAGTTCGAGGAACCGGCCGCCGAGGGTCTTCGCGAGGTGTCCCGCTCGCTGTCCCTGGGAGCCGATCCGGCCACGGGGTGGGAACCCGCGGCACGGCACGCGGAGACCACCGAACTCGCCCGAGCGGCGCGTCGCAGTCTGGGCAGCGGCAGCGGCCTGGCGAGGGTGGCAGCGGAGATCGCCGTGCGGAAACGAGCGGTCGCTTCCGATGACGCGGTGGCGCACACGGAGCGGACCGCCGTGCGGGTGACGGCACCACTGGGCCTGTGCTTCCTGCCCTCCTTCTTCTGCCTCGGTGTGCTGCCGACGGTGTTGGGGATGGTGCACCGGCTCGATATCCACTGGTGACCGCTTGTTCGACCGGGTGAACCGCAGCTCGGACACGGTTCGCTGGAGCGGAAGTCGGCGGAAGGTTCCCGCCCCGGCGTTCCGGAGCGCGGGGACCAGAACACCCGCCCGGTGGTCCGGTCGAACCGTGCTCAGGAGAACCACTCACCGAATGTTCGGACGAAAGGAGTTGAGTATGACGCTGTTCCGGCTACCGCAGCGCCGGGCCCGGGCGGTGCTCCGAGATGTCCTCCTGCCGCGAGCACGCCGTGTGCTGGAGGGGGACTCGGGGATGAGCACGGCGGAGTACGCACTCGGGACCTTGGCCGCCGCGGCATTCGCCTCCATGCTCTACATGGTGGTGACCAGTGATTTCGTCACCGAGGCGCTGACCTCACTGCTGCGGGAGGCGCTTTCGGGACAGGCACGTTGATCCGGGGCGACGTACCGAGCTCGGTAACTCGGAGGAGCGGTGTGCTCGGTAGGGGTAAGCCGGCTGCGGTTCTCTCCGGGCTCCGCTCGCGGAGCGCGACGTCCCCAGAACCCCCGGACGGTCCTCGCGGTGGTGTCCACGGTGACTCCCGAGGCGATGTCCACCGCGCGGCGGAACGTTGCGGCCCCGGGAGTACCGTAAAGGTTTCGTCGGACGAGCCCTCCGGGAACCACCAGTCAGCTGAGCGGGAGGCGGTTTGCGCCCCCGACGCGGGGAGCGCGACCGTGGAAGCGGCGTTGGGGATCTGTTCCGTGGTGGCGGTGTTCCTGCTCGCGCTGGGCGGCGTCACGACCGTGTTTCTCCAGCTGCGCTGCACCGATTCCGCGATCGAAGCCGCCAGGCTCCACGCTCGTGGTGACGGTGCCCGCGCGGAACAGGTCCTCGAACGTTCGGTCCCCCCAGGCGCTCGACACCGGGTCACCGTCTCGGACGGACACGTCACTGTCACGGTCTCCCTCCGGCCACTCGGTGGAGTTCTTCCCCTCCGGTTGCGGGCCCGAGCCCATGCGGTGCTCGAACCGGGGGTCGCCGGTTCACTTACCACGAGCGGGTCGCCCGCCGAAATCCATGGTGGAGAGGAACTTTCCGAGGAGGAGCGGTGAGGGCGAAGGACAGCTACGGGCCTACCGGGACAGTGCGCGAGGACGATTCCTCGCCAGGTGAAGGGGGCAGCGCGACGGTCCCGGCCGCGATGCTGACGCTGGCGGTGCTCGCGGTGTGCTGGCTCGGAGTCCAGTTCGGCGCTGTCGTCGTGGCCGGGCATCGGGCGCGGGGAGCGGCCGATCTCGCGGCGCTGGCAGCGGCGGCGTACGCCCCCGAAGGGCAGTGGGTGGCCTGCTCTCGGGCGGCGGAGGTGACCCGGCGCATGAATCTCGAATTGTCCGACTGCCGGGTACGAGGTCGGCGGGCATGGGTACACACCGAGTTGGCAGTACCGGGCGCGCCACAGGGAGCGTGGCTCGTGACGGGCCGTGCACTGGCTGGTCCGATCGAGGGGCGCGGGGCGGCACAGGAATAAGCGGCTCGGAAGGACTGTTGTGAGACAAAGAGGTTCCCCACTCGGCTGTTGCCGAAGTGGGGAATCCCGAGGACGGACGGCTACTTGATCGGAAGCGCCGATCCGGTGTTGTGAGGGGTCGTGTGTATACGGAAATACGATCTCCGACTCCAGGGTGGGGAGCTCGGAGAGTCGCCGTTCGCGGCTCGATTGGTGGACAAGCTTTCCGGGGAATTGGCTCGAAGTCCGGAAAGAATGGTGTGCCAATCGTCGCACCCCTGGTTTTTCGGAGTGTCAGGACCGTGTTTAGCCGTCACGGTAAGTATACGCCGAGCACTCCGATGGGTGAATCGTTGGTCAACTGATGTTTTCGATACCTGTCAGAGGTGCTGCTCAGCTGGCCGCTCCAGAAGGGCTCCTGGTGTCGTCGTCGATTTTCTCAACAGGGGGACAGACCAAAGATCCGTGCTTCATTCCGTCGGGAGACCTGCCCCAACGGCGCATGGCCGGGAGCTCGACCCACCGGTAGAGAAGGTTGGCGAAGTACAGGGTGACCAGAAGCAGCACGGTGCTTACGCAAAGTCCCACGAACAATGACCAGCTCACGTTCTCGCCGAGCGCCTTGAGCGTGAAGTGGAGAATCAGGTAGTGCACCAGATAAAATGCAAAGGAAATCTCTCCGAGCCATATCATCCTCGGCCCCCGCAGCGGAGAAGGGGTTCCTCTCAGATCGGCCGTGGCGGCAGTGGCGATCACCATACTCAGGGGGATGGCCGCGACCGTGGTCATGCCGTATTCCGGTGGAACCAGCAGTACCGCCAGGTAACCGACCGCGAAAATTCCGATGCTGGACGACCAGCTCAGCGAGATCCAACGACCGCTCAGAACGATCCGAGCCAGGAGTATCCCCAGTGTGAACTCCAGCATTCGCACGGGCGGTAAGTTGTATACACCCCAGAAGTGCCAGAAAGGCATGTCGGCCCAAACTATACCCGGACGTTCGGGGAAGACGAAGAAAACCAGGGATGTCCAGGCGAATATGGTTGCCGTGACGGCGGCGAACCAACCCCATAGATGTTCGGGTCGAATTTTTCTTATGAACCTGTAAATGTAAGGAAAACACAGATAGAAAACGAGTTCGCAACCCAGAGACCAGTTGGGGCCGTTCGTTCCGGTCAGCGCGTCCATTCGAGGAATCCAGGTATGCACCAGGAAGGCGCTTGGAATCACATGGAACAAGTTCAGGGCCTCGCCGGCTATGATCATCAGAAGTAAACCGGCGAACCAGGTCACAAGGTGGTTCGGAAATATTTTTACCACTCTGCGTCGCCAGAATGAACGAACCGTGTCGTTGTCCTTTAATGACCAGGTGAGAACAAATCCGCTGAGGATGAAGAAGAACTCGACTCCGACCCAGCCTGCTGGATTGAATATTTGATAGAACGCCTCGTTCGTGTCAGGGCTGTTGAATATCCTGTTCTGTGCTATGTGTGATACGAACACCATCGCGGCCGCGATGAATCGTAATCCTGTGATCGACGGAATGTGGGTGGGTAACTCGGAACCTAATTTTGTTTTCATTGCTGGCACCTGTCCGTTCGATGCGGGTGAGAATCTAGAAGTAGGACGATCTGTACTGGTCGTGCAACTCCGAGAATTTTTCCAGTTCTTCCTCCGTCGGAAGGGTCTTACTGTTCAGCAGGTCCGCGAGGCCGTAAAAAAACTTTTCTCTGTTTCTTCCGGGTGTGAAACTGATCAACAGCTCCGCTGGTGAGTCCGAGACGTTGGCGAATCCGTGGGGAATACCCGGCGGGACGTACAGTGCTGTTCCGGGCTTGGCGTTTATTTGCTCTGCTCCCCGAGTGAGTAGCACTTCGCCGGAGTGGACCACGAACAGTTCCGTCATTTCTTTGTGGAAATGTGGTTTGGCGTACGGACCGTTGGGAGCGAGTGAGAGTCCGAACAGCCCCAGTTCGTTTCCGGTTTCGCCGGTGGGAACTATGATTTTGCAGAAGTTTTCCCCTATGTGGACGCCCTCGGCCTGCTCGGGGGTGCCGATATATGACTTCTTCTCGCTGGTGTAAAAAGTCATGGTTTTCCGTTCAGTCGCGCTCGATGGCCCTGATCTGTTCTTCCAGTGGGGTGGGCGGTGGCACGTCGGGAGCCGGGACACCGTGCCGGAACGGGTGGTCCTGTGGCACCTCGACGATGTAGATCAGCACGCCGTCCGGATCTTTGATGTGCATCTCCCACAGACCCCACTTCTCTACCCGGGCTTCTCTGGCAGGGGAGACGCCGTTGGCCATCAGCTCGGCTCGCGCGGTCGCCAAGTTGCGAACCTGAAGCCAGATTCCCGGTTGTTCGTCCGGAGGGGTTTCGGAGCGTCCGACCAGTTCCAGGTGACCGCCCCCCAGGTGGAACACGGTGCCTCTCTCCGGACCACTGCCGAACTCCTGTGCCACGGGGAGTCCGAGTTTCTCACGATAGAATTCACGACTGGCTTCGGGATCGGTCGGGCGTAGCACGATCCTACTGGAAAGAATTTCCATTCTGACTCTCCGAGAAAATGGTTCCATTGGTACGAAAAAGACGCCGTCCGCCGTTGGTGAATTACTCGACAGACGGCGTCTGAATCCGATGTCAGGAACTTGCCTCTACTTTTTTGCCGTACATTCCGAATGCTGCGATCAAAGTGCCCAGGACCGCCATGCTCGCGGAGAATCCGAACGTGATCAGGTAGTTTCCTGGATCGGGGGCGTGCCCGAGGATGAGTACCAGAACGGCCAGACCCAGTGCGCTGAAGACGTATTGACTCGTGGTGAGCATCGCCGCTCCAACGCCTTGGTGGTCGCTGGGGATGTCCGAAGTCGCCGAGATGAACAGCGCGGGGAAAGCGATACCGTTACCAAGTCCGGACAGGAGCAGGCCCGGAAGCATACCGATCGCGTAGTTGTCGAAGTTGACGCAGGCCGCGATCAATGCCAACCCGAAGGCCGAGACGAGCAATCCGGTCATCACCATGGCGCGAGCGCCCGCCTTGGGGATGATCCGGTCGGTGATGGCGTTTCCTACCAGGACCGTGATCGTCAGTGGCAGGAATCCGATACCCGCGGCCAGCGGTCCGTAGCCGTGCTCGTTCTGCAGGAAATGTGTAACGAGGAAGAACTCCAGTCCGATGCTGAGTACGTAGCAGCCGACGATCCCGCAAGCCACCATCAATGAACGGGTCCGCCACAGCTCGCGAGCGATGAGCGGGTTCTCGGAGGCTCGTTCCCTCGCGACCCAGATCCCAGCCAGTACGACGAATCCGACGGCGCCGGACAGCGTCGACGTGTCGGTGAGTCCGACCTCGCCGAGTTGGGTGAGCGCGAATACCAGGGACAGGATGGCGCCTGTACCGAGTGCGGCATTGATTCCGTTCACGGGCCTGGATGCCTCCGAGTCCTTGCCCTTGGGGAGCAGGACCATACCGAAAGCGATTACCAGGATGACGATCGGAACGTTGACAAAGAAGATCAACTTCCAGGAGAAAGCGGTCAGCAGTCCACCGAGCACGACGCCACCGACAAGGCCGATGGCACCGACGGCTCCCCACACCGCCATAGCCCTGTTCCGCTTCGGTCCGGCAGGGAAGATTTTTTGTATCAGACCTAGGGTTGACGGGTCGAGCAAACCTGCGCCGATTCCCTGGAAAGCCCGTGCTATGACGAGGGTGGCGAAATTGTCAGCCATGCCCGCGGCCAATGAGCCTATTCCGAAAAGCCCCGTGGAAAGGAGGAAGACGCGCCCGGCCCCGAACCTGTCGCCGATACGACCTCCCACGAGGAGAAAACCGGCGAAGAGGATAGCGTAAGCACTGACGACCCATTGCAGCCTGTTGTCGCTCAGGGCGAGATCGTTACCGATACTTGGCAGCGCCACGTAAACGATGGAGAAATCCAGGGTGGCCAGGAACAGACCGCAGCCGAGTACGGCCAGAGCCAATACTTGGAGCCGGCTCATCTTCGACGAATCGGGGTCTGTAGTATTGCTCGCTGGACTCGCGGTCGTTTCCGCAGTCATTTTCTCTCCATTTGTGGAATAGATATGTCAGGATACGAATGCTGATTCGGTGTCGCACGCATTTACGACTGCCATGAAATCGTCACAGCACGTGACACCGTTCAATTTGTTCAGTTCGGAGCGCGGAGCGACTCCGTAAGTGACCGCAACCGCGCCCATGCCGGCCTCCCGTGCCATTTGCATATCGCTGACGGTGTCGCCGACGTAGACGCACTCCTGGACGGGAACTCCCAGCTCGTAAGCGCTGCGTTGTCCCATCTCCGGGTTCGGTTTTCCTCGTGACACCTTGTCGTGCCCGACCACCACGTCGAAAAAATCACGGATCTCCATCGCCGACAATAAAGCTTCGGCGGTAGGGGTGATTTTTGAGGTGCCAACCGCCAGTTTGGCACCGCTGTCACGCAGTATCCGTAGCCCCTCCACCACCGATGGGTACAGCAACTCGGTCTTTTTGCCGATCACTCGCTGCTCGAAAAGTTCACGGTAGCGGGTCACGGCCGATTCGGTTTCGCTGTCTTCCTCTCGCTTTCCCAGCAGTTCACCGAACGACTCCTCGAGCGGCCTTCCCACCGTTTTCGCCGCTTGTTCGGGGGTTACGGTCACCCCGAACTCCGCCGCGACCTCGACGAGTAATTCCGCGATCGCCGCTGGTGTGTCGGCCAGCGTGCCGTCCAGGTCGAATACGATCGCACGTGTCATCGACGCTCACTCCTCTGGTTCGAGTAGGACACCGCCAGCTGTCCGGCCACATCCGCTGTGGAAATCAGTACCGCTCGATTGGCTTGCGAGCTCTTGCCCTCGGTCGCCTTGGAGACCGCCTTCATCAGGTAGGGAGTGATGGCGGCGCCAGTGATCCCTTCGGAATCGGCTTCCTCGAGAGCGCGAGTGATGACGCTTTCCATCATTTCGCTGTCCAGCGCGTCCTCTTCGGGGATAGGGCTGGTAACCAGCGGTCCGCCGGGAAGTCCGGTTTGCCAGTGCATGTCGACTGCCCGCGCCACGAGGTCCATGTCGTCCAGCCGCTGCGGGTTGCGGAAGCCGCTCGAACGGCAGTAGAACGCCGGGAAGTCGTCACACCGGTATCCCAGAACCGGCACTCCGACGGTCTCCAGATACTCGAGGGTGAGCCCGAGATCCAGAACGCTCTTCGCGCCCGCGCAAACCACCGCTACCTTGCTGCGAGTGAACTGCACGAGATCAGCGGAGATGTCGAAGGTCGTCGAAGCTCCTCGGTGCACCCCGCCGATCCCGGCTGTTGAGAAAACCGGGATTCCAGCCATGTCCGCGGCTACCAATGTGGAAGCCACCGTGGTCGCTCCCAGGCCGTTCCCCGCCATCACGGCCCCGATGTCTCGGCTGCTCACCTTGGGAACGCCGGTGGAGGTGCCCAGCCGTTCGACGTCTTTCTCCTCGAGTCCGACGACGAAACGACCATCCATGATGGCGATCGTCGCCGGAACGGCCCCGGAGTCACGCACCGCCTTTTCGATGGCGAATGCCGTTTCCACGTTGTTCGGGTAAGGCATCCCGTGCGCGATCACGGTGGATTCCAACGCGACAACCGGTCGTTGCTCGGCGAGCGCTTGGCTCACCTCGTCACTGATGCTCAGCAACTCGTTCATCACTACCACTCCAGAGCTTGTTCGGTTCGCTTGCCTCGCCGGTTTACTACGTTTCGTGTTCAACCAGGTTCGCTCAATGACTACCCAAGAATAAAACCAACCGTATGGTATGTCAACTGTATCGTACTGGTTGGGCTGTTCGCTCCGTGTTGGGGGTGTCTTGTGGTGCGCCGATCTTGAATCGGCGGCCTCTGGCAGTAATATGCCTGTTCATAGGGGTTTACCGTCGCTCGGTTCGTGTCGTTGTCGAGTGGCGCACCCACTGGAGGGCGCTATCTGGAGGGGTATGTAGGTTACTGGGTGGAGCGGAGCAACCCGCTCCACCCAACTATAAAAAAACCAAATGGTTTCTTTTTATGGTAGTGTTCGACCCTACTGCCCCTTCGGGGGACGGGGTAGGTCGGCCCGGACTGGCGCTCAGGGCGGCCTACCGACAGGTGGACGGAGTCCAGGAGAGGCGATGGCCACCCGGCGGGGATCAGCCCACGACGGATTCGCCCGGCTGTCGTCGCAACGACTTCGTCCGATCCGAAGTCACCTTCGGAACCCGCTCGATCCGGTGAAAGCCGCGTTCCTGGTAGATCAGTGGGCGACCGTCGCAGGTGTCCACTTCCCGTACTCGTCCCAGAAGGATGGTGTGATCACCGGCGTCGATGGTCCTTTCCCTGCCGCAGTGCACACGGGCCAACGCGTCCGGGTGAACCGGGACCCCGCCGCGGCCGGCTATGAATCCCGTTTCGGCGAACCGCTTGGCTCCCGGTGTGGAGAAGTGCACTGCCAAGTCGCGTTGCTCCTCGTTGAGGAGGTTGATCGCGAATTCCGAGCAAGTCGAGAAGATCGGGTGCGTGCGTGCGGACTTGTCCTGGCACACCAGCAACAACGGTGGATCCATCGAAACCGAGATCACCGTGCTGGCGGCGAAACCGACCGGTTCTCCGTCCTCGTCCAGGGAGGTGGCCAGGGTCACGCTCGCCGCGAGTGATGCCATGGCTTCCTTGAAGATCGGAACCAGATCTGTTTCCGACTGTAATCGCTGCATCAGCGAAACTCCTTCGCGAGTCGCTTCCCGTTGATTGGCGGGTGGCTCTGTTCGAGTATTTCCTTGTCCGTGCTACTCGCCGGTGGAAGAATCTTTTCGGAACTCCCGGTGGGAGCTTCTCGGATACTTTCCTCCTGGTCATCGTTCGTTTTCGACGGAGTGGAGTTCTCGTAGCGCCCGAGGGGGAGCCAGGTGCCGTTCGGTTCTCCGAAGCGCATCTCTCCTTCAGCTGTCCGTTCGAAGACGGTTTCACCGCGTCGGATCGTGCGTTCGACCACCCCGGTGAAGATCCACCCCTGGTAGGCGGACCACCCGCACAGCGATTGAATGGATGAGTGGTTGAGTGACCACCGGTGGCTCGGATCGAAGATGACCAGGTCGGCATCGTAGCCGGCGGCTATCCTTCCCTTCCTGCCGAGCAGGCCGAACTTGCGAGCCGGTCCGTCGCTGAGCACTCGGGAGCAGATTCGCAGCAGGTCCTCGGTGTCGTGTTCCGGAAGGCGTGAACGAAGCCCGTTGAAAAGCGCGTGGAACAGCTCTTGAGTTCCGGGCAGCCCGGGGGGCGCTTCGTGAGGAAGGAGCATCTTGCACTCCTCCGGGTGAGGAGCGTGATCACTTCCCACCGTCATCGCTTCCCCGTTGATCACAGCTGACCACAGTCTGTCCTGGTCCGCCTTGTCCCGAATGGCGGGGCTGAGTCGGATGCGGGCGCCACAGCGCTCGGTGTCGTTCGCCGTGAAGGAAAGATGATGAGTTGTCACCTCGAAGGTGATGGGTAGACCTTCCGCCGCGGCCGCACTGAGCATGTCGACTTCTTCCTTGCTGGAGACATGCACGATGTGCGCTGAAACGCCGTAACGCCGCACGAGTTCGATCAGACCGGCCACCGCCACGATGGCGCCGCTGCGCGGACGATGGGCCTCGTAGTCCCGGTACTCCCTGGGTTCACCGTGCCAACGGTCCAGCATGGAGAAGATCGCGTCGTGCTCGGCGTGGAACAGCAATCGCAGATCGCGCTCCGCGCTCACTCGAAACAGCTCCTCCAGTGATTCGCGGTCACGCAATACGTGGGAGGCCGTGTGGTGGCTCGTCAGAAACGCCTTCGCAGAGTTGGCCTCTTCCGGAGCAAAAGCACCCACACCTCCGACGTTCCGCGGATCGACACCAGCGTGAAAACGGAAGTCCACCAGACTTCCGCCGGAGATGATCCCGTGCTTGAAGTGGGCATCCGCCGGCGTGAACATCGGCGGTTCCGTGTTCGGCATGTCCATCACGGTGGTGATGCCGCCGCTGACGGCGGCCCTCGAACCGTGCTGCCAAGTTTCCTTGTTCGTCATTCCCGGAGTGCGGAAGTGCACGTGAGAGTCGATCATCCCGGGTAGGACGTACTTCCCCTTAGCGTTCAGGAACTCATAGGCAGAAGTGGCACTTTCCGGGGGAAGTACAGCCACTATTCTCCCGTTGCGGATTCCCAGGTCCGCGGGTCGGACATCCCGGTGAGTCACCACGGTTCCACCGTGGATCACCAAATCGTAGTTCTCGGTGTCTATCTGCCCTGCCAATTCTTTCAACTCAGCCATGAGTTTCCCACCAGTTCTTTGCTGAGGTCGTTGGTCGGCCCCATCAGCGCCACCGCGCGGGAGTCGTTGATCAGTTGATTTACCGGGTTGTCGGACACGTATCCGGCGCTTCCCAGCATTCGCGACAAGTTGATGATGACCTCTTCGGCGGTCTCCGAGGCGAAGATCTTGCTGTGCAACGTGGTGTTACCGGGCTCGTCCGAGACGCGGGAACCGGCGCGCTCGACCAGGCCACGGGCGGCCTCGACCCTGCCGCGCAGCTCCGCGAGACGGTGTCGCTGCGCCTGGTGCTCGAGCAGGTTCTTCTTCCGAGCTGTTTCGTAGCTCAGGTCCCAGGCCGCTTCGGCGATGCCCACGGACACCGCACCCAGGGAGGCACCGGAGCGTTTGACCTCGGCTATGACCCGGTGCGCCGCGTCGCGCGGTCCCAACAGTGAGTCAGGGGAAACGGTGCAGCCGGTAAGACGCACGAAGCCGGTCGCCGAGGCACGCATCCCGATGAGGTCCATATCGGTGTCGGGCTCGATCCCCTCGCTGGTCGCGGGAACCAGAAAGAAGCTCTGCCCGGACGAGCCGTAGGAGAGGTCGTCCTCGACGTCCTCACCGGTTTGCGCGAGTATCAAGTACACATCGGCCAGCCCGGCCCCGGTGGTGAATGCCTTGCCGCCACTGACGAGCCAACTTCCGTCGGCCTGCTGTGTTGCCGTCGTAGCAAGATTCCTCTTGCTGGCACCGGCTCCGGACTCACTCCAGGCCGAGGCGGCGAGCCAGTCTCCCGAAGCCAGTGGGGGAAGAAGTTCGGCACGCTGCCTCGATGTTCCGAATTCGGCTATTCTGCTGCACACGGCCATGTGCTGGAACGCGATGATCGCCACCGAAGGATGGTGGTAGGCCAGTTCGGCCACGCGCCGATTGGCCTCCAGCGAGTCGGCTCCCGAACCGCCGTAGTACTTCGGCACCACCAATCCCGGTAACTCTGATTCACGTAAAGCGTGCAGCACTTCCGGTGCCAGCCGTCCGTCCCGGTCCGAGCGGGCGCGGTGCTCGTCGAGCACGGCGTAAAGTTGTTCCCAACCGATTCGCTGCCGCACGAGAGACTCGGTGGTGCGGATCGAGGTCATGTCGGTGACAGCCATAGCGACTCCTTCCCGCGAACATGTGGTTGCAGCGCTTTGATGTCCAACGCGCCTCGGAAGACCACTTCTTTGTGCGGCACGCTCGCCCACGACAACGTGCTCGTTATCCGGTTCCCCGACACCGCCGCGGTAGTCGTCACGGTGTTGCCCGGTGTTCGGATCAGCAGCGGTTCCTCTGGGTGTGCGGCTCTTCCCGCCAATTGGTTCGGGATGGTTCCCTCGATCTTGCTCGCCACACCCAGGCAGACAGCCCCGGTGAGCGCGATCGTCGGATGCCACGAGGGCACCGAGATGGCACGGACCGCGACGGTTCCGTCGCCGTCCGGAAGCAGCGCGGCGACTTTCGGAAAAGCACCGTTCTCCGGGAAGCCGCGTTTCAGGGCGACCTCCCGCCGGACATCGTTCATCTTCTCGTAGAGATCCGGGTTTTCTCCCAGCAGTTCGGAGACGTCGTTCACACCGAACTCTTCGGCCGAAACGAATACGTACGGGTTTCCTACCGAAATCTCGCTGATCCTCGCGATGCCCAGTGGTAGACTGAGCCCGGTAACCGGTTCCCCTCCGGAGAGAAGGCTGCCCAGTCGTATCTCCGGATGATGCAGAAAATGCGCGGTGAAAGTAACACGGTCCCGGACGGACTCATCCACCTCGCAAACCATTTGATCACCGTTGTTGAGGACTCGCACCCTGGCCCGGATTCCGGGTGCGAGTCGATCGATCCAGCCGAGCCTGCTGGCTACGACGGTGGAGGCCAATACCGAGTGCCCACAACTGCCCCGCAGATCGAATTCCATCGGATCATTGGGGAGGACCTGGACGAACTGGTAGTCCAGGTCGAAAAGAGGATGCTCGGACATGGCTATCAACGCGATCTTCGTGATCGAGTCGAATCCTTGCTCGGTCAACCACTCCCTGGCATCCCGCAAGGCGTACCGTAACTCGGTTTCGCTCTCGGGAAGCGAATCGGAGCTGAGAACGAGTGTAGGACTCGGTGCACCGGCCGCATAGGCCACGTGGGCCAGCATCAAACCACCTCTCTCGAGACCGTCTCGTGCCGGGTGCGTTCGTGCGCGAACTGCTTGACCCAGAGCTGGTGAACCATCAGTGACCAGATACTCAGCGCGGTTTCGTCCGATGGATGTGCGATTTGTCGTTTAATCAAACCGTTCACCGCGGTGGGGTCGAGCTGACCGGTCGCCGCGAGCTCGCCCGAGGACAACGTGTCCCTGGCGAAGTCGAGCAGACGATTCCCCTCGGTGAGCATCGAGGTGATCGGTAATGTGAACGGCTGTTTGGGTCGATTCAACACCGATTCAGGGAGGCGACCGCGTGCCCCGGCGTACAGCGCGCGTTTCCCCTCCTGCCCCCGAATTCGGTAGTCGTCCGGCAAACCGCGCGCCAGTCCGATCACAGCGGGCTGGCAGAACGGCAAACGGGCCTCGACCGAGTGCGCCATGCTCAGGTGGTCCACTCTGCGCAGATGATAGGCGGGAAGTCTCTCCTCGACTTCCAGGTCGGTTATCGCTTCCAGCCTGTTCCCGGGAAAGTCCAGCAGTCGGTTTTCCAGCCGCTGCGCCGTTGTTTCCCGTGACTTCAGATATTCGCGGTAGTCCTCGGTGTAGATCTGACCGCGCAGCCGTGCGGGTACCGCGGCCAACGAGTCGACGTAGTTCGACGCCCAGTCCGCACCGTCCCACAGGGCCTGACGCATGCGTCCGTATCCGCCGAAAATCTCGTCCGCCGCGTCACCGGTAACCGCCACCTTGAAGCCGTTCTGGTGTATGGAGCGAAAGAGGAGGAAAGTGCTCACAGTAATAGGATCGGCGTTGGGCTGGCCCAGGTGCCAAATGACTTCGTTTATCAGATCGGGGAAACTCGCGGGGTCGGATTCGACCTGATGATAAGTTGTGCCGACCCGCTCCGCGACTTCGCGGGCGTACACGCGTTCGTCGAACGGCCAGTCGCCGGTGTAGGAGATGTTGAAGCTGTGCAGATTCGGCACGTCGTCCGCCAGCATCGCCGTTACCAGGCTCGAGTCCAGTCCACCGCTGGTGATGGCCGATACCGGCACGTCCCCGATCGTCAACCGCCTTGTCTCCAGCTCCAGCAGCTCGCGGACCGTTTCTCCCGCTTGCTGGAGGCTGCTGAAACTGTACTCCGACCGAGGAAGCGAACGCCTGGAGACGCGCAGACCTTCGGACGGGCGGAACGTCGCGGTGGCCCCCCGCGGCAGAACCCGTACATCGGCGAACATCGTCTGTTCGCCGAAGGGGGTCTTGGTGGACAGGTAGGAGTCCAGGCCCTCCGGGTGGAGGTCACGGCTTGTTCCTGGCATGGCGAGCAGCGCCGGTAGTTCCGAGGAGAAGGAGAGCGTTTCCTCGCTCTCGTCCCAGTGGTAGTACAGCGGCTTCATGCCCGCTTCGTCCGTCGCGAGTACCAGCTGGGGGTCTTCCCGCATATCCATCAGGGCGATGGCGAACATGCCGTTCAGATGCTCGACGAAATCCAAGCCGTACTTGTGGTAGAGAGCCGGGATGATGGAGCCGTCGCACTCATCGGAAAAAGAATATCCCATTCCCGCGAGTCGGTGTCGCAGCTCGCGATGATTGTATATCTCGCCGTTGAATACGACTTTGATGATGTTCCCCAGGTGGTACGGTTGTTCCCCGTGGTCCAGATCGACGATCGCCAGCCGGTTGTTCCCCAGGACCCACTCGTCCGTATTCTCGAAATTTTGGGAGTCGGGACCGCCGTGGCGTTGCAGCTCCGACAATAATCGGATGCGTTCCGAAGGGAGTGCGCTCCCAAAATGTCCGTATATCCTACACATTCGTTCGTTACCTCACTTCACTTCGGTGGGGACGGAGGCTCGTTCGTACAGCACCTTGTCGAAGGGGGTCGGTCCGCCGCACGTCACGAACTCATCGGGCATCTCGTCGCTTCTGGGAAGCCGTGTTCCGTGCGGAACCCCGGGCGGAGCGAACAGGACGTCCCCCGCCTCGGCGGGGTACCAACCGTCCGCCAAGTAGAACTGCCCGGATCCGGAGAAAGCCATGAAAGCTTCTTCGCTCTCCGGATGGACGTGCACGTTGAAGGTCTGTCCTGGTTCCATGTGTCCGCAGTGCAGACACAGTCTGCTGCTCCCCGTCCCCGGCCAGAAGACGAAATTCATTACCGCTGTTTCTTCGGACGGGTCCATTCCTTCTGTTCCGTAGAAATTTTTCAACTGTGTCTCATCGTTGTCCAAACGGTTGAATGTCCTCGGGTTTTCGCTCCGTTGCTCGTCGCCGCGCAGCGTGCTGCGCCAGACATAAACGTGCAGCCCGGTTTTTCCCGACAGCAGCTCCAGCGGTTGTCCGGTCGGCGAGTAAAGCGCCGCCCCCCGGTCCAGGACGTGATGGCCGTTGATCGTCTCGGCTTCCCCGGAACCGTCGAAAACTACGACGATGTTTTCCTCCGATGCCGATCGATCTAGTTTCCACTTCTCTTCGGGGGACATCCGAACGACGTTGAGGGCTATTTTCTCCGCGCCGGTGTGTGTGCCCACCGGTTCGGCTATGCTCCCTTCCGGGATCGCGCGGTAATCAAAATCGGAATGCCTGAGAATGGCCGGTTTCGCGGGGCTGCTCACCACAATTTTCTCCTGGGACGTCGTGTCTCTCTTCGGATCGTTGTCGATTTTAATTTCTCCGCGGAGGAGTGGTAGCGCTCGTTTTTCGAACCGCTCCAAAAACTCTCGGGGCAGCTTCGGATCGCCGATCGCGTGGCCGCGTTCGGAGTTGTGCGGTATTCGGTGGAGAACTCCCACTCGCGCCATGCCGGGGCATGTCCGGTGTGTACCGCTGGATTCGGTTCTCGTGCGTTCGGCTTCGGAGTCCTGTCACCTCCTCTCGGTCCGAGCGAGGTTCAAACTACAAACCGGACATGCTGTTTGTCAACTACTTTGTGCTGTTCCCGGGCCTGGTGGCTGTCTGCTCCGACACCGTTGCGGAGTGGTTCAAGCGGCGTGGTGTCGCTTCGGTGTGGTTCGTCCGGGGCTGTTTCGCGGGAACGCGCAGCGGGAAGGCGATCATTACTCTGAGTCGCCCAAGGTGTCCTTGTTCTGCTGGTGTCGATATACTATTTTCGCAGTTCAAATGGGATAAATGATCCTCGGGAGTGTTGTGCTTCACCTACTGTGGTCGATCATGATCGATTACGCTTAGTCGTGTTCGAGGTGTTGTTGTCTCGTTGCCCCGGTCGCCTGGTGCCCCGGGGCGAGGTGGTGGTTCGGCGGTGGGGCTTTCGGGTGATTGACCTGTCTCGGCTGGGTGCTTCCATCAACTCCGCGTATTAAAATACCAAACGGATGGTTTTTAAATTTCTTTCCAGTGTGTTCCGCATGACGAAACGACTACTTCGGGGGTGTCTCCCGATCGCGTGGCGTGTCACCAGGTCCACGAGTTCGGTGATGATTCGCTCGCCGGTGTCCGTCGATATGACGGAGTGATGCCGGGCGGGTGCGTTCTCAACGGTGTGGCGTCGGTCGTGGCGCGGCCCCCACGCGCCCCGTACGTCTGGAACCGGATGCCTTCGCGCCGCTCGTCACACGATGAGCGGTATCGGAGCGACCATTCGGCACCACGCGGAGTTCGGTCGCCCTGTTACCCGGATCACGCTCGTCGCCTTTCGGCGACCGGTCATCGACGCGGGGGTGTACGAAACGCCTTCGGTTGCCGTTTCTTGGGGTACCAGCGCGGAACAAGGAGGCGAAGCGGAATGGATTTGGCGGCGGAAGGTTGGCACAACGCCTTCCGGATCGAGCTGCGTGTGCAGGTCTTCGAACTGGCCTCGCGCGGTTGGCCGGTGTTTCCGGGAAGCTACCCGTCGGCGGAGGGATGGATCGGCCACGAGACCTCGGCCGAGGATCTCGGGCACGGACCGGTTCCGGTGCACCGCGACTGGCGGGACCGGCTCACCGCGGACGCCTCGGACGTCGCGGGATGGTGGGCCAACCGGCCCTACAGCGTCCTGCTGGCCACAGGGGACGGAGTCGAGGCGATCGAGGTCGACGCCGATCTCGGACGCCGTGCCGCGATCGCGTTGCGTGCGTTGGCGACCCCCACGCCGATCGCGGCGACCCCCTACGGCCGGTGGTACTTCTTCACCGCGGCGGGGCGAGGACTCGACGAGGAACTGGCCGGTACGGCCGGGGTGCGACTGCACTCCACCGGCAGCTGGCTGCCGCTGCCGCCCTCGACGTTCCCGAACGGGGTGTTGCACTGGCGTGTCAAGCCGCAGCTCTGCGACTGGCGCCTTCCCGATTCGGCGCACGTCCAGGACGCGCTCACCACGGGACTGCATCAGCTCTCCGGTACCCGGGGGAGGGTGCTAACCGCCGCGGTCTGAGGGCTGTTCGCTCTCGTTCGGGTGATGGTCGAACGACTCGACCGAGTCGGAGCCCCCGCGGTGTCGCGTGCCACGACGTGCACCCGGGAACCGGTGAGGTCGCTCGCACAACAGAATCCGGTGGTTCGCGCGGTCAGGACGTCGGAGCATCGGCCAGTTCGGCCAGCACCACGTCCAGTATCGCGATCGCACCCGCCTTGTCCAGCGGTTCGTTGCCGTTCCCGCACTTCGGTGACTGAACGCAGGACGGGCAGCCGGCCGAGCAGTCGCAGGCGATGATCGCCTCCCGCGTCGCGGCCAACCACGGGAACAGCGCGGCGAAGCCGCGATCGGCGAACCCGGCACCCCCTGGGTGTCCATCGTGGACGAACACCGTCGCCTCCCCGGTGTCCGAGTGCAGTGCGGTGGACACCCCGCCGATGTCCCATCGGTCACAGGTCGCGAACAGCGGTAGCAGGCCGATCGCCGCGTGCTCGGCAGCATGCAGCGCGCCGGGGACGCGCGCCGGATCCAGCCCGGCGCCCCCCGGCGCGCTGCTCGTCAGCAGCTCCTCGTCGAGGCTGTACCACACCGCCCTGGTGGCCAACCTGCGTTCGGGCAGGTCGAGCGGTCGTTGGTCCAGCACCTCGCCACTGGGCAGCCGTCGCAGGTAGCCGGTCACCCGGGAGGTGACCTCCACCTCGCCGAGATTGGTCGACAACCCGTTCGGGGTGCGGTGCCGCCGCAGGGTGCGCAACACCGCGATGTCGGTCTCCTCGCGTGGCGAGGTGTTCCACTCCGGGTCCTCGGCGTGCACCAGCGCTATTCCCTCGTCCAGGTCGAGCTCGTCCACGACGAACGATTCGCCCTGGTGCAGGTAGACCGCGCCCGGGTGAACCAGGCCGTGCGCGGACTCCTGGTCCACGGTTCCCAGCAGTCGACCCGAGTCGCTCTCGACCACCGCCGTCGGCTCCCCACCGGATCCCCGCAGTTCCACCGAGTGATGCGGTCGCTGCCGGTCCGTCCAGTACCACCCGTTCCGGCGAGCCCGGAGCCGCCCGTCCCCGGTCAGCACGGCCACGTTCTCGCGCGCCGTCTCCCCGCCGAACTCGTGCAGTGCCCGTTCGTCCAACGGAAGTTCCGCCGCCGCGCAGGCCAGGTGCGGACGCAGCACGTGCGGATTGCCGGGATCCAGCACCGTCGCCTCCACGGGACGGTCGAAGACGGCGCCGGGATTGTTCACCAGGTAGGTGTCCAGCGGATCGTCCCGGGCCACGAAGACGACCAGCGCCCCCTCGCTCTCCCTGCCCGCTCGGCCGGCCTGCTGCCACAACGAGGCGAGGGTTCCCGGGTAGCCCGCGACCACCACCGCGTCCAGCCCGGAGATGTCGACCCCGAGCTCCAGCGCGTTGGTGGTCGCCAGCGCGCGGAGGTCGCCGGAGAGCAGTTCGCGTTCCAGTTCCCTGCGCTGCTCCGGGAGGTAACCCCCTCGGTAGGCGGCGACCCCGCGCGCGAGTCGCGGAGCGACCTCCTCCAAGGAACGCCGCGCCCCCAGCGCGGCCAGTTCCGCACCGGCGCGGGAACGGACGAACGCCAGGCAGCGGGCGGACTCGATCACCAGGTCGCTGATGATCCGCGCGGTCTCCGCGCCCGCGGAGCGCCGGATCGGAGCACCGTTCTCCCCGGTGACCTCCTCCAGCAGCGGTGGTTCCCACAGTGCCACGGTGCGGTCACCCCGTGGTGAGCCGTCCTCGGTGACCGCTCGACAGGTTCGGCCGGTGAGCGTGCTCCCCAACTCGGCCGGTTCCGCCACGGTGGCCGAGGCGAGCACGAAGACCGGCCGGGCACCGTAGTGTTCCGCGATGCGCCGCAACCTGCGCAGCAGCAGGGCGATGTGGGAGCCGAACACGCCGCGGTAGGTGTGGCACTCGTCGACGATGACGTAGCTCAGGTTCCGGAAGAACCGGGACCAACGTGAGTGCCGGGGCAGGATGCCGTGGTGCAGCATGTCCGGGTTGCTGAACACCCACCTGGAGTGGGCGCGCACCCAGTCCCGTTCCGTGTCGGGAGTGTCCCCGTCGTAGGTGGCGGGACGAACGCCCGACAGGTCGAGTTCGGTGATCGAGCGCAGTTGGTCGGCCCCCAACGCCTTGGTCGGTGCCAGGTACAGCGCCGTGGCGCGGCCGTCACCGTCCAGATGGGACAGTACCGGAAGTTGGTACGCCAGTGACTTGCCCGAGGCGGTGCCGGTGGCGATCACGACGTTGTCCCCCCGGTGGGCCAGTTCGGCGGCTTGGACCTGGTGGGTCCACGGACGTTCCGTGCCCTTGGAGCGCAGCGCCGTCACGAGTCGCTCCGATGCCCACTCCGGCCACTCGCCGTGCCGGGCGGGACGCCTGGGAAGGTGTTCGACGTGGCGCACCGGGGAGTCCTCCGGCGGAGTGGCCGCCAGCACCCTGTCGAGCAGCCGATTGCCCCCGTGCGCACGGCCCTGTTCCGTTGAGCTCACGGCTCCGAGCCTCGCACAGCTCCCTGTCGGTGGTCCCCGCCGTGGGAGTCCGGCCGACTCCTGGTCCTCGCGCACCGCTGCCCGCCCGGAGGGCAAGGGCCCGTCTGGGGCTCGTCGCGACGGGTCCGCCGGGCTCCATCGCTTCACTCGGCCAGCCGGTCCCCCTGAACGGGTGATCATCCGGATGCCTTGATCGATCCATGGTGGAAGAATGCGCACCCCGGAACGAGTGGAAGATCACAAAGTGAGAGATCGCACTTTGCATGGCGAGGGTCGCTGACACCGCGTAGCGCCCGGGCACCGCCGGCCGCCTCGGTGGGACGCCGGTGTCCGAAGCAGCCGGATCCGAAGCTCTCCGGCACGTGACCCGAGCACAACCGAGGAGGACGAATGTCCCTGCTCAACGTTGCCCGGTCCGGGTGGGCCGCGAGCACCGGACCGCGACCCGCGCCCCCGGGTGGTGAATTCGCGGGCACGACGGCGGAACCGCGAGCCGTACCGCACGGCGGGCACGTCCTGGCCCAGGAGCCCTCGTCCCTGCTGCGTCTCGACGCCGCCGACTACACCATCGTCGGAGTCGTACTGGTCGTCGCACTGGCCGCTCTCGTCTTCGGCTACGTGCTCATCAGGGAGGTGCTGGCGGCCGCTGAGGGTTCCGAGCGGATGCGCGAGATCGCGCGGGCCGTCCAGGAGGGCGCCTCGGCCTACCTCAACCGCCAGTTCCGCACTCTGGCTTTCTTCGCGGTGGTCGTGTTCCTGCTGCTGTTCGCGCTCCCGGCCGAGACTCCGGCGCAGCGGATCGGCAGATCCGTGTTCTTCCTGTTCGGCGCGGCGTTCTCCGCCGCCATCGGCTATCTGGGCATGTGGTTGTCCACGCGGGCGAACCTGCGCGTCGCGGCGGCGGCCAACGATCCGACGGCGGGCAGGACCAAGGCGATGCGGATCGCCTTTCGCACCGGCGGGGTGGTCGGTATGACCACCATCGGGCTGGGGTTGTTCGGGGCGGCACTGGTAGTGCTCGTCTACGCGGGGCAGGCACCACGCGTACTCGAAGGGTTCGGCTTCGGCGCGGCACTGCTGGCGATGTTCATGCGTGTCGGTGGCGGGATCTTCACCAAGGCCGCGGACGTCGGAGCCGACCTGGTCGGCAAGGTGGAGCAGAACATCCCCGAGGACGACCCCCGCAACGCCGCCACGATCGCCGACAACGTGGGCGACAACGTCGGCGACTGCGCCGGTATGGCGGCCGACCTGTTCGAGTCCTACGCGGTAACCCTGGTGGCCTCGCTGATCCTGGGAACCGCCGCGTTCGGCACCAAGGGGCTGCTGTTCCCGCTGATCGTGCCCGCCATCGGGGTGATCACCGCCGTGATCGGTGTCTACATCACCAAGGCGCGTGCCGGTGAGGGAGCGCTGGTCGCCATAAACCGATCCTTCTACCTCTCCGCGGCGATCGCCGCCGTGGCCTGCGCGATCGCCGCGTTGCTCTACCTGCCGGGCTCCTACTCCGGCCTCACCGGAGTTCCGCCGGGAATCCTCGAACTCGACGGCAACCCCGCCGTCCTCGCGCTGGCCTCCGTGATCATCGGCATCGTGCTCGCCGTCGTCATCCTCAAGCTCACCGGGTACTTCACCGCCACCGAGCGCAGGCCGGTGCGTGACGTCGGCAGGTCCTCCACGACCGGTCCGGCGACGGTGATACTCACCGGTTTCTCGGTCGGATTCGAATCGGCCGTTTACACCGCGCTGGTCATCGCCGCCGCCGTGTTCGGGGCCTTCCTGTTGTCCGGCTCCATATCGGTGGCGCTGTTCGCCGTCGCCCTCGCGGGGTGCGGGCTGCTGACCACCGTCGGTGTGATCGTCGCGATGGACACCTTCGGGCCGGTGGCGGACAACGCGCAGGGCATCGCGGAGATGTCCGGGGAATTCGAGGGTGAGGGAGCCGACGTGCTGACCGAGCTGGACGCGGTCGGCAACACCACCAAGGCGATCACCAAGGGCATCGCGATCGCCACCGCCGTGCTGGCCGCCACCGCCCTGTTCGGTTCGTACCGTGACGCGATCGGCACCGCCCTGGCCGACATCGGTGCCCAGCTCACCGTCGGCGAATTCCTGGTGTACGCACCGAACGTGCTCGTCGGGGTCGCCATCGGCGCGGCCGTGGTGTTCCTGTTCGCGGGCCTGGCCATCAACGCGGTCTCCCGGGCGGCCGGAGCGGTGGTCCACGAGGTGCGCAGGCAGTTCTCCGCGAAACCCGGCATCATGGACGGCTCGGAGCGCCCCGAGTACGGCCGGGTGGTCGACATCTGCACCAAGGACTCGCTGCGGGAGCTGGCCACTCCGGGGCTGCTGGCGGTCCTCGCCCCCATAGCTGTCGGTTTCGGGCTCGGGGTCGGGCCGTTGGCCGGTTACCTGGCGGGCGCCATCGCGGTGGGAACCCTGATGGCGATCTTCCTGGCGAACTCGGGCGGTGCCTGGGACAACGCCAAGAAACTCGTCGAGGACGGCTACCACGGCGGCAAGGGGTCGCAGGCGCACGAGGCCACCGTCATCGGCGACACCGTCGGGGACCCGTTCAAGGACACCGCCGGTCCCGCCATCAACCCGCTGCTGAAGGTGATGAATCTGGTGTCGGTGCTGGTGGCTCCGGCCGTGGTCACCGTGACGGTCGGTGCGGGGGCATCGCTGCCGCTGCGGATCACCATCGCCGTGATCTGTTTCCTCGTGATCGCCGCCGCGGTGATCTCCTCCAAGCGCAGGAGTACCGCCATCGCCGAGAGCTCCGGAGACGAGGTCGTCAACGGCGCCAAGTGATCTCGGAACCGTGATCACCTCGTCTTCCGTGGTTACTTCAGTGGCGGAACTTTTCGCACGGCTCTCGCTCCGGGCAGGCCCGACATCGGGTAGCGACCTACACAACGTCGGGCCTTCCTCGCGAGAGCCGCACCGGAGAACCCGCGCCGGTGCCGGCTGCCGGGGTGGTTGGGGTTCGGTCCGCGAGGGCGGTGGGAGTCGTGGGAGCTCGGTACCGCGCCGAGGGCTCGGCGATTTCGCGGGAATTCGAGCCTCACCGGGCCGCGCCGCCGTACCCTCCCGGCGAGCTCGCTCGAATCAGCCGCCACTGAAGAGCGCACCGGTTATCCTCCCGGCTTACGGCGATCGTGTGCCCTGGCGCCCGGCGTGCGGGTGACTCTACGATCACCGGAGTGGGCCAGCTTTCGTTCTTCTCGGCCGAGGCGCGGCCCGCTCGTGTCGCCGATCTGGCTGGACTGCTGTGCGGTCACGGCGAGCTGACCGGCTTCGGTCGCGGCACCGCCGCGCGCCTGTCGGTCGTCCTCGCCGAATCCTGGCGGGCCCACGCGCTGGTCGAGGTGTTCCGGGCCCGGGGAGTTTCCGTCGAGCTCTCCCACACCGAGCGCGGCGAGTCGCTGCTGCGAACCTCGTTCCGGGCCGATCTGACCCAGCTGGCGACGGAGTGGTTACACGGCGCGGTAAAGTCGGTGCCGAACGGATTCAACCCGGATGGTTCGGCGCTTCGCGTCTGGACTCTCACGGCGGGCGTCCCCACCGGGGGCGGCTACCTACTCGGGCTGGATCCGGACGTGCCTGAGACACACGGCCCACTCGCTTCGTCGCTCGGTCGTGCGGGCCTGCCCGCCAGGGTGGTCGGCCCGTCGGGGGCGGAGCCCGCGTTGCGGATCGTGGGTCGGCGCCGCCTGACTCGGTTGGCCGAGCTCGTCGGACCCGCGCCGGAAGGCGCTCCTGGGGGAGCCTGGCCGTCGTCGCCGTGAGTCGTTCGACACACATCACTTCGGTCGTCGCGGCGGAACACTGCCGGAGATGGGGGCGTTCGGCCTGGTGAAGTGAGCGGAACCGGGCCGACGTGTGTCACGCTGTGCGTTCCCCGGACAGCGAACGGGACCGTGCACGGTGCACACTGACGGATCGGACACCTCCAGACGAGAGCAGGTAGGCGTGGCTGGCTCGACACGGACGAAGAAGGACGGCGCCAAGGGGCGCGCTTCTAGGGCATCCAACGGGGGCTCCGGCGGTCGGCGGTTGGTGATCGTCGAGTCCCCGGCGAAAGCGCGCAAGATCGCTTCCTTTCTCGGCTCGGACTACGAGGTCGAGTCTTCGCGCGGGCACATCCGGGACCTGCCGCGCGGTGCCGCCGACGTGCCCGCCGACTACAAGGGGCAGTCCTGGGCGCGCTTCGGTGTGAACGTGGACAACGACTTCGAACCGCTGTACCTGGTCACCGACGACAAGCAGGACACGGTCGAGGAGCTGCGCCAAGCCCTCTCCGGAGCCGAGGAGCTCTACCTGGCCACCGACGGTGACCGGGAGGGTGAGGCGATCGCCTGGCACCTGCTGGAGACGTTGCAACCCTCCGTGCCGGTGCACCGGATGGTCTTCCACGAGATCACCGAGTCCGCGATCCGGGCGGCCGTGGCCAATCCGCGAGAGCTGGACCACAACCTGGTGGACGCGCAGGAGACCCGCCGGATCCTGGACCGCCTCTACGGCTACGAGGTCAGCCCCGTGCTGTGGAAGAAGGTCATGCCGAAGCTGTCGGCCGGCCGGGTGCAGTCGGTGGCGACCCGCATCGTCGTGCAGCGGGAGCGGGAGCGCATCCGGTTCGTGCCCGCCTCCTACTGGGACATCGCCGCCACGCTGCACACCGACGGTGAGGTGGACGAGCGGCAGGGCGGCTTCGGCGCCAGGCTGGTCAACGTCGACGGGGCCAGGCTGGCGACCGGGCGCGACTTCGGCTCGGACGGCGAGCTCACCGGCGACGCCCTGGTGCTGGACGAGCAGCGCGCCCGCGCGCTCGCCGAGGGGCTGGCCACCGCCGAGCTGACCGTCTCGTCGGTCGAGGAGAAGCCCTACACCCGCAAGCCCTACGCGCCGTTCATGACCTCCACGCTGCAGCAGGAGGCCGGCCGCAAGCTCCGGTTCTCCGCCGACCGCACCATGCGGACCGCGCAGCGGCTCTACGAGAACGGCTACATCACCTACATGCGTACGGACTCCACCACGCTGTCGGAGACCGCGATCGCGGCGGCACGGCAGCAGGCCGGGGAGTTGTACGGCCAGAGCCACCTGTCCGCCCAGGCGAGGCAGTACACCCGCAAGGTCAAGAACGCGCAGGAGGCCCACGAGGCGATCCGTCCCGCCGGGGAGAACTTCCGCACCCCGGGCCAGGTCTCGGCGGAGCTGGACACGGACGGCCACAAGCTCTACGAGCTGATCTGGCAGCGCACCATCGCCTCCCAGATGGCCGACGCCAAGGGCACGACCATGTCGGTGCGCGTCACCGGAACGGCCGAAACCGGTGAGGAGTGCACCTTCGCCGCCTCCGGCCGGACGATCACCTTCGCCGGCTTCCTCAAGGCATACGTGGAGTCCGTGGACTCCGAGGCCGGTGGCGTGGCCGACGACGCGGAATCGAGGCTCCCCCGGCTGACCGAGGGGCAGCGGGTCTCGGCCGGAGAGCTCGACCCGGACGGGCACACCACCAGCCCGCCCGCGCGCTACACCGAAGCCAGCCTGGTCAAGGCGCTGGAGGAACTGGGGATCGGACGTCCCTCCACCTACGCCTCCATCATCAGCACCATCCAGGAACGCGGCTACGTCTGGCGCAAGGGTTCGGCGCTGGTTCCGTCCTGGATCGCGTTCGCCGTGGTGGGACTGCTGGAGCAGCACTTCTCCAGGCTGGTCGACTACGACTTCACCGCCGCGCTGGAGGACGAACTCGACCGGATAGCCGAGGGCGCGCAGCAGCGCACCAAGTGGCTCAACGGGTTCTACTTCGGCGGGGACATCGGGCCGCAGGACTCCATCGGCCGCGCCGGGGGGCTCAAGAAGCTCGTCGGCTCCGGTGTCGAGGAGATCGACCCCCGGCAGGTCAACTCCATCCCGATGTTCACCGACGACGCGGGGCGCACGGTCTACGTCCGGGTAGGAAGGTACGGCCCCTATCTCGAACGCAGTGCCTCCGCCGAGGGAGAGGGCAACGGCGAGTCGCAGCGTGCGAACCTGCCGGACGCGCTGCCGCCGGACGAGCTCACCCCCGAGGTCGCCGAGAAGCTGTTCGCCACGCCGATGGAGGGAAACACCCTCGGCACCGATCCGGAGACCGGCAACGAGATCGTCGCCAAGGACGGGCGGTTCGGCCCCTACGTCACCGAGATCCTTCCCGAAGGGACCAAGACCAAGCCGCGTACCGCCAGTCTGTTCAAGTCCATGTCGCTGGACACGGTGACGTTGCAGGACGCGCTGCGACTGCTCTCGCTGCCCCGCACGGTGGGCACCGATCCCGACACGGGGGAGGAGATCACCGCGCAGAACGGCCGCTACGGCCCCTACCTGAAGCGGGGAAGCGACTCCCGCTCGCTGGAGAGCGAGGAGCAGATCTTCTCGATCACGCTGGAGGAGGCCCGTCGGATCTACGAGCAGCCCAAGCAGCGCGGTCGCAGGGCGGCGGCTCCTCCGCTGCGCGAGCTGGGCGAGGAACCCGACACGGGCCGCAACCTGGTGGTCAAGGACGGGCGGTTCGGCCCCTACGTCACCGACGGCGAGACGAACGCCTCGCTGCGCAAGGGTGACAGCGTCGAGGAGCTGACCAAGGAACGCGCCATCGAGCTGGTCGCCGAGCGGCGTGCCAAGGCGCCCGCCAAGAAGGGCGGCAAGAAGACCAAGAGCTCCGGTTCCAGTGCTACGAAGAGCGGTTCCAAGTCCGGCGGGAGCAAGGGCTCGTCGGGTTCGGGGGCGTCGGACTCCGCCTCGACGGGTGGCGGGAGCACCAAGAGCACCAAGAAGAGCGGTACGAGCTCCGGCAGCACGAGCAAGAGGTCCACCACGAGCAAGGCGAGTGGTTCCGGGAGCGGGAGTTCCACGAGCGGGAAGGGCTCGACCACCAAGAGTTCGACGGCGAAGAGCTCCGCTGCGAAGAGCTCGACGGGGGCCACCGGAGGGAGCAACGGCTCCAAGACCAAGGGGGGCACCGAGAACTCCGCCACGAACGGGTCCGCGTCCGCGAGCTCGAACGGGCGGCGCACCGCGAACCGCTCCAACACGTGATCGGGTTTCGAGGTACCAGTGATGGCGAGCGAGACCGTGGTTCCGGACGCCGGAGCCGTCGCGGCCGACGGTGACCGGGAGTCCGGGGGGATCTGGGCCGAGATCGTCGGTCAACCCGAAGCGGTGCGCACGTTGCGCACGGCGGCCCGGGCGGCCCGGGATCGCCTGGCGGGACGGCGCGCCGCCACCGGGGCCATGACCCACGCCTGGTTGTTCACCGGCCCGCCGGGGTCGGGGCGCTCGGCGGTGGCCCGCTCGTTCGCCGGGGCGTTGCAGTGCACCGACCCGGAGACGGTCGGCTGCGGCCGGTGCGGTGCCTGCGAGACGGCGTTGGCGGGCACCCACGCCGACGTCACCACGGTGGCGCCCGAGGGGCTGTCGATCTCGGTAGCCGAGATGCGTTCCCTGGTGCAGGCCGCCGCCAGACGACCCAACACCGGCAAGTGGCGGGTGGTGCTGATCGAGGATGCCGACCGGCTCACCGAGGGCGCCGCCAACGCGCTGCTCAAAGCGGTCGAGGAGCCACCGGAGCGCACCGTCTTCCTGCTGTGCGCGCCTTCTGACCACCCGGCCGACGTGTCGGTGACCATTCGGTCCCGTTGTCGCGGTGTGCGGTTGCGCACTCCCCTCGCGGGATCTATAGCAGAGGTGCTGCGCGACCGGGACGGTGTCGAGCACGCCATGGCCGAGTGGGCCGCCTCGGTGTGCGGCGGGCACGTCGGACGGGCGCGGCGGTTGGCCACCGATCCGCAGGCCAGGGAACGCCGCGAGGCGGTGCTGCGCATCCCGCTCGGGCTGCGCGGTCTCGCCGAGGTGTTCGAGGAGGCGGGGCGGCTGGTGCGTGCCGCGGAGGCCGAGGCGGGCGAGGTCAACGAGTCGCGGGACGAAGCGGAGAAGGAAGAGCTGCGCACCGCCATGGGGGCCGGGGGAACCGGCAAGGGGACCTCTTCGGCGACCAAAGGGGCCAACGCGGCGCTGAAGGAGCTGGAGAAGAAGCAGAAGGCCCGAACCACCAGGTCACAGCGGGACGCGCTGGACCTGGCGCTGGTGGATCTGGCCGGGTTCTACCGGGACGTGCTGGCGCTCGGCTTCGGGGCCGAGGTGCCGCTGAACCACCCCGACTTCGCGAACCAGGCACGCAGGGCGGCCGAGGAGTGGACTCCCGAGACCGCCCTGCGCCGGTTGGAAGCGGTGCTCGGCTGCCGGACCGCCCTGGACCGCAACGTCAAACCGATCATCGCGGTGGAGGCGCTGGCCGCCGAGCTGTACCGGTGACCGACTCGTCCCCGTTCGCGGGGGTCTCACCTCCGGCGGCGCGGTAGTGCCGCCACCAGGACCGCACCCAGCAGCAGCAGGGCCGTTCCGGTCCAGAACAGCGGCACCGCGTGGTAGGCCCCGGAGGTCTTGGCCAGCGGCGGGGACTCACCTCCTGGCGCGGGCGGGTTGCTCGTCGTCGGCTGCGCCGAGGTCGAGCAGTCGACGCCGCCCTCGGGCGCGTTCGCCCTGGCGAACTGCTCGCCGAACGAGACCTGTGCCAGGGCGCTGGAGAATCCGAGTAGGTCGTTCGGCAGGATCTTCAGGTCCAGCAGTCGGGCCCCGGCCCGTACGGCCGTGCCCTCCTTGTGCTCGGTGAGTTCGCCGAGGCTGAGCCGCAGCACGCCGATGTCGAGCACGTTGGGTTCGTCCGAGTGCCCCACCAGCGGGACGTCGGAGTCGAGTCCCGAGGCGGGCAGCGGGACGCCGATCGGGAGTTCGAACTCGGGGTTGGCGGCGTCCAGGGTGAACAGCTCCTCGCCGCCGCGGCTGACGCGCAGCACCGGCGCGCTGTAGTCCACCGTGGATGTTTTCGGATCGCCGGTAGCCGTGGCGGTCAGCGTGGGTTGGCTGATGACGTCGATGCGCAGTTCCTGCGAGGTTCCGGCGAACAGCCGGATGCTGGCCACGTCGAACCGCGAGGTGGCGCGAACCGCCTTGTTCGACTGCCCCGCCACGTCCACCAGTCGCACGTTGGAGCGGGCGTGCATGAGCTCGGGGACCCGTAGTACCGAGCCGGACGCGCCGGAGCCGTCACCCCCGCCGAGCAATCCGCCGAGCCGTTCGAGCGGCCCCGCCAGCTGGTTCAGCCCTTCGCGCACCGAATCGGTCCGGTCGGCGGCGAGCTCACTCGCTCCGCTGGAGACCTTCTCGGCGAGTTCGTCCTCCCTGCTCTTCAGGGAGGGAAGTACGTTCAGCGCCGAGATACTGGCCAGCGAGGTCTCGGCGTCGGCGATCGGCTCCACACAGGGGCCGAGCTTCTCGTCCCACCTGGCGTGCACACTGCCTTTCAGCAGGCCGAGGTCGAGCAGCGCGTCCAGCGGTGAGGAGGGCGGCTCGAGCCCGCGGGATCTCGGATCGGCGTGATCGGGCACCGCGGTCTGCGCCAGCGAACCGGGCAGCGCTGGCGCGTCGCCTCCCACCGCGAACCCGAACGGAGCCGACTCGGCGATCGCGTGTTCCTGGGCCAGGTATGCCTTCGAGTTCGCCTTGGCGGTCGCCAGGCCCATCCCGGTTTCCAGCAGTGCCTGCCTGGGCAGCTTCTCGTCGAACTCGGGAGCGTCCAGGATCGACTCCCCCGGTACCGCGTTCGGCAGTACCCGCAGCAGCCCGATTCCGGTGCCCGCCTCGGCCACCACCGGTCCGGGCACCGGCTTCTCCGGTTCGCTCCTGCCGGGGGGTTGTCCCGGGAGTTCGGGAGTGGGGGTCGGGGTGCTCGGCGGGGTGCTCTGCGCGGTCGCGGCGGGAAGGCTCAGACACGCGACGGCCAGCGAGACGACGGAACAGATCGCGATCCGGTGGACAGGGGGTATGCGCATCCAACACCTTCCGGTATTCCCGTGATCAGTCTCACTTCTCATGCCAACGAACCGGGGGGCTGCAAGTGACGTTCACGTACCCGCTACACTCGTACGCGGTTTCGCCGCCTTAGCTCAGTCGGTCAGAGCGACGCACTCGTAATGCGTAGGTCAGGGGTTCGACTCCCCTAGGCGGCTCCACCGGTGACCGGCCGTTTTCCGCGATGCGGGAAGCGGCCGGTTCTCGTTGGTCTCAGTTCTGGTCTCAGTTGCCCCTTCCGAGGTGCCCTCACCGCTCCCGACTCGTTCGGGCGGCCCGCCGATCCGCTCGGGTGTGGCGGTACAGCCCAGCGGCGCGGCGGACCGAGAAGCCGGCACCGGCTCGCGGGCTCCGCGTCCGCGTGGGATGTCGGGGCTGCCCGATAACTTCCGCCCATGACCGATCAACATCAGAGCCGCGCCGTCGAGGTCCCGTTCGAGGTCCTGGAGTGGGACGAGTCCGTCTACGAGGAGCCGGCGGAGGGGCCCAGGCTGTCCCGGGTATCGATCCGCAAGCGCTACCGGGGCGCGCTCGACGGGACGGGCACCGGCGCAGTGCTTACCGCGGGAGGAACCACCGGTGGTGGCTACGTGGTCTCCGAGCGATTCGAGGGCGCGCTCGACGGTCACCACGGCACCTTCGTGTTGCAGCACGGCGGGCTCGCGGACGGGAGTGAGCAGCGCACCTACGGCACCATAGTCCCCACCTCCGGAACCGGGGAGCTCACCGGTATGGCGAGCCGTTCCGTCGAGTTCGAACACGGACTGCTCAGACTGGAGTACGTGCTCTGAGCGGGCTCTTCCGCGCGGTTCGGGACTCGTCGTGATGCCGGCAGGCAGCGACGCGGCGACACAGCGCCCCCACGCCGCTCGCCCCCGTGATCCGGAGGTGGATGAGCACACCGCCGCGAGCTCGGTTCTCCCGGGCGTCGTCACGGCTGTCCAGACGGTGTGAAACCGGCGTCTTACGTACGGGGGACGTGTGGGCCGCACCCGTCTCGGGTGCGGTGGCCGGTGCGCTGTTCGCCGCTGCCGGCGAACAGGCGCCGCTCGTCCGCGAGCCCCGTGACAACCGGCGGGACGTCGGACACGTCGAGCCGCTGTTCGAATGGTCGTCCTGTATCGCCACAAGCCCTCCGCGGTAGGTGTCCTCGGCGTTCGGTCCAGCCGTGCCCCCGGAATCGTGGTATTGACTTCGAGCGCGCTCGAAGATCTAGGTTCACCACGTCACCGAACGGGAGTGAGTGGATGAGCTTCGTCGAGGTCGAACGCGAGTACCTGCGGGGGCAGCTGCTGGGCAGGCTCGCCACGGTGGGAGATGACGGCACGCCGCAGGTCAGACCGCTCGGTTTCCGGCTCAACGAGGACGGGACCATCGATCTGGGTGGCCCCAGGGTCGCTTCCACCAAGCGGTACCGGAACGTGTTGAGCAGACCCCGCGTCGGTTTCGTGGTGGACGACATCACCCCCGACGAGCCGGGCGGTGTCAGGCCGGGGATGGGGCGTGGTGTGGAGATCCGAGGGGTAGCGCGGACGCTGCGGGTGGCCGATCCGCCGGGCGAGCCACCGTTGGCGGGTCCGGACATCATTCGCCTCTACCCCGAACGGATCATCAGCTGGCACATCGATCCGGAGAATCCCGGTGGTTACGCCAGGAACGTGTGAGCGGCGATCAGCGCGGTATCCGCACGGTCGGCACCGCGGTCCACGAGTTACCGGGGGAGACGACATGCGGATCTCGGCGGTCGAGCACCACGTGAGTGATCTGGCGGCGGCGGTGGCCTTCTACCGCGACCTCTTGGGGCTGTCGGTCTCGTACGACGGCGGTTCCGCCCGCGTCACACTCGGGTCGAGCGAGTTGTGGCTGACCGAGGGGCCGGAGACGGCGGTGGCGCACCACCTGGCCTTCGACGTGCCCATCGAGAACTTCGACGCCGCGGTCGCGTGGTTGGCGGAACGTGTTCCGCTGTTGCGTTCCGCCAGTACGGGGGAACACGAGATCGAGGGGCCGCCCGGCTGGAACGCACGTTCGGTCTACTTCACCGGGCCCGACCGCGAGGTGTTGGAGTTGATCGCCCGGAGGCGGGTGCGGCACCGCCCGGCGCTCGGGAGCTTCGGGCCCGAACACATCGCCTCCATCAGCGAGGTCGGCATCGCGGTGGACGACGTACCCGCGACCGCTGCCGAGCTGGGGCGTCGTTTCGGAATCACCTCCTTCGGGCCGAGTTCTGAACGGTTCGACCCGGTGGGTGACGAAACGGGGCTGCTGATCCTGGTTCGGTCCGGACGGGCGTTGGCGCCGGACTGGACGCGGCACAGCGGGCCGCTGCCGTTGGCTGTGTGGTTGGACGGCACCGGTGTCTCCGGCTCGCTTCGACTGGGGGAGAACCGCACGGTGACGAGTCGGTGAGGCGATGCTCGGTTCGAGTCCCCTTCCGGTCGTTTCCCGGCCGGGGCCGGGGCGCGCAGTATCGCCTCATACTCTCGTGCGGCTCCGTGGTACGGCCGAGGTGAGAGATATGAGAGCATTCCGGTTCACGATCCGTCGCGAAAAGTGAAATTTTTTCTTTATCGGTGCGTCCTCGGTGTTCGACGCCGGGGCCGCCACCCGGAATGAACGAAGAGTTCCGAGATATCTCCACCTTCATCGCTGTCGAAATGTTCGTCCGGATGGTCTAGGGGCGGTGCTTCGAGGGCGCTTGGTGGTGTTTCCGCTGTACAGGTAGTATGGCGCCTTTCGGTGTGGCATCGGGAGGTTTCGCTCTCCGAGGAGCAAGAACGGTGGTGGAATTGTCGCTGCCCTTTTCGGGTGTTTTTGTGGTTTTCTTGATTTCTGGATTCATGCGAACGGTGAATATGTCGCCTATTCGTGTGGCACGGCGATCGTTCGAAGTCGTTTTTCGGGAAAGGGTGTCGTCTTCGTTCCGAGGTGATCGTGGCGAGTCCGACCGTCCGGGTGGAGCGGGTCTGCGGGGCGCCGCGGGGGCGAGGAGCCCGTGCCGGTTCGGGGCTCGGCCGGTGGGTGCGGATTTTATGTCCACAGTGGACTTATAGTATGTTTTCCCCGTGTCTGTGCGAAGTTCGCCACGTACCGCTGGCTCCCTCTGTCCGTGACGCGCCTGATCGCGCCTCCGGCGCCTCGTGGATGATGTGACGGGTCGGTGACTGCCGGTGAACGGTGTTGACGCCGCCCTGCGGGGGGAACGAATGCGTTGCGTTATTCGACCAGTCTGGGCGTCACTCCGTCAGCCGATTGCAGTAACGCTGTTGAGCTATTTCGATCACAGTGACGCCGTGAAGGGATCGTGTGATGAGCAGTACCGAGGTCAGCACGGGGATTGTCGGGGGAGGTGTGCTCTCCGCCGAATCAGACCCCGATGACGTCGCCCGACGCATCGCGGACCTCTCCGAACAGGTGCACCGGGCGCTGCTGTTACGACGCCTGCTGACGGTTTGGGCGCTTCCCGTCAACGTGGCGCTGATCGCGTTGGTCGTGGGCTACTTCGCGATGAGGGGAGGCTCGGGGTGGCAGTTGGTGACACTCGTTTCGGTGATTCCGACGATCTCCGTAGTGGGGTCGGGCTTCCTGCTCTACCGGCAGTACTTCAAAGTACGCGATATGGCGATCGAACTGCGCGAACTGAACCAGGCCCGACGCGAGCAGTCGCTCGACGACGTCGGTTCCGGGGGGGACCTGTTGGCGGCGCACAAGCGCTACCGGGCTCAGCTGCCCGACGCGATCCGTGCTTACCGCAGGCAGGCCAGGCGGTACCGGCGCGCGCACAACGGCCTGCAGGTCGTGGTCATATCCGGTGCGATCGTGACGTCGGTTATCGCGGCGATCTCGGTCACCACGGCCGACGTTCGTTGGATCGCGGTCGGGATGAGTCTTCTGGTCGCGTTGACCGCCGCGTTGTCCGGCTACGCCAAGTACCGCGAACGTGGCCTCAACTTGCAGCGGACGGCGGACGCACTTGAACGCGAATATCATTCAGTTGAGCTGCGGGTGGGCAAGTACCGGCGGTTCGACAGCGAGCAGGCCGCCTACGCGGAGTTCGCCCACGAGGCGGAGGTGCTGTTGGACGAGCACGCCAAGCGTCAGCAGCAGGTCGGTCCGGCGATGTTGCCGGACGCGCTCGTGTAGCCACGGGTTCCGAGTCGCCCCGTGGCTCGGGGGCCGGTCCCGGCCGGGTGAGTCACGCGGGGAAGCCCGGGGGACTTCCTCGCGTAGCGACGCCGCTCGGCACCCGTGGCTGAATCCGACGCGTCGGCATCGGTTCCGTCGAGGCGTTCGGCGTCTTGGGCCCGCTCCGCGCGGCTGGTGGCCGCCCGGCCGCGGCGTCCCGTCGTCCCGCTGGATGGTCCTTCCCGCGTGGAGTCGCCCGGGCCTCGTGGAACGGGAATCCGGAGCGGAGGAACTACCGCTGTGAGTTACTGGCTCGATCGTGTTTATGGAGTTGAGGCTCGGGGGAGTTCGGCGATTTTTGACTACTCAAAGTAAGAGAAAGCGGTAGTCGGAATCGCTGAATCGTGTTGACGACGGTTTCCGTAGTCTTTCTTGGCGCGCAGGATCGCTGCCTGTGTGGCGAGGAGGGGTGAACTTGCGGTGCGAGAGGTTTCTGCAAGAGATGGACGCGCTCGAGCGCGGCTCGGTGATCGCGCACAAGGACCGTCCCGCCCGGTTCGGGTTCGGCCGAGAGCCGATCGGATCAGGCGTAACAGCCCCGGCGCCGTGAAGAGCCACCGGCAGCAACGCCGGTGGAAACAACAGGTGGATATCGAGACTTTCCGCGTGGTCAACGCGGTGGTGGACGACGCGGGCATGATCTACGCGGAAGATCTCCCCTGGCGATTCGTCGGCACAGCGGCGCCGGGGAGAATCACGAACCGGCGTCTCGCGGCCCAGGCGGAAGGCATCACCGCCGAGTCACTCAATACTGTGTCGGGTCGCGGAGGTTCTGCGGTACGGCTGGTCAACGCGGCCCGCACATCGCGAGTCATCCCCACCGGCGGCGCTCCCGGCCGTCGGAGCGGGGACCGGCTCCCCCGCACCGAGTGCGGGGGTGTGTGGCACGCCGACCATGCCGCTGCGGTCAACGTTCTGAAACCGGGCAACCGGCCCCGACATCGGCTCGCGGACACCGCGCGGGCGGGTGAGACAGGTCATTCAGAACCGCGACCCTCACCGGTGGAAACCGTTCCACCGGAACTCCAACACGTCGGCATTCCGCCGGTGCGTGGAGAACGAATCATCCAACCAACGATCGACCCTGATCAACGAATAGGAAGCGGCCAAGGCGATGAAACGTACTCTCACCACGGTGAGCGCTCTGGTGGCGGGCAGTGTGGGCGTCCTCGGCTTCGCGGGTACCGCGGCCGCCGCGGACGGTCCGGAACTACCCGCCGAGTTGCCGATGGACAACAACGTGGCGAAGGCCACGTACCACACCGCCGCGACACTGCACTCGGCTCAGCAAGTGGTCGGTGACGTCGTGCCTTCCAAGGGCAAGCTCACCGGGCGTGCCGCTGACACCCCCGACGGGGATCCGCTGTCGGAGGCCATCCAGGAGGGGCACGTCTCGGGTGAGCTGCTCAACGGCGAGCAACTGGACGGTTCCGCATCGGAGATGCTGGAAAGCGTCCCGGACAAGACGCAGCAGTCCTCCGACCCCTCCTCGGAGAGCTCGGTGAGCGGGCTTCCGGTCGGTGATGTCGTGAGCGGTCTGGTCCGCTGAACGGTTCCCGTGCCGAACCGACGACCACGCGAACAGGAAGGTCCCCGCCGAGCGACGGCGAGGACCTTCCTGTCGTGTCGTTCCGAGCTCAGTGGCCCTGCTCCTTGGCCCGTTCGTACGACTTCTTGATCTCCGCCTCGGCCTCGTCCCGGCCTACCCAAGTGGCGCCCTCGACGCTCTTGGCGGGTTCGAGATCCTTGTAGACCTCGAAGAAGTGCTGGATCTCCAGACGGTGGAACTCCGGCACGTGGTGGATGTCGCGCATGTGTTCCTGACGCGGGTCGTCGGCGGGTACGCAGATGATCTTGTCGTCGCCGCCCTTCTCGTCGCGCATCCGGAACATCCCGATCGCGCGAGCGCTGATCAGGCAACCGGGGAAGGTCGGCTCCTGGATGAGCACGAGCGCGTCCAGCGGATCCCCGTCCTCGCCGAGGGTCTCCTCGATGAACCCGTAGTCGGCCGGATACTGGGTAGCGGTGAACAGCGTCCGGTCGAGACGGATACGGCCCGTCTTGTGGTCCACTTCGTACTTGTTGCGCTCCCCTTTGGGGATCTCGATCGTGACGTCGAAGTCCACGCGTTCCTCATTCGTCCTAGTGATGTTTCGGACGGCGGTGCTGCCGTTCCCGGCCGTTGCTCGGGGAGTTCCCCGATCGCCCGCACTGCGGCGGACCGCCCGGCGTGGAGCCGGATCGGAGTGGATCGTGTCCGAACCGTTACCACCGCCGGTGGAGTGGTGAATACAGCCTAGGAACCTGTTCCGAAAACCGCTCGCGGGGTTGGATGATCCCAGGTCGGAGCCGGTGTGGGCCCCGTCGGGAGCACTCGGGGAACCGACTCCCCGACCGGCGCCCGGCCGGTCCGAAGCGTTCGGCGACGATCCCCGGCGGTTTTCCGGGCAGTGTTCCACGCCGTTACCGGTGTGGCCTTCTCCGCCACTCCCACGGACGCATCTAGTGTGGGACAAGTCAGCCGTTCCAGCCGCACACAGTGTGCGAGATCGCACCCGCGAGCCGGTGGAAGCCGCGAGGAGGAGCACTTGCCCGAGCCCCAGGAGCCACGGGAGACGGGCGGTCGTGACGACGCGGTGGAGGAGACGGAATCCACCGGTGACTCCCGGAGCTCCGACGCGGCGGAACCCGAACCGGCCCCGGAGGACTCGTTCGACTGGCCGACGGAGGACCCCGAGACGTCGCGCGCCGAGTCGTCCCCGGAGGCCGGGGGAGACCCCGACGTGGCGGAACCCGAATGGCCCGAGCACGACCCCGCCGCGGTCGAACGCACCCAGCGTTTCGACGCGATCGAGCCCGTGGCACCCACCGACGGGCCGCGGCCGTCCTCGGACGCCACGCCGAAGTCGGACGCGGCGGCCGATCCACCCACCATCCGCATGGCGCCGGTTTCCCAGGCCGCCCCCTCACAGGGGGAGGACGAGTGGCCGCGCGTCGACCCCGATCCCGCCGAACCCGCCGGGAGACCGCCGGAGCGGCGAACCGACCGGTTCACCACGCACGACCACCACCCGACAGGGGAGCACGACTCGGCCGAGCAGCGGGCACAGTCCGCCGGTGAGCAGTCGAGCGGGCAGGCGCGTCCCGCCTCGCCCGCCGACTTCGGCATGCCGGACACCTCGTCGGGCACGGCTCCGCCGTCCATCGTCAGGGGGGAGGGTCCAGCGGAATCCGGCCCTGACGAGGCGGAGGCCCCCGGCCATGAGTCCGGTGTCGAATCCGGCGACGGGGACTCCCCACCGTCCGTCGGGGCGGGGACCGTGGAACACGCGGACGTTCCGGAGCACCCCGAAACCGCACCGTTCGACGCGGGGACCGCGGAAGTCGACGAACGCGCCGTTGCCCCGGCGAGCGAGGAGTCCGGTGGGGAAGGCGAGCCCGCGAGCGGCCGGAAGAAGCCCTTCCACGCGCTCGGAGGCAGAACCGCGCTGGTCACGGCGGTCGCGCTGGTCGCGGTGATCGCGCTCGCCGGGCTCGCGGTGTTCCGCGGCCCCGGCTGGTTCGGCGAGCTGCTGCGTACACGAGCCGATCCACCGGCTCCGGTCCGGTTGAGCCCCGACGTGCGGGGACTGCGGAGCTCGGCACCCGTGCCCACCGAGCAGGGGGTCGAGGCCGCGCTCTCGGAGATCTCCTCGGCCCCCGCTCTCGGGGGCTTCGGCGCCGTGGTCCGCGACGCCCGGTCCGGCCGGACCCTGTGGCAGCGGGATCCCACGCACCCGCTGGTCCCCGCGTCGACGAACAAGCTGCTCACCTCCTGCGCGGCGTTACTGGCCATGGACCACGGCTTCCGGTTCACCACGAAGGTCGTGCGCGGCAGTGAGCCGGGGAGCGTGGTCCTCGTCGGAGGTGGGGACCCCACGCTGTCCTCCCTGCCGCAGGGACAGGAGTCGGTCTATCCCGGTGCGGCCAGGCTGGACGAGCTGGTCGACGAGGTCAGGGAAGTCACTTCCGGCGAGATCGAGTCGGTCAAGGTCGACGTCGGGCGTTACAGCGGTCCCGGCCTGGAGCCCAGCTGGTCGCGAGGAGACGTTTCCAAGGGCTACGTCGCCCCGATCCAACCGGTGATGCTCGACGGGGGGCGTCAGGATCCCACCAGCAAGGTCAGCAGGCGCAGCGAAGAGCCGGCGCTGGACGCGGCCCGTGAACTCGCCTCGCGGCTGGGCGCCCCCACCGACTCGGTGAGTGAGACAACCGTCGGCTCGAACGCGGCCACGCTCGCCGAGGTCGAGTCGCCCCCGCTGCGGGACCTGGTGCGCAAGACGCTGCGGGATTCGGACAACGTGCTGGCGGAGGCGATCGCCCGGCAGGTCGCCCGCACCACCGGCCACGAGGCTTCGTTCACCGGGGCGGTACGCGCGGTCCGCGAGGTGCTGAGCCGCAACGGTTTCGACCTGACCGGGGTCGAGATCGTCGACGGCAGCGGGCTCTCGTTCTCGGACCACCTGCCCGCCAGGGTTCTGGGTGAGGTGATGCGAGTGGCCGCCGCTCCCGTCGAGCGGCCCGACGGGCGTTCCGCCAGACTCCGACCGCTGCTGACGTCATTGCCCGTCGCGGGCGGCAGCGGCGGTCTGGCCGGGCGCTACGAGGGCGACGCCGCCCCGGGGAGAGGATGGGTCCGGGCCAAGACCGGAACGCTGACGGGGACCAACGCGTTGGCGGGCATCGTCGTCACCCGGGACGGCCGGCTGCTGGTGTTCGCGTTCCTGTCCAACGGGATGCGGCCCGCGAAGGTGCGGCCGATGCTCGACGAGCTCGCGGCCCGGTTGCGCTCCTGCGGCTGCCGCTGAGTTCCCGGGCCGGGCGCTTCCGGCCGGTGCGCCGATCCCGCCTCGGGGCGGGGCCCGGTGGAGCGAGGCGGAGATTCGCCCAGCGGCGCCCGCCCGGGTACGGTCGGGATGTGACTGTTCGTGCGTCCGCGCTGTCCACCCCGTTTCGCCGGGATTCGGCGAGACACACCCGTCCGGTTCGGGACCGGCGGGACGGGTACGTCTCCGGCTCCGGGAGCGGCGGGGCCGTTGACTGGAACACCGCCGTCGCCACCGCGACCCGGTTGCTCGGTCCGGGCCCCGAGATCTCGCGCGCCGAGGCCGACAGCGCCGTGGCCTCGCTCCGGGAGTTCAGCGTCAGCGCGGAGACGCACGTCCGGGAGCTGACCGGCCTGGGGGCGGACCTGCCGGTCGTGTCGGGAGATGTGGTGGACCGACCGGGTTGGTTGCGGGGCGCGACACGCGGGCTGTCCGAGCTGACCGACACCGCGCTGGCCAACGCCGGTGGTGACGACCGGGAGGAAGTCAGCCCGGTGCTGGCCGCGGTCAACAGCCGTGGCGCGGGGATGCAGGCCGGGCTCGTGCTCGCCTACCTGGGCACCAAGGTGCTGGGGCAGTACGACCCGTTCACGCCCACCGACTCCGGGCAGCCGGGCAGGCTGTTGCTGGTGGCTCCCAACATAGTCGCCGCGCAACGCGCCCTCGGAGTCCCCCAGGACGACTTCCGGATGTGGGTCTGCCTGCACGAATCCACCCATCGGCTGCAGTTCAACGCTGTCCCCTGGCTGCGAGAGCACTTCTCCCGCAGCATCGGCGAACTGCTGACCGAGATGGACGGTTCCGGCGGTGAGCTGCTGGGCAGGCTTCCCTCGGCGGTTCGGGAGATCCGCGCCGCGAGGTCGGGGGAGACGGATACCAGCCCGGGGATGCTCGGGGTGGTCGAGCTGCTGCAGAGCCCCGCGCAGCGCGCGGCGCTGGACCGCATCCTGGCCATCTCCACCCTGTTGGAGGGGCACGCGGATCACGTCATGGACGCGGTGGGGCCCCGCGTGGTGCCCAGCGTGCACACCATCCGTGAGCGCTTCACCCAGCGCCGCGCCGGTGGTGGGCCGCTCGACCGGGTGCTGCGCAGTCTGCTGGGGGTGGACGCCAAGATCAAGCAGTACGCCAAGGGAGCCGAGTTCACCCGTGGCGTGGTGGAAGCCGTCGGTATGACCGGGTTCAACGCGGTCTGGGAGGGACCGGAGAACCTGCCCACCCGAGCCGAGCTGTCCGACCCGCTCGCCTGGTTGCGGCGCGTGCACGGCTGACCGGGAATCGCCTCGCGGGCTTTCGCGCCGTTCCGCCACCCCACCCGCGCCGTTTCCGTGCCGGACGAGTCGTGAACCCGGTCCTGCTGCGGACCGCCCGCCGTGCGACGGGACAATCGGGGGCGTGCCGCCAGCTCCCAGCGTCAGCGCCGTCCGCCTCGCCGTTCGACGTCTGCTCGATTCCGAGCAGGCCGCTCCCTACCGAGGGCTTCCCCTGGTGGTGGCCTGTTCCGGAGGGCCGGACTCGCTGGCTCTCGCCGCGGCGACCACCCACGTGGCACGGCACCGGGAGGTGCCGGTGCGCGGCGTGGTCGTCGACCACGGCTTGCAGGCCGGCTCGGATCGGGTCGCTTCCGAGGCCGCCGCGCAGCTGACCGAACTCGGTTGTTCCGAGGTGGAGGTCGCGCGGGTCCACCCGGACGGTGCGGGCGGTACCGAGGCGGCGGCCCGCCGCGCCCGTTACGAGGCCCTACGGGCGCGGCGTCCCCCCGGATCTCCGGTGTTGCTCGGCCACACCCTCGACGACCAGGCCGAAACGGTGCTGCTGGGGCTCGGGCGGGGTTCCGGCGCGCGCTCCCTGGCGGGGATGCGTCCGCTGGACGGGCCGTGGGCACGTCCTTTCCTGGAGATCACCCGCGGCACGACGGAACAGGCCTGTGCCGAGCTGGGACTGCGTCCGTGGCGTGATCCGCACAACGCCGATCCGGGGTTCACGAGGATACGCCTCCGAACCGAGGTGCTGCCCTTGTTGGAGGAGGTCCTGCAGGGCGGGGTGGCGAACGCCCTGTCCCGTACCGCTGTTCAGCTACGGGAGGACGCCGATGCGCTGGACGCCGTGGCAGCGGATCTCCGCGAGCGGGTGGCGGATTCCGGAGGGCTCGACGCGCGTAGCCTTGCGGCGCACCCTCCCGCGCTTCGCAGACGCGTGCTGCGGGACTGGCTCACGGATCAGGGGGTTCCGGAACTCAGCGATGCCCATCTGCGTGCGTCGGACGCCCTGGTGGGTGACTGGCGCGGGCAAGGTGGTCACGCTCTGCCGGGGAACTTTGAGCTGGTTCGTATCCGTGGGACCCTTCTGGTGGAATGCGGGGGTCGCGGAACCGACCAACGGTCGAGCGACGGGTGAACGACGACCCAATCGAGAGGGGAAGCCGGGCCGTGTACGACGGCGACATTGCCTCCGTGCTCATCACCGAGCAGCAGATCAATGACAAGGTCGGTGAGCTGGCCAAGCAGATCGACGAGGACTACGGGGACCTTTCGGGGGGCGATTTGGTGCTGGTCGGTGTCCTCAAGGGCGCCGTCATGGTGATGACCGATCTCGCCCGGGCACTGCCCCGACCGGCGCAGCTGGAGTTCATGGCGGTCAGCTCCTACGGCTCCTCGACCTCGTCCTCGGGCGTGGTCCGCATTCTCAAGGACCTCGACCGCGACATCGCGGGCAAGCACGTGCTCGTGGTGGAGGACATCATCGACTCCGGGCTCACCCTGTCCTGGTTGCTGCGGAACCTCGCGAGCAGGCAGCCCGTCTCGCTGGAGGTCTGCACATTGCTGCGCAAGCCCGACGCGGTGCAGGTGGAGGTGCCGGTGCGCTACGTCGGTTTCGACATCCCCAACGAGTTCGTCGTCGGCTACGGGCTGGACTTCGCCGAACGCTACCGCGACCTCCCCTACATCGGCAGCCTCGATCCGAAGGTTTACACCTCGGGGACGTGACTCGCTTTCCGGACGGTAGTCGTGGGGTACAACCGGAGGTGGGACGGTGATCCGTTCGTCACTCGCTGGAAGTGATGGCGATCACGGCGTACGGTCGGCTCCCGTCCGTGCGTTGTGTCACCGACCAAGGGGACCAATGGAACTAATCCGGTGCATGGGCCGTTGGAACGCCAGGGGCGGGTACCCTGGGTCACCGGCGAAACCGCTCGCGCAGTCCGACGCTGCCGCGAACGGTACGCTGGGCTGAACCGGGGGTGGACGTTGAATGGACGCCCGCCACCACCCGACGTGACAGTCAGGGAGGGTCGAGGCCGCTCGGCGGCCGCAAGTGAATGGACCGAAAGCGCCTGCTCCGCAACCCGCTGCTGTGGCTGTTGGCGGGGTTGCTGCTGATTTATGCCTTCAGCGTGCTCTTCGACGACACGCGTGGCTACACGGACGTGTCGACCTCGAAGGCACTGCAGCAGATCTCGCAGGGCAACGTAGCCGAAGCCACCATCGAGGACAAAGAACAGCGGCTGAGGCTGACCCTGAACGAAGGCGTCCAGGTTCAGGGCAGCGACCGGATCATCGCCAAGTATCCGAGCGGTGCCCGTGAGGACATCGTCAACCGGATCGAGCAGTCCGGTGTCTCGACCTGGAACACCGAGGTGTCCCAGAGCTCCATCTGGAGCCAGTTGCTCATCTATCTCATCCCGCTGGGCCTGCTGGTCCTGCTGGTCATGTGGATGATGAACAACGCCCAGGGTGGCGGCAGCAAGGTGCTGAACTTCGGCAAGTCCAAGGCGAAGCAGTTCACCAAGGACATGCCCAAGACCCTGTTCGGTGACGTCGCCGGTGCCGACGAGGCGGTCGAGGAGCTGCACGAGATCAAGGACTTCCTGCAGCACCCGACCCGTTACCAGGCGCTCGGTGCGAAGATACCGAAGGGCGTGCTGCTCTACGGACCTCCCGGTACCGGTAAGACCCTGCTCGCACGCGCCGTCGCCGGTGAGGCGGGCGTGCCCTTCTACTCGATCTCCGGGTCCGACTTCGTGGAGATGTTCGTCGGTGTCGGTGCCTCCCGTGTCCGTGACCTGTTCGAACAGGCCAAGCAGAACGCTCCCTGCATCGTCTTCGTCGACGAGATCGACGCCGTCGGCAGGCAGCGGGGCGCGGGTCTCGGTGGTGGTCACGACGAGCGGGAGCAGACGCTCAACCAGCTGCTCGTGGAGATGGACGGCTTCGACTCCAGGGGCGGGATCATCCTGATCGCGGCCACCAACCGTTCGGACATCCTGGATCCGGCGCTGTTGCGTCCCGGCCGGTTCGACCGGCAGATCCCGGTCGCCCCTCCGGACCTGCGCGGCAGGCGCGCGATCCTGAACGTGCACACCCAGGGCAAGCCGCTGGCCCAGGACGCCGATCTGGACGGGCTGGCCAAGCGCACCGTCGGTTTCTCCGGTGCCGACCTGGAGAACGTGGTCAACGAGGCGGCCCTGCTGACCGCGCGGGAGAACGCGCAGCTGATCACCGGTGCGGCCCTGGAGGAGTCCGTGGACCGCGTGATCGGTGGGCCACGCCGGAAGAGCAAGATCATCTCAGAGCGGGACAAGAAGATCACCGCTTATCACGAGGGCGGTCACGCGCTGGCGGCCTGGGCCATGCCGGACCTGGAACCGGTCTACAAGCTCACGATCCTGCCGAGAGGCAAGACCGGTGGCCACGCGCTCGTCGTCCCCGAGGACGACAAGGACATGATGACCAGGTCGGAGATGATCGGCCGTCTGGTTTTCGCACTCGGCGGGCGCTCCTCCGAGGAGCTCGTCTTCCACGAGCCCACCACCGGTGCTTCCAGCGACATCGAACAGGCCACCAAGATCGCCCGTGCCATGGTCACCGAGTACGGCATGACGGCCAGACTCGGCGCGGTGAAGTACGGCAAGGAGGAGGGAGACCCCTTCCTTGGCCGTTCGGCCGGGCAGCAGCCGAACTACTCGCTGGAGGTCGCCCACGAGATCGACGAGGAGGTGCGCAAGCTCATCGAGGCGGCGCACACCGAGGCGTGGGAGATCCTCAACACCTACCGGGACGTGCTCGACAACCTCGTGCTCGAGGTGATCGAGAAGGAGACGCTCAACCGCAGCGACCTGGAACGCATCTTCGCCGATGTCGAGAAGCGGCCGCGCATCACCGCGTTCAACGACTTCGGTGGGCGTACTCCTTCGGACAAACCTCCGATCAAGACCCCCGGTGAGCTGGCCATGGAACGTGGCGAACCCTGGCCGCCGCCGGTCAGCGAACAGCCGAGCCCCACGCCGATCGGTGCGGTCTCCGGCTCCAACGGGTACGGTCCGCAACAGCCGGCTGGGCAGTACGGTCCCGACAACCAGTCGGGCCAGCCCTACGGGTACCCGCCGCAGCCCGCTCCGGGGCAGCAGCCTCCGGTCGGTCAGCAACCCGGTGCCGTGCAGATGCCCTACCCGCCGCAGGGTGGCCAGCCGCCGCAGGGCTACTCCCCCCAGGGGTACCCACCGCAGGGGCACGTCCCGCAGGGAGTGCCGCCCAACTACGGTGCTCCTCCCGGCTGGACACCCGCGACCTCGCCCACCGGGCAGGGTGGCTACCAGCCGCAGCCTCCGCAGCAGTACAACGGTGCTCCACCGCGGGAGCAGGGCGGCCCTGCGCAACCACCTCCATCGGGTGAGAACCCCGGTGCCACCGGTGAGCGGGGTGAGCAGGAGCGGGACCAGAACGGCAACCGGTACCAGGCGGGTTCCGACTCCCCGGAGACGTGGAGTTCCGGGGCGGGACACCCCGAGGCCGGCAGCGAGCAGAATTCGGAACGGAATTCCGAGGATGACTCGAATTCCGGCAACGAGAACGGGACCGGTCCGTACAGCGGCCGGTGACCGTCGACTCCGGTGGAACGAGGCACCCGGCTCGCGGAGCCGGGTGCCTCACCGCTGTGGAGGGGAAGACACGTGACACGTGAAGGCGTGCCGATTGGGCCGGACGCGGAATTCGGTTCCGATCCCGCCGAACTGGTCGACGAGCACTTCGACAGGGCCAGGGCCGAAGCAGCCATCCGGGAGCTGCTGCTGGCGGCGGGGGAGGATCCCGAACGCGACGGGCTGCGCGAGACTCCCGCACGAGTCGCCCGCGCCTACGAGGAGTTGTTCACCGGCCTCTACACAGATCCGGACCAGGTGCTGGACCGGACGTTCGACGAGGCGCACGAGGAGCTCGTGCTGGTCCGTGACATTCCGGTGTACTCGCAGTGCGAGCACCACCTGCTCCCGTTCCACGGGATGGCCCACATCGGCTACATCCCGAACGAGCAGGGCAGGGTCACGGGATTGTCCAAGCTCGCGCGGCTGGTCGATCTCTACGCCAAGCGTCCGCAGGTCCAGGAACGACTTACCTCGCAGATCGCCGACGCGCTCACCCGCAAGTTGGAACCCCGCGGGGTGATCGTCGTGGTCGACGCCGAACATCTCTGCATGGGGATGCGCGGTATCCGCAAGGCGGGGTCGACCACCACCACCTCGGCGGTGCGCGGCATATTCCGTTCCTCCTCGTCCTCCCGGGCCGAGGCGTTGTCACTGATTCGGGGGAAGTGATGCCCGTTCACCTACCGAGAACCTCGCGCTGTCAGGTGATGGGAATCCTGAACGTGACCCCGGACTCCTTCTCCGACGGCGGCCAGTACCTGGACCACGCGGTCGCCGTCGAGCACGGCCTGCGGCTGCGAGGGCAGGGGGCCGACATCGTCGATGTGGGCGGCGAGTCCACCAGGCCCGGCGCGGAGCGGGTGGACGCCGCCACCGAGGCGGAGCGCGTGCTGCCCGTCGTCCGGGAGCTCGCCGGAGCCGGGGTTCCGGTGAGTGTGGACACCACTCGGGCTGAGGTGGCCGCCTCCGCCGCGCGGGCCGGCGCGGTGATGATCAACGACGTTTCCGGTGGGCTGGCCGACCCCGAGATGGTCGGGGCCGTCGCGGACGTCGGGGTGCCCTGGATACTCATGCACTGGCGCGGACACAGCAGGGACATGAACTCGCTCGCCGTTTACGAGGACGTGGTCGGTGAGGTCCGGGCGGAGCTGTCCGAACGGGTGGAAGCCGCGCTGGCCGGCGGGGTTTCGGAGGACTCGCTCGTGCTCGATCCGGGGCTGGGCTTCGCCAAGCGGGCCGAGCACGACTGGCTGCTGCTGCGGGAACTCGACACCTTCCTGGGGATGGGACTTCCGGTGCTCGTCGGGGCCTCCAGGAAGCGGTTCCTCGGCAGTTTGCTGTCCGATTCGGACGGAACGCCTCGTCCCGCTCCCGGACGCGACGTGGCGACGGCCGCCGTTTCCACGCTGGCAGCCGACCGGGGCGCCTGGGGGGTCCGAGTCCACGATGTCACTGGTTCGGTGGATGCGGTGAGGGTCGCCGCTTCGTGGCGGAACGGAGGTGAGGTCCGTGGCTGACCGTGTGGGACTGACCGGGCTGCGGGTCTTCGGCTATCACGGCGTCTTCGAGCGGGAGAAGCGGGAAGGCCAGGAGTTCGTCGTCGACATCACGGTGTGGGTGGACCTCGGTGAGGCAGCCGCTTCCGACGAGGTGGAGCACACCCTGCACTACGGGGTGCTCGCCGAACGCGCGGCGGCGGTGGTCGCCGGTCCGGCGCGCGACCTGATCGAGACCGTCGCCGCGGAGATCGCCGACGACATCATGAGTGACGGCAGACCGCACGCGGCCGAGGTCACGATCCACAAACCCGCCGCCCCCATACCGCTGACCTTCGACGACGTGTCCGTGACCATCCGCCGTTCCAGTCGGGGTGGTAGGGGCGGGAAGGCCACTCCGGCATGAGCGGGGCGGTGTTGTCCCTCGGCTCGAACCTCGGTGACCGGCTGGGTTACCTCCGGTTGGCGGTGCGGGGGCTGAGCGACGTGCTGCTCGCCGTCTCCCCGGTGTACGAGACGGCGCCGTGGGGAGTCACCGACCAGCCCGACTTCCTCAACGCCGTGGTGCTGGTCGAGTCGGCCGAGCTCGACGAGTGGGGCTGGCTGCACCGGGCGCGCCACCTGGAGCGGGAGGCCGAACGCCGCAGGGAGCAACGCTGGGGACCTCGTACCCTGGACGTGGATGTGGTCACCGTGGACGAGGTGCGCAGTCGGCATCCCGAACTGCTGTTGCCGCATCCCGGCACCCCGTCCCGGGCGACGGTGCTGATCCCGTGGTTGGCCCTCGACCCGGATGCCACGCTGCCGGGCCACGGCCCGGTCTCGGAACTGCTGGCCGCGTTGCCGGAGACGGAAACCGCCGGAGTTCGGCGGCGGCCCGATCTGGCGTTGCGCGGTTAGGACCTCGTCGATCCGGTTTCAGCGAGGACCTGGTTGACGGAAACCTTACGCCGGGCCTCTTCCCGGAGGGGGCGACATATCGAGTGGACGGTCACGCCACGCCGGGGCTTCCTGTCGGCGGGAGCCGGGGTTGCTCGGATGTGTGTGGGGCTCGCGGTACGGACGGAGAACGGATGAGCTACACCAGTGCCCGCGATCTGTTCGGGGCGGCGTTGCTCGCCGCCGTGCTGGTTTACGGCCTCGTGCGATTGTCCTACGGATCCCTGCCGCCACTTCCGGTCGCGGCGGGGGGAATCCTGCTGGTAGTGGCCATCGTGGACGCCGTGCTGGCTGTCGTGCTGCGTCCCAGGGCCAAGCATCGCAGTGGCAGCGAACCACTCGATCCGCTGATGGCGACCCGGATCGTGGCGCTGGCGAAGGCCTCGTCGCTGGCGGGAGCGCTCATGGGCGGTGCGTGGGCCTCGCTGCTGTTGTACCTGCTCGCCGAACTGCGGGTGTTCGGGTCGGACACCATCGCTTCGGTGGTCGGAGTGCTCAGCGCCGCCGCGTTGACCGGCGCCGGACTTTGGCTGGAATGGGCCATGCGCAATCCGGACGAGCCACAGGAGAACGACGACGATGAGGCTGAACGGTAACCTCGGTAGTTTTGCCGGGGTGGTCCTGTGGCGGAGAACCCGCGGCGGCGCCGACTGCGTGAGTGTTGGGAGTTCGGCTGTGCCGTCCTCCGCCCGGCGATTTCGCGAGAAATCGACGCCGCCAGGGGGCGAGTGGTGTTTCTCGGTGGTTGGGCACGTTCGGTGCGTAGTTCGTAGCGCGAAACGGTGGCTTCGGGTTTTATGAGCAATGCGTGCGGTTTCGTTGTGTGATCGCTCCGGTTTCGGAGCGTCCCACCGGATCTCGAAGTTATAAACTCCGGGTACGGTTGGCCGCATGGCTGACCCGATCGATTCCGAGTCTCGATCGCGAAGAGATCGAGCGACGCTGCTGTGGCTCGGCACGTCGGGTCTCGCCCTGGCCGCCACGGTCGTGCTGATCGTCGGTGACGACGTCCGGATGCTGCGGCTGGGAATCCTCGCCGCGTTGTGGTCCGCGCTGTTGTCGAGTCTGTGGGCGACCCGGCTGCGCGGTCGGGAGCTGGAGCAGCACGAGTTGTTGGCGGAGCGGCAGCGCTGTTACGAGCTGGAACTCGAACGCGAGATAGCGGCCCGGGAAGAGTACGAGACCATCGCCGACAACGAGGCGCTTCGGAGGGTTCGGGAGGAGACGGAGACCGAGGTGGCCGAGCTGCGTGCGGAGCTGCACGAGCTGCGCCGGTCGCTGAACCACCCGAACCCCGCCGGAACTCCCTCACCGGCGGTGCCGTCCGAGGACCCGCGCCGCGAACCCGGAGCCGAGCCCGCCGGTGGTCTCGCCGAGCGGCAGTCCGGTGGCGGGCGGCCTGTCGGTTCGGCGACCGAGAGCTCCGAAACGCCTGGGCCCGCTCCGCCCGTGCCCGCCGCGCCCCAGGCTGCCGGTGTGCCCGCCCCGGCCGCGCCTTCCCGGGGAGAGTCCGTTACGCCTCCGGCGTCTCCCGGCGGCAGTGCCTCACCGCGGCGCCCTCCCGGTCGGCCCGGTGCCCGTCCCAGGAACAGGGAGGGGGCCGCTCCGGGGGCGGAATCGGTTCGTTCCCCGTCCGAGATGGATGGGGCTCTCCCGGAGGAGTCCGGTGGTGAACCCGGTGCGCCTCCTCCCGGATTCTCCGGAGCGGCGGGATCCGAAAAGCACGGCGCCGCCGTGCCCCACGCACCGGCGGCGCCGGGAGCGTTGGCTCGGGGAGCCGGTTCACCGGGCAACGCATCCCAGAGCGGTGCCGCGAGCGGAGCCACGCCGCCGGGCGCTGCCAGTGGCGCGGTGGCGCGGCCCGCGCCCACAGGTGCGCCGAATCCGGTTCCCGCACCGGAAGCGGCAGGCGCGCAGCCGTCGCCCGCGGAATCCTTTCCGTCGACCCCCGGCGCGCGGCCATCACCCGCCGTGCCCGCTTCCCCGGAAACCGCCTCACCGGCACGAAGAACCGGCCCCGCTCCTCCGCCGGGGTGGCCACGGGGCCGTGTGCCGGGGATCGCCTCCGGCGGAGCCGAGTCATCCGGCCCCCCGGCGCGGGAGGCCGCCGCGGGCGGCGCGCCGGGGGGAGGAGGCCCTCCGGCCACGCCGCCGAACGCCACACCGCCGAACGACGACGGGACTGTGGGATCTCCGCAGCGGTCCCCCTCGGCGGCCGTGGTCCCCGGCCGGGGAGGGCGGCCACCTGGTCGGACGACCGGGGTTGGGGGCACGGTCGCTCGTTCCGCTGATGAATCGACACGATCGAGTGAGGCATCACAGTCCGCCCAGGAAGTGCCGCCCCCTCCCCAGCAGCCGCCCCCCGCCGAACCGGAAGGAACGCAACCCCCCGAACAGTCGCCTTCGGCGAACGCTTCCGGTGCGCACACGCAGGGAACGTCGGTTAACGACCTCCTGGCCGCCTACGGCAACTCCGGTGAGACGCGCAGACGCCGCCGCCGCGACGAGTGAGACCCCGCCGCCCCTCCCCTCTCGGTTGGTGGTGTCGGCATCCGGGGACGGGCTTTATCGTTTCTGGCGTGTCCAATCCTGATCTGTCGGGCGCCCGAAGGAACCAGACCTACAAGCACAACGTCGTGGGCTGGCCGATCGCCGGTCTGATCCTGCTCGGTATGTGTGGTTTGACGATGCTCGGCATCGCGACCGCCCGCGTGGGGTACCTGGCGGCCGTCGTCGGGGCGCTGGTCGCCCTGCTGCCCGTCGGCCTGGTGTTCGCCGCGATCGTGTGGATCGATCGATGGGAGCCCGAACCACCGATGCTCCTGCTCGGTGCGTTCCTGTGGGGAGTCGGTGGTGCCACCGCCTGTGCCTTCCTGCTCAACGACGCCATGACCGGATTCGGACAGGCCCTGTTCGAAGGCACCCTGCGACAGCACTTCGAACTGGTGATCACGGCCCCGCTGATCGAGGAAGCGGCGAAGTCCCTCTTCGTGGTCGCCCTGTGGTTCCGGCGCCGGTCGGAGTTCAACGGCATGGTCGACGGCATCGTCTACGCGGCGTTGACCGCTGCCGGGTTCGCGTTCATCGAGAACATCTTCTACTTCGGAAAGGCGTTCGCGCAGGCGGGTGTGGGGGACATGACCGGAGGTGTGGTCGCCGTGTTCGTGCTGCGCGGCGTGTTGGCGCCGTTCTCCCACCCGCTGTTCACGGCGATGGTCGGTATCGGGATCGGTCTCGCGACCCGTGCTCGCGGACCGCGGACGCGTGGCCTGTGGCCGGTGCTGGGCTTTTTGGGGGCGGTGCTGCTGCACGCGTTCTGGAACGCCTCCACCACGCTGGGCGGGGTCCGCTTCATCGACATCTACTTCGTGATCATGGTTCCCATCTTCCTGGGAACCGGTTGGCTGGTGGTCTGGCAGCGCAAGCGCGAGCAGCGCATCGTCGCCCAGCAGCTGCCCGCGCTGCAGCGCGCCGGGTTGATCGTGCCCAGCGAGTTGGAGAAGCTGGCCAGCCTGTCCGCACGTCGTGACTGGAAACGCAGGGTGCGTCGCGGCTCGGGGAAGGAGGCGGCCAGGTCCGTACGCGACTACCAGATCGCGGTCACCGAGCTGGCCTTCCTGCAGTACCGGGCGAGCACCGGCAACACCACCAGCTCGGCTCGCAGGCAGCGCCGCGAGAAACTGGTCGAGGAGCTGAAGTCTGCTCGCCGGTCCGCCAGCGGGTCCCAGGACGCGATCTACACCGAGCGCCTCAAGTTGGACGAGCTCACCAGCATGAACGTGAAACGCCCCGACAAGGAGTGATCGGTTCGGAAGCGTCCTGGGCGGGAGGCTTCGGCGGGCGGGGCCACGACGACCGGCACGGTGATGGAACGCCGGGCGGAAGTTCCCTCGACCGTGGCGCGTGCCACCACAGCCCACCCTTCCACGCGTGCGGTCGCGTGGCTCTCACCACCATCGGCACCCAGCGGGGGTGTTTTCCGGTTAGTCTCGCGGCGCTGTCCGGTACCCGGTACGGGACTGGAACGGTAGGAGGATTGGTCGACGTGTCCACTGATCGACACGGTGTCCGTTCGGGAACGGAGCCGGATTTCCCGCGAACCGCGGCCGACGAGCGGTCGCGCCCTCGGCTCAGGGTCGGGGTGATCTCCGCGGGGCGGGTCGGCAGCGTGCTGGGGGCCGCGTTGCGCAGGTCCGGCCACGAGCTCGGCGCGGTGGCCGCCGTCTCGGACGCGGCATTGAACCGGGTCGCTGAACTGCTGCCCGGCGCGCCGGTGCGACCGCCGGACGAGGTCGCCGAGCAGGCGGATCTGGTGCTGCTCGCCGTGCCGGACGACGCGCTCGACGGGTTGGTGCGCGGGCTGGTGCGAGCAGGCTCGTTGCGTTCCGGTCAGATCGTGGTGCACACCTCCGGCGCGCACGGTGTCGAGGTGCTCGAACCGGCGGCTTCCGTGGGGGTGATGCCCGTCGCGCTGCACCCCGCCATGACCTTCACCGGTAGGCCGGAGGATCTGGAGCGGCTGACCGCTGCCACTGTCGCCGTGACGGCACGGCAGGACGACGAGGCCGGTTTCAGCGTCGGTGCTGCCCTGGCCGTCGAGCTCGGAGCGGAGCCGGTGCGGATCGCGGAGGAGTCCAGGAGGCTCTACCACGCGGCGCTGACCCACGGTGCCAACCACCTGGTCACACTGATCAACGAGAGCGCGCAGCTGCTGCGCGCGGCCGGTGTCGAAGCACCGGACCGGGTGCTCGCCCCGATGTTGTCCGCCGCGTTGGACAACTCGCTGCGGTACGGCGATCGGGCCATAACCGGTCCCGTCTCGCGCGGGGACGCGGGCACGGTTCGGGGCCACCTCGAGGTGCTGGGGGAGTCCGAACCGGAGGTGCTGGCCGGCTACGTGCAGCTGGCGAAACGTACCGCGGCCCGGGCCGAGAGCTCGGGAGTGCTGCGCTCCGATGACGCGGTTGGTGTCCACGAAGTACTCGACGGGGGTTGGTGATGAGCGTGACGGACGAGCGGGGCGGCTCGGAGAGCGTCGGGGCGGGACCCGGCTTCACCGCTGGTGAGGTGACGGTGCACCGTCTCCCGACCGAGCTGTCGAAGGTGACGCGCACGCTGCGGCGCACCGGGCGCAAGGTCGTGCTGGTCCCGACGATGGGGGCGCTGCACGAGGGGCACCTGGAGTTGATCCGCGCCGCCCGTCGTGTTCCGAACAGCGTGACCGTGGTATCGATCTTCGTCAACCCGCTCCAGTTCGGCCCCGGGGAGGACTTCGACAGCTACCCCCGCACCTTCGAGGAGGATTTGCGGGCCTGCGAACGGGAGGGAGCCGAGCTCGTCTTCGCCCCCAACCAGCGCGATCTCTACGGTGACGATCCGCGGATAACGATCGACGCGGGCGAGCCCGGACGTGAGCTGGAGGGAGCCAGTAGGCCGGGCCACTTCAGCGGCGTGCTCACCGTCGTGGCCAAGCTGTTCAACATCGTGGGGCCCGACCTGGCCCTGTTCGGCGAGAAGGACTACCAGCAGCTGGTGCTGCTGCGTCGGATGGTCCGCGAACTGGACTTCCCCACCGAGGTGCAGGGCATCCCCATCGTGCGGGAGCACGACGGGCTCGCGCTGTCCTCCCGCAACCGTTATCTGGACGAGCGTCAGCGCGCTGCCGCGCTGACGCTGTCGGCCGCGCTCGCCGCCGGGACGCACGCCGGTTCCCGCGGGGCCGAGGCCGTACTGGCGGCGGCGCGCGAGGTGCTGGACTCGGAACCGATGGTCGAACTCGACTACCTGCGGCTGTGCGACCCGGAGCTGGGACCCGCACCGGAGGAGGGGGAGGCACGACTGCTGGTCGCCGCGACGGTCGGCGGCACCAGACTGCTGGACAACGCGCTGGTGGAACTCGGACCGGCCTCCCGTGCGGAACCGGCCCGGTAGTTCGACCCGACAGCTCGGGAAAAGGAGCAGGCATGTTCCGGACCATGCTCAAATCCAAGATCCACCGTGCCACGGTCACCCAGGCGGATCTGCACTACGTGGGCTCGGTGACCATAGACGCCGCCCTGATGGAGGCGGCCGACCTGCTGGACGGCGAGCAGGTCACGATCGTGGACGTGACCAACGGCGCGCGGTTGGAGACCTACGCGATCACCGGTGAGCGTGATTCCGGAGTCCTCGGCATCAACGGGGCCGCCGCCCACCTGGTGCATCCCGGTGACGTGGTCATTCTGATCGCCTACGGCGTCATGGACGACGCCGAGGCCAGGGGCTTCCGCCCCAGGGTGCTCTTCGTCGACGGGGACAACCGCGTGCTCGACAGCGGTGGCGACCCCGGACATGCCCCCGAGGGATCCGGACTGGCCACCTCCGCGGTGGGGCCAACGAGTGGTTCCCACCGGTGAGGGAGTCGGGGCCTCTCCGGATCGGTGTGGAGTCGGTAGCCGGCGACGGCCGACCACTCGCAGGCCCGATGAGCGGGTCCGGGACGTGACCCGCTCGGTTCGGTTCGTTCCGGCGGGTGCCGTGTGGGGCGCTCGCCGCTGTGCCAGCTCTCGACAGGAAGGAAAACCACGGTGCTGCTCGCGATCGATGTCGGCAACACCAACATCGTGCTGGGACTCTACGAGGACGAGCCCGATGACTCCGAGCAGCGATCCGGTTCCGGCCGGAAGCCGAAGGCGCAGGCGCGGCTGGTGCGGGACTGGCGGATGCGGACCGAACCCAGGATGACCGCCGACGAGCTCGCGTTCACCATGCGCGGGCTGTTGGGGGACTACGCCGATCGGATCACCGGCATCTCGGCCCTTTCCACCGTGCCCACGCTGTTGCGTGAACTACGGGTGATGCTCGGCCGCAACTGGAGCGACGTCCCCCGGGTGGTCGTCGAACCGGGGGTGCGCACCGGAGTTCCACTGCTGGTGGACAACCCGAAGGAGGTCGGGGCGGACCGGGTGATCAACACACTGGCCGCGCACCACCTGTACTCCACGAACTGCGTCGTGGTGGACTTCGGCACCTCGACGAACATCGACGCCATCTCCGCGAAGGGCGAGTTCCTGGGAGGGGCGTTCGCCCCCGGGGTGGAGATCTCGCTGGACGCGTTGGCCTCGCGCGCCGCCCAGCTGCGCAAGGTCGAGCTGGTCCGGCCCCGCTCGGTCATCGGCAAGAACACGGTCGAGTGTCTGCAATCCGGGCTGCTCTACGGTTTCGCGGGGCAGGTGGACGGGCTGGTGCACAGCATCGTGTCCGAACTGGAGGAGACCCACGGCGGTCCCACCACCGTGCTGGCGACCGGTGGGCTGGCTCCGCTGGTGATCAGCGAGTCCCGCACGATCTCGCACCACGTTCCGGAGCTGACCCTGCTCGGTCTCAGGCTGGTCTTCGACCGGAACCTCGAATGAGTGGTTCGGGAGTCCGACGCGGCCCGCGTGTCCGGTGAGCGGGCTCCGCCATCCTGCCGGAGTGTCGCGCCTGCCGGGTCCGTACCCTGGTAAACTGTGAATGACCAGGATCAATCGAGTCGCGTCGACGGAATCGAGGACCTGCCGGAACAGCTGCGGGTGCGCCGGGAGAAGCGGGAGCGTCTGTTCGCCGAGGGGCAGGACCCCTATCCCGTCTCGCTGCCCGTGACCCACGAGCTGTCCGAGGTGCGAGCCGCGCACTCCGAGCTACCCGTGGACACCTCCAGTGGTCAGCGGGTCGGTGTGGCCGGACGGGTGATGTTCCTGCGCAACACCGGCAAGCTCTGCTTCGCCACGTTGCGGGGCGGAGACGGTAGCGAGTTGCAGGCCATGCTCAGCCGCAACGAGATCGGTGAACAGGCCCTGTCCGACTGGAAGTCGGACGTCGACCTGGGGGACCACGTTTTCGTCGCGGGTGAGGTCATCACTTCACGCCGTGGTGAGCTCTCGGTGCTGGCCGACGAGTGGCGGATGGCGGCCAAGGCACTGCGACCGCTGCCCGTGGCGCACAAGGAACTCAGTGAAGAGAATCGCGTTCGCCAGCGTTACGTGGATTTGCTGGTCCGCAAGCAGGCGGCCGAAACGGTTCGCACTCGTGCCGCGACATTGCGTTCGCTGCGGGATTCGTTCGAACGGCGCGGTTACCTCGAAGTCGAGACGCCCATGTTGCAGACTTTGCAGGGAGGTGCGGCGGCCAGGCCGTTCGTGACTCACTCGAACGCCTTGGACACGGATCTGTACTTGCGCATCGCCCCGGAGCTGTTCCTCAAGCGATGCGTCGTGGGGGGCATCGAGAAGGTCTTCGAGATCAACCGGAACTTTCGCAATGAGGGGAGTGACTCTTCCCACTCTCCCGAGTTCGCCATGCTCGAGTTCTATGAAGCTTACTCGGATTACAACGCGATGGCCGAACTCACCCGTGCGCTGATCCAGGAAGCGGCCCAGTCCCTGTTCGGCACGCAGACCGTCACTTGGGCGGACGGTTCGGAGTACGATCTTTCCGGTCAATGGTCGAGCATTACGATGTACGGGTCGCTTTCCGAGGCGCTCGGTTCGGAAGTAACCCCCGAAACCTCCGCCGAAACGCTCCGTAAGCATGCCGAGAGCGCCGGTTTGTCCGAGCTCGACCCCTCGTTCGGGCACGGCAAGTTGGTGGAGGAACTCTGGGAGCACATGGTCGGCAACCATCTCTACGCTCCCACATTCGTGCGGGACTTTCCGCTGGATACCGCTCCGTTGACCCGACAGCATCGGCAGCATTCGGGGATGGCGGAGAAATGGGATCTCTATGTGAAGGGTTTTGAACTGGCCACCGGCTACTCCGAGCTCGTCGATCCCGTCGTCGAGCGGGCGCGTCTGGAAGAGCAGGCGCGGTTGGCTTCCGAGGGAGACGAAGAAGCCATGCCCGTGGACGAGGACTTTCTCCGGGCGCTGGAGTACGGAATGCCGCCCACCGGTGGTGTGGGAATGGGGATCGACCGGTTGTTGATGGCGTTGACCGGGCTGGGGATACGGGAGACCATCCTCTTCCCGCTCGTGCGTCCGGAATGACGTGATCGCTCTCCCCGATCGAAGCTCCCCGAGGAAATTTCTTCGGTGGGGTGAGTGCGAATCAGGCTTTACTGCGCTAACCTTGCTGACGAGAATGAAACGGTGACGATGTATTAGCGGCTCGATACGTGATCGATCGCGATGCGGCCTCGGGGCCGATGTGGTTCGGGAGAACACCGACGATACTCGTTCGGGCTCGGATCGTCACCGTCTCGCTGTAAGGAATACCGGGGAGGACCGCGGAAGATGGCGCAGAAGGTAACTGTTCAGCTGGTGGATGACCTGGACGGTGGGGAGGCGGACGAAACGGTCGAGTTCGCGTTGGACGGCGTCTCGTACACCATCGACCTTTCCAACGAGAATGCGGCCGAGCTCCGGGAGGCCCTGAGTGGCTTTCTGGCCAGCGCGCGGCGTGCCGGCGGGCGCAAGAAGCCGGGGCCGAAAGCGGGTTCCTCGCGTTCGTCCTCGGCTTCGTCCGGTGGTTCCACGAGCGCGGATCGTGAGCAGAACCAGGCGATCCGGGAATGGGCTCGCAAGCGGGGCATGAAGGTTTCGGATCGCGGCCGTATCCCCGCCGATATCGTTGCCGAGTACCACAAGGCGCACTGAAGTTCGGCACGACCGGTGTCGGCTCGCCTTCGACGGGCCGATCGCCCGTCGAATCGGAGTCCGGTTCGCATCGGGCTCTGTCGATATCCGTCCGGCTCGCGTCGGAAGCCGGTTCGGAATGAAACGTGCGAATGTCTCGGTGCTCGAATCGCTGTTTCGGAAGTGCCGTCGAGTCGTCCTCGGTGACGGGGCGGGGTCGCCCCGAGTCGTGACGGGAACGTCGCGCGATTCACCGGTCACGGTCGTGGTCCGGTTCGCCCGGCCGCGGTCGTTTCCGGGTGGACCCTCCGGGGCGCGAGGCCGGAACCTCCGTTCTCACCCCGGTGTGTCCGATTTCCGGTCGGCCCCACCGGGCCGCCCGGCGCTGGATCGGCTGCCCGGCCGGTCCGGCGGGGTACGCGTGGGCCGGTCCGGTCGTTCGGGCTGCCCGCCAGGCGGTGGTTCACCCATGCGGTGGTTCACTCCGCACGGCCGGTTGTCCGCAGGGGGTCGAGCTGGACGGGCAGGGTTTCGGGGTCGGGACGAGACCGGGTGCGCCCCGGGCGAACGACGTCGTATCGGACAGTGTCGGAGCGCACCCGCACGCTTGGCTCGTTACCGTGCCGGATCCACGCCGAACGCGTCCGCGAGATCGTCGAGGATCGCGTGTGCGCCGTGGATTCCCACCGACGTCATCCAGGTGATGTCGTCGACCACGTGCTCCTCGCCGGTGAGTTTGTCCCACAGCGGATTGGACTCGAAAGTCTTTCTGGTATCGGCCGCGTCGCCGGCCTCGTCCGGGTAGACCGTCACGAAGATGTGCTCCGCGTCCAGTTCCGGAATCCGTTCCTGGCTGAGGTTGACCGCGATCCCGTCCCCGGTCGGTTGCCCCTCGGGACGGGCCAGGCCGGTGTCCCGCTGCACTGTTCCCGGGAACGAGTCGGCGCTGTAGAGCCGCACCGTCGGTTCACCCGCGAACCGCACGATCGACATCGTCGGGTTGTGCCCCACCTTAGAGCGAATGCTGTCGCCGACCGTCCTCGCGCGTCGCTCGTACTCGTTCAACCTGTTCCGGGCCGTTTCCTCCTTGCCCAGCGCCCGGCCGGTCAGCAGCAGGTTCTCCTTCCACGTCGCCCCCGTGGTGCGGCTGAACACGGTGGGGGCTATCTCGGACAGCTGTCCGTAGAGCTCCTCGTGCCGGACCTTCGCCGACAGGATCAGGTCGGGGTTCCTCCCGAAGATCTTCTCCGTGGAGGGCCGACTCAGGCTTCCCACGCGTCGTGCCTGGGAGCCGTACTCCTCGCGGTCCCGCCCCAGGTAGTCGGGCAGCTTCCTGCGACCGCCGAATGTGGTGTATCCCACGACGTTCGTGTCCAGTGCCATCACGGCACTGGTGAAGGTGGCGTCCAGCGCCACCACACGCTTCGGGGTACCGGTGATCTCGGTTTCGCCCATCGCGTGCTCGACGGTCCGCGTGCCACCGGTTCCACCGCTCGAATCCTCGGTTTCCGACTCACCACCGCAGGCGGTCAGGCCGAGCGCGGGCAACGCCCCCGCCGCGACCAACGCCGTTCGCAGCAACTCACGTCTGGTCCGTGTGACTTCCGGCATCGGCTTCCCTCCCCGTTTCGGATACGCTTAGGTGGGCCTAACCTAAGTGTGGGCAACCTAAGCGAATCAGGGCGGACAGCCAAGGGAGTGGGATTTGAGTCGCAGTTTGACCTCGGGCGACCCGTCCGGTTCGGATTCCGCTTCGACGCGCACCGCCCGCGGCGAGGAGACCCCCTCGGACGCGGAGCGGCGGCAGGAGGCCCGCCCTGACGGAACGGCGCGCGACTCCGCGCCATCGGTGGACCGGTTGAACTCACGACGGCGCAGGAGACTGCTGGGAATCGTCGTGCTGTGCGGTCTGCTGCTGCTCAGCTGTGCGCTGAGCATCCTCATCGGGGCCAAGCTCATACCGCCGAACGCGGTGTTCGAGGCACTGGTGGCGACATCGTCGACCGAGAACAACGTGATCATCTACGAGCTGCGCGTCCCCCGCACCATCGCCGGGATTCTCGCCGGTTCCTCGCTGGGGCTGGCCGGGGCGCTCATGCAGGGCTACACCCGCAACCCCATCGCCGGTCCCAGTGTGCTCGGTATCACGCAAGGGGCCGGGCTAGCCGTGGTGCTGGCCGTGTTCACGCTGGGGATCACCGGCATGCTCGGGTTCATCTGGTTCAGCTTCGGCGGAGCCCTGGTCAGCGCGCTCGCGGTGTTCGTGATCGGTTCGATCGGACGCGGAGGTGCCACCCCCGTGGCCCTGGCGCTGGCGGGTGCGGCGATCAGCGCGCTGCTACAGGCGCTGACCTCGGCGCTGGTGCTGCTGGACCGGCAGAGCCTGGACACCTACCGGTTCTGGAAGGTCGGTTCCATCGCGGTCTCCGACATGGGGCTCATCCAGCGCGTGCTGCCGTTCCTGCTGCTCGGCCTGCTGCTGGGACTGGCCAGCGCCCCGGGACTCAACGCGCTCTCGCTCGGTGACGACATGGCGGCCGCGCTCGGCCACAACGTGGCCAGGTCCAGAGCGATCGGGGTGGCCGCCATCGCGGTGCTCGTCGGCGGCGCGGTGGCCATGTGCGGACCGATCAGCTTCGTCGGCCTCGTCGTACCCCACATAGCCCGGTACTTCGCCGGCCCCGACCACCGCTGGCTGCTTCCGTTCGCCGCTCTCGGCGGAGCCTGCCTGGTGCTGCTCGCGGACCTGGTCGGACGGGTCGTGTCTCGCCCCTCGGAGATCCAGGTCGGGGTGATGCTGGCGATGATCGGGGCCCCCTTCTTCATAGCTCTGGTACGGCGCAGGAGGCTGATGCGGCTGTGACGGAATCGGTGCGAGTCCCCCCGGCGGCCCCGGCAGCACGCGTGCGGGAACGCAAACCGCTGCGCGTCGGCCCGCTCTCCACGGTGCTGCGCCCCAGGCCGCTGCTGGTGCTGCTGGGGGGGCTGGTGGCGCTGGTGGTGGTGTTCGCCTGCGACCTGGCGCTCGGCGACTACCCGATCTCCCCGTTGGGAGTGCTGCGGACCCTGCTCGGCGGAGGTGACGCCGGGGACCGGCTCGTGGTGCTGCAACTGCGACTGCCGCGCGCGCTCACCGGGTTGCTGGTCGGCGCCGCGCTCGGACTCTCCGGGGCGATCACGCAGGCTGTGGTGCGCAACCCGCTGGCCAGTCCGGACCTGCTCGGTGTCACGAGTGGGGCGGGGGCGGCCGCGACCGCCGTGATCGTCACCTCGGGAACGCTGGGTGGGATCAGCGGTGCCGTCGCCGCTTTCGGCCTGCCGGTGATCGCCCTGCTGGGTGGGGTGGTCACGGCCGGGCTGGTCGCGCTGCTGGCCTACCGGGGCGGGGTGGACTCGTTCCGGCTGGTGCTGGTCGGCATCGGGATGAACGCGCTGACGGTCAACGCGACCCTTTGGCTGCTGACCATCGGCGAGACCCAGGACGCCGGGCGCGCCATGGTGTGGCTGACCGGCAGCCTCAACGCCAGGGACTGGGACAACGTGGTGCCGGTCGGGCTGGCCCTGCTGGTGCTGGTGCCGCTGACCCTGCTCGGCTGCCACGCGCTGGGGGCGCTTCAGTTCGACGACGACACGGTTCGCGAACTCGGAGTGCGCGTCAACGTGGCGCGGGGCGCGCTGCTGCTGAGTGCCGCCGTGCTCGCCTCGCTGGCCACCGCGGCGGCCGGGCCGATCGCGTTCGTGGCGCTCGCCACGCCGCAGATCGCGCTCCGCATGGCCGGTGTCCCGAGACCTCCGCTGGTCGTCTCGATGGTGCTGGGGGCTCTCCTCGTGGTGGCGTCCGACCTGGTCTCGCGCACCCTGTTCGGCTCGTTGCAACTGCCGGTCGGCGTGGTCACGGCCGTGCTCGGCGCTCCCTACCTGATCTACCTGCTCGTCCACCGGTACCGGGAGGTTCACACATGACCGCCTCGCACACCGCGAACGACGCGGTCGCGCACACCGACGCCGACTCCCCGAGCGGGCACGGGGCTTCCGAGACCGCGCGGAACCGGTTGCGCGCCCGCGACCTGTCGCTGGGATACGGCGACCGCGTGGTGGTCGACGGGCTGGATCTGGACGTCGTCGACGGCACCATCACCGGCGTGATCGGCCCCAACGGCTGCGGCAAGTCCACACTGCTGCGCGCGCTGGGCAGGCTGCTGCAGCCGAAGCGGGGCAGCGTGCTGCTCGACGGGGAGCCGATTCACCGGATGTCCACCAAGGAAGTGGCGCGTAGGCTGGGACTGCTGCCGCAGTCCCCGGCCGCCCCGGAAGGGCTCTGCGTCGCCGACCTGGTCGCAAGAGGCAGGCATCCGCACCAGGCCTGGTACCGACAGTGGTCGAGCGACGACGAGTCGGCCGTGGCGGAGGCGTTGGCGCTCACCGGCATCGAGGACCTCGCGGACCGCTCCGTGGACGAGCTCTCCGGCGGACAGCGCCAGCGTGCCTGGCTGTCCATGGCGTTGGCGCAGGGAACGGACCTGCTCCTGTTGGACGAGCCGACGACCTACCTGGATCTCTCGCACCAGGTGGACGTGCTGGAGCTGATCGGCCGGTTGCACGCGGAGAGCGGTCGAACCGTGGTGATGGTGCTGCACGACCTCAACCTGGCCGCCCGCTACGCGGATCGCCTGGTGGCGATGTCGGAGGGCCGCATCGCCGCCGAGGGCGTCCCGGAGGAGGTGCTCACGGAGCGGTTGCTGCGCGAGGTGTTCGATCTCAGCGCCCGGGTGATTCCGGACCCGGTTACGGGTACACCGATGGTGGTCCCGGTCGGTGGCAGGCAGTCCGGGGTGCGGAACCGGATGGTGTCCGAACCGGGACGCACTGGGCCGGATGAGTGATATTCGAGCCGTGGAAGGTGGTGTTCGCGCTCGGCGGACACTCCCGCCGTCCCGGTTCGCGAAGGGAATTTCGCAGCTCAGCGCTCTGTTGGGCCGCGTGAACGCAACGTCGTCGAAAAGTGGGCTGCGAGCCGGACCGGCCCTGAGTGGGCCGTGGCTACTAGAGTGGAGCTCAGAGTGCTGAACCCATCGCGGGCATCGGCGTGAGCAGGAGCGGTGCCCGGTACGAGACCGCCGGCGCAGCAGTCAGGGAGTGCGAATGTTCGAGAGGTTCACCGACCGCGCGAGGCGGGTGGTTGTCCTGGCCCAGGAGGAGGCCAGGATGCTCAACCACAACTACATCGGCACCGAGCACATTCTCCTGGGTCTGATCCACGAGGGTGAGGGTGTCGCCGCCAAGGCGCTGGAATCGCTGGGGATCGCCCTCGAGGGCGTGCGCCAGCAGGTCGAGGAGATCATCGGCCAGGGCCAGCAGGCGCCCAGTGGCCACATCCCCTTCACCCCGAGGGCCAAGAAGGTTCTGGAGCTGTCGCTGCGGGAGGCGCTCCAGCTCGGGCACAACTACATCGGCACCGAACACATCCTGCTCGGCCTGATCCGCGAGGGTGAGGGTGTGGCCGCGCAGGTGCTGGTCAAGCTCGGTGCCGATCTCAACCGGGTCCGTCAGCAGGTGTTGCAGCTGCTGTCCGGCTATCAGGGCAAGGAACCGGCCGAGGCCGGTGGCCGCAGCGAGGGCACGCCGTCCTCCTCCCTGGTGCTGGATCAGTTCGGCCGCAACCTCACGCAGAGCGCCCGCGAGTCCAAGCTCGACCCGGTGATCGGTCGTGACACCGAGATCGAGCGCATCATGCAGGTGCTCTCCCGCCGCACCAAGAACAACCCGGTGCTCATCGGCGAGGCCGGTGTCGGCAAGACCGCCGTGGTCGAGGGGCTCGCCCAGAAGATCGTCAAGGGCGAGGTCCCGGAGACACTGAAGGAGAAGCAGCTCTACACGCTCGACCTCGGTTCGCTGGTCGCCGGTTCCCGGTACCGCGGTGACTTCGAGGAGCGCCTGAAGAAGGTACTCAAGGAGATCAAGACTCGCGGCGACATCATCCTGTTCATCGACGAGATCCACACGCTGGTCGGTGCGGGTGCCGCCGAGGGGGCCATCGACGCGGCGAGCATCCTCAAGCCGATGCTGGCGCGCGGTGAGCTGCAGACCATCGGGGCCACCACCCTCGAGGAGTACCGCAAGAACGTCGAGAAGGACGCGGCGCTGGAACGCCGCTTCCAGCCGATCCAGGTGGGCGAGCCCTCCCTGGACCACGCCGTCGAGATCCTCAAGGGACTGCGGGACCGCTACGAGGCGCACCACCGCGTCTCCATCACCGACTCCGCGTTGTCCGCGGCGGCCAGCCTGGCGGATCGCTACATCAACGACCGGTACCTGCCGGACAAGGCGATCGACCTGCTGGACGAGGCGGGCGCCAGGATGCGCATCCGCCGGATGACCGCGCCGCCGGACCTGCGCGAGTTCGACGAGAAGATCGCCGAGGTCCGCAGGGACAAGGAGTCCTCCATCGACGGGCAGGACTTCGAGCGCGCCGCCCGGCTGCGTGACGAGGAGAAGCAGCTCATCACGCAGAAGGAGGAGCGCGAGACCCAGTGGAAGGCCGGTGACCTCGACGTGGTCGCCGAAGTCGACGACGAGCAGATCGCCGAGGTGCTGGCCAACTGGACCGGTATTCCGGTCTTCCGCCTCACCGAGGAGGAGACCTCCAGGCTGCTGCGCATGGAGGAAGAGCTGCACAAGCGGATCATCGGTCAGGAGGACGCGGTCAAGGCGGTCTCCCAGGCGATCCGTCGTACCCGTGCCGGGCTGAAGGACCCGCAGCGTCCCTCCGGCTCCTTCATCTTCGCGGGGCCGTCCGGTGTCGGTAAGACCGAGCTGTCCAAGTCGCTGGCCGAGTTCCTGTTCGGCGACGACGACGCCCTGGTCCAGATCGACATGGGTGAGTACCACGACCGCTACACGGCCTCCCGACTGTTCGGCGCGCCCCCGGGCTACGTCGGCTATGAGGAGGGCGGTCAGCTCACCGAGAAGGTCCGGCGCAAGCCGTTCTCCGTGGTGCTGTTCGACGAGATCGAGAAGGCCCACCACGAGATCTACAACACGCTGTTGCAGGTCCTGGAGGACGGCAGGCTCACCGACGGCCAGGGTCGCGTGGTCGACTTCAAGAACACGGTGCTGATCTTCACCTCCAACCTGGGCACGGCCGACATCTCCAAGGCGGTCGGCCTCGGCTTCACCGCGGGCAACGAGCAGGAGTCCAACTACGAGCGGATGAAGTCCAAGGTCAACGAGGAGATGAAGAAGCACTTCCGTCCGGAGTTCCTCAACAGGATCGACGACGTGATCGTCTTCCACCAGCTCACCGAGGAAGAGATCATCCGGATGGTCGACCTGCTCATCGGCCGGGTGGAGAGCGCCCTCAAGAGCAAGGACATGTCCATCGAGTTGACCTCGAAGGCCAAGAAGCTGGTGGCCAAGCGGGGCTTCGACCCGGTGCTGGGTGCCCGGCCGCTGCGCCGCACGATCCAGCACGAGATCGAGGACAAGCTCTCCGAGAAGATCCTGTTCGGCGAGGTCGAGCCTGGTCAGATCGTGATCGTCGACGTCGACGGCTGGGACGAGGAAGGAACCGAGGACCAGGCCCAGTTCACCTTCCGAGGTGAGGCCAAGCCCTCCACCGTTCCGGACACGCCGCCCGTGGACCTGGCCGGTTCCTCCGGCGGTTCCTCCGGTGAGGGATCCTCGTCCAGCCAGGACGACCAGTCCGAAGGGTCCGGCTCCTCGGAGTGATCCGCTACGCCCGAAACGATCGATCCCGCCCCCGTTGGGGCGGGATCGTTTCGTTCGCCACCGCCGGGCGGACCGCCGGCGGTCGAGTGCGGTGGAGAGGCGCCCCGACGCGCCGAGCCGGTCGTGTCGGCCCCGGCGTCCGGGGCGTCGGTACGCCCGGTTCGGCTGAGCCGCTCCGGACCGAACCCGTGGTCGTTCCACGCGATCGGTGAGGCGCGGTCGGCGTGAATTCCCGGCAGAGTGAGGACCGCATCCGGAGTGCGCTGCACGTGCCGGTGCTCACCGCTGCCGCCGTCTCGGTTCCCGCCGTTTTCCTCACCCGGTTGGACGGGCCGGTGTCGCTGCTGGGAACGGTGCTCAACTGGCTGTCGATGCTGGTGCTCACGGCCGAGTCGGCCCTGCTGTTCTGGTTCAGCGAGAACCGTCCCCGCTGGCTGCGCGACCACTGGTGGATGGCGTTGGTGACCGTGTTGACGATCCCCGCCGTGGTGTTCGCGTTCGCACCCGCCCAGGTGCTGCGGCTGGTCCGGGTGGTCGCCGCCGTCCAGCTCGTTCGTGTGTTCCGGTTGGTGAAGGTCGCGCGGGTGCTGCACCGGCGCGCCCGACGAATGGGCGGGCCGAGGCACGTCCTGCTGGGAGCAGTCCTGCTGGCGGCGTTGGGCCTGCTCGGGGTCGTGCTGGCCGACGAGGACAGCCCCACCCGGCGTACGCTGGACGCGGTGTCGGACCGGTGGGGGTGGCCCGTGCTGCTCGGTGCTCTCGTGCTGTCCGTGGTGGTGATCGGCGGGCTCGTCACGTGGCTGCGCCGGCGCCGCGCCGACCGGTCGGAGCGCGGCCGGTGATCGGCCGTCACGCTGGGGCTGTCTCGGCCCGCCTCTGCTCGCGAGGCGGCGGCAAGAGCTGGTGAGGTGCCGTGTGCTGGTAGCGATGCTCGGCCCGTTCCGGGTGCACGACAGCCGGGGCGAACCGGTCGATCCGGGTGGTAACCGGGTGCGCACCCTGCTGGCGCGCCTGGCGCTGGACGTCAACCGCGACGTGCCCGTGCGAACGTTGATCGACGATCTCTGGGGCGAATCCCCACCCACCGGTGCCACCAACGCGCTGCACACCCTGGTCTCCCGGAGCAGGCGGGCGCTGAGCCCGGTGACCGGTCTGCGGTTGTGCTCCGAAGGGGTCGGCTACGCCCTGCGAGCTGATCCGGACGAGATCGACCTGCACCGCTTCGAACGGCTGGCCGCTCGTGGGCGGAGCGCACTGCGCGAGGACCGCCCGACGGAGGCGGTCGAGGACCTGCGGGCCGCGTTGGAGCTCTGGCGCGGCGATCCACTGGTCGACTTCCGAGGTGCTGCCTTCGCCGAAGTCACCGTCACCCGTCTGGAACGGCTCGGACGTTCCGCGCTGATCGACCGGATCGAGGCCCAGCTACGGCTTGGTGACCACGTGGATCTCCTCGACGAGCTCGCGCGGCTCACCCGCGCGCACCCGCTGGACGAACGCCTCGCGGAACTGCACATCCGCGCGCTGCGAGCGGCCGGGCAGCGCGCCGAAGCCGTGGCCTGCTACGGGCGGCTGCGCGGACAGTTGGTCGAGCATCTCGGGACCGAACCGGGCGACCGACTGCGCGAGTTGCATCTCGCCGTGCTCCGAGACGGGAACGCGGACGAGACGAACTCCCCGCAGATCCCGGACTCCGCCCAGCACGGGTCGTCGGCTTCGGGCCCGACCGGTGGAACGACTCCGACGGGCGCTGCGCCGCCGCGGCCGATGAGCGGTTTCGTGGGGCGGGAGCGGGAACTGGCCCAACTCGAACACGCGCTGCGCGAAGCGCGCCTGGTGACCCTGTTCGGGCCAGGCGGTTCGGGCAAGACCAGACTGGCGACCGAGGGAGCCTCCAGGATCACCACACAGCGGGTGCTGTTCGTGGAACTCGCACCGGTGCGTGACGGGCACGCCCTCTCCTCGGCTGTGCTGACCGGACTGGGGGTCCGACAGGCACCCCGGATCGATCATGGGCAGCCGGGAGACGACTCGTTGCCCCGATTGGTGGAGACGCTGGCATCCGAACCGACCCTGCTGATCCTGGACAACTGCGAGCACCTCGTCACGCCGGCCGCGCAGCTGGCCGAACAGCTGCTGAGTCGTGCTCCTGAACTGCGGATACTGGCCACGAGCAGGGAACCGCTGGCACTACCCGGTGAGAAGCTGCTCCCGGTAGGGCCGTTGGAGCTGCCCGACGACGCCGAAGCGGCGGGTTCCAGCGCGGCCGTACGGCTCTTCGAGCAGCGCGCCGTCGCCGCGCGGCGTGACTTCGAGCTCACCCGGGACAACACGGCCCACGTCGTGGAGATCTGCCGTGAACTGGACGGTATGCCACTGGCTATAGAGCTCGCCGCCGCGCGGGTCCGCTCCATGAGCCCCCGTGGGGTCGCTGAACGGCTCGACGACCGGTTCCGGTTGCTCACCAGGGGAAACCGATCAGCGATGTCCCGTCACCGCACGCTGCGCGCGGTGGTGGAGTGGAGCTGGGAGCTGTTGACCGAGCCCGAACGGGTACTGGCGCGCAGGATGTCGGTGTTCGCGGGCTCCGCGCGTGCCGAGTCGGTGGCCGAGGTGTGCTCCGGTGCCGGGCTGGAGGCCGGTGACGTGGACGAAGTCCTCGCCGACCTGGTGGACAAGTCACTGGTGGAGGCGGTCGACGACGGCACCGTCATGCGCTACCGGATGCTGGAGACGGTGCGGGTCTTCTGCGCCGAACGGCTGGCGGACGCCGGGGAGACCGCGACTCTGGGACGCCGCCACGCCGAACACTTCCTGGCCCTCGCGGAGAAGGCGGCCCCACTCATCCACTCGCGGGAGCAACTGAAGTGGCTGGCACGCCTGGACGCCGAGCACGACAACACGATGCGGGCGTTGCGTTGGGCGCTCGCGAACTCCGACGCCGAGGTCGGGATCAGGTTGGCCGCCGCCCTCAACTGGTACTGGTCGATGAATACGCGCCACCCCGAGCTCACCGAGCGGATGCGTCAGGTGGCCGCGCTGGGTGGGCCCGCGCCGGAGGAGAGCCGCGCGGTGGTCGAGCTCGTTCGTCGGTTGTTCGTGGATGCTCACGATTGGTCGGAGCGGCTCGGCGCGGCGTTGGAACGGCTGCGTGAGACGGACGCGATGTCGCGTTACGTGTATTTGGGGCTACTGGAGCCGATGGTCTGGTTGTTGACGGAGCGACTGGACGAGATGGCGGGCTCGCTGCGGCGAGCGGCCGAACACCCGGATCCGTGGCCCAACGCCGCCGCGCACTACGGGCGCGCGATGCTGGCCGAGCGTCGTGGCGAGATGAACGCTGGTGAGCAGCACGCGAATCGCGCGGCGGTGGCTTTCGAGGCCATCGGTGACCGCTGGGGCATGGCCCAGGCGATCTGCATCACAGCCGTTTTCCACTCGCTGCGGGGAGATCACGAGAAGGCGGTCGAGAGCCTGGCGGAATCGGTGGCCGTGCTGCGCGAGTTCCGTTCCCCGGCGGAGCTGGTTCCCCAACTGGCCCGCATCGGTATGCAGCGGGTGCGAATGGGGGATCTCGCCGGTGCCCGCGCGGAACTGGACGAGGCTTCCCGATTGGCGGGGAGCGCTCCCTCCACCCACCGGGTGACCGTCACGTACGGGCGAATGGAGCTCGCCAGGGCCGAGGGCGACATCGGCTCGGCCCGGCGGTTGATGCACCACGCCGAGGCGGACCTCGTGGCGATCGGATCACCACCGCATCCGATGATGCGCGATCTGCTGCTGTCGTTCCGGCTCCGACTGCTGCTCGACGAGGGGGATGTGCGGGGCGCGCGCGAGCTTTTCGGGACCGCTCTCGGTGGAGAGGAGATCGTGCTGGGCAGGCCGATGAGCGCGGTGCTGACCGAACAACTGGCCCGGCTGCTGCTGCACGAGGCCGAGCCGGAGGAGGCGGCGCGGATGCTCGGGGTGGCGGCTGCTCTGCAGGGAGTGCTGGACCAGGGGGACCCCGACGTGCGCGAGGTGTGCACCCGGTTGCGGGAACGGTTGGGTGCCGAGGAGTTCGAGCGACTCCGCGCGAGCCGAGCGGAGTTGTCCGTTGTGGAGTGCCATGCCGAGCTCAGGCGCGTGCTCGGCGGCTGAATGTCGCGGACTCGCAGTGGGGAAGCGTCGTTCGACGGCGGCTCTTCCGGGATGAGGGACGCGTCGTGTCGGACACCTCGGACCGGTGGTCGGCGCTGAGACCGTCACGAGCCGGTTACGATCCTGCGACCGGTACCCGGTGGTATCGAAATTCGGGTGCTCCCCGAACCGTCGCGGCGGTAACGTTCTCGCCGTTTGTCGTTTGCCGTTCGACGGGATTGGGAGTCGACCAGTGAACTGTGCCGTGTGCGGAGGACACGTCCCCGCCGACCGGGAGTACTGCGCCGTTTGCGGTGGCAGAGCGATGCCCGCCGACTGGCTGGACAACACCGGCGTCGTGGGTAACCCCGGAGCGGAGAACCCCGGCAACGCCCCGGAACTCGACGTGCGGCGAGCTCTCCGGCCGACGCGGGGACTGGGGATCGCCACCGTCGTGCTGCTGTTGTCCTTCGCCGTGATCCGCGCGTTGAACACTCTCGTGCAGCTCCGGCTGTTCGTGGTGTACGGCGATGCGCTCGAGAGGTCCCGCTCCTACTGGGACATGGAGTTCCTGCCGTCGGAATTGTTCGAGCTGGTGTTCGGAGTTCTCGCCGTCCCCGTGTTCGTGGCCGCGGTCGTGATGTTTCTGATCTGGTTGTTCCGGGTGCGCGGCAACGCCGAGATGCTGGACCCCGAGGTGCATCGGCGGAAGAAGCCCTGGCTGATCCTCGGTTGGATCGTCCCGGTGGTCAGTTTCTGGTTCCCGAAACAGATCCTCACCGACATCTGGCGAGCGAGCCGTCCCGGACACGTACGCGGAGACGTGGAATCGAGCTTCGAGTACAAAGGTGGACTGCTCTGGGCCTGGTGGCTGGTTTTCCTCGCGATGATGAGCGTCGACCGGGCCCACCGTGTGGTCACTTACACGCACACCGGAGTGGAAAGGAACCAGTTCGAACTCCCAGGTGAAGAAGCGCTGGCGCTCTACCACGATCTGGCGCTGACGGGGCTGCTCGTCTCTTCCGTCCAAGTCGCCGCGGGGGTCCTGGCGGCGTTGGTCGTCCGGCGGATCACCAACTGGCAGCACCAGGCGCGCCAGGACCGTCATGGACAGTCCGATCCGGTGGGTGCCGTGGCGCCACACTAGGGACCTCGGGTGGGTCGCCGGGTGAACTGTGAGCGCACGGCGGCCATCCGAACGTTTTTCGCGGTATTTACCGGGGTTGTCCTGGGAATTCGTTGATTGTTGGGGGGTGGGTGTGTGGGGGTGTGTGGTGGGGGGTTAGAGTGGTTGTTGTCAGCACGGCGGGGCCGGGTTGGGAATCGCTAGGGGTTGGTGCTCGGTTTTTTCGGGTGCTTTCCGGGTGGTTTCTGGTTTCGGTTCGTGGTGGTGGCTGGTTGTTTGTAGAACTGCATGTGGTGCCTTCTGGTTCGTTGGTTGGGGCTCGCTGTGGTGGTGGGTCGTGATCGGCGGGTGGCTGGGCCCCCCGGTGTGTGGGGGGTTTGGTGGGGGTGCTACGGTGAATGCGGTGAACAACGGAAAAGCATTCGGATGTCTGCTGGCTGGTTAGTTGGTGGATGTTTCCGGGTGTGGGCCTGCCGCGTGTGTGGTGGGTGTGTTCTTTGAGAATTCAACAGTGTTTGTGCACGCGTGTGTGTGTTTGCTTTCTTGTCTTTTTTTGCTTTGAGTAGTGCCCGCGCTGCGGCATCATGGTTGTGGTGTTGTGGTGTGGGTGGTGCTGGGGTTTTTTTCCAATAGGTTTCTTGTTGGAGAGTTTGATCCTGGCTCAGGACGAACGCTGACGGCGCGCTTCACACATGCAAGTCGAGCGATGGCGCCGGTTTTCGGATCGGTGTGCAGAGCGGCGGACGGGTGAGTAACACGTGAGTAACCTGCCCTGGGCGTG
>NZ_FNJR01000019.1 GCF_900104475.1 Actinopolyspora xinjiangensis
CTAATACTGCAACGGCGCTCAGAGTGGGTAGCCGCGTTGTTGGTAGTGGCAGTGTCGGGCTTGGTGGTGTGCGTCGTCGGCGCCAGCGTGACCAGGACCAGACGTGGTCGGCGGGGTGTGGTGTTCGGGTGATGAGGTTGATCAACAGGCGACGGAGCTCTGCTAAGGTGTAGTCGATCATGCCCTGGTTGCTGACGCGGTTTCCCCCTGTATGGCCTGGGTTTTCGCGACGGCTAGCCAGGCGAGGGCGAGCAGGGACAGGGTGGTGTGGGCGTACCAGGCTCGCCAAGAACGTGCTTGGTAGTGGTCGAGTCCGGCCTCGTTGTTGGCCTGTTGGAAGCATTCCTCGACATGCCAGCGCGAGCCGGCGGTCCAGGCCAGGTCGAGCAGCCGGGATCGGCGGGGCCCATAGGCGATGTAGTAGGCGATCTCGCTGGGGTCGCTGATCGAGCGTCGCGCCAGCAGCCAGCGACCCCGCCCGGGCGGCCAGGCCGTGCCCAGCGGCACGCGGGCCCAGTCATACAGGCGTGGCCCGTGCCCACCGGCCCCGACCGACAGCCGCCGCCACGAGCCCGGCGAGAGTGTGGTGACGAGCTCGTCGGCCCGGCGCGTGTCACCGCCGGCGGTGGTCAGGGTGTCGGTGCGTTTGGTGGCCAGCACGTAGGCCACATCACGGTGCTCGAGCCAGTCCCGCAGGTAATGCGCCTGCCCGTAAGCCTCATCGCCGGTGACCCAGGCGAACGGCACCCCGGCCTGCACAGCACGGTCGATCATGGCCTGGGCCTGCTGGGGCTTGGTGGCGAAACCGACCTCGTCGGGTATCCCGGCCGCTCGGCACCGATCCCGGTCGTCAGTCCACGACCTCGGCAAATACAGCTCCCGGTCGATCAACGCATGCCCGGACCCAGAGGCGTAGGCCAAAAAGGTGCCGATCTGGCAGTTCTCCGTGCGCCCCGCCGTGCCGGAATACTGCCGCTGCACCCCCGCCGAACGCGTGCCCTTCTTCACAAACCCGGTCTCGTCAACGATCAACACCCCGTCGGACTCGCCGAGATGCTCGATGACGTAGTCCCGCACGTCATCGCGGACCCCAGCAATGTCCCAGTCCGCCCGCCGCAACAGCCGCTGCATCCCGTCCGGACTGACCTCACCAGCCTGCTCGGCAATCGTCCACCCGTTCTTGCGCTCCAAGCCCGCGACCAGGCCAGACACATACTCACGCACCCGCGCCCGCGGCTCGGAACGCACAAACCGCCCCGCAATCCGCGCGTGCACCCGCTCCAACTCCACCGAGATCACATCCAGCACCACACCCACCACGATCCACTACCGACTCACACGAGTGCCGTTGCAGTACTAACCCCGCCGGTGAGGCCATCGCGAAACTCAATCAACAGGTCGCCGCCGGAAACGAGGACGCCTCCGAGGAAAGGACCTTACGGGACCGAGAGAAGACCCCCGAAGGCCGTCCAATCTTTCCACTAGGAAATCCGACTTCCCCAGGAAACCGACGAAGGCAACGTCACCAACCTCGGAAAGCAGGAATGACCACCATGCCCCGACACTCCACAACAAGCCGCACCACCCTGCTGGCAGGGCTCGCTACAGGAAGCCTGCTGCTCGCCGCCTGCGGAGTAGACAGCTCCGGCGAGGACAGCTCAACCACTGATGAAGAGTCCACGACAACCGCAAACAACAGTTCCACACTCGCGCAGGAAAACCCGTGCGAACAACTACCACAGCCGACAAGGAAAAATCTTATGCGACACCATCGGAGAAAACCGAAATACAGCGATCCCTTTCAACGAAAAATTCTCCGCAAGTATAAGCAACGCGGTCGAATACATCCTTTCGTGGTGCGCACCGGCAAATAAGGCCGCTTCTATTATACGAAAAACCCCCAGGAGATTATCGATCAGAACACCCATATACTCTAGACCAATCAGCGTACGCTGAATCATGCCCTCGTGCGAGTGAAGCAACACAATAGAGCCCAACCCGTGACGGAACACACAGACGCTTGCAACATGAACACTGAACACCATAAATTTATTACCCGAACCAGAATTAATTTCCCGGCACACCAAGAAGGGGAATCTATGCGTCGCTTTCTAGCGACTCTGGCTAGCGGTGCTATCGTCGCTACTGCGCTCGTGACTGCTGGACCGACAGCTAGCGCCGATCCGGCACCAGGTTTCGAGTTCGACGCCGCAAAGCTGGAACAACGCATGGATGACTACCTAGAATAGGCTGTTGACAACAGCTTCGTCATCATGGGCTGGGTCAACCCCAGCACTGGCGAAACACACCAATGGCGCTGCAGCTCTCTCAAACACATGGTGTGGGACACTGAAAATCGCCCCGCGCACGATCCCTACGTTGATGTCTATAGTTTCATGCATTGTGCCGACCGGGTGGTAAGTTATGGCTTTCCCCGCCCAGGTGATCCAGGAAATACACGTTACATCGTTCAGTACCACGGAACGGACCGCAGAGGTGACGTCGTCGTCAATGACGCGACCGGAGACATAGCCACGATCTACACTGAGCCAAATAATGACTGGCGCGAGTGTACCTTCTGGCAGCCTGCTTCGGCCCAGAAAGACACCCTCGAAGACAAGCAGTGGCGAATGACCTACCCTGCCTCGAATGAGACCGAGGGGAGTACGGCAGCGGATTCAGCAGCTGCGTGAGCACGCCGAGCGACAGGACCAGGCCAATCCACATCTGGCGTTGCGCCGTGGCTTGACCCGGTTCATCCACGGGTGCGCCGCGTTGGGGTACTCCGACATCCCCGGCACCACCCTGGTGGAATCCTATCGAGAAGTGCGTGCGCTGTTGGACGACCCCGGTCAACAGCGCACGCACAGCACGCTGGAACGGGTGAGCCTGGACTGCATCGACCAATTGGGGAAGTGCGACGCCTTCACCGAAGTCGCCGCTGATCCGCAGCGGAAAGCAGGGCGTGACGACGAAATCGCCGAGCCGGTTCTGCTGCGGATACCCCCGAGAACACTGATGGGCCGAGACACCTCCGATTCCTACTTTCCCATGGCCTGCTTCAACGCTGCCGGGACCTGTCTGGACGGTGTCTTGTCCCCCTACCGTTGCTGCCTCCTCGTTACCAGTTTGGGGTACTACGAACCGGCCGAGGAACGAGAGTTGCTCGACATGATGCGCACCTTCCGCATCGACTACGAAGACCAACCCGATAACCGCACAGCCATCGCTGAACGGATTACTCACCAGCTGCGGGACTTCGCTCGGCGGTTCGAGTAGACCACCCTCCGAACGCCCGGTAGGCCATTCAGGGGCATCTAGTAGTGCGACGGCATCTATAGAGCCCCTAACGCATTTGGTGTGGGAGTCGTCGCCAGCAGATGAGGCTGGTGACCAGCGGCACACCACCAGCGCCCCCGCCGGTGTACCGGAGATCACGCTGGACCACGTGGGAACAGTGGAGAACGCGGCGAAAGTGATCGCCGCACTGCACCGGGGTGAGAAACGGCTGGTGTTCGTCGACTCCCGGCGCAGGGTGGAAGAGCCGGCCACGGCGCTCCGTTTCCGCGGAGTGACGACCTTCGTCTCGCACTCCTCGCTGTCGGCGACGCAGCGGCGTTCCTCCGAGCAGGCGTTCGCCGAAGCGAGCGACTGCGTGATCGTCGCCACCTCCACCTTGGAACTCGGCATCGACGTGGGGGACCTGGACCGGGTGATCCAGTTGGGTGCCCCCGCGACAGTCTCCTCGTTCCTGCAGCGGCTCGGCCGCACCGGCAGGCGTACCGGCTCGGTACGGAACTGCCTGTTCCTGGGCCCGAACGAGGAATCGGTGCTGCACGCGGCCGGTCTGCTGCGGTGCTGGAACGCGCTGCGCGGGCTGAAGTTCGCCACGGCGCTGCCCGAGGAACTGGCGGTGGACACGCTGGCACAGCGTCACATGGACACCACCGGCAGTGCCACAGTGCTGGGAGAACCACTGCGGCGAGTCGTCATCGAGGAGTGAATGGCGAGCGAGAGGCGATGGAATCGGTCCGCTACTTCGGTACCGCTTTGGTGAAAGTCCGCTCGACATGGACGGTCACCCGGTGCAAGCAGTCCAGGATCTCGACCTCGTTCCTGTCGGCTCCGAAATCCGGCCGATTCTCGGGTGGGCCAGTGGCCACCGAGATCGCCCTGACCGGCTCAAATGCCGAGCCGCGCCGCTCAGTCCTCCAACCCCCGCGCCACCGTGTCGAGCCCGTCGGTCAGCGCGGCCAGCTGTTCGCGGCTGAGCAGGTCGATCAGGGAGGAGCGGACCAGCTCCACATGGCCGGGGGCGGCCCGGCGCAGTGTCGCCATCCCCTCCTCGGTCAGCACCGCGAGCACCCCACGATCGTCCCCGGGGCACGAGCTCCGGCGGACCAGCCCGGCCTTCTCGAGCTTGCCGATCTGGTACGAGGCGCCGCTCTTGGAGGTCAGCAACGACTCGGCCAGCTCGGTCATCCGCAGCTGCCAGTCCGGCGCGTCGGCCAGCCGCACCAGGATCTCGTACTGGGGGTGCGAGAGTCCCTCCTGCTCGCGCAGGTGATGTTCCACACGCCGCTCCACCCGGTGGCTCACCTCCAGGAAGGCGTTCCACGCTGCCTTCTCCTGGGAGTCCAGCCACCTTGGTTGCGTCATGCATCCATCATAACGGTTGTTCGAATTTGAACAACCCGGTAGTTTGGCGGTGGTTTCGATTCGAACTATCCGGGCCGGGATCTCCCGGCTCCGACCCACAGGAGGAAGACCGTGCCGCAGTTACCAACCGCCGTCCGCGACCTGGCCCTGCTGCTCGGGCGTGTCGTGATCGGGATCGTGTTCGTCGTGCACGGCCTGCAGAAGTTCACCCAGTGGGGGATCAGCGGTACGACCGACTCGTTCGCCCAGATGGAAATCCCCGCTCCCGCTCTGTCCGCGTGGTTCGCGGCGCTGGTGGAGACGCTGGGCGGTATAGCCCTCATCGTGGGAGTCGCGCTGCCGCTGGCCGGAGCACTGCTGGCGGTGGTCATGCTCGGCGCGCTGTTCTTCGTACACCTCAGCCAGGGCTTCTCCGAGTACGAGTACGTGCTCGTGCTGGCCGCCGCCGCGCTCGCCCTCGGCTTCAACGGTGGCAACTACTCGATCGACCGGCTGCTGCGCGGCTCGGGCACATCGGGCAAGTCGAACACCGCGCCCGAAAGCGCCAACGCCTGACGAACCCCACGCCGTCCCCACTGGTCGGCCCCGACGCCGGGAACCGGCGGTCATCTCCGGAAGGATCGCTCCGGTCACCCCCTTCCGACCAGTTCCGGGGAACTTTCCCCGGCAGCGGTGGAACCGGACCACCGGATCAGCTGGACTCCACGGCGACTCCGCCGAGGTCGGTGCGCCGGAAGGTCTCCACCTCGGCCATCGGTGGCGCCTCGGTCTGCTCGGGCGCCGGGTACCCGGCCGCCAGCACGTAGAGCGGGGTGCTGCCGATGTTGTCCAGGCCCAGCCGTTCCGCGACGACCGAGTCGTGGAACGCCCCGGTCTGCGCCGGTCCGAGCCCCAGGGCGGTGGCGGTCAGCGCGAAGGTCTGCCCCAAGTGCCCCGCGTCGAGCAGCATCACGCGGTAGGAGCGCGGCGTGGGGTACTTGCTCAGCAGCCGGTCCACCACCGCGCTGAGCACCACCAGGAACGCCGCGCCACGCGCCCACTCCTGGTCCGCGCAGAAGTGGGTCGCGTCCTCCGGGGTGAAGCCCTCGGAGAGCAGTTCCAGCGAGTGCTCTCTGAGGTTGTAGTGGTACGTCCCCGGCCTCACCCCGGTGACGTTGCGGATCGCCACGTAGGCGTCCAGCTCCTGACGAGCCCCGCCCGCGGGGCTCGTGCGGCGGAACAGCGCGCAGCGTCCGCAGTCGATGTAGTCCACCGGGGCGAACACCGTGGCGAGCAGCGCGCTCAACACCTCGAGCGGTACCGGTTCCTCGGTGTGGTCCCGGCGGGTGCGGCGCGCGTACAGCACCTCGTCGTAGGGGGTGGCGAGCTCCGGGCAGCGCGGCCGGGGCAGCAGAATCCGGTCGGCCTCCGGATAACCGGTGAACAGCACGAAGGGGGAATCGGATTCACCGCCCGACACGATGTTCGCCGGCTGCTCCGTGTCGGGGTACTTGACGTCCTGGGTGGCGTAGTGGAAGAAGGACGCCTCCGGGGCCCAGGTACCCCACTGCCGGTCGAACCGTTCGTCGGACTCGGCCTCGGCGCTGCCCTCCGCCAGCAGCAACCCGTTCTCGTGCAACTGATCGACCGCGCCGGACAGGCTCTCCCCGGAGAGATGCCCCAGCTCCTCGGCCGCCTCCAGGGGATCGGTCCACTCCTCGAACGCGGAGAGGATCTCGGCCGCCACCGGGTGCATCGTGAGCGGATCACCGCCAGGATGCGGGTGGACGACGAAATTTCCCCCGTGCCAGTAACAGACCAGTCCGCGACGGCGACGCAATCGCATGAAGCACTCCGAATTCTCCGGCGTCGAAACAAGAATTCCCGATCAAGGTCGTGAGGCGGGGATTTCCCCGCCCCACGACGGAAGTGATCATCAGGACTGGCTCCACCACCAAACAAAGGGGCGCTCCTTGCGATCACTCCTGTTCACAGCGGCGATCCGCATGTCGATACTGCGCATTTTCATCACCTCCTCTCCACATCCGACGGGACGATGCGCCCACAATTGAGGCAGCACCACCACGGCCGGACAATGAGAAGGACGACCAATCACACCACAGGTGACAGGGAAACACTCGCATGTCGCAGTGAAACATATTTCACGAACCCGACACACCGGCAAGGAAATTATACTTGTTCCCGATGCCGCCCCGTGTGGAACGCGTGAACGAACGCGTCGGAAACGACGGACGAGGATAATCCACTCCGGACGGATTTTCGCCGGCGTCCCTGTCGAGGCGGAGAGCCCGCGGCCTGCCCGGACGAGGGATCCTGCAGTTCCGGCCGCGAGCCCTCCGGTCGGGTTCCGAGGAGTACCGCCCCTCGGACGATCTACGCAACGGGCCCGCCGGGACTTCGTCGACTCGCCTCGGCGACGGCTCGCTCGGCGCTACCTCCCGCCGACTCCCCCCGGCAGGACCGACATCGAGCGGGCACGTCCGAACCCGATGGAGCACCAGCACGGTGGTGTGTGGTGGTTTTCGCGCGAAAACCACCACACACCACTGGCGGAAGAGCTCAGCCCATCCAGTCACGCCAGAGCTCGCGCATGCTGTCCAGGGTCTCGCGGTACCGGCGATAGCCGTCCTCGTAGCGCTCCCGCACCCCGGGATCGGGCTCGACCTCGCGCAGCGGCAGCGTCCACTCGCCCGAGTCCACCTCGTCGCCCAGCGCGCGAGCCGCCGTCACGGCCGCTCCCCTGGCACCCATGCCGGGGTCGTCCGGCAGGTGCAGCGGCTGCCCCAGTACATCGGCGAACACCTGCGCCCAGGGGTGCGAACGCGTGCCACCACCGCATGCCACCAGCTTGCCGTCCAGCCCGGCCGCCTCGAAGCAGTGCCGCGCCGCGTAGGCCACGCTCTCGCAGACCGCCCGCACCACGTCGCTGCGGCTGGTTCCCAGCCGCACCCCGCTGAGCTGCCCACTGGCACGCGGGTCCACGAACGGCGAGCGCTCCCCGCCCGGCGCCAGGAACGGCAGCGCGGAGACGTCGTTGGCGCCGGGCGGGCTGGTCTCCAACGCACCACCCAGGTCGCCGATCTCCATCCCGAGCAGCTCCAGCACCCAGTCGAGGCTGGCCGTTCCCACCATCGCTGGCATGCCGTGCAGCAGCTCGTCCTCCTCGGGCGTGCACAGCCACATCCCGGAAGGCTCGTCCTGCCAACGGCGCTTGCCCACCTCGGTCAGCACCTGGCAGGCCAGCGTGGTCCCCACGATCAGCAGCCCGTCGCCGAACTCGCGCAGCCCGCCGCCCACGGCGCAGGCGGGCAGGTCGAACGGCCCCGCCGTGACCGGCAGCCCCCGCGGTAAGCCGAGCAGTTCGGCACCGTCGGCGCCGAGCTCGAACAGCTGCCTCGGCCGGGCCGGTTCGGGCAGCAGGTGCCGGTACTCCTCCAGCCCGCACGCCCGCAGCGCCTGCTCGTCGTACTCCCTGGTGTCGGCGTCCAGGAACGGCACGGAGGCGTCCGAGGCGTCCACGCCGATCTCACCGGTCAGCACGTGCAGCACCGAGTCGACGCAGTAACCGGCCACGGCGGCCTCGCGCAGCGACTCCGGCTCGTGGTCGCGGAGGTGGGCCAGCAGGGGGCCCTGCGCACCGGGGAACAGCCCGTTGCCGGTGCGGTCGTAGACCTGCCTGCTGACCCCGTCGCGCTGCCACCGCTTCACCACGGGAGCGGCGCGACCGTCCATCCACGAGATGGGGCGGCGGACCGGCCTTCCGGCGGAGTCCCGCAGCCACAACCCGTCGCCCTGCCCGGTCAGCGCCACCGCGCGCGGCCGCTGCCCGGTCCGCTCCCCCACCTCACGCACCACCGCGGCCACAGTGGACACGACGTCGTCGAGGTCCTGCTCGACCCTGCCGTCGGAGTGGTGCTCCAGGCGCGAGTGCCTGCTCGCCTCGACCAGCACGCGACCCGAGTCGTCGAAGGCCGCCGCCTTGGTCAGCGAAGTCCCGATGTCGACCGCGGTGATCATGTCTCGCTCCCCAGGACGTCGGGGTTGGCCAGGTGCGCGGCCGGCTCGCCGCGCGCGTAGCGTCCGACCTCGGCCGCGACGATCTCGGCGGCCCGGTGCGCGGTCTGCCGGGTGGCCCCCGCCAGGTGCGGAGTGGTGATGAGGTTGGGCGCGCCGTGCAACGGCCAGTCGGGCGGCGGGGGTTCCTCGTCGTAGACGTCCAGCGCCAGCGCGCCCAGCTTGCCGTCGCGCAGCAGCCCGGACAGCGGCCGGTAGTCGAGCAGCCCGCCCCTGGCGGTGTTGACCAGCACCGCTCCCTCGGGCAGCAGCGCCAGCCGGTCGGCGTCGAGCAGGTGCTTGGTCTCCGGGGTGAGCCTGGCGTGCAGGCTGACCACCGAGCAGCGCGGCAGCATCTCCTCCAGCCCGACCGGTTCCACCCCGTCGGCGCGCAACTTGTCCGGGTCGGTGTAGGGGTCGGCCACCAACACTTCGGCGCCGAAGGCGCGCAGCACCCTGGCGACCCTGCTGCCGATCGCGCCGTAGCCGACCAGGCCGACCGTGCTGCCCTCCAGCTCGATGCCCGCCTCGGGGTAGGCGTAGAAGTCGCCCCGCCACTCGCCCCGTTTGAGCTCCGAGTCGGAGTCGGGGATGCGCCGCATCGCCGCCAGGATCATGCCGACCGCGTACTCGGCGGCAGCGGCGGCGTTGCGCCCCGGCGCGTAGGTCACCGAGACCCCCGCCCTCGTCGCCGCCGCCAGGTCCACGTTGACCGGACCGCCGCGCGAGACGGCGACCAGCTGCAGCGAGGGCACGGCGTCGAACACCCGCTCGGTGAACGGCGCCATCTGGGTCACGCACACCTCGGCGCCCTCGGCGGCCTCGATGACCTGCTGTTCGGTTCCGCTGGCCTCCTCGACCCCGCCTACGGGGCCGAACGGCTCGACCGGCCAGGGAAGTTTGAGCCTGCCGACCTCCGGGGCGTCCACCTGGGAACGCACCGCGGTCTCGAGCAGGTCCGGGCCGACGAAGTTGTCTCCCGCTGCCAGCACGCGCACTGTTGATTCCTCCTTCAGCGGTCCCACCGCTGTCCGATGGCTCACCGCGACGGCGGGCCGGGGCCGATCCAGCTACTCCGGGGGCACTCCGGCCGTTCCACCGCTGCCGCCGACGGCCGCGGCTATCAGCTCCGGTGTTCGTAGTCGGTTATGTAGGCGACCTTGGCCGCGCTCGCCGAGGACGGGTCGAAGGAATAGCCCAACCACTCGTCGACCAGTCGTCTGGCCAGCTCGGGGCCGATGACCCTGGCTCCCATGGTCAGCACCTGGCAGTCGTTCGACTTGATCGAGCGTTCCGCCGAATAGGAGTCGTGCGCGACCGTAGCGCGCACTCCCTCGACCTTGTTGGCCGAGACGCACATGCCGATCCCGGTGCCGCAGACCAGCACCGCCCGGTCGGCCTCGCCGCGCGCCACGGCTTCGGCCGCCGCCAGCCCGAGCCGGGGGTAAGCCCGGTCGTCGGAGTCGTCGTGCACCCCGTAGTCCAGCACCTCGCCCACCCTGGAGTCACCCTCCAGCTGTTCGGCGAGCAGCTTCTTGAGTTCCACACCGGCGTTGTCGGCCGCCACGGCCACGGTGATCGGGCTCATGATCGCGGGTTCCCCTTTCGACGGTTCCGCTCGCAGGCGCCGTCGGAGACTCCGGCGGCCACGGCGTTGAGCAACAGGGCCAGGGAAGTGGCACCGGGGTCGACGGTGCCCAGGTCGTGCCCGCCCAGCCGGGAGGCGCGACCGCGCGCGGAGGTCAGCAGCGCGGTGTCCCGCGCCGCCTCGGTGGCGACCTCGGCAGCGGCGGTCAGCGCGGCGGGCTGCTCGGATCCGACACGAGCCTGTTCGGCGAGCTCCTCGGCGAACGGCTCCAGCGCGTCGAGCAGCGTCTTGTCACCCTTGGCGGCGCCGCCGAGCTCGGCGACCGCCCTGGACGCTTCCCACACCGCTTCGGCCAGCAGGGCGGTGCTCACGCTCCCGTGGTCACGCAGTCCGGCTCCGGTCTGGCTGAGCAGCGTGCCGTAGAGCGCACCGGAAGCCCCACCGGCCGCGTCGGCCAGCGCGGTCCCGGCCGCCAGCAGAGCGTCACCGATCGAGCGCGGGTCCGCCGAGTCGCTGCCCGCCCCGTCCGCGGCCCGGACGGCGGCCCGCAGGCCGCGCACGATGCCCTGACCGTGGTCCCCGTCGCCCGCCACGGCGTCGAGCCCGCCCAGTTCGTCCTCGGAGGCGGCCACGTCGCGCAGTGCGCGGTCGAGCAGTTCGTGCACGAGTCCACCCCGGCTCTCGGACTCCTCCGAGGGTGCGGCTCCGCGTTCGCCGGGGGCGGGCTCGTCGGCGGCCGGCGGTCGCAGCGGCCGGTGACCGGGGGTGTCGCAGTCCGCGTCGTAGAGCTCGGCGAGCTCGTCGTCCAGCGCGAGCAGCGACAGCGAGAGCCCGGCCATGTCCAGCGAGGTGACGAACTCCCCCACCTCCGGGCGGTGGGGGCGCAGCCCGGCGGCCCGCAACCGGCGCTCGACGGCCGGGTAGCAGGCGAACATCTCCTCGTACTTGGTGCGTCCGAGTCCGTTGAGCAGCACGGCCACCCGCTCGGTGCCGGGCGGCAGCTCGGCCAGCAGGTTGTCGACCAGCTCGGCGGCCAGTTGCTCGGCGCCCATGGCGTCGACGCCGCGCGCCCCGGACTCCCCGTGGATTCCCAGCCCCAGCTCCATCCGGCCGGGCTCGACGGTGAACAGCGGTTCCGACCTGCCGGGCAGCGTGCAGCCGCCGAAGGCGGCGCCGTAGGTGCGGGTGCGCTCGTTGGCCCTGCGCGCCAGCGCGGCCACGCGGTCCAGGTCGTCGCCGCGCTCGGCGGCGGCACCGGCGATCTTGAACACGAAGAGGTCCCCGGCCACGCCGCGCCTGACCTCGGGGGTGTCGGCGGAACCGCTGGCGATGTCGTCGGTGACCAGCACGGTGCGGCTGTCGACACCCTCGGCGGCCAGTCGCCGTGCGGCGAGCCCGAAGTGCATCACGTCGCCGGAGTAGTTGCCGTAGCTGAACAGCACCCCGGCTCCGCCGTCGGCGGCCAGCGCGGTGCGGTAGACCTGTTCGGCGCTGGGGCTGGTGAACACGTCGCCGATCACGGCGGCGTCGGCCAGCCCGGGGCCGACGAGCCCGGCGAAGGCGGGGTAGTGCCCGCAGCCGCCGCCGATGACCACCGACACCCTGCCCCGGCGGGGGGCGTGCCTGCCCACCACGCCGTAGGCGCCGGGCACGCGTGCCACGGAACGGCCGTAGGCGGCGACGAAACCGTCCAGCCAGGAGTCCTTGAAGGTGGCGGCGTCCGTCAGTCCGGTCATCAGGCACCCTCGCTCTCGGTCACCGGTTCGGACAGCATGGCCAGCAGGGTCTCGCGCACTCGGTCCAGCGAATCGACGACGACGGTGGCCGAGGCGATGGCGTCCGGCTTGGGGGGATAACCGGCGTTGGGGATGGCGACCACGCTCATCCCGGCCGCGTGGGCGGCGCGGATGCCGTTGCTGGAGTCCTCGACGCCCGCGCACTCCGGGCCGGTGAACCCGAGCCGGTGGGCCGCCTCGGTGTAGACGTCGGGGCTGGGCTTGCCCCTGGGAACCTCGGCGCTGGAGACGGTCGCGGTGAAGTGCCCGGCCAGACCGTGCCGGTCCAGCACGGCGTCGATCAGCCGCCTGGCTGCCGAGGAGGCGAGCGCGATGGGAACCACCGCGCTGACCTCGGTGACCATCTCGCGGGCACCGTCGAGCAGCTCGATCTCGCCGTCGTCCAGCGCGGCGATCATGTCGTCGACGACAGCGCGTTCGGTCTCCGAGGCGGGTTCGGGGCCGCCGCAGACCCTGCCGAGGTAGGCCGACCATTCCGGCGAGCTCATTCCCTGGACCGTCGAGGTGTCCTCGGCGCTCCACTCGTGCCCGTGCCTGGCGGCGTAGCGGGTCCACATGCGTTCCCAGAGGTGCTCGCTCTCCACCAGCACGCCGTCCATATCGAACACGACCGCCCGCAGCGGTCCCGCCGACCGGGGCTCGATTACCTGACTGACCGTCATGCGCCGTCCTTTCACAAACTTAGAGTTAAATTAACTCCAATCACTTTAAATGTCCAGGGTCGAGTTAACACGTAAGCACGCCTCGATTCCCTCGACTGCGCAGCGACACCCGTTGGCCACCCCTGGACCGATTCACGTCTCGCGCATAGCGATCACCACAGGAAACTCAGAAATAACATCTTGCGAGTTAAAGTAACGGAGTGCATGATAACCAATCAACACCGGCGGTGCCGCGCATCACACTCCGATCGCTCAGCCGCCGCGTCCACGGGACTCCGCCGACCGAGGCCGCGGGGTCCGGCACCACCACTCGCTTCGGAGGCGGAGACATTGGTACAGCAACCAGCCGCGGCGGACGGCTCGGCCGCCGCGTCGGAGAGCCGTAGCCGGCTCGACAGAATCGGCATCCCCAAGCCGCTGCTGTGGGGTTTCGTCGGTGTGCTGATCTTCATGATCGGCGACGGCGTGGAGATCACCTACCTGACCGACTACCTCCAGCAGCCCGAGGGCGGTGGGCTGGAGGGCTCGCAGGCCACCTTCGCCACCGTGACCATCTACGGCCTCGCCGTGATGATCGCCTCCTGGTTCTCCGGCACGCTGTCCTCGATCTGGGGGCCGCGCTACGTGATGTGGCTCGGCGCGGCCTGGTGGATCGTCTTCGAGCTCCTGTTCCTGTTCGTGGCCGTCCCCACGCAGAGCTACGCGCTGATCCTGACCATCTACGGCATCCGCGGCTTCGCCTACCCGCTGTTCGCCTACGCCTTCCTGGTGTGGGCCCAGGTGGCCAGCCCGGTGCACATGCGCGGTTCGGTCGCGGGCTGGTTCTGGTTCGTGTTCACCGGCGGCCTGCCCACCCTGGGTGCGGCCGTGGCGTGGTTCGCGATCGGCCCGCTCGGCATGAGCCTGCACGCCACCCTGGTGCTCTCACTGGTGCTGGTCGCCATCGGTGGCCTGATCGGCTGCTCGGTCAGCGAACCGCACGGCACCAGGCCCATCGCCGACGAGAGCGTGGCCAACCCGCGCAGCCCGAAACGGCTGCTGGAGGGCGTGGACATCCTCTGGCGCGACAAGCGGACCCTGGCGGGCGGCATCACCCGCATCGTCAACACCGCGCCGGAGTTCGGCTTCTTCGCGATGTTCCCCTTCGTGATCGGCCCCGCGACCCCCGGCGGCGGCTTCCTCAGCGCCTCCCAGATCGCGGCGATGACCAGCATCGTCTACGGTGCCAACATCGCCGCCAACCTGGCGTTCGGTGTGCTGGGCGACTACTTCGGCTGGCGCCGCACCGTGACCTGGTTCGGCTGCGTGGGCTGCGCCGTCTCCACCCCGCTGTGGTATTTCGCCACGGTGGCCAGCGAGAGCTTCACCGTCGCGGCCACGCTGGGCGCCGTCTACGGCGTGCTGCTGGCCGGGTTCGTCCCGCTGTCGGCGCTGATGCCCTCCATGGTCGCCACCAAGGACAAGGGCTCGGCCCTGGCGGTGCTCAACTTCGGCGCGGGCGGGGCGGCCTTCCTCGGCCCGGTGACTGTCTACGCCGTCCACCCGGTGTTCGGCGGCGGTGGCGTGGCGATCGCCTTCGCGCTGATGTACGTGCTCGTGGCGGTGCTGTCCTGCTTCGTCAAGGACGACAGCGACCCCGGCGAGGCCAGGAGGAAGCAGCGGGCCACCCCGGACACCGCCCCGACGACGGAGGCCACGACGGCCTGACGCCGGGACGGCGAATACCGCGGGAGGACGCGGAGGGTGCCGCCGAACCGGCGACGAGACGACGCCGTACGGCGTCACGGGGAGTTCGAGCCGCCACGGGCGAGAATCTCCGAGAGCACCCCGTTCCCCCTGGAGGCGGCGCGTGCGGTGGCCGGACCCCGCACGCGCCGTTCCGGCACACCACCCCGCCACGCGCCCGCACGCCGCGAGCGGACCCTGGTACCAGCACACCGTCCGAACCCCACTGCGAGAGCCATGACCAGCGAAGCGAACAGCCACCGGCCCGCCCCCACCGAACTGGTGCTGCTGGACGTGGGCGGGCCGATCTACGACGACGCCGTCTACCGCGACGCGCTGCTGCGCGCCACCCGAGAGCTCGCCGAAACCGAGATCGACCGCGAGACGTTTCAGCGGGTCTACGACGGACAACGGCAGCGGCAGGCGGGCTCGCTGCGCACCGCCGTGGCCGAGCACTTCCTGACACCGGGGGACCGACGCGGGCTGTCCGACCTCGCCGAGAGCTACTGGGAGTACCCGCCGAGCGCGCTCTACCCGGAGGTGGTGCCCACCCTGCGGACGCTGGCCGGGAGGTACCGGCTGGCCGTGGTGGCCAATCAGCGGGAGCTGGTGGTGAAGGCGCTGCGCCGCGACGGCATCGCCGAGCACATCGACGTCTGGGCGATCTCGGAGACGGTCGGTGCGGAGAAACCGGACCCCGCGATCTTCCGGTACGCCTTGGACCGGGCCGGGGTCCCCGCCGAGCGAGCGGTTCACGTGGGCAACCGGCTGGACACCGACGTGCGTGGCGCGAAGCGAGTCGGGCTGCGCAGCGTGTGGATCACCCGGGGCGAGGCACCTCCCGAACCCACCGAGGCGCAGCTGGCGGAACCCGACGCCGTGATTCGCTCGCTCGACGAGCTCCCTGCGGTGCTGGAACGGCTGGAAGGGACGGCGTCGTGAGCCCCAGGACCTCGGAACCCGGCGGGTCGGCCGAACCGTTGGTGGTGGGCGTGGACATGGCCACGGCGGAGGTGCGGGCCGAGGTCCGCGACAGCCGGGGCGGCCTCGCGGCGAGCGCGTCGGCGGCGCTGCCGCACCCGATCCACGGCGCCGACGGCTCGGCCGAGCAGGACGCCCGGACCTGGTGGCCCGCCGTACGCGAGGCGCTGGCGCGCTGCACCGCCGAGCTCGGCGACCGGAGTCGTGCGATAGCGGCGCTGGCCGTCTGCGCCACCTCGGGCACCGTCACCGCGGTGGACACCGACGCGGAGCCGGTCGCGCCCGCGATCATGTACGACGACAGGCGCGGCACCGAACCGGCGGCGCGGGCCAGGCGCGCCGGGGCGGGGCGCTGGAACGACATCGGTATCACCCCTTCGGCTACCTCGGGGCTGGCCCACCTGGCGCTGCTCGCGGAGCACACCGAGGCCCCGGGCACCAGGCTGGTGCACACCCCCGACGTGATAGCCGAGCGGCTGGTCGGCCACCCCGTCGCCACCGACAGCAGCCACGCGCTCAAGAGCGGCTACGACCCGCTGCGCGAGCAGTGGGTGCACGAGGCGCTGGAGGCGGCGGGGGTCGCACCGGAGCGCCTGCCCGAGGTGGTGGCACCGGCCCGCCCGTTGGGCCTGGTCTCCCGGAAGGCGGCCGCCGAGACCGGACTCCCGGTCGGTTGCCAGGTGCGATCCGGGATGACGGATGGCTGCGCCGGACAGCTCGCCGCCGGAGCGGTGGAGAACGGCCAGGTGGTCACCGTCATCGGGACCACGATGGTGCTCAAGGCGGTCTCGGCCGAGCTGGCGCACGACCCGACCGGCGTGGTCTACAGCCACCGGCACCCCGAGGGCGGCTGGTTGCCGGGAGGGGCCTCCAACACCGGGGGTGAGGCGCTGGCGGACATGGCCGGCGAACTGGCCGAACTGGACCGGGCCGCCGAGGAGCGCGGTCCGGCCGGAATGGTCTGCTACCCGCTGCGCAGGCGGGGGGAACGGTTCCCGTTCTCCGACGAGCGGGCGCGCGGCTTCCGCTCGGCGGAACCCGGCGACCGGGTGGAGCTGCACCGGGCGCGCCTCGAAGGGGTGGCGTTCTGCGAGAAGCTGGCGCTGCGCAGGCTCGGTGCGCTCGGGGTCACCGTGAACGGGCCGATCCGCACGGCGGGCGGCGGTGCCCGCAGTTCCACCTGGTGCCGGATACGCGCCTCGGTGCTCGGCGAACCGGTGCTGCGCGTTCCCGGTGCGGGCACACCGCTGGGGGCGGCGCTGCTCGCCGCCAGCGGCACTGTGTACCCCGATCTGTCGAGCGCGGCGGCGGTCATGGCTCCGCGAGCGCGGGTGGTGGAACCGGTGGCGGACGAGGTGGAACGGCTGGCCGAGAGCTACGAGACCTTCCGGGCCGAGCTCACCGCCAGGGGATGGCTCGCGTGACCGCCGACGGGTCGGCCCACCGGGGGTGAATTCCTCAGGGAAAAAGCGGCGGCATTGTTCTCGACGATCCGTGCCACTTTGTTGAGGTTCACCTAAATTCGATGAGGCTCACTTATCGGAGGCAAGGCGAACTTTTTTGAGGCGACCCTGAGGAAAATACCACGGAAGAAAAGGCGTACATTCGTGGTATGACTTTGAAGGCCGCCAAACCGGAAGAACGCGAATCCAAGTTCCACCAGCTGCTGCAGAAGCAGGTGCGCAGCGAGTTCAATGCTTCACAGCAGTACATCGCACTCGCCGTGTGGTTCGACAAGTCCGATCTCCCCAGGCTTGCCGCGCACTTCTACAAGCAGGCCCTGGAAGAACGCAATCACGGGATGATGATCGTCCGGTTCCTGATGGACAACGACATTTCCGTACACATTCCGGGAACCGACGAGGTGCGGAACGAGTTCAACGAGGCCCGCGAACTGGTCGCACTGGCACTGGAGCAGGAGCGCGAGGTCACCCGCGAGATCGAGATGCTGGCCAAGACGGCACGCGCCGAGGACGACTACATCGGCGAGCAGTTCATGCAGTGGTTCCTCAAGGAGCAGGTCGAGGAGGTCTCGCAGATGTCCACGCTGCTGACCGTGATCGACCGTGCGAACGGCAACCTGTTCGAGGTGGAGACCTTCCTCGCACGGGAGAACGTCGGCGACGGCGGCGAGGACCCCTCCGCGCCCGAGGCCGCGGGCGGTGCCGTCTGAGATCACGCGAAGCGAAGCACTGTGTCGGCTCGACTCTCGTAACAGCGCGCTTGGCGGAACCTCTCGCGGGCTCTCGCTGCTTTGCCGTACCGGTCGCTCTGGCACGGCGGTCGGGTAGCCGGCACGTGAGGCGGCACCTCGCCGCGTTGGGCCGCTCTTGAGCAGCGACCTACGCGGCGAGGCGGCCCCGGAGGTTCCGCCGAGAAACCGACTACGCGGGGCGAGCCGCCGACCCCGACTACCGGATGGTGATCTGCCGCCCGCGCAGCCCGTCCCGGGCACGCCGCTCGGAGGCGTCCAGCCCCCGCTCGTCCAGCGAGGCCAACGCCTCGTCCAACCGGCCGCCCAGCGCGGCGGCGGGCTCCTCCCACTCGCGGTGGTGCTTCTCGCGGTCGAGGTCCCACACCGGCACCAGCAGCCCGTGGGCGCGGAACGACCCGGCGTAACGGCTGTCCTCGTCCAGCGCGAGCTCTCCACGGGCCGACAATCGCGCCAGCGCGGAGATCAGCTTCTCCTCCGGCTCGGAACGCACCCAACGCAGGTGGGCCCGATCGGTCGCGTCCACCCAGTAGGCGGCGTGCACCCCCTCGGCCTCCAGCCGCCGGGTGGGCATGATCGCCGCGTTGGCGCGTTCCAGCGACATGGCGACCTCCCCCGAGGCCTCCACGCCTTCCGGCATCCACCACGAGAAGTCCTCGTGGATGCGCACGTCCAGCGGGGCGTCGGGATCCATCAGGTCCTGCAGCCGGTTGGGCACGGTGCCCTCGGGTGCGTCCTCCGGGCCGACGGCCGACAGGGAGTTCCCCGGCTCGGCGGTCTCCGCCCACTCCACGGCCCGCGCCAGGTCCCGGCTGATGTCTCCCGACCTGGTCTGCACCTGCAGGCCGACGAACGCCTTGCCGTCGGTGCGCACCAGGGCGGCCGCGGCCATCGGCAGCACCGTGGCCAGCTCGATCTCCCGCTCACCGGACCGTCTGGGCAGGACAGCCGTGGCCGAGGGGACGAACTCGCGCAGCGCGACCAGCTCGCACTCCGCCGCCAGCCCCTCGAAAGGTCTGGTCACCTTGATCTTGCTCTGCCCGCCCGAGGCGCCGTGGCAGGCCTTGTAGCGCTTGCCGGAACCGCACGGACACGGTTGCCTGCGCCCGACCACCGGGATCTCCGAGGCGGGACGTTGTTGTGCTTCGGTGCGTTCGTTCACGATCTCTCCTGGTAGTGCTCGTCAGAGGGTTGCCGCGCTCTCAGGGGGTGCCGCTCCCGGCGGGAGCACCGTGCCGTGCCCACCTTCCCGGACGACAGCACCGACACATCCCACCACGCGCCGCGCCGCCGGCTGGCGGAGTCCGACGACGGGACGGTCACCGCACCGCGTGCGGCGGCCTGGGTGCTCGCGGAGGTGCGGGAGCTCCGGTCACCCGCCGAACCAGCACGGGACGCGACGCCGTCGGGTCGACGGGCACCAGCAGCCGGGTGATCCGTTTGACGACCAGCGCCGAGAGCACCGCCACCACGGTCAACGCCACGTCCGAGGCGGCGTGCAGCAGCACACCGTCGGCCAGCGCCTGCGCGCTGTCGCGCAGCCCCCACAGCAGCGTGCCCCACCCCAGCAGCAGGCTCGCGCACCAACCGCCCCACCACAGGCCGACGAGCCGCGAAGGAGCGGGCCGGGTTCGCCGGTCGGCCTCACCGAGGCCGCGCAGCGTGGCGTGCTCCAGCTCGGCCAGCGCCGATCCGGGGACGAACAGGTTGAGTCCGGGAACCACGAACCCGGCCACCACCTGCCAGTCCCGGCGTGCGGGCAGCAGCCCGGCGCGATTGTGGGCGTGGGAACGGGCCCGCAACGCCCACAGCACGCCGAAGACACCGCCGAGCACCCCGAACAGCCAGGTCATGATCCCGGCGGTGGCCACGAGGGCGTCCGAGACCGCGAGAACGGTCCCGTTCAGCGCTCCACTCCTGCTGTGCAGCAGCAGCACGTACCGCCACAGCTCGGCACCGGCGGCGGCGCACCCCAGCACCGCCGTGATCCACAGGGTCGCGACCGTCGTCACCGACAGCGAGGTGATCCGCTCGGCGGGGTCGGCACGACTGTTCGTCGGCAGCGCCAGCGGCCAACGCCAGGCCAACGGCGGGAAGCCCCAACGCGGCGGGGCCGGGTAGGAGGGCGGACCGGTGTAGGGCCGCCGGGTGCGCCGTCGCCGCGGTGGGGGTGGGCCACCCGGCGGGGTGGCCGTCCACTCCGCCGGGCGTCCGGACGCGGGCGGATGACTCGTCACAGCACGTAGGGTTCCGCGTCGGGGTCCTCGGACACCAACGGGCGCCCGATCGAGGACCAACCGTTCATGCCCCGCTGGACGTTGACCGCGTCCCAGCCGCTGGCGTTCAGGTAAGCGGTGACCTTGGAGGAGCGGCCTCCCGAACGGCAGATCACGTAGAGCTGGTCCACCTCCGGGATCTCGTCCAACCGCTGCGGGATCTCGTTCATCGGAATGTGCACCGCGTCCGGTGCGTGTCCGGCGGACCACTCCTCGTGCTCCCGCACGTCCAGCAGCGCCCCGTCGGGCAACCGCTCCGGAAGTTCCTCGGGGGCCACCTCGGGAACGTGGCCGTGCATCGGTGTAGTCACACCCCGATACTGCCACCCTCGAGCCCGCTCCGATAACGGGCCGGGCGCGGCCCGCCGTCCGCACGGCGGATGCCGCCGCCCGCCCCGGTGTCTCGGTAGCTCGCCCTCGTGGTCTCAGCGGCGGCGTCTGCCGCGCCGCAGCCGGTGACGCCCGTTGGAACGACCCGGGTTCTCCGCCGTGGTGCTCCGCTCCGCCGCGTGGTGGTCGGCCGAGCGGTCCCGCGTGAACCCGAGCCGGTCCGGGGTGTGCATGCGCAGCATGACCCTGCCGGTGGCTTCGGGAACCCCACCCGCGGTCAGTTTGCTCACCAGCACCGTCACCAGGAAGGCGAGCGGGACGGTGAACGCGGCGGGCTGCAGCAGCACCGCCGACCACCAGCCGTAGCCGTCCCCCAGGAACGCCCCCGTGAGCACGGCCAGCAGCACCAGGCCGCCCCCCACGACCAGTCCGCTCATCGCCCCCACGGCGGTGAGCCCCCGCCACCAGATGCCGAGCACCAGCAGCGGGAAGAACGTGGAGGCCGCCATCGCGAAGGCCAGCCCCACGCTCTGCGAGATGTCCCGGCCGATGGCGATCACGGCCAGCGCGGCGGGCAGGATGCACGAGCCCAGCGCGACCAGCCGGAAGTTGGAGAGTCTGCCCGGCAGCAGGTCGGTGAACAACACCCCGGCCACGCTCATCACCAGACCGGACGAAGTGGACAGAAAGGCCGCGAACGCCCCGGCGGCGGTGATGGCGCCCACCAGCTCGCCCGGCCAGCCCCCCAGCATCTCGGTCGGCAACAACAGCACCGCCGCGTCGGTTTTGCCGGTGACCAGCAGCTGCGGTACGTAGAACCGCGAGAGCACCCCGAGAACCGTGGGGAACAGGTAGAACAGCCCCAGCAGGCCCAGCACGACGAGGGTGGTGCGCCGGGCGCTCCACCCGGTGGGGTTGGTGTAGAACCGCACCAGCACGTGCGGCAGCCCCATCGTTCCCAGGAAGGTCGACATGAGCAGCGAGTAGGTCTCGAACAGCTCGTAGGAGTCGCCGTCCTGGGGCAGCAGCCAGGAACGGTTGTTCGGTTCGGCGTCGGCCACCGCCGGAACCGCGCTACCCGCCGGGAACCGCAGCTCGGAATCGGCACTGACCGCGTGCATGCCGGGCGCGAGGTAGACCGTCGCACCACTTCGCCCGGGCGGCTGTTCGGCCGGTCCGCTGACCCGTTCCGGCCCGGGGCCGGAGAGCACCTCCACCCACACCGCCTCGGTGACCCGCAACCGCACGTCCGTTTCGATCCGGACCGTGGTGGCCCGCTCGAAGACCGGCGGCATCGGCGCGTCCAGACCGCGCCGGTGCTGCGAATCGTGCCCGAGGAACACGAAGAACAGCACGAACACGGGGACGGCTATCGCGAAGAGCTTGACCCCGTACTGGAACGCCTGCACCAGCGTCACCACGCGCATCCCGCCGCTGAGCACCCCGGCCAACACCACGATCGCCACCATGGCTATCCCGCCCGCGTAGGAGATACCGGTGACGGTGGACAGGGTCACCCCGGCCGCCTGCAGCTGCGGTACGAGGTACAGCCAGCCGATCAGTACCACCAGAACGGTGGACAGGGTTCGCACCCGGCTCGAATCCAGCCGTACCTGCGCGAAGTCCGGCAGGGTGTAGGCACCGGAGCGGCGCAGCGGCGCGGCGACGAACAGGATCAGCGCCAGGTAGCCCGCCGTGTAGCCGATCGGGTACCAGAGCGCCTCGATGCCGTCCTTGAGCAGCAACCCGGCGATGCCGAGGAACGAGGCGGCGGAGAGGTACTCCCCCGCTATGGCGGCCGCGTTGCGCTCCACACCGACCATGCGTCTGGCGAGCAGAAAGTCGGAGGTGGTCCGCGCGCCGCGCGACCCCCAGGCCGCCAGGCCGAACGTGCCGACCGCGATCAGCGCGACACCGCCGAGTGCCCAGGGGTTCACCGATCCACCAACTCCGTGAACTCGCGCTCGTGCCGTTCCGCCTCGCGCGTGGCGATGTAGCCGATCAGCAGGATGAACGGGAAGGGCAGCACTCCGAGGACGATCCACGGCAGCGGGATCGCCCACAGCTGGATCCGCGAGATCGCGGGGACCCAGCGCAACAGCGCGGGAAGCGCGCCCAGCACCACCACGCTGATCCCGGCCAGCAGCAACGCGGTGCGCAGCTGGGCCCGCACCAGTCCACGCACCATCGCCTCACCCATGGTGCTCTGGTCCTCGAGCTCGATGATCGTGCGCGGCACCTGGCGTTCCCCGCGCCGGTTGGCCAGCACTACCCGTTTGCGACGTGGTGGGCGCTGCTGCGCCGCGGACGCCCTGCTGGAAGTCACGATCATCGACCTTCTTCGGAGTGATGGCCCGTGGTCATCCCGTCATTCCCGCCGCTGGCGGGGCGACCGTACCAACCTGTCCTTGAGCTCTCGGGTGTGTCTGCGGCTCACCGGCAGTTCACGAGTCTCGCGGTACTGCCCCCCGGCTATCAACACCGAGTACCCGGAGGAGGACATGCGCAGCTCGTTGATGAGGTTCAGCGAGACCAGGTAGGAGCGGTGGATGCGCACGAACCCGGCGTCGGCCCACTTCTCCTCCAGTTGGGCCAGCGGAATCCGCACCAGGTGCGAGCCCTCGTCGGTGTGCAGCCGCGCGTAGTCGCCCTGCGCCTCCACCCAGCGCACCTGGGAACGCTGCACCAGGCGGGTGGTTCCGCCGAGCTCTACTGGGATGACCGAGTGGTCGTCCTGCCCACCCGAGCCGATCGCGGCGTTGCCCGAGCCCTGGTTCAGCGCTGCCTGTTCACCGGTCGTCCCCTCCAGCGGCATGGTGATCCGCTGGACCTTGCGCAGCGCGCGTTCGACCCGTTCCGGGCTGGCCGGTTTCATGACGTAGTCGATGGCCCCCAGGTCGAAGGCCTCCAGCGCGTTCTCGCCGTGAGCGGTTATGAACACCAGGGCGGGGGCGTTCTCGAAGGAGAACAGCACCCTCGCCAGGTCCATGCCGGTCAGTCCCGGCATGGCGACGTCGATGAACACGGCGTCCACCAGCGGGGCGTCCGAGGGACGTCCGGCGAGTTCCGGATTGTCCTGCCGCAGTTTCCGCAACGCCTCGGCGGCGTCGAAGGCGGTCAGCACCTTGCCGACACGTGGATTGCTGTTGAGCATGTCCCGTGTCGTCGAGATTCCCGGCTCCTCGTCGTCGACGACGAGCACGACGAGCCCGCCACGATCCGAATCGGCGGCACCCGCACCGGCCCGCTCGATCCGACCGTGGGAACCGTTGATGCGATATGGGGTACTCACGACAACGCCCAATCCTCCCGAGTTCACCGGGCACTGTCCACGGCCGACTCCCATCGCCGGTCACGACGCGTGAGCTTCGCACGGTCCGTGGTCGCCGGCCGAGGGGTGAGTGGGCACACTCACCGATATCAACCTAAGCCCCCGCATTCATGTTTCGCGCGGTGGGTGCAAATGCATTCGCACGATCGTTGCAACGATCCCCGGTTTTTCCTCCGTTGGAGGGAAGCCGAGGAGCTCGGGAAACCGTCACTCGACGGTTCCGCGAAGCGGACCGCTGAAAGCACGAGCCGAATCCCGTCAGGTCACTGTGGACTCCCGGTCGAACCGGCGGACGAGCCGAGCTCCCCTCCGGAACTCCGCGCTGGAGCTCCGCGCGACCGACTCGGCCACCGGTGGGCTCTCCGGAGTCGCGCTACCGCGAGGAGGAATCATCCCCGGATCGACTGGCGTCCGATCGAGATCACCGGGCGCGCGAGCGCGGGTCGTATCGCAGCGCGGGGCGCGGAGAGCTGACGAGACGGGAACGCTCCCCGCGCGGGGCGCGGTTCGGAGCCGCCCCGACACCGCGAGGCGCCGCTTCACCTGCCGGGAACCGGACCCGCGCACCCGAGGTCGCGACCGAACCGTCAGAGCCCGAAGCGGGACCACATGGTCCTGTTGTCGGCGCTCTCGAACAGCCCTCGCACCAGTCCGGCCGCCAGTTCCTGGGTTCCCCCGGCGGGGCCGGTCATCCCCAGTCGCGCCAGCAACGGCTTGCGCGGTTCCACGGAGACCACGTGCGACTCCGGGAAACGGCGGGCGACCACCTCGCGCAGGTTGCCGACCCCGTCCACCAGCCCGAGCTCCCGAGCCCGCCTGCCGGTCCAGACCTCGCCGGAGAACAGGTCCTCGTCGGCCGCCTCCAGCGCGTCACCGCGCCGCTGCCGCACCCAGTCCGCGAACTGGGTGTGCAGCTCCTGCTGCATCCCCTGCAACCACTGCACGTCCTCGGCGTTCTCGGGGCGGAACGGGTCGAGGCGGCTCTTGTGCTGCCCCGCGGTGTGCACCCGGCGTTCGACCCCGGCGCGCCGGATCAGTTCCTCCAGGCCGAAACCCGCGCTGACGACGCCGATCGATCCCACCATCGAACTGGCGTGGGCGTAGACCTCGTCACCGGCACAGGCCAGCCAGTACCCGCCGGAGGCTGCCACGTCCTCGCAGAAGGTCAGGACCGGCACCTCCTTCTTGACGGCCAGGTCGCGTATCCGCTCCGCGACCAGGGCTGACTGGGTGGCCGCACCGCCCGGCGAGTTGATCGCCAGCGCCACGGCGGACAACCGGTCGAAGGAGAACGCGCGGGTCAGCGCGGACTCCACGGTCTGCAGCGAGATCGAGGGACGGCTCACCGGCGAGGGAGTGGGAGTGATCGGCCCGTGCAGCCTGACCACGGGGACCACCGGCCCCCGCTCGGCACGCTCGGCCAGCTTCCCCGGCAGCTTCTCCGAGAGCTTGTCCGACAGGGCGGCGGTGAACTTCTGGGGGGACTTGTCGTTCATGTCCCCCACGTTACTGTCCGTGGACGTTGCGTCCGCGACTCGATCGCTCTCCGAAGCCGAGCACCGCCCGCGGCGGCGTGGCGCGGGGGACTCACCCGGAGGGCGAGGGGTCGGTCGAGACCACCGCTCGTACCGGTTTATCCACTTCGGACTCCCGGACCTCTTCGTCCTCGGTTCCGGAGAGCTCCCCCGTCCCAGGCGGGCGCTCCGGGTCCACGTCGGGCTCGGGCACTTCGGGGCAGTCGAGCTCCTCGAACGGCTCGGGAGCGGCGGGACGCACTCCGGGGGCGAACTTCGGCACGCGCATCACGACCTTCATCCCCGCTCCGCGCTCGGTCTCCACGATCAGGCCGTAGTCGTTGCCGAACGTGGCACGCATCCGATCGTTGACGTTGCCCAGCCCCACGTGCGATCCCTCGGTGTGACTGCCCTCCAGCTCCAGTTCCAGCTCGCGGGGGTCCATACCGACACCGTTGTCGTCCACGCTGATCAGCGCCTCGCTGCCGTTGTCCTCCGCGACGACCGAGAGCGTCCCGCCACCAGGCTGCTTGGCGAGCCCGTGCCGCACGGCGTTCTCCACCAGCGGCTGCAGCGCCAGGAACGGCAGCACCACGGGAAGCACCTCGGGTGCGATCTTGAGCTGCACGTTCAGCCGTTCCGGGCCGAACCTGGCGCACTCCAGCGTCAGGTAGCGGTCGATGTTGCGCATCTCGTCCGCCAGGGTCGTGTACATCTCGTTCGAGCGGAAGGAATACCTGGTGAAGTCCGCGAACTCCTGGATGAGCTCCCTGGCGTGGTCCGGGTCGGTACGGATCAGCGCCGAGATCGTGTTCAGCGAATTGTAGACGAAATGCGGCGAGATCTGGGCCCGCAGCGCCCGCACCTCGGCCCTGGCCAGCTTCTCCCGGGAGACCTGCAGCTCGGCCAGTTGCAGCTGTGAGGTGACGTGCTCGGCCACCTCGTTGGCCGCACGGATCAACCGGCCGCGCTCCCCCGCCGTGATCAGCACCAACGCACCCCGGATCACACCGTCCACGTCGAGTGGCACGATCACGACGTGCCGCATCAGGCAGGGACGTTCGTCGCAGACGATGTCGGAATGGTCCACGTACTCGCTCTTGCCGGTGCGCAGTGACCGCTCGATGCTCTCGGTGAGGTCCTGGTAGTGCCGGTTGGCCCCGCCGTCCCACGCGAGCAGCGTCCCTTCCGGGTCGACGATGCCCACGGCCAGGCAGGACAGCAGGGCGCGCAGGTGCGGCGCCGTCTCGTCGGCGGACTCCTGGTTGAGCCCGTGGCGCAGGTGAGGGGCGGCGCTGGTCACGCGGTGCAGCGCCGCCAGCGTGGCGTCCTCTTTGGAAGTGCTGACTCGGCGTGAACGACACAGCATCACGAACATGCCGAGCACAGCCAACGCGGCGATGACGGTCAGTACTGTTCGCTCAGTCAACAGCTCGAGCACACTTCACATGTTCACGGGAATCACTTGAGGAATCAAGGAAGTCACGACCAGTGAACCCCGTGAGTCGGTGAACGGTTCGCCGGTTTCCCCGCTACCCCATATGGCGGCTGATCACTCGACCGGTTGCAGGGCTCCGTTCATGTCGGGTTCGGCGTAGAGCTCGATGTTGCGCGCCACCCGCGCGCTCTCCTGCCTGGCGGTGAGCGCGCCCCGCACCACACCGACCCAGCGCTCCGGCGGGTGTTCGTCGGTGTCACCGGGGGTGTCGGCGATGATCGTCCACGGCCTGCGCACCAGCCAGCGAACCGGGAAGAACAGCACCAGCACCAGCAGGGCCAGGATCAACCAGCCCGGGACGACCACGGCGGAAGGGGTCCAGACCAGGAACGTACCGATCATCACGATCACGACCGTGCCCATCACCAAGCCGGGTGAACGACCGCCGCTGACGTCGAGCTCCCACTCGTCGACCTGGAGCGGATCGCTCCACTCGATATTGGTCTTCAGGGTCCATCTCCGCCCGTCGGAACCACGTACCGCGCGGTTCATTACCGCCTCCACGCACTGGTCGAACAGGTCCGGGACCGTGACGGCCCGTCCCCGGTTGATCGGCAACCGTGATCCCACCGTACCGCGCGGACTCCGCGAATGCGTCGAACAAGACCGCGGTCTTACTCTTCCGGAGGAGTCGAGCAGCCGCCGTCCGTCCGCCGCGGGACGGCCCACCACCCAAGCCGGTCCGGCCGAAACGGCCGGAGCAGGGAGGACCGATGGATCTGGACCAGGCACGCGCGATCGTGCGCGAGCAGCACCACGCGGTGCTGGCGACCCGGCGCTCCGACGGCTCACCGCAGTTGAGCCCGGTGCTGGCCACCGTGGACGCCGGCGGTCGTGTCACCGTCAGCACCACGGCGAACACCGCCAAGGTGGCCAACATCGCCAGGGACCCGCACGTGTCGCTGTGCGTGCTCCCCGACGAGTTCTTCGGCCGGTGGGTCCAGCTCGACGGCACGGCCGAGACGGTGCGGCTGCCCGAGGCGATGCCGCTGTTGGAGGAGTACTACCGCGCCGTCTCGGGCGAGCACGAGGACTGGGAGCGGTACCGCGCGGCCATGCGGGCCGAACAGCGGGTGCTGCTGCGGATCGAGCCGACGCGCGCGGCCCCTTGAGCCGGCTCCCCGTGCGGGGCGTAGGGCCGCGCCGCACGGGGCGACGCCCACACGGGGACCCCCTTGTCGGGGGTCTCTCCGGGATGGGTTAGAGTATTCAGCAGCAGCGGCGGGGAGCCGGTGCGGATGTGAAAACCAAGCACGCGGATGTAGCGCAGCGGTAGCGCATCACCTTGCCAAGGTGAGGGTCGCGGGTTCGAATCCCGTCATCCGCTCCACGAGAGAACCCGCCGGGAATTTCCCGGCGGGTTCTCTCATCGTGACAGCCCCGTCTTGACGACAGGTCGCGGCGGTCCGGCCCGGTACGGACACTAGGGGCCGTCACTCGATCCCTCGTGTGAACCGGTCAACGAGTTCCTCATTCCTCCAGCCGGAAACCGACCTTGAGACCCACCTGGAAGTGCGCCACCTCGCCCTCGGCGACGTGCCCTCTGATCTCGGACACCTCGAACCAGTCGACCTCTCGCAGCGTCCGCGACGCGCGGTGTACCCCCTTGCGGATGGCGTCGTCGAGCCCCTGGTCGGAGGTACCGACGATCTCCGTTACCCGGTAAACGTTGTCACTCATCCCCGCATGCTCGGCGCAGCCGGGGAACGGCGCAAGAGACGAGCGCGCTTCCCACCTGTCAGAGTGGCGCACTCGCCCATTCGGACTACAGGTCTAGACCAGAACTGGCCATGAGGTCTGGACCAAAGTGATGGTGATCATCCGCCCCGAATTACGCGAAACGGAGCTGCCGACGCCCCGAAGAACGTCCGTAGCTTTTCCCGTTACCAAACAGCGACGAAGGGAGCACCCATGCTCACCAAACGCATCCGACGGGCACTCGGCATCGCCGCCTTCGCGGTCGTACCGCTGGCGCTGCCCATGGTCACCTCGGGGGCCGCGGCGGGCCACGGCTACACGCAGAACCCGATGAGCAGGCAGGCGCTGTGCGCCGACGGTACGGTCAGCAACTGCGGCTCCATCCAGTGGGAGCCGCAGAGCGTGGAGGGACCGGGCAACTTCCCCGCCCAGGGACCGTCCGACGGCCAACTTTGCAGCGGGGGCAACAGCCGGTTCTCCGAGCTGGACGACCCGCGCGGTGGCGACTGGCCCGCCACCGAGCTGAACGCGGGGCAGGACCTGCAGTTCCGCTGGAAGCTCACGGCGGCTCACTCCACCGAGTCGTTCCGCTACTTCATCACGAAGGACAGCTACGACCCGAGCCAGCCGCTGACCCGCAGCGACCTGGAGCTGGACCCGTTCTTCACGGTGAACTACAACGGTGAGCAGCCCGACTTCACCGTCACCCACACCGGGCAGCTGCCCAGCGACAAGAGCGGCAAGCACCTGATCTTCGGTGTTTGGGAGGTCGCCGACACCGCCAACGCGTTCTACACCTGCTCGGACGTCAACCTCAGCTGATGCCCGGCGCACGGTCCCACAGCCGCGCACGGACGAGGCCACCGAGCCGAAGTGCCGGTGAATCGGCCGTGAGCGGGAAACCCGTCCCGGCGCCACCGTTGCGGCGCCGGGACGGATCACGTCCGGCCCACGCGATCTCTCGCGAAATGTACGCGGTGCGTACGGCCGGAGCGTCCGTTACACGGCCAGCCCGGTGGGGCAGGCGACCCCGGTCCCACCGATGCCGCAGTATCCGTTCGGGTTCTTCGCGTCCGAGAGATACTGCTGGTGGTACCCCTCCGCGTAGTAGAACTCGCCGAGCGGAGCCACCTCGGTCGTGATGGCGCCGTGCCCGGCATCGGTGAGCGCCCGCTGGAACCGCTCCCGACTCGCCTCGGCCACCTCCCGCTGCCGCTCGTCGACGGTCAGGACGGCCGAGCGGTACTGCGAGCCGACGTCGTTGCCCTGCCGCAGCCCCTGCGTCGGGTCGTGGTTCTCCCAGAACACCCGGAGCACACCGGCGTAGTCGATCACCGCCGGGTCGAACACCACCAGCACGACCTCGGCGTGCCCGGTCATACCGCTGCACACCTCCTCATAGGTGGGGTTGGGGGTGTAACCGCCCGCGTACCCCACGGCGGTGGTCCAGACCCCCTCGGTGCGCCAGAAGGTCCGCTCCGCGCCCCAGAAGCACCCCATGCCGAGCACCGCGCGCTCGGTTCCCTCCGGGAAGGGCCCCACGATGGAGCGGTCCGGGTACACGGCGTGCCGCTCGGGGACGTTCAACGGGGTGGAACGGCCCGGCAGCGCCTCGGCGGGCTCGATCATGCGGGTCTTGTTGCCGAACAGTGCCATGCCCCGAGGATACGCGGCGACGCGGCCGAACCGGCCGCGAACGGGAACGACCCGGGATCCCGGAGGACCGCGCCGGGAACCGGCTCGTGGCTCACCACCGTCCGCGCTCCCGGTGGCCGGCGTCCTCGTCCACTCCGTCGCCCTCACCGGCGGGGACGCGCGGCAGCACCGGGGAGGTTCGCTCCTCGGCCGACTCCACCGGCAGGACCGTTGAAGTGTGGATCGGTTCGGTGGGCGGGCCGTCGACGCCCGAGGAATCGGCTCCCGGAAACACGGTTTCCCGGGCCTCCTCCCCTCGCTCCTGCTCCGGTGCGTGCCCCGGGGCGCCCGAGGGCTCCCCGAGCGGCTCCCCGGCTCGGTGGGAACTCCGCGCGCGGTGCGGCACCAGGTAGTGGCGCAACCGCATGGTGGGTTCCTCGACGAACTTCCACGACAACGTGCCCACCACGTAGGCGATCGGTGCCGCCAGCCCCAGCAGCAGCCACTGGTTTCCAACCCCCGCCAGCACGAGGGTCTGCTGGATGGGGAAGGCCCAGACGTAGACGCCGTAACTACCGTTGACCCAGGTCCCCGGCACGCTCGCCCGGGCGGGCCAGTGGTGCCCGAAGACGATCACCGCGTAGCTGACCGCGATGCACATCCAGAACGAGGTGACCTCACTCATCGGCATGGCCGCCAGCGCGAGCAACCCGCTCGTCGCCGCCAGGGGTGATCGGGGAACCGGGTAGAGCCGCAGCACGACGCCGATGGCGAAGGCCACCGAGAAGGACAGCAGCGGCTCGACGGGCACGCTCAGCAGCGAACCACCGGTGTCGGCCCCTGGAGCGTGCGCCAACCTGCGGTCCACGACCACGAGCACCACGAGGGCCAGCAACGCCAGCCACCGCTCGCGTCGGCGCGCCGCCCCCAACAGCAACAGCACCCACAGCCCGGCGTAGGCGATCAGCTCCATCGGAAGTGTCCACAGTGAACCATTCACCGAGCCGTCCCAGGGGTTGTCCTCGAACACCCCCGGGACGTAGTGCCGCAGCGTCAGCATGCCCGCGTTGTTGACCACGTACCCCCAGGTGGGGCGCGCGGCGAAGTAGTCCTCCAGTGGCAGCGTGGTCACCAGCGGTCCGAGCACCAGGGCGACGAACAACGAGACGCTCAGCATGGGCGGCCAGAGCCGGAGCACGCGTTTGACCGCGAACCGCAGCGGATGCGGATCACCGATCCAGCTACCGGTGATCTGGAAACCGCTCATGGCGAAGAACCCCATGAGCAGCCCGTGGTCGGGCTGGACCGGCCACTCCGGAGGGAACATCTCGTTGCCGCTGACCAGCGGATAACTGTGGCCGTAGATGACGACCAGCGCCCCGATCATCCGCAGCCAGGCGAACCCGTGACTGGGCTCGGCGAACCGAGCGGGACGCGTGCCGGGACGCGTGTGACCGACGTGTGGCGCGCGTTCACCCATCCCGCGACCTCACCCGTACGACTGCGGCGACGCGACGTAGCCTAACCTCCGCGCCGTGCTGCCCGGGCCCAGCGTTCACGGGCGACCGCGCCCGGTGAGGCACGCGGCTGTCCGCGGCCGGTGAGGCACGCGGCTGTCCGCGGCCGGTTCCCTCGGGCAACTCCTCGCGGCACACGCCGAGCGGGGCATCGCGGCGGGCCCGAACACTGCCGCACGAGGACTTCTCCGAGACGGACTCCGCACGGGCTCGTCAGCACGATCGTTTCCGGGTAGTGACCACACCGGGCCCTCGGGGGTGCGATGATGGAGAACGGTCGCGGTTGGGGCGCGGCCGTGCGATCCGGAAAGGGCTCAGCGGTGACCTGGCAAGACGAGCTGCAACAACTGGACGCGGAACTCGCGGCGGGACAGATCTCCGCCGAGGAGTACCGGCAACGGCGCGACGCCGTGCTGGGCCGCGTCCAAGCGGAGCAATCGGGCGGCCCATCGGACGGTTTCCCGACGCAGCAGCCCGATCCGGGACCGGATTCCGGCGGTGCGACCTCCTGGCCTCGGCACTCCGGCGACGCGGCCCAGAGCTCGGGACCCCACGGAGGACAGGCGGGGACCCCGCAGAGCCCGTTCCCACCCGCGTTCAGCTGGCAGCAGTACGGCGGGGACGCCGACGGCCAGTCGGAAAGCACCCAGGTGGTGCGCAACAGCGGGGCGCAGCCCCCCGCCGGGCAGGGGTTCCCGCAGCAGGGCTACCAGCAGCAACCGCCCAGTCCGCCGGGAGGCTGGCCGAGCCAGGGACAACCCCAGCACGGACAGGCACACGAACAGTTCCAGTGGGGGCAGTACTGGGGCACCGGTGACAGCGGCGGCACTCCCTGGGGCAACTCAGACCTTCCACCGGAACACGGTGACACCAGCTGGATGCGGCAGGGCCCCGAGGTCTTCGAGACGGTGGGCAAGTCCTCCAGTAAGGGCAAGACTGTGGGGATCACCGTCGGCGGCGTGCTGATGGTGGGCCTCGTCGTCGCGGCTGTGTTCTACTTCGTCTCCGCCGACGAACCACCCCGGGCGACGCCACCGCCGGTCACCAGCAGCTCGACCCCCACCTCGACGACACCGCCGCTGCCGGAGCCGCCTCCCGCCAAACCGGCGCCGGGCAACGCCGAGGAAGTCCTCATCCAGCCCCCCGAAGGGCCGAGGCACCCGTTCAACGGCCCGTTGGGCAGGAGCGCACTGGAGGGACCGCACTCGGGCGCCCTGCTCGGGCCGGTCCGCGAGTTCGCGCTCAACAACGGCATCGTCAACGGCCGCTACGCCGGGACCAACGACGAGGGCGTGCCGGTACGCACGACGCTGATCGCCATCGAGATGCCCGACGAGGCCACCGCCGAGCGGCTCACCCGGAAGTACCTGGAGCAGCAGGAGGCGCTGGCGGTCATCGACGAGCTTTCCTACCGGGGCGTCGAGGTCTACTCCTCCGGCGACACACTGCGGACGGCCTACACCAGCCACAGCTGGACCGTGATCGTGGACGTGCAGACTCTCGACGCCCCGGACGGCGAGGCCCGCTCACTGTTCGAGGACGTCCTGAGCCAGCAGCTCGCGAAGACACCGCCGACGGTTCGCGAGTGACCCCCGGAGGGCGGGGCGGCGGGTGCGCCCGCCGGACGCGTCCGGCGCCCACCCACGAGCCGGTGGTGGGCTCCGCCGACTCGGCGGCGACGGAAACCACCGTTTCAGGTCTGCCGCACGCCGAGTGAGAGCAGTTCCCGCAGCGTACGCTCGCAGACCTCCGGCCCGAACTGCTCGGCGACGGCGCTTCCACCCACTTCGGACAGGCGGGACCACTCGGTGTCGTCGGTGAGCACCCGAACCAGGCGGGAGGCCAGTCCGGCCGCGTCATCGGCGACCGGGACGTCGCGGTCGGGGGTGAGGCTTATGCCCTCCAGCGCCAGGTTGGTGCCGACCACCGGCACCCCGGCCGCCAGGCTCTCACCCACCTTGCCCTTGACTCCCGCCCCGAACCGCAGCGGAGCCAGGGTCACCCTGACACGGTCGTAGATCCCGGCGAGGTCGTCGACCCAGCCGTGCACCTCGACACCGGGCCCGTGCAACCCGTTGACCTCCGGTGGCGGATTGCTGCCCACGACGTGCAGCCGGGCGCTCGGGCACTCGCGCCACACCAGCGGCATGATCTCCCGGACCGCCCACTCGGCCGCGTCGACGTTCGGCGGGTGATCGAAACCGCCGACGAACAGCACGTCAGCGCGCCCCTCGGGGCCTCCGTTCGCCCGGCGGACCTCGTGCACGTTGGACAGGACGCGCACGTCGGCGTCGTCCACCAGTTCGGTCAGCATCCGTCGTTCGTCCTCGGAGACCACCAGCGTCACGTCGCAACTGCGCACGAGGCCGATCTCCGACTGCCGGGACGCGAAGGCCCTGCGGCGCAGCGCTTCGGCCTCCGAGGTCCGCGACCGGGCCTCGGCCAGCTCTGCCTGCCGCCCCAGGCGGACGAAGTGCATGTCCACCGTGTCGTAGGCGATCACCGCGTCGGGGGCGTCCACCCGCAGCCGCTCCACCAGGCTCCAGGCGACCTGCGGACGGGACAGCAGCGCCAGCGTGATCTCGGAGCCCGCTTCGGCGAGGAAGGCGTGCTGGTGCTCCTGCCTGGCGAGCACGGTGACTCCCAGCCTGCGCAGGTCCTCGGTGTAGGGCCGCGGTTCGGCGTGATTGTCCGGGAAGAACACGACCCTGGCCCCCAGGGCGACCAGCCGTTCCAGGACACGCCACATGCGCACCGAACCGGAGTCGTGGTCCGGGCGGGGGACCTGGTGGTCCTTGACCAGCACCAGCGGACCGAAGTGACCGTGCGTGCCGCGTTCGCGCGCCAGCCAGAGGGCCCGCGTGTCCGCCTCCGGCAGATGCTGCTCCCGCAGCGTGTCCTCCCATTTCGCGACGAAGGACCGCCGGTTGAGCTCCTGGTGTCGTTTGACCCCCGAACCGGTCTCGGTTCCGTTGGAGACCCCCTCGTGGTGCACCACGACCGCCCGAGGCTGCACCACGGTGCGGTAGCCGGCGGCACGCACCCCGAACGCCAGATCGGTGTCCTCGTAGTAGGCGGGCGAGTACCGGGTGTCGAATCCGCCCAGCGAGTCGAAGAGTTCACGACGCACCAGCAGCGCGGCGCCCGAACAGTAGTCCACATCGCGCAGCGCGGCGTACTCGGGAGCGTCCGGGTCGCCGAGCCTGCCGAGGTTCCAGCCGGTGCCGTCGGACCACACGACGCTGCCGCACTCCTGCATCCGCCCGTCGGGGTAGAGCAGCCTGGCACCGACAAGGCCGATCCGCTCGTCGGAGTCGGCCGCCGCGAGCAGCTCGTCCAGCCACGATTCGGTGACCTCGGCGTCGTTGTTGAGGAAGAACAGGTAGTGCCCCCGGGCGTGTTCGGCGCCGAGGTTGCAGGCACCGACGAAGCCCAGGTTGCGCCCGGTTCGCACCAGCCGCACCCCGGGGCAGCGTGCCAGCAGCTCGGCGCTGTCGTCCGGTGAGGCGTCGTCGACCACCACCACCTCGAAGGGGGCGCTCGCCCGGTGCCCGGCCAGGCTGCGCAGGCACCGCCTGGTGTAGTCCCACTCGCCGTGCACGGGCACGATCACGCTGACCTCGGGCTGTTCACCGTACGGCACGGCCACCGGCCCCCGCTCGGTCGTGACCTGCGAGGCGGAGGTTCCCCGGCCCATCGCGATCTCGTAGACGTCGCGCCTGGTGGTGCCGCGCGGGGCGATCCGTTCGACCACATTGCGATACCTGGTCACGGCGCGCTGCACGAGGGCGGAGTTCTGCTCGGTCAACTCGGCGACCCGCCGCCCTGCTTTGTCCAGTTCGGATTCCAGCTCGCCGACCGTCTCACGCAGCCACTCGTTGCGTGCCGACTCGCGCCGCCACCACGACCGGACCTCGTGCAGCTCGGCGCGCAGCGCGTCCCGCTCCCGCTCGGCCTCGACGGCGCGGCTCTCGGCGGCTCCGCGCGCCGACTCCAGTTCGCCGATGGTGCGCTTGAGCTCCTCGGCCTCGGCCCGGTTGGTGCGGAACAGCTCGTTGAGCCGGGCGACGTCGGCCACCGCCGCGTCACGCTGTTCCAGGACCTCGCGTCGTTCCTGCCCGGCGTCGGCCCGCGCGAGCTTGAGGTCGGCGTCCAGCAGCACCGCCGCCGCGGGAAGCTGCGGCAACTGCCGATCGGAGGCCAGCCCCAGCAGGTAGGTGTGGTCCACCCCCTGCCGGACCTCCCAGCCACCGGAGTCCAGCTGGCGCATGGTCTGCAGCCGCACCCCGTCGGCGGCGGTGTCGGGGTCCCCGGGGTCGGCGGGTGTGACCAGCGAGCCGACCGCGACGTTCTGCTTGAGCATCGCCACGTGCCGGAAGGAGTCCCGCAGCAACGCCTCGAACTGCGGGGCCGCGAGCTCCTTGACGTGGAACGGATTGTCGTTGCCGTGCTCGTCGTGGTACACGGCGGTGTCCGGGGTGCTGATCAGCAGCAGCCCGCCGGAGGCGAGCCTGGCGCGGACGAGCCGGAGCACGGCGTCGTGCTCGGCGACGTGCTCGATGGCCTCGAAACAGACCACGACGTCGAAGGAACCCGCGTCCGACAACACCTCGGGATCGGTGATCGATCCGGTGTGGAACGTCAGGTTCGGCGCGGTGTAGTTGCTCGCGGCGTGCCGCACGGTCTCCCGATCGATGTCCACCCCCACCACCTCGGATGCCTGGGTGGCGAGCATGGCGGCGCCGAAGCCCTCGCCGCTGGCGAGGTCGAGGACGCGCTTGCCGCGCACGAGACGGGCGGCCAGGGCGTAGCGGTGGTAGTGCTCGTAGATGACCCGCGCGTCGTCGGACCACGGGACGCACCGCTCCCCGGTCCATTCGATCAACCGCCGTGGCCGTTCCGTGGCCGGACCGCCGTTGTCGCTCATTCGGACCCCCTTCGACGCGGCGGAACATCGGCCCGGGTCCGCCGCCCATCCCGCGCCGTCCACCGGCGACCGTGTCCTCAATTCTGCCTCGGTTCGGCCGCACCTCCGGAGCGGGCCGGGAAATCGTTCCGGGGTTCGGTCGAGTTATCACCCGAACGGCGGCCCGGTGCGGACCTCGCGGCCTCGCCGGACGACTCGGACGGCGGGCTAGGCCACTCCGTACCGCCCGAACGCCCGTTCCTCCTCGGGCTCCTCGGGCAGCTCACCGATCACAGCGGGGACCGCGCCCGGAGCGGCGCCGAACAGCTCGTCGGGGTCCGTGTCCTCGAACATCCCCCCGGCGCGCCGGTGCTCGGCGTCCTCATCGGACTCCTCGTCCCCACGCGAACCGGCGAATCCGGGGAAACCGCGCCCACTGATCCCGCCACGCCCGGTGACCCGCTCGTTGAGCACACCGCCGCCGAGCACCGCTCCGCCGGTGGCGACCAACCCCGCGGCCCCCGCGGCCACGTGGGCACCGGAAACCTCGTCGGGGCCGGTCACGGAGTCGGTCCCCGCTTCCGAGGAGTCCCAGAACGCCGAGTGCGTCGGTGCCGGGTCGGCTTCGCCGCCCGGCTCGACGAAGCGCGGTGTGCTCCGGGTGTTCTCGGCGGTGCGGGCTCCGTAGTCCTCCAGAGCCGCCTGGTTCGCGCGCTGCTTGTCCCCCAGCGTCGCGGACTCCTCGACGACGGAACCGGGATCGGCGGCCCCGGCCGGGGAATCGGCGGCGGTCGAGCGCTCGGCGACCTCCAGAACCCGCTTCCTGGCCTCGTGGAACCCGAAGCTCTGCTCCCGCAACGCCTCTCCGGCCCGCTCGGCGAGCTCGGCCGAGTCGTCGGTCGCGGCACGAAGCCTGCGGCCACGATCCCGCACCGCCTCGGCCGCGTCGCCGCTCCAGGACGCCGCCAACCGCCTGACGGCGGTGTCGACGTGCTCGGCGGCCTCGGCGTGCCTACCCGCTATCCTGCGCCAGCTCTCGGCCGCCTGGTCCAGGCTCCCGGTGCCGGGAGCGTGGTGGAACCACTGGTGGATCGTCTCGGCGTCCACTCCCTGGGGACGGAGCCACGAATCGGGCCGGTCCACGTGTCACCGCCTTTCGGATCGGGGCCACGAGGTGCCCGCCGGTCGGGCACGATCGCATGCGGCCCCGTCACCGCGCAGTCTGCCAGAAGCGGAACTCGGTTCCGGGCGGTTCGCGGGAAAACGCCCCGACGGACCGGTCCACCTCGACCGAACCGGCCCGTGGGGCCGGACGGCACGGCCCCACTTCATTCGGAGACGGAGCGCAGCGCGCGATCCGCCTCCTCCTCGCGCGCGTCGTAGTCGCGCATGGCGTTCTCGACAACCGAGATCATCGCGCGCAGCTCTTCCTGCTCGCGTTCGTTGGCGGTCAGGTACTCCGCCACCAGTCTCGGTCCCATCTCGTGCGCGGCACGACGACTGTGGGGGTCGTGGCCCGGCGCGACCAGATCCTCGTTGCCCCGGGCCTCGTCGGCGGCACGCTCCAGTGCGTGCAACGCCCGCCGCAGCTCCGCGACGACCTCGGGAACCCGGTCGAGGTCGATCGTGTAACCGGAGGAATCCGCCGTCGCGGTCTCCCGCTCGGTTCCCGTCGACGCGGGAACCCACCCGTCCTCGTCCATCGGCGTCGCAGAGTTCACCAGCCGCGGCCTCTCCGTCAGGTACAGGGACTCGACAAGGGTGCGGGTCTCCGGCGGAGGTACGTACCGCACCCGATCGCGCAGTCTCGCAGACCGAACCGGGTCCGTGGTCCGGACGGAAACGAATCGCCGCTCGGAACACCCCGCGATGCGGACGGGAACCGCCGCGCCTCCGAAACGGGATCGGTCATCCCTTCACGCAGACGACCTGCCGCAGCTTCGCCACGACCTCCACGAGCCCCGCCTGTGCCTCGACGACGGAGTCGATGTCCTTGTAGGCCCCCGGGATCTCGTCGAGCACCCCGTCGTCCTTGCGGCACTCCACCCCCGAGGTCTGCCGCAGCAGGTCCTGGGAATCGAACGTCTTCTTGGCCCTGTTCCTGCTCATCCTGCGCCCGGCGCCGTGCGCCGCCGACTGGAAGGACTCGGTCGAACCGAGGCCGCGGACCACGTAGGACCCGGTTCCCATCGAGCCGGGTATGAGCCCCATGTCGCCCTTCCCCGCCCGGATCGCTCCCTTGCGGGTGACCAGCATGGGCTGACCGTCGATCGTCTCCTCGGCCACGTAGTTGTGGTGGCAGGAGATCGGCTCGTGGAAGTCCACCTCCCTGTCGGCGAAGCAGCCGCGCAGCGCGCGCGTGGTCAGCGCGAGCATGATCCGCCGGTTCACGCGGGCGTACTCCTGGGCCCAGAACAGGTCGTGCCGGTAGGCCGTCATCTGCGGCGTGTCGGCGACGAAGACCGCCAGGTCGCGGTCCGGCAGGTCCCGGTTGTGCGGGAGTTCGCGGGCTTCGGCGATGTGCTGCTCGGCGAGTTGCTTCCCGATGTGGCGGGAGCCGCTGTGCAGCATGATCCAGACCGAGTCGTCCTCGTCCAGGCACACCTCGATGAAGTGGTTGCCACCGCCGAGCGTGCCGAGCTGTTTGCCCGCCTTGCCCTCCAGCGAGCTCACTCCCGCGTGCAGCTCGCCGTAACGCTTCCAGAGATCCTTCCACTCCGAGGTGTCCAGCCCCAGCCGAGCCGGATCCACGGCCTCCTCGTGCGCCCGGAAGCCCACCGGGACGGCGCGCTCGATGCTCGCGCGGATTCCGCCGAGGTCGGCGGGCAGGTCCTCGGCCCGCAGCGAGGTCTTGACGCCCTCCATGCCGCAGCCGATGTCCACCCCGACGGCGGCCGGGGAAACGGCCTGCCGCATGGCGATGACCGAACCGACCGTGGCGCCCTTGCCCAGGTGCACATCGGGCATCACCCGGACGCCGTGCACCCAGGGCAGGGCCGCGATGTTGCGCAGCTGGTCGAGCACGGCCGGTTCGACCTCGTGCTCGGCCGCCCACATGAGCGTGGGAGCGCGCGCACCGGACAGTGGCACGGGGTACTCGATCAAGACACTTCACCCTCTGCACACGAATAGCGGAACTCGCGCGCCCGGTGGGGCACGCGAGCCGGACGAATCCCTCCTCAACGGCCCCGGAGATCCGGGGAGGCGAGGCGGAGCCCTCGTGCGGAATCGACACCCGCTCGCGGGGTCCGCAGCCGAGCTCGGGGATTCGGAAATCGGACGACAAAACCGTAAACCCGGCCGGAAAAGGGCGTCCAACGGTTTTGTTCCCGGCAGGAGCACCGCCGAGTTCCCCGGAAGAGGGTCTGTCGGAGCCGCACTGCCGGATGGTGACCAGCGCCCTCGCGGCGGCGACCGCGCGGGCGACCCCGCGAGGGCGCCGGTGCCTACCGCCCCACCGCGTACCCCTGCGCTCCTCGGGCGTTGGCGGCGCCGCGCAGCATCCCGGTGTCCGGGTCCCTGCCGACGGCCGAGAGCCTGCCCAGCGCCCAGGGACCGGCGTCGGTCACCTCGTGGCCGCGTCGCCGCAGCCGCTCCACCGCGTCCGCGCCGAGCCGGGACTCGACCAGCACGCGGCGCGGCTGCCAGCCGCGCGGGTAGAACGAGGCGGGGAACGCGGTGGTGTGCCAGGCGGGCGCGTCGATCGCCGCCTGCAGGTCCAGCCCACCGCGCGCGTGGGCCAGCCAGAAGCACAGCTGCCACTGATCCTGCTGGTCACCACCCGGCGTGCCGAAGGCCAGCACGGGATCGTCGCCCCGGGTGAGCAACGAGGGGCTGAGCGTGCTGCGCGGCCTGCGGCCCGGGACCAGCGAGTTCGGCAGCCCCTCCCGCAGCCAGCACATCTGGGCCCGGGTTCCCAGGCAGAACCCCAGCTCCTCGATGACCGGCGAGGACTGCAGCCAACCCCCCGAGGGGGTGGCCGAGACCATGTTGCCCCAGCGGTCGACCACGTCGAGGTGCACGGTGTCTCCCCTGCTGTCTCCGTTCGGGGAGACGGTCGGCTCACCGAGCCCGACTCCGCTGGGGTCGGGTGGCACCCCGGCACCCCGCCCCTCGGCGACGAAGTCGGGCAGCCGGGGGAGGTGCCCGCCGGGACTGCCCGGCCGCAGCGTCGCCGCCGCCCGCTCCCCGATCAGTTCCCGGCGCGCGTCGGTGTAGCCGGTGGCCAACAGCTCCGGCAGCACGCCGGGATCGGCCGAGTCGCCGTAGTGGGCCTCCCGGTCGGCGAAGGCGAGCTTGGCCGCCTCCACCGCGTGGTGCACGGTCTCCGGGGTGGCCACCCCGTCCCGGTACTCCACCGGGAGCTCCTCCAACAGCCGCAGCTGTTGCAGCAACACGGGCCCTTGGCACCACGGGCCGAACTTCGCCAGCCGCCCGCCTTCCGGGGTCGGCAGCGTCACCGGCTCCTCGTAGCTCGCGGCGTAGGTGGCCATGTCCTGCCCGGTGAGCACACCGGGATGCGACCGTCCCGAGCTGTCGGCGACGGGGTGGCGCACGAACCGGTCCACGGCTTCGGCGACGAATCCCTGCGACCAGGCACGGCGAGCCGCGTCGATACGCCGGTCACGGTCGCCCCCGGCCTCCTCGGCGGCACGCAGCAGTCGCTGCCAGGTCGCCGCGAGGGCGGGGTTGCGCAGCCTCGTCCCCGGTGCGGGAACGGCACCGTCACGCAACCACGTCCGTGCCGAGGAGGGCCACCACGCGCGGAACAGCTCGCGCACCGTGGCGATGGTCTCGGACAGGCGCGGGACTACGGGAAAGCCGTCGCGGGCGTAGCCGATCGCGAACCGCAGCACCTCGTCGAGCCGCTTGGTGCCGTGGTCGCGCAGCAACGACAGCCAACCGTCCCATGCGCCGGGCACGGTGGCGGGAAGCAGCCCGGAGCCCGGGATCAGTTCGAGCCCCAGCTCGTCCCGGAAGTGCTCGACGGTGGCCCCGGCGGGTACCGGTCCCTGGCCGCAGAGCGCCCGAACCGGACCGCCGGGCGCGGCGAACAGGACGGGAAGCTCACCACCCGGCCCGTTGAGGTGCGGTTCGACCACCTGCAGCACGAAGCCCGCGGCCACGGCGGCGTCGAAGGCGTTCCCGTCCTCCTCCAGCACCGCCATGCCCGCCGCCGAGGCGAGCCAGTGCGTCGAGGCGACCATCCCGTGCGTGCCCGCGAGTTCGGGGCGGGTGGTGCTGCCCATGCGATTCCTCCGATCGGTGGGGAGAGCTTCGCGGCCCGGTCTACCGGGGCGCCCCGCTCGGGGGAACCCCAGGACGGTCGCCGAACACGGCGCGAGCGGAGCCGGGCGGTCACCGCGGTACTGACGCGACCGGGCGGCGGTGGGAGAAGACCCGTGACGCGAGGTCGCGCGCGCGGCTAGAGTCGGATCTCGTGGAACAGCGACGTCTGGGCGACTCCGGCCTCGTGGTGAGCGCCGTCGGTCTGGGGTGCAACAACCTGGGCAGGCCGGGCACGACGACCGAGTCCCCGCGCGGTGCGCAGTCCGTGGTCAACCGCGCGCTGGATTCGGGCATCACCTTCTTCGACGTGGCCGACGTGTACGGCTCACCCCGGGGACGCAGCGAGGAACTGCTCGGGCAGGCCCTGCGGGGGCACCGCGACCATGCCGTCATCGCGACCAAGTTCGGGATGGACATGCAGGGGTCCAACGGGCCCGACTTCGAGGCGCGCGGTTCCCGCCGCTACGTGCGCCGCGCGGTGGAGGCGTCGCTGCGGCGGCTGGACACCGACTGGATCGACCTGTACCAGCTGCACCGTTCCGATCCGCTGACCCCGCTGGACGAGACGTTGTCCGTGCTGGACGACCTGGTCCGGGAGGGCAAGATCCGCTACGTCGGGCACTGCAACCTCGCCGGGTGGCAGACCACGGACGCGTCGTGGACCGCCTCGCACCGCGGGCTGACCGGGCCGGTCTCGGCCCAGATCCACTACTCGCTGCTGGAGCGCGAGGCGGAGCGCGAGGTGATCCCGGCGTGCGCGAAGTTCGGGGTGGGGCTGATCCCCTACTTCCCCCTGGCGAACGGACTGCTCACCGGCAAGTACCAGCAGGGGCAGGAACCTCCGGCCGGCAGCAGGCTCTCCGGCCGTGAGCGGCTGCTGGCCGACGCTCCCTGGGAACGGATCGAACGGCTGCGGGAGTTCGCGGGCAAGCGCGAGATATCGATGATCGCCGTCGCGGTCGGCTGGTTGGCGGCGCAGCCCACCGTCGGATCGGTGATCAGCGGTGCCACCTCGCCGGAGCAGGTCGAGACGAACGCCTCGGCCGGGCAGTGGCGGCCGAGCCAGGCCGATCTCGACGAGATCGACACGATCTGCCCACCCGCCTACCGGTGACGAGCGGGTATCGCTCGACAGTCCCCACGGCGTTCGCGACGCGGCGTGAGAACCGTCCACGACGATCCCACCGGGAGAACACCCCACGACAGGAGCGGCTGACAGACCCCGGATTCTCCCTCGGCGCTCCCGGCGCCCCCCAGAAACCGGCACCGCCGCGGGTTCTCCCGTGCGGCTCTCGCGAGGAAGGCCCGACGTCGTGCGGTACCTGCCCGATGTCGGGACTGGCCGGAGCGGGAGCCGTGCGGGAGGTTCCGCCACGCAACCACCCCGGACAGGGGCAAGCAGGAAACCTCGACAGGAGAGAGACATGTTGTTGAAGGACACCGCCGCACTCGTCACCGGCGGGGCCTCCGGGCTCGGCGCCGCCACGGCGCGCGAGCTGGCCGCCAAGGGCGCCCGCGTCTTCGCGCTCGACCTGCCGGACGCCGTGGCGAAGGCCCCCGAGGTCGACGGCGTGACCTACACCGGCGCCGATGTGACGGACGCGGAGCAGGTGAGCTCGGCCGTGGAGCTGGCTGCCGGTTCGGGGCCGCCGCTGCGCACCCTCGTCAACTGCGCGGGCATCGGCCCCTCGGCGCGAGTCGCCGGGCGGAAGGGGCCGCACGACCTCGACCTGTTCCGCAAGGTCGTCGAGGTCAACCTGGTGGGCACCTTCAACACGCTCCGGCTGGCGGCGGCCGCGATCGGCGAGACCGAACCGGACGGGAACGGGCAGCGCGGCGTCGTCGTGAACACGGCCTCGATCGCGGCCCACGACGGACAGATCGGGCAGGCCGCCTACGCCGCCTCCAAGGGTGGCGTCGCCAGCCTGACCTTGCCTGCGGCACGCGACCTGGCCTCGGCGGGAATCCGCGTGATGACGATCGCCCCGGGCATCGTGGACACTCCGATGCTGGCCACGGTGGGCGAGGAGATCCGCGAGACGCTCGCCGAGGGAGTGCCGTTCCCCAAGAGGCTGGGAACTCCCGAGGACTACGCCGGGCTGGCCCTGGACATCATCGAGCACGACTACCTCAACGGCGAGGTCATCCGGATGGACGGCGGGCTGCGGATGGGGCCCAAGTAACCCGCTTCCCCCGAAGCGTCCTCCACGCGGGCGCGGGCGGACTCGGCGTGCGCCGGGAGGCGCGGGGGCGACCCCCGGCGCCGCCCCCGCGCCCGTGGAGCACTGCGGCGACCGCGCCGATACCGCATGATGCCAACGGCAGCGATGCGAAGGGGTGTGGAATGTCGCGCACTATGAAAGCCGTTCAGTACCGCCGGGTTGGGAACCGACCGGAAGTGGTCGAGGTGGAAATTCCCGAACCGGGTCCCGGTCAGGTCCTGCTCAAAGTGGACGCGGCCGGGATGTGCCACTCGGACATAGCCGTGATGAGCTGGCCCGAGGAGGAGTTCCCCTACTCGCTGCCCCTGACGTTGGGCCACGAGGGAATCGGCACCGTCAGCGCGCTCGGCCCCGGCGACCACAGCTGCGCCGAGGGCGAGCGGATGGCCGTCTACGGTCCCTGGGGCTGCGGACTCTGCCACATGTGCGCCCAGGGCAAGGAGAACTACTGCGACCACGCGGCCCGGTTGGGGATCCGCCCGCCGGGGCTGGGTGCGCCGGGCGCCATGGCGGAGTACCTGCTCGTGGACGACGAGCGTCACCTGGTGCCGCTGGGGGACCTGGACCCGGTCGAGGCCGCCCCGCTGACCGACGCGGGGCTGACCCCCTACCACGCGATCAAGAAGTCGCTGCCGAAACTCGTCGGCGGTTCCACCGCCGTGGTCATCGGCACGGGCGGCCTCGGCCACGTGGCGGTGCAGCTGCTGCGCGCCCTCTCACCCACGAAGGTGATCGCGGTGGACGTCAGCGAGCAGAAGCTGGAGTTGGCGCACCGGGTCGGCGCGCAACACACCGTGCTCTCCGACGAGTCGGCACCGGGCAAGGTCCGCGACCTCACGGCCGGTTTCGGCGCCGAGGTGGTGTTCGACTTCGTGGGCAACTCCGCGACCACCGCCATCGCGGCGAAGTGCACCCGCACCGAGGGTGATCTCGCCGTGGTGGGCATCGGCGGTGGCACGGTGCCGGTCGGGTTCGGCTCGATGCCGTTCGAGGTCTCGGTCTCAGCGCCGTACTGGGGGTCGCGTTCCGAGCTGATCGAGGTGCTGGAGCTGGCCCGGGCCGGTTCGGTGCGGGTGCACGTGGACTCGTTCGGGCTGGACGAGACCCCCGAGGTCTACGAGCGCTTCCACCGGGGCGAGATCCCCGGCAGGGCCGTGATCGTGCCCTGAGCGACCGCTCCCCCGCCGGGGTCCGGTCGCGGCTCCGCCGGGCCCGGTGGGGGTGTTCCGGTGCCGGTCACAGCTCCCCGGTGTAGGGGATCTCCCGCACTCCTCCCGAGGTGATCCAACGGCGGATCGCCAGGGTGGCCCGCACGTCGTCCTCGTTGTACTCCAACAGCCGTCCGCGCTGCTTGTCCTCGGGCGGACCACCGTCGAAGCCGACGGCGTCGCGGTACCAGCGCATCGAGTTCTCCCCGCCCGCCTCGGCGTCGCGCCAGGCGAACCCCGCGCTGGGCGCGATGACCTTCAGGCCCTTGCCGTTCGGGCAGAGGAACTGGTCGCGGACCACGGCGAACACGTCCACCCACTCGGGCGAGGTGATGAACTTCCGGACCTCCTCGACGGTGGGGATGCCGGGTTTTCCCGCGAACCGTTCGGCCGAGCTCAGCATCCAGCGGTTCTCGGCGAGCTCGTTGTAGCAGTAGGCGCGGAAGGTGAGGCCGCGCTCGCGGGCGGCGCGCCGCACCGAGGTGAACCAGGCCCAGAACTCCGCGAACGAACGAGCCTCGTCGTCGGAGGGCAGCGGGTCCCAGGTGACGAACCCCCTGTAACCGGTCCCGAAGCCGAGCAGTTCGGCCGTGTCGGTGCTCCGCCCGCCCTCGTCACGCGGGTAGGAGAGCAGCGTCCCCCACAGGTACGCCCCGGAATCGGCGTAGCTCTCCATGTCCACGTCGATCTCGACGTCGCCGCGCGGAACCGTCACCTCCGGAACACGCCGCACCAACGGAAGGTCGCGCAGCCAGGCCCTGGCCAGCAGCACGGCGTCGCCCATCCGGTTGGCGGGAAGCGGTCGTCCCGACCTGTTGTCGGGGGAGAGCTCCGCCAACTCGTCCACGGTGTTGACCCCGACCCCGCGAAGCCGCACCGCGTCGTCACCGCGCACCACCAGGCTCACGTCGCGGGCGGTGCGCAGCTGCTCTCCGCAGACCGGCCACCAGGGGCAGCCCTTGCACTCCAGCACGCGGGTGGGCTGGGCCAGCGCCTCGTTCCGGCTCGCGGCTGCCTCGGCCACCGCGAGCCGGTCGGCGAACCGCTCGTCGTACTCGGCGAGCACGCTCCTGCCACCGGACCAGGTGCGGGCCTCCAGGTCGTGCCACAGCACGGTGTCGGCGTCGGAGCCGATGGCCCCGCCGAACTTCCTGCCGGTGCTGTGCATCCCGCAGGCCTGCAGCAACCGGACCAGGTGGGCCAGCCGGAGCTGGTCCCTGGCCTGCGAACGAGGCTTGCGGGTGGGGTCCTTGCGCGCCGATTCGGGCCTGGGATCGGTCAGCGGGGAGATACGGGCACCCTTGCCCGGGTCGGTCACCTTGTGACGGACCACGAGCACTGGGACGTAGCCATCGCCGCTGCGTACCAGCAGATCCACCGAGCCCTGTCGGCCGCCCTCGCGGTCCAGCGGCAGCTGCGCCCCCGATATGTAACCGGCACCGGCGCACATCGCGGCGAGGGTTTCCTCCTCGCGCTCCTCGGTGCTCGCCTCCCGGGGGATCTCGGTCCAGTCCGCCCCGAGGGTGCCGCCGAGCCACTCGGCGAGTTCGCGCCGGTACTCGGCGGCGTCGGCGATCCGCTGCTCCGCACCGGGGTCGAGGGGCGCGGTCGGCGTGCCGATCATGGTCGGATCGTGGTCGAGATGTACGCGACGGCGACAGCGCGTCACCACATCGCCATCCAGCAGCACCTCTGAATCCACGCTTGCAGGGTATGTCCTAACTCCGACGAGCGCGTCCATCACCCCGGTGAGAGATACGACAATCACTCTTCCGGCTGGTAGAAAACCCTGGACAGGGCAATGGGAAGCCGCCCGGTGCGGCGAACGGCACATGACTCGTGCCCACGAACCGGAAAAACACCCAACACGTAAAGTAATCATCCGCTCGGTTCGCTGTAGCGACGAACGGCGGTACTTCCTAGACTGATCGGAGCAGCGTCTGCTACTCCGATCGCCCCGGAGGTGTTCGTCGGCATGACACGTACCCAGCGAGCGCGAGGCGCACCGACGGCGCGTCGGGATTCCGGACCCGGACGCCCCCGGGATGGGGAGAGGGGAAACTGCCGGGAGGGCAAGGACCCCGAAACCGCCAAGCAGGAGGTCAAGCTCGCCAAGCAGCGCCTCAAGGCGGCCCGCAAGGGCGAGCTGGGCAGGGTCACCCCCGGCAACGCCAGGAAGGTCGTGGGGGTCGTCAGGGTGATCGGCCCGGTGCTGGCGCCCTACGCGGCGCAGGCCGCCTCCGCCGCCAGGGAGACCTACGAGCGGGCGAGAGCCCGCAGGCTCGGGGTGACCGTGGCGGAGGTGGACCGCTTCTCGGGGCGGGGCGCCGCCCTGCACGCCCGCATCGCCGGCGACAGCGCCGCCCTGCGGGACCTGCGTGAACAGGGTGTCCAGGATGACCCCGGAAACGAGGTGCGGGAGTTCGTGGACTCGGCGCAGCGACGCCTGTCGGAGCTGGCCAGCACGGTACGCGCGGCCGAGCGGATGCCCTCGGGCAGGCGTCGCTCGGCGCACAGGGCCGTGCGCGGGGAGCTGGGCAGGATGGAGGACGACCTGCTGCGCCGCTTCCAGGCGAGCGAGTGAGGGATCGTCGGCCCGGCTCGCCCGAGTGGTGCTGTGGCCGAATCTCTGGCACGGCTCCCGCCGCGGTCGTGCCCGACATCGGACAGTGACTACACAACGTCGGACCTTCCTCGCGAGAGCCCGCGGCGGTGCGGGCCGCGGGCGTGGTGGGAGTTCGGCACCGCGTCGAAGCGGGGTGTCGATCTCGCGAGAGATCGACACCCCCAACGGACACGGCCCGCCCCCGACCGGGTCTTACAGCCCTACCGGTCCTGCTCGGCGGCGTCAGCGCCCGCCGTCGGAGATCCGGCGGAACCACCGTCCGACCGTTCGCCGTCGTCCTCGGAGATCTCCAGCTCGAAGTTGCCGTCGTGCCGCCGGTGCCCCTTGACCACGGCCCGCTCCAGCACCTCCGCCCCCTTGTCGGCGCGGAGCGTGAGCGGGTCGGCGCGCAGGTCCTTCACCAGCGCCACGCACATCACCACCATCACCACGGTGAACGGCAGCGCCCCGATGAAGGTCAGATTCTGGATACCGCTCAACGCGGTGTCCCCACCGTGTCCGATCACCAGCATCACCGCGGCGACGGCCCCGGTGGCCGCACCCCAGAAGATCACGACCCAGCGCCTGGGCTCGATGGACCCGCGCTGCGAGAGGGTCCCCATCACCACCGAGCCCGCGTCGGCCCCGGAAACGAAGAAAATCGCCACCAGCACCATCACCAGCACCGAGGTGACGGTGGACAGCGGGAGCCGCTCCAGCACGTTGAACGTCTGGGTCTCCGCCCCACCCTCCGCGACGGAGACCCCGTCCCGGGCCAGGCCGACTGCCGCTCCGCCGAAGATCGCGAACCAGATCACGCTGACGACACTGGGCACGAGCAGCACACCGCCCACGAACTGCCGGATGGTCCGCCCCCGGCTGATCCTGGCGATGAACATCCCCACGAAGGGAGTCCAGGAGATCCACCAGGCCCAGTAGAAGACGGTCCACGTGGACAGCCACCGTTGCGTCCCGCTACCACCGGTGGCTCCGGAACGCGAAGCCATTAGCCCGAAGTCGCTGAGGTAGGTGCCCAGCGAGGTGGGGATCAGGTTCAGCATGAACACCGTCGGCCCCACCAGGAACACGAACACCGCCAGCAGCGCGGCGAGCACCATGTTGATGTTGGACAGGTACTGGATCCCCCTGGCGATGCCGGACACCGCCGAAGCGATGAAGCAGACGGTGAGCACCACGATGATCAGTACCAGCACGACGGTGCTCGCGCCGTCGATCCAGCCCGCCTCGCTGAGCCCGGTGCGGATCTGCAGGGTTCCGATCCCCAGCGAGGCGGCCGAGCCGAACAGGGTAGCGAACAGCGCGAGCACGTCGATGAGCTTGCCGAGCGGACCGGCGGCGCGGCGCTCACCGAGCAGTGGGGCGAAAACGGCGCTGATGAGCTGTTCGCGCCCTTTTCGGAAGGCGCTGTAGGCGATCGCCAGCCCCGCGACCGCGTAAATGGCCCAGGGGTGCAGTGTCCAGTGGAACAGCGAGGTCGCCAGGGCGGTGCGAACGGCGTCGTCGGTGGCGCCGGGCGCCACGACGGCCTCGCCGTCCGGCCCCGGCACGGTGGGAACCGTCGCGGGTGGTGGTGACACGAAGTGCGAGAGCGGCTCGCTGACGCCGTAGAACATCAGCCCGATCCCCATTCCCGCGCTGAACATCATCGCGATCCAGGAAACTGTCCGGAACTCGGGGCCTTCGTCGTCCCGGCCGAGCGGGATGCGGCCGAACCTGCTCACCGCCAGGTAGAGCGCGAACACGACGAAACCGGTCGAGGCGAGGACCAGGCTCCAGCCGAAGTTGCCGATGAGCCAGTCCAACGCGCCGCCGGACCAGTCGGCCAGCGATTCGGTGGCGAAGCCGCCCCAGGCGACCAGCGCGAACATGATGAGGGCCACCGTTCCGAACACGATCCGGTCGGTGGCTGGACCGTCGTGGCCGTCCACGGACGGAGTGATCGGATACGCGGTGTTCCCGGGGCTCTCGCCGGGTTCCGGCTCACCCGCCCCGAGTCCTTGCTGTTCGAGTGGAGTATTCGTGGACACAGGCATCGGCGCCACCCGCCAGCGGTGACGCCCCCTCCTCTCCGGTGCTCCGATGGTCGTCGGAACCCGCGTGCCGAGCCGGTGGGAGCGTTCCGGGCGAACGGATCGCGCAGCGGTGGCTGTCGACCGGTCCGACCGTCGAACGGAATCCCCCGGGACTCGCGGACAAGCTCCGACCCTCCCTCCCGGAAGATCACTTCGAGTGGTTGGAACGCTTCATTGCGACGCGCCACATCGCGAACCGGATCTGAATCAGACGAAAATGTGACATCGAACACATTTACATGGGACACGAGGGCCGATCCCACCGAGGCGGGAACCACTCCCTGCGCGCGCCCGAGTGGCGAAGCGGGAAACGAGACACTACGCTTCGCCGACGAACGCGGAACAGAATCGAAGCCCCACCCGTCAGCCGAACCGAAGTTCGGCAAAAACCGAACAAATCATTCCACGATGCGAAAAGAAAGCCGTGTCGTTGAACGGTCGATTCTCGTCGGTGAGTTGCCGGACTTCGGCCGCGCCGATCGAATTCCGGCCACGACATGACGTGTCCGGTCGAGTTCACCCGGTACACCGAGAGCGACGAAAAGCCCGTTCCCCTTCGGGACACCGCGCCTCCGGGGTGAATCCCGGCGGACACCCCAGGTCAGCAACACTCGCGCCGACCCGCGACCACTCCCTTTCCAAGCAGGGGGGAAACGCACGGCGACCCAGGGGCGAGTAACCGGCGCCGCGGCCGCCCGCACGGAATGCGAACCCGCGTACCCGCCGTTTCAGCGGTAGGGGAACCAACGCACGGTGAAATCCCGCTCACGCATCGAACTCAACCGACGATAAAACTCGTCGGCGATCCCCGGATTACCGCGAAGATTCGGCAGCACACTCATGGTTATTTTGAGTTCGCGCAAGTCCCGCAGAACCGGGAAACCCGGCCAGTCGGTCACGTCGAAACCGTAGGCCTCCACGAGCTGCCGATACGCGAGCGGCGAGCGCCCCAACCGCAGGTAGCCCACCGCCATGGGCGTGAGGTCCCACTCCGGGGGCCCGGCACACAACGAGTCGAAGTCGCACAGCACCGGCCCGTTCGGCCCGACGATGACGTTGCCCAGGTGCGCATCGCCGTGCACGGCGCTGCGGGGGAGCACGAACTCCAGTTCGGAGAGCCGCTGTTCGACGTCGTCGCAGTGCCGCTTCAGGAAATCCCGGTCGGCGCGGTCGAGCTCGCCCTCACCTTCCGCCAGTCGGCGCCGCGCGTCGCCCATCGGCTGCCACTCCGGAACCGAAGGGGGCTCCCCCAGGGAGTGCAGTTCGCGCAGCAACTTGCCCAGGTCGTATCCCGTGGGCTCGACACCGGAGTCGGAGACCTCCTCCCAGAGGGTGGCGACGTGCCTGCCCACCCGCACCGGCTGGGAGATTCCGGGGTACAGCCGCACTGAGTCCACATCGTGCTCGGCCAACCAGCGGGCCACCTCGACCACGTTGTCCGCCCGGTAGGCCAACGAGGGGGAGAGCACGATCCGCACCACCACGGGGTGCTCCCGCAGCAGGAAGACCCCGTTGTTGACGAACCGCAACAGGCGTGCACCACGGTGGTCGAGACCTGCCTCGGCGCACACCCGGGCCAGCACCGTTTCGAGTTCGGGCGGAATCTCGGCAGCGTGTGCCGACTTCGGCGGGAAAGTCATGTCGGCCGGTGTCATGTCGTGTCTTCTCGGTGTGGTCGAACCGGTTCCACGCTTCTTTCGACCACCGGTGGTCGGGATCAAACCGAACGCGCCTCCCGGAAGGTACGGACCTGCTCGGCGAAGTCACGCGCGTCCGGGTTCATGGTGTGTTTGGCCGCCTCCAGCTGCAAGGGTCGCAACCGGTCGGGAACCCTCGCCGACTTGACCAGCGCACCGAGTTCCAGCGCCTGCCTACCCACCTTGATCCCCTGCTGGACGTCGCCCGACCTCATGTGGTTGGTCGCCTGCATGCCCAACATGAACACGTGGCTGCGCTGCATGTTGTCACCGTACGACTCGTTACTCTTGAGCGTCTCGGAGACCGCGAGCGGGGCGTAACGCTCCGGCGTGAACTCCGCGAGGGCGTCGTAAACGGAACCGGTCATGCCGTGCAGATCGTGCCGGTTGAAGAACTTCACCCAGTCCGGTTCCTCGTTGAGGTCGGCCCTGGCGAACTCGTCCCTGGTCCGCCCCAACATCTTCTCGACCTGGTCGGGGCGGTTGAGCATGCCGTAGGCCCAGCCCTCGTTCGCGCACATCACGGCGACCGTCAACGCCGAACCGGAGTCCTGCGCGGCGATCTGCCCCAGCTGGAACAGCTTGAGTGCCTCGTTCGGCTGCTGGTAGTGCAGGTACACCCGCCCCATGCGGTAGAGCACGTTGGCGACCAGGCTGTCGTCGTTGGCCTGCTTCGCGAACTGCAACGCCTTGCCGAAGTGACTGCGCGCGGGGTCCATCAGCCCCATGTCGAACGACGTCCACCCCGCGAGGCTGTGCATGTCGGCCAACGACACGAACAGCCGCTGCTTGACGTGTTCGGAGCAGTCGGCGTGCAGCAGCTGTCTCGCCCAGTTCAGCTGGGCCACGACAGCGTCACGGCAAGTCCCCCCGCCGTGCCGGTAGTCCAGATCACGCAGAGCCTTGGTCGCCGCCTGAATCTGTTGAACGTCGGTCATGCCGATGCGTGACGGCGCCGGAGTCTGGGCGCTGGACAACATCCACTCCCCCTCCTCGGCACCGAAGACAGAAGCCCCCATCGCAACCGCCGCGGCATGGGTAAGAAACTTCCGACGCTTCACCGTCTCGTCCTCCTCAGCCGGGGAGCCACTCGGTTCGTGTTCGGTGGCTCTCACTGCCATCGCCCCGTCGTAGGCGAGGCCCATGTACCCCCTCGGGACGCCGAGACCATCCGCGATCCGGGCCAGCACGTCGTAGGCGATGACCTGCCTGCCCTTGAGGATCTCCGAAACCTCGGACTGCGACTGGCCGGTAGCCGCGGCGATCTGACGCTGCGAGACACCGTGCTTGCGCAACAGCTTGTAGATGTCGCTGATGTCGCGATTGGCCAGTGCTTGGCGCATCTCCCGCCCCTCCCAGACCTCGGGTGTAACGAGAGAACCGCTCGAACCGATGGTGTTCATTTGAAGACCCCTCTAAGCTTCTCGGGCGTCGATCGCAGATTAAGGCTCCGCCCAACAGGCGGTGAAGTCGATATCGTGCGTCGGTGATCGGTGGCGCCGAAGTCCGTTGACCGCTCATCGCGCGGTACGTCCGGTCGTCGCCCACCACCTAGCCAGTCGGCGGTTGTTCGTTCCAATCTAGTCATCGAGCAGGCAACCGAGCACCGAAAGGGCATCCGAGAAGTGGATTCCTTCCAGCAGTCCGGCGAACCGGAGTCGGTGGGACCCGTCCCCCGACCGGAAGACCGCCACGACGACTCCGGGGAGACGGCCGGGGCGAATCGACTGCGGGTGCGGTGCCGGGGAGTGGACCACACCCCCCGGACCCTGGAGGTGCTCCTCGATAGGGACAGGGTGGTTCTCGCCGGACCGCCCGGTGCAACCGCGGCGCTGCCGACCGACCGCGTCGGTCAACTCAGCTCCGCGCTGCGGTTCGCCGCTGATCAGGCGAGAAAGTGACGGTGACGTACGGTGGACGCGATCCTGGGACAGGTTCTGCGCAACGCGGTCTGGGAGCGACTCGATGTGCTCTCCGAGCTCGCCAACCGCGCGGATGCGTCGTCCCTGCTGTCCGTAGCGCGCTCCGAGATCCCGCGGCTCACGGCGGGGTGGCGGACGCTGCTGACCGCACACGAACCGGACGAACGGGGCAACTGCCCGGAGTGCTCGACCCGACTGCGCCAGCGCAAGGCACCCTGCGCGGTATGGCGCTCGGCCTACGAGCACCTGGTGGCCGGTGGCCTCGCACCCCGTCCCGCACGGCACCTGCGCCCGGCGCAGGCCCTGCGCCGCGCGGCGCCGGTGCCGTAGGACTCGGCGGGCTCGGTCACCGGACACCACCTCCCCCGAACTGGTTTCGGACCGAGTCCCCGCCGACTGACCGGTGATCGGCATGACGTGCCCCCCGACCACGGCTATGCCGATCACCGGTCTCCCCCGTCCCCCGACAGGTGCGACGGCGGGAGTGGGACCACACCGTGGTGACAACTCCCGTGCGCCCAACAACTCCACAATGCCTTACAACAGCACAATATGAAGGTACGAACACCTTTTCGGGCCAACGATTTCACCGAAAAGATCGTGCTCTCCGAGACTTCCGCGGGCCGGTACCGGCGTACTCCCCTCCCCCGAACCGGTGCCGGCTCGCGGATTCCAGCAACTCCGTCGTTGAGGAACTCCGCTGCTCAACCATCAACGACGACGGAGTCGAACCGGGATTCCGGCACTCGTTTCCCCCCTGGCGAGTACTGGAATCCCGGTTTTTTCGAATATGGACGGTGTCAGCGCCGTACGTGGTCGGTTACCGGCACGTGAGGCGGCGCCTCGCGGCGTTGGGCCTGGTGGTGAGTAGCGACCTGTGCGGCGAGCGGCCCGGCCTTGCAATGCATCCGACTCACGCACCGGGGACAGCCACGCTGTTCGGGGTATGACGGCTGGCGCGACTCCGTGACTCGGCCGTTATAGCCGCTCAATCGGCGAAGCCTCTCGCGGGCTCTCGCTACGGCCAGGCTCGACATCGGGTAGTCAACACGACGTCGGGCCTTCTTCGCGAGAGACCCCGCGACGATGCCGACCGCGGACACGGTGGGAGTTCAACCCGCTGGAGCGGTTGGAGTTCGGCACCGGCGAAACACGCACTGCTCAGCCGCATGGCCCTGTTTCGGCGAATGGTCCGACAATCTCACGCTCAGCGTCACAAGGGGCGGATCACTTGCGGCGCAGTCGGGCCTTCTCCCGCAGCGATTCGTCCAACCGGGTTCCCGACATGCGCGTCCCCCGAACAGGGAGCCGGGCGTACTGCGGCGGAACCATCATCAGTGGTTGCCTCGGCCCCAGCAGCGGCGAGAAGGCGGGAACGAACCCCTGGTCGATCAACGACACCGCGAAGTCCACCGCCACGTAGCCCCGGCTGTCCAGCACCCCGGTCCCCTGCCAGGGAAGCAGTCCTGAACCTCCCAGGTAGGTGAATCCGCAGCGCCCCTTGGTCACCGCGCTCACGGTGAGCCGAACCCTGGGGTCGAACAGCTTCTCGTAACCGAGTTCCTCGTCCACCCGCATGGTGGACAGATAACGGACGGCGTTGTGCCAGGCGCGGCGGAGCACCGCGACGCGCGCCTGCCGCAGCCGCGACGCGAGGCGGGCGTCGTCGAGGTTGTACACGTCCGCGTAAACCCGCCTGGCCCAACCGAGCCGGTCCGTGCCCGACGGAGTCGGCACCGGCACGGAGTAGACCATGGACATGACCATCTCGCGGAACAGGTACAGCGAACGCGCGGTGATCTCGGAGTCCGGCCCGAGCTGCGCGTCCGCCCGGTCCCGCACCCGGTCCAGCGTCCGCAGCGGCTGGTCGGTGATGTCGAGCCCGCGCAGCGCCTGTTCGAGTGAACGCCGGAAGCGCTCGTACATCGCGGGGCGGAGGTCGGTCACCTCCCGCCCGAACCGCTCGGTGGCCAGCGAGTCGATCTCACGGATGGACACGCAGCCGTCGAGGCCGACCATCGAGGCGTACTCGTGCAGCTTGCGGGTGTAGGCGGCGGTCACCGAAGCCGGGCGGGGGCGGAAGTGCCTGCCGTCGGTGAGGATGTTGAACCGCAGCCCGGGCGGGTGGACGCCGCGTGCCGCGCGCTGCAGCTCGCGGAGCCGGATCAGCCCGCCGAGCTCGGCGAGGTCCGGCAGCGGCCCGCACGCCTTCAGCCGGTTCAGGGACTGCTTGACCGGGAACCCGAGCAGCATCACCTCCACGGGTTCGCCCCGCGTCACGAAGTGATCGGCGTCGCGGTGCATGTCCGCGACCAGGTAGTTGGACCGCGAGCCCTTGAGGAACTGCTTCCTGGTGAACACGTGGTGCAGCGCGCCGACGGTGCGACGCGCGCGTTCCGCCGGATCGGCGACCGGCTCGTCGGCGGCGAACTTCGCCACCGCCCCCCGTGCGGTTCGCTCGGCCGCTCGGTCGGCGTCGTCGAGCACGGCCTCCACCATGGACATGGTTTCCGCACTGGTCAGCCGTACCGCCCAGCGCCAGGAGCTGCGGTTCTCCCGCAACGAGGCGATCTGGAGTTCTTCCAGGGAGTGCGTGTTGGACAGCACCGGTTGCGCCCGGGCGGAACGCCGCCAGGGCGAGGTCTCGAAGCTGGAGATCACGGGAGCTCCGTCCTCCGACGACGAGCGGGAGCCCACAGCGGTGTCGCGGTTGCCGTTCCGCTGCCGGGGGAGATCACCGTGCGTGGACACCGCCACGGTCAACACCCCGGCGAGCTCGCCGCTCCTCCGACCGGTGGAGGCGGTGTCGAAGACCGCCACGACGTCGGCGTCACCGAGTTCGCGCAACCTGCACACCGTCCACTCCACGGCCGTGCCCGCACCGTTGCCCGGAACCCGGATCAACTCGGCCTCGGGCATCCCGGCGCGGTCCAGCAGCGCCCGCGCGTGCTCGTAGTCGCGCTCGGACCCGAGTACGCAGAAGACCACCCTCCCGCCCGCGTCCCGGACGTCCCAGACGAACCTGGGCAGTCCCGAACCGGTCGTGGCGGTGGTCCGGATGTCCAGTTCGGCCAGTTCCGCGGTCGGTGGATCCCACACGGTTTCCGGAGGCCGGTGGGGTTCCCGTCCCCGATCAGTCCGGTCGGAGGTAGTGGCGTGCTCCTCCTGGCCGCCGCTGTCCACGCGGCGGCGGTGCGGTTGTTCGTCGAGCCCCGCCGGACGGGTGACCGCGTCGAACCCCGGTCGAGTCCGGGAGTGCTCGGGCCCGGACTGCTCCGGGGTGGAGACGCGTTCCGGCAGCAGGCCGCACGAGGCCACGTCTATGACCACGGCGGGCTGACCGAGATCGCGGTCCCACCTGCGCAGCCGGGTGCGTTCCTGCACGGTGCGCAGCACCCTCCGGAGCAGCTCGTCCTGTTCGGCCGGAACGGTGTGGACGAAACCGCGCAGCGGGTGGTCGCCGGACAGCACGTCGGCGCTGCCGGTCTCCAGATCGCGCAGTTCGGCGGCCATAACCCGCCGCATGGCGGCGCGGAACTCGCCGCGCCGGGTCCGCTCGTGCTCGGCGAACTCCTCGCGCTCGAACGTCTCGGACAATCTCCAAAGCGTGTGGACCAGTTCGCGCACCCCCTCGTGGACCTCACCGGCGGTGACCCGTTCCACCTCGCGCACCGCCGTCCCGGGGGTCACGACGAACCGTCCGGTGGCCTGTGTCTCGGGGGAGAGCTCCACGGCGAGAGTGTCCGCGCTCGGGCACAGCAGCATCCCCCTCGGGCTCTCCAGCGCGAGCCGGAACGCCCGCAGCGGCGGCCGGACGAAGTGTTCGAGGAAATAGCGTGCGGCGTTCTCGCGACGCTCGAAGCGGTTGGTGATCACCTCACGCAGCAGCGTGTGCCCCAGCGCGGGGTCGGTCCGCAGCAGGGCGGGCAGCCGCACGGCGATGGTTCCACCTGGGAAGGCCGGATGGGCGGGGACCGGCTCGCCCAGCCGCCCCGCCACGCCGTCGAGGAAGCGGGGTTCGGCGGTGGCGCAGTGCATCCGGGCCGCCGGATCGTCGGCCAACATCCCGGCGAACCCGAGCCATTCGGCACCGGCGTCCTCCGGCGCTGGACCGCCGTGCTCCGGATCGGCGCGCTGCGGGTCCAGGATCTCGGTGAGCAGGGCCAGCCAGGCCGGGTCGCGGCGCCTGCGGGTGAGCCGCAGCCGGATCAGGACCCGGTAGAGCTGTCGCCAGGTCGGGGGGCTTCCCAGCGAAACCCCGGTGCCCGCGCGTCGTCCGACCAGCTTGCTCATGCCGTCCTGCCGGACGACGCGTACTCCGTACTCGCCACCCGCGAGTACGGAGTTGGCCAGCGCCACGTCCAGCGGCCACGTCCCGAACGGCGGGGTCGTGTTCTCCTCGGGGTCAAGCCGGGGCCGACCGTCCAACGGGTATCTCCTTGCTCTTCCTCCGGCCGCGGGCGGAGACGCCGGGCTCCGCGATCGGGCCGCCCGGTTCGGGACGACCTGTGCGGAAGGGTGCCGGGGTCGCGGACAGCGATGCGTACGGTCAGACAACACCATGTGCCACCCCGGAACCGCGAGAGTCAACCAACGAGTAATCGTGCGGGGGACTCCCGAACCGCTCGGGCGCAACGGATCACGCTACTGAGTGATCTTTTTCGCCGCCAATGTGACGGGGTGCATAATCGCGGAACGCGATCCGGATCGTGCGTGGGGCCCCGCCGGCGCCGGAAGGGTTCGTCGGAGCGATGACGGCGGCGGCCGGACGGACGAAAGATCGCTGCTCACCCTATCGACTGACACTCTGAAGGACCGCTCAGGAAGCATGATCGCTGCAAGAGCGCGAGACTAGGCAAGCCGTGCCGCTTGCCAGGCTGGCCCCGGCGGCGCGCCTCGGACTCGGTCCGGGAAAACCTGGAGCTCGGATACGATCAAGGAGTCACCTTGCCCACCGAAGTAGCCCCGTTGCGCCGCAAGCCCGTTCAACAACGCAGTGCCCAGCGCGTCGAACGAATGCTGGAGTCCTGCGCGCAGCTCATCGACGAAGTGGGCTACGACGGGCTGACCACGACGCTGATAGCCGAACGAGCCGGTGTCGCGGTCGGCTCGCTGTACCAGTTCTTTCCGGACAAGCGCGCGGTCGTGCAGGAGCTGACGCTGCGCAACCTGGACCGCTTCGTGCAGACGGTCTCCGAGCGGCTCGACCGGACCGAACTCGCCCACTGGTGGGACGCCGTGGACACGGTCTTCGACGTCTACCTGGGGATGCACCGGGAGATCCCCGCGTTCAGCAAGCTGCACTTCGGCGACGTGGTGGACCTGCGGTTGCTGCACGAGACCAAGGACAACAACGCGGTGATCGCGGAGAAGCTCACCAACCTCATCTCGGAGCGGTTCGGCATGACCGCCGGGGAACTGGAGCTCCCGCTGTCGGTGGCGGTGGAGGCCGCCGACGCGGTGCTGCACCTGGCGTTCCGGCGCGCGCCCGAGGGAGATCCGACGCTGGTCAACGAGGCCAGGGAACTGGTCCGGGGTTACCTGTCCAGCAGGATCTCGGAGGATCAGCCGAAGGACTTGCCCGCACCCCGGTAAGTGGCGACGGCACCGGTCCTGTGGTCCCGCCCCGTTTCCCCGGATTCGAGCAGGTGGTACTCGTGGAGCCGCTCGGCCAGCTCCCCCGCCTTGGCGTGCCGGAACCAAACCCGATCACCCGGCCGGAGCCCCCGTGCTCCCGGCCCCACGACCGGGGTCTGCACCTCCCCGGCGCCCTCGGTTCCGGTCAGCCGCAGCCCACTCGGCAGGTGAGGGGTCGGAAGGCGGTCCGCGCCGACGGCCCCGGAAGCCGTGTATCCGCCGGAGAAGAGAGTGGCGGTACGACGTCCGGGACGACGTACCACCGGCAGCGCGAACAGCACCGCGGGCAGCGGGCGGAACGCCTCGTAGGTGTCGAACAGGCCCGGTCCTATCAGTCCGGAACCCGCCGCCACCTCGGTGACGGCTCGTTCGGTGCTCGTCGTCTCCAGGCTCCCGGTGCCGCCACCGTTGACGAACTCCAGCGGGCAGAGCTCACCGACGGTCTCGGCCACAGCCGCACGACGACGGGCGAGTTCCGCGGCCGAACGCCGCCGCACCCAGCGCACGGCAGCCGCGCGTAGCGGCTGCCCGGGTGGGGCGTCGCCGACTCCCGCGATCTGCCCCTCGTAGAGCATCAGGCCGACGAGCCGGAATCCCTCACGTCGCAGGATCTCCCGGGCCAGCTCGCGCGCCTGCCGCGCCGACCGCACCGGCGAGCGCAGCGGCCCGACGTGCGACCGCTCGACGAGCTCGGCTCCGAGGCGGGGGACGCGTTCGGCCACCGATCCCTCCAGCGGGCGCCAGGCGGCGTCGACCTCCAGGCAGATCCGCAGCCGACCGCTCCTGCCCGGGGCGGAGGCGGCGCGCTCGACGAGGTCCAGCTGGGTCGGGGAGTCCACGGTGAGCGTGATCGCGGCGGCTGCCGCCGGGTCCGCGGCCAGTTCGGCGAGGGCGGCGCGGTCGGCGGTGGGATAGGCGACCAGGAGGTCGTCGGAGACTCCCAGCCGGTACAGCCAGAGCGCCTCGGGCAGGCTGTAGCACATCAGCCCGGCGAATCCCGGCGAGCGCAGCGCGCGGCGAATCAGCTCGGGGCAGCGCAGCGACTTCGTGGCGAGCCGGATCGGCTTTCCGGCGGCCCGTCCGGCCAGCTCGGCGGCGTTTCGGTCGAACGCGGCCAGGTCCACCACTCCGAAGGGTGGGTCCAGCTCGGCGGTCACGGCGTCCAGACGTGCCGCGGAGCGGGCGATGGTTGGTGCTGCCGACGAGGTCACGCATTCAAGGTAAGCCCGCACCCCTTGTTACGCGAGAGATATTCACATAATTTTCCGTCAATCGGCAGCGGAAGGACGATGCGGTCATGACGAGCACCCGAACCACTTGGTCGAACTGGGCGAACACGGCCGTCGCCCCCGACAACAGGACGGCACGGCCCCGCCACGCCAACGACCTCTCCCGACTCGTCACCGAGGCCCGCGCGAACGGCCACGGCGTGCGCCCGCTGGGCTCCGGCCACTCGTTCAGCGACATCGCCGCACCACTGCCCGCCGACCCGCACGAGGAAGCGGTGGCACTGGACATGTCGGAGTGGAGCGGCATCACCGATGTGGACCGGGACCGAGGCACGGTCACCGTGCGCGGCGGCACCCCGCTGCACCTGCTCAACGAGCAGCTGGACCGGCTGGGGCTCGCGCTGCCCAACCTCGGCGACATCGACCGCCAGACCGTGGCCGGCGCGATCTCCACCGGCACCCACGGCACCGGGGCGGAACTGGGCGGACTGGCCACCGAGGTCCTGGCGATGGAACTGGTGCTGGCCGACGGCTCCACGCTGCGCTGCTCGCCCACCGAGGATCCCGAGGTGTTCGACGCCGCCCGCGTCGGGCTCGGCGCGCTGGGCCTGATCAGCACGGTCACGCTGCGCTGCGTACCCGCGTTCGCCCTGGCCGCCGAGGAGCACCCGCGCGAGCTCGACGAGGTGCTGGGCGAGTTCGACCGGCTCGCCGCCGACAACGACCACTTCGAGTTCTACTGGTTCCCGCACAGCACGCACACCCTGGTCAAGCGCAACAACAGGGTGTCCGAGCACGAACGGCCCCGCCCGCTGCATCCGCTCCGCTCCTGGCTGGAGTACCGCGTGCTGGAGAACGGCCTGTTCGGACTCGCCTGCGAGTTGGGCAGGCGCAGCCCCGCTACGGTGAAGCGGCTGAACCGGATCTGCGGCGCCACCTGGTCGGGACGCTCCTACGGCGACACCTCGCACCGGGTGTTCGTGACCAGCAGGACGGTGCGGTTCGTGGAGAGCGAGTACGCGGTCCCGCGCGAACGGCTGCCGAAGGTCATCGAGCGACTGCGCGGCGCCGTGGGGCGGCTGCGTCACCCGGTGATGTTCCCCGTGGAGGTGCGGGTGGCCGCCGCCGACGACGTCTGGTTGTCCACCGCGCACGGACGCGAGACCGCCTACGTGGCGGTCCACCAGTACAGCGGGATGCCCTACCGCGAGTGGTTCGACGCCTTCGAGGGAATCGTGCGGGAGGTCGGTGGCAGGCCGCACTGGGGGAAGATGCACGGGCTCACCGCGGCGGAACTGCGCGCGGGCTACCCCAGGTTCGACGACTTCCTGCGGGTACGGGACCGGCTCGACCCGGAGCGGGTGTTCGGCAACCCCTATCTGGCGCGGGTGCTGGGCAGCTGAGCCGGGGGCTCCGGCCGGGCCTCCCGGCGCGGAGCTCCGGAGGCGGCGGCGATCTCTCACGAAATCGCCGCGCCACTTCGGTGCGCTGCCGACCCACCACCAGCCGCGCGGTCGGCGCCGCCGCGGGTCCTGCCGCGAGTACGGCCGGAGGCGTCGTCACGGATCCGCCACCCGATGTCGCCGGCGCTCGCTCACCAGACGCGCGGTGCAGCCGGGCCGGAGGGCGAGCTCAGTCCCGGCGGAGGTGTTCGAGCATCTCCTCGATCTTGGCGGTGACCTTGCGCTGGTCGGCGGGGGCGACGGTGAACCACTCGCGGCCGTCGCCGCCCGCGCTGCGGTGCGTCATGTAGCAGCCCTGCGCGGTGCGGAAGACCTGCAGGGTCACCGGCAGCTTGTGGGTCCTGTTGACCCTGCGGTCGTGGCTGCGGGCGGTGATGAGGGCCTCGGTGGTGCGCGGGGTGGTCATGACGTTGGCCAGTACCCGCGCGTCGTTCTGCCGGATGCCGGAGGCGGCCAACGCGCTCACCGCGCTGCCGGAGGGGTCTGCGCCCATCCGTTGCCCCGCCTGCTTGAGCAGCTCGGTGGGTACGCTGGCCGAGCCGCCGGGCAGCGGTTCGAGCTCACCGAGCAGTTTGACCGCGTTGCCACCGAGCCCGCCGTACTCCTGGCGGTCCAGCAGGATGTTCTCCGCCGAGGCGGCTTCGTCCGCGTCGGCCTGGTAGGCCCGCAGCGTGCCGCGCCCCTGCTCGACCAGCACCGCGTTGAAGCTCTCCTCGTCGTCGCGCACCGCCAGGCCCACCGCCAGCGGCGGATGGGCGAGCAGGTGCCAGGCGTCGTCCAGGAAGGGGTGCACCTCGTCGGTCTGGAGCAGCCCCTGCTGTCGCAGCTCGGCCCGGCCCTCCTCGGGGATGCGGACCCGTTCCGCCTCTTCGAGCTGCACCGACAGCATCCCCACCCGGAGCAGGGGGTGGAGCGTCAGGTCGTAACGCTCACACAGGTAGATGGCGGCCGCCGGGCCGACAGAGATCTGGTTCCGCACCGTCACTTCCGTTGCTTTCTGGGTTCCGCGCGCCCGTCCGTCCGGGCGCGGTGTGTGGTCGGGGCGAGCTCGCGCGGGCGTTCGGTGCGGATGCCCGGACACCCGTCACCCGGCGAGCGATCGTCCCGGTTCGGGATCGGACCGGCCGTCCCGATGTGCTCGCGGGACGGCCGGTGGCCTCGCCCCGCTCCAGCGGGACTTCCGATGCGACCGAGGGCCGGATCTCGGTCAGCGGCCCTGCTCGTAGGGGGTTTCGCCGAGCACCGGCGGAGCGACACGCTGCATGTCGTTGGTGAAGACGTCCTCGTCCTCGACCAGCCAGCTGGGGCGCTCGTGCTGCTCTTCCTCACCGCCGGCCTGGCGGGCGCCCGCACCGGCCATCGGGGCGCCGCGCATTCCGCCACCACGGCCACCGGCCGCGTTGGTCCCGGCCGCCACGGTCGAGCCGCTGCCCTTCGGGCCGAACGAACCGGTCCCGGAACGGCCACCGGCGGCGGGCTCACCGGCTCCGGTGCCGCCGAGACCACCGACACGGCCCGCGTAGCCACCGCCACCACGGGCGCCGCCGAGGCCACCGGAACCACCGGCACGGCCGGTGTAACCGTCGCCACCGCGTGCACCGCCGACGCCGCCCGAACCACCGGCACGGCCCCCACCGGAGAGTCCCGGGGGGCCGTTCGGGGCGGGAGCCCACCGACCGTTGTACGGGTTCTGCCGCTGCCAGCTGCCGTCCGGGCCCTGCCGGTAGATGGTGCCGTCCGAGCCCCGGATCGCTCCCGGTGGCAGACCGTTGCCCGAGGAACCGCCCGTAGAGGGGTTCACCCACGCCGAGCCGGAGCTCGCGGGCGGCTGCGAGGTGTAGGAGCCACCACCGACGCCGGAACCACCGGAGGGAGCGTAGGAACCGCCACCGACGGCCCCTCCGCCGACGGAACCGCCACCGACACCACCGGAACCGGCGGTCCAGGCCGAGGACGAGGAGGCGGGCACCGAAGAGCCCGATCCCGCGCCGCTGCCGAAGGTGCTGCCCGCGACCACGCTGCCCGCGCCGGGGCCGTAGTCGGCCTGGCGGGAAGCGTCGGTGTCGGAGTCCTCCGGCGGCTTGAACTCGGGCAGGCTCCGCGTCGCGGAGGCGGTCTGCTCCTCGTACTGGGCCATCACGCGGTTGGCTTCCTCGTTCGTGGCCCGGTAGCGCTCCTGCTTCTCCTCGTAGTCGCTGGTCCAGCCCATCAGCGGGATGTCACTGACCCCGGTGTCGTCCGCCCAGTTCTTGTCCGGCGGCTCCATCTGGGCGGGGCGGCCGTCCGAGAGCTTGCCGCCCTCGGCCGGAAGCTCCTGGAAGGTCTTGTGCTGCGTGCTGGCCTGGTCGTCCAGCGAGTTCTGAACCGACTTGCAGAAGTCGGCCGCGTTGTTGGCCACCGGTTTGATCGCGGACACCGACGACCTGGCGATCTCGGCAGCGCGGCCCTCGTGGGCCTCTTCAGCCTTAGTCAACGCGGCGTCGACTGTGTTGATGATGCTCTCGAACTTCTGCGAAGCGACATCCAACGCCGTGGACCCCTGGCCGCTCGGCGTAGGAAGCTGGGCAGCATCCGGCGTACCCGCCATCTTGGCCCGCAGGTCCTTCGCCTGGCTCACGTAGCACTTCATGGGAACAGAAGAAGACATTACCCCCACCTTCTTACTTCGCCGCGGGCCACGACGGCAGCGACAGCTTCAGAGCCTTTTTCGCGGGCACGCACGGATCTTTTTTCCCCGTGTCATCAGCAGCAACAGTGGCAACCGACCCTACTACCTGATCCCGCTTGGAAGCCAGAAAAACAGAACAAGTGCCACTTTTCATCGGATCTTGCTTCGCCGCGACAACAGCGGAATGACCAGATATACTAATTTTTTCAAAAATTTTATAAATTGCTTTGTTCTCGTAATAACTAGCTATTTGACGATCATCAAAAGCAGCCAGCGACACGGAAAGGTCCCCATCGAGGGAATCTCCGTACTTGCAAGAGTCCTCGACATCTGGGTCAAGATCGTTTTTTCTGCGCTCACCAGACGGTTTTATTCCAAGCTGCGTCGCTGCTTCAGGACTCAGCAATTCGCAAACATCGACACCGGTAGCATTCTTCGGGGTAGAAACATCCACACCACTCCCCTTTGAGAAAGGAGGAGTCGAATTTACGCCATCTTCAGAATCCGCACCATTTCCTGAAACTCCACCGCCGGAAGAACCAAACGAACAGGCAGCAAGCACCACGCCTAGCACAAGACAACTAGCAGCAAGAAAAAGGTGCCGAATCTTACTCATAGTATTGAACAAGATACTCAGCTTTCCCTATCCGTATTCCGCTGAGCGACCGACGCGTTGTCCTCAGCAAGACCATACTCTCTCAGCACCTCTTTGTATGCTTCTATCTTCTTGTCAAGCTTCAAACGAATATCGTTAGCAGCCGAAACCAGCGACCCCTCGCTCCCGCTCATACGAGCTTGGAAGGCCTGGCGCGCACTGTCCGTAATGTCATCTTTCGCCGTAAGTTCATCGGGCCCGATAAAACTAGAGCTGGTAGCAAGCTGATCAGCCTCATCGCGTGCTGCTTCGAGGTCCTTGACGGCTGCTTGTAGTTTCTCGTAGTCGACGCCGAAACCGTCCTGGCTCACGTCTGCTTCCCCCTAGTCCCCTGGGCCATGATCCGAAACCGGGCCACATCCTGCCGGATCGGCGCATGCCACGTCAGCAGAACGGCCCCACTATCACTATGACGATCGACACTCTAACGTGTTCCGGAAAACACGCTGCGATCACTCGAACGGCCCAATCCACCCCCGGTGATCCCCCGCACGGGTAAGACACTGGGGAACTCTCAGCCACTCGAAGTGCGCACCAGCCGCGTCCATCGGCCAGCGCGGTCTCACCGACAAGTTCGATGTAGTGTTGATAGCGTCCCTCCGGCCGATCACAGGCCGCGACGGGCAAAACATGACCTGGAGCCGAATTTCGCTGGTCAACAACGCGTTTTCGAATGCAAACGACAGACAGCACGGCATCCGGTCACACTTCGTGAATCTTCGCTGATACCACTCGCTGCTAGAATCAAGATCGACAAGCTGAGCGACCCGAGTCACACACCGGCAATACGCCGACGCTCAGTGCGAAGCCATCTCAAGGGCGCCGCAGCGCGAACCGCACTGACTCTGCCGAGGAAACCTTCGGAAACCAAACGAATCGTTACCGGAAAGTTGCTTCAAGCCTTCCCTTCCTGCTCCCCGATCCTGCCGTTCAAGCCAACCAGCACCAGACCGACGGCCAGCAAGCAACGCTCAACCAGCCGCGGGCCACGACGGCAGCGACAGCTTCAGAGCCTT
>NZ_FNJR01000004.1 GCF_900104475.1 Actinopolyspora xinjiangensis
CAGGGCGTTGCGCTCGGCGTTCGCCTACGCTCACGCCTTGATGGTGGCGGGCGCGATCGTCGTGGCCGTCTCCATCGAGCTGCGCATCAGCCACGCCGACACCGACCCCTCGGTGGTGCTGACCACCGTGGGTGGACCGCTGATCTACCTGGCCGGCAACATCCTGTTCCTGCGCTCGCGCACCGGCGCGGTGGCCCGCGCCCGCTACGTGGCCGCCACGGCGCTGGTCGTCGTCGGCGCCCTCGGCCTGGTGCTCGGCCACGCGGTTCCCTCCCTGGCCATCGGAGTGGCCACCGTCGCGGTCATGACCACACTGGCCGTGATCACCCAACTCACCCCACAACAAACATCCCCCACCACGGCGGGGTGAACCGCGCCTTCCGGTACAGCGGACAGCGCTCCCCGCCCACCGGACGATCTCGCCGAACACTCCGCTTCCTCGTTCGGCGAGATCGTCCATTGACGTGATGCCGATCACTGTCTACCGTACTGTCGAAGCGCTTCGAAGAATGGAAGCTCGTTCGGTACGGATGAGAACAGCGCATGCCAACGACCGCCGACGCCGCCCGACGCAGCCGGATCCCGACCCACACTCCGCCCCCTGTGATCGGCGACGAGCGGTCCACCTCGGAGAGCGCGGGCGAGCACCCCGATCTCACCCCTCGCGAACCGGGGCACCGACCACCCGGTACGGCGGGAACGCCCCACCGACCTGTCGGTGGCGTTACCACCGTCGAGCTTCCGCTGTGCAGCGACGCGAACGTGCCCGCGGCCTCCGGGTCCGCCGGATCCGTCGGGGGCGGTGCGCTCCGGCGCGCCCGCTGCGACGCACGGGCCGGGGGCGCTCCACCCCCGGAGCACGCCAGGCACGTCACGGGACCGGAAGAAGGTGGCAGCGGTGCGATTACTTCTCCGCATCGTCGAATCGCTTCGACAACCTCGTTCCAGACTACGCCGAATCCACCACACGTCGGAACACCGACGAGCGGAAGGCCCCACGAAGCTCCGCCGCCGGAACCGACCGCGCTCCCGTGCGACGGCACGGACCGTCACGGCCGGAATGGCTCTGACCCTGGTCACGAGCGGATGCGCCGGCGGGGTGAGTTCCCGCCCACCGGACGTGGTCGTCGAACTCGACCACTACACCAGCGCCGAGGCCAGTAGGCAGTTCCGCTCCGTGCTCGACCGGTGCGCCGAACGGTTCGGACTGCGGATCCGCAGGCAGAACGTTCCGGTGGACCAGCTGATGCCCAAAGTCCTCCGGGACGCCACCGCTCACTCACTTCCGGACCTGCTGTTCGTCGACAACCCGGACCTCAAGACGGTGGCCGAGACCGGGGCGCTCACCGAGCTCGGTCAGTACGGCCTCAGCGGGGAGGGCTACTTCCCCGGCATCGTCGAGGCCGGTAAGTACCGGGGAGAACTGTACGGGCTGGCCCCCGGGGTGAACGGACTCGCCCTGTTCTACAACCGCACCGTGTTCGAGCGGGCGGGACTCGAACCGCCGGAGACCTGGCGGGAGCTGCGCGCGACGGCCGAAGCGCTCACCAACGGCTCCACCCACGGGATCGCGTTCTCGGCCATCGCCTCCGAGGAGGGCGCATGGCAGTTCGAACCCTTCCTGTGGAGCAACGGCGGCGAGCTGGACGAACTGGACTCGCGGAAGTCGGTCGAGGCACTGCGGTTCTGGTCCGGCCTGGTCGAGGACGGCCTGGCGTCCAGATCGGTGGTCAACTGGAACCAGAACGACGTCATCGACCGCTTCACCAGCGGACACGCCACCATGATGATCAACGGGTCGTGGGCGCTGTCCTCGCTGGATGAGTCGGGGACCGACTACGGGATCGTCCCGCTTCCGACGCCGAGCACCGGCACCCCACCGGTGGTGCCGCTGGGCGGGGAGATCGGCGCGATCCCGGAGACCACTCCGGAGCGACAGCGCGACGCGGCACGCGTGCTGGGCTGCTTGCTCGAACGGGACAACATGCTGGACTGGACGACCGACCACGCCTACGTGCCCGCCCGCACGAATGTGGCCGAGCAGTACGCCCGCGAGCGTCCCGTCATGGAACCGTTCGTCGAGGAAGTGGCGACAGGCCGAGCCCGCACCGCCGAACTGGGCCCGCGCTACCGCGAGGTCTCGCAGGCGTTGGCCGACGCGATCCAGGCGACGATCGCGGGGTCGACCAGCCCCCGACAGGCACTGCGGCGAGCCGCGCGTGTCGCGGAGACCGCGGACTGACATCGACACTGTCGAGTGGGTGGTTGCCATGACGACGAAACCGGAACCGGTGAACGGCACCGCACCGGTACGACGCGTTCGGAGCGGTACGAGTGGTGGTCGGCAACGTCTGGTCCAGTGGACCTTCGTCCTGCCGATGGTGGTCTTCCTGCTGCTGTTCTTCTGCTACCCGGTGCTGCGGAACCTGACGATGAGTTTCCAGGAGTGGACCGTGGCCTCGTTCTACGAGGGCGGTTCTCCCTTCGTGGGGCTGGACAACTACGTCGAGCTGGTCACCGATCCGATCTTCGGCACCGCCGTGCTCAACACCGTCCTGTTCACGGTGGGATCGCTGGCGCCGCAGTTCGCGATCGGGCTGGGGCTGGCGGTGTTCTTCCAGCGGCGCTTTCCACTCAGTGGAGCGCTGCGCGGACTGCTGCTGCTGCCTTGGTTGTTGCCGCTGGTGGTTTCCGGCGCGGTGTTCCGCTGGATCTACGACGAGGGGTTCGGGGCGCTCAACCAGTTGCTGCTGGGGCTGCACCTGATCTCGGACCCGGTCCCGTGGTTGTCGAGCACGCGGTACGCGCTGCTCTCGGCGATCATAGCCAACGTCTGGGTGGGCGTTCCCTTCAACCTGGTCATCCTCCACAGCGGACTGCAGGCCGTGCCGGGGTCACTCTACGAGGCGGCCGCCCTGGACGGCGCCGGCCCGTGGCAGCGCTTCCGGCACATCACCCTGCCGCTGCTGCGCCCCGTGATCGCCATCGTGCTGATGCTGGGGCTGATCTACACGCTCAAGGTGTTCGACGTGATCATGATTCTCACCGGCGGTGGCCCCGCCAACGCCAGCGAGACGCTGACCACCTGGTCGTTCGCGCTCTCGTTCGAGGAGTTCGACTTCGGGCAGGGGGCTGCGGTGGGCAACATCCTCATCGTGATCGCGCTCGTGTTCGCGCTGTTCTACCTGCGGTCCATCCGGGACACCTTCCGCTCACGAGGAGGACGGGGATGAGTACCACCCAACGTGTGATCAACACGCTCGTCGGGATCGTCCTGGTGCTCGTCTTCCTCGCACCGGTCTACTGGATGATCAATGTGTCGTTGCAGAGCAGTGAGGCGCTGCTGCGGACGCCCCCGGTGTGGTTCCCCTTCGACCCCACTTGGAGCGGCTACGCCGAGGCCCTGCGCACACAGGGTTCGCACCTGCTCACCAGCCTGGTGATCGCGCTGGGCACGGTGTTGTTCACCCTGCTGGTGAGCGCGCCGGCCGCTTACGCCCTCGCCAGGTTCCGGCTGCGCGGCACGCTGGCCCTGGTGCTGGTCGTGCTGCTGGTGCAGATGGTGCCCGGCATCGTGATGGCCAACTCCCTCTACCCGGTGTTCAGCCAGCTCGGACTGCTGGACAGCTATGCCGGCATGATACTGGCCGACTCGACGCTGACCGTCCCGTTCGCGGTTCTGATCCTGCGCACCTTCATGAGCGGGGTGCCCGGCGAGCTGATCGAGGCGGCCCGGGTGGACGGCTGTGGCCAGTGGCGCGCCTTCGGATCGGTGGTGCTGCCGGTGTGCCGCAACGCGCTGATCACGGCCGGACTGTTCAGCTTCCTGTTCGCCTGGGCCGACTTCCTGTTCGCGGTCAGCTTCACCACGGGCAACACCATCCAGCCGATCACCGTCGGCATCTACCGCTTCGTCGGCAACCAGACCACCAACTGGAACGGCGTCATGGCCACCGCCGTGCTCGCGTCGATCCCGGCCGCTTTCCTGCTGCTCACCGCGCAACGGTACGTGGCGGCGGGCATCACCGGGGGCGGTGTGAAGGAATGAGGCCACGGCGGTCACCGGTCACGAGGGAGCCGCACCGCCCGGTGACCCGTTCCCGACACCGGTTTCGGGACGACGTGCGCTCTTCCCGCGACGTGGGCCGGACGGCCCCGACCATCCACCGCGACAGGAGGAAGGATCATGCGAGGTGCCCGCGAGGACGACGGTGCCCTGGAATGGACGAGCGGCCAGGAGATCGTGCGGATCGAACCGTGGGGCGCGGACAGTCTGCGGATACGCGCCGGGTTCGCTCCCCTGCTCGACGACCTGCCGAGCGCGCTCGGGGAGCGGCCCGACTCGGGCGGGTCCCCGGTGATCGACATCGGGGACCATCTCGCCCGGATCACGCACGGTGCGCTGTGCGCCGAGGTCGATCCGGAGGGGATGCTGCGTTTCGTCGACGCCGACGGTGCGGAGCTGCTGGCCGAGCGGCCCGCGCACTTCTGGTGGCCCGGACCGAGGCTGTACGGCTCCGGGACGGGTCACAGCCGGCGCATGGAGCAGTGCTTCCGGGCCTACGAGGGGGAACGGATCTACGGGCTCGGGCAGCACACGCACGGGCTGCTCGACCAGAAGGGAACCGTACTGGACCTGGTCCAGCGAAACGCCGAGGTCTCCATCCCCTTCCTGTTGTCGAGCAGGGGGTACGGCTTCCTGTGGAACAACCCGGCGGTGGGCCGGGTCGAGTTCGCCCACAACGGGACCCGGTGGGTCGCCGACAGCACCAGGCAGCTCGACTACTGGGTCACCACGGGCGGAACACCGGCCGAACTGCTGGGGCACTACGCCGAGGCCACCGGGCACCCGCCGATGCTCCCCGAATGGGCGGCGGGGTTCTGGCAGAGCAAGCTGCGGTACCGCTCCCAGGAGGAACTGCTGGAAGTGGTCCGGGAGTACCGGCGCCGCGAGCTGCCGTTGTCGGTGATCGTCTCCGACTTCTTCCACTGGACCCATCTCGGTGACTGGAGGTTCGACCCCGTCGAGTACCCGGACCCGGCCGCGATGATGCGTGAGCTGGACGCGGCCGGAGTTCGGCTGATGGTCTCGATCTGGCCCTCGGTCAACCCGCTCAGCGAGAACTTCGAACGGATGAGCCGGGAGGGGATGCTGGTCGGGACCGAGGCCGGTGTGCCGTACCACGCGCCGTGGCGAGACAAGGGCTTCGACGTCGCCATGCCCGTGGCCTTCTACGACCCCACGAACCCCCGGGCTCGCCGGTTCGTCTGGGACAGGGCCAGGGAGAACTACTACGACCTGGGGGTCCGGGTGTGGTGGTTGGACGCTTGCGAGCCGGAGGTCCTGCCCGGAACCCCGGAGAACCTGCGGTTCGAGGAAGGACCCGGCCAGGAGGTCTTCAACCTGTACCCGCTGCGCCACGCGCAGGGCTTCCACGACGGTATGCGGGCCGAGGGCGAGACCGAGGTCGTGTCGCTGTGCCGCTCCGCGTGGGCGGGGAGCCAGCGCTACGGCGCGGCCCTGTGGTCCGGCGACATCGACGCAACGTTCGAGTCGCTGCGGGCGCAGGTGCGCGCCGGGCTGAACGTCGCGCTGTCCGGGATTCCCTGGTGGACCACGGACATCGGCGGGTTCCACGGCGGGGATCCCGATTCGGAGTACTTCCGGGAGCTGGTGGTGCGCTGGTTCCAGTACGGGGTCTTCTGCCCGTTGTTCCGGCTGCACGGCAATCGCGATCCCCGCATGCCGCTGGGGCCCGAGATGACCGGTGGCCCCAACGAGGTGTGGTCGTTCGGGCAGCGGGCCTACGAACTGATCCGGGAGATGCTGTTCCTGCGGGAACGGCTCCGGCCCTACCTCATGGAACAGATGCGCGTGGCCCACGAACGCGGTCTGCCTCCGATGCGGCCGCTGTTCGTCGACCATCCCGACGACGAACGCGCGTGGGAGGTGGACGACGAGTTCCTGTTGGGGCCGGACGTGCTCGTCGCCCCGGTGACCGAGTACGGCGCCCGGGAGCGCTCGGTTCACCTCCCTGGCGACAGCCGGTGGACCGGTGCCTGGGACGGGCGAATGTTCGAGGGCGGGACCACGACCACGGTTCCGGCACCGCTGGAGAGCGTCCCGGTGTTCCTCCGGGAGGGCACGACAGTGGACCTGGGCCGATGACCCCCGTCGTGGGAGTCGCTCGTCCGGCGGGGTGAGGTACGCGTGGTTCCGCGCCGTGCCACGGTGCGGAACCACGTGGACGGTAGCTCCCGGCCCCGCGCTGTGGTGACCTCGCCCTACCGGCGTCGGAGCGTCACGGTGACGCTCCGAAACCGGTTCGGGTGGCGCCGAATCCCGTGGGCACCACCGGAACGCGCTCGGTACCGACGGGGCGGTCACCCCCGCACGGCGTCCGGACGCAGCCACTCGCGTACCGCGATGAGCAGGTTGCTGATTCCCCTGGGAAGCGCCGCCTCCGGGGCGGGGGAGTCGTTCGGTGAGTGGTTCGAGACCGTGCCGGGTGGCAATTCACCCGTCGCCAGCGGTTCGAGGTCCCGCTCGGAGAAGCGGGCCGGGGCGGCACCGCCGAAGTGCCGAAGGGACTGAGCCGACTTCGGCGCTTCGACTTCTCGCTACTGCTCGCCCTCAACGCCGACGCCCGCCGCGGTTACGCCGAGCTGGCGCGCGAGACCGGGCTCGGCGAGACCGCGGTGTGAAGACGGCTGAGTCGGATGCTCCGGCACCGGGAGCTGTGCTTGCGGTGCGACCTCGCCCACGATCCGGCCGGTTGACCCGTCATCGTCACTTACCGGTTGAACGTTCCCGCCGGTGAGTTGGAGAACCTCGCCGGGATCACCGCCGCATGCTCTCCGGCGGGCCCAGGTAGCTGTACTCGACTCCGCCGGTGTCGACCACGATCCGCTGCACCACCACCGTGGGATCGACCATCCAGATCCTGAGGGTGTGCCTGCCCGCCTTCCGGATGGTGTGCGAGGTGGTGGTCCGGTTGACGTTGTCGGAAGTGTTGCGCTGCCACTGCCTGTTCATGGCGGTGGCGTCGGCACCGGTGGCCGCGATGACGTCGACGGTCCGGGGGTTCTCGTCGTCGAAGGAGATCGCGTACCGCAGTCCCGGTGTGGGGAGAACGTCGTTTCGCGGGGACAGGTACACCGTGACCTCGACCTTCCCGGTGGTGAACAGGGTGAGGTCGTACTCCAGCCGGGGACTCGCCCGTCCGGGACGCCGGGAGGGCGCGGTGACCGGGAAGGGTTCCATCCCGGATCCGGCGCTTCCGATGTCGGGCACGCACCGCCAGCCCGCGTCCCGGGCGGGAATAGCACGACTGTGGTGCTCCGCTTCGATGGCCACGTACCCACCTGCCTCGACGAATCCGTGCCCCCATCCGCCACGCAGCCGTGGGTTGTCGACGACGGCCCGCAGCTCGACGCTGGTCCCCTCCGAACCGGAGACGGTGATCGGCACACGGCTCGTCCCACGCGGGGCTCGTTTCCAGTCGACCCGCAGTCCGACGCGTACCTGGTCGGTCACCCTTCCCCGCCCGGAGTCGGGAACCAACCACGCGACCCCGGACTCGATGGTGTAGTCGAACGGTTCGGTCCCCCGGTTGAACACCTCGACGTACTGCGCGGGGACGGTCTGGTACGGGCTGAACCTCGGCAGCACGGGTGTGCCTTCCGCGCGGGGCCACCACGAGCCTGAGCCATCGATCGCCACTCCCATCTCGGCGGTGGCGGGGAGTTCGATCCGGCGTACGGGCGGGTAGATGGCGTCGGGAAGGGCCCGCTGGTCGCGCTGCGGCTGCTGCCAGGGAGCATCGGGGCCGTAGCGCCGCACGTCGCCGTAACCGATCTTCGGCTGCGTCTGAAAGCCCTTCCACTTCCCGCCTACCAGCTCGTCGTTGTAGTAATCCGACATCGCCTGGTCGTCGGCGAACCGCGCTTCGGCCACATCGGCCAGTCGGTTCGTGCGGGCCCGCCCCTGCTCGGCGTAGTGGATGTTGGTGAACTCCGCCTCGCGGAGTTCGTACAGATTGGCGGTCGCCTTCACCCGGTACAGCACGAGCTGGTAGTAGGCGTCGCGGTCCGAGGCCGGTAACCGGTCGCGGACGCGCTCGGCCTCCTCGGCCAGGCGCCTCCACTCCTCGGTGACTCGCTCGATCTCACGGTAGTTGGTCAGGCTGAAGGGGGTGGCCTCGTCGTCGTAGACGACCGCCGAAGGGTCGTTCGCGAGATCCCCTTCGGGATCGATCGTGATGCGCCGGTTCAACAGTTCGGGTTTGCGGCGGGCCTGCAGGGCGGCGTAACCGTGCAGCACGTCCGCGATGGGGCCGGCCTGATCAGGACCGAAGTTGAGTTCGACGAACCCGCGCTCCCACTCCGGGAGGCGGTGCGACGGCCAGCGTTCCGGATTCCACGCGTAGTCCAGGAAGAACTGCAGCGGACGTTCCATTCCCTTGAAGTCGCCCACGTTGACCACCCACAGTCGGTCCACTCCGTAGCTGTAGGCCTGGTTGAGCTGGTCCCAGATATTGGGCAGCGGACTGGTGTCGACCCACTTGTAGTTGCGACCGAGCCCGACGTAGTCGTAATGGTAGTAGAGCCCGTAACCGCCCTCGCGTTCCGGCAGCTCCGGGTCGGGGAGCTTTCGGATGTTTCCCCAGTTGTCGTCGGTGATCACGACGGTGACGTCGTCCGGTGGTCGCAGTCCCTTGTCCCAGTAGCGCTGCACCTCCTTGTACAGGGTCCACACCTGTGGGATCTCGGCGAGGTCGGCGCCGCCCTCCTGTCGGAGGATACGGCGCTGGCTGTCGACGATGCGGCTCATCAGATCCATGGAGTCGCCGTCTCCCAGCGCGAAGTCGCCGTTTCCACGCATTCCGAGCGTGACGACTCCCTCGAATCCCCGCTCGGCCTTCCGGCGAATCCCCTCGGTCCAGTAGGACTCGATCGCGGCGCGGTTGCGGCGGAAGCTCCACTCCCCCGTTCCGCCGTAGGGGTCGTGCCCCGGTTCGACGATGTTTCCATCGTCGTCGCGTTCGGCGGGAACCGCGTGACGGTTCCACTCCTCTATTCCGCGCATCATGGGTTCGTTGTGAGCGGTCCCCAGGACGATTCCGTACTTTCTCGCCGTCTCCAGATTGCGTGGATCGTCCTCGGCGAACGCCTTTCCCCACATGGCGGGCCACAGGTAGTTGGCCCTGAGCCGCAGCATGGTCTCGAAAACCCTGGCGTAGAACTCGTGGTTGAATCCACCGGGATGCCCCGGCGCCTTTCCCGGACCGAAGTGGTTGGGCACCCACCGGGCGAGGGCGGGCGCCTCGTCGTTGATGAACAAGCCCCGGTACTTGACCGCCGGTGGCCCCTGAGTGTGCCTGCCCGGAAGCGCGTACAGCCGGTCGTGTCGCCGCGGCGGGACATCGTCGAACCAGTACCAGGGGGAAACGCCGATCCGCGCGGAGACGTCGTAGCAGCCGTAGATCGTTCCGCGCTGATCGCTCCCGACGATCACCAGAGCGCGCCTCACCCCTTGGAAGGGATTTTCCACCAGCTGCACGAGGGAGGTCTCCCACTGTCCGGCGACATCGGTCACGTCGAGTTCGCGCTGGTTCACCAGACGGTCGATCAGTCGGCTACGTCCGATCGTCCCGATCAGGATCACGTGGTCGTGTCCGGCGATCGAGTCGTGCTCGAGGTCCGGTTCGACGTCCGCCACGGCGCGCAGGTCCCCGCGGAGGTCGTCGACGGCGCGGCGCACTCCCTCGAAGTCCGAGGAGTCGACGACCAGCGGCGCCGCCCTCCCGTGGTCCACCAGCGGAAATCCACCGGGAACGGGCCGCGTGGCTATGTATTCCCCCCTTTGGGGGGAATCAGCACCGGCCGTTTTCGACGATGCGGAAAGCAGTGCGATTCCCGTGGCCGCGGCACCGGAAGTTCTCAGAAACGTTCTCCTGCCGTACTCGGGCATTCTTCCTCCTGCTGTGTTGGGAAACGATCGCCCCGTGCTCACCCGCGAGTCCACGACCGGGGAATGCGCGGAAAGCGACGGTGGCGAGCGGTTCCGCGCTCCCCATCGGATGGAATCGTTCCTCCAGGGGTTACGCGATCGATCCGGGACATCCGAGCGCGATTTTCGGCCGCGCATCGAGTTCCCGCGGTGTTCACGGCGACGCGACCGTCTCCGACGAGACGGAATTAGTTCATCGGCTATCCGAAACAGTGCTCGGCGAGACTCGCAACACCGACATGGACAGTCAACACTTTCACGATCAAGAAGCGAACAACATAGCCCGAACGTCGCATCGGAGGCCACCACCGGAAGGGAAGCTCCCGAACGGGGGACGACGGTGCGGCTCCACCACGGGGGCGCCTCCCCGGAGTCCCACGAGGGGCCGCGTGCCACCGTCGAATCCGGAACCGGTGAAGACCCCGATCCACGAGCGGTTCCACACCCCGCGGCGGCGCACCGGAGCGAGGTGGGACTCCCGGCACCACAGCGCCCGGCAACCGGGGTCCCCTACTCGAAAGTCGTGAGAAAACTGCTCACCGCGGCTTCGGCCGCCCCCAGTAGATGTCCCTGCTCTCCCAGCTGAGCGGGCGCCAACTCCACCGGCAGCTCGGGCAGTCCGCGCAGGCGGTCGAGCGAGTCGTGCAGTTCCCGCTCGGCGTGACGCAGCACGGGACGCAGCAGCCCACCGAGCAGGATCAGCTTCGGGTCGAAGATGTTGACCAGGTTGGCCAGTCCGGTGGCCACCGGAGCACAGAGGAACCGGAACGCCTCGAGGGCCTCGGCTTCCGCGCGTTCGGCCCGTTCGAAAAGGTGCTCCAGTTCGGCCTGCCTGTCCGGTGGGTCCACCACACCGACTTGTCGCAACAGGGCGTCGGCACCGATCTCGGTCTCCCAGCACCCGCGGGCGCCGCAGTGGCACGCTCTGCCGCCGGGGTTGGTGATCATGTGCCCCACCTCGCCCGCGTAACCGGTACTGCCGGTGAGCAGCTGGTCGTGGGCCACGACTCCGGCACCGACGCCGACACCGGCCGAGACGTACACGAGGTCGGCCCGGTCCCTGCCCGCGCCGCGCCGGTGCTCGGCGAGCGCCGCCAGCCGCGCCTCGTTACCGACCACCACGGGGACGCTGAGCCCGGCGAGGTCACACAACCGCTCCCCCAGCCCGAGATCGCGCCAGCCGAGGTTGGGAGCGCGGGTGACCAGCCCGTCCTCGGCCCGCACGAGTCCGGGCACCGCCACCCCCACGGCGATGGGACCGGCATCGGCCGTCCCCGCCCACTCGCGGAGCAGGCGAGCCAGCTGCTCCAGGCTGGCGGTGGGATCACCCGGAACGTGCTCGTGCTGGGTGGTCATCTCCTCGAGGACGTTGCCACCCAGCCCCACCCTGCCGATGCGGACGGTGTCCACGTCGAGGGCCACGGCCAGCACGTAGGCGCGTTCGTCGCGCGGCGAGACGATCAGCGGGGGCCGCCCCCTGCTGGGCTGCGGCTGGCTCGAGCCGCTCTCCGTCGTCAGCCCGCGCTCGGTCAGCTCCCCGACCAGGTCGGCGATGGCGCTGCGGGTCAGCCCGGTCACCTCACCGAGCCGGACCCGGCTGGTGGGTCCCTGCAGGTGCAGGTGGCGCAGCAGCGCCCGGAGATTGTGACGCCGCAGGCTGGCCGGATCGCGGCCCTGTGCGGTCGATGTGGTCACGGGGTCCTCGCTTCGGGGATCGCTGCTCTGTTCATCGGAGTTCTCCGTTCGGTTCGCCGGCTCCGCACTCGGAACCTCCCACAGGTTCTCGCCCGGAGGACGAGGACCCGGGTGGGCACCGCAACACGTCGGAGCCGACGCACGGGAAGTCGGGGCGACGGCCCCACGGCAGCACGGGGCACGCGACGGGGCCTGGGCGCCTGGCAGCACCACCCCGCCGAGCGCGGTGGAAAGGCACCCGCCAGTCAACGTCGCACCGCTGTGCGGCACCAACAGGTGTGGGGGTTGACACATCGCTCATTTTGTTTTTACCTCTTACAAATCATATTTCTAGGTCGGGGGTGAACGCTCGATGAGCACGGTGGGCCGGCGGGGACGCGGCGAACGAACGGCGTGCCCGGCGGTGCCGGTTCGCCGCGGACCGGACCGCTCGGCACCGGTGCTGATGGCCCGTCTCGTGGCACCGCCGCCGCCCGGTCACGCGTACGAACCGAACTCACCGGTCGCCCCGGTACCTGCGAGCCCCATCCCCGTACGACCGTTCCGGTCCCCGACCGGAGCTGATCCCGACCGACGGGATCGGAAACGTCCTACACCGAGTTGACGGAGATTCCGGATGAGACGACGACCCACACGTCTCCTGATGACTCTCGGGCTCTGCGTGACCTGCGCCCTGTCCACGGCGCCGGCACTGGCCCAGGAGAGACCAGAAGAGACCCCCGTGTACCTCGACCAGAACTACTCGGCCCGGGAACGCGCCGCCGATCTGGTCTCACGGATGACGCCCTCCGAGAAGGCGTCGCAGCTGATCAGCAGTCAGGCACCGGCCATCCCACGACTGGGGGTACGCGCCTACGGCTGGTGGAACGAGGCAGCGCACGGCGTCGCCCGGGAGCAGTACAACGACGACGGCAACCCCGAGATACTGACCAACACCACCTCGTACCCGGTCAGCCTGTCCATGGGCTCCACCTGGAACCCCGATCTGATGTACCGGGTGGGGCAGGCGACCTCCAGCGAGGCGCGGGAGGTCGTGCGCGACAACAGCCTCGACCTCAACTTCTACTCACCGACGATCAACCTGAGCCGCGATCCGAGGTGGGGCCGCAACGACGAGACCTTCAGCGAGGACCCCGGCCTGACCGCGGCCATGGCCTCGCAGTACGTCAACGGCATGGAGGGCAAGGACAAGCAGGGCAACCTGCTGCCCTCCTCGGAGGGCTACCTCAAGACCAGCACCACCATCAAGCACTTCGCGGCGAACAACAGCGAGTTCAACCGCCTCACCGGCACGTCGAACATGGACGAACGGACGCTGCACGAGTACTACACGGCTCCGTTCAGGGAAGTGATCCGTAACAGCTCGCCCGGTTCGATCATGAGCGCCTACAACCGGGTCAACGGGGTTCCCGCCTCGGCCAGCGTCGGCCTGCTGGACACCCTGGCCCGCAAGACCTTCGGGTTCGACGGGTTCTTCACGTCCGACTGCGACTCGGTCTACGAGATCCAGCACGGTCACGACTGGAAGCCGGAGGGCGAGGAGGAACCGCTCGACCACGTCGAGCGCAACGCCTACGCCAACGCGGCCGGTGTGGACCTCAACTGCAACCAGGGCTACCACGACGAGCACCACTTCGGGAACACGCTGCCCGAGGCGGCCGACGAGAAGATCCAGACCCACAACGGCGTCTACACCGAGAACTTCATGGACGCCTCGCTGATCCGGATGTTCACGGTGCGGATCAAGCTCGGCGAGTTCGACGACGCCGAGCAGGTGCCCTGGGTGCGACGCGCCCGCGAACGCGTACCCGAAGGCAGCTGGGAGAACTCCGAGTCCAACAACGCGGTGACCCAGACACCACAACGGCTGGACCTGGCCCGCGAGGCGGCCTCCGAGTCCATCGTGCTGCTGCGCAACCAGCCCTCCGAGGACGGCGGCGAGCTGCTGCCGCTGCGGATTCCCGAGTCCGGGGCCTACCGCCTCGCCGTGGTCGGTGACCACGCCAATCCGGAACAGATGTACCTGGGTGGCTACTCCAGCGACCAGGGTCCCTCCGGCAGGGCCAACAGCGTCAACGGTTACGAAGGGCTCAAGAAGGCCGTCGAGGAGATCAACCCCAAGGCGGTCGTGGACTACCTCCCCGGAACGAAGCCGGGAACCGAGCACCAGCTCAACCGGAACTCGGTGCGTGTCTCCGCCGACTACGACGCGGTGGTCGTCTACGGCGGCACGGACGAGACCACCGCCAAGGAGGACGAGGACCGGGAGTCGCTGCGACTGCCCCAGCCACAGACGAAGCTGATCAACGAGGTCGCCGCGAACAACCCCAACACGGTGGTCTACCTGGAGACCATCGGAGCGGTCGACGTGAGCAGCTTCGCCTCCGACGTGTCGGCGATGCTGTGGAGCTCCTACAACGGGCAGCGCAAGGGCGAAGCGCTGGCCGACGTGCTGCTGGGCGAGAGCAACCCGAGCGGGCACCTGCCGTTCACCTGGTACCGCGACGAGTCCCAGCTGCCCTCGATCGGTGACTACTCGATCAGGCCCGCGGACTCGCGGCCGGGTCGGACCTACATGTACTTCGACGGGCCCGCGGCCTACCCGTTCGGCCACGGTCTCGGCTACACCGACTTCGAGTACGGTGACCTCCGGATCGAGCGCGACCACGTCAACGTCAACGGCACGGTGCGCGCGAGCGCACGGGTCACCAACACCGGCGGGGCCGCCGGCTCCGACGTGGTGCAGCTCTACGCGGCCTCGTCGAAGGCGGACCGGGCCGATCGCCCGGACGAGCGGCTCGTCGGTTTCGAGAAGGTCTCGCTGCGGCCCGACGAGACCAAGCGGGTCGAGTTCACGGTGCCGGTGCGCGACCTCGCACTGTTCGACCAGAGCCGGGATCGTTACGAGATCGGCGAGGGCGATTACGAGTTCCGGCTGGGGCACTCGAGCTCGGACGTCGCCGACAGCGAACGGGTGACGGTGCACGGCAAGCTGCGCCCGGCTCCCGAGAACGTCAGCACCACGCCGCGGGCGGCCGGTGACGAGGAGCGCGGGATCACGATCCGCAGGATCTTCGACCGCGACACCGTGATCCGGCCGCGCACGACGGTTTCGCTCAACGACGGCACGCTCGTCGGGCACGTCGCGGACGAGCGGGACAAGCCCCTGCCTCCCGGAATGCGGGTGCACTACCGCAGCAACCGACCGGGGGTCGTGTCGGTGGATCCGCACGGGGTGATCCGCACCCGTGATTCCGGGGTCGCCACGGTTACCGCGACCGTGCGCTATCGCGGTCACACCGAGTCGACGGAGTTCGTCGTCAAGGTTCGGTGACCGCGGCGGGGAGCCGGCCTCGCCCGGCTCCCCGCTTCCTCCCCCGAGCAGTGGACGGCAGGGCCGTCCCGTGAAAGGAGCAGCAAGTGAACGACTACACGCCCACCGCCGCCGACAGGTTCTCGTTCGGACTGTGGACGGTCGGTTTCCAGGGGGCCGATCCGTTCGGCGCGCCCACTCGGCCGGACCTCGACCCCGTGCGGGCGGTGCACCGGCTCGCGGAGCTGGGGGCTTGGGGCGTCACGTTCCACGACGACGACCTGATCCCGTTCGCCGCCGACGAGTCGGAACGGCAACGGGTGGTCTCGCGCTTCCGCCAGGCACTGGACGAGACCGGCATGACCGTGCCGATGATCACCACCAACCTGTTCGGGCACCCGGTGTTCAAGGACGGCGCACTGACGGCCAACGACCGTGACGTACGGCGGTTCGCGCTGCGCAAAGTGCTGCGCAATGTCGAACTGGCCGCCGAGCTCGGCGCCAGGACCTTCGTCGCCTGGGGCGGCAGGGAAGGTTCCGAGACGGACGCTGGGATCGACGCCCGAGCCGCCTTCGCCCGTTACAAGGAGGGCATCGACGCGGTCTGCGAGTTCATCCGGGAGCGCGGCTACGACCTGCGGCTGGCACTGGAACCCAAGCCCAACGAACCGCGCGGCGACATCCTGCTACCGACCGTGGGGCACGTGCTGTCGTTCATCGAACAACTCGAACACCCCCACATGGTCGGTGTGAACCCCGAGGTGGGGCACGAGCAGATGGCCGGGCTCAACTACGTGCACGGCATCGCCCAGGCGCTGTGGGCGGGCAAGCTGTTCCACCTGGACCTCAACGGTCAGCACGGCGCCAAGTTCGACCAGGACCTGCGCTTCGGAGCCGGCGACCTCAAGAGCGCGTTCTTCACGGTGGACCTGCTGGAGAACGCGGGTTACGAGGGGCCGAGGCACTTCGACTTCAAACCGTCGCGCACCGAGGACGACGAGGGCGTGTGGGCCTCCGCCGCCGGTTGTATGCGCAACTACCTGATTCTGCGGGAGAAGTCGGCGGCCTTCCGCGCCGATCCGCGTGTCCGGGAGGCGCTGCGGGCATCCAGGGTGGACGAACTCGCCCGCCCCACGCTCGCCTCCGGTGAGAAGCCCGAGGAACTGCTCGGCTCCTCGGAAGGATTCGACCCCGAGGAGGCCGGTCAGCGGGCCATGCACTACGAGCGGCTCGACCAGCTCGCCCTGGAGCACCTGATGGGGCTGCACTGAGCTCCCACACTCCTTCCCTCCCGGGAAGGAGCACCATCCACGGTGGGTACCGCACGGGTCGGGCGCGTGTGCTCGGAGCACACGCGCCCGACCCGTGCGTTCACGCGAAAGCCCGACGTCCGGGATCCGTCCGGAGATCCCGGCAGACCGAGCGCGCCCCGGCGCGCCCTTCCTCATGTTTTCCGAAAAGGAGTCGTCGTGTTCGTTCTGGGGATAGATTCCTCCACCCAGTCCACGAAGGCGCTCGTCGTCGACGCCGAGGACGGCAGCCTCGTAGCCGAGGGCAGAGCGTCCCACCCGCCCCATTCCGAGATCGACCCGGAGGTGTGGTGGCGGGCGTGTGGCGAGGCCGTGCGACAGGCCGTGAGCGCGGCTCCCGCACCGGTCGAGGCGGTGGCCGTGGCAGGACAGCAGCACGGCATGATCGCGTTGGACTCCACCGGAGCGGTGTTGCGGGACGCGCTGCTGTGGAACGACACCCGTTCGGCCCCGCAGGCACGGCGGTTGACCGAGCGGCACGGCGCCGCCGCGCTGGCCGAACGCACCGGGCTGGTGCCGGTGGCGAGCTTCACGCTCACCAAGCTCGCCTGGCTCGCCGAGAACGAACCGGAGAACGCGGGGCGACTCGACCGAGTACTGCTGCCGCACGACTGGCTGACCTGGCGGTTGTCCGGTCGCCCCGACCGTGCCATCACCGACCGGGGGGACGCCTCGGGTACCGGGTACTTCTCCCCCGCCTCCGGCGAGTGGGCGCCGGAGTTGTGCGAGGAAGTGCTGCCAGGAGCCGCTCCACGGCTGCCCGACGTGCTCTCACCCTCCCAGGTGGCCGGCGAGGTCACCGATCTCGAGGAGCTGCGTGGGGCGACACTCGGGCCCGGAACCGGCGACAACATGGCAGCCGCGCTCGGGCTCGGCGTCGAGCCCGGCGACGTGGTCGTCTCCGTCGGGACCTCCGGCACCGCCTTCGCCGTGACCGAACGACCGTGTGCAGACCCGACCGGGAACGTGGCGGGATTCTGCGACGCCACCGGCCGCTACCTACCGCTGGTGGCCACGCTCAACGCCGCCCGGGTGCTGGACTCGACCGCGAACATGCTGGGCACCGACCTCGACGGGCTCAGCGAACTGGCATTGCGAGCAGCTCCCGGCGCTGAGGGGCTGACCCTGCTGCCCTACCTCGACGGGGAACGCACCCCCGATCTTCCGGAGGCCACCGGCACGCTCACCGGGATGCGCACGGCGAACCTCACGCCGGAGAACGTTGCGCGCGCGGCGGTGGAGGGGATGCTGTGCGGACTCGCCGACGGCATCGACGCACTGCGCGAAGTGGGGGTGGCCGTGCGGCGAGTACTGCTGATCGGAGGGGCGGCGGAGTCGGCGGCGGTGCGCGCGATCGCTCCCGTGCTGTTCGGAGTGGACGTGCAGGTTCCGGAACCGGCCGAGTACGTCGCCCTCGGTGCCGCCAAGCAGGCGGCGTGGGTGGCCAACGGGACCGACCAACCCCCGAACTGGCCGCTGCGCTGCGAATCGTACGAGGCCGGGGACGTGGCGCGGGGCAGCGAGATCCGCGAGACCTATCGCCGTGCCGTGCGGCGGATGCACGGCTAGTCCGAACCGGACGGCTCGGTGGGGTCGAGGTGGTCCCACCGAGCGCTCCGGGAGGCACTTCCGGGAGGGGTCCCTCTGTACTCACGTTGACGGCAGAGGGCCACGACAACGGCTCCGAGCAGTGAGAGCACGGCCGAGACGAGTGCCGCACAGGTCATTCCGGTGGCGAACTCCCGGCTCGGTCCCTGCCCGTCCGGAGCCAACGAGAGCATCGCGGCGATCAGTGCGATCCCCAGTGACGAGCCGACGTAGCGAGCGGTGTTGTTGGCTCCGGAGCCCATCGCCACCCGGTGGGGCGGCACACTCCGCACGGCCAGCCCCGCCAGGGCGGCGTTGGCGAATCCACTGCCGAGTCCGGCCAGCGCCAGGCCCGGGACCATCCACCACCACGAGGACCACTCGGTGATCCCGACCAGGGCCAACTCACCAACACCGCACAGGGCCAACCCACCCGCGATCTGGTACCGGGCACCGACGACTCCGATCAACCGACGGGCCTGCGGTGCTACCACGAAGGAGAGACCGGACCAGACTCCGAGGATGCCCGCCCCCGCGAGCGGGTCGAGACCGAGCACCCGCTGTACCGCCGCTGGTACGTAGGTCATGAACCCGATCACGGCGACACCGATCATCACCGCTCCCACCGTGGCGGCGAGGAACGCGGGACGCCGCAGCAGTTCCAGCTCCAGCATCGGCTCCGCGACCGTTCGTTCGACCAGGACGAAGGCGATCAGCAGTGCCAGCCCGAGTACGAGGAACACCAGTACCTTCGGCTGCGCCCATCCCTGCCGACTCTCGGTGAGGGCCGCCACGAGGAGCGCGAGACCGCCGCCGAGGGTGATCACTCCGGCGATGTCGAGTCCACGCGGATGCTCGCTGCGGGACTCCTCGAGTCCCAGCGCCGCCCAGAGCGTCAGCAGGACGGCGAGAACCGCGATGACCCAGTAGGCCATCGGCCAAGCGGCTACCTTGACCAACAGCGCCGAGAACACCGGCCCCACGGCGATACCGGCGCCCACCATCGCTCCCCACAGCCCCGTGGCACGTGCCTGCTCCACCCCGGAGGAGAAGACGTGTCCCAGCAACCCGAGACCCGAGGCCAGCAGTGCGGCACTGGCACCTCCCTGCACGCTGCGGGCGAGCACGAACACCACCGTGGTGGGCGCGAGGGCGCACGCCGCGCTGGCGATCCCCAGCAACGCGCCGCCGAGCACGAAGACCCTCTTGCGCCCGAAATCGTCGGCCAGACTCCCGGAGACCAGCAGGAACGCGGCCAGGCCGAGGCTGATGCTGCCCAGGATCCAGGTCCGACCCGACGTTCCGGAGCCGAGGTCCGCACCGATGATCCCCACTGTCGAGACGGGTGCGGTGAAGTTGATGAGAACAAGCAGAGTGGCCAAGCACGACAACGTCAGCGTCACACGCGCTGCCGCCGCTCGGTCGGCCACGGATTCGGTCGTCACTACTATTCCCCGAAGTTCGGTGACTGAACTGTTCAATGGCCACACTAGCAGTGACGATTCAATGAGTGAACTATCGCATTCGGCGATTGAATTGTTAGGGTGGTCGCGTGGGATTGGGACGCGGCTACGCAGCACAGGACTGCTCACTGGCACACGCACTGGAAACCATCGGGGAACGATGGACACTTCTCGTGCTTCGGGACTGCTTCTACGGGGTGAGGCGGTTCAAGGACTTCCAAGCACACCTGGACATCCCGCGCGCCGTGCTGGCCGATCGGTTGAAAACCCTCACCTCGACGGGCGCGCTCGAACGACGGGAACACTCGACCGGGGTGTACTACCTGCTCACCGAGCAGGGAATGGAACTGTGGCCCGCGATATTCTCCCTCGCCCAGTGGGGCGAACGCTGGCTCTCCCCGCACGGCTCCCGTCGCGTCTTCAGCCACGCCGAGTGCGACACCGACCTGGAGACCACCGGCCGCTGTCCCACGTGCGGCACCTTTCCCGGACCCGGCGAGCTGCTGGTCCGGGAAGGCCCTGGGGCGGACCGCACGCTGCGGGACGACCGGATCAGCGCGGCACTTCGCCGTGGCCCGCACCGCCTGTTGACCAACCCGTTCCCGGAACCCGACTACGCCTGAACGAGGGGGTCCTGAACGCGAATCCGGGACGGCGATCGGAGTTCGACGCGGTGGACCTCCGTCGCACCACCACGAATCCCGAGACTCCCCCGGCGACGCGACGGCGGGCGGTACGACCGTCATCCGACAGTGTGTAGGTTGGCGCGGAAACACCGGCGTCCGCCACGGAGGAAGCATGCACGCGATCGAGCTGAACGGGACGACTCCGACCGTCCGGCAGGGGGCCTGGGTCGCCCCGACCGCCACACTGGCCGGTGAGGTCACTCTCGCCGAGGAGGCGAGCGTCTGGTACGCCTCGGTGGTGCGGGCCGACTGCGACAGCATCTCGATCGGACGCCGCAGCAATCTCCAGGACGGTTGCGTGGCGCACGCCGACCCCGGGATACCGGTGAGCATCGGCGAGCACGTCTCGGTCGGGCACCGCGCCGTGCTGCACGGCTGCACCGTCGAGGACAACGTGCTGGTGGGCATGAGCGCGACCGTGCTCAACGGAGCCCGCATCGGCACCGGCAGCATCATCGCGGCCGGAACGGTGATCCTGGAGGGCACCGAGATCCCGCCGAACTCGCTGGTGGCGGGCGTACCGGGCAAGGTGCGGCGCGAGACGACCGACGAGGAGCGGGAGCTCATCACGGCCAACGCCCAGCACTACCTCACACTCAAGAACCAGCACTCCCAGGCCACGAGCTGAACGCCCGGACCGGAACCGGCGTGTCCCCCGAGGTGCCGTGGCCGCACTCACACCTCGCTTCCCCGCGGCGAGACCGGATGTAGCGTTGGCGCCCATGAACCATGCGAGCGCAACCGGATACGACTGGGGCGAACCACGCACCAAAACCGTCACCTGGTACGACCCGTCCACGGGTGCCGAGGCGGCTACCGTGATGTCCGGATTGGACTACCTCTCGGCGATGCGCCGGGGCGAGCTTCCGCCCCCACCGATCAGCGCGCTGTTCGGTGACATGCGGATCAGCGGCGTGGCCGAGGGCGAAGTGGAGTTCACCTGCGTTCCCGACGAGTCGGTCTACAACCCGATCGGCATGGTGCACGGCGGGCTGGCGTGCACGCTGCTCGACTCGGTCACCGGCTGTGCCGTGCACAGCACGCTCCCAGCGGGCACGGGGTACAGTTCGGCCGAGATCAAGGTGAACTACCTGCGCGCCATCCATCTCGACTCCGGGGAGCTGCACGCGCGTGGCCGAGTGACCAAACCGGGGCGGCGTGTGGCGTTCGCGGAGGGTGAGCTCCGAGACGCCTCGGGCAAACTGCTCGCCACGGCGTCGAGCACCTGCACCGTGTTCGGCTGATCCCGACGGCTCGCGACCGAGGCGAACACACACGGCCCGCGTCGCGGAAGGCGAACCGCGCCGGGAACTCGCGGTGCGGGCGGTCAGTCCGGACGCGTGGTCTCGGAGGAGGTCACCGGCGCGGTGAGCGCGCGGGATATCCCGCGCGCCGCCATCCGGACGGCGGGGGCCAACGAACTCGGCCGGACGCTGCCGAACCGCAGCACCACCGAGAGCGCCGCCACCACCTCTCCGGAACCCCCGAACACGGGAGCCGCGACCGAGAGGGCGTCCGAGGTCACCTGACGGTCGCTGATCGCGAACCCGTCCCGCCTGACGTCGGAGAGCACGCTTCGCACCCGTTCCGGGTCGGTCAGCGTGTGGGGGGTGAACCGTCGCAGCGGAGCCTCCAGCACTCGTTGCCGGACCTCGGAGGGGGCATGGGCGAGCAGCACCAGCCCCAGTCCCGTCGGGGGCATCGGAAACCTACCGCCGAGCCTGGTTCGCACCCCCACCGAAGCGCGTCCTGCGATGCGTTCGACGAACACGACCTCGTCCTCGGCACGGACACCGAGCTGCACGTTCTCCCGGGTGACCTCGTAGAGGTCCTCCATGTACGGCAGGGCGACCTCGCGCAGTCCCGGACCGCGAGGAGCCAGGGCCGCTATCTCGAACAACGCCAGCCCGATCCGGTAACGGCGGTCGGAGTCCCGCTCCAGAATCCCGCGTTCGACCAGCTCACCCACCAACCGGTGCACCGTGGTCACGGCCAGGCCGGAGCGGTGGGCGATCTCGCTGAGCGTCAGCACTGTTCTGCGCGGTGAGAACACCGACAGCAACGTGAACAGCTTCCCGGTGACGGAACGGTCGTCACGCCCACCCGCTCCCTCCTTGTTCGGTGGCATATCACGCTCCCGCTGGTCGGTTCGGGCACGACGGGGCAGTCACCCTCCCGGACTCTTGAGCCACCACCGCCGGGGAGTCAACCCGTCGGGGCTCCGCCGCGGCATCGACAGGCCCCTGCGGGGATCGGACCATCCTTTCGAGGATGTTGCGGATCACTCCGACACGGAACCGGGTTTTCCGTTGAACGGAAACGAAATCACCGAAGAACCGGGAACCGAGGCACCCCGCTGGGGTGGAACGGCTGCTCAGCGGCACTCGCCTTCTTCGGAACCCATGGGTTCCACGATGGGTGCCCTACGGTCACGGGTATGACGCGACGTTCTTTCCCGCCCTACCGGGCGGACCACGTGGGCAGCCTGCTGCGCCCCTCCTACCTGCGTTCGGCACGCGAGGAGTTCTCGGCGGGCAGGCTCTCCACCGAGGCGCTGCGCGAGACCGAGGACCGCGCGGTGCGCGAAGTGGTGGCCATGCAGGAGGAGATCGGGCTCTCCACCGCCACCGACGGTGAGTTCCGGCGCTCGACGTGGCACATGGACTTCATCTACAAGCTCGATGGAATCAGCGCGAGCGAGACCACGATGTCCGTGCGGTTCCACAACGAGGCGGGCGACATCGAGTTCGCCCCCTCCGCCACCCGGGTGGACGGCAGGATCGGTTTGCGGGAACCGATCTTCGCCGACGACTTCGCCTACCTGGCGAGCCAGGTCAGCACGGCCACTCCCAAACTGACGATGCCCTCGCCGAGCATGGTCCACTACCGAGGTGGTCCCGCGGCGATCAGCACCGAGGTCTACCCCGACATCGAGGAGTTCTGGAACGACCTCTCGGCCGCCTACGCCGAGCAGATCAGGGCGCTGGGCGCGAGGGGATGCGAGTACCTGCAACTGGACGACACCAGCCTGGCCTACCTCAACGATCCTTCCCAGCGGGCCCAGCTCGCCGAGCGCGGCGACGACGCGGAGCACCAGCACCTGCGCAACATCAAGCAGATGAACGCGGCGCTGGCGGCGCGCCCGGCCGGCATGGCGGTGACCACGCACATGTGCCGGGGCAACTACCGATCCTCGTGGGTGGCCGAGGGCGGCTACGACTTCGTCGCCGAGGCGGTGTTCAACGAGCTCGACGTGGACGGCTTCTTCCTGGAGTTCGACGACGAGCGCTCCGGCGGGTTCGCGCCGCTGCGGTTCGTGCCCGAGGACAAGGTGGTCGTGCTCGGACTGGTCACCACCAAACGCGGCGAGCTGGAGTCCAAGGACGAGCTGAAGCGGCGCATCGAGGAAGCCACCCGCTACATAGACATCGACCAGCTGTGCCTGTCGCCGCAGTGCGGCTTCGCGTCCACGGAGGAAGGCAACGCGCTGGATCACGAACAGCAGGTGGCCAAGCTGCGACTGATCGCCGAAACCGCCGAGGAGGTCTGGGGCGACTGAACCGTGGGCCGGGAACCACGCCGAGCCGCGTCGGTCCGGTTCCCGTGACGTCCCGGTGTCGGACGCCCCTCGCCGGGGCCTCCGGCACCGGGAGGTCCACCACCACCGGTGGGTTCGCGGCCGCCGGCGAACCGCCGCCCCGGCCGCAGCGCTTTCCGGCTGCGGGATCGCGGAAACCGACGGATCACCGCGTTCGTGCTCCATTCGAGCGAACTCGATCAGCGGCGGTACCCCAGCACCACGTCCAGCAGGTAGGCACGGGGCGTGAGCGCGCGATCCGGCCACCCGTTCGGCACCGATCACCGGCACCACCGTTCGAAACGCGCGGGTCCGGGGTGCCGCCGCCACTTCGGACGACCGCGACGCCGGAGCTCGCGTCGCCGCATCGGCGCAGTCGACCTCGTCGAGGAGGCCCGGTCATGACCGATGAGGAAAAGGCCCTGCTGGGCGCACTCGGCGGAGTGGCCGCGATCGTCCCACTGGTGCTCGGCCTGGCCGCGGGGTGGCCGGTCTGGCTGTGGCTGCCGCTGCTGCTGGCGTTGGCGGCCGCCCCCCTACCACTGGGCAGACGGCTCACCCGGCGACGCGAGGAACAGCGGATTCACGAGGAGATACGCCAGCAGCAGGACCAGCGACAGGCGCAGCAACCCGAGCCGGCACCGTCCACCCACCCGTCGCACCAGGTCGCCGACCTGTGGGTGCCCACCCAGCATCCGGAGTACCGACTGCTGTTCTCGGCCACGGTGCACTGGATTCCCGCTCCCGGAGCGGCGGGCCCCTCCCCCGAGCGGCAACAGGCCATCGCGGTGGACGCGATCTACCGACGCGCCTGCGTGGTGACGGCGGAGACCGGCGCGTTGGACCACCGGATCACCGAACACCGGCTGAGCGACGCGCTTGGGGTGATGCTGGGCGACCCGGCCGGACATCTGCGGGCCTGGGCGCAGGACGTCTCGCTGAAGCTCCGGGAGTCCGACGAGCAGCGGCTCCAGGCGCTCGGCGAGGCCGCCAAAGACGAGGAGATACGCCAACGCAGACGAGACGGGGAGCGTGGCTTCCGCGAGTACCTGACCAACGACGCGCTCTCCGACACCGCCAACGCTGTGGTGTGGTGGCTCGCACAGGAGGACGTGTCCCGGGAGCGGCTGGAGGAAGCAGTCGGGCTGGTCGACACCCTCTCGCAGCTGTCGGCCCTGGCCCACGGTCCGGAGCAGGCCGCCCGGCGCGGAGCCCCCGCAGGGCAGTGGGTGCCCGCCACCGGTTTCTTCGCGGCGGAGCACTCGGTCGGTGGCACCCGGTTCGCACGGCAGACGTTCGCCGCGAACGGCGCTGAGAGCCCGGCGGAGATATCGGGAATCGGTGAGCGGCAGGACCCCGCGAGCCTCCGCGTTCTCCTCGCCGAGCAGCTGGTCGAGGCGAGCGGCCCCGAGGACGACGAGCGACGTCCACGCTTCGCGCTGCGACTGGCCGACGTGCTCGACGAGCACGGGATGTCCCGGGAAGCTGGTGAGATCCGAGCGCGGTACGAGGGCGGTGGCGCCGATCCGGGGGACGCCGCTGAGGAGACCACGCTCATAACGAGTGAGGAGATGGACGAGCACCGCAGCGGCAACGACCGGGGGCCGAGCCAGGGGTGAGGTGCCTTTCGGGGAGTTCGACCCCGCGAGGTGGCCGCGTGGTCGAGCCCCGCGGTCCTGAGCGGAACTCCCGGGCGGCGTCTCCTCTCGAACTCGTGCGCACACCATTGGGGAGAGGGGAGGAACTCCCGCCTCGCGACCGGCGAAGCGGACTCCGCTGTCCACGGACCCGGGCACCACGTGTCCCTAGCGGAACCGCCGAACGGTCAGGACTCCAGATAACCGAGCTGGGCCGACAACTCCTTGGAGGCCACCGTCATGGCATCGACGAGTTCGCGCATCCTCCTACGGGAGAACCGGTAGGAAGGTCCGGAGGCGCTCAGCGCGGCGACGACTCCTCCGTTGTGGTTGTGGACCGCCACGGCCGCCGCGTTGAGCCCGAGTTCGAGTTCCTCGTAGCTGGTCGCGTAGCCGTCGCGTTCGATGGCCTGGAACTCCTTGCGGAGCTCCTCCGGATCAGTGATGGTTCGCGCCGTGTAGCGCTGCAGCTCCTCGCCGAGCAGATCCTCCTGGTCCTCGGTCGGGGCGTGCGCGAAGAGCACCTTGCCGCTCGAAGTGGCGTGCAACGGGGTCCGCTGCCCCACCCAGTTGTGGGCGGTGACGGAGGCGGTCCCTCTCGCCTGACTGATGTTGATCGCCACGTCGTGGTCCCGGATGGCGATGTTGACGGTCTCACCCAGTTCGGCTGCCAGCGAGTCGCAGTAGGGGGCACCCAACCGGGGCAGGTCCATCCGCTCGGTGGCGGCACCGGCGAGCCGTACCACCCCGAAACCGATGGTGTACTTTCCCCTGTCCTTGAGCTGTTCCACCAAGCCGCGCGTCTCCAACACGCTGACCAGCCTCGACGCGGTGGACTTGTGCACGCCCAGCTCCCCGGCGATCTCGGTTATCCCCACTTCGCCGTTGCGTGCCACGAGTTCCAGGATCGTCACCGCGCGGTCCACCGACTGGACCAACGCCCCCGATCCCCTACCGCGTGCGTCCGCTGATTCACTCACGACTCAACCGTATCCGTCCGGGGACAATTGCCGGAACCAACCGGTTTTCCTCGATCCGCCGCGGAAACCTCCTCGACAGCGACCCGAAAACACCGTCCGTGGTCCCGTTGTACGCAACAAAGCGCTCGTCCTGTACGACGAACCCGGCGGTACCGGCGAGTTCACCGGCTGCGATACCACCATGCGACCGGCACGGTTCCCACACCGCCTCGGCCCTGCGTCAGGTTTACCGTATCGCAGACGGTAACAACCGGGAAGCCCGAGACGTGCGGGGACGACTACCGAACGCTTTCGCCTTCGAGCGGTGGCGCTTCGCCTTCCGGCCACGGGCGGCCTCAGCCGTCGAGGAACTCGGCCATCGCGTCCAACAGCAGATCGACCAGGTAGTCGGCGAAGGAGCAACGCACCATGATGCGGTAACCGGGCTCCCGGTCCAGCTGCCACAGCACCACGATCACCCGCCCCAGCAGGGTCTGCGCACAGTCCCCCGGGCCGAAGGAGCGCGGGTGCAGGTCGAGCGAGCACAGCTTCTCCAGCACCTCGCGCGCCGCGGGTCCGGAGAGGCGCAGCGTGGTGCGGTTGGCCGAGACGTCCACCGCCGAGCCGGAGCCGCCCCGCTGGGCGTCCCGGACGGTGCGCAGCAGGTGCTCGGCGCGCCCGTCCGGGGCCACGATCAGCGACTCGTCGGGCCCCAGCCAGAGCACCGCGTGGTGCTCGTCGCCACTGACCCTGTTGACCGTGGGCAACGGCAGTCCCAGCGAATCCGACACAGCCGAGGACTCGACACCGCCCGGCGGGGTGCGGAGGTTGATCTGGCTCAGGAACGGTTCCTCGTGGAGCCTGACACCACGAGCTCCCGAGGTCGAACGGCGTTCGAGCTCGGCGGCGCGGTGCTCCAGGGGGCTGTGTCGCGCCGCGGTGGCGGTTTCGGGCGCGGCGGTTTCGGACTCAACCTTGTTCAGGACCGTCACGTCGGGCTCCTTCCGGGTCGTAGAACACGGGGCTGGTGATCTCCACCTCGACGTCGCGACCACCGACCGGGGCACACAGCACCTCTCCGATGCGCTGCCGTCCGCCGCTGATCAGGCCGAGCGCGAAGGTTCGTTCGAGAGCGGCGCTGTGGTAGCTCGAGGTGACGTGGCCCGCCATCGGCACCGGAGGCCGCCTCGACACGTCGGGCTCGACCAGGTGAGCGCCCTCCGGCAGGAGTGTCGTGGTGTCGGTGGGCAACAGACCGACCAGCTGAACGCGGTCCTGCCGCACCAGGTCGGGGCGACTCAGCGAGCGCTTGCCGATGAAGTCCTTGTGCTTGGAAACGGCCCAGTCCATTCCCAGGTCCACGGGGGTAACAGTCCCGTCGGTGTCCTGGCCCACGATCACGAAGCCCTTCTCGGCGCGCAGCACGTGCATCGCCTCGGTACCGTAGGGAGTGATGTCCAGGTCGGAGCCCGCCGTCATGGTGGCCTCCCAGAGTGCCTGGCCGTACCAGCGGGCTACGTTGACCTCGAAGGCCAGTTCCCCGGAGAACGAGACCCTGGAGATCCTGGCGGGGATGCCGCCGACGAGCACGGTCTCGTGGAAGCGCATGAAGCCGAAGGACTCGGCCGACACGTCGAGGTCGGGGGCCAGGCGGCCCACCACCGTGCGGGAGTCCGGGCCGACCACCGCGACGGCCGCCCACTGCTCGGTGACCGAGGTGCAGTAGACGTCCAGTTCCGGCCACTCGGTCTGCAGCCACTCCTCGAGCCAGTCCAGCACCTTGGCAGCGCCACCGGTGGTGGTGCTCATCAGGTAGCGGTCCTCGGCCAGCCGCATCGAGACGCCGTCGTCGAGCACCATCCCGTCCGCGCCGCACATCATCCCGTAACGGGCCTTGCCGACCGCCAGCTTGGCGAACCCGTTGGTGTAGATCCGGTCGAGGAACTCCGGCGCGTCCGAGCCGACGATCTCGATCCGTCCGAGAGTGCTGACGTCCTGGACGGCCACTCCGGTACGCGCGGCCGAGCACTCGCGCAGTACGGCTGCGTGCATGTCCTCGTTACCGCGCGGGTAGTAACGGGGGCGCTTCCACTGCCCCACGTCCTCGAAAACCGCGCCTGCCTCGACGTGCTGCCGGTGCATCGGCGTGGTGCGCACCGGATCGTACAACCGCCCCGTGGTTCGCCCGGCGAACAGCGCGAGCGGCACCGGAGTGTAGGGCGGGCGGAAGGTGGTAGTGCCCACTTCCCCCGGCGAACCCGCCGACAGCGCGTCGGCCAGCACCCCGACCGCGTTGACACCGGAGCTCTTTCCCTGCTCCAGGCCGGTCGAGATGGTCGTGTAGCGCTTGACGTGCTGCACGGAGCGCATTCCGGTCCCGAGAGCGTGGTGAATGTCGGCCACCGTGGCGTCACGCTGCTGGTCCACGAAGTGCTCGGTGCACTCCTCCGGGGAGCGCGACTCGTCCGGGACCAGCCATACCGGGCGCGGCCTGCTCGCCTGCCGGTCCCCATCGACCTGCGGCACCGGCGGCGGGGCGGTGCGGAAGCCGCTGAGCGTGGCGGCTTCCGCACCCGAGGCGAAGCCCTGCGCCAGGCATCCGGCCAGGTCGTAGGTTCCCCGGGCCGCTCCCACGACCCTCGCTGAGCGCCCACCGGCTCCGCTGGGCACGAACCCGGCCACCACGGGGTCCCAGCGCACCGCTCCCCCGCTCTGCGCGAACAGCTGGACGGCCGGGTTCCAACCGCCACAGACCGCCAGCAGGTCGCAGGGGAACTCGGCGCTCCACTCGGTGAGGGAGCCGTTCCCGTCGATACCGCGTACCCGGACTCCGGAGACGCGGTGCTCCCCACCGGTCGCCACCACCGCCGCCGAGGTCACGACGTGGGCCCCCGCCGCACGAACCTGTTCGACCAGCCGAGTGGGTGGTTCGGGGCGCGTGTCCACGATGGCGGGCACTCTGGCCCCTGTACCCAGCAGGTCGAGCGCGGTGCTGTAGGCACTGTCCGAAGTGGTGAACACCACCGCCTCGCGTCCGGGCAGCACGGCGTGGCGGTTGAGGTAGGAGCGCACGGCCGAGGCGAGCATCACACCGGGGCGGTCGTTGTCGGCGAAGACCAGCGGACGTTCGTGAGCCCCCGTGGCGAGTACCACCTGCTTCGCCCTGACGTGCCAGAGCCGTTGCCTGATCGTGGGAGACGGCGGGGCATCGGGGTGGTCCGCGCGACGTTCCGCGATGAGCAGGTAGTTGTGGTCGTAGCACCCGAGCGCCGTGGCGCGGGTCAGCACACGGACCTGCTCGTTCTCCGCCAGTTCGCGCGCGGCGCGCCCGATCCACTCGGTGGCGGGGTGGCCCGCGATGTGGGCCTGGCCGTCCAGCAGCATCCCCCCGAGCTCGCGGTGCTGATCGACGAGCATGACTCGTGCACCGCCGCGCGCCGCGGCCAGGCTCGCCGCTATACCGGCGGGTCCCGCCCCGACCACGACCACGTCGGAGTGCACGAACTTCTTGTCGTAACCGGCGGTGTCACGTTGTTCGCTCAACCAGCCGACCCCGGAGAGCGTCTCGACACGCAGTCCGTCCTGGAGCTCGATCTCGGTTGCGGGCAGCATCGGTTCCGGGCAATCGCCGTCCAACCGCTGCACCAGCGCGTTCGGTTCGGTGCAGTCGGCGCTGAACACCCCCCTCGGGCGCCCGCGCTGGATCGACGGGCCGACCTCGATGTCGCCGCCGGCCAACATGGCCGAGGCCAGGGTGTCCCCCGGCCTGCCCGGTACCGCGCGTCCGTCCACTGTGGCATGTATCGTGCGGGTGCGGTCGATCCGCCCCGGACGGACCGAGGCGTTGAGACGGTTGGGGTTCGACGAGCTCATCATGGCGTTACCGACTTTCCCGACGTCGTGGAATGTCCGGGCTCATCTCGTTGGTGGCGGTGTCCCGCACGAGCGAGAACCAGCGGCGGCACCCGGCGGTGTGCACCCAGCGCTCGTTGAACGAGCCGAGCGGGTTGGCACGCACGAACAGGTATTCGCCCCAGGCGGCGTCATCGAGCTGGTGGGGGTCGGCCGGGTAGTCGACGTCGGCCTGCCCGCCGTAGCGGAACTCCGCCTCGTCACGGTCACCGCACCAGGGGCATCGGACGAGTAGCATCTGCGACCTCCTCGGGGACTCGTCGCGGAGCGGACGGGAGCACTCCGTCAGTGGGCCACGGCGGCCGCGCCGTGTTCGTCTATGAGCGCTCCGGTGGTGAACCGCTCCATCCCGTAGGGCTCGTTGAGCGGGTGCGGGGCTCCGGTGGCGATGGTGTGCGCGAACACCCATCCGGCCCCCGGGGTCGCCTTGAAGCCACCCGTGCCCCAGCCACAGTTGACGAAGAGGTTCTCGTAGGGGGTCGGGCCGATGATCGGCGAGGCGTCGGGGGTCACATCCACGGTGCCCGCCCAGGTCCGCAGCAGGTGCGCCCTGGCGAACACGGGGAACAGCTCCACGGCCGCCGCCAGCTGGTTCTCCACCACGTGCACCGAACCGCGCTGCGCGTACCCGTTGTGCGTGTCGATGCCCGCCCCCAGCACGAGCTCTCCCTTGTGGGCCTGGCTGGTGTAGACGTGCACGTGATTGGACATGACCACGCAGGGGTGCACGGGTTCCAGGATCTCGGTGGCCATCGCCTGCAGCGGGTGGCTCTGCAACGGCAGCCGCAGCCCGAGGGTGTCGGTGAGCAGCGTGGTTCTGCCCGCAGCAGCCAGGCCCACGCGCCCCGCCCCGATGTCGCCCTTGTCGGTGCGCACTCCGACCACCCGGTCCTCATCGGTGAGGAACCCGGTGACCTCGCGATTCTGGATGAAGTCCACTCCCATCTCGTCGCACTTGCGGGCCAGCCCCCAGGCGACGAGGTCGTGCTTGGCGATACCGGCCCTGCGCTGGTAGGTGGCACCGAGCACCGGGTAACGCAGGTTCGGCGAGGTGTCGAGGATGGGGCAGACCTCGGCGATCTCGTCCGGGGTCAGCCACTCTGCGTCCACCCCGTTGAGCTCGTTGGCGAACGCGCGGCGGCGGGCGTCGCGGACCTCCTGCTCGGTGTGGGCGAGGTTGAGCACGCCCCGCTGGCTGAAGTGGAACTCGTATTCGAGCTCCTCGGGAAGTTCCTCCCAGAGCCGCAGCGCGTGGTCGTAGAGCGCGGCGCTGGCGTCGAGCAGGTAGTTGGAGCGGATGATCGTGGTGTTGCGGGCCATGTTGCCGCCCGCGAGCCACCCGCGCTCGACGACGGCGATGTCGGTGATGCCGTGGTTGCGCGCCAGGTAGTAGGCGGTGGCCAGTCCGTGCCCGCCCGCACCGACGATCACCACGTCGTAGTTGCGTTTCGGCTCCGGATTGCGCCACAGCCGCTCCGGAGGAGCTGGGGTGTTGCCGTCAGCGACCAACGGTGGCTCCTTGCTGGCTGTTCTCGGGGTGCTCGCGGGGTGAGGGACTCGGGACCGTCCCCTCGAAGGCAGGACTCGAAGAGCTGTCGAACCGTGCGGGACGCACTGCGGGAAAAGGTGAACGTCGTTACATATAAGTGGACAACAACTGAAATGTCAGTCTGTGCGGTAGGCTACGAGCCGTGTCGGAAGCGGTCAATTCCCCATCGGGTGACAGTTCGCCGCAACGGCTCTCGCAGGCGGAGCGTGCCTACCTGACCCTGCGGGAGGAGATCCTGTCGCTGCGCCTGGCCCCGGGCTCCCCGGTGCAGGAGGAGGCCCTCACGCGCGAGCTCGACCTCGGCCGCACTCCGTTCCGGGAAGCCGTGAAGCGGCTCGCCGCCGAGTCACTGGTGGCCATCTACCCCCGCAGGGGAACCTTCGTCACCGAGGTCAACATCACCGACCACGCACTGATCGCCGACGTGCGGCGCAGGCTGGAGGGACACGCGGCCCGCCGGGCGGCCGAGCGGGCCACCGAGGCCGAGCGAACCGAGCTCGCCGAGCTGGTCGAGCTCGTCGAGCGGGTACCCGAGCAACCGGACTCGGTGATGGACGTGGACGCGCGGGTGCACCGCGCGCTGTACCGCTGCACACACAACGGCTACCTGGAAAGCACGCTCGGTCAGTACTACAACCTCGCACTGCGCATCTGGGGACTGTTCTTCGACCGGCTGGACGACGTCACGAGCCACGTCGCCGAACACACCGAGTTGCTGAAGGCCGTCATCGCCGCCGACGCGGACCGCGCGGACCGCGTCGCGGTGAACCATGTCGATCACTTCGAGAACTCGATCCGCCAAGTACTCTGACGCCTCGCGCGCAGCAGCGCGGGAGATTCGGCGCTCCCCCAGGACAACTCCGCGATCTTGCCCGACGAGTCAATCACTTGTCGCCCGAATGTGTGTCTTGACGCACATAGCGCGTCGGGCGCACTGTTGCGAGTGACGCAGATGGTTGTTCTAGACGCAACACCGGTTCCCGATATTCGACAGGGGGCGGCCATGGCTTCGATGCTCGATTCGAGTGCACGCATCGTGATAATCGGCGCTGGAATCGTCGGATGCAGCACCGCCTACCACCTCGCCCAGCGCGGGGTGACGGACGTACTCGTGGTCGAGCAGGGGCCACTCTTCGCCACCGGGGGGTCCAGTTCGCACGCCCCCGGACTGGTGTTCCAGACCAGCGGCTCCCAGACGATGACCCAACTGGCGCGCTACACGGTGGAGCGGTTCTCCGCCGCGAGCGTGGACGGCCGACCCTGCTTCCACCAGGTGGGGGGAATCGAGGTGGCCACCTCCCGAGCGCGGTGGGACGAGTTGCACCGCAAGCACGGTCTCGCCACCGCATGGGGGCTCTCGGGCGACCTGCTGACCCCGAAGGAGGTCCGGGATCGGATTCCGCAGCTGGATCCGGACCGGATATACGGCGGTTTCCACGTGCCCACCGACGGCATCGCCAAACCCGTGCGCGCCGCGGAGTCCATGGCGCGCGAGGCGCAGCACATGGGAGTGCGCTTCGCCGAGCACACCGAAGTGACCGGCTTCGACGTGGCCGACGGGCGGATCAACGCGGTGCGGACCGACCGGGGAACGGTCACCGCCGAGCGGGTGCTGTGCTGCGCGGGCATCTGGGGTCCCCGCATCGGCGAGATGGCGGGCGTGTCGATACCGGTTCAGCCGGTGGCGCACCAGTACGCGGTCACCGAGCCGGTCGAGGGACTGGTCGCGGGCTCCGAGGAGGTCGAACAGCCCATTCTGCGCCAGCAGGACAGCTCCCTGTACTTCAGGCAGATCCACGACCGCTACGGGATCGGCTCCTACCAGCACCGGGTCATCCCCGTCTCCTGCGACGAGCTGGCCCCGACCAAGGCCCCGGGAGACGGCACCGAGGCCCCGCCGGAAGGCGGCGGCTGGAAGGGGATGTCCTCGGTGCATCCCTTCACCCCCGAGGACTTCGCCAAACCGTTCGGCGAGGCCGGGGAACTGATCCCCGCGCTGCGGCACACCGAGGTCGCCGAGGGCATGAACGGGATCTTCCTGTTCACCGCCGACGGGGCGCCGGTGCTGGGACCGACCCGGGAGGTGGACAACTTCTGGGTGGCCGAGGCGGTGTGGATCACGCACTCCGCCGGTGTGGGGCTGGCGATGGCCGAGTGGATGACCGATGGTGTGCCCAGCATCGACCTGCGCTCGGCGGACGTGCGCCGGTTCGAGAACTTCGCGCACAGCGACAGCTACGTGGCCGAGCGCAGCGCGCAGACCTTCCGCGAGGTCTACGACATCATCCACCCTCAGCAGCCCCCGGAGCACCCCAGGCCGCTGCGCACCAGCCCGTTCTACCCGAGGCAGCTGGAACTCGGCGGGTTCTTCCTGGAGGCCAGCGGCTGGGAGCGCCCGCACTGGTTCGACGCCAACGCCTCCCTGGTCGACGACCGCGAGATCGCCACCCCCGGACCGTGGGCGAGCCGCTACTGGTCCCCGATCATCGCGGCCGAGCACCAGGTGACCCGCGAGCGGGTGGCCATGTACGACATGACCTCGCTGTGCCGCGCCGAGGTCAGCGGCCCCGGAGCGCTGGAGCTGCTGCAACGGTTGACGACCAACCAGCTGGACCGCGCCCCCGGCTACGTGACCTACACGCTGATGCTCGACCCCACGGGCGGCATCCGCTCCGACATCACGGTGGCTCGGCTCTCCGAGAACACCTTCCAGGTCGGCTGCAACGGACAGCGCGACATCGCCTGGATGCGCGACCACGCGGACGAGTCGACGGCGGTGCGCGACATCACCGGCGGTACGTGCTGCATCGGGCTGTGGGGACCCTACGCCCGGGCGGTGCTGCAGTCGCTGACCGAGACGGACGTCTCGCACGAGCAGTTCCGCTTCTTCCGGGCCAAGCAGCTGTTCGTCCGCGAGGTACCGGTCACGGCGCTGCGACTGTCCTACGTGGGTGAGCTGGGCTGGGAGCTCTACACCACGGCCGACTTCGGTCTGCGGCTGTGGGACCTGCTGGCCGGGGCGGGCGCCGAGTACGGCGTCATCGCGGGCGGCCGGGGCGCCTTCAGCAACCTCAGGCTGGAGAAGGGGTACCGGGCCTGGGGCGGTGACATGTGGAGCGTGCACACCCCCGACGAGGCGGGACTGGCCTTCGCGGTGAAACCGGACAAGGGCCAGTTCGTCGGTCGTGACGCGCTGCTCCGCCGCCGCGAGCAACCGGTACGACGCAAGTTGTGCTGCCTGTCCGTCGACGACGGCACGGTAGTGATGGGTTCCGAGCCGGTCTTCGCCGGTCCGCGGGACCGGCGGGCCTGCGGTTTCACCACGAGTACGGGCTACGGCCACAGCATCGGGCTCAGCCTCGCCTACGCGTGGTTGCCCTCGGAACTGTCCGAGGCGGGCACTTCCGTCGAAGTGGCCTACTTCGGTCAACGGCATCCCGCCACGGTGATGTCCGATCCGGTATTCGACCCCGAGATGAAACGGATGCGCTGCTGACGGCGTATCGAGCTCCATCCCCCCGACGAACCGAACCGCTCACCACCTCCGGTGGGCGGTCCGGCCGAATCACTCCATCAACCCCGTGAGGAGTCCCCCATGAGCATCAACCCGACCCCCGCGATCCTGCAGTACCCCCGTATCCGCAAGTCCCCGTTCTTCTACGCTTCGCGCAGGCACGGAGTGGGGATGTACAGCGTGTACAACCACACCTACCACGCCAGGCACTACGGTGACCCCGTAGCCGAGTACTGGCACCTGCTCAACGGCGTGACGCTGTGGGACGTCGGCGTCGAGCGCCAGGTGGAGATCACCGGACCGGACGCCTTCGAATTCACCAACATGCTGGTTCCCCGTGATCTGAACAAGTGCCGGGTCGGGCAATGCAAGTACGTGTTCATCACCGCCGAGGACGGGGGCATCATCAACGACCCCGTGCTGCTGCGGCTCGGGGAGAACCACTTCTGGCTGTCGCTGGCCGACAGCGACGTGTTGCTGTGGGCCAAGGGGCTCGCCTACAGCATGGGGATGAACGTCCAGATCCGTGAGCCCGACGTGGGGCCGGTCCAGGTGCAGGGCCCGAAGTCCCGCGAGGTCATGGTGGACCTGTTCGGGGAGTCCATCCAGGACATCCCGTACTACTACGCCGTGGACCGGCAGCTGGACGGCATGGACGTGATCGTCTCGCGCACCGGCTACACGGCCGAGCTCGGGTACGAGATCTACCTGCACAACGCCAGCCAGGACGGGGTTCGCCTCTGGGAACGGATCTGGGAGGCCGGCCGCCCCTACGACATGCGGGTGATCGGTCCCTGCCACATCCGCCGCATCGAGGCGGGCATCCTCTCCTGGGGCTGCGACATCACCTACGACACCAACCCGTTCGAGGTCGGCTACGGCTTCGAGGCGACCTGGATGGTCGACCTCAACCAGGAGGCGGACTTCATCGGCAAGTCGGCGCTGACCCGGATCTACAACGAGGGGATCACCCGCAAGCTGGTGGGTGTGGCCATGGGCGGCCCCGAGGTGGGCAGCTTCAACGACGGCTCGATGATCGACACCTTCCCGGTCCGGGACCCCAACGGACTGCGCATCGGCGACGTCACCTCCGCCTGCTACTCACCGAGGCTGGAACGCAACATCGGCTACGCGATGGTGCCGATCAGCTACCACGAGGTGGGAACCCCGCTCGTGGTGGAGACCCAGCACGGTCCGCAGGAAGCCGAGGTGGTGGAAAAGCCCTTCCTCGACCCGAAGAAGCAGATCCCCAAGCAGTTCGAACGGCAGGAAGAAGCGGCGGTGTCGAAATGACGACGAACGCGCATCAACAGCTACAGCGTTACCTCCGCAACGCCCGCTACGAGGTGCTGCCACTGCGGGGGGTCGTCGAGCAGGTGCGGGAGCTGCCCGCCGGGACCACGGTAACGGTGACGTCCTCCCCCGCCAAGGGGACCGAAGCGACCCTCGACACGGCGGCGCGGCTGCGCGACGAGGGGATGCACGTGGTCCCCCACCTGGCGGCACGGCTGGTCAGGGACTCCGCCCACCTGACCGACCTGATGGCCCGCGTGGATGACCTCGGGCTGACCGAGGTGTTCGTCATCGCGGGGGACGCCGAACGCCCGGCCGGCAGGTTCACCGACGCGCTCTCGTTACTGCGGGGGTTGGAGGAGATCGGCACCAGGCCGTACCGGCTCGGGATCACCGGTTATCCGGAGCAGCACGCTTTCATCCCGGATCGGATGACCATCCAGGCCACCGACGAGAAGGCACGTTACGCCGACTACATCGTCTCGCAGATCTGCTACGACCCGAACACGATCGCCTCATGGGTCAAGGGTATGCGGGCCAGGGGCGTCGAACTGCCGGTCTACATCGGTGCGCCGGGCTCGATCGATCCGAGCAAGCTGCTGCGTATCTCGATGAAGATCGGGCTGGGCCAGTCCATGCGCTTCCTGCGCAAGCAGCACGGCGTGGTGAGCAAGCTGCTGACCCGCTACACCCCGGAGAACGTGTTCGACGAGTTGTCGCCCTACATCGTGGATCCGGACTACAACATCGCGGGTTGGCACCTGTTCACCTTCAACGAGATCACCAAGACCCGGCAATGGGTCGTCGAGATGGCGGACCGGTTGCAGGAGGTGCCCGCATGAACATGCCGTCCGACCTGGACATATCGCGCTCCTCGCCACGCAGGCCGCTGGAGGAGGTCGCAGCGGACCTGGGGCTGGCTCCCCATCTGCTGGAGCCGTACGGCCGGGACGTCGCCAAGGTCTCCCTGAACGCCCTCGACGAGCTCGGGGAGCGGAAGCGGGCCAAGTACGTCCTGGTGTCGGCGATCACGCCCACCCCGCTCGGCGAGGGCAAGACCACGACCACCGTCGGGCTCGGCCAGGCGCTGCGTCACCTGGGCAAGAGGTCGGCCGTGGCGATCCGGCAGCCGTCCATGGGGCCGACGTTCGGCATCAAGGGCGGCGCCGCCGGTGGTGGCTACAGCCAGGTGGTGCCCATGGAGGCGCTGAACCTGCACCTGACCGGGGACATGCACGCCGTCACCGCCGCCAACAACATGCTGGCGGCGATGGTGGACAACCACCTGCACAAGGGAAACGCTCTCGGGCTGGACCCACACCGCATCACCTGGCGACGCGTGATCGACATCAACGACCGGGAGTTGCGCAACGTGGTGACCGGGCTCGGCGGCAGTGCCGACGGGACGCCGCACCAGACCGGCTTCGACATCACCGCCGCGAGCGAGGTGATGGCGGTGCTGGCGCTGTCCAACTCGCTGCACGACATGCGTGAGCGGTTGGGGCGTGTCGTGGTGGGCTACACCTACCAGGGGAAGCCGGTAACAGCCGAGCAACTGGGCGCCGCGGGCGCGATGACGGTGATCATGCGGGAGGCGATCAAGCCCAACCTGATGCAGACCGTGGAGAACACGCCGGTGCTGGTGCACGCGGGACCGTTCGGCAACATCGCGCACGGCAACTCCTCGATCGTGGCCGACCGCATCGCCAGCAGGTGCGCGGACTACGTGGTCACCGAGGCCGGTTTCGGTGCCGACATGGGGGCCGAGCGGTTCTTCAACATCAAGTGCCGGACTTCCGGGCTGCGGCCGGACGCGGCGGTGCTGGTCGCCACCGTCCGGGCGTTGAAGGCCCACTCCGGGCGGTTCCGCGTGGTGGCGGGCAAGGACCTCCCGGAGGACATGCTCGCCGAGAACCCGGAGGACGTGCTCGCCGGGGCCGACAACCTCCGCAAGCAGATCGAGAACCTGCGCCTGCACGGTGTCTCGCCGGTGGTCGCGGTGAACGCCTTCCCCACCGACCACCCCAGCGAGCACCGGGCCATCCGGGAGGTGGCCGAGGAGGCGGGGGCCCGGGTGGCCGTCAGCACCCACTTCACCGATGGTGGGAAGGGGGCGGTCGAACTGGCGGAGGCGGTCGGCGAGGCCGCCGAGGAGCCCAGCCGGTTCGAACTGCTCTACCCGGATTCCGCGGACCTGCGCACCAAGATCGAGACGATCGCCACCAGGGTCTACGGCGCCGAGGGGGTCTCGTACGAACCGGCGGCGGCACGGGCGTTGCGGAGTTACGCGGACAACGGGTTCGACTCGCTTCCGGTCTGCATCGCCAAGACGCACCTGTCGCTGAGCTCCGACCCCACCCTGCTGGGGGCTCCCACGGGGTGGACGCTGCCGGTCCGTGAGGTCCGCGCTTCGGTGGGGGCTGGTTTCGTCTACGCCATCTGCGGCGACATCCGCACCATGCCGGGGTTGAGCTCCCGGCCGGCCGCGGAGCACATCGACATCGACGAGCACGGCGAGGTCGTCGGGTTGAGCTGAACGGATACCACCGACCGGTCGTCGGGTCGTCGCCGTACGCGCACGGCGACGACCCGACTCGTGTCGGGGACGTCTTCGGGCCCTACCGCTCCAACGAGGCCGGGTGCAGGTGCTCGACCCGGTTCACCGCCTCGTCCAGGAACTGCGCGACGTGCGAGTCGTAGAGCGAGTAGACCACCGCTCGGCCCGCGCGGTCCCCCTTGACCAGCCAGAGGGAGCGCAGCACCCGGAGCTGGTGCGAAACCGCTGACTGCCCCATCCCCACGGCCTCGGCCAGCTGGTTCACCGACCGTGCTCCCTGCCGCAGCTCGCTGAGGATCAGCAGACGCGACGGGGTGGCCAGCGCCTGCAGCGTCTCGGCGACCGTGGCGGCCGACTCCTGAGTCAGTCGCGCGGTCGGGGTAGCAGCGTCGCGGAGTCCGTGACCCATGAGCGCAGTCTATCGGGGGCCGCGGGGTCGTGATCGGCCAACGCCTCGGGTGTGGCGGGTACCGCTCGTCACCCCGCCGAACCGGGGACCGCCGGTCACAGCCGGGAAATGCTCCCGGAGCGGGCCGTCTGGACCGCCGCTCGGCGAGCCGTGACGAACGACCGGGCGTGAAAACAGCGATCTCACTCACATCCCGGTTCCGCGCTCCGAGGCCGTCATGCGACTTCGAGCTCGATGTCGACGTTACCGCGCACCGCGTTGGAGTAGGGGCAGACCCTGTCGGCCGCTTCGGCCAGTTCGAGCGCCCGCTGCCGGTCGAGTCCGGGAAGTCCGACGCGCAACGACAGGCTCAGCCCGTACCCACCGTCGCCGTTCGGCCCCATCCCGACTCGCGCGGTGACGGTGGACTCGTCCACGCTCACCCCGGCGCGGCGAGCCACCACCCGGAGGGCGCTGTGGAAGCAGGCCGCGTACCCGGCCGCGAAGAGCTGTTCCGGGTTGGTGGCCTCCTCCCCCGGGCCGCCGAGTTCCTTGGGCACGGACAGCCCCAGGTCGAGCACGCCGTCCGAGGAACGGGTGCGGCCGTCCCGCCCTTCGCCGCTGGCCGTGGCCTCGGCCGTGTACAACGTCGTCATCGTCACTCTCCCGATCACCGGTCGGTTGCGTTGGGGTGGTCGCCCGGCGCGACCTTCCCACAAAAGATAGCGCAAAATTAAGTTGCGTGCAATCCAATTGGGCAATAAGTAACACGGGCAGCCCCGGGACCGATGTTCCGAGGACAAGCCTCGGAATCCGATCAGTACTGGTCGAACCGCCCCACGTCGGTGACCCGGACCACCGCGACACCGGCCTCGTCGGAGGCGGGCAGATCGATCTCGGCGCTGATGCCCCAGTCGTGGTCGCCCGAGGGATCGCTGAAGATCTGGCGCACCAGCCAGCGCTGGTCCTCCTCGGTGACCATGAACAGGCTCGGCCCCCGGGCGTCGGCGTCGGTGCCGATCTCGTCATGCTCGGCGAAGTACTCGTCCATCGCGGACTGCCACTCCTGGGCGGTCCAGCCTTCCTCGCCGTCGAGCTCGCCGAGCTCGTCGAAGCGCTCCCGGGCGGCGAGCTCCACGCGCCGGAACATGGCGTTGCGCACCTGGACCCGGAACGCCCGCTTGTTCTCGGTGAGCCTGGCGGGACCCTCGTCGACTGGTTCGCCCCCCGAGTCGTCCCTACCTGGGTTGCGCAGTCGCTCCCACTCGTCGAGCAGACTGGAGTCGACCTGGCGGACCAGCTCGCCGAGCCACTCGATGATGTCGCCGAGCTCCTCGCTCTTGGCGTCGTCGGGAACGGTGTGCCGCAGCGCCTTGTAGACGTCGGCCAGGTACCGCAGCACCAGTCCCTCCGAGCGGGCCAACCCGTAGTGGTTGACGAACTCCACGAAGTTCATCGCCCGCTCGTACATGTCCCTGGCGACGGACTTGGGGGAGAGCTCGTGCTCGGAGACCCACGGGTGCCCCTGGCGGTAGGTCTCGTAGGCGGCTTCGAGCATCTCGGCCAACGGCCGCGGATGGGTGATGTCCTCGATCATCTCCATGCGCTGCTCGTACTCGATACCCTCGGCCTTCATCCGCGCGATCGCCTCACCGCGCTCCTTGGCCTGCTGGGCGCCGAGCACCTGGCGCGGGTCGTCCAGTGTGGCCTCGATGACCGAGAGCACGTCGACCGCGTAACTGGACGAGGTCGGGTCGAGCAGCTCGATGGCGGCCAGCGCGAACGGCGACAGCGGCTGGTTGAGCGCGAAGTCGAACTGCAGGTCCATGGTCAGCCGGACCAACCTGCCCTGTTCGTCGGGCTCGTCCAGCTGCTCGACCACCCCGGCCGCCACCAACGCGCGGTAGATGGAGATGGCACGCAGCATGTGCTTGCGCTGGGAGGGACGGTCCTCGTGGTTGTCGGTGAGCAGCTCGCGCATGGCCGCGTAGGTGTCGCCGGGCCGGCTGATCACGTTGAGCAGCATGGCGTGGGTGACGTTGAAGCTGGAGGTCAGCGGCTCCGGCTCGGCCTCGACCAGCTTGTCGAAGGTCTTCTGTCCCCAGGAGACGAACCCTTCCGGGGCCTTCTTCTTGACGACCTTGCGGCGCTTCTTGGGATCGTCACCGGCCTTGGCCAGGGCCCGCTCGTTCTCGATGACGTGCTCGGGGGCCTGCACCACCACGTAGCCGTCGGTGTCGTAGCCCGCGCGTCCGGCCCGGCCCGCCACCTGGTGGAACTCCCTGGCCTTGAGGTGGCGGGTACGGCTGCCGTCGAACTTGGTCAGCCCGGTCAGCAGCACGGTGCGGATGGGGACGTTGATCCCCACGCCCAGGGTGTCGGTGCCGCAGATGACCTTGAGCAGCCCCGCCTGGGCGAGCTGTTCGACCAGCCTGCGGTAGCGCGGCAGCATGCCCGCGTGGTGCACACCGATGCCGTGCCGGATCAGGCGTGAGAGCGTCTTGCCGAACCCCGCCGTGAAGCGGAAGTCGCCCAGCTTCTCCGCTATCGCGTCGCGCTCGGCACGGCTGGCCACGTTCATGCTGACCAGCGCCTGGGCCTGCTCCACGGCGGAGGCCTGGTTGAAGTAGACCACGTAGATCGGGGCCTGCTGCCCCCGCAGCAACTCCTCGATGGTCTCGTGCAGCGGGGTCATCGCGTAGCGGAAGGTCAGCGGCACCGGACGTTCGGCCGAACTGACCACCGCGGTCTCGCGCCCGGTACGGCGCGTGAGGTCGTTCCGGAACCCGGTGACGTCGCCGAGGGTCGCCGACATCAGCACGAACTGCGCCTGCGGCAGCTCCAGCATCGGCACCTGCCACGCCCAGCCGCGCTGGGGTTCGGCGTAGAAGTGGAACTCGTCCATGACCACCTGGCCGACCTCGGCGCGCTCACCGTCGCGCAGCGCGATGTTGGCCAGGATCTCGGCGGTGCAGCAGATGATCGGCGCGTCCGGATTGACGCTGCTGTCGCCGGTGAGCATCCCGACGTTGTCGGCCCCGAACAGGTCCACCAGCGAGAAGAACTTCTCCGAGACGAGCGCCTTGATCGGTGCGGTGTAGAAGCTGCGCTGCTTGTTCGCCAGGGCGGTGAAGTGAGCGCCGACCGCGATCAGGCTCTTGCCCGAGCCGGTCGGGGTGCTGACGATCACGTTGGAGCCCGACACGACCTCCATGAGCGCCTCCTCCTGCGCCGGATAGAGGTCGAACCCCTGCTCGCCGGTCCAGCCGGTGAAGCTGTCGAGCAGGGCGTCCGGGTCGGTGTCGGGCGTCGGGGGGAGCCGGTCGGTAAGCGTCATCTCTCCTACATCTTCCCTGTTCAGCTCGCGTGGTGGACATGTGGGGTCGAACACCGTGCTCCGGAGTCGTTTCGGAGCACCTTTCGCGTTACGTCCCCTCGTCCCCCGGTACGGCCCTCCCCGGCCCACCACGACTCCCTCCCGGCGCCGCGCCCGCCGCCTCGCGGGCGAGCACACGTCCCGGCATCAACCGATCCAGCACCGAATGCGACCTTGACAATAAGGCAACAACGGGCAGAATCAGTCATCAACAAAAATGACAACGGAGGAAAACAGGCATGTACGGGGCGGAGCGCCGGCAACTGTTGGCGCAGCGGGTCCGCCGCGACGGTCGTGTCGACGTCGCCGAGGCGTCCGCGGAACTGGAGGTCGCGCCGGAGACCATCCGGCGCGACCTCGGCGCGTTGGAGCGCCGCGGCCTGGTGCGCCGCGTCTACGGCGGAGCGATCCCGCAGGAACGGCTCGACTTCGAACCCGGTGTCCCACAGCGCGACCAGACCGCCTCGGCGGAGAAGGACCGGGTGGCACGCGCCGCGCTGGACCTGCTGCCCGGTGAAGGAACCCTGCTGCTGGACACGGGAACCACGACGAGCAGGGTGGCGGGCCTGCTCCCACCCGAACGCGAACTGACCGTGGTCACCAACTCCCTGCCGGTGGCCAACCAGCTGGCGGGTCGGGGCAACGTCGACCTGCACCTGCTCGGCGGGCGGGTGCGGGGGACCACGCTGGCCGCCGTCGAATCCTGGGCGCTGGACGTCCTGGACGGGCTGACCGTCGACATCGGACTGCTCGGCGCGAACGGGTTCTCGGCCGCGCGAGGGTGCACCACCTCGGACAGCGCGGAGAGCGCGGTGAAGTCGGCGATGGTGCGGGCCTGCCGCAAGCGGGTGCTGCTGGCCGACCACACCAAGTACGGATACGAGCACTTCAGCCGCTTCGCCGCGATGTCCGACCTCGACGTGCTGGTCACCAGCAGCGGGCTGGACGACGCGGCGGTGTCGGAGCTGCGCGAGCGCGGAACGGAGGTGGTCCTCGCGTGATCGTCACCATCACCCCGAACCCCAGTCTGGACCGCAGCGTGCTGCTCGACCGGCTCGACCGGGGCGAGGTGCACCGCGCCGGCGGGGTGCGCGTGGAGCCGGGCGGCAAGGGGGTCAACGTCGCCCGGGCGCTGACGGCCACCGACCACAGCGCGGTGTGGCCCTGCTGCCGACCGGAGGGGCGCAGGGCAGCAGCCTCGCCGAGCTGGTCGGCCCCGGAGCTCGTGGCCAGTCCCCGCCACGCGGACCGAACGACGAAGAACTCCGTCCAGCTCGTCCCTAGCCGAGGCGGCGGGCACCGCTCCCGCCACGGAGTTCGAAGAAGCTGGACTCGCCGACCGTGGCACGAGCCCTTCGGCCGAGGCGTCGACGAGATCGGTGTTGCGATCAGGCAGCGACGGGGAGACGCGCGGAAAGTGAGCGCTCCCAAGAAAGATGACTATTTCTCCCCTGTTCAGTTCATACATTCTCCGTGGAGCCGAACGAACTCCGCGCGATCTTGAGCCCTTTTCGGACCAATCAGGAGGAGAAGTCGCGCTGTGAGAGGGTTCACAACTTCGAGTGAACTCGTTACAGTTCTGCTTTGGGAGCGCTCCCACATCCCGTGTCCTCTCCCGAGGAGTAGAAATGTCAAAGCGTTCCGTTCGTCGACGTACCGGCGTCCTCACCCGGATGGTGGCCCTGTCCGCGGCCGCCGCCGCGATGTTCGCCGGAATGCAGATGGGCCAGCCGCAGGAGGCCAGCGCCCACGGGTCCGCGACCAACCCGCCCACCCGCAACTACGGTTGCTGGGACCGGTGGGCCGACGACTTCCAGTCGCCCGCGATGGAAGAAGAGGACCCGATGTGTTGGCAGGCGTGGCAGGCCAACCCGAACGCGATGTGGAACTGGAACGGTCTGTACGTCAACGGGGTCAACGGCAACCACGAGACCGCCATCCCCGACGGCCAGCTTTGCAGCGCCGGAAGGGATCGCTACGCCGCGCTCGACGAGCCCGGCCCGTGGAAGACCGTCACGAAGGACAACCAGTTCTCGGTGACCATCACCGATCAGGCCCAGCACGGTGCGGACTACTACAAGGTCTACATCACCAAGCAGGGCTTCGACCCCACGACCCAGCGACTCGGCTGGGACAACCTCGAACTGGTCACCGAGACCGGCTCACGGCCGCCCGCGACGACCACGACCATCGACAACATCGACGCGGGGGACCGCACCGGCCGCCACATCGTCTACACGGTCTGGCAAGCCTCGCACATGGACCAGTCCTACTACTTCTGCAGCGACGTGAAGTTCACCGGAAACTGACACGGCGGATGACGGAGGCGCCACACGTCGATGCTCGGGACTCACTGCCCGGGCATCGACGCGTTCCTGCCCGAGCCTCCGTCGCACCCCGCCAGCTCGGTCTGGCGGGCCGTCCGATCCGGCGTCCCCCGTCCCGGGGCACGCCGGGCCGGTGGAGCGATGATCCCTAGAGTCGGGGCACTCCCCTCCACCAGGCAGCCCCAGGAGAACCAGTGCGCATCGCGTTCAGCAGTCAGCCGGTCTACTCTCATCTCGTCCCCGCCCTGCTCCCCCTGGCCCGGGCCACGGCCGAAACGGGCAACGAGGTCGGGGTGTTGACCTCCCCCGACCTCGCCGCAGAAGTACGCGCCTTCGGCCTGGATCCGCTGGAACTACCGAACGCGACCGGTCCCAGGGACGTCCTCCAGCGCCCCCAACTCGCCGAACGCCTCGGTGTCGACACCTCCGCGATGGCAGAGCTGGGAAACCGCACGGTGCGCCCGAGCCCCGACCACTTCGCACGTGTCTTCGCCGGACCGCTCGCGGGCGACACCGCCGAAGAATCGATCGAGGCGTTGCGCTCGTTCGGTCCCGACCTGCTGGTGCGCGAGGTGGCCGACTACCCCGGCTACTACGCCGCGGAATACCTCGGCATCCCGCAGGCGGTGCTGGACACCGGGCCGCTGGCCCCGCACGACCACGAGGACGTGCTGGCCAGGATCAACGAGCAACGCGACCGGCTGGGACTTTCCGCCGTCTCCGACCCGCTGCACCCGTTGCGCGGCGGCAGGCTCGGCATGGTGCCCGAGAGCTTCTACCCGAAGCACCTGCGGCTGGACTCGACCGTTCACCACCGCCCACCGCGCGCGGCGGAGCAACGGCTGGACCCCACCATCGCGGGACTACCGGGGGACCGTCCACTCGTGCTCGCCACGTTGGGATCCAACGCGGCCGCGCTGCACGGGAGGGGAACCCGGACCCTGCTGGACACGATCGTCGAGGTGCTCGGCGACCTCCGGGTCACCGGCGTGGTGGCGCTGGGCAGGGGGATCGAACCGGACGAGTGGCGGGGCGCCCGACCGGACAACGTGCACCTGACCTCCTTCGTGCAGCAGCAGCTGTTGCTGCCCGCCTGCGACGCCTTCATCACCCACGGCGGTTTCAGCGGTGTCCGGGAGGCGATGAGCAGCGGGGTGCCGATGGTGGTGGTGCCGATGTTCGCCGAACAGCCCGCCAACGCCGACCGGGTCGAACAGCTCGGGGTCGGAAAACGGATCGACGTCGAGGACATCTCGCACGACTCGCTACGCACCACGGTGGGAACAGTGCTCGCCGACTCCGCCCACCGGCACCGAGCCAGGGCCGTCGAACGGGAGTTCCTGGCGCTGCCGCCGTTCCACGAGATGGTCGTGGAGCTGGAGCGGCTGGGCGGGCGGTGAGCACTCCCCAGGGTTAACGCTTCCTAACAAATTTGGGACACGCGTCACACCTCGGGCAGGTCTCGATCAGCGGAGCACCGGAATACCATCGGCTCCCATGACGGCGTCGGAACGCTCAGCGTCGAGCGAGCACGGGGACCGGGCGGACCTGATGGCGGGCTTCGAATCGCCCACGCACCGGCAGTGGCAGGAGCAGGTCGAACAGGTGCTGCGCAAGTCCGGTCTGCTGGACCGGGAGGCACCCGCACCGGACGCACCGGAGGAACTGCTGACCACCGGTCTCTACGACGGCTTCCAGGTCCACCCCCTCTACACCTCCCGCGCGGAGCACGCCGCACGCGGCACCCCCGGTGCCGCTCCGTTCACCAGGAACACCCTGGTGTCGGGGGCCGTCGAGGGCGGATGGGACGTCCGGCAGTACCACGAGGACCCCGACGTGGCCACCACCAACCGGGAGGTCCTCGCCGACCTGGCGGGTGGGGCGAGTTCGGTGTGGCTGCGCGTCGGGCCCGGCGGCGTCGCGGTGGACGACCTGGGTGAGGCGCTGCAGGGAGTACACCTGGACATGGCCGGTGTGGTGCTACGCGCGGGCGAGCACTACGAGGCCGCGGCGGACGAGCTGCTGCGGCTGGCCGAGTGGTGGCGCGTGCCGCGCGGTTCGCTGCGCGGCAATCTCGGCGCCGATCCCATCGGGCTGCGGGCGCGAACCGGTCGGGAGCACGAGGTGACCCCGGCCGTCGAGCTCGCGCGACGCTGGGCCGACGACTGCCCGGGGATGCACGTGATCAGTGTGGACGGACTGCCCTATCACGACGCGGGCGGTTCGGACGCCGAGGAACTGGGCTGCGCCGTGGCCGCCGGGGTGGAGTACCTGCGTTCGCTGGCCGAGGCGGGGATGGACCTCGACACCGCGGCCGGGCTGCTGGAGTTCCGCTTCGCCGCCACCGTCGACCAGTTCAGCACCACGGCCAAGCTGCGCGCCGCGCGCCGGATGTGGGAGCGGGTGCTGCGCGCCTGCGGGGTCGCCGAGAGGGCCCGGGGGCAGCACCAGCACGCCGTCACCTCCTCGGCCATGCTCACCCGGCGCGATCCGTGGGTGAACATGCTGCGTTCGACGATCGCGGCCTTCGCGGCCGGAGCGGGTGGGGCGCGGGCGGTGACGGTCCAGCCGTTCGACGCGGCCATCGGCCTGCCGAACGCGTTCTCCCGCAGGATTGCCCGCAACGTCCAGGCGCTGCTGCTGCACGAAACCCACCTGGGCCAGGTGATCGACCCGGCAGGTGGTTCGTACTACGTGGAGTCGCTGACCGACGAGCTCGCCGAGGCGGGCTGGCGCTGGTTCCAGCGTGTCGAGTCCGAGGGCGGCGTCACGGCGGCGCTGGCCTCGGGGATGGTCGCCGAGCGGCTGGCCACGACGTGGCGGAGCCGCACGGAGGCCCTCGCCCACCGGACCGATCCGATAACCGGTGTCAGCGAGTTCCCGGACCCGACCGAGGAACCGCTCGTCCGCAGGGCGCGCCCGGCCGAGCCGGAGACCGGCGGACTGCCCCGCCACCGCTACGCCGAGGACTACGAGCGGCTGCGGGACGCGGCCGACCTGGCCGCCGAGCGGCCGGAGGGACGTCCCCGGGTCTTCCTGGCGACGCTGGGGCCGCTGGCCTCCTACACGGCTCGGGCTTCGTTCACCCGGAACCTGCTGGCGGCCGGAGGTGTGGAGGCCGTGGAGGCGGGCGAGACCGACGACGCGGCGGCGGTGGTCGCGGCGTTCGAACGGGCGGAAACCCCGCTGGTCTGCCTGTGCTCGACGGACCGCCTCTACGACGAGCGCGCCGAGGCGACCGCGCTGGCGCTCCGGGAGGCGGGAGCTCGGCTGGTGCTGCTCGCGGGCAACCCCCGGGGATCGAGTGCGGAGAGCGTGGACGGGTTCGTGCACGCCGGCGGCGACGCACTGCGGGTACTGACCGACATCCATCAGCGCTGGGGTGTGGCGGCCCCGGCCGTATCGGGAGCGACATCATGAGCAGCCACGGCAGGATTCCGGACTTCACCGAGGTCGAGCTGGACGAACCACCGGCAGGGGACGGGAGTCCGCAGTGGCACCGACGCCTGCGGGAGACGACCGGCCGGGACGCGGAGTCGTTGACCTGGCACGCCCCCGAGGGCGTCGACATCAAGCCGCTCTACACCGAGGAGGACACCTCGGGACTGCGCTTCCCGCACGGTTACCCGGGCATCGCACCGTACCTGCGGGGGCCGTACTCCACGATGTACGTCAACAAGCCGTGGACCGTCCGGCAGTACGCGGGCTTCTCCACGGCGGCCGAGTCCAACGCGTTCTACCGGCGCAACCTCGCGGCGGGGCAGAAGGGCCTGTCGGTGGCCTTCGACCTCGCCACGCACCGCGGTTACGACTCGGACCACCCCCGGGTGTCCGGTGACGTGGGGATGGCGGGCGTGGCCATCGACTCGATCCTGGACATGCGGCAGCTGTTCGACGGGATCCCGCTGGACGGCATGAGCGTGTCCATGACCATGAACGGGGCGGTGCTGCCGGTCCTGGCGCTGTTCATCGTCGCGGCCGAGGAGCAGGGTGTGCCGCCGGAGAAGCTGGCGGGGACCATCCAGAACGACATCCTCAAGGAGTTCATGGTCCGCAACACCTACATCTACCCGCCGCGTCCCTCGATGCGGATCATCTCCGACATCTTCGCCTACACCTCGGCGCGGATGCCGAAGTTCAACTCCATCTCCATCTCCGGCTACCACATCCAGGAGGCCGGGGCCACGGCCGATCTGGAGCTGGCCTACACGCTGGCCGACGGGCTCGACTACATCCGGGCCGGGTTGGACGCGGGGCTGGACATCGACTCCTTCGCTCCCCGGTTGTCATTCTTCTGGGGGATCGGGATGCACTTCGGCATGGAGGTGGCGAAGCTGCGCGCCGCCAGGCTGCTGTGGGCGCGGTTGGTCTCCGGGTTCCACCCCGCCGACTCCAAGTCGCTGTCGCTGCGCACCCACTCGCAGACCTCGGGGTGGTCGCTGACCGCGCAGGACGCGTTCAACAACGTCGCACGCACCTGCGTGGAGGCCATGGCCGCCACGCAGGGGCACACCCAGTCGCTGCACACCAACGCGTTGGACGAAGCGCTGGCGCTGCCCACCGACTTCTCGGCCCGCATCGCGCGCAACACCCAGCTGGTGCTGCAGCAGGAGTCGGGCACCACCCGCACCATAGACCCCTGGGGCGGCAGCCACTACGTCGAAAGCCTCACGCGCGACCTCGCGGAACGGGCCGGGACACATCTGGACGAGATCGAGCGGGCGGGTGGGATGGCCGCCGCGATCGAGGCGGGCATCCCGAAGATGCGCATCGAGGAGGCCGCGGCCCGCACCCAGGCCCGCATCGACTCCGGACGCCAGCCGCTGATCGGGGTCAACCTGTTCCAGCCGGAGGAGACCGGGCAGGAGGGCGGCCCCGAGGTGCGCAAGGTGGACAACAGCGCGGTCCGCGCCGAACAGCTCGACAAACTGCGCAGGCTGCGGGCAGAGCGTGACGAGCGGGTCTGCTCCGACGCGCTGCGCAGGCTCACCGCCGTGGCCCAGGCCACCGTGGACGGCGACCGCCCGAACGATCTCGAGCACAACCTGCTCACGCTGACCGTGGACGCCGCGCGTGCCCACGCCACGGTGGGGGAGATCTCGGACGCCCTCGAGGCCGCGTTCGGCCGCCACTCCGGCCAGGTCCGTACCATCTCCGGGGTGTACAGCGAGGAGGCCGGTCACGACAACTCGGTCGAGCGGGTGAGCTCGGTGGTGGCGGAGTTCGCCGAGTCGGAGGGGCGCAGGCCCAGGATCCTGGTCGCCAAGATGGGCCAGGACGGTCACGACCGGGGCCAGAAGGTGATCTCCACCGCGTTCGCCGACCTCGGTTTCGACGTCGACGTCGGCCCGCTGTTCCAGACCCCGACCGAGGTGGCCCAGCAGGCCGCGGAGTCCGACGTGCACATCGTCGGCGTCTCCTCGCTGGCGGCGGGGCACCTGACGCTGGTCCCCGCGCTTCGGGCGGAGCTGGACGCGCTGGGGCGCGAGGACATCACGATCGTGGTGGGCGGGGTCATCCCACCCGCCGACCACGAGGCACTGCACGAGGCGGGAGCGGCCGCCGTGTTCGGTCCCGGCACCGTCATCGCCGAAGCGGCGGAACGACTGCTGCGACAGCTGCGGGCCGAGTTGGGCCACGAGGAGTCCTGAACCGCGCCGGGATCTGAACCACGACGGGCACAGCACCCGAGAAACGAGTTGTGCAGCCATGCCGCGCACCATCAATGTGGACGAGCTCGCCGAGGGCGTGCTGGGCGGATCCCGCACCACGCTGGCGCGGGCGATCACTCTGGTGGAGTCGACCCGGTCCGACCACCGGGAGAAGGCCCAGCGCCTGCTGGCCGAACTGCTGCCCCGCTCCGGAGGGGCGCACCGTATCGGTGTCACCGGCGTCCCCGGCGTGGGAAAGTCGACCTTCATCGAGTCGCTGGGAACCAAGCTCACCGGTGAGGGGAACCGGGTTGGGGTGCTGGCCGTGGACCCCTCGTCGAACCGCAGCGGGGGGAGCATCCTGGGCGACAAGACCCGGATGGGAGCGCTGGCCTCCGACCCGGCCGCTTTCGTGCGCCCCTCCCCCAGCGCGGGGACGCTCGGCGGGGTGGCGAGGGCCACCAGGGAGACCATCGTGCTCATGGAGGCGGCCGGATTCGACGTGGTCCTGGTGGAGACCGTCGGAGTCGGACAGTCCGAGGTGACCGTCGCCGGCATGGTGGACTGCTTCCTGCTGCTGACCATCGCCCGCACCGGTGACCAGTTGCAGGGCATCAAGCGGGGCGTGCTGGAGCTGGCCGACATCGTGGCCGTGAACAAGGCCGACGGCCCGCACGAGGACGAGGCCCGCCAGTCCGCCCGGGAGTTGCGGGGGGCGCTGCGGCTGCTGAGCCCGCCGAGCTCCTCCTGGAAACCGCGGATCACCACCTGCAGCGGACTCAACGGCACGGGACTGGACGAACTCTGGCAGCAGGTGCTGGCGCACCGTGCCGCGCTGTCCGAGAGCGGTGAGCTGGTGGAGAAGCGCAGCGAACAGCGCCTGGAGTGGACCTGGGAGCTGGTGCGGGACCAGCTGATGGGCGAGCTTCTCGCCGATCCCGAGGTGCGGCGGACCCGCGCGGAGATCGAACAACGGGTACGCGACGGCGAGGTGACCGCCGGGATGGCGGCCGAGCGGATCCTGCGCGCCTTCCGGGAGCGGTGAACGGCCCCGGCGGGCGGACCGCCCTCCGGGAGCGAGGGCGCACCGGAGGAACGGTCCCCACCCGTCCACCGCCGACCCCGTGCCCCGGCGAAACCGACGGTGAGCACCCGCACCCTGCCACGCTGAGCGCCGAAATCCGCCTCATGACCATGTCCGCCGGTTACGGTTCCGGCCGTACCGATCCTTCTGGGGGCGAGGGACTCCACCGGCGGGGGAGGCGACGTGCGCTGGCGGCGATCCGGAACGGGCGGCGGGAAGCGGGAGGAGGGCGCGGAGGCGCGCCGCGGACTCCTCGGCCGAGTGGTGAGCATAACTCCGCGACGCAGGCAGGAGGTCGTGGAGAAGCTCTTCCCGGAGGGGGCCGAGTTCACCTCCTACCTCCACCGCTTCGCGGTGATGCAGGTCCTGTCGGTGCTGATCGCCGTCTTCGGGCTGCTCTCCGGCTCCACGTCCATCGTGATCGGGGCGATGCTCGTGGCACCGCTGATGAACCCGCTGCTGGCGGTGGGAGCGGCGATGGTCTCCGGGTGGCCCGCACGGGAGGGCAAGTTCTTCACCGTGGTGGTGGTCACGAGCGTGCTCTCCGCACTGCTGGCCTGGGCGGTGACGAAGTCGCTGGCACCGGCCGACTTGCCGATCTCCGAGGAGATCCTGTCGCGTACCAGTCCGACGGTCATGGATCTCGGAGTGGCGCTGGCGGCCGGTGCCGCGGGCGCCTACGCCACGGTGCGCAGGGAGGTCGGCGAGGCGCTGTCCGGTGTGGCCGTGGCCGTGGCGCTGGTTCCACCGCTGGCGACGGTCGGCATCACGTTCGGACTGGGCAGGAACGATCTGGCTCGCGGCGCGCTGCTGCTCTACCTGACCAACCTGGCGGTGATCGTGTTCGTGGGAGCGCTGGTGTTCCTGTTCACCGGTTTCGCCCCCGAGTGGCGGTTGATACGCGAGAGCAACCGGGTCCGGCTCGGACTCGCGGTCGCGGCCCTGGCCGTGCTGGCGGTCTCCGTCCCCCTCGCACGGCACTCGCTGAACGAGGTGCGCATCAACCGCGACACCAGCGCGGCCGCGACGCGGGTCGAGCAGTGGCTGCGGGGAACCGAACTGCGGCAGACCGGCGTCACGGTGAAAGGTGATCAGGTGAACGTGGACGTGATCGGCCCCACCGAGCCTCCTCCGGCACGCCCACTGGCTGGGAAACTGGCCCGCGCGTTCGACCATCCGGTGCGGGTGCGGGTCCGGTGGGTACAGCGCCGGACGAGCACCGCCGAAAGCCGGTGACCGAGAAACGCGCGATGACGTGCCCCGGAGCATGCGCCACAGCCGACTCCCGACCGACTCCGGTCTCCGAGGCCGAGCTCACTGCACCGGAGACGAAACGCGTCCTTTCCCTGAACGAGGGCGAACGGAGGCCGGACGCGGAACGGGTCCGCCCCGGAGTCCTCACGATGCCCTGCTCCACGGTCTCTTCCCTCCGCTACGAGACCTCCGACGCCGAGGCGCCCTCCCGCAGGAACTCGGTCATGTCGGCGGTTGACAGCGCCTCCGAGCAGAAAGGGCCGGAGCCGATGTCACAGCCCTGCTCCCGCCAGACCCGGGCCTGTCGCTCGGTGCGCAGGTCCGGCACCGCCAACGGGATGCCGCAGGAACGCACCAGGGGAATCATGCCACCGAGCGCCCGGAGTTCGGGGGATTCGAAAGTCTCGTCCTCCGCCGCGAGCTGGACCAGATCGGGCGCCAGCAGCACGGCGTGAGTGGGAAACCTCCGCAGGAAACGCAGCTCGGCGGGTGCGGCGCGGAACTCGTGCGCCGCGGTGCGTATCCCCGTCTCGGCCAGCGTAGCCACGTTGTCCGAGGCCTCGCCGCCGGTGCTCATCAGCGCCGTCATCGACATGCACAGCAGCAGCCAGCCCGCATCCGGCGAGTCGACCTCCTCGACGACACGCCGAACACCCGCCACCAGGTCGGGATCACGGGACTGGTTGGGGCTGAGCCCCACCACGAGGCGGTAGCGCAGCCCTTCGGCGTGCCACTCGGACAGCTGCCGCCAGGCGGTGCGCAGTACCCAGTCGCGCAGCGCCAGCGTGATCCCGGAGCGCTCCGCCAGGCGGAGGCAGTCGTCGTGCTCCAGCCTGGCGTGCTCCTCCGGTTGCCAGGCCAGTCGCGCCTCGACGGCCACGACCTCCCCGTCGGTCAACGACACCAGCGGCCGGTATCGGATCTCGAACTCCCCGAGTTCCAGGGCACCCGGCATCACGGCGGCGAGCCTGGCCTCATCCAGTTCGATGGGAGCACGGTGCGGATCGAACACGGCCCACTGCCGCTTTCCCGCCTGCTCGGCGCTGCGCAGTGCCACTTCGGCCGCCCACAGCATGTCGGTGGGGCTGCTGTCGCCCACCGAACGCTGTACGACGCCGATGCTGGCTGTGGGGGCGAGGCCGTTCCCGTTGATGTAGATCGGCTCGTCGAGCTCGGCGTTGATCATCTCTGCGAACTCGGCGATTCCCGGCGTGTCGGGGCGCTGCCGGAGCAGCACGGCGAACTCGGTACCGCCGATGCGGGCGACCAATCCGTCCTCGCCCGCCACGAGTCCGAGCAGCCGGTTGCCGACCGACTGCACGATGCTGTCGCCGATCTCGTAGCCGAGCCCCTCGTTGATGAGCCCGAACCCGTCCAACCGCAGCTGGTAGAGGGTGAGTCTCTCGTTCGGGTCGAAGGCGCCGAGCGCACGTTCCAGTCGGGAGCGGAAGTGCTGCCGGTTGGGCAGGCCGGTGATCGAGTCGTGCAGCGTCTGGTAATAGAGCTGCTCCTGCAGGTCGTTGAGCTCCCGCAGGTCCTCGACCATCAACATGATCTGGTGAGGATCGCCCTCGGAATCGCGCAACACCGAGGCGGCGATGTAGGTCCACGCCCTGCTGCCGTCGGCCCGCACCAGGTTGCGGCGCTCGCGCAGCCCGCTGCGCTCTCCCCGAAGCAGCTCGGCGTACTCGGTGGTGACGACCTCCGGTTCAGCCGGGTCGAACAGCTCGGTCACGGTGGTGGAACGCAGCTCCCGCTCGCTGTAGCCGAGCGTTCGCTCCAACGCGGAATTGACCTCGACGAACTTGCCGTCGAGCTCGCAGATCCCCATGCCGATCGGTGTCGTGTTGAAAACCTCGCGGAAGCGGTCCTCGCTGGTGCGTAACCTGCGTTCGGCATCCAGTTTGGACCACAGTAGTGCCCGTTTGAGGGTTTCCTGCTGTTCGAGGGCACTGCCGCGATCGGCGTCGGCGTAACCGGAGGCCACGGAGGCCAGCATCGTCAGCACCTGGCGCGCGGACTCGTTCGAGGGGTCCGGCAGGAGGGTGCCGCACAGCAGTTCCAGACTGCGGGTGAGACTCTCCTCGCCGGTGGCGTGCAATCGGACCAGCCGGGTGCCCACCGAGTGCCCGGCGCTCTTGGCCCGTTCCGGTTCCCCGCTACCGTCCCTGAGGCCCTCGAGGATCAGCTCGATCAGCTCGTGGAGCTCGGACTCCAGCGCCTCGCGAGCCATCGGTATGTAGGAGGTGCGGCTCAGCCATCGCGCCCACCGCGTGGCCAGCTCCGCGCACCATCGCCCGCTCTCCCACATCGGCGCCCGCTCCTGTCGACCGGACTCGCCCCCTGCCGGGGCACCTCTGTCGGAACTCGCGCGGCTCATCTCATCAATCCCACGTTCAGGGTATTTACTTCCGGAAGTGAGCAGGCTATCGCAACGGTACGTATTTCGGCAGTCCGCCTGACCCACATGGTCCACTCCCCGACGACAGAATCACGCGGAGATACTCCGGGATCATCACTTCTTGTAGCCGACGCCCGCGTAGATCTGTGAGGCTCCGGGAACGTCGGCGTGCGATTCGTCCTCCGGACGCCACAGCGCTGTACCGACCACGCCCGGCTCGAGCAGCTCGAATCCCTCGAACAGTTCCGTGATCTCGGGACGGGAGCGGGGATGAATCGGATCGGCGCTCTGCCGCATCACCTCGGATACCTCCCGCATCTCCCGCGGCCTTATGTCGGCGGTGAAGTGCGAGACGGCCAGATAACTCCCCGCCGGTAACGCCTCCCTGTAACGACGCATGACTTCCACCGGGTTGTGCTCGGGAGCGGCGAAGTGCAGTACTCCCACCATCAACAGCCCGACGGGCCGGGAGAGATCCAGTAGTTTCGCGGTACGCGGATGGCCGAACACTCCTTCCGGGTCGAGCAGGTCGGCCTGCAGCATGACCGCGTTCGGATCGTCCCGCAGCAACAACTCGCTGTGGGCCACGGCGACGGGCTCATTGTCCACGTAGACCACCTTGGAGTCCGGGTCCACCTCCCGCGCGATCTCGTGCACGTTGCCGACCGTGGGAATACCCGAACCGATGTCGATGAACTGCCGGATACCGGCCTCGCCGAGAGTGAGTACCGCGCGCCGCAGGAACGCGCGGTTGAGACGGGCGACGTGCCGTGCGCTCGGCAACGCCGCCAGGAACCTCTCGCCCAGCCTCCTGTCCGCAGCGAAATTGTGCGCACCCCCGAGCAGGTAATCGTATATCCGTGCCGCGCTGGGGATCTCCTCGTCCACATCGCGCGGAAGCCACTCCGTCTGCTCCGTCACCACGCCCCCTTGCCGATTCGTTCGCGTGCACACGAGATTACTGGGTGACCCGGACATCGCGAACCTCGCACCGGAAACGCGGAAACACCGGCGACCGCCCGCGTCCGCCCGGACGGCGAACGATCGGTTCCACGGGAACGGAGCATCGTCACAGTGACGATGCTCGTCCAACCGGACCTCGGTTGACAACCGGAAGCAGGAAGATCACCAGAACCGGAACGGACTTGCCAGCAGCCAGTTCGCCCCCAGGACCAGCGCGCCGAGCGCGATCAGCGACCACAGCGACATCCAGAGCACCGCGGGAGCTCCGGTCAGCCGAGCGAGCTGGTCGGCATCGGAGTCGCCCGCCCTCCCCCGACGACGCTTGCCGGACAGCTCGAACAACGGGCGAACACCCCCCAACAGCAGGAACCACCCGAGCAACCGCGCGCACAACAACCGGATCTCGGGATCGGCCCACCAGGAGACGACGAACAGCGCGGCTCCGGTCAGCAGTACGGACAGCAGTCCGTAAAGATTGCGCAGCGCAACGAGCAGCAACGCCAGCGCCACCACGGAAGCGCGCAGCAACAGCGTCACCCGATCGACGGAAACCAGCCACGCCGCCATCAGACCGAGCAACGAGACCGCCGGGTAACCGGCGAACAACGTGAGGACCATGCCGGGGCCGCGTGACGGACCGGTGGAAACGGTCAGCCCCGAGGTGTCCGAATGCAACCTGATCCCGTTGAGCCTGCGACCGCTGAGCAGCGCGACGAGCGCGTGCCCGCCCTCGTGCGCGATGGTGACCACGTTGCGCAGCACTCCCCAGCTCACCCGATAGGAGATCAGAGCGAGCGCCACCAGCGCGACCATCGAGGCGGGCAGTGCCCCGAGGAAGTCGGGAACCGACCTGACGACTTCTTCCACAGCGGACCCTCCTGCGCTTCGGGGCACTACCGCCCGCCGTCCCCGTTCACGAGAGTCACCACGAGTAGTCGACGGGTGGTGAGACCACACCGGCGACACGGCGACCGGCTCGCGGAAACCCCGCACGGACACCGACGGCGGGAAACAACGTTCAGCCGGGCCCGGGAGTTTTTCCACTCGTCAGGGACTCCGCCGGGGTCCGCTCCTCCGGCCATCGCGAACCCAGCACTCGATGCCCCAGCAGAGTTCCGCCGACGACAGCGGCCGGAACGACCACGAGCTGGGCCACCGGTATCAGGCACAGCAGGTACGTCGGTACCGCGAACCCGAGCACCGTGCGCCGGTGGCGCCACAGTATCCGGTGGCGTCCGCCCACCGTCGTCCCCCGCCGCTGGAACACCGGACCGGTCAGTTCCAGGGCGATCAGCCACCCGCCGAAGAGCAGCCCCACCACCGGCACGACGGTCTGGCCCAGCAACGGCACGAACCCGAGCGCGAACAGGACCACCGCACCGACCACACCGACACAGACCAACCGCAGGGCATCGGCCAGCCCCCGCCACAGCAGGCGCACCCCACCCGCCCCGTCACCGTCGTCAGCGAGGCCGCGTTCCCGCTCGGTGCGTTCGGCGATGTGGTCGTAGAAGGGGCCCCCGATCAGCAGCGTCAGGGCTATGAACGACACCGAGCCGAGCAGCACCGCCCCGGCGACCAGCGTGATGGCCAGCAGAAGCCGCAACGAACGACGCCACCACCACGACCACTCGTCGGCGAACGGGGTCAGCCAGCTCGCGACGTCCCCGCTGTGGAGGGCGAGCACGACGACGCAGGTGAGCAGCAACAGACTGCTGAGCAGCGCGGGGACCCCGCCCAGCAGCAACATCCGCGGCGAGCGGACGATGCTGGTGAATCCGCTCCCGAGATCACGGAACCCGGCGGACATCTCGTTCATCAGGTACGGACCTCGAAAGTGGACGGCGTTTGTCCCCCACGATCCTATGGGAACTCGTCCGATCGGTGGATGCGGTGGCTGCCACCCCGGGGCCCGACCCGGCGGTGGCACGCGGCGACGACGGTGCGACACCGGCGGGCAGCCTCTCGAACTCCTCGCCGCACCGGTATCACGCCGAACGGCACGCCTCCCACTGCCGGTCGCGGCGTTCCCGGCCGCGAGTGACCCGTCGCAGATTCCGCCCCGCCCTGAGGCAGGGCGGCCACGGCGGTGGAAGCGGTTCTCCGCCGTCGCGGCGAACCCGGCGGAGAACCGGCGAAATCAGGCGATGATCCGGATGGGATCCTGCAGCAGCGAGGTGAGCTGCTGCATGAACACGGCGCCCACGGCGCCATCCACCGCGCGGTGGTCGGCGGACAGGGTCATGCGCATCATCTTGCGCACCACGAACTCGCCGTCCTGAACCTGCACCTCCTCACGGGTCGCACCGACGGCGAGAATGGCGGCCTCCGGCGGGTTGATGACCGCGGAGAACTCCTCGATGCCGAACATGCCCAGGTTGGACACGCTGAAGGTGCTCCCCGACATCTCGTCCGGCTTGAGTTTGCCGTCCCTGGCTCGCTCGGCCTTCTCCTTGCCCTCGGCGGCGATCTCCGAGACGCTCTTGCGATCGGCGTCGGGGATGACCGGCACGACCAGTCCCGAGTCCAGCGCCACGGCGACACCGAGGTGGACCCGCTTGTGCTGGAACAGCTTCTCGTCCCGGAACGAGACGTTGACCGAGGGGTTGGCGCGCAGGGCGGTGGCGCAGGCCTTGACCACCAGGTCGTTCACGCTGACCTTCGGTCCCCCCGAAGCCTGCAGCCGCTCGTTGAGGTCGGCGCGGAACGAGACCAGGTCGGTGACGTCGACGGCGCTGGTCAGGTAGAAGTGCGGCGCCTGCTGCTTGCTCTCGGTCAGCCGCCGGGCCGTGACCTTGCGGATGTTGCTCAGCGGGATCTCCTCGAGTTCCGGATCCCGCTGCTCGGCTTCCGAACGCTCGGCGGGACGCGACTCGGGCGCCTGCGACCGCCGCTGCTCCGCACCACCGGCGGCCTCGGCGGCGGCCTCGATGTCGACCCGGATGATGCGCCCGCCTGGGCCGGTGCCGGTCACGGTGGAGAGGTCCACCCCCTTCTCCCTGGCGACGGCACGCGCGAGCGGGGATGCCTTGGGGCGACCGTGCGGCTCGGCTCCGGACTCGGCCGGGGAAGCGGCCGCGGGGCGAGGCGCGGCCTCCGCCGCCGCGGAGTCGGCGCTCGCCCCGGCCTCTCCGGAACCAGTCGACGATTCCTGTGCATCGCTTTCGGAGGGTCCGGCCGCCGCGGCGGCCCCCGAACCGTCCCCCATCAGCCCGATGGGGACGCCGATGGGCACGGTCTCCCCCTCGCCGACGAGGATCTTCTCCAGCACCCCGTCGTCGTAGGCCTCCATCTCCATGACGGCTTTGTCCGTCTCGATCTCGGCCACGACGTCGCCGCGGTTGATCTGGTCACCCACCTGCTTGTGCCAGGTGGAGATAACGCCTTCCTCCATCGTGTCGGAAAGGCGCGGCATGTGAATCTCGGTCATGGTCTTCCTCGGATCCTGGTGGTCCGGCTCACCCCGGTCCCGTCTCGAACGAGCTCCGCCGGTGCTTTCCCTCGGTCATCGGAGCGATTCCGAGGTGAGCCTGCGCCTTGCTGCGGGGTGTGTCAGCGACGGTGTCCGACCGCCTCCAGCGTCTGCCGCACCGCGGTGTTGAGCGACTCGGCGGAGGGCAGCGCCGCGCGTTCCAGTGGCTTGGCGTACGGCAGCGGAACCTCGGCGGCGGCGACGCGACGGACCGGGGCGTCGAGGTAGTCGAAAGCGCCGTCGGAGATGGAGGCCGCGATCTCCGCACCGACACCGTAAGTCAGCCAGTCGTCCTCGGCGATCACGGCGCATCCGGTCTTACGGACGGATTCCACCAGGGTCTCGCGGTCCAGCGGACGGAGGCTGCGCAGGTCGATCACCTCGGCGGAGACACCCTCCTCGCTCAGCTGGTCGGCGACCTGGGTGGCCACTGTGGCCATGCGCGAGTACCCGATGATGGTGATGTCACTGCCGACCCGGGTGACGCCGGCCTTTCCGATCTCGGCGGGCGGGGCGTCCTCGGGAACCTCGCCCTTGGTGTTGTAGAGCGCGAGGTTCTCCAGGAACAGCACCGGATCGTTGTCGGCGAGCGACGCCTTCAGCAGCGCCCGGGCATCGGCGGGAGTACTCGGCGCGACGACCTTCAGACCGGGGACGAACGCGTAGTACAGCTCGATGTTCTGCGAGTGGGTCGCCCCCAGCTGCTGCCCACCCCCACCGGGGGTGCGTAGCACCATCGGGGCGCTGGACTGGCCACCGAACATGCCGTAGATCTTCGCGGCGTGGTTGACGATCTGGTCCAACGCCAGCAGCGAGAAGTTGATCGTCATCAGCTCGACGACCGGACGCAGCCCCAGCATCGCGGCTCCCACCGCGGCACCGACGAAGCCCTCCTCGGCGATCGGGGTGTCGCGCACCCGCTTCTCGCCGAACTCCTCGAGCAGGCCGGCGGTGATCTTGTAGGAGCCCTCGAAGACTCCGATCTCTTCTCCGATGAGGAAGACGTTCTCGTCGGAGAGCATTTCCTCGCGCAGCGTGTCGTGCAGCGCTTGCCGATAGGTGATGACGGCCAACGGTCTATCTCCTGGACATGGTCGCGCCGTGGGGCCGCTCGCGCGGCCCCGGCGCCTCGTGGCGGGGTGTGATTCGATGGTTCGCTCTCGCGAGAGGGCCGGGGGACCGTCGCGCGAGTTCGGGACTGTCCCCGTCAGAAGACGGGATCGGCCGGCAGCCTTCGGGAGTCGTTGGCGACCGGGGTGGCGTAGGTGTAGTCGAACAGGGTGGCCGGGTCCGGGTGCGGACTGTCGTCGGCGAAAGCCACGGCGGCGTCCACATCGGCCTGTACCGCGCGCTCGATCTCGGCGGCGCCGTCCTCGTCGAGCACACCCGCCGAGATCAGCTGGGAACGGAACGTCGCGACCGGGTCGGCCTCCCGCGCGGCCTCGGCGTCCTCGGCACTGCGGTACTTCGCCGGATCGACGACCGAGTGGCCCTTCATCCGGTGGCTGACCGCCTCCAGCATGGCCGGCTCACCGGTTTTCCTGGCGTGTTCGACCAGTCGACCGGCCGCCTCCTGGACGGCCACCACGTCGTTGCCGTCGACCCGCTCACCGTGCATGCGGTAGGCGACCGCACGCTTGTACAGCTCGGACTCCGCGGAGGACATGTCCACCGTGGTTCCCATGCCCAGATAGTTGTTGATCACCACGAACACCACGGGCAGGTTCCACAGCGCCGCGATGTTCATCGACTCGTGGAAGGCACCGATGTTGGTCGTACCGTCGCCCATCTGGCACATCACGACCTCGTCGCCGCCCCGGTAGTCGATGGCGAGCGCGGCGCCGGTGGCCAGCGGAATCTGCCCTCCGACGATGCCGTAACCGCCGAGCAGCCCCACCTCGGTGTCGAACATGTGCATGGAGCCGCCCAGCCCCTTGGAGGTCCCGGTGGTGCGGCCGTACAGCTCGGCCATCACCCTGCCGGGCTCGATCCCCTTGGCGATGGCGTAACCGTGCTCCCGGTAGTTGGTGAAGAGGTAGTCGGAACGGCGCAGCGCACTCATGAGCCCGACCACCGTGGCTTCCTCACCCAAATTGAGGTGGCAGTAACCACCGACCTTGGCCTGGGTGTAGCCCTGTGCGGCGCGTTCCTCGAACCGCCGGATGAGACTCATCTGCCGAAAGTAGTCACGCAGGGTTTCCTGGGACTCGGAACCCAACGCGGTATTCCCCTGACGCTGCTGCACCCGATTGCCGCCCGAACGGGTGCCGCGGCGGCTCTTCGATCCGGAGCTTGCCGGCTTGCTACGGGTAGCGGTCTCCGCCATGAGAGATCCCCTTTTTCGAGTGGGTGGTTGCGGCGTCGCTGCGACCGGGGACGACGCGGTGCGTGCGAGGACGGTCGGACGCCGATGCCTTGGTGCGGTCCCGCCCGGGGAGGCGGGACCGAGTTCGGGAGCTCCGCCGCGCTCAGCGACGTCGCGGCGGCGCGGTGTGCAGCGGTAGCCCCAACGCCGACATGGCGGACTCCATACCGATCTCCCCCAGCGTGGGGTGGGCGTGGATCGTGTCGGCGAGTTCGTCGAGGGTGGCCTCGAGACTGATGGCCAGGGTTCCCTCGGTGATCAGATCGCTGGCGGACGGGCCTATGACGTGCACGCCGAGGATCTCGCCGTGCTTGCTGCCCGCCACGATCTTCATGAAACCCTCCTCGTCCCCGGTGGTCTTGGACCTTCCCAGGGCGGCGAAGGGGAAACGGCTGGTGACGACGTCGTGGCCGTGCTCCTTGGCGGTCGCTTCGGTGAGACCGACGCTGGCGATCTCCGGGTGGGTGAACGTGGCAGCGGGAACCACGCCGTAGTCGATGTGGGCCTCGTGGCCGGTTATGGTCTCGGCGGCGACCACTCCCTGATGGGAGGCCACGTGCGCGAGCAGCGCCCTGCCCGTGACGTCCCCGATGGCGTAGACGTGGTCGACGTTGGTCCGCAGCTTCTCGTCGACCCGCACGAAACCGCGCTCGTCGGTGGCGACGCCGGTCGCGTCGAGTCCGAGGGACGCGGTGTTGGGCTTGCGGCCCACCCCCATCAGGACCACATCGACGTCGAGCTGCTGTGCCTTGGCGCCGTCCACGTGGACCCGCAGCGCCCCCTCGGCCCGCTCGATGGCGGAGACCGTGGAGTCGGTGAGCACCCGCACCCCGCTCTTGCTCATGGAACGGCCGAGAGCCTTGCCGATCTCGGCGTCCTCGATCGGAACCAGGCTGGAGGCCATCTCCACCACGGTGACCTCGCTGCCGAAGGTGGCGAACATGCTGGCCCACTCCGCCCCGACGGCGCTGCCGCCGATCACGGCGATCCGCTTCGGAACCTCCTGGAGCCCGAACGCACCGTCGGAGGTGATCACGCCGGGGAGGTCTGCCCCTGGGATGGGCAGCCGGGCGGGCACCGACCCGGCCGCGATGATCACGTCGCGCCCGGTGACCCGCTCGACGGGCTGCCCGCCCGCCGGCTCGGCCGCGTAGCGCGGGCCTCCCTCACCGAGCGGAGACTCCCCGTTGGGGTGGACGTCCACGGTGTTGGGGCCGGTGAACCGGGCGTGGCCGTCGATGACGGTGACCCCGTTGGCCTTGAGCAACCCGGCCACGCCGTCGGTGAGGTTCTTGACGACACCGTCCTTGCGGCGGGTCACCGCCCCGAAGTCCAGCGCCACGTTCTCCGCCCGCACCCCGAAGTCCGCGGAGTGCAGCACCGTCTCGTAGACCTCGGCGGAGCGCAGCATCGCCTTGGTCGGGATGCACCCCCAGTTCAGGCACACACCGCCCGCTTTCTCCTTCTCCACCAGACCGACCGACAGGCCCCGCTGGGCCGCACGGATCGCCGCGACGTAGCCACCAGGGCCGCCGCCCACCACAAGGAGGTCGAATTCCTGCACTTCGCTGTGCTCCTTTGCTTCGCACCCACCGAGAAGCCTCGAACTGTCGCGTTTCGAGTGTCGTGACCGGGACCACGGTGGCGCCATGCCGCCACGCCCAGAGTTGACCCTCAGTCACTGTGCATCCCGCACATCAGTCCCACTATTCAGCGACAAAACGAGTTCAATTGAGTACGAAACGTATAAAACTGGCCTTCAACCGGGTGGGGTACCCAACAGAAAACGAGCGCGAGCGACCGCGGTGTCAAAATCGCGGCGATTTCCCCGCCGTTACGGTTGACATCGCGACACGATCGTTCCTCAAAGCCCGCTGGTGCGCATCCGCAGGGCGGACAGCGCCAACGAGAGCGCGACGTAGGAGTCACGCCCGTGCAACGGCCTGCCGATCAGCGTCGTGATCCGGTGCAGCCGGTTGAGCACCGTGTTGCGGTGGCAGTGCAGCCGCACGGCGGCGTTGGCCGTGGAGCAGTTCTCCTCCAGCCAGGCGGCGAGGGTCTCCAGCAGCATGTCCCGCTCCTTGGGCTGCAACGCGAGGATCTCGCCGAACTGATCGTCCAGCAGCCGTCTCGCGAGGTCGGGGGACTGGACCAGCAGTGCCTCGGGATAGCGCTGCTGCAGCGAGACCAGCTCCACCGATCCGGGGGGCGAGGTACCCAGCGCCGTGAGGGCGAGTTCGTGCGCCATCCCCGCTTCCGCGAGCCCGCTGACCACGGGAGAAGCGGCGGCCCGTCCCCTGACGAGCTGCCGCAGCGCCGCCAGCGCGCTCGACTCGTCGTGCTGTTCCAGCGCGATCAGTCCCACCAGGGTGTCCGCCCTGACCTGCCAGACGGAACGGATGTGCAACGCCGCGAGTGCGGCCTGCTGCCCTCGCAGCGCGAAGCTGCCGTCCGGGACCATCTCGGCCACGACCACGACGTAGGGTCCCGAAGTGGGCAGGTCGAGTTCCTTCGCGGTCCGCTGAGCGAAGGCGGTGTCCCTGGCCCGACCGCCGAGCAGGTCCTCCACCAGCGCGTGTCTGCGCTGGTCGTCGCTGCGCAACTGCTCCAGCTCGGTGTTGCGGTAGGAGGTGGACAACGCGGAGGACAGCGCGTCGATCACCGTCCACATCGTGGTGGCCGCACCGAGCACGGCGTCCGGATCGACCTTGTCCGCATGAGCCCGCTCGACCAGCGCCTCCCACAGGATGCGTCCACCGAGGCGGAAGGTTCGCAGCATCACCTCGAGCGGAACTCCCTGTTCGGCGCGCCGCCTGCCGATCGCGGCCGCGACCGAGTCGTCCTCCCCACGGGGGACACGCCCGCTGAGCACGTGCAACGCGCGGGCGAGGTAGTTGGCACACCCCTCCCACAGGTCCTCACGTGGGACGGGGCGGTAGTCGGTCCACTCCGGGTTGTCGGTGAAGATCGCGTCCATGAGCCGCTGGGCGAGCCCGGGCACGTCGTCGAGGCACTTCTCCGCCAGCGAGCGCGTAATCTGTTCGGCGCGACCGTCGGGGAGGTTGTGGGTCAGTTCCCCGGGGACGTCACCTGTGAAGGGATCAGCCACCACACCTCCAGACGATACGCCGTCGTCGCCACGGCGAGCGCGCCCCGACGGGCGGACGAAAAACCACCGACCGGGAATTCGCAGCGCAAAGCCCTGGAAACCCGAAAGCCGTCGTCGACTCCGCCGGGATCGGGCGGGGCCGGGACCACGATCCCGCGCCGCACACGATGCGCGCGAGGCGGTATTCACCGACAATTCGGTCCCGTCCCCTGTGCGGGACGAGTCCCGGTGGCACGGGCGACCGCGATCGGTGCCACACCCGCGCGACGATCGGGAGTTCGATGGCCGCATCCGGATCACCATCCCGCGGACGCAGACCCCAGCTGCCGGAGGAAGTCGCGGTACACATCCGCGAGCAGATCATCACCGGCCAGGTGCAGGAGGGGGAGTACCTGCGGCTCGACCAGCTCGCCGAGGAGCTGGGGATCAGCGTGACCCCGGTCCGGGAAGCACTGATCGCCCTGTCCGCGGAAGGGTTCGTGGAGCTGGAACCGCGTCAGGGGTTCGCTGTGGCACCCCCGAGCAGACAGGACCTCGACGACATCTTCGAGCTGCGGGCCGTGCTGGCGGGTAAACTCGCGGGCCGCTGTGCCGGACGGATCTCCGAGGAGCGGCTGGAACGCCTGCGAGCACTGCAGCACGAGCTCTCCCGCGCCGACGAGTCGGGGGACACCGCGACGGCCGCCGAGTCGCTCACCCGGTTCCACCGGGAGCTCGGTGAGGCATCCCGCGCACGCAAACTCGCGTGGTTCTTCGAACTCGCGAGTCGCTACGCCCCCCGGGAACAGGCCCTGGCCGCCGCGGGATGGCCGCGCTCGTGCGTTCGCGAGCACGGTGCGGTGTTGCGGGCCCTGGAGAGCGGCGATCCCGGTAGCGCCGAGGAGACGATGCGGGAGCACCTGCGAACGCTCGGGAAGCTGCTGATCGACTACCTCGACACCCGGAACACCTGGCCGGAGGAGGACACCCCCGATGACTGAGATTCGGGTGCTCCCCGCTGCCCGTTCGGCGCCGGTCACCCGATCCCCCCGCCACGCGTCGGACAGCAACGCGGCCACCCGAGGCTGGGCCACGGAGCGTAGGCAAACTCACCCATATGTGCCCACCACAAGAGTGACAGCGCAGGCATCATGGTGGCGAATACCCGCCAGCGCACGGTTTCCGCGACCACGGGAGTGATATCACGCACCCCGGTGGCTTCCACGATCGTGTGAGTAGGGGAAACTGAACCAACGTCCGCGCGCGAGTGGCACTCGCGCGGAAACCGACCGTCGAAGGTGCAGCAGGCCGATGCCCAAGACAACCAATCCGATGGCGAAGCGCAGCGGGGCTTCGACCAACATCATCCTGACCGCGATCGTGCTGGTGGTCGCGGTAGCAGTCATCGGTGGAGTCGTGTACTTCGGAGGCAACAACACCGACAACGGCGCCTCCTCGGGTGACAAGGTCGCCTCCTCAGTACTCAACCCCGAGGGCAGCCATCAGGTTCTCGAGGGAGGCCAGGGCGCCCCAACGCTGGTCGAGTTCGTGGACTACCAGTGCCCCGCCTGCCACAGCTTCTACCAGAGCACCACCAGCAAGTTGGAGAAGGAGTACGAAGGAAAGATCAACTTCGTGGTCCGGAACAACCCGCTGGACATGCACCCACTGGCCCAGCCCGCCGCGAAGGCGGCCGAAGCGGCCGCGATGCAGGGCGAGTTCAAGTCGATGTATCACAAGCTGTTCGACAACTACTCTTCCTGGGCCGTTTCCGCGAACGGCGGCAACAACGTCAGCAGCGACGAGCAGCGCGCACAGCGGCAGTTCGCCGAGTACGCCGAACAGATCGGCCTGGACACCGAGAAGTTCCGCGAGGACATGAACTCCGACCAGGTGCAGCAGCGCATCGACAAGGATCTGGCCGACGGCCAGCAGGCCGGCGTCACCGGTACGCCCGCGTTCTTCCTCGACGGTGAACGGGTCCAGTTCTCCCAGGGCGGCACCTCGCCGTTGCAGCAGCTGCGCGACAAGCTGGACGGAGAGCTGGCCAAGTGACCGCGACCGCCGAGACGAACACGCGAGACGGCAGTTCCGCACCCACGAACTCGGAACAGGCCCTCTTCGGGAGGGCGTTGGGGTGGCTCTATCTGATCGGGGGCGGCATCGGGTTCCTCGCCGCCTTCGCGCTCAGCATCGAGGAGTACCTCACCCTCGTCAACCCGGACTATGTAACCACCTGCAGCATCAACCCGGTGGTGTCCTGCGGCTCGGTCATGGAAAGCGACCAGGCGAAGGCGTTCGGCTTTCCCAACCCGCTGATCGGCATAGCGGCGTTCGCGATCGTGACCACGAGCGGAGTCGCCATGCTGTCCGGCTTCCGGGCACCGCGCTGGTACCGGATCGGGATGCAACTGGGAACGATCTTCGGCGTGGTGTTCGTGCACTGGCTGATCTGGCAGAGCCTGTACGAGATCCACGCGCTGTGCCCGTACTGCATGGTGGTCTGGGTGGTGACCATCGCCATCTTCTGGTACACCACCCTGCACAACCTGGGAAACGGACACATCCCCGCCGGCCCCGCGAAACCCCTGGTAACAGGCGTGAGCAAGGTACACAGCGTGGTGCTGGTGCTGTGGTACCTGGTCATCGTCGGCATGATCCTGCAGGCGTTCTGGACCTACTGGAGCGGGCTGCTGTAACCCGCGCCCCCGAACCCTGGGAGCGCGGGCGGGGTTTTCCGACCAGACCACCGGGGCGGCGTGGCTCTCCCCGCTGCGGACGTCCGCGCCGCCCCGCGAGAACGGAACACCTCCCGCATCGGCCGCCTGATCCCCGGCACGAGTGACCTCCGTTTGTCCCGTTACGTCACCGGGTATCAGGCGGCTATGAGCGTTCAGGCCCGTTCGACATCGCCGCGTACCCGACGTTCGCGGCCAGCCGCTGTCCCACCGGGACGTCCCACCCCCCGAAGCGACGGACGGTTCCGCCCCTCTGATTCGATGTGCGGTGGTCTCGCATGAGGTTGGAACGAGGAGTCCGCGTGTCAGCATCCCATCCGGATCGGAACCGGGCATCACTGGAACACGGCGCGCCGAGTGGCGAGCCCTCGGAAGCGGTCGAGGACTCCCGCGTGGTGGAGGTCAGGGTCGCCGCGGAGGCGACGCAGCTGCCCGTCATGCGCGCCGTGGTGGGCGATCTCGCCATGCGCGCCGATTTCGACGTCGACACGATCGCCGACCTGCGGCTGGCGGTGGACGAGGCGTGCTCCTCGCTGGTTCGGATCGCGGCCGAACGGAGCCCGTTGGTGGGCAGATTCCGCACCGAGGACGACAGGCTGGATTTCACGGCGGAAGTGACCAGCGACGATCCTTCCGGGCCGCGCAAGAACACGTTCAGCTGGCGCGTACTCGGCGCGCTGACCGACAGCGTGGCATCCTCGGTTCGAGAACCCGAGAACAGCGGCGACGGTCACGTCGTACGGATCGAGCTGAGCAAGGGACGGATGGTCCACGGGTGACGCAGGCGGACTCCGAACACGTCTACCGAGGTCAGAACTACGAGGAGCTGGCCCCGCTATTCGTCGAGTTCGCGGAGCTGAGCGGTGACGACCGGCGGCACGCGGAACTGCGGGACAAGCTGGTCACGGCGCACCTGCCCATCGCGCAGCACATCGCACGGAGATTCAGCAACCGGGGCGAGTCCCAGGAGGACCTAGTCCAGGTCGCCACGCTCGGTCTGATCAACGCGGTGGACAGGTTCGACCCGAACCGGGGTGTCGATTTCCTGTCCTACGCGGTGCCGACCATCATGGGTGAAGTGCGGCGCCACTTCCGCGACACCGGCTGGACGGTACGGGTTCCCCGACGGTTGCAGGAACGACACCTGTCCATCTCCTCGACGATATCGACGCTTTCCCAGGACCTGGGCAGAGCCCCCACCCCCAGTGAGATCGCCGGCCACCTCGGCATCAGCCGTGACGAGGTGCACCAGGGCCTGGAGGCCGGAAACGCCTACCGGAGCAGTTCCCTGGACGAACTGCTCAGCGACACCGACGAGATCCCGCTCGGGGACGCGATCGGCTCCTCGGACACCGAGCTCGACGAGGTGGAGAACCGCGAGGCGATTCGTCCGCTGCTGCGGGAACTCGGCGAGCGGGAACGCCGAATCCTGATCCTGCGTTTCTTCAAGTCCATGACGCAGACCCAGATCGCCGAGCAGATAGGCATCTCGCAGATGCACGTCTCCCGGTTGCTCGCCCGTACACTGAGCTGGCTGCGGGAACGACTCGAGGTGGAGGTTCCGCCGGAGCCGGTGACGGACACCTGAGTGACGACACCGCCCCGGACACGTCGGTGTCCGGGGCGGTGAGGCGCGGTTGGAAAGTCGCCGGGGATCCGGTGTCGGGGTAACGCGGCTCCCCGGCGACGACTTGGGGGTCAGCCGAGGGTGTAGCCCTGCTGCTTCAACCACGGAATCGGATTGATCTCCTGGGCGCCGGGGCCCACCCGGGTCTCGAAGTGCAGGTGCGGACCGGTGGACTGGCCGCGGCTGCCCACCGTGGCGATCTGCTGGCCCGCCTCGACACGCTGGCCGACACTGACCTGCGAGCTGTGGATGTGTCCGTAGACGGTCACCTTGCCGTCGTCGTGCTGGACACGAACCCAGAGTCCGAAACCGCTGGCGGGACCGGAGCTGATGACGGTACCGCCCTGCGGCGCGTAGATCGGGGTTCCGGTGTCGGCACCGATGTCGATGCCGGCGTGGGCGCCACCCCGGCTGTGGTAACCCGAGGTCAGAAAGCCGCTCCGCACCAGCTTCTTCGGGGTGGCGGACTCCTCGGCCTTCTTCGGGGCGGCCGCCTTGGCCCGCGGCTGCTTGTCGCTGTTCCCGGAATTCTCGGACTCGTTCCGCTCGGCGGCCTCGCGAGCGAACTCCTTCTTCTTCGCCGCCTGCTCCCGCACGGCCTCGCGCTGCTCGGCCTCGCGTTCAGCCTTGGCCTTCTCCTCTTCGGCCTTCTCGCGCTGTTTCTGGACCTCCGCGCTCTTGTCCAGGTTCTCGCGCTCCGAGCCGTCGTCCTTCGAGTCGCCGCCACGCAACTGGACCGAGCCGGGGGACTCGGGAGTTCCGTTCACAGCGGCGCTCAGGGGGCTCTGTTCGGCCACCGGGGCCACATCACGACTCTGCGACTCCGAACCGTCCCCGTTCGTCGCGGCGACGAAGGGAGAGCCCACGGCTACGAACGCGCCGGCGGCGACCACACCGGCCAGCACCTTGTTACGGACCGGGGTCCGCGAGCCACGGGAAAAGGAATTGCGCAGTGATTCAGGCAGATAGGACTTGAGGGTGGAGTTGTCGCGACGGCCACTCTCGTCGTTCTTCTCAGCCATGCTCGCCTTTCCGTCTCGGGGAGGTCCGGCCACTGCCCGTCGGGGGTCGGGCTTACTCGTCGGGGGGTCGAGTTCGTCGTGACCGAACCGTGACGTACCTGGTGCAACGTAGCTTTATGTATCCGAAGCATCAAGCGTTCACCCTTTAGAAGCAGCCAATAAGCACATAATCGAAGAGATCAAACACGTTACGTGTTCAATATTTGATCACTGTTCGATAACGACTCAACCAAACGGCTACTTGGCTCCCCACTGCCTCCCATCGGAGCGACCGCCGGAGCAGCCCCCGAGGAAACGTCGGAAAGCCTCGAACATCATTTTCTTCGATTCCGCTGGTCAAAACGAAGCGGGCAAGCGAACGGAGATCAGTTTTCACCACGAAGGAAAGATCGAATACACAAGAAGAATGATCTGGGAAAGATCACGAAAACCGCTGATGTAGCTCGGTCGGCCTTTGATCGAATTCGACCGAAAAAGATCATCCGCACGACGCGGGCCTTTCACGGTGACCTCCGACACGCCGTCGCGATGCCATTCAAGAATGGCTACCAGTAACGACTGAGAAGACCCATCCGAACACGATGCGCGTCACATCCCGCTGCTCCTCCCCGACCGCGCGGAACACCTCCGGAAGGCACTCTTCGGAGTGAGGTAGCGATCCGGGCGTTGCGTACTCGTCTCCGGTCCTCAAACCTGGTCGAGGGATAGTCACTGCCGTGGGAGGGTGCCGTGCCAGAGGACGACCACACCCGACAGCTCGGCGGTCGGGGCGAGAACGGTCGCAACGAGCTCAACACGCGGCAACTGTGGACCGGCGGAGCCGCTACCGCGCTGGTCTCGGCGCTCATAGCGCTCGTGGGAGTGGTGATCCTGCGGGGCGTGCTACGGATTCCCGTGCTGGGCCCCTCCCGTTACGGGACACTCGGTGACGTCAGCACGGTTCGGTTGTGTCTGTTCGCCGCGCTCGCGGCGCTGCTGGCCACGGCTCTGCTACACCTGCTGCTGGTGAGCACACCACGACCGGTCACCTTCTTCGGCTGGATAGTCGCGCTGGCCACCGTCGCCGTGGCGGTACGCCCCTTCACCACGACGGCCTCGCTGGAAACGCAGCTCGCCAGCTGCGCGCTGAACGCGTTGATCGGCCTGGCGATCGGGACCCTGACGGCCGGAGTGGCGGCCAGCGCCACCCGATCCCGCCGGTAGGAGCTCGTCTCCCCATGACAGTGCGCCGGGAACCCCGTAAACGGAGCGCGGCCGCCACCCCGCCGCCAGGACGGACGAGGAAACACCATCCCGGTTCGACACGGCCGGCGGGAGGCGGCCGGCGGGAGGCAGGAGAACTCGGGGACACCGCCGAGCGGGCCCGGAACGGGCCGTCAACTCAGCCCGCCTCTCGCGAAGCCGCCCGGGATCGACCGCCAGGGCCCACACCCCGGCCCGCTCCGGCAACCGGGGCAGCCCCGCTCGGGCATCCGTGGAACGGACTCCGAACAGGCGGGCCCGACCGCTCGGCCGAACCGGGGAACGGATCGGTGGCGGACGGCCGAACCCGCTGCCGGATCACCCGGGGGGCACTGCTCAGCCCTGCGAGCGGAGCGGGCTGGAGGCCGTACGCCACTCCACAGTGGGACGCATCGCGGCCAGGTCTACCCGATCCTTGAACTGCTCGGCGACACCGAACAACGAGTTGATCAGGGTGTTGGACAGCAGGTGGGGATCCAGTCCCAGTTCCACGAGCCCCGTGTGCACCACGTTGTAGTAGTGGTGGTCCTGCTCCACACGCGGGTTGTCGAGGTACTCCACCTCGACGGTGCCGTGGTAGTTGTTGGCGACCGTCTTGGCGATCTCCTCGACCGAGAAGCTCTCCGTCATCTGGTTGAAGACACGGAACTCGCCCTTGTCCGCGGGGTTCTCCGAGGCGAGACGGATGCACTCCACGGTGTCCCTGATGTCGATGACACCACGGGTCTGGCTGCCGGTGCCGTAGACCGTCAGGGGGTGACCGAGCACGGCCTGGATCACGAAGCGGTTGAGCACCGTGCCGAAGATGGCGTCGTAGTCGAAGCGAGTGGCCAGCCGCGGGTCACGCACGGTCTGCGGCGTCTCCTGGCCGTACACGACACCCTGGTTGAGGTCGGTGGCGCGCAGGCCCCAGATACGACAGGCGAACTCGATGTTGTGGCTGTCGTGCACCTTGCTGAGGTGGTAGAAGGAGCCGGGCTTCTTCGGGTAGAGCATGCGGTCGGTACGACCCTTGTGGGTGACCTCCAGCCACCCCTCTTCGATGTCGATGTTGGGAGTGCCGTACTCACCCATGGTCCCGAGCTTGACCAGGTGGATCTCCGGGTCGACCTCCTGGATCGCGAACAGCACGTTGAGGTTGCCGACCACGTTGTTCTGCTGCGTGTAGACCGCGTGCTTGCGGTCGATCATCGAGTAGGGGGCGGCTCGCTGTTCGGCGAAGTGCACGATGGTGTCCGGGCGGAAGTCCCGGATCATCTCGACGGTGAACTCGGCGTCGACGAGGTCGCCGTAGTACGCCTTGATGTCCTGGCCGGAAACCTCCCGCCAGGCATCGACCCGAACCTGCAGCGGTTCCATCGGAACCAGGCTGCGCACGCCCATCTCGTGGTCGTAGGCCCTACGGGCGAAGTTGTCTGCCACGGCCACGTCGTGACCGCAGTCGGAAAGATGCAAAGCGGTCGGCCAACCAAGATAGCCGTCCCCACCCAGGACGAGGATTCGCACGCCTTCTTCTCCTCTACACAAATGTCGGCACCCAGCGGCGTCCGTTCACGACGAGCCCCTGGCTGCCACCTGTCAGGTTCGTTCCGCGACACCCGCACCTTGTGGGTATCCACAGAATGTAATTCATCGAACACGACATGTGCGACTCAAGCCCTCCCCACACTATCGTGTTCAATGTGAAAGGCTAACTGCTGCGCTGCAACAGCCAACCCCACCTCCACGAACGATATGTTCTCATCCGGCGGGCGGATGACGGAGCGGTTTCCGTACAGTTCGTGGAGCTCGTTTCTGCACTCACTCTTCCAACGGAGGGAAGCGAACCGTGTCCGCCACCCCGGAGCCGCCTTCCGAGCGCCGTGGTACCAGCCGGTACTGGAGACTGCTGCGCGGTTTCGCCGCTGTCTCGGCGTTGGCGACCGCGAGCAGTCAGCTCGTGTTCGTGGTGTCCTACTGGATCAGCTCGGCCTCGACGCTGGCCACCGTGCTGGGGTGGTTGGCCGGCGCCGTCCCCAACTTCTTCCTCAACCGCAGGAACTGGGGAAGCACTGGACGCCACCAGCTGCGCGGCGAACTGACACGATTCGCGGTGGTGTCGGTGACGACCTTCCTTCTCGCGGCGATCGCCACCAATTACACCGAGGAACTCGCCCACAGCCTCTTCGCCGATTCCGAGGTCCGGAGAGTGATCCTGGTCTGGGGTTCCTACCTCGGCACCTACCTGCTGATGTTCGTGCTCAAGTTCTTCCTGATGGACCGCTTGGTCTTCGCTACTCCCCGGCGGCACGAGCAGGTTCGCTGACCTGCTCGTCCGCCGTGGAGGACCCGCTCGCCCCAGCCAGCCGTTGGGCACGCCGCTCGCGCAGCCAGGTCCCGAGCACCACCCTGCTGTAGCGGTAGCCGTAGAGCACGTTGTTGCCCTTCTTGCTGACCCCCGCCACACGTTGACGCATGGTCATGGCCCGCTCGCGAACACGGTAGCCACGCGCCAACACACCGACCAGCAGCTCGGAGGACTGGTACTGCTGCTGCTCCAGCCGAACCGAGTTCGCGACCTCGACCCGCATGGCGCGGAAGCCGAAAGAGGTGTCGGTAATGCGCTGGCCGGTCATCACGCTGACCAGCCAGGCGAACACGTAGGTACCGACCCGGCGCAGCAGCTGGGGGTTCTCGCTGCTACCCAACCTGCGCGACCCGGTGACGAAGTCGGCCTCGTCGTCGAGGAGCGGACGCAATAACCGGGGAAGCTCGTCGATCTCGTACTGTCCGTCCGCGTCGGTGGTGACCACGTAACGCGCACCACGCTCGGCCGCCAACCGGTACCCGAGCCGCAGCGCCGCCCCTTGACCGCGGTTGGTCGGGGCCACACAGGTGTAGGCGCCGTACCGAACGGCGACGTCGGCCGTGTCGTCGGAGGCACCGTCGACGACCACCAGGGTGTCCACGTTCAGCTCGCAGCTCGTGCTCGGTATCCCCTCGAGCACCGCGGGGATCGCGTCCCTCTCGTTGTAGGCGGCGATCAGCACCACCACCGGGGCGAACCGGTGATCACCGTAACGCGCGGCGTAGTCGGCCAGGGCGGCTTCATCGACCTCATCGGGAAAGGTCGTCGGCATCTCATGCTCCATTCGTGCCGTGATCTCGGCTACCGGTTCGTCGTGGAATCCGTCGTATCAGGTCGGCGGCCGGTGATGGCCGTGATCCCCATCGCACCCGCCAGCGGCAGCAGGACCAGCGCGGGCAGTTGATAGCGCCAGGAGAACTCCATCGCGGCCGCGGTGAACAGCACCGCGGTCCCCACCCCGCCGGAAAGCAGGCAGACGGCCCGGAGTCCACTCCGACGAGCTCGTCCCACCCCCAGCATCGCCGCGACGGTGAGGACCAGGGCCAACCCCAACACGGTGCCCGGAGTGTAACCTCCCCCCAACTGGTACGCGCGAAGGAAACCCGCCGCACGCTCGTTGGTGGAGTAGCCCCCGTCGTCGTAGTACTCCAACCAGTCCAGTGTGATCCACTCCGGAGTGTAGAGCGGGTACTCGGTCTGGAACTGCCACCGAGCCAGCGGGACGTCACCCGGTGAACGGGTGCGCATCGGGGCGAATCCCTTCATGAAGTCCCGGACGACACCGCCGAAGACCTCCACGGGCTGGTTGCGCAGCACGTTGAAGGCCAGGGAATGCTGCGCCTCGGAATAGCTGACCCCCTCCGGGAGGGCGTCGGTGTCGATCTCGGGCCGGAACCAGTGGATGTAGTGGTCGATGCCCTTGCGTTTTCGCTCGGCCACTGGCTCCGGGGGGCAGACGACCCGCTGGGCCGGTGTCAGTTCGAGCCGTTCGCAGTCGGCGACCATCGCGGTGCGCCCGAATACCACGCTGCCGGTCGCTCCGCCGAGCGCGGGCTTGCCGGTCCAGTACATGTGATATCCAGCATAGCTGGAAAGCATGAACACGAACCCGGCCACCAGTGCCGTCGCCGATCTCAGTCGCCGCTTCCAACCGTCCCTGGGACGCAGCCCGGCAGCCAGCAGCACGAAGACGGCCGCGGGCACCACCAGGGTGAGTCCGACCAGCCGCACCAGCACCGAGGTGCCCAGCACCAGTCCCCCCAGCAGGGCCACGCCGGGTCCGGGGGTCCCCCACCAGGTCAGCAGGATGATCGCGAGCAGCAGCAGTACCTGGAACAGCAGGTCGGACATGATCAGGTGCTCGATCTGGAGCTGGTAGGCGTCCAGCAGCACCGGTGCCACCGCGAGCGCGGCCAACCACCGCCGACATCCGTAGCGCAGCAGCAGGGAGTAGCTGGCCAGAGCCAGCCCCAGTCCCAGCAGGTGCTGCACTATCGCGACGAGCCCCAGGTCACCGACCAGCAGGACCGGTCCGAGCAGCAGCACCTCGTAGCCGATCGGATTGATGTTGCCGGGGAAGAACACCCCGAGATCCCGCAGGTAGCGGAAGGAGTCGATGTACAGCAGCGCCGGCTGGTAGGCGATCTCCACCACGAGCCGCAGCAGCACACCCGCCAGTAGGAACAGCACCAGCAGCCAGTGCTGCCGGACCGCGCGCGACAGTCGAGCGGTCATGGGGCCACGGACATCCCACTGTCGGCGGCGCGGAAGTCGTCCCACACCGTGCGCAGCCCCTCGGTCAACCGCACGTTGGGCGTGTAGCCCAGCTCGCGCCTGGCCTTCTCGATCTCGACGATCACAGCGGGCATCTCACCGTTCTTGGCGGACACGTGCGTTACCGGCAGCTCCCTGCCCGTGGCGGCACGGACCGACTCGATGAGTTCCATGACCGAGATGGAGCTGCCGGAACCGATCACCGCGGTTCCGCTGTACTGCTTGTCCCAGGAGGCCATGACGGCCTGCACCACGTCGTCGATGTGCACGAAGTCGCGGCTCTGTGAACCGTCGCCGTAGACCTCCACCCCTTCACCGGCCAGCGCGGCGCGCATGAGCCGGGGGACGAAGCTGTCCTTGTGCCCCATGCCGGGACCGTAGATGTTGGTGAAGCGCAACGCCGTGGTCGCGATCCCGTAAGCACCGCTGTAGCCCGACAGCAGCATCTCGCAGGCCGCCTTGGTCGAGCCGTACGGCGTCAACGGGTGCAGCGGCAACCGCTCCGAGATGGTCCCGTAACCGATGTCACCGACCACAGCGTTGGTGGAGGCCAGCACGAAGCGCCCGACGCCACGCTGCCGGGCCAACTCGAGCAGCCCCTGTGTGACCTCCACGTTGTTGGCGAAGGTCTCCACCGGCTTGTCCACGGAACGCAGCACCGAGGTGATGGCGGCCAGATGAATGATCCCGGCTGTGTTCTCCGGGACACCCGCCTCCCGTACCTCAGGGTCGGTCAGATCACCGGCCACGTGTGTGACCAGGTGGCGATACTGCTCGGGCACCTCGGGAGCCACTCGGTCGACGACCGTCACCGGGTTGCCGCGCTGCGCGAACGACCGGACCACGGCTCTTCCCACGAACCCCGATCCTCCGGTGACGACGACGCGCTCGGCGCCGACTTCGGAACCTGCTGAATCTGTTGCGGACTGCACGAAGCTGCTTGGCACGCGTACGACTCTAACCGTTGGCACATTCGCCGTGCGTCAGCCCGTCCACAACATATCGCGGCCCCATTTCCACTGCGCAACGAGAATGACGAGGACCACTGTCAGCCACGGCGAAACCGATCCCCCACCCGGACCGGCTGAGCTCCCGAAGGAGCGGACGAGGGGAATCGAACGGGAAACCGGCGAGCCGAACGGCGACGCGGGGCGGATGCGGGCTCACCCGGCGCAGATTCGCGCCAGTGCCGCCAGTCCGGCGGCGAACACGTCTTCGCGGAACGCCCGGTCCAGTTCGATCACCCGGTCCTCGTCGGCGTCGTAATTCGCCGACCATTCCGCGAATGTCGCACCGCCGGCGGTAACCGGCGTCACGCGTACGGTGGCCCGGTAGTTCCGCACCGGAAACGGTCCCTCCAACATCTCATACCCGTACGAGCACCGAACGGAATCGAACGAGACCAACCGTTCCCGGACGGTCGAGCCGTCCGCGAGCCACAGCTTGCGCACGGCTCCTACCTCGGAAGGAGACGAATTCTGCTCGATCTCGCCCGCCGTTATCGCGGGATGCCAGTCGGCCAGTGCGGCGAAATCCCCGAAAAGGCGCCAGACGCGCTCCACCGGAGCCTCCACCAGGGCACTGGAGTACGATTCGGCCACGAATTCCTCACTCTCCTCTCGACGGACAGCACGAAGCAGTGGCGGTCGACCGTGCCGGAACCGCCGGAAATCGATCGTCCCCGGCGCACTCTCCCTCGCCGATGATGCCTCCCGCGCCTGCCGGACACCTTCGCTCTCCGGGGACGACCACGTGGCGTTCGCCCCGAGAACCGAGGAACATCACGTGGACGTGTTTCGGAAAAGCACCTCACGTCCCGGCGATCTCGCACGGTTCCCCGACTCCGCGCCGGGACTCCCGACGGGCGCGTCATCCCGAGACTCGCTGTTCCAGAAAGGCCTCCGTACGGGCGGCGACAGCCCGTTCGGTGGGCAGCCGCTCCATACTGCTCGCCCCGTAGAAACCGTGGCAACGGGTGGTCCGTGAAAGCACGTAGGCCATGTCCTCCGGTTCACTTATCGGACCGCCGTGACAAAGCACCAGAACATCATCACGAATCTCGGCCGCCGCTTTCGACCACTCCTCAACCGAACGCACGCAGTCATCGAGATCCCGAGCGGTTTCGGCACCGATGCTTCCCCCCGTGGTCAGCCCCATGTGGCAAACGATCACATCGGCACCGGCTCGCGCCATGGCGCGAGCCTCGTCCGCGGAAAAAACGTAGGGGGTGGTGAGTAGATCCATTTCCCGGGCGATACGCGTCATCTCGACCTCGAGCTCGTAACTCATGCCGGTTTCTTCGAGGTTTGCCCGGAACGTCCCGTCTATCAGGCCGACCGTGGGAAAGTTCTGCACTCCCACGAATCCCAGATCACGCAGTTGTCCGAGGAATTTCTCCGGAATCATGAACGGATCGGTTCCGTTCACTCCTGCCAGCACCGGAGTGTGCCGGACCACCGGCAGCACCTCGCGCGCCATCTCCAACACGATCTCGTTGGCGTTTCCATAGGCGAGCAGCCCCGCCAACGATCCCCGACCGGCCATGCGGTAGCGCCCCGAGTTGTACAACACGAGGAGGTCGATACCACCGGCCTCTTCGGACTTGGCGGACAGCCCCGTACCGGCGCCCCCACCGACGATCGGCACACCCCGCTCGACCTTGTGGCGCAGCGATCGCAGTACCTCGCCGCGGGTCGGTGCCCGCCCGTTGGACGAGCCCGCTTGCGGATCGTGCTCACTCATCACTCATCACCTCGCAGAACGCGTCCAGCAGAGCCCGTACGAACAGCGAATCGTTTATGTTGTGCGGCACTCGGACCAGGCTCCGTCGTTCGTGCTGCACCACGTTGCGTTCGAGTGTGTCGAACAACACTCCGTCGGCCTCCGGATCGTGGAAAGGCTCGCCGACGGCGTCCAGCGCGGACACCCCTCCTTCCGGGAGCAGGAACCGCACGGGGCCGGGGAGTGCGTTGAGCTTGTCCGCGAGGAACAGACCGATGGCCTCGCACTCCTCCGGGGTGGTGCGCATCAGGGTGACCTGGGAGTTGTGCTCGTAGAGCAGCCGACTCCGATGACGCTCCGGCACGGTGTCCCTGGCACCGAAGTTGACCATGTCGAGCGCACCGCAGGAGCCCACGTACGGCAGCCCCGCCCTCGCCGGGGCGTCGAGGCGTCCGCTTCCCGCGCTCATCACACCGCCGACGAGGAGATCGCAGAGCTCAGTGGTGGTGACATCCAGCAGACCGTGCAGCAACCCGTCGTCGACCAGCTTCTCCATGGCACGACCACCTGTGCCGGTCGCGTGGAACACCAGGGGGTCGTACGTTCCGGCGAGTTCCTCGGCCACGGCGCTGACACACGGGGTGGTCACACCGAACATGGACAGACCGACGGCGGGTTTGTCGGTCACGACCGGACCGGGTGCGCTCACGGCCCCGTGCAGGGCGTGCGCGGCGTTGGCGAGCACCCGCCGCGAGATCCGGTTGAGCCCGGCCACGTCGGTCACGGCGGGCATCATGGCGATGTCGCTGGCGTCGACGTAACCGGAGACATCTCCGGAGGCGACCGTGGAGACCACGAACTTGGGAACTCCGACGGGCAAGGAACGCATCGCCGGCGTGACCAGGGCGGTGGCACCCGATCCCCCTATCCCGATGATCCCGGCGACGTCGTCGCGGGTGCCCAGGAACCGCTGGAAGGCCTCCGACATGGCGGCGACCGCCGAACCGCGCTCGCCGGTGAACACGGCCTCGCCACCGTGCGGGTGGTGCTCGGCCACGGATGCCGCGGAGACCGAAGTGGCGGTGGTGGCATCGGACCGAGCGGTGCCGAGGTCCACGGTCACCACCGAGGAGCCGTCCGCGCGAAGCAGTTCGGCCACGTAGCCGAGTTCGTCGCCCTTGGTGTCGAAGGTTCCGACCACGTAGACCCTGCCCAACACACGCTCCGTGACCAATCGATGATCATGTGTGCGGCACTCTACTGGCTTCCGGCTCCGCTCGACAGCCCCCGGCCGCGATGCCCCGAGGGCGCCGGAAAACGGCCCGGCACGAGCCGGATTCCGATTCACGGCCCCGCGGGACACGGTGGACCGAGCCCGAACGAGAAGGAACGCCCGGTCGCGGCCGGGCGTTCCGAGATGGTCGTCACCGTCGGGCTCGTCGCGTGCCCCTCCCGACGGGGCGAGGCGGCCGACCGAGCCGTCAGCACGTCAGTGGCTTTTGCCTCTGCCTTTGACCTTGCTCACGACCCGGTCGATCTTCTCCTTGTTCTTGGGGTCCCGGGCGTAGCGCCGGGCCTGCTCGATGGCACGTTTGCCCTGCGGACTCTTGGCGAGCTCGGCTACCTTGACTACCTTCTTGAAGATCGACATGATCGCTCCTGGCATCTGGTCGGGGCCATCCGACATCCAGAGTACCCATCGACATCACCGAGTGAGACGACCGTCACAACCAATGGGAAACCAGGCTTCGCACCGGAGCTCGCGGGAGTGGAACGGCGTGGAGGGGCGGTCGCCGCACGGCCTGCCCACCACACTCCACGACCGCTCGGTCAGCCCAGCACCCCGCGCACCGAGGCGTGCCCTTTGAGCAGGTTGCGTGCCACTGTGCGGCGCTGGATCTCGTCGGTCCCCTCGAAGATGCGCAGCAGCCGCAGATCGCGGTACCAGCGTTCGATGGGTAGTTCTCTGGTGTAGCCCATCCCGCCGTGGATCTGCATCACCCGGTCCACGATCTCGTTGGCCCGGACACCGCCGTGCAGCTTGGCGATGGACTGCGCGTGGCGGGAGTCCATGCCCTGGTCGGCCTGCCAGGCCGCCTGCAGCACCAGCCAGCGCAACGCCTCGATCTCGACGGCGGAGTCCGCGATCATCCACTGGATGGCCTGCCGGTCCGCGATCGGGGCGCCGAAGGTCTTCCGGGACTGCGAGTACTCCGTGGCCATTTCCACCATGCGCTCACAACCACCGAGCGCGCGAGCGGGCAACAGGTACCTGCCCCGGCCGATCCACTGCATGGCGAGTCCGAAGCCGTTGCCGACCTCGCCGAGCACGTTCTCCTCGGGGACTCGGACGCCGTCGAAGGTCAGCGCTGCGGGTTGCCGGTCCCACTCACCCATGATGTCGATGGGTTCCGAGGTCCAGCCCATGTCCCGGTCGACCAGGAAACAGGTGACTCCCCCGTCGGCGCCCTTCTCCTTGTCCGTCACCGCGAAGACCATGGCGAAGTCGGCGTCGATACCACCGGTGATGAAAGTCTTCTCACCGTCGATCACCCACTCGGAGCCCTCTTTGCGGGCAGTGGTGCGAATGTTCTTCGCGTCGGACCCGGCGTCGGGTTCGGTGATCGCGAAGCAGGACTTGCGGGTCCCCTCGATGGTCGGGATCAGGTAACGCTGCTTCTGATCCTCGTTGCCGTAGTAGAGGATGTTGTCGGCGGCGCCTCCGAAGGTGAAGGGGACGAAGGTCCGGCCGAGCTCCACTTCCACGAGGGCCGTCAGCACTGCGGAGAGCCCCATGCCGCCGTACTCCTCCGGCGTCTGCACTCCCCAGAAGCCCGCCTGACGTGCCTTGTCGCGCAGCCCCTCGGTCTCCTCCTTGGTCAGGCCGCGCTCACCGCGACGTTCCCGGTCGAGTACCTGCTGCTCCAGGGGCATCAGCTCGCGCTGAACGAAGTTGCGAACCCAGTCGCGAATGTCGCGCTCGGTGTCCGACAGTGCGAAATCAACCATGACAAGCCTTCCTCGGTGGCGGGGACGACGATTTCACGGGAAATCGCCGGGGTGAGAGGTGGGCGCACCGGCCGGGCCGCTGCGCCCACGTGGGGAACCGGTGGTCAGCCGAGTTTGCGACCACCGTCGACGTACAACGTCTGACCGGTCACGAACGAGGACTGCTCACTGGTCAGGAAGCTGACCGCATTGGCGATGTCGCTCGGTTGACCGACGCGGCGCACCGGTGTCTCGGCGGCGGCTCCCTGCTGCAGCTCCTCGAAGGTCACCCCGAGCCGCTCGGCCGTGGTGGCGGTCATGTCGGAGACGATGAATCCGGGGGCGATCGCGTTGACGTTGATGCCGAACGGCCCCAGTTCGATCGCCAGGGTCTTGGTGAAGCCCTGGACACCGGCTTTCGCGGTGGAGTAGTTCGCCTGGCCGCGGTTGCCGAGCGCGGAGACGCTGGAAAGGTTGACGATCTTTCCCCACCGCTGGGGGACCATCTGCCGCTGAGCGGCCTTGCTGCACAGGAAGGCACCGCGCAGGTGAACCCCCATGACGGTGTCCCAGTCCTGTTCGGACATCTTGAACAGCATGTTGTCCTTGGTGACCCCGGCGTTGTTGACCAGGACACCGACCGTTCCCAGCTCCTCGGAGACCCGGGTGAAAGCACGGTCCACGGAGTCCGAGTCGGTGACGTCGGCGGCCACGGCCAGGGCCGATCCCCCCGCTTCGGTGATGCGACGCACGGTATCGGCGCAGCTGGCCTCGTCGAGGTCCACCACGGCCACGGCGGCTCCGGAGGAGGCCAGCGTCTCGGCGATGGCGGCGCCGATCCCCCTTCCCGCGCCGGTCACCACGGCCACCCGGTCCTGCAGTTCTCGCGTCACGTTCTGCTCCTTCAGTTCTGACTCGCCTGTTGTTCCTCGCGAATGATCCGCTCGCGCAACTCCCGCTTGAGCACCTTGTGGCTGGGGCCGAGGGGGAGCTCGTCGGTGAAGACCACCCGCCGCGGATACTTGTGGGCCGCCAACCGGTTCGCGGCCCACTCCACCACCCGGTCGCTAACCGACTGGTCGGTATCCCCTGCCGACAGTGTGGCATGCACCGCCACCGCGCATATCTCCTCGCCACGGGTGGAGTCCGGCAGCCCCACGACCGCCACCTGCGCCAATTCGGGGTGCTCCAGCAGGAGTTCCTCGACCTCGCGCGGGTAGACGTTGTACCCGTTGCGAATGATCAACTCCTTCTTGCGGTCGACGATGGACAGGAAACCGTCCTCGTCCCGGACTCCGATGTCGCCGGTGCGGAACCAGCCGTCGACGAGCGCGGCGCGGGTGGCCTCCGGGTTCCCCAGGTAACCGGCGAACACGTTGTGGCCCCGCACGACCACCTCACCACGGCTTCCGCGCGGCAACAACTCGATCCGTTCGGAGTCCGGATCGGCGATCTCGACGTCGATTCCCCACAGGGGATGGCCGACGGTGCCCGCACGCGTGCCGATGGAGGGCTGGTTGACCGTGGCCGTCGGCGAGGTCTCGGAGAGGCCGTAGCCTTCCAGGATCTGGGTCTCGAACCGCTCGTTGAACCGCTCCAGCACCGAGACCGGCAATGCCGCTCCCCCCGAGATGCACAGCCGCAGACTGGGTAGCCGCATCTCCGGCGGGGCCACCTCGAGCATCCGGGTGTACATCGTGGGTACCCCGTTGAAGTGGGTGATCCCGTGCTCGCGGATCAGTTCCAACGCCTGGAGCGGATCGAAACGGGGTTGCAACACGAGGGTGGCGCCGGCCCGGAACGTGGTGTTCATCGAGACCGTCTGTCCGAACACGTGGAACAACGGCAGACAACCCAGCACCCAGTCGCTCGAACTGGTGTCGTTGGCGTCGAACGCGTTGACCGTGGCGTTCATGACCATGTTGAGATGGGTGAGGATCGCGCCCTTGGGCTTGCCCGTGGTTCCACTGGTGTAGAAGATCACCGCCGGATCCTGTGGCCCCCGGGTCACGAAGTGGGAGACCGGCTCGACGTCCTCCGCCAGCTCGGTCAACGAGGGGGGATCGTCATCGGAGCGCTCGGAACCTCGCGACCCCAGGGTCACCAGGCTCGCACCGGTCCGCTCGGCGCATCCCCGGGCCAGCTCCAGCTGGCTGGTGTGTCCCAGAATCACCTTCGCTCCCGAGTCGGAGACCAGATGAGCGGCCTCCTCCGGCACGAGCAACACCGGAACCGGCACCACGACCGCCCCCAGCGTTTGCACCGCGTAGTAGGCGCGGACGAAGTCCGCGACGTTCGGGGCCACCAGGGCGACCCTGTCGCCGGTGGCCACGCCGAGTCCCCGCAGCGCGGCGGCGTGCCCGCGCACCTGTTCCCACAACTCGCCGTAGCTGACACGTTCCCGCCCCTCCAGGACGGCGAGGGCCTCCGGAGTGCGGCGGGCCGGTTCCGCGAGCACCGAGGCCAACGAGAGCGAGGTGGACGAACTCGCGTCCCCGATCGCCTCCCCCGTCCCCGTGCCCGGATGGTTCGTGGTCATCAGCGACCTCCTTCGTACGTCAGGAGCCGCTACCGCGTGCGGCGCGCACCGCTGCGGCCGACAGCTTAACTAACGACGTTAGTTTTGTGAGACCCTAAAGTCGGCGACAACGTTTGACAAGACTCGTGACCGCCGAACCGGATTCGTCCCGCCGACCAGCCCACGGAGGTCAGTCCTTGCCCAGACCGAGCCAGCCCCTGCTGTCGATGGAGCGCATCCGGGAGTGCGCCCTGGAGATCATCGACACCGCCGGGCTGGAAGCCCTTTCCATGCGACGTCTGGCGGAGCGGCTGGGTGTGCGGGCGGCCTCGCTGTACAACTACGTCCCCAACAAGGACGAGCTGCTGCACGACCTCGCCAACTCGATGATGGACCAGGTCGACGTCTCCGGTTTCGGGAGCGACTGGGTCACAGGAGTGACCGTCTGGGCGCGCTCCTACCACCGCGCACTGGCCGAACACCCCAACCTGGTTCCGTTCATCGCCTCCGGTCCCGCCCGCAGGGAGGCCGCGCTGCGGCGGGCCGACGCCGTCCACGGCGGGCTGGTCGAAGCGGGCTGGTCGCAGCGCTACGCGACCATGATCGGGGCCTCCGTGAAGTACCTCGTGGTCGGCAGCGCGATGGGGTCCTTCGCGGGCGGATTCGTCGACGACGCGGAGATCTATGACGAGAGGTTCCCGAACCTGAGCAGGGCGCACCTGCTTCGAAGCCACGCGGCCGAGATCGACCACGCCAGTTTCGAACTTGCCCTGCACGCATTCATCGAGGGACTGCGCAGACGCTACACCGAGACCGACAGCGCTGAGTGACCACCACCGGAGGCCGCCCACGACGACGGACCACCGCGGCACCGGCGAGGGGCGCCCACGGAACCGAGGCCGCGAGAACCCGACAACCCTCGCGCGACGCGCGCGGGCGGAATACGGACAGGATCACCTTCACGTGTTGTTGACTCGACCGCCGGGGCTACGTAGCGTTCACTCTACAATCGAACACTGCGCCTATGACGTCATGCGGGAGAGACTCCGCACTCGGCTCGCGGCAACGCTGCCCGGCCACGGCAATGGCCCCAACGTGCGCGCGGAGCGCCGAAGGAGCAACACTCCCCACAAACTCTCAGGCCCGATCACCGCATGACACCAGGCGATTCAGGAGGAAAGCAGGGGGTAGGTTCCCCTCGCCCACGGTGCAAGCCGCAGCGCGCGGTGAAACTCTCAGGCCAATGACTCCGGGGAGACGCCGTAACGGCGCCGACCACTAGGAGTTTCACATCATGACACCACCCCGCAAGACCCCGCTGCACGAGATCCACCAACGGCTGGGTGCCACTTTCACCGAGTTCGCGGGCTGGGAGATGCCGCTGCGCTACTCGGGTGACACGAACGAGCACAACGCGGTGCGCAACACGGCGGGCCTGTTCGACCTCACTCACATGGGCGAGCTTCGCGTCAGCGGCCCCCAGGCGGCCGAGGCGATGGACTACGCCCTGGTCGCCAACGCCTCCGCGATCAGGGTGGGACGCGCGCGGTACACGATGATCTGCGACGAGGCGGGCGGCGTGCTGGACGACCTGATCGTCTACCGCACCGGGGAGCGGGAATTCCTCGTTGTCGCCAACGCCGCCAACGCCGCCGTCGTCTCGTCGGAGCTGGCCGAACGGGTGAGCGGTTTCGACGTCGACTACACCGACCAGTCCGAGGAGTACGCGCTGGTCGCGATCCAGGGACCGGTCGCCAAGGACGTCCTGGCTCCACTGACCGACATCGACCTGACGGAGGTCCGCTACTTCGCGGGGTACCCCGGCCGGGTAGCAAATTGTGATGTTCTACTCGCCCGCACCGGCTATACCGGCGAAGACGGTTTCGAGCTGTTCACATCCGTCAACGACGCCGCTACGGTTTGGCAGGCGCTCAGCGAGGGGGGCGCCTCGTACGGGCTGCGGCCCGCCGGCCTGGCATGCCGGGACACACTGCGGTTGGAGGCCGGTATGCCGTTGCACGGTCACGAGCTCTCCACCGAGGTGACCCCGTTCGAAGCCAATCTGGGCCGGGTGGTCCGACTGGACAAGACGGGAGATTTCGTGGGACGCGCCGCGCTCGCCGACGCAGCGGAGCGGACGCCGGAGCGCACACTGGTGGGGCTGCGCGGAACGGGCCGCCGCGCCCCACGCCACGGTTACCGGGTGCTGGACGGTGACGGCGCCGACGTCGGTGTCGTGACCAGCGGTGCGCCGTCGCCCACGCTCGGTCACCCGATCGCGATGGCCTACGTGGACCAGACCAGCGCGAAGACGGGGGCCGAGTTACAAGTGGACATTCGCGGCAAGGCAGTCGCCGTGGAGGTCGTGGAACCGCCCTTCTACAGCCGGAACCGCTGAGACCGCGCCCGCCCCGCTCCACCGAGAATCAGAACACGGAGGTAAACGATCATGCCGTCAGGCGATCTGTTCAACGAGAGGCTCGCTTCGGTAGACCCCGAGGTGGCCAACGCGGTCGACGCGGAGCTGCACCGGCAGCAGAACACGCTGGAGATGATCGCCTCGGAGAACTTCGCACCCCAGTCGGTGCTGGAGGCTCAGGGGTCGGTGCTGACCAACAAGTACGCCGAGGGCTACCCGGGCAAGCGCTACTACGGTGGCTGCGAGCACGTCGACGTCGTGGAACGCCTCGCCATCGACCGGGTCAAGCAGCTGTTCGGGGCCTCCTACGCCAACGTCCAGCCGCACTCGGGTGCGCAGGCCAACTCGGCGGCGATGTTCGCGCTGCTCAAGCCGGGTGACACGATCCTGGGCCTCGATCTGGCCAACGGTGGCCACCTCACCCACGGGATGCGGCTGAACTTCTCGGGCAAGCTCTACAACGTCGTGCCGTACCGGGTCCGTGAGGACGACCACCTCATCGACATGGACGAGGTCGCCCGGCTCGCCCGCGAGAACAAACCGCAGGTGATCATCGCCGGCTGGTCCGCCTACCCGCGCCAGCTGGACTTCAAGCGCTTCCGCGAGATCGCCGACGAGGTCGGCGCCTACCTCATGGTGGACATGGCCCACTTCGCCGGTCTGGTCGCGGCCGGGTTGCACCCGAACCCGGTGCCGCACGCGCACGTGGTGACCACAACCACGCACAAGACGCTGGGCGGCCCGCGTGCCGGTGTGATCCTGTCCTCCGACGAGGAGCTCGGCAAGAAGTTCAACTCGGCGGTGTTCCCCGGCCAGCAGGGTGGCCCGCTGGAACACGTGATCGCGGGCAAGGCGGTGGCGTTCAAGCTGGCCGCCACCGAGGACTTCGTCGACCGGCAACGTCGCACCCTGGAAGGCGCTCGGATCATCGCCGAGCGGCTGCAGTCCGCCGACGCCAAGGCCGCGGGGGTGCAGATCGTCTCCGGCGGCACCGACGTGCACCTGGTCCTGGTGGACCTGCGCGACTCCGAGCTGGACGGTCAGCAGGCCGAGGACCGGATGCACGAGATCGGCATCACGGTCAACCGCAACGCGGTGCCCAACGACCCGCGTCCGCCGATGGTCACCTCGGGACTGCGCATCGGCACCTCGGCACTGGCCACCCGTGGCTTCGGCGCCGAGGACTTCACCGAGATCGCCGAGATCATCGCCACCGCGCTGCACTCCGACTTCGACGAGTCGGTGAGCAAGAAACTGCGCGGTCGTGTGGAGGCGCTGGCCAGCAAGCACCCGCTGTACCCGAACCTGTGAAGCGTCGGGCCGCTCCGTGACCCCGCCCTCCCCGGCGGGACGGATCGAGCCCGCGACCACGGTCCACGGCAGTGCCGCGCCCCGGAACTTCCCCGGGGCGCGGCACTGCTGCTTCGGAGCCCGAACGGCTCCGGACAACTCACGGGTGGGAATGTTGTAGATTTCGCGATCTTGTCGCGGCTCGCGGGCTCGACGAGTGTCGAGGCCATGACGAGCACACTGGAAGACCTGGTCACGAAAGCACTGCGTCGCGAGGCACCGAGCCGCAACGAGGCCACGCGACTGCTGTCCGAGGAGTTCGACGTCCTCGACGTGGTCGCGGCGGCGGGCCGGGTACGTCGGCACTTCTTCGGCAACCGGGTCAAGCTCAACACCATCGTCAACATGAAGAGCGGGCTTTGCCCGGAGGACTGCACCTACTGCGCACAACGGCTCGGAGCGGACTCGGAGATTCTCAAGTACTCCTGGGTGAAGGCCGAGGAGGCGGCCGGTGCGGCCGACGAGGCCGCCACCGCCGGAGCGAAGCGGATCTGTCTGGTCGCCAGTGGACGCGGCCCCGGACAGCGAGACATCGACCGGATCTCCGAGACGATCGAGGCGATCCGGCGGAAGCAACCCGACGTGGAGGTGTGCGCCTGTCTCGGATTGTTGTCGGAGGGGCAGGCCGAGCAGTTGCGCGAGGCCGGGGCCGACGCCTACAGCCACAACCTGAACACCAACGAACGGCGCTACGCCGAGATCTGCTCCACCCACACCTTCGCCGACCGGGCCGAAACGGTGCGCAGCGCCACCACAGCCGGGCTCTCCCCCTGTTCCGGCGCGATCTTCGGCATGGGCGAGTCGGACGATGACGTGGTGAGCCTGGCCTTCGAGCTGCTGGAACTCGACCCGGATTCCGTTCCGATCAACTTCCTGATCCCGATGGAGGGCACTCCGATGGCCGGTGAGTGGCGACTCACCCCGCAGCGGTGCCTGCGCATCCTCGCGCTCTACCGGTTGTTCTTCCCGGACGTGGAGGTGCGGCTCGCGGGAGGCAGGGAGGTCCATCTGCGCAACGTGGAGGCCCTGGCGTTGCACGTGGCGAACTCGATCTTTCTCGGGGACTATCTGACCAGCGAGGGCAAAACCGGTGAGCAGGACCGTCAGCTGATCGCCGACGCGGGTTTCGTGGTGGAAGGGTCCGAGGAGCGGACCCTGCCGGAGCGGCGTCACGACCTGGTCAACATCCGCAGGCGGGGGGTCGGCACCGACGTGGCCGCCAACGTCTGACCCGAAGGACACCGTTCGCCCCGGTGAGGATGCCCGCACCGGGGCGAATCATCCTCCGGTGGCGATGCGGGGGCATCGGGCGACCGTGTTCCGCGCTGAACCGCTCCCCGGAGGAGGTCGCGTCGGGTGGCTCACCGACGGGAGACCTCGTGGCTCGGCTCACGCCGCTCGGTCGACTTCGTCGAGGTCGGGCGTGTCGTCGACGATCTCCGCCGGACCGGCTTCGGTGACCCGCCCCCTGCGCCGCCGCCACAGCCAGGTGATCACCCCGACCGCGACCAGAGCTCCCAGCACTGCCCAGCCCGCTCCGCCGAGGATGTGTTCGACGTACTTGGCCGAGGCTCCCGCCAACCACCCGGTGGCCACGTGCAGCGTGGACCACATCGTCGCCCCCGACAACGATGCCGCCAGGAACCGCCCGTACCTCAGCCCGGACGATCCCGCCGCGGCCGGGGTGAGCGTGCGCACCACCGGCAAGAACCGGGCCACGAACACCGCGCCGATCCCGTAGCGACGCAGCAGCGTTCCGGCGCGGTCCCAGTGACGCTGCCCCAGCTTGCGGACAGTAGCGCTCTCCCGCAGTCGCCAGCCGTATCGGCGTCCCAGCAGGAAGCCGATGTTGTCGCCGATCGCGGCGAACAACGCCACGGACACCGACAGGGTCAGGAAGAATCCGAAGTCGGTCACGGCGGCCGAAGCGATCAGCAACCCGCTCTCACCGGGAACGACGAACCCGATCCCCAGCGTGCACTCTCCCAGCACCAGCGCGCCGACCACCACGATCAACAACGGGCGGGGCAGCCCCGCGATCGCGGCCAGCATCTCACTGACGACAGACACACACACTCCTAGGGCCGGGTAACGAGGATCACGCTACCGTGTGAGACCAACGGTATGAATCCGGAATCGCCCCCAGAGTCCAACGGGATCACACCGGCCAGCGCCGGAAGCGGGACCGGATATCGACGACCTGGCACACGAAGTGGAATCCGGACAACGCACCTCGGGTTCCGCGGCGCCGAAACACGACGACCACCCGCATAGTACCTTCAGCAGCTCTTGCTCCAGGAGCACTCGAACATCGCCTCATCGGGAGGCGTCGAGGGGGTGTCGGCGACCTCCACCGAGGAACGGCCCCGCCCATCGGGGTCCGGAGGAGCACCTTCCGCCCCGGCACCGTGCCGAGCGAGTCGGACCACCACCGCGTCCTGGACCTCGCGGGGCGGTGCCGCGAGGAAACCGTTGAACACCACGGAGAACACCAGCTGCCGGTCGGTGCGGGTACGAACGTAGCCGGACAGCGCACTGACCCCGGTCATCGAGCCGGTCTTGGCCGAGACGTTCCCCTCGGCGGGGGTCCCGCGCATCCGCCCCCGGAGGGTGCCGCCGGTCATCCGGTCAGAAGCACCGGCCAGCGGCAGCGCCCGCTTCCAGGTCTCGAACCAGGGCCGTTCACGGGCCACGTCGAGCAGCTCGGCCAGCTGCGCGGGCGCCAACGAGTCAAGCGTGGAAAGCCCCGAACCGTCCACCAGCCGGTAGTCGCCCGGCTCGATCCCCAGGGCGGCCATCCGGTTCCGCACCACCCGCAGTCCGGCCTGCCAGTTCCCCTCTCCCCGAACTACCCTGCCCATGGCCTTGACCAGCGCCTCGGCGTGACCGTTGTTGCTGAGCTTGAGGAACGGCACCAGCATACGTCGCAACGGCATCGAACGGTGCTCGGCCAGCACCCGGGCCCGTTCCGGGGTCACGGCCTCTCCCACGCCTTCGAAGGTGATCCCCCGCTCGACCAGGGCACGGCGGAACACGTCGAGCGCGTAGGCGGTGGGGTCGGGGACACTGCTGAAGACTCGCCGAGTCCCCGATCCAGCGGGAACTCCTCCGCTGACGATCACCCGATCGGTACCGTGCGCGCGACGGACGGAGAGTCGAGCCGTCGCACCGGGGGCGAGCGTGCGCGCGCGGTTCACGATCTCGACCGCGTCGGTCTCGGGATGGGAACTCACCCGCACCGGCTGGCCTCGACGAGTCGGCCGCACTCGGACCACCACAGATCCGGCGTCGTAGTCGGTGTTCGGCGCCACGGTCAGCGCCGAGACCGGCGCGGCGTAGTAGTACGGCTCGTCGATCGCCATCCAACCGTTCGCCAGCCCGCGGTCGTCGAAGTGGGAGTCGTCGGCCAGCACGTCCCCCCGGACGACCCGGATGCCGGCATCGGCGATCCGGTCGGCCAGCCTCCGGTAGTCCGAGGCCAGCATCGTGGGATCACCGCCACCGCGCAGGTAGAGGTCGCCGAGCAGCACCCCACCTCGTCGCATGCCGGTGGTCAACACCCCGGTTCGGAACCGGAAGTCGGGCCCGAGCGCCTCCAGCGCCGCTACCGAGGTGAACAGTTTGGCGTTGGAGGCCGGGACCAACCGGCGGTGGGGCGAGCGGCGGTAGAGGATCCGGTCGGTGGCCGGATCACGGACGACGACCCCGACCGAGGCCCCCTCCAGCCGGGAGTCGGACAGGATCCGGTCCAGATCGGCCCGCAACGACGAGCGCGTGGAACCGACGGGAGACGCCGCGCCCGGAACCGCGAGAAGCACCGTGAAACCGACCAGCAACACCAGGGCACGCCGCACCGCCACTCCTCAGCAGCTCGGGCCGCGCTCGTAACCGTCGAGCGGGACGATCAGGGGCCTGGCCAACCAAGCACGTCTCGTAGCCGAGGTCAACGAACTCTCCCGCTCATCGAGGGGCGTGTCGCGCTCCCGCGCTCCAACCGGGAGCCGTCCGCCCCCGGTTGTCTCAGGCGAACGCGATCGACCCGGCCATCAGCAGCAACGCACCACCGCAGCACCGCTCGAAGACCCGCTTGCGCCGGGGAGCGGCGAGAAAGGCCGACAACCACCCCACGGAGGGGACGACGACGAGCCACCAGGCACCGAACGAAGCGACGGCCGCGGCACTGAGCAACAGAGCCTGCTTCATCGGGTCACCCGCCGAGTCCATCGCCTGCGGCAGCAGGGTGAGAAAGGTGAGCAGCACCTTCGGATTGAGCACGTCGACCAGCAGGGCCCGCAGGAACACCGCCCGCCCCGAAGCGGGCGCCGCCTCCCGCTGCGGTTCCTGGGGAGCTCCCGCGCGACGCAGGATCTGAACCCCCATCAACAGGAGATAACCGACCCCGAGCATCTTGACCACGAGCAGCGCCGCGGGAAAGGCGATCACCAACGCCGAGAGCCCGGCGGTGGCTGCCGTGGCGTGGATGAGCAACCCGCAGGTAACCCCGGCTGCCGCCAGCCATCCCCAGCGAGCCCCGCTGGCGGCGCTGCGCGTCACCATCACGAAGTCGGGCCCCGGCACCAGAATGATCACCAACAACGCGAGCAGGAACGACCCCCAAGCGATGTGCACTGCGAACTCCTCGAACATCGAACCGACAATTCTTCGACAGACATCGCTATAGTGGGTGAATCGTTCGTATTCGATCCAGCTACGACATAGGATGTTCGGCCATGGCGAGTTCGACAGAACTGGATTCGGTGGATTGGCGAATCCTGGAGGAGTTGCAGAACGACGCGACGCTGCCCAACCGGACACTGGCCGAGCGGATCGGCCTCGCCGCGTCGAGCTGCCTGCAACGCGTCCGCAGGCTCAGGGAGCAGGGAGTGATCACCGGTTCGCACATCGACGTCGACCCGGCGGCCACCGGACTCACGCTGGAGGCGGTGGTGTCGATCAACGTGCGACCGCACACCAGGGCTGTGGTCGACTCCTTCCGGGAGTTCGTGATGGCCCAGCCCGAGACGCGCTCACTACTGCACGTGAGCGGGCAGGCGGACTTCCTGCTGCACCTGGCGGTCGCCGACAGCGCGCACCTGCAGAGCTTCCTGGTGGACAAGCTATCGGCACGCACCGAGGTGCGGCACTTCACCACCTCGGTCGTGCTGGAGCAGGTGCACACCCGCGCGTTGACGCCGCCGCGACCACCACGACCGGCACGGCGACGCGGCTGACGGGACGACTCGCTCCGCCGTGCCGGTGTGCTCCGGTGGATATTCGACGGAGCCCGCTTCCCGAGGGGTGTGGCAAGCGTGGCCGGGGCGGCCCCGGCAGGGGGTCTAGTCCTCGACCCGGAGCAGGCCCTCCTGCACCACGGTGGCTATCAGGGAACCGTCACGGGAGAAGAAGTTACCGGTGGCCAGCCCCCGCGCTCCGGAGGCGCTGGGCGAACTGCAGTCGTAGAGGAACCACTCGTCGGCGCGGAAGCGCCGGTGGAACCACATGGCGTGGTCGAGACTGGCCCCGTGGACCTGGTCCACACCCCAGTAGACGCCGTGCCTGGCGAGCACCGAGTCGAGCAGGGTCAGGTCGGAGGCGTAGGCGAGCAGGCAGACGTGCAGCAGGTCGTCGTCGGGCAAATCGCCGTCCGCCCGCATCCACACCCTGCTGCGCGCGTCGCGGGGACCGTCCTCCCGACTCAACCACGGCGGCTCGGTGACGTGCCGCATGTCGATGGGGCGGGGGAGATTCGCCATTCCGCCCACTTCGCCCGCGAGGTCGCCGAGGCGCTCCCCGTAGGTGGGCAGCTCCTCCGGGGCAGGTACCTCGGGCATCGGTTCGGCATGGTCCATCCCCCGTTCCTCCACCTGGAACGAGGCGGAGAGCGAAAAGATCGTCTTGCCGTGCTGCACCGCGACGACGCGGCGAGTCGTGAACGAACGACCGTCCCGGGTCCGGTCCACCTGGTAGACGATCGGGACGCTGGGATCACCGGGACGGAGGAAATAGGCGTGCAGCGAGTGCACCCGACGTTCCGACGGCACCGTTCTTCCCGCGGCGACCAGAGCCTGTCCGGCTACCTGGCCTCCGAACACTCGAACGGGGGATTCCGCCGGACTGACGCCACGAAATATGTTCTCCTCGATCGGTTCGAGGTCCAGCAACGCCACCAGCCGATCCAGCACCGGCTGTCCGTGCGGCATACCACTGGCATCGACCGGGACGGACGACTGACTGCCGGTGCCCGCCGGATCGGCGGCAGCGGCACGTGCCGCTTGGGTCACTTCGGACTCCTCGTGTCGGTGGGGGGGCCGCACGCCGACCCACCCGGGCAGCGGAATGCCGGAGTACGGAGCTCGCACCCGAGTCTCCGGTTCCGCCGCGTCCGGGAGAAGTCAGACGTGATCCTCTTCGCCGAGACGGTGCACCCGGATCAGGTTGGTCGACCCGACGGTCCCGGGCGGGGAGCCCGCGACGATGACGACCATGTCGCCGCTGTCCGAGCGGCCGAGCGACAGCATCGCCTGATCCACCTGGCGCACCATCTGGTCAGTGGTCTCCACACTAGGCACCAGGAAGGTTTCCGTCCCCCAAGTGAGAGCGAGCTGACTACGAACGGACTCCTCCGGGGTGAAGGCGAACAGTGGCAGCCTGGTGTGCAGCCTCGCCAACCGCCGGACGGTGTCACCGGACTGTGTGAAAGCCACCAGTGCCTTCGCGCTGAGGCGCTCGCCGATGTCCCTGGCGGCGTAGGAGATCACACCACGCTTGGTCCGCGGCACGTGACTCAGTTCCGGCGGCTCCGAGGACCCCGCCTCCACGGCCTCCACGATGCGCGCCATGGTTTCGACCGTTTCCACCGGGTAGTCACCGACGCTGGTCTCACCGGACAGCATCACGGCGTCGGTTCCGTCGAGCACCGCGTTGGCCACGTCCGAGGTCTCGGCCCTGGTCGGCCGGGGATTGCCGATCATGGAGTCGAGCATCTGGGTGGCGACGATCACCGGCTTGGCGTTCTCCCTGGCGATGCCTATCGCCCGCTTCTGGACCAACGGGACGTGCTCCAGCGGCAACTCGACCCCGAGGTCTCCCCTGGCGACCATGACACCGTCGAAGGCGAGCACGATGGCCTCCAGATTGTCCACCGCCTCGGGCTTCTCCAGCTTGGCGATCACCGGAGCACGGCATCCGACCCGGTCCATGACCTGGTGCACGCTGTCGATGTCGGCGGGAGTGCGCACGAACGACAGCGCGATGAAATCCACGCCCATCTCCAGCGCGAACTCCAGATCCTGCACGTCCTTGTCCGACATGGCGGGAACGGAGACGTCCATCCCGGGAAGCGACAGCCCCTTGTGGTTGGAAACCGGACCGCCCTCGACGACCTCGCAGACCACGTCGGTCTCCTCGACCGCCGTGACCGTGAGACCGACCTTTCCGTCGTCGACCAGGATCTGGTCGCCCACCTTGGCGTCGCCGACCAGGCCCTCGTAGGTGGTCGACACCCGGTCGTGGGTTCCGGTCACGTCCTCCACGGTGATCCGGACGACCTCACCGGTACGCCACTCGACCTCTCCCTCCGCGAAGGTGCCCAACCGGATCTTCGGTCCCTGCAGATCGGCGAGAATCCCCACCGCGCGTCCGGACTCGGCAGCCTCCGCACGCACCATGTCGTAAACCCGACGGTGGTCGTCATGGCTTCCGTGGCTGAAGTTCAGCCTGGCGACGTTCATCCCGGCACTGACGAGCTCGGCCACCTTCTCCGGCGTGGCGGTGGCTGGCCCCATAGTACAAACGATTTTGGCTCGTCGACTCACGGTGCCACAGCCTAATGCGTCGGCTCGCGCGCGAAGTATGCCACCGCCGACGTCAACCAAGATCCGAGAGGACGCATACTGGATCCTTTCAGTCCCCGTGCACACCGCGCGTTGTTCGTACTGAGCTGCGTGGCGAGCCAGGTGATTCTTTTCACCCCCTCGGGGGGCGTTCCCGACGCCCCGCCCGGCACGGACAAGCTGGTGCACCTGGCGCTGTTCGCCGTGCTCGCGCTGACCGGTGGGCTCGCCCGGATCTCCGACGCGGTGCTGCTGCCGTGCCTGGTGTGCTACGCCCCGCTCTCCGAGACGCTGCAGCAGGTACTGCCGCTGCGGCGCGACGCGGATCCGCTGGACACGCTCGCGGACCTGTGCGGAACGGCGATCGGCTACGTCCTGGCGACGCGTCTCCGACGAAAGACTCCCCGGAAGGGCCACCGAAACTCACACCTTCGAGTGAGGAAACATCGTTCCAGCGCACAGCTCTCGCTCTCGGAGCGCGAGCCGGGTTCGGGAGAGTGAACGGAGGTATCCTCCAAGGTGTGGACTCCACCGCACGGGCCCGCTCACGCGCTGCCGGCGGCAACCTCCCGGCAGAGGTAACGAGCTTCGTCGGCAGGCGTCGCGAGATCACGCTGACCAAACGACTGCTCGCGGAGTCGAGGGTGGTGACCCTGACCGGCCCCGGCGGCATCGGCAAGAGCCGCCTCGCGCTGCGGGTCGCCGCCAACATGAGTCGTTCCTTCCGGGACAAGACCTGGCAGGTGGAGTTGGGGGAGCTGCGCGACCCGGATCTCGTGCCCGCCACCGTCACCGAGCAGCTGAACGTCCCGGAGACCTCGGGCGGCGACGAGCTCGACAACCTCGTCGAGCACTTCCGGGAGCGCGAAGCGCTGCTGGTGCTGGACAACTGCGAACACCTGGTGCGGGCCTGCGTCGACCTGGTGGACACGCTGACCCGCGCCTGCCCGGGGCTTCGCGTGCTGGCCACGAGCAGGCAGTCGCTCGGCGCGGCGGGCGAGAGCACCCTCGTCGTACCGCCACTGCAAGCTCCCGACCCGGAACAGCTGCCAGCCGCCGAGGCTTACGAGCAGTACGCGGCGGTGCGGCTGTTCGTCGACCGCGCCCGTGCCGTGGTTCCCGAGTTCGAGGTGACGCCGGACAACGCACCGGTGCTGATGCGACTGTGCCACCGGCTGGACGGAAACCCACTGGCGATGGAGCTGGCCGTGGTGCGGCTGCGCTCACTGTCCCCCCGGCAGCTGGAGGAACGGCTCGACGAGCGCTACGAGCTGCTCAGCGGCGGCCGCAGCGGAGCACCACCGCGGCAGCAGACCCTGCGGGCACTGATCGACTGGAGCTACGACCTGTGCACGGAGCCGGAACGCCGGGCATGGGCACACCTGTCGGTGTTCTCCGGCAGCTTCGACCTGGAGGCCGCCGAGTACGTGATCGACGGCACCACCGAACGGTCCCACGCCGCCTCGCTGGTGCACGCGCTGGTGGACAAATCGGTGCTGCTGCTCGAACGCAGCGACGGCCCCAGCCGCTACCTGCTGCCGCACACACTGCGCGAGTACGGCCTGGAGAAGCTCTGGGCGGCGGGCGAACGCCCGGAGGCCGAGGCGAGGCACCGCCACTGGTACACCAGCATCGTGCAGCGCTTCGCCGCCGAGTGGCTGGGCGCCGAGCAGGTCGAGTGGGTCCGACGGCTGCGCACCGAACAGGCGAATCTCCGGGCGGCGCTGCACTCCGTGACCGAGCACGGCGACGGCGGAGGGACCGGCGGCGAACCGCACTCCGAGGAAGCGGGATCGGTGGCGGGCGGCCCCGCTGTCGCGCTGCGCCTGGCCACCGCGCTGGGACGCTACTGGCAGCTCCGAGGGGCCCACACCGAGGCGCGCTACTGGTTGGACCGCACCCTGGCGCTGACCGGGACGCACCGGGCACCGCGGGAACGAGCCGCCGCCCTGGCCGCCAGCGCCTGGTTCACCCTGCTGCACGGTGACGTGGCCGGGGCACGCGGTTCACTGGACACCGCGACCGCCACGCTCCGGGGACGGGATGCACCGCTGGAACGTGCCCACCTGACGCGCACCTACGGGATGGTGGCCCTGTTCGAGCAGGACGCGGCCAACGCGACAAGACTGCTGGACGACGCCCTGGAAACGTTCCGACGCGGCGCCGAGAAGCAAGGGGAACTGTTCGCGCTGATCGGTCTGGGGCTCGCGCACGCATTGGACGGCAGGACGCGGGACGGCCTGGAACTGCTCGACGACGCGCTGGCGATCACCACCGGCCGCGGCGAGGTTTACTGGCGGTCCTGGACGCTCTGGGCGATCGGCTACCTCAAAACGGCCGAGGACAGACTCGACCGGGCAGAGCCCGCGCTGAAGGAAGCGCTCAGGCTGCAACGGAGACTGGACAACCGGCTGGCGATCGCGTTCAGCCTGGACACGCTGGCCTGGGTCGCGCATCTGCGGGGCAACGACAGGCGCGCGGCCCGGCTGTTCGGCGCCGCCGGGGGAGCCTGGGAGTCCGCGCGCTCCACACCGAACCTCTACGCCACGTTCGCCGAGCAGCACCGCGCTCACCTGGTCGCCACCCGTGAGGCGCTCGGCGACGAGACCTACGGTGACGCCTTCGACCGGGGTTACCACTGGCAACACGACACCGCGATCGACTTCGCGCTGGAGGTCAAGCAGCGTTCCCGGGAGAGCTCGCGGGAGAACGTGCACCCGATGCCGCTCACCAACCGGGAACGGGAGATCGCGCAGCTGGTGGCTCAAGGGCGAACCAACAAGGAGATCGCCGAGCAACTGGTCATCGCGCTACGCACCGTCGAGGGGCACGTGCAGCACATCCTGACCAAGCTGGACTTCACGTCACGGGCCCAGATCGCGGGATGGGTAGCCGAGATGCGCTCCGAGCAGGGCGGCCGGTAAGAACGTCGGAAAGTACGGTGATCGGCGCAGAGCGCAGCGGCCCTATCGGGGTGAACGGACTCACTCCACCCCGCCGGACTCCAACAGCCGCAGGGTACCGTGCAACGCCTCGGCCACCAGCTCGCGCATCGCCGTCTCGGCCCGTTCGTGATGTCCCCGCTCGATGCACCGCGCGATCTCACTGTGCAGACCGACAGCCAGCGGTTCGGGGTGGGCGGGCATCAGACCCTGCTCGGTCCGCCAACGCAACACCTCCCGCACGACCTCGTGCAGCTGAGCGAACATCTCGTTACCCGAAGCCCGTAGCACCAGTGAGTGAAACGACACGTCGGCCTCCAGGAACCCTTCGAGGTCGCCCGCCTCGGCCAGCTCGTTCATCCGCTCGCCGATGCGGAGCAGTTCCGCCACGTCCTCGGCGGGGGCACGCTGAGCGGCGGCACCGGCCGCCACCGGTTCCACCGCCGTGCGCAGTTCGATGAGCGTCTTGACCTGGTTGGCCCGGTCGGCCTCCAGCAACCAGCGAATCAACGTGGGATCGAACGTGTTCCACTCCTCACGGGGTCGGACGACGATCCCGACACGCTGCCGCCCCACCACGAGCCGGATGGAGGCCAACGTACGCACCACTTCGCGCACCACGGTGCGCGATATTCCGAAACGCTGTTCGAGGTCCTCACCACGCAACACGCTGCCCGGGGGATGAACGCCCGCACTGATCTCCCGCCCCAGTGTCTCGACGATCTCCCCGTGCAGTCCTCCACTCATGCCGGCTCCGTTCGACACATCTCCCGGCCATCGCCTCGCCCCGCGCTTCGCACCGGCACGGCGGTGCCGGGTACGGATGTGGCACGTCCACGTTCCAGCCGACGAGAATAGTCCTCCGTCCCCGTCGACGTGGGATCGGACCGGAGGGTGCGGCACGGGCAACAGCACGTTCCACGATCAACTGCACCCGACGGTTCCGTCCCCACCGGAGTACACTGGTTCGTCGGGCCTGTTGGCGGGCCGCGGTGTCGCGGAGCGCACCGCCGTGCCCCGGAAAGCCCACGCCCGTCCTGTTCCAACGCGCATGACCGCACGAGGTGGAGTCGTGTCCGAAACCCGAGCCGATCGGGAACTTGACCACGCCGACAGCGTCGCCGCCGAGCAGCGGTACGTCTCGATGCTCTACGACAAGCTCGATGAACTGCGGCGGTACAACAGCAAACGCCTGGCCGAAACGCTGCGCGAGACCGGAGGGACTCCGCAGGCGCGTACCGAGCGCGACATCTCCACCAAGATGCACATCGACAAGCTCTCGCAGCTCAGTGCGGTGGAGAACGGGTTGTGCTTCGGCAGGCTCGACCTGGACAGCGATGAGCGGTTCCACATCGGCAGGCTCGGTCTGTTCGACGAGGAGAACGAGTACGCGCCGTTGCTGATCGACTGGCGCGCCCCGGCCGCGCGGCCGTTCTACCTGGCCACGGCGGCCTCGCGGGACGGTGTGGTGCGGCGCAGGCACATCCGCACCACCAGGCGCACCGTCACGGACCTGGAGGACGAGGTTCTCGACCTGGACTCCGCCGAGCAGGGCAGCCACCTGGGGCTGGCCGGTGAGGCGACTCTGCTGGCCGCGCTCGACGAACGCCGCACCGGTCAGATGGGCGACATCGTCGCGACCATCCAGGCCGAGCAGGACCGCATCATCCGCAGCGGCATGAACGGGGTCCTGGTCGTGCAGGGAGGTCCCGGCACCGGCAAGACCGCGGTGGCACTGCACCGAGCCGCCTACCTGCTCTACACCTACCGACAGCAGTTGACCAGGCGCGGGGTGCTGGTGGTCGGCCCCAACAAGACGTTCCTGCGCTACATCGGCCAGGTTCTCCCCTCCCTCGGAGAGACCGGGGTGCTGCTGTCCACCGTCGGCGAGCTGTACCCCGGGGTGGCCGCCACGGCCACGGAGTCGGCCACAGCCGCCGAGCTCAAGGGCCGCACGGACATGGTCTCGGTGCTCAACAACGCCGTGCGGGACCGCCAGCAGGTGCCGCGGAAGTACATCGAGGTGACTTTCGACCGCGAGCCGCTCCACATCGACAAGAGCACCTGCAGCCAGGCGCGCACCAAGGCACGGCGCTCGCGCAAGCCCCACAACGAGGCCAGGAAGATCTTCCGCCGCGAGATGTTCTCCGCGCTGGCGCTGCAGGTCGCCGACCGGTACGGCCGGGACCTGCTGGACCAGCGAGACATCGACGACATCGCAGCCGAGCTGCGGGCCGACGACCAGGTGTGCGAGGCACTCGAACAGCTGTGGCCGGAGATCGAACCGACCCGGTTACTGGACGAGCTGCTCAGTTCACCCGACCGTCTCAAGCGGGCGGCGCGCAGGTACTTCGACGAGTCCGAGCGCGAGGCGCTGTCGCGCGAGCCGGGAGCCGAGTGGACCCCCGCGGACGCTCCACTGCTCGACGAACTGGCCGAGCTGCTGGGCGAGGACGACTCGGAGCAGCAACAGGCGCGGCTGCGGCAGGAACGGGAGGAACTCGCCTACGCCGAGGGCGTGCTGCACATTATGGAGCAGGACGAGGAGATCATCGATCCCGAGCAGCTGCGAGTCTCGGACGTGCTCGACGCCGATCTGCTCGCGGAGCGGCACCGCACCGACAGCGATCTCACGGCCGCGGAACGAGCCGCCGGGGACCGTACCTGGACCTTCGGCCACGTGATCGTCGACGAGGCGCAGGAGCTGTCGGCGATGGCGTGGCGGGTGATCATGCGGCGGTGCCCGAGCCGGTCCATGACCGTGGTGGGCGACATCGCGCAGACCGGCTCGGCGGCTGGCGCCTCGTCCTGGCACGATGTGCTCGAACCTTACGTGGCTCGCCGTTGGCGCCTGGAGGAGCTCACCGTCAACTACCGCACCCCGGCCGAGATCATGTCGATCGCCGCTCCGCTGCTCGACGAGATGGACGTCGACCTGTCCGTGCCCAACTCGGTTCGCGGCACCGGCGTCGAGCCCTCGTCGCTGCGTACCTCCGAGGAGGAGACGGCGAGCCGCGCCGCCGGGCTGGCCGCCGAGGAGCTGGAAGCCGTCGACGGGGGGCACGTGGCGGTGCTCTGCCCACCGGACCGGCAGGAGGAACTCGGCCGACGGGTCGGCGAACTGGTCCCCCGGACCACTGTGGGGCCACAGCCGGAGGGGCTGGAGTCCCCGGTCATGGTGCTCACCGTCGAACAGGCCAAGGGCTTGGAGTTCGACAGCGTGCTCCTGGTCGATCCGACCGGGATACTCGAGCAGTCCCCCAGAGGGGTAAGCGACATCTACGTGGCGCTGACCAGGACCACGACCAGGTTGAGCATCCTGCACCACGGCGACCTACCCGCATCGCTGCGGAGCCTCGACCTGTGACCCGACGCGAGGGCCGGACGCACCGGACGAGGATCCCCGAACGGGACGGGATGGTATCTTTGCTGATCAGGAAGCCACGCCCGAACACAGGGGCGCGGCTTTCGTGATGTCGTGCGTAGGAAATCCGGAACGAGTCCGGTGCGTCTCCCGCAGCCGTGAAGTACCGGGGAGGCCGGGCCGGGAGCGGCCGCCTCGGACACGACATCGACGACCGCCGTTCCCGGTGCAGGAACGCGGCGTCGGCCGATCGGCGGGCGCCGCGGGGCACCGACCGAGACCGAGGACACCATGAGTCGGACAATCGGATTCCGCCGCGGCGTGACCATGCTGCTGGCACTCGTCGCGCTGCTCGCGGGGACCACCTCGTGCGCCCAGCGCTCCTCCCCCGACGAGGAGACCGGGCGGGGCGACGATCCGGCTTCGGCTTTTCCAGTGCGCGTGGAGCTTCCCGGGCAGGACCCGGTGACGCTGCCCGAGCAGCCGAAGCGCATCGTCTCGCTGAGTCCCACAGCCACCGAGGTGCTCTACGAGATCGGGGCGGGCGAGCAGGTCGTGGCCGTGGACGAGTACTCCACTTATCCCGAACGCGCGCCGCGCGAGGACATCTCCGCGCTCAACGTCGGGGCGAGCACGGTTTCGGAATACCGGCCGGACCTCGTGATCGCGCAGGCCGGCAGCGCCGGTGAGTTGGCCAAGGGGCTGCGCGAGCTCGACATCCCGGTGCTGCTCACCCCTTCCGCCACGGACCTGCGGGCGGCTTACGAGCAGATGAAGGCGCTCGGCCGGGCCACCGGTCACGGTGACGAGGCCGCCGACACGGTGCGTCGGATCCGTTCCGAGATCGACGAGCTGGTCCGGCAGGCCCCCGACCCCGAGGGGTCGTTGACCTACTACCACGAGGTCAGCCCCGACCACTTCACGGCCACCTCGAAGAGTTTCGTGGGCAGCGTCTACGAGAAGTTCGGGCTCGACAACATAGCCGACTCCGCGGGCGGGAAGTTTCCCCAGCTGTCCGAGGAGCGGATCCTGCGGGCCGACCCCGACATGATCTTCCTCGCCGACACCAAGACGGCGGGGGTCAGCGAGCAGGCGGTAAGCAACCGGCCCGGCTGGCAGACCCTGACCGCCGTGCGGGAAGGACACGTCTACGAGCTGAACGAGGACGTGGCCAGCCGTTGGGGACCTCGGGTGGTCGAACTGGCCCGATCGATCAGCGAAGCGATAGACGACACCAGGCAGAGCTGACGCCGCCCGATGCGCGACTCGCGATCCCCCTCGGTAGACACGGCCGAGGGGCCCGACACCCCGCCCCCTCCCGTCCGACGGCCGCGCGGCAGCACGCTGCGACCGGTTCACCTGCTGCTCGGCACCGCCGCTCTGGCGGTACTGCTTTTGGTGTCGGTGCTGACGGGAGCCGCCGAGCTGGGATGGCAGCGGGTGCTGGCGGAGATCGGCGCCCAGCTGACGGGTGGAGTGTCCCCCCTTTCCGAACGCGAGGCCGCGATACTGTGGCAACTGCGGGTTCCGCGCGTGGTACTGGCCGTCCTCGTCGGAGGTGCCCTGGCGATCTCCGGCGCCGCGTTCCAGGGAGTGTTCCGCAATCCGCTGGCCGACCCCTACCTGCTGGGTGCCGCCGCCGGAGCGGGGCTGAGCGTGACCGTCGTGGTGACGGCGATCCCGCAGGTGAACCTCGGCACTACCGGGATCGCACAGGTCGCGGCGTTCCTGGGAGCGCTGGGCGGGGTCGGGCTGACCTGGCTGATCGGGCGGTCGGCCGGTTCGGACACCGCCACGCTGGTGCTGGCGGGGGTGGCCGTCGGGGCCTTTCTCACCGCGGCGCAGACCTTCGTCCAGCAGCTGCGGGTGGAATCGTTGCAGCGGGTCTACATGTGGATCCTGGGCAGGCTGAGCACCACCGGTTGGAACGAGGTCCTGACGGTGCTGCCCGCGCTGTGCCTGGCCGTCGTGGTGCTGTGCGCGTGCGGGCGGTTGCTGGACCTGCTCGGTACCGGCGACGAAGAGGCCGCGGCGCTTGGCGTGCGGCCGGGACGGGTGCGTGCCCTGGTGCTGGTGGCGGCTTCGCTGGCCACCGCCTCGGCCGTGTCGGTGGCCGGGCTGATCGGTTTCGTGGGGCTGGTGGTCCCGCACCTGGTGCGGCTGGCCCTCGGGGGAAGCTACCGGGTGATCGTGCCGGTCTCCCTGCTGTTCGGTGGCGCGTTCCTGGTCGGTGCGGACATGCTGGCCCGGACCGTGATGGCTCCCGCCGAGCTCCCGATCGGGGTGATCACAGCGTTCACCGGCGCCCCCTTCTTCGCGTTGTTGCTGCACACCAGCCGGCGACGTTGAACGCCTCGGCGGCCCGGCCCCGGTGCCGAAGCCCGCTCGACGGTGTCCGGACTCCTCCGGTGCGCGGTGACCGGGGCGAAACGTCAACCGCACGTCTACCAGGAAGGCGACTCACATGAGCGCCGTGGAAATCGAAGGGCTGAGCGCGGGCTACCGCGGCACCACCGTGCTCTCGGAGATATCGGCCGGAATCGGCGACGGTGGGTGGCTGGGCGTGATCGGGCCGAACGGCTCCGGCAAGTCCACGCTGCTCAAGGCGATGCTCGGCTTGGTGCGGCACACCGGCCGAGTGCGGGTGGACGGCCGGAGCGTCAGCGGGCTGCGGCAGCGGGACCGGGCGAAGCTGCTCGGGTACGCGCCGCAGCTGCCGCAGCTGCCGGTCGGCATGACCGTGACCGACTACGTGCTGCTGGGGCGCACCCCCCACCTCGGCCCACTGGGCCGGGAGGGAGCCAGGGATCTCGACATCGTCACCGAGGTACTGGAACGACTCGACCTGCTCGGGTTCGCCCGCCGGGAACTGTCCGAGCTCTCCGGCGGAGAACGGCAGCGTGCCGTGCTGGCCAGGGCGCTGGCACAGCGCACGGGGGTGCTGCTGCTCGACGAGCCCACCACGGGACTGGACGTGGGGCACGCGCAGGCGCTGCTGGATCTGGTCGACGAGCTGCGGCGCGAGCGCGGCACCACCGTGGTGACCACGCTGCACGACCTGACCATGGCGGGCCAGTACGCCGAGCACCTGCTGCTGCTCGATACCGGCCGGGTGAGTACCGAGGGATCACCGCACGAGGTGCTGACGGCCGAGCTGCTGGGGCGGCGCTACGCGGCGAGAGTGTCGATCCTGCCGCTGCCGGACGGTTCCCCCGTGGTGGCCCCGACGCGGTCGGTGGTGAGCGGACGGGAGTGACCGGCCGGCGCGGGAAGGAGCCGCGCGGATCTCCCGTCCGATCCGGAACCTTCCCACCCGGCGGAACGGCTAGTCGTGCCTGTCGTGCTCGTCCTCGGTGGAGTCGGCACGCCGGGAGTCCAGCTCCTGGCGATCTTCCCCTTCCGGTTCCCCGGACTCGTCGGGTAGTGAGGTCTCACCGGCCGCCGCCTGCCGGGAGTCGTCCCGCGGCGGTGCCACCTCGGCGGGTGTGTCGGGTAGACGCACTCCGTAGTCGGGATCACCTGGTAACGGTTTGCCCAGCAGGCTCTCGGGGGCCTCCCTGGAGCGCCGCACGACCAGCAGGTAGACGACCGCCCCCAGGAAGACCAGCGCGGAGACGTAGACGTTGACCCGGATGCCCAGATCGAACGGTGTGGAGGCCGGATCGGTGCGCATCATCTCGATCCAGAACCGCCCGGCGGTGTATCCGGCCACGTACAGCGCGAACACCCTGCCGTGACCCAGCCGGAACCTGCGGTCGGCCCAGACCAGCACCAGCGCCACCAGCAGGTTCCACAGCAGTTCGTAGAGGAAGGTCGGGTGGACCACCTCGACGGGGATGTCACTGACCGCCACACCGGTCACCGGGTTCGGCTCCCGCTGATATATCTCCAACCCCCACGGCAGGTTCGTCGGCCCGCCGTAGAGCTCCTGGTTGAAGTAGTTTCCGAGTCTGCCGATGGCCTGCGCGACCACCAGGCCGGGGGCGACCGCGTCGGCGAAGGCGGGCAGCGGGATGCCGCGCCTCCGGCAGCCGATCCAGGCTCCGACGGCGCCGAGCGCCACGGCTCCCCAGATGCCGAGGCCGCCCTGCCAAATCTTGAAGACGTCCCACCACGGATTGGGACTGCCCGGCCCGAAGTAACGCCAGTAGTCGGTGATCACGTGGTAGAGCCTGCCGCCGACCAGCCCGAAGGGAACGGCGAACACGGCGATGTCGGTGACGGCACCCTTGCGCCCGCCACGAGCGACCCAGCGACGTTCCGACCAGAGGATCGCGACGACGATCCCCGCGATGATGCACAGCGCGTACGCGCGAACGGGGATCGGGCCGACGTACCACACGCCCTGCGGTGGGCTGGGGATGTTGGCCAGGTAGGTGGTCGCCGAGGCGGGTAGCGCGACAGTCACGCGACCACCGTAACGGGCGGCGGAGCGGGCATCGGCACGGGCTCCTCAGTCGACGACCTCGGGAACCGGGGCCGGGTTCGAGCGGACGCCACGTCCGAGTTCGGCGGCGAACTCCGCGACTCCGGTGGTCCCCTCCCGCCGGACACGGCTCACGAAGGCGGAGCCGACGATCACACCGTCGGCGAACGAACCCACCTCGGCGGCGTGTTCGGCGGTGCGCACCCCGAGCCCCACTCCGATCGGCAGCTCGGTGTGCTCACGGGTGCGCCGCACGAGATCGCGGGCGGAACCGGAGACCGAGTCCCGAGCACCGGTCACCCCCATCACCGACGCGGCGTAGAGGAACCCGGACCCCGCCTCGGCGGTCATGGCGAGCCTGCGGTCGGTGGAAGACGGTGCCACCAGAAAGATCCGGTCGAGGTCGTACCGTCGGGCCGCCGTCAGCCACTCGTCGGCCTCGTCCGGGATCAGGTCCGGAGTGATCACCCCGAGACCACCCGCGGCGGCGAGGTCCCGGGCGAAGGCATCGGGGCCGTAGCGGTGCACCGGGTTCCAGTAGGTCATCACCACCGGAGCCGCCCCCGCCTCGGCCACCGTCGCGACGAGGTCGAACAACTGCCGGACTCTGAAACCGTTGCGCAGGGCCTCACCACCGGCCGCCTGGATGGTCGGGCCGTCCATCACCGGATCCGAGTAGGGAATGCCGATCTCGACGACGTCACAGCCGGGAGTGTCGCCGTCGCCGCGCACCATGGCGCGGAACAGCTCGGCGCTGTCGGGCACGGTGGGAAACCCCGCCGGCAGATAACCGATCAGGGCCGCGCGTCGTTGTGCCGCGCAGTCGCGGAATACCTCGTGCAGACTCACCCCTGGTCCTCCCCGGTGATCCCGGCCTCGGGCACGAGGCCGAAGTAGTGCGCGGCAGTGTCCATGTCCTTGTCACCCCGCCCGGAGAGGCTGACCACGAGCACGGCCTCCGGGCCGAGTTCGGCTCCCAACCGCAACGCCCCCGCCAGCGCGTGGGCCGACTCGATGGCCGGGATGATCCCCTCGGTGCGCGACAACAACCGGAAGGCGTGCATCGCCTCCTCGTCGGTGACGGCGCGGTACTCCGCACGCCCGGTGTCGGCCAGCCAGGCGTGCTCCGGCCCCACGCCGGGGTAGTCCAGCCCGGCCGATATCGAGTAGGCCTCGGCGATCTGGCCGTCCTCGTCCTGTAGCAGGTAGGACCTGGCACCGTGCAGCGTCCCCGGGCTACCGCTGGTGAGCGCGGCGCCGTGTTCACCACTGTCGAGTCCGTGACCGCCCGCCTCCATCCCGACCAGGCGCACGCCGGGGTCGTCTATGAACCCGTGGAAGATCCCGATGGCGTTGGAACCACCCCCCACGCAAGCGACCACCGCGTCGGGCAGCCGACCGGTGCGGCGCAGCACCTGTTCCCTGCTCTCCTCACCGATGACCTTGTGCAGGTTGCGGACCATCAGCGGAAACGGGTGGGCGCCCGCCGCCGTACCGAGCAGGTAGTGGGTGTCGGCGACGTTGGTCACCCAGTCCCGCAGAGCCTCGTTGATCGCGTCCTTGAGGGTGGCCGAACCGGCCTCGACCGGGCGGACCTCGGCCCCGAGCAACCGCATCCGCGCCACGTTGAGGGCCTGCCGCCGGGTGTCGGTGGCACCCATGTAGATGACGCAGTCGAGATCGAGCAGCGCACAGGCGGTGGCGGTCGCGACGCCGTGCTGCCCCGCCCCGGTCTCGGCGATCACCCGACGCTTGCCCATGCGCTTGACCAGCAGGGCCTGCCCCAACACGTTGTTGATCTTGTGAGAGCCGGTGTGGTTGAGGTCCTCCCGCTTGAGCAGCACCCGTGCTCCCCCCGCATGGGCGCCGAACCGTTCGACCTCGGTCAGCGGGGAGGGTCTGCCCGCGTAGTCACGCAGCAGCCGTTCGAGCTCGGCTACGAACTCCGGGTCATCCCGCGCCTTGTCGTACTCGGCCGCGAGCTCGTCCTGCGCGGCGATCAGGGCTTCGGGCATGAAGCGACCACCGTAGGAACCGAAGTGCCCGCCGGAGTCGGGGTCGTGCCCGCTGACGCCCGTCCCTCCCGGCGTCACCGACTCGTAGGAGGTCTCGGAGTCTCGCGCTGTCATCCGGTTTCCTATCCGCGGCTGGGACGCGGGCAGGCCGGGTGAGAACCCGCCGTGACCAACTGCGTCAACGCCGCACGTGGGTTGTCACTACTGACCAGGCCCTCACCGACCAGTACCGCATCGGCTCCGGACCCGGCGTAGGCCATCAGGTCGCTCGGTCCCCGCACCCCGGACTCCGCGATCTTGATCACTCCGGCGGGAAGCCCCGGAGCGATCCGGCCGAACACGTCGCGGTCCACCTCCAGAGTGTGCAGGTCCCGCGCGTTGATCCCGATGATCTTGCCACCGGCCGCGAGGGCCCGATCGGCCTCCTCCGCGGTGTGCACCTCGACCAGGGCCATCATCCCGAGCGATTCCACCCGGTCCAGCAGCGCCTCGAGGGCGTTCTGTTCCAGGGCCGCGACGATGAGCAGCACCATGTCGGCACCGTGCGCGCGGGCCTCGTGCACCTGGTAGGGACTGACGATGAAGTCCTTGCGCAGGATCGGCGCACTGACCCTGGCCCGCACCGCGTCCAGGTCGCGCAGCGAACCACCGAAACGACGTTGCTCGGTGAGAACGCTGATGACCCGGGCACCCGATTCGTGGTAGCCGGCGGCGAGATCGGCCGGTTCGGCGATGTCGGCCAGCTCCCCCTTGGAGGGGCTGCGCCGCTTCACCTCCGCGATCACCCCCACGCCCGGTTCGTGCAGTGCCGCCCAGACGTCCTTGGGGGGTTGCGCGGTCGCCGAAAGCTTTTTGACCTCCTCGAACGGAACCTCCGCCTCACGGGCGGCCAGGTCCTGCCGGACATCTTCGATGATCGTGTCCAAAACGCTCACGAGGGCACCTCGCACAGGGCCGGCCGGACACTTGCTCGCAGGTGGCAATACGCGCGGATCGTCCTATCGCGCTCGATCACGACACTCCCCTTCCCCGCCGTGCCGGTCGCGGTATCGATGCTAAACCCGTTCAGTGTGAAGCCCGCCGCAGGGGGCGGAACAACGTCCCAGCGCATCAAGGACCTTGGTCCCTTGTCGGTGTTGGGTGCCGGTGTTCGGGAAGGCTGCTCGCCGGGAAAACAGCTCCGTTCCGGGATCGGCGCGCTCCGCAGGCGAACCGTGGCGGGGCCACGGTCCTTCCTCCCGGGAATCAACCGTTCTCGTCTCCGTCACCCGCTTCGGTGGGGTCACGACCTTCGTCCAGATCCTCCCAGAGACGCCGGTCCGGATCACGGGTTTCACGCGCTTCGGCGGGAGCGGAGTACTTCGACCCCATGGCGGGCATCCGTCGCGCGGCGAAGAGCACCGCCGCCCCGCACAGCAGGAGCACCAACGCCGAGGCTCCCATCAGCGCGGGAGCGTAGGGCAGCACCTCCCGCACCTCCAACGGCCTGCTTCCCGGCGGGGAACCGGGAACCTCCGAAACCCCGGCCGGACCAACGAGCCAGTCGAACAGGCGCCATCCCAGCAGCACGGCCTCGAGGACGATCACCAGGCCGATCACTCGGCGCAACAGACCGCCGGTCGCCAGTACCGCCGCGATCGCCGCGAGGGTGGCCAACGCCAACGGCGCGAGCTCGGGACGCAACGCCTCCCCCGTCACCCGCGCCACGTCGTCACCGGAGAACGGTGTCCGATAACGCTGCCGTGTCCACACCAGCGAGCTCGCCGCCCACAGCCCGACGGCCGCGGCGAGCATGCCGATGACGCACGAAACCAACAACCGACGGCCCGTCGCGCTCCGCTCGGTCGACTCCTGTCGGGTGGTCACGCCGGTTTCACACCCCCACATCGGGATCTCGGGTCGGTGAGCCGGAGCCGCGGGCACCTCCCGTGCCGCTTCCGCCCCGGCTCTCGTGCTGGAGTCCTCAGCTCGGAGTCGAGCTTCCCAGCATCTCGGCGGGTGAGGCCGTCGGGCGGTCGTCGAGGTGCCCGTCCGGAGCGGCCCCGGCTCTCCCGCTCTCGGCCTCACCGTCCGGACGCCGGAGGGTCGCGGCCGTGGCGACGGCGCTGAGCACCGCCTTCGCCTTGTTCAGACACTCCTGGTCCTCGGCGGCCGGATCCGAGTCCGCGACGATGCCGCCGCCAGCCTGCACGTACGCGGTGCCGTGCCGCAGCAGAGCGGTGCGGATGGCTATCGCGGTGTCGGCGTTCCCGGCGAAGTCGAAGTAGCCGACCACTCCGCCGTACTGCGCGCGCCGCGTCGGCTCCAGCTCCTCGATTATCCGCATGGCGCGGGGCTTGGGTGCCCCGGACAACGTCCCCGCCGGGAAGCAGGCGGTCACCGCGTCGAAGGCGTGGTACTCGTCCCCGAGTTCACCGGTGATCGACGACACGATGTGCATGACGTGGCTGTAGCGCTCCACACGGAAGAACTCCACCGGGTGCACCGAGCCCGCCCGGCACACCCTTCCCAGGTCGTTGCGGGCGAGATCGACGAGCATGAGGTGCTCGGCACGCTCCTTGTCGTCGTTGATGAGCTCCTTCTCGAGGGCGACGTCCTCGTCCTCGTCCGCGCCCCGCCAACGGGTTCCGGCGATGGGGTAGGTCGTGGCGTGGCCGTCCCTGACCTTGACCAGCGACTCCGGACTGGAGCCGACGATGTCGAACGGCTGTTCGTCGACCGGGTCGGGCAACCGCAGCAGGTACATGTAGGGACTCGGGTTGGTGGTGCGCAGGATTCGGTAGATATCCAGCGCCTGCGCCTCGGTGCGCATCTCGAAACGCTGCGAGACGACCACCTGGAACGCCTCGCCCTGGTGGATGGCCTCCTTGGCGCGCAGGACCGCCTCCCGGTGCCGTTCGGAGTCGCGGTGGCGGGTGAACTCCGGCTCCTGCCGCGAGAAGGCCGCCACCGTGGAAGGCGAGGGCTCGTGCAACCGTCGTGTCATCGCGTCGAGCCTGGCCACGGCGTCGTCGTAGGCGGCGTCCACCCGTTCCGGACTGTCGTCCCAGTTGACCGCGTTGGCGATCAGCGTGACGGTGCCCTCGTGGTGGTCCAGCGCCGCGAGGTCGGTGGCGAAGAGCATCACCATCTCCGGGATGCCGAGGTCGTCCTCGGTGTCCTCCGGCAACAGCTCGAACCTGCGGACGGTGTCGTAGCCGAGGTAACCGACCATTCCGCCCGTCAACGGCGGCAGTCCGGGCAGCGGATCGGTGTGCAGCAACCGCAGGGTCTCCCGCAGCGTCTCCATCGGGTCGCCGTCGGTGGGTAAACCGTCCGGTGGCGTGCCCAGCCAGCACGAATCACCGTCACGTACCGTGAGGGCCGCCGCACTGTGCACCCCCACGAAGGACCAGCGCGACCAGGAACGACCGTTCTCGGCGGATTCGAACAGGAAGGTCCCGGACCTGTTGCGCGCCAGTTTCCGATAGATCCCCAGCGGCGTCTCGTCATCCGCGAGCAGTCGCCGCACGACCGGGATCACCCGACGCCCGGCCGCGAGCTCGCGGAACTCGGCTCGCGAGGGGCTGGTAGTGCCGATGTCACCGTCGCCGACCATGGGAGTCATTGTCGCAGGCCGCTCGTGGCGACTTACCGGGACTGACCCGAAATTTGCGGATGCGGCGACCGGCCCGTGAGGATGTGGAGCGTGCAACCAGACAGCCGTGACGCGGAGCGCACTCGTCTGCGACGGGGTCGCAGGGGCGGCGGTGGCAGCACCAAGGAGGAGCTGCTCGACGCGGCCCGCACCGCCTTCATCGAGAACGGTTACGAGGGCGCCACCGTACGGGACATCGCGGGCCGGGCCGGAGTCGATCCCGCGATGGTCCGGCACTGGTTCGGCGGCAAGGAGGAGCTTTTCACCGCCGCCGTCTCCCTGCCGGTCGATCCGGCCAGGATGCTGCCCCGGCTGCTCGACGGCCCCACCGAGCGGCTGGCGGAACGCATGCTGGGCATGTTCCTCTCGGTCTGGGACGAGGCGGGCGGCGGTGAGTTCGCCGCGCTGGTGCGCAGCCTCTCGGTTCGGGAGAGCGCGGTACGCATGCTGCGCGAATTCCTCACCACCGCGCTGTTCGGCAGGCTGCTGCGGGAGCTGGGCTCCGACGAACCGGAGCTGCGCGCCGCGCTGTGCGGTTCACAGCTCGTGGGACTCGGCATGATGCGCTACGTGGTACGGGTGGAGCCGCTGGCCAGCGCCGAGCACGAGCTGGTAGTGGCCAGTATCGCCCCCAACCTGCAGCGCTACCTCACCGGGCCGTTGCGACAGGAGTGAGCGAGAAACACGGGCCCGGCGCCACCCAGCTCACGCGGCTGGAGGCGTCGATTCGGGCCGCAGCAGCACATCGGCCTCGAAACAGTCCGGCGCACCCGTGTGACAGGCGGGACCGGTCTGCTCGACGAGCAGCAACACCGTGTCACCGTCGCAGTCGAGCCGGACCTCCCGCACGTACTGCGTGTTGCCGGAGGACTCCCCCTTGACCCAGTGCCGGGCACGGCTGCGCGAGTAGTAGGTGGCCTGCCTGCTGTGCAGGGTGCGGCGCAACGCCTCCTCGTCCATCCAGGCCATCATCAGCACCCGGCCCGTGTCGTGCTGCTGGGCCACCGCGGCGATCAGGCCGTCCTCGTTGCGCTTGAGTCTCGCGGCGATCGCCGGATCGAGTGCCCCCTCGGTTCGCCCCTCGCCTGCCGGTGACGTCATCGGACCGTGATCCCCTCCGCTCGCATGGCGTTCTTGACCTCCTCGATGGTCAGCTCTCCGAAGTGGAAGACGCTCGCGGCCAGCACGGCGTCGGCCCCGGCGTGCACGGCGGGCGCGAAGTGCTCGGCGCTCCCGGCACCGCCGCTGGCGATCAACGGGACGCGCACGGCGGCACGCACGGCGCGGATCATCTCGAGGTCGAACCCCTCTTTGGTGCCGTCGGCGTCCATGGAGTTGAGCAGTATCTCGCCGACGCCCAGCCGCTCGGCTCTGGCCGCCCACTCGACGGCGCAGATGCCGGTTCCCCGTCGGCCCCCGTGCGTGGTGACCTCGAAACCGGAGGAGGTCTCGGTCCCGCCGGACGGCACGCGCCTGGCATCGACCGAAAGCACCACGCACTGCGCCCCGAACCGGCGGGACGCGGTCTCCAGCAGTCCGGGATCCGAGATGGCCGCGGTGTTGAGGCTGACCTTGTCGGCGCCCGCACGCAGCAGGCGGTCCACGTCCTCGGGACCGCGCACGCCGCCACCCACGGTCAGCGGGATGAAGACCTGGTCGGCGGTGCCGCGTACCACGTCGTAGGTGGTCTCCCGATCGGACGAGGAAGCGGTGACGTCGAGGAACGTCAGCTCGTCGGCCCACTCCCCGTCGTAGCGACGGGCCAGCTCGACCGGATCACCCGCGTCGACCAGCCCGGTGAAATTGACTCCCTTGACCACTCGCCCCTGGTCGACGTCCAGACAGGGGATCACGCGCACCGCGACCGACATGGCACCAGCATAAGTGCCCGGTGGTGGAGCGGCCCCACGGCTTCGATGATCGGCTCCCGGGGATACGCGGGCCACCCCGGCGCGACGATTTCCCGGGGTTCGCCGCGCCACGGCTTCATCCGCCGACGGCTTCGAGAGCTTCGGTCAGAGTGAAGTTGCCCGCGTACAGCGCCTTGCCCACGATCGAGCCCTCGAGCCCGTACGGTTCGAGTTCGGCCAGCGCCACCAGATCGTGCACAGTGGATACCCCTCCGGAGGCCACGACCGGCGCGGGGGTGTACTCGCAGACCGCGCGCAGCAGCGACAGGTTGGGCCCTCCCAACGTCCCGTCCTTGCTCACGTCGGTGACCACGTAACGGGCGCAGCCCGCGGCGTCCAACCGGTCAAGCACCTGCCACAGATCCCCGCCGTCCCGCGTCCAGCCGCGCGCCGCCAGGCGGTGTCCCCGATCACCGATACGCACGTCCAGGCCGACCGCCACACGCTGGCCGTGCTCGGCGACCACCCGCGCGGTCCACTCGGGGTCCTCGAGCGCGGCGGTGCCGAGATTCACCCGGGCACAGCCCGTCTCCAGCGCCGCGCGCAACGAGTCGTCGTCCCGGATTCCACCGGACAGCTCCACGGCGACGTCCAACTTCGCGACCACCTCGGCGAGCAGCTCCCGGTTCGAACCACGACCGAAGGCGGCGTCCAGGTCCACGAGGTGGACCCATTCCGCCCCCGCGTCCTGCCAAGCCAGAGCGGCCCGCAGCGGGTCCCCGTAGGAGGTCTCGGTGCCCGCGGCACCCTGCACCAGACGCACGGCCTGCCCGTCGGCGACGTCAACAGCGGGAAGCAGCGTGAAAGTCACGTCCCAAGCCTATGACGGGACTCGCGGCACCACGTCGCCACCCGTCGCACGGTGCTCGTCGAGCGGTCCCGGCGCATCCCGTTCAACGCCTCCCGCGGGACCGACCACCGGAGTACAGCGCGGCCCCCACCGGAACGGCGAGCACAAGCAGGGCCGCCGAGATCACCAACCATCCGGAGACACCCGCGGCCAGCAGGTACGTCGAGGCGAACCCCACGACCATGCCGAAGCACAGCAGAAAGGCCACCACGCGAGCGGCACCACCGGGGCGCATCAGCCCGTGCCGACGGGCACTCACAGGGTTTCCAACCAGTTGCGCAGCAGAGCGCTCCCGGCGGCACCGGACTTCTCCGGGTGGAACTGGGTCGCCATCAGGGGACCGTCCTCCACAGCGGCCAGGAACGGCTCGCCGTGCTCGGCCCACACCGAGCGCCGTTGTTCACTCGCCGTCCCGGCGTCCCCCCAACCGCGCGCCGCGAACGAGTGGACGAAGTAGAACCTGGTCTCGGGAGTCATCCCCGCGAACAGCACGCTGCCGGACGGAGCGGAGACCGTGTTCCACCCCATGTGGGGCAGCACCTCGGCGCGCAACCGTTCCACCGCACCGGGCCACCTGCCGACCCCCTCAGCCGCCACTCCGTGTTCGACTCCCCGTTCGAACAGGATCTGCATTCCGACGCAGATCCCGAGCACGGGCCGGTCGTCGGCCAGCCGTCGATCGACGAGCTTGTCGCCACCGACCTCGAGCAGTCCGCGCATGCAGGCGGAGAACGCCCCTACTCCCGGCACGACGAGGCCATCGGCCTCCATCGCCGCACGGTGATCATCGGTGACCTCGACTCGCGCACCCGCGTGTTCCAGCGCGCGCTCGGCCGAACGGAGATTGCCGGATCCGTAGTCCAGTACGACAACTCGTGGCACGGCACCAGCCTACCCGGCCGAGGAACCGGTCCGTTGTCAGGACGACCGCCGACGGCATTCTCCCGTCAGGAGCTCTCCCACACGAACCATCCCGCCGCACACCGGGTTCACCCCGTAACCACGATCACGACGAAGAATCGGACGGATACTGATAGTTGGACACGAACCCGCTCGTTATGCTGGCGGCGTGTCGAAACCCGCCGCCAAACTGACCATCGGCGAACTCGCCGAACGCAGTGGAATAGCGACCACGGCACTCCGCTTCTACGAGGACCGCGGGCTGATCACCTCAACACGCACGAGCGGCAACCAGCGACGCTACGAACGCAGCGTGCTGCGACGTCTGGCGTTCATCCGGGCCGCCCAACGCGTGGGGCTGGCCCTGGAGGACATCGCGGAGGCGCTGCGAACCCTGCCGGACGACCACGCCCCCACCAGGACCGACTGGGCGAGGTTGTCGGAACGCTGGCGCGACGAACTCGACGCCCGTATCGACGGGTTGCAACGACTGCGGGACCGGCTCACCGGATGCATCGGCTGCGGCTGCCTGTCACTGAACACCTGTTCGCTGCACAACCCGGACGACAGGATGGCGACCGATGGCCCCGCGGCTCCTCGGCTTCGCCCGAAAGCCGAGGGGGGACTGTGACCTGACGAGACAGCTCACGGAAAACGCCTAGGATAGGACCGGGGTCGGCCGTTCGCTGCGGGACGCACCGAACGGTGGGGACGGCGGAGCGTTGAAGGGGCCAGTGGATCATCTCGGGGCGTCCGAGGCGCCACGTGTGATCGCGAGCCCGGCCAGGACGCGGGCGCACGGGTGCGGCTATATCCACAGCAGTCCGCCGACCAGCGCCAGCACCGCACCCGCACCGAGCAGGACCGCGGGCACCCGTGCGGTTCTCCACATCGCGTAAGCTCCACCGCCCAGAAATCCCGCGACGGCGAGCAGAATGACCGGCAGGAACTCGCGCACGGATCTCGCACCTTTCGCATCGGTCGTCCGGATCAACGGTGGCCCCGCCGAAGCCGACCACCGGACTCAGCCCAGGGGCGCAGAGCAGTTCCGATCGGATGGTCACAGCGCGGAGGACGAGTGCGCACCTCGCCGTACCACGCCCCTCGGAACAGCGGCCGGGGCCGGGCTCCACGCCCCGCGAGGCCCCTAACTCGGCTCGGAGCCACCGGTACCGGCGACACCGGGAGCCGAAACCGGTGGGCGACACTCCTGAACCGGTCCCGGTGTGATCCGCCGTTCCTGTTCCCGCTCTGTCGGGGCCGCGATCTCAGCCCTGGCTTACACCTCCCGACTCGGCTCGATCCGCACCACCACGGCCTTGGACACCGGGGTGTTCGAGTACTCCGCCACCGAATCCAGCGGAACCAGCGGGTTGGCCTCCGGGTAGTAGGCCGCCGCACAACCGCGCGGGGTCTCGTAGGCGACCACCCGGAACGATTCGGCCCTGCGCTCCTCGACACCGCCGGAACCGTCCGCCCACTCCGAGACCAGGTCCACCGACTGCCCCTCGGCGAGGCCGAGTTCCGCGATGTCGGTGGGGTTGGTCAGCACCACGCGTCGCGCGTTCTCGATCCCGCGGTAGCGGTCCGAGAGCCCGTAGATCGTGGTGTTGTACTGGTCGTGGCTGCGCAGACTCTGCAGCAGCAGCCTGCCCTCCGGAACGTGGATCATGTCCGGCACGTTCACCGTGAAGTTGGCCTTGCCGGTGGCGGTGGGAAACGTTCGGCTGTCACGCGGTGGATGTGGCAGTACGAACCCGTCGGGTTCGCGCACCCGCTCGTTGTAGTCGGCACAGCCGGGAACCACCCTGGCGATGTGCTCGCGAATCCGGTCGTAATCCTCCTCGAACACCCGCCACGGCACGGGGTGGTCCTCGCCGAGGAGGGTACGGGCCAGTTCGGACACGATGGCCACCTCCGAGAGCAGATCGGGGGAAGCGGGCTCCAACCGACCGCGCGAGGCATGCACCACCGACATCGAATCCTCCACGGTGACGAACTGCTCCCCGCCTGACTGCCGGTCGCGTTCGGTGCGGCCGAGCGTGGGCAGGATGAGCGCGGTCCGTCCCGGAACCACGTGTGACCGGTTGAGCTTGGTAGACACCTGCACCGTGAGTTCACAGCCGCGCAGCGCCGCCTCGGTGGCCGCACTGTCCGGGGTGGCCGCCGCGAAGTTGCCGCCGAGCGCGAAGAACGCGGCGCACTCTCCCTCCCGCATGGCACGCAGCGTCTCCACCGTGTCCCAGCCGGGCCGACGGGGGACGGAGAGGCCGAACTCCTCGTCCAACGCCGCCAGGAAGGACTCGGGCATCCGCTCCCAGATACCCATGGTGCGGTCGCCCTGCACATTGGAGTGACCGCGCACCGGGCACACCCCCGCTCCGGGTTTGCCGATCATGCCTCGTAGCAGCTGGACGTTGACGATCTCCCGGATGGTGGGAACCGCCTGCCGGTGCTGGGTGATCCCCATCGCCCAGCAGACCACCGTGGAGCGCGACTCGGCGAACATCCGGGCGACGCGCTCGATCCGCGGCTGTTCCAGACCGGTCAGCCGCTCGACCTCCTGCCAGTCGACCTCGCGGCCCCGCGCGGCGAACTCCTGGAAACCGTACGTGTGGTTGTCGACGAACTCGCGGTCCACCACCGTTCCGGGTGCCTCGTCCTCGAACCGCAGCAGCAGCGCACCGATGGCCTTGAACAGCGCCAGATCACCACCGATACGCACCTGGGCGAACTCGTCGGCCAGCGGGGTGCCGGAACCGACCACCCCTCGCACGTTCTGCGGATTGCTGAAGCGCATCAACCCGGTTTCCGGCAGCGGATTGACCGCCAGTATCCGGCCGCCGTTCTGTTTGGTCCGCTCCAGCGAGCTCAGCATCCGGGGATGATTGGTGCCCGGGTTCTGTCCGATTACCACGACTAGGTCGGCGTGCTCGATGTCGGACAGGGTCACCGAGCCCTTACCCACGCCGATCGTCTCGCTCAGCGCGGCGCCGGAGGACTCGTGGCACATGTTGGAGCAGTCGGGCAGGTTGTTGGTGCCGAAGGACCGGGCCAGCAGCTGGTAGCAGAAAGCGGCCTCGTTACTGGTCCGCCCAGAGGTGTAGAACGAGGTGTGCCCCGGGCCGACCTTCCGGAGCCCGTCGACTATGACCTCGAACGCCCGCTGCCACTCGATCGGCCGGTAGTGGGTGTCGCCCTCCCGTCGAATCATCGGCTGGGTCAGGCGTCCCTGCTGGCCCAGCCAGTAGTCGGTGCGTTCGGCGAGTTCCTCGATCGAGTGACGCTCGAAGAACTCGGGATCCACGGTGCGGGTGGTGGCCTCCTCGGCGACGGCCTTGGCCCCGTTCTCGCAGAACTCCGCCCACTTGCGGGAGCCGCCCTCCTCGTCCCGGGGCTCGGGCCAGGCGCAGCCGGGGCAGTCGAAACCGTCGCGCTGGTTCAGCAGCGGGAGGGTCTTGACGGTGCGTACCGGACCCATCTGCCGCAGGCTCCGTCCGAGTGAGACCGCTACCCCACGCACCCCGGCCGCGGACCGCTCGCGGCGGTGCACCTCGAGTTCCGATTCATCGATGTCCTTGTCGGGGCCGTGCCTACTCACGTGATCCACCCCGCCTTTCGCGAACTCACTCGTCAGACCCACTCATCATCGCGCTGTCGGATCTTCTACGCCAGCACGGTTCGTGCTGATCACCCGAAGTGGGGGCGGGGTTCCGCCGGGTCCCACCGGAGTAGTTCGTTCCGCCCGCGCTCGCCCGGCCCCGGTTGGTGAGCCGGGAGCGCCGCACGTCGGGATCGCGCGGACACTGCCCACCGGCCGGACCAACACCGCGAGACGCCGTCCGGACCACGGGCGACCGGCGTACGTGGGCGAGGACCGCCGCTTCATGTCAGTCGAAGTGCTCGGTCAGGTACTTCTCGCCCTCGTCCGCCAGAAAGGTCACGATCTCCCCGAGTTCCGGCCGGTCCCGTCGCAACCGCTTGGCGGCGAGCAGGTGGGCCCCCGAGGACGGCCCTACGAACAGACCGTAACGTCGTCCCAGCTCGCGGCACTGCCGGAGGGCGTCGGCGCTGTCCACTGCGACGATCTCGTCGACCTCGTGCCGGTGCCTGGCGAACACCCCCGGCACGAAACCGTCCGAGATTCCCTCGATGAGGTGTTTGTCGATCTCACCGCAGGCCAGGGTGCAGGACTCGTTCGGTTCCATGGCCACGATCCGGCACTCGGGGTTGACCTCGCGGAACGCCTGGCCCACTCCGATGATCGTGCCTCCCGTGCCGACACCGCCGACCACCGCGCCCGGGAGCGTTCCGGGCGGGAGCTGACGCAGGATCTCCGGACCGAGCCAGGTGCGGTTCTCGTCGACGTTCCACTCGCTGTCGAACTGCTGCGGCGCGAAGTAGCCGGGTTGTTCCCCGAGCTCACGTGCGGTCTCCAGGGCCGCGTTCACGTGGAAATCCCCGGTGGTGCGCACCTCGGCCCCGAAGGCGCGGGAGATGGCCGCCCGTTCGGTGCTGACGTTGCGCGGCATGACCACCAGCATCGGATACCCCTTCACCGCCGCCACCATGCTCATGGCGTTTCCGGTGTTTCCGCTGCTGGCCTCCACGATGGTGTCGCCGGGGCGCAGCAGCCCCTCGCGTTCGGCGCGCTCGATCATGTAGGTGGCTATGCGCGCCTTGATCGAGCCGGAGGGGTTGAGGAATTCGAGCTTGACCCAAATTCCCTCGATGCGCAGCAGCGGGGTGTCACCGACCGCGTCCAGCACCGAACCGACGTCGGGAGGCACGGGGACTTCGGGAACAGCCGGGGCCCGCGCCCCGGCCAGCGGCGACCTGGTCATGAGCTCTCCCTTGACACCATTGTCAAAGCGACAACACACAACATATGTTGCGTAATACACACTATGTTGCTTAATGAGCGACAATGCGACTTCGCTCACGGCACTGTCAAGGGGAGTTCCCAGGAGAACCACCCGCTCGTGCGACCGTCCGCCGAGCTGGGTGGAGAGTGAGCGGCAACCGACGACACGGGCCTCGCGGGTCGGCTCCAGCGGGCCGGGTGCCGCTTCCCGAATGCCGCGCCCGAACCGGAAGAGAGCGAGTTCGGGCGGCGCGGCCCACCGGGAGCTACCGGCGGCCCCAACGGTCCCCGTCCCGCGACACCCTCACCGGGTGACGCCGAGACGGAGCGCGGCGAACCGTCACCCTCCCGACGGGTGCCCCACAGGAGAGCGGGTCACAGCGATCCCTTCGTGGAGGGCACCGTGTCGGCGAACCGGGGGTCCGGCTCGACCGCGGCACGCAGGGCCCGGGCGATCGCCTTGTACTGCGCCTCGGTGATGTGGTGCGGATCCCTGCCGTGGATCACCCGTGCGTGCAGGTTGATCCCGGCATGGAAGGCCAGGGACTCGAAGACGTGCCGGTTGAGCACGAAGGGGTAATTGTTGCCGACGGTGAACGTGTTGTACTGCTCGGGCTCGCCCGTCAGCACGCAGTACGGCCGCCCGGAGACGTCGACGGCCGCGTGGGCCAGCGTCTCGTCCATCGGTATCCAGGCGTCGCCGAACCGGCGGATACCCGCCTTGCCCCCGAGGGCCTGGCGCAGCGCCTGCCCCAGCACGATCGCGGTGTCCTCGACGGTGTGGTGGGCGTCGATGTGGATGTCCCCGCTGGCGCGCACGGTCATGTCGAACGCGGCGTGCGTGCCGAGGGAGTGCAGCATGTGGTCGTAGAAGGGCACGGTCGTGTCCACCTCGACCCGCCCACTGCCGTCCAGGTCGAGTTCGACCGTGACGCTCGATTCCTTGGTGGTGCGTTCCACGCGTCCGGTACGGGGTGCCGCTTCGTTCACCGGGAGAGCTCCTCACCGACTCGTTCGCTCGCCGCGAGGAACGCGTCGTTGTCACGCGGCGACCCTATGGTGACCCTGAGATGGCCGCTGATGCCCACGTCCCGGATGAGCACCCCGGAGTCGAGGTAACGCCGCCAGGCGCGGTGGGCGTCGTCGAACGTGCCGAACAGCACGAAGTTGGCGTCGCTGACGACCGGCGTGAAACCGAGTTCGCGCAGCCGTTCGGTCACCCTGGCTCGCTCGTCGACGAGCTGCTTGATCCCGCTCAGGGTGGCGTCGGCGTGCCGCAGCGCGGCGCGCGCGGCCGCCTGGGTGACGGTGGACAGGTGGTAGGGCAACCGCACGAGCAGCAACGCCTCGATGACGGCGGGGGAGGCGGCGAGATACCCGAGCCGCCCGCCCGCGAACGCGAAGGCCTTGCTCATGGTCCGGCTCACGACGAGCTTGGTGGGGAACTCGGAGATCAGCCCGATCGCGCTCTGCCGCTGCGAGAACTCCACGTACGCCTCGTCGACCACGACGAGACCGGGAGCGGCACGCAGCAGGGCGCGCAGATCGTCCGGGTCGACGGACTGCCCCGTCGGGTTGTTCGGACTGGTCACGAACACCACGTCCGGCCGACGCTCGCTCACCGCCCGCGCGGCCTCGGCCCCGTCCAGGGTGAAGTCGTCGCGGCGGGGTTCGGGCAGCCACTCGGTCCGAGTACCCGCCGCGAGCACCGGATGCATCGAATAGGACGGTTCGAAGCCCAGCCCGGTACGGCCCGGACCGCCGAACGCCTGCAGGAGCTGCTGCAGGATCTCGTTGGAGCCGTTGGCCGCCCACACGTTGTCGGCCGAGACGAACACACCGGTGGCACCGGTGAGGTAGGCGGCCAGGTCCTCCCGCAGCGAGACCGCGTCCCGGTCGGGGTAGCGGTTCAGGCTGCTCGCGCTCTCCCCCACGGCGGCGACGACGTCGTCGACCAGCTGCTTAGGAGGAGGGAACGGGTTCTCGTTGGTGTTCAACAACACCGGGACGTCCAGCTGTGGCGCCCCGTAGGGAGTACGACCGCGCAGATCGTCCCGCAGGGGCAAATCGGCCAGCGTCGTCTCGCCGCCGATCACGTCGCTCATCGATTTCACCAATTCGTCGTCGTTGTGGATGCCGGCTCACTCACTCGAATCGGGCGGTGACCGCCTCGCCGTGCGCTGGAAGATCCTCGGCCTCGGACAGCGCCACCACCTGGGAGGTGACGTCGCGGAGCGCCTGCCTGCTGTAGTCCACGACGTGGATGCCGCGCAGGAAGCTCTGTACGCTCAGCCCCGAGGAATGCCGCGCGCAGCCCCCGGTGGGGAGCACGTGGTTCGAGCCCGCGCAGTAGTCACCGAGCGAGACCGGCGCGTACGGGCCGACGAAGATCGCGCCCGCGTTGCGCACCTCGGCGGCGACCCGGGAAGCATCGGCGGTCTGGACCTCCAGGTGCTCGGCCGCGTAGGCGTCGACGACGCGAACACCGTCCGCCAACGAGGAGGTCAGTACGCAACCGGACTGCTCACCGGTCAGCGCGGCGCGGATGCGCTCGGTGTGCTTGGTGGCGGGGACACGTTCGGCCAGTCGTTCGTCGACCGCGTCGGCGAGCTCGATCGAAGTGGTCACCAGCACGCTGGCGGCCAGCGTGTCGTGCTCGGCCTGACTGATCAGGTCGGTGGCGACGTGCACCGGATCGGCGGTCTCGTCGGCCAGCACGGCGATCTCGGTCGGTCCGGCCTCGGCGTCGATCCCGACGATGTTGCGCAGTTGCCGCTTCGCCGCCGTGACGTAGACGTTGCCGGGACCGGTGACCATGTCCACCGGCAGCAGCTCCCGCCCGTCCGTGTCCACACCACCGTAGGCCAGCAGTCCCACGGCCTGCGCACCGCCGACGGCCCAGACCTCGTCAACCCCGAGCAACGCCGCGGCCGCGAGGATGGTCGGGTGCGGCCTGCCGCCGAACTCCGCCTGAGGCGGAGAGCACACCACCAGTGACTCCACACCGGCCGCCTGAGCCGGAACCACGTTCATCACGACGCTGGAGGGGTAGACGGCCAGCCCGCCGGGAGCGTAGAGCCCCACCCTGGAGACCGGGACCCAACGCTCGGTGACCGTGCCGCCGGGCGCGACCTCGGTGGTGACGTCGGTCCGACGCTGCTCGGCGTGCACCTTCCTGGCACGACTCACGGACTCCTCGAGGGCGGTGCGGATCGACGGGTCCAGACCACGCAGCGCCTCGTGCAGCTCCTCGTCCGGCACCCGCACCCGCTCGGGGCGAACGGAGTCGAACCGCTCGGTGTGCTCCAGGGCGGCGGCGACTCCCCGTTCGGCGATGTCCTCGAGCAGCGGCCGCACCGCGGGCAGCGCGTGCTCCACGTCCATACCGGCTCGTGGCAGCCTGGTACGCAGCTCACCGACGGACGGCTCCCGACCCCGCAGGTCGATACGGCTGAGCATGGGTTTCCCTCCGCGAAACGTTGCTGGTTACCAGGGTAGCCGCACGGCCGCTCGCCCCCGTCGGCAGCTCCTGATCGCCTCGCGGTCTCCCCCTCGGAGGCCGGGCGCGAGTCCGCCGAAAAGCGGCCCCGTTCTCCTACGTGAGTAGGTTGTGACCAGGAGTAACCGGAGTGAATCTCGAACGGTCAGCACATCCCTGACCGATCGGAGAGGCATGTACCCGTTACGACGACGAGCGGTGACGGCGTTGTCCCTCACCGCGTTGCTGTTCGTACTGCCGGTCACACAGTCGGCCACAGCCGACCAGGTGACTTCCGGTGACGCCGAACCGGATTCGGCACGGGCCGTGTACCGCGTACCGAACACCGACTCCGCCTCGCGCACAGCGGTCAACCGCACCGGGGCCCTGGTGCTCTCGGTCGACGAGGGCACGGCCTTCGTGTCGGCGACCCCGGAGCAGGCACGGCGGCTCCGCTCCAGGGGCATGGCCCCGCGCCGGGTAGCGGACGGACCGGCCCGGTTCCAGAACGCACCGGCACGCCCGGCCGAGTTCCCCCCGGAGGATGGCGACTACCACACCTACTCGGAAACCCTCGCCGAGATCGAGGAAGCGGCCACCGACCACCCTGGAATCGTCGACAGCACCTCGGCGGGAAGCTCGGCGCTGGGCAGGGACATCCCGGTGGTCAAGATCAGTGACCGGGCGGACATCGACGAAGCGGAACCGGAAGTGCTGTTCACCTGCAACCAGCACGCCCGTGAACACCTCACGGCGGAGATGTGTCTGCACATCCTGCGGCGCTACACCGACGGATACGGTTCGGACCCGGAGATCACGGAGGACGTCGACAGCCGGGAGATCTGGGTCGTCCCCATGGTGAATCCGGACGGTGCGACATACGACGTGACGAGAACGGGATACCGGGGCTGGCGCCGCAACCGGCAGGGCACTCCGGTGGACCTGAACCGCAACTGGGGTTACCAGTGGGGTTGCTGCGGGGGCTCCAGCGGGAACCCGAGCCAGCCGACCTACCGCGGCCCGGCGCCCTTCTCCGCACCCGAAACCTCCGCGGTGCGGGACTTCGTCGAATCACGCGTGGTGGGTGGAAGGCAGCGGATAACCGCGCACATTGACTTCCACAGCTTCTCGGAGCTGGTGCTGTGGCCGTACGGCTACACCACGGCCGACACGGCGCCGGGCATGACGCGGGAGCAGTACCGGAGGTTCGCCGAACTGGGCAACGCGATGGCAGGAACCAACGGCTACACCCCGATGCAGTCCAGCGACCTCTACGTCACCGACGGAAGCGTGAACGACTGGATGTGGGCCGAACACGGAATCTTGTCGTTCACCTTCGAGATGTATCCCGGCGGCGGCGGTTTCGACGGTTTCTACCCACCGGACGAGGTCATCCAGCGGGAGACCAGCCGCAACGACGAGGCGGTCGCCATGTTGCTGGACGAAGCGGGCAACTGAACACGCCCGGTGGGGGTGGGGAATCACCTGCCTCCCCACCCCCGGAGCGTCACCCGAGCAGCAGCACCATGGCCCCCAGCACGATCCCGAGCACCACGACCACCGCGGCGGTGATCAGCAACCAACGCAGTTGCGGGTGTTCATCACGGATCTCCGACCTGGCTCGTTCGCGCCATTGCGTGAACGTGGTCTGTTCACTCATCAGTGCTCTCCACAACCAATCGGGCGCCTCGGTCACCACGGCACGTGGCGACCGTGCACTGGACAATCACCTCACCCTGCCACACTTCCCGGCCCTACCACCGGATGACGTCGTCACCGGCCCAGGCGAGCAGCAGGGGCTCGTCGTGGCTGATGGCCAGCACTCCGGTCCCCTCCTCGTTCACCAGTTCCCCGACCACCCGTACGAGCGCGGCCGTGGTTGAGGCGTCCAGCATCCCCGTCATCTCGTCGCAGATCAGGTAGCGCGGGCGCGGCGCCACAGCCCGTGCCAGGCAGGCCCGCTGCAACTGCCCGTCACTGACCTCGTGCGGCATCCGGTCGAGCAACTCGTCGTTGAGCCCGGTGAGCTCGGCCAGCTCACCGACCCTCCGCCACGGGCGCCGTATCCCGCGCGCTCGCAGTGGCTCGGAGACGACCTGGCGCAGCGTCATGCGCGGATCCACAGCGGGGCGAGGCTGCTGGAAGACGATCCCGACCGCCGTTCGCAGCTCGGCCGGCACCGAGTACCGGGCGCCCCGGACCGGACGACCGTCCAACTCGACGGTGCCCGACCAGGGGCGTTGCAGCAACGCCAGCACGCGGGCGAGCGTGGACTTGCCGCATCCGCTCGGTCCCGCAAGCCCACGAACCGCCCCCGGCGGCACCACGACGTCCACTCGGTCGAGCACCGCGCGGCCACGGTCGTAGCCAGCGACCACCTCCCTGGCCCTCAGCATGGCGGATGCGCCGCGACCGACCTGCTGCCGTACTCGACGAGCGCGGGGTCCCCGTTGCAGGGGGCCACGCCGGGCGTGTCCGGACAGCGCAGGCAGAACACACAGCCCCACTCCCGCTCCAGCTCGGCGAGCTCGGTGAGTGCGGGCGGGTGCCCCGGGACGGGCTGGAAGCCCGCCTCCGGCATGGCTTCCAGCAATCCTTTCGTGTAGGGGTGCCAGGGTCGGTGGAACACTTCCTCCGCCGGGCCGCTCTCCACCACCCGGCTGGCGTACATCACCGCCACGTGAGTGGCCACGCGCTTGGCGGCGGCCAAGTCATGGGTGATCAACAACACTCCTCTGTTCCGGTCGGCGAGTTCGCCGAGCAGATCCGTGACGCGGTCGACCAACGGCCGGTCCAGGCCGGTGGTCGGCTCGTCGGCGATGACCACGGAGGGATCGGCCACCAGTGCCGAGGCCACCGCGACACGTTGGGCCATACCGCCGGACAGCTCATGCGGGTAGTGCGCCAGGTCCGCCGGGGCGAGCCCGACGCGCCCGGCCAGTTCGTCCACCGAGCCGTGATCGACGCGACCGCGCAACTCGCGGAAGGTCTCGGCCAGTTGGTCGCGCGCGGTACGCACCGGGGTCAGGTGCGTCGCGGCCGACTGCGGCACCAGACCGATCCGCCTGCCCCGGACCCGGCGCGCGAGCACGTGTTCGGAGCTGGACAGCAGCTCGACCTCCTCGTCCGTGCCGGGATGCAGCCAGGCACGACCACGGATCCAGGCGTTCGAGGGCAACAACCCGAGCAGGGCCGAGGCCAGCACGGACTTACCGCATCCGGACTCGCCCACCAGGGCCAGTACCTGCCCGGGGGACAGCCGAACCCTGGCGTCGGTGACGGCGTGCACCGGCCCGGAGCCCCGGCTCCGGCCGAGCTCGAAGCGCACCGACATGTCGTCCAGCCACAGCAGTGGTGGTTCCTGCACCGATGATCACTCCATCAGGATCGTCTCCTGGCGCCGGACGGTGTCGCCGGTCCGCCGGAACGGGTCGAAGGGGCGGGCGGGGTCCGGGCGGGGTCCGGGCGGTGTCCCGCACCGGCCGGACGTTCGATCGGGGAATCGGGTCGAGCACCGGCGGCTCACAGCGCCAGTTCGGAACGGCGGGTGGGAACCACGCGATCGCGCCAGACAGCGGCGATGCCGGAGACCGACAGCGTGGTGGCCACGAGCAGCGCGGCTGGGAAGGCCACGATCCACCAGGCACCGAGCAGCACTCCCTCCCTGCCGTCGGAGAGGATGTTGCCGATGCTGGCCAGGTGGGGCGGCAGCCCGAGTCCGAGGAAGCTCAACGCGGTCTCGTGGAAGACCGCGTGCGGCACCAGCAGCACGGCGGACAACGCCGCTTGAGGCACGATCGCGGGAAGCAGGTGCTTGCGCAGCACCCACCAGCGTCCCGCCCCGGAGGAGACGGCCGCGTCCACGTAGGGGCGGTTGCGCAGGCCGAGGACCTCGGAACGCACCACACGCGCGACTGTGGCCCAGTGGGTCAGACCGATGGACAGCACAACGGCGAGCACCGTCCCCTGGTAGAGCGCGACGATCACGATCCCCAGCAGCAGGTGCGGCACGGCGTTGACCGCGTCGACCACTCGCATCAACAGCCGGTCCGCCCAACCGCCGAGGGAACCCGAGACGGCCCCCACAGCGGTGCCGAGCAGCGCGGACACGGCGGTGCTGACCACGGCAACCAACAGGGAGACCCGCAGTCCCGCGAGGGAGCGGACGAACAGGTCCCTTCCCGAGGTGTCGGTACCGAACGGATGCTCGGGACCGGGTGACAGGCGAACGGCCTGGTAGTCCACGGTGCCGGGGGCACTGGACAACGTCGGCACCAGCAGCGCCGCCAGCACGAGCAGGGCCAGCACGCTCACCGCCGCGCCGAGACGCAGCCGCGCCCGCGCGGCACCACCGGTGCCACGCGCGGTTCCGGCACGCACGCGCGCGGCGCTGCGCCAGGAGCGGTGTTCGCCAGCGGTGGTGTCGTGGGAGTCGAGCTCAACCATCGGCGGAGACCCTCGGATCCAGTAGTACGGCCGCCACGTCGGCCAGCAGGGAGCCGAGCAGCACGGCGGCCGTGGCCAACAGTGTCAGGACCGTCAGCAGCGGGTAGTCGGCCGCTCGCGCTGCGGTGACCACGGCGGAGGCCACCCCCGGCCAGGAGAAGACCTCCTCCACCAGAACCGCCCCGGTAACCAGCTCCGGAACACGAGCGCCGATCAGCGTCACGAACGGCAGCAGCGCCGTCGGAAGGGCGTGTCGCAGCACCACGACGCGCTCGCGCAGTCCTCTCGCCCGGGCACCGGTGACGTGGTCCTCGGTGAAGGCGGCCAGCAGTGACTGCCGGACGTGCAGCACGAGCCAGGGGCTCTGCGAAAGCCCCAGCACCGCCGCCGGAAGCACCAGGTGCTCGGCCACCTGGGCCGGACCGAGCGCGCTGCCCGCGTCGGTGAGCCCGGCCACCGGCAACCAGCCGAGCCCGAGCGAGAACGACGCGATCGCCAGCAGCGCCACCACGAAGGGGGGAATGCCCTCCAGGGCGTGGCCGAGCGCCGTGATCAACCGGTCGAGCCATCCTCCCTGGCGCCAGGCGGCCAGCGTGCCGACGAACAGCGAGAACACCACGGCCAGCGCCAGCCCGCAGCCCGCGAGCAGCAGCGTCCAGGGCAGGCGCTCCGCCAGTACATCGGCGACCGGTCGACGCATCGAGCGGGACACCCCGAGATCACCGGAGAGGACTCCGCCCAGCCAGTCCAGGAACCGCAGCGGCACCGGACGGTCCAGCCCCAGCTGCTGCCGTACCCGGGCCACGTCCGCCGCGGACGCGTCGAAGATCTGGACCCCGTAGTACTGGTGGATCGGATCGAACGGCGAGGCCGCGGCGAGCAGGAACACGGCCAACGAGACGAACAGCAGCACGGGCACGGCCAGCACTATCCGACGCGCGACCAGCCCGGCCACCGCCGTCGCCCGCCCCCGACCGCCGGGAGGTGACGCTCGACCGCTCACTTCTTCGGTGTCCAGTCCTCGACGTTCCACCACGGCCCCCAGGTCGTACCGTGCGTGTGCGGTTCCACGACGGGTTGGTAACCGTTCCAGACGCCGGTACGCACCACATAGCTGTGCTGGATGAACGCCAGGTAGACCAGCCCCGGGTCCTCGACGTAGGCGCGTTGCGCCTCCTTGTAGTGCCGCGCCCGCTCGGCCTCGCCCACGGTGTTCCTCCCCGCGTCCAGCGCCGCGTCCACCCGACTGTTGCGGTACTTGGCCGGATTCCGGTAGGTGCCGGTGCCGATCATCGAGGAGTGCAGCCCGGGATACATCTGCGGGTCGGGGTCGAGGGGGGTGCCGCCGCCCAGCACGATCGCGTCGGTGCCGATGCGTTCGGCCGCCTCGGTGCGGTCCACTCCGGCCAGTTCGACCCGCACCCCGACCTTGCCCGCGTCCGAGGCGAAGGCCTGGGCGAACTTCTTGCGAAGGGTGTCGTCGGCGAAGTACATCACGGTGAAGCTCGCGCGAGTGCCGTTCCTGGTCCGGATGCCGTCCGAACCGCTCCGCCAGCCCCCTTCCTCCAGGATCTCGCGAGCCCGCCGCTGGTCGAACTCCAACCTCGCCTCGGGCTCGTGGAACCGCTCCATCGACGGTGGGATGGGGGTGTAGGCGGGCTCGCCGTGCCCACCGAGCAGGCTGTCGACCATCTCGGAGCGGTTCGCCGCCAGATTGAGCGCCATCCGCACAGCGGGATCACCCGTGACCGGGTGGTCTGCGGGCAGGGTGATGGCCCGGTAGTCGGCGGTGTCGTGGTGCACGGTGCGATAGGCGCCGCCGCCCACGCGTTCGGCCAGCAGGGGCGGCAGTACGGTGCCGTCGAACTCGCCTGCTTGAACCCGCTGCGCACGGGTGTTGTCGTCGGTGGCGAACACGACGGTGATCTCGCCGATCCGAGGGGTACCACCCCAGTAGTTCCGGTTCGCGCGCCAAACCATCCGCTCCCCGCGCCGCCACTCCGCGAGCCGGTAGGGACCGGTGCCGACCGGCTGGGTGTTGAGCGGGGAGCGTTCCTGCGGTATCGCTTCGGCCAGGGCGGACGCGGGAAGTATGCCCATCACCATCCGGGCGGGCCAAGCGGCGTAGGGAACGTTGAGCCGGAACCGTACGGTGTGCTCGTCCACCGCCTCGACCTCGTCGAGCATCGACAGCCCGGAACTGATCGTGGCGGCGTAGGCCGGATCGATGGCGGCGCGGTAGGTGGCGACCACGTCGCGCGCGCCGAACGGTTCGCCGTTGTGGAACTTCACCCCGCGACGCAGCCGCACCGTCCAGGTACGCGCGTCGTCCGAGGGGCGGGGTTGCTCGGCCGCCAGCGCCGGGCGCAGTCGTCCGTTGCCGTCGAAGGCGAGCAGTCCGTCGTAGAACTTGGCCGCTCCCCAGCGAGCGTAGCCCAGCAGGGGGTTGAGGCTGCTCGGCTCGTACCCGTCGGCCAGCAGCATGTTCGCGGGATCGCCCCCGCCGGTTCCGCTGGGGGCCGCGCAGGAGGTGCTCGCCACGGCGAGGGCCGCCATGGAGGAGGTGATCAGTGTACGCCGGTTCAGCACGGGAGAACCCTAGAAACTGCTGCAACCGAATGGCAACAAGATGAGACGTTGCCTACCCGGACTCACTCGTCGCGAATCCACCACTCGTGGGAGGATGAGCGCGCAGTCAGGCCATCACGGGAGGACCAAGTGCGCGTCGCGCTGTGTCAGATCGCGTCCACATCGGACCCGAACGCGAATCTTGAGCTCGTGGCGGGAGGAGTACGACGCGCCGCCGAGGCCGGCGCGGAGCTCGCGGTCTTCCCGGAAGCCACCATGGCCTGTTTCGGGGTCCCGCTGGCACCACTGGCCGAACCGCTGGACGGCCCGTGGGCGGGTGAGGTGGGCAGGCTCGCCGAGGATGCCGGTATCACCGTCGTGGCGGGCATGTTCACCCCCACCGACGACGGCCGTGTGAGCAACACGCTGCTGGTGACCGGGCCGGAAACGCGGGCGCGTTACGACAAGATCCACCTCTACGACGCGTTCGGCTTCGCCGAATCGCGCACCGTCTCCCCCGGGGAGCAGCCGCTGACCGTGCGGCTGCCGAGCGCCACCGTGGGACTGACGACCTGCTACGACGTCCGCTTCCCCGGACTGTTCACCACCCTGGCCGAACGCGGCGCCTCGGTGCTGGTGACCGCGGCTTCGTGGGGAGCGGGAACGGGCAAGCGGGAGCAGTGGGAACTGCTCACCCGCGCCAGGGCGCTGGACTCCACTTCGTGGGTACTCGCCTGCGGACAGGCCGATCCGCGCAGCATCGGGCGGGAGCCCGCGGCCAAGGCCCCCACCGGAATCGGGTACAGCACCGTGGTCAACCCCTACGGCGTGATACACGACCAGCTCGAGGCCGAACCGGACGTACTGATCACCGACATCGAACCCGAGCGCGCCGAACGGGCCCGGGAGGAGATTCCGGTGCTGGCCAACCGGAAGTTCTGAACGTCACCGGAGAGCACCAGCCGCCCCTGGCCGTCGAAGCCGGAGCGCCCCGAATCCACCGCCGTGTCCACTGTGGCGGGAGGCGGGCCGCGACGGCGAGAATCCGCGAAGGCCCCCACACCCCGACGACGAGGAGCCGATCATGTCCATCCGCCGAGCCATGCCCGACATCCACTCGGAGAGCATGGCGGAGAGCAGGGACTTCTACGGTCTCATGGGTTTCGAGGAAGTCATGAACCACGGCTGGGTGATGACGCTCGCCTCCCCCACGAATCCCACGGCCCAGGTCACCTTCATGACCCACGACGAGACCGCGACTGTCGTACCGGACCTGAGCGTCGAGGTGGACGACGTGGACGCGGTCCACACCGCGATGCTGGAAAACGGCGCGGAGATCGTCCACCCGCTGCGGAACGAGGACTGGGGAGTGCGCCGCTTCTTCGTCCGTGACCCCAACGACCGGGTGATCAACGTGCTCAGCCACCTGTGACCCGCCGTCGGGACCGCCACGTTCGAGGGAGGAGCGCTGCCGGTGACCGACGTACCGGACGAACGGATCACGCGTCGAAAACCGTTTGCGGGGCCTCCGGCGGGGCAATACCTTTCCGGCCGTGGATCTCTTCTCACGCTGCTGGACGGCGTTACGCACGGCGGTCATCGACCTGTCGGACGAGGATTTCGCGATGCCGTCCGGCTGCACCGGCTGGCTGGTTCGGACCTGGCCTGCCACCTGATCATCGACGCCCAGGACGGGCTTATCACCCTGGTGACACCCGCCGAGGCCGAGCCGACCCGTGACACCGTCACCTACTGGGAAGTCACCGGAACCCCGCCGACCGGTGACGACCCGCTCGACGCGCTGACCGTACGGCTGGCCGCCGCGTACGGGCAACCGTGGCTGTTGCGGTTCCACCTCGACGACATCGGCTCCGCCGCCGGTCGCGCGGCCGAGCTCGCCGATCCCGCCGCACGTGTGAGCACACGCGACGAGGTTCTCACCGCTGGTGACTACCTGGCGGCATACGTCGTGGAGTGGACGCTGCACCACCTCGACCTGATCGCCCATCTCCCTCACGTGCCCGGCCCACCGCCCGAGGGGCTGGCCAGGACTCGCGAGACGCTGGAGAGTATCGCAGGAACACCGCTGCCCACCGCGCTGTCCGACACCGACGCCCTGCTGCTCGGCACGGGTCGGCGACTCCCGACCGACGCGGAGCGGGCGGAGCTGGGCGAGCTGGCCACGAGGCTGCCGTTCGTCCTGGGGTGATCGCCCGGCCGGACGGCGCCGGTCTCCGTCCCGGCGGGACCGGAACCGACCGAGGGGAGTTCACCCCTCACGCTGGTGTCCCACACCACGAGCACCGACGGCCCGCGCGGCGTCCCGGCCACCCCGACCTCCGCTCCCGCCGGCGCACCACGTCCACAACAGCGGGTGCGCGCCGCGTCGCGGCGCAGCCGGGGTGTTCGTCGTACCGTTGGTGTCGTCCACCTCCGTCCGTCCCGCGACGTGGCGCGCACCGGCGGCCGTGGTGCTGCCGGTACTCCCGCGCGGCGGGTCCGATCCCCGAAGCAGCACCGAAGGAACCGAGGTGACCGCGTGAACTCCCCCGAGACCGCCACCCACCGCAGCGCCGAAAGAGTGCTCGCCGATCTGGGCGAACTACGGCCCGAGCTGCACCGGACCTACCGGACCCTGCACGCCGCTCCCGAGCTGTCGATGCGGGAGTACGAGACAGCACGGCTGATCGAGTCCCACCTGGACCGGCTCGGCATCCCCACCTTCCGGTGTGCCACGACGGGTGTGGTGGGGGTCATCGAGAACGGTCCCGGCCCGGTGGTGGCGTTCCGCGCCGACATCGACGGACTGCCCGTCGCCGAGCGAACCGGCCTCGAATACGCCTCGACGGTCTCGGGAACCCTGCCCGACGGCACCGAAACCGCCGTCATGCACGCGTGTGGCCACGACACGCACACCGCGGCTCTGTTGACGAGTGCGACGCTGCTCGCCGGGACGCGGGACGTCTGGGCCGGCACGGTGGTGCTGGTCTTCCAGCCCGGCGAAGAGACCGCCGCCGGAGCGGCCGGGATGATCACCGACGGTCTGTGGGAGAGCGCACCTCGCCCCGAGGTGCTACTCGGCCAGCACGTGACGCCCGGATCGGCCGGTTCGGTACGGTACCGGACCGGTGTCTCCGCCTCGATCTCCGACTCCTGGCAGGTGACGATGTTCGGACGCGGGGCGCACGGCTCACAGCCGCACACCGCGATCGACCCCATCGTGCAGGTAGCCCACACCATCACCAGAATCCAGAGCATCACGGCGCGCGAGGTGGACCCGCTCGACTCGGCGGTGGTCACCGTCGGCAGGATGTCCGGCGGTACGAAGGAGAACGTCATCCCGGACTCCGCGATGTTCACCGTCAACGTACGCACGCTGGACGAGGCACAGCGGAGCGGAGTACTCACCGCGCTGCGGCGCGTCATCGATGCCGAGGCCGCTGCCTCGGGGGCTCCCGAACCGCTGATCACCGAGTTGTCGACGTTTCCCGCCCTGGTCAACGACGAGGTCGTCACCGAACGCGCCATGGGGGCGCTGCGGCGGTTCCGGGAGAGCTGCGACGTCGAGCCCGGCCGGCTGCTCATGGGAAGCGAGGACTTCGGCCTGCTCGGCGACAGCATCGACGTGCCGTACTGCTACTGGTTCATCGGCGGTGACGACCCGGCGAAACGCGCCCGTGCCGAAGCGGACGGAACCGCCTCGACCGAGTTCCCGTCCAACCACTCGCCGCTGTTCGCACCGGTACTGGAACCCACGCTGTCCAGGATGGTGGAGGCGGCGGTGGTCGGTATGTTGACCTTCCTGCGGACCGGGTAGGAGCGGCTCCGCGCGGTTCCGCCGAGGACGCGCCCGGCGGAGGACACCTTCCACCGGTTCGGCTCAGGCCGCCCAGGGGCAGGACCGGAACCAGGCCGCGTCCCACGGACGCGCACGCCGCGCCGGCTCCCGGAACCGCGCGGGCGTCGACGGCCCCTTCGGGACGAGGGACGAACCCCGACGCTTCGGACGCCGGGTCACATGTCCAGCCCGATGTCCAGCACCTCGGCGGAGTGGGTGAGCGCGCCGACGGCCAGATAGTGCACGCCGGTGGCGGCGTAGGTCGGTGCCACGTCGAGGGTGAGGCCCCCGGATGCCTCCAACGCGGTCCTGGGCGACCTCGCGGCGGCACGCCGAACCGCCTCGGCGCAGTCCCTCGGCGCGAAGTTGTCCAACAACACCAGGGCCGGGCTCTCCGACAGCACCTCGTCGAGCTCGGCGAGGTCGGACACCTCGACCTCCAGCTCCAGTTCGGGCGCGTGCTCCCGGCAGGATCGCAGGGCAGCGGTCACGGAGCCGGCCGCGGCCACGTGGTTGTCCTTGACCAGCATCGCGTCACCGAGGCCGAGTCGGTGGTTGCTCCCGCCACCGCAGCGCACCGCGTACTTCTGCGGCAGTCTGATGCCGGGGATGGTCTTGCGGCTGTCCCGGATCACGCAGCCCGAGCCGCGTACCGCCGAGACCCAGGCGGCCGTCGACGTCGCGATCCCGGACAGGTGGCACAGCAGGTTCAACGCGGTCCGCTCAGCGGTGAGCAGCGCGCCCAGCGGGGCTCGCACTGCGAGTACGCACCCTCCCGCGGGGACCTCGTCACCGTCGGAGACAGCCGAGACCACCTGGTAACCGTCCGCTCCCACCACCTCGTCCAGCACAGCCAGCACCAGCGGCAACCCGGCCACCACACCGGCTCGCCGTGCGTTGAACCCGGCGGTGGCCACCGCCTCGGCGGGTACGGTCGCCCTCGTGGTGGCGTCGGGCCCGTAACGCAGGTCCTCCGCCAACGCCGCTCGCACCAGGACCTCGCTCTCGGCGGGATCCAGCCCGGCGGTGCGCAGATTCCGGACGGTGTCCTCGGAGAGGTTCAAGCCACTTCCCTCGTTTCCTCCGGGGTGGATCGGATCAACCAGCCGGAGACGTCCAGCCGCAACGGGTTGGGCCGCCTCCACCGCAGGTCGTCAGTGGCGGGGTGGTCATAGCGCCGGTGGCAACCGCGCGACTCGGTCCGGTCCGATGCGGCGGCGAGCAGCGCGTGGGCCGTGAGTCCCAGCGCCGCGTCCTCCACGGCCTCGCGAGTCCGCAGCGGACGGACCACCGCAGCGGTGTCCAGTCCGGAGCGGGCCTCTCGCAGCCCGTCGGCGTGACGTCCGATACCGGCGTGCCTGCTCATGAGCTGTCGCAGCCAGGCGCGGTCGACCACGGCCGCCGCGGGCAGCCGTTCGGAGGTCACCGGTCCCCGGCGCAGCGCGCCGACACGGAGGTCGCGCAGCACGGCCTCGGCGGAGCGGCTGCCGAGGACCAGACCTTCCAGCAGGCTGTTGGAGGCGAGCCTGTTGGCCCCGTGCAATCCGGTCCGTGCGACCTCGCCCGCGGCGTAGAGGCCGGTGACGCCGGTCCTGCCGTCGACGTCGCACATGATCCCGCCACAGGAGTAGTGTGCGGCGGTGGTGACCGGGATGGGGTCGACCAGCGGGTCGATCCCGGCGTCCCGGCAGGCCGCGTACACGGTCGGGAAGCGTTCGACGAAGCTCTTGCCCAAGCCGGTGGCGTCCAGGCGGACCGAGTCGGAACCGGTCTCGACGAGCCTCTCGTTGATCGCCGCCGCGACGACGTCCCGTGGAGCCAGGTCCCCCATCGGATGCCTGCCCGCCATCACCGGCTCGCCGTGGACGTCGAGCAGCACCGCTCCCTCACCCCGGACGGCTTCGGTGATCAGCGGTCGGCTACCCCGCTCGGTCGAGGAGGTGTGCAACACGGTCGGGTGGAACTGGACGAACTCCAGATCGGCCACGGCGGCCCCGGCACGCAGTCCGAGCGCGATGCCGTCGCCGGTCGCGACCGCGGGGTTCGTGGTGGCCCGGTAGAGCTGACCCAGCCCACCCGTGGCCAACAGGACGGCGGGTGACTGCACGAGACCGGGCCTGCCCGCGTGGTCGAGCACGAGCGCGCCTCCCACCGCCCCCCACTCGGTGTGCGAGAGCTCGACCACGCAGTGGTTCTCCAGTACCGGGACACCCTCGGTCGTGGTTGCCTCCACCAGTGCGCGCTGCACCTCCGCGCCGGTCGCGTCACCCCCCGCGTGAATCACCCGGAAGGCGCTGTGACCGCCCTCGCGAGTGCGCGACAGGGTGCCGGCGGGGGAACCGTCGAACCGCGCTCCCGCCGCGCGCAACCGGCTCACGGCCGCCGCGCCGTCCCCGAGGATCGTGTTCACCGCGGCGGTGGAACACAGCCCGGCACCGGCTTCGAGCGTGTCCCGCACGTGCCGCCGCACGCTGTCGGAGGAATCGCGCTCCTCCTCGCGTACGACGGCGATACCGCCCTGCGCCCACTCGGTGTTGCCGACGGTGACGCTCTCCTTGCTTACCACCAGCACCCGCAGACCGAGCTCACGGGCGCGCAGCGCGGCGGTGAGCCCGGCCACGCCGGTCCCCACGACCAGCAGATCCGCACCGGCGTGCCAGGTCATTCGCCACCACCGGGCTGGCCGATGCTGATCATCCGCTCCACGGCCGAGCGAGCCCGTCGAGCCGTTTCGGGCGCGACGCGCACCTCGTCGGCGTTGTCGGTCAGGCAGCGCAGCAGTGCGGCCGGTGTGATCATCTTCATGTACTTGCAGGAGGCACGGTCGTTGACCGCTCTGAAGTCCACCTCGGGAGCGGCCGAGCGCAACTGGTGCAGCATTCCGACCTCGGTGGCCACCAGCACCGAGGAGGCGCCGGTCCGGTGCGCCGCGTCGAGCATCCCACCGGTGGACAGGATCTTGACCCGATCGGAGTCCACCGTTCCGTCCCCGGCCAGGTACAGCGCCGAGGTGGCACAGCCGCACTCCGGGTGGATGAACAGCTCCGCGTCCGGGTCGGCACCCGCGCGTTCGGCGAGTTCGGCTCCGTTGATGCCCGCGTGGACGTGGCACTCGCCCGCCCAGACGTGGAGATTCTCCCTGCCGGTCTCCCGCTTGACGTGCGCGCCGAGGAACTGGTCCGGGCAGAAGAGCACGGGACGGTCCTCGGGAATCGAGCGCACGACCTCGACCGCGTTCGAGGACGTGCAGCAGACATCGGTCTCGGCCTTGACCTCGGCCGTGGTGTTGACGTACGAGACGACCACCGGCTCGGGCTCACCGGCGCGCACGAAGTCCGCCTTCCAGGCGCGGAGGTCCTCGGCGGTGATCGAATCGGCCAGTGAGCAGCCGGCCCGCTCGTCCGGGATCAGCACCGTCTTGTCCGGGCTGAGGATCTTGGCGGTCTCCGCCATGAAGTGCACACCGCAGAACACGATCGTGCTCGCGGTGCTCTCGGCGGCGATGCGGCTCAGCGCCAACGAGTCACCGGTGTGATCGGCGACGTCCTGGATCTCGGGAAGCTGGTAGTTGTGCGCGAGCAACACGGCGTCCCGCCGCTCGGCCAATCGGCGGATCTCGGCCGCCCACGCCGCGTCGCCGGGAATCCCCGTGTAGCCGTCTTCGGTGCGCCGCAGGGCTGCGGTGTCGAGTCCGGCCGGGTTGCCGTCGCCACCGACAGTGGCTGCTGTAGCGGCCATGTCCTCCTCCTCACCGGCGCGGGTGGCGAGCCCACCACGCCGATCTCCCCGCAGGGCCCGGTGATCACCGGGTTGTCGAACTCCTGATTTCGCAACCAGGGTTTTCGTCTTAGGATCGAAAACGTGTCCAATACTAACACGCCGCCGGAGCACCGGGAGCGCGATACGAGCCACACCACGGGCCACGAGGTACTCGCGGGGGTCGTGCAGGTGCGACGGGGGGCGTTGAAGGCGCTGTTGTGGCAGCGAGCCAGACCTCCCCACCCGAACCGCTGGGCACTCCCGGGCGGCAGGCTCCACTCCGACGAAACGGTGGAATCCTCCATACGCAGACAACTCGCCGAAAAGGTCGACGTGCGCGAGCTCACACACGTGGAACAGCTCGCGGTGTTCAGCGACCCCGAGAGAGTGCCGGGCAACCGCGTAGTGGCCACCGCTTTCCTCGGCCTCGTCCCCTGCGACACCGATCCGGAGCTGCCGGGCGACACCGCCTGGCACCCGATCGAAGCACTGCCGGAGACGGCGTTCGACCACGAGACGATCCTGCTGACCGCCCGAGAACGTCTCCGGTCCAAGCTGTCCTACACCAACATCGGCTTCGCCCTGGCTCCGCCGAAGTTCACCGTCTCCGAACTACGCGACATCTACTCGGCCGCCCTGGGGTACCGGGTCTCGGCCACGAACCTGCAGCGGGTTCTCTCCCGGCGCGGCGCGCTGGAGGCGACCGGGGAGACCGTGGCGGCAGGCCCGTCGGGAGGCCGCCCACCGGCGCTGTTCCGGTTCACCTCGCGTGATCTGCAGATCACGGACCGGTTCGCGGTACTGCGGCCACCCGGGTGAACCGCCTCCGTCCCGGATTGCGCGCGGGACTCGGTCGTGAACGGACGGGCACCCGTGCCTTCCGGCGGAGCACCGGTCGGTCGTCTCCGTCCCGTGGCACCGAAGGATCACGCCTTCGGTTGGTCAGCGGAGCGAGGCGACGAGTAGGTTGGGAACGTGACTGAAACGCTACCGCTGTTTCCGCTGGGTACCGTACTCCTGCCCGGCGCCTCGCTCCCGCTGCGCATCTTCGAGGCACGCTACCGGCAGCTCGTGCTGGATCTGGTCAACGAAGTGGTCCCCGGCCGACGGTTCGGCGTGGTCGGAATCCGGCAGGGCTGGGAGGTCGGCGAGGACAACGTCGACGCCATGTACGAGATCGGGTGCTCCGCCCGGCTGGGCGAGGTGCAGCAGCTCCCGGAGGGACGTTACGACACCACAAGTACCGGACAGCACCGTTTCCGGCTGTTGCAACTGGACACCGAGGCGGCTCCCTACCTGATGGCCCGCGTGGAATGGCTGCCGGACAGCACTCCCCAGCAGGACTCCGACCAGCTACGGGAGAGGCTGGCGACCTCGGCCCGCGCCGCGCACGAGCGCTACCTGGCGACCGGGCTCCAGGTGGAGGGCACCACCACCCCGGACGATGACACCGGCTTCGCCGAGCTCCCCTATTCCCTGGCCGAGAACTGCGTGCTCACCCCGGAGGACCGACAGCACCTGCTCGCCGAGACCGACCCGGTGGCGCGGATGCGCACGATCCGTTCGCTGCTCAATCGGGAGACCGAGCTCGTGCGCAGACTTCGCGCGGTACCCGCCCAACTGTCCGAATTCGCCGAACACGCGGGAACGAACTGAACTCGGCTCCGATCTCGAGAGGACCCGGCGGACAAGGCGCGGTACTCGCTAGGATCACGAACCATGTCGTTACCTGGCGGGCCCAACAACTGGACCGGATCGGACGGCGGCGCACCCCGCTACTACGACCCGCTCACGGGACAGCCTGTCACCCAGGAGGGCACGCACGCCTCCGAGCACTCCCAGTACGGAACGTCGTACGGACCGCCGCGGCCGACACCGGCCCAGTACGGCGCGTCCCGGTGGGACGCCCTACCTCGGGATCCGTCGAGCTCCCCCGGGCGGAGCCGTGGTCCGACCATCGCCGTGGTCTCGACCGCCGTGGCCAGTGTGGTCATCATCATCACCACGCTCGTGCTGGTCAACATCGGGGACGAACCAGAGGGTGGTGACGGGAGCGGTTTCGCGGCGGAGAGCTCGGCGACGTCGACGAGTTCGCGTCCGCCCGTTCCCGCCGAAGTCCGCGGCTGGCGGTCCGTACCGGTATGGGAGACCGGAGTCGCCTACGACGTGCCCTCGGACTGGACGACCTATCCCGCCGCCACCGAGACGCTGATGGCCAACGGCGCGAACGACGAAGTCACGCTGAGCGGGTACTCCATGTACATGGAGGGTTTCTGCGACCGGGCTCAGCAGTCGTTCCGCGCACTGATCGGACTGACCTCCGCGAACGAACCCGACAACGCCGAGGCGGGCAGGCGGCTGGCGGAGAAGCTCGGCACCATGCTCTGGACCACCGGCGACGGCGTGCCGCCTCGGGTGCGGTTCGACGAACCGCGTCCGGCGACGCTCGACGACGGCAAGCTGGCTGCCACCTTCGTCAGCGCCGAGGTCGTCCCGGCCGCCGCGGAGACCTGCGGCACGGACTCCGCCTACATCGGGGTCATGGCCCTGCCTCACCGGGGAGGAACGGCGATGCTGGTGGGGGTGGCCGACCAGCGGTTCGACCAGGCGGTGCCACCGAGCCGGATGGAGCGCTCGCTGCGTTCGCTGCGATTGTTGCCGCGGTGACGCGCCACCACGGCTGTCACCGTCCCGACACGAGCTCTCAGCCGCGCCGCCTGCCCAGGTCGTCCAGCCCGTTCCACGAAGCGATCAGACCGTAGGTCAGGGCCACGGTCAGCGGCTGTCCGAGCAGCCCGGTCGGCGTGTCCAACCGGGGCGCCACCTCCACCAGTTCCCCGGGCCGCAGGCTCTCCGGGACCGGATACATCCCGGCCGCGAACGAGGTCCCGAGTCGCATTCCCAGCCACGCGGCCAGCAACGACCCCAGCACTGTCGCGACGAGCAGCACGGGCCCCCTGCGGCCGCGCAACTGCCAGACCGCGGCGGCGACGAGCACACCGCAGGCCGCACTCAACAGCAGGAAAACAGCCAGCCCGTCGAACCTGTGGTAACTCTCGACCAGCACCGGCACCAACTCGCCCTCCCTGGTCATGGTGCTCTCCCGCGGCGGGGCGAGACGGGCCCAGATCCAGCCGAGCGGAAACCCCAGCAACGCCACCAGTGACAGCACGCTCAGAGACGGCAGCAGATCCGCCCCGATCACCACACCCGGCCGGGGTGAGCACGAGCGTTCCCACTCCGGGGAGCTCCGCTCGGTCGAGTACCGCTGCTCCTCCGGTCCTCCGACCGGTTCTTCCGACACCGCTCCTCCTCCGGACAGACCGGTGAACCACTCCGGGCACCGACCGCTCGGGGCCACGGCAGCTCACTGTTCACCTGTCGTTATTCTGCGTAACGTCCATCATCGATTTCTCACGGCCGGGAGTGGCGGAGACCTTGCCAAGTTCCACGTCGATCGGAACGGACAACGCGGAGCACGGCCACACGGCCCCCGAGCCGAGGTTGTCCGCCGGTCGAGCGATCCCCGAACTGCTGCTCGGCGCGGGAATCGCCGCCGTACTCAGTGTATTGCTGCAGTTCGTCGTCGCTCAGCTGGGAATCACCGAACCGAGCGACGCCGCCGAGGCGTGGGCCGTCCTCGGTTCCACCCTGATTCTCACGCTGCTGCTGTGCCCGCTGGCACTCGGGAAACGGATCGGAAACGGCTGGGGGCGCCTCGCTGGGGTCTGGGTGGGCCTGACCACGCTGACCACCCTGCTGCTGTCCCTGCCACTGCAGGGGACCCGTTTCTACTACGGGGGATCCTCCGTGGACAACGCGTTCCGGTTGCAGTACCTGAACCGGATGGCGGCGAACCTGGTCCCGGCCGACATGAACTACGCCGACGTCCCGCCCTACTACCCGTGGGGGTGGTTCTGGCTCGGCGGCCGGTTCGCGAACCTGATCGGTTGGGACGGTTGGGCGGCCTACAAGCCCTACGCGCTGGCGTGGATGGCCGTGGTGGTCGTGGTGGCCTTCACGCTGTGGAGCCTGGTGCTGCCGAGGGAGCACGCGCTGCTGGCGGCGCTGGTGACGATGCTGGCCGGTACCCGACACGGGCTGCTGGAGCCCTACGCCTGGCCGTCCTCGGCCTGGCTGGCGCCGATGGCGGTACTGACCTGGTACGCCCTGGCCGGGCGGGGACGCGTGCCACGCGGCGTTCTGCTCGGAGTGGGCGTCTTCGTCGGTTTCGCCGCGATGACCTACACACTGAACTTCGGATTCGCCGTGCTGGTGACCGTGGCGATGGCGGCCGTCGTGGGGGGGACACGCGTGCGGGACGGCGCCCCGCACGGCCGCACGGTCTGGGAACTGTTCCGCCGGTTGGTTCCCATCGGCGTGGTCAGCGGGTTGCTGGCTCTGGTGGTGTGGGCACCGTTCCTGCTGGCGGGCGGACTGTCCGAGCACAGCGCGGCACAGCACTACCTACCGGCGGGGAGCGCCTTCCTGCCGCTGCCGTTCACCGAGTTCTCCCCGTTCGGCGTGTTGTGCCTGTGCGGCGTGGGGTGGTTGGTGCTGCGGGCCACGAGCAGTCGTGTCGCGGCGGCGCTGCTGGTGGTGACCGCCACGGTCTACGTGTGGTTCGGTCTCTCCACGTTGGCCCTGGTCGCCGACACCACCCTGTTGTCGTTCCGCCTGCGGGTGGTCCTGGAGTGCGTCCTCGTCGTGGCCGGTGTCCTCGGGCTGGTGGAACTGATCGGGTGGCTGCGGGGCAGACTGCCGAAGTGGTACCTCCCGAGGCTGACCGCGTTCTCCGTGGTGCTGGCCCTGGCGGGGTCGCTGTCCGTGGTGCAGTACCAGCTCGACGCCGGGCTGGACTCCAAAGTGCGGGCGGCCTACGAGGACTACTACCCCACCGGTCACAATGCCTTCGGCGCGGAGGACCCGGACGAGCCGGACGCCTGGTTGGACGAACTCGCAACCACCATCTCGGAGATGACCGGACAACGCCCGCAGCGCAACGTCGTGCTGAGCACGAACTACAGCCTGCCCTCCTTCGAGCCGTACTGGATGTTCCAGCAGGAGACACCGCACTACGCGAATCCGCTGGGCGAGTACGAACATCGGTCGACCGAGATCAGGCGGTGGTCCGATGCCGACGACAGTGCGGAACTGGCACGGATGCTGCGGCGGAGCCCTTTCCGCGCACCCGATGTCTTCGTGCTCCGGCACCATACGGACACCGAGGAGACCGCGGAACGGGACGACACGGCCGAGGACGCGAATCCTCCAGCCGGAAAGCTTTCGCTCACGCTGAAGAGTGACGTCTTTCCCCGAAACCCGAACGTGCGGAACTACCGGGTGCTGTTCGACAGGGAACTGTTCCGGGGACCGGAGTTCACCACGCGGGAGGTCGGCCCCTACGCCGTGGTCGTCGTGAGCTGACCGCGGGACTCCGGGACCGGGCCGGAGGGTCCGCTGTCGGCGCACCCGCAGCGAACGAGGACCCGCACGACCCGGCCCCGCGGGCGGGGCGGAGGCCTTCGCGGTCCGGGACTGCCCCTCAGGACAACCTGACCGGAAGCTGCTCCAGTCCCCGCATCAACGTGCTGGGTCGGTAACGCAGCTGTTCGTCCGGGACCGCCAGTTTCAGGTCCGGGAAACGCTCCACGAGCCGTCGCAGCGCGATCTCCCCCTCCAGCCGTGCCAGGGGAGCCCCCACGCAGAAATGGATGCCGTGGCCGAAAGCCAGATGGCCGCCGGTGGCGCGGTCCTGGTCGAACCGGTCCGGTTCGGCGAACTTCGCTGGATCGCGGTTGGCCGAACCCAGTGCGACCAGCACCAATTCGTCTTCCGGGATCTCCACATCCCCGACCAGCACCGGTTCGGTGGTGTAGCGGAAGGTAGCCAGGTTCACGGGGCCGTCGAAGCGCAACGTCTCCTCGACAACCGAGGAGGCCCGCTCGGGCTCGGCGCGCAGCCTCCGGTACTGCTGGGGGTCCCGCAGCAGGGCCAGCACACCGTTGCCGATGAGGTTGACCGTGGTCTCGTGTCCGGCGACCAGCAGCAGGAACACCATACCGATCAGTTCCTCACCGCTGAGCCGGTCCGAGTCGTCACTGGTCTCGATCAACGCGGTGAGCAGGTCGTCCCGCGGATCGCGCCGCTTGTCCTCGACCAGCTCGAACAGGTACTCGCCCATCGCGACGGCGGCCCGCTCGGCGGCCTCGGGATCCTGCCCGGAGACCAGCGTGTTCGACCATCGCCGGAAATCGTCCCTGCGGTCCTCGGGAACGCCGAGCAGCTCGCAGATCACTCGGATGGGCAGTGGGAAGGCGAACGCGTCGAGCAGGTCGACACCCGCCTCGCCCACTCGTTCCGCCCCGGCGAGCTCGTCGAGCAGTTCACCGGTTATCTGCTCGATCCTGGGGCGTAGCGCTTCGATGCGGCGGGCCGTGAATGCCTTGACCACCAGCTTGCGCAGCCGGGTGTGATCGGGAGGGTCCATGTTGAGCATGTGGGCCTGAATGGATTCCGAGACCTCAGCGCGCTGGGCGCCCCGCTCGACCTCACGTTCCATTATCCGTTCCATACCCCGGTAGTCCTTGCTGAGCCTGGGGTCGGTCAGCGCCGCTCTGGCGTCTGCGTAACGGGTCACCAGCCACACCGGCATGCCGGTGACGGTGAGCACCCGCCTGGTCGGATCGGACTCCCGCATCCGCGCGTAGCGCACGTGTGGATCCTGCAGGAACTCGTCGTCGAGCACCGATACGGAATCGTGCGGACACTGTTGGGACGAACTCATGACAGCCCTTCGCGGTAGACACCGGTCCGTCCACAGTTAACACCGTTAATGGCGAGGCTGTCACTACCACCAAAGGAGCATTCCGGACGGTTTCACCAGCGAGAACCATCGCGTTCCGACGGAATTTCGACGATTCCGACCACCGAATCGGACAACATGACTTCCTTTCGGCGAAACCGACACCCCGCGTGGAGCCCGCTCTCCGCGCCACCGCTCGTGCTCCGCACCGAACGGCGAGAACCCCGCGCCGGAGCACCAGATCCGGCACGGGGTGCGATCACGCTCTCAACCGACGGACTCGAAACAACCCGCCCCGAGCAGCCCCTTGAGCTCGCCCTGCAGGCCGTTGTCGGTGTTGACGAAGAAGTCGCTGGAAAGTGCCAGCCTCGTCTCACCCCGGCTGCCCTGCAGCTTCACCTGCACAGGTACCTCACCGGAATGGGCGCGCAGCGTCCGCTTGAGCTCGTTGACCATTCCCCGATCCACCTTGGACGCGTTGAGCCGCAGCACGAAAGGGGGGCTGCTGCCAGGATCGGTCTCGGCCGCCGAGATGTCCACCGGCACCGCATCCGAGGCGAAGACGCTGATTGCCCCCTCCCGCTCGTTGATGCGCCCCTTGACCGCGATCGCGGTGTCCTCCACGAGCGTCTCGGAGAACATCTCGTAGGCCTTGGGGAAGAACAGGACCTCCACGCTGGCGTCCATGTCCTCCATCGTCACGATGGCCCACGGCTGCCCGTTCTTGTTGATCCTGCGCTGTATGCCGGAGATCATGCCCGCGATCCGCACCTGGTCCTTGCCGTCCTTGCCCCCCGAGGGGGAACGCTCACCGCTGATCAGCTCGGCGATACCGGTGTCCTGGTAGGGGGCGAGCAGTTTCTCGGCACCGTCCAACGGGTGCGCGGAGACGTACAGCCCCAGCATCTCGCGTTCGTAGGCGAGCAACTGCTTGCGGGGCCACTCCTCCGAGGAGAACGTCAGGTGCGCCAGCGGCGAGCTCTCCGAGGCGGCGTCCTCGTCCGAGGCGGGGCCGAACAGGTCGAACTGACCGGCGGCCTGCTGCCGCTTGAGCCCCACGACCGCGTCGACGGCGGACTCGTGCTGCTCGGTCAACCCCATCCGCGTGTGCCCCAGCGAGTCGAAGGCCCCCGCCTTGATCAACGACTCCACCACGCGCTTGTTGCAGGCCACCGTCTCCGACTTGTCCAGGAAATCGCGGAAGGAAGTGTACCTGCCCTGCTCCTCGCGGACGCGGCAGATCGAGGAGACCACGTTGGTACCGACGTTACGCACGGCGCTGAGCCCGAAGCGGACGTCGGAACCGACGGCGGTGAAAGTGTCCCGCGAGTCGTTGACGTCCGGGGACAACACCCGCACCTGCATCCGGCGGCACTCCGAGAGGTAGACCGCCATCTTGTCCTTGTTGTCGCCGTTGGCGGTCAACAGCGCCGCCATGTACTCGGCGGGGTAGTTCGCCTTCAGGTAGGCCGTCCAGTACGCCACCAGGGCGTAGCCGGCGGCGTGGGACTTGTTGAACGCGTAACCGGCGAACGGCAGCACCGTGGTCCACAGCGCGTTGATGGCCTCTTCGCTGTAACCGTTGCTGGACATGCCCGCGTGGAACCGGACGAACTCCTCGTCGAGCACCTCCTTCTTCTTCTTGCCCATGGCCCGGCGCAGGATGTCGGCTTGTCCGAGGGTGTAGTTGGCGACCCGCTGCGCGATCGCCATGATCTGCTCCTGGTAGACGATCAGGCCGTAGGTCTCGGCCAGCACGTCGCGCAGCGGCTCCTCGAGTTCCGGGTGGATGGGCTCGATCGGTTTGCGGCCGTTCTTGCGGTCGGCGTAGTCCAGATGCGCGTTGACCTCCATCGGACCGGGCCGGTACAGAGCGTTGGCCGCCACGATGTCGGTGAACTCGGTGGGCCGCAACCGTTTGAGCAGTTCACGCATCCCACCACCCTCGAGCTGGAAGACCCCGAGGCTCTCGCCCCTGGCGAGCAGTTCGTAGGTGTTGGTGTCGTCGAGTGCCAGGGTGGACAGATCGATGTCCAACCCGTGGTTGTGGTGCACGGACTGCAGGGCGTCACCGAGGATGGTCAGGTTGGACAACCCCAGGAAGTCCATCTTGAGCAGCCCGATGGCCTCGCAACTGGGGTAGTCCCACCCGGTGATGATGGAACCGTCGTCGCGCATCCACAGCGGGACCGTGCCCATCAGCGGCTGCGAGGACAGGATCACCGCGCAGGCGTGCACCCCGGCGTTGCGGATCAGTCCCTCCAAGCCCCGGGCCGTGGAGAAGATCTGCGAGATGGACTGGTCGTTCTCGATGAGTCCGCGTACCTCGGCGGCCTCGGCGTAGCGTTCGTGCTCCGGGTCCACGATGCCCTCGAGCGGGATGTCCTTCGCCGCTATCGGTGCGGGCAGCGCCTTGGATATCTTGTCCGCGATGGCGAAACCGGGCTGGCCGTGGTGAACGCGTGCGGCGTCCTTGATGGCGGCCTTGGTCTTGATCTTACCGAAGGTGATGACCTGCGCGACCTTGTCGCGACCGTACTTGTCGATCGCGTACTGCAGCACCTCGTCGCGCCTGCGGTCGTCGAAGTCGAGGTCGATGTCGGGCGGGGAGTCCCGCTCCGGATTCAGGAAACGCTCGAAGATCAGGCCGTGCGCGATGGGATCGAGATCGGTGATGTGCAGGATGTAGGCCAGCAACGACCCCGCCGCCGAACCACGGCCCGGCCCGACGTGGATCTTCTCCGACTTGGCCCAGCGGGTGACGTCACCGACCACCAGGAAGTACGCGCAGTACCCCTTGGTGTCCAGCACGTCGATCTCGCGTTCGATCCGCTCCCGGTACTCCTCGCTGATGCCGTTCGGAAACCGGGTCGGCAGGTAGTACTCCACCTCGGCCGCCAGGGCGTCCCGCTCCGTTCTCCCCGCCTCGACGGTCACGCGCGGCATCCGGTCGGAGTAGGTCCACACCTCCTCGTAGGAGTCCACCAACTCGCTGACCAGGAGCGTGTTGTCCGCGGCCCCGGGAACCTCGGAGTCCCAGTACTCGCGCATCTCCTCGGAGGACTTGAGGTAGTAGCCGTCGCCGTTGAACTGGAACCGGTTCTCGTCGTTGAGGGTCTTGCCGGACTGCACGCACAACAACGCCCCGTGCGACTCGGCCTGGTCGACGGTGACGTAGTGGCTGTCGTTGGTGGCCAGCGGGCGAAGCCCCAACTCCTTGGCGATCTTGAGCAGGTTCTCGCGGACGGAGCGCTCGATGACCAGTCCGTGGTCCATCAGTTCGAGGAAGTAGTTCTCCGCCCCGAAGATGTCGCGGTAGTCCGAAGCCGCCTGCAGCGCCTCACGGTACTGCCCCAACCGCAACCGGGTCTGCACCTCTCCCGAAGGACACCCGGTGGTGGCGATGATCCCCTCGGAGTACTCGGCGATCAGCTCCCGATCCATCCGGGGCTTGCGGTACTGCCCCTCGAAGGAAGCTCGGCTGGAGAGAGTGAACAGGTTGCGCAGCCCCGTGGAGTCGCGCGCGAGCATGGTCATGTGGGTGTACGCACCGGCACCGGAGACGTCACCGCCCTCACCGAACTCGTCGGTGCTGCGCTGCTTGGCCTCACCCCAGAAGACCGGTTTCTTGTGATACCGGCTCTGCGGTGCGACGTAGGCCTCGATGCCGATGATCGGTTTGATGCCGGCCTTCTTGGCCTGCTGGTAGAACTCGTCGGCACCGAACATGTTGCCGTGGTCGGTCATCGCGACGGCGGGCATCCCGAGGCGTTTCGCCTCGGAGAACAGCGCCCCCATCTTCGCCGCGCCGTCCAACATCGAGTACTCGGTGTGCACGTGCAGGTGAACGAACGAATCGCCAGGCACGGCGGATCTCCCTCCCGTGGAGCAACACGGCGCACTTCAATACTGTGACCAGCAAAGATGGTTCGCATGGTCGATTCGGATTCCGGTGCGGTCGACAGCCCCCGCGCTACGACGAAAGGTGGACCGTTACCGAGTCCCCAACCCTAATCCAGCCGTCCCCACCCACCACCGCCCCGCCCCCGGCGCGACCGTGGTCACCGCGAGCGGGTCGAAGCGCAGGACGCGGCCCGAGCCCGGCGACGATTCCCCGGATCGGATCGACACCACGAGGACGGTGCTCGTGCCGAGGCGGGTAGCGTGACGAGACGTGGCTGCACCAGATCCCGTGGACGTTCGTCTGCTCAACGCCGTCGCCGAGACAGGTCGCGCCGCGATCCACGAACTCGCCGCATACCTGGGCATGGATGTGCGCGAGGTGGCAGCGCGGTTGGCCGCGCTGTCCACCAGCGGATTACCGCTCGTGGTCGGGGTCGAGTGCGACCCGAACGGGATCCGCAACGCGCTCGCCTCGGCCGGAGTCCAACCCGGCCCCCAACAGCCGCCGCCCCAACCCAGCGGCGGATACCCGGCACCGCCCCCGGGAGCGGGCGCACCACCACTTCCGCCGCAGCCACACCACTCGGGACCGCACAGCGGTGGCCACCCGGTCCACGGCGGCATGAGCGGTCCGTACCAACACCCGAACACCCCCTACCCGCCCGCCACGCCACAGGGGCCACAGCCGCCGCGGCAACCACCGGCTCAGCCGCAGGGGCCACCTCCGGTCGGCACGGCGAGTCAGCAACCGCCCACACCTCCGGGCACCTGGGGACCGCCCGCGTCCTCGGCCTGGCCCAGGAGGGACGCGGCCGGCGACCAGGCTCCCCGCCCGCCCGCTGTGCCCAAGTCGGGCAAGGTCGGCAACAAGCTGGACACGGTCGGTCCCGACGGTGAGCCGGTGAGCGTTCTGCTGGTTGAGGTGGTGGATCCCGCCGACTTCCTGTTCAGCGCCGCCGGACACACCCTCGAAGCGGGCCAGCGCGCGGTCGTGGTGCACATCGAGCTGACCAACCGTGGAACCGCGGTGTTCGACTCACCGCCGGACCAGCACCTGCTGCTGGTGGCACAGGACGGTTCGACGGTGTCGAAGTCCTCGGTCGCCCTTTCCTCGCGCCCACCGCACAGTGCCGGTGTCTCCCCGGGGGAAACCGGCGGCGGGCACACCGTGTTCGTACTTCCGGAGGAGACCGAGCTGCGAAGCGTCGAGTGGTCGCCGCGCCCCGATCCCGGTCCGCATTCGCTGGTCTGGGACATCAGTGACCTCTGATTGAAGTTTTCCGATCGGGTTATCGGAGCGCTCGCTCGGCGGAACCTCTCGCACGGCTCTCGCCGCGGCCAGGCCCGACATCGAGTAGGTACTACACAACGTCGGGCCTTCCCCGCGAGAGCCGCACGGGGGGCACTCGCGGGTGGTCGGGTTGATGACGTGGCTTCCGATATATCGAAATCGAAAAAGACCCCTCCCCGTCGACAACACGACAGGAAAGCATCAGTGAGAACCGGGGCGTCCCCGCTCGCCCGCCCGAGGCGTGCCGCGCGTGAACCCGCACCTCCGGAACGGTCAGTGGTCCTGCTCGCGCAGTTGCTCCAAGGCCTCGCGCAGATCCGCCGGATAGTCGCTGTCGAAGGTGACCAGCCCTCCGTGGGCGGGGTGTTCGAAGGACAGCGAATAGGCGTGCAGCCACTGCCTAGTGAGACCGAGTCGCCGCGCGAGCGTCGGATCGGCACCGTAGGTGAGATCGCCGACGCACGGATGCCGTACCGCCGAGAAGTGCACCCTGATCTGGTGGGTCCGCCCCGTCTCCAACTTCACGTCCACCAGCGAGGCCGCGCGGAAGGCCTCGACGATCTCGTAGTGCGTCACGCTGGGTTTGCCGTCGGTGACCACCGCGAACTTGTAGTCCGACTTCGGATGCCGGTCTATCGGCGCGTCGATCGTCCCCCTACTCGGATCTGGGTGCCCCTGGACCAGCGCGTGGTAGTGCTTGTCGACGGTGCGTTCCCGGAAAGCGCGTTTGAGCGTGGAGTAGGCGCGCTCGGACTTCGCCAGCACCATGACACCCGTGGTGCCCGCGTCGAGGCGGTGCACCACCCCCTGGCGTTCCGGAGGTCCGGAGACGGCGAGGCCGACCCCGGCGGCGGCCAGCCCCCCGAGCACGGTCGGACCCTCCCAGCCGGGGCTCGGGTGGACGGCCACCCCCACGGGCTTGTTGACCACCACGATGTCGTCGTCCTCGTGCACGACCGTCAGTCCCTCGACCGGCACGGCCACGATCTCGGGGGCGCCGTCCCCCTCGGGAAGCCGCACCTCGAGCCACGAGCCGGCCAGCAACCGGTCGGACTTCCCCGCCGGTGAACCGTCCAGTTCGACGTCCCCGGAGGTGGTCAGCGCGGCGACGGTACTGCGCGACAGCCCGAGCAGTTTGGCCAGCCCGGAGTCCACCCGCATGCCGTCGAGCCCGTCGGGAACGGGCAGCGTACGCAGCTCGCTCACGAGTCTTCCTCACCATCGTCGCGTCGTGGCCGCTCGGGCGTGTCCCCGGCCGCTTCCCCGGCGGGGTGTTCGCCCGTGGCACCGTCTCGCTCACGCCCTCGGGAGCCATCTGTCCTCTCTACCGCGGCCGCCGAGGTCCGCTTCGACCGGCGTCGATGCACGGTTCCGTCGTAGTCGTGGCCCAGCAGCGCCAGCAGCACGATCAGCACACCGCCGCAGACGATCCCGGAGTCGGCCAGGTTGAACACCGGCCAGACACTCCCGTCCGGCGCGAGCACGGACAGGAAGTCGATCACGTGTCCCCGCAGCGGTGCGGGCTCGCGGAAGATCCTGTCGACGAGGTTACCGCAGGCACCCCCCAGAACCAGGCCGATCCCGACCGCCCAGCCGGTGGAGCGGAGCTTCGGAGCGAACCAGATTATGGCTACCACGACCACGATCGCCAGCAGCGCCAGCAACCAGGTCAGACCGGTCGCGATGTTGAAGGCGGCTCCTGGATTACGCAGGAGCACCAGGTAGAGCCCCCCACCGAGCAGTTCGACCGGCTCCCGGCCTTCCAACTTCGCCACGGCCAACGACTTGGTGAACGCGTCCAGCCCGAGCAGGGCCACGGCAATACCGAACAGCAGCACCAACAGCCTGGGGCGAGGTGGACCGCGGCGCGCGGGCTTCGAGTCGGCGTCGGAGCGTGCGGAACGTGACGGCTCGGTCGTGTGGTGCTCATCGCTCACTCCCCCATTCTCCCTGACCGTACCGGGTGAGGTTCAGCCAGCCCGGCCGCTCCCCCGGTCGGCTCGCACGGCGACCGGCCGGTTTGGTTCCACCGCGCGGCGGGAACGAGGACGGTGCACCGGGTAAGACTGGAACAGTCGGGCAGCTGACGATGTTGTCCGAACGGCAACTCCCGGTCCGTCCCAGCGGACCGGGCCGTCGGGATCGGAGCGCGCACATGAGTGACAAGGCCGACATCGGAGTGACGGGACTGGCCGTCATGGGTAGGAACCTGGCCCGCAACCTCGCCCGCAACGGGCAACGCGTCGCGGTGCACAACCGCCACCGGGAACGCACCGACGATCTGGTCGAACGGTTCGGCGGTGAGGGCGAGTTCGTCCCCACCGGCTCGCTCCGGGAACTCGTAGAGTCGCTGGAGCGCCCCCGCCGCGTGGTGATCATGGTCAAGGCGGGCCCGGCCACCGACGCAGTGATCGACGAACTCGTGCCGATGCTCGACACCGGCGACGTCCTCGTCGACGCCGGGAACGCCAACTTCACCGACACCCGGCGCCGGGAGGCGGCACTGGCCGAACGAGGAGTGCACTTCGTCGGCACCGGGGTGTCCGGCGGCGAGGAAGGAGCGCTGCACGGCCCCAGCATCATGCCGGGCGGATCGGCGGAGGCCTACCGCGAGCTGGAGCCCGTGTTGCGCTCGATAGCGGCGAACGTCGACGGCACCCCGTGCGTCACCCACGTGGGGGCAGACGGGGCTGGGCACTTCGTCAAGATGGTGCACAACGGCATCGAGTACGCCGACATGCAGCTCATCGCGGAGACCTACGACCTGCTGCGCAAGGTGCTGGGTCGGGAGCCGGGCGAGATCGCCGAGACCTTCCGCCGGTTCAACACCGGGCGGCTGAACTCCTACCTGATCGAGATCACCGCCGAGGTGCTCGGCCATGTGGACGCCCGTACCTCGCGTCCGTTCGTCGACGTGGTGCTGGACCAGGCCGAGCAGAAGGGCACCGGTAGGTGGACGGTGCAGAACGCCCTGGAGCTGGCCAGCCCGGTGACCGGTATCGCCGAAGCGGTCTTCGCTCGCTCCATATCGGGGCAACCCCGGCTGCGGGAGGCCGCCGCCGATCTGCCCGGCCCCTCGGAGCAGCCCCGGATCGACGACCCCGAAGGGTTCGTGGCCGACGTGGAACGCGCGCTCTACGCCTCGAAAATCGTGGCCTATGCCCAGGGATTCGACCAGATCCAGGCGGGTAGCGCCACCTACGGTTGGAACATCGACCTCGGCGCGGTCGCCACGATCTGGCGAGGTGGGTGCATCATCAGGGCGGAGTTCCTGGACCGCATCCGAGCGGCCTACGACCAGAACCCCGGCCTGGCCAGTCTGCTGGCCGACGAGGACTTCCGGGCCGCACTCACCGAGGCCCAGGACTCGTGGCGGCGCGTGGTGGCCACCGCGACGGCCGCCGGGGTCCCGGTACCGGGCATCTCGACGGCGCTGGCCTACTACGACACCGTCCGCGCCCGGAGACTGCCCGCCGCGCTGATCCAGGGCCAACGGGACTACTTCGGGGCACACACCTACCGGCGGACGGACGCCGAGGGGGTCTTCCACACCGAGTGGGCCGCCGACCGCTCCGAACACGAGGCCTGAACCGTGGTGCGGCGGGGGACTTCCCGGTTCCCCCACCGGTGGGCTCGCGGGCCGGTTCCCGGGTGTCGGAGCACCACTCGGTGTTCCCGTCACCCCGGCGTCCTCGACGTGCCGGGAACCGGCCACACGCGCGGGCGCGGCTACGGGTTCCTGGTCACCGAGACCGTGATCTCGGTGTCGTTCTCCCCGACGGTGCCGACCAGCGCACCCTGACCGGCGGTCTCGGCCAGCACGACCTCGTCGGCCAGCGTTTCGCCCGCCACGAACGACTCGTACTCGCCCACCGCCTCGCGGACCGGCCCCGGAGCCGCGATCGTGGCCACGATCCGGTCCGAGACCACCAGCCCGGCCTCGCGCCTGGCCTGCTGCACCACCCTGACGACGTCACGCGCCATCCCCTCCGTGGCGAGGTCGGTGGTCACCTCGGTGTCGAGGACCACCAGACCGTCACCGCTGGGCAGTGCCGTAGCCGCGCCGGGATCGGTCGAAACCAGATGCTCGGAGAACTCCTCCGGGTACAGTTCCACCCCGGCGGCGAGCACGCCCCCCTCCGAAGTCCGGGTCCACTCACCCGACTTGACCGCCTTGATCGCCTTCTGCACGTCACCACCGAGCCGAGGACCGGCGATCCGGGCGTTGACCGAGATCTGGAAATGTCCGTGCGCGGCGACGTCGGAGGTCAGCTCCACGTTCTTGACGTTGACCTCGTCCCGCACGAGCTCGACGAACGGAAGTAGCGACTCCGAGTGCGGCAGGGCCACGACCAACCGGCGCAGCGGCAGCCGAACCCGAAGCTTGTTCGACTTGCGCAGGCCGAGCGCGGCCGAGCACACCTGGCGGACGCTGTCCATGGCCGACACCAGCTCGGTGTCGGCGGGCAGCTCCTCGGCGAGCGGCCAGTCGGCCAGATGGACCGAGCGCCGCCCGGTCAACCCGCGCCAGACGGCCTCCGCGGTCAGCGGCAACAACGGCGCGACCACCCGGCAGGTTACCTCGAGAACCGTGTGCAGCGTGTCGATGGCGTCCTTGTCCCCCGCCCAGAAACGGTCGCGGGAACGGCGGACGTACCAGTTGGTCAGCACCTCGAGGAAGTCGCGGACCGCCGCGCACGTTCCGGATAGGTCGAACACGTCCATCGAGTCACGCGCGGTCTCGACGAGTTCACGCGTCTTGGCGAGGACGTACCGATCGAGCACGTGCTCGCTGTCGGTGCGCCAGGTCCCCTCGACGTTCTCCGCGTTGGCGTACAGCGCCAGGAAGTACCAGGAGTTCCACAGCGGCAGCACCGCCTGACGGACGGAATCCCTGATCCCCTTCTCGGTGACGACGAGGTCCCCGCCGCGCAGGATCGGGCTGGACATCAGGAACCAGCGCATCGCGTCGGAGCCGTCCCGCTCGAAGACCTCGCGCACATCCGGGTAGTTGCGCTTGGACTTGGACATCTTGAGCCCGTCGTGGCCGAGCACGATCCCGTGCGCGAGCACGTGGGAGAAGGCCGGACGGTCGAACAGCGCGGTGGCCAGCACGTGGAGGGTGTAGAACCACCCCCGCGTCTGCCCGCTGTACTCCACGATGAAATCACCGGGGTAGTGGTGTTCGAACCACTCGGCGTTCTCGAACGGGTAGTGCACCTGCGCGAAGGGCATGGCCCCCGACTCGAACCAGCAGTCGAGCACGTCGGGCACCCGGCGCATGGTGGATCTGCCGGTGGGGTCGTCCGGGTTCGGCCGGGTCAACCGGTCGATGTTCGGGCGGTGCAGATCGGTGGGGCGGACACCGAAGTCGGCCTCGAGTTCGTCCAGCGAACCGTAGACGTCCGTACGAGGGTACTCCGGGTCGTCGGAGACCCACACCGGAATGGGGGAACCCCAGTAGCGGTTCCGGGAGATGTTCCAGTCTCGCGCGTTCTCCAGCCACTTGCCGAACTGGCCGTCCCTGATGTGCTCGGGTACCCAGTCGATCTGCTGGTTTAGCTCGACCATGCGGTCCCGGAAACGGCTGACCTCGACGAACCAGGAGGAAACCGCGCGCTGGATCAGCGCGTTGTCACAACGCCAGCAGTGCGGGTAGGGGTGGTCGTAGGTCTCGTGGCGCAGCAACGAACCCGCGGCCTTGAGATCGGCGATGATCGCCTTGTTCGCCTCGAAGACCTGCTGCCCCTCGTAGGGTGCGACCTCCGGCGTGAACCTGCCGTGTTCGTCGACCGGGACGACCGGCTCGATGCCCGCCGCGTCGGTGACCACCTTGTCCTCCTCACCGAACGCGGGGGCGATGTGCACCAGCCCGGTACCGTCGTCGGTGGTGACGTAATCGGCGGACAGAACGCGGTGCGCGTTCTCCCTGCCGATGAAGAAGTCGAACGGCGGCTCGTAGCGGGTACCGAGCAGCTCACTACCGCTGAAGCGGGCGACGACCCGCTCCGCGACGTCCTCGCCGAGCTCCCTGGTATAGGCGTTCAACCGGTCGGCGGCGAGAACGTAGGTGTTCTCCCCCTCAGCGGGGCGCACCAGTACGTACTCGATGTCGGGGTGGACCGCCGCGGCCAGGTTGGAGGGCAACGTCCAGGGAGTGGTGGTCCACACCAGGGCCAGAGCCCCGTCGAACACGGCACCCGGAGCTCGCAGCCGCAGGCCGACGGTGACGGCGGGGTCCTGCCGCTGCCGGTACACGTCGTCCATGCGCGTCTCGGTGTTGGACAGCGGCGTCTCGCAGCGCCAGCAATACCAGAGCACCCGGAAACCGCTGTAGACCAACCCCTTGTCCCAGAGGGTCCGGAAGGCCCACATGACGCTTTCCATGTAGTCGAGATCGAGCGTCTTGTAATCGTTGGAGAAATCCACCCAACGCGCCTGCCGGGTGACGTAGTCCTGCCACTCGTCGGTGTAGTGCAGCACCGAGCTACGGCAGGCCTCGTTGAACTCGGCGACCCCCATGGACTCGATCTCGGACTTGGCGCTGATGCCGAGCTGCTTCTCCGCCTCGACCTCGGCGGGCAGACCGTGGCAGTCCCACCCGAACCTGCGCTCCACGCGGTAGCCGCGCATGGTCTTGTAACGAGGCACCACGTCCTTGGCGTAGCCGGTCAGCAGGTGCCCGTAGTGCGGCAGGCCGTTGGCGAACGGCGGCCCGTCGTAGAACACGAACTCGTTGGACCCGTTGGTGCCCGACTCACGGTTGACGACGCTGGCGCGGAAGGTGCCGTCGCGCTCCCAGTAGTCCAGAACCTCGTGCTCGATGGCGGGAAAGGACGGCTGCGCGGCCACGTCGTCGGCGGATCGCGCCGCTTCGGGACCCTCGGAACTCGCACCGTTGAACGGTACTTTCGGATAAGCCATCGCGGATGCGCTCCTCGCGAGTGTGTCGTGTGGTTACGCCGCGCGAGCATCGGTCGAGGATGCTCGAGCGGGGACGACACAGCGAGCTCCTCAGGGACGACGAGCACTCGCCTACCGCGGTACCACCCCGCTTGCCACGTGGCCGAGCAGCGCGGCACGTGACCTCTCGTTGAAGGCTGTGACGGGCCCACCCGTCCGGTTCTACTGAGGCGGAACACCGCGCGGTGCTCGCGGTGTCGACGCCCGTTCTTCCGGAGGCTCCCCGGTGATGGCCGGATCAACGCCACTGCCGCCAGCATAGCGGGTGGACGCCAGTCGATCACTTCCGGGCACGATGTCGTTCATCGGGCCCACCCTCGCGGGGACACCTCACCGCACGGGGCCACCGCTCCGAGCCCCGGCCCGTAGTCCAGAAGCAGGTCTTCCCCTTCCGGGCCCGGTAACGATCACGATTCGTGTGAACGCGCCAGCCGAGCCACCGAGCTGTCCGGCGCGCAGACCGCGCAGGGCGTAAAACCGAGCTCACGCGCCTCGGCGACGGGCAACGGCAGGGTCTCGCGGTCACCGACCCAGGAGCAGTCGTCGAGGTGATAGCGCGGACGCTCGTCGATCACGAAGACCACGGTCTCCGCTTCGGAGACCAACAGCACGTCCGCGGCGTCGGTCCGCTGCTCGGCGGGCTCGGTGTCCGGATCGGGCTCCGCGCCCCGCTGGGAAGACCCCTCGGAGCCACCCTCCGAGGAGGAGGTTTCGGACTCGCCGACCGACGCCGCCTCCTCCTCAACGGGCGGGGCGGCGTCGGCCACACCCGCGGTGCCGTGCGCCGAGTGCCGCGGTGCCGACCGGAACCTCCGTCGGTCCCGGACACGGGCCCAGAACAACATCACCGCCGCCACCGCGCACAGCAGCACCGAGAGCCACGCCCACTGGGCCGCACCCGTGGCCACCGCGAAGACCAACACACCGGCGGCCACGAGCAGCAGAAGCAGCACTGTCAACAGCACGTAGCCTCACGCTTTCAGGTAGATCCGGAAGACTGTACGTCTCGGATCAACGAGTCGGGTGACACGTCGAAACGCATCCCCGGGTTCCGAGGCCTCAGCCCGCTTCCGCGGCACGCGTCCCGAAGTTGTAACCGCCGCTCTGCTGCCCCGAGGAGGACGACCTGGTGTTGCTGACGTTCTCGGCCGGTGCTGCGGAACCGCGGTCCTGGAGTTCGCGCAGCTGCGACTCCAGGTACGACTGCAGCCGGGAGCGGTACTCCCGCTCGAAGGTGCGCAGCGCTTCGATCTTCTTCTCGAGTGCGTTCTTCTCCTGGGTGATGTTGCCCATCACTTCCGCGTGCTTGTGCTGAGCATCGCGTTCCAGACTCGCCGCCTTCTCCCGAGCCTGACGTTCCAACGTCTCGGCCCTGCTGCGCGCGTCGTTGAGCATCGTCTCGGCACGGCTGCGCGCGTCGTTGACCATGCTGTCGGCCTTCGTCCGAGCGTCCGAGAGCAACTGCTCGGACTTGGTACGCGCCTCGGAGAGCATCCCGTCGGACTCGGTCTTGGCCTCACCGGTCAGCCGGTCGGCCATCTCCTGGGCCAGGCCGAGCACCTTGGCCGCCTGCACGTGCTGGTCACCGCCGGGGGAGGTCTGCTCCGAGGCAGCCGTGGGCGGGGGAACGGGTTGCAGTCTGCGCGGCTCCTCGGAAGCGCCCGAGGAACTCGACTGACCGGCGGCGACGCCCGCCTCGGCCGGGGCGGGCTGGTTCCTCGCCTCGTCGAGGTCGGACTGGGCCGACTGCAGTTGGGTCTCCAACTGCTCGACCTGGTTCCGCAAGTCGCCGTTCTCCTCCACGAGCCGCGCGAGCTCGGCCTCGACGAGGTCGAGGAAAGCATCAACCTCGTCCTCGTTGTAGCCCCGCTTTCCGATGGGAGGTTTGCTGAACGCCACGTTGTGGACGTCGGCGGGGGTCAAACCCACAAGATCACCTCACGCACTCCTCGGCTGCGAGTCACCGGGTTCCCCGTTACCCGGGTTGAACCAGTCGCATCAAGATGTACACGACCAGCAGCAGCACCATAATGGACAAGTCCAGCCCGACGTTGCCGATTCGGACCGTCGGGATCACCCGACGCAGCAATCGTACGGGTGGGTCGGTCACTGTGTAGATGGTCTCCAGCGCGATCGCAACCCCGCCACTGGGTCTCCAGTCGCGGGCGAACGCACGAACGAGCTCCACCACGATACGCGCTATGAGCAGCAGCCAGAAGAAGAACAGCAGATAGTAAAGAACGATCAGGGCCGGTTCCACGACTCAACTCTGCCACCACTCACCCGTAATTGAAAAAGGCCCCCTCGGCGAGGCGCCGTTTGTCCTCGGCAGCCACGTCGACGTTGGGGGGCGAGAGCAGGAACACACGGTTGGTGACCTTCTCGATGGAGCCGCGCATGGCGAACGCCAACCCCGCGGCGAAGTCCACCAGCCGCTTGGCGTCAGCTTCATCCATCTCAGTGAGGTTCATGATCACCGGTGTGCCGTCGCGGTACTGCTCCCCGATGGTCCGCGCCTCGCTGTAGCTGCGCGGATGCAGGGTTGTGATCTTACTCAAGCTGTAGTGACTGCCCGTGTCGGTCACCGCACGCAGCCGCGGAGTCTGTTCCAGGTTCGGATCCACCGCCAACGAACCGCGGACCGGACTCTCGGAGCCCCATTGCCTCCGAGGGCGCGTGACGCGGGAGCGTGGCTCACTGTCATGGTCATCCTCTTGATCCTCGTCCTGGGCACCACGGGTCCCCCCGTGCCGGCGCGGTCCGACGGCCCTGTCCTCCGACGCGTCGTACTCACCGTAGTCCGACGCGTACCCGTCGGGCGCCTCGTCGTACTCGTCGACTTCTTCGGCCGGGACCATGCCGAAGTACGCCTTAAGCTTGTGTAGCTTACTCATCGGCAAGCCCCTTCCTCCGCGAAAGGTACAGCGACGGCAGGCCTTCGACCCGTTTGGCGGCTCATCGTGAGACTAACGGGCGACCACCGAGCAACGACGTTCCGACACGCACCCGGGTCGAGCCGTGGGCTATCGCGCTCTCCAGGTCCCCACTCATTCCTGCCGACACCTCCCGAGCTTCCGGGAAGTCCCGGCGAAGCCGCTCGGAAATCCCCGAAAGGGTGGCGAACGCCACATCCGGATCCTCGCCCAACGGAGCGACAGCCATAACTCCGCAGAGCCGAATCTCACACATTCGTGCCATCTTTTCCGCTAGTTCGGGGACTTCCCCTGGCGAACACCCACCCCGATCCGTACGCTGATCAAGATTCACCTGCAGGAGCACGTCCAGCGGAGCGGAGCGCTCCCCGGCTTCCAGGGCGTTGTCCACCGCACGTCGCAACGCCTCGATCAGACGATCACTGTCCACCGACTCCACCACATCGGCCCACCGGGCCACCGAGCGAGCCTTGTTGCGTTGCAGCTGACCGACCATATGCCAACGCACGCCAGCGCCGGGGCGCAACCGTTGGAACTCGGCCACCTTCGGCCTCGCCTCCTGCTCCCGGTTCTCCGCGAGATCGGTCACGCCGAGATCCGCGAGCAACGCCGCGTCCGATGCGGGGAAGGTCTTCGTCACCGCCGACAACGCCACCTCGTCAGGGGACCTACCCGCGTTCGCACAGGCCCGGTCCACGCGTTCCCGCACCCGGACCAACGACTCGGCGAGCTGCGCCCGACGGGAACGGTCGGTCTCTTCCTCGTTCACTGCTGCTCCTCCGGTTCGGACCAGACCACCGCCGCGATCCTGCCCGTGCGCCCCGAGTCCCGCCGGTGGCTGAACAGCTCGGGGGCCTCGATGGTGCAGCGCGGGTCCTGCCCGATCCGCGCGACGCCGGCGGCGGCCAGTTGTTCCCACAGCCCGGCCCGCAGGTCCAGCGCGGGAGTGCCGCCACGTGTTCTCGCGGCGCTGCCGGGCAGGTCCCGCTCCACCTCGTCACGCATCTCGGCGGGGACCTCGTAGCACTCACCACAGGCGGCGGGCCCCAGTAAGGCCTCCACTCGATCCAGCCTCGCTCCGACCTCGACCATCCGCCGCAGGGCGCTGACCAACACGCCGACACGCGCCCCCACTCTCCCGGCGTGCACCGCACCCACGACACCGCTGACCGGGTCGCCGAGCAGCACCGGCACGCAGTCCGCGGTCAACACGACCAACGGAAGCTTCGGAACGGCGGTCACCAACGCGTCGGTGCCCTCCAGGGGCTCCGCACGGGGGCCGTCCACCACGGCGGCCGTCCTGCCGTGGATCTGCTCCATCCACACGAAACGCCGTTCCTCGATGCCGATCCCGGCGGCGAGCTTCGCCTGGTTCGCGGCCAGGTGCTCCGGATCGTCGCCGACACGTCCGCCCAGATTGAACGAGTCGAACGGGGGTCTCGAGTAACCACCTTCACGAGTCGTGACAACACGACGGATCCGCACGATGCGCCCTCCCGCGAGTGCTTCGAACATGCCACGGCGCGTCCGGTTCGACAACGCCCGCACCGCGCATTGTCCCGCACTCCCGAACGAGAGGACGGGTCAGTCTCACCTGCGCATGAACGGCGGGATGTCCACCTCGTCGTCGTTGTCGTCGTCGTTGTGGTTCTTGGAACGCCCCAGCAGGGAACCACCGAACCCACTTCCGGTTCCCGGATAACCACCCGTCGGCCTGCCGGGCACCGTGCCGGTCTGCTGCTCGCCCCCGATCGCCGAACCGTCGGTACCGAGGGGACCGCCCACACCCTGCTGCGGTTGCCGTGGTTCCCCCGTCTCCTGGCTCGAAGGGGCTCCGGGAGGCGGGGAGCTCGCCTCCCTAGCGGCTGAGCTCGTACCCGATGCCGCGCCGAGCACACCACCGCTCTCCGAGTCGGGTCGCGGGCGGGAGGAGTCCTGCCTGATCGGCGTGGTCTCAGAGGCGTCCTCCGGCGATCCGGCCGAGTGGGTCGTCGAAGCCGGTGCGCTCTCCTTCGCATCCTGGGCTTGCCGGTTCACGGGCTCGGATTGGCCGTCGACGACCTGCCCCGCCGTGACCGGGGCGTCGGGGTCCTGCTCCTCGGTGGAGCCGACCTTGTTGGGATCCAACTTCTTGTGCGTGGGCGCCCCCGCGTCGAAACCGGCCGCGATCACGGTGACCCGAACCTCGTCACCGAGCGAGTCGTCGATGACCGTACCGAAGATGATGTTGGCCTCGGGGTGGGCGGACTCCTGCACCAGCGAAGCGGACTCGTTGATCTCGAACAGTCCGAGGTCCGAACCGCCGGCTATGGCGAGCAGCACACCGTGCGCGCCCTCCATGGAGGCTTCCAGCAGCGGTGAGTTGATCGCCTTCTGCGCCGCTTCCACCGCTCTGCCCTCCCCCCGGGCGGAACCGATGCCCATCAGAGCGCTGCCCGCTCCGGACATGACGCTCTTGACGTCGGCGAAGTCGAGGTTGATCAGACCGGGGGTGGTGATCAGGTCGGTGATGCCCTGCACACCGGAAAGCAGCACCTCGTCCGCCGAGCGGAAGGCGTCCATCAGGCTCACGCCGATGTCGCCGAGCTGCAACAGCCGGTCGTTGGGAATGACGATCAGCGTGTCGCACTCGTCACGCAGATCCTTTATCCCCTGCTCGGCCTGGTTGGCCCGGCGTTTGCCCTCGAAGGAGAACGGCCGGGTGACGACACCGATGGTCAGTGCGCCGAGTTTACGGGCGACCGAAGCGATCACCGGGGCACCACCGGTACCGGTGCCACCGCCCTCACCGGCGGTGACGAACACCATGTCCGCGCCCTTGAGCACCTCTTCGATCTCGTCCTTGTGGTCGTCGGCCGCCTGGTAGCCGACATCGGGAGCGGCACCCGCTCCCAAACCGCGCGTCAGCTCACGGCCGATGTCGAGCTTGACGTCGGCATCCGACATCAGGAGGGCCTGCGCGTCGGTGTTCACCGCGATGAACTCGACGCCCTTGAGCCCGACCTCGATCATCCGATTCACGGCGTTTACACCGCCGCCACCGATGCCGACGACTTTAATCACCGCTAGGTAGTTGTGCGGGGGCGTCATCGTCATCCGCCTTCCTGGTCGTGGCTGAAGCGCTCGCTGTGGGTGGACCGTGACAGGTCCCCGGTCGCGGACGCCTGTCGGCGCCCGATGTGGTGTGCGGCTACGTGGCTGGCTCGCCGTCAACCCGCAGTGATCGGACGTTATGCACCGCGGACCGCGGGAGTCCAGCAGCCACGCCGATTACCGCCGGACGTGTGTCAACCGACACCACCGGTCGCCACCACGGCTGTCCGCACAACGCTCGAAAAGTTCCGTGCCCCACACCACGAAACACCGAGTGCGCCCGACCGGCCGCGGTATCGCGATCACAGTCCACACCGTACCGCGAACCGGTCCACGAGTCGTGGTGTCCACGTCGGCCGATCCAGTACTCACACGGGACTTCGAACGGTGGACGGCTTCACACGATATTGTGTGACGCCCGCCGGTGGGAACCGGGGCCCGTCGATCGACTCGCTCCCGGTGCCAGAAGGTGGGGAAGGCGCCGGCGGCGAAGCCCGACCGTGGATCACGTACGGGGCGACTCCCGGTGAGTAGCAGGAAAGCACGACGAGAGGCGATGGGGCGAGTGTCCGTCGAACGAGTGGCCACCGTGGATTCGCCACGCGGCGAGATCGTACTGCTGCGGCGCGCCGACGGCGCACTCGAACTGCGGGTCAACGGAGTGTTCGTGATGGACACCGCGCACACCGACAGTGAGCGCCGACTCGCCCGGACGGCGCTGAACGCGCTGAAAACCTCGAAGGGCGGAACGCGCGTTCTGATCGGGGGACTCGGTCTCGGATTCACGCTGCACGAAGTGCTCGCCGAACCACTCGTGGGTGAGGTCACGGTGGCGGAACTGGAACCGGCGGTCATCGACTGGTACCGGAGCGGCCTGGTTCCGGAACTCGCCGATGACCCCCACGACAGGAGGGTCCGACTGCGCGCCGCGGACGTCACCGAGGTGCTGGCCGAGCACGCGAACGGCTCATTGGACCTGGTGCTGCTCGACGTGGACAACGGTCCCGGTTATCTCGTGCACACCGACAACGTGACGGTCTACGAACGGGACTTCCTGACCACCTGCCACAGCAGACTCGCGGCGGGAGGAGTGGCGGCGATCTGGTCCGCGGCGCGCTCCGCCGAGTTGGAGGCGACCATGCGGGCTGTGTTCGAAACGGTCCGGCGGAGCACGGTTCCGGTAACGCTGGGGACGTTGAAGACCGAGTACCACCTCTATCTGGGAATCCGCTGACAGGGCTTTCCTGCTCCGATCGTCGGGTTCCCCGTCGGCACCCATCACCGCTCGTCCCCGTCGGCGGTGTCCCGCGCTTCGTGCTCGGAGAGTGCCGAACCCTCACGAAACGGTCGCCAACTCCGGGCTGGTGACGTCGTAGACCTCCCCCTGCTGCGAGAGCAGCACGGGCAGGATCGCCGCCTTGCGGTCCGACTCGTTCCTGCCGCCCCACTCCACGGTGCGTCCCTCCGTCAACGACATGCGCACCCGGGGGGCGCCCCGCGAGACATCGACCCGCACGGTCCGGACCTGGCCCAGCGTCCGATCGTCCAGCGCCGTGACGGCGGTGATGGCCGCCGCGCGCCCCTGCCGCTCCCGTCCTTCGGAGGTGATCCGGAGTTCGGGAAGTTCGCTCGGCCGGTGGTCCACCGCCGCGTAATCGACCCCCTCGTCATCGACCAGCCGGAAGCCGTCCGGGGTGTCGGTGAACAGCACAGGCCGTCGCTCCACGAGCTCGATGACCACCGTGGAGGGCAACGAGAAGCGGAGGTCGGCCGAATCGACCCTGGAGATCCCGTTCAGCCGCCGCAACACCCCGGAACGGTCCACCCGGACCATCGGGGTTCCCCGCTCGATCGCGGCCACCTGCCGCACCCGCTCCTGGTCGAGCTCCCTGGTCCCCTCGACCCGCACGGAACGCACCCCCAGCACCGGAGTGAAGAAGACCACCACCGCGCCGATGGTCACCAGGGCGAGCGAGACCAGAACCACCCAGCCGAACAGTCCCGAGCCGGCGGATCTCGGCTCCCTCCCGGAACGCCGCCGAGCTCGTGAGGCGGCCCGATCAGGCTCCCGTCTCGCCTCGGAATCCGCCATCACCACTCCACGATGTCCGTCTCGCCGCCTGCAGCTGCCAATCCACCGAGGGAAGGGGACGACCGCCGACAACGTCCCGTTCCCCTCCACTCGGACTCCAGGACACGTCCGGGTGGAGGGGCCACCCGGACGTGTGAGTGACGGTGGCCGGGTGAATCACCGAAGCCGTCAATCACCCGAGTCCGGGCTTATCAGCTCTCGGAGGAGCTCGGGGAACGAGCCCCGTCCCGGCTGTCGATCTCGGTCAGGATCTCCGGTCCCAGCATCGTGACATCACCCGCGCCCATGGTCAGCACGATGTCACCGGGACGTGCCAGTCCGGCCAGTCGTGGCGCCACCTCGGTGATGGAGGGCTCGTAGTGCACCCGGTCCGCGGACAACGGCACCGCATCGGCGATCAGTTGACCGGACACACCGGGTTGCGGCTGCTCCCTGGCGCCGTAGACGTCGAGCACCACCACTTCGTCCGCCTCGGCCAACGCCGCGCCGAACTCCTCGGCGAAGGCCGCGGTGCGCGAGAACAGGTGCGGCTGGAAAGCGACGACGATCCTGCCGGAATCCACCTCGGTACGCGCGGCACGCAGCTGTGCCCGGACCTCGGTGGGGTGGTGCGCGTAGTCGTCGTAGACCCGCACGCCGTCGGCCCTGCCCTTGAACTCGAAACGCCGCCGAACACCGCCGAAGGCCGCCAGTCCGTCCAGCAGCTCCGCCGGGTCGGCCCCCAGCTCGATCCCCGCCAGTAGGGCGGCTACCGCGTTCGCGGCCATGTGCTCGCCGGGAACCGAGACGTACAGCTCCAGGGGATCGCTCTCCCCCAGCCGCAGCCGTACCGCCCCGCCACCGTGCCGCGGCTCGTAGGAGACGACGCGGGCGTCTTCGGTTCCCTCGACGGCGGTGCCGTAACGCCGCACCCGAACCCCGGAACGCTCGGCCCGGTCGGCCAACGCGGCCGCACCGGGGTCGTCTGTTCCCGCGATGAGCACACCACCGGGTTCGATCCGCTCCACGAACCTCTCGAACACCTCGACGTAGGCGTCGGTGGTTCCGTGGTGGTCGAGATGATCCGGCTCGACGTTGGTCACCACGGCCACCGAGGGGGAGAACACCAGGAACGAGCCGTCGCTCTCGTCGGCCTCCGCGACGAACAGCCCGCCCTCACCGTGGTGAGCGTTGGCGCCGGACTCGTTGAGGTCACCGCCGATGGCGAACGACGGATCGAGTCTGCAGTGCTGCAACGCCACCGTGAGCATGGAGGTGGTGGAGGTCTTGCCGTGCGTGCCGGTGACACACGCGACACGGTGATCCCGCATCAGCGCGGCCAACGCCTCGGCACGGCCGAGCACCGGGACGCCGCGTCGCCGCGCTTCGGCCAACTCCGGGTTCTCGGTCTCGATGGCCGTGGAGATCACCACCGCGCTCGGGCCGGACTCGAGTTGGTCCAGGTTCGGCTCCTCATGTCCGACCGCGACAGCGGCTCCCTGCGTGCGCAGCGCGAGCACGGTCCTGGAGTCGCGGGCGTCCGAACCCGAGACCTGCCGCCCTCTGGCCAACAGGATACGGGCGATGCCGCTCATCCCCGCACCACCGATACCGATCAGATGCACCCGGGACAGCAGATCGTGGGTGGTGGCGGGAGAGTCCGGAGAGGTCCCCCGCGACTGCCTGCCATCCTCATCGCCGTTCACGCCCCGGCCACCTCCAGCGTAGTCTTGGCCAGCACTCGGTCCGCCTCACGATGTCCGGTCTCCAGCGTCGCGCGGCTCATTCGTGCCAGCATGTCGGAATCGCCTGCCAACGGCAGTATCTCATCGATGACGCGCTGGGGCGTCAGCTCCGAGTCCGGAACCAGCCTCGCCCCGCCCGCGGCGACCACCGGCTGGGCGTTGAGCGCCTGCTCACCGTTGCCGTGGGGCAGCGGGACGAACACCGCCGGAAGTCCCACAGCGGAGACCTCGGCCACCGTCATGGCACCGGAACGGCAGACCACCAGGTCGGCGGCCGCGTAGGCCAGATCCATCCGCTCCAGGTACGGCACCGGCACGTAGGGCGGCGCTCCCGGGAGCTCACGTACCGCGACCGTGTTCTTCGGGCCGTGTGCGTGCAGCACGCCGATCCCGGCCCTGCCCAGTTCGTCGGAGGCGCCAGAGAAAGCGGTGTTCAGCGTTCGTGCTCCCTGAGAGCCGCCGAAGACCAGCACCGTCGGCGCGTCGGGGCGCAGTCCGTAGTGCGCGCGCGCCTGGGCGCGCAGGGAGGAGCGGTCCAGCATGGTGATCGACTCCCGCAGCGGTATGCCGATGGTCCGGGCACCGGGTAAGCCGCTGTCGGGGACGGCCGCCAGAACCTCCTTCGCGAAGCGGGCTCCCACCTTGTTGGACAGTCCGGCTCGCGCGTTCGCCTCGTGAACGATGATCGGTACGCGGCCACGTGCTCCCAGGTAAGCGGAGAGGGAGACGTAACCGCCGAAGCCGACGACCACGTCGGCCCCCACCCGCTCCAGCACCTCGCGAGTACGACGCACCGAATCGCGGACCTTCGAGGGCATTCGGAGCAGCTCGGGGCTGGCCTTGCGGGGCATCGGCACCGGCGGCACCAGTTCCAGCGGATAGCCCCTGGCCGGCACGATCTCGGTCTCCAGTCCGCGCTCCGTGCCCAGGGCCACCACGCTGGCGTCCGGTCGGAGCCTGCGTACTGCGTCGGCGAGGGCCATGGCGGGTTCGATGTGTCCGGCCGTTCCCCCACCCGCCACGACGATCGTCGGTCCACGGCGGCTCGGTGAACCGGTGCCGGCCGCGCCCGCGGGGAAGGGTGCGGCGGCCCGACCGCTCGGATCACCCGGTTGCTGCGTGTTCAAGAAGTTCCTCCTCGATGTTCGCATCGCGCCCCGCACGTCCGGGCGGCGATACGCGGTGTTGGTGGTTCCCGGTCCGGTAACCGCGCCCTCCGGACCCGTTCCACATGAGCCTGCCATCCCGGCGGACGAACGCATCGCCCAGTGGTGGCCACTCCTCGTCACGGGCTCGTCGGATCATCTCGACGACCCGGTACGACGTCGCTGACGGGGCGCCGGTTGCTTCCGACCCGCCGTACCAGCGGAGCGACTCCGCTTACCGGACGGTTTGGTGGCGGGAGCGGTGCGCCGGTTCGCCGTTCCGGAGGGGCGACGTGTGGCCGGCGGGCGATACGGCGCCGGGGTGGGCAACCGCAGCAGTCTGCCCACCTTGCCTGGCCCGAGTGAGCGCAGTGCCGCGATGGCCTCGGGCTCGTGCCTGGCGAAGTTCGCCAACAGCCCGAACACGATCATGGTGGTCACCACCGAGCTCCCCCCCGAGGAGATCAGCGGCAACGGCAGGCCGGTGACCGGCAACAGCCCCACCACGTAACCGATGTTGATGGCGGCCTGGCCGACCACCCAGGTGGTGAGCGTGGCGGCGACCAGTTTGATCCACGGATCGGTGTTGCGAGCGGCGATCCGCATTCCCACGTAGGCGACGGTACCGAACAGCAGCAGCACGGCGGCGCAGCCCACGAACCCCAGTTCTTCCCCGAGCACGGCGAAGATGAAGTCGTTGTCGGCTTCCGGCAGGTACTTCCACTTGGACCAGCCCTGGCCGATGCCCTCTCCGAACAGCCCTCCGTCAGCCAACGCCAACCGGGCCTGAGTGGCCTGGAAGCTGTCGGTTCCCCCTCCGCTGTCCGAGCTGAAGAACGAGGTCACCCGGTTTATCTGGTACTGGAAGAGGAACACCAGCGTCAGCATGCCGGTGACGGCGCCGAGCACCAGGGCGCTGAACAACCGCAGCGGAGCCCCCGCGAACCACAGCAGTGCGAGCAGCACGATGCCGAGAGTGACCGTGGAACCGAAGTCGGGCTGCAGCATCACCAGGGCGAACATCAGCAGCGCGGCCGGCAGCACCGGCACCAGCAGATGGCGGTACTGGCCGAGCAGCGCTCGTTTGGTCACGAGCACGTGGGCCCCCCAGAGCGCGAGTGCGATCTTGGCGGGCTCCACCGGCTGGAACGAGACGGGCCCCAACACGAACCAACTCTGCGCCCCGTTGCTTCGGAAGCCCAGTCTGGTCAGCACCAGCACCAACAGGACCAGGCACACCAGCAGGAACACGTGACTGAACCGGCGCAGCATCCACACCGGCGTGCGCATCGCCACGTAGCAGCACACCGCCCCGAAAAGACAGTGCAGCAGGTGTTTCAGGAAAACACTGTAGGAGGAACCGGCCTCGCTGAAGGACTCCACGCTGGAGGCGGAGAGCACCATCACCAGGCCGACGGCGGTCAGCAGCCCGAAAACCGCGAGTAACAGGTGGAACGAGGCCAGCGGTCTGGTCAGCCAGGCGGTCAGTGCCGAACTGACTCCGCGCAGCGCCTCCGCGATCCCCTGTGTGCCTCGTCCACGAGCACCGCTCGTGCTCCGGGCTGCCACAGCTGCCTCACCCCCTGGGACGTTCGGCGGACCCGCTCGCCGGTTCCGCCAGCACAGCACGTACCGCCGCCGTGAACTCCCGCCCGCGATGGGCGTAGTCGGTGTACATGTCCATGGAGGCCGCGGCGGGTGCCAGCACCACGGCCGTCCCCGATGTCGCGTACGCCCTCGCCAGCCGCACCGCCTCCGACATGGCGGCCACCCGCTGGGGCGGGATGCCGACCACCGGGACTTCCGGGGCGTACCGCCGCAGCGCCTCGGCTATCGGCCGCTGATCGCTGCCGATCAACACCGCGGCACGGAGCCTCGGGGCGTGCTGCCTGACCAGTTCGTCGACCTCGGCCCCTTTCAGCAGTCCACCAGCGATCCATACCACGTCTCGGTGGGCACCCAGTGCCGCCGAGGCGGCGTGCGGGTTGGTCGCCTTGGAGTCGTCGACGTAGACCACGCCCTCGGCCTCCGCGACCACGTCGGAACGATGCTCCCCCGGCGAGAACTCCCGTAGCCCCCGGGCGCACGCCTCCTCCGGGACGCCGCACGACCTGGCGAGCGCGCAGGCCGCCAGTGCGTTGGCGAGATTGTGCTCGCCCACCTGCCGAACGTCGCTCACCCCGGCCAGGGACACCGGTGCGGCGTCCCCCGCGGGAACGTGGCCGTTCCGGTCGAACGCGCGGTCGAGCAGCTCACCGTCGCGCACACCGAGTTGTCCGACGACGGGGTCACCCGAGGTGACCGCGACCTGCCTCGCTTGGGAGTGTTCGGCCGCGAGTTCGACGGAGGCGGCGTTGTCCGCGTTGTGGACCGACACCGAGTTACCCCGGTAGACCTTGCCCTTGGCGGCGCCGTAGGCGTGCAGCGAGCCGTGCCAGTCGAGGTGGTCGTCGGCGAGGTTGAGAATCACACCGGTGTCCGGTGAGAGCGTGTTCGACCAGTGCAGCTGGAAGCTCGACAGTTCCACCGCCAGCACTCGGTGGCCGGCACGTACCGCGTCAACGGCGGGAAGCCCCACATTGCCGCAGGCGACCGCGTCGATCCCAGCGGCCCGCAGTACCGACTCCAGCATTCCGACGGTGGTGGTCTTGCCGTTCGTCCCCGTCACCGCCAGCCAGCGGGCCGGACGGGTGGAGGCCCGGTCGATCCGCCAGGCGAGCTCGATCTCACCGATGACCTCCGTGCCCGCGGCTGCCGCCGCAGTCAGCAACGGTGAGTCGGGACGCCAGCCCGGGCTGGTCACCACGAGATCGGTTTCGGCGGGCGGCTCGGTGAGCGAGGGTACGAGTTCGGCGCCCCGGGCGCGCAGTTCGGACAGCTCGGCCAATCGCCGCTCGGAGGCATCCGTGACGGTGACGGCGGCTCCCCGTTCCAGCAACGCCTCCGCCGCGGACCTGCCGGAAACCCCCGCGCCGGCCACCAGAACCCGCTTTCCCACCTTGCTCATGACCTCACCAAAGACCCACTCGGATTGCCACGTAGTTCACCGCGCCGCCACAGCGGTGGCCGTGGCGGCCTTCCGATGTCCCGCGTACGGGGGCCGGAGTCACGGCTCCGGAGCACGGCCCGGCCATCAGTTAGGCACCAGTGCCAACCAGTCGGCGTAGAACAGTCCGACACCGAACAGGCAGCTGATCGCGGCCAGTATCCAGAACCGGATGATAACCGTGGTCTCCGCCCATCCCGCGAGTTCGAAGTGGTGGTGGAACGGTGCCATGCGGAACAGCCTGCGGCGGGAGGTACGGAACACCACGATCTGCAGCACCACGGAGAGGGCCTCCACCACGAACAGACCGCCGATGACGATCATCAGCAGCTCGGTCCGGGTGGTCATGGACAGTCCGGCCACCAGGCCGCCGATCGCCAGCGAACCGGTGTCTCCCATGAAGATCTTGGCAGGGGCCGCGTTCCACCACAAAAAGCCGACGCAGGCCCCCATCGCCGCGGCCGCCACCACCGCGACGTCGAGGGGATCACGCACCTGGTAGCAGGCCGGCCCCGCGTCTTCCAGCAGGGCGCAGGAGTTGCGGAACTGCCAGAACCCGATCAACACGTAACTGGCCAGCACCATCGCCGCCGTTCCCCCCGCGAGACCGTCCATCCCGTCGGTGAAGTTCACCGCGTTGGACCACCCGCTGATGGCGATGTAGGCGAAGATGATGAAACCGATGACCCCGAACGAGACCACGCTGATGTCACGGATGAACGACAGGTGCGCCGATGCGGGCGTGATGCCGTTGCGGTCCTTGAACTGCAGGGCCAGAATCGCGAACAGTACCGAACCCAGCATCTGGCCCACCAGTTTGGCCGTCTTGTTGAGACCGAGGTTGCGGCGTTTGCGGATCTTGATGAAGTCGTCCAGGAAGCCGACGATGCCGAGCACCGTGGTCAGCCCCAGCACCAGCAGGGCCGTCACGCTGGGGAGGGTCTCGGAAACCGTGAGGTGGGTGGCCAGGTAACCGGCCCACATGGCGACGAGGATCGCCATCCCGCCCATGGTGGGGGTTCCTCGCTTCGCCGAATGGGACTTCTGCACCTCCTCGCGGATCTCCTGACCGAAGCCCTGCTTGGAGAAGACCCGGATGAGGTACGGGGTGAAGAGGATGGAGACGACCAACCCCACGGCGGCCGCGATCAGGATGTGCTTCACGCCGTACCACCGTCCCGTCCGGTGGCGTCCTCGGCCGAGTCCGGCTCCGCGGAGCGCGTGAGCTCCTCGGCGACGCGCCACAGCGCGGCCGCGTTGGACGCCTTGACCAGCACCACGTCATCCGCCCGCAGTTCCTCGCGCAGCAGCGCGAGAGCGGAGTCCACATCGGGCACCAGGACCGATTCCTCGCCCCAGGAGCCCTCCAGCGCGGCACCCTGGTGCATGGCGCGTGCCTGGTCACCCACCACCACGAGACGGTCGATGTTCAGCCGCACGGCCAAGCGGCCTATCTCGTCGTGCGCCTCGACGCTCTCGTCCCCCAGCTCTCCGATGGCGCCGAGCACCGCCCAACCCCTGCCGGGCCTGTCGTGGGTCATGGCGGCGAGCGCCTTCAACCCGGCACGCACCGACTCGGGGTTGGCGTTGTAGGAATCGTTGACCACGGTCACCCCTCCGGGGGTGGTGGTGACCTCCATCCGCTTGCCGGACAGCTGCTCGACTCCGCCGAGCCACTCGGCGACGTCCTCGGTGGTGGCACCGAGTTCGAACGCCACGGCGGCGGCCGCGAGTGCGTTGCCGACGTGGTGCTCGCCGTGCAGCGGCAGCCGCACGGGGGCGTGCCCACCAGGGGTGACCAGTGTGAAGCGCGGGCGGGCCAGTTCGTCCACCTCGACGTCCTCGGCGCGAACCTCCGCGTTGGGGTGTTGCCCGAAGCGAACCACCCGTGCCTCGGTGCGCTCGGACATGGCGGCGACGACGGGGTCGTCGGCGTTGAGTATCGCCACACCTCCCGCCGCGGCGCTCGGCAGCGCTTCGACGAGCTCGCCCTTGGCCCTGGCCACCGCTTCCCTGGAACCGAACTCACCGAGGTGGGCACTGCCGACGTTGAGCACCGCCCCGACACGGGGCGGCGCCGACTCGCACAGCTCGGCGATGTGTCCCGTCCCGCGAGCGGAGAGCTCCAGCACCAGGTGCCTGGTCAGCTCGTCGGCACGCAGGACGGTCCACGGATGACCGAGCTCGTTGTTGAACGAACCGGGTGGGGCCACGGTGGGCCCCATCCTTTCGAGCAGCTGTGCGATCAGGTCCTTGGTGGAGGTCTTGCCCGAGGAACCGGTCACTCCCACGACCGTCAGCCCTTCGAGCTTGTCGACGACCGAACGGGCGAGCCGGGCCATGGCCACCAGCACGGCGGCTCCGGAGCCGTCCGAGTCGGCGGCCAACGCCATCGCACGGGACCGCTCCGTCGCCTCGATCGGAGGAACGATCACCGCCGGAGCGTCCACCTCCCTCGCTGCCAACACCGCGACGGCGCCGTCGGCGACCGCCTGCTCCGCGAACCGGTGACCATCGACCTGCTCGCCCGGCATCGCCACGAACAGCCCACCGGGTCGTATCTTCCTGGAATCGAACTCGACGGCCGCGGTGACGACCTCGCTACCGTCGGCGCGGTGCAGTCTGCCGCCGACCGCCCCAGCTACCTCGTCGAGGCTGAGCCGGATCACCTTGCCTCCTCGTTACTTCCCCGCTGGTTGTCGGGGGTTCGACCAGTGGGGACGGTTTCCGTTCGTTGCGGACTCCCGAGTCGTCCACGCAGTGCCGCGGCCACTTCGTCACGGTCGGAGAAGGGGTGAACCACACCGGCCACTTCCTGACCGGTCTCGTGTCCCTTTCCCGCGACCACCACGACGTCACCGCTCCCGGCTCGCCGTATCGCCTCCGCTATGGCCGCACGCCGGTCACCGATCTCGTAGGACTCGGCGCGTTCGGAAGGCGGGACCCGCGTGGCCCCCTCCAACACGGCGGCGCGGATCCGGGCGGGGTCCTCACCGCGCGGGTTGTCATCGGTCACTATCAAAACGTCTGCCCGACGCGCGGCCGTGGCGCCCATTACGGGACGTTTGGCCGTGTCCCTGTCACCACCGCAACCGAGTACGACGAGCACCTTCCCGGCCGCCTGGGCACGTGCCGCCTCCAGAACCGCACCGACGGCGCCCGGTTTGTGAGAGTAGTCGACCACCGCCGTGAAGTCCTGCCCCAGCGCCACCCGTTCCATCCGTCCCGGAACATCGACCTCTCCGAGTCCACGGGCGATGTCGGCGCACTCCACGCCGACGGCGCGCGACATCGCGACGGCCAGCAGGGCGTTGGCGACGTTGAAGGCACCGGGAAGTCGCAGTTCGACTTCGGTGCGGACACCCTCCGGCCCCGCCGCGGTGAAGCGCTGCGCACCGGTAGGGCTGGTGAGCACGTCGGTGGCCGTCCAGTCGGCGGTTCCCTCGGTGGCCACCGTGACGGTGCCGGAGCCGACCAGCCGCCTTCCCCACTCGGTGTCGGTGCACACCACTTCCCGGGCGCAACGGCCGTCGAACAGCATCGCCTTGGCGGCGAAGTAGTCCTCCATGTCCCGGTGGAAGTCCAGGTGCTCGCTGGAGAGGTTGGTGAAGCCTCCCACCGCGAAGCGGACTCCGGACACCCTGCCCAGCACGAGCGCGTGACTGGAGACCTCCATGACCACGTGGGTGACTCCCCGCTCGACCATCACCGCCAGCAGCGCCTGCAGGTCGGGAGCTTCGGGGGTGGTGAACGCGCTCTCCAGTCGAGAGCCCGCCACCCGCGTCTCGACAGTCCCGATCAGGCCGGTTACGAGCCCCGCCGAGCGCAGCGCCGAATCGAGCAGGTAGCTGGTGGTGGTCTTGCCGGAGGTGCCGGTCACTCCGAGCACCGACAGCCTGTCGGAGGGATGGCCGTAGATCTCGGCCGCGAGCTCACCCAGCACACCGCGCGGGTCCGGGTGCACCAGCAGCGCGACCTCACCGCGTGCCACGGCCGGGTGTTCGAGCAGCGAGGGGTGAGCCGCCCCCGTTTCGTCCGTGAGAACGGCGACGGCCCCCGCGTCCAGGGCGGTGGCGGAATGCTCGGCGCCGTGAGTTCTCGCGCCGCGCAACGCGGCGAAGAGATCACCCGGCCGGACGTGCTGAGCACGCAGTGTCACACCGGTGATGTCGAGGTGAGCGCGGGAGTCGGCGAGGCGAACGAGACGGGCACCGATCGACTGGGCCAGCTCCTCGATCCGCACCGGCTCGACGGACGAGGGACGCGGCGGAGAACTCGCAACCGGGGAAGGCACGGCGGAAAGGTTACCGGTACCGCTCGCCGGAGCAGCTTTACGGTAGGCAGGTGCGTCGCGAAGCGGGCTCGCCTGCTCGAACGTTTTCCACCCGTTCGAGTGAGACACTGCTCATCACACGAACGGCGGTTCCGCCCGGGAAGGAACGGGCTCCGAGGAGGACGGAGCAGCCGAGTCGGCCGGGCACTCCGACAGGCGGCCACCTCACCACTACCGCACCGCCACGGCTTCCCGTCACCACTCGCGAGGAACGCGGCCGGGCTATCTCACCCGCAGCGTCATCTCGGGGGCCCGCTCGGAGGACAGCGGGATGTCGTAACGACGTGTCAGGTCAGCGGCGACGTCGTGGAACAACGGGGCGGCGGTCAGCTGCCCACCGTCGGGATCGTCGATCATGATTCCGATCACGTACCGCGGACTGTCGGCCGGAACCATCCCCGCGAAGGTCGCCCAGTGCTGGGAATTGCTGTAACAACCGCAGGAGGGGTCGGGTTGCTGTGCGGTGCCGGTCTTGCCCGAGACCTGGTAGCCGGCCAGCGCGGCCTGCGGAGCGGTGCCGCGCTGGCCCTCCTCGTCCTGCACGACGGCGCGCAGCATGTTCTTGACCGTGTCCGCGGTGCTCTCACTGACCACGCGAACTCCCTCCGGGCGGGGAGCCTCGTGGACCTCACCGTCCGGGCCGGTGGTGGACTCGACCACCCGGGGCGGAATCCGCACCCCGTCGTTGGCGATGGCCTGGTACATCCCGGCCATCTGCAGCACTGTCATGGACAGTCCCTGACCGATGGGCAGGTTGGCGAACCTGGTGTCCGACCACTGGTTGGAGGGAGGCACCACTCCGGAACTCTCCCCGGGCAGGGCGATGCCGGTCCTGCTGCCCAGTCCGAACTTGTCCACCAACTCGGCGAAACGCTCCTTGCCCAGTCGTTTCGCCGTCATCAGGGTTCCGACGTTGGACGACTTGGCGAGCACCCCCGTGAACGTGAGCGGCACGGTGCCGTGCTCCCAGGCGTCGTTGACCACCGCCCCGCCCATCTCGATGCTGGACGGCACGCGCAGCACGGTGTCGGGTTCCACGATCCCGTGCTCGATGGCCCCGGCGGCCGTGATGATCTTGTTCACCGAGCCGGGCTCGTACGGTGTGGTGATGGCGGGATTGCTCAGATGCCGGGAGGCACGGTTGCCCTCCGAGGGGCCGGCCGAGGGCGAGGAGTTGGCCAGCGCGCGAACCTTGCCGGTCCGTGCGTCCAACACCACCGCGCTACCGCCTTCGGCGCCGACCTCCTCGACGTAGGAGTCCAGTTTCCGGTCGAGCACGAACTGCAGGTCCGAGTCGATGGTCAGCCGCACGTCCGAACCCGACCGCGCGGGCCGAATGGTGCGCTTGGTTCCGGGAATGACCAGGCCGGTGCTGCCGAGCGCGGTGTGGGAGAACCTGAGGCCGTCCTCACCGGAGAGCGTGTCGTTCAGCGAGCTCTCCAGACCGACGTTTCCCAGGATCTTGTTCTCACCCTTGCGCCAGGAGGCCGAGCCGACGATCCCGGCCCCCACGTCTCCGGAGGGATACTGGCGCACGGCCCGGTACTCGGAGCCGATCCTGTTGTACTTGTCGTGGATCTGGCGAGCCTTGGCGGGCTCGATCAACGGACCGAAGTACAGGAACTGCTCGTCGGAGAACAGCGCCTCCAGGGTTTCCCGCTCGCTGACCTGCCCGTTGGTCACCTCGTCGATGTAGGCCGCGATCCGGCGCTTCTTCACCGCGGCGGTCGGCAGATCGGGATTGTTCTTTCTGGCTTTGCGCTGCTGCTCGTCGAACAGCGCGGGATTGGCGAAGAGCTGGCGGGACTCGCTGCTGAACGCCAACACCCTGCCGTTGCGGTCCAGTATGGAGCCCCGCTGGGCGGGAATCCTGGTCTTGGTCAACAGCTGGTCGTCGGCCTGCTCGGACAGTGCGCTGGCCTCGAACCCCTGCACCACGACCAGCTTGACCCCGGCGGCCACCAGCGCGAGCACCAGCACCATCCGACCGAGGCCGAACCGCCGCCTGCTGGCGGCCAGCCCCGACCGGGTGCGCCACGAACCGCGCTTCCGGGCACCACCGCCCGCCGAGCCGCGAGCGAGTCCGGCACCACCCCGGGAGGTGGTGGTCTCGCGCCCCTTCGTCCGGCGCGGCTGATCGCCACGTGGGCGGGAGCTGCCGCGTTGCCTGCCACGAGAAGCCATGTTCAGTCACCCCACCGAGGGTTCGTTCGACTCGGGTCGGTCGGGATCGGCCGAGGACTCGCTCCCGTGCTCCGGCGGGGGCTGGTTCGACCGCTGCTCCTGCCCATTCCCGCCGTTCTCGCCCTCCGGAGGGCCGGTGTCGCGCTCGTCGGGAGGCGCTTCCGCCGGTCGCGGCTCACCGACCACTCGTACCGAGCCGTCCGGCTGCGGCACCAGACGAGCCACCTCGGAGACCGGAACCATGTTCATCTCCACGGCCCGGCGACGTATCTCGGGGATCGAGCTCATCCTGCTGACCGACCGCAGCAGGTCTTCCTTGCGCTCGGACAACGCCTGGACCCGCTGCTTGGACTCCTGCATGCGGTAGGAGTTGCCCACCGCGGCGATGGAAAGCCACAGCGTGGCCACTATTCCCGTCACGAGCACGACGACCACCGTGCCCACGAAGGGGACCCGGGAGGTGGCGATCGTGTTCGTCAGCGCCCGGAAGGCCTCCCTGCCGGAACGCAGCGCCCCGGAACCGAGCAGGACCTCACGCGCGGATGGTTCCCGCGACCTCGCGTCGACACCACGTCCCTTCGACCGCTTCGCCTCACCGGACGACGGTGCCCCCTCCGAGGAACGACGACCGCGCTCGCGCTTGCGCTCGTAGGCACGTTCCCCGGAGGAGGAACGCACCCGGCGGTTCGTGCGGGTGTTCGCCCCGGCCTGAGGGCGCCCGTCGGCACGCTGCCGCTTCCTGCCGCTGTTCTCGGACCGGTCACTACCGGTCGCGGATGCCGTCATCGCCTCTCCTCGATCCGTTCGGCCGCGCGTAGTCGCACCGAACTCGCCCTCGGATTGGCCGCAGCCTCCGACTCGTCGGCGAACTCGGCACCACGAGTGAGCAGCCGCAGCTGTGGTCCATGCCCCGGCAACTCGACCGGCAGATCGACCGGGGTCCGTGACTTCGACCGCTCGGAGAACGTGCGCTTGACCGTCCGGTCCTCCAACGAGTGGTAGGACAGCACCACGGCACGGCCACCTGGGTTCAGCGCGTCGATCGCCTGGGGAAGGGCCCTGCGCAGCACCTCGAGCTCCCCGTTGACCTCGATGCGCAGTGCCTGGAACGTGCGCTTTGCGGGGTGGCCACCGGTCCTTCTGCTCGCGGCGGGAACGCTGTCGTAGATCAGCCGCACCAACCGCTCGCTGGTCACGAACGGCTCCCGGTCACGCGCTCGCACGATTTCCGAAGCGATTCTGGCGGCGAACTTCTCCTCACCGTACTCGCGGAGAATCCGGATCAACTCGGCTCGCGAGTAGGTGTTGAGCACATCAGCGGCGGTTCTCCCTCCGGTGCTGTCCATACGCATGTCCAGCGGTGCGTCCCTGGCGTAGGAGAATCCCCGTTCGGACTCGTCGAGCTGCAACGAGGACACCCCGAGATCGAACAACGCGCCGTCGATCCCGGTCACGCCCTGTTCATCGAGGATCTCGTCGAGCTGATCGTCCACGCCGTGCACCAACCGCACACGTCCCTCGAAATCCGCCAGGCGTCGCCGAGCCAGCCGGAGCGCTTCCGGATCCCGGTCCACCCCGATGACGGTCACGTCGGGGAAAGCACGCAACAGCGCCTCGGCGTGCCCTCCCATGCCGAGGGTGGCGTCGAGGACCGTGGCACGCCGATCGCGCAGCGCGGGCTCGAACAACTCCACGGTCCGTTCCAACAGAACCGGGAGATGCCGCTGCCGTGCCGTTTCCGGATCGGACTTCCCCGCGGCCGAGTCCCACTCGGGTTCGGCGGTGGGGTCCGGGTTCTCTGGCACGCTGGCCTTCCCTTCCTGTTCGAATCGAGTCGTGCCGTGGACAACGGCGATTCCGAGAGCCCTCAACCAGCCGGACGGCGCGGCCGGTCCGAGCGCGGCGAGCCCTCCCCCTGGGATGTGACGGAAGCGGTGCGCGGCGAACCCCGACGAGATGGCGCGCCGAGCGGCGTCGGCTCCCGAGCGAAGGAACTCTCCCGGCCCCGGGCTCAGCGCACCGGAGTCCGGTCGGCCGGAGACGTCGCGAGCTCTCGGAGAGCTCGGCGCTCCCCTTCCCCGGCGTGCACCGCGCCGCGTCGGGGCTCGGGGCCGTCTCCCACCCGAAGGGACGCCGAGTCGTATCGCGAGGGCTGTCCGAGTCGGACGGACACCGATGACCTTCGTCTCCGGGACCGTGACCGGTGAAACCCATAGGAAAACCACCCCCTGCCGACGAGGACCGGGGGCGATACGGTCAGCTCCCCCGGAAAACCACCCCTGGCGAGATCGCTCCCGCGAGGCCGTCCGCGCGAATCCGCCACCCCGCGTGTCCGATTCCGCCGACACGGCGACACCGAACTCCCCACTCGGGCTCACATTACCCCACCGCCTTTCGACGTCAACCGGAAACGCCGGGACCGCGTGGGGCCCGCAGAAACCGTTCGACGTGATCTCCCCGAACCGGAGCGGGACGAGCACGGCCGGACTCCGCGCGGAGCTCCGCCGCGGGATCATTCATCTCGGTGGTGGATATCGCCACGACAAGGGACCACGAAGGAGCGAAAGAACGCCGCCGACGAGACGTGCACACACACTCGCCACTCACGTCGAGTTTGAGAGACTTCCCGCGAATCGGGTGACAGTAGGCGAAGCTCCACGGAGAGCCAGCCGGGACGACTGGTTCACCCGTGACAGCACGTCCGGCTGTGACGTCCGGGCGGGACGGTATCTGGAGGTTGCGTGACGCCCGAGACCAACTCCGCGAACAGCGCCGCGTCCACCACGGTCGGCGACGGGACGGCGGGCGGGGGCACGACGACCGCGTTGGACGACATCCCGATCCAGTGGATGCACGACACCCTGCGGCGCGTCAGCACCAACGTGGAAAGCGTGCTGGTCGGCAAACCCGAGGTGGTCCGCCTGGCCATGGTGACCCTGCTGGCGCGAGGACACCTGCTCGTCGAGGACGTTCCCGGGGTCGGCAAGACCTCGTTGGCCAAGGCGCTCGCCCGTTCGGTCGACTGTACCGCCAGCCGGATCCAGTTCACCCCCGACCTGCTGCCCAGCGACGTGACGGGGGTGTCGATCTACAACCGCGGCCGCGAGGCGTTCGAATTCCGGGAAGGACCGGTGTTCGCCAACATCGTGGTCGGCGACGAGATCAACCGGGCATCCCCGAAAACCCAGTCGGCACTGCTGGAGTGCATGGAGGAGAACCAGGTCACCGTGGACGGGCACAGCTACGACCTGGAAACCCCCTTCATGGTCATCGCCACCCAGAACCCGGTGGAGCTGGAGGGGACCTACGCTCTGCCAGAGGCGCAACGGGACCGGTTCACCTGCAAGATCTCCATCGGCTACCCAGATCCGGCGGCGGAGTTGGCCATGGTCGACGAACACGCCGGGACCGAGCCGCTGGAGGAGCTGGAACCGGTCACCGACGCGGCCGAGGTGGCGGAACTGCTGGCCGCGGTGCGGCGGATCCACATCGCCACCGAGGTGCGTCGCTACGCGATCGACCTCGTTGCCGGAACGCGCGACCTGTCCGAGCTGCGGCTGGGGGCGTCACCGCGAGCCACTCTGCAACTGGTCCGGGCGGCGAGGGCGCAGGCGGCCATGACGGGGAGGGAGTTCGTCGTCCCCGACGACGTACAGGCGGTGGCAGTGCCGGTTCTGGCGCACCGGCTGGTGCTCAGTGGCGAGGCCAGGGCCGCGAGGCGAAGCGGGGCCGATCTCGTCGAGCGATTGCTGGAACGAGTTCCGGTGCCGGACGGTACCGACCGACCTCGGCGGTGACCGTGTTCTCCGGCCTGAGCATCCGCGGCCGCTGTCTGCTGGCCGCTGCCGTGGCGTCGGCGGTCTGCGCGCTCGTGCTCGACGAGCGGGACCTGCTCCGCGTGGCCGCTTTCCTCGCGGCGCTGCCGCTGTTCGCCTCCGCCGTCTCGGCACGGGGTGGAAGCGGGTTGACCGCTCACCGGGAGCTGGAGCCGCGACGGGTCGAGGTGGGTGCGACGGCTACCGTACGACTGCGGTTGACCTCCCGTTCCGGAACACCGCTCGGTGAGATGCGGCTGACGGACGATGTCCCGGCCACGCTGGGGGGCGACGCTCGTCGTGCGCTCCACAGCCCGACACGCCGGAAGGGGGCCTTCGTGGAGTACCAGGTCCACGCCGAGCTGCGAGGGGTGCACCACATCGGACCGCTGCGTTGCCGCGCCGCGGACCCCTTCGGGCTCTCGTCCTTTTCCCGGGAACTGCTCCCCACCACCCGGTTCACGGTCGTACCCCGGGTATTCGAACTGAGCGGTCTGCCGAACGGGTTCGGCTCCGGGGCGGGGGAAACGGGCTCCGGAAACGCGAGAGCGGGCGAGGGAGCCGATGACAGCACCGTCAGGGAGTACCGTCAGGGCGACGACATCAGAAGAGTGCACTGGAAGACCACCGCCCGTCGCGACGAGTTGATGGTCCGAACCGAGGAACGCCCGGAGCGGGGCGGCACCACCGTCCTGCTCGACCAGCGGGCCGCGGCCCATCGCGGCACGGGCAAGCACTCCAGTCTGGAGTGGGCGATCTCCGCCTCGGCCAGCATCTGCTCGCACCTGCGCCGGAACGGCCTTCGGCCACGTCTGGTCGGCGCGGGTGGAGCCCCCGTACCCGAGGACGGACGGACTCATCCCCACCTCTCCGGTGAGGCGGGGGAGAACCTTCTGCTGGAGGCACTCGCGGCGTTGCAGCCCTCGGCGCGGCGGGAGCTCACCGACGGTGCGGATCCGGCGGAGGGCCAGAACCTCGTAGCGGTGCTCGGACGAACCACCCTGACGGGAGCCAACGAGCTGGCCTCGCTGCGTCCCGCCGGAGCTCGCAGTCTGGCGCTGCTGCTGAACACGGAGAGGTGGAACACCGACGGGCGCGGTGACGAGCAGGCGGCCGTGGCGCGGCGCCTGCGGGACAGGGGGTGGACCGTCGTCACGGTCGACGGACCGGTTACTCCGGTAGCGCGGGCATGGGAGAGTCTTTGCGGGCAGAGTACGAGACCGGACGTCCTCTGGACCGAACGATGAACCGGACCGGAAGCGACCGCCACCTCACCGGGCTACTGGCGCTGTCGGCCGTGCTGCTGACCTCGACCGCATTCTCGGCCGTGCTGGCCGACTGGCGCTGGTTCCCACCCGCCGCCATGACGGCGGTGGTCGTCTCCTGCACGGGAATCGCGACCCGCATGAAGCGTGATTCCTGGTGGAGCGCTCCGCTGCAGCTAGCCGCGCTCGTGTTCATGCTCACGGCGCTGTTCGGCGGGAGCGGATTCCTCGGGCTGATCCCCACGCCCGCCACGTTCGCAGAACTCGCACACCTGCTCGGGGACGCGATCGAAGTGGTTCGTACCGGAATACCACCGGTCCCCGCCGAAACCGCCATCAGTTGTCTGATCTGCCTGGGAATCGGCGTGGTCACGCTCCTGGTGGATCGCATCGCCGTCACCGGCCGCGCACCGGCGGTGGCCGGACTGGTACTGCTGTGCGTGTTCGCGGTCCCCGCCTCCCTGGCGGACCGGATGCTGCCGTGGTGGACCTTCCTGGGAAGTGCCGCCGGATTCACCGCCATGCTCTCGGCCGGGAGCGGCTTCCGCCTCACAGCGGATAGCCGGTGGTCGTCGGTGAGGCGGTTCTCCGAACCCGTCGCCGTCACCTCCGTGGCCTGTGTGGTGGCGCTGTTGACGGGAACGGTCTTCACCGGCGTCGGAACCCAGGGCAGGCTCCCGGGCTCCGACCCGGACCAGGCAGCCCCGGACACCGGTGAGATCGGTTTGCGGCCGTTCACCTCGCTGCGCGGGCAACTCGACCGGGACGAGCCCGTGGAACTGTTCCGGATCGAGGGTTTGCCCCGGGAAACCTACCTGCGCGCGATGACGCTGAGCCGGTTCGACCCCGAGCGCGGATGGCGACTGGGCAGCCTGCCCGAAGGGATTCCGGCGCGGGAACGTCTGCCACTGCCGCCTGGAACGAAACAGCGGTCCTCATCGCCCACCCATCGCGTCGAGATCGAACCGGTCGGTTACCGCGACGCCTGGTTGCCGGTGTTCGGAGTACCACGTCGGGTACTCGGGATCGGGGATGCCTGGCGCTACGACCCCGCTTCCGGAATGATCTTCACCCGCAGGACCGATGACACCGACAGCTACACCGAACTGGCCGCTTTCCCGGACCCGAGTAGGGAGAAGCTGCGCGCCTCCTCGGGAGACTCCCCCGTCGACCAGGTCTACCTCGAAACCAGCGGTGCCGGTGAACGGGTGCGCGAACTGGCACGCCGGATAACCGCGAACGCGGAGAACCGGTTCGACCGGGCCGTCGCGCTGAACGACTACTTCACCGACCCCGCCAACGGTTTCACCTACGACCTGAGCACCGCCCCCGCCTCCTCGCACGACGCCCTCGAGGACTTCCTGTTCCGGGGCAAGCGCGGTTACTGCGAGCAGTTCGCCTCCGCCATGGCGGTGCTGCTGCGTGAGGTGGGCATCCCCTCCCGGGTCGCCGTCGGTTTCACCTCGGGACGCGACGAGGGCGACGAACGCGTGATCACCACCGAGGACGCGCACGCGTGGGTGGAGGCCCACTTCCCCGGCCACGGGTGGATAACCTTCGACCCCACTCCGCTGCGGGAGGGGCGGGGTTCTGTACCGCCTTATCTCGCCCCCTCCCGGCAGCGGGAGGAGGGCGAGCGGTCCTCGGCTCCCACGGGCGAGCCGACGACCCCCTCCGCCACCCCCGACAGCGACGAGGAGAAGCAGGACACCTCCCGGACCGCTTCGGAGGAGCCCGGCCATTCCGGTGTGCCGGTCGGCGCACTGCTGACGGGCGGTACGGCACTGCTGCTGGGGACGGTGCTCACCGCTCCCGCCGCCATGCGAACCCTGCGCCGCCGAAGGCGGTGGAGTCTGGCCTCCTCGGGTGGGATCGGGGCCGCGGGCAACGCCTGGCGGGAACTGCTCGACGAGTCGATCGACCGGGGAGACGTGTCACCCCCACCCGGAGAGACTCCCCGGCGCACCGCCGAGCGGGTGATCGAGTCGTACGGGGTGCCCCCGGAGGCCGCCGAAGCCTGGCACGAGCTGGCGAGTGCGGTGGATCGGGAAAGGTACGGCCCGCCGGGCGGTCGGGAGACCGGATCGCGACGAGAAGCGCTGCACAGGGCGGTCAGCGGTCTGCGAGCTGTCAGACCACTCGATTTCCGGGAACGGCTGTTGCCGAGGTCGACGAGGGTGTCGAGCACACGGCGGCGCCCCCCGGCGCGTCGGTGACCCGCCGGGGCGCGAAGACCCCGCGGTCGTGGACCCGCGCGCCCTGCCGAAAACGGAAACGCCCGGATCACGCGGTGATCCGGGCGCACCACCCCTTACCTCGGGCCGACGGAAGCCGTCCCGAGTCGCGGGTGGATACTACCTTTCGAAGCGCTTCCGGAAGCGATCCTCCATGCGCTGCGTCAGGGAGTTCCGCTCCCCGCCCTTGCGTTTCGCACCGGACGAACCACCACCGCCGTCACCCGACTGCGACTCCGGGTCCTCCGCACTACCGCGCATCGCGAACAGAATGATCACTGCTCCGCCGAACATCACGAGGAAGCCGACCACGCTCACAATGGGTATACCGGCTGCCGTGACCGGAATAACCACGCCGAGCACCAGTAGGATCAACCCCAACACGAACACGGCGGCGCCCTGGAGACGACGCCGTCTGGAGGGTCGATGCAACCGCCCTCCACGCACGTTGGAGGCGAACTTGGGATCCTCGGCGTAGAGCGCGCGCTCGATCTGGTCGAGCATTCGCTGCTCGTGCTCGGAGAGTGGCATGGCTCCTCCTCCGGCACACTAGTCCGTGTCACCGAAGCCCCATTCACTTCGTTTCACGAAGCTCCGGTGAACGCTTTTTGGGGGCGTCACAATCGAGGATACGGCCCCAGCGACGAGACGACTACCCGGTCCCACCCCCGCGGTCGCAATAATCCCCCAACATCATCCTGTAGGGGTATTCCTCACTGCACCGTGTGATCGGCGGGCACCCGAGCCAACGCGTGCAGCCTGGTGGCCACATCCCGCAGCGGAGGGTGTGCCGCAGCCACCAGCTCCAGTTCCCGCAGCGCATCCCCGTTGGCGGAAGAACCCTCCAGCAACGAGCCGGGAACGAGGTCGGAGATCACGCCCTGCCCCTGGAGCAGCTCGACGTCCAAGCCGGCCTCGCCGAGCACACCGCGTAGCGAATCGGTGTCGAAACGACGCCGCACGGTTTCCCCCGCACGCCGGTCCAGCCGACCGTCCGGCGCGTTGAACAACCGCAACGCCTCGGACACCCGCCCGGTGAGCGCCCGGGCCAGCACGGCCGCGTACCTGTTGGCGACCAGCACCGAGACCGACCCGCCGGGAGCGACCGCGGCCCCGAGCCCCCGAACCGAATCGGAGACGTCGTCGACGTACTCCAGCAGACCGTGCCCCAGGACGAGGTCGGCCCCTCCTTCCGGCCCGACTCCACGCAGCGCGTCGGTGTCGCCTTGCACCGCGACCACCCGCTCGCTCACTCCCGCCTCGTCCGCCCTCCGGCGCAGGGCCGCCAGTGCGTTCGGGCTGGGGTCCACCACGGTGACCGAACATCCCGACACCGCCAGCGGTACCGCCCAGACACCACTGCCACCCCCGATGTCCAGGACCTCGGGAACACCGCCACGACGGCGGCGTGCGTCGATCAACTCGGTTTCCAGCACCCGGTGCACGGCGTCGGACTTCATGGGGGCAGCCTAATCTCGCCATTCGGCACGACGACATCCGACCGGTCGGCCACGGAACAGCTCACCCGTCCGACTCGCGTGATCCGTAGGCTACGGGCGTGCACACGGTGGCGGTACTGAGTCTCAAAGGTGGCGTGGGTAAGACAACAGTGGTGCTGGGCCTGGCCTCGGCGGCCATGCGCAAGGGCGCACGCACCCTCGTGGTGGATCTGGACCCACAGTGCAACGCGACCGCTTCGCTGGAGCCGAGGCGGACCGAGTGCGGGCTGAGCGACGTGCTCGCCGACCCGGCTCCGGAAACGGTCTCACGAGCGGTGGCGCCGAGCGCGTGGGGCGAGGACGTCGACGTGCTCGTCGGCTCCGAGGACGCGGAGATCCACAACGGGCAGGGCACCACCGAACGGGGCCTGACCCGCCTCACCGAAGCGCTCTCGGCACTGACCGAGGCCGCCGCGGCGGAGGACTTCCCCTACCAGCTGGTCCTGCTGGACTGCCCGCCATCACTCGGGCGTCTGACCCGTTCGGCACTGATAGCCGCCGACAGGGCGCTGCTGGTCACCGAACCGACCATATTCGCCGTCTCCGGCGTGCAACGGGCGTTCGAGGCGGTCCAGGCCGAGCGGGAGGCCAACAACCCGGACCTGCAGCCGCTCGGGGTGGTGGTGAACCGGGTTCGTGCCCGCTCACACGAGCACCAGTTCCGAATCGACGAATTACGCGACATATTCGGACCACTGGTAATGCCGGTGGCACTGCCGGACAGGCTGGCCGTGCAGCAGTCGCAGGGAGCGTGCGTTCCCCTGCACCAGTGGGGAACCCCCGGCGCCCGGGAGGTGGCGCTGGCGTTCAACCTGCTGTTGGCGCGCACCCTGCGTGCGGGGAGGGGGCAGCGTGCTTCCGACGCGGAGGACGAAGCTGCTCACGACGACCCGCCGAACGAAACGTGAGCCCGTTCCGGCGAGGCGTTCGGGCGGGAGATCCCGCCGCCGGACGAGCCCCCTCAACCACCGGCCGCCCGGAGGCCCCTCCACTCACTCACGCGACCTGCCGCGCAGCTCGTCGACCAGGGTTCGCAGCAGTGGGTAGGCCAGCACGAGCAGGAGCGAGCCCCACACCACACCGCTCAGCCGAACACCGCCGAGGGACAGTGTCGGGTTGGTCACGCCCACCAGTGACGTGGTCACCACGACCCCCAGGTCGAGCGGGTCGGTGAAATCGACCCGGGCGCGCAGCCAGAGCCGCACCCCGATCAGGGTGACCATCCCGAGCAGCACCACCGTCGCCGCGCCGACGACACCGATCGGGACGGTGTCCAGCAGGGCGACGAACTTGGGTGAGAAGGCCAGCAGCACGGCGCCGAGGGCGGCGGCCACGCAGGCCGCGGTGGAGAACACCCTGCTCGCGGCCATCACCCCCATGTTCTCCGCGTAGCCGATCAGCCCACCCCCGCCGACCGATCCGGAGAGCGTCGTGGCCATCCCACCACCGATGAGGGCGTCCCCCACGTTGCCGTCGAGATCGCGCCCGGTGGTCGCGGCAACCGCCTTGACCACCCCCACCTGCTGCGCGGCGAGCACGATCACCAGGGGCAGCACGACCGGAACCACCGAGATGTGCAGCTGCGGCGCGACCAGGTCGGGCACGCCGAACCAGGAGGCGGTTCGCAGCGACTCGATCCGGGCCTGGTTGATGCCTCCGGCCACGACGGCGTAGAGCCATCCCGCGGCGATCCCGAACAGCACGCAACCTCGGCTCAGCATCCCACGCCCGAACAGGGCCGACAGCACGATGGCCAGTGCGGTGATCACGGTGGCCAGCGGAACCGGCTCGAAGGAGGGGAGGTCGTGGGCGGCCTTCCCGAACAGCACGACCGAGTGGGTGGCCATGCCGAGACCGACGAGAACGATGACTCCGCCGGTGACCACGGGGGGCATGGCGGTCTCCAGCAGCCGCACCCCCAGCGCCTTGACGGCGATGCCGATGGCCGTGACCAACAGTCCCACGACCAGGATCGCGCCCACCATGCCTCCGGGGCCCGCACCGGACCGCTCGGCGGCCGCCCCCAGTGGCGTCACGAACGTCACGGAGGCCCCCAGATAGGCGGGCACGCGGTTGCGCGTCAACAGCAGAAACAGCAGTGTCCCCGCTCCGGAGGCGAGGAGGGTCGTCGCCACGGGCAGCCCGGTCAACCTCGGTACCAACACCGTCGCACCGAACATGGCGAGAAGGTGCTGGAGGCCGAGCCCCATGGTCAGTGGCCAGCTGAGGCGCTCCTCCGTGGCCACGTCCTCGCCGGCCGACGGTTGTCGACCGTTGCCGTGCACGGCCCACAAAGCCACATCTTCCTCCCGTCCAGGAACCGTGCGAAACGTTTCCCGCGCCGTCGTACCGCTGAGCGGCGCCTTCCCACTGGGAGTCCCGTGACGGTCCCCCGGTACCGCGCTGACGCGGGCAAGATCACGTCAAGCGGCAACCGCAAAGATTACTATTTCACAACGGTCCGGAAAACCGAGGGGGAAGAACCGGGGGTACGCGGTGGCATCGGATCGGAAAGCCGTCTCGCCCCCTCATTCCGGACGCACGCCAGGGACGCGAGGTTGAGTCTTGAAGAGTTCTCACTCGGGAGGATTCCCACGCCGCCGATCCGGGCCCGGTTCCTCGGGGCCGGGCTCCTCGACACCCGGCTGCTCGTTCCCCGCGAGCTCACGCAGCGCCGAGGCCAGTCCGGCGAGCCGGTCGGTGGCATCCCGCAGCTGATGGCCGTACCGCTCTTCCGTCCCGCTGGCGGCGATCGCACGCCCAGCGGCGGCGACCAGGGCACCGTAACGCTCCACTCCCTCGTCGAGCTCGGCACGCATCCGTCGCACGTCCGCACGCAGTCGGGTCCGCTCCTTCTCCGGGGCGTGTTCGACCGTGCCCTCCACCGCGACCAGGCGATCGGCGACCGAACGCAGTCTGGCCGCCACTTCGGCGGCGGTGCCGCGCGCCTCACTCACCGGTTCGCCGGCCTGTCCAACACTCTCGGAGAGCCGCCCCAGCGAGACGTGCAGGCTCTGTTCCGCGTCACGGAGCCGTCGCATCGGGTCGTGGGCGGCGGAGTCGCGCGGCGGTAGGGCGACCGGCTGCGGCGGCGGTTCCGGCAACGGCGTCCGGCGAAGTCTACGGTAGTGGCGGATCGCCCCCACTGTGCCTACTCCGGCGGCCAACGCGATCCCACCCAGACCGAGCGAAGCCAGGTCGAACAGGAAGTCCCCGGCGGGATCAGGGGGTAGTCCGACGGTCTCCGGAGCGTAGGTCAAGTAGGCCCCACCGCCGAAGACACCCGTGGTCACCCCGCTGCCCACGGCGGCCCGCTTCGCCCTGTTTCGCCTGCGGATCAACCGTGCGCGCGGGTCGCGCCAAGCCGCGATCCTGCGTCGAACACCGGTCAGCACCGGCCCGCGCAGTTGCCGGAGCGCGTAGTCGCTCCACTCACCGAATCCGTCACCCCGCCCGCGCACGGTGGGTCACGCTTGGCCGGACTGCGGGTTCCGCTGCTGCGAGCCCTGCGGCTGCTGTTGCGGCGCGGGTGCCGATTCGTTCCGATCCGCACCCCCGGTGACCTGCTGTTGGCCGGCACCACCCATGGAGGCCCTGATCTGGGCGAGCCGGTTGACTCCAGCCGCGTCCGTAGCCGCCTGCTGGACCTCCATCATCCGTCCCTGCACGCTGTTCTGCGCCAGATCGGCCTCGCCGAGCGCGGTGGTGTAACGCTGCTCGATCTTGTCCCGCACCTCGTCCAACGAAGGGGTGTTGCCGGGAGCGGCCATGTCGTTCATCTGTCGCAGCGAGCCCGCGACCTGCTCCTGCATCTTGGCCTGCTCCAGCTGGCTGAGAAGCTTGGTCCGCTCCGCGATCTTCTGCTGTAATACCTGCGCGTTGCGTTCGACGGCCTGCTTGGCCTGGTCGGCCGCCTGCAAGGACTGGTCGTGCAGGTTCTTGAGGTCCTCCACGCTCTGTTCGGCCGTGACCAGTTGGCTGGCGAGCTGCTGAGCGGTTTCCTCGTACTGCTGCGCCTTGGTCTCGTCCCCCTCGGCACGGGCCTGGTCGGCCATGGTGACCGCCTGTCGCGCCGATCCCTGCAGCTTCTCGACCTCGTTCAGCTGCCGGTTGAGCTTCATCTCCAGCTGCCGCTGGTTGCCGATGACCGAGGCGGCCTGCTGCGACAGCGCCTGGTGCTGCCGCTGTGCTTCCTCGATGGCCTGCTGGATCTGCACCTTGGGATCGGCGTGCTCATCGACCTTGGACGAGAACGACGCCATCAGGTACTTCCAGAACTTCACGAAAGGGTTGGCCATCTCCTCCGCCTGCTTTCTGTCCTACCGGTTACGCCCTGGTCGGGATCCACACCGACGGAACGCCGCTACCGGCCCGTTCAAAGGGCGCGGACCCGGCTCGCCGAACCGTGAACCCGCTCACGCAGCGGGCCGGAAACGCCTGTACCGACTCAGCGTCTGCCCCCATAGTGTCAGCTCGGTCGAACGGCTTCCACCAAGACCCACGGATCTCCGACAGAAATCCGGAGATCCGCGGGCGATCCGGTCGGCTACGGCTTCTCAAGCGGCCACTACCACCCCGTTGGAAGTTCGCTCCGGCGGGCTGATGCGCTGACTGAGCACCGGCTGCAGCCGCCAGTCCTGCGATTCGGGGTCCTCCTCCACGTCGAACGAGTCCGGGCCGGCCTCGGCGCGGGCGGGCACGGGTTCGCCGTCCCCTTCCGCCCGTTCCGTCTCCACGAACTCGGACTCGATCAGGCTGGAGACCAACCGGTCCCCCTCGATTTCGGCAGGCGTGGCCTGCTCCACGACCGAAGGCGCAACCACCGTCTCCGAGGAGTCCAAATCCCCTGCCACGGTCACGAGCAACTCGGGCAGTGGAAGATCGAGCGCGTCGCAGATCGACCCGAGCAACTCGCTCGAAGCCTCCTTGCGGCCGCGTTCCACCTCGGACAAATAACCAAGACTCACCCGGGCTGCGCGCGAAACCTCCCGCAGGGTGCGGGACTGAGCAGCCCGCGCGCGGCGCAGTCGCTCTCCGACCGCCTCCCGCAACAACACGGTCATCGCGCGCCTCCATTCCGTCGCCTACATCCTGCGCGACGCGTCAACGCCCCACACTACTCAACGCAACGCCAACGCACGGCTCGCTCATCACGAGTCCGCCGAGGGCGAACGCGTCTCATCCACAAGAAGGAGCTCGCGACCCCAATATCTCATGAAGCGAGACGGCACGCGTGGCTGCTGGTCGTAACGTCGAGTTCTCCCCCGGTTCAACGCAGCAGCCCCGCCAAGTGTTCCAGGGCGCACGAGGCGGCTCCGCGCCGTACCTCCCCGCGGTCACCGCTCAACCGCCGCGTCCGGATCACGGACCTCTCCGGCCCCACGAACCCCAGATGCACCGTGCCGGGCGACACCCCGTCCTGCCAGTCCGGCCCGGCCACACCGGTCAAACCAACCCCCCAGTCGGCGCCACACCGCCGACGAGCCCCCTCGGCGAGTTGTTCGGCCACTTCGGGGTGAACGGCACCGTGCCGGGCCAACAGCTCGGGGCTGACACCGGCCAGCGAACTCTTCAGGTCGGTCGCGTAGACGACCAACCCGCCCCGCACCACCGAACTGGCTCCGCTCACGCTGGTCAGTAGCATGCTGAGCATGCCCGCCGTCAGAGACTCGGCGGTGGCGAGCGTGTGTCCCCTCCGCCGAAGCGACTCCAGGACGATGCTGACCAGCTCCTCGTCGTCCGCGTTCTCCCGACGAGGCGAAGTCACGCGCCTGCCCCACGGGCACGCGGACTCAACGAGCGCAGCCGGAAGGCACGCACCGCGTAATCCACTCCAGTGATCACCGTCGCCAGCACGGCGGCTCCCATGACCACCCATTTCAGCGGGTCGGCGGCACCCCCGAGCGGCAGCAGGTAGAGCCCGATCGCCACCGCCTGCAGCATCGTCTTGAGTTTGCCTCCCGGACTGGCCGGAATGACACCGTGCCGGATGACCCAGAATCGCAGCAGCGTCACCGAGACCTCCCGCAACACGATGACGCCGGTCACCCACCATCCGAGCTCACCGAGCGCGCTCAGCCCGACCAGCGCGGCACCGGTGAGCGCCTTGTCCGCCAACGGGTCAGCGACCTTGCCGAAATCGGTGATCAGACCTCGACGGCGCGCCAGCTCACCGTCGACACGGTCGGTGACAGAGGCGATGACGAAAACCGCGGTGGCGATCCAACGCCACAGCGGTTCGTGACCACCCGCCCAGAACAGCACGACCAAAAAGACTGGGACGAGCAGCAGGCGCGAGGCGGTCAGGGCGTTGGCGATGTTGACCAACGGGACCGTCCGCTCGGCACCGGCCTCGCCCGCGCCGGACGCAGGCCGGTCCGACGCCGCACTGTCCGCTGTCATGGCAACTCCTCGAACCGATCCTGTCCACTACGGGCGTCGTGCGTCCTACCGCCCCCAGGATCAGCGACGACGACCGCACCGTCCACCGCAGGGGTGGTTTACCGGGCAAACCTCTCGAACGGCGGCCGCGGAGCTCGATCGCCGCGGTTTCGATCGCGCGACGAGGACCCGACCACCACTCGTCGGCCAAGCATAGCGGCCGTCCCGAGGTAGACCATCGGGGAAACCGGGGCCGTGGGCAGCACTGCTCCGAAGGCCCCGTGCCGGTCCACCAGCGGACGAACACCCCCGAGCGACCGGTCGGGTTGCGATAGAATCACGAATATGCATGATTATGCGAAAAAAGGGATAGCAATTCGCCGCGCTCGGATCGGCGACGTCCGGACCATCAAACGACTCGTCGACACTTACGCCGGACGGGTGCTGCTGGAAAAGGATCTGGTGACCCTGTACGAGAGCGTGCAGGAGTTCTGGGTGGCCGAACGCTCCGACCGGGAGCCGGGGGAGATCGTGGCCTGCGGCGCACTGCACGTGCTCTGGGAGGATCTCGGCGAGGTACGCACCGTCGCGGTGGATCCCTCGGTTCGCGGCCAGGGGGTGGGCCACCGGTTGGTGAACGGTCTGATCGAGCTCGCCGGAGAGCTGGGGTTGCCGAAGCTGTTCGTCCTGACATTCGAGACCGAGTTCTTCGCCAAGCACGGCTTCGAACCGATCACCGGTACCCCCGTCAGCCCGGCCGTCTACGAGGAGATGCGGCGCTCCGCCGACAGGGGGGTCGCCGAGTTCCTCGATCTGCCCTACGTCAAACCCAACACGCTGGGCAACACACGTATGCTGCTGCGGCTGGACGGACAGCACTGACCACGACGGAACATTCCCCACCCGGCTGAACGGCGAGGAGCACCGGACAACACCCGATCGCACGAAGCGTGCGCGCCCCCGAGGCGATAGGACTGGATCCGCCAGAGATCATCCGTCGCTAGGGGACGATCCGTGCTCGCAGGGAAAAACCGAAACCGATCACGCCTACCGCTGACAGTGCTGGCTGCCTGCTTCGCCACGCTGCTGACCGGGACCGGTGCGCACGCCACGACGACCGACTCGGAAATCCGCCGGACCACCGACCACTACCTGTTCGAAGTCACACTGGACGAATTCCTTCTGATACGTTCCGAACGTCCCCACCCCGACCGGCTCGACTGGTCCTCGGACGCCTGCTCGTACTCCCCCGACTCCCCGTTCGGCTACGAGTTCACCGCGAGTTGCCAACGACACGACTTCGGATACCGCAACTACAAGTCGCAGGACCGGTTCACCGAGCGGAACAGAACGAGGATCGACGACAACTTCCGCGCGGACATGTACTCCAGCTGCGCGGGTGACTCACTCTGCGAACGCGCCGCCGACGTGTACTACTACGCGGTCAGGCAGTTCGGAGCAGGCAGCGGCAGTACCGCCGAGTCCCTGCGAAAGGCGCGGATCGCAGCGCAGCGCGACCTCACCCCGAAATAGTTCGCTCCGGACCGGGGCACCGCCTCGGTCGAACGGCACGACCGCCGGGCGAGGCCCACTGCGCCGCCACGGCGTGGGACCGCCCGGGGAGGAACCGGTGCGGCGCGTTCGCGCACCGCACCGTCTCACTCGGACTCCTGCTGCGGCGGCCCTCCCCTGATCGAGCTCAGCGCACCGTCCAGATCCTCCGGTTTGACCAGCACCTCGCGCGCCTTCGACCCTTCCGAGGGCGCCACCACACCACGGGACTCCAACAGGTCCATCAGCCTGCCGGCCTTCGCGAAGCCGACGCGCAGCTTCCGCTGCAGCATGGAAGTGGAACCGAACTGACTGGTGACGACGAGTTCGGCGGCCTGCAGCAACACGTCCAGATCGTCACCGATGTCGGAGTCGACCTCTTTCTGCTTGCCCTCCTTCGCCGCCGTCACCCCCTCCGCGTAATCCGGTTCGGCCTGGTCCTTGGTGTAGCCCACGACACGGTGTATCTCCTCGTCACTGACGAAGGAGCCCTGCACCCGTCCCGGTCGCGAACCCCCCATGGGCAGGTAGAGGCCGTCGCCCATGCCGATCAGCTTCTCCGCCCCCGGCTGGTCGAGGATGACCCGCGAATCCGTCAGCGAGGAAGTGGCGAACGCCAGCCTGGAGGGAACATTGGTCTTGATCAGGCCGGTAACCACGTCGACCGAAGGACGCTGGGTAGCCAGCACGAGGTGGATTCCGGCCGCCCTGGCCTTCTGCGTGATCCGCACCACGGCGTCCTCGACGTCCCGGGGAGCGGTCATCATCAGATCGGCCAGCTCGTCGACGATGGCGAGTATGTAGGGGTAGGGGCGGTACTCCCGTTCACTGCCCGGCGGGGTGGTGATCTCGCCGGAACGCACCTTGGCGTTGAAGTCGTCGATGTGCCGCACCCGGTTCGCCTGCATGTCCTGGTACCGCTGTTCCATCTCGTCGACGAGCCACCCCAGCGCGGAGGCCGCCTTCTTGGGCTCGGTGATGATGGGGGTGATCAGGTGTGGAATCCCCTCGTACGGCGTGAGCTCCACCATCTTCGGGTCTATCAGGATCATCCGGACCTCGTCCGGCGTGGCTCTGGCCAACAGCGACACCAGCATCGAGTTGACGAAGCTGGACTTGCCGGAACCCGTGGAACCGGCGCAGAGCAGGTGGGGCATCTTGGACAGGTTGGCGGTGACCATCTGCCCTTCGATGTCCTTGCCCAGGCCTATCACCAGCGGATGCGTGTCACTGGCCGCCGTCGCCGAGCGCAGCACGTCGCCGAGCCGCACCATCTCGCGGTCGCTGTTGGGAACCTCGATACCCACCGCGGACTTTCCGGGTATGGGCGCGAGCAGCCGAACGTTGTCGTTGGCGACGGCGTAGGCGATGTTCTTGGTCAGCGCCGTGATCTTCTCGACCTTCACGCCCGGACCCAGTTCCACCTCGTAACGAGTGACGGTGGGGCCCCGGACGAAACCGGTCACCTCGGCGTCGATCTTGAATTGCCGCAGCACACCGTTGATCGCCTCGATCATGGCGTCGTTGACGCTGCTGTGCCGCTTCGCGGGATCACCCTCCTGCAGCGCGTCGAGCGGCGGAAGGTGGTAGTCCCCCTCCACGGTGCGGCTGATGGTCAGCTGCTGCGGTTCCTCGGGAGCGGCTCCGGCGGTGGGAACGGGATCGGCCCGCTTGCCCTTCCGGTCCTCGGGTCCACCGCTCTTCGACCGCCCCTTGGCAGAGCTATTGGGAACCACCTCGGTGACAGCCTGCTCGGACGCGGCGGAGTTCCCGCCGGTGCCGTCCTGCCCGAGTGCCTCCTCGGGCTCGTCCCGGACGGCGGAGTCCGTCATGGACGCCTGCCTGCGCCTGGCCGGGCGGCGGAGGGTGGTGCCGTCCGGCTCGGACGATTCGCCCGCACCGGCCCGCTCTGCGTCGTCGGGATGGGCGAGTTGACGCAGCCGTTCGGGCACATCGCGCACCGCGGTCCCGGTCAGCAGCAGTACCGCGAACAGCGAGACGAGCACCAACACCGGAATCGCGACGGCGCCCGTCATGCCGTTGGCCAGGGGGCCACCCGCGGCGTATCCCAGCAGCCCCCCGGATTCGGGCCATCCGGCGGCTCGCCGCGGCGCTCCCGTCACGATGTGCAGCACGCCGAGTCCGGCGAACAGCAGCAGCGCGGTTCCCACCACCATCCGTGGGCGCGCCTCGGGATTGGTCTCGGTGCGCATGAGCAGCACGGCCACCCCGAACAGCACCAGCGGCAGCACCAGAGCGGCCGAACCGACCACCGAGCGCAACAACCAGTCGAGCCAGTGCCCGACAGGTCCGCCCGCCCGCCACCAAACGCCCGCAGCGGTGATCACCGCGACGGCCAGCAGAATCAGCGCCACGCCGTCCCGCCGGTGGGCGGGCTCCAGTTCCCTGGTGCGGCCCAAGGTGCGCAGCAGAGTACCGGCCACCCGCGCGATACCGCCCGCGAACTCGGAACCGCCACCGCCCCGGGAATCACGAGGACTCCCCCGTTTCGAACTCGCCGACCGGTTCGCCTTCGAGGAACGCGAACCGTTCCCCGCGGTGCGCTTGGTGGTGGCGGAGCGCCTGGCCGAGGAGCCGGTGGAACGCGTCCCGTTGCTCTTCCGGGGCCCGGAGCCGGATCCGCTGGAGTTGGACCTCTTCGTGGCCGATCCGGAGGAACCACGTCGCTCCCCACCGCCACGCGTGTTCGACCGCCCCTTGCCCGTCGTGCCACTGGCCATACCGCACACGGTATCGGTGTCCCACCCCTCGTGTAACACCAGCCGAACCGGCCCGTCCGGCTGTCCGCCGGGTCGGAGCCACTACTCGTACTCGTCACCACGAGGTGCCGAGCCCCGGACCGACACACCGTCGGGTGGATTTTCGCCCACCGGACGTGGTGAGCGAAGAGGACGGTGGCCACCGATCGGCCCCGGCGGGAACCACGCCCGACACTAGGCGGGCGGGAGCGCCCGGAACCCGGCCGGTGCGAAAGAGGCAGCCAAGACACGCCGTCGGTTGTCCGATTCGGAGGGATCATTCCGTTCGAATCCACTCGGACGGGTGAGCACGGTCGCACGCCGCGCTGTCAGTCCGGCCCGTCCGAGTGCCGATAACAGGAAGTGTCGGCGGTTCGCCGAACCACCGCGGACCGAAGAACACCGAGCGAAGGGAAACGCGTGCGCAAGCACCTCGCCGTGGCACTGACCGCCGGGATGCTCGCCGGAATTCCGGCACTGACCGGCAGTGCCGGAGCGGACGTGGCTCCGGATTTCGACCCCGCCCCCATCCGGTGGGAGGAGTGTCGGGACGAGCGACTGCGGCACGCCGGGGCCGAGTGCGGCTTCCTGCGGGTTCCGCTGGACTACACGGAGCCCAACGGCAGGATGATCTCGCTGGCGGTCTCCCGGATCGAGCACACCTCCCCGGAACGGGACTACCAGGGGGTCATGGTGGTCAATCCCGGCGGACCGGGAGGTTCGGGGCGGAAGCTGTCGCTGCTCGGCGATTCCGTTCCCGACGGGGCGGGGGCCGACTACGACTGGATCGGGTTCGACCCGCGCGGGGTCGGCGCCAGCGAACCGGCGCTCTCCTGCGACGCCGACCACTTCTCGCCGCCGCGCTCCGCCTACGTACCCTTCCGCGAAGGTGTCGAACGAATCAGGCTGCGACGCGCCGCGGACTACGCCGCTGCCTGCGAACGCGCCGCACCGGAACTGCTGGAACACCTCAGGACGACCGACACCGTTCAGGACCTGGAGAGCCTGCGTGAGGCGTTGGGCCGCGAACGGATCAACTACTACGGGTTCTCCTACGGCACATACATCGGGCAGGTGTACGCCACGAAACACCCGCGACGCCTGCGCCGCCTCGTCATGGACGGCGTGGTGGACCCCGGCGAGGTGTGGTACCGCTCGAACCTGAAGCAGGATCTCGCCTTCGACCGCGTCTTCGGCGTCTACACGGACTGGATAGCCGAACACGACTCGGTGTACCACCTGGGTGATACCGGTGACGAGGTCCGGCGGCGTTACTACGAACGGCTGGCCGAACTGGGCCGACACCCCGCCGGAGGAGTGCTCGGCCCGGCGGAGTGGACCGACGTGTTCCTGCCTGCCGGCTACGGCAGGCACGGCTGGGAGAACATCGCGGAGGCGTTCTCCGCCCTGGTGCACCGGGGCGATCCCGAGCCGGCGCTGAAGCTCTACGAAGCCGCGAACGGCCCGGGTGACAACGGCTACGCCATGTACCTGGCGACCGAGTGCACCGACGCCGAGTGGCCGCGGCTGTGGAGCACCTGGCGGGCCGACCACTGGCGAGCCTTCGCGAAGGCACCGTTCGAGACATGGGGCAACGCCTGGTACAACGCCCCGTGCCGTACCTGGCCCGTACCCGCAGGCGAACGGGTGCGCGTGGACGGCGACGCGGTGGACAGTGCTTTGCTGGTCAACCAGGAGTTCGACGCCGCCACGCCGTACAGCGGGGCGCTGGAAGCGCGGGAACGCTTTCCGGAATCAGCGCTGGTCGGAGTGTCCTCGGGGGTGACGCACTCGGGATCGCTGGGGGGCAACGCGTGCGTGGACGACCGGATCGCCGCGTATCTGGCGGAAGGCACCCTTCCCGAGCGGAAAGCGGGGCGACGTGCCGATGTGACGTGTGAACCGCTCCCCGCTCCGCGACCGGAGTCGGGCACCGCTCGGCGGGAAACCCGTTCGCAGCGGCAGCCCGACGTGCTGCGCGCCGCGCTGCGGAACGCTCGGCGTTGAGGTCCCCGCCCACGAGAAAGCGCTCGGCGCCGCACGATCCGTGCGGCGCCGAGCGCTCCCCCTCCCCTGGTGTGACTTCGAGTCCTCCTGACCCCGTCCGGTCGTTCCCCACCTCGGTACCCACCCCGACGGCACCCGTGGGGAAGCGTCACCGGGACGAGCCGGTGGTCTGCCACGTACCCGCGACTCCCACGTCACGCGCGTACTCGGACACCGACTCGCCGTCCCCGAGGACTCCGTCACACGCTCTCGGGTGACCCGTGCCTGCCTCCGTCGAACCCGGAGACCGGCCGGTCACCTCAGAACTTGGCGTGGTCGACTATGGGGGCGTTGACGCAGTAAGCCGACTGGCTCCCCAGGAGATTGCCGGCAGCACCGAGCACGCCGACATTGTTCCCGCAGGCCTGGATCGGCAGGATGCTCACGTTGTTGTCGTTGAGGATGTTTATGCCGTCGTTGTCATAGCTGTCGGCCATGGCGGGCGATCCCACGGCCATGAGACCGGCGGCAGCTGCCGACACCGTCAGGAAGCGAAGCGACTTACGCACGATCGGACCCCAATCTGCAATCTGCTGTGACTGCGGTGAACGCCGCACCGGCGGAAAAACGAAGGCTTCCGCGCGAACTTTCCGCCGACCGGCTGTTTCCAGATTGGCATCAGAAGCCCGAGGCAGCGCGCGCAGTCACACTATCGAGGCAAGATGATCACACGAAAGTGCTGTTGCAAGCCGAACGTGTCCAGAGTATCTAGCGGATTCCCTTCAGAGTCACCCGAAAGTGACTCTGAAACCGGTACGGAGGTTCAGCACCGCGTCACCGAACCGAGCACCGACGGGGTGGGACCACCGGACGCGCCCCCACGCGTGTCCGAGTGGCCCGGAGAGAGCGGCTCCCCCGTTCCGCCCTCTTTTCCGGGCCCGCTCGCTCGCAGAGCCGCTCTCGGTCGCCGGGCGCGCCGAAGCGCACGTGGTTGGCCGAACACTCGACAGGAACCGCTCAGGAACTCACCGGAAGCACGTTCGGCACGATCATGGGACGACGCCGGTAGGTGTCGGCGACCCACTTGCCGACCGTGCGCCGCACCGTCTGCGCGATCCGGTGGGTGTCGGTGATGCCCTCCGCCTCGGTGCGGGAGAGTTCCATCTCCACGAGCGGAACGACCTCGTCCAACGCCTTGGGATCGTCCGAGAACCCCCTGCCGGACACCGTCGGAGGGGAAACCGCCCGTCCCGTGCCCGCCTCCACCGCGACCGTTATGGAGATGAATCCGCCTTCGCCGAGCACCAGCCGGTCGGACAACGTGGACTCACCGACGTCACCGACGGAAAGCCCGTCCACGTAGACGTGTCCGACCTCGACCCGGCCCGCGATGCTGGCGATCCCGTCGATCAGGTCCACCACCACGCCGTCCTCGGCGATGGCCACCCTGTCGGGTTGTACCCCGGTAAGCGTGGCCAACTCGGCATTGGCCCGCAGATGCCGCCACTCCCCGTGCACCGGCATCACGTTGGCCGGGCGCACCGCGTTGTACAGGTAGAGCAGCTCACCCGCAGAGGCGTGGCCGGAAACGTGCACCTTGGCGCTGCCCTGGTGCACCACCTCGGCCCCCAGCCGAACCAGGCCGTTGACCACGCCGAACACGGCGGTCTCGTTGCCGGGAATCATCGAACTGGCCAGGATGACCGTGTCGCCGTGCTGGATGCTGATCTGCTTGTGCTCACCCCGCGCCATCCGCGACAGGGCCGACAACGGCTCTCCCTGCGAGCCCGTGGAGACGAACACCACCGACTCCGTCGGCAGCTGCAGGGCCTCTTCCAGGTCGACCAGCGCGCCCTCCGGCACCCGGAGAATCCCGTGATCCGCCGCGATCCCCATGTTGCGCACCATGGAACGCCCGACCAGGCAGACCTTGCGCCCGTAGGAGGCGGCCACGTCGAGAACCTGCTGCACTCGGTGCACGTGACTGGCGAAGCAGGCGACGATCACACGCTGCGTGGCACGTCCGATCACCGAGTCCAAGACCGGCCCGATCTCACGCTCCGGGGTGACGAATCCCGGCACCTCGGCGTTGGTGGAATCGACCAGGAACAGATCGACCCCCTCAGCCCCCATCCGGGCGAATCCGGCGAGGTCGGTCAATCGGCCGTCCAGCGGGAGCTGGTCGAGCTTGATGTCGCCGGTGTGCAGCACCGTTCCCGCCGGGGTTCGAATGGCCACGGCCAGCGCGTCCGGAATCGAGTGGTTCACCGCGAAGAACTCGAGATCGAACTCGCCGTGACTGCTGCGCTGCCCCTCGGCGACCTCGACGAGCTTCGGCGACAATCGGTGTTCCTGGCACTTGGCGGACAGCAGCGCGAGGGTGAATTTGGAACCGACCACCGGAAGATCCGGGCGCTGCCGCAGCAGGAAGGGGATGGCCCCGATGTGGTCCTCGTGTCCGTGGGTGAGCACGACCGCCTCGATCTCGTCGAGACGGTTCTCGATCGGTCCGAAGTCGGGCAGTATCAGATCCACGCCGGGCGAGTCGTCCTCCGGGAACAGCACACCGCAGTCGACCACCAGCAACCGACCGTCGTACTCGAAAACGGTCATGTTCCTGCCGACCTCACCGATACCGCCGAGGGCGACCACTCGCAGTGCGCCCTCCTCGAGCGGAGGCGGCGCGGGAGTAGCCGACGTCGGTGTCAGGGGATGTTTCTCGGTCGACGTTGCGCGTGCTGTCAACGCGATGTCACCTCGGTTGCCGCATCGGGATTGACCAGGACCAGACCAGCATCCCACAGGTCGCTGGCGATGATGCGCACCTGTTCGTCCGTGGCCGAGGGCAGCGGGAGTCGGGGCTGGCCCGTCTCGTAGCCGCACAGGCGCAACGCGGTCTTGGAGAAGATGACACCACCGACGAAGTTCATCGAACGATAGACCGGCAGCAAGCCGTAGTGGATCTCCCTCGCGGTGTCGACGTCACCGGACTCGTGGGCGTCCAGCATCTGGCGCAGCCGGTCACCCACCACGTGCCCCACCACGCTGACGAAACCGACGGCGCCGATGGACAGCCACGGGAGGTTCAGCGGGTCCTCCCCGGAGTAGTAAGCGAGATCGGAGTTGGCGATCACGTCACTGCCGGCGAACAGGTCGTGCTTGGAATCCTTGACCGCCTTGATCCGGGGGTGCTCGGCGAGCCGCTTGAGCGTCTCGGTCTGGATCGGCACCACCGAACGCGGTGGAATGTCGTAGAGCATCACGGGGAGTTCGGTCGCGTCGGCCACCGTCGTGAAGTGCGAGTACAGCCCTTCCTGCGGTGGCTTGGAGTAGTACGGCGTCACGACGAGCAGCCCGTGCGCTCCGGCCTTCTCGGCGGCACGCGCCAGTTCCACGGAGTGTGCGGTGTCGTTCGTTCCCGCGCCCGCGACCACGGTGGCACGATCCCCGACCGCCTCGGACACGGCACGCAGCAGGCGTTCCTTCTCCCCGTCGGTGGTGGTGGGGCTCTCACCAGTGGTGCCGTTGACGACCAACCCGTCGTTGCCCAACCGGTCCACCAGGTAGCAGGCCAGTTGTTGCGCGAGGGCGGTGTCGAGGTTCCCCTCCGTGTCGAACGGGGTGACCATGGCTGTGAGAACGCGCCCGAAAGGACGACTTTCGGTAGCTGTGGGACTGACGGTCATGACTGCTGACGCTACCTCCCGAAAAGATCGTCGCACGTGCCAGTGCCGGAAGGCGGGTCCGAGAACGGTCGGGCGCCGGAAACATCACCACGATTCGCGCTCCGGCAAGGCGTTGTTTGCCCGCGGAGGGGCACACACTCGGATTCTTTCACGACTTTCGGATAGTGATACACGTCACACACATATGTGCGGGCGGCTCCCACCCCGGAATCCGCCCGGGCACTCGTGCGCGGATTCGGGCGTTCGGCCGCGAGGGAGGAAGGGTTCCTCCGGTGGACGGCCGAACGAGTTCCCGCGAGGATCGCTCAGACACTGCGGCGCAGGTCCTCCACAGCGAGCACGTCGGCCTCGTTGCCCTCGAAGTTGACCTGTGCGGGTTTCCTGCCGAACGCGTGCAGCAGGAGCTCCTCGGGAGATCCGAGGACGCGTACCGTGCGCGGCCCGCTCTTGGCGGCTATCTCGCGACCGTCCGGGCGGCGCAGCACCACTCCCACGGGGCTGCGGCCGTAGAAGTACCTGGCGGTGCGGGACAACGCCTTCCAGAGGGCTTCCGCCCGCTCCGGATCCTCCGGACGAGGCTGCCAACCCGGCTGGGCACGGCGGACATCCTCGTGGTGCACGTAGTACTCGGCACTGTTGACGATCTCGTTGACGGCCCCGATCCCCAGCGGATTCCACTTCGGCGGCCCCTGGCGCACCCGGTCGACCAGCTCCTCCCACCGCAGTTGGGCGAGCTCGCCGCGCACGCGCTCACCGCGATCGGCCAGCGCCTTGAGCAGTTTTCCTCCCGCCGCGTCCGGACGATGCTCCCGCACCACCAGGTGAACGGCGAGATCCCGCGTGGACCAGCCGTCGCACAGCGTCGGCGCCTCCGGCCCCAACCGCTCGAAGAGATCACACAGTTGCTGACGTTCGTCGTTCGCGACACCCATGCCCGCACTCTAGCCGGGAAAACGCGAGGCCGTCCTTCCGAGGTGGTGATCCGCGCCCATCGCGGACCACCCACATCACCGGAAGCCGATCATCCCTCGGTGACGTACGGACTCGAAGCCACCTCGGTTCCGTCCCGGAGCTCGGTGATCTCGAAATCGCCGAAGACGTTCGGGGCGACCCCGCGCAGCTGCCTGAGGCACTCGACGGCCAACGCCCGGATCTCCACGTCGGCGTGCTCGCTGGCGCGCATCGCGACGAAGTGCCGCCAGGCGCGGTAGTTACCGGTGACCACGATGCGCGTCTCGGTGGCGTTCGGCAGCACGGAACGGGCCGCCTGCCTGGCCTGCTTGCGGCGAAGCGTCGCCTTGGGCTCGTCGGCGAACTTCTCCTGCAACGCCTGCTGCAGGTCCGCGTAGGCCTCCAGACCGGCCTTGGTCGCCGCGACGAACTTCTCGTGCAGTTCGGGGTCCTCGGCGATGATGTCGGGCTCGACCATGCCCGCGTCCCGTTCGGGGACATAGCGCTGGGACAGCTGCGAGTAGGAGAAGTGCCGGTGGCGGATGAGCTCGTGGGTCAACGAGCGCGAGACACCGCTGATGTAGAAGGTCACGGTCCCGTGCTCGAGCACGGACAGGTGCCCGACCTCCATGATGTGGCCCAGGTATCCCGCGTTGGTCGCGGTGGCGGGATTCGGTTTGCTCCAGGACTGGTAACAGGCACGACCCGCGAACTCCGCCAACGCCTGTCCCCCGTCGGCGTCGGTCGACCAGTCCACGTCTTCGGGCGGGAAGAACTCGGTCTTGCCGATCAGCCGTACCTTCGGCGGAACGATCTCGGTCACGGCGGGCGAACCCCTTTCCTGCGTGCTGCGGCCGGCGTTGTTCTTCCGGCGATGACTCCCCTGGGGGCTGCCACCGGCGATCGGCGTGGCGCCTCCCCTCGCCGAACACCCTAACCGGCGGAGAGGTATCCCCCCGACGCGCGGTGCGCGGTGGGTGTTCGAGGTCATCGTGGTTCTCCGCGGGCCTCCCCGACCACCGCTGGGGGCAGCGGAAGACACCACGCTCCCCTTGTCGTGACACCAGAATGACGTCATGGTGATGTCATGGATCTGAGCTCGCACATCAACCAGCTCCGGGAAGATCTGAACGCGGCGGCCTCGGTGGGCGACGAGAACACACGGCACGCCGCGACGCTGCTGTCCGGGGCGCTGGAGCCCGCGATGCGGTTGACCCTCATGAACGCGCTGTCGGATCTGGCCGCGGAGGTGACCACCCAACTGGACGGCCGCGTGGTCGACGTGCGCCTGGAGGGCAGGGACGTGCGCGCGGTGGTCAGCGGCGGAGAGGAACAGCGCCAGGTACCTCCGGAGGAGGGACCGCCGCAACCACCCCCGACCGGTGACAGTGGCGACATCAGCAGGATCACGCTGCGGCTGCTGGACGAGATCAAAGGGCAGGCCGAGCAGGCGGCCTCCACTCAGGGAGTATCGCTGAACACCTGGGTGGCAAGGGCGGTGCAGGGAGCCCTGCACGGAACCCGACCCCACGGCGCCTGGGGCGGCAGCGACCCCGAACAGCCGACAAGCACCGGCGAGGCTCCGCAGGACGCTCCGTCGTCGTCCCGCCTGCGGGGGTGGGTCAACGGCTAGGCCCACCGAGCTCACCCGCGCGGATCTCACCGAAGGAGAACAACACCTTGAGCGAGCATTCGGAACCACCACCCGAGGAGCTGCTGCGCACCCGCGACTTCCGTGCGGCGGGGCCGGTGGAGCTGGACCTGAGCAACGGTGTCGGCCCGGTCGAGGTCGAGCTGGACGACTCCGAATCGGTGCACGTCGAAGTGAGACACGAACCCGAGCACGGCTACCCGGACTGGCGCGGCGGACTCAGCGGACTGCTGAACTGGGTCAGCGAGCAGTTCAACGAAACCGGGATCAAACCGGGCAACGGACGCGGCAACGGCGGGGGGCGAGAGGGGGACCGGGCGCTGAACGCGGCCGCGGAGGCGGTCCACCAGACGCGTGTCGACATGACCAACAGCAGGGTGGCCGTGCACCCACCGACCACGGTGCCGCTGCGTTCGGTACCGCTCGCCGTCCGGGTACGCGCGCCGAGCGGTTCGCGGGTCAACACCCGAACCGGCCCGGGGTCGATCCGGATCGCCGGCCGCGCCGGCCGGATGAGCCTGCAGAGCGGTTCCGGATCGGTGCTCACCGACGAGGCGAGCGGTACGGCCACGGTCCGGACGGGGTCCGGGCTGGTCCGACTCGGGCGCATGGCAGGAGGAGTGCAGGCCCGCAGCGGCAGCGGCCGGATCGAGATCGCGTCGATCGAGGCCGCCTCCTCGGTGGTGACCGGCAGCGGCAGCGTGTGGCTGGGCAGTGTCGGCCACGACCTGCTGGTACGTTCCGGGAGCGGCGACATCACGGTGGCCGAGGGCACCTCGGGGCAGGTGGAACTGATCACCGGCTCCGGGGAACTCCAGTTCGCCGTGGGGCGCGGGGTGGCCGCGGAGGTCGATCTGACCTCCTCCACCGGCAGCATAACCAGCGAACTGGAAGTGGCCACGGAACCACCGGCCACACCGCCGCCGCTGAGGCTCTTCGGCCGAACCGGCAGCGGGCAGGCACTGCTGACCTCGGCAGTTTGACCCTCCGGACCACGCCCCGGAGGGGCCGAACTACGACACCGGGCGCAGTTTCGGGGCGAGATCGCCGTGTTCCCCGATCACCACGTGCTCCAGCTCGAGCCAGTCGGCCATCTCCCGCAGGGCGAGCCCCAGCTCGGAGGCCACCCGGTTGCGGTCGACGTCGGGCTCGGCGAACGCTCCCGGCACGCGCAGCACACCCGCTCGGCGGTCCGCCTTGATGTCCACCCGCGCCACGAGGCGGTCGTCCAGCAGGAACGGAAACACGTAGTAACCGTACTGGCGCCGCTCCGCGGGCAGGTAGATCTCGATGCGGTACCGGAAGCCGAACAGGCGCTCGGCCCTGGGGCGGAACCAGACCAACGGGTCGAAGGGGCACAACAGCGCGCGAGCTCCCACCGAACGAGGTGCCCACGCGCCGCGGACCACATAGGCCCGATCCGCCCATCCCTCCACGGCCACGGGGAGGAGCTCGCCCTCCGCCACGAGCTCCGCCACCGCCGCGCGGGAGCGCGCCGGGGGCAGCCGGTAGTAATCCCGCAAGTCCGGTTCGGTGGCGACCCCGAACGCCCGGGCGGCACGCAGCACCAGCGCGCGTACAGCCTCCTCCTCCGGTGGATCCTGCCCCAGAACCTCCGGAGGGAGCACGCGCTCGACGAGCTCGTAGTGGCGTTCGAAACCGCGTCGGGTGGCCGTGGTCAACTCACCGGCGGCGAACAGGAGTTCACAGGCGTGTTTGGTGTCCGAACGGTTCCACCAGGTGCCCGATCCCGTCTTGGCGTCACCGATCCCGCGTTCCAGTTCCCCCGCGCTGATAGGCCCGCTCTCCTTGACCGCCGTGCGCACCTCGTCGACCAGACCCGGCGCGCGCTCCGCCAACCGACGGTACCGAGGCCGCGAGGGATCGGCGTAGGCCCGCATCCGCCAACGCAGCAGGGGCCAGTCGGCGAGCGGGACCAACGATGCCTCGTGCGCCCAGTACTCCACGAGCAGGCGGGGGCGCCGAGAGTCCGGGTTCCAGGCCGCGTCGTCCAGCAACGACCTGTCGTAACCACCGATCCTGCTGAAAACGGGCATGTAGTGGGCACGCACCGCCACGTTGACCGAATCCAGCTGCAACAGGTTCGTCCGGTTGAGCACACGACGCAGCTGTCGCCGGTCCGGTGAACCGGAAACCGGGGCGTCGGCGAACCCCTGGGCCGCCAGTGCGATGCGTCGGGCCACCGCGATGCTGATCTCACGCATACACCGGGATCATGCCAGCGAGCACCGACACGCCACGCGGCCGTGGGCGGAACCGGTTTCCGACCACCACGGAATCGGTCGGCACGGACACGTTAGGTTCCCGACATGGCCGACGCTGAGGTACGGACCGCCATCGCCGCGGACGCGGCGGAAATCGCTCGAATCCAGCTCGGCACCTGGCGCAGTGCCTACTCGGAGCTGCTACCGCCCGGGGTGCTGGACGAGCTGACCGAGGACACCGCCGAACAGCAGTGGCGGGAGGCCATCGAGGAGAACTCCACGACGGTGCTGCTGGCCACGGAGGGCGACTGGTCGGTCGGGTTCTGCGCGGGCGGCACGGCACCCACGGGTGAGACGGCCGCCGCGGACGGCTCCGTGCCGGAGGACGCGAACAGCACGGTTCTCGTCAGCACCCTGCTCGTGGAACCCCGCTGGGGGCGCCGGGGGCACGGCGGCAGGCTGCTCGGCACGCTGGCCCAACAGCTGCGGCAGGCCGGCAACACCAGAGGCATCAGCTGGATCCCGGAGGCCGACGAAGCGTCCATGGCCTTCTACCGCGGCGTGGGTTGGGAACCGGACGGGACGGTCCGGACCCTCGACGCGGGGGGCAGACCACTGCGTGAACTCCGCGTCACCGGAACCCTGGAGCTGCGTTTCCAATGAGAGCGGGGAGTACTCGTTCCTCACCTTCCGCGAGGGCACCACGGAGCGGATTCCGGCGAGGGGCAGCCGGGTAACTGGTCATCCAGGACAGGGGCCTCCGGCCGGTCTCACTCGGGGTCCCGCCGCTCCAGCTCGATGGCCCTGCGCATGGCCCGGCGGCCACGATTGCGGTCGTCCGCCAGGTCGTAGGCCTGCGCCAGCGCGTACCACGCCCGCCAGTCCTCTCCGGCACGCTCCAGCTCGGCGCGCTTGGCCTCGAACCACTCGTCGGCGGCCTCCCGCTCCACACGTCCGGAAGGACGCAGTGGCAGGTGCGAGACGTCCGGAAGCCTCCCCTCGGCCCGCAGGCGCCTCGCGAGACGCTCGGTGCTCATACCGAAGCGGATCTGGTCGACCACCAGCAACGCACCGAGCACCGGCAGCACCAGCACCGCGACTCCGAGGACCACGAAGACGGGGGAACCGCTGAGCAGCATCGTCACCGCCCTGCTCCCCAGCAGCACCAGATACACCGCGAGGACGAGCGCGAGCAGCAACGCCGAGCCGCGCGCACCCGTCAACCGCGAACGGCTTTTCGCGCTCTCGGACATCACAACCCCAGCAGGGTGTCCAGCCCCACGGTGACCCCCTCGCGCTCGCCGACCTCACGCACCGCCAGCAGCAGGCCGGGCATGAACGAGCGACGATCGTAGGAGTCGTGCCGCACGGTCAGCGTCTCCCCCTCGGTACCGAACAGCACTTCCTGGTGGGCGACCAGACCGGCCATCCGCACCGCGTGCACGTGAACCCCGTCGACCTCCGCGCCACGGGCCCCGTCCGGATCCTTGGTGGTCGCGTCGGGCATCGGGTCCAGTTCGGCCGCGGCCCTGGCTCCGGCGACCAGCCGCGCGGTGCGGGTGGCGGTTCCGGAGGGGGCGTCGGCCTTGCGGGGATGGTGGGACTCGACGATCTCGGCCGACTCGAAATACCTGGCCGCGATCTCGGCGAACTTCATGGACAGCACCGCGCCGATGGCGAAGTTGGGAACGACGATCACGCCGGTGCCCGGTCGTTCACCGAGCCACCCCCGTATCGTGTCCAGCTCCCGTTCACCGATTCCGCTGGTACCGACCACCACGTCGATGCCGTGCTCCACGCAGAAGGCCACGTTGTCCATGACCGAGTCCGGGTGAGTCAGGTCCACCGCGACCCCGGCTCCGGCCTTCGGCAGCGCCCGCAGCGAGTCCCCCCGGCCGATCTCGGCTACCAGCTCGGTGTCGTGCGCCTCGCCCACGGCGCGAACGGCCTCGGTCCCCATTCTCCCGCGTGCACCGAGCACGCCGACCCTGATCGGCTCCACCGGCTCGACTCCTTACTCGTACGCTGAACGATCCCGGCCACCGGCACGATATTGCCCATCCGGGGCCGGTCCGTACACCGCCCCGGCTGATGGTTCCCGCCACTGGCGAGGCCGGGCCGGGCGGGGAGCACGGTGGGGCACACCGCGCGGACCGGTTCGCCGGTGTCCCCGCCTACGTCGGATGGCCGCCGCCGCACCGAGATCCTCCCCGGTCTTGTGGAGCGGTGCCGGATTCCGGGGGGGGCAACCGGGCGCCGAGACGCCCAGGGCCACCACCCCGGTTTCCCGCGACACGCTCGGCGAGTTCCCGGTCAGTCGGCCTCGGCGGGCTGCTGCACGGAGGCCTCGTCGGCGTTGACCGCCTCGGAGGACTCCTCGTCGACGGGAACGAGGCTGATCTTGCCCCGGCTGTCGATGTCGGCGATCTCCACTCGGAGCTTGTCACCGACGTTGACGACGTCCTCGACCTTGCCGATGCGCTTGCCGTTGCCCAGCTTCGAGATGTGGACCAGACCGTCCTTGCCCGGCATCAGGGAGACGAACGCGCCGAAGGCGGCGGTTTTCACGACGGTCCCGAGGAAACGCTCGCCGATCTTGGGCAGCTGCGGATTGGCGATCGCGTTGATCCGATCGATGGCCGCCTCGGCGGAGGGGCCGTCCGAGGCACCCACGTAGATCGTGCCGTCGTCCTCGATGGTGATCTCGGCGCCGGTCTCCTCGGTGATCGTGTTGATCATCTTGCCCTTCGGGCCGATGACCTCGCCGATCTTGTCCACCGGCACGTTGATGGAGGTCACCCGCGGGGCGTGCGGGCTCATCTCGTCCGGCGAGCCGATCGCCTCGGCCATGACGTTGAGAATCGCCAACCTGGCGTCCCTGGCCTGGCCCAGGGCCTGGCCGAGGACCTCGGAGGGGATGCCGTCGAGCTTGGTGTCCAGCTGCAACGCCGTGATGAAGTCCTTGGTGCCCGCGACCTTGAAGTCCATGTCGCCGTAGGCGTCCTCGGCACCCAGGATGTCGGTCAGCGCCACGTAGTGGGTCTGGCCGTCGACCTCGTCGGAGACCAGCCCCATGGCGATACCGGCCACGGGGGCCTTGAGCGGCACACCAGCGTTCAGCAACGAGAGCGTGGACGCGCAGACCGAGCCCATCGAGGTGGAGCCGTTGGACCCGAGAGCCTCGGAAACCTGGCGCAGCGCATAGGGGAATTCCTCCCTGCCAGGCAGCACGGGGACCAGCGCGCGCTCGGCCAGCGCACCGTGCCCGATCTCGCGCCGCTTCGGCGTACCCACCCGGCCGGTCTCGCCGGTGGAGTAGGGCGGGAAGTTGTAGTGGTGCATGTAGCGCTTGCTGGTGTCCGGCCCGAGACTGTCGATGGTCTGCTCGAGCCGGAGCATGTTCAGCGTCGACACGCCGAGGATCTGGGTCTCACCGCGTTCGAACAGCGCGGAACCGTGTGCCCGGGGAACCACACCGACCTCGGCGGAGAGTCCCCGGATGTCGGTCAGCCCGCGCCCGTCGATGCGGACCTTCTCCCGGATGATGCGTTGCCGGACCAGCTTCTTGGTCAGCGCCTTCAGCGCGGCACCGAGTTCCTTCTCCCGGCCCGCGAAGGCCTCTCCCTCCTCGACACCGGCGCGCTGCAGGGTGATCTCCTTCAGCTCGTCGAGTCGCTGCTCGCGTTCCTGCTTACCGGCGATGGCCAGTGCTTCGGCGAGTTCGTCGGAGACCGCCCGCTCCACAGCGGCGTAGGCGTCCTCGGCGTAAGCCGGGTAGACGGGGTATTCCTCCGTGGCGACGCCCGCGGCGTCGGCCAGGCTCTGCTGCGCCTCGCAGAGAACCCGGATGAAGGGCTTGGCAGCCTCCAGACCTCCGGCGACCACTTCCTCGGTCGGGTTCTGAGCCCCCTGCTCGACCAGCTCACCGGTCGCCTCGGTGGCCTCGGCCTCGACCATCATGATCGCCACGTCGTCACCGACGATCCGCCCCGCCACGACCATGTTGAACACGGATCGCTTGAGCTGCTCGTGGGTGGGGAACGCGACCCACTGGCCGTCGATGAGCGCCATGCGGGTTCCTCCGACTGGGCCGGAGAAGGGCAGTCCGGACAGCTGCGTGGAAGCGGAGGCGCCGTTGATGGCGAGGACGTCGTAGGAGTCCTCGGGGTCCAGGCTCATCACCGTGACCACGACCTGCACCTCGTTGCGCAGGCCCTCGACGAAGGTGGGGCGCAGCGGCCGGTCGATCAGCCTGCAGGTGAGGACCGCGTCGGTGGAGGGACGCCCCTCCCTGCGGAAGAAGGACCCCGGGATGCGTCCCGCCGCGTACATCCGCTCCTCGACGTCGACCGTCAGCGGGAAGAAGTCCAGGTTTTCCTTGGGCTGCTTGGAGGCCGTGGTGGCCGAGAGCAGCATGGTGCCGTCGTCCAGGTACGCGGTCACGCTGCCCGCGGCCAGCTTCGCCAGCCTGCCGGTCTCGAACCGCACGGTGCGCTTGCCGAATTCGCCGTTGTCCAGCACGGCGGTGCTTTCGTACACACCGTCGTCGTACGACTGCGAGTCTGTCATCGTTACTCCTAGGAGAGGTGTGGGCTCCTGGAACGCAGAGGCCACAACAACCGCTCGCAGCGTGGTCCGACGGGGCCGGTCATCGATCGAAGCCCAGGGGATGTTCGCTCCGACACCCCCTGCGGCCACTACCGAGGACCGGCGAAGGCCCCTGCTTGGCAGCGGTGTGGACTCTGTGTAGGCAACCCTGTGTCACTTGCCGGTTGTCGTCCGGAGCTCGCTCGTGGAGTCACACTCCATACAGCGAGGGGAGTGGCAGCGCGGCCACTCCCCTCGGCGAACTGTCAGCGGCGCAGTCCCAGTCGCTGGATCAGCGAGCGGTAGCGCGTGATGTCGACCCGCGTCAGATAGTTGAGCATCCGACGGCGGCGGCCGACCATCAGCAGCAAGCCACGACGGGAGTGGTGGTCGTGCTTGTGCTCCTTGAGGTGCTCGGTCAGCCCGGAGATCCGGTGGGTCAGCAGGGCGATCTGCGCCTCGGCCGATCCGGTGTCGGACTCGTGCAGACCGTACTCGGACAGAATCTGCTGCTTCTGAGTAGTGGACAGCGCCACGAGTGAGTCTCCTTGTTTCGTGTCCCGTGCCACCGATGCCGCATCGCGCACGACATCGGATTACATATCGTCACCGTCCGGTCGACGCCGAACCACTCGAAGTCGGCGATCACCCGTCTGGTTGATCCCCGGCCGCCACGGACCGCAGCCGAAGGTTGCCACCGAGCATAACAGGGAGACCGGTGAAAAGCGGGATACCCGCCGCGGGGCGTGTCACGGATCCAGCGGAACCCGGCACACCGTCCGGTAAGTCAGCTTCCCCGCGTGCCGTTCACTGGCGACCACGTCGAGTGACCTCACCGACCATGCCGGTCCCACGTAGTCGTTCAGCCGACCGGTGATTCGGTTCGGGTCAAGCCTACCGCGTGACCACCTGGCGACAGTAACGTGTGGGCGGAAACGTCCCTCGTCCGCACCCGCCAGCAGCGCGAGCCTGCGCAACGCGGGGTCGGGCCCGAGCGCGGCGACATCATCCTCCGGAGCCACCCCCACCCAGAGCACCCCGCGGAACGTCCCCGCCCCGGCCAGGCACAGCGGGGGAACCACGAACCCCGGATCGGCCGCGCGGAGCTCGCTCACACCGGCCCGCAACCGGGCCGCGACGACCTCGGGATCGGCGCCGTCACCGTGGAAGCACAGCGTCATGTGCCACAGTCGAGGCGGGACCGGGCGGAACCCGCTCAGTCCCTCGGTCGGCACCGGCCACTTCTCCCGCCGGTTGCCACCCAACACGGCGGACAGGTCCGCGACGGCCGCTTCGGAAGGCCACAACGCGGTGAACAAACGCATCGGGCGGAGTCCCACAACCTGGCAGGGGCATCACACTTCCGCCCCAGGATACTTTCCCGGCACAACGCTCCCCGCCTTCCGGGACGGGCTGTCGCCGCTCAGGCCGATCCGCTGTCCTCGGCTCCACTCCCGCCGCAGGCCGCTCTGCGAAGCAGCCCCGCCAGGGCGGGATGGTAACCGTCCAACAGGTCGGCCGCCCATTCCAACTCGTGCGGCTGGGCGATCTGCCGCAGGGCGGGCCAGGCCACTTCCTCGTTGTTACCCGCCTGCCTGACGGGCACGCTGTCCCGACCGAGGGCCGGACGAGAGCCCTTCACGTCCTCCAGGGCCTGCTGCACCGCTTCGGACTCACCGGCGGCGACACCGGGAGTGAAGACCTTGCGTTCCAGCATGACGAGCCTGGCCAGCACGGAGGGGTTGCCGATCTTGGCTCGCCTTCCGCTCATCACCTGGCTGAGCATGGGAGCGCTGATTCCCAGTACCTCGGCCAGCTGGGCCTGCGAAGTCCGGTAGGCGACCACCAGTCGCCGTACCCGATCGCCCAACGGTTCCCCGTACCACTGGCGCTGCAGCGCCAGATTCCGCTGGACGACCTCGCGTTCCCGCACGTTGGCTCCCCCGGCTGCCGTTCGGACAGATGACCCCTTTCGGTTTCCGAATATTGCCAGTCCGGCAACACACGCGGGGGCGGAATCCGAAAAATGTTTCATAACAGCTGGACAGCCGGTCGCGCGGTGGAGGCCGTCACTCCACCCCGAGGAGGGCACGCGTGTCGGCCACGTCCCGAGCCATCTGATCGACCAGCTGTTCGGCCGAATCGAAACGGACCATGCCACGCAGTCGGGAAACGAAATCCAATTCGGCGTACTCACCGTAGAAATCGCGGTCCACATCCAGCACGAAGGCCTCCACGGTGCGTTCGGTGCCGGAGAACGTGGGATTGCTGCCCACCGAGACAGCCGCGGGCAGGGTTCGCTCCGGTTCCTGGGCCCCGCGCTGCCGATGCGTGAACCAGCAGGCGTACACCCCGTCGGCGGGAATCGCCGCGAACTCGGGGGTGGACAGATTGGCGGTCGGGTATCCGAGCTCCCTGCCGCCCCTGCCGGTACCGCGGACGACGATCCCCTCCAATCGGTGATAGCGCCCCAGAGCGGCGGCCGCGGCGGCCACGTCGCCCGCGTCGACGCGGGAACGCACGAAGGTCGAGGAGAACGTGACCGGTGGTTCCCGACGATCGACACCGTCGGTGTAGCCGGTCAGCAGATCGGCGGACTCGACCTCGAAGCCGAAACGCTGCCCCAGCGTGTGCAACAGATCGATGTTGCCGGCCGCCTTGTGGCCGAAGGTGAAGTTCTCGCCCACGACGACGACGGCGGCGTGCAGCCGGTCCACGAGGACCTCGTGGACGAACTCGTCGGCGGGCATTCGCGACAGTTCCGGAGTGAACGGCAGCACGCAGAAGACGTCCACTCCGAGCCACTCGGCCAGTTCGGCCCGGCGCTGCAACGTGGTCAGCTGGGCGGGATGACTCCCCGGCCGGACCACCTCGGCCGGATGAGGATCGAAGGTGACCAGCACGCACGGCAACCCACGTTCCCGGGCACGCCGAACGGCCTCCCCGATCAGTTGCTGATGCCCCCGGTGCATCCCGTCGAAGACTCCGATGGTGACCACACACCGGCCCCACCCACTGGGAAGCTGCTCCAAGCCACGCCAACGCTGCACGGCTTCCCACCTTATCTAGCCGTGCTCGGCGCACGGGTGGGACCTCGGCGTGTCGCGATCGAAGCGCTCAGCGGGGGCGCCGAGGAGAGCTCGGGCCCCGAACGGAGTCGGTCCGAAGACGCCGCGACACACCCGCACACGAGGCCGTCGAACGATCTCGCCGTCAACCCGCGGGCCGCAGCACCAGCACCGGTTTGGCACCACTGCCCCGATCCCGCAGCAACGCCACGGCACGCCCCTCCGGGTCGAAGGAGGCATAGGTTCCCTCGAATCCCGCCCCCCGCACGGGTTGGCCGTGCGAGAGAGCGCGCGCGGTGTCCGCGCCGACATCCACACGGGGAAACGCCGTGGCGACGGCCTCGTCCAGTTCCATGGACAGTTCGGGGTGTTGTTCGAGACTTTCGAGGGTACGAGCGGTGGACAGGCCGAACGGACCCACCCGCGTGCGGCGCAGCCGGACCAGATGCCCCCCGACCCCCAGGTCGCGCCCCAGATCACGGGCCAGCGCACGGACGTAGGTACCGGAGGAGCACTCCACCATCACGTCGAGATCGAGGACATCCCCGTCGTGGTGCGTGGCGAGCAGGTCGAACCGCGAAACGGTCACGGGGCGGGCGCTCAACTCCACTTGCTCGCCCTGCCGGGCGAGTTCGTAGGCCCGCCGACCGTTGACCTTCACCGCGCTGACCGCGCTGGGAACCTGCTCCAGGTCACCGGTCAGGTTCGCTATCGCCGACCTCACGGCGGACTCGGTCACCCCAGAGGCGTCCGCGGCCGAGAGGCACTCCCCCTCGGCGTCATCGGTGCTGGTCGAGGAGCCCAGTCGAACGGTGGCGAGGTAGGCCTTGGTGTCCAGGGCGAGGTGGCCGAGCAGTTTGGTGGCGCGCTCCAGCCCCAGGACCAGCACGCCGGTGGCCATCGGGTCGAGTGTGCCCGCGTGCCCGACTCTACGGGTGCCCATGGTGCGGCGGACACGCGCGACGACGTCGTGCGAAGTCATCCCCGACGGTTTGTCCACGACCAACAAACCGGGGGGCACTGTCTGCTGCGAGGAAGTTCGGGTCTGACGCGGCACGGCGCCCCATCCTGCCTGATGTCGGTAACGGGCCCGGAACGGGTCACCCGCGCGCCGGTCCCGACCCGGGCACCACGCGCGGGCCACACCTCGCTAACGTGGTGCGCGGCGACGAGCAGGAGGTTCCACGGTGACGATCAGGCCGATCCGGCGGTTCGGCGACCCGGTGCTGCGTACGATGACGGACCCCGTCACCGTCTTCGACGACAGAATAGTCTCGCTGGTCACGGATTTGTTGGACACCGTGAGTGAGCCGGGCCGGGCCGGTGTGGCGGCGCCGCAGATCGGTGTGAGCCTGCGGGCGTTCAGCTATGACGTCAACGGGGACAAGGGTTACGTCATCAACCCGGAGCTGGTGGAGACCGCCGGGGAGCAGGACGGCGAGGAGGGCTGCCTGTCGGTCCCCGGGCTGAGCTATCCGACACGCCGCGCTTCCTACGCGAAGGTGCGTGGCGTGGACCTGCGCAACGAACCGGTCACCGTGGAGGGCCACGACCTGATGGCACGCTGCCTGCAACACGAGACCGACCACCTGGACGGGATCGTCTATCTGCAACGGCTGGAGGCCGAAAAGCGCCGGGCCGCGCTGAAGGAGGTACGCGCCACCGACTGGTTCTGGAACGGCGGCTGATCCGGTGACGGTGCTCGCCGTCCTGTCTTCGAGCGGCGCACTCCGGTCAGTGAGCCGCGGAATCGCTGGGCGTCCGGGTGGCTCCCACCACCGCCCAACGACCGGAGCGCGCCCGCGAAAGCAACGTGAGCAGCCTGCCCAGCATGAACAGGCTCAGACCGGTCCAGATGCCCGACAGCCCCCAGTCGAAGACGAGTGCGAGCCAGATCAGCGGAAGGTAACCGATCGCGGCGCTGAGCATCGTGGCCGTCCGCAGATAGGCCGCGTCACCCGCCCCGAGCAGCACACCGTCCAGGGCGAAGACGACTCCGGCGACGGGTTGCAGGGCCACGAAGAACCACCACGCGTGGGGGATCTCGGCCAGCACCGAGGAATCGCTGGTGAACGCGGACGGCAGCACGGGGAACAGCACCGTGAACAGCACTCCGAGCAGCACGCCGAACCCGAGTCCGTACCAACTGACCTGTCTACCGATGGCTCTCGCGGTGCGGGCCGCCTCCCTGCCCAGCGCCGCCCCCACCAACGACTGGGCCGCGATGGCCAGCGAATCGAGCACCAGCGCCAGAAAGCTCCAGAGCTGCCACACGACCTGGTGCGCCGCGGCGGTGTCCGCACCGGTCCGAGCGGCCACCGAGGTCGCGGACAGGAAGCATGCCTGGAACGCCAGGGTGCGCAGGATCAGATCGCGTCCCAGCGAAAGCTGCGCGCGCATCATCGCGGTGTCCGGGCGGAAAGCGATGGCTCGCTCGGTCAGCAGCGCCCGGACGAACAGGCCCGCCGCCACGGTCTGGCCGACGACGTTGGCCACGGCTGAGCCCTCCACCCCCCAGCCCACGGGGTAGACCAGCACCGGACACAGCACGAGGGAGACACCGTTGCCCGCCAGTACGTAGCGCAGCGGGCGAACCGTGTCCTGCACCCCGCGCATCCAGCCGTGCCCGGCGAGGCTGATCAGCACCATCGGGGCGCCGAGCAGGGCGATGCGTAGCCAACCGGTGGCCGCGTCGGCTAGCTGTCCACCACCGGTCATCAGCCGCACGACGGGATCGGCGAGCGACTGCGCGAGCAGTAGGATCACCAGACCGACACCGGCGCCGAGCCAGCTGGCCTGGATCCCCTCCGCGACCGCGTCGGAGCGTCGTCCCGCTCCGTGGAGTCGAGCCGCACGAGCCGTGGTGCCGTACGACAGGAAGGTCAGCTGACTGGAGACGACCGTGAACAGCGTGCCGCCCAGTGCCAGCCCGGCGAGCGGAACCGCCCCCAGATGGCCGACCACGGCGGTGTCCACGAGCACGTACAGCGGTTCGGCGGCCAGCACTCCCAGCGCCGGGACCGCCAACGCGAGCAGTCGCCGCACCGGAACCCGCTCAGCGACCTCGGACACTCCATCTCCAGTAAGCTGCTAAAACGAAAATCGACCCTTACGGAGGCTACGGTAAGGATCAGCCATGCACAACGCCGATTACACGGAGAGTGCGCTCCGTCTCGCCAACGCGGACCTGACGGGGCCGGAGACGCTGAGCACGGCACTGCGGGACGCCCCCTGGTGGTCGGAACGGATCTCCGAATCCGACATGGCGGTGCTGCGAGACGTCGCGGCCACCATCCGGCGGGCGCTGGCGGCGGCCACGGCGGGGGACACCCCGACCGTGAAAGCGGCGACGAACGAACTGCTGAGCAGCTACCCGCCACTTCCCTGGCTGTCGGACCACGGCTCGGAATGGCACATCCACGTCGCCGACGTCGACGCGGGCCCCGCCCGCGAGATCGCCGCGGTGGCCTCCTGGGGACTCGCACAGGGAATCGTGCGACACGGCACCGAACGTTGGGGGAAGTGCGCGGCGCCGCACTGCGAAAACTACTTCCTGGACACCTCGGCCAACCGGACCAAGCAGTTCTGCTCCACTCGCTGCGCCAACCGGGTGAATGTGGCCGCTTTCCGAGCCCGCCATCGCTCCTGAACGAGCAGCACCACCACGGAAGGCATCCGACTCACCCCTACGACGAAACCGGTAGGGGCTCGTGGCACCGGTGAGCCGGGCTCCGGCCGACCAGTTCCCGGTCGGAACCGCTCCCAGCCGGTAAAACCTCGTCAGGCCTCCCGATGACCGGGCTCCCGCTCCTCATCCGTGGCCGCGGCCGATTCGGTGTCCTCCTCGCCCTCGTCCGGCCTGCGGTAGGGGTCCACTTCCCCCGCGGGGCTCGCGGTCGAGGCCAACCTGGCCACCTCGGCATCGGCTTCCTTCGCCTGGGCGAGGACCTCGTCCAGCCTGCGAGCGTTACCGGGAATGGAATCGGCGACGAACGTCAACGTCGGCGTGAACCGCACCCCCGTCTGCTGCCCCACTCGGGAACGCAGCACACCGGTGGCGCTGTGCAACGCCGCCGCCGTCGCACTCTCGTCGGTGTCGTCACCGAAAACCGTGTAGTAGACAGTCGCGTCACGCAGATCGGCGGTGAGTCGCGCATCGGTGATGGTGACCATGGCCAGCCTCGGGTCCTTGACCTCGTGTTCCAGCCCGGAAGCCACGATCTGCGCGATACGTTTGGCCAGTCTGCGGGCGCGCGCCGAATCAGCCACGGCGCACCTCCTCTGCAGGTCGGTCCCGCCCGGGGCCGACCATCGTCGTATCCGTCCGACAACCCACGTGGGTACCGGACCCACGGGCATGCCCGTCACCCCACGACGGGCAGCAGAACACATCCCGCTCAGCGGGAACGCGCTCAGTCCTCCGGACCGAGCATGCGCTGCCGGGCCGAGAGCAGTTCCAGCTCGGGATGTCCCACGACCGCGCGCTCACACGCGTCGAGGATATCGCGGACCTGCCCGGCCTCCGCCGAGACGGCCGACACCCCGACGACCGCACGACGGTAGAGATCGTGTTCGCCCACCTCGGCCACGGCGACGTCGAAACGACGCCGCAGCTCCGAGACGAGCGGGCGGACGACCGCGCGCTTCTGCTTCAACGACTGTACGTCACCGAGCAGGAGATCGAGTTCGAGCGCACCCACGTACATCAGCTGTTCACCCCGATTCGGCGAACCCACGCGTGTGGGGACCGCCTTCGCGGTCCCCACACGCGACGGGCCTCAGACTCGAGGCTTCTCCCGCATCTCGTAGGCCTCGATGATGTCGCTCTCCTTGATGTCGGAGTACGAGCCCAGCGTCATACCGCACTCGAAGCCCTCACGCACCTCGGTGGCATCGTCCTTGAACCTCTTGAGCGAGCTCACCGTGAGGTTCTCGGCGACGACCACGTTGTCTCGCAACAACCGCGCCTTGGCGTTACGACGCACGATGCCGCTGAGAACCATCGACCCGGCGATGGTGCCGACCTTGGAGGACTTGAACACCTCGCGCACCTCGGCCCTGCCGAGCTGCACCTCCTCGTACTCGGGCTTGAGCATGCCCTTGAGAGCCTGCTCGATGTCCTCGATGGCGCGGTAGATGACCGAGTAGTACCGGATCTCCACACCCTCGCGGCCGGCGACCTCGGCCGCCTTGCCCTCCGCTCGGACGTTGAACCCGAGAACGATGGTGTTCTCGGCCGTGGCGAGGTTGATGTCGCTCTCGTTGATGCCACCGACACCGCGGTGGATCACACGCAGCTCGACCTCGTCACCGACCTCGATCTTGTTCAGGGACTCCTCCAGGGCCTCGACCGTACCGGAGTTGTCACCCTTGATGATCAGGTTGAGCTGGTTCGTCTCCTGCAGGACCTTGTCCAGGTCCTCGAGGCTCACCCGCTTGCGCTTGGCGGCGTTCTGCGCCTCACGGGTCCTCGCGGCTCGACGATCGGCGATCTGCCTGGCCACTCGGTCCTCGTTGACCATGAGGAAGGTGTCACCGGCACCCGGCACCGAGGTGAACCCGACGACCTGGACCGGCTGCGAGGGCTTGGCCTCGGTGACGTCCTGGTCGTGCTCGTTGATCATCCGACGCACCCTGCCGTGCGCCCCGCCGGCCACGATCGAGTCCCCGATCCGCAACGTGCCGCGCTGCACCAGCACCGAAGCCACCGGGCCACGACCGCGGTCGAGGTGCGCCTCGATCGCAACGCCCTGCGCCTCCATGGTCGGGTTGGCACGCAGGTCGAGAGTGGCGTCCGCGGTCAACAGGATCGCCTCGAGCAGCCCCTCGATGTTCTGGCCCTGCTTCGCGGAGATCTCCACGAACATCGTCTCGCCGCCGTACTCCTCGGCGACCAGGCTGTACTCGGTGAGCTGCTGCTTGATGCGATCCGGGTCGGCACCTGGAACATCGATCTTGTTGATGGCCACCACGATGGGCACGCTCGCGGCCTGGGCGTGGTTGATCGCCTCGACCGTCTGCGGCATCACACCGTCGTCGGCGGCCACGACCAGCACGGCGATGTCGGTGGACTTAGCACCCCGGGCACGCATGGCCGTGAAGGCCTCGTGGCCGGGGGTGTCGATGAAGGTCACCGGACGGTCCTCACCGGCCAGCTCGGTCTGCACCTGATAGGCACCGATGTGCTGGGTGATTCCGCCTGCCTCGCCCTCCTGGACGTTCGACTTGCGGATGGTGTCCAGCAACCTGGTCTTACCGTGGTCGACGTGGCCCATCACGGTCACGACCGGCGGGCGGGAGACCAGCTCGTCGCTGCTGCTCCCCGGATCACCGAAGCTGAGGTCGAAGGACTCGAGCAGCTCCCGGTCCTCGTCCTCGGGGCTGACCATCTCGACCTTGTAGTTCATCTCCTGGCCGAGCAGCTCCAGCACCTCGTCGGAGACGGACTGCGTGGCCGTGACCATCTCACCGAGGTGGAACATCGCCTGCACCAGCGAAGCCGGGTTGGCGTTGATCTTCTCGGCGAAGTCGGTCAACGAGGCGCCGCGGCGCAACCGCAGCGACTCGCCGTTGCCACGCGGCAGCCGCACCCCGCCGACCGAGGGCGCCTGCATGTTGTCCATGTACTCCTGGCGCTTCTGGCGCTTGGACTTGCGCCCACGCCGGGAGGGACCGCCCGGCTTGCCGAAGGCGCCCGCCGTGCCGCCACGGCCGCCGGGACCGCCACCGGGCCGTCCCCGGAAACCGCCACCGGGGCCGCCGCCGGGACCACCGCCACGGCCACCGCCGGGGCCGCCACCGGGACCACCGCCACGGCCGCCACCGGGACCGCCGGGGCCGCCACCAGCGGGAGCGTTGCCGCCACGACCGCGACCACGACCACCACCGGGACCACCGCCACGGCCACCACCGCCGGATCCGCTTCCCGTGCCGCCACCGGGCTTGGGGGCCCGGGAAGGCATCATGCCCGGATTCGGGCGGGGAGGCATCATGCCGGGATTCGGCTTGGGAGCCCCCTCAGTGGGCTGGCCACTCTTGGCGGCAGGAGTCTGCTGCTGCCCCTGGCCGGAACCCTGCTGCTGACCGCCCTGCTTGTCGGCCCGCTGGCCGCCACCCTGCTTCTCGGGACGCTGACCGCCCTGGCCGCCACGGCCGGACTGGCGCTGGCCACCGGAGCCGCCCTGGCCGCCCTGCTTTCCACCCGGACCACGTTGCCCGGGGGAACCGCTGCCGACCCCGAACGGGTTGTTTCCGACCCGGGGGGAGCGCGAACCGGGCTTGGAGGACTGGGGCTTGGGCGGCACCACGCTGCCGTCCGCACCGTCCCCGCCGGACTGCGGCTTGCTGGAAGGCCGGGGCCCGGGCTTGGGAACGTTGCGAGGCCCGGGCTTGGGAACCTGGCGTTCCGTCTTACCGGAACCGCTCTGGGCCTGCTTGTTCGGCTTCTCGGCCGGTGCCTGCTGGGTACCGCTCGGCTGACCGCCGGACTCGGCCGTCGCCGCCCCCTCGTTCCGGGAACCGGACTCGTCCCGGAACTCGGCCGCGGGAGGCCCGGTCTGCGGCCGGGACTGTTGGGTGGCCTCGCCACCGCTCTCCTCGGCGCCGGTCTTGGCGGCCGGCTTCGACTGCGGCGGGCCCGGCTTCGGCCCGGGCTTCGGCCTGGGGCCGGGCTTGGGAATCCGTGAGTCCGTCTTGCCGGAGTCGGACCGCGACGCGCTCCGCTCCGACTGGGCGGGGCCACCGGCGGCGTCCTGCCCGTTCGTTTTGTCCTCGGACTTCGACTTCGTGGTGGTACCACCGTTGTCCGCCGCGGCGCGCGCGGAGGTGTCCGTCTTCGTGAACGCGTCCCGCAACCTGCGTGCCACAGGTGCTTCGACCGTCGAAGAAGCGGACTTCACGTACTCGCCCTGGTCGGCGAGCTTGTTGAGTACATCCTTGCTTGTAACGCCGAGCTCCTTTGCGAGCTCGTGCACACGGGCCTTACCTGCCACTGCTCTCCTCGTCTGGTGAGGCCGGGCGGCAGACCCGCTCGACCTCGTCCTACTGCCGGTGCGCGTTCATGGCTTCAGCTTCACGGCTGATTCATGACGGGTCGACCTGCTTCCTCTAACTGCCTGGTACGGGAAAATCCCGTGTTGGCTTGCTCGTGAGCAACCTGCTCCACATAGGCCTGCACTGTCGTGCTGTCGAGTTGTCCTCGCACACGCAACGCACGTGAAAAGGCCCGACGCCGCTCGGCCGAACGCAGACACGCGGGATCGGGATGCAACCACGCACCCCGCCCCGAACGCCTGCGCCCGGGATCGGGAACGACCCCACGGCCGTTCTCGGCCACTACTCGCAGCAGATCGGAAGCCCACGTCCGGGCACGACAACCGATACACGTCCGAATCGGCTCGTGGCCTCCGCCACGGCTACCGGTCGATCGTGTACGAATTCTCGCTCCCCTCGCGCTGAGCCACCTGTGATTCTAACTCGCCTTCCTCACTCCGCCGAACCCACGGTGGGCAGATCGTTCACCTGAGACACGATTCCCTCCGCATCCGGAGGCTCCGCGTCCGGGTGCCCAGCGGTGGTGGCGGGAGAACTCGGGTCGGCATCACTGCGAATGTCGATGCGCCATCCCGTCAGCCGAGCCGCCAACCTGGCGTTCTGACCCTCTTTGCCGATCGCCAACGACAGCTGGAAGTCCGGCACGATCACTCGCGCGGTCTTGGCGCGCTCGTCGACGACCTCCACCGAGACTACCTTAGCCGGGGACAACGAGTTTCCCACGAAAGTGGCCGGATCCTCGGAGTAGTCGATGATGTCGATCTTCTCCTGGCCGAGCTCGTTCATGACGTTGCGTACCCGGGCGCCCATCGGACCGATGCAGGCCCCCTTCGCGTTGACGCCCTCCACGGCCGAACGCACGGCGATCTTGGACCGGTGCCCGGCCTCCCTGGCCACCGAGGGGATCTCCACTGTCCCGTCGGCGATCTCGGGGACCTCCAGCGCGAACAGCCTGCGAACCAGGTTCGGGTGGGTGCGCGAGAGCGTGATCTGCGTACCGTGCACCGTGCGTGACACACCCACGACGTAGGACTTGATGCGGCTACCGTGCTCGTAGCGTTCCCCGGGAACCTGTTCCGCGGCGGGGATGACCCCCTCGCTGTCACCGACCTCGACCACGATCATGCCCCGGGAGTTGGCCCTGGCGTCACGCTGAATGACCCCGCCCAGGACCTCCCCCTCCTTGGTGGAGAACTCCCCGAAGGTCTTCTCGTGCTCGGCGTCCCGCAACCGCTGCAGGATGACCTGGCGCGCCGTAGTGGCGGCGATCCTGCCGAAGCCCTCCGGGGTGTCGTCCCACTCCTCGGCGATCTCCCCCTCGGACGTGAGGCTGTGAGCGATCACACGAACCACGCCGGTCTTGCGGTCCACCTCGACCCTGGCGTGCGGTTGGTGCCCCTCGGTGTGGCGATAGGCCGTCAGCAGGGCCGACTCGATGGCCTGAAGGACCGTCTCGAATGGGATGTCCTTGTCGCGTTCGATCGCCCGCAGCGCGGCGATGTCGACGTTCACCTCGACTCCTCCGTGTCATTTCCGTCGCCGCCGTCGTCCGCGGCGACGTCAGCAGCCCGATCGAGCTTGACCAATTCCTCCGCCGGTGGCTGCTGAAACTCAACCTCGACCACCGCGCGCTCGATGTCACCGTAAATCAACCGCCGAACCCGACCACCGGCGAGAACCAGCACCCCGCTCTCCGACGCGGGGCCCACCCTGCCGAGCAGTTCCTCGCCAGCGACCGTTCTGATCCTGGCGAGTCTGTTGCGCGCGCGCCTCCAGTGCCGCTGCTTCGTCAGCGGACGATCGACACCGGGCGAGGTGACCTCGAGCGTGTAGGAGCCCGCCAGTACGTGGTCGTGCTCGTCGAGCACCTTGGACAGGGCTCGGCTGACCTCGGCGATGTCGTCGAGGGCCACCCCCTCGTCGGCGTCGATGATCACCTTGACCAGCCGCCGACGACCGGCCTGCTGGATGTCGAGATCCTCGAGGTCGAATCCCACCTCGGCCACGGCCTGCGAAACGGTGGGCGTCAGGCGCGCGACTATCTCGTCCCGCGGCGGGCTGGACACGTTTGCACTCCAAATATCTGCGGCGATTGAAGTTGTCCGGTGCACGCGACGCCTGTGATCTTCCTACGAACCGACGCCGCCGGCTTCGCTGGGGCGGCGAAGCACCACGGTCCCGAAGCACCGACGATGACCGTGGCATCCCAGGGTATCGCGTCCAACCGCTCACCAGCGCGGCGCACGGAGCATCGACGCCGACTCGGACACGAGACCACGCGCGGCCGGTACCGGACACCGACTGGCAATATGTGTGACCGTGGATTTTCCCCTCCGGATCGGCTCCACCGCCCCCTCACCGAACCTGAACAGACGCGGTCTCCTGCGCCTTTCGGCGCTGGCGGCGCTGTCACCGGCAGTGCTGAGTTGCTCCGGCCCGGAACCGGACCCGCTCGTGAAGCTCTCCGAGAGGGCACGCACGGACACCGAGCTGGCCCGCCTCACGGCCGAGCGACATCCCGAACTCGCCGCTCGCGCTCGGGCGGTGGCCGACGCCCGCGCGCGGCACGGGGAGACCCTGCGACGCGAGATCACCCGTGTCGCGGGTGAGGACTCGACGTTCCCGAGTGGGTCCGCCCCCGAGCCGGAGATCGCCGAGACGCCCGAGGGGGCCGCCGAGCGGTTGCGCACCGCGCTGCGCGAGGCGCAACGGCAGGCGGCCGAAACCGCACCCGAGCTGTCCGGCTACCGCGCCGGGCTCGCGGGCAGCGTCTCGGCTGGTTGCGCGAGTCTGGTGGAGGTCGTGGCATGAGCGCGGTCGAGCTCTCCGAAGCGGGCGAACGCGCGGTACGGCAGGCGCTCGGAACCGAGCACGCCGCGGTTTGGGTCCACGGCCTGGCGAAGGCCTTCGTGACCGACCAGAAGGTGGCGGCGGAGCTGCGCGAGGCGGCCACGACCCACCGTGAGCACCGTGATCGGGCCAGAGAGCTGTTGCGCTCGGCGGGAGTCGCCCCACCGGTGGCCGAGCCCGCCTACCGGACGCCGAAACCGGTCACCGACCAGGACTCGGCACTACGGGCGCTGCTGGCCGTCGAGCAGGACTGCTCCGCGGGCTGGCTGGCGGTACTGGAGCGTTCGGAGCCGCGGCGGCTGAAGGAACTGGCGCTGACCTGCCTGACCGACGCGGCCACCAGAGCCACGCGGTGGCGGTTGAAACTGGGCGTGCGCCCCAGCGCGCCCGCCTTCCCGGGACGGGAGTGAGCTCTTCGGAGGCGTGGTGGTTCCGCACGGGGTCACGCCCCGGCGGTGAAGGGCTCACCCCGGTTGTTCGTCCTGCCCTCGTCCCAGTTTCAGGGCCTCGGTGGTGACGTTCTTCAACCTGCCGTCGTCGCTGTCGCTGCGCCCGAAGTAGGAGGACTCGCCGATGACCACCAGCCGTCCCTGGTGCGTGGAGTCGTAGCCGTAGTCGTGGGACAGGGTCGGGTACCGCTCCGGCACCTCCTTGCCCGCCGTGACGAGGTCCTCGATGTTGCCGGTGGCGTTGCGGGTCGCCATCCTCTCCAGACTCTCGGCGGACTCCGCGTCGGGCATGAGCACGGTCACCACCGAGGTGAGCACCTTTTCGCCGTTGTTCAACTGCGTGGTGTACAGCGCACGGGTGAGGTGCTCACAGGGGGTCTCGCCGAAGAAGCGCGCTATCTTGCCCGTCGAGTGGTCCGCGCAGTTGGTGGGCTCGTCGGAGAGGTACTCCGTGAACTCGTACGCGGTTCGCGGCCGCTGGGGGCCTTGGCCGTCCTCTGCCCCGGTCGTGTCCGGCGGCGCACTCGGCTGGAACACCAGCCACAACAACCCGGACACCACCGAAATCGCGCAGAGCACGAGCCCACGTCCGATCCAGCCCAGCGGGGTGATCCGGCCGGACCCGCCTCCCGAGTGGAGGTGGGAACCCTCGTCACCGCTCCGGTCCACCTCGCCGAATCCGTTGTGCCCCGGTCCCCCTCGTGACGGGGCGGGCACCGCGGGCACCCGCTGTCCGGCCGTGGGCGGAGTCACGGGCGGTTGCGGTCCCCTCCACGGCGCCGACCGCGGCGGCGCCGCCTGTGCGGGAGCCTGGTGCCCGCTGTCCGGCGGAGGGAACGTCGGGCGGGTGCTCTCCTCGCCGGAGCTTCCCGAACGGCCGCCCCCACTCGGCCCCGAAGTCGCCCGTTCAGGTGGTCCGCCATCACTCTCCCGGACCGCATTGAGTGGCGCGGTGTCTCCGCGCTCGAAATTCTGCTGCGACCCCGTCATCTGTTCGGGTGCACCGTGGTGATCCGACACGGGCACCTACCGTAGCGGGTAACGATCGTACGGAGAACAGCACATCAGCGCAGTCCTTCCCGGCCTTATCCTCGAAGCGCGTCCAGCAGCACCCGAACGTCCTCGAACGTGTTGTAGAGGTGGAAGGACACCCGCGTCCTGCCGTCCCGCACGGCACACCGGACCCCGGCGGTACGCAGCCGCGAGGCCGCCTCGGGAGTCTCCAGCGAGACCACGGGTGAGCGGGGCTCGGACATCCCGAGCTCCGAGCACAGCGCGCTCGCGAGCCCGAGGCAGTGCTCCCGGACGGCGGCGAGGTCGAGCCCGGCCAGCCATCGCAGCGCGGCGGCCGCCCCCACCTGGGCGAACCAGTCCGGGGAGGAGTCCAGCGAGCGCGCGTCGTCGGCCAGCCGCAGCGGCAACCCGTAGAGGCTCTGCCACGGGTCCCGACCCGCGTACCAGTTCGCCCCGTGGGGACGCGGGAGGAACGCGCGTGAACCGACCGCCAGCCAGGCGACCCCGCGCGGACTCAGCAACCACTTGTAACCGCATCCGACCACCCAGTCCGCCCAGTCCAGTTCCAGCGGCATCCACCCCGCCGCCTGGCTGACATCGAGGAGCACCCGAACACCGTGCTCCTCGGCCAGTTCGCGGAGCCGTGCGGGGTCGATCACCGCGCCGTCACCGGACTGCACCAGGCTGACGGCGACGACGTCGTGTCCGGGCAGGGCGTCGAACAACCGTTCCGGGACCACCTCGGTGACCCGCACGCCGCGGTCGTGCTGCACCGCGAACGGGAACACCACGCTGGTGAACTCTCCCTGTACCACGAGCACCCTGCTGCCCTCGGGCAGACCGGCCGCCACCGAACCGACGAGCTGCCCCACGGAGCCACCGGCGGCGACCCGATCGGGGTTCACCCCCACCAACCGGGCGAAGTCGCGCCGTGCCGAGGCCACGGAGTCGTCGAACTCGGTGGCCTCGATTCGCCCGCCACGCCACCTACCGACGACCTCGGAGAGAGCGTCGGCCGCGAACACCGGCGGCACGCCGATGCTCGCCGTGTTCAAGTACCCGGCGGTGAGCTCGAACTCCGCTCCGAAGGCCTCGCGCATGCCGGAACTGTACTTCAGCCGGGCAAGGACGTAGTCGGAAACGAAGGACATGGCGCTGTCCTCGCGCGGCGCGGTCGAGCGGTTCGCGGACCAGCCGACCGCGGGACGGCACGACTCCTAGACTGCCGGATATGCACAGTGAAGAGGTCGAGATCCGCACCGGCGATCGCGAGGTCGTGCGTGACCTCAGTGCCGAGTGTGAGAGGTTCCTGCGCGGAGCCGAGGGGAACGAAGGGTTGCTGCACCTGTGGGTGCCGCACGCCACCGCTGGGATCGCTGTCATCGAGACCGGGGCGGGCAGCGACGACGACCTGCTCGCGGCACTGCGCGACCTGCTCCCGGCGGACGACCGCTGGCGGCATCGGCACGGTTCGCACGGACACGGACGTGACCACGTGCTCCCGGCCTTCGTCGCGCCGTTCGTCTCGGTCCCGGTGCTCGGCGGACGGATGGCGCTGGGCACCTGGCAGTCGGTATGCCTGGTCGACACCAACACCGACAACCGGGTGCGGCGGGTGCGCCTCAGTTTCCTCCAGGGTTGAGCCCCGCGCGGAACCGCTCCGGGCGAGCCCGTGGTGTGGCGTCGGTCCACTCGGTGGTGGCGAACCGCCCCCGACTCGGGAGCGGTAATCTTGTTGATGTGACGCAACCACCCGGTGGGCCGTACGACACGTCCGGCCAATCAGGATTCGGTCCACGAGGCGGCCAGCGGTATCCACAATGGCCGTCCCATTCGGGCGGTTCCCCGGGCGGGTGGTCGACGGATTCCCGTTCCAGCCCCTACGGCTGGCAACAGGACTCCAGCCGCTCGGGCATGCCGAGGGAGTCCGTCTACCGCGGCTTCGGCACGTTCGACGAGCCAAGCGGTGGTCCTCCCCGCAAACCCGGATGGGGAGTGATCACCGGGCTCACGCTGGCGGTGCTGATGCTGGTGGGGGCGATCACCATCAGCATCTACTACGGCACCACCTCCTCACCGACGAACGGCGACACGGCCGCTGGCGGGGACCTGCCCTCGACCACCACCTGGACACCTCCCCCGGCTCCCGAACCGCGGATCGACGGCTGGCAGGTGGGCTACAACAGGCGGATCCAGCTGGCCTACGACGTGCCGGAGAACTGGAACGTACTCCCCTCGGACCAGCGGTACTCGATTCCCGAGCTCGGCGACATGACCTTCCGCGGCCTCGTGGACGGCCCCTCCTACCAGTGCGGCGGCACGACCCTGGTCGGCGGACGCGCGGTGAGCACGCGGGTGCTCGCCGAGGACACCATGTCGCGAACCGCCGAGGCCTTCTTCGACGCGGCCGGGGCGAACTTCTACGACCCCGGTGGTGACGCGCGCGACATCTCGCTCGAACCCGGCGAACCGCGCGAGACCACGGTGGAGGGATACGACGCGGTTCGACTGTCGGGGACCGTGAAGCTGCCCGCCGACGGCGGGGCCAAGTGCGTCCCCACCGAGGCCACGATGGCGGTGCTGGTTGTGGAGGCCCGAGACGACTACGTCGTGCTCGTGGCTAGCGCGGACAGCGAGCGTCCCGCCCCGTCACCGAACGCCCGGGGCGATCGGATCGTTCCCCGGATAGTGGAAAGCGCACGCCCGGTACGCCGGTGAGCCGGGAAGCGGCTCACCGGATACACCGAGAACCGCGTTACCCGCGACGGGCGAACCGCGCCGCCGTCGACCACCCGGGAGTGCCGGAACGACCGCCGATCAGCCACGCACCAGACCGACCAGGTGCCCCACGATCCGGTCGGCGGCGACCTCGGTGCGCTCGCCACTCGCGCGATCCTTCACCTCGACCACACCGTTGACGAGCCCCTTGCCGACGACCAGGATCGTCGGCACCCCGACCAGTTCCGCGTCCGCGAACTTGACACCGGGCGAGGCGTTCCGGTCGTCGAGGATCACGCGAACCCCGGCGTTGTCCAGCTCGGTGGAGATCCGTTCCGCCTCACCGGCCAGATTCTCGTCCTTGCCCGCGATCACCACGTGCACGTCGGCGGGTGCGGCCTCCTTCGGCCAGACCAGACCGAGTTCGTCGTGGTGCTGTTCCGCGATCGCCGCGACCAGGCGGGAGACCCCGATCCCGTAGGACCCCATGGTGACCCGCTTCGGCTTGCCGTCCTGCCCGAGCGCGTCCAACGAGACGGCGTCGGTGTACTTACGGCCCAGTTGGAAGATGTGCCCGATCTCGATGCCGCGCGCGGAGCGCAGCACGCCACTGCCGTCCGGTGAGGGGTCGCCCTCCCGCACCTCGGCGGCCTCGATCGTTCCGTCCGGGGTGAAGTCACGGCCGCAGACCAGGTCGACCACGTGGTGATCGGGCTTGTCCGCGCCGGTCGCCCAGGCGGTGCCCCGCACGACCCTGGGATCGACGAGGTAGCGCACGCCGTTGTCCCGCAGCGCCAGCGGGCCGACGTAGCCCTTGACCAGGAACGGATTGGCCTCGAAGTCGGCATCGTCCAGCAGGGCGACCTCGGAAGGTTCCAGAGCCGCCTCCAACCGCTTCATGTCGACCTCCCGGTCGCCGGGAACGCCCACCGCGAGCAGTTCCCACTCCGCCGACCCCGGGGCGCGCGTCTTGACCAGCACGTTCTTCAACGTGTCCGCCGCCGTGAAGGTGCGTTCCCCACTCTCGGAGTTGAGGAAATCGACCAGGGTCTCGATCGTGGGAGTGTCCGGGGTGTGATGCACCTCCGCCGGAGGGTGGTCCTCGATCCTGCCCTCGGGCGGCGCCGGAGTCGTGACGGCCTCGACGTTGGCGGCGTAGTCGGACTCGCTACTGCGTACGAACGTGTCCTCACCGGTGGCGCACTCGGCCAGGAACTCCTCGGAAGCGGACCCGCCCATGGCGCCGGAGGTCGCCGACACCACGGTGTAATCGAGCTCCAACCGGTCGAACAACCGGACGTAGGCCTCGCGGTGCAGCCGGTAGGAGCTCAGCAGCTGTTCGTCGTCCAGATCGAAGGAGTAGGAGTCCTTCATCACGAACTCCCTGCCGCGCAGGATTCCGGCACGTGGCCGCTCCTCGTCGCGATACTTGGTCTGGATCTGGTAGAGGATCACGGGAAAGTCCCGGTAGGAGTTGTACTCGCCCTTGACCGTCTGGGCGAACAGCTCCTCGTGGGTGGGCCCGAGCAGGTAGTCGGCCTGCTTACGGTCCTTGAGGCGGAACATGTTCGGCCCGTACTCGGTCCAGCGACCGGTCGCCTCGTAGGGCTCCTTGGGCAACAGCGCGGGCAGATGGATCTCCTGGGCGCCGATGGCGTCCATCTCCTCCCGAACCGCCCGCTCGATGTTGCGCAGCACGCGCAACCCCAACGGCAACCAGGAGTAGATGCCCGGTGCGACCCGGCGTACGTATCCGGCGCGCACGAGCAGACGGTGACTCGGCACCTCCGCGTCCGCCGGATCCTCCCGCAGGGTACGCAGGAACAACGTGGACATCCTCGTGATCACGGCTACGCGCTCCTTTACGCCCGGCACTGTCCTCGCGTATTACCGGGAAGCGTAGCTGCCGGATTCGTGGTCGATGGCGGCGGACTCCCTCCCCGGGGAGCGACTCCCCTCCACGCACCGTGCATCGCCCGGGCGGCGGTCCCACGATCGAAGCACGACAGTCGATCTCCCCACATCCGCCACGCGGGAGTGTGGCTCAATCGTTCCGCACCTCGACCGACCCGAGCGCACGATGGGAGTTGTGATGAGCTCGGACGAATCCAGCGACGGAGGGCTGTTCTGGCACCCGGCGCGGAAATTCGACGGGAAACGACACGCGATCCGCGGTGACCGACCGCCGCGCGGCTGGCCGGAGGTCGAGGCACTGTGCGGCTCCCGGCTCGACCCGGCTCCGGTCAGCTCGACGGAGTGGCTGCTGCACCCGACCTGCGAGTCGTGCTGGGAGAGCCTGGTGCGGCAGCAGGTGCCGGACTACCCGTGGGCGAACCCCGGGGACGGCCGGTCGTCCGAGGACCGCTAGGCTGCGATGCCCTCGGTGGCTCTCGCGGCGCCCCACCCCGCCACGATCCCGCTCTCCACCTCCGCCCCGCGGGACGGGCCCCGGACCACCGGCCCCGAACCGAGGAATCCGACCGGAAAGGACCCCGAGTTCCGTGCTGGTGCTGCTTCCCCCGTCCGAGACCAAGTCGAACGGTGGCACCGGAGCGCCGCTCCGGCTCGACTCGCTGTCGTTCGGGGAGCTCAACCCGACCCGGCGGCGACTGGCCGACGCGCTGACGGAACTGGCCGACGACCCCGACGCGAGCCTGCGGGCCCTCGGGCTCTCCGAGCGGATGGCCGGCGAGGTGAAACGCAACGCCGCCCTGTGGAGCTCACCCACCGCTCCCGCCCTGGAGCGCTACACCGGAGTGCTCTACGACGCGCTGGAGGTCGATTCGATGTCGGCGGTCGAGCGCTCCCGTGCCGACAGCAGGCTGGCGGTGGCCTCGGCGCTGTTCGGCCTGGTTCGCGGTGGAGATCCCGTCCCCGCCTACCGGCTCTCCGCCAACTCGGCACTGCCGGGTGTCGGCGGGTTGCGCTCCGTGTGGCGCCCCGCGCTGGAGCCGGTGCTGGCCGCCGAGGCGGAGCCGGTGGTGGATCTGCGCTCCGGGGCGTACGCGGCACTGGCGAGGGTGCGCGGGGCCGTGGAGGTAAACGTGGTCACCGAACTCCCGGACGGCTCGCGGAAGACGGTGAGCCACCACAACAAGGCTCACAAGGGACGGCTGGCACGCGCGCTGGCTTCGACCCCGGAGGAGCCGGAGGATCTCGACGACATGGTCACTGTGGCGGAGCAGGCCGGGATCAGGGTGGAACGAGCGGGAGAACGAGCGCTGCGCGTGATCGCGGGTTGAGCGGTCCGGCACCGCTCACCCTCGTCCCGAGGTGCGATAGAGTGTTCCCTCGCGTCCGGCCGCGGCGATGGGCGCCGCAACGGCGCTCCGCTCGGCTATGACGCTCGCGGAGCAGTCCCACTGATCCGGCCGGGAACCGGCCACGACGTCCGGACCTCACCGATCCCGGCGGGTCGGCGCCCCCACCGACCACCTCGCACGGCGGTCGTGGACCGTGCACCGCCTCGGGCGGGCCCGGCGGCCGTCGACGTCGCCGACGGCGGTGGCCCCTGCTCCGAGGAGCACCCGATCCCGTGGAGAAGGAGACAGCGCGAACGTGTCCGAATACCTCACCGGTGGGGGACCGGGCCCGCTGCCCGGCACGAACGGGAAACCACGCGCGGCCCGGGAAGACGTGGCGACCGGAACCGTCCCGAACGGGAGCCCGGTGTCCGGGGCACCGGGGCGACTGTGAACGGGACGGGAACGGACCCCACCGAACGAGTGCGCGTGGTGGGCATCGGCGCCGACGGCTGGGAAGGCCTCTCCCCAGCCGCCAGGGAGGCGGTCACCGAAGCCGAGGTGCTGCTGGGCAGCCGTCGCCAACTCGACCTGGTACCGGAACCGAGCGGGCTCCGGGTCGCCTGGCCCTCACCACTGCTGCCCGCGCTGCCCGGCCTGCTCGCCGAGTACGCCGACAGGTCCCGTTGCGTGCTGGCGAGCGGGGACCCCATGTTCCACGGCATCGGGGCGACCCTGGCGAAGCTGCTGGGACCGGAACGGTTGGAGGTAATCCCCCGGCCGTCCTCGGTGTCGTTGGCCTGTTCCCGGCTGGGCTGGCCGCTGCAGGAGACCCGTGTGGTCAACCTGGTCGGCAGGGCGGTGGACAACGTCCTGGCCGCCCTCGAACCCGGCGCCCGCCTGCTGGTGCTCGGCTCCGACGGCACGACGCCCTCGAAGGTCTCCGAGCTGCTCACCGAGCACGGTTTCGGCCGCAGCGAGCTGACGGTGCTGGAGAACCTGGGCTCGGAGCGCGAACTGCGACACCGCACCATCGCGGCAGAGCTGCGGGAGCACACCGGACCGCTGCACGTGCTCGCGGTGGAGTGCCGCGCCGAGGACGGGCCGCGGGAATCCCTCGACCGTTTCCGGACCGTGGGGGCACCGGGACTGCCCGACGACGCGTTCGAGCACGACGGGCAGCTCACCAAGCGCGACGTGCGGGTGACCACCCTGGCCCGACTGGCTCCCTCCCCCGGAGGACTGCTGTGGGACGTGGGCGCGGGCGCGGGAAGCGTGGCGATCGAGTGGATGCGCGCCTCCCCCGCCTGCCGCGCGGTCGCGGTCGAGCGGAGCGCCGAACGGGCCGAGCGCATCACCCGCAACGCCGCCCGGCTGGGTGTCCCCGAGCTGGACGTGGTTCGCGGGGCCGCCCCGGAGGCCCTGCGCGACCTGGAACGCCCGGACGCGGTGTTCATCGGCGGCGGGGTGACCACACCCGACGTGTTACGGACCTGTACGGAGGCGCTGGCCCCCGGTGGACGCCTGGTGGTCAACGCCGTCACGATGGAATCGGAGTCGATAGTGTCCGACTGGTACGGCCGACTGGGCGGCGAACTGGTGCGCATCGGCGTAGAGCAGGCCGCGCCGATCGGTGGGTTCACCGCTTGGCGCCCCGCGATGCGGGTGACCCAGTGGGCGGTGACGAAGCGATGACCGTTCACTTCGTCGGTGCCGGCCCCGGCGCGGCCGACCTGATCACGGTCCGGGGCCGCGACACCCTCGCGAACTGCCCGGTGTGCCTGTACGCGGGCAGTCTGGTTCCCCGGGAGCTGCTGGAGCAGTGCCCGGCCGACGCCCGTCTCGTGGACACCGCCAGGATGACGCTCGACGAGATACTCGACGAGATGCTGGCGGCGGACCGGCGGGGGCAGGACGTGGCGCGGCTGCACTCCGGGGATCCGGCGGTGTTCAGCGCGGTGGCCGAGCAGATGCGCAGGCTCGACGCCCACGGTGTCGCCTACGAGATGGTCCCCGGGGTTCCCGCTTTCGCGGCCGCCGCCGCCGCGCTGAACCGGGAGCTCACCGTTCCCGGCGTGGGGCAGACCGTGCTGCTGACCAGGATCGCGGCCAGGGCCACTCCGATGCCGGAGGGTGAGGAGCTCGAGACACTGGGACGCGGCGGGGCGACGATGGTGCTGCACCTGGCGGTCAACCGCGTCGAGGAACTCGTGGAGCGGCTGGTGCCGAACTACGGCCGGGAATGCCCCGTGGCCGTGGTCGCCGGGGCGAGCAGGGACGACGAGACCGTACTGCGCGGCACGCTGGCCGACATAGCCGCCCAGGTCAGGCAGGCCGGGATCGAACGGACCGCCGTGATCGTCGTGGGAGAGGTGCTCACCGCGGGCGAGTTCCCCGACAGCCACCTGTACTCCGCGAACCGGTGCCGCGAGTGATCGCCCGTTCGTGACTGCCCACGGGGTGGGTCCGCTCGCGAGCGGGTCGACGTTCCCACGCGACGCGGTCCGGGAAGACCCACCGGCCAGCGGGTCTTCCCACCACTCCGGTGGCCGGGGCGTCCCCTTCGGCTCACCCCGAGGATCGTCCCGTGGTACTCCCCGATCGGGGAACGACGTGGTGCGGTGACCGCTCGAGGTGAGCCCGGACGAGCTGGCGAACCGGAGCTCGCGGGAGGTACTACCGTCGGGCACCCCCCTGAGGGGGCCGCGGAGTCGGTCAGTGCGGGACGGTGCGTCCCACGACGGCGCCCGCCCGGTCGATGACGATCACCTCGACCCGGACGGCGACCCCCCGCAGCGTCTCCAGCGCCACCTCGCGCGCGTCACGGGCGACCAGGTCGCCGAGGGGGAATTCCTCGGCACGGGCCGCCTGCAGCGCGTCCAGAGCGGTGTTGGCTCCGGCCACGCGCTCGGCGAGCTCCTCGCCACCGCCCTCCTGCCGCACCAGGCGGGACAACTGGGCGAAATCGACCCGCGAACGCTTCGAGTGCAGGTCCAGGTGGCCGTCCGCGAGCTTGGCGATCTTGCCGATCCCGCCCGCGATCGTCAGCCGGGGCACCGGGTGCCTGCGGAGGTACTTCAACACCGCCCCCGCGAAGTCGCCCATGTCGAGCAGCGCCTCGTCGGCGAGTCCGTAGAGCTCGACGACCGTGCGCTCCGATGTGCTGCCGGTGCATCCCGCCACGTGGTCGAGCCCTTCGGCACGGGCCACGTCCACCCCGCGCCGGATGCTGTCTATCCACGCCGAGCACGAGTACGGGATCACCACGCCGGTCGTCCCGAGGATCGACAGCCCACCCGTGATCCCCAACCTCGGGTTCCAGGTGTGCCTGGCCAGTTCCTCGCCGTCCTCGACGGAGACCTCCACCACCAGGTTCCCCGAGTCGCCGTGGCGCTCGGCTAGTTCGGTGACCGCCTCGCGCATCAGCCTACGGGGAACCGGGTTGATCGCCGGTTCCCCGACCTCCAGCGGCAGGCCGGGCTTGGTGACGGTTCCCACACCCGGACCCGCGCGGAACGTCACCCCGCTCCCCGGTTCGCCACGGCTGACGCGGGAGCGGACGACGGCGCCGTGGGTGACGTCGGGGTCGTCCCCGGCGTCCTTGACCACCCCGGCCAGGGCCCAGCCCGGCCCCGAGCTCTCCTTGGTGAGCGCGAACGAGGGGCGGTGTCCCCTCGGCAACCGCACCGGCACGGGGTCGGGAAAGCTCCCCGTGAGCAACGCCTCGTAGGCGGCTGTGGTGGCGGCCAGCGCGCAGGCCCCGGTGGTCCAGCCGTACCGGAGGCCACCCGACTGCTCGGCACTATCGTTTGCCACGGCAGAATGCACTCCAACGGGTTCGATCGTGAGTCGTGGCCGAGCGGGTCCCGGCCGGCTCGGCCGCCCCGGCTCCGGACGTGGCCGGTGCTCCCACCGGCTCACCCGCACGAACGCTGGACCGACCGTACGACCGGTGCCGTGGGGCGCGGGCACGGTGGTCCGGATCGCCGCGAGCCCGCTCCCGCTCCGACGGACCTTCGCACCGGCCGGGGCTCAGGAAGTCCGCAGTCGATTCAGGGGTGTGCCGATGAATCCGCGTGTCCTCATCCTGGGAGGCACCGGCGAGGGCAGACGACTGGCCGAACAGCTCGACGAGCTGGGGGTGCCCGTGGTGTCCTCGCTGGCGGGCCGGGTTCGTGAACCGAGACTGCCGAAGGGCGAGGTGCGGATCGGTGGATTCGGCGGCCCGGAGGGCCTGGCCGAATACCTGCGGGACGAGCGGATCGGGACGATCGTGGACGCCACCCACCCGTTCGCGAGACGGATGACCGACAACGCGGTGGCAGCTGCGGCGACCACGGGCACCGACCTGCTGGTACTGCGCAGGCGGGCGTGGTCGCCGGAGTCGGGCGACGACTGGCACCAGGTGGAATCGCTGGCCGAGGCCGCCGAAAAGGTCGGCGAACTGGGACAGCGCGTGCTGCTGACCACCGGCCGCCAGGGAGTGGAGCACTTCGCCACGGCGCGGGACAACTGGTTCCTCGTACGCAGCGTCGACGAGCCCGAGCACCCCCTCCCGCCGAACATGACCACGCTGCTCGCCAGAGGACCGTTCGACACCGCCGCCGAGCTGGACCTGCTCCGACGGCACCGCATCGAGGTGGTCGTCAGCAAGAACAGCGGCGGCACCATGACCGAGGGCAAGCTCACCGCCGCCCGTCAACTGGGGCTGCCGGTGGTGCTGGTTCGTCAGCCCGAACTTCCGAAGGTTCCGGTGGTGCACACGGTGGAGGACGCGCTCGCCTGGCTCCGGAAGCACCGGTCTCACGCCGGGTAACGCCTGGGGGTGAAGACCGCCCGGCCGTCGGCGCGCTCCACGAGCCGGCTGGTGGAAGAGCCGATCAGCAGCAGGCAGCGCATGTCGACCTGTTCCGGGTCCAGCTCGTCGAGCCGGACGATCCGCACGTGCTCCTCGGGGCCTCCGACGTCCCTTCCGATCACCACCGGCGTGTCGGGTGCGCGGTGCCGGAGCAGCACGTCGCGGGCCGCGCCGACCTGCCAACGCCGGCTCGCCGAGGCCGGGTTGTAGACGGCCATCGCGAGATCCGCGCCCGCGGCGGCCTCCAACCGCTGTTCGATCACCTCCCACGGCTTGAGCCGATCGGACAACGAGAGCACGCAGTAGTCGTGGCCCAGTGGTGCCCCCACCCGGCTGGCCACCGCCTGCGCTGCCGTCAGTCCCGGCAGCACGCGGACCTCGACGTGCTCGTAGGCCGGCTCGGAGGCCACTTCCAGCACCGCGCTGCCCATGGCGAAGACGCCCGGATCACCGGAGGAGACCACCACGACCTCCCGGCCGTTCGCGGCCAGTTCGAGTGCCTCGGCGGCACGTTCGGCCTCCACCCGGTTGTCCGAGGGGTGCTTGCGCTGCCGCGGATTGCTCGGTAGCCGGTCGAGGTAGGGACCGTAACCGACGAGGTCGTCGGCGGCGCCGACCGCCGCCTGCGCCTCGGGAGTGGTCCACTCCCGCCCGGCGGGGCCCAGCCCGACCACCACGACCCGCCCGGAGCCCGAACCGGGGTTCCGACCGGTGGAACCGGTTTCCGGGGTGGCGCTGCCCCCTGTTCCCACCGGGCTGGGAAGCAGCGCCAGCGAGAAGTAGGGGACGCTGTCCGGGTCGACGTCGGCGAGCGGCTCGACCCGCTGCCGCCGGGTGCTGGCCCGCTCCACGTAGTAGGCCCTGTCGAGGCAACCCGCCCGGTCGAAGGCGTCACGGACTCCCTCGAAGGTCCGGCCCAGCTTGAGCACGGCGGCCGCGTCGGTCTCGCGCAACCGCTCGGCCAGCACCTCGGGTTCCAGGGTGCCGGGCAGCACGGTCAGGACCTCGTCGCGCTCCGCCAGCGGGCGCCCGAGCTCGGCGGAGGCGGCGCCGACGGAGTTCACCCCGGGCACGACCCGCGTCTCGAACCTCCCCGAAAGCCGCTTGTGCATGTGCATGTAGGAGCCGTAGAAGAACGGGTCCCCCTCCCCGAGCAGCGCGACGTCACGCCCGGCGCTGAGGTGGGCGGCCAGCCGTCCGGCGATCTCGGTGTAGAACTCGTCGATCGCGCCCTGGTATCCCCCCGGGTGGTCGGTGGTCTCGGTGGTGACCGGGTACACCAGGGGTTCCTCGATCTGGTCACCGCGCAGGTAGGGCTCGGCCACCGACCTGGCGATGCTGTTGCCGTGCCTGGCGCTGTGGTAGGCGATCACGTCGGCCTCGCCGATCAGGCGTGCCGCCTTGACCGTTACCAGTTCGGGATCGCCGGGTCCCAGCCCCACTCCGAACAGTCGGCCGGGTGCGGGGGTGTCGCTCTGTTGGCTGTTCACTCTTCCTCGCTCGCGATCGCGTTGATGGCGGCCGCGGTCATCGCACTACCGCCCCGCCTGCCGTGCACCACCAGGGACTCCGGGCACCCCGGGTGCCGCCGCAGCGCCTGCTTGGACTCGACCGCACCGATGAACCCCACGGGAATCCCCAGCACCGCTGCTGGTGTACCCGCCCCCTCCTCGATCAGCTCCAGCAGCCGGAACAGGCAGGTGGGAGCGTTGCCGATCGCCACCACGGCCCCGTCCAGCCTGCCGCGCCACAACTCCATGGCGGCGGCGCTGCGCGTGGTGCCGAGGCGCCGCGCGAGGTCGGGAACCGCCGGGTCGGACAGGGTGCACAGGATCTCGTTGTCCGCCGGGAGCCTGCGGCGCGTCACACCCGCGGCCACCATCTCCGCGTCGCACAGCACCGGGGCTCCGGCGTTCAGCGCGCCGCGAGCGGCGCTGACCACCCCCGGTGAGAAGGCGAGATCGTCGACCAGATCGACCATGCCGCAGGCGTGGATCATGCGCACGGCCACACCGGCGACGTCCGACGGCAGCTCGTCGAGACCGGCTTCCGCGCGGATGGTCGCGAAGGAGCGCCGGTAGATCTCCTCGCCGTCCCGGATGTATTCGATCACCGGTAGTCCTCGTCACCTGTTTCCTGGTCGTTGTCCTCATGGCCGGTACCGGCCGGGACGGTGGTCGTCCCGGCGTGACGGGCACGCCTGACGGCCTCGGCCACCTCGCGATGGCCCGCATCGGCCACCCACGTGCTCGTACCGGACTCCGTGGTGGAGCTGACCGAGTATCCGGAGGGGCCCGCCAGCACCTCCACCACGGGACCGGGCGGCCGCCCGCAGCGGCGGGAACAGCCCACCCAGTGCACCGGGAGCACACCGGCCTCCGCCGTCTCGTCGTCCACCGCCTCGACGTAGGCCAGACCGCGCGCGGCGTCCCGGTGGACGTCGGCCAGGGACTTGGCGCAGCCGGGCTTGCCCGCGCAGGCGGTCGCGCCGTTGAACGGCGAGGCTGTTTCGACGATCAGGCCGCACGAGTGCAGCTCGGAAAGCCGTGCCGAACACTCACCCTCGTCGACGCCGGGGACGACCACCGTCCGCCAGGGCGTCAGTCGGACGACACCGGACGCGGCTTCGGCCGTTCGTATGATGCTACGCAGTTGCGCCGGGGACAAGCGGCCCAATGGCGCCCCGACGCCCAGCGCGACCCGGCTCTCGGAGCGGCCCAGCTCCCCCACAGTGGGCCTTTCCTGCGGATTCCGCCGTCGGGCGGGCGGAGTCCTCTCGCGTGATGTGACATCGACAACGGCTCCGGTCCACCGGCCGCAGTAGGCACACAGTGCTTCCGCCAACTCATCCTGCGTGTCCAACTCGGCCACTCGCCACGCCGCGCCACCGTGCCGTCGGCGCACGGCGAGGAACTCCCGCGCGGCGGTCACCGCGGCGGAGGGCGCGTCACCGGGCCGGACCCGCAGTCCCGAGTCGGCCCCGGCCAACAGCACGGCGAGGCTGTCGGCCGACACCGGCAACAACCCCACGTCGGCGCACAGCGGGGACAGGTCACCGCTGCCGTCGTCGACGGTGAACAGGAACCTGCCGGACAGCTCGGCCAGAGCCGGATCCGCGCACAACAGCGCGTCCAGCTCAGTCACGAGCCAGCGCACCGAGCCCAGCCGGCCGCGTCCGTCGAGTCCCGCGTGAGGGGCGGCCACGATGTTGCGCACCCGTTCGTGGGTCAGGGAGGGCAGCAGGCCGACCTCGTCCAACAGCCGCCCCAGCTCATCGGGGGCTTCTATCCCGCGCAACTGCAGGTTGGCGCGGGAGGTCAGCTCGATCGTGGAGTTCCCCAGCTCCACGGCGGCCCTGTTCAGGGTCCGCAGCTGTCGGCTGTCCAGCCTTCCGCCTGGAACGCGGATCCGCGCCAGCCCGCCGTCCGCGGCCTGGTGGAGCCGGAGCGCGCCCGGGCAGGCATCGGGTCTGTCACGATCGGCGCTGAAGTTCTCGGACACTCCGGGGATGCTACGGGCCGCGGCACTGTGCGCCGCGACACGATGGCGCGATCCGGCTGCCCGGCAGCTTGACGAGGCATCCGCACGTTCCCGAAACTGGAACGCGTATCTGCGGTGGATCATGGAGGAAGCCGGTGCGAGTCCGGCGCGGTCCCGCCACTGTCACCGAGGAGCGGACTCCGTCGACGGTCACTGTCCCGTCGGGATGGGAAGACCGGAGCGAGCGATGATCCGGGAGCCAGGAGACTCCGACCACCGCCACACTCTGGAAAGGGGCGAGGACCCCTGGGAAGGTTACTGATGCGCCGTTCGAACGCGCGTGCATCGCGCGTCCTGTCCTGGTCGGTCCCCCCGGTTCTCGACGCCGAGGAGCCAATCGCATGATCCTGCTGCTGTCAACTTCCGACACCGACCTGCTCAGTGCGCGGGCCAGCGGAGCCGATTACCGGCTCGCGAACCCGGCGCGGGTCGGTGCGGACGACCTCCCCGAGCTGCTCGACGGGGTCCACCTCGTCGTGGTGCGACTGCTCGGCGGCCGCAGGGCCTGGGAAGAGGGACTCGACGTCCTGCTCAACGGGTCTCGTCCCGTGGTCGTGCTCGGCGGTGAGCAACAGCCGGACGCCGAGCTCATGGAGTGCTCGACCGTCCCCGGCGGTGTGTGCGCCGAGGCCCATGCCTACCTGGCCCACGGTGGGCCGGAGAACCTGACCCAGCTGTACCACTTCCTGTCGGACACCGTGCTGCTCACCGGCAACGGCTTCGCGCCCCCCGCTGAGACCCCCACCTGGGGCGAGTTGGAGCGCACTCCCGTCAGACGGGAGGGCCCGACCGTGGCCGTGTTGTACTACCGGGCACACCACATGGCGGGCAACACCGCGTTCGCTCACACCCTCTGCGACGCGATCGAGAACGCGGGTGGGCAGGCCATGCCGTTGTTCTGCGCCTCGCTGCGCACGCCCGACCCGGAACTGCTGGAAAAGCTGCGCGGGGCGGACGCCCTCGTGGTCACGGTGCTCGCGGCGGGCGGGAGCAAACCGGCGGTGGCCACGGCCGGGGGCGACGACGAAGCATGGGACGTCGGTGCGCTCGCGCAGCTGGACGTCCCGATCCTGCAAGGGCTGTGCCTGACCAGCAGCCGCGCCGCCTGGGAGGACAACGACGAGGGGCTGTCCCCACTGGACATGGCCACCCAGGTCGCGGTTCCGGAGTTCGACGGCCGCTTGATAACGGTGCCGTTCTCGTTCAAGGAGAACGACTCGGAAGGGCTACCGGTCTACGTCGCCGACAGCGAGCGAGCGGCACGGGTCGCCGGAATCGCGGTGCGGCACGCCCGGCTGCGGCACGTACCTGCCCGGGACAAGCGACTCGCCCTGATGCTGTCGGCCTACCCGACCAAGCACGCCAGGGTCGGCAACGCCGTGGGGCTGGACACCCCGGTCTCGGCGGTGCGGATGCTGCGCTCACTGCGCGAACACGGCTACGACATCGGCCCCGACGAAGGCCCGGACGCCCTGCCCGGTGTCGCGGCGCAGGACGGCGACGCGCTGATCCACGCGCTGATCGCGGCAGGCGGGCAGGACCGGGACTGGCTGAGCGAGGAGCAGCTGGCGGGCAACCCGGTGCGGATTCCGGCCAGGCGTTACCGGGAGTGGTTCGACTCCCTGCCCGAGCAACTGCGCTCCGACATCGAACAGCACTGGGGACCTCCCCCCGGTGAGTTGTTCGTGGACTACTCGCGGGACCCCGAGGGCGAGATCGTGCTCGCCGCCATCAGGGCGGGCAACGTGGTGCTGATGATCCAGCCGCCGCGCGGCTTCGGGGAGAACCCGATCGCGATCTACCACGACCCCGACCTGCCGCCGAGCCATCACTACCTGGCGGCCTACCGCTGGCTCGTCGACGACTTCGACGCGCACGCGATGGTGCACCTGGGCAAGCACGGCAACCTGGAATGGCTGCCCGGAAAGACGGCGGGGATGTCTGCCGCCTGCGCCACGGACGCGGCGCTGGCCGATCTGCCGCTGGTGTACCCGTTCCTGGTCAACGACCCGGGTGAAGGCACGCAGGCCAAGCGCAGGGTGCACGCCACACTGGTGGACCACCTCGTGCCGCCGATGGCCCGCGCCGAGAGCTACGGCGACATCGCGCGGTTGGAGCAGCTGCTCGACGAGCACGCCAACATCACGGCCATGGACCCCGCCAAGCTGCCCGCCATCCGCAGCCAGATCTGGACGCTGATGCAGGCGGCCAAGCTGGACCACGACCTGGGCTTGGAGGAACGCCCGCACGACGCCGAGTTCGACGACATGCTGATGCAGGTCGACGGCTGGTTGTGCGAGGTCAAGGACGCCCAGATCCGGGAGGGGTTGCACGTGTTCGGCGATCCTCCCACCGGCGAGGCACGGGTCAGCCTGGTGCTGGCCATGCTGCGGGCACGGCAGATGTGGGGTGGTCAGCAGGCCGCGGTTCCGGGACTGCGCGAGGCACTGGGCCTGGCCGAGGACGGTTCGGAGGCCCGTGACCGGGTGGACGACATCGAGGCCCTCGCCCACTCGCTGGTAAGCGCCATGGAGGAGCGCGCCTGGCGCGTCGATTCCGTCGAGGAGGCCTGCCGCTCGGTGCTGGAGGAGGTGCCGGAGCGGGTTCCCGAGGTGCTGCGGTTCGCCGCCACGGAGATAGTGCCCCGACTGGCCGCCACCACGGACGAGATGGGCTCGACCCTGCACGCCCTCAACGGCGGATACATCCCTTCCGGTCCGAGCGGTTCCCCGCTGCGCGGACTGGTGAACGTGCTTCCCACCGGCAGGAACTTCTACTCGGTGGACCCCAAGGGAATCCCCAGCAGGCTGGCCTGGGACACCGGACACGCAATCGCGGAGTCACTGCTGCGGCGTTACCGCGAGGACAACGGTGAGTGGCCCGGCTCGGTGGGGCTGTCGGTGTGGGGAACCAGCGCGATGCGCACCTCCGGTGACGACATCGCCGAGGTACTCGCGCTGATCGGTGTCCGCCCCACTTGGGACGACTCCTCGCGGCGAGTGAACGGTCTGGAGGTGATCCCGCTCGACGAGCTCGAACGGCCCCGCGTGGATGTCACGGTGCGCATCAGCGGTTTCTTCCGGGACGCCTTCCCGCACGTGGTCAACCTGCTCGACGACGCCTTCCGCATGGTCGCGGAGCTGGACGAGCCCGACGAGTGGAACCACGTGCGGGCGCACACCAGGGCCGACATAGCCGAGCACGGCGACGAGCGGCGCGCGACGATGCGGATCTTCGGCTCCAAACCCGGGGCCTACGGCGCGGGGATGTTGTCGCTGATCGACAGTCGCAACTGGCGCGACGACTCGGACCTCGCCGAGGTGTACACGGTCTGGGGCGGCTTCGCCTACGGACGCGAGCTGGACGGCGTCGAGGCCAGGTCGGACATGGAGACCGCCTACCGCAGGATCTCGGTGGCGGCGAAGAACACCGACACCCGCGAGCACGACATCGCCGACTCTGACGACTACTTCCAGTACCACGGCGGAATGGTCGCCACCGTTCGGGCACTGACCGGTCAGTCACCGGCCGCCTACATCGGGGACAGCTCGCGACCGGACTCGATCAAGACCCGCTCGCTGCACGAGGAGACCTCGCGGGTGTTCCGCTCCCGGGTGGTCAACCCCCGCTGGGTCTCGGCGATGCGCGACCACGGTTACAAGGGGGCCTTCGAGCTCGCGGCCACCGTGGACTACCTGTTCGGCTACGACGCGACCACCGGCGTGGTCGGTGACTGGATGTACGAGAAGCTCGCCGAGACCTACGTCTTCGACGAGCGGAACCAGAAGTTCCTGACCGAGTCCAACCCGTGGGCGCTGCACGGCATCGCCGAGCGGCTGCTGGAGGCGGCGGACCGTGAGCTGTGGGCCGAGCCCGACCCCGAGACACTGCAGCGGCTGCGCGAGGTCTACCTGCAGGTGGAGGGCGACCTGGAGGAGGGCCCCGGCGGCGACTGACACCGCGCCCCGCTCCACGGTTTCGCGAGAAATCCACGCCGCCCTGTCCGTGGCCGTTTCCCCGCCACGGACAGGGCGGCGATCTCGTCCGCAGCGGGTGGGGTTCGTGGGTTTCGACCGCGCCCGTTCCGCTTAGCCCGTTCCACCTCCGGCCCGGATCAGCCCACCGGTGACGCGTCGCGTTCGGGAGCCAGTCCGGCCACCGGCCCGATGACGATCACCGCGGGCGGGCGGATCTCCGAGTTCTCCACGTCGTCGGCGACGTCGCGGAGCCTGCTGCGCAGCGTCCGTTGCGTGTGCGTGGTGCCTTCCTGCACCACAGCGACCGGCGTGTCCGGACTCCTGCCGTGTTCGAGCAGCACATCGGCGAACTCTCGGATTCGCTTGACGGCCATCATCAGCACCAGCGTTCCGTTCAACCGCGCCAGGGCGGGCCAGTCGACCAGCGACTGCTCGTCGTGCGGACCGACGTGCCCGGAGACCACGACGACCTCGTGGGCCACTCCTCGATGGGTCACCGGTACGTCCCCGATGGCGGGAGCCGCGAACGCGCTGGTTATGCCGGGTACCGCGGTCACGGCCACCCCGGCCTCCACACAGGCCAGCAGCTCCTCGAAACCGCGCCCGTACACGTAGGGATCGCCGCCCTTGAGCCGCACCACGAACTTGCCCGCCGTGGCACGCTCGATCAGCAGCTCGTTGATGACCTCCTGGTTCGCCGCACGGCCGTAGGGAATCTTGGAGGCGTCGATCACCTCGACGTTCGGTGACAACTCCTCCAGCAGTTCACGCGGCGCGAGCCGGTCGGTGATGACCACATCGGCCCTGCCCAGCAGCTGCCGCCCCCGAACCGTGATCAGGTCAGGGTCACCGGGACCACCGCCGACCAGCGCGACCCCTGGCTGCGGAGGTTCGGCGCGCTCATCGACCTGCCCGGTGCGCAGGGCCTCCAGCAATGCTTCCTTGACCACGGCGGATCTCCGATGGTCACCACCGGCCAGCACTCCGAACAGCAGCCCGTTGTGCTCGGCGACGGCAGGCGTGACCGCGGAGCCCCGGCTCGCCTCGTCCGCGCGTACGCAGAACACCCGGTCACGTTCGGCCTCGGCGACCACCCGCTCGTTGACCTCTCCGCTGGAGGTGCACGCCACCGCGTACCAGGCCCCGTCCAGATCCCCCTCCGCGTACCGCCTGCGGTGCCACACCAGTTCGCCGGACTCGGCCATGGCCTCCACGGCCGGGGTGGCCTCGGGAGAGATCACCACGACTCGCGCCCCGGCCTTGAGCAGTCTGGGGACTCGGCGCTGCGCGACGGATCCGGCTCCGACGACCACCACCCGCCTGTCCTGCAGGTCGAGTCCGGCGAAGTAGTGGTGCTGGCTTTGCGAGGTCATCTGGGTAGTCGTTCCTGTCGAGTCACACCCCCGGCGGCGTCGGCGGGGTGGGTTCGGGAGTTCTGCTGCCGCTGATGTCGGTCACCGGGCTGGAGGACGTACGGCTTCGTGCGTCCCGGTGCGGGAGAGCTTCCACCAGAGCGCGGCGCCTCCCCATACTGCCATGAAGGCCGCCAGCGTCAGATATCCGAGAAGCTCGAAGTGATCCCCGATACCCGCGACCGTCTCGGCCAGTGGGACGCCGAGCTCGGAGAGCACGCCCGCGAGCACCACCACGCCGATGACCACCGCGAGCGCCACCGTCAGCGCGGTGGTGGTGACGTTCACCCACAGCCTGCGGACCGGCTGCGCCAGCGACCAGGTGTAGGCCCGGGACATCAACATCCCGTCCACGCTGTCCACAGTGCACATACCGGCCGCGAACAGCAGCGGAAGGGTGAGCACCACCAGGGTCGACCCCTCGGTCGGGGCCACGAGGGCCAGCACGGTGATCTCGGTCGCGGTCTGCATCCCGAGCCCGAACAGCAGGCCGATCACGAAGAGGTGCCAGGACCTGCCGATCAGCTTGCGCATCCGCCCGCGCAGCACTCGCGCCAGCAGCCCGCGTCTGCCGAGCACCTCCTCCACCTCGGCGTCGTCGACACCCGAGGTGCGGGCACGGCGCAACAGCCGGGTGGCGTCGCGCAGCACGAGGGCGTTGAGCACGGCCAGCACCCCCACGACGAGCACCACGAAGACGTCCACGAACAGCGCCGTGTGCGAGCCGAAGCTCTCGGCCCACCCCTTCGCGGCGACACCCGCGACGAAGGCGACCATCGTCGCCAGGATCAGCACCACGCTGGAGTGCCCCAGCGCGAACCACATACCGGTCGAGACCGGTTTCCTGCCGCGCTGCATCAGCAGCCGGGTGGCGTCGTCGATCACCGCGACGTGATCGGCGTCGAAACCGTGCCGCACACCGAGCAAGTAGGCCACGCCGCCCGCGGCGGCCAGCCCGCCAGCGGCGCCGAGGGAGTTCTGGTAGATCAGATAACCGCCCCAGCCGAGCAGGTGCAGCACGGCCAGCGCGACGAACACGAGCATCACTTTCCGGCGCTCCGTAGTGGACCAGCCGCTGTCCGGCCGGCTCGGCAACGCGTCGGAAGACGTCATTCGGAGGAACCTCCCGGGTTTTCCCGCCCTGGGGACCGATTCCGCACGTCACGGCGTGACGCGGGGCCGCGGGAAGTTTCCTGACTTCCGGATCGTCGCCCGGGTTCCCGCCTTCCAGCCCGTCCGAACGGGCCGTGGCGTCGCTTGGGAACCTGCTCCCCGGTCACAGTGGCGGGACCGCCTCGGACTCGCACCGAGTTCCTCCCCTCACGGCGCGAGCATCTTCACCCGAAGGCACCGAGTCAATCAAGGTGAGGTTGTTCACCCCCGATCGTCGCGGCACCGGAAAAGTCCCGGACACGACCGTGCCGGGGATTCGCCACTCCGACGAATCCCCGGCACGGCCGGGCGACTTTTCACTAGGTAGAGTTACCTACCCAGCACTGTGCGCAGCGCGCCGAGCAGCATCTCGACGCGATCCAGCCGCGCGTTGTCGCCCATCAGACCGATACGCCAGACGCTGTTGGCGAACTGACCAGCACCGGAACCGATCTCGATACCGTAGTCGGTCAACAGCTGCTTGCGCACGTCGGCCGATTCCACACCTTCGGGAACCCACACGCTGGTGAGCTGGTGCAACCGGTTGCCCTCGGGGGCGAACAGCTGGAGCCCCATCCGCTGCAACCCCTGCTGCAGCGCCTCGCCCGCTGTCCGGTGGCGTTCGGCAACCGCCGACATCCCCTCGTCGAGTACCCGGCCGAGCGCGGCGTGCAGCGAGGCGACCATCGCGGTGGGCGCGGTGTGGTGGTAGGCGCGTCCGCCGGAAGCTCCTCCGGTCACGTAGTTGCCGATGAGCCCGAGGTCGAGATACCAGGTGGTGGGCTTTTCGACCCTGCGCTGCCAAGCGCGCTCGGAAACCGTGAACGGCGCGAGTCCGGGGGGCACGCCGAGGCACTTCTGCGTACCGGCGTAGGCGATGTCGACGTTCCACGCGTCGAGCTCGATCGACTCGCCCGCGATGGAGGTGACGCAGTCGGCCAGCAGCAGGGTCCGGTCGTCGCGGGCGCGCAGCGCCTCGCCGAGCCGGCCGATGTCGCTGCGCACGCCGGTGGAGGTCTCGGCGTGGACGGCGGCGACCATCGCCGGGGAGGGATGGGCGTCCAGCACGCGCTGGATGTCCACGGGCTGTCCCCACTCGTGTTCGACACGCACGACCTCGGCTCCGTAGCGGCCGGCGACGTCGCACATGCGCTCGCCGAACAGGCCGTTGACGGCCACGACGACCACGTCACCCGGGTGCACGAAGTTGACGAAGGCGGCCTCCATACCGATGGAGCCGGTTCCGGAGAGCGGAAGCGTACGGAGGTTTCGGGTTCCCCAGACGGACCGCAGACGTTCCCCGGTCTCGTCCAACAGCTTCAGGAACTCCGGGTCGAGGTGGCCGAGCAGCGGTGCGGACAGCGCCGCGGTGGCCTCCGGATACGTGTTCGACGGCCCGGGGCCGAGCAGAGAGCGTTCAACCAGTGCCATGGCTTCCACCCTAGGCACACTCTCGCAGCGCACCGGGCCGTCCCCACTTGACGAGGATCCGACCTGGGCACACCCGATTCCGGAAGGCGAAAACAAGATTCCACGAGCATGTCCACACGAAGTGTTGACAATGTCACACACACGTGGGGCACCGCCTCCGAGAGAAGGAGTCGTCGGCCACCGCGCGACCAGGAGACGCGGGCGAGCCGGAGAGGAAGAGAGCACCACCGCACACCCCCAGTCAGTGCGGTGGTGAGCGTGGTCGATCACCTTCCGGGCCCTGGACAACCACGCAAGCTGAATTTTTGTCACATATTGCTCGCAGCACTGTAATTGAAATCCACTCGATACAGTCAAGATCTGTCATAAAATCGGTCTAACTGTCAGTAAATCGCTAACTTCAAGTAGTCATTTTCCGCTGGCGATTACAGCGGGTCACTCCAATCAGGGGACAATCCCTCCAGTGCCTTCACTCGAACGAGGGAGGAGTGGGAACCGTGGAGCTGAGCGGCTCACGAAGCGACGGTCAGCGCGACCGGTACGGTCGCAGCAGGTACACCCCTCGTCCGGAAGTGGTGGATTCGGGGAGGCCGGGCGTCCCCGTCGCGACAGCGGCCGCGAGCGTGACCCCGGACGCCACGAACTTGCGCACCACCAGCCGCGCCGGGCCGTCGCCGAGTTCGGCGGCGGCCCGCAGGCACGATGCCTCCGCGACACTGGGAGTGCCAACCCGAGCGCTGACGGAATCACTCGGGTTGGCGACACTGACCCGAGCGAGCTCCTCGGCCGGGTAGCAGAGCAGCGGTAGCCCACCGGTGACGGCGAGCACCCAGTCCCTGGAGTGCTCCCGCACCGCCGCCCGGAGCTCCGCCGAACGAGCCACGCGATCGATGGTGGCCACGGCCCGCACCACGACCGGTCCGGTGGGCCACTCCCGGTCCAGCCGGGAGAGCGCTTCGGCGAACGCGGCGGCGGTGACACCGCTGGAGGCGCCGAGGCCGACGACGATCCCCGCGAGATCACTCACTCGTTCTCCGCGGTGGGCAGCTCGGCGGACAGCAGCACCACCGGCTCGACCGCGGACAACCTCGGCCCCTGCTCATCGGAGGTGAACATCCGATTGGCGGAGAGCTGTACTCCCTCGACGTGATACCCCGCGTTGCGCAGCACGTCCCTGCTCGCTCCTATTCTGTCCAGGGCGGACAGGACCAGCACGACACGGGTGGCCCCCACGTGGGCGCAGGCGGTGAGCACCTCGGCGTCGTCGATCCCCACGAAAACCGAATCGGGTTTGGCGAGCCCGCGCAGTACGGCCGGAGCCGCGCCCTCCTCCACCCGGACGTCCACCCCGTGCGCGGCCGCGTTTGAGACCAACCGCACGACCTGCGCCTCGTCCGACTCGACAGCCACGCACGCCGCACCCATCCTGGCGCACTCCACCGCCACCGAGCCGGAGCCCGCCCCCACGTCCCACACCAGGGCCCCGGGGCGGGGCCGCAACCTCGCCAGCGCCAGCGCACGGACCTCGGCGGAGGTTATTGTCCCTTCCCGGTGCGAGAACTCCTCCTCCGGCAGGGCCCACCGACGGGGCGGGGTGGGCTCCCCACCGCTGTGCCAGTTCCGATCCGGAACCGCGTCGGGATCGTCCAGGCAGCAGACGATGTTGGGTTCGAACCAGCTGCGCTCGGCGGCCTCCTCCGGATCGACGGTGGTGACACGCTCGTGCTCACCACCGAGGTCCTCTCCCACGATCATGGTGCGACGCCATCCTCGCAGGCCGGAGGCGAGTTGAGCCGGTCCGATCCCCCCTCCGGTCAGCACCACCACGGCCGAGCGCGCGCGGCAGACGTTGAGGGCGCGGTGCAACCCACCGATACGTGCGCTGACCACGCTCGTGTCCTCCCAGGAGCGCCCCATCCTGGCGAGCAGGCGTTGCACACTGGACAGGGCGGGCATCACCGAACAGCGCACTCCCTTGTCGCGCAACGCGCGAACGGCCCCGAAGTAACCGGGATCTCCGGAGGCGAGCACCACACCCGTTTCCGAGGCGGTCAGTGCCGAGAGCGCGTTGAGCGCGGGACCGAACGAACCGAGTTCAACCGTGCGCGCTCCTTCCGGCGCGTGCTCCCGCAGGTGCGGCGGAGCTCCCACTACCAGCGCCGCCGAGTTCAACACCTCGGTCGCTCCCTCGGGCAACGGCCCGCCGTCGATTCCGATAACCGTGACCGCCACGTCACACACTCCGTCCAACTAGCCGTCTGCTGCCGTGCTCGACGCGGGCCGACACGCTGTCACAGCGGTCACCCGACGACCGGCCCGGAAACCGGCACCGACGATATGGGATCGAGCGCCGGGGAGCCGGACGATGGTCCGGAGGGGCTCCGAAACTACTCGGCGGTGCGCCGCTTTCCGGAAGCGGAGTTCGAGGAACCACCCTTGCCACCGGAAGCGGTGTTCTTCTGCTGCGACTTGGTCCTGCTGCCGCTCTTCGTCGAGCTCGTCCTGCCGCCACCGGTCTTGCCCGACGCACTCCGGGCTCCCGACTTCGCCGAGGTGCCGGAGCGGGAACCGCTCCGGGTTCCCGACGTCGAGGAGCCGTTCCCGGCCGAGGCCGTCGAGGTCCCGGCCTGTGCGGGCGCCTCGGCGACCGCCTCCTCGGTAGCGGGACGATCGGCGGCGAGCTCCTCGGTCGCCTCCCCCGCGTCCGACGGTTCACCCTCCCGTTCGGTGGGGCGTTCATCGTCGGGGGAGGCCGTACGGGTTGCCTCCTCGGGGGGCGCCTCGCCGGAGGAGGTCGGCTCGGCGGACTCGTCCGACTCGGCGGCGGAGTCCGCCCCGGACTCAACGGCGGAATTCCCCGATAGCCGGGAGCAGTCACCGCCCGCCTCCCCCTGGACCCGGGCAATGTCGGAGTCGCCCGCTTCGGCTCCGTCCGAGACCGTGAACAGGTCGGGGGACTGCGGTTCGGCGACGGCAGGCTGCCGGACCGCACCGCCACGGCCGGTGGGCCGGACGGTGTCCCGCGCGTTCTGCTGCCAGTCCCGAACCGCCCACCAGGCGACGTCCGCGTCGGCGCGGGCACCACCGCGCTGCTCGTCCGAACGCGGCCGCGGCAGCGGCCCGTCACCGTCGTGCGAGAACTCGTCCGACCCGCGCCTGGAACTCGAACCGCGCGCCGTTCCGCGTCCGGCGGAGTACCGGGGTCCGGCACCTCCGCGCCATCCCGGCTCCTGATCCGCGTAACGCCCTCCTGAAGTGGCACCACCTCGGCTCCGGCCGGACGCGTAGGAACGAGAGCGCGGGGCGGTCGACCGCAGCACGTCCCCCACCAGGAAGAGGGTCTGGCGCCAGAGCTTGTGCTCCTTGACGACCCCTTCCAGCTCACCGAGCGTGGTGCGCAGCACCAACTCGTCGGAACAGGTGACCTTGTAGGCGACCACGACGGGAACGTCGTCCGCGTACCCGGCCGCGCGCAGCCGCTCCACGAGCTGTCCGGTGCGTGCCGCCGAGACCGACAGGGCCATCGTCATACCTTGCTCGGCGAACTCACGCACCGCCGCGGCATCGGGCACCGCACTGGAGCCGCCGTCGAGTTTGGACACCATGACGGGACGGGCGTGCTCGGTGCCGGTGAGTTCCTTGCCGACCGACGCGGCCGCCGCGGTGTGCCCGGAGACACCGGGAACGATCTCCACCTCCAGCTCCATGCGGGCGCAGAAGTCGTACTGCTGCTGGACCGAGCTCCAGACCGCGGAGTCACCGGCGTGCAGCCGCGCCACCCGCAGCCGTTCCCGCTCCGCCCTGCGGTAGATCTCGTGAACCTCGCGCTGGTCGATCGGGTCCGTGTCGACCAGTTCGGCCTCGGCTCGTGCGTGTTCCCGCACGCACTCCGGAGAGACCACACTCGGAGACCAGAGAACGATGTCCGCCTCGGAGATCCGCCGCGCGGCACGCAGCGTCATCAGATCCGCCGCACCGGGGCCCGCCCCCACGAACGAGATCAGACCGGTACGTGTTCCCGAAGTCATGTGATCGTTCTCCTCTCCGCGCCTCACGCGGTGCAAGTATTACCACTGCGGACAACCGACACGCGCCGTGCCCGGCCCCGACCGTTCCCCCACCTGGAGACGGCCGCGTCACCGGCGGCCCAACGGACGCTCGCGGGGCCTCGTGCTGCCCCCGTCCGGAGCGGAGGCGGGATTCACGCGTTCCAGAAACACCGCGCTTCGATCATTGACGCCACCACGGAAACCACGACGCGCACTGATCGACCGTATCGCGAGGGTGACGACGGCACGGAGCGCATCGACTCCCCGGCAACGACACGCGGGCGGACGACCGCGCATCAACCGTGGCCGGCGAGGAGGCCCGTTTCCGGGAGTTCCGGGGTGGAAAACGCGGAACCCGTACCGCCGAGGAGAACCGCGCTCGCTCCGGTGCGAGCGCACGGTGGGCGTGGCCGCGAACCGGAAATTACCCCGATCGGCGACCGAACCGCGTCCGGGAGGGACTCGACGAGAGCGGTCTCAGCCCGCGCACCGCCGCACGAACCGCGCGACCGCATCCGGGGTAGCGGCGGGATGCGTGTGCAGGTAGGAGGCGTGGAGCCCGCCGCGCACGAACCCCTCGGTCACAACGTCCCCATCACGCCAGAACCAGGCCGGCTTCTCCCCCACGCCCGGAGTGAGCACGGTGCGGTGGAACTCGTGCCCGGTGACCCGGCTCCCCTCCCGGAAGAGCATCGAGTCACTGGCCGCCACCGCCTCGCGGTACCCGAGCGTGAGCCGGGGCGACATCCGCGCCTCGACGTCCAGCACCCCGCACAACGGATGACCGTCCAGGTTCCGCGCCAGGTACAGCAGGCCCGCGCACTCGGCGTGTACCGGCAGACCTTCGCCGATCCGCTCGGAGATGTCCCGGCGCAGGCCCTCGTTGGCGGACAGTTCGGCGACGTACTGCTCCGGAAAACCACCGGGCAGAACCAGCCCCGAAGTTCCGACGGGCAATCGCTCGGCCCGCAACGGGTCCACCACGGTGACTTCCGCGCCCGCCGCGCACAGCAGTTCGACGTGTTCGGTGTAGCCGAAGGTGAACGCCGGCCCTCCCGCAATCGCTATCCGGGGCGACCGGTCACCACTGAGCACCGGACCACCGAGTGAGGTCTCGGGGCACCACGGTTCGGTGGGGAGCTCGGGGGCCGAGGCGGCGAGTGCGGCCACCTCGTCGAGGTCCACTCCCGAAGCCACCACGTCCGCCATGGCGGACACGGCGTCGGTGGCCTGGGTGCCGTGCTCGGCCGCCGTGACGAGCCCCAGGTGCCGCGAGGGCACGTGCAGCTCGTCGGCACGCCCGAGCACACCGAGCACGTCGATCCCCACGGAGCGCGCCGCGTCCCGCAGCACCCGCTCGTGCCGCGCCGAGCCGACCCGGTTGAAAATCACTCCGCCCAGCCGCAGCCCCGGCTGGAAGGCGCGGAACCCGTGCAGCAGCGCGGCGACGCTCTGGCTCTGCCCCCTGGCGTCCACCACGAGCACCACCGGCGCCTCCAGCAGCGCGGCGACGTGCGCCGTCGAACCGTACGGCGGTACCTCGTCGGCGGTGCCGAGCCGACCGTCGAACAACCCCATGACGCCCTCCACCACGGAGAGGTCGGCCCCCTCGGCGCCGTGGGCGAACAGCGGTGCGACCAGCCCCTCCCCCACGAGCACGGGGTCGAGGTTGCGCCCAGGCGCTCCCGTGGCGACGGCGTGGTATCCGGGATCGATGTAGTCGGGGCCGACCTTGAAACCGGCCACCCTGCCTACCCGCCTCCGCAGCGCCGCCAGCAAGCCGGTCGCCACGGTGGTCTTGCCGTGTCCGGAAGCCGGGGCCGCGACCACAACGCGCGGCCGGGACCCGCTCGTCGTCGCGACCGAGCGGCTCACCACTCGATTCCCTTCTGCCCCTTCTGCCCGGCGTCCATCGGGTGCCTGAGCTTACCGGTCTCCATGGCCAGATCGGCGGCGTCGAGCAGTTGCTGCGGCGCACGGCGGCCGGTGATCACCACGTGCTGGAAGCCCGGACGTCGCCGCAGCGTGTCCACCACCTCCGCCACGTCGACCCAGCCCCAGTGCAGCGGGTAGGTGAACTCGTCGAGCACGTAGAGGTCGTGCTGCTCCCGCTCGATCCGGCGGGCGATCTCGTGCCACCCCTCCAAGGCGGCCTCGGCGTGGTCCTGCTCGGTGGAACGCTTGCGGGTCCAGGACCACCCTTCGCCCATCTTGTGCCACTCGACGGGACCGCCCTCGCCGGTCTCCTCGTGCAGCCTGCCCAGCGCTCGGAAGGCCGACTCCTCGCCGACCCGCCACTTGGCCGACTTGACGAACTGGAACACCCCGATGGACCAGCCCTGGTTCCAGCCCCGCAAGGCCATCCCGAATGCGGAGGTGGATTTGCCCTTCATGTCACCGGTGTGCACCGCGAGCAGGGGGCGGTTCCGACGTTGCCTGGTGGTCAGGCCGTCGTCGGGCACGGAACTCGGTTTTCCCTGTGGCATAGCGAGATCTCCAAAGCGACGATGGTTGTTCCGGTCCGCGATCCCGGCGGTGAGCCGGGCTCCGGAAGTCGGGAGGTCGATGTCGGCGACCGTGCGGTCGGCCGTGCCTCGGCGGGACGCCGCTCTCCGAAGCGGGTCGCCTTCGTGGAAGGAAATTCCGGGAGGACACCTCCCGGGACGGCTCGGCGAGAAGACGCCCTCGCACTCAACCGGCCTGGGGGCACCGGGAGCGCGAGGGCGCTGTGGTCCACCCCTGGGGGTCAGGTGGACACCGCGCATTGTATCAGCAAACATCCCTCGTGCGTAGCCAGCGGTGCGCTCAGGCAGTCGGTTTCACCCGACCGCCGCACCCGCTCCCCGCGCGGCACGCACGACTCCGGCCACGTTGTCGGCGGACAGTTCCTCCAGCCGAAGGTTGGGAGCCCCCAGCACGTAAGCCAGCCGATCCGCCAGTCCGAGTCGGACCGGACCGTTCTCGCAGTCGACGACGACGGAGGAAACGCCCATCTCGTTGAGCAGCGCGGCCGAACGCATCGCGTCGTCGACCGCCCGACGCCCCCTCGTGGCGGCACCGCCCTCGGGGTCCACCCCCACCGTGGCCTTGCCGTCGGTGAGCACGACCAGCAACGGACGGCGGTGGGGATCGCGCATCCGCTCGGTGCGGATCACTTTGCGGGCGGTGAGGAGACCGCCCGCCAGCGGTGTCTTCCCTCCGGTGCTGAGCCTGCGCATACGCGTGGCAGCGGTCTCCACCGAGGAGGTCGGCGGCAGCGCGATCTCGCCGTCCGAGCCCCGGAAGGTCACCACCCCCACCTTGTCCCGCCGCTGGTAGGCATCGCGCAGCAACGCGATGACCGCGCCGCTGACCGCCGACATCCGCTCGCGCGCCGCCATCGAACCCGAGGCGTCCACCGCGAAGAGCACCAGGTTGCCCTCCCTACCCTCGCGCACGGAGTGGCGGAGGTCGGCGGCGTGCAGTCGCAGACCGGGACCGGAACGTCCCCGGGAACGCTGGTGCGGTGCCGCGGCGAGCAGCGTGGCGGGAAGATGAACACCATGCCCGTCCACCGCGGACGGCCGGACCACCTGGCCGGTGCGGGAGCGCGAACGCGAACGCCGTCCCGGTGCTCCCTCCCCCAGCCCGGGGAGCTCCAGCAGACGTGCCCGGAAGGTGGACTCGGAGGCCTCGGAGGTCCGCTCCCGCGGTGCCCGACCGGAGTCGTCGGAGCGGTTCTCGTCCGGACGGTTCGAACCGTTGGACGCGTTGTCGTCCGTGGCACCCTCGGCGGAAGGCGGCTCGTTCGCACCACCGGCCGGGCCGCTGTCGGGTCCCTGCTGGTCGTCCGGCCCTCCGGAGCCACCGCCACCGGGACCGCCGTCCTCGGGGCCCTCGTCGTCCGGTCCTCCCTCGTCCGGCCCCTCCTCGGAGTCGTCCGCACCGGAAGCACCGTCCGAACCGGAGGGAGCGGCATCCACCTCGGAGTCCCGCTGCTCGGCCTCCCCCTCGGCGTCGGCCAGCGCTTGCCGCAGCTGCTGCTCGTCCATGCCGGGCTCGTCGAACGGGTCCCGTCGCCGCCGGTGCGGCAGGGCCAGCCTGGCGGCTGCTTCCACGTCCGTCGCGGCGACGGCCTCCACACCGCGCCACGCTGCGTGGGCCACCGCGGCGCGGGCCAGCACCAGATCGGCACGCATCCCGTCCACCTCGAACGAAGCGCACACGGAGGCGATCCGACGGACCTCGGAGTCGGGCAGCCGGACGGACTCGACGCGGGAACGGGCCTCCGCGATGCGTCGCGCGAGCTCGGCGTCCTCCTCGGCCCACTCCTTGGCGAACCCGACCGGATCGGCCTCGAACCGCAGTCGACGGCGTACCACCTCGGTGCGGGTGTCGACCTCGCGCGAGGCCTCGACCTGAACGGTCAGCCCGAAGCGGTCCAACAGTTGGGGACGAAGCTCCCCTTCCTCCGGGTTCATGGTGCCGACCAGCAGGAAGGAAGAGGCGTGCGACAGCGAGACGCCCTCCCGCTCCACGTGCGAACGGCCCATGGCGGCGGCGTCGAGCAGCAGGTCGACGAGGTGGTCGTGCAGCAGGTTGACCTCGTCAACGTAGAGCACGCCTCGGTTCGCGGCGGCGAGCAGTCCCGGCTGGTACGCGCGCACCCCCTCGGTCAACGCGCGTTCGACGTCCAGGGAGCCGACCAGGCGGTCCTCCGACGCACCCACCGGTAGTTCGACGAGCTGGGCGGGCCGGCGGACACCATCGGAGGTCTCGCCGTGCGGCCCGTCGGGGCAGTCCAGGTCGGGCTCGGCCGGGTCGCAGCCGAACCGGCAGTTCTCGACGACGTCGAGCGCGGGCAGCAGGGCCGCGAGCGCGCGCACGATGGTCGACTTCGCGGTCCCCTTCTCCCCTCGTACCAGCACCCCGCCGATACGCGGGTACACCGCGTTGAGCAACAGCCCCAGTCGCAGATCGTCGTGCCCGACAACCGCGGAGAACGGGTAACGCACGGTGGACGGTGCCGACGTGGCAGCGGTCATCGCTGGTATTCCTTCCTAGGGTCTCGGACGCCCCTGGTTGCGGAACGCGGCGACGGCAGTGTCCTGACTCCCGGATCACGGCGTTCTTCCGGCCTTCCCGGATGCCTCCGGTGGCCAGTCCCGCGGGAAGAACGCTCCCCGGTCACAGTGGCGCCGACCGTGCCGGATTCACACCGGCTTCCTCACCGTCGCTCGCTCGGACCACGTCGCATCCTCGCAGAAGCCCTTCCGGCCACCAAACGTCGTGCCCTATCGCGTTACTCCCGTCACTGTCGGGTCCCGACACATGTCGATGTGCGGTATCCCGTCCTCCTCGTAGGGCTCGCCGCACTCGACGAAGCCGAACGACCGGTAGAAGTCGAGGGCGTAGGTCTGGGCCGAAAGCACCGCGTACGACTTGCGCACCTCGGCCACGGCGGCCCGCATCAACTTCTTGCCTAGTCCCAGCCCCCGGCCGGAAGGAGCGGTGCACACCCGACCGATCCGGTAGGAACCGTCGGGTTCCTCCAGCAGTCGCAGGTATCCGAGCACTCCGTCGTCGGCGGAGTCGATCCAGAAGTGCCGAGTGGATCCTTCGAGATCCCGACCGTCCAGTTCCGGGTAAGGACAGCGCTGTTCCACGACGAAGACGTCCACCCGCAGCCGCAGCATGCGGTAGAGGTCCTCCGGCGCGAGATCGGCCGTGTAAGCGCGGTGCACCGCGGTGGCGAGGGGCTGCAGGTTCACTCCCCAGTACCTATCACACCCCCGCGTGATCCCGGCGGCTCGTGAGGAACGGAAGTAGCGGGCACCACGTCACGACGAACCGTGCGGCGCGGAACGGTTAGAGTTGCTGGCTCCGTCCACCGGCACAGGAAGGAGACGCGGTGACCGCGGAAACGTCCACGGCACTGACAGTGCCCAAAACCGAGCTGCACATCCACATCGAAGGAGCGCTGGAGCCGGAACTGACGTTCGCGTGCGCCGAGCGCAACGGCGTCACCCTGCCGTACGCGGGGGTCGAGGAGCTGCGTGGCAGGTACGAGTTCAGCGATCTGCAGTCGTTTTTGGACCTCTACTACACCGGGATGAACGTGCTGCACCGCGCCGAGGACTTCACCGCGCTGGCGGACAGCTATCTCACCAGGGCGGCCGCCCAAGGGGTCCGGCACGCCGAGATCTTCTTCGACCCGCAGGCGCACACCACTCGCGGGGTCACGCTGGAGACGGTGCTCGACGGGCTGGAGGCCTCGCTGTCGACCAGCGAGGAGCGTTTCGGGATCAGCACCGCCCTGATCGCCTGCTTCCTGCGCGACCGCGGCAGCGCGGAGGCATCCCGGATGCTCGACGAACTACTTGAGCACCGGCAACGCATAATCGGTATCGGCCTCGACTCCGCCGAACTGGGGCATCCGCCGGGGGACTTCGCGGAGGTGTTCTCCCGGGCCCGTCGGGCGGGGCTCCGGCTGGTGGCGCACGCGGGTGAGGAGGGGCCCGCGGACTACGTCTGGCAGGCCCTGGACGTGCTGGGCGTCGATCGGATCGATCACGGTGTTCGAGCCGTCGATGACCCCGAGCTGGTCAAACGGCTGGCGCGCGACCGTGTCCCGCTGACGGTGTGCCCGTTGTCGAACGTACGGCTGCGGGGAGTGGACGAACTCGGTCAGCACCCGCTGCCCCGTCTCGTCGAGGCGGGTGTGGTCACCACGATCAACTCGGACGATCCGAGCTACTTCGGCGGCTACGTGGGTGACAACCTCCGGGCGATCGAGCGGGAGCTGGGATTCGGCGAGGACGCGCTGCGGGAGTTCGCACGCAATTCGGTGGCGGCGGCGTTCCTCGGGGCGGAACGGCGTGAGCGCCTGCTGACCGAGATCGGCTCCGGCTGACCCACGTGGGTTCCCGCCCCGCCCCCGTGACGCACGGCTCCGGGCGGTGGGGCGGGCACGGGCCCCGGCCGAGGTCCCGAGACCCCCGACTCACCCGCTCCGCCGCACCGGGGTCACCGCGCTGATCTCGTCGGCGTAGGTGGCCAGCCGGGTGTAGACCCCCGGAAAACCGGGACGCGCACAACCGCTTCCGAAAGAGACCAACCCCACGAGCCTGCCGTCGACCACGAACGGCCCACCGGAGTCCCCCGCACACGCGTCCTTGCCGCCCCGGGGGAAACCGGCACAGAACATGGCGTCGCGGTCGAAACCACCGTACGCCCGGGCACACCTGCCCCCCGACATCACCGGAAGCCGCACCGAACGCAGCACCGGTGACGCCGGCCTCCGCTCACCGAGGCGGCCCCAGCCGTAGACCGTGCCACGGGTTCCCGGCAGGTAGGGTTCCCGCGCCCCCGGCTCGACCGGTTCGAGGGTCGGTTGGGAGGCCGCGTTGTCCAGGGTGAGCACGGCCACGTCGTGGCCTGTCGTGAAGTGCTCGTAGTCAGGGTGCCGCCAGACCCGCCGCACGGTGATCACCTCTCCCGCGTCGGTGCGCAGGTCGCGGCGGTCGAGCACGACCCGGATGTCGTCACCACCTCTGGGCTCACCGGTTCTCGGGTGGACGGTGCAGTGCGCCGCCGTCACCACCCTGCGCGGCTCGACCAGGGCACCTCCGCAGAAGTGAGCTCCCGAGGAATCGGTGAGCGCGACGGTCCACGGCGCGGTTCCCGACTCGGCCCTGTCACCCCCGACGATCCTGGCCCGCACCTCACTTCCACTCGCCGGCACGGCTTCCGCCGCGGTGGCGGGAGCACCGCACAGCAACGACACCAGGCAGCACACGAGCGCCCGGACGCGCCGCGACGTCGAAGGAGTCGCCTTCCGGCTGTCGTGGGCACCGCTACAACGCAACCGGAGCCTCCAGTCCCATCCGAGCGTGTCGATCTCTGAACGGAACGTATCCACCACTGTTGACTCGCTCACAGGAGGGACAACTCACAGCTGGAACGTAATTTTTTTCGATATTATGGGCAACTGCCGGAAAAGTTGCTGAGATATCAGACCTGATCCGGCTTTAATCCTGAACTGCCAGTTGAATGGTCCATCGGGCGACGAGACGGGGAGCGCGAATCACCCCCGATCGTGTGAAGCCCGATCGGTGTTGGTGGTCGCACCCGTCAGACCAGTGCCGGCGACCCGGCTCGACACGTCACCACGTAAGGAAGGAAGCGGCATGCTGCTGGATCCGGGAACCCTGCCGGGCTTCGTGCTCATCAGCGCGGTGGTGGTCCTCACTCCGGGCGTGGACACCTTCCTGCTGTTGCGGACCTCGATGCGATTCGGGACACGCCCGGGGATGTACACCCTGGCCGGAATACACACCGCGAGCCTGGTCCAGGTGGCGCTGGTGGTATCCGGCCTGGGGGCGCTCGTCGCGAGCAGGCCGGAAGTGCTCTCGGTGATGAAGTGGGTGGGAGCCGCCTACCTGATCTACCTGGCCGGCACGATCCTGCGCGGACTGTGGCGCTCCCGGAGCGGCGGCCCGGAGGCCGCGCTCGACTCGGACCCCGGCACTCCGGACGCCAATCCCTACCTGCGCGGGCTGTTCAGCAACATCACCAACCCCAAGATGCTGCTGTTCAGCCTGGCCTTCCTGCCCCAGTTCGTGGGTGAAGCCACGAACCCGGCCCTGCAACTGACGATGCTGGGGGTCGTCTTCCTGGCACTGGCCGCCGTGTGGGAGCTGGCGATCGTGCTCACCGCTTCCCGGGTGTCGGTCAGGCTGCGGAAACCGAGCGTCCGCAACTCGTTGGACCTGGTCAGCGCGGTCGCTTTCCTCGGAATCTCCGTCGGGCTGGTGGCCGGCTGACCGTCCGGGCGGGCTCTCCTCAGAACCGGGCGCGTATCCGGTCCACGTAGGTCGCCACCTCGGTGTAGACCCCCGGTTTCCCCGGGCGGGCGCATCCGACCCCCCAGGAGACGAGACCGATGAGCTTGTCCCCCACGACCAGCGGCCCTCCGGAGTCTCCCTGGCAGGCGTCCACCCCGCCTTCGGGGTATCCGGCGCACACCATCGCGTTCGCGACGAAGTTGCGACCGTAGGTCGCGGCGCAGTCGGCGTCGGCGATCACCGGAACCGTAGCCCGGCGCAGTCGTTCGGCGGTCTGCCCTCCCTCGAAGCGGGCTCCCCACCCCAGGACGGTGGCCCTGGTGTTCTCGCGGTAGAGATCCTCGTCACTCGGGGTGGCCAACCCGGCGGTGGAACGGGAGAGCGCTCGGTCCAGCGCGAGCACGGCCACGTCGGCTCCCCGGTAAGGAGTCACGTAATCGGGGTGGACCCAGACGTCTCCGACGCCGACCGTCGTACCCTGCTGGCTGTTCTTGTGAGTACGCCCGGCCACCACCCGGAGCCCCGCGGGCCGCCGGTCGACCGCGCAGTGGGCCGCGGTCAGCACTTTGTCGGCGTCGACCAGCGCTCCGCCGCAGAACTGCTGTCCGCTGGAGTCGACCAGATAGACCGCCCAAGGATACTCGGAGACCTCGGCCGGTTCGCCTCCCACGATCGGGCGCGGTGCGGAGGAGCTCATCTCGGGAGGCGGTTGTTCGACCGCCGCCGCTGTGACGGGAAGCACTGCCCAGAGCGCGAGGACCGCGAAGAGCGCTGCCGGGCGACTGGGCCGCACACGTTGTCGCATTCAAAGCTCCCTGTAACCGTCATCGTCCACGGAATCCGACGAAGCGCTGGTCGGGCCTCGCGCATCGGTGGGTCGTTCCCGTCACCGGGCTGTTGCCGTCAGTGTCCAAGACGTCCCCCGAAGCGGCTCGCAAGCAAGCCGAGGCGGGACACCGCATCACCCGATTCGGTGACGAATACGCTGTTGTCGCTCCGAACGGCGAACATGGCGAAACCACGGCTGACCGCTCGCGCCGAGCGCTCCGTCCGAACTCGCGGGCAACGCCCTCACCGGCCGAACCGGCGCACGTGGACGGTGCCGCCACCGGAGCGGTGCCGGTGGTTCCCGCTAGCGGCGGAACCACGGTCCCGGACCGCGCGCTCCGAGAGCCCGGCGGGAGTGGGCACGGCCTGCCACGCGGGGGTGACTACGGTTGGGAGCGGCTGATCTCCGCGCGGCGGTGATCCCTGCCGAGGTGTACCGAACTCCGATCGACGAGAAGGGAAGGCGCAATGAGCCTCGAGCGTCCCATCGATCCCGATCCCTACAGCCTGTTGCCCGAAGTACCATCGTTCACGGTCACCTCGAACGACGTAACCGATGGCCAACCCATGTCCAAGGCGCAGGCTTTCGACGGCATGGGGGCGGGCGGCGACAACATCTCACCCCACCTCGCCTGGCACGGCTTCCCCGAGAGCACGAAGAGCTTCGTGGTCACCTGCTTCGACCCCGACGCCCCCATCCCCGGGGGATTCTGGCACTGGGTGCTCGTCGACGTCCCGGTGTCGGTCACCGAGCTGCCCACCGGTGCCGGGGACCGGAGTGGAAGCGGCATCCCGGAAGGAGCCTTCCACGTGCGCAACGACGTGGGAGAACAAGCGTTCGGCGGAGCGGCCCCGCCGGAGGGCGACCGCCCGCACCGCTACTACTTCGCGGTGAACGCGGTGGACAGTGAAAGGCTCGGTGTCGACAGCACCGCCACACCGGCGGTGGTGAACTTCATGCTCGCCTTCCACACGCTGGGACGTGCCGTGATCGCGCCGACCTACGCGCACTGAGCCGCCGCGACGAGAGCGGTTCCCACTGTCCACCGGTCACGCCGTGCGGCCGACCGCTGTGGTTCCCGGCCCGTCGCCCGAGCACGGCGGGGCCGGGTCCGCTCCGGCCGGTCCACTACTTCCTCTCGCCCGATCCGGGTGCTCCCCCCGGGAGGTGCGGGGTCCGTCGCGAGTGGGACTCCGCCTCCTCCGCCGGGGCGGTTTCCTGCCGCTCATCGCACACGCCGCTGGACACCGTGGACTCCGAGCCGGATTCGACCAATACGCGCAGCCGGTACACCGCGTAGACCCCGCCGAGCGCCAGCGACCAGGGCAGCGCGGCCACGGGGGCACCCAGCAGCAGCGCGGAGGTGGCCAGGGCCAGGCCGACGAGCGAGTCGGCCAGCCGCGGGACGAACACTGCCCGTGCCCTGCGACGAGTGACGAGTTCGGTGGCATAGGGAAGTCCCGCCGCCCACACCGCGAGGTAGGCGACCCAGCCGAACACCGTGGCGGCGTCGACGGTTCTGCCGAACACCAGCGGCGCGAGCAGCACGGCCGCTGTAGCCGACAGCAGCCCACCGAGAACGGTCCCCGCTGCCAGTGACCAGGCGGCCCTGCCGATCGAACGCGGATCACGCCGGTCACCCCCGCGTTCGCGCGCCGCCAGCTTGCCCAACAGCAGACTGCCCGAACCGTTGATCACCACCTGCAGTGGGGCCACGACCAGTCGGGCCAGTTCGAGCACCCCCACCGCGGCCGTGGAAACCACGTTCGCCACCACCAGCCTGGCCGCGAGCAGCGTCAGCGGACGCAACCCTGACTGCAGGGCGCGCCACACCGCGAACTCCGCGAGTCGTGGCAGCTCCGTCCACCCCGGCCGCAGGCCACGCCATTCGACGGCGGGAAGCTGCCACAGCCCCACCAGGACGGTGGCGAGCGCACCGCAGCACATCGAGCCGAACAGCACAGCGGGGGTGGGGCTCCACACCACCGTGGGCAGCGAAGCCAGGGCCAGCGCGGTGACCACCAGACAGCACACGTCGTTGAACAGCAGGGCGCGGAAGGCCACCCGGGCCACGAACAACCTGCGCACGGTTTCCGCGACCAGCTTGCATCCGACCAGCGCGGCGTACAGCGCCGCCGAGCGGATTCCTCCACCCGCGAAGGTCAGCGCCAACACCGCCGCTGCCGTGGTGAACAGCACGATCAGCAGCGACGCCGCGCAGACCAACGCGGCACGGCAGCGCGGCGCGTGCCGGTCGAAAACGGTGAAGCTGTCGCAGACGAATCCGATGTAGAGCGCGTTGACCCCCACCAGCATGGCGAGCAGCACCGCGAACACCCCGTACTGGGACAGCCCCAGCGAGACGGCGGCGATCAGCTGTGCCAACAGACTGGTGGCGGCGGTGACCCCCTGGGACAACACCCCCGCCACACCGTCCCCCAACTGCCCGCGAATCCGTCCGGGGACACGGGAGGAGGTCACTGCCCGTCCCCCCGGCCCGGTACCGCGGAGACCCTGCCCTGGGGCTCGGACTGCTGCTCGGTGAACTGCTGGCTCGTCTGGGAGCTCTGGGAGGCGAACGTGAACACGTACCCGGCGATCTTGCCACCCAACAGCTCGATCCGCTCCCTCGCGCGACGCAACGCGGCCACCGACCGCTCCTTCCGGACGGTGAGCACCACGCCGTCGGCGGCGGGAACCAGGGCGCTGACCTCCGGCGCGGACTCCAGCGGCGGAAGGTCGACCAGAACGAGGTCGTAGCCGCCACGAGCCTCCACCATCGCCCGACGCAGCAGGGAGGAGCGGAAGTAGTCGGGAGCTCCCTCACTGGCACGCCCGGCGGGGATCACGCGGAACTCGATACCGGGCCCCACTTCTATGACCCTGGTCGAAGCGTGCACGGTCGCCGCGCCGGTGGCGATGGGGGCCATGCCGTACCAGTCGTTCTGCAGCGCGACGTTGTGCGAGAGCTCCCTGGTGCGCACCGCCGCGTCCACCACGAGCACGCGGAGTCCGTCCCGCGCCGCCGCTCCGGCCACCTGCAGCACGGTGGTGGTGGCGCCGTCCCCCACCGAGACGCCCGTGACGGCCACCAGTCCGCCCCGGACGGTGTTGCGAAGCACCGAGGAGACGAGTCGGTAGGAGCCCAGCGGCGGAACCACCAGATTGTGCAGCCGTGCGGCCTCGCCCTCGCCGAGCGCCTCCACCTCGCCGAGTAGTGGCTCGTCGGACAGCCGTGCGAGGTCCGCCGCGTCGCGGACCCTGCGGTTGCGATCGGCACGAGCCCAGGCCACGGTCGCGGCCAGCAGCACCCCAACGGCGATACCGACAAGCGCGTCACGCAGCAGGGCGGTGAGCACACCGGAGGAATCGGTCACGGCCTTGTCCACGAAGGACACACCGTCGCCGAACTGCCGGGAGGCGATCTTGATCTCGGTGATGCGCTGGTCGAGCTCACTGATGGTGCGACTGGCGGCCGAGTCCGCCTCCGAAGCGGAGTCAGCGACGTCGGACACGAGCTGTTCACGGCGGCCGCGAAGCGCTTCGAGTGCTTCCTCGGCGGAGCTGGAGACCTCCGCGCGGGACTCGCGCTGGTAGGCCGCGACCACGGCGTTGGCGATCCTCGTCGATCGGCGTGCGTCTCCTATGTCGACGCGCAGGAGTATCGAGTCACCGTTGTCGGAGGCCTTCGCGGTGACCGCCTCACGCAGCTCCTTGATCGTCTCCTGCCCGCCGAGCTGTTCCTGAGCGGCTCCCAGGGTGCGGTCGGAAGTCACGAACAGCGCACGCTGGTTGACGTAACGAACGAAACCGGACTCGCTGGTCACTTCGAAGCCGAGCGCCTGCGCCGAATCGGGGGCCTTGAGCACGATACGCGCCTCGGCCACTCCCGCGCTCCCCACCGTGAGCGCCACGACGAGGCTGAGCAGCACGGTACCGACGACGATCCCGAGCGAACTCCACCGGTATCGCCATAACGCGCCGAGGACGTTCGGGGCGGGCAGCGGTTCGTTCATTGCGGCTCCATTCGACGCGAGGTCGCTCCCCGGCGACAGTCACGATCGAGCGATCAACGGAAACGGTCGACTCGCGCGGCACGACGACGGGGATCACGATAGCCGCCCACCGGTCATCGACCGCTGCGCGGACGGCCGAGGTCCTCGGCACCCGCACGAGTACCGTCCGGGCGGCACGCCACGCCCGGATGGCGGAATCCTACGGCGACCGCCGGATCACGGTGCCACACCCCGAGACGAACACCATGATTACGATAGCGGTGTAACGAACCGCGAGCACTTGACGAGTATCCGGGCGCGTCCGAGAGTTTGGCGAATCGCGAGGTTTCCGCCCCTCGGAGCACGACGGAGTTCTCCCCGACTCCCCGGAGTGCCTCCCCTCACCGCGGAGATCGATTCGAAGGCATCGCGCGGCCCTGCTCCGGGTGACGCGTTCGGAACCGGACGACGAGTACCTTCGACGAAGGAGAGCCTGTGCGCGAACCCGCCTTGCGGAATGCTTCCCGGACCGGGCAGGACCGGACGGACTCGGCATTCCGGGAAGCGTTGCGGCGGCTTCCCGGCGCGCAGAAGTCGGCCAGGGGAGCCCCCGCCTACTCCAGGTTCGTCAACCGCAAGGCGGGCGGTTACCTCGCCGCGATGGCCTATCTGACGGGAGCAACCCCTAATCATGTGACGCTGACGAGCGCGGTGTTCACGTTCGGGGGGATCGTCGCGCTCGCGGCCGCACCACCCTCGTCGCTACTCGGAATACTGGTTTGTCTGGCCCTGTTGCTGGGATACGCACTCGACTCGGCCGACGGGCAGCTGGCCAGGCTGCGGGGTGGGGGAAATCCCGCCGGGGAGTGGCTGGACCACGTGGTGGACAGCGCGAAGATCCCGGCGCTGCACATCGCGGTCCTGCTTTCGACGTTTCGGTTCGCCGAGGCACCGGACCCGTGGTTGTTGGTACCGCTCGGTTTCGCGATAACCGAAAGCGTGCTGTTCTTCGCGATGATCCTCAACGATCAGCTGCGACGAGCGAATCCGAGTGATTCGTCGTCGCCGGAAAGCGGGAATTCCGCGAAAACGGGAGTGAAACGCTCCCTGCTGGTCGCTCCCACCGACTACGGGGTGCTGTGTTTGTGCTTCTTCCTGCTGGGTACGACGGTTCCTTTTCTCACGGTCTACACTGTGTTGTTCGCCGCTCACCTCGGATTCGCGTGTCTGGCCCTGCCGAAGTGGTTCTCCGAGATGGGAGCACTGCGCTCGCCGGAACCGGGTCGGTGAACATGCCGACGATCGGATACGCACCCGGTGCCTACGACATGTTCCACATCGGCCACCTCCGGATTCTGCAGCGGGCGCGCTCGACGTGCGACCGGCTCATCGCGGGGGTGGCCACGGACGAGATGATCCTGCGCGCCAAGGCCAGACGTCCCGTCGTACCCTTCGAGGAACGCCTCGAGATCGTCGCCAGCATCCGACACGTGGACAAGGCCGTGGCCGATCCCTACACGGACAAGTTCCTCTCGTGGCGGCGAATCGGTTTCCACGTCCTGGTAAAGGGTGACGACTGGAAGGACACCGAGCGGGGAGCGGACCTGGAGGACAGACTCGGTGCCGTGGGGGTGAGGATCGTGTACTTCCCGTACACCGCACACGTGTCGAGCACCTCCCTGCGCGACCGGGTATCGGTTCCCGAACTGTGATACCGGCCCCGGCAGCGCTCGGCGCCCCCGACGCGACAACACGATGAGGTCAACCCGACATGTTTCCCCTGGTTCCACGTACCGAAAACCACCGTGCTCGGTTCTCGTCGGCCGTGGGAGCGGTCGTGCTGTGCGCGTGCGCTCTGGTGACGGGCCTCCTGGTGCGCGACAGCTCGGGAACCCCGGAAACGGCCACCCACCACTCGCTGCCGGTTTCCCCCCTTCCCACGGTGCCGGGCACGAGCGCGCCGGTTCCGCCGGACGCGGTCTTCGTCTCCAACGACGGGGAGGACAACGCTCCCGGAACCCGGGGTTCCCCGCTGCGTACCCTCGAAGCGGCCGTCGGGAAGGCGGACCCGTCCGCGACGATCGTGCTCCGGGCAGGCACGTACCGCGAGAGCCTGGGAATAGTCCGCAAGCAGCTGCACATCAGGTCTTTCCCCGGAGAGCAGGTGTGGCTCAAGGGCAGCGAGGTCCTCAGCGGCTGGACCCGCACCGAGCGCGGTTGGCGGCACCGGGGTTGGTCGCCGGAGTACTGCCGGGACTGCTTCCTCCCCGAGATAATCGACTCGAACCACCCGAACGCGGGACTGCCGGACATGGTCTTCCTCGACGGGAAACCGCTGCGGCAGGTGGCCTCGCGGGAGGAGGTCACGGACGGGACGTTCTTCGTCGACCCGGCGGCCGACACCCTGCTGCTGGGTTCCGACCCGACCGGCGAAACCGTCGAGGTGAGCGCGTACCCGTGGTTGCTGCAGTTCGACGGCCCGAGTGCGGCGGGAAGCAGTCTACGAGGGATCGGGATCGCCCACTACGCCGCTCGTCAGGAGTACGGCCGGAAAGGTGCGATGGTGGTGGTCAACGCCGCCGACGTCGTGCTGCGCGACAACGTGTTCGCGTGGTCGGCTTCCAGCGGCGTGGCCGTGTTCGCGCCGAACGCGAAGGTGGACGGCAACATCATCGCCGACAACGGTCTGGTCGGGTTGATGTCGAACCTGGCGCACGACGTGCGGATGGTCGACAACCTGGTACTGCGCAACAACCGGGAGCACTTCGCCCTGTCCGGGCCGGCCATCGGGGCGGGCGGGGTGAAGATGACCCGCACCAAGCGTGCGGTGATCGAGCACAACTCCTTCGTGAACAACATCGGTTCCGGCTGGTGGTGCGATCTGGGCTGCACGGACGCGACGGTCGTGCACAACCTCGCGCGGGAGAACGTCAAGCACGGCCTGTACTACGAGGTCTCCTCGAAGGCGCTGTTCGCATCGAACCTCCTGTTGCGCAACGAGCAGTTCGGCATGAAGATCTCCAGTACCGACCACGTCGGGTTCCGCAACAACACCTTCTGGAACAACCACGGTTCCCTCGGGCTCTACAACGACCCTCGGTCCCCCGAGTTCGATCCCTACAGTCACGAGCTGGGGATGAGTTGGATCACCGCCGACACCCGGATCGTGAACAACCTCTTCGCGGGAACCGCCCACGACGAGCCGTTCATCCGGATGGGCGATAACAAGCCGGAGGAGGTCACCACTCCCGCCTTCGTGTCGCGCGGCGACGGCAACGTCTACCTGCGTGGCGACGAGCCCTACCTCGCGGAGTGGTACCACGGCGACGGCGAACGCGACAGGTTCCGATCGCTGGACGAACTGAACGAGGCCACCGGGCAGGGCGAACACAGCGTCTCGGAACGCACCGATCGACACCCGTTCCGCGCCCCGGACAACGGTGACTACCGGCTGCGCGCCGGTGCGCCGGGCAAACAGGGCGGCCGCCCGCTGCCTCGGGAAGTGGCGGAGAGGATCGGGGTGCCGCAGTTCCAACACCCCGACGTGGGGCTGTTGACGCAGCCGGGAGCACGCGAAGGGTGATCCGGCGGAGTTCGTCCGCCCGGTCGTCCGGCAACGCTCCCTCGGCGGAACTTCCCACTGGTCCCAGCGGTTCCCAGAACTCGCGGGAAGAAGCGAAGCGGCCGGTCCGTCCCGCGGGGGACGGACCGGCCGCTCAACGGTCGCTCACCAGTCGGTACTGCCTCGCGGTGAACCGATGGAGGCTCCGTCGGCGTCGACGGCCCTGATCCAGTACTCCGTGCTCCCGCCAGGAGCATCGGTGTCGGTGAACCGCATGGTCGGCAACGACCACGGCCAGGACTCCTTCGTCACGGTGTGGATCGGTTCGGACTCGCCGACCCGAATCACCTCGTAGCGGATGGAACGGTTCTGCGCGTCCCAGGTTCCGGTCCACTCGATCGTGACGTCACCACTCAGCCACTCACGTCGCACGTCCGGAGCCCGGAACGGGATCTGCGGTCCGTTGTTGACCGCGTCCGGGACCGAACGCGCGGCGAAACGGGTCAGCGACTGCTGCCGCTCACCGTTGACCGTGGTGAACTCACCACCGACGACGACGTACTCCGAGTTCGCCTCGATCGCCCACGTGCCGTTCTGCCAGGGGCTGTCCTCGGGACCACCGTTGGTGTTGGGCAACCAGGGCAGCAGCTCCGGAACAGGGTCGCCCTCAGCCACGTGATTCGTGTCGCGGGGTGCCGTGCCGGTGGCCCCGGCGGTCTCCGCGGTCAACCGCTGGTAGTCGATCGGCCCGTCCTCCGGGATGGCGTCCAACGCGGCGCACGCGTGGGTGTGGGAAGCCGCGTAGACCACTCCTTCGGACACCGCGACCGACTGGGTGTCGCCGTAGCAGCCGTCCATCCAGACCGTGGACCCGTCCTCGATGCGCACGGCACCACGGCCCTCGAACCGATCGACGTTGCCGCCGTCCCAGTTGTACGAGCCGATGTAGGCCCGCCCACTGCCGTCGGTGTCGATGTCGGTCACCACGTCCGCGGCGGAGGGCGCTTCCCACTGCCAGGGGACATCGGCGCCGGTCGTGTCGTCGACAGCCGTCAACGCGACGTGGGACCGCCCGTTGACGTTGTCGAAAGCACCACCGATGAGTGTGCGCCGCTGCTCCGGCGCCGCCAGCAGGCTGTGCACCGTGGCGTCGGCCGTGGGAGACCACGGAAGCAGCTCACCCGAAGTGGACACCGCGGCCAGCCTGGTGCGATCGGTGCCGTCGACGCTGTCGAAGGCCCCGCCCAGGTAGACGGTGTCCTCGGTGGCCGACAGCGCCCGAACACGACCGGCGACCCTGGGGTCGAACCCGTCGACCAGCGTGCGGTCGGCCGGGTCGAAGGCGGCCAGCCGGGAACGCCACCGATCGTTGATCCGGTCGAAGTCACCACCGACGTAGACCCTGCTGTCATCGGGTGCCGCGGTGACGTTGAAGACCGTGTCACACCGCCAACGGTTCTCGCCGAGCGAGTCGCACAGCGGTCCGGGATCGGCACTGGACTCGAACTCGGTGGAGGTCACCGAGGGAGACCAGTCGAGCAGTTCGCCGGTTCCGAGGTCGAAGGCGAGCAGGTTGTCCCTGGTCACCTCACCGGCACCGCCAGGGGCGACCCCCGCGGGACGGGCCTTGCTGAAATGGCCGCCCGCGTAGACGGTGTCACCCACGATCGCCATCGAAAGCACGATCCCGTCGGTCTGCGGAGTGGGCAGCGCACCGGCCGTGACCGGCTGCGGTGGCTGCTCGGCCGCTCCCGCCGTGGGAACGGTCAACAGCCCCAGCCCGACGATCCCGGCCATAGCCGCACCGACTCTTCGGCTACGACGTAACATCTCACTCCTCTCTGTCAGGTTGGCTTCGCCACGCCTGCCCGCGTCCGGCCGCTTCCCGGCCGAACAGGCGCGACGCTCTCCCGGTTGACGGGGAGCCCCGAGAGACACGTAGCCGCTCCGCGAGTTCGGCGTAGTCACGTGCCACAGCGTCCCAGTCGTAGTTGTGCCGGAGCTCGGCGAGCTGCCCCCGCCCCCGGTCCACGGTGTCCTGCGGGCGCTCCTCCGCGCGGTCGAAACACTCGGCCAGCGACGCTGGGTCGGTGAAATAGGCGCCGTACTCCCCCAGGACCTCCCGGTTGAACGGCACGTCGAAGGCCGAGACCGCCGTGGCGGCCCCCATCGCACGCAGCAACGAAGGATTGGTGCCGCCGACCGAGTGACCGTGCACGTAGGTCAGCGCGTTGGCGTAGAGTTGATCGAGCGCGCGCTGGTCCCAGACCGCCCCCAGCAACCTCACGCCAGCGCCGCGCGAGGCGAGCCCTCGGACACGGGCGGTGTAGGCGTCCGAGTAAGGGGCCTCCCCCACGACCACCAGCGGGCGTACGGCGCCGCTGCGGTTGTATCCGGCCACGGCGACGTCCACGTGGTTCTCCGGTTCGAAACGCGCCACCACCAGGTGGTACTCCCCCGCACGCAATCCGTGCTCGGCCAGGGTGTCGGCACCGACGGTGTCCAGCACGGGAGCTCCGTAGGGAATGTATTCCGTCTTGATCCCGAAACGCTCCGCGTAGTACTCCTGGATGCCACGGGAGTCGGCGATCAACGCATCGGACCAACGAACCGCCGCCGCCTCCGCGGCGCGGTAGTAACGCGACCCCACCTTTCCCCACTTGGCGCGCTTCCACTCCAGACCGTCGACGTGAGTGACGACCGGCACGCCCCTGGCACGCAGCAAGGGGAGAAACGGCGCGTTCGCGGCGTTGAACACCACGGCCACATCCGGTGGATTCGGTAACGCGTGACCCACCGACACGCCGGTGTGGCTCAACGTCTCCAGGGTCTTCCTGCGAACAGCGGGCAGCCGCACCAGCTTCATCCCCAGGTGTTCGGTGCTCCGTTCGAGGTCGTTGCCGTCACGGCAGTAGACGGTTACCTCGTGGCCCAACCGGACCAACCGTTTGCCGACTTCCTCCACACAGGTTTCGAACCCGCCGTATCGCGCGGGAACACCCCGTGTTCCGAACATCGCTATGCGCATCGCCGTCCAATCACATCGCACCTCCACGTCGTGGTTCGGCAACCAATGGTGCGGGTACACGAACCGCTGGATAAGCTCGCGGTACCGGTTCGTTACAGGATCTCTCCCGACGCGCGCCGTCGCCGCCCACCTCCAGGCCGGGAAAACCCTTCACCACGACCGAAGCCCAACACACCGGACGGGGCTGGTAAAAACTCGTTCCGCAACACTTCCAAGACGAGGGTTCCCGTGCTCGACTACCGTCACTTCCTGACCGACGCGCCCGGCTCCCGCTCCGACAGGGACACCTGGCGACTGGTCGCGTGCGCACTGGCTTTCATCGTAGCCAGCGAGTACGAATTCCGAATCCGCAGTCAGGACCAATCCATCTCCGGCAATCCGGACTTCTTCGTGCTGCTGGAGATCGCCACCTACGGAGTGGTCGCCTGTTGGCTGTTCCTTCGTTTCCGACCGGCGCCGAGGCTCACGACGGCCCACTGGACGACGCTGGCCGCCTACGGCTACATCGCGACACTGTTTTTATCCACAGTGTACTCACCGTACTTCGAGATGGCGTTGGTGCGGTCCTGCCAGATGGCGATCATTCTGGCGCTGACGCGTTCGACGGCACGGCACTCGAACCGCGCGAGCATGCACTGCTTCGCGCACGCCTACAGCGCACTGATCACCGCCTCGGTGATCTTCGGCGTACTGGTCCCGTTCCCGCGTAGAGAGAGCCAACCGGATCGGTTCACCTGGCTGTACCTGCACCCCGTAGCGGCGGGTCAGCTGTTGGCGATCGCCGTGATCGTACTGGCGAGCTACATCATCGGCAGGCGCAACACCCGGATCGGCCCCCGATGGCCGCTCGGGGTCTATCTGGGAATGCTGGCCGTCTGCGCGGGTGGCCTGGTGGCGACGAACACGCGGGGCGCCGCGCTGGCCGCCGCCGTGGGATCGGTGACGGCGCTGTGGCTCAGGTGGCGGGGAACCCGCCGACTGGAGATCACCGCCTTCCTCTCGGTCGGCGCGCTGGCGGTGGGACTGGCAGCCGCCCCCGCCATCGCGGGATTCTTCACTCGGGGACACTCGATGTCGCGACTGATGACCCTCAACGCCCGCACCGAGTTGTGGGGCTACGCGTTGGAAGCCTTCGCACAACGGCCGCTGTACGGGCACGGCCAGAGCGCCACGCGTGGTCTCTTCCTCGACGAGATGGGTCTCGGCGGTGGGCACAACGCCGTGATAAACCTGCTGGTCAACAGTGGTTTGCTCGGCCTGGTCGCGTGGTCGGCACTGGTGATCGGCGTATTCGTCAACAGCGCACGCGCCAAACGGCTGACCCCGGAACCACGAGTGGACCGCACCATCATCATCTCGGTCTCGCTGGGGATGCTGGCCAATTCGGTGTTCACCGAAGCCCTCGGGGCTCCGGCCAACGCGGCGGCCGTCTGGTTGCTGATGCTGGCGGCCTGGGCCGGCATGCTCCGGGACGAAGCCGACGGTGCGAGCCGAACAGTGTCCACGGCCGCGCGGTGACAACGACGAGACCCTCCACTCCTCCCCGCTCCGAACGGCGGGGGCGCGACGATGGGAGCAGTAGATGATCCGGCCGTCCTCGAAAGGCCTGCCCACGAGCCGGAAAGCACCGGCCGAGCCCCGCCCCACCCACCGGGAAGCGGGAAACCCCCTGCTGCTCGTGCACCCCTCGGCCGAGTTGTACGGCTCCGATCGGGTCTTTCTCGAATCCGTGCGGGCCCTGACCAGCGCGGGAAGACGGGTGGTCGTGGTGCTGCCCGAGCACGGCCCCCTGGCTGACCACCTCCGGCGGAGCGGAGCCAGGGTGCTCCACCGCCGGACCGCGGTGCTCCGCAAGAGCGTCCTGAGCCCTCGCGGCATGCTCACCTTCCTGCTGGACTGCCTGACCTCGCTGCCAGGCACGCTCCGGCTGCTGCGGCACCGATTCGACGCCGTCTACATCAGCACGATCACCGTTCCCGTATGGACGTTGTCGGCGGCGGCGCTGGGCCACCGCGTGGTGACCCACGTGCACGAGGCGGAGGAGACACCGCCGCTACCGGTACGGGCGGGACTGGCGCTGCCACTACTGGCGTGCCGGGAGGTCGTGGTCAACAGTCGTGCCGCGGCGAACGCGCTGCACCGGAGCATCCCACCACTGCGGAACAGGACGAAGGTGGTCTACAACGGTGTACCCGGGCCCGATCCGGCCCCGGAGGCTCCGAGCGAGCGGCCGCGACGGCTCGTCCTGGTCGGCAGGCTCTCACCACGCAAGGGGACGGACACGGCGGTACGCGCCACGGCGCTGCTCCGCGAACGCGGACACCCCGTCACGCTGGATCTGGTCGGTTCGGTGTTCAACGGCTACGAATGGTTCGAACGCGAGGTGCGGGAGCTGATCGCTGAGCTGGGGCTGCCGGACGCCGTGGCGTTGCACGGCTTCGACTCCGCTGTCTGGCACCACTACGCCCGGGCCGACATCGCGCTGGTGCCCTCCCGGTTCGAACCGTTCGGCAACACCGCGGTGGAGGCCCAGCTGGCGGGGGTTCCGGTCGTGGTCACCGATGTCCAGGGGCTTCCCGAAACGGTCGGTGACGGCAGGCGGGGCCACATCGTCGCGGCAGACGACCCCGAGGCGCTCGCGGACGGGATCGAACGGCTGCTGCGCGACTGGTCCAGCGCGACGGAGCGTGCGGAACACGCCCGTCGGGAGGCCGCGGAGCTGTTCGATCCCGCCCGTTACCACGATTCGATACGCGAGCTGCTCGTCGGACCCGACCACCGGTAGGGCTCCGCCGCGCGGGGCCGACCGCCTCGTGGCGAGAGCACTCGCGACATCGCACCACGCTGGCCCGCGCCGAAACCGTGGTCGCGGAGTCCGCCGGACAGGCCCCGCCCCACCCCGGACCGGACCGCTCAGCTCCGATCCGCGAAGGGGCCGTCGGCGGTGAGGACGAACCGGTGAAAGCGTTCGCCGATGCGGCGATGGGCGGCGGCGTCCGGGTGGAGCTGATCGGGCAACGGCAGCTCCTCGAAGTCGACCGCACCGTAGAGCTCCCTGCCGTCGAGGTAGTGCAGGTTCGGGTCGTGCACGGCCCGCTCCCGCACGATGCGCTCCAGCTCCTCCCGGATGACGTTCAGGGTGAGCTTCCCGTTCTCGCGTTCCGCCGGATCACCTGCCGCCCGAAACCGCGGTTTCCCACCACCGAGGTCGGTGAAGTCGGGGAAGCTGGGCCCGGGGGGTGTCCTCGTGGATCGGGCAGTGTATGGGTGAAACGACCAGCAACGACGCCGAGGGGTGTCCGTCGCGGACGGTGTCGAGGAAGCCGTGGACGGCCGGAACGAGGGCGCGCCCGCGTATCAGGGCGGTATTGATCAGATTGATGCCGATCTTGACGCTGATCAGATCCGCGTTGGTCTCGCGCAGCGTGCGGGCGGTGAACGGGTCGAGAAGCGCGCCGCCACTCGGTCCCAAGTTGATCAACTCCACCCCGGCGGTGGCGGCGGCGACCGCGGGCCAGGTGCTGGTCGGGCCCGCCGCGTCGGAACCGTGGCTGATCGAGCTGCCGTGGTGCAGCCACACGCCGCGGCCGCTGTCCGCCACGAGCTCGGTGGTCTCGTCGTGCGGCAACCAGATCTCGACGTCCTTCTCGCGTGCGGGCAGGCCGGTGAAGGAGAGGGTGCCGACCTCGCCGGGACGGTTCTCGGTGGCTCCGGTGGTCATGTCGATGACCAGAGTGTCACCGCCGCCCACGGGAGAACCGTCGACGAGCAGTTCGTAGACACCGTCCGGACGTGGTGGCAGTCCCGCGTAGACCCGTTTGGTGGGCACCGTGTCCAGTTCGACCGCGGTGGCGTGGCCGCGGAACTTCAGCCGGACCCCGGAGGGCTGGGTCTCGGCCATCGCGAGCTGTGCGTCGGCGCCGCGCTGTCAGCCCGGTGCGCACCCTGCTCTCCCCTGTTCGACGAGAACTGTCCTACATTCGCCTAAAAGCTTCAGGCGACCGACGCGTTCCAGAGCACTGACCTCGTGGGATACACGGGACCGACGAGAAGACCAGCAGCCCTGGGAGGGAGCGCGGGAGAACGGTGACGACAGCGGCCGGAGTCCCGTGTCACCGGATTCGCGAGCGGCGCCGCTCCGTCGAAGCGGGGATCGCGGCCTCAGTACGCCCCTTCCTTGGTCACCACCGCCCGCACCGTCTTCCAGAGGATCATCCCGTCCAGGGTCAACGACCAGTTCTCCACGTACCGCAGGTCCAGCCGGACGCTCTCGGCCCACGAGAGGTCACTTCGACCGCTGACCTGCCACAGCCCCGTCATCCCGGGACGCACCAGAAAACGGCGGTGCATCTCCGGCTCGTAGGACTCGGCCTCGTTCGGCAGCGGTGGGCGGGGACCGACGAGTGACATGTCGCCGAGGAGAACGTTGAACAGCTGAGGCAGTTCGTCCATGGAGTAGCCCCGCAGCAGGGAGCCGATTCGGGTCATCCGGGGATCTCGCCGCGACTTGAACAGCGGACCGGCCCCCTCGTCGGTCACTTCCTCACCGAGCGTCGAGCGGTCGGCACCGGTGACCATGGTCCGGAACTTCAGCATCGTGAACACGCGGCCGTTGTGACCGACCCGCCGCTGGCGGTAGAAGACCGGCCCGGCACTGTCGGCCTTGATCACGACGGCGATCAGGAACAACAACGGGGACAGCAACAACAGCAACAGCAGCGCGCCGACTCTGTCCACGGTGAACTTCACGAACAGGCGAGGCCCCGTCAACACCGGTTCGCTCAGCCGCAGCAGCGGCATGCCGAGCACCTCGGACACGTGCACTCTGGGACCGGCGATGTCCATCAGCACCGGCGCCACCACCATCTCGGTGGCGGTCCCCTCCAGCTCCCAGGACAACCACTGCAGCCGACTGCGGGTCCAGTACCGGTCGGCGCTGATCATCACGGCGCGATAGGCGTCCTCCCGCGCGCTGCGAGCCACCTCGTCGAGGTCGCCGACCACCGGAACGGAATCGATCTGTTCGACGTCCGCCCCGTCTCCCGAGCTTCCGGCGGTGCACACCGCGCGGATCTGCCAGCCGAGATGGGACTCCCTGCGGGTACGCGCGATCAGATCGCGCAGCGCCTCGGGGTGGCCGGCCGCGACCACGGGCAGCATGCATTGGCCGACGGCCCTCCTGCGGTGCAGTAGCTTGCGCAGCACGTAGCGCTGCAACAGACACAGCACGGCGGCTCCGGGAAGCACGACGAAGATCCAACCACGCAGCTCGCCGACGCCGGTGGCGACCGCACCGAAGGCCAGCAGCACGGCGGCGATGAGCAACGCCCTGCCCAGTCGGTGGAACTCCTCGGCTCCCTGGCCGAGGATCCGGTGATCCCAGGCCGGAACGAGTGCGGTGAGCAGTGCGGCAGCGGTGACCGTGGCGAACAGGACGGTCTGCCAGGACTCCGGCGGAGTGGAGAACACCGCCGCCCCCGCCACCGCCACCCCGGTGGCGACGACATCGCCGAGGGCGACCACCAGCCGGTAACGGCGTTCCCAGGGAAGCACCCGAGTTCCGTACGACCTGCGTCCCCTCTCACGAGTCCGACCAGGTCCGGGCCGGAGAGTCGTCGGACCGGAGGGCTCGGGCGGGGGAATCGCCTCTCGTAGCTCGACAGGTCGGGTTCGTCGCCCCGAGGATAGCCGCATTCGTACTCCACTCACCACGAACGCACGGGCCGAGCAACGGCCCGGGGAATCTCCGGATTCCGATGTCGCGGGGACGTTCGACTTGCTGTTCCCCCACTTTTTCGAGCATCTTTCATATCACGTTACATCCGGAACACCCAGCGATACTTCGAAATATTCCCTGCACAGGACCTCTCGGGGGAGAGCGAACCAAGCGGTTCCAAGTAGAGAACAACCGCATAACGATTGACTATTTTCTACTCAAGAAGGCGATTCGTTCCGTCGGGAGATCCCGCCGCTTCCCACTCCGGACCAGCGGTCGGGCCACCGGATGGTTCCAACCGAACGGCGGGAATTTCAGGAACGAACCCCGGGTTGTACGCGGCGGCAAGGCGAGCGAGACAGGATGGGGCACGTGCGACACTTCGATCTGATCATCATCGGTACCGGCTCTGGCAACGCGATCCTCGACGAACGATTCGCGGACTGGGACGTGGCGGTCGTGGAGAAGGGCGTCGGCAGCCACGCTTCCTACGGCGGCACTTGCCTGAACGTGGGTTGTATCCCGACGAAGATGTTCGTTCACACCGCGGACGTCGCCAACGCTCCCGTCTCCGGGGAACGGCTCGGTGTCGAACTGCGGCTCGACGAGGTGCGGTGGCCCGAGATCAGGGACCGTGTCTTCGGCAGGATCGACACGATCGCCGAGAGCGGTAAGCGCTTCCGCAGGGACGAGAATCCCAACGTGACGCTGTACGAGGGCCTCGCGCGGTTCACCGCGCCCCGCGAACTCTCGGTCGAGACGGCCGGGGGGCCGACCACGATCAGCGCCGACCGGGTGGTGCTCGCCGCCGGGGGACGTCCGGTGATCCCGGAGATACCGGGGATCGAGGACGTGGAGTACCACACCAGCGACAGCGTGATGCGTCTGGAACGACTCCCGGAACACATGATCATCCTCGGCACGGGGTTCATCGGGGCGGAGTTCGCCCACATCTTCTCCGCGCTGGGGGTACGGGTGACCATGATCGGCCGCTCCGGGCGGGTGCTCCGCAACGAGGACACCGACGTCTCCGAGCGTTTCACGGAACTCGCGGCACGGCAGTGGGACCTGCGGCTGAACCGGAGGGAGACCGGGGTGGAACGTGCCGGTTCGGGGGTGCGACTCCACCTGGACGGCCCCGAAGGGGCCGAGAGCGTGGAGGGGCAGACCCTGCTGGTGGCGACGGGGCGCCGCCCCAACTCCGACCTGCTCGACACCATCGCCGCCGGGATCGAGACCGCCGAGAACGGCAAGATCAAGGTGGACAGCACGCAGCGCACCAGCGCCGAGGGCGTCTGGGCACTGGGCGACATCAGCAGCGACCACGAGCTCAAGCACGTCGCCAACCACGAGGAACGGGTGGTGCAGCACAATCTGCTGCACCCCGAGGAGCCCGTGGAGTCCGACCACCGCTTCGTCCCGCACGCGGTGTTCTCCGCCCCACAGATCGCCTCGGTGGGACTCACCGAGCAGCAGGCGGTCGAACGCGGTGTCCGTTACGTCACCGCCACCCAGGACTACGGCGGCATCGCCTACGGCTGGGCGATGGAGGACACCACCGGCTTCGCCAAGCTGCTCGCCGACCCCTCGACGGGGAAGCTGCTCGGCGCGCACATCATCGGACCGCAGGCTCCCACCGTGATCCAGCCCCTCATCCAGGCCATGGAGTTCGGCATCGACGCGCGTTCCATGGCACGCGGACAGTACTGGATTCACCCGGCGATGCCGGAACTGGTCGAGAACGCACTGCTCGGGCTTCCCCTGGACTGATCGAGCTCCGCACTCGTCCCGGGGCACGCCCACCGGGCAACCCTGGTTCGCCCGCGCCCCGGGACGCGGAGACGTGGATCGGCGGCTCGTAGGGGGAAGAGGTCGTCGGTGACGACCGGAGCGGGACGTCTCTCCGGCGCTGCCCGGTGGGCGGCGGAATTCACCGGTCCCGCTCCCGCGTCACCCCTCCGATACCGCCCCGGCTCTCGGACGAGTCAGACGGTGCGGGGACGACCCGCGAACGTTCCGACCAGCGCCTGCACCGTGAGGACACCTATCAGCACCACGAGCGAGGCCGACCAGCTTCCGGTGACGTCGTGCAGCATGCCGAACAGGAACGGGCCCGTCGAGGCGATCAGGTAGCCGATGCTCTGCGCCATCCCGGACAGCCTGCTCGTGTCGGCCGCACTGCTCGTGCGCAGCGAGATGAGCACCAGTGCCAGTGGGAAGGCGCTCATTCCGACCCCGATCAGCAGCGCCCAGAGCAGCGGTGCGCTCATCGGCGCGAACAGCACTCCCAGGAAACCGCTGATGGCCGTGGCCGCCAGGCAGACCGTCCAGACGGACTGCCCCTTCGTCCTGGTCACCAGGGGCGGTAGCACCATGCTGATCGGAACGCCGATCAGCAGGACCAGTCCGAGCAGTCCCCCCGCGGCGCCCGCTCCGGCCCCCGCCGACTTGAACACCTCGGGAAGCCAGCCCATCACCACGTACGCCACCAGCGACTGCATGGCGAAGTAGACGGTGACCGCCCAGGCGAGCGGGCTGCGCAGCAACGAGGCCCCACCGTTCGCCGCCCCGGCCGTAGCCTTCGGAGCGGCCCCGGCCCCGGAGTCACCGCCTCGCCCCGCCGAGTTCCACACGAGGAAGGCGGCCAGCGCGAGCACCGCCCAGGTGGCCAGCGCGAGGCGCCATCCTCCCAGCTCGGCGCGCAGCCAGGGGGTGAAGGCGGAGCCGACGGATCCCCCGGCCGCCATCGCCGTGGTGTACAGGCCGGTGGCCATCCCCACCCGTCGGGGGAAGGACTCCTTCACCACCACCGGAATGAGCACGTTGCACATGGCGATGGCCGCGCAGGAGACCACGGTCCCCACCAGAACGGTGGTCGCGGCACCGGTCACCCGGAACAGCATCGCCGCTGTCAGCACGCCGAGCGCGATCCCCACGACGCGCCGCATCCCCCAGCGGCGGGCCAGCAGCGGTGCGGCGATCCCGGCCACTCCGAAGCACAGCGTCGGCACGGAGGTGAGCACGCTGGCCCAGGTGGTACTCGCACCGAGCGAGTCACGCACCCCGCCGAGTATCGAGGAGAGGCTGGTCACGGCGGGACGCATGTTCGCCGCCGCGAGCGCGACACCCGCCAGCAGCAGTCCGCCGCCCGCGGCCGCCGCCCGGTCGGAGGCACCGTCGGTCTCGGGCGCGCTTTGGTTGGCTTGCGAAGTCGTATCATTCCGGGTCTCGTCCGCCCCCGGAGTGGCATCCTGGACGATCAACCGATCGGAAACGGTTTCGGTACGCGACTCGGAATACATCGCGTACTAGTATGGCAAACGTAGGATGTTTGGATGAAAGGACCTCGCTGTGCCCTTGGTCACGACAACGAGGACCGGCCTGGTGGACCAAGTCATCGCCCAGATGCGAGAGCTCGTCGCGTCAGGCGAGTGGCCACTCGGACAGCGGATCCCTCCGGAGGCCGAACTCGTCAACGCGCTGAGCGTGGGACGCAACACGGTGCGCGAAGCGGTGAGAGCCCTGTCCCACGCGGGCCTGCTGGAAGTACGGCAGGGTGACGGCACGTTCGTGCGCGCGACGAGCGAACTGTCGGGAGCCGTGAGCAGGCTCTGCGACAGCGAACTCCGGCAAGTCCTGGAAGTGCGGCGGGCTCTTGAGGTGGAGAGCGCCCGACTCGCCGCCAGCGCCCGGACCGAAGCCGACATCGCCGACCTGGAGGTCGCGCTGCGGGACCGGGACGCGGCGCTGGCCGAACGCGACCGCGAACGGGTCGTGCGCACCGACAGCCACTTCCACCTCCGGCTGATGGAAGCTTCCCACAACCCGGTGCTGGTCCAGCTCTACCAGGGCATCAGCGAAGCGGTCCAGTCCAGCGTCGCCACCACCTTCGACCCCGAGGTCCCGCCGGAGCGCGCCGTGTCGCACACCGAACTGTTCGAGGCAGTCCGCGACGGACAGCCCGAACGAGCGGCGGCCGAGGCGGGCGGATTCCTCGACGAGCTGCTCGCAGAGTTCGAACCCGAACACCCGTAACGGACGAGGGCAGGATCGCCACACCCTCCCCGGCGGGGCGTGACCGGGTGATTCAGGAAGACGCCGCACCCACGGCGACACTCGGCAGACCGGACGGAGCACCGTGGTCCAGCAGTCGGAGCAGCGCGTCGGTGTCCAGGTTGTGCTCCACCATGTCGCCGAGCAGCTCCAGCTGGGTGCGACGCAGCTCGGCGAACGAGATGTTCCGCGACCCCCGGAAACCGGTTCTGCCTGCCAGTTCCGCCGCTCGCCCGAGGAAATCGCGCCGGAACTCGTCGTTCTCGAACAGCCCGTGCCAGTGCGTTCCGGCGACGGAGCCGTGGAGCGCCCCCTCACCACCCCCGTCGGGGAGCAGTACCAGCGGCTCCACCTCCGGTGGACGCCGAACCCTGCCGTGATGGATCTCGTAGCCGGCCACGGGACGCCCCAGAGCGGTCCCCACCGGGTTGCCCAGCGTCTTGGTCGTGTCGAACTCGATCTCCATGTCCAGTAGGCCCAGCCCTTCGACCTCGGCCCCCGACTCGACGTGATCGACGATCCGTTCCCCGAGCATCTGGAAACCACCACAGATCCCCAGTACCGGCGCACCGGAAGCGGCGTGTTCGAGCACGGCTCGCGCCAGCCCGGTCTCCCGGAGCCAACCGAGGTCGGCGACCGTGGACTTGGATCCGGGCAGCACCACCAGATCCGCGTCCGCCACCCGCGAGGGCTCGGTCACGAACCGCACCGAGACCCCCGGCTCCGCGGCCAGCGCCTCGACGTCGGTGGCGTTGGAGATGCGTGGCAGCCGGGGCACGGCCACGCGCAGCCACTGCTCGCCCACCGGCGGAGCGGGCCGGCCGACCACCCCGTCTGCCACGTACGACAGCGAGTCCTCCGCGTCGAGCCACAGCTCCTCCGACCACGGGAGCACGCCGTGCACCCGCCGACCGGTGAGCTTTCGGAGGTCCGTCAGACCGGGGGCCAGCAGGTCGGGCTCGCCTCGGAACTTGTTGATCACGAATCCGGAAACCAGCGCCTGGTCGGCGGGGTCCAGCAGGGCGAGCGTGCCGAAGAGCTGCGCGAACACCCCGCCCCGGTCTATGTCGCCGACCACCAGCACGGGCAGGTCCGCCGCGCGGGCGAGCCCCATGTTGGCGATGTCGTGGGCGCGCAGGTTGATCTCGGCGGGCGAACCAGCTCCTTCGCAGATCACGTAATCGTACTCGGAGCGCAGTTCGGAAAGCGTCCCGGTGACCGTACGAAGCAGCTCTGCCTTTCGCTCGCGGTAGGACAGCGCGGTGGCCTCGCCCGCCACGCGCCCCAACACCACCACCTGCGAGCTGCGATCGCTTCCCGGCTTCAGCAGCACCGGGTTGAACCGCACATCGGGCTCGACCCCCGCTGCCATGGCCTGCACGGCCTGAGCGCGCCCGATCTCACCGCCGGAGGCCGTGACCACGGAGTTGTTGGACATGTTCTGGGCTTTGAACGGCGCCACCCGGGCTCCGCGACGCGCCAGCCACCGGCACAGAGCGGCGGCCAGAACACTCTTGCCCGCATCGGAGGTGGTCCCGGCAACCAGCAGTGAGTTCACGTCAGCTTTCATACACCACGGCCGCGTCCCCGAGCCTTCGCCCGCCGCGAGGAGTGCCACCACTCACACCGCCGCGCGGACGGTCTCAGGGACGGGTGAGGATCTCGTTGCCGTCCTCGGTGATCAGAATGGTGTGCTCGAACTGCGCGGTCCAGCTCTTGTCCCTGGTCGTGACGGTCCAGCCGTCGTCCCACACGTCGTACTCGTGGGTGCCGAGCGTAATCATCGGCTCGATGGTGAACGTCATGCCGGGCTCGATCACCGTCTGCACCGACGGTTCGTCGTAGTGCAGCACCACGAGACCGCTGTGGAACGAACGGCCGATGCCGTGCCCGGTGAAGTCCCGCACCACCCCGTAGCCGAAGCGCTTGGCGTAGGACTCGATGACGCGCCCGATCACGTTGAGCTGCCGCCCCGGCTGTGCCGCGCGGATGGCGCGCATGGTCGCCTCGTGGGTGCGTTCCACGAGCAGCCGGGCCTCCTCGGAGACGTCGCCCGCGTGGAAGGTCGCGTTGTTGTCACCGTGCACACCGCCGACGTAGCCGGTCACGTCGACATTGACGATGTCACCGTCCTCGATCACGGTGGAGTCGGGTATCCCGTGGCAGATGACCTCGTTCAGCGAGGTGCAGCACGACTTGGGAAACCCCCGGTAACCGAGCGTGGAGGGGTAGACCCCGTTGTCGACGAAGAACTCGTGCACCACGGCGTCGATGTGGTCGGTTGTGACACCGGGGCGGACCGCCTTGCCCGCCTCCTCCAACGCCTGGGCCGCGAGCTTGCCCGCGACTCGCATGGCGTCGATCACCTCGGGGGGCTGGACATCGGGGTCCGTGTTGCGCCGAGGGGCCGGCTTGTCGACGTACTCGGGCCGCTCGATGTTCGACGGCACCGGACGGCGCGGGGTTTGCTGTCCTGGCTGCAGCGGGCTTCGTACGGGCATGCCCTCACTCTAGAACGTCGTCACGGCGCGGAACCGCCCACGGGCGACCACCTCACCCCGAAATGACCAACCACACAACGACCACCCCCACGACTCTCCGGCGCCGCGTGGGTGCGGAACAGCTCAGCCCCGCGAGTCGGACACGCCGTTGCCGGGCGAGACCGTCACCAGACCGGCGCGTTCGGCGGCCCGGAGCATCACGGGGTCGTAGGAAACGAAGGCGTGCAACCCCTCGCCCGCCTGGCAGGCCGAGGCCAGGTGGATCGCCTCCGTGGAACTCAACGGCGAGTCGAACCCGCTCGCGGCGTCGAGCACCTCCTGACCGACGGGCAGCTGTTCGATCTTCGACACCACGATCGAGGCGAGGTCTTCGGCCGCCGGCCCGGCCGTACGGAAACTGCGCAGTATGTCGACCTTGGACACCGCGCTGGTGGCGCGCGGCTGCTCCCAGTTACTGCGGATCCACACGCTGAGCGCCCCGCTCTCCGGTTCGGCGGCGATCAGTTTCTTCAGGGCCGAAGAATCGAAGTAGATCACATCCACTCCCGTCGACGGTGTTGTCGCACCGCACCCGGTCGGGCACGGTGCGCGACAACCTAACACACCCGGCTCACCGGATCCCGTCGAGAAACTCCTTCGACACCCGCACCGCACGTTCCGAGGTCCCAGCGTCGGTCACCAACACCGCGAACGACATGTCCCCTCGATAGCCGGTGAACCAGCCGTGCGCCCGACTACCGTCGCCGAACTGCGCGGTACCGGTCTTGCCCGCCACCTCGCCGAGCCCCGACAGCTCGGTGGCCGTCCCGGAGCGGACGACCTCGCGCATCATCTCGCGGAGCTGCCGCAACGCGGACTTCGAAGGGGCCTGCCCGGCCTGCTCGTTCACGCGGGTCTCGGCCCCCTGGATCAGTTTCGGCGTGGGCATGGAACCGTGGGCCACCGAGGCACTTGCCAGCGCCATCCCGAACGGGCTCACGAGTACCTCGCCCTGACCGATGCCGTTGACGGCGCGCGCCACCCTTCCCTCGGAAGCGGGCACGTCCCCGGTGAGCGTGGTTATGCCCGGGACGGCGAAGTCGGCACCGATCCCCAGCTTCTCGGCCGCGTCGGGCAGTGCCGAGGCGGGCATCTCGGTGGCCAACTTCGCGAAGGTGGTGTTGCAGGACTCGGCGAACGCCTTCCGCAGCGTCACCCGCCCCAGCTCGAAGTGGTGCGAGTTGGGCAGGGTCTTGCCGTTGAAGGTCCGCTCCGCCGGGCAACCCAGCCTGGTGTCGATGTCGGCCTTCCCCGCCTCCAGGGCCGCGAGGCCGGTGGCCATCTTGAAGGTCGATCCGGGCGGGTACTGCCCCGTCAGCGCCAGCGCGCCCTTCTGGTCGGCGGCCTCGTTCTGGGCGACGGCCAGCACACCGCCGGTGGAGGGCCGCATCGCCACGATCATGGCGGGCTTGTCGATCGGGTCCACCGCGGACTCGGCCGCGTGCTGGACCTCATCACTGAGCGTGGTCTTGAGCGCCTCGGTCGGTTCGGGCTCGGCCTCGTGCAGCGTTTTCAGCTTCGCTCCCGAGGCGTTTGCCGTGAAGACGCGCCAGCCCGCGCGACCGTTCAGTCGGTCCTTCCTGCTCTCGGAGATGGCGGGCAGCACCTGCGAGGCGTAATCCCGTTCCGAAGCCACCAGGGCGGTCTCGTCCGGGAACCGGACACCGGGTAACTCGTATATCGCCGACTTGACCCGCTGGTAGTCGGACCAGCGCAGGGTGACGACCGTGTACGCCTGGTCCTCGGGGATCTTCTCGGCCCCCTCGACTATCCCCCCGGCGGTGACCGTGGGGGCGACGGGCCGCAGTCCCCGTGCCAGCGACCCGGCGACCTCGGAGAGATTCTTCGTCTCCTTCGGCACCACCGTGACCCGGACCAGCCGCTGCGGACCCATCAAGCGGGTTCCGTCACGTCCGAGGACGGGAGCGGGGGTGGCCGGGTCCGACTGGTAGTGCAGGCTCTGCCCCGAACCGAGTTCGGGATGTACCACGGAGGGTTGCCAGTGGACCTTCCACTCCCCCTCGCGATCACGCAGCTCGAAGCTTCCCCGATAGTTCCACACCCGCTCTGAACCGAAGTTCCACGAGGCGCGGAAGTTCGCGGTTGTGGGGTCGTCACCACCGCCGGACTCCACCTCGGTGACGGAGGCCCTGACCTTGTCCGGCGAGAGGTTCCGTCTCGTCTCGGCCAGGAAGTCGCGAGCGGCTTCCGGGGCGTCGGTGCGCCGGGCGGCCTCGGCGTTGTCACCCGCCGCGAAGGCGTTCAGATAAGCCTCCGCCGCGTCCTTCGCGGAAGGGCCGGAATCGAGAACGCCGCAGGAGGCCACCGGCACGGTGACGATCAGTCCCGTCAGCAAGCTGAGAGCACGAGCAGCTGTACGCACACACCGCAGTATGCCGAAGAAATCGACCGGATGTCTCGAACAACGCATCGCGCACAACGCACCGAGGGATCGGGAAACTTGTTGAACAGGAAGTAAGATCTCACCCGATCGCATGACTACGAACAAAAGTGTTCCGAATCACACCCGAAGCGGTCGCTGACGGCCCCTTCTCGGGAAGCGGCCCGGTTCCGGGGCCTCCGGCGCCGCGCCCCGATTCACAGCAGCACGGTGCCGAATGTCCCGGCCCGCCGGAAACCGACCTTGCGGTAGGCGGCCCTGGCGGCGACGTTGAAATCGTTGACGTAGAGGCTGGCCTTTCGCCTCATCACGCGAACCAGGTGGTCGGCGACGGCGGCGGTACCGGCCGCGCCCAGCCCGCTGCCACGCCGGTCAGGACGTACCCATACCCCCTGGATCTGCCCGACGGTGCTGGATACCGCTCCGATCTCGGCCTTGAAGACCACCTGACCGTCCTCGAACCTGGCGAACGTACGGCCGCTGGCTATCAGGTCGGCTATGCGTGCGCGGTAGCCCACCGCTCCGCCGTTCCTGCGGGGGTCCACCCCGACTTCCTCGACGAACATGGCGACGGCGGCGGGCAGGTAGCTGTCCAGCTCCTCGGAGCGGACCTGACGCACCTCGGGATCGACCCACCCGGTCGGCGGTTCGGACATCACCAGCAGGGGCTGCTCGGGGCGTATCTCCCTCGCGGGGCCCCAGTGCGGGGACAACTCCGTCCACAGCGCCATGACCTGCTCGGCCGGGCCGACGAGCGAGGAACACACCCGGCGCCGCCGGGCGGCCCGCTCCGCGAACGCGCGCATCGCGTCCCTGCCACCGCGCAGCGGGATGAGATTGGCCCCCGAGTAGCACACCCCCTCCGGGCCGCTGCCGTAGCCCCACAGCTCCCCGCTCAGGTACAGCGGGTTGACCTGGGCGGCCTCGATGCGGGACAGCACCATGCAGGCCGACACGGGATCCGACTCCAGCAGGGAACGGACGCAGGCCACGTCCCGTCCCTGCAACAACCGAGCACCCGCGAGCTTGAGCACTGCTCAAGAGTGCCAGAACTCGAGAGGAAAACGCCGCACGAGACATTCGGGAAGTGAGCAATTCCGCACCGAGATCACCCGTTCGAAGGACCTCTTCGGGCCACCCGGACAGCGGAACCGGGCTACACGACCCGGTGAAACGACTCGACCACCGTCCCGTGGCCGAATCGTTCCCGGCCTCACTCCCCGGCTCAGCTGACGGTGACGGTGGGCGAGTCGCCGGAGTCCTGCTCCATGCCCTCCGCCAGGCGTCCCGCCTCCTCGATGAGCGTCTCCACGATCTGGCTCTCCGGGACGGTCTTGATGACCTCACCCTTGACGAAGATCTGTCCCTTGCCGTTGCCCGAGGCCACGCCCAGATCGGCCTCCCTGGCCTCACCCGGACCGTTGACCACGCACCCCATGACGGCCACGCGCAGCGGAACCTCCATGCCCTCCAGACCGGCCGTGACCTCGTCGGCGAGCTTGTAGACGTCCACCTGCGCACGACCGCAGGACGGACAGGAGACGATCTCCAGCTTGCGAGGCCGCAGGTTCAGCGACTGCAGGATCTGCGTACCGACCTTGATCTCCTCCACCGGCGGTGCGGACAACGAGACGCGGATCGTGTCCCCGATGCCCTGCCGCAGCAGCGCGCCGAAGGCCACGGCCGACTTGACGGTCCCCTGGAAAGCGGGGCCGGCCTCGGTGACGCCCAGGTGCAGCGGGTAGTCACAACGCTCGGCTAGGATCTCGTAGGCACGCACCATCACGACCGGGTCGTTGTGCTTGACCGAGATCTTCACGTCGTGGAAGTCGTGCTCGGCGAACAGGCCGGCCTCCCAGAGCGCCGACTCGGCCAGCGCCTCCGGCACGGCCTTGCCGTACTTCTCCATCATGCGCGGGTCGAGCGAGCCCGCGTTGACCCCGATCCGGATCGGCGTACCGGTGTCCTTCGCGGCCTTGGAGATCTCCTTGACCTGATCGTCGAACTTGCGGATGTTGCCGGGATTGACCCGCACACCCGCGCACCCCGCCCTGATCGCGGCGAAGACGTACTTGGGCTGGAAGTGGATGTCGGCGATGACCGGGATCTGGGACTTCTGCGCGATGATCGGCAACGCCTCGGCGTCGTCGGCACTCGGGCACGCGACGCGCACGATGTCACAGCCCGAAGCGGTGAGCTCGGCGATCTGCTGCAGCGTTCCGTTGATGTCGGTGGTGTTCGTGGTGGTCATCGTCTGCACCGAGATCGGGTGGTCACTGCCGACACCGACCGGCCCGACCTGTAACTGCCGGGTCTTACGCCGTTCCGCGAGTACCGGTTCGGGATTGGCGGGCATACCCAGATCGACGGTCATCGCGTCTTCTCCACCTTCGCAATGCGGATCGAATTGTCGGTCCCGCGATATGACGGGAACCTCGGGGTGACGGGGCCCGGCGGGTGAGAGGCACCGGACCGCCACCCACGATACCGGCACGCACCACGACTCGAACGGGAAGTCACCTTTCGAGTGATGCCCGCCTTCTTAGCAGGCCTTTCGAGTGAGTTTAATAACACGGTGCGTGATACCGCGGGACCTTTCGGAACGCTGTTACCGGGGGATCAAGTGAACGTGACCGGGTTGACCACGTCCGCGACCAACACCAGCAGCGAGTACGCGATGAACACGATGCTGATCCCGTAGGCCAGCGGCATCAGCTTGGCCGTGTCGAACGGGCCGGGGTCGGGCCTGCGGGTCAGCTTCGCGAAGTTGCGCCGCAGCGCCTCCCAGCACGCGCCCGCGATGTGCCCGCCGTCCAGCGGCAGCAGCGGCAGCATGTTGATCAGGAACAGCGAGAGGTTCACGCCCGCCAACAGCTGCACCATCATGATCAGCCGGGCACCGACCGAGAGCTCGTCGTAGGAGAGCACCTCACCGCCCAACCGACTCGCGCCGACCACCCCCACCGGGGAGTCTTCCGCTCGCTCCTGCCCGCCGATGGCGGCCACCAGATCAGGCACCTTGCTGGGCAGCTCCACGACCTTCTGCGCGGTCGCGGTTATCATGCCGCCGATCCGGGTGACGACCTGACCGAAGTTCTGCCGCACCAGGTGATCGGTGGGGACCACCCCGAGGAAACCGACCTCGACGTAACCCTCCGCGTCGCCCAGCTTCGGCTGGGTGTTGCGCATGAGCTCCGGACGCAGTGTCAGCGTGCGGCCGTCCCGCTCGACGAGCACGCTCACCGTGCCGGACGACTCGCGGATCGAGCCGCGCAGCTCCGACCACGACTCGACCGGCTGGCCGTTGAACCGCAGGATCTCGTCACCGGCCCGGAAACCCGCCGTCGCCGCGGGTGACTTCGGCGCGTCAGGAGGGCACTCCTCCGTGTTCTGATCTTCGGGCACCACGCACTCGCTGACCGAGTGAATCGTGGTGGTGGGCTCCGCGATCCCGTAGCCCATCAGCACCGAGGTGAAGATGCCGATGGCCAGGATCAGGTTCATGAACGGGCCCGCGGCCATCACGATGATCCGCTTCCAGGGTTTGCGCTGGTAGAACTGCCGGTGGGAATCCTCGGGACGCACTTCCTCGGCCACGGCCTGCCTGGCGTCCTCGACCATGGCCCGCCACGGCGCGGAGGAGGCGGTGCGCCCGTACTCCTCGTCCCGCTTCGGCGGGAACATGCCGATCATCCGGATGAAGCCGCCGAACGGGACGGCCTTGACGCCGTACTCCGTCTCCCTGCCCTGCCTGGAGAACAGCGTGCGGCCGAACCCGACCATGTACTGGGTCACCTTGACGCCGAACATCTTCGCCGTCGCGAGGTGGCCCAACTCGTGCCAAGCGATCGAGAACAGCAGCCCGAGGAAGAAAATCAGGATGCCCAGCACGACAAGCATCAATGCGCTCTTTCCATACCGGCGAGTTCGCGGGCTCTGCGGCGGGCCCACTCCTCGGCTTCGAACACCTCGTCCACGCTGGCCGGCTCGGCGCACCAGGCGTCGGCCCCTGCCAGTACCTCCTCCACAGTGTGCACGATGCTGGTGAAACGACTGTTACCGGCGACGAACGCGGCCACCGCCTCCTCGTTCGCGGCGTTGTAGACCGCGGGCAGGCACCCGCCCCGGCTCCCCGCCTCACGCGCCAGCCGCACGGCGGGGAAGGCCGTGTCGTCGAGCGGTTCGAAGGTCCACGAGGCCGCCTGTTCGAACGTCAGCCGTGGGGTGACTCCGCCTATCCGGTCGGGCCAGCCCAGGCCGAGCGCGATCGGCAGCCGCATGTCGGGCGTGCTGGCCTGCGCGATGGTGGCGCCGTCGACGTAGGTGACCATCGAGTGCACGATCGATTGCGGGTGCACGACCACGTCGATGCGCTCGTAATCCACCCCGAACAGCAGGTGGGCCTCGATAAGTTCCAGACTCTTGTTCACCATGGTCGCCGAGTTGATGGTCACGACCGGCCCCATGGACCAGGTGGGATGCGCCAGGGCCTGCTCGACGGTCACCTCGTGCAACGCCGCGCGATCGTAACCCCGGAACGGTCCCCCGGAAGCGGTGAGCACGAGTCGCTCCACCTCCTCGGTGCGACCGGCCCACAGGCACTGCGCCAGCGCGGAGTGCTCGGAGTCCACCGGCGTGATCTGCCCCGGGGAGGCGGCACGCGTGACCAGTGGGCCCCCCGCGATCAGCGACTCCTTGTTCGCCAGCGCCAGCCGCGATCCGGCGCGCAGCGCCGCCAGGGTCGGCCGCAGCCCCCGCGAACCGTCCATGCCGTTGAGGACCACGTCGGCCTCGGTCTCGTCCACCATGTCCGTGGCGGCGTCCGGCCCGGCCAGCAGGCGCGGCAGCCGGAAGTGCCCGGCGGAGTAGCCGAGCCGCTGCGCCTCCGCGTACAGCGCCAGCTGCACGTCCTCGACGGCCGTGGCCCTGGCGACGGCCACGACCTCCGCCCCGAACTCGATGGCCTGCGCGGCCAGCGTCGCGGGATCGTTCCCGCCCGCGGCGAGACCGACCACCCGGAACCGTTCCGGAGCCCGCCGGACGACTTCCAGGGCCTGCGTGCCGATGGATCCGGTGGAGCCCAGCAGAGTGAGAGTTTGCACCGTGTCGCGACCGTCGTCGCGAGCGGGCGTGTCCGGTTGTGCGGAGACCATCGGGCTCATTGTCGCCCATCGGTGACCTCGCGTGTCATCGCGGTCGCGTTGGGCGGAACCGCCCCCACCCCGCCCGCCCGGAGTGACCGGGCGCACTGCCTACAGCACTCCGGCGTCGGTCACCCGGCGGTGTGCGAAGATGGTCGGCATCGGCGGTTCTCGTGCCGTGTGGCGTTCGGCCCGCGACGAAGCCGTACCGCCCGATGCCGACGATTCGGCGTCGCGGTTCCGAGGTCGGCAGCCGCGACGGGTTACAGGAGGAGAACGTGGCAAGCACGGAGCTGGAGCAGACCCAGAACGAACGGACACCGACCCAGGCGGTCGATCCGGCCGAAGAGCCCTCGGTGGAGTGGGGCTGGCACGGCTCGTTCCCGAAGGGCATCCAGATCGCGGGCTGGTTCTGCACCTTCGCGATGGTGATGATGCTGATCGGCAACCACCAGGGCATTCTCAGTGGTGGTGACGGCTTCATCAGCGCGGACATCTGGCTGATCGCGATAGCGCTCGGGATGGCGGCCGGGCTGATCTACGACCTGCGCAGGCGCCGCGTCTCCTGGCGGCGCTGACGTGCTCCTCCGGCGGTGGATTCCACCGCCGCGGCTCACGCGAGGAGCTCACGGACGTCGCGTGGGCGGACCGCGCGACGTCGCTCCCTCGCCGCCGGAGCGGTTCCCGCCCCGGCCATGTCGTTCCGGGTAGGCGAGCCGTTCCGGGTAGGCGAGCCGGGGCCACCGCGTGTGGTCCGGCCGAACCCCCACGGCGCGTGCTCGCGGGGATCGGATCCGCGAGGGCCGAGCACCCCGGGGCACGGGGTGGACGCATCGCCGGGCGGGGCCGTCCCGGAGCTCGGTTCGCTGTTCACCAACGACCGATCTTACGGACGGTGGCCGGAACCCGGGCCAACCGGGTCAGCGAGTTCTGCCCGGGTTCCGGCCACGAACGCTCAGGAGTTCTCCGCGGCCAACTGGCCGCAGGCCGCCGCGATCTCCTGACCACGGGTGTCGCGCACCGTGCAGGAGACCCCGGAGTCCCGCACGCGCCGCACGAACTCGCGTTCCACCGGTTTCGGGCTGGCGTCCCACTTGCTCCCCGGTGTGGGGTTCAGCGGGATGACGTTGACGTGGGCGAACCTCCCCAGGTGCTTGTGCAGCAGCTTTCCGAGCAGGTCGGCACGCCAGGGCTGGTCGTTCATGTCCCGGATCAGCGCGTACTCCACCGACACGCGCCTACCGGTGTGCTCGGCGTAGCCGCGTGCGGCCTCCAGCACCTCCGCCACCTTCCAACGGTTGTTGACCGGGACCAGCGTGTCCCGCAACTCGTCGTCGGGGGTGTGCAACGAGACGGCGAGCGTGACCTGGAGCCCTTCCTCCGTCATTCGCCGGATCGCGGGGGCTAGCCCCACCGTGGAGACGGTCACCGAGCGCTGTGAGAGCCCGAGCCCGTCCGGAGCGGGATCACAGATGCGGTGCACCGCGTCGATGACCCGTCGGTAGTTCGCCAGCGGCTCACCCATCCCCATGAAAACGACGTTGGAGAGCCTGCCCTCCCCACCGGGCAACTCCCCGTCACGCAGCATGGCGGCGGCCTGCCGGACCTGGTCGACGATCTCGGCCGTGGAGAGGTTGCGCTGCAGACCCCCCTGACCAGTGGCGCAGAACGGGCAGGCCATGCCACAGCCCGCCTGGCTGGAGACGCAGACGGTGGCGCGGTCGGGATAACGCATCAGGACGCTTTCCAGCGTGGTCCCGTCGTGCGCGCGCCAGAGGGTCTTGCGGGTCGCCCCTTCGTCGGTGTCGAGGTTGTGCACCGCGGTGAGCAGCGTGGGCAGCAGCTCCTGCGCCAGCAGCTGCCTGCTCGCGGTGGGAACATCGCTCATCGCCGAGACGTCGGCCGTGAGCCTGCCGAAGTAGTGCTGCGCGAGTTGGCGCGCCCGGAACGGCTTCTCACCCAGCTCGGAAACGGCGGTACGACGCTGCTCCCCGGAAAGGTCGGCGAGATGCCGGGGAGGCATCCCCCGTTTGGGGGCGTCGAAGATGAGGGGTAGGGACTTCGAGGTCATAGCCCCACCAGTATCCCACGACAGCGAGCGGCGAAGTGCGACGGTCACCTCCGTGAGCGGGCCGCCCCTCAGCCGTAGCGCCGAAGCGGACACCCCCGGAAGAACCGGATTCGTTGGGTATCGCCACAGACACGCTCAGTGCCGAACTCGCGGTTGCCTCACGGGGCACGGGCGGGATTCTCCGGCCTCGTCCTATTGTGAAGTCATGACTGGCATGGTCGAGCGCCACTCAGCCTCCGTGGAGGACTACGTGCGGACGATCTACGGGCTGGGCGAGCGGGGCGCGGCGGTCACCAACACCACCCTCACGGCACGTCTCGGCCTGAGCCCCTCCTCCGTTTCCGGAATGATCAACAAGCTCGCGCAGCTCGGGCTGGTCACTCACGAGAGGTATCGCAGCGTCGAACTCACCGACGAGGGGCGCAGGCTCGCCTGCGACGTACTGCGGCGGCACCGGCTGCTGGAGCTGTTCCTGGTGGAGGTCCTCGGCTACACCTGGGACGAGGTGCACGAGGAGGCGGACTCCCTGGAGCACGCCGTTTCGGACGAGCTGATCGAGCACATCGCCGCCAAGCTCGAACACCCCACGCACGACCCGCACGGCGATCCCATCCCGAGCGCCGACGGCGTGGTGGAAAAGCCCACCACGAAACTGCTGGAACAGCTGGAACCGGGCACTGTAGGCACGATAGCGCGGGTCTGGGACACCGACTCCGAGCTGTTGCGTTACCTCACCGACCACGGTCTGACGCTGGGCAACCGGATAGAGGTCGTGGAGCGGAAACCGTTCGGCGGTCCTCTGGTGGTGCGGGTGGGTGACGCCGGAGCGACCGAAACGCACTTCCTCGGCTCCGAGATCGCCCAGACGCTGTCCATCACGGTGCAGAAATGAGTTCACGAGTCCGGTCTGCGCCCCGGAACCACCGCAGCTCGGGAACCGACGTTCAGTGGACCGGGTCGTCCGAACGGCACGATTCGCCGAGCGCGGGGGTGTCCGTCGAGCCGTCCCGCCACCCCCGCTCCGCGTCGTAGGTTCCCAACACCGCCAGCAGCAGGTCGAACCTGTTGTCGGTGAGCCGCACGACCACCCAGCCGAACCCGAACAGTCCCGCGAACACGAACGCCGCCACCCACTCCATCGGGGCATCCTGAGCAAGGATCAGCACGGCCACGCACAGCGCCAGCCCGGAGGCGAACGCCACTGTCCTGGCGACGGTGACCGTACTCAACAGGGACCGGTACATCGGGCAGTCCCTGCCCAGCTCCCGCGTGACGGCCGCACGCTCATCGGCCTCCATTCGCGCCACCCGGTCCAACCCCGCCACCAACGTCTCGACCGGTCCCCCAGCCATAGCCACCGCACCCCTGCCAACAAATCGGAACTTCCCGAAACGAACGCCCCCCGACTTCGCCCGAACACAGTCGATCATGGAAAACGGCCGGCGACAAGGCGCCATTCGGGCCCATCGGGGCCTCCGCCCGGTCGCGATCAGTGACGATCGTCTCGCCCTGGCCTCTCCGTCCCGGTTCCGAAACCGATCGGCCAGGGCCACGAGGCGGGAAACCGCCCGTTCCGCCGATCACGCGGCGCGAGGCGGAAGAAGCGATCATCCGAAACGACGAATCCGAACTCGGTAAGTCACGGGTACGACGGTGCCCGGCACCGACTCGATCGCCCGGCGAGCCACAGGTGGGGAGAACTCGATGCGCAGCACGGCCTCCAGACTGGCGCGGTCGGGGAACACCCAACGCGTCTCCACCCCGAAGCTGTCGAACCCCCTGGCGGCGAAGAAGCGTTCGATTCTGCCGGGATCGAAGTCAGCCAGGTCGGCGCGCATCCACTCGCCGTACGGTGCGGCACTGCCGTCCAGGTCGACCACGACGAGCGCGCCGCCCGGACGCAGCACACGCCCGGCCTCGGCGATACCCGCCTCGCACCCCGGCCCGAAGAAGTAGGCGGTGCGGGCGTGCAACAGGTCCGCGGCGGCGTCCCCCAACGGCAGCCGGTGGGCGGTCCCGCGGACCACCCTGACCGACCCCGTGCCCCACGAACGCGCGATCCGGCGGCGCGCCCGTCGCACCAGCGGTCGATATGGTTCCACTCCCAGCACGCTGCGTGCCCGCCGCGCGAACACGGGCAGGTGGAAACCGGCACCACAACCGACGTCGACCACGTCGAGACCCCACCAGTCCTGGTGCCGACGCAGCTCGGCCCAGACGGCACCGGTGGCGTCCTGCGCGGTGTTCTCCACCTCGTAGAGATCCGGCCATTTCCAGATGTTGGGACTCGGCCGGACCTCGGAGCCTCCCGCCGTCGCACGAACGGAACCGGCAACGGTGAACAGTCCGCCGAACACCACGAGCCGATCAACCAGGAAGCAGCCAGGACAGCGTGCTCCACGCCACCACCGCCGACGGCAGCAACGAGTCCATCCGGTCCATCAGCCCCCCGTGCCCGGGCAGCAGGGTCCCCATGTCCTTGAGGTCGAGATCCCGCTTGATCAACGACTCCATCAGGTCACCGATGGTCGAACTGCACACCACGGCGAGGCCGAACAACGCACCCGTCCACCAGGGCCCGCCGAGCAGCAGACCGACGGACAGCACGCCGCCGACCACACCGGAGACCAGCGAACCGGCGAACCCCTCCCAGGACTTGTTGGGACTCACCCGCGGCGCCATCGGATGACGTCCGAACAGGCTGCCGGAAGCGTAACCACCCGTGTCGGAGGCGACGACGCCGATCATGAAGCACAGCGCGCGGAAACCACCGTCGGGCGGAACGACGAGCATGGCCGCGAAAGCGGCGAAGACGGGAACGTAAGCGGTGGTGAAAACCGAGGCCGTGACGTCGCGCAGATACCCCTCGACCCCCAGTCGAACGCGCCAGACCAGACACCCCAGGGTCGTGATGGCGAAGGCGACCAGCACGGCGGGGAGCCCGTAAGGCCAGGACAGCCAAATGATCGCCTGTCCCCCCAGCAGCACCGGAAACAGCGCCAACCGGACACCGGCCCCCCGACGCAGAGCACCTGCCAGTTCCAGGGTGGAAAGAGCGGCCGCGGCGGCCACTATGCCGATGAACAGATGGCGATAAGTCAGCAGAGCGGCGACGATCCCCGCGCCGAGCAGCAACCCGACCGCCAGCGCGGCAGGCAGGTTCCGTCCGGCGCGGGAAGGGCGTGCGGCGTCGCCCGGCACGTCGGCCGACATTCCGGACTCACCTTCGCGCTGGTCAGCGGTTACCACGTCCTCAGACCTCGAGCAGCTCGTTTTCCTTGTGCTTGACCAGCTCGTCGATCTGGGAGACGTAGCGGTGGGTGATGTTCTCCAGCTCCTTCTCACCGCGCGTGCCCTCGTCCTCACCGACCTCACCGTCCTTGACGGTCCGGTCGATCTCTTCCTTGGCCTTGCGGCGCAGATTACGCACGGTGATGCGGGCGTCCTCGCCCTTCTGCTTGGCGAGCTTGGCCATCTCCTTGCGCCGCTCCTCGGTCATCTCGGGAATCTGTATCCGGATGACGTTGCCGTCGTTGGTCGGATTGACCCCGAGGTTGGAGTCCCGGACGGCACGTTCCATGGCACCGAGCTGACTGCCGTCGTAGGGTTTGATGACCACGAGCTTCGCCTCGGGCACGTTGATGCTCGCCAACTGGTTCAACGGAGTCGGCGAACCGTAGTAGTTGACGACGATGCCGGAGAACATCGCCGGATTGGCACGGCCGGTCCGAACTGTGGACAGATCGTCCTTGGCCACCGCCACCGCCTTCTGCATCTTCTCCTCGGCTTCGAGAAGAGTCTCGTCAATCACGGTTGCTCCTTCGGTACGGGCCGGCAGGCTCCGACGGGTTGTCGACACTGATCGCGGCTCCGGCGACGGTGATCGACCGGAGCCCCAACAGGATCCCAGCACGAGTCGCGGGTGCCGCTAACCGGGGGTGCTGACCAGCGTCCCGATCTTCGCACCGTTCGCGGCACGCGCGATGTTGCCTTCCACCAGGAGGTTGAAGACGAGAATCCGCATGTGGTTATCCATGCACAGACTGAAGGCCGTGGCGTCGGCGACCTTCAACCCCCGCTCCAGGACCTCGCGGTGGGTGATGCTGTCGAAGAGCTCGGCACCGGGCGTGGTCTTGGGATCGGCCGAGTAGACACCGTCCACGCCCTTGGCCATCAGCACCACTTCCGCACCGATCTCCAGTGCGCGCTGAGCGGCGGCGGTGTCGGTGGAGAAGTACGGCATACCCGTCCCGGCCCCGAAGATGACCACACGTCCCTTCTCCAGGTGCCGGATGGCACGGCGCGGGATGTAGGGCTCGGCGACCTGTCCCATACTGATCGCGGTCATCACGCGGGTGTCGATGCCGTGTTCGCGCTCCAGGAAGTCCTGCAACGCCAGGCAGTTCATCGTGGTGCCCAGCATCGCCATGTAGTCGCCGCGGGCACGCTCCATCCCGCGCTGTTGGAGTTCCGCACCGCGGAAGAAGTTTCCGCCTCCGATGACGACCGCGACCTCGACTCCGTTGGCGACCACCTCGGCCAGCTGCCGTGCCACCGTCCCGACGACGTCGGGATCGACTCCCACGCTGCCGCCGCCGAACATCTCGCCACCGAGTTTGAGCAGTACTCGCTGGTAACCGGCCTCGCTGGCATGGCCAACGGGTACGCCGTCGTCAGTCACTCGTTCCTCCTGAGAAAACGCCCCGCCCTCGGACTGCGAAGGCGGGGCGCGGACACCGATTCCTGGGCAGTGATCCGGAAACGAACAGGGTGATGTCCGGAGACCGGACCACGGACAGGATCCACGTCCCGCCCGTGGCCGGCACCGAAAGTACGACCGTTCCGGAACAGCTCCCGCGCGGAGCGTTCCGTGAGCAGGAACGCTCCGGTTCACATCTTGACCGCCGGAACCGCGGGGCGCACGACGAACACGGTTCGGCGGCCGTCGCCACGAAGCTCAGGACTGACCGACTTCGAACCTCGCGAAACGAGTGATGGTGATTCCGGCCTCGTCGAGCAGGTCACGCACGGACCTCTTGTTGTCCTGCACGGAGGGCTGGTCCAGCAGCACGTTGTCCTTGTAGAACCCGTTGAGCCTACCCTCGATGATCTTGGGCATGGCCTGCTCCGGCTTGCCCTCGGAACGCGCCGTCTCCTCGGCGATCCTGCGCTCGTTGGCGACGACGTCCTCGGGCACGTCCTCGCGGGAGAGGTACTGCGGCTTCAGCGCGGCGATCTGCATAGCCGCGCCCCGCGCGGCCTCCTCGTCGGAGCCGGTGTACTCGACCTGGACACCGACCGCGGGAGGCAGGCCCGCGGCACGGCGGTGCAGGTAGGTCGCGACCTGACCGTCGAACGCGCTGATCCTGCGCAGCTCCAGCTTCTCACCGATCTTGGCGGACAGGTCGTGGATGGCCGTCCCGACGGTGCTGTCGCCCAGCTTGGCTTCCTTGACCGTTTCGACGTCCTCGGAACCCGCCGCCTTGGCAGCGGCCACGATCTTGTCCGCCAGCTCCACGAATTCGTCGTTCTTGGCGACGAAGTCCGTCTCGCTGTTGAGCTCGATCAGGATTCCGTTGCCGCCGGCGACCAGGCCCTCGGCCGTGGAGCGCTCGGCTCGCTTGCCCACATCCTTCGCACCCTTGATGCGCAGGTTCTCGATCGCCTTGTCGAAGTCGCCCTCGGTCTCCTCGAGCGCCTTCTTGCAATCCATCATTCCGGAGCCGGTGACGTCACGGAGACGTTTCACATCGGCCGCACTGTAGTTCGCCATCGTGCGTTGTCCGTCCTCGTCGGAGTGTGTACGCGGTGGGAAAATCGAAGTGACGGGGTGGCACCGACCCGGGCGAACCGCCGGAGCGGCACCACCCCGCCCCATCAGGACTGCGCGGGCTGCTCGGTGGCCTCGGAGTTCGCGGCGGCTTCGGAGTCACCGGAACCGCTCAGCAGTTCCTTCTCCCACTCCGCGAGCGGTTCCTCGGAAGCGGCCTGCTGGTTCTCGCCGTTCTCGGCACTCTCGCCGCGGCCGCTCCGGGCCATCAGCCCCTCGGCGACACCGTCCGCGACCACCCGGGTCAGCATGGCCGCCGAGCGGATCGCGTCGTCGTTGCCGGGGATGGGGTAGTCCACCTCGTCCGGATCGCAGTTCGTGTCGAGGATCGCGACGATCGGGATGCCCAGCTTGCGGGCCTCGCCGACGGCGATGTGCTCCTTCTTGGTGTCCACGATCCAGATCGCGCTGGGCACCTTGGACATGTCGCGAATACCGCCGAGCGTGCGCTCCAGCTTCTCCTTCTCGCGGGTCAGCATCAGGATCTCTTTCTTGGTGCGACCCTCGAAACCACCGGTCTGCTCCATCGTCTCGAGCTCCTTGAGACGCTGCAGCCTGCGGTGCACGGTCTGGAAGTTGGTGAGCATGCCGCCCAGCCAGCGCTGGTTGACGAACGGCATGTTGACGCGCTGCGCCTGTTCGGCGATGGCCTCCTGAGCCTGCTTCTTCGTCCCGACGAACAGGATGGTGCCGCCGTGGGCGACGGTCTGCTTGACGAAGTCGTAGGCCCCGTCGATGTAGGACAGGGTCTTCTGCAGGTCGATGATGTAGATACCGTTGCGCTCGGTGAAGATGTAGCGCTTCATCTTCGGGTTCCAGCGGCGGGTCTGGTGCCCGAAGTGCACACCGCTGTCGAGCAGCTGCTTCATGGTGACGACGGCCATAGCCTGCTTCGCACCTCACGTGTCGGGCGCGCCGATCGACGACGCGCGATTTCGGTTACCGTGACGAGCCGGGTGGCTCGTCACCCTGGTGCACGCGGAACCGTCACCCGGACACTCGCGGTGAACCGGGACCGCGGACGACTCCATGTGGCCGCCGCACCCTCGTCTCCTCGAACCGGCCCGTGACCCGGCCGAGGGCGGAAGCCTTCGTGCCGGTCGCCGTTGCCGGACAACGCACCCGGACGGCTCTCGTCGAGAGCGGTCTCCGAGGAATCGCTCGGGAGGAAGCCCCGACCGACCCGAGGAACGGACTCCGAACTCGGAATCCTGTGGTGATACGGCCGATACGCGCGCACGCGAAGTCGAACTCGTCTCCGACGAGTCGCGCGGCCGAGTATACGCCACGACAGGCGCGAACTGAATCGTGGTGGCGTTCTTCCACAACCGGCCGAACGATCCCCCACTGGAGGTGCGGACGTGGCGGGCGACCACGCTCCCTCGGCACGATGGCCGTCATGCGCGGTTGGGCGGTGGCACTGTTGCTGACCCTGGGTACCGGAGCCGTGGCCGCTTCCGGACATGGCGGTCCTCCCTCGGAACCGACCAATCCTTCCTCCCCGCGGGGCTCACCGCGGGGACCGCTCCGGGATCCGCTTCGGGGCCCCGCCGAGGTACTGCGGGACTTCCGGAAACCACGCGACCGCTACGCCCCGGGGCACCGAGGGGTGGACCTGCTGGCGCATCCTCGACAGGAGGTCCTGGCCGCCGCGGCCGGAACGGTCGGTCACGCGGGATTCGTGGTGGACCGGCACGTGATCGCCGTAAACCACGGTGACGGCCTGAGCACCACCTACGAACCGGTTCTCCCCGAAGTCGCGGCCGGACAGCGGGTCGCCCGAGGCGAGGTCATCGGGCACGTCACCGGCGGACACCCCGAATGCCCGGCGAAACCGCCGAACACCTGCTTGCACTGGGGAGTGCGTGACCACGACGCGTACCTGGACCCCCTCGGAGCGCTGCCCACCGGCGGTGTCCGGTTGCTGCCTTGGCGAGCGAGCGAGGCCGAACCGTGAGGAGCCGACGCTTCCGAAGCGACGGCGCACGACCCCTCGACCGGTTCGAGGTGAAGGCGGAGAACCGGGCGCGGGGGCGAGCTCAGTTCCCGGTTTCGGCCAGCTTGCCACGCAGTCGCAGTACCGCCCGGGTGTGCAGCTGGCACACCCTGGACTCGGTCACCCCGAGCACCTTGCCGATCTCGGCCAACGTGAGGTTCTCGAAGTAGTACAACGTCACCACGATGCGATCCCGGTCGCTGAGCCGCTCCACCGCCTCGGCGAGCTGGCGCCTGCTGTCCCTGTCGACCAGGGTGTTGACCGGATCCTCGGCGCGATCGTCCGGCAGCGTCTCCGCCAACGAGGCCGTACCCCGCCCCACACCGATGAGATCGTCGAGCGCCACCACACTGGTCATCTGCAGCTGGGCGAACAGCTCTCGCAGCTCCTCGACGGACAACGACAGCTCCTCGGCCAGTTCCGAGTCGGTGGCGGTACGCTGCAGCTTGGCCTCCAGCCGCTCCAACGCGCGCTCGACGTCGCGGGCACGGCTGCGTACCGAGCGGGGGACCCAGTCCTGGGCTCGCAGGTCGTCGAGTATGGCCCCCCGGATACGTTGCATGGCATAGGTCTCGAACTTGAGTCCTCGCTCGGGTTCGAACTTCTCGATGGCGTCGACAAGGCCGAACACACCGGACTGTATGAGGTCGGAGACCTCGACATGGGCGGGCAGACCGGTACCTATACGCCCGGCCACGTACTTGACCAGCGGTGCGTAGTGCAACACCAGTCGGTCGCGGAGCTTCTGGTCCCGGCTCTCGCCGAATGCCTGCCAGAGTGCGACTATCCCTGCCTCCACGTCCTCGCCCTCACGGTCCTCCGCGTGGCCCACGGTGGCGGTGGCCTCGCCGTGGGGCCGCCACGACTTCCGGAACGTCGAGTCGAGTCGGGAAACACCGACGGTGCTTCGCCCGTTGCCGGACCGGGAAAGTTGCTCCGTCTCCTCCGCCTCCTCGGCGGGAAGCATGCCGGAACGCGCGGTCGCCGCTCGGGGCGCGCCCCCGGCATCGTCAGGAACGGGGGTGGGTTCGCTCATGGATCGCCTTCAGCCGTTCGACGGTCACGTGAGTGTAGAGCTGCGTTGTCGAAAGCGTAGCGTGACCGAGCAACTCCTGTACGCTACGCAGGTCCGCGCCTCCTTCCAGAAGATGGGTCGCCGCGGAGTGGCGCAGACCGTGCGGACCGACCCCGCCGGCGTCGCGAACCGTGCTGACGGCGTCGTACACGACGCGCCGAGCGCTGCGCGGATTGAGCCGGCCACCACGCACTCCGAGCAGTAGCGCTTCACCCGAACGCGGCCCGGACAGCTCCGGACGGCCGACCTTCAGCCATCGGGCCAGGGCACGGGCCGCCGGAGTCCCGAACGGAACCGCTCGTTGCCGGTCGTTCTTGCCGATCACGTGCAGCAGACACCGCTCGTGATCGACGTTTTCCAGGTCGAGGCCGCACAACTCGGAAACGCGCACACCGGTCGCGTAGAGCAGTTCGAGCAAGGCGTGGTCACGCAGCGCCACGGGGTCCTGCTGCTCCGCACCCGAAGCGGCCGCCCGCAACACCGAATCCGCCTGGTCCTCCCGCAGCACGGGGGGAAGCTGACGTCGGTCACCGGGTACGGACAACCGCGGCCCGGGATCTTCGGTCAACAGGTCCCGACGATATGCCCAGGCCGTGAAGGTGCGCACGGCGGCAGCACGCCTCGCGAGCGTCGTTCTGCTGGTGCCTCGTTCGTGCTCGGCACTCAACCAGCCGCGCAGCGATGCGATGTCGAGCTCGCCCAGTCCCGGACCACCCTCGGGATGACCGGCCCCGAAGTGTTCGAGCAGCGACACGACATCGGCGACGTAGGCACGCACGGTGTGGCGGGACAACCCCCTTTCCCACGCCAGATGTCGTTCGAAGCGATCAACTGCCGTGGCCAGGTCGCGGGGAAGGCCCTCGCGTGCCGCGAGCAGGTCGGGCCTGGTCGAGTGATGGGAACGTTTCTGATTCATGCCGAGTGACGTCGCTGGGTGCATTCGCCGGATTCAAGTAGCACGACGCCACGATACGCGCTTGGAATCTCACTGCCCGCATCGTGTCCACCCTCGGTCCGCGCAGCTGGCGAGCCCGGACATCTCGAGCGCACTCAAGCAGCTGAGCACCGTTTTCCACGGGATGCCCGTTTCGTGGGCGAGCTGCTCGACTGTGCGATAAGCCCGAGGACGCAGCGAGTCGTGGACACGCTTGGAGGCTCCGTCGAGTCCGTCGGTCCGGCGTCGCGGGACTTCGCGTCCCGTCGCCGGAACGGACCCGAGTTCCGCGACGGCCTCCAGCACGTCCTCGGTACCCGTCACCAGTACGGCCTTTCCGGAGCGGATCAGCTCGTGGCAACCGGCCGAACTGACCGAGGTGACCGGCCCGGGTAGCGCCATGACCGGCCGTCCCAGCGTGTCGGCTGTGGCGGCGGTGTTGCTCGCCCCGCTGCGGATACCGGCCTCCACCACGACAGTGCCGTCACTCATCGCCGCGATCAGCCTGTTGCGGACCAGGAAGCGGTGCTTCCTGGGTGGGGTTCCGGGTGGATACTCGCTGCACACCAGCCCGTTCTCGGCGATTCGCGCGATGAGCCGGGCATGACCGGCCGGGTAGTCGATCTCCGGGCCGCAGGCCAGCACCGCCGAGGTCGTCCCATCGGCGGCGAGCGCCCCCCGGTGCGCGGCCCCGTCGATTCCGTAGGCCGCTCCCGAGACCACGGTCACCCCCGAGCGCGCCAGTTCGTGCCCCAGTTCGGCGGCGCAGGCCTCGCCGTACCCGCTGGCGGCACGAGTCCCCACCACCGCGACGGCGCCGCGGAGCACGGCTGCCGGGGAACCCGTCCCCCGGCACCAGAGCGCGATGGGGGCGACCAGCCCGGACAATCCCACTTCGGTGGCTCCCTCCATCGTGGCGGTGCGGTGATCGGGCCAGTCCGGGTCCTCGGGTGTGACCAGCCGAATGCCGAGCCGGTGGGCCCGGTCCAGCAGTTCGGCACCGCACACGTGTGCGCGGCGAGCATCGGTCTCGTCCGCCACGGCGGTGGGAACGTCGCCGCGGCGAATCCGCTCGGCGGCGGTTTCGGCCCCACAACCGGCGATGAATCCGTGCAGTGCGGGAGCGGGCGGTTCGGCGACGGCGGACAGGTAAGCCCGCGCGCACAGCAGTTCGTGGCCGTTGGACCCCGTGGCGGTGTTCACGGTGCCGTCCTGCCTCGGAACTGCAGCGCGGCGGCCACGTGCTCGGGCCCCGGCCGCTCGACTCCGTCCAGATCACCCAGCGTCCACGCGACACGCAGACAGCGATCCACTCCTCTGGCCGTCAACGATCCCGTGTCCAAACCTCTGTCCAACAGTCGTGTCGCCTCTTCCGGCAGTGGGAACTCGCGACGCAGCTCGGGGCCGGGAACCTCGGAGTTCGAACCCCATCCGTGGTTCTCCCACCTCCGGACAGCGGCCCGGCGCGCACGCGACACTCGTTCACGCACCCGTGAGGAGGACTCCGGGGGCTCGTATCCCGGTAGTTCCATCGTGGACAGTGGGCGCATGCGCACGCGCAGATCGACGCGATCCAACAACGGGCCGGAGAGCTTGGCCAGGTACTTGCGACGGGCGTGGGGTGTGCACTGACAGTCGATGTCTCTGGCCGGGGCGCAGGGACAGGGATTGGTGGCCAGAACCAACTGGAACCGGGCGGGGTACCGCAGGGTTCCCTCCGTCCTGGACAATCGGATCTCACCCTCTTCGAGGGCGGTACGCATGGATTCCAGTCGTTTCGTCCCCCACTCGCAGGCCTCGTCCACGAGCAGCACACCGTTGTGGGCTCGACTGACGGCACCGGGACGGGCGATTCCCGTCCCGCCTCCGATCAGACCGGCAACGGATATCGAGTGGTGCGGCGCCACGAAGGGCGGGGTGCGAAGCAGCTCGGCGTGCTCGGAGAGCTCGCCGGCGATCGAGTGAACCGCGGTGGTCTCCAGTGCCCGTGGAGCGGGCAGCTCGGGCAACAAGCCGCACAAGCGCCGTGCCAGCATCGTCTTGCCGGTGCCCGGTGGGCCGACCATCAGGAGATGGTGCCCACCCGCGGCCGCCACCTCCAGTGCCCACCGAGCGTCGGGCTGTCCCACGACATCGACCAGGTCCGGCTCCTCCGAGCTCTCGGGAGCGCCTCCCGGATCGGCGGTGGGCTCCCGGAACAACTCTCCTGTCCCGCGTGCCCAGGCGATCACCTCTTCCAGCCTCTCGGCCCCGAGCACCTCGATCCGCTCGACGAGTTTGGCCTCCCGCAGTCCTTCCAGAGGAACAACGGCTCGTCGCATGCCACCGGCCACGGCCGCCAGCAGTCCGGGCAGCAGTCCACGCACCGGACGGATACGGCCGTCGAGCGCCAGCTCCCCGAAGAACACCGTGCCCTCCAGTCTCCCCGGTGGGACGCGCTCGGCCCCCGCGAGCACCGCCATGGCCAGGGCCGTGTCGAACGAGGTTCCGGTCTTGGGCATGGCCGCCGGGGACAGTGCCAGAGTGACGCAGGACTGGGGCCAGTGCTCCCCGGAGTTCCTGATGGCGGCGCGGACCCGGTTCTTCGACTCCTGCAGCGCCGCGTCGGGAAGCCCCAACAGCTGAACGCTGGGAAGGCCACCGCCCCGAACATCGGACTCGATCTCGACCAGCACGCCGTCCACACCGAACAACGCCACCGCCCAGGTGGTGTGCAGCCCCAACTCAGCACACCTCCTGACGGTGCTCGATGCGCACCGGTGAGTCCGGAGGCCACAGCACGGACACCACGTCGAACCGGACGGGGCAGTCGCGAACCTCGTGCGCGCGTAGCCACGCGGCGGCGACCTCACGCAACTTGCGCACCTTGTGCGGACTCACGGCCTCGACAGGTGAACCGTAGTCGACCCCGGAACGCGTCTTGACCTCGCAGACGATCACGCGGTGGCCGTCGGTACAGACGAGATCGAGCTCTCCCACCGGACAACTCCAGTTGCGGGAGAGGACCACCAGCCCCTGCTGCCGGAGGTACTCCGCGGCCAGGCGCTCGCCCGCCCGGCCCAGTGCGTGCCTTCTTCCGTGTGTGTCGTCATCCGACACTGCTCCGATGATGGGATCGTTCCTCATGGGGTGCCCTTCGGACTCGGTTGGCTCGGACACCGCCAACCTGCCCGGAACTTCCCGCTCCCACCAGACTCGAACCGTTCGGTTGTGCACGACCACGGCAGCTGTGGACAACTTGGGAAAGCCACCCTGCCCGAAGCCCCGCAGGACTCGCTCAGCCGGTGGAGCACCGCCTCACCAGTCCGGAGGGCCCCCTGTCGTCGGTTCCGACACCTCCCGGCCCCCGATGAACACGGCGAATCATCCCAGCGACGCGATATCCGGTCAGCCGAACGGCGTTCCGCTCTCCGGAAGGCGGAGCTCCGGCTTGTCGAGCTCCTCCACGTTGACGTCCTTGAACGTGATCACCCGCACGTTCTTGACGAAGCGAGCGGGACGGTACATGTCCCATACCCAGGCATCCGACATGACCACTTCGAAATAGACCTCGGTATCGGAGTTGCGCACCTGGACGTCCACTCCGTTGGCCAGGTAGAAACGCCGTTCGGTCTCCACCACGTAGGTGAACTGACCGACGATGTCGCGATACTCCTTGTAGAGTTGCAGCTCCATCTCGGTCTCGTACTTCTCGAGATCCTCGGCGCTCATGGCTGTGCGAGCCCTTTCCTGTCACTGATCGGTCCACGGATGCCCAATGGTGGTGCCCCCATTGTCCATCACAGCTTGATCAAAAGCATCGAACAATCCGGGTTTACTGCTGTCCCCCCTCGGAGAACGCATCCCGTGGGCGAGGGCGGACTCCACCACGTTCGAATAGCTCCACCGGTGATGCGTGGTGGGACCGTGTAACCGGAGCGCCTCGCTGTGGCGCGCGGTCGAGTACCCCTTGTGCACGTCGAAGCCGTACCCGGGAAACGATACGTGCAGCTCCGCCATCATCCGGTCCCGGCTGACCTTGGCGAGCACCGAAGCCGCCGCCACGCAACCCGCCGCGCGGTCCCCCTTTCGGACGGCCACGCTGGGGGCGCCCAACCCCTCCACCCGGAAACCGTCGGTGAGCACATACCCGGGATGAAGGTCGAGTCCGGCGACCGCTCGACGCATCCCCTCCAGGTTCGCGACGTGCACGCCGAGGGAATCGACCTCGGAGGGGGCCAGCGAGACCACGCGGTACTCCACGGCCGACTCCCGCACCGTCTCGAACCAGTGTTCCCGCGCCCGGGCTGTGAGCAGCTTGGAGTCCGTCAGACCGTCGAACCGGCGGGACTCGCCTGCGCGCAGGACGCAGGCGGCGACCACCAGCGGTCCGGCACAGGCACCACGTCCCGCCTCATCGACACCCGCCACAGGCCCGAGCCCACGCCGTTCCAGCGCGTTCTGCAACGCCCAACTGCCGGCGTCCCTGCGCACGATGGTGCGCGGCAACCCCAGCTCGGCGGACCTGTTCCGCAACCTCAGTATCGCTCCCACGTACGCGAGCTCGCGCCGACGAGCGAGCCACGGCGAGCCGACCATGCGGCGGGCACGAGGGCCAGGTACTCCACACCCGCCGGTGCCGGAGCGCCCGAGCCGGGCTCCCGCGCCGGCCCCAGTGCCACGGCCTGGGGATTGGATTCGGGTATCCCCTGCCAACGTCCCGGCGGGAGCAGGATCACCTGTGCCTTGCCGACCACATCGTGGAGGGGTACGGCCCCGGCACGACCACCACCACCCTGGTAGCGGGAGTCCAGCGAGTTGTTCCGGTTGTCCCCCATGACCCAGAGGTGGTCCTCCGGAACCGTCACCGGACCGAACTCCTCCTGCTTGTGGGGGGTGCCGGGAGCCCAGTAGATGTAGGGCTCGTCCAGGGGGTGGCCGTCCACCAGCACACGGTTCCGCTCGTCGCAGCACTCCACGGTCTGGCCGCCGGTGGCGATCACACGCTTGACGAAATCCTTCTCCACGGGCTCGACGAGATGCAGCAGCGAACCGACGCGCTGGAAGAAACCGACCACCGGATTGGCGGGTTCGGAATACCCCCCCTCGTCCTGCATCCAGGTCCGGGGGCCGCTGAACACGATCACATCACCCGGCTGAGGATCGCTGAATCGGTAAGTGATCTTGTCGACGAGAATCCGGTCGTTGGTGCAGCCGTCGCAGCCGTGCAGCGTCTGCTCCATCGACCGGGAGGGGATGAGGAAGACCCGGGCGACGAAGAGCTGAAGCAGCACGGTGAGCACCAGCGCGGTGCTTATCAGGACGAACAGCTCCCACCAGAAGGAGCCCTTCTTGGACTTTCCGGCCCCCTTAGCGGCGTTCCGCGCCGTGGAGCGCGTCGCCTCCCCCTGGTCGGCGGCTGACTGTTCGTCAGAGGAGTCCTCGGCGGGGTCCTCCTCCGGTCCTTGGGAACGCATGACGTCGGCCACGTGGCCAGGCTACTGGATCCGTGACGCCCTTCTCCTCCGACCCCGCCGGGCCCCACGAATCACGATGATCGAAAACACCACCTCTGCGGTGGGATTTTACCGTTCTGTCAGGAACGTCCCCCGCAGAACGCGGGGCGCGGGGGCGACGGACCGGAGAGCCGTCGGGAGATCGCCACCACGGCTTCACTCAATCGAAGGATCCCGACTCGCTGAACACATTCGGACGAGGAAGATCTCACGACAAGGGGCCGGGCCTCCCGCGACGGACGTGACGGCACTTCGAGCGGGAACAAAAATGCACGGCCCCGAACCGATCGGGACCGTGCATCGTCGATACGCCACTCCGCCCGGCGGACGAACCCCACCGGACGAAATCCGCGTCAGGAGGAGGACTTGGCGAGCTTCTTCTCCTTGACGCGTGCAGCCTTGCCGACCCGGTTGCGCAGGTAGTACAGCTTGGCCCGCCGGACGTCGCCACGCGTGGCGACCTCGATCTTGGCGATGTTGGGGCTGTGTACCGGGAAGGTCCGCTCCACGCCGACACCGAAGGAGACCTTGCGAACGGTGAAGGTCTCCCGGATGCCACCGCCCTGCCGACGGATGACCACACCCTGGAAGACCTGGACACGCTCGCGCGAACCCTCGATGACGCGGACGTGGACCTTCAGCGTGTCGCCGGGCCGGAAGTCTGGGATGTCGGAACGCATCGACTGGGCGTCCAGCGCGTCCAGCTTGTTCATCGGTGGTCCGTCCTCATCCGTGTCGTTGAACGTTCACTCACGACAGTGAAATCTGTTCAGGTGAGCCGCGACTCGTGTCACGGCGACTCTGCACTCGCGACCCTCGCAGGGCCTACGAATCCCCCTGTGACTAACCCGACACCGCTGTCGGCGTCCGGGTCCGTCACCGAGTCGTTTTACGTCGTCCCGGGACACCGGGGAAGACGTCTGCCGTAGCAGAAAAGCGGTTACCGGTGGTACTGCCACCGCACCGGCCGCAATTGCTTCACCGGACAGCTTATCAGCCGAGCTCGGCCCCTCGAACGAGCCCCGGTTCGACCGGCACCACCACGGGTACCGGGCGGCCGGAGGACACGGCCGGAGAACACGGGTCAGGCCTCCGGAGAGTCCCAGACACCCGAGGAGCCCTCCTCGTCCCCGGCCAGGCGCAACCGCTCCAGCACGGCCCGGTCGTGCTCGTCCAACTCCTCGGAAGAAAGCCTCTCCAGCAGTTCGGGACGACGGCGCCACGTGCGTCGCAGGCCCTGTTCCCTGCGCCAACGCCGCACAGCGGCGTGGTCCCCGGAACGCAGCACCTCCGGCACGGAAAGTCCTCGCCAGGTCTCGGGACGCGTGTAACTCGGGCCTTCCAGCAATCCGTCGGAGAACGAATCCTGCTCCGCGGAAGCGGGATTGCCGAGCACGCCGGGCAACAACCGGACCACGGCCTCGATCATGGTCAGGGCGGCGACCTCTCCACCGACGAGCACGTAGTCGCCGATGGAGACCTCCTCGACCGGCATCCTGCGCGCGGCGTCGTCGATCACCCGCTGGTCGATGCCCTCGTAGCGTCCGCAGGCGAAGATCAAACGCGTCTCCTCCGACCAACGACGTGCCGTGCGCTGCTCGAAGGGTACTCCGGCGGGAGTGGGCACGACGAGGCGCGGGATCGCGGCCTCCGCTGCGGAGACGCTGTCGAGTGCTTCACCCCACACGTCAGGTTTCATTACCATACCGGGACCGCCACCGTAGGGGCTGGCATCGACCGAACGGTGGACGTCGTGGGTCCAGTCACGCAGATCGTGCACTTCCACGGAGATCCTGCCCCGTTCGATGGCCTTTCCCAGCAGGGCCTCCCGCACCGGAGCGAGATAGTCGGGAAAGATCGTCAGTACGTCTATCCGCAAGGCAGCTCCCTTCCGGTCGAACGGCCGGGATCGGTGGAACGCCCGGAACGATCCGGGTGGGAACCGTCCCGCGACATCGGCCCGCCAACGCGGCGGCCCCGAAAAGATGTCGGGAACTCCGCTCGGCTCCCGGGAAGGGAAATACCGAGGGCGGTTCAGGAAAGATCCAGCAGCCCCTCGGGAGGATCGACGGTCACGAACCCGTCCTCCGGAGCCACCTCGACCACTATGTCGGCGACGAAGGGCACGAGGGCCTCCCGCCCGTCCGCGAGCGACAACCGCAACAACTCCCCGCCCGGAGCGTGCAGCACGCCGAGCAGGGTGCCCAGCTCATCACCCGACGGGTCGAAAGCCCGCAGCCCCTCGAGCTCGTGGTCGTGGAACTCGTCCGGATCGTCGATCCCCTCGAGCTCGTCGGACCGCACGGTGAGCAGCGCTCCCCGAAGCCGTTCGGCTTCCTCGCGCCCCCTCACCTCGGTCGCCTTGACGAGCAGCCGCCCGGCATGCCACCGGGCGGCCGTCAGCTCAAGCGATTCGGGACGCGTGCCCGGGGATTTCCACAGCACCCCCAGCACGGCCCCCGCGACGAAACGCCGCTCCGGACTGTCCGTGCGGACTTCCACCACCAACTCGCCGTGGACACCGTGCGGCTTGGCCACACGACCGACCACGAGTGGGGACGTCTGTTGCTCCGCCATCGTCGATGGTGTCAACGATCGGTGTCGACCACGTCGACCCTGATACCGCGGCCGCCCACTCCGGAGATGACGGTGCGCAACGCCGTAGCGGTCCGACCACCCCGACCGATCACCTTGCCGAGGTCGTCGGGATTGACGTGCACTTCGAGAGTGCGACCACGGCGAGTGGTCAGGGACTCGACACGCACCTCGTCAGGGTTGTCCACGATCCCTCGGACGAGGTGCTCCAACGCGTCGGCGAGGACAGTCACTCCTGGCCTTCCTCGGCCTGCTCCTTGTTCTCGTCCTCACTGGCGGAGGCCTCGGACTTCTTGCCGCCGCCCTTCTTCTTCGGGGTGGTGGCGTCGGCGCCCGGCTCCTCCTCAGCCGCGGCCAGCGCGGCCTCGAACAGCTCCTGCTTGGACTTCTTGGAGTCCTTGACCTGCAGCGTGCCCTCGGCGCCGGGAAGCCCCTTGAACTTCTGCCAGTCACCGGTGATCTTGAGCAGGTGCTGGACCCGTTCGGTGGGCTGGGCACCGACGCTGAGCCAGTACTGCGCACGCTCGGAGTTCACCTGGATGTGACTCGGCTGCTGCTTGGGGTGGTACTGACCGATGGTCTCGATGTCCCTGCCGTCACGGCGGGTCTTGGCGTCGGCCACGACAATACGGTAGTGCGGTTCACGGATCTTGCCCAACCGCATCAACTTGATCTTAACTGCCACGGGTGGTGGTGCTCCTCAAACTCTCGTTCGTGCTCCGGTGAGCATCACTGTTCATACAGCGCCGAACGCGCCGGGATGCCCATACTTCGACCAGCCACGAAGCGGTGAGAGAGCCCGCTCGTGGCGAACAGCTCCCCATTGTGCCAGACCCACTTCCGGGTGGGCCCCCTCGGTCTCCAGCTCGTGCACATCGCCGAGGCTGAGGCCGCGAGGGCCTCCGGCTCCCCGTTCGGTCTCTCAGGCCGGCAGCATGCCCAGCGACATGAGCAACAGCCCCAACGCCGGCAGGAAGTTGTTCACCTGGTGTGCCACGACGCTAGCAGTCAACCTTCCGGTAACCAGGCGGGCCAGGCCTATCGGAACCGCGATGACTATCAACAGCAGGGTACGAGCCGGTTCGAAGTGCCCGATCGCGAAGATCGCGGTGGTGAGCAGGAAGACGGTCAACTGGTTGAACCTGAGCCGCTCCATCGCTCCCCAGAGCAGGCCCCGGTAGAGCAACTCCTCGCAGACAGGAGCTATCAGCCACACGTGCAGGAAGATGACCACGGCCAGTAACGGTGGCAGGCGGACGTCCTCCAGCAGACTGCCCACAGCCGAGTTGGCCCGCTCCGTACCCACCCAACGGGTCCACAGCGAGGAGGCGACGGTGCTGAGCACCAACCCGGCGAACCCGATGAGCAACCCGATTCGCACGTCGGAACGCCGCCAGCGCAACCCGAAGTCCCGGACCGGCCCGTTGCCTCGGACCACGGTCGCCGCGACGGCCACCAGACCGGCCAACACGGTAGGAGCCATCAGAACCAGGACGAAGACGGGGCCCACCCACCCTCCTTCGCCGAAGTCCCCGAACAGAGCGGCGAGCCCGACCGAGACCAGCACGAACACGGCCTCGGCCAGGAAGAAGGCACCGAACCCCCATCGTGGCTTCGACGCCGTGGGCGAGCCGTCGGTCGTTCCCGAAGTGGTTCCGCCGTGCTGCTCCGGATCCACGTGTCCACCGGATGACTGCGGTGCCGTCACGGGCGCCTCCGTGCGATCCAGGTAACCGCCGGGCCAGGGGCTGAATCGCCCGGCATCGTCGAACCGCCAGACTACCGCCGATTCCCGAGGGTCGGCACTCGGATATATCAGCACGGCGGCAACACCCCACAGGGCGCGACCGTACCCGGTGATCAACCCACCAGGTCACCGCGCAGCAGGATCCGCTCCGGAAAGCGCAACGCGTCCAGGTCCACGCGTGGGTCGTCCGCGTAGCAAACCAGGTCGGCGGCGGCTCCGTGCTCGAGACCGGCGAAGCCGAGCCAGCGGCGGGCCGACCAGGTAGCGGCGCCCAACGCCTGTTCCCGAGACATTCCCACCCGGTGCAGCGCGACGATCTCGTCGACGAGCCTGCCGTGCTCGATGCCACCCCCCGCGTCCGTTCCCGCGTAGACCGGCACCCCGGCCTCGATGGCCCTGCGCACGGTTCGATCGCTGTCCCGGTGGAGCCGGCGCATATGGGAAGCGTAGTCGGGGTACTTGACGGCGGCCGAGGCGAACGAGGGGAAGTTCTCGATGTTGATCAGTGTGGGAACCAACGCGGTCCCCTGTCGCGCCATCTGCTCGATCATCGCGTCGTCGAGGCCGGTCCCGTGCTCGATGCAGTCGATCCCCGCGTCGAGCAACCCGCCCAGGGCCCGCTCCCCGAAGACGTGCGCGGTGACCCTGGCACCGTGCCGATGCGCGGCCTCCACGGCCTTGCCGAGCGCTTCGTCACTCCACAGCGGGGCCAGGTCCCCCACGGAACGGTCGACCCAGTCGCCGACCAGCTTGACCCACCCGTCACCGCGAGCGGCCTGCTCGGCCACGGCTTCCGGAAGCACCTCCGGATCCTCGAGTTCCTCGGCGAGTCCGGGAATGTAGCGCTTCGGACGAGCCAGGTGCCGCCCCGCGCGGAGAATTCGCGGGAGATCGGCCCTGGCCTGCAGCGGGCTGGTGTCCACCGGAGCACCGCAGTCTCGGATCAACAGCGTCCCGGCCGCCCTGTCGGTCTCGGCCTGGTTCGCGGCCTCGTCGAGGTCCACCGGCCCGTGCGGCCCGATGCCGACGTGGCAGTGCGCGTCCACCGGACCGGGCAGCACATAGCCACCGTCGAAAACCGTGACGGCGTCCTCCAGCGGTTCGGTACTGATCAGCCCGTCCTGAACCCACAGGTCACGGGACCGCCCCTCGGGGAGGAGAACCCCACGCAGATGCAGTGCCGTCACGAACGCTCCTCGATCCTCGAACCCGTCACGGGAGCCAGCCGGAGCACGCGAGCCCCGGAAACCACCGGAGCCCGAACGAGCTGCCTCCTCGGCCGTGAGAGTCCGTCGTCCGACCGCCGCGCCACGAGAATCTCGTCACACGGAAGACGGCACGCCGAGACGAGGCGCGACGCGGCCGACCGCCCCGCGGTCGGCGAACCCGTGAACCGAGACGGAACGACCGTGACTTCGTGCCAGCGGGTAGCGACGACGGAGCCGACCACCGGACGGGTGACTACTTCTTCTTCTTGCCGAAGTCCAGTTTCGAAGGGTCGAAGCCGGGGGGAAGCTGATTGAGACCGCCACCCAGCTGGGACGGATCGGTCCCCTGACCGCCGGGAGGCATACCGGGGAGACCACCCGGCATACCGCCACGTGCCGCCTTCGGCGGGGTGGGGCCCTTGTTCTTGCCCTTCTTCCCCTTTTTGTTGCCCTTCTTGGTGGCCTTGCGGCCACCACCGCCACCACCGAACTGGCCCGCCATCTGCTGCATCATCTTGCGAGCCTCGAAGAACCTGTTGACCAGGTCGTTGATGTCGCTGACCCGCACACCGGAACCGTTGGCGATACGTTGCCTGCGGGAGGCATTGATGATCTTCGGATCGGCCCGTTCGGCGGGCGTCATGCCCCGAATGATGGCCTGAACCCGGTCGAGATGCGCCTCGTCGAAGTTGGCGAGCTGGTCCTTCATCTGGTTGGCGCCGGGCAGCATGCCGACCAGGTTCTGCAGCGGACCCATGCGCCGGACCGCCTGCATCTGCTCCAGGAAGTCCTCGAGGGTCAGCTCCCCCGTCCCGAGCTTCTCGGCCGCCTGCTCGGCCCGGTCAGCGTCGAAGGCCTGTTCGGCCTGCTCGATCAGGGTGAGCATGTCGCCCATGCCGAGGATGCGGCTGGCCATCCGGTCGGGGTGGAAGACGTCGAAGTCCTCGATCTTCTCACCGTTCGAGGCGAACATGATGGGCTCGCCGGTGACCTGCCGCACCGACAGCGCGGCACCGCCGCGCGCGTCACCGTCGAGCTTGGTCAGTACGACTCCGTTGAAGCCGACCCCGTCCCGGAAGGCCTCGGCGGTACTCACGGCGTCCTGCCCGATCATCGCGTCGACGACGAACAGGATCTCGTGCGGATTCACCGCGTCACGGATGTCCGAGGCCTGCTGCATCATCTCCTCGTCAACGCCGAGGCGACCCGCCGTGTCGACGATGACGATGTCGTGCTGGGCACGCTCCGCCTCGGCGACACCACGCCGCGCGACATCGACGGGATCACCGACCCCGTTGCCGGGTTCGGGAGCGAAGACCGGTGAACCGGCGCGCTCCCCCACCACCTGCAACTGCGTGACGGCGTTGGGGCGCTGTAGGTCGCAGGCCACCAGCATCGGGGTGTGCCCCTGCCCGGCGAGCCACTTGGCCAGCTTGCCCGCCAGCGTGGTCTTACCGGACCCCTGCAACCCCGCCAGCATGATCACCGTCGGTGGCTTCTTCGCGAGGGCGAGATCGCGCTTCTCGCCACCGAGGATGCCGATCAGCTCCTCGTTGACGATCTTGATCACTTGCTGGGCGGGGTTGAGGGCCTGGGACACCTCGGTGCCCTTGGCCCGCTCCTTGACGCCGGAGATGAAGCCGCGCACCACCGGCAGTGCCACGTCGGCTTCCAGCAACGCGATACGGATCTCGCGCGCGGTGGCGTCGATGTCCGCCTCGGACAGGCGACCCTTGCCGCGCAGGTTCTTCAGGACCGAGGTGAGCCGGTCGGAAAGAGTGTCGAACACGGGGTCACGGACTCCAGAGTCGTCGATGTTCCTACGCCGAGGGTAACCGCCCACCTACGATGTCCGAAGGCGGACAGCGAACGAAGCGGCGGTCAGCCCCGATCGACCGCCGGACGCTTGTCACCGCTGGAGCGGTGGCCCCCACCGGCACGCCCTCCCTTGCGTCGGGAGCTGGAACGCTCCCTGCCGGGGCGCCGCGACCAACCACCGGACGACCGACGGGGTGGTTCTCCCTCGGTGCGGCTGATCCGCAGGCCGCGTCCAGCCACCTGGGTCTTGCGGAGCTTGCGCAGCATCTCCTCCGGAATCTCGGCCGGCAGCTCCACGAGCGTGTGCTCGTCACGGATGTCGATGTGGCCGATCCGCTTGCTGGACAGACCGCCCTCGTTGGCCAACGCCCCCACCAGGGCGCTGGGGGTCACGCGGTTGCGGCGACCGACCTCGACGCGGAACATCGCCGTCTCGGAGTCCGAGGAGAGCTCGGCGGAGCGCTGCGAGCCGCGCCGGGACTTCGGTTCGGGTTCGGGCTCCGGCTGCAGCAGCAGCTGGCGGTCGCCCTGGGTCATGCTCGCGAGCGCGGCGGCCACCCTGGCGGCGGGCACCTCGTTGTCCCGCTCGTAGTCGCGCACCAACTGCTCGAAAACCTCCAGGTCACCGTTCTGCAGCGTGTCGGTGATCCGCTGGCGGAAACGTTCGAGCCGCCGCTCGTTGACCGCCTCGATCGTGGGCAGCTCCATCCGTTCGATGGACTGCCCGGTGGCCTTCTCGATGGAACGCAGCAACTGCCGCTCTCGCGAGGTCACGAACAGGATCGCCTCACCGCTGCGCCCGGCGCGGCCGGTGCGACCGATTCGGTGCACGTAGGACTCGCTGTCGTGGGGGGCGTCGTAGTTGAGCACGTGCGAGACCCGGTCCACGTCCAGACCGCGCGCGGCGACGTCGGTGGCCACGAGGATGTCGACCCGGCCCTGCCGGAGCTGGTCGATGGTGCGCTCCCGCTGTGCCTGGGCGATGTCGCCGTTGATCGCGGCCGCGTTGAAGCCGCGCAGCCGCAGCTGTTCGGTCAGTTCCTCGGTGAGCTGCTTGGTGCGGGCGAACACGATGGCCGCGTCGACCGGTTCGACCTCCAGCAACCGGGAGAGCGCGTCGACCTTGCGGACACCGCGCACCTGCCAGTAGCGCTGGCGGATGTTGGCCGCTGTGGTGGTGGAGCTGCGAACCGCCACCTCCACGGGGTTGTCCAGGTAGGACTGGCTGATCTTGCGCACCGCGTTCGGCATGGTCGCCGAGAACAGCGCGACCTGCCGCTGGGACGGGACGGAGCTCAGAATCCGCTCCACGTCCTCGATGAATCCCATGCGCAGCATCTCGTCGGCCTCGTCCAGCACGACGTGGCTCAGCTCGGACAGATCCAGCGACCCCCGGTCGAGGTGGTCGATGAGACGCCCAGGAGTGCCGACGATCACGTGTGCGCCGTCACGCAGCCCGCCGAGCTGTGGCCCGTAGCTCTGTCCGCCGTAGATGGGCAGCACCCGGAAGCCGGGCAGGTTGGCGGCGTAGGTGCGGAACGCCTCTGCCACCTGGATGGCCAGTTCACGGGTGGGAGCCAGCACGAGGGCCTGCGGTTTCTTGCGCTTGTCGAGATCGATGCTGGAGAGTATGGGCAGTCCGAAGGCGGCGGTCTTGCCGGTGCCGGTCTGCGCTTGGCCGGTCACGTCACGGCCCTGCAGCAACGACGGAATGGTCTCGGACTGGATGGGCGAGGGCGTCTCGTAACCGAGTTCGGTCAGGGTTTGCAGTACGCGGCTGTCGAGATCGAGCTCGTCGAATGTGGGCATGTAAGTCTGGAGTCTCCTCGTGTGGTCTCGGGGCGGCTGAAGCACTGCGGACGAACCCGTGGCGACATCCACAGCGGGGATCGCACGAATCGGGTTCGCGAACCGACGGTACGGTTCACGCACCGTCGCCTACGCATCTCGGGCCGCGCTCACCCGCAACGCACACTCTGTTGCCAGTCACTCGCAGCTCGATGAATCTCAGCCGGCAGCGCCGAATACGTCCGGCGCGTACCGACCAGGGTAACGGTCGATCACGTCCGTCTTGGCACCCACCGGCCCTTCGGGGAGCAACATCACACTACGGAATCAGTTGAACCCCGCCCGTAACCTCCGTACGGGTGAGCACGTGTACCCGTCGCCATCCTCGCAACGAGCCGAGACGGTGCAGGTGCCGCCTCGGGTGCCGAGCACGGCGTACGTGTCGGGCGAACGCGCGTGCCGTCATCATTCTGCCACGCGTGCGCTGCCCCGCCAGCGCGGCCGAGGGTGGGACCTCCAACCAGCACAGCACCGGGCTCCGCCGGCTCAGCGCGGCCAGTGCCACCAGCGATCCGCGCGCGGCGCGCCGCGTGGCCGGCACGTGCACCACGACGACGCCGGGAACCAACAGGCAGGCCGCAACGATCCTGGCGTAATGCACGGGGTGGACGATCCCCCGGTACGCCCGACGCGGGAGCCCACCACCGAAGCGGGCGAACAGCGCCTCGTACAGCTGCGCGGAGTCCAGCACCACGGCGGGGCGCACCCCACGGAGCGAGCGCAGCAGCGTGGTCTTGCCCGCCCCCGGAAGACCGGCCACGACGAGCAGGTCCCTGCGTCCGACACGGATGCGCGCGGCGGAGTCCGCACGGCACTCGTCGAACACGGGTGTCACGACCGCTCCGACCAGGCCGCGAGCGAACAGAGCGGTACGCCGGAAGTCCTCTCGTGTAGCCACTTCACGTTCACTGTACGCGAGCGGCGCGGCGCGCAACGGCTCTTCCCGGCTCCGGTCCACCGGGCGGCCCGACCCCTCGACGGGCCGCCCGACGGGTACCCCGAGGACGCGGGACGTTCCCCGACGGCTTCCGCCCGACCCCCAGCACGGGCGGGAGCTCCACCCCTCACCGGGTTCCGTTCCCGACGTCACACCGGAATTCTGGCGTTCGGAGGAGCGGCGACGAGACCGTGAGACCCCGTGAAGCGGACTGCGTATTGCTACGCACATCCCGCCCCCTCCCCTGCCGGGCACTACGCAGCGGCCGGGCCGCCTTCCGTCACGCCGTCACCCCATACCCCGGGCGCGCGCCGTGGGGCACGAAACCAGCGGAACGGGAGAATCCGAGACGTGGCTCGGAGCGCTCCGGCGCGGAATCGTCCACCGCGGACGCCGCACGAGCCGGTCGGCCTCGAATTCGCGGCGCGGAGAGGAGACGTCGGAAGACGACGAGAACGGCCGCCTCCGAAGTCGAGGAGAACGACTCCGGAGACGGCCGTGACGTGATTCACTGGTTCGGTGCGCGCTTCAGGCGAGGCCCGCCGGGGCGGCGGGGGCACCGTGCGAATCCCAGGATGAGGTGCACCGGGGTTTTCGAACGAGCGGGGGCGTAGGGGTGTGTTCCGTCACCGCCGACGCCGGGACGCGCGGCCGCCCCCGGCGGCAGGAAGAGAGCTCGGTCAGATCGCCTGCTCACCGGTCTCACCGGTACGCACCCGCACCACCGACTCCACCGGTGTCACCCACACCTTGCCGTCACCGACTCGACCGCTGCGCGCCGCGGAAACGATCGCCCGCAGCACCTCGTCGGCATCGACGTCGTTGACCAGCACCTCCACTCTGGTCTTGTCGACCACGTCGACCTTGTACTCGGCGCCGCGGTAGATCTCCGTGTGCCCCTGCTGCCTGCCGTACCCCTGCACATCGGCGATGGTCATCCCCCGCACACCCAGTGCGGTGAGCGACTGCCGGACCTCGTCCACCCTGGTCTGCTGGACGACGGCTGTGACAAGTTTCATCGAACGCTTCCTTCCAGTGCCTCGACCGAACCGTGCTCACTGGTCCGGGAACCGCGCAGTGTGTTGCGCGTCTCCCCGAAGTGGTAACCGGTCTCGGCGTGTTCCGTCTCGTCGATGCCCGCGTCCTCATCCGCGGTGCTCAACCGGAAACCGATCGTCGCGCGCACCACCCAGGCGATGCCCAGGCTCAGCACCAGCGAGTACGCGAACACCGCCAGGGCTCCCACCGCCTGGCGCCACAACTGGTCGAGACCGCCGCCGTAGAACAGTCCGGCCACTCCGGCCGGAGCGCTGGCGGAGGCGAAGAGACCGACCAGCAGGGTGCCGACGAGACCGCCGACCAGGTGCACTCCGACCACGTCCAACGAGTCGTCGTAGCGCAGCCGGTACTTGAGCTCCACCGCGAGCGCGCACACGGCGCCCGAGACGGCCCCGACTGCGATCGCCCCCAGCGGCGTGACCGCGGAGCAAGCCGGTGTGATGGCCACCAGTCCGGCGATGATGCCGGACACCGCTCCCAACGTGGTGGGTCTGCCGTGCCGCAACCGTTCGACCAGCATCCAGGCGAGCATGGCGGCGCTCGCCCCCACGAGCGTGTTCACGAACACGATGGCGGCGGTGGTGCCCGCGGTCAGGGCCGAACCGGCGTTGAAACCGAACCACCCGAACCACAGCAGCCCGGCGCCGAGCACCACGAGCGGGAGATTGTGCGGCTTGCCCGTCTCCTTCGGCCAACCCGAACGAGGACCGAGAACCAGCACGAGGGCGAGCGCCGCGGCCCCCGCGTTGATGTGCACGGCGGTACCCCCCGCGAAGTCGATCGCCGCGATCCGGTTGGCGATCCAGCCTCCCACCGCGGTCACCTCACCGGCGGCGTTGGTCTCGTCGAACGCGAAGACCCAGTGAGCCACGGGGAAGTACACCAGACTCGCCCAAAGCCCGGCGAACAGCAGCCACGGGCCGAACCGGGCACGGTCCGCGATCGCCCCGGAGATCAGCGCCACGGTCAGGATCGCGAACATGGCCTGGAAGGCCGCGAAGGCGAACGTGGGGATCGTGTCGGACAGCCCCTCCTGCCCGACCAGTCGCGACATCCCGAAGAACTCCGAGGGGGAGCCGAGCAGTCCCAGCCCGCCGAGGTCGGCACCGAACGCGCCGGAATACCCGTAGATCACCCAGAGCACCCCGACCACCCCGAGGCTGCCCAGACTCATCATCAGCATGTTGAGCACGCCGCGGGAACGGACCATGCCGCCGTAGAACAGCGCCAGGCCGGGTGTCATGAGCATGACAAGCGCGGCACACACCAGCACCCAGGCAGTGTCACCTGAATTCACGTCGCCTCCCGTACGATCCGGCGCTCCAAGTCGAGCCCGAATACTCGGCAACGCGTGTTTCCCCACGACGTTCTCGTCGTGTCGTGCCGATGAAGTTCGCCCGGCGGAGTGTTACGAACCGATTCGCACGGTCACCGGTGTGTTAACGAGACAGCTCGGGGACGGGCGGTAGCCCCGGCGAGGGCACGACCGACCGTCCCCGCGGCCTCGGCTCGGTCCGGCGGGCTCAGCCGAGCAGCGCGTCGACGAACGCCTCCGGTTCGAACGGCGCGAGGTCGTCGGCTCCCTCACCGAGACCGACCAGCTTGACCGGCACGCCCAGTTCGCGCTGGACCTGGAACACGATGCCCCCCTTCGCGGTGCCGTCGAGCTTGGTCAGCACGATCCCCGTGACGTCGACGACATCGGCGAAGACCCTCGCCTGGGCGAGCCCGTTCTGACCGGTCGTCGCGTCGAGCACCAGCAGCACCTCGTCGACCTGGGCACGCTTGTCGACCACGCGCTTGACCTTGCCGAGCTCGTCCATCAACCCGGTCTTGGTGTGCAGCCTGCCCGCGGTGTCGACGAGTACGGCGTCGACGCCGGAGTCGGCACCACGCTGCACCGACTCGAACGCCACACTGGCCGGATCGGCGCCCTCCTCACCCCGGATCACCTCGGCGCCGACGCGCTCGCCCCAGGTGCCGAGCTGTTCGACCGCGGCGGCGCGGAAGGTGTCGGCGGCACCGAGCAGCACGGAACGCCCATCGGCGACCAGCACGCGCGCGAGCTTGCCGGTGGTGGTCGTCTTGCCGGTACCGTTTACCCCGACAACCAGCACCACGGCCGGTTTACCTCCGTCGGCCGGGTCACCGTGCGGCAGCGCCTGGACCGAGCGGGACTGTGTGGTGGCCAACGCGTCCATCAGCACCTCCCGCAGCAACGCCCTGGCCTGATCGGGGGTGCGCACGCCGCGCGCGGCCACCTCGGTACGGAGCCGCTCGATTATCTCCGAGGCCGTGGTGGCCCCCAGGTCGGCCATCAGCAGGGTGTCCTCGATCTCCTCCCAGGAGTCCTCGTCGAGGTCACCGGCGCCGAGCAGTCCCAGCACGCTCTGCCCGAACATCGAGCGGGAGCGCGAGAGCCTGCCGCGCAGCCGTTCCAACCTGCCGGTGGAGGGCTCGATGGGTTCGATCTCCGCAGGGGAGGCCGTGTCCGCCTCGACCTCGGCGGTCGGGGACTCGGAACGCGCACCGGCATCCTCGACGGCGGCTTCGGCTCCTTCCGGAGCCCGGGGCGGCATCGTCCCGGTGGCTTCGGCGGACGCGGGCTCGCCGGTATTTCCGGCCTCCTCCTCGGTCCGCTCGAGCGGTGTGGCGGTGTCCGTGCTCCCCTCGGACTCCGGTTCGGACGGGCCCTGCTGTTCCGGGACGGCGGGACTCTCCGGCTCGGCAGGAGTTTCCGGAACGGTGGACCCGCCTGCCGGAGACCGTTCCCCGGTCGCGGTGCCGGAGGTGGTGGCATCGGAGTCGGTGGAGTCCGGCAGCGGCACGTCGACCATGCCGCGCCGTTGGCTGTCCCTGGGAACGGCGGCGTCGTCACCGACCCCGGGTTGTCCCTCCGTCTCGGTTCGATCCTCGACGGGGTGGGCGGGTGCGGTCGTCGTGCCGCCACTGGAGAGGCTGATTCCACTGCCCGCGCGATAACCACCCTGGTCCGCGGACGTATCCTCTCGCTCCCCCTGAGCGAGGCTGACCCGCCTGCGCCGGGCGAGCAGGATGCCCGTGCCGACGAGCGCGGCCAGCACCACCAGTGCGGCTACAATGATCAGGATCACATTCGTGGTGGACACACGTCCATCGTCGCACCCGGCACGGGGGCCACCGGACTCGACCCGTGTGAGGAATTCACCGACACGTCCGTGTCGAACTTGCGTTCCGACCTGGGGTGACCTACACCACCAGAATGGAACCGTGGCGGGTGATCGGTCTGCTTTCCGGAACCTCGATGGACGGCGTGGACGTCGCGGCGGCCGAGTTCCGGTTACGAGGGCACGAGATCGAGATGCTCCCGCTGGGGTACCGTTCACTGCCGTACCCGGAAGCGCTGCACCGTGAGCTCGTCTCCCTGACCCGGTCCGAGAAGTCCGACGCCTCGGTGTGGTGCCACTTGGAAGCCGAGACCAGCCGGATCTTCGCCGAGGCCGCCCTGCGCGGTGTCGAGGAACTGGCCGCCGGGCGCGCGGACCTGGTCGGCTCGCTCGGCCAGACGGTGTGCCACACCACCGTACGGGGGCGAACCACCGGCACGCTGCAGCTGGGTGGCCCCTCCCGCGTGGCGGAGGCCACCGGCCTGCCCGTGCTCTCCGACCCGCGTGGCAGGGACGTGGCCGCGGGTGGGCAGGGCGCCCCGCTGGCCCCCGTACTCGATCTGCTCTGGCTCGGTGGAGCGACCCCACCGCCGGATGACGCCCTCTCGCGAGGTGCCGTACTGGCGCTGAACCTCGGAGGTATCGCCAACATCACGGTGGTGGACGAGCGAGAACCGGTCGCCTACGACACCGGCCCGGGAAACGCGCTGATCGACGCCGCCGCCGAACTGGTCGGTGCCGAGAGCGGCCGGGACACCGACGGCGCGCTGGCCGCACGGGGACAGGTGCGCCCCGACCTGCTGGCGGCGCTGCTGGCCGATGACTACTTCCGGACCCCACCGCCGAAATCGACCGACAAGGAGCGTTTCGGAGCCCGGTACCTGCGCGACGCGCTGACCGGACTTCCACCCGTCCCCGAGCACGACCTGCTGGCCACGGTCACCGAGTTCACGGTGCGCACGGTCGCCGAGGCGTGTGCCGCGCACGCGGCCGGGCTGGTCGTCGCCTCGGGAGGCGGTGTGGCGAATCCGGTGCTGTTCGGCGGCCTCCGACGCGAACTCGGACGCCACGGCGCACGGCTGTGCACCAGCGGGCGCTACGGAATCCCCCCGGAGGCCAAGGAGGCGTACCTGGCCGCGCTGCTCGGCTTCCTCGGACCGCACGGGATCGCGGGCAACGTCGCTTCCTGCACCGGCGCGGCCGGCCCTCGCGTGCTGGGCAGCATCACCCCGGGGCGGTGGCCGCTGCGGCCGCCCACTCCCGTCGAAGCACCGGTGACCGCACTTCGGATCCCGGAGCCGGGCGCGTTTCCCGCCGCCGACCGGGAGGGCGCATGCGCATCATCGACCTGGCGGTGACGGGTGTCTATCTGGTGGCGATGCCCGCGCTGGGAATCCTGCTGGCCGGAAGGCAGCGGGGTACCGGTGACTACTTCCTGGGCGGACGCGACCTGCCCTGGTGGGCGGTCTGCCTGTCGGTGGTGGCCACCGAGACCTCCACGCTCACCGTGATAAGCGTTCCCACCGTGGCCTACCTGGGCTCGTTCACCTACCTGCAGCTGGCTATCGGGTACCTCGTCGGCAGAACGGTGGTCGCCTTCGTGCTGCTGCCCCGCTACTACGCGGGGGAGCTGGTCAGCGCCTACGCCTTCCTGGGAAAACGCTTCGGCGGGGGACTGCAGGGCACCGCTTCGGTCACGTTCTCGGTCACGAGGCTGCTCGCGGACGGGTTGCGCCTGTTCGCCACGGCCATCCCGGTGAAGGTCGTGCTGGCCTCGTTCGGGGTGACCGCGACCTACTGGCAGATAATCCTGGGACTGTCGGCCCTGACAGTGGTCTACACCTACTTCGGGGGAATCCGGGCGGTCGTCTGGGTGGACGTGGTGCAGCTGGGCGTCTACGTGGGCGGCTCGGTGGTCGCGGGAGCCATCCTGCTGGCCAAGCTCCCCTCCGACTGGTTCGACAGGGCGCTCGCGGCGGGCAAGTTCGAGCTGTTCGACATGACCGCGCCAGTGCTGACCAGTCAGTACTCCTTCGTCACCGCCGTGCTCGGCGGAGCGGTGTTCGCGATGGCCTCGCACGGGGCCGACCAGCTGATGGTGCAGCGGCTGCTGGCCTGCCGCACACTCGCCGACAGTCAGCGGGCGGTGATCACCAGCGGTGTGCTCGTGCTGCTGCAGTTCGCCCTGTTCCTGGCGATCGGTTCGATGCTGTGGACCTTCTACGCAGGCGTCGCCCCCGAACAGCTCGGCATGAGCAGTGGTGACGCGCTGTTTCCCCGTTTCATCGTGAACCAGCTGCCCGCCGGGCTGTCCGGGTTGCTGATCGCCGGGATCATCGCCGCGGCCATGAGCACGCTGTCCTCCTCGCTGAACTCGCTGTCCACCTCGACCGTCAGCGATCTGTACCCGCGGCTCACCCGCCGGACTCACGGCGATCGGGGAAGGTTGCGGCTGGCGCGGGGCGCCACGGTCGGCTGGGCTCTGGTGTTCGTGGTCTTCGCCTCGCTGTTCACCAGTACCGACAACCCGGTGGTCGAGGTGGGGCTGGGGATAGCCTCCTACACATACGGGGCGCTGCTGGGAGCTTTCCTGCTGGGGCTGCTGGTCGGACGGGCACGGCAGGCGGACGCGGTGGTGGCCTTCTGCTGCGCGCTGGCGGGGGTGCTCTGGCTCGCGCTCGGCGCGGCGTTCCCGGACGGGCGGGGAGGTCACGCACCGCTGGCGTTTCCCTGGTACACCCCGATCGGCGTGGCGATCACCCTGCTCGTCGGCGGAGCGCTGTCGCTGCGCCACCGCGGCGCACGCGAGGGTGCCGGGCGGGAGTCGGAGTTCTCCGAGGCCGGCTGACCGACGCTCCCCTCGACGGAGGGCACCCGAGCCGACGCGCCCCGGTAAGGCGCCGGGGCGCGTCCGGTGTTCAGCCCTCCCCCGCGTCGTTCGCCCCTGCCGGGGAGTCTGAGGGCTCGGTGGTCTCGACGGGCTCCGCGCCTCCCGAAGCCAGCCGCTGCGAGATGACGGTGGTGATCCCGTCCCCACGCATGCTGACCCCGTAGAGGGCGTCGGCGATCTCCATGGTCGGTTTCTGGTGCGTGATGATGATCAACTGCGAGTTGGCCCGGAGCTGGTCGAGCAGCCCGATCAACCGCCGCAGGTTCGTCTCGTCCAGCGCGGCCTCCACCTCGTCGAGCACGTAGAACGGCGAGGGACGGGCACGGAAGATCGCGACCAGCATGGCCACGGCCGTCAACGACTTCTCCCCGCCGGACAGCAACGACAGCCGTTTGACCTTCTTGCCCGGGGGCCTGGCCTCCACCTCGACACCGGTGGTGAGCATGTCCTCGGGATCGGTGAGCACGAGCTTGCCGGACCCGCCGGGGAAGAGCACCGAGAACACCTTCTCGAATTCGGCGGCCACGTCCTCGAACGCCGTGGAGAAGACCTCGAGGATCTTCTCGTCGACCTCCTTGACCACGTCGAGCAGGTCCTTGCGGGTGGCCTTGAGGTCCTCCAGCTGCCCGGACAGGTACTTGTAGCGCTCCTCGAGCGCGGCGTACTCCTCCAGAGCCAGCGGGTTGACCTTCCCCAGCGCGGCCAGGTCCTTCTCCGCGCGTTCGGCCCGACGCTGCTGGGTCTGCCGGTCGTAGGGCAGTGCGGGCGGCTTGCTCACCTGTTCGCCGCGTTCCTTGGCCGCCTCGTACTCCGCCATCTCGTCCGGGCTCGGCGGCACGGGGACGTCGGGGGAGTAGTCCTGCAGCAGATCGTCGAGCCCCACCCCGAACTCCTCGACGATCTTCGTCTCGAGCTGCTCGATCCGCAGCCGCTGCTCGGCCCGGGCCACCTCGTCCCGGTGCACCGCGTCGGTGAGCTTCTCCAGCTCCCCGGAGAGCTCGCGCACACGGTTGCGGAACGTCTCCAGCCGGCTCTCGTTGTCGGAGTGGCGCTGTTGCAGCTCGTCACGCTGCTCCGCCGCCGAGCCCAACGACAGTTCGATGCGTTCGAGCGCGGTGCGGCAGCCCTCGATCACGGTCTCGGCCACCCGCGCGCCACGCTGCCTGGCAAGGCGTGCCTGCTCGGCGCGTTCCCGCTGCTGCCGCTCCTGACGCGCGGAACGCCGCAACTGCTCGGCCCTGCCCTGCAACGCGCGCGCTCGCTCCTCGGCACTGCGCACCGCGAGCCGGGCGTCCATCTCGCGCTGGCGCAGGTCGTCGAGTTCGGCGGCCAACCGGTCGCGCTCCGTGGTGTCGGGCTCCTCGTCGTCGAGCTGTTCGGACTGGACCACCTCCAGCCGCTCCTGGAGTTCGGCGAGTTTGTCCACGGCCCGCTGCCTCGAACTCTCCACTTCGCCCCGTTGGGTACGCAGCCGCTCCACCTCGGCCGCCGCGGAGCGGGCCGCGTCGAGCAGGCTGGCCACTCGCTCGGAACTGCGCGCGTGGCGGACCCGGAGCTCGTTGAGCTGTTCCTGCGCGGCGCTGACCTCCTCCTCGCGCGCCCGCAGCTCGGACCGTGCCCCCTCCAGCGCGGCGCTGTGCCGTTCGAGCCCGCGCCGGGCCTCCGCCAGCTCGGACTCGGCCTCGTCCACCGCGGCCTGTATCTCGATCACACTTCGCTCGTCCGAGGCGGCGGAGCCGCCGCAGGCCCAGCTGCTCCCGAGCACATCCCCTTCTCGGGTGACGACCCGCACTTCCGGGTGCTGCCGCAACAACCGCTCGGCGCCGTCCAGGTCGTCGACCACCGCGATGCGGTCGAGCAGCACCGCCAGGGCGGAGTCCAGCCCCTCGGGGGCCCGCACCAGGTCCACCGCCCACCGCGCCGCGTCGTCCAGCTCCGGCCACCCGCTCCGATCGGGGGGAGCTCCGGAACCGACCAGCAGCCCGCTGCTGCCCGCCTCATCGGCCTTGAGCACCCGCAACGCGGTGGCGGCGTCGGAGACCCCGCGCACCGCCACCGCCTCGGCGGCCGCCCCCAGCGCCGCCGTCAGCGCGGCCTCGGATCCCGGATCGACGGTCAGCAACGCCGAGACCGAACCGAGCAGTCCGGGGACGCGGTCGCCCGCCGCCAGCAGCGCCGCGGCGCCGTCCTTGCGGTCCAGCCCCATCGACAGGGCCTCCACGCGGGCCTGCCAGGAGGCTATCTCGCGCTCGGCGGACCTCTCGGCCTCCACGAGTTCGTCCACTCGCCCTCGCGCCGCGTCCCTGGCCTCCACCGCGTTGGCGTGGCGCTGCTCGGCCCCGCCGTCGTCATCGTGCTCGGCACCGTCGGCCGCCGCCTCCTCGTAGGCCTGCTGCGCGGCGGCGGCGCGCTGCTCGGCCTCGGTGGTGGAGGCGGACAACCGCTCGATCTCCTCGTCGGTGGCGGCCACCTTGCTGCGCATCGACTCGACCTCGCCCGAGAGGCGGGCCGCTCCCTCGCGGCGGTCGGCTATGGCGCGCACGGCGGCCATGTGGGCGCGTTCGGCCTCCTGCAGCGCGGACTCGACTTCGGCCCGGTTGGTCACCACCTCGGAGAGTGCCTCACGGGTGCGCTCGGCCTCCTCGTTGGCGGTCTCCTCCCGTTCCGCGGCCTCCTCCGCCTCGGCCTCCAGCTCCTCGGGCTCGCGCTGCTGCCGGGGCTGCTCCGGCTCGGTGGTGAGGTGCTTGTGCCGCTCCTGGGCCAGTCGCAACGTACCGCCGAGACGTTCCCGCAGCGCGGAGAGGCGGTACCAGGTGTCCTGGATGCGCGCGAGCCTGGGGGCGTCGGCGCTGACCTGTTCGCCCAGCGCCTTCTCCTGCTCCTGGGCCTGCTGCAGTGCCCGCTCCGTCTCCGCGCGCTTCTCGCGGGCGGCCTGCTCGTTCGCCTCGTCCCTGGCCAGTTCGGAACGAGCGGTGACCAGGTCGTCGGCGATCAGCCGGAGCCGGGCGTCGCGCAGTTCGGCCTGGATCGTCTGTGCCCTGCGCGCGACCTCGGCCTGCTTGCCCAGCGGTTTGAGCTGTTTGCGGAGCTCGCCGGTCAGATCGGTGAGGCGGGTCAGGTTGGCCTGCATCGCCTCCAGCTTGCGCAGCGCCTTCTCCTTGCGCTTGCGGTGTTTGAGCACGCCAGCGGCCTCTTCGATGAGCCTGCGGTGCTCCTCCGGCTTGGCCTGCAGGATGCTGGACAACTGTCCCTGCCCGACGATGACGTGCATCTCACGGCCGATGCCGGAGTCGGACAGCAGCTCCTGCAGGTCGCGCAGTCGGCAGGCGTTTCCGTTGAGCTCGTACTCACTGGCGCCGTCCCGGAACATGCGACGCGTGATGGAGACCTCGGTGTAGTCGATCGGCAGCGCCCCGTCGGCGTTGTCGATCGTCAGGTTCACCTCGGCACGACCGAGCGGCGCGCGCCCCGACGTGCCCGCGAATATGACGTCCTCCATCTTCCCGCCGCGCAGTGCCTTGGCACCCTGCTCCCCCATGACCCAGGTCAGCGCGTCGAGCACATTGGACTTGCCGGAGCCGTTCGGCCCGACCACGCATGTGATCCCCGGTTCGAACCGGAGCGTGGTGGTCGACACGAAGGATTTGAACCCCTTCAGCGTCAGGCTCTTCAGATGCACCGCTGCTCAACGACCTTCCCGAAATGACGGCTGTGCAAGACCCGCGGCCCCGGGCGAAAACGGACGTGCCCGGAAACCGCACCGACCCGGTCTGAATCTTGGAGACCCGTGGAACTCACCGTTCGACGAACCCGGAGAGTTCACCACGTGGCTGTGCCCACTGCTCCGCGACGTGCTCGACAACCCCCGGTGTATCACCCGAACGAAGGAGTTCCAGCAGTCTTTCGCAGGCGTGTCGGGGTCCCTCGGCCACCACTTCGACACGACTTCCCGGCAGGTTCGTCGCGCTGCCGGTCAGCCCCAGTTCCAGGGCACGTGACCGGGTCCACCACCGGAACCCTACTCCCTGTACTCGACCGTGCACCCAAGCGGTCAGCCTGGTCAGCTCGGTGTTCGTCCCATCGGACATCTCCGACTCACCCTTCCTGTCGTGTTCATGGTCACCGCGCGAGGTGGTACCGATGATGCCTTCCGCTGGTTCCGGAGCGGGAATCACGACTCCCCCGAACAGCGGTTCACCCCCACCCCGATCTCGGGGCACCGGATAGCTACCGTAATGCGGACGAAACCGACCACCGTGAGGGTCCGCGCATCCACCACCGAAGAGACTGCGGCACCCGGCCCGCCGGGGCCACACCTACGGATTTCGAGGACGAGTGAGCAATCCATGGATCCACTCCACGAGGACCGGAAAGCCCTGTCGAAGCGTCTGGTGGCGCTCGCGGGCTCGGGAGTGATGATCGCGACGGCTTTCTCCACGATGGCGGCGATCGCGATGGGCAACGTGGCGCAGGAGGAAGCCTCGCTCCCCGGCTCGGTGGGCGAGGCGGCCGGGACCGCGAACTACGAGAGCACGAGCTCGGAACGCGACACGACGAGTTCGCGGAAACCGGACTCCGAAAAACCGGCCCTCGGCACACCGGCCGACGAGGCCGAGGGCGGCGAGTTGGAGGATCCCCACCCCGAGTCGACTGCGGCGGACACGCCCGACTCCTCGGCCGGAACTTCCCATGAGAACTCGAGCACTGGGATGAGCGACCCCACGGACGACAGCGGGCCGACCGGGAACGACGAACGGGACCCGAGTAACGAGGATCCTCAGATCTCCTCGACCGAGAACACCAGCCCGGAACAACCAAGCACCACGCCACCGGAGCCGACCACTGATCCCGATGAATCGAGCAACGAGGAGCCGCCTCCGAATGAGCCCGAGACGAGCTCGGAAAGCGCTCCAGATAGCGACGCCGAGACCAACGCGTCGGGCAGCACGACGGACGACGAGACCGAGGTAACGGCCAGTTCCGCACGGGAGACCTCGACCATCTCGTCCACCTCGCCCTCCGCACAGCGTCCCTCGGCGTCCACCACCGCGTGAACCGGATCGGGCCGACCGGTCGCGGCTAGCCGATGTCTCCCCGGACCACCAGATCGGCCCTGTCGCGGGTTCCGGCGATGAGCCGCGCGTTGCGCTCGTCGCTGCGCAGCACCCACTCGCGGGCGCGCTCGCGGGACAGGCCGTGTCGCACGTGGCGCGCGATCAACCGCTCGACCCGCTTGTCGTCGTCGGGCGCCAGGTACCAGCACTCGTCCAGCAGTTCACGCACTCCGCTCCAGGAGCCCTGGTCGAGGAGCAGGTAGTTGCCCTCGGTGATCACCAGCGGCACATCGGACGGAACGGCGATCGAACCGGCGTAGGACTCCTCGACCGAGCGATGGAACTCGGGGGCGTAGACCACCTCGTCGCCCTCGCCCTGCTCCCGCAGCCTACGCAGCAACGCGAGGTAGCCCGCCGCGTCGAAGGTGTCCGGGGCTCCCTTGCGGTCCTGTCTGCCGAGCCTGCGCAGTTCGGCCCCGGCGAGGTGGAAGCCGTCCATCGGGACGAGCACCGCGTTCCCCTCCAGGCGGCGAAGCAACCTGTCCGCGAGCCTTCCCTTCCCGGCTGCGGGTGGTCCGGTTATTCCGAGAACGCGACGACGCCCGTCGCCGAGGAGCTCGCGAGCGCGTTCGAGCAGCCCTTCCATGCCTTCGCGGTGGACGACCGGCGATCGTCGTGGCTGTCCCGGCACGTTGGCTCCTTCCCGAGCGACATCGACCCGGCGGGGCCGACCGCCCGACCCCTTCGCACGTGATCAGACTACCCGGCTCCGACGGGTCGCTTCAGTCCACAGCCTCGTGACAGGACCGGAACGTGGTCGGCCCGCGCTAGCCGGAAAATGCGCTTTTTGACTCGTTTTCGCAGGTATGCCCCTTTCATCGGTGATCGACATCACCGGCGGAACAGTTTCCGCGATGCGACAAAATAGTTAATTTAGCTAAGGAAATGTTTTCCGCGACCAGGAGCGCACGATGTGTGGTATTTGCGGCTGGATCGATTTCCGGAACGACCTCGAACAGCAGCGGGACACCCTCGACGCCATGTGCCGGACCATGGCGTGCCGCGGCCCCGACGCCTCGGGGACGAGCGTCCTGCGGCACGCGGCTCTCGGGCACCGGCGTCTGGCGATCATCGACCTCCCCGGCGGGGCCCAGCCGATGAACACGCGGACCCCGGACGGTGAGCTCTGCCTGGTCTACAGCGGCGAGACCTACAACTTCACCGAGCTGCGCGGCGAACTGCGCGGCCGGGGGCACCACTTCGAAACCGACAGTGACACCGAGGTGGTACTGCGCGGCTACCTCGAATGGGGGGAAGGTGTCGCCGAACGGCTCAACGGAATGTACGCCTTCGCCGTCTGGGACGGACGCGCGGACAAGCTGACCCTGGTGCGGGACCGGATGGGCATCAAGCCGCTCTACTACTACCCGACCGATAACGGCGTGCTGTTCGGCTCCGAACCCAAGGCGATCCTGGCCAATCCGCTGGTCGAGCACAGGGTCGACGCCGACGGCCTGCGGGAGCTGTTCGCCCTGACCAAGCAACCCGGCAACGCCGTCTGGTCCGGGATGCACGAGGTGGAGCCCGGCACCGTGGTCACCGTGGACCGGGACGGAACGCACCGGCGCACCTACTGGAGGCTGGCGGCCACCGAACACACCGACGGCACCGAGGCCACCGTGACGAAGGTGCGCGAACTGCTGGACGACATCGTGGACCGTCAGCTCGTCTCGGACGTGGCACGCTGCGTCCTGCTCTCGGGGGGTCTCGATTCCAGCGCGATCACCGCGCTGGCCGCGCGGCGGTTGGCACCGAGTGGCCAGGACGTCCGCAGTTTCGCCGTGGACTTCCTCGGCCAGACGGAGAACTTCGTCTCCGACTCGCTGCGCGAGACCCCGGACGGTCCCTACGTGCACGACGTGGCCGAGCACGTCCGCTCGCGGCACCGCGACATCGTGCTGGACCCGCAGATGCTCGCCGATCCCGAAGTGCGGCGCGCGGCCGTGGCGGCCCGGGACGTGCCGATGGGGTTGGGCGACCTGGACAACTCGCTGTACCTGCTGTTCAAGTCCGTCCGGGAGCACTCGACCGTCGCGTTGTCCGGTGAATCCGCCGACGAGATCTTCGGCGGCTACAAGTGGTTCTTCGACCCCCACGTCAGGGAGGCGGAGACCTTCCCGTGGCTGGCCGCCTTCGGCGGTCTCCACTCCCCGGGGCGGGAGATACTGGACCCCACGCTGGCCGAACAGCTCGACCTGACCGGCTACGTGGCTGAGGAGTACCGCCGCGCGGTGAGCGAGCTGCCGACGTTGGAGGGCGAAAGTGCCTTCGAACGCAAGATGCGGGAGATCAGCTACCTTCACCTGACCCGTTTCGTACGGATCCTGCTGGACCGCAAGGACCGCATGAGCATGGCGGTCGGCCTCGAGGTCAGGGTGCCGTTCTGCGACCACCGGCTGGTCGAGTACGTCTTCAACGCCCCGTGGGCGCTGAAGACCTACGACGGCAGGGAGAAGAGCCTGCTGCGCGGCGCCACGGCCGACATCCTGCCGCGTTCGGTGGTCGACAGGGTCAAGAGTCCGTACCCCTCGACCCAGGATCCGAACTACGCCGCCGAGCTGCAGCGGCAGGCCGGGGAACTGCTGCGGACCGACGACCCGGCACTGTCGCTGCTGAACGAGCGGTGGATCCGGGAGGCCGTGACGACACCCGCCGAACAGGTGGACGCCGACACGCGCAACGCGTTGGAACGCTTCCTGGACGTGTCGATCTGGCTGGAACAGCACAACCCGGAGATCAAGGTCTGATCACCCGTATCCCCCTCGGGCTGAGCTCGAACGGTGCGGCACGACCACCCACCACGGGATCACCAGTGTGGTTCGGGCGGAACCGGCTGACAGCTCGGGCAGCTGTAGGAGGAGCGGTTGGTGAAGGCGTCCCGCCGGATCGCGGTCCCGCAGCGGGGGCACGGCGAGCCCGCCCGGCCGTAGACCGACAGGGAACGGCTGAAGTAGCCCGAGCGACCGTTGACGTTGACGTACAGCGAGTCGAACGAAGTGCCCCCGGCGACGAGTGCCTCACCGAGGACCTCGACGACCGAGTCCAACAGCGCGTGCGCCCTCCCCTCGTCGAGTTCGGCAGTGGGATGTGCCCAGTGCAGGCGAGCGCGCCAGAGTGCCTCGTCCGCGTAGATGTTGCCGATGCCGGAGATCAGGTTCTGGTCCAGCAGCGCTCGTTTGATGCCGGTCCGGCGGGAACGGACGAGCCGCACCACCGCCTCGCGGTCGAAGGAGGGTTCCAGTGGATCGGCCGCGATGTGCCCGATGGAGTCGGGCACGGCGAGGCCGGTGGATGGCACCAGCTCGGCCAGACTCAACCCGCCGAAAGTCCGCTGATCGACGAAACGCAGTTCGGGGCCGTCGTCGGCGAACCGAAACCTCACGCGCAGGTGCTTCTCGTCGACGGCCCCGCTCGGCTGTACCAGTAGCTGACCGCTCATCCCGAGGTGGGCGAGTACGGCCTGCCCAGCACCCGACACCTCCTCGCCACCGCCCACGTCCCCCAGTGACAACCAGAGGTACTTGCCACGTCTGCTGACGTCCTCGACCACACGACCGGCCAGCACGGAGGCGAAATCCTCCGGCCCCGGCGGATGCCCGCGAACGGCACGGGGGTGCAGTACCTCGACACCGGCGAGCCTGCGACCGGCGACGTACTCGGCCACACCGCCGCGAACGACTTCGACTTCGGGAAGTTCTGGCACTCGGCCATCTTCGAACACGATTCACCGCCCCCGTTCACCGGGGGTCCCCGCCCGGGAGCTCTCTCACCAGTTCAGGAGGAGTCCTGGGGGTCGCCTGATTCGGCGTTGAGCTGGTCGGACAGGGCGCGCCAAGCGGTCTGGGCCGCCTTCTGCTCGGCGTCCTTCTTCGTTCGGCCGTCACCCTGCCCCCGCACCTCGCCGTTGACGACGGCGTAGGCGCTGAACTCCTTGCGGTGGTCCGGCCCCTGCTCGTCGATCCGGTAATCCGGAACCCCGAGACCGGCCGAGGCGGTCAACTCCTGCAGACTGGTCTTCCAGTCCAGCCCCGCCCCCAGCATCGGCGCCTCGGCCAGCAACGAGTCGAACAGGCGGTGGATCACCGAGCGAGAGGTCTCCAGTCCGTGCTGCAGATAGACGGCTCCGAGCACGGCCTCCAACGAGTCGGCCAGGATGCTGGCCTTGTCCCTACCGCCGGTGAGTTCCTCACCGCGCCCGAGCAGCAGGTACTGCCCCAGGCCGCCCTCACCCAGTTCACGGGCCACACCGGCGAGCGCGTGCATGTTGACCACGCTCGCCCGCAGCTTCGCCAACTGCCCCTCGGGCAGATCGGGGTGCTTGCGGTACAGGTGATCGGTTATCACCAGTCCGAGTACGGCATCACCCAGGAACTCCAACCGCTCGTTGGGTTCCAGACCGCCGTTCTCGTAGGCGTAGGAGCGGTGCGTCAGGGCAAGAGTCAGCATCTCGGCGTCGAAATCGACGCCGAGTGCCTCGACCAACGCCGACCGGTCCGTCTCACGGCTCCGGGACTGTTGCTTTCCCCCCACGATCGAACGCCTATCAGGCGGGGCTGCTGACCTGGCGGCCCTTGTACTGACCGCAGGACGGGCAGGCGACGTGCGGGGGCTTCATCTCACGGCAGGCCCGGTTGGGGCACGCCCGCAGAGTCGGTGCGGAGGCCTTCCACTGCGAACGACGCTTACGGGTGTTCGACCGGGAAACCTTGTGCTTGGGGACAGCCACGGCTACTTCTCCTCTTCGGTCCCGCCGAACCGCTCACGCAACGCGGCCCAGCGAGGATCAATCGTCTCATGACGGTGTTCCGGACCGAGTTCGGCCCACTTGGCACCACATCCGGAACACAGTCCCGGACAGTCCGGCGAGCACAGCGGGGCGGTTGACATCGACGGCAGCACCGTGTCCCGCACCACCGGCTCGAGGTCGATCAGGTCTCCGGACATCCGGCTGACCTCGTCCTCATCGGTACTGGTGTCGGTGGTGCTGTCCTGATAGGCGAACAGCTCCCGCAGCTCGACGTCGACCTCCTCGGAAATCGGGTCGAGACACCGCGCGCACTCGCCGCTGGCTTTCGCCCTGACGGTACCGGATACCAACACGCCTTCGACCACTGCCTCCAGCAGCAGATCGAGGTCGATCGGCTCCCCCGTGGGCACCCGAACCATGTCGATGCCGAAACCGGCGGGAGCCGGAGGTCTGAGGGTGTAGCTGCGACTCGCCCCCGGACTGTGCCCGAACTCGCGGGTGTCTATCACCCAGGGGCCGTCCGGCGCTGGTCGCGCGACTTCTTGATTCTGAGACATCTGTGGTTTCGGCTAGGAGTTCTCGGCGATTGCTTGGCCCGCTCGGTTCGAGACCGGTTCGGCCGTGCGGCGGCCGAAAACGGTTCACCGAACCGTCCTCTCCCACCCGAGCCACGACGGCTCACCGTCGCGAAACGCACCGGCGGGTCGGGAGCCGAGCGAGCCACTCTACCAGGCTACGCCACCCGAACCTTCTCCCCGAAACCGCACGCGCCGGGTGTCTCGGTCCCACCCATCGGTGGTAGCGACGAGCGAGCCACCGGCGGGACGGTCACCGGGGAACCGGTCAGTGTTCGCTGACCACGGTTCCGTGCTCCGAAGCCTGCCACTCCTCGTAGTCGAACGGCGCGCTCATCGGACGTCGGAGCTGCTGCCTGCCCTTGCCCACCGTACGCAGCGTGCGACCGAGCAGTTCCTCGAAGTCGGCCAGCCGGGAGTCCACGTAGGCGTCGCAGTCGCCGCGCAGTCGTTCGGCCTCCTCGTGGGCCTCGTCGACCACGCGTTTGGCCTCCTGCTGCGACTGCTGCACCACCTCGGTCTCGGAGACCAACCGGGCCTGTTCCGCACGCCCCTCGTGCACGGACTGGTCGTAAGCGGCACGCCCGGCCTGCACCATCCGGTCGGACTCCGACTGCGCGCGAGCGATGTGGTCCTCGTACTCCCGGCGTGCGTTGTTGATGGTCTGCTCGGCCTCCGCCCTCGCCTGAGCGATGATCTCGTCGGCTCGCTCCCGCGCGTCGGCGAGCATCTTCTCCGCCTCCGCCCTGGCCTCGGAGGAGGTCTTCTCGGCCTCGGACCTGGCGGAGTTGAGACTGTCGTCGGCCTCGCTCTTGGCCTTGTTCACCAGCTCGTCCCGATGGTCGAGCACGTCCTGCGCGTCGTCGAGCTCCGACGGGTACGAATCGCGCACCTCGTCGAGCAGCTCCAACACGTCGCCACGCGGCACGACGCACCCGGAGGTCATCGGAACACTTCGCGCTTCCTCGACGATCGTGACGAGCTCGTCGAGCGCCTCGAACACCCGGTACACGTCGGTCTCCCTGCAGTCGCACTCACCCGAAGGATACTTGCCAGGCCCGTTCAGCTTCTCAGAACAGCCGGGGAGGGGTGTCGATCACCCCACGATCGGTGGTCGCCGCCCCTTCCCGCGGCCCGGCCGCCGGTCGTCCCAGTCTGCCCGGCGACGCGCACCGGGTGCGGGATATCCGGTGCCGCGTGTCCGACAACGGGCACCACCGGTCGGGAGCCACACCGGACCGTGCCCGAGACTGGAGCGGAGACAGCGGTCACGCGATCCGCCGGGAGGTCCTGTTGCCCACCGTACTGTTCCGCCTGCTGCAACGACTGATCAGTCTTCGCTCGTGGGCCACTCCGGCACTGGTGATCGCGTTCGTGTTCCTCACGAGCTGGCCGCTGATGGCGCTGTTCGAGGGCACGGACAGCGAGCTCACCGCACCGGGGAACTACTGGTGGTGGTTCCTGGTGACCACCTCCACGGTGGGCTACGGAGACTTCTACCCCGAGACCACCGGGGGCCACATCATCGGGGTCTACGTCATCGTAGGCGGCATCGCGACGTTGACCACCCTGTTCACGCACCTGGCGACCACCCTGGAAACGGCGAGAGGCAGACGAATGAGCGGCTCGGCCAGCCTGCACGTGTCCGACCACATCGTGGTGTTGGGATACGCCCCGGGACGCAGTGAACGCATAATCGACGAACTGCTCGCGGACGGCAGGCACCCCGTCGTGCTGGCCTCCTGGGACGATGTGGACCACCACCCGATCCCCGATCGCGGCATCGGTTTCGTGCGCGGCGACCTGATGACGGATGACGTGCTGCGCAGAGCACGGCTCGACCAGGCTCACTCGGTACTGGTCGACGCGCGCGACGACAACGAGGCACTCGCCGTGGCCGTGACCGTGCACCACGTCAACCCGGCGCTGGAGCCGGTGATCTCGCTGCGGGACATGAGCCGCTCCGAACACCTGCGCTATGTCGACGAGAAGATCCGCTGCGTGCAGTGGCACACCCCGCAAATGATCACCGAGGAGCTGTTGGACCCCGGCATCACCCAGGTCTACGGCCAGCTGGTGACGCACGGCGGCGGGAACACCTACTCGTGCCGACTTCCGGCCTCACTCGACCGAGTGTCCTATGGGGACTGTCAGTTCGCGCTGGGCAAGCGGCACGACGCCACGGTGCTCGCGGCCCGCACGGACGAACAGCTGCTGATCAGTCCGGCCTGGAGCACCCGACTGCCGGTGGGCAGCACGCTGTACTACATCTGCGACCAACGGATAACGCAGGAGCAGCTCGTCCGCGCGGTACGCGAGTTCGACGGGTCCCACTCCTGACGACGCGGTGGCGCGCGCCCGGCTCCATCACGCGCCGCGCCGCACGCCACCGGAGACTGACCGTCCCGAGAGTCAGCCTTCCCGAGAATCAGGCGTGGATGTCGGTGAGCCGGAAGCTCTCATAGTGGTCGGCGGTGTAGAAGTACTCCCCCTCGGCACCGACGACGAACCGACGGGCACCGCGATGATCGATTCCCGGCGTCTCGACCGTGTACTCGTGGTAGTAACCGTCCGGGCAGTCGGGCAGAATCCCCTCCCAGTTGTGGAACACCCCGCCGTCCTCGGGGTAGGGGTAGGGGCCACCCCGCTGAATCAGTTCCACGGTGTCGGTCGCTTCCGGAGGAAGAGCCGACAACGCCACCCGCTCGAAGCCGGAGGTGTTCCCGCACTCGACGGCCGCGGTAACGGCCGAGGTCCGGGCCACCGGTTCGGCGGAGGCCACCGTGGCCGGACCGAGCAGGCCCAGCACGGCGATCAGACCCGTCAGCAACAACCTGGGTGATCTCACAGCGTGTTCGCGCATGAACGAGAAGATATCCCCGCCGTATGGCTACCGAAAGGAGTCACCGTGAACACCGAGTGACGAACGGGTCAGCGGCAGCGGACCCGGCCGGCACGGCCCCGTCACCCGTGTCCGAACCCGCCATCCAGCCGAGGGCTCACTCCGCGCGCTCGGCCAGCCTGTCGAGCAGCCGCTGCTCGATCTTCGGAGGCAGCAGGTTGGAGACGTCACCGCCGTAGGTGGCCACCTCCTTGACCAGTGAACTGGCCAGGAAGCTGTAGAGCGGATTGGTCGACATGAACAGCGTCTCGACGCCGGACAGTCGCTGGTTCATCTGCGCCATCTGCAGTTCGTAGTCGAAGTCGCTGACGGCGCGCAGTCCCTTGACGATCGCGCCGATCCCGTTGGCCCTGCAGTAGTCCACCAGCAGACCGTGCCAGGAGTCGACCACCACGTTCGGCCAGGGCTTGGTGACCTCGCGCAGCATCTCGATCCGTTCGTCGACGTCGAACAGGCTCTTCTTGCTCTTGTTCACGAGTACCGCGACGGTTACCTCGTCGAACAAACCAGCCGCTCGTTCGATGATGTCCAGATGACCATTGGTGACCGGGTCGTAAGAGCCTGGGCAGACGGCACGCCTCATAAGCGGCAACTTAGCAGTACCAGCCGGTAGGACTCAGGACGAGGTGGTGTGACTCACCGCTCCGTTCGGCGTTCGGCGCGGAGGGGACCATCGCAACGCCGGAGGGAACCCGGTACTTGAGTTCGGCAACGACGTCGCGGAGTGCTTCGAACCGGCACGTGCGCGTCCCCGGGGTTCACTCCGGGGGGACGCGCTCGGCCCAGTACACGGCCGCGTCACCGTAACGCCTGGTCCGCAGCTCCTCGATGCCCTCGGGCCACCGCGGCGCCGGGCTGCTCCAGAAGCGCTCGACGATGACGAGGCCGTCTCCCGCCAGCCAACCGTTGCGGGCGAGCGCCTGCCAGCACTCGTCCAGCTCGGCCGACTCCATCGCGAAGGGGGGATCGGCGAAGACCAGGTCGTAGGGTTCGCGCGGGGAACCGCCCAACACCGAACGCACCGGAATCTGTTCGATGTCGATCGACCGGAATCCCAGCGTGCCGGCGTTTCGACGCAGCACCCCGGCGGCACGGCGGTCGGACTCGACGAAGGTGACGTGTCCGGCACCGCGCGACAACGCCTCGAACCCGAAACCACCCGAACCCGAGAACAGGTCCAGCACCCGCACCCCGGACAGCTCCGTCATCGCTTCCAGCGAGCTGAACAGCGCTTCCCGCACCCGCTCGGTGACGGGTCTGGTGCCACGCTGCGGCACCTCGATACGACGCCCACCTGCGGTTCCCGCGACGATTCTGGTCACCGGAACATCCTCGCCCACCGGTACGTGCCGGAGGCCGCAGGGGTGGGTGCCGACGAGAACCGTCACGCCTCCCGAACCCGTTCCGAGAAGCGCCCCGAGGTCGCGGAGTTCCCCGGACGGTGGCGCCCGGTGTCCTCGGCCGTGGCCGGGACCAACGCGCGACAGCCCCGGAGTCACCGCGTGCGCGCTCCTCGACGGAACCCGACGTGGCGGGGTGCCCACCCGGTGCCGGGCCGGGACCGGCGGGAGGTCACCGCCCACCGGTCCCCTCCGTCCCGGGGGGATCGCGATCAGTCGATCTCGATGATCAGATCGCCTCCTTCGACCTGCTGGATCGCCCCGATCGCGACGCGCTTGACCGTGCCGCCCCGCTGGGCGGTGATCGCCGCCTCCATCTTCATGGCCTCGATGGTGGCGACGGTCTGGCCGCTCTCGACCGTTTCGCCCTCCGTCACGGAAAGCGTGACCACACCGGAGAACGGCGCGGCGACGTGCGCCGGATTGGTGCGCTCGGCTTTCTCCGCGACGGGGAGTTCGGAGGCCACCGAGCGGTCCCTGACCTGGATGGGGCGCATCTGTCCGTTGAGAACGGCCATCACCGTACGGATGCCGCGCTCGTCCGCCTCGCTGATCGCCTCCAGGCCGATCAGCAGCCGTACCCCGGGATCCAGGTCGACGGCGTACTCCTCCCCAGCGCGCAGCCCGTAGAAGAAGTCCTTGCTGCTCAGCAACGAGGTGTCCCCGTAGGAATGCCGGTGTTCGTTGAACTCCTTGGTGGGCTTGGGGAACAGCAGCCGGTTCAGCGTCTCGCGCCGGTCCGTCACCAGTCCCTTGCTGTCGTCCTCGGACAACTCGACCAGCTGACGTTCGGCGGGCCTGCCCTGCAGCGCACGGGTGCGGAACGGTTCGGGCCAGCCCGCCGGCGGATCACCCAGTTCACCCTGCAGGAAGCCGATCACCGAGTCCGGGACGTCGAACTTGTGGGGCTCGGCCTCGAACTCGGCCGGGTCCACACCCGCCCCGACCAGGTGCAGCGCCAGGTCTCCCACCACCTTGGAGGAGGGAGTTACCTTGACCAGCCGTCCGAGCATGCGGTCGGCGGCCGCGTACATGGCCTCGATCTCCTCGAACTTGTCCCCGAGCCCGAGGGCCACGGCCTGGGTCCGCAGGTTGGACAGCTGCCCGCCGGGGATCTCGTGCCGGTAGACGCGGCCGGTCGGGGAGGCGAGTCCCGCCTCGAAGGGCTTGTAGATCTTGCGGACCGCCTCCCAGTAGGGCTCCAGCTCGCACACCGCGTTCAGGTCCAGGCCGGTCGCCCGCTCGGTGTGGTCGGTCGCGGCCACGATCGAGGACAGGGCCGGCTGCGAGGTGGTTCCCGCCAGCGACGCGGAGGCACCGTCCACCGCGTCCACCCCCGCCTCGATGGCGGCGTGGTAGGTGGCCAGCTGCCCACCGGGTGTGTCGTGGGTGTGCAGGTGGACCGGCAGGTCGAACTCCCGCCGCAGCGCGGAGACGAGGGTGGCGGCGGCCGGCGGGCGCAGTAGTCCGGCCATGTCCTTGATGGCCAGTACGTGCGCGCCCGCCTCGACGATCCGCTCCGCCAGCCGCAGGTAGTAGTCGAGGGTGTAGATCCGTTCGTCGGGATCGGACAGGTCGCCGGTGTAGCACAGCGCCACCTCGGCCACGGATCGCCCGGTGTCGCGCACCGCCCGGATGGCCGGACGCATCTGCTCGACGTCGTTGAGCGCGTCGAAGATCCGGAAGATGTCGATACCGGTGTCGGTGGCCTCGGCCACGAAGTGCTCGGTCACTTCGGTGGGGTACGGGGTGTAGCCGACCGTGTTGCGGCCACGCAGCAGCATCTGCAGGCAGATGTTGGGCACGGCCTCGCGCAGCGCGGCCAACCTCTCCCACGGGTCCTCGGCCAGGAAACGCAGCGAGACGTCGTAGGTGGCGCCACCCCAGCACTCCAGTGAGAGCAGTTCTGGAGTCGTTCGGGCCACGTGGGGGGCGACCGTGGTGAGGTCCTTGGTACGCACCCGAGTGGCCAGCAGCGACTGGTGGGCGTCCCGGAACGTCGTCTCGGTCACTCCCACCGCCTCGGAGTCCCGGAGCCACCGCGCGAAGCCCTCCGGGCCCAGCTGGTCGAGGCGGTCCTTCGACCCCGCGGGTGGTGGCGTGTCGAGGTCGGCGGCGGGCAGCTTCCGCCACGGTTCCGGCACGGTGGGCCGTTCACCGTAGGGCCGGTTGACGGTCACGTCGGCGAGGTAACTCAGCAGCCGCGTCCCTCGGTCGGCCGAGTGACGCGCGGTCAGCAGTCCCGGGCGCTCGTCGATGAAGGAGGTGGTGATCCTTCCCGCGCCGAAGTCCGGGTCGTCGAGCACCGCCTGCAGGAACGGGATGTTGGTCGAGACGCCGCGGATCCGGAACTCGGCGACCGCCCGGCGGGCGCGCGCCACGGCGGTGTCGAAGTCGCGACCACGACAGGTCAGCTTGACCAGCATGGAGTCGAAGTGGGCGCTGACGCTGCTCCCGGAGAAGGCCGTCCCGCCGTCCAGCCGGACACCGGCACCGCCCGGGGACCGGTACGCGCTGATCATCCCGGTGTCGGGGCGGAAGCCGTTGGCCGGGTCCTCGGTGGTGATGCGGCATTGCAGCGCCGCGCCCCGCAGCCGGACCCCCTCCTGCGACATGCCGAGGTCCGGCAGGGTCTCGCCCGCCGCGATGCGCACCTGGGACTGCACCAGGTCCGCGTCGGTGACCTCCTCGGTGACGGTGTGCTCGACCTGAATCCGGGGATTCATCTCGATGAAGACGTGGCGCCCCTGCTCGTCGACGAGGAACTCCACGGTCCCGGCGTTGACGTAGCCGATCTGCCTGGCGAACGCCACCGCGTCGGCACAGATGCGCTCCCTGAGCTGAGGATCGAGATTCGGGGCGGGAGCGATCTCCACGACCTTCTGGTGCCTGCGCTGCACCGAGCAGTCGCGCTCGTAGAGGTGCACGACGTTGCCCGCCGAGTCGGCGAGGATCTGCACCTCGATGTGCCTGGGGTTGACCACGGCCTGTTCGAGGAACACCGTCGGGTCACCGAAAGCCGACTCGGCTTCGCGCATCGCCGCTTCCAGCGCCTCGCGCAGTGATTCGAGGTCGTTGACCCGGCGCATGCCGCGCCCACCGCCACCGGCGACCGCCTTGACGAACACGGGGAAACGCATGTCCCCGGCGGAGTCCATCAGTTCGTCGATGTCGCTGGACGGCGCGGAGGACTCCAGGACGGGGACGCCGGCCTCCCGCGCCGCGCGGACCGCGCTGGCCTTGTTTCCGGTGAGCTTGAGGATGTCGTGCGACGGGCCGATGAACGTGATGCCCGCCTCCTGGCAGGCCTCGGCCAGGTCGGGGTTCTCGGACAGGAAGCCGTAGCCCGGATAGATCGCATCGGCGCCCGCCGTTCGGGCCGCCCGGATGATTTCCTCGACGGACAGGTAAGCCCGAACCGGATGACCGGCACCGCCGATCTCGTAGGACTCGTCCGCCTTCAGCCGGTGCAGTGAATTGCGATCCTCGTAGGGAAACACGGCCACGGTTTTCGCGCCGAGCTCGTATCCGGCGCGGAACGCGCGGATCGCTATCTCGCCGCGGTTGGCGACGAGGACCTTGCGGAACATGCCGGCTACCTCCTGGGGCAGGTGTCGGATCGCCTGCGAACAATACCCCGAAAATTCTCCTCTCCGGGAGCTGTTCTCGCGTGATGGAACTCATGATCCACGCCCTACACGCGGACGACCTGCTAAATCATCCTCCTCGAACAAGGATCAACCAAAAGAAATAATCGATATTTTCACATGAACGCGAAAACGAGGAAGTTTTTCAATAGTGCTCGGTCCGGTCACCCTGAGGTGACCACTGGCAGTACCGATGTTCGCGCGCCCCACGTGAACGCACCAGTCGAACGAGCCCCGAGGCACGGAGAACGGCACGACCACGAGGACGAGGAACCGCGACGAGCTCCCGCACCGGACTCCCCGGCCGGCGGTAGACGGAGCCGGCCGTTCCGACCTCCTCCGGGCAGGACACTCGCCGTCCCCTCGCGACTCCCCGAAGGGAGTACTCGGCCGGACGCGCGGCGCGCCAGGGGAGAAACGACCGGTCAGGCCTTCTCCAGGAAGTCGGCGCGCTGGTCGGCGACGAGTTCGTCGATCATCGCCGCCAGACCGGGATGGGAACGCAGTTCGGGGTCCTGCCCCACGACTGCCTCCGCCTCGTTCCTGGCCTCGGCGATGATCCGCTCGTCGTGCACCAACGACAGCATCCGCAGCGCGGACCTGCGGCCGGACTGCGCCTCACCGAGCACGTCGCCCTCCCGGCGCTGCAACAGATCGAGCCGCGCGAGTTCGAACCCGTCGGTGGTGGAGGCGACGGCGTCCAGCCGAGCACGTGCCGCCGTCTGCGGTACGGACTCGGTGACCAGCAGGCACAACCCGGGAGCGCTGCCACGCCCGACACGCCCGCGCAACTGGTGAAGCTGGCTCATCCCGAACCGGTCAGCGTCCATGATCACCATCATGCTCGCGTTCGGCACGTCCACCCCGACCTCGATCACGGTGGTGGCCACGAGCACGTCCAATTCCCCGGCCGCGAACCGGCGCATCGCCGAGTCCTTCTCGTCCGAGGAGAGCCTGCCGTGCAACACGCCGACACGGAGGTCCCGCAGCGGTCCCCCGCGCAACCGTTCGGCCAGCTCCAGCACGGCCACCGGAGCGCGCCGCGCGTTGTTCCCACCCTCGTCGTCCGGTCCGGCCGGCCCGGGGTCGTCCTCGGAATCCCCCTCGGCGAGCTCGTCCTCGTGGCAGCGGGAACCGTTCTCGTCCCCGACCCTGGGACAGACCACGTAGACCTGGTGCCCCCGCGCGACCTCCTCACCGACCCGCTGCCACACCCGGTCGAGCCAGGCTGGTTTCTCCGCCGAGGGAACGACAGTGGTGCTGATCGGGGAACGGCCGCGGGGTAGCTCGCGCAGGGCGGAGGTCCGCAGATCACCGAACACGGTCATCGCCACGGTGCGCGGGATCGGAGTGGCGGTCATCACCAGCAGGTGCGGACAGGTGTCCTCACCCGCACGACCGCGCAACGCGTCCCGCTGCTCGACACCGAAACGGTGCTGCTCGTCGACCACCACGAGTCCGAGGCCGGCGAACGAGACCTGGTCCTGCAACAGGGCGTGAGTGCCCACGACGATGCCCGCCGCACCGGAAGCCGCGTCCAGCAGGGCCTGTTTGCGCTGCGCCGCGGGCAACGAGCCAGTCAGCAGGGCGACCCTGGTGGCGTGCTCCGGAGAGTCGAACTCCCCCGCCCGAGCGAGCTCACCCAGCATCTCCCGCAACGACCTGGCGTGCTGCGCCGCGAGCACCTCGGTCGGTGCCAGCATCGCCGCCTGCCCGCCGGAATCGATCACCTGCAGCATGGCGCGCAGAGCCACCACCGTCTTGCCCGAACCGACCTCCCCCTGTACCAGGCGGTTCATCGGATGCCGAGCGGACAGATCCTCGGCGATCCGCTCCCCGATCTCGGCCTGGCCGGAAGTCAGCGCGAAGGGCAGCCGCGCATCGAAATCAGCCCCCAGCCCCCGGTCGTGCCGCGGACACGACGGGGCGGGTCGCGCGTCCTGCCGCGACCGCGACTGGGCCAACGAGAGCTGCACCCCGAGCGCCTCGTCCCACTTCAACCGGCGTCGGGCCGCCTCCACCTGGTCCGTCCCCTCCGGACGGTGGATCCACCGCAAGGCCTGGTTCAGCTCGAGCACACCGACGCGTTCGCGCAACGACTCGGGCAGGGGGTCCTCGACACCCTGCCAACCGTCGAGCACCTGCGTCACGCACCGGGCCAGCGACCAGGAGGGCACCCCCTGCGCGGCGGGGTACACCGGAATCAACGCCGCCGCGAACTCGCGCGCGGCGTCGTGCGCGTCTGTCTCCCCCTCCTCGGTGAACAACTGGTACTCGGGATGGGCGAGCTGCAGCTCACCGCGATAAGCCGTCACCTTGCCCGCGAACATCCCCCTCCGGCCGGGCAGGAGTTCGCGTTCGCGCCATGCCTGGTTGAAGAAGGTGCAGGACATGGAGCGAGCACCGTCGGTGATGCGCGCCTGCAGGATCGTGCCGCGCCGGGAGCGCATCTTGCGCTTGCCCACCCGCTCCACCCGGGCCAGCACGGTGGCGTGCTCCCCGATCTCGAGCCCACCGATCGCCGTGAGCTCGCCGCGCTCGGCGTAGCGGCGCGGGTAGTGGCGCAGCAGGTCCCCCACTGTGGACATGCCGAACGAGCTGCCGAGGGCCTTGGCGGTCTTGCCACCCAGCACCCGGTCGAGGTTGGTGTCCCACCCGATCATCGCTTCACCAGTTGTGTCACGGCGCACGGGCCGTGCGCTCGAGGTCGTGGGCCGATCGAACCGTGCAGGCGGGAGGAGCGCCCGTCGGTTCGCATCGGTGTGCACCGGTCAAGTTATCCGAGACGACCGACAGGGCTCACCAGCCCCTGTGGCTCGTGGCCACGTTCCGGTGAGCCGCGTGACACGGACACGACAGGCCCTCCGGCTCCACACGCCGAGCGGGTACGGATGTCGGACCGCTCGTCACTCCACACCCAGCATCAGCTCGGAGGAGGACTCCCCGCACGGGTAGCAGACCAGCTCCACCTCGGGACGGGTCCCGCGAAGGTGCTCGGCGAGCACGTCCGGCAGCGCGGCAGGCGCGTGTTCCGGTACCAGCGCGGTGACGAGCTCCCCGCCCGAGGACAGCATCCGGTCCAGCAGCAGGCACGCCGCCCGCTGCCGGTCGTCGCCGATGAGCACCACCTCACCGTCGAGCATTCCCAGCAGGTCGCCCTTTCGACAGTAACCGACCCAGGTCAGCGCCTCCCCCGTCGCGACGGTCAGCTCCCCCCTGCGGGTGGCCGCGGCGGCCTCGGCCAGCGCGACGGTGTCGTCGGCGGTACGCCGGTTCGGGTCGTGCACCGCGAGCGCGGCCAGCCCCTGCACCGGAGAGGCCGTGGGGACCACCACCACCTCGATCCCCGCGCGCAACGCGGCCTGCGCCGCGTCCTCGGCGGTATCCGCCAGCGATTCCTCGTTGGGCAGCAGCAGCACGCACCTGCGCCCGGCGTCGAGGATCGCCTCCAGCAGTTCCCGCGCCTCCGGCACCGCGCGTTCACCGATCGGCAGCGTCAACGCCCCCTCCTCGCGGAAGAGCCGTTCCAACCGCTCCCCCCTGGTGACGGCGAGCACGACGTGCCCCTCGGCGATCTCCCGCCCTCCTGGGACAGCGCGCTGCCCCGGAATACCGCCCACCGTGTCCGCGGCCTGATCGGCGAACCGGGTGACCCTGATGCCGTGCACCCTGCCGAGCTCGATGCCCGACTCGACGGCGGCACCGATGTCGTCGCAGTGCACGTGTACCGCCCAGGTGGCGCGGGCGTCGTGATCGCCGACTTCCCCGGTGTCGGCCACCGACACACAGTCACCGAGATTCGCGAGCCTGGCGCGCAGGTCGTCCGCCACAGTGGGGGAGGCGTCGGACAACAGGTACATGACCTCGTAGTCGTACCGGGAGTCGTGGCGGGGCACCTCCTCGCTGACCGGGTCGGACTCCAGCACAGCGGGCGCCTCCGGCGCGAGCCGCTGTCCGTCGCGGACCACCGCGTACAGCGAGTCGAGCAGGATGACCAGTCCCCGACCGCCCGCGTCCACCACCCCGGCCGAGGCGAGCACCGGCAGTTGGGTGCGGGTCCGCCGCAACGCCTCGATGGCGGCCCTGGTCGCCGCGCCGACCACCTCGGGGAGCTCGGGTACCGCGTCCCGGCAGGCATCGACCGCGGCCCGCAGCACGGTCAGCAGGGTTCCCTCCACCGGTTCCGCCACCGACTGAACGGCCAACTCGTCGGCCCGGCCCAGCGCCTCGCGGAACAGCTCACCCGTCACGGGGACTCGTCCGACTGCCTGCTGGGCGATGCCGCGAAGCACCTGCGAGAGCAGCAGGCCCGAGTTGCCGCGTGCGCTGTGCAGCGCGCCGTCGGCCAACGCGGTCAGCACCCGGTCCGGTCGCTCGTCGAGCGGTGTGCTCGCGGCTGCCTCGGCCGCCGCACGCATCGTCCGCAGCATGTTGGTGCCGGTGTCGTTGTCCGCGACGGGGTAGACGTTGATGTGGTCGATGGCCGCGCGGTTGGCGGTCAGCGCCAGTACGGACAACTCGGCCCACCGGCGCACGGCGGGCCCGTCCAACGCCTGCAGCACCTTTCCCTCCAATACGTGCCCCACGCTCGCCGCCGAACGCTTCCCCGGGATTCTCGGTTGTCCGCCCGGTGAGCGGTTGCCGGGGCGCCGACTCGGGTGCGCCCGGGACACATCGGTGAGCGGTCCCGCCCCTCGGAAGGCACGGCCCTCCTCCTGGAGCGGGCCCCACGGGAGGCGACGCGCGGGCTCGGAACCGAAAGTCCCGGACGGCCCTTCGAGAGTAGTCGCCGGGTCCGATCCTGCTCGGCGAAGGCACGACACGCGAAGCGCGTGGCACACCGTGATCGGTGGGGTAGACCGCGGCGGCAGGCGGAGACCGGGTACCGGCCCGACGGTCGGGGCCGACGGAGCGGTGGGGCGGGCCGAGCGCTACTCGTCTCCCGCCGTCTCCGAGGGTGCGGAGCCGTGTTGCTAGACTCCGGCGGTGGAGGAACTCGACGGGACCGGGTGGCGACCAGCCGGTTCGGTCAGGTCCTGCAGCGGCGGCGAGTTGCGTCGTGACAGCCCGCGGGAAACCCAGGTAAGGCCAGCCACGCTGGTATCGGGTGTAGCCAAGGGAAGACCTCGCCCCAAACCGGAGCGGGGCCAACACCGTGCCGCGAGGCGACGGATCAGGAAACGTGCGCATTTCCACGCGTTCCCTGCAGCGGCGGTGTACGGGCGCGCAGTCACCCCTGGGTGAACGGCCTTCACCGACGCGGGGTAGCCGCGTGGCCTCGCAGCGCTGCCACCGCACGAGCACGATCCGCGCCGGGTGGTGCGGAATGGAGATTCGAGCGAAGTTAGGGGTGTCTGACGTGGCTGCCGTCTGCGACGTCTGCAACAAGGGACCGGGTTTCGGCATGGCGGTCTCGCACTCACACCGGCGCACCAAGCGCAGGTGGAACCCGAACATTCAGACCGTGCGCGCCAAGGTCAGCCCGACACAGCGCAAGCGGCTGAACGTGTGCACCTCCTGCCTGAAGGCGGGCAAGGTCGTACGCGGCTGATCAAGCCTTTCGGACGAACGCTCGGCCGGGACCACCGGCCGAGCGTTTTTCGTTCTCCCCGGGAGAGCGGGGCAACCCCGCCACGCCGAGCCCCTACCTGCCGTAGCCGCCCGAGACCACGAGGGCGGGCGGTCACGCTACGGAAGTTTCCAGTCGATCGGGTCGGCACCGAGTTCCCGCAACATCTGGTTCGCGCGGCTGAACGGACGGGACCCGAAGAACCCCCGGTCCGCCGACATGGGGCTCGGGTGGGGCGACTCGACACACCCGACGCCGGGCATCAACGGCCGCAGGCTCCGTGCGTCACGCCCCCACAGGATCGCCACCAGCGGTTCGGGACGTTGCGCCAGCGCCCTGATCGCCTGATCGGTGACTTCCTCCCACCCCTTGCCGCGATGCGAGGCCGACTTGCCCGGCTGCACGGTCAACGCCCGGTTGAGCAACAGAACCCCGCGTTCCGTCCACGGTGTGAGATCACCGTTGGAGGGGTGCGGATAGCCGAGATCGTCACAGTATTCGCGAAAGATGTTGGCCAGACTGCGTGGAACGGGATCGACGTCGGGGGCGACGGAGAAACTCAGCCCGACGGGATGCCCCGGCGTCGGGTAGGGGTCCTGCCCCACGATGAGTACCCGCACGTCCCGGAAGGGCTGCTGGAAGGCGCGCAGCACGTTCTCCCCGGCCGGCAGATACTCACGCCCGGCGGCGACCTCCGAACGGAGGAAATCACCCATGGTGGCTATCCGATCGGCCACCGGCTCGAGTGCTTCGGCCCAGCCTGGTTCCACAATCTCGTTCAACGGGCTCCTGGTCACGGGCCATGACCCTAGCGACCTCTTGATCATCGACACCGCCCCCCTGGGTTCCACTCCCCGCTTCGGCATCGGGTATGGGCACGGAACCCACGGCCTCGGTTCACTGCCGCCAGTGCCGCCAGCCGGCTTCCCCGGAGTACTCGGCACCGTCGACCGTTACCCCCTCGCCGGCCAGGACACGACCGACGGGGCTCCACCCGTCCGGCAGTCCCGCCGCCTCGGGGAAGGTGGCCACCAGCGCCTGGTCCTCCCCGCCGTTGAGCACCCAGTGCCTGGCATCGGCCCCCAGGGCGGAAGCCACTTCGAGCAGGCGCTGGGGCACCTCGAGCTGATCGGTCCGGATGTCCAGCGAAACTCCGGAGGCGGTCGCTACGTGCTCCAGATCGGCGAGCAGTCCGTCCGAGATGTCGATCATGGAGGTCGCTCCCGCCTCGGCCGCGCTCGGTCCGGCCCCGTAGGGCGGTTCGGGCACTCGGTGCGCGCCGACCACCGACAACGGCGAGCGGAAGCCACGAGCGAGCACCTCCAGCCCGGCGGCCGACCACCCCAACCCCCCTGCCAGCGCCACGACGTCGCCCGGCCGTGCGCCGCCCCGGGTCACCGGGGGCCTGCCCTGCAGGTCACCCAACGCGGTTACCGAGATGGTGAGTTCCGTCGCGGTGACCATGTCACCGCCCACCAGGCCTGTACCGGCCCGCCGGGCCTCCTCCCACATGCCCGCGGCCAGCTCGTCGACGAACTCCGCGGAGAACTCCCCGGAACACCCCAGCCCCACCAGCAGGCCGGTGGGAACGGCTCCCATGGCCGCGATGTCGGAGAGGTTCACGGCCACGGCCTTGCGTCCCACGTGCCGCGGTCCCGACCAGTCCAAGCGGAAATGCACGTTCTGGACCAGCACGTCGGTGGTGGCCACCACCCTGCTGTCGGAGGCCGAGACCACGGCGGCGTCGTCACCGGGCCCCAGCAGCGTGCTCTCCGGCTGCCTCCGGTCGTCGGTCACTCGGCGGATGAGACCGAACTCACCCACTTGGGAGACGGTCCGCGTGTCCGGTCTCTCCTCGGGAGTCAACTGGACCTTCCTTTCGTCGCGCATCCTCTCGATACGATGCGGTAACTTGCTCCGTCGGGGCCGACTCCGGCCACGTGTGCCCGCCCGTCGCGTCCCGGGCGCTCCGGCCACTGGTCGGACGTACCACCGGTGGACGGGGCACTCGGCCGGGGCACCGTTCCGGGGACCGGGACACCACGAAGCGTCGATCCGGCCGCCACTTCCCCGATCACCCGACCAAGCTGTAGAACAGGTTCCAGTTTCCTCCCCGAACGCTTCCGACGAGACGAAGGGGCACACCCGTGGTCCAGGCATACATCCTCATCCAGACCGAGGTCGGCAAAGCCGCAGCGGTGGCGTCCGAGATATCCGGCAACACCGGGATCATCAGCGCGGAGGACGTTACGGGGCCGTACGACGTCATCGTGCGCGCCGAGGCCGAGAACGTCGACAAACTCGGCAAGATGGTCGTGGCCAACATCCAGAACGTGGAGGGCATAACCCGCACGCTGACCTGCCCGGTCGTGCATCTTTGACCGGGTTCTTCGCTCGGGGGCCACTACGGCCCGGGCTGCGGGCCCTCCCAGCGCCCCGCCACGTCCCGCGTGCCACGCGCGGCGCGGGCGACGACACCGGTGCGCGCCCCGGGGAACGCTCGTGCTGTAGTGGATGACGTGCGGGAACAATCCGGAGCCGGGCTACCCCGGCTGGTACTGATCGTCGCGTTGTCCCTCGCGGTGCTGCTGGCGGCGGGGGTCGCCACACTGGGCGTCCTGAGCGGCAGGACCGGTTCGAACGCTCGTCCGGAGCAGGGGGGAGCGACGACGGCGCGAGGCGATCGCAGTGGGCCGTTGGCGCTGCCTCCGGTCAAGGCCCCGGAGGCGAACTCGGACGAGTGCGGGACGGTGTTGGCGAAACTGCCGGACGAACTGCGCGTCGACGGTTCCGCCGTGCCACGCCGCGAACTGGCCGCGCCGAAACCTGCGGGCACCGTGGCCTGGGGCGACGCGGAGCACGACCCGATCAGCCTACGATGCGGACTGACGGCGCCCGCCGAGCTGAAGCCCACGTCGAAGCTGATGGTGGTCTCCGGGGTGAGCTGGCTGCCGATCAGCAGCGGCGAAACCACCACCTGGCTGGCGGTCGACCGGCCGGTTTACGTGGCGATCACCGGTCCGAACGACACCGGTATCGGTCCGGTGCAGGACGTCTCCCTGATCCTGCGGAAGGAGCTTCCCCGCCGGGAGGTGTCCGGATGAGCGCGCCCTCCCCGACGCGCGGCTCGGTTCGGCCCGGTGCTGCCCAACCGGCCGAACGAGTCGCCGGTGATCCAGTGGTCCCGCGCACCGGCCTCCGGGCCACCCGAACCGGTGCGGTTCGCCGTCACGAATCGGTCTCGCGGAGCGGTGTCCGCGACGCGGCGCTCACCGAAGCCCGGTGCCGCGGGCGATGGCGGTGTCCAGCAGGATGCTCAGCAGACTCGAGTACTCGATACCGGCGTGCGCCCACATTCTGGGGTACAGCGAGATCGGGGTGAACCCCGGCATGGTGTTGACCTCGTTGACCACCACCTGCCCGTCCTCGGTGAGGAAGAAGTCGACCCGGGCCAGCCCCTGGCAGTCCAGGGCGCGGAAGGCGGTGACGGCGGCCTCGCGCAACCGTTCCGCGTCCTCGTCGGAAAGCTTGGCGGGCACGTCGAACTCGGTGATGTCGTCGAGGTACTTCGACTCGTAGTCGTACCAACCCGCGCCGCCCTCGACCCGCAGCTCCGCGGGAGCGGAGGCGGTGACCTTCCCGTCGGGGAACTCCAGCACACCGCACTCGATCTCACGCCCGGACAGCGCGGACTCGACGATCACCTTGGGATCGGTGCGCCGTGCCTCGGCGATCGCGTCGTCGAGTTCGGCGAAATCGGTGACCCTGGTGATGCCCACCGAGGAACCGGCACGAGCCGGCTTGACGAACACGGGCAGCCCCAGCCGTTCCCTGCGGTGCTCGTCCAGTGTGGGCTCGTCCCCGCGAAGCACTTCGTAGGTTCCGACCGCGAGCCCCTCGGCCGCGAGGAGCTTCTTGGCGAACTCCTTGTCCATGGCGGCCGAGCTGGCCAGCACTCCGGGGCCCGCGTACGGGATGCCCGCCATCTCGAGCAGTCCCTGGATGGTGCCGTCCTCGCCGAAGGCACCGTGCAGCATCGGCAGCACGACATCCACTCCGGACAGCACCTCACCCACACTGCCCGACTCCAGCGAGACCAGTTCACGGCTGCCGGGATCGGCCGGCAGGGTCAGCGTCCTGCCATCGGTGATCTCCGGCTCGACCCGGTCGTTGATGCGCAGCTGCTCCTCGTCGTCCGGCCCCAGGACCCAGGTTCCACCACGCGTGATCCCGACGGGCACGACCTCGAAACGCTCCCGGTCCAGATGAGCGAGCACACTACCGGCGGAGAGACAGGAGATACCGTGTTCGGTGCTGCGCCCGCCGAAGACGACGGCCACCCGGACCTTGCGTTCTGCCATACGGAGCACCATACCTCCCCCGGAACGCGCGGACCGCCGGCGGCTGATCACCCCCCGGCGATCTCCTCGACCAGGAGCGGCAGCGTGCTCCGCAGCTCCCGCTCGCCACAGGCCGCGTATCCGAGGGCCAGCCCGTACCACTGCTGCTGGGCCAGGTGGTGCCTGCGCAGACCGTCGACGAACACCCCGCGTCTCCCCAGGTCCCCGATGACGCGGCGCTCGGCTTCGCCGTCCGACAGCGGCAGCACGACGTGTGCCCCGGCTCGGTCCCCGAACAGCTCGAAGCCCGCCCGATCGAAAGCCGCCACGATCAGCTCCCTCCTGCGGGAGAACTCACGCCGCAACCGCCGCAGATGCCTGCCCAGGTCCCCGTTGGCGGCGAACTCGGTGAGCAGCCACTGCCCCGCCGGGGCGGGTCGGGTGCCGGTGCGTTGGCGGTACTCCAGCACGGCGGCGGTCACCCACTCCGGGGCGAGCAGCCAGCCGACCCCGAGCGTGGGGGTGAGTATTTTGCTGGTGGTGCCCAGGTGCACCACCACGTCCGGCGCCATGGCGGCCAGGACCGGCAGCGGAGCCACGTCGTAACGCAGTTCTCCGTCGTAGTCGTCCTCGACGATCAACCACCCGGCCGCTCGTGCCCGCTCGATCAGCGCGGTCCGCCGCTGGGCCGGCATCCTCCCCCCGAGGGGATACTGGTGAGCGGGCGAGCAGTAGACGGCGTTCACGTGTTCGGGGATACGTTCCACCACGATCCCGGAGTGGTCCACCGGCACCGGGTGCACCTCGACACCGGCCGCGCGCAACGCCCCCACCGCCCGCTGGTATCCGGGGTCCTCGATGGCCACCGACATCCCGGGACGCAGCACCGAGGCGGCCAGTTCGGCGAGGGCCGAGGTGGTACCGGCCGTGGCCAGCACCGAGTTCTCGGCGGGGCCCTCCACCACCAGACCGCGGTGGCGCAACAGGTGCTCGACGACGGCCGCGCGGTACTCCGGAACCCCGGCCCGGTAGGGCAGGGTGGACGGAGCCTTGTCCCCGGCGGCGCGCCAGGCGCGGCGCCAGGCGGCACGGTCGATGCCCTCCGACCACGGTGCGCCGGGGGCGAGTAACACCCCCTCCTCCGTTCCGGTCTCCCGCTCGGAGACCTCGCCACCCCGCGTGGTTCCGGACACTCCGGGCGGAGCCGCCGTGACGTAGGTGCCGGACCCGTGCCTGCCCGCGATCCAACCCTCGGCGTGGAGCTGCTCGTAGGCGGCCGCCGTGACGGTGCGACTGACGTCGAGGTGCCGGGCCAGCGCACGTGTGGAGGGCAGCCGGTCACCGCGTCGGAGTTGGCCCCGGGTAGCGGCGTCGCGCAACTCCGCGGCGAGTTGCGCCGCCAACGGTCGGGGACTCGCACGGTCCAGCTCCACCGCCAGTTCCAACGGCGGCGCTCCGGAAGGGAAAACCCTGGGTGGCATTTTCGAATACTCCCTGAATGGCCCTTCAATGATGCCACCTTTCGGGCGACGCTACGGAGGCGGTCGCCGGGTCGGCGAGCGCACGCCCACCCAACGCACGCCAATCGGGAGGTGGCATTGCTGGTCAGGGAGCTCGATCACGAGGAGACCGTGGCCGCGTATCCGGTGCTCCGGGAACTGCGGCCGCATTTTGAGACGGTCGCGGAGTTCCTGGCCGCGGTCGGCAGGCAACGACGGCACGGCTACCGGCTCATAGCTGCCTACGCCCCGGAGGAACGGGTGGTGGCGGCTGCCGGATTCCGGGCCGGTGAGTGCCTTGCCTGGGGACACTACGTCTACGTCGACGATCTGTGCACCCTGCCTCGGGCCAGGGGAAACGGTTACGCGGGTGAGCTGTTGCGCTGGATAGAACGGGAGGCGGCGGCGACGGGGGCGGGCGAGATCCACCTCGACTCGGGCAACGGACGACACGCCGCTCACCGGTTGTACGCGAACAGCGGGTTCACCGCGCCTTCCACGCACTTCGTGCGAAAGCTCGACTCCACGGTCACGTCCTCCTGAACCACCCCGAGGACGTACGGCGAGGAAGAGCGCACCGGAACTCCTCGGTTCCGGAGAAACTCTCTAGCCGGTGGGGTTGACCGCCCGGGCCGGGCGGTAGACGTGGATGCTGATCGCCGGATCCGGGCCTTCGTTGTTCACCTGGTGAGCGTAGTGGGGCCCGAAAACCCGTGACTGGCCCGCGACGAGCGTGTGCAGCACCTCGGCCCGGTGATGTCCGGAATCGGAACGCACCGCGCGCTCGGTGAGCACACCGGAGACCACGATGAACGCACCGTCGGCGCCTCCGTGGTCGTGCAGTTCGGTGTGCTGCTCGGGAAGCCAGCTCAGAATCCAGACCTCGTGGTCGGCTGTACGGCGCAGCAGCCGGGACCAGCGCTGTTCCCGGTCATAGCGCACCAGGTGCGCCCAGTGGCGACGGTCGTTCGCGACGTCGCGGGCGATCAGCGCGGGGTGGGCCCGGGTGCGTCCGGACGCGTCCAGGACAGTATTCGGTGGAACGGCGAACACGGTGAGAGATCCTTCGCGGTCAAGTGAGAGGTGGATGAGGACAAGAACATCGGCGACTCGCGGATCAGCGATCCACGATCGCGCTGTAACTCATCGCGAAGGACACAGCGCGCTGGCTACCAGGCGCAGCTCGACATGGCGGTACTGACCGACTGGGAGTCGGACCGCCGTCGGGTTCGCCTTCTCAGCGCACACAAACACGGTTTCCAGTTGAGCAGCCACACGCCGGGAGGTCAAGGAACTTCCCGATGTCTCCGCGAGATCTCACACCATCGTGGCCTTCCGCGAGCCGCTCCGCCCACCTGGCACCGCACGCCCCATGAGATCACGGGCTCGCCACGACCGAAAGGTAAACCCCACGGCGAGTTCCGGTCAGTCCAGCGCGGCGAGGACATCGGCCACGAGATCCTCGGTGTCCTCGCACCCGGCGGAAAACCGCACGAACCCCTCGGGAACGGGGTCGCCCCACTGCGCACGCCGATCGACGGTGCTGTGTACGCCCCCGAAACTCGTCGCCCCGGAGACGAGACCACTTCGGCTCACCAACCGCTCCACCGCCTCGGCGTCCCGCAGTTCGAAGCGCAGTACCCCACCCCACCGGCGCATCTGTCGGGCGGCGACCTCGTGGGCGGGGTCGGACGGCATACCGGGCCAACGCACTCCGGAGACGGCCCGGTGCCCGGACAGCGCCTCGGCCAGTGCGGCGGCGTTCTCGGCCTGCCGAGCGAGCCGCAGGTCGAGCGTGGCCATGCTGCGGTGTGCCAGCCAGGTCTCGAACGGGGCGGGGATCGCGCCGGAAAGCGTGCGGACGCGGACGAGCCGCCACGCGAGGTCCTCGTCGCGCACACTGACGTGGCCGAGCAACAGGTCACTGTGACCGCACAGCGCCTTGGTGTCACTTGCGAGCACCGCGTCGGCGCCGAGTTCCAGCGGTCGCTGCCCCAGCGGGGTGGCGGTCGTGTTGTCCACCGCCACCAGTGCTCCCGCCGCGTGCGCGCGCTCGGCCAGGGCGGCGATGTCGCAGACGTCGAGCCCCGGATTGGAGGGCGTCTCCAGCAACACCAGGCGGGCGCCGTCGAAAACGCCGTCGGGGAAGGGGCCCGCGGTGGGGACCTCGCGCACCTCCAGGTGCAGCTCGGAGAGCTCGGTGCGCACGAACTCCCTGGTGGCGTAGTAACCGTCGGTGGGAAGCACCAACACATCGCCCGCGTGCAGCACGGCCCGCAGCAGGGTTCCGATGGCCGCCATCCCGGACGGCAGCAGCAGGCACCGCCCGCCGTCCAGATCCCCGATGGCGGCCTCCAAAGCACGCCAGCTGGGGTTTCCGCCCCTGCCGTAGAAGTCGGAGTCACCGAGCCGGTCGGATCCCCCCAGGTGGTACGGGGCCGCGAACACCGGACCGGGCATGAACGGCTCCCCCGGGGCCGGTTCGGTCTCTCCACCGTGTACGCAGCGCGTCCCGTCCCCGTACAACGGAGTCTCCTTCCTGTCGAGCGTGTCGGTCGCTACTCCGGTTTGCGGTCCCGCCCCAGCAACTCGGCCGCGGCGGGGATCGGATCCAGTCCTTCGTGGCACACGCGGTGGACCACCTCGGCTATCGGCATTTCCACCCCGTTGGCGGCCGCCAGCTCGCACAACGAGCGGCAGGACTTGACCCCCTCGGCCACCTGGCCGTGCGCGGCCCGCTGCGCCTCCGCGACGGAGTCGCCACGTCCCAGCCGCTCCCCGAACGTACGGTTGCGGGACAACGGCGAGACACAGGTCGCCACCAGGTCCCCCGTACCGGCCAGACCGGCGAAGGTCATGGGTTCGGCCCCCAGCGCCGTTCCCAGTCGGGTCGTCTCGGCGATCCCCCTGGTGATGAGAGTGGACATGGTGTTGGAGCCGTACCCGAGCCCGGAGGCCACCCCGCAGGCGAGCGCTATCACGTTCTTGCAGGCACCTGCGACCTCCACCCCGACGATGTCGGTGTTGGTGTACGGCCGGAAGTACCTCGTCGAGCAGGCCCGCTGCAGCGCGACCGCGCGGTCGTGGTCCGGACAGGCCACCACTGTGGCGGTGGGCTGCTCCTCGGCGATCTCCTTGGCGAGGTTGGGGCCGGAGACGACCGCCACCCGCTCGGCGGGAACATCGGCCACCTCGGCTATCACCTGGCTCATCCGCTTCAGGGTGCTCAGCTCCACACCCTTGGCCAGGCTGACGAGGGTGGCCCCCTCCGGGAGCAGGGGCTGCCACCCGGTCAGGTTCTCCCGGAGTGTCTGGCTGGGCACGGCCAGCACCACCGCGTCGACGCCGTGCAGCGCTTCGGCGGCGTCGTCGGTGGCACGCAACCCCTCCGGAAGCGGAATCCCCGGCAGGTACTCGGGATTGACCCTGTCGCGCTCGACGGCCTCGGCCACGTGAGCACGCCGCGCCCACAACCGCACTTCGGTCCCCGCGTCGGCGAGCACCTTCGCGAACGTGGTGCCCCAGGAGCCGGCCCCCAGCACCGCTACGCGGCGGAGCACCTCCGGCCCCGACGGCGAGACGACGGCCGCCTCAGACATGGTCGTCGTTCCGCTCCCCTCGCTTGGAGCTCGAGTAGAACGCGGTGGGAGCCCGCTCGCCCCTGATCTCGGCCAGCTGGTCACGCACCAGACGCATGATCAGCTCGGTGACCTCGCGCAGCGTCCTGGTGTCGGCTTCGCCCCGGGGGTACGCGGAGAGGTCGACGGGCGGACCGAACTTCAACGTCACCCGCTTGCGGGGGAAGGGGCGGAAACGCTTGTTGTACTGGTCGTAGATCTCCCTGGTTCCCCACCGCGCCACCGGAACCACCGGGACGTCGTGCTCCAGCGCGAGCCGCGCCACCCCCAGCTTGGGGATCATGGGCCAACCGTCCGGGTCCTTGGTGATGGTGCCGTCGGGATAGATCAGCACGACTTTGCCCCGCTCCAGAGCCCGGTGGGCCTCCCGCAGGCTCTGCTGGGCGTTCACGCTGCCGCGATACACCGGAATCTGCTCGACCCCCCGGAGCACGCCGCGCAGCACCGGATAGTTCCAGAGCGTGTGCTTGGCGAGGAACCGGGGAAGCCTGCCCGCCCGGTGCACCGAGACCGCGTCGTAGATCGGGTCGAGGTGCGAGACGTGGTTGAGCACCAGCAGCGCGCCGCCCTCGGCGGGAACATGCTCCAACCCGATCAGCCTGGTTCGGGCGAGCAGCGTCTTGACCGGATAGAACACCAGGATGGCGATCGCCAACCAGATCCTGCCGACCACACCGCGTCCACGTTCCTTGGTGCCGCTGCGGGAACGCCGCAGACTCCTGGGCTCGGCCACACCAAACTCCTTCCGTTCCAGCGGCTGCCAACATACCCGTTGGGGTTGTTTCCACCCATTGACCGGTCGTGCCGCCCGTTTCGGGCGAGGAGCAGAATGGCGGAGTGACCGTGGGAGTTCAGCTGCTCGTACCCATCAAACCGTTGCACTCGGCCAAGACCCGGTTGCGTGGCGGGGAGATCCCTCCGGGAAAACACGCCGAGCTCGTGACGGCGCTGGCGCTGGACACCGTGCTTGCCGCCGAGGCTGCCGAACGGGTGCTGCGGGTGATCGTGGTCACTTCGGATCCGGAGCTGACGCGCCGGTTCCGCGACCACGGTGTGGAGGTGCTGGCGGACGCGCCCCTCGCCGGGCTCAACGCGGCGCTGCGTCACGGCGACGGCGTTCTCCGCGAACGGCTGCCGCACGTCCGCACCGGTGCACTCCAGGCCGATCTGCCCGCGTTGCGCGGTGGGGAACTGGACGGGGCGATCGCGGAGGCGGGGGCGGAGCGCGCCTGCTGCGCCGACCGGCAGGGCACCGGCACGACCTTGCTGCTGGCTTCGAGCGGGGCTCCGCTGCGGCCGAGCTTCGGTCCGGGGTCGGCGGCGGCCCACCGGGAAGGCGGCGCGAACCCGCTGCGCGGGCCGTGGGAGTCGCTGCGCTGCGACGTGGACACCGAGGCGGACCTGCGCACCGCCGCGCGACTTCGGCTCGGGGAACACACCCGCGCGTTACTTCGGGACGAAGCCCCGGAACTCCTCGACCGCTGGGCGGGCTGTCCCGACACGGTGTAGTCCGCACTTCTTCTCCGGGGCCGCGGGAGGTTTCCGCCACGGAAGCCCCGGAGTCGGCCTCACCTGAGCCCCGCCACGCTCGTCCGTTCCCAGCCTGCCCGAACAGCTACTGTAAGCTCCGTCACCATCCGATCGGATGAGCGTACCCCCTACCTCATGAGCGAGAATAGGGATGTGAGCACGGACGGCGACGATCGGCTTTCCGAACCGACGCGAGGGCAACACCCCGGCGGAGCCCCCGCCCCGGGGGAGCGGAACGCGTCCGAAACAACGACCGACGAGGCCCGACCGGCTCCCGAGGGGGCGGGCACGCGCCCCGGCGAACCCGACGGTGCCCGTGTCCCGGCCGCCCCTCCCGCGGTCACGCGTGCCGCGGCCAGCACCGATCTCCCGGAGAACCGGTACCTGAACCGCGAGCTGTCCTGGTTGGATTTCAACGCCCGGGTACTGGCGGTGGCCGAGGACCCGTCACAACCACCCCTGGAGCGCGCGAAGTTCCTGGCCATATTCGCCTCGAACCTGGACGAGTTCTACATGGTCAGGGTGGCGGGGCTGAAGCGGCGCGAGGAGACCGGGCTGTCGGTGCGCAGCGCCGACGGTCTCTCGCCGCACGAGCAGCTCACCAGAATCTCGGCACGCAACCAGGATCTGGTCGAGCGGCTCGACCGGGTGTTCCTCGACGAGCTGCTGCCGGAGCTGGAGGCCAACGGCATCCGCGTCCTGAGCTGGTCCCGGCTCGAACAGCGGGAGCGGGAGAACCTGACGCGCTACTTCCAGGACCACGTCTTCCCGGTACTCACCCCGCTGGCCGTCGATCCGGCGCACCCCTTCCCCTACATCTCCGGGCTGTCGCTGAACCTCGCCGTGATGGTCACCGACCCCGAGGCGGGCATCAAGAGGTTCGCCCGGGTCAAGGTCCCGGACAACGTGGCGCGGTTGATCCGGGTGGAGGAGGACCGGGACAGGTCGCAGAGCACCTTCATCCCGCTCGAGGAGCTCATAGCCGCGCACCTGGACAAACTGTTCCCGGGAATGGAGGTAACCGAGCACCACATCTTCCGGGTCACCCGGAACGCGGATCTGGAGGTCGAGGAGGACCGCGACGAGGACCTGCTGCAGGCGATGGAACGTGAGCTCGCCCGTCGGAGGTTCGGCCCTCCCGTTCGGCTGGAGATCGCCGACACGATGAGCCGGACGATGCTCGACCTGCTGCTGCGCGAACTGGACGTGGATCCGCACGACGTGGTCGAGGTACGCGGCCTGCTGGACCTGTCCTGCCTGTTCCAGCTGGGAAAACTGCAACGCCCGGATCTGAAGGGCTCGCCGATGGTACCGGCGACCCATCCGGCGTTCGCGGAGGGCAACACGTCCAAGAGCATCTTCGCGACGCTGCGGGAGGGCGACGTACTGCTGCACCATCCCTATCACGCGTTCTCCACCTCGGTGCAGCGGTTCATCGAACAGGCCGCGGTGGACCCGCAGGTGCTCGCGATCAAGCAGACGCTGTACCGGACCTCGGGTGACTCACCGATCGTCAACTCGCTGATCGACGCGGCCGAGGCGGGCAAGCAGGTGGTGGCACTGGTCGAGCTCAAGGCGAGGTTCGACGAGCAGGCCAACATTCAGTGGGCCCGCGCGCTGGAGCGTTCCGGGGTGCACGTGGTCTACGGGCTGGTGGGGCTGAAAACGCACTGCAAGACGGCGCTCGTGGTCCGCCAGGAAGGGGCGAGCCTCCGGCGTTACTGCCACCTGGGGACCGGCAACTACAATCCGAAAACAGCTCGGTCGTACGAGGACCTCGGACTGCTCACCGCCGACGACGACATCGGCGCCGATCTGACTGATCTGTTCAACGTGCTGACCGGATACGCGCGACACGACACTTATCGTCGAATTCTGGTTTCGCCACAGGGCATCCGAACCGGCATAGTCGAACGCATCGAGGGTGAAATATCCCTCGCGGGGAGCGGACAGCCGGCCGGCATTCGCATGAAGGTCAATTCACTGGTCGACGAACAGATCATCGACGCCCTCTACCGGGCATCGATAGCCGGGGTACCGATCAGAATCGTGGTACGCGGTATCTGCGCCCTGCAGGCCGGGGTCAGCGGATTGAGCGACAACATCGAGGTTCGCTCCATTCTCGGCCGGTTCCTGGAACATTCCAGAGTGTTTCACTTTCAGGGCTCGAACGAGCACTGGATCGGCAGTGCCGACATGATGCACCGCAATCTGGACCGGCGGATCGAAGCACAGGTCCAGGTGACCGACCCCCGCCTGACAGCGGAGCTGGACGCGCTACTCGACTCGGCACTGCATCCGCAGACCCGCTGTTGGGTACTCAACGCGAAGGGCGACTGGGAGGCCTCGCCACGCCAGGACCAGCAGGTTCGCGACCACCAGGTGGAGATGCTGCGGATGCACGGCGCTAAGGTGTGAGTCGAGATGTCCGAACTCGAATCCGATTCCGAGACCGAGCGGGCTGGAACGATGCCTTCCCCCGCCGAGCACGGGGACGTGATCCTGGCGGCCGGAGCGGTACTGTGGCGGCCGGGCCCCACCGGTGAACCGGAGATAGCCGTGGTGCACAGGCCCCGGTACGGGGACTGGTCCCTGCCCAAGGGCAAGCTCGACCCGGGTGAGACGATCGCGCACACCGCCGCACGGGAGGTCGGTGAGGAAACGGGACTGGACTGCGTGCTGTCCCGCCACCTCCGCCGAATCGGTTACGAGGTGCCGCGCGGGGCGGGCTCCCGCGCCGACAAGTTCGTGCACTACTTCGCCGCGCGTGCGCTCCCCGGCGAGTTCGTCGCCAACGAGGAGGTCGACCAACTGCGCTGGGTCCCGCTCTCGCGGGCTCACGAATGGCTCACATACGCGGACGACCACGGCGTGGTGAACTCGTTCGAGAGCCTGCCCGCCACCATGAGCACCGTGCTGCTGGTCAGGCACGCCGAGGCGGGCGACCGCGCTGACTCCCACGAGGACGACAACCTGCGACCGCTCAGCGACGCGGGATGGCGGCAGGAGAAGGAACTGCACAGCCTGCTGTCGCTGTTCGGCCCCGAACGCGTACACGCCGCTCCGAGGCTGCGCTGCGAACAGACGGTGGACTCACTAGCCCAGGACCTGCGGACGAACGTCGAGCCCGAACCGGCACTGACCGAGGAATCATACCGAGCTGATCCGGAAGCCGGAAGGCGGCGACTGCTGCGTATCGCCTCCGAACCCGGAACCGCGGTGGTGTGCAGCCAGGGCGGTGTCATTCCGGATCTGGTCGGCTCGTTGTCCCGGTCGGGCGGGCTGGCGATCGGCGAAGTCCACAGCCGCAAGGCCAGCGTCTGGGTCCTCTCCTTCCTCACCGACACGCACTCCGGTAACGGGGCGGATCCCTCCCCGTTGCTCGCCGCGGCCGACTACTTCCCGAGCCCGGCCCCGGAAGACGAAAGCGTCCGAGAAGCACGGTAGCGAGCGCTACTTCCTGCTTCCGCGACTCGAAGTGGACTTCCTGGTCGAACTCGTGGAGCTCTTGGAAGACTGGGTCCTGCTGGTCGCGGACTTGGACGTTCCTGTCTTCGCGGTGCCAGTCTTGGCGGTTCCGGTCTTGGCGGTGCTCGTCGTGGACGTGCCCTTCGAAGCGCCGGTGGCCCTGGTGCTACCGCTCTTCGTCGCCGTCTTGGCGGAAGTGCCCGCCTTCGCGGTCCCGGTCTTCGCGGTGCTCGCCTTGGCACCCCCCGTCCGGGACGCGCTCGTACCGGTCTTGGCCGTGCTGGTCTTGGCGGTGCTCGTCCTCGTGGAGGTGGCCGCGGTCGTACGGCTCGTTCCGGTCCTGGACGCGGCCTTCGTGCTCGTACCGCTCTTGGCCGTGCTCGAACGGCCCGTGGTGGCCCTGGACGACGTCGCCGTCTTGGCGGAAGAGCCCGCTCTCGCCGTGCTGGTCTTGGCGGTGCTCGTCGTGGACGTGCCCTTCGAAGCGCCGGTGGCCCTGGTGCTACCGCTCTTCGTCGCCGTCTTGGCGGAAGTGCCCGCCTTCGCGGTCCCGGTCTTCGCGGTGCTCGCCTTGGCACCCCCCGTCCTCGTGGTGGCGGGCCGTGTGGTCGCTCCGCCCGTGCGGGAACTCGTCCCGCCCGTGCGGGTGGTGGTTCCGGCCCGCGCGGTACCGGAAGCGCTCTTGGCAGCCGCCGAGGTGGAACGGCCCGCCGTACCGGTCTTGGGGGTGGTGGCGCGGGGAAGTTTCCGCTGGCCGCCGACCACTTCCTTGAACTGGGTGCCGGCCCGGAAAGCGGGCACGTTGGTCTTGCGGACCTTCACCGCTTCCCCGGTGCGCGGATTGCGGGCGGTGCGGGCGGCACGAGCGCGCTTCTCGAAAACACCGAAGCCCGTGATATTCACCTTCTCGCCCTTGTTGACGTTGCGGACAATGAGATCCACGACGTTGTCCACTGCCTGACTCGCGGTTTTTTTGTCACCGAGGCGTTCGGCCAACGCCTCGATTAGTTGCGCCTTGTTCACGTCAGTCCCTCCCAGGACAACTACGGCCCGTCCGGGCCGACTCAGGGGCCACGGTAAATCTCCGCACCAACGGATGCCATTCGCCACGCCCGTTTTTCGGGTGGTGGCGCATCATTGACGGTCGGCGAAACCGATGTCCCCTCATCCCGGGAGTGCTCGTCCGGTTTACCGTTCGGGGGCGATTTTCAACGCTCGAGAGCGGGAAAACGCCCCCGAACCGCGCCCCTCAGGCGGTGGGGGCTGGCAACGTGGTGGGCAGGAAACCGGGCCTGGTTCGCTCGAAGGCGTCGATGCTGTCCTCGGAACGCATCGTCAGGCCGATGTCGTCGAGGCCCTCCAACAACCGCCAGCGCGTGTACTCGTCGACCTCGAAGCCGACGGTCAGGTCCTTGGCACTCACTGTCCGCGCGTTCAGGTCCACCGTCACGCTGGTACCGGGCTCGGTCTCCAGCAGCTTCCACAACAGTTCCACATCGGACTGCTCGCAGCGGGCGGCGAGCAGTCCCTGCTTACCGGCGTTGCCTCGGAAGATGTCGGCGAACCGGGAGGAGATGACGACGCGAAAACCGTAGTCCTTCAGCGCCCAAACCGCGTGCTCACGGGAGGAGCCGGTACCGAAGTCGGGGCCGGCGACCAGCACGCTGCCCCGGTTGAACGGCTCGACGTTGAGGACGAAATCCTCCTCGGCTCGCCAGGCGGCGAACAGCGCGTCCTCGAAGCCCGTCCGCGCGACGCGCTTGAGGTACACGGCCGGGATGATCTGGTCGGTGTCTACGTTGGACCGACGAAGCGGCACGCCGACACCGGTGTGGGTGGTAAACGGTTCCATGGACTGCTCCAAACATGTCGGAAGGCGAGGCGCCCCGCTCCGGCCGGCGCGTGTTGGGGCGTCGTGCCCGGAGAGCGCCGGATGGGGCGGACCGCGTGACTACAGGTCCTCCGGCGAGGAAAGCGTGCCGCGCACGGCCGTCGCCGCCGCCACCACTGGGGAGACGAGGTGCGTACGACCGCCCTTGCCCTGCCTGCCCTCGAAGTTCCGGTTGGAGGTCGAGGCCGAGCGCTCCCCCGGCGTGAGCTGGTCCGGATTCATGCCCAGGCACATCGAGCAGCCCGCCTGGCGCCATTCGGCCCCCGCGGCCTCGAAGACCTCGTGCAGCCCCTCCTCCTCGGCCTGCTGACGAACGCGCATGGATCCCGGGACCACCAGCATGCGGACGTCATCGGCGACCTTGTGGTCGCGCAGTATCCCGGCCGCGGTGCGCAGATCCTCGATCCGACCATTGGTGCAGGAACCGAGGAACACGGTGTCCACCGAGATGTCGCGCAACGGGGTACCGGCGCGCAGGCCCATGTACTCCAGCGCCTTCTCGGTGGCCGTTCGGGACTCCTCGTCGGAGATGGTCTCCGGATCGGGAACCCGCTCCCCGAGCGGAAGCCCCTGGCCGGGATTGGTCCCCCAGGTCACGAACGGCGTGAGCTCGTCCGCGTCGATCGTCACCTCGGCGTCGTAGACCGCGTCGTCATCGGTGCGCAACGACTTCCAGTACGCCACGGCCTCGTCCCAGTCCGACCCGCGAGGCGCGTGCTGGCGTCCCTCGAGATAGGCGAAGGTCGTCTCGTCCGGGGCTATCATGCCCGCCCTGGCACCGGCTTCGATGGACATGTTGCACATGGTCATGCGGGCTTCCATCGTCATGGACTCCACCGCCGAGCCGCGGTACTCCAGCACGTAGCCCTGACCGCCACCGGTTCCGATCTTGGCGATGACCGCGAGGATGACGTCCTTGCTGGTAACTCCGGGGCGAAGCGTTCCCTCGATGTTGACGGCCATGGTGCGGAACGGCCGCAGCGGCAGCGTCTGGGTGGCCAGTACGTGCTCGACCTCCGAGGTGCCGATCCCGAAGGCGAGCGCACCGAAAGCCCCGTGCGTCGAGGTGTGACTGTCGCCGCACACCACCGTGGTCCCGGGTTGGGTCAGCCCCAGCTGAGGCCCGACCACGTGGACGATTCCCTGCTCGGAGTCCCCCATGGGATGAAGCCGTACTCCGAAGTCGGCGCAGTTCTTGCGCAGCGTTTCCACCTGCGTACGCGACACCGGGTCGGCGATGGGCAACTCCGCGCCGTCGGTGGGCACGTTGTGGTCCTCGGTCGCCAACGTCAGATCCGGCCGGCGTACGGGGCGGTCGGCCAGCCGCAGCCCCTCGAAGGCCTGCGGGCTGGTCACCTCGTGCACGAGATGGAGGTCGATGTAGAGCAGGTCCGGCTCGTCCCCCGTACCGCGACGCACCAGGTGCTCGTTCCATACCTTCTCGGCGAGCGTGCTACCCATCGCTCCTCCCATCGAGGCCGTGGGATCCGAGTGGTACGGCTCCCACGTTGTGGACTTCCCATATGACGAGACGTTAGTATCGCCCCGTGGGAGAGCATAGCGGTATCGGAGTTCTGGACAAAGCGGTGGCCGTCCTACAGGCGGCCGCCGAGGACCCGTGCGGCCTCGCGGAACTGTGCGAGCGTACGGGACTGCCCAGGGCAACGGCACACAGACTGGCGGTCGGACTCGAAACTCACCGGATGCTGCGGCGCGGCTCCGACGGACGTTGGCGCTCCGGACCGGCCCTCGGCGAACTCGCGGGCGGAGCGGTGGACCCGCTGCTGGAGGCGGCGGCCGCCGTGCTGCCCAAACTCCGCGACATCACCGGAGAGAGCGTCCAGCTCTACCGCCGCGACGGCATGCAGCGCACCTGCGTGGCCACCGCCGAGCCACCGAGCGGACTGCGGGACACCGTTCCGGTCAACACGGCGCTGCCGATGACGGCGGGTTCCGGCGCGAAGGTACTCGCGGCGTGGTCCGATCCCGCGACCCAGCGGGCGGTACTGGCGGAAGCCGTGTTCGGAGAGCGGACCCTCATGGAGGTGCGCCGGCGGGGCTGGGCGCAGAGTGTCGCCGAACGGGAGTCCGGAGTGGCCAGCGTCTCGGCACCGGTGCGTGATTCGGCGGGCACCGTGGTGGCCGCCATCTCGGTCTCCGGACCCATCGACCGGATGGGGCGCAGGCCGGGCAGCAGGTGGGCCGCGGACCTGCTCGCGGCTGCCGAGGGGCTGCAGAACAGGCTCTGATCGGAACCCACCCACCGTCGCGGCGGCCGCGGGGTGTCCTTCACGCGTTCCCGGGGCTCGGGAACGGTCCACCACCTCGCGGCCCACCCGGGGGCGCGAGCCGAGGGACGGGTGCCACTCGACGCGGCAAGGCATGTTCCCCGGCCGCGAGACCGAGCACGGTGGCTCGGTGGCACTCGTCGTCCCGACGAGCGGAATCGCCGGACACCTGGGCGTACGGTGACAGCGGAGATCCGAGGAACTGGAGGGCGCCACCCCGCCGAGCTCGCCACGGAACCGCCGAGGGCGGGAATGGTGACAGACCCTTGAACACACGAAAAGCCGATGTGCGGCACACCGGCTTTCCGTATCTCGAGTAGTCCCGATGGGATTCGAACCCACGTTACCGCCTTGAGAGGGCGGCGTCCTAGGCCACTAGACGACGGGACCGTAAGCACTCTCGCGGAGCTCCCGAAGGAGCACCATAACTTGTCAGCGGATCATAACGTAACCCGGTGCGACACAGCACACGAATCCGAAATGACCGGCACCACGCGGGCGAAGCTCACGCCTATCTCGGTGAAGTGGCACGGCGAAGCCGAAAGGCTCCCCGGCCTCCGTAGTCCCGATGGGATTCGAACCCACGTTACCGCCTTGAGAGGGCGGCGTCCTAGGCCACTAGACGACGGGACCGCACGAGGCACGCCGGATTACCGAGCGTTTCCTCAGCTGGGGTACCAGGATTCGAACCTAGACTAACTGAACCAGAATCAGTCGTGCTGCCGATTACACCATACCCCATCGACACCGATGAACATCGTATCATTCGGCGGTTTTTCACTTGTTCCGTGCGATGACCTCTGTTCATCGCGTTGGTGAATATACTAGACCATGGCCGCGAACCCCGGTTAACCACCCCCCCTGTCGACGATGATTCAGCAGGTGAGCGGGCTATACCCCGCGATCCTCGGCACGTCCCTCGACAGATGGATCTCGCCCCCTACGCGCCCCGTCTTCCACCGAACCACGTTCCGGGGAGCCGACCGGATCTCCGGGCTCGGGACTTCCCCGAGTCGAACCGGTCCGCCTCGGGGCGCGGAGGAGCGCCACTCGGAGCACCCAGCGAGGCCACGGGCCGCCACGACACGCGTGCGACAGCCGTTGGGCCGGGCGAGCACTCCGAGGGCACCGAATCACTCGGCCCGGTAGCGGTTCACCTCGAGCCGACCATGCTCGCGTCGCGAGCGGGCGGCGCGGCACCACCGGCCCAGTCGAGCGGAAGATCGCACACCAGCAGTTCGGGAAGCTCGCACAGGCTCGTGATCACAGATACCCCGCGGTGGGGAACCATCACACTCGCCGAGCTGTTGCGCTCGCGGTCCAGCCAGACACCGTGCATGCCCGCGCACGCGGCTCCGTTGGCGTCGACCTCCAGGTTGTTGCCGACGTGGACCACCTCGGCGGGCGAGAGGCGCAGGGCCGCGCAGGCAGCGGAGAAGATCTCGGGGGACGGTTTGGCCACCCCGCACTCCTCCGAGATGAGGACCGCGTCGAAACTGGCGGCCAGTCCCGTGGCGGCCAGCTTGTGACGTTGATACGCCCCGGGGGCGTTGGTTACGGCGGCCACCCCGAAACCACTGGCACGAAGCCATTCAAGACAGCGGGAGACGTCGTCGAACAACTCCCAGGACTCCCGCAGCGCGGCCATGCGGCGCTGTTCCCTGGCCAGCACCTCGTCCTCGCTGAGCTGTTCCCCGAACGCGCCGAAGAAGTCACGGGTGCGCTCCCGGCACATCGTCTCGAAGTCGATCTCACCCGCCGCCATGCGCGCGTTGTACTCGTCGGTCAGTCGTCGCCACACCGGCCACGCCGCATCGTTGCCGGTCAGCGACGCGAAGGCCCTCCGAGCCGAGCGGTGACTGTCCAGCAGCGTGTCGTCGATGTCCAGGCAGACTGCTTTGACGCCAGAGGGGCGTTCCGGAGCCGATACTTCAAGTGCGGATTTCACCCCGTGAGGCTAGGCCTCCACCCGGAGTGGCCGACTCGCCCAACATGGTGATACTTAAGTCACTGACACGGTTTAGTTCGCTCGTGCATCAGCACATGAACTCACTCACCGTGCCGGTCCGCGGACCCCGCCGCCGGAACCGACACGGTGAGAATGATCACTCCTGATTCGCGGTCCGCAGCGCGCCGCGCAGTCGGTCCAAGGAGGGCTGCCTGCCGAGGAGTTCCATGGACTCGAACAGCGGCGGCGAGACCGTACGGCCCGTGACCGCCACGCGAACCGGAGTGAACGCTTTGCGGGGTTTTATCCCCAGCCCCTCGACGATCGCCTCCTTCAACGCGTGCTCGATGTCGGCGGCACGCCACTCGGACAGCGGTTCGAGAGCGTCGAGAGCGGCCGAGAGCACCGGTGCCGCGTCGGTCCCCAGAGCCTTCGAAGCGGCGGCCGGTTCCGGCTCGAACGTCTCCCCCGCGAACAGGAAACCCATCATGCCGACGGCGTCCGAGAGGACCGTGAGCCGCTCCTGGACGAGCGGGGCCGCCGCACGCACCGTCTCCAACTGGTCCTCGCTCGGACGTTCGGGCAGCACCTCTCCGGCGACCAGGTAGGGCACGACCCTTTCCACGAAGTCGTCGAGGTCCAGAGCGCGCAGATGCGCGGCGTTGATGGCGTCGGCCTTCTTCTGGTCGAACCGGGCCGGGTTGGCACTGACCCGGCGGATGTCGAACGCTCGGACCATCTCGTCGAGACCGAACACGTCACGGTCCTCGGAGATGGACCATCCCAACAGGGCCAGGTAGTTGAGCAGCCCCTCGGGGAGGAAACCCCGCTCGCGATGATGGAAGACGTCGGACTGGGGATCGCGTTTGGAGAGCTTCTTGTTGCCCTCCCCCATCACGAACGGCAGGTGGCCGAACTCCGGGGTGAAGTCGGTGATCCCGATCCGCCGCAACGCCTCGTAGAGCGCTATCTGGCGCGGCGTGGAGGACAGCAGGTCTTCCCCACGGAGCACGTGGGTGACCTTCATGAGTGCGTCGTCGACGGGGTTGGTCAACGGGTACAGCGCGTCCCCGTTGCCACGCACCAGCACGGGGTCCGGCACGCTGCCCGCCGGGAAGGTGACCTCGCCTCGGATGAGGTCGGTGAACCCGATGTCGCGGTCCGGCATCCGCAGCCGCAGGACCGGCGTACGTCCCTCGGCGCGCAGCTCGGACTTGCGCTGTTCGCTCAACGCGCGGTCGGCGTTGTCGTAGCCCAGCTTGGGGTCCCTGCCTGCCTCACGGTGGCGCTGTTCGACTTCCTGGGGCGTGGAGAACGACTCGTAGAGCTCACCGGCCTCCAGCAGTTTGGCGGCCACATCCGCGTAGATCTCACGCCGCTGGCTCTGGCGATAGGGGCCGTACTCACCTCCCACATCCGGCCCCTCGTCCCAGTCGAGGCGCAACCATCGGAGGGCGTCCAACAGCGACTGGTACGACTCCTCGCTGTCCCTGCTCGCGTCGGTGTCCTCGATGCGGAACAGCAGCGAGCCGTTGTTGTGCCGGGCGAACGCCCAGTTGAACAAGGCGGTGCGGATCAGTCCGACGTGTGGCGTCCCGGTCGGTGAGGGGCAGAACCGGACTCGTACCGGGCGGGCGGACTCGGCGGTGGTGACATCTGACGTGCTCATGACTGGTTCAGCTTATCCCGCGTCCCGGACCTGTTGACCGGTGCGTCCCACCCGAGCATCCTGGCATTATTCAACGCTTGTTGAATTCTTTCCAGGAGTACCCGGTGATGCTCTGTCAGGTCGCGATGCGCCCGTTTCGGCTACCGTCCGCGCGAGCCCTTCGGCGCGGTGTGCCCACCGAGCGCGTGATCGGCCACCCGCGTGGTTCCCCAGGTCCCGCCGTGCGGGATTCCGGGACACGGCGGGAAAACCGCCCCCGCTCAGCGGACTCAACCGTGCGAGCACCGCACCGACCGGGACGACGAAACCCTGTACAGGAAGGGATCTCCTTGAAACCGACCACCTGCTGCATCGTCGGCGGAGGCCCGGCGGGGATGGTGCTGGGACTGCTGCTCGCACGCTCCGGGGTGCGCGTGACCGTGTTGGAGAAGCACGCGGACTTCCTGCGCGACTTCCGGGGCGACACGGTGCACCCGACCACGCTGGCACTGCTGGACGAGCTCGGTCTCGCCGAGCGTTTCGCCGAGCTCCCGCAACGAAGGGTCGGCAGCGTGATGCTGCCGGTGGGCCCGGACGAGGAGTTCTACACACTGGGCGACTTCGAGCGGCTGCCGATCAAGTACAACTACATCGCCCTGGTCCCGCAGTGGGACCTGCTCAACCTGCTGGCCGAGGAGGCGAACAAGGAACCCACCTTCTCACTGCGGATGAGCACCGAGGCGACCGGACTCGTGCGGGAGCGGGGCCGGGTGAACGGCGTGGACTACCGCACCGCCGAGGGGGAGGAGGGGCGCATCCGAGCGACCGTCACGGTGGCCTGCGACGGCAGGAATTCCCTGGCCCGGCGCGAACTCGACGCGGAGCTCGGGGTTCGGGACTTCCCCACCCCCATGGACGTGCGGTGGTTCCGGATTCCACGCCGGGAGGGCGATCCCGCCGGAGTCGTGGGAAACATCCGCGACGGCTCGTTCACCGCCCTGCTCGACCGCGGGGACTACTACCAGGCCGCCTCTGTCATAGCCAAGGGCACCGACGCCGCCGAGCGCGCCGACGACGTCGAGCGATTCAACGAGTCGCTGCGGAACCGACTCGGCTGGCTCGACGACGGCAGGGAACTCGTACACGACTGGGAGGATGTGAAACTGCTGCACGTCACACTGGACCGGCTGCGCCGCTGGCACGTGCCCGGTCTGCTGTGCATCGGCGACGCCGCGCACGCGATGTCGCCGGTGGGCGGGATCGGAATCAACCTGGCGGTGCAGGACGCGGTGGCGGCGGCCCGGCACCTCGCGAAACCACTGCGGCGGGGTGGACTACGGCACGGCCACGTCACCGCGATCCAACGCGTCCGCCGACCGACGACCGTGCTCCTCCAGGGGCTGCAACGCATCCTTCACGCCAACGTGGTCGAACCCGCCCTGCGCGGGGACATCGACTTCGGCCGACGCGCCGAACCGCCCCTCCCGCTCCGACTGCTGTCGAAGCTCCCCTGGCTGCGGCTGATTCCGCCGTACGTCCTGGCCTACGGCGCCAAGCGGGAACGCCCGCCGAAAGAGGCCCTCCGCTGAACGCACCGCCGGTGCCCGTTCCGCGCCTGGCACGAGGCCGGGCGGATGGAACGGGCACCGGCGGTGCCGCGCGATCGGACGGGACTGTCGCCGGGTCCCGGGAGCGGAAGCTCAGGCCTGCTGCACCGGATTGGTCAGCGTTCCCAGTCCCTCGATGGAAACCGAGACCTTCTGCCCGGCCCGCATCGGCCCCACTCCGGCGGGAGTACCGGTGAGGATCACATCACCGGGCAGCAGCGTCATCACCCTGGAGACGAACGAGATCAACCCGGCGACGTCGTGCGTGAGCAGCGAGGTCCGGGACTCCTGCCGCACCTCGCGGTCGAGTTCGGTTCGCAACTGCAGGTCGGAGGGGTCCACGGCCGTGTCGATCCACGGCCCCAGGGGGCAGAAGGTGTCGTAGCCCTTCGCCCTCGTCCACTGCCCGTCGGCCCGCTGCTGGTCCCTGGCGGTGACGTCGTTGGCGATCGTGTAGCCGAGCACCACGTCGGTTCCCCGGGCCTCGGGCACGTCCTTGCACGGTTGTCCGATCACCACCGCCAGCTCGCCCTCGTAGTCGACCCGCTCGGAGTCCGGGGGCATCTTGATCGGAGCGCTCGGCCCGATCACGGACGTGGAGGGCTTCATGAACAGCACCGGGTTCTGGGGTACGTCCCCGCCCATCTCCCGCGCGTGCTCGGCGTAGTTCTTGCCCACGCACAGCACCTTGGTCGGCAGGATCGGCGCCAACAGCCGCACGTCGGCCATCGGCCACTTGCGACCGGTGAACGTCGGCTCCCCGAACGGATGCTGGTCGATCTCTACGGCGAGTACCTTCTCACCGGGTGACTTGGGGTCCGGCTCCAATGCCACGAACGAGACCCCTTCGGGCTGAGCAACACGTGCCAGGCGCAAACGAAACCTCCGTTATCAACTGTCCGGTGACAGCCTACGTGCGGACGCGGAAAGCCCGAACGCCTGGTCACCTCCTGTTCGGAGCGGTGACTTCCCCGGTTTCGGCCCGGTGGATCGCCTTGTGGGCGAAGGCGTCGCACAGCGCGTACCAACTCGCCTCCACGATGTTGCCGTGCACACCCACGGTGCTCCACTCCCGGTGTTCGTCCCGGGACTCCACGAGCACCCTCGTCACGGCGTCGGTGCCGGAGGCGTCGGTGAGAATCCGCACCTTGTAGTCCACCAGCTCCACCTCGTCCAACCACGGCAGCCTGGGCACCAGTGCCTTGCGCAGCGCGGCGTCCAGCGCGTTGACGGGGCCGTTCCCCTCAGCGGTGGCGATGACGCGCTCCCCCCGCACGTGCAGCTTGACCGTGGCCTCCGAGACCACCTGCCCGTCCGGACGGTGGTCGAGCGAGACCCGGTAGGACTCGAGGCCGAAGGGAGCTCCGAACGACGGACCGTCCGAGGTGTCCACCTCGGTCTCCGAGATCGTGCCCTCGGCGAGGGCGATCTCACGGCGCAGCAGCAACTCCAGCGAGGCGTCGGCGCCTTCGAACGACCACCCCTGCGACTCCAGCTCCTTGACCCGCCGCACCACACCGGTGACGGCGTCCGGCGAGGAGCTCAGGTCCAGCCCGAGCTCGGCGGCCTTGAGCTCCAGACTGGCGCGCCCCGACATCTCGGTCACCAGCACCCGCATCCCGTTGCCGACACGTTCCGGCTGGATGTGGTTGTACAGCTCCGGATCCACCTTGATCGCGCTGGCGTGCAGCCCGGCCTTGTGGGCGAAGGTCGAGGCTCCGACGTAGGCCTGGTGGGTGTCCGGGGCGATGTTGGCGATCTCGGCGAGCGCGTGCGAGACCCGGCTGAGCTCGGACAGGTTGCCCTCGGGCAGCACGGGCAGTCCCAGCTTCGTCTCCAGGTTCCCGACGACGGCGAACAGGTCCGCGTTGCCCGCGCGTTCGCCGTACCCGTTGGCGGTGCACTGCACGTGCGTGGCCCCCGCCTGCACGGCGGCGAGCGTGTTGGCGACGGCGCAGCCGGTGTCGTCCTGGCAGTGGATGCCGACCCGGAAGCCGGTGCGCTCGACGACCTCCTCGACGGTCTCCGCCAGTCCGGTCGGCAGCTGCCCGCCGTTGGTGTCGCACAGGCAGACCAGATCCGCACCGGCGTGCACGGCCGCTTCGAGCATCCGCAGCGCGGTGTCCGGATCGTGGGCGTAGCCGTCGAAGAAGTGCTCGGCGTCCAGGAAGACCCGCCGGCCGTGTTCGGTGAGGTAGCGCACGGTGTCGGCGATCATGGCGTGGTTCTCCGCCACGTCGGTGCGCAGCGCGCGTTCGATGTGCCTGCTGTCGGACTTGGCCACCAGGGTGATCGCGGGAGCACCCGAGTCGAGCAACGCGGCGACCTGGGAGTCCTCCCGAACCGAGGCTCCCGGACGGCGGGTGGAACCGAAGGCGGTGAGCACGGCGTGCCGAAGATCGAGTTCACCGGCGGAGGCCCGCCGGAAGAACTCGGTGTCCTTCGGCAACGCACCGGGCCAACCGCCTTCGATGAAGCCCACGCCGAGGTTGTCCAGGATGCGAGCGACCGCGAGCTTGTCGGCCACCGAGTAGGAGATGCCTTCGCGCTGCGCACCGTCGCGCAGTGTCGTGTCGTAGACGTGGAACGTGTCCGCCGGTGGGGTTCCTGCCGGGCTGGTGCGGGTCACTGTCCCTCCAGAAGGGCGGTGATGGTCGGGCCTGTCGCGGCGTGGACGGCCCGCGGTGGCTGTCGTGGACACAAAAAAGACCCCCCGCGAATGCGAGAGGTCTGCGCGCCGGGTCCGCGGAGTCGAGTCACCCGGCGCGCTCGCCAATAATGCCCATCGTGTACTGGACCATGCCGCAATGCTCGCACATCGCGAAAGCTCTCCAACCAGTGGGCCCTTTTTCCCAGGATGCGGACGTGACGATTCGCCCACCGCCTCGGCCCGGGATCACACCTCACGAGGTGGCCGGACCGGTCGACGGGACACCCCGCACGGCGGTGTCGGACAGGCCCGGAGAACGGTTCCGGGCCCGCGTGAACCGTCACACCTGCTGCACGACCTCCCGGGCGGACACCAGGGCGGCGAGCCGGTCGCCGATGGCGTGGGTCGCCCCCGGGGCGGAGTGATCGCGGGTCGCCAGATCGAAGGCGACCGAGGCCTGGACCCTCCTGGCCGCCTCGGCGTAGCCGACGTGGTCGAGCAGCAGCGCCACCGACAGCACCGCCGCGGTCGGATCGGCGGTTCCCTGCCCCGCGATGTCGGGAGCACTGCCGTGCACCGGTTCGAACATGCTCGGATTCCGCCTGGTGGCGTCGATGTTCCCGCTGGCGGCCCTGCCTATCCCACCGGTGACGGCGCCCGCCAGGTCGGTGATGATGTCGCCGAACAGGTTGTCGGTGACGATCACGTCGAACCTGCTGGGGTCCTGGACCAGGTGGATCGTGGTCGCGTCGACGTGCTCATAGGTAACCGTGACGTCCGGGTACTGCAGCGAGAGCTCCTCGACCACGCGGGACCAGAGCGATCCGGCGTGACTGAGCACGTTGGTCTTGTGCACGAGGGTCAGATGCTTGCGCGGACGTGCCGAGGCCCTCGCGAACGCGTCGCGAACCACCCGCTCCACCCCGAATGCGGTGTTCAGGCTCACCTCGGTGGCCACCTCCTGCGGGGTGTCCTTGCGGAGCAGTCCGCCGTTGCCCGCGTAGGGCCCTTCGGTTCCTTCCCGCACGACGACCATGTCGATCTCACCGGGATCGGCGATCGGACTCTGCACACCCGGGTAGAGCCGTGCCGGGCGCAGGTTCACGTGGTGATCGAGCTCGAAGCGCAGCCGCAACAGCAGTCCACGCTCCAGAATGCCGCTCGGCACCGACGGATCGCCCACAGCACCGAGCAGAATCCCGTCGTGCTCGCGCAACTCACCCAACACGGATTCGGGAAGTAGCTCCCCGGTGTTGTGCCAGCGAGCGGCTCCCAGGTCATACCGAGTGATCTCGGTTTCGGGGAGGACCTCCCCCAGCACCTTCAGCGCCTCGGCCACCACTTCCGGCCCGATCCCGTCACCTGGGATCACAGCGAGCCGCATGCACACACCTCCCGAGTACTACCCCGATTCGGGGCTGAAACGTTGTGCCGCAGATTACCGTGCTTCGGTGTCGCACAGGCACGCCGGACCCCGAAACTGGACGTCACCTCCCGCGCAGTGGGACACCCGTTCGGGCGATTCTCGTCCCTACAGTGGGTGTTCGAACCGTGCTGACACATCGGTGACCAGCCAGTGGGACACGAAAAAACGGGGGCCACCGCGACTGCGGTGGCCCCCGTTCAATCGATCAGGGGAACGTCTCCGTTCCCCACTCCACGAGTGGCTCAGGAACCACGTCGGGCAGCGGACCCGCCCCGGCCGCGGTTCGGAAGGCCCGTCACTCGAAGCTGACGGTGCGCACCGTCTTGGCCCCCACGGCGGCGCCGATCGGCTCCAGCACCCCGGCGTCCACGGGCCGATCCACGCGCAGCAGCATGATCGCGTCCGAACCGTCCGAGGTCTGGCTGATCTGCGCGGCCTCGATGTTGGTCCCGACCTCGCCGAGCAGAGTCCCGACCTTGCCCATGACACCGGGGCGGTCCGGGTACTCCAGCAGCAGCACACTGCCCTCGGCACGCAGGTCGAAGTGCCTGCCGTTGACCTCGACGAGCTTCTCCACCTGGTTCGGGCCGTCCAGGGCACCCGAGACGACCCCGGTTCGACCGTCGGACAGCACGGCGCGCACCGAGACCACGCTGCGGTGGCTCGCGCTCTCCGGAGCGGTCTTGACGTCGATGTCGACCCCGAGGTCCTCGGCGAGCTGCGGGGCGTTGACGAAGGTGACCTGGCTCTCCACGGCACCGGAGAAGACACCGCGCAGCGCGGCCAGCGGCAGCACGGAGACATCCTCGTCGGCCAGCTCGCCCCTCGCCTCGACCGTGACGGAGGTCGGCGTGCTGCCGAGCACCGCGGCCAGCAACGAGCCCAGCTTCTGGGTCAGCGGCAGGTAGGGACGGACCTCCTCACCGACGGCCCCGCCCTGCACGTTGACCGCGTCGGGGACGAAGTCGCCGCGCAGCGCCTGCAGCGTGGAGTGGGCGACGTCGGTACCAGCCCGGTCCTGGGCCTCGGCGGTGGAGGCTCCCAGGTGCGGGGTGGCGACGACGTTGGAGAGCTCGAACAGCGGGCTGGAGGTGGTGGGCTCGGTGCTGTAGACGTCGATGCCGGCGCCACCGAGGTGGCCGCTGCGCAGGGATTCGGCGAGGGCGTCCTCGTCGATGAGCCCGCCGCGCGAGGCGTTGACGACGATCGCGCCCTGCTTGGTCTTCTTGAGCTCCTCCGCACCGATGAGGCCGAGCGTCTCGGCCGTCTTCGGCAGGTGGATCGACATCGCGTCGGCGCGCTGCAGCAGTTCCTCGAGGCTGACCAGCTCGATGCCGAGCTGTGCGGCACGCGCCGCCGAGACGTAGGGGTCGTAGGCGATCAGCTTCGCGCCGAAGGCCTCCAGCCGCTGCGCGACGAGCTGGCCGATCTTGCCGAGGCCGATGACGCCGATGGTCTTGTTGTTGATCTCCACGCCGCTGTAGGAACTGCGCTTCCACTCACCGGCACGCAGGCTCGCGTCGGCCGCGGCGACGTTGCGGGCCACCGCCAGCAGCAGCGCGATCGCGTGCTCGGCCGCGGAGACGATGTTGGAGGTGGGGGCGTTGACGACCATGATGCCGCGCTCGGTGGCCGCGGGCACCTCGACGTTGTCCAGACCCACCCCGGCACGGGCGACGACCTTCAGCCGCGTGCTGGCCGAATAGACCTCGGCATCGACTTTCGTCGCCGAACGGACCAGCAGCGCGTCGGCGTCGGCAACGGCCTCGAGCAGTGCCGGGCGGTCGGTGCCGTCAACGTGGCGGATCTCGACCTCGTCTCCGAATGCTTCCAGCACCGAAGGAGCCAGCTTCTCGGCGATCAGGACGACAGGACGGCTTGCGTTGGTCACGGGCGCGCTCCAGTAACAGAGATCAGGGTCGAAGCAAGGCACGCCATTGTGCCGGGCTGGTGCCGCAGTTTAACGCTGATATGAGAATCCGTTCACACAAGTGTTGGACGTATCACCGTAACGCGGCGGCATCCCAACACGACCGTGCGGCGGAAACAACACCGAAACAGCCGCGCACCAGCCCCTCGAAGGACTCGACGGCTCCACCGCCCCGCGACAGCGGGGGGTTGACACCCGGTTCACGGCTCGTCGAACTCGCCGTCCTTGGCGCCGGCCACGAAGGCGTCCCACTCCTCGGGGGTGAACACGAGCACCGGCCCCTCCGGGTCGGCACCGTTGCGCATGCCGATGTAGCCGTCCACGAACGCGATCTCCACCCCCGGCTCGTCATCGTCGTCGGTGCTGGTGATCCACTCAGCCTTGCTGAAGTCGAGCTCGTCCCTGATGTGGGCCTTGTCGTCGACCGGTTGCGTTTCCTCACTCACAGTGTGGATACTAGCGCGTCCCGCGTGGTCCACCGAACACCCCGGAGAACTCCGGAAAAACCGTGCGGCGCCCCGGACGCTGTCACGGACCGCCGCACGGCGGGACCTGCCCCGGACGGCTCAGCCCTTGGTCCAGGACATCAGGGAACGGAGTCGCTTGCCGACCTCCTCGATCTGGTGATCATTGCCCGCGGCCTGCAGCTTGTTGAACTCGGGCCTGCCCGCTTCGTCCTCGGCCACCCACTCCTTGGCGAAGGAACCGTCCCGGATCTCGGAGAGCACCTGGCGCATCGAGGCCTTGACGTGCTCGTCGATGACCCTGGGGCCCCGGGTGAGATCACCGTACTCGGCGGTGTCACTGCAGGAGTAGCGCTGGCCGGCGATGCCGCCCTCCCACATCAGGTCCACGATCAGCTTCAGCTCGTGCAGCACCTCGAAATAGGCGATCTCCGGCTGGTAACCGGCCTCGACGAGCACCTCGAAGCCGGACTGCACCAGCGCGCTCGTGCCGCCGCAGAGCACGGCCTGCTCACCGAAGAGATCGGTCTCGGTCTCCTCGGTGAACGTGGTCTTGATGACCCCGGCCCGCGCACCGCCGATACCGGCGGCGTAGGCGAGGGCGAGCTGCTGCGCCGCGCCGCTCGGGTCCTGCTCCACCGCGATCAGGCACGGCACCCCCTTGCCGTCCACGAACTGGCGGCGCACCAGGTGTCCCGGCCCCTTGGGGGCCACCATGGCGACGTCCACATCGGACGGAGGCTGGATCAGGCCGTAGCGGATGTTGAAACCGTGCCCGAAGAACAACGCGTCCCCACTGTTGAGGTTGGGCGCGATGTCGTCGGCGTAGATCTGACGCTGCTTGGTGTCCGGTGCGAGGATCATGATGAGGTCGGCCTCGGACGCGGCCTCGGCGGGCGTGACGACCCGCAGCCCCTCCTCGGCCACCTTCTCACGCGACCTGGAGCTCTCCGGCAGCCCGATCCGGACGTCGACGCCGCTGTCGCGCAGGCTCAGCGCGTGCGCGTGCCCCTGGCTGCCGTACCCGATGATGGCGACCTTGCGTGACTGCACCCGGCCGAGGTCGGCGTCCGCCTCGTAGAAGATCTCAGTTGCCATTACCGTTCTCGTTTCCTTTCTGTAGCGAACCCGCGCCGCGCGCGGGTCAACGCACCGCCGTTGCCGTGATGGAACGCGCTCCCCGACCGATGGCGACCATGCCCGACTGGACCATCTCCCGGACGCCGTAGGGTTCGAGCATCCGTAGCAGGGCGTCGAGCTTGTCGGTGTCGCCGGTGGCCTCGATGGTCAGCGCCTCCGGCGAGGCGTCGACCACCTTCGCCCGGAACAGCTGCACGGTTTCCAGGACCTGGCTGCGCACCGAGGCATCGGCCCGCACCTTGACCAGCAGCAGTTCGCGCTGCACCGAGGAGTCCTGCTCCAGCTCGACGATCTTGATGACGTTGATCAGCTTGTTGAGCTGTTTGGTGACCTGCTCCAGGGGCTGCTCCTCCACCGAGACCACGATGGTCATCCGGGAGATCTCGGGATGTTCGGTGGGTCCGACGGCCAGGGACTCGATGTTGAAACTGCGCCGGGAGAACAGCCCGGAGACCCGCGAGAGCACACCGGGGACGTTTTCCACCAGCACGCTCAGTGTGTGTCGACTCATCGGCGCGTTCACCCCTCGTCGTCGTCGAACAGCGGGCGGATTCCACGCGCCGCCATGATCTCGTCATTGCCGGTGCCGGCGGCCACCATCGGCCACACCTGCGCGTCCTTGCCCACAACGAAGTCGATGACGACCGGTCGATCGTCGATCTCCATGGCCCGCTCGACGACACCGTCCACGTCGGAGGCGGCTTCGCACCGCATTCCCACACCGCCGAGGGCCTCGGCCAGCAGCGAGAAGTCGGGAATCCGGTGGTTGTGGGTGCCGAGGTCACTGTGTGAGTAGCGCTCGGCGTAGAAGAGGTTCTGCCACTGCCGAACCATACCGAGGTTTCCGTTGTTGATGACGGCGACCTTGATCGGCAAGCGTTCGATGGCGCAGGTGGCGAGCTCCTGGTTGGTCATCTGGAAGCAACCGTCACCGTCGATGGCCCACACCTGCCGGTCGGGCGTTCCGGCCTTGGCCCCCATCGCGGCAGGCACCGCGTAGCCCATCGTGCCGAGCCCACCGGAGTTGAGCCAGCTACGGGGCCGCTGGTAGCCGATGAACTGAGCGGCCCACATCTGGTGCTGTCCCACCCCGGCGGTGTAGACGGCCTCGGGGCCCGCCAGCTCACCGATCCGCTGGATCACGTACTCCGGGGATAGCGTGCCGTCGGCGGGCCAGTCGTAGCCCAGCGGGAACCGGTTCCGCCAGTCGTCGAGCTGAGTCCACCACTCGCCGAGGTCCGCGGCACCGTGCTCCCGCTCGGCGGTGTCCACGGCGTCCAGCAGTTCGGAGAGGACCTCCTTGCAGTCCCCGACGATGGGCACATCGGCGACCCGGTTCTTGGAGATCTCGGCCGGGTCGATGTCGGCGTGCACCACCTTGGCCTCCGGGGCGAAGCTCGACAGCTGGCCGGTCACCCGGTCGTCGAACCTGGTCCCCAGCGCGATCAGCAGATCGGAACGCTGCATCGCGGCCACGGCCGAGACCGTGCCGTGCATACCGGGCATGCCCAGGTGTGAGGGGTGCGAATCCGGGAACACCCCGCGCGCCATCAGGGTCGTCACGACCGGGATGCCGGTGCGCTCGGCGAGTTTGGTCAGTTCCTCGGAGGCGTTGGCCTTGAGCACTCCACCGCCGACGTAGAGGACGGGGCGCCGGGCCGAGGTCATCAGCCTGGCCGCTTCCCGAACCTGCTTGCCGTGCGGTTTGCCCACCGGGCGGTACCCCGGCAGCCGCTGCTCGGGAGGCCAGGCGAAGGACGTGTTCAGCTGCTGCACGTCCTTGGGGATGTCGACCACGACGGGGCCGGGACGCCCGCTGGAGGCGATGTAGAACGCCTCGGCGATGGTTCGCGGGATCTCGGCGGGATCGGTGACCAGGAAGTTGTGCTTGGTGACCGGCAGCGTGATGCCGCAGATGTCGGCTTCCTGGAAGGCGTCGGTACCGATCAGGCCGGTGGTCTGCTGCCCGGTGATGGCCACGATCGGCACCGAGTCCATGTGCGCGTCGGCCAGCGCGGTGACCAGGTTGGTCGCCCCCGGCCCCGAAGTGGCCATGCAGACTCCGGTCTTGCCCGTGGCCTGGGCGTACCCGGTCGCGGCGTGGCCCGCCGCCTGCTCGTGCCGAACCAGTACGTGGCGAACCTTGGTCGAGTCCAGCAGTGGGTCGTAGGTGGGAAGGATCGTCCCACCGGGGATGCCGAACACCACTTCGCAGCCCACGGCCTCCAACGAGCGGACCAGGGATTGCGCACCGGTGGTTCTTACCGGCGCCCCGTTGGGCGGAGCTGGTTTCGGACGCTGCCCCGGTGATGCCGCCGGGGCCGGATTCTGCCTGGTATTGGCGCTGGTCATCGATTCTGCCTCGTGGTCGATGAATGGGGCCGAGCACGAAAAAACCCCCGCCGGCACAGGGCCGAACGAGGGTTGGCGCGTCGACGTTTCGTACTCCTCAGGCGTCGACGCGCCCGGGAAGTACGAGAATGTCGTTACCGCGCTGCATGGCTCGAACATTAGACCCCGCTCGACGGGGAAGTCAAACCTACGGGAAAAGCTTCCCGGATTGTGGACACCACCGGACGCGAGACGCGCGTGACGGGTTTCGCCGGGAAAGACCGGACACCGTCGGAGCAGGAACACTCGGTCCCCCGGAGGAACGGACTGCGCAGCTGAGACCATCGGCGGGTGAACGACTCGCAGGAAAACGACCGACCCCACGACCCGGAAGCACGCGAGCCCGGGGAAGGGCCACAGCGGGAGGGGGACGCCGACGAGGGGACCGCCGGGTGGACTTCGCCTAACACCCCCGAGGAGTCGGAGGCGACCCCAGCGGGCACCACCGAGCGGGAACGACCGGACGAGGCGCCGGAGAGCGCCCCCGAGTCCTCCGGACGACGGGAGGAGCGACCGGAGCTTCCCTCCCGTCTGGTCTTCCGGCTCACGCGGGTGAGCCTGCTGGTGATCCTCGTGCTCGCGGTCTGCATCAGCCCGGTGGCGGCCTCACTGCCCTGGCTGTCGGTGCTGTACCTGGTACCACTGGGGCTGGTCCTGTGGGTGGTCCGGATGCGCACCGTCGTCGACGAGTCGGGCATCACAGCCCGCACTCTCACCGGAAGCACCCGCATGGCGTGGACGGAGATCAAGGCGCTGCGGCTCGACGAACGGCACTGGGTCCGCGCGGTGACCACTTCTGACCGGCAGGTCCGGTTGCCCGCGCTGCGGGTGCGGGACGTGCCCCGGCTGGCCGCGATGAGCGGTGGGCGGATCCAGGACCCGAGTCGCCCGGACGGCCCTCCCGAGGAGTGAACCCCACAGAACTCTCACGATGCGGACAATGCCAGGGCGTTCACGAGCACTGGGAGCTCCGGAGTAGTGTCGTGCTCACCGCGAACTCCCGGCGCCCACAAGGCGTGACCACGCCCCGCCCGCGTGGCGACATTCCCACGAAGTGAGAGCTTTCAACGATGCCCGAGTTGCGTTCCCGAACGACGACACACGGTCGAAACGCCGCAGGCGCCCGCTCGCTCTGGCGCGCCACCGGAATGACCGACGACGACTTCGGCAAACCGATCGTGGCGATCGCCAACTCCTTCACCCAGTTCGTACCGGGGCATGTTCACCTGCGCGACCTGGGCGAGGTGATCGCCGGAGCGGTTCGCGATGCGGGCGGCGTCCCGCGCGAGTTCCACACCATAGCGATCGACGACGGCATCGCCATGGGACACGGCGGGATGCTGTACTCGTTGCCCTCCCGCGAGCTGATCGCCGACTCGGTGGAGTACATGGTCAACGGGCACCAGGCGGACGCGCTGGTGTGCCTGTCCAACTGCGACAAGATCACTCCGGGGATGCTCAACGCCGCCATGCGGCTGAACATCCCGACGGTCTTCGTCTCCGGCGGTCCGATGGAGGCGGGCAAGGCGGTCGTGGTCGACGGCGTGGCGCACGCGCCGACCGACCTGATCACCACGATCGCGGCGTCGGCGAACTCGCGGGTCGACGACGAAGGACTGGGAGAGGTGGAGCGCTCGGCCTGTCCGACCTGCGGCTCCTGCTCCGGCATGTTCACGGCCAACTCGATGAACTGCCTGACCGAGGCCCTCGGCCTGGCGTTGCCCGGCAACGGCTCGACGCTGGCCACCCACCGGGCGCGGCGCGAGCTGTTCGAACGGGCGGGCAGCACGGTGGTCGAGCTCGCCGAACGGTGGTACCGGCACGACGACGAGTCCGCGCTGCCGCGCTCGATCGCGAACAAGCGGGCCTTCGAGAACGCGCTGGCGCTGGACGTGGCGATGGGCGGCTCGACCAACACGGTGCTGCACACCCTGGCCGCCGCGCGGGAGGGCGAGATCGATTTCACCCTGTCCGACATCGAGGAGATCAGTCGGCGCGTGCCCTGCCTGGCCAAGGTCAGCCCGAACTCCAACTACCACATGGAGGACGTGCACCGGGCCGGTGGCATCACCGCGATCCTGGGTGAGCTCGACCGGGGCGGACTGCTCAACCGTGAGGTCCGCTCGGTGCACAGCCCGAGCCTGGCCGCCTGGCTGTCCGAGTGGGACGTACGCGGCGGATCCCCCTCCGAGCGAGCGATGGAACTCTTCCACGCCGCACCGGGCGGGGTCCGCACCACCGAGGCGTTCTCCACCGACAACCGATGGTCCACTCTGGACACCGACGCGGCGGAAGGATGCGTCCGCGACGTGGCGCACGCCTACACCGCCGACGGCGGGCTCGCCGTGCTGCGTGGCAACCTGGCCGAGGACGGCGCCGTGGTCAAGACAGCGGGAGTCGACGAGGAGCTGTGGAGCTTCCGAGGGCCCGCGCGCGTGCTGGAGAGCCAGGAACAAGCCGTCTCGGCGATCCTCAACAGGGAGATCGAACCGGGTGAGGTGCTGGTGATCCGCTACGAGGGACCGGCGGGCGGCCCCGGCATGCAGGAGATGCTGCACCCCACGGCTTTCCTCAAGGGAGCACGAATGGACCGCGAGTGCGCCCTGATCACCGACGGCAGGTTCTCCGGCGGCACCTCGGGACTGTCGATCGGGCACATCTCCCCGGAGGCGGCCAACGGCGGCGCGATCGGACTGGTGCGGGACGGCGACGAGATCCGCATCGACGTACGCGAGCGCGCGCTCGAACTGCTGGTGGACGAACGAACACTGGCCGAACGCCGGGCGAAGATGGACAGCTCGGAGCACCCCTGGCGCCCGGTGGACCGACAGCGCCGGGTGAGTACGGCGCTGCGGGCCTACGCGAGCCTGGCCACTTCGGCGTCGTTCGGAGCGGTCCGGAGCATCGGCGGTTGAACCGGCCCCGTGGCCGGCGGGAGGTGCCCGCCGACCACGGGTCACCGGAGCACGAACAGCACCACCGCGGCGGCCGCCACGGCCAGCAGCAGTCCGGTCAGGCCGCTGGCGACCGGGCGTCGGAACCAGACCCTCCCGTTGTCCGCGGCGACGCGCCCCGGCCCCGCGAACAGCAAGGCGAGGGCCACGGCACCGAGCACGGCGGGGTACTCGACGCCACCCGACTCGAGGAAGAAACCCTCCGAACGCTGCGTGAACACCGCGTTGAGCATCACCCCGAGCAGCCCGGCCGCCGCCAACGGCGTGAACAGCCCCAGGACCAGCAGGATACCGCCACCGAACTCCACACCCCCGGTGACGGCGGCCAGCAACCGGGGGTACCGGAAACCGAGGTCGGTCAACATCCCGGCGGTGCCGTCCAGCCCCTGCCCGCCGAGCACGCCGAAGAGCTTCCGCGCACCGTGGGCGAGGAACACGCCTCCCAGCGCCAGGCGCAGCACCAGCAGCGCGAAGTCCGTACCGCCGCTCCACAGCCGACCGTTCACCGAATCCGCGAACTCGTCGTAGAGGTCGAGGTCGCGTTGCGGCGCCCGACCTTCAAGATCGGTGTAGGCATCGTCGTCGTAGTAGTCGAGTTCGACGGACCCGCCGTAGGGACGAGTGGGAGGTTCGTGCGCGCCGCTCACCGTGGCCTCCTCCCCCGGAACGGTCCAACCACCCTGCTCCCCCCGGACATCACGGTGATATCGATCATCGGGATACCCGCCCGCGGCACCGGGGCGGTCGTCGTGGATTCGCACGGGCGAAAGGCTAGGACACATCCGGCAAAATGTGCGAGCTTTTCATAAAAATCGGTCGCGACACCTCGGCCGGATTCGCGGCACTCACTCCGGATTAACCCCCGACGCGATATGGTCTGCGGACGTGGCAGTCCGAACCGGCGACCGACGCTCCGCTTCCCGTGCCGCGCACCGACGCACGGTGGCCGGGGTGGCGTTGCTCGCGGCCGCCCTGCTGGGGGGCTGCGCCGAGTTTCCCGACCAACACCCCGAGAGCTGGCGGGAACAACCCTCGTTGCGTCCGCAGGCGGGTCCCCAACCACGGATCGAAGGACGCCAACAGCCCCCCGACGAAGGACAAACCGAGGCCTCTCCGCCCGAGAACGCCGAACCGGACGGCTGCGAGGACCCCGATCCCTCAGTCGTGGCGACCTGCCTGGGAGCCGTGGGGGACGTGGCCGTACTGCCCGGCGGTCGCGGCGCGCTCGTCGGCGAGCGCAGGACGGGCAGGATCATGCTGGTCGAGCCGGGGTCCGAGCCCCGCGAGCTGGCCCGCGTGGAGGTCGATCCCACGGGCGGGGGCGGACTGACCGGGCTCACGCTCTCGCCGAGCTACGCCGAGGACGGCCTCCTCTACGCCTACGCCACCACCCCCACCGACAACCGGGTGGTCCGCATAGCACCGGGCGATCCCCCCGAGCCGATCCTGACCGGCATTCCGCGCGGCTCCGGCCGCAACGCGGGGGGCATCGCGACGAGCGGCTCGGAGGCGCTGTTGGTGGCGACCGGCGACGCGGGTTCTCCCGCCGAGGCGGACGACCGCTCGGTGCTGGCGGGCAAGGTGCTGCGGATCGACACCTTCGGCGACCCCGCGCAGGACAATCCCGACCCCCGCTCGGCGGTGATCGCCACGGGCCTGCGGGCTCCGGGCGGAGTGTGCACCCGGCCGAACACATCCTCTTACTGGGTGACAGACCGGCTCCCGGAGCGGGATGTGCTCTACCGGGGTTCCCCCGGCGAACGGTTGGGCTCACCCGCATGGTCCTGGCGGGATGGCCCGGGGGTCGCGGGCTGCGCCGCGAGTGAGGGGCTGCTCGTGGTGGCCCTGACCGACGCGTCGGCCGTCTACACCATGCGCCCCGGCCCCGAGGGGACGTTCACCGGCGAACCGGAACGGGCCCTCGAGGACGACTACGGACGACTCCGGGCGGCGACCAGCGGGCCGAACGGGATGCTGTGGCTCGGCACCTCGAACAAGGCGGGAGGAAAACCCGTGTCCAGTGACGACAGGGTGATCCGCATCCAACCCCCCAACGGGGGGACCGCGGGCAAGGAATGAGCGCTCCCGCGCGAGCGTCCGCCGCGCGGGAGCACTGGCCCCGGCGCGCTCGTACCGCACCGGGGAGGCCACTCACTGCTGGCCGCAGGCGGCCAGCACCAGTTCCCGGACGCGCTTGGCGTCCGCCTGCCCCTGGGTGGCCTTCATGACGGCCCCCACGATCGCTCCGGCGGCCTGCACCTTGCCGCCACGGATCTTCTCCGCCGCGTCGGGCTGGGCAGCCAACGCCTCGTCCACCGCCGCCTGCAGCGAGGAGTCGTCGGAGACGACCTCGATACCGTCGGCCGCGACCACCTCGTCGGGGTCGCCCCTGTCGTCGAGCACGCCGTCCACGACCTGGCGGGCCAGCTTGTGCGTCAGTTTGCCCTCGGCGACCAGTTCGATGACCCGGGCCACCTGGGCGGGCGTGACCGAGAGCTCGGCGAGCTCCACACCGCGCTCGTTGGCCCGCTGGCTCAGGTAGGCCACCCACCACGAACGGGCCTCCGACGGAGGCGCGCCCGCGTCCACCGTGGCCGCGACGAGGTCCAGCGCCGACGCGTTGACCAGGTCGCGCAGCTCCTCGTCGGAGAGTCCCCACTGCTCCTGGACGCGCTTGCGGCGCTCCCAGGGCATCTCGGGAAGCGTGCCCCGCAGCCGCTCCACCCACTCCCGCGAAGGGGCGATCGGTACCAGGTCGGGCTCGGGGAAGTAGCGGTAGTCCTCTGCCTCCTCCTTGCGCCTGCCCGAGGAGGTCTCACCGGAGGACTCGTCGAAGTGCCTGGTCTCCTGGATGATCTCGGAGCCGTTGACCAGCAGGGATGCCTGCCTGCGCATCTCGAAGCGCACCGCGCGCTCGATGCTGCGGAACGAGTTGACGTTCTTCGTCTCGGTGCGTGTACCGAACTCGCCGGAGCCCTTCGGGCTCAACGAGACGTTGGCGTCGCAGCGCAACGAACCCTGGTCCATGCGGACGTCGGAAACACCCATCGAACGCAGCAGATCCCGCAGGGCGGTGACGTAGGCGCGGGCCACCTCGGGAGCACGTTCGCCCGCCCCGGTGATCGGCTTGGTGACGATCTCGATGAGCGGCACACCGGCACGATTGTAGTCCAGCAGCGAGTGCTCGGCACCGTGAATCCTGCCGGTCGCACCGCCCACGTGCAACGACTTGCCGGTGTCCTCCTCCATGTGGGCGCGCTCGATGCCCACCCGGAAGACCTCGCCGTCGTCGAGCACGACGTCGAGACCGCCGTCGAACACGATCGGCTCGTCGTACTGCGAGGTCTGGAAGTTCTTGGGCATGTCCGGGTAGAAGTAGTTCTTCCGCGCGAACCTGCACCACTCGGCCACCTGGCAGTCCAGGGCGAGACCGATCCGGACCGCCGACTCCACGGCCGTGCCGTTGACGACCGGGAGCGCGCCCGGCATCCCCAGACAGACCGGGCAGACCCGGCTGTTGGGTTCGGCGCCGAACTCGTTGGCGCAGCCGCAGAACATCTTGGTGGCGGTGGAGAGCTCGACGTGCACCTCGAGACCGAGCACCGGGTCGAAACGTCGCAGAACCTCGTCGTAGTCCATGATCTCGGCGACCGCTGTCATTCTCGTTCCGCCTTACGTACCTCGCGAACAGCCAACGCCACTCCGGTGATCAGCCCGAGGACGGTGACGATCGCGTCTGCCATCACCAGCCGGTCGTTGTCCTTGCGCGCCTGGCGGATCTTCGCCCGCAGACCGATGCCGCGGGACAACTCCGCTCCGACGGCGAGCAGCGCTCGCAACTTGGGATTCATCAGGCGACCTCCAGCCGAGGAACGCGATCGAGCAGGGGAACTTCCGAAGCCGCGTCCCGTGCGGCCTCGTAGGCGGCACCCACACGGTAGAGCCGGTCGTCGGCCATCGGCGGCGCCATGATCTGCAGCCCCACGGGCATCCCGTCCTCGGCGGAAAGTCCCGAGGGCACGCTCATGGCGGCGTTGCCCGCGAGGTTGCTCGGGATGGTGCACAGGTCGGCCAGGTACATGGCCATCGGGTCGTCGACGCGCTCCCCGATGCGGAACGCGGTCGTGGGGGTCGTGGGGGACACCAGCACGTCCACCTGCGCGAAAGCGGCCTCGAAGTCCCTGGTGATCAGGGTACGCACCTTCTGCGCCTGGCCGTAGTAGGCGTCGTAGTAGCCGGAGGACAGCGCATAGGTGCCGAGCATGATCCGCCGCTTGACCTCGGGGCCGAAACCCTGCTCCCGGGTCAGCGACATGACCTCCTCGGTACTGCGCGTGCCGTCGTCGCCGACCCGCAGGCCGTAGCGCATGGCGTCGAACCGCGCGAGGTTGGAGGAGCACTCGCTGGGCGCGATCAGGTAGTAGGCGCCGAGGGCGTACTCGAAGTGCGGACAGGAGACCTCGACGACCTCGGCACCGAGCGAGGTCAGGGTGTCCACGGCCGCGCGGAACGAGTCCCGCACGCCCTGCTGGTAGCCCTCCCCGCCGAACTCGCGGACGACGCCCACCCGCACGCCGCGCAGGTCACCCGTGGCGCCCTCGCGGGCGGCGGCGGTCACCTTCGGGACCGGCGCGTCCACCGAGGTGGAGTCCATCGGATCGTGCCCGGCGATGACCTCGTGCAGCATCGCGGTGTCGAGCACGGTGCGCCCGCACGGTCCCGCCTGGTCCAACGAGGAGGAGAAGGCGACCAGGCCGTAGCGGGAGACCCCGCCGTAAGTGGGCTTGACCCCCACGGTGCCGGTGACCGCGGCGGGCTGACGGATGGAACCGCCGGTGTCGGTGCCGATCGCCAGCGGGGCCTCGAAGGCCGCCAGCGCCGCGGAGGAGCCTCCGCCGGAGCCGCCGGGAACGCGGTCGGTGTCCCACGGGTTGCGGGTCGGCCCGAACGCGGAGTTCTCCGTGGAGGAGCCCATCGCGAACTCGTCCATGTTGGTCTTGCCGAGGATCACCACCCCCGCGGCCCGGAGCCTGGCGGCCACGGTCGAGTCGTACGGCGGCGTCCATCCCTCGAGCATCCTGGAGCCGCAGGTGGTCGGCATGTCCGTGGTGGTGAGCACGTCCTTCAGCGCCAGCGGGACGCCCGCCAGCGGCGAGGGCGGTGTACCGTCGGCGCGCTCCTCGTCGGCACGGCTCGCGGCCGCCAGGGCCGCCTCGCGGTCCACGTGCAGAAAAGCGTGCACCGCCGGTTCGAGCGCCTCGAGACGGTCCAGATGCGCGCGGGTGACCTCGACGGCGGAGACCTCGCCCGCGGCTATCTTGGCTGCCAGTTCTGAGGCGGTGAGACCGGTCAGTTCGGTCGGCCCCGACCCCTCGGGGCCGGATGTGGTCGAGGTCATCACGCCTCCTCGTTCAGAATCCTCGGTACGCGGAACCTGTTCTCCTCGGTGGCCGGGGCCCCGGCGAGCGCCTGCTCGCGGGACAGCCCGTCGCGTACCTCGTCCGTTCGGAAAACATTGGTGACCGGCACCGCGTGCGACGTGGGCGGTATGTCGTCGGCGGCCACCTCACCCACCCTGGCGACCGCGTCGAGGATCACGTCCAGCTGGCCTGCGAACGTGTTCAGCTCTTCCTCGGAGACGGCCAGCCGTGCCAGGCCGGCGAGGTGTGCCACCTCGTCACGGGAGATCGTGGACAATGCGCGGACCCCCTGATCGTGTCCGGTTCGTTGGGGTATCCGGTCGGTTTCCGGCTACCACGTGTGCTGGTGTCGAAGGCCTGTTCCGCGACCCGCGCGGTACGGGGAACGTGCCGACGCGGAAACGGTGTCAGCCGTCCCGCACCTGCCGATCGCTGAACCGATTCGATCGGACCGCCGAACAAGCTCCGAGAGGTGGCAACGAGTCTATGGGCAGCGGTCACGAGCGCCGACGGGTGGTCACACCCGGGCATCGAGATCGTTTCGGGCCGGTTCGCACGCCGCCGTGCCGCCCCGGTGGGCCCTCGTGTCTGCCACAATTTGGCCGGTCCGCTCCACACGACGGCTCGAGCCGCACGTGCGAACCGGTCCGGCGCGGACGGCGAGGTGCCGCGCACGATGCTGGAGGCGTGAAAACCGGTGTCCTTCCTCATCCGGGTCCAGGTTCCGGACCGTCCCGGCACGCTCGGGTCGGTGGCTAGCGCACTTGGCGAGATCGGGGCCGACATCCTCAGTGTGGACGTGGTCGAGCGCAGCAGCGAGGCCGCGATCGACGACCTCATCGTCGAGCTGCCGTCGGGCAGACTGCCGGACGTGCTGATCACGGCCGCCGAGTCGGTGGAGGGCGTGCGGGTGGACGCGGTGCGTCCCTATGCCGGGATACTGGACACCCACCGCGAGCTGGAACTGGTCGAGGAGATCGCCGCCGAACCGGCGCGGGGGCTGCAGCTGTTCGCCGAGGGCGTCCCCAGGATCATCCGCTCCGGCTGGGCGATGATCTTCGGAAACCGCGCGGGCGGGGCAGAACACCTGGCCGCCAGCACCTCGGCGCCGGAGGACGAACACCTGCGTCTGCCGTGGATGCCGTTACCCAGGGCGACAGTGCTGGACGGGGACGACTCCTGGGTGCCCGACACCTGGAGGGAGCTGGCGACCGAACTGGCCGCCACCCCGATAGGCAAGCCGGACCTGGTGCTGCTGGCGGGCAGACCGGGTGGGCCGGTGTTCCGCACCTCAGAGGTCGCCCGGCTGGCACACCTGGCGGGCATCGTCTCGGTGGTGCTGGACAGCTGAGGCCCGCGACCGGTTCCCGCGCGTTCGAAGGGGATCGTGCCCGACGGTCCACCTCACCGTGGAGATCTCACCGCCGGATGCGCAGGGCGAAGGCGAGCAGGCACACCCCGGGGACCGGCTGCCAGTCGTCCTCGGGGACCCGGTGGAATCCCATCCGGCGGTACAGCCCGTGGGCGACCGCCATCGAGCTGTCGCTGTACAGCACGACCCGCTCCCAGCCTTCCGAACCGGCGAGGTCGAGCACCCGACCGACCAGTGCTCTGCCGATCCCGTCCCCGGCCGCTTCCGGAGCCACGGCCAGCATCCGGAACTCCAGGTCACCGGGGCGCGCGAGCTCGGTGTACTCGCCGCCGTGGCGCGCCACCGTGACCGTGCCGCACACCTCCTCGCCGCGGGCAGCCACCAGCAGCTCCGCCTTGGCGGCACGATCGGCGGCATCACGCAGCACCGGAAGGTAGTGGGTATTGTCGGGGGCGATGTGTCCGCCCGCCAGGTAGGCCCGCGCCGTCAGCTCGCCGACGGTGTCGAACTCGGTGGGCAGCGCCCGCCTGATGGTCACGGTTTCCACGCGTCCGATATTACTGTCGGCCACGAGCGTCGCTCGCCGGCACGCCCCTCACCGCTCGGGTGCCAACGCGGCGTCGGCCGCCGCCTCCGGGCCCTGGTCCAGCAGCACCCGGAAACCCTCCTCGTCCAGCACGGGCACCCCCAGTTGTACGGCCTTGTCGTACTTGGAGCCGGGGGAGTCCCCCACCACGACGAAAGCGGTCTTCTTGGAGACGGAACCGGCGGCGCGCCCGCCCCGGTTCATGATCATCTCTTTTGACTCGTCGCGCGAGTAGGTGGGCAGCGAACCGGTCACCACGATCGACAGCCCCTCCAGATTCCGGGGGACGGAGTCGTCGCGCTCGTCAGCCATCCGCACCCCGGCGGCGCGCCACTTCTCCACCACTTCCCGGTGCCAGTCGACGGCGAACCACTCCCGCACCGCGTTGGCGATGGTTGGACCCACGCCGTCCACGGCGGCCAGGTCCTCCTCCGCCGCCGCCTCGACGGCGTCGACGGAACCGAACTCGCGGGCCAGCGCCTGCGCGGCGGTGGGACCGACGAACCGGATGGACAGCGCGACCAGCACTCTCCAGAGCGGCTGCTGCTTGGCGGACTCGAGATTGGTGAGCAGCTTGCCACCGTTGACCGTCAGACTGCCGTCCTTGGCCCGGAACTGCTCGGTGCGCAGCAGCTTCTCCTCGTCGAGGTGGAAAACGTCCCCCTCGTCGGCGACGACTCCCGCTTCCAGCAGCGCCGAGGCGGACTCGTAACCGAGCACCTCGATGTCGAACGCCCCTCGGCCGGCCATGTGGAACAGCCGCTCGCGAAGCTGCGCCGGGCAGGAACGCGCGTTGGGGCACCGGATGTCGACGTCGCTCTCCTTCTGCCGGTACAGCTCCCAGCCGCACTCCGGACAGGTGTCCGGCATCACGAACTCGTACTCGTCGCCGTCGCGGGCGTCGACCACCGGCCCGAGCACCTCCGGGATGACGTCTCCGGCCTTGCGGATGACGACCCGGTCACCGACCAGCACCCCCTTGCGGCGCACCTCGTCGGAGTTGTGCAGCGTCGCCATCGACACGGTGGAGCCCGCCACCTTCACCGGCTTCATCACCGCGAACGGGGTCACCCTGCCGGTCCTGCCGACGTTGACCCGGATGTCCACGAGTTCCGTGGTGGCCTGCTCGGGCGGGTACTTGTAGGCGATGGACCAGCGCGGCGCCCGGGAGGTCGTGCCGAGCCTGCGCTGCAGGGCCACGTCGTCGACCTTGATCACGATGCCGTCGATCTCGTGGTCCGCGTCGTGCCGGTGCTCCCCCCAGTAGCGAACGTGCTCGACCAGCTGGTCGAGCGAGGAGAGCACCACGGTGTGCTCGGAGACGGGAAGCCCCCAGGTACGCAGCGCCTCGTAGGAGGCCGACTGGGTGGGGGGCTCGAAGCCGTCGCGCCTGCCGAGACCGTGGCAGATCAGCCGGAGCGGGCGCTGTTTGCTGATGCGCGGGTCCTTCTGCCGCAGCGAGCCCGCGGCACCGTTCCTCGGATTGGCGAACGCCGTTTTGCCCGCCTCCACCAGCGAGGCGTTGAGCTCGGAGAACTCGTCGAGCCGGAAGTAGACCTCGCCCCTGATCTCGACCAGTTCCGGGACCGGGTACTCCACGCTGCCGCTCAGTCGGTCCGGCACGTCTCGCATGGTGCGCACGTTGAGCGTGACGTCCTCACCGGTCCTGCCATCCCCCCGGGTCAGGGCCCGTTCCAGTCGGCCGTTCCGGTAGACCAGGTTGATCGCCAACCCGTCGATCTTGGGTTCGCAGAGGAACTCGGGCTCGGTCTCGGTCTCCCGCTGGACGCGGTGTACCCAGGTCGTCAGCTCCGGGACGTCGAAGGCGTTGTCCAGGCTCAGCATCCGCTCCAGGTGATCGACGGCGGTGAACTCCGTCGAGAAGGTTCCGCCGACCTGCTGGGTGGGTGAGTCCGGAGCACGCAGCGCGGGATGCTCCTCCTCCAGCCGCTGCAACTCCACGAACAGCTCGTCGAACTCGCCGTCGGTGATCACCGGGGAATCGAGTACGTAGTACCGGAACTGGTGGAACCGGACCCGCTCCACCAGCTCGTCGTACCGGTTCCTGGTCTCGCGCGGGACGTCCTCCAGCCCCTCGGCCTCCTCACCGCCCGCCGGTTCCCCCGACATCTCCCCTGCGGCGTGGATCGACGGTTCCTCGTCCCGCGAAACGGCATCCGGTGCGGCGCCCTGCGTGTGTTCCCTGGTCACGTCCCGAGACTAACCAGCGCCTCCGACAACGGCGCGTTCGACCGGTTACCGGTGCCCCCGCTCGGTGTCGGGGGGCTCGGTGCCTTCGGTGTCGAAGACGCGAACCCGGTCGCGGAAGGCGACCAGATCGACCGCGTTCTCGGGCAGCCGCTCGGCGGTCTCCACCCGGCCGATCCGATCGGCCGCCAACTTCTCCCCCAGTGCGGCGTGCAGCGGCAGGAAGGTCAGCGCCTCCCGCTCGTTGCCCGCCAGCTCGGCGAAACCGGGGTGGTAGACCGCGACGTCGACCAGGTGCCTGGCTTCGTCGAACCGCGCCGAGACGCGCACTTCCTCCAACGGGTAGCGCCGACCGCCCAGGTTGACGGTCACTTCCCTCGGATCGGGGACCGGTGGTACCGCATCGTGGTATTCCCAGAGGGAGTCCGGGGCTGGTGCGGCCGCCCGCCACGCGTCGGTGTAGACCCGCAACCGGGGGTCGGCCTGGGCGGTGATCACCAACGCGTAGATGGCCTCACGACCCCGCTCGATCGAGAAGTGCAGCCCGGGGTGCAGCAGCGCGACGGCCTCCGCGATCTGGTGGTCGACCCGCTGCGGGACCCCGTCACCGAGCGCCGATCCCACTTGCGGCAGCAGTTCCTCCCAGCGTCGCCAGAACAGCTCCGCTCGCCGCGCGGCCTCGGTGGACTCGTCGTGGCCGGTCGAGCTCGCCGCCGAACCGGTCCGCCGCCCGAACCCGAGCAGTCGACGCAGCAATCCCATCAAGCTCTCCATCCTGCCGAACCGTCGAGCAGCGAGCCGTCCCGGCGGACGTCCGGATCGGCGGTAGCGCTCCGATGCGCCTCTACCACCGGGCAGGTCAGAAACTGTCCCGCGAACCAATCAGGCCCCGGTACGCATCCCGTGACGCGGGCCACCAACGCCAACATGAGCGGCACCCGATCCGCCTCGTGCCAGGGTAGTCCGGCACGCAGCGGCTCCAGGTCGTCCGGCCGGGTACCGATCCGGTACTCCGGCAGCACGGCCTCGAAGCGAGTGCGCACCTCACCGTTCACAGCGTGTGAGAACCCGCCGCGACCACCGATGTCCCAGTGCACCGAGACCAGTCGCGTGCCGGTGCTGGCGGCTGCCAGCGCCTCTGGGCGGGTCCCCTCGAAACGGCTCTCCTCCGCGACGAGCGTCCATTCCCCCAACCTGCGGAGGCCGATCAGGGACTGCTTGTCAGCACAGGCGAAGGCTTCCTCGCAGAACTCCTCGAAGTTCCAGTGCCTCCCTCGTGTCGGGTCTGCCCCGAAAGCCCGCGCCACGCGATAGGTATCGGTCCCCCGAACCAGAGTCAGGCATCCCGCGTCCCGCACGGCGCTGTCGTGGATCCAACCGTGACGCCCCACTTCCGAACTCCCGCTGTCCACGGGGAGTTCCTATCACCATCGGTGCGTTCCGCGTGGCGATTCGAGCGAATCGGTGTCGGGCCGGGACGGGCTCCCGGCCCGCTCGTCCTCGTCCGGATCAGCTGTTTCCGGCCACCCACTCGCTCCACGGGATCTGCCAGTCACCGAAGCCGTCCCAGGCCGCCAGCTCCCCTCCCTTCGAGTTGGTCACCTCGACGACATCACCCTTCTTGACCAGGTCGTAGACCCACTTCGCGTCGGCCGTGCTCATGTTGATGCAGCCGTGGCTGACGTTGCGCTCGCCCTGGTCACCGACCGACCAGGGAGCGGCGTGCAGGAACTCACCACCGTTGGAGATCCGCACGGCCCAGTCGACCCTGGTGCGATAACCGCCCTCGTCGAGCCCCAGCCCGTAGGTGGTCGAGTCCATCAGGTAGTCCTCGTGCTTGCGCATCACCACGTGCGTGCCGTTGTGCGAGGGATAGGAGGGGCGTCCCAGTGAAACCGGGATCGTTCGCTTGACCTCGCCGTTGACCGTGACCTCCATCTGGTGGCTGGCGGCGTCCGCTCGCAGGATCACCTCGTCACCGATGTGCACGGTGGCGCTGCGGTCGGACTTGCCGTACACCCCGTTGCCGAGATCCTTGCCGTAGACGTCGACGTTGATGTCGATCTCGGTCCCGGGGTCCCAGTACTCCTCGGGACGCCAGTGGACCTCGCGGTCGTTGAACCAGTAGAACTCACCCTTGACGGCGGGGTCCGTGGTGATCTCGATGGCCTGCTCGGCCCGCTTCTTCTCGGGCGCGGGGGCGTCCTCGCTGAAGTAGAAGGCCAGGGGTTGTCCGACGCCCACGGTTTGGCCGTCCAGGGGATTCATGGACACGTAGGTGAGGCTCTCCGGTGTCAGCGTGGTGAACCGGGAGCGCTCGGTCAGCCGCTCGCCGTCGGCCCCTTCGGCCATGGCCACCACCTCGTAGGTCTTGCCGTAGCCGAGCGGCTCCCCGATCGACCAGCGGCTGCCCTCCTCGGTGATCGACCCCTCCACCTTCTCACCGGAGGAGTTGGTCATCACCACCTCGGTGAAAGTGGCGTTCTTGGCCCGGGCGCCGATCTCTCCCACCGGGGAGACGTTCGAGGCATCCGGTTCGGGGGTGAACTCGATCGCGGGCGGACCACTCCGGGGCGGCTCGGAGCTCCCGGAGTCCGGAATGTGACCACCGCCACTCGGTCCGGCTCCGCATCCTGCTATCAACAACGCGACCAGGCACAGCAGGGTCGCCCCCAGACTCCGCCGCGGGGAAACCATGGAGCCCCCGGAAGAGTGATTCAACAGTTTCATCCGTGGTATTCCGTTCAACTCGACTCGCCATTCCCCACAGTCGTGTCCCCCACAAGTCCGAGGTTCACCTGAGCCGCCCGGAGCGGGCGACCAGAGCGTGAGTCCGCACAACTGTCACCCAGGGTGACGCCCCCTCCCCCGAAAGGGTTGTCGTCGCGATGCAGCCGTAGTACTTCCGTAACCTCGGCCGAACATCGGGCGCGGTGGTCACCGCGACCCCCTCCTCCGGAGTGGCCTCGACGCAGGACGCACGAAACCCCGCACCCCGACACGGGAAGCCACGTGCGGCCCCCGGAGGTCCTCACGCAGCGGTCACCCCCCAAGATCGCGGAACGCGAGACGAAACCGCAGCGCACAGCTCTCAACCCCACATGGTGACCCCCCCTCGAATCACACCCCGACAACCGTGCTAAAGTTTATGTTGTCGCTGACGCGAGAGGGAAAAATCAAGCGGGGCGGAAAAATTCAACACGGCAGCGCGCCAATAGCTCAAGCGGCAGAGCAACTGACTCTTAATCAGTGGGTTCGGGGTTCGAGTCCCTGTTGGCGCACCGAAGCCCCAAGCCAGCAGGCTTGGGGTTTTTTCGTGTCGAGAGCATTCCCAACCGGGATCCAACCGAAACGAGGCTGATTACATACCAGCCAGAATATCGAGCGCTTCCACAGCCGAACGATTCGTCACCCGACTGGAATCCTCTCCTGCGCCGAACGGAGTGCGAAACTCCGAGCACACGTAGAATCCACGGGGAGTGAACAGTCGACGGCGACCGCGGCCGGGAGCGTGATCCGTGACGATGGCCCCCACCGGTGACACTCCTCCTTCCGGTGACGAGTACGACCACCGCGAACGGTCCCGCGTGCCGGAGGCGAGCTGGCGCGATCTCGCGGGCTGGTACCCCTGGATCACACCGGTGCTGGGACTGCTGGTCGTGGCGGCGGGGATCAACGTGTTCGCCGAACTCGCGGAGCAGGTGTACGAACACGGCGCGATCCTCGGCCTGGACCGGCGATTGCTGGAACTGGTCGCCGAACTGCGTACCCCCGCCGTGGTGGCTGCGTTCAACGTCATCACTTACCTGGGGGAAGGGGCGGTGGTGTTCTCCCTCGCGGTCATCTCGGCGGGATGGCTGGGCATGACCACCCGTCGTTGGGGTGAACCGCTGTTGCTGCTCCTGACCTCCGTGGGAACCGCGCTGACGGTTTTCCTGATCAAACTCACGATCGCGCGACCGAGACCCATCCCGGCCCCCAACGCCGCGACCGAGGACAGCTTCGCCTTCCCCTCCGGGCACTCGGCCCATTCCGCGGCGGTCTACCTGATGCTCGCGATTCTGCTGTTCGGGCTGCTGCGGAGCCGTTGGTCACGCCTCGGGATCGTGGGGCTGGGAGTACTGCTGGTGCTGGTTACCGGCTTCTCCAGACTAGTACTGGGCGTGCACTCCCCCTCCGACATCGTGGCCGGTTGGATTCTCGGGGCGGTTTTCACGATCGGGCTCGTCAGCCTGCACAGCCTCTCCTCGCGCCTCGCACCGATTCGGACCCGACTGGTGGAACGAGCGAAACGAGGCGCGGCTGGAACCGACCGGAACTCCACCGCGACGAACCGGAGGACCGAAGGCTGAACACTTCCGGCACCACCGGGCCCCCGCGCCCCAGGAATTCCCGAGGTGAGAGCTCACTCCCGCTTCGGCGGCAGGGGCAGGAAACCGCTGGTCCGCCGGACGTAGGCCGCGTAGTCCGGCCTTCGTCGGGCGATGTCGCGTTCCAGCAGCGGCTTCCCGGTCCCGTTGGCCAACAGCCAGGTCATCAGCACCGGCGACAGGAGGGTGGCCGCACCGGCCGGTTGGTGGCAGGCGATCGCGTAAAGCCCCCACCACACGCACGCGTCACCGAAGTAGTTCGGATGACGCGTGTAGCGCCACAACCCCGTCCGAAGCACCTCGCCCACGTTCTCCGGCCGAGAGCGGAACCTGCGCAGCTGCTCGTCACCGACGGTTTCGAACACGAAACCCAGCAGCCACACGCAGATTCCCACCCAGACCGCCACCCCTGAAGCAGGATGCTGTCCGGCACCGCCGAACTGGGCGAACTGCACGGGCAACGCGACGAACCACATCACCAGGGCCTGGGTGAGATAGACCCGGAAGTACATCCGGCCCGCCGGGAACCGGCGTGCCTTGGCCGCCATCTCCCGGTAGCGGGGGTCCTCCGGCTTCCCGCGATTGCGCAGGTGCAGGTGCAGCGCCAGCCGACCCCCCCACACCACTGTGAGGATCGTGGCGAGCCAACCGGGGCCACCGGAAGGGACGGCACCGGCGAACCCGGCGCGCACCAGCATCAGTGAGCAGACCGCGATCAGTGCGAAACCGACTCCCCAGGCGGTGTCGATGGTGTCGTAACGGCCGCGCCGCCGAGCTACCAGGAACGTGACGGTGACCGTGGCCCAAGCCACCACCGAACCGAGCCCGACCACCCCGGCCACGGTTCCCGGATTCACCGAGGCACCTCGGGCAACGCGGGAACACCGTCGTCGACGGCGCCGTCCCCGCGGGGAAGCACGCCGAGGATCTGGTGCACTCCCATCCGGTTCTCCTCGAAGGCCAGGCTCCCGCCCGCCAGGTACAACCACCACACCCTCGCCCGCTCGGTACCGGCCGACAAGACCACCTCGTCCCAGTTGCGCAGCAGGGAGGCCAACCATGCACGAACCGTGTGCACGTAGTGCTCGCGCATCGCCTGGACGTCGCGGACCTCGAACCCGGCACGTTCCAACTTCCACACCGTCGTGCCGACGGGAACCATGTTCATGTCCGGCGCTATGTAGGACTCGATGAAGGCGCCACCACCGGGGGCCGAATCGCCACGCGACATCTGCTGCAACAGCAGCGTGCCACCGGGCCGGAGCATCCGACGCAGGGTGGCGAGGAAGTCCGGGTAGTTCGCCCTACCCACGTGCTCGCCCATCTCCACCGAGGCCACCGCGTCGTACCCGCCTGTCCGGGGCGTGGTCAGCTCACGGTAGTCGCACAACCGGACGTCGACCAGCTCCTCCAGCCCCAGTTCGCGGGCACGTCGTCGGACGTGGTCCGCCTGCTGCCGCGACAGCGTCACTCCAGTGGCGAGGACACCGTGGTGCTCGGCCGCGTAGAGCAGCAGGGAACCCCAGCCACACCCCACGTCGAGCAGTCTGCCACCTCGGTCCAGACCGAGCTTGCGGCAGATCAGGTCGAGCTTGGCCTCCTGCGCCGAAGCCAGCGTGCGCTCCACCCCGTCGTTCGGCCAGTATCCGCACGAATAGGCCATCCTGGGATCCAGCAACAAGCCGTAGAACTCGTTGCCGAGATCGTAGTGGTGCGAGACGACCTCGGAGTCGCGCCGTCTGCTGTGCGGCCTGCCGGTCAGGCGGGCCTCGCAGTCGGGTGGTGCCGGACGGGGGCCCACCGCCCCCAGCATCGCGACGTCGCGGAGGAACCCCCACCACCGCACCGGGTCGAACCCGGGGAGGGTGACACCTTCACGGCGTGCGAGAGCCCAACAGCGCCGCAGCGCCTCGGTGAGGTCTCCGCGCACGTCCAGATCACCGGTCACGAACGCCCTGGCCAACCCCAGCTCTCCCGGACGATGGAGCACGTGCCGCAACGCGCGCTTGCTCCGCAGCAGAACTCGCGGTGTCGCCCCGGTCCCGTACTCGCTGCCGTCCCACGCGCTGATGCCCAGTGGAGGATCGACACCGAGCATCCGCTCGACCAGCGCCGCTACCTCCTCGGCCACTCCCCCGTGAGACGTGCCGCTCCGCCGCCACGACCGGAATCCACGTGGCGGGCGGAATCGTTCGAACAACCGAGGGGTAGGCGCTCCGCGACCCGATTCCCGGAACCGCCCGCCGGAACCTCTTCGAACTCGTAGCATCCGACCTCCCACAGGACCCTCGTGGCCCGCCATCACCGACGCGGACCACCATCAGAACAACCACTTTCCGTCCTTCGGTGCCGAAAGCGGAGGGGACTGCCCAACACGACTGAGTGTGCGCACCGCCACACCGACCAGCCCCGGAAGCACTCGGTTCCGAATCAGGGGTATGCGTGATCACGAGGCGGTGGAGCGAGTGCTCAGCAGAGACAGGAGGCCGAGGGCCGTGCTGCGCGGCATCCGGCCTTCGCCCGAGGCCGACGTCGCGGTACTGGTGGTGCACGGTGGCCGTTCTCGCAGTGCGGAACCGATGCGTCCCTGGCGACTGGCGTACCTGCGCATGTGGTGGCTGGCACGGCGTCTCGGCCGCGAACGCGGCGGCACGGCGGTGTGGCTGCTGCGGAACCGGCTGCGCGGGTGGAACGAGCCGGAACGAGATCCGGTCGTCGACGCGCGCTGGGCCTTACGGGAGATCCGACGACGCCTGCCACGGGCCAGGATCGTGCTGGTGGGGCACTCGATGGGCGCTCGGGCCTGCCTGCTGTTGGCGGACGAACCCGGCGTGCGCGACGTGTGCGCGTTGTCGCCGTGGATCGAACCGTCCGATCCGGTGGAACAGCTCGCCGGAACCGAGGTGCTCATCGTGCACGGCGACCACGACGGAGTGACGTCACCACACGCTTCCGCCGAGTACGCGCGGCGGGCCGACCGCGCTGGACACGCGGCACGGTACCGGGTGGTCCCCGGAAGTGGGCACGCGATGCTGCGACGCCATCGGGAATGGACCCGGCTGGCCCGCGAATTCGTCGCGGAGATCCGTGACAGCGCGGGGGAGCACCAGTCGTCCGGGGTGAAGACCCACCTCGGGGACCAGTCGTGAGCGCGGGATCCGAACGCCCGCGAGTAGCCGTCATCGGCTCCGGGGTTTCCGGGCTGACCGCCGCGTACCTGCTGCGGCGACGCTACGAGGTGACGCTGTTCGAGGCGGCCGACCGACTGGGCGGCAACGCCCACACCCACAGCGTGCACACCGCCGACGGCCGGGACGTAGCCGTCGACAGCGGTTTCATCGTGCACAACGAGCGCACCTACCCTCAGTTGACCCGGCTGTTCGACGAACTCGGCGTCGCGACCCGCCCAACCGAGATGTCGATGAGCGTGCGCTGCGAAGGCTGCGGGCTGGAGTACGCCGGTGCCAAACGACTGCGTGGCCTGTTCGCCCGGCCCGGCAACGCGGGCAACCCTCGGTACCTGGGCCTGCTCGCGCAGGTGTCGCGGTTCCACCACCTCGCGAACTCGCTGCTGGACACACCCGCCGAGGACGAGTCGCTGCCCACGCTGGCCACCTTCCTGCGGCGGGGACGCTTCTCGGAGTACTTCATCAACCACTTCGCGCTCCCCCTCGTCTCCGCGGTCTGGTCGGCCGACGGGATCAGCAGTGGCCGGTACCCGGCGCGCTACCTGTTCCGGTTCCTGCGAAACCACGGAATGCTGAGCGTGCGGGGGTCACCGAGCTGGCGCTTCATCCCCGGCGGAGCCCGCGAGTACGTCGAACGCGTCGCGAACAGGCTGCACGCGGTACGCCGCTCCACGCCGATCAGGACGGTGCTGCGCTCCGCCGAAGGAGTGTCCCTGTGGGACGAGGCGGGACACCGACACCAAGCACGGCACGCGGTACTGGCCTGCCCCGCCGACACGGCGCTGGGGATGCTCGACGCTCCGGAGCCCGCGGAGAAGGAGCTGCTCGGCGCGTTCGGCTACAGCGAGAACGAGGCCTGGCTGCACACCGACTCCGCCGTGTTGCCACACGACCGGGCCGCCCGGGCCAGTTGGAACTACACGATGCCCTCGTGCGGACGGACCGGAAACGGGGTGCGGATCAGCTACCACATGAACCGGCTGATGCGACTGGCGGAGCCGAAGGACTACCTCGTGACGCTGAACGCGGGTGAGCGGATCCGTTCCGACAGCGTGCTGGCGCGCATGACCTACCGACATCCCATCTACACCCCGGAGGCCGTGGCCGCGCAACGACGGTTGGACGAGATCGGCGACCACCGCATCAGGTTCGCGGGTGCCTACCAGGGCTGGGGATTCCACGAGGACGGCTGCGTCTCCGGTGTGCGCGCGGCGGCGGCGTTGGGCGCGGGGTGGTGAGACGGATGCGCATCTCATCGACGGCCGCGCTGTACGACGTGACGGTCGGCCACACCAGGCACACCGAACCGAGCAGCGGGTTCCGGCACCGCCTCTACACCTGGCTGGTGGATCTGGACGAGCTACCCGTGCTGCCGCGACCGCTCCGCCCGTTCGCACGTTTCGAGGCGCGGGACCACCTCGGTTCACCGCGGCGGTCCATCCGGGCCAATCTGGACAGTTGGCTCTCCGGGAGAGGAGTGGACCTGGGGGGCGGCCGGGTTCTGATGCTGGCCCACGCGAGAGTGCTCGGTTACGTGTTCAACCCGGTCACGTTCTACTGGTGCCACCGTCCCGACGGGGTGCTGGAGTGCGTGGTGGCCGAGGTGCACAACACCTACGGTGAACGGCACTGCTACCTGCTGCGACCTGATGAACTGGGCCGCGCCACGACGACCAAACGGTTCCACGTCTCCCCGTTCCTGCCGCTCCGGGGGAGTTACGAGATGCGGCTGGACTGTCCGGGCGAGCGGGTGGACGTGTGGATCCGGTTGCGCGACGAAGCGGGCGAGCCGTTGTTGACCGCGGAGATGCGCGGTCACCGCGTACCGGCGAAACCACGACGACTGCTGCGGATGCTGCTGCGCAGGCCTCTGGTGCCCCAGCGCGTGGCGGCCCTCATCCGCGCACACGGCGTCTCGCTGTGGCTGCGGGGCGCATCACCGAGCCCACACACTCCCCACGTCCACCAGGAAGGTGTCCGATGACAACCGCCATGTCGCTAGCCGCCTCCTCCGGCGTCGCGGTCTGGGACGCCGTGGGGGAACCGCCTCGTTCCCCCGTGCGTGCCGCCGCAGCCGAACGCCTGTTCCGACACGCGGTACGTGACCTGCCCGTGAGAGTGGTGCTGGCGGGTGGCGAACGTCTGGGAGCGGGCGGTGACGAGGCGCCGCTGATGCGTATTCTCGCTCCCGAAGCGTTCTTCCACCGGTTGGGCGTGGACGCCAAGATCGGCTTCGGCGAGTCCTACATGATCGGCGAGTGGGACAGTCCCGACCCCGCCGCCCTGCTGACCCCGTTCGCGCGGCGGCTGCCCGTACTGGTACCTCGCCCACTGCAGTACCTGCGCCGCTGGGTGGACGCCGCCAGACCGGAGGACGAGCGCAACACCCCGGCGGGAGCCGGACGCAACGTACGACGGCACTACGACCTGTCCAACGAGGTCTTCGCCACTTTCCTGGACGAGACGATGACCTACTCGGCCGGGTTGTTCCGTCCGGGAATCACGGAGCTGGCCACCGCGCAGCGGTGCAAACTCGACCGGGCACTCGACGTCGCGGGCGTGGGCGAAGGGACCCGGCTGCTGGAGATCGGCAGCGGTTGGGGATCGCTGGCGATCCGAGCGGCCGAACGCGGCGCGCGAGTCACCACGCTGACGCTCTCGGAGCAGCAGCTGAATCTCGCCCGGGAGCGGATCGAGCGGGCGGGGGTGGCGGACCGCGTCGACGTCGAGCAGCGCGACTACCGGCACGCGACGGGGGAGTTCGACGCGGTCGTCAGTATCGAGATGATCGAAGCGGTAGGTGCCGAGTACTGGAGCGAGTTCTTCGCGACGCTCGACCGGCTGCTGGTACCCGGCGGCCGTGCGCTCGTCCAGGCGATCACTATGCCGCACGAACGGATGCTGGCCACCCGTGGTTCCCACACCTGGATCCACAGGTACATCTTCCCCGGCGGCCAGTTGCCCTCGACTCGCGCCATCGAGCGAATCGTGTCGGAACACACCGGCCTTCAGCTCTCAGAGCGACACGCTTTCGGGGACAGCTATGCCGAAACCCTGCGCCGATGGCGCGCGGAGTTCACTCGGCAACACGAACGCATCGCCCAGCTCGGCTTCAACGAGCGGTTCCGGCGCATGTGGGAGTTCTATCTGGCATACAGTGAGGCCGGGTTCCGCGCACGCTATCTGGACGTGTGGCAGTTCGCCCTCACCAAATCCACCGCCGACGGTGCCCGCCAGCGCGGGTGACGCGCAGAAAGGAGCGGCGCGATGGACAAGCCCGTGGGGCACCGATCCGACCGGTGGCTGCGCGACTCCGAGCAGCTGGAGGAGGCTTCCGGCAACGAACACGACGCGGAGACCCTGCTGGCCGAGGTCGCCAAGGGGGACGAACGGGCCTTCGAGCGGCTCTACGATCTGATCTCCGGCTCGGTTCTCGGTCTGGTGCAACGCATCGTCCGGGACACGGCCCAGTCCGAGGAAGTGGCCCAGGAGGTTCTGGTGGAGGTCTGGCGCAGCGCCACCCACTATCGCTCCGGCAAGGGCAGCGTGCTCACCTGGGTGCTGACGCTGGCACACCGACGCGCGGTGGACCGGGTACGCTCCGCGCAGGCCGCCACCGACCGGGAGACCCGCGCCAACTCCCGGGAGCAGGGTCGGCCGTTCGACGAGGTGTCGGAAGCCGTGGCCTCCCGCTGGGAACAGCAGCAGGTACGCAGGTGCCTGTCCACGCTGACCGAGATCCAGCGGGAGTCGGTGCTGCTCACCTACTACCGCGGCTATACCTATCGGGAAGCGGCCGGCTTGCTGAGCACACCGGCGTCCACCCTGAAGACACGACTGCGTGACGGACTGATCCGACTCCGCGACTGCTTGGGGGTGGGCGGATGAACACCGACATGGCCACGCTGACCGGCGCCTACGTGTTGAACGCGCTGTCGGAGACCGAACGGGCCGCCTTCGAGCGGCACCTGGCCTCCTGCGCGGACTGCGCGGAGGAAGTCCGCCAGCTGGAGGAGACCGCCGCCCGCCTGGGACGGGCCACTGCCGTCGAGCCTCCCGAAGAGCTCAAACAGCGGGTGATGTCGGAGGTCTCGCGCACCAGGCAGGAGTCACCCTCGGTCGAGGAAGGCCGCCGGGGCCGCCGCGGCGGCAGGCGGAACCGACGCCCGTCATGGGGCACCCGGTTGACGGCCGCCGCGGCGATAGTCGGGATCGTGCTCGCCGCCGGGTTCGGCGCGCTGGCCTGGCGAACGCAGCAACAGCTGGAGCGGGCACGCGCGGACCGCGACGCCGCGATCGAGCAACTGATGCGGGCACCCGACGCCAAGATGGCCACCACCAGTTCACGAGGTATGGAGGCCGTCACGGTGATGTCCAGACGCATGGACAAGGTCATGTTTCTGGGGTCCGGTATGGCGCCTGCACCACCGCGACGCGGCTACCAGCTCTGGTTCCTCGGCGAGTACGGTGCCAAGTCGGCGGGCATGCTCCGCCAGGACCCCAGCGGAAACATGTCGGCGATGGTCACCGAGGTTCCGCCGAGGACCCGGGCCATGGGCATCACCGTGGAACCGGCGGGAGGCAGCGAACAGCCGACCACGGAACCACTCATCCGGATGGGCATGCCCACCTGATCGGGGCTTCCGGTTCGGTTCTCGGGGGCCGGCTAGACCGAGCTCCCGGCGAGCAGCACGGCGCCCCTGTTCCGGGGGCGCCGCGTCCTGCCTCCGGACTCACGCGGAACCGATCAACACACCGCTCCGTTCGCCGCCGAGCCCACCAGTTTCGCGTACTTGCCCAGCACACCGCTCCGGTACTTCGGTTCCGGCGGTTGCCACTGCTGCCTGCGCCTTCGCAGTTCCTCCTCGGAGACCAGCAGATCAAGCTTCCGCTCAGACAGGTCGAGTCGAATCGGGTCACCGTCGGCGACGAGCGCGATCGGGCCACCGTCGGTGGCCTCCGGAGCGACGTGGCCGATGCACAACCCGGTGGTTCCGCCGGAGAACCTGCCGTCCGTCAACAGCAGCACGTCCTTGCCCAGTCCCGCTCCCTTGATGGCCCCGGTCACCGCGAGCATTTCACGCATCCCGGGACCGCCCCGGGGACCCTCGTAGCGGATGACCACCACGTCACCCGGGGTCAGCGTGTTGTGCTCCACCGCGTCCATGGCGGCCTGCTCACCGTCGAACACTCTGGCCGTACCCTCGAACCGCGCCGTGTCGAAACCCGCGCTCTTCACCACGGCCCCTTCCGGGGCCAGCGAACCCCGCAGCACCGTCAGTCCACCGGTGGGGTGGATCGGATCGGAGAGCTGGTGGATCACCGAACCGTCGAGTTCCGGCGGTTCGAGCTCGGCCAGGTTCTCGGCCACCGTACGGCCGGTCACGGTCAGGCAGTCGCCGTGGATGAGTCCCGCGTCCAGCAGGGCCTTCATCACGACGGGAACACCACCGATGCGGTCCACGGCCGTCATGACGTACTCGCCGAACGGCTTCACGTCCGCCAGATGCGGCGTGCGGTCACCCACTCGGTTGAAGTCCTCCAGGGTCAGCTCGACCCCCGCCTCGTTGGCTATGGCCAGCAGGTGGAGCACGGCGTTGGTGGAACCGCCGAAGGCCATGACCACGGCGATCGCGTTCTCGAAGGCTTCCTTCGTCAACACGTCGCGCGCGGTGATGCCCTTCTCCAGCATTCCCACCACGGCCTCACCCGCGGCCCTGGCACCGGCGTCACGCCGTCGGTCCACCGACGGCGGGCTGGCCGAGCCCGGCAGCGACATTCCCAGCGCCTCCGCCGCACAGGCCATCGTGTTCGCCGTGTACATGCCACCGCACGCCCCTTCACCGGGGCAGATGGCGCGTTCGATCCGATCGACCTCGGAACGGGGGATGAGTCCGCGCGAACAGGCTCCCACCGCCTCGAAGGCGTCGATGATCGTGACCTCGCGTCCGTCCACCTTGCCAGGCAGGATGGAACCGGCGTAGATGAACACCGAGGCGAGGTCCAGTCTCGCCGCCGCCATGAGCATGCCCGGTAGGCTCTTGTCACAGCCGGCCAGCAGCAGCGAGCCGTCGAGCCGCTCCGCCTGCATGACCGTTTCCACCGAGTCGGCGATCATCTCGCGGGAGACCAGCGAGTAGTGCATGCCCTCGTGGCCCATCGAGATACCGTCGGAAACCGAGATGGTGCCGAACTCCAGCGGGTAACCGTTGGCGGCGTGCACTCCGTCCTTGGCACTTCCCGCCAGTCGTTGCAGCGACAGGTTGCAGGGAGTGATCTCGTTCCAGGAAGAGGCTACGCCGATCTGCGGCTTCGCGAAGTCGCCGTCCTGCATACCGACGGCCCGCAGCATGCCACGCGCGGCGGCCCGCTCCAGACCGTCCGTGACCTCGTGGCTGCGGGGTTTGGGAGGCATCGGTCGGGAATTTCGTCCGGAATCCGGTTCCCCACCGAGCGTTGATTCCTTAGAACCGGTGTTTTCACTCACGGTTCGAGGATAAGCCCCTTCCGGGCCTCCCCCGACAACAGTCGACCCCGAACGGATTGTGGTGGTTGGTGTGTGGTTGTTCGATAGTTCGGGGGTGTCGGGGGGCTGGTTCGTGTCGGTTGTGTGGGTGGTGTCGTGGGTGGCGCCCCCCGGGTGGTGGTATGAGTGCGGCCCCACCCCCGTGTGGGGGTGGGGCCGGTGGGGGGTTGGGTCGGCGGTGTCCGTGTCTCCCACACCCGTGGGGGTGCAGTACCTGGGGCGCTGGAGGGCTTAGCTGCCGGGTTCGGGATGGGGTCCGGGCGTGTCTCCTCCGCTGTGGCCACCGACCCAA
>NZ_FNJR01000008.1 GCF_900104475.1 Actinopolyspora xinjiangensis
GTCACCACGATCACCCACCCCAGCGATCCAGGCATCGAACTCCACGCGTTCTTCGACGCACTGGCCTGCCTGCTGTGGTGAACAGGCGTGGGCGGACTACGCCTCGCCGGATGGCCATCGACCTGCCCCCAACCACCGGCCTGACACTCACCGCCATCCACACGACCGAACTCGCAGTCGTGACGGTGGCGATTCACCATTCCGGCTGAAGCCGAGCACCGCCACGAACCCGCCCGGGAGCCGATTCCCACCCGCCTGGCACTCGCTCTCGCCCGATCCCCGCGCTCACGGACCCGTCCGGAACCTCGCCGCACGGCCTGGTCCGCCCCCGACAGCGGAGACACACGGGGCGCCCGCTCCCACGAACCGGGCACACCCCGTGGGACAGGACGCGCGCGGCGTAACACACAGCGGTGCCCCGCGTACGCAGCCGCGTTCGGGCGCTCAGGCGGTGTCGTCCTCGGTGGAGCGCTCGGACAGGAGCTCGTCCTCGGGAGTCTCGGCGGCGGGGGTCTCGCCGTTGGGGTCCACTTCGAACGGATCGATCAGGTCGGCCAGCGTGCCCAGCGCGCGCAGCGCGCTCTCCAGCTGCTCCGGTTCGGCAGCGGCGGGTTCCAGCGCGGCGAGCACCCAGTCGTTCTCGGCCCAGACCACGGTCACGTCGTCGCCGAACTCCTCGACCGCGTCGACCACGTCCGGTTTGACCAGCGGCCGGGCCGTGGCGACGTCGCCCACGAACGCGTAGCGCGAACCGACCGGCCCGAGCAGGTCCAGTTCGGACTCCGGCGGTACGGGCACCTCCGGCAGCCACAGTTCGAGCGTCGTGGCCACGACACGGCGGCAGCGGAGCCCGAGCAGCACCGCCACCGTCCTGCCACCGACCACGAGGTCGAGCACGGAGACCTGGCGCCTGCCGTCGGCGGTGAAGGTGGAGCCCGCGACGATGTCGGCGGCCACCGCGCCGTTGTACTGCGGCAGCAGGCCCCGCTCCCACTTTGTCGGCAGCACTTGGTCGAACTCGGCGAACTGCCACCCGCGCAGCGCCGCCCAACGTCTTCTTTCCCTGTTCTTCGCCGTCCGCCGCGCGTGGTCGGTGATCAGCAGCGTGACGCCCGCCGCTATAGCGACCGCCGCCACGGCGAACCAGACCCATGCAGGTATGCCCACACGCGCAGGGTAGTCGGCCGGTGGATCAGTGCGAAGATCACCTGGGGTGGATTCCGGGAAACTCCCCGGTGAACGAGTGACGGCGAACCGATTTCACTTGATCGTGCTACTCAGGAATCCCCGGGAACGCACATCCGGTAGACCTCGTCCCAGTCCGGCGCGCTGCCGGGCAGGGGCGCCCCGTCGCCGCGCAGGCCGGGCAGCAGCAGTTCGAGGTAGCGCTCGCGCAGCTCGGCACGGCGCTCCTCGTCGGTGGCCAGCGGCGGATTGAGGTGCTTGAACAGCAGGAACACGTCGGCCGAGCCGAGGTCGGCGCGCAACTGCCCCGCGCGGCGGGCGGCTGTCACCAGCTGCTCGATGAGCTCGATCATGCGCCGCCGCAGCCCCCGGAGCTCCTCGGAGACGTCCTCGGCGTCCTCGTAGGGCGGCAGCACGACGCCGATGCCCGCGTGCGCCCGCAGGCAGCCGCGCAGGAACCGCTCGAAGGCCGACCACGGCTCCGCCTCCGCTGCCACGGCGGACTCGGCCTCGGCGATGACGCGGCTCGTCGCGGCGATCCGGACGTGCTCGGCCAGTTCCCGCTTGTTCGGGTAACGCCGGTAGATGCTGGCGACCCCCACCCCGGCCAGTTCGGCTATCTCGGAGACGGGAGCGGCGAACCCCTGCTGCGCGAACACCTCGCGAGCCGCGCTGACGACGCGCTCGTCGTAGTCCGTCGCGTACTGCGGTGTGGGCATGGCCACAGCGTACCTCGGAGCGGAATGATCCGTTCCGGGGTGGTGTTGCCCGGCGCGGAATAACTCGTTCCGGTGAGGAGAAGCCCCATGCCACCCGACCCCACCGCCACGACGGCCGCCCCGGCGACCGGCAGGACGCACCCCGGCCGGCTGTCCGGAACCGGATCGTTCGCGCTGGCGGGAGCCCTTCTCGCGGTGTTCCTGATGGCCTCCACGGCGCCCTCCCCCATGTACGCCATCTACCAACGGGAGTGGGGCTTCTCCAGCACGGTGCTCACCGTGGTCTTCGCCGTGTACATGATCGGGATACTCACGGCGCTGCTGCTGTTCGGTTCGCTGTCCGACCAGCTGGGACGACGGCCGGTGCTGCTCGGAGCGGTGGGCCTGGAGATCGTCTCGCTGCTGGTGCTGGCGTTCGCGCCCGGAGTGGGCTGGTTGTGCGCGGGGCGGATCCTGCAGGGGTTGGCCACCGGAGCGGTGACCAGCGCAGTGAGCGCCACCCTGCTGGACTTCCAGCCGCCGGGCAGCGGACGCGGGCCACTGGTGAACGGGATCGCCGCGTCGGCGGGCATGGCGGTCGGCTCCGCGATGGCGGGCGCGCTGGTGCAGTTCGCACCGGCGCCGACCGAACTGAGCTACCTCGTGCTGATCGCCGCGCTGGCGGTGCTGTTCCTCGGGGTGCTGGCGATGCCCGAGCCCGTGACCGGCCCCGCCGCCCCGGCCAGGCGGATACTGCGCCCGCAGCGGCCGATCGTGCCGGAAGGGCAGGGGCGGACGTTCGCGCTGCTGGCCACCACCATGCTGGCCGCCTGGACGGTCGGCGGGATGTTCATGTCGCTGGGCCCGTCGGTGGCGGGCGGACTGGTCGAGGGCGGCTCCCACTTCGTCGGCGGGCTGACCGTGACGGCGCTGGCGGGGGTCGGCAGCGTCGGGCAGGTGCTGGCCTCGGGGTGGCACGGCACCCGCGCGGTGCGACTGGCGGTCCCGCTGCTGCTGATCGGGCTGGCCGCCGTGGCGGCGGCGGTGATCCTCGCGAACGCCGTCCTGCTGTTCGGCGGCTCGGTCGTGCTGGGAGCGGGCTGGGGGCTGATGTTCATGGGCGGCTTCCGGATGCTCAGCGCCCTGGCGAAACCCGAGCAGCGCGCGGGCACCTCGGCGATGATCTACGTGGTCGCCTACCTGTCCGCCGGGGGCGCCAGCATCCTGCTCGGCTACCTGACCACGCTGTTCGGACTGGACACCGCCACGATCGTCTTCGCCGTGGCGGCGGGCGTGTTCACCGTGCTGGCCGGGATCGGCAGCGGCAGGGGTCGCTGACCGGCAGCGGTGTCATCCGGTGGGTCCACCCGACCGGTTCGTCGGGTTCGTCCTGGAGTTCGACGCCACGGCAGTGGGGTCCCGTGCTCGGTCGACCCGCCCACGGCCGAGCCACGAACGCGACCACTCCGGACGGCTTCCGCCGCCCCGGCACCGCGACCACGTTCGCGGCTCACGCGCCGGGTCGGGAACGCTCCGGTCAGCGACGCGACGAGTCGAGCACCGCGGCCACGACCGCCTCCGGGGCGTCCTCGGGAACCAGGTGCCCCGCCTCGGGGACGACGTCGAACTCGGTGTGCGGCAGGCGCTCGGCCAGCGCCCTCCCCCGTTCGAGGGGAACCCACGCGTCCCGCTCGCCCCACAGCAGCGTGACCGGACAGCGGACCTCGTCGTAGCGGTCCTGGATCTCGTCGGTGTGGCGGTCGTGCATCTGCGCGATCTGACGGTAGAACGCGGCCTGCCCCCGATCCCCCGACCAGGGTTCGAGGTAGTACCGCATCTCCCGCTCGGACAGCGAGCGGCACACCGCCCCGCCGATGTAGGCGCGCAGGACCGCCTCGTGGACGTAGGCGGGCAGTTCGCCGAAGGCGGCCTCGTGGCGCCGGGCCGTCCGCACGAACTCCGAACCATGCGGGCTGAGCGCCACCGGGTCGATCAACGTCATCGAGCGGTAGTCGCGGCCGTCGAGCAGGTGGGTGCGCAGCGCGGTGGTTCCGCCGAAGTCGTGGCCGACCACGTGCGGGGAGTCGATCCCCCAGTGGTCGAGCAGCTCGGCGAAGACCCTGTTCTGCACCCCCAGCGACACGTCCTGCCCGGCCTTCTTCTCGGAGCGGCCGTAGCCGAGCAGGTCGAAGTAGTACACCCGGTGGTGACGGGCGAGTTGCGGTGCGATCCGCCGCCACACCACCGAGGAGAACGGCGTGCCGTGCAGCAGGACCACGGGGGTGCCCTCCCCCATGACTCCGTAGCGGACCTCCTGACCGTGGAACTCGAACACCTCGGGCGGGTTCCACATCTCGCGTTCCGCCGTCTCGAACATAACTAACCCCTTTTTTGGATTTTATGGTTAGCATGGTTGCCGTGGCCCACCGAACTGTCAACCCGACCGGCGAAGTGCTCGCGGAGGAGAGATGGCCGACTGGTCCGCTGCCGCGCTGATCGGCGATCACCCGGCGCTGCTCTTCGTCAACACGGTCGGCGGCCGCACCAGAGCCCGCGACGTGGAGTACCTGCGCGAGTTCACCGACGCGGCCGACTGGGCGCACGCGGCCGGGCTGCTCGAACCGGAGGAGCACGATTACCTGCTCAGCCGCGCGGCGGACGACCGGGCGGAAGCGGACGGGGCGCTGGCTGAACTGCGCGAACAACGCGAGGCGCTGCACGCCTTCCTGCTGGCGGGGGTGGAACGGGTCCGGTGCGAGCGGGCCGTCCGGGACAGGGTCAAGGCCGACGTCCTGGCCGCACAGCGGGAGGCCGAACCCACGGAGCTGTTCCGCGAGCGACGTAGCTGGGTGTTCGACACCGCCCGCCTGGGACCGCGCCTGGTGGCCCGCAGGGCCGCACTGGCGAGCGCGGAACTGCTGCTGAGCGAACAGCGGTCGCTGATCGGCGTGTGCGGCCGGTGCTCGTGGCTCTTCCTGGACCCGTCCCCGAGCCGACGACGCCGGTGGTGCTCGATGGCGATCTGCGGCAACAGGGCCAAGGTCGAACGCCACCAGCGGGGCCGGGGCCGGTGACACCGGCCGTGCGCACCGACGCGGCGGTTCCACCGGAATCCCGCGCTCCGGCCATCGGTTCCTTCCGCCACGCGGGGTCCGGGGACGCCTCGGCTGTCACGCCACCGCGCCGCTCGGCGACGGCGACGGCGCCCGCCGGACCGGCCGGAACAGCCCACCCCGGTAACCGGCGCGTGCCGTGCGCACGGCCACGGTGAGCCAGGCGAGCACCAGCAGCAGGTAGAGCGCCACGGCGACCACGACGAACAGCGCGGCACCGGTGCGGGCGGCCAGAGCGCTGGTGCCGGTCACGACGGTCCCCACCGGGAAGGTGAAGCTCCACCAGGTCAGCGCGAAGGGCATCCCGACGCGGACGGTGCGCAGGGTGAGCGCGGCGGCCAGCACGAGCCAGACCACGGCGAAACCCCAGGCCGACACGCCGTAGAACAGTCCCAGGGCCTCGGCCGCTCCCCCGTAGGGCGCGGGCAGAACGTCCCCGGCCGGTCGGGCCAACAGGTTGGCGGCCGTGACCGACTGGCCGAGCGGCCCGAGCACGATCCACACCGTGGGGACTCCCTCGGCGGCGCCGGTCTTGTGGTGCACCAGGCGCTGCCAGAGCTGCGGAACGACGAACAGCGTGGCGAACAGGCTGATGCCGAACATCGCGTAGCACCCCAGCAGCATGGTCAGCCTCGGCTGCCCCGGCGGCAGGTGCTCGACCAGAAGGGCACCGTTGGCGGCCGAGACCATCGGAGGCACCACGGGCATCAGCCAGCCACCGAAAGCCGCGTCCCGCGCTATGTCGTGCGTGGTCATCATCAGGTAGGGAATCCACGCGGTCGTGACCAGCCCCAGCACGGTCCCGGCCGTCCACAGCACCCAGTCCGCGGTCAACGCGGGGCCGAGCCCGATCCAGTCCCTGCCCAGCAGCAGCGCGCCCGCACCGACCGTCATCAGCGCCATAGGGGGAGCACCCCAGAACTGGGCCATGACCGGGTCGCGGGCGTGCCCGCGCGCCGTGGCGGGGTGGCGGAGCCAGTGCACCACCCACGCGGCGGTGAGCGCGAGGAGCAGCAGCGCGCCGAGCGCCCACACCACCGTGGCCGCGACGCGCGTGCCGGGCAGCCACACCGGCAGCGTCGCAGCGGCGTTGGCCACGATGCCGGTCCCCATCACGGAGGCGAACCAGTTGGGGCCGAGCCAGGCGAAGACCTGGGCCGGGTGGTCGAGTTCGCGCAACGGGCCGGAACGGCGGGCCGTGACGGGCTCCTCGGTGAGGGGAGTGCTGGTCATGCCTCCACCCTGGTTCGGTTCGCCGTGGCCGAGTAGCCCCGCTCCGGTTGTGAACGCATAAGCTGTACCTATGTCTTCTCGGCCGTTACCCCGGTCGGTGCGCGACCTGACCGGCTACGAACTGCTGCTGAGCGTGGCCGAGCTCGGCAGCATCGGGCAGGCGGCCCGCCGACACGACATGTCGCAGCCCGCCGCCAGCGCGCGGCTGCGGCAGCTGGAGGCCGACGTCGGCACCGCGCTGCTGGAACGACGCCCGCGCGGCACCCGGTTGACCACGGCGGGCGAGCTCGTGGCGAGCTGGGCGCAGGCCACGGTCGAAGCGGCCTCGGACCTGGCGGCGGGCATCACGGCGCTGCGCGCCGACCACCACGGCCACGTCCGGATCGCGGCGAGCCTGACGGTGGCCGAGTACCTGCTGCCCCGCTGGCTGATCGCGCTGCGGGCGGCCGATCCCGAGACCGTGGTCGCGCTGGATTCGGGCAACTCGGCGGAGGTCGAGGCGGGTGTGTTGGCGGGGTCGGCGGACATCGGGTTCGTCGAGGGGCCGGAGGTCGCGAGTGGACTGTCCTCGCGCGAGGTCGCCAGGGACGAGCTGGCGCTGGTCGTGGCCCCGTCCCACCCCTGGGCCGGCCGCAGGCGGAACCCGAGGGCGGCGGAGCTGGCCGCCACCTCGCTGGTCAGCAGGGAACGCGGCTCCGGGACCCGGCTGGCGTTGGAACGGGCGCTGGCGGAGCGGTTCGGCCTCGAAACCGCCGAGCCGGTGCTGGAGGTCTCCTCCACGACCGCGATCAAGGCGGCCGTGACGGGCGGTATCGGCCCCGCCGTGCTCAGCGCACGCGCGGTGGTCGCCGAGCTCGCCGCCGGAACGCTCGTGCGGCTCGACGTCACCGACCTCGACCTGACCCGGAGCCTGCGCGCGGTCTGGCCCGAAGGCGCCCAACCACGCGGGCCCGCCCGCGACCTGCTCGCCATCGCGCTGCGGGAGCAGTGAGCGGCGCGGTGATTCCGCGAGAAATCGGCGCCGCTGGGATCACCGTCCCTCCACTCTTGCACCCCCAGAACACACCCGCGAAATCGCCGGGCGGCTGTGACGTTCTCCACTCCCGACACCACTCCGGACGACCTCGGGAACTCAACACCCCGGCCGCACGACCTGCACGTCGAACACGGTTCGTTCCAGGATCAGCGACCGAGAAACGGAAGCGGGACATGCACGGTGAGATGGCGGCCATGGACATGCCACTTCTACCCATGTGGTTACGGATCGTGTGGGTGGTGGCACTCCTCGCCGTGATGGCGGTGCACACCGGTCACCTGGTCGTGTTGTCGGGGCAGCACCGCGCCTGGCACACCGGACACACGGTCATGGCCGCCGGGATGGCCCTGATGTACCTGCTTCCCCGGATGCAGCACCCCGAGCTGTACCGGGCCGGGCTGGTCCTGTTCGCGCTCGTGGCGCTCGTCCAGGCGGTGATCACCGTGGCGTTCCGGGCCCGCGAGGGAGCTGTCAACCCGCTGTGGCTCCTAGCCACAGTGGACATGCTCGCGATGGTCTACATGCTGCTGCCCCCCACGACACGCCCGGACTGGCTGAACTGGGTGTTCGTGGCCTACCTGGCCTGCCAGACGGTGGCCTACGGCCTCGGCGCCTGGGACCGGCTCCCGGTGTTCACCTCCCGAACACCGACGAGCGTCACCGCCGGAGTCGCGACGACGGAGCACGCCCGGGAGCACGAGCACGCGGTCACCCCGCTCAGTGCCGAACCCGCGCCCGACCCGACGGCGGGACCCGTGGTCGGGTTGGTGGCGCATTCCAGCCTCGGAGTGCGGGTGACCCTGGCGGTGATGGCGGCGAGCATGGCCTACATGCTGGCCGTCATGTAGCGGGAGACGAGGACGATGCCCACGACGGAACCTCTGACCTGGTCGAACGCCCTGACCAGCTGGCAGCTCTCGCCCTGGGACGGGCTCGTGGTGGCGCTGGCCGCGGGCTACCTGGCGGGTGTGGTCAGGTACCGGCGCGGCGGCGGGCGCTGGCCGGTACGGCACTCCGCCGCCTTCCTCGCTGGACTGCTCGCCCTGGTACTGGCGGTCAACAGCGCGATCGGCGTCTACAGCGAAAGCCTGACCTGGGTGCACATGGTCCAGCACCTGGTGCTGATCATGGCGGTACCGATCCTGCTGATCGCGGGGCGCCCGCTGGCGCTGTGGGCCACGGCCGACGACGGCACCACCTCGCGGCGGCTCACGGGGCTGCTCAACAGCCGTGCGGCGGGATGGCTCACCCATCCGGCCACCTCGTTCGTGTACTACACCGCCGTGCTGGTCGTCACCCACCTGACGGTGTTCGCACAGCTGCGGCTGGAGCACGAGTGGCTGCGGCACTTCGAGATCGTGCTGTACCTGACCAGCGGTTACCTGCTCTTCCTCCCCGTGCTCGGCAACGAGCCGCTGCGGTGGAAGCACTTCCCGCACCCGCTGCGCGTGGTGCTGCTGATGGCGGGCATGCTGCCGGACACCCTGGTCGGCGTGGTGCTCATGATGGCGCCCAACCCCATAGCACCGGCCTACCGCCTGGCCCGCCCCGACTGGGGTCCCGCACTGCTGACCGACCAGCACCTCGCCGGGGCGATCATGTGGTTCTTCGGCGACGCCACCATGGCCGTGCTGGCGCTGATCACCGTGGGGATCTGGCTGCGCTCGCGCGGCCCGGAGGCGGGGTTCGGCTCGTGGCTGGAGACCGCTCGCCGAGGCGCCCTGGCCCGCACCGCCTCGGCCCCCGCCCCCGCGCTGAGCGACTCCACCGACGTGGACGCCGACGAGCGGGCACTGGCCGACTACAACGCCATGCTCGCCCGGCTGCACGGCGCCCCGGAGCCACAGCACCCCGCCCCGCCCCGACCCGAGCGGGAAGGCGAACCGTGACCGCCCGGCGGACGTGGGACACCTCCCCTCCAGCGACAGGACAGCACCCGGCGCGGTCGGTGGAGAGGCCACCGGCAAGTCCCCGGAAGGCGAACGGCCACGGGCCCCACGACACCCGGAACGCTCGACGGGAACGAGGGAATCGATGACTTCGGTGGCACCGTCCGAGGAGTCGCGCTCCGAGGGCTACTCGGTGGAGTTGGCCATCACGGGGATGACCTGTGCCGCCTGCGCGGCGCGGGTGCGGCGCAAGCTCAACAGGGTCGAGGGCGTCTCGGCCGAGGTCAACTACGCCACCGAGAAGGCCACCGTCGAGGCGTCCGGCGAAGTGGCCGTCGAGCGGCTGCTGCGGCAGGTCGAGACGGCGGGCTACCGCGCCGAGCTCGTCGAGCCCGACGCCCCGGCCGGGGGCGATCCCGCCGAGCGGGTCCGCTACCTGTGGCGCCGCCTGGTGGTGGCGCTGCTGTGCGGGGTGCCGCTGGCCGACCTGTCGATCACGCTGGCACTGGCCCCCTCGCTGCGGTTCCCGGGCTGGCCCTGGGTGCTGCTGGCGCTGACGCTGCCGGTGGCGACCTGGTGCGCCTGGCCGTTCCACCGCCAGGCCCTGGTGCAGGCCCGTCACGGCACCACCTCCATGGACACGCTGGTCTCCATCGGCATCGTCGCCTCCGCCTGCTGGTCGGTGTACACCGTCTTCGCCCACCGGCACGCCCCGACGGCCGAGCACGGCCTGCTCGGATTGCTGCTGCGCCCGGCCGGATCGGTCTACCTCGACGTGGCGGCGGCCGTCACCGTCTTCATGCTCGCCGGAAGACTGCTGGAGGCGAAGGCCAAGCACCGGGCGGGCGGGGCCCTGAGCACGCTGGCCGCGCTCGGTGCCAGGGACGTGGCCGTGCTGGACGAGCGGGGCCGCGAGAACCGCGTCCCCGTCGAACGGCTGCGCCCCGACGACCACTTCACGGTCCGTCCCGGCGAGACCGTGGCCACCGACGGGGAGGTGCTGCGCGGGCACGGCACCGTGGACACCAGCACCATGACCGGTGAACCCGTTCCCGTGGAGGCCTCGGCGGGCGACCGGGTGGTGGGCGGCACGATCGTCACCAGCGGCAGGCTGGTAGTCCGGGCCACCCGGGTGGGTTCGGACACCCAGCTGGCCCAGCTGCGGCGGCTGGTCGAGCGGGCGCAGCACGACAAGGCCCGCGCGCAGCGGCTGGCCGACCGCGTCTCCGGGTGGTTCGTGCCCGCCGTGGGACTGCTGGCCGTGCTGACCTTCCTGGGCTGGTGGCTGCTCGACGCGCCGGCCGAGCGGGCCTTCAGCGCCGCCCTGACCGTGCTGATCATCGCCTGCCCCTGCGCGCTGGGGCTGGCCACCCCCACCGCGTTGTTGGCCGCCACCGGCCGAGGCGCCCAGCTGGGCATCTTCATCAAGGGGCACCGTGCGCTGGAGTCCGCCCGCGCGATCGACACCGTGGTGCTGGACAAGACCGGCACCCTGACCACCGGCCGGATGACGGTGGTGGACCTGCGCACCACCGCCGAGACCGACACGGCCACCCTGCTGCGGCTGGCCGGTGCGGTCGAGGACGCCTGCGAGCACGCCGTGGCCCTGGCGATCAGCACGCTGGCGCGGGACCAGCTCGGAGAGCCCGAGCCGGTCGCGGACTTCACCAGCCTGTCCGGGCTGGGCGCGCTCGGAACCGTGGACGGCCGTGCGGTGCTGGTGGGCTCGGCGCGACTGCTGCGGGAGCGGGGCAGCGAACTGCCCGACGAGCTGGAGGCCCGGCGCGTCGAGTGGGAACGCCTGGGGCGCACCACGGTGGCCGTGGCGGTGGACGGCACGGCCCAGGGGTTGTTCGCCCTGACCGACACGGTCAAGCCCTCGGCGAGCCGCACGATCCCGGCGCTGCACCGGCTCGGGCTGCGCACCGTGCTGCTGTCCGGGGACAACGCGTCCACGGTGGCGGCCGTCGCCGGACGGCTCGGCATCGAGGAGACCAGGGCCGAGGTCCTGCCCGCCGACAAGGCCGCCGCAGTGGCGCGACTGCGGGCCGAGGGCCGGACCGTGGCCATGGTCGGCGACGGCGTCAACGACGCCCCCGCGCTCGCCCGGGCCGACCTCGGGATCGCGGTCATCTCCGGCACCGACGTCGCGCTGGACGCCGCCGACCTGCTGCTCGTGCGGGACCAGCTCGACGTCGTGCCCGAGGCGATCACCCTAGCCCGCCGCACGCTGCGCACCGTCCGGGGCAACCTGGCCTGGGCGTTCGGCTACAACCTGGCGGCCCTGCCGCTGGCCGCGCTGGGGCTGCTCAACCCGCTGATCGCGGCGGCGGCCATGGCGCTGTCCTCGCTGTTCGTGGTCACCAACAGCCTGCGGCTGCGCCGCTTCGGCTCCGAGGCGTCCTGTCGGGACACCGCCCCGCGAGGATCGCCCACCGACGAGCGAACGGCGGAGAATCCCCGGGCTGGCGAGGCGACCACCGTGTAGCGGCACGGCCACCCCGTGACGGCGCCCCGCCCGGACGGCGTCGATTTCTCACGAATCGCCGGGTCCCCGGTGGTGCGGTGTGGCCCCCGTGCGCGTCGATTTCGCGGTTGGTTTCAGGGGGTGGGTGAACCGGTCGGGATGACGCGTGTGGAGGTGGTCGGTGCGCCTGAAGCCACACTCCGACCACCCCCGCGAGGCGAACTCCCACCACTCACACCAGCCGGCCCCACCCTCGCGGGCCGAGCTCCGACCACTCCCGCAACCCGCACCGCCGCGGGTTCTCTCGTGGTGCTCTCGCGAGGACGCCCCCGACGTGGCGTAGTACCTACTCGATGTCGGGGGAGCCGCAGCGAGAGCCCGCGAGAGGTTCCGCCAAGCGACCACTCCGGCACCCCGGCGGCAGAACTCCGCGAGGAACTCATTCCGAGTTCACGGTGAGCCCGCTGTCCTCGGCGACATCCACCGTCACCTTGTCACCGTCCTTGATGTCACCGGACAGCAGCTTGCGGGAGAGCTCGTCGCCGATGGCCGACTCCACCAGCCGCCGCAGCGGCCGGGCCCCGAAGACCGGGTCGAAGCCGTGCACCGCCAACCACTCCCGCGCGGGCTGGCGCACGTCCAGCGTCAGACGGCGCTGCGCCAGTCGCCTGGCCAGGCGGTCCACCTGGATGTCCACGATGGACGTCAGCTGCTCGGTGGACAGCGCGTGGAAGACCAGCGTGCCGTCCAGCCGGTTCAGGAACTCCGGCTTGAACTGGGCGCGGACCACCGACCTGACCGCCTCGTCTCGCTCGGCCTCCGACAGGTTCGGATCCGCGATGGCCTGCGAACCCAGGTTGGAGGTCATCACCAGGATGGTGTTGCGGAAGTCCACCGTGCGCCCCTGGCCGTCGGTGAGCCTGCCGTCGTCGAGCACCTGCAGCAGCACGTCGAAGACGTCCTGGTGGGCCTTCTCCACCTCGTCGAGCAGCACCACCGAGTAGGGCCGCCTGCGTATCGTCTCGGTGAGCTGGCCGCCCTGGTCGTACCCGACGTAGCCGGGCGGGGCGCCCACCAGGCGCGCCACCGAGTGCTTCTCGGAGTACTCGCTCATGTCGATGCGCACCATCGCGCGCTCGTCGTCGAACAGGAACTCGGCCAGCGCCTTGGCCAGCTCCGTCTTGCCGACACCGGTCGGGCCGAGGAACAGGAAGGAGCCCGTCGGGCGGTCGGGATCTGCCACCCCGGCCCTGGAACGGCGCACCGCGTCCGAGACCGCGCGCACCGCCTCCTGCTGGCCGACGACGCGCGACCCGATGGCGTCCTCCATGCGCAGCAGTTTGTCGGTCTCGCCCTCCAGCAGCCTGCCCGCCGGGATGCCGGTCCAGGAGCTGACCACCTCGGCGACGTCGTCGGGCGTGACCTCCTCCTGCAGCATCGCCTTGGAGCGGTTCTGCTCCTCGGTGGCCTCCTCCAGCTCCTTCTCCAGCTGGGGGATGCGCCCGTAGCGCAGCTCGGCCGCCTTGCCGAGGTCGCCGTCGCGCTCGGCGCGCTCGGACTCGCCGCGCACCGACTCCAGCTGGCTCTTGAGGTCGCGGACCCTGTCGATGGACTCCTTCTCGCGCTGCCAGCGGGCGGTCAGCTCGGACAGCCGTTCGCGCTGGTCGGCCAGTTCCTGGCGCAGCGAGTCGAGGCGTTCCCGGGAGGAGGGGTCCTCCTCGCCGGACAGCGCCATCTCCTCGATCTCCAGCCTGCGGACGGCGCGCTCCACCTCGTCGATCTCCACCGGCCGGGAGTCGATCTCCATCCGGAGCCGGGAGGCCGCCTCGTCCACCAGGTCGATGGCCTTGTCCGGGAGGAACCGGTCGGTGATGTAGCGGTCGGACAGCGTGGCCGCCGCGACCAGCGCGCCGTCGGTGATCCGGACACCGTGGTGCACCTCGTAGCGCTCCTTGAGGCCACGCAGGATGGCCACGGTGTCGTCCGGGCTGGGCTCACCGGTCATGACCTGCTGGAACCGGCGCTCCAGCGCGGCGTCGGTCTCGATGTGCTTGCGGTACTCGTCCAAGGTGGTCGCGCCGACCATGCGCAGCTCGCCCCGCGCCAGCATCGGCTTGATCATGTTCCCGGCGTCCATGGCGCCCTCGCCGGTCGCGCCCGCGCCGACGATGGTGTGCAGCTCGTCGATGAAGGTGATCACCTGCCCCTCGGACTCGGAGATCTCCTTGAGGACGGCCTTGAGCCGCTCCTCGAACTCGCCCCGGTACTTGGCCCCGGCGACCATGGAGCCCATGTCCAGCGCGACCACCCGCTTGTCGCGCAGCGACTCGGGGACGTCCCCGGCGATGATGCGCTGCGCCAGGCCCTCCACGATCGCGGTCTTGCCCACGCCGGGCTCGCCGATGAGCACCGGGTTGTTCTTGGTGCGCCGCGAGAGGACCTGCACGACCCTGCGGATCTCGGCGTCCCTGCCGATGACGGGGTCGAGGTCGCCGTTGCGGGCGCGTTCGGTCAGGTCGAGGCCGTACTGCTCCAGCGCGTTGTAGGTGCCCTCCGGGTCGGGGCTGGTGACCCGCGCCGAGCCCCGCACCCTGGTGAACGCCTCCCGGAGCGCGTCGGGGGTGGCGCCGTGCCGGTTGAGCAGGTCACCGATCTGCCCGCCCTCGGCGGCCAGCCCCACGACCAGGTGCTCGGTGGAGACGTACTCGTCGCCGAGCTCGGTGGCGAGCTGCTGGCTGTGGGTCAGCGCCTTGATCGACTCGCGGGACAGCTGCGGCGTGGAGACCGTGGAACCGCTCGCGGAGGGCAGGTTGTTGGCGAGCTGTTCGCACTCCTCGCGCACCCGCGCCGGATCGGCTCCCACGGCCGAGAGCAGCGACGGGGTGAGGCCGTCGCTCTGCGCCAGCAGCGCACCCAGCAGGTGCGCGGGAGCGACATCGGGGTTGCCCGCCATCGTCGCGGCCTGCGCCGCGGAGGAGATCGCCTGCTGGGTCTTGGTCGTCGGGTTGAAAGCGTCCATTCCTCACCTCTCCGTAGCGGCTTCGTCGCCCAGCGAGGGCTCACGTTCCTGCGATACCCCGAAGGCCGCCCGACGTAACAGCCGCATCGCAGCGACCACAGGAGCAAACTTGAGTCTGTCTGACTCAACTATACAGATACGAGCCGACTCGCGTCATCCGGTGCGGGGTGGAGGTGGAGCGGAGACAGGGCAGGGACGGAGGCTGAGCGGAGCGCCGCGCGAGAGCTCGGCCGAAACTCGGCCCCACACAAGAGTTCGGGGGACGTTTCGCGTGAAACGTCCCCCGACGACGGCCGGTGTCGCGGTGCCGCGCCTCAGCGGAAGGCTTCGACGTGCTCCCGCGCCCACTGCCGGAAGGTGCGCGCGGGCCTTCCCGTGATCCGCCGAACCGTGTCCGGCAGCCCCGGGTCCCCGCCCTCCGTGGAGAGCATGTCCTCGACGATCCCGGCGGGCATGTAGCGCAGCATCCGCTGCCGGGCCTGCTCGGTGCTCAGCTCCACGAACTCGACGGGGCGGGCCAGCTCCTCGGACAGCACTGCCACCCGCCGCGCGACGGTGAGCCGCTCGGGCCCGGTCAGCGGGTGGATCCGCCGCTCGTGGCCCGGCTCGGTGAGGGCCCTGGCCGCGACCGCGGCGATGTCGGCGGGATCGACGACCTGCGACCCCTCCGGGACCTCGTGGGAATACACGCTGCCGTGTTCCCTGATCGACGGCGCCCACCAGAGCGCGTTGGAGGTGAATTCCCAGGGCCGCAGCACGGTCCACGCGAGTCCGCTGTCGCGGACCGCCTTCTCCCCGGCCAGCGCACCGCTGCCGATGAAGGAGTCCGGGTGGGTCTCGGCGAGCAGCGAGGAGACCAGCACCACCCGCCGCACCCCCTCCTCCGCGGCCAGGTGGAGCATCCCCGGAACGTCGCCCGGGGAACCGAGCAGGAACACCCCGTCCACACCCGCGAAGGCATCCCGCAGCGAGGACGGATCCGCCAGGTCGCCGTGGACCACCTCGACCCCGGCGGGGAGGTCCGCCCCACCCGGATTCCGGGTGGTCGCCCGCACCGCGAAACCAGCTCCGTGCAGTTCGCGCACCAGACGGCGACCGATGTTTCCGGTCGCGGAAGTAACCAGGATCATGAGCTCTCCGAACACCGTCTCGAAACCAGCGGGTGCACCCGCCCGCGCACAGTGACCCCCAGCGGGAGTTCGCGCCCCCGGGGCGGCACGCGGACGAGTCTCGGCCTTCGAGCGCACTTGAAGTCAACGGTGTACGGACCCCGGATCACCACCGCGCCCGGTGGCCGGAAACCGCTACCGGCACGGGGAGCCCCGCCGGAGGTCTCGCGTGAGGCGTCGTACCCGCGGCAGCGAACGACGCGAGTTCAGTTCGCGCCCTCGACGAACACGGCCTGCACGTCGAGCTCGATCCGCAGCGTGGTGCCGATCGCGGCGATCCCGGTACTCAGCGACTGGTTGAAGGTCATCGCGAAGTCCTCGCGCCGCAGGACCGTGGTGGCCGTGGCCGAGGCCCTGGTGCCGCCCCAGGGGTCCGGACCGACGCCGGTGAACCTGGTCTCCAGCCGGACCGGTCGTGTCACGCCGCAGAGCGTGAGCTCGCCGTCGAGGTCCCAGCCCTCGTCCTGCCTGCGCCGCACCCCGGTGCTGGTGAACCCGATCTCGGGATACCTGGTGACGTCCAGGAAGTCCGCGCTGCGCAGGTGCTCGTCGCGCTGCGCGTTGCCGGTGTCCACGCTCGCCGCGTCGATGCTCACCTCGACCGTGGCGGACTCCACCGGCCTGGTGATCCTGATCTCGCCGCCGAAGTCGTTGAACCGGCCGTGGATGCTGCTGATCCCCAGATGTCTGGCCGTGGCACGGATCGAGGAGTGCACGGGGTCGATCCGCCAGAGCCCCGGTTCGGGCAGCTCGTCGCCGCCCCCGACCGGGGAGAGCTCCACGTCGTCCAGTTCGACGGTGCCGCCCTGCCGCACCAGCGCGGTGCGCGCCGCGGGCTGGTGCCCCAGCGCCGTGATGATCGCCGTGTAGCGCCCCGGGGGCAGCGCGTTCACCGTCGCCGCCCCTACCGAGTCGGCCGGAGCGCGTCCCACCTGGGTTCCCGAGGCGTCCGTGACGGTCAGCACCGCCTCCGGCAGCGGCCAACCGCCAAGCGAACGGACCCGCGCGGTGACCGCCCCGCTCGGGGCCGAATCGTGCTGTTCGCCAACTTCGCCCTGGCCGAGGCTCATCCGGTTGTCCTCTCCTGCGTGGGCCGCGGGGACGGCGGGCCGAATCCGCGGCTGTGGTTCGCGACGTCGCGTCGTCGGTGACCGGGAGGCCGGAAACACGCGTCCGGGCCGGCCTCCCGGCGGGAGGTCCCGCTCCACTACTCCAGACCGAGGGCGATGTCGTAGTCGACGCGCTCGTCCCGCACGCTCAGGTTGCTCGCGGCGGGCGGGTAGCCCGTGGCGATCACGGTGTAGTCCCCGTGCGGGAGGTCGGTGAACTGGTACTCCCCGTCGGCACCGGTGACGGTGGAGGCCACCACACCGCCCGAGGCGTCCAGCAGCGTCACCTGGGCCTCCGGCACCGCGTGCCCCAGCCGGGCCGAGCGGACCACGCCGCGCACCTCGGCGCCGGACTCCAGGGAGACGTCCAGGGTGGCCCGCTGCCCCTCGGACAGCGACACCTCGGTGCTGGTGGGCTGGTAGCCCTCGGCGGTGACGGTCAGGGCGTAGGAACCTCCGACCAGGTCGGTGAACTCGTAGCCCCCTCCGCCGCCGGTGCGCGCGGCGGCCACCACGGAACCGCGCACGTCGGTGAGCACCACCGTGGCGTCGGGCACCGGGACCGGCCCGCTGTGGACCATGCCGGACAGCCCGGAACCGCCGGAGAGCTCGACGTCGTGGCGCACCGTGCGGCCGGAGACCGCGACCATGGCGGCGGCGGGCTGGTAGTCGCCCGAGGCGGCGATCAGCACGTAGGTGCCGCCACCGGCGGGTTTCACCTGGTAGTGCCCCTCATCATCCGAATGGGCGCGATCGACCTGATTGCCCACCGAGTCGGTGAGCGTGAGCACCACCCCCGACAGGGCGACTCCACCGGGTCCGCGCACCACGCCGTACACCGCCGGGGAGCCGTCGTCCGGGTAGAGCGAACCGGCCAGGCTGGCACCGTGCCCATTCGGAGCGAAACCGTTGTTCGGCGGTGCGGCTGACCTGCCTCCCATCGAGTCCTCCCCAACGTTTTCCACAGACTTGTCCACAGAGTTGTCCACAGCCTCGACCGGTGTGTTCACAGGGCGCTCCACCGCCTCCGATGCGTGGCCCTCACGGGTGATCGCACGGGTGATCGGCTGCGACGAACTCGAGCTACCGGTCACCGATCCGTCGCTACCACTCGGCGAGTTGTCCACAGATTCGCTCAAGTTTTCCACAGCCCGGTGCCTGCCGGCGCCCGTCGCGTCGTCGTGCTTCTCGACGGTGGTGCGCAGCGGCACCTCGCGGATCAACAGCACGGCCAGCAGGGTGACCACGGAGATGCAGGCGGTGATGAGGAACAGGTCCCCGATGGCCTTGCCGTAGGAGTCGTGCAGGATCGCCTCGATCGGTGCGGGCAGCGCGCCGAGGTCCAGCGAGACGCCGCCGTTTCCGCCGCTCAGCGGCGGTGTCGGCCCGGGGAGGTCCGCCATCCCCTCCCTGGCGTACTCGCTCACCCGGTTGCCCAGCACGGCACCGAGCACCGAGACCCCGGCGGAGCCGCCGAGGGTACGGAAGAACGTGACCACCGAGGTCACCGAGCCCATGTCCCTGATGTCGACGCTGTTCTGCACCGCCAGCACGAGGTTCTGCATCAGGGCGCCGACGCCGATCCCCATGAGGGCCAGGTAGAGGTCCACCAGCGGCAACGGGGTGTCGGAGTCGATCGTGCTCAGCAGCCCCATCCCCACGGTCAGCACCACGCTGCCGCCGATGAGGAAGGGTTTGATCCTGCCGGTGACCCGGGAGATGATCTGCCCGGTCACCGTCGACGAGACGAACAGGCCGAGCACCATCGGCAGCGTCATCAGCCCCGCCTCGGTCGGGGTGTAGCCGCGGCCGAGCTGGAAGTACTGCGCCAGGAAGACCGCACCGCCGAACATGGCGGTGCCGACGGAGACCATGGCCACGACCGCCAGCGAGACCGTGGGGTTGCGGAACATCCCCAGCGGCACGATCGGCTCGCGGACCCTGGTCTCGATGATCACCGCGAGCACCACCGCGACGATTCCGCCGCCCACGAACCCGAGCGTGGCCCAGGAGACCCAGTCGAACTGCTTGCCCGCCAGCGAGACCCAGGCCAGCAGCAGGCTCACCCCGCCGACCAGGAACAGCGCGCCGAACCAGTCGATGGATACGTCCCGCTTGATCACGGGCAGCCGCAGCACGCGCCCCAGCACCAGGAAGGCGATCACCGCGATCGGCGCGGTCACCCAGAAGCACCAGCGCCAGCCCAGCGGTGAATCGACGATGAGCCCGCCGACCAGCGGGCCGCTGGTGGTGGCGACGGCGAAGGTGGCGCCGATGTAGCCGGTGTAGCGGCCCCGGTCGCGCGGGGCGACCATGGCGGCCAGCACCACCTGGATCAGCGCCTGCATACCGCCCATGCCGACGCCCTGGATGGCGCGGAAGCCGATGAGCATCCCCATGGACTGCGAGAAGCCGCCGAGCACCGATCCGATAGTGAAGATCGCGATCGCCAGCTGGTAGAGCAGCTTCTTGCTGAACAGGTCCGAGAGCTTGCCCCAGATGGGCGTGGTGGCCGTGGAGGTCAGCAGCATGGCCGTGACCACCCAGGTGTACTGGCCCTGTGTGCCGTTGAGCTGGGCGGTGATCCTGGGCAGCGCATTGGACACGATCGTGGTGCTCAGGATCGCCACCAGCAGGGCCAGCAGCAGCCCCGTCAGCGCCTTGAGCACCTGGCGGTGCGTCATGGGCTGCCCGGCTCCCCCGCTGCCGTCGGCACCGCCGGTCGCGGATGTCTCCCGCGCGGGGTGCCGAGCATCGGCGGTCTCCCCGGGCGGGGCGGCCCCCGCCTCGGTTCCCGCGACGTTCGACGTGGTCATCGGTTCCCTTCCTTCGCCGCGTCCTCCGGATTGGTGAGCAGCTGCCGGGAAGCGGCCAGCAGGTCATCGGAGAAGGCGCGCAACAGCTCGTCGAGCTCGGCGAGCCGCTTGTCGTCCCAGTCGCTGAGCGCCACCTCGCTGAGCCAGCGGGCCTTCTGCCGCTCGCGCTCCGCCAGTGCCGCGCGCCCCCGCTCGGTGGCCCGCAGCAACGAGACCCTGCGGTCGGAGGGATCGGGCCTGCGCTCGATCAGCCCCTCCTGTTCGAGGTGTCCGAGCTGCCTGCTCACCACGGAGGCGTCCACGACCCGGTTGTGGGCCAGGTCGGACGCCCTGGACTCGCCGCCGTGCACCAACTCGGAGAGCAGCCCGGTTCCCGAAGTGGTCAGTTCGTTGTCGTGTTGCGCCCGCTGCATCGCGACCTGCCTGAGCCCCAGCAGCTTGCGGAGCGGTTCCAGCAGCCGCTCGCAGGATTCGAAGTGCGATCCCATCGCGCGTTCCTTTGGTTGGTACAAGCAACTATAAGGATAGTTAGTTTCAGCAAGCAACTTCATTTTCGGGGACAGAGACCGAGGTCACACCCGAATCGGACGAACCGGACGCCGGGTCCGCCCGTCAGGCGCCGACCGGACGAGCAGCCCCGACGAACCAACACGGGACCACGGGCACGCCGCCTCACCCGATCCGCGCCGCTGCGCGCGTCGGACGCGCCACGAGGCGGGAACACCACCGCACCGCGCGCCACCGCGGCCGGGGCTCACCGCAAGGTCGCCTCCCGCCCGTACCCGGCCCGACAGGAGCGGCACACCCCGGTCAGTACATCGCGTTGAGCTTGCCCAGCAGCCTCGCGAACTGGTGAAGATCCTCGGTGGACCACTGCACGAAGTCCTGCCGCAGGTGGCGGGAGCGACGCTGCCGCGCGCGGTCCAACCGGCTCCTGCCGGACTCGGAGAGCTGGATCAACCTCGCTCTGCCGTCCTCCGGATCGGGGACACGGCGCAGCAGCTCCAACCGTTCCAGGTTCGCCAGCTGCCTGCTGACGGTGGACTTGTCCAGGCCGATGCGTTCGGCCACCTCGATGGCACGCAACGACCCCGCGTCGGCGACCATGAGCAACAGACCGTAGGAGGCGGGATCGAGCTCGGGGTGGACCTCGGCCGCCACCTCCAGCGACATCTTGCGGGCACGGCGGAACATCATCGCCAGTTCGCGCTCGACCTCGGCGGCGGCCTTCTCACGCTCGGTTTCGACCGAAGCCCGCTCGTCGGACTCCACTCCACCGGATCCGCCCGGAAGTTCTTCGGTCACGGCTTCGTCCTCCCAACGCCGACACCCCAAGTTTGACGGTGGCCCACGGCGCCCCGGCAGCCGGTCCTTCAACCTGAATCGCGCCGGAACACCGCGCGGGGAACCGACATCCGGTGCGGCGACACGGTCCCGGCGACGTCGATTCCCCGCGAAGTCGCCGCGCAGGTGAGGCGGTCGGGGCCGGGTGGGCATCGACTTCTCGCGAAACCGACGCGCCCTCGGTGCGGTGTCGAGTTCCCGCCACTCACGCAGAACCGACCCCCGCCCCAGCGGGCCGAACTCCCGCCATCCTCGCGATCGGCCACCGCCGCGGGTTCTCGCGCGGCTCTCGCGAGGACGCCGGAGACGTCGTGCAGTACCACCCGATGTCGGGCCTGCCGCGACGAGAGCCGCGCGCGAGGTTCCGCCACCGCCCCGACGGGCAGGACGAGAAGTCGTGGTCTCAGTGCTGTCCTTCACACGGCTCGCGCAGCGCGCGTGTCCCCGGTGCGTGAGTCGGACGCATCGCGAGGCGGTGCCGCTCGCCGCGTAGGAGGCTACGCACCAGTCGGCCCAACGCCGCGAGGGCCGACTCACGTGCCGGTACCCGGCCACGCGCACGAGCGCTGATGTGAACTCTCATCAGTCGTGCTGGGGTTGCGTCCGGTGCCAGGGTCGCGGCGTCCCCTTGGCCGCGAAGTAGTCACCGCCCTTGCGCTTGACGTCGTCGGTGCCCCACGCCCGGTTCCGCGAGACCGGCGCCATGCGGGGAATGTGCTTGCGGCAGTGGATGTAGGCCTCCTCGACCTGCACGACCACCCAGCGCTCCGGTTTGCGGCCGCGCTCGAAGTCCGAGCGCAGCCCGGGGTGTATCGCCCTGAGGTCGGCGTCCTCCAGGATCCTGGCCTTGCCGTTGACGTGGAGCCCGATCAGCGCGTCGACGAAGTCGACCAGCAGGATGCCGACGTGCGGGTTCTCGCTGATGTTGCCCAGACTCGCCATGACACCGTTGCCCCGGTACTCGGGATAGGCCACGTGGCGGTCGCCCAGTACCTCGATGAACCCCTCGGGACCGGCGCGGAGACTGGAGTCGCACTCGCCGTGCCCGTCGGCGGTGGCGATGAAGGCCATGCTCATCGAGCGAACGAACTCCTTCATCCGCTCGTTGAGGTGGTCCAACACCTGGTCCTCGTAGAACTTGCGAGCACGGCGTTCGGTGTCGTAGGCGCTCTGCAACAGGTGCTCGCCCGCCGATCCCGGAAGCGCGGAGTGCTCCTCCTCGGCCGCGAATGGGTCCTCGGGCCGGTGGGGCCCGACGGATTGGTCCGGAATGGACTCCTGCGGGCGCACCGGGCGCAGGGTGGGGCGGGTCGGACCGTCGTCGTAGCGGCTTCCACCCTCCCGGGAGGACTCGGAACGCGTTCGCCCCGAATCGCGCGGTGACGAATCCGCCAGTTCCAGGTCCAGCAGTTCAGCCGTCGCCATGCCACTGGGACGACGGGATTCGAGATGGGGTAACCAGTCCGCGATCACGCGCCTCACCGTGTCACGTCGCGATTGGGATGCAAGATACTGAAAAAGATTCAACACGAGCGTGTGAGCTGTTGTGACGATGTGTATTAAACAACCACTCGAAGGTGGCATCAAGGGTCACACAACCCCAAAAAGGGGTTAGAGTCTCGGGCAGTCGGGGGACATGTATCCGGATACCGTGCCGGAACGACACGGCCGCCTATGTGGAGAGAATCGCCCGAACCATGACAGCCAACGCCGCTTTACACCCCGAACAACCCGGCGGCTCAGCTGATCGCGAGCGCCCGACCGACATCAACAACACGGTTCGGCTGATCAGGGAGAGCTGGGCCGTGGTGGAACCGCACGCCGAGGAGGTCTCACGGTTCTTCTACGGCATGCTGTTCAGCATCGCCCCCAGCACCCGTGAGCTGTTCCCGGTGAACATGGAGGTGCAGCGGAGCAGGCTGCTGCGTGCTCTGGTGCACGTGGTGCAGATGGTCGACCGGCCGGAGGAGCTCACCCCGTTCCTGCAGCAACTGGGCAGGGATCACCGCAAGTTCGGCGTGGTCGCCGAACACTACGAGGCGGTCGGGACGGCACTGATCGCCTCGATCAAGAAGCACGCGGGCACCGCCTGGAACGAGGCCGTGGAGCGGGCGTGGGCGGAGGCATACACGGTGATGGCCACGACCATGACCGACGCTGCCTCGAAGGACGAGGGCCCGGCCTGGTACAACGGCGAGGTCGTGCACCACGAGCGGTTGAGCTGGGACATCGCCATGGTGCGCGTCAAGCCCGAGTACCCCGTGCCGTACCAGCCCGGCCAGTACGTCAGCGTCGAGGTGCCGCAGCGCCCCAGGATGTGGCGTTACCTGTCCCCGGCCAACCCGCCCTCCGAGGACGGCACGATGGAGTTCCACGTGCGTGCCGTGCCGACCGGCTGGGTGAGCCGCGCCATCGTGGGGCACGCGCAGCTCGGCGACCAGTGGCGCATGGGAGCCCCGATGGGCAGGCTCGGCGTGGACCGGGAATCGGAACGCGACGTGGTGATGCTCGCGGGCGGCACCGGACTCGCACCCATGCGGTCGATCATCCAGGACCTGGCACAGTACGGGAACAATCCCGAGGTCCACCTGTTCTACGGGGGACGTACCAGGGACGACCTGTACGAGCTGCGGAACCTGCGACAGGTCGCCATGAGCAACCCCTGGCTGAAGGTGATCCCGGTGCTGGACGACGACCCTTCCGCCCCGGGCGCCGAGCACGGCACACTGGCCGAGGCCGCCGCTCGCTACGGCACCTGGCAGGACCACGACGTGCTGGTGAGCGGTTCACCGGAGATGATCCGAAACACGGTCTCCGGGATGATGGTCGCGGGCACTCCGCTGGAGCGGATCCACTACGACCCGTTCACACTGGACTGAGCTCTCACCGGTCGCCCGGGGGCCGGATCACGGTCTCTCCACCGCTACCGGCCCCGCCCGTCGCGGCGGAGTCCGGGACGGACATCCGTGGCCGTCGGCGGGAAGAACCACGCCGAGGTCCGCTTCGGCGGTGATGCGCTACTACCACCGGACACGACATGGCCACACCATGAATCGAGACCGCTCGAACCGCTCGCCGTCCTCGACCTCGCCGCCGTCGCACCGCTGAATCCCGAGCTGCCACCGCCCCGGCACGGGGTGTTCAACCTGTTCTACATCGAGAACCTGCTGTCCAGCGACTCGGTGGCGGCGGGCGAATACGAGAGCTGCCGGGTCGTACTCGCCGACCCGGAAACGGCGGCGCGGAAGCACTCCCCCAGGAGCGTGCAGCGCCATCGTGAACGGGCGCTGTACGGCCGGGAAAGCTTCACGATCCCGGATTTCGAAGATGTGGTGTACGAGCTGACGGACCTGCCGGATACGACAGCGGAGACTTACGATGTGCTCGGCGAAGCAGAGACCGAACCCCGGCACCGGATCGGTGGGTGGCCCAACCTGGTTCGAAATCCGGTGCTCGACGACTCCGGAGAGGTTCACTTGCCGGCCCAGCTGGACAGCGAGGAACGGATGAAGTGGCGCTGGGGCGACTCCGGCAGCCTCCACTTCCTCGCCGAGGGAATGGACCTGAAAGCGGGCGAGTTCGGTCGCGTCCGGCTGGAAACGCAGTGCTGCTGATCGGCTCGCAACCAAGTGCGAGCCGACAGCGAGCCGAGCACCGCCGGTGTTGATCGAACCCGCCACCGATTCCGGTGACCGTCCCGGAAAGTCGCGGAACCGCCAGTCGCGGAACCGTCAGCGGCGTCAGCGACGGCGCCGCTCGGGCTTCCAGACCACCAGCGCCGTCTCCTGCCGCACGGGCACCAGGTCGCGCCGGTAGGAGGCGTGCACCCGTGCGGCGGCCTGTTCGGCCGCGGCGTAGGCCGCCGCGACCTCCTCGGTGAGTTCCTTGACCTTGTCGCGCAGTGCGTCGACCTGGTTCTCCAGCTCGATGATGCGCTTGATGCCCGCGAGGTTCACGCCCTCCTCCTGGGAGAGCCGCTGAACCTCGCGGAGCACCGCGATGTCGCGCGCGGAGTAACGCCTGCCACCGGCCGGGGTCCGGCCCGGCGAGACGAGACCCAGCCGGTCGTAGCTGCGGAGCGTCTGGGCATGCAGCCCGGACAGCTCCGCGGCGACCGAGATCACGAAAACCGGGGTGTCCTCGGAAGCACCCGGTGGGAATCCGGCCATGCCACCGGATTCCGCAGCGGACTCACGCGCGGTCATTCCGCCCTCCGGACCAGCTCGTTCAGCTCGGCTCTGGGGTCGTGCTGCTCCGTCGCCTCGGCATAGGCACGCAACGCCTCGGCGGCCTTGCCGTCCAACTTGTTCGGAACGGCCACCTGCAACGTCACCAGCAAGTCCCCGCTGCTGCCGTCCTTCTTGCCGATACCCTTGCCGCGCACCCGGAGAGTGCGACCGCTGTCGGTGCCCGCGGGCACCTTCACCGATACCTTGCTCTCCAGGGTCGGCACGGTCAACGTAGCGCCCAACGCCAGTTCGGGGAAGGTCACCGGGACGGTGATCGTGAGGTCGTGCCCCGACCTGCCGAACACCCGGTGGGGGTTGACGTGCACCACGACGTAGAGGTCGCCCGAGTTGCCGCCGTTGCGGCCGGGTTCGCCCTGGTGCGCCAGCCTGATCCGTTGGCCGTCGGAGACGCCCTGCGGAATCCGCACGGTCAACGTCCTGGTGCGGGTGCTGACGCCCTCACCCCGGCACTCCTGGCACGGATTGTCGACGACCCGGCCACGTCCACGGCAGTCCGGGCAAGGCTCGCTGAACGCGAAGGCCCCCTGGTTCCGCGTGACCGCACCCTGCCCGGCGCAGGTCGAGCACGTCCGAGGACTGGTTCCCGGACGCGCGCCCGAACCGTGGCAGGTGGAGCACGTGGTGGGGCTCGAGAGCCGCAGCGGAACGGTCGCGCCCTTCACCGCCTCGGTGAAGTCGATGCGGACCTCGGTCTCCACATCGGACCCCCTGCTCGGCCTGCTGGCCGTACCGGCACCGCCCCTGCGGTTGCCGAACAGCCCGCCGAACAGATCGCCGATCCCACCGGCCTGACCGGCGGCACCACCGCCGAACAGGTCACCGATGTCGAAACCGGGACCGCCCGCGCCACCGGGTTGGCCGCCGAAGCCGCCACCGAAACCGCCGAAGCCGCCCTGGCCGCCGCCTCCGGCGGCGAACAGCCTGCGCGCCTCGTCGTACTGCTTGCGCTTCTCCGGATCGGAGAGCACGCCGTAGGCCTCGGAAACGGCCTTGAACTTGTTCTCGGCCTTGGTGTCGCCCGGGTTGGCGTCGGGGTGGTTCTCCCGGGCCAGCTTCCGGTACGCCTTCTTGATCTCGTCGGCCGAGGCGTCGGAGGAGACGCCCAGTTCGGCGTAGAAATCCTTGTCGAGCCATTCCCTGGCACTCACCGGACGTCCCTCCTTCCGTCCCGATCCGTCGACGTGCACCACAACGGCCCACCGGACAGCGGTGACCGGCCCCGTGAGGACGCCGGTGCGAGCCCGTAACGGTTACTGAACACGGCAGTTCCTAAGCAGTCTCGTGAATCAGCCTTGTTCGGACGTCTCGCCCTGCGACTCCGGCTCGGCACCGTCGCCCGCGGGTTCGTAATCGGTGACTCCGACCATCGCCGGACGCAGCACCCGATCACCGAAGCGGTAACCGCGCCGCAGCACCGTCGTCACCGTGGGCCCGGAGACCTCGGAGGAGGTCTCGTGCTGGACGGCCTCGTGCACACTCGGGTCGAACTCCTCGCCCTCCTGGCCGAAGCCCTCCAGACCGGCCTCGGACAGCGCGGACTTGAGCTTGTCCGCGACCGCCTTGAACGGACCGGTCAGATCGCCGTGCGAATCGGCACGTTCGAGGTCGTCCAGCACCGTGAGCAGGGATTCCGCCACGGACGCCTTCGCGTTGTTGATCACCGACTCCCGGTCGCGCTCGACGCGCTTGCGGTAGTTGGCGTATTCGGCCTGAACACGCTTCACGTCGGCGGTGAGCTCCTCGACCTGGCGACGCAGCTCGGTCTCCGCGTCCGAGGCGGGAGCCTCGGCCTCGGCGGCGGTCTCCACGGCCTCCGCCTCGGCGGCGACCTTGGCGAGCTCGTCGTCCAACGACCCGGACATGCTGTCGGTCACCTCACCGGCATCCGACTCGCCCCCGTCGCCGGACCGGCGCTCGCCCGTCTCCGGGTCGATCCTGCGCCGGTCCCGCACGACGACGGGCTCCTGCTCGCCCTCTTCACCCGTGCCGGAGGCCTGCTGCTGCGGCCCCCCGTCCTGTTCTGGCTTGTTCGGAGTCACTTCTTCTTCTCGTCCTCGTCGTCGACGACCTCGGCGTCCACCACATCGTCAGCACCGGAGGACTCGGAGGAGCCCGTGGCCTGACCGGCCTCGCCACCAGCGGCGCCGGCCTCGGCCGCACCCGACTCGTTGTAGAGGGCCTGGCCCAGCGACTGCGACTCGGTGGCCAGCTTCTCCACCGCCGACTTGATGGCGTCGGAGTCCTCGCCCTTCAGCGCCTCGTTGACCTCGTCGATGGCGCCGCGGACCTTCTGCTTGGCCTCGTCCGGCAGCTTGTCGTCGTTGTCGGAGAGGACCTTCTCGGTCTGGTGGACCATGGACTCCGCCTGGTTGCGGGTCTCGGCCTCCTCGCGCTTCTTGCGGTCCTCCTCGGCGTGGGCCTCGGCGTCCTTGACCATCTGGTCGATGTCCTCCTTCGGCAGCGCGGAGCCGCCGGTGATGGTCATCGACTGTTCCTTGCCGGTGCCCTGGTCCTTCGCGTTGACGTGCACGATGCCGTTGGCGTCGATGTCGAAGGTGACCTCGATCTGCGGCACGCCGCGCGGCGCGGGCGGCAGCCCGGTCAGCTCGAACATGCCGAGCTTCTTGTTCTCGGCGGCCATCTCGCGCTCGCCCTGGAAGACCTGGATCTGCACCGAGGGCTGGTTGTCGTCGGCCGTGGTGAAGGTCTCCGAGCGCTTGGTCGGGATGGTCGTGTTGCGCTCGATCAGCTTGGTCATGATGCCGCCCTTGGTCTCGATGCCCAGGGACAGCGGGGTGACGTCGAGCAGCAGCACGTCCTTGACGTCGCCACGCAGCACACCGGCCTGCAGGCCCGCGCCGACGGCGACGACCTCGTCCGGGTTGACGCCCTTGTTCGGCTCCTTGCCGCCGGTCAGCTCCTTGACCAGGTTGGTGACGGCGGGCATGCGGGTGGAGCCGCCGACCAGCACCACGTGATCGATGTCGCCGACCTTGATCCCGGCGTCGCGCAGCACGGCCTCGAACGGCTTGCGCGTGCGCTCCAGCAGATCCGAGGTGATCCGCTCGAACTCGGCCCTGGTCAGGGTCTCGTCGAGGAACAGCGGGTTCTTGTCCGCGTCAACGGTGATGTAGGGCAGGTTGATGTTGCTCTGCGCGGAGCTGGAGAGCTCGATCTTGGCCTTCTCGGCGGCTTCCTTGATCCGCTGCAGCGCCATCTTGTCCTTGGTCAGGTCGATGCCGTTGGCGCTCTTGAACTTGTCGACCAGCCACTCGACGATGCGCTCGTCCCAGTCGTCACCACCCAGGTGGTTGTCACCGCTGGTGGCACGGACCTCGACCACGCCCTCGCCGATCTCGAGCAGGGAGACGTCGAACGTCCCGCCACCGAGGTCGAAGACCAGGATGCGCTGTTCCTTCTCGCCCTTGTCCAGGCCGTAGGCCAGGGCGGCGGCCGTCGGCTCGTTGACGATGCGGAGCACGTCGAGCCCGGCGATCTGGCCCGCCTCCTTGGTGGCCTGCCGCTGGGCGTCCTCGAAGTACGCCGGAACGGTGATGACCGCCTCGGTGACGTCCTCGCCGAGGTAGGCCTCGGCGTCCCGCTTGAGCTTCATCAGCACGCGCGCGCTGATCTCCTGCGGGGTGTACTCCTTGTCATCGATGGTGGTCTTCCAGTCGGTGCCCATGTGGCGCTTGACCGACCGAATGGTGCGGTCGACGTTGGTCACCGCCTGGTTCTTGGCGGGCTGCCCCGTGAGCACCTCGCCGTTCTTCGCGAACGCGACGACGGAAGGCGTCGTGCGCGCACCCTCGGAGTTGGCGATGACCGTGGACTCACCGCCCTCCAGGACGGAAACGACGGAGTTTGTCGTCCCGAGGTCGATACCGACCGCTCGCCCCATTGAAGTCTCCTCCAGCGTGTTGTTTCTCTGCCTAGGACTGATAACTCCTGAGCCCTACTGACTCAAGTAGTACCGAAACCGAGTCCGATCCGTCAAACCGACTTTGAGTCCCGGCGACTCAAGGTTTCTGCCTGACCAACGCGTGACCAGCCACGAGTGTTCCGAAACGACCCCCGCACGGGGTGTGATTCGTGCCGCTGGGACCTGCTCCCGCGAAGGTTCTCGCCACCGGGCGGGATCGTCGGCCACCGCGCCGACAGCGGACCGGCGCGCGGCGGACGGATCGGAGACCGCCCGGCGGAATTCCGACCGCCCCGGCCCACCCGGCCCCGGCAGCGACCGACTCCGCACCGAACGGGCCACTTCCGGGGGATTCCCAGCCAGGGGCACCAACAATCACGCCCCCGCCAACGAGCGGGGGCGTCGCCTGCGTCTCCCTCGGATCAGGAGCTCTCGACCTCTATCGATCCGCTGCCGGTGGAAAGCCGCAGCGAACGCTCCGCGTCCGAGTCGCGGGGCACCTCGACCTCGGTGGAGCCACTTCCGGTGTCGGCGCGAACGCTGTACTCCTCGGCCGGGACGGTGAGCTCGATACCGCCGGAACCGCTGTCGGCGCGCACGGCGCGGGGATCGGACAGCTCCAGGGAGATCCGACCCGAACTGGTGCGGGTCGTCACCTCCCCGGCGCGGATCGCCTCGCCCTCGATCCCACCGCTGCCGGTCTCCACGTCCACGGGGCCACCGATTCCGGCCAGCTCGATGCTCCCGGAACCGGTGCGGGCCCTGACCGCTCCGTCGATGTCGCGCAGCTCCAGTCCACCCGAGTCCACCCGGACGTCGGTCGAGGACATGCCGGTGACGTCCAGCGAACCGGCCCCGAGCTCTCCGGTGACCGGAACCCGCCGGGGCAGGGTGACCTCGTAGTCCACCTCGCAGTTCCAGCCGCAGTCGGTGTCGAGCACGAGCGCGCCGTCATCGATCCGGTAGGAGGTCTCCTGGCTCCGCCCCCAGCCGCTCCACCAGCCGTCGCGCTCCTCGCGGACCCGCGGTTGGGCACCGGCCCGGTAGCTGATGTCCACGCTGCCACTGCCCGAACGCAGCTCCACGGCGGAAACCCCCGAGGGCGAGCCGTTCCGGACGTCCGAGGGCCCTCCCCACGCGAGCACCGCACCACCCAGCAGAACGAGTACGGCCCCACCGACCGCGAGCCCAGTGCGCATCGTCATCACTCCCGGTTCCAGCGGATTCCTCGGTCACCCGGCACGGTCAAGCTACCGCCGGCGGAGCCGGGGCGGCATCGGTGAATCCCCCGGAACCGTCCCGGATCCCCCGAAAGCGCGGCTCCGGGAGCCGGCCCCGGAGCCGCCGAGCGCACGGAGATCCGGGGCACTCCCTCCTTCGACACGGGGAGCGCCGGAAGGCCGGGGGCCGGAACCATTAGAATCGTTCCAGGAGGCCATACGCCGTATTGAGGATGCCTGATGTTGCGCGTCGCCGTCCCGAACAAGGGATCGCTGCACGGTCCGACCACCCAACTGCTGGAGGAGGCGGGCTACCGGCTGCACCGCGAACATCGCGCCCTGTTCGCCGAGGACCAGGCCAACAACGTGCGGTTCATCTTCTGGCGGGCCAGCGACATCGCGCGCAACGTGGGCGCCGGGGTGCTCGACGTCGGGATCACCGGGCAGGACCTGCTGGCCGGGGCGGGCACGGCGGAGACCACCACCGAGCTGCTGCGACTCGGGTTCGGCAGTTCGCGGTTCTACTTCGCGGTAGCCGCCGACGGGCCGATCGAATCGGTGGCCGAGTTGGACGGCAAGCGGGTGGCCACTTCGTTCCCCAAGCTCGCCGAGCAAGCCGCGGCGCGGCACGGCATCCGCGTCGAGCCGGTCGAGCTGGACGGGGCCGTGGAGACCGCCGTGGAACTGGGCCTGGCCGACGCGATAGCCGACGTGGTCGAGACGGGCTCCTCGCTGCGGGCCGCCGGGCTCGTCACCCTGGGCGAGCCGATCCTGCGCTCCCAGGCGGTGCTGGTGCGCGGCTCCGGCGCCACCCTCGGCGAGGAGCGCGAACACGCCGTCGAGGTGTTGCGGCAACGGCTGCGCGGTGTGCTCGACGCCCGATCCTACGTGGTGATGGACTACAACTGCCCGCAGTCGGCCCTGGAAACGGCGACGGCGATCACCCCGGGCAAGGAGTCGCCCACCATCTCCAACCTCACCGAACCCGGTTGGGTGGCGGTGCGGGCCATGGTGCCCCGCGCCGACGTGCAGGACGTGATGGACAAGCTCGCCGAGGTGGGGGCGACCGAGATCCTGGTGACGCGGCTGGAGGCGTGCAGGCTCTGAGCCGCGTACGACCGTCGGCGGGCCGACCAGCGGATGCGGGAAAGGGCCCCGTCATCACTCCGTCGGCTCGGTGCGACGGGGCGAGTCCACTACGGAGTCCCACCACCCGTGGTCGGACCGCGAGAACGGTCGCTTCGACGCTCGCCAGGCGCGGAACACGTGCCGGACAGACGTCCGGGAACGGGCAAGGCTCATCGAACGTCTCGAACCGACTCCCGAGTAGCGGTCCGCACCGCTGAAGAGACCGGAAAGCGGCCTCGGTGCGAGTGGTGGGCATCCGGGCCGGATCGTCGTCAGCCAGGTGCGCGACCAGCCCCGCCCCGCGTCGACCGCGGGGCGGTAACACCCTCGCGTACTGGCTGAACAGCGCTCATCGCCGGGACGGATTCACGTCACCCCGGTGGTCGTCAAGCTGCTGTGTCGGCTCACAGCACACGCCCTCTCCGGACTCCGGCAGCACTTCCAGCGGGCTGTATCACCCGTTCGACCGCCACGAACAGCTGGAGCGCACCGCGGAGCTTCGGCGAATTCGATGACGTCGCCCCACGAAAGACCGAGGGAAGTCACGACACGGCGACACCCGGCGATGTCCAGCACCGGCACCGCCCTTACCCGGTCAGGACAGCTCGGGCGGCGAAGCACCTGAGCACGGCACCCGGTTCCGGAGCGATCGACCGGGCAGGCTTCCACAGCGATCTCCTGTTGACCAAATACATTGATGTACATACACTTTTCTTGCGAGTTCACACCCGAATGAAACGAGGTGCCGACAGTGACCAGGGTGGACGTCTACTTCGACTACGTGTGCCCGTTCTGCCTACTCGCCGAAGCGGACATCACCACCGTCGCCGAGGAGTACGGAGTCGGTGTCGAGTGGCATCCCTTCGAGCTCCGACCCGCCCCGGCCGAGACGCTCCGGCCGGAGGACGACTACCTGCCCGCGATCTGGCAACGGGCGGTGTATCCCATGGCCCGGCGCAAGGGAGTGGAGATCAAGCTGCCCTCGACCTCACCGCAGCCTTACAGCCACACCGCTTTCGAGGGCTACCAGTACGCCCGCGAGCACGGAATCGGACAGGCCTACAACGAACAGGTACTGCGGGCCTTCTTCCAGCGGGACCTCGACATCGGGCGCATCGACGTCCTGAGCGACCTCGCCGCCGAGCTCGGCTTGAACAGCGACGAGTTCGAACAGGCCCTGACCGACCGCCGCTACGGCGAGACCCACCGGAAAGCGCTGGAGCACGCGCGGGACGAACTGGGCATAACCGCGGTTCCGACCGTCCTCATCGGGCAGCACCGGATCGAAGGCGTCCCCAGCGAGGAGCGGTTGCGCACAGCCCTGTCCAGCACGCTCGACACCGCTTCCTGAAAAGCGTTCCCGCCAACGAGGCGGAAAGCGACGAGCCGTATCCGTTTTCGTCATACACAGAACAGGAACCATCATGGCTTGGATCTATCTCGCGATCGCCACGATCTTCGAAATCGCATTCGCACTGTGCTCCAGCGCCTCTCAAGGCTTCACCCGCCTGGGCTACTCCATTCTCACCCTCGTCATCGGCGCGGCCGGAACTTTCTTCCTGAGTATGGCGCTGATCAGCATCGATGTCGGAGTCGGATACGCGATCTGGACCGGCCTGGGCTCGGTCGGGATCGTGCTGCTCGGCACCGTGCTGTTCAAGGAACGCCTGGACTGGCGCAAATCCGTCGGCATCGCCGCCGTCGTCGTCGGCGTGGTGGGGCTGAATCTCAGCGGCGCCGCCTGACCACACCATCGCGAACCGACCACGCACGAACGAACAATCGTTGGGACCGGAAGAAAATGACTACATCGGCAACGCACTCGGAAACCGCACCGGCATCCACCCCCGAACGCGACGCCCGTCCCTGGATCGTCCTGTTGACAGCCGGACTCTTCGAGATCGGCTACGCGGTGAGCACCGGCGGCAGCGAGGGATTCACCGAGTTGAGCTGGTCCATCTCAGCCGGTGTGTTCTTCCTGTTGACCGTTTTCACGCTCACCCTGGCACTCAAGAGCATAGACGTCGGCATCGGTTACGCGATCTGGACCGGTATCGGCTCCTCCGGTGCGGCGGTGGTCAGCTCCTTCGTACTCGACGAAACGCTGACGACGACGCGCGTCATGTGGCTCGCCTTGATCATCGCCGGCGTGGTGTGGATCAAGTTGGCCTCGAGCCCCAAGCTGGCCGAAAGCTCCGAAACCGCCCGAACCCGAACGTGACCTCCGGGCCACCGCCTACCACGAGGAGGGCACGGAAATGCCCACGACAGCCCTGAGCACCGAACGACTCGACGACTACGTCGGTCAAGCGGTCGCGCTGTCCCTGTCCAACGTGCGAAACGACGGCGTCCCCTTCGCGGCGCTGGTCGTGGACCCCGAACACGGCGTGGTCGGCTCCGGCGTCAACCGGGTCACGACCGATCGTGATCCGCTGGCCCACGCCGAGGTAGTGGCACTGCGCGATGCGAGCGGTTCCCAGAGCCGGTTCCGGCGGGGCGGATGCGTGCTGATCGCCTCCGGGGAACCCTGCGCCCTGTGCTACACCAGCGCCTTGTACTCCAACATAACCCATGTCGTCTCCGCCGTTGATCGCTACGAAGCGGCCCGACAGGGCTTCGACTACCTCGACTCCTACAAGCTGTTCGCCGAACCACCGGAGACGTGGCGCGGGCTGAGAACCCGGCACTGGCCCGTCGACGACTCCCTGACCCCCTTCACCACCTGGCGCGACCTGCACCTGGGGAAATCACCCCGAAACACACCTCGAAAGAGATCCGCGTATGAGTGACTCTCCTCTGTTCCACAACGACGTACGGCAGAGCCAGGCGATACTCGGCCGTGGTTCCGTACGCCGGGGCCGAGCCGGGCACTCCGGTACTCACCGCCGACCAGATCCTGTCGCGGCTCGCTACACGACCCACCGGCCCGAACACCGGTTCCGCAGGCGATCACGGGCGACCGGTCACCGTTGACAGTCAATTGATTGCATGTGCATACTATGTCTGATTGACGATGGTGGGTGCTTGTTCATGGCCTGACAAGTACCGCTGGGGGCACACCGGGAGGTGAGCACCACCTCCCGGCCCCTGAACAGCGGAAGGGACAGCGGTCCATGACCGAAACGCACACGGACAACTCCAGCGCTACCACGACTCCGCTACAAGGGCTCTCCGCCGAGGGGAAGCAGTGGACACGCCTCGTGGCACTGCACGCGCAAGTGGACGGGGTGATCGAAAAAGCACTACACCGGCAGTGCGCTCTGGGCCTTTCGGAGTTTCTCGCCCTGGCCGCGTGCGCTTCGAGCGACGACGGAGAGATGCGGATGCAGGAACTGACCGAGGCCGTGTACCTCAACCAGAGCTCCGTCAGCCGTCTGGTCGCCCGCTTGGAACGTTCCGGACTCACCGAACGTCGGCTGTGTGAATTCGATCGTCGCGGCGTCTACACCGGCATCACCGAACACGGCCTCAAGACCCTCCGTGAAGCCATACCCGTGTACGAGAACGCACTCAGCGAAGCGATGGCCCATGCGGAGCTGGACCCCCAGCTCAGGCCCGTCCTCCACGCACTGCGTGCCGAGCGGGACGGACAACGGCCCGATGGAGCGTGACTTCCGCGGTGACCGTCCGCTCGATCCCGAACCGGCCACCCTCGGCCCCCGCGCACGAGTCGGGCTCGCTCGTCGCAGAATCACCCCCGAAAGGGATAGCGCGATCGTTCCGGCACGCCGGGAACAACCGTTTGGCCCGGTTCAGGACTCGGGGACCAGATGCGCCAGTGCGGGCCGGAAGGCCTCGGGTCCGGGAGGTTCCTCCGCGATGAGGGCCTGCATCAGCAGCCCGTCGATGGCGGCGGGCAGCGCGCTCACGGCCCCGGTGTCGCTCGTCCCGGTGTCGTGCACGTACCCGGCGGCCACCTCGATCCACCTGCGGGCGGCCGGACGCAGGGCGGGCCTGCGCGCGGCGAGCAGGTAGAGCTCGTACTCGGCCAGGGTCCTGCCGCGCTGTTCCCGCACCATCCGGGACAGCATCTCCGCCGTGGCGTTGACCCACCCCTGGGGGTCGTCGAGCACCCGTCCGGTCAGCTCGCGCAGCTCGGCGATCATCGTCTCGCAGCTCTCCAGCAGCGCCGCGATCAGCACCCCGTCGATGCTCTCGAAGTAGTAGACCACCGAGGCCGGGGGAACACCGGCCTCACGCGCGATGTTGCGGTGGCTGACCCCCGCGATGCCGTCCCGCTCGATCACCCGCAGGGTGGCGTCGATGATCTCCCTGCGCCTGCGTTCCCCCTTGGCGCGACGTCCGTCGGGGTGCTCGGCCGACTTTCCGCCGTGGGTCAATGCGCACCTCCCGCTTCCAGCGCGACCACACCGCCGATGATCAGCAGGATTCCCCCGATCTGGGTCAGCGTCATCGTCTCGTTCAGGAACAGGGCTCCGATCAACACCACCAGGGCGACACCCGCCGCGGACCAGATGGCGTAGGCGACCCCCACCGGGATGCCCATCTTGAGCACGTTCGCCAGCGCCACGAACGCGGAACCGTATCCGATCACCACCAGGACCAGCGGCAACGGCCTGCTCATCCCGTCGACGAACCGCAGCGAGATCGTGCCGAGCACCTCCGACAGGATCGCCGCCACCAACACGATGTAGGCCAACTGACCTCCGAACACCCGAGTGGATCGTCACGCGAACCGCTACGCGACCGCACGACAAAAAATTGAACGACTGTACTACTTCTTTAATATACCGTTCCCCGAGCCGAGTGTCGATGTCCCGTCGAAGCGGCGGACCGGCAACTCCGTGTCCGGTCGCCGGATGTCTCCGCCGCCCTCGCGCGTGGATCGAGTCCCCACACCGGAGCCTGGGCTTCGCCCGGCTCCGGTGTCCATCGCTCAGCGGCGGTCGCCGGAGCCGTCCTCCCCACCCGAACCGAAGATCGTCATTCCCAGCAGGATCACGGCCCAGATCCCCATCGGGAAGACCGGCCAGAAGAACTGAGGGCCGCCGGAGGCGATCGAGGTGATCAGCCAGATACCGACCAGCACGAAGGAAGTGCCGGCCCAATCGCGCCACTCGGCGCTGCGACTCCGGGGTCCCCTACGCCCGCGCTCGGCCGGTTCCGGCTCCTCCGGCTCGGCCACGGAACCACGCGGCGGCCGAGACGTTCCCCGCTCGACCGGGAGGTCGCGCGTCAGCGGCTCCAGGTCACCGCGAGTCACGGCGGCGTAGGCCCGGCCCACCCGCTCGTCGAACTCGGCTATGTCGAGCCTGCCCTCGTTCAGCGCGAGGCGCAGCCGCTCCGCGGTCTCCTCCCGCTCAGCGTCGGAAGCGCGCATCTCCCGTTCGTCGGGACCGGCCATCACGCCTCCCGGACCGGCCGCTCATGAATCCGCTCGCGCCGGGCCGCCGGTGCGCCACGACGAGGCACCAGGATACCGAAGACGCTCGACGGAACGGCACCCTTTCGCGCGAACGGGGCGAAGTCAGGGGACCCGGCAGCGCTCCCGAGGCCCCGCCCGCGCGATCAGGCCGCACCACCTGATCCGACCTCACTCGATCGATCGAGAATCCTTCTCGCCCGTCGGAGTGGCGAAAATCGCACCCGCCGCGACCTCGGTTCATCTCGCCGGGCGGACGGCACCACACCGGGCGCGAAACCGGCTCACCCGGACTGGCGAGGAGCGGCACACGAACAAAAAACCGGTCATACGCAGCGAAAACTCTCATGCCGCCGCCCATCACGAACGAAACGGGACACGCGCGGACCGGCACCCCGCCCTACTGGTTTTTCGGTTCGACGTCTCGCACAATCACCGACTGTTCCCACCACGAGCTACGCCCCTCTGGTTACCGATGAGTAATAGGAGCTAAGCTCGGCGTTCAAACCCGCTAACAGGAGGCCACGAGCATGGGAGCCCTACAGCTCGTCCTGGGCCTGATCTGTCTTGCCGTGACCGCGGTCGCGGTGGTCATGGTGGTCAGGACCGTTCGACGGATGGTGCGGTCCATCCGGCTCGGACAACCGGATCCGAACCGCAAGGGGCCGTTCGGCACCCGGTTCGCCAACATGCTCAAGGAAGTCCTCGGACACACCAGGATGCTCAAGTGGAGCCACGTGGGAGTGGCCCACTGGTTCGTCATGGTGGGCTTCGGCGGACTCAGCCTGAGCGTGCTGGTCGCCTACGGCGAAGTGTTCCACGCCCCGTTCGAGTTCCCGTGGCTGGGCTCGTTCGGCCCCTGGAACCTGCTCGTCGAGATCCTGGGCGTGACCACCATCCTCGGCGGCATCTGGCTCAGCGCCATACGCCAGCTCAACCACCCGCGCCGCGCGGGCAGGGTGTCCAGGTTCGCAGGCTCCAACTTCTGGCAGGCCTACTTCGTAGAGGCCGTGGTCGTGCTCGAGGGCGTGGGCATCATGGGCCTGCGCTCGTTCAAGGTCTCCTCCGACCTGTTCCACGCGCCGGTGTGGTCGGCCCCCGTGAGCTTCGCGCTGGGCAGCGTGCTGCCCGCCAGCGCGTTCGCGGTCTCGCTGTTCGCCGCGTTCAAGATCCTCTCCGCGATGATCTGGATCATCGTCATCGCCTCGAACATCACCATGGGCGTGGCGTGGCACCGGTTCACCGCGTTCTTCAACATCTACTTCAAGCGTGATCCCGAGAGCACCGCGCTGGGCGCGCTGAAGCCGATGATGAGCAACGGCGAACCGATCGACTTCGAGGAGGCCGACCCGGACAAGGACGTGTTCGGCGCGGGCCAGGTGGAGGACTTCTCCTGGAAGGGCTGGCTGGACTTCACCACCTGCACCGAGTGCGGGCGTTGCCAGTCGCAGTGCCCGGCCTGGAACACGGCCAAGCCGCTCTCGCCGAAGATGCTGATCACCAGCCTGCGCGACCACGCCCACGCCAAGGCGCCCTACCTGCTGGAGGGCGGCAAGAAGGACATGGCCGGTGACGAGGTCGGCATCACCGGTGAGGACTCGGACGAGCGCCTGGCCAAGATCGACGCACTGGCCCTGGCCGAGTCGGAGAAACCGCTGGTGGGCGGCCCCGAGGAAGCCGGGATCATCGACCCCGAGGTGCTGTGGGCCTGCACCAGCTGCGGCGCCTGCGTGGAGCAGTGCCCGGTGGACATCGAGCACGTCGACCACATCGTCGACATGCGGCGTTACCAGGTGATGATCGAGTCGAACTTCCCCACCGAGCTGGGCGGGATGTTCAAGAACCTGGAGAACAAGGGCAACCCGTGGGGCCAGAACAACTCGGACCGGCTGGCCTGGACCAAGGACCTCGACTTCGAGGTCCCGGTGTTCGACGGCGAGCTCGACGAGGACGTCGAGTACCTGTTCTGGGTCGGCTGCGCGGGCGCGTTCGAGGACCGCGCGAAGAAGACGACACAGGCGGTCGCCGAGCTGCTGCACATCGCCGGGGTGAACTACACGGTGCTGGGCCCGGACGAGGGCTGCACCGGTGACCCGGCACGCCGCGCGGGCAACGAGTTCCTGTTCCAGATGCTGGCGGAGCAGAACGTGGAGACGCTGAACTCGGTGTTCGAGGGACGCGAGCCGAGCAAGCGCAAGATCGTCGCCACCTGTGCGCACTGCTTCAACAGCCTGGCCAACGAGTACGGCCAGCTGGGCGGCAACTACGAGGTGGTGCACCACACGCAGCTGCTCAACCGGCTGGTACGCGAGAAGCGGCTGGTTCCGGTGGCCCCGGTCGCCGAGGACGTCACCTACCACGACCCCTGCTACATCGGCAGGCACAACAAGGTCTACGAGCCGCCGCGTGACCTGGTCAACGCCTCGGGCGCCTCGTTCCGCGAGATGCCCCGCCACGCCGACCGCGCGATGTGCTGCGGCGCGGGCGGTGCCCGGATGTGGATGGAGGAGCGCACCGGCAAGCGCATCAACCTCGACCGTGTGGACGAAGCGCTGGGTACCGCCTCCTCGAAGGTCGCCACCGGCTGCCCGTTCTGCAAGGTCATGCTCACCGACGGGATGACCACCCGACAGAACGAGGAGGTGGCCTCGGAGAACGTCGAGGTGCTCGACGTCGCGCAGCTGCTGCTGCAGTCGGTCAAGCGCGGCACCGACGGTGGCGGCGATGGCGGCACCCAGGACTCGGGCGGTGTCGCCGCGAGCGCCGAGACCAGCGGCTGAGCGAGGCCGTAGTCCCCTCACGGGGTGGCGTTCCCCTGCTCGGGCCCGAGTTCCCGGCCAGGGGCTTTCGTTCGGCGAACGGGGCCGGATTCCCATTCGGGGGTCCGGCCCCTTTCGTGAGCGGCCCCGTCCGCTGTCCGATGCTGTTTCCTGTCCGGCTCCCGTACCGCACCGGCCAGTTACCGCACTGCCCCTTCGCTGTCCGCTTTCGTTCGGCGGAGCAGCTCCGTTCCTCCCCGCGTACATTTCGCGAGGGATCGACACCGTACCGGGAACGGCCGAACCGCTCCGCACCCCCACGCGACGACTTCGCGAGGGATCGACTCTCCCGTCACTCCGGAACGGCGGTGAGCACCAGCGGGGTGGTGACGCCGTGGCGAGCACCGAGATCGGACAGGAAACCGGCGAGCCATCCCAGGGCGTCCAGCGACCACTCGGCCAGGGTGCCGTGGAAGGTCGTCCGGTGCAGCGGCGGCCCGTTCCAGAGGTGGTCCCCGAACGGCGGTCGCACCGCCAGCGGGTCGTGCCCGGCCGGGGAGTGCGAGTGGCACGTGAACACCCGCTGGTCCAGCCGGTTGATCCGCTCCCGGAGCCGGGGGGCCGCAGCGGGTAGGGAAGGGTCCTGTCCGCTGTCCAGCGTGACCCGCACCGGGAGCTCGGCCCGGAAGGAACCGTCGGCGAACCAGTCGGCGGTGAACAACGAGGGCGGCATCCTGGAGGCGGCGGGGTCGAGGCAGTGGACGGGCAGCAGAAGCTGCACCGCGCGCAGCCGCGGGGTGCCGAGCCGTGCCACCGCATCACCAGCGCAGCGCAGGAAGGGCTGCGCCGGTATCGGGCGTTCACCCGATGGCGGTCGCATCCCCGCCTGGAACCACGCGACCAGCGGCACCTCGGGGTCGGCGAGCGGGTGCTCCTCCCCGGCGTCGTTCATGCTCCACAGGCCCGGCGCGCCGACCTGTCTCATATCCGTGAGCTGCCCGTCGGCGGCCCGCCGGGCACTCGTGCCGATGTCGTGGAGCCAGCCCATGGCGTGCGACCTGGCGTGGAACAGGGCGTAGAGGTCCCGCTCCGCGTCCGGGTCCCGCCACGGATGCGGCTCCAGCTCGCCGTACAGTGCGGCGAACACGGTGCCCTCGGGACCGGAGGTGCCCGGTGCCACACCGGGACGGGGCTCTTCTTCACCGCTGCTGGTCAATCGATCCCCTCAGCCGAAGACCCGGCAGTTCACGTCGGCCTCCCTCGTGGAAACCCCGGGATTGTCGACCTCCCAGTTCACGTCGACGTCGACGTGAGCACGCCACGAGGTCCTCTCGAAGGAGTCGCAGCTCTCGCGGACGTTGAGCCACCTGCTGCTGCTACGACCGGGTTTCTGGTTGCCGTTGGTGTCGCACGCCTTCCGGCGCCAAGTGTTGTCGGTGTACCACTCGTACAGGCAGGCCGTCACCGTCGCCCTGTCGTTGTCGCAGTCGCCCTGGTACCACCAGGCGTGGGCGGAGACGTCGGTGCGGTTGCCCGACAGGTGCGGGTTGTCCGAGTCGGCCACGGGGTTGCATCCGATCCGCGCCCCGGCAGGACCGTCCGCTCCGGCGGGCCGCGTTCCGGGTTCCTCGGGCCACCACCCACTGGTGTCGGCGCCGGAAGGCGCCACGGAGGGCACGGCGTCGGGCTCGACCGCCTGATGGGGCTCCGTTTTGATGACCTTCGGAGGGAGGTCCGGCTCGTCGGTGCCGTCCGCCGCCGCCCTCGAAACGGGGACCGTCCCCGATGCCCGGTCAGCGAACGGCGACGGGGTGGTCGCCATCGCCGAAGGCGCGAGCACGACGACGAGGGCCAGCGTCGAGGCCAGCGCCGTGCTCCACCGCCGGGAGAACACGGACACAGTGGACGCGCTGTTCAGGGGCGAACGATGTTCGTGGTGCACGATCGGTCCTTCCGAGACACGTACCGCGGGACAGGGACTGTGCACAGCGATACCTCTCGCCGACCACCGGGCGGTCCTGCCCGTGCGGGGAGAGGCTGTTCCAGCCTGCCGCGCGAAACGGCACCAGCGCCATTCACTGATCGTGTAAAAAAGCCGCGCTTCGTGTTCGATCGACACCGGCGAGAAACGCGGCCTCCCGGGAGAGTGACCGGCTGCGCCCGCGGGAGCCCCAGCTCGCGGCGGCCGTGCGGTAGGCCGGGGCGCTCCCGAGGATCGGGGGCCGAGAGGCTGCTGGACGAGCTGACAAGCACAGCCGCGTCGCTGCCGCCCTCCCCGATGGGGTGAAAGATCGTCGCGAAACCCCACACCGTCGACCGCTCGCGGCAGGCTCGGGGTATGAGTACCGTGGTGGCCGAAGGGGTGATACCTGTGGCCGCACCTGCCCACGACACCGGCGCGTTCGACCCACTCGTCGAGCTGCGCGGCGTCTGGACCCCCGATCTCGCCGACCGGTACCTGCCGATTCCCGGAATGCCACCGGTGAAGTACGAGTGCCAGGACGGACACCTGATCGTGAGCCCCTACGAAGGTTCGGCCAACACATACGCCGCTTACCGAATGCTTACCCTCATGGAACCCCCGGCCAGAGGATTGGGGTGCCGAGTTTATCCGACGCTGAACGTTCAGCTGGGCATCAATCGCTGGATCCAGCCCGATTTCGCGGTGCTGCGCGAACCGGCGCTTGGACGGGTGTGGATACCCGCCACCCAAGCTCTGCTCGTGGGCGAGTGCGTCTCGCCGTCCAGTCGCGTGGCCGACCGGATCGACAAACCCGCCATGTGCGCCGAGGCGGGCATCGAGTACTTCATGCGCGTGGAGGTCTCCTACGCCAAGAACCACGCCGAGATCACACTGCTGCGGCTCGGTGACGAGGGCGTCTACGAGGTGCACGCCAAGGCGCTGGCGGGCGACACCTTCGAGACGCGAGAGCCGTTTCCGCTCTCCTTCGACCCCGCCGAACTGCTGGAGGACTGAGGCGGCGAGTGGAAGAACCCGCCGCCACTGCGGTTCTCAGCACAGTGGTTGTCAGCACTTCGATTTTTAGCGCAGCGGTTCTCAGCGCAGGCTGGCGAGGAAGGACGCCCAGGCGCGCTGGTCGAAGGCGAGCACCGCGCCGTCCGGCACCTTGGAGTCCCGCACCGCCACGGCGGGCCCCGCGAAGGCGACCTCGACGCAGTTCCCCCCAGCACCGTTGTTGCCGCTGCGACTACTCTTCCGCCATCCGTCGTTGGAGACGTCCACCGTCGACATGGCGCCTCCTCAGAGCTTCTCAGCGACTTTCTTGATCAGCTTCACGGACTCTTGGAAGTCTAGTGCGCTCGACCGTAGATCCTCAAACAGGAGTCTACCGGCCCTGACCTCGGACGCCTTCTCCACGTGCAGCGAGCCCGTCGGGTACTCGACGTAGAGCACTTCCGGATCGGCTGGTTCGGCGAACTCCAGAAGCGTGAACGCACCGTTCATCGCACAGTGTGCACCGCTTCCCAGTGGCAGAACCTGCAACTCGACAGTGGGCATCTCCGCGCATTCGGCAAGGTGAACCACCTGTTCGTACATCACTCTCCGCTCCCCGACAGTCCGCCAGAGAGCCGCTTCGTCCACCACAGCACGGAGTTCGAGCGGATTCTCGACATCGGTCAAACGTTGCCGCCGAATCATTCGAACAGCGAGATCGTTACGGATCTGCTCCGGTGACGCGCCGATGCGGCCACTCTGGAAAAGCGCTCGCGCGTAGTCCTCGGTCTGCAACAAACCGGGCACAGTCGTCACCTGAAAGTCCCGAACGAAGCACGCCTCGGTCTCCAGGTCCACGTAGCCGCGATCCTCCACGCCGTAGGCCCGCCACCAGCCGCGTTCCCTGGCGGCTCTGGCCAGGTCCAGCAGCTCGGGGTCCCGGATGTCGTAGAGGTCCATCATGGATCTGGCCTCGTGCACCGAGGTGATCACATCGCCGTTCTCCTTGCGGCTCAGCGCGCTGGTGGACATGTCCAGCTCGCAGGCCGCGTGCTCCTGGGTCAGCCCGGCCCGCTCCCGCAGATACCGGATCCTGCGTGCGAGCCTGCGGCGCCGGAACGTGGGGCTGGTGCGAACCACCGCAAAAGACCTCCCCGACAACGGTCGTGACCCACACCATGATCCCAGCGGGAATCCGTGATCGGGATTCCCGCATCCGGTGATCCCGCCGCACGGCCTCCCGATGGGCGATTCCCGTTCGGACAGTGCTCGGTGAAACGGCTACCTTTCGAGGAGGTTCACGTGGTCCCGAACGTTTTCGGCCTCGCCCGGCAGGACGACACCGGCAGGCCCGACCCGGATTCGGTGCTGTTGTGGGGAATGGAAACCGCCGACGGCGCGATCCTGTACTGGCAGGAGGGCGGTCGCAGCCAGTTCGCGGTGTTCGAGAACGCCGATCGCGCGGCCGAACGCTTCGGCCCGCTGTTCGACCTGGTGCTCTACCGGCCGTGACTCCCACGCCGCCGCCCGGCGATCTCGCGAGAAATCGACACCCGGTCCCACAGCGCCACCTCGCCGCCCCGCGATCTCGCGAGAAGCTCACGCCCGGGCGGCGGGCTCAGTCGGCCACCGAGCTCAGGAATCCCGATCCACCGCCGCCGTGTGCCGCAGGATCGCCTCGGACAGCGGTTCGAGCACCGCGCCGCTGAGCGCATGGCCCATGCCGGGGACGAGCACCCGGTGGCTTCGGCCGATCACCGTCTCCAGGTGCTCGGCGTGCGGTGGCGGGTTGACCGGGTCCGCCGGGGCCTCGATGACCAGGGTCGGGGTCGTGACCGACGCCAACTCGGCCGCACGGTCGAGGCCGCCGACCTCGGCTCGCGCGTGTGCGGTGTCGGCGACGTGGGTTCCGGCGTGCTCGGCCAGACGCTGCTCCAGGGCCCGGAACTCCTCGGGATCGAACGGCAGGACGTCGCCGTTGAGCATCCACCAGTGCTCGACGCGCCAGGCGAGCTCATCGGCGGGGTCGCGCTCCTCGCCCATCCGCTGCCACAGATCCAGGATTCGGGAGTCGGGCCCCGGCAGCTCACCGGACTCGGGCAGCACTCCTCCCAACGCCGAGGTCGCGAAGACGGTCGCGCTGCGCAGCCGATCCGGGTGGTCGAGCAGCAGCAACTGGACCAGGATGCCGCCCAGCGACATGCCCACCACGTGAGCCCGGTCGATGCCGAAGGCGTCGAGCACCGCCACCGCGTCCTCCGCCAGGTCGGTGATCGCGTACGGAGCGACGTCGAAAGCCCGCGACGACCGGCCGGTGTCGCGGTGGTCGTAGCGGATCACCCGGTGCCGACTCGCCAGACGTTCCAGCAGCGGCTCGGGCCAGGCCATGCCGCTGTAATTCGCCCCCATGATCAACAGCAGCGGCGGGGCATCCGCATCACCCCGCTCCTCCGCCCAGAGCTCGTAGTCCGGGCCGACCGTCACCGTGTGCCGCACAGCGGCACAACCTACGACGCCCCGCCGGGGCCGTCCACTGAATTTCCCCACGACACGCCGAGAGGCCGGGGCGAACACGGCAGCGGCGGCGCCACGGACCGTGAGAAGAAGTGGTCGAGAGACGAAAGGCACGAACGGAGCCGAACCACCTCGCGGAACTCGTCCGCGGCGGCCACCCGCGGACACGCGGCGAGGGGCGTCGTGGCGCACGACGCCCCTCCTCGTTCGATGTGGTTGAGGGAACGACGAAGTACCCGCCGCGAAAGCCGACGGGACTCCGTTCAGCGTGTTCCCTCGACAGACGAAACGGAGCTTCCGTCAGCTGGTTCCCATCTCCTCCAGGGAGCGCCCCTTGGTCTCCTTGAGGTAGCGCACCACGAAGAACAGCGAGATCAGCGCGAAGGCCGCGTAGATGAAGTAGGTGACCGGCAGGTTCCAGGCCTGCATGCTCGGGAAGGTCACCGTGACCAGCCAGTTGGCGATCCAGTTGGTCGCCGTGCCGAGGGCCAGCGCGGCGGCGCGGATGCGTGTCGGGAACATCTCGCCCAGCAGCACCCACATCACGACACCCCAGGACGCGGCGAAGAAGAACACGAAGGCACTCGCCGAGATCAGCGCCAGGGCACCCCAGGCGAAGGGCAGCGTCGTCTCGCCGTCGACCACGTTGGCGTAGCTGAACGCCCAGCCGGTCAGGGTCAGCGCGATGGTCATGCCCAGGGAGCCGCCCACCAGCAGCGGCTTGCGGCCGAGCTTGTCGACCAGCGCGATCGCCACGATCGTGCCGATGATGTTCACGATGGAGGTGAACAGGCTCAGCAGCAGCGAGTTGCTCTCCTCGACGCCGACGGACTGCCACAGCGTGGAGGAGTAGTAGAAGATCACGTTGATGCCGACGAACTGCTGCAGCGCGGCGATCGCCATACCCACCCAGACGATGGGCAGCACGCCGAACCTGCCGCGCAGGTCGCTGAGCCTGGTCTTGCGCTCGCCACCGAGAGCGTCCCGGATCTCCTGGATCTTGGTGTCCGCGTCGGTGGACTCGATGCGCCGCAGCACCCCACGAGCCTGGTCGATCTTGCCCGCCCGGACGAGGAATCGCGGGGACTCCGGGATGACCGAGGCGAGGACGAGATAGATCAACGCGGGGACGGCCTCGACGGCCAGCATCCACTGCCAGGTGTCCAGCGGGCCGAGCTGAGCCGAGGCGCTGCCGCCCGCCGAGGCGGCGAGCGCGTAGTTGACCAGCTGGGAAACCGCGATACCCAGCACGATCGCGAGTTGTTGCAGCGAACCGAGCCTGCCGCGGTAGGCGGCGGGCGCGACCTCCGCGATGTAGGCGGGGCCGATCATCGAGGCGATGCCGACGGCGACACCACCGACTATTCGCCACCAGGCGAGATCCCAGACCGTGAAGGGTAGCGCCGAACCGATGGCGCTGATGATGAACAGCACGGCCGCCACCTGCATCACCCTGGTGCGCCCGATCCGGTCGGCTATGCCACCGGCTATGGCCGCACCCAGTGCCGATCCGAGCAGCGCCGCGGCGACGGTGACACCGGTCAGTGCCGCGCCGACGCCGAAGTTGTCCTGGATGGCTCCAACCGCACCGTTGATGACCGAGGTGTCATAGCCGAACAGGAAGCCTCCCAGGGCGGCGGCCCCGGCAATCATCACCACGTGCGCCAGGTGATCGGTGGAACGACCTCTCGTCTGATCTACCGACATCGAAGTACTCCTGTGCCCCCGATCGCCGATGTGCCATGTCGCACATCGCTCGTTAACGACGGGTTACGCGACAACGTAAGTCACATCCGGCCCGCTTGACTTCCACGATTCAGCGTGACACTCGCCACTGTGACGAGTTCAGACGCGCAGCGTTTCTGAATCGAAGCGAGCTGCTTCTGAACCGGTAACAAGTGGGTCTCGATCGGGGTCAGCGGCTGGTGTCGACCCTGGCGAAGTTGAGATGCGCGCGCGAGGGAGTGGGGCCGCGCTGGCCCTGGTAGCGGGAACCGGCCGCCTTGCTGCCGTAGGGGTTCTCGGCGGGGCTGGAGAGGCGGAACAGGCAGAGCTGGCCGATCTTCATGCCCGGCCAGAGGGTTATGGGCAGGTTCGCGACGTTGGACAGCTCCAGCGTGATGTGGCCGCTGAAGCCGGGATCGATGAAGCCGGCGGTGGAGTGGGTGAGCAGCCCGAGCCTGCCGAGCGAGGACTTGCCCTCCAGACGGCCCGCCAGGTCCTCGGGCAGCCGCACCGTCTCGAAGGTGGAGCCGAGCACGAACTCACCCGGATGGAGGACGAATGCGTCGTCGTCGGAGTGCTCGACCAGCGAGGTGAGGTCGTCCTGCTGCCGCGAGGGGTCGATGTGGGTGTACTTGGAGTTGTCGAAGACCCGGAAGAACCGGTCCAGCCGGACGTCGATGCTCGACGGCTGGATCAGCGCGTCGTCGAACGGATCGAGTTCGAGTCGGCCCTCGTCGAGCTCTTTACGCAGGTCGCGGTCACTGAGCAACACGGAAACAGCGTATCGGGTGGGTGGGTGCAGATCGCCGATGGCCGCCGTGCTAGGCTTGTACACGTCGCATTGAGGGCGATGCGGGTGTAGTTCAATGGTAGAACATCAGCTTCCCAAGCTGAGAACGCGGGTTCGATTCCCGTCACCCGCTCAGAGCACGAAGGCCCAGGTCAGGAGCTTACGAGTTCCGCCTGGGCCTTTTTCGTGCGCGGGGGTTGGCGGTCTTCGACAGGTGGGCACCGATGCGGCGCGGCTCCGTGGCGAAGCTCGGTCCGCCGATCGCCCGGACAGCGGCTTTCAGTCCGCGAGCCCCGAGGACTCCGGCCGGGACTCGAACTCGGACACCGCGGTGTCCACGGTTTCCTTGACTCGCAACAGGTTGGCGCGGCTCATCGTGAACACGACCGGGGTTCGCGCGGCGATGTAGAGATCGGCGAGGTCGAACCGGCGCCACGTCTCGCCGATCAACGAGGTGCGATCGACGATCAGCAGCCGCTTGGCGCGGCCCAGCGGGAACGCCACACCTTCGAGCTGCTGCTTGGCGGCGGGACGCGTTGTCGCCGTCACCTCGGAACATCGACAGGACTGAGACGTTCTCGCGCCCGACTCCAGAGCCGTGTCGTCCGTCTGCTCCGGAACGGACTCAGTGGACTCCCGCTTCAAAGACAATGACGCCTCCGTTCATCAACTACGCTTCCCCCTCGTGCTTCGCTCCGCCCGGCGACCGGGCGGAGCCATCCTGAAACCAGTGCTTCCGCGAACCATTCGTTGAGTGCCATCACCTCGCGCACTTGGTGAATGAGGTCGTTTACCAGCCGATTCCGTTCGGGATCACTGTCTCCCTGAAAAGGCGACATCGATCGCCGAACCGTATGAACCCGCTCCACCAGAGCTTCCAGCTCTTGTTCTTGAACCTTCACCTCTGGGCGAGAAGAGCGCTCTTCTGACATCAGTCAATCCCGTTCGGATGGTGTGCAGCGATCCAATCAACATGAACAACCTAGCCAACCTGGCTAGCCATGTCAATCTGGCTAGGTACCAGCCAAAGGTGAGCTCTAACCTGAGCGCATGAGCCTTGATCCCGACGACCCTCGCCCGCCTTACGTCCAGGTAGCGAGCGCACTTCGAGCGGCGATCCTCACGCGGACGTATCAGCCAGGGGACCGGCTGCCGTCCGGTGCCGAGCTGGGCAGGCAGTACGGCGTCGCTCGCATGACGGTGCAGCAGGCTCTACGGATACTGCGTGAGGAAGGACTGGTGAGCTCGCGGCAGGGAAGCGGCGTGTTCGTGCGGGAACGCACCGAACGGCCGATCGGGCTGCGCCCGCACATCGAACGCGCCTTCGAAGCCGAACACATCTCGATCGATTTCGCCGGTTTCTCCGGCGAGACGCTGCACGGCGTACTTCAAGAACCGCTGGACAAGATCCGTGTGGGACGGCTGACTCCGCAGTCGTTGAAGATTCGGATGCTGTTGCCGGACACGCGGAACCCGATGCCGCTGCCCTGCAAAGTCGACGGTTTGGAGGACAGTCCGGCTTTTCGCGCGCGGGCCGACGGCATCATGCGCAGGCACACCCAGGCGATCATGGATTCGGTTCGAGAGCTCGCCTCGTTCGGTCTGGTTCCGGATGCTTCCGCCGAGGTGCGGCTGCATCCGACCGCACCGCTGTTCAAGCTCTACGTACTGAACAACTCCGAGATCTTCTTCGGCTTCTACCCGGTGCGCGAGCACGTCGTTCCGTTGGAGGGCGAGGACACACCGATCTACGACCTCATGGGCAAGGACGCGACGATGTTCCAGCACGCCGCGGACGCGGACGAGGAGTCGACCGGCAGTCAGTACGTCAAGCAGTCGCGGGTGTGGTTCGAGTCGATGTGGACCACCGTCAGTCGCGAGTTCAAACCATGACCGAGTACTGCGCCGAGCAGCAACGGTTGCGCGAGATCCTCGCGGGGACGTCGTGCGTCATGCTCGACTTCGACGGACCCGTCTGCGCCGTGTTCGCGGATCTGGGAGCTTCGACGGTCGCTGATCGGGCGCTCGATGCGATCCGGCAAGCCGGGTACGCCGACATCGCGCAGCGGTGCCAAACGAACGATCCGTTGGAGCTGTTGTCACTGCTGGCCGGTAATAGCCCCGAGCTTGTCCAAGACGTCGAAGCAGTGGTTCGGGGCGCGGAGATCGAAGCAGTTTCCAGCGCGACCCCGACGCCGGGAGCGGTCGAGTTGATCGAGCGCTGCCACGCTTCCGGACGATCGCTGTGCATCGTCAGCAATAACGCCGACAGCGCCTTACACGACTATCTGGCCGAACACGGACTTACCGGCAAGGTGGATGCCATCGCTGCGCGTCGATCGGATGATGTCGCCCACCTGAAGCCGGATACGCGACTCTTGAAACGTGCGGCCGAGGCGACAGGAACCAGTCCCACCGCCTGCACTCTGATCGGGGACTCGCCGAGCGACATCAAGGCCGCACACGCCTTCGGCGCGCATGCGATCGGCTACGCGAACAAGCCCGGCAAGTTCGAGAAACTCACCAACGCCGGAGCCGACGCCATGAGCGAACAGCTGGAACCGATCACGAGTGAGCTGTAGCAGCCAAGCAGCATGGCGTTCACCCGCACAGTTGAAACACAGCGTTTGAAGCCCCGGGACACACGATGATCGACAAGGTCGCATGGATCAGGCTCGAGAACGGCCGCATCCTCAGTACACGGTCACACGGCAAGAGCGTCTACTACATTCCCGGAGGGAAACGGGAATCCGGCGAGTCCGACACGGACACCCTGGTTCGCGAGATCCGTGAGGAACTCGACGTCACGATCACTTCTGCCAGCACGACACATGTCGGCACCTTTCAAGCACAGGCACACGGACATCCCAACGGAACCACCGTGCGAATGACCTGCTACGCCGCCGACTACGAGGGAACGCTGACGCCCTCCAGCGAGATCGCTGAGGTCATCTGGCTGACCTACCAAGACCGGGGATCTGTCTCACCGGTCGACCAACTCATCTTCGACCATCTCCATGAGCAAGCCCTACTCGACTGACGAACGCAGCCGAACGAGAGAGTTCCAACTCACGTACGGCTCACAGCATCGACAGCGTCGAGAATCTTGCTCCAGGGGAGATCCTTGCCAGCGGGTGCGCCGCGCGGTTCGTGCAGCGGCCAGTACTCGTCGCCGGTCAGCAGGTACACGCCCGCACGCTCCAAGGCGGAGATGTGGGAGTCCCAGGCGGGTTGCCGGGCGTGCGCGGCGTTGATCCTCGGGAACACCACGATCGGCACGGACTGAGTACCGATCGCTTCACACACGGTTGTCAGTGCCTGGTTGTCGGCAAGGCCGAGCGCGAGCTTGGCGACCGTGTTCGCGCTCGCGGGGCAGACGAGGAAGCAGTCGATCGGCGGGTGCGGACTGGTCTCACGCGGCATCCTCGGAGCCACCCGGCACGGCAGCCCCGTCGCGGCCTCGATCCGTTCCCGCTCCCCGGTGTCCTCCAGCCACGTTCCTGCCGTGGGTGTGAGTGTGACCGCCACCTGCCACCCGCGCGCGATCGCGGGTTCGACCAGGGAAGTTCGGATGTTCTCCAGTCCACCGGCCGCGGACCCGATCAGGCCGAGCGTGTGCGTACTCATCGCACCGCCCGGCAGCGTTCGGCGAGTCCCAGCAACGGGGACGACTTCGATCCGTTGGTTACCGGGGCACGACGGTACATGGTGCGCACGACTTCGCGCACCATCGAGCTGTGCGTGACCAGCTGGGGCGCCTTGGACTCGGCGTCGAGCAGCACGCGGGTGGCTTCGTCGTCACGCGCCAACATGCTCAACGCGCGTGCGAGGTCGATCGAATGCGTGACCTGACGTTCGACCGGCAGGTGCGTCGGATGCACGGATTCGCCCCGTTCGACCACGTTGGACACGTCGCCGAGGTCGAGCGAGGCGGACAGCCGGTGCAGTTCGACGTTGGCCGGTCCGAAGCCGGTTTGCCAGTAGTTCGCGTCGACACCGAGTCGTCGCGCGGCCGTGTCGGCCTGGCTGAGCAGTTCGCGGGTGGTTTGGCGGTCCTGCCGACGAGCGGCGGCGACCGCCGTGCGTAGGAACAGCATCCCGTACAGACTCAGTGCTTCCGGTTCCGCTTCCCGGACTTGGGGAGTGAGCCACCGGGCAGCTGTTTCGCCGAGACTCAAGGCGTCGTCGAAGCGTCCCACCGCGAGCAGGGCGTGAGTGCCCGCGCGGGAGGTGGAGGCGAGCACGAGCGGGGCCTCTGAGCGGTCGGCGGCCTGCATGGCCCGTTCGGCGGCGATCCAGGAGAGGTCGGACTCACCGACCTTGCTCAGCGTGGTGGCCGCCAGGTGGTGAACCCGAGCCGAGACGGCGTGTGCGCGGCGGTAGTAAGCGGGATGCCCGGAGGAGGTGCGCTCGAGCTGTTGCGCTGATTTCAGCAGGCCGGGAAGCACGCCGACGACGTGACCGACGCTGCCGTTCTGATACTGATGCCAGGCTTCCTCTGCGACGCGCGCGACCGGTTCGGGATCGACGTATTCCGGTTGCATCGCACCGCCGAACAGCGTGCGCGAGAGCCGTTCCGGCGACATGAGCGCGTCACGGATGGCGGGCACGTCATCGTTGTCCTCGTCGTCCTCGAACAGGACCGGCTCACCCATCAGATCGTTGAGCGTGACCCCAAGCTGCCGAGCGAGTTCGACGAGCACGTCGATCCGGTTGATCTGCCGATCGCCCCGCTCGACCTTGCTCACCCAGTCTCGGACTTACCCATCAGCCCGGCAAGCACCGCCTGCGACAGCCCGCGCCGACGCCGGTAGAACGACACCCGCTTACCGACGCTCAGCTCTTCGCCCGCACCGCGCATGCGCTACACCCTACCACCAATACACCAATACGATTAGTGCGGAATTAACTCCAAACTCAATTTATGACGCATTAATCTACAATTTGCGAGCATCGTGCAAACGTTTCGGCTGGCCTCTTTTTTGTGAAAATATCAACAAGCGGTTCTCGATTAACTCGGAGATTGACCCTATATGACAGTACTTTGTATTCATAATAATAATACAAAATATAATTGTATTTATTTGTATTTTTTGAAGTTTTCTCTGTCAATCTTTTATAGTGACTAATTTTATCTCGGGCTATGCTGCAAAATTTTCTTCTTTTTACGTTCTCAGCAGGAAGAATCTCCGTTGTTCGAGATTTCTCATGTAGTACCACTACGCTATGATCCCCAGACTTGAGGACATAACCAGTTATACTCCGACCACTATTCATACTTAAAACCTCCACTGGAAGCCACATCATCTGCGTAGAAAATACTGTCGCTACAACTGAAACCCCCAATGCAAAAGAAACATAAGCAGAGAATCTGTCGCGTAATATGGACACCAAAACCGAAAAATCCACCAAATCAATAGAGTTTATTACCGCCTTCTTCAATTGTCTGATAATCCACAGTCCACCTAGTGCACAAGCAAAATATACAGCCGGCATGACTACTATCCCCAGGACTGCCAGCACAAGGGTGCCGAAATAGACTAACCGACTAAAGCCCGAAGAATTACCCACAGCATAAACATAGAGCAATCCCGGAGCGAGCGTTCCAGTCGCAACAGGAAGCATAAACAAGAAGGCGTTAAATGCGATTGCTGGAACACTGATACTTCTTCCTATAGTAAGGATAACCTCCGGATTCCAATTCGCTGCATGCATCACATTTACTACAGCAATTACAACGGGAGTAGTGGCTACTATATAGCCTAACTGAATACCAGATGTTTTGGGGAACCCCCTCGCGTTTGACGGCTCACCATTATCCTGCCGCGCTTCCTCAAAATCGGATTTCTCATCCTTAGATTCCACACCGCAAGAATAGCAAGTCCTTGATCTCTATCCAATAACCTGACTGATCTTCATATAGTTGGCTTACCCTACTATGCCGCTGTTGCCGAATTTGGCTCTATGGGATCAAGGCGCGCCGCCTGCGGCGGCGCGCTCCGGGACGGCTTGGCATGGCGCTTGCGCGTGCGGCCTGGCGGCCGTTCGCGCGCCAGCCAGCCGCCCGGAGACGACAGGGAGGGTGCGCTGAACCAGAGCAAACGTCGTCCACGTCCTCTGCCTCTGCCTCTGCCTCTGCCACGCAGCCTGTCCGTATCGATCGCCGTGCCTGTCGCAGCCGGATGCCGCTGAGCCCGGCGATCGCTGCCGCGACTGTGGACATCGGGGGTCGCTGAGCGAGCCGCGCTGACCACAATCTTGCCGCACAGCGACCGAATCCCCAGCCGCGAGCTCACTACGCCTGACGGGCACGGTTGTCGCAGTCCTTGCAGCGTCGGTCCGCACGAAGCTCAACGTTGGCACCAGCGTTCGCAGCGAGAACCTCGCCGTTTCCGATGCGCTCCCAAGCACGCGGAACGTCGCGGATCTCTCCCCACTCGGAGAAATCGGGATCGTCACCCTTGTGGAAGCAGCCGGGAATATGCGCCATCCCCGCTGGGCTGATGAGGATCAGAGCAGGCGCGGGCTGCCCTGCCGGCTTGGGTTCCCGAGTGTGTTCACACTGCCCGACGGGCAGATCACATCGCTCGCAGCGAGAGTCACCAGACGACATGGCCCCATGCTGCGCTTCCAAACGTAGCCTTGTGTGCCATTCGCGGTGATCTGTTCCATCCCGACCGGGCTCGCGGTGAGTTGTCGGGCCACACGCGGGCCATTAAGCTCGGGCGACCCCGGTCAATGACGCTCACCGGGCCACCTCGCACCGCAGGACAGGAGCAACGCGCTGACGAACGTATCGGGTTCCTGTGCAAGAAGCTGCAGGCGCCGCGTCTCTTCGAGCCGCGCACGGCTCAGCCGTAGTCGGCGAACAGACGTCCGTTCGCGCCGTCGACCGTCATGAAGCCGCCGTAGGGGACGATCCACTGTGGTCTGGTGTGCCCGAAGGGCGGTCCGACCACGACGACCGCGTCCGGGTTGTAGGCGTGCACCACGGAAACGGCCGTGTCGCGCTGCTCCTCACGCTTCGCACGCCGCTGCTCGGCCGTGGGCCTCACGGTGAGGTTCGAGGTCGGTGGCCTGGCGACCACGACGGCCCCGACCGCGCCCAGTATCCCGCGTTCCCCCAGGGAACGGAGGATCCGGCCGAACTCCCGTGCGGGAATGAGCTCCTCCGAGGACTCCAGGAGCAGCACCCCACCGTCGAGCACAGCAGGATCAACCGGCAAGCGACCGGCGGTGAGCAGCCACCGCAGCACCTCGACGCACCCACCCCACGTCCTGCCGGTGCGGGTTTCGGCAGGCCCGGCCCAGGTCCAGGGCTCGGTCGGCTCGCGCTCACCGAATTCGACGAGCGCGCGGGGATCGTTCCAGTCGTGTCCGATGTCCTCGGACTCACCCGGCTCGGTGAGCTCGACACGCTCACCGGTGAGCAGCGCGGCCCGCAGCGAGCGCTCGTGGACCGGATCGACACGCGGCCCCGGCCCCAGCTGAACCTGGGTCGAGCCGCCGTAGTAGCCGGGCACCCCGACGGCCCAGAGCCGGTTCAGCAGGTTCGTGTTGTCGCTGTACCCGAGAAAGGGCTTGGGGTCCTCGGCGACGGCTTCCGTGTCCAGGTACGGGACGACCGTGATCTGGTCCTCCCCACCGATCGTGGTCAGCACCGCCCGGATCCCCGGATCGGCGAAGGCAGCGTTGAGGTCCGCCGCGCGCTCGCGCGCGGTGGCGTCGAGCTTGCGCGTGGTCGGGAACTCGACGGGCACGAGACCCGTGACGTCCCCCAGCCGACGCAACGCCTGCTGGTGCACGGCGGGAGCTACCGCGGGAGCCGCGAAGGACGGCGACAGCACAGCGATCCCGTCGCCGGGCCTGGCCTTGCGGGGCTGGACGAACTCCATGTGCCCGAATCTAGGAGTGCTGTCACCCCGTTTCCCGCCTGACGTGTCGGGGACCGGCATCCGGTCGATTCGGTGAGCGGTCACTCGGAGCGTGACCGGGCTCGGCGAGGTTCTCGCCCCTCAGTCGGCGAGCGTGTTCATCGCGGCCTCGGCGAACCGGCGGGCCGTGGTGCAGGTCGACGGGTCCTCATCACTGTAGGACTGCTCAACCCTGACTTCCAACGACTGGCCACCGGCCACATCCACGTAGACCCTGCACTTGTGATCCGGATCCGGACGCTCACTGTCGAACCACACCCTGACCGAACGAAAACCCTGAATCCGGGAAACCTCCTCGGACCTCACATCATCATCATCAGAAGAGTTAATCCACCGATCGATCCCGCGATTCGTTATCGTGTTGACGTATATCCTATTTCCGACCCTGGTAGTGTAGAAACAAGTACTCCCTTCTGCCTCCACTCCAGGAACAAAATCGAGTTTCTGAGTTTCCTGAGTTATCCGCATCCCTTGCAGGGATTCCCTGTTGATCAGTTCGCACGGCTTCACGTCGCTCACCGACAACTCCCTGGGCCGGTCCGACGAACCACACGCCGACACCAACCCCAACCCCGCCAACAGCACGGCGGCGACCCGTAACCCCCGCCCGATCATCCGTAGTACCTCAACTTCAACTCGGTCGTCCTCGACTGGTAGTCCCGCACCAGCACGGTCGCGGCCTCGGCCACCCGCGCGGCGAACTCCTCCTCACGCAGTTCGCGCAGGCTGCCGCGCTTGATCCGCGCGGTGAACTCGTCCATTCCCACGGCCGACAGCGCGAAGCGACCGTCACTCGACTCGCCGTAGGACTCCACAGCGCGGCACGCCTCCTGGAAGTCGAAGTCGTGCTGATCACGCGGCTCGACGTCCAACCCCCTCCCCGCTACAGCCTCCCGGTACTGCCGCTGCCATCCCGCGTAGAGCAGCCGCGCCACGCTCGCCAGCGCCCGCTCCAGGGCGCGCTCGTCGGCGAACTCGTACACGCTCTCGCCGAACGAGAGCGAGAACTCGGTGCGGTCGCGCAGCTCGGCCTGGATGTCCATGCCCGGGGCACTCACCCGCACCCGGATGTTGTCCAGTCGCTCGGCCAGTTCACCCACTGCTCTCACTCCTCCTAGTCGTGGCCGCCCACGCCCTTGTCACTGGTCAGCACACTGCCCGACATGCCCGCGAGCTTCGGCCGCGCCGAGACGAACGGGGAATCCGCTTTGTTCTGCCGATCGACCGCACCGGCGTAATCGTTCAGCGCCTTGGTGATCTCGCCCTGCTTCTCGCCGACCCGCTCGGTGAGAGCATCGATCGTCTCCTTCATGGAGTTCACCACCTGCTCCGCCGAGCCACCGCTCTTCTTCACCGCCTCGTAGCCCTTCTGTACCGCACCCCCCACGGCCGAAGCGGCTCCCACCGCCGCGAAGGCCACCGACGCGCCACCGGTGAACGGGATGGCCCCGACCGCCGCTACCGCGCCGGCCACCGACAACGTGAACTCGATATCGCTCTTGCCGCAACTGGCCACGTTGTCCAGTGCCTGGAGTGTCTGCTCTGCAATGTTAGAAATATCTTCACGTACACTCCTCCAAACCTCCTGGTCCGCCTCCACCGCGCCCTTCATCACGCCCAGGACGAGGAACTGGTTGCTCGCGACGGCGGGGAACGGGTCGAGGAAGTTGGCCTTGAACGCGTGGGCGGCCATGCCGCTCCAGTCGTTGAGATCGTCGGCCGCCGTCTCGATCGACCGCAGATCCTCGTTCGCGCCGATGGATTCCCCGCGAGAAATCGCCGCCCCGGTGACACAATGACCGATCGTCGCACTTCCCGGTCCACGACATCCGACGAAAGGGCTGAATTGTCGAAATCATCGAACAGCGGGATCACCGTGTCAGCGGCAGACGTCGAAGCGCCGGAAAGCGTGGTTCTGCTGCGCGAGTACTTCGCGGAGATGACCGCCCGCTATATCGGTAGGAATCCCACCGACTCCGAGATCGAATCCGCGATGGCCGAGGATCCGAGCGCCGACCTTTCGGGCGATACCGGACGCTTCCTCGTAGCGCGCGAGAACGGACGCGCCGTGGGCTGTGTCGGTCTCCGGCACCACGACGAGCACACCGGCGAACTCACCAGGATGTTCGTGGTTAAACCGAGCAGGGGACAAGGCCTGGGCGTGTCGCTACTACACGCCGCCGAACGAGCCGCCGTGGAACTGGGTATGCGGGCGATCCGGCTCGACACTCGCGGCGACCTGGTGGAGGCCCGGAAACTCTACGCGGCCAACGGATACGAGGAGATCGAACCGTACTCCGACGCCCTGTACGCGGACCACTGGTTCGAGAAACGACTGTGAGTCATGAACAGCTCTCAGGCGTCCCGGAAATACCGCGTACCGCGTATTGACAGTAGCCCTCGCGAGAGGCGGAAACTGTGGGCGAGTAGTCCGCCACGACGACCAGTGAGGCGATCATGACTACTGCCACCATCCAGAACTGGCATCTCAAGGGCGTGTGGTTCGACGCTTGCAAGTGCGCGATCCCCTGTCCCTGCTCGTTCGCCCAACCTCCCACCTACGGGGACTGCAGCGGCATCCTGCTCTGGCACGTGCGGGAGGGCAATTACGGCGATACTCGCCTGGACGAGCTCAACGTCACGATGCTCGGCTCCTTCACCGGCAACCCCTGGGAAGGGACCCACACCGATCCCTACGCCGCCGTGTTCGTCGACGAGCGCGGCGACGAGGACCAGCGGCAGGCCCTGCAACTGATCTTCGACGGCGAGGCCGGCGGCTGGCCCGCGCAGTTCGGCGCGATGTTCGGCCCGGAGATCCTCGGCATGGAGTTCTCCCCGATCGAGGCCTCGTTCGGGGAGGACTTCGCCCGCTGGAGCGTGCGCGTGCCCGGCAGGGCCGAAGCGGAGGTGGAGGCGCTGACCGGCTCCACCACCGCCGAGGGGAGCCGGGTCGAGGTCCACAACCTGCCCGGCGCGGAAGTCGGGCCCGGCCAACCGCCCGCCGTCTGGGGGAAGGCCGTGAGTGACCGCGCCGACGCCTTCGGGTTCCAGTGGAACCGGTCCGGCTACTCCAGCAAGCTCATCCCCTTCGAATGGTCGGGACCGGACGAACAGTGACGAGCAGGGCCGGGTCTCGTGTTGTTCCACGACCGGGCTCGTTGTCCGGAACGGAGCTCCTGCTGGCGGTCGTGCTGCTCGCGTTCGCCGCACTGGCCTGGCTGCTGACCCACAGCCTGGCCACTCCCGGTATGCGGCTCGGCATCCTCACCGGGGCACGACCGATGGCACCGTCCGGCTTCGAATGGACCCGGTTCGGATTCTTCCTGCTCACCTGGCTGGTCATGATGACGGCCATGATGCTGCCCGGCATCACGCCGTTCACCATCGGCATGAGCAGACTGCTCCGGGTTCACCGTGCGGGCACCGGCAGCGTCCCGGCCCTGGTAGTCGGCTACCTGCTCGCTTGGCTGCTGACCGGGGTGGGGGCCTACGCGTGCCTGCGGGCCTTCGACGCGCTGGACGTGGTGGGCAGCGCCACGGCGGCCCGGTCGGGAGCCGCCGTGCTGGTGGTGGCCGGGTTGTTCCAGTTCACCCCGCTGAAGCAGTGGTGCCTGGTGCACTGCCGGTCACCGATGGCCCTGCTGATGCGGCACGGGCAGCGGGCGGTCCGCAGCAGGCGCGGCGCGCTGCTGGTGGGGTGCGGGCACGGTGGCTACTGCATCGGCTGCTGCTGGGCGCTGATGGTCGTACTGCTGGCCGCGGGCATGATGAGTCTCGTCTGGATGGCCGGTGTCGCCGCCGTGATCACCGTCGAGAAAGTCCTGCCGCACGGCAGGCAGAGCAGTTACGCGATCGGTGCGCTCCTGCTCGGTGCCGGTCTCGTCCTGCTGGTCCTGCCCGAGCTGGTCGGCGTGGTCGCGTAACTGGCCGGGCCGAAGGACCGCCGAGGATTCCGTCGTTCGCGGAAGTCTGCACCGAACGACCGGAGCGGCCGGCGACCGTCCCGGCGAGCTCCCGGTCGGCGCTTTCCCGAGCGGGCCGGCGGAAGGGTGCGAAATCGGGGTCCTGGTCGACCGACGAGGAAACCTCCGACCGAGGTGGGGACCTCGTCACCAACCACTCCACTGATCGGGTCAGTTCGTCGGGCACGTACCACCGGTCACCGGACAGAAGTACGCGTCGTACGGCTCAGTGCACCGGTCGAGCAGCAAGCGGTGGCTCTCCCACTCGTAGCGGCACCACCTGGCCGCGCAGAGCGCGGTGACGTGAGCGGCACCGACCTCCTTGAGGGACACCGCGGCGGACTGCGCTTTCGCCCCCGTGGTCCAGGTGTCGTCGACCAGCAGGACGTGTTTACCCTCGACTCGTTCCCGGTATCGTGCGGGTACGGCGAACCGGTCGCCGCGCACCGTCCGTTGGTCCGCCTCGATTCCCGGTCCCAGATCCAGTGTCAGCCGATTGTCGGCATCGTTGTGGAACGCGACCTGCCGTGCGAGCTGGGCCACGGGATGTCCACGGCCCGGTTTGCTCGCCGAGGGCACGAACGTCACCGCCTGCCACGTGCGACCGGGCGGAACGGCGATGCACGAGGCGTGGATGGTGGTGGCGGCCAGGATCATCAGACAGAGATCCTTGACGCTTTTCTCCGCGACCGGAGTTCGTTTGTAGCTCACAACGGTGTGAGCCGACTGATGTATCCCCTGGGGATGATTTCCGCACACATAGGTCAACGGCAGGACTTGATCGGCGAGCCGGTCGCCGAATTCGGCGTGATGTGACGAACAGACCCCGCAACGCGCCGAATCAGTCGAGGCAACCGGACCGGTACACACCGAACACGTCTCACCGCTGTGCCGAACCGTGTTGCGGAAAAACCCACCGACCCGATCGAGCAGAGCGTTTCGGAGCGTCTCGTGCAGCCTCGGGTCGTTCATGGCACGGGAGCGGCGAGCAGCCGTTCCACCCGCTGGTTTCCGGAAACGATCCGCTCCACCGCGCTGACGGCGGCTCGCGGGCCGTCTACCACGAACACCCCGGGCTGGCCCCGCAGCGCGGCTCCCCAAGCGGTTCCCCTCACCACCGAATCCAGCAGGATCACGGGCCGCCCGTGCTCCACGGCCGCGCGTGCCTGGATGCGGGCGCCGCTGTGCTCACCGGCCTCCACGACTATCGTCGCGATTCCGTACGCACTCATCGTGGCGTTGCGCATGGGGAAAGTGTGCTTGGCCGGTGGTGAATCGGGCCAGAACTGGGACAGCACCATGCCCTCCCGGACGATCCGCTCCTGCAGCTCGCGATTCGCGGCCGGATAGACCCTCCGGATACCGTTGCCGATCACGGCGACGGTCCGACCTCCGCTCTCGAGAGCCGCCGTGTGCGCGGCGGTGTCGATCCCGGAAGCCAACCCGGAAAGCACGGTGAACCCGGCACCGACCAACCCGGCCGATATGTCGGCGGCGGTGTCCCGCGCGGCGGGTGAGGCCTTACGAGAACCGACCACGGAAACCGCGTTCTCGCGGGGGACGAGCGTGCCGCGCACGAACACGAACGGTGGGAACTGGTTCACTTCCCGGAGCTGCCGCGGGTACTCGTCGTCCCGGAAAGTGATGAAGTCGAACTCGGCGGAGCGCCAGGCGGCTATGTCCTCCTTGGCGGATTCGATCTCCGGTTCCGCGTCATGGAACCCCTCGGCGTTCGTGCCGAACAGCGCGGGGACTCCGAACCGCTCCCAAACCGCGCGGGCACTTCCCGCATCGGCCACCTCGGAGGTGATCCGGGACCACGTCATGTTCTCCGGGCGAGTACGAAGCAGCGCGAGCAACGCGGCCCGTTCGTCGTCGTCCCAGGAACCCATACCCGACACCATAAGGCTGTTCGGGCTACCACGTTCGGCCCAGGGGGTAGCCGAAACAGGTGAGAGCTCGCCTGCTCGCATACGACCTACCCCTCCGCGACTGCTTCGAAGACCGCTCCGCTCGGACAAGTCCCTCGAGTCGACAGGCAGTCTATCGAACAGAAGTTCGACTCACCAGGACAACGGCGAAACTCACATCGACTTCACCCTGTTCAGTGAGGTCGGCTTCGCCGCCGTCCCCTCAGCGGAGCTGAACGGCACTGCCCACGCAGCATCCGGGCCCCTCCCGAACGGGCGAGAAACTTGGGCGGCTTTCACCGCACCCAGCGGCGGAAGCCCGCCTCGGCGTCGAGCACCTGCCCCGTGACGGTGGCGGCCCGTTCGTCGAGCAGCAGCTCGACCGCCCCGGCGGCTTCGTCGGGGGTGTTCCAGCGCCCGCGCGGCAGGGCACGGCCGACCGAGGCGGTCAGCTCCTCGGTGGCCCAACCGGTGTCGGTCGGCCCCGGATTGACGCAGTTCACCGTGATGCCGCGCTCGACCAGCGCGTCGGAGAGTGTGGAGGCCAGCTGGTGCAGGGCGCCCTTGGTGGCGGCGTAGGGGATCTCGCCGCTCATCGGGGCCAGATGCTGCCCCGAGGTGAAGAGCACGACCCGGCCGTCGTGCCCGCCTTCCCCTTTCCCGTCCTCCCGGTACCGCCGCGCGAACTCGCGCACCAGCAGCAGGCTCGACCGCACGTTGACCGCCCAGCACAGATCCAGTTCGGCCGCGGACAGCGCGTCGAGGTCGAAATCGGAGCTGCGGGCGTGCGCCAGGATCAGGGTGTCCACGGAACCGAACCGCTCGGTGGCCCGGCTCAGCAGCCGGGCCGGGGCCTCGGGGTCGGCGAGGTCCAGCTCCGAGTGCGAGAACGTCTCCTCGGTGCCGCCCAGCTCCGCGCGGAACTCCGGCGAAGCCGTCTCGTCACCGCTTCCCAGGCCCATCTCCGCGTCGTGCGGCGACCACCCCTGGGCACAGACCCGCATGCCCGCGTCGAGCAGCCGCCGCGCGACCGCGAAGCCGATGCCGCGCCGCCTGCTCACCCCGGTGACCACCGCGGTACGTCCCGCCAACGCCATGACGGCGAGCCTCGCGACGCGCGGATCCGCCGTCAACTCGATTTCCAGCGGAGCGTGGATTCCCCGCGAGATCCACGGCCGCCCGCGAAATCACGGGGACCGTGGTCGCGGATGCCGCTCAGCGCTGGTCGGGCCCCAGCGGCAACGGGTCGATCGGCTGGTCGTTCGGGGTCATGTCGATGCCGAAATCCCTGGCGAAGACCATGCGGGTGTCGCCGATCATCCCTTCGACGCTCTCGTCGAGCTCGAACACCCTGGCCCCGCGCAGCCGGTGTTCCTCGGCTCCGCCGAGCCCGTACGGCCCGAACCCGGTTCCGGAGGAGTAGCCGAGCAGCACGCCGTAGTAGTCGCCCACGTACGAGTTCACGTGGTCGTGGCCGCAGAACACGCCACGCACGTCACCGCGCTGCAGGATCGCCGTGAACATCCCGCTGTTGAACGGTCCCGGGCACTCGTCCTCGTTTCGCTCACCGACGATGCCGTGCTTGTCGACGGCCCGCTCGTGGTCCGCTTCCGAACGGCCGTCCACGCTGGAGAACCACATGAAGCGGTGCTCCCAGAGCGGGATGTGCATCCACATCAGTCCGGGAACCTTCCCACCGGCCCGGCGTTCGAGGTGCCGCGAGGTCTCCGAGTACCACTGGATCTGGTCCGGGCGCACCCAGCCCCAGTGCGGATACCCCTGGAAGTCCTGCCCGGCGATCGTCCCGGGGGCGTAGCGACCGGAGTCCAGCAGCCACAGCGCGAACACCGGCCTGCCGCCGCGCGACCCGCTGACGGGCAGCACCATGTCGCCGGTACCGGTGACGTCGCGCGGGCCACGTTCGTTCCGGTTGTGCCGGTAGGTCATGTAGAAGTCGAGCATGTCCTCCTCGGACATGCCCGACAGTCGCTCGGAGTCCTCGTCGTGGTTGCCGAAGGTGATCGCCCAGGGGATGCCGCGCGACTCCATCGGGGTGACCACGTTGTTGATGGCCTGCTTGACCCGCAGCTCGCTGTCGCAGCCCCCGGTGATGACGTCCCCGTTGATCAGCGCGAAGTCCGGGTTCTCGGAGTCGAGCGTGCGCTCCATCAGCTCGATGGTGCGCCGGTCGGTGCGCTCGTCGTCCTGCGTGTCGTTGAACTGCACGATCCGGAAGGTGCCGTCGGGGCGGAACCGCAGCTTCGGTTCCGGCGCCTCGAAACCGCTCCGGGTTCGCGCACCCGCCACTGCGGGCGATGCCACGGCGGCAGCCGTTCCCACCCCGGTGGCCCGCAACAGCGCACGTCGCCCGACACTTCCCGCTTCCTCGCTCATTGCCCGTTCCCGTCGTCCGGTTCCAGTTCGACCCGGTCGAACCTAGGCGGGTGGGATGACCCAGCGATGGGAAACGCGGAAACGCCGGGTGAAGACCTCGTGCCCGATCGCGGCACCGGAGCGACCCGCGCCAGGAGCTGGGCGGGAATTCCCGCACCGGGCGGATCCGCCGGGAGGGGTGACGCCGCTCGACCTCTCCCGGAGCACCTCGGCTTGCCGGGACGCCGGACGGGGGCGAGACCACCGCGCCGGTCGGGATCGGAAGCAACGAGCCCGGCTCCTTCCGGGCCAGCGGCCAGGGGTCCGCGCGTCGGATTCGGATACCGCGAACACCGGTAGTCGGGAATTCACTCTTGCCATGATCCGACCATCGACACCTAACCTCCGGACAGGTATAGACCAAATCGGAGGGTGGTTATGTCAGCAGGTATGGATCGCCGTCGCTTCCTCGCGGGTTCCGCCGCGGTGGGCGGCGGAACGGCCGTGGGCGCCCTCGGCGGTACGACCGCCGCGACGGCGGCCGGACGAGGTCGCGGCCGGGACGAAGTACGGGTGCACGTGAACCACGTCGGCCACACCCCCTCCGCCCCCAAGACGGCCGTGCTCGTGACCGGCGACCGCGCACCGGTCGGCTGGTGCGCCGTGGTCGACACCGGCAGCGGCGAAGTCGTCGCCCGCCGCAGGCCCCACCACGTCGGCCGGGTCCGGGACTGGGGCGACAGCCACTACTGGACGGTCGACTTCTCCGAGGTCACCGAGGAGGGCGAGTACCTGCTGCGGGTCGGTGCGGGCAACCACACCCGCGGCGAGTCGGTCCCGTTCCGGATCGAACCGCTCGCGCTGGAGCGGGACACGCTGTCCGACGTCGTGCACTGGTTCAAGTCGGCACGGTGCTCCGGCCGCTTCGACCGGGCCGACCACTCGCTGCCCGTCGGCGAGAACGGCTCGGGAGGCATCGACGCGCACGGCGGCTGGTACGACGCGACCGGCGACTTCGGCAAGCACTTCACCCAGCTCTCGCGGCACAGCTACTTCAACACGCTGTCCGTCCCGCTGACCGCCTGGGTGCTGTTCAAGGCCCACGAACGACTCACCGCTCGGGACGACGAGGAGTTCACCCAGCTGCGCACCTGGCTGTGCGACGAAGGGCTGCACGGCGCCGACTACCTGACCCGGGTAAAGCGACCGGAGGGCACCTTCTGCCACTCGGTGATGCAGCCCGGCCCGCCGAAGGATCCCGCGCTGCGCTTCCTCAAAGCCGCCGAGCGCGACGGCGAACCGGTCGTGCGGCAGGTCAACCACCGCGAGGGAGCCGGGGTCGCCATCGCCGCCCTGGCGCTGGCGAGCACCTTCGACGTCAGCGGGGAGTACGACTCCGCCGAGTACCTGCGCACCGCCGAGAACGCCTTCGCGTACCTGCGCGAGCACAACGTCGAGCTGACCAACGACGGCGCGGAGAACATCCAGGACGACTACAACGCGCTGGTCGCCGCCGTCGAGCTCCACAGGGCCACCGGGAAGAGCGGCTACCGGGAGGCGGCCCACGAGCGCGCGGACAACCTGCTGAACCGGCTGAGCTCCTGGGGACCCTACCGGGACTACTGGCGCGCCGACGACGGTGACCGCCCGTACTTCCACCCCTCCGACGCGGGGATGCCGGTCACGAGCCTGCTGAGCTACCTCGACATCGCCGGTCCCGGCAGGACCGAGCGGGTCCTGGAGGTGGTGCGCCGCTCGCTGTCCTTCGAGATGTCGATCACCGCCGAAGTGACCAACCCCTACGGCTACGCGCGCAACCTGGTGCAGGACGGCACCGGCGACCGGCACAGCTCGTTCTTCTTCCCGCACGACGTCACCCCGCGCGCCGACGACGAGTGGTGGCAGGGCGAGAACGCGCGAATCGCCTCGCTGGCCACCGCCGCCAGGCTGGCCGCGAAGCGGTTCGAGGGCGAGTTCGCCGAGCGGCTGCGGCGCTACGCCGCCGACCAGCTCGACTGGATCCTGGGACGGAACCCGTTCAATGTGTGCATGCTGGGCGGCAGCGGCCGGAACAACCCCCGCTACATGTGGAAGGGTTCCTGGCAGTTCCTGAACACCGCCGGCGGGATCGTCAACGGCATCACCGGGGAGAATCCCGACGGGAGCGGGATTCTGTGGAACCGGGGGTACGCCGAGACCGGCAAGGACTGGGACTGGCGCTGGACCGAGCAGTGGCTGCCGCACACCACCTGGTACCTGTTCGCGGTCAGTGTGGGGTGAGACCTTCACCCGTCTCGTGGGTGCTCGGTTACCGGCGCGTGAGGCGGCGCCTCACGGCGTTGGGCCGGCTGGTGAGTAGCGACCTACGCGGCGAGCGGCCCTGCCTTGCGAGGCATCCGCCGCACGCACCGGGGACAGCCGTGCCGCGCAAGCCACATGGCTGGTGACGCGGATCCCGCGGACCGGTGGTCGTGGGTGGTCACCCGGCGGAATCTCTCACTGCGGCCAGCCCCGACATCGGGTAGTCGACACGACGTCGGGTCTTCCTCACGAGAGCACCACGAGAGACCCCGCGACCGTGCCGACTGCGAGAGTGGTGGGGGCTCGGCACTCGTCGGTACCGAGGACATGGCGTTTTCGTGGGAAATCGACGCTGTCCCGGCGGGGATCACCCACGCGTGGATTCGACCGCGTCGGTGTCCGGGTCCTCGCTCCCGCCGGACTCGCGCGACCAGAACGAGGCCACCGCCGCACCGGAGAGGTTGTGCCAGACGGAGAACAGTGCGGCGGGCAGCGCGGCCAGCGGGGTGAAGTGCGCGGTTGCCAGGCTCGCGGCCAGGCCGGAGTTCTGCATACCCACCTCGACACCGACGGCGCGTCGGGAGGGTTCGTCGAGCCCGGCCAGCCTCGCGGCGCCGTAACCGAGCAGCAGGCCGAAGGCGTTGTGCAGCACCACGGCCAGCAACAGCAGCGCCCCCACCGAGGTGAGCGTGCTCGCGTTGGCCCCGACCACGGCGGCCACCACCACCACGATGCCGAGCACCGAGACCAGCGGCAGCAGCGGCAGCGCGCGCTGGACCAGCCTCGGCAGCGCGGCCCGGACCACGATGCCGAGCACCACCGGGACCAGCACGACCTTGACGATCGACCAGAACAGTCCGAAAAAGCCCACCGGCAGGCTGGAGCCTGCCAGCCACAGCACCAGCAGCGGGGTCAGCAGCGGGGCGAGCAGGGTGGACACCGAGGTCATGGTCACCGACAGCGCGACGTCGCCCCTGGAGAGGTAGACGACCACGTTGGAGGCCGTGCCGCCGGGAGTCGAACCCACCAGGACCAGGCCCGCCAGCAGCGCGGCGGAGAACCCGAACGCGCTGCCGATGGCCCACCCCGCCAGCGGCATCACCAGGTACTGGGCCACCAGCCCGACCAGCAGGGCCTGCGGTCTGCGCAGCACCAGCGAGAAGTCCCCGGCGCGCAGCGTGAGCCCCATGCCGAACATGATCACGCCGAGCAGCGGCGTGATGGCGGGGGCGAGCGCGCTGGTGGCACCGGGCAGCAGCATTCCCACCACACCGCCCAGCAGCACCAGCGGCGCGAACCATCGACCGACGAAACCGGCCACGCGGTGCGGCACACCCATCGCCGAGACCTCCCCACCGTGAAAGCGCACCACGGCCGGGCACCGCTTTCGGGCTCGACCGAGAAATCCGTGACTTTCCTAGCAGGGTGGATTCCCCCTGTAAACGCCGATCCCGAAACGCGGAAAGCGACGAGGTTCACGCGCCGGAGAAAGCACCGCGACGACGACGGAAAATTTCGTTCCGTACCCGTTCCGTAACCGGATGCGGATTTCCCTCCCGGGGCCGGATTCTCCCGGAGGCGGCCCATCGGGAGGCCTCGTGAACGACCTCGACGACCGGGCGGGAGGCCCGTCAGACGGGTGGCCGCGGGGCGTACTGGATCCCTTCCTTCACCTCGGCGGCGCGCTCCGGCGAGGAGAGCCTGCTCACCAGGTACAGGGCCATGTCGATACCGGCGGACACCCCGGCCGAGGTGATCACGTCGCCGTCGTCGACGAACCGGTCGTCGGGGCGCACCTCGATGCTCGGGTCGAGCTCGGCCAGCCTGCCGAGGCTGGGGCGGTAAGTGGTGGCGGGCCTGCCGCGCAGCAGCCCGGCGGCCGCGTAGACCAGCGCACCGGTGCAGACGCTGGTCATCAGCGGCACCGACTCGCGCTGCTCGCGCACCCAGTCCAGCCGCGCCTCGTCCTCCAGCATCGTCCGGGTGCCGTCGCCGCCCGGGTGCAGCAGCACCTCCCACTCGGGCGCGTCGGCGAAGGAGTACTCGGCCTCGATAACCAGCCCCTTGGCGCACTCCACCCGACCACCGTCCGGTGAGAAGGTGGCGACCGTGTAGCCGTCCTCGGGAAAGAACCGGGTCCAGTACCCCAGCACCTCCCAGGGACCGACCGCGTCGAGTTCCTCCACCCCCGGAAAAAGAAAGATACCTATCTGCCGAAGTTCGGATGCCGCTGTCATGGGGCTATCCCATCATCGTCGGCGAGAATCCGTCACTCATTTTCCGGCATGGTCGTGTTTTCGCCCCACCGATGGACGATCCCCCCGCACCGTCGGACGCCACTTCCGCGGTCCTCCCGCCGAGCAGACCTCTCACCGCGAGCGAACCGTCCTTCTTTCAGGGGCTCGCGGATGCCGGAGTCCGCGCGCGGCGTCATGCTGGCCGGGTCGGCTCGGACGGACTCACTCGGGAAAGGCACGGGATGAGCGGCACTCCCGCACGGAACTCGCCCTTCGTGGGGCTGCACTGGGGCACCATCGTGGTGCTGGGGGCACTGGGACTGATCCAGCCGGTGCTGGGCGTCCTCCGGGTCTACGAGACGCTGGGCAGGCCGTGGAGTCCCGTGGTGGTCACCGCTCTCGTCGCGGTGGTCTGGGTGGCCGTGGTGGTGCGGCGCCGGGAACAGCGGCCGGTGCTGACCCTGGCGATCGTGGGCACGTTGTACGGGGTGCTGACGATCGCGCTCAACTGGATCGTGCGAACCGTCCGGTACGGCGACCCCACACCGCTGCCCGGCCCGGCGATCGCCAGCGTCGTGCTGGCCAACCTGCTGGGCGGCGCGCTGCTGGGACTGCTGGCGCTGCTGATACTGCGGGTCATGAGCAGGCAGGGACGCTGACCGGAGGCGTTCCGACCGAGCGTTTCGATCGGTTCGCGGCGTCGGCGGTTCACAGCACCGGGAGGCGAGAGCCTCGGGCGGCGCTGTGGCGCTTGTGGAACTCGCGATGTCGCGGTGCGCTGTCGTCCGCTGTGGTCCAGGCGAGGCGGTCGGTCTTCACACGGTCCTTCAAGCGCCGAGGAATACCGTCCACTGTGTACCGGTGACGGTGAGGTATCCGCCCGGCGCGGTCCTTCGTGTCGCGAACACCGACGATCCGGGTCGCGAAGCCGACCCCCACGCAGTCGTCCGCGCCCCGCGAGCGACCGGACTCGCGCCGGGTACGCCGGTCGGGTCGGCCACGTCCACCTACTCCGCGGTCCGATGTCGCGGCTCCGTGGTTCGAGGGTCCGGCATCGTCGCCGTCGCGCGTTCGGATGCCGCTTCCGGCAGCATGTGCGGACCACCGCACGACTTCTCCGGCCCCTGCACTCCGAGTTCCCGGTCCTGCCGGAGCGCCATCAGCCCGCGCCCTGCTCCCCGGTCGCCCGCTCGATGCCGCGCAGCAGCCGCTGCCGCTCCTTGTCGGGGGCGTATCCGCCTTTCGTGTAGTTCCGGGCGAACTCCTCGGCGAACTCCGCGGGATCGTCCCCGACGACCTCGCGGATCGGGGTTCCGTCCGACGCGGCCTGTTCGAACAGCTCGGCGAGGTCCTCGAACTCGGAGATCGCGCTCTCGTTGTCGGCGGGAACGAAGTGCATCAGGTAGCGCTCGATCGCCTCGGTCGCCGTGCGGTAGTCCTCGGGAAGCCGCTTGACGCGTTCCTTGTACTGCCGGTATCGCCGCTTGTCACCGATGATCTTGGACATGAGCATGGTCATCTGCCCCCTTCGCGGAGCCGTTCGAGTCGTTCGGAGAGGAACCGCCAGGCCGCCCAGAACTCTTCGAGGTACTCCCTGCCCTGGTCGTTGAGGGAGTACACCTTGCGCGGCGGCCCCTTCTCCGAGGGGACCTTCGCCACGTCGACGAGGCCGCGCTTCTCGACCCTGACGAGCAGCGCGTAGACGGTGCCCTCCGCGATGTCGGAGAACCCCTGGTTCCGCAGCCACGCGGTGATCTCGTAGCCGTAGGCGGGTTGACCGGCCAGGATCGCGAGAACGACCCCTTCCAGCGTGCCCTTGAGCATCTCCGTCGTCTGCTTGCCCACGGCGACGCCCCTCCATCTACTCAATGTCACTCAGTACTGGTACATAGTAACACTGAATAGAAGAGCGGCAAGCCCCCGCGACCACCGCGGAACCGGCCCCGACACGAATCGAGTCCCCTCCCGAGGGCGAGAGGGGACTCGAAGGTTTCGAGGCCGCCGGACGAGCCCCCGGCGGCACGACCGGAGGATCAGCCCTGCTTGACCGCTCCGACCCCGTTGCCGGGCAGCACCGGATAGGCCACCCGCACACCGGCGGCGTCGAAACTGCTCTTGAGCCGGGAACGCAGCGCGCGGCCGAGCGCCCACTGCTCGCCGGGCTTGACCTTGACGATGATCCGCACGGTCACCGAACCGTTGCCGATGCCGATCACACCGCTGAGGTCCGGCTTCTCCAGGATCTTGGAGCGGAACTCGCTGTTGGCGGCGAAGTCCTCGATGGTCGACTCGATCACGCGCTCGGCGTGGGCGATGTCCACGCTGTAGTCCAACGGGAGTTCGATGACCGCGTTGGCCCAGTCCTGGTTCATGTTGCAGACCCGCATGATCTCGCCGTTGCGCACGTACCACAGCCCGCCGTTGAGATCGCGGATCTTGGTGATGCGCAGCGTAACGGCCTCGACGGTGCCGACCGCGTCGCCCGCGTCGATCACGTCGCCCACGCCGTACTGATCCTCGACCATCATGAACACGCCGGACAGGAAGTCCTTGACCAGGCTCTGCGCGCCGAAACCGATGGCGAGGCCGAGCACGCCCGCGCTGGCCAGGATCGGGGCGAGGTTGATGCCGAACTCGCCGAGGATCATCACGAAGGCCACGCCGAACACGATCGTCGTGGCCACGCTGCGCAGCACCGAACCGATGGTCTGGGCGCGCTGCTGCTGCCGTTCGGCCGAGTTGTCGGCCGTTGATCCGTTGCGCCCGACGAGGTTCCCGGCCTTGGCGGTGGCCTGGTTGATCCGCTGGTGCGAGCTCACCATCCGTCGCACGCCCTGCGTGATGACCCGCCCCAGCACGGCGCGCAGCACCACCGCGACGAGCAGGATGATGACGACGTTGACGAGTCCGGAGAACAGCGCCCCGGAGTTGTCGTTGAACCAGTTCACCACCGGATCGGTCACGCTCGCCGCGGGCGCGGCGGCGAAACGCGTCGTGGCGTTCGCGGCGATCAGCAACGAAACAACCTTTCTCGAACAGGGAACAATCGAAAGGGCCAGCGCGACTCACCCGAATGGGGGAACGCAGTCTGAGCCGTTTTCACGATAGAGCGGAGTTCATCCTGCCAAGGACGTCACGAAATGGCAAAACGCGGCTCTGGCCGGACGGGAGAACCGGATTTTCCCCACCAAATGTGAACAGAAATCAAAGATATGCCAGCGCCACGGTCGAACCGAATCCGAGCGCCGCCGCCGCGATGCCGCCGAGAATCGTCACCAATACGTACCGGACGGCGTGCGAACGTGCCCCCGAGGTGTAGAGCCGGACGGTGTCCTGACCGAACGTGCTGAACGTGGTCAGCGCACCGCACAGCCCCACCACCAGCAGCGCGCGCGAACCGGGCGAGCCGAGGCCGTCGAACGTAGCGGCACCGCCCACCAACAGCGCGAGCAGGAACGAGCCCACCACGTTGACCGTGAACGTCCCCCACGGGAAGGCGGACCCACGAGCGTGCCGCACTCCCCGGTCGATCCCGTAGCGCAGCACCGCCCCCACGGCTCCGCCGAGAGCCACCAGCAGCAGGGTCGTCACGACTCCCCTCCCGTCGCGGTTCCCGGCGCACGCCGCGAGCGCGTGCGGAGCCCGCCCGCCAACGCCGCGCCGCAGACCACGGCGGGCAGCGCCAGCAGCACCGTCAGCGGCAGGTACAGGGCCGCGTAGAGCGGCTGTCCGGTGGCCAGCAGTCCGCCCGCGTCCGCCAGGTAGCCGGAGAAGGTGGTGAAACCGCCCAGCACCCCGACACCGAGGAACGGCCGCAACAGGTGGTGCCGCTCGGTTTCCGCCAGGAGCACGGTGAAGGCACCGATGACGAAGCAGCCCAGCACGTTGACGGTCAGCGTGGGCCAGACGGTGCCGCCGTCGGCGTGCGGCAGCGCGAGCGAGACGCCGTAGCGCAGCGTCGATCCCAGCGCACCGCCGAGGGCGACGGCGGCGAGCACCCGCGATCGGTGGGCGAGCACGGCCTTGGACAACACGGACTCCCTACCCGGAGGTTCTCGGACGGGTAGGGACCGTTGGCGAAGTCGGCTTCGCGGTTGGTTCCGGCGGGCCCCACCGCCGGGATCCGCTCGCGCGGACCACGGGCAGTGTAGCGAACCGGAGCGCGAGAACACCTCGGGAAGCGACGTGACACACACCGGAGGGCCGAGGAACAACGGGACAACCGGGCTCACTCCCGAGGGGGTGCCCACTCATGACGAGGCGCTTGCTCGAGAAGCCGTGCTCGCTCAGGACTGCGCGGGCTCGGCCGCGAAGCTCGAACGACGACGGCGGTAGGCCAGCACGGCGATCAGCAGCATGCCCGCCAGCACGACAGTGGTGGGAAGTCCACCCTCGATGCCGAAGGCACCACCGTTGAGCAACGCGCTGCCGTCCTCGGCGGGGCGCGTGTCGGCGAGCGTGGCGGTCAGGTTCATCCCGGAGACCTCTGCGCCGTAGACGTTGCCCTGGCACCAGTTCCACACCGCGTGGAAGGCGCACACCCCCCACAGGCCGCCCTCGGCCAGCGCCCAGAAGGCCAGCACGAACGAGATCAGTACCAGGTTCAGCAGCGGGAGCGGGCCGAATCCGGTGTTGAGGCCGTGCAGCAGGGTGAACACCACAGCCTGCGAGACCAGCGCTGCCGTGATCCCCCACTTCCGCCAGGTGACCTGCATCAGGTAGCCACGGGTGAGGATCTCCTCCGTGCTGGCCTGCACCACGAATCCCAGCAGCGTCAGCACGAGCACTCCCACGATCGCGTAGCCCGCCCCGGAACCGCCGATCACCAGCTGGCCCGCACCGACGTTGCCCAGCACTAGCAGGCTGATCGCCAGCAGCGCCGCCACGGCACCCAGCGCGACGGCCCGTACGGGACGTCGGGCGGGCAGGAAACCGATGCTGCCGAACGGCCTGCCCTCCTTGAGCGGCAGCCACAGCACCAGCCCCAGGGTGGCCCCCAGGAAGCCACCGGTGAGGGCGACCTGCGCGGCGAGTCCGATGCGCATGCTGCTCAGCACCGACAGATCACCGGTGAGCACCACCGCCACGGCGAAGGCGACGGCGCTGACGATCTGCCCGAGCACGAAACAGCCGAGCACCACCAGGATCCCGACCACCGCGCCGGTCGGGCGGCGCGCCCGCAGTATTCCCCGCGGCAGCGGGGACGCCGATTCGGTTCCACCGTCCGTCACGCCGGATGTGTCCACTGTGCCTCACCTGTGGTCGGGAACTGACGAGGCGCATTCTCCCGTGGGCGGCGAAGACCGGAAAAGCGCGGTGCCGGCCGCGCCGAACCGCTGGGCGACCGCACGGTGGACCGAACCGCTCCGGATCGCGGCGATTCCGGCCGTGCGCACTGGTGTCAGCACGCGGCCAGCACTCGGTCCCCGTACTCGCCGCACCAGAGGTCGAGCAGTTCTTCGAACCGCCGAACCCCCCGTTCGAGCGATTCGACGACTCCGCGCAGCGCTTCCCAATCGAGCGTGCCGGTGTCGAACGCGTCGACGAACCGCCGCGCCGAGTCGTCGAGGGCTCCCAGCATCTCGTCCCAGAGTTCGGCCCGCCGACTGTCGGGGGGTTCGGGAAACTCGCGGGCCTCGGTCACGACCTCGGACAACCGGACGGCACTCCCGCGCACCTCGCGCACCTCGGCGTTCGAACTGATGTCCTCCGCGAATTCGAACGTCGCCGAGCTCACCGCCCGGAAGTGTCCCACGCCCCCACCTCGGAGCCAGACACGCCCGGAGGCGGTGCCGCTCTCCGCCTCGGTGCCATTCGATCCGGTGCGCTCCGCCTCGGCTACCGGGTCCGACGACTCCTCGTCGGTCTCGAACGGGCTGTTCGGCAGGGCCAGCACGGCGACCGATGCGGTCGCGACGACCGCCGCGACGAGTCGCCCCGCGCGACCGGGTTTCGGTGTCCCCGCACCGACCGGTGTCCGGACGATCTTCGGGGCGCGAGTGCGGCTCCACCTCCGCAGTACCCGGCGAACGGTGGTGCCGAACAGGTATCCGACAACGGCCGCCACGGTTCCCTCCACCGTGACGACGCCGAGCACCGTCGCGGCGTACTCGCCGCTCGTCACTCCCGGGCATCGGGTCGCCATGGCCTGCAGCGGCGGCACACACGTACCGAGACGGGCGAACGCCCATATCATGCCGCTGACAGTCAGCCCCGTGGTCGCGACGGCGAACAACGCGTGGGCGAGCCCCGCCCTCCGGAACAGCACGGCGGCGACGGCAGCACCGACGAGGAACTGCGCGAGCAGGAGTCCCGAGAACTCCCACGCGGTCAGCACCGCCCGGAAGGCGTCGGTGGCACGCTCCGACAGCGGGATGGTCTCGCGCATCGCCGCCTTGACCGCGAGATCGAAGACCAGCCACGCCGCGGCACCGAGCAGCCCGACCGGCAGCGCGAACCGGATCCGCGTGCGGTGCGCCAGCAGCAGCGGAACCACCCACAGCAGCACCAGGCCCGTGCACAGTGCGAGGTTCTGGGCGGCGAACTCCATCACGACGGGATTCCACGTCACCAAGAGCAGCGCGTGGTCCAGGCCGGTCCACGCCGCCTCGTCTCCGAAATCCGCTATCGAAGCACCGACTCGTCCGAGGTGCGACGGCACTCGGTCCAGGTTCGTCGGGGAGGACCACAGCGGCGAACAGGACCAGCCGAGCAACGACACCGCCGTACCGATGGCGAACCAGCCGATCACCCGGACCCGGGCGAGCCGCGTGCGATGCAGCAGGCGCGAACACCGGTGCACCCACCAGGACAACAGCACGAGCTGCCCGATGAGCACCCCGATCGCCACGAGCGCCACGGCTCCGGGCAACGGGTCGCCCAATCCGGACAGCGAAAGTCGCTCCCCCAGCAGAGTCCCGGTCCCCAATCCGAAACAGCTCCGAAGCAGCCAGCGCGCCACGGGAGTGCGCCGTCGTCCGACTGCTGTCACGGCCGCGCCGCGCGCGGCCGCGAAGCCCACCAGCAGTGTTACGAACGCTCCCCAACCACCGCTCAGCAACCGGAAAACGTGGAACGGCGTACCAGCGGCGAGGAGCGGCGTGGCGGTGTGGACGTAACAGAGCTGCAGCACGATGCCCGCCGCGAGGCACTCACCGAAACCGGGGCGCAGCAGCGCGACCGGCTCGGCCAGGGCGGCGACACGGCTCGCGGGCCTGGGATGCCTGCGCAGCCAAACCGGTGGCCACCGGGTCACCGTGCCCGGCAACGCGGGTAGGCACAGGCGCGGATCCGCCGAGCCCAGCCAGGCCGACACCCGCGCGTCCGCGTGGTACTCCCGGATCCTCAGCAGGGCGTTGCGGAACAGATAGACCAGCAGCACCAGACAGGCTGTGCGCCAGGAGATCCCGGGCGAACTCCGAAACGGAACGTCCTGCCAGGACAACCACAGCAGGCCCACCACCATCGGTACCAGCGCCGTGATCAGGAACGATCGCCACACCGCCAGGGCGAAGTAGGTGATCGGCACGTCCCGGTCTCGCACGTGCGCCAGCTCGTGCAGCACCACGGCCCGGAACGACGTGGGATCGGTCCGGAACAACGTCAGCAGTCCCGCGTCGAGCCGGACGTAGCGTCGGTGCCCGTGGCCGAAGGCGAGTCCTCCCGCACGCGGGTTGAGCGGATCCACCAGGAAGACCGGCGCCCGGGGCAGTCCCGCCTGGACGACGAGACTTCGCAGGTACGCGGTCAGCTCCGGATCGTCGGCGGAGCGCAGCTCCACCAGCCGCTGCCGCCGGATACGCCACCACGGTTGCAGCCGGTAGAGCAGCACCGCGAGCGCGAACATCGCCGACAGCGCGAACGCCGTCCACAAGACACGATCGGACACCCGATCCGCGAGGCACCCGGCGAAATCGTCGTAACGCTGTATTACCTCGGGCCGCGGCTCGGGGGGCCGCGGCTCGGGGGGCCGCCCCAGGTAGCTCCCCGAACGCACCTGGCACCGTTCGGCCTCGCGAGTCCAGGCGGCGGGGCCGGAAGGCATCATCACCCAGTGGATCGTCGCCGCGATCGCGAAGGTCAGCGCCATCAGCGAGGCGAAGTGGACCGTGGTGCCGCTCGGCGTCCGCAGGCCCGCCACGGCAGGCCGCACGCTCGGCCTCGCCCCCGTCACCGGCGGGATCTTCCGTCCGATCTCCCGAGTCCCGAGGAGAGAGCCATCGTCAGTCCTCCCGGTCGAGGGAGTCCACGATGGCGCCGACGAGCAGTCGCACCCGGTCCTCGGTCAGGCCGAGCGCCCTGGCGCGGGCCTCGGCGACTTCGCGCACCCGCTCCCGCTGTTCGTCGGTCAGCGGCCCCGTGGTCAACGACCCCGCCGTCTCCGGTTCCGCCGTCTCCGGTTCCGTCGCGGAATCCTCGTCGCCCTCCACCGCGGAACGACGACGGAACCGGGCGCGGAGCCGGGACAGCACCCGGTCACCGCCGCGCACCACGGCGTCCCCGGCCCGGTCGACCAGCTGGTCGTAGACGGCGGCCGCCACCGCCAGGGCGGCCGGTGACAACAGCGCGACGACGGTGTCGATCCCGGACCCCAGCGCCTCGTCACCGCACCGCCGCCCAGCCAGCAGCCGCTCCGGATCGCGCAGGAACGCCTCGCTCGTCGCGGCGAAGGCGGGCAACTCCTCGGGAGCCAACGACTCGACGACGCGGCGCGCCGTGGTCACCGTGAACTCCCGCCGTTCGTCTTCGCCCACCAGTCAGTCCCCCGGGAACGCTCGGCCAGGGAAACCGATTCTCGTCCAGGGGCGCCGCACCGTCACTCGGCCGTTCGGGCCATATGGGCGAGTTGGACCGCCCGGGACGAAAGCGGTCTCCGACCTCAGGATGAGGGACCACTCCCCCGTGCGAGCGAGGAACGCGGAGGGCTCGAACTGCTAACGTCCCGACGCACCGACAGTTCGTACTCAGCCCAGGAGCAGATCATGCCTTCCGATTCCCGAACGCACGCCCCGGCGATGCCCCCGCTCGAACTCGCCCTCGAACTGCCCGATCCGGCTCACGACGTCGCCGGTAGCCTCGACCAGGAACTCGCCGAGCAGCGAGTCGGGGAGGAAGCCGTGGTGACGGGAATGCCCGGCATCTCGACGATCCACTGCCTGACCTCGCGTGCCGCTCCCTTCCAGCTCCCCACGCTCTGACTTCGAGCCGGACGAGCGGGATCGCCGACTTCGCCGGACGTCGGGAGTCGAAGCCGACACCTTCAACACCACGGTGAAGCACGGAGTCGCCGATCTCCTCGTTCCGGTGTCGGCCCGTGGACCGACGGTCCGGCCGCCACTTGTTCGGTCGAGGAACGACGATCACCCCCGACCAGAGTGATTCCGACCGCCGGGGAAGAGCCGAGAAACCGACCGATGCTCAAACCAACGGCTGCTCCTCCGGCCCTGCCCCGGTGAGGACTCCGGCGAAGAACGACACCGACTTCGGCGAGACGACCGTGCCGCCGAGGGCGATGTCGGACGGAGTACTCAGCTCGCTTCGAGCCGGGTGCGTTGCAGTTCGGCGTAGGCCCCACGTCGGTGGAGGAGTTCCTCGTGGGATCCGGACTCCACGACCCGGCCCTGGTCGAGCACCAGAATCCGGTCGGCTTGTCGGACGGTGGCCAGCCGATGGGCGATTACCAGGCACGTGCGATCACGCTGCAACTCGGCGAGCGCCCGCTGCACGTGCATCGTCGTCCGCGAGTCGACAGCACTCGTCGCCTCGTCGAGCACCAGTACCTCTGGCTCGGCCACGAACGCGCGCGTGATGGTGACGAGCTGCCGCTCACCGGCCGAGAGATTGGCGCCGTCGGCGTCGATGTGGGTGTCGAGGCCGTGCGGTAGCACTGCCACGAACTGGTCCAGGCCGGTCCGTGAGGCAGCGCGCTCGACATCGGAACGGTGGGCGTCCTGCCGACCGTAAGAGACGTTCTCGGCGATGGTGCCCTCGAAGAGCCAGGGGTCCTGCAACACCACACCGATGTGCGAGCGCACGTCGGCCCGAGCGAGCTCTCGCACGTCGTGGCCGTCGAGCAGCACGCGTCCCCTCTCGACGTCGTAGAATCGCAGCAGCAGATGCGCGAGGGTGGTCTTGCCGACGCCGGTGGGGCCGACCACGGCGACCGTCTCGCCGGGCTCGGCCACCAGTGACAGATCTCGCAGCACCGGTTTCCCTGGCTCGTAGCCGAAATCGACGTGTTCGAACTCGACCCGGCCACGCAGACGTCGCCGTTCCGGTACTCCGGTCTCCTCCTCGGGGCCGTCGAGGAATTCCAGGACTCGCGCGGTCGAGGCGATGCCCGACTGCAGCTCGTTGAGCAGCCCGGAGATCTGCCCGATCGGAGAGGAGATCTGGCGACCGTACTGCACGAACGCCTGAATCTCGCCGACCGTCATCGTCGCGCTGGCGACCCGCAACCCTCCGACCACGCAGACGAGCACGTAGGAGAGGTTGCCGACGAACGTCATGAGGGGCATGGCCAGGCCGCTGGCAACCTGCGCCCGGACGCTCTCCGAGGCCCAGCGGTCATTGCGCTCCCCGAGCTCGGCCACGTGCTGTTGTCCACTATGGAATGACGAGATCACTTCGTGACCGCTGATGCTCTCCTCGATGGTGGCGCTCAAGGCACCCATCTGCTTCCACTGCGCCACGAAACGTGGCTGGGAACGCCGGACGAGAGCACGGGTCGCCCAGACGGCGAGGGGGAGTGTACTGAGGGTGACCAGCGTCATCAGCGGCGACAGGTACAGCATCGCGACGAGGACGCTGATGAGGGTGAAGCAGGCCGTGAGAAGTTGCCCCATCGCCTGCGTCAGCGAGGCGGTTGTGTTGTCCACGTCGTTGGTGACCCGCGAGAGCAGGTCACCGCGACCATAAGTGTCCACTGTGGCTACCGGAGTTCGGTTGAGCTTTCGCTCGACGCGCACGCGAAGCCGTAGCATGACGTGATGAATGGCGCGGTTCGTCTGTCCCACGGCGACGAGCTGCAGCAGGGTCGCGGTGGAGTAGATTCCCACGGTCACGCCGAGCAGCCGCCCCAGTTCGCCGAAGTCGATCCCGCGCCCCGGGACGAGATCGGTGCTCGCGACAACCCCCGCAAGGGTCTCCCGGCCGGAAGCGCGCAGCGCCGCCACGACCTCCTCACGGCTCTGCCCGGACGGCAGTTGAGCGCCGAGCAGGCCGTTGACCAGGGTGTCGGTGGCCCGCGCGAGAACCAGCGGACCGATGGCGGTGAGGCCTACTCCGAAGGCCGTGAGCACGACCACCGCGAGGAAGCGGCCGCGAACGGGCCGCAGGAGTCCGAGGAACCGGCGGGTCGACGAGCCGGGTTCGAGGGCACGTGGCGTGGCCGTGGAACGGGAGCGGGCGCTCATGCCGTTGTCTCCTCGAGTGACTGCGACTCGACGAACTCCCGGTAGGTCGAGCACGTTCCGAGGAGGTCGTCGTGGTTTCCTTCACCGACGACGGTGCCGCGGTCGAGCACCAGAATCCGGTCGGCTTCGGCGACCGACGCGATTCGCTGGGTGACTTGTACGACGCCCGCGTCGGCGGTGGCCCGCGCCAGGCCTCGCGCCACCTCGGCTTCGGTAGTGGCGTCCAGGGCCGAGGTGACGTCGTCCAGGAGGTAGTAGTCCGCGTCGGCGACCAGGGCTCGGGCCAGACAGAGGCGTTGCCGCTGTCCGCCGGAGAAGTTCGTACCACCGGGAGCCACCGGGGAATCGAGCCCCGCGGGCAGGTCGGTGACGATCCGCTCGGCTCTGGCCCACCGCAAGGCTTGCCACAGTCGCTCTTCGTCCGCGTCGGGTTTTCCGTAACTGAGCGCGGAACGGATCGTCCCCGAGAAGAGGTAGGGACGCTGGGGCACCAGGACGACTCGACGTCGCAGGTCGACGAGATCGGCGCTCTCCAGGTCTGTCCCGTCCAGACTGATCTGTCCACTGTCGATACTGATCTGCCGGGAGATCGCTTGCAGCAGCGTCGTCTTCCCGCTGCCGGTGGAACCGACGACCGCGAGGCGCTCGCCCGGACGTACCCGCAGCTCGACTTCGCGCAGTGCGGGCTGCTCCGCACCCGGATGGCGCACGGTGGCTCCTCGGACCTCGATCCCGAGCTCCGGATCGCGCCACGGTGTTCCCCCGGCGACGGTGGTGCTCTCGGGTGGGGTGTGCAGCACCTCGGCGATGCGCTGGGAGCTCACCCGCGCTCGCGGCAACAGCATGACGACGGTCGAAGCCATGAGGACAGCCGACATGAGCATAAGCAGGTAGGAAATGAAGGCGAGGACCGATCCGACGCCTATCTCCCCGGCGGCGGCTTGGTGCCCACCGAACCAGACGACCGCCACCGCTCCGAGGTTCATCAGCAGCGCGACGATCGGACCGAAGGAGAGGTAGAGACGCCCGACGCTCAGAGAGGTGTCGATGAGAGCGCTGTTGACCTGCTCGAAACGCCGCTGCTCGTGATCCTCCCGGTTGGCCGCGCGCACATCCCGCAATCCGGTGAGCTGTTCGCGCAGCACCGCGTTGACGCGATCGATCTGGGGCTGCATGCGCCGGTACTTGGGAAGCGCCAACCAGGCGAAACCGAGCACCACCAGGACCAGTGCGGGTACCGCGACCGCCATGAGCCATGTCAGGCGCGGCTCCTCGCGCAGGCCCATCACCACAGCGCCGATCATGGTGATCGGTACCGTCAGCACCGTGGTGCACATCGTCAGCACCAGCATCTGGACCTGGACGACGTCGTTTCCGCAACGCGTGATCAGAGAGGCGGGGGTGAACCCTCGCACGTCCGCGGTGCCGAGCCTCATCACGTGCTGGAAGAGGGCGGCACGCAGGTCGCGGGCGATCCGGACGGAGATGTAGGCGCCGAGGGCGGTGGCCGTTCCGGCGATGAGCAACTGCAGCACCGCCAGCACCGCCATGACCGATCCGAGGCGCCAGACCGTGTCCAGATCCCCACGGGTCACGCCCTCGTCGATGATGCGCGCGTTCAGGTGCGGCAGGTACAGGGTGCCCGCGACGCTGAGGGTCTGCAGAACGCCCAGCGCCACCAACGGCCACGCGGCCGCCCGCAGGTGGGGACGTAGCACGGACCGGGTGGGCGAGGGCGTGCGCATGGTCGGCTCCAGTCGATCCGGTCGGCTCGGGTGCGGCTCGTGACTTCGTGCTGACCAACCTAGGCAGCGCGGCCGTCACGCGGATCCGACTGCGGGACGATGTCGCCGCTCCGCTCCAGGGAGGAGAAAATCCCGCTCCGTCTCCGCTGCCTGTCGTAGCCGGAGCGGGGTTTCTCGTCCCGGTTCTCCCGTGCTCTGCCGTATTCCGTCAGCAGCCGTGCTCGAAGGTGTTCTGCACCGAGGCGGCCGAGACGAGCGAGCAGGGCACGGACGAGGTGGCGGTCGGCGTGACGGCGGGCGCCTCGTCCTCACCAGCGTGCAGCTCGGCGGCGTTGGTGTAAGCGGCGTAACCGGCGATGAGATCCTGAGTGCTCATAACTCTCTCCTTATGAATCGACCGAAGGGACGGCGACCCGCGATCCGGGCGAGTGCCGCCCCTTCGGAACCAACGTGCGAGCTGATTCAGCAGCCGTGGTCGAACGTGTTGTCGACCGAGGCGGCCGAGATGAGCGAGCAGGGCACGGACGAGGTGGCGGTCGGCGTGACGGCGGGCGCCTCGTCCTCACCAGCGTGCAGCTCGGCGGCGTTGGTGTAAGCGGCGTAACCGGCGATGAGATCCTGAGTGCTCATAACTCTCTCCTTATGAATCGACCGAAGGGACGGCGACCCGCGATCCGGGCGAGTGCCACCTTCGCTGGAAAATAACGGGAAAACCGCTCAGCAACCGCTGTTCAAGGTTTCCGTGACCGAGGCACCGACCGTGACCCCGCAGGGGAACGACGACGTGGTGCTCGGCGTGACGGCGGGCGCCTCGTCCTCACCAGCGTGCAGCTCGGCGGCGTTGGTGTAAGCGGCGTAACCGGCGATAAGATCCTGAGTGCTCATAACTCTCTCCTTATGAATCGACCGAAGGGACGGCGACCCGCGATTCGGGCTGCCCCCCTCCCCGGAAAATAAGGGGAAAGCTGCTCAGCAACCGTTGTCGACGGTTTCGGCGACCGAGGCGCCGACCGAGACCCCGCAGGGGAACGACGACGTGGTGGTCGGCGTGATGGCGGGCGCGTCGTCCTCACCAGCGTGCAGCTCGGCGGCGTTGGTGTAGGCGGCGTAACCGGCGATGAGATCCTGAGTGCTCATGATTCTCCCCTGGTTTCGTGATGTAGTGACGGAGGAACCTCGGAGGTTCTCCTGCGAGGCCGTCCGTGACCTCGTTGAGAACGAGATTAGGAAGCGCCGAAATCATCACTCATCGGCCGCGCGGACCATCTGTACGTCTCCGTCGCACTCACGACGTGGTTGTCCCCGACTCAGCGATCGAGCTCCTCCGCCGTGTCGATTTCGGATGCCCCTCCAGAGGCGTCGCCGCTGGTCACGATGGCCGTGCGACCACCTCGACCCGCCGTTCAGAACCGAGGTAGCGGCGACCCGCCGCCGCTACCTCGGCAGGCTGGAGGTCGGCCGCGGCATCGGCGTGGCGTTCCCACATGCCGAGGGTCTCACCACCGAACACCACCGACGCGGCGGCGCCCGCGAGGGCCGATGGAGTCGACAGCCCCACGGTGACGGCGTTGGTGGAGTAACGCACCGCGGCTTTCAGCTCCTCCGCTTCCGGACCACGACGACACAGCTCGTCGACGGTCTCGGTGACGATGCCGCGCACCGCTTCGATCCGGTCTGCGGGACACTCGAGGGACACGACCAGGGTGGCGGCATCGGCGAGCACCTCGAACCCTCCGGTTACCCCGTACACGTCACCCCGACGCTCGCGGAGTTCCTGGTTGAGACGCGAACCGAAGTATCCGCTCAGGCACATGCTGAGCTGTTGCAACGCCGGGTGGTCCGGGTGCTGGCGCACCGGAGCGGGAGATCCCAGCCGCAGCGAGGCGATCGGCTCGTCGGATGGGAGCCGAAGGACGGTTCGTGTCCCACCCTGGGGAGCGGCCTCATGATCGTCCGGTCGAGCCGCGGATCGACACAACGTCCGGGATGCACGTGTGACCGGTTCCGCGAGCCGGGGCCAGACCACGTCCCAGTGCCGGCCCCGGTCGGTGCCGAGGTCTCCTACGACCACCACCGTGGCTCCGTCGAGTGTCAGCACATCGGCGGCGACCCGGCACATCTCCGCCGCCTCCGGGGCCTCGGCGAGCACCCCGGTGAAGTCGTCCGTCGAATGGACGGTACGCGCGTAAGGGTGGTCCGCTCCCCAGCGGAGGCGGGCGAGACTCGGCTGCAGCAACACCTCGCGGTGTCCCGCTACCTGAGCGAATCGGGTGGCCTCGGCACGAAACACGTCAGCCACGGCCTCGTCGGTGTAGTCGGGTCGGACCAATCGCCCGAACAGCTCCGACAGCGCCCAGTCGAGTTGGGCGGAAGGCACGGTCGCGGTGAGGTGGAACCGATCGACCGCCGTGCCGCCGGTGATGCTGCCGCCCCTGCGCAGCACCCGCTCGTCGTGACCGGCCAGGTTCCGGTCTTCCGGACCGAGCGGCAGCAGGCGTCCCAGCAACTGGGTCAGCGCCGCTTCTCGACGGGAGTGACGGACCAGGGGAAGTACTACGCGTATCTCCGTGAAGGTGGCTCCGGGCCAGTCGACGGCGACCAGATCGGTGCCGTCCTGGGTGCGTTCCTGTCGGTGCGCCGGCAGTCTCATGTCGCGTCCGCTTCCGATGGCAGGACCAGAATCGATCCGACGGCTTGCCCGAGGAGGTGCTCGGCCGCCGCGCCTAGGAGGTCGCGGTCCAGGGCGCGGGCGGGGTCGACGGTGTGGTCGAAGAGAGGGTCCCCGAACAGGAGCTGAGTCGCGCCCAGCCGCCGGGCGCGGTGTGCGGGACGTTCGGCGCGCTGGTACTGCCACAGCCGCAGCCGCGCCGGGGCGGTTTCCAGCACGGCTGGACGCGGTCTCCCATCACGCCAGGGCGCGAGGAGTTCGCGCACCATCTCGATGAGCTGGTCCCCGCCAACCCCGTGGCGCGGATGGGTGGAGAGCACCAGGGGATCCGGGGAGCGCGCGTCGGCGGGCGTGCCGAACCAGCCGGAACGCGCGGTGATTCCGGCGGCGGGGTCGTGGACGGGCAACAGCGTCGCCAAAGCGGTGCATGCCGCGAACACGAGGGGGTTTCGTCGTGGGTCCGGCAGCCGGAAACCGACCGCCCACACCGGCTCCGGGATGTTGCGGGCCCGGACCACCTCGTGCCGGTCCCGCTGTCGGGGCGGTTCCGAGACGTCGATCTCCCCTTCGTCGCTGTCGGGGCTGGCCGGGATCGCGCTCAGCGACTCGCGCGCCGCCGCGAGAGCGGAAGGCCTGAGATCCCCTTCGAGCGTGACGACTATCCGGTGGGGCGCGTACCAGGTCGCGAAGAACCGCGCGGCGTGCCCGGGTGTCACCGTGGCCAGGGTGTCGAGATCACCGTAGCCGTCGTGAATGTTGGGGTGAGTGGAGTACATGGTCGGAGGGAGGAAACGCCAGGGAAAGCCCCCGTAGGGCGTGGCACCGACCTGTTCGAGCTCGGCCCGGATCACACCGAGCTGGGTGCGCAGCGTCTCCGGGTCGAGCCGGGGCTCCGACAGGCGATCGGCTTCGAGTCCCACCACCTCGCCGAGCGCGTGAGCGGGTACGACGTCGAACAGCTCCGTGTAGTCGTGCCGGGTGTGCCCCCCGACTCGGCCGCCGACGCTTTCGACCGCCGCGAAGTGACCGCCGGGGGCGACGTTGGCACTGCCACCGAACATCAGGTGTTCGAAGAAGTGGGCCATGCCGGAGTAGTCGGCCGGTTCGGATCGGAATCCCACCCCGACATGGACGGCGACTGTGGCCACCCCGGTGGTAACGGCCGGAGCGGTGACGAGCGTGAGCCCGTTCGACAGGATCTCGACACTCGGGGTGGCGCGGTCCGAATAGCTCACTTGACTCACCCGTCGGTGATGCTCGTGTAGATCGCGTAGCCTACGGCGACATCGATGACCCGGGTCGCTGTTCGCGGCACCGGTGTCCGCTCCGCCCGCTCGGCGAGTTCCTGGAGCCGGGCTCGCTGGCCGCTGTCGAACTCGTGGCGCGAGTGGAGACGAGCCTTCACCAACAGGCGGGCCAGAGCCGGCAGCCGGGGGTCGCTCTCGGCGTCCGGGCCGCACAGCGCGTCGGTCAGGGCCTGTTTGACCTCGGGATCGACCTCGTGCCGGTCGTAGCCGAACAACCCCAGCAGCTTGCCACGGTCGTAGTTGAGGACACCGGCGGTGGCGGCCGCGTTCTGCTGCACGGCCAGCGCCTCGCGGCGCTGTTTGATCCAGGAGGCCACACCGACGGGGTGACCGGCCAGTGCGCTGGTCACTTCGGTCACCCAGTCGCGTTCTCCGACGGCGGGCGCGTCCACGATGACCCGCTCGTCCTCGATGTGGGCGTGTCCCGCCACCACGAGCTCGGCTAGCTCGGCGGTGGCGGTGAGTGCCTGGGGGCGGGCGGTCTCGAACGGCCGACCGTTGTCGGCGTGCAGGAAGGCCATGAGGGCCTCGGGCAGAGTCAGGGACGAGACGAGGTGGTGCGTGGTCATGTCGACCTCTCCTTCGTGATTGCCGATAGCCCCCTCGGGGCAGGGCCGGACGCGGAGCCGCCCGGGCGAGGAGTCCCACTCAGCTCTGGAGGAGATCCTGGTCGGTCGGGTCGGCGTCCTCCACCGGATCGACGGCGTCACGCAGCCGCCAGGCGAGGAAGAACGAGGGACCGGCCGCCGCGGGCAGGAACGCGGCCAACATGAGTTCGTGGGACTGCAGGAGCAACGCGTCGTGCCCCCGCTCGGTGAACGCCGCGACGACCGAGGGTCCGAGGTAGAGCACGAGCGCCCCGCCGAGCGCGGCGTAGTACCCGAAGGTACGGGCCTGGTTGCGCTGGGTCAGCTCGTACTCGTCGATCTCGCTCGCACGCCGTTCGGCGATGTCGCGGGTGAGTATCCGGCAGAAGATCCACGTCGCGATGACGAGGCCGAGACTGAGGCCCCATACCCAGGAGTGCGTCCGTGACGCTATCGAGGCGCCAGTGAACACCACCCAGGACAGCAGGCCGACCGCCACTGCGGCCATGGCCCAGTGACGGGACGGGTGCGGGCGCGCGGTGCGGCTCATACCTGGTCTCCTCTCGTGGCACCGGTGTCGGGACGGCCGTAGGCCGCGGTGATCGACTGGAACGGTTCTCGACTGAATACCGCCTCGATGGGCAGGCCGAACACGTCACAGATGCTCATGGCGAGCAACAGGCTGGGGTAGTGATCGCCCCGCTCCAGCGCACCGATGGTCTGCCTGTTCACACCGACGTGCTCGGCGAGAGCGGCGCGACTCATTCCCACCTCGGCGCGGACAACGGCGACGCGGTTGTAGATGCGCCGACCTTCGTCATCCCGACGGGCACTGCGAGCCATACGGCTAGTTTATGCAACAGAGGACCGAAAAAGCAAGCATCTTGACAGAAGAACCTGAAAAGATGTTGTGTTAACCCAACAGCTTGTTTAGCGTACACGACAAGACGGGCCGTACCGCCCGTCGCCGGCGATCCAGAAGGAGAACCGTGCTGGCCCTCGAACACCTCCGCAAGAGCTACGGGACCCGCCCGGTCCTGCATGACGTGAGCCTGCCGGTGGAACGCGGCGAGATCCTGGGTTTCGTCGGCGGCAACGGTGCGGGCAAGACCACCTCGATGCGCATCGTTCTCGGTGTCACCGAAGCGGACAGCGGGCGAGTACTGCTCGACGGCGAGCCCGTGGACGACGGCATCCGCTCCCGGATGGGATACATGCCCGAGGAACGCGGCCTCTACGACACCATGCGGGTGGAGCACCAGCTGCGATTCTTCGCCGAGCTGCGCGGGCTCACCCGTGGCGACGCCCGGCGCGCGGCGGCGTACTGGCTCGAGGTTCTCGGGCTGAGCCAGCGTCGACAAAGCCGCTTGCAGGAGCTGAGCCTCGGCAACCAGCAGCGGGTCCAACTCGCGGCAGCTCTGGTGCACGCCCCGGACACACTCGTGCTCGACGAACCGTTCTCCGGTCTCGACCCGCTCGCCGTCGACGTCATGTCACGAGTCCTGCGCGAGGAGGCCGACCGCGGCGTGCCGGTCATCTTCTCCAGCCACCAGCTCGACCTAGTGGAGCGGGTGTGCGATCGGGTCGCCGTCCTGCGCCAGGGCTCGCTGTTGGCCCACGGGACCGTGGCCGAGCTCACCGACGAAGCGCAGCCACGTTACCTGGTACGCAGCGACGCCGATTCCCGGTTGTGGAGCGCTGAGCTGGACTCCGCTGCGCGCGACACGCTGGAGCCCGCGCCCGACGGCGGGGTGATCGTCTCGCTGGCCGGAACTCCCGAGGGGCCCGACCACCTCGCCGATGCCGTGCGGCGCCACGGCTCGCTGCTGGAACTGCGCCCCTGGCGCCCCTCCCTCTTCGAGATCTACCGCTCCGTCGTCGACCCGCATCCCGCCGACCAGGAGGAATCCACCGCATGAGCCTGCCCACCAGCACCGGAACCACCCGCACGTCCGCCCCCTCCCCCCCGAAGCGGCCGCGGGTCGAGCCCGAGCCCCGGCGCGTTCGCGGCCTCGGCGGGGTATGGATCATGCTCCGACGCGAGCTCGCCACCAAACTGTGGACCAGTGCGTTCGCGCTCAGTACCGCGCTCTTCGCGCTGCTGGCGTTCGCCGTCCCCCTGCTCAGCGGTGAGAACGACGACCCTCCCACTCTGGCTCACACCGACGCGACAAGTGCTCTCGCCACCACAGCCGCCGGGCTCGACGACCAGCTCACCCTCAAGGAGACGGCGAGCGGAAGCGACGGTCGCACGCTGCTCTCCAACGGCGAGGCCGACGCCGTGCTGGTGCCGGGCGAAGGGGACCGGGAAGGTTTCCGAGTGCTGGTCGAGGACTCGCTCGACCAGCAGCTGGCTACCACGCTACGGAGCGCGCTGCGCGACCAAGCTCTGCGCCAGGCGGCAGCGGAGAACGGTGTCGACGCCGATGCGCTCGCCCGGGATCTGCGTACCGCCTCCCTGTCCGTGGTCACCACCGGGGAGAAGATCGACATGACCGGCGTGCTGACCGGACTCAGCTTCGCGGCCGGAGCCTTGCTCATCATCCTGTTGTGGGGAATTCCGCTGGCAACCGATGTGATGCAGGAGAAAGCCTCCCGCGTCGTGGAGATCCTGCTGACCAGTGTGCGCCCCTGGCAGCTGCTGGCGGGCAAGGTCGTGGCCATCACACTCATCGGGCTCGTGCAGCTCATCGTCATCCTCGGCTCCGCGATCGCCGGGATCGCGCTGGGCGGCCAGCTACCCGATCTGGACGGCACTTCGGCCGGGGTGGTCGCGGTCGGTGCTGTGTGCCTGGTGTTCAGCATAGTCACGTGCGGCACGCTGATGGCCGGTCTCGCCGCTCGCGTCGAACGCCAGGAGGACCTCAACAGCGCCCTCCAGCCCGCCATGGCGGCGACGCTGCTACCGATGGCGGCGGCGTTCTACCTCGTGTTCGACTCCACCGACAGCCGCTTGCTCGACGCCGCCTCGATGGCCCCGGTGTTCAACATGTTCGTACTCCCCCCTCGACTCGCGATCGAGAGCGTCCCGATCTGGCAGCTAACCACCTCCTTCGCGGTCGCGCTGCTCACCGTCGCCGCGGCCTTCTGGATCGCGGGCCGGATCTACTCCGGATCCGTGCTGCGCTCCGGTGGCAGCGTCCCGTTGCACGAAGCGGTGCGGAACCGATGAACGCCCCGGAGACAACTCACCCCGACAACCCCACTTCGTCGTCAACGGACCGCGACCGCCGCGTGGGGCGAGCGGATCCGGTCGGAGAGGACTTACCCATGGACCCTCGCCCGGTGCGCAGATCCGACTGCTCGGTGATATATCCGAGCTCACCCGTCGATCCCGTCGAACTCAAGACCTTCTCCTCCTTCGTCGAGCTCGCCGGGATGCACCGGTTCTACTGCGGCCAGGGCATGATCTTCGAGCCGCACACCGCGTTCGCACGGCTGATCGCGCAAGGCAACACCACACCGCTGGGCACGGCCGTGAACCTGATGCCGCTTCGGCACCCGGTCACGGCCGCCATGCACGCTCGGGAGCTCGCGGTCTTCTCCAAGGCGCCGTACGTCGCCGGGCTCGGTCTCGGGTCGCGGCAGTTCAACGAAGCGATGACCGGCAGCTGGCCCGCGAGTCCGCTCACCTACGTCCGCGAGTACGCCACGATCGTGCGCGACTTGGTCAGCGGGAAGAAAGTCGATCACCAGGGGCGCTACTTCTCGGTACGAGCGAAGCTGAACCCGGATCTCGACTACCGAGTGGACCTCGGGCTCGGCGTGCTGCGGCCCCGGATGACCGAGCTGGCCGGGGAACTCGCCGACGTAGCCATCTCCTGGCTCACCCCGCCGGAGTACTGCGCCGAGCGACTGCTGCCCGCGCTGGCTCGCGGTGCTGCCGGGCGCGAGAGTCCGCCCCGGCTGGCAACCGTGGTCAACGTCGCTCTCGACCGCCCCGGCCGCGACCCGGTGGAACTGGCCCTCGCCGGGCTCGGCGGTCACCTGGCAGCGCCCCATTACGGCGATACGCTCAAGCGGGCGGGTTATAACGTGATCATCGGCGACCGCGACCACAACGCCGCTGAAATCGTACGCGAGGGCCTGTACGTCTACGGTTCCGCGACAGAGATCGCCGAGCGGCTGTCGCACTGGCTCCGGGCCGGGGTCACCGAGATCCTGCTCAACGTCAGCGGTGTGTATTTCCAGCACGGCCCCGTCGAGGCGTTGCAGGACCTGCAAGAGATCACCGACGCATTGGACGAGCAGTGAGTGATCCGACCGAGAACGCGGCGAGCGAATTCGCCGAGATACTCGCGACCCTCGAAGGACGACGGGTCGTCGTGGTGGTGACCGGCTCGCTCAGCGCGGCCTACCTGCCCTACTGGCTGGGATTCGTCAACAGGCTGCCGCATCCGCCACAGCTGCGGGTGCGGCTCACCCGCACCGCCACGAGCATGGTCGGCACGGCCGCGGTCACCGCGCTACTGGGCAGGCCGACCGAACTCGATTCCTGGGACGATGCGGCATCGGGCAGCACCGCCCACGTCGAGCTCGCCGAGTGGGCCGACGCATTCCTCGTGCACCCGTGCACCTTCTCCTACCTCGGCCGCGTCGCGAACGGCCTGGCCGACACGCCGACCCAACTCGCGCTGCAGTGCACGACCTCACCAGTGGTACTGTGCCCCGCTCTGCCGCCCGGCACTCTCGATGCCCCCGCCTACAAAGAGCACCTGGAGCGTCTCACCGGGCGGCCCGATGTGACCGTTCTCGACCCGGGAACCGGAGTCAGCACGGCAACCGGACGTCGGGAGGGTCTCCCACCCGCGCCTTTCCCGGTGGGCCTGGCATCCGTGGCCACCGCTCTCACATCGAAGTCGCCGCGGGAGGCCACGGATGACTGAGTCGGTCGAGCAGGACGACGAGGTACTGCGGACCACCGAGACGGGCTACCTGCGCACCGTCACGATTCGTAGGCCCGACGGTCGAACAGTGCTGCGCCGGGAGCCGGGACGGTTGCGAACCCCCGGCCCCGGCCTGGTTCCCGCGATGTCACGCGTGGCCGAGGTGACCAGGCCCGGCGTGGATTGGGCCCTGCCCCGGGCGCACGGGTCCGCGCTGTACTTCGACGTGCCGGGGCAGGCGTCCTGGGCGACGCTGCTCCTCGCCGGTATGCCCACCGCGGCCTTGGCCCGGATGGTGAGCCCCTTGGGGCCGGCCCTCGCCGGGGTCCACGATCTCGGCGCCGCCGCCGGGCGGGAGCCCACGGGATTGCGCCGTCTCACCTCCTGGCTCCTGGAGGGCACGGGGCCCGGGGCCGCGGCCCGGTTGCACGCCCAACTCCTCGATGAGCCGGAGCTGCGGGAACTGCTGCTGGACGGAGCGCGCCGGCTGCGCTCGGCTCCCGCGACGCTCGTGCTCGGCGCGCCCGGAGGCAACGCGCTCTACCCCGCCCCGAGCGGGGAAAGCACGACCGTGCTGGTCACCGATGAGCTCGCTGACGCGCCACCGGAATGGGACCTCGGTTGGCTGCTGGGTGAATCGCTCGAACTCGCCAACACCCCGTTCGCGGCCTCCGAACCCCAGTCTCTCGACGGTCACCCTGTCGCCGAGACGGTACTGGCAGGTTACGACGGTCCAATCGATCGTTCCCTGCTCGCCAGGGCAGCCGTGCTGCGCTGGGCGATCCACCTGCACGACTACGCGGCCTACGTGGACTGGCCCGACAACGCCGCGATGCGGTTCGAACGGCTCGCCGCGCTGGCCCGCGATCCCGGGCTCGTACTCACGGGGGCCTGAGCCGTTCCGGCGGGAGGCGACGGGAACCGCCCGGCATCAGCCCCCTTCTCCCGGCCGCACCAAACCGCTCTCGTAAGCCAGGGACACGGCCTGCACGCGGTCGCGCACGCCGGTCTTGCTCAGGATGTGGGAAACATGGCTCTTGGCGGTGTACTCGCTGACGACGAGTTCCTCCGCGATCTCGGCATTGGACAGACCGCGAGCTACCAGGCTGAGCACATCTCGTTCCCGCTCGCTCAGGCAGCCGACGAGCTGCGGCTGAAACGTGCCTCCCGTCGCGCGTGACGTGAAGTGTCGCAGCACCGTCCGGGTGACCTCGGGCGACATCAACGCGCGACCGTCGTGCACGGTACGCACGGCGTGAACGAGTGTCTCACCGTCGCTCGCCTTGAGGAGATAGGCGCTGGCGCCTGCCTGCAACGCCGGGAAGACGCACTCCTCGGAGTCGAAGGTGGCCAGCATGACCACCTTCGACTCGGTCTCCGCGACGATCCGACGGGTGGCCTCGATGCCGTCCACGGAGCCGGGCATCAGGATGTCCATCAACACGACGTCGGGCCGCAGCTCATGCGCGACGTCGATCGCGGTTCGGCCGTCGCTCGCCTGACCCGCGACGGTCAGGTCGGGCTCGCTGTCGACGATCATGGCCACACCGCTGCGCACGAGGTCCTGGTCATCGACGATCAGCACCGAGATGGGGGCCGGCTCCAGCACCGCCTCGGTCTCTTCGGTGGGTGTGGAAACGGTCATGACGGTTGGCACCGCTGATGCTCTGGCCATGGTGTGCTTACTCCTGGCTCGGGGTCGTGTCCGGATCGGCCACTCGATAGCGCGAGACGTGACTGAGACTGCCCGCGTTCCAGGAAGTGCCCGCCCAGTCCGCGGAGCGTTCGACCAGTTCGAGCCCGGCCAGACGAGCCATGAGATCCAACTCGGCGGGAAAGGCGTAGCGCACGATTTCCTTGACCGTCTCGTGCCGACCGGAGTCGATCGTCGTGTGGCTGACCACGATCAACTGCATGGTGCGTTCGACGATGGTGGTGTCGATCATCAACGAACCGTCGGGGAACGGGTGCGTCTCGGTTCGTGTTCCCTGCTGGGCGTGATAGTCGCGCGGGTCGAAGGCCTCGATGACGATGTCTCCGCCGGGGGCGACCTGTTCGCGCATCAACCGCATCGTCCGCAGTTGGGACTCGAGGGTGCGTGCCACGAAGAACGTGGACAGCGGCACGTACACCACGTCGAAGGTCTCGCCCGTGCTCTCACTGGTGAAGTCGAGCCTGCGAGTCCGGATTCCGCTGTCCGGATGGAGCTCGTGCAGCTTGTCCAGCATCCGCTGCGAAGCGTCGACCCCGGTGAGCTGGACGCCCGCTGCCGCGGTGAAGGCACCGACGCGCCCGGTGCCGATTCCCAGCTCCAGCGCCGTGCCCCCGGGGCCCGCGAGTCGGGCGACGTATTCACCCGCGGCCTTGGCAGCCGGGGTGACCGGGTACATGTAGTCGTAGACGTCCGCCAACCCGTCGCCGTAGGTGTGTTCCCCGAACTCCCCGGAAGCGGACCGTCCGGTGTGGTCATGGCGCTGGTTCCCCGGCTCCGTGGGCCGCTGTGTGTCGTCCGTGTGCTGAGTGGCGGTCGTCATGAGCACGTCCTTCCTGGGAGAGGAACTCGGAAGCGTTGGTGTCGGTCAGCTGTGATCGAAGTTGTCGTCCCCGGTGGGAACCGCGTTGAACGCGAAGGTGTCGGGATCGACACCGGCTCGCGCGCACTCCGCCGTGAGCAGCTCGTCGAATCCGGGCCCGGGGTCTTCGGCGTGCCGGACCAGAGCGTTGGCCACCACGGTGCAACGGTGCTCGCCGAAACTGAGTTCGCGGTACTGCGGCCTCGGGTCCCGGGGTTCGTCGGCGACGGCGACACCGTCCGCGATGCGGTGGGCGAATGTCGAGACCTCGTCGAGGATTCCGGGCATCCCCGCCACCGCTTCGGCGACGTCGTGGGCCAGGTCCGCGTCGTTCCGCTCGAGGTAGACGACCAGGGCGTCACGTCGGGGGTAGCCCTCCCGGTGGGACAGCACCTTGGATCGGTAACGGACGCCGAGGTCGTTGAGTACCCGAAGGGCCTCCCGCCACACGGGGCCTGCCGACTCCGGGTCGGCGAGATGGATGTAAATCCGTCGGAGACCGGTGGCGCTCCCGCGGGTCGAGCCCCGCGGACCGTCCACCAGATAGAAGCCGCGAGAGAGGCCGGGCCTGGATGCGGGCAGGGCCAGTTCGGCGACCGATCCGCTCGCGGCGTCCTCGGGCAGCAGCTCCTCCGGCACCCGAACCCGGACATCACCGAGATCGACCACGGCGCCGTCGTCCTCACGCCGCAGCACGTGGGCACGCCGGGGCGTCGTGTCATGTGGCTGGTTGTCGGCAAACGTCTCCTCGACGTCCTCCTCGCGCAGAATACGGCCGAGATCCTTCTCCTCGGCGCGGCCCATGTGCAGGACCTCGTACATGGCACCGACCAGACGAGGCCGCAGCTTGGCAGGAGATCCCCCCTCCACGTCGCGGAGGCCGACGGTGGCGGTCCAGTTCTCCGCGTCGACACGTACCTCGGACAGCGCCTCGAGGACGCGCTCGCGTGCTCCGGCGCCGGTAAGGATGATGGAGTTGTTCATGCGACGGGCTCCTCCGAGGCTGTGGGAAGGGCGGATGTCCGCCCGGACGGGGAAAGTTCGGCGTCCGAGAGACTCGGCAGTCCGAGAGCCGGGGCGGCATCGCCGGGGTTCAGCAGGGCCTGACGTCCGATGCCCGCGGCGGCCCAGTGCACCGCGGAGACGCGCGGGACGTATTCGGCTACCGCGAGGAGTCGGTCGAACATGTGCCACCCCGCGAAGCGGGCCGCGCGCCGCACGAACTCGGGAGTCGCGGTATCACCGCGCGCTGCCCAGTAGGACTCCCAGAACCGAGTGATCACGGGGCGCTGGCGGTCGAGCGCCGCGGTCCCGCCCGCGACGACATCCTCGTGGTCGAGTTCCAGCTCGGCCGCGGCGGCCCCGGCGGCGGCTCCCGCGGCTCCGGAGCGGTCGGTGACGATGTCGAGAGCGGCACGGTGCAGCCACTCGCCGACCATCGACCCCACGTCACGGGCAGGATCGCCGCGACGGAACTCCTCGATGTCCACGAGCCGCAGCACCTCGTCGTGCCCCAGGAGCAGCTGGTCGAGTCGGAAGTCGCCATGGATGGCTGTGGGGGTGGCCGCCGCCTCGTCACGCTGCAGCACGCGCAGCGCGTCCGCGACCTCCTCGTCGCGCTGCAGCCGGTTCCACACCCGCAGCACCGACGCGGATGCCTGCCGGTACAGCTTCCACGGCAAGGCGTCGAGGAAAGCGACCGGTGGCATGTGCAGGGGTTCGGTGCGTTCGGGGACCCGCTCGACGTCGAGCGCGTGAACGGCGGCGAGGATTCGGCCGAGGGCCCACGCGTGATCGGCGACGGAAGACCGGGCGGACTCCGCGTTCTCCGGCTCCTCGCGTGCGAGTTCGGCCAGACTGGACGCCCCGGCCACCGCCTCGTAGGCGAGGAACCCGTGCTCCCGGTCCGAAGCGAGCAGCGGAGCGGTGCCCAGCTCCGACCGGATGGTGGTGTTCTCACGCCGCAGCGTCTCGAACGCCGTGCACGCGGCGAACCTCTCCCGGCTCTCCGCGCCGCTGCCTCGGACGGTCTTGATGAACAAGGGGGTGTCCGTGGTGGTGACCACCAGGAAGTTCGCGTTGCGGCCGTTCTGCTCCTTGACGGTCTCCGGACGGACCCGACCCAGTTGGTGGGCGGTCAGGAACTCGTCGACACGGGAATCGATACGCATGTCTGTCCTAGGGGTCGGGGAGCTGTCGGGCGCAGCCTGCTCGCCCGTCGGTGCCACCACCTTCGCCCGCTCGCGGGCTCACGCGCATCGGCCGCCGGATCGACTTGTTGACGGCGGCAGCTCAATCAAACGAGTGAGAGCGCAGGAGTCGAGCTCCGTCTCGCGGAGGAGAAAAACCGCCGCGAGGACGAAGGGCACGCTCCAACAGCGCTCCATCGGGTACCGCGGGAGGGGGAGTGTTCGACCCGTCGGCGCGGGAAGCCCCGATCACACGTTTCGTCACCCGCGGCGCGGCCGATTAACCGCCCAGCTCGAAGTGCCCGTGCGGGGACCCTCGCGGTTCCAGCGGGAACTCCGCCCACCGGACACATCCGGTCACGGTGAACGATCAGCAGGACTCGGACAACGGATGTGCGGGTGTTCTCGGCGAAGTGCTCGTGGCGGGCGGCCACAGCGGGTGTTCGTTCCCCACTGCGCCGTCCGATCGATCACAACGGGCTCACGGCTCGGTGAGGCACCCCTCAGGAGGAGTCCTCGTTGGACTCGACGTTGCCGACCTCGTCCATCAAGCCGCACTCGAACGCGAAGACGACGAGTTTCACCCGATCACGCAGCTGCAACTTGTGCAGGCAGCTCGAAACATGGGTCTTGATCGTCGCTTCACCCACCACCAGACGATCGGCGATCTCACGGTTGGACAGCCCTTGGCCCACGTAGCACAGGATCTCCCGCTCCCGGTGGGTCAGCTCGGCCAACATACGACGGCGATCTCCGGCTCGGGAAGCCCCGCGCCATGCCTCGGCGGCGCTGCAACCACGACGGATGACCTGGCGGGTGACCTCGGGCGCGAGCAGGGCATGGCCTTCGAAGGCGGCGAACACGGCCTGGACGAGTTGGGCGGGGTCGGAGTTCTTCAGCAAAAAGCCCGACGCACCCGCCTGGAGGCTCTCCAGCACGTTGTCCTCGTCGTCGAAGCTGGTGAGTATGATCACCGAGGCCTGGTACTCCGCGGTGATCCGCCACGTTGCCTGGATACCGTCCATCCCCGGCATCTGGATGTCCATCAGTACGATGTCGGGCCGGAGTCGCCGGGTCAGCTCGATCGCTTCCGTACCGTCACATGCCTCGCCCACGACCTCCAGGAACTGTTCGGTGTTGAGGATCGTGGCGAGACCGGACCTGACCAGCTGCTGGTCGTCGACCAGCAGCAGCCGAATCGGCCGGGTGAGTTCGTTGTGGCCCGCGTGCTGAACGCTCACGTGTTCTCCTGAGGCCAGGTGAGACAGGCTTCCACGCAGTAACCGCCGTTCTCGGTGGTCGAGGTGCGCAGACTTCCGTTGTGCAGCTCGACCCGCTCGCGCATCCCCACGAGCCCTACCTGGCTGCCCGAGGTGTTGCCTCGGGGGCGGCCGTTGTCGACGACCCGCAGCCGTACCTCACGAGGGGAGGTGTCCTCCAGGACCTCGACGCACACGTCCACGTGATCGGCTGTCGAATGACGACGAACGTTGACCAGGGCTTCTTGGAGGATGCGGTGGAGCGCCAGGGCCGGTGCGGAAGGAATCCGCTCGAGGTCACCGCTCTCCCGTACGTCGATCCGCAGACCGAGCCGGCGGAAGGACTCCACCGTGGTACGCATGGCCCCGATACCGTCGTGAGCTCCTTCCCCCGTGCCTTTCTCGTCACGTACCCGCAGCGCGCTCAGCAACAGCCGCAGATCCTGAGTGGCGGCCCGTGCGGAATGCTCGACCTGGCTCATGGCCTCGACCGCCTTGTCGGGGTCGGTGGTGAGGACACGGCGAGCGGCACTGGTCTGAATACCGATCACCGACACGTGGCGCCCGACGACGTCGTGCAGTTCACGAGCTATCCGCAGTCGTTCCTCGCCGACAGCGCGCTCGCTGAGCTCGGCCGTCTGCTTCGCGATGGTGATCGCCTGCTGGGTCGCGGCGTCCTCCCGTCGCGCCCTCCACCATGTGAGGACACCCGCGAGGGTGGCGCTGAGATAGAAAACGGTGGTGGAGAGCAGAACCTGCAGCACGGCCGCGGTGGTAGCGGAGAAGACACCGTAGCTGGACTGCAACGCCAGCGTTTCGAGCTGCTGACGGATCAGAAAGTCGTACAGGATCCAGGCACCGGCCACCAGGGCGAAGACCAGCGCCAGCACCATGGCGCCGATCCGGTGCCACGCCCAGGCCATGGCATTGAAAAGGGAGAAGAAATAGTACACCTGCACGAAGAAGACCGGTGACAGCATCGGAGCGAAGATCGCGGTCAGAATGAGGTGGACCGTGGCGATCGCGAGCACCGTCAAGGGGAACAGGCGCCGCACAACGAGGGTCAGGATCGGAACGACGACCCACAGCAACTGTTCGACAACGCTCATTTCCACTTCGAGGAGCGAACCGAGACTTCGGGCCGTCTCCATCGAGAGCAGGGCGCATCCACCGAAGACCAGCGCGAAGAGGAAGTCGATGCGCAGCACCTGGCGGGTGTCGACCGGCCGGCGCCATTGTTCATCCACACCGGACACATGTCGGAGCCACCCGATCATAAGGCTCCGTCTTCCTGCGCGAATGTCGTAGTTCTTCCGGTTTTCCCTGATTCCCCAGACCCCCACACGTCGAGAGCGCGGTGCGCCGCTTCGGCTTCTCGCTCGGCATCCTCATCGGTCAGCCGGCTCACCGCCCGCAGGCAGTGATCCAACGGGGACAGTCGACAGCGGACCCCGGTATCGGCACCGTGTCCGTCACGGACGGACGTGCCGCGCGGGGAAACGCGGAAGCTCGGCATGTCCCCCACAGCGAGCTGACGCATCTCCGCGTTCACCAGTCGTGGCGGAGTTGGCGGATCGAGCACGACCAGACGCCCGAAGACCCGCCGCCGTGCCTCGTGACCGGCGAAGGCCGGGTGCGTGGCCATACGCAGTACCTGGTGGTAGAGCATCGTTGGACGGTGTACGTAGCGCACGCTCCCCCGTTCGAAGGATTCCTCGATCGTGCGCAGCGTCCGTTCCCGGTGGCGCAGTACCCAGGAGACCACGTCGGTGAAACCACCGACCAGCTCGTCGCGCTCGGCCCGAGTCCGAGGGTGGGCGGTGGGTGCCGGTCCTGGGTGTTCAACCCGTATCGAAGCCATCTCGAGACGCATGTCGTCGCGACCCACGTTGACCGCCTTCCAGCCTCGGAACGGCGAGCGATCACCCGGGCGGTATGCCAATGCGCCCGGGTCGAACGCACGGTCATCGAACTCGTCGTTCGCGTCGTCAGCCCGCTCACGACGCAGCGAGAGCATGCCTGTCGCCACGACGCCGAGCAGTCCGTCGGACCGAGCGAACCCCAGCCCCTCGATGCGAGGGGTCATGAGGGTCTCGGCGTCGACGACCACGGGCAGTCCGCGCGAGTCGGTGAGCAGGTTCTCGTAGTGGATGTCGGTGGCGTCGAGGAGATACAGCGCCGCGAGCAGGGCGCCCGCGACGCGCGGGTACCCGTGGGCGGGCGGTGTCCGCCCGTCGAAGTGCTCGACCCAGCCTCGTAGGTCCGTGCTGTAGGACGTCGGTTCGGGCACCTCGATCCCCACCCGCTCCCCCAGCCAGGAAGCGAACCGGGTGAATCCCTGCTCGACCCACAGGTCGCGCGGCTTGGCCACGACGCGTCGACCGGAGTCAAGGAGGAGGACGGCTACACTTCGGCCACCGCCGTGCGTGTCGCCTGTGCCGAGGTCGATGTCCTCGATCCGGTCCTCGGGTCGCGCTCCGGCGACCGCACCGGTCACCGCCTCCCACCGCGACTGCGTGTCGTGCAGCATCGCCAGCACGGCGTCACGGCGCGTTCGCACCACGAGACGCACCCAAGCGACCATGTCGGGCACGTCGTCGGCGATGTCGGCGATGCCGGACGAGGACGCCGACTCCGCCACGAAGGCGGCGAAGCGCTCCTCGGCGCTGTGGCCGCGGAGTGCGCCCGCTCGACGCGCGTCGTCCAGCCGCTGCAGCAGGGTGCGAGCCACGAGTGCGGTGGCCTGGGCCACCAGGTGTTCCCGCACCCTGTCGATCACGCGGGCAGGACGGGCGATTATCGTGAGAGCGCTCAACGCATCGTGCACCGGCTCGACGAGATCCCCCACCAGACGCGCCGCGACTTCCCCCAGCCGAGGCTCTCCTTCGGTTCCTCTTGGATATAGTTCCGCGAAAGTACACTGCGGCGCTTCGCGCGGGCGCCAACGCGATGCTCGTGGTAGCGCCACGGCGTCGATTCTCCCCAGTACAGCATCAAGTTCGTCAGGATCGTTTACCTCGGGGAAAAGCACCCTCCAAGGATTCACTCGATCAGGTTAACGTGCGAAACAACGTTTGAGAAGCCGAACAGTCTTCACGCATCCCGGTGGACGGCGCGTCCGTGCCGGTGAGGAGATTCACCGGCACGGCGGACCGTGATGCTCACAGGTTCGTCCAGTGTGTGGGTGCGGGCTGGAACGGACCCGCCCGCAACCGGTGTCACCGGCCGTCCGGCCTCACCGGCGGTCGCGCCGGACCACTCACTCGCGGGCGCGTTCGGCGTTGGCCAGGATCGCGTCGTGCACGAACCGGGCGCCCCCGACTCCGATCTCGCGCTCGTAGGTGGCCGTGAACCGCTCGTCGGCCAAATACATCGCGGCCAGCGAGCACTGCATCGCGTAGGAGCACTCGTAGAACCAACCACTGATCAACAGGCGGTGCCGTTCGGCCAGGTCCGTCGCACGGGCACTAGTGGCCGACTCGCCCTCGGCCAACGCCGTGGCGAAGTCCCGGTGCAGCTGCCGCTGCTCGGCGGCCATGCGCTGCCAGTCCTCCCTGGTGTAGGAGGCCGTGCGGCGCCGCGACTCCCGGTAGGGATCGGTGCCGCCCCAGCGCCGCTGTGCCTCCTCGGCGTGCTCGTCCGGGTCGAACCCGCCGAACAGTTCGAACTTCTCCTCCTCGGAGAGATCGATTCCCATCGTGTTCGCCTCCAGTTCCAGCTCCACGGTGGCCAGCACCGCCCGCAGCCGGTCGATCCGCTCGGTCAACAGCCGTCGCTGGCGCCGCAGATGCGCAGTGGTGTCACCGCCGTCGAGGATGTCGGCGATGTCGGTGAGGCCGAACCCGAGTTCGCGGTAGGCGAGAATCCGCCGCAGCCGTTCGAGATCCGCCTCCGAGTACTCGCGGTAACCCGCCGCGCTGCGCCCGCTCGGTGACAGCAGCCCGATCTGGTCGTAGTGGTGCAGGGTGCGCACCGTGACCCCGGAGAGCCGTGCCACCTCACCGACACCGCGGCCGGAGCCCGCCGCCGAACGACTCATGTTCGCTCACCTCGACCACGAGGGTGCTGCCTCACGCGGCGTGAGGGTCAAGCCGGAGTCCGAACCCTCGGACACCACTGGTTTCCCCGGCGGGAGCCGCCGCCCCGAGGGCTTGCCGAATACCGGCCGTCGTCCGCGAATCGAACGCCGAAGAGCCGGAGCACACCGACGTTCGGGGCGTTTCGACGGTGTTCGCTTGGCAGAAGTTACTGGTAGGTAATATACTTGGGTTACCGATGAGTAAGGGCGTGGTACCTGGCCCGCCCTGCACGATTCAGCACGAGGGAGCCACGCCATGGGCCATTACAAGAGCAATATCCGCGACCTCGAGTTCAACCTCTTCGAGCTGTTCGAAGTGCAGAATCGGCTGGGCAAGGGCGCGTTCGAACAGGCCGACGAGGACTCGGCCCGGGGCGTGCTCACCGAGCTGAACACCCTCGCGACCGGCCCGCTGGCCGAGTCCTTCGAGGAGGGCGACCGCAACCCGGCCCAGTTCGACCCGAAGACCAGCTCGGTCACGCTGCCCGAAGGCTTCAAGAAGTCCTACCAGCAGGTCATGGACGGTGAGTGGTGGCGGCTGAGCCTGCCCGACGAGCTGGGCGGCTACGGCATCCCGCCGTCGGTGCAGTGGGCCGCGGCGGAGCTGATGCTGGGCTCCAACCCCGCGATCTTCATGTACATGGCCGGCCCGAGCTTCGCCACCATCCTGTGGGAGAACGGCACCGAGCAGCAGCGGCGCTGGGCCGAGCTGATGATCGACCGCGGCTGGGGCGCGACGATGGTGCTGACCGAGCCCGACGCGGGTTCCGACGTCGGCGCGGGCCGCACCAAGGCCGTCAAGCAGGAGGACGGCAGCTGGCACCTCGAAGGCGTCAAGCGGTTCATCACCTCGGGCGACCAGGACATGACCGAGAACATCATGCACCTGGTGTTGGCCCGCCCCGAGGGGCCCGACGTGGAGCCCAAGCCGGGCACCAAAGGGCTGAGTCTGTTCCTGGTGCCGAAGTACCACTTCGACGGCAGCACCGGTGAGCCCGGCGAGCGCAACGGCGCCTTCGTCACCAACGTCGAGCACAAGATGGGCCTCAACGCCTCGGCCACCTGCGAACTCACCTTCGGCCAGCACGGCACACCCGCCAAGGGCTGGCTGCTCGGCGAGGTGCACGACGGCATCGCGCAGATGTTCCAGGTCATCGAGTACGCCCGTATGATGGTCGGCACCAAGGCCATCGGCACCCTGTCCACCGGCTACCTCAACGCGCTGGAGTACGCCAAGGAGCGGGTGCAGAGCGCCGACATGCCGCGCGCGGCCGACAAGACCGCGCCCCGCGTCACGATCACGCACCACCCGGACGTGCGGCGCATCCTGATGCTGCAGAAGGCCTACGCGGAAGGGCTGCGCGCCGTCTACTGCTACGCCTCCGACTACCAGGACCGCATCTCGCAGGCCAAGACGAGCGGCGAGGACGCCAGCCTGTTCGAGCAGGTCAACGACCTGCTGCTGCCGATCGTCAAGGGCGTCGGCTCCGAGCGCGCCTACGAGATGCTCACGCTGTCGCTGCAGACCCTGGGAGGCTCGGGCTACCTGCAGGACTACCCGATCGAGCAGTACATCCGGGACGCCAAGATCGACAGCCTCTACGAGGGCACCACCGCGATCCAGGCACAGGACTTCTTCTTCCGCAAGATCGTGAAGAACAACGGCCAGGCGATCGGCCACGTGGCGAACGAGATCCAGCAGACCCTGAACGCCTCCGAGGCCGACGAGCGGCTCAAGGAGGAGCGGGAGCTGCTCGGACAGGCGCTGGACGACGCGCAGAGCATGCTCGGGGCGCTGTTCGGCTTCGCGACCTCCGCCCAGGAGGACGTCAACGAGATCTACAAGGTCGGACAGCAGGCCGTCACCCTGCTGATGAGCATGGGCGACGTGCTGATCGGCTGGCTGCTGCTGCGCCAGGCCGAGATCGCGCTGCGCGCGCTGGACAACGGCGCCACCGGCAGGGAAGCCTCGTTCTACAACGGCAAGGTCGCCGCCGTGCGGTTCTTCGCCAAGAACGTGCTGCCCGAGCTCTCCTCCCGGCGCAAGGTCGTGGAGAACACCGACAACTCGCTGATGGAGATCGACGAGGCCGCGTTCTGATCCCCGGACCGCGCTCGTAACGACTCACCCGCGCCCACCGGCACCACCGGGAGAACCCGGCGGAACCGGTGGGCGCGGTTCTTCTTTCGACGGTTCCCGACGAGCGTCGATTTCTCGCGAAATCGCGGCGCCCCGGGAACCGGCAACGCACTCCTCGGACTCAGCTCGGGTCGACGAGCACTTTGAGCGCCTTCCGCTCGGCCATCTCCCGGTACCCCTCGGACACACCGTCCAAACCGATCCGCCGGTCGAACACCCGTCCCGGGTCGAACTTGCCGTAGAGCACGTCGGGCAACAGCTCGGGAATGTAGGCCCGGGCCGGGCAGACTCCACCCGCGATGCCGACGTTGCGCGTGAACATCTCGCGCACGTCCACACCGTCGCCGTCCTGCGGGACACCGACGTAACCGACCCGACCGCCTTCCCGGGCCACCCGCAGCGCGGTTCGCAACGAGTCACCGGTGCCGACGCACTCCAGCACCGACCGCGTCCCCTCGCCGCCGGTCAGCTCGCGGATCCGTTCCACGGCCTCCTCCCCTCGTTCGGGGACCACGTCCGTGGCACCGAACTCGACGGCGAGATCCGTGCGATCGGTGTGTCTGCCCATGACGATGATCCGCTCCGCGCCGAGCCGGTTGGCCGCGAGCACCCCGCACAGCCCGACAGCGCCGTCGCCGACGACGGTAACGGTGCCACCGGGGCGCACTCCCGCGGAGACCGCGGCGTGGTGGCCGGTGGGAAGCACGTCGGCGAGGGTGAGCAGGCCTGGGAGCAGCTCGCTGTCCGGCTCCACCGGCAGTCGGACCAGGGTGCCCTCGGCGTAGGGCACCCGCACCGCCTCGCCCTGGGCCCCGTCCGAACCGGACGAGCCCCACAGGCCGCCGTTGACGCAGGAGGTCTGCAGCCGCTCCCTGCAGTAGGCGCACTCGCCGTCGGACCAGGTGAACGGCGAAACCACCAGATCGCCCGGCCGCAGCCCGTTCACCTCGGAACCGGTCTCCTCGACCACACCGAGGAACTCGTGACCGATGCGACTGCCCGCCCCGTCCCGCTCCATGCCTCGGTAGGGCCAGAGGTCACTACCGCAGATGCAGGTCAGACTCACCCGCACGATCGCGTCGGTGGGCTCGGACAGCACCGGGTCGGCGACGTTCTCCACCCGCACGTCCCCCGCACCGTGTATGACGGTGGCGCGCATGAAACCACTCCGTTTCCGGTCGGAACCTTCCACCTCTCACACGTGTGGAGTAGTGGCAGGATTCCCGCGTACCGGCATATATCCGGAGATCGTGCGGCATCACACCCGTCGCGTTCCACGGAAAGCGGCCGAGCCGGCACTGACGGGACGGGCATCGCCGTCCCCGCCCGGAGCCAGGGCACCGCCCGGAGGCCGGGAACGGCTACTGCTCGTCCTTCTTCTCGCACTTGATGATCGGTTGCGGGTCGTAGACGACCTTCCGCCGGTTCTTGGTCACCTCACCGGTCTCGATGTTCTTCCGTATCCGGGTGTTGTAGACCGTGAAACCCTTCTTGCCGCTGCTCTCGATGCAGTGCTCACCGGCGGGTATCGTCTTCTTCTCGGGCTCGGTGATGTCGGTCTTGTCGCTGGTCTTGGACTTGACCTCGTACTGCTTGGTCCCCCAGAAGGTCACCTTCACCGAATCCGGCGTCCACGCGGTCTTGATCAGGATTCCGCTGTCGGAGACGTTCTTGAACTTCACGTCGATCAGACTGGTGCCGTCCTTCTTCTGGAACACCGTCGCTTCCCGCCCCATCGGGTAGCGGCTGATGTAGTAGCTGTGCTCCCTGTGCTCGACGTCCTTCATACCCGCCAGGTAGGAGGCGTTGTACAGCGTGGTGGCGAACTGGGAGATGCCGCCGCCGACGGCCTCGTCGGGACGTCCGTCCTTGATGATTCCGGAGGCGATGTAGCCCTGTTCCTTCTGTCGGATGCCGGTGTGGCCGTTGAGGCTGAACGTCTCACCCGGCTTGACGAGGGCACCGTCGACCTCCTGGGCGACGCGTTTGATGTTCACCCCGGAGTCCTCGCTGAACCCGCCCGTGGTGAAGGTGCTGACCTTCTCCTCGATGCCGAGCTTCTTCGCCTCTTCGGTGGTCAGCTCGGCGGGAACGTCCTTGTAGACCGCCTCGATGGTGTCCGAGCCGGACTGGGTGAGCTTCTCGCGCAGCGGCTCGAACGTCTTCTTCCAGTCGATGCCGCGCCCGGTCTCGGAGGGCTCGACGGTGGGCTTGCCGTCCTCGAAGACGAAGGAGGCGTCCTTGCCCTCCTTGAGGGTGGACTCGACCTGCGGCTTGACGACCTTCTTCGCGGCGGGGACGTCGATGTGCCAGTCCAGACCGCCCGAGTCGTTCGGCTCGAAGCGCAGCGCGCCGGCGATGTCGGCGGGAGCCAGGGTGGCCTGCACCCCGTCACCGTTCACGGTGACCGGCCCCGAGACGGCGGGACGGGCCACCCGCTCCAGCGCGCGCCGCACGCCGGACTCGGTGGTGCGGACCTCCTCCTTCGTGTAGGGCAGCGCGACGGGGTCGCCGCCCACCCAGTCGCGGACCACGACGTCCAACGAGCGCTCGATGTCCACATTCCTGCCGGTGACCGGGAACACCGGCACGGGCTCGGAGCCCTCGAAGCGGATGGTTCCCTCCACCGGCTCCCGGTGGAGGTCGTTGCGCACCCGCTTCAGCTGCTCCCGAAGCTTCTCCCTGTCGACGTTGCTCTCGGGAGTCACCTCGCGGGTGGTGAAGAACGAGGTCAGCCTCGTGATCGGGTTCAGCGGCTGCGAGCCCGCCTTGTCCAGTGTGGCGTCCCAGTCCATCGACAGGCCCGCGGCCGCGGGATCGATGCTGCTGCTGGCCTTGCCCACCTCGAGCCGGATGGGGTCGCTGAGCGAGTCGTCGAGCTGGGAGCGCAGTTCCCGCTCGGCGGCAGCGGGGTTCAGTCCACCGACGTCGACACCGGCGACCGTGGTGCCCCTGGGCACCTGGCCACTGCTGAACGCCAGGTCACCGATGTAGAGCAGTACGAGCACGCCGAGGGTGATCCCGGCGGCGAGCCCTGCCCGGAGTAAGGAACGGCGCGGCGGCAGTTTCCGCCCGAGGAGCGAACCAGCCGCGTCCTTCCCCTGAGCCGGGGCCTCCGCCGGAGCCTCGAACGGGGGCTGCTGGGGGTAACCGGGCGTCCCGAACCGCTGCCCCACCCCGAAGGGCTCCTGCTGGGGCTGGTGGTGACCGAACCACGCGGTCGCGTCGGAGGAGTACTCCGGCGCGGCGGTGACGAACGCGGCGGGCGCTGCCGGCTCGACGGTCTCGGTGGTGTCGGCCACGGCGGGGATGGTGTCGGTGCGCTCGGCGTCTCCCTCGAAAGGCACCACCGTCGTCCCCTCGGCGATCCGGGGGATGGTGTCGGTGCTTTCGGTGTCGTCCTCGGCCGGGGCCTCGGGCCGGTCCGAGCCGTCCGCCGCGTCGGTGCCATCAGCCCCGGTTCGCCCCGTGTCCGGGCTTTCAGCGGCGTCGAGGGCCGCCCCCGCGGTGTGTGGCGGTGTGATGCCGGGCCTGGTGTCGCGACGTGACTCGTCGACTTCCGCCGACCCCGGATCGTCCGAGCGCCGAGTGGCGTCCGCCTCCGCTGTGCCCTCGCCAACCACGTCGCGGTTCGGGGCCCCACTGCCGCTCAGATCACCGGAGAGAAACTGAATCCGCTCGGTCGGTTCGTCCGCTCGCCGGTCCCGACCACTCTCGGTGCGATCGGGACGTTCGTGGTCTTCCGGCACCGCGTCCCCTTCTTCTCGGTCTTGCGGCGGAGTCGGCGGCGCACACCAGCCAGCCGACCACCATCACCGGTACGGCCCGGCCGCGGCGGCCCTCCACCGATTCCGACCCGGTCCCACGTGCGACACAGCGCACATCGGCCCCGTCGAACCGGACGCACCTCGCTCAAAGATACAGACCGGTCCCCTGTTCGGTCCGTTCGGAGGCCACGGCGTGCAGGTCACGCTCCCGCAGCACCACGTAGATCTCGCCCCGGACCTCCACCTCGTACTGCTCCTCGGGGTTGAACAGCACCTGGTCCCCGGTCTGGACGCTGCGCACATGACTGCCCACACCGAAAACCTCACCCCAGAGCAGGCGCTTGGCCACCTGCGCGGTCGCCGGGATCACGATACCGCCGCTGCTGCGGCGCTCACCGGACTCTTCGGAGACCCGCACCATGACCCGGTCGTGCAACATCTGGATCTCAAGCTTGGCATCGGTCACCCGGAAAGTTTACGCGTCCGGTCGAGACCACCGAATGCGCAGGGTTGCCCGGGTACGCGCAGGGGTGGGGCGGGCACGAACCGGTCACTGCTCGTCGAGCCCACCCATGACCAGCGGGAGCCTGTCGCTGCCCCCTCGGTCGATCCGGATCGGAACTCCCCAGTCCTGCCTGGTCAACCGGCACGCCGGGTGCTCTACCGCCGAGTCGTCGTCACAACTGGCCGCCTGCGCGACCACGTGCAGCACCCCATGCTCATAGCCCTCGGCCAGCACCAGGCGCCTGCTCAGCTCGGTGCCGGTACCCGCACCGGAAACCAGCATGTCCTCGGGGGAGGAACTCACCTCCAGCCGCGTCGAGGGGCCGTAGCGCTCGTCGAGCTTCTGCCCGGGTGGCGGATCGAACACCACGGTGAGCTCGACCTCACCGGCCCGGATCTCGGTGGCCGGGCGGTTGACCCGCTGCGCTCCTCCCTCGATCAGGCGCGCGGTCATCCCCGGCGGCACCGGGCGTTCCAGCCGGTGCGCGGCGCTCGCGGCCACCACGAGCTCACCCTCCGAGGTGACGGCACCCGAGGGTTCGGAGACCCCCGTCGCGAGCGTGGAGACCTCCGCCGTGGCGGGGTCGTAACGACGGATCGCCCCGTTGTAGGTGTCGCAGATCGCCACGGTCCCGTCCGGCAGCACGGCGACCCCGAGCGGGTGCTGCAGCAGCGCGTCGGCGGCGGGACCGTCGGTGTGGCCGAAGTCGAACAGCCCCTTGCCGATCGCGGTGCGCACCTCGAATCCCCCGTCGTGGGGTTCGACCCACCGCAGGGCGGAGGTCTCGGCGTCGACGAACCAGAGCCGCTCGGAACCGGCGGGGTCCGTCTCCGCGCTCGCGGCGGCGAGTCCGGACGGCTGCGCGAGGAAGGTCTCGGCCGCCGAGCCGTCGCGCAGCCCCTCCACCGTGGTGCCCGCGAACCGGGAGAGGCTTCCCTCTACCGGGTCGAACAGCCCGAGGGTGTGGTTTCCGGCCATCGCGATCACCACACCGCCCGCGGGCTCCCACCAGGTCACGTCCCAGGGGCTGGTCAGCGGTGTCTCCAGCGCCGTCCCGGAGTCCGGTTCGTCCCGCCACTGCGCACCGGTTCCCGCGACCGTGACGACGGCCCCGTCCGCCAACCGAACACCGCGCAGCAGATGGTTCACGGTGTCGGCGACCACCACGTCGTAACCGGCCCGCGCCGCGACGGCCTCGGGCAGCAGCGCCAATCCGCCGGGCTCGCTGAAGGAGGCGAACTCGGCGTCCCCGTCGGCACGGCCCCGGCCGCCGGTGCCGACGCGGCGCAGCGGTGTCTCGCCGTCGGCGGCGAGCTCGACCAGCGAGTGCCGCGCGGAGTCCGCGACGAGCAGCGTGCCCTCGTCCAGGGCGAGGACCTTCGAGGGGAATCGCAGGGTGGTGTTCGACTCCGGCGCGGGAACCCGAGTCTCGGCCCCACGGTGCAGGGTGCCACGTCTTTCGTGCTCGGCCACCAGCTCACCGAGTATCCTGCGCAGCGCTTCGACGTGCCCCTCACCCGCGGCCTCGTGCACCACGTAGCCCTCGGGGTCGATCAGCACCAGGGTGGGCCACGCCTTCACCGCGTAGTCACGCCAGGTGGCCAGCTCAGGGTCGTCGAGCACCGGGTGCTCGACGTCGTAGCGCTCCACGGCGGCGGCGAGCGCGTCCGGGTCCGCCTCGTGCTCGAACTTGGGGGAGTGCACGCCGATGGTGACCAGTTCCTCGGCGAACTCGCGCTCCAGCGGCCGCAGCTCGTCGAGAACGTGCAGGCAGTTGACGCAGCAGAACGCCCAGAAGTCCAGCAGTACGAACCTGCCACGCAGCTCGGTCAGCCGCGGCGTCCGCCCGCCGGTGTTCAACCACTGACGGCCGGTCGGCTCCGGGGCGCGTACACGGGCACGACGATTCCGCTGTTGAGCGCTCATGTTCGTATTGAACAACACTCGCGGGGCGCGTGTTCCTCCCGCGGATCGATGTGGTCGAGCTCGCCGCGCTCGGCCCCGCCACCGGGAAGTTCCCCTGCCGGAGTGGGCAGGGGACGGCGGGCTCGCCGGATCAGCCGACCCCGACAGCCGGGGTGCTCAGCAGCCGGCGATACCAGGCGAGGTGGTTCGAAAACCGCTCACCGAACCCGGGGCCGGGGTCGAGGTCGAGGTCGCGCCAGATCCGGTCCCCGGCGAACCAGTGGTCGTGCAGCACCATCTCCAGGTCGTGCAGTGCTCGTTCGTCACCGCGCAGCCTCTCCCGCGCCGTGGTCGAGTCCAGGTCCGGCCCACCTCGCCGAGGGGGGAAGAGGGTGTCGACCGCGTTCATCAGCTCGGCGCACTCGACGGGGCTCGGGTGGTTGAGGTGGTAGACGTCGCCCGGTATCCGCTCGGCCGAAACCGCGGTCGCGATCACCCTGGCGATGTCGTCGGCGTCGATCAGCGACATCCGCGTCCGCCAGTCGCGCATCCCGCCGTCGAGCTTCTCCCGCAACTCGACCAGGGCGGGGACCACCCAGCGATCACCGGTGCCGTATACCAGGTGGGGGCGCAGCACGATCCCGTCCGCGTTCAGCACCTCCCGCTCGGCGTCGGCACGGGTGCGACTGCGCGCCGAGCTCGGCGCGAGAGGGAGATCGTTCTCCCCGGCATCGCGGAACGGCCCCCTGCCGTAGACGGCGGCCGTACTCAGGTAGATGATCCTGGGTGTCCGACCGGTACGGAGCGCCTCGCCCACGAGCGCCCGCGTGCCTGAGGTGTTGACCGCCGCGCACGCTTCGGGGCCGCCGCTGACGAGGGAGGCCAGGTGCACCACGGCGTCCACACCGTCGCAGACGCCGCGCAGGGAGTCGGGGTCGGTCAGATCCGCCCGCACGGTTTCGAGCCGCGCTGCGCTCTCGGTCTCGGCCCCCTCACGCGGGGACTCGCCCCGGTGCAGGAGCCGTACGGTGAAGTCCGGCCGAGCGGTGAGTGCCCGGGCCACCCGGCTTCCGATGAATCCGCTCGCCCCCGTGAGCAGGATGCGTGATGTCATTCGACAGCCTTCCGCTGATGCTACGGCGATACCGTGCGCGTCGGGATCCGACCGGACGGCGGAGTCACGGTGGACCCCGGCCGGAGTCGGGACCTCGCTCGAACGTGGTGGTCCCGGCCGCCACGCTGCGGTGGGGACGAGCCCCGGACCACGTGTTCCACGCGTGAGCGGGAACAGCCCCGCGACCTCACGGGGCAGGAACACCACTGAGCGATAAAATACAAAACAGACGGTATTTTTTCAAGATCCGATTCGTCTCGGCCCAGTACCCGGACTCCGGGCCATCGAGAGCAGGGGGACTACTTTTCGTGCCAGTACAGGAGAGAGCGCTGCAAACCCGCGACACCCTGATCCGCGCCGCGGCCAGCGTGTTCGACGAGTTCGGCTACTCCGGAGCGAGTATCACCGAGATCATCAACCGGGCCCGGGTGACCCGCGGTGCGCTGTACTTCCACTTCGCTTCCAAGGAGGACCTGGCCAACGGTGTGATCGACGCACAGGCCGAGCAAGTGCGGGTGGCGCCGAGAGAACTCAGGTTGCAGGAACTGGTGGACCTGACCGTGACGGTCGCGCGGGACCTGTCCGCCGACGTCGTCCTGCGTGCGGGCATCCGACTGGCGGTCGAGCAGGGGGCGTTCATGAGTGTGCGGGAGAGCCCGTACATGACCTGGATAGACATGTGCCGCCGGATGCTCGAGGAGGCGCGAGGATCCCACGAACTGCTGCCGCACATCGTGCCCGCCGACACGGCCGAGCTCGTCGTGGGCTCGTTCAGCGGGATCCAGCTGCTGGCGCAGGCCAGGAGTGGGCGGGGCGACCTGCGCGAGCGGGTGTCGATCTTCTGGAACCACATGCTGCCCGGCATCGCCGTGCCCGGCATTCTCGCGCGGCTGGACACGAGCGCCGTCCTCCCGGACGAGACAGGTTCCGGGCCGGCCACGAACTGACCGCCGTCGTCCTCCCGGGAACGGCCGGTGGAGCCCACGATCCGGCCGAAGCGGGGAACGACCCTCGTACCTCAACCGGTCGCCGCCGGATGGCGCACGGAGAACAGTCGGACTTCCGGCCACAGGGTCGCCCAGAGCTCGGTCACGGTGGTTTCGCGCCACCAGAACCGGTCGAACCTACCCAGCCCGAACAATCCCATGATCAGCGAACTGAACGTCCAGGCCAGCCCCTGACCGGCTTCGGCCCCTGGATCGACGCTCTCGGCGTCGCGCACCGAAGCGATCTTGTCTTGGATCAACCGTGTCCACCGCCGCTGTATCGCGTGCGCGCCTCCCGAGCCGTCGGACTCGCTGCCCAGGTACACCCCCGCGCGGATGACGACGTCGGTCTCCAGCAGCGACAGCATCGCGACGGTGAAGTCACGGATGGCCACGGGGACGGGGCGTGGGTCGTGCAGCAGCGCGGACTCGTACCCGTCGATGCTGACCGCCGCGTGCTCACGTACCGCCGCCTTCAGCTCCTCCTTGGTCTCGAAGTGGAAGTAGAGCGCACCACGGCTGAGTCCGGCGACCTCGCAGATCTCCGTCAGTCCGGTGGCGTCGGCGCCCTTCCGCTCGAAGAGCTCGGAGGCGGCCTCGATGATCGCCCAGCGGCTGTACCTGGCACGTTCTTGTCTCATCAGAACACTCCTTCCACACCTCACAAACCGCCTAAGCGGTTTTATATTCCTCGGAAGCCTACTCGATGCCGCCGGAAATCACCGCAACACGCACTCGAACACAGCGGCACCGCGTCCCGACGCCAGCACGGCCACCCTGTCACGAAGAAGAAAAATCGCTGCTCAAAGTGGTTATGTGCTACGGACCAGCATGCGACTCGAACACGAAGTGTCACCTTGTGGTGAACATATCGCAACCAGCACCAGAAGCCAGCCCTGCCGTTGAAAACCAATCGATTGGTTTGTTATTTTGAGGCCGGTTGCCACCACAGAACGAACGGCTCACCCGCGCCTCCCGCAGTTCGGGACACCGCGACGAGCGATCCATGGGACGGAGTCACTTTGAACTTACTCGTGGTCGAAGACGACACCGCCTCACGCGAGGAGATGTGTCGAGCGCTGCGACGGCACGGTCACTCGGTGGACACTGCTCACTCCGGCAAGCAGGCGCTCGAGAAGTACCGGAGCTCGGACCTGGTGATACTGAGCCTCGACATCGGCGATCTCGACGGTCTGAAGCTGTGCCGCGACATACGAGCGACGTGCGAGATCCCCGTGATCGCACTGGCGGCGCGGGCCTCCGAGCCCGACCGAGTGCTCGGGCTGCGCGCCGGTGCCGACGACTACATGACCCGCCCCTGCGGGACGCACGAACTGGCGGCACGTGTCGAGGCGGTCACCCGCCGCACCGGCAGCCGGCTCCGGGGCGACCGCGCCATCTCGCACGGACTGCTGCGAATCGACCCGGACGCACGCGAGGTCCGGTGGAAACAGCGCCTGATCAACGTGACGAGGAAGGAGTTCGACCTCCTGCACCTGCTCGCCTCGAACCCGAAGACGGTCTTCTCCCGGCAGGAGATCATGTCCGAGGTGTGGGAGGAAGAGTACCGCAAAACCAGCAGAACGCTCGACACGCACGTCAACAGCCTGCGCAGCAAGCTGCACGACAGCAACTCGATCGTCACGGTACGCGGCATCGGATTCCGGCTCGGGCACGAGCCGGCCACGACCGAGTGAGCGTCACACGGGGCGCTGGAAATCTCCGGGCGTCGATTTCACGAGAAATCCACGCCCGGGTGTTTCGTGGGAATCAGGAACTCTGGATTTCCGATCCGGCCGGAAATCGTCCGACACCGTGGTCGTGCTCCGGGGGACAGAGCACGACCTCTCGTCACCGGCACCCATAACCGTGATCGTGTTTCGTACGGCCGTCATCCGGACACGGCCACCGGAGGACGGCTCGAGAAGCCGCACCGGGCTTCGTGGGCTCAGGGCCTGTCGTGCTCAGGCCGCCTTCGAGGTCTCCCTGTCAGCCACCCCGGAATCCACCGGGGCGTCCATGGCGAGCCCACCGGGCACGGAGGTTTCGTGTTCGCCGAACTCTCCGTCCGTCGTCGGGGAACGGTTGAAGTGCGGTGTAGTGCGGTGGTCGCTTACGTAGAACACGCTTGCCGCCAGGATCGGCAGCAGTGCACCGATCATCACGATGGCAACGTTCATGGTGCCTCTCCTTCAGGCTGTCCGAAACCTCGAGTGATCATCCGATCACTCAATGTGATCTACATGGGGCCGCGACATCGCCCTGCCTTGCAGGGATGCCGTTATCGGACTCGTCGCTCGCGCGACGAAGAGACACCTCGTCCGGCGCGTGGGAACCCACCCGTTGGGCGAGGACGTATTCGAGTCGTCTGCCTACCGCTCGACCGACAAGCAGACAACGGGGGTGGCGAACTCCGCGATGCTGCCAGGTCGGGGGTCCGACAGCATCGCGGAGTCACCCCGTTCATCGTGCCCGTACATCAAAGTGTTACACCTCCGATATGACGTGTCGTGAATCACATTTAATGATCGGGACGGGATGTCGATCGATCGGGATCGAACCGTGAACACGAACCGGACCCGACACGGCACGGACGGTCATAATCGAAGGTGATCGCGCTGCCGCCGAGGTGCGGAAATCGTGATCGCCGCCGAGGTGCCCACGGGACGAACAGGACCGAGTCGGACGGAATTCCCAACCGGGACAACCAATGTAACCCGGGTCACGAACCCGAGCACGGCGAGCGCGCCGACGCAGCTCGCGCCGGACACGAACACCGCGCTCCACTTCGGACCGGAATCCAGTCCCGACCTCGGCCACGGAAACCGGGGCCTCCGGAGGAGAACCACCGGCTCGGCGGGAAACGGAAGGCGGAAGGGTTACTGCCGGTCAGCGTTCGACTACAGCGGTCAGGCCCTGGCCCCCCGCTGCGCAGATCGAGACCAGGCCGCGTCCGGAGCCCCGCTCGGCCAGCAGCTTGGCCAGGGTCGCGACGATCCGCCCACCGGTCGCGGCGAAGGGATGACCGGCCGCCAGCGATGATCCGTTCACATTCAGACGATCGGTGTCGATCCTGCCCAACGGTTCGTCCCTGCCGAGCCGCTCGGCGCAGAACTCCGGATCCTCCCAGGCTTTGAGGGTGCACAGCACCTGGGAGGCGAACGCCTCGTGGATCTCGTAGAAGTCGAACTCGTCCAACGAGCTCCCCACCCGGTCCAACAGCCTCGGGACCGCGTAGGCGGGAGCCATCAGCAGCCCCTCGTCACCGCTGACGTAATCCACCGCTCCTGGGACGAAGTCGCCGAGGTAGGCCAGCACCGGCAACCGGTGCCGCCGCGCCCACTCCTCGCTGGCGAGCAGCACGGTGGCGGCGCCGTCGGAGAGCGGGGTGGAGTTGCCCGCGGTCATCGTGGCCCCCTCACCCCGGCCGAAGACCGGCTTCAGCTTGGCGAGCTTGTCCGGGGAGGAGTCCGGCCGCAGATTCTGGTCGCGCGTGAGCCCCTGGAACGGCGTGATCAGGTCGTCGAAGAACCCGCGCTCGTAGGCCGCGCCGAGCCGCTGGTGGCTGCGGGCGGCCAGCTCGTCCTGCTCGGCCCGTTCGATACCCCAGGCGGCGGCCGTCCTGGCGGCGTGTTCCCCCATCGACAACCCGGTACGCGGTTCGGCGTTGCGGGGGATGCCGGGCACCACGTGTCCCGGCCGCAGCCCGGTGAGCGCCCGCAGCTTCGCGCCGACGCCCTTGGCGTGGTTGGCGCGCAGCAGCACCCTGCGCAGGTCGTCGTTGAGTTCGATCGGTGCGTCGCTGGCCGAGTCCACGCCACCCGCTATGCCCGATTCGAGCTGCCCGAGCGCGATCTTGTTGGCCACCGACACGACCGACTCCAGGCCAGTGGCGCAGGCCATCTGCACGTCGTGGGCCGGGGTGCGGGAATCGAGTCCGGAGCCGAGCACGACCTCGCGGGCGAGGTTGAAGTCACGGCTGTGCTTGAGCACCGCTCCGGCCACGAACTCGCCGACGTCGCGTCCCGCGAGTCCGTAACGGGCCACCAGGCCGTCGAGAGCCGCGGTGAGCATGTCCTGATTGGACGCCCGCGCGTAGGGACCACCGGAACGGGCGAACGGGATTCGGTTGCCTCCGACGATGGCGACCCGGCGAGTTGTGGACATGGCCGATTCCTCCGCGCAACTAGTCGACGAGCGCCGGCCCCGGAAGGGGTTTCCGGCCTGCCAGCAGAACCCTGCCACCCCGGATGCCGGGGCGCTCGCTCGGCGGAACCGCCCGGATCACCCCTGCGGGCGGCCACGGCTCCGAGGGAGCCACCGCTCGACCTCCGGTGCTCACCGACGCCCGGGGGCGGACGCCCCGCTCCGACGCTCGGACACCCGGACGGGCGCACCTGGCAGAGCACTACTGGCAACTTAACCTACCGACGGGTAGCTTATCCGTCGAGTGCCGAACCACGCATGGAGGAGTTGCTCGTCATGGCGGATCCGTACAGCAAGTTGGTCACATCCAGCTACGGGCGACAGCTGGCCAAACGTCTCGGCCTGCCCACCCCCACTCCGCTGCGCAGGTACCGCCCCGGCGACCCGGTCGTGTCCGGCCCGGTGCTCACCGGCGAGGCCGAGGGATCCCGGCTCGGCGAAGCCGTGTCCGAGACGCTGGAAGCCGTGCACGCCGAGGTGCACCGGAGACGGGACGAGAACACCGAGTACGCCGCCCTGGTCTTCGACGCCACCGGAATCGGTGACAGCCTCGCACTGGGCGAACTGCACGAGTTCTTCGGCGACACGATCCGCCGCGTGGGCAGGTGCGCCAGACTGATCGTGCTCGGCACACCGCCGGAGGAAATCGACGACCCCGCCGAACGCACCGCGCAACGCGCGCTGGAAGGATTCGTGCGCACCGCGGGCAAGGAACTCAAGCGCGGTTCCACGGCCCAACTGGTCCAGGTCTCCCGGGGCGGCGAACGGGCGATCGACTCCACGCTGCGCTTCCTGCTCTCCCCGAAGTCGGCGTTCGTGTCCGGCCAGGTGATCCGTGTCGGAGCGGCCGAAGCGCCCCCCGCCGACGGCTCCCTTCCGCTGCGCGACAAGGTCGCGCTGGTCACCGGGGCGTCCCGCGGGATCGGCGCCGCGATAGCGGAGACGCTGGCCCGCGACGGAGCCCACGTGGTGTGCCTGGACGTCCCCTCCCAGGGGCAGGACCTCGCCGAGGTCGCCAACCGCATCGGCGGCTCCACCCTGCAGCTCGACATCACCGCCGAGAACGCACCCCAGCGACTGATCGAGCACGTCGAGCAGCGGCACGAAGGGCTCGACATCGTGGTGCACAACGCGGGAATCACCCGGGACAAGACCATCGGACGGATGAGCCGCGACCAGTGGGACGCGGTGCTGCGCGTCAACCTCGCCGCCCAGGAGCGGATCAACACCGCTCTGCTGGCCGACTCCTCACCACTGCGCCGAGGCGGAAGGCTCGTCGGCGTCGCCTCCATCAGCGGCATCGCGGGCAACGTCGGGCAGGCGAACTACGCCACCTCCAAGGCGGGCGTGATCGGCCACGTGCAGGCGCTCGCGCCACGCGCGGCCGAGCGAGGTGTGACGATCAACGCCGTGGCCCCCGGGTTCATCGAAACCGCGATGACCGCCGCGGTTCCGCTGTTCGTAAGGGAGGCGGGCAGGCGGATGAACAGCCTCTCGCAGGGCGGACTGCCGATCGACGTCGCCGAGACCATCGCCTTCTACGCCGATCCCGGTTCGGCGGGGGTGAACGGGAACGTGGTCCGTGTCTGCGGGCAGAGCCTGCTGGGGGCTTAGTACGTGTGCGGGACGGGCTGCGTGGGTGGTCCGGTGGCGGAACCTCACGAGCCGTCTCGCTGCGGGTGCCCCGACACCGAGTAGGTACTACGCCACGTCTCCGGCGTCCTCGCGAGAGCACCCCGAGAGAACCCGCGGCGGTGCCGACCGCGAGGGCGGTGGGGGTTCGGCTCGGGCACGTCGAAGGAACCGGACTCCGATCATCGGACGAACATCCGCACGATTCGATTCCCGCGACAGAACACGAACCCGCCCGAGGGCTCCCGGTCACGGAGTCCCGGCAGACTTACCGCAGGAAGGTGAGACGAGGATGCCGACCGAGGAACTGACCGAGTCGCCGAACCTGGGCGCGCTCTATCTGAAGGCCGCGGGAACCGCACCGCTGCGGCGGGCCGGGCGGGACGCCGGCCTGCCGGACACCGAGTACGTCCGCTCCGGGATCACCGTCGACCGCGATCACCTGGCCGAGTACAACCGGCTGTGCGGGTTCGGCACGCGCGACGAACTGCCGATCACCTACCCGCACATCACCTCGTTCCCGCTGGCCGTCCGGCTGATGACCGACAGGGACTTCCCGTTCCCACTGGTCGGTCTGGTGCACGTGGCCAACCGAATCACCAGGTACCACCACGTGCTGGTCACCGACCCCATGACCCAGCGGGTACGGCTGGCGAATCCGCGCAGGCACCCGAAGGGGCGGCAGTTCGACGTGATCACCGAGACCAGCGTCGGCGACCGGCTCGTCTGGACCGAGACGAGCACCTACCTGCGGCGGAGCGGTTCGGACGAGTCCGCCCCGCGACCGGAGGGGGTTTCGGAGGTGGCCGCCGGGACTCCCACAGCCACCTGGCGACTGCCCGCGAACCTGGGCAGGCGGTACGCGGCCGTCTCCGGCGACCGCAACCCGATCCACCTGTCCCCGCTCACGGCCAAGGCGTTCGGTTTCCCCCGCACCATCGCCCACGGCATGTGGTCCAAGGCCCGCTGCCTCGCCACTTTCGAGGGCAGGCTGCCCGAGGCCTGCTCGGTCGAGGTGGAGTTCGCCAAACCGGTGCTGCTGCCCTCCCGCGTGGACTTCACCGAACGACCCGGCGGGTCGGGGAAACTCTTCGCGTTGCACTCGGCCTCGGGCAAGCCGCATCTGAAGGGGCGCTGGAGCTCGGAACCGGAGTGACCCAGATCCCACGCACTCCCCGGCTGCCCGAAGGGAACTCGCAGGCCAGTTACGCTTTGCTCGTAACGCCGACCATCCGCGCCCGCGCCCGTGGGCCGGATCCGCACAGTTTCCGGGAGCGACGCCCGTGGCCCGAGTCGTTGTCGACGTAATGCCGAAGCAGGAGATCCTCGACCCGCAGGGACAGGCGGTTGCCAACGCACTGCCCCGGCAGGGATTCGAAGGTGTCTCGCAAGTCCGCCAGGGAAAGCGGTTCGAGCTGGAGGTCGACGAGAACGTCGACGACGACACGCTCGCCCGAATCGCGGAGAATTTCCTGGCCAATCCAGTGATCGAGGACTGGGCCGTGCGCCGGGTGGAATCGTGAGCGCCGCCGGGGCCAGGATCGGGGTCATCACCTTCCCGGGGTCGCTGGACGACGGTGACGCCCGTCGCGCGGTGCGCCGCGCGGGGGCCTCCGACGTGGCGCTGTGGCACGGTGACGCCGACCTGCACGGAGTGGACGCCGTGATCGTCCCCGGCGGGTTCAGCTACGGCGACTACCTGCGTTGCGGTGCCATCGCCAAGTTCGCCCCGGTCATGACCGAGGTGGTGCGCGCCGCCGACCGGGGCATGCCCGTGCTCGGCGTCTGCAACGGCTTCCAGGTGTTGTGCGAGGCCGGGCTGCTGCCCGGTGTGCTGACGCGCAACTCCGGGCTGCACTACGTCTGCCGGGACCAGTGGCTGCGCGTGGAGAACAACACCAGCACCTGGACCACCCGCTACGAGGCGGGAGCGGACCTGCTGGTCCCGATCAAGCACGGTGAGGGCCGCTACGTGGCCGAGGAACCGGTGCTGGACCGCCTCGAAGGGGAGGGGCGTGTGCTCTTCCGCTACGTGGAGGACAATCCGAACGGTTCGCGGCGCGACATCGCGGGGATCACCGACGAGCGCGGCAGGGTCGCGGGCCTCATGCCCCACCCCGAGCACGCCATCGATCCACTCACGGGGCCCACCGACGACGGCCTCGGCATGTTCCTGTCCGCCCTCGACAGCCTGGTGGCAGCATGACCGAATCCACCCACGAATCCGCGGCGCACGACTCCACCGCGCCGAGCGGCACCGAACAAGTGGACAGTGTCGAGCACGCCGCGCGGACCCCCGAGCTCGCGCAGCCGTACCGCGAGCTCGGCCTCGCCGACGACGAGTACGAGCGCATCCGCGAGATACTCGGACGGCGCCCCACCGAGGCGGAATTGGCGATGTACTCGGTGATGTGGAGCGAGCACTGCTCCTACAAGTCGTCCAAGACGCACCTGAAGTACTTCGGTGAGACCACCACCGAGGAGATGCGCTCCAAGATGCTGGCAGGCATCGGCGAGAACGCCGGTGTCGTCGACATCGGGGACGGCTGGGCGGTCACCTTCAAGGTGGAGAGCCACAACCACCCCTCCTACGTGGAGCCCTACCAGGGTGCCGCGACCGGTGTCGGCGGCATCGTGCGCGACATCATGGCGATGGGAGCGCGTCCCGTCGCCGTGGCCGACCCACTGCGATTCGGCCCCGCCGAAGCCGAGGACACCCGACGGGTGCTGCCCGGTGTGGTCGAGGGAATCGGTGGCTACGGCAACTGCCTGGGGTTGCCCAATATCGGCGGCGAGGTCGTCTTCGACGAGTCCTACGCGAGGAACCCGCTGGTCAACGCCATGTGCGTCGGGGTCCTCAAATCCGACGAGCTGCAGCTGGCACACGCCACCGGCGCGGGCAACAAGGTGGTCCTGTTCGGCGCCCGGACCGGTCTGGACGGCATCGGCGGTGTGTCCGTGCTGGCCTCGGAGACCTTCAGCGGCGACGAGACCGGCAGTGGCCGCAAGAAACTGCCGAGCGTGCAGGTGGGCGACCCCTTCACCGAGAAGGTGCTCATCGAGTGCTGCCTGGAGCTCTACGGTTCGGACCTCGTCGTGGGTGTCCAGGACCTCGGCGGCGCCGGGCTCTCCTGCGCCACCTCCGAGCTGGCCGCGGCCGGTGACGGCGGTATGCGGATCGACCTGGACACGGTACCGCTGCGTGCCGAGGGGATGAACCCCGCCGAGATCCTCTCCAGCGAGTCGCAGGAACGCATGTGCGCGATCGTGCGTCCCGAGGACGTGGAATCCTTCATGGCGGTCTGCCGCAAGTGGGACGTGACCGCGACGGTCATCGGCGAGGTGACCGAGGACGACCGCCTGCGGATCGACTGGCGTGGCGAGTGCGTGGTCGACGTTCCGCCGCGCACCGTGGCCGACGAGGGGCCGGTATACCAGCGTCCGGTGCGGCGCCCCGCCGAGCAGGACCTGATCACGGCGGACGACCCGAACACGCTGGCACGGCCCGGAACGGCGGACGAGCTGCGCGAGACACTGCTGCGGATGGCGGCCTCGCCGAACCTGTGTTCCCGCGAGTGGGTGACCGGCCAGTACGACCACTACGTGCGCGGCAACACCGTGCTGGCCCAGCCCTCCGACGGCGGGGTGCTGCGGGTGGACGAGGAGACGGGACGCGGCATCGCCGTCGCGACCGACTGCAACGCCCGCTACACCAGGCTCGACCCCTACGAGGGGGCTCGGCTGGCGCTGGCCGAGGCCTACCGCAACGTCGCGGTGACGGGCTCGAAGCCGGTGGCGGTCACCAACTGCCTCAATTTCGGCTCGGCCGAGGACCCCGCCGTGATGTGGCAGTTCCAGCAGTCCGTGCGGGGGCTCGCCGACGCTGCCGCCGAACTGGGTGTCCCGGTCACCGGCGGCAACGTGAGCTTCTACAACCAGACCGGCAGCAGTCCGATCCTGCCGACGCCGGTCGCCGGGGTGCTCGGGGTCATCGACGACGTGACCAAGCGGATTCCGACCGGTATCGGGGCCGCCTCCGGTGAGTCGCTGCTGCTGCTCGGCGAGACCCGTGAGGAGTTCGGCGGGTCCGAGTGGAGCAGGGTGGCGCACGACCACCTCGGCGGCACCCCGCCGCGGGTGGACCTGGAACGGGAGCGGCTGCTGGCCGACGTGCTGGGAATCGGTTCGCGGGACGGGCTGATCTCCGCCGCGCACGACCTCTCCGAGGGCGGACTCGCCCAGGCCCTGGTGGAGATGTCGCTGATCGGCGAGACCGGGGCACGGATCGTGCTGCCGGAGGAGGCTGACCCGTTCGTGTGGCTGTTCTCCGAGTCCGCCGGCCGGGTTCTGGTGTCGGTGCCGCGCGGTGCGGAACTGAAGTTCACCGAGCTGTGCGCCGCCCGGGGGCTGCCGTGCTCGAAGACCGGCGTGGTGGACACCGAGTCGGGAGCACTGGAGATCCAGGGGATCGGCGAGATCCCGCTGTCCGAACTGCGGGAGGCCTGGGAGGGCACGCTTCCCCGTCTGTTCGGCTGAACGACGCGCTCGTTTCCGTCCCGGCGGGTGCTGTCGGCACCGAGGTGTGTCGGCGGCACCCGCTCGCCGGGCCGCCCCACCCGCCACCGTCGTCACGCGGCGCGTCGGGACGCCTCACCCACGCGCCAGCCGTCTCAGTTGCTCGTAGGAGCCGTTGAACAGGTTCTTGTCCAGCGGTGACGAGGTGTACTGCCAGAAGGTGTGGAAGCCCCAGCCGTGCGGCAGCGGTCCGATGTAGTCGTTGTAGCGGGCGACCCACAGCGGATTGGTGCTCCCGAAGTCCGCGCGCACGCACTCGTTCCACCAGCTGGTGCTGGTGTAAATGGCGGGATACCTCCCGGTCAGGCGTTGGTAGGTGTCGCTGAAGTCCCGGATCCAGTCCGCCATGGCGCCCCGGCTCTTGCCGTAGCAGATGGGGCCGTACGGGTTGTACTCGATGTCCAGCGCCCCCGGCAGGGTTCGGCCGTCCGCCGACCAGCCGCCGCCGTTGTTCACGAAGTAGCGCGCCTGGGCGGCTCCGCTGGAGCGGTCGGGCAGCGCGAAGTGGTAGGCGCCCCGGATCATGCCCACCTTGTACGAGCCGGTGTACTGGTGGTTGAAGTCCGGGCTGGTGTAGCCGGTTCCCTCGGTGGCCTTCACGTAGGCGAACCGCATTCCCTCGTTCCACCAGTGGCGCCAGTTCACCCAGTTCTGGTGTCCGCTCACGTCCATCCCCCTGACCGAGGGGTTGCGCGCGGTGACAGGGGCGGCCGAGGGATCGCCGCCCTCGCGCTCGCGGATCTGCGAGCCCATCGCGTGGCCCGCTCGTTCTCGCCGCTGCGTTGAGGTGTCCACCGCCTGCGCGGAGGTCCCCAGGAGCAGTACCGTGCCGAACAGCGCTGATAACGCGAAGGTCAGCGCCCTGGCGCGACCACTTCCCCTCGAACGGTGCATGCGTATCCCCTCGTGCTCGTCCTGCGGTTCGGGGACTCGGCGCCGGCCCCGGGGTAACCGCCGTTGTGGAACTCCGGTCGTGCGTGAAAGACTGCGATCATCCCACCGCACCACTGGATATCGTGTTACCTTTTCACCACAATGAGGCAAATCGGACGCCGTGCGTTTCGCGAAACTCGACCCGTTCGAGTGACATGATCAGCCGATTCGATCTTCATCAGCACTTCCCGCCAATTCACAGCGGGTAGCTACCCTGGGTGAGGGCAGGTTCCGCGTTCGACCAACGGGCCGCATCAGCCGTATGCTCCCCCGTATCTGGCGCGGGCGACTACGAGAAGCGGAGGGCGCCGCAGGCATGACCGGCTGGACAGCGCCTGTTTCGAGCGCTCACGACGTGACGGCTGTGGACAGCCAGCGCAGGCGGGACTTCGCCGCCGCCTGGACCCGTGCGCTCGTGGGGACCAGTTACGTGCCGATGACCGGCGCGGAGGTCGAGGAGCTGCTGGAGGGCTACACCGACCGGCTGGTCGAAGCGCTGCTGAGCGAGCCCCAGGACACCGACGGTGCTCGCCAGGTGGGTGCCGAGCTGGTCTCCGTACACTTCACCGGGGCCGAATCCCTGGCGAGAACGATCCAGAACGTCGGGGAGCGGATGCTGTCGACGTTCGGCATCCCGGAGAGCGGCGAGATGCGCACCAGGGTCTCGGCCGTGCAGTCCGCGATCTCGGCGGGATTCATGCAGGCGGCCCGCAAACGCACCCTGGACGAGCAGGAGGCCATCCGCCAGGCCGTGCTGGACGCGCGCGACTCCGTCGAGCAGGCGCTGCGCACCAGCGAGGCGAGGTTCCGGGCGATCTTCGCCGAGGCCGCCATCGGCATCGGGATCGCCGACACGGAGGGGCGGATCATGGAGGCCAACGCCTCGCTGCGGCGAATCCTGGGACGCACCTCGGAGGAGCTGCGCGGGCTCATGGTCTACGACCTGGTGGACCCCGAGGACAACGACACGGTCTGGCGGGTCTACGAGGAACTCGTCCGCGGTGAGCGGGAGCAGTATCGCGTCGAGAAGCACTTCACCCGGCCGGACGGCAGCAAGTCGTGGACGGAACTGATCGTGTCACTGGTGCGCGGTGAGGACGGCATGCCGCTCTACCAGGTAGCGATGATGGAGGACGTCACCGACCGCAAGATGCTGCAGGATCGCCTGCGGCATCAGGCACTGCACGATCCGCTCACCGGACTGCCCAACCGCGCCCTGTTCCTGGAACGGCTCACCGAGGCCCTGCGGGAGGACTCGGAGACCACCGACGAGACCGACCGGGTCGCGCTGTGCTACATGGACCTGGACGGTTTCAAGGTCATCAACGACAGTCTCGGGCACCACGTGGGCGACGACCTGCTGGTGACCGTGGCGGAACGTCTCGCCACCGCCGTACAGGGGGAGGACCGGCTGGTCGCGCGGATGGGCGGGGACGAGTTCGTGATCCTCATCCAGGGCTCCCGAGGCACGCAGCAGGCCATCGACGTGGCCGACCACGTGCTGGAGACCCTGTCCTCCCCGATCCGGGTCGGCAACCAGGAACTCGCCGTCTCGGCCAGCATCGGAATCCTGGAACGCCCCACGGCGGGGCAGACGCCCGCCGAGCTGATGCGCGACGCCGACGTCACGCTGTACTGGGCGAAGGCCGAGGGGAAGAACCGGTGGGCGCTGTTCGACACCGAGCGCAACGCCAGCGAGGTCGCGCAGTTCCGGCTCTCGGCCACCATGCCGGCTGCTCTGGAGCGCGAGGAGTTCTACGTCGACTACCAACCGCTGGTGGAACTCGGCGAGTACGGCGTCTCCGGGGTGGAGGCGCTGGTGCGGTGGTGGCACCCGGAGCTGGGCAGGCTGGGGCCCGACCGGTTCATCGGTCTCGCCGAGGAGACCGGGATGATCGTCTCGCTGGGGCGGTGGGTGCTGCGCAGGGCGTGCGAGCAGGCGAAGGCATGGCAGGACGAGTTCGGCCGGGACGCGCCTTTCATGAGCGTGAACCTGGCCGTCCGACAGTCACGGGATCCCAACCTCGTCTCGGACGTCACCGAGATCCTGGAACAGACCGGCCTGGATCCCGCCAAGCTGCAGCTGGAGCTGACCGAGAGCGCGATCATGGGCACGGCGGACGAACCGCTCGAAGCCCTGCGCACCCTCTCGCGGATGGGAGTGCGCATCGCGATCGACGACTTCGGCACCGGGTACTCCAACCTCGCCTACCTGCGGCACCTGCCGGTGCACGAGCTCAAGATCGCCGGTTCCTTCATGGAGGGATTGGCCGACAGCGAGCACATCGACCCGGTGGACGCCCGGATCGTGAGCACCCTGGTGGACCTGGCGCACACGTTGGGGCTGACCGTCACGGCCGAGGGCGTGGAAACCCACGCGCAGGCCAAGCGGATGAGCGAGATCGGCTGTGAGACCGGGCAGGGATGGTTCTTCGCCAAACCGGGACCCCCGGACTCGGTACGGGAGCTGCTGACCGCGAAGGCTCGGTGAGGCCGTCCCGGGACGGCGGATTCCTCTCGCCGAGTGCCTGCCGTTCGAGTCCCGATTTCCGGGCTTAACGCCCGTCCGAGTGAACCGAGAGGGGACATCCTCGCTCCGGCTTCCGGGAGGGGGCACGCCACCACGAGCGCCCATCGGGCAGGGCGGCCTCCTCCGGAGGATCAGTCCTTCAGCTGTCGCTCCGCGCGGTTGATCACCGAGTGCACCGAAGCGTTGCCGTCACTGGTCACCCAGGAGACCCGGACGCTCGGGCGGACCTGCCTGCGCTGCAACCGCATCGGGCGAACCACCGCACCGCGCGCACCCTCCGCGATCTCGTCACCGGTCCCACTGGGGTGTTCCACGACCACGGCGAACTCGTCCCCGCCGAAACGGGCGACGGTGTGCTCGTCGGCGACGCTCTGCCGCAGCCGTCCCGCCATCATGGTCAGCAACTCGTCGCCCTGCGCGAAACCGTACTCGACGTTGAACTGTTCGAGCCTGCGCACGTCCACGAGCACCAACGTTGTCAGGGTTCCCCGGCACCGGGCCCGCGCCAACGCCTGGTCGAGCCTGTCCAGCAGCAGCACCCGTCCCGGCAGCCCCGTCAGCGGATCGGTCAACCCCCGGGAGTGTGAGACTTCGGCCTCCACCGGCTGGAGGAACATCAGCACTCGTTGCTGCGAGCAGCTCCGGGTCGGCTGGTAGTCCATCCAGAGGTGGCCGGTCGGTTCGCCGTGCCGCGTGATCACCACGGGCGTGGACATACGGGTGCCGGTACGCAGCACCTGGCTGGTCAGATCGGTCCAGTCGGGCAGTCGCGCCCCGGTGCTGTCCCGCATCGCCCAGTCCGCCGGGCGCGAGCCGGTGAGCAGATCCGTGCGATCCAGCCGCAGCAGCTCCGCGGCCGCGTCGTTGGTGGCCAACACCTGACCCCGCTCGTCGGTGAGCATGAATCCGGCGGTCAGACCCATGATGAGTTCATCCCACACCCCAGTGAACTGGGATACGCCAGTGGCATAGACAACACTCATTCGGAGCTACCCTCCCCACCAGATGGAGCAGTGAATTTGAGCCTCCCCTCGCAACGGGATCGAATTCAAGAGCTCCACTACCACACGACATGGTGTTTTTTCGCTGTGTTACTCACGTAGCGTCAACACTTCCGGTTTTTGAAAACAAAGTGTGATGATTTCGCAACATTTCGGAAACGGCGAGACGAACCGTGGCGGGCCACCGGCCGAACGGCTCGACCTCCTAATCTGATTGGCACCTCGACCGCTGTCCGAGAACCCGTCCCTCCCTGCCGGAACGAGCCGAGTTGCCGACGGAACCAACCGGCCCGACCGAGCCGGAGCCGAGAGGTTCCCGAGCGGCGGGACACTGACGGGCGGGGTTCTCGGACCCGGTTGAACCAGCAGGACCAACAGGACGGTGGCAGCGTGCGGCCGACGACACAATTCCCCGAACGGGGATCACTTGCCGGAATGGTGTACCGACACCGAAAAATACTCTGCGTGATCGCTCTGTGTGAGTTCTTCGCGCTCGTCCTGGTCTCGGCCATCGATCCCCACGCTCACATCGACGGCGAGGTCTACCAGATCGGAGCGCGCGCCTGGCTCAACGGGCAACCGCTCTACCACGATCTCCCCCCTACCAGCGTGGGGCTGCACCTGCCGTTCATCTACCCGCCGTTCGCCGCCTTCGTGTTCGTCCCGCTGGCTCTGGTGCCCAAACCGGCGGCCGTCGCCATGATCATGCTCGTCAGCCATGTCGCGCTGCTGGCGACCCTGTACGTGACGCTCCGGGCCGCGGACTTCGCCCCCGCGAACCGACGTCGTGCCCTGCTGGTCGCCGCGGCGGTGCTGCCGCTGGCGACCCTCGCCGAACCGGTGCGCGAAACCCTCACCTACGCGCAGATCAACCTGGTGCTGATGGCGTTGGTGGCGGTCGACTGCCTGTGGCGCGTGGACGGCCGACGCCCGCTGCCCTACCCCAGGGGACTGCTGCTGGGCATCGCCGCCGGGCTCAAACTCACACCGGCCGTGTTCCTGCTGTTCTTCCTGCTGCGCAGAGACCTGCGGGCGATCGTGACCACCCTGCTGACCTTCCTCGCGACCGTGGCGCTGGGCTTCCTGCTCGCCTTCGACGACGCACGCGAGTTCTGGCTGCACGAGGTCTTCGCCAGCAGTGACGTGTCGTTCGGACCACAGTTCACCGGGGACGCCTCGATCTACGCGGGCAACGTCTCGCTGCGCTCGCTGCTGAGCAAGCTGACCGTGCCGGAACCCTGGCTGACCCTCTGCCTCGGCGCATTGATCGTGCTGATGGCGGGATTGGCGATCTTCGGGATGCTGTCCGCGTTGCGTCCGCGTGACGGGCGGCCCCGGGACCACTCGACCGCACTGGTGATCAATGCCGTGTTCGGCCTGCTGGTCTCGCCGATCTCCTGGTCGCACCACTGGGTGTGGATAGTGCCCGGGCTGATGCTGCTGTTCGGACGGGGCTACACCCGTCGGAACTGGCCCCTGCTGATCTCGCTCGGGGTCGCGGCGGAGCTGTACCTGATCGGGCCGCACTGGCTGGTTCCGCAGGGGGACGGCAAGGAACTCACCTGGAACCTCTTCGAGCACCTGCTCGGCAACGCCTACGTGTACCTGGGTGTCGGCTTCCTGCTCTACCGGGCCTGGCTGGGCCTGCGGGAGCGCGGTTCGGCGGATGCTCCACCCGCGTCGGTCCCGCCCTCCGGCGAGTCCGAGGAGCGCGCCGGTTCCGAGGAAGCCGATGCCCCGACGATCGAGGGCTCGGCCACATCGGGCGGTGCCGGGAGCTGAGTGTCCCCTCCGCCGGGCGGCGGGGACGGGAACCGGGAGCGCGGCCCATCCCCGCGGGAGCACCGACCGCACCTCGCTCCCACCGGGTCCGCCCCCCGAACGACAACCGGGGCCGGGGAGTTCCCAGCTCCCCGGCCCCGGTGGTGCCGCCCTGCGAGGACCGACAATCGCCAAACGGTCCGCGCGGGCACCGGAACGCGTACCTCCGGTGTGGTCAGACCCGGCTGTACGCCTGCCGCGGCCACGCCTCGTTGTTCGCGGCGCCGGCCTTCGGCATGCCCTCGGTGTCCAGTGCGGGCAGCGGATAGGTGTGCCCGTCGAGTACATCGGTCTTCGAGGCGCCGCTGAGCACCGGCAGCGCCATCCCCACCGCCGGAGCGGCGCCCCGGGCACTGGGCCGCTCGCGGAACGGGTTGGCGGCCACCTGCTCGCGCTCCGGCAGTGCGGTCGTCAACTCGTCCACCACCCGCACCACCACGGGCGAGAGCTCGGGGGTATCGGTGAAGGCCACCTCGGACGGCTCGGAGCCGTGCTCCGCCAGGGCGGCGGTGCCGTCGACGGTCAACTCGCGGGCGATACGGGAGAAGCTGCCCGTCTCGACGTTGCCGCCGAACGCGTTGAACTCCCGCAGCGGTTCAGCCACGCCGGGGTCGCCGTCCGTCGAGGGCACCTCGCTCACCAGTAGCTCCGGGGCGACCAGCGCGGGAACCTCCTCGGCCCGCTGGAGCGCCTCGTCGGGCAGCTGGAGTGGTGCGGACTCCTCACCCCGGTGGTGCTCGCCGCCGGTCCGAGCCGAGAGTGCCGAACGCAGCGACTCGCGCGGCACCGTGCGCAGATCGGGTCCCGTGTCGAGCCCGGAACGGGTGAGGTCGATCGAGTCGGTGGCGAGCAGTCCCGAACGAACTCCGGGGGCCTCGCTGGAGGCCGTGCCGGACACGCCTCCCCGAGGAGCGGCCAGTTCCGGGGCGACAGCCGGGTCGTGCGCCGGGGTGACCAGCGCGGGCAGGATCGTCGCGGTGCTCTCGTCGACGTGACGCGCGCCTTCGACGAACGTCTCGACCACGTGGCCGATCGGGCCGGACCAGCTCAACGATCGGTGGAAGCCATCGGCGGGCCTGGACTCCTGCGCCGCGTGCCTTCCCCGCGAACGTTCCCGAGGCTGGGCCGTGAACGGAGCCTCGGACCGCACGTTGCCCGCACGCCCCACGTCGGTTCGCCAGGACAGCTCGGGCAGCTTGGTGGACAGTCCAGGGCGGGCGGGTTCGGTCGGGAATCCCTCGGCGGGCCCGGCCCTGGGCGGAATCCACTGCTGTTCGGTGGTGAACTCGGCGGTTTCCTCGAGGCCGGGGGAGGGAACGTCCGTGATGCGGGGGATTCGCTGGGTCGCTTCGTTGTCCCCTTCGGGCTGGACGTCCCGGATGGGTTCGACGACTCCCACCAGGGTGTCCGCCGTGGCGTTCGAAACCGTCTCGTGCCAGCCGCCGTCCCCTTCGGGGAACAGCTCGCCCGCGAAGCACAGTCCGCTGCGGCTGGGAGTGCCGTCCCCGGCCGCCTCGGCTGGGGTCAGCGGGTCACCGAGTGGCGAAGTGGGACGTTCTGGGCAGTTTCCGGACGCCGAGGCGACACCGGTACCGGCCGCGATCATCCCGCCGGTCACCAGGGCCGCTTGCATGCCTCGCCTTGCCCAAGTCTGCATGGAACTCTCCTCCGATTCCTTTCCCGCGATACAGGGGTGCCCCTGAACGCAAGTTTCGAGAAAACTGCGATTGCCGAATGTCCTGATCGAGCGGAACCGGACCACGGTTCCGGGAACCCTCAGGGGGCGGTCATCACGGCGGGTGGCAACACTTCCCGGAAAGACGGTGAGTGGTGATCACTCGAACCGTCCGGGACGAACCGCCGTGGCGAAACGAGAATCAGTCGGGGGTCGTACCCGGCTGCGGACCTTCGGAGTCCGCGGGGTCGTAGACGTTGGCGCGCGTTATGGCGCCGAGTGAGGGGACAGCGCCCCTGGAAGCGGGGAGCGAGTCACCGAGGCCGTAACCGTTGTGCGAGCCGCTGCCGGAAGTAGTGGTGTCCGTGGCGCAGCCGCAGTCACCGGACGGGAAGGGCGGCTTCCCGCCGGGTGTCTTCGAGGGCGAACCGTCGCGTTCGTGGCGTGACTCCTCGCCGAGCCAGGTCCGGCTCCGCTCCGAGACGGTGAACACGGAGGTGGTGCGGGAATCGGCGTCCGCGTCCCGCGCGGTGGAATCCTGCGATGTGATCTCGACCTGGGGCGGCGCGAGACGCGTTCCCGCAGGACGAGTCAGCGGTTCTCCGGGTATGCCGGTACTTCCGGACTCGCCCGCACCGGTCTCCCTGCCCGAGGCGGAGACGGTTTCGCGCAGCGAGTCCCGCAACCCGCCCAGACCGGACTCGACGGCCCCGGACAGCGAGTCCTCGCCAGTGGCACCGGAAACCACGGTTCCCGCCACCCGCTCGACGGGGCGCAGCAACGGATCGACGCCACGCCGAACGTCACGCAGCCCGTCGGAAACGGAACCGGAGAGCCGGTCGGTGGTCCCGGCGAGTCCGCCGGACTCCAGCACCGTGCGGACCGGCCCCTCGTTGGAGTCGTTCTCGGGCGCGGATCCCCCGGACACGGACGCGTCCGACCGCTCCGTCGTCCGACTTCCGGAGTCCTCGTCGTCACCGGACGCCTTGGAATCCACAGTGGTCTTACGGGCGGTTCCGTCCGTACCCAGCGCACGGGAGAGCGTCGACACCGGCCCCGAAGCTCCGTCGGCGGGCTCGGCCGCCGTTCCGGTGTCACTCGAACGGCCGGTGACACTCGAACGGGCAGCACCGTCGTGCTCCGCGTCCCCGGGGACGGCGTCCCCGGAGCCCTCGCCCACAGGACGTATCAGCGCTCCGACCTGGCGGAGCGTGCCGCCCTCGGAGTGCTCCGCCGACGCGACCGCCGACGCGGAGCCGAACAGCCAGGCGGCGGATATACCGGCCACGGTCCCTCCGACGACGACCAGCGCACGCGACAGCCACCGCCGTTGGCGGTCGACCGTCGACCACTGCTCGCCACCGGACATGAACTCCGCGGCCTCCTTCGAACAGCGTTCCCGCCACGACGCGCCACGGATCGGAACGACCGACCGTTCCGTCTCCGAGTCCTACTCGGCCACCCCGAAGCCGGACGACGAAGTCCCGTCGGCTCGGCGGGCGACCGGGTCGAACCACGCCCGGCGGATTGCCGACGATCACTCTTCCAAAGACTCCCCCCTTTTCGCATTCGCGCGGCACTCAGTTCGTCACATCGTGTGACAGATCGGGGTTCGAGCGAGACCACGAGCCCGGACTTCCGCCACTCGAGGCAGTGAATCACCACTGTGATCCACCGGATGCGGATACGGTTGCGGTGTGAGTGCCTTCAAGGTCACGGAGTCGGACGAGGCGGCCAAGGTTCCGACCTCGCTGCGGGTAGCGGCCGCCATCGGCTGGCGCACGTTGGTCGTCCTCGGCATGCTGTACGCCCTCGGATGGCTGGTCGGCAGGCTTTCCGTGGTGGTCATCCCGGTAGCGGTCGCCCTGCTGCTGTCCGCCCTGCTCGCGCCGGCCGTCTCGGCGCTCGTCAAGCTGCGCGTACCGCGCGGGGTGGCCACCGGCGTCGTGCTGGTCGGGGGGCTGGCCGCGGTCGGCGGCATCCTCACGTTCGTCATCAACGCGTTCATCGCGGGACTGCCGGACCTCAGGGAACAGCTGACGGCGAGCCTGAACACCATCCGGGATTGGGCCGCCACCGGCCCGCTGCACCTCAGCGAGGGGCAGATCAACGATTACCTGGACCAGGCGGGGAACTGGCTGGAGAACAACCAGCAGCGGATCACCAACGGAGCACTGGCCACGGCCACCACCTTCGGCAGCTTCCTGACCGGGATGCTGCTGATGCTGTTCACCCTGATCTTCTTCCTGCACGACGGCAGGCGGATCTGGCTGTTCCTGCTGGGGCCGTTGCCGGAACCGCTGCGTTCCCGGCTCGACCTGGCGGGAACGCGGGGATTCGACTCCCTGGTCGGCTACATCCGGGCTACCGGATTGGTGGCGGTCGGGGACGCGCTGGGAATCGGCATCGGACTGGCGATCATAGGTGTTCCGCTGGTGGTGCCGCTCGCGGCGCTGGTTTTCCTCGCGGCCTTCATACCGATCGTCGGAGCGATCGCCTCGGGAGCGGTGGCGATACTCGTCGCCCTGGTCGCGAAGGGACCGATCGCGGCGCTGCTGACGCTGGGCGTGGTCCTGGGCGTGCAGCAGCTCGAGGGCAATGTGCTGCAACCACTGCTGATAGGGCGCGCGGTGCGGCTGCACCCGCTCGCCGTGGTGCTGGCGATCAGCGTGGGGGCGATCGTCGCGAACATCATCGGGACGCTGCTGGCCGTGCCGGTGCTGGCCGTGCTCAGCTCCGCCGTGCGGGCACTGGTGGATAGCGGAAGGACGGAGGACTCCGAGCCGGAGTCGGAGGCGGAGTCGAACTCCCAGTCCGCGACCGGGGAAGCCGCGGAGTGAACGCTCCTCCCACCGCGCGGCGGATTCCCCAACGAACCACCGCGCGGGAGGCTCCACACCGGAGAACACCCGGAGAGCCGGGCGTCCGAGCGGACGCAACCTCTAGGCGAGGCTGACGGCGTTACGCCCACCGGCCTTGGCGCTCAGCAACGCGGCGTCGGCCGCCACCAGCAGGTCCTCCAACTCGTAGCCCACCCGTTCGGTGGCGGCGACCCCGATGCTGACGGTCAGGTCGTCGAGCACGCGGTGGGCTCCTCGCATGTCCTGGGCGGGCACGGACAACGAGGCGGTGGAGCCGCGGATGCGGTAGGCCACCTCGGACGCGGCCCGGATGTCGGCCTCGGGAAGCAGCACCACGAACTCCTCACCACCGAACCGTCCGACCAGGTCGCCCTTGCGGACGCTGCCGCGCAGCATCAACGCCATCGAGGCCAGGGCCGCGTCTCCCGCGAGGTGTCCGAGCTCGTCGTTCACGCGCTTGAAGTGGTCGAGATCGAGCAGCAGGACGGCCGCCCGTTGTTTCCGGGAACGGGCCCGGCTCAGCTCGGCGCGCGCCAGCTTGTCCCAGTGCACCGCGTTGACGAGCCCGGTCTTGCCGTCCCGCTGCGCCGAGCGGCGCCATTGCGGTAGCTGACCGGCCATGTCCAGCAGCGCCATCGGCGGCGCGGCGAGCAGGGCGCTGGCCGGGTGGAACTCCATCGCCACGGCCAGCAGCATGCCGAGGGTGACGGCGACGATGCCCAGCAGCACGTCGATCGGGTCTCCCAGAACGTCGGACCTGGACGCCCTCGGCCTGCGGAGTCTGAGCCCGACCGCCACGATCACCGCGCGCAGCGACAGCAGGGTCACCGAGGCGGACAGCAGCAACACCGGAGTCCACTGGGGATCGTGCCACCCGAGCACGGCACGGGCCGCGAAGGTGGCCGAGACGGTGGCGGCCGTGACGAACATCCAGCGGTGCGGCTGGTCCCGCACGTCGAGGACGCCGTGCAGCGCCGGTCCCAGCAACAGCAGCACGAGCAGGTTCGGTGGCAGCGTCAGCAGCCCGCTCACGAGGTAGCAGATGTGGATCGTCCAGGGATCCCGGCGCACCTCCTCGCGCAGCTGGATGGACAACGAGGTCCCGACGATCACGAGACCCGCGGTGAACGCGAGCGTTCCGAAACGGTGCAGCGTGTCGGCGGCCGGAGGAGCGGTGGTCAGGATGACCACGAACACCAGTGACACCGCCACGGCCTGCACCGCGAGCACGTAGACCAGTGCCGCGGGCCTGAGCCTCCACAGTGGCCAGTCCCCCATGAATCTCTCACTCCTCCCGAGCGGGAGCGTCGCACAGATCCGACCGAGCCTGAAGTCACAACCTGTGATTCCGATACTTCGTGACGTAGCTCTCGTCGTGAACCACCCACCCCTTTCGGATGCCGTTGCCCCCCGAGAGGTTCCAACGGGCACGCCGGGAGGTCCGGGGCGTTCCTCACGGGACCGACGACCGAATCACCACGAGCACGTGGATCACCGATTCCGGAAGAGAATCGGTTCGCCGACCCCACTCCAAGACGAATAAGATTCATAACTGGCTCGTCAGCTCGTCGGACCGTGCGGAGGTGAGATCGCGTCGCGGGACGCGAACCGTCACGAGAGCCCACGACCGAGACACCGAAGACTGGAACGAAGTGCCCCGCGCTCTCGTCGATAGGTATGGCCCTGGCAAGTTCGCCGGAAAGGAACGCCGAAGAGTGGGCAGCACGGGTAACGACAGCACGGACGGACTCCGAGACCGGACCAGATGGTCGAGGATGTGGCGAACACTCACCACGACCGGCGGTTCCGAACAAGCCACCCCGCCGCACGGCAACACCCCCGACGAACAGGCGGAACCCGTCCCGGACGGCCGAATCCCGCTGTGGCGCGCGCACAACGGGCTGCGCGTGCTGGCCCTGATCTACGCCTTCACCTGGTTCTGCGTCCTGCTTCCCGAGTACCGCAGTCCGGTGGGGGCATCGGTGATCATGGCGGCGATGGTGTGCTGGACCACCTACACCATCTGGCGGTACAGCAAGCCTTCCGGACGCACGAGAACGCTGGTGCTGGTGGACCAGGCCGTCACGATGACGCTGTTCGGACTCTGCTACTTCGTGCTGACCGAGCACCAGATGGACCAGGGACTGCCGACGGTGGTCACCATCTGGCACGCCTCCATGGTCACCGTCGCGGCGGTACGGTTCGGCATCCCTGGAGGATTCGCCAGCGGCGCCGTCGCGGCGGCCGCCAACTTCGCCATGCGCGGCTACATCGACGCCAACATGTGGATGGACACGGTGCTGCACCTGGCGATCGGCCTGCTGCTGGGCCTCGCCTCCGAGACCGCCGAACATTCCACGCGACGTCTCGCGAGGGCACTGCGCACCGAGGCGGCCACGGCCGAACGCGAACGGCTGGCGCGGGACATCCACGACAGCGTGCTGCAGGTGCTGGCGCGAGTGCGCAGGAGAGGCGGCGAACTCGGCGGCGAAGCCGCCGAACTCGCCGCCCTCGCCGGGGAGCAGGAAACGGCGCTGCGCAATCTGATCTCCACCGGTCCGGCCGAACGGGGCGAGACGAGCACCGACCTGGCCGCACGGCTGCGGGTACTCGCCGGAACGAGGGTGAACGTCTCGGTACCGGCCACCGAGGTCACGCTGCCGGCGGAGACGGTCTCCGCGTTGTTCTCGGTCACCCGCGAAGCCGTCCAGAACGTCGAGGACCACACCGGACCGGAGACGCACACCTGGGTGCTGTTGGAGGACCTGGGCTCCGAGATCGTACTCAGCATCCGGGACAACGGCCCGGGAATCCCGGACGGAAGGCTGGAGGAAGCGGCAGCGGCGGGAAGAATGGGTGTCGCGCAGTCGATCCGTGGCCGAGTGGAGAGCCTCGGTGGAAGTATCGCGCTGGACACTTCGGTGGGTGAGGGCACCGAGTGGGAGATCCGCCTCACTCGCGCCGACGGACGGGAGAACGACCACGCGCACAGTGGTGAACGGGCGCGGGAGAAGCACTGACCGCACTCCTCCGCCCGCCACGGCGGAGCACTCGCCCCCACGAGCACTCGCTCCGGGAAACCCACGTCGAACGGGCGTTCCCGGTACGCACCCGGGCTCCTCGTGGGAGCGTGGCAGAGCAGGACCCGAGACGGTGCGAGCCGCGAGGGTGGTCGCGCTGCCCGGCGCGCCGGAACCCCGCTCCGGCTCGCCGAGACGGCGGGAAGGCATCAGTGAGGAGCGAGAGCATGACTGGCTCGGAGATTTCGGTAATGGTGGTCGACGACCACCCGATCTGGCGAGACGGGGTGGCGCGTGATCTGACCGAACGGGGGTTCCGGATAAGCGCGACCACCGGCGATGCCGTCTCGGCACTGCGCATCTCGCGAACCGTGCACCCCGACGTGGTGCTGATGGACCTCAATCTGGGAGACACCTCGGGCGTGGAGGCCACACGCCAGATCACCCAGGAGATTCCCGGAACCAGAGTGCTGGTGCTCTCCGCCAGCGGGGAGCACGCGGACGTGCTGGAGGCGGTCAAGGCCGGGGCCTCCGGGTACCTGGTGAAGTCGGCCTCCGTTGACGAGCTGGTGGACGCGGTGCGGCGCACCGCCGTGGGGGACGCGGTGTTCACCGCCGGTCTGGCGGGTCTGGTGCTCGGGGAGTACCGGCGCATGGCGGTGACCCCCGGCGACTCGGACCCCGAACCACCGCGGCTGACCGACCGGGAAACGGACGTGCTGCGCCAGGTCGCCAAGGGCCTCACCGCGCGCCAGATCGCGAACAAGCTGGTGATCTCGCATCGCACGGTCGAGAACCACGTGCAGTCCACACTGCGCAAACTGCAGTTGCACAATCGCGTGGAACTCGCCCGCTACGCGATCGAGCACGGCCTGGACCAGGAGGGCGAGGCATCATCCGAGTGACGCACGACATGCTCCCGTTGCCCCGTCCGGGGACGGAGGCAACCGGTTCCGATCAGCTCACTCCGGCCTGAAGGCCGGAGCTTGCGCCGATTCCCAGGTCACCGGTAGGGGCATCCACCTCGTGGGAGCGGCTACCGCTGGTTCGAACTCCGCCGAGGCACCCCGCGAGCCGGCCGATCGGCCCCCTTCTCCCGGAGCCCGGGGACGACGCCGGGGACCGGAGAAGTGGCCGAGCTCCTCGCCGGTGTCGCCGATGACGTGGCCACAGCACCGTGACGATGTAGCACAGCCCCGAGAACCGGCGCGGATCCACCCGCCGCGTTCGGGTCACCGAACGTGCCGAAACCGGCCGGTTCGTGCGGGGCGCGGCGGTGCGCGACGTCGAGATTCCCTCGGGCGGGGACTTCACCACCACCGACGCCCGGTGGGCCGCGTTCGTCGACGCGATGAAGGCCGTGCGGTTCGAGCGGCCGGACCGACAGGAGCCGCTCAGGTTCACCGAGGTCGCCCTCCGGTGCCGCGAAGCACTACCCACTGTGGTCGCGAGTGTTCGGGACGGACTCCACCTGTCGGCGCTGGTGGCGCCCGCCCCGGCAACGATTCCCGTTCCGAGAGCCGCTTCGGCGATCGAACCGGCCCCGGATCGGACGAGTCGTACCGGCCCCTCCGGACCTACTCGAACGCCGCACGCGCCGCGGCCTTGGCCGTGGCGACGTCCGGCGCGGCCAACGCGTCCCTGGCCGCCCGCTCACAGGCCCGCAGCGACACCCCAGCCAGCGCGGATCCCACGGCGGGAACGGCCGTGGCGACCATGGAGAGGCTGCGCACGCCGAGCCCCACGAGCACCCGGCCCAACAGCGGATCGGCAGCCGCCTCACCGCACACTCCGACCGGCTTGCCCGTCTCGGCACCTGCCCTGCCGATCATCGCGATCAACCGCAGCAGGGCCGGCTGCCAGGGATCGTTCAGCCCCGCCAGCGCACCGAGCTGCCGATCGGCGGCGAACACGTACTGCGCCAGGTCGTTGGTACCGACACTGACGAAATCGACCGCCTCGAGCAGCTCGGAGGCGATCAACGCTGCCGCGGGGATCTCGACCATCACCCCCGCCCGCGTGATTCCCGCCGTCCTGGCCCGCTCGGTGAACCAGGCCGCCTCCTCCGGGGTAGCCACCATCGGGGCCATCACCGAGACCTCGGCTCCCGAGTCCTCGGCGGCCGCGGCGATGGCCTCCAGCTGCCGGTCGAGCACGTCCGGCCGGTCGAACGCCACCCGCAGACCGCGCACCCCCAGGGCCGGGTTCGGCTCGGCACCGGTGTCCAGGAAGCCCAACGGCTTGTCGGCCCCCGCGTCCAGCGTCCGCACCACCACCGGTTTGCCCGCGAAGGGTTCGAGCACCTCCGCGTAGGCGGCGCGCTGCGTGGCGACGTCCGGTTCGTCCTGCGCCGCGAGGTAGCAGAACTCGGTGCGGAACAACCCGACCCCCTCCGCCCCCGCGGAGACGGCGGCCGTGGTGTCCGCCGCCGCGCCCACGTTGGCCAGGATCTTGACCCGCTCCCCGTCCGAGGTTCCGCCGTCGCCGGTCCACCCGGTCGTGTCGATCCGTTCGGGGGAACGCACCTCGACCGGCTCCTCCGACAGCGAGACGGTGCCACCGTCCCCGTCCACCTCCGCCGCGACCGCCGAGGTCTCCGCCAGCAGCCCGCGTACCGCGACCACGGCGGGGATGCCGAGCGAGCGGGCGAGGATGGCGGTGTGGCTGGTGGGGCCGCCCTCCTCGGTCACCAGGGCGAGCACCAGATCCGGATCGAGGTCGGCGGTGTCCGCCGGAGCCAGGTCGCGGGCCAGCAGCACGCTGGGTTCCAGCAGGGTGGGTACGCCGGGAGGCCGCACCCCGAGCAGCTCGGCGATGATCCTGTCCCGCACGTCGTGCACGTCACGCACCCGCTCGGCCAGGTACCCACCGGTGGCTCGCAGCGATTCGGCGAACTCGTTGGCGGCCTCCAGCACAGCGCGGGGGGCGGGCAGTCCGCGCTGGTTGACCAGCTGCTCGGCGCGGGAACTCAGCGAGGGGTCCATCGCCATGGCGGCGGTGGTCTCCAGCACCGCCTTGGCGTCGCCCTCGACCCCGGCGGCGCGCGCGAACAGACCGTTGGCCACTGTCTCGGCGGCGGGTGAGATGCGCGCGGCCTCGGCTGACGGATCCGTCACCGCGGGGGAAGCGGGGGGTTCCGGCAACGGCTCGGCGACCCGGACGACCGGGCCCGCGGCTCGACCATCGCTGACACCGACACCACTCAATCTCAACATGGTCTAGACCATACCTCTCGAACGGGAGTTCCCGCGACGCCGAACCTCGCGCCGCCCACAGGCACACGGCACCACGAAACCGCCCCGGACGAAACCGGACCTCCCTCAAGCCGGAGCGAACAGCACCGGGCACGGAAGGGAACTTACTTCACTCGAACGGAGCAACCGATCATCGACAATAGGTAACTCCTGAGTAGCCGCACGGATCCCCATCCCTCGTACTGACCAGCAGGCTGGAGACATGACACAACGAAATGTGACGCACTCGCGAACCATCGAGCCCACCCCGGCACACGTGGTGGGCACGGCCGACCGCACTTGCCGAGCGGTACTGGGCGAGCCGGTGGACACCAGCGCCGTTCCCCCGGAGACGATCCCGAAGGCAGCCACCGCGAGCACCCCCCGGAGTGCCGTGAGGAACACGACGAGCACTCGGCGGATGCTCGCGGTTCGGCTCCCCGACCCCGGCGGACGGTTACCCAGACACCACTTCGACTCTCGGGGACGGCACCCGGGAACGGGGCGCCGTCCTGTCGGAACCGGTTGAGCACTTTCGCACGATTCGCGGATTTCGAACCGAATCCCGCCGCCTGATACACCCCCAATCGGGGGTTATTGGGCACGAAGTCGCATCATTTCCGGCTTCGTTGGCGTCACACTGGAATGGTTGCAGCTCGTCGATATCGCGCCATCGGCGATCGCAACAGCCGGGGCCGGTCGTGAAGCCCCCCGTACGGCCGACCCCGGCCTTCGACCACGGTCGTCGAACCCGCCCACCGGGATTTGAGAACCACCGCGAACGAGCCGGGCGTCCGTCGAAGTGGTACGGCGTCCCTTTCCGCCCCGGAACCTTCCGGTCCGGACAGGACGGACAGACCGTTCCGGAGCGGGGTACCGCCGCCGTGCGCGGACGGAAGCCGCACCGCATCGGAACGCCTCACCGGCTTCCCGCCAACGCGGTGGAAGACTCAGGAACCGGAACCACGCAACCGTTCACTAGAATATGGAAAGTTGTTCTGGTGACTTGGCGGATTGCTCCACCATGGTTGGCCCAGCGTCGGTGTGGCGCTGGGTCTTCCCGTGGCGATACCCGTCGCCAGCGTGGCTGGTCTTACGTGGGTTTCCAGCGGGCGTGTTTTCCGTCCCGACGCAACTCGCCGTGGACGCCGTCAGGCCCGCGAGGTTGCGGGCCGCATTGAGGTCGCGATCAGCGGTGTGGCCGCAGTGATCGCAGGTGAAGGTCCGCTCTGACAGGCGCAGTTCGGCTTTCACCACGCCACAGTCCGAGCAGGTTTTCGAGCTGGGGTAGAACCGGTCGGCCAGGATCATGGCGCGGCCGTGCCAGGTGGTTTTGTAGTCGAGTTGGCGCCGTAGCTCGCCCATCCCCACGTCGCCGATGTGGCGAGCCAACCGACGGTTGCGTTTCATGCCCTCGACGTTGAGGTTTTCCACCGCGATCGTGTCGTACTCGCGCACGAGTCGGGTGGAGAGTTTGTGCAGCCCGTCGCGGCGGGCGTTGGACACCCGCGCGTGCAGTCTCGATACGTGCCGCTGGGTCTTGCGCCACCTGTTCGATGGGGGTCGCTTCGTGCGTTTATCCGGCCCTACGCGCCTGGCGGCTTGCCGTTGTAGGCGGCGAAGTTGGCGTTGCGTACGGTCGAGGTGTTTGGGGTTGGCGATGGTTTCCCCGGTGGACAGCACCGCGAGTTCTTTCACTCCGAGGTCGATACCCACGGTTCCTCCGCGTGTGGCGGGTGCGGGCTCGGTCTTGGTGATCTCCACCGAGAACGACACGTGCCACCGGCCGCGCTGAAACGACACGGTGGCCGACCGGATACGGGCGGTTCCGCGTTCGACGTGGCGGGCGAGTTTGCGGGTGGACTCGTGGGTACGCACCGTGCCAATACGCGGAAGCTTGGCATGGCGGCGGTCTGAATCGGACAGCCCGAACGATCCGGTGGTGAACCGGCACGAAGACCGGTGACGCTTGGACTTGAACTGGGGGAACCCGACCCTGCGACCGGCGCGTTTTCCGGTTCGGGACTTGTGCCAGTTGTCCAGCGCGGTCGCGAGGTTCACCAGCCCGGACGAGTACGCTTCCTTGGAGTTCTCGCCCCACCACGGGGCCGCTTCGTTTTTGGTCGCGTTCCAGGCTTTCCGTAGGCCGTAGGCCGACCAGTTCATCGTCGGCGTGAGGTCGTCCTCGGCCACATCGTAGGATCGTTCGGTGTCCCGCTGGTTCATCACGGCCTTGACCTGCGCGAGCGCCCAGTTGTAGGCGAACCGCGCCGCGCCACAGTGCGACGACAACATGGCTCGCTGCTGCGGCGTGGGATCGAGAGCGAACTGGTACGCCTGCACCACCGTGCTGCTCATCGGGGTGTCACCTCCGCCGCCTTCATCGCTGCTTTCGCGCGCTTGGCCGCAGACCGGCGACCGTACAACCGGGCGCACATGCTGGTGAGCACCTCGGTCACGTCGCGCACCAGGTCGTCTTCCACGTCGGCGTCGTTGAGCACGACGATCCGGCGGGACTGGGCGGACAACGCGGCTTCGAGGTGTTCCACCCCGAACCTGGCCAGCCGTTCACGGTGCTCCACCACGATCGTGGTCGCAGTCGGGTCGGCCAGCAGCTTCGCCAGCTTGTTCCGGTTGCCGTTCAATCCGGACCCGATCTCGGTGATGGTCGAATCGAGCGCAATCCCACGTCGGGCGCACTCCTGAGCAACCCGACCAACTTGCCGGTCAAGATCGTCATGCTGGTCCGCGCTGGACACCCGGCAGTACGCCACGGTTCGCCCATCCTCAGTGGTGGGAGGTTCGACCAGGATCGTGCCGGTGTCGAGTTGACGTGCGGGCACAGGCAGGGTTCCCGCACGGAACCAGTTCCATGCGGTTCGGTACGTGACGCCCTGCCCGCGCGCCCACTCACTCAACTTCATGCTTGACATTTCAACACGAAATTCCATATTTTTCTATTCACGATGGAACAGCACGCAACCCCATCGCACGCAGCGCGCCGTCCACGAGCCCGGGCTCGCTGTCCGGCAACGCACCGGGCGCGTGTTCGGCGGCCGCCGCGCGTACCGCCTCCGCCGAGGGGTTGACCGCCGACCACGACCAGGGGCCGATCACCACGGTGGGCACCGTCTCGTTGCCGTCGGCCAGTTCCCGGACCGTGGCGGCGGCCCGCTCGTCCTGCCAGATGTCGCTCTCCTCGAAACGCACCCCGTGCCTGCGCAGTCCGGCACGCAGCGAGACGCAGAACGGGCATCCCGGACGGGTGTAGACGAGCACGCTCCCCTCCGCACCCGGCACGTGGTCCGATCCGGCCGTTTCCCCCGCCCGGGGGGCCTCATCGTCCTGTCGAGACATCATCGCCACCTCCATCGCACTCGCCGTCGCCCCCGGCGCGGTTCGGCGGCTGTCCCCGCTCCCACCACGGCCGCGGACGACGCGACATCCGTTCCCGGCCCGCCCCGCTCGTCGAAGTCGCCGGTGCGACCCCATTCCCCGGCACCGCCCTCCCCGGGACTCACCACGGCGCATCCGGCTCAGGGTACTCACACCGGTCAACGCACCGATTCCAGCTACTCCCGGAACCGACCGACGAGGAACAGGCCGTAGTCGATGGCCGGTTCGGGCTCGAGCTGGCTCGCCACGTTGACCGCGAACGTGTCGAACCGGGCAAACAGCGCGATCAGGTGCGACAGGCCCAACGAGCGAGCACCGCCGCATCCCGACCAGCAGGCGGTCCGCGCCGGCATGCGAGAGCTCTCCAGGAGGAGAACAACACGGACCTCCGACCGTGCGGTCCGGGCCGTACAGTGGCGACGACCCGGCGACTCCCGAGTTAACGAGGTTTACTGAATCCCCCTGTGGCGACGGACCCCGAAAAGCACCCCATGGAGTGACCCATGAACGAAGTCACTCGACGTGAACAGCTGCGCGCGGCCACGGAACTCGACATCCGCAGGCACGCCCGCGAACTGCTGGTCCGCGAGGGACAGGAAGCGGTGACGCTGCGCGCGATCGCACGCGAGCTCGGAATCACCGCACCGGCGCTGTACCGCTACTACGACTCCCGCGAGGACCTGCTGGCCCGGCTCGCCGAGGACATCTGCGGCGATCTGTCCACGGAGTTGAACGAGACGATGCGCGATGTCGACGACGAGCACCTGAGCAAGGTGTTCGCGGTCTGCCGTGGTTTCCGGCGCTGGGCGCTGGCCCACCCACGGGAGTTCGCGCTGGTGTTCGCCACCCCGGCGAACACCGGAGGCGGGAGGCCGGGCGCCGAGCAGCGGGACTCACCGCACGACCCGGCCGAGTCCACCACGCGCGGCGACGAGCTGGGGAGCGTGTTCCTGAGCGTGGTCGGACCGCTCATGGCGGAGGGCGTGACCAACTCACCACCCCCTTCGGTCCCCGACGAACTACGCGAGGGACTCGCGGACAGCCAGCGCGACCTGGCCACCGCCTTCAACACGCACGGCATCGAGATGCCCCCCGAAGCGGTCAGCGCCGAGGCCGTCTACATGCTGCTGCGCTGGTGGGCCAGGCTCTACGGCCAGGTGGCTCTGGAGGTGTTCGAGAAGTTCCCCTTCGACGTCAGCCATGCCGACCGGTTGTTCGAGTCCGTGTTGGAGGAGCTCGGCCGGGAGTCCGGGCTCCGCTGACAAATTCCCGCCCGCGGTTTCGGGGCTGTCCCGTGCCAGTCGCGGAGCGGGACGTCCGCCCTCGGTCGCCGGCCGGTCGCCCCGCTCCTCAGCCCCTTCACGCCGACGCCCCGCCCGGTGCGGCGAGGCCCGGAAGTGCCCGGGCCGCTCAGCGCGTTCCGGGCTGCTCACCGGTGGCTATCGGCGCGCTCAGCCACTGGCGGGGCGTGCCGAACGCGGCGACCAGTTCGACAGCGTGCGGCCGCAAGCCCCGGCACAACGCGTTGACGGCCTCGGTGACGGACTTGGAACGGCGCGCGCTGATCCGCTCGTGCTCCAGGAACCAGCCGCGATCGGCCTCGATGTTGGACAGCACGTACAGATCGCACAACCGTTCCAGCAGCACCGCCCCGGCGGAATCGGCGCAGCGCTCGATCCCGGCCACGAACGCCTCCAGCACGACGCGGTCGATGTGCACCCGCGCGGCGCGCAGCACGTGGTCCTGCGCGTCGTTGAACACCTCGAACGGATCGGCGTCCCCGGAACCGGCGCGCCGCAGTCTGCGGGCCACCCCGTCCAGCACGTGCCGTTCACGGTCCTCGAACATTCGCAGTTGCCACCCCCGGTCGAACAGCGCGTCCTCGTCGTCCCGGACGGGGGAGGCGTCCACCAGGCGCTGGATCAGCGAGCGGGCGGCGGTCCGCTCGATCACGGTCCCCACGAACTGATCGGCGACGTAACGCGCCATGCCCAGCGTGCCGAGCTCGTCGAAGCTCTCGCGGTAACCGGTCAGCAGCCCCTTGGCCACGAGCTGCAGCAACACCGTGTTGTCGCCCTCGAAGGTGGTGAACACGTCGGTGTCGGCCTTCAATCCGGCGAGCTGGTTCTCGGCCAGATAGCCGGAGCCGCCGCAGGCCTCGCGGCAGTCCTGGATGGTTCGAGTGGCGTGCCAGGTGGTCACCGCCTTGAGCCCGGCGGCGCGGGACTCCAGCTCGCGCTGGGCGCGGCCCTCGGGATCGTCGGCGGTCGAAGCTCGATGCAGGTCGTGCAGCGTGGTGACCAGCTCCTCCTGCGCGAAGTGCAGCGCGAAGGAGGTGGCCAGCGCGGGCAGCAGTTTTCGCTGGTGCGCCAGGTAGTCCAGCACCGGTTTCTCGGCTCCGGTCCGGGGATTGGTGAACTGACGCCGGGTGTCGCCGTAACGCAGCGCGATCTCCAGCGAGAGCTTGGTCGCCGCCCCCGCAGTGCCCGCCACCGAGACCCGGCCGGTGATCAGGGTGCCGAGCATGGTGAAGAAGCGCTTGTTGACTCCTTCTATCGGGCTGCTGTAGCTGCCGTCCTCGGCGACGTCGCCGTAGCGGTTCAACAGCGCTTGCCGTGGAACCCTCACCCGGTCGAAGGCGATCCTGCCGTTGTCCACCCCGTTGAGTCCGGCCTTGCGGCCGCAGTCGGACAATCGCACACCCGGCATCGGGTTCCCGTCGCCGTCGCGGATGGGCACGAGCAGGGCGTGCACCCCGTGGTTCTCCGTGCCGCCGTCGGAGGTGGGGGTGTGCAGCTGCGCGAAGACAACCGCGGTGCGCCCGTCGCGGGCGGCGTTGCCGATGTAGTCCTTGCGGGCGGACTCGTCCGGGGTGTGCACCACGAACTCGGCCGTTTCCGGCTCGTAGACGGCCGTGGTGCCGAGGTGCTGCACGTCCGAGCCGTGCCCGGTCTCGGTCATCGCGAAACAGCCGGGCTCCGACAAGTCCATTACGGCCCGAAGGTGCTCCCGGTGGTGACGTTCGGTGCCGAGCGCGGTGACCGCCCCACCGAACAGTCCCCATTGGACTCCCGATTTGACCATCAGCGAGAGATTGCCCGCCAGCATCTCCATGGCTACCACCGAACCGCCACGATCACCGGAACCGCCGTACTCGACGGGAAAACCGATGCGGACGATCTCGCTGCCGGCCAACCGCCGCAGCTGTTCGAAGGTGTGCGCCCGGTGCGACTCGGTGTCCAGACCGTCACCGGTGGGCAGGGGCTCGGCCTCCAAGAAGCCGCGGACCCGCTCACGGATCTCGCCCCAGCGACCGTCCAGTGACTCGCGCAGCTTCGCGGGATCGAACTCCGCGGGGATGCTCGGGGTCCGCATACGTCCTCCAGCTCGTCCGGCTACCGCCCTCCGGGTTCCCCGTGGCGGGAGTGCCGAACCAGTCTGGCGCTTCCGGAGGCGCTGAGCGCGGCGACCCCGAGCTCCCGCCACCCGGCGGTCCCCGTGTCGCCGCCGACGAGCGTTCCGGGCCGCCCGCCGTTCGAGCCCGGTTCCCCGGCTCGGGCGCGGCGCGTCGAGGTTCCGGGGCCGCCCGAGGCAGCGGCCCAACGGCACACGACGCCCGGTCCGCAGCGGCAGCGGCAACGGCGGAGGTGAGGCTCGCTCGGCGATTTCCGGTCGTTTGTCGATCCCCCGGATCGGTTGATCAGGACCGTTGAGCGGCGAGCGCGGGCCGGGGCGTCGCCTCGGCCCGCGCTCCTGGACGACACGACGAACTCAGGCGTCAGCCCCTGCCGTAGTAGGGGATCTCGCAGTTGACGACCTCGTCGTCGAGGTCGGCGTTGTACCGGTCGACACCGGGGCCGCAGTCGATGACGTCGGCCTCGTCGTCGGAGCCGAGCTCGTCGGACATCACGATGTCGTCGCCGGGACCGGCGTAGAGGTAGTCCTCACCAGGTCCACCGTGCAGGAAGTCGTCACCGTTGCCACCCCGGATGACGTCATTGCCGGAGTTGCCGAAGAGGCTGTCGTGGGCGGCCTTGCCGAAGATGACGTCGAAACCGCCACGCCCCTTGATCACGTCCTCACCAGACGTGCCGTGCAGCCCGTCCGGACCGGCGGTTCCCTCCACGTGGTTCTGCTCGTCCGCAGCCGTCGAGAGGGTAGGCTGGTCCTGGGCAGGCGCGGCCGCGGCCAACGGCGCGCCGACCACCAGAGCAGCCGCGGCGATTCCGGTGCCAACCAGTCCGGTCAGGCCGGTTCTCGTGCGAGTGGTGCGCAAAGCGGTTCGCTCCTTTCGGCCGTGCGATCGGCTCTCCGCTAGCCCCGGGACCGATCGCACGGTTCGTCGCTTTCCGTATTTCACCCCCGGTGACGCACAAGATCCGGAGCGGGTTGAGTCGAGATCGAAAAAAGTTCGCGAACCGGCGCGCTCGACCTCCACCACCCCGCACGAGTGACACACGAGCGACACCGGCCGTAACCACATCCCCCTCGATCGGGCAGGCAACGGTTCAACGACGATTCCTCGAACGCGGCCCCGATGTCGGACCACCGTGATAGGAACCCCGCGGAAGGTAATGGCCTCACTACGCTGGGGTCTCGCCTCGTCCGGACACATCTCTCGGGACGACGGCGACGGGGTCGTTTCGGAACAGGACTGACAGGCATGGACGTCTTCGGGGTTCGTGAGAAACTCATCCAGGACTACCGCCAGTACACATCGAGTTTCGTGAACCCGCGGGACCGGCGACTCAACGAGCACGTCACGCGCCGCATGGACTCGGGGGAGCAGTGGCCCGACCCGTGGCTGTCGTTGAACCCGAACTTCGCGCACGGTGGTTCGATCTCCGATCTGGTGCGCGACGGCACGCTGCATCCGGAGTGCGCGAACATCTTCCGGATCAAGAACTCCGTCGACGATCCGGGCGAGCGGGAGCTGCGGCTGCACCAGCACCAGCTGGACGCCATCCGAACCGCGGCCGAGGGGGACAGTTACGTACTCACCACCGGAACCGGCTCCGGCAAGAGCCTCGGCTACATAATCCCGGTGGTCGACCGGGTGCTGCGGATGCGCGACAACGAGGGCGCCAGGAGCGGCATCAAGGCGATCGTGGTCTACCCGATGAACGCGCTGGTCAACAGCCAGCGCGAGGAGCTGGCGAAGTTCCTCAAGCACGGCTACCCGGAGAACGGGGAGCCGGTCACTTTCGAGCAGTACACCGGTCAGAACTCCGACGAAGAGCGCCGCAGGGTCTTCGAGAACCCGCCGGACATTCTGCTCACCAACTACATGATGTTGGAGCTGCTGCTCACCCGCCCCAACGAGCGGAAGCATCTCACCCAGGCCGCGCGGGGGCTACGCTTCCTGGTGCTGGACGAGCTGCACACCTACCGGGGCAGGCAGGGCGCCGACGTCGCGTTGCTGACCCGCAGGCTGCGGGACTCCTGCTCGGCCGAGAACCTGCAGTGCGTGGGCACCTCGGCGACCATGTCCACCGAAGAGGACCACCAGCGGCAGCGCGCGGACGTGGCCGAGGTCGCTTCCCGGCTGTTCAGCACGGACATTTCTCCCGAACGGATCATCACCGAGACGCTGCGGCGCGCCACGCGCGAGACGAATCCGGAACGCTTGGAGCTGCGCGCGCGGGTGGCGAACTCGTTACTCCCCGCGGCGAACTACGAGTCGGTGGTCAACGACCCGCTCGTGGGCTGGCTGGAGTCCTTCTTCGGCGTGGAAGAGGAGTGGGGCACGAAGCGCCTGACGCGCCGGGATCCGCGGACGGTCACCGAAGCCGTCTCCCGCCTGGCCAAGGACACCGGTCTCGACGAGGAAAGCTGCGGGCGGGCCATTCGGGACACGCTGGAGCAGGTCACCCGAGTGCGTGATCCGGAAACCGGGCGTCCCGCCTTCGCCTTCCGGATCCACCAGTTCCTGTCCAAAGGCGACAACGTCTACGTCAGCATCGAATCTCCCGAGCAGCGCTACATCACCAGCCGTTACCAGCAGGTGGTTCCGGAGGCTCCCGATAAGGCGCTGGTGTCGCTGGCGTTCTGCCGCGAGTGCGGCCAGGAATACCTGAGCGTCGCCAGGGAGAAGGACGACGACGGCACCGTCCGGTACCGGAGCAGGCAGCACAACGACGCAGGCGGCGGGGACGCGGCCAGCGGCTACCTCTTCATCACCGATGATCCGGAACACACCTGGCCGGAGACCCGCGACCGGGTGCTCGCCGACAGCAGGGTGCCGGATTCCTGGCTGACCACCTCCGCGGACGGCGTCCCCACGCTGATCAGCAGCCGCGAGAAGTACCTGCCGCACAGCGTGCACGTGGATGTCGACGGCACCGAGACCACGCGGGACCAGGGGTTGCGCGCCGCCTACGTGCCCAGCCCGTTCCAGTTCTGCCTGCGCTGCAAGGTCACCTACGAGCAGACCCGCAACCAGGACTTCGCCAAGCTGGCCACGTTGAGCGCGGAGGGGCGCAGCTCGGCGATGTCGGTGGTCAGTTCCAGCGTGGTGCGCAGCCTGCGGCAGGTCGACGACCCCGAGTTCCGCGAAGAGTCGCGCAAGCTGCTGACCTTCGTGGACAATCGGCAGGACGCCAGCCTGCAGGCCGGCCACCTCAACGATTTCGCCCAGGTCACCCAGCTGCGTGCTGCGCTGTACCGCGCGCTGGTCGAGGCCGAGGACGGCGTGATCACCTACGACGAGGTCGCCCACCGGGTCAGCGAAACCCTGGGGGTGGAGCTGTCGGACTTCGCCGAGGATCCGCAGGCCCCGCCCAAGCTGCGCCAGAAGGCCTGGGGCGCCCTGCGCGCGGTGCTCGAGTACCGGTTGTATCTGGATCTGGAGCGCGGCTGGCGGGTGACCATGCCGAATCTGGAGCAGACCGGGCTGCTGCGCGTCGACTACGACGGGGTGGACGAGCTGGCCGCGCAGGAGGAACGCTGGAGCGATTGCCATCCGGCGCTGCGGGAGGACACCCCGGAGCACCGCGCGTCGCTGTGCCGGATCCTGCTGGACGAGTTGCGTCGCGTGCTGGCGGTGGATGCTCCTCCGCTCACCGAGCAGGGCTTCGAGAAGATCAAACGGCTCAGCGACCAGAACCTGTCCGACCCGTGGGCGCTTTCCGAGAACGAGAACCCTCCGGTCGTCGGCACCGCCTACCCCGGTCCCAGCGCCCGGAGGAACAAGCGGGAGGAGCTGTACCTGTCCGGCCGCGGCGCGTTCGGCCGCTTCCTCCGCAGGGACAATCAGTTCCCCGGGCTGGCGGAGCGGTTGGACGTGGACGGTGCGCAGCGGGTCATCGAGGACCTGCTGGAACAGCTGCACAACGCCGGTGTGCTCCTGCAGGCGGTCTCCCCGAAGGAGTCGGGGGTGCCGGGGTACCGGTTGAAGTCGGGCAGGATCCTCTGGCAGCTGGGCGACGGGCACAGCGGGGCGAGCGATCCGCTGCGCCGGAACACCCGGGACGGTCGGGGCCCGCGGGTCAACCCGTTCTTCCGGGATCTCTACAGCGGCGAGTCCGCCACCTTCGAGGGCCTGCGGGCCCGGGAGCACACCGCCCAGGTGCCCGCGGATCTCCGCGAGGAGCGCGAGAAGGAGTTCCGCAGCGGCAAGCTGCAGCTGCTGTACTGCTCGCCGACCATGGAGCTGGGCATCGACATCGCCAGCCTCAACGCGGTGGGCATGCGCAACGTTCCGCCGACCCCGGCGAACTACGCCCAGCGCAGTGGTCGTGCCGGACGTTCGGGCCAGCCCGCGCTGGTGGTGACCTACTGCGCCCCGGGCAACGCGCACGACCAGTACTACTTCCGGAACAGCAAGCAGATGGTGGCGGGCTCGGTCGCCCCGCCCCGGCTGGACCTCACCAACGAGGAGCTGCTGCGTTCCCACGTACACGCCATCTGGCTCGCCGAGACCGGGCAGGGGATGCAGGGCTCGCTCGGGGGGTTGCTGGATCTCGACGGCGACGAGCCCTCGCTGGAGCTACTCGACGAGGTGCGCTCGACTATCTCGGACGGCGGGGCGCAGCGACGGGCCGTGGCCCAGGCCCAGCGGCTGGTCGCGGATCTGCTGCCTCAGCTACGCACCACCTCGTGGTGGCACGACAACTGGATCCAGCAGGTGGTGCGGGATGCCCCGCGCAATTTCGACCGGGCCTGCGACCGGTGGCGTGACCTGTACCGTTCGGCGCTGCACGAGCGGGCGAAGCAGCACGAGATCGTCGGGGACCAGTCGGCGAACAAGAAGAAGCGCAACAACGCCGCCTCGCGGCGGCGGGACGCGGAGACCCAGCTACGGCTGCTGCTCAACGAGGAGGGCGACGCCGGGCAGAGCGACTTCTCCCCGTACCGCTACCTCGCATCCGAGGGGTTCCTGCCGGGGTATTCCTTCCCGCGGTTGCCGCTGGCGGCCTACATCCCGGGCAGGCACGGCGCGAGCACCGGCGGCGAGTACCTCCAGCGTCCGCGCTTCCTCGCGGTCCGCGAGTTCGGCCCGGGTGCGCTCATATACCACGAGGGCGCGCGCTACCAGGTGACCAGTGTGCAAACCCCGCCGACCAGCGCGGGCAGCAACGCCCTGGACACCAGGCAGGCCCGCTTCTGCGGAGGCTGCGGCTACCTGCACGAGCGCGATGTCGGCACGGACGTCTGCGACGCCTGCGGAAGGCAGCTCGGGGCGGTCACTTCGGGGCTGCTGCGGTTGCAGACCGTCTACACCCGCAGGCGGGAGCGCATCTCCTCCGACGAGGAGGAGCGCAGGCGCGCCGGTTTCGAGCTGCACACTTCGTACCGCTTCAACGAGCACGGTGGCCAGCCCGGTCGCATCGACGCCGTCGCGGGCATCGGGAACGAGCGGGCGCTGGAACTGTCCTACGGGGACACGGCCACGGTCCGGGTGACCAACTACGGCCGGGCGCGGCGCAAGGACCGCAGCGACACCGGGTACTGGCTGGACCCGGTCACCGGCAAGTGGTTGTCCGACAGCAAGAAGGCCGAGCGAACTCCCGACGAGAACGAGCTGTCCTCCACCGACGACGCCGTGACCAGGCAGAAGGTCATCCCCTACGTGGAGGATCACCGCAACATCCTGGTGCTGCGGCTGCCCGTCGAGGTGCGGCGCAAGACCGCCACCAGCCTGATGGTGGCCCTGGAACGCGGCATCGAGCGAACGTTCCAGCTGGAGGACTCGGAGTTGGATGCCGAGTTGCTGCCGGACGACGAGCACCGGGGGCGTGCGCTGCTGGTGGAAAGCGCCGAGGGCGGCGCCGGGGTGCTGCGGCGGCTGGTGGACGAGCCGAACGCGTTGTCCAGGGTCGCCGAGACGGCGCTGAAGCTGATGCACTTCGACCCGGAGACCGGGGCGGATCTGGGCACTTCCGAGTACTTCCCGGAGGCCTGCGAGCTGGCCTGCTACGACTGCCTGCTGTCCTACTCCAACCAGGGAGTGCACAGCGACATCGACCGCCACGCGATCCGGGACCAGCTGCGCAAGCTGCGCGCCGCGTGGGTGACGCGCGGGTCCGGGGGACGCGACCGCACCGAGCAGCTGCGTCGGCTCGTGGAGGCCTGCGACAGCGAGCTGGAACGGGAGTTCCTGCACTGGCTGGATCAGCGGGAGCTGCGGGTGCCGGACGAGGCACAGCCCCTGGTGGAGGCGGCCGAGACCCGACCGGATTTCGTCTACCATCTGTCCAGCGGCAGCGTCGCGGTCTTCGTGGACGGCCCGGTGCACGACAACGGGCGTACCGCCGAGCGGGACGAGGAAGCCGAGGAACGCCTGTTCGACCTGGGCTGGCACGTCGTGCGGGTGCGCCACGACGAGGACTGGGCCGAGACGGTGCGGCGCCATCCGAGCGTGTTCGGCGAGCACCGGTAGTGCCGCCGCGACCGCGTTCCGAAACTTCCGCACGGGGTGGGTCGACCCGTGCGGGCAGATCGACAGGAGGAATCGCGTGACCACGACCTTCGATGCGGGCTCGCTCGTGTCCGCGCGGGGCCGCGAGTGGGTGGTGCTGCCGGAGTCCGAGCCGGACTTCCTGGTGCTGCGCCCGCTGGGAGGTTCGGACACCGACCGCACGGCGGTGCTTCCCGAGCTGGAGACGGTCGAGCCCGCCAGTTTCCCGTACCCCACGCCGGAGGAGGCCGGGGACGCGGCCAGCGCGGGGCTGCTGCGCACCGCCTTGCGCGCCGGGTTCCACTCGACGGCCGGGCCGTTGCGTTCGCTGGCTTCGCTGGCGGTGGAACCGCGGCCCTACCAGCTGGTTCCGCTGTTGATGGCGCTGCGCCAGGAGGTCACTCGGCTGCTGATCGCCGATGATGTGGGTATCGGCAAAACGGTCGAGGCCGGGATGATCGCCGCCGAGCTATTGGCCCAGGGCGAGGCACGCGGGGTGGCGGTGCTGTGCAGTCCGGCGCTGGCGGAGCAGTGGCAGCGCGAGCTGCACGAGAAGATGGGCATCGAGGCGGAGCTGGTGCTGCCCAGCACGGTCACCCGGCTGGAACGCGGTCTGCTGACCACCGAATCGCTGTTCGGCAAGTACCCGAACGTGGTGGTGTCCACCGATTTCGTCAAGTCCCAGCGCCGCAGGGACGAGTTCGTGCGTTCCTGCCCGGATCTGGTGATCGTCGACGAGGCGCACACCTGCGTGACCGATGACGGCCAGGGCAACACCGGCACCACCCAGCGCTACGAGCTGGTGCGAGGGCTGGCGGCGGACAGCTCGCGGCATCTGGTGCTGGCCACGGCCACCCCGCACAGCGGCAAGGAGGAGCGGTTTCGCAACCTGATCGGGCTGCTGGATCCGGAGCTGGCCGAGCTCGATCTGGAGTCACCGGAGAACCGGGAGCGGCTGGCTCGGTATTTCGTACAGCGCCGCCGTGGTGACATCCGCCGTTTCCTGGACGAGGAGACCCCGTTCCCCAGCGATCGGCAGTCCAGGGAGGAGCCCTACTCGCTGACCGGGGAGTACCGCGCGCTGTTCGACCGGGTGTTGGATTACGCCCGCGAGGTGGTACACGACAGCGGTTCCGGGAACGTGCGGCAGCGGGTGCGGTACTGGTCGGCGCTGGCGCTGCTGCGTGCCCTGGCCTCTTCGCCGCGGGCCGCCGCGGCCACGCTGCGCACCAGGGCTCGCAACGCCGACGCGAACACCCCGGACGAGGCGGATGCGCTGGGGCGCACGGCCGTGCTGGACGTGGCCCACGAGGACGCGGGGCTGGAGGCCGCCGACATCACGCCCGGTGCCGACGACACCGACGAGTCCGATGATCCCCACCGGCGGCGGCTGCTGGACATGGCCCGCACGGCCGAGAAGCTCCAGGGACCCGAACGGGACAGCAAGCTCGCTGCGGTGCTGAGCACGGTGCGTTCGCTGCTCGCCGAGGGCTACACCCCCATCGTGTTCTGCCGGTTCATCGACACCGCCGAGTACGTGGCCGAGTATCTCGCCCCGCTGCTTCCGGCCAAGACGGACGTGCGCTGCGTGACCGGCACGCTGCCTCCGGAGGAGCGTGAGGCGCGGGTGGAGCGGCTGGCGCACGGTGAGCACCGTCCGGTGCTGATCGCCACCGACTGCCTCTCGGAGGGCGTGAACCTGCAGGAGGTGTTCGACGCGGTGGTGCACTACGACCTCGCGTGGAACCCCACCCGCCACGAGCAGCGCGAGGGCCGAGTGGACCGGTTCGGCCAGCGCCGCGACGTGGTGCGCGCGGTCACCTTGTACGGCAGCGACAACGGTGTCGACGGGGTGGTGCTGGACGTGCTGATCCGCAAGCACGAGCGCATCCGCAAGGCGCTGGGGGTGTCCGTCCCGGTTCCGGACGGCACCGACCAGGTGGTGGAGGCGCTGCTGGAGGGTGTGCTGCTGCGGCGGGGCGATCCGGAGCAGCTCACGCTGGAGGGCATCGCCGAGGACAGCCGCGCCGGGCTGAACCAGCGGTGGGACAGCGCGGTCGAGCAGGAACGCCAGTCCCCCACCAAGTACGCCCAACGCACCATCCGTCCGGAGGAAGTCTCCCGCGAGCTCGCCGAGATCCGCGCCGGGCTGGGCGACCGCGGGGAAGTGCGGCGGCTGGTGTGGCGGTCGCTGCGGGAGCTCGATTCGAGCGTGACCGACACCGCCGACGGGTTCACCGCCACCACCGGACCGCTGCCGGTGGGGCTGCGTGAGAACCTGTCCCGCGGGCGTCGCGAACCGCTGGTTTTCCACGAGGACGTGCCGATCCCCCCGGGTGACGCACACCTGGATCGCACCGATCCGAACGTGGCCGCCATCGCCCGTTACGTGCTGGATTCCGCGCTCGATCCGCTGCTGGCAGCGGACAAGCGGCCCGCGAGCCGCTGCGGAGTGCAGCGCACCCGTGCCGTGGCCAAGCGGACCACCATGCTGCTGACGCGGTTCCGGTTCCATCTCACCCTGCCGGGCAGGGACGGGCCGCGTCCGCTGGTGGCCGAGGACGCGCAGGTGCTGGCTTTCCGGGGTCGCCCGGACGAGCCCGAGTGGCTCACCGAGCAGGAGGTCTCCGAGCTGCTCGCGGCCGAGCCCAGCGGCAACATCCCGCCGGATCAGGCCAGGGAGTTCCTGCGCCGCTCGTTGGACGGGCTTCCGGGGCTGGAACCCACCCTGGACGAGAAGGCCGACGAGCTCGCCGCGCGGCTGCGTGAGTCGCACCTGCGGGTACGCGAGGCCGCGGGCAGGCGGGTGCGCCGCCAGGTCACCGTCACCGCCCACAAACCCGCCGATGTGCTCGGCGTTTACGTCTACCTCCCGGATACGTCAGGAGGCGCCCAGTGAGTTCGCCCTCGTTCACTTCCGTACGCGTCGCGGGCGGGCTGCTACCCGCCGATCTGTTCGGCCGGATGGTCGAGGGGACCGATCTTCCCGGCGTCGACCCGACCGACTACCACCTGCTGCCGGGCGAGTCGGTGCGCCGGGACGCCTCCCGCAAGTGGGAGTACCTCACCGGCGTCTGGTCCGCGTTCAAGGCCGAGCTGGACCGCGCGGGGGAGAACGCGCCGACCACCGGCATCACCAGGGAGCGCTGGCTGCTGGTGCTGCTGCGCGAGTTGGAGTTCGGCAGGGTGCCCAGTACCCCCAGCGGCGGGTTGACCGTGGGCGAGCGCGCGTTCCCGGTCAGCCACAGCTGGGAGAACGTGCCGCTGCATCTGCTCGGCTGGGGGGTGGATCTGGACCGCCGCACCAAAGGCCAGGCGGGTGCGGCCGCTTCCGCTCCGCAGTCGATGGTGCAGGAGCTGTTGAACGCCTCGGACGAGCACCTGTGGGCGGTGTTGTCCAACGGTCGGCGGCTGCGGCTGCTGCGGGACTCCACTTCGCTGGTCGGCTCCGCCTACGTGGAGTTCGATCTGGAGGCCATGTTCGACGGTGAGCTGTTCAGCGATTTCGTGCTGCTTTACCTGCTGGTTCACCAGTCCCGCTTCGAGGTGCGCGACGCGGCTGTCGGCCCGGCGTCCTGCTGGCTGGAGCGTTGGCGCGAGCTCGCCGAGGAGCAGGGCAGCCGGGTGCGTGAGCGGCTGCGCGAGGGCGTGGAGCACGCTCTGGAGACGTTGGGGACCGGACTGCTGCGCCATCCGGACAACAGGTTGCTGCGTTCCAAGCTGGCTTCCGGCGAGCTCTCCCGAATGAGCTACAACCACGCACTGCTGCGGCTGGCCTACCGGATGCTGTTCTGGTTCGTCGCCGAGGACCGCGGTGCGCTGCTGGATCCCGATGCCGATACGACCGTGCGGCAGCGCTATCAGGAGTTCTTCTCCTCGGCACGGCTGCGCGAGCTGGCCCGCAGGCGGCGCGGCGATCGGCACGGGGATCGTTGGCAGCAGGTGCGGCTGGTCTTCGACGGGTTGGGGCGCGAGGGCGGCAGGCCCGAACTGGGGTTGTACGGCCTGGGTGGGCTGTTCGATCTCGACGGCAACGACGAGCCGATCGAGGGTTCGGCCGCCGTAGGCGGCGCGGCCGGGTTGCCGCGCGCCGCGCTGGCCAATGAGGACCTGTTGGCGGTGGTTCGTTCGCTGTCGCTGTTCCAGGATCGGGACGGCGATGTCCGCAGGATGGTGGATTTCCGCAATCTGGGGGCCGAGGAGTTGGGCAGCGTCTACGAGTCGCTGCTGGAGCTGCATCCGCAGCACGATCCGGCGGACAACACGTTCACGCTGGAGGCCGCCGCCGGTAACGAACGCAAGACCACCGGTTCCTACTACACGCCGGACGCGCTGATCCAGCGGCTGCTGGACAGCACGTTGGATCCGGTGCTGGACGAGGCGCAGCAGGCGGCCGACCCGGCTGAGGCGCTGTTGAACGTGACGGTGTGCGATCCGGCTTGTGGTTCGGGGCACTTCCTGGTGGCGGCAGCGCGGCGGATCGCCAAGCGACTGGCGGCGGTGGAAAGCGAGGAGGACGAACCTTCGCCGGACGTGGTGCGGCGGGCGCTGCGCCGGGTGGTGGCCCGGTGCATCCACGGGGTGGACGTGAATCCGATGGCCGCCGAGTTGGCCAAGGTGGCGTTGTGGCTGGCGGCGATGGAGCCGGGCAAGCCGCTGTCGTTCCTGGACGCCAACATCCGGGTGGGCAACTCGCTGTTGGGAACCACGCCGAGGTTGCTGGCCGAGGGGGTGCCCAACGCGGCGTTCAAGGCGCTGGACGGCGATGACAAGCAGATCGTCAAGAATCTGCTGAATCAGAACAAGAAGGACCACTCGGGGCACGTCGATCTGTTCAGCAGCGGTGTGCCGCTGCGCAACACCGAGCTGGCACGGGAGACCTCGCGGGTCACCTCGGCGGTGCCGGACGAGCTCGGGCAGGTGCGCGAGCAGCGGCGGCGGCTGGAGAACCTGGAAAAGCGGCACCGCGAGCGGGACAAGCTGCCCGCCGACGCCTGGTGTGCCGCGTTCGTGCAGCACAAGACCTCCGAAACCTGGGATCGAGTGGTCACCCAGGGAAAGCTGCAAGGGCTCGGCGAACAGGAGCAGAACCTGCTCACTTCGGCCACCGCCGAGGAGGTGCGGCGGCTGGCCGCCGAGTACGGCTTCTTCCACTGGCATCTGGAGTTCCCGCACATCTTCCGCGTGCCGGAGCGGGAGGCCCCGGACAATCCGGAGACCGGCTGGAGCGGCGGCTTCTCCTGCGTGCTGGGCAATCCGCCGTGGGATCGGGTGAAGCTGCAGGAGCAGGAGTTCTTCGCGCCGCGTGACGCGGAGATCGCCAAGGCCCCGAACGCCAATCAGCGCAAGAAGCTCATCGACGCGCTGGCCGAGAGCTCCGAGCTCGCCGATCGCAAGCTCCACGAGGAGTATCTCGCCGCGTGTCGCCGCGCGGACGGTACGAGCCGGTTGTTGCGCGATTCCGGGCGCTATCCGCTGACCGGGCGCGGGGACGTGAACACCTACCAGGTGTTCGCGGAGAACGACCGGACGATCATCTCGGGGCGGGGGCGTACCGGGGTGGTGCTGCCCACCGGGATCGCCACCGATGCCACCACCCAGTACTTCTTCCGGGATCTGGTGGAAAGCGCCGGCATCGCCTCGCTGTACGACTTCGAGAATCGCAACAAGCTCTTCGCCGATGTGGACAGCCGATTCAAGTTCTGCCTGCTGACGATGAGCGGGCGGCAGGTGCGGGAGGAGGCCGCGGACTTCGCCTTCTTCGCCCACGAGGTGGCGGATCTGGACAAGCCGGATGTGCGGTTCGCGCTGAAGCCGGACGAGATCACGCTGCTGAATCCGAACACGGGCACGCTGCCGGTGTTCCGCTCCCGCAGGGACGCCGAGATCACCCTGGGCATCTACAAGCGGGTTCCGGTGCTGGTCGACGAGAACTCCCCGGAGGGCAACCCCTGGGGGGTGTCGTTCTCGACCATGTTCCACATGTCCAACGACTCGCACCTGTTCCACACCCGCGAGGAGCTGGAAGCCGACGGTTGGCAGCTCGACGGCAACGTCTTCGTGCGCGGCGAAGACCGGATGCTGCCGCTCTACGAAGCCAAGATGATCCACCACTACGACCACCGCTGGGCGACCTACGAGGGTGATTCGACGCGCGACGTGGAGCTCGCGGAGAAGCGGGATCCCGAGTTCGCTCCCATGCCGCGTTACTGGGTGGCCCGCCAGGAGGTGGACAAGCGTCTGGCTGGCAAGTGGGACCGCGGCTGGCTCCTCGGCTGGCGCGACATCTGCCGCAGTACCGACGAACGGACCACCATCGCTACCTCTTTCCCACTGAGAGCGGTGGGAAACAACCTTCCCATCATGCTCGCAAACCAGGAAGACGCTCGCACTATTGCTTGCCTGCAAGCAAACTTAACCGCGTTTGCACTGGACTATCCGGCTAGACTTAAAGTCGGAGGAACACACCTCAACTATTTTGTGTACCAGCAACTCCCTGTACTTCCTCCGTCTGACTACCACGAATATTCGCCTTGGAATCAGAAGACGGACGTGTGCTCCTGGGTGAGTAGAAACGTCCTCGAACTCACCTACACCGCCTGGGACATGGCGCCGTTCGCCGCGGACCTGGGTGATGAGGGCCCGCCGTTCCGGTGGGACGAGCAGCGGCGCGAACTGCTGCGTGCCGAGCTGGACGCGGCGTACTTCCACCTGTACGGCGTCGAGCGGGACGATGTGGACTACATCATGGAGACCTTTCCGATCGTGCGCCGCAAGGACGAGCAGGCCCACGGCGAGTTCCGCACCAAGCGGTTGATCCTGGAGATCTACGACGCGATGGCCGAGGCCATCCGAACCGGCGAGCCCTACGAGACCGTGCTGGACCCACCGCCGGGTCGGGGCCCGCGCCACCCGGCCCGCGCCCACTGAGCCGCCACGGCCGCCGTGCCCCGCACGAGCCGCCCGGACGAACCGGGACGGCCCCCGGATTTCCCTCCGGATCGGGCCGTCCCGGTTCTGCCCGCGACCGGAACCACCGCATCGGGTGAGCTTCGGGAATCAGCCGAGCGGACCGGCCCGCGCATTCTTCAGACACCGCTCAGGGCCGGTAGTCCTCCAGGCGGGCCGGATCCCAGATTCGATCGACCAGGGCCCGGACCAGCTTGCTCCGCTCCTCGTGCTCGGCCTTGCCGAACCGTTCGTAAGGCCGGAACGGCAGGCCGGACCGCTCCACGAAGGAGTTGAACCGGGGCTGATGCTGGTAGGCCGCGCTGGTCAGGCTCGCCGCGTAGAGGTTCTGCTTCGCGTAGTGCGGCGCCTTCCGCTCGAACGGCTTGTCCTGGTAGCTGCGGTTCACATCGGCGGGCAGCAGCACCAGACCTGCGACATGGTTACGCCACAGGTCGAAGTCCTCGCGAGTCGGGAACTCCTCGGCGTAGAGCTCGTAGTCGTCGGGCCAGATGTGCTCGATGTCCCACGGGTTCCTCAGGTTCCGGTCCACCAGTTCGGCGAAGCGGTCGGGCTTCCCCGCCTCCCGCTCGGTGTAGGCAGTCAACCGGGCCAGCAGGTGGTAGATGTAGCGCTTGCTGAACTGGTTCAGCCCGAGTCCCGCGATGCCGTGCCGGTAGCGGCTCGAACTCCCGTCGAACGACACGTCGGCCTCGTCCTGATCCAGCTTCGAACGCAGGGTGTCGATCAGCTCCGGCAACGACATACCCCGGATGTCGCGGCACAGCAACCACATGGCGTAGTTAACGCTCGAATAATTGATCCGGATGTAGTTGGCGGCACGGCGCATCACCCAGATGTCGAGGTAGGTCGCGGTCGCCGCGAGCTTGCGGCGCACGGTCTCGTCGTCGTCACCGACCCGCAGCGGTGCGAGGAGGACGGTGTTCTGCCAGGTGAACTCGTTGTGCGCGTTGTAGAACACCGGCTCGAGGCCGGGGGTGTAGTCGCGCGAGGCCTCCAACACCTTCCGGTAAGCCCGTGCGAAGAACGGCATATCGCTGGTCATCAGGGCTAGGTTGCGCTTCGCGTCGCCTATGCCGACGCGGTCGGTGTTGTCCCGGACCCAGCGGTGGAACGTGGAGCCGATCAGTTCCCAGTCGCGGTCGATGGCACCCGCACGACGCTCCCGGATCGACTCGGCGTACTTGGCACGCAGCCACGCCTTGACGAAGGTGGCGTCGCGTTCGGCGTCGGGATCGGGTTCCCAGGAAGTCAGGTCCAGCAGAGTCCTCTTCCAGACGCGGTTCGCGTTCGCCCGCTCGTCCGCGTCCTCCACCGCCCCCAGCAGATACGCCTTCAGCATGTCCACCGGGCTCAGTGGTTTCCCCCGGTCGTTCATAGTCTCGAAGATCGAGTACGCGTGCGCGTCGGTCTCGGTCACGATCTCGATCAGGCCGACATTGCCGATCAGCCAGTAGACGAACGGTTCCAGTCCGTCACCGAGCTCGCCCGCCGGATCGATCGACACGAGGTCGTTGTACCGGGCGACGATCGTCTGGATCGACTCGTCCTTGCCCTCGGCGTCGTAGTCCTCACCCTCGAACAACGCCTTGAGCACCGGAACGCGCTCGGCGATGTCGAGGTTGAACTTCGGTTCGCCGTAGTCGTCGGAGAAGATCAACGGCTCCACCGTGGAAGTCACCCTGAGACCGCGCTCCTGTGCCTGCCGGTACAGGTGGATGAGCAGCAACGTCAGGGACGTGACCCGCTGCTGGCCATCGACCAGGTAGCTCTTGTTGCCGCGCTTGGTCACGATGATCGAACCGAGGAAGTAGTCGCCGTAACCACTGGCGTCCCGCGGTGTGTCGCCGGTGCGGTAGAACGTCGAGAACCTGTTCTGCAGATCGCTCACCAGTTCTTCGAGGTTCTCCCGATCCCACTTGTACTCCCGCTGGTACTCGTCGATCGCGAAGGAACGGGACTGCAGCAGCTCTCTGATCGTGCGGTAGTGCGGCGTGATGCTCATGCTTCTCCCTCGTCGGCAGGCAGGCGCGTCGTCCGGTCGGCGGCCGCTGCGTCGTGATCCTCTTCGCCGCCTCGGCCCTCGCGACGGGGAGTCGCGGGACTTTCCGTCTCAGCGGGGGGACGACCTCGATCGGACTTCGGGAAACCAACGTCGTTCGAAAGTATCAGCGACCCGACCACACGGGCGGCGCTCCGGGACGATCCCGCCACACTCCCGACACCACCGAGTACGACACCGCCGACCGACGCCCAACCTCCGGCGGCGAACCGGAAACCGCGAGATACCCGACCCCACGAACCTTGGCGTCCCGTACGGCCGCACCCCACCGCGCACGAGAACGGCCCCGGCCCCGCCGAAACGGCGGAACCGGGGCCGCACGCGCTCTCACCGGTCCACAGCGGACTCACCCCGCCCGCGCGACCGGACACCGGAACCGGATCTCAACCGGCCAATCAGCCGAACGGTCAGCCGACCACGTTGACCAGCCGCCCGGGGACGACGATCACCTTGCGCGGCTCCGCACCGCCCAGCAGTTCGACGACCCTGCTGTCGGCCAGCGCGGCGGCTCGGATCTCGTCCTGCTCCGCGGTCGCCGATACGGTCATCCTGGAGCGCACCTTGCCGTTGAACTGGATCGGGTACTCGATCGTGTCATCGACCAGGTACTGCTCGTCCGCCTCCGGGAACGGTCCGTGCACCAGACTCCGCTCGTGCCCCAGCCGGTACCACAGCTCCTCGGCCAGGTGCGGGGTCAGTGGAGCAACCAGCAGCACCATCGGCTCCATCACCGCGCGCGGCGGACCGGCCGCGCCCGAGTAGGTCTTGGTCACCCGGTTGTTGAGCTCGATCAGCTTGGCCACGGCGGTGTTGAACTGCAACCCGTCGTAGTCCTCACGGACCCCGGCGATGGTCTTGTGCAGCGCACGCAGCATCTCGACGTCGGGCTCCTCCTCGGTGACCCGCGACAGCCCGGTCCACTCGTCGACGACGTTGCGCCACAGCCGCTGCAGGAACCGGTGCGAGCCGACCACGTCCTTGGTGGCCCACGGCCGGGAGGCGTCCAACGGACCCATGGACATCTCGTAGAGCCGCAGCGTGTCCACGCCGTAGGCGTCGGCCATCTCCTCGGGAGACACCGAGTTCTTCAGGCTCTTGCCCATCTTGCCGTACTCGCGGTTGACCTCCTCGTCGCCGTGGAAGTACCTGCCGTCCCGCTCGACGACCTCCTCGGCGGGCACGTAGACCCCGCGCGAGTCGGTGTAGGCATAGGCCTGGATGTAGCCCTGGTTGTACAACCGCCGGTACGGCTCCTCGGCCGAGACGTACCCCAGGTCGTAGAGCACCTTCTGCCAGAACCGGGCGTAGAGCAGGTGCAGCACGGCGTGCTCCACCCCGCCGACGTAGAGGTCCAGGCCACCCGGATCGTTCGCGCCGTGCCGGTCGGGGCGCGGCCCCATCCAGTACCGCTCGTTCTCCGGATCGACGAACCGCTCCTCGTTGTCCGGGTCGATGTAGCGCAGCTGGTACCAGCACGAACCGGCCCACTGGGGCATCACGTTGGTGTCGCGGTGGTAGTGCTTGAGCCCGTCGCCGAGGTCGAGCTCCACCTCGGCCCAGTCGGTGGCCTTGGACAGCGGCGGCTCGGGCCTGCTGTCCGCGTCGTCGGGGTCGTAGGTGCGCGGGGAGTACTCGGCCACCTCCGGCAGCTCCACCGGCAGCTGGTCCTCCGGCAGTCCCAGGGGGGTTCCGTCGGTGTCGTAGACGATCGGGAACGGCTCGCCCCAGTAGCGCTGCCGCGCGAACAGCCAGTCGCGCAGCTTGTACTGCACGCTTCCCTTGCCGTGGCCGTGCTGCTCCAGCCAGGAGACGACCTTGCGCTTGGCGTCGTCGACGGAGAGGCCGTCGAGGCTCAGCCCCGTGGTCTCCGAGGAGGAGTTGATCGCGGGGCCGTCGCCGGTGTATGCCTCGCCGTCGAAATCGGCGGGGGGCTCGACGGTGCGCACGATGGGCAGCCCGAACTCGGTGGCGAACTCCCAGTCCCGCTGGTCCTGGGCGGGAACGGCCATGATCGCGCCGGTCCCGTAGCTCAGCAGCACGTAGTCGGCGGTGAACACCGGGACGCGCTCACCGTTGACCGGGTTGACCGCGTGCAGACCGGTGAACACGCCGGTCTTGTCCTTGTTCTCCTGCCGGTCCAGTTCGGACTTCGCCGCGGCGAACCGCCGGTACTCGGCGACCGCCTCGGCCGGACCCGAGTACCCGCCGGTCCAGCGCGGGTCGGTTCCGGACTGCCACTCGCCGAATCCCTCGGGGGCCGCGAGGATCTCGTCGACCAGCGGGTGCTCCGGAGCGAGCACCATGTAGGTGGCACCGAACAGGGTGTCCGGCCTGGTGGTGAACACCTCGACCGTCTCGTCCCGGCCCTCCAGCGCGAAGCGCACGTCGGCGCCCTGGGAACGGCCGATCCAGTTGCGCTGCATGGTCTTGACCTTGTCCGGCCATTCCAGCCGGTCCAGATCGTCGACCAGCCGGTCGGCGTAGGCGGTGATCCGCATCATCCACTGCTTGAGGTTGCGGCGGAACACCGGGAAGTCGCCGCGCTCGCTGAGCCCCTCGGCGGTGACCTCCTCGTTGGCGACCACGGTGCCCAGGCCGGGGCACCAGTTCACCGGCGCCTCGGAGAGGTAGGCCAGCCGGTAGGAGTCGATGATCTCGCGCTGTCGCTGCCGGGTGAGCTCCTCCCACGGGGTGCCCTCCGGCGTGGCGCGCTCACCGGAGGCGAACTCCGCTTCGAGCTCGCTGATCGGGCGAGCACGCCCCCTGCCCTGATCGGCTTCGGTGTCGTACCAGGCGTGGAAGATCCGCAGGAAGATCCACTGCGTCCACTTGTAGAACTCGACGTCGGTGGTGGCGACCCGGCGGCGCTCGTCGTGGCCGAGCCCGAGCCTGCGGATCTGCGTCAGGTAGCGCTCGATGTTGTTCTCGGTGGTGGTCCGGGGGTGCGTACCGGTCTGCACCGCGTACTGCTCGGCGGGGAGCCCGAAGGCGTCGAACCCCATGGTGTGCAGCACGTTGCGCCCCAGCATCCGGTGGTAGCGCGCGTAGACGTCACTGCCGATGAAACCGAGGGGGTGCCCCACGTGCAGTCCGGCCCCCGAGGGGTAGGGGAACATGTCCTGCACGAACAGCTTCTCGGACGCGGCGTCCTCCCCGCGCAACGGCCCCACCGGGTTGGCGGCGTGGTAGCTGCCGAGCTCCTCCCAGCGCCGCTGCCAGGTGCGCTCGATCTCCCCCGCGATGCCCGCGGTGTACCGGAACGGGGGCGTGTCGTCGCCCGCACCGTCCGTGCCCTGTGAGTTCCGTTCCGCGCCACTCATCGTGTGCGTTTCCTTCCCTAGTCCGTCGCCGGCGAATCGCCGGGTAACGCTCCGGGCGACCCGTCGGTGTGCCGCCCCGGAAACTAAAAACCCCTCATCCCTGACCGGGCATGAGGGGTTGCCGCGCCGAGGATCGACTCGCCTCAGCGCGGCTTCGTAAGCAGTCGGGCGGTGGCCACGACCCACAGCATAACCGGAGCGTAAAGCGCGGTGTCCGGGGTGGGAACCCCGGAGGAGCGCCGGGTGGCACCGGGAAACGCCGCGAGACGCCCCCGTCTCGCGGTCGCGGCGAGGGCCGCGGGCCGCGGGCCGCGAGAGCAGAGCACCGCCTCCCGTGTGAGGCGACCTACCCGCTCGCGATGTGCTCCCACCCACCCCTCGGCGGTGCTGCCCGGAGACCACGAGGACCGAGTCGTAGGCTGGCGGGGTGGCACTTGCATCGTTGATCATCGTGTGTGCCGTCGTGATCGCCGCCGGGTGCGCCGCGCTGGCCCTCGGTTGGCTCGGGTTGCGCGGCACCCTGCCCCGCAACCGCTACGTGGGAGTGCGGACTCCGGCGGCGCTGCGGGACGACGAGACCTTCCGCCTCGCCAACCGGGTGGCCGCCCCGCCGATCCTCGCCTCGGGCGCGATCGCCGTGGTGGTGGGAGGCTGCCTGGCCGTGCTGGGAGGCACCGGCACGGGTTGGCTGATCACGGGGATCGGTGTGTTCGGCGCCCTGGTGCTGCTCGTGGCGGGAGGAGTGCTCGGCGGACGCGCGGCGGCCGCCGCACCCGAACCGTCGGGCTGTGCCGTCTGCTCCACCGCGTCCGGGAAGGACGTCCCCCCGGCGAGTGGCGGGGGCGGCTGTGCCGCCGCCGGACTGTGCTCGGCCGCGGGCGGATGTTTCGCGGCCACGGCGACCGCGCCACCCGGCGGGCCCGGTGGTAACGGGAGTCCCGCCGCCTCGGGCGGAGCGTGAGTCCACCTCCACCGCTCCGGAGCGCCCGGTCAGTTGAGCTGGACGTCCCCGGGATGTGTGGCCAGAAACGCCAGCGGTGGCCCCTGCCTGCGCAGCACCCTGGCCCAGAGGTTCGCGTCGGGCGGCGCGATCACGTCTTCCGGCAGGGCGGGGAACACGTGCCAGTCGCCCCGCTCGATCTCACCGGCCAGTTGTTGCCTGCCCCAGCCGGCGTAGCCCGCGAAGAAGCGCATCCCCCGCGCTTGGCCGGCCAGCTCGTCCGGATCACCGTCGAGGTCCACCAGCCCCACCGGCCCGTTCACGCCGACCACGCCGGTGAACTCCTCGGCGTCCACACCGGTCCGCAGCGCGGCGAGGCAGATAGCTGTGCGCTGCTCGACGGGTCCGCCGACGAAGAGCGACGGCGGTTCACTGGCGAGTTCACTCCACTTGGGCAGCACGTCGTGCACCGGTATCTCGCTGGGCCGGTTGAGCACCACGCCGAGGGTCCCCTCCTCGTGATGGTGAATGACGAAGACCACCGCCCGGCGGAAGTTGTCGTCCTGCAGAGTGGGCGCCGCGACCAGCAGCGTCCCCGGTTTCACATCCGCGTCGGATCCCACTCACCCATGATCTCACTAGCGGGAGGTGTGCGGGAGCTCCGTCACCTAGGGGAGTGCGGGAACACCGCTCGCCGGGCGCGTCCGCACGCTCCGGTGCCCGGCCGATGCCGGGTGAGGCGGCCGGAACGGGTTCCGATCAGTCGGCGGACATTTTGCCCAGGATACGGTGCAGCTCCCGGCGCTCCGAGTCGCTGATCCTGTCGAGCAGCTCGCTGTCCACTGCTTCGGCCACCGGAGCACTGGCGCGCAGTTCGGTGCGCCCCTGGTCGGTCAGCTCCACGAGGCGGCGGCGCCGATCCGCCGGGTCGACGGTACGGCTGATCAGACCGCGCTGTTCCATGCGCGTCAGCAACGAGGCCAGAGTGGCCTTGTCGATGGCCGCGTGGTGGCCGAGCTGGCTCTGCTCGATGCCGGGAGTCCGTTCGGTCTCGCTGAGCACCGCGTACTGGACCTTGGTCAGCCGGGGCAGGTGGGTCTGCCAGTACGCGGCGTGCTCCTGCATCACCCGGCGCATCAGGTGGAAGACGGGTTTGTCGAGCTCCACTTGGGGTCACTTCCGGGTCGGTTACCGGTGTGGTCCGAATCCTAGTGCCGCCCGTCGAAGCGACGATTCCGCGAGAACTCGACGGTAGCAGTGAGCACGATTACCGAGTACTCGTGCCGACTAATAATGCCGTCTACTGTTCCGGAGGCTCGATCCCCTGCTCGCGGGCCCAGCGGTGTAGCTCGGCGATCGCGTCCTCGCGCTCCAGCGGCCCCTGGTCCAGCCGGACCTCCTTCAGGTGACGCCACGCCTGCCCGACGAGCGGCCCGGGTTCGATACCCAGCAGCCGGATGATCTCGTTGCCGTCCAGGTCGGGCCGGACTCTGGCCAGATCCTCCTCCTCGGCGATGCGCTGGATCCGTGCTTCCAGGTCGTCGTAGGAGCGCTGCAGCGCCCGTGCCTTGCGCTTGTTGCGGGTGGTGCAGTCGGCGCGGACGAGCTTGTGCAGCTTCGGCAGCAGGTGCCCCGCGTCGTTGACGTAGCGGCGGACCGCCGAGTCGGTCCAGTTCCCCTCGCCGTAGCCGTGGAAGCGCAGGTGCAGGTAGACCAGGTCGGAGACGTCGGAAACGATCTCCTTGGAGTACCGCAGCGCGCGGAGCCGCTTGCGGGTCATCTTGGCGCCGACGACCTCGTGGTGGTGAAAGCTCACCCCACCTCCCGGCTCGAAGCGGCGCGTGGCCGGCTTGCCGATGTCGTGCAGCAGCGCGGCCAGTCGCAGCACCAGGTCCGGCTCACCGTCCGGGTCGTCGGCCCGTTCCAGGTCGACCGCCTGATCCAGTACTACCAGTGAGTGAAAATAAACGTCCTTGTGCTGATGGTGTTCGTCGATCTCCAGCCGCATCGCGGGCAACTCGGGCAGCACGTGGTCGGCCAGGCCGGTGTCGACCAGCAGTTCCACTCCCCGCCTGGGGTGCCTGCCACAGAGCAGCTTGGAGAGCTCGGCCTGCACCCGCTCCGGGGTGATGCGCTCGATCTCGGCGGCCATCCGGCGCATCGCGTCGAGCACCCGCTCGGTCGGCTCGAACCCCAGCTGCGCCGCGAACCTGGCGGCCCGCAGCATCCGCAGCGGGTCGTCCGCGAAGGACTCCTCCGGCGGGGCGGGGGTGTCCAGTCGCTGCTCCACGGCGTCGCGCAGTCCGCCGTGCGGATCGACGAACTCACCGGTGGAGAGCTCGACGGCCATCGCGTTGACGGTGAAGTCCCGGCGCAGCAGGTCACCGGAGATCGAGTCGCCGAAGACCACCTCGGGGTTGCGGCTGGAGCGGTCGTAGGTGTCCGCCCGGAACGTCGTGATCTCCACCGTGACGCCGTGCCGGTAGGCGCCCAGAGTGCCGAACTCGATCCCGGTGTCCCACACGGTCTCGGCCCAGTCCGCCAGCAGCCGCCGCACCCGCTCCGGGCGCGCCTCGGTGGTGAAGTCGAGGTCACCGCCGAGTCGCCCCAGCAGGGCGTCGCGCACACTGCCGCCGACGATGTACAGGGAGCATCCCTCGGCGGCGAACAGCTCGGCGAGTTCGCGGGCGGTCGGTGCCAGCCGTGACAACTCCCGCACCACGTTGTGCTGTGCCGTCCGCGCGGCACTCACGTCCGGGGTGTCGGCCTGCGCGGCGGAGTCCTGGGAGCCGGCGGCGTCGTAAACGGAAGGGGACACGGCCGTCCAGGGTATCGGCCCCGGACGAAGCGACCACGGCGGTCACCGCACGCGGGTGATCAGCGCCGAACCGGAGTGTGCTCGAAGTCATGATCATTATTATGATCGCGTCATCAGTAGTCCGGACGGGTGAGTAGGCACCACGGCGGATGGACCGCGCCACGACGGGTTCCGAGAACGACGGTTACCCGTCCGGTCGCATTACCATCGGCTACATGCCCCCTCCGCCCGGTCGCTCCGGCGGCTCCCGATCGAAGCGTCGGGGTCCGCGGCGGCGGCGCGGACTGCGGACGGTGGACGAGACCTCGGCCGGTGGGTTGGTCGTCGACAGCGGGTGGGACAACGCCGCCGTCATCGGCCGGTCGGACCGACGGGGACGGTTGCTGTGGTCGCTGCCAAAGGGCCACATCGAGACCGGCGAAACGCCGGAGGAGACCGCCGTGCGGGAGGTCTCCGAGGAGACAGGCATCATCGGACGGGTAATCCGACCGATCGGGACGATCGACTACTGGTTCGTCGCCGACAACCGGCGGGTGCACAAGACCGTGCACCACTTCCTGCTGGTTGCCGTGGGCGGCGACCTCTCCGACGAGGACGTGGAGGTCACCGAGGTGGCTTGGATGCCGCTTGGTGAGCTGGACAGGGCTCTGGCCTACGACGACGAGCGCAGGCTCGTCCAGCACGCGATCGCGATGTTCGGGCCCGGCCCGGGCGACGCGGAGTTCGGCATCGGGACGGAGCACGGATGACTCGGCGCGCCGGTCACGCCCTCAGGCCGACGGGGACCTGGTTACGTCTCGCCCTCCTCGCGGCGGTCAGCTCGCTGTTGCTGGCCCTCGTCCCCCCGGCCACCCCGGCTGCCGCGGCACGCACCGCCGACCGGGTCGAGATAGCCGTTTCCTCGGTCACCCCCCTGATGGTGCGGGGGAGCTCGCCGAACGAACTGACGATCAGCGGAACCGTCCACAACACAGGCGACCGCACACTTCGCGACCTCGAGATGCGGTTGCAGCGCGGCAAGGCACGCGCCACCCACGCCAGCGTGATCAAGGCGTTGCGGGATCGCGCTGTGACCGCCGCCGCGCGGACCAGGTTCGAACCGGTGGCCACGACGCTGCCGCCCGGTGCGCGCACGGAGTTCGAACTCCGGGTGAAGCTGACTGGCACCGACTATCGATCGTTACGGATCGAGGCACCGGGGATCTATCCGCTGCTGCTCAACGTCAACGGTGATCTCGCCCAGGGGCGACGGGCCCGGGTCGGCTCCACGCGGTTCATGCTTCCGGTGCTGTCACCACCCGGCGGTTCCCCGGAGGCACCGCAGGAACCCACCCCCGTGACCACCCTGATCCCGCTGGTCGACTACCCGCGCATGGTCCAGCAGCGGTTGCCGGGCAGACCCACCATCCTCACCGACGACCGGCTCGCCGAGTCCCTCGCCCCGGGAGGCAGGTTGTTCGGCCTGGTCCAGGCGGTCTCCGAGGAGGTTCCCGCCGACGAGCCGCTGAGCAGAGGGCTGTGCTTCGCGGTGGACCCGGACCTCGTCGTCACGGCCAGAGCCATGGTCGAGGGCTACCGCGTGCGGCAGGACGACGGCGGCACGGTACGGGGCACCGGTTCACAAGCGGCCCGCGAATGGCTGGACAAGCTGCGCACGGTGACCGAGGGGCGCTGTGTGATCTCGCTGCCCTACAGCGACGCGGACGTGGTGGCGCTCGGGCGAGCCGGGCTGCCCGACCTGATCGAGGGAGCACTCGACGGATCTGAAGCGGTGAGCCGCGAACTGGGGACCGACGTCCGCGAGGACGTCCTCTGGCCGGTGGACGGCGCGCTGGACGAATCGGCCGCCACCCAGCTGGCGAGCACAACGGTGGACACGGTGCTGATGCACCCCGACTCGCTGGCGAGTACCGACGGTTCGCTGCGACCGGTGGAGCTGCGCACCGGAGCCCCGGACCACACGCCGACAGCCAGAGTGATCGACCCCCTGCTGACCGACGCGCTCAACCCGATGCGCGCGCGGAGCGCGGCCAACTCCACCCGGCTCGCCCCACTGGGGGACGCCACGCCCTCGGTGATGGACGGGTTGGCGAGCCTGACGTTCCGCTCCCGGGCCGCGGCGGTGCCCGGCACCACGATCGTGGCTCCTCCCCGCCGGTGGAACCCTGACGAGGGCGAGTTGCGCGACTTCCTCACCGGACTGAGGACACTGCGCCAGGCCGGTTTCGTACAGCCGACCGCCCTGCCCCGTTCCGACGGCTCGGCCGGGCAAGAGGGCTCGGTCGGCGCGGGGGAGAAAACCACCGGCGACACCGAGAGCCCCCCGCGGGCGGCGATCACCTATCCGGCGGGCAGCGCCGCCGACGAGATCCCGCAGCGGATTCTCCGGAAGCTGGCGGCCCAGAACTACCGGGTGGGCGAGCTCTACCGCGCGGCCGCGCGTGAGCCCGCGAAGAACGTCGCCCCGGCCAGCGTGACCACCCCGCTGCGCAACGGTCTGCTGCGGGGAGCGTCCAGTGCGTGGCGCGGTGAGAGCCGGACCGCCCGGAAGTGGGTGGGGACGGCGGAGCGCACCCTGCAGGGAGTCCTGAACGGCGTCCGGCTGGGCAACCCCACACCGATCTCGCTGACCTCCAGCAACGGCAAGCTGCCCGTGACCGTGGTCAACGACCTGCCGGTGACCATCTGGTTCGAACTGCACGTGGACAGCCCGCGCGGGGTTCGGGTGGACGACCTCGGGCGGCTGAAGGTCCCCGCCAACGGCAAACGCCAGTTCCTGCCGAAACTGCACGCCGAGCGCGCGGGCAAGTTCACGGTGGATGTGACCCTGCGCACCGAGGGCGGCACGAAGCTGGGCAGGACCCAGCGGCTGCGGGTGGACTCGAACGCCTACGGCGCGGTCTCACTGATCATCACGATCAGCGGCGCGGCGCTGCTCGTGCTGCTGTCCGGCAGACGCGTCGTCCGACGGATCAGGTCCCGTGGCCGAACGAGCGGGACCACCGACGGTGCGACGACCGGGGCGGAGCCGAAACGAGCCGACGGCGCCGGGGATCAACCGGTTCCGGAACTCGCGGACGAGACCGGCGGAACGGGGGCCGTCCCCCAGCGGAACGGCGACGAGCACGAGGGCGGCCCGGAGCACCCGACCACCGAGAATGATCCACAACAGAGCTGAGACCCTGTGCGCGGGCCCGTCCGGCGAACTCACCGCCCGTCTCCGGTCGAACCGGCTCGCGTCGGGGCGCGGAGTGGCACGTCCCACAGGGGTGGTGGGCCGCACGACGAGCGTGGCGGAGTGACTCCTCACCCCTTCCCACCCGAAAAGCCGAGCCCTCACGTGCCGAAGCCTCGGCTAGGCTGGGCGGGTTGCACACGTACGGGTGAGCAGGCCGATCGAAGGAATGAGTTGGTGCACGGAGACGACCGCGCCGGATACCCCGGTTCCGGGGGAAGGCCCGGTGGGGAGGACGCCCACCCCACGGAACCGATCCCGCGGGTGACGGGCTCTCCGACACCCCCCGCTGCGGCACCGGGCACGGGCCCGCCCGGCGACGTCGCGGAACTGACCCAACCGATTCCGACCGTCGGCCAGGGCCCCGGCAACGTTCGTGCGGAGCAGCACACCGAGGTCATCCCCAGCGTCGACGACAGAGCCGAGCACGTGACTCTCGACTCCCGATCCGAACTCCCCGGGCAGGCCGATCCGCCCGAGCGGGACGGAACCTCCGAACCCCGACAAAGCGGCGGCGGGAAGTCGCTGCTCAAAGCCAGCGGTTCGATGGCCGTCGCCACGCTGATCAGCCGGATCACCGGGTTCGGCTGGAAGCTCGTGCTGGCCTACACCATCGGGTTCAGCGTGGCCAACGACTCGTTCACCGTGGCCAACACGCTGCCGACCAGCATCTTCGAGCTGCTCATCGGCGGAGTGCTCACCAGCGTGATCGTTCCGGTGCTGGTGCGCGCCCAGAAGTCCGATCCCGACGGTGGCCAGGCCTACGTGCGGAAGCTGCTCGCCGCCTCGGGGCTGGTGCTGGCACTGGGCACGCTGCTGTCGCTGCTCGCCGCACCGGGGCTGGTGTGGCTTTACATGGGCGACTCCGACAAGGCCAATCCGGAACTGGCCACCGCCTTCGCCTACCTGCTGCTGCCGCAGATCCTGTGCTACGGAGCCAGCGCGCTGTTCGGGGCGCTGCTGCAGTCCAAGCAGATCTTCGGCCCTCCCGCGTGGGCTCCCGTGATGAACAACGTGGTCATCCTCGCCACTCTCGGCGTCTACACCCTCCTACCGGGAGAACTGACCGTGAACCCGGTGCGGATGACCGACGCGCACCTGCTCACGCTGGGCATCGGGGTCAGTTGCGGCGTGCTGGCACAGGCGTGCGTGCAGATTCCGGCGCTGCGTAGGACCGGTCTGAGTTTCCTTCCCAGGTTGGGCTGGGACTCCCGGTTGTCCGAGTTCGGCGGGATGACGCTGTGGATGCTCGGCTACGTAGGGGTCAGCCAGATCGGGTTGCTGGCGCTGTCGCGCGTGGCGACCGCCGCCGACCCCGGGGCGTGGTCCATCTACAACTACGTGTGGATGCTGCTGCAGCTGCCCTACGGGGTCATCGGGTTCTCGGTGATGACCGCGATCCTGCCGCGCATGAGCGCCGCGGCGGCGGACGGGGACCACGAGCGGATGATCGGCGACCTGTCGCTGGGCAACCGGCTCTCCACCGTCTCGCTGCTGCCGATCAGCGCGGTCATGACCGCGCTCGGCGTGCCGATCGCCATGGCGCTGTTCTCGATCAAGGACGGCATAGGTTCGGTCGAACAGCTCGGGGTGGCGCTGGCGATCTCCTCGTTCGGCGTGCTGCCCTTCGCGATCACCATGATGCAGATGCGCGCCTTCTACTCGCTCAAGGACGCGCGAACCCCCACACTGATCATGGTCGTGATGACCGTTGCCAAGGTGTTACTCGCGATGGCGGTGGCGAACACGCTGCCCGCGGAGAGCGTGGTGCTGGGGATCACGTTCACGAACTCGTTCACCTTCGTCATAGGTTCGTTCGTCGGTGAGCTCTGGCTGCGCAGCAGGCTCGGACCGCTCGGCAGCCGCAGGTTTCTGAGCACTCTGGCCAGAACGCTGGCGGCTTCCGTCGCCGGTGGCGCGTTCGCCTGGCTGGTGAGCGTGGGCATCGACACCGCGATTCCCGCGGCAGGCGCCGTGATCGGCTGGCTGCAGGTGGTGTTCGGCGGCACTATCGGGCTGGCCGCCACATTCGGTGTGATGTGGCTGCTGCGGGTCGAGGAACTGCGGCCCGCGTTCAACCGAATCACGGGTCTGCTGCGTCGCCGCTGACGGCGGCGTCACGTACTCTCGAACGGGGAGTCTCTACGGCGGGGCGGACGGGATCATCGTGGGCCACGGCCGCCCTTGGCAGAGCGGGGTCCGCGTTCGGCGACCCTTGCCGACGGGAAGAATCGGGAGACGGCAGGTGAGCGGAAAACCGACCGAGCAGCCGGGTGCCGGACAGCACGAGGACACGATCCACGACGACCGAACAGTACGTCGGCAGGACACCGCGAGTACGGCACGCGCATCGGAGCCGCGACTCGCGCCGGGCGCGGTACTCGATCACGGTCGATATCGGCTGCTCGCCAAGGTCGGTTCGGACAGTCGTTGCAACGCTCAGCTCTGGCGGGCCAAGGACGGCGTGCTCGGACGCGACGTGGCCCTGACCATCATCGTCGGTGACAGTTCCGACACCACGCAGACCTCGGACGCGCGCCGCACGCTGGAACGCGCGATGCACGCGAGCACGTTCAACCACGCGGGCGTGGCCAGGGTGCTCGACGTGGTCAGCAGCGCACCGGGTGATCCGGACGGCGTGCTGGGCATCGTGATCGCCGAGTGGACCCACGGCAGCGACCTGACCGAGCTGATCTCGGACGGTCCCCTGGCGCCCGGCACCGCGGCCAGACTGCTGCAACCGCTGGCCGCGGCCGTCGAGGCCGCGCACCACGCGGGACTGGTACTGGGCATCGACCACCCGCAGCGGGTACGGGTGACCGGTGACGGCGAGATCAGGATGGCGTTTCCGGGCCCGATGCCGGACGCGGGCTCGGGGGAGGACGTCCGCGGGCTGGGCGCCGTGCTGTACCTGCTGCTGACCGGCCGCTGGGCACTGTCCGGCAGCCCGGAAGGGGTCTCCTCCGCTCCCGCCGGCCCGGACGGCACCGTCGTCTCACCCCGCACGCTGCGCCCTGCCATCCCGCTGGAACTGTCCACGGTGGCGGTACGCGCCCTGGGCAGTCCGGAGTCGAACGGGACCACGGGAGGAGTGCGCACCGGAGCGGCCGTGCTGCGCGTACTGGAGCAGTACGCGCAGCAGGAGGTCGGCGAGGCGGTGATGCACTCGGCCCCCGCCGGGGTGGAGGCACGCGGCAACGAGATCTGGCAGCGCGAGGATCCCAAGCCCGATCCGGGCAGAAGACGCAAGCTGATCTACGGCGTCGGGGCGGTGGGGCTGGTGACGCTCTTCGTCGTCAGCTGGCTGGCCTCCATGCTGATCGGCATGTTCGTGGGCCCCACCGAGCCCTCCGGTCCGTCGGAGGTGGTGGGCAACGAGCAGGACGACAGCTCCCAGCGGCAGCCGTCCCGGTCCGAGGAGAGCTCGGCCCCCGAGCCGAAACCGGTGGCCGTGACCGACTCGGACGTGTTCGTCACCGAGCAGGACCGGGACAACCGGGACGAGATCGACCTGGTGCACGACGATGACCCGGCCACCAGCTGGCAGACCGACGGCTACAACGACCAGCTCGGAACGGGTTTCAAGAGCGGTATCGGGATCGTGCTCACCCTGGACCACCCCGTGAAACTCACCGAAGTGGACGTGACCTCTCCCAGTTCGGGGACGGAGCTGGAGGTCCGGGCCGCCTCGGACGATTCCCCCCGGCTGTCGGACGCGCCTGTCATCGGCGAGGGGGAGATCCGCGAGGAGACCACCAGCATCCCGGTCGAGACCGACGAGACCACTTCGCACGTGCTCGTCTGGATAACCGGACTGTCCCCGGGGGACCGGTACAGCTCCCAGATCGACGAGATCGAGGTGCACGGCATCGGCGGACAGGCGTGACCGGGACGGGGAGTGCCATCCGCGAAGGAGCCCCTCCGAGACAGTCCTGAACCGTGTTCGCTTCCGCTGGCAGGGACGTGAGAGGTGCTCTGACCAATCTGGTGGATGTGTAACAGCGCACGATCAGTAGGGTTCGTGGCGTGTCAGAAACCGCCAGTTCGGATGCCGATCTCATAGCGGCTCACCTCTCCGGGGACCGGCAGGCGTTCTCCGAGCTCTTCCGGCGGCACCGTGACCGGCTGTGGTCGGTGGCCCTTCGGACGATGCGCGACCCGGACGAAGCCGCCGACGCGCTGCAGGACGCGATGATCTCCGCGTTCCGCAACGCGGGCTCGTTCCGCTCCGAGTCCAGGGTCACCACCTGGCTGCACCGGATCGTGGTCAACGCCTGCCTGGATCGAATACGCAGACGTCGGACCCGGGCCACCGTCCCACTGCCGGACAACGGGCCGGGCGAACCAGCACACCCGCACGACAGAATCGCCGAGCACGACACCCGAATGGTCGTATCGGACGCGCTCGGCGAGCTGCCGGAGGATCAACGAGCGGCTATCGTGCTCGTGGACGTCGAGGGATATCCGGTCTCGGAAGCGGCACGGATGCTCGGCGTGGCCGAAGGAACCGTGAAAAGCCGCTGCGCCCGAGGCCGGATCAAGTTGGCACAACTTCTCGGGCATCTGCGGAACCCGAACACGGATACGCACGTCTCAGACGAAGGCATGGCCACGCGTCGACGGGAGGGACGATGAGTGGCGAGGATCGGCGTGCCGGTGAGCTGGGCGGACCGGAGTGGTCCCCGGAGATGCTCGCCGAACTGCACGCGGGAGCGCTCGACGAGGAGACCGCGGCGAGGCTGCGGCCCGCGACAAGCGCTGATCCGGCGGCCGCGGCGGTCCTGACCGCGCTGGAGACGACGCGGACCCAGCTGGCGGAGCAGGTCGCCGTCGAGATCCCGGAGGAGGTGGCGGCCCGCATCGAACGATCGCTGGCCGCCGAACCCCTCCCGGTGGCCGCGGACGGCGCGGGCGAACAGCGGGCGCGGCACGCTGCCGAGTCCCGGTGGCCCGACCAGGAGCACGACGACGTGGCTCCGGCGGCGGGAGGAACGCACACCTCCGCCGGGAACCGGACTGCCGAGGACACCGACGCCGACCGGGAACCGGCGGAGGCGGAACCGGCTGAAGTGATCGGCATCGGACGCGCTTCGGGGCGCCGTGGTGGGCGGCGCCGCCGACGGTTCACCTGGGGATCGGGCCTGGTGGCGGCCGCCGCTGCCGTGCTGGCCGTGGTGCTGGTGACGTCGCCGGGCGAACAGCCGGGCGAGGACCGGGCCGACGACACCGGGGCCGGACCACCGGCTGCCTCCGACCCCTCCGATCCACCGCTGGCACTGACGGGGGAGCGGGCGACCCTGAACGGGCGACAGCTGCGGGCCGTGCTGTCCTCCTCCGAGCAGTACGCGGCTCCGCTGGAAGACCCGCGCCGGCTGCTGCGGTGTTTACAGGCCAACGGAGTCTCGGACAGCGACCCCATGGGAGCCCAGCGGATCACCTTCAACGGCGAACCGGCTCAGTTGATGGTGCTGTCGACCGGAAAGGTCGGCCAGTTCCGGTTATTGACGGTCGGTACCGACTGCGGTCCGGGCAACCCGGCCACCATGTCGGACACCCTGATCGGGGGGTGAGCGGAGTAGCACGAACCGCTCCCAACCCGCTCGCGAGCGCGACGCCGCGCGCCCGCCCTCACGAGGGCACCGAAACGGCCGCCCGACGACGGAGGAGTCTGGCTCGGTGGTACCGCCGATCCGACCCGCTCCGCGGCACCACCGGTCCAGCATGTGGGCGCGGGCACTCACCCGAGCGGTGCGGGAACAACCGACACCTAGTATCACGTTGACGATGATGCGCGCGGACACCGACCACGCGCGAACGACGTGACCGAGGGAAGGGGCGCGGTGACTGGCGACGTCCGGAACCTGATCATCGTTGGCTCCGGCCCTGCCGGCTACACCGCTGCGGTGTACGCGGCAAGGGCGGAGCTGCGACCGCTGGTCTTCGAGGGCACCCAATACGGCGGTGAACTCATGACCACTACCGATGTGGAGAACTATCCCGGTTTCTCCGACGGGATCATGGGCCCTGAGCTCATGGAACAGTTCCGCTCGCAGGCGCAACGCTTCGGAGCGGAGCTCAAGACCACCGACGTCGAGGAGATCGATCTCGGCGGCCCGGTCAAGACCGTCAGGGCCGGTGGCGCGGAGTACCGCGCCAAGGCCGTGATCCTGGCGATGGGCGCGGCGGCGCGCTACGTCGGTGTCCCCGGCGAGGACCGGTTGCTGGGACGCGGCGTGTCCGCGTGCGCCACCTGCGACGGGTTCTTCTTCCGCGACCAGGACATCGCCGTGGTCGGCGGCGGCGACTCCGCCATGGAGGAGGCCACCTTCCTCACCCGGTTCGCGAACTCGGTGACCATCCTGCACCGCCGCGAGGAGTTCCGCGCTTCCAAGATCATGCTCGAACGCGCGCGTTCGAACGAGAAGATCCACTGGCGCACGAACACCGTCGTCACCGAGGTCAACGGCGAGGGAACCGTCTCCGGGCTGACCGTGCGGGACACCGTCACGGGGGAGGAGTCGCAGCTGCCGGTGACGGGCATGTTCGTCGCGATCGGGCACGACCCGCGCAGCAAGCTCGTCGCCGACCAGGTCGAGGTGGACGAAGAGGGCTATGTGCGGGTCAAGCACCCCTCCACCGCGACCAACATCCCCGGCGTCTTCGCCGCGGGTGATCTGGTGGACAAGACGTACCGGCAGGCTGTCACGGCTGCCGGTTCGGGCTGCTCGGCGGCCATCGACGCGGAGCGTTGGCTGGCCGAACACGAGGCCTCCGAGGAGGCCGAGGTCGCGCCGGAACTCGTCGGTGGCGGATACGGCGCCGCCGCCGAGGCCGACACCGCGGCAGCCCACTGAAGGCCGCGGGAACGCTGATCCGACCGCGCCCCGCGTGAGCACCCGCGCACGGGCGGGGCGGCGATCACCCCCGTAACGACCCGAGCACCGAGTAAGGAGCGAACATGGCAGCCAAGCCGGTTACCGTTGATTCCGAGTCGTTCAAGAGCGAGGTCCTCAACAGCGACAAGCCCGTCCTGGTGGACTTCTGGGCCACCTGGTGCGGCCCCTGCAAGATGGTTGCCCCCGTCCTGGAGGAGATCGCCTCCGAGCACGAGGACAAGATCACCATCGCCAAGCTGGACATCGACCAGAACCCCGGCGTCGCACGCGACTACCAGGTGATGTCGGTTCCCACGATGCTGCTGTTCTCCAACGGGGAACCGGTCAAGCAGATCGTGGGCGCCAAGCCGAAGGACCAGCTGCTCTCGGACATCTCCGACTACCTGTGAAACGCCTCGCGGGGCGTTTCACCCCCGACCGCGGCACACGAGCGGTCCCGCACGAGATCCCACCGTCCCGACGGGGTGGTGGGATCTCGTGCGTACGGGCGGGGAGCGGAGCCGACCAGGCTAGCGGAACGTGCCGGAACGGCGACACTGCGGCCCGTGGCGCCACGCCGACGGCGACAAGGCACAATGCTTCGTAGCGGACCGCATCCGAATAAACTGATACTTGGGGGTAATGACACGTCGTTAGCACCGGTCGAGGCCGGTGCCTGAATCGAGCGAGGAGTGCATGCAGCTGCTCCACCGCGGTGACGTCGGCCCGGCCGTATCCGAGATTCGCAACGTTCTCGCCACACTGGGTCTTTTACCACCACCGAACGGCCACGTGGGGCCTGCCACCTACGACGAGTCGGTGGAACACGCGGTACGCACCTTTCAACAGCAGCGGGGACTGATAACCGACGGTGTCGTCGGTCCCGCCACGTACCGAGCGCTCACGGACGCCAAATGGCGACTGGGCGACCGCTCGCTCGCCTACTTCGTGTCCCGCCCCATCAGCGGCGACGATGTGTTCGCCCTGCAGGAGAGGCTGCTCGAACTGGGCTACGACGCCGGTCGGCCGGACGGGATATTCGGCAGGCAGACCGAGCACGCGCTGCGGAACTTCCAGCGCGAGTACGCGTTGAACTCCGACGGCATCTGCGGACCGGCCACGCTGCGCTCCCTGCGACAACTGGCTCCGAAGGTGCGCGGCGGGCGCCCGGTCTACCTGCGGGAGCAGGAGAAGGTGCGCCGTGCGGGGCCGAGGCTGCGCGGCAAACGCATCGTGATCGACCCCGGCCACGGGGGAAACGACCGGGGCGCGGTGGTCAACGGCGTGGCCGAGGCCGATCTGGCCTGGGACTTCGCCCGCAGGCTGGAGGGCCGCATGGTGGCCACCGGCATGGAGGCGCTGATCTCCCGGGGACCGAACTCCTGCCCGGCCGACGCCGACCGGGCGGCGTTCGCCAACGAGGCCGGTGCGGACCTGTTCCTGTCACTGCACGTGGACGCCAACCGTTCGCAGCAGGCGCAGGGGGTGGCCACCTTCCACTTCGGCACCGGCAACGGGACCACCTCGAACGTGGGGGAGGCGCTGGCGGGCTTCCTGCAACGCGAGGTCGTGGCCCGCACCGCCATGCTGGACTGCCGCACCCACCCGAAGAGCTGGGAGGTCCTGCGCTGGACGAAAATGCCCGCCGTGCGCATCGAGGCGGGCTACCTGAGCAATCCGCAGGACCGGGCCCGGCTGCTGGATCCCGGTTTCCGCGACGTGGTCGCGGAGGCGGTGCTGGTGGCGGTCAAACGACTCTACCTGCTGGGCAAGGACGACCAGCCGACCGGCACGTTCACCTTCGACGACCTGCTGCGCTACGAGCTCAGCCGAGCCGAGGGCGCCTGAGCGGCGAACGAACGAGCGGCTCTCCGTGCTGCCGAAACACCACTGAGAAGCCACGGCCCCGGGCGTCAGAAGCGGTGTCCGGGACAACGCCGGCCATCCGGCCGAACCGGGCGGTGAGAAGACCTCGGCCGGGTCTCACCCCCGCTGGAGAGTCGGAAAGGCCCAGAAGCCGGTGGACAGGCGCCGCAACGCCGCTTCCACCTCCTCTTTCCAGGAGATCGCGTCGTCGAGCTCCAGCCGGAGCCGGGGCCATTCGGGGTGCGGGCGAACCGTCTCGAAGCCGACACCGCGCAGGAAGGCCGCGGGCAGCACGCAGGGTGCGGCGGCCCGCTCGGCGCCGAAGGCCTCGACCGCCCGCACACCGCGCCCGGCCAGGTCCCGGGCCGCCTCCCGGACCAGCAGGCGGCCCAGGCCGTTGCCCACATGGGACTTCTCGACCCGCAACGCGGTCAGCAGCACGGCGTCGCTGCCGACCGGCCCACTCGGGAAGGACCGAACGGCGGGTACGGACCCCGGCGGCGCGTAGAGCACGTATCCGGCGGGCTCATCGTCGACGTAGGCGACGTGCCCGCAACGCCCCCACTCCAGCAGCACGGCGGATATCCAGGCCTCCTTCTCGAGTTCGGTCTGGCCGAACTCCGCGGCCTGCCGCCCGGCCTCGGGCGTGAGCTCCCAGAAAACACAGCCACGACAGGCCGAGGGAAGAACCGGCAGCTCGTCGAGCTCCAGGCCGATCACCCGCCGTGTCACACGACCTCCCACCACACCGTCGGCCCCGCCCCACCGCCGAAACCGGGCCGAACTCCGCATCGACCGCGCACCGATACGCGAAAAGCGGGGCGGGGTCACACCACTCGACACGAGTAGTGATTTCGCTCACTGTCGGCGACGATTGTACGAGGCGGACGTTACACAACCGAGAACCTCACACGATGTACCGGTTAGAATCGCCGGATCAAATCCGGTCCGAAGTCCCGGCGCGACCGGTGCCGATCACACGGCGCACCACCGACCCTGGAGCGCGCAATGTCCGATCACTCGAACCAGCCGAACGAGAGCCCCGATCCGGAGAAGACCGGCACGCCGGTTCCGGCCACAGGGGCGGCGATGGGCAACCTCGACACTCACTCCGCACGGTATGCCGAGCGCACAGCGGGGATGACGGCTTCGGAGATCAGAGCGCTCTTCGCGGTGGCCAGCAGGCCGGAAGTGGTTTCGCTGGCGGGCGGAATGCCCAACCTGGCCGCGCTTCCGCTGGAGTCGTTGTCCGAGGAAGTGGCCCGGCTGGTCACCGAGCAGGGGCAGACGGCGCTGCAGTACGGTTCGGCGCACGGCGTGCCGGAGCTTCGCGAGCAGATCTGCGAGATCATGGCGCTGGAGGGCATCTCGGCCCACCCGGACGACGTGATGGTCACCGTGGGGTCGCAGATGGCCCTGGACCTGGTCACCAGGATCTTCACCGACCCCGGTGACGTGGTGCTGGCCGAGGGACCCTCCTACGTGGGGGCCATGGGCGCGTTCTCCACCTACCAGGCCGACGTGGTGCACGTGGCCATGGACGAGCACGGCCTGCACCCCGACGCGCTGCGCGGCGCGATCGAGGAGGTGCACGGGCAGGGCCGGACCATCAAGTTCCTCTACACGATCCCGAACTTCCACAACCCGGCCGGTGTCACGCTGTCCGAGGAGCGCCGCCCGGAGATCCTGGAGATCTGCGCTCGGCACGGCATCCTGGTACTGGAGGACAACCCCTACGGACTGCTCGGCTTCGAGGGCCGGACCTATTCCTCGCTGCGCTCGCTGGACCCCGACAACGTGGTGTACCTGGGGTCGTTCTCCAAGACCTTCGCCTCCGGGCTGCGGGTCGGCTGGGTGTTGGCACCGCACGCCGTCCGCGAGAAGCTCGTGCTCGCGGCCGAGTCGGCGACGCTGTGCCCGCCGACGCTGAACCAGATGATCGTCTCGCGCTACCTGAGCACGCACGACTGGCTCGGGCAGATCAAGAGCTTCCGCGAACAGTACCGGGAACGCAGGGACGCGATGCTCAGCGCCCTGGAGCAACACATGCCCGCCGGGTGCGACTGGACCCGGCCCGAGGGCGGCTTCTTCGTGTGGTTCACCGCCCCCGAAGGGGTGGACACCAAGGCGATGCTGCCGCGCGCGGTCACCCAACGGGTGGCCTACGCCTCCGGAACCGGTTTCTACCGGGACGGGCTGGGCACCAGGCAGATGCGGCTCTCCTTCTGCTACCCGACGCCGGAACGCATCCACGAGGGCGTGCGCAGGCTGGCCAACACGCTCAACGAGGAACTGGACCTGCTGCGCACCTTCGGGTCGAGGGGCGGCCGCGAGCTGTCCGGACCGCAGACCCCCTCGCCGGACACCGCCTGAGCGGCCGCGCGGGCCGGGGCCCGCTTCGGCGGGTGGAAGAGAACTCGCCGGGACCGTCCGGGCCGGCGCTCCGCCCTGCCTTCGGAGCGTGCGGGGCCGCACGGGTAGGTTTTTTCGTACTGGTTCGGTAAGTCCGTCACACGCTGCTCGGTGTGACGGACTTCGTCATGCAGGAGTCCACTTGAGCGATCGCTGGGTTGCCGTACTTTCCGGAGGACTGTCGCACGAGCGCGACGTCTCGCTGCGCTCCGGCCGCAGACTTTCCGCGGCGCTGCGCTCCGCCGGGCTCACCGTGACCGAGCTGGACGCCGACCACGAACTGCTCCACCGGCTGAACGTCGAGCGTCCGGAGGCCGTGCTGGTCGCGTTACACGGCGGTGAGGGGGAGAACGGAGCGATTCAGTCCATTTTGGAATTGCTCGACATCCCCTACGTGGGCACCGACCCGAGGGCCTGCCGCCGAGCGTGGGACAAGCCGACAGCCAAGGCCGAGCTCGCCCGGGCCGGGTTGACGACTCCGGAATGGATGGTGCTGCCGCAGTCCACCTTCCGCGAGCTCGGTGCCCACCCGGTGCTGGACTCTCTGGTGGACAAGCTCGGCCTCCCGCTGATGCTCAAGCCGGTCCAGGGCGGTTCCGCTCTGGGGGCGCGCGTGGTCCGGGACCCCTCGGAACTGCCCTCCGCGATGATGGGGGCGTTCTCCTATGGGGACACCGTCCAGGTCGAGAAGCTGGTGGAGGGGACCGAGATAGCGATCGGCGTGTTGGAGGATTCCGACGGCCCGCACGCGCTGCCGGCGGTACGGATCGAGCCCTCGCGGGGGATCTTCGACTACACGGCGCGTTACACGGCGGGGCTGACGAGCTACCAGGCCCCCGCCGAACTCCCCGAGGACGTGGCCCGGCGGGCCTCGGAGCTGGCGATCTCCGCGCACCGGCTGCTGGGATTGCGGGACATCTCCCGCACGGACGCGATCGTGGACGCCTCCGGCGAGGTTCACTTCCTGGAGGTGAACGTCTCACCGGGACTGACCGCGACGTCGCTGTTGCCGATGGCGATCGAAGCGGACGGGCGGGGACTCGGAGAGGTCTTCGACGGGCTGGTCGAACGTGCGATCGAACGGCGAAGCTAATGGTATCGACTTCGCCGCGTTTCACGTGAAACGCGGCGCGAGGCTCGAGCTGGCACTCCTCCGGAAAACACCATCCGGAACAGAACGTCACCGTGACGGAATAATACCGCACCCAACGGCCTTTGATTCAACTCACCGCTGGAGCGTGCCGGGGCAGTGGTCGCACTGCCCCGCTGTGCGACGCCTTCGACCAGCGAGCCGAAACCGCCACGGCGAATCACAGTCGTCACCATGCGCCTCGGGCAGCGTCGATTTCTCACGAAATCGCCGCTCCGGCATCCTCGCAGTCGGCGCCGTCGCGGGTTCTCTCGTGCGGCTCCCGCGAGGACGCCGGAGACGTTGTGTAGGTCGCTACCCGATGTCGCCGGACCCGCAGCGAGAGCCGTGCGAGAGGTTCCGCCACCCACACCGCCAAGCAAACCGAGCCGCCGACAATCAATCCCCCAACAGAAGTTCGGTGAGTCGTCGTAGATCGTCCGAGGAGCCGAACTCCACGACTATGCGTCCCTTCCGCTGGCCGGACTCGATCTTGACCTTGGTGTCCAGCCAGTCCGAGAGACGCTCCTGAAGTTCCTCCGCACCGGGGAGCTCCATCTTGGAACGCTGCTTGGGTTTGGGCTTTTCCGGTGCTTCCCGCTTCTTGAGCGTTACCTGCTCCTCAGCCGCTCGCACGGAGAGCCCTTCGGCGACGATACGGGTGGCGACCTCCTCCTGCGCCTGCGCGTCGTCCAGGCTGAGCAGTGCCCGCGCGTGCCCGGCAGCGAGCACTCCCGCCGCCACCCGACGTTGCACGGGCAACGGCAACCGGAGCAGACGAATCGTGTTGGTGATGACCGGCCTGCTGCGCCCGATCCGATCGGCGAGCTCGTCGTGGGTGACTTCGAACTCCTCCAACAACTGCTGGTAGGCCGAAGCCTCTTCCAACGGGTTGAGCTGCACCCGGTGGATATTCTCCAGCAGTGCGTCCCGCAGCAGCGCGTCGTCCTTGGTCTGCCGGACGATGGCGGGCAGCGTGGCGAGGCCGGCCTGTTGCGCCGCTCGCCAGCGCCGCTCACCCATGATGAGCTCGTAGTGCCGACCGTCCTCGAGCTGACGCACCACGATGGGCTGCATCAAGCCGAACTCCTTGATGGAGTGTTCCAACTCGGCGAGCGCGTCCTCATCGAACACCTGGCGCGGCTGCCGCGGGTTGGGCGTTATCGCCGAGATGTCGACCTCGCGGTAGACGGCACCGGCGACTCCCTCGCTCGTTTCACGTGAAACCGCCGGCTCCGTAGCGGCGACGGCGACCGGGGGAGCGGTGTCCGTGTCCGTCCCTTCAGAAATCGTCACCGTGTCGGAATCACTCATACTCCGCGCCGCCGGCTCGTCCTCCGGGGCACTGGGGATGAGTGCGGCCAGACCCCGGCCCAAACCACCACGACGCTCGGTCATGACGTCTTCCTCTCCGCACCGCGCTCGGCGATCTCACGAGCAGCGTCCAGGTAACTCATGGAACCCCGCGAGCCGGGGTCGTAACTCAGCACGGTCTGCCCGAAGCCGGGAGCCTCGGAAATCTTGACGCTTCTGGGGATGACGGTGCGCAACGCCCGCTCACCGAAGTAGCCGCGCACTTCCTGGGCGACCTGTTCGGCGAGCTTGGTTCGGCCGTCGTACATGGTCAACAGCACGGTGGAGACGTTGAGCCCGGGGTTGAGGTAGGACTGCACCAGTTCGATGTTGTTGATCAGTTGGCTCAGGCCTTCCAGCGCGTAGTACTCGCACTGGATCGGGATCACCACCTCGTGCGCCCCGACGAGCGCGTTCACCGTGAGCAACCCGAGCGAGGGAGGGCAGTCGATGAACACGTAGTCGTAGTCCAGCTCGTCGAGCACGGCCGGGCGCAGCGCCTCACGCAGCCGCGCCTCGCGGGCGACCATGCTGACGAGCTCGACCTCGGCGCCCGCCAGGTCGACCGTGGCGGGCACGCAGCTCAGGTTCTCCGACTGCGTACTGGTGGCCGCGGCCTCCGCGACCCCGATCTCACCGAGCAGGAGCTGGTAGACCGAAGGCACACCCGACTGGTGATCGACCCCGAGCGCGGTACTGGCGTTGCCCTGCGGGTCGAGATCGATGACCAGCACCCGCAGTCCCTGTACCGCCAGCGCGGTGGCGAGGTTCACCGTGCTGGTCGTCTTGCCCACGCCGCCCTTCTGGTTGGCGACGGTCATGATCCTGCGTTGGTCGGGGCGGGGCAGCCGAGCCACCCCCGCCGGTGAGGTCGTGGTGGACCGCTTGGCCTCCTCCGGCAGGGGAGTCCAGCCGATCCGTTCGGAACCGGCTTCCTCGGCCTGTGCGCCGTCTCCCGCCACAGCAGGGAAGCGCATCCCACCCACGGAACGACTCCTGGTTTCACGTGAAACATCATCGGTCTGGTTCGATTCCGGGCTCACCGTCACCGTTCCTTTCTGCTCCGCCGGTTGTCCGGCCGACGTGTCCGCCCCCCGCGAGCTCGCTTCCCGGAGCCGACGGAACGCGAGGTGGACGCCGAACGCCGCACCACGACGACGTTGGCCGGAGTCTCCAGCACATCCGCTCCACAATCACGTACCTCGGCCGAGTCACCACCACGACGAACGATCGCGGCACGATCGCGCTCCAGCTCCTCGACCGCACTGGCTCCTTTCTGCGCGAGCAGCCATCCACCGGGACGTAGCAGCGGTAGACACCATTCGGCGAGCCGCTCCAACGAACTCACCGCCCGAGCCACGACGAAATCCTGATCGTGCAGCCGGGTGCGGACGGCCTTGTCCTCCGCTCGTCCCCGCACCACCGTCACGGACAGTTCCAGATCATCCGTCAGTTCCTCCAGCCACGCGACCCGACGCGCCATCGGTTCCAGCAGTGTGACGGCCAGATCCGGACGAGCGATCGCGAGCGGTATACCGGGCAGCCCCGCTCCGGAGCCGACATCCACCACCGTGGCCTCTCGTGGCAGCAACTCGTGCAGCACGGCCGAGTTGTAAATGTGGCGCTCCCAGAGCCGGTCTCCCTCCCGAGGACCGATCAAGCCACGTCGCACGCCATCCGTCAAGAGGCGTTCCGCGAACTCCCTCACCAGTGACGCCCGATCACCGAAAATCATCCGCTCCGGTGACATCCACTCCGCCCCTTGTGCGGCTTCACCCGTATCGTCGTCGGCCGGGAAGGGCCCGACCGGTCTCTCATCATCCAACAGTCCGCCTCTTCGACACCCCGGTTGCGATCCCGTTCATCATAGTGTCGTTTCACGTGAAACACGGCTCGAAGGCGAACACGAACCCAACCGGCCACCAAAAATGAATAATATTCATTTACTGTCTCGGCAGTCGCCGCGTGGCACCCCTCACCCATCGAACCGGAGTGAACAGCGCACCGTGGCTCCCGCCCACAGGGCGGTTTCACGTGAAACACCCCGCCGGTTCCAGCGCGCGATCCACCCCGGCGGCGCACCTCTCGACCGAAGCACGACCGAACCTCCCCGGACACAACACTGCCCCTGTGACGCGAGATCACAGGGGCAGCATCGCAACGACCGAGCGGAGCGGAAGAGCTACACGCCGAACACTCACCCGACCCGGTAAACGATCACACGCCTGCTCGGCGGTTCCCCCTCGCCTTCACTGGTGACTCCCGAGACGGTCGCGACCGCGTCGTGGACCACCTTGCGCTCGAAGGGACTCATCGGGCGCAGCCGCTGGGTCTTGCCGGTACTGGCGACCTTCTCCGCCGTCCGGCGCCCGAGGTCGCTGAGCTCGTTGCGCCGGTTCGCGCGCCAGCCCGCGATGTCCAGCATCAGCCTGCTGCGCACCCCGGTCTCCTGCTGCACGGCCAGCCGGGTGAGCTCCTGCACCGCTTCGAGGACCTCGCCCTGCGAACCGACGAGCTTCTCGAGATCCTTGCCACCGTCCACGCTCACCACGGCCCGGCCCGACTCCACATCCAGATCGATGTCACCGTCGTAGTCGAGCAGGTCCAACAGCCGTTCCAGGTAGTCACCGGCGATATCGCCTTCACGCACCAGATCGGCTTCGCTCCTGGCCATCGAGCCGCTGTCCTGATCAGCGGCCTGCTCGGCACCACCCGCTGCCACGGACTGCTCGTCCTGGCCGGCCTCCTGCACGGTATCGGACACTGCGTGTCTCCTCTCTGGAGGTGCGTACGGACTCACCGGCGCTCGTCCGGCCCGTCCGCTTCGCTGGAACGGTCTTCCGGTATTCCGGGCGATTCGGCTCGCTCGTCGCCTTTCGGCCGATCGGGGACGTCCTCCCGCTCGACTGTCGAGGAGTCGACCACCGCGGGCGCCGCTTCACGCGTCTGCTGCCGCTGTGCTTCCTCCAGGTCGATGCGTCGAAACACGATACGCTGCTGTCCCAGGGTCCAGAAGTTGTTCGCCAACCAGTACAGCAGGATCGCCAGCGGCAGGAAGGGCCCGGCGATCACCGCGAACATCGGCAGTATCCACAACATGATCCGGTTCATCATCGCCTGCTGGTTCGGCGACCCCACCGAGGAGTTCCCCTCACCGCGCTGCCGGGCTATCGAGTGGCGCGTGGTGAAGTGCGTCGCTACCGCCGCGACGAGCATCAGCGGCACCCCGACCAGGAGCATGGAGCTCCGGTCGGTCCCGAACGAGGCCAGCTCCTCGGCCGGAGCGGTGATCGTACCGGACAGGCTGGCCCCGAACAGATGAGCGTCGAGGAAGGAACGCACCCCCTCCTCGCCGAAGAAGTAGTTGCTCGTCTCACCCGGCTGGAAACCGTTGAGCACGCGGAACAGCCCGATGAACACCGGAACCTGCACGAGAACGGGCAGGCAGCCGCCGAGCGGGTTGAACCCCTGCTCGGACTGCAGCTTGCGCATCTCGGCGGTCAGGCGCTGCGGATCGTCGGAGTACTCCCGCTGCAACCGCTGGATGTGGGGCGCCACTTCCTGCATCTTGCGCATGGAGCGCACCTGGTGCACGAAGGGCTTGAACAGCAGCGCCCGCAGCGTGAACACCAGGAAGACCACGGAGAGCGCCCAGGCGTAACCACTGTCCGGTTCGAGCAGCGCGCCGAAGACGGTGTGCCAGAACAGCAGGATGGCCGAGACCGGGTAGTTGATGAAGTCCAGCACTTGGGGCTACTCCTCGCCGGTGGAACGCTCTGCGGCGCGACGTGCATCACGCTGTTTCGGGGCCTTCCGGGGCGGCACCGGATCGATCCCACCCGGGTGCCAGGGACCACAACGCAACAACCGCCACACGGCCAGCCAGCCACCCCTGATCGCCCCGTGGACCCGCAGCGCCTCCACGGCGTAGGCGCTGCAACTCGGATAGAACCGGCAGGTGGGCGGAAGCAGCGGGGAGATGACCCTGCGGTAGGCGTGAACGGGCAGCGACAGCAGCCAGGCGACCGGCCCCGGGCGGGTCGTGGGAACCGCTGCCGAGTCCTCGGGCGAACCGGAGTCTTGCTCTGCCATCACGCGGGATCCGTGGGGGAGTGGTCGCCACCACCGGCGAGGTCACCCGGGACCGGCAGACGCAGCTTCCGGGCCGCCTTGTCGATGTCCCGGCCGAGTTCGGCACTGGTGGCCGCCGCGGCGGGCGGCAACGCTCGTATCACCACCATTGTGCCAGGGGGCAGCGCCGGGAGGCGGTCGCGCATCAGGTGTCGCAACTGCCGTGCCACCCGGTGCCGGACCACCGCGTTGCCCACGGCCTTGCTCACGACGAAACCCACCCTGGTCCGCTCCCGCGCATCCAGGGTGGGCGAGCTGTCGGATTTCCCGCGCGTGTTCTGGTCGTCCGGTTCCGCGACGGCACTGATGGCAGCCGACGACCTCATGGCCGTCCCGGAGGTTTCCCCCTCGGGAGTCAGTGCGTGTAGCACCAGACGTGGCCTGCCGGCCCGACGTCCACGACGTACGACCCGGGTGAAGTCCTGGCTGCGCCTGAGCCGCGCTGCCGCTGGAAGCACGGCCCGACCCGATCAGACGGTCAGACGCTTACGGCCCCTGCGGCGCCGAGCGGCCACGATGGCACGGCCGGCCCTGGTGTGCATCCGCTGCCGGAAACCGTGGGTCCTGGCCCGCTTGCGGTTGTTCGGCTGGTAGGTGCGCTTGCCCTTGCTCACGGTCGGCTCTCCCGGTTACTACAGGCCAACCATGCGCCTTACAAGGCACAAGATGGCCGCTGTGGCTCGGTCAAGTGTCCCCGCACTGGAAAACGGAAGCAGCGGAGGAACGATCCGTCCGCGACAGACGCACGCGCCGGTGTGCGCGCACGATCCCGTGCGGACGAACCAGGTTGAGTGCCGCGTCGGAGTGCTGACGACACAACCGTCGAACGCCCGCGTTACAGCGGGAGACCCAACGAGGGTACTTACCGGCGCGGCGGAGCGCGCAGCCGGGGTGCCGCTCAGCCGTGAAGCGAGCCTCGTCTCAGGGTAGCGCGCGGGGTCACCTCTTCGATCGAGGCCGTCCTCGGGGCGCCGACCGGGTGAATCGGCCGACCGGGTGAATCGAGTGCCCCCGAGAACCACCCCCGTCCGGCTCTGTCGTACCTTCGGCAGAGCTGTGGACAACTCTGTGGATACTTCGGTTCCGCCTTGGCGTGCACAGGTCATTCGACTCGGAACCGGCCACGCGGAGCGCGAGAACCAACCGCCGGGGGTTCCGGGGTCTCACGGCGAACGAGGGGAGGGGGAGCTCAGCGGTGTCCGACCACCAAGCCGATCTCGGTAGGGTCTGGGACGAGGTGGTGCACGAGCTGTCCTCGGGAACGCTCTCACCCCAGCAGCGCGCGTGGATGCGCGTGACCCGCCCGATCGGGCTCCTGGACGGGACCGCACTGCTCGCGGCCCCCAGCGACTTCGCGAAAGAGGCCATCGAACGAGCCCTGCGGGATCCTATAACCGACGCGCTGTCGCGCAGGCTCGGCAGGGAGATCTCGCTGGCCGTGAAGGTGGACACCGCGGTTCCCGCCCCGACCCGGCCGGTCACACCACAACCGGCGGAGGAGGACGGCGAGGAACTCCCCGGCTCGGCCGAACCGGAGCCCGATCCCGACCCCGCGGAGGAGGACCGGGGGCGATCCGGCCAGGCGGAGCTTCCCTACGAGATCGGGTACGGCGCCCCACAGTCGAACGGGCCGGGCGGCTACATCCCCACATCCGAGGCGGAGGGGTGGCACGGCAGGCCGAGCGAGAGCAGGCAGCGCCCCCGCTCCCCCCACGAGACCGAGGACTTCGGCAACACCGCCCACACGGGTTCGGTCGGCGGCGCGCTGCCCGCCGCCCCTCCGGACCAGCACCGCCCGGTGAGCAGCGGTTCGGACTACTCGTGGCAGGGCATGACCCCACTGCCGTTCGGCCCGCAGTACCGGGCCGGGGAGCAGCACGCCGACGTCGAGAGCGAGTCCGAAACCGAAGAGGACGAGGAAGGGGAGGCCCTGCGGGCGGCCAACGAGATCTGGCCGACCTTCGGCGGGGAGAACAAACCGGAGCAGCAGCAGGGGCAGCCCTACACCGCGCCGAAGAACGGTCCACCCACCTCGCAGACCAGGTTGAACGCCAAGTACACCTTCGACACCTTCGTCATCGGCTCCTCCAACCGGTTCGCGCACGCGGCGGCGGTCGCCGGGGCCGAGGCTCCCGCCCGCGCCTACAACCCCTTGTTCATCTGGGGGGAGTCCGGGCTGGGCAAGACCCACCTGCTGCACGCGGTCGGGCACTACACCCAGCGGCTCTTCCCCGGAATGCGGGTGCGTTACGTCTCCACCGAGGAGTTCACGAACGACTTCATCAACTCGCTGCGCGACGACCGCCAGGTCGCCTTCCAGCGGCGCTACCGGGACGTGGACGTGCTGCTCGTGGACGACGTGCAGTTCCTCGAGGGCAAGGAGGGGACGCAGGAGGAGTTCTTTCACACGTTCAACACGCTGCACAACTCGAACAAGCAGATCGTGGTCTCCTCCGATCGCCCGCCGAAGAGCCTGCACACGCTGGAGGACCGGCTGCGGACGCGGTTCGAGTGGGGGCTGATCACCGACATCCAGCCTCCGGAGCTCGAAACCCGCATCGCGATCCTGCGCAAGAAGGCGGCGCAGGACCGGCTGGCCGCCCCCGCCGAGGTTCTGGAGTTCATCGCGGCACGCATCGAGCGCAACATCAGGGAGCTGGAGGGGGCGCTGATCAGGGTGACCGCGTTCGCCTCGCTGAACCAGCAGCCGGTGGACGTCCAGCTCGCCGAGATCGTGCTGCGCGACCTGATCCCGGACGACGCCCAACCGCCGGAGATCAGCACCCAGACCATCATGTCCATGACCGCCGAGTTCTTCGGAGTCACCGTGGACGATCTGTGCGGACCCGGCAAGACCAAGGCGCTGGCCCAGGCGAGGCAGATCGCCATGTACCTGTGCCGGGAGCTCACCGACTCCTCACTGCCCAAGATCGGCCAGAGTTTCGGCGGCAGGGACCACACGACGGTGATGCACGCCGACAAGAAGATCCGCAAGGCCATGGCAGAGCGGCGCCGGGTCTACGACCACGTGCAGGAGCTCACCGCGAGGATCAAGCAGCAGGCCTCGTTCCTCTAACCGTTCGCCCTCTTGCCGTGGGTGGTTTCGTGGCGGAACCTCTCGCGGAATCCCACCGCGGGTGCCGGAGACATCGGGGCGACCTACGGGACGTCTCCGGCAGTCCTCGCGAGAACCGCACGCGAGAACCCGCGGCGGTGCCGCTTGCGGAGGTGGTCGGGGTTCGGCCCGCGGGCATGGCCGGAGCTCGGCACTCGTCGGCGCCGCGGGCACGGCGGTTCCACGAGAAATCGACATCCACCTCGGCCGACGGGACCTCACGTACCGGAGCCCCACTCGGAGGCTCAACCTCTCTCCACCGTGCCGAGCGGCTCGACCTCCCCGACCCCTCATTCCGAACAATCGGACAAAGCTGATCAAACGGATCCGCACACAACCTTGATCACGTTTCGTGAGCGGGGTGCACAAAGATCACACAAATGTGAATTTCCACATCCGACCACGAACGAAAGTCACCTGAAAGTGGGGTTGTACACAGCTTCGAGCCTCCCCAAGGATGAGCTGGGGCAGCGGCCAACTCGCCCACAGGCTGTACACAACACCTCGGGACTTGCCCACAGCCGCTCCCCAGGTTACCCACAGGACATCCACAGATTTATCCACAACCTGATCGAGCGATCACAAGGTATCCACAAGGACTGGGGACAACCAGCGAAAATCTTGGGGATCGTCTGTGGATCAACACCTCCCCAACTGTGGACAACTCGCCTTGTGGACAAATCGATCCACAGTGAAGCTTTTTCATCCCCAAGTTGCCCACAGGATGATCCACAGCAGAAGAGGGGCACTCAGCAGCGAAAATCCGGGTTGTCCCCAACATCCACAGCCCCTACTACGGCTTCTCTTATTGGTTTTTCTCTAGATAAGGGAAGGAAGAGAAGGAGCGCGCCGAACGAAGATCAACTTTTCGGCGAGTGCCGATCCGTCGGGCCGACGAACCCAGGACCCACGTCATGGGCGCACAGCGCACGCTCTACCGTGGGAGACCCATCGGGCTCGAGAGCCGACGCGGGATGGCCGCGCTGGGTGGGGGTTCTCAGCACGATTCGCCGTACCCGCTTCGGTTCGCGGTGCACACAGCACACATCCGCATCCCGTTCGACCTGGCTCTCCACGGCGGAAGCACCGTGGAACCGGAACCGAAAGGACACTCATGAAGATCCGTCTGGAACGTGACGGTCTCGCCGATGCTGTTGCCTGGGTCGCTCGTAGCCTGCCCTCGCGACCCCCGGTGCCGGTGCTGGGCGGGATGCTGTTGGACGCCGAGGACGGCAAGCTGACCGTCTCCGGCTTCGACTACGAGGTCTCGGCGCAGGTGGGGGTGGACGCCGAGGTCGAAACCGGTGGCAGGACGCTGGTCTCCGGCAGGTTGCTCGCCGACATCACCAAGGCGCTGCCACAGCGGCCGGTCGAGATCACCGTCGACGGTTCCCGGGTGAGCATCACCTGCGGCAGCTCCCGGTTCAGCCTGCCCACGATGCCTGTCGAGGACTATCCCCAGCTGCCCCGGATGCCCGAGCTCGCCGGATCCGTGCAGGGGGACGCGTTCAGCGCGGCGGTGGCCCAGGTGGCCGTCGCCGCGGGCAAGGACGAGACGTTGCCCATGCTCACCGGGGTGCGGATCGAGATCAACAACGACCAGCTCACCCTGGTGGCCACCGATCGGTTCCGGCTCGCCATGCGTGAGCTCACCTGGCAACCCGCGGAGTCGGTCGAGGACACCGAGGTCCTGGTCCCGGCCCGGACCCTGGCCGAGTCTGCCAAGACGTTGGGCGGAGCCGGGACCACCGTGGAACTCTCGCTGGCCTCCTCCGACGGGCTGCTCGGCCTCTCCGGCACCACGCGCCGGAGCACGACGAGGCTGCTCGACGCCGAGTTCCCGCCCTACCGCAAGCTGTTGCCCGACGAGTACTCCACCTCCGCCGTGGTCGACGTCGGTACCCTCACCGACGCCATCAAGCGCGTCTCCCTGGTCGCCGAGCGCGGCACCCAGGTGCGCCTGGAGTTCTCCGAGAACGCGCTGCGGCTGACGGCGGGCGGCGACGACGAGGGCAGTGCCGAGGAGGAACTGCCGGTCGAGTTCGAGGGCGAACCGCTCACGATCGCGTTCAACCCCAGCTACCTGCAGGACGGGCTGTCCGCGTTGAAGGCGGACCGGGCCCGCATGCTGTTCACGACTTCCAGCCGCCCTGCCGTGATCAAGCCGGCCGGTGAGGACGGCGAGGTGCTTCCCGGTTATCTGTACCTGCTCATGCCGGTTCGGATGCCGGGCTGAAAAGCGCAGGGCGTTCGCGCGACCCAACGCGGTGGGACGTCGGCTGCGACGGCGTTGCTGTCATCCCGAGCGGTGGGGACACCACCGGTCGGGGGTAGCGGAGTGCGAAAGGGAGTTTCGGTGCAACTGGGTCTGGTCGGTCTCGGCAAGATGGGCTACAACATGCGCCAACGGCTGCGCGCCGACGGCCACGAGGTCGTGGGATACGACCGTGACCAGCAGGTCGCCGACGTGTCCTCGATCTCCGCCATGGTGGCCGAACTCACCGCGCCGCGCACCGTGTGGGTCATGGTTCCCCACGGTGAACCCACCGCCAGCACGATCCGGGAACTCGCCGGGCTGTTGGAAGCGGGCGATCTCGTGATCGAGGGGGGCAACTCGCGCTACACCGACGACCGGGAGAACGCGGAGTTGCTGGCCGGGTCGGGGATCTCCTACGTCGACGTCGGGGTCTCCGGCGGGGTGTGGGGTGCCGAGAACGGCTACGGCCTGATGGCGGGCGGTGAGGCCGCCGACGTGGAGCGGGCCATGCCGATCTTCGACACGCTGCGCCCCGCCGGTGAGCGTTCCAAGGGATTCGTGCACGCGGGCCCGGTCGGCGCGGGCCACTACGCCAAGATGGTGCACAACGGCATCGAGTACGGCCTGATGCAGGCCTACGCCGAGGGATTCGAGCTGCTCGCCGCATCCGAGCTGGTCACCGACGTTCCCGGTACGATCAGGGCCTGGAGCCACGGCACCGTGGTGCGCTCCTGGCTGCTGGACCTGCTGGTCCGCGCCATGGAACAGGACCCCGGCCTGGAGCAGCTGGAGGGCTACGTCACCGATTCCGGCGAGGGGCGCTGGACCGTCGAGGAGTCCATCAACAACGCCGTGCCCACCCCGGCGATCACGGCAGCGCTGTTCGCCCGGTTCGCCTCCAGGCAGGACGACTCTCCCGCCATGAAGGCGGTGGCCGCGCTGCGCAACCAGTTCGGCGGACACGCGGTGCGCTCCAGCGACGAGTGAGTCGTCCGGGTGGCACGCCCGGAGGGGCGCGCCACCCGACCGACCGGTTCCTGTCTCCTCCCACCCTAGGACCGTCGTGTACGTACGCCACCTGCAACTCACCGATTTCCGGTCCTGGCAGCACGTGGATCTTCCGCTGGAAGCCGGGCCGACGGCGCTGGTCGGTGCCAACGGTCAGGGCAAGACGAACCTCGTGGAGGCCCTGGGTTACGTGGCGACCCTCGGCTCGCACCGGGTGGCCGGCGACGCCCCCCTGATCAGGCACGGCGCCCAGCGCGCGGTGGTACGTGCCGCCGTGGTCAACGAGGACAGGGAGCTGTTGGTCGAACTGGAGATCGCTCCGGGACGGGCCAATCGGGCGCGCGTCAATCGCGGCTCCGCCACCAGGCCCCGGGATGTCCTCGGCATCCTGCGCACCGTGCTGTTCGCGCCGGAGGATCTGGCGCTGGTGCGGGGTGATCCGGGGCAGCGGCGGGACTTCCTGGACGAGCTGCTGGTGGCGCGGGCCCCGCGCTACGCGGGGGTGCGCTCCGACTACGAGAAGGTGCTCAAGCAGCGCAGCGCGTTGCTGAAGTCGGCGGGCGCGGCGAAGAGGAGTGATTCCGCCGACCTGCGCACTCTGGAGGTCTGGGACGGCCATCTCGCCAAGTACGGGGCCGAGCTGCTGGCGGGCAGGCTGGACCTGGTCGCCGATCTGGTTCCGCACGTCACCCGCCGCTACGCCGAGGTCGCCGCGGGCGACACCTCCGAGGTGGACGGGCCGGCGGGCCGCGTGGCCGAACTGGAGTACCGGGGCAGTGTGACGGGGCTCCCGGAAGACTACGGCAGGCCGGGCGGGCAGCGAGCCGATCCCGTCACGATCGAGTCCACCCTGCTGTCACGGTTGGCCGAGATCAGGCAGCAGGAGCTGGAGCGCGGTGTCTCGCTGGTCGGTCCCCACCGCGACGACCTGGAGCTGGTGCTGGGGCAGGCCCCGGCCAAGGGCTACGCCAGTCACGGCGAGTCCTGGTCGTTCGCGCTCGCGTTGCGCCTGGCCTCGTATCACTTACTGTCCGAGGATGGTGCCGAACCCGTGCTGATCCTGGACGACGTTTTCGCGGAACTGGACGCGCGGCGCCGTGCCCGGTTGGCCCGCTCGGTCGCGGGGGCGGAACAGGTGCTGGTCACCGCCGCCGTCGCCGAGGACGTGCCCGCCGAGCTGTCGGGGGCCCGGTTCGACGTGCGCGAGGGGGAGGTGCGGCGTGCCGGATGAGTTCGGACGACAGCCCCGTCCCCGGTCCGGGGGATGGCAGGACGAGTCGTTCCTCTCCTCCCGGCGGGGCCGGCGGCCGCGGGGAGAGCACCCCGGAGGGGGTGCCGGAGCCGAGAGGGGAGAGACCTCCTCGGTTGGGGAGCGACCTGTGGACGCTGTGGACAACTCGTGGGGCGGGGCGCCCCGGGGTGACACCACATCTGCTGATGCCCGGGAGGTGACCCCCGAATCGGTTGGGGTGGCCGGTGAGCACTCGCGGGGTTCGGACCTGGCTCGCGCGGCGTTGCGGGCCGCCCGGGAGAAGTCCGGGGGACGCCCCCGGGAACGGAACCGGCGCCAACCTGGACGTGCCCGGCGCGGCCGGGGCTGGTCCGGGCCGGACGCCGACGACCGCGATCCGCAGGAGTTCGGGCGGCTGGTCCACCGGATGGTGCACGCCAGGGGGTGGTCGGACCGGCTGACCGGCGGCCAGGTGTTCGGGCGTTGGGGCGAACTCGTCGGTGAGGAGATCGCCGCGCACAGCGAACCGGTGGAGTTGGCCGAGGGGGTGCTCACGCTGCGTGCGGAGTCCACCGCGTGGGCTACCGAGCTGCGGCTGTTGCAGCGGCAGCTCTTGCGACGGATCTCGGACGGTCTCGGGGAGCGGGTGGTGCGGCGCATCAAGGTCCTCGGCCCGGCCGCCCCCAGTTGGCGCCACGGACCCCGGCACATTTCGGGAAGAGGGCCGCGCGACACCTACGGGTGAGTGGTGCCCGAACGCGCCTCGAGTCGTGAGCGATCGAATGCGTCCCGCTTTCGGGTGAGGTTCGTGCGGTCGCGGCCCCCGGCGCGCACCGGGCGGCAGGCTACAAGTCAGAATCTTCCTGTCAGGTTCGCCGCCCCTCAAAGGTGTCCTGATCCGTTTCGGTCGCTCTGTGAGCAAGTCAGGGGTGTCCTTGGCGGCTTTCTGACGTGGCGGACCAGTAGAATGACTATGGGTCCGGTTCGTTCGTCGGTGTCGTGGCGTTCGCGTACCGGGCGTTGGTGGGGCCGCCAGGCCCCGGCCCGCGGGGCGGCTTCGCCGATCCCGCCGTGCGGGAGGCAGACTCAACCAATTCGGCTCTAGGAGACTCCGAGGCCCGTGACAGCGAAGAAGAACGAATACAACGCTTCATCCATCACCGTTCTCGAGGGCCTTGAGGCAGTCCGCAAGCGTCCCGGCATGTACATCGGTTCGACCGGTGAGCGCGGCCTGCACCACCTGGTGTGGGAGGTTGTGGACAACTCGGTGGACGAGGCGATGGCAGGCCATGCCAGCGAGGTCACCGTCACCCTGCTCGCCGACGGCGGCGTCCGGGTCACCGACGACGGCCGCGGTATCCCGGTGGACGAGCACCCGGTCGAGAAGAAACCCACGTTGGAAGTCGTGCTGACGATGCTGCACGCGGGCGGCAAGTTCGGCGGCGACAGCTACGCGGTATCCGGCGGGTTGCACGGCGTCGGCGTTTCCGTGGTCAACGCGCTGTCCACGGTGCTGGAGGCCGAGGTCCACAACGAGGGGTACGTGTGGCGGCAGCGCTACGAGGACTCCAAACCGGTGGCCCCACCGGAACGCGGTGAACCCACCCGCGAGACCGGAACCACGATCACCTTCTGGGCCGACCCGGAGATCTTCGAGACCACCCGCTACGACGCCGAGACCGTCGCCAGACGGCTGCAGGAGATGGCCTTCCTCAACAAGGGGCTGCGCATCGTGCTGCGCGACGAGCGCGCCGCCGCCGAGGACTCCTCGGGCGAGGACGCCTCCGGCGAGGCCGCCCGGTCGTCCGAACGGGTCTTCCACTACCCGGGTGGCCTGGAGGACTTCGTCGCGCACATCAACCACACCAAGGACCCGATCCACAAGAAGATCGTGAGCTTCAGCGCCTCCGGCGAGGGGCACGAGGTCGAGATCGCGATGCAGTGGAACGACGGCTTCAACCAGTCGGTCTACACCTTCGCCAACACGATCAACACCCACGAGGGCGGCACCCACGAGGAGGGCTTCCGCGCGGCGCTGACCAGGGTCGTCAACTCCTACGCCAAGGAGAAGAAGCTCCTCAAGGACAAGGACGGCAGCCTGACCGGCGACGACGTCCGCGAAGGGCTCGCGGCGATCATCTCGGTCAAGGTCTCCGAACCGCAGTTCGAGGGGCAGACCAAGACCAAGCTGGGCAACACCGAGGTCAAGTCCTTCGTGCAGACCACCGCCTTCGAGTGGCTCAACGACTGGTTCGAGCGTAACCCGGCCGACGCCAAGACCATCATCAACAAGGCCGTCTCCTCGGCGCAGGCCAGGGTCGCCGCCCGCAAGGCCAAGGACCTGGTGCGGCGCAAGTCGGCCATGGACATCGGCGGGCTGCCCGGCAAGCTCAAGGACTGCCAGTCCAACAACCCCGACGAGTGCGAGCTCTACATCGTCGAGGGCGACTCGGCGGGCGGCTCGGCCAAGGAGGGCCGGGAGTCCCGCTACCAGGCGATCCTGCCCATCCGGGGCAAGATCATCAATGTGGAGAAGTCGCGGATCGACAAGGTCCTCAAGAACAACGAGGTACAGTCGATCATCACCGCGCTGGGCACCGGCATCCACGACGAGTTCGACCTGTCGAAGCTGCGCTACAACAAGATCGTGCTGATGGCCGACGCCGACGTGGACGGGCAGCACATCCGCACGCTGCTGCTCACCCTGCTGTTCCGATTCATGCGGCCGCTGATCGAGAACGGGCACGTCTACCTGGCCAGCCCGCCGCTCTACAAGATCAAGTGGCCGCGCTCGGAACCGCAGTACGTCTACAGCGACCGGGAGCGGGACGCCGCGCTGCAGCAGGGTGCCGAGCAGGGCCGCAAGCTGCCCAAGGAGGAGGGCATCCAGCGGTACAAGGGCCTCGGCGAGATGAACGCCCCGGAGCTCTGGGAGACCACCATGGATCCCGCGAACCGGGTGCTGATGCAGGTGAGCCTGGACGACGCGGCCACGGCCGACGAGCTGTTCAGCGTGCTGATGGGCGAGGACGTGGAAGCACGCCGTTCCTTCATCACCCGGAACGCCAAGGGCGTCCGACTGCTCGACGTCTGACCGGCGTCCCCGCCGAACCCACGACCCCGCGTGATCGCCCGCCGCGCCGGACCCGTGACCCGGCCACCGGGCGAACCGCGACCGCCAGAACAGCGAAGAGAAGGACGGTATGACCGAGACCTTGCCCCCGGAGGGCGGCCGAGTCGAGCCGGTCGATCTCCAGCAGGAGATGCAGAACTCCTACATCGACTACGCCATGAGTGTCATCGTGGCGCGGGCGCTGCCCGATGTGCGCGACGGGCTCAAACCGGTGCACCGCAGGGTGCTGTACTCCATGTACGACTCCGGACACCGCCCCGACCGCTCCTACGTGAAGTGCTCGCGCGTGGTCGGTGACGTGATGGGTAACTACCACCCCCACGGCGACTCCGCGATCTACGACACCCTGGTGCGGCTGGCCCAGCCGTGGTCCATGCGCAACGTGCTCATCGACGGCCAGGGCAACTTCGGCTCGCCCGGCAACGATCCGGCCGCCGCGATGCGTTACTGCGTCACCGGTGATGCCCGGGTGAAGCTGGCCGACGGTTCATCGGTGCGTATAGGCGACATCGTGCCGGACGCACGGCCGAACAGCGACAACGACATCGATCTCAAGGTTCTCGGGCGCTCCGGCGATCCGGTTCGTGCCGAGAAGCTCTTCCACTCGGGCGAGCACCCGACGCTCCGGTTGCGGACCAAGGGTGGCTACGAGCTGACCGGGACGCACAACCACCCGGTGCTGTGCCTGACGAAGGTGCTCGGCGTGCCGACCCTGCTGTGGAAACTGCTGGAGGAGATCGGCCCCGGCGACCACGTCGTCATGCAGCGGAGTGAGCCCTCGCCGACCGAGCCGCTGTCCGGGGAACGGGAACGGGCACTGCTGGCGGGGGCCTTCGTCAGCGAGGGGTTCGTCTCACCGGGCCGTGCCGGTTTCAACAATCTGGACGAGGACTTCTTCCGCTACGTCGTCGAGTTGTACGACGCGGTGGTCGGCGGGCCGAGATACGTCTCCTCCCGGAAGATCGCTTCCGGCAACACGCTCCACGAGCTCGACGTCCAGGACATGTCGAGGTTCCGGGAGAGTGCCCTCGCGGACCTCGTCGGGCAGCGAAGCGCGGACAAGACGGTTCCCGAGTTCGTGTGGCAGGCGGGCACCGAGGCCAAGCGGGCCTTTCTCGTCGGGCTGTTCACCGGGGACGGTTCCTGCTCGGCGCTGCCCCGCGATTCGGTGCAGGTCTCCTACTCCACCTACAGCCGTCGGCTGGCTGGGGAGGTCCAACAGCTGCTGCTCGAGCTCGGGGTCGTCTCCAGGATCTCCGAGTACGCCGGGGGCGAATACAAGGTCGTCGTCACCAATCGCCGTGATGCTCGGCTGTTCGCCTCCCGCGTCGGGTTCCACGACGCCAAGCAGCGGAAGCTGACCGGCATCCTCGAAGGCATCCCCGCACGCAGCACGGCCCTGAGCCACGACCACGTTCCGTTCGTGGCTGACTACGTCAGGGAGCACGGCGCCGAGCGCTGGACCGAGCGCGACTGGCTGCGGCGGCACAACGTCGACCGCGTCGAGCGCTGGGAACAGGACCGTGGCGAGATCACGAGCCGGATCACGAATCCCGAGGTCCTCGACGTGGTCGAACCCCTCGCGGACGGCAGGTTCTACTACGCCGAGGTCGAATCGGTCACCGAAGCCGGGACACAGCCGGTCTACAGCCTCCGCGTGGACAGTGACGACCACTCCTTCGTCACCAACGGGTTCGTCAGCCACAACACCGAGTCCCGGCTGGCGCCGCTGGCGATGAGCATGCTGGCCGAGATCGACGAGGACACCGTCGAGTTCTCGGACAACTACGACGGCCGGACCCAGGAGCCGGACGTCCTGCCGTCGCGTATCCCGAACCTGCTGGTGAACGGCGGTGGCGGTATCGCGGTGGGGATGGCGACCAACATCCCGCCGCACAACCTGCGCGAGGTCGCCGACGGCGTGGTCTGGGCGCTGGATAACCCCGAGGCCACCGACGACGAACTGCTCGAAGCGCTGATCGAGCGCATCAAGGGGCCGGATTTCCCGACCCACGCCCTGATCATGGGCACCAACGCGATCGCCGAGGCCTACCGCACGGGCCGCGGTTCGATCCGGATGCGCGCGGTGGTCGACGTGGAGGAGGACGCGAAGGGGCGCACCTCGCTGGTGGTCACCGAGTTGCCCTACCAGGTCAACCCGGACAACCTGATCGAGAACATCGCCACGATGCACCGCGAGGGCAAGATCTCGGGCATCAGCGACATCGCCGACGAGTCCAACAGCCGCCGCGGCATGCGCATCGTGATCACGCTCAAGCGGGACGCGATCCCGAAGGTCGTGCTCAACAATCTCTACAAGCAGACCCAGCTGCAGACCACATTCGGCGTCAACATGCTGGCGCTGGTCGATGGCGTGCCTCGCACCCTGCGGCTGGATCAGGTGGTCCGCTACTACGTGCGGCACCAGATCGACGTGATCGTGCGGCGCACCAAGTACCGGCTCCGCAGGGCCGAGCAGCGTGCCCACATCCTGCGCGGACTGACGCTGGCGCTGGACCAGCTGGACGCGGTCGTCAACCTCATCCGCAGCTCGCCGACCGTGGACGACGCCCGTAGCGGGCTGATCGAACTGCTGGGGATCGACGAGGCCCAGGCCACGGCGATCCTGGACATGCAGCTGCGCAAGCTGGCCGCGCTGGAACGGCAGAAGCTGCTCGACGAGCTGGCCGAGATCGAGGCGCAGATCGCCGATCTCAACGACATCCTGGCCAAGCCGGAGCGGCAGCGCCGGATCGTGCGCGACGAGCTGATGGAGATCGTTAACAAGCACGGCGAGGAGCGGCGCACCCGGATCGTCCCGTACGAGGGCGAGGTCTCGATGGAGGACCTCATCGCGGACGAGGACGTGGTGGTCACCATCACCCGGACCGGCTACGCCAAGCGGACCAGGACCGACCTCTACCGGGCCCAGAAGCGCGGTGGCAAGGGCGTGCAGGGCGCGGCGCTGAAGCAGGACGACATCGTCTCGCACTTCTTCGTGTGCTCCACGCACGACTGGATACTGTTCTTCACGAACAAGGGGCGGGTCTACCGGGCCAAGGCCTACGAGCTGCCCGAGGCCAACCGCACCGCACGTGGTCAGCACGTGGCGAACCTGCTCGCCTTCCAGCCGGACGAGCACATCGCCCAGGTGATGCAGATCAAGGACTACACCGTGGCGCCCTACCTGGTGCTGGCCACCAAGAAGGGGTTGGTCAAGAAGTCCAAGCTGACCGACTTCGACTCCAACCGCTCGGGTGGTCTGATCGGCGTCAACCTCAAGGACGGCGACGAGCTGGTCGGCGCGGTGCTGTGTTCGCCGGAGGACGACCTGCTGCTGGTGTCGGCCGAGGGGCAGTCCATCCGCTTCAACGCCAGCGACGAGGTGCTGCGCCCGATGGGGCGTGCCACCTCCGGGGTGCTGGGGATGCGGTTCAACTCCGGTGACGAGCTGCTGGCGATGGGCGTGGTCCGCGAGGACCGTTACGTGCTGGTCGCGACCCAGGGTGGTTACGCCAAGCGCACTCCCATCGACGAGTACCCCGTGCAGGGGCGCGGCGGCAAGGGCGTGTTGACCATTCAGCACGACCGGAAACGTGGCAGGCTTGTGGCAGCGCTCATCGCCGAACTCGAGGATGAGCTCTACGCGATCACCTCCACGGGCGGGGTCATTCGCACCACCGCCAAGGAGGTGCGCAAGGCCGGCAGGCAGACGAAGGGGGTGCGCCTGATGGACCTGGGTGAGGGGAACTCGCTGGTGGCCATCGCGCGCAACGCGGACGAAGCCGCCGATCCGGACGCAGCCGGGCCGGAGCAACGGAAGTAGGCGCGGGGCACCCCGCGTGCAGGCAGCCGACGATCAGTGAAGGATCGCTCGTGACATCTTCGGACAAGCCGCAGGAACCGGAGTCTCGTTCAACCGGCGAGCAGGAAACGACCTCGACCACTACGAAGACGGAGGCGACCGCCACCTCGGTTTCCGAGGGGATGTCCACGGACGCTGCCGACAGCGGTGGGAGTGCGCGCGGTTCGGCCGGTGGTGCGCAGGAGTCCCGAGGGGAGGACGACGGTTCCACCCCTCCCTGGCAGCGGGTTAGCGGTGCCGTGGGCACCTCCACCGCTTCGTCGGGCGCTTCGGCCACCTCGGAGGGCCCGGACGGACGTGGCGGGGGGACCGCCGAACCGGAAGCGGGGTACGAGGAGGAGGAAACCCACCGGATTCCCCACCCGGCCGGTTCGGAGTCCCGGTCCGCCGGGGACGGCTCCAGCGCGGAGTCGCCCCGCTCCGGGCTCCCGCTGGGGGGCGGTGTCGGTGCTCGTGGCGGTGCGGCTGGCCAGGGTTCGCCGCGCCGGCCGAGTCGCGGCCCCAGGCGGGCGAGCCTGCAGATCCGGCGGGTGGACCCGTGGTCGGTGCTCAAGCTGGCCCTCATGCTCAGCGTCACGTTGTTCTTCGTCTGGATGATCGCCGTGGCGGTGCTGTACGGCGTGCTCGGCGGCATGGGGGTCTGGGAGCAGCTCAACGGGACGTTCAGCGAGCTGACCCAGCCCGAGAACTCGCTGACCGAGCCGCTGATCAGCCCGATGCGGGTGTTCGGCGTGGCCTCGCTCATCGGCGCGGTCAACATCGTGCTGTTCACCGCCCTGGCCACGGTCGCCGGGTTCATCTACAACGTGGCGGCGGACTTCGTCGGCGGGGTCGAGGTGACCCTTTCCGAGCGGGAGTGACCACCGGATCCCGGAGCCCCGAACGACCTGGGGTTCCGGGACTCCGTCCCGGCTTCGGGCGTCGCCCGGGACGGTGAGGGGGACCCCCTTTGGAAGACGATCGCGTGGGTGTGTAGTATCTATAACCGCACGCAGGGCCTATAGCTCAGTTGGTTAGAGCGCTTTGCTGATAACGAAGAGGTCGGAGGTTCAAGTCCTCCTAGGCCCACGTGGCACGTGCCGCCGCTGCGGTTCTCGCGGCGGCGGCATAAGTTCGTAGTAGGAGGCGTCCGAAGTGAAGAAGCTGCTCATTCTCGCTGCTGTTGCCGGTGCCGTCCTCTTTGTCGTGCGTCGTAAGACTGCGGCCAAGGCGGAGGCCGACCTGTGGCGTGAAGCTACCGCGGAGGCCTGAGCAACCGCGGTTCGGCCGTACTTCGGGCAGCCCCGCGAGGAGCCACCGATCGGGCGACGTTGTCCGCGGGCCGCAGGGCAGTGCTTCGGCGCTGCGAGGGGACGTAGCTCAATCGGCAGAGCACCGCTTTTGCAAGGCGGGGGTTAGGGGTTCGATTCCCCTCGTCTCCACCAACGAAGGACCAGGTCATGTGGCCTGGTCCTTTTTACGCTCCCGGTCTCGGGGCGTATTCGGGGCACATTCCGCCGAGCCGGGGCGCTCCGCCGCTCCGGCGGATGTTCGGCGAGCTCAGCGCGACCGGGAACCGGGGAGCGGCACGGTCGGCCGCTGATCTCGGCCGCGGACTCGACGACGGCGACTCTCCCGGGAGGCCGGATCGCCCCCTCCGGGGGCCGCCGACGCACGACCGGGGGGATCCGTTCCACCAGCCGGGGCCGCTGCAACGTCGCTAGCACGTGTGTGGCCGGGTGGGTGAGCCTTTGAAAATCCTTCGCGCTCGTTCGTCTCGCTCGGTAGGCTCCCGCCGTCGTTCTCGTCGCGGGAGCCCGAACGGCCACGCGTGGCCGTTGTCCTGGTTCCCTCGTTGAAAGCAGGTCTCGTCAATGGCGTGTCGTATCGGTGAGCTCGTGCTCGACTGCCGCGATCCCGAGGGCAATGCTCCACGTGTGACATCACAAGTCGGCCGGGGCGTGACCTGAGGAAACGGGAACCGGCTGGAAAAAGACCACCCGTTCGGTCCAGCGGTTGGCTAGGCGGGTAGCAGGTTCTCCACTGTGCCGATGCGGAGGTCTAGCCGGGTCGAGTTCACTCCCCGGGCGGCCTTGCGGGCGCGGTCGATCGTCGTCCGCGCGGCGTCGAACACCCCGGCCCGGGCGTACGACTCGGCAAGCCATGTTTGGTAGAGGGCCACTTCTCGGGCGTGCTCGGGGGAGTAGGCCGCGATGGCACCGGACAGCAGTGGCTCAGCGGTGAGTGGGTCGCCCAACTCGATCAGACAGCGTCCCGCCATCACGTCGATTTCCTTGCGGTTCAGCCAGTAGACCCACTCCGGTTCTTCGACGCTGGTGGACCGCTGCTCGTAGGCGTCGTCCACTGCGTCCAGCGCCCGCTGAGTGGCCTCGCGTTGCCGAGCGCGTGCGTTGGCCCAGGCCACCCGTTCCAGTAGCAGCGCCCGGACAACGGGGGTGGTGTGGCTCGCGGTGCCCTTGACGGCCGAGCGGGCCAGGAGTGCCGCGTCCGCTGGGTTGCCGACGTTGGCAATCTGATAGCTCAGACTGGAGAGGAGTTGTCCGGCTAGTCCGGGATCGCCCGCGTCGCTGGCGGCCGACACCCCGGAGAGGTAGACGCGCTGCGCCTCGGTGTAGTGTCCGGCGTCGCTGGCGACCCACCCGGCGAGTTGGGCCAGTTCGCCCACCACGGTCAGCAGCCGTCGGCCGGTCCGCTCGGTGTAGCTCGCTTCGTTGACGACGTTCTGAGCGCTCGTGAGTTCCTTACGTACCAACGGAAAGAGGTCTCGGCCGCCGATCACGTCGTCCAAGTGGCGCAGTTCGATCACACGGCCTTCCAGCTTGGCCGCCAGCGTCGCTCCGACTCGCCGCCCGGCGGCCGAGTGGGCCTCGGCCGGGGTGTCGGCCACCAGCCATTCGTGAGCGACCCGGAGCGGGTCGTCCGGTGGACCGTACAGTGTGTCCAGGGAGACATTCAGCGCGTGGGCGTATGCGGTGACGTGTTCGGGCTTGATCGCCCGTCTCCCGGTCTCCAGCAAGCCGAGAAGCGGCTTGCTGTAGTGCGTGCGGGCTGCCATCGCGGACAGGCTCACTCCGGTGGCCTCGCGGGCCGCCCGCAGGTTCGCGCCGAGATCAGTCACTACCGCTCACCACCTGTAGACGCCGGTAGACGCCAAACCCATTCACATCACCCCACTGTGATGACGAGGCTACAGGGCGGGGTCGCCCCGGTCGTTGATCGACTTCCCCGGATTCCCCAGACCCCGGCCGGGGCGGCCTGAACAGACGAAAGGGGTGAACCGGATGTCGTTCACGACGGCGTTGACGGTGATGGCGTGCTGTGTCGCCGGTTCGGCGATGGTGAGCGGGATCGCCCTGGTCGCTGCCGAGTGGCGGGAGCGACGTGAGCGGGCCGCCCGGATCGCGGCGGAGCCACGGGACGCGGGTGGGTCGGATGACTGGCGCGGAAGGCGGCCGAGCGTGCGTTGTTCCGAGGCTGACGAGTTGCTGGCCGAGCTTCGCCCCCGGGGGGCTGTTCGTGTTCGGTCCGAAGGACGCGCCTGAGGTAGTGGCGCACGTGTTCCAGTGGGACACCCGCGCGGATGTGGTGATCCTGCGCGGCGAGCGCGACGTGAGCGCCTACCGGGTGCCGACCTTCCCGGATACGGACGTGTTCGTCCCGGAGTTGGTCTCGTGGCACTACCACGCCTCGGCGGCGTGGACGTTGCGGGCGGTGCTCACGATCGACCCGCCGGGACATCCGGACGCCCCGACAGCGGTACTGCGGTCGGTTCCCGGCTGCGGGATTCCGATGGAGAGACGGCGGCCGGTCAGTATCCGGCCGACTGCGCTCGCCGGGACCGTTGGTCCGGGCGAGCGAGCACGGTTCCGCGCGAGTGGCGCGGGTTTCTAGGGTGAGTGAGATCGAAGGAGGTCACGACAGTGGGCAAGGACAAGAACGATCACTCGGTGGAGGACGACAAGCAGACCGGCAAGACCGGCAAGGACTTGGACCCGGACAAGTTCGAGGACGACAAGTGACCGTCGCTGCCAGTGATGACGGCGTTCGCGCGCTGATCGAGGAATTGCACTCGGCCGGGGATCTCCCGGCCGAGTGCCGTTCAGCGCTGGAGGCGGTACCGCGCGAGTGGTTCATCCCGGCTCGGATGTGGGTGCAGGAGACCGAGGACGAGCCGTATCAGCCGGTGGACCGGGCCGAGGAACCTGCTCGGTGGGCTCGGGCGGTGTACTCGAATCGCGTCATCGTGACGCAGTTCGATGACGGGGCGACCGAGTGGCCGGAGGTCGGCGACCGGCCGACGTGTTCGGCGTCGATGCCGTCGGTGGTGGTTGGCATGTTGGCCGAGCTGGACGCGCGGCCGGGGCATGTGGTGTTCGAGGTGGGCACGGGTACCGGGTGGAGCGCTGCTCTGCTCGCTCATATCGTTGGTGCGCAGGGGAAAGTCACCACGGTGGAGATTGACCCGGTGTTGGCGGCGGACGCGCGGAAGCGGCTGGAGGTGGCCGGTTTCACCGAGGTGGACGTCCGGCTGGCCGATGGCGTGGCCGATGTTCTGCCGGACATGGTGGATCACGTGATCGCCACGGCGGGTGTCCATATGGGGCAGTTGCCGTATCCGTGGGTGGCTCACACTCGGCCGGGCGGGCTGATCCTCGCGCCGATGCGGGCCGATCTGGCGTCCGGTCCGCTGGTGCGGTTCGTCGTCGGCGACGACGGTACCGCGAGCGGGTGCGCCGCGGCCATGCAGGTCGGGTTCATGGAGCTACGCTCGCACCGGGTTGCCTCTGATCCTGTTGGGGGACAACGGTTTGACGATCCGGCGGCTGAGATCACCTATACCGATCTCGCGCCGTGGGTGCCGTTGCTGGCCGATGATCATCGCTGGCCGATCGCGGTCGCGGTGCCGTCCTGCCGGATCAACGTGTGGGAGCGCACCGAGGACCGGCCCGGGGTGGCGTGGCTGCGTGATCCGCTGTCCGGGTCGTGGGCTACCGTCGTCCCGGAGAGCAAGGGCCGGTACGTGGTCCGCCAGTTCGGGCCGCGCCGGTTGTGGGATGCCGCTGAGGCGGCCTACCGGTGGTGGCAGGAGCGCGGTGAACCGCCGTTGTCGGCGTGGGAGTGGACCATCACCCCGGACCGGCAGAGCGTCACCCTGCCGCCTGATTCCGGCCGCTGAGAACGGCCTGCGCGCCCCGGTTCCGCTCAGGGCGGATTCTCCAGGGCGCGTCGCGTTGGGCGGTGCCGTGTTTCCGGCGCAGGGCCGCGCGAAGCCGTTGTGTCGCGTGTTCGTCCTCGGCTTCGGTCGGGTCGTCGCCCACGGGTAGCCACTCCTCGGCAACCGGGTGGCCGTCCACGGCGCGGATGATCAGCATCCCGGGGCAGGTGAGCAGTTCGCCGCCGAGGTTCACGGCACGGACGCTCAGGGTGAGGCACACCGCGCGGAGGCCGGGCGCGGGCAGGAAGTGAAGCCCTTCGGACATGGGCTCACCTGGTCGCTCCGGGATTCTGGTTAGGTCCCCCGCAGGTCGCGGCAGCGGGCAGCGCCGTTACCAGCCCTGGTGTTGAAACGGTTTCAACACTCCTGGTCGTCGGCGGGGTCGTCCAGCAGGTCCCGCAGCTTGCCGTCCAACCGGGCGGCCTCGGCGGACCACCATGCGGCCTCGGCCTCGGCGTGGCCGGGTGGGTGAGCCTTTGAAAATCCTTCGCGCTCGTTCGTCTCGCTCGGTAGGCTCCCGCCGTCGTTCTCGTCGCGGGTCTCGTCAATGGCGTGTCGTATCGGTGAGCTCGTGCTCGACTGCCGCGATCCCGAGGTGCTGGCGCGGTTCTGGTGCGAGGTCCTGGACTTCGTGGAGCTCGGTCGCGAATACGCCGGGGAGGACTACGCCATCGAGATCGGGCCGCGCGAGGGGTTCGGCGGGCCGCAGGCGACGATCGTCCTCAGAAGCGGGGACGAGTCGAGGCGGGGGAAATCCCGGCTGCACCTCGATCTCAACCCCACCGACCGCGATCCGGACGCCGAGCTCGAACGCCTCCTGGAGCTCGGGGCGCGTCCGGCCGACATCGGCCAGACGGGCGAGGAACCGTGGAACGTCCTCACCGATCCCGAGGGCAACGAGTTCTGCCTGCTCAAGGCCCGCCTCGATCCCCTCTGACGCCTCCGCGTCCCCGGTCGGCCGGTAGGGACGCCGGTCCTGGCGGGCCTAGCCCGGTTGGACGCGCATCACCCGAGGGACGGCGCGTGGCCCCCGTGCGGGAGTAGCTTGAACGTCGTATTCGGCCGACGGGTTCCGAGCGGGAAAGCGGGGGTGTCCTCCATGCGGACTGCGACGAGACTGGAACGTTCACGGCGGCACTGGGACCGGCACGCCCGAAGCTACGACCGGCAGATGGGGCGCATCGAGCGCCGGTTCTTCGGCGACACCAGGCGGTGGCTCTGCCGGTGCGCCGAGGGCGACGTGCTGGAGGTGGCCATCGGCACCGGGCTCAACCTCGACCACTATCCGGCCGGAATCCGGCTGACCGGGGTCGATCTCAGCCGGGGGATGCTCGACCAGGCGCGGCGCCGCGCCGATGACTCGGGGCGTGCGGTGGATCTCAGTGTCGGTGACGCGCAGCGGTTGGCCTTTCCGGACGCCTCGTTCGACACGGTCGTGTGTACCTTCTCGCTGTGCGCGGTCCCCGACGTCGGTGCCGCGTTCTCCGAGCTGGACCGGGTGCTCAAACCGGGAGGGCTGCTGCTGTTGGCCGACCACGTGGTCAGCACATCCCGGCCGGTGCGGGTGGCGCAGCGACTGCTGGAGCTGGTCACGGTCCCGCTCGCCGGGGAGCACTTCCGGCGTCGTCCGGTCGAACTGGTCCGTGCGGCCGGGTTCGAGCTTCAGCGGCACGAGCGGTTCAAGCTCGGCCTGGTGGAGCGCGTGGTAGCCCGGAAACCCGCGCGATGACGCACAGCGGTCAGCCCGCCGGGTGCCTCGGTCGCCGGGGAGGCTCAGCTTGGCTTGACTCTGCCCCGCGGGGAGAGGTTTAGCGTTCTTCCGGGGTGATGACGGCATGCGGATCAGCGAGCTGGCCCGCCGGGCGGGCGTGACGACGAAAGCGGTGCGCTACTACGAGTCACTGGGACTGCTCGCTCCCGGGCGGCTGGCCAACGGCTACCGGGACTACGGCGAGCACGAGCTGCGACTGACCCGGGAGGTCAGGGCCCTGGGAGCTCTCGGGATCCCGGCGAGACGTACCCGTCCTTTCCTGGACTGCCTGGCGGTGGGTCATCGGCACGCCGACGACTGCCCCGCTTCGCTCGCCGCCTACCGGGACGCGATCGACGATCTCACGCGGCGCATCGAAGGGCTCGCCGCCCGGAGGGAGGCGCTGACGACGCGGCTGGAGGAGGCCGCCCATCGCGGCGGCCACGTTACGCCGGAAGTTCCGGAGGAGGGAACGATGACCGAGTTCCCGGAACCTCCGGCCGGCCTGCCGGTTCCCGAGGACGACGGCGCGGCGGACCGGCTGCCCGGGGCGGTGATGCCGCGCCTGGAGCTGCGCGGTACCGGGGGCAGGACCACCCGCCTCGACGCGCTCGGGTCCGGCAGGACGGTGATCTACGTCTACCCGCTCACCGGTCGTCCCGGTCTCGACCTGCCCGAGGGGTGGGATTCGATTCCCGGAGCCCACGGCTGCACCTCCGAGGCGTGTGACTTCCGTGACCACCACCGGGATCTGCTCGCGGCGGGCGCGGTCGGCGTCTTCGGTCTGTCGAGCCAGGAAACGGACTACCAGCGTGAGCTCGTGGAGCGGCTCCGCCTGCCGTTCCCGGTGCTGTCCGACCCCACGTGGAGTCTGGCGCGAGCGCTCGGGCTTCCCACATTCGAGGCAGGCGGGCTGACGCTGTACCGGCGGCTGACCCTGGTCGTTCGCGGCGGTGTCGTCGAGCACGTCTTCTATCCGGTGTTCCCGCCGGAAGAGCACGCGGAACAGGTGCTGGCATGGCTGCGGGACAACCCCGTGCCGGCTTCGTGACCGGACCCCGGCCCCGTCGTTCCGTGGCGCCGTGCCCCGCCGAGCTCGGTCACGTCGGTTGGGCGTGCCGCCCGCCCGTCCGCTGTTCCGGGGCTTCCGGGCCGTTCCCCTGGGCCGACTCGTCCGCGAGTGCCGTGACTTCCCCCTGGGAGTCCTCGCTGTCGCGGTGCCTGCCGCTGAGGGCGGAATCCACCAGCAGGTCCGCGAACTCGGGTGGTTCGGACACGGCGATCTCGGAGCCGAGCGGCGCGGAGAGTTCGCGGGCCAGCTCGGCGAAGATCGGGTTCATCGTCTCGTTCGTGAGGTTGTCGGACATCGTTTCCTCTCCTACTCTCCAACCGGTTCGTTCGGCGTTCGGTTTCTGCCGTGGTGGGTCGTGGTGGGGGCCCGAACTTCCCCGGTTCGGGCCCCGTACACCGGCCCGGCCCCTCCCCCGTGCGCACCGGTGACCGGGCCGGTGCTTCCGGACGCTCGCCCCCGGTGCCGGGGCTCCCCCGTTGTCGTCCGTCGCCCGTGGGACGCACGGGCCGCCGTGCCATGACGCGATTAGACCGGTCCGATTTCGATCCGCTACACGCTCGTTATGGGGTTCGGAGCTTCCCGCGCGGCCTCGCCCGGGAGTCTTCGGAAGGCACCGCGTGGTCGGAAGACGCCGGGAGGCGCCACTGGTCCCGTGCCACTGGGCCGGGGTGTGCCGGAGTCGCTCACCGGCCCCCTGCCGCTGCGCGCTCGTGTTCGACGGTTCGCTTCACCGCGTGGACGGTGTGGCGCATCCCACCTTCCAGTCGTGCCCTGCGGCGGGCCAGGAACAGGCTCGCCTGCCGTTCGGAGAGTTCGTCCAGCTGAACCCGCAGCCCGTGGCGAAGTTCGCTCATCACGTACCGCTGCGTCAGCAGGCAGCCGTTCTCCTCAGGGGTGATCTCGAACGACCAGACCGAGGTGTCGGCCGCGTCCACACTGCTGTGCACCTTCCACGAGAAGAGCCCGGGACGTTCGGCCTCGACGATTTCGCACTCGGTCGTCCAGTCGTTTCGCTCGCCCCTGTTGTGCCCCAGGAAGCGGGAGCCGGGTCGGCCGGGGGTGCCGGTGAGCCATTCCCCGCCGGTGTTCTCGGGGCTCCACTCGCCCATGCGGGTGATGTCGCTGACGGTGTCGTAGACGGTGTGGGGATCGGCGTGGACGTGCACGGCGGCGTGCAGCTCGAAGCGCGTGTCGATCTCGGGCTCGACCATGCGTACACTCTGCCAACCGACCCCGACAATTCGCCCCGGATTTTCCGGGCTTCGCCCCGGGAGACAGCACCGGCCCGCGAGGTGACGTGTGGCTCCCGCCACGCGCCGTCGGTACCACTTCCGTGCGAGGTCGTGCCGGGGCGGCTCCCACCGGGGCTCGGCCCGGAACGTCCGGCGCCGTCGTCGGCGGCCGGAAGAGGGCTGGTTCAGGAGTTCTCCAGGGTTTCCTTGATCCCCCGCACGGTGCGGTGCAGCGCGTCCCGCAGCTGTTCCCGCCGCTGCCGCATCAGCTCGGCCGCCTCCTCGTCGGGCAGCCGTTCCAGGGCCTGCCGGAACCCCGTCGGCAGCGTGTTCAACCGGTAGCGCTGCACCAGTTCGGTCCCGCCGTCCTCACCGGGGCTCATCTCGAACGACCAGACCGAGGCGGTCACGTCCGGCGCGCCGGTCAGCACCGCCCAGGAGAAACGACTCCCCGGCTCGGCCTCGACGATTTCGCACTCGGTGGTCCAGGTGAGTTCCTCCATGCGGTTGTGGCCGTGGAAGCGGGAGCCGGGTCGGCCGGGGGTGCCGGTGAGCCATTCCCCGCCGGTGTTCTCGGGGCTCCACTCGCCCATGCGGGTGATGTCGCTGACGGTGTCGTAGACGGTGTGGGGATCGGCGTGGACGTGCACGGCGGCGTGCAGCTCGAAGCCGGTGTGCGTGTCGGATTCGGTCATGGGCACACAGCCTGCCAACACGACCGTTCCGGGAGAACGGCGGGAGCCGTCCGCGGGCCGCCCGCGGGGTCCGGGGCCCCGCCGGGCCCCGCGGGCGGCCGTACGGTTCGTCAGTGGTTCTGCGACCCCTGGTGCGGCTGCTTGTCGGAGACCTGTCCGTTCTCGGTCGAGGTGGGGCTGTGGTCCTGCGGCTCGCTCCCGGAGAACTGGCCGTCGTCGAGCGGCAGCTCCTCGGGACGGCGTGAGAGGGCGGCTGCCGCCGCCGCGGCCAGTCCGGTGAGGACCAACAGCGCCCAAGGCCACTTGCGTCGCTTGGGCTTGCCGGGATCGATCCGCCCCGCCAGCTCCTTGCGGGCGGCCTCCGCGCTCTTGGCGAGCTGCTTGCGCTGCTTGGCGGTCCGCTTGTCCCACGCCTTGCGGGCCTTCTTGCCGCGCTTGGCGAGTTCCTTGCGGGACATGCCGGTGGCACGCTGGGCGATGCGCTCCTGCAGGTCGTCCGTGGAGATGCCGCGCGCCGCGAGCTCCTGCTCCGCCAGCGCGGCGGCCTGCCTGGACACCTTCGACCCCACGGTGCGGGCCTTGACCGCGCCGTGCCGGGCGCCCTTCACTCCGGTGCCGACGGCCCTGCCCACGTTCTCTCCCGCGCGGGACATCGCTTTGACCTCGTCCATGCTGTTGCCTCCTAATCGTGGGCCCTGCCGGACCTCTCGTCCGGTTGGCACCGCTGATCGTCCGGCTCTCGCGGGGATACCGCCGCGATCAGCGGGCGGTGGTCCCGGTACCCGCGTCGCGTCCTCCGGGTACCGCGCACTCCTCGACGATCAAACCCCATACTGCACCCTGTGCCCGTTCGTACGCTCGTCGATGGGAGAATGAGACGGTGGCAGAAAACGGATCGCTTGTGGGGACGAACGTGACCGCGACCCTGCACACCACGCAGGGCAACATCCGGGTCGAGCTGTTCCCGAACCAGGCTCCCAAGACCGTGTCCAACTTCGTCGGGCTCGCAGAGGGGACGGCGAACTACACGGAGCCCAACGCGCGGGGTGAACGGTCCGGTCCGTTCTACGACGGCGTGATCTTTCACCGGGTCATCGACGGATTCATGATCCAGACCGGGGATCCGACCGGCACCGGCCGGGGTGGTCCGGGGTACTCGTTCCCCGACGAGTTCCACCCCGAGCTGCAGTTCAACCGGCCGTACCTGTTGGCGATGGCCAACGCGGGGCCGAACACCAACGGTTCGCAGTTCTTCATCTCGGTGGCTCCGACCACGTGGCTGAACTACAAGCACACGATCTTCGGTGAGGTCGCCGACCAGGAGTCGCGTAACGTGGTGGACGAGATCGCCCACACCGCCACGGGGCAGGGCGATCGTCCTGTCAACGACATCGTCATCGAGAAGGTGACCATCGAGCGTGGCGAGACCGCCGAAGCCTGAGCCGCGACGACGCGGTCGGTCCCGGCCGCGCGGCTCGTACGTGGAGCGGGGATCGAGGTGAACGTTCCGCCCGAACAGGCCGGTGCACCAGGGCAGCCGCAGGGCATGCCGACGTGCCCGCGCCACCCGGATCGGCCCACCGGCCTGAGCTGTACGCGTTGTGGCCGCCCGGCTTGCCCCGAGTGTCTGCGGGACGCCTCGGTGGGGCAGCACTGCGTGGACTGCGTCAAGCAGGCGCAGCGCGATGTTCGCCGACCGGTGACCGTGGCCGGTGCCCGGCTGGGCAACAAGCCCGTGCTCGTTCCGGCGCTGATCGCGGTGAACGTGCTGCTCTACGTGCTGACCGTCGTGCAGGCCGGTTCGGTGTCGCGCAACTACGACGCCCCGCTGTTCCGGATGTGGTCGCTGATACCTCCCCAGGTGGCGGCGGGGGAGTGGTGGCGCGTGTTCACCTCCGCCTTCCTGCACTTCGGCCTGGTCCACATCCTGATCAACATGATCGCGCTGTGGGTCGTCGGCCGCGAGATGGAGCTGCTGCTCGGCAGGGTCCGCTTCGCCGCCGTCTACCTGCTCTCGCTGTTGGGCGGGAGCATGCTCGTGTTCCTGTTCAACCCGACGTTGAGCCAGGCGGCGGGTGCCTCCACCGCGCTGTACGGCCTGTTCGGCGGGGTGGCCGTGGCCGCTTGGCGGCTGAAGCTGAACATGCGCCCCATCCTGCTCGTGATCGGGATCAACGTGGTGCTCACGCTGAGCATCCCCGGGATCTCGCTGTTCGGGCATCTCGGTGGACTGGTGCTCGGTGCGCTGTCCACCGCCGCGCTGCTCTACGCGCCCGCGGCGCACCGGAACCGCTGGCAGGCCGGTGCGCTGGTGGGGTTGTTCCTGGTGATCGTGGCCGTGCTGCTCACCCGTGACGCCATGATCGGGGACATCATGTGCGGTACCACCCCCGAGGGGCAGCGGATCTGCTTCCCGACCGGTTGAGCGCCGGCGGCGGAGCAGAAGCGCTCCGGAGTCTCCCTCGCCTTCGGACGTGCCCGTGGGGCTGTTGCGTGGCTCGGTGGAGGGCTTCCGGCAGCACCACGTGGTTTCCGTCAACGCTCAGCGGGCTCGTAGTGCTTCCAGGCGCTCGGCGACTTCCTGGGGCTCCGCGCCGAGGTCGAACCTGCCCAACAGGAGCAGCCCGCCCGCCAGGTCCCGCTCGGGGACCTCGATCTCCAGCACCGGCACGGTGCGGCCGAACCGGTGGCTGGTGGTGACTCGCCAGGACACCAGCTCCCACCGCCAGTGGTGCCTTCCGCCGAGGGTGCGCACCGCGATCCCCTCCGGATCGGCGCGCAGCCTCGGGCGCAGGTAGCTCAGCGCTCCCGCCGCCGTCACGGCCACCAGCAGGGCCGCGCCCGAGAAGGCGCGGTCGACGCTGCCCTCGGTGAGCGGCACGACGGGTACCAGGCCCGTCGCCACCACCCAGCAGAGCACGAGCAGCCCCACGGGGGTGGACCAGGCGTGAGCCTGTTCCGGGGCGGGTTCGCCCGAGTCGTCATCGCAGGTCAATGGGCATCCGAATGAAGTTGTCCACAGGAGTTGTCCACATGGGGATGACTTACATTCGTGTTATTCGCCGTTCGACCCGGGCGTCCGTCACCGCCATTTCATGGTCATCAGCAACCCGATGATCATGAATCCGAAGCCGACGGCGAAGTTCCACGGCCCGAGATCGGCCATGAACGGGATCTTGGGACCCGCCAGGTAGTTGACCACCAGCCACAGCAGCCCCAGCAGCATCATGCCGAGCATCACGCCGACATAGATCGGGTGCGACGGTCCGGCCGACTTCGCCTTCACCGGTGTACGGCGATCGACTGGCGGGGGGGATGAGGTCTTCTTGCGGACCTTTGACTTGGGCATGGTGTCCTCGCCAGGTGGTTCGGCCGCCCCGACCGCGCCGCTCGCTCGGTGGGACGGACCTTCCTCGACACGTTTCACACGTCGCGCAGCGAGGTGTTCCGCACGTCCGCGGCGGCCCGACGGCACCGCCGTGCCACCCACCGACGAACGAACCGCCCCACGGCGACCCGTTTCCACCCACACGTTAACGCAATGTCCCGATTTTCCGAACAACCCGTATGCTGCTGTCGATATCCCTCGATCGAGTTCGAGGAGGGCGTCATGGTGAGTGTAGACACGTCGCCGCAGGCCCCACCGCCGCGTGGGCGGTCCGGGCGCTGGCGCCCGCTGCTGCGCGGACTCGGTGAGGCCCTCATCACCCTGGGGCTGGTCGTCCTGCTCTTCGTGTTCTACGAGGTCCAGGTGACCAGTTGGTTCTCGGCGCGCCAACAGGCCGATGCCACCGAGCGGCTGCGGGGGCAGTGGCGGGAGGTCTCCCCGGACGAGCAGGCACCGCCCCCCGTGCCGGGGCGCGGGTTCGCCCGGCTCCACATCCCGAGCCTCGGCCCGGACTTCCCGTTCACCGTGCTGGAGGGAACGGACCAGGACACGCTGGCTGCGGGGCCCGGGCACTACGGCGGGACGGCCCTGCCCGGGCAGCGGGGGAACTTCGCCCTGGCGGGGCACCGCTCGGGACGCATGGCCCCGTTCGGCGACCTCGACCGGCTCGGCTCCTGCGACGCGGTGGTCGTCGAAACGGCCACCGACTGGTACGTCTACCGCGTGCTCCCGCTGCGGGGCGAGGCGGCCGACTGGGACCCGGAAACGGCCCCGGAGCGCTGCGCCGGAGTCGCCCCGATCGGTGGCCCCTACCGCGACGTCTTCGGCAGGACGATAGTCGAGCCCGAACGTCGCGAGGTCATCGATCCCGTGCCGGGGGTGCCGCGCGGCACCGTTCCCGAGCAGTGGCGCAGCAGGCTGATCACGCTGACCACCTGCCATCCGCGCTTCTCGGCCGAGAAGCGGATGATCGTGCACGGGGTGCTGACCAAGCGCTATCCGAAGGTGGCCGAGCGACCGGACCTCCGGCCACCCGAGTTGGGCGGTTGAGAACCGAGGGACGAGAGCGGGGGCGCGGCATGTACGCGTGGATCTGGCGGCACCTACCCGGGCCGGTGGCGGTGAAGGCGGTCACCGCCCTGGTGCTGGTGGCGGTGGTGGTGGCGCTGCTGCTGTTCGTGATCTTCCCGGCCGTCGAGCCGATGCTGCCGTTCGACGACCCCACCCTGGAATGAACCCTCGCGGGAATCAGTGGCCCCGCCACCCGTTCCGTCCCGCGTTCCCGGTGCCGAATTCACTCCCGTACCACTCCCGAACCGCTGTCGATTTCTCGCGAAATCGCCACTTTCGGGACCGCTGCCGAAACGGGACCATGCGGGTCGCAGCGCGGTTATCCCCGGTGCGTGAGTCGGATGCATCGCGAGGCCGGGCCGCTCGCCGCGTAGGTCGCTACTCACCAGCCGGCCCAACGCCGCGAGGCGCGGACTCATGTGCCGGTTACCGGCCACGTGGGCAAGCCCTGTCGCGAACACCCTAAGTGAGGTCGGCGAACCGCTCGACGTCCCTGGACCGGCCGGACACGATCAGGATGTCGCCGTGGTGCAGCACGGTTTCCTGGGTGGCGTAGGTGAACCCCTCGCCGGGGCGCTTGATGCCCACCACGGTCACACCGTACTTGCTGCGCACCTTGGTCTCGCTCAGTGGCCGCTCCACCGCCGCGGCGGGAGCTCGGGTCTTGACGATCGCGTAGTCGTCCTCGAACTGGATGTAGTCCAGCATCCGGCCGGTCACCAGGTGCGCCACGCGCTCGCCCATGTCGTGCTCGGGCAGCACCACCCGGTGCGCGCCGACGCGTTCGAGGATGCGCCCGTGCTGCCTGCTCACCGCCTTGGCCCAGATGTGGGGGATCTCGAAGTCGACGAGCAGGGAGGTGGTCAGGATGCTGGCCTCCAGGTCGTCGCCGATCGCCACCACGGCGCGCCGGAAGTCGGGTACGTCGAGCTGCCGCAGTACCTCGGGATCGGTGGTGTCGGCCACCGCCGCGTGGGTCACCGCGTCCGAGAACTGCTGGACCAGGTGTGGCCGGTTGTCCAGCGCCAGCACCTCGGAGCCGCGTTCGACGAGCTCCACCGCGAGTGAACCGCCGAAGCGGCCCAGTCCGATCACCACTACGCGGGACGGGCGTGAGCTGTGGGTCTGCCTAGCCAACGATCGGTCTCTCCTCGGGCAAGTCGTAACGGCGGCCACGCTCCCGCAGCGCCAGAGCGGAGGCCATGGTGATCGGGCCCAGCCTGCCGGTGAACATCAGCACCACCAGCACCAGCTCACCCAGACGCGGTAGCTGCTCGGTGATGCCGGTGGAGAGGCCGACGGTGCCGAAGGCCGAGATCGACTCGAACAGGGCCGCGTCCAGTTTGAAGGGGGTGAGCACGAGCAGCAGCAGCGTCGCGGTGAACACCATGCCCACGCCCACCAGCACCACGGTCAGCGCCTGGCGCTGTACCCCCACCGGCAGTTTGCGTCCCAGCACGTGCACCTGCGACTCGCCGCGCACTTCGGCGAGTATCACGAACGCCAGCAGCGCGAAGGTGGTGACCTTGATACCGCCCGCCGTGCCCGCGCTGCCGCCACCCACGAACATGAGCACGTCGTTTACCAGCATCGTGGTCGGGTCGATCCCACCGATGTCCACGGTGGTGAAGCCCGCGGTGCGCGGGGTCACGCCGTGGAACAGCCCGACCAGCAGTTTGCCCCCGGTGCCCAGCGGCCCCAGTGTGTCCGGGTTGTTCCACTCGAAGGCGCCGAACGCCAGCACGCCGACCAGCAGCAGGGTGGTGTAGGTGCCCACCGTCACCCGCGCGTGCAGCGACCAGTGCCGCCGCTTTCCGCGCAGTCTGCGGCCGATCTCGAACAGCACCGGGAAGCCCACGCCGCCCACGATGACGGCCAGCACCACGGGCAGGCACACCAGCGGATCGGTGGCGTAGCGCTGCAGGCTGTCGGGGTAGAGCGCGAACCCGGCGTTGTTGAACGCCGACACGGCGTGGAACACCCCGAAGTAGGCGCCGTGCCCCCAGGACTGCCCGTAGCCGAGCACGAACCGGAGGGTCAGGGCCAGGGCTGTGAGTGCCTCGATCACGAGACTCAGCGCGATCACGCCCGCGATCACCGATCGGACGGCACCCAGGTCGATGCTCTTCGTCTCGGCCTGGGCCCTGCGCCGCATCCGCAGCCCCAGCCTGCGCACCACCAGCATGCCCAGCAGCGAGGCCAGGGTCATGATGCCGAGACCGCCCACCTGGATGAGGCCGAGGATGACCACCTCGCCGAAGGTGGACCAGTGCCCGGCGGTGTCCACCACCACCAGGCCGGTCACGCACACCGCCGAGGTGGAGGTGAACAGCGCGGTCACCCAGTTCGTGGCGGTGCCGTGCTGCGCCGAGACCGGCAGCATCAGCAGCACGGTCCCCACGAGCACGGTCAACGCGAACCCGACCACCACCATCCTGGCGGGGTGGTTGGCACGCGTGAACCGGCGCAGCAGCCCCGCCGAGTGCCGCACCACGGCGCTCGGTACTCGGCTCGGTCTCGTACTGCTCGTCACGGCGCCACCACCGCTCTCGGCGCGGACGACGGGCTGGGTGTGTCCACGAGACGCGCACGCTATCGCATCGTCGCCGCACTGTACGCGCGCCCCGCCGGGTATTCGCAGTACAGCGGCGAGATTCGCGAGGTTCGAGCGGTTCGGGTGATTCGGGTGACACGTTCCGGCAGGACCGCTCGCGGGGCTCGTCGAGCGGGGACCGGGCGAAGTAGGCTGACCGCGTGCGGGTTCTGGTGGTCGACAACTACGACAGCTTCGTCTACAACCTCGTGCAGTACCTCGCCCAGCTCGGGGTGGAGTGCGTGGTTCGCCGCAACGACGTCGTGACCGACGAGGACGTCCGGTGGGCTGACGGCGTGCTGCTCAGCCCGGGTCCGGGCAAACCGGCGGAGGCCGGCTGTTCCCTGGACCTCGTCTCGGACTGCGCGCGCGGGGCGAAGCCGTTGCTGGGGGTGTGCCTGGGGCACCAGGCGCTGGGGGCGGCCCTGGGCGGCGTCGTCGAGCGGGCACCGGAGTTGCTGCACGGCAAGACCAGCGAGATCGAGCACCGGGGCGTCGGTGTGTTCGACGGACTGCCCCGGCCGCTCGTCGCGACGCGCTACCACTCGCTGACCCTGCGGCCGGACAGCGTCCCTCCGGAGCTCGACGTCACCGCGCGCACGGCGGAGGGGGTGGTGATGGGCATGCGTCACCGCGAGCTCCCGCTGGAGGGCGTGCAGTTCCATCCCGAGTCGGTGCTGACCGAGGGCGGTCACCGGATGCTGGCCAACTGGATGGATCTCGCCGGATACGCCCCGGACTGGGGTCTCGTCGAGGAGCTGGAACGCGGCATGCGCGAGGTCGCCGCGAACGCGCTGCGCTGACTCGGAGGCGCCGTACCGATCCAGGCTGCAGAGCGCGCCGCCGGATTCGCCCTTCACCGGCGGCGTGCCCCGCGGACGGGCTTGCGGGGCCGGCGCCGGGTATCGCCACATGGCCCCGGCAGAGCACGTGGAGAGCACGTGGCGCCGGGAGAGTCCGCCCCGGTGAACCGCCTCACGAGTCGTGCGCGGTCGCCGGAGCGAGTCGCCCTCCCGGCGCTTCCGGGGCGGGCGGGGCGGGCCGGATGATCAGAATCCGTCGAAGGGGTTGTCGCCTATGTCCTCGTCAGGTTGAGAACTTGGTTCCCCGGAGGGGGTGGTATCGCTCTCTTCGACACCGATGTGCAGCGTCACCTTGCCGTCACGGTCCAGTTCCGACTTCGCCGAGGGCGAGGTGGACACCACCGTGCCCTCCTTGCTCGACTCCGACACCGCCTTCTTCCGGGTGGTGATGTCGCCCTTGAAGCCCGCGTCGCGCAGTTCGGACTTGGCCTCGGACTTGTCGAGCCCGAGCACACTGGGCATCTTCATGCGCGATCCGTCCGAGACCGACAGCGTGATCTCCGATCCCTCGCGCACGTTCGACCCCCCGGAGGGGTCCTGGCCCACCACGGTTCCCTCGGGTTCGGTCGAGGGGACCTCCTCAGTCGAGACCTGGAAACCCACCGAGGTCAGGTTCTGCTTCGCCCCCTCGGCCCGAAGACCGGTCACGTCGGGTACCGACTGCTTCGGGACGGCCTTGCCTATCACGACGTTGATCACCTTGTCCTTCGACACCACGCCGGTGGCGCTCTGACGGATGATCTTTCCGACGTCGTTCGGATCGCTGACTTCCTCGCGCTGCCGGGAACCGATCTCCAGTTCCTTCTCCCGCAGCGCGGTGCTTGCCTCCTGGATCGTCATCCCCACGAGGTCGGGGACCTCCACCGAGCCGGGGCCGGTGCCTTTGTGGAGGACGATCGCCTCGTCGGGCGGGTACTTCCCCGGACCGGGGTTCTGATAGGTGATCCTGCCCTCTTGGCTGGAATCGGACTCCTTGTTGATGATCTTGTATTCCGTGAACCCGGCCTCGTCCAGCTTCTTTCTGGCCTTCTCGACCTTCATGCCGGTGAGCTTCTCCAGCTGGATCCGCTCCGGTTGCTCACTCCCACCGCCGTTGAACATCACCGCCGCCAACCCGGCCAGCACGGCGAACACCGCCACGCAGGCCGCGGTGACCAGTCCGATCGTCCACCGTTTGCGCCGTCTGCGCTCGTGATCCTCGTCGTCGCCGTCGTAGTCCGGCGGCACGGCGGCGGCCACGCGGGGCTCGTGGTCGGTGTTCACCCGGGTGGTCTCGGTCTCGCCCGCGGCCAGCTCGGTGCGCTCCTCCTCGGACATCACCAGCGGGGCCTTGGGGCGCTGGCCGGAAAGTACCCGAACGAGGTCGGTGCGCATCTCGGCGGCCGACTCGTAGCGGTTCTCGGGGTTCTTGCTCAGTGCCTTGAGGATCACCGCGTCCAGCTCGGCCGGTACCTGCCGATTGGTGTCGGAGGGCTTGCTCGGCTGTTCCCTGACGTGCTGGTAGGCCACGGCCACCGGCGAGTCGCCGGTGAACGGTGGCTCACCGCACAACAGCTCGTAGAGCACGCAGCCCGACGCGTAGACGTCGCTGCGCGCGTCCACCGTCTCCCCCCTGGCCTGTTCCGGGGAGAGGTACTGCGCCGTACCGATGACCGCCGCGGTCTGCGTGACGGCAGCCTGGCCGTCCGCGACCGCGCGCGCGATGCCGAAGTCCATCACCTTCACCGCACCGGAGTCGGTGATCATGATGTTGGCCGGTTTCACGTCGCGGTGCACGATGCCGTGCCGGTGGCTGAAGTCCAACGCGGCGGAGGCGTCGGCCATGACCTCCATCGCCCGGCGCGGTGCCAGTGGTCCCTCGGTCTTGACGATGTCGCGCAGCGTGCGGCCGTTGACGTACTCCATGACGATGTACGGCAGCGGCCCGTTCTCCGAGTCGGTCTCACCGGTGTCGTAGACGGCGACGATCGCCGGGTGGTTCAGCGCCGCCGCGTTCTGCGCCTCCCTGCGGAACCGCAACTGGAAAGTGGGGTCCCTCGCGAGGTCCGCACGCAGCACCTTCACTGCGACGTCCCGGCCGAGCCGGACGTCACGGCCACGGTGCACCTCGGACATGCCCCCGTAACCGAGGGCGTCCTCGATCTCGTAGCGGTTGGAGAGAAGTCGCGGTGAGCTCATCGCTGCGTCGTCCCGATCTGTGTCCACGAGCGTCCCATCAAGTCCTCCCGGAGCTCAGCCACGGCGGTTGCCGACCGGCTCCGGGCGCGGTGCGCGGTTCCCCCGACTTCGTGCTTGCCGGCCTCCCGGGGTCCGTCCGGACCGGGCAGGATCGCTTCGGCGCCTTCGATTCGCGGCGACAGCCCACGCTGTCGCGGTGTGTCGGTTCCCGGTGAACCGATCGCCGACTCCGCTACCGGGTGCGGAACCGATGAGAGCCGTCCCTCAGGATGCCGCACCGAATCGTCGTTGAACGCCCCCGGAGAGGCGAAATCGGCCAATCTCACACGACCGCTGGTGTCCGGTCGGGCACTTCTCGTGAATTCCCGGGGGGTCGCTGTCGCCGGAGCGTACGTCTCCGAGGGGGCCGCGAGGTCGTACATCCGGAGCAGCGCGAAACCACTGGCGATCAGTATCAGCACCACGACGACGCCGAGCACCACCCACAGCGCGATCCAGCGCCCGGTGACGCGTCGCGCCGCGGGGTGGCCCGGCGTGTTGGTCCCGCCGCCGACAGTGCCGGGGGGTGGTGCTGACTGCGGCGGGATGACACCGGGCGGCACGGTGTTGCCCCGCTGGTGCGCGCCCGAGGCCAACGGGACACCGGTGGGGGGACCGGGCGGTTGGGCACCGGAGTATGTCGCTGGTGCGGCGTGTTGCTGCCCCGCGAGAGGATGCTGGTTCCCGGTCGGGGGCTGCTGCGGGGGCGGTGACTGCGGCTGCGGCGGGACGGGGGGCTGCTGTCCCGTGTGGTGCGCTCCCGGAGCCGGATGCTGTCCCCGCACCGGAGCGTGGGTGACGGTGTGGGACGGGGCGCCCGGTGGTGGCTGCTGGGGCACCGCCAGCGCCACCGGGGTCGGCAGAGGTCTGCCCGCCCGCACGCTGGCCACCGCGTTCGCGAACTCCCCGCCGTCGGAGTAGCGCCTGCGCGGATCCTTCACCAGCGTCGCCTCGATCAGTGCCCGCGCTCCCGGCGGAACGTCCGGCGGCAGCGGCTGGGCCATGTCGCGGATGTGCATCATGGCGACGGTCACCGCGTTGTCGGAGAGGAAGGGGCGGTGGCCACGCAGGCACTCGTACCCGACCACCGCCAGCGAGTAGACGTCGCTGGCGGGGATGGCCTCGCCCCCCAGCGCCTGCTCGGGCGAGATGTAGTGCGCGGTTCCCATCACCATCCCCGAACGGGTCACCGGTGCCGCGTCGGCCGCCTTGGCGATGCCGAAGTCGGTCAGCTTGACGGTGCCGTTCGGCGTGACCAGGATGTTGCCCGGTTTGACGTCGCGGTGCACCAGGCCGCGCTCGTGGGCGGCGTGCAGCGCGTTGCCCGCCTGTTCGAGCATCTCCAGGGTGTGCTCGGCGGTGATGCGCCCCTCCCTGGCGAGGATGGCGGCGAGGGGTTCACCCTCGACGTGCTCCATCACCAGGTAGGCGGTGTCCTCCGGCCCGTCCGGGACGGCGGCCGTCTCGCCGTAGTCGTGCACCGCGGCGATTCCGGGGTGGTTCAACGAGGCCGTGGTGCGTGCCTCGGTGCGGAAGCGGTGCAGGAACTCGGCGTCGCCGCACAGCTCGGGCTTGAGGATCTTGACCGCGACCGTGCGGTCCAGGCGCACGTCCACGGCCTGCCACACCTCGCCCATGCCACCGACGGCTATGCGGGTGGCGAGCCGGTAGCGCTCGGCGAGCGTTTGGCCGGAGTTGGGCACCCGTCAGCCACCCCCCTGAAGCCCGGCGCGGATCACGGCCCGCGCCACCGGTGCGGCGATCTTACTGCCGGTCGCGCTGGCACCCACGTTGCCGCCGTCCTCCACGACGGCGGCGACCGCGATCTGGGGGTCCTCGGCGGGTGCGAACGCCACGTACCAGCCGTGCGGATTCTTGCCCTCGCCGTGCTCGGCGGTGCCGGTCTTGGAGGCGATCTGCACACCGCTGATCTTGCCCTCGTCACCGGCGTACTGCTCGGCCTTGACCATCATGTCCCTGATGGTGTGCGCGATCTCGGGCGAGACCGCCCTGCCCAGCTCCTCGGAGTCGGTGCTGTCGAGCACCGACATGTCGGGGGCCAGGGTCTTGTCCACCAGGTGCGGCTTCATCACCTCGCCGTCGTTGGCGATCGCGGCGGCCACCATGGCGTTCTGCATCGGGGTCATGCGGACGTTGAACTGCCCGATTCCGCTCTGGTAGAGCTGCGCCTGGTTCTCGATGTCGCCCACCGAGGAGGGCGTCACGCGCATCGGGACGTCGAGTTCCTGCCCGAATCCGAAGCTCCGCGCGGTTTCCCGCAGCTTCTTCTCGCCGACGTCACCGGCGATCTCCGCGAAAGCGGTGTTGCAGGAACGCGCCATCGCCTCCCACAGCGGAGCCGTGGGCAGCGTCCCGCACGTGGAACCGCCGTAGTTCGGCAGCTGGGTGTCCACCTTCGGCAGCTTGATGGAGGACTTCGCGGTCACTTCGCTGTCGTAGTCGTACTCGCCGCTCTCCAGCGCCGCGGCGGCGGTGATCAGCTTGAACGTGGAGCCCGGCGGGTACAGCGTCGAGGTGGCCCGGTTGACCAGGGGGTCGTCGGGCGCTTCGCGGAGCTCGTTCCACGCCTGCTGCTGTTCGTCCGAGGAGAGCACGGCCAACCGGTTGGGGTCGTAGGACGGCGAGTTGGCCATCGCCAGGATCGAACCGTCCTGCGGGTTCAGCGCGACCACGGAACCGCGCACGCCGCTGCCCGCGAGCTGGTCGTAGGCGGCCTGCTGCATCGCCGGGTTCAGGGTCAGCTCCACGTTGCCGCCCTGCTTTTCCTGCCCGGTGAGCATGCTCTGCAGGCGATTCAGCGCCAACGAGTCCGAGGTGCCGCTGAGCACCTCGTTCTCGGCGTTCTCGACCCCGCCGGTCCCGTAGACGAACGAGAAGTAACCGGTGGCCGGTGCGAATGCCGGGCCGTCGGCGTACTCGCGCTTGTACTTGAACCGTTCGTTGCCGGTGGGCTCGGAGCTGGCCAGCAGCTTGCCGTCGGCGATGATCTGGCCGCGCGGGGTGGAGTACTGCTGGTACAGCGTCCGGCTGTTGCCGGAGTGGTTGCGCAACGCATCGGCCCTGATGACCTGCACATACGTCGCGTTGGCCAGCAGCAGCACGATCATCGCCATCATGGCTACGGCCACTCGTCGTAGTGGCTTGTTCATCGTGGACGCTCCACCAGCTCGGTATGTGCTTCGGCGATCGGGGGTTGTCGCGGTTGCGGTTTGCTCGGTTGCTGCGGTCGTCTGGAGGCGTCCGATATTCGCAGCAGCAGCCCCACCAGCACGTAGTTGCCCACCAGTGAGGAGCCGCCCGCGGCGAGGAACGGCGTTGTCAGCCCCGTCAGCGGGATCAGGCCGGTCACACCGCCCGCGACGACGAAGACCTGCAGTGACATCGCGAAGGCCAACCCGCCGGCGAGCAGTTTGCCGAAGGAGTCACGCACGGCCAGCGCCGCACGCAGGCCCCGTGCGGTCAGCAGCAGGTACACCAGCAGCAGCGCCGCGAGGCCGAGCAACCCCAGTTCCTCGGCCGCCGCGGCGAGGATGAAGTCGTTCTCGGCGTAGGGCACGATCGACGGACGTCCGCCGCCGAGGCCGGAACCGCCGATGCCGCCGGTGGCCATGCCGAACAGCCCCTTGCGCAGCTGGTAACCGGCGTCGCTGGTCATCGGGTTCAACCACGCGTCGACACGTTGCTGCACGTGGCCGAACAGCGAGTAGGCCGCCAGACAGCCCGCCGCGAACAGCGAGAGGCCGATCGCGATCCACACGGCGCGTTCGGTGGCGATGTAGATCATCACCAGCACGATGCCGAAGAACAGCAACGAGGTGCCCAGGTCGCGCTCCAGCACCACGATCCCGATCGAGGCGGCCCACGCGACCAGTACGGGAGCCAGATCCCGTGCGCGGGGGAAATCGATGCCGAGGAACCGGCGCCCCGCCGTGGTGAACAGTTCCCGCTTCGAGACGAGGAAGGAGGCGAAGAAGACCAGCAGCAGGATCTTGGCCAGCTCGGCGGGCTGGAACGACAGCGGCCCGAGCTTGATCCACAGTTTGGCGCCGTTGATGTTCGGGGCGATCACGCTGGGCAGCACGGCGGGCAGTGCCAGCGCCACGAGGCCCACCAGGCCGCAGGTGTAGCTGTACTTGGCCAGGGTGCGGTGGTCCTTGACCAGCAGCAGCACCAGCGTCAGCAGCACCAGACCGAGCGCGGTGTAGAGCACCTGCGAGGGGGCGGCGGGGCTGAAGGCGTCGCCGCTGCGTTCGGCCTCGGCCGCGTTGCCGATGTCTATCCGATGGATCAGCACCAGCCCGAGTCCGTTCAGAACCGCGACCAGCGGCAGGATCAGCGGGTCGGCGTAGGGGGCCCAGCGCCGTACGGCGAGGTGCGCCAGTCCGAACAACGCGAGGAACGCGAGCCCGTAGTAGAGGATCTGGTTCGTGGGCTGGGACTCCAGGTTGAGGTTCACGAGCGTCAGCGCGCAGGTCACGACCACGGCGGCGAAACCGAGCAGCACCAGTTCGGTGCCGCGTCGGGTCGGAGTGGTCGGTGTCGCGGCGCCTCCCGTCGTGCCCGTGCCCGGGGCCTCGCGGTTCTCCGGGTTGGTCGAGGTGGCTGCCATCAACTCACCGTCCGGCAGTCGACACCCGGTGTTCGCTCGGGGGAGGTCAGCGGTGTGCCCTCGTTCGAGGACTCGGAGGGCTGTTCGCTCTGGTTCGCGGCCGGCTGCTCGGTGGCGGAGCCGGGGGCGTCGGGAGCCGACTCACCGTTGTCGGGGGGCTGTTGGCCCTCGCCGTTCCGCTCGTCGGAGTTCTGGTTCCCGGAGCCGTTGTCGCCGGAGCCGCCCTCGTTCGCGGCCTGGTCGTCCCCGGACTTCCCCCCGCCGTCGCCGCAGATGGGCAGCAGTCCGCTCAGACGCAACCGGTGGATCGTCTCACGGGCCTCGTCCAGGTTCTTGACCTGCGTTATTCCGTCGCGAACGTTGGCTCGCTGGGCCTCCTTGAGGTCACTCACCCCGATCGGTTCGCACCCCTCGGCCGCGCTGGGAGGGCAGGACAGCTCCAACTGCCGGTGCATGCTCACACCCAGCACGCTGCCCTGCACTCCCTGGAAGATCGCGACCTTGTCGGAGTCGTTCACCCCGATGTAGTACTGGTTGTACAGCCACCAACGTCCCGCGAAGACGAGTCCGGCCATCACCGCGAGCACGCCGAAGCTGAGGAGCACGCCCCGTAACCAGCGCCTGCGGCGCGGTGGGTCCGGTGGTGGGGTGGTGTGCTCCTGCTGTCTCGGTGGGGGTTGCGTGCGGGTGGCCGCTGACGCGCGGGCCGCGGCCGAATCGGGCTGCGGACGGGTCTCCTGGTCGTCGAACCCGGCCGCTCCGGCGACTATCGGCGCGTCGTCGCCGAATTCCACGTCGACGACGTCGGCGACGATCACGGTCACGTTGTCCGGGCCGCCGCCCTTGAGCGCGAGTTCGATCAGCCGGTCGGCGGACTGCTGGGGATCGCTCGTCCCGAGCGCCTCGGCTATCGTCTCCTCGCTGACCACACTGGACAGGCCGTCGGAGCACAGCAGGTAGCGATCGCCCGCCCTGGCCTCCCGTACCGCGAGGCTGGGTTCCACCTCGTGGCCGGTCAGCGCGCGCAGCAGCAGGGAGCGCTGCGGGTGGCTGGCGGCCTCCTCCTCGGTGATCCTGCCCTCGTCGATCAACGACTGCACGAAGGTGTCGTCGTGCGTGATCTGGGAGAGCTCACCGTTGCGCACCTGGTACGCCCGGGAGTCACCGATGTGGATCAGACCGAGTTTGCTCCCCGCGAACAGCATGGCCGTCAGCGTGGTGCCCATGCCGTCCAGATCCGGATCGCTGGCGACCAGTTCCGAGATCGCGTTGTTGCCGGACAGCATCGCGTCGTGCAGGTGGCCGAGCAGGTCGTCACCGGGTTCGTCGTCGTCCAGCGCGGACAACGCCGCTATGACGACCTTGCTTGCCACCTCGCCGGCGGCATGGCCTCCCATGCCGTCCGCGAGAGCGAGAAGTCGTGGGCCGGCGTAGACCGAGTCCTGGTTGTTGGAACGGACCAGGCCACGGTCACTGCGGGCCGCGTAGTGGAGGACGAGGGTCATGAGCGCAGCTCGATCACCGTTTTGCCGATTTTGATCGGAGCTCCGAGCGGGACCTTGGTCGGTCCCGTAACCTTCGCCCGATCCAGGTATGTGCCGTTGGTGGAGCCCAAGTCTTCCACGTACCAGTCCTGGCCTCGCAGCGACAGCTTCGCGTGTCGCGTCGAAGCATAGTCGTCGTCCAGGACGAGTGTGGAATCATCGGCGCGACCGATCATTATGGGACGCCCCTCCAGTGTTATTCGGGTTCCCGACAGCGCCCCTTCGGTGACCACGAGCTGCCGTGGCGACTTCGCCTTCGGGCGTGACTGCTTGCGGGAGGCCTTGCCCGCTCCTGGAACCGACATGCGCAGTCCGGAAGCGGACTGCAGGTCGGAGCGCACCACACGCAGCGCTACGAGTACGAACAACCAGAGCAGGGCGAGAAACCCTGCTCTGGTCAGCTGAATCACCAGCTCGGACACTTGTCGGGGACGCTCCTAGTTCGCTGGTCGGCTCGTGTCGGCAGGGCCGTGATCAGCCCTGTGCCCGGAACACCAGGGACGAGTGGCCGACGCGGATGACGTCTCCGTCGGCCAGCTGCCAGGTCTGCACCGGTGTGCCGTTGACCGTGGTCCCGTTCGTCGAGCCCAGGTCGGCGAGCATCGCGGCCTGGCCGTCCCACTGGATCTCGATGTGCTTGCGCGAGACCCCGGTGTCGGGCAGCCGGAACTGGCCCTCCTGGCCCCGGCCGATCACGTTGCTGCCGTGCTGCAGCGTGTAGGAGCGGTTGGAGCCGTCGTCGAGCTGGAGGGTCGCCGTCAGTTGCCGGGGAGCCGCGTCCGGCGGGTAGCCGGCCGGAGCTCCCGGTGGCGGGGGATAGCCGGGCTGGCCGTATCCCGGGGGTTGCTGACCGTAGGCCTGGTCGTAGCCCGGGGGCTGGCCGTAGCCCTGGTCGGGGAAGCCACCGGACTGCGGGTACGCGCCACCGCCGGGCTGGCCGTAGCCGGGGGGCTGTGCGTAGGCCTGCTCGTAACCGGGGGGCTGGCCGTAGCCGGGGGGTTGTTGGCCGTAGCCCTGGTCGGGGAAGCCGCCCGATTGGGGGTAGGCGCCGCCGGGTTGGCCGTAGGCCTGGTCGTAACCGGGGGGCTGGCCGTAGGCCGGAGGCGGCGGGGGATAGCCGGGCTGGCCGTAGCCCTGGTCGGGGAAGCCACCGGACTGCGGGTACGCGCCACCGCCGGGCTGGCCGTAACCCTGGTCGTAACCGGGCTGACCGTAACCGTAGTTCGGATCCTGCCCGTACTGGCCCTGGTCGTAGCCGTACTGCCCCTGCTGGCCGTACGGATCCCCCTGGGGATATTGGCCTGGTGGCTGGCTCATGGGTCGGTCTCCTGCGGTACGAGGTGTTGCCGGCCGTCGGCTTACGTCGGGGTCGACGGACGAGCTGATTCGAAACTGTCCCGTGTGCAGCGTCTCAGAGCGCTCCAGGGAGACTACGACGTCACCATATGTGTCCCACCGCTGCTCGGTGAGATGCTCCTGAACGCAGTCGGCGAGAAGGTCGGTGACCCGATTCTCGTCCTCCATGAGTCGGTCGTAATCGGTGGGGCTCAGCTGCACGACGTAGTGGTTGCACGCCAGCAACCTGCCGCCCGCCAGCTCGCGGACCTGCAACTCGGCTTCCCGTTGCAGTGACTGCGCGACCTCCTGGGGAACGACCTTGCCGCCGAACACCCGCGCGAAGCTGTTGCCGACTATGCCTTCGAGCCTGCGCTCGAAGCGCTGCACGAGGCCCACGGCAATCCCCTCCATACTCTCGACTCCTGCTTACCATCGTATCTGGCGCGACGAGCCGTTACAGCTACTAGTTCCACCGCGGGGCGGGGCCCGGGGGAGTCCGGGGAAACGGTTGTGCTAGCCTGACTTCACCGGATGCGGAACATGATCCGAGAACCGATTGTACCGATCCGTTACGAGCGGTGCGGCGATTCGGAGCATGACCCCCCATCGAGGGGACGGAATCCGGATGTTGTACGGTGAGGACACAACAGAAGAAAAGCCCACGGGCGGGTGGCGGAATAGGTAGACGCGCACGGTTCAGGTCCGTGTGTCCGAAAGGACGTGGGGGTTCAACTCCCCCCTCGCCCACCGAGGGGCCGACGGCACAATGGGTGTCGGGTGACCGGCACGATGGTTCGTCGAGCTCGGACGTGTTGATCGGGGAGAGCTTCGCTGGAGGCGGGGTTCTCCCCGATTTTTTGTGTGTTCTGGTCTTGTAGGGGTTCGTCGGCTCGTTGCCCGTTGTGCTCGCTCGGCGGGGCCTCTCGCGGGCTTTCGCTTATGTGTGCCGGTCCGGCTTTTCGCGCCGTGGTGGAGTGTTTCGAGTGTCACTCCGTGGTGGGGTTCTCGGCCTGTTTCCGGCTGGTGTGCAGCGGTATGGGGTTCAGGGGGTGGGGGGTCCACTGTGGCAGTGGTGTGGTGGTGCGTCGGCGGGGGCGTTGGCGGCGTCGTGGTGTGGGGGTTGGGGTGGTGTGTGGCGTGGTGGGCGTGTTGTTTGCGGAGGTTGGCGGCGGTGAGTTGGATGCCGACCAGGAGGTGGGTGGCGGCGCGGCCGCGGATGCGGCGGGTGCCGTTGTGTTCGAGGTGGGTTCCGGTGGGGTCTTTGAGGTAGCCGTTGAGTCCTTCGACGCTGTTGCGCAGTGTGTAGTAGGCCCGGTGCCATTCGGGGGTTCCGTAGGGCAGTGCCTGGAGGGTGGAGGTGTAGTACCAGTTGCCTTCGATCTGCAGCGCGCCGTCGTGTTCGGCTTGGATGCCGAGTTGGTCGATCGTGTGGTCGAACAGGGGCTGGTAGCCCAGTGCGCGGGCGGGTAGTTGGAAGTGGGTGGGGTCGCTGTTGTTGTAGGCGCGGTCGGCGGCCAACAGTCCGGCGGGGCAGCCGTTGGTGCGGGCGTGGGTCAGCGCGTCGATGGCGGCTGGTCCGGGGCGGTGGCCGGGTGGTTCGAGTGTGTAGGCCAGTGCCAGCACGGGTGGGGCAGTATCGTCGCTGTCGTGTGTGTGTGGGGGGGGGGGGGGGGGGGGGGGGGGGGGGGGGGGGGGGGGAGAGAGAGAGAGAGAGAGAGACGTTGACGGCCAGGGTGACTTCGTAGCCGTAGATCGGTGTGGTCGTGCTGTGTCGCGGCGATCTGGGGTGGTCGGGTTCGTGGCCGCTGCGGGTGTACCAGCCGGCGTCGGGGTCGGCCGAGCCGGTTTTGGTGCGTGTCGAGGGGCCGCGTGCGTGGGTCCGGATCGGTGTCGCGTCGACGCAGGTTCCCGTTGCCGGGGTGGTGGTCAGGGTGTTCGTGGTTTCCGGTGTGGAACCAGGGTGTCCGCTCTTCGGTGGTGTTCTCGCGGCCGGCGGTGTCACGGTGTCATGCTGTTGCTTTCGGCGGGGCGAGCCACGACTTGGTCAGCGAGAAGCATCGCGTGCCCCCGTGCTGGGGCTTCGTCGGCGAGGAAGTCGTGCTGCCGGGTATGCGTGATCGCGAAGACATGACTGTCGTGAAGGTGAGGAAAGATCCAGCGTGAACTCCCCTGAACAGCGGATTGAGTTGTACCGGATCTCACGGTCTTGGTGATGATGGGGTCGACGATCTCACGAGTTTTTCTGTCACTGGCAGAACCATGGTCGCCCGATCTCCGGAGTGTTGTGGCGGGGTGTGTGACTTTCCTGATCACCATTCCGAGCCGCACGTGTTCGAAGAATGCTCCGATCGGGTGGTAGGTGCGGGAACGATGTTTTCCTGAGGTCTGTGTGAACGGGTGCGCCGAGGTAGCAGCGGGCTGGGGCGGTTCGTCGTTCCTCGCGCTGGTCAGCATTGACCATCGTCATTGCTCCAAACAGAACATCGTTCGGCAGACACATGGACGAACATGGTCAATAACGTTGACACAACTCATCCGTGGAAGCATCCTTATATTCGCTTACCGAGATATGTATATGTGTCCACGGGGAGCTTCGATGCAGGTTGTTTTACTCTCGACGTACGAGATTGGTCGTCAACCATTCGGGTTAGCCTCCCCGGCGGCGTGGTTGCGGCGTGCCGGTCATTCGGTGCACTGTGTGGACCTTTCGACGCAGAAACTTGAGGGGAACACGGTTCGTGAGGCGGACCTTATCGCTTGCTACGCACCGATGCACACCGCCACGAGGTTGGCGAACACGGTGATCCAGAAGCTTGTCTCCCTCAATCCCGAAGCGCACCTGTGCTTCTACGGCTTGTACGCGCCGATGAACGAGGACTACCTGCGATCGCTCGGTGTACAAACCATTCTGGGGGGTGAATTCGAGCAGGGATTGTGTGACCTCGTGGAGCGTCTGGCTCGTGATGATGCCGCTGGGCGCGATCCGACATCACAGATCGAACCCCGTGTGTCGCTGGAACGGCAAGAATTCGTCACGCCCGACCGGGGTGTCCTGCCCGCCCTGGACCACTACGCGCATTTCATCGACAGTGCTGGTCAAGCACGCACTGTCGGTTACACCGAGGCTACGCGTGGTTGTAAGCACACCTGTCGGCATTGTCCCATCGTCCCTGTGTACGGTGGTCGTTTCCGGGTGGTTCAGCAACAGGTCGTGCTCGACGACATCGACAATCTGGTCCGAACAGGGGCCGAACACATCACGTTCGGCGATCCTGATTTCCTCAACGCTCCCGGACACGCGCGCAAGCTCGTCGAAGCTTTGCATTCCCGCCATCCGGACATCACCTACGATGTGACGATCAAAGTGGAGCACCTGGTCAAGCACGCGCAATTGTTGCCCACGTTGGCCGAGACCAACTGTGCCCTGGTCACCTGTGCTGTGGAATCGTTCGACGAACACGCCCTGGAGGTACTCGACAAGCAGCACTCCCCGCAGGATTTCGAATACGCGCTGGAACAACTTCGTGCTGCTGGTATCGCACTGAATCCCACGTTCGTGGCTTTTATGCCGTATGTGTCCCTGGAGGGTTATCTCGACTTTCTCCGCACACTGCACCGACTTGATTTGGTCGGCAACGTGGCTCCTGTCCAGTATGCGATTCGCCTGTTGATCCCCCGGGGTTCGCTTCTGCTGGACCGGCCGGAGACGCAAGCGGTCATCGGCGAGTTCGACGAGGAGGCGTTGTGCTACCCGTGGACCCATCCCGACCCGCGTATGGACCAATTGCACACCGACGTGTCCGACTATGTTGAACGGGTTCAGAACTCCGAAGTGAGTCGTGCGGAGATTTTCCGGAACGTGCTGACGCTGGCGCACCGGGCGGCCGGCCTTCCGGCCCCCTCGGCAGCGGAGTTTCCCACCGACGAGCCGGATCTGGCTCCTCACGTGGACGAGCCGTGGTACTGCTGCGCCGAGCCCACGACCAATCAACTGTTGCAGCTGGAGGTCGGTGTCTGATGACCGGAACAGTGCCGGATGGGATGCGTGAGGCGATCACCGAGAACGGAACACCGGCTTACCTGTACGACTTGGCGGAGCTGCGTCGTCGTGTTCGTGTCCTTCGCACGCGGTTGCCCGGTCGCATCGGGCTGTACTATTCCCTCAAAGCCAACCCCGCCGTGGACGTGTGCGCGGTACTGGCCAGCGAAGGAATCGGCGCGGAAGTTTCCTCGGCGGGAGAATGGGCCGCGGCGCGAGCGGCGGGATTTCGGGACGAGGCCATACTGGCGACCGGTCCATATCACGAGCCCGCCGTGCTCGACGCGGCCGGAGAGTCGAAGTTTCCGCTCTCGTGCGATTCACCCGGAGAACTGCGGCGCGCGGCCGACGCGACCCGCTCGGCGCCTCTGCTGGCTCGGCTGCGGCCGACCTTTTCCTCGACCGCTGTGGTTTGCACCGACGAGACCTCTCGATTCGGCATGGACCTGCAGGAACTCACCCACACCATCGAACACGACCCGGAGCTGGCCAGCCGGATACAGGGTTTCCACGTCTTCGCCGGTTCCCAGGTCTGTGACACCGACGAGGTACTGCGTCAGCTCCGGGAGAGCTTCACCCTGTGCGCCCAGACGGCCGAACGCACCGGGATCACACCGGCTGTCCTCGACCTCGGTGGTGGCTTTGGTGTGCCCTACGGGCCGGAGGACCCCCAGCTCGATCTCGACGTGATCGCCGACGAACTCGCCACGCTGGGCGATCGCGCCGCACCGACACACATCGTGATCGAACTGGGCCGCTACATCGTCGCACCCATCGGGTGGTACGCGGTGACCGTGGTCGGTCATCAGCACCGAGCAGGACGCACAGCACTGATCGTGGACGGAGGTGTGCACCACCGCGCCGACATATGCGGTGTGGACCTCGCTCGTCGTGGACCGTCTCCCCTCGTCGTCGAGAACGGCACCGACAACCCCCACGGTCTTCCGACTGCTGGACCCGTCGACATCCTCGGATGCCTGTGCCTTCCCGAGGACGTACTCGCCGAGAACGTCCGGCTCTCGGGCACCGCGCGCGGCACTGTCGTGGCCTTTCCTCAAGCTGGCGCCTACGGGCTCTCCGCGGCTCCCCAGCGGTTTCTCAGTCACGCCCCACCCGTACAAATCGCTCTCGAGCACGGAAACCACTCGCTGCTGCGTTCCCAGCCCGACGTACCAATCTCCCCTCGGCAGTCCAGCACGCTCCACGCTCCGCTGACCTCGTCATAGTGGACGACCCATGGCAACCTGGAACGAGACCCTGTGGTTGTTCAGCGTCCTGTTCGTCGAACTGATCGCGCTTTTCCTCGTGGTCACCTTCGTCATGGAGCTGATCCAGCGTCGCTGGTTGCACCCCAGCCGTATTCAACGCTGGCTCGGTGGCCAACGCATCACGATCGGCATTGTCAAAGGTGTCGTTCTGGGGGCGGTCACACCGTTCTGCTCGGCCATCGGAGTTCCCTTTCTGCTGAGCTTGCTGCGTGTCGGCGTCCCCTTCCACACCGCCCTGGCCTTTCTGATTTCCTCCCCACTGGTCGATGCCTTCATTCTCGGCCTGATCGGCGTGCTGTTCGGATGGGAAATCGTACTCGGTTACACGATCATCGTGGTGACGGTCTGTGCGCTCGCGGCATGGTTGTTGTCGTCACTGGGGATGGAACGGTATGTCAAACCCGGCCTGTCCCAAAGCCGCGACGCCCTGCCGAACACACTCCCGGCCACTTCCACGGGGCCATCATCACCGCCCAGTGAACGGGACCGAGCCGAGCCACCACCTCCGTGCTCGCCCCCGGCCGCTGCCGCGTGTTCCGTGGAGGAAGCCGAACACGGCGAACAGGGCGACTGGTACGGATGGCCGCACGAGACCCGAGCTGCCTGGAACACGGCACTGTCCAGTCTGCGTGACGTGTTCTGGCGCATGCTGATCGGCATCGGCCTCGGGGCGATCATCTACGGTCTTGTGCCCCAACAGGCGATGACCGGGGTGATGCAGCACCTGCCCACCGCGTTGGCCGTGCCGCTGGCCGCGGTGGCGGGAATACCGCTGTACATGCGTGAAGAAGCCGCATTGCCCATCGGCTACGCGCTGATCCAGTCAGGGGTCGGCGTCGGATTGGTGTTCGCCATGGTGATCGGTGCAGCAGGAGCCTCGCTGCCCGAACTGTCCATGCTCTCCAGCGTATTTCGCCGCCCACTGCTGCTCGCATTCGTGGGGTCGGTCTTCGCCGTCGCGATGGTCGGCGGCTGGCTGATCCCCCTGTTCGTGCCCTCGTGACCGGACACGTCACAGACACACGAGGGCGCTCCGGAAAAAGAACCCAGGAAAGGGTGCTCCATGAAGGTTGCGTACGTGTTCAGCACATCGGGACACACAGCAAGCTACAAACTGGGCAAAATGATTCTGCCCCAGCTGGAAGACCGACGGCACGGCGTGGAGGTCGTCGGCATGATGTTTTTCGATGACAACAACTTCGTACTCAAACATGCCGACCCGATCGGCGAACGGCTCGCCACGGTGGCCCGGGACCAGAACATACTGCTGATGATGTGCGACCAGTGCGCTTTGGAACGCGGCCTGGCAGATGGACAGCCCGGCTCGTGCACACCGCTCGGAACGGTCGACGGTGTCAAGGTCGGTTGCTTCCCCGACCTGTACAGCGCTCTCGCCGACAACGTTCCCGACCAGGTCATCACGCTCTGACGTATTTTCCGGACACGAGCATACTGACGTGTCCACATAGCGGTGTCCGCGAAGCGGTGAACCACGGGGCCGTGGTTCACCGTCGCGCCGTGGTGGTGACGGCTCATCGCCGCTACCGCAGGGCTCGCGCGTGGTCAGCACTGGTGTTCGGGGTGTTCGTCGGTCGGGGGGTGGTGTGCGAGCTGGCGGGCGAGCGTGTGGGCCTCGGGCACGGGCAGCACCGTGCTCGCGGGGTGTTCGGCCAGCTTGCCCGAGGCGTCCTCGGGGCTGGCGAAGAAGTGCACGTGCTCGCAGAAGGCGGCCCGCACCGAGGTGCAGTGTTCGGGAGTGACCAGCGACAGCACGGCTGTGGTCGGCTCCAGGTGGGTGATTTCGTCGGGGGTCACGATCAGCCGTACCGGTGTGGCGGTGGCGGGGCAGCGGGATTCGACCCGGGCGGTGCGACCGAGCATGCTGGGAAAGATCAGGGTGTCCAGGGCACACCAGGTATACAACTCGCTCTCGTCGACGGTGAACCGGTGCCCCGTGGCACGCAGGGTGAGACCGCAGCCGATGATCCGCCCGGCCGCGTCGTATTCGGTGTCGGACAGTGTGGCCATCGCCCGACGAACCTCGGCGTCGGTGCGAGCTGCGGCCGTGGCCAGCTGCGTGACGGTGATCGGTTCACCACGTGACAGCAGCCGCAGCAGCGGGGGCCAGAGCCAGGCCAGCTCCGGGTGGGTCAGCGACGGGCGCAGTGAGGCACGAATGCGGCGTGTCAGTGCCGTGAGCTCGCTGTTCATCGTGTGTGGTCCTTCCCGAAGGCGCCGGAGACGGGTTCAGGCGGCGCAGCAGGAGAGTTGTGTGATGTCGCGGGTGAAGGTCTGCGCGGCGAGTTTGAGGGCTTCGGCCATGGTCAGGTAGGGCTGCCAGAGTTCGGCCATGTCGTGGACGGTCATGTGATTGGCCAGGGCGTAGACGGCGGTGGCGATGACGTCGCCGGCCCCGTCGGCCAGCACGTGCGCGCCCAACAGACGCCCCGTCCCTCGGTCGGCGACGAGTTTGACCAGCCCGCGGGGGTCGCGGTTGACGCGTGCGCGGGGTACGTGTTTAAGCGGGAGCACGCGGGTTTCGCAGTCGTGGCCGGTCTGCTGGGCTTGGGTTTCGGTGAGCCCGGCCGCGGCGATGCTCGGGCCGGTGAAGGTCACCCGCGGCAGGTGGTGGTAATTCACCGTGCGTCCGGCGTGGCCGAAGGCGTTGTCGACCACGATCGCGCCGTGGGCACCGGCGACGTAGACGAACCGCGGATGGCCGGTGACATCCCCGGCGGCCCAGATCCGTGGGTGGGTGGTGCGCAGCTCGTCGTCGACGAGCACGTTCCCCTGGCCATCCAGCCGCACCCCGAGCTGTTCCAGTCCGAGTCCGTCGGTGGCCGTGCGTCGTCCGGTGGCCACCAGCAGTCGCTCGGCACGTAGCTCGCGGGTGCTTCCGTCGTCGCTTTCGACCGTGGCGACCACGTGGTCGTGGCTGTCCTGATGGACGGCTATCACCCGGGAGTGGGAGTGGGTGGTGATGCCCTCGTCGGTGAAGATCCGTGCCAGTTCCTCGGAGATCTCGGGTTCCTCGGCCGAGGCCAGCTGTGAGCGGGTCACCACGGTGACCTCGGTGCCCAGCCGGGCGAACAGCTGGGCCTGTTCCAGACCGACGTAGCCACCACCGAGGACCAGCATCGAGGACGGCAGCGCGTCGAGTTCCATCGCGCTGGTCGAGGTCAGGTAGTCGATTGCCTCGATCCCCTCGATGGGTGGGGTCCACGGGTACGAGCCGGTCGCCACGAGGTAGTGCTCGGCGGTGATCCGCCGGGAACCGCCGTCGTGGAGCTCGACGTGCAGCGCGGGCCCGTCGTCGAAGGAGGCCACCCCGCCGATGAGCTCCCAGCCGTACTCAGCGGCCAAGCCCGTGTACTTCTCGGCCCGCAAGTCGGTGACCAGCTCGTCCTTGCCTGCGATGAGCTCGCCGAAGGCGACCTGCTCGGCACTGGCCCGCACCCCGGGCAAGTGCGCGGCCGACAGGGCGACGTGGCGCGCCTCGGCCGCGGCCAGCAACGCCTTCGACGGCACCACGCAGCCGGTGTTGACGCACGTGCCGCCGACGGTGCCGCGTTCGACCATCACCACCGAGCGGTTCTGCCGTCTGGCGGCTATGGCCGCGGCGAAGGCCGCGCCCCCGGAACCGATGATCGCCAGATCGACAGTCATGCTCGCTCTTTCCTCTCCGGTGGGACCGGCCCACCCGCGGTCGTGTCCGCCTACGCGGAAGCCATCCTCATTATATCCGCATAGGAGAATATGTGATTCGCGGTACAATGCTGACCTATGACTCGCTCCGTCGATCCCGCCACGCTGCTGCCCGCTGATGACGAGCGGCTCGGCGTGATGGCCAAGTTCTTTCGCGCCCTGGGCGAGCCGGCCCGGTTGCGGCTGCTGGAGTTCCTGCTCGACGGCGAGCACTCGGTCAGCGACTGCGTGGAACACGTGGGGCTCTCCCAGGGGCGGGTCTCGACCCACTTGGCTTGCCTGGCCGACTGTGGCTACGTCACCGCCCGCCGCGAGGGCCGCCGGACCTACTACCGTGCCACCGACCCTCGTGTGGCCGAACTGGTCACCCTGGCTCACACACTGACCACCGAAAACCACGCCGCCCTGGCCACCTGCGAAAAGATCGACAGCTTCGAAAGCGACAACTAGATCCCCGCGGGGCCCAACTCGGCCAACCGCCGTACAAACCCCCGTGCCGAGAGAACTTCACCCGTTCGAAGCGGTGAAACGCCCTTGAGTTCCCAAGCGACAACACCGGAACCACGGGAAACGATCTCCACTAGCGTGGGAAACCCGTTCCGACTAGCTGCGGCCTCACTGGTCAGCGGATTTCGTCGGTGGCCCACCGAGGGGCCGACGACACGATGGGTGTCGGGTGACCGGCACGATGGTTCGTCGAGCTCGGACGTGATGATCGGGGAGAGCTTCGCTGAATGCGGGCTCTCCCCGATTTTTGTGGGTCCTGGTCTTGTAGGGATTCGTCGGTTCGTTGCCAGCTGTGCTCGATCTACGTCGCAGGGCCGAAGTCGTGAGTGGAACGGACGTCTGGTTGGCGGGGGCTCTCTGTCCGCGTGGAGCTGAACCTTCCGTGGTCCGCTGCCTGGTCGAGGAGCACAGCGACAGCGGCGGTCGGTGACGTGCGGGAACCGGGAACCCCGAGTTCGCGCCGTTGGTGGGGCGTTCGCTCGTCCCGTGTGCGGTGTGATGCGCGCGTACAGGCGGGTTACCTGCTCCCCGGCAAGGGCATCGGAAAGACTCTCCCCGACGTGCCCCGGGGAACGCGGACGCTCCTCTCACGCTCCCCGGGGCCTCGGCCGGACCGGGCTCAGGCCGGGACGGCGGCCATCGCCCGGCACTGCTCCGCACACCGGCGGCAGGAGGCCGCGCACTCGCGGCAGTAGTCCATGTCGTACTTGTCGCACTCGGCGGCGCAGGCCTCGCAGAGCTCGGCGCAGATCCGGCACATCCGGCTCGCCCACGCCGAGCCCCGCGACAGCAGGGTCACGCAGCTCGCGCAGACCGTCGCGCAGTCCAGGCACAGCCGGGCGCACTCGGCCATGTCCGCGTTGGTGACGCAGCAGTTGTAGTTGCAGGTCTCGCAGGCCTGCTGGCACTCCGCGCACGCGTCCAGGCAGGCCCGGTTGCGCTGCTGCACCATGGTCGTGGCCATGATCCCCACCTCCTCGTCAGGTGCTCGTTCGCGGAACGCGCGGGTCGAGTCGGCCTCGTCGGCGGCCCGCGCACCCGAGGGGTACCCAGCTGCGGCCCCGTCACCACGGAGGGCGCGGACGAGTCGTCGGCGCTTCATCCGGCCCCGGATCAGTCGAGGAGCTCGTCGAGGGCGACTTCGATGGCGCGGTGGAAGGTGGGGTAGGCGAAGATCATCCGGCGTAGCTGGGCGAGGTGCACCTGGTTGTGGACGGCGACGGTGAACGCGCCGAGGATCTCGCCGCCCAGCGGTGCGACCACGGTGGCGCCGAGCAGGATGTCGCGTTCGGTGTCGGCCACCAGTTTGATCAGCCCCTCGTTGCCGGCCTTGTGGATCCAGCCCCGGGCGGAGGAGGGAATTTCGGTGACCGCCGTGCGCACCGGGAAGCCCTGTCGACGGGCCCGGGCCTCGGTGAGCCCGACGGAGGCCGCCTCGGGATCGGTGAACGCCACGGCCGGCATGGCCCGGTAGTCCGCCGTCAGCTCGCCCCTGCCGAGTATGTCCTCGGCGGCGATGCGCGCCTGGTACACCGAGGTGTGGGTGAAGGCGCCGTGACCGGTGACGTCGCCGACGGCCCACACCCCCTCGGCGGCGCGCATCCGCCCGTCCACCTCGATGGTGTTCGCGGACTCGTCGAGCCCGAGCGAGCTCACCCCCAGCGCGGCGAGGTCCGTGTGGCGCCCCGTGGCGACGAGCAGCTGTTCGGCGGAGGGGCTCTGCCCGGAGTCGAGTTCCACGGTGAACCGGCCGTCCTCGTGCCGCACGCGCCGCGCGGAGGTGTCGGTGTGCACGGTGATCCCCTCGGCGGTGAACACCTCGGTGATGGTCTCGGAGGCTTCGGGCTCGCCGCCCGGCAGCACTCGCGGCGCGGCCTCGACCACGGTGGTGTCCACCCCGAAGCGCGCGAACACCTGGGCGAACTCCGCCCCCACGGGGCCGGCGCCGAGCACCACCACCGACTCGGGCAGCGTGCGGGCCCGCACCGCCTCCCGGTTGGTCCAGAACGGGGTGTCCCGGAGCCCCTCGACCGGCGGGACGGCGGGGTCGGTGCCGGGGTTGAGCACGATCGCCCGGCGGGGGCGGAAGACCCGCTCCCCCTCCGCCGTGTCGACGGTGACCTCACCGGGACCGGTCAGTCGGCCGAACCCCCGCACGAACCGCCCTCCGGTGTCCTCGAACCGCCGCACGGCGACCCGGTCGTCCCAGTCGGTGGTGGCCTCGTCGCGGATGCGGTCGGCGACCGGGGTCCAGTCCGGTCGCACCGAGGCCGTCCCGGCCAGCAGCGGAACCCGCCCGGCCTCGGCGAGCGCACCGGCCCCGCGGACCATCATCTTGGTGGGGACGCAGGCGAAGTACGGGCATTCGCCCCCGACCAGGCGATTGTCCACCCCGACCACGCTCAACCCCGCCGTGGCCAGCCGTCCGGCGACGTCCTCGCCGCCCGGCCCCATGCCGACCACCACGGCATCGACCTCGTCCTCCGCCATCTCCGCCCCCTCGGTTCGGGAATCCTCTCCCGGTCAGCCCAGCACCCGGACGGCGAGTGCGCACGGCGGGACGCCGGTGCACGAGAGCCGAAGATCGCGGTACGGCTCGGGGCGCGGGTCATCGGCGGTCACTCGTGGCGCCACTGCCTGGGGCCGGAGGGAACCGGCATGTCGAGCCGCGCGGCGGCACTGGGGGCGAAACGGTGGGGCGATGGAGAACTCGACTGACCGACGCATCCCCCGCGTGGCCGGACGACGGGCGGCCGCGCCGGGGCCGCCGCCCGGAACGGGGTTCCCCCTGGTTCTCCGGGAAGGATCGGGGACGTTCCCGGATGGGACCCGGTACCGGGGGCGTGACCCTCACCGGTGCGTACTCCGTACACGAGAACCGCGTAGTGAGGGGGCGGGACCGATGTCGGAGCCGTTGGAGTCGGAAGTCCGGGTGCGTCGGTTCCGGACGGGGGCGGCCGGGATCATCGTTCTGCTGGGGACCGCTCTGACGGTCGTCAGCCAGTTCCTGCAGCGGCGGGGGGACATCCCGCGTGGTGATCCGATCGGGGTCTTCGACCACGTCCTCGGGACGCCGTGGCTCGCCGCGGCGCTCCTCGGAATCCTCGGGGCGCTGTGCTGGGGCGTGGCTTTCCCGACCGCCGGGCGTGCCCTGCGGGATCCGGTGAGCAGGGCTCTCGCGCGGATGGCCGATCCCCTGTTGGTGGTCGCGGTCGCCCTGTTCGCGGTCAACCACGCGCACGACGGTTTCGGCGGCGGGATGCTCGCACGCCGGTGGGCCTCCGGTGAGCTCGAAGCCGGTGCGGCGGTGGGGGACTTCCGCGTCGTGGAGGTCCTCGTCGGGGGCACCTCCGTGCTGTCCCAGGCCCTCCTGGGGCTGGCGCTGGGCGGCTACGCCCTGGCGATGCTGCGTAGCCGCGAGTACCCGCGCGCGCTGTCCTGGTTGGGCATTGTCGCCGCCGCCGGGTGGTTCCTGCTCGGTTCGGCGCTTTTCCTGCGGCTTCCCTGGGCTTCCTTCGAGCTGCTCCTGCCGTTGGCGGGGCTGGCGACGGTGTGGACGCTGGGTGTGGGGATCGTCCTCCTGCGGTCGAGCGCCTCGGAGGGGAGGGTCGGAGCCGGCCGGTAGGGCATCGCCGCCCCGCCATCGGCCCGTGGTCGGCGGACCTCCGTCGATCCCGCCGGCCCTGTCGGTCCCGGGCCCGAACCGGGGCTGCACCGGCCACGCCGCGCCTGTGCTGTGCTCCCGGCGGCGCGCGCGGGAGGAGCCCGCCGACGGTCGGAGCGGACTCCGCCGCTGCCGCGCGGTGCGGTTCTTCCGACCGCGCTCACGTCTCGCCGGTGGTGCTCTCCGCCCTGGGAGGGAAGAGGCCTTCCAGCATGTCGGAGATGGTGACCACCCCGATGGTTCGTCCGGAGTCGCGCACGAGCGCCAGCTGGGTGCTGGTCCGGCGCATTCGGGACAGCGCGTCGAGGACGCTGGTGCCCGGATCCAGCTCGGAGCACTCGCGCACGAGCGTGTCGACGGGCTGCCCGGCGTCGGCGGTGAGGGTGTCACGGACGTGCACCAGCCCTTCAGGGGAGGCCGGGTCGCCCACGATGATCCGTAGGTGCCCGGATCGCCGGCTGGCGGCCCGCACATCGGCGACGGTTGCGGTGCGCGGCACGGAGGCGATCGGTTCCTCACCGGTCAGTTCGCCGACGCGCAACCGGGTCAGCTCCAGCGCCCCGGCCAGCTGGTCGGAGGACCAGGCGTCGAGGTCACCGCTCTCGGCGGAGTGCCGCACGAGCTGGCGCAGCTCGTCGGGGTTCTGCTCGATCGCGACCTCGTCGACGGGTCTCACCCCGAACGCCTCGACGAGCTTGTTCGCGGAGTTGTTGAGCAGGGTCAGTACCGGGCGGAACAGCCACATGAAACCCCGCATGGGGAAGGCGAGCAGCACGGCCGAGCGTTCGGGGTGGGCGATCGCCCACGACTTGGGCGCCATCTCGCCCACCACCAGGTGCAGGAAGGTCACCACCAGCAGCGCTAGGGCGAACGCCACCGTGCCGCCGAGCCAGTGGGGCAGCCCGAGCGCGGTGAACAGGGGTTCCAGCGCGTGTTCCACGGCGGGTTCGGTGATCGCGCCCAGTGCCAGGGTGCAGGCGGTGATGCCGAGTTGGCAGCCCGCGAGCAGCACCGAGACCTCCGAGGCGTTGCGCACCGCCGCCCTGGCGGCGCGGCTGGTGGTGGCGTGTTCCTCCAGGCGGGTCCGCCGCGCGCCGATGGTGGCGAACTCGATCGAGACGAACAGCGCGCTGGCCGCGATGATCGCGACGGTGGTCAGCGTGGCCGTCCAGGGGCCGTGCATCAGGACTCCTCTCGGCCGGACTCGGGATCGGTCCACCGGTCGTCGGTCTCGGACGAGTGGTCTCCCGGAGGTTCCTCGGTCAGCTCCAGCACCAGCTCGGAGGGGACGTGCTGGTCCACCTCGACGACGGTGGCGCGCAGCGTGCGGACCGGTGGGTGCGCCTCGTGGGCCAGTTCCACCGGGTCGCCCGGCAGCCTGATGTCGATCGTCGTGTCCTCGGTGGGCAGCGCTCCGTGGTGGGCGATGACGAGGCCCGAGACGGTCTCGTAGTCCCCTCGGGGGAGGGTGTGGACGAGTTCACGCTCCACCTCGTCGAGCGGGGCGTCGCCCCGGACCCGCCATCGCTCGTCGGCGTCGTCGGCCGCGAGCAGGTGGGGCCGCTCCTCGGCGTCGTGTTCGTCGGTGAGCTCGCCGACCAGTTCCTCGGCCAGGTCCTCGACGGTGACGATGCCCGCGAAGCCGCCGTACTCGTCGACCACGCAGGCCATCCGCTCGCGGGAGCGCGCCATCGCGGTGACCGCGTCGGGCAGCGACATCAGGGTGGGGAGGATGGTGGCCGACCGGGTCATCCCGGTGACGGGGCGCCGGTCGGTCCTCGGGTCCGCCTCCATCGCTTCCAGCACGTCGACCAGATGCACGACTCCCTCGATACCGCCGTCCTCGTTGAGCACCGGGTAGCGGGAGTGCCCGCTGCTCATGGTCCGGCGCACCTCGTCGAGGGTGGCGTCGTCGGCGAGCACGTCCGTCTGGGAGCGCGGCACGAGGGCGTGCTCGACGTCCCGCTCCGGGAAGTCCAGCACCCGGTCCAGCAGTAGGGAGAGCTCGGCGGGAAGCTCACCGGCCTGTCGGGAGGCCGCCACGATCCGCTGCAGGTCCCTCGGGTTGGCCGCGTGCTCCACGTCGTGCACCGGTTCGATCCGCAGCAGCCGCAGCAGCCCCGCCGAGGAGCGGTCGAAGAACCGGATCAGCCAGCCGGCCAGCCGCATGTAGAGCACAGTGGAGGCCGACAGCCACCGGGCGAGTCGGTGGGGCCGGGCGATGGCGAGGTTCTTGGGCAGCAGCTCGCCGAACAGCATCTGGACGAAGGTCGAGACCACCAGCACTCCCACGGTGCCGATCGCGATGCCCATCCCAGGGGCGACGCCCGCCCCGCCGAGGAGCTCGCCCACGGCGCTGCCGACCAGCGGTTCGGCGACGTACCCGACCAGCAGGCCCGTCACGGTGATCCCCAGCTGGGCGCCGGACAGCATGAACGAGGTCCGGCGGGTGATCCCCAGCATCCGTCCGGCGACCCGGTCGCCCTGTTCGGCCTGGGCCGCCAGCCGCGAGCGGTCGACGGTCATGAACGCGAACTCCTGGGCGACGAAGTACCCGTTGGCCGCGATGATCGCCGCGATCAGCAGCAGACCACCGAGCAGGGACAGTGCGGTCATCACTCGACCATTGTGCCGAATGTCCGATTCCGGGGGTGGTGAGCCGGTGCTCCGGCGGGGCGGGCGTGTTCCTCGAAGTACCGTGCGGACGAGCACCGGCCGAGGCGCTCGGGAGAGCTCCGCATCCGGTCCACATCGGACCGCGTCGGGTATGGCGGTGGTTCTTTCCTCCCGGTGCGCTCCGCACGCAGCGTGAGAGGGATGCCCCGAGCCCCGCTGCCGGAACACCGGGTCGGTCCCGGGTGGACTCTCCGCCGTGTCCTTCGTCACGCCGCGCTTCGGGGGTGACGTGTTCCCGTCCTGGGCGGGAACCGGGAGGCTGGGAGGCGACCGGAGCACGAAGCCCGCGAAGGCCGGTGCCGCTCACCGGCGGGAAGGTGGAAGACGGTGCGAACACGTGCGGTGTGGCTGCTGGTGGCGATCGCGGCGCTGGCGCTGAACCTGCGTCCACCGTTCACGGCCGCCGGGGCGCTGTTGCCGGACATCGCCGCCGATCTGCGACTCTCGCCCGGTGTGGCCGGGCTGCTGCCGACCCTGCCCGTGATCTGCCTGGGTGTCTTCGCGCTCACGGCCACCTCGATCCGTCGCCGATGGGGAGACGAGGGGGTGGTCGCCGTCTGCCTGCCGCTGCTGGTGGTGGGCAGCCTGCTGCGCTCCGGCCCCAACACGGCGACGTTGTTCGGCGGCACGATCGCGGTCGGCGCCGCCGTGGGAATCGCCAACGTCACGCTCCCCGCGCTGATCAAGCGGGAGTTCCCGGGGAACGTGACCCTGGTCACCTCGGTCTACACGGTGTTCCTCACGCTCGGCAGCAGTCTCGCCGCCGCGCTCGCGGTCCCGCTGATGAGCGCGGCGGGCGGCTCCTGGCGGACGCCGCTGATCGCGCTGGCCGCGGTGGCGCTGCTGACCGGGCTCGTCTGGCTGCCGCTGCTGCGGCGCGCGGCACGTGCGGCCGTGCCGGGCTCCGGTGGCCCGGCCGCGCGGCTGCTGCGCAGCCCACTCGCGTGGCAGGTCACCGCGTTCATGGGACTGCAGTCGCTGCTGGCCTACGTGGTGTTCGGTTGGCTGCCCACCATCGCCCAGGACAGGGGGATGGCCGCCACCGAGGCCGGGCTGGTGCTGTCGGTGTCCACACTGGTGCAGGCTCTCGGCGCGATGACGCTGCCGCTGCTCGCGGGCAGGCGTTCGGACCAGCGGGTGTTGGGTGTCTCGCTGCTGGGGGTGTCGGCGCTGGGGCTGCTGGGGGTGTTCCTCGCCCCACTGTCCTGGATGTGGGGCGCGGCCGTGGTGCTCGGGTTCGGGATGGGCGCGCTGTTCGGGCTCGCGCTGAGCGTGATCGGGATGCGCGCCGCCGATGCCGCCGTGGCCTCCCGGCTTTCGGCGATGGCCCAGGCGGTCGGCTACCTGCTCGCCGCGACGGGACCGTTGCTCGTCGGGCTGCTGCACCAGCTCAGTGGCGGTTGGGCGCTGTCGATGTGGCTGCTGCTGGCGGTGTGCCTGTGCGGCGCGCTCGCCGCGCTGGGAGCGGGCAGGCCGCTGCGGGTCGGGGTGGAGGAACCGGTGCGTCCCTCGGCCGGTTGACCACGGACTCCGGTGTGTGTGTCGGTTCACCTTCCCAGTACCTTGCCGGGTGAGCCCCGTCGGTGGCCGGTTCCCGCGGGAGGGCGACCGGACAGCGGCGGGTGTTCGGGAAGCGGCGACGTCGGGAGAGGTCGATGGCGGGCAACAGCAGGCAGTCCGGCCGTTCGGTGACCGAACGTGCGCTGAGCGTGCTCACCGCCTTCGGGCCCGATGCCCACCGACTCTCGCTGACCGAGATCGCGCGGCGCGCCGAGATCCCGCTGGCCACCGCCCACCGGCTGGTGGGCGAGCTGGAGAACTGGGGCGCGCTGCAGCGCGAGTCCGACGGGCGCTACGCGATCGGGTTGCGGCTGTGGGAGCTCGGACTGCTGGCGCCGGTGCACACCTGCCTGCGTGGTGTGGCGATGCCCCACATGCAACAGCTGCACGAGCGGACCGGCGCCAACGTGCAGCTGGCGGTGCGTGACGGGTTGCAGGCCGTCTACGTCGAGAAGCTCACCGGCAGGCGTTCCACCCCGATCATCTCCCGCAGCGGCGGCAGGCTGCCGCTGCACACCACCGGGGTGGGCAAGGTGCTGCTGGCGCACGCCTCCCGCGAGGTGGTCCAGGAGTACTGCGCGCACCACCTGTCCCGCCACACCCCTTACACGATCGTCGAGCCGGGGAGGTTGGTGCGCGAGCTCGGCGGCATCCGGCGGCGCGGTTTCGCCTGGACCACCGAGGAGATGACGCTGGGTTCCTGCTCGGTGGCCGTGCCGGTGTGCTCCGGCGGAGAGGTGGTGGCCGCCCTCGGGCTGGTGGTCGACAGCGCGCGCGCCGAGGTGGCCAAGCTCGTCCGCCCGCTCTCCCGCGCGGCGGAGTCGGTCGGCGACCGGCTGGTGGAGACGACGCGGACGACGGCCGAGGTGGAGTGAGCGCGGGGCGGCGTCGTCCCGGTGTTCCGTAGCGGAGCCGCCCGATTCGGCCCCTGAGGAGCACTCCCCTCGGGGATTCCCCCGAGTTCACGTGCTTCCGGGGTAGGGGCGTTCTCCGGGGAGATATCGGGGCGAACACGCATACCTCGGCCGAGGTTTCGCTGGAAACGTGTTCCACGGCAAGCAAGCACGGGCCGCACACCTCTTGGCGGCGGGGCGATGGCCTCCCGCGCAGCCGGTTCGCGTGCCCACGACATCCTGGTGAGACAGTGAGTGCAAGTCGTATCCCCGATCCCGTGGCGGCGCCGGGCGAGCGGGCGAGCACGGCCGAGCCCGGCGGTTCGCCGGAGGTTCCGTTCGATTCGCCCGGTCGGTCCGACTCATCGGGCGGGGCTCGTGTCCGCGCGCTCGACGCGGTTCGTGGTCTGGCCGTGTGCGGGATTCTGCTGGTCAACATTCCGCAGATCACCCAGATGCGCAACGGACCGGAACCGGGGGTGTACGTACCCGCCGAGCACTGGCTGCAACTGCTGGTTCAACAGCGGTTCTTCCCGGTCTTCTCGTTCCTGTTCGGGCTGAGCTTCGCGATCTTCCTGGACGGTGCCGCCCGCCGCGCCTCCCTGCCGCGAGTGGTGCTGCTGCGCAGGATGGCCGCTCTCGGCGTTCTCGGTGCGCTGCACCAGTTCCTGCAACCCGGCGAGGCGTTGCTGCCCTACGCGATCGTCGGCATCGTCGTGCTGCTGCCCGCCAGTTGGCTTCCCCGCGTGCTCGTGCTGCTCGCCGGAGTTCTCGGCACCGTGGCGGCCGTGTCGTTGACCCACGGAGGAACCTCGCTGCTGCCGGGGCTGTTCCTGTTGGGGCTGGCCACCGCGCGGTACGGGGTCCACAACAGGTTCGACCGGCCGAACGCGACCGTGGCACTGGTGTTCGTGCTCTCGCTGGCGGCAGCCGCTCCGCTGCTTTACTGGCAGAGCGGCGACATCGTGCGCAACAGCTACTCCCACGGCGCGGTGGCGGCCGGGCTCCTCCTAGCCTCGGCCTACGTCACCGGTCTGCTCCTGCTGCTGCGCACCCGGGTGGGACCGGCGGTGTCCGCGCTCCTCGAACCGCTCGGCAGGATGGCGCTGACCAACTATCTGACGGCGACCCTGCTGGTCGTGGCCCTGGCTCCGGTGCTGGGACTGCCGCACTCGCTGCGTTTCGGCCCGGCTCTCGCGCTCGCGGCGGGCATCATCGGCGTACAGGTTCTGTGGAGCCGTTGGTGGCTGCGCCGATTCCGCTACGGCCCGTTCGAGTGGCTCTGGCGTTGCGTGACCTGGTGGTCGCCGGTTTCGCCGCGTGGCACCGGGTGAGGCTCTCGAGGATTCGAGAGGAACGGGGTGGTTGTGGAGGTCTGTCCAGCTGTGGCCGAATGACGTCGGCCGTTCACCCGTGCGGGGAAACTCAGTGAAAGGCACCGCGTGGCGACTCACCGCTGACTAACCCGAATGGCGGTCAAGCCGGGCCGAATCCCCCGAACCATTCAGCGACCGGTCACCGACGTCTGCTGTCCGTCTGTCGCAGCGACCCCGAGGTGAGCGCGTACGAACCGCTCGCGGCTGTTCTAGTCGGATGCACGTGCAGAAGTGCCGAGTACGCGGCGCAGGAACCGCTTCCGACGGTGCCGCCCGCTTCGGCCGCTCGTTTTTTCGCGCAATCAGCCTTGGAGGCGGGAAAGTTGACCGCGACACCGGGATACGCCGCGAGGGACAACCGCGGCGACAACGGCTTTCGGATCCGTTCGACCTCGCTCACCGACACCTGTGGACTGCCGGATTCCGTGGAGGAGCTGGCGGCGATCTCCGTCGGGGAGCTCGACTGGACGGGCAGTGTGCTGCCGCCCGTGCGGCTGCTGGGGCGTCGTGTCGTCCCGGTGGCAGAGCTGGTGCCGGACGCGCACGCCGAGCGGGTCTGCGTCGGCAGCGGGCCGGTGCTGGACCGCACGGAGATCGCGACCTGGGTCTGGCCGGAGATGAGCGATCGGGTGCCGCCGGCGGCGGCGCGGGTGTCGGGAGTGCTGGCCCCGGCGCGGCACTGGCGCACCGCGCTGACGGCCGCCGTGCCCTTCGCGCGGTTCACCAGCGCGGCGATCGTGGTTCCGCGCGAGGTCAGCGATCGTGACGACTTCGTGTCGAGCTGCCTGATCCGGGCTCGGCAGTTCGGCGTGGCGGTGCTCAGCGCCGACGGGAACAGCGTCCGGGTGGAGCTGGAGGGGCGTTCGTTCGCCGACACCGCCCCGGCGGAGCAGACCGCCGTTTCCCGCTGGGTCAACGAAGTGGTTTACGACCAGCTGCTGGCCTCCGAGACGCCGGCGCCTTCACGCAACTGAGCTCGACTGCCGGTTGCCGCCACGCGGCCGGACATCGCGGCGTGGACATCGCTTGCCGGACATGCGGCGCTCGTGGGCGATTCGCGGGACCCGTGGGGGTCCAGGCGCGACACGAGCGGCCCGGGTCTTTCGGTGGAGTCCGGCGCGGCGCCCGGTTCGGTCCTGAGTGGTGGGTGAAACCGGATCGAGGAGTTCCGGGAGAGTTCTGAACGGGTGGAAGTGACGAGGGCCGACATCGCCGGTGCGGTGTCGGCCCTTCGGTGTGTCGGGTGGGAGATCCGGGAGCTGAGCGGTTTCGGAGAGGGGCTCCCTCCCGCCAGGGCGTTCAGGCTGCCACGAGCCGGTGTTTGCCGATGTAGCCGGGTTCGGGGGCGTGTTCGCGAGGCTCGGGCAGGTTGAGCAACCTGGCGAGGTCTTCTTCGGTGAGGCTGGTGGGGTGGCGTGGTCGTTGTCTGCTCGTGGTCGGGGGTTGGTACTCGGGGTGGGTGAGCAGGGCGCGGCGTTCGGCCGGGGTGGGGTTGGGGCTGGGGTGGTGGCCGAGGGCGTCCCACCAGTCGGAGTCAGGGGAGCGGTCGGGGCCGTGCAACACGATGGTGGCCGTTTCCAGGGGTGAGCCCGGTGGTGGGAACCACGGTCTTCCCGACGCGGGCGAGTGGGGACGGGGAGTGGTCGAGGAGGTACCGGCGGCAGTGTTGCCCGTGGTGGTGTGGTGGGCCGGCCGGTTCGGGGTGGGGGTGTGCTGGATGAGCAGGTGTGCCACGGTCAGCGCGCCGGGGCCGGCGTCGGCGCGCTGGCCGTGTCCGCTCCGCAGCGGGGCCAGGGTGCCGGCCAGGGCCAGTGCGAGGGTCGTGCCCAGCGCGATCAGCGGTCCGGGCGGTTGAACCGGCAGCAGTCCGAGCGGCTGGAGCAGCACAGCCGGACCCAGCGTGCTCGCCGCCGTCACAGCGCGCCTCCGTCCCGGCCGAACCGCTCGCGCAGGCGGCGGCTGACCTCTTGTTCGTGCTGTTCTTGTTCGCGGCCGTGTTCGATGGCCGCGCTCATGCAGATGTCACAGGTCGGCACCAGCCAGTCCACCTCGGACGGGTCTGTCAGGACGACTTGCTGTCCGCACAGCGTGTCGCGTTGTTGCTGCGGACGCGGCCGTACCTCGCGGGAGAAGGCGTGCCGAAACCCGCCCACCGGGTTCCACCACACCACCGGACCCGACCAGCCCCACCCCAGCAACGGAACCTCAAGCATCACGAACACTCCTTACTTCATTAAGTGCCTGTATGATCACCTTTCGTTATCGACAGTAGATGACGTCTATCTAATTAGATAGCTAGGTCGCCTAAAGGTGTGAAGTCGTGAAGGAGTGCGCTATGGCCCCGAGCTCGCCAACCGTTGCCGCTTGGGAACTGGGACGTCGCCTTCGTGAGAAGCGCGACGAAGCCGGGCTGAGTGCCACGGCTGCTGCCAAGAAGTTCGGGATCACTGCTGCTTACCTGTCGGAGTTCGAGAACGGGAAGAAGAACATCGGCGAAGAACGCCTCACGGCACTGGCCGAGGCCTACGAACTTGATGGCGAGGAAGCCGCCGAGCTGCGTAGTCTTCGTGACGAAGCGGGAAGCCGTGGTTGGTGGAGCGAGTACTCCGCTCTGTTCAGCGATGAGCTGCTGCGCTTTTTCGGCTACGAACACGGCGCTGAGAGTGTGCGGTCCTACGACAGCGCCATCGTCAACGGGCTACTGCAAACCGAGAACTATGCTCGGGCCGTCATCGAGGCAGGCGCTCCAAACATCCGCTTGGCAGAAGTTGAGCGCAGGCTCGAATGCCGCCTGCGGCGGCAACACCGCATCACCGGCTCCGAACCGCTCCACCTCAACTCGGTGATAAGCGAAGCAGCGCTGCATCAGCGAATCGGCGGGGTTGGGGTGCTGGCCGAACAGCTCGAACATCTCGTAAAACTCATCAACACTCACCCCGATACTCTCGATATTCGCATCGTGCCTTTCGAGGTGACCGGGCACGACGCCATCGGTGGTTCACCGTTTCTGCTCATGACGTTCCCGACTGGCAAGCTGCCGATGCTGCTGTGGCACGAGACCGTGACGAGTAAGCAGCTGATCACCGATTCACTGACCATCCGCGAACACAGCCTCGCACACACCGAAGCCAGCAAAGCTGCTCTGAACCGTGAAGACTCACTGAACAAGATCGTCTCGGCTTCCCGAAACTTGCAAGGTTAACTACAGTCCCGCATATGGCAGGAGACCTGGCACCACACACATGGCGCAAATCCAGCCGCAGCGCCAACAACGCTCACTGCGTCGAAGTCGGCTTCGCCGACACCACCATCGCCGTCCGCGATACCAAGGATCGGGCGGGTGGCACCCTGACCGTCACTCCCGCGGCCTGGGCCGGGTTCGTGGACCGGCTCAAGACCGGCGACTACGACCGGGGCTGAGCTCGCCCCCACATCGCTACACCGCAGCCGGGGCGGCGCGGCTGGGGTGGCGTTTTCTCGCGAAATCCACGCAGCCCCGGCGCAGCGCGGTTGGGACGGCCTCGAGTGGAGTCGCGGAGTGTTCGACAGAACAGAGTGGCCTCGCCTGGTGGGCTGCGTCTCACGCGTCCCCAGGTGCGGGTAGTGCCGACCGCGCTGGGCCATCCGGGTGATCACAGCGCGTTCCCGGAACACCTCGGAGTGCTGATCGTCATAGTGCCGGTGGGGCCGTCCCGCTGACGCGAGCTGCCCCGCTGCGGCAGGATGTGACCCGGTTTTCGGATCATGACAGCGCCCCCTAGGGAGGAACAGCCGTGAGCCAGGACGGTTTCAGCGTCGACCACGACAAACTCAAAGCAGCCGTCGAAGACCTCCGACAAGCACGGGAGGAGGCCGCAGAGCTCGCTGAAAGCTCAACAACAATCGGCCCGGGTGAGTTGACCGCCTACGACGACACTACCGGCAAGGCACGTGAGGCGTTCCAGAAGCGTATGAGTGATCCCGAAGGCTCGCTTCGTGCTGCCGCTGTGGATATTCGCGACAAGCTGGACGAGAAGATCGCCGCCTACGAGGCCCTGCTGCGCGAGTACGGTCTGGCCGACGACAACGCGTCCCTCGCGCAGCGCGACAGCGAAAGGCGGAGCTGAGCACCGTGAAAAACGTTATGACCACACTACGCCGCGGTGCCCTCCTGGCGGGCGGCCTCGCGCTGACCATGGCACTGGCGGCCTGTTCCGGCGACTCACCAGGACAACCCGGACCCGCGACGGGAACAACCACCGGCGACGCGACCTCGTCCGATTCACGGTCCGGAACCGGAATAACCAACCCCAAAAACCCCGCCGCCCTCGAACCCTGCGAACTGCTACCCGACGAAGCAGCCAGCACACTGGGTTTGAAATCCAAGGGAGAAAGAAGACAGAACGACCTCAAACCCGATCTCCCCGACATGTGCACCCGAAAAGGCGAACACAATGATTCGAAACGGGTTACCTTGGTGGCATTTCCCGATCGCACCATTCAGCAGTACTATGACAACAAATCGAGTTACGGATACTTCGAGAAGCTGGATATTTCCGGTCATCCCGCCGTCATAGGAAACACGGAGGACCCTGCGAAAAGCTCCAACTGCGCGATGTACATGGCCGCGAACGACAACCAGATAGTTCTGTCCTCCACATTTATTCCCACCAAGGACATCGGACAAGTAAACCCGTGCGACCTGGCGAAGCAGGCCCTGGAGCTGTCACTGCCCTCATGGCCGGCGGCGCAGTGAGATCACGGGAGTGATGAGTTGGCTCCGAAGTGTCCTGTTCGATGTCCGATGCAGCTCGGAAAGCGGAACCCATTCGTGGAAACGATTCGCGAACATCTCGCACCACACACCTGGCGCAAGTCCAGCCGCACCACCGACATCGGCCAGTGCGTCGAGGTCGCCTTGACCGGCCGGGCCGTCGGCATTCGCGACACCAAGGACCGGGCGGGCGGCATCCTCACCGTCACTCCCACGGTCTGGGCCGGGTTCGTGGAGCGGCTCAAGACCGGTGACTACGACCGGGGCTGAGCTCGCCCCCACATCGCTACACCGCAGCCGGGACGGCGCGTCCGGGGCGGCGATTCCTCGCGGAATCCACGCAGCCCCGGCGCAGCGCACAAGGCCACACCGGACAGCCACACCCACAGCTGAACAAGTTCCAGTAGTGTTTCGCGGCGACGTCGGGAGAAGGAGACGTATGACTGGGGTTGGTCGTGCCGCCACCGTGGCTGGCGGACTCGTAGTGAGCATGGTGTTGGCCGGATGCGCATCCTCCGGGAGCGCGGACGGCTCCGATGGCGCTGACGGAACGGACGGTTCGACAACGAGCAGCGTGGATTCGTCCGCTTCGTCGGAGCGGTCGGGCGTGGAGATCGCCAATCCGAAGGACGCCGCCGCCCTCGATCCGTGCGATTTGCTCCCTGCGGGCGCCGCTGAATCTTTGGGTTTGAAAACTCAAGGACAGAAGCAGTCTAATATTTTCGGTAGCTCTCTGCCGGATTTGTGCGACTGGGAAAGTCCTGATGGCGGCGAGGAGCATGTATCTCTTTCGGCAATCGATGATCGCTCGATTGAGAAATACCATGAAAACAAATCGAAATATAAAGATTTCGAGAAAATAGAAGTGTCTGGATACCCGGCGGTTGTTGCCAATAGGATAAATCCGGCGGATAATGGGATGTGTGCAATTTTCCTTGCTTCGCAGGAAAATCAGGTGGTTGGTTCCGCTGTTACTGTTCCTGTCGATGATGTTGGTCAGACAAATCCATGTGATATGGCGAAAAAGGCTCTGAAGCTGTCGCTGCCGTCGTGGCCCGCGGCTGGTTGAGCGTTGCTTGCTGGCCGTCGGTCTGGTGCTGGTTGGCTTGAACGGCAGGATCGGGGAGCAGGAAGGGAAGGCTTGAAGCAACTTTCCGGTAACGATTCGTTTGGTTTCCGAAGGTTTCCTCGGCAGAGTCAGTGCGGTTCGCGCTGCGGCGCCCTTGAGATGGCTTCGCACTGAGCGTCGGCGTATTGCCGGTGTGTGACTCGGGTCGCTCAGCTTGTCGATCTTGATTCTAGCAGCGAGTGGTATCAGCGAAGATTCACGAAGTGTGACCGGATGCCGTGCTGTCTGTCGTTTGCATTCGAAAACGCGTTGTTGACCAGCGAAATTCGGCTCCAGGTCATGTTTTGCCCGTCGCGGCCTGTGATCGGCCGGAGGGACGCTATCAACACTACATCGAACTTGTCGGTGAGACCGCGCTGGCCGATGGACGCGGCTGGTGCGCACTTCGAGTGGCTGAGAGTTCCCCAGTGTCTTACCCGTGCGGGGGATCACCGGGGGTGGATTGGGCCGTTCGAGTGATCGCAGCGTGTTTTCCGGAACACGTTAGAGTGTCGATCGTCATAGTGATAGTGGGGCCGTTCTGCTGACGTGGCATGCGCCGATCCGGCAGGATGTGGCCCGGTTTCGGATCATGGCCCAGGGGACTAGGGGGAAGCAGACGTGA
>NZ_FNJR01000006.1:0-196029 GCF_900104475.1 Actinopolyspora xinjiangensis
TTCGAGGTAGCGGTCCAGCAGCTGTTCGACGGTGGCGTTCGTGCGCGGGTTGCGGCGCTCGTCGACCTGGTTGAGCAGCCGGGTCCGCACCCGCTCGGCCTCGGCCTCGGTATCGCGCCCCGCCGCGACCACCTCGGTGAGGTAGTGCCGCCGTTGGGTCACCGGGTCGAAACCGGCGTAGACCTTCACCCGCAGCGCGCCGCTGGGAAGCCGTTCGACGCTGCCGCGGGTCCGTCTCCGTCCCCTCGTCGCTGCTGCCACGACTCCATTTTACGAGCACTCGCACCACGTTTGATCCCACAAACCTCGAACGAGGCAAACGTGGTCGAGTGAATTCCCAGGTCAGACTAGGCGCCCCCGGCAGGATTCGAACCTGCGACCTAGAGATTAGAAGGACATCTCGGTCAGTTAGCGCGGATTGGTGGGAGTTAGTTTTGTGCAGGTCACAAGGGGTTTGTGAGGTGAGGCAGTTTAGTCTCGTTTAGCCCCGTTTAGCCGGAAGTGTCCCACGTTTGCCCCACGCGACGGCCACAGTGGACAGTGCCCTACGGCACGAAAAAGCGCCCCCGGACGTGCCGGGGGCGCTCCTGTTTCGGCGGCTTACTCGAACCGCTCGTTCTTCACCGCGTCGATGAACGCGGCCCACTGCTGCCCGGTGGTGGTGAAGTACCCGGCCGAGCGGTCCTTGGTGTCACGGACGGCGGCGCCGTTCGGGGTGCGACCGACCTCGACGCAGTTGCTAACTCGGCCGGAGCGGCTCGATTTCCGCCATCCTTCAGGGTGGTGTACCGTCATCTGTGGCCTCCATTTCCTCTGCTTGGTTGGCGATGAACTTTCTCGACTCGTCTTCGCTCATCGCCAACTCTTGCAGGGTAGTAACTGCCTCTGCGTAGTCCTGCGCAGTGGTCGGGTTGTGCAGGAACGTGGCCGACTGGTAGTGCTCGAAGTGCACGATCGGTGAGGCTTTCGGGAACTGGAAGTGCACGAACGCTCCCATGTGCGCCGGGTGCGCCACGGTAGAGCCCGCACGCAGCACCTGTACGGAAACGTTCGGGCGCTCGCTCATGTCGAGGATGTGTCGAAGCTGTTCGGCCATGACTGTGTGACCGCCGATCGGCTCCGACAACGCTCGTTCGCTGATGATCGCGGCGAACGGGGTGCCCTTGTCCGTCAGGACTTCTCGGCGTCCGACCCGCATCAGCACGCGGGTCTCGCGCTCCTGGTCGGACATCTCCACCATGAGCGCCCGTGCGTACGCCGACGTTTGTAGCAGCCCTGGGACAAGGTCCGTAGCCACCTCGGAGATTGCGGTGGCCGTCCGCTCGAACTCGATCAGCGTGGTCAGTTCGTGGCGCGACCCGTTGCGACCGGTGGTCAACCAGTCGGGCTGATCGGCATCCTTGGCCATCTCGACAATGCGGTCCCGTTCGGCGGCGGGCACCCCGCATTCGGCGAGGTAGACGGCGACGAATGTGGACGCCGGTACTTGGCTTCCTGATTCGTACCGTCCGAGTTTGACGTGGTTGGTTTCGAGTTTTCGTGCCACTGCACGGAGACTCTGACCACTCGCCTCGCGTGCTTCTCGCAGTTCAGCCCCGAGCGCCCGAGCTTTAGGGGTTCCGCCTCTGGTAACTGCCATGTACCAGATCCTAAACCGGATCGGGTGGTACCTGACCATCACCTAATTGGAGGATTGTGGCGTTCGGACATGTTCCAAAAGAATGGAACACGTCCACAACGGAGCGCATCGACCACGACGGGTGGTTAGGAGCGTATCGGATGCCACAGAACTACGACTGGACAGGTTTCGGGGTGCGGGCGAGATGCCGCCACGAGGGCGGCGAAGGGTCGCTGCGGGTGTGGCGCTCGGAGTGGTCGCCGAACGTGATCCGCATCGACACCCCGACGGTCTACAACCGCACCGAGTGGACGGTTGATCAGGCGAAACAGCTGCGAGCGGTGCTCGACGCGGCGATCAGGGAGGCGGGAAAGTGAACCCGACGCCGCCGAACGTTGACATCGCCCTGCGTGTGACGCACCTGCGGGCGACGTTGCACGCGTTGTCGTTTGATCTGTCCACGCAGTCGACCACTGCCGAGCAGCTCACCGGTGCGGCCGACTACATGGAGCGACTCGCCGCTGATCTACGGGGACAGGCCGACCGAGCCCCTTCTCGAGGTCCGCGCCTCCTCGCGGAGGAGGGCTCCGATGCCTGAGGCGTGGCCCGCGCTCGTGCTGGCGGTGGTGCTGGCGGCCACAGCTGTGGTGCTGACCGTGTGGGGGCACTACTCGGAGCGAAGACCGAGACATGCCGGGGCAGGCCCAGGAGCGCTGACCGTGGCGCAGTTACGCGAGGAGATCGAGATGCCCGACGAGACGGGCGAGATGCCGGCGATCGGTCGGGGCCGGTGGTCGCACTGGCGCGGCGAGCTGCCGGATGTGGGGAGCCTCCCCGGTAGTCCCATCCTACCGGGGAGTGACCCCGAGTGTACCTCGCTGATCGTCACCGAGGAGCCGCACCTGGCGCTGATGCGCCGCGTCCTCGCCGGTCTGCACCGCTTGTAGTCCACGGCCCGGCACTGCCGACCCCGATGTCCGGTGTCGGGCCGTCGCCGCCCGGCCGGTAAACGCCCCCCGGCCGGTCGGGCGGCTCCCAACCATCGAGGAGAACCAGTGTTCACCGAATGCGGAACGACGAGCCCGGAACACGTCGACGCCGAGGGCAACCCGTGCGTGCTGCCCGCCGGACACGAGGGCGCCCACGAAGGTGACCAGCTCCGGGCGTGGGCTCGCTACAACGTCGGGTGGGAATAGGCGTCTCGCCCGGTCGGCGGATCGCGCCCGCGAGCGAGGCGGGCGAGGATCGGGGCCGGAGGTGATCACGATGGCGAAATGCCGGATGTGTAGCTCGCAGGCCGATCGGGACGGGGAGCTGTGCGACTCGTGCCGGAACCAGAGTGATCCGGGGAACTAACCGGGACGCTGTAGGAAACGCCGCCGGTGGGCCGTGAAGCCGTCGGCGGCGTTTGCGACCACCGCACGAGGCACCCATTGATGAACGCGATGCCCTCCCACGATCGGCGTAGGAACCAGTTGCGCCACGCCTCGGCCAGCTCCGGGTGCTGCTCGATGGTGTCGGGACGCCACACCCCGTGCGGATAGTGCCAGTCCGCGTGCCAGTCCATCTTGAGCGTCTCGCGGCGTTCGAGGGCGTGTTTCACGTCCTCGTTGGTGAGGTCGAGCTCGGAGTCCGGCGGGTCGGCCGGGAGCACGTCCCACTTGCCGTATTCGGCGGGTGTCGGAAACGGGCGCATGGTCCGGATCATACGACACCGGCCGGACACCGCGAGCCGACGAGATAACCTCTGTTCGTGCTACACTGGTGACGCAATTGCGGGATTGCGGAGCGGCGAACCCCCGGCTGAGGCCGGGGGTTTGTTCGTGCGTGATCGTCGTGCTACTGTCCGGGCAGTGCTCCCCACGGATGTGGGGGTGGCCCGTAGGTACGCATCCTGCGAGCATGGTCCCCGCTCACGCGGGGGTGGCCCGATTGAGTGTTTGACGACGCTCCAGGGTGATCGTTTCCCCGCCTCGGCGGGGGTGCCGGTTGGGTGTTTGACGAACGCCCGTGAGGTTCGTGTTCCCCACTCCGGTGGGGGTGGTCCGCACGCGGATCGTGGGCTCCGCGCAAGCGGAGAGGGTTTCAACGGAAAAGTTCAGCTCCCTACGGCTTCCCGTGGGGAGCTTTTTCGTGTCTGACCAGCCTAAACAGTGGTCTGATTAATTTCTACTCAGATGGGTTGCACTCTTGGTACTGTCGTGATTAACTATTAATCAACATCGACCATAAGGGAGTAACACCGATGAGCGAGCTGACCGTCACCCCCGAGTACGTCAACAACAGCACCCTCGACGAGCTGGTTACCTGGTACCCCGGCCAGTCCGGGCCGCAGCCAATCGAGCTGTGCCTCGACCTCGAAGACGGCACCTTCTGGTTCCGGGTCAATCCCGAAATCGGCCGTTCCATGCCCGCCCGGCACTGGCACGGGCTCGTACAGCGGTGGGAGGTTCCGGCACCCCTGACCCCCAACGGCGCGAACGCCTACCTCGACGAGCTCGTCGACGACGCACAGGCGATACTCAACGATTCGACGGTGTACTGGGACGGTTCAAACCGAGTCGGCAGCGTCGGGCCTGAGGGCCAGGAGGCCGACGAGCGGATCGAAGCCGAACTCGGAGACGAGCGAGACATTCCCGAGGATCGAGTGGTGCGGACCGTCGAGGCAAGCGACGCCTACATCGAATGCGCTTCCGAGGTGCTGCACAGTACCGGACTGACTGCGGCCACGTCTGATGAGCAGCTCGACAGGATGGCCGACGATTTGGAGGCCGAAGCCGCTTCCGAAGGCATGGTCATCCGGAGTGTAGTCGACTGGCTACGCGAGCAGCGTGCCGAGATGCGCCGCCAGGTTGAGGACGAACTCGGCGAGGTCGTCGATCGACTCAAGGCCGATACGATCCGCAGGGACGAACTGGTGAACACGATGTACGCGTGGTGTTCGCAGCGCGATTTGGCTGACCGGATCGAGGTATCGCAGGGGACGGTGTCGAACCTGCTCAACAGGCAAGGTGCCTGACACACGAAAATGCGCCCCCGGTCTCCACGTGGAGACCGGGGGCGCGGCGTGCCAGCTACCCGCAGGGTACCGCCTCGGGCGGCCTGCGGGGGTCGGGGATCACGGGGTCGATCACTGGTCGACGGCCTCCACTTCGACCCGCGGGGTGTGGCGGGTGAGCCAAGCGGCCCCGAACGTCGCCAGACCGGTGACGGCGGTGGAGATGATCGAGTCCAGCGTCCCGCCGAGCGCGTCCGGCAGGTATGGCTGAACTTCGGTCATCACGAACGCGGTCACCGTGGCCGCGAGACTTCCGGTCTTGACCTTGCTCTCAACGATGTTGCGCATGGCGTCCTCCTTGGACATGAAAAAGGGGCACCCGTGGTGGGTGCCCCCGGTGGTTGGGTTCGGGCTACTCAGGCTGGCGGGCGATGGCGGCGTTGGCCCACATGAGCGCCTCTTCGAGCTTGGTCATCACGACGGACTTCTCCCTGCCCTCCGGCAGGGTGTCGTTGAGCCGGTGGGCGAGCTCGCGGACCTCGGCGCGCACCTGCTCGTGCTGCTCGATCCGGTCGTCGGTGGGGGCGTGGTAGGTGAAGCGGGACTCGATGTCGTCGGACTGCATGATTCCTCCGTGAGGTGGTCAGGGGGTACTCATCCGGTGAGTACCCTTTGGTCGGGTCACGCCGCCCGGTCGTCGGCGTAGTAGCGCTGCCACACGCGATCGAACAGGAAGCGGTGCCGTTCGGTGTACACCGCGACCGGACGCAACGCGCCGTTGACGAAACGATCCGCGGTGCCCGGTTCCTCCCCGTAGGTCTCCCGGAACAGGGCTTTGAGTCGAGTGCCGAACATCGTCGACATCGACCGCAGCGCAGCCCCGGTTATCCCTCGCTCTTCGAGGTATTCGCCCACGGTCAGCGGGCGCTCGTTCGGGTCGACCTCCGGTTCCTCGCCGAGAGCGCGGGCGGCCACGTGGCGGCCCTTGGCGTCGAGCCACGACTGGTCGACCACGCCGGACAGGGCGCTGAGCACGCGGGCCTGCCCCTCGGCGCGGGAGACGATCGTGGCGAGTTGGTCCTCGGTGGCCCGCGGGTTGATCGCGCCGCCCTCGGTGAAGTACTGCTCCAGCACGTCGGCGACCTCGACCTGATACTGCTCAAGCTTCGGACGTACCTGGTCGGCGACCTTGGCCGGGTTGATCGTGGCGAGCCACATCAAGACCGTGCGCGTATCACCGAAGGCCGTTTCGCGAGACTGGCTATCCCCCGGAAGCTGGATAGTCATGTTGACGGTGCAGGCCCAATGAGCAGCGGAAAGCTTGCGGTGCTGCGTGTACCAGTCAAGTCCGAGGTTGTCGGCGATGCGCTTGAGCGCGACCATCGGCTTTCCGTCGCGCTCGGTCGCGATCAGGTCGTCGCCGTGGAAGGGGATGTGGACAAGCTGGCGAGACGGGGTAGACTCGGTCATTACCGACCAGGTCTCCTTTCAACGAATCGCTGGTTGGTCTGCCCCCGGATGCGGTTACATCGCGGGGGCCTATCTATGAGCACGGGCGGCCGGGGCAGGGTGAGAGCTCCCCGGCCGCCGCTCTTTTTGTAGACCATCACCGTGAGGCGAGGTGCGCCCAGTCTATCGCACCCGATCACGCTCGATCCAACCTAGACACAACATATTCACTGCGCACATACCTATAGGTAAGTACATCTAGTGGTGCGGGGTTGGTGAGTCGCTCCTAGCGCGGACTAGCCGCTACTAGCGTCGACTAGCGCGATTTGTAGAGAGTGCATAAACGGCCGTCGAGACGGGCCGGAGTCCGCGAGTACGTCGGAGTGAGAGAGATCACTCGGAATCCGGCGCGAGCCTGTTCGCGAGCTCGTCGAGGAGTGCCTCGGCGGAGACGCTCGCCGGTACGTGCTCGGCCAACACGTCCCGGAGGGTTGGCCGGAGCGTGCCGTTCGGCCCGAGCTCCTCGCGCACGACGTCGCGGATGGAGTCCCGATCGAGTCCGCGCCCGGCGTAGGTGTGCCGGTCGATGTAGCGCACGTAGTCCAACATCGTGAAGGACTTCTCGGGGTTCACCAGCGATTCCCAGCCGGGGTACTCGCCGGGGGTCTCGCTGCCGGTGAGCTCCTTGAGGATGCCGAACAGGGCCGCTCGTTCGTCGTCGCGCATGTCTGCCTCCTGGGTCGTGTTGCCGCCGAGGAGCTCGGCGAGGTCGTGTCTGTCGCTGCGGTACGCGTTGGCGTCCACCGGGGTCGAGCCGGCGATCGTGGCCGACGAGGTGAACTGGAGGACGGCCACGGCGTTTCCGCCGTAGTCCGACCAGAAGTGCCCGGGCACCCGCTGGTAGATCTCGCTGGCGTACCCGCCGTTGGTGTCCGGGTAGCGCGACTTCCACAGCGGGGGGAAGTCCGACAGGTCCGGGCGGCCGAGCTCGCGCCAGTACCACTCGGGCAGGTAGAGCAGCGGGGTGCGGTAGCCCCTCCGGTGTAGCGCCTTCATGACCTCCCGCGCCAGGGACACGCCCCCGCCGCCGGACTCCACATCCAGGATCACCGGGCAGTCGGCGGGCACCACCGACGCGATGTGGTCGGCCTGGGCGTGCGCGTCCACCCCCTCGCGCTGGTAGTGGTAGGCCGCCACCAGGAGGCCGGCGGCGCGGGCGTTCGTGAGGTTCTCGCGGAACCGCGGGTCGACGAAGCCGGATCCCTCCGTGGCCTTGATGAACACGAACTCGAACGCCTCCGACCGAGCCCGGCGCATGTCGAACGAGCCCTGGTAGTGCGACACGTCGATTCCGTAGATCATGATCCTCCGATCAATGTGCGTGCCAGCGCAGCCGCTGCGCCCGACGCCAGCGCCGAGAGCGCGATCGTGATCCCGATAGCGGTCCAGATGCGCCGCTCGATCGTGCGGAGACGGGACTCGTGGTCGTTGACGGTCTGCCCGACGCTCTCCTGTTTCGTTTCCAGCGACTCGACGGTTTTCTGCAACACCGTCGCGCCCTCGATTTCACGCAGACGCGTCTCGTGATCACCGAACCGGGATGTGAGGTTCTCCAACGAGGAGGCTATTTCGGTGAGTTTCAGGTGGACCGATTGCAATTCCGTGTACATCTGCGTGGCGCTGATCGTCACGCCGCCGTTGTCGTCGGGCATGTTCCCCCTAGGTTTGCCGGAGCCAGCAGCCGCGGACGTGACACCCTACGATTCCAGATCCCGATGTGACCTCGGCGGTGATTTTGATCGTACGCCACTCATAAATCCAGTCGGTCACGTCGAACGGTCCGACAGAATAGATCGATACCGCCGAACTGTCCGACCATGTTCCCACCGTGGTCCCATCGATCGTGAGTCGATACGTGATGCTGGGATCGCCGTTGCCCTGACCCCAGGTTCCGGTGACGTAGATCTGCGGATGCGAGATCGTGGCCTCGGCCTCCCACATCTCCTGCTCGCCGGATATTTCCGAGGAGTCCAGCGACCAATATCCGATCGGTTTCCCGGTGACATCGTTCGCGGTTGAGCTGATAAACAGCGGATACATCGGGACCGGTATCCACGGTCGGGCGAGACCGAGGCCAGTAGCCGCGTCGTCGGAGACGATGACGTTTCCCTGAGAGTCGGTGAGTGCGAAATAGTCACGCCCGAACTGCTCGCTCCCGGCTGTATACAGCAGCAGCGAGCCGCCCTCGCGGCGAATCTCGATAACCTGCCTGCCGTCGTCGTCGGGGCCGACATAGAGAATCTGGTCGCCGTTGTCGTCGATCATTCTCAGGTACGAGTCGTTTTTCAGCGTGAGCCCGCCCTGATTGATGGTCGCGGAATTCACTCCGACCTTTTTGCGGACTTCGGCGAGTTCGGATTCGAGTCGTTTCATCCGAGTCAGCAGATCGTCAGGGTGGTTGACCTGACCCATGATTGCCTCCTAGTAGATGTCCGGCCCCTCGACGAGCGGGGCCATCGTGAGAACCGTGGTCTCGCCGCCGCCGTCGTCCGGGGTGATGTCCATGTCCACGATCCGCATCCGGGTGTCCAGGCCACGGCTGTGGAACCGGTCGCGGATGATGACCCTCGCGTCGTCGCCGGGGTCGTAGGTGCCGGTCTGCGGTGGCAGATCCCCCCGCACCGTCAGCGTGGGCAGCACCACCGGCAGGCGCGCTGCCTGCTGGTCGGCCTCGGCGTGCTCGGTGAGCACGTCCGAGCTGGTGACCGAGCTGTATCCGGTCTCGGTCTCCAGCAGCGGCCAGCCCCCGGCGTAGCGGGAGGTGTCCTCGGCCACGGCGATCGGGGTGCCGGCCTCCAGCCCGTCGCCGACCGCGTAGGAGCGGGTGGACATGCCGGTGCCGTCCGACGGCCAGGTGTAGCTGGTGAGATTGCCGCCGTACTCGAACACCAGCGGACTCCCGCTCTGTCCGAGGTCGGGTTCGCCGATCAGGAGTCCCCGCGTGATGTCGCCGGAGGAGTCCGAGCCCACGTCGAACCGGATGTCGGGGCCGTCGATCACCGAGCTCAGCTGCGACAGCGCCTCGCCCGTGGTTTTCAGGTCGTAGCCGTGATAGGTGCGATCCCTCGTGATCGCCGACGAGGTGTCGCCGAGTTGGATCCCGATGTCACCGCCCGTGTGCGACTGGGCGAGCGAAACCAGCCGTCTCGCGATCTCGTTCTGGTCGAGCTGCTGATATTCGGTTTGCAACCCGGCTACCACATCGGTGTCCGGGTTGGCGGAGATGATCGGCAGAACTTTCCGGTGGTCGAAATAGGACCACCAATCGGCGGCCTGCAGATTCATCGACTGCGACTCGGAATCGTAGCGGCGGGTCCACAGAATACCGCCCCATTGGGGCTGGTCATCCCGCAGCACGTAGATCGCACGCCGGGCGGGCGTGGTGAGATCGTAGAAATCCAACCCGCGGGCGGCGAGCCTGTCATCCAATGGCAGTGTCGCCCGGAAATCGCCCGCTTTGTTCAGTCGCCGCGAGAATCTCACGGATTGCATGGGCAGTTCGGCGAGGATTTCCCCGCCGATGAGTTCGGCGATGATGTAGGACCACACCGCCATCAGGGACCCACAAAAGACAACGTGACCGTGCAGGACTCCGAAACGGGCTCGGTGGGAATGTCCGAGCCGGAATTCTGGAACAGGTGAATCGCGACGCTGTCCCCGGCGCCGAAACGCCGGGTGGCGGTCCAGCCGACCGAGCCGGGAGAGCTGCCGGGAAACACCGCGTCGTTGCCGTAGGTGTATCCTAAATTCTGCGCGTCTGCGATGGCTCCCCAGCGTTCCCCGCCGCCGCTATTTCCGGCATAGCGCACCGACGCGTCGATGCACCAGACACCTGGCACGTTGAAGGTAAAATCGGTGACTCCGAATTGCGTCACCTCCGGGCATTCGTTCATCGCGGTATCGAGCTCCATCCGCTCGGTACTGCTACCGGAGCTCACCGTCTGCGCGGTGGTCTGCTGATACCTCGCGAACCCGTGACCTGCGGCCACGAACTGCACCACGACCCAGGACGAGCCGTTCCACCGGTAGACCGCGCCCTCGTTGAGGGCCTGCACCATCTGGCCCGTGTACGGCGCGGAGATCGCCGACAGGTCGGACTCGCTGGAGACCACCAGCGGCCCGCCCAGGGCGCGCCACGCCGACCCGGTGTAGCCCTCCATCCACTCGCGGTCCCGACGCCACACCGCCATCCCGTCGTGCGGGGAGGCCACGGCGTCGCGCTCGGACGCGTCGGCCACCGGCAGCACCCCGCCGGCGGCCACCGTGGACTCCGGGGGACGCAGGTCGGTGATGTCGCTGGACTGGATCGACGTGGCCCCGGCGCGCACCACCACCCGTGCCAGCTCGTAGTAATCGGAGGAACCGTCCACGGTCGGATCCGAGGGAGAGGAGGCCGCGGTGCCGACCACGTGGCGGATGACGAACTGCGAATCACTGTCGCCGTAGGCGAAATCACTCTGTTGGGCCACGATCAGGTCGTACCTGTCGTTAGTGCTGTCGGCTGGAGTCGAGAGCACGTCGATGTCGATCTGGGTGTCGACGGTCTGGATGTACGGCCCGTTGCCGCGGCTGGATTGGGTGACCCGCTGGAGCGGCGAGACGTGGACGAACTCGTCCGGGGTGCTGCTCGCGGTGACCTGCCCCTGCTCGGACGGGTGAGGCAGCCACCCGCTGCGGGCGTTCGCCACGGTGGTGGTTGTGGTCGCCAGCGCGCCGACCCCGATGCGGGCATCCTCGGTGGTGACGACACCGCTGGGGTCCTCGTAGACGGCCCACGAGTTCCGCTCGGCCATGAGTGTCTCCTCTACAGGTCGGTGTGGTTCCAGCTGGCTGTCAGGAGCGCGTCGGGCTCGTACTGCCCGCCCCGGAACTGGATCTCGTGCGTGCTGCCCGGCGGGATCGAAAACCACTGGCGCGTGGACAGCTCCGCATTTCGGGAGACCGACGTGCCGGACACCCGCACCGTCCGTAGCTGCGTGTCGATCTCGATCGACTGGTCGTCCGGCACGGAGTAGTCCGCGGCGAACGCCAGCCGGTCGCCGGTGGTGGCGTTGACGATCTGCGGCTCGGCCACCGGGCCGCGGATCACGAACGTCGGCCAGGCGTGCGCACCGCCGTCGTTGCTGATGTACAGCGACCCGCCGGAAGCGGGCTGACCGAAGTCGAGCGTCTGCCCCAGCGGGAAAATGAGCCCTTCGCCGCTGGGTTGCGAGAGTCCGGTGAACCGCTGCTCGCTCGGCACCCGCAGTTTGCGCGGATCCGAGGCGGCCCACTGGATCGCACCCTCGGTCAGTCCATAGTGGTACGACACCGGGGTCGGGATCGACCGGCGGACACACCGCGCCATGACCTGCGACGTGATGCCGTCCCAGGTCACCACGAGCGGCTCCTCGGCGGGTTCCTCCGATGGGGCGGTGATGCGCTGGAGTTCGGCCACAGCGTAGCGGAACTCTTGCTCGTCACCCGCCAGGGAAAACGTCATGGTGACGATTCTTTGATCCGCCAGCACCCGGCCGGGACGGGCACCGTGCCGACCGTCCAGCGCGCTGTTGCCATTGCGCATGTCCGGCAGGTCGATCCATCCCTCCAGCTCGACCAGCCCGAACAGCGTGTCCACCCCGAGCAGCGTGTCGCGCCACGAGAGCTGCCCGTGCGTGGTGGGCAGGGTGGCCGCCAGTGCCTGCGTCATCAGCCACCCCCTCGCATCTGCCAATCCAGCTCGCGGGCGATCTCGCCCGGAGACTGCTCCGGCGTGGCGTACATGGCCTCGATGTGCACCGTCGCCCGCTCCCGAGCTCCGCGGGGTTGCTGCGACGAGTTGCGCATGTCCTCGGTGTGCCGGTTGGGGATCACCTGCGCGGGGGCGGAGGTGTAGAGCAGCTCCGGGCCGTTCTCACCCACGAGGGTGGGCCGCCGGGACGTGACCACACCGCCGTGAGCACGTGTCGCCGTGCCCCGACCGGGGTAGTACGCCCCGAGATCCGTCATGATCGGCTCGACCGTGAGCGTCGTCGAGTGGTAGTCCGGGATGCTGTTCACCGCATCGCGCACCGAGTTCGCCTGGCTGATCGCCTCCCACGACCCCGGCGTACGAATGCCGGTCAGCACCTCGGACGGAATGCCGAAAAACTTGTTCGTCAGCCGTTGCACCTCGTCGGCAGTGAACCCCGCGGAACGCATGGTCTGTCGGAACTGCGCACGCTGCTGGGACATCTTCTCCCGAGCGATCGCGGCGGCCTCCTCCTGCGTTTTGTTCTGCCGCCGCGCCGTGTCGTAGGCAGTCTGACCCAGCCGCTGATATGCCTTGCCCTGCTCTTCAAGGTTCTGCCAGAGATCCCACCCCTGGGCAGTCGTCCTGTCGATCGCGCCGGAGGCAGTCAGCAGCTCGTTGCGCCAATTCCCCGCGCCGACGCCCGCCGAATCCAGCGACGTGCGCAGCTGACGCAATTGCTCGTGATACTCACCGGTGGCTTCTTCCAGGCTGAGCTCGACGCCGAACAACTGCCGCCACGCTGTGGTCAGCGCGTCCGCACGGTCGGCGGTGGCAGCAGTGGAGTTCTTGAGGGTCTGCATCGCCTGATCGAGCCGCTCCGCGCCAGGAACCGCCCCGATCATCTGCTCACCCGTCGATTGCACCGCTTCGGCTTCCTGCTGAAAGTCCTTCGATGCGCCTTGGACGGTGTTACGCAGCGGATCGAGAGCGTCCTTGGCTCTCAAAGCGGCACGCGCCGAGGCGTTGTAGGACACCTCGCGCCGAAAGTTGTTCTGCGTGACAGACTTCCCAGCCTCGATCTGCCGGTCTAGAGCCTGGGTGACCTGCTCCAGCGCTGGACCACCATTGGTCAGCGCGGACACGTAATCCCGCTGCGACACAGTGGTGTCGTCGATCGAATCCTTGACGGCCTGGTACTGCTCGGACTGCACCAAGGCACGCTGCGCGGCCTCGTCGAACTCCCCGCCGGACTCCCGAAGCGCGCCCGCGAGATCGCGCTGGTCCTGCGCGGATTCCTGGCTACTCGCACCGAACGCCGCCAGCGCCGCCGTAGCCCCAGCGATCGCCAGCCCCCAGGGCCCGCCCAGGAGTCCCATCACGCCACGGGAAACGATGCTCAATCGTCCGAATCCGCGCCTGCCAGAGAGGTCGGTGACACGATCCTGAACGTTCGCGATCTGTGAGGCGACGCCCGAGAAAATCCCGCGCACGCCCCGGACCGTCCGCATGGCCGCCGCCAGGGACAGCCACGTTCCGACCATCGGACCCAGCACGCCCGACAGGGGTTCGACCACAGCGAGCACGCCGTCGAGCACGTCCAACGTCACACCGAGCGAGCTGGACAGCACCGGAAGCGCGTCGCCGGACAGGTCGCCCACCACGCTCGTCATCCGGGTGACGGTCTCCGCGACCTGGTCGCCGTGCTCAGCCCACAGCCCCGTCAGGTCGGTGAGGATCCCGCCGAGTTCCGGCAGCGTGCCGCGCACCAGTGAGCCGATGTGCTCGATACCCTGCCCGGCCTCGACGGAGCCCGTGGACACGACCTCGAAGAACTCGCCGATGCCCGTGCCCGCGTCGGAGGCTGCGGTGGCGAGACCGTCCATCACGGGCTGTGCCCGCTCGATGCTGGTGACCATGCCGGGCATCGCGTTCGTGGCGAAATCAACCACGCCGTCCGTCAGCGTCTCGACGTGCGGAGCGCTGGCCTCGAACGCGTCGCGGAGCTGGGGACGCAGCGACTGATACGCCGCACCGATCTGATCCGCGGCACCGACGAGTGCGTCGGCCATCGGCTCGGCATCGGCCGCGACGCCGTCCTGGATCGTGCTCGACAGCGAACGGAACGAGTCCTGGACCTCCTCGTTCGAGGACACGGCCGCCGCGCCCATCGCGGTGAACGCCACCGGGAGCGCGGCCACCGAACCCGCTACGGCTGTGGCCGCTGCTGCCGAACCCGCCTCGATACCGCCCAGCGCGATCTGGGCTCTACGGCCCATCTTGTCCATCGATTTGCCCACACGATCAAACGTGCGGGAGGCTTCATCGCGGCCCAGAACAGTGAAAACGAGATCCCGCGTAGGCATTCAGTGACCCCCGTTTTTCTGTTGGGCTTTGTGCTGGTCAACCAAGTGCGCGCAGGCCCAGAAATCGCGCAGGCTCAACCGCCCGGCGTCATTCGGGTGCATGTTCCACAGCTGGAGAAAGGCGAACTTGTAGCGGTTCAGCTCTTCTTCGAGCGAGACGCGCTTTTCGTCTCGCTCTCGGTAGGGTCCGGCTCCGTCTCCTCGGTGGTCTCGGCGTCCTCGGGGATGTATTCCTCCACTGTGAGGTCGGACCACCGAACGTTCATCACTGGCGAGTCGAACGCGATGTTCTCCCCGGCGACTCGCCTCGCGAGCCAAAACAGCCCGTAAATCGCCAGCGACGAGCCGCGACTAGCGAGCCGTCGCGTTTCCATCAGCGTGTATTCGCTGGTGTAGCGGCTCATGGCTTGCTCGAGTTCGATGGTGTCCATCATCGACGCGTCGTCGAGGCTCAATCGCCATGATGACTCGCCGACACGGAACACCAGTTCCGGTTTCGGCATTATCCCCTCGCAATGTCCCTGTTGATTTGGTTGACGACCTCGACGGCGCCGTTGCGCACCCGTGGCCCGTGCCGGTCCATCGCGGAGTCCCACCAGTCATCCGGCCGGACGCGCTGCTGCACCCACGCGCTGTCATTGCCGAACACCGGGTGACGCCAGCTGCCCTGGTCGATGTAGAACGGAAGTCTGTGCTGGTCCGGCGGGAGCCGCCGCCTGTCGACCTCAATTCGGACGCTCGCCGACGACGGTTTCGTGGTCACACGGGTGCGGATGGCGCGGGCGATGGACTCCCGCAGCCCACGACCCTCGGCGGCCTGCCGGCGGACCCGTTCGGAGCCGCTGCGGGAGCGGCCGACGGTGTACTCCCGGCGACGCTGGGCACCACCACCACGGCCGCCCGCCGAGCTGTTGATGCTGCGGATGTTGGACTGGGCGTCGTTGACCGCGGGCTGGGAGTTCTCCCGCATCCGCTTCGCCATCTGGCGCGTGACTTTGCCCTGACCAGCGGCCCGGAGCCGCCGGGAGACCTCCCGCAGATCCTGCGTGCCCCGGATCTCGTAGCGGGCAGGCATGTCACACCGTCTGATCCGTGGTGCGGTACAGCGCCGAAATTGAGGTGGTGCCGTTGTCGATCACCTTGATCGGCAGGGACTGCATGAGGACGCTGGTGTCGCTGACCTGCGGCGTTGTGCCATCGAACCTTACGTTCGCGGTCACCTCGACCGCGTAGTTGAACGTGCCCTCGATGGTCGTGCCCTCGTACAGCAGCACCATCTCAGCCTCGGTGCCCTGCACAAACCTGTTGTACGCGGTCAAGTCCGCGAAATACTTCTCGATGGTGCCCGTATAGGTGCGCGCCTGGCTGCCCTCGGTACCGACCTCGGTCGGCTCCCGGCGAGTACGCGCACCATGCACGTAGTCATCGGTCGCCAACCCGTTCGTGCCCTCCAGGCTGATCGAGCGCACGTCAACGGCGGAACCGGCGATCGTGATCGACCCGTCGACGAACGTCAGCAGGTCGATGTCGGCCGGATACGAGGCGGTTTCCAGCGACGTGGTGGTGTCCTCGTCCTGGCCCACCAGACTCACCGCGAGAGTCGCGAACTCACCGACCGCGCTGGACAGAGTCCAGCTACTGACCTTGCAGCCCGGATACGTGAACGGCTGGACTGTGCCGGACTCGTCTGGGCGGCCTACCTGGACGGTGAGGTTCTTGCCCTTCAGTGGTCCGGGCGTGAACGTGTGCTCGTAGACACTGGCCGCGTTCGTCGCGTCCGGCTGCGAGGTCGACACGCTGCCGAACATGTGCTTGAACCACGTGCCCATCGACACCGTGGCAAGCTCCATCGTCACGTCACCGGACGTGGATTTCTGCGACTGCCGCCACCGGTTGCTCCGGAGCACGCGCTGACCGGGCCGGAACGCGCTCGACTCGATGCGCTGGGAATCCAGCGACAGCGACTCGGAGCGGAACTCGAAACCGGAGTCCACGGTGGCCGGAGTGCTGTAGTCGGTCTGCTCGCCGACCATGAGCTGTGCGTCGAGACCACTCGGGATCGCCATCACTGATCACTCCCCTCGGAGGTCTCCGTCTTGCTCTTGGTCTTCTCGGGTTTGGCTTCGGCCCAGTTCCGGGGCTGCCGGAGCAGGTGCCGAGCGGCGTCGTCGGGCACCTCGATTGGCTTTCCGTGCTCGGCGGTGAGTCCGAGCGCGGGCACCTCCACCGCCCGGTACTGGCCGACATAGGTGATACGCATGGTGTCTCCAGACATGCGAAAACCCCCGCCAGTGCGGGGGTTCGGGGGACTGTGGGGTTCAGGGGGTCAGGCGCGCCCGGATCTGAAGCGAGAGGTCAAACCGACTGCCACGGCTGGTGGTGTCGCCGATCGGGCCGACGTGGTGCGACCAGCTGGTCAGCACCACCCACTGCACCCCGGGGATGATCCGCGGGGACTCGGCGAGCTGCTGCTGCACCTCCGACATGAGCGCGGACGCCCGCAGATCGGCGGCCTCGGCGTCACGGCCATCGGTGATGAGCACCTGGATCACCAGCGGCACCGTCACGGTCTCGTCGACCGTTTTCGTGCCCGCCCGCATGGTGGGGATCTCGGCCTCGGTCTCGGAGTCCTCGCCGAACCAAATCCTGTCGGGGGAGGCGTCGCGCTGCTGGTACTCGTAGGTCACCAGCACATCCGACAGGCCCGACCGGGCCGACAGCGCGTCGACCAGGGCGCGCTTGACCTCCGGCAACGTTGTTCCGGTGCTCATCAGCCCACCTTCGGCCGTGGTTGCTGGATCTCGCCTTGCAGCATCTCCCGCACCGCCCGCGGCACCGCGAACGTCGGGAAGCTCGCCTGCGGCACCTCGAACTCGCCGACCTCGCCCGCGCTGGATTGCTGCGAACGCCAGAGGTTTTGCAGCATCAACGATGCGGCGATCTTGTAGCGCTCAGCCACGCTGGCCGTGTCCGCGAACCTGCCGGCGGTGTAGTCCGCCACCACATTCAGCGCGCCCTCGGCGAACCGCTCCGGGGAGCCGTTGCGGCGGCGGTAGATCCGCTGCGACATCAGCGACGGGTCCGGGCCGTAGCGGCCGACGAGGTAGCCGTCGGTGGGTTTCGTGGTGTTGGTTTCCGCGGTGAGCACGCGCTCGGTGGTGCCGTCGTACTCGGTCACCGACGAGACCGTGCTGACCGGGTAAAACCGCAGGAACACCTCGCCCCACCCGCCGTGGTGCTGCTCCCCGGTGATGCTGCGCTGCACCACCGGGCCGACGAGTTCGTCCAGCCGCTGCGACACCGACGTCACCCGCGCCTGAAGCTCGGCGTCGAACTGGGTGGTGCCACCGACGTTGACGGCCTGCCGCGCCTCCTCCAGGGTGAGCACGTCCGTGGTGGCCATTACGACCTCAGCACGGGCTCACGGCGGCCACCGGTGAGCACCGCGGTCGCTCCGTAGGTGCCGCCGGAGGTGAGGCTGCCGCCCACGGTCACCGACACTCGTACGTACCGGGCCGGGCCGACGTAGCCGACCTCGTGCACCGTGTCGCTGCTGGTCGAGTCCAGCTCCGGGGCGCTGCCCTGGAGATGGGCAGTGTCGGCGGCCGACCAGCTCGACCCGTCGTCGGAATCCTCAACGGCGAACGTGTGCGTGCCATCGGTGATGGTGCCCGCATGGATGTGGAACGCCACCGAGCGGAACGCGTTGTCGAGTACGTGCCGGTCCACAGTGGCCCCGTTGACGGTGGTCGCGCTCGAACGGCTGGCGATCGTCAGCGCCTGCTGAGCGAGGCTGCTGTTGTAGACGGTCTCACGCATCGGTCTCGCCTCCCTTGGTCTTGCGGGGGCGAGACGTCGTGCGGCGTTCGCCCGGTGCGGCCGTGGCCTGCTCCACCCGCGGCGGGTTTCCCGCGGTGGCGGAGGCCGTCTCGAAATGCCGTTCGCGGCCCACATACAGCGGGTCGGTGTCCTCGATCAGTTGGCCGACGTTGACCACGTGCGGACGGCCTTTGACGGTAGCGGCGAACGACGAAACGCAGCGCATCAGCGCCATTGTGTGCCTCCCATCGGGGGACGGCGGGGGCGAGCGCACGGCCCGCCCCCGGTTCGGCTGATTACGAGACGTTGAGCATCCGCAGGCCACCGGCGTTGACCACGTCGGCGCCCACCCGGTAGTAGGCGTACCAACCGCGCTGGCCCTGCGGGCGGTTGTTCGAACCCATCAGGTGCGGGATGAACTCGACGGTCATGCCGATGCGGTCGGCGATGACGTAGTTGCTGAAATCGCCGTACACCAAAATGTCGTTGCCGGTGGCGACAGAGTTGGCCATCGCTTCGGCCTCGTACACCGGGCGGCCGAGCAGCTGCGCCGGGACGTCCGCGCCGATGCGTTCCCACATCTGCGCCCCGCCCTGGGTGTCGAACTGGCGCACCAGGTTGTAGATGCCCCTGTTGCCCAGCCACGACGCGGACGGGCGGTAGCGGGCGGGCAGCCCGTTGTCCATCGTGTACACGTCCTCAGCCGCGAACGTGGCCGCCGAGGCGGTGTTGATCTCGCTGGACCCGCCGTCGAGGGCGGTCACGATGCCGGTGGGCTGGCCCGCCCCGGAGCCGCTGATGAATGCCGCCGCTTCGAGCTCGTCCTTGCCCTGGGCGAGCAGTCGCGCCACTTCCTGGGTGACGTTCTGCTCGTCCTCCATCGCCTCGATGCTGATGGGAACGAACCCGTCGGCTTTGTGGAGCTGTACCTTGGGTTGCGCGAACGACGGTGCCCCGTCGGTGGCCTCGCTGGCTTCGGCGGCCCACCGCCACGACACCGACCCCGCACTCACGCCGTTCCACACGTCGCCGGTGGCCACGACCTGCCGAGCCACCTGCCGGATGTCGTTGCGGGAGCCGTCCGAGGTCAGAATGACCGTGGGGTCGAGCTGGAACGGCACCAGGTAGCCACCCTGGCTGTCCGTGAGGGACATCGCACGGTTAACGGCCTCCTGCTCGCGCTGTTCGAGCATGTGGCCCTTGCCCACGGCCAACTTGGCCCACGCCCGCAGGTACTCCGGCGAGCTGGTCGCCAGGCACAGCCGGGCGATGGTGCCCTGCTTGTCGTCGTGGCCCTCCATGATGGAGGTAGCCGCGGCACGCACCCGGTCGGAGGTCGCGGGCATCTTCTCGATCGCCGACAGGGCGCGGGAGCGCATCTCCTGCCCGATCTCGCCCGGATTCCGGTCGAACGTCCTGACCTCGGACAGGTCCCACGGGTTACGGAACCTCGCGTCCTCGATCGAGTCCGGTTCGAGGATCGCGTCCCGATCGTAGCTGTCACGAGAGCGCTCGTTGGTCTGCACACCGGAGGCGACCTTGCCGCCGCTCCTGCTCGGGTCGTCCACGATAGACCGAACCTCAGCCAGTGAGGCTTGCCTCTGAAGATTCCGGGCGTGCTCATCGAGCAGCCCGATCTCGTGGACGTAGCTGGCGAACAGCCGGTCGTCCTCATCGGTGCGGCTTTCCTTCGCGGCGATGCGCTCGCATTCGTCACGAAGATCCTTCATCCGGTTTTCCGCCTGGGAATAGGTCAGGCGAGTGGGGTCCTGGCGGTTCTCCTCGGAGGCTCCCGCCACAGATTCGGTACTCATTCGAGTCCCTTTCGTTCTGTCAGGCTGACGAGCGTGTTTATCCACCGCAGATTTGATTTGATTTCGCGGTCGCTCATCGACGACTGTTTTTTGTGCGGCGACGGGTGTCCCCCCGGGGACGGCGCGTCGATACTTTCCTTGCCCTCGTTCGAGCGCGACGGGTGCCCACTAGGCGGCGCGTCGCTGTCCTCGACGGGGGTGGTCTCGTCGCTGGCCTTGCCAGCGGTCTGGTCGGAAACCAGGACACGGGCGACCTCGCTGCGCACGTCCGGATCGGACAGCGCCAACAGCACCTCGCGGGAGCGCACTCCCACACTGGTGTCCGAATAAGCGGGCCACACCACGGGTCCGAGCTCGTGGACTTTGACCTCGGTTAACGTACGCGTGGGGGTCTCGGACGTCTTGTCCTGCCACTGCTCGCGCACCACGCTGAAGCGAAAGCTCATGCCGTTCACGGCGCCGTCGGCGATGGCGTCGCGGACCGGCTGCATCAGCCAGTTGTTCGACAGCCTGGCCTTGACGAACAGGCCGCGCTCGTCCTCCTTGAGGCTGCGGATCGCCCCGATCGGGATGGACCCGATGAGCGGGTGCATCCCGTGATCGAACTGGAGAACGGGCGTGTTCTCGCGGATGCTCTTGGAGAACGCGCCGCGCTTGATCTGCTCATTGAAACGGCCCTCGAACATCGAGTCGATCAGCGTCGGGCTGTTGAACATGGCCGCGTAGCCCTCGAGGGTCAACCCGTCGGTGTCCTCATCGGCACGGGTGACCTCGAAACTCGTAGTGCGCTGGAGATCCTCGACCGGGACATCCGGCGTCCCGTCGTCACGGTGTCTCACGACGACCCTCCCTCGGATGACCCGGCGTCCGGATCGGTGACTGACTGCGTATCGCCCGGCGGGTGCAACTGCACCGAGAACAGGCCGGAATGCTGCAAGAGCCCGATATCATCGGAATTGACGGCCTCGACCACGGATTCGGCGGTGTAGCCGGAATCGACCAACGTGCGGATGGTCTGGGCACGGTTCTGCTGGATCGCCGAGACGTCGGCCTCGTCCTCGCGGATGAACGGCACGTCGCGGGTGTCGTACCACAACCGCGCCGACCCGCCGAGATCCTCGGCCAGCACCGCCAGCGAGGACGCCGTGGTCTGCCACAACGGATGCATCGTCGCGTCGGCGAACCGGCGCCGGGCCGAGCTGTATACGTTGGCGTTGAGGCTGGAGCCCTGCATTCCCTCCGACAGCGGGATGATCTGCGGTGGCACCCCGGCCGCTGCGGCGATCCGTGTTTCCGCGTGCCCCTGGATGCTGGAGAAGTCGAGTTGCTGGAGATCCTTGCCGACGACTTCCATGTCCAGCCCCGGCGCGAGGAACAAGGTTTTTCCGGCGTTCTCGGCCCCGTCGTGCGCCCTGCGGAATTTAGCGACGTACTCCTCGAACGAATCGTCGTCGACCTCGTTCGACATTTTCACGACCATGTTCGGCGTCGCGCCGTTTTCGAATAACTTCGACTTGTGCCGCTCCATGAGGTTGTCCGCGCCGATCTCACTGAAGACGGTGCGCATCCACGACATGCCCTTGTACGGGGCGAACGGGTCCCGCGTCGGCGGGGTGACATGGGCGACCTCGCCCACTCGCAGCGGAATCCCACGCCGCCCGGAGCCGCGCCCGTTCGGCCAGTGCATGTAGCCAGCCGTCTCGTACCCCAACCCGTCCTCGCGGATCCGCAGCACGATGTCGACCTGATCGGCCGGGAGCTGCACCAGCTCGTCCCCGCGGCGCACCCAGTACGAGTTACCGGCGAGGTCGAGGTCCTGAATGATCAGCGACAGCAGATCCTGCGTGGACCCGCCGGGCCAGGGGCGCTCGAACACCCGTAGCGCCCTCGTGCCGAACATGCCCGACGGCCGCGTCTGCTCGAACCGCTGGAACGCGAACCGGATCGCACTGAACACGTGCGCCCGCATCGACATGCAGGCGTAGACGATGCCGTTGTTGGCATACATGCGCCGCGAAAATGCCATGATGTCGTGACCAGGCTGCTCCACCTGGTCGCCGGTCATGGTCTGCTGCACCTGCGGAAACAACGAGTAGCTGTGCCCGGCGTAGGACATCGCCTCGGCGTAGTCGCCCACCGTGGAAATGTCGCGCCGGAGCCGCCGGAGAAGATTCGCCATCAGCGGCCCCTCCCGTCAGCGTCCACGTCGACGAACAACAGCCCGTAAGCCACGCATTCGGCGCCGGCCACCAGCGCGGCAACCTCCCAGCCGAGCAGCCCGCACACTCCGGCGACCACGAGCATCGCTCCGAGGAGGACAAGGATCTGCGCCAGCAGCGATTTCGGCATGGTCAGTCCTCCCCTCTATACGAACGCGAACTTCGGCGCCCTCTTCGGTTTTTTGATCTGGTCAATGCGGGTCACGAACACCCGGCGGGCCACAATCACCCCGGTCAGCGGAGAAATGTCGACCTCAACGTTCTTGCGCCCCAGCACCTCGACATCGCCCACCGGACGAGCACGGGCACCGTGCACCGCCGTGTCCAGCTCGCCCTGCCCGATATGCCGAAACGTCCGCTGGGACGCGGCGTCGAGGAACTGCCCGTACGCGGCGGCCATGTCCTGCAACGAGAACACCACCAACTCGCTGCGCTTCGGCTTGTCCGGATCCTCGGCGCGAGTGATGCCCGCGGCCTCCAGGTCAGACACCAGCGAGATCGACGGCCCCTTCGCATCCACTCCGATGCCGACCGGGTTCCACCGGTCCCGCAGGTCCAACAGCCGGTCAATGACCCACTGTGTGCCCGGACGGCGGTCGATGACCTCGGCGTGACCGAGCCTGTCCTCGCGCATCGACCACGCTGTGATCGAGGTCCACTCTCTGTTGAGGCTGACCTCCACCGCGAACGCAATGTCGTCCCCGGCCTGCGATTCCCCGTCGAGCAGGTCCAGCCATGCGGCAGGGTCGATCACCCCGCCGTTGCTGTCGGCCTGGCGCGGCCAGATGCCGAGGATCTCGCGGGCGAACTCCTCGTGACCCATCGACCGACGGTTACGGGCGATCGTCTCCTCGGTGATGCGAATGCCTAGCGCCGGATTCGTCGCTGCCCACAGCTCGCGGTCGTCAAGGTCGATCTCGTCGAGTCGCTCCAGGTCGCCCTCGGCGCCCCAGTCCCGCCAGCCCAGCGAATCATCCCCGCCCGCGTCGGCCCGCGCCCGCAACGCGAACAACGGCGCGCCCGATTCTCCATCGAGCGGTGGCGACGAGGTGTAGATGATCTGAGGGTTCGGGCGAGCGTTCATCGTCGGCATCAAGGCCGCCTGCTGACTCGACGTGTAGGCGAACGCCTCATCGATGATGTTCACGTCGCCACTGAAGCCACGGCCGGAGCTCTTGCTCCGGGCGATGAACTTCAGCCGCTGGCCGGTGTCCAGCCGCTCGAAGCCCTCCTCGCCGTTGGTGTTGTTGACCTTGATGTCGTCATCATCGACCAGCCCGGCGTCGATCAGCCGCCCCACATGGGTACGCATCCGCAGAAACGCTTCCATCGCGGTCTTGTACTCGTGCGCCGACCACATGATCAGCCGCTCGCCCAGCAGGAACAGAGCCGCAAGCGCTCGGGCCTCCAAAATGCCGCCCTTGCCGTTCTGCCGAGCCACGATCTCGCCGTACTCGAAGCAGGACCACTTGCCATCCTCGCGAGCGGCCAGCATCAACGTGACTGCCTGCTGTTGCCAGAAATCCAACTCCAGCCCCGCACGGGAGGCGAGCTCGATCGCTTCCGCGCCGAAACTCTCCACATAGGGCGGGGCGACCTCAACCCGCGGATGAAGAGCGCCGTGAAGCGATTCGGGAGGTGAGGTCTGCAATGCCGTTCGCCCCTCTTTCGCTTCGCTTCTCGCCCTGCGACGCCTTGCTCTTGCCGCGACCGCCGGACGCCTGGCGGAGTTCAGCCACGATCTGCTTGAACGCCGTAGCCTGCTGCCGCGCCTCCGCGAGTGCCTTGTCCATCACCACCACGACCGAACCGGACTCCTCGTCCTGCTGGAACTCCAGCCACGCCTCGCCCTGCAACTGCCGGTCGAGCTGGTCGAGCCTGTCCGCGATCCGACACGCCTCCAGCAACAGCACCATCGCCATCGGAGGCAACGAACCGTCCTCCGTCATCTCCCGCCACAACCGCGCACCCGAGGCGCCCAACTGGGGCCGCTCCGGCTCCGTGTCACGCTCCGAAGTTGTGACATCCTCCGTGACATCCGGCGTCAGCGCAGCGCACCGGCCCGGTATGCATTTCGAGTGGTCACCCGAACGATGAGCCCGTGACCGACGCTGACGATCCGCAGCCGACTCGCTCATGCCCACCTCCGAGATTTCGTTCACGGGGAGATGCGTCGACGGCGGCGATGGGGTCGCCTTATCGCTGGTCAACGCGCCGAGGGTGCCCCCGCACCCCTGCCGGGGGCCTGCCCAGCACGAACGGAGCGTCGAGCACCAGCGACTCGGCAGGCGCATCACTGCTGGTCACAGCCTCACAGTGGGTGGTTCCTGCTGCGGACGCTGCTGACGCTGCCGCCACGGGGCGGGTCCGCTTAGATCGACGGCCTACCGTGACACGGGGCGCCGGGTCGGGGTGGTCGGTGGGTGGCTACCACTCTCGGCTACGCCTGCTGGCGCTGACCACGTGATCACTGGCGTGGCTGTCACCCTGCTCGCGGTACCACCGGTCCACCACCGGCAGCATCGCCGAAGGCCGGAGTCGTTTGCACCGCTCCCGCACGATGTGCTCGCCGGGATCGATGGTGACGATGCGCGCTCCCTGCCGCCGGTAGCGCCGGAGCGCCTCAGCTCCGGGCGTGGAGTGCAGCAGGTACACGTCCACGTCGGTACTGTGCTTGAGAGCTTCTCCGATGGCCGCTGTCCGCGCTGCCTTGGCCACGTTGACCAGGTGCCGCGGGTGCTCGTGATTGTCGAACTCGGCGACGGTGAGTGCGTTCGCCAGCGTGTCGAAGTCGATGACGATGTCGCCGGCCTTCGCCTGCTGGCGCACCCACGTGGACTTGCCGGACGCGGGCGGGCCGGTCACCACGGTCAGCATCCTCACCACATCCTCGACGTTCGAGGCCGTGGCTGCGTGGTCTTTTTCCACTGGTCCCTCGCGCCTTTCGTGCTGTTGCACGTCAGGTGCGCGCTGGCGTGGTTGTCCGGGTGGTTGTTGTCCGGGTTTCCGTCGAGGTGCTCCAGGCTCCACGAGAGCCGATCGGGGAACCGCAGCTCGGTGTCGATTTCGTTGCCGCACAGCACGCACACCGCACCGGGCTGACGCAGACGCTCGATCGCTTTACGGTATCGATACCCGGATCTTCCTGCGGAACGCCCCACGCCGCATCACCTCCGTGGCATGATGCCCGCGTCACTGATCGTGTGAGGAGTGCATCGTGTCTCGTAGATGGGCCGTAGGTCTCGCCCTGCTCGCCGCTGTGTCCGCCGGATGCTCGACAGGGTCGAGCGCGTCGGATGACCCGGAGGTGTCGTCCACATCGGCGCCTGCGACGTCGGAGACCGTCTCGATGTCGGCGACGGACCTCATCGACAAGTGGTCGTCTGAGCTTCAGGATGCAAGCGACATTCTCCAGCCGTGCCGACCGAAACCGTTCGACAATCCTTGCTTGGAGGGAATGGACCAGCTGGGAATGATGGCGCGCTCTCTCGAAGAGGATGCCCGCCAGGCGGGGTTCACATCGTTAGCCGACGCCGCCTCGGAGGTGGAGCGGAAAACGGATCGCTGGCTCTCGGAATGCATCTACACGAAGCGAAACACCCCGGAGCGCGTCGACTGCTGGGCCGATGCATCTGGGGTGATCTATGGTGGCGGCGCGGGAATGCTGAAGGGCGAATTGTACGCGACGACACGAACGAGCTGACCTACGCTATGTACTCATGTGGTCCAGTGGCTCGGCGGCTTCGGCGATGCGCTGTCGGGACACCTCGGCGTAGTGCTCGGTGATCTCGCAGCCGATGAACCGCCGCCCTTCGAGGAGGGCGGCCCGCCCGGTGGTTCCTGCTCCGGCGAACGGGTCGAGCACGGTGCCGCCGTCGGGACAGATACGCACGAGTGAGCGCATCACGTCGAGGGGTTTCTCGGTGATGTGGTGGCGCCCACCGGGATCGTTGTTGCGGGGCACTCGGGCGTGGTAGTAGCCGGGCAGGGTGTCGCCGACGAGGCCGCGGGGGCCGGCGGTGCCCCATACGACGAATTCGGCGCTCTGGGTGAACCGGCCACGCTGCGGGCGAGCGTCGGGTTTGATCCACGGGACGACGCCGCGCCATACCCAGCCGCCGGCCTGTATCGAGTCGGTGGCGGTGGGGAGTTGTCGCCAGTCGGTGAACATCACCAGTGCGCCGCCTACCGTGGTCACTCGGAGTGCCTCGGAGAGCCACAGCGTCATCCAGTAGGCCCAGCCGTGCCCGTCGCGGTTGTCTCCGGCGAAATCGAGCGCACTGGGTAGCTCGGTTTTCGATCCGGTGTATTTCACGCGGGTGTTGCCGGTGCGGTCGCCGCGCATCATGCCGCCGGACGAGTAGGGCGGGTCGGTGATCACGGCATCGACGCTGCCGGTGTCCATGCTGGCGAGGTGCGCGAGCGCGTCGCGCTGGTGTAACTCCCAGGTGGGCACATAACCCCCTGACATGCGAAAACCCCCGGCCTAGTGGCTCGGGGGTTCTCTATGGGCATACGTGTATTGCTGCTGTTGACCATTCTGCACAACGATCGGGCGGTTGTCCAATCATGATGCGCAGGTCGCGGCGCCTGCCGTTGTGCGATGTGTCATGTCGATGATGTCGCCGAGCCGATACCGGGGCCGCTGGCGGCTGTCACCGGGCAGGGGCGCGTGCTTGGCGAGCCGTCCCTCGTGTGCCCACTTGCGGAGACTGTTCACCGACACGTCACGCCCGAGCAGTGCGGGCAGGGCTCGGGCGGCTTCGGCCGCGGTCGCCAGGGTGTCGCGGGCGGCGTCGAGGAGCTGCTCGCGAAGCGTCGCCACCTCGTAGCGGCCTCCGCATTCCCGACACCCGGCGATGTCCCGGTCGGGGCGAGCGTAGATGCCGCATCGGCAGTGCGGGCAGGGGCCGCAGTAGAGCCGTTCGGGGGCGAGGTCGACCACGCGCCAGGCGCGGGCGATGGCGTCGCGCAGCTCGTCGACGAGTTCACCGGCGGCCGGGTGCCCGGCGAGCCACGTGGGGTGTCGGGCGATCCACCCGGCGATGTCGCCGAGCGTGTCCACAACGCCGGGCGAGTGCTGCCCGTCGTAGGTTTCCCACAGGTCGCGTGCCCACGTGCCGAGCACGTTGTGCAGGTCGCGGCGGGCATCGGAGGCGGCCACGTGGAACGGCACCGGGGTTTCGTTGCCGCGGGAGCCGACGCGGTCGGTGGTGACGGCCTGCCGGGTGATGGTGATGTCGAGCTCGGCGGCGAGGTCGGCCACTCCGTTGGTGCCGTCGCGGTCACCGCGCAGGGCGTAGAGCAGCCCGCCGAGGCAGTGGGAGCACAAGTTCCCGTCGTGGGCCGTGTTCGGACATTCGGGGGAGCGGCACGGCGCCGCGTAGTCGGGGCGGGTCATGCTGTCGCCTCCTGGCGGTAGTAGTCGCGTGGCGCTCGGAGGTGCCCGACGTGCCAGCGGGTCGAGTCCCATTCCAGCGAGCGGGGGCACCGGTAGGCGTTGAGGTGTTTGCCGGGGTGGTGTGCTTTCGCGGCCTGTCGTGCGGACCGCCGGGAGTTGTAGACCTTCTTGCCGCACGCGGGGCACTGCTCGAACGAGGACAGTGGGTGCGTGCTCACGTCCGCACCTCCTCGATCAGTTCGCCCGCGGTGCGGTTCCCGCGCTGCGCCTGCTCGTAGCAACTCCGGCTCTCTCCATCGCCGTGGCAGTACCACCGGGAGCCGATCGCGGCCGACAGCTGTTCCCGCCGGGTGCCGCACCATGTGCAGGTGCGGCGGAGTTCTCCCGGCTCGATCCCGAGCATGTCGAGCAGCTCCCGGCATTCCTCGGCGTCGCGGGAGCGCCCGGCCACCACGTAGGCGGCGGCCCGCAGGTCTCTCTGCGGGGTCTCGCCGAGCACGATGGGGGCGCGCTGGGGGGTTTCCTGGTCGGCCATCACGCCCACTCCCCGTAGCCCGCGGCGAGCAGGAGCGGGCACAGCGCGTCGAGCTGGAGCCACACGGGCGCGGTGCGGTTCCGGAAGCCGAGCATGTTGCGTCCGCCGTACAGATAACCGAGATCGGCCAGCGGCAACAGCGCCCACCACAGCCCGGCGGTGGCCTGCCCACGGCGGCGGATGACGAGGATCCCGAGGTCGGCGTTCGCCTCCTCAGCCTGCCGGGTGGTCTCGGTCATCCACTTCGGAACGTCCCACCGCTGCGTGTCTTTGACCTGCCACACCAGGCCGGGTGTGCCGGTGAGGTCGCCGGGGTCGGCCACGGTGCGCTCGTCGGTGCTGTAGCCGGTGCGGACTGCTCGCTCGGCGTGCGGGAACCCGTGGTCGCGGAGGTAGCCGGCTACGCGGCGTTCCGCGTCGGCCCCTCGGCGCCGGTTGCTCCGGCCGATGTCGGATCGGGTGCGGGTGGTGGTCATCGCTGCGTCTCCGTGGGAATCGGGGGCCGCCCGGTGTGGACGGCCCGGCGGGCGGCGGTCAGAAAGGCGGAGAATCGTCCTGCGCGGGGGCGGGCGCGGAACCCCACGCGTCGCCGGAGCCGCCACCTCCGGAGGTGGCCTTGGTGACGCGGGCGGTCGCGTAGCGCAGCGAGGGGCCGACCTCGTCGACCTCCATCTCGACCACGGTGCGCTTCTCGCCCTCCTTCGTCTCGAAGGAACGCTGGCGCAACCGTCCCTGCACCACCACGCGCATGCCGCGGGTGAGTGTCTCGGCAACGTTCTCCGCGGCCTGTCGCCAGATGTTGCAGCGCAGGAACAGGGTTTCGCCGTCCTTGTATTCGCCTGCCTGCTTGTCGTAGTAGCGCGGTGTCGAGGCGACGGTGAAGTTCGCGACCGCAGCGCCGTTGGGGGTGAAGCGAAGTTCCGGGTCGGATGTCGTGTTGCCGATCACGGTGGTTGTTGGCTCGCCTTGTGCCATGTCTGTTCCTCTCGGGTCGATGGGGGCGGCCGGGGGTGCCCCTCCCTCAGTCACCCCCGGCCGGTCTGGGTGGCTAGTCGGGCTGTCCGCGGGTGAGGGCGGCGTCGATGTCTGCGGGCGCCTGTCCGGCGCCGGGGCATCGGTAGGTCCGGCCCTCGCCGGGGTAGTGCGTGTCGACGCCGCCGGCGTGGTGCCGGACGCGTCCGGTGGTGGTGATGCTGATGGGCCGGCGGCAGTGGGGGCACTGCCCACGAGGGCGGCTCACTGCTCGCCCTCCTCGATGTGGTTGCACCACAGGCACTGTCGGTGTGCGTCCCACGCTTCGTCGGCGTCGTAGTCGAGGTAGTGGTGCTCGCAGGTCTCGTCGAGGTACTCGCGGAGCAGGTGCGCCAGGCGACGCTGGCTGTCGGTGGTGGCCGACACGGCGAGGTCAGTCTCGATCCGCCACAGCCACCGCCGATCGGTCGGCGTCTCGATGGGGCGTCCGTTGGGGTCGGTGGGGTCGGTGATGCTGCGGCCTGCCCAGTCGCGCCAGGTTGGCTCGGTCATTGCGGTGTGCCTCCGATGCGGTAGGCGCGGGAGAGTTCGCGCAGCCCGGCCACTCCGGCGAGAGTTCCGGCGCCCCATCCGAGCGCCTGGTGGGCGATCAGGGGCAGCCCGAGCGCGGCGCTGGCGAGGAGCACGGCGGATACGAGCACCGCCAGCACCAGCCCGGCCACGAGTAGGGCGCGGCCCATCACTGCCTCCCGCATTCGTGTTCCTCGTGGAGAGCTTCGCCAGCACGCTCCGCTCCGCGCCGCTGCTGATCGGTGAGCCGTGTGGCGTGCAGGTCACCGTCGTGCCACGACAGGAGCGCGTCGCCGCCGATCCGCCGGTCGAGCGGGTCGAACTGCTCGCCCTCGAAATCCGGAACACCGTCGGTGCTGCTGACGAAGTGCGCGAGGTACACGTCCTGCCCGCAGTCGCACCGGTGGTTGGGGCTGCCGATGTCCTGCGCCATCACTGCCCACCTCCCCGCAGCGCGGCGAGCACGGCGCGGGCGGTCTCCTGGTAGTGGTTACGCAGGCTCTCGTACAGCTCGTAGGCGGTTTCCTCGCCGTACTCCGCGGCGAGCGTTCGACCTGCCTCGTCGACCTGCTCCTGCCCCTGCTCGCTGTCGGGGTCGTGGAGGGTGACGGTCACGGCCGCGGGCTGCTCGTCCTCGACGCTCGTGGCGAAGCACCCCTCGACGTGGGCGGTAGCCCTGCAGGTCGCCGAGCCGTCGCAGGTGAGCCGCTGCGTTGCCTGGAGTTCGGCGAGGTCGCGGCGTAGCTCGGTGATGATCTGGGCGTAGTCGTCGGCGCGGCGCTGTAGCTGGGCTACCATCCGCTCCGCGGGGCTGTGGTCGGTCATCTGTGCCTCCAGGGGGGAGGGCGCCCCCTGTGCGGGGGCGCCGGAGGGATGGGTTACTGGTCGAACACTTGGCGGTGCCGGGCGGTCATCGCCGCGACCAGCGCGGGGCCGTCGCCGGTCTGTAGCGCCTCGCGGATCTCGGAGGGGCCGACCATCGAGGTGCCCGCCCCGTGGCACGGCCCGTCCAGTACCCGGCAGTGATCCATCGAGTCCAGGCCCTCGCGGGGGTCGCGGGAGTGGATGTCGACGCCGCCGTACTCGGCGGAGCCGAACAGCGTCGACACCTCCACGCAGCCGCGGTCGTCGCCGAGGATCAGCGCGGGGCGTATGGCGTCTGAGTTCCGCCACAGCGTCAGGTGATCGGGCACGGTGATGGTGGTGATGTCGAGGGCGTCGAGAGTGCTCACGGTGTCCTCCTCGGACGGTGGGCGGCCCCCGCGTGGGGCCGCCGGTGGCTGTTACTGGTCGTCGGCGAGCGCGTCGCGGATGATGAGTCGGATCTCGTCGGGCTCGATGAGCGCGCCCTCGTCGTCGGCCTCGTCGCACCGGGCGGCCATGCGCCGGAGCGCATCAAGCGGCGCTACCTGCTCGGGGCACCGCTCGCGTAGGTCGGAGCGGTTCTGGTCGATCTGGTCGGCGATGATTGCCTCGGTCTCGTCGCACATCTGCTGGATGTCGCGGCTCTGCCCGCTCATGCGGGCGCGTCGCTGTTCGGCGAGTCGGGCCTCGGCGCGGTGGGCACGTTCCACCCACCGGTCGCGGGCCGCGAGGGCGTCGTCGGCGATCTTTTCGACACGGGCGAGGTAGTCGCGCAGCTCGACCAGCTCGGGGTTGATCTCGACGGTTCCGCCGTCTGCGTCCTGAGTGCTCATTGCGTGCTCTCCTTGCGGCTCACGGTGATGGCGATGTCGGGTGGGCCGGCGATGTAGGCGTGGTGGCCGTCGCGCTGTACGCGCAGCACGTGCCAGCGGGGGAGGGTCGTGTCGAGCGAGAGGACCGAGTACTCGTGGGGCGTCCCGGTGGGGCTGTAGAGCACGAGCCGGTCGGTGCCGGTCACCTGGTCGAGGCGGATCCGCATCACTGCCCCCTGGCCAGGTCGCGCACCCGCTGGGCGCAGCGGCGCAGCACGCCGGGGTGGTCCTCGACGGGGGCGGGTTCCGGGTCGGGGCGCTGTTCGGCGCGACGAGCGCGGTCCTCGGCGCGCCCTGCACGCCGTTCGAGCTGGTTGCACCGCTCGATGGCCTCGACGGCGGCCGATTTCGTCTGGTCGTAGCGGTGGACGAGCTCGGCGTTGCGGGCGCGGAGGTCGGCGGCCTCGGACTCGGCGGCGAGGGCGCGGTCGATGAACTCTGAGGCCCGGCGGTGCGCCACGGTGCGCGCTTCCCGAGCGGTGTCGCGCTCCTCGATGAGCTGGAGCTCGCGGGCGCTGGCGTCCTGGAGTGCCTGCCGCAGGCTGGCGTTGGTGTCGCAGGTGTCGGTGAACCGCTGCTCGGCGGTGTCCCGCTCCTCGCGGAGCTGGGCCGCGTCCCGCTCGGCCTGCCAGGCGCGACGGGTGAGCGCGATGGTCACGACGATCCAGGTCTTCAGCAGGTCGCGGAGGGTGGCGACCTCTCCGCGCAGCCGATCGCGCTCGTCGCGGTAGCGGGGCGCGTCGGTGGTCACGGCAGTGTCAGTACTCATCGAAATTCGTCCTCTCTGGACTGTGGTGGTGTGAACTCCGCTGTCTCATCACTGTAGCTAGTGTCAGTCATGAGTGCAACTAGCTGCACATGTAAAAATCAGATTCCGGCGGTTTTCTCGTAGTCCGGGTCGGCGGGCACCCACGGAAGCGTCGTGCCGTGCACCAGCGATGTCGGCCATTGGCGCTCCTCGCGGGATCCGCGCCAGGCGACGACGTCGACCATGACGGGCCGCTCGCGGTTGCGGCGCTCCTCCTCGTCGGTGAATCCGCCGGGTGGTTTCTCCTGGCTGCGCCGGAGCCCGTAGCCGAATTCGGGCCAGCGCAGCCACAGGCTCGACCCGGACGGGCGCATCTTGCGGTTGCCGCCGCCGTCCTGGGCGTGCCCGGCGTGCGCCTCGGTGATCAGCGCGCAGTCGTGCCGCGCCCGGATCGAGTCGATCTGGCTCACGAGCTGGTGTGCGAGCTGCTCGTCCGAGGGGTCGCCAGCGTGGAGTTTGTACAGCGGCCCGAGTACGAGCACGTCCGGGGCGACCGCGGAAACCGAGTGCTCCAGCCACGTGATGTCCCGGCCGGACGTCAAGTCCAACCCCTCGGGTCTACAGTGGACGAAAAACTGCCCGCGCCAGTCGGCCGGGCCGAGCCCGTGGTCAGCCCGTGCCCGGTCCACGCACCGCACGATCCGCCGGTACCGGCGTCGGGTCTGGCGCTCGGAGTTCTCGGCGTCGACGATCAGCACCCGCAGCCCGTGCCCGCCATCGCCGAGCGGTTTCGCCGTGAACGGGTGCAAACCGGCGCACAGCGTCGCGGCGAACTGCGACACGAGCTCGGACTTGCCGGCGCCCTCGCCGCCGGTGAGCACCAGGCGCTCGGCACGCTCCAACAGACCCGGCACGAGCCAGTTGTACGAGTCGTCGGCCTCCAGCAGCTCGGCTAGTGACAGCGGGGCGGCCTGGGCACTGCCTGCCGTGGTCTGTGCGGCGTCGCACGCGGTGCGCAGTTCGGCCACGGCGGTGGATACGTCGATCCCGTCGCCACGTTCCCATCCCTCGGCGAGCCGGTGCTGCGTGCGGGTGACGACTTCGGAGAGATACCGCTGCCCGTACAGCTCGATGATGCGCTCGGCGTAGTCGCTGGCATGAAACGGGAAATACCCGCCCGTGTCGAGCTTGGCGACGAAATCCGGGTCGAGCTTGGTCATCAGACTCCGGGCCGCAATCTGGCCGACCACGGTTTGCTTGTCGATGCCCTGCCCGCGGGTGTGCATGTCGAGCATGAGCGCGGCGAGCTGCTCGTGTCGCGGCACTCCCCACGCTTCCCGTGGCACTGACCGGAGTGCGGGCGCGGTGGTGTCGGCGTCGATGAGCATCGACCCGAGTAGCGCCATTTCCATCGCCGGGTCGGCGATCCACGTCATTGTTCAGCGATCCTTTCTCCGCGGAGGGTGTTCGGTTTCCGTGAATCCGATTTCGGGGCGCCGCCGTATTTCAGCGTGTTTTTCATCCAATTTCGCCACGCGGCGTGCCAATCCTTGAATGTCGCCCCTTTGGCGCGGTGGTAGTCGAGGAACGTTTCGGTTTCCGCATCGAGGTCGCACCGGATTCCGGATCGGTCGGCCCACTGGCGCATGTCGGGGGTGACGAGCAGGTGATCGGGGGCTCGCGTGCGCGCACGCGTGCGCGCCCCCTCTGTAGGGATGGGATGGGATGGGATGGGGGGACCGTGACTCACGGTGTGACTCACACCGTGACACCCGTCCGTGTCCTGCGGTTTCTCGGATTTTTCGTGTGTTTTTGTCTCGTCGTTTTCGGGTGCGACACGCCCGTCATTGGACCCCCCATTGGACCCCTCATTGGTCGTGTCGTTGCCATCGGAGGCGTTGCGGGAGCGTTGCTTGCGCTTCGCGGCTCCGGCCCGCTCGCTGCGGACCTGCTCGGCGCTCCGTTGGTAGTCGAACCAGTCGTGGAACTGGTAGCCGGATTCGCCGTCGCTTTCGGCGTGTTCCCACAATCCAGCCTGAACCAATTTCTCGGCCTGTTTCGTGGTGCCGTAGCGCGTCACAATGTCGGCCGGAACGAATCCGTCCGTCAGATGCGCGGCGGCCCACGATCCGCACCGAACCCACAATCCGAGCGCGGCGGTCCCGGCCTTCCGCGCTTTTTTATTGTCGGCGAGCTGGTCGTCGACGGCGAACCACGGCATGAGTCGGCAACTCCAAATAGATCGAAGGGGCGGGGCCGCCACGCGGACGGCCCCGCGGTGGATAGGTCAGAGCGCGTCGGTGGCGATCCACCGGCGGTTACGGGAGCCGTGTCGGGTACGGCGGGGGCTCCGGTACTCGCCGACGGCCTGGATGCGTTCGGCTTGGGCTGCCTGGGAGAGCAGCCACGGGAGCAGGTTCGGCTGGGCGTCGGGCGGGTTTCCGGCCCGCTCGCGGATGGTGTCCGCAGTGAACTCGACGTGCTCCCTGATGAGCTCGGCGAGGTGCCGCTCGTAGAGCTCCCGTGCGGTGCGGTGTGCCGCTGTGGCCGCTGCGAGGGTGGCTTCGCCTCCGGCATTGCGGTCGGCCAGGGCGAGGGCGAGCTGACTCATTGGGTGGCCTCCTCGTCGACGAGTTCGCCCTCGATGGGCTGGTCGGTGTCGGGCTCGTCGGTGAGGTCGAGCGGTGCTTCGGTGGGTTGGTCGCTGCGTTCGGCGACGCCCTGCACGATCCGGCGGTCCTCGGTCGAGGTCGGCACCCACTTGGCGAGCCTGCGTGCGGCTGTTTTGAGCCACATGGCCTCTTCGTGGTTCTTCCACGGGGAGTGCTCGGAGTCGGCGCCCTGGGCGGAGTCGCGGGCGCGTGCGATGTCGTTGCGATTGAGCACGACCACTTTGGACGTGGCGCCGTTGCTCATGATCGCGTAGGCGTAGACGCCGCGGAGCTGTCCGCGTTCGCCGTTGATGGCGAACCAGTCGGCCTCATGTTCCGGGCGCTCCATTCGCCCCGGCGCCCACTGGAACGTGTCGTTCTCCCGTACGGTCTCGACGACCACACTCGACACGGCACCCGAGCGGTACATCAGTTCAATGAGCCCCTGGTAACCGGGAATGCCGAGCACCTCCGGCTTCCCCTTGTTCTTGCGGGGAGTGAGGTAGTACTGCTCGGTGCCCGGTTCGAGACCCAACCGGGCGGCTTCCATCAGGGCGACCATGAGGGTGCCGGGCGACTGGCGTGCGGCGTGGGCGAGGTTCTTGTCCCGGCGCACGATGCCCTGCGCGATGCGGACCCACGAGTCGGTGCGAACGTGGCTCGGCATCACCCGGGCGAGGTCGGCCCGGTTGGTGGCGATGATGGCCGACGGGTTTTCGTCGTCCTTCTTGGCAACGGCGGTGCCGATGGTCTGGCCGGTCATGGCTTGTTCTCCTGACTGATCGTGCGGGTAAGTGCGGGCGCGGGCGCCACGTGCGGGGTGCCGCCGTGGCTCGCTTTGCGGATCGCGATGGGCTGCCCCTCGGAGTAGGCGCGGCGGGCGGTTCCCATGTAGTCGGCGATTTCGGCGACGTAGCGCCGTTTTCGGTCTCGGACGATGCGCTCGTCGACGAGGTGGTCGCGGTAGTGCTCGGCGAGCTTGGCCGGGATCTCGACCGAGGCGTCCTCGATGTCCGGGTGCAGGTCGCGAATCACCTGGTAGGTCTCGCCGTGCTCGTCGATCGAAGGGCGCTCGTTCTCCTCGATCGTGCGCAGGAAGTCCTCGCCGTGGTCGCGCAGCAGGTTCGCCTCGTCGGTGGAGTACTCCACGATGTACTCGGCGTAGTCCTGCCCGCTGGTGAGTACGGCCAGGTGCGCCCGGTGGAGTCCGAGCACGTCGAGGTACCAGAGGATCTGGCACCGGTAGTGCACCGGGATCTCGTCGGTGCCCGGCTCGCCCCACCCGAACGAGTCGCGAGCCGTTTTGATCTCCAGTAGCTCGCGGTGTCCCTGGTCGGTGGTGATCAGCCGGTCAGGGTTGGCGATCTGCCAGCGGCGCTCGGCGTGGCACCACGTGCCCGACTGCTCCACCGTCCACTCCGGGTGCGCGTCGGCGAACATGGCCGCGACCGCGGGTTCGAGGTAGCGACCGGCCCGCATCGCGGCGTGGTCCGGCTGCGGATCGGCCAAGCCCTGTTTCCGGTGCCACAGCGAGAAACGGCTCTCGTAGGGACTCAGCCCCAGCACGGCGGCGATCTCCGACCCGCCGAGCCCGGAGGTACGCAGCGCTTGCCACTCATCCGAGCCGGGTTCGTAGGTTCCGAGGTAGTCGGCGGTCACGCGGCGGCCTCCTCTCGTCCCGCGAGCGCTCCGGCGGCGTAGGCGCTGACACCTTCGCTGCGAAGTCTCGTGTACTCCGGCGGGTTGGCGACCCAGCCGAGCAGCTCGCCCGGCGTCTGGTCGTCGGGCACCATCCCGGCCAGCAGCACCACCAGGGCGCGCAGCTCGTCCGGCGTGGTGTGGCGGGCGAGGATGCTGTGCACCTGCTCCGGCTCGTACTCGTGGATCGCCCCGACGAGCTGTGTCGCCTCTGGCAGCAGCGCGTCGAGTTCGGTCGATCCGGTCAGACTCATGGCCGCACCCCCAGCAGATCCGTCTCGACGGTCACCTCGGTGCCGTCCTGGCACTCCTCCAGCGCCCGGTCGATCACGAGACCGGCGCACAGCGGGCAGCTCGCGGCGCTGGTCCACCCGTACGGGGGGTAGGCATCCCACCAGTAGACGGCGACCCCGGCGGGGTGGCCGCACTCGGCGCACTCGTCGTAGTCCGCCGGGTAGGGACTGAGGCGCACGTCGCGGGTGGTGATGGCTTCGTGGAGGTCGGTGCGGTATGCTGAGGACATGTAGTCCTCCTGTGGTGGGAGGGTTACTCCGCTGAGCCCCCGGCTACGGCCGGGGGTTTTTACTTGGGTCATGCTGCGGTCCCTTTCGGACGTCGGAACGGAACGACGTTGCTGCATCCGCAGGGCGCGGCGCTGTCTCCGCCCTGCACCCACACGTCCGGCGCGTCGGGGTGGATGCGCCACCGGCCGCCGCGATGCCGCTGGTGGCCGTGTAGTTCGCCGGACTCCAGGGCGCGGGCAACGGTGATGTAGTGGCATCCGACGAGGGATGCGACGTCGCGGGCGGTCAGCCATTCGGTCATGCCGCCACCTCGCTCTCGATGTCGTGCTCCTCGAACAGCTCGAGGAGTGCACCGATCCCCCATGCCCGGACGATTCCGTCGAGGAACGCCCATCTCGCGGGCCATCCCTGGACGAGGACGCGGTTCACGGTGATGTAGTGCACGCCCATCGCGTCGGCGAGGTCGTCGTTCGACCACCCTTCGGCGTCGCGCCACGCCTTGATCCGATCGACACGCGCAGTGATCGAGTCATTCATGATGCCCGTCCTGAATCATGACTGAAGCTGGCTGCATGAGTGACACACTACTGCGTTCCTATCAGTTGTGCAACTGGCTTCAGTAGTGATGCTGGCCTGGTCGGGCGAACAATCGCCCACATAGAGGCGTCTAAACGAGTGGATCACGCCATGTGACCTGCGGTTCTAGCACTGCTGATAGTACGGTGTCAGGCATGACTGAAGCGCGCTACACGTATGACTATGCGACGACTTTTCAGCAGTACATCGACACGTGGTTGGACGAACGTGGGTACACGGTCAAGGAGTTCGCGCACGCGCATGGCCTGAGCGACTCCGGGGTGTACCGGTGGCGCCGAGGGGAGTACCCCTCGTGGGATAACGCCGCCAAGCTCGCCGACGCCCTGAATTTGCCCCTGAAGAGGCTTTACGTCTTGGTGGGACTACTGACTCCGGAGCAGGCGGACGAGAACGTGACCGCCCCTGATCCGTCCAAAATGTCTAATGAGGACCTACTGCGGGAGCTGGAGCGTCGGCTAGGCCAGTCCTCTGAGTAGACGTACTTCGCCCGGATGGAGCAACCCTACGCCTACTGGAGAGTTGTTTCCGAATTGTGCTTTTTTCTCCGTAACGCACGACGCAGGATTGACGACCCTGCGGGGGCAGGTCAGGCATAATGGTCGAACATTCGTTCGAACGGCGCGCTGTACGAGGGCAGCGCGAGGGAGGGTTGCATGATCGACGACGGTCCCAGAGACGACGACGTCGCCTGGATCGTGAGCACAGACGGAACGGTACGCATCGCCGTAGACAGCGCAGGACACGTGCTGGCGGGCAGGGCAGGCCTGGAACCTGTCGAACTCAGCGCCGACGCTGCCGATCTCGTGGCGGACGCCCTGCGCAACGCCGCATTGCGCGCACGCCAGCGGACGTAATCACCACCACCATAGGAGGTCACGCGATGGCCTGGACCGAAAAACTGAAAAGTGGCCGGTACCGCGGTGGGTACCGCGACGCTTCAGGCGCGAAGCGCTACCTCGGCCGGACCTATACCCAGCGGGCCGAGGCGAAGCGTCTCGCGGCCATCGAGGAGGACAAGATCCGCCGCCCCGGCGCGGTCGACCCGAAAGCCGGGCGGGCGACGTGGGGCCAGTGGCGCGAAGAGTGGTTCCCGGCTCGCCGGATCGAGTCGGGAACCGCCCGCGGCGACGAGTCGCGGATGCGGACTCACGTCGCGCCGTACTGGGACGAGGTGCCGCTCGCCGACATCACCCGCGAGCGAGTGCAGCAGTGGATCGACGAGCTTTCTCGTACGAGCAAGACGGCACCGACGAAGCGGGGGAGCGGAAAGGCAGTCGGCGGCGGGCAACGGCGCAAGGAGTCCGGAAAGGCGCTCTCGCCGACTACGGTGAAGAAGGTCTACCGGCTGTTCGCAAAGTCGCTCGCCGATGCGGTGGTGGCGGGAAAGATCGGCTCCTCGCCGTGCGTCGACATCGAACTTCCGAAGGCAGCTCCACCCGACGAGTTTTTCCTGACTCGCGAGCAGTTCGCACGGCTGCGAAGCGCCGCCGATGACGAGCTGCTGCGGATGATCCTCGATCTCGGTGTCGGCACCGGAATGCGGTGGGGCGAGATCGTCGGGTTGCATCGGTCTCGCGTGGACATCGGGCAGCGGCGCATCGTCGTTCAGGAGGTCTACGAGCTCGGCGCGGACCACATCAAGCCGTACCCAAAGGGGAAGTCTCGCCGCGGCATCCCGATCACTGACGAGCTCGCAGCGGCGCTGGACGAGTGGATGGCCGCTCACCCGGCCGTGCGGTGTCGGGCGCAGCACCGCGACAAGAAACGTTGCGACGGCGCCCTGCTGCTGCCGAGCAAAGCAGGAACCCCGATCGGCTACTCGAACTTCCGGAGGGACCGATGGAATCCGGCGGTTCAGGAGGCTGCGCTCGACGGCCTGACACCGCACGACCTTAGGCATACGTACGCCTCGTGGCTGCTCCAGCGGGGCGTGACGATCGAACAGGTCTCGGAACTGCTCGGGCACTCGACGATCACCATGACCCAGCGGTACGCGCACCTCGCCGATACACAGTGGGACGCCGTCCGTGGGGCACTGAGTGGGGCAGGATTCGAGGGTGCGAGGCACTCGCACCACGGTGGTGCCCCACATTTGCCCCACGTGGCCGACGATGCCGATCACGGCAAGGTTGTCGATTTGGCTTCCCGGCGCAGGTCAACGGGATAACAATGGAGGCGCCCCCGGCAGGATTCGAACCTGCGACCTAGAGATTAGAAGTCTCTTGCTCTATCCGTCTGAGCTACGAGGGCTCGAACGACACCGGACACGTGCTCACGGCGCGTGCCGTGTCGCGTCAAGCAGACTAACGGTTCTCCTCGCTTTACGGAGAACCCACACGGAGGCTGTTGCCGAGACGGTATCGAATGGCAAGCCGATCATAATCCCGAGCGTTTGATCCCAGTTGCCTGAATCTCTTTCGTTTTCCTGTCGCGGGTCGTGTCACGGCGGGCTGAGCAGCGACGACGGGCTGTCGACAGCATCGTAGTCGCGCTCCGAGCTCAACTCTATGCGTTGCGCTTCCACGCTATCGAGTCGTTATGTCACCCCCGCTGTCGCCCCCTGCTTTCGCTCTTTCGGGTGGCTTGTGGGCGCGTTGTCGGTTCCCTTTCCGGGGACCATTTCCGCGAATTGTCCACATGACCACGAGTTGTGCACACAAAGTGATATAAATGTCGCTTTTCGTGTTCGGCTCCGGGCAGTCTGAATGCGGCGCCGTCCGGCGCCGCGCAACCGAGACGACCACGCCAGAAGTGGTGGAAGGGCAGGAGCTCATGTACGAGACCGCTGTCACTCTTGTCGGTGAAGTTCTCAGTGCCCCCAGGACTCGTGAGACCAAACACGGCAACCGTGTCGCGAGCTTCCGCATGGTCAGCATCGCTCGCCGTTTCGACCGGGTGAACCAGTGCTGGGTCGATGGTGACCGGGTCCACGCCACCGTCAACTGCTGGAAACAGCTCGCCCAGGGAGTTTCCCAAGCTCTGGAGAAGGGCGATTCGGTGTTGGTCACGGGCCGACTGCGTACCAGGGAGTACGAGACCGATGGGCAGCGGCGAACCGCCGCGGAGGTCGATGCCAGCGCGGTAGGACTTGATGTGCTGCACGAATCCCGATCGGAGGTCTGCGACTCGGAAGCCGGTGGGCAGTCCTCCGAGTCCGTCTCCCGTGAGTACTTGCGGGCTGTTCCACCGTGTGCTAGCTCGACCGAGAGCACTTCACCCCATGCGCTCGGGGTCTGATGTTCGGAACTGATCGGGTGGTGGCACGGCCCGACCCGCCGTGCCACCACTTGCCCTCACCGTTTCGTCTCCCTCCGCGCGCGAGGTCCGGACACCTCCAGAGGCGCGGATCGTGATCGACTCCGTCGCTGGCGTTCGAATTTCGCGTGGGGGCGCGCACGGATACGCCGAGTGATCGTCGGTCTCCTTGTCGAGGGGGCTCACGGCGCGGACGCAGTGCAGACGACGAGCCCCGACGCATCTACGATCGGAGGCATGGCCGAGTTCATCTACACCATGAAGAATGTGCGCAAAACGCACGGGGACAAGGTGATACTGGAGAACGCGACGCTCCAGTTCTATCCCGGTGCCAAGATCGGTGTGGTGGGGCCGAACGGGGCCGGGAAGTCGAGCGTGCTGCGCATCATGGCCGGACTCGACCACCCGAACAACGGTGAGGCCTTTCTCTCCCCCGGTTACACCGTGGGCATCCTGCAGCAGGAGCCCCCGCTGAACGAGGAGAAGACCGTACTCGGCAACGTCGAGGAGGGCGTTGGCGAGATCAAAGAGAAGCTGGACCGCTTCAACAGCATCGCCGAGCAGCTCGCCACCGATTACACCGACGAGCTCATGGCGGAGATGGGCAAGCTCCAGGAGGAGCTCGACCACGCCGATGCCTGGGAGCTGGACTCCCAGCTGGAGCAGGCGATGGATGCGCTGCGCTGTCCACCTCCCGAAGCCGAGGTTCGTTACCTGTCCGGCGGTGAACGGCGCAGGGTCGCGCTGTGCAAGCTGCTGTTGAGCAGGCCCGACCTGCTGCTGCTCGACGAGCCCACCAACCATCTGGACGCGGAGAGCGTGCAGTGGTTGGAGCAGTTCTTGTCCAACTACGCCGGTGCCGTGCTGGCCGTGACCCACGACCGCTACTTCCTGGACAACGTCGCGGGGTGGATCCTCGAACTCGACCGGGGCAACACCTACCCCTACGAGGGTAACTACTCCACTTACCTGGAGAAGAAGTCCGAACGGCTCGCGGTACAGGGCAAGCGCGATGCCAAGCTGCAGAAGCGGCTCAAGGACGAGCTCGAGTGGGTCCGTTCCAACACCAAGGCGCGGCAGAAGAAGTCGCGCTCGCGTCTGGAACGTTACGAGGAGATGGCCGCCGAGGCCGAGAAGACCAAGAAGATGGACTTCGAGGAGATCCAGATCCCGCCGGGGCCCCGGCTGGGCAACCTCGTGGTCGAGGCCAACGAGATGAGCAAGGGATTCGAGGGCAACCTGCTCATCGACCGCCTCTCGTTCACGCTGCCGCCCAACGGCATCGTGGGGGTCATCGGTCCCAACGGTGTCGGCAAGACGACCCTGTTCAAGACCATCGTCGGCCTCGAGGAGCCGGACAGCGGCCAGGTGCGGGTCGGTGACACGGTCAAACTCAGTTACGTGGACCAGAACCGCTCCGGCATCGACCCCAACAAGAACGTCTGGGAGGTCGTCTCTGACGGGTTGGACCACATCCAGGTCGGTCAGGTCGAGATGCCTTCGCGGGCATACGTCAGCGCCTTCGGGTTCAAGGGAGCCGATCAGCAGAAACCGGCCGGGGTGCTCTCCGGCGGCGAACGCAACAGGTTGAATCTCGCGTTGACGCTCAAGCAGGGTGGTAACACGCTACTGCTGGACGAGCCCACCAACGATCTGGACGTGGAGACGTTGTCCTCACTGGAGAACGCGCTGCAGGAATTCCCCGGCTGTGCTGTGGTGATTTCCCACGACCGGTGGTTCCTCGATCGTGTGGCGACCCACATCCTCGCCTGGGAGGGTGATGAAGAGAACCCCGCGAAGTGGTTCTGGTTCGAGGGCAACTTCGAGGGCTACGAGAAGAACAAGATCGACCGGTTGGGCGCCGAGGCCGCACGTCCGCACCGGGTTACCCATCGCAAACTGACCCGCGGCTGAGGATCGGAGAGTCGATTTGGCGAGGGAGCGCGGTTCGCGGACGAGCAACCCCGGCCACGAGTTGGTGGATTCCGCCTGGCAGTTGCGCTGGCGGGTTCCCGAATTGGCCCTGTTGCTCGCCAACCGCGCGACCGCCTACGCCAGGCGAACCGGTGACACCGAGCAGCGGCTCCAGGCGGAGGCGATCGCGCTTTTCGCCGGGAACCGGTTGGGGCGTTCCGTCGCGGGAACGGAGCGGGCGCTCGGTGCTTTCCGGGACGCCGAGCGTGCGGGGGCATCCGATCCACTGGAAAGTATTCGGGTCGAACTGGCGTGCTGTGCCCGTGGCAGCGGCAGCCCCGAGGCCGCGTTGCGGGTGTTGCACCCGTTGTTGGAACTGGAACGAGTCCCGGCGCGGCTGCGGGCGCACGCCCTGATCGAGCTGTGCGGGGCATTGCCGATGCACCGCCGCGCCGCGGAGCGCGTCGAGGCGTTGGACGAGGCGGACCGGCTCTACGCCGCCGAGTCGACCGAGGACCAGGACACCACTCAGTTGCTCCGAGCCAGGGTCGCGTCCGTCCGGGCGGCCCATTATCGGGGCAACGGTGAGTTCGCGCCGGCGATCGAGGCCGCCGCTTCGGGACTCGACTTCCTGGAGCGGCTGGGTGATCCGGCCGCGGACGGTGGTGAGATCCGTGCGGGGTTGGTGCTCGAACAGGTCCAGTCCCTGCTCGATCTGGGAAAGCAGGAGGAAGCGCTGCGGTGCTCCACCGATGTCCTGCGACAGCCGTTGCGAGCCGCCGCGGCTGCCCCGGTGGGGTGGCTGCGGCTCGCGCTGGCCACTCGGGTCCACCTTCCCGCCGGGCACCAGCGGACGGCGCTCGAGTCGTTGACCGAGGCCCTGAGCGGTGCCCGCAGACACGAGTTGTTCGATCTGCAGGCCGCCCTGCTCAACACGCTGTCGCAGCTCCACGAGAAAGCCTCGGACCTTCCCGAGGCGCTGCGCTGCGTTCGTGATGCCTACTCGGCCGACCACCACTGGCGCAGAACGGTCGAACGGGCAAGACTCCGCCTCTCGGAGGAGTTTCCGGCACCGAACTCCGCGATCCCGTCACAACAGTCCGGTGGGAACGTCTCTGCTCACGGGGCCGAACAAGCCTCGGCTTCCCGTCGGGCCTCTGCTGCCGACGCGGGCCCGGTGCCGGAGGGACCGGACGCGAGGCAGGAAGCTCGCCGTCTGATGAACGACCTGCTGGCCGGTGGCACGGCACCGCGCACTCCGTACTCCGAAACCGTGCGGCACCGACACGCACAGGACAGTGCTGACACGCGTGAGCCTTCCGAAGCGCCGCACGGGGATCGGAGCTCGCTCACCTCCGGCGGGACACCGCACCGCTCAGCCCCCCCATATCCGGCGGAAGCGACCTCGGGGAGGCGGCACCGTGCTCCGGAGAGGAACGAGGAGGGGCTCCCGAACTCGGTCGGTCCGGACGAACTCCGGGAGCTCGCCGCCTCCGGTGGGGATACTCGTTCCGCTCGGCGGGCCGAGCCGGAGCCGCAACCGTCCTTTCCCGGGGTGGATGCGGACGAGACCTCGACCGCGGTGGACTTTCCCGCCGGTACCGAGGCGGAGACCGATTTCGGTTGGCCGGTCACGGAGCGGACCGTCGACTCGTCACCAGGGACAGGAACGGACTTCCCGAGTTCCACCCGCTCGGAGGACGTGACCACCATAATGCCGGTCGTCCCGAGCGCCCCGTCCTCGGGTTCTTCGGGGGAACGGGCGGAGGAACCTCCCGCCGGGCTGCAGGCTTGGCCGGAGACCGACCCGCCTTCCGGTGATGTGGCCGAGCCCTCCGAACCCGGAGGTTTCCCCGCGTCGGGACCTTCAACAGTGGGGCACACCGCCGAGCCCGCCCACCCGTGGGAAGGCTCCTCCGAGCCGGGGACCGACGGAACTTCTCTGCTTTCGAGGCCGGTGGAACCGACGGAAACCGAGGAGCCACCGGCCCGGCGTTCCCGGGGGCGTTCACTGGCCGAGATACGAGCCGCTCTCGAAGCGGAGGGAAGGGGAACTTCCCGCCCACGGCGTAGTCGTTCCGCCGAGGGCACCGGAACCACTCCGGGAGCCGGCGGTCGGCGTCGTCGCGCGGAACCGGCTGAGCCCGAAGAACCGGTTGGTTCCGAGGAACGCGCGGAATCGGTGGGCGGAACCGGAACGGCCCACCCCGCAGTGGCCCCGGACGAGGGGGAAGCCGACCCTCCGGGGGATGCGGTGCGACAACCAGCTGCGGTCCCGGAACACCTGCTGGAGCAGAGCAGGGAGTTGATCCGGGATTTCTCCGAGATGAACTCTTCCGGGGGTGAGAACTCCGGACAGGGGCAGGCAGGACTGGCCGACCTGCTCGCCGAGGCGCTCGTGGCCTACCGCAGCGGTAGGCGGGGGGAGGATCCCGCAGGCACCGAGTCGTCCCCCACATCGAGCGAGAGGTCGTTCGGACGTTCCGAAGTTTCGGGGGATGTTTCCGGGAGGGAACCGGGAACCGTACCCCGTGCGGACCGGGAACCGCGTTGGCCCGGCGGGGAAGAACCCTCTTCCCGGGAGGAGACCGCGGCCCGCACCGGGACCGACGACACCCCCTCGAGGGCGGGCAGGAGGCACGCTGCCGGGGAGACCGAGACGGGGAGCTCTCACAGCTGGACCCCTCACGTCCGCTGATCGCGCTTCCGGCCGTCCCCCATCTGCTCACAGATCCTCGCCCGACCACTGGCGACGTGGTGTGGGGCGGGGCGGAGCGGGAAACTTCACACGGCTTGATCTTTTCAGGCCATCACCGATCACGCTGCCGCGCACTCTAGGGTGGTCTTGTTGGCACAACGAGGTGCCGCTAGTTGTGGAGCTGCGTGACGATGACCTCTGAATCCGGACAGTTGAGTACCGAACCGACCGCGTCGAACGGTGAACGCACCGATGGGGCACCCGATCCCGGTGCGATCGGTCCCGAGTATCTGACGAGCCTGGTGGAGCGAGCCGTGCGAACGGTCCCGGAGCTGGCCCACCTGCTGCGTACCTACTACCGCCACGTGCCTGCCGAGGAGGTCGTCGGCGAGGAGCCGGACGATCTCGCCGGCGCACTGCTTTCGCACTACGAACTGGCCAGGCACCGCACCCCTGGTCGTCCGCTGGTGCGGATATTCAACCCGACCCGTGCCGAGCAGGGCTGGTACAGCCCCGCCTCGGTGGTCCAGCTCGTCACCGACGACATGCCCTACCTGGTCGACTCCGTCATCGCGGAGCTGTCGCGGGCCGGTGCACAGGTGCAGCGGGTGGTTCACCCCATCGTGGTGGTTCGCAGGGACGTGGCCGGTGAGCTGCACGAGGTGCTGCCCGATGCGGACCCCTCGAATCCCCCCGAGGGCACGCTGGCCGAGTCGTGGATGTTCCTCGAGATCGACAGGTTGGTGGACGCGGACCGGATAGCCGAGCTGGAGAACGGTCTGCTGACGGTGCTGACCGACGTGCGGGAGGTCGTCGAGGACACCGACCGCATGCACCAGACCGCGCGCGAACTGGCCGATTCGTTGGAAACGACCGCGTCCCCGGTGCCCCAGGAGCAGACCACCGACGGCGCCGCCCTGCTGCGTTGGCTCGCCGATGGTCACTTCACCTTCCTGGGGTACCGCCACGACGAGGTGGTGCGGGACGAGGAGACCGGCAGCGCGACCCTGCGGCCCGTGCTCGCCTCCGGGCTGGGGGTCCTTCGCTCCGACAGCGGCACCGCGCGGAACCTGTCCACCGGACAGGACGTGCTCGTCGACTCGTCCCCGGACGAACTGCTGGTGCTGACCCAGGCGAACGCGAGTTCTCCCGTGCACCGCGCCGGGCATCCGTTCTACGTGGGGGTCAAGACCTTCGACGCCGAAGGCGTGACGGTCGGGGAGCACCGCTTCATCGGTCTGTTCACCACCACCGCGCTGCACGAGAACGTGCTGGAGATCCCGGTGATAGCTCGCCGTGCTCGGGAGGTCATCCACCGCGCGGGGTTCCCCATCGAGTCGTACTCGGGCCAGCGCATGCTCGAGGAGATCCAGAGTTACCCGCGTACCGAGCTGTTCGCCACCGATGCCGACACGCTGCTGGAGATAATCACCGGAGTGCTCGCGCTCGCGGAGCGCCGCAAGCTCAAGCCGTTCCTGCGTCGAGATCCGTACGGACGGTTCTTCTCGTGTCTGGTCTACCTGCCGCGTGATCGCTACACGACCCGTTCCCGACTGGCCATGCAGGAGGTGCTGCTGGCCGAACTGGGGGGGACCGGGCTGGAATACAGCACCCGGGTGGGTGAGTCGGCGCTCGCACGGGTGCACTTCGTGGTTCACACCGAGCCGGGTACCCGGTTCGACCCCGACGTCAACCGGGTGCAGCGACGTCTCAGCGAGGCGATTCGTACCTGGGATGACGACATGGTCGAACAGGTCGAGTCGGAACGGCTCGGCGACCGCGTAGAGGCCCGGCGGAACGGGGGTCTCGTCGCGTTCGGTTCCGAGACCACCAGCCAGGCCGGGTTGCGTTACGCCTCGGCCTTCCCGGAGGCGTACAAGGAGGATTTCGGCGCGGCGGACGGTCTGGTCGACCTGCACCGGCTGGAGACGCTCTCCCAACCCGGTGACCTCGCGATGTCGTTCTACGTGCCTCGGGACGCGGGCCCGGGAGACCGGCGCTTCAAGATGTTTCTCACCGAGCGGGTGACCCTGTCCATGGTGCTCCCGGTGCTGCAGAGCATGGGTGTGGAGGTCGTCGACGAACGCCCCTATGAGATCACGTTGGACGACGACACCGTCAGGTGGATCTTCGATTTCGGACTGCGCCCCGAGCGGGGACTGCTGGAGCAGTCCGGCGGAGAGCGGATCGACACGTTGCGGGAGCGTTTCGAGGAAGCCTTCCACGCCTCTTGGCAAGGCGACTCGGAGGTCGATCGGTTCAACTCGCTGGTGCTGCGCGCCGGACTCACTTGGCGGCAGACCGCCGTGCTGCGTGCTTACGCGAAGTACCTGCGACAGGTCGGGGTGGCCTACAGTCAGGACTACATCGAGGACGCGCTGATCACGCACGAGGCGATCACGGTGCGCCTGGTCGGGCTGTTCGAGACGCGCTTCGACCCGCGGATAGCGGATGCGGCGCGGGTCTCCCGGGAGCAGGGGCAGGTCGAGGCCGTCGAACAAGCCATCGACGAGGTCACCAGCCTGGACGCCGACCGCATCCTGCGTTCCTACCTCGGACTGATCCGTGCCACGCTGCGCACCAACTACTTCGTGACCGACGAGCAGGCGCGGCCGCGTTCCTTCCTGTCGTTCAAGCTGGAGCCGCAGGGGATTCCCGGCCTGCCGGAGCCGCGCCCGCAGTACGAGATCTTCGTGTACTCGCCCCGGTTCGAGGGGGTGCACCTCAGGTTCGGATCGGTGGCGCGTGGTGGGCTGCGCTGGTCCGACCGTCGTGAGGACTTCCGCACCGAGATCCTGGGACTGGCCAAGGCGCAGGCGGTCAAGAACGCGGTGATCGTGCCGGTGGGGGCGAAGGGCGGCTTCGTGCTCAAACGTCAGCCCTCGCCCACGGGAGACACGGCGGCCGACCGTGAGGCCACCCTCAAGGAGGGCATCGCGTGCTATCGCATGTTCATCTCCGGCATGCTCGACCTGACCGACAATCTGGCCGAGGGCAGGGTGCTACCCCCGGACGACGTGGTCAGGCACGACGGTGACGACACCTACCTGGTGGTGGCGGCCGACAAGGGAACCGCGACGTTCTCCGACATCGCCAACGAGGTGGCCGAGTCCTACGGTTTCTGGTTGGGTGACGCCTTCGCCTCCGGCGGCTCGGTCGGCTACGACCACAAGGCCATGGGCATCACGGCCAAGGGCGCGTGGGAGAGCGTCAAGCGCCACTTCCGCGAACTCGGCGTCGACACGCAGCGCGAGGAGTTCACCGTCGTCGGGGTCGGTGACATGGGCGGTGACGTGTTCGGCAACGGGATGCTGCTCTCCGAGCACATCCGGCTGGTGGCCGCTTTCAACCACATGCACGTCTTCATCGACCCCGATCCGGATCCCGCCGCCTCGTTCGCCGAACGCTCGCGGTTGTTCGCGATGCCGCGCTCCACGTGGGACGACTACGACCGGGGCGTGATCAGCGAGGGCGGTGGTGTCTGGTCACGCTCGGCCAAATCGATCCCACTCAATCCCAGGATCCGGGCGGCACTGGGCATCGACGAGAGTGTCTCCCGGCTGGCCCCGTCCGAACTGATAAGGGCGATTCTGCGGGCCCCGGTCGATCTGCTGTGGAACGGCGGTATCGGCACCTATGTCAAGGCCAGTACCCAGACTCACGCGGAGGTGGGGGACAAGGCCAACGACCCGGTCCGGGTGGACGGCGCCGACCTGCGGGCACGGGTGATCGGTGAGGGCGGCAACCTCGGGATGACCCAGCTCGGACGCATCGAGTTCGCCCGCAACGGTGGCAAGGTCAACACCGACGCTCTGGACAACTCGGCCGGGGTCGACTGCTCGGATCACGAGGTCAACATCAAGGTGCTGCTGGACCAGCTCGTCTCCGAGGGGCGGTTGGACCGCGCCCGCCGGGACCAGTTGCTGCGAGAGATGACCGACGAGGTCTCCGAACTGGTGCTGACCGACAATTACCGGCAGAACGCCGTGCTCGGCACGTCGCGGGCCCACGCGGCACCGATGCTGTCGGTGCACGCCAGGCAGGTCGCCGAGCTGGAGAAACGCACCGGGCTGGACCGGGAACTGGAGGCGTTGCCGACACCGGAGCAGTTCCGCGCGCTGGAAAAGGCTGGGGAGGGGCTCACCTCGCCGGAGCTGGCGACCCTGCTCGGGCACGTCAAGCTCTCGCTGAAGCAGGACGTGCTGGCCAGTGACCTCCCCGACACGGAGGCCTTCGCCTCGCGACTGCCGGAGTACTTCCCGCGCCCGTTGCGGCGGCACTACGGTGACGCGGTGCGCCAGCACCCGCTGCACCGTGAGATCACCACGACGCTGCTGGTCAACGAGGTGGTCGACGGGGCGGGGGTGTCCTACGCGTACCGCCTCTCGGAGGAGATGAGCGCTGACACCACCGACGCGGTGCGTGCTTTCGAGGTGGTCACCGGGGTCTACGAACTCCCGGACCTCTGGGAGGAGATCGAACGGCTGCACGGTACGGTGCCCAGCGAAGTGGTCGACTCCATGGTGCTGGAGACCCGCAGGCTGCTCGACCGCGCTTCCAGGTGGCTGCTGTCCAACCGCCCCCAACCGTTGGCCATCGGTGCGGAGATCCACCGTTTCCGGCCGGTCGTGTCCGAGCTGGCCGATTCGGTGTGGGATCTTGTCCAGGGGCGGGCCGCGGCGAACGCCGCTGCCGAGGCCGACCGGTTGGTGAACCAGGGGGTTCCGGAGAAGCTGGCACGCCGGGTGGCCACTCTGCTGGACACCTTCGCGCTTCTCGACATCACCGAGATAGCCGAACTGGCGGAGCGGGACGCCGGGGTGGCCGCCGAGCGCAGCCCGAGGGAGAGCGCCGAGCTCTACTTCGCGTTGTCGGAGTACCTCGACATGGAGCGGATGCTGGTCTCGGTCGCCGAGCTCGAACGCGGCAACCGGTGGCACGCCCTGGCCCGGCTGGCGCTGCGCGACGACTTGTACGCGTCGTTGCGTGCCATCGCGGTGGATGTGCTGCGCGGCAGTGACCCGGAGGATCGCCCGGAGAACAAGATCGCGCAGTGGGAGTCGGCCAACGCTTCCAGAATCGGCCGTGCGCGGGCCTCGTTGGAGGAGATCAGGCGTTCGGGGCGTCAGGATCTGGCCACGTTGTCGGTGGCGGCCAGGCAGCTGCGCAGCATGGTGCGCTGACGGTGTTCGGGGCCGCCGGACCTGTCGGGCTCGCTCGTACCGTTCGTCGGGTCCGGTTCCGTACCGTGGCCGCGTACGGTGTAACCGGGCGGTTCGGTGGTCCGCACCGCGCCCGCCGTGTTGTCCGGCTGTCTTCGTGAGGAAGGGAAAAGGTGGGAGCCTACGTCACCGAAGTGCCGCTGCGCTGGTCCGATATGGACGCCTTCGGGCACGTCAACCATGCCAGGACCGTGACGCTGCTCGAGGAGGCCCGGGCGGGGCTGCTCTTCACCGAAGCGGAGCGGCGTGGCCACGACGGCATGTCGGCGGGGATGGTGGTGGCCCGGTTGTCGGTCGACTACCGCTCCCCGGTGGAGTACCACATGGGAACCGTGCAGGTGCGCATGTCGGTGCGCGAGCTGCGCACGGCCTCGTTCGTGGTCGACTACACCATGACCGCGGGCGGCGATGATCCGGTGGCCACGGCGGAAACCCTGATGGTGCCCTATGACCTGCGGGCCGAGCGCCCGCGCCGGCTCACCGACGGTGAGCGTTCGTTCCTCTCGGAGTGGGTGGTCGAGCCGGTCGTCTCGGACGAGGAGCAACGAATTGCCTGAACTGCGGATGCCCGACTCGGTCGAACGCGACGATCTGAGCGCGTTCGTGGCGCGTGCCGTGCGGTTGGACGGGCAGGCCGTGCTCCGGTTGCGGAACAGGTCCGGTACCGGACGTGTCGACGTCTGGTCGGCTACCCCGTTCGACGCGCTGTGCACTCGTTCGGTGGGAGGCGAGGTCGAGCCCTCCGACGTGAGTGTCTCCGGCAACGAGCTGCTGGCCGCGTTGACCGTCTCCAACGGGCCGGTCATGGACCCGGGCCCGGAGCGAGATCTGCTGTGGCGGTCCGAGCTGCCCCCACCGGAGGGGTGGCGCCACGTGGATGACCTGCCCGCCAGGGTGGTCGGTGAGGTCGCCGAGCAGGGAGTCGGTGTGGCCAGGCAGAACGTGGGGCCGAAAGGCACCCCGCCCGCTTCGCTGATGGATCAGGAGGTGTTCACGGTCAGCGGGGCGGGACTGCGGGTAACAGTGCCGCTGCGCTGTCTGTTCGTGCTGACAGGCATGGGGTTCCTGGTCAGTGATCCCTCGGAGGAGGAGATCGTGCGGGTCAGCGCCACCGAGTCGTGGCTGCGCATCGATTCCCGGTTCGGTGCGGTGGTGCGTCGGAGGCACGCGCTGTTGCCGTTGTTGACCTGATTCGTTGTTGGCCTGGTGGGCGGTCGTCGTCCTCGTTCGCCGGAACGCTCCGTCGGGGGTGACGGCGCACTCGTCCGGTGGGCGCTCAGGTCAGCCACACCGCCGTGTTCGGGGGAAGGCGTTCACCGTCCAGCGGCCCGCTGCACAGCACCACCGTGCCCGGCGGTATCGGTACCGTCGAGGTCGAGGTGTTCAGCGCGCAGGTGAGACCGCCATCGTCGCAGCGGAACGCGAGACAGCCGCGTGGTGCTCCGTACCACCGCACCGCGGCGTGAGGCGCGATCTCGTGCCGGCGGCGTAGTTCCATCGCGTTGCGGTGCAGCGAGAGCGTCGAGAGCGGATCCTCCAACTGCGCTTCCACCGTGCTGGCCGCCCAGCTGGGCGGGGTCGGCCACCAGTTTCCCGGCGCGGCGGAGAACCCGAAGGGGGGATGGGTTCCCTCCCAGGGCATCGGGCCGCGTGCCGGGTGGTTGCTCGTGCGGTCGGGTTTCTCGGACTCCGGCAGCCCCAGTTCCGTACCGTTGTCCACTCCGACCACCCCCGGTAGCGCGAATTGGACCAGAGTCATGGCCCGCGCGCGTGCCAGGCCGTTCACGCCTCCCCCGAACCGGGTCGTGGGACGTGGATAATCCCAGGTGGACAGCGTCCATACCGGCAGACCCGCGTTGTTGCCCGCGTCTTCCAGGACGGTGCGGATGATCCGTTGGATCTCGGCCGCGTCGAACCGTGCGATGCTGAACCGCATGTCCACTCCCAGGTCGAGCTCGACCAGGTCGCCGAGGTCGGTGTGCCAGCCGTCGACCAGACCGCCGAGGAGGACCGAGCCGTCCCGTTCGAGCAGCGGGCGGATCAACCGCAGTGCCCGGTGCGTGGACTCGTCGATCGGACCGGTGATTCCGGGGACGGTGGCGACCCGGAAACCGTCGACGCCCCGACTGCTCCAGAACCGTACGGACTCCGCCAGCTCGTCCCGGTTCTCGGGGCGGGTGATCTCCGTGCCGTCCACGGCGAGATCGAGCGTCACGCGTATCCCGGCGGTGTGCGCTTCGGTCAGCAGTGCTTCCAGGGAGTCGAGTGTGCCGACCAGCGGGTCCACATCGCGACCGTGACCGGGTCGTCCCACCGGGGTCGCCACCACACCGGTCAACCAGATGGCGTCTATACCGATCAGCTCCAGGTAGCCCAGCCTGTCCCGCACGCCCTCCAGGTCACCGACTCCGTCGGCATCGGAGTCGCTGAACGCCCGCACGTCGATACGGTAGAAGATCCGGCCTTCCCACCAGCCACGCGTCGCCGGGAAGTTTTCGTGGCTCAAGCTGTTCAAGCCCACGGTGGCCCATCCTGTCACTGACTTTCCCCGTCGCGGTGAGGTCGACGGGATCACGATCGAGTGGATCTTGAAAACTCGTCGATCCGAACGAGGTCGTATTCTCGCCACCGCGTCCGGGCACTCGCGCTCCGGTCGCGAGGTCCGAGGGTGGTAAGTCCTCGAACGGTCCGCTCGTGCCTCGGTGCGGGGTGAGGTGTTTTCCGGAGGTGGAAGGTCGGGGAGTCAGTTCGCGCTCAGCCAGGCCGCGGAGTTCGGCGGAAGCTGCCCGTCGACCAGGGGGGTGCTGGAGAGGAGCGGCTCGCCGGGCGGGAGCGGTACCTGGTTCTCCGAGGTGTTGAGCGCGCAGATCACCCCACCCACACCCCGTCGGAACGCCAGGCACCCGTTGGGAGCGCCGTACCATTCCACGGTGTCCTCGTCGAAGAGTCCTTCGGCGTCGATGCTCTCCTCGGCCTCGGCCCCGGCGCGAGCGGCACGTTTCAGTTCCAGCTCCTGACGGTACAGCGACAGGGTTGATTCCGCGCTCTCCAACTGGGCCTCGACGGTCAGCTCCCACCAGTCTTCCGGCACGGGCAGGCAGGAAGTGGGGGAGTCGCTGAAGCCGTACGGTGGCTTGCCACCCTCCCACGGCATCGGCACCCGCGCTCCGAGGAGCTCACCGGCGCGGTTGTCGTCCTCGACGACCTCCGGCAGACTGAGCTCCTCGCCGCTGTCGACGCACACGACGCCGGGTAGCGCGAGCAACACCAGCGACATCGCCTGGGCACGTGCACGGCCGAGTGCTCCACCCCCGTAACGGGTGACCTGCCGCGGTGTGCTCCGTCCGGAGACGATCCAGCCAGGGCGTGTCCCGAATTCCCGGCACGCGGCGAGTTCCTTGCTGATCTTTTCCCGGATGCTGCCCGCTTCGAACTCGGTTTCCGCCAGCGAGCGGTTGAAGTCGACGTCCCACACGCCTCGACTGGACTGCTGCTCCTCCACCAGCGACCCGATCAGCCTGTCCGACTCGTCGGCCAGCGCGGCCCGGATGGCGCGGGAGGTTTCCAGATCGAGTCCGTTCGGGGCGTGCTCCCTGGTGACCCCGCCCCGTCGCGACAGGGCGAGGCGGAAACCGTCCACTCCCCGGTCGGTCCAGAACCGCAGCGTACGGACCAGCTCCTGCTGTGCGCGGGGCTGCCGCAGATCCGAGATGTCCGCACCGATGTCGAGGGTCACTCGCAGGCCGCAGTCGTGTGCGGCGGCGGTGAGTAGTTCGAAGGATTCCAGGATCGCGGCGGCCTGTCGCGGATCACCGACGTTGGGCCCCACTCCGGTCATGGCGACTCCGGTGAGCCACAACGCGTCGATGCCGAGCAGTTCGAGGTATCCCAGCCGGTTGCGCAGACCGTCCAGGTCTCCGATGCCGTCGCCGTCGGAGTCGGCGAACAGGCGTATGTCGATGGCGTAGTGGGTCGCGTCCCACCACCAGGGGAGCCGCTCCCGGTCGGGGGCGTCTTGCTCTGTCCAGCGGCGCACAGTGGTCACCCCTTAACCGCGTCCGGCAACCGGAGCCGAGTGTTCGGCGACGGGGCCGATGTGCTCGGACGCTGGCTGCGACGCCGTTTCCGGTGTCGATGTTTGTCGATAACCGTCCTACCGCGCACTCGCCCCCGGTGTCCTGTCCGACGTTCCGGCCCGCCGGCCTCGCTCGTGGCAGCGGGGAGCCGACCGTGAACCGGTGATCCGGTGTGGACCGGTTCCGGAAGTGCGTTCCCGGTGTCGGGGGCGAGCACGCTCGATCAGGATACGCAGCCGTACTGTGAGGTGTTCGACGGTCCTGACACGGTCCGTCACTCGAACCGGTTGGCGCGGTACCGAGTGTGTCCGGTCCTGGTCCGGCACGGGAGGGCCGGTGGAGGTGTGGCCGCCGCATTTCCCGGTTGCGCGGTGTGGAATCCGGTGGTCGGCTCAGCCGGGGCGGGGCTGATGGTGGATTCCGGTCAGAACCACGAGTTGACCATGCTGTGCGCGGCCATCTCGAAGTACTGCCAGAGCCGGTCGCGTTGTTGCCGCGTCAGCTCCACTTCGTCCAGGGCGATTCGCATGCAGCGCAACCAGGCGTCGCGCTCGGCGAGCCCGATCTTGAAAGGGGCGTGCCGCATCCGCAATCGGGGGTGGCCCCGTTGCTCGGAGTAGGTCTGCGGTCCGCCCCAGTACTGCATGAGGAACAGGCGAAGCCGTTGTTCGGCGCCGCTGAGGTCCTCCTCCGGATACAGCGGTCGAAGCAGCTCGTCCTTGGCGACCTCCTCGTAGAAGCGAGCCACGATGGCGCGGAAGGTGGCTTCGCCGCCGACCTGGTCGTAGAAGGTTTCCGGAGTGCTCACACGCTCTCCTCGCGAGACTTCGACGTCACTGCTGTTCGCCCGGTTCCGGCATCATCCGGCCGGCCGGGTAGGGCGGCTTGATGTCCGCGTCGTCGTAGGCCCGTTTGATCTCGGCGCGGAGCAGGCGCTGCACGGCCCACTGCTGTCCCGGACGCACCTTGGCGGTCAACCGCAACGTGATCGTATCCGAGGTGATCTGGTTGATGCCGAGCATCTCCGGCTTCTCCAACACGTCCTTGGAGAGGGGTTCCCGCTGCGCCGCCGTCGCCGCGACCGACTGCGCCACCTCCTGGGCGCGGCCCACGTCACTGCTGTGGGCCACGGGCAGGTCCACCACGGCGACCGCGTATCCCTGGCTGGAGTTGCCGACCCGCATGATCTCGCCGTTGCGCACGTACCAGACGGTGCCGTTGATGTCCCGCAGCGTGGTCACCCGCAGTCCCACCGTCTCCACGGTACCGCTGGCCTCGCCGAGGTCCACCCAGTCGCCGACCCCGTACTGGTCCTCGATCATCATGAACATGCCGGACAGGAAGTCCCGCACCAGGTTCTGCGCACCGAAGCCCAGCGCGACACCCACGATTCCGGCCGAGGCGATCAGCGGTGCCAGGTCCACGCCGAACTGCTGCAGGACGTAGAAACCGGCGAACACGAAGATCACGAAACTGATCACCGACTTCAGCACCGAGCCCAGCGTCCGCGCGCGTTGGCTCCGCTGTTCGGCCAAGGTCTCGCCCGAGACCGATTCGCCCCGTCGCTCCCGCAGTGGTTGCAGCAGCTTCGGTGCCTCGCCGTTGGTGCGGCTGAGCCTGGTGATGATCCGGTGCAGCACGTGGCGCACCACGAACGCCAGCACGACGATCAGCAGGACCCTCAGCGGCGTGACGATCAGCATCTCCGAGTAGTTGGCCAGCCACGCGTTGTTGGTCCAGTCGAGCAGGGTCTCGCACCACCGGCTGGACCCGTCCGAGCACTGGGACTGCGCCAGGGGCAACGTGGTCGTCATGGTTTCGGGGCTCCACGCGGATGTCGGGAGGTTCTTCACGGTTCGCGCACGGGAGTGCTTTCCCACACGTGCGTTTCGGCGACCCGACTGGCAGGCCGGTACGCCCGATGCCGTCGAGCGAGCTTCGTGAACGCCCCGCCGTCCACGACGCGAGCGCGGGCGCGTGGGAAAGCGCCCGTCGCTGCCCTGCTACTTCCGGAGCAGTCCGGTGGCCTCCGCGAGAAACGCGAGGTGGTCGGTCGCCATCCCCACGGTACGGGAGACCGAACGTGCGGAATGCCCCACCTCGGTTTCGCGTCGGAGCAGCACCGGGCTCTTGTCCGGGGGTGCGCTGGTCGCGTACTGCAGGGCCGCGCACATCTTGCGGGCGTGCATCGGGTCCACCCTGCTGTCGGACTCGAACACCGAGAACAGCACGGCCGGGTATTCGGTTCCCTCACCGACGTGGTGGTAGGGGGAGTAGGACAGCAGCCATTCGAGTTCCTCGGGGCAGTCGGCGCTGCCGTACTCCTCGCTCCACAGCCTTCCGAGCAGGAACTTCTCGTATCGGACCATGTCCAGCAGCGGAGCGGAGCACACCACGGCCCGGTACAGTTCCGGTCGCTGTGTCAGCGCCGCGCCGACGAGCAACCCGCCGTTGGAGCCGCCGCTGATGGCGAGTTGTTCCGGGGTGGTCCAGCCCCGATCGACGAGGTATTCGGCCGCAGCGTGGAAGTCGTCGAAGACACGTTGCTTGTTCTCCCGCATGCCGGCCCGGTGCCACTGCTCCCCCTCCTCGGCACCACCGCGGAGCGAGGGCAGTGCCCACACCCCACCGGCCGAGACCCATGCCAGCGCGCTGGGGGTGTAGGCGGGTTCCCTGGAGAGCGCGAAGCCGCCGTATCCGGTGAGCAGCGTGGGCAGTGGCCGTCGTGGCGGGGTGGAGGGGGCGAGCAGGAACATCCGCACCGTCGTTCCGTCGGCGGACTCATAGCTCACCTGGGTGCTGGTTATCTCCGGCACCGCTTCCCGTCCGGGAGCGTGCTCGACCAGTTCGAGTTCGCCGGTGCCCACCGAGTACGAGTACACGCACGGCGGGGTGGCGAAGTCCGTCCAGCCGAGCCAGAGCCGGTCGCGCGGGCCCTCGGTCAGCTCGTCCACCGTGTTCAGCGCCGTGACCTGCCCGGTTCCCGGCAGTGGTACTTCGCCGATGCAACGGCCGGTGTCCGCGTCGTGCAACGACAGCTCGGAGACCGCGTGAGCGGTGTGCAGCACGGCCAGCCGTGGCCCCGCGCCCGGCTCGTCGACCCACCGGGCGGACTCCAGTACCGAGTCGGCGTCCTCCGGGACCAGCTCCGTCCAGTCGGCGGGCTCCGGGCGGGCCGGGTCGGCCACGCACAGCCTGCCCCGCGGCGCCCCCAGTGTGGTGCGGACGTACATTCGACCGTCCGGTTCCACCCGGGCGGTGGCCTGCGCTCCCTGCTCGTCGTCCAGCACCCGGCGCAGTTCGGGGACGTCCTCCTCGCGCTCCAGGTCCGCGATCCACAGCGAGTCGCGGCGTGCCGTTCCCGGGCTGCCGTGCACCAGCAGCCACCTGCTGTCCGGGGACAGACTCACGGAGTAGAAGTAGGTGTGGTGCAGCCGCTCGCCGTGGATCAGCACGTCCTCGTCCGGGTCGCTGTCCACGCGGTGCCGCCATACCCGGCGGTGGAACTGGCGTTCGTCCTCGGGAACCCGCTCCGGGGAGATCCTGCGGACGTAGTAGAACTCCTCCCCGCCGGGAAGCCAGGCCACGGAGGAGTAACGGCACCGGTCGATCGGGCCCTCCAGCAGCTCACCGGTGCTCACGTCGAGCACGTGCAGCAGCGACTCCTCGTCCCCGCCGCTGGATATCTGGTAGGCGAGGCGGTCCCCCTCCAGACTGGGGCTCCAACGGTCCAGCGTCGTCAGTCCGGAAGGGTCGAGTTCGGTCACGTCGAGCAGCCGTCGCACGACTCCCGTGGGCTCCCGGACGAAGAGCACCGGGAACTCCTGGTCGCTCTCCCTTCTGGTGAAGAACGAACGACCGCCGCGCCACACCGGCGCCGACACCGAGCCGGTTCGCAGCAGGGCGTCCAACCGGTCGGCGATCTCCTCGCGCCGGGGCAGGCCGCGCAGCCACGACTCGGCGAGGTGGTCCTGTTCGCGTGACCACGCCGCGCAGGCCGGGTCGGAGGGATCCTCCAACCACCGGTAGGGATCGTGCACCTCGTGTCCGTGCAGCGTTTCGACGGTGTCCGCGCGATGCGCGTTCGGATATGACTCGGGCAATGGTTGAACCTCGTTCACTCCTCGCACGATACGTGGCGACGAGTCGTTCGTTCGTTCACATGATGTTCATCGGCGTTGATCGGGGAATCGAGGAGAACCGAATGGCCGGTACTCCGGCGACTGCCGCCGTTAACCGGTTGTTGCCCTTATCGTGGTCTTGTCTTGGCCGATTTTTCGGTGTTCGATCACCGGTGCGGCGCGGATCACACGTGCGTTCCGGGCGGGTTCTGTGTTCGACTGTTGCACGTACACGGTGGAGGTGGTCGAGTGCCCGACCGAAAACCGATCCCGTGCGGCGCACCCAGGACGACGCCGCCCCGCGCCCCCGCGCGTCCGGCCGGACGCAAGCGGGGCCATCGCCAGTCGGCTTCCGCCGACCGGCCGGAGGGCGTGGGCGCTTGGCCGAAGCGACGGGTACTGCTGTTGAACACGACGTTCGAACCGTTGACAGCTTTGCCGGTGCGCAGGGCGATCGTGTTGATCGTCTGCGGCAAGGCCGAAGTGGTGCACGGTGATTCCGCCGGCTCGACGTTGCATTCGGCGACCCACAGCATCGAGATTCCCTCGGTCATCAGGTTGAGCAGGTTCGTTCACGTGCCGTACCGGGGGCGGGTTCCGCTTTCCCGCTCGGCGTTGATGCTGCGTGACAACCACCGCTGCGTTTACTGCGGGGTGCGCGCCGAGACCATCGATCACGTGGTTCCCCGGAGCAGAGGTGGTTCGCACAGCTGGGAGAACTGTGTGGCCTGCTGCACCAGGTGCAATCACAGGAAGGCCGATCGGACGCTTCGGGAGTTGGGGTGGCGCCTTCCCGAGACGCCCAGGGCGCCGCGCGGCAGACACTGGCGACTGCTGGCGGGCGCCACCGACCCGGACCCGTTGTGGTTGCCTTATCTCGGTGAAGTCTCATCACACTGAGTGGTGATTCTCGTTCATCGCCGGTGGGGTGCGCGCGCACTGGCGCCGGAAGCTTCGTAGCGCGGTTCTCGCGGTAGCGGAGGGACGTCGCTCCGTTCCTCGTCCCTCGCCGGGGTGTCGGCGCGGTGGGAGGCGAGGGCACGGCTGATGCGTACTCCGCGTGCCCGCCCGCTGATGCGCACCCCGCTCCGCGAGCTGATCCGCACACCAGTGCACCCGCTGATCCGCACACCTTTCTCGCCGCTGATCCGGACGCCGGTGCGGAGCTGATCGTCGTCCGTGGCTTTTCCGTGGCCCCCTCCGTTTCGTTCAGTTCGGTTCGAGTACGCAGCGTGTTTATTCGGGGCAAATGCGTCACTCGAAAAGATCAAATTCGTGTTGATGTTCCCGGTTTCGGTGGTCATCATTGTTGCCTCACGTGCTCGGAGCCGCTCTTCGCATGGATGCGATCAAATACGCAAGATCCATACAGGTGAAATTTAGAATCGGAAACTGTCCGGTACAAGCCGCCAACTCGCCCCCTCCGAGCGGCCGTCCGGTTCGGCTCCGAATGGCGGTTCCGAATGCGTCGAAAGCAGCACCGCTGGTGATTCGGATCACGGTGCGGTGTTCGTTTTCGGTGCGAATTTCGTGTCCGAGCGAACACGCTACGGGAAAAAGCGGGCGGTGTGCTGGGAGGAAGACGCGTTTTCCGGGAGGTCGTGCTGTGGGTACAGGTAGTGGACCGTCGCCGGGGCGAATCGGATACCGTGCTGGTGTGACTGTCGTGCAGACCGTACTCGTCTTGGCCGTGATACCGGCTGCTGTCTACGGCCTCGTCATGTTGATGGTGCTGTGGCCGAGGCTGTTCCGCGCTCGCTACCAACCGAACGGGGAGTGGAACTTCCCGCCGGTGTTGTGGGTCGCCAACCCGGTGGGAGTGAGTCCCAGCAGTCCGTCGACCGAACACGCGGGCTCCGAGTCGGAGACCGGCACCGCGAGGGGAGGCGCTCGTGGCAACTGGTGAGATGGCTCGAACAGCGGCGGACGTGAACCCGGCCGAACTCGAAGCCGGCCACGCGTTGACGGCCGGAGGGCGGCTGTCGATCGCGCGGCGCATCGAACCGGAGCGCCCCAAGCTGCCCTTCTCGCCCGGCCAGTTGGCCCGGCTGGACGAGGCGCTGACCCTGTCCACCCGCACGACCGGGTTGGAGTTCGCGATCTATCTCGGCGACCTCGGGGAGCGAACCCGTGAACGTGCCGAGCAGATCCACGCCGGACTGGGAGAGCGGGCCCCGCGCGGTGTGCTCATCGCCGTGTCGCCCGCCCAGCGCTGCCTGGAGGTCGTCACGGGCGAGCAGGCGCACCGGCGGATACCGGATCGTACGTGCAACCTGGCTGTCATGGGCATGGTCGCCTCCTTCAAGGAAGGTGACCTGATCGAGGGGCTCATCAACGCGTTGCGCATGCTCTCCGAGGAGGCGGGAACGGACTTCGAGGCGGCCGCCGAGCACCACTGACGGAGCTTTCTCGCCGCCCCGGACGTGGGGTTCGCTTCGGGCGGGCCTCACGCCCGGCGGCGGTGTCCGCGACACTCCCACGAGCTCGCCCCTCGAGGACCCCACCGGAGCCAGGGCTCCCGACCTCCCCTCACAGCAGCCCGAAGTTCTGGAAGTGCCGGAACATCTCGTAAGCGGAGGAAGTCGTGGCCACGGCCCCGAGCTGCCGAGCCTGGTTGGCGTGCTGCAATTGGCCGTGCTGCGTCCCGAAGATGATCACCGGGATCTCCACACCGAGATCACGCAACTCGCGCAACAGCGCCAGACCGGCGTCCGTCGTCCAACGTCCGTCCTCCTTGCGGGCCATGTCCGAGACCACCAGGCGATACGGTCGCTTGGAAACCTCGGCCACCGCGTCCCAGGTCGTGGCGGTTATCGTCACTCGCACCCCGTTGTTCCGGAGCTGCTCCACGAGCAGTGCGTGGCTCTGAGCCCGGTCGGTCACCCACAGCACCGCGAACGGTTCCGGCCCCACCGGTGCCTGCACCGGCGGGAGTGCCTCGGAATCGGGGTCCCCTTCCAGCTCACGGCCCGACGGTGGTTCGAACGTGTCCGGGGTTTCCACCTCCCGTTCGGGAACGTCCGTGGGGGTGGAACCCGCCTCGCGCTCGTCGAGCCGCTGATTCAGCACGCTCAGCTGACGCTGCAGATCCTGGATCATCTCGTTCTGCTGGTCGTTGAGCTCGTGGAAGGTGAGGCGCTGGCCGCCCACCTCGAACTCCAGCTCCCGCTTCTCCGCGGTGCGCAGCACCCGGCCGATCGCCTGTCGGAACAGCAGCAGCACCAGCAGGGTGATCAACGGCCACAGCAGTGTGGCGATGGCGGTAATCAGCTCGGGCATCGGCCGCTCCACGACTCGCTGGACGGTGCGCGATCACAAGACTACGCGCGGTGTCCGACAGGGTGAGGGGCAATGCTCCGCGAGTCACTCGCACGGGCGGGATCTCCCCGGCTCGGGGTATGTGCACGAGCACCGGTCACTCGAACCGTCGAGATCCCGCCGGAGGATGGGGCCGACGGATGTGCTGTTCACCCGGTAACGACTCCCGCCGGGAGGGAACAGGAGGGTGGAGCCCGCCGGGCGGGCCCCACCCGCAGGGAATCGGAACCGCTGTCAGGAGCGGTCGAACTCGCGGGCGGCCAGGGCGCGCACCACCCCGGCTCGTCCCTCGGAGACCAGTCTGCGCAGCGCCGGAGGGTGTTCCTCCTCCAGCCACGAATCGGCAGTCCGGACTGTTTCCCGGTCCACCGACCATGAGGGGAACAGCCCGATCACCGTCGGTTGGGACCGCTCACTGGAGCGCCGCTGCCACACCCCGTCGATCTCGTCGAAATAACGCCGGACATAAGGGGTGAGCAGTTGGTGCTGCGCTGGATGCTGGAAGCCGGAGATGATCGCCTCGTTGATGGCGTTCGGCAGTTCGTCGTCGTGCACCGCCCGCTGCCAGGCCCGTTCCTTGGCCTCGGCGGTGGGAATCAGCGCCCGAGCACGCTCCGCTCGCCGCCTACCGGTGGCGGTGGAGTCGGCGGCCAGCTCGGCGTCGATCTCGCTTTCCTCGGCCGCGCCGTGGGCGATCAGGGCCTGCAGTAGCTGCCAGCGCAGATCGGTGTCGACCACCAGCCCTTCCAGTACCTCCGAACCGTCGAGCCAGCCGCGCAGCAGCGCGAGCTTGTCCGCGTCGAGCTTCGCGGCCGTCAGCGCGGTGACGAAGACGAGTTGGTGATCCGAACCCGGCCGGGCGGCGCGCGCCAGTTCCACCAGCCGGTCGGTGTAGCGCTGCCACCCTTGCGGCTGCCAGTCCGGATCGGCATAGGATCCCAGCGCCGTGCGTGCCTGCAGCAGTACCCGCTGCACCACGCCGATCTCGGGTTCGCCCCCGATGCCACCGTCGCTGTCCTGGCCGAGCACGAGGCTCACGAAGTCGCGCGCCCGCATCTCCGCGTCCCTGGTCATCTCCCAGGCGGTGGACCAGCACAGCGCGCGCGGCAGCGACTGGTCGATGTCGGCCATCCGCTCCACCAGGGTGGCCAGTGACTCGGAGTCCAGCCGCATCGCGCAGTAGCTCAGGTCGTCGTCGTTGACGAGTACGAGCTTGCCGCGCCGCACCCCTACCAGCTCGGGGGCCTCGGTGCGCTCACCGGAGATGTCGAGCTCCGTCCGGTGGATCCGGACGAGTTTGCCCGTCCCGGGGTCGTCGTCGTAGATCCCCACCGCTATGCGGTGCGTGCGGTACTCACCCTCGCCGGGACTGGCCGGTCCCTGCACCACGGTGAACCCGGTGAACCGCCCCTGCTCGTCGGTCTCGAACTCCGGACGCACCGTGTTCAGCCCGGTGGTCTCCAACCACTGTGCGCTCCACCAGGACAGATCTCGCCCGGAGGCCTCCTCCAGCGCCGTGAGCAGATCGGAGAGCCGTGCGTTGCCCCAGGCGTGCCTGTCGAAGTAGATCTTGAGTCCGCTCAGGAAGTTCTCCAGGCCGACGTAGGAGACCAACTGCTTGAGCACCGAGGCGCCCTTGGCGTAGGTGATCCCGTCGAAGTTGACCTCGACGGCTTGCAGGTCCTCGATGTCCGCCGCCACCGGGTGAGTGGAGGGCAGCTGGTCCTGCCGGTACGCCCAGGACTTCTCCACGTTGGCGAAGGTGGTCCAGGCGTGCGTGTACTCGGTGGCCGAGGCCTGCGCGAGCACGCTCGCCCAGGTCGCGAAGGACTCGTTGAGCCAGAGGTCGTCCCACCAGCGCATGGTGACCAGGTCGCCGAACCACATGTGCGCCATCTCGTGCAGCACCGTCTCGGCGCGACGCTCGTAGAAGTAACTGGTCACCCTGGACCGGAACACGTAGTCCTCGAGGAACGTCACGCACCCGGCGTTCTCCATGGCGCCCGCGTTGAACTCGGGTACGAAGCACTGGTCGTACTTGGCGAAGGGGTACGCGACGTCGAACGCCCGTTGGTAGAACTCGAATCCCTGCTTGGTCTCGGTGAACAGGCGTTCGGGATCCAGGTACTCGGCCAGTGAGGCCCGGCAGTAGAGCCCCAGCGGGATGTCGCCCTCCGGGCCGCTGTAGACGTCACGCCACTCCGCGTAGGGTCCGGCGACCAGTGCCACCAGGTAGGTGGAGATGGGGGGAGTCGCCTCGAAGGTGTGCGTGTCGAGGGTTTCGCTGGAGGCGGTGACCTCACCGGGCGAGTTCGAGACGACCCGCCAGCTCTTCGGGGCGGTCACCGTCAACTGGAAGCTCGCTTTGAGGTCGGGCTGGTCGAAGCAGGCGAACATGCGCTTGGCGTCGGCCGTTTCGAACTGGCTGTAGAGGTAGACCCCGCCGTCCACCGGGTCGACGAAGCGGTGCAGTCCCTCACCGGTGTTGGTGTAGGCGCAGTCGGCGCGGACCACCAGTTCGTTCTGCTCGGCCAGGTCGGGGAGCGCGAGCCCTTTCTCCTCGTCGTAGTCGGACAGGTCCAGCTCGACGCCGTTGAGTGTGGCGTGGTGCACCCGCGTGGCCATCAGGTCGATCCACGTGGAGGTGCCCGGAGCGGCGCCGAACCGTACTGTGGTCTTCGAGCCGAAGACCTCCACGTCCTCCCCGTTCGCGCCGTCGGAGAGGTCGAGCTCGACCGCGTAGGAGTGAACGCGCAGCAGTTCGGCGCGCTGCTCTGCCTGCTGGCGGGTCAGGTTCGGCGGAGCCACGGATCACCTCGTTGATCGTCGTCGGGTAGGGACCGGGTCGTGCCCGTGCGGCGCCCGGAATCAATCATGCCGGAATGAAATCACGCTGCGGTACTGCTCCGCGCGTGGGCACGTACGTCCCCCGCCGGTGGATGGGGACGTTGCGCCCCAGGGGTACGGCGTCGGGAGCTGTGTTCGGAACCGCCGGTCGCGGTGTCCCGAGCCGCGCGCAGCTGACCGATCGGGTGAGTGAATCCCTCCGCCGGAGGGCGTCCGGTTCACGCTCCCGGACCGGGAAATCGACGGCTGCCGGGAACACAGCGCCCTCCTCGGGTGGTTGACCCATCGGAACCGTGACCACACGTGACGACGGAAGGCGTGTTGATGAGCACCGACAGCCAGCAGAGGAAGCCGGAAGTCTACTTCTACTTCGACCCCATCTGCCCCTTCGCCTGGGTCTCGTCCCGTTGGATGCTCGAGGTCGAGCAGGTTCGCGACATCGACCTGCGGTTTCGCGTCATGAGCCTGGCCGTGCTCAACTCCGGGCGCGAACTCGGCGAGCAGTACGACGAGATGATGCAGCGGGCCTGGAAGCCGGTGCGTGTCGCGATAGCGGCGGCCGAGCAGCACGGCGACGAGGTGCTGTCACCGCTCTACACCGCGATGGGGACCCGGTTCCACGACAACGGGGACAAGGACTTCGATCGGGTGATCGCGGAGTCCCTGGAGGAGGTCGGGCTGCCCGATTCGCTCGCCAAGGCGGCGAACAGCGACGAGTACGACGAGCGGCTGCGTGCCAGTCACCACGCGGGTATGGACCCGGTGGGGGACGAGGTGGGGACGCCGACCATCCACGTCGACGGTGTGGCGTTCTTCGGCCCGATCACGACCCGCATCCCGCGTGGGGAGCAGGCGGGCGAGTTGTTCGACGCCGCGCGCACGCTGGCGGGTTATCCGTACTTCTTCGAGCTCAAGCGGACCCGTACGGAGGCCCCTCGCTTCGACTGATCGCGGTTTCCGTGACGCGAACGTCCCGACGTTCGCGTCCCTACGCGTGACCTCGCTCGTGAGTTCCTGCCGGGCACCCGTTCCGATCCGGTCGGCCGGAACGGTCAGCGATGGCTGAACACTCCCGCGTGCAGCCGGGGGGCCGTCGAACTGGCGTTCCACGCGAGCGCCAGCTCGACATCCCTCTGGTACCCCTGGTCGGTGAGTTCGCGGCCGGATACGCACTCCCGTACCTCGCGCGCGAAGTCGTCGGACGCCTCGTAGGCGCGCGCGGCCATCCCCGCCTCGACCGAACGAGCGGAAACCGGCACGGGCAGCGCCGAGATTATCGCTCCGGCCCCGATCAGGTCCTCCGCCGCGAGGCGTAGCGACCCGTCGGCGCGACGCTCACCAGCCGCGATCACGCCGACCGGGCCGTTGTGGGCCGCCGAACCCGCTGCCGCCGCGACCGCGGCGGCATTGCGCAGGCAGCCGGTGAACACCACCGCGCCCAATCCGGCCGCCTCCGAGCACAGCGTCGCCCCGTTGGGGGAGGGAAGACCGATGAGCGTGCCGGTGGGCGCGTTCGCCAACGAAGCCGGACTCAACGAATACCCTCCGCTGCCCCGGTCACCCGCGAGCACCGCACCGGCCGCCGACGCGGCATCACCGGCCCGGTCGTCCCGGTAGGGGAGCGGAAGCACGTGGGCGCCCGCGGCCGTCGTCACGTCCACTGCCGTGGCGAAGGAGAGCACGTCCACCACCACCAGCACGGCGCACTGCTCCCCGAGAGAGCGAAGGCCCTCCAGCCCCCATTCGAACCTCACCGCGTGATCGGATTGCGCGGCCGGTGACATCACTTGTTCGTGTGGCATGTCCATCCCTTGACCGGGTGAGCAATGTACGCGAAGCGATTTGGCAGACTACACGTGTGCGCGTCTATCTTGGTTCCGATCACGCCGGTCTCGAAGTGAAAACACATCTGGTCGAACGCCTCGGCCGTCTCGGTTACGAGGTGGTCGACGTGGGCCCCGCCGTCTACGACGCCGAGGACGACTACCCCCCGTTCTGCGTGGAGGCCGCCCGCCGTGTGGTGGCCGACGCGGGCAGTCTGGGCCTGGTTCTCGGGGGTTCCGGCAACGGGGAGCAGATCGCGGCCAACAAGGTTCCCGGGGCGCGGGCGGCTCTGGTCTGGAACCAGGACACTGCGAAGCTCTCCCGGCAGCACAACAACGCTCTGCTCGCGGGGATCGGCGCCCGGATGCACAGCCTCGACGAGATCGACGGAATCGTCGACACCTTCCTGACCACCGAGTTCGAGGGAGGCAGGCACCAGCGCCGGATCGACATGCTGGCCGACTACGAGCGGACCGGAGAGCCCCCGGCACTGCCCGAGCGGTGACCGCGTCGCCCGCCCCGGTTCCAGCGACCGCCGATCGTGGGGGTGGGTGCTCGGTGTCGGCGGTCGAACGGGAAGCGTTCGTGCCGCCGGGGCCGGTCCGGTGGTTGTGAGGGGAGGTTCGGTGCCGGAAGGACACATCGTGCATCGGCTCGCCGAGCTGCATCGGCGTCGTTTCGCGGGTGAGCCGGTCCGGGTGGGGAGCCCGCAAGGACGGTTCACCGCCGCCGTGGAACTCGACGGCGCCGTGTTTCGTGACGCCCAGGCCCACGGCAAGCACCTGTGGCACCGCTACGGCACCGACCGCGTGGTGCACGTCCACCTGGGGCTGTACGGCAAGTTCACCGAAGCGCCCGTGCCGCTCGGGCAACCACGTGGCAAGGTCCGCATGCGCCTGGTGGGACCCACGCACGGGACCGACCTGCGTGGTCCCGCCGCCTGTGAGCTGCTGACCGAGGAGGAGCTGGCGCGGCTGCGCGCCCGGTTGGGCCCCGACCCGCTGCGCTCCGACGCCGATCCGGAGGCCGCGTGGCAGCGGGTGACTCGCTCGCGCTCCGCCGTCGCGGCGCTGTTGATGGACCAGTCCGTGCTTTCCGGCGTCGGCAACGCCTACCGGGCGGAAGTGCTGTTCCGGTGGGGAGTTCCGCCCCGCCTACCGGGGCACTCGTTACCCCGGCGGCACTGGGACGCGATCTGGGACGATCTGGTCGCACTGATGTCGGAGGGGGTCCGTACCGGACGCATCGACACCGTGCGCGAGGAGCACTCCCCCGAGGTGACCGGACGGGAGCCCAGAAACGACCGCCACGGCGGTGAGGTCTACGTCTACCGGCGTGCCGGTGCCGCGTGCCTGGTTTGTTCCACACCGGTCGCCACCGCCGAGCTGCTCGGCCGCAAGCTCTACTGGTGCCCCCGGTGCCAGCGGGAGTGAGCCGTCCGACACTCGACTCGTTCGCCGCGTCGGTTCCCGAGCCCCACCTCCGGGGGCGTCGGATCGGCGTCCCCCGACAGGCACGGGCCGAGCGGCCCCAGCGGTGCCCTTACTGAGGGAGAAGCCCCCTTCCACGGGTTCCGGCCGACCCGCCGACGCGGCCGTGCGGTTCGGACCGCACGGCCGCACCCGTCAGCCCGAGAGCTCGACCTCGCCCAGGACCTCCCACTCGTCGCAGGCGTGATCCCGGTTCAGTCGTACCAGCGAGATGCTCGGCATCCGCACCGTCGCCGGTTCCGCGCTGGTCGCCTCCAGTGTCGCCTTCGCGAAGACGGCGGGGCCGTCGGCTGTGGAGAAGGCCAGGCTCACGTGCTGGTCGATCTCCTCGGGGTCGCCGGGCAGTTCCGCTCCCACCACCGCTCCGGCGGCTTCGCGCAGTCGTGCCCGCAGGTCCGTCAGCGTGGCCTGCGGTTCGGCGGGCAGTGCCAGTGCTTCGGGTAGCACCAGTCCCCCGTGGAACGTCAACGACAGCGGTGCGAAGGAGGACAGGTGCCGTCGGGCGGCCTCCAGCAGTGCTTCCACCCGTCCCTGCGGAGCCTCGTCGTGGAATCCGTTCTCCTGCAGCAGGATGTGCATCCACTCCAGCGGGACGGGGTCGAAACCGGGCAGGTCACGTAGCGAATACTGGTACTGGTTGGCCAGCCTGCGCAGCTCCGGCTGATCACCGAGCGGTAGCAACCAGGCCAGGCTGCTACGGCCGGAGGACCATCCCTGGCGCCAGCGTGCGTGTTTGCGGACCTGGTCTGCGTGTGGCATGTGGGTCACTCCAGGACGGCGCACCGTCCGCGACGGTGCGGGGCGGCTCTGACGGCGTTCGGTTCTCTGGGGGCAAGTCTGCCTCCCTGGGTGCGGACGGGTAGGGGCCGTGTCAGTTGATCGAGGAGCTCTCCCGCTGCGCCTCCGCTCGCCGGTCGAGCGTGGCCACCGCGTCCGAGTCGCGGACCCGGAACGTCAGCAGCAGCCCGAGCACCCCGAAGACCACCGGTACCAGGAAGGCGCCGTGGAACCCGCTCATCCGGGCCTGTGCCATCGCTTCGGGGCTCGCGGCCTCCAGTCCGCTCGTGGCCGCCTGGGTGAACATGACCAGCGCGCTGGCGACCACGGCCGTGGCCAGCGCCGTGGCCACCTGGCGACTCACGTTGAACAGCGAGGTCGCCTGCCCCATGGAAGCCCCGCTCATCTGGGCGAACGCCGCCGTCTGCAGGGGAGTCATCAGCATACCCATCGACGCGCCGAGCAGCACCAGTGATCCCACCAGGGCCCAGAGCGAGATCGACAGGCTCAGCAACTGCAGCGTGCCCGCGCTGACGAGCAGCATCGCGAATCCTCCCGCTATCAGTCGACGCGGCCCGACCCGGCCGTAGATCCGGCTGATCACCTGGGTGACCAGCAGCATGGAAAGCGCCTGGGGCATCAGGATCGCTCCCGCCTGTAACGCGGAGGTGCCGCGCAGGTTCTGTAAGTACAGCGGGATGAGGAACAGCACCCCGAACATCGCACCCGTCTGACACAGCAGCAGTACGTTACCGGCTCCGAAGATCCGGTTGCCGAGCAGCCGCAGGTCCAGCATCGGCTCGGCCGCGCGGAGCTCCCGCCAGACGAGCCCGCCGATCAGCACCGCGGCCAGCAGCAGGCAGCCCCACACGGGGAGAGCGGACCAACCGTCCTGGGCGGCACGGTCGAGGCCGAGCAGCAGCACGGCCAACCCACCTCCGGCGAGCACGAATCCGGGGAGGTCGAAACGCCCGGGACGTTGCCCCCGTTCCTCGACGAGGAACAGGATCGAGCAGAGCAGGGCCAGGGCCCCCACCGGTACGTTGATGAAGAAGATCCACCGCCAGTTGGCCACCTCGATCAAGGTCCCACCGAGCAACGGGCCCAGCGCCGGTGCGGCGGTGATCGGTATGGCCAGGATCGCGGAGGCCTTGGCGCGTTCCTGCGCGGGGAACGCCCGGAACAGCATCGCCTGGCCGACCGGGACCAGCATGCCCCCGCCGATCCCCTGCAGGAATCTCGCCGCTATCAGCGTCTTGATCCCCGGAGCCGCACCGCAGATCACGGAGGCTCCGGTGAACATCAGTACGGCGAACTGGAAGGTTCGTTTGCTGCCGAATCGGTCGGAGAACCAGCCCGAGGAGGGTATGAACACGGCCAGGCTGATCATGTACGCCGTCAGGACCCACTGCAGCGTGCCTGCGCCCACGCCGAACTGCTTTCCCAGCGTCGCCAGCGCGACGTTCAGGATGGTCATGTCCAGGATCTGCATGACCAGTGCCAGCACGAAGGTTATCCCGACGAGCCACTTGTATTCGAGCCGTCGCAACGGCGCATCGCCTCCGTAAGGTCTCGAGTGAACCGCGAAGCGTCCCCGGCGGCAACGGTCTCGGCCGGGGCGCGGGGACGAACGTTCAGGATGCGGGTGCCGCGCGAGGAGGGCCAACCGGTTTCGTCGATCCGCTGCTCGCGGCACGCTCGTGCGGTGAGTCGGCGCCCCGTGGAGCTCGCGGGCCGTACGAGGAGCCGCAGGCCGTGCCAGAAGGCGAGCGGGGGCGGGGCTGTCTGCGTCGGACACGAAAATCGGTGGTCACCCGCGATACGGATGACCACCGACTCGGCCGACAGAGCGGGTGACGGGAATCGAACCCGCATAACCAGCTTGGAAGGCTGGGGCTCTAACCATTGAGCTACACCCGCAGTGCGCCACCTATGCTACAACAGTCGATCCCGATGGATGATCCCCGGGGTCCCACCGATCTCGGTGACCGTGCGTGCCGTATTCTAGCCAACAGCGATAGAGTGCATGCGAAGACCCCTGCGGCGGAATCTCTCTCGGGGGTCACGGGGTGTGGCGCAGCTTGGTAGCGCACTCGCTTTGGGTGCGAGGGGCCGTGGGTTCAAATCCCGCCACCCCGACGTCTCGGCCGGGTGTCCCGTGGGGCGCCCGGCCCGTTTCGTTCCGGGCGTGCCGGGGCAGAAGTCGGCAGGGACTCGTCACTCGGGGTCCGGCGCCCGTCGGATCCGTTCCACCGTCCAGGTGTTCGCCTCGACGGCGGCCTTGCCGCAGCTGTTCGGGCGGGGTGGCGGGGATGTGCTCCCGCGTACCAGGATGTTCCAGCGTCGACCGTCGCGGTGCCGCAGCACCACCTCTCCGTCCGTCTCCGAGACGACGTTCAGCGCCTCCCCGGCGTGCTCGCCGAGGTTCTCGCGCAGTACCAGCTCGGCGGCCTGCGCGGGCTGCGAGAAGGCTGAGCGCCCCCGGCAGTGCGCCGTGGTCATCTTGCCCGCCGTCGCGGCGGACAGCACCGCGTCCACCCCGTGCGGCGTGAGGCGGCCGTAGTTGTACCCGGAGGGGAGCGTCACGGCCGTCGGCGCGAACCTGTGTCCGCCGGTGTGTGTGGTTTCCCACAGTTTTCCTTCGTGGCGCCGGCCGACTTCTCGGAGCAGGGAGATGCCGCGCAGCGCGCAGCACTGGTCGCGTCGCCCGTTCGTGCACACCAGCAGCACCGGCTCGGTGGCGGGGAGTCCCCACCCGCCGTGTTCGCCTCGGGCGAATGCTTCGAAGTCGAGGTCGAGCAGTCGTGCCGGATCGGTCAGTTCCGCGCGGCGCAGCCAGCTCGCTCCCGGCCGGGTGTGGGCGAGGTAGACCGTGCGCGGGACGTCCGCGCCGGTGTCGGGGTGTCTGCCCGGTCTGCGGATGAGTTGGACGCGTACCCCGCTGGTCGCGGCGCGTTCGGCCAGCCGGGCTCCGATGCCGGGATCCAGGTGGCTCTCCAGCAGTGCGTCCCTTCCCCAGGGGCCCGGCTGCTCCAGGCACAACCAGCTCGCGGCTACGGCCGCCGTGCCCGCCATCGATTCCGAAAGGGTCTCGGACCAGGCGGTGCACGTGTCCGGTACCGCACCGGCTCCCTCCTGTGGATCCTGCACGTTTCCACTGAAGCACGAGGGTGTCGGAATTCGCCCGCTCGGGCGGGTCGGTACCCGGAACGGCCTTCCGTGAACTCAGGCCATAGAATCGGAGGTCAGCCCGGCACGGAAGGCGTTTCCCGTGGTGACAGCCGTGGGAAGTCGCTGGGAGGTCCGGGAGTCTTTCAAGCACGTTCGCACGAGGAGACCACGTGAAGAGCACCGTCGAGCACCTGAGCCCGACGCGCGTACGGCTCAACGTCGAGGTGCCGTTCGACGAGCTCAAGCCGAACTTCGACCGCGCGTACAAGGAACTGGCCAAGCAGGTCCGGATCCCCGGCTTCCGTCCCGGCAAGGTTCCGGCCAAGGTGCTGGAGAGCCGGATCGGCCGTGGACCCGTGCTCGACGAGGTCGTCAACGAGGCCGTTCCCTCCAAGTACACGGAGGCCGTCACCAGCAACGAGGTCCAGACCCTGGGGCGTCCGGAGATCGAGGTCACCAACATCGCCGACGGCGAGCAGATCGAGTTCTCCGCCGAGGTCGACGTACGGCCGGAACTGACCGTTCCCGCCTACGACGACATCCAGGTCAGCGTGGACGACCAGGAGGTCACCGAGCAGGACGTCCAGGAACAGCTGGACGAGCTGCGCGCCCGTTTCGGGACGCTGACCGGAGTGGATCGGCCCGCGGCCAACGGTGACTACGTCAGCATCGACCTCTCCGCCACCGTCGACGGTGAGCAGGTCGAGGACGCTCAGACCAGCGGCCTGTCCTACGAGATCGGTTCGGGTGAGCTCGTCGAGGGCATCGACGAGGCGTTGATCGGCGCGAGCGAGGGCGAGACCAAGCGTTTCACCACCACCCTGGTGGCGGGTGAGTACGCCAACCGCGAGGCGGAGGTCGAGGTCACGCTGAACTCGGTCAAGGAGCGCCAGCTCCCGGAGGCCGACGACGAGTTCGCCCAGATGGCCAGCGAGTTCGACACCATCGACGAGCTGACCGCCGATCTGCGTGAGCGCCTCGGCCGGGTCAAGCGGATGCAGCAGGGCATGCAGGCCAGGGACAAGGTCCTGGAGGCACTGCTGGAGAAGGTCGAGGTCCCGCTGCCGGAGAGCGTCGTCCAGTCCGAGGTCGAGATCCGCGAGCACGACGCGGTTCACCCCTACGACCACGACGAGGAGCGTTTCGCCGAGTCGCTGCGTGAGCAGGGCAAGACCCGCGAGGACTTCGACGCCGAGACGCGCCAGGAGGCCGAGCAGGCGGTCAAGACCCAGTTGGTGTTGGACACCATCGCCGACCGCGAGGAGCTCTCGGTCTCGGACAACGAGCTCACCGAGCGCATCATCTACCAGGCGCAGCAGTCCGGCATCAGCCCGGACCAGTACGTCCAGCAGATCCAGCAGTCCGGACAGCTGGGGCGTATCTACTCCGACATCCGGCGCAGCAAGGCGCTGTTCTCCGTTGTCCGGCAGGCTTCCGTCACCGACTCGGCGGGAGAGCCGTTGGACATGGACAAGCTGCTGGGTACCCAGGACGAGGGCCAGGAGCAGGAGGAGCAGCCGGAGCAGGTCGAGGGCTCGGTGGCCGACGAGGAGCAGGAGCGTTCCTCCGCGCAGTGAACGACGCGTGGCGGGGCGCCGGTCGGCTCCGTTGACGGTTCCGCCCCGGTCGGGGATTCACAACTCAACAGGTCGTTTCGGAGTGCTGCTCCGGCTCGGCCCGGGCGGTCGGGTCTTTCCGGCGCGCGGGAAGGCGGGGAACGTTGGGGCGCCACTTGACGTGCCCGATGCCACGCGGCGAGGTGGTGGATCGCGTGCCGCCCCGAGCGGGTGAGCACGTCACTCCGCGATGAGTTCTGAGTTCGCCTCGCCGGTACCCGACCCACTTGGCGAACCGTTCCGGGCGGAGACTTAACAAGCTCTCAGCGAACGTGGGCGGCACCGGGAAGCTGGTGCCGCCCACGTTCGTTAGGGTCGGTTGTAACGGATCACCCGGACTCCGGCATCCCGGTAACGGGCAATACTTCAGGCGGGCCCGGTTCGACGACGTGCTTACCGGGTCCATTGTGGAAGAAGGCAGGGAGACGTGACCCAGCAACAGACTGTTCCGGCGTTCGACGCGCAGTCACCGCAGATGCGGACCGGTAGCAACGGGCTTTCACTCAACGACTCGGTCTACGAGCGGCTGCTGCGGGAACGCATCATCGTCCTCGGGTCCCAGGTGGAGGACACCATCGCCAACCAGATCTGCTCGCAGATGCTGCTGTTGGCGGCGGAGGACCCGGAACGCGACATCGCCCTCTACATCAACTCGCCGGGTGGCTCGGTCCCCTCCGGGATGGCCATCTACGACACGATGCAGCTCATCAAGCCCGACGTGGCCACGGTGGCGATGGGCTTCGCGGCCTCGATGGGGCAGTTCCTGCTCTCGGCGGGCGCCAAGGGCAAGCGTTTCGCTCTTCCGCACGCCCGGGTGCTGATGCATCAGCCCTCGGCGGGACTGGGCGGAACGGCCTCGGACATCGCGATCCAGGCCGATGTGTTCTCCCGGCAGAAGCGGGAGATGGCCGAGCTGATCGCGGAGCAGACCGGTCAGACGGTCGAGAAGATCACCGAAGATTCCGACCGGGACCGCTGGTTCACCGCGGACGAGGCGCTCGAGTACGGCTTCGTGGACCACATCGCCAACCGTGCAAACCTGCCGAGCAGCTGATCCTACGAACCACCGAGCCCTGCCGGCATCACAGTCACGAGGAGTCACCCCAGTGAGCTCATTCCAGCTCCCCCAGTCCCGGTACATGGTGCCGTCCTTCGTGGAACGCACCACGTACGGCGTCAAGGAGTCGAACCCGTACCAGAAGCTGTTCGAGGAACGGATCGTGTTCCTCGGGGTGCAGGTCGACGACGTATCGGCCAACGACATCATGGCTCAGCTGCTGTACCTGGAGTCCGATGATCCGGACCGCGAGATCCAGCTCTACATCAACTCGCCGGGCGGATCGTTCACCGCGCTGATGGCCATCTACGACACGATGCAGTACGTGCGGCCCGACATCCGCACCGCCTGCCTCGGACAGGCCGCCTCGGCCGCGGCCGTGCTGCTCGCCGCCGGTACTCCCGGCAAGCGGATGGCGCTGCCGAACTCCCGTGCGCTGATCCACCAGCCCGCCACCGAGGGCATCTACGGGCAGGTCTCCGACCTGGAGATCCAGTCCAACGAGGTGCAGCGCATGCGCAACCAGATGGAGGCGACGCTGTCCAAGCACACCGGGCGCGATCAGGAGCAGATCCACAAGGACGTCGAGCGCGATCTGATCCTGACCGCCGAGCAGGCCAAGGACTACGGCTTGATCGACGAGGTCATGCCGTACCGCAAGCTCTCGCAGAAGAAGTCCTGAGGAACCGGCGGATCCTGTTCTTCGGGGCGGTGGTGAGGCGCCGGACGGCCCGGGGCTTCCGGTGGCCGGGTGACGCGTCGCGGTGCGGGGCACGTGGAGTGGCCGTAGGGCCGCTCGCTCTTCCCGCGGCGGGCCCCCGATCCGGTCCGGGCTCCGGCCGAGCCGCCGACACGCCGAGCTGGTCGATGTTTTCGACGTACTCGGCAGCGGCCAGGCAAGGTGCCGATCAGGCGGTACTTCGCTCCAGGGACGGGACGGACCGGAACCCGGTGAACGGATTCGGCTCCGTGCTCGTCCCCGTTGGGGCGGAACGGCGGGTACCGTCGAATGCAGAACCGACGGCGAAAACGGCTTAGGCACGCACTCGGCTGCGTGTCGGAGGGGACGAGGTCAGCGGCATGGCACGTATCGGTGACGGCGGCGACCTGCTGAAGTGCTCCTTCTGCGGGAAGAGCCAGAAGCAGGTGAAAAAACTCATCGCCGGCCCCGGCGTGTACATCTGTGACGAGTGCATCGACCTCTGCAACGAGATCATCGAGGAGGAGCTCGCCGAGTCCGGCGAGGTGAAGCTCGACGAGCTTCCCAAACCGGGTGAGATACACGACTTCCTCGACCAGTACGTGATCGGGCAGTCCAGCGCCAAGCGCAATCTCTCGGTGGCCGTTTACAACCACTACAAGCGCATCCAGGCCGGTGAGCAGCAGGGAGGCCGCGAAGGCAGGGACGAGAAGGTCGAGCTGGCCAAGTCCAACATCCTCATGCTCGGCCCCACGGGGTGCGGCAAGACCTACCTGGCGCAGACGTTGGCCAAGATGCTCAACGTGCCCTTCGCCATCGCCGACGCCACCGCGCTGACCGAGGCCGGTTACGTGGGCGAGGACGTCGAGAACATCCTGCTCAAGCTGATCCAGGCCGCCGACTACGATGTCAAGCAGGCCGAGAAGGGCATCGTCTACATCGACGAGGTCGACAAGATCGCCCGCAAGAGCGAGAACCCCTCGATCACCAGGGATGTCTCCGGTGAGGGCGTGCAGCAGGCGCTGCTGAAGATCCTGGAGGGCACCACGGCCAGCGTTCCGCCGCAGGGTGGGCGCAAGCACCCGCACCAGGAGTTCATCCAGATCGACACCACGAACGTGCTGTTCATCGTCGCGGGTGCCTTCGGCGGTCTGGAGGACATCGTCGAGGACCGGATCGGCAAGCACAGCGTGGGCTTCGGAGCTGATCTGCGCTCCAAGGCCGAGATCGACTCGGCGGACCACTTCGCCGAGGTGCTGCCGGAGGACCTGATCAAGTACGGGCTCATTCCCGAGTTCATCGGCAGGCTCCCCACCGTCGCCAGCGTGACGAACCTGGACAAGGACGCGCTGGTCAAGATCCTGACCGAACCGCGCAACGCGCTCATCAAGCAGTACACCCGCCTGTTCGACCTGGACGGTGTGGAACTGGAGTTCACCCAGGCCGCGCTGGAGTCCATCGCGGACCTGGCGATCGTGCGCGGCACCGGAGCCCGTGGACTGCGGGCGATCCTGGAGGAGGTGCTGCTGCCGGTGATGTACGACATTCCCAGCCGTTCCGACGTCGCCAAGGTGGTCATCACCGAGAAGACGGTCGACGAGAACGTCAATCCCACGATCGTCGCCAGGCAGGGCAGTCGTCACGAGCGCAGGGAGAAGTCCGCCTGAGTTCGCTCGCCCGGGTACTGTGTCGATTTCCCACGAAATCCGTCACAGCCCGAGCCACCGTGGTCTGTCGGCGCGGCGGTTTCCCGAGAAGTCGACGCGCCTTCGGCTCTCCGAGGCCGAATCCCCACCGCTTACGCGATCGGTACCGCTGCGGGTTCTCTCGTGGTGCTCTCGCGAGGACGCCGGAGGCGTTGTTGACTACCCGAGGTCTCCGGACCCGCAGTGAGAGCCCGCGAGAGGTTCCGTCACTGAATCCGCCAGGCCACCGGAGCGTAGAGAGTCCCGGTTAACCGGATGGTGGCCTGCCCGCGTGTACTGCGGGCGTAGCATCCCCCGATGGGCAATCATGGGTGTCGTGACCATCGTGATTGCCGTTTCGGGGAGGGGAACACGGTGAGTGAGATGCACGTCTTGCTGGTGCACGGTTTCGGTGGTTCCGGACCGTGGCACTGGCAGCAGTGGCTCAGTGGTCGGCTGGACGAACTGGGCGTGACCTGCGAGATGCCTCGGCTGCCCAAGCAGGACCAGCCGGTGCTGCAGGAGTGGCTGGCGGTGCTCCGCGCGCGGTTGGAGGACGTTCCGGCGGAGTCCGAACTGGTCGTGGCCGCGCACTCCTGCGGGGCGGCGCTGTGGCTGCACCACGCCGCGACGATCCACGGTACCGCGCGTCGTGCCGATCGCGTGCTGTTGGTGGCCCCGCCGGGGCCGGACTGGCGTCATCCGGACGTGCAGGGCATCGTCCCCTACCCGGTTGATGCGCACGCCTTGCGCAGGGCGGCGGGCTCGACCCGGCTGGTGATCGGCTCCGGTGATCCCTACCTGTCCGTGCAGGACGGCCATTACCTGGCCGAGAACATGCGGGTGGCGTTGGACGTGATCCCGGACGGCGAGCACCTCAACACCGACGCGGGCTACGGTCCCTGGCCGGCGGTGCTGCGCTGGGTCTCGCACGGCACGACTCCGGTGGCGGACAGGTTCGAGACGCAGCCCCAGACGGGAGGGGCCGCGCCCAGCACGTTCCGGTTGGTGTGAGTCACTCGTCGCTCACGAGCCGGGTGTTTCGGTCACCACCAGTCTTTCCGCCCGGCTGTAGACGTTCATCGAGCAGCCGCGCAGGAACCCGATCAGGGTGATGCCCTGCTCCTCGGCCAGCTCGACGGCCAGTGACGAGGGGGCGGACACGGCCGCGATCAGTGGGACGCCCGCCATCGCGGCCTTCTGCACCAGCTCGAACGAGGCCCGCCCCGACAGCATCAGCACGCTGCTGCGCAGTGGTGTCCGACCGTCCAGCAGCGCCCAGCCGAGTACCTTGTCCACGGCGTTGTGCCTGCCCACGTCCTCCCGGGCCGCCAGCAGTTCGCCCGTCGCGTCGAACAGGCCCGAGCCGTGCAGTCCTCCCGTGGTGTCGAACACGCGCTGCGCGGCGCGCAGTTTCTCCGGCAGCCCGACCAGCGTCTCCGTACCGATCCGGGTCTCGTCCGACTCCGGGGGGTGTGCGCTGCGCAGCCGCACGGCGTCCAGGGCCGCTTTGCCGCAGACCCCGCAGGAGGAGGTCGTGTAGAAGTTGCGCTCCACCGAGTTGTCCGGACGGGGGACGTGGGCAGCGAGGTGGACGTCTAGCACGTTGTAGGTGTTGCGCCCGTCGGGGCCCGGACTGTCGCAGTAGCGCGCCGCCGCGACGTCGTCCCGTGCGGTGATGACGCTCTCGGTCAGTAGGAAGCCGTGGGTGAGCTCCACGTCGTGGCCGGGGGTACGCATGGTGACGGTCAGTGGTTTGCCGTCCAGCCGGATCTCCAGCGGCTCCTCGGCGGCCAGCGTGTCGGGGCGGGTGGTCTCGCCGTTCGGGCCGATGCGTCGCACCGGCCTGCGTACCGTGATCCGTCCCATCCGGGTGGGCCTCCCGTCTCTTCCGATCGGTGCCCCGTGCGTCGGGAGTGGTCAGGATACGCCTCCGGGCGGGTGCGCGATCCGTGCGCCGACACGATCGTGGGTTTACCGGTGGCGGCGCGGGTATCGGTCTCCGTGCGGGAGCTCTCCGCAGAGGAGCGAGCGGAGAAGCGGTCAACCGTGCACCCAGCCGCCGAGGACGGAGAAATTCGATAAAAAGAATTCGCTCCGATGCTCAACCAATGTCGGTTCCGCGCGTCTCACGGGGTGCAAGGAGCAAACAGCCGAGACATAAGAAAGGCTGATCGACTGTGCGACTCCGTTCCAAACGAGCTCTTCTTTCCGGTGCGGCCGCGGTATTGGTGTTACCGCTCGCCGGATGGGGAGCGGGAACCGCTCTTTCCCAGGATTCGGAGGACACCACTCCGGACGGCTCCGGAAAGCCGAGCCGGGGAGTGGATCCGGCTACCGGGAAGAATCCCGCCGAGCTGAAGAGCATCGAGCTCAAGGCCGGGGACGAGGACTCCGACCGCGTGGTGTTCCACTTCAGTGACCCGAAGCAGAACGATTCGCTTCCCCAGTACGAGGTGAAGCACCTGGACGGCTCCCCGAAGAAGCCGGGTTCGGGCAAGCAGGTGGAGATGGAGGGACAGAGCGTCCTCGGGGTGACCTTCACCCACGCCACCACCGACGGAAGTGTGCGCGAGGTCGTGGACAAGGACCTCCCCGTTGTCTCCGAGGTGCGCTACCTGGGTGGTTTCGAGCAGGTGCAGGAAGCCGCGATCGGGGTGAACGGTTGCCAAGGCGATTCGGCCGAGCCTTCCTATGACGTCAAGGTGCTCGACACCGACATCGTCGTGGACGTGAAGTCCTCCGACTGCTCCTCCTGAGCGTCGCGTTCGTGAAATCCCGCGAGTTTTCGGCGGGTAGATCCGTCATACGGTTGATTTTTCCGAGGGTCTCGGTGGCGGACTGATTCATCGGAGTTGAAACGCGTTTCCGTATGGCCGATTCGGGCGACTCCGATGTTTGTGACGGGTGCTTCTCGCTGCCTTGAGCTGGATGCGTCCGATCCCGCGAATCGCTTTCTGTCGGTTTCCGGAAATCAGTGGAACCATGATGTTTCCCGGGGGTCAGGTGCTGATTTCTCCCGACGCGGGGCGCGGGTTTCCAGTGCCACTGGGGTCCCGGAACCGTGCTCGCTGTTTTCGCGACGGTTCCCCCCGCCGTTCGTCCGGCGTGTTCGAGCAGGCCGGGCGGACGCCGCGGGGGAGGTCGCCGGGGGCGTTCGCGTGGAACGCCCCCGGCGCACTGGTCACCAGGTGCAGAAGCCGAACTCGCCTCAGGTCTCGGGGCCGGTGATTCCGTCGACCCGCAGCCCGTACCGGTGCTGGAAGTTGATCAACGCCGCTTCGGTCTTCGGGCCGTAGATGCCGTCCGCGACCAGGTCCGGGCCGGTGACCTCGTACGGATAGTTGTTCAGCGTGTTCTGCAGCGCCACGACCATCTCGCCGTAGTCACCGCGAGAGAGGGTGTCTGGACACTGCGCCGCTACTGCCAGTCGAGCAGTACTCTGCTGGGTGGTCTGGGAGCCCTGCGCGGCGGCGGTGGCGGTTGCCGGGGCGAGGATCAGCAGCGGCAGCATGACCGCCAACGACAGGATGCGTCTCATCGGTTCTCCCAGTGAAGTCGAAGTCTCGCTCGGAACTGAGGATCAGTCGAGCGGACCGGAACTCTAGCGAGCGGGGGCGGAGCGGATCCGCCGTTCGGCGATTCGAGGCTTGGGCAGGGGCGGATCGTTCCGAGGCGTCGCTGGGCTGGTTGTCCAGTGCTGACTCGTTCTCCCGGTCCTCGGCGGTTCTGCGCTCGGCCGCCTGTCCGGCGCCGGGGCGAAGCGGTGGGAGCACACTGGATCGTGCGTGACCAAACGTTCTTCGGGGTCAGCCTCCGACCGCCGAGCAGTCCCGGTTGGTCCAGCGGTCGTCGTCGGTGGACCAGCCCGGCGGCCTCCGTTGTTTCGGAACCGCCGGGTGGTCCGTCTTCATTCGTAGGGGCCGGGCTCTCGGTGCGTAAGGCGCTCACGCCTGGTTTCACTCGATCCGGTTGGTTTCCCCGGGCCAGACCAGTACGACGTCGCGGATGATGCCGAACATGCGTCGCGCCCCTTCGGCCGAGCCGCAGTGGGCCAGCACGTGACCGTCGGACTGGAACACGTTGGCGCTCCCGCCCACCTCCACACCCCAGGCGTACAGCTCCAGCTCGCCGGACTCGGGGTCGGTTCTCTCCAGCAGGGCGAACACACGTGGGGCTGAGTCGTTTAGAGCAACATGGCTCTCGAAGTTTTCCACGCCGCTGTTCGACTGTGTGGTGAGCCGCTCCGGTTCAGAAGTGAGCCCGTTGGTTGATCCTCCCGGCATGGTTGCCTCCCGCAAGATGTAGCTTGCTGACTACGATGTGCAACATCAACGATGATGGTGGGATTGCATATAAAAAAGTGGTATCCCAGTTACTTCACTCGAAGGGAGGCACATCGTGCGGCGGTGTTCACCCAAGGAGGCGAATGATGTCCCAAGGAAACGGCGAAGCGGTCAATGCGACCGTACGTAGGTGGCAGCTCACCGAGACGCTTCGGCGGTTGCGTGAAGAGGCCGGACTCACTATCGATCAGGCGGTCTCCCGGCTCAAAGCCAGCTCCGGTAAGTGGTCCAGCTCCAAGCTGTCTCGAATCGAGACACGTGACCAGGGAGTACGTTCTCGTGAGGTCATGCAGCTCCTCGACACTTACGAAGTAGGCGACGTGGCACTACGGGAATGGGTCCTCGAGCTGGCTGAGACCGCCCATGAACGTGGCTACTGGCTTGCCCTTCGCAAGGATCTTCCTGAGGACTTTCACTCGTTCCTCGGTGTGGAAAGTTCGCTGATCGCGCTACGCCAGTTCGAGACGATGGTGATCCCGGGGCTGCTGCAGATCCCTGACTTCACCCGTGCGCTCATCAACGGAGCCGATCCAGGCTTGGCGGAAGACGTGGTCGAACGGCGCGTTACCGCTCGGATGGCGAGGCAACAGGTGCTTAACCGTTCGGAACCATTGCAATACCATGTGATTCTGGATGAAGCTGTGTTGGAGCGTCCTGTTGGAGGCAGCCGTGTCATGCGCAATCAGCTTCGTCGTTTGATCGATGAAGCTTCCGGTGAGCACGTGACGATCCAGGTGCTTCCCAAGTCGGCCGGAGCGACACCAGCGCTGGACGGTCCGTTTTCGCTGCTTACGTTGCCCGACCCCATACCCGATTTTGGGTACACCGAAGGTCATGGCGGTGGTGTCTACATTGAGGACCGTTCTTCGGTGCGCAGCTGCACACTCAAGTTCGGAATACTCACGGAACGTTCCTACTCCCAAGCTACTTCGATGGATTTGTTCGAGCAGGCAGCGAAGAGTTACTCGTAGAGCTGTAAGGAGTGCGACATGATCAGTAATACTTTTCCACTGATAAGCGCCTGGCGGAAGAGCAGCCGTTCCGGTAGCGGTGGACCTGGCGGTGGCAACTGCGTCGAGGTCGCCTTCGGCGATGGTTTCACCGCTGTGCGGGACTCGAAGTCGCCCGAGACGGGTGTGCTCGCGGTCCCCACCGCCCAGTGGCGATCCTTCCTGGCGAGCGTCCGTGCCGGAGCGCGAGTGTAATCGCACTGGTCATCCGGAATCCTGTCCGGAATCGACGGAGCGAGCCGAGTTCGAGGTGCCGACTGTCGAGAAGCTGTTCCCACGGCCGCATGGGCCGCTGCGACAGCGCTGCGACAGTGGGCAGCTCGTCCGCTCCGTGCGCGACGAGGAACGGTCCCGACTCCGGCTGCTCAGCTGGCGTGGCTGTGCGAAGTGCGATGACTGGCCTGGGCGGCACTTCTCGGTTGGGCTCGGGGGACGAGGTGGAGTTGTCCGGTGGCACGACTGGGTTCAGTCGGTGATGTTCGGATGCCCGGTTCCCGCGTGGACGACCCATACGATCCGGGTCTCCGGATCGGGGCAGTACCAGATTCTGCCGCTCGCGGTGACCTCGTACTGCCACTGCTCCAGCTCTCGTTGTCCGATCTTGCGGTATCCCAGTGATCCCCGCAGTCTGTGCTGGCGTGTCGGGTTCTCCGGTTCGGTCGGAAGTTCGGTCGGAACTACCCAGGCTTCCCAGGTGTTGGATCGGGCCTGGCGACACAGCTCTTCCCAGCCTTTCGCGGCGTCAGTGGTCGCGAATCGAGGTTCCCAGCCTCCCGGCCTGCCCGGCGGTGCGACTCGGTCGTTTCGTTTGGCGGGCATCAGTGTTCCGTCCCTGGAGGCGGAACAGCGCCGTGGTCCTCCTCCAGGGGTTCGGAGAGGGCTCGGTGCAGTTCGGGGTCGGCGTGCACTGCCGCCGTGGCGCGCCACTCGCGGATGGTCTGGGCGAGCACGTTCCAGCGTTCGAGTTCGGCAGCCGTCTCGAATGCCCTGGTGAACTCGGTGGCGAACCGGTGACGATCCTCTTCCGGCAGTACATCGGTCCAGGGGAAGGTCTCGGCGAGCATCTCGGCGATCCCGGTGGAGTCCAGGTGGTGCAGCATGTTGCGCATCGCCCGCGCCGCCGTGACCGCGCCCTCGCTGGCCACCGCCACCTCCTCCTCCTGCAACAGCAGTAACGGTGCCCGGCCTCTTCTGCGGACTCGAACGGCCCCCTGCTCGGCACGTTCCGCCACGGAACGCGGATCGCGTTGCAGTTCGCTCCACTGAACTTCGGTAGTCACGCCCGAATTATGAACTAATTCAGAACTCATGGCAATTCGGGATCACGGCCGAGTGGTGAGAGCCCGCGGCGGGGAGTTGTGCGATGGTCGGCACGGGCGTCGATTTCGCGGGAAATCGCCGCGCGCCGAAGCGGTCCGCTGCTTGGGCGCAGTCGTCGATCAGGTGGTTCGCCTCGTCGCGTTGGGCTTGGTCGGTCTCGAACTGGCTGTGTCTGTCAAAGCTGTAGTACGCTTCGGTCATGAGTGAAGTGCCCATCCGTGTTCTCAATCAGGAGACCGCGCAAGTATTGGCTCGCGTGAAGCGCGGTGAGGAGATCGACATCACCGAGCGTGGTTCGATCGTTGCTCGATTGGTGCCCGCTACCTCGAATCCACTTTCCGAGATCGCTGAGAGCGGCAAGCTCAGGCTGCCCACGGTCGAAGGGCCCATGCCGCGTCCTCGTGGGCCGATTCGAGAGGACCAGGACAGTGGTCAGCTCGTCAGCGAGATGCGTGACGAGGAACGTTACTGATGCTCTACGTCGACACCTCGGCTGTGCTCAAGCTGGTCCGGCGTGAAAGGGAGACCGACGAGCTGCTCAGCTGGCTCGACGCGCGGCACGATTCCCCGATCGTGTCCTCGGTGCTGTTGGAGGTCGAGGTTTCCAGAGCACTTCATCGCAACGCGCCCGAATCACTCGATTCCGTGCCCGCTGTTCTCGGACGCATCGCCACCTACGAGATCGACGAGTTGGTGCGGGCCACAGCCGCTTCCTACCAGGATCCGAACCTGAGATCGCTCGACGCGATCCATCTGGCCACCGCCGCCGCGATCTTCCAAGAGCGGCTCAGCGCCTTCGTCACCTATGACAAGCGGCTACTCGCCGCGGCGGACGCTTTGGAGTTGCCTACCGCGTGTCCGGGTAGCTGACCGTGACCGGACGTGAACTTCTCGCGAAATCGCCGCGCGGCTCACGGTCAGGAGTGCGCGCTCAGCAGTTCACGGCCGGGAAGTTGGTCACGGCCAGCTGATCGATCACGGCCAGGGCCCCAGCTCGGGCAGCGGGCCGTCACCGCTCGGGAGCTGTTGCGGGGTCCGCCCCGCCAGCCAGCACGCCAGCGAGGCGCCGGAACCCTCGACCTTCCGCTGTGGGGAGTCCCCGACTTCCCAGGTGCGCTCCAGGTCGCGGGGGACCAGCACGACCTCGCCGCCCTCCAGCCGCGGAAGCAGAAAGTCGATGGTGTGCTCGCAGAACTCCGGCGACCACTCCACCTCGGTGTGGCCCAGGTCCAGGTCCAGGGTGTGCAGCTCCAGCTCGCGCCACCGGCACGACACCAGGTCGGCCACCGTGCCGTCGCGGAACAGCACCGGTCGCTGCCAGTCCCGCTCGGCCACCGAGTCCCAGACGATCTCCAGTTGTGCGTGCGCGGTGGCGGTCTGCTGCACCAACCCGATCGCGTCCTGGGCGGCGTCGCGCTCGATCGCCTCGTCGCGGTCACCGTCCGGATAGGGCTCGACCAGCTCGCCGCGTCCGGCGGCACTGGTCATGTTCGCCAGCGCGATCGCGTTGTGGGCGAGATGCGCCACCACGTGGGCACGTGACCACCCGGGCAGCCTGGAGGGTTCGCGGAGATCACTGGTTTCCAGCTCGCTGACCAGGTCCAACAGTCTGTGGTGGTCCTCGCGGACCCGGTCCAGCACGGCTTCGTCCATGGTTCGCAGGCCGCCTTCCCACGCTCGGTTCCGCCGTTGAAGCCTAGCACCGTACAAGCATGCCCGAAGCGGTTCGTAGAATCCCGGTGTGACACAGACCAGCCCAGCACAGCCCCGTGAACTTCCGTCGACCTGGAACCCGGCCGACGTAGAGGCCGAGCTGTATCAGCGCTGGGTAGACGCCGGATACTTCACGGCCGACGCGAACAGCGACCGCCCGCCGTTCTCGATCGTCATCCCCCCGCCGAACGTCACCGGCAGCCTGCACATCGGTCACGCGTTCGAGCACACCCTGATGGACCTGCTCACGCGCCGTCGCAGGATGCAGGGTTACGAGGCCCTCTGGCTCCCCGGTATGGACCACGCCAGCATCGCGGTGCAGGCGCTGGTCGAGCGCCAGCTGCAGCAGGAGGGCATCGACCACCGCGAGCTCGGCCGGGAGGGCTTCCTGGAACGGGTCTGGCAGTGGAAGGAACAGCACGGCGGGGCGATCCTGTCCCAGATGCGTCACCTCGGTGACGGGGTGGACTGGACCCGCGAGCGGTTCACCATGGACGCCGGGCTCTCCCGCGCGGTCAACACGATGTTCAAGCGGCTCTACGACGACGGGCTGATCTACCGCGCCGAACAGCTGGTCAACTGGTCGCCGGAGATGCGCACCGCCATCTCCGACATCGAGGTCGAGCACCGCGAGGTCGAGGGCGAGCTCGTCACCATGCGCTACGGCGACGGGGACTCGGCGCTGGAGGTGGCCACCACCCGCGTGGAGACCATGCTCGGCGACACGGCCATCGCGGTGCACCCCGAGGACGAGCGCTACCGCCACCTGGTCGGCACCGAGATCGAGCTCCCGCTGGCCGGGCGCAAGATCCCGGTCGTGGCCGACGAGCACGTCGATCCGGAGTTCGGCAGCGGTGCGGTCAAGGTGACCCCGGCCCACGACCCCAACGACTTCGAGATCGGTCGCAGGCACGACCTGCCGATGCCGACGATCATGGACGAGCGCGGGCGCATCACCGCGACCGGTACGCGGTTCGACGGCATGGACCGGTTCGAGGCGCGCGTCGCCGTGCGGGAGGCGCTGCGTGAGCAGGGCCGCATCGTCGCGGAGAAGCGGCCCTACACGCACAGCGTGGGGCACAGCTCGCGCTCCAAGGAGCCGATCGAGCCGCGGCTGTCCATGCAGTGGTTCGTCAAGGTCGGCCCGCTCGCCAAGATGGCCGGGGACGCGGTGCGCGACGGCCGTGTCGAGGTGCACCCGCCCGAGCTGGCCAAGCGCTATTTCGACTGGATCGACAACCTGCACGACTGGGCGATCTCCAGGCAGATGTGGTGGGGCCACCGCATCCCCATCTGGTACGGCCCGGAGGGCGAGGTCGTCTGCGTCGGACCGGACGAGCAGCCGCCCACCGGTGAGGGGTGGCGCCAGGACGAGGACGTGCTCGACACCTGGTTCTCCTCCGGGCTGTGGCCGTTCTCCACCCTGGGCTGGCCGGACGACACCGCCGACCTGCGCAAGTTCTACCCCACCAGCGTGCTGGTGACCGGCTACGACATCCTGTTCTTCTGGGTGGCGCGGATGATGATGCTCGGTCTCTACGGCATGTCCGACCGTGAGCCCGAGCAGGCCGTGCCCTTCCGCCGGATCGCGCTGCACGGCATCGTGCGCGACAAGCACGGCAAGAAGATGTCGAAGTCCTCCGGCAACACCGTGGACCCGTTGCAGTGGATCGAGACCTACGGCACCGACGCCGTGCGGTTCACGCTCGCCAGGGGGGCCAACCCGGGCGCCGACGCCCCGATGAGCGATGAGTGGGTCGCGGGGGCGCGCAGCTTCGTGACCAAGCTGTTCAACGCCACCAAGTTCGCCCTCGGCAAGGACGCCCACGTGCCCGAGCGGCTGCCGGAGCGCGCCGAGCTCACCGATGCCGACCGCTGGATCGTGGACCGGGCGGACGCGTTGATCACCGAGGTGGACGAGCTGCTGGAGGACTTCCAGTTCGCCAAGTCGGTCGAGGCGCTCTACCACTTCACCTGGGACGAGTTCTGCGACTGGTACGTGGAGCTGTCCAAGGTCCAGCTCGACGAGGGCGGGCAGCGCGCCGAGACCACCCGGTCGGTGCTCGGGCACGTGCTCGACGTCCTGCTGCGGCTGCTGCACCCCACGGTCCCGTTCGTCACCGAAGCGCTGTGGACCGCGCTGACCGGCAGGGAGTCCGTCGTCATCGCCGACTGGCCCACAGCGACGCGGCATCAGGCCGACACCGCCGCGGCCGAGCGGATCGACGCGGTCCGCTCGCTGGTCACCGAGATCCGCAGGTTCCGCGCGGACCAGGGGCTCAAGCCCAACCAGAAGGTCGCCGCCGAACTGGCGGGCCTGTCCGAGGTCGGCATCGCCGAGCACGAGGCGGCGGTCCGCACGCTGGTCAAGCTCACCGAGCCGGGGGAGGAGTTCGACAGCTCCTCGGAGTTGCGGGTCGGGCTTTCCGGCGGCGACGTGACCGTGCGGCTGGACCTGTCCGGAGCCGTGGACGTCGCGGCGGAGCGCAAGCGCCTGAACAAGGACCTGGAGGCGGCCCGGAAGGAACTGGCCGGCACCGAGCAGAAGCTGAACAACCCCTCGTTCACCGAGAAGGCACCCGACGAGGTCGTGGACAAGATCCGTACGCGGCGTGCCAACGCGCTCGCCGAGATCGAACGCATCAACACCCGGCTGGAGTCACTTCCGGGGGCGTGACCGTGTCCGGTGCGGCCACCGAGGCGGCGGCCGCACCTGGGAGGAGAGTGAATTCGTGGCCGACTCCGAGCCCGGCAACCTGCAGGAGCTGCGGGTCGTCGAGTCCGAGCTCAACGAGCGCTGGCCGGAGACCAAGATCGAGCCCACGTTGGACCGGATCAGGGCGCTGACCGATCTGCTCGCCGAGCCGCAGCGTGGCTACCCGGTCCTGCACGTGGGGGGGACCAACGGCAAGTCCTCCACCGCCCGCATGATCGACGCGCTGCTGAGCCGCATCGGTCTGCGGGTCGGCCGCTACAGCAGCCCGCACCTGCAGCTGGTCACCGAGCGCATCAGCATCGACGGCGCTCCGATCAGTCCGGCGGGCTACGTCGAGGCCTACCGCGACATCGCGCCCTACGTGTCCATCGTGGACTCCAACAGCGAGGTCCCGATGAGCAAGTTCGAAGTGCTGACCGGGATGGCCTTCGCCGCGTTCGCCGAGGCCCCGGTGGAGGCAGCTGTGCTGGAGGTCGGGCTCGGGGGTGGCTGGGACGCCACCAACGTCGCCGACGCCCAGGTCGCTGTGCTGTGCCCGATCTCGCTGGATCACGCGGAATACCTCGGCAACGACATCGCGGGCATCGCCGAGGAGAAGGCGGGCATCATCAAAGAGGGCTCGGTGGTGGTGCTGGCCTCGCAGACCTCCGAAGCGCAGGAACCCATCCTGCGGCGGGTGGCCGAGGTCGACGCCACCGTCGCCCGTGCCGGGCACGAGTTCGGCGTGCTGGAGCGCTCCGTGGCCGTCGGCGGACAGATGCTGCGGCTGCAGGGGCTGGGCGGCGTCTACGAGGACGTGTTCCTGCCCGTGCACGGTGAGCACCAGGCGCACAACGCCGCGCTGGCGCTGGCCTCGGTGGAGGCGTTCTTCGGTGCCGGGTCCGAGCGCCAGCTCGACGTCGAGCAGGTCAGGGACGCCTTCGCGGAAGCGATCACTCCGGGCCGCTTGGAGCGGGTGCGTTCGGCTCCGACGGTGCTGGTCGACGCCGCGCACAACCCGCACGGCGCGCGGGCGCTGGCCGACGCCGTCAGTTCCGAGTTCTCGTTCCGGCGGTTGATCGGGGTGGTCGGCGTCATGGCCGACAAGGACGCCAGGGGTATCCTCGCCGAACTGGAGCCGGTGGTCGAGGAGCTGGTCGTCACCCGCAACTCGGCGCCACGCGCCATGGAACCGGACGATCTGGCCGCGCTCGCCGAGGAGCTCTTCGGCAGGGACCGGGTTCACACCGAGCCGAGACTGGACGACGCGGTCGCCTCGGCGATCAGCCTCGCCGAGCACACCACCGATCCGAGCGAGTCCATCTCGGGCGCGGGAATCGTGATCACCGGTTCGGTGGTCACGGCGGGCGAGGCCCGCGCCCTGTTCGGCAAGGAGCCCACGTGAGCGGCGAGCGGGACTCCCACGAGGCGGAGTCGGAACAGCGGAAGCGGGGACTTCCCGAGGCCCCGCCCGACGTGCGCGATCCCTGGAAGGGGCTGCGCGGCATCATGGCGGGCACGTTGGTGCTGGAGTTCATCGTTTTCGGGTTGGCGCTGCCGGTGGTCTGGCAGCTCGGTTCCGGCGTGAGCAGCGTCGGGTTCGTCGTCGTGGCGGTCCTGACCGTGCTGCTGCTGGCGGCCAGCGGGGTGCAGGGCCGCCGCTGGGGACTCGGAGTGGCGCTGGCGCTGCAGCTGTGCCTGATCGCCTGCTACTTCGTGCACCCGGCGGTGGGGATCATGGGAGTGATCTTCGCCGCCATCTGGGGCTACATCCTGTACGTGCGCCACGACGTGGCCAAGCGGATGCGGGAGGGGAGGCTGGCCGACCAGCTCGGCCACCCTCCCGGCCACCCGCCGGGGCAGTGAGGCCGTTCGCGGTCGTCCTGCCCAGGAGCTTCGTTCGGGCTCTTTCAGGTTTCTCGCCTGTCCGAGCGATGCGCACCACTGCGCGTGGTGACCATGCTTGGATGTATGGCCACTACGAGGACGACGATCACGATAGACGAGCGGTTACTCGGTCAACTCGAATCACGTGCTCTCGAGCAGCAGACCACGGTCAGCGCGCTGATCGAACAGGATCTTCGTTTCGCCGAGCTGCAGCACGCTCGCATGAGCAGTGAAAGCGGTTCGGAATTCACGCTGCCGAGCTGTGACCTCGGCGGAGTGCGTCCCGGCGTCGATCTGAACGACAACGCCGCGCTGCTCGACATGATGGAGAACCAGGATTCATCATTTGTGACGTGAACGTTCTGGTCAACTCGCAGAACGTCTCATTCGCCGAGCAACCCGAGTACTATCGTTGATTGCAGGATGCGTTGAACGGTCCGGTGCCGCTGGGCATACCTTCACTCGTGTTCAGTGGGTACGTGCGGATCGTGACGAACAAGAAGATCTTCGATCGCCCGCTGTCGGTCGAGTCGGCGCTCGACATGGTCGCCACCATCCGCTCCGAGCCCGCTTTCGTCCCCGCAGCCCCCGGCCCACGCCACTGGGAGATCTTCACCGAGCTGTGTCGCAAGGCCGAAGCCAAGGGGAATCTCGTTCCGGACGCCTACCTCGCGGCCATCGCCATCGAGCACGGCTGTGAATGGATTACCGCCGATCGCGGGTTCGCCCGCTACCCTGGACTCCGCTGGCGCCACCCGCTGGACTGAAGCTCTCCTTGCGAGTGTCGCGGATCCCCGATGGAAACCCCTCCTGCAGGTGTTCTTCGGCGCTCGCGATGGCCGCTACTCGACGTCGGGTCTCGCCGGAGCGCGAGCCGTCCGAGAGGTTCCGCCACTTCAAGCACCTTGACAGGTCGAAACCAGAAGCTCCGATTACGCTACGTCGATCACGGCCCTCCCGCGGATCTCGCCCCGGTCCAGCGCCGCGAACGCCTCGGCGGCCTCCTCCAGCGGGTAGTGCCGGCTGATCGCGTCCTGCGGTCGCAGCAGCCCCCGGGCCACGAGGTCCAGCAGCACGGGCATGTCCCTGCGCGGTTTGGCGCCGTAGGAGCCCTTGACCTGCAGCTTGCGCCTGGCGATGGTGCCCAGGTTCAGCTCGCCGGTATCGCCCGGCGGCGCGATGCCGACCACGATCACCTGGCCGCCCTCGACCACCGAGTCCCGCGCCACCTCGAAGGTCCGTGACGAGCCCAGCGCCTCGAAGGCCACGTCCACCCCGCGCCCGTCGGTGAGCTCCCGGACGGCCGAGGCCGGATCGGTCTCGGCCGAGTTGACCGTGCTGGTGGCGCCGAGCACCCGTGCGGCCTCCAGCTTGTCCGCCGCGACGTCCACCGCGATGATCTCCGCCGCCCCGAAGACGCGCGCCAGCTGGATCAGCGCCGATCCGACGCCTCCGGCCGCGATCACGGCCACCGTGTCGCCCACCCGCACGTCGGCGGCGTGACGTAGCGCCCCGTAGGCGGTCATGGTCGAACAGCCCAGGGCCGCCACATCGGCTAGCTCCACCCCGTCCGGAACCCGGTACACCGAGGTCGCGGGGGTGACCGCGCGCTGAGCCAACCCGCCCATCGAGTACATCCACACCGGCTCGCCGTCGCGGGACAGCCTGGTCTTCCCGTCGTAGAGCTGACCCTTGGCTCGGTTGTAGGCGAAGAACTCCAGACAGATCTCCTCGTTGCCCGCCGCGCACTGCGAGCACCTGCCGCACGGCATGATGAAGCTGGTGACCACGCGGTCACCGACCTCCAACCCGCTGACCGAGCTGCCCAGTTCCCCGATCACTCCGGCCACCTCGTGTCCCAGCACGGCGGGGGTGGGGAAGGGCAGCTCCCCCTTGAGCACGTGCAGGTCCGAGTGGCACGCGCCGCAGGAGGTGACGTCGATGGCCACCTCACCCTCGGCGGGGCGCTCGACTTCGATCTCCTCGATCCGCAACGGCTCGTTCGCTGCGGTGTGTACGGCGGCACGCATGCGGGGCTCCTCACCACTTCGGCGGCAGACCAGCCAGTCGGTATGTTCCCCCCGGAAGCTATCGCGCCGATCGGGCGCGGACCAGACTTGACAGCGGTCGAAAAGACCCACCCCGCCGGGGCGGACCGGTGACGAATACCCTTGACCTCGAAGTACCGACCGTTGTCGACCGGGCCCGTGACGGCCCAGCGATCCAAGGAGAACACCCGTTGAGCGAGCGCACTCTCGTCCTCGTCAAACCCGATGGCGTCGAGCGAGGCCTGGTCGGTGAGGTGATCAGCCGAATCGAGCGCAAGGGGCTCAAGCTGGTGGCGCTCGAGATGCGCCAGGTCGACCAGCAGCTCGCCGAGCAGCACTACGCCGAGCACGACGGCAAGCCCTTCTTCGGCTCGTTGCTGGAGTTCATCACCTCGGGCCCCGTGGTCGCCGCCGTGGTCGAGGGCCCCAAGGCCGTCGCCGCTTTCCGGCAGATCGCCGGCGGGACCGACCCGGTGGAGAAGGCCGAGGCGGGCAGCCTGCGTGGCGACTACGGACTGGAAGTGCAGTACAACCTGGTGCACGGCTCCGACTCCCCCGAGTCGGCCGAACGCGAACTCAAGCTGTGGTTCCCGGACCTGCAAGCATGACCGAAGCGGAATTCATCAGCGGTCCCCATCGGGTGGACCAGCCACACCCCGAACTCTCGCAGGCGCTGGCGGATCTGCTCGGGCGGGTGACCGTCTCGGGCGGTGCGACCGGTTTCACCGCCGACACCGAGCTGGAGACGTTGACCGCCACCGCGCGGGCGATCGTCGACGACACCTCCACCAGGCCGAAGCGCCGTCACGTGCTCACGGCGGGCAAGCAGCACACCCTGGCCGGTGCGGTGGTACTGCGTCCGGGGGAGTTCCCGGTGGAACAGCACCGCGGCGAGCTGGAGTGGTTGCTCGTCGATCCGCAGGTGGTCGAGCGGGGCATCGGGGCACAGCTGCTGGACGCGGCCGAGTCCCATGCCCGCGCGCTGGGGCTCACTCGGCTGGAGCTGCGGATGCGTTCGGAGCCGGACGCGGAGGCCTTCTACACCGGGCGCGGCTGGGTCGAGCGCGGACGCTGGCCCGCCTCGCTGTTGGTGGGCGAGGGTGAGCAGCGCGACGAGGTCTGGTTGACCAGGGAGCTCTGACCGGCCGCGTGCTCTCGTGCCGCGGTGGCCGGGCCGGGCGGGGTACCGATTCCCGCGTGGCCCGGCCGTCCGGGGTGTGGGCGTCCCTTGGTTCTCGTGCCACGCGGTCGCCCTCCCCCGGATCCGGAATTCGTTCACTCTTTCGTGGTCACTGGATCGTGGCTCAACAGTGGTGTGCGGCGCGGTACCGTTGTTCCGGTGCGTCACCCGGTGGCTACCCTGTGGCACGTGCCTGTGGAATCCGTGTACCCCCGGTTGGAGCCGCTGCTTCCCCACGTCTCCAAACCCGTGCAGTACGTGGGTGGTGAGCCCAACGCCACGGTCAAGGACTGGGACGAGACCACCGTTCGCTGGTGCCTGATGTACCCGGACGCCTACGAGGTCGGGTTGCCCAACCAGGGCGTGATGATCCTCTACGAGATCCTCAACGAGCAGCCCGGTGTGCTCGCCGAGCGCACCTACGCGGTGTGGCCGGACATGGAGGAGCTCATGCGGCGGCACGGGGTGCCGCAGTTCACCGTGGACGCCCACCGACCCGTGGCGGCCTTCGACGTGCTGGGGGTCAGTTTCGCCACCGAGCTCGGCTACACGAATCTGCTCACGGCGCTGGACCTCGCCGGCGTCCCGCTGCGCTCGCGGGAGCGCACCGACGAGCACCCGGTCGTGCTGGCGGGCGGGCACGCGGCCTTCAACCCGGAGCCGGTGGCCGACTTCGTGGACGCCGTGGTGCTGGGTGACGGCGAGCGGGCCGTGCTGGAGATAACCGAGCTGGTCCGTCGCTTCAAGGCGGAGGGACGCCCGGGCGGGCGCGAGCGGCTGCTGCGGCGCCTCGCCGAGCACGGGGTTTACGTTCCCGGCTTCCACGAGGTCACCTACCGCCCGGACGGACACATCGAGCGGGTGCGCCCAACCCGTGAAGGAGTTCCGCACCGCGTGTTCAAACGCACCACCACCGATCTCGACGAGTGGCCCTACCCCAAGCAGCCCCTGGTGCCGGTGGCCGAGAGCGTGCACGAGCGCATGAGCGTGGAGATATTCCGCGGCTGCACCCGCGGCTGTCGGTTCTGCCAGGCGGGCATGATCACGCGTCCGGTGCGCGAACGTTCCAAGCGCGGGGTCGAGGACATGGTCCGCCGTGGCCTGGAGGCCACCGGTTTCGAGGAGGTCGGCCTGCTCTCGCTGAGCTCGGCGGACCACTCCGAGATCGGTGAGATCACGAAAGGGCTCGCCGACCGCTACGAGGGAACCAACACCGGCTTGTCGTTGCCCTCGACCAGGGTGGACGCCTTCAACGTGGACCTGGCCAACGAGCTGGCCAGGAACGGAAGACGATCCGGGCTGACCTTCGCCCCCGAAGGGGGAAGTGAGCGAATCAGGCGCGTTATCAACAAGACGGTTTCCGAGCGGGACCTCATCCGCACCGTCTCCACCGCTTACGCGAGCGGTTGGCGGCAGGTCAAGCTGTACTTCATGTGCGGGCTGCCGACCGAGACGGACGAGGACGTGCTGCGGATCGCGACCATGGCCAAAGAGGTCGTCCGGGCCGGGCGTTCCGCCTCTGGGCGCCGGGACATCCGCTGTACCGTCTCGATCGGGGGGTTCGTACCGAAGCCCCACACCCCGTTCCAGTGGGCCGCGCAGGCCGATCCCGACACCGTCGACGCGCGGATGCGCGCCCTGCGGGAGGAGATCGGATCCGACCGGGAGCTGGGCCGGCGGATCGGGGTGCGTTACCACGACGGGAAGCCCTCGTTGATCGAAGGACTGCTGTCCAGGGGGGATCGCAGGGTCGGCCGCGTCATCGAGCGGGTCTGGCGCGAGGGCGGTCGTTTCGACGGCTGGAACGAGTACTTCTCCTACGAGCGCTGGGTGCGGGCGGCCGCCGAGGTGCTGCCGCCGCTGGGGGTGGACATGGATTGGTTCACCACGCGGGAGCGCACCCGTGACGAGGTGCTGCCCTGGGACCATCTGGACTCCGGACTGGACCGGGAGTGGCTGTGGAACGACTGGCAGGATGCTCTCCAAGCCCGGGAGCAGGAGGACTGTCGTTGGACACCGTGCTTCGACTGCGGGGTCTGCCCGACCACGGGAACCGACATCGAGATGGGGCCCTCCGGGCGGCCGTTGCTGCCGATCACTCCCGTCCGCGACGGTTCTCCCGTGCCGAACACGGCCTTCGACACTCCGTCCGGAGACCGTTGACGCTGTAGGGTGCCGGGTGTACCCGGGACTTCGTCCGGTTGGCCGGCCACGTCGATCGACTACGGAGGAAACGCTGAGTCAGTACCAGCCCGCGACCGTGACGGGGTGGAAGGTCCGTCTCCGGTACACCAAGCGGGATCGGTTGCGGTTCGCCTCGCATCGTGATCTGACGCGTGTTTTCGAACGCGCGTTACGCAGGGCCGGGGTGCCGCTGGCGTACTCGCGGGGCTACAGCCCTCACCCCAGGATCTCCTGGGCGGGAACGGCGCCGACCGGTGTCGCCAGTGAGGCGGAGTACGCGGAGTTACGCTTGGAGCGTGAGGTGCCGGTCGAAACGCTGCGGAACGAGCTCCGCGCGGCACTTCCCGAGGGGCTGGACGTCGCCGAGGCGGTCCCGGCGGGTGCCGGGTCGCTGGAGGAGCGGTTGCTGGCCAGCCGCTGGTGGTTGGAGCTCGACGGCGTGGCGCCCGGTGAAACGAGCGAGGCGCTGTGTCGCCTGCTGTCTCGGGACTCCGTCGAGGTCGAGCGGGTCACCCGGAAGGGGCGTCGTGTCCTCGACGTCCGGGCGGCGGTGGTGAGTGCCGACTCGGTGGATCCCACCGAGTACGGTGTCCACCTGGATGCGGTGCGTGACCGTCACTCGGTCGACGCCCCACATACGGACGATTGCCCGGATCGTGCAAGACAATATGGGATAATCGTAATGGTCGTACGGCACACTACTCCGGTCGTGCGACCCGACGACGTACTCAACGCCCTTCGCGTCGTCGCCGACCTGCCCGTGCCGGGGGTTGCGCGAGCCACACGGTTGGCGCAGGGTCGGCTCGACGAAGGAGGCGCGATCGCCGATCCGTTGGCCCAGGACAGGGCGGCGGCCGGATCTCGACAGGTGGGCTCCACCCTCGGGTGACGGATTCGGCGGGGGCGCCGTCGACCCACCGTGTGGTTCCTGGATGTTGGCCAGGAATGCAGGGGAACGAACAGAATTACCGCCACCAGTGGCGGAGGGCAGAGAACGTATGCAGACCCCCGTGTGGCCGCGTCCGCGCCGGACGCGCCCGGGGGTGAAGGAGCTGAATGTTGAACAGGGAGACGTCCGCTGGTGAAGCCGGCGGATCCTCGGCTACATCCGGGCAGGATGAGCGGGCACAGGCCCAATCCGCTCAACGGACCTTCGAGATGCCCGCCAAGCTGCGGGTGCACGCGCTGGCCAAGATGCTGGGGGTCACCAGTCGTGAGGTCATCGCCACACTGGGTGAACTCGGTGAGGCCGTGCGCAGTGCGCAGTCCAACATCACCCGGGAGGTCGCGCTCGACGTGGTGCGCTCGTTGCGGCCGGACCGCATCCAGCCGGAGTCGTCCGGGGAGTCCGAACGGCCCACCTCGGAGGAAAGCTCCTCCGAGGCGGGCTCCGCCGGGGGCGGCGCGGCCGAGGAATCCGGCGCGAACCGGGCGGGTGTCGCGGCGGAGTCCGTGAGCACCGCTGTCGCGGACACGAGTACAGCTACTACTGACGACGGCGAGGGTGCGGCAGTGACGGGCGACAACGCCGCCACCGGTGAGGTCTCCGCGACGGCGGAAACGCGAACCGACGGCGCGACCACAACGGGTGACGGTGCTTCGGACAACAGTGCGCTGGCCCCGACCTTCGCCGCTCCGCAGGCCATGTTCCTGCCTCCGTCCGAGCCGAGTCGGGCAGCGCGGCCGAAGGCCTCCGAGGAGGAGCCCGAGCGGTCCGACTCCGAGCGGTCCGAAGCCTCCACCTCGGCCGAGGACGCCGAGCAGGAACAGCCCGAGAGCGGCTCCGCGCGTCGTCGTCGCCGTCGTGGCAGGCGGGGTCGCGGTCGAGGCCGTGGTGGTGAGGGCGAGTACGCCGATTCCTCGGCCGTTGTGAGCTCAGGGGAGACCACGGCCGAATCCGCCGAGGACGGGGAGGCCGCCGAGCGGACCAAGGGTTCCGACAAGTCCGGTCGGGACCAGAAGAAGGACAAGAAAAACAAGAAGGACAAGAAGGACAAGTCCGGCGAAGTGGATGCGAAACGATCCGCTCACCGAGGCGAGGGGGGCCGAGACTCCGGAACCGAGGATTCCGGTGAGACCGTCGGAGGCGGTGCCGAGCTCGGCGAGGCCACCGAGGAGGAGACCACCGACAGCGGTGCGGGGGGCACGAGCAGGCGCAGGCGCCGCAGGCGCCGCAAGAGCACGGGTGACTCCGACAACAACGCCCCCACGCGGGAGGACGACCCGCCGAACACGGTCGTGCACGTGCGGGAGACCTCGTCCGACAACGGCAGGCAGGAGGCCGAGGACGAGGTGCGCGCGATCAAGGGCTCCACGCGTCTGGAAGCCAAGCGGCAGCGCCGCAGGGACGGCAGGGAAGCGGGCCGCAAGCGTGCTCCGGTGCTGTCCGAGTCGGAGTTCCTGGCTCGTCGGGAGTCGGTCGACCGCAAGATGGTCGTGCGCGAGAACGAGGGGCAGACCCAGGTCGCCGTGCTCGAGGACGACATCCTGGTCGAGAACTTCGTGACCTCCTCGGGCAGCGACTCGCTCGTCGGCAACGTCTATCTGGGCAGGGTGCAGAACGTGCTGCCCAGCATGGAAGCGGCGTTCGTCGACATCGGCAGGGGCCGCAACGCCGTGCTCTACGCGGGGGAGGTCGACTGGGAGGCCGCCGGTCTGGCCGGTAAGTCCCGCAGGATCGAGCAGGCCCTCTCCACGGGTGACAGCGTGCTGGTGCAGGTCACCAAGGACCCGCTGGGGCACAAGGGCGCCAGGCTGACCACCCAGATCAGCCTGCCCGGACGTTTCCTGGTGTACGTGCCGGGAGGCGGCGCCACCGGCATCAGCCGCAAGTTGCCCGACAACGAGCGCAAACGGCTCAAGGAGATCCTCAAGCGGATCGTCCCGGAGGACTCCGGCGTCATCATCCGCACTGCCTCCGAGGGGACCAGCGAGGAGGCGCTGGAGCGTGACGTGCGTCGGCTGCAGGCGCAGTGGGAGGTCATCAGGGAGAGGTCCGAGGCCTCGGGTGCGCAGGCGCCGCAGTTGCTCTACGCCGAACCGGATCTGCTGATCAAGGTGGTCAGGGACCTGTTCACCGAGGACTTCTCCTCGCTGACGGTGCAGGGTGGCCAGGCGTGGGAGACGATCGAGGCCTACGTTCAGCACGTGGCTCCGGACCTGCTGAGCCGGTTGAGCAAGCACGTCGGTACCAAGGACGTCTTCACCGAGTACCGGGTCGACGAGCAGATCTCCAAGGCACTCGACCGCAAGGTCTGGTTGCCTTCCGGTGGTTATCTCGTCGTCGATCGCACCGAAGCGATGACGGTCATCGACGTCAACACCGGCAAGTTCACCGGCTCGGGGGGAAACCTCGAGGAGACGGTGACCCGCAACAACCTGGAGGCGGCCGAGGAGATCGTGCGCCAGCTCAGGTTGCGCGACATCGGTGGCATCATCGTCATCGACTTCATCGACATGGTGCTGGAGTCCAACCGTGATCTGGTGCTGCGGCGGTTGACCGAGTGCCTCGGCAGGGACCGCACCCGACACCAGGTGGCCGAGGTGACCTCGCTCGGATTGGTGCAGATGACCCGCAAGCGGGTCGGTACCGGGCTCCTGGAGGCATACAGCAGCACCTGTGAGCACTGCCGCGGCCGGGGGGTTCTCGTCTCCACCGAGCCGATCGACCACAGTCAGCACATCCCCGCGGCCGGCGGTTCGCGGCGTGGCAAGCAACGGAGCAAGCCGAGTCAGCAGGCTGAGAGCGCGGCCGAGACGGACGAGGCCGCGGTCGCGGCGGCCACCGCGAGTGCCGCCGAGTCGGATGGCGGAGCGGCCCGCACCGAGGGGGACGGTGGATCCGGTTCCAATTCCCGTTCGAGGCGGCGCCAGCGGCGGCAGACGGGCTCCTCCGCCGCGGAGCGGAACGACCGCCCGAGCACCGACACGAGCGAGAGCGGCGTCGGTGAACGGTCGGCCTCCAACGGCACTTCCGACCGGCCGGTGGAGCCGGAGGTGCCTTCCGCACCGGTGGCCACCGTGGAGCAGCCCGAGGAAGTGGCTCCAGCCGCCGAGAACGGAACCGCGCGCAACGGTGCCGTGCCGGAGACGCGGGGCAGGCGGAAGGCCAGCAGGCCCACCGGGATCGTCGGTTCCGATCCGCAGCCGGTCGTGCTCGACTCCACCGAGCGGACCGCCGAGAGCGTCTCCGGATCGGCCGAGGCCGCGAACACGAGTTCTTTCGAGGTTTCCGTGGGACCGGTGAGGCGTTCGGGCCGCAGGGCCGCCGGACGTGCGGCGGGTCCTCCCGCCGGTTCCGAGGAGGAGTGAGCCTCTTCGCGGTGCGACTCCTCCGGGAGTCGTGCCGCCGCACCTCGCACGTGCGACTGGCGATCGGCGTTGGCCCGCCGTTGGGGTGAGTCGTTTCGGGGGTGTGCACCGAGGCGGGGGCGGCCCCCGCGGAGCCGCTCCGGCGGTCGAGTCGTCCTGCTCGGCCGCCGGAGCCCTCGCGGTCGGTCCCTCCCCGGGGGTTGGATTCGGAAAAACCGGACACAACGTAGTTTTCACGGGTCCGCTTTCGTGCGGCGGTCGTTGACCGCGTTGGGAAATCGGCTGGGCGATCCCGGCCGACGATGTGCCGTGCCGAGTTCGTGACTTCTCAGGGTGGCCGGTGGTTTCGCTTTTCTCCCGCGTGGCACGGGAAGGGCTCGTTCCGACGAATTCTTTCGCGGGCGGTCGCCGACTTGTGAGCTGTTCCGGTCGCCGTTGATCTTCACTTGATCGTGGGACACGAAGTGTCCGACCGGTTTCTTCTTTCGCGAGAGATTCTCGTAGTGCGGCCTGTCGTGGTTCCGGGGCAGGTGTGGTCGCTCTACCGGTCAAGCCGAACACGTATAGTATCACAGAGTGACTAATTTCACGAAAATTATTCGTGTTTATCGTCACGGTATGGTGTTCGCTGTGATTTCCGTCTATGGTTACTCCTCGGTAAGAGTAATTGAGATCACTCACTGTGTTTTACGTCCCATCGAGCGGGCGAGAACTGGGGTGATCGAGCACCGCACACCGAGGTGGTTCCATGGCGGCGAATCGCGAACTCGAAACCGATGACGGCAACGCGCCCAACGGGCGCACCCGGTGGCGTGTCTTCGCGCTGATGCTGCTCGGAAGTTTTTCCGTGATCGCATTGATGTTGACCGGGCTCTCCAAGGGGGCGATGGCCGCCAACTTCGCCGTCTCGGGGGTTACCTACAAGGCGTCGGCCGACAAACTCGTCGCCGAGGGGGTCGCTCAATTCGGGGCCTACGACGAGGGCTCGGGGGAGAAAAACCACCCGGTGTTGGTCAACGCGTTCAAACACGCCGAGTTGAGCGATTTCTGCCAGTCCTTCGTGATCCCGGACCTCCCCGGCATCGGGGACGCCACCGTCCGCATCGAGGCACCTGGCGGGATGGAGGCCCAGCGCCTCGTCCTCGGCGTGGAGAAGGTCAGCGGTGACCTCACCCTCAAGAACGTCCAGATCGGCAGAGACGCCTCCCAGCTGGACCTCGGTCCAGAGGGCGTGAGCGGCGCCGAGGGCGGCTTCGGCATCCAGGCCACCGGTGCCGAGATCGACGGTTTGCGGCAGCAGGCGTGGTCGACCACGGCCTCCACGCTCAACCTCCGGGACGTGGAGATCACCACCAAGCCCGGTCATCACCCCTGCTTCTGATCACGGGTAGATGACCTCGCGTCCGATCGACCGGAAACACGATCCGCGCGCCGGCGGGGCGGCGGCACGGGAGGGGGGAAACATGAAGGGTAGTGCGGACGAACGCCGCGGCCTCTCGGCGGTGTTGGCCGGATTCCGAAACTGGCGCAGGACGAGACCCTTCTGGGGCGGGCTTTTCACCCTGCTCGCGGCGCTTCTGCTGCTGTATCCCCCCTACGCCTCGCTGAAGTTGGGCGACGTCGAGGTGTCGCTGCGCACGACAGCCGGGATCTCGGCCCTGGTGATCGGGGTGGTGATGATCGCCTGTGCTCTCTCCTTCTGGGTCCGCCCCGAGTGGAGGTTGTCCGCGGGCATCGTCGCCCTGCTGCTGTCGCTGGTGGCGTTGGTGGTCGTCAACCTCGGCTCCTTTCTGGTCGGCACGACACTGGGGGTGATCGGTTCCTCGCTCGCGATCGCCTGGTCACCCCGCCGTGGATCGAGGAGCGGTGCCGCAGGGCAGCAGCGGCCCGGCGGCACCGCACCGCACTGGGAGTACCCGTCCGGGCGAAAGCCTTCCCCGGTCCCCAGGGAGCGAGGCTCGGAGGACGACGGAGCCACCGCCGTGGCAGAGGGCACGCGAATCGGCGAAGGAGACACGTGAGGGAGGAACACCGACGTCGGCCGGCCGCCACCGCGAGGGGCCGGCGGGCTCGCTCACCGCGTACGAGCACCGTGGCTGCCCTGCTCGCCGGGCTGGCCGTGCTGGGCAGCGCGGTCGGTCTGACGGACCCCGCCCTCGTGGCGGCCCAACAGCCGGAGCCGTCGCGGGAACCGACACCGGCCGGGGCCAGCTCACCTGAACCCGCCTCTCAGTCCGCGGCACCCGAGGAGTCGGCCGAACCGAGCTCGACCCCGCCGGAGCGGCCAGCTTCCTCGAGCTCTCCGGAAACCGGCGAACGGACCACCCCCACCTCCGAAACCGGGGAGTCCGAGCTTCCGCTCGCCTCGGGGCGATCTTCGGACGTGCGGCCCGGTCCGGGACGCACCTGGACGCTCACCTCCAGCTCGCTGACGCTGCGGGGAGTGCGCTACCAGGGTTTCGCGATGCGGGAGGTCGCAGGCGAGCAGGTGCGGACGATGCATTTCACCGTCGACGAGCTGCTGATCCGCGACCTCGTGCAGCGTGGTGACCTGGGCAACGGCAAGGTGGCCCGGGTGGCGGCCGACCCGGGGAGCGTCTCCACGGTCACCGAGGGGCCCATCGAGCTCTACACCCGCAAGCTGACCGGCACGCTCAACGTCGTCGGCTACCCGCTGGTGCCGGTGGAGCTGTCCCCGGAGGCGTTTCTGCTTCCCGACGTGGACCTCGGTTTCCTCGAGTTGCCCGAGCTGACGTTCAGCGACGCGGTGGTGCGCAATGCCGAGCTCAGTGGCGGTAAACTGTTCATACCGGGTGCTGAGATAGCCCTGGAGTGAGTAACCGTCCCGGTGTCCTCGGTACGCCGTGGCCCCTGCCGGAACGGCACCGGAGGTCGGACTGTACGATGGGCGGGAATTTCTCGCCGCCGGACGGGCGGTAGGGGTTCGACGCCCGTACGGCGAGGTCAACCCGGTAGGGTCGGCACTCGTCGCTGGGGCGGGAACCCCCTGTGACGCCGCCTGGTCGGCGTACTGGGATCTCCGGACAGCCGGGGAGGGCGTCCGTCGCAGACTGGTGAACTAGCGAAACCGAGCAGCAGGAGACTTCCGACTCATGTACGCGATCGTCAAGACCGGCGGCAAACAGTACAAGGTGGCCGTCGGGGACGTCGTCGAGGTTGAGAAGCTCGAGGGCGAGCTGGGTTCCGAGGTCACCCTCCCGGCGCTGATGGTCGTCGACGGCTCCGAAGTCACCGCCGACGCCGAAGCGCTGCGGAAGGTCTCGGTGACCGGCAAGCTGGTCGAGCAGACCAAAGGTCCCAAGATCCGAATCCACAAGTTCAAGAACAAGACCGGCTACCACAAGCGGCTGGGGCATCGGCAGAAGCTGACCCGCGTCGAAGTCACCGGCATCACCAAGTGAGGGCGTGAGAACACATGTCAACCAAGAAGGGCGCGTCCAACTCTCGGAACGGCCGTGACTCGAATCCCAAGTTCCTGGGAGTCAAGCGTTTCGGCGGCCAGAAGGTAAACGCAGGCGAGATCCTGGTGCGGCAGCGCGGCACCAAGTTCCACCCCGGCGGCAACGTGGGGCGTGGCGGTGACGACACGCTGTTCGCCCTCTCCGCCGGTTCGGTGGAGTTCGCGCGCAAGCGCGGCCGGAAGTTTGTCAACGTCGTACCGAGCGAGGCCTGAACCGGCTTCGCTCAGCGGCCGGAGAGTGGGATCGTCCGTGTTCGAGCTCCCTCATACGAGGTGATCGACTCCGCTCGGGCGGTTCGGACTTCGGGCGCACACTTGTTTTCCGCGAGGGGCGGGTCCGGTCTTTGCGCCGAGACCCGCCCCTCGCTTGGTTTTTCGCTCCGGCCCTGGAGGTTTCCGTGTCGCGCTTCGTCGATCGTGTGACGATTCATGTCGCCGCAGGCGACGGAGGTAATGGTTGCGCATCGATCCACCGGGAGAAGTTCAAACCGCTGGGGGGGCCGGACGGCGGCAACGGTGGCAGGGGCGGTGACGTCACGCTCGTGGTGGACCCGGGGGTGCACACCCTGCTGGACTTCCACTACCGCCCGCACCTCACCGCGACCCGGGGAACCCAGGGTCGGGGCAGTATGCGCAACGGTGCCGCCGGTGCGGACCTGGAGCTGCCGGTGCCCGAGGGAACGGTGGTCTCCACCCCTGACGGAGAAGTGCTGGCCGACCTGGTCGGCGAGGGCACCAGGTTCGTGGTCGCGCGTGGTGGCCGTGGCGGGTTGGGCAACGCCGCTCTGGTCTCCAAGGCTCGGAAGGCCCCCGGGTTCGCCCTGCTGGGCGAACCCGGCGAGCGCGGGGACGTGGTGCTGGAGCTGAAGTCGGTCGCCGACGTGGGACTCGTGGGTTTCCCCTCGGCCGGAAAGTCCTCACTGGTGTCGGTGCTCTCCGCCGCCAAACCCCGCATCGCCGAGTACCCGTTCACCACGTTGGCCCCCAACCTCGGGGTGGTCACCGCTGACGACAAGGTGTTCACCGTCGCCGACGTTCCCGGCCTGATACCCGGAGCCAGCGAGGGCCGTGGACTGGGGCTGGAGTTCCTGCGCCACATCGAACGCTGCGCCGTGCTGGTCCACGTGGTCGACTGTGCGACCTTCGAACCTGAGCGGGACCCGATGTCCGACATCGACGCCCTGGAACAGGAGCTCGCACGCTACACTCCCGCCCTCAGCGAGCAGCACGGTGCGGTGGACCTGGCGCGGCGACCGCGGCTGATCGTGTTGAACAAGATGGACATCCCGGACGCCAGGGCCATGGCCGATCTGGTGCACGAACAGGTGCGCGAGCGCGGCTGGCCGGTGTTCGAGGTCTCCACCGCGACCCACGACGGGCTCCGGGAGCTGCGCTTCGCCCTGGCGGAGGAGGTCGAGCGGTTCCGGGCCAGTTTGCCCACCTCCGAGCCCTCCCGGGTGAAGGTGCGACCGAAGGCGGTCGATGACGGTGGGTTCACCGTGGAACCCGACCCGGAGGTGCCGGACGCCTACGTGGTGCGGGGGGACAAGCCCGAGAGGTGGGTGAAGCAGACCAGCTTCGACAACGAGGAGGCCGTGGACTTCCTGTCCGACAGGCTCGCGAAGCTCGGGGTCGAGGAGGAACTGGCCCGTCAGGGGGCCCAACCGGGTAGCCAGGTCACGATCGGTTCGGTCACCTTCGACTGGGAGCCCACCACGCCGGAGGGCAACGCCGCCGTGCGTGGCGGCGGTGCACCGGGCACGGGACGTGTGTCGGCCGAGCAGCGCAAGGCGGCCAAGCGTGCCCGACGCACCGGCACCACCGACGAGTCCGGGCACCCCGTGGTCGAGGACGACGCGATCGAGGACGACGAGGAAGACTCGCTATGAGTTCCGGTGAACTCGTGGGTGTGAGCTCTCCGACGAGGAGAGCGATCTCGACGGCGCGCCGTGTCGTGGTCAAGATCGGCTCCTCCTCGCTGACCACGGCCGAGGGGGGGCTCGACGATCGCCGTCTGGCCGCCCTGGTGGAAACCGTCGCCGGACGGATGGCGGAGGGCGGTCAGCTCGTGCTGGTCTCCTCCGGGGCCATCGCCGCGGGGATCGCACCGCTGGCCCTGGGCGGCAGGCCCAGGGACCTGGCCACTCAGCAGGCGGCCGCCAGCGTGGGGCAGCAGGCGCTGGCACACGCCTACGCCGCGTCCTTCGCCCGGTTCGGGTTGACCGTGGGGCAGGTACTGCTGACCGCCGACGACGTCGTCCGCAGGTCGCACTACCGCAACGCGCACCGCACGTTGCACCGGCTGATCAACCTCGGTGCGGTCCCCGTGGTCAATGAGAACGACACGGTCGCCACCGCCGAGATCAGGTTCGGCGACAACGACAGGCTGGCCGCGCTGGTGGCACACCTGGTCGGTGCCGATGCCCTGGTGCTGCTCTCGGACGTGGACGCGCTCTACGACGGTGACCCGCGTGACGGTGGGGCCAGCGCGGTCCGCGAGGTCTCGGCCGCACACGACCTGGAGGGGATCGCGGTGGGCAGCACCGGTTCCTCGGGGCTGGGGACCGGTGGGATGGCCTCCAAGGTGCAGGCGGCCAGAGTGGCGTGTTCGGCGGGTATCCCCGCCCTGCTCACCTCGGCGGACCTGGCGCGCGAGGCACTCGATCGGGCCGAGGTGGGTACCGTGTTCGCAGCGACCGGGCCGCGGTTGTCGGCCCGGCGGTTCTGGCTGGCGCACGCCGCCGGGGCGCACGGCAGGCTCCACCTCGACGAGGGGGCCGTCGACGCCGTGGTACGGCGGCGGCGCTCCCTGCTCGCGGCGGGCATCACCGGTGTCGAGGGAGTGTTCGAGGGAGGCGACGTGGTCGAACTGGCGGGACCGTCCGGTGCCGTGGTGGCCAGGGGAGTGGTCTGCTTCGACGCCGCCGAGCTGCCCGGACTGATCGGCCGCTCCAGCCACGAGCTGCCCGTCGAGCAGCGGCGTGAGGTCGTCCACGCCGACGATCTCGCCCCTCTCACCTGAGGTGCGTATGCCGTCCTCTCGCTTTGCGTGGCTGGCTGGGCGGCGAAACTTCTCGCGAGAGCCGCACGGGAGAACCCGCAGCGGTGCCGACTCCGACTGCGTGCTCGGTGATAAGCGGCTGGAGCCGCTTGGCGTGGTTCGGTCTTTCGGTCCGGTCTGGGTCTCGGTCGCGGGACCGTGCGCGTCGCAGCGCGCGAGGCCCCGGTGCGTGAGGCGGATGCATTGCGAGGCCGGGCCGCTCGCCGCGTAGGCCGCTACTCAAGAGCTGGCCCAACGCAGCAAGGCGCCGCCTCACGTGCCGGCTACCCGACCACCTCTGGCGATGAGCCCGACCAAAATCCCCTCACGTGCTGGCGAGGGTCAGGGGCAGCACTCCGGAGGCACCGGCCCGGCGCAGCATCCGGGCCACCACCGCCAGGGTCCAGCCGGTGTCGGCGTAGTCGTCCACCAGCAGTACCGGTCCGCCCAGCTCGGTGAGGGGGAGTTCCTCCGGCAGGCTGAACCGTGACCACAGCCCGGCCAACCGCCGTGCGCTGTTGTGGCTGCGCTGCGGTCTCCTGGCCGGATCGTGCGCCACGTGTCCCAGCAGTGGGAGCCTGCCGATGGCCGCGATCCGCGTCGCCAGGCCTGCTACCAGCGTCGGCCGCGTCGACGATCCCATCGCGACGACCCCGGCGGGTCGCCGTGCCCAGTCCCACTCGGCGAGCACGCGCACACACGCCTGAACCAGTTCTTCCGGCACTTCGCTGTCGGGGGACTCCGACCCCAGCAGTTCGCGCAGCTTGCCGCCCCAGCCGATGTCGCTGAACCTGCCGAGCGCCCGCCCCGGCTCGTGCTGTTCCGACGGAGGGATCTTGCCGGACACCGGGATGTCGACCGCCCGCATGCCGTTCGGCCACATCTTGCGGGGGGCCAGCGTGACTCCCGCGCGCTCCAACCGCTGCCGGGCGGATTCCGAGGTCGCCGAGTCCACCTCGGTGGAGTACACCACCCCGGTGCAGTTGTCGCAGCGCCCGCACGGCTCGGCGTCGGGGTCGTCCAGTTCGGAGCGGAGGAACTCCATGCGGCATTTCGCGGTTCGCTGGTAGTCCAGCATCGACCGCTGCTCGGCCCGGCGTTGCCGGGCGATCCGCTCGTAGCGCTCTCCCTCGTACGACCAGGGCTGGCCCGTGGCGGTCCAACCGCCCTTCACCCGCTTCACCGCACCGTCCACATCGAGCACCTTGAGCACCATCTCCAGGCGGGACCTGCTCAGTTCCACGTGTGGTTCCAGCGCGGCGGTGGAGAGCGGTTTGTCGGCGTTGTCGAGGGTGCGCAGCACCGCGCGCACGGTCGCTTCGTCCGGAAAGGTCAACGAGGTGAAGTAGTCCCAGATCCGCTGGTCCTCCTCACCGGGCAGCAGCACCACCTCGGCGCGTTCGACACCTCGCCCGGCGCGGCCGATCTGCTGGTAGTAGGCGATGGGGGAGGCCGGAGCACCGAGGTGGATCACGAATCCGAGGTCGGGCTTGTCGAATCCCATCCCCAGTGCCGAGGTGGCCACCAGGGCCTTGACCTCGTTGTTCAGCAGGGCGGACTCGGCGGCGGCCCGCTCGTTCGCCTCGGTGCGGCCCGAGTACGAGCTGACCGCGAAGCCCCGCTCGGCGAGGAACTCGGCGACCTCCTCGGCGGTGGCCACTGTCAGGGTGTAGATGATCCCGGAACCGGGAAGTCCTTCGAGGTGGTCGGCCAGCCAGCCCAGCCTCTCCCGCGTGGAGTGCAGCGGAACCACACCGAGGCGCAGGCTCTCGCGGTCCAGCGAGCCGCGCAGTACCAGTGGGGTGCTCGGGGCGTTCGAGTCATCGGTGACCCCGAGCTGGTCCGAGACGTCCCGCACCACTCGGTCGTTGGCGGTGGCGGTCGTGGCCAGCACGGGTACGCCCTCGGGCAGTTCGGTCAGCAGGGTGCGCAGCCTGCGGTAGTCGGGGCGGAAGTCGTGTCCCCAGTCGGAGATGCAGTGGGCCTCGTCGACCACGACCAGGCCGGTGTTGCGGGTGAGCTCCGGAAGCACGTTCTCCCTGAAGTCCGGGTTGTTCAACCGTTCCGGACTGACCAGCAGCACGTCCACGTCGCCAACGGCGACCTCTTCCTCGATCGAGGCCCACTCGTCCGGATTGGCGGAGTTTATGGTGGCGGCCTGCACGCCGGCCGCCGAGGCGGCCTCGACCTGGTTGCGCATCAGCGCCAGCAACGGGGAGACGATGACCGTCGGGCCTTCGCCGAGATCGCGCAGCAGGGCCGTGGCCACGAAGTACACCGCTGACTTTCCCCAGCCGGTCCGCTGTACCACCAGCGCCCGACGCCGCTCCAGCACCAGTGCGCGGATGGCGCTCCACTGGTCCTCGCGCAACGTGGCGGTGGGCCCCGCCAGCGCGCGGAGGTGTTCCTCGGCCATTTCACGAAGCGCCTGTTCATCCACGCGCCGATTCTTACCGCAGCGGGTCGCGGGCGGGACAACGGGTGGTGCCGCCCGGCGGTGAGAGCGGCTCCGGGGCGCGGAACGGGGTAGCGGTGCGGAGCGAACGCGGATCAGAACCGCACCAGTGCCCGTTCCAGTGATTCCGGCCGAACGGTGATCGGGACGAACGTTCCTGACGGCCGGTCGGCATCGGGGAGAGGTGCGGTCCGTCGCGACCACACCCGGCACGACTCCCTCTCGCACCGTTCAGGGGAGGGTTCGCGTACCGCGCGGCGCTGTCGCATCCGTTCGAGGAGCTCGGCGCACACCCGTGGTGAGTGTGCGGCGGAGACCCGAGCGGGGCGATAGGGTGCTGGGGAGTGCGGCTGACCGTGTGAAGGCGACCACGAAACGGACACGGCGGAAGTGCGACCGGGGTGCCGGTGCCGCGGTGGCCCGAATCGGGATTTTCGCCGTTCGTGGGGCATTTCCGGCGATCGGATACCGTGTCGGCACCGTCTCGGGAGGCGGGTGTGTGCGAGGACCGGCAGTCACGACGCAGGCGTGATCCCGCGGCGACCAGAACGGCGTTGCTGCGGGCCGCCGGTGAGTTGTTCGCCGAACGCGGTTTCGACCAGACCACGGTTCGCGAGGTCGCGTCCCGTGCCGAGGTCAACCAGGCGTTGCTCTTCCGCTACTTCGGTTCCAAGCAGGAGCTGTTCGCCGAGGTGCTCAGCCACAACAGCGAGGCATTGCTCGACGGCGGGTCGCCGGAGGAGTTGCCGCGCCGCATCCTGGAGAGTGTGCTGTCCGAGCACGTGGGGGCCGGGACCGAGCACACGCTGGTGGCGTTGTTGCGTTCGTTCAGCGACGAGCGGGCGGCCCGGTTGCTGCGCGACGAACTGGGGGGCGCCTACGCGGAGCGGCTGGCCCGGTTCACCGATGCGCCCGACGCCGAGCTCCGTGCGGATCTCGTGCTCGCCTGGTTCTTCGGCGTGGGCATGATGCGTTCGGTGCTGCGGAAGAGCCCGTTGGCCGAGGCGCCGACCGAGGTGGTCGTCGACCACCTGATGCGCGCCGTGTCCCTGCTGTTGGAGAAGAACTCGCCTACTGGGGGAGACGAGGATTGACCTCCCGTTCGCCATGCGGAAGGCCCCGTCACTGCTCGCGGTCCTGGCCCCGAGTGGTTCGGGAAGCGGGGTGCGGGTGGCACGGGCTTGATCTCCACCTGTTCGGCGGAATGCGTCCTCGGTGACGCGCGCTTATTATGCGAGTAGTAAGCAGCTGCTTACTTGTCGTCTCGTGTGCGGGAGCCGAGCATGACCACCATCGACCCGACGCCGCGGACCTATCCGTTCAGTGAGCCCGACCGACTTCGGTTGGATCCGTTCTACGCGGAGTTGCGCAAGCAGGAACCGGTGTCGCGGGTGCAGCTTCCCTACGGCGAAGCGGCGTGGCTGGCCACCAAGTACTCCGACGTGCGGACGGTGTTCGCCGACCCGCGGTTCAGCCGTGCCGCCACCGTGGGCCGTGACGAGCCGCGCGCGCGTCCGAACTCGCAGCAGACCGGTATCCTGACCATGGATCCACCTGAGCACACCAGGCTGCGCAAGCTGGTGGCCAAGGCGTTCACCGCGCGCAGGGTGGAACAGCTGCGCCCGCGTGCGCAGCGGATCGCCGACGACCTGAGTCGCGCCATGCTCCGCAAGGGGCCTCCGCTGGACCTGGTGGAGGAGTTCGCGTTGCCGCTGCCGATCACCGTGATCTGCGAACTGCTCGGGGTCCCCTATGCGGACAGGACCGATTTCCGGGTCTGGTCGGACGCCTTCCTGTCCACGAGCAAGCTCTCCGAACAGCAGGTCAACGACTACATCGAACAAATGCGCGCCTACATGGCCGGTCTCATCGAGCGACGACGTGATCAACCCGCCGACGACCTGCTCAGCGCGCTCATCCAGGCCAGGGACGAACAGGACAAGCTCTCCGAGACCGAGCTGCTGGACCTGTCGGTGGGGTTGCTCGTCGCCGGGCACGAGACCACGGCTACCCAGATCCCCAACTTCGTCTACGTGCTGCTGACGCACCCCGAAGAGCTCGAGTGGCTGCGCGCGGATCCGGAGCGGATCCCCGGGGCGGTCGAGGAGCTGATGCGGTTCGTCCCGCTGGGGGTCAACGCGGCCTTCCCCCGCTACGCCCTGGAGGACGTCGAACTCGGCGGTGTGCTGATCCGGAAGGGGGAACCAGTGCTGGCCAGCCTGGCCTCGGCGAACCGGGACGAGTCGGTCTTCGATGAACCCGACCAGCTCGACCTGCGACGCGATTCCGGCTCCCACATCGGTTTCGGGCACGGGCCGCACCACTGCCTGGGGGCTCAGCTGGCGCGGATGGAACTGCAGGTGGCGCTGGGCACGCTGCTGCGGGACTTCGAGGATCTCCGGTTCGCGGTGAACGAGCAGGACGTTACCTGGAAGACAGGAATGTTGGTGCGCGGGCCGCAACACCTCCCGGTGACGTGGTAGGCGGTGGAACACCGCCCGCGGTTTTCTGGGCGCGTGAACGGCGGAGCGCCCGTGGAGTGGAACGAACCCCCGGGCCCGGTCATCGGGTCCGGATCGTGGAAGGTGGCTGGATGAGCTGGCAGATCGAGGTCGACGGCGACACGTGCATCGGTTCGGGGATGTGCTCGGCCATAGCCGAGGAGCACTTCGAACTGGTCGACGGTGTCTCACGGCCGTTACGAACGGACATCGACCCCGATGACGACGTGGTGGACGCCGCGGAGTCCTGCCCGGTGGAGGCTATTCTCGTGCGTGACGCGCAGTCGGGGCGCACCCTCGCACCCGAGCCGTGACGCCCGGATGGTCCGCACCGGCGGGGTGAGGCAGCCAGGGGTGCGCTTTCCCGCCCGGTGCATCCCCGGTGTTCCCGGCGTTCTCGGCGTTCTCGGTGGGGTCGATCACTGCTCCGCCCCAGGTTCGGGATCTCTGCCGCCAGGAGCGGTTATGCTGGGGCACCATGTCGCGTCCTCGCCGAATCGGCGTCATGGGGGGCACCTTCGACCCCGTCCATCACGGCCACCTCGTCGCAGCGAGTGAGGTACAGGCCCAGTTCGGCATGGAGCAGGTTCTGTTCGTGCCGACCGGCCAGCCCTGGCAGAAGGGGCACGAGGATGTGAGCCTGGCGGAGGACCGCTACCTGATGACGGTGATCGCCACCGCCTCCAACCCGCGCTTCTCGGTCAGCAGGGTCGACATCGACCGGGGCGGTCCCACCTACACCATCGACACGCTCTCCGATCTGCACCGGCAGTACCCGGACGCGGAGCTGTACTTCATAACCGGCGCGGACGCGTTGGAGCAGATCCTCTCCTGGCACCGCGTGGAGGACCTGTTCGACCTGGCCCACTTCATCGGCGTCACACGGCCGGGGTATGCGTTGGACGACGAGCACCTGCCGCGTGGTTCGGTCAGCCTGGTCGAGATTCCGGCCATGGCCATCTCCTCCACCGGGTGCCGCCAGCGCGTCGCCTCCGGCATGCCGGTCTGGTACCTGGTCCCGGACGGGATCGTGCAGTACATCAGCAAACGCGGCCTCTACCGCCGATTCGGGCAGTCACCAGCACCGGAGTGGGGGCCATGATCATCCGGTGCAACACGGGTACGACTCGGATCACTTCACCCGTTCGCTCCGCCCTCGGGAGTCGAGCCCGACGTCGAATCGGCCGGTGATCGGAGATCGTGCGAGATGCGCCGACGGCGATTTTCTCGTGACGTCGCTCGGTGGGGCGGCGATGGTGCCGCCACTCTCGGCCGTCCGCTCAGCGCCGGTCCCGATCGGCCCGCTCCGGTTCCGAAGGTGGGTGGCTCGGTACGATCCGGCGGATTCCGTCTGCCGTGTGGCGGGCGGTTATCCTCATCCGAGTGGGGTGGTAGACCGTGACCACCGAGAGGAGCGATGTGGCAGCCAGTGAAGACGCCCGTGGGCTCGCGTTGGTGGCCGCGCGGGCGGCGGCGGACAAGAAGGCCGAAGAACTGCTTCTGCTGGACGTGTCCGACCGACTCATCATCACCGACTGTTTCGTGATCGCCTCCGCCTCCAACGAGCGGCAGGTCGGGGCGATCGTCGAGGCCGTCGAGGAGAAGATGCGGGCCGCCGGGACGAAACCGGTCCGCAGGGAAGGCACCCGGGAGGGACGTTGGGTGCTGCTCGACTTCGTGGACGTCATCGTGCACGTCCAGCACTCCGATGAGCGGGCCTTCTACGAGCTGGAACGCTTGTGGAAGGACTGCCCGGTCATCGAGTTCGACCACGAGGGCACCGGTATCGAGGAGTCCGCCGAGCGACACAGTGAAGAGGGCAGTCAGGCGTGACCCTGCAACGGCTGGTGCTCTGGCGGCACGGCGAGACCGACTTCAACCTCGCGGGACGCATCCAGGGCCACCTCGACTGCGAGCTCACCGAGCTGGGCCTGGAGCAGGCCAAACGCACGGCACCGCTGGTCGCCGGGTTCCGCCCCGAGGTGCTGGTCAGTTCGGACCTGCGCCGCGCCAGCACCACGGCCGCGGCCCTGGCCGAGGTGACCGGCCTGGAGGTCCGGCTGGACGAGCGGTTGCGCGAGACCCAGCTGGGGCAGTGGCAGGGGCTCAGCGGGGCCGAGGTCGAGCAGGGCTGGCCCGGTGCGATGGCGACTTGGCGCGCCCAGCCGACCTGGGCGCCCCCGGACGGTGAGACCAGGGTCGAGGTGGCCGAACGTGCCCACGAGGTGGTGCGCGAACTCGACGAGACCGTGGAGGGCACGGCTCTGTTGTGCGCGCACGGTGGCCTGATAACCGCACTGACCGCCAGGTTGTTGGAGTGGCCGACCGAGACCTGGTCCAGCCTCGGCGGGGTGAGCAACTGCGGTTGGGCCGTGCTCTCCCGCAACGCCGTCGGCAGGCAGGGGTGGCGACTGGTGACCTACAACGGCGGGCTCGTCGAATGACTCCTCTCCTCCTCGGAGGTCGTCGGCCGCCACGGCACCGCCGAAGTGGCCGTTGCCCGTTCGGTTCGCCCGGCCGGTCGGTGCCACGTTGAGCGTCGCCGTGGTGACCGACTCCACCGCATACCTGCCGGCGCGTCGGGTCGAGCACTACGGCGTGCGCGTGGTTCCGCTGCACGTGAGCACCGGTCCCGAACACTCCCTCGCCGAGACCTCGTTCGACCCGGAGCTGCTGACCGAGCGGTTGCGAGCGGGCAGTCGGGTCACCACGGCGGGAGCCGGTGTGGCCGAATTCGCCGACACCTACCGTGCGGCGCTGGAGTCGGGCGCCGACGGGGTGCTCTCGGTCCACCTGTCCGGCGAGCTCTCCGGCACGTTGGACGCCGCCCGGACCGCGGCGCGCCAAGTGGCCCCCTCGGCCATCAGCGTGGTCGATTCCCGCTCGGTCGCGATGGGGCTGGGATTCGCGGTGCTGGCGGCGGCTGAGTTGGCCGCCACCGGCGCTGAGCTGGCCGAGGTCACCGAAGCGGCCCGGCGGGTAGCCGCGCGCGGCACCATCCTGTTCTCGGTGCAGACACTCGAATACCTGCGCCGTGGTGGACGTATCGGCACCGCCTCGGCGTTGTTGGGCACCGCTCTGGCGATCAAACCGCTGTTGCACCTGCGTGACGGGGTGATCGAGCCCCTGGAGAAGGTGCGAACCACCGGCGCTGTGGTTCGGCGACTGGAACAGCTGGCCGTTGACGCGGCCACGGGCCCCGCACCTTCGGGAACCCCCTCCGAGGTGGACACTCCGCGTCCGCCCGCGCTGGCGGTGCACCACCTGGCGGCCCCGGAGCGGGCCGAGGCCCTGGCCCGGCGTGTCCGCGAGCGCCTCCCCGGGCACTCCGACTGCGTGGTCTCCGAGGTCGGGGCCACCATCGGGGCCCACATCGGGCCGGGGTCGGTGGGCGTGGTCGTGCTGCCCGGTGGTTGGAGCGCCACCGCTGGCGCACCGCATGACGAGTGGTAGGGCCGTCGCCCTCACCGGTGTGCTGGGAACGCGTGGTGAGAACGGCCGTCGCTACGGGATCGCGCATGCGGTTCGTCCACAACGTCTCCACCTCTCCACAAAAGGTGCTTTCCGGTGTTCCCGTGAGGAGGTCACACGGCTAGCTTCGCCGGTATGACCGATCTTTTCCGCTCCTGGAACGGGGACACCCCGGGGCGGACCGTCTCGGAAGCCGACGACGAGCGGTCGCCTGCTCGTCGGCGGTTGCGGGAGCTGATGTCTTCCGAGTCTCGGGCGACCGAGGTGGATGCCAAGGACGAGGAATCTGCCGCGAGCCTCGTGGAGCGAGTGCGACGGTGGTTGCCGCGAACACCGCGCGATGTGCTGTTGGATCCCGGTCGTGCGGGATGTCTCGGTGTCGTGCTCGTGGCGGTGATCGGTTGCGCGGTCCTGCTGGTCACCCGTGATCCCAGCGGTGAGACCAGGGCTGTTCCCTCGCGACCGCTCCCCGCGCCGACCCCCACGAGCGCGACCACCTCGCGGGTCTCGGAGCTGGTGGTCAGCGTGGTGGGCAGGGTACGCGAACCGGGGCTGGTCACCCTGTCGGCCGGTGCGCGGGTCGCGGACGCGCTGCGAGCGGCGGGCGGCCCGCTGCCGGACACCGACACCATGGCGTTGAACCTGGCTCGTGAGCTCTCCGACGGGGAGCAGCTCTACGTCGGTGTTCCGGTTCCCGAACGCGCCTCGGCGTCGGGTCCTGGGGAGACAACCCCCACCACCTCCTCGAAGGTCGACCTCAACCGGGCCGACGAACAGCGGCTGCGGGAACTGCCCGGCATCGGTCCCGTCACCGCCGATGCGATTCTGCGCTGGCGTTCCGAGAACGGCGGGTTCGAGTCGGTGGCGCAGTTGCGGGAGGTCGACGGGATAGGACCCGTGCGGTTCGACCGGCTGCGCGAGCTGGTGCGGGTGTGAGAGGTGATGACCGACCGATCCGGAGCGGTGGCCGAGGAGTCGACGGCGCGGCCGCTGGACCTCCGACTGGTACCCGCCGCGCTCGGTGTATGGGGGGCCACCCTGCTCGGGCTGTACTGCGGGTGGGGCACCGCCGTCGCGCTGTCGTGCTGCGGCGTCGCCACCGCCGGGGCGGGACTGGTTCTCGTGCGTCGGAGGTGGGCGGCAGGGATGGTCATGTGCTCGGTGCTGGTGGCCACGGTGAGCTTCGGGGTCGCGGTTCGGCTGTGGCCGGTCGAGAACCATCCGCTCCGCGAGCCGACCTCCCGCGGGGAGAGCCTGCGCGTACGCGTCGAGCTCACCGAACGCCCCACTCCGACGAACGGTGCCGGTGCGCACGGTGCGCTCGGTGAGCGAGCGGTGCTGCGTGCCCGGCTCACCGCGGTGCGGCAGAACCGGCGATGGCACCCCACCTCGGGTGCCGTGCTGCTGCTGGTGCCCGCCGAGTCCTGGAGCGGCCTGCTGCGGGGACAACGAGTCACCACCACCGGTGCGGCGCTTCCTCCCAGCGGAGCCGGTCTGCTGGTCGTCGTACTCGCGGTTCACCAGCCACCGGAGGACGTGACCCGCCCGCCCCCGGCACAGCGATTCGCCGAGCGGCTGCGCGACGGGTTGCGCACGGCCTCGGAGTCCGTGCTCTCCCCACGCGCCGAGGGACTGCTGCCGGGACTGGTGGTGGGAGACACCAGCGGGTTGCTCGACACGGTGCGCCGCGACTTCGGGAAAGCCGGACTCACCCATCTGACGGCGGTTTCCGGGGCCAACCTGGCTATCGTGTGCGGTGCGGTGCTGCTGCTGTTCCGCGCGGTGCGCGCTCCGCCGGTACTCGCCGCCTGCGCCGCCGGGGTGGCTCTGGCGGGCTTCGTGGTCCTCGCGGGAGGCGAACCGAGCGTGCTGCGGGCGGCCGTCATGGGGGCGCTGGGACTGCTCGCGCTCGTGTTGGGGCGGAACAAAACGACCCTGCCCGCACTGGCGGGCTGCGTGATTCTACTGGTGTCGTGGCGGCCGGAGCTGGCCGTGAGTGCCGGTTTCGCGCTGTCGGTGGCGGCCACGGCCGCCCTGGTACTGCTCGCCCCGCCCTGGTCGGAGTGGCTGCGGCGACGTGGCATTCCCTTCCGACTCGCGCAAGCCCTGGTGGCACCGGCAGCCGCGCAACTCGCCACGGCTCCGCTCGTGGTGGCGCTGTCCGGGGAGTTCAGCCTGGTCGGCATCCTGGCGAACCTGCTGGTCGAACCGGTGATCGCTCCCGCCACGGTGCTCGGCTTCGCCGCGACGTTGCTCACACCCTGGGCCGCTCCGCTGGGAGAGCTCCTCGTACTGGGGGCGGCCCCCGAGCTGGAGTGGGTGTTGTTCGTGGCCCGCTGTGCGGTGAGGGTGCCCCTGGCGACCCTCCCGTTGCCTTCCGGGATGGTGGGGGCCTCGTTGGGTGTGATGCTCGTGCTCACCGTCCTGCTCCTGTTGTGGTTCCGCGGTGGCCGAGTGCTGCTGGGAGGTTCGTTGCTGGCGGTGCTGCTGCTGGTGGCGACCATCGGGGTGCGGCCGGGCGGATGGCCGGTCGCCGAGTGGAGCGTCGTGGCGTGCGATGTGGGGCAGGGCGACAGCCTGGTGCTGGCCACCGGGACCAGCGGCAGCGCCGTCGTGGTGGACACCGGTCCCAGCGCGGCGCTGGTCGACGGATGCCTGGACCGGCTCGGGATACGGCGTGTCCCGCTGTTGGTGCTGACCCACCCCCACGCGGACCACTTCGCCGGGCTGGCCGGGGTGCTGGTGGGACGCGAGGTGAACACGGTGGCCACGGGCGTGACCACCCCCTCCCGTTGGGCGGATACCGGGATCGAACGACGGACACGCGAGGGCGGCGCGCGGCTGGTGCGGCTCTCGGCCGGGCAGCGGATGCGGTGGCCGGAACTGGCGATCGAGGTTCTGGCCCCGCCGGAGGGGTCGGGTTCCGAACCTCCCGCGGAGCGGGTCAACGACGCCTCGGTGGTGCTGCGGGCCAGAACCCCGGTGGGGCGGGTACTGCTGACCGGGGACATCGAGCTGTCCGGGCAGCGCCGGTTGCTCTCCTCCGGAGCTCGGCTGGACGCGGAGGTGCTGAAGGTGCCGCACCACGGTTCCCGCTACACCAGTGTCGAGTTCCTCCGGGCGGTCTCCCCGCGACTGGCGTTGATCAGCGTGGGCCACGACAACGACCACGGCCATCCGAGCACCGAGATCATCGAGACCCTGCGCGGGCTCGGGGCCTCGGTGCGCCGCACCGACCGCCGCGGCGACATCGCCGTGCTCGAGGGGAGGACCGGAATGCGCACCGCCAGCACCGGGGACCCGTTCCGCCCCGGCGACTGAGCGATTTCAGTCGGACCGAAACATCCCTGGTGGCCGGAACAACCGCATGACCACCGGTTTTTCGGTGTGGTCATCGTTGCGCGTTCGAGTCGGCGCGGCAGCGCCGAGACCACCACCTACGCGGCCCGCACCGCAGCGGGTTCTGCCGCGTGCGTTCCCGGGAGGAAGGCCCGACGTGGTGCGGGTCGCTACCCGATGTCGGACCTCCCCGGGGCGAGAGCGGGGCGAGAGGTTACGCCACGCGGGCACCTGCGCGGGCCGAGGAGGCACGGTTCAGCGCCTCAGATCAGTGCCTCAGAGGTCCAGCACCTCGTCCACGGCTTCGGTGCTCGGCGCCACGGTAGCCTTCGGCCCGAGGTGCTCCTGCAACGAGTCCATCGTCTTGAGCCCGTCACCGGTGATCATCAGTACCGTCTCGGCGTCGGGATCCAGTTGTCCGGACTCGATGAGCTTCTTCGTGGTGGCGACGGTGACCCCGCCCGCCGTCTCGGCGAATATGCCCTCCGTGCGCGCCAACAGCCGGATGCCCTCGACGACCTCCTCGTCGCTGACGTCCTCGATCGCGCCGTTGGTGCGGCGCACGGTGTCGAGCACGTACGGACCGTCGGCGGGGGCACCGATGGCCAGCGAACGCGCGATGGTGTCCGGTCGTACCGGCTGCACCACGTCGTGGTTCTGCTTGAAGGCACTGGCCACCGGAGAGCAGCCGGAGGCCTGCGCACCGAAGATCCGGTACGGACTCTGCTCCACCAGCCCGACCTCACCGAGCTCGCGGAAACCCTTGTCGACCTTGGTGAGCTGCGACCCCGAGGCGATGGGGACCACGACCTGTTCCGGAATGCGCCAGCCGAGCTGCTCGGCCACCTCGAAGGCCAGGGTCTTGGAGCCCTCGGAGTAGTAGGGTCGCACGTTGACGTTGACGAAGGCCCAGTCCTCGTGCTCGCCCGCCAGCTCGGTCGCCAGCCGATTCACGTCGTCGTAGTTGCCGTCGACGGCGAGCAGCGAGCCGTCGTAGACGGCGGTCATCAGCACCTTGGCGCGTTCCAGTGAGGACGGGACGAGCACCACGGAGTCCCATCCCGCCCGTGCGGCGGCCGCGCCCACGGCGTTGGCGAGGTTACCGGTGGACGGGCAGGCCAACACCTTGAAGCCGAACTCGCGCGCGGCGGCCAACGCGACCGCCACCACGCGGTCCTTGAAGGAGTGAGTGGGGTTGCCCGTGTCGTCCTTGATCCAGACGCGCCTGACGCCCAGTGCGTCGGCGAGCGCGTCGGCCCGGACGAGCCTGGTACAGCCGGGATCGGTGTTCGGGTGCCGCTCCACATCGGACGGAACCGGCAGCAGACTCTTGTAGCGCCAGATCGAACGCGGGCCGGATTCGATGTCCTCCCTGCGCACACGGCCGAATTCGTAGGCCACTTCCAGCGGTGAGAAGTCCTCCAGGCAGACGAACTCCGGAGCCAGAGGTTGCCGATGTCCCTCTTCCTTGGAGACGAGCTCGGCGGCTGGGCCGAGGTCGAGCTTCCGGTCGGTCGTCTCGGACTGTGTTCGGGCGGCAGCTGTCATCGCGAGGTCCTTCCCCTCATCTGTCCCGCTGGCGGGTCGGAATTGGCACCGTTTTCGTCGTCCCGCGCCACGAACGCGATCGCGGTTTCGACGCTGGTTGCCGGGGCTTCGTCGGGCCGGTCCCTCTGCCCCTCTGGATGAGCTATCCAAGTCGTGGCGGCAACGCTACGGCATGAACCCGTCATCCGACCACTGTGATCCAGCATCCGGGACGGGGTCGACCTTCACCGCCGGGTGGGAGAATGCGGGGCATGAACTCGGCTCCCGCCCCGCTGCATCTCGTTGTCGGTGACGAAGAACTGCTGGTGGAGCGCGCCGTCTCCGAGTCCCTCGCCGCCGCCAGGCATGCCGATCCCGAGGCCGAGCTCCGCCGCGCGAAGGTGAGTGACCTCACTCCTCCCGAACTCGACGAGATGCTGAGCCCCTCGTTGTTCGCGGAGGGGCGCGTGGTCGCGTTGGACAGCGCGCAGGACGCGAGCAAGGAGATCGCCGAGGCGGTGCTTCGGCACGCCCGTGCCCCCGCGGAGGGAGTGGTTCTCGTGGTGCTGCACAACGGTGGTGGCAGGGCCAAGCACGCCAAGGAACTTCCCGGTGAGCTGCGCGGCTTGGGGGCGGTCGTCACCGAGTGCAACCGGATCACCCGTCCCTCGGAGCGCGAGAGCTTCGTGCGTGCCGAGGCCACGCGGGCGGGCGGGCGGATCGACTCGGCCGCCGTGAGCGCCCTGGTGGAAACGGTCGGCAACGACCTGCGCGAGCTGTCCTCCTCCGTCTCCCAGCTGGTGGCCGACACCGACGGCAAGGTCGACGAGGCGGCGGTGCGGCGTTACCACCAGGGGAAGGCCGAGGTCACCGGCTTCGTCGTGGCCGAGAAGGCGGTGATGGGTGATCGGGCCGGGGCACTGGAGGCGCTGCGCTGGGCGTTGCAGCTGGGCGTGCCGCACGTGCTGATCGCGGATGCGCTGGCCGACGCCGTTAGAACCATCGGGAGGGTGGCCAGTGCCGGGGGTGGTGACCAGTACCGTCTCGCGCGTGAGCTCGGCATGCCCGCGTGGAAGGTGAAGAAGGCCCTCTCGCAGGCCCGTGGTTGGAACGCTGCCGGGATCGCCGAGGCGATGCGGCTGGTCGCGGCGCTGAACGGGGAGGTCAAGGGGCAGGCGGCCGATGCCGATTACGCGCTGGAGCGCGCCGTGCTGGGGCTGGTCGCCACCCGTGGTTCCCGGAACTCGGGCTGAGGGGTTCCAGGGTTCTCCGGTCGGAGGTGGCCCTGGGGACCGCAGACAAGCACGGGCCTCTCCGTCGGGTGTTCACCGCGTGCGAAGAGGCCCGTGCCGGGGTTCTCGGCCACGGCCTGCGCGGTGCGCTGCCGTCGCCGGAGCCGGAGCTTCCGCTCAGAGCTGGTTGAGCTGCCTGGCCATCGAGGACTTCTTGTTCGCCCCCTGGTTGCGGTGGATGACGCCCTTCTTGACGGCCTTGTCGACCAGACGGGTGGCGGCGCGCTCCATCTCGGCGGCCTTTGCCTTGTCGCCGGTGGCAGCGGCCTCGCGGAACCGGCGCATCGCGGTCTTCATCGACGTCTTGACCGCCTTGTTGCGACGACGGTTGCGCTCGTTGATCAGGACTCGCTTCTTGGAGGATTTGATGTTGGCCACTGTTGCGCCTCTCTTCACTGATCGACCGGAGTGTCGCTACCGCGCTCGAACGGCGCTGCCTCCGTCGCGGAGCGCTTCGGCTCACCGGGTGTTCCGGCACGACGGTTCGCGGGCAGCCTTCCTCCACGTCGGAAATGCCGCGCGGTGCGGTGGGCCATCCTAGCAACGCCCCGCCGCGCGCCCGCGAGCGGTTCCGCTGGTCAGGAGTTTTCCCCGGCGGCACCGTCCTCGTCCTTGCGGGGTCTTCCCCTGCCGCGTTGCCGTGCGGTCCCGCCCGGCAGTCTGCCCGCGTCGCGCAGCGCCTCGCGCAGCAGGAACTCGATCTGCGCGTTCGTGCTGCGCAGTTCGTCACCGGCCCAGCGCGCGAGCGCGTCGTGCACCGCCGGGTCCAGCCGGAGCAGGAAGCTCTTGCGGGATGCCACGTGCCTTCCTCACTGGTACAGCGAGCCGGTGTTGACCACGGGTTGGGTCGCCTTGTCGCCACACAGCACGACGAGCAGGTTGCTGACCATCGACGCCCTGCGCTCCTCGTCCAGCTCGACGATCTGGTCCTCGGCGAGTTGCCCGAGCGCCGACTCGACCATGCCCACCGCGCCCTCGACGATGCGTTGCCGTGCTGCCACGACCGCGTCGGCCTGCTGGCGCTGCAGCATCGACTGCGCGATCTCGGGAGCATACGCGAGGTGGGTGAGCCTGGACTCGATGACCTTCACGCCCGCGGAGTGCACGCGCTCGGCGATCTCCTTGGACAGCTTGGCGGTGATCTCCTCTGCGTTCTCGCGCAGCGACAGTTCCCGGCCGCCCCGGCTGTCGTAGGCGTAGTTGGTCGCGATGTGGCGCACCGCCGTCTCCGCCTGGGTCTCGACGAATTCCACGAAGTCGTCGACGCTGAAGGATGCCTGCGCGGTGTCGTCCACCTGCCAGACCACCACGGCGGCGATCTCGATGGGGTTGCCCTCGGCGTCGTTGACCTTCATGACGCTGGTCTCGTGGTTGCGGATCCGGGTGGAGACGCGTGTCCGGTCGGTGGTCAGCGGATTGACCCAGTGCAGTCCCTGTCGGCGCAGGGTTCCGGTGTAGCGCCCGAGGAACTGCAGTACCCGTGCCTCGCCGGGTGAGACCGTCACCAGCCCGGCCAGGCCGACCAGGGTGACGATCCCCAGTGCGATCCCGAGCGCGAGCAGCCACCAGGTGGAGCTCGCGCCACCGAGGGCGGTCAGCGCGGCCGCCGCGAGCAGCAACAGGATGCCGAGCCCGAGCATCGGCAGCCCCGGCGCCCGGTTCGCGGCGCGTTCGCGGATCTCCGGCTCCGGCATGGCCGCTTCCTCGCCAGTGTTCTCGGTGCTCATCCGCTTCCTTTCGCGGTCGCTTACCACTGATTTCTCAGTGACATCTTAGTGATATCAATTTTTGGTCGGGGTTTCAATTCGTCGAGCGCCGGATGATCTCGGTTACTCGTGGGGGACCCGCGGAGGAACACGCGGTTAAGCTTCCTCCGCCCGCGATGGGCCGAGCACAGCGTCGAGGGCTTCGCGTCGTGGCGCGTGACGGACCGCGATTCGTCGGAGGGGAGTTCGGATGGGGCCGACAGCCTTACTGCTCGTCGTCGTCGCGGCGGCCGCTCACGCGGGTTGGAACTACTTCGCCAAGCGGGTCGCCTCGGGCGGAGCCGCGTTCGTGTGGCTGACCGCCGCCTGCTCCACCGTGCTGTACCTGCCCCTGGCGGCACTCGTGGTGCTGCGCGCCGGACTGCCGCCGTTGCACGTCGGCTTGCTGGGGGTCGTCGTCAGCGCCGCTCTGCACCTCGCGTACTTCGTACTGCTGCAGCGGGGCTACGCGGTCGGGGACATGTCCGTGGTCTACCCGCTCGCGCGGGGGACCGGCCCGCTGCTCGCCCTCCTGATCGCGGTGCTGCTGCTGGACGAGCGCCCCGGCGTCACCGGAGTGGCTGGAGGGCTGCTGGTGGTGCTCGGAGTGCTGGTGATCACCTCCGGAGGAGGCGACACCCGACCCCGTGCCGGACAGCTGGCCGGGATCGGGTTCGGCTTGCTCACCGGCGGCATGATCGCGCTGTACACCGTCTGGGACGCCTACGCGGTCACAGCGCTGGCGCTGTCACCGCTGCTGTTCGACTGGGCCAACCAGCTGGCCCGGGTGGTGCTGTTCGCGCCGTACGCCTGGGGGAGGAGGGATCGGATCGCCGGTGTCTGGGCGAAGAACCGGCGGGAGGTGGTGCTGGTGGGGTTGTTGTCCCCGTTGGCTTATCTGCTGGTGTTGTTCGCGATGCGGTTGGCTCCGGTCAGTCTCGTGGCTCCCGCTCGGGAGTTGAGCATCGTGTTGGCGGCTCTGCTGGGGTGGTGGTTGTTGCGGGAGGGCGATCCCGGGCGGCGGATCGCGGGGTCGGCGGTGGTGGTCAGCGGCGTGGTGCTGCTGGGGATCGCCTGAGCGGAGATTCGCCCGTGTGGGGTCACCGTTGGTGGCGCGGGACCTCGGCGGCGAACTTCGGCAGGCCGGTCCGTTCGAGGCGGTTCATCAGGCCCGCGATCGTGGTGGGTTCCCTGGTGTACGCGCTGACCTGTCTGTTCAAGCTGGCCATGACCCGTGCCGGATGGAGATCGAGCTGGTCGAGCAGGAACTCGTCGGGGTGTACCGCCTCGATCTCGTACGGTTTCAGCGCGTGCTCGGGGAAGTGACGCAGGTTCGCGGTGACGATCACAGCGGCGTTTCCCCGTACGGCGGCCGCCAGCACGTGGCGATCGTCCGCGTCGTTGGTCATGCTGGGGAGCAAGGACTCGTACCCGGTGACCTCGGCGTCGGTGAAGTGCTGACGCATGTTGCGCAGCCGGTGGTCGGCTTGTGCCGTCGACGTCATCCTGGCCAGATTGCGGTGCAGCTCCTCGAGTACGTCGGCTGACCACAGTGGACGATATATCTCCGCCGAGGCCAGCCGCAACAGGGTGTCGTTGAGATACCCGGGAACGAGTACGCACGTGTCCAGGAAGGCGGGGAAGGACACCGAGGCTCCTATTCCTGTGGTAGCGGGCGCAGGGTGTCTTCGTAGAAACCGGTTTCCTGACCGGCCGCGGCCATCTCGTCGAGCGCTTCCTCCCGCTCTTGCCACGTGCGGTGCTGGTAGGCCACGACGTCTTTCAGACGCATCTTCCGGTGACGACCGTGGCGCACGTAGGGGATCTCGCCCGCCTCGAGCCGTTTGATCAGCGTCGGTCGTGAGATCCCCAGCAGGTCGGCCGCCTCCTGGGTGGTGAGCATCGTGTTGTGCGGAGCCACCGTGATGGCCAGTCCTTGCGACATCGCGCTGACGACATCGCGCAGAGCCTGGAACACGGGGCCGGGCAACTCCAGCTCGCTGCCGTCCGGCCCCAGCAGCACCGCGTGCCCGCCTTGCTGCTCGGTGGCGAGTTGCTTGGCCAACACGCCAAGCAGGTTCTGCTCCTCGTCCGCGTCCGGAGGCAACACGGTCTGTTCCTGCATCGTCGCGGTCACGGGTCGACCCTCCCTCGATGCACAGGCCCGCGAAGGCCACTCGTTCCCTGGTGGACGCCAGTCTACACACCTGTTCGAAAAACTCGAAACTTCTGGATCTGGCGGAATTGTCCCCGTTGGCTTATCTGCTGGTGTTGTTCGCGATGCGGTTGGCTCCGGTCAGTCTCGTGGCTCCCGCTCGGGAGTTGAGCATCGTGTTGGCGGCTCTGCTGGGGTGGTGGTTGTTGCGGGAGGGCGATCCCGGGCGGCGGATCGCGGGGTCGGCGGTGGTGGTCAGCGGCGTGGTGCTGCTGGGGATCACCTGAGCGACCCGCGTTCCGGAGGCCCCGGCTCCCGCCAATCTCACGGGGAATCTACGTCCGGGACACGTGGGTGAGGTGGCGCTGTCCTGGTGATTTCGTGGGAGATCGACACCGCCGGGGGACGCGTGCTCGGCGATTCCGGACGCGATCGGGTAGGACGGGGGCATGGAGGTTCTCAGTAGCAGGATGATTCTGCGCCCCCGTGACCACGACCGTTCCGTCCGGTTCTACCGCGACACGCTCGGGCTGGCGATCCACCGCGAGTTTCCCGGCGGCACCGTGTTCTTTCTCGGACAAGGGCTGCTGGAGGTCTCCGGCACCGGCAGCAGCGGCCCCAGCCAGGACCAGATGCTCTGGCTGCAGGTGCGCGACGTCGCCGAGAGCGTTCGTCAGCTGCGCGAGCGCGGTGTGGAGGTGCTCGCCGAACCCGAGCACCGGCCGTGGGGGCTGATCGAGGGCACCGTGGCCGATCCCGACGGGACGCGGCTCGTGCTGGTCGAGGTGCCTGCCGAACATCCGCTGCGCGGTGACGTTCGCCAGCATCGCTGAGGCCTCGTCCCCGCGATCCCGGTGGGGAGGACGGGTCTCCCGGCTGCCCACAGCTCGGCCACCACGCGTGGCGGGAGCGGAGGCCGTGTGACCGCATCCCCAGGTTGGGGTCGGGCATTCCGCACTTTCGTGGGACCATGGGCGCAAGCCCTGCCCGTACGCGAGTCGACATCCCGCGAGGAAGACTTCAGTGAGCACCTTCGCAGACACGACCTTCACGTCTCCTGAACGCATCAGGAACTTCTGCATCATCGCCCACATCGACCACGGCAAGTCGACGCTGGCCGACCGGGTTCTGCAGCTCACCGAGGTGCTCGACGAGCGCGCGTACCGGGACCAGTACCTCGACCGGATGGACCTGGAGCGCGAGCGCGGCATCACGATCAAGTCCCAGAACGTGCGACTGCCGTGGCAGATCGACGGTGAGGACTACGTGCTGCACCTGATCGACACTCCCGGCCACGTCGACTTCACCTACGAGGTCAGCCGTTCCCTCGCGGCCTGCGAGGGCGCGATCCTGCTGGTCGACGCCGCTCAGGGGATCGAGGCGCAGACCCTGGCCAACCTCTACTTGGCCATGGAGCACGACCTGGAGATCATCCCCGTGCTCAACAAGATCGACCTCCCCGCCGCCGAGCCCGACCGCTACGCGGCCGAGCTGGCCCACATCATCGGCTGCTCCGAGTCCGACGTGCTGCGGGTCTCGGCCAAGAGCGGCGAAGGGGTCGCCGACGTGCTCGACGCCGTGGTGCTCAACGTCCCCGCACCGGTCGGTGAGCAGGACGCGCCCGCCCGAGCGATGATCTTCGACTCGGTCTACGACACCTACCGGGGCGTGATCACCTACATCCGCGTGGTGGACGGCAAGATCACCCCGCGCGAGAAGATCCGGATGATGTCCACCGGCGCCACCCACGAGCTGCTCGAGGTCGGCATCATCTCACCGGACCAGAAGCCCTCCGAAGGGCTCGGTGTCGGCGAGGTCGGCTACCTGATCACCGGGGTCAAGGACGTGCGTCAGTCCAGGGTCGGTGACACCGTGACCTTCGCCAAGAACGGCGCCGATGAGCCGCTGCCCGGCTACCGGGACCCGATCCCGATGGTCTACTCCGGGCTCTACCCGATCGAGGGGTCGGACTACCCCGTGCTGCGCGACGCGTTGGACAAGCTGCTGCTCAACGACGCGGCGCTGACCTACGAGCCGGAGACCTCGGGGGCGCTCGGCTTCGGCTTCCGCTGCGGTTTCCTCGGGCTGCTCCACCTGGAGATCACCAGGGCGCGGCTGGAGCGCGAGTACAACCTCAACCTCATCTCCACCGCCCCCAACGTGGTCTACGGCGTCACGTTGCAGGACGGCACCGAGCTGGAGGTCACCAACCCGTCCGACTGGCCCGAGGGCAAGATCCAGGAGGTGCGCGAGCCGATCGCCAAGTGCACCGTGATCGCTCCGTCCGAGTTCGTCGGCGCGATCATGGAGCTGTGTCAGAGCAGGCGCGGCCGGCTCGACAGCATGGACTACCTCTCCGAGAGCCGTGTCGAGCTGCGCTACACCATGCCGCTGGCCGAGATCGTGTTCGACTTCTTCGACCACCTCAAGTCGCGTACCCGCGGTTACGCCTCCATGGACTACGAGGAGGCGGGTACGCAGGCCTCGGACCTGGTCAAGGTCGACATCCTGTTGCAGCACGAGGCGGTGGACGCCTTCAGCGCGATCGTGCACAAGGACAACGCCTACGCCTACGGGACCAAGATGGCCTCCAAGCTCCGCGAGCTCATCCCGCGCCAGCAGTTCGAGGTCCCGATCCAGGCGGCGGTGGGTTCGCGGATCATCGCCCGCGAGACGATCCGCGCCATGCGCAAGGACGTGCTCGCCAAGTGCTACGGCGGTGACATCAGCCGTAAGCGCAAGCTGCTGGAGAAGCAGAAGGAAGGCAAGAAGAAGATGAAGACGGTCGGCCGCGTCGAGGTGCCGCAGGAGGCGTTCGTGGCCGCGCTGTCCACGGACGAGTCGGCCAAGGAGGACTCCAAGGGGGACTCCAAGGGCAAGAAGTGACCGGGAAGCGCCTGACTCGTCCCGGCTCGTCCCGGAGGGCGCGGTTCGGGGCGTCGAACCGGTAGTCACCGTCCCGGCGGCGATCTCCCGGGAGGTCCGGGAGATCGACGTCCGGGGCCGCGTTCCTACTGGTGGGTCTCCAGGAACGAGTAGACGTCGGCCTCGTCCACTCCGGGGAACGTGTCAGAGGGCAGCGCGGACAGCACGTGCGAGTGCGCCCGCGCCGAGGGCCAGACCATGCCCTGCCAGCGGTTGGCCAGTTCGGCGGGGGGACGCTGGCAGCACTCGCCGTTGGGGCAGCCCGACCTGGAATGGTTCGTGGTCTCGCGACCTCGGAACCAGCGTGACTCGGTGTAGGGCACGCCGAGGGTGATGGCGAAGTCCCGCCCCCGGCTCGGATCGACGTGCGCCACGCACCAGTGTGTGGCGCCCGGTTTGTCGGTGTACTGGTAGTAGGTGGAGTAGCGGTCCGCCGAGGCGAACACCTGTCTGCCGGCCCAGTAGCGGCACATCCGCTGCCCCTCGATGGCGCCGGTGGGGTCGGCAGGGAACTCCAGTCCGTCGTTGGCGTAGGCCTTGTAGATGATCCCGGTCTCGTCGTTGCGCACGAAGTGGCACACCAGGTCCAGGTACTGCGTGGCCAGGTTGGTGAACCGGTGGGCCGCCATCTCGTAGGAGACCGAGAACACGTCGCGCAGGTCCTCCACGGCCAGGTCGCGGTCCGCCTTGGCCTGGCGCAGGTAGCTCACGGCCGAGCTCTCCGGGATCAGCACGGCGGCGGCGAAGTAGTTGGCCTCCACCCGCTGCCGCAGGAAGTCGGCGAAGTCACGCGGCTGGCGGTGGCCGAGGGTGAGGTGGCCGAGGGTCTGCAGCAGGATGGTGCGGGGGCTGTGCATGCCCAGCGACTCGCGTCGCAGGAAGATCCGGTTGTGCCGCAGGTCGGTGACCGAGCGGACCGAACGGGGCAGGTCGGTGACGAAGCGCAGTCCGTAGCCGAGGTGGGTCGCGATGGACTGGATCAGCCCCTCGGACAGCGGACCCCCGTGGTAGCCCACGCCCCGCAGGATGTCCCCGGCGGACTTCTCGATCTCGGGGAAGTAGTTGCCGTGCTCGCGCATCATCCCGCGCAGCTCCGCGTTGGCCGCGCGTGCCTCCTCCGGGGTCGCCACCCGTTTGGTCTCCCTGCGCCGGAGTTCCTCGTAGAGCGCGAGCACGTGTTCCAGCGCTTCGGTGGGAACCCGTTTGCTGATCTTCAGCGGCGGCACGTCGAGCTGCTGGTAGAGCGGGTCCAGCTGGGCCTGCTCCACGGCTATCTCCAGCTCGGCGCGCCGGTTCGGTGGTTTCTTGGACATCAGCTCGTCCACGGAGCTGTTCAACGCGACCGCCAGCGATCGCAGCAGTGACAGCTTCGGCTCGCGGTGCCCGTTCTCCAGCAGGGACAGCTGCGAGGGGGCCCGGTCGACCCGTTGTCCCAGTTCGGAGAGGGTCAGCCCCGCCGCCTTGCGCATGTGGCGCAGTCGCTGCCCGAAGACGAGCAGGTCCTGCTCGGTGGAAAAAGTGCCCCGTTCTTCCGTTGACTCGGCTGTAAACTCCGACATGTAGTTCACCTTAGCAGAAAAAAGCCAAAATTTTGTCCGGATGAGGTCTCGTTTTTTCTTGGCGAAGTACCAACACTGGGAATCAACAGGCCGCAAGCGATCGGAAGGTGAAAGCCATGAGCCCTCAGCCCGGCACCCGTGAACAGGCCCTGCAGGCAGCCAAGGACCTGCAGCACGACTGGGAGACGAACCCGCGTTGGAAGGGCGTCGAGCGCACCTACTCCGCCGGTGACGTCATCCGACTCCGCGGCTCGGTGCAGGAGGACAACACCCTGGCCCGGCTGGGCGCCGAACGCCTCTGGAACCTGCTGCACGAAAACGACTACATCCACGCGCTCGGTGCCCTGACCGGCAACCAGGCGGTCCAGCAGGTCCGCGCCGGGCTGCAGGCCATCTACCTGTCCGGCTGGCAGGTCGCCGCCGACGCCAACCTCGCCGGGGAGACCTACCCGGACCAGAGCCTGTACCCCGCCAACTCGGTCCCGCAGGTGGTTCGTCGGATCAACAACGCGCTCAAGCGCGCCGACCAGGTCGCCTGGGCCGAGGCGCTGGACGCCGAGGCAAACGAGGTCGAGCAGGAGGACCGGCACTGGTTGGCTCCGATCGTCGCCGACGCCGAGGCCGGGTTCGGTGGTGTGCTCAACGCCTACGAGCTGATGAAGGGCATGATCCAGGCCGGTGCGGCCGGTGTGCACTGGGAGGATCAGCTCGCCTCCGAGAAGAAGTGCGGTCACCTCGGCGGCAAGGTGCTCATCCCCACCAGCCAGCACGTCAAGACCCTCAACTCCGCCCGGCTGGCGGCCGACGTCGCGGGAGTGCCCTCCCTCGTGGTCGCCCGCACCGACGCCCAGGCGGCCACCCTGCTGACCAGCGACGTCGACGAGCGTGACCAGAAGTACGTCACCGGTGAGCGCACCTCCGAGGGCTTCTACAAGGTCAACAACGGCATCGAGCCCTGCATCGACCGCGGCCTGGCCTACGCGCCCTACGCCGACCTGATCTGGATGGAGACCTCCACGCCGGACCTCGACGTGGCCAAGCGGTTCGCCGAGGCGATCAAGGCCCAGTACCCCGACAAGATGCTGGCCTACAACTGCTCGCCGTCGTTCAATTGGCGCAAGAACCTCGACGACAGCACGATCGCCAAGTTCCAGCGTGAGCTCGGCCAGATGGGCTACAAGTTCCAGTTCATCACGCTGGCCGGTTTCCACGCGCTGAACTACAGCATGTTCGACCTGGCGAAGAACTACGCCTCGGAGGACATGACGGCCTACGTGGACCTGCAGGACAGGGAGTTCGCCGCGGAGAAGGACGGCTACACGGCCACCAAGCACCAGCGGGAGGCCGGGACCGGCTACTTCGACCAGATCAGCATGGCGGTCAACCCGGACTCCTCGACCACCGCGCTGGCCGGTTCCACCGAGACCGCGCAGTTCTGAGAGGGATTCCTCGGTTCGGGGAACCCCGGCCGTCCCGGACGGGCCGGACGGTTCTTCGAGCTCCCGCCGCGCGGCGGTCGGTGGTGAACCGCCGCGCGGCGCACGGGACTCCCTCCGCCGGGAGCCGGTGAGGCGCCATCCCGGTCTCACGGCGGAGGGTGATGGCAGTGGGCGCCGTACTCCTGCGGCGGCGCTCACCAAGACGCACCAGCGGCCCTGTGGCGGGGTGTGATGATCGCGGTGGTGCGAATGGGCGGGAACCCGGATCGGCGGGTTCCCGCCCATGCTTGTGCGGGGCCTCGTCCGCCGGCGGCCCGTTCTCGTCGCCCTGTCCCGCTCTTCACGGTGTCCGAATTGATTTCGGAAATTTCTTCGAGCGCGGCTCGTGCGACGCATAGGCTGGGCCCGTGAGTCGTGTGAACAGTGTCAATATCGCCACCGCCCCCAGCACCGGGGACTGGACGGGGCGGATCGGTGCCAGCGGGATCGACAAGCGGCCGGTGGAGGGTCCGGTGTCGGTCACCGCTTCGGGAGTCGCGGCGGACACGGTCTGCGACACCGACAACCACGGCCGTTGGTTCCAGGCCGTCTACGCCCACGACGTGGCGGACCTGCGGTACTGGTCCGGTGAGACGGGGCGTGAGCTGCCGCCGGGCAGTACCGGCGAGAACCTCACCCTGCTGGACTGCGACTGCAGCAACGCGGTGATCGGGGAGCGTTGGCGGATCGGTACCGCCGTGCTGCGCGTGACCGGACCGCGGACTCCCTGCAGGGTGTTCGCCGGGTTCTGGGGGAGTCCCGGTCTGATCAAGCGGTTCGCCGAGCACGGCAGGCCGGGCGCTTACTTCGCGGTGGAGCGCCCCGGCGAGCTCGCCGCCGGTGATTCCCGCGAGGTGCTGTCCCGTCCCGAACACGGTGTCACCGTGGCCGAGCTGTTCGCGTTCCGGATGGGGCGTGCCACGCCGGAGCTGGCCGCCCACGTGGCCGCCGCCGAGCCCGACCTCCCCGAGCCCTGGGCCGCGAAGGTTCGCTGAAGCTCTGCTCGCCCGTGCCGTTCAGACGATCAGCATGTCCGCGAGTGCCCGACGCACTTCGGCGAGTTCCTCGTCGGTGGGCGCGAGTTCCGGGGCGAAGCGCCGGAAGCGCCTCGTCGCCACGGTTCGCACCTGTTCGGTGACGACCCAGCTGTCGGCGGCGGAAACGTGAACCCGGTGCGGGCAGTCGCTGCGCTCCACATCGGTCAGCGACAGCACGCTGGCCAACGCGCTGTTGGTCAGCTCGAGATGTGAGCGCGAGGAGACCACGAGGACCGGGCGCTCGTCGCTGCTCTCATCGCCCCGCTCGTCGTCCTGCGTCGGATCGGAGTCGAGGATCCAGACGTCACCGGGATGGATCGGTTGGGCGGTCACGTGCGCTCCTGGTGGTCGTTTGTTGGTGCGTCCGCTGGGGTGTCGTGGGCGGAAGGACCTCCGAAGCACTCCCGAGCCGCCTCCCACGAGCGTTGGCGAGGCTCGTGGCTCACCCGCGATACGCGGGGAGTGTAGCGAAGTGGGAAGGCCTCGGCGCTTCGTTCGTGCCGACCTCGTTCCGCTCGTTGCCCGGTGCTGGGAGCGGGGGCTGGACTGGGCGTCCTCCTACGCCGCGCCGGACGCGGCGAACCCTTCCGGCTCGACCGCTGACCTCACACAATCGTGTTGTGACACAGCACACCCTGTTGTGATGTGTTGCATTGGAGCAATGATTGGACTACCAAAAGTTTGGCTTCCAAGCGCATAGCGGGAGTCGGCGACCGGTGCGAGGGAAGGGTGCGTAGCGGAATGACCACCGAGCTGGAGCACTTCATCGACGGCAAACGCGTCACGGGGACCTCGGGGGTCCACGACGACGTGTTCGATCCGAACACCGGAGGCGTGCAGGCCAGGGTGCCGCTGGCCTCCGCCGGAGAGGTGGACGCCGCCGTGCGCAACGCCGCCGAGGCGCAACGCGAGTGGGCGAGCTGGAACCCCCAGCGCAGGGCGCGCGTGCTGATGAGGTTCCTCGAACTGTGCCGCGACGAGATGGACTCGCTGGCGCGGCTGCTGGCCTCCGAACACGGCAAGACGGTGCCCGACGCCAGGGGTGACGTGCAGCGCGGGCTGGAGGTCGTCGAGTTCGCCACCGGCATCCCCCACCTGCTGAAGGGGGAGTACACCGAGGGCGCCGGCGCCGGCATCGACGTCTACTCGATGCGCCAGCCACTGGGGGTCACCGCCGGGATAACCCCCTTCAACTTCCCGGCGATGATCCCGCTGTGGAAGGCGGCCCCCGCGATAGCCTGCGGCAACTCCTTCGTGCTCAAGCCGTCCGAACGCGACCCCTCGGTACCGTTGCGGCTGGCCGAGCTGTTCATCGAGGCCGGGCTGCCACCCGGAGTGCTCAACGTGGTCAACGGCGACAAAACGGCGGTCGACGCGCTGCTGACCCACCGGGACGTGGCGGCCGTCGGCTTCGTCGGCTCCTCCGACATCGCCGAGTACATCTACTCCACCGCCACGGCCCACGGCAAACGCGCCCAGTGCTTCGGCGGCGCGAAGAACCACATGATCGTCATGCCCGACGCCGACCTCGACCAGGCAGTGGAAGCCCTGGTCGGCGCCGGGTACGGCTCCGCGGGGGAACGCTGCATGGCCATCTCGGTGGCCGTGCCCGTCGGTGAGCCCACGGCCGAGGCCCTGGTGGAAAAGCTCACCGAGCGGGTCAAGGGGCTCCGCATCGGGACCAGCTTCGACGACTCCGCCGACTTCGGCCCGCTGGTGACCGCGGCCGCCAAGCAGCGGGTCGACGACTACATCGAGCTGGGGGTCGAGGAGGGCGCCGACCTGCTGGTCGACGGTCGCGGCTTCCGGATGCCCGAGCACGAGAACGGCTTCTTCACGGGTGCCTCGCTGTTCGACAACGTCACCCCGGACATGCGGATCTACAACGAGGAGATCTTCGGCCCCGTCCTGTCCGTGGTCCGCGCCGCCGACTACGAACAGGCGCTTCGACTGCCCAGCGAGCACCAGTACGGCAACGGGGTGGCGATCTTCACCAGGGACGGCGACGCCGCCCGCGAGTTCGCGGGACGGGTCGACACCGGGATGGTCGGCGTCAACGTTCCCATCCCGGTCCCGATCGCCTACCACACCTTCGGTGGGTGGAAGCGTTCCGGTTTCGGCGACCTCAATCAGCACGGTCCGGACTCCATCCGCTTCTACACCAGGACCAAGACCGTCACCTCCCGCTGGCCGTCCGGCCGGAAGGAGGAGGCCAGCTTCACCATCCCGACCATGCACTGAGCCGCTCCACCACGAGCTCGTGGCCGTCCACGGCGCGCCGCGTCCGCGCCACCGGTGGTGATCCCACCGGCGGCGCGACCACCACGGACGGCCCACCGGCGGGGCCCGCCACCGCGAGAGGCCCCGGCGCCGCGATCCGGCGTCCCCGATCGAGCAGGAGTCCCACATGACCGCTTCCGTGATCGCATCCGAGCCACCCCGATCCCCGTTCGCGCTCACCGACGACCAGCGTGCGCTCAAGGAAACGGCGGGTGAGTTCGCCGCCGAGCGCATCGCTCCCGAGGCGGTGCGGTGGGATCGGGACAAGCACTTCCCCGTGGACGTGCTGGCCGAGGCGGGCCGGCTCGGCATGGGCGGCATCTACGTCGACGAGCAGTACGGCGGCACCGGACTCAGCCGGTTCGACGCCGCGCTCGTCTTCGAGGAACTGGCCACCGGCTGTCCCACCATCGCCGCCTACATCTCGATACACAACATGGTCGCCTGGATGATCGACGCGTTCGGCGACCAGCGGCAGCGCGAGCAGTGGTTGCCCGAGCTGTGCGCCATGCGCAGCCTGGGAAGTTACTGCCTCACCGAACCCGAAGCGGGGTCGGACGCGGCGGCGCTGCGAACCAGGGCGGTGCTCGACGGGGACGAGTACGTCGTCAACGGCGTCAAGCAGTTCATCTCGGGCAGCGGCTACTCCGACGTCTACGTGGTGATGGTCCGCACCGGGGAGTCCGGTTCCGGAGGTATTTCCACCCTCGTCATCGACGGTCGCAGCGAGGGGATCTCCTTCGGCCCGGAGGAGAGCAAGATGGGGTGGAACGCCCAGCCGACCAGGCAGGTCGTGTTCTCCGACGTGCGGGTTCCGGTGCGCAACCGGCTCGGGGAGGAGGGCATCGGCTTCCGCATCGCCATGTCCGGGCTGGACGGCGGCAGGCTCAACATCGGCGCGTGCTCGTTGGGAGGGGCGCGCGCGGCACTGGAACGGAGCCTGACCTACGTGGGGCAGCGCTCCGCCTTCGGCAGCAGGCTCGGCGACTTCCAGGCGCTCCGGTTCAAGCTGGCCGACATGGCCACCGAGCTGGAGGCCGCCCGCACCCTGTTGTGGCGGGCCGCCGCCGCGCTGGACGCAAAGGACCCCGAGGCGACCAGGCTCTGCGCCATGGCCAAACGGCTCGCTACCGATAGCGGCTTCAACGTGGCCAACGAGGCCCTTCAGCTCTACGGAGGTTACGGCTACCTTTCCGAGTACGGCATGGAGAAGATCGTTCGCGACCTGCGGGTGCACCAGATCCTGGAAGGCACGAACGAGATCATGCGACTGATCATTTCCCGCGGACTGCTGGAGTCGAACCAATGACAACTCACGCCGCCGAACAGCAGCAGGTGCTGCTCGACGTGCAGGGACACCTCGGGCGCATCACGCTCAACCGGCCGAAGGCGCTCAACTCGCTGACCATGGAGATGGTCACCGCGGTGCTGCGCGCGCTGGAGGAGTGGCGCTCGGACGACCGGGTGCGCACGGTGCTCGTCGAGGGCGCGGGAGAGCGCGGCCTCTGCGCGGGCGGGGACATCCGAGCCATGTACGACGCGGTCAAGGCGGGCGAGCCCGAACTCACCGAGCGGTTCTGGGCGGCCGAGTACCGGATGAACGCCGCGCTGGCGCACTATCCCAAGCCGGTCGTGGGCATCATGGACGGCATCTGCATGGGCGGCGGTGTCGGGATCTCGGCACACGGCTCGCACCGCGTGGTCACCGAACGCTCCAAGGTCGGGATGCCCGAGGTGGGGATCGGCTTCGCCCCCGACGTGGGCGGTACCTACCTGCTCTCCCGCGCACCGGGCCGGCTCGGTACCCACATGGCGCTCACCGGAGCCCCGGTCAGCGGTGCCGACGCGATCCACTGCGGGCTGGCCGACCACTACGTCGACAGCTCCGAACTCGACGGACTCGTCAACGCCCTCACCGAGGGGGAGGCGTCAGCCGTGCTGGACAAGTACGGCACCTCGGCCCCGGAGTCGGGCCTGGCCGCCGCCCGGCCCTGGATCGACGAGGTCTACGCCGCCGATTCCGTGGAACGGATCCTCACCGAGCTGCGCTCCAGGAACGAACCGGAGGCCGGGGAGGCGGCCGAGACCATCGCCACCAAGTCCCCCACCTCGTTGAAGGTGACGCTGCGCGCGCTGCGCTCGGCGGCCGAGCTGGGCTCCCTGGAGGAGGTGCTCGACCAGGAGTACCGGGTGTCGCTGGCCTGCGTGCACCGAGGTGACTTCCTGGAGGGGGTGCGCGCCACCCTCGTGGACAAGGACCGCTCCCCGGCCTGGTCGCCGGGCCAGCTGGAGGATGTGGGCGAAGAGCACGTCGCGGCGTTCTTCCGGCGCCCCACCAACGGGGACCTCGGTCTGTCCGGCTGAATCCGCTCCACCCCGGTTTTCGTGACAATGTCGGCTCGCGAGAAAGGTAATCGACCATGGCGGTCATCGGATTCATCGGGTTGGGGCACATGGGCGGCCCGATGTCGAGGAACTTGGTCAACGCCGGGCACACCGTGCGGGGGTTCGACCTGTCGCCGGAGGTGGTCGGCCGTGCCGCCGACCAGGGGGTGACCACGGTCGAATCCGCCGCGGCGGCGGTCACCGGTGCCGACGCCGTGATCACGATGCTGCCGGGGGGCAAACAGCTGCTGGACTGCTACGATGAGTTCCTGGCCTCGGTCGGGCGGGGGACGCTGCTGATCGACTCCTCCACCGTGGACGTGGCCGACTCGCGTAGGGCCCACGAGCTGGCGGCGGGGGCGGGGCTCGACGCGATCGACGCTCCCGTCTCCGGGGGCACGGCGGGTGCCGAGGCGGGCACGCTGACCTTCATGGTCGGCGGTTCCGAACGGGCCTTCCAGACAGCCCAGCCCTTCCTGGAGCCCATGGCGCGGAAGGTGATCCACTGCGGGGGTGACGGCAACGGCCAGGTCACCAAGATGTGCAACAACCTGATGCTGGCAGCGGCCATGCTCGGCACCGCGGAGGCCTTCGTGCTGGGAGAGAAGCTCGGTCTCCCGCACCAGGCGCTCTACGACGTCACCTCCGTGTCCACCGGGCAGAGCTGGTCGTTGACCACCAACTGCCCCGTGCCGGGCATGGTGGAGACCAGCAGGGCCAACCACGACTACGAGCCCGGCTTCGCCGCGTCGCTGATGCTCAAGGACCTCAACCTCGCCGTCTCGGCCGCCGAGCAGAGTGGCACCGACACCGAGGTGGGGCGGTTGGCGGCGCGGATCTACGACCGGTTCAACTCGGAGGGCGGCGGTGGGTACGACTTCAGCGCCGTGATCGAGTCCATCCGGCGCCACTCCGAAAGCTAGCTTCGGAGTTTCATTCCTGTCCGGTTGCTTGGGTGGTCGGTTGGCGGAACCTCCGGCACGGCTCTCGCCGCGGGCAGGCCCGACATCGGGTAGCGACCTACACAACGTCGGGCCTTCCTCGCGAGAGCCGCACCGGAGAACCCGCGGCGGTGCCGGTGGCGAGAGTGGTCGGAGCTCGGCCTGCGGGAGTAGTCGGAGTGCGACTTGCGAGGGTGGTCGGAGCTCGGTCTGCGGGAGTGGTGGGAGTTCGGCGCGGGTGCGAGGGGCGAGCGTCTGGTCGGGATCGACGCGACCGAGTACGGCAGCCGATTCACGTCCGATCCAGGAGTACCCGGCTGGACCGGTCCAGTGAGTCTCGGTACTGCGGGCCGTTCCGTCGCCCGGGGTGCCCGGCGCACGCTGGAACCACCCTGGGAGTACGCTGACGGTCCGTGATGGGCGAGCTGGTCGCGCTGTGGGACGGAGCCGAGTCGTGGCTCGTGCTGCTTCCCTACCCGTTCCAGGTGGCGCTGGTACTCGTGGTGCTCGTGCCGCTGTGCTGGCTGGTGGCGCGGCTCGTCGACCGCATCGTCGACGAGATCTCGGCCAAGGCCAGCAGGGTGCGCGATGCCGAGCCCCCGCTGCGCAGCCGGGAGCGCTACGAGCGCCGTACCGGCGACGGGAGCTCCGGGCACCACCACGTCGTATCGGGGCAGCAGGGTGCCCCGTGACCACGGACCGTTCGGCGGGAGGCGAGGGTGAGTTCGCGCGCTCGGATCACCGGCACCCTGGTGGTGCTGCTCGCGTTGGTGGTTTTCGGCTGGCTGGTTCGGTACGTCGACGTGATGTGAGCGTCGTGGACTCCAGTCACCGATCCGGCAGGATTGAATCGCACGGTTGGTCATGATGAATGCCGCAGGCTTCCTGAAGCGACGCACCAGGAAGGACACGTCAGTGGTCGAGCCCGCCCCGTTGCCCGTCGTGGGTACGACCGAACAAGCGGTCGAACAGGCCCGTTCGGCGGGTGCCTACGCCCACGTCGTCGACGGGAGCGAACTGGTCAGCAAGCGCACGATGCTGGACGCGATCGCGGCCCAGCTCTCGTTCCCCGAGTGGGCCGGGCGCAACCTCGACGCGCTCTACGACTGCCTGATCGACCTTTCCTGGCTTCCGAGAGGGGAGCACGTGCTGGTCTGGTCGAGCCACCGGGTGCTGGCCGAGCACGACCCCAAGGCGTACCGCGGTATCGGTTCGGTGCTCGTCGCCGCGGCGCAGGAGTCCGGTGAACGAGTTTTCCGCGCCGTCTGCACTACGGACTGAGCGCACTCGGCCGCTCGGTTTGCCGGGCGGTGCGGGTGGCGGAACCTCTCGCACGGCTCTCGCTGCGGGTCCGGCGACATCGGGTAGCGATCTACACAACGTCTCCGGCGTCCTCGCGAGAGCCGCACGGGAGAACCCGCGGCGGTGCCGATTACGTGCGTGGTGATTCGGCGCTCGCGCGCCGAAGAACACCATCGCTCGGCTCTCATCCACGTAACGGGACCTCGGTGGGAGCCAGTGGGACTGAAAGGTGCTGCGCAGGACGTACGGGAGAACGGGGACGCCGCGAGCTTCCGAGCGGGCGACGTCCCCGCCGGGGCTCAGTCCCGCTCGGGTACCCAGTTGGGGGAGCGCTTCTCGGCGAAGGCCCGCATGCCCTCCTGCCCCTCCTCACCGGCGAAGTGCTCGGCGGACAGGCGCAGCATGTCGGCGAAGTTCCCGTCGAGGTCGTCCGGGCGCGGTCGGCGCAGCATCTCCTTGGTGGCCGCCATGGCGTTGGGGCCGCCCCTGGCCAGCATGTCGAGGTAGCGTTCCACGGCGCTGTCCAGCTCCGCCTCCGGAACGGCCGCGTTGAGCAGGCCGATCGCCTCAGCTCGCCGTGCGTCGAAGGTCTCGCCGGTCAGGAACAGCTCGTGGGCCTGCCTGGCGTGCAGCCGGGGTAGCACGGTCACCGAGATCACCGCGGGCACGACCCCGATGCGGACCTCGCTGAACGCGAAGGTGGCCCCCTCCGCCGCCACGGCGATGTCGCAGGCGGCCACGAGCCCGATGCCGCCCGCCCGCGCGGGACCGCCCAGTTTGGCCACCACCGGTTTCGGGCTGTTCCAGATGCGCTCCAGCAGGCCGGGAACCTCGTTGATCCCCTGGTTCTCGGCGCTCTCCGAGCGGGACTCCTTGAGGTCCATGCCGGCGCAGAAGACCGTGCCGGTGTGCGTCAGCAGGATCACGCGGACCGCCTCGTCCGCGATCGAGCTCCGCAGCGCTTCCAGCAGTTCTCCGCGCAGCTGCGCGGACAGCGCGTTGCGGTTGTGCGGTGAGTCCAGGGTGATCGTGGCGATGCCGCCTGCCACCTCGCGGTGCACGAGTTCGTCAGCCATGCGCCGCAGCCTAGTCGGGCTCGGAAGGCGTCACTACGGTGTGCGCGTCGGAACGAGCCGGTCGCTGCCGGTCGGGTCAGCCGGAGCACGGCCGTGGGATCGAACCCTCGGGCGGAGGACGCGGTGCGGCGACCGGTGATCCCGGTGTGCCGCACCGCGCCGGTGTCGCCGGGCGTTACCGTCACGTCCGGAACGCGGAGGGCGAGTCCCCGGAGACGGGGTCGGTGTCCTCCGCCGAATCCTCCGGACCGTCCTGATCGAGCTCCTCACGCAGGATCCGGTCGATCGTGTGGTTCGCCCGCCGCAGCGACAACACCACCCAGACCGCGCCACCGAGCTTTGGCTGAAGCCGCATGCTGGTTGGGTCCAGCGCGAGTATGCCAGTGGCGCAGCTATGCTTGTGTGTGGCATGAGAGTAGGCTGTTAGCCTACGGAGGTGACGGTAATGGCACACATCACGGCGCGCGTGCCCTCACTGCTGCTGCGGGGGTCTTCCAGGGTGTTGCGGCCTCGCGACGCTGCCGGTGTGTATGTCAACCCGCGTCCTGAGTTCGCGCGGCTGGCCCGTGCCGGGGCGTTGCACCGGTTGGCGACCGGTTATTACGCCGTGGTTCCCGATGATCAGCTCGACCGGGGCTGGATTCCCGAGCTGGAGGCGGCCGCGCTGGGTATCGCGGTCGCTGACGTGGGTATCGACTCGGTCGCGCTGATGGGGTTGTCCGCCGCCCGTGTTCACGGGGCTGTCCCGCGGGCACTGGGGGTTGCGGTCGTGGCTGCCACTCGTCACCGGCCGACGTTGCGTTTGGCCGACCGCGAGGCCACCGTGCGTTTCGTTCGTCGTCGCGTAGCCGCCCTGGACGTGCAACGCCACACCAGCGAGCTGGGCCAGGGGTGGGTCACCACGGTCGAACAGACGGTGCTCGATCTTGTCGCCCGCCCCGATCTGGGGGGGCTGCCCGAGCAGGCCCGTGCCGCCGCCCACGATCTGTTGGACCGTTGTGATCGTCGACTGCTGGATGAACTGGCAGTCGGACAGCGCCGCCAAGCCAGCCTTGCCCGTCTACTTGAAGTCGTCTGACCATGCTCGATCCTCAGGAGGAAGCCGCCGTCGCCGAGCAGTTCGGCGTGGCCCGCGCCCAGGTGCGCCGGGACCATCTCATCTCCCACCTGCTCGCGGCCATCAGTGACCGGCTGGCCGATGAGGTCGTCTTCTTCGGCGGCACCGCACTCTCCCGCACGTTGGCCCCCGAGGGGCGGCTGTCCGAAGACATCGACCTCATCGCTCGCAGCGGTCGCAGCAGCACAGCCGAGGTGCTCGAGACGACCCTGATTCGCGGGACCCGGCGCGAATTCCCGGGGCTACGCTGGCAACCGGCACTCACCTCGGTCCGCGATGTGACGCCCGCCGTGCTCGTCGCCCCCGAAGGCCCGACCGTGCGCGTGCAGCTGCTGAGCTCCACCGGTTATGCGCCCTGGCCGACCGAGCGGTGCCGGCTCGTGCAGCGTTACAGCGACGCTGGACCCGCCGTGCTGCGTGTGCCTACCGCAGCCGCCTTCGCGGCCTGGAAAACCATCGCCTGGGCGCACCGCGCCACCTCACGAGATCTCTACGATCTCTGGCTGCTCGCCCGTCTCGGGGCCATCACCACCGAGGCGGCGGAGCTGTTCACACGCTTCGGTCCCACCAACAGGCCTCCGTCGAACGCGCTCTTCACCCACGCCCCCGACGAGGAAACGTGGCAGCGAGAACTCGCGGGGCAAACCCACCTCGACATCACCGCGCACGCCGCCCTCGCCCACGTACGCGACGCCTGGCTCGACGCCCCATCACAGGAAAACCACGGCGGAAATGCTCGGTGACCACTCGCGGACAACGCGTCATCCATCCAGCCGCACCCGGGACGACAGTGCGCAGCTCGTCTCTCCGACCCACCCTGCCGGGGACAAATTTTCCGAGGTGTGACGTTCGGGAGTCCGCTCTCCGGGCGGCTTGTCTCTCGTCGGCGAGCCGATCGGCCATTCGTGGGGCCAGTATTGGCCGTAACAGCCCGGTGAGCTCCTTGTGCCCGGTCTTGTCGCGGGGTGGGAAGGTTTTCTCGTGCCTCGGTGGTGCCGGCGAATCGTGATCCGGGACACTGATACTTGTCCGGTGCGTTCGCTTGCGCGCCACGCTGACTTTTCGCTCGGTCCAGGCGTCGATCAGGTAAAGGGCCCACGGAACTCCGCGGTAGTCAGAGCTCACTCCTGCCTCGTCTCGACCAGGGCGGGTTCGAGCAACCTCATCGGCGGCTCAAGTCGGTGCTCGTGACGCTTTTCCGTTTTTGCGTTGCATCACTGTGGGAAACCCCGAACGCCACGACAACGTTCACTTATCTGCGCGCCGGGTTGATGACGGAGAAGAAGCGTACCGCCGGTTCTTCGACGGAAACCGTCTCGTACGAGTACGACCCGGCGGGCAACCTGGTCTCGATGACCGATCCGAACGGGGAGACCAGCTACTCCTACGACGCCGGTAACCGGCTGATCTCCATGACCGACGCGAGCGGTCAGACCACGACATTCGGCTACAACGCAGCTGATCAGCGCACCAGCGTCACGTTCCCCGGCACCGGTAAGCAGATCACGACCTACGACGCCGCCGGGCGACAGACCGGCATCACGGTCACCGGCACCGACGGTGCCACGAAGTTCGAGACGAGCTACTCCTACGCCGCGTCGGACGGTTCGGACACCACCCTGCTGCAGTCCCGGAACATCGACGGCACCGGCAACAGCTACGACTACGACGCACTGCGACGCGTCACTTCCAGCGGATCGGGCAGTGGTTCGTACGGTTACGACACCGCCTCGAACATCACCAGTGGTCCGAGCGGAACGAGCTACACCACCAACGCCGCCGACCAGCTCACCCAGAAGGGAGACACCAGCTACAGCTACGACGGGGCCGGGAACCTGACCGGCAGCAGCAGCGGGGCGAGCTACGAGTACAGCGCGACCAATCAGCTGACCAGCGCGCAGCTGCCCTCGGGAAGCATCGACAAGGCGGTCTACGACACCACGGACCAGGCCACGCCCCGTTCCCTGACCGAGACCACCGACGGCGACACGGTGCGACACGTGTTCACCCACACCGCGGTGGGGATCACCAGCATCGCCGACAACGGGCAGCGCACCGGTTACTTCCGTGACCCATCCGGAAAACCGATCACCGAGGCCGGACCGGACGGTACGCGCTACAACGCGATCACCGATCAGCGTGGCACGGTGCTGGCGTTGCTGGCCGAGGACGGCACCATCGTGGGGAGTTACGAGTACGGCACCTACGGTGAGACCATCGTCAGTGGGGAAGCCGCCAAGGAGAACCCGTTCCGCTACACCGGCGGGTACCAGCTCGACACCGGTGACTACATGTTCGGCCATCGTTACTACGACACCGACACCAAGCGGTTCACCCAGACCGACCCCAGCAGGCAGGAATCGAACCTCTACGCCTACGCCGAATGCAATCCGACCAACAAAACCGATCCTAATGGGCTTATATGCCAGCACGACCCCATTTATAATAATCCGGCGCTCAACGGGGATGAACTTACCTGTGGAACCTACTCCTTGGGGTTCGCGTCGCTGGGCTTGCTTGCTGAATTCCACCCGATCAGCAGTAAGGCGAAATATCTCACGAGGGTTATTGCGGTCTCTGGGGCTGCTAATGGTGTGATGTCATGCTAGTCTCTTTCGTGTGATCCAATAATCCCACTGGTTGCCTGCCTTGTGTTTGATCAGGGCAGGCTCCAATTGCTTTGACGACCCATGGTTGGTGAGTATTCTGGTGTCGTTGAGCGCTGTATCAGCATGGACGGCTCGATGCTCGCTATGTGATTTACTTACGTGTTAGGTTTCTGTGGTGAAAAAGTTTGTTTCTTCGGTGAAAAAGTGGGCCAAAGAACCGGATGACCCGGGTAGTGTTGATTACTTGCTGTCTGGTGGTGCTTTCTATTTTTTGGTGGCAATTTTCTTTTGGTGGGGGTCGATAAATTTTGAGGAAGGTTCGAAGTACAGGCTGTTTGCGATAGTGTTTACGGCGATGGTGGCCGCCGTTTTGATCCGTTTTTCCGCAGCAAGGATAAAGAGAATTATAAAAAATAAAAAATGAAGATAAATTTCGGCAAATTTTGTCGTCCGAAATTATTGGGGGATCGCTCGTGGGGAAGTTTTTCCGTTTTTGCGTTGAATCGCTTTGGTGGTGCCCAGGAAAATCAGGGAGATGCATCCGGACAGCAGCGTCGCCAGCGCGATGAGCGACCACCAGGGTGCCTTGTCCACGGGACCGAGCGTCCACTCCGCCAGCAGGGGGAAGAGTGCTCCTACGGCGATCATCAGGAAGAGGTGGATCCGGTTCGTTCCGCGGTTCGTTCGCCGCATCGTTCGGAGCGCTCCTGCCGTGTCGCCCTGTCGCCGAGCCGCCCGTGGACAGCGGCCCGGTTCCCGTGAACGGTGATGGTAACTCCAATGCTACCGGTACCGCGTCCACTCCGGAGATTCCCGCCGTTCAGGAAGCGGGGTAGCGCTCGAACCACTCCGGGGTCTCCGGCGGGTTCGGGCCGAACTCCAGGCAGCCCTCCTCGGCGAGCGTTCGGACGGTTTCGCCGAGTTCGAGCTGCTGCGTCCAGTGCTCGGGGATCTCCTCGTCCGCCGACATCGCCAGCAGCGCGCCCGTCACCGCGCCGCACACCCCGCTGTTGCCGGAGTGGTTCACGGCGGTGCGCAGCCCGGCCGCGAAGTCCCCCTCGGCCACCAGCGCAGCGTACAGCCCGATCGCCAGCGCCTCGGCCGCGTTGAAGCCCGTGCCGAGGGTGCGTTCCAGCCGCTCCGGTTCGACGACGCCGGACTCGGCGAGTCTGCGGGCGGAAGCGATCCTGCTCGCCACGGGATCGTGCTCCGGGTGCCGCGACAACTCGGACTCGGCGGCGCCCACGGCCTCGGTGAGCCCCTCGCCGCGGGCCAACCGCGAGACGATCACCCCCAGCGCACCCGCGCTCAGCCGGGCGGTGGCGTGCCCGTGGGTGAGCGCCGCGGCCTCGGTGGCCACCCGGAAGGTCTCGTCCGCCCGGGGAGTCCAGAGCATCGCCGGGACCGCCCGCAGCAGCGCGCTGCTGCCGTCCGAGTCGCTGATCGGCTCCTCCGGCGAGCCCATGCCCTGCTGGCCCTTCGCGAAGGCGATCAGCGTGCGCATCATGGTCCTGCCGGGGCTGCGGGTCTGGAACAGTCCGCGCAGCCCCACCAGCCAGCCGTCCGGTTCGGGCGCCACCGAGAGGAACTCCCCGGCGGCGCGGGGCCAGCTCAGGTGCTGGGTGTGCAGCCACCGCTGGTAGGCGTGCTGCACGTGCCGCGTGGGGCGCGGCACCCCGCCGAGCGTGCGGCGGGAGACCCCGGCACGGATGGTTCCCTCCAGCGTGAACAGCAGCAGCTGGGTGTCGCTGCCGATCCGGCCGGAGGGGTGCCCGGCGGGCACGTACTCCCGCAGTCCCTCCTCGCCGTAGCGGTCCCTGATCTCGCGCCAGCTGTCCCCGGTGACGGCCCCGCCCAGTGCCTCCCCGACGGCGCACCCCAGCACGGCCCGCGCGAAACGCGGTGCCCACGCCGAACCGGCGAGACCGGCAGCGCTCTCGCCGCTCCCACCGGCATCGTCCTCCTCCCAGCCGGAGAGCTCGGCGGAGTGCTCCTCACCGGCGGCGGGGAGCCCAACCGGATCCGGTCCGAACTCGGCGATCGCGGCCTCGGCCACCCGTTCCAGCAGCGGAGCTATCTCCGGCGTTCCGGGCGCGGAACCGGTCACCTCCTCCGGACCGCGCAGCGCGCCGAGCAGCTGGCCGCACAGCGTCGCGGCGGTGACGACGTCGCCGTCGTGGCTCGCGGCGAGGCGGATCGCCGTCGCCGGGTCGCCGGAGGCCGACAGCGCCGCGCGCAGCGCGATCGCGAGCACGCCGCTGCCGGTGCCGCCGTCGGCGGCCGCCACCAGGTTCCCACCGGTGGGCAGCGTGTTCGCAGGATGGAAGCGGGCCAGTCGCACCGCTTCGAAGAGCTCCCCCGAGATCTCCGCGTGGGAGCACTGCTCGATCGCGCGCTCCGCTGCTTCCGCCAGCCCCGCGCCGCGCAGCAGCCGGGACACCAGCACGGCGAGCACTCCGGCGGGCAGGTGGCCCCTCGGCCCACCGTGCGTGGTGGCCGCGATCTCGCTGCCGAGCCGGAAAGCGCTCCGGTCGTCCTCGGCCCAGAGCGCGGCGACCGCACCCAGCGGCACGGCTGCGGCCGCCTCGACACCGTTGCCGGGGTGCTCCGGAGTCCCCGGTGCCCTGCCCACGTCGAGCCGCGCCAGTTCCGCGAGCATCACGGGATCACCACCGCCGGAACCCACCAGCCTCGGATCGTTCGGCAGCCGATCGCGGGACGGTTCGGACCCGGAGCGCTCGACGGGGGCATCGACCGGAACCCCCCGGCTGCGCAGCCACCGCCGCTGACCGGCCAGCACCGCCCGCGCCGGATCGGCCCGCCCTCGTACCCGCAGCTCGGCGTGGGCGTCGGTCAAGCCGTCCAGCGCGCACAGCAGCGCGGCGGTGCGCTCCGTGCCCCGCATGTCGTGCCGCGCGGTGGTCTCCCCGATCGCGGCGCCGTGGAGCATCCCCAGCAGTCGTCCGGGGGAGCGGGCGACGAAGCCGTCCGCGTCGAACAGCCCGCCGGACATCCCGGAAGCCGGTCTCCCGGTCGGTGCGGTGCCGTCCGCGAGCCGGTGGCGCAGCCCGGTGGCCCAGAGAGGAGTGCTCGCGGACTCGGCCACGAGTTCCCGCCACCGCCGCACCAGCCACGACGAGGGGGCGGCCGTCATCTCCGATTCGGCTCTCCGGGAGCGCGAGGCCTCGCGCTCCCGGAGAGCGGTCAGTAACCGCTTCTCGTCGTCTTCCATATCGTCCACGGCACCCGTGATCGTAGTCTGCTCGCGTTCGACCGGTCACCACAGCGGGGTGGAAAGCGCTCGAATCCTCGCGAGCCGGTTCGCCCGGCCACCACGGGCACGAGTCGAACCCGATTCCGAAGTCCTCTCGGGACTGTTCGGGGAGGACCTCGGAATCGTTACACCATCCTCTCGCGGTTCTCCGGGACCGCCGGAACCCGGCGGGCGGCCGAGGTGCCCGGCACTCAGCTTCGCTCGTCGTCGGCGACGTAGGCGCGCGCCCAGGAGGGGAGCTTGCCCTCCGGGGTGATGGCCGGAACGTTCCGCCGGTCGGCGAGCAGTCTGTCCAGGATCTCGCGCACCTCCAGCCGGTCCAGCCACTTCGCGGGCAGGGCGCCGCTCCCGCGTGAGACACCGAGCACGGCACCGCAGATCGCGGCGGTGGCTGCGCTGTTGCCCGCGTGTCCTGCCGCCAGCACGACGGCGCGCCGCCATGAGTCCGGGTAGGACAGTGCGGCCAGCACGCCGATGCCGAGCGCGCCGGGGCCGTACCACCCCGTTCCCAGCGAACGCAGCGTTTCCGGGGTCGGCGTTCCCCGCCGGGCCAGTCGCACGGCCGAGCGCAGTGCCTCGCCCGTGTTCTCGGCGCCCGCGTACTTGTCCAGCTCGGCAAGGACCGTCCCCACCGCGTCCGCCAGCGGTTCGCCCCGCAGCAGCGCGTTGCTCAGCGCCGCCAGCGCCCCGGCGGGCAGGTAGCCGTCCGGAGAGCCGTGGGTGAGCGCGGCCGTTTCCGCGCCGAGGGTGAAGGCCGTTCCGACATCGGGGGCGAACAGTCCCAGCGGAGCCGCCCGCGCCGTGGCCAGGAACCCGGCGTCGTCGTTGGGCGGATCCGACGGGCTCGGGACGCTTTCCCGGGTGTGCGCCTCGGCCAGGGCGGCGGTACCCGCGTGGTCCGGAAAGCGCTGGGCGTTGAGCTCGGAGCACCGTGAGAGCCAGTCGGTCGTGGCCGGTGGCTCCACGGCCACCCCCTGCGTGCTGAGCCAGTGGCGCAGCGCCTCGTGCACGCTCGCCACGTGGGTGGTCTCCGCCGCGTGACGCCGTTCGAGCACCTCGGCGCGGATCGTTCCCGCCAGCACGAAGGCCAGCTGCTGGGTGATCGCGGTGCCGCGCCCCCTGCCGCCGAACGCCTCTGCGAGCTCGATCGATTCGGCCCGTTCCAGCCGGTCGGCCCGGCCGAGTATCCAGGGAGCGGCGAACGCGTCACCGCAGGCCGCTCCCAGCACGCAGCCCGCGAGCCTCTCGTCGAACTCCAGCCGCAGCGGGGTCTCCCGCACCAGCACCTCGGACCCGGCGGTCTCCTCGGACCGCTCACCGAACAGCAGTGCTGCCCGTTCCGCGCCGAAGGCCCGCACCGTGAGCTCGCGCAGTTCCCCGGCGAGCTCCGCCGGAACCTCCTCGGGGGAGTCCCGCAGCTTCCGCCACGCCGTGAGCAGCCGCGTCTCCTCCTCGGAGAGGTCCTCTTCGGGGAGTGCGTCGTCGGCGTCTTCGGACTCCTCCGGGGCTCCGTCCGTTCCCCGAGTCGGCGGGACCGTCGGGGAGGGGGTTTCCCCGCGGTCCTCTTCCGCCGGGGTGGTCTCGGCACCGTCCTCTTCCTCGGTGGTGGCCCCCTCCTCCCGCCGCTCGCTCATGCCGGTTTCGCGCTCCTCGCCGGTGTTCGCCGAACGCTCGGTGGTGCGGCGGTCCTCCTCGGCCACGGTGCTGACCGGTTCGTCCGCATCGGTCTGGGGGTCGGTGTCCTCGAACGAGGAGATGTCCGTCGCCGCGAAGTCCGCCGCCGTCGCGAACTCGGTCGCCGACCGGGAACTCCCCTCGGGCGCGGTGATCCCGGACGGGGTCTCGCTCCCGTCCGGCGCGGTTTCGAGGGAGGTGTCCCGTCGTTCGTCCTCGTGGTGCTCGGACCGCCCGGTCTCCCCGGCCTCGGGCTCGGCCTCCGCCGTGCTCGTTTCTTCCGTTCCCTCCCGGACTGGTTCGAGCTGTTCCTCACCCGCTTCGGGGAGAGCGGACGGCTCTTCGGCGTCGTGGTCTCCCGACGCCTCGGCCAGCGCTCCCGCCCGCAGCGGCCACCTCGGCGATGTAGCCGAGGCGCTCCCCCGATTCGGGACGGGGTAGCGCCGCTGCCACTCCGATTCGGGGGGTGTACCGGTGCCGAACTCCAGTTCGGCGTCCCGCGCGAGCCGTTCGATCACTTCGCGCAGTTCCAGCGCCGCCAGCCACTCCGCCGGAATCCGTTCGGCGGACAGGGCGCTGCCCATGATGTTGCCGCAGACGGCGGCCGTGGAGTCGCTGTCGCCGGAGTGGTTGGCCGCCAGCCGGACGGCGTCGGCGAACGAATCCGGATGGCTCAGCGCCGCGTAGACCGCTATGGCCAGGGCTTCCTCACCCACCCAGCCGCCGCCGAGCTGCTGTTCGATCACTTCTGGGCCCGGTGCGCCCAGTGAGACCAGCTCGCGCGCCCGCAACAGGCAGTCGGTGGTCTCCTCGTGCCCGTCCCAGTTCGACAGGTGGGACATCGCGGTGTCGAGGGCCTGCCGCAGTGTGTCCCCCTCCAGCAGCCTTCGGACCAGCACGGCCAGGGTTCCGGCGGGCAGGTAACCGCTGGGGTGACCGTGGGTCAGCACACCGGTCTCCGCTCCGATGCGGAAGACCTCGGCGGGGTCGGCCGACCACAGCGCGGCGGGGGCGGCACGCATGACCGCGCCACACCCCTTGGAGTCGTTCAGCGGGTTGTCCATCGAGCCGGGAGCCCTGCCCGCCGCGAAGCCGTGCAGCGCCTTCACGCAGGTGGTTCCCGGAGCGCGCCTGTTGAACAGTTCCTGCTGGGAGAGCAGCCAGCCGTCGGGCTCGGGGCAGCCGGGGCCGGTGACCTGCTCGCCGTCGAAGCCCTGCGTGTACAGCCAGCGCTGGTAGGCGTGCTGGACCAGCTCGACCGGATCGGTGGCGAGGCCGCGACGGAGGCTGTGACCGGCCCGGACGAGCCCCTCCATCGTGAACAGCGTCATCTGGGTGTCGTCGCTGATCCGGGCCGGGGCGTCGGTCCGCTCGAAGCCGGTGATCCCCTCGGGGCCGAATCGCTCCCGGATCGTGCGCATCGACTCGAACTCCACCGCGTAGCCCAGCGCGTCACCGACCGCTCCGCCCAGCAGGCAGCCGAGCACGGGTTCGCGTGCCGCACCGGTCGTGGCGCGGTCGTGCCCGGCGGACACCTCGCTGCCCGTTGTGGACGGTGTCTCCGTCTCCGCTCCGTTCTCCGGGGGTGTCCCGGCGGGTTGGTCCACTCCTCCGGTCTCTTCGGACGGTTCGTCGGGGGAGTCCGTCTTCTCGTCCGGCGCGGCGTGATCCTCGGCGCTCGCCGCGAGCACCGCGGGGAAGCCGGTGCTGAACGGCAGTTCGGAGGTGTCCCGCCGTCCCGGGTACCGCTGCCGCCACGTGGGATCGTCCGGTGGCTCTGCGGTGAACTCCAGCATCGCGTCCCGAGCGAGGCTCTCGATCGTCTCGCGCCCTCGCAGGTCGCGGAGCCAGGTCCCCGGCAGGGCCTTCCCGCCGTACCGGGCCCCCGCCAGAGCGCCGCAGATCGCTCCCGTGGAGTCGCTGTCCCCGGAGTGGTTGACGGCCAGCAGTACCGCGTCCGCGAGGCTTTCGGTGCTCAGCAGCGCGCAGACGGCGATGGACAACGCCTCCGGCCCGCTCCACCCGCCGCCCAGAGCGTCCTTGATCCGCTCCGGGGTGGGGCGACCGTGTTCGGCGAGGTTCACCGCCGCCGCGAGCGCCTGCTCGGTGGCGGACTCGGCCACGTGTTCGGACAGCACGCGCCTGGCCTCGGCCAGCGCCTCGTACGGCGTGGTCCCGTGCAGCAGTTCGCGCAGCAGCACCGCGAAGGTCCCGGCGGGCAGGTAGCCGTCCGGCTCGCCGTGGGTGAGCGCGGCGGCGCAGGCGGCCAGTTCGAACACCTCGTCGGCGTCGTCCGACCACAGTGCCGCCCCGACCCCGCGCAGCACCGCACCGTGGGTGCCGGAGTGGTAGAGCGGTCGCTCGATGGTGCCCGGCACTCCCGAGGAGGCGAACTCGCGCAGCGCGCTGATCGAGCTGCTGGCCGGCGAACGCACCGCGAACAGCTCCGGCCGTTCCACGAGCCAGCCGTCCGGTTCGGGGTGGGTCGTCGCGAACGGGCCCGCTACACGCGCCCAGGAGTACCCCTGGCTGTGCAGCCAGCGTTGCAGCGCCAGCTGCACCGCCGGCAGTGGTGTTTCCGCGACCCCATGGCGCACCGCGATGTGACCGCGGAGGAACCCTTCCAACGCGAACAGCATCAGCTGGCTGTCGTCGGTGAACGAGCCCTGCTGCTGTCCGTCGCGGTCGTAGTCGGTCACCCCTGCCGCGCCGTAGCGGTTGCGGATCTGCTCCACCGGGTAGAACTCCACCGGGGCTCCGAGCGCGTCACCCGCCGCGGCGGTGAGCAGGCTGCCGAGCAGGCGCCCTCCCCACTCGTCTGGTTCGGCTTCCCCGGTGAGCTCCCCCGTGGAGTCCGCCACCTGGGCCGTGGTGTTCCCGGCGGGAGTAGGAGGTGGGGGCGTCGGGGAAGTTTCGGAGGGTGGCTGTGCGGCCGTCGATCTCGCCGGAGTGGCGGGTGGAGGAGTGGGGGCCGGTTGGGGTGATCGCTGGTGGGTCCCGACGTCGGTGAGCACGGTGGTCGCTTCCGCACCGTTGCGCGGTGCGTTCGCGTGGGTCTGGAGCGGGATTCCGGCCGCCCGGATCAGGTCCTCGCAGGGAACGCGTGCCTTGGCGGGGCTGAGCGGGTTCACCTGTAGATCGGTGCCGACCGGTCGCAGCTCCGCCAGGGTCCTGCCGGACATGCGCTGCCAGCTGGTCCAGTTGTGCGGTAGGTGCCCCTCGGAGGTGAACACCTGCAGCTGGTTGCGCCCCGACTGGTGCTCGAAGGTGAACAGCCCTTCGCCCTGGGGTTGGGCGAACAGGATGAGTTCGGCCTCCAGCAGCGCGCCGAGCAGGGTTTGCGAGGGCGCGTAGCCGGTAGTGGTCAGTTGCAGCGCTCGTTCCACGTCGTTGGTGGGAGCGGGCAGCCGCAGTGCCACGGGGGAGGGGCGGTAGTTGGGGTTCGGGGAGAAGTCCGAGGTGATTTCCCCGTGCTCGTCGACGCGGAATCCGCCGATGAAACCCCACGGGGGCACTTCCGCGTTGGGGTCGGTGAAGATCGGGTCCACCACGTACAGCCAGCTGTTCGGCTGTTGCGCGGCCTGTTCCCGCATCGCGGGTGTGATCACCGGTCGGCTAGGTTGCTGGCTGTTCATCTCCCCCGTTGCTCCCCGTTTCCGGCTCGTGGTTTCACAGGGTTCGCCCTGCGGCTTCCCGGTGGTCGGTTATCCGCCGGAACAAGCACTCGGCAGGTTGTGACGATCGGACGCGACGCGTCGGGCGATCGGTTCCGAGGTCTCTCCGTACGATCGTTACTGTCTCATGACCTCATGGAGTGAATTTCGGTATCTCCTGTTTACCAGCCGTGATGTGTTGTTCCTGTTCGGTGTTCGGTTCCCTGGGTGGGAGCCCACGTGCGTTCCACGGACGACGGTGTTCGTTAGTGGGTCGGAGCCGCCTTCCAGCGGGGCTCGTGCTTCTCGTTCCGAGAGCCGGGTGTATCGCCGGGATCGTTCCGAAACGCGCGGGGGAGTTCGTCGTGGTGCTCCGATCAGGTGTGAATTCATTTCGAAAATGGTGGTGTGGGAGGTCTCGAAGGTGGGTAGCTACACCACCGAGCGAGGGTGCTCCGTCGCGCAGGGCACGGCGGACGCCGTCTCGTCCTCCTCGAGACCCGTCGGCTCTGGTCCGTGCCGGGCAGGCGGGGACGTACGACTCGATACGAATCGGTGACCCGTTTCGGGACAACCCGAACTCCGCCGCGGCGTCTCCCGAGGCGAAAGGATCATCGAGCGATCCCGAACGAAAGGTGGCTCGACAAGGATGCGCAAGACTTTCGCGATAGCGGCGGCGATGCTGACCATGCTCGGCGGCCTGGGCAGCGCCGCCGCAGTGGAGAGGTCCGGCTCCGAAGCGCAGTCACCCCGGGGTGGCCACCAGAGCCAGGAGGGGCTGTTCACCAGCGCCACCGGAATCCTGGTGCGTGACGACCAGGGCTATGCCCTGGAGGCAACGGACGACGGCACGAGCTATCGGCTCACCGGGGCACCGGGAATGCTGCTGCCCTACGCGGGCGATCGGGTCAAGGTGACCGGAAGCGAGCCCGGGCGGGACTCGGAAACCGAGCGGCTCGCCGTCAGAACGGTGGAGCCGGTCGCGCGCGGCGAATCGTTGCCGCGGCGCGGCACCACGCGACTGAACTTTCGGGTGAGCACCGACGGTGTCATCAGCGGCAGTACCACGTTCTACGGGTTGTTCGGCACGCCCGGGCCCGATCCGCGCGGCGAGGTCGCCGACATCGAGGAGCTGGGCGCGGTCGCGCTGCGCGACGACGACGGTGACGGTGTCTACTCCGCTCCGATCGGCCTGCGCGCCGGGCAACGTGTCGTCGCACGCATCGCCATGGGCAACAGCGTCGTGGGGCCGAGGGAGGTGATCCATCCGCGCAGTGTCGTCCAGCGGGACAACACCGTGGTACTGGACGGTGACACCACCGTCTCCACCGAGTACACCCCCACGCGTTTCTGCGGTGACGTGCCCTTCACCCCGAACTCGGACCACGGTGCCTTCGGCATCAAGACGAACGGAGTGGACTGCGACACCGCTCGCGACGTGGCGGCCGATGCCGAGAACCGAATCGGGCGGGACTACCGCAGCCACGATTTCGAGTGCTCGGCGACCGAGGCGGGCGGCCAGCTCGGTGGCTACGACTACACCTGCCGTGACGAGGAGCGCGAGATCACCTTCTCCGCCTCCTGAACCGGTGTGTGACCGGTGATCGGAGTTCGGCCGGCGCGGGCTTCCGGGCCGGCCGAACTCTCGTTGTGTGCCGTGGCGGTCAACCGGATCTCGGACCGACGGTGCTCGGTACGTGCCCGGTCCGAGGTCGGCGGCGACGAACCGTGATCTCTCGCCGCGCTGGCTCGCTTCTGGTGGAGCTGTTCGCGTGGAGAAAGAGCTAGCGCGTCGGGAAGGTTCGAACGCGCCCGACGGAGCGTGGCCCGGAGGTAGCGGAGACACCGTGCGACGGAGAAGCGCCGTACCCGTCCCGGAGACACGACGGCCGCGCGGGAACCGGTGAGTGCCGTGGGACCGTCTCCTAGGTGGCGTGAGCCAACAACCCGGGCCTCGCGGCCAGCGCCGCCTCGTAGCGCTCGATGACCAGCTCGGCCAGTTCCGGTGCCGCTCCCATCGTGTCCGCCAGCACGGGACGCTCGACGTGTTCGGCGGCCCGTTCGAGTACCCGGTCGGGCAGCCTGCCGGGAGCCAGGAACCACGAGCCGACGGCGAACCGCCGCGCCCCCCACGCGCGCAGTCGCTCCAGTGCGGCGGGGACGTCCGGCTCGGCAGCGGCGGCGAACGCCGCCACGGCCCCCGCCCAACGGCTGTGTCGTTGCCAGACCTCGGCCACCTCGGAGACCAGCCGGTTGGCGGACTCGTGCGCCGAACCGGCACCGGCCAGCACGACGCCGAGTTCCGGATCACCCGGATCGGCACCACCCTCGAGCAACCGCCGCCACGCCGCCTGTCGTAGCCTGCGGTCCGGGCCCAGCACCTCGGCGATCCGTAGCCGCAGCAGTGGATTGCGGCGTTCGGCCTCGCGGGCCGCGTTCGGGATGTCCACGCTCGCGTGGTAGGCGTGGCCGAGCAGCAACGGGACGATCACCGCCTGCCCGCTCCCCTCGGCGTGCAGGGCGTCCAGCACGTCGCCGAGCCCGGGAGCGGACAGTTCCAGGAAAGCGGTCCGTACGTCCAGTTCGGGGCGAACGGAGCGGACCACGTCCAGCAGCTCCCGGATCGTGGCCGCCGAACGTGGGTCACGACTGCCGTGCGCCACCGCGACCAGCGGTGCGTTCATCCGCGAACTCCGGTCGTCATCGAGTCACTGCCGAGGCCAGCGGGTCCAGCGGAACACCGATCAGCCCCGCGGCGAGCGTGGAACCGTCGGAGGGGTCGAGCACGATGAACGAACCGGTGCGCCTGCTGTCGGCGTACGCGTCGATCGGCAACGACTCCGAGGTCCGGAACCGGACCTTGCCGATCTCGTTGAGCTCCAGTCGCTCCGGGGCATCCACACTCGACAGTTCCTGCTCGTCGAACCGGGTGGCCAGTTCGGTGGCCATCGCCTGCACCGTCCGAGTGCCGTGCTTGATCAGCACCTTGGCACGCGGTGAGAGTGGCTTCTCGGCGAGCCAGCAGACCGTGGCGTCGAACTCGTCGGTCACCGAGGGCTGGTTGTCCGCGGAGACGATGACGTCGCCCCGCGCGATGTCCAGGTCGTCCTCGAGCAGCACCGTGATCGAACGTCCGGCCGCGGCGCTCTGTGCCGGTCCGTCCGGAGTGTCCACCATGGAAACCCTGCTGCGTGCTCCACCGGGGAGCACCACCACTTCGTCACCCTCGTTGACGACCCCGGCGGCCACCTGGCCCGCGTAACCACGGTAGTCCGGGTACTCGGCGGTGCGCGGCCGGATCACGTACTGCACCGGCAGCCGGAACGGAACGTCGTGCGGGTCCGGAGCGACCGGGACGGTCTCCAGGTGCTCCAGCAGCGCTGGTCCCTCGTACCAGGGGGTGCGTTCGGAACGCTCGACGACGTTGTCACCGTGCAGCGCGGAGACCGGGACCGTCACCACGTCCTCGTCGGAGTAGCCGAGAGCCCTGGCGTGCCGCGCGAACTCCTGGGCGATGGCGGTGTGCACCGACTCGTCGAAGTCGACCATGTCGATCTTGTTGACCGCCAGCACCAGGCGGGGCACTCCCAGCAGCGCCAGCACCGCGGCGTGCCTCCTGGTCTGCTCCACCACGCCCTTGCGGGCGTCGACCAGCAGCACCGCGAGCTGCGCGGTGGAGGCACCGGTGACGGTGTTCCTGGTGTACTGCACGTGACCGGGGGTGTCGGCCAGCACGAAAGTGCGCTTGCCAGTGGCGAAGTAGCGATAGGCGACATCGATGGTGATGCCCTGCTCGCGCTCGGCGCGCAGCCCGTCCACCAGCAGCGACAGGTCCGGCGTGCTGAGTCCGCGGTCGGCGCTGGCGCGGTGCACCGCGTCCAGCTGGTCGGCCAGCACCGACTTCGTGTCGTGCAGCAGCCGTCCCACCAGCGTGCTCTTGCCGTCGTCCACCGAGCCCGCCGTGGCCAGTCGCAGCAGGTCGGTGTGCACCGGAAGTGCCACTTCCGTTCCGCTGTCCGGGGCGAACCTGGTGAGGGTTTCGGTCTCGTCGCTCATCAGAAGTAGCCCTCTCGCTTACGGTCCTCCATGGCTGCCTCGGACATCCTGTCGTCGGCTCGGGTCGCCCCTCGTTCGGTCAGATGGCTGGCCGCGACCTCGGCGATCACGTCGTCCACCGTGTACGCCTCGGACTCCACCGCGCCCGTGCACGAGCCGTCCCCGACGGTGCGGTAACGAACCGTCTTCTCGTGGACCTCCTCGTCCTCGCGTGGCCCGCCCCACGGGCCGGAGGTGAGCCACATCCCGTCGCGGTGGAAGACCTCCCTGCGGTGGGCGTAGTAAAGCTTGGCGAGTTCGATCTTCTCGCGCTGGATGTAGCGCCACACGTCCAGCTCGGTCCAGTTGGACAGCGGGAAGACCCGCATGTGCTCGCCCGCCCGGTGCTTGCCGTTGTACAGGTTCCACAGCTCGGGCCGCTGCCTGCGCGGGTCCCACTGACCGAAGGAGTCCCGCAGGCTGAAGACGCGCTCCTTGGCGCGGGCGCGTTCCTCGTCACGCCTGCCGCCGCCGAAGACGGCGTCGAAACGGTTCTGCTCGATCGCTTCCAGCAGGGGCTGCGTCTGCAGCGGGTTGCGCGTGCCGTCCGGGCGTTCGCTGAGCCTGCCGTCGTCGATCCAGTCCTGGACCCTGGCCACCACGAGCCTCAGGTCGTGGCGGCTGACCAGCTCGTCGCGGAACTGCAGGACTTCCTCGAAGTTGTGGCCGGTGTCCACGTGCAGCAGGGGGAACGGCACGGGAGCGGGACGGAACGCCTTCAGTGCCAGGTGCAGCAGCACCGTGGAATCCTTGCCCCCCGAGAACAGGATCACCGGGCGATCGAACTCCCCAGCGACCTCCCGGAAGATGTGGATCGCCTCGGACTCCAGCGCATCGAGGTTGTCCACTTGTGGCGGTGCCTCGGATGTCGCCGGATCCTCCGGCAGGTCGAGATTTTGATCCATGATCGCTTCCGTCGTCATCAGCGTGCCCTTACACAGTTACCAGTTCATCCCATCGGGTGATGTCCTGGTGTCGGTCCCGCCCGGCGTTCCCCGGAGTTCCCCAGCGTGCGGACTAAGCGTGCAGTCCGCATTCCGTCTTCGTGCTGCCCGCCCAGCGGCCGCTGCGCCGGTCGGCGCCCGGAGCCGGCTTGGCGGTGCACGGCTGGCACCCGATCGAGGGATACCCGGCGGGGACCAGCGGATTCACCAGCACATTGTGCTCGGCGATGTAATTGTCCATGTCCTCGTCGGTCCAGGCAGCGAGCGGATTCACCTTGACGAGGTTGTTGCGTTCGTCCCAGGTCACGAGGGGAGTGTCGGCCCTGCTCGGGGAGTCCACCCGACGTAGCCCGGTGATCCACGCCTCGTACCGGGCCAGCGTGTTACGGAGCGGAACGACCTTGCGCAGGTGGCAGCACCGTCCCGGGTCCCGTTCGTAGAGCCGGGGACCCTCGGTGGCGTCCTGCTGTTCGACGGTCTGATCGGGCGTCGCGTTGATGATGTTGACGTCGTAGGTCTGCGAGACCGCGTCCCTGGTGCCGAGCGTCTCGGCGAAGTGGTAGCCGGTCTCCAGGAACAGCACGTCCACACCCGGCCTGACCTTCGAGACGAGGTCTATCAGCGAAGCGTCCTCCATGTTGGAGGCGACGATCAGGTTCTCGCCGAACGTGCGCACGGCCCAGTCGAGTACCTCCGAGGTGCCGGCCTCGGCCAGCTGCTCGGAGGCCTCCTCCGCGAGGGCACGGAGCTCGTCGTCACCACGTCGAATGCCGATGTGGGAGGTGTTGTCGACGGTCATGGTTCTTCGTCCTCCTCGGTCAGCGCCAGCCCGGCCAGTCGTACCGTGAACACACGGCGGCACGCCTGGCATTTCCACGCGCCCACGGGTTCAGCCTCCGGTGTGAGTTCCTCGTCACCGCAGTACGGGCAGTAGAACGGAACAGCCCTGCCCTCGGGACCCGCCTCCGCCGATTGCCCCCCACTCACGTTAGCTCCTCGTCACCGACGCGGTTCGCCCACTGGGCGAAGGTCTCGTCCGCACCGCGCTGGTCGGCGTAACGGCGCACCAGGCGTTCCACGTAGTCCCCTACCTCCGCGGAGGTCACCTTGTGCCCCCGGATCTTGCGGCCGAACCCCGCGTCCCGTCCCAGGCCACCACCCAGGTGCACCTGGAATCCCTCCACCTGGTTGCCCTCGTCGTCCTGCACCAGCTGGCCCTTGAGCCCGATGTCGGCGACCTGGGTGCGCGCGCAGGCGTTCGGGCAGCCGTTCAGGTTGATCGTGACGGGTTTCTCGAGGTCGCGCTGCACGTCATCGAGCCTGCGCTCCAGGTCCTCGACCAGCTCCATCGCCCGGTTCTTGGTCTCGACGATCGCCAGCTTGCAGAACTCGATCCCGGTGCAGGCCATGATGCCGCGTCGCCAGGAGGACGGCCGCGCCCGCAGGTCGAGCCGGTCCAGGTCCGTGACGAGGTTCTCCACCTCCGAGCCGGGCACGTCGAGCACCAGCAGGTTCTGCTCCACGGTGGTGCGGATGCGGCGCGAGCCCACCCGTTCGGCGGCCTTGGCGACCTCGATCAGCTTGGACCCGTTGACGCGGCCCGCCACCGAGGTCACTCCGACGTAGTAGTTGCCGTCGACCTGTTCGTGAACGCCGACGTGGTCACGCGGTCCGTCCGGCAGCGGGGGAGCGGGGCCGTCGGTCAGCGCGCGGCCGAGGTACTCGTTCTCCAACACCTCGCGGAATTTCTCGGCTCCCCAGTCCGAGACCAGGAACTTCATCCGGGCCCGGTTGCGCAGCCGCCGGTAGCCGTAGTCGCGGAATATCTGCACCACGGCGTTCCAGACCTCGGCCACCTCCTCCACCGGCACCCAGGTGCCGAGCCGCACCGCAAGTTTGGGATTGGTGGACAGCCCACCACCGACCCAGAGGTCGAAACCCGGGCCGTGCTCGGGGTGGTGCGCCCCGATGAACGAGACGTCGTTGGTCTCGTGGACCACGTCCTGGCGCGGGGAGCCCGATATGGCCGTCTTGAACTTGCGGGGCAGGTTCGAAAGCGACTTGTCACCGATGTAGCGCTCGGTGATCTCCCTGATGGCGGGGGTGCCGTCCACGACCTCGTCGGCGGCGATGCCCGCCACCGGGGAACCGAGCACGACGCGCGGGCAGTCGCCGCAGGCCTCCGTGGTGTACAGTCCCACCGACTCCAGCTTCTCCCAGATGGCGGGCATGTCCTCCACCCGGATCCAGTGCAGCTGGACGTTCTGCCGGTCGGTCACGTCGGCGGTGTCGCGGGCGTAGGTCTGTGAGATCTCGCCGATCACCCGCAGCTGCTCGGTGGTCAGCGCGCCGCCGTCCACCCTGATGCGCAGCATGAAGTACGAGTCGTCGAGCTCCTCCGGCTCGATGGTTCCCGTCCGCGCGCCGGGGATGCCCGGGGCGCGTTGGGTGTACAGGCCCCACCAGCGGAACCGGCCCCGCAGGTCGGAGGGATCGATGGAGTCGAAACCACGCAGCGCGTAGATGTTCTCGATGCGACTGCGGACGTTGAGCGGGTTGTCGTCCTTCTTGGACTGCTCGTTGCCGTTGAGGGGTTCGCGGTAACCGAGCGCCCACTGGCCCTCCGCGCGGCCCTTGCCCTTGCGTGCGGGTGCGCGGCGTTGTGCCGGGCTCGGTGCTTCCGTCGGGGGGACCATTCGTCCGACCTCCGCGATGACGTGGCGTGATTACGCCGCGAGAATTTTTCCGGGAAAGAGTGCTCACGATCCGGTTGCCGAGTCACCGGATCGGCGGGAAGACGCGAAACGCGACGGGAACTAGTCCGTGTTACGGCACAGCGCGCTGGAGACCCGTCGTAGATCCAGGTAACGGCGGGCGACCAGCAGCAGCTCGGTGGGGGTCGCGTCCATGGTCGTCAGCGTGCCACGCGCTCACCGGGTGGTCCAGGATCATCCGCATGCTGGGACGGGCTCGCACGGGACCGCCGGAGCGCGTGTCCACCAGCGCTCGGCTCCCGTGAGGCCGTTCGCGGCCCCGCCGCCGGGGCTCCGGTCGCTTCCGGTGGGAGGAAGCTCACACCCACCCCGCCGGGCGGGCCGCCATCGGAGCGGGGCGGGCCCGGTGGATCCGTGCCGCGACCGTTCCTTCCCGCTCGGGCGGTGAGGTGATCGGGAGCCGCTGGGAGAATGGGGGCGTGAGCGCACTTCCACCGACCGGCGAACAGCCACCGGAACGGGGGACGCTGCCCACCACCGCACTCGCGGGAGTGGGACAGCGGCCGTTCGGGATATACGTGCACGTGCCGTTCTGCGCGACCAGGTGCGGCTACTGCGACTTCAACACCTACACCGCCGACGAACTCGCCGGTGGCGGCAGTTTCCGCGGCTGGCTGGATGCCCTCAGGGCCGAACTGGACCTGGGGGTGCGGGTGCTGGGCGAGCACGGCGGGCCGGTCCCCCGGGCCGACACCGTGTTCGTCGGTGGCGGGACCCCCTCGCTGCTGGGAGGGTCCGGGCTCGCCGAGGTACTCGACGCGGTGCGTTCCTCCTTCGGGCTGAGGCCGGGAGCCGAGGTCACCACGGAGGCGAACCCGGAGTCCACCTCCCCCGAGCTGTTCGCCTCGGCGCTGGAGGCCGGTTACACCCGGATCTCACTGGGTATGCAGTCCGCGGCCGAGCACGTGCTGCGGGTACTGGACCGCAGGCACACCCCCGGCCGTGCCGTGGCGGCCGCCCGTGAGGCGATGTCGGAGGGGTTCGAGCACGTCAGCCTCGACCTCATCTACGGCACTCCCGGGGAGAGCACCGACGATCTGCGGACTTCGCTGGAGGCTGTGCTGGACGCGGGCGTGGACCACGTCTCGGCCTACTCCCTGATCGTCGAGGACGGTACGGCCATGGCCCGGCGGGTCCGTCGCGGCGAGCTGCCGATGCCGGACGAGGACGTGCTGGCCGCCGACTACGAGTTGGTCGACTCCGTGCTCTCGAAGGCCGGATTCGACTGGTACGAGGTCTCCAACTGGGCCCGCGGGGAGGCGGCCCGTTGCGGGCACAACCTCGGGTACTGGCGAGGTGGTGACTGGTGGGGCGCGGGGCCGGGGGCGCACAGCCACGTCGGCGGGGTGCGATGGTGGAACCTCAAATATCCGGCCCGCTACGCGGCCGCCCTGAGCGAGGGGCTGTCTCCCGCCGTCGGGCGGGAGGTGCTCGGTGCGGAGGACCAGCGCGTCGAACGCGTCATGCTGGAGCTGCGGCTGAGCGAGGGGCTCGCGGTGGAGGCGCTCGACGAAGCCGGGGTGGCGGAGGCGTGGCGCGCCGTCGCCGACGGTCTGTTGCGGGCCGACGCGCTGCGCGCGGGTCGCTGCGTGCTCACCGACCGGGGAAGGCTGTTGGCCGACGGTGTGGTTCGCAGGCTCATCGCGTGAACCCGAGCCCCTTACGGGAACGGGGCCCGGTGCTCTCTCGGCGGGAGTACCCTCGGCGTCCCCGATGGACGGCGCAGCCCGGGCGAGGCGCGTCACGTGCTCCGGTGGTCCACGGGGCCGCTCACCCCTCGGGGAACGGCGCTCGGAGCGGCCTCCGGACGTGCTCGCGTCCGCCGCGTACCTGCCACCCCCCTCGTGGGCCTCGGCTCAACGGTCGAAACACCGTAAACTCGGACGGTGGACCGCGGGCGCAGGACGTGCCCGCAGGGGCGGACGTGTCCATCACGGGGCGCGCCGAACGAGGAGGTGACGCTGGTGAACGCGGACGAGCGCCGCTTCGAGGTGCTGCGCGCGATCGTTGCCGACTACGTTTCCACCAATGAGCCGGTCGGTTCGAAGACGCTCGTCGAGCAGCACAACCTGGGTGTGTCGAGTGCCACGGTACGCAACGACATGGCCGTGCTCGAGGAGGAGGGACTCATCGCGCAGCCGCACACCAGCGCGGGACGGATCCCCACCGACCACGGGTACCGTACCTTCGTCGACCGGTTGCACGAGATCAAGCCGCTGACCTCGCCGGAGCGTCGCGCCATTCACGCCTTCCTGGAGGGGGCGTTGGATCTCGACGACGTGATGCGGCGGAGCGTCCGGCTGCTGGCCCAGCTCACCCAGCAGGTCGCCGTGGTGCAGTACCCCACGCTGACCCAGTCGACCGTGCGGCACGTCGAAGTGGTGACCATCACCCCGGCGCGCCTCATGCTGGTGCTGATCACCGATACCGGCCGTGTCGACCAGCGTATGGTCGACCTGGGCGACGTCATCGGCGAGGAGGACGTCTCACGGCTGCGCACCGTGCTCAACTCGGCGATGGCGGAGAAGCGGCTCGCCGACGCCTCGGCCTCGGTGGCAGAACTTCCCGAGCAGGCCCCGCCCGAACTGCGGGAGACCATGTCCCGGGTCTGTGCGGTGCTCATCGAGACGTTGGTGGAACACCCCGACGAGCGAATGGTGCTCGGCGGCACGCCCAATCTGACCCGCAACGTGGCCGATTTCCCCGGTTCACTGCGTCAGGTCCTGGAAGCGCTCGAGGAACAGGTGGTCGTGCTGCGGTTGTTGGCCGCGGCACGGGACTCCGAGGGCGTGACGGTTCGTATCGGGATGGAGAACGAGGCCGAGGAGATGCAGACCACCTCGGTCGTTTCCACCGGTTACGGTTCGCATGGGACGGTACTGGGGGGTATGGGCGTGGTCGGCCCCACTCGGATGGACTATCCGGGAACGATGGCAGCGGTTCGTGCCGTTGCGTCCTACGTGGGAGAGATCCTGGCGGGGCGGTGACGTCCGTGTGGCACGTGTGGCGCGCCACGACCGGCCCTTCGGAACTCTTCGGCATGTACCCGCTAGACGAGCAGAGGAAGAGCGCACAAGGTGGCCAAGGACTACTACGGGATCCTCGGGGTATCCAAGGACGCGACCCAGGATCAGATCAAGCGGGCTTACCGCAAGCTTGCGCGGGAACTCCACCCCGACGTCAACAAGGAGGAGGGAGCGCAGGAGCGCTTCCGAGAGGTGAGCACTGCTTACGAAGTTCTTTCGGATCCGCAGAAGCGTCAGATGGTCGACCTGGGCGGCGATCCGATGGACAGTGGGGGAGGCGCCGCGGGCGGACGTGCCGGTGGTGACCCCTTCGCCGGGTTCGGCGGCCTCGGCGACATCATGGACGCCTTCTTCGGCGGTGGAGCGGGCGGCGGTTCCACGCGCGGGCCGCGCAGTCGCGTACAGCAGGGTTCCGACGCCCTGCTGCGGCTGGAACTGACCCTCGAGGAGTGTGCCCAGGGCGTGAACCGCGACGTCACCGTCGACACGGCGGTCGTGTGCGACACCTGCCAGGGTGGTGGCTCCAGTGCGGGCAGTGCTCCCGCCACCTGTGACACCTGCGAGGGCCGCGGCGAGATCCAGTCGGTGCAGCGCTCCTTCCTCGGGCAGGTCATGACCTCGCGTCCCTGCCCGGTGTGCCGTGGCTTCGGTGAGGTCATCACCGATCCGTGTCAGCAGTGCGGCGGTGACGGCCGCGTGCGTTCCAGGCGGTCCATCACGGTCAAGATTCCCGCCGGTGTGGGTGACGGTATGCGCGTCCGCCTCGCCGGTGAGGGCGAGGTCGGCCCCGGCGGCGGTCCCGCGGGCGACCTCTTCGTCGAGGTCGAGGAGCTCCAGCACGAGCGGTTCGTCCGTGACGGTGCCGATCTGCACTGCCACGTGCAGGTCCCCATGACGGCGGCCGCGCTCGGCACCGTGGTCAACATCCAGACCCTCGACGACGAGGAGGAGCTGACGGTCGAACCGGGCACGCAGCCGGGCACCGAGTACGTGCTCAACGGTCGGGGACTACCCAAGCTGCGTTCGAACGGGCGGGTCAGCGGCCACGGCGACCTGCACGTTCACCTGGACGTGCGGGTGCCGACGAAGCTGGACGGCGAGCAGGCCGACCTGCTGCGCCAGCTGGCCACGGCGCGTGAGGAGGAACAGCCCGAGCCCAGCGTGAGCGCGAGCGGCAACGGGCACCGCAACGGCATCTTCTCCCGCTTCCGGGGCTTCGGCCACCGCTGACTCCGCGGGCCCCGCGGTGGCGGGGCCCGGTCGGAACACGGTTTCCGACGTGGCGGATTCGTTCGCCCCGTCCCGATTCGTCTCCCGGAGAAGGTAGCGCGATGCCATCCACCCTGCCGGTCTTCTCTGTCGACGACCTGCCAGTGGGCCGGTTCGCCAGACTCGACGGTCCCGAGGGCAAGCACGCCGCCACGGTGCGCCGGATGCGCTCCGGCGCTCAGCTGATGCTGTCCGACGGTCGCGGTGGTCTGGCCGAGTGCCGGGTGACCGACGTCGCCAGGGACGCTCTCGACCTGGAGGTGCTGCGGCGGGAACGGATTCCGGCCTCCGAGCCCCGGGTCAGGCTGGTGCAGGCGCTGGTCAAGGGTGATCGCGGTGAGCTCGCGGTCGAGCTGGCCACGGAGGCGGGTGTGGACGTGGTCACCCCTTGGCGGGCCGAACGCTGCGTGGCTCGCTGGGAGGAGGGCCCTCGCGGTGCCAAGGCGCTGGCGCGGTGGCGCAACTCGGCCCTGCAGGCCGCCAAGCAGGCCCGCAGGGCATGGACCCCCACGGTGACCGAGCCGTACTCCACCTCCGGGCTGGCCGAGGTGCTCGCGGACGCCGACGCCGCGTTCGTGCTGCACGAGTCCGCCGACGCCGGTCTGACCGACGTCGAGCTTCCCGCCGCCGGTGAGATCGCCGTGGTGGTCGGCCCGGAGGGCGGTGTCACCGAGGGGGAGTTGTCGAGTCTGGCCTCGATGGGGGCGCGTCCGATGCGCCTGGGGCACGAGGTGCTGCGCGCCTCCACGGCCGGCGCCGTGCTCCTCGGGGCACTGGGGGTCCTGACCCCCCGATGGCGGTGACCGGCCGGGCGGAGCACCTGTCGCGCAGTGATCAGCGGTGGATAGTCTCACGGGCATGACCGAGAGCGATCCCTCCCTGTTCGAACGGATGATCGCGGGGGAGATTCCCGCCGACTTCGTGCACAGCGACGAGCGCACCATCGCGATCCGCGACATCAGCCCGCAGGCACCGGTTCACGTGCTGGTCGTCCCCCGTGAGCGGTACCGCAACGCCGCCGAGCTGGCCGCGGCGGATCCGGAGCTGCTGGCCGAGCTCTTCCGGGTGGCGGCTCGGATCGCCGAGAGCGAGGGGGTCGCCGAGTCCGGTTACCGCCTGCTGTTCAACACCAACGCCGACGCCGGGCAGACCATCTTCCACGTGCACCTGCACCTGCTCGGCGGGCGGGAGCTGGGACCGCTGGCCTGACCCGCATGAGCGGTAAGGGGGCGCCCGCCGTCGGGTGGGCCCGACTGCGGGGCGGTCCAGTTGCCGGTTGCTCTACCATTGACAGTGACAGGATCCAGTACCGAAATCGCGCTTCGGCGCAGGAAGCAGGCCGGTAACAGCGTGGCCGGAACCGCAGCGGATGGGGCAGCGGCCCGATCGGGGAATCAGTCGTCCCAGCCCCAGAAGGCACAGTCCACCCGTACCGTGCCCGACACGGCGGTGCTCGCTCTGCTCGGCTCGAAGGACGAGAACCTTCGAACCGCCGAGGACGTACTCGACGCGGACTTGCACGTGCGGGGCAACGAGGTCAGCATCTCCGGCGAACCCTCCGAGGTGGCGTTCGCCGAGCGGGTGTTCGACGAGCTCATCGAACTGGTTTCCAAGGGCAACCAGCTCACCCCCGACGTCGTGCGCCGCAGCGTGACGATGCTTTCCGCCAGCGACGGGGACTCGCCCAACGACGTGCTGACCATGGACGTGCTGTCACGTCGTGGGCGCAGCATCCGACCGAAGACCGCCAACCAGAAGCGCTACGTCGATGCCATCGACGAGAACACGGTCGTCTTCGGGATCGGCCCCGCCGGGACCGGCAAGACCTACCTGGCCATGGCCAAGGCCGTGCAGGCCCTGCAGGCCAAGGAGGTCAACCGGATCATCCTCATCCGGCCGGCCGTGGAGGCGGGGGAGCGGTTGGGCTATCTGCCCGGCAGCCTCTACGAGAAGATCGATCCGTACCTGCGGCCGCTCTACGACGCGCTGTACGACATGATCGACCCCGAGTCGGTTCCCCGCCTGACCCAGGCCGGGACCATCGAGGTCGCTCCGCTGGCCTACATGCGCGGACGTACCCTCAACGACGCGTTCATCATCCTCGACGAGGCGCAGAACACCACCCCCGAGCAGATGAAGATGTTCCTGACCAGGCTGGGGTTCGGCTCCAAGATCGTGGTCACCGGCGACGTGACCCAGATCGACCTGCCCGGCGGGCAGCGCAGCGGTCTCAAAGTGGTGCGCGAGATCCTGGAGGGGATCGACGACATCTGCTTCTCGGCCCTGGACAGCCAGGACGTGGTGCGTCACCGCCTGGTCGGTGAGATCGTGAACGCCTACGACCGCTGGCAGGCGCACCAGGACGGTGAGGGCGGCGATCCCGCCCGAAAGACACGATTTCCCGAGGGGCGGGCGCACGAGCAGGCATGAGCATCGAGATAGCCAACGAGTCCGTTGTCCGGGTTCCGGAGACCACCATCGTCTCCGTCGCCCGTTTCGCGCTGGACCGCATGGGCGTGAGTCAGTTGGCCGAGCTGTCCATCGTGCTGGTGGAACTCGACGTCATGGCCGACCTGCACGAACGTTGGATGGACCTGTCCGGTCCGACCGACGTGATGGCATTCCCGATGGAGGAGTACGAGGCGCCGCGCGGACCCGAGTCCACCGAGGCCAGCCCGGGGCTGCTCGGTGACATCGTGCTGTGTCCCGAGTTCGCCAGGGACCAGGCGCGCAAGGCCGGGCACGGGATGGAGGACGAGCTCTACCTGCTCACGGTGCACGGCGTGCTGCACCTGCTCGGGTACGACCACGCCGAGCCCGAGGAGGAACGCGAGATGTTCGCGTTGCAGAACCGGTTGCTGAGCGAGTTCCGGGAAGCCAAGACGGAGGCCGATCGCGCCGCGCAGCAACGCGACGCCGACTCACGGGTGCTCGGGGTGGTCGGGCTGGACGACTCCCAGCGGAGCGGCGACGGCGAATCCGAGCGGTAACGGACGTTCTCATCGTGTTCACCGGTACCACCGCGCTGCTGGCGTGGGCTGTGCTGTTGGTGCTCGCCGCCGGGGTCTTCGCCGCTGCCGACGCGGCGATCGGTACGGCTTCGAGCGCCCGCGTCGAGGAGCTGTTGCGGCAGGGGCGCGGCGGAGCGCGGCAGTTCGCCCGCGTGCTGGCCGACCGCCCCAGGCACGTCAATCTGCTGTTGTTGCTGCGGCTGACCTGTGAGCTGACGGCGACGGTGCTGGTCACCGTGGTGGTGCTCGAAGTGGGTTCCTCGTCCGGCTGGTCGGTGCTGTTCGCGGTGCTGATCATGCTGGTGGTTTCCTACGTACTGGTCGGCGTGGGGCCGCGCACCGTGGGTCGGCAGCACCCGTACGGGGTGGGGCTCGTGGTCGCGGGACCCGTGGCCGTGCTCGCGCGGCTGCTCAACCCGCTCACGCGGCTGCTGATACTCGTCGGCAACGCCATCACGCCGGGGCGCGGCTTCCGGGAGGGGCCGTTCTCCTCGGAGGTGGAGTTGCGCGAGCTCGTTGACCTGGCCGGGGAGCGCGGCGTGGTCGCCGCGGGGGAACGCGAGATGATCCACTCGGTCTTCGAACTCGGCGACACCACCGCACGCGAGGTGATGGTCCCGCGCACCGAGATGATCTGGATCGAACGCGTGAAGTCCCCCAGACAGGCGCTGGCTCTGGCGTTGCGTTCCGGCTTCTCCCGCATTCCCGTCATCGGCGAGAGCGTCGACGACGTCGTCGGGGTCGTCACTCTCAAGGAGCTGGCCAGGGCAACCACCGAGCGCGCCGCCGATTTCGACGCCGAGCGGGGGCAGGTCGCCGACCTGATGCGGGAGGCGAGCTTCGTGCCGGACTCCAAGCGGCTCGACGAGCTGCTCAAGGAGATGCAGCTCTCGCGCAGTCACATGGCCGTGGCCGTGGACGAGTACGGCGGTACTGCCGGGCTGCTGACCATCGAGGACATCATCGAGGAGATCGTCGGCGAGATCACGGACGAGTCGGACCGGGAGGAGCACCGTCCGGTCGAGTGGCTCGACGAGGAGCTGGTGCGGGTCAGTTCACGGCTGCCGGTCGCGGATCTGGCGTCCCTGTTCGAGGTGGAGTTGGACGACTCCGAGGTCGAGACCGTGGGTGGGCTGCTCGCCCAGCGTCTCGGTCGCGTTCCGCTTCCGGGGGCGGAGGCGGTGATGTCCGGACTCCGGTTGCGTGCCGAGGGCGGCAAGGATCACCGAGGCCGAATCCGTATCAACGCGCTGCTGGTCCGCAGAGCGGGAGAGTCCGACGGGCACAACGGCGCCGACGACGAAAGGAGCTCGTGACATGGGTGAACGCACCGAGTTCGTGACCGAACAGCTCGACGCCGAGGACGCCAAGATCGTGACCCTGGCGCGTTCGGCTCGGGCGCGTATCGGCGCTGCCGAGGGGAGTGCCGTGCGCGACACCGACGGCAGGACCTACACCGGGTGCACGGTGCGTACCGCGACACTGTGGTTGAGCGCGCTGCAGGTGGCGGTGGCCAACGCCTTCTCCAGCGGCGCCGAGGGGTTGGAGGCCGCGGCCGTCGTCACCGAGGCCGAGGAGGTGGACTCGGACTCCGTGGCCGCCGTGCGCGATCTGGCCAGCGGGGCTCCGATCTTCCGCGCGGGCGGTGACGGTCGGGTCGTGGAGGTCTCACGTCCCTCCTGAGGGAACTCGGACGGTTCCGGCCGGGTGGTCTACTGCCACTCGGTCAGGCCCGCGTCGTAGGGCGAGGCGCGTGGTGGTGGCTCCTCGCCCGCCTCGGTGAATGCCTGTAGCGCCCGTACCAGTCCCGCGCGGTCCTCGTGCGGGATGCGCTCGACGATGGCCGATATCTCGCTGCGGCGGTACTCGGTGACCCGGTCCACCAGGTCGCGACCGGCGTCGGTGAGACTGACCGTGATCTCCCTGCGGGAGTCCGGGTTGCTGTTGCGCTGCGCCCATCCAGCCGTGACCAGCCTGTCGACCGTTCTGGTCGCCGTGGACGGGTTGACTCCCAGCATCTCCGCCAGCGAGACCAGCTTCAGTGGCCCCCGTGAGCCCAGCGCCACCAGCAGTCGGAACTGCGGCAGCGTGATCGGCCCGGCGACCGCGGCGACCGACTTCGCCGAGACCCCCACCAGTAACCGGGACGCGGTCAGCACCGCCTCGGTGATCGCGTCCACCTCACCACCGTTCGGCGGTATCTCTTCGCTCATGTCGCTATTTTCACATTGACGTGCACAGGGCAAGAATTGCATTATGCAATGGTGATGGCGGAAGCCGTGAAACGATCGATAGCCCTGCCCGTGGCGGTACGTGGGCGGATCGGAATCTGGCTCCGCGAACGTGGCAGCGGCCTGATGGCCCTAGCACTGCTCGTCGGCCTCGGTTCGGGGCTCGGCGCCATCGCGTTCCGGTGGCTGATCACGTCCGCGACCGAGCTGTTCTCCGGGCGTCCCGAGTACACCGAAGTACCCGGTGCTTCGCACCCCTGGCTGCCTGGTCTCGGCGTGTGGTTCCTGGTGCTGGTTCCCGCCGTCGCCGGGCTGATCTACGGTCCGTTGGTCTACCGGTTCGCGCCCGAGGCCAAGGGGCACGGCGTGCCCGAGGTCATGTACGCGGTCTCCGAGCGCGGCGGTCGGATCAAACCCCAGGTCAGTCTGGTCAAGGCGTTGGCGTCGGCCCTGTGCATCGGCGGTGGCGGCTCCGTCGGTAGGGAAGGGCCGATCGTGCAGATCGGTTCCGCTCTCGGCTCGACGATGGGGCGCGGGATGCGACTCACCGAGCGGAGGATGCGGGTGTTGGTCGCCTGCGGCGCGGCGGGCGGCATCGCCGCCACGTTCAACGCGCCCATGGCCGGACCGTTCTTCGCGATGGAACTCATTCTGCGCGACTTCACGGTCGAGTCCTTCGGCGCCGTGGTGCTCTCCAGCGTCACCGCCAGCGTGATCGGCCGTGCCGTGATGGGCAACGAGGCATTCCTGTCCCTGCCCGCGTTCCACCTGCGGAACCCCGGCGAATTCCTGCTGTTCGCGCTGCTCGGCGTGCTCGTCGGTGCCTCGGGAGTGCTGTTCTCCAAGGTCCTCTACAGGATCGAGGACCTCTGCGACCGGGTATGGCGTGGCCCTGAATGGCTGCGTCCCGGCGTGGGCGGGCTGCTGCTCGGGCTGCTGCTGGTGGCGCTGCCGCAGATGTACGGTGTGGGATACCCGGTGCTGGGCAACGCCATCAATGGGAACTACGCGATCTGGTTCCTGGTGATACTGCTGCTGGGCAAGATGCTGGCCACCAGTCTGACCATCGGCATCGGCGGCTCCGGCGGTGTGTTCGCTCCCGCGCTGTTCATCGGCGGTATGGGCGGGACCGCGTTCGGCATGGTCGCCCACGGCCTCTTGCCGGAGATCGCCGGTTCGCCGGGCGCTTACGGACTGATCGGCATGGGCGCGGCCTTCGCCGGCTCGGCACGGGCACCGATGACGGCCGTGATCATCCTGTTCGAGCTCACGGGGCAGTACTCGATCATCCTGCCACTGATGCTCGCCGTCGTGGTAGCCACGTTGATCAGCAGGACCCTCAGTCGCGACACGATCTACACCACCAAGCTCAGCAGGCGTGGCATCGACCTCGACGCCAGGCAGCGGCGTGGCCGGTTGCCGGACCGCACCGTCGCCGACGTGATGGAACCGCTGCCGCACACACTGACCACGCGCACCAAGCTCTCCGAAGCCGCACAGCGGTTGGCCCAGAGCACGGACTCGGTGCTGCCCGTCGTCGACGAGGACGGGCGCTACAAGGGATGCGTCACGGCGGGAGCCGTCGCCGAAGTGCTGGGGGACGGCACCACCGACAACGGCGAGGTCGGTGACCTGCTGGAGATTCCTCCCGCGATCGCTTCCGGCACCAAACTCGTCGACGCGCTCGACGCGCTCGTCTCCGTGGAGGTGACGGCCGCGCCGGTGCTGGAGGAGCAGGGCACCCAGCCGATCGGTTGGATCAGCCACCGCACGTTGCTGAGCTGCATGGGCAGCACCGCCAACACCGGCTGAGGGGCTTCGTCCTCACCGCTCGCGTTCGAGCCGCTCCCGTTCGCGGCGGGCGGAGTCCCCGCCCGCCGCGAGGGCGGCGAGCACGTCAGAATAGAGCCGTGACCAGCTCAAGCGAAACACACCGATCCGGATTCGCCTGCTTCGTGGGACGCCCGAACGCCGGCAAGTCGACGCTGACCAACGCCCTGGTCGGCACGAAGGTGGCCATCACCTCCAGCAAGCCACAGACCACGCGGCACGCCATCCGGGGGATCGTGCACCGCCCCGACGCGCAGTTGGTCATCGTGGACACGCCGGGACTGCACCGTCCCCGCACCCTGTTGGGGGAACGGCTCAACGACCTGGTGCACGAGACCTGGTCAGAGGTCGACGTCATCGGCTTCTGCGTACCCGCCGATCAGAAGATCGGCCCGGGGGACCGCCATATCGCCGCGGAGCTCGCCAAGGTCGCCCGCCGCACCCCCGTGATCGGTGTGGTCACCAAGACCGACCTGGTGAGCAGGCAGCGCGTCGCCGAGCAACTGGTCGCGCTGCAGGAGCTCATGGAGTTCGCCGAGATAGTACCGGTATCTGCCGTGGACCGTTTCCAGGTGGACCTCCTCTCCGACCTGCTGGTGCGGCAGGTCCCGGAGGGGCCGCAGCTGTATCCGGACGGCGAGATCACCGACGAGCCGGAGGAGTCGCTGATCTCCGAACTCGTCCGCGAGGCGGCGCTGGAGGGGGTTCGCGACGAACTGCCGCATTCCCTGGCCGTGGCCATCGACGAGATGTCACCGAGGGAGGGCTACGACAACCTGGTGGACATCTACGCCTCGCTGTACGTGGAGCGCTCCAGCCAGAAAGCGATCGTGATCGGCAGGAGTGGCGAGCGGCTCAAGGAGGTCGGCGAGACCGCCCGCCGGCACATCCAGGCGTTGCTGGGAAGCAAGATCTTCCTGGATCTGCAGGTGAAGGTGGCCAAGGAGTGGCAGCGTGATCCCAAGCAACTCCGCAAGCTGGGCTTCTAGGAGAATCCCCTGGTCCGCTCCGCCGGGAACTCCCGGCCGGGAAGCTCCTGCGGGCCCGGCGCACGGCGGGTGATTCCGTGTGGTGGAGTCCGCGGTGCCGTCGCGGGGCCCGGCAGAAGTTCGTCCTGTCGAGTCCGGGGCGGGCGGCCGTTCTGCCGGGAGTTCCAGCAGCCCTGCCACAAGTGGTTCGACAGCAGCAGGGACACATTCGTTGAGCGATCCGCACGATCCGCGCTCCGGGCCGCCACCGTCGTGGTACCCGGGCGGGCAGTATCCGCACCACGAGACACGACCGCCCGGCGAACAACCCGGTTCCGCCCAGTCACGGGCGGCCGGGACATGGCCGCCCCACCCGCCCGGTGCCCCCGCTCCGGGAGTCCTGGTGTACGACCCGTTCGCGCACTGGGGGGTCCGCGTGGTCGGGTACCTGATAGACGGGCTGATCGTCTTCGCGGCGTTCCTGGCGCCGGCGTTGCTGGGGGTGGTGATCGGTTCGCTCGTGATGATCGAGGGGTTCACCGCCGCGGGCGCCGCGATCATGCTCACCTTCGCGCTCCTCGGACTGCTCTGCGAGATCTCGGTCGTGATCTGGGATCTCGTCTATCTCCGGGGCACCACGGGGCAGACGGTGGGGCAGCGGATCATGAGGATCAAGACCGTCGACGAGTTCCGGGGGCGACCCATCGGCTTCGGCTACGCCCTGCTCCGCCAGCTGTGCCACGTGGTCGACGCGCTTCCCCTCTACATGGGCTTCTTCGCTCCGCTCTGGGAACCCCGGAAGCAGACCTGGGCCGACCGGATCGTGAAGACCGTGGTGGTCCACGTGGATCCGCCGACGGATGGGGTGCCGGAGGCGGGCCATTCGTGGGCCGGGCCACCGGGAACGTGGTATCGGGTACCACCCCCTGACGGTGTGCCGCCGAGACAGTGAGGTCTCGGTTCCGGTGCGGAGGCCGGAACTCCTCGGGCGGGCGGCGCCGGTCGTGTCGAGGCCGTCTGTGGTGGTCCGCGTCGGTCCGGTGCTCGGTCCCGGGCACCGGACCGGACGGCACACGGTGCTGCCCGCGGCGACGCGGTCCCGTCCCGCTGGCTCAGACGCTTCCCGCCGGAATGAGCGCGATCATGCTGATCAGCGCCATGACGTAGGCGACCAGGGCCCCAGTGATGATCCAGCCGAGGATGAGCCCGGCCAACGTTATCCCCCAGCCCTCGTAGCGCTGGTCCTCCCGTAGCCGGTTGCGGGCCATGTGACCGGTGATCACTCCTCCGATCGCGGGCAGCACGCAGAACATCCCGGCCAGAGACAGGATCAACGAGGTGATCGCGAGTGGGTGGGTCGGGCGATACGGCACCATGTAGCCGTACATCGGGGCACCCTGCTGCGGCATCCCCTGTTGGGGCATCCCCTGCTGCGGCGGCGGTGGCATGTTCCGCGGGAACCCGGCGTTGCCCTGCTGGTAATCGCCCTGGTAGTGCTCCTGGTTCGCGTTCCAGGGGGTGTCATGGGAGTTGTCCATCTCGCTGCCGAAGAGGTCCTTCCGGTGAGCACGTTCGTCCCGGACACTTGTCGTGCGCCGCGTGACCGAGGGTACGACGGGTGCGGGTGTCACATGCTGCCCGCGCTCATCAACGGCAGACTGAGTCCGATCACCAGCAGCACGACGACCGCTACCACCAGCCCGAGCAGGCAGTAGCCGATCACCAGCCCGGCCGTGGCCATGCCGTCCCCGTAACTCCCGTCGCGCTGGATCTGCTTCTTGGCCATGTGCCCGAACACCACGCCCAGAATCGCGGGTACGATTCCGAACCCCCACATGCAACTGAACGGGATGGCCGCGAGCGAGAGCACCATCGAGGCGATCGCCATTCCGTTGTTCGGGGGATGCCCGCCGGGATACCCCGGGGCGACCGGCTGGTACTGCGGGTACTGCTGCCCGGGTTGGTAACCGGGGTAGAAGCCCCCGCCGTACGAGGACTGATAGGGCTGAGGGAACCCACCGCTGTCCGACGGCGGGTTGTGCGGTCCTGAACCGTAAGGATTGGTCATGATACTCCTTCACGCTTTCGGGTGGATCCAACCACGCTGGACGATCTCGCTGGGTGGTGCCCCGAGCCGGCCCGGTGCCGCTACGATCAGACCGGTGCGGCTCCCACCGCCAGCGCCGGGGCGCACTGCTTCGAGGTAGGACACCGCTCGTTCGGTTCCGTCCGTTTCGGAGATCACCGACCCGGTACCACGACGACACCGCCGCTCCCCTCGGGAACTCGGGACGGGCGATGGTGCCGGATCGACCGGTACCGGTGTTCGTCGGTTCCGTTCGAATGGGATGCGCTGGAGGTACCTGGTGAGCCCGATGTTGGTGCCACGCCGGTTCGGCCCCGTCCGAACGTTGGCGGTCGCCGGTGGCCTCGCCATCACGGCGGGACTGTTGCTGATCTCACCAGTGGGGCCGCCGTGCCCGTTCAAGATGTTGGGACTGGACGGTCCCATGTGCGGCGGGACGCGCATGCTCCGGGCGCTGCTGGCGGGTGATCCGCTGCGCGCCTTGGACCTCAACGCCTTCGCGCTGGTGGTGCTGCTCCCGTTGGGGGGTTCGCTGTTCGTTGCGGGAGCGCGTTACGAGCTGGGAACAGCACGACGGCTCTGGCCTGCGGGAGCGGGGGGCGCGGTGTCCGCCTACCTGCTCGGGGGCGGACTGCTGCTGTGGACGATCCTCCGCAACATCCCGGTGCCGCCCTTCGCGGTGCTGTCCGCATGAGAGAACTCCTCGATGGGACACTCGGGATGTGAGCCTGTATCGGGATGTCGGTGTCGTGCTGCGGGTGAGCAAGCTGGGTGAGGCGGACCGTATCGTCACCCTGCTGACCCGCAGGTACGGCAAGGTGCGCGCGGTGGCCAAGGGAGTGCGCAGGACCGGTTCCAGGTTCGGCGCACGGCTCGAACCGTTCGCCCACGTGGACGTGCAGCTGCACACCGGCAGAACGCTCGACGTGGTCACCCAGGTGCAGACACTGGACGCCTTCGGCGTGGGGATCGTCGACGACTACCGCCGTTACACCACGGCCTGCGCCGCGCTGGAGACCGTCGACCGCATCGTGACGGAGGAACGAGAACCGGTACTGCGCATGTACCTGCTCACCGTGGGGGCGCTGCGGGCCTTCAGTGGACGGGTTCGCGATCCCTCGTTGGTGCTGGACTCCTTCGTGCTGCGGGCGATGGCGTTCGCCGGGTGGTCACCGGCGTTGGGGGAGTGCGCTCGCTGCGGCCTGGCCGGTCCGCACGGCACGTTCAGCGTGATCGCCGGGGGGACGGTGTGCGCCGCTTGCAGGCCCGCTGGTGCGGTGCGGCCCGCCGCCGCGACCGTGCGACTGCTCGACGCCCTGCTCAACGGTGACTGGACGACGGCGGAGGCCTCCGAGGAAGCGGCGCGGGGAGAGGGCAGCGGTCTGGTCGCGGCCCACCTGCAGTGGCACCTCGAACACCGGCTGCGTTCGCTTCCGCTGGTGGAACGCCACGAGGCGACGATCGACCGCGAGACGCGACAGCCGGAGTCCTCGAATCCCGTGCCGGAGCTCATCCGGCAGCGCGCGAGTGCTCTGGAGGAGGGGAACGGTCCCGTTTCGTCCCCCGGGCCCGTCAACACCCCGGGGCACTCGTGAGAATCCGTGCCGTCCGCCTGCCGGAGGACGGCGTGGCGGTGCGCCGGATCTGCGTGGCCACGGGGGACGCCGGTGACCACTCCCGTCACATCCTGCGGGAGCCGGAGCTGATGGCCCACGTCTTCGCGGGGCCCTATCTCGCCCTGCAGCCGCGGCTGTGCTTCCTCGCGGAGAGCTCGGGGCAACCACTCGGTTACGTGGTCGCCGCACTGGACTCGGCGGAGTTCTACCACCGCTGGCAGCGGGAATGGGCTCCCGCGTTCGCGGCCGACCACCCGCTCACCGGTACCGAGGAGCACTCCACCGACGCCGACGCGCAGCTGCGGCTACTGCTGCACCGGCCACTGCGTATGCTGTTGCCGGACTCGGAGACCTATCCCTCGCACCTGCACATCAATGTCCTTTCCGGTGCTCGGCGCAGCGGGGTGGGCGCTGCGCTGTTGCGCACCCTGTTCGCCGCTCTGGAACGGGCCGGGTCTCCGGGGGTGCAGCTCGGTGTGCGTGCCACCAACGCCGCCGCGCACGCGTTCTACCGTGCGATGGGTATGACCCGACTGCCGTTGGACGACGGTCCCGCCATCCGGTTCGGCCGACCACTGGGCGGGCGGTACCGCCGCGTCCGGGAGAATGGGTGACGGTTCGGGATCGACTCGGCTCAGCGACCACGAAGGGGACCATCAATGCTGCGACGCCGTGGGCGGGGAAAGGACGCGCCGGACGTACGGGCGCCCGACCCACATCCTGCCGGGGCGGAACCTCCCTCGCTTCCCCCGGAAGCGGTACCCAACCACGTCGCCGTGGTCATGGACGGCAACGGCAGGTGGGCGAACGAACGCGGGCTGCCGCGCATCGAGGGGCACAAGCGCGGCGAGGCGGTGGTTCTGGAGCTCACGCGCGGTGCCATCCAGCTCGGGGTGCAGTGGCTGTCGTTGTACGCGTTCTCCACCGAGAACTGGAAGCGCAGCCCGGAGGAAGTCAGGTTCCTGATGGGCTTCAACCGCGACGTCATTCACCGCCGGGTGGACGAGCTCGACGAGCTCGGAGTGCGGGTGCGTTGGGCGGGCCGGCGCCCCAAGCTCTGGCGCAGCGTCGTCGACGAGCTCCGGGCGGCTGAGGAACGCACCGCGGGCAATCAGGTCATGAACCTGACGATGTGCGTCAACTACGGCGGGCGTGCCGAGATCGGCGACTCGGCGAGGGAGATAGCCCGGCTCGCCGCGGCGGGCAAGATCAATCCGGACAAGGTGGACCAGCGCACCGTGGCTCGGCACCTGTACCAGCCCCAGATGCCGGATGTGGACCTGTTCATCCGTCCGTCCGGTGAGCGGCGGACCTCCAACTTCATGCTCTGGCAGTCCGCCTACGCCGAGATGGTCTTCCAGGACACGCTGTTCCCGGATGTGGACCGCACCCATCTGTGGGACGCCTGCGCCGCCTACGCGCGGCGTGACCGCCGTTTCGGCGGTGCCGTCGACCGGAGTGATCAGAACACGAGCTCGACCGAGCCGGAGCGGGAGCAACGTTGATGTCGAGGGAAGCCGCTGGTACGGCCGAGCTGCTGACGGCGGCCAAGCGCGCGTTGGAGAACTACTACGAGGTTAGGGTCGACGACGACGGCGCCCTGACCTTTCTACATTCCGGTACGCCGTGCGCCCTGCAGGCGATGCGCCTCGCGGAGGGGCTGACGGTGCTGAGCCTGACCTGCGTGGTGGCCTGGGATCTGCCGCAGGACGACCGGATCGCGCGTTGGGTGGCCGAACGGGCCGGTCAGGGCATGTTCGGCACGCCCGGGGTGGTGCGCACCGAGGGGGGCATGGACCTCACGCTGCGCTACACTTTCCCCGCCGACGGGCTCACCGAGAATCCGCTGGCGACACTGCTGATGCTGGTGGTCTCAGGCGCTTCGCAGCTCAGGGGCGAACTGGCCGAGACCTTCGGCGTCGGAGTCGGAGACGGCCCCGACGAGCCGTGTCAGCAGCCGTGACGGAACCGGCCCACGCGGTCTATGGGGGTGCGTGAGGCGACACTCCTCGGTATCGCCCGGAGCCTGCCGACGTTCCCGTCTCGTGTGCCCACTCGCCGGGGCGGTGGTTCGTGTTCCGTTCCGCCGGGGCACCACCGCCGCCCGAAGCGGCGGTGGTCAGATCACGCACTCCGAACAGGTGCCGATGATCTCCACCGTGTGGTGCACCTCGGAGAAACCGTGTTCGGTGGCGATCCGCTCCGCCCAGTCCTCCACCGGGGGATCGGCCACCTCGACCGTCCTGCCGCAGTGTCTGCAGACCAGGTGGTGGTGGTGATCGGTGGAGCACTTCCGGTAGACGGCCTCGCCGGAGTCGCTGCGCAGCACGTCTATCTCGCCCGCGTCGGCCAGCGACTGCAGGGTGCGGTAGACGGTCGTGAGCCCGATGCCCTCCCCGCGGCTCCGCAGCTGTTCGTGCAGTTCCTGCGCCGAGCGGAAATCGTCGATCTCGCTGAGCAGACGCGACACCGCGGCCCGTTGCTTGGTGGCCCGAAGCCCCGGGATCGCGGTCGAGGAACGCTCGCTGGAGGTCACGCTTTCTCCGTCTTCTGCTCGGTTGTGTGCCTAGGTCGCTTGTGCCGCGTCCCCAGTGGGGGTGGTCTCCTCCTCCGAACCTTCCTCCGCGTGGGCCACGGCGTCCACGACTATGTGCGCCAGGTGATCGTCGACCAGTCGGTAGACCACCTCGCGCCCGTTGCGGTGCCCGGATACCACACCTGCGGTTTTCAGTACCCGGAGGTGCTGGCTGATCAGCGGTTGGGCCACCCCGAGCGCGTCGACGAGCTCGTGCACACAGCGTTCCCCGGCCCGTAGCTGCAGCACGATGGCGATCCGCACCGGGGCGGCCAGGGCGCGCAGCAGCTCGCCCGCCTCGGCGAGGGTGCCCGGGTCACAGGCGGGTACCAAGGCCGGTGCGGTTCGCTCGCCGGAGTGCTCGTCGTTGCTCATGAGAGATGATCAGCGGCACGACCCGTGGGGGACCGACAGCCTGCCCGTCCCGGGAACACGAGTTCACCAAGGTACACGCGGCGTCGCCTCGTGGTCGAGGAGATCCTTTCGTCGCCTTGTCGCGAGTTGGTCGTGGTACGCCCTCCATCCTACGGGCGTCGTCCACTTTCGGCTGGCGCGGCCGATACCACCGGTCCTGTCACTGCGGGGTGGGGTCGCATCGCCTCCGAAGTGGCCTCGGTACGCTGGGAAACTCACCGTCGGGAATCCGCGGGAACAGCCCGGCCGACTCGTCGCGCACCCACTGTCGACCCTCGGCCGGAGCCCGAGCAACCAGCGAGAAGCGTGGAGTGAACGTGCCCACCGACCAGATCGAAACGATCGTGAATCTGTGCAAGCGTCGTGGCTTCGTCTACCCGAGCGGCGAAATTTACGGCGGTACCCGGTCGGCATGGGATTACGGGCCGCTCGGTGTGGAACTCAAGGACAACATCAAGCGCCAGTGGTGGCGCAGCGTGGTGCAGGGCAGGGACGACGTCGTCGGTCTGGACTCCTCCGTCATCCTGCCCCGCGAGGTGTGGGAGGCCTCCGGCCACGTCCAGGAGTTCGTGGACCCGCTGGTCGAGTGCACCGCGTGCCACCACCGGCACCGTTCCGATCAGCTCGCCGAGGAGTACGCCGAGCGCACCGGCAAGGACATCGACGACAGCGACCTGTCCGACGTTCCCTGCCCGAACTGCGGCAACCGCGGCCAGTTCACCGAACCGAAGATGTTCAACGGGTTGCTCAAGACCTTCCTGGGGCCGGTGGACTCGGAGGAGGGGCTGCACTACCTGCGCCCGGAAACCGCCCAGGGCATCTTCGTCAACTTCCTGAACGTGATGACCACGGCGCGCAAGAAACCACCGTTCGGCATCGGCCAGGTGGGCAAGTCGTTCCGCAACGAGGTGACCCCCGGCAACTTCATCTTCCGCACCCGCGAGTTCGAGCAGATGGAGATGGAGTTCTTCGTCGAGCCGGGCGAGGACGAGTCCTGGCACGAGTACTGGATCTCCAACCGGACCGAGTGGTACACCGACCTCGGCATCGACCCGAACAACATCCGGCACTACGAGCACCCCAAGGAGAAGTTGTCGCACTACTCCAAGCGGACCGTCGACATCGAGTACCGCTTCGGCTTCAGCGGCAACGAGTGGGGTGAGCTGGAAGGCATCGCGAACCGGACGGACTTCGACCTGACGACCCACTCCAACCACTCCGGGGTGGATCTGTCGTACTTCGACCAGACGAGCAATTCCCGCTACCGGCCCTACGTGATCGAGCCGGCGGCCGGACTCGGCAGGCCGTTGATGGCCTTCCTCATCGACGCCTACCGCGAGGACGAGGCCCCCAACGCCAAGGGTGGCGTGGACAAGCGCGTGGTCCTCAAGCTCGATCGCAGGTTGGCACCGATCAAGGTGGCGGTGCTGCCGCTGTCGCGCAACGCGGATCTCTCGCCCAAGGCCAGGGACGTCGCCGCGACGCTGCGTCGCAACTGGAACATCGACTTCGACGACGCCGGGGCCATCGGCAGGCGGTACCGCAGGCACGACGAGATCGGGACACCGTTCTGCGTCACGGTCGACTTCGACTCGTTGTCCGACCACGCCGTGACGGTGCGCGAACGCGACACCATGGAGCAGGAGCGGGTGGCCATCGACAAACTGGAGGCCTACCTCGCGGCCCGACTGGTCGGCTGCTGATCGCGGGGCCCGCGCGTCGGGGGTGGTGGATCTGCAACGATACGTGTCGTGAGCCATCCCCCCGAATCCGCACAGCCAGGGCGCCGCGGCCGGGCCGCCGTCTGGGCCCGCAGGACCGTTCTCGGTGCGCTGCTGGTCGCTTCGCTGGTGCTCGGTGGAACGGCCTTCCGGGTCTGGCAGGTGGCACTGGTCGACCAGCGGCACAGTGCCGACATGATCGTGGTGCTCGGGGCGGCGCAGTACAACGGGGATCCGTCCCCGGTGCTGCGCGGTCGTCTGGAGCACGCCCTGGAGCTCTACCGCGACGGGCGCTCCGAGCACATCGTCACCGTCGGGGGCAACCAGCGTGGTGACAACTACACCGAGGCTCAGGCGAGCCGCATCTGGCTCGTCGAGCACGGGGTCCCGGAGCGTGACGTGTTCGAGGCCGAGTTCGGCAGCGACACGCTCCGCAGCATCCGCGCCGTCTCCGAACTGGCCGGGCGGCACGACTGGAACTCCGCGCTGATCGTCAGCGATCCGTGGCACTCCTGGCGCTGCCGCACGATGGCCGAGGACCAGGGGTTGCGGGCGATGGTCTCGCCGACGCGGAGCGGGCCGACCGGTGAGGTGCGGACCGCCTACATCCTGCGGGAGGCGGCGGCGATGCTGTTCTACCGCGTCATGCACGCCTCGGCCGACATCACCGGCTACGGGCTCGATTGAGGGGGCACGCCCGGGTGTGCCGGTTCCGGGCACCAGCCCGTCGCCTCCCGACGCGCTGAGTCGTGCGCGGTGGCCTGTCGGACGGATTACGTAGGCTGTGGTCGATGTCCGAGTCCGAGCCGCCCGGCTACACCGAGCACGACCGGCAGCGGTTGCTCGACGAGCCCCCCAAGGTCGCCGAGTCGAGCGACGGTGAACCGCTGTCGCGTTCGCCGTTCGCGCGCGACCGCGCGCGGGTGCTGCACTCGGCGGCGCTGCGTCGGCTGGCGGGCAAGACCCAGGTGATGGGGCCGGAGGAGGGGGATGTCCCCCGCACGAGGTTGACCCACTCCCTGGAGGTCGCTCAGATCGGTCGCGCCATCGCCCTGGACCTGGGGGCCGACCCCGACGTGGTGGACACGGCCGGCCTGGCCCACGACATCGGCCATCCGCCGTTCGGGCACAACGGGGAGCACGCGCTCGCGGAGCTCGCGGCGGATTGTGGTGGTTTCGAGGGCAACGCGCAGACGTTGCGCATCCTGACGCGGTTGGAGCCCAAGTCGGTGGCTCCGGACGGCACCGGGTGCGGTCTCAACCTCACCCGTGCCTGCCTGGACGCGGCCACGAAGTACCCGTGGCCGTTGTCGTGCGAGGCAGGTGGCAAGTTCGGGGTCTACGAGTCGGACCTGGCGGTGTTTCGGTGGTTCCGGCGGGCGGCGCCGGCCGGGCGGCGTTGCCTGGAGGCACAGATCATGGACTGGGCCGACGACGTCGCCTACTCGGTGCACGATCTGGAGGACGGGGTGCACACCGGGCGGATCTCGCCGCGTGCGCTGCTGGACTCCGAGGAACGGGGGGAGATCCTACGCATCGCGGGCAAGTACTTCCGGCAGCAGCGCTGGCTGGACGCCGGACTGCTGGAGTCGGCGGCCTCCGAGCTGGTCACCGGTCCCGCTCTCGCCGCGGTGCTCGACTACGACGGTTCGGTGGCGGCGCAGGTGGGGCTCAAGCGGTTGACCAGTGAACTGGTGGGCCGCTTCGTCTCGGCGGCGGTGCGTGCCACGCGGGCGGAGTTCGGCAGCGGACCGCTGATCCGGTACACGGCCGACCTGGTGGTGCCGGAGCAGGTGGCCGCCGAGGTGGCGGTGCTCAAGGCCATGGCCCTGCGCTACGTCATGAGCGATCCGGAGCGGCTGCGGCTGCAGCAGTACCAGCGCCGGGTGCTGACAGAACTGGTGAACGCGCTCGTCGAGCGAGCCCCCGCCTCGTTGACCCCGGCGGCGGAAGCGGCGTGGGAGGCCGCGCCGAACGACAGGGCTCGGTTGCGAGCCGTGCTCGACCAGGTCGCCTCGTTCACCGACGCGCAGGCGGTGTCCTGGCATGCACGCTGGGTGTTCGGAACCGATTGTTCGGTGTGAGCTATGTCAGACAGGGCAGCGCAGCGGCGGGTTTTTGGGGCACGCTGACACGCAGCGTGATTTTCGCTGGTTAAGATTGCAACTTTCGTGTGAAGATTTGCGGCAATCCCCGACAAGCCGCCAGGAGCCCCCGATGTCCAACGATCTGAACCGACATCACATCCAGAAGGTCGTCGTCGACGGCGAGCCCTACGTCAACTCCGACAACGTCGCCGACTGGGTGACCGACCTGCGCTGGCAGGACCCCGCCGCCGAGCGCGCGGCCGGTTACATCGCCCAGGAACTCCGGCTGATGGGGCTGGCCGACATCGAGGAGACACTGGACTGACGGGGCCGGTCCCCGACGACCGCCGTGGCGCCGCCCTGATCCGGGGCTCGCCTCACGGCCCCCATCACTGGCAGACTCGCCTCCGGTAAGCGCCTCGCGAGACCGATCGGAGGACCGCGTCGCCGTGAACTCCCATGTCCGGTTCCTGTGGCGGTTGCACCGGCGGCTCGCCCCCGATGCCCGCGAGGACTTCTGCTGGTCCCCCCACTCGGTGGCGGCGACCCTCGGACTGCTGGCCGCCGTTTCGCGGGGACGCACCCGCGAGGAAGTGGCCGAAGCTCTCGGCTCGGACCCGGCCGGGGCCGAGTTCGTCGAACCGCTGAACGCGGCCGCGCACCTCGACGCCGAGTCCCGGGACCGGGTCCGCCTGGCGGTCGCCAACCGGCTGTGGGTCGACGAGCGACTGCCGCTCGCCCCAGCCGGCCCGCGAACCCTCGAAGGGCGGTTCGCCGCCGAGATCCGCGCCGCCGACTTCCACGACGACCCGGAACGGGCCAGGGAGCGGATCAACGCCGACGTCGCGGACGTGACGCGAGGGCTGGTCCCCGAGCTGGTCGAACCGGGAGCGGTGAACTCGGAGACCGTCGCCGCGCTGGTCAACGCGCTCTACCTGAAGGCCCCGTGGCACGAGGCGTTCGACCCGGACGACACGGTCTCCGGCTCGTTCCGCACCCGTCGAGGGACGTCGTCGGTGCTCTTCATGCGACTGACCACCCGGCTCGGCTACGCGGCTCGGCACGGTTGGCAGGTCGTCCGGATGGGCGTGGTGGGCGGAATCCAGGCGTTCGTGCTGCTGCCCGACGCCGAGCTGGCCACCGCCGAACCCGAGCTCGACCACGACCGGCTGCCGGAACTGCTCGACGCGGTCGAGGAACGGCCGGTCCGGCTCTCGCTGCCGCGCTTCGCGGTGTTCGGCTCCGGAGCGTTGGACGAACCCCTCGCCGCCCTGGGAGTGCGACGGGCCTTCACCCCGGCCGCCGACTTCACCCCTTTGACGCCGCGGCCGCTGCGAGTGTCCACCGCGCTGCACGAAGCAGTGCTGCGGATCGACGAGCAGGGGCTCGAAGGAGCCGCAGCCACCGCGGCGATGATGCGGCTGACCTCACTGTTCGACGATCCCGTGCGGGTGAGTGTGGACCGGCCGTTCCTGTTCCTGGTCCGGCACCGGGACAGCGGCGTGGTGCACTTCCTGGCCAGGATCACCGATCCCGACCGCACGGCGACCGACGGTTGAGGGGTTCCGCGCTTCGCCGGGGCGAGCCCGTCAGACACCTCCGTGCGGGTAGGAGACCCTGGTCAGTTTGTCCGGGTTGACGATGTCGTGGATCTCGGCGACGCAGCCGTCGCGCACCGCGAACCCGACCACCCGGGCCGACACCGCTCCTTGGGAAGTACCGTCGCCCCGAACTCCGGGGAGGAGCAGTCCCGGGTCCCCGTTGACCAGTACCGAGCGCGGATTCAGCAGCGTGGCTGACGGGTACTTGCGCATCATGCTGAGCAGGAAACGGGTGACCTTGTCCCGGCCGTACACCGGTCGCAGCGCCGTGCGCGCCTTGCCGTCGCTGTCGCCGTGCACGCTCACGTGCGGGTGAAGCAACCGCGCCAGCCGCCACTGGTCACCCGCCGCCAGCGCGGTGAGCAGCGCCTCGATGAGTTCGTGCTGCTCGGCGGCGGGCACCCGTTGCGGTGGCCGCGCCTCGTTCATGGCACGCCGCGCCCGCGAGGCGTACTGGCCGGCGGCGGTGACCGTGCAGCCGAGCAGTCCCGCGATCCTGTCGAACGGGATCTCGAAGTTCTCGTGCATCACCAGCGCGATCCGCTGCTCCGGGGTGAGCTGTTGCAGCACCCGCAACGCCGCCATGCGCACGTCCTCGGCGCGCCCGATCGTCTCCAGCGGATCGGGGGTCCGGGTGTTCGCCTGCCGCGTCACGATCGGCTCGGGCAACCACGGCCCCACGTAGTGCTCGCGTCGCGCCGCGCCTGCCAACGCCCGTTCGATCGAGAGTTTTCCGGGTGGGCCGCACAGCCACTCGTCCGGGGCATCCCCGGACGGGTCCGCGTGGCTCCGGGGCGCGACCGATCGCGGTTGGGTCCGCCGCACCACCTCCTCGGAGTCGGTGATGCTGCCGGTGAGCCGGTAGACGAGTCCGAGCAGCCGCGCACGCGGGCTGTCGAACTCCGACGTAAGAGCTTCCTCAGCCGATCGCACACCGCGATTGTGCCCGAACAATCCGCCGTTGCCCTGCTGAGAATCCTTTTCGGAAATGTTCCGTGCCGGTTGAGGCCCGGGCTCGCGGCCCCGCCCGGCGGGTCGGCGCCCGCCACGCCGAGCGAACCGCTCCGCGATGAGTTCCGAAGCCGTTCCGCGAGTCCGGCCGAGGCGACCTCTAGACTGGATCCGTGGCGGGACGAATCCGGGAAAGCGATATCGCCGAAGTACGCGAGGGCAACCGGATCGACGATGTCGTCGGTGAGTACGTCGCGTTGCGCCGTTCCGGCGGTGACGCGTTCAAGGGGCTCTGCCCGTTCCACGACGAGAAGACCCCCTCCTTCAACGTGCGAGCCAACCACGGCACCTTCCACTGCTTCGGGTGTGGTGAGGGTGGTGACGTCATCGCCTTCCTGATGAAGACCGAGCACCTCGGCTTCGTCGAGGCGGTGGAACGTCTGGCCGACCGCGCCGGCGTGCGGCTGCGCTACGAGGACGGCAACCCGACGAGCCGTCGGGAACCCGGCACCCGCGCCCGGCTGGTGGAGGCCAACCGGCTCGCCGCGGCGTTCTACGCCGAGCGGTTGCGCTCGGAGGAGGCGCGGCAGGCGCGTGATTTCCTCACCGAGCGTGGTTTCGGGGAGGAGGCTGCCACCAGGTTCGGCTGTGGGTTCGCCCCCAGCGGCTGGGACAAGCTGACCAAGTACCTGCTGAACCAGGGGTTCGAACCCGAGGAGCTCTACAAGGCGGGGCTGTCCCGGGAGGGCAGGCACGGCCCCATGGATCGGTTCCACCGCAGGCTGCTCTGGCCGTTGAAGGACCTCGGTGGTGACGTGGTGGGGTTCGGAGCACGTCGGATCTTCGACGACGATCCGATCGAGGCCAAATACATCAACACCCCGGCCACGGCGATCTTCAACAAGTCACAGGTGCTGTTCGGCATCGATCTGGCGAAACGCGAGATAGCCAAGCGCCACCAGGCGGTGGTGGTGGAGGGCTACACCGACGTGATGGCCATGCACCTCGCCGGGGTTCCCACGGCGGTGGCCTCCTGCGGTACGGCGTTCGGTGACGAGCACATCGCGGTGCTGCGTCGACTGATGATGGACGACGACACCTTCCGAGGTGAGGTCATCTACACTTTCGACGGCGACGAGGCGGGGCAGAGCGCGGCGTTGAAGGCCTTCGACGGCGAGCAGCGCTTCGCGGCACAGACCTACGTCGCCATCACTCCGGGGGGCGACGATCCCTGCGAACTGCGGCAGCGCCGGGGGGACGAGGCCGTGCGCGACCTGGTGGCCCGGCGGCGGCCGCTCTTCGAGTTCGCCATTCGCAGCCTGCTCGACGGCTACGACCTGGACTCGGTGGACGGCCGGGTCGCCGCCCTCAAGCGCACGGTGCCGCTGGTGGCGCGGATCAAGGACCCCGCGAGCAGGGACGGCTACGCCGTACAGTTGTCCGGCTGGACCGGTTGGAACGACGAGAACCAGGTGGTGCGACGGGTACGGGAGTACTCCGGTGAGTCCGCCAACGGGAACCGCCGCGCCGCCAGGCAGCGGCGTGCCGACCGTGAGCCCGCCTCCGGTGAGGAGCGGCTGCCGCAACGGCCGCCGCGCCACGACCAGTTGCGCTGGTCCCAGCGGGAGTCGCTGAAGGCGGCGTTGCAGATGCCAGCCCTGGCGGGGCCGGTCTACGACTCGCTGCCGGAGGAGGCCTTCACCGAATCGGAGTATGCCAAGCTCCACACCGCCCTGCTCAAGGCCGGCGGAACCCAGTCCGGCCTAGCCGGCTCGACCCTGGTGGAGGCGGTGCGGGAGCAGTGCCCGGACGAACCTTCCACCAGACTGCTCTCCCAACTCGCGGTGGAGACGCCGGACACCAAGTCCGAGCAGGATCACCGCTACGTCGGTGGTGTCCTCGCGCGGCTGCGCGAGCGGATGGTGGCGCGGCAGATCGACGAGATCAAGTCGCGGGTACAGCGGTTGTCCCCGCTGGACGATGCCGAGGAGTACCACGCCCTGTTCGGGGATCTGGTGGCGCTGGAGCAGTACCACAGATCGTTGCAACAGCAGGCCGCGGACGGTGTCGTATGACTTCGCTGCTCAGGAGAGTGCGCGCGTTGTTGACCGGGGAGCGCGAGCTGCCCGACGACTTCGGCGGCGTGCTCGGGGACGAGGAACGCGTGCTGGCCACGGCCACGGGGGCCGAAGGGCCGTTGGTGGCCACCAACCTGGGGTTGTGGGTGCCGGACGAGTCGGGCGCGCGACGTGTCGGCTGGCACCTGCTGAGCAAGGTGCGGTGGCAGGACGGGCTCCTCGGGCTCGTCGAGGCCGAGGAGTGGTGGTGGGTCGAGGGGGCGGTGCTGCTCCGGGACCGGCCGCGCCGGGATTACCGGTTGGACGCGGCGGGCAAACTGCCCGATGTGGTGCACAGTCGGGTGACCCGCTCCATCCGCTCCACCCAGCACCGCGAGCTGCCCTCCGTGGGAGGGGCGCGTTTCGTGCGCCGTAGGATACCGGGGCGCGACGGCACGGTGCTGCAGGTCAGGGCGGACGCCGGTACCGACGAGGCGGCTCTGGCCGAGTACACCCGGGAGGTGGCCCGGCGGTTGGAGCGTGCGACCGAGACGGGCGAGTGAGCCCACGATTCGGTGTTTCACGCGAGTGGCTCCGAAAGATACAGTACGTACGTACTGTTTTCGTTCGGGGGCGCGATGTGGGATCCGGAGATCTACCTGGCCTTCGCCGAGCAGCGCGAGCGCCCGATGCGCGACCTGCTCGCCAGGATGAACCCGGCGAGGGCGAGGCGGGTGGTCGATCTGGGGTGCGGTGCGGGGAACCTCACACCGTTGTTGCGTGGGAGGTGGCCGGACGCCGAGGTGGAGGCGCTGGACTCCTCGCCGGAGATGGTCCGTGCCGCCGTGGCGGCCGGTGTGCCCGCCGAGGTCGCCGACGTGCGGGACTGGTCACCGGGGGCGGACACCGACGTGGTCGCCTGCAACGCGGTGCTGCAGTGGGTTCCCGGCCATCTCGAACTGCTCCGGGGGTGGTTGCTCGCGCTGCCGTCCGGGGCGTGCTTCGGGGCGCAGTTGCCGGGCAACTTCGAGGCCCCGGCGCACCGCGCCCTCCACGAACTCGTCGCGGAACCGCGCTGGCGGGCCGAGCTCGGTGATGTGCCGCGTGATCCCGACCGGGTCGCCTCACCGGGGGAGTACGCGGCGGCCCTCGCCGATCTCGAAGTGGAGCTCGACGTCTGGGAGACCACCTACCTGCACCGGCTGCGGGGCGAGGACCCGGTGCTGGCCTGGTTGGCAGGGACCGCGCTGCGTCCCGTGCGGGAGCTGCTCGACGAGGCCGGTTGGCGGCGTTTCCTCGGCGAGCTGGCCCCCAGGCTGCGGAGCGCGTATCCGCCCCGCGCCGACGGGTCAACCTGGTTCCCCTTCCGGCGGATCTTCCTCGTCGCCCATCGGCATTGAGCTCGTGAACAGGTGTTTTCCCACAAGGGAGGGGGGTGTTCGAGGATCTCGCGGCGTGCGCTAGAGTAGAAGCTGTCAGCGCGGGGCGCTGCGGAAAACGAAACATTCCTCCGTAGCTCAATGGCAGAGCATTCGGCTGTTAACCGAAAGGTTGCTGGTTCGAGTCCAGCCGGGGGAGCTTCAGCCCAGGTCACAGACCTGGGCTTTTTTCGTGGTTGTATCGGCCCCCGCGAAGTCCCCCTGAACGTTTCCGGCGTCGTCGGCGAACATGGCCCTCGGCGACGCCGCTGTGGGGTGTATCACGCGGGAGCGTCCGAAGTGCACGTTCCGGGGTTCGGTGTCCGCGCGTGCCCGGTGGGTCCGCCGCTTCCCGGGCGGGCGGTTCCGGTTCCTCCGGCTGGTCGTGGCCGCCCTGCGGAAGAAAGGTGATATGAACCACTCGAAGGCGCCGCTGCCGAGCGCGCGCTGAGGGGCTGCCCGCATCGGTGAGATCGTTTTCCCGGCTGAGCAGCGTGCGCGGGGTGGAGTTGGCGGGGCGAACGAGGTCCGGTGTCGCGCGTCGGAGATGGCACCGGGTCGGTCGGGGAGGGGAGCTACCCCGGCTGCTCGGACGGGGAGAACCGGGGTGGTCCACGACAGCTCGCGGATGAGCGGTTGGGTTGGGATTCGCTGGACTCGGGTTCAGAACAGGCGCAAGATGGTGATGCGCAGTGTCTCGTTGTGGAGCGCGAACACGATCATGATGGTGCCGTTGTCGGCGGTGGTGGTCCACCGGTCCGTGCTCTTGTCGTAGCTGCTGCCGTCCCGAGGGTTTTCCGCGATCTGGTCCATGCGTTTGTCGACGGCTTTTTGCTGTTTGGGTGGCAGCTTGTAGTAGGCGTCTTCGGCGACGTCGACCCAGCGGATGAAGTAGCGAGCCATCAGTCCTCGTCCTCCGGGGTCGTGCTCGCCTCGATCCTTTCCCGCTTGCCTGCGGGGCTCTGCCGCCACAGGTCGCCATTCTCGTCGGTGCGCCAGAGGTTGCCGTGTTCGTCCTCGCGCCACGAGCGCCTGTGCTCGTCGATGTGGATCAGCCCGGAGAAGTCTCCTCGGTCGGCGCGGGCTTTGATCTCATCCTCCTGTTCGGTGGGTGGGTATTCGGCCAGGATGGCCGCGCCCCACCAGTCGTCGAGCACCGTGTCGATGTGGCCGGTGTCGTAGTCCTCGGCGACCTTTTTCAACGCCTCCTGGAAGTCACGGTCGAACTCGGCGCGACGCTGCGGGTCGGCGCGGTCCAGGGCTTCGCGGATGCAGCGCGCTTCACGCGGGAACGGGGGAGCCAAGCTTTTCTCCTCTCGTGGATCGGTCGGTAGTCGGTGTTTCGTCTGGAACGGGAACGGTTGGGGTCAGGGTGTCTGCTCGTCCAGCAGGATGTCTGTGCATTCCTGGCAGATGGGGGCCTGGAACCAGTCAAGTTCGCTCGGTTGGGCCATCGCGCACTGGATGTTGCACACCGAGATCTCGGCGGTGCGGCCGTCCCACCGATTTCCCCGGAAGGCGTGACGGGTCCAGCGGTAGCCGGTTCTGTCCGGGACGGGAAGCCAGTAGTGGTAGGTCTGCGTCGCTGTCATGGGGATCACTCCGTGTGGTGCCACCGAGAGGTGGGGCCGGGCAGGTTCAGGTAGGCGGCGAAGCAGTCCGGGCAGAACCGCTGGGTGTGCCGCATCCGCGCAGCGGCATCAGCGGGGACCTCGATGGGGCCGTGTCCGCCGAGCGTGTCGACCGACCCGCCGGTTTCGGGGGGAGTGGCCAGCGTGGCGTGCTGTGCCCCGCCGTCCTCCGGGGTGACCCAGTAGACCGTGTGCCTGTCCTCGGGCGGGTCCACATCGAGCATGTCGTGCTCCACCGTGTCCAGCACCGACCGGGCCAGTCCCCGGCCGATGGGTGCCGTTCCCGCGTTCATCATTTCCAGCATCGACACGGTGAGCGCGCGACCCAATTCCAGCTCGGGGTTCTCATGATGAGAAGATCGTTCTCGTGTGGAACTCACTCGATGTTCCCGAATCGGTGTGGAAGCGCTATGACTTGCGGAAAGCATGTCGTGACCGTGACGTTGGGGAACTTTTCCGGGTGTTGCAACGCTCGGCCGGGGTTACGCAGTCGCAGCTTTCCGGAGTCACGAACATCCTTCAAGGACGTGTCAGTGAGATCGTCAACGGCTCACGTAAAATCACGGCCTTTGAGGTCTACGAACGCATCGCCGACGGGTTGAACATGCCCACGAGGTGCGAGTTCTGCTCGGATTGGCACCGACACGCCCTCTGGGAGTGGACCACTTGGGGGCAGCTGACCAAGCTGAGCTGTTGGCGACATACCCGTCCCAGTCCAGCGCCGCACCGGAGATTCATCGGGCAGCCGCCAACGCGAGCACGATCGAGATCGTGGCGGTGCGCGGGCTAGGCATCCTCGCGATGAACGACTCCCTGCTCTGGTCGGTCGCCAGCCGTAATCGTCCCAGGGTGAGCGCTCTGCTGCTGGACCCCAACGGCGAGGCAGCGCGGCGTCGAGCCAGCGAGGTCGGCGAAAGCTGGAGAGTGTTCAAATCGGGAGTGGAGCTCAGCGTCTCCCGTCTCGAAGAGCTGAGCGCGTACACCGATGTGCACGTGTATTTCTACGATATGCTGCCGACCTGGCGAGTACTGAGTCTCGATGATGTCCAGTTCGTGTCCGTTTTCGGGGAAAACCACGAGGGACACACCTCACGGATGTACAAGATTGCGGAAAGTTCGCACGGTGCGTTACATCGGGGTTTTCGCAGGTTCACCCGCGAACTGCGCAACCAGGCCGTCCGGATCATGTAGGGAGTCGCCGTGGCTGTGGAGGCCGAACTGAAGGCACGCGTTCGTCACCCCGAGGCGGTGCGCGAGCGCCTGGTCTCGCGTGCCGTTGAACACGTGCAGGTCTACCGGGACCGCTACTTCGACCGGCCGAGCGGGGAGCTGACCGATCAGGGCCACGAGGTGCGGTTGCGAACAGTGGAGAGCGAGCACTCCTCGACAACCGTGCTGACCTTCAAGGAACCCGCCGTGCACGCCAGTGGCTCCAAACCTGAGCACGAGACCACCGTCGCCGACGGGCAGGCCGTGGCGGCGTTGTTGACCGGTCTCGGACTGACCGAACGCATCGCCTTCAGCAAGCACTGCCGCAACTACCGCTTCACCGAGAACGGCTACGACCTGCTCGCCACCCTGGTCCACGTCCCCGAACTGGAAGGCACCTTCCTCGAAGTCGAAACCCGGGTCGATCGCACCGAGGAGGTCCCGGCCGGACTGGCGGCGGTCCGCACGGTCCTGACCCCGCTGGGCATCACCGAGGACGACCTGACCACCGAGCAGTACACCACGGCGGTGGCCGCACACCGGGCTCAGACCACTCACACCGCATGACTCCGATCACACCCCTGACCCGACGTGGTCGGGGGTTTGATGTACGTAAGAGCCATGACGATACGCCCCTTCCTCACCGAGTCGGACTTCGGAAAATGGGACGTGCTGCCCGGCGACCCCGCCGAGGAAGAGATCGACTACTCGAATCCCGATGTGGTCGACGCGTTGCGGCGGCGGGAGCGTCTCAAGGAGAACTGGCGCGCCGATCTGGATTACCCCAAGGGAGTCTGGCGCGACGAGATCATCGAAGCACACCCCTGGTGGGCCGAGGCGTGGCGCAACTGGTTCCTGCGCCGCTCCTGCGAGGGAATTTCGTTCATCAACGGGTGCATCCGAGGGTGGTCCAGCGAGAGCAAGAGCGGGGAGCGGTCCTCGTTCTGAGCGGAGTTGCCCGGGCTGTGCTCCCGGTCGTCCATCGCCTTGCGGCACCGTTCGCACAAGCTTGAATCACATTCTGCTCGGGCGCCGCACATCGAACAGTTACCTGCCCTGACGATCACCATCCGAGATGGAGTGTGATCTTCGATCCAAGATTTCGAGATCGCTGGACGAGCGATCTCCGCCCGTAAGTGCGGGCCGAGCGTTCACAGCGACATTTCCTCCCGACTGGGACGCCGGGTGGCCGTAACCCGGCCACTTCGCGGTGGCGCGCGGTGCGGTCGTAGTGCGGGGCTGTTCGTTGGTCAGCGTTGAACAGGGGTCTGGTAAGGATCCTTGGTCTGTTGCGGGCCACCACCACCGCTGCTGGTGCTGGTGACCAGCGCGGAGAGGATGACGAGTCCGACCACTGTGATGGTCGCCCCGACTATCTGGGCGACCCGAGCCAGTCCCGGATCCCGACGTCTCACCAGGAACCCCGCGCCGAGCAGGACGAGTCCGAGCAGCAGGGGGGCGTATCCGAAGGGGATCGACACCCAGAACACCAGCCCGACGAGGACCGTGAAAGATATGTACCGAAACGCGACGACCTTGTCGCTCCGATGAGGTGTGTCAGGCTTCGTGCTCGTCATCGGTTCCTCGTCCCCTCGGCTCGATGCGGGTCGGCCCGATGTCTCCCAGTATGCCTCGCGACTCACCAGTAGAGCCGATTCTTCCTGCTGTCGCTGCGGGAAAACACGTTCGGTCTTCCCGTCGGTCGATATCGGTGAAGTGATTCGGTTTCGCGCGAGTCGAATCGGTCGGCGGTGTGCGGGAGAAATTACCTCATTTGGTGGTGTGCGGGAACAGTGTTAGCTGGTAGCACGCACGTCGTGCCCTGCCGCGAGCTCTGGCACGGTCACTCGTAGGGATTCTCGGAGGAAACGAGAACGGACGGTTCCCCGCTCGTGGGGCGCATCGTGGTTGGTGAGTTCGGGACGAGGCCGGTCCGCCCCGACGATCCCCGCTGGGGCGGTCCGTGCCTCCGGCCTGATCGGCGTTTCCGGTGCGGCCGATCGAAAGACCGCTGGCTCGGGAGCTGTTCGGGGCGGGAGGTCCCCGCGAAGGTCGAGCCCGGCCGGTTGGGCGTCGTCCGGCTCTTCGGGGCGCTCGACGTCCTCGATAGGTCCGATCATGCCGGGTATGATGACGGTGGACACCGGTGATCGAGGCTTGAGGCCCGCCCGGTCGGTTCGCCGCGCGGTGTGCGAGGTGACGGGGCCCGTGTCGAGCCGAAACCGACATTTTCACTCGATGGGGTGTATTGATGTCGGAACGGTCAGACTCCGGTAACGATCCATGCTCCGTTGGCGATCAGCGGGATGCACGGGAAATGCTGCGATCAGTGTTCTCGCAGCGCAGAGCTTTGCCGTGCGATCATGGCCGATTTTCGGCCGGGGGTAGGCTGGAAGCCGCGATCGATTTCGTTGCCGCTGTTACACAACGCGGTTCCGCCGCTCTTCGTCCCCGGAGTGGCGGAATATGACAGGGGATCGCAGAGGACGGGGGAGATATCATGTCCGCACCTGGTATCGGTAAGGACCCTGGGCAGCTGTCAGTGCCGGACTTCTCGGCGGTGACCCGGCTGCCCAAACCGTTGAAGGCGATGGTTTACCTGGTAATGCTGGCGGTGCTGACCGTCGCGGGAGTCGGTGCGCTGCTGGCGAGCATCGTCGTGGTCGGTCAGCTGACCGGATCGTTCGACGTCGCGGCCTTCATGGGTCGCTGAGTCGAGTCAGTTCTTCGGAATCGCGGGCTCGGTGCGCCGGGGTGGTGCGCCGAGCCTTTTCGCGTCGGACGGTACCGCGCGGCCGCCCCGGCGGTCATACTGGACGAAGCGAGCGGTATGATCGGCCAAGCCAGTCACAGGGGCGGTAGCTCAGCAGGTCAGAGCAGCGAACTCATAATTCGTCTTGTCGTGGGTTCAAGTCCCACCCGTCCCACCAACACCCCAGCGCAACAGGCATGTGGGAAGACCGAACCGAGATCGTCCCCACACCTTTGCCACACTTCACCGCCCGAACCACCTAACCTTGTTCAACGCTTCGGCAGCTTCACGGCTCGTGACCTTGCGGACCCTGTACCCGTCCGGGGTCGTAGACACCTTCGAGTGCCCGAGTTGATCGGTGTGCTGCCGAACACTCAACGCACCGTCTTCCGGAAGTGTCGCCTCCGACTCGGAACCTCCGGAAGGTCACCCACGGGTATCAGGGATGACTCCTGCCGGGGAGAGGGGCGAGACGTCCATCGTCGGTGCGCCGGTTCGACGTGGCACCGCGGCCGGGTGGGCACGTGTTCCCGCGAAGTCCGGGCCCGCCGCGGACGTCCTCGCCGGGCCTCTTCCTAGGGGCACAGGCCACCGCGCCAGTGACGTAGACCCGCACCTGGCTGGGCTCATTCGGTGGTCGAATTTTGGTGTTCAGGTGTTTTTGCGGATGAGGCCGGTGTATCCGGCGACGAACAGGGTGGCGAAGGCCCAGCCGAGGATGGTGAGCAGGTAGTTGCCGAGGTAGAGGGCTTGTCCCCAGGTGTTGGTGGTGGCGATCTCGCAGCGTTGGCCGCTGCCGGTTTTCAGCAGGGGCACGGCGGTGTCGATGCCGAGTCCGATGGTTTCGGCGATCGAGCACGGCCCGGTGTTGGGATGGGCCCGTACGGCCAGGTCGAACAGGTTGGCCAGCAGTACCAGTCCGACGGTGGTGGTGCAGAGTCCGGCGAGGTAGCCCAGGGCGCGGAAGGGGCGGTGTCCGTAGCCGATGAAGGCGCCGCTGAGTCGGTGCAGCAGTCTGCGGAGCCATCCTTCGAGTTCGCCTCGGCGGCGCAGGTCGCGTTGCTGGGCGATGAGGATCTCGCGGGCTTCCCGGTCGTGTCCGGCCGCGCGGTAGACACCGGCCAACTGTTGGTACGGCTGTGCCGCATATTTCACGGTGTGTTCCCGCAACAGCCGTAGCCAGTGGTGATAGGTTCCCGCTCTCGGAATGAAGGGGTAGCGGAGCCCGTCCACGGCTACTCGCCACTGTTGTTCGGACTCGGCCAGTGACTCTTCGAGCGGCAGGACCACATCGCCGGAGACCTGGGCACTCTGCAAGTCCAACACCAACCGGTTCTGCCCGGTGTTGCTGACACTGGCCGGATCCACGAACAGATCCCCCGAGACCTCGGCCCCATCTAGTCGCAGGGTGCCGTCGTTGCTGTCGCTGGTGGCGGTGAATTCGTCGTCGAGGAACACGCTGTCGCCGACAGCAATGCTCTCGGCCTGCAGAGCGGG
>NZ_FNJR01000006.1:197234-279622 GCF_900104475.1 Actinopolyspora xinjiangensis
ACCGTGCCCAGCTGGCTGTCAGAACTGGCGCTGAAGCTCTCGTTGAGGAACACGTTGTCACTGACGGTGAGATTGTCGGCGAACAGGGCGGGCCCATTGATGGCGGTCAACTTCGCTTCGGACAGGTGGAGTGTTTCGCCGATGGTGGCTCTGAGCAGTCGCAGGGTGCCGCCGTGGCTGTCGCTGCTGGCGGTGAACCCGTCGTCGAGGTAGAGATCGCCGCCGATGGTGGCTCCCGCCAGGTCCAGGGCGGGGGTGTCGGAGGCGGCCAGCCGCGCGCCGTGCAGCGTGAGGTCGCCGGTGAGGTCGGCGTCGACCAGGCTCACCCACTCGCAGCGGGTCCGGTGCAGGCGCGTGTCGTGCTCGCAGCCGGAATCGTCGGCGTCCAGGTGCGGGAACCGGCTTTCGGACAGGTCCAGGTGCGGCAGGTGGGCCCGCGTGGCCGTGATGCCTTCGTCGAACTCGCACCGGGTCAGCACCAGCGGCACCGCGGCCCGCACGTCGGTGAGGTCCAGCTGGCCGGTGACGTGCGCGCCGCGCAGTCGGACGCCGCGCGGGTCGAGCTCCTCGGCGTCGAGCCCGAACAGCAGTGCCCGGATCGCGGTCGCGGGGATCTCCCGGTCGGTCTCGTCGCTGACGTCGAGCGGTTCGCCCGCTCGCGCGGCTTCGACCAACCGATCCCGCAACCGCACCGCATCGGAGACCATGCCGAGAGCATAGGAATTCCGGTCCCACCGTGGGGCCGGTTCGCTTCGATCGGTCGTATCTCCATTTTCCCGCGCGAGACCACGGCAGCCGAGCAGCACCGACCAGCCACAGTGGCCGTTTCTCGCCAGCTGCCGGACCAGGTGACAGCGGGTGCCGCGTAGGGAGATCCCTCGAGGTCTTCCCCGCGTTCCACGCGCGGTCAGTCGATGCTGCGCAGCAGTTTCTCGATCTCCGCTAGCCTGGAGTCGAGTTCCCGCAGTCGGTTCTCCACGGCCTCCTGCCGCCCCACGGCTTCCTCCGCGAGCTTGCGGTAGTTCGCCATGGCGACGGCGTCGGCTCGGTGCCGTTGCAACCGGAAGTAGGTGACCACCCCGATCGTGACTCCGCCGACGGCTATCAGCACGATCAGGATGGCAGCCACGAGGCCGCTCATGCTCGCTGTCCCTTCATTCGTCCGTTGACTTCTCCTCGTCGGCATCGAGCGCCGCCGCGACGGTCTCCGGCGTCAGCCGCAGTTCGAAGGCGACGAGTTCGAAATACTTCAGGGCCTTGCCGTCGGGGGACAGCTCCAACTGCCCCCGCACCAGCCCCGCCTTCTCCAACCGGTCCAGGTGCATGTACAGCAGCGGTCGCGAGAGGCCGAGCTTGCGGGCGAGTTCGCTGACGTGCACCCGTCCCTCGGCCAGCGCCGCGATGATGCGCAACCGGTGGGAGTGCCCCACGGCGGCAAGGAAGTTCAGCAGTTCCTCGCTGTTCAGGACTCACCCCCGCTGGTGGTGTTCTCCTCGGATCGACTTCCCCGTTTCTCTCATGTCGTCCGGTCGTGCCGGGGAACCGCTCTCCCGGCGGGGGCGTCATCGTGCTCTCCCGGCTCCGAGGACCGTCGCAGTGCTCCGGGCTCCTCCAGTACCCGCCGGGCGGAATCCAGCGGATCGGTGGGAGGTCCCAGCATCGAACGCGCCACCCCGCCGTGCAGCCGGGCCACGGCCGTCACCAGGTGCGCCAGGGCGAAGGCCAGTACCAGGAACAGTGCCGCCGCCAGCAGCGCGGTGGGCAGGTCGTCGATCCAGAGCCCGAACGAACCGTCGCCGAACGCGAAACTCGTGGTGTTGGGCGCTTCGGGGCGGTAGCCGATCATCACCCCGTGACCCCCGTTCTGCGGTACGGCCCAGAACCACAGCGGGACCGTCACCATCCCCACCACGGACAGCCACAGGGCCACGACGGCTGTGTCCATGATCAGCAACGGGACGTACATCAGTACCAGATAACCGAGGGCCCGCTGCGTGGCGGGATCCGACCACAACGCCCGGAGACGGGCCATGAACCCACCGCCGTGGGAGGTGTGGCCGGGGGCGGGGACGAGGTCCGTCACCAGCGCCGCGCGCCACCGCTCCACGTCGGCGCATTTCCGGGCCAGTACCGCCGAGGCGAGCAGCAGCGGTAGCCCCACCCACACGATGCTCAGCGCCGCGGCGATCAGCACGCTGGCCACCGTTGTCACGAACAGCAGAGTGCCCACGACCGGGTAGCTCAGGAGGTAGATCGTGGCCGCCCACGGCCGTGTCGAGAGCAACAGTGGCCCTCGGGTCGGTCCGTTTCGCTCCGGGGGCTTCCGTGTGCTGGTCATGACCTACTCCCGTGGTCCGTGGGAACGCGGTGTCGTTCGCCGCCGCTCCTGTGGTGCTCGCCCCACAGTCGAGCGGCTGGTTTGCATGTGTAAGAACAAGCTGACAGGAGAAGGACATGACTGTCAACGGGACCGGTGGAGGACGAACGGCCCGAGCGAGCCCGTCGTGGGGCGCTCCGGGGGAGTCGCGCACCCGATGATCGTCGTCGGTGCGTGATGCTGTATCGATTCGAGGAGAGGCCGAGTCCCGCCCCGGCATCGGGCCCTCCCGCGCGTCTTCAGGCGGGCTGCCAGTGATCGGCCGGAGTGGTGGCCTTGGTCGGAAGGCGGAGCGAAGCGGTGCGAGAGGTGCCGGAGGTCTCGTTCGTGGAAGGCGCGGAGCGTGCGCGTGGTTCGTGCGCGGGGCGTGCTCACGCGGAGTGCCTGCGGAGACGTCGCCGGACACACCGCTTCACTTCCGGTGCGGTATCCGGTTTCCGATCAGTGGCGAGTGCGACTGTGGAGTCCCTACCGAGGGGGTCCGCGGCCTTGGCCGTGTGGAGGTGCACCGGAAGCAGGAGCGATGTCACCGATGTGTCCGACGTGTGGTGGCCCCATGATCCCCCCGCAGGGAGGTGGTCCACCCAAGTGTCCGAAGTGCGACTAGTCCTTCGACTGGGTGAGTGAGACGAAAACGACTCGAACCTCGGTGCCGAGTCGTTTTCGTCGAGCGAGGAAAGCCGTGCGGAACGGGCTTTCCGTGGTCACCGCGGCAGTGACGTCACACCTCGGCCATGCCCACGTAGTTCTCCGCCAGGGTGGTGGCCGCCGCTGTCGAGGTGCGTAGGTAGTCGAACTGCGAGCGCTGCAGTCGCCGGTCGAAAGCCGCGTCCGGGCCGTCGAACCGGTGGGTCATGGAGGTCATCCACCACGAGAAGTGCTGCACACGCCATACGCGCCGCAGGCAGTCCTCGGAGTAGGTGTCCAACCCCGAAGTGCCGTTGCCGCTGTAGAAGTCGGTCATCGCCTCCGCCAGCCGTGCCACGTCGGCCACGGCGAGGTTCAGCCCCTTCGCGCCGGTGGGGGGAACGATGTGCGCCGAGTCGCCGGCCAAGAACAGTCTGCCGTAGCTCATCGGTTCGGTGACGAAGCTGCGCAACGCGGTGATGCTCTTGTCGATCACTGGACCCTCCCGCAGTTCCCAGCCGGGGGTGCCCAGCCTGGTCTGCAACTCGGCCCAGATCCGCTCGTCGGGCCAGCGCTCGATCGGGTCCTGAGGGTCGCACTGCAGGTACATCCGGCTCAGCTCCGGCGAGCGCAGGCTCTGCAACGCGAATCCGTTTGCGTGGTTGGCGTAGATCAGTTCCTCGCTGGAAGGCGGGACCTCGGCCAGGATTCCGAGCCAACCGAACGGGTAGACGCGTTCGTAGTTGGTTCGCACGCTCTCCGGGATCGTGCTCCGGGAGACGCCGTGGAAACCGTCACAGCCCGCCACGAAGTCGCAGTGGATCTCGTGGCTCGTGCCGTCCCCGGCGGTGAACCGCACGAGCGGTCGCTCGGTGTCGGGGCCCTCGATCGACACGTCGGAAACCTCGTAGTGGACCTCGCCGCCGTCCCGGTCGCGCCGGTCCGCCAGGTCCTTGACCACTTCCTGCTGGCCGTAGACGGTGATACTTCGCCCGTCCGTGAGTTCGGCGAGCGGGATGCGCAGGCGCTCCCCGTCGAACTGGACGTTCACGCCGTAGTGCGGGTGCCCCTGCCGATCCAGCCGTTCGGCGACCCCGGCCTCCCGCAGCACGTCGACGGTGCCCTGCTCCAGGACTCCCGCCCGGACCCGTTGCTGTACGTACTCGCGACTGCGCCGCTCCAAGACGATCGATTCGATTCCCTGCAGGTGCAACAGATGAGACAGCAGCATGCCCGCTGGACCCGCTCCCACGATCGCGACCTGGGTACGCATTCCAACCTCCCCTTCTAGGCTGCGTTCGATTCAGCCTCTCAGCTCGGGGCGCGAATTCAGGCAGTGGGCTTCCGCTGGACGGAAGGAGTGGCTGTCAAGCGGGGAAGGTGTCGTACCGTGCTCGGCTGGTGGCTATTGGTCGTCATCGTCGTTCCGGGGAATTCACCCCTGGTGGGTAATGGCCGTTCCGGGCATGGGAGCTAGAGGTTTTCTGTCCACTGTGCTGCGAAGATATCCTTCTCTTCGTGCTCGTCGCGAATCGGTTCGGCCGCGTTCGGTGCTGTTTCCGCTCTCGCGGTGCGTTGTGTGGGCATGTTCGGTAAACGAGGTTTACTCTCCTCTGGGGTTTTGTTTGAGAATTGTCAAAAACGTGGATGTGGTGAACCGGCCCAGTCTCACCGATCCGCCTATCGAGGCCGGTTCGCCACAGCCGAACGGCTCTACTGACGTGATTTCCTCGCCGATTCGGCGAACTGGTCCAGATAACGCAGTGTGGTGTCTCTGGGCTCGGTGGGAAGATGGAACAGCACGCGGTCCACCCCGGCGCGGGCGTGCTCCGCGATCGCGGCGGGATCGTCCGCGGCGGAGTACAGTGTCACCGGCACTCGCCACCCCGCGCGCTCGCGGACTTGCTCGATCTTCTTGGGCAGGTTCTCCGCTCCCCACCTCGGCAGCCAGCCGCCGCCGTACTCGGCGACGCGTTCCACCGAGCGCTCGCTCTCCCCACCCACGTAGATCGGCGGGTGAGGCGACTGGACCGGTTTCGGCCAGCAGTACGAGGGTTCGATGTCGACGTGGTCGCCGTGGAACTCGGCCACCTCCCGGGTCCACAGTGCTCTGATGGCGCGGATGCGTTCGTCCATGAGAGCGCCCCGGTGACCGGGATCGGTTCCGTGGTTGCGCATCTCCTCCCGGTTCCAGCCCGCGCCCACGCCGAACACGGCCCTGCCACCCGAGACGCGGTCCAGGCTGGCCACCTCCTTGGCAGTGACGATGGGGTCCCGCTGGATCATCAGCGCGATTCCCGTTCCCAGTGACAGGTGCCTGGTGGCCACCGCCGCGGCGGTGAGGCTCACGAAGGGGTCCAGTGTTCGGTGGTAACGCCTGGGCAGATCGCCTCCGCCGGGATAGGGCGTCCGCCTGCTGGTGGGTATGTGGGTGTGTTCGGCCAGGAAGAGAGCGTCGAAACCGCGCTGCTCGGCTGCCTCACCCAGCTCCGCCGGATCGATTCCCTCGTCGGTCACGAATGTGGAGATACCGAACTTCATGCGATTCACTCGGCGCCGCTGGTGGCGCCTTCCTCCTAACGAGAGGGTGTGACTGGAACTTTTCGGTCAGCAGCCGTGGGGATACCCCACAGCTGTGGCCGTCATGTTCGATGAGCGGACGACCGTCGGTAGGTATTCCCCGACCGGGTAAGATCACAGTGTCACTCCGACGTGTTGTCGGGATCCAGTTTTTCGGACACGGCAGGGGCCTAGCACCGAGATCGCCTCCCCGCGTCCGAACGGTTTCCGCGCGGTACTCGCCGGGCGGTGGACCCCGGCGCCGTGTCGGCATGGACTGCTTCGATCGCATTCGCCACCGCGGCACGGTCGGACGGACAGACGGACATGGATGAGCTGACGGCCGAACTGACGGATCTCTACAACGAGCACTACTCCCAGCTGCTGCGGATGGCCGTACTGCTCGTGGACGACCGGTCGGCGGCCGAGGACATCGTCCAGGACGCGTTCGTGCGGGTGTTCGACTCCCGGGCGCGGCTGCGCGACCGGGACAGGGCGTTGGCGTTCCTGCGTCGATCGGTCCTCAACAAGTCACGCTCGTTGCTGCGCAGGCGTCAGGTCTCGAGAAAGTACCAGCACCGTCTGGTGCAACGCGAGCCAGGACCGGACGAAAGCGCGCACGGCGTGGACCGCACCGTGCTGGCCGAGGCGATCGCCCGGCTGCCTCCCCGGCAACGGGAGGCGATCGTGCTGCGTTACTACGCCGACTTCAGCGAGGCTTACACCGCGAAGATAATGAAAGTGACTCCGGGCGCGGTCAAGGCTTACTGTTCCCGAGGGGTCACGCGATTGTCGAGTTTGCTGAGGGAGCGCGTGTGACGGAACTAGACACCGCCGCCCCCAGGGAGAACTCCGACGAGCGGTTGTTGCGCGAGGGTCTGCACACGCTCGTCCGGGACGTGGAACCTTCCCCCACCGCGCTGTCACGTGTGCTCGCGAAGCGCCGTGGGCGTTCCGGATCTCGCCTGGTTCTCGGGCTGACCGGAGTCGCTGCCGCCGCCACCGCCGCCCTGCTGCTCGTCCTGGTGCTCGTCCCCGACCGGAGTCCTCGGCCCGTGCCGGTCGGTATCGCTCCGGACAGCTACGTCGTGCGGCTGGCCGACGGGACGCTGGCCTCGGCGGCCCTGGAGACCGGCGAGGTACTGCGGGAGTTCGGCAGGGTCGATGCCGAGGTCACCGCGCTCGCCAAGGGGGACGAGCACGTCTACGCGGCCGTCGCTGGTGAGGGTGTGCTGCGGGTAGGCCCCGACGGAACCACCCGGCGTGTCCGGGGAGTGGGTCGGAGAGCCGAGGTGAGCGCCATGAGCGCGGCCAACGGCAGGCTCGCCGTCGCGGGCGGAAACCGGGTGACGCTCGTATCGGGGAACTCCACCCGAAGGATCACGCTGGACACCGGTCTGGTGGTGCGTGACCTCGCACTGGATCGTTCGGGACGACTGGCGCTGGTCGTGCGGGACCGGGATGGGGGCGCGCCGACGCTGCGCCTGGTCCCGGCCGGACGGGCCGGATCTGATCGGATCCGGCTGTTCGAACCGGCGTGCGCTCCGCTGCGGATCGCCTGGAGCTCGACCGGACTCCTCGTGCTGCGGCCGCGGGACTGCGCCGCGCGTGACGCGGTCCGCCTCACCACGATCGATCCGAGGACAGGAGGACGGATAGGTGGTGGGGTGGGGATTCGGTTCGAAGGTCCGATCGGGGGCGCGGGGGATGTACGGGTCTCGACAGACTCAGCCGATCGTGTGCTGGTGTCCACCGCGACGGGGAAGACCTGGCTCGTCGACGGCGGGGGAGTCGAGCTCGTGGCCGAGCACTGTGTCGTGGGGAGGAACTGCACACCGGTCCCCGCCGCGATGTGACCCAGCGTGTTCGGGACACACCACTGATCGGGCAATGGACCGATCACTCCGTTGACGGTGACGATCGCCGTGGTGCGGCGAATCCGATCGACGGAGGTGGCCACTCGTGCGTGCGCATTGGTGGGAAGTGATCAGGTTGTGCAGTGTGGCCGGCAGCAGGCCCCACTGGCAACGCCTGGCGGCGTTCGTGGTGTCGGTGTGGACGCTGTGGTGGATCGTCGGCCAGTTCCTGGCCCCCGACTCGTCCCCCTCCGCGGTGGAGGTGTGGCGCGGTCTGCTGGAACGGGTCGGCGTGTTCGACACGGCCTGGAGCGACCGGGTGGTGAGTACATGGGAGAGCGCCGGGGCGTTGTTGGCGGTCTTCGGTGGCCTGCTGTGGGCGGCCACCACAGAACGCGGCCAGGTGCCCGCCCTGCTGGGGTGGATCGCGGTGATGCTCGGTTCGCAGCGGCTGGGTTACCAGCCGTCCGTGGTCATCGCGGTGACCACCATGGTCGGTTTCGTGCTCGTGCTGTGGGTGGTCTCGCTCGCCAACAGCCGGTTCGTGGATCGCTACCCACGGCTGCTGCCCGGTGACGTGTTCCGTGCCGGAGTCACAGCGGCCACTCTGTCGGCCGTCGTCCCACTGTACGCGCCCGCGGCCGTGGTGTTCCGGCTGTTCCACCCCTATCTGACCCGGACGCCCCGGATACTTCCCACCGAGTACGAGAACGGCCAGACTCCCGCCGTCGGCGGGTGGAGCCGGGTCTCCCGCTGAGCCGTGTGGACCGGCCCGGTGACCGCCGGGCGGTACCCGGGCACCGGTGAGCGACTCCCCGGTCCTCGCGCCGAGCCGCCCCGAGGACCGGAACCGCCGTCCACCGTCACGCGGCCCGGGGCATCCGGGTTGCCGTCGCCACCGCGATGTATTGCCCTGGCCGGTATGGCTGCTACGGACGCGGAGCCGGACGGTGCCGTCCGGGACTCCGCCGACTACGAGTACGACGTCGTGGTCCTGGGGGCGGGACCGGCGGGGGAGAACGTCGCGGGGCGGGTCGTGTCCGGAGGGCTCTCGGTGGCTCTCGTGGAGCGGGAACGTGTCGGCGGCGAGTGTTCCTTCTGGGCGTGCGTGCCGAGCAAGGCGCTGCTGCGCTCCGGGCACGCGGTGGCCGAGGCCCGTCGCGTGGAGGGGGCCGCCCAGGCCGTCACCGGGGAGCCGGACATCACCGGCACGCTGCGCAGACGGGACTCGTTCGTCGACCAGTGGGACGATCGGCGACAGGTCGACCGGGTCCACGAGCTCGGCGTGGCCCTGTTCCGCGGTTCGGGGTGGGTCGCGGGCAGCGGGGAGGTCATGGTCCGCGACGTGCACGGCACGACGCTCTCCCTACGCGCGGCGAGGGCCGTGGTGCTGGCCACCGGAAGCGTGCCCGACCACCCCGAGATCCCCGGCCTCGACGAGGTCGATTTCTGGGACTCCCGAGCTGCCACCTCCGCCGAACGCGCCCCCGAAAGCCTGGTCGTACTGGGAGCGGGCGCGGTGGGGGTCGAACTCGCGCAGGCATGGGCGAGGCTGGGAACGGACGTGTTGATGATCGAGAGCGGACCGCGCCCGTTGCCCGCCATGGCGGATTTCGCGGGTGAGCTGGTCGGTGCCGCCCTCCGCGCCGACGGCGTGCGAATGTGTCCCGACTCGGTCGTGGAGAGCGTCTCGCGGACCCCGGAGGGGGTGGCGCTCCGGCTCTCCGGGGGTACCGAGGTCTCGGCCGAGCACCTGCTCGTCGCCACCGGGCGTCGCGCGGCCACCGGGCACCTGGGACTGGAGTCGGTGGGCCTGCACGAGGACGGTGCCGTGGAGGTCAACGAGCACGGCGAGGTCAGGGGGGTCTCCGGGGGCTGGCTCTACGCGGTGGGCGACGTCACCGGGCAGGCGCGGCTCACCCACCAGGCCAAGTACGCCGCGCGTGTGGTGGCCGACGTGGTGGTCGCCAGAGCCACGGGCAGGCACGTGACCACCGAGGCGTTCAGCCGGTACATGACCTCGGCCAACAGGCGCGCGGTACCGGCGGTGGTGTTCACCGACCCGGAGGTGGCCCAGGTCGGTTACGATCCGGCGCGGGCCGAGCGGGCCGGGCATCAGGTGCGCACCGTGGAGCTGGACATCGATTCGGTCGGTGCGGTGCTGCGGGCCGACGGGTACCGGGGCAGGGCCCGCTTCGTGGTCGACGAGCGGAACGAGGTGCTGCTGGGCGCGGTGTTCGTCGGACAGGACGTCGCCGAGCTGTTGCAGGCGGCGACGATCGCGATCGTCGGGGAGGTGCCGCTGCGGCGGCTGTGGCACGCCGTGCCGGTGTTCCCCACGGTCGGTGAGATCTGGCTTCGACTGTTGGAGGCCTACGGGCTCTGAAAGGGGCGCTCCAGGGGCGGCCGGGACCGCTTCCTCGGGGCCGAACACGGGGCGAGTGTCCCCTTTCGAGTGTTATCACCACGTCGTGGGGAGCCCAGGAGGATACCGGTCCCTCCGGTCCCGCGCCGATTTGGTCCCGGCCGTGGCTATGCCTTCCGAAGTGCGATTTCCGATCGTTGCCCGGGGGGCGGAAACGGATGCGCCGAGCCTTGCCGGTCCATTCTCGACAGTGCGGCGCGGCGCGCGGAAAGCGTGCGGAGACCCACCGCTTGTGATCGACTGGCAGAGTCGTACTTCGCTTCGAGGTCGTAGCGTGAGAACGTCCCTCGTGGCACAAGCGGAGGGCAACATGAGCACGTGTGACTCTACAACCGGCGTTGTCTACGTCCACTCCTCACCGGGTGCGGTCTGTCCGCATGTCGAGTGGGCCGTCGCGAGCGTGCTCGACACCCGTTGCGAGTTCCGTTGGACCGCACAGCCCGCGGCTCCGGGACAGCTTCGCGCCGAGCACGTGTGGTCCGGCGAACCGGGGACCGCGGCCCGACTGGCGGGAGTGCTGCGTTCCTGGCCGATACTGCGTTTCGAGATCACCGAGGACCCCAGCCCCGGTGCGGACGGGGAGAGATTCTGCCACGTCCCTGAACTGGGATTGTGGCGGGCCCGCACCGGGGCGAACGGTGACATCGTGGTCGCCGAGAACCAGCTGCGTTCCCTGATGGCCGAGTGCCAGGACGTGGAGAGCGTGCGCCACCGGGTGGCGGAACTGCTCGGGTCCAACTGGGACGAAGCGCTGGAACCGTTCCGGGAGGCCGGTGAGGGCCCGCCGGTGGAATGGTTGCACAGCGTCGGTTAGCGGACGCCTTCCCCGGCGCGGCTACCCCGGCAGAGCAGGGCTCCCACGAGTGGGATGCCCGCCAGCCGATGCGTCCGGGCCGGGGCGAACCCCGCTAGTCCTCGTGGTGCGGGTCCGCTTCGGACAGCCTCCCGTCCACGATCGAGACCGTGCGATCGGTGTGGGACAGGTGTCTGGTGTCGTGCGTGACCAGCACCGTGGCGATCCCGTAGTGCGAGGTCACCTCCCGGAGCAGTTCCACGATCCGTGCGCCGCGCTCCTGGTCCAGGGCGGAGGTCGGCTCATCCACCAACAGCACCTCGGGGCTGCCCATCAGCGCCCGCGCGATGTTGACCCGCTGGCGCTCACCACCGGAGAGCCGGTGCGGCCGGCGGTGTTGTTTGCCCGCCAACCCCACCGTGGCCAGCAGCTGGACCGCCCTGTCTCGTGCCTTCCGCGCCGAGCGTCCCCGCATGTGCTCGGTGACCTGGAGTTGTTCGGCCGCTGTCAGCGATCCGACCAGGTTCGGCTGTTGGAACACGATGCCGATCCGGGTCAGCCGCAGTCCGCTCAGCTCACGGCCGGACATGTCGGTGACGTCGGAGTCGCCCACGCTGATCGAACCCCGTGTGGGGCGAACCAGGCCCGAGGCCACGGCGAGCAAGCTCGACTTGCCCGAGCCGGAAGGCCCGGTCACCGCCAGCAGCTCACCGGGCGCGACCCGCAGCGATACGTCGTCCAGTGCCGTCACCGTGCGTTCTCCGTCGGGGTAGTCCAGCCCGACCCCGTACATCGTCAGGCTCATCGTCCCGCCTCCAGGGCTGTCAGTGGTTCCACGGAAGTTATGCGGCGTACTGCCAGCGCCGCCCCGACCATGCCGAGCGCGACCATCACCAGTACCGGCACCAGCGTCGTTCGCACGGTCAGTTCGAAGGGCACGACGCTCCCGGCCGCACTGCCCAGGGCGACACCGATCGCCCCGCCGAGACCGGCGCCCGCGAGCAGGACGATCAGCGACTGGACCAGCGCGTCGCGAAGCAGGTAACCGGTGGAGCCGCCGAGTGCCTTGAGCACGGCGACGTCCCCGCTGCGCTGGATCGTCCAGACGGTGAGGAACGCTCCGATCACCAGCGCCGATATCGCGTACAGCAGCACCCGCATCATCAGCAGCGATCCGTTCTCCGAGGAGAACGAGCCCACCGCTTCGAGGCTGTCCGCCACGGTGGCCGAGAGCGTGTTCGCGGCCGAATCGGCCGCCGCCAGGTCCGTCCCCGACCCGGCATCGACCATCAGGACCGTGGCCAACGGTGCTGGCTGGACGCCGTCTCGCTGGGCACGCATCTCGTGCCAAGTGCCCAGCGTGGTCCAAACCACCGGTGTGTGGCTGTGGAACTCGCTCGGCACGACAGCACGCACCGTGAGATCACCCGTGGTCGTGGTGAGCCGGTCACCGGTGCGCAGTCCCTGCTCCTCGGCGAGCGAGCGACTGATGACCACGGTTCCGTCGGCCACTCTTTCCGGCGCACCTGGGGCTCCCGGAGGCAGTCCGAATACCGTGACCCCGGCCTCACCGCCGTCCGGCGTCCCCATTCGGGTGGTCGTGATTCCCAGCGGGGTGACTCGGCGCACACCCTCCCTGTTCTCCCACACCGCTCGTTGACGCCGATCCACGGCGCTGTCGGCGAACGACTTCGCGGGTTCCTCGGTTCCGCTGCCGCCGAACACCAGGTGTGTGGCTGGCAGCTCCCTGACGGCCGACACCGATCGGTCGGCCAGTCCTGAGGTGAGTCCGGAAAGCAGCACGACCAACAGCGTGATCAGCACTACGACCGAACCCATCAGAGTGAATCGCCCCTTGGCGAAGCGAATGTCTCGGATGGCGACGAACACGGGACACTTCTCTCCTGGTAGTTGTATTCCGACCGATTCCGCGCGGCGACCGGGACGGTGCTCCGTTGCTACGCGGCGAAGCACGTCTCCCACTGTCGTCGCGAGCGGCCGCGTTGCCATCGGTGACGAGTTCGACGTCCGGGTGTCGTTCGTCGGAGACGGAAGTCAACCGTTCGATTGATGCCGAGCTCGACCGACGCGTGGATACTGGACTCCCAGGAGCCCTCGGGCGGGGCGACCAGCCGTTCGACAGGTACCCGCCTCCTTCGGATCGGTGCCCCTCTCGGCGCCGTCTCGGCGTGGTGGCCGTCGCCCACCGGGCGGGGGAGCCCCCCGATGCTCCGAGACCGCCGTAACCGGTTCCGGTCCGTTCCCGAAGCACGGAGACGGGAGCGGCGCAGCCGACACGGCGCTGCCGAGAGCTCCTCACGTCTCACGAACGGCCGAGCTGCTCCGATGGAGGGGAACGCGACGTTGAGCGGGCACGACCCCAGCGAATCCGTGGTGCTGCGGGTGCTGCGCACCGCCCTGCACGTGGGTTTCTACCTGCTGTTGGCGGTGGCCACCGCCCGGTTGTTCGCCACGCACCACCTCGACGGCGGCACGATGCCGGCCCTGCTGGGGGTGGTGACGCTGGCGGTGCTCTACGCGGTGGGTGCGCTGCCCCGTCGGGTCGCGCACGACCGCCGGGCCGCGCTGCTCTGGTTGGCGGGCGTGACCGGGCTGTGGGCTGCGCTGCTGGTCGCCAGCCCGGACTTCTCGTGGATCGCCTTTCCGCTGTTCTTCCTGCACATGCACTTGTTGCGCAGAGCGCACGCGATCCTCGCTGTGGCGGTTCTGACGGGGGCGGTGATCACCACTCAGCTGGTGCACGCCGAGGAATTCAGCGTCGCGATGGTGCTCGGGCCGAGTCTGGGGGCGGGCTTCGCCGTGCTCGTGGCGTGGGGTTACGCGGCCGTTCACGAGGAGAGCCAGCAGCGTCGCCGTCTGATCGAGGACCTTCGGCGGACGCGCTCGCAACTCGCCGCCTCCCAGCACGAGGCCGGGGTGGCGGCCGAACGGGAACGGCTCGCCAGGGAGATCCACGACACGATAGCGCAGGGGCTCTCCAGCGTGGTCCTGTTGCTCCGGGCCGCCGAGGCCGCGTTGCCCGCCGAGGCGACCACAGCCCGGGGACACCTGGTCGAGGCGCGTGACACGGCTTCGGAGAATCTTGCCGAGGCACGTGGGTTCGTCCGCAAGCTCAGCCCGCCGGCCCTGGACGATGCCGGTCTTCCCGAGGCGCTGCGCAGGCTGTGCGAACGAGTCGAACGCGAGTCCGGGCTGCGTTGCCGGTCGCGGATCGACGGCACCGCTGTCACCCTGCCCGCCGAGTACGAGGTGGCCCTGCTGCGCGCCGCGCAGGCGAGCCTGGCCAACGTGGTCCAGCACGCCGGTGCCGATTCGGTGACGGTCACGCTCGGATACCTGCGGACCGAGGTGACGCTGGACGTCTACGACGACGGCGTCGGATTCGATCCGGAACGGGCACGAGCTCCGCGAGCGGACGGGACGGGGTTCGGCCTGCCGTCGTTGCGTGAGCGGATCGATCGGTTGGGTGGCGAGCTGGAGGTGGAGAGCACCGGGGACGGTACCGCCGTGGCGATCCGGCTCCCGCTGCGCGAGGAGGTGACCAGGTGAACGAGCCCCTGCGGTTGTTGCTGGTCGACGATCACCCCGTCGTCCGCCGCGGCTTGCGGGCCATGTTCGACGAGCGCTCCGACACGCTGGTCGTGGCCGAAGCGGCCGATGGTCGGGAGGCACTGGAGGTGTTGGCCGCGACGAGCGTTCACGTCGTGCTGATGGATCTGCGGATGGGTGGGGGGATGGACGGGGTCACCGCCACCAGGAGCATCACCTCCCTGCCCGAGCCTCCGGCCGTGCTGGTACTCACCGTCTACGAGACCGACGCGGACATCCTCGCCGCGGTCGAGGCCGGTGCCACGGGGTACATGCTCAAGGACTCACCGCCGGAGCAGCTGGTCGAAGCGGTCCGTTCGGCGGCGCGGGGGGAAACGGCGCTGGGACCGAACGTCGCCGCCCGGCTGTTCGACAGGCTGCGCGGCCCCGAGGAATCCCTGAGCCCACGTGAGGTGGAGATACTGCGGCTGTTGGGGCAGGGGCTGTCCAACAGGTCGCTGTCCCGTGAACTTTTCATCAGCGAGGCGACAGTCAAAACGCACCTGGTGCACATCTTCGACAAGCTCGGAGTGGACAACCGCACGGCGGCCATAACCACCGCGATCCAGCGCGGCATCATCCGCGCTGTCCAGTAGTGCCTCGAGAGCACCTGAGGTGCCACGTCGGCCTGGCCTCCTGATCTCGGGCTCGGCCGATAGGTGGCGGTGGGCTCCGACACGCGCCTCCCGGCATCCTGACTGGAGAGACTCGTTCGGACTCGGTCTCGAACGGGTGATGGTCCGCCGTATGGCACGCTCAGGGCGTGCCGTCGAAATCCTCTTCCTCCCGCCGGAAAGTGCTGCTGTGGGCGGTGCCACTCACAGCAGTGGCGTTGCTGGGCGCCGTGGCGGGTGGTTTGTTCGCACGACACCTCTACACCGCCATGGAACAGGCTGCCGAACCGCTTCCCGAGACCTCGACCGTGCCCAGCCCTGTCCCGGACCCTCCGGGGCTCGAAAGCGTGATGCTCAGCGAGGCCGCCCAGCGGCATCCGGACTCGGAGTCCGTGCGGGATCTGTTGCAGCGGCACTTCGACGCGATCAACGAGAGCGACTACCCCAAGTGGCGGAGGACAGTGGTGCGTGCCAAGCGGATCAACCAGCCCTTGGGGCAGTGGTTGCAGGAGTACCGCACCACCGAGGACGGCACGATCGAGGTCCACCGGATCGTTCCCGGCCCGGGGAGGACCCTGCGCGTGGTCATGTCGTTCATCAGCACGCAGGACCGGGGGCACGCGCCCAAGTCCGTGCCCGCCGAGTGCCTGCGCTGGCGGGTCGTCTACCGGCTCGCTCCCGAGGACGGGCGGTTGCGGCTCGGCCAGGGGCTGCCCGACAGCTCGTTGCCACGGCGCTGTGAGGACGGCTGACGACAATCGCCGGAGGCGAGGTGCGCGGGTACGCCACGGATGTTCCGGGGGCTACCGCACGCGCGCCGGAACGAACGTGGCCGGGTACGAACCGGTGGCCGGCACCGGTTCGTACCCGGGCGGTTCCATTGTGCCCCGGTCACGGCGCTACAGCGGGATGTTGCCGTGAGCGCCGCGCCGTGGTTCGGCCTCGTGAAGCGCGCGGGTCAGGCTTTCGCGCGTGTCGGCGGTTTCGATCACCTCATCGACCACGCCGATGGCCTTGGCACGATCGACACCGCCCGAGACGCGCTGATGTTCCTCGGCCAATCGGTCCTGCAGCGCCTCCCGCTCCTCCTCGGGGGCGGCCGCGATCTCCTTGCGGTGCAGTACGCCCACCGCTGCGCGGGCCCCCATCACCGCTATCTCGGCCTGCGGCCAGGCCAACACGGTGGTGGCGCCGAGGGAGCGGGCGTTCATGGCGATGTAGGCACCGCCGTAGGACTTGCGCATTATGAGGGTGACCCGGGGAACCACGGCCTCACCGAAGGCATGCAGCAGTTTCGCACCGCGGCGCACCACGCCGCCCCACTCCTGGTCCACGCCGGGCAGGTAGCCGGGAACGTCGACCAGCACCACCAGCGGGATGCCGAACGAGTCGCACATCCGCACGAAACGCGCTGCCTTCTCGGCGGACAGCGAGTCCAGGCAACCGCCCTTGCGGATCGGGTTGTTGGCCAGCACGCCCACTGACCGCCCTCCGAGCCTGCCCAGACCGGTGACGATGTTCGGGGCCCACTCCGCCTGCAGTTCCTCGAAGACGGCTTCCTCCGAGACGTCGGTGTCGAGGATTCTCCGGATCACCGGTTTGACGTCGTAGGCCCGCCGTGCTGTCTCGGGTAGCAGTGCCCCCGGATCTTCCCGGCCGCTCCCGGTGGTGCCGAGGTCGAAGTCGCCCTGGTCGGCCAGCAGACCGGTCACCCGGCGGGCCCGCTCGTAGGCGTCCGGTTCGTCCGAGGCGACCACGTGCACCACTCCCGACTTGGTGCCGTGGGCGTCCACCCCGCCGAGCCCTTCCTGGTCGATCTGCTCGCCGGTCACGCTGCGCACCACGTCCGGGCCGGTGACGAACACCCTTCCCGACGGGGCCATGATGACCACGTCCGTCAGTGCCGGTCCGTAGGCCGCCCCGCCCGCGGCTGGGCCGAGCACCACCGAGATCTGCGGAACGCGCCCGGAAGCCCGGATCATCGCCGCGAACACCTGGCCGACCGCGTCCAGCGCCTCGGCGCCCTCCGGCAGCCGCGCACCGCCGGAGTGCCACACGCCCAGCACTGGACAGCCCTCGGCTACGGCGGTGTCGATAGCGGCCACGATGCGGGCGCATCCCGCGCTGCCCATCGCCCCGCCCTTGACCGTCCCGTCCGTGCAGTAGGCGACGACCGGTGAACCGTCGATCCGGCCTCGCACGGCCAGCACTCCACTGTCGTCCCGCTGGTACAGCGGGACGACCGATTCGGTGTCCAGCAACTGCGACAGCCGCAGTTCGGGGTCACGGGGATCCCAGTCTGTCCCCGAGGTTTCGGAATGAGACGCCACTGCTGTCACGGGATTCTCCGGTGTCGAGGTGGGACGGTGTCAGGGTCGGGGTCGTCATCACCCGGAGCACGGGCACGACGGTGCTGACCGTCGAACACCGCGCTCGTGGACGCCTCAATCGCGGGTGAAGGCCAGCGCGACGTTGTGGCCCCCGAACCCGAAGGCGTCGTTGACGGCGGCGGTCGAGCTCATCTCGCGCGGTTCGCCCCCGACGACCTCGAGTTCGACCTTGGGGTCGGGGTTCTCGAGGTTGCAGGTGGGTGGAACCACTCCGTGGTACAGCGACAGGACAGTGACGATGCTCTCCACGGCGCCGGCCCCGCCGACCAGGTGTCCCAGTGCGCCCTTGGGGGCGGTGAGCACCACGTCGTCGCCCAGCGCCTTGCGGATGGCGGCGGCCTCGCCGACGTCGCCGACCACCGTGGAGGTGGCGTGCGCGTTGACGTGCCCGATGTCCGTGGTGGACAGTCCCGCTGTTCCGATGGCCGCGTTGATCGCGTTGATCTGTCCGAGGCCGTCCGGGTGGAAGCCCGTGATGTGGTAGGCATCGGCGGTGATACCCGCCCCGGCCAGCCGTCCGTAGACCCTGGCGCCGCGTGCCGCCGCGTGTTCGGCGCTCTCCAGCACCACGACCCCGGCGCCTTCGCCCATGACGAAACCGTCACGGTCGACGTCGAAGGGCCGGGAGGCGCGCTCCGGCTCGTCGTTGCGGGTGCTCAGCGTGCGGGACTGCGCGAAACCCGCGACCGTGATCGGGTGGATGCACGCTTCGGCGCCTCCGGCGACGACCACGTCCGCCCGGCCGGACCGGATCATGTCCATACCGGTGGCCAGGCCCTCGGCACCCGAAGCGCACGCCGCGGCGGGGGAGTGCACCCCCGCACGGGCCTTGAGCTCCAGGCTCACGTGGGCGGCCGGCCCGTTCGGCATGAGCATCGGCACGGTCAGCGGGGAAACCTTGCGCAGCCCCTGGGACTTCAACGTGTCGTGCTGGTCCAGCAGTGTGGTCGGTCCGCCGATGCCGGTGCCGATCGAAACGCCGAGCCGGTCGGGGTCGACCGGCTGCTCCTCCTCGGAGGGCAGTTCGAAGCCCGCGTCGTTCCACGCCTGATGTGCCGCGATGAGCGCGATCTGCTCGCAGCGGTCCATGCGCCGCAGCCGGACCCGTGGCAACACCTCGCTGGGTTCCACGGCCAGCGGAGCGGCGATCCGGCTGGGGAGCTCGTAGGTGTCCACCCAGTCGGCGTCGATCGTGCGGCTACCGCTCGCACCGTTCAGCAAACCGTCCCAGGTGGACGCGACGTCCCCGCCGAGCGGAGTCGTCGCGCCCATCCCGGTGATCACAACGTCCTTGGTCGTCATGCGTTCTTGACGATGTAGTCCACCGCATCGCCCACGGTCTTGAGGTTGGCCAGTTCATCGTCGGGGATCTTGACCCCGAACTTGTCCTCGGCCTGGACGGCGATCTCCACCATGGACAGCGAGTCGATGTCCAGGTCGTCGACGAAGGACTTCTCGACGGACACTTCCTCCGCGTCGACCCCGGCGACCTCTTCGACGATGCTCGCCAGGCCCGAAGTGATTTCCTCGTTCGCCACGTTCGTTTCCTTCCTGCTTCGATTCGCTCGATGCCACCGCCCGGTTCCCGCCGGTCGGTGATCGGTCGATCACGGACAGATGATTACCTGGCCGCCGTAGGACAGGCCCGCCCCGAAGCCGACCAGGAGCAGCACGTCACCGCTGTTGATCTCCCCCGCTGATCGCATGTGATCGATCGCGAGGGGGATCGACGCGGCCGACGTGTTGCCGGAATGCACGATGTCACGAGCCACGACGAGATCGTCACGGGCTCCCTGTTGTCGCAGTTTCTTCGCCACGGCCTCGACGATTCGCAGGTTCGCCTGATGCGCGACCAGAGCATCCACATCGGACAAACTTAGTCCGGCCTGTTCCACCGCACGGGCAGCCACCGGCGCGACCTCCGAGGTCGCCCAGCGGAACACGGTCTGCCCTTCCTGGTAAATGTAGCGGTTCTCCCGCAGGTAGATGGTCTCCACCATGTCACCGGCGCTGCCCAGCGCTGCCGGGCCGATCGCCGGTGTCTCGGCCGGGCCGACGACCGCCGCGCCCGCGCCGTCGGCGAAGATGATGCAGTTGGCCCGGTCCTCCCAGTCCAGCCACTCCTGGAAACGCTCGGCACCGATCACCAGTACGCGCCGCGCCGAACCCGCCCGGATGAAGTCCGAGGCCGTGCTGAGGGCGTAGCAGAATCCCGCGCAGGCCGCGTTGAGATCGAACGCGCCGGGGGCGGTTATCCCGATCCGGTCGGCGACCTGGGCCGCGGCGTTCGGGATGGGGCCCGGCATGGTGCAGGTCGCGATGATGACCTGGTCCACGTCGGCGGGGGAGAGCCCCGCGTCGGCGACCGCCTTGGAACCGGCCTCGACCGCCATGCTCACGACCGTCTGGTCGTCCTCACCGAGCCTGCGGCTGACGATACCCACCCGTTGCTGGATCCACTCGTCGCTGGTCTCCACGTAGCGGGTCAGATCGTCGTTGGTGACGACCCGGTTTCCCTGCGTGCTGCCGAAGCCGAGGACCCGGGTGGCCGCGGGACCGCTGCTCTGGCGCAACGTCGAAGGTTTGCTCACGAATCGCTCCCGGAATCGGCCCGGCCGTGTTCGGCCAGTACTTCCGCGACCTTGTCCAGGTCGGCGGGGCTTTTCAGTGGCACCGTCTTGGTGCCCTTGAGATCACGACGGATCATGCCCGACAGGGTTCCCGCGGGCGGAAACTCGATCGTGGCGGTGACACCGAGCTCGCCGAGCGTGGTCATGCAGGAATCCCACCGCACCGGCCGAACGACCTGTTCGATCAGCCGGTGCAGTATCTCGTCGCCATCGGTGACCGCCGCGCCGTCGGCGTTCGACAGCATGGCGCGTCCGGCGTTGGAGACGGAGAGCTTGTCCGCGTGCACCCGCAGCGCCTCGCGCGCGGGTGCCATGAACTCGGTGTGGAACGCGCCGGCCACCGCCAGCGGTCGTACCCTGCTGTTCTCCGGGGGGTTCTCCGCCAGCTCGGCCAGGGCTTCCTCGCGGCCCGCGGCCACGATCTGGCCCGCGCCGTTCCGGTTGGCCGGACGAAGCCCGAGCCGCTCCAGCCGGTCCAGTACCTCGTCCTGCTCACCGCCCAGCACCGCCGACATCGACGTGGGCTCCGCGGCGCAGGCGGCGGCCATCTCCCTGCCGCGCACCGCCGCCAGCGACATCGCGTCCTCGAAGCTCAGCACGCCGGCGATGGCGGCGGCGGCGAGCTCACCCACCGAGTGGCCGGCGACCGGTGCGTCGAGGGGGAGGTCCGGGTGGCGTCGCCACAGCTCTTCGGCCGCGAGCAACGTGTTGGCCACCACGAGTGGTTGGGTGACCGAAGTGTCCTTGATCTCCTCGGCGTCGGCGGTGGTGCCGAGCCGCACGAGATCGAGACCGGTGGCCTCGGACCACTCGGTCAGGCGTCGCTCGGTTCCGTTCAGTTCCAGCCACGGTTGGAGCATGCCTGGCGCCTGGGCGCCTTGGCCGGGGGCTAGCAGCGCGATCACACCCATCACTGAACACGTCGGAGCCGGGGTGACGTGATGCTGACATCAACGAAGACAGTGTCGATTTTTTGTGGAAAACCTACAAAGACTTATCCGCCGATAGTGCCAAGTGGGTGTGGTCGCCGTTGTGGATTGTGACCGGTGGGTGACAACCGGATCAATCGTGCGTTCTTCCGGCGGCGGGCGTGAGCCAGCCTACGGCGCTTTCGTCCGCGAACCAACCACCGGAGATCGCCCGTCGCGATAACCTGCTTCGGGTGTGGGCGGAGGCGACGACGTCGGGCGGGCCTCGCCGGGTCGGCGTGTCGTTCCGGAGAGCCGGGCGCTGGACTTCGTGAGCTGAGCCCTCGGCGACTCGCCGCGCCTCTCACCACACCCCGCGCGACTTGACCAGCCTGCCCACCCCGAGCGCCACCCGCAGGGTGTGCGCCCCTCGGGGAGTGGTCGGGCTGCGCCCGGTCACCTCGGATATGCGGCGCAGCCGGTAGCGAACCGTGTTGGGGTGCACGTACAGCTTTCGCGCGCAGCTCTCCAGCACCCCGCCGAGCTCCAGGTAGGTGTCCAGCGTCTCCAGCAGGGTGCCGCCCGCCTCGTTCAGCGGTAACACGATCGTGTCGACCAGCAGTCGTTCCGCCTCGGGATCACCGGCCAGCGCCCGTTCCGGGAGCAGGTCCTCCGAAGCGACCGGCCGAGGGGCTTCCGGCCAGGCCACCACGGCGCGCAGCCCCGACATGGCGTCGGCCGCGGAGCGGTGGGCCTCGGCGAGGCTGGGCACCGTCGGGCCGATGACCACCGGCCCGTCCTCGAACGCCTCGGCCATGATGCCCGCCGGTTCCCGTGCCGCGCGGCCGTCCGAGGCCTCGCCGAACACCACCACCAGCCTGCTTCCCTGCACCCCGAGCAGCACCGATCGGCCCGCTCGGGCGGCCCTGCTGCGCACCTGGTATACGATCGTCGGAGGATCGTCGGAGGGAGCGCTGCCGACCATCACGGTGGCTTCCGAGGACGGTTCCCAGCCCAGCGCCGCCGCTCTGGAGAGCAGTGACTCCTCGGTGTCACCTCGCACGATCCCGTCCACGACCAGCGCTTCGAGTCGTGCGTCCCAGGCCCCTCTGGCCTCCGCGGCCGCCGCGTACGAGGTCGCCGCCGCGAACGCGATCTCGCGGGTGTAGCGAAGTATCGACTCCGTGAGCAGGATTCGTTCCTGATCGTCCTCGGCCAGGTCGGGCAGCTGCTGCTCGAAGACGTCGATGGCGGTGCGCACCATCTCCAGTGTCTGCCGCAGGCTTATCCACCGCGACAGGTCCCTGGGGGCGGCCCGGAATGCCTCCGCGGTGAGCCTGATGGACTCGGAGGGGTCCTGCAGCCAGGAGACGAAGTTGGAGACCCCGGTCTGGGTCACCAGCAGCACGTTGGAGCGCTGGTCGGCGGGAAGCCGTGAGAACCAGGACAGCCGCTGTTCCATGGCGTTGATGCTCGCGGTGGCCAGTCCTCCCGAGGCGCGTTCCAGTTTCCGCAGGGTCCTGGCCGACAGTTCGGTGCGCTCCGTCCTCGGCGCCGCCGCGCCGGGGGAGTTCGCTGCGTTCTCGCCCGCCATGCCGACCAGCCTCGCACGGTTTCCCGGACACCGGGTGCTGGGTGGTACCGCGCCGGGAGTCCCGAGCCGGTTCCCGGTGGGAGGTCGAATCGGGGGAAACCCGCATACTCCGCCGTGGGGCGAGTCAGCGGAACCGTTCCGGGTTCTCGGCTTCTTCATCGAGCGCCGCTGCTCGCTGCCGAGCCCTGGCGTCCCGGAGCCGTAACAACCTGCTGACCAGCGTGGGGGAGCTGGCCAGCGCTTCCGGGTCGTCCAGCAGCCGGTTCAACCGCTGGTAGTAGCGAATGGCGGAGAGCCCGAACCGCTCCTGGATGTGTCGCTCCTTGGTGCCGGAATGGCGCCACCACTCGTTCTCGAAGGCGAGAATCGCCCGGTCGGTGTCGTTCAACCTGACTCTCCCTGGAGACGAGATGCCGGCGAGCTCCACGGGCGGGGTGAAGCGTGGTGATTTCCTCGGGCGGCTCACGGGCCGTCGCCACGACGCGGTCACCGGGTGGGCGCGGTGTGGCGTTGCGACATCAGTCTACGCGTGGGGACACGGGGCCTCGACAGTGCGAACTGTCCGCCGTGTTCCACCGCACATTCCGCTCGTGGAAGTCACGGGGGAGTGCTGTCGTTGACCACGAGGAGCAAAACGTGCGCTCCGGGGCTCGGTGAAAGTCCGAACCGGCGGTGAAAGTCCGCGAACCGCGTCCCACCCCCGGTGGGCCGGTCGATCCGGTGAGACTCCGGAACCGACGGTGAAAGTCCGGATGGGAGGAAGCGCACGCCGAGCGCGTTCGGCCGCCGTGCCGCGCGGGCCGGTGTCGCTGCCCTTCGCGTCCCCGAAGGACGTCTCGGAAGGAGTGGGCAGTGCGGGCGATCGCCGAGTGGTTGCTCAGCGACGGTGTCGTCGTCTTCGGACAGTCGGTCTCCTGGGCGGAACTGGTCGGTCAGGTGTGCGCGTTGGCGGTGGTCTTCCTCGCGCGACGACGCACCCTGGCCACGTGGCCGGTGCAGATTCTGGCCACCCTGCTGCTGTTCGCGGTCTACGCCGCCGCGGAGTTGGGTGGAATGGCCTTCCGGCAGGTCGTGATCATGTTGATCTCGGTGTACGGCTGGGTCGCCTGGTACCGCCACCGTGACGCGGTGCATGGGCTGATCGTGCGACGTGGCACGGCCGGCGAGCGGTGGAGTCTCCTGGCCGCGCTGTTGCTGGGCTCCGCCGTGTTCGGCGCGTTGCTGCGGGGATTGGACGCCTCCTGGGCGCCCTGGCCGGACGCCTGGATCTTCGTCGGCACCGTGGTGGCTTTCTGGGCCCAGGGGCGGGGTCTGGTGGAGTTCTGGCTGATCTGGTTGGCCGTGGACGCGGTCAGCGTGCCGTTGCAGCTCGTGTCCGGTCTGTGGTTCAGCGCGGCGATCTACCTGGTTTTCGCGGCGCTGGTGTTGCACGGCTGGTTCAGCTGGCAGCGCACCGCTCGGCGGCACCGCGACCGCACGGCCACCGGTCACGAACCCCTGCGGGCCGGTTGAGCGGGCCGCCGCGACCTCGGGCGAACGGTCGTCGTGCCCCACGTGGTGCGGGTGGCGGAGAGGCCCGCCGTGGGCGCCCCCGTTCCATCGTCGGCGGCCCCTGCCCGTTCCCGGGGCGTTCACACGAGTGGTACCGGGTCCGGTACGGGCGGCGGGGACCGCCGCCCGTGAACCCGAGGCTCAGGCGTCGCCGGACTCCGAGGTCTGCGGCCCGGCTGCCTGGGCGTCGTCCAACCGGTAGCGGGCGGTCGCCTCGGTCACCCTGGACTCGTCGATCTCACCGCGACGTGCCAGCGCGGCCAGCGTGGCGACCACCGTCGACTCGGCGTCCACCAGGAAGACCCGTCGTGCCGCCGGACGGGTGTCGGAGAACCCGAACCCGTCCGCACCGAGCGTGGTCATCTCGCCGGGCACCCACGGACGGATCAGGTCCGGTACGGCACGCATCCAGTCGCTGACCGCCACCACCGGCCCCGACTCGGGCCGGAGGACCCGGGTCACGTACGGTTCGCGTCGCTCGGCCTCCGGGTGGAGCAGGTTGTCCCGGTCCACCGCCTCGGCTTCCCGACGGAGTTCCGTCCAGGAGGTCGCCGACCACACGTCGGCGGACACGCCCCACTCGGTGGCGAGCAGCCGCTGGGCGCGCAGGACTTCCGGCATGGCGACCCCGGAGGTCAACAGCTGAGCCCTCGGCCCCCCTTCGCCGTCGGCCCGCTGGTAGCGGTACAGGCCGCGAAGCAGGCCGTCGACGTCGATCCCCTCCGGCTCGGCGGGTTGTTGATAGGGCTCGTTGTAGACGGTGAGGTAGTAGAAGACGTTCTCCGGCCGCTCCCCGTACATCCGGCGCAGGCCGTCGCGGACGATGTGGGCGATCTCGAACGCCCACGCCGGGTCGTAGGAGACCACCCCCGGGTTCGTGGCGGCCAGCAGCTGCGAGTGACCGTCCGCGTGCTGCAGCCCCTCACCGACCAGAGTGGTGCGGCCCGCGGTGGCTCCCAGTAGGAAGCCCCGCGCCATCTGGTCGCCCGCGGCCCACAGCCCGTCGCCGGTGCGCTGGAAACCGAACATCGAGTAGAAGATGTAGATCGGGATCATGGGTTCGCCGTGGGTGGCGTAGCTCGTCCCGGCCGCGGTGAACGAGGCCACCGACCCCGCCTCGTTGATTCCCTCGTGCAGGATCTGCCCCTGGTCGCTCTCCCGGTAGGCCAGCATCAGCTGGTAGTCCACCGGGGTGTAGGTCTGTCCGGAGGGGTTGTAGATCTTCTGGGAGGGGAACATAGAGTCCATCCCGAAGGTGCGCGCCTCGTCGGGGATGATCGGCACCAGTCTCGGCCCGATCTCGGGGTCCTTGGCGAGGTCCTTGAGCAGCCGGACGAACGCCATGGTGGTCGCCACTTCCTGCTTGCCCGAGCCCTGGCGCACCACGTCGTAGATTTTGTCGCCGGGCAGCACCAGCGGTTTGGCCGGGGTGCGTCGTTCCGGCAGGTAGCCTCCCAGCCTGCTCCGGCGCTGCCGCAGGTACTGGATCTCCGGGGCGTCCTCACCCGGGTGGTAGTAGGGCGGGAGGTAGGGGTCCCGCTCCAGCTGCGCGTCCGAGATCGGGATGCGCAGGCTGTCCCGGAACAGCTTGAGGTCGTCCAGGGCGAGCTTCTTCATCTGGTGCGTGGCGTTGCGACCCTCGAAGTGGGCTCCGAGGCCGTAACCCTTGATCGTTTTCGCGAGGATGACCGTCGGCTGGCCGTGGTGCTCCATCGCCGCTTTGTAGGCCGCGTAGAGCTTGCGGTAGTCGTGCCCGCCCCTGCGGAGCCCCCAGATCTGGTCGTCGGTGAAGTTCTTGACCATCTCCTTGGTGCGTGGGTCGCGACCGAAGAAGTGCTCGCGGACGAACGCGCCGTCGTTGGCCTTGTAGGTCTGGTAGTCCCCGTCCGGCGTGCTGTTCATCAGATTGATCAGCGCACCGTCCCGGTCGGCGTGCAGCAGTGAGTCCCACTCGCGTCCCCAGATGACCTTGATCACGTTCCAGCCGGCACCCCGGAAGAACGCCTCCAGCTCCTGGATGATCTTGCCGTTGCCCCGTACCGGCCCATCCAGCTGTTGCAGGTTGCAGTTGACCACGAACGTCAGGTTGTCCAACCCCTCGTTGGCCGCCACCTGCAGCATCCCGCGTGACTCCGGCTCGTTCATCTCGCCGTCGCCCAGGAAGGCCCAGACGTGCTGGTCGCTGGTGTCCTTGATGCCCCGGTCGCGCAGGTAGCGGTTGAACCTCGCCTGGAAGATCGCGTTCATCGGCGACAGGCCCATCGAGACCGTGGGGAACTCCCAGAACTCCGGCATCAGCCGGGGGTGCGGATAGGAGGGCAGCCCCCCGCCCGGTCCCGCGTGGGAGTACTCCTGCCGGAAACCGTCGAGCTGGTCGGCCGAGAGCCGTCCCTCCAGGAAAGCCCGCGCGTAGATGCCGGGGGAGGCGTGCCCCTGGATGTAGAGGTGGTCGCCGCCGCCCGGATCGTCCTTACCTCGGAAGAACCAGTTGAACCCCACCTCGTAGAGACTCGCCGAGGAGGCGAAGGACGAGATGTGTCCGCCCACGCCGACGCCGGGGCGTTGGGCGCGGTGCACCATCATCGCGGCGTTCCAGCGCATCCAGGCTCGGTAGCGGCGCTCCGTCTCCTCGTCGCCGGGGAACCAGGGCTCCAGCTCGGTGGGGATCGTGTTGACGTAGTCGGTGCTGGTCAAGGAGGGGATGCCCACTCCGGTCTCCCCGGCGCGCTGCAGCAGGCGCAGCATCAGGTACCGGGCACGCTGCTTGCCCGCCACGGACAGCACCGAGTTGAACGACTCGAGCCATTCCTCGGTTTCGTCGGGGGCGATGTCCGGTAGGTGCGCGGCCAGGCCGTTTCGGATCACCCGCACTCGTTGCGGGGAGTTCGCGCCGCCGGTCTCGTTGTTGTGCGGGGTCAAGGGGATCTCCTCGAGGACGTCGTGCGCGTGCTCGCCGGAGGGTCGCCAATCCGGCTGCCTCATCGTCTCCCATCGTGCTCCGTGGGAGCGAACCGACACAGTTACCCCTCAGTACGAATACGGCCCGGGTTGTGTGCGGGCCGGAGTACCGTCAGTCTCGTGGCGTGGCTCGTAACGAACAGCGCGATCGCCGCGTTCCGAACGCGGGCGCGCACCCGCACGGGCGCGCGGTGCCGCCGTCGGATTCGGGGGCGGATGTTGTTCGCTGGTCGGTCACTGCCAGTGTTGGTACGCCGTATCGTGCGATCTGCGGTTGCGCGGATGCCGCTCGACGGTGTTCGCTGACGGCGAGATCGTGCAAACTTGTCTCGTGCGTGGTCGTCCAGCCCGCGCACACGAGAATTGGAGGAGTGAGAAAGCCGTGGTCGCCGCGGAAGACGCCGGTAAGAACGAAACCGACGTCGCCGAGAAGCTCGATATCGAGCCAGACATGGTGGTGCAGGAGATCGGCTGGGACGAGGATGTCGATGACACCGTCCGAGAAGCGATCGAGCAGCGTTGCGGAGGCGAGCTGCTCGACGAGGATGCCGACGAAGTGGTCGATGTCGTCTTGCTGTGGTGGCGTGACGAAGACGGCGACCTTACGGACACACTTCTCGACATCATGACGCCACTGGCCGAGGAAGGTGTCATCTGGGTGATGACCCCCAAGACGGGCCGTGAAGGTCACGTCGAACCCAGCGACATCGCCGAAGCAGCCGCCACGTCCAATCTCGCGCAGACCTCCAACCTGAGCGTCGGCGACGAGTGGACCGGAACCAGGCTGGCCTACCGCAAGCCCGCCAAGACCAAGCGGTGAGGACCTTACGCGCCGGTAACCGGGTGGCTACCGGTGCGCTCGTCGTCCCGGTCGGTGTAGGTTCGGCGCCGGAAAGCTGCCGTCGAACAGAAGGGTGGGCGCATGACGCTCGAGGTCGGTGCCACAGCGCCGGACTTCACGTTGCCGGATTACAACAAGGAGAAGGTGTCGCTGTCGGACTTCCGCGGTGACAAGAACGTGTTGCTGGTCTTCTACCCGTTCGCCTTCAGCGGTGTCTGTCAGGGTGAGCTCTGCCAGGTCCGCGACGATCTCGGTGACTTCCAGAACGACCGTGTCCAGGTGCTCGGAGTGTCGGTCGACTCTTCGTTCGCGCTGAAGGCATGGGCCGAGCAGGAGGGCTACACCTTCCCGCTGCTGTCCGACTTCTGGCCGCACGGTGAGGTCGCCAAGGCCTACGGTGTGTTCAACGAGCAGGCCGGCATGGCCAACCGGGGTACCTTCCTCATCGACACCGAGGGCAAGGTCCGGTTCGCCGAGATGAACCAGCCGGGTGAGCCTCGCGACCAGGACGCCTGGCGGAAGGCGCTCGCGGAAGTATCCGCGTGACACCTCGCGATGGCCGACCTGTATGATACCGGTCGGCCATCGTCGAGGGGCGCATAGCTCAGTGGAAGAGCACCTGCCTTACAAGCAGGGGGTCGCTGGTTCGAGCCCAGCTGCGCCCACCACGGTTGACCTGCACAGAAGCCGATCCTGTTTGTCCGGAGTGGCTTTTCTGATCTGTCAGGGTCTCAATTGGGGTCCCAGAAGTACGCGTCAAATCGGTCGGCGACGTCGTCGGAGTCTTCGGTGACGTGCGTGTGGCGGTGTTTCGTGGTCACGCCCGACCGGCGCCGTTCGACGTTCGGCGTAGCCGCCGTCGCGGGGGCGGGGCCTTGCTGCTGGGTGAAGATGCGTCCCGGTCCGTGTCAGCCGCTGTCCGCGTGCTGGCGCTCGGCTTCCTGCCGCTCGTGGTGACATCGGAGCATCTCGGCAAGCTGGTCGGGTAGTCCGATAGTGCGGCGGCCCGCGCGGGAGTACACGTCGATCGCGACCAGCCCGCCGCCGTGCCGCTTCGGGCGGTGCGGGGCGCGCTCGGTGCGCCCCTGCCCGAGGGAGCTGGCCCGGTGATACGGGGAACTTCGGGCGAGACGGCGGCGGAGAGCTCCCCAGGGCACCGACTCGTCGCGGAACTCTTGTGGCGGCGATTGGGGAGACGCAATACCGGTCATGTGATTCCGCATTTTTTCGTGTCTTTCGGTGAAACAGTTTTTTCGTCGTCACGAAACAATTGTTTGGTTGTTCTCAGAAATTGATCGTGATTGTGGCGAGTGACATTTATCGTTGATTTCGGAGATGATTCGGGTAACGTGTCCGGCGCTGGTCGAGCGGTGCTCTGAGCCGTTTCTGCCGTCTCGGGATGACTGGTCGGCGGTCTTCCGGCTTTCGGGGGCGCGGTGTGTCCGATCCGTCACGAGAAATGTGGAGTTCGCGTGCTGGTGAGTTTCGCGCTGAGTTCGGTCGCTGTTTTCCTCGCCGAGCTGGGCGACAAGTCGCAGCTGCTCGCCATGACGTTCGCGACCAGGTATCGTGCCTGGCAGGTGCTCGTGGGAATCAGTGTGGCGACGCTGTTCGTGCACGCGATTTCCGTGGCGCTGGGATTCGGGATAGGCAACGCGCTGCCGACCCAGTGGGTCGCTCTCGGCGCGGGGGTGGCTTTCCTCGGGTTCGCGGTGTGGACGCTGCGTGGCGACGAACTCGACGAGTCCCGTCACGACACCGCATCCCGCCGGGGAGTGCGAGCGGCTCTGCTGGCCGTCACCACGGCCTTCGTGCTGGCCGAGTTCGGGGACAAGACGATGCTGGCCACCGTCACCCTGGCCACCCGTCACGACTGGTTCGGCACTTGGCTCGGCTCCACGGTGGGGATGGTCGTCGCCGACGGGCTGGCCGTCGGCGTGGGACTGCTGCTGGCGCGCCATCTCTCGTCGCGGACAGTGCGCTACGGGGCCGCCGCGCTGTTCGCGGTTTTCGGGGGATGGATGATCGTTTCCTCGCTTCCCCCGATCGGGTAGGTTGGTCGCCCGGCGCGATGTGGTGGAGGTTCCCGGAACCGAGCCCGGCACGGTACTCGCGTCCCGTTCGTGTCGATCCCCGACCGTCGATCGCGGAGGCTGGCCATGGTCTGGATGCTCTACGGCGCCACCGGTTACACCGGACGGTTGATCGCGGAACTCGCCGTGCGGCGCGGGTACGAACCGGTGCTCGCCGGACGCGACCCCCGCAAACTCGCCACCACCGCCGTCCCGCTCGGCCTGGAGTACCGGACGCTGGACCTGCGTGACACGCACCGCCTCGACGCGGCGCTGCGGGAGTTCGACGTCGTCGCGCACTGCGCGGGGCCGTTCTCCGCCACCTCGGCACCGATGGTGGGAGCCTGCCTGCGGACCGGCACCCACTACCTGGACATCACCGGCGAGATCGACGTGCTCGAAGCCGTCCTGTCCCGGGACGACGAGAGCAGGGCCGCCGGAGTGACCCTGCTGCCAGGCGCGGGCTTCGACGTGGTCCCGACCGACTGCCTGGCCGCCATGGTCGCGGCCGAGCTGCCCGAGGCCACCGATCTGGACCTCGCGTTCACCACCACCGGCGGCATCAGCCCGGGGACGTTGAAGAGCGCGCTGGAGGGCGTGGCACTGGGAGGCAGGGCCCGAGTGGACGGCCGGTTGCGTGAGGTGCCCGTCGGATGGCGCAGACGTACGGTCACCTTCCCCGGAGGCGAGCGGATCGTCACATCGCTGCCCTGGGGGGACGTGGCCACGGCCTACCGCACAACCGGTATCGGCAACATCACGACCTTCGCCGGGATTCCCGGTCTCGGCCGGATGACTCCGAGGGCGGCTCGGGTATCGCGTGACGTGCTGGGCAGATCCGCTGTGCGGCGGTTCGCCAACACCGCGATCGACGCCCTCGTGCGAGGCCCCGGTCGTGACAGCAGGTCGGCGAGCCACGTGGAGGTCCACGCCGAGGCGGGTGATGCCGCGGGCAACGCGGTCAGCGCCGCCCTGATCGGACCGGACACCTACGACCTGACCGCGGACTCGGTGCTGCGCGTGGTCACCGCGCTCGAGACAGGTGAGGTGCCGCCCGGCGCGCTGACACCGGCGACGGCCCTCGGCGCCGACTTCGTGCGTTCCCTCGACGGTGTGCGGGTGGCCGAACCCCGGCACTTCCGGGACTAGCTGGTGAACACACCGCTTCGCCGTTCGCGGGCGGAGCGGTCACGCGGGTCCGTCGGGCGCCCCGGTAGGGGAGGTGCCCGCGGCACCGAAGGCGTACCGTCGGTGCTCCGAACGGATGATGTTCGAGGTTCGATACGCCAGTGTCGTGATCGGCTTCAGTACGCTCGTGCGACGAGTCCGGCGAGCCAGACAGGAGCTCGCATCCTCGAACGTAGTTGGAAGTGCATGACGGATCACGCCGATTCGATCGAGCTCACGCTGGTTCCGGTGAACGGGACGGACCGTGCCGTGCTGGACCGACTCACTTGTTCGTTGGAACACGAACTGCGCAGACTGCGAATCGAGTCAGTGCAGCGACGCCACCGTGGTTCTTCCCCGTCAGGGGAGCACAGCGCCAGACGGGTGGACACGCGCGAGTTCGTGGTACGCGGTCTGCTGTCCGGTTCGGGGGTCAGGGAGATGGTAGCCCTGGTGCAGTCGTGGTTGCGTCGCCACGATCAGGACAGTGTGATCCTGCGGCTCGGCACGGAGAGCGTGGAGATAACCGGTTCTCCCACTCGCAAGGCGCACCAGCTGCTCAAGGACTTCTACCGCCGCCACGGCGAGGGGTGACCATGAGTGGCTCCCCACGCCGTCCGGCGTCTTCTCGGAAGTGACCACCGCACCCTGCCGGGGCGCGGTTCGTGCGGGGTGCCCAGGCCCACTGGCGGATCTCCTCTCCGAGGGGTATCGACGGCGGGAGGAGTCGCGGCACTACCACGGGCCTCGGGGTGGCGCGTGGAGCTGTCCGGCGGACCGGTTTTGGGAGGAACCGGTGTCGTGGGCTCCGCCGACCACACCTTCCGGGGCTGCGAGAGCGGTCCCGAGCAGCGGACGAGGAGCGTGTCATGGAACCACCGCACATCTCCCAGGAGCACGTGGAGGAGTTACTGGGTCGGCTCGACCTGGAGCGGAAGGTCCGGTTGATCAGCGGAGCCGGTTTCTGGCACACCCCGGACGAGCCCGTGATCGGACTGCGGGGCATGTTCCTCTCGGACGGGCCTTCGGGAGTGCGCGGTGAGTTCTGGGACGAGCGCGACCCGTCGAGCTGCCTGCCCTCACCGACGGCGCTCGCGGCCACCTGGGACGAGGAGTCGGTCGTCGGTTCGGCGCGGGTTCTGGCCGCGGAAGCGCGGCGCAAGGGCGTGGACGTGGTGCTGGGGCCCACGATCAACCTGCACCGCAGTCCGCTGGGCGGGAGGCACTTCGAGTGCTTCTCCGAGGATCCGCTGCTTACCGGGCGGATCGCCGGGGCCTACATCGGCGCGCTGCAGGACGCGGGGGTCGCCGCCACCGCGAAGCACTACGTGGCCAACGACTCCGAAACGGAGCGTTACACGGTGGACGTGGAAGTGGACGAACGCACCCTGCGAGAGCTCTACCTGGCGCCGTTCGAACGCGCGGTCGCCGCCGGTGCCTGGTTGGTGATGTCCGGCTACAACGGGGTGAACGGCCACACCATGACCGAGCACCCGCTACTGGAAGACCCGCTGCGCACCGAGTGGGGGTTCGACGGTGTGGTGGTTTCGGACTGGACCGCCGTGCGCACCACGGAGGCCGCGGCGGCGGGCAACGATCTCGCGATGCCGGGGCCTTCCGAGGTGTGGGGCGCACCGTTGCTCGCGGCGATCCGGGACGGACGGGTCCCCGAAGCCGCCGTCGACGACAAGGTGCGCCGGATCATCCGGCTGGCGGCGCGTGTCGGCGCGCTGGACGACGTGGTCCCGCGCGGGCTCCGGTTGCCGGAGGTGGACCGGAGCCGAGCCCTTCGGTCCGCCGCCGCCGACTCGATGGTGTTGCTGCGCAACGAGGGCGAGTTGCTTCCGCTGCGGCGTTCCCGGCTGGGAAGGTTGGCCGTGCTCGGTCCCAGCGCCTCGGCGTCCCGGGTGCAGGGCGGTGGCAGTTCCAGCGTCGTCCCGGAGTACGCGATTTCGCCGCTGGAGGGGCTGCGCACCGCCCTCGGCTCCGCGACCGAGGTGGTCCACCGCGAAGGTGTGTTCCTCCGCGACGAACTCGAACCGGTCCCCGTCGACATGCTGACCAACCCCGTCACGGGGCAGCGAGGGGTTCGGGTGTGCTTCCGCGACGCGCACGGTGAGGTGCTTGCTGCCGAGAATCGTGGCACCGCCCGGCTGATGTGGACCGGTGCCGAACTGTCGGGCGTGGAGACCGTCGAGGTCAGCACCACGGTGCTGCCCACCGTGAGCGGGACCCACGAACTCGGGGTGGCCGGTGTGGGGCCGCATCGCCTGGAGGTGGACGGTTCTGTGGTGCTGGAGCGGACGCTCCGCCCGGAGAGAGCGGATCCGGCCGAGGCGGTTCTCGCTCCGCCCCACGCCACGGCGGAGGTGGAGCTCGAAGCGGGAAGCGCGGTCGACGTGCTCGCCACCCACCGGGTGCTCGGCGGATGGCTCGGCGCCGTCACGTTGGGACTGTTCGAACCGGCAGCCGATGCGGCGGCCGAGTTCGCGGGGGCGGTGGCCGCCGCGTCCGAGGCCGACGCCGCCGTCATCGTGGTCGGCACCACCGCGCGGACCGAGAGCGAGGGCTCGGACAGGGATACGCTCGAGTTGCCGGGAGGCCAGCGCGAGCTCGTCCGGGCGGTGGCGGAGGCGAATCCGCACACCGTGGTCGTGGTGAACTCCGGAGCCCCGGTCGAGCTGGACTGGCACGAGGAGGTACCCGCCGTCCTGCTGAGCTGGTTTCCGGGGCAGGAGGGTGGAAACGCCCTGGCCGACGTGCTGTTGGGGGATCGCGAGCCCGGTGGGCGGTTGCCGAGCACCTGGCCGGTGCGGCAGCGGGACGTCCCGGTGCTGGATACCCGGCCCGACCACGGCAGGCTGGAGTACGCCGAGGGTCCGCACATCGGGTACCGGGCGTGGCGGCGATCGGCTCGGCGGCCCGCCTACTCCTTCGGGCACGGCCTGGGCTACACCCGATGGGAGTACACCTCGCTGCTGGGCCCGGAGCGGTTCCGGGCCGGTGACGACGTGCTGTTCCAGGTGGGGCTGACCAACACCGGGGAGCGGCACGGCAAGGAGGTCGTGCAGCTGTACCTCCGACGCGCGGAATCCGAAGTGGACCGCCCAGAGCTGTGGCTGGCCGGATTCGCCGTGGTCGAGGCGGCGGCCGGTGCCCAAGCGCTGGTCCCCGTGCGGCTGGAGGCCGAGGTCTTCCGCCACTGGGACCGCGTGGTGGGAGGTTGGAGCTTCGAGCCGGGAACCTTCACCGTGCTGGCCGGACACGGCGTCGCGGACCTCCCGTTGCGCACCGAGATCCAGCTCGACACTCCCACCGGCTGATCCGGTTCCCCGGTTCGGGTTCCACGGGTGGTCGCGTGGCGGAACCTCTCGCTGCGACGAGGCCGCGGCATCGGGTAAGCGACCCGCACAGCGCCGGACCTTCCTCGCGAGAGCACCACGGGAGACCCCGCGGCGGTACGGGCCGCGAGGAAGGCCCGCAAGGGCCGGGTGCCGCCCGCGCGTGCTCGACGTGTGGCCGCCGAGGGTCCGGCGATCGTTCAGGGCGCGGTGCCGAGTCCGTTCCGCAGGTCGTCCAGCAGTTCGTCGAGGACGATCTCCTCCTCCACGACCCGACCGGCGCTGGACATCACCTCGGGCAGCTCGGGATCCCACGGTGCCTCCGTGGGGGTCTCGTCGAGGATCTGCAGGTCGGTGCGCAGCGCGGATGCCCGGTTGACCGCTTCGCGGTAGTCCGAGGCCGACATCCGCCACGGCACCACCCCCTGCTGCTCGTACAGCGAGGCGGTGATGGACAGTCCGGACCAGTCGAAGTCACCGTGGTAGCGCAGGACCGCACCGTCGGCGCGCAGCCGGTCGAGCAGCTCCAGGGCCACCGTGGTGGGGTTACCGGAGACGCAGATCAGCGGATGCCGCACCCTTTCCGTCACGGTCGCTTCCAGCACCCGGGGGTTCTCGCACACCGCGATCACCGTGCCCGGTTCGACCAGAGCGGGCGGTGCCGCGCGCAGGTCGAGCTGTGTCAGGTGGGTCGGCACCCCCGCTTCGGTACGTTCCCGCACGGTGCCCGACCACGTGTCGGCCCCGGTCAGCGGCAGTGCCCAGCAGGGCACCGTGGCCGAGACCCCGTCCAGCGTGACTCCGCAGCGCTCCCACAGGTTCCTGCGCTCGCGCTCGTTGCCGGGAGAGTCCACCCCGTGCGCCATCGCCGCGGCACGCAGCACCACCCGGCTCAGCGTGGTGCCGTTGTCCAGCCCGTGCGCGCCGCGTGCGAAACGAGCGGCGAGATCGGTACGGGCACGCCAGGTCCGCGGTCGCTCGGAGGGGTCGAGCACCAGACGTGCCAGCACGGCGGCGGCGCGTGCCGCGGTGGACTCCAGGTCGGCCTCGGCCACCCGTCCGTACTGCCGTACCCAGTGCTGCCACGCCGTGGCCCACGGCTGATCCCCGAGACCGTGCTCGGCCAGCGCCGCGCCCAGTACTTCGACGGTCCGGTCGCCTCGTTGCCGCCGGCGCCGTGAGTCCGACTCCCTCGGGGTGACCGGCCGCTCGTGCAGGATCTCCAGCACCTCTTCCAAACTCCTGCCGAAGCGGCTCCCGCGCACTGCTTCATCCAGTTTGGACACATTGATCCTGGTGCCCTGGCCCCACATCGGACGACCGTAGAGATTGCCCACCTCACGGCGGGTCCCCTCGTCCGGCAGTTCCAGTCGGAAGGTCGCCGGACGCTCGGGAGCCTCCAGCGCCTGCCTGGCGCGCTCCCAGAGCCCCCGCAGTTCGGGTCGGTCCCAGACGGCGCGGATGTCCTCGGCGTCGTTCACTGTTCAGCTCGCTCCAGACCGCGACCGTTCCACACGGTGTGGGTGCAGGCGATCCCGTGCCCGCTGCGCGGCCGCAGCACGTCGTAGATGTGCATCTTCGGGATCTTGGGGGAAACCCCCCATCCGCTCGGCCAGGTGATCATCCAGTCCATGTCCAGATCCACCAGCAGCCCCAGCATACGTGCCACCGTCGGGTCGTCCAGCCGCTCGAACGCCTCGTCCAGCAGCACCAGGCGCAGCGGATCGTGCCGCTCGCCCGAGGACTCGATCGCGTCGTAGAACGACGCGGCCCCGGCGAACAGGGTCACGTAGGACACCAGCCGGGTCTCTCCCGAGGACAACTGCCGTAGCCGTCGCACGCGCGGCTGTCCGTCGGGCCCCGCGTCGCGAACCCGCACGGTGAACTCGTACCAGTCCCGGTAGTCCAGCGCCCTGGCCAGGATCTCACCGTATCCGCCCGAGACGCTCTCCCGCTGCGACTCGATCAGGTCGGTGAACACCCGGCGCAGCAGCGCGTCCTCCTGCTCCTCCCGGTTCGCGAACGGTTTGCGGACCACTTCGATGGCCTGGCGCATGTCCTCGCTCAGCGCGGTGGCGGGTTGCCAGTCCAACTGCACGTGCACTCCCTGGCTGGAACGCGCACCGTCCAGCACCCGGTTCATCCGGTCGCACAGGTCCCGGGCCACCGCGATCTGGTCCCGCAGTCGTTCGGCGAGGTCGCGGATCAGGTAGTCGGCGAAGATGGAACGGTACTGCTCGTTGAGGTACTCCCGCTGCTCGACCAGCCGCCCGTTTATCCGCAGCGCGGCCTCGGCGACCGGCAACGGCCCCTCCTCGCCGATCACCGTCACGGTCAGCACCCCCTCGTCCTCGGCGGTGGTGACGTCGAAGTGACCGCTCAGCGACTGCTTCAACGGGTGCAGTTTGTCGTGGACCGCCTTGGCCGTGGTGCTGCCGGGGGAGGAACGCGCCACCGTGGTCGAGAGCAGCGCGGTCACCGCCTGCTCGGACTCCCCCGGTCGCGAGGGCAGTTCCCCGTCGGTGGCCTCGACCGCCGCCGCCCACAACCCCGGCAGCTCCAGGGCCCGGCGCAGCGCGGCCTCGGCGTCCCGGCTCTCCGACTCCCGTTCGGTCAGTCGTACGCGAGCCGCGTTCAGCTTTTCCTCGAGCTTGCCCGCGGCCTCCCGGGCGGCCGAAGCCCGTTCCCGCGTCTCGGGCAACCGTTCGCGGAGACCTTCCCGCTCGTTCTCCAGCTCGGTGACCTGCTCGGCGACCTGTCGTCCCTCGTCGCCGACCGAGGCCGTCAACTCCGCCAGCGCCGCCGCCTGCTCGGCGTGGTTCGCGCAGTGCTGTTCGGCCAACGACTCGGCCGCCATCCGGTCGGCGACCGTGGCGTCGTGGTGCAGCAGGGTGTTGCCGAGCTGCTCCAGGGTGCCGAGGCAACGTGAGGCGATGGCCTCGCGGAACGTTTCCAACGCCTGTCGCGCGTCCGTGGCGGCCCGGTTGGCCTCCCGGAGCGCTTCGGTCTCGGGACGCAACCCCGCTCCGCCCGCCGCGTGCACCAGTTCCGAACGCGTCGCCCGCCAACGCTCCTCTGCCTGCTCGTGGTCCTGCCGCAACCGATTGGCCTCGCGTTGTGCCTCGTCGGCGTCGTCGATCGCGCTGGCGAGTCTGGCGTGGGCGCTGAACAGCTCGTCGTCGTCCGGATAGGACTCCAGTTCCCGCTCCAGCGCGTTCGCGTGGCGGTTCGCCTCGGCTCGTCGCCGCTCCACGTCACCGAGTTCCGAACGCAGCCGGGCCAGCTCGGCCTCCAACTGGGCGATGCGCTGCTGCCGCGCGGCCCGGCGCGCCCCCGCGCCCACGTACTCCGCCGCCGTCTTGCGCCACGCTCCCGAAAGCACCCCGCTGCGCCAGTGACCCGTCGCGGAGACCGAGAGCTCGCCGCCGGAGGTCACCGCCACCGAGCGGAGCAACGCCCCGATCCGCTCCGCCGAGACGGGACAGTCCGATTCGGCGGCGGGAACCAGCAGTTCGGCCAGGGAGTGCTCGGGAAGCGGTTCAGCGGGGGTGGCGAGCACGTCGGCGGTGTCGGCGTCGACGGCGGTGCCGTCGGCGGTCACCCACGCGTTGAGCAGCCCGCAGGCCTGCAACGCTCCCTCCAGCGCGGCGCGCTCGGTCTCGGGCAGCGATTCCGCGAAGTCCACCAGCCGGTAGAACGCCTCGCCCGAGCCGGTGACCCGCTCGGCGGTGGCCCAGGAGGGGCGCTCCGGAACGCGCTCCCCACCGGAACGCAGCTCCGCCAGTTCGGTGTCGCGCTCCGCCACGGTCGAGCGGATCTCCGCCAGCGTCCGGTCCAGCTCGGTGACGCGCATCCGTGCGCGGTGCAGCACCGGCTGGGCCCACTCGCGGGTTCGCTCCCGACCCCCGCGTGCCGCGAAGCGATCGGCCACCAGCTGTTCCAGTGTGGGGGAGTCCGGTGGTGCGGGGCCGTCCGCCGCCTCCTCGGTGAGCGCCCCGTCGCGCCACCAGCCGCGCAGCCGGTCGAGCCACGCGAGCGCGGTGTCGTGCAGGTCCTGCCGCACCTGGTTGCGCCGCGCGGCCGCCTCCGTGGCGGTCACCTTGGCCGCTTCGGCCCGTCGCTCGGCGTCGTCCACCTCGGCCCGCTGCCGGTCGGTGTCCACGGCCCGCTGGTGCAGCGTCAGCGTCAGTGCCCCGCGCTGCCGCGCGGCCTCCACCGCGCGTTCGGCGTGTTCGTCGACCTCGCGCAGCCTGGCCGCGAACTCCTCGGTGTCCGGTTGTGGCGGGACGTGACGTTCCACGCTGAGCCATTCGGAGCCGGTATCGGCAGTGCCACGCACGACCTCCGAACGGACCGTGGCCTCGGTGGGCGGCATCGTGGGCACGCCAGGGGCCAGCGAACCGTCCAACCCCGACGCGGTGAGCAGGGACTCCGCCCGCTCGCGATGCTGCCTGGCCGCGGCGACGTCCGAACCCAGGCGCTCCAGCATGCCCAGCACCGTGGAGACCGAGCGCTGCTCCTGGTCCCGGTGCCGTTCGGCGGTGCGCAGCGCGTCCTCGGCCGTCGAGCGCGCGTTGTCCACCAGTGCCCTGCGGTCGTGCAGGTTCTGCAATTCGGTGTAGGCCGGGCTCTGCCGCAGGGCCTGCAACGAGGAGTCCAGCTCGCGGTCGCGCCGTTCCAGTTCGGTCACCCGCTCGTCGCTCTCGGAGCGCTCGTCGAGCTTGGCCCGGTGCTGCTCGGTCAGCTCCTCGATCGTGCCCCGCAGCGAGTCGTACCGGCCCGCCGCTTCGCGGGACTCCTTCGCCCGCGCGCGCAGCACCGCCAGCGCGTAGTCCGAGTAGGTGGTCATGAAGGTTCCGAGCGCGCTGTCGGCGGTGGTCAGCCGCAGGATGTTCTCGCGGATCGACTCCAGGTCCTCGAAGGAGGTCGCCAACCGCTGCACCAATGTCGAGTCCAGCGGGGGCAGCGCGTCGGACAGGATCTGCTCCAGCTGGCCCTCCTGCACCTTCAGCCCCACGTCCGGGTTGCGCAGGGTGCGCTGCAGATGCAGCAGGTCGCCGTAGCGTTCCGGTGTGATGCCGTAGACCGTGCCCGCGATCCTGGCGCGGAAGGCCTGCTCGTCGAACAGGCACTCGGCGCCGAGCTCGTCCCGCAACTGGGTCTGGCCCAACGGCACGTCGCCCGGTCCGATCAGCCGCAGGTCGTGGTCGACCCGGCGTTCGGTCACGAACCGCCACGAATCGCTGATCTGGTTGGAAGCCGCCGCCGCCTTCACCCCGATCCCGCAGGTCAGGAACCGCTCCGAGCCGTCCCCCTCGACTCTGGACAGCTCGACCCAGGCGTAGCCGACGCGGTTACCGCCGCCCTCGCGCTCGTCGAGCATCAACCGTTTCATGCTGACCGTGTCGAAGCCCTTCGAACCGATCTGTCGCAGATCGCCGTCCAGGCACAGCGGCAGCAGCAGTTCCAGGGTGCGTGACTTTCCCGAACCGTTGGTTCCCTGGAAGATCGCGCGTCCACCACTGAGGTCGAACTCCTGGTTCGCGTACTGCCAGATGTTGACCACGCCGCCACGTCGCAGGCTCCAACGGCTACCGACCCCGCCGCCGGGGAGGCGGGCCCCGCCGGAAGCGGTCGAAGACCGTTGTCCCGCGGTGCCCTCCTGGTACTCCACCGCTTCCGTGCTCACCGCGTGGATTCTCCTTCCGGGTAGTCGAACAACGCGAGATCGGGGCTCGGTTCCTCTGGCGGGGTGTCCGTCTCCCGCTCGGCGGTGCCGGGCTCGCCGTCCGGGATCGGCAACCAGCGGTGCGCGCTGGGACTGAGCAGCCAGCGCTCGGCCTCCCCGGAGTCGTGCGGCGTCAGCACGCCCACGCGGCGCAGCAGGTCCACCACCATCGCCACCAGTGAGTCGGGGTCCTCGAGCGCCCGGCGCGACCACGCCGCCGGGTAACTCTCCAGCAACTCACCGCACACCCGGGCGAAATCCTCCCGCCCGAGCGGGTGCCGGTGATCGCCCTCGCGGGGTTCGGAGCCCTCCAGCAACTTCGGCAACGCCAGCTGGGCCACGCGCGCCACCGTCGAGCTGCCGGGGAACGGGGCGTCGTTGAGGTAGTCCTGCGGATCGGTGGTGGCGATCCCTTCCGAACGGGACTCGGCCACGAGGCCGAAGTACCGCTCCAGCAACCGCGCCTCACCGGCGCGGTGCCTGCGCAGCCAGTTCGCCTGAGTCTCGGGCAGGTCGTGGTAGTGCACCACCGGGTCCTCCACCAGTCTGCGCCGCACGGCCTGCTCCACCGTGACGGCGTGGGCACCTTCGGTGCCCGCCGCCAGCTCGACCAGTCGTTCCGGACCGTCGGCCTCCGAAAGGGGACCGGTCACCAGCTGGCCGAGCAGGTCGGTGTCCACCGTGATCAGCGCTTCCGCCGCGGTGTCGTTGGCCAGCGGCCCCACCGTCCCCTCGGTCTCGGTGAGCACCCCGAGGTCGACCAGGTGGCGCAGCGCGGCGGCCATCGACCTGCGATCCCCCGGTGCGTCACCGATCACGAGACCCGCTTCGCCGGCCGCCGCGCGGATCTCCTCGATCAGTCGTGACAGCAGCACCTGCTTTCCGCAGCCGGTCAGCGCGGCCAGGGTCAACGCCACGTGCGCGTAACCGCGGGGGGTGAGCGTGGGAACCGCCCTCGTGGCGTCCTCGCCCGGTCCGGACTTGTACAGCCGCGCGTACCTCCGGTGGATCACCAGGCGGTAGCCGAGCAGGGTGGCGAACAGCTCCTGCAGCACCGCGCGGTGACGGTAGATCATGCCCAGCAGGTCGCCGTCCGGGCTCGCGGCGTGCAGCAGGGGGCGGCGCAACAGCGTCCTGGCGCAGCGCACCACGTTGGCCGCGTCTATGTCCCCGAGCTGTTCGAATCCCGGTACTGTGGTCTCCCGTGCTCTCATCGGGCCGCCTCGCCGGTGTCCGAGCCGGAGAGCGGTGCGTCCGTCCCGCCGGGACTGTCCGCCATTTCGGAGACGTCCAGTTCGAGGACCGTGTCGTCCAGGCTCAGCTCGCCGTGCACGCTGGAAATCGTGGTTCGCCTTCCCCGCTCGTGGTGGATTCGCAGCCGCAGTCGGTGGACCGGTTCGAGCGCGGTGCTGCTCTGGGTCGGGTCGTCCCGGTCGGCCATGGCCGAGGTCAGCAGTTCGCACAGTACTTCGAGGGCGTCCGCGGACAGTCTGCTGTCCGCAGGCCCCTCCACGGCGGCGAGCTCGCTCACCGCCGCCGCGCGCCGCCGCTGTTCGGCCCGGCGCTCGTCCAGCAGCCGCTGCTCGGTCATGGGGTCGTGCAGCACCCGGGCGGTGCCGCCGCTGCCGCTCCGGTCGGCACGGTTGCGCACGTTGACCGCGACCTCCACCCGGTTGCCCCACAGCCAGCCGGCGCTGTGCTCGTCCCCGTCGTGCGACGGAGCGGGCTGCAGGCACCGGGAGGAGTACAACCCGAAGGCGGCCGCGTAGAGCCGGTGCGCCCCGGCCTGGTCCGAACCGTCGAACCAGCGTGCCAGGTTGAGCAGGTCGCCACGACGTCCGGGGACCGGACCCCCACCCGAGGTGGCGTGCTTGACGCTGGCCAGCAACGATCCGATCGCGCGGGCGGTGGCCTCGCGCAGCGCCGAGACCTGACTCGGCCTGCCGGGGGAGTCCAGGAACCAGTCGGTGAGCTCCTGCCAGTCGGCACCGGTCCTGCCCCGTGCGCGTTCCACCCCGTCCCCGAGGTCCTCGACCGTGCCCAGTGCCGCCAGTAGCTGGTCGCGGCGTCGTGCCAGTGCTCTCAGTGAGACGGCGATCGGTTCGGTGTAGCGGATCACGTCCTCCACCACCGCCTGGATGTACTCCACCAGCAGGTTCCGGAAACCGGATATCTCACCCGCGTTCAGGTGGTGGCGGGTGACCACCTGACCCAGGTAGGCGTAGAAGTCGCGAACCGTGGCGGCGAGCTCGGAGTGCTGCAGGAAGACCGTGGTGACCTGCTCGGAGAGCCGTTCCCTCGTGGACTCGGGCAGCGTGTCGGCGTTCGTACCGGGTGGCAGCAGCTCCACGATGGCGCCCAGCCCGCGTTCGACGGCGGGCAGCAGTTCTCTGGAGACCTCCCGCGCACCCTCCGGGACACGCAGCAGCGCGTCCACGTCCCGCTGCACCCGTACCCCCAGCTTGCTGACCTGGAAGCGAACGCTGCCGTGCTGGAACTCCGCGATGCTCGACGCGGTCGTCTCGCGCCTGCCGTAGGTCAGGTTGCCCCACTCGCGGAGCTTGCGGAGCCGTTCGACCACGGTGGACAGCTCGGACTCGCCCTCGGCGATCCTGCCCTCTCGCTCGGCGACGGCCAGCGTGCCCGCGACCTCGGAGGCCGAGAGGTCGGCCAGCAGGGTGGAGGTGAACAGCCGCATGATCGCCAGATAGGTGCGGTGCCCGCTCACCTGCAGGTGCCGGTAGAGCAGCAGTCGCCGTTCGCCCGAGCCGACCTCCGCCGCCGAGGGGAGGTCCCGCTCCTCGGCGGCGGCTTCGCCGCTCGTGGTTCCGGTGGTGGTCGTGCTCCCCGGGGAAGCGGGGCCGGTCAGGGCGGCTCCGTCCGTGCCGGTGACCCGTCCGACGCTCGCCGGACGAGCTGCGGGATCCTCGGTCGAGGGCATCGCGTCGGGCATCGTTCCGGAGAGCGGCTCGACGGCTTCGTGATCGGCGGTCACGGTCAGCCACGATAACCCCGCTCGCGGACGCCTCCGAAAACACTCCGTTACTCGTGGCCTGGGTGCCTTCCGTTCCGGGGCGGGGAGGTAGCGTGCGCCACGGACCTGGTGGACCTTGCGAGGAGGAGTTGCCGTGAGTTCGGGGCGGGCGGTCGGTTTATTACTCGGTGTGGCCGCTGACGCGGTTCTGGGGGATCCGAGGCGCGGACACCCGGTGGCGGCGTTCGGCGGGCTCGCCCAGCGCGTCGAGAAGGCCACCTACCGCGACAGCCGTTCGGCGGGGGCGCTGCACACGGCGGGCCTGGTGGGAACGGCCGCGTTCCTCGGCCTGGCGGTTCAACGGGTGGTGCGGCGCTCACCGGTCGCCGAAGCGACGGTGACCGCACTGACCACCTGGAGCGTGCTCGGAGGGACCTCGCTGGCGGTGGAGGGGACCGGTATGGCACGTCATCTCGACGCCGGGGAGCTGGACGCCGCACGCCTCCGGCTGCGCGGGTTGTGCGGTCGTCGCGCCGATGGCCTGGACGGGCAGGGGTTGGCGCGCGCCACCGTCGAGTCCGTGGCGGAGAACACCTCGGACGCGGTGATCGCTCCGCTGTTCTGGGGAGCCTTGGCGGGAGTTCCCGGCCTCGTCGGTTATCGGGCGGCCAACACGCTCGACGCCATGATCGGTAACCGGAGTAGCAGGTACCGTTCGTTCGGTTGGGCCGCGGCACGGCTGGACGATCTGCTCAACCTGGTGCCGGCACGTGCCACCGCCGCGCTGACCACGGCCTGCGCGCCGGTCGTCGGCGGCTCGGCACGGGAGAGCGGGCGGATCCGGCGACGGGACGCCTCGGCGCATCCCAGCCCCAACGCTGGTCAGGTCGAGGCTGCCTTCGCCGGTGCGCTGCGTATTCGACTGGGGGGACGGACCGACTACGGACACGCCACCGAGAGCCGACCAGTGCTGGGGGAGGGACGCACCGCCGACGGTGGGGACGTCACGCGAAGTGTCGAGCTGTCCAGGTTGGTCGGCACCGTGGGAGGTGTTCTCGCGGCGGTGACCGCGTCGGTGGTCGGCCGACGGCGGCGCTGATCCCTCTCAGGCGGCGGTGGGCCCGCGCGGGGCGGTCGCTGGGTGGCAGGCTCGTGTGTTCGGATCGCACCGATCCGACCGAGGGTGAAGCGGCCCGTGCCTCTCGTCCTCCGTCGCCCGACAGCGGGGTGCCGTGCCCCTCTCCGGGGCGCTCGCTCAGGTCCCCGTCGAGTTCTCGCGCTCCCGGCGTTCCTCCGCGGCGATCGCCTCGGCTACCGACATGCGGGACTTCCCGCGCCTGGCGGTGCTCTCCCGGCGGGGGGAGCCGCCGAGCGGAGTGCGTGGGGAGCGCGCCTCGCTGTAGATCAGGTATCCCGCCGCGAGCGGCGCCATGATCCCGAAGATGATCCACTGCATGGCGTAGGAGAAGTACGGTCCCGACTCCAGCCTCGGCAGCGGTACCGGGCTCAGCACGCCGGGCTGCTCGCCGACCAGCGTGAAGTACCCGGAGCGCATCGGGACGCCGAGTCCCTCGCCCACGGTGTCGGAGTTGATCGCGTAGGTCCACCGGTGCCCGTCGTGGCGGAACATCGACCGCTGCTCGGCGTCGTGCTCGTTCGTGCGGATTCGCGCCGTCACGCGCACCGTTCCCTCGGGGGCGGCCGAGTACTCCGGTGCTCTGGTGGATTCCACCGGTCGGATGAATCCCCGGTCGACTAGCACGGTTCCACCGCTTTCCAGGCGGAACGGGGTGAGCACTTCGAAGGCGGGTTCTCCGAGCACGGTTCGCTGCCAGGCCAGCGCCTCGTCCCCGGAAAGGTAGTGCCCGGTGAACGTGACCCGCGTCCACTCGGTCGAGGAGCTCGGAGCCCGTCCGCGCGGCAGCACCTCGTTCAGCGGCCTGGGCTCCGCCCGCATGGAGGAACGGATCGCGTCGTTGCGCACCTGCGTCTCGTTGTGCCTGCTGAACTGCCACGGGGCCAGCACCGTGAAGCAGACCGTGGAGAAAACGCCGACCAGCAGGATCAACCCGATCCAGCCGGGGCGCAGTAGAAACCCGAAACGCACGGGTCCACGGTAGTCCGGTCCTTTCGCCGGACGCCGCACGGGCCAGGCGGGGAGTGGGCGGTGTCTCCCGGCTTTCGGTGCGGACGACGCCGGATCGGGAGCCGACGAGCACCCCGGCGGCCCGACGCGCGGAAGTCGGCGCAGAACAGCGGTGGCTCCGAACGGCCTCAGAACAGGCGCAGCGTCTCCTCCGCCGCCGCGCGGGCACGCACGGCGAAACTCCGACCGAACAGCACGCCGTGCACCAGCAGTGGGAACAACTGGTGCAGGCCTACCCGCTCCCGCCATCCCGCCGCCAGCGGCCACTCCTCCTCGTAGGCCGCCAGCACTCGTTCCAGGTGCGGACAGCCGAACAGCCGCAGCATCGCGAGGTCGGTCTCGCGGTGACCACCGTGGGCGGCCGGATCGATCACCCACACGTGCGGTTCCGCGTCCCCCGGCGCGCGTCCCCAGTGCACGTTCCCGCTCCACAGGTCGCCGTGCAGCCGGGCGGGTGGTTCGTCGGCACCGGGAAGTTCGCCGAGCCTCTCGCAGACCGCGGTTATCGGTTCCGCTTCCGAGGTCCGCAGTGTTCCGGAGTCCACCAGCCGCCGGACGTAGGGCTCCACGCGCAGCGTGCCGTAGAAGGTGGGCCAGTCCGCCGCGGGTTCGTCGCGCATCGGAGCGAGCCCGATCCACGCGTGCCGGGGCCCGCCCGGGGGCGGGCAGCCGTGCGCGGGAGCGCCGGCGGCGTGCGTGCGCGCGAGGGCGCGTCCGAACTCCTCGGCCGCCTCCGGGGTCGGGGAGACCTCGGCCACGTGCTCGGTGACCAGCCACCGTTCGTCGTCGCCGTACACCCGGGGGACCCGCACCGCGCCCGGCTCGGCCAGCCAGTGCAGCGACGCGGCCTCCGCGCGCAGGGCCCCCGGCATGTCCGCCGGGGCGGCCTTGACGAACACGCTGCGACCGTCGGAGAGCGGGACCTCGTAGGCCGTCGAGGCGTCGCCGCCACCCAGGCGGCGCGGCGTCGCCGCCGAGGCCCCGGTGAACTCCGCGACGGCTTCCGCCAGACCGGCGGGTGACCGACTCATGGCGTTTCCTCCTCGGTGCGCTGGGACGTCATCGCGTTCGCTCGGCGAGCGAGAGTTCAGGACACCGTCTCGGAGGAGCTCGTGGAACGCTGCTCCCCCAGCCCGGCCCTCACCCAGTCGAGGAGTCCGGGCATCGCCGCCTCGATCATCTCCAGCACCCCGTCGAAACCGCGTTCGCCGCCGAAGTAGGGGTCCGGCACCTCGGCCCACTCGTCCGACTTCGGGTCGAAGGAGCGCAGCAGCCGGGCGCGGTCGGGATTGTTGATCGCGTCGCGGATCACGCGTAGGTGCCCCGCGTCCATGGCCAGCAGCAGGTCCGCGTCGAGGTGGTACTCGTCGAGCTGGGCGGCGGTGTGCTCGGTCGGGTAACCGTGGTCGGCCAGCACCGCGCTGGTGCGCGGATCCGCGGACTCGCCCACGTGCCAGGGACCGGTCCCGGCGCTGGAGACCTCGACTCGGTCGGCCAGGCCCGCGCGTCTCAGGTGTTCACCGAACACCAGCGCGGCCATGGGGGATCGGCAGATGTTGCCGGTGCAGACGAACGACACGTGGAAGGGCTTGGTGGTGGAATCGAATGTCACGTCCCCAGTGTCCCGCCGGGCGACCTCGCTCCGGCGCCGGGTTCCGGCCCCGCCGTGACGCTGCGCGGCACCTTCGCCACACGCCCGTGGCGTTCTCGGTGGCGAACCGCCGCCTGTCCGACGCGGCCCTCCCCGGTAGCTAGACTGCCGGAGATGACTCGCCGGGACGACAGGGAGATGTTGCGCCACCACGGTGATGTGGACGCCGCTGGCGAGCTGCTCGACTTCGCCGTCAACGTCCGGTTGCGGCGTCCTCCGGAGTGGTTACGCGATCGGCTGGTCGCCGCGTTGGACAGGCTCGGCGGTTATCCCTCGGCCGAGGACGATCTCGCCGCGCGCCGTGCCGTCGCCGAGCGGCACGACCGTCCTGCCGAGGAAGTGCTGTCCCTGGCCGGAGCGGCGGAGGGTTTCGCGTTGCTGCCCGCGTTGCGGCCGAGGCTGGCCGCCGTGGTGCACCCCTCCTTCACCGAGCCCGAGCTGGCGCTGCGTGAGGGCGGCGTCGAGGTCACCCGGGTGCTGCTGGACCCCGCCGAGGGGTACCGGCTGCGCCCGGAAGCCGTGCCCGAGGCGGCCGATCTGGTAGTGCTGGGCAACCCCACGAACCCGACCTCGGTGTTGCACCCCGCCGAGACCGTCCGGTCGCTGGCCCGCCCCGGACGGGTGCTGGTCGTCGACGAGGCGTTCGCCGACGCGGTGGCCGAGGAGCCCGAATCGCTGGCTTCCGAGCGGATTCCCGGCCTGCTCGTGCTGCGCTCGTTGACCAAGATGTGGGGGTTGCCCGGCCTGCGGGTGGGGTACGCGCTGGGCGAGCCGGAGCTGCTGCGCCGGTTGACCCACGGTCGCCCCCACTGGCCGGTGGGCACACTCGGTCTGGAGGCGTTGCGCGCGTGCTGCGAACCCGCGGCCGTCGCCGAGTCGCGCGATGCGGCCCGGGAGATCGCGGGTCACCGCGACGAACTCGCCGCCGAGCTCGGCGGGATACCGGGCGTGACGGTCTCGCTGCCCGCGGCCGCACCCTTCCTGCTGCTGCGGGTGCCGGACGGGCCCTCGGTGCGCGAAGGGCTCCGGAGGCGCGGCATCGCGGTGCGCCGGGCCGACACCTTCCCCGGCCTCGACGAGAACCACGTCCGGGTGGCTGTCCGGGGGAGTTCGGAGAACTCCGGTCTGGTCTCGGCCTTGCGGGAGGTCCTCGCGGAGCTCGGTGGTCTCCCGGAGACGGTTCCCCGTCACGAGCCGATCGTTCCCGGCACCGAGAATCGACAGACGACAGGGGAAGCGAGTCGATGACCACACGCATCAGGGACGTGCTCGACGTGCTCGAGACCGCTTACCCGCCGAGTTTCGCCGAATCGTGGGACGCGGTCGGGTTGGTCTGCGGCGATCCGGAAGCCACGGTGCGGCGTGTGCTGTGCTGCGTGGATCCGGTCGAGGAAACCGTGGAGGCCGCCGTCGAGCAGGGTGCGCAGCTGCTCGTCTCGCACCATCCCCTGCTGCTTCGCGGGGTGAACGCGCTGCCCGCCGACGATCCCAAGGGGCGGCTGCTGCACCGGCTGATCCGCTCCGGGGTCGGGTTGTACTGCGCCCACACCAACGCCGACACCGCCAACCCGGGTGTCTCCGACGCGCTCGCCGCGCGGCTCGGGCTCACCGTCACCGGCCCGCTCAGCCCGCACCGGGAGGGGGCGGACACCGGGCTGGGCAGGATCGGAACCCTCCCGGAACCGGAGCCCTTCGAGGAGTTCGTGCGGCGGGTCGCCGAAGCGCTGCCCACGACCTCGTGGGGAGCCCGAGGGGCCGGGAGCCCCCGGCGGCTCGTCGAACGGGTCGCGGTCTGCGGCGGTTCCGGAGACTCGCACCTGGAGACGGCCACCGCGGCTGGGGTGGACGCCTACGTCACCGCGGACCTGCGACACCACCCGGCCGCCGAGCACCTGGCCCGTGCCGACGTTCCGGGGGTGAGCGTTCCCAACCTGGTCGACGTCGCGCACTGGGCCAGCGAGTGGCCCTGGTGCGAGCAGGCCGCCGATATCCTCGGCGGGGCGTTGCCCGATACTGTCGAAGTCCTCGTCTCCTCGTGCCGCACCGATCCGTGGACGGTGCACGCGCACGGGAGGGCCACCGAATCTGGGAGGAAGCCCGAGTGAAAGCCGATCCCGCCGCACAACGCAGGTTGCTCGAAGTCGCCAACGTCGATTCCGAGCTCAACCGCATCAACCACCGCAGGCGGACGTTGCCGGAACTGGAGCGGATCGGCGCCGCCGAGCGCGAGGTGCGGACCAAACAGGACGCGTTGGTGGCCGCGCGGACCACGCTCGACGATCTGCAGAACGAGGTGGACCGGCTGGAGAACGAGGTCGAGCAGGTGCGGTCCAGGCAGCAGCGCGACCGTCAGCTGATGGATTCCACCGAGTCCTCCAAGCAGCTCGAGGACCTGCAGCACGAGATGAGCACCCTGAGCAGGCGCGAGGCCGCACTGGAGGACGACATGCTGGAGGTCATGGAGCGCCGCGAGGCGCAGGAGACCGAGGTTTCGCACGCCCAGCGGGCCGTGGACGCGGCGGAGTCCGAACTGGAGGACGCGCGCAACGCCCGCGACGAGGCGCTGGCCGACCTGGAAAGCGACGAGGCGAAGCGGCTCGCCGAGCGGGAGTCCCTGACGGGCGAGATCCCGCAGCAGCTCCTCGACCTCTACGAACGCATCCGGCAGCAGCGCGGGGCGGGTGCCGGGTATCTGCAGGGAGGCAGGTGTGGGGCCTGCCGCCTCGAACTGGACCGGGCGGCGCTCGCCTCGGTGCGGGAGGCAGCGGCCGACGACGTGGTGCGCTGCGAGGAGTGCGGCGCGATCATGGTGCGTACCAAGGAGTCGGGTCTGTGAGCACGCGAGTGATCGTCGAGGCCGACGGCGGCTCGCGCGGCAACCCGGGGGCGGCCGGTTTCGGGGCGGTGGTTCGCGACGCCGACACCGGTGCCGTGCTGGCCGAGCGTTCCGGAGGACTGGGGGAGGCGACCAACAACGTCGCCGAGTACCGGGGCATGATCGCCGGGGTCACGGCCGCCCTGGAGCTCGGCGCGACGGAAGCCGAGATCCGGCTGGACTCCAAACTCGTCGTCGAGCAGATGTCGGGCAGGTGGCGGGTCAAGCACGAGGCGTTGCAGCCGTTGGCCGCCGAGGCCCGGCGGCTCGTCTCGCGGCTGACCTCGGCGCCGTTCGAGTGGATCCCACGCGACCGCAACACCCACGCGGACCGGCTCGCCAACGAGGCGATGGACCGGCAGGCGAACGGCGAGGAGCCGGTGCCGGAACCGGCCGCTTCGACGGTTTCCGCCGAGGAGGCCGCGCGGACCGAGCCGGTGGCGCGTTCCTCCGCCGAGGAGGCCGCGTCCGCGAGTTCCACCCCCGGAGGGGCGGCCAGCTGGAGCGGCGCGGTGGGATCACCGACACGGCTGTTGCTGCTGCGGCACGGGCAGTCTCCGATGTCGGTGGACAAGCGCTACTCGGGGCGAGGGGACGTTCCTCTCACCGAACTGGGCGAACGGCAGGCCAGGGCGGCGGCCGGGCGGTTGTTGACGATGGACGAGCTCTCGTCCGGGGAAGGGACGGTTCCGGTGCTCTCCTCCCCGCTGAGCCGCGCGCGCGGTACCGCCGAGGCGGTGGCCAGGGCTGTCGGTGGGCGGTTGGTCTCGCACGACGGACTGATGGAGACCGATTTCGGAGCCTGGGAAGGGCTGACCTTCACCGAGGCGTCCGAGCGGTACCCGGAGCTGCATCGCAGCTGGCTCGGCGATCCAGCCGTGGCGCCGCCGGAGGGTGAGAGCATGAACGCGGTCTTCGAGCGGGTCGACGTGGTGCGGCGGGAGCTGCTGCGGGAGTACGCGGGGCGGACGATCGTGCTCGTCACGCACGTCACCCCGATCAAGTCGCTGCTGCGCATGGCCCTGGGAGTGGGGCCCGAACTGTTCTATCGGCTGCACCTCGACCTGGCCTCGTTGTCGGTGGCGGAGTTCTACCCCGACGGCAACGCCTCGGTGAGGTTGGTCAACGACACCTCGCACCTGCGAGGGCTCTGATCCCCGACCGGTCCCCGCGTCGGACGGAGCCCCGTCACGGGCCCGTGGCCGGGTGAGCACGCGGCCGGGCGGCGCTCGCGTCCCGGAGGCGTGGTGGGGCGCGGCGATTGGCGAGCGCCGAACCCCACCGCATCCCGCGGTGCTCCCCGTCGTCCTCAGGGAGCGACCTGTTCGCGTGCCAGCAACACGGCACCGTCGAGCTCGGCGTTGCTCAGCGAGCTCGTCACCAGGCGGCAGGCGGAGTGCGGCAGCGAGGAGTACCGCACCGCCTCCTCCATCGGGTGCCGCAGCACCTGCCCGGCGGCCGCCACCGTGCCGCCGAGCACGACCAGGTCCGGGTTCAGCACGTTGAGCAGGTAGGCGATCCCCCTTCCCAGACCGGTCCCGGCCCGGCGCACCGCCGCCTCCGCTCCGGCATCGCCGTCCTCGGCCGCCGTCAGCACCTCGTCGATGTCGCAGTCGGGAGCGAGCTCCGTCGGGGTGCCGGTCTCGGCGGCCTCACGGACCGACTGCAGGATGGCGGGCTGGGAGGCCACGCTCTCCAGGCACCCCGCGTTGCCGCAGGCGCACGGCCTGCCGTCGTCCTCGACGCGGCAGTGGCCGATCTCGCCACCGATCCCCGCGGCTCCCGCGAACAGTCGGGAGTCGAGCACGACACCGGCGCCGATCCCCATGCTGACCATGACCCGGACGAAGTTGTTCACGTCCTCGCCCCAGCCGAAGCGCTGTTCCGCCAACGCGCCCGCGTGGGCCTCGTTGTAGATCACCGCGGGGACGTCGAACAGCTCCTCGATCCATTCCCGGATCGGCACGTCGTGCCAGTCCAGGTTGGGGGCGAGCAGGCAGCGCCCGCTGCGGTGATCGACCAGCCCGGACACCGAGACCCCGACGGAGGCGATGCGCTCGGTGGGAACGCCCGCTCGTTCCGCCGCTCGCTCGACCAGCGGTCCCAGCTGTCGCACGCCGGAGGCGGGGTCCCCGACCGAGCTGGGCACGGACTCCGTGGCCAGCGTCCTGCCGAGGGCGTCCGCGACCGCCACCGAACTGCGACGCACTCCCAGATGCACTCCCACGTGGGCACGCGCGTCCGGGTTGAAGACCACGAGGTTCGGTCGGCGGCCGCCTATGATGCCTGCCTCGCCGACTCCGGCGGGGACCAGCAGCCCTTCCTCCAGCAGGGAGTCGATGATCGACGAGACCGAGGGTTTGGTCAGGCCGGTCGTGCGGGCCACCGCCGCGCGTGAGCGCGCTTGGCCGTCGCTGAACAGCTCGAGCATGTGCTGTCGGTTCATCTGCCGGACCGTCCGGGGGTCGGCCATGCTGCGAAAACCTCCTTGCGCGGCCCCCGCACAACCGGTGTCGGGCGCCAGTGTCGCTACTTCGAGTAACCGACACGAAACATGAAACTTCGTTCAGTCGCTGTCTTGACACACGTTAGTAAGGATATGATCCTTACCAACCATTGCTGGGTCACACTTCCCCATTAATGCAATGGAGCATAGATGTCCTTCCATTCCAACACCGGCACCTCGGGTGCCGGATCTCACGCCCGTCCGCTGCGAACGGCGCACTTCGCCTCGGTCGCGGCGCTCGGCGGTTTCCTCTTCGGGTACGACACCGCCGTGATCAACGGGGGTGTCACCGCGATCCGCGAGACCTTCGGAGTCGGTGCCGTCGTGACCGGGTTGGCCGTCGCGATGGCCCTGATCGGATCGGCGGTCGGGGCCTGGTACGCCGGAACGCTCGCCGACCGGTACGGCCGGCTGGTGACGATGCGCACGGCCGCCGTGCTGTTCCTGCTGAGCGCGATCGGGTCGGCGCTGCCGTTCACCGTCTGGGACTTCACCCTCTGGCGGCTCCTCGGTGGTGTCGCGGTCGGCATGGCCTCGGTGATCGCGCCCGCCTACATCGCCGAGATCGCTCCGGCCAGGAACCGGGGAAGGCTCGGCACGCTGCAACAGCTGGCCATCGTGCTGGGAATCGCGATCTCCCAGGTCGTCAACTGGGGCATCGCTGGCATGGCGGGAGGTGCCGCCGACCCGCTGCTGGGGCTCGACGCGTGGCAGTGGATGCTGGCTGTGGAAGCCGTTCCCGCCGTCCTCTACGGCGTGCTGGCCTTCACGATCCCCGAGTCGCCGCGCTACCTGGTCATGCGCGGCCAGCTGAGCCGGGCCCACCAGGTTCTGAGCACCACCGAGGAGGGTGAGCTCGACGAGCGGCTCGACGAGATCCGGGAGTCCGTGGCCAACGACCACCGGCCCCGCGTGCGCGACCTCCGCAGGGTGGGAACCGGCCTGTTCCCGATCGTCTGGATCGGCATCGTCCTGTCGGCGTTACAGCAGTTCGGCGGGATCAACGTCATCTTCTACTACTCGTCGGCGCTGTGGCAGTCGGTCGGGATCGACGAGTCGAGCTCGTTGCTGCTGAGCCTGTCCACGCAGTTCTTCAACATCCTGGGCACCGTCATAGCCCTGCTGCTGCTGGACAGGGTCGGACGACGCCCGCTGCTGCTGACCGGCTCCGTGGGCATGACCATCATGCTGGGGTTGGCCACGTACGCGTTCAGCCACGCGAACACCGTGGACGGCGAACCGAACCTGGCCAACCCGTACGGCCCCATGGCGCTGGTAGCCGCGCACGTCTTCGTGTTCTTCTTCGCCATCTCGTGGGGTCCGGTCGTGTGGGTGCTGCTGGGCGAGATGTTCCCGAACCGATTCCGCGCCCCGGCCCTGGCGGTGGCCGCCGCGGCCCAGTGGCTGGCGAATTTCCTCATCACCGCCACGTTCCCGCCGCTGTCCGAGATCAGTCTGTCGATGACCTACCTCGGCTACACCGTGTTCGCGGCAGTGTCGGTGTGGTTCGTGCTCAAGTGGGTGCCCGAGACCAAGGGGCGGACGCTGGAGGACATGGACCGCGCCACCATGGCGCCGACGGGCTGACGAGGTCCTCCGGTCGGGTGCCGGGGCGGCGTCCGCTCCGTGGTGGGAGGCGCCGCCCCGGTTGGCGCTCCGACCGGGAAACCTCGGTAGACTGAAGAGAGGACGAGTCGACCGGGCGGCCGCGTCGGGGTTCGGCCCCGCCGAGGAAAGTCCGGACTCCACAGGGCAGGGTGGTTGCTAACGGCAACCAGGGGTGACCCTCGGGAAAGTGCCACAGAAAGCAAACCGCCCGGCCGTACCGTTCGGCCGGGTAAGGGTGAAAGGGTGGTGTAAGAGACCACCAGCGTCCCCGGTGACGGGGGCGGCTAGGTAAACCCCACCCGGAGCAAGGTCAAGAGGGCACCGATTCGGTGCCTGCGCAAGTGTTCGAGGGCGGCCCGTCCGAGACTTGCGGGTAGACCGCTGGAGCCTGTCGGTGACGGCAGGCCTAGATGGATGGTCGCCACGTGGCGGGGTGTCGAAATCCCGCCACGTACAGGATCCGGCTTACAGGTCGGCTCGTCCCCTCCAACCTTCCGGTGAGCTGCCCCGCCCCGTCGGCCGATGGTGCGACAACCCCCGTCGCATAACGATCACACGACCTCACGCGATCTAACCTCGCCGGGAAAACGGGGAGGTTGTGACCTTGGGAGAGTACATTTTCGCCTCTGACGACCGGCTCACCGAGATCCACCTCGGTGCGCTGGACAGAGCCTTCGACCGGATCAGCATCCAACGGCTGCTCGACTCCGGCGTGGGGCCGGGCTGGCGGTGCCTCGACGTCGGGGCGGGTAGCGGTTCGCTGGCGAGCTGGCTGGCCCGTCGGGTCGGACGAAGCGGCGAGGTGGTCGCCACCGACGTCGATCTGCGCGGGCTGCGACACGTGGCCGGTTCGAACCTGCGCGTCCTCGAGCACGACATCACGGTCGACGCCCTGTCCGGAGGTGGCTACGACCTCGTGCACGGCCGGCTGCTGCTGATCCTGCTCCAGCGGCGACGGGAGCTGCTGGAACCACTGGTGCGGGCGCTCAAACCCGGCGGAGTCCTGCTCATGGAGGACTTCGACGTCGAAGGTGCGGGAACGGTGTGTGCCCCCAGTGTGGCCGAGGGGGAGCTCTTCGACAGGGTGTTGTGGTCCTATTTGGATGCCATGTCGGCCGCCGGGGCCGACATACACTGGGGGCGACACCTCTACGGCGAGCTGTGCCGCCTCGGGCTGCGCGATGTCAGCTCCGTGGGAACGGCCGAGGTGTGGCGCGGTGGTTCGCCGGGCTGCGAGCTGATCCGGGCGAACTTCACCCAGTTGAGGGATCGCATGTTCGCTGAAGGCCGGGTGGATCCCGACGACTTGCGGCGTGCCACGGAACTGCTCGGTGACCCGCGTTTCGCGATGCGCGGCTTCCTGCTCGTCGGCAACTCGGGGGTCCGCTGAGCCCGTCACCCGCGTCGGTGTCCGCCGCGCTCCCGTTCCCGTCCCCGCCGGTTCCGAGACGGGGGCGCGGCCCGTGCGAGGATGATCAACGCTGGTTTCACTGGAGTGTGATGTGAGATCAGGCATCATCGTCGTGGATACCGACGATCACCGGCGCCGCTGCCGGGGTTCGACCAGTCGCGAAAGGATGGTCCTCGGTTGGCCGCTGTCGAACCTTCCACACGGGACGGAACACGGGACGGGTTGGGCGCGGATGTGCCCCCTTCCCGTCCTCCGGAACGGGGGGCTGCGCCGTACGCGTGGTTTTCAACCCCGGCGGGCATGCTGTAAGAGTGACACGTTCGGCGCCACACCCGGTGGGCGCTACCACTACTTCGGGGACGCGTGTCATGTTCTACTCGATACCGCGTGCCGGGCACCCCCCGGTTTGTCGAGGAAAGCCGACGACCGCTCGTACACAGAGGTAACAATGACCGCCGTGCCACTACTAGCTCTCGACCAGATCGCCGCGCTCGACGCGACGCGGCCCCCGGTCGCGGTGCTCGCGCAGACCGATCTGAACACCGATGGTATCCGGGGCTGGATTCTGGACAACCTGCTCCCGCTGTTGCTGCTGACCGTGGCACTGCTGCTGCTGTGGCTGGGAGGCGGCAAGGGCGACAACGCGGGCGTGATGCGTCGCGTCGGAGGCGTCTTCGTCGCGCTGGCGATAATCGGTCTCGCCGTCAGCGGGACCGGTGTGGACATCGGGACCTTCATAGCCGGCCTGTTCAGTACCAGCAGCGGGTGAGCGGTCGACCAGTCGGCTCGACGGGGCAGGTGGCAAGGATATGCGGGTACGTACCGACGACGAGATCTACCGGGTGGACGCGGTCTGGCTGGGTCCGCCGAAGGCGACCTTCCCGTGGCGGGCGCGCTACGTCGCCTGGGGCGTGGGTATCCTGATCTTTCTGCTGGTGCTCGCCGCGGAACGTCGGATGAACATCGGTTTCGGCTTCTTCTCCACGGCGTGGGCGATGGTCATCACGATCGCCCTGACCCGGCTGATCTGTTCCCGGATCAGCCACGAGCGCCCGCTGAGCGCCGTACTGGTGATGTGGCTGCGCGAGCTCACCGCCCCCCGGGGAAGTTCCAAGGGCAGGGGAGGCGCCGCGAGTGCCGCCGCCGTCCGGGTCAGCGCGCGGCGCCCACGTCCCGCCGCCCGGCCCAAACGGTCCAAGCGGTCCGAGCCCCCCCAACGTACGAAGCGGTCCGGCACGGCGAGCGGCGCCTCACGATCCGATCCCACCGGCCCCACCAGACAGAATGAGGGGCCCGGGTCCGGTCAGGAGGACCGGAAGCCGCGCGATTCCGCGCGGTCCGGTGCCGCCGGACGGGCCAGAACCCTCAACAGACGTGTGCGTAGCAAGGAGGTTCGCGGTGTTCGGTCGCGGGCGAGGTCGTGAGCACGATTCCAGGCGGGCCTCGGGGCAGCAGTATCGTGCCGCGCCGCGGAAGGCGTCGAAGACCGCACGGACCGGTAAGCGCGGGGACCGCAAGCTCTCCGGTGAGCAGTCCCTGCCCAGCTACACGCCGTCGATAGCCGCGCGCTCCATCGACGGGCACCTGCTGCGCACCGGCCAGGACGTCTTCGCCTGGTATCGGCTGTCCCCGCAGCGCTGGTCGTTTCGCTCCGACTCCCAGCGGCAGGACCTCATCGCCGCCATCGCCGGGCAGTACGCCGAACTGCAGGGACGTTGGCTGCATCTGCGCGTGACCAATCGTCCCTATCCGATCCGGATGTGGGCGGAAGCGCATGTGCGTAACGCGCACAACCCGCCGCCCGATGTGCCGGGTGCGTTGAGCTTCGACGACTACATGGTCGGTGAGCAACAGCAGCTCATGGGGCGGTCGATGGCGGAGAAGGAGGTCTATCTCGGGGTGCAGGTCCAGACCCGCAACGTGGTGGACCGCGCGGTCGAGCGGGCCGCGCCGCTGCTGCGCCGGGTCTTCCCGGAGGCCGTGGACGCGGAACTGGTCGCGTTGGACAGTGAGATCGAGCACCTCGACCAGGTGATCGGCTCGGCCGGGCTGGACGGCAGGCCCGTCACGGCCGAGGAGATCTCCTGGCTGATGCACCGCTCGTGCTCGCTCGGGCTGCCCGCTCCCCGCAACCTGCCCGCCACCCCGGGCGGCGAGTGGCAACCGGAGGACCTGGCCTCCTTCACCGACGCGGCCGACATGCACCAGGAACCCTACGCCCCCACCGTCACCGTCCGGGGACGCACCGGCTCCAACGCGGGGGTGAGCAGGCAGGTGGCCGTGCTGACCCTCGGCCAGACGCACGGGCTGCAGATCCCCGAAGTGGACGATCCCTGGTTGCAGCACTCCGACCGGTTGCCCGCGCCGGTCGAGTGGTCGGCGCGCATCTACGTCCGCCGCCCCGAGGACGTGGGGGGCGAACTGCAGCGCCAGATGAACAAGGTGCGTTCCCAGGTCCGGCACTACACCGAGGAACACGGTCTGGAGCCCCCCACCTCGCTGGCCAGGCAGGCGGGCAGGGTGCTGGAGATCGACGACGAGATGACCTCCGGGTTCACCGCCCTGGCCACCCGGGTCCGCTCCTGGTGGCGCATGTCGGTGTCCGGGCCCACCGAACGCGACGCGCTGCGACTCGCCCAGCAGCTGCTCGACCTCTACAAACCCAAGGTGGCCATCGAACACCCCGAGGCCCAGTACGCCATGGCGCGGGAGTTCATCCCCGGTGAACCCCTCGCCTCCGGGGCCTACATGCGCCGCGGCTCGGTGGTGTGGGCGGCCTCCTCGGTGCCGCAGGCCACCGCCGAGGTCGGCGACCGCAGGGGCGTGCTGCTGGGCGAGACCTGCACCGCCACCCGGCGTCCGGTGGCCTGGGACCCGTGGATGGCCCAGGAGGTGCGCGACGCCTCCGGGCTGACCGCCATGGTCGCCGGTCTCGGCGGTGGCAAGTCCTTCCTCGGCGGCGGTCTGGTGTACAAGACGTTGCGTGCCGGTGCCTACTGGACCCTGCTGGATCCTTCCGGGCCGTTGGCCGAGCTGTGCGAGTTGCCGGAACTGCGGCCCTACGCCCGGCCGATCAACCTGCTCAACGCCCAGCCGGGCATCCTCAACCCGTACCGGGTGGTGGCCGAGCCGGAGCTGGAGCACTTCGTCGACGAGGAGGACCCGGAGCGCAGCTGGCGGCGGGAACGCGCGCTGGCCGCCGCCACCCGGCGCCGCCTGGTGCTCGACGTGCTCACCGGCCTGCTGCCCTACGACGTCGCCCGCATGCCCCAGACCCGGATCGTGCTGCTGCGCGCCGTCCGGGCGGTGGGCGGAAGGCCCGACGCCCATCCCGGCATGGTGTTCGAGGCGCTGCGCAGGGACGCCAGTGAGCACCACGAACACGCCGTGGTTGTCGCGGACTTCCTCGACGAGGTACGGGAGCGGATGTCGCTGCTGATCCCGGAAGCCGACGCCGACCCCTACTCCCAGCGCAGGGAGGACCGGCTGACCGTGCTCACCATGGCCGGGCTCACCCTCCCCAAGGACGGCGTCGGACGGGAGCACTGGACCGACAGCGAGGCGCTGGGTGTGCAGCTGCTCAACCTGGCGGCGTGGCTGACCCAGCGCACCGTCTACGAGCGCCCGAAGGAGGAACGCAAGGGGGTCTGGATCGACGAGGCCTTCTTCCTGTCCGAGGTGCCCACCGGCCGCGTGCTGATGAACCGCTTCGCGCGTGACTCCCGGAAGTGGAACGTTCGGGTGCTGCTCTCCAGCCAGATACCCGCCGACTTCCTGCGTATCCAGGGGTTCGTCTCGCTGTTGGACTCGGTGTTCATCGGCAGGCTCGATGACGAGCAGGCCCAGTCCGACGCGCTGCGGCTGTTGAAGGTGCCGGTCGACGCGGGTTACGAGCAGGTCGTCTCCGCGCTGGGGCGCCGTCCCGGTCCGGCCCGCAACAGCACCGAGCGGGATCGCTCGCCCAGGCAGTTCATCTTCGGTGACGGTGACGGCGGGGTCGAGCGCATCAGGATCGACTTCAGCGGTCCCCACCTGCAGCACCTGCGGGACTCGTTGGACACCACGCCGGTCGTCGAGGACTCCGACGAGGACTCGGCGGGTGGCAACGAGTCGCTGACGCCGAACTCCGACTCCATAGCCGAGATCGGTGGCGCCGACACCGAGGAGGAGCCGGTCCCGGAGGAGGACGAGGAGCTGCTGGAGGACTTCACCGAGTGGGAGCTCACCGCCGCTGGGGTGGGGCGTGACGATCAGCCGACCGATTCCGGCGAGGATCCCGGCGGCAGTAACGGTTACCGGGGCGGGGACCGAGCACGAGGAGTTTCCTGATCGTGTGGTTGCTGTTGATCCTTTCGGGGGCGGCCGTGGCGTTGGTCGCCCTGGTTCGACGGGCACGTCGCGGGCTCGGCGGTCTCCCGGCCCACCGCGGTGGGCGCCGCGGGGCGTTGACGGTCGTGGTCGCGCTGCTGGGGACGCAGGCGCTGGTCGGAGCCCCCGTCCACGCGCAGCCGCTGGACTGCACCCAGCCCCCCACACCGGGACGCCCGGGCACCGGCATGGTGGGGGCCCTGGACCCGGCCCCGATCGGTGTGGGCCGGACGGGCAGCGCCTACGACGAGTACGGCTACGCCGGTCAGGTCTGGCACACCTACGACCTCGGTTGTGGACCGCAGGGGGTCAACAACCCCAACGCGATGGTCGACACCTGGATCGGCAACCAGCTGTTCAACGTCGCCAAGAACCTGGTGGGCATCACCAACTCGCTGCACTACTCGCTGCTGTCCGGCGATCTCATGAAGCCGCTGGACGACATGATCGCCAGGGCCACCGTCGCGCTGTACGACAGCGTGTTCACCCCGTGGTTCGGGGTCGTGGCGGTGGTCCTCGCGGTGCTGCTGTTCCGCTACATCTGGCGGGGTGACCTCGCCAGCATCGGCAAGCGGACCACCTGGGCCCTGGCCGGGCTGTGGCTGGCCTCGGCGACCTACCTGACGCCGCTGGTCTACACCCAGGCCCTGGACGACGTCGTGATCACCGGCACTTCGGCGGTGCAGGGCGGGTTCCTGCGCGAGGTCGGTGTCGACGAGCGGGACGGACTGCCCACGCTGCTGCACGACCAGGTCGTCTACCGGGGCTGGCTGCGGGGCGAGTTCGGCTCCCCCGACTCGAAGAAGGCCGAGGAGCTCGGGATGCGGCTGCTCGACGCGCAGGCCTGGAGCAAGCGCGAGGTGCTGTCCGGGGAGGCGGACGGATCGGCCGAGGAGAAGAAGCGGCAGTTCGAGGAGGTGGCCGACCAGATGGGCAGTGCCTACGGCTACTTCCGTGGCGTGGACGGCAGCCGCATCGGCGCGGGCATGCTGAGCATGTTGCAGGCGCTGGCCTACACCACCTTCCAGCTGTTGGCCAAGGCCGCCATCCTGCTGGCCCAGTTGCTGCTGCGCGTGCTGATCCTCACGGGACCGCTCATCGGTCTGGTCGCGATACTGCACCACGACGTGCTGCGCGGTGTGGGGCGGATCGCGGGATCGGCGTTGCTCAACGTGGTGGTCATCTCCGCCATGGCCGGGGTGCACACGGTGGTGCTCAACCTGATCTTCGCTTCCGGCAGCGGCTTCGCACTGCTGACCCAGATAGTGCTGGCCGGGCTGCTGACGGTCATCTTCCTGATGATCGGCAAGCCGATCCGGCGCATGGGGCAGATGGTCGAGCTCTCGGTCGGCGCGGCCGGCGGGGCGGTTCCGGGAACTCCCTCGTGGTTCTCCCGCTCGCGCAGACGCGGCTCGGACGAGCAGCGGCGCGGTGCCCAGGACGACTTCTGGGACCAGGTGCGTTCCTCCGACAACGACGATCTCGGCGCGGGCGGTGGTCCCGGACGGGCTCGTCCCGAGTCCGAGGAGCCCCCAGTGACGGCGACCTCCGAGCGGATGGATCGACCGGCGGGCCGTTGGGGCGGCGGTGGCGACCGGGCGGGCTCGCCCGCCGCGATACCGGCCGCGCGGCCGGGCGGAACCACCGGTGGTGGCGAGCGGGAGGCGGCGCAGCAGCGTCCGGGCGCGACCGGGGGAGCCGCCGGTTCGCTGCCCGCCGCCGAGGGGGGCAGTCGTGTCGTGGACACAGCTCCGGTCACTGAGGGGAGCTGGGAGGAGCGGGACCAGGACCCGGTCGTGGTCCCCTCCCGGGTCGGGGGCAACTCCCCGTTGCGTGACGCCGCCGGACCGGACCGGCGTTCCGACACCGAGTTCCTGCGGGGGAGACCGGTCAACGTGGTCTACCGCCCCTCGCGCGGGTTGGAGGTCGCCGATGAGTGACGTGTCTGTTCGAGGGGGCCGATTCTGATGCCGATCAGGACGCATCGCGGTCGCGCCGCGGTATACCGCAGGTTATGGGGCTGGCCGTTGCGCTCCCCCAAACACCTGATCCTGGCGCTGGTGCTGCTGGTCGCGCTGGTCAGCACCGTCGGGCTGCTACTGCCCGAGGTCACCCCGGCCGGCAGCGCCGCTCGCACGGACCGGGAGTCCACCGGCTACGCCCCGGAGTCCGAGGAACGGGACTCCGTCGCCGGAGGCGGGCAGGACACCCGCGAGCGGGACGAACTCGACGGCGCACCGCCCACGATCTCGGTTCCCACCGTCACGCCCGAGTCCGCCCCGCCCACTCCGGCCGGGATGGACGTGGTGCGTTCGTGGGTGTCCAACTGGAGTCGCCACTCGCCGGACACGACGCGGCAGCGGTGGCTCGACCGGTTGCGCCCCTACACCACCCCGGAGTTCATGGGTGTGCTGGAGAGCGTCGAGCCCGCCAACGTCCCCGCGACCGAGTTGACCGGGGAGTTGAGCGCGGAGAGCTCGACCGAGAGCTCCATGCGGGTACTGGCGCCCACCGACGGGCCCACGTTGCGGGTGCACGTGGTCCGCACGGAGCAGGGCTGGCGCGTGGCCGGTTACGACAGGGTGGACTGATATGCGCAAGATCGCGGTTGTCCTGGTGCTGCTCACCGGTTTCGGTGGGCTGATCGGTGTCGGTGCGGTGACCGGCCTGTTGGCCGGGATGGGCGGTGGTGGCGGCAGCGGTGGTACCTGGTCCGGTTGCAGTACCGCCCTGGCCACGTCCGAGGGTTCCGTCCAACGTGGTCAGCGCATGGCGGCCGCGCTCGGGCGCGAGCAGCGCAGGGTCGTCAGCAGGATCATCCGGATAGGAAAGCGGCGTGAGCTGCCGCCGCGCGCCTGGCAGATCGCGATCCAGGCGGGCAAGACGGAGTCGAACCTGCGCAACCTCGACTACGGTCACGCCGACTCGCTGGGCGTGTTCCAGATGCGTCCCTCGATGAACTGGGGGACGCCGCGGCAGGTGACCGACCTGGAGTACGCGATCAACAAGTTCTACGACGTGCTGCTGGAGGTCGAGGGCTGGAAGCGGATGCGCCCCGGCGCGGCGGCGCAGGCCGTGGAGCGCTCGGCGTTCCCCTCGCGCTACCACGACGCCGAGGCAATGGCCGCGCATCTGGTCAGCGAGCGGGGCGAGGCCGCCGCGCTGGGTGGCTGCGAGGAGCTGCCGGAGACCGGTTCGCTGGTGGCCGAGGCGATCGACTACGCGAAGGGGCAGCTGGGCGATCCCTACAGGTGGGCGGCCGAGGGGCCTGACGAGTTCGACTGCTCGGGGTTGACGCAGCAGGCGTGGGCGGCGGCCGGGGTGCAGATCCCCCGGGTCTCGCAGGACCAGTACGACAGCGGCGGCGCCAAGGTGAAGCTGTCCCGGGCCCGTCCCGGTGACCTGGTGTTCTGGGGAACCAACCGCGAGTCCGACTCGGTGCACCACGTGGCGCTCTACCTCGGCGACAGCGAGGTGTTGCACGCCCCGCAGCCGGGCGAGGACGTTCAGATCGCCGAGCTCTGGGACGGCGGGGAGCTGCTGCCGACGGCGGTGCGCCCCACGCTCTCCCGGGCGAGGTGATCTCCGGTGCCGCCTCCCGAACACCGCACGAGACGGGCATCCGGACGTGACCGCGCCGAGAATGTCCAGGTCGGTCGAACGGTGGCCGAGACCGCTCCGCCGCACGCTCCAGGAGGAAGAGCATGTTCACCCCCGACCCGATCCCACGGCCGAACGGTCCGCCCGCTTCGAGTACCCCGCTGGCGGACTACCTGTCCGAGGAGCACCACGGTGTCGACCAGGCTTACGCCGTACTGCCGCGCTCCCTCGCCGAGTCGATGCCGTTGCCGTGGCAGCAGCACATGCGCGATCTGCTCGCCGAGTTCCACCAGGCGTTCGGGCACCTGAGGTGGCCGGTCTACCGCGTCGTGCCCACCAGGTACGAGCGGCTGGTCGATCTGGACGAGGAACAGTTGGCCGAGGTCGGGTGCACCATGGAGGTCGGCGACACCGGTGAGTTGGAGTACCGCTCCCGTGACGGTGCGACGATCGAGAACCCGGAGCAGCAGCACGTGCTCGTCCCGTGCCTGGATCCCATCCCGCGCCGGGGTGGTGGTGCCTCGTAGGAGCCGCTCGTCCCGAGGTGGCCGGGCGGGCCCCGGCGCGTTCCGCCCGGACTCTCCCCGGAGTCGTCCGCCGGGCGGGTGGTCCTCGGTGCGCTCGCCCGCGCGCACGTGACATTCCTCGTTCGGCGTGCCAGGCTCGGAACCATGGACCCGAACAGCTGGTACTTCTGCTTGAAGCATCGACGAGTCGAGGCTCCAGGCGAGGCGTGCCGCTCGCTCAACCGTCTCGGGCCATACCCTGATCGCGCGACGGCCGAACACGCCCTGGAGCTCGCCCGGCAGCGAACCGAGGCGGCGGACGAGGCGGACCGGCGTTGGGAGCGGCGGCCCGGAGCCGAGGAGCGCTGAGTTCCGATGACGGCGGCGCGGACTTCCCACGGGAGTGAGTCCGCCGCTGCTGTCCGTGTGGCGGGCGGAGCCCCAGGGGAGAGGGACCGCGAAGGCCCCGCTTCTCGCTCCGCGATGGACTTCGGCGGCATCCGTCGGGAGTTCGGCCTGCCGGGGGAGTTCCCCACCGATGCCCTGATGGAGGCCGAGCGCGCGGTCGCGGCCCCGCTTTCCTCGGCCGAGCGCACCGACGCCACCGATCTGCCCATGGTGACCGTCGATCCCGCCGGGGCGAAGGACCTCGACCAGGCCGTGCTGCTGCGGCGGCGTGGCCGTGGGGGGTTCCGGGTGCACTACGCGATCGCCGACACCGCAGCCTTCGTCCCTCCCGGCGGCGCGCTGGACCGTGAGACGTTCCGCCGAGGGCAGACCCTCTACCTGCCGGACGGGAACATTCCGCTGCACCCGCCGGTGCTGTCCGAGGGAGCGGCCAGTCTGCTGCCCGAGCAGGTCAGACCGGCCGTGCTCTGGACGGTCGACCTCGATCCGTACGGTTCCCCCGTCCGGGTGGACGTCCGGCGTGCCGTGGTCCGTTCCGTGGCGGCGCTGGACTACCGTGGGCTGCTGCGCTCCTTCGAGGCGGGCACGCCCCATCCGGCCGTGGAACCGCTGCCGGAGGTCGGCCTGCTGCGCAGGGAGCAGACGGTGCACCGGGGAGCGATCGAGCTCGGTCTCCCCGAGCAGCGCGTGGAGTTCTCGGACAGCTCGGGCTGGCGTCTCGGGCTGCGCCCCCGCATGTGGCTCGAGGCATTCAACGCGGAGATATCCCTGCTCACGGGCATGTGCGCCGCCGAGATCATGATCGCGGCCGGTGTGGGGGTGCTGCGCACCGTGCCCGAGCCCGACGAGGAGGCCGTGCGGGGGTTGCGCCGTTCGGCCGAACGGCTCGGCGTCTACTGGCCTCCGGAGCAGTCCCCGGCCGATTTCCTCACCGGGCTGGAACCGCTGCGCCCGGAATCCCTCGCCATGCACGTGGCGGGGACCCGGCTGCTGCGCGGTGCGGGCTACACCGCGTTCCAGTGGGGCAAGCCCTCAGCGGTGGGGCACGCGGGTATCGGTGCCGCCTACGCCCACGTCACGGCTCCGTTGCGGCGGCTGGTGGACCGGCTGTGCACGGAGGTCTGCCTGGCGGTGGTCGCCGGGCGGACCGTCCCGGAGTGGGTCAGGGAGGGGATCGTGGACATCCCCTCGGCGATGGGCAACTCCGACCGGCTGGCCTCGCGGGTGGAACGCGCGTGCATCGCCCAGGTGCAGGCATGGGAGCTCGCCGACCGCGTCGGCGAGGTCTTCACGGCCACCGTGCTGCGCACCGACGGGGAGGCGGGCACGGGCGAGGTGTTCGTGCGCGAGCCACCGGTGATAGCGCGCTGCCGGGGGGCGGAACTCGTGGCGGGGCAGCGGATCCCGGTGCGGCTCGTCGAGGCGGACGTGACCCGCCGCGAGGTGCTGTTCGAGTCCGCCGACCGCCCCTCCGACTGATCCGGTGCGTCACCCGCCGGATCGGACGGTCCCGGGCGAGCCCGTGTGATACCGGACGGGGCCGTCCTCGCCCGGTCCTCCGGTGTCGGCACGCCCGACATGGCCCGCGCCGTGGTATTCCGGTGGGTCGAGGAGGATACGTGGTTCCGGCATCGGTCCCTGTCCCGGTTTTCCCTGTCCCAGTACTCGGAACAACCTCCTGGATCGATCTCGTCCGGTTCGTGGGGGCGGTGAGTGTGCCGCGCGGATCGGGAACGGAAGCGATCAGGGCGAACATCTTCATCATCGGCTTCTCCGGCGGCCTCGGCGGTCCGCTCGTGCGGAAGCCGCGTTCTCGCGGGGACGCGGTTCTCGGATGTCCACTGGGAGTGGGAACGGCGGAGTCGGAGTCCCGCTTCCGTTCGCACGAGTGGCGGATTTCGGCGGGACCGGCCTGCGGAGCCTCACTCCGCCGGCGCTGTGGCGGCTCGGGAGTCCGAGTCGGCGGCGGGAGCGTACGGGGATCGCTCGTGCGCTGGTTTCGACCGGGTCGGCTCCCGGTCGCGAACACGCCGGGCCAGGTCCCCGGTATTTGGTTACCGGCGGGTAATAAGGTGTGCTGACACGTGATCGGAGTCGATGGGAGTCATGGTGGTTGACGTTCGGGAACTGACCGTCGGTGTGCTGGGCGGTACCGGTGCGCAGGGCAAGGGACTGGCGATCCGGTGGGCCCAGGCGGGGTTGAGGGTGTTGATCGGATCCAGGTCGGCCGACCGGGCCGCCGACGTGGCCGAGGAGATCGCCACGACCAGTGGCGGTTCGGTGCTGGGAAGGAGCAACGTCGACTGCGCGGCCGAGGCCGACGTGGTGCTGGCCGCGCTTCCCTGGGAGGCGCACGCCGACACGCTGCGCGAGCTGCGTTCGGAGCTCTCGGGTAAGATCGTGGTCGACTGCGTCAACCCGCTCGGCTTCGACGCCAAGGGGCCCTACGCGCTCCCGGTCGAGGAGGGCAGCGCCGCCCAGCAGGCCGAGGCGCTGCTGCCGGACTCCAGGGTCACCGCTGCGTTCCACCACGTCTCGGCCGTGACGCTGGCCGACACCGACGTCTCGCACGTGGACCTGGACGTGCTGGTGCTCGGTGACGACAGGGAGGCCACCGATCTGGTCAGGTCGTTGGCCGACGTCATCCCGGGGGTGCGCGGCATCTACGGCGGCAGGCTGCGCAACGCGCACCAGGTGGAGGCTCTGACGGCCAACGTCATCGCCATCAACCGGCGCTACAAGGCGCACGCGGGGATTCGCGTCACCGACGTGTGATCCCGATCGGGGGCGGTCACTCCGGCTGGCACCGCCCCCGGTTTCGGCCGACAATGCCCCCGTGCCGGGACTGTCCGGTCGTCGGACCCGGCCCGAGGAGGGCCGGGACGGTGCCGAGCCCCCGGACGGGTTTCCCCGGTTCGACCGGCCGAGAGCGGGGAGAGCATGAGCGCCGCCGAGTTCCCGGCCGAGACCTCGGCCTCGGGCGAGTGGGTGCGGCAGCACAACCGGTTCACCGAGCGGGTGACCGCCGACGGTTCCTCCGGGTGGACCGCCCTGCCCGGGCGGTACCACCTGGTGGTCAGCCTGGCGTGCCCCTGGGCGCACCGCTCGCTGATCGTGCGTCGGCTGCTGGGGCTGGAGCAGGCGATCACGCTCGGCGTCGTCGATCCGCTCCGGGACGAACGCGGCTGGCGGTTCACGCTCGACCCCGGTGGTCGGGATCCGGTCACCGGCATCCGGCTGCTGTCCGAGGCCTACCTGGCGACCGACCCGGAGTTCAGCGGTCGCTGCACCGTCCCCGCCCTGCTCGATGTCGAGTCCGGCACGGTGGTCAGCAACGACTACCACCGGCTCACCCTCGACTTCGAGACCGAGTGGCGGGCCCTGCACCGCGCGGGAGCCCCGGAACTGTACCCCGTGGAGCTGCGCGAGGAGATCGACGAGATCGACGAGGTCGTCTACCGCGACGTCAACAACGGGGTCTACCGCTGCGGCTTCGCCACCTCGCAGCGGGCCTACGAGCGGGCCTTCGACGCGCTGTTCCGGCGGCTCGGCCTGCTGTCCGAGCGGCTCGAACACCAGCGCTACCTCGTCGGCGGGACGATCACCGAGGCCGACGTCAGGCTGTTCACCACGCTGGTGCGGTTCGACGCCGCCTACCACGGGCACTTCAAGTGCAACCGGCACAAACTCGCCGAACTACCGGTGCTGTGGGCCTACGCCCGTGACCTGTTCCAGACACCCGGTTTCGGCGAGACGGTGAACTTCGAGCACATCAAAAACCACTACTACCGCACCCATCCGGCCATCAACCCCAACGGCATCGTGCCCGCCGGGCCCGCCCTGGAGGAGTGGCACGCCCCGCACGGCCGGGAGGCGCTGGGCGGGAGCCCGTTCGGCACGGGCACCCCGCCCGGCGCGGCGTAGGTGGCCACCCTCGGCCCTCGGTGTGGCCCCCAGAGCGGTCGGCCCGCAGCGCGGCCCGACCGGGCGGGAGCTTTCACCACTCGGCTACCCTGGCGGCGATCTCTCGGGGGAATCGCCGCCCGGGACCGGCAGAGCGCTCATCGGAATCAGTCGAAGCTGTGCTCCTTGGCGGGGAACGCGCCGCTGCGCACGTCGTCGGCGAACTCGCCCGCCGCCCGGGCCAGTTCGTTCCCGATCTCGGCGTAACGCTTGACGAAGCGCGGGGTCTGCCCGGTGTTGAGCCCGGCCATGTCGGTCCACACCAGCACCTGTGCGTCGCACTCCGGCCCGGCGCCGATGCCCACCGTGGGGATCTCCAGCTCGCCGGTGACCCGCTTCGCGGCACCCGAGGAGACCATCTCCAGCACCACCGCGAAGGCACCCGCCTCCTGCACCGCCCGTGCGTCGGCGAGCAGGGTCTCGGCCTGGTCCCCACGGCCCTGCACCCGGTACCCGCCGAGGCCGTGCTCGCTCTGCGGCGTGAACCCGAGGTGGCCCATCACCGGTATCCCGGCGGCCACCAGCGCCTCCACGTGCGCCGCGTAGCGGCGCCCGCCTTCGAGCTTGACCGCGTGCGCCCCGGCCTTCATGAACATCACGGCCGTGTGCAGCGCCTGTTCGGGCGAGGCCTGGTAGGAGCCGAAGGGGAGGTCGGCCACCACCAGCGAGTGCTCGGCGGCGCCCGCCACGGCACGGACCAGCGGCAGCATCTCGTCCACCGTGACCGGCAACGAGGACTCGTAGCCGTAGACGTTGTTGGCGGCCGAGTCGCCGACCAGCAGCACCGGGATGCCGGCCTGGTCGAAGATCCGCGCGGTGTAGGTGTCGTAGGAGGTCAGCATGGCCCACGGTTCGCCCCTGCGCTTGTACTCGCGCAGGTGGTGGATCCGGGTCCTGCGGCGTGGTGCCGTCGTGCCGTAGGGGGCCGAGGTCTCGGCACCGTCCGCGCTGCCGGTGGCGATGTTCACCCCGTCGGCGTCGGTGCCGCGCGTGTTCCGTTCGGTCATCTCATCCTCTTCCTCGCGGCCCGCCAAGCGGGTCCACGGGTCAACAACGGATGCTTGCCCCACAACAGTGGCACGGCCGCCGTGCGGGCTCGACAACTTCTGGCGCACGTCACATCCGGCGCCGTTTATTCCGGGTGGGGCCGAGTTCCTCGGAGGGTGAAACTCGTTGACTTCCACCGCGCTCGAAGTGTGACTTTCGGTCACATGGCAACGCTCGAATCACAGGACAAGACCACCGATGAGTGGAACACCGGCGCGGTCTCGGTGGACGACTACCTCGCCCGGCTCGGCCTGTCGGCGCCGCCCGAGCCCTCAGTGGCGGCGCTGCGGACCCTGCACGAGGCGCACGTGCGCACCATCCCGTTCGAGAACATCGACGTGGTGCTCGGCCGGCACCCCGGTATCGGCTTGGACGTGATCCAGCGCAAACTGCTGGAGAACAACCGGGGCGGCTACTGCTACGAGCACGCCCTGCTGTTCGCGGCCGTGCTCGAACGCCTGGGGTTCACCGTCTCCCGGCACATGGCCCGGGTGCAGCCACTGCGTCCCGGTCCCTACACCCACATGATGCTGCTCGTCTGGTTCGACGAGGGGGCCTACCTGGCCGACGTCGGTTTCGGTGCGGGGGTGTCGCACCCGTTGCCGCTGCGCGACGGGGCGGTCGTGGAGCAGGCGGGTGTCCCGCACCGGATGCACCACGACGGTACGTTCTGGCATCTGCAGAAGCGGAACGGCGAAGAGTGGGAGTCGCTGCACGCATTCCAGCCGATTCCCAGCCGTTTCGTGGACTACGAGGTGGCCCACCACCACACCTCGACTCACCCGAACTCGCCGTTCGTGGGCAAGCCCGTTGTGATGCGGCCGGAACGGGAGGCGACCCGCAAGTTGTTGGGCGACGAGCTGGTGGTGGAGCACGCTTCCGGGGAGGTGGAGCGCACCCCCGTTCCCGGGCACGAACTGGGGAGGCGACTGCGCGAGCTCGACGTCGAGCTCACAGAGGAGGAGCTGACCGCCCTGCGTGCCGAGCTGGGGAAATGAGCGATACCGCTGGGGAACTCCGTTCGTGAACGGTGAGTCGGTTGATACTCGCCGCGGTTCGGGGGATTCCCGGTGCCGTGAGCGCCGGGGCGATCACTCCCGCGGCCCGGCCCGCGGGTTCTCCCGCGTCGTGCTCTCGCGAGGAAGGACCGACGTGGTGTAGTTCCTGCTCGGTGTCGGTTCCGCCGGAGCGAGCGCCGGCGGGAGGTTCCGCCACCCGAGGAGTCCGGAGTCGAGGGCGGACAGCGCTCCGTTCCGGGCTCACCTCGCGCCGGAGGGGCGGTTCTCCTCGTGGATGCCCCGGTGCAGCCGGGGCTGGAAGCGCTGGATTCCCTCGTCGACGATCGTGGCGGCCGTCTTGTTGGGACCGAGCGCGAGCCGGTAGTGCGGCCGGTTCTCGCCGTTCCGGAGCAGGTGTTCCAGCTCCGGGTGGCGGCGCCGGAAGTCGTGCCCGGAGGGGAAGAGGTCAACGCGCACCTGCGCCGAGGAGTGGCCGAACTTCGGAGGGGTCCACTTCCGGTGGACCGCGATCTCGGCCAGCTCTTCCCACCGGATGGTGAACGGTCGGCCGCGCGGGTCGTGCCAGCGGATGCCGGTGTGCTCGATCACCAGCTGCTGCGGGCGGGAGATCACGGGCCACAGCAGCGCGATGAGCACGGCGATGCCGACCAGCGCGGCGCCGAACACCCCGGCGAACACGCGTGCCGCGGTCGGACCGTCCACGTTGTCCGTGATGCTGCCGAGCAGCACGAGCGCTCCGAACGGCCCGAGGACCAGCCCGCCCGCGAGCGCGTTCCGGCGCAGTCGCTTGCCGAGGTCGAACACGGCCGGGGTGATTCCGGCGGTCTCGGCTCCGGGGGAGTCCGGTTGTTCTCGCTGGGATGCCACGGTGGGGCACCGTAGCGCACCGGTGAGTGTTCGAGCGGGCGTTTTCGGGGAGTGACCGGCCGAGCAGGACCCGGCCGGGGTGCCCCGTACCCGTGATCAGCCGCGCAGTGCCCGCAGGAAGGCGCTCCACCGGTCGGCTCCGAAGGCGAGTGTTCCCGCCGCGCGGTTCTTGGTGTCGCGCACCTCGGTGCCCTGGTTGGTGAAGCGGACCTCGACACAGCTGTTGTTGCGGGGGCCGCTGTAGCTGCTGACGAACCAGTCGGAGACAGCCGGCTCGGGGGACATGCTCGAACTCCTCAAAGCGTCCTGGTGGGTCGTGCCGAAGCATGCCCCGGCCGCTCGGGATCACGCCATGTTGTCGGGCAGAGTTCGCACGAAGGAGTTCCACTGCTCGCGGTCGAAGGCGAGTGTTCCCGCTGTGCGGTTCTTGGTGTCGCGTACCTCGGTGCCGTGGTTGGTGAAGCGGACCTCGACGCAGTTGTTGTTGTTACCACCGCTGTAGCTGCTGACGAACCAGCCTGATTCGTGCTGCTCAGAGTTCATCGTCCAGTTCCTCCAGGCGTTTTGTGATGTACGTTCGCGATTCTTCAGGTCCCAGTGCTACCGCTTTGAGGCGGTCGAATGCCCGTGAGCACTCAGCGATGTCCTCTTCGTCCACGAGATACACCCCGGCACCTATGAAGGTCGGCTGCTGGACTATATCCGGTGCGATTCCGCCAAAGCGCAGTATTTGCAAGGGGCCACCAAGCAGTGGATGATCCACGATGTCCAACGGTGCCACCTGAATCACGACGTGCTCGTGCCGCTCGATCAGGTCGAGCAGGTGAACGAGTTGCTCTCGGAGTACCTCGTTGTGCCCGATGGGTCGTCGTAGAGCGGCCTCGCCGATCACGAACCACATGTAGGGTGCGTCGGCTCGCTTGAGAAGTTCCTGACGGTCCAGCCTGAACTGGACTCGCGCCTCCACGTCCCCGGGCTCACCACCGGCACTCGCTGAACGAGCCGTTCGGATCAGGGCGCGGGCGTAGTTCTCGGTCTGCAACAGCCCGGGGATCAGTTCGCTGTCCGAGTAGTAGAGCTCGGTGGCGTCCTGTTCGTGATCGCTCAGTCTGCGGAACGCACCGGGAAGCGTGTCGGAGTACATCCTGCGTGGCTGACGTTGGCGCGCGAGCTGCGCCAGTTTGCCGATCTGCGTTCGTGATTCCTCCGGTGCGTCGTAGAAGTCCAGCAGCGCTTCTATCTCCAGCACCTTGAAGGCTCGTTCACCGCGCTCCACACGGCTTATCTGACTGACGTCGCACTCGATCGCCGCCGCGGCGTCCCGCTGTTGCTTGCCCGCGGCTTCGCGGAGTCTGCGTAGTTCTGCCCCAAGCTGCCTGCGTTCGATCGTCGCCCGAGGTTTGCCCATCTCCGAAGATCACCCATTCAGGGCCATGTGGTGCGGTCAAATGTCAGCTAGATTTGGCATGTAATCGACCACACACTGTCCGTTCGACACGGGCAGTCTATCCAGCCGGTGAGGAGAGGTTTTCCGTGCGTTTCGGCTACACCCTCGAACACGGACCCGCGTCGCGTCCCCTCGGCGCCGCCGACCCGCTGATCGCCAGCCTCGAAGTGGACACCGCGAACCGCGACCCCGAGCTGTTGCGGGAGGCGCTGCACGACTGGGCGGTCGCCGAACTCTCGCGCTGCGACTCGGAGTTCGGCCTTTACACCGCCGAGTTCGGGGCCTGGCGCGCCGCCAACGGCACCGGCCACCACCTGCGGGTGCTCTACCTGGTCTGGAGCGGCGAGGAGGTGCTCACTTCCTACACCGAGGACAGTCCGGTCAACTTCGCCGGAGTCCGGCTGCTGACCGCGCAGGCCGAGGCATTCGAGTCGCTGCTCGCCACCGAACGACGGTCCGAGCGCCGCACCGACCGGCGAACGTCATCCGCCTCCCCCGCACCGGTGGTCTGATGCCGACAGGCCCTCCGGCCGGATTACGGCCCGCCTCGATTCTCCCGCGACATCGCCGGACCGATGGGACAGTGCGACCCGGGATGCGCCGTTTTCCCGCGACATCGCCGTGCCCGAGTTGTTCCCGAAGCCGCACTCCGACCACCGCCGCCAGCGGCACCGTCGCGGGGTCTCCCGTGCCGCTCTCGCGAGGACGGCCCCGACGTTGTGTAGTACCCACCCGATGTCTCCGGCACCCGCGGCGAGAGCCGTGCGAGAGGTTCCGCCGAGGACGATGCCCGTCGAGCGGAACGGCTCTGAGCTATTCGGGCCGCGCCTCGCGCCACCGGTTCGTCACGGGCAACCTGCGGTCCCGCCCGAACGCCTTCAGCGTGATCTTGGTGCCCGGCGGGTACTGCCTGCGCTTGTACTCCGCCCGGTCCACCATCCGCAGCACCCGCTCGACCAGCTCGGCGTCGAAGCCCTCCCGGATCAGGTCGTCGTAGCTCTTGTCGCCCTCGACGTAGCCGTCGAGCACCTCGTCGAGCAGTTCGTACGGCGGCAGCGAGTCCGTGTCCACCTGGCCCGGCCGCAGCTCGGCCGAAGGGGCCTTGGTGATCGAGTTCTCCGGGATCGGCGGAGTCTCCCCGCGCTTCTCCGCCGCCGCGTTGCGCCAGCGCGCCAGTCGCCACACCAGCGTCTTGGGCACGTCCTTGATCGGCGCGAACCCGCCGACCGCGTCGCCGTAGATCGTGGAGTAGCCCACCGCCAGCTCGGTCTTGTTGCCCGGTGCCAGCACCAGGTGCCCGTGCTGGTTCGACAGCGCCATCAGCGTGATGCCCCGGCAGCGCGCCTGCACGTTCTCCTCGGCCAGCCCGGACAGTCCCAGCTGGTCCACGAACACCCGGACCATGTCCTCGATCGCGTGCACCTCGAAGTGGCAGCCGATCCGCTCGGCCAGCTCCGCCGCGTCGGAGCGGGAGTGCTCCGAGGAGTAGTGCGAGGGCAGCGACACGCCGTACAACCCGTCCGGGCCGATGGCGTCCGCCGCGATCGCGGCGCACACCGACGAGTCGATCCCACCGGAGAACCCGAAGGCCACCGACTTGAACCCGTTCTTGCGCAGATAGTCCCGCAGGCCGGTGACCAGGGCCCACCACACCTCGGCCTCCTCGGCCAGCGGTTCGGCGACCCCTTCGGTCTCGGAGAGCTCGTAGGCGGGCAGCGGGTCCGGGCGCAGCGTCATCCGCTCGACGTGGAAGGCGGGCAGCGCGCGCGGCCGGAAGTGCAGCGGTGTTCCCTGATCGACCGGTTCGGGGGCCACCTCGGTGGAGGTGTGGCCACCGGCGGTGAGGTCCAGATCGCGCACCAGCAGGTGCTCGGCGAACCTCGGAGCGCGGCTCAACAGCCGCCCGTGGTTCGTGGCGATCATCGAGTCGCCGTCGAAGACCAGCTCGTCCTGCGCGCCGACCATGTTCACGTAGGCCATCGGGGCTCCGGCCTCGGCGGCGCGGCGTATCACCAGCTGGGTGCGCTCGTGGTCCTTGGCCCGCTGGTAGGGGGAACCGTTGATACAGACCACCGCGTCCACTCCCACCTTGCCGAGCGCCGCGATCGGTCCGCCGTTCTGCCAGATGTCCTCGCAGATCACCACGCCGATGTCGAGCCCGTGGAACCGCACGATCGGCAGGTCGTAGCCGGGGGCGAAGTAGCGGGCCTCGTCGAAGACGCCGTAGTTCGGCAGGTGGTGCTTGAAGTAGGTGCCGACCACCTCACCGCCGTACAGCAGCGACGCCGCGTTGCGCACACCTTCGTCGTCGCGGTCCAGATGCCCGACGATCACCAGGGCGTCCCCGCAGCCCGCCTCCCGCAGCCGCACCGCCAGGGACTCCAGTTCGGCCCGGTTGGCGGCGGCGAACGACTTGCGCAGCGCCAGATCCTCCACCGGGTAGCCGGACAGCACCATCTCAGGGAACGCCACGACGTGCGCCCCGCGCGCCACGGCTTCCCCGCTGCGTTCCAGGACCAGCGAACTGTTACCCGCGATGTCGCCCACGCGGGGGTTCACCTGGGCCAGAGCTACACGCAACTGCGGCATATCTCCATCTTCGCGCAGTGACGACGCGCACGTTCGCCGGGGCGGCTCGTCGCGCCGTTCCGATGTCGCGTGTCACGATCCCGCGCATGTTTCGCCCACGAACCGTGGTCGCCGCTGTCGCTCTTCTGGGGGTAGTGACGGCGTGCTCGAACACGCAGGAACCATCACAGCAGGACAACCAGCAGTCCACCGCGCAGTCTCCCGCGCCGGAACTGGAGCGCTACTACCAGCAGTCACTCGACTGGGAAGGCTGCGCGTCCTACGCCACCACGCCCCGCGCGGAGAAGCTCTTCGACACCGAGGGGCTGGAATGCGCCCGCCTGACCGTGCCGCTGGACTACGACGAACCCGACGGTGAGACCGCCGAGATCGGTGTGCTGCGCAGGCCGGCCTCCGACGAGCAGGCGCGCGTCGGCTCGCTGGTCTCCAACCCGGGAGGGCCGGGGGCTTCCGGGATGACCTCGACCGCCGCGCGGGTCTCCAAGATCGAGGGCACCGAACTAGGAGAGAAGTTCGACATGGTCGGCTTCGATCCGCGCGGCGTCGGGGCGAGCACCCCTCGCGTCAAGTGCCTCACCGACGAGGAGAAGGACGCCGCTCGACTGAACTCCGAGGCGATCACCTCCGACGCGGCGGTGGATCGGATCGAGAAGGAGAACCGCCGCTACGCCGAGAAGTGCGCCGAACGCAGCGGTGAGAAGCTGCTGGCCAACGTGGGGACCGACAGCGTCGCCAGGGACATGGACGTGCTGCGAGCCGCGCTCGGCGACGAGGAACTCACCTACCTCGGCTACTCCTACGGCACCCGCCTCGGGGCCGAGTACGCCTCCCGGTTCCCCGAACGGGTCAGGGCGATGGTGCTCGACGGGGCCATGGCACCGGGGAACTGGGACAGGGCCGAGATGAACCTGCGACAGGCCGCCGGGTTCCAGCAGGCCTTCGACGCCTTCGCACAGTGGTGCGCCCGGCAGCGGCGCTGCGCGCTGGGCGGCGATCCCGACCGTGCGGTCGAGCGCTACCACGAGATCACCCGGCCGCTGATCGGCAGTCCGGCCTCCACCGTCTTCGAGGGCAGGGAACTGTCCTACGCGGACGCCGAGATCGGCTTCGTGCAGGCGCTGTACTCGAAGCGGTACTGGCAGCCACTCAACACCGGACTGTCCCGACTGGCCAACGGTGACGGCTCGGTGATGCTGCAACTGGCCGACCTCTACCACGGCAGGGCCAAGGACGGCTCCTACTCCAACATCATGGCCGTCTACACCGCGGTGACCTGCGTGGACGCCGACCGCATCGGCGGCAGAGAGGACTACCGGGAGTTCAACCGGAAGTACCGGCGGGCGGCCCCCTTCACCGACAACGGCCATCCCGTCAGCTCCGCCCGCGACGCCTGCGCCTTCTGGCCCGTCCCGGAGACCGGTGACAAGCCGGAACCGCGGCCGGAGAAACTTCCCGAAACACTGGTGATCTCCACCACCGGCGACCCGGCCACGCCCTACGAGAACGGCAGGCGACTCGCCGACGCGCTCGGCGGCGGGCTGCTGACCTACGAGGGCGAGGGACACACCGTCTTCCTGCACGGCAACGACTGCGTGAACGAGGCCGGGACGCGCTACCTGGTCGATCTGAAGCTCCCCGAGCAGGACAAGCGCTGCTCGGCCTGATCGAGGTTTTCCGGCCGGGCCGTGCCCGTCCCGGATCGAGAGCCCCGCACCGACGGGCGCACCGAACACTCCGGGCCGAGCGGCTGTCGGCTACCCTGTCGGCGGACGTGCCTCACCCACTCGTGACCGAGCGGGTGGGGCACGAGCCCACCCGGACGCTTAGGGTGCGGGCATGGACCGTCAGCAGGAGTTCGTGCTCCGCACTCTGGAAGAACGCGACATCCGCTTCGTGCGGCTGTGGTTCACCGACGTTCTCGGCATTCTCAAATCGGTGGCCATCTCGCCCGCCGAGCTCGAAGGGGCCTTCGCCGAAGGGATCGGTTTCGACGGCTCCGCCATCGAGGGGTTCTCCCGCATCTACGAGTCGGACATGGTCGCCAAACCCGACCCGGCGACCTTCCAGGTACTGCCCTGGGAGACGGCGGACGGGGAACACTACTCGGCGCGGATGTACTGCGACATCACGATGCCCGACGGATCTCCCTGCTGGGCGGATCCCAGGCACGTGCTCCGGCGCACCCTCTCCAGGGCCACCGAGTCGGGCTTCACGTGCTACGTGCACCCGGAGATCGAGTTCTTCCTGCTCAAGAACCTGCCCACCGACGGCAGCGAGCCGGTGGCCGCGGACTCGGGCGGCTACTTCGACCAGGCCAGCCACGACGCCGCCCCCCACTTCCGCCGCAACGCCATCGAGGCGCTGGAGGCGATGGGGATCTCCGTCGAGTTCAGCCACCACGAGGGCGCACCGGGGCAGCAGGAGATCGACCTGCGCTACGCCGACGCGCTGACCATGGCCGACAACGTGATGACCTTCCGGTACACGGTCAAGGAGGTCGCCCTCACCCAGAACGTGCGGGCCTCGTTCATGCCCAAACCGTTCAGCGACCAGCCCGGTTCCGGGATGCACACCCACATCAGCCTGTTCGAGGGCGACCAGAACGCCTTCTACCACCCCGAGAACCCCTACGAGCTCTCCGACACCGGCCGTGCCTTCGTCGCGGGACTGCTGCGGCACGCCAGGGAGATCAGCGCGGTGACCAACCAGTGGGTGAACTCCTACAAGCGGCTCGTGGTCGGGGGCGAGGCCCCCACAGCGGTCTGCTGGGGCCACGCGAACCGCTCCGCCCTGGTGCGGGTGCCGATGTACTCACCGGGCAAGTCCTCCTCCCGGCGTATCGAGATGCGCAACCTCGACTCGGCGTGCAACCCCTACCTGGCCTACGCGGTGATCCTCGCCGCCGGGCTGCGTGGCGTGGAACACGGTTACGAGCTGCCACCGGCCGCCGAGGACGACGTCTGGTCGCTGACCGAGAGCGAGCGCAAGGCGGCCGGGTATCCCAGCCTGCCGCAGAACCTCAACGAGGCACTGTCCGAGATGGAGAACTCGGAGCTGATGGCGGAGACGCTCGGCGAGCACGTCTTCGACTTCTTCCTGCGCAACAAGCGGGACGAGTGGAACGCCTATCGCAGTCACGTCACGCCGTACGAGCTGCGCACCCTGATGCCGATGCTGTGATCCGGTCGGGGAGTGCCGAGGCCGAATCCTCGACGGTAGGTTCAGGACCGTGAGCGATCCCCTGGACCATTCCGAATCGAACCAGTGGCCGCCCGCCGATCCGGAGGGGCCCGGCCCGGCGGACGAGTTCGCCGACGAACCGGCTTGGCCCGTCGAGCTGCCGGAGGAGGGATCCCCCCGGCCGTCCGACGAGGGAGGCGGGCCGGGCCCGCCGCACGGCTGCACGGTCGCGAGGCATGGCCAGCTCGCCGGGGCACGGGTACTGCGCGACTCGTTCCTGCGGTGCCACCCCGGCGGGCGGTTCACGATCCTGCTGCTGGACTTCGACTCCGGCCTCGAAGCCGGTGCTCGCGAGGAAGTCCTCACCCCGGCCGACATCGGCGTCGACGAGGTCGAGTTCGCCCGGCTGGCCACGGCCTGCGGCGGTGAGTTGCTCAACGCCGTCGTGCTGCCCAGGCTCCTCTCCTTCCTGCTGCGCTCCGAACCGTTGGTGCTCTACCTGTCGCCGTCGGTCCAGGTTTTCGGATCGTTCGGGGAACCGCTCGCCACCCTGGACAAGGACACCCCGCTCGGGCTGTCCCCCCGGGTGCTCCGCCCGCTGCCCGCCGACGGGCTGCGCCCGGGGGCCCGGGACCTGGCCGCACGGGGATCATTCGACCCGAACCTGCTCGCGGTCTGCCAGGGCTGCGAATGGGTGCTCGACGAATGGGCGCAACGGGTGCGGGCCGAACCGGACGCCGCGGCCGAGTTCTTCGAGGGGCTTCCCGCCGTGGTCGACCACCGGGTGCTGCGCGACCCCGGTGTCGGGCTCTCGGTGTTCAACGCCGGTCAGCGAACCCTGGAATCCTCCGAGGACGGCTACATCGTGGACGGTCAGCCGTTGCGAAGCGTCCACTTCGAGGGCTTCGAGCCGCAGCGCCCCTGGTTGTTCTCCGCCGAGTACTCGGACCGCCCCCGGGTACTGCTGTCCGAGTCCCCGCCGTTGGCGCGACTGTGCGCCGGTTACCGCAACGCGCTCGTGTCCCAGGGGATGGCCACCGAGAAGTCCTCACCGTTCGACGAGCTCCCGGACGGTACGGCGCTGCCCGGCCCGCTGCGCGCCGCGTACCGCTCCCAGTGGCTGTCCGCCGAAGCCTCGGGGGAACCCGTGGTCCCCGGCCCCTTCGAACCCGAGGCCCCGGAACGCGATCCGTTCGCGGAGTTCCTGGACTGGGCCGCCACCCCGGGTGACGAGCAGCAGCGGGCCGCCGGATGCTCCCGGTGGTGCTTCGCGCTCTGGCAGGACGACCCGTTGTTGCGCCGCGACTACCCGCGGCCGCTCACCGACGACGCCGCCGCCTTCGCCGAGTGGTGCGCCGGAGTCGGGGTCGCCAGTGGGCGCGTGCCGTCGCGGCTGGTGCGGAGCCCGGGGCCGAACCGTTCCGAGATGACCGACCAGCTCGGCGTGGCCGTCGTCGGCTCCGGCAGGCTAGCGGAACTGGTGCGGCTCGCGGTGCGCTCCTCCGGGATCCCGAACTCGGACGACGCGCAGTACCCCGTCGTGCTGCGTTGCGACCCCTCGGTCCCGGTGCCCGCGGGGCACCACCTCATCGACGTTCGCCCGGACGGTGGGGCCGATCCGGCCGAGCAGGCCACCGTCTCCGGCGAACCGACCGAGCTGTGGGCGCTGTCGCAGGCGGGCAGGCACGCGGCACGGCACGTGGGCGTGCAGGCCCGGGTGCTCGCCCTGCCGTTCCCGGAACACGATCGCCCCGATCCGGCGACTCGGCGACACGCACGCGAACGGCTCGGGATCGAGGGGGAGTTCGTCTTCGTCGCCTTCGCCGACCACACCGAGGAGCACCGCGCGAACGTGCTCGGTCTGGTGACCGCCTTCGGTGCCGCGTTCGGCGGGCGTGAAGACGTGCGGCTGGTCGTGGCGGTCAGTGGCGCCGCCGAGCATCCGGAAGCCGCCGAGCGGCTGCGGCTGGCCACCACCACAGATCCCAGGATTCTGCTGCTGGAGCGGGAGGACTCCGAGGAGACCGCCCAACTCGTCGCCGACTGCGCCGTTTCGCTGCACCGCGCCGAAGGTGGTGTCGGTGGGGATCGTTACGCGCTCCGGATGCTCGACGCGGCGGCACGTGGGATTCCCGTCATCACGGTGGAACAGGGCTCGGTCGGCGAGCTCTTCGGACGTGAGGGCGCGGTGCTCGTTGGATGCCACGGTGCCGGGGAGCCTGACCTCGAAGCCGCCGCGGCAGCGCTGACCGAGGCGGCCGACGACCCCGGAGCCCTCGAACGGTTCGGCGTCGCGGCCCGCGAACGCCTGGCCCAGCACCACGCACCGAACAAGGCGGGTGAACAGCTCCGCGAACGCGTGGAGGCGGCCTATCGCAACTGGCGGGCCAAGTGGGCGCGGGACCAGCACGGTCCCGACGAGGATCCGCTGCGTCCGCTGTTGGTGGCCCGGCACGCGCTGCACCGTCCGCCCGAGGTGGGCATGGGCGGGCGCAACGCGGTCACCCCCGCCCTGCGCAAAGCCGTGCTCAAAGCCCTGGGCCACTACGACGAGCACATCCGCGACATCATCCGGTCGTTGCTCGACGGGGTCGAGAAGACCTCCTCGGAGCTGCTCCGCAGACAGCAGGAACGTGCCGACGACCTCGACGTCAACGCGGTGCGGGCGGAGTTGACGCAGCTGGCCCAGCGCCAGGAACAGCTCGGTTCCAGGGTCGCCGGAGCCGACGACAGCACGGTGCAGGCCCGCACCGACCTCGCCGAGCACGAGCGCAGGTTGCGCGCCCTGGAGGAGAGCGCGGGCTCGTTCGGCGAGCGGCAGCTCTCCGAACTAGCCGAGCGCATAGACAGCCTCACCGGTGCCGTGGAGCGGACGCTGGACCGGGTGGACCGGCTGGAGCAGCGGATCGAGACCTCCGAGCGGAACCAGCGGGAACAGTTGGAGAACGGGCTGCGCCGCACCGCCCTGGACATCGACAACACGCTGCGCAGCACCGACGCGCTGCGCCGCATCGTGCTGCGCGAGCACGAGCGCAACGGTGGGACGGCCCATCTGCCCGGCACGCCGGTGGTGTGTGAGGCGGGACTGTTGCGGCTACCGGCCGACGACACGGTGATGCTGCCCTGGCTGTCCTCGCACCACCGCTGGGACGCCGAGGTGTCCGCGCTGATCGACTCCCTGCTCGAACCCGGTGGTGTCTTCCTCGACATCGGTGCTTACGTGGGCTACCAGGCCGTCCGTGTGCTCGGCAGGCTCAACTACACCGGGCGGGTGATCGCGGTGGAGCCGGACGAGACGGCGCGCGGTCTGCTGGAGCACAACGCGGAGGTCAACGTCGCGGAGCGGCTCCGGGAACGTCTGACCGTGCTGGACCGCGCGGCCTGGAGCACGGACTGTGAACTCCTCGGGCTGCCCGCCGGTACCGGCGGGGTTGAGGTGACCTCCGCCGAAGGGGAGGGGCACCAGTCCGCTCCCGACGGGCGCGCTTCCGTGGTCCGGCTAAGGGGGGTCCGGCTGGATGAGGAGCTCAGCACTGAGCACGGGGTCGGCGAACGCAACCTCTCCGTGGTGCACGTGGACGTCGGCTCGCGGGTGCACCGCATCCTCGCCGGGCTCGAACGGCTGTTGCGGGGACACCGTCCCGCCGTGGTGTGCTCCTTCACTCCCTCTGGCATACGAGCGCTGGGGGACGAACCGCGTGGTGTGCTGGAGGAGTTCACCTCCTGGGGCTACGACATCGTTCCGGTCGGAAGGAGTGAACCGGTGCCGCCGGAGCAGTTGATGCAGGCGATCGGAGCTTCGGAGACGAGTACCGTCAAGTTGTGGCTGCGCCCCGGCCGTGAGGCCGAGTAGGGAGGCGGTATCGTCTCCGCCCTCACCGAGGCTGCCGCGGCGCATCCGGCGTCCCGGGCAGCTGAGTGGGGCCCCCTCGAAGTACCCATCGGGGTTGGGTTAAGCTGTATCCACAAGTGAACAGGAGCTGACGAGGCTCCGAGCGAGACGGAAAGAGCGGGTTGACACCGCTGGCCGGATCGAGTAAAGTAACTTGGTGCTCCCGACGGGAGAAACCGTCGAGGGTGGCTCTAACGCTTGGTTGTTCCGGGTTCTGGTGGATCCGGGCCCCCTGGTGAATGGGGGGTGTGGCCGGGTGTTAGGGTGGTGAGGAGCAATCTGTGGTGATTC
>NZ_FNJR01000002.1 GCF_900104475.1 Actinopolyspora xinjiangensis
CCAGTGGGTGGGGTTGTGGGGGTGGTCGATCCAGAGCCGTTGGTGGTGTTGGGTGGCGGTGATGCCGAGGCGGGGCCAGTCGGGTTTGCCGTGGGTCAGCCAGGTCTGGTGGGCGTGTTCGACGGGTTCCCACAGTGGGGTGGGTCCGGTTTCGGTGACCTCGTATCGGTTGTTCGTGGTGGTGAGGGTGATGTCGGTGGTGGAGCCGTCGGGGGCGGTCATGGTGGCCGCCGCCGGTCGGCCGGTGTCCGGGTCGAGGCGCATGCCGATCGTGACTCCGTCGGGCAGGCCGTGGAATTGGGCCAGCAGCCAGACCACGCGGTTGTCCCACCAGGGGGTGGGTGGGGTGGTGGTCGTCCGGCTGCGGGGGCTGCTTGTGTCGGGTGCTCGGTGTTCGCCGGGGGTTGTCGGAGCGGCGCCGCGCATTCCCATGAACGAGGCCCACCGGCTGGAGAACCGGCCTTCCAGTCGGTCACCCCGCCGGTGGAGGAGAGCGAGCCCGCCCGCGTTGATCGCCGCGGGCATCACGTTCACGAGCACCGTGCCCCCGGGGGTGAGTTGTTCGGCCCAGTTCCAGGGCACGCGGGGGACGGAGCAGGTGGCGATGATGCGGTCGTAGGGCGCGTGTTCGGGCAGGCCGTCCGCGCCGTCGCGGCAGGCCAGCGTGGGGTGGTGGCCCAGGCGGGCCAGCCTCTCGCGGGCGGCCTCGACCAGAGCAGGGTCGATGTCGACGGAGTACACCTCGCGGTCGCCGAGCCGATGGGTCAGCAACGCGGTGGTGTAGCCGGTCCCGGTGCCCACCGCCAGCACGGTGTGCCCGTCGTGGACGTCGAGGGTTTCGAGCATACGCAGGATCAGGTCGGGTTTGGTGCCGCTGGACAGCGGATGGTCTCGCCCGTCGAGCGAGGTCACCAGCGTGATCGGGGAGTACGCCGCGTCCAGGCCTTCCGGCGTGGTCGCGTCCACGGGTTCCCATTCGTAGTTGTCCGGGGTCTGCCGGTAGAAGGTGGGAACCAGTTCGTGCCGAGGCGTGGCGGCCACGGCCGCCTTCCACGCGGGCTCTTGCAGCGCTCCGTCGGCCTCCAATCGTTCGGCCAACCGCGCCGCGCGATCGGTCCAGGCGCCCTCACGCTGTGACATGGTGGTGCTCCTCGTGGTCGGTGGGGTTTGAGGTGAGCAGTTCGGCCAGCTGGCCGGTGATCGCCGCGCCGGTGGCGGCTTCGAGCCACCCGTACTGGCCGCCCGGGTTGATCTCCAGGAAGACCCACCGGCCCTCGGGAGTGATCACGAAGTCCAGCGCGCCGTACAGCAGACCGAATCGCCGCATCAGCGCGCACGCCGTCGGCGACCCGCTGCGGTGGGGTGGTGAGCTCGTAGTGCAGTGCTCCGATGTCGCTGCGCCAGTCCACGTGCGACGCGGCGTTTCCCGCTTCGATGCGCACGGTAGTGATCGTGTCACCAACCGCGATGACACGTGCCTCGGCCCGCTTCGGTACCCATCGCTGGGCCAGGTGCACGGTCGACTCGATGCCGTTCAGGTCGTCGAGATCGGCCGCGTCGAGCGCCCGCGTCCAGGCAACGGAGTGGGTGTTATCGCTGGTGAGGCTGGTGTTGCCGAGCATTTTCGTGACTGTTCGCCCTCGGCCCGCGAACGAGGTGAACGAAGTCGGCTCGTTGGTCAACGCGGTCTCGGGCACGCACAGGCCGAGCCGGGCTGCTTCGGTCAGTTGCACAGGCTTGTACGCGGCGTCGGCCAGGCGGGACGGGTGGTTGACCCATATCGCGGGTAGCGAGGCCAGCACCCCGCCCAGGCCGTACTTCGCTTCGAGGAACGCGTGTTGGCGTACCTGTGGTTCCCACTCGTTCGGGAACCGGAACGCTTCGGGTGCGCGGTAGTACACGCCGGTGATCTCGGAGAGGTCGATGGTGTGCGCGGGAGTGGTCAGGTGTCCGCACCAGCGGTCCCCCGCGCAGCTCGGCGGACAGGCCGAGCCGCGCGGGAAACCATCCGGTGTTCACCCGATGAACCCGCGTGCCGCGTCGTTGGACGGCCTCGACCATCGCGTCCGCACTGGGGTCGATGTCGCGGGCGAGGATGAGCACTGTCACGGATGAAGCCTTTCCGGATCAGTTCGATTCGGACATGTCCGGGGCGAAGTCCTTGGCCGACCAGTCCTCGGAGGGGCCTTCCTGGCCGTCCATGTTGGTGGTGGTCATGCCCATGTGAAGTTCGTGCAGCGGCATACCCCGCTCGTCGACGGCGACCTGGCGGTCGTGGTCGTAGCGGCCGTTCAGTGCCCTGTCCGTCGGATCGCCGACGGCGACCATGTTCCGCAGTCCCCACGGCTGAGAGGCAGGCCCGGCGGGCTGCTCCCCCTGCGGGCGTGCCAGCGGGAACTGGGCCGAGTGCGAGGCCACCGGCTCGTGGGCGAACGTTGCGTCGCGCTCGCTGGTTGGCGTTGTCATAACCTGTTCTCCTTCCTTTCGGGGCAGTCCTGCCCTGCTCGTGTCGTCCCCGGCGGCTTCGGAGAACCGCCGGGGACTCCCGGTGGGGACCGGGTGGACACCGCCGGGTCGGCGGTTGACGTGGAGGCACCGGCTCGGCGGCAGCGGTTCGGCGGTGGGCGGGGTGGTTTCGCCGAAGCGGGGTAGTGGGGGTGTTTCGCGCTGGGTGGTGGCCCGGTCGATGTTGTCGGGGTGTGCATCGGCCGGGCGGGACGGTCCGGTGCCGGGGGTCGGGGGTGTCAGCGGCACCGGACCGTGTTCGCTACAGGGTGCGTAGCCCGGCCAGGACACGGTCGAGCAGAGCCGTCGAGGGCCGCTCGTCGGGCGCGGTAGCCTGGGCGGGCCGACCCGGTAGCTTGCTCCTACCGGGTCGGCGCTGTACTGCCGCCGACAACGGCAGCGTCCCGCGCCAGTGCGTGAAGCGGCCTTGTCCGAGCGCGGGCATGATCTCGGTGAGGGCCGCGTCGGCCCGCACCTCCTCGGGCCCGGTGCGGCCCGCTTCTCGTCGTGGCCGCCGGGTGGTGAACGCCCCCGGCCCCGCCGTTGGCACGGGAGGTTCGCCGTGGCGACTGGTGGCCGCGTCCCGGCTCCATCGGTGAGCGGCGCCCGGTGACGACTCAGGCATCGCCATCCCCCTCGACGGGGGTGGTCCGCCCGTTCGGCTCGTGACCGGGAAGTTCCCCGGCGGGCAGGGTCTCGGCGTGCTGGCGCAGAGCGGTGGCGAACTCTTCGAGCGCGGCGGCGGCATCACGGCACTGCGCCGAGCTGTAACGGCGCCAGCCCAGCGCGAAGGCCGCGTCGCTCATCAGCCACTCGCAGCGTCGTGCCAGGATCGCGATCTCGGCGTGCGGGCTGCTCATGAGAGCTCACTCGCTCGGATCGCCGCGTCGAGCACCGCCCGCAGCTCCCGGGCCTGCCGCACCGTCCACACCGTCCGGTTGTAGACCGTCGGCGTCTCGATGCGGATCACCTCGGGAGTCCACTGTGACCGCCACACCCGCAGCGAACCGGAGCCACCTTCGTGATGGCATCTCACCCGCACCCCGAAACCGGACGTCTCGTATCTCTGGGACATTCGACAAGCTCCCTATTTTTCGCGGAACGACCAGCTGTTTCCGCTCCTCGTGACCATGTGATGCGACAGTATTTTGTCGTGCGCGCCATCCACGATGCTTCGATCGAGTGATGTTGGTACACAGAAAAGTCTCAGCGACATAATCTTGTCGCATGGCAAACACCAAGCGAACTTCTCCGAGGGCGCGTGCTCTTGGCGCAGAATTGCGCGATTTCCGCGAACAAGCAGGAATGACAGTGCGCGATGTAGCGGAGCGACTCGGTGGGCATCACTCGAAGTACGCCAGACTCGAAACCGGGCAGACGCCGCAGTCTCCGGAAATGGTCGTCGCACTGCTCACGACATACGGAGCATCGGAATCCGAGCGCGACAGGCTCGCGACAATGGCCCGCGATGCGACAGACGAAACGAACTGGATCAAGCCGAGAACACGATCGGTGAACCAAGATCTGACCACGCTGATCGAGTTCGAGCGGACAGCGACCTCGATCGTGGACGTCTCACCGATCATGATTCCGGGACCGCTCCAGACCGCGGACTACGCACGAGCGGTCATGTCCAGCGGGACACCTTCGGAAGAGCTGGAAGCACAAGTCACGATGCGCGTGGGGCGGCGTGACGTGCTGACAAGACGAAACGCCCCGACGCTGCACTCGTTCATCGGTGAATGGGCGCTGCGCGAGCCGATGGGCAGTGCCGAAATCATGGCCGACCAGCTACGGCACCTCGCCAAGATGGCTGAACTCGACAACGTGACCATGCGCGTGATCCCCAGCAGGACCGGCGGGTGGACACCCGCGCACGCGGGTCACTTCCTGCTCTTCGAATTCGCCAAGGCGGCACCGGTGGTGCACGTGGAACACCTGCGATCCGATGCGTTTCTCAGCAGCCCTGGGGAGATCGAGGTGTACCAGGAAGCGACGGCTAACCTCCGTGGCGTGGCGATGAGTCCAGAGGACTCGGCGGAACTCATCGCCAGCATCGCAACGGAGTTGGAGGACAGCCAGGAATGACGGTACACCCCCGAGGATGGCGGAAGTCTAGCCGCTCGAACCAACACTCGCACTGCGTCGAGATCGGCCGCGTCGGTGACGGCGCCGCCGTGCGTGACACCAAGGATCGTGCGGCCGGGTACTTCACCGCCACCGGCGCCCAGTGGGCCGCGTTCATCGATGCCGTGAAGAACGAGCGGTTCGAGTGAGCCGACGGCTCGTGCGGCAGCCCGGTTCGTGAACCGGTCCGAACCGTTCCTCGGGGGTCGGTTCCGAGTTTCGGCCCCGACTTTCCGGGGAGCGGTTCAGCGCGGGCCGCACCGTGAACCCCACCGCGAACCGGCCGCCGGAGCTCTCCCGGCCATCGACTCCCCGAGCTTGGGACGCGACGGCCTTCGAGGTCCGCGAGCTCCGAACGCGGCCGGTGAGTGAGAAGCGGGCCCGAACTCCGGAGACAACTGCCCGCGAGCCGGTGCACCATGAGGTCGTGGACGTCGAACTGCTCTACTTCGCGGACTGCCCGAGCTGGTACCTGACCCGGGAACGGCTCGACCAGGCCCTCAGGATGTCGGGGCACCCGGAGGTGGAGGTCCGCCTGCGTGCTGTCGAGACGGACCGGCAGGCCCGGGACCTAAGCTTCCCGGGATCTCCCACCGTCCGCGTCAACGGCCGTGACGCGTTCCCGACCACGGCCGGGACGTACGGCCTGACCTGTCGGGTCTACACCACCCCGGACGGGCTCACCGGTTCCCCCACCGTCGACCAGCTCGTCCACGCGCTCCGCGCCGCTTCCCAGAGCCACGCCTCCCAGTGACCTCGCGGCGTTCCCCGGCTCGTGACGATCCCCGAATCCACCCCGGTTCGGTCCCGAGGTCCGGCGCCGGTTCCACGGCCCCGCGTGCGGGCCGTCCCCGAGAAATCGGCACCGCCCCCATCGGTTCGTGCGCCCGCCGTGCGGACAGGTGCCCCCAGGTCGGTGCTCCCCAGCTCGTGTTCCCCGGCCGGCGCCGCCGGAGCGGTGCTGCCGGATGGGACCTCAGGTCCCCACGTGGGTGTAACCGGCCCACAGCGTCGGTGCGTCGGGATACCGCTTGCGCAGTCTGCGCGTCGTCGCGTTGAGCACGCTGGGGGAGAACTCGGCGCGGAACTCGCCGTCGCGGGCCAGCTCCGCGTACAGCGCCGAGAGCACGTCCTCCGCCGGTCCCCGGTGCATCGCCCACAGGGTGCTGATCACGTGCCTGAAGCCCATGAAGGCGAACGCGCCCGCCATCGTCAACGCGGCGGCCGAGGGGGTGTCCTTGGTCCTGCAGCGGGCCAGGCACAGGAACTTCGCGTCGCCGAAGTCGCGCTGGCCCAGCTCCAGCAGATTCAGCGATCTCGCGCGCTCCTCCCGGTCCAGCACCAGCCCGGCGGCGGGCTGGGCGGCGTGCTGCGTGCTCGGCTCGCAGACGTGAACCAGTTGGTGCTGGTCGAACGCGGCGAACACGTCGTCGGCGGTGTGGTCGCGCTCCGACATCAGCGTCGCCGAGGGCCAGTGCCGCGCCGGAATCCTGCCCGGCTGGTCGGGGGTCCGCTCGTCGGCCGGTCCGGCGATCAGCGCCCCGTCGGCCCCCGCCCGCTCCCGGCGGTGCTTGGCCGCCAGCAGCACGCGCAGCCCCGGGGTGTACGAGGAGATCACGCGGTCCAGCGCGCTCTCCCCCGCGGTGGACGTCGCGGCGTGCAGCGGCAGGAAGGCCGCCGCGCCCTGCGTGCTCCACCACAGCCTGGGCCAGCGCGCGCCCTGCGGCGGCATCCGGGTGTAGCCCATCCGGTCGAGGACGGGGCGCGTGACGTTCCGCCACAGCCAGTCCAGCGTGCTGCCGAGCGCGCGTTCGGTGTCGGCGGTGCGCTGCGCCTGCTGCGCGGCGTTCAGGGCCGAGGCGGCGTGCTCCTCGGCCAGTTCCGGGGTCACCGAGGGCAGGCTCACCACCAGCGCCCGACCACCGAAAACGATTACCGCGTCCGAACGGTACTCGCTCAGGTTGACCAGCACGACCGCTCCCTCGTCGGCCGCCTCGGCCAGCGCGTCGAAGGTCCGGGTCCGAAGCCTGCCCTCGTGCCCGGGCTCCGCGCGGATCTCGGTGAGCAGCTCCTCCCAGGTGTCGGCCAGCCAACGCCTGCGGCGCACGTCGTCGATGACGTCCACCCCGCCGAGGATCGGTTCCTCGGGATGTCGGTCGAGGAGCCTGCGCAGCCGAACCGCGTCGGTGGCCAGCTCCGGGTGGCTCAGGTTGAGCTGGCCGAGTTCGCTGCCCGCGGGCAGCAGCTCGGACAGCAGCGCGGCGCGGCCGTGCTCCAGCAGCTCCACCGCCCGCTCCGGCTTGCCGACCTCGATGGCGCAGGCCGCCGCGTCGGCGGTCACGTGGGCCCAGCGGCGCTGCACGGTCGGGGTGGCCACGGCGCGCTTGCCCTGGGTGACCAGCGGAAGCAACTCGACGGCCAGTGTGAACGACTCCAGCGCCTCGGACCAGCGGTGCGCCTGGGCGGCGAGCCTGCCGCACAGGTTGGCCGCCTTGAGTCGCTGGTCGGCGGGACCGGTCGGCAGCGTGGCCGCGTCGGTCAGCGTCTTGCGGGCCCAGCGGTACAGCTTCCGCCTGCCGGTGCGGCGGTAGAGCGTCTGCAGCGCGCGCCCCAGATGGGTGGCGACCGTGACCCGCTCCGGTGCCGAGTCCGGCATGGCGATCAGCGCTCTGTCGAACATCTCGATCGCCGTGTCCAGCTCCTCGTTGCGGGAGTTGAGCCGGTGGCGGTGGGCGGCCACGACGCCCAGCTGCGCGTAGGCGGTGTACTGCGGCGCGGTGCGCTGCTGGGAGTTCCGCAGCGCCTCCTCGGCCGCTTCCCCCGCCCGGTCGAGGTCGGACTGCTGGCCCGCCCGCTCGAACCTCGTGATCAGCGTGGAGGCGAGCGAGTTCAGCACCGCGCAGCGCTTGGCCGGGGTGGTCTCGCTGTCGGTGGCGGCCTCCCCGGCGGACACCGCCGTGTCCAGCGCGGCCGTGTTGCCCGCGTGCAGGTAGTGCCTGCGGGCCAGCGCGCCGTAGCTGGCCAGGGCCACGGCACGGTTCGGGTCGTCGCCGGCCAGGTCGCGCATCACCGGGCTGATCGTCTTCAGCGCGCGGTAGAGGTTGCCGGACTCGCCGCTGCTGTCCAGGTGCTCCACGGTCGAGGAGGTGAGGTTCCAGATCAGCTTGCCCAGCACCGGGTTCCCCGCGTCCAGGTCCTCCAGCACTCCGAACAGCTCGTTGATCGCGGACTGCAGGTCGGCGAGATCGCCCCGCTGGCGGTAGCGCAACCGCAGCGCTTCCGCGAAGCGGAGCAGCATCCAACGGCGGTGCTGGCCGTCCGGGAGCAGCCCCACGCCGATCCGCAGGTACTTGATCCCCTCGTCGAGGTCGTTCGGGTCGGTGGTCCGCTCGTGTCTGCGCAGCAGGGCCGTGCCCAGACTGATCAGCGGATCGGGACTGTCGGTGGGAGGGCCGCCGTCCTGGCCCGCGGACTCGCGCAGCGCGGCCTGGAAGACCTCGATCGACTCGTCGTCCGAGTCGTTGTCGGCGGCCAGCCTGGCGTGCAGCTTCAGCGCGTTGCCCAGCCTGATCAGGGCGGTGCCCCGGTGGCGCCGCAGGTCCTCGGCCGGGTCGCCCACCGAGGAGGGAGCCGTCCTCTCGGTGCGTTCGACGCCGAGGCGGGCGATCTCGACGGACTCGGCGGCCTGCTCGGCCGAGCCCGTGCGGTTCGCGGAGTCGGTCAGCGCCAGTGCCAGGTTGCTCAGGTAGAGCACCTCGTCCGGGTCGTCGCGCCTGGCGGCATCCGCGGCGGCGCGGTAGTAGGACACGGCGTCCTCCAGGTGCGCCGGATCACCGGAGGCCAGGTGCGCGAGCTGGGCGGCGCTCCCCAGATTGTTGAGCACCCCGGGGCGGGAGGGGTCCTGCTCCGGCAGCGCCCCCGCCGTGGCGCGCAGCACCTCGGTCACCCAGGACAGTTCCGTGAAGTCGAAGGTGCTCATCATCCGGTTGAGGGCGGCCAGCGCCTCCGCGTAGCGCTGCTCGGCGTCCTGCTCCGTCGGTCGGGCCGGGGTGGTGCTCCGCCCCTGAGGGGCGGGCTGCTGCCGCGGGGGCTGCTCCTGGGAGGGACGGTCGTCCGCCTCGTTGGTGAACCAGCTGTTGGCGGTACCGCTCGTTCGCCGTTCCGGTGTCGGCCCCCCGGAGTGGTCCTGGCCCCGGGGCGTTCGGTCCTGCTGGTTCAACTGGTCGTTCATCCTGTTCTCCCGTGTCACCGCGGGTGCGAAACCGGGGCCGACTCCTCGGTGCCTGCGGCGTCCGCCGAGTAGGATCACGATTCCGCACGGTCACGCGTCGATCGTGTCACGACCGTTGCTCGGTGCAGACGATACGAGTGCGTCGTACGGTTCCGCCGGGGTATCGGTCAAAAATTCGCACAGATCTTCCGGGATGTGGGAACACGGGACGTTCTCGCGGTGTTCACCCTCCCGTTGACCTGGCGGCGGGGCGCGGCCGGGTCGGGTGCGGTGGTTCGGTTCGCGAGGGGGGTCTCGCCGTAGCCCGCTCCGGAAGGGCCGAGCCGGGGCGCTCGCCGCGATCTCGGGGCGGGTGAGCTGTGACGTCGGTCGCGGCGTAGAGTGACGATCGGAATGCGCGGCGTGGTGTGTGGTCACATCGAGTGACCATGCTTTCGTTCGGGAGAGTGATGCGGCGTGGAGCTCTTGACTCACGGCCTCCGGGCGGTCACGCTTGTTTTCGGTAGACGCCGGAGCGGATGACCTAGCGGGTGATGCGGTGATCGCCGAGGCGGGCGGTAACGGCCCCCTCTCGACAGCGGGCGACACGCGCGCTAGACTGCTACGTTGCGCTGCCCGCATTCCCCGTTCCCTGGCCTGAGGACTCAGCAATGGTGGCCCTGAGCTGGGGCTTTCCGGATTGCGGGCGCCATTGCACCCTTGACAGCCGTGCTATCCGGACACCTACACCCAACGCTCCGGAAGCGGTTGCAGCCAGTTCAGAGTCCCGGAAGGACGCATCTTGGCAGTCTCCCGCGCGACCAAGGTCTCTGCAGCTTCCAACTTCACGAGGGGGATCCCTGGGGCCCCCAGGCGGGTCTCATTCGAGAAGATCCGTGAGCCGCTGGAAGTACCAGACCTGCTCGATCTGCAGGTCCAATCCTTCGAATGGCTCGTCGGTGACGAGGCCTGGTTCCAGCGCCGGGTCGATGCCGGCGAGGAAATGCCCGTTGGTGGCCTGGAAGAGGTCCTGAACGAGATCTCCCCGATCGAGGACTTCTCGGGCTCCATGTCGCTGTCCTTTTCCGACCCGCGATTCGACGAGGTCAAGGCCTCCATCGAGGAGTGCAAAGACAAGGACATGACCTACGCGGCTCCGCTGTTCGTCACGGCGGAGTTCATAAACCAGACGACGGGCGAGATCAAGAGTCAGACCGTCTTCATGGGGGACTTCCCCGTGATGAGCGACAAGGGCACGTTCATCATCAACGGCACCGAGCGTGTCGTGGTCTCCCAGCTGGTCCGCTCGCCCGGCGTGTACTTCGACCAGACCGTCGACAAGTCGACGGACAAGGACGTCTACAGCGCGAAGATCATCCCCAGCCGGGGTGCCTGGCTGGAGTTCGACGTCGACAAGCGCGACACCGTCGGCGTGCGCATCGATCGCAAGCGCCGCCAGCCGGTGACCGTCCTGCTCAAGGCGCTGGGGTGGACCGCGGAGGGCATCCGCGAGCGGTTCGGCTTCTCCGAGACGATGCTCTCGACGCTGGAGAAGGACCACACCACGGGCCAGGACGAGGCCCTGCTGGACATCTACCGCAAGCTGCGTCCCGGCGAGCCGCCGACGAAGGAGAGCGCGCAGACGCTGCTGGAGAACCTCTTCTTCAAGGAGAAGCGGTACGACCTCGCGCGCGTCGGCCGGTACAAGGTCAACAAGAAGCTCGGCATCGACCTGCCGTTCACCTCGGGGGTGCTCACCCACGAGGACATCGCCACCACCATCGAGTACCTGGTGCGGCTGCACGCGGGCGAGAGCTCGATGGGCTCCGAGGGCAACGAGGTCCCGGTCGAGCTCGACGACATCGACCACTTCGGCAACCGCAGGCTGCGCACCGTCGGTGAACTCATCCAGAACCAGGTGCGGGTCGGCCTCTCCCGGATGGAGCGCGTCGTCCGCGAGCGCATGACCACGCAGGACGTCGAGGCGATCACGCCGCAGACGCTGATCAACATTCGTCCGGTGGTCGCCGCGATCAAGGAGTTCTTCGGTACCTCGCAGCTCTCCCAGTTCATGGACCAGACCAACCCGCTGGCCGGGCTGACGCACAAGCGGCGGCTCTCGGCCCTGGGGCCGGGCGGTCTGTCCCGGGAGCGCGCCGGCGTCGAGGTCCGTGACGTGCACCCCTCGCACTACGGTCGGATGTGCCCGATCGAGACGCCGGAGGGGCCGAACATCGGTCTGATCGGTTCGCTGGCGACCTTCGGCAGGGTCAACCCCTTCGGGTTCATCGAGACGCCCTACCGCAAGGTGGTCGACGGTGTGGTCACCGACCAGGTGGACTACCTCACCGCCGACGAGGAGGACCGCTACACCAAGGCGCAGGCCAACACGCCGATCGACGACGACGGCAACTTCCTGGAGGAGCGCGTACTCGGCAGGCGCAAGGGCGGCGAGGTCGAGCTGCTCGCCCCCACCGAGATCGAGTACATGGACGTCTCGCCGCGCCAGATGGTCTCGGCGGCCACGGCGATGCTGCCGTTCCTGGAGCACGACGACGCCAACCGCGCCCTGATGGGCGCCAACATGCAGCGGCAGGCCGTTCCGCTGCTGCGCAGCGAGTCCCCGCTCGTCGGCACCGGCATGGAGCTGCGTGCCGCCGTCGACGCGGGCAACGTCATCACCGCCGAGAAGGCGGGTGTCGTCGAGGAGCTGTGCGCCGACTACCTCACGATCATGGACGACGACGGCAACCGGCGCACCTACCGGCTGCAGAAGTTCGCCCGCTCCAACCACGGCACCTGCATCAACCAGAAGCCGATCGTCAACGAGGGCGACCGGGTCGAGGCCGGCCAGGTCATCGCCGACGGCCCCTCGACCGAGAACGGCGAGATGGCGCTGGGCAAGAACCTGCTGGTCGGCATCATGCCGTGGGAGGGGCACAACTACGAGGACGCGATCATCCTCTCCCAGCGGCTGGTGCAGGACGACGTGCTGACCTCGATCCACATCGAGGAGCACGAGGTGGACGCCCGCGACACCAAGCTGGGTTCCGAGGAGATCACCAGGGACATCCCGAACGTCTCCGAGGACGTGCTCTCCGACCTCGACGAGCGCGGCATCGTCCGGATCGGTGCCGAGGTGCAGGGCGGCGACATCCTCGTCGGCAAGGTCACCCCCAAGGGTGAGACCGAGCTGACCCCCGAGGAGCGGCTGCTCCGGGCCATCTTCGGCGAGAAGGCCAGGGAGGTCCGCGACACCTCGCTGAAGGTGCCGCACGGCGAGACCGGCAAGGTCATCGGCGTCCGCGTCTTCAATCGCGAGGAGGACGACGAGCTTCCCCCCGGTGTCAACGAGCTGGTCCGGGTCTACGTGGCCCAGAAGAGCAAGATCCAGGACGGTGACAAGCTCGCGGGCAGGCACGGCAACAAGGGCGTCATCGGCAAGATCCTGCCGATCGAGGACATGCCGTTCACCAAGGACGGCACCCCGATGGACATCATCCTCAACACCCACGGTGTGCCGAGGCGTATGAACATCGGGCAGGTTCTGGAGACGCACCTCGGCTGGATCGCCTCGCAGGGCTGGTCCATCGACGGGGACCCGGACTGGGCGAACAAGATCCCCGAGGAGCTCTACGACGTCGAGCCGGGCACCAAGACGGCCAGCCCGGTGTTCGACGGTGCTCGCGAGGAGGAGATCACCGGTCTGCTGTCGTCGACGAAGCCGAACCGCGACGGTGAGCGCGTCGTGGACGGCGATGGCAAGGCGATGCTGATCGACGGGCGGAGCGGGGAGCCGTACCCGCACCGTGTGGCGGTCGGCTACATGTACATCCTCAAGCTGTTGCACCTGGTGGATGACAAGATCCACGCCCGGTCGACCGGGCCGTACTCGATGATCACCCAACAGCCGCTGGGTGGTAAGGCCCAGTTCGGTGGCCAGCGCTTCGGTGAGATGGAGTGCTGGGCGATGCAGGCCTACGGCGCCGCCTACACCCTGCAGGAGCTGTTGACGATCAAGTCCGACGACGTGCTCGGCCGCGTCAAGGTCTACGAGGCGGTCGTCAAGGGCGAGAACATCCCCGAGCCGGGTATTCCGGAGTCGTTCAAGGTGTTGCTCAAGGAGCTGCAGTCGCTGTGCCTGAATGTCGAGGTGCTCTCCAGCGACGGCGCCGCCATCGAGATGCGTGACGGCGACGACGAGGACCTCGAACGCGCGGCGGCCAACCTCGGCATCAACCTGTCCAAGAACGAGGCGCCCTCGGTCGACGACGTTGTCAACTGACCTCGTCGCCGGTTCGCGGAAGCCCGGCGCGGCTTCCGCGAACCGGCCCCACGTCCACCCGGCACACACCCAACAAAGGGAGAAGACCCGACGTGCTTGACGTCAACTTCTTCGACGAACTCCGCATCGGACTCGCGACTGCCGACGAGATCCGCCAGTGGTCGTACGGCGAGGTCAAAAAGCCCGAGACCATCAACTACCGCACGCTCAAGCCGGAGAAAGACGGGCTGTTCTGCGAGAAGATCTTCGGCCCCACCCGGGACTGGGAGTGCTACTGCGGCAAGTACAAGCGAGTCCGGTTCAAGGGCATCATCTGCGAGCGCTGCGGTGTGGAGGTCACCCGGGCCAAGGTGCGGCGCGAGCGGATGGGACACATCGAGCTGGCCGCCGCGGTCACCCACATCTGGTACTTCAAGGGCGTGCCGAGCAGGCTCGGGTACCTGCTCGACCTGGCCCCCAAGGACCTGGAAAAGATCATCTACTTCGCGTCGTACGTGATCACCTCGGTCAACACCGAGATGCGTCACAACGACATGCCGACGCTGGAGAGCGAGATCGGCGTCGAGCGCAAGAACATCGCCGACCAGCGTGACTCGGACCTGGAGGCACGGGCCCAGAAGCTCGAGTCGGACCTCGCCGAGCTCGAATCCGAGGGCGCCAAGAGCGACGTTCGCCGCAAGGTCAAGGAGAGCGGCGAGCGCGAGATGCGCCAGATCCGCGAGAAGGCCCAGAAGGAGATCGACAAGCTCGACGAGATCTGGGAGACCTTCACCAAGCTGGAGCCCCGTCAGCTGATCTCGGACGAGTCGCTGTACCGCGAGCTCTACGACCGCTACGGCGAGTACTTCACCGGCGGCATGGGCGCCGAGGCCATCGAGGCTCTGCTCGCCAACTTCGACATCGACGCCGAGGCGGAGGGCCTGCGGGAGGTCATCCGCAACGGCAAGGGCCAGAAGAAGCTGCGCGCCCTCAAGCGCCTCAAGGTCGTCGCCGCCTTCCAGACGACCAAGAACAGCCCGCAGGGCATGGTGCTCGGCGCGATCCCGGTGATCCCGCCGGACCTGCGTCCCATGGTCCAGCTCGACGGCGGCCGCTTCGCGACCTCCGACCTCAACGACCTCTACCGCAGGGTCATCAACCGCAACAACCGCCTCAAGCGCCTGATCGACCTCGGCGCCCCCGAGATCATCATCAACAACGAGAAGCGGATGCTGCAGGAGTCGGTGGACGCGCTGTTCGACAACGGCAGGCGTGGCCGTCCGGTCAGCGGCCCGGGCAACCGCCCGCTGAAGTCGCTGTCCGACCTGCTCAAGGGCAAGCAGGGCCGGTTCCGGCAGAACCTGCTCGGTAAGCGCGTGGACTACTCGGGCCGTTCGGTCATCATCGTCGGTCCGCAGCTGAAGCTGCACCAGTGCGGCCTGCCGAAGGAGATGGCGGTCGAGCTGTTCAAGCCGTTCGTGATGAAGCGGCTGGTCGATCTCAACCACGCGCAGAACATCAAGTCCGCCAAGCGGATGGTCGAGCGGCAGCGCCCCCAGGTCTGGGACGTGCTCGAAGAGGTCATCTCCGAGCACCCGGTGCTGCTCAACCGTGCGCCCACGCTGCACCGGCTGGGTATCCAGGCCTTCGAGCCCCAGCTGGTGGAGGGCAAGGCGGTTCAGCTGCACCCGCTGGTCTGCGAGGCGTTCAACGCCGACTTCGACGGTGACCAGATGGCGGTGCACCTGCCGTTGTCCGCCGAGGCGCAGGCCGAGGCCCGGGTGCTGATGCTGTCCAGCAACAACATCCTCTCGCCCGCCTCCGGGCGTCCGCTGGCCATGCCGCGACTGGACATGGTCACCGGGCTGTACTACCTGACCCGGCAGGTCGACGGGGCCACCGGTGAGGGGCACGCCTTCTCCTCGTACGACGAGGCGCTGATGGCCCACGACCGGGGGTCGCTCGACCTGCAGGCGCTGGTCAAGATCCGGATGCGCGACATCGTCCCGTCGAAGGAGGAGACTCCGGAGGACTGGGAACCGGGCACCCCGTTGACGCTGCAGACCACCCTCGGCCGGGTGATGTTCAACGAGCTGCTGCCCGCGGACTACCCCTTCGTCAACCGGCTGCTGCCGAAGAAGGCCCAGGGCGCGATCGTCAACGACCTCGCCGAGCGCTACCCGATGGTCTCGGTCGCCCAGACGCTGGACAAGCTCAAGGACGCCGGCTTCTACTGGGCCACCCGGTCCGGTGTCACCACCGCGATCTCCGACGTGATCGTTCCGCCGAACAAGAAGGAGATCCTCGACTCCTACGAGGAGAAGGCGGATCAGGTGGAGAAGCGGTACCGCCGTGGTGCGCTCTCCCACGAGGAGCGCAACGCCGAGCTGGTCAAGGTCTGGAACGCCGCCAAGGACGACGTCTCCGAGGCGATGGAGAACAACTTCCCGGAGGACAACTCGATCAACATGATCGTGAAGTCCGGCGCGGCCGGGAACATGTCCCAGGTCGTCCAGCTCGCCGGTATGCGCGGTCTGGTCTCCAACCCGAAGGGTGAGTACATCCCGCGTCCGATCAAGACCAACTTCCGCGAGGGTCTGTCGGTGCTGGAGTACTTCATCTCCAACCACGGTGCCCGCAAGGGTCTGGCCGACACCGCGCTGCGTACCGCCGACTCGGGTTACCTGACCCGTCGTCTGGTGGACGTCTCGCAGGACGTGATCGTGCGCGAGAACGACTGCGGTACCGACCGCGGCATCCGGATGCCGATCGGCGAGACCACGCCGGACGGCAAGCTGGTGCGCGAGCAGCACGTCGAGACCAGCGTCTACGCGCGGATGACCGCCGAGGACGTCACCGACTCCGAGGGCAACATCCTGCTCGCCCGCGGCTCTGACCTGGGTGATCCCGCCATCGAGACGTTGATTTCGGCGGGCGTGAGCACCGTCCGGGTCCGCAGCGTGCTGACCTGCGAGTCCGGTTCGGGGGTCTGCTCCTACTGCTACGGCCGTTCCATGGCCACCGGCAAGCTCGTCGACGTCGGCGAGGCGGTCGGCATCGTCGCCGCCCAGTCCATCGGTGAGCCGGGTACGCAGCTGACCATGCGTACCTTCCACCAGGGCGGTGTCGGCGGTGACGACATCACGGCCGGTCTGCCGCGTGTGCAGGAGCTGTTCGAGGCCCGGCTGCCGAAGGGCAAGGCTCCGATCGCCGACGCCTCCGGCCGTGTCCGCCTGGAGGACAACGACCGCTACTGGAAGATGACCCTCACGCCGGACGACGGCGGCGAGGACATCGTCTACGACAAGTTGTCCAAGCGGCAGCGGCTCGCCGTGATCAACGTGCAGGGCACCGAGCGGCAGCTCGAGGACGGCGACCACGTCGAGGTCGGGCAGCGGCTCATGGAGGGTGCGGTCGATCCGCACGAGATCCTGCGCGTGCTCGGGCCGAGGGAGGCGCAGCTGCACCTGGTCCGCGAGGTGCAGGAGGTCTACCGCTCGCAGGGCGTGGGCATCCACGACAAGCACGTCGAGGTCATCGTCCGGCAGATGCTGCGCCGAGTGATCATCATCGACTCCGGTGCGACCGAGTTCCTGCCCGGTTCGCCGGTCGAGCGGGCGCAGTTCGAGTCGGAGAACCGGCGTGTGGTCTCCGAGGGCGGCGATCCGGCCTCCGGCCGTCCGGTCCTGATGGGTATCACCAAGGCCTCGTTGGCCACCGAGTCGTGGCTGTCGGCGGCCTCCTTCCAGGAGACCACCCGGATTCTGACCAACGCCGCGATCGAGGGCGCCAGCGACAAGCTGATCGGTCTGAAGGAGAACGTCATCATCGGTAAGTTGATCCCGGCCGGTACCGGTATCAACAAGTACCGCAACATCCAGGTGCAGCCGACCGAGGAGGCTCGGGCCGCGGCCTACGCGATCCCGTCCTACGACGACGGCTACTACGCGCCGGACGTGTTCGGTCCCGGCACCGGTGCCGCGGTGCCGCTGGACGACTTCGACTTCGGGCGCGACTACCGCTGACACGAACGGTGCGCCGGACCAGGGAGTTCGGCGCACCGTCGCGGTCGAAGAAGGCTCCCTGCTCGTCTCCTCCGAGCAGGGAGCCTTTTGTGTCGTGAAACTTCGGGGCCGGTTCGCGTGCCGGTGCCGGTGGCGGAACCTCCGGCGCCGACGGCGCTCCGGGAGTGGGCACCTCGAGTAGCTACTACGCCACGTGCCCACTGTCCTCGCGGCGCCGACGCCGGAGAACCCGCGGCGGTGCGGGATGCGCAGCCGTAAGTGCTCGGCGTCGTTCGATCCGTCGATTTCTCGCGTAATCGCCGGGACTCTTCGACTGGGTGATCAGTTCCGACCACCCTCGTGGGCCGACTCCCACCACTCACTCCACCGGCACCGCCGCGGGGTCTCGGGTGCGGCTCTCGCGAGGACGCCGGAGACGTCGTGTAGTACCTACCCGATGTCTCCGACCCCGCAGCGAGAGCCGTGCCAGAGGTTCCGCCGGACGACCTCCTACGCAACCGGGGCGGAAGTGCTCACACCGGAGGTCAGCTCTCCAACTCTTCCAGCGTCTTGCGCACCCGCTGCAACTCCGCCTCCAGCTCGGCCAGCCTGGCCTCGTGCTGCTGACGGGCCTCGGACAATACCGACTCGATGGCCTCCGAGATGTCGTCGTGCAGCTCACCGGCGGCCTTGGACACCGAGGACGCCGCGATGGGCAGCCCCTGTACGATCTTCTTGCCCGCGTGCGTCAGGTCGGCCTGCCACTCGCCCTCGGCGGTGCCGCTGACCGTCAGCGTGAGCTCCACCTGGCGTGTCTTGCGCGCACCGCCCTGCTTACGCCCCTTGGTCTTCTTCTGCGTTCCCTGCTCCGCGCTGCCGCTGCCGCCGCTCGGATCGGCGGTCTCGGCCTGCCGCTCCGCGTCACCCCGGCCGGTGGCTTCCTGGCCGGTGGTGGGCTGTTCCGGAGCGGTCTGCTCGGTGGTGGGCTGGTCGGAGGTCGGTTCTTGCTGTTCGCTCACTTTTCCCCTCTCGGGTCGCACGGCCGAAAAAGATCAGGATAGAACGTCTGTTCGATACCGCTTCGTGCGGTGCTGCCACCGCCGCGGCGGGAAAGGCGAGGCCGCGAACGGATTCCGCCGCCGTGCCCTCGAATTCCCGGTTCAGTGCTCCGTCAGGCCACGTAACAGCGCACGCAGTGCCTGTCCGAACGCGTGTCCCGGCGGAGCCGCGTAACCGATCATCAGACCTTCCCGGCGCAGCCGGTCGTCCATCCAGTGTTCGGCGAGCCCGTTCACCGCGACGGAGTGCCGACGCAGCCGTCGCAGCACCCGCCGTTCGGAAGGCCCTTCCGGAGCCAGTCGCAGCGTCAGGTGCAGGCCCGCCGCGATTCCGGCGGGATACAGCTCGTGGCGCACCTTCGACTCGGTGAGCGCGGTCACCACCCGCTGTCGTCGTCGCTCGTAACCGGCCCGGCAGCGCCGCACGTGTTGATCGTAGCTTCCGGAACGCAGCATCTCGGCCAGGGTGAGCTGTTCTATGACGGGGGGAGTCAGATCCCCGTTCGCCCTGTGTTCCCGGACCGGTTCCACCAGGTGTTCCGGCAGCGCCAGCCAGGCCAGCCGAAGCCCGGGAGCCAGGGTTTTGCTCGCCGTTCCCGCGTACACCACCTGCCGTGGTGCGATCCGCTGCAACGCCGCGACCGGCTCGCGGTCGAACCGGAACTCCCCGTCGTAGTCGTCCTCGACGATCAGTCGGTCCTCGGCGCGCGCGAGCCTGCCGAGCTCGGTGCGCCGTTCGGCCGACATGGTGATCCCCAGCGGGTACTGGTGCGCCGGGGTCACCACCATGACCGGGCTGTGCGCCCCGGTCGTCTCGATGCCCGAGTCGTCCAGCGGAACACCGCGCACCCGCAGCCCGCTCTCCCCGGCGATCCGGCGCAGCTTCGGCAACGAGGGGTCCTCGAAGTCCACAGCGGACACTCCGCGTCGTGCCAGCACCTCGCACAGCGTCCCCAGCGCCTCGCCGTAACCGGCGAAGACGACGATCCGCTCCGGTGAGGTGCGCACCCCGCGCACCCGGGCCAGGTACTCGGCCAGCGCCCCGCGCAGCGCCGGATGCCCCGCCGGGTGGCCGTAGTCGAGTTCCTCGGCGGGAACCGTGCGCAGCGCGCGTCGCTGGGCGGCCAGCCAGTCCGCGCGGGGGAACCCGCTCAGGTCCGGTTTGCCGGGGCGCAGGTCCCAGCGGAGTTCGGTGGCCCTGCGGGTGGCCGACTCCCGGAGCTTCCCCGGCACGGGGGACTCGACGGCGGCGACGGTGGTCGCCGCGCCCTGCCGGGTGACGAGCAGTCCCTCGGCGACCAGCAGCTCGTAGGCGCGGGTGACCGTGCCCCGGGACACGCCGAGATCGGCGGCCAGCAGCCGGGTGGAGGGAACCCTGCTCCCGGCGGCGATCCGGTTCTCCCGGATGGCGGTTCGCAACGAGGCGGCCAGTTCGACGCTGCTCCCCCAGGCCCGCCGGTCCAGGTGGAGGTCGATCCCGCTCTTCCCGGAACGTTCCGAACTGGACCCGTCGTCACGCATCGCACTGGACCATATCCGAGTCCCGTGAGCGCTTAGGTTCGTGCCATGACCGAACGACGCATGGACCTGTCCGAAACGACCCCGGAGCTGTACCGGGCGATGCGCGAATTGGAGCTCTCGATCCAGCGGGAGCTGGAACGGGTCGGGGTGGAACCGGAGGTGTACGAACTGGTCAAGATCCGAGCCTCGCAGCTCAACGGCTGCGCGTTCTGTCTGGACATGCACCTGACGGACTCCCGGCGGCTCGGCATCGCCCAGCAACGGCTCGACGTGCTCCCCGCCTGGCGCGAGGTGGCGGTGTACTCCGAACGGGAGCGCGCCGCGCTCGAACTGGCCGAGGCGATCACCCTCGTGGGCGAGAGCCACGTCGACGACGAGGTGTGGCGACGTGTGCGCGAGGTCCTCTCCGAGCCGGAGGCGGCCGCGTTGACCTGGGCCGCGACGGGGATCAACACCTGGAACCGGCTGGCGATCACCTCGCGGGCGCAGCCGCCGGAGCGGCGGGAATGACCCTGTCGTCCGGGCTGATCCGTTCTGTGTGGGATCGGGCCCCCGAGTGGTTGGTACTCTTTCGGTCGTGGCGGTGATCCGGACTCCTCGGCACACCGGAGTGCGCCGGAGGCCGTGCGGTTTCCGCGGGGCGCGCGTCGTCCGGCCGGTCGCGCCGCGGCTCGCGGTGGGACGCGAGAACGGGTGAACCTCCTGGAGCCGTTCGAGGTGAGCGTGCGACTGTCGGAACCGGACTGCCGGACTGCCGGGGTGCGTCCGGGCGGCGTCGTCGCCCCGAGCGTTTCCGGTGTCGCGGCCCGGCAAGACCGAACCGAGCAGGAGTAGCCTCCCCATGACCGACAGGCAGTCCAGGCCCGCCCAGTCCGCCGGTCACGTCGGTGCCTCCGGGCAGCCGAGCTGGTCGGACCGACTGCGCGGCGCGTTGCTCGGAGGTGCGGTCGGTGACGCGCTGGGGGCGGGGGTGCGCGGTTGGAGCTCCTCGGCCATCCGGCAGTGGCTCGGGCCGCGCGGTGTCGTGGACACCCTCCCGGTCTTCGGGCACCGGGGCGGTGTCACGGACCTGACCCAGCTGACGGTGTTCACGATGGACGCCCTGCTGCGCGCCCGGGCCACCGGCGAGCAGGACCCGCTGCCGGTGATCCGCGCCAACCACATGGCCTGGTTGTACACCCAGGGGGTTCCCTGGGGGTACGCGATGTCGGGGTACTGGCGTGTCCACCCCGAACCAAGCGGCTGGCTGCTCGGCAGGTCCGAACTGTTCTCCACCCGCAACCCGGGAGGACCCGCCCTCCGCACGCTGTCCGCGCTGACGGACCGGATTCCGGCCGAGCAGCTCACCCCCGGGCAGCCCGCTGCCGTGCCGCCGGACGACCGCCCCCTCGCGGACAGTCTGGTGTGGACGGCACCGGTGATGGTCTGGAGCGGGGAGGCCCGGACGGTCGACGCTGTGGCCGCGCGGGTTCCGTGGCTGCTGACCTCGGACTACGAGACGCGTGCGGCGTGCGCGCTGCACGCCGACGTGCTCGGCGCGCTGATCAACGGCGTCCCGCTGTGGGACGCCGTGCGCTCCTGGGAGCTCCACCGCTCGCAGCTGGAGCAGGGCGTCCCACCCGCCGGGGTGCTGCGGACGCTGCACGCGGCCGTGTTCACGGCCAGGCAGGGTGGACTCGTTGATCCGCGAATGCTGGACATCGAGTTCTTCCCCTCCAACGGGCTGGGGGAGATCGGCATAGCGTTCGCCTCGGTGGCCTCCGCCGCGACGTTCGCCGAGGCCGTCACAGCGGCGGTCAACCACTCCGCCGACAGCAGTATCGCCGGCGCCCTGGCCGGGCAACTGGCCGGGGCGGTGCACGGCGCCGCCGCCGTTCCCGAGCGCTGGGTGGCGGAGCTGGAACTTCGCGAGGTCGTGGAGACGCTGGCCGCCGACGCCGCCGAGGCGTTCGCGCCGCCGCCACCCACCCCCAAATGGGCCCAGCGCTACGTCGACAACACCGCCGAGCACGCGCGGGGGCTGGACGCCACGGCCTGGACCGTGGACGCAACCGCCCCGCCGACCCAGGTGCTGCCCGCGATCGGTGGTGACGAGGCGGAGGAGACGACGAACTCCGTAGCGGAGGCGCGGGCGGACACCGACCCGTTCCCGGTCGGCGGCATCGACCCGGGAACCGATCGCATAGTGCTGCGCGGCACCTCCGCGCGTTCGCCGAACCCCGCGAGCTCGGCCGGTGCGCAGTCCCACGCCGACGTCTCCTGGCCGGAAACACCCGGTTACTCCGAGAGAGGCGCCGCCGGGCCGGTGGAGGAGGTGACCGCCGAGCCAGTGGGGGACGTGGCGGAGACCGAGCACCCGGAAGGCGTGGCCGCCCCACCGGTGGACGACAGCGAGGCGGACTCCACCGATCCGCTGTCCCGGGGGTTCATCGCACCGGAGCCCGCGCCCCCCACGGCGGAGTCTCCGGACGCCCGGCGGGCCGAAGACGAGCGGGAAGACCACGCGGAACTCACGTTCCCGGACGAGTCCGAGGTGCGCTCCGCCCCGCGCATCAGGTTGCCCGGTGTGGACCAGCTCCCGCCGTTACCCGGGAGTAGGACCGCCGGGACCCCGCCAGCCGACACCGCTTCCCCCGAGCTGTCCTCGATACTCGACTCCGCGCCGGATGTGGCATGGCCCCCGGAAGCCGGGCGGTCCGATCGGGAGGCTTCCGAGGAGGCGGAGCGACCCGACGAGGCCTCACGGCCCGATAATGGATCGCCGGAGGCCTACGGCGATGTCGTGCCGGAGGCGGCCGCGCCCGTCGCGCACCTCGATGTCGAGCGGGACGAGCCCGCCGGATACGGGGGAACGCGGGAGTCCTCCGCCGGAGAGCCCCTCATCGGAGGACCGCCCTCCGGCGGGACGGATCTCGAAGACCGGGGGCCTGCCCCCGTATGGGAGAGCGCCGAGGAAGGCGAACGCCCGGGCGGGGACGCCGCTCCGGGAACGACCGAAGCGGACGGATGGCCTGATCCGGCGGAGCACGCGGGCCTCTCTGACCTCGCGGCCACCGACCACGGTGAGGCCTCCGCGTCCGAACCCCACCCCGTCGGGAGTCGAGCCGGAGGCGGCCACGCGATCGCGGAGGACTCCGACGCGGTGGGTCCCTCGCTGACCGAGCGCATCCTCGGTTGCCTGCTCGGCGGAGCACTCGGGGACGCGCTCGGTGCCGGGATCACGCCGGAGAGCGCCGAGGAGATCACCGCCCGCCACGGTGCGGGGGGACCCGTCGAGCTGCCGGAGTACGCGGGTGCCAGGGGATCGGTGACCGCCGCCACGCAGACCACGCTGTTCACCACCGAGGGACTGATCCGTGCCCGTACCGGGGACCCTGGCTCGCCGGACGCCGTGGACCCGCTGCCCGAGCTGCGGCTGGCCGCGCAGCGCTGGCTCCACACCCAGGGCGTTTCCTGGCGCTGGGCGGCCGGTGAGTTGTTCGCCGAGCACCCGGAGCCCGACGGCTGGCTGGTCGAGGTCTCGGCTCTGTTCGCCGTGCGCTCGCCCGGCTCCTCCGTCCACGGCGAGTTGGAGGCCTTCGGGGAGCGCTCCGCTCACGGGGAGCAGACGGCCCCGGTGGACAACTCCACCGGGTGCGGCGCGCTGGTCCGGGCCGCCCCGGCCGCGTTCTGGTCCGCCGAACCGGCCGAGGTCTTCGAGGTCGGGGTGCGATTGGCCTCGCTGACCCACGGTCATCCGAGCGGTTACCTGCCCGCCGGGGCCTTCGCGGTGATCGTGCAGCAGGCGGTGTTGGGCAGGGGGCTCGACGAAGGGGTCTGGCTGGCCCTGCAGGTACTGGAGACGTGGCAGGGGCACGAGGACACCAGCGCCGCGCTCGCCGCTGCGGTGGATCTCGCCGCCAACGGGGAACCGGAGCCCGAACCGCTCGTGCGGCGGCTGGGCGAGGGGCGCCGGGCGACCGAGGCCCTCGCGATCGCCGTGTGCGCGACGCTGGTGGCCGAGGACGTGCGCGGTGCGCTGCGCATCGCGGTTCGCCATTCGGGCAACAGCAGCGCCACCGGTACGGTCTGCGGCTCCATCGCCGGTGCGCTGTTGGGAGTGGGCTCGCTGCCGATGGACTGGCTGGCCGAGCTCGAACTCCGGGAAGTCGTGGAGCGGATGGCCATGGACTGCGTCGCCGCGTTCTACGCCGGGCTGCGTCCGGAGCGCGACGGCGAGGAGGAGTCCCCGTCGTTCGACGGTGAGTGGCACCGCAGGTATCCCTCCCGGGCTCGGCGGGAGCGGGACCTGAGCTCCCCCTCCGAGCAGGGGGGCTTCGCCGACTTCTCACCCGCACCGGAGCCGGAGCCACCCGTGGAGCGGGCGGCACCGGAGGAGGCCGGACTCGGTGGGAGTTCGCGGCCCCGCGATGCCGAGGAGGACTTCGGTGGTCCCGGCGTCTCCACCGGTTTCCCGGACGGCCCGGCCCCCGAGGAGTGGGCTCCGGAGCCGTTCGGTGACTCCCGCGCCGAGTCCGCCGCGCGGGAGGGGACGGTCACCCGCGCGGCGGAGGAGGAACCCGCCGGGGAGTGGTCCGCGCCCTCCGGAACCTCGGACGGCGCGGAGCGTGCGGTGTTCGACACACCCTTCCCCGAGCCCGCTCCGGAGCCGACCGACGGAGGAGGGGGACCGGTCTCCGGCCCCACCCAGGCGTCTCCGGCCGGGTGGACCGAACCGGGCGAGGTCGACACCGGTTCCGACGGTGGGGACACCGGTGAACAGACCCCCGTTCCGGAGGCGGCGGGTGAGGCTCTCCCGGAACCTGATGACGCTCGGAGTACCCACGTGATCCCCGTGGTGGCGGACGGCACCGCGAACGCGAACTCCATCGCCGCGGTCGGTTCCGACCCCGGGGCGGCCCCGCCCCCCGGTTCCGCCGAGGCCGGCACGGCCGACGCACCGGAGGAACCGGTCAGGAGCCCCGGTGCCCACAGCGGGGAGCCGGGACCGGGGCGGGAGAGCCCGGAAACCGGCAGCGGGCAGGCGCACCACCCGAAACCCGCGCCCCGTCGCATCAACAGCGTCAGTTCCGGGCGGCTCGACGTGCTGGACGATTCCTGAGCGCTCGCGGTGCGGTTCGGTCATTGCCGGGGTGCGCGGACGTGGAACCGGTGAGCCGCACTCACGGTGCGGGAGGGTGCGGCTCGGGACTCGTCTTCTCTTGTCCTCCCGAGTAGAGTCGGGAGCCGACGTTGGCGAGTCGGGCGCGCACCCCCGTTTTGACCCTCTGCAAACGGGGCAGGTATCTTTATGACTTGGACCCGAAACCCCTCGGGTCACTCCGCATGTCCGTGCGCGAGAACCGCCCGCGTGGTCGGCGGGGGAGCGCCCGTGGATGGTGCGGAACTCTCCTGACGGCCCATCTGGGCACCCGCCCGCTGGGACGCCGCCCCGCCACACGGCCGAGGAACGGGCGACACGCCCGACCTCGTGTCGCGGGTGAGGGCGCGGGGGAGGCCCAAGTACACAGAGACCTACGTACGCGGTGCTCGGCGCCAGGGGTGCGAACGGTGCTCGAACGAGCGCTGCTGTTAACGAGTACCACCAAGAAGCGAACGCTCGAGAAGAAAGCCGGTCCATGCCCACCATCCAGCAGCTGGTCCGTAAGGGCCGCCATGACAAGGCCGCGAAGGTGACGACCGCGGCGCTCAAGGGAAGCCCGCAGCGCCGTGGTGTGTGCACCCGCGTGTACACCACGACTCCGAAGAAGCCGAACTCGTCGCTGCGCAAGGTCGCCCGTGTCAAGCTCACCAGTGGCGTCGAGATCACGGCCTACATCCCCGGCGAGGGGCACAACCTGCAGGAGCACTCGATCGTGCTCGTTCGCGGTGGCCGTGTGAAGGACCTCCCCGGTGTCCGCTACAAGATCATCCGCGGTTCGCTCGACACGCAGGGCGTGAAGAACCGCAAGCAGGCTCGCAGCCGGTACGGAGCGAAGAAGGAGAAGAGCTGATGCCCCGGAAGGGTCCGGCCCCGAAGCGGTCGCTGAGTGCCGATCCCGTGTACAGCTCGCCGCTGGTCACCCAGCTGGTGAACAAGGTGCTGGTGGACGGCAAGCGTTCGCTGGCCGAGCGCATCGTCTACTCGGCGCTCGAGGGATGCCGTGAGAAGACCGGCACCGATCCGATCGTGACGCTCAAGCGCGCGCTGGACAACGTCAAGCCCTCGCTGGAGGTACGCAGCCGCCGTGTCGGTGGCGCGACCTACCAGGTCCCGGTCGAGGTGCGCGCCGGCCGTTCGACCACGCTGGCCCTGCGCTGGGTGGTTCGTTTCGCCCGTCAGCGTCGTGAGAAGACCATGATCGAGCGCCTCACCAACGAGCTGCTCGACGCGAGCAACGGTCTCGGTGCGAGTGTCAAGAAGCGCGAGGACACGCACAAGATGGCGGAATCCAACAAGGCTTTCGCGCACTACCGGTGGTGAGGTCGGGGACGGCTGTATTGCCCGCCTCGGCTCACCGATTCGACGGCTTCAGGCTTGCTGTAGGAACGGGGACTAACTCGTGGCACGCGACGTGCTGACGGACCTGACCAAGGTCCGCAACATCGGCATCATGGCCCACATCGACGCGGGCAAGACCACCACGACCGAACGGGTCCTGTACTACACCGGGATCAACTACAAGCTCGGTGAGGTGCACGACGGCGCCGCGACGATGGATTGGATGTCGGAGGAGCAGAAGCGGGGTATCACGATCACCTCGGCTGCTACCACGACGTTCTGGCAGGAACATCAGATCAACCTCATCGACACCCCCGGGCACGTCGACTTCACCGCCGAGGTGGAGCGTTCGCTGCGCGTGCTCGACGGCGCCGTCGCCGTCTTCGACGGCAAGGAGGGGGTCGAGCCCCAGTCCGAGCAGGTGTGGCGCCAGGCGGACAAGTACGGCGTCCCGCGCATCTGTTTCGTCAACAAGATGGACAAGATGGGCGCCGACTTCTACTTCACCCTCGGCACCATCAGGGAGCGGCTCGACGCCAAGCCCCTGGTGCTGCAGCTGCCCATCGGCAGCGAGTCCGACTTCGAGGGTGTGGTCGACCTGGTCAGCATGAAGGCGTTGACCTGGCGTGGCGACGTCGCCAAGGGTACTCAGTACGAGATCGAGGACATCCCGGCCGACCTGGTCGAGACCGCCAACGAGTACCGCAGCGAGCTGCTCGAGTCGGTGGCCGAGTCCAGCGAGGAGCTCATGGAGGCCTACTTCGGCGGTGAGGAGCTCACCGTCGACCAGATCAAGCAGGGTATCCGTGCGCTCACGCTGAACCAGGAGGCCTTCCCCGTGATGTGCGGGACGGCCTTCAAGAACAAGGGCGTGCAGCCCATGCTGGACGCGGTCGTGGAGTACCTCCCCTCGCCCCTGGACATCCCTGCCGTGCAGGGTGTGCTGCCCGGCTCCGGCGAGGCCGCCTCGCGGCAGGCCAGCACCGAGGAGCCCTTCTCGGCCCTGGCGTTCAAGGTCGCGGTGCACCCGTTCTACGGCAAGCTCACCTACGTCCGGGTCTACTCGGGCAAGATCGAGCAGGGTGCCCAGGTGATGAACTCCATCCGGGACCGCAAGGAGCGCATCGGCAAGCTGTTCCAGATGCACTCCAACAAGGAGAACCCGGTCGAGGAGGCCCAGGCCGGGCACATCTACGCGGTCGTCGGGCTGAAGGACACCAGCACCGGTGACACCCTCTGCGATCCGCAGAACCAGATCGTTCTGGAGTCGATGAGCTTCCCCGACCCGGTCATCGAGGTCGCGATCGAGCCGAAGACCAAGGCCGACCAGGAGAAGCTGTCCACCTCGATCCAGAAACTCGCCGAAGAGGACCCGACCTTCCAGGTCAAGTTCGACGAGGAGACCGGGCAGACCATCGTCAAGGGCATGGGTGAGCTCCACCTCGAGGTCCTGGTCAACCGGATGAAGACCGATTTCAAGGTCGAGGCCAACATCGGCAAGCCGCAGGTCGCCTACCGTGAGACGATCCGCAAGTCGGTCCAGAAGCACGAGTACACGCACAAGAAGCAGACCGGTGGTTCCGGTCAGTTCGCGCGCGTGGTCGTCAACCTGGACCCGATCGAGCAGACGGCGGAGAGCGCGACCTACGAGTTCGACAACCAGATCACCGGTGGGCGTATCCCCCGCGAGTACATTCCTTCGGTGGACGAAGGCGCGCAGGACGCTATGCAGGTCGGCGTGCTGGCGGGTTACCCGATGGTCGGTGTCAAGATGACCTTGGTCGACGGCCAGTACCACGAGGTGGACTCGTCGGAAATGGCGTTCAAGGTCGCCGGTTCGATGGCGATGAAGGAGGCCTGCGCCAAGGCCAGTCCGGCGCTGCTCGAACCGTTGATGGCGGTCGAGACGACGACACCCGAGGAGTACATGGGTGAAGTCATCGGCGACCTCAACTCCCGCCGTGGTCACGTTCAGGCCATGGAGGAGCGTGGCGGTTCCCGCGTCGTCAAGGCGTTGGTTCCGCTGTCCGAAATGTTCGGGTACGTGGGCGACCTGCGCTCCAAGACGCAGGGTCGCGCGAACTACTCGATGGTGTTCGACTCCTACGGCGAAGTTCCGGCGAACGTGGCCAAGGAGATCATCGCGAAGGCTACGGGGGAGTAACTCCGCTGTAGTCCCCGCATCGGCCCGTTTCCGCGCCAGGGAGAACGGGCCGGTGGCACAACCCGACAGGACTCCGCCCGGAGCTGGTTCCCACGCGAGAGGGCGCGTGCGGGGAGCGGTGTAGCGGAGCGGAAATCATGACAAGTCCAGGAGGACATTCCAGTGGCGAAGGCGAAGTTCGAGAGGGACAAGCCGCACGTCAACATCGGGACCATCGGTCACGTTGACCACGGCAAGACCACCCTGACCGCGGCTATCACCAAGGTCCTGCACGACAACCACCCGGACCTGAACCCCTACACGCCTTTCGAGGACATCGACAAGGCGCCGGAGGAGAAGGACCGCGGCATCACGATCCAGATCGCGCACGTCGAGTACCAGACCGAGGCGCGGCACTACGCCCACGTGGACGCTCCTGGCCACGCGGACTACGTGAAGAACATGATCACCGGTGCCGCCCAGATGGACGGCGCGATCCTGGTCGTGGCGGCCACCGACGGCCCGATGCCGCAGACCCGTGAGCACGTGCTGCTGGCCAAGCAGGTCGGCGTCCCCTACATCCTCGTCGCCCTGAACAAGGCCGACATGGTCGACGACGAGGAGATCATGGACCTGGTCGAGATGGAGGTCCGTGAGCTGCTCAGTGAGCAGGACTTCCCGGGTGACGACGTTCCGATCGTCCGGGTTTCCGCGCTCAAGGCGCTCGAGGGCGACGCCGAGTGGGGCCAGAAGATCATGGACCTGCTCAACGCGGTGGACTCCAGCGTCCCGGACCCGCAGCGTGCCACCGACCAGCCGTTCCTGATGCCGGTGGAGGACGTCTTCTCCATCACCGGTCGCGGGACCGTGGTCACCGGCCGTGTCGAGCGCGGTGTCATCAAGGTGAACGAAGAGGTCGAGATGGTCGGCATCAAGGAGAAGCCGATCAAGACCACCGTCACCGGTGTCGAGATGTTCCGCAAGCTGCTCGACAGCGGTGAGGCCGGCGACAACGTCGGTCTGCTGCTGCGTGGTGTCAAGCGTGAGGACGTCGAGCGGGGCATGGTCGTCATCAAGCCCGGCTCCACCACCCCGCACACCGAGTTCGAGGCGCAGGTCTACATCCTGTCCAAGGACGAGGGCGGTAGGCACACGCCGTTCTTCAACAACTACCGTCCGCAGTTCTACTTCCGTACCACCGACGTGACCGGTGTGGTGACCCTTCCCGAGGGCACCGAGATGGTCATGCCCGGTGACAACACGGAGATGTCGGTGCAGCTCATCCAGCCCATCGCCATGGAGGAAGGGCTGCGCTTCGCGATCCGCGAGGGTGGCCGCACCGTCGGCGCGGGTCGCGTCATCAAGGTCAACAAGTGATGGCAGGGTTCCGGTTCCGGCGTTGACCGGGCTCGGAACCCACCCCCGATTCGTGGGCGGCACATCCGGTGTGTCACCCTGAATGGGTTGCCTGTTGGGGCGGTCGGCCTTCATGACCCGTGTGAATCACGGTTCGTGATCGGTTCGACCGCCCCGACTTGGGCGCGCCGTCGCCGTGAATTCCCTTCGCGGTACGGCGCTTCCGGTTGCGCGGGTGCCGCCGGACACACGTTCCGGCCGGGGCCGATATAGGTGGCAACTCGAGGTGTACGGATCCCTGCGGATCCATCTCATCGGCGACGATCGATGGGACCGGCTTGCATCGTGCGGGCGACACGCCCGACCGCGTGTGCCGGGCACCCAGACACCTGAACAGGGGCGGGCTGCGAACCGTGGTGTCGCGTTCGCGAGATCGGTACGAGACGTGCTCTTCGCGCGTCGTCGACGGGTCGGCGCGGCGACGGCGCCGGGTCTGCGCACCGCGCTAGGTACTAGCGGCACGAGACTAGAGGAACGGCAAGCCACTATGGCGGGACAGAAGATCCGCATCCGGCTCAAGGCCTACGACCACGAGGCGATCGACGCGTCCGCGCGCAAGATCGTCGAGACCGTGACGCGCACCGGCGCTTCGGTCGTCGGGCCGGTGCCGCTGCCTACCGAGAAGAACGTCTACTGCGTCATCCGCTCCCCGCACAAGTACAAGGACTCGCGGGAGCACTTCGAGATGCGGACGCACAAGCGGCTCATCGACATCGTCGAGCCGACGCCCAAGACGGTGGATGCGCTCATGCGCATCGACCTGCCGGCCAGTGTCGATGTGAACATCCAGTGAGCGGTCGACGCGCATTCGTTTCAGTGACAGGCGGCGGAGAGAACGAGACCCATGTCTGAAAGGCAGATGAAGGGGATTCTGGGCACCAAGCTCGGGATGACCCAGGTCTTCGACGACAACAACCGGGTGGTCCCGGTGACGGTCGTGCAGGCCGGGCCCAACCTGGTGACCCAGATCCGTACCAAGGAGAACGACGGCTACCAGGCCGTGCAGCTGGCGTTCGGCGCCATCGACCCGCGCAAGGTGAGCAAGCCCCGCGGCGGCCAGTTCGCCCGCGCCGGGGTGACGCCGCGCCGTCACCTGGTCGAGCTGCGCACCTCGGACGCCACCGACTACGAACTCGGTCAGGAACTGACGGCCGAGGTGTTCGAGTCGGGTTCGCGTGTCGACGTGGTCGGCACCAGCAAAGGCAAGGGCTTCGCGGGCACGATCAAGCGGTACAACTTCGGCAGGCAGCCGATGAGCCACGGTACGCAGGCCGTGCACCGCAAGCCGGGTTCGATCGGTGGCTGTGCTTACCCCGCCAGGGTCTTCAAGGGCAAGAAGATGCCCGGCCGCATGGGCGGTAAGCGCGTGACCACCCAGAACCTCAGGGTGCACCGGGTCGACGAGGAGTCCGGGCTGCTGCTGATCAAGGGCGCGATCCCCGGCCCGAACGGCGGCCTCGTGCTGGTCAAGAGCTCTACGAAGGGTGGTGCGTGATGGCCGCGAAGCTCGACGTCCGCACTCCGGACGGCAAGACCGACGGGCAGGTCGAGCTGCCCGCGGAGCTGTTCGACGTGCAGGCGAACGTGCCGCTGATGCACCAGGTCGTGACCGCCCAGCTCGCGGCGGCGCGGCAGGGGACGCACTCGGTCAAGACCCGGGGCGAGGTCTCCGGCGGTAGCAAGAAGCCGTACCGCCAGAAGGGGACCGGTAACGCCAGGCAGGGCTCGATCCGCGCTCCGCAGTTCGTCGGCGGTGGCACGGTGCACGGCCCGACCCCCCGGGACTACTCGCAGCGCACCCCCAAGAAGATGAAGGCTGCCGCGCTGCGCGGCGCGCTTTCCGACCGTGCTCGTTCCGAGCAGCTGCACGTCATCAACCAGGTGACCGCCGGCGACAAGCCTTCCACCAAGGAGGCCAAGGCCGCGCTGCGCAACGTCACCGACGCCCGGAACGTGCTGGTGGTGCTCAACCGCACCGAGGAGATCGCGTGGCTGAGCCTGCGCAACCTCCCCCACGTGCACATCATCGACCCCGGTCAGCTGAACACCTACGACGTTCTGGTCAACGACGACGTCGTGTTCAGCAAGGAAGCCTTCGAGCGTTTCGTCGCGGAACGGTCTCCGGGTCGTTCGGCCAAGACCGCGGTCACTTCCGACGCGACTTCGAGTCAGGCTGAGGAGGCAGACCAGTGATCCCCGATCCGCGAGACATCATCATCGCGCCGGTGATCTCGGAGAAGAGCTACGGCCTCATCTCCGAGAACCAGTACACGTTCCTGGTGCGCCCGACCTCGAACAAGACCGAGATCAAGATCGCGGTCGAGAAGATCTTCGGCGTGCAGGTCAAGAGTGTCAACACGATCAACCGCCAGGGCAAGCGCAAGCGGACCCGCACCGGTTTCGGCAAACGCAAGGACACCAAGCGGGCGATCGTGACGCTGTCCCCCGATAGCAAGCCGATCGAGATCTTCGGTGGTTCGGCCGCCTGACACGGGCGTGCGGAACCGACCGAAGGAGACTGAGGACTGCGATAGAGATGGGCATTCGCAAGTACAAGCCGACGACGGCGGGTCGTCGCGGTTCGAGCGTGGCCGATTTCTCCGAGATCACCCGATCCCACCCGGAGAAGTCGCTGGTCCGTCCGCTGCACGGTAAGGGCGGCCGGAACGGGCACGGCAAGATCACCACCCGTCACCAGGGTGGCGGACACAAGCGTGCTTACCGCGTGATCGACTTCCGTCGCAACGACAAGGACGGTGTGCCGGCCAAGGTCGCGCACATCGAGTACGACCCCAACCGCAGTGCGCGCATCGCGCTGCTGCACTACCGGGACGGCGAGAAGCGCTACATCGTCGCGCCGGACAAGGTCCGGCAGGGCGACATGGTGGAGAGCGGGCCGCGGGCCGACATCAAGCCCGGCAACAACCTGCCGATGCGCAACATCCCCACCGGTACCGTGATCCACGCCATCGAGCTCCGTCCCGGTGGCGGAGCGAAGATCGCGCGTTCGGCGGGCACCAGGGTCCAGCTGGTGGCCAAGGAAGGCCCCTACGCCCAGTTGCGGATGCCCTCGGGCGAGATCCGCAACGTCGATGTCCGCTGCCGGGCCACGGTTGGCGAGGTCGGTAACTCCGAGCACTCCAACATCAACTGGGGCAAGGCGGGTCGTAACCGCTGGAAGGGCAAGCGCCCGACCGTCCGCGGTGTCGTCATGAACCCGATCGACCACCCGCACGGCGGTGGTGAGGGACGCACCTCCGGTGGTCGTCACCCGGTCAACCCGAAGGGCAAGCCCGAGGGTCGTACCCGCCGTAGCAAGCCCAGTGACAAGCTCATCGTTCGGCGCCGCCGCACCGGTAAGAAGAAGCGGCGCTGAGCAGGGAGGTAACGACCGATGCCACGTAGCCTGAAGAAGGGCCCGTTCGTGGACGACCACCTGCTCAAGAAGGTGGACGCCCTGAACGAGTCCGGCAAGAAGACGGTGATCAAGACCTGGTCGCGCCGGTCCACGGTCATTCCGGACATGGTGGGGCACACGATTGCGGTGCACGACGGCCGTAAGCACGTGCCGGTGTTCATCAGCGAGAACATGGTCGGGCACAAGCTCGGCGAGTTCGCCCCGACCCGCACTTTCAAGGGTCACGTCAAGGAAGACCGGAAGTCTCGCCGCCGCTGAGCGGTTTTGTGACACGAACGAGCCGGATCGTCGCGGGAGTTCGACGATCCGGGGCAAAGGGGTAGCAGGATGAATGCCCGTACCGACGACAGTGCCGCGGTTGAGAATCCGCGTGCAGTGGCGCGGGCCCGCTTCGTCCGCGTGTCGCCCATGAAGGCGCGCCGCGTGGTCGATCTCATCAGGGGCCGGAGCGCCAGCGAAGCCCTGGACGTGCTCAAGTTCGCGCCGCAGACCGCCAGTGGTCAGGTGTCGAAGGTGCTCGCCAGTGCGATGGCCAACGCGGAGAACAACAACGCGCTCGATCCGAGCACGCTGTGGGTACACCGCGCGTATGTGGACGAGGGGCCGACGCTGAAGAGGTTCCGCCCGCGTGCTCAGGGCCGGGCCTTCCGGATCCGCAAGCGGACCAGCCACATCACGGTCGAGGTCGAGTCGCGCCAGCCGAAGGGCCAGGGCAAGTCTCGTAAGCGCAGCCAGAAGGGGAGTGCCCGGTAGTGGGTCAGAAAATCAACCCGCACGGCTTCCGGCTCGGCATCACCACGGACTGGAAGTCGCGCTGGTACGCCGACAAGCAATACGCGGAGTACGTCGCGGAAGACGTCAAGATCCGCCGTCACCTCTCCAGCGGGATGGAGCGCGCCGGGATCTCGAAGGTGGAGATCGAGCGCACCCGCGAGCGGGTGAGGGTGGACATCCACACCGCCCGGCCGGGCATCGTCATCGGCCGTCGCGGTGCGGAGGCGGACCGCATCCGCGGTTCGCTGGAGAAGCTGACCGGCAAGCAGGTTCAGCTCAACATTCTCGAGGTCAAGAACTCCGAGGCCGACGCTCAGCTGGTCGCGCAGGGTATCGCCGAGCAGCTGTCGAACCGGGTCTCCTTCCGCAGGGCCATGCGTAAGGGCATCCAGTCGGCGATGCGCTCTTCCCAGGTCAAGGGAATCCGAGTGCAGTGCAGTGGCAGGCTCGGCGGTGCCGAGATGTCCCGTTCGGAGTTCTACCGCGAGGGACAGGTGCCGCTGCACACGCTGCGTGCGGACATGGACTACGGGTTCTTCGAGGCTCGCACGACCTTCGGCCGCATCGGTGTGAAGGTCTGGATCTACAAGGGCGAGCTCATCGGCGGCCTGAAGCAGAAGCAGCAGGAGTCCGAGGTGCGCCCGCCGCGCGGTGAGGGCGGCGGTGGTGGCCGCGAGGGCGGTCGCGGTGGCCGTTCCGAGCGTGGTGGCCGTCGTCGTTCGGGTGCTTCCGGCACCACGAACGTGGGTACCGAGGGTGGCCGTGCCGCCGCGAAGGGCGGAAAGTCCGGTGGCTCCGCGGAGAGCCCGCAGCAGGAGCAGACGGCGACGGATGCCGCCGCCGCGAACGCTCCGGCTGTCAGCGAGCCGCACGCTGATGAGAAGACGGAGGACTGACAAGTGCTCGTCCCACGCAAGGTCAGGTGGCGCAAGAGCCACGCGCCGAAGCGTAAGGGCTTCGCCAAGGGCGGCACCCGGATCAACTTCGGCGAGTACGGCATCCAGGCGCTGGAACAAGCCTACGTGACCAACCGGCAGATCGAGTCGGCCCGTATCGCGATCACCCGGCACGTCAAGCGTGGTGGCAAGGTGTGGATCAACATCTTCCCGGACCGCCCGCTGACGAAGAAGCCCGCCGAGACCCGCATGGGTTCGGGTAAGGGTTCGCCGGAGTACTGGATCGCCAACGTCAAGCCGGGCCGGGTGGTTTTCGAACTGAACTACCCGAACGAGAAGATCGCTTACGAGGCATTGAGGCGCGCGGTCCACAAGCTTCCGATGAAGTGCAAGATCGTGTCCCGCGAGGGTGGTGACTTCTGATGGCGGCTGGTGTCACCGCTACCGAGCTCCGGGAACTCAACGACGAGGAGCTCGTCTCCCGGCTGCGTGAATCGAAGGAGGAGCTGTTCAACCTTCGGTTCCAGATGGCTACCGGGCAATTGCAGAACAACCGACGGTTGCGCGTCGTTCGCCGGGACATCGCTCGGATCTACACGATCATGCGTGAACGTGAGTTGGGCCTTTCCGTGTCTCCCGAGGGCGCCGAGGAGGGCGCGGCATGAGCGAAACAGTCACGCAAGAGCAGCAGCGCAACCAGCGCAAGACCCGTGAGGGCTACGTGGTCTCGGACAAGATGGACAAGACCGTGGTCGTGGCCCTCGAGGACCGCAAGAAGCACCCGCTCTACGGCAAGATCATGCGCAAGACCACCAAGGTCAAGGCGCACGACGAGAACAACGAAGCGGGTATCGGCGACCGGGTGTTGCTGATGGAGACTCGTCCGCTGTCGGCCACGAAGCGCTGGCGGTTGGTCGAGATCCAGGAGAAGGCCAAGTAACGCCATCCGCGGGGGGCGCCAGCATGCCCCCCGCGGGTTGTTGTGACCGCGCATGCCGGGTCGGAAATCGGGCATGCCAAAGTGTCTCCGCACAGCGGGTGCGGAAACTTAGGGTCAGGAGTAAAGGTGATCCAGCAGGAGTCGCGACTGCGAGTCGCCGACAACACCGGGGCCAAGGAGATCCTCACGATCCGGGTGCTCGGTGGTTCCGGTCGGCGCTACGCGGGGATCGGCGACGTGGTGGTGGCCACCGTCAAGGAGGCCATACCCGCCGCCGGTGTCAAGCGTGGTGATGTGGTCAAGGCGGTAATCGTCCGCCAGAAGAAGGAGAAGCGTCGTCCGGACGGTTCCTACATCCGGTTCGACGAGAACGCCGCCGTCCTGATCAGGCCGGGTGGTGACCCGCGCGGTACCCGTATCTTCGGTCCCGTCGGGCGCGAGCTGCGTGACAAGAAGTTCATGAAGATCATCTCGCTCGCCCCGGAGGTGCTGTGATGAAGGTGAAGAAGGGCGACACGGTCGTCGTCATCGCCGGTAAGGACAAGGGTGCCCGGGGCAAGGTCATCCAGGCCTTCCCGGCACGGGAGCGTGTGCTGGTCGAGGGTGTCAACCAGATCAAGAAGCACACGCGCGTCTCGCGCACCGAGCGCGGTGCGCAGTCCGGCGGCATCGTGACGCAGGAGGCCCCGATCCACGTCAGCAACATCATGGTCGTGGACTCGGACGGTAAGCCCACCCGCGTCGGCTACCGCACTGGCGAAGACGGCAAGAAGGTTCGGATCTCTCGCCGCAACGGTAAGGACATCTAACTCGTGACTACCACGGAGAAGAACACCGAGAGGATTGTCCCGCGGCTGAAGGCCCGCTACCGCGACGAGATCATTCCGGCGCTCAAGCAGGAGTTCGAGTACTCCAACCCGATGCTGGTGCCGGGCTTGGTCAAGGTCGTCGTCAACATGGGTGTGGGCGATGCCGCGCGGGACAGCAAGCTGATCGAGGGCGCGGTCCGCGACCTCGCCACGATCACCGGCCAGCGTGCCGAGGTGCGCAGGGCGCGCAAGTCCATCGCGCAGTTCAAGGTCCGCGAGGGCATGCCGATCGGCGCCAGGGCGACGCTGCGCGGCGCCCGGATGTGGGAGTTCGTGGACCGGCTGGTCAGCATCTCCCTGCCGCGGATCCGGGACTTCCGGGGGCTGTCGCCGAAGCAGTTCGACGGTAACGGCAACTACACGTTCGGTCTCAACGACCAGTCGATGTTCCACGAGATCGACCAGGACTCGATCGACCGGTCGCGCGGTATGGACATCACGGTAGTGACAACGGCCACCACCGACGAAGAAGGCAGGTCGCTGCTGCGGCAGCTGGGCTTCCCGTTCCGGGAACAGTGACTCGTGGCCGTCGCTGCGGATCGAGACTAGGAGAACTGAGCCGATGGCCAAGAAAGCACTGATCAACAAGGCGGCGCGCAGGCCGAAGTTCCGGGTGCGTGCCTACACTCGTTGCCAGCGTTGCGGAAGGTCCCGTGCGGTCCTGCGCAAGTTCGGGCTGTGCCGGATCTGCTTCCGCGAGATGGCTCACGCGGGCGAGTTGCCCGGGGTTAGCAAGTCTTCCTGGTGAGGTCGTGACGACGGGACGGCTCTGCCCGTGGGGGAGCGTCTCGTCACCGGCACCGAAACCAGTGGCTGCAGCCCGGCAACGGCTCGCGACGACAACGGACTGGCCGCGGCGGAACTCTCCGCGAAGCGGACAGCCAGTACCCCGACTTCGTTTAGGCCAGGGTCCAGACCTGCGGACGTGGGTTCGCGGCATCCGGGCCCGGGGAACCGAACGAGAAAGGTTGACAGGGTCACCATGACGATGACCGATCCGATCGCAGACATGCTGACACGTCTGCGCAACGGGAGTCGCGCATACCACGACGAGGTCGTGATGCCGCACTCCAAACTCAAGGCGAACATCGCCGAAATTCTTCAGCGCGAGGGCTACGTGGCCGGTTCTCGCGAGCAGCAGGGCTCCAAGACCAAGGAACTGGTCGTGGAGCTCAAGTACGGGCCCAACCGCGAGAAGTCCATCACCGGGCTGCGCCGGGTTTCCAAGCCTGGTCTGCGGGTGTATGCCAAGTCCACGAACCTGCCCAAGGTGCTGGGGGGACTCGGCATCGCCATCATCTCGACGTCGAGTGGTCTGCAGACGGACCGCCAAGCGATGCGAAACGGTGTGGGCGGGGAAGTCCTCGCCTACGTCTGGTGAAGGAGGAGTTTACGGTATGTCGCGCATCGGGAAGTTGCCGATCACCGTTCCCTCCGGCGTCGATGTGGACATCGACGGCCAGACGGTTACGGTGAACGGCCCCAAGGGCAAGCTGCAACAACGCATTTCCGAACCGATCAGGGTCGAGAAGGACTCGGACGGCTCGCTGCTGGTGAAGCGGCCGGACGACGAGCGGGCCAGCCGCTCGCTGCACGGTCTCTCGCGAAGCCTGATCAACAACATGGTCGTCGGGGTCAGCCAGGGCTTCCAGAAGGATCTCGAGATCCAGGGAGTCGGCTACCGCGTGGTGCAGCGGGGGCAGAACCTGGAGTTCGCCCTCGGCTACAGCCATCCGGTGATCATGGAACCCCCCGAAGGCATCGAGTTCGCCACGGACGGCCCCGCCAAACTGTCGGTCAAGGGCGTCGACAAGCAGCTCGTCGGTGAGGTAGCCGCCAGGATCCGCAAGCTGCGTCTGCCCGAGCCCTACAACGGCAAGGGTGTGCGCTACGCGGGCGAGAAGATCCGCCGCAAGGTCGGGAAGACGGGTAAGTGACCATGAGCGAGAGCACCACAGCCACCAGGAAGAAGCCGGTGGGCAAGAGCATCGCGGGCGTGCGTCGCCGTGCCCGCGCCCAGCGGCACGTTCGAATCCGCAAGAAGATCAGCGGCACCCCCCAGCGGCCGCGTCTGGTCGTCAGCCGCTCCACGAAGCACATCGTCGCGCAGGTCATCGACGACACGATCGGTCACACCCTGGCGGCCGCCTCCACCCACGAGCCCGACATGCGCTCGTTCGAGGGGACCAAGACGGCCAAGGCCACTCGCGTGGGCGAGCTGGTCGCCCAGCGGGCCGCGCAGGCCGGGGTCGAGAAGGTCGTCTTCGACCGCGGTGGTCACGACTACCACGGCCGGGTAGCCGCTCTCGCGGATGCCGCACGCGGCGGCGGTCTGGAGTTCTGACAGTGCGCAATTACCACATCGTCGTCGTACGAAGGATGACAGCACGTAACGGAAGGGACGCCTGATGCCTGGACGCACTCGGCGTGAAGGCGGTTCGGAATCCGGCGGCAAGGACCGCAAGGACCGCCGCGACGGTGGCCGTGGCGGGGCGGCCCAGGAAAAATCCCCGCAGTTCGAGCGTGTAGTGACCATCAACCGGGTCGCGAAGGTCGTCAAGGGTGGCCGGCGGTTCAGCTTCACCGCGCTGGTCGTCTGCGGTGACGGCGACGGCCTCGTCGGTGTTGGCTACGGAAAGGCCAAGGAAGTGCCTTCCGCCATCGCCAAGGGGGTCGAGGAAGCCAAGAAGAACTACTTCCGCGTACCGCGGGTCGCGGGCACCATCACGCACCCGGTGCAGGGTGAGGACGCGGCGGGCAAGGTGCTGTTGCGCCCCGCCAGTCCGGGTACCGGTGTCATCGCGGGTGGTCCGGTTCGTGCGGTGCTGGAGTGCGCCGGTGTGCACGACGTGCTGAGCAAGTCGCTGGGCAGCGGTAACGCCCTCAACATCGTGCAGGCCACGATCACGGCGCTGAAGGAACTCCAGCGTCCCGAGGAGGTCGCGGCTCGCCGTGGTCTCCCGATCGAGGACGTGGCTCCGGCCCGGATGCTGCGGCAGCGCGCGGGTCAGGAGGTCTGAATCCGATGAGCAAACTCAAGATCACCCAGACGCGGGGCCTCGTCGGCACCAAGCCCAACCAGCGTGCCGCGATGCGCACCCTCGGGCTTCGTAAGATCGGCCAGGCGGTCGTTCGTCCGAACAGCCCCACGGTTCGTGGTCAGGTCGACACCGTCGGCCACCTTGTTTCGGTCGAGGAGGTCGAGTAATGGCCATCAAGATTCACGATCTGCGGCCCGCCCCCGGCGCCAAGCGGGAGAAGATCAGGGTCGGCCGTGGTGAAGCCTCCAAGGGCAAGACCGCGGGGCGCGGCACCAAGGGGACCAAGGCCCGCAAGACCGTGGCCCCCGGCTTCGAGGGCGGTCAGATGCCGCTGCAGATCCGGTTGCCGAAGCTGCGCGGCTTCAGGAACCCGAGCCGGGTCGAGTACCAGGGCATCAACGTCGGCAAGCTGGCCGAGCGCTTCCCGCAGGGCGGCAAGGTCGGCATCGACGAGCTGATCGCCGCCGGTCTGCTCAAGAAGGGCGAACTCGTCAAGATCCTCGGTGGTGGCGATCTCGATGGGGTGAAACTGGACGTGACCGCGCACGCGTTCACGGGCAGCGCCAAGGAGAAGATCGCCGCCGCGGGCGGCAGCACCACCAAGCGGGAGCGCTGAGTTCGTACGAACCGCCCGAGGGCGGAGTCGTCTCCCGGTGTTCGTCAACCGGGGCCGCTCGGCGGCTCATCGGTTCGGGCCGGTCGACCACTCGGTCGACCGGCCCGATTTCCGTTCGGAGCCGGTCAGCGGCCTCTCCTCGGGCGATGGACGCCCGTGTGCCGGTTTCCCGGTCGCGAGTCGCGCGGGACGGTGGTTGGGGCACGGGTTTCGCCGGTCGCGAAGAGTGTCCGAAATGGTCTCCCTTTGATCACCGTCGGTGTTGGTCGGATATCGTTTCGTCGCCGTTGTCCGTAGGTGGCTACTGCGGGCGGGGTGAGTGCTGTTAGAGTCCGTGCGGTGATTCCGTGCCGCACGGTGGTACGGAATCGTTGACGGAATCCAGCCGTGGGCGACTCGTGAGTCGGCCACCGACATCGGCCGGTGACTACCGGCTCGCGCACAGGAGGTCTGCGTGCTCGGCGCCTTCCGCTCGGCTCTGACGACGCCGGACCTGCGCCGCAAGATCCTGTTCACACTGGGAATGGTCGTGCTGTACCGCTTGGGTGCCACGATTCCTTCGCCGGGGGTGTCGTACCCGAACATCCAGCAGTGTGTAGAGGTTCTGCAAGGCGAGAGTCAGAGCGTCTATTCGTTGCTGAACCTGTTCAGTGGCGGAGCCCTGCTTCAACTGTCGGTGCTTTCCCTCGGGATCATGCCCTACATCACCGCCAGCATCATCGTTCAGCTGTTGCAGGTGGTGATTCCGCGGTTCGAGCAGTTGAAGAAGGAAGGTCAGTCCGGCCAGGCCAAGCTCACGCAGTACACCCGCTACCTGACGGTCGCGCTGGCGGTGCTGCAGGCCACGGGTATCGTCGCCCTGGCCGTACGGGGCCAGCTCTTCCCCGGGTGCCAGCAGGAGGTCATCCCGGACAACTCCGTGCTGAACATGGTGGTCATCGTCGTCACGATGACCGCGGGCGCGGCGCTGTTGATGTGGATGGGTGAGCTGATCACCGAGCGCGGGGTCGGCAACGGCATGTCGTTGCTGATCTTCACCTCGATCGCTTCCCGCATCCCCGCCGAGGGTGGCAACATCCTGAACAACAGCGGCGGTTTCGTCTTCGCCGTGATCTGCTGCTTCGGTCTGGTCATCATCGCCAGCGTGGTGTTCGTCGAGCAGGCTCAACGCCGCATCCCGGTGCAGTACGCCAAGCGCATGATCGGGCGCCGGATGTACGGCGGCACCTCCACCTACCTGCCGCTGAAGGTCAACCAGGCCGGTGTCATCCCGGTGATCTTCGGTTCCTCGCTGCTCTACCTCCCGCAGCTGCTGGGGCAGCTCGCGGGCAACCAGAACACCTGGTGGTCCCGCTTCATCCAGACCTACATCGTCGATCCGTCCAGCTGGGTGCACATCCTGCTGTACATGGCGATGATCATCTTCTTCGCCTACTTCTACGTCTCCATCACGTTCAATCCCGAGGAACGTGCCGACGAGATGAAGAAGTTCGGCGGCTTCATCCCCGGCATCCGTCCCGGCAGGCCCACCGCCGAGTACCTGAGCTTCGTCCTCTCGCGCATCACGCTGCCCGGCGCGCTCTACCTCGGCATAATCGCGGTGCTGCCGAACTTCTTCCTCGGAGTCACCGGCGGACAGGGCGGTGCGCAGAACTTCCCGTTCGGCGGCACAGCGGTCCTGATCATGGTCAACGTGGGGCTGGACACCGTCAAACAGGTCGAGAGCCAACTCACGCAGCGCAGCTACGAGGGCTTCCTCCGGTAGGCTCGAAGGAACCCGGCGACGATTTCCGTGGCCGCTGCCGGGCCGGTGGGACCGCCTCGGGAGGGGTGCCCCGCCGGGAGTGGTTTCCCACACTTCGGGCGGTGGCCATGGCGAAATCGGCCACGTCGGTTACGGTGTCGATCGCTCGATGTCCGCGTCGACGGTGCCCGCGCCGGGAGTCGTTCCCGGCCGCGCCGCGGCGCGGACGTGCGATGACAGACGGGACGAAAGAGCCCGCCAACCGGTGGCGTGAGCCATCATCACGGATTCGGAGGCAGACCCTTGGTGCGATTGGTTCTGGTCGGCCCGCCAGGCGCGGGCAAAGGCACCCAAGCGGCCGTGCTGAGTGAACATCTCGCGGTCCCCCACATCTCCAGTGGCGACCTGTTCAGGGAGAACATCGACAACGCCACGCCACTGGGCAAGGAGGCCAAGAGCTACCTCGATGCCGGAGAACTGGTTCCGGACGAGGTCACCAACGAGATGGTCCGTCAGCGACTCGCCGCCAGTGACGCGGCCGAGGGCTTTCTGCTCGACGGATTCCCGCGTACCACCCCGCAGGCCGACGTGCTCGGCAACATCCTCGCCGAGAACGGGATGTCGCTCACCGCTGTGGTGCAGTTCGAGGTTCCCAGGGAGGAGCTGGTCCGCAGGCTGCTGGACCGCGGTCGCTCGGACGACACCGAGGAGCTCATCCGCCGCAGGTTGGACGTGTACGACTCGGAGACGGCGCCGCTGCTGGACTACTACCGGGACAAGCTGATCACCATCGACGCCTTCGGCCAGGTCGAGGAGGTCACCTCACGGGCCCTGGAGGCGCTGCGCGCTCGCGCCTGAGCGGTTTCCGCTCCGCGCGGCCGGGGTCGGCCCGGTGCCGAACGGCGGACCCCGGGCCGGGCGCGGTGGTGTGAGGCACCGCGCGTTCGTGGTGGCCCTCGGCTCGCCCGCCGTCGGGTGTCCCGGCCCTGAGGGGCGCCCGGTCGCGCGGTTCCCCGGCCCGGGCCCGGATTACCCCCGGAATCGTGGTGGGGCGACAATCGTTCGGTGAAGGACCGTTGACTTGACGGGAGGGGCGCGGTGTTGCGTCGCGGTAAGGATATCGAGCTCAAGAGCGATGGCGAGATTCAGGCGATGCGTGCGGCGGGGCTCGTCGTCGCGCGGGCGCTCGCGACGGTGACCGAACACGCGAAGCCGGGTGTCAGCACCGCCGAGCTCGACTCCCTGGCCGAAGGCGTCATCCGGGAGGCCGGTGCGATCCCCTCCTTCAAGGGTTACCACGGTTTCCCGGGGTCGATCTGCGCCTCGATCAACGAGAAGATCGTGCACGGCATCCCCTCGGAGACCGAGGTGCTCGCCGACGGCGACCTGATCTCGGTGGATTGCGGTGCGATTCTGGACGGTTGGCACGGCGATTCGGCCGTCACCATCCCGGTCGGTTCGGTGAGCGGACGCGACCTGGCCCTGTCCGCCGCCACCGAGCGCGCCATGTGGGCGGGCATCGACAAGGTCGCGGCGGGCAACCGGCTGACCGACATCTCGCACGCGGTGGAGACCGCGGCCAGGTCGGCGGCTTCCTCGGACGGGATCGACTACGGGATCATCGCGGAGTACGGCGGTCACGGCATCGGAACCCGGATGCACATGGAGCCCTTCCTGCCCAACCTGGGCAAGCCGGGCAAGGGCCCGAAGCTGCGGGTGGGGATGGCGTTGGCGGTCGAGCCGATGCTCACCCTCGGTCCTCCGGACAGCGAGGAGCTGTCCGACGAGTGGACCGTGGTGACCTCCGATGGTTCCCGCGCGGCGCACTGGGAGCACACCGTGGCGATCACCGAGGACGGGCCCTGGGTGCTCACCGCCGCTGAGTGAGGCGACCGTGCCCCGGTTTTGGTGGGTGGTTCCGTGGCGGAACCTCTGGCGCGGCTTTCGCCGCGGGTGCCGGAGACCTCGGGTAGGTACTACACAACGTCGGGGCCGTCCTCGCGAGAGCCGCACCGGAGAACCCGCGGCGGTGCCGACTGCGGGCATGGTCGGGGTTCGGCCTGCGGGAGTGGTTGGAGTTCGGCATTGCGTCGTAGCGGCACGGCGATTCCGCGAGAGATTGACGCCCACCCAGGCCGGACCGCCTCACGCATCGGGGCCCTCGCCCAGCTGCGCGGCGATTTCGCGGCCGCTTCGGGGGCGACAGCACTCACTCGATCGGGTGGCGGCAGGTGTAGTGCAGCATCGGTGGCACGCTGCGCCAGGTGGTTTGGGTCACCACCTCGCCGAAACTGGTTTCCAGATGGTTCCGGAACCTGCGTCCACCCGGACTGTGCCGCATGGGCAGGTAGGTCATGGCGGTGAACGCCCCACCGGGTGCCAGGTTCCGGCAGCACTGCCGCAGCAGGTCGCGCTGCTCCTCGTCGGACAGCAGGGACCAGGGAATGCTGCTCACGATCACGTCGGCGTTGTCGATGCCGAGCCGTGGCAGCGTGCTCCGTAGCTCGCGTGCGTCGCCGTGGACCGTCTCCATCTCGGGAAGCCGCAGACGCAGGTGACGAACCATGCTCTCGTCGAGCTCTATGCCCACGTGCCTGCCCGCGGCGGGCAGGCGGTCGCGTATCCCGACGCTGAGCGAGCCCGTTCCCGGCCCGAGTTCGACGACCACCGGGTCACCGTGCGGGGGGACCACGCGGGCGACCGTGTTCGCCACGGCGTTCGAGGTCGGGGTGGCTGCCCCGACGGTGCCGGGGTGCCGGATCGCCGCTGTGAGGAAACGCCGGTAGTCGGCGGCCGGTGCGTTCCGCAACCACTGGACGGGTGAGAAGCGGCCGTGGCGTTGGGTCGTCAACTGTCTCTCCTCGGCGTGCCTGACCGGAGCCCTCTCGTGGGACGGTCGTCGATCATACCGACATCCCCGTCGGCGCACGTTTCCTCTGTTTCGAGTGATACCCACCACGTTCGGGGGTATGCTCGGTGCGTTGGCGGGGTCTTCCTCCGTGCCGGGCGTGGAGTGGGTGGCAGTGCCGTTCCGTTCATGACTCTCAGTGTTTACCAGGTTGCGCAAAGTGACTGTCGGCGCGATGTCCAGCCCCGATTTGGGTGGCATTCGCGCGTGCGCGTACAGTGGAGTATCGGCGCACTCGTGGCGCCGGTTCGTCATGCCGTTCTGTTCGCAGGAGGCGTGGCCCGCTGGGGCGGGCAGCGGCGCGGTTTCCCGGACGCGGGGCCGTGATTCCTGTGTGTGTCCTCCGGGCCAGCGTGTCCGTGGGTGGTAGGGCGGCCGGACCGCGCCGGAGTGGGTCTGCCTTTGGTGCCGGCTCCGGCGTCAGCGGTAAAACAACGGTACGAAGTGCCGAGAAGATGAACTGTCACCGTCACGAAACGCGGAGGACATGGGCAAAAAGGACGGGGCCATTGAGGTCGAGGGTCGGGTGATCGAGCCGCTCCCCAACGCGACCTTCCGCGTCGAGTTGGAGAACGGCCACAAGGTCCTCGCGCACATCAGTGGCAAGATGCGCCAGCACTACATCCGCATCCTGCCCGAGGACAAGGTCGTCGTGGAGCTGTCTCCCTACGACCTCTCCCGTGGGCGCATTGTCTACCGCTACAAGTGACCTCCACGGTGTCCGGGGTTACGGACACGCGTCGCGATCAGGGGAGCACGGCCGTGAAGGTCAAACCGAGTGTCAAGAAGATCTGCGATAACTGCCAGGTGATCCGTCGCCACGGACGGGTCCTTGTGATCTGCGACAACGGTCGTCACAAGCAGCGTCAGGGCTGACCGGCGGCGACGCGATCGCTACCGAGAACAACAAACCAAGCGATACAAGGGACCTCCCCGCGACCTGCCGGCTCGGGAGTTGAGTCGGTTCACCCCCGGAACCAGGCCGGGGCTTCGTGTGGGTACGGGTCCGGACGGGTCTTCCGGTTTCGGAAGGCTCCGCCCGGGTTGGCTCCGTGCACGAGGACGGTCGGGGAGTAGACCTGGAACGACGAGTGAGGAGCACCTGCCAGATGGCAAGGATCGCCGGCGTCGACCTACCGCGCGAGAAGCGCATCGAGGTCGCGCTGACCTACATCTACGGCATCGGCCGCAGCAGCTCGAAGGAGATTCTGCGCAACGCGGGTATTTCCATGGACACCCGCGCCAAGAATCTCGACGACGAGCAGCTCGCCAAGCTGCGTGAACACGTTGAGAACAACTACCGGGTCGAGGGTGACCTCCGCCGCGAGGTGCAGGCCGACATTCGCCGGAAGATCGAGATCGGCTCCTACGCCGGGATGCGGCACCGTCGCCACCTGCCGTTGAACGGGCAGCGGACCAAGACCAACGCCCGTACCCGCAAGGGGCCGAAGAAGACGGTCGCAGGCAAGAAGAAGGCCAGGAAGTAAGCCTCGCGAGGAGATAAGCACTAATGCCACCGAAGGGTCGCGCCGGGACCGTCAAGAAGGTCCGGCGCAAGGAAAAAAAGAATGTAGCGCACGGACAGGCGCACATCAAGAGCACGTTCAACAACACGATCGTCTCGATCACCGACCCCGGCGGTTCGGTGATCAGCTGGGCCTCCGCGGGCCACGTCGGCTTCAAGGGCTCCCGCAAGTCCACGCCGTTCGCCGCGCAGATGGCGGCCGAGAACGCCGCCCGCAAGGCGGCCGAGCACGGCATGAAGAAGGTCGACGTGTTCGTCAAGGGGCCGGGCTCCGGACGTGAGACGGCGATCCGCTCGCTGCAGGCCGCCGGCCTCGAAGTGGGAACCATCCAGGACGTGACCCCGCAGCCCCACAACGGCTGCCGCCCGCCGAAGCGGCGTCGGGTCTGAGAAGCGGGAGAGGAGTAGAAACGCAATGGCCCGTTACACCGGTCCCGCGACCCGCAAGTCCCGCCGGTTGAAGGTTGACCTCATCGGCGGCGACCAGTCGTTCGAGCGTCGTCCGTACCCGCCGGGGCAGCACGGCCGTGGGCGAATCAAGGAAACCGAGTACCTGCAGCAGCTCCAGGAGAAGCAGAAGGCCCGCTTCACGTACGGGGTGCTGGAGCGTCAGTTCCGGTCCTACTACGAAGAGGCCAACCGCAGGCCCGGCAAGACCGGTGACAACCTGCTGCAGATGCTGGAGAGCCGGTTGGACAACGTGGTCTACCGTGCGGGGCTCGCGCGCACCCGCAGGCAGGCCCGCCAGTTGGTCAACCACGGGCACTTCCTGGTCAACGGCAGGAAGGTCGACATCCCGAGCTATCAGGTCGCCAAGTTCGACATCATCGACGTCAAGCCGAAGTCGTTGAACACGACGCCGTTCATCATCGCCAAGGAGACCCTTGGTGAGCGGCCCTGCCCGGCCTGGCTGCAAGTGGTGCCCTCGTCGCTGCGCATTCTGGTGCACCAGCTGCCGGAGCGCGCGCAGATCGACACTCCGGTCACCGAGCAGCTCATCGTCGAGCTCTACTCGAAGTGATACCGGGCGGAGCGGCTACCGCATCGATGGCTGCTCCGCGGTCCGGTACGGGTGGGGACGCGACGCGTCCCCACCTCGCCCACTGTTCGCAGCGGGCACGCCATCCCTTCGGCGTAAAATGGCGGGCGCCGTGTGGAAAGGAAAAACGACAGTGCTCATCTCCCAGCGACCCTCACTGTCCGAGGAGCCTATTTCGGAGACGCGCTCCCGGTTCACCTTCGAGCCGCTGGAGCCCGGCTTCGGTTACACCCTCGGCAATTCGCTCCGCCGTGCCCTGCTGTCCTCGATCCCGGGTGCGGCCGTGACCAGCCTGCGTATCGACGGTGTGCTGCATGAATTCACCACGATTCCGGGGGTCAAGGAAGACGTTACAGACGTCATCCTGAATATCAAAGAACTCGTGGTCAGTTCCGAGGACGACGAGCCCGTCACCATGTACCTGCGCAAGCAGGGCCCCGGTGACGTCACCGCCGCCGACATCGTCCCGCCCGCCGGCGTGACGGTACACAATCCCGATCTCCACATCGCCACCCTGAACTCGAAGGGCAAGCTGGAGATCGAGCTCGTGGTCGAGCGGGGGCGTGGCTACGTTCCGGCGGCACAGAACAAGGAGTCCGGAGCCGAGATCGGCCGGATTCCGGTGGACTCGATCTACTCGCCGGTTCGAAACGTCTCGTTCGACGTTACGGCGACTCGTGTGGAACAGCGCACGGACTTCAACCGACTCGTACTCGATGTCGAGACCAAGCCGTCGATGACCGCGCGCGACGCGGTCGCCTCGGCAGGCCGCACGCTGGTCGAACTGTTCGGCCTGGCCCGTGAGCTCAACGTCGACGCGGAGGGCATCGAGATCGGTCCGTCGCCCGCCGAGGCGGACACCATCGCAGCGTACTCCATGCCGATCGAGGATCTCGATCTCACGGTACGCTCGTACAACTGCCTCAAGCGCGAGGGTATCCACACCGTCGGCGAGCTGGTCTCGCGCAGCGAGGCCGACCTGCTCGACATTCGCAACTTCGGTGCGAAGTCGATCGACGAGGTCAAGATGAAGCTGGTCGGTCTGGGGCTGACCCTCAAGGACAGCCCTCCGGGATTCGATCCCTCCGCGGCTGCCGCCGAGTACCCCTCGGAAGGCTGGTCGGAGGAGCCGGGGATGTCCCAGGGCATGCCCGCCGGCGGTTTCGACACCGGTCTCGACGGCGGTTACGACACCGGCTTCGACGGTTATGACGACGACGGCCAGGACTACGCGGAGACTGAGCAGCTCTGACGACTGCGCTTCGCGGACTGGTTTCCGGCCGCACCTTGAGAGGAGCAACCGATGCCCAGCCCAACGAAGGGTCCGCGTCTTGGCGGGTCGCCGTCGCATCAGCGGCTGATCCTGGCGAACCTGGCCACCGCGCTTTTCGAGCACGGGCGGATCACCACCACCGAGGCGAAGGCCAAGCGGGTTCAGCCGCTGGCCGAGCGCCTCATCACCAAGGCCACCAAGGGTGACCTGCACAATCGTCGCGAGGTGCTGAAGACGATCCGTGACAAGGACGTCGTGCACAAGCTCTTCGCGGAGATCGGCCCGTTCTTCTCCGACCGCCCCGGTGGCTACACCAGGGTGACCAAGACCATGCCGCGCAAGGGCGACAACGCCCAGATGGCGGTCATCGAGCTGGTCAACGAGAAGACGGCCACCTCCGAGGCGGAGGCCGCTCGCGGCACCAAGTTCGCGAAGGACCAGCAGGCCACGGCCGGGTCCTCGCAGCAGAGCTCGGAAACCGCCGAGGCGGCCGCCGGGTCCGAGGAGGCGAGCGCCGCGGAGTCCGCTTCCGAGACCTCCGAGGCCGAGAGCACCAGCGACGAGGACACCGAGAACAAGGACCAGTCCTGATTCCGTTGCGTGCCGAAGCCACTGACGAACCCGCCGCTCCCGACAGGGAGGGCGGGTTCGTTCGTGTTCGCGTCGAGCTGGCCTACGACGGCACCGACTTCTCCGGCTGGGCGCGCCAGCCCGGACTGCGCACCGTGCAGGGGCTGTTCGAGGACGCGCTGCGCAAGCAGCCGCCCGGCAGGGAACTGGCCGGGCCGGTCGTGGTCGCCGGGCGCACCGATGCCGGAGTGCACGCCGACCGCCAGGTGGTGCACGTCGACGCCGTGCCCCTCACCGCCGGTGACCGGCACCGGCTGGAGCTCGACGAGTACGGCGTGCCCGACCTGACCCGGTTGTGCGGCCGCTGGAACCGGATTCTGCCCGGGGACGTGCGGGTGCTGCGGGCCGATGTCGCCCCGAGCGGTTTCGACGCGCGGTTCGCGGCGATGCGGCGGCACTACCGCTACCGGGTCTCCGACGCCCCGTGGGGAGTCGACCCGTTGCTGCGCCGGGACACGTTGGCCTGGAACCGGCCGTTGGACCTGCGGCGGTTGAAACTGGCCTCGAACGAGCTGGTGGGGTTGCACGACTTCGCGGCCTTCTGCAAGCCGCGCGAGGGCGCGACGACGATCAGGCAGTTGCAGGCGTTCGAGTGGGAGCGGGTCGATCGGCACCTGCTGGTGGCGACCCTCACCGCCGATGCCTTCTGTCACTCCATGGTTCGCAGCCTGGTGGGTTCGGTGCTGATGTCCGGGGACACCAGGCGCGGCGTCGAGTGGCCTGCCGAGATGCTGCGCGAGGGCACCAAGACCAGCGCGGTGGCTCCCGCTCACGGGCTGACGCTGACCGGGATCGACTACCCCCCCGATGACCAGCTGGCCGAGCGGGTCAGGACCACCCGGGCACGGCGTTCCCTCTGAGTGTTCCCGCTAGAGATCCCACTACCAGGTTTCTCTCGTCCTGCCCGCGGAGGGGATTTCGGCCGCATGTACTGAAGCGCTTCATGATTCCCAGCTGACGCCGAGCCCGTCGCGCTTGCCGAAGCGTTCCAGGTGGCTGGTGATGACGTGCTGAAGGTGCGTGAGATCGTCCTCTCTCGCCGCTTCGGCGGCTATGTCCAGCCGGTCCGGCAGTGGCGTGAGCACGCACCGTCCGCTGCCGTGATCGGGAGGCAGGGTGATTCGAGTGCTTTCCGCGTCGTGTTCCACGGTGCAGTGCGGCTGCAGGTGGGAGACCAGTTGCTTGAGGTAGCGCTGCGCGCGGTCGGTGTTCATCTCGGCGTGTGTCCGTACCATCAGTCCGCCTCCTGGTCAGTGGTGGCGAGAGGGTTGTTCGTACCGGGGACGATGTCGGCGAACGAACGGTCGTGGTTTTCCCGGACGAAGCGTTCGAGACCGGCCACGAACTGTTCGGCCTGGTGGCTGGGCCAGCTGCGCAGCTGCTGCTCGAATATTCCGGCGAGGCGGTCTCGTAGCACCGCGACGGTGCTCTCCCCCTCGTCGGTGAGTATCAGCAGCGTGTTGCGCGCGTCGGCGGGGTCGGGGCGTCGAGTTATCAGCCCGCCGTCTTCCAGCCGGGTCGCGTGCCGACTCACTCCGGAACGGTCCAGTCCGACCTCGGCACCGAGGGTTCCGGCAGTGACCGGTCCCAGACGCGCCAGTCCGGACAGGATCGGGTACGAGGTGATGTCCACGCCGCGGCCGACACCCGCGACGAGATCCTCGTAGAGGTTGACTCGTATGCGCCGCTGCAACAGTTCGCCGAGTGCGGCTTCGCACCGTCTTCCCAGTTCATCGTTCACGCACCTCACTCTATCGCAATACCCGTGCGCGATGCACGGGTATTGGTGTAGCCTCCAATGCGTGCAATCCGCACGCATTGGAGGGTGGGAAGCTGATGATTCAGCAAAAAGCCGGGGCCGTCGAGGCACCGGCGAAACTCGACGACGGTACTCGCCGACTCATCGTGGTGCTGCTGGCTGGAGCCGTTCTGCCGCTGCTGGACACCACCGTCATCAACGTGGCCCTGGACCGGCTCGCCAGGGTGTTCGACGCACCCGTATCGACCGTCCAATGGGTGGTAACCGCCTACGCCATGGCCACGGCCATCGCCATTCCGCTGAGCGCATGGGCGATCAAACGCTTCGGTGGCAAGCAGATGTGGCTGGCCTCGTTGAGCCTGTTCCTGGCGGGATCCGTGCTGTGCGGGATAGCGCCGAACGCGGGAAGCATGATCGCGTTCCGAGTTCTGCAGGGGCTCGGCGGCGGAATGTCCATGCCCGTCCTGCAAACCCTGCTGGTTACCTCGGCCGGACAACGACAGGCACGTCGTGCCATGGCCGCGATCGGGTTCCCCACGGTCATCGCCCCTGTCGTCGGTCCGGTCATCGGCGGGGCGATCATGAACGGGCTCAGCTGGCGCTGGGTGTTCTTCGTCAACGTTCCGGTGTGCCTGCTCGCTCTGGGACTGGCCGTCAAAGGCGTCCCCGCCACCACGCCCGAACCGCGCAGTCGTCTGGACAGCACCGGGCTGCTCCTGCTCACCGGTGGATTCGCGGCGCTCGTGTACGCGCTGACCAGTGCCGCCAGCCCCGGTGACCTGACCAGCTGGTCGTTCGCTCTCTCCGCTCTGGGCGGTGTGGCTCTCCTGGTAGCCTTCACCGTTCATGCGATCCGCACCCGGTACGAACCGGTGGCCGACGTGCGTCTGTTCGCCATCCCCAGCTTCGCTGCGGCCACGGTGGCGATGCTGCTGTCCGGGATCATCTTCTACGGTGGGTTGATCCTGTTGCCGCTTTACTACCAGCGGATCGTCGACTACTCGGTACTCGGCGCCGGAGGAATGCTCGCCCTGCAGGGGGTGGGTGCGTTGTTGGCCCGTTCGGCGGCGGGACGTGTCGCTGAACGAGTGGGTTCCCGAGGAATGGTGCTGGGCGGGCTCGTCGCGGCCACGGTCGGTACGGTGCTGTTCTCCCTCGTGGAACCGACCGATCAGCCGTGGCTGACAGCAGCCCTCGTTCTCCGTGGCGCGGGAATCGGCATCGTGACCGTCACTGTACTGGGGGCCGCCTATCGTGACGTTCCAGCCGCCTCGGTCGCCCACGCCAGTAGCCTCGGTCGCATCATGCTGCAGCTCGGATCCGCCCTGGGGGCCGCGACCATGACAACAGCTCTCGCCTGGCAACACGCCACTGCTCCCGCCGGTTCCCCACCGATGGACGACTTCCGGGCGACGTTCTGGTGGCTGTCCGTGGCAACAGTGCTCACAGCGCTGCCCTCGTTGTGGCTTCCAGGACGGAGTAGGGAATGAACAGCGATCTTCCGGCCGGACCCATCGACACGGGAGTTGCAGTGAGACGAGTGGTATGTGGGTCGCAAGCACGGGACTGGCATCTCACCGACCGTGAAGTCGACGTTCTCGCGAACGTCGCCGCAGGCTACACCAGTGAACAGATCGCCGACGCGCTCAGCATCAGCGTACACACGGTCATCAGGCACATCAGCAACATGCAACACCGCTGCGGTGCGCCGAATCGTATGTGGCTCGTGTCGCGAGCCTACTGCGCAGGAGTACTGGTCTCAGGTGCGTGGCCTCCTGTCGCTTCGGATCTGCGGTGTTTAGGATGCGTGCACTCCTATGAGTGCCGTGTACGAGACACCGCGTCGTAGCCACCGGTGCTGGTGTGTCGGGCCTGAAGCCCGACACGCCAGCCTCACGATCAGGTCACATCGGCGGGGGAGTGAAACGTAGGTGCAGTGCTTCAGGTCCGCGCGTGTACAGCCCGGTCTCACGGTAAGTGAATCCAGGTTCGTACTCGATGTCGCCCAACAAGTCGAGCAACAGGTTGGTGACCTCTTCGAGCTCGACACGAGCGAACGCGGCACCGATGCAGTAGTGCATCCCTGTTCCGAATGCGACATGGTCCGCTGCCGCGGAAAACGATCGTGCCGTTTCCATATCAGTCCGGTCGATGTCGAACGTGTCCGGGGCGGTGAAAGCGGAAGGATCCCTATTCGCGGGGCCTGTCAGGCAAAACACCATGGTACCCGGATCTACGGGGTAACCTGCGATTTCGGCGTCGGTTACCCCGGAGCCAACCTTGCGAGGAATCACCTGCACCGGCGGCGTGTAGCGCAGTGTCTCCGCCAGCGCGGCCGATATCAGCGAACGATCGGCGCGTACACGGTTCAAGTCGTCGGGACGATCCAGCAGATGGTGGAAGAGCAGAGCCAGTGTCTTGTCCGCAGGCTCGGTGGCCGCAAGTAGAATGTTCATGCAGAGTGCGAGGATATCGTTGGTGCTCATCTGCATGCCGTCGACTTCGGCCGAGCACAGTGCGGACATGTAGTCCCCGCCGGGGTAGCGGCGTTTTCGTTCGATGATTGGGGTTAGATACTCTGCCAGCTGTTGACTGCAACGCAGCGAGTGCTCGCGTTCCTCATCGCTCATTCGAAGGCTTGTTATGAATTCTGCTACACCGGAATGCCAAGTAAGAATATCTTCCCAGTCGGACTTGGGCAGGTCGAGCAGGTCTAATGTGACGTATACGGCAAACTTTTTGCCGAAGTCTTCGACCAAGTCCACACGTCCTTGATCGAGAAAAGGTTCGATCAGCTCGTGGGCGTTGCGTCGGATCATCGATCCGTACTGATCGCTCAGCCCTTTGCCGGATATTCCTCTGATGACGATTTTTCGTTTGTTCGTGTGCTCTTTCCCTGTCATCTGTGCCAGCACACGACCACACATGACCGGCTGAGCCCGCTGTGTCAAGGATTCGGTTGTGAATCGTTCGTTGTCGCTGAGCACGGCGCGCACATCGGCGTGGCGGCTGATGAAGTAGCCACCGGTTACGGGATCGGCCATCACCGGATATTTACTGCGGAGAGCGGGAAAGAACTGATATGGGTCGGTAAGAAATTCGGGCGACAGTATGTCGATCGGGCAACCGGGGGCGGTCATCGTGAATCCTCCTGGTGTGCGTCTCACATGTACACGTTCTGTTCGGAAACGCTTTCGGAAATGACGGCATATCCCTGCTTCTGGCTGATGCTTACTGGAAATTCGCCCGAGAAAATTCGTTCGCCGAGTGGCCAGGGGCGATGATAGAGAAGTACTGACTCGCTGACACCGAGGATGCTCGGTGTGTCGAGAAAAAAAGGAAGTTCTGCGAGTACGTAGGGAACAGCTTTCCTGGCTTGTTCATTTGTGACTTCGGTTGTTTCGTTGCCCAAGCTGGCTAATCGACCGTGCACCGCTTGTCGTGACATGTCGGTGCATGCTTTTCGGAAAGATGCGTCATTTTCGAAAACGTGCTCGATCCATCGGCGGGAATGTTGGTAGCTGTCGAAGTTCATGAAATCGGAGAAAGTATGGATTCGTGCTCCTGACCAGGGTGAGTGGATGCGTAGGGCACGCTGCGCGGACCGTCGGTTCCGACTGATCGCTTCACGCGCCTTGCGGCGGGCACGACCGGCAGGGGTTCCGGTCGCCTGGAGCAGTAATGAGGCTTCTTCTCCGGCCAGCAGTACGTCGAAATTGCTGGTTATCGTAGATGCCCAGCGCACCAGCTTTGCTATGTAGGTATCACTGAATCGACTGTTAAACGGGCTTACCCCGATAAGTAAGTGGTACGGGTTGTTTACAAGTTTCCGGCAGTTGTCCGTGCATGGTTCGATAGCGAACACACTGAAACACCTCCAGGGCGGAGCGAGTCGCTGACACGGCTCGTCGGCTGTGCTCACTCGGGGGCACTGTCTGCGGGGGTTTTCCCCCGGTGCGTCTTTGAGGTTACAAAGAATGTCGAGCAGCTCGATCGCAAATTATTGCCATCATGCAAGAATTTGCTACAGTAAAAACGACGAAAGCGAATCGGGGGGACAAAGGCGAAACAACTGACTCCGGTGGTGTGTGGAACGCTGGATGTCACTTGCTTTTCCGGTGAACTCGTGGTGTGTACCGAGAAGTTCGGTGGGAATGGCCACTCTGGGGTGCCGTGTTCGATTCTTAGCAGTGCGAACCGTTCAGCCGGATCTGGCCGGGGCGCTGTTCTCCTTTGCGCGCCCACGTGCGCTCTTGGTTGGGGTAAGAAGATGGACGGCGGGTTGTCGAGGCAGGTATTCCGATGCGGGAAGTAGCTTCTATAAGGTTTTGTTTCGTGATCGCTGATCCGGCTCAAAAGCTCAGTCCGGGCAGTTCGGATGACTCGTATGCGTAGCGAGTCGATACGGAAGCGGTACCGGTAGCGGTTCGATCCGCGCTGTGGTTCAGGAACGGAGCTGACAACGCGAACGGCTGGTCAGCGGGTGCGAGCGAGCCGTGCAGTGGCTACGTCTTAGGGGTGGAGGACCGTCTCGGTGTTCCAGACGTTTCGGAACAGGTCGCCGTGCGAGGTGTGGTGCCTCCGGACCAATTTAGTTTCCGGGAACCGCCGCTTCGGCGGTCTGTGTTCGTAACAGTTATCCCGGCTGGTGAGTCCCCGAAGTGTAGTCCTACGTGTCACTGACCGATTCGGACGGTATCAGTGCCGTTCCGCTGCTCGATCCGCGTGCTGCGGATGTATTGTCAAGTCACTTATTTTGAGCCGATCAGTGCTTCCGATCATTGTTTGCTCTGGTTCCCCGGCTTCGAGCAGCGGTAAATTCGTGAGTGAGAGCGATCGATCTCGTTTCGTGCTGTGAGCGGACTAGTTTCCCGAGCAGCCGTGCGTCACGGATGCTCGGGAAAGCGGAACCCAGGAGGTCATGAAGCCACGGGGTCAGTCCCCGCGCCGGATGGGCCCCAGGATCTCCTGCTCGCGTTTGTTCGTCACGAGCTGGATCGGGCTCCAGAGCATGTTGCCCAGGGCGATGATGCCGTCGTCCTTGAGCGTGGTCAGCTGTTGCACCTGTGGCGGGTGCAGGTGCCAGATCCGTCCGGCCAACTGTGCCTGGTTCATCGGGATCCGTTGCAGTAGCACCAGGTCCGCAGTGTTCGCGGCGGTGCCGTTGCCCACCTGCGGGTGCAGGTAAGGCAGCACGTACATGGTGGTCTGCCACGCCGAGCGCGGCGGGAACAGCTCCTGCGGGACGGCTCCGCCGTCGTGGATGACGAGCAGCGGGGCGTCCTCACTGGAACGTGGCAGGTCGAACGGGGTGAGCCGTCGGATCTGCACGAGCGGCACCGGCCTGCCGTCGGGCGTGGTTCCCGCCGCCGCCTCCAGGTTCTTCCAGGAATCGGGACGCCCGGTGGCGATGATCACCCACGCGCCGGTGGCCATGGCGCGCAGCGCGATCTGCCGTGCCAGGTACAGCCCGCCCACCGTGACCATCCTGGTGGGTTGCGGCCGCAGGACCGAGGTGGAGATCGGTTCACCGTGCGGCCCCGACCCGATGATCATGCCGCCGCGGTCACCGGACGGGCTGATGGCGTCGAGCGTTTCCGGCGGCACGAGAAACTCCGGAACCGCCTCGCGCAGCTCGTCGGGGGTGTCGATGGTCCTGCTGCGGCTCATATGGCGCCTCCCAACGGCAGTGTCGCGGTGAAGCCCGCCAGCTGCACGCCTCGCAGCGGCGTCAGGGTCACGCCCAGTCGGTTGCTGAGCGTGCGAAGTCGCTCGTCGGCGGTGTCCAGCTCGTCGGGCGTGCGGGCGCTGACCCTGACCAGGCTGCGCAGTCCCACCTCGTCGTTCTCACCGGTGGGTGAGATGGACAGCGCCACGGTGGAGGACAGCGCGCGCACTCCGGTGAGCGCGTTGATGTTGTTGCTCAGCTGCGAGGGCCAGCCGGTGATCGCGTAGCTGGAGTGGCCCACTCCGCCCGCCGTGACGCCGTCCCAGCGTTCCTTCAGCCCCACCGAGCGCTCCGAACCCAGCACCGACTGCAGCTCGGCCGAGGCGATGCCGGCCTGCAGCAGCTCGTCCGGATCCAGCGGCCGGGTCGGCACCGACTCGCGTTCCAACGCGCTGCGCACGCGGGACAGCGCGCCGATCAGCGCGCGATGGGCGCCCACGATGCCGCCGCCGCGTTCGCCCACCGCCTTGGCGCACCGCTTCGGGTCCAGCCGTACCGTCACCCAGGTGGTGCGGCGGGCCGCCGCGGGCAGCGGTCCCAGCACCTCCAGGTAGGAGTTCAGCGCGGGTGAGTTCGAGGGCAGCGCGGCGCTGCCCGGGTAGCAGTGCCAGATCACCTGTATCGCGTCGAGGACCACCCCCCGGTCCTCCAGGCACGGGGTGAGCGAACCGAGCGGAAGGTTCGGAGCCTTGCCGATCTCGGTGACCAGGGAGGGGGTCGGCTCCACCATGAGGACGGCGGTCCACTTGCCGTCGTTGAAGGCCATCCCGACGTGGTTGCGGTCGTGGTCCTGGCCGTGTGCCACGACGAGGTCCGGGACGACCAGTCGCAGCAGCGAGACGCGGTGGTTCTCCTCCGGGCCGATCACCCCGTCGCCGTTCTCGTCGCCGCCTTCGGTCAGCCCGGGTGTGACGGGGTGGACCACACTGGTGTGGTTGCGGAACTTGTACCCCAGTACCAGCCCGAACATCTGGGTGAACCATCGGCCGCGCCTGCGCAGCAGGGCGATGATGACGGCGACTCCGGCGACTCCCGCCGCGATCGGCCACAGTGTTCGGTCGATTCCGACCATGACGAGCCCGGCCGCGATGCCGAGCTCCATGACGACGAGGTTGGACACCGGCAGGGCCCCCAACCGGGCGCCGTTGGTGCGTCGCCGCGCCTGGATACGCGCCCGCGTCGTGTTGGTGGGCCCGGCGCCGGACGATCCAGGTGCTTTCGGCGGGGCCGAATGCTGCGTGGTCACGGACATCCGTTGGGTCTCTCCCCCTCGCAGGTAGATGCGTCTGCCCACTGTGGGTGCGGGCGAGTGTGGGTATCGGTAACCGATCGAAGAGAATACTGCGCCGAGTCGGTCGAACCGTACCCACGCGGCAACCTTTCCCGGCTACCCTGCTGAACGGTACCTCGGACGGGAGAGCTTTAGGCTGAGAATGGCATCAACACCCACGACCAAATCGCAAGTCCAGGCGTACAGGTTCGTCATACGTCGCATGGAATCGGCACTCGCCCGCAAGGACGCGGTGATGCTGCACGATCCGCTCGGTTCGCACAAACGCGCCACGATCGCGGGTGCGATCATCGCCTGCATCGGCATGATCGGTTTCCTGGTGTGGGGGTTGTTCGGCGGCCAGGGCACCGTCCCCAAACCGGGCTCGGTGGTCATCGCGAAGGGTAGCGGCAGCGTCTACGTCGTCACCTCGGACGACGAGGCCGACAAACGTCTGATCCCGATGCTGAACATGGCCTCGGCGAAGCTGCTCGTCATGGCGAAGGGGAACAACCAGGGACAGGCGATCGAACCCACCAAGGTCGATCAGGCCGCTCTCGCGGAGCTGCCGCGTGGGCCCCGGACCGGGCTGCCCAACGCCCCGGACTTCCTGCCCGAACCCGACCAGGCGGCCACTCCGGCGTGGGCGATCTGCGACGTCGCCGAGCTCAACAAGGCACTGGACACCGAGGACATGCTGAACGCGGCCGAGGTGAGGACCACGGTGCTGGGCGGAGTGACCGGTCACGGTGCGGAGCTGGGGCGCGACGAGGCGCTGTACGTGGTGGACGCCTCCTCGGAGGAGCCGTACCTGATCTACCGCGCCCAGCGAGGCAACGACACCGGCGCCCGCGTGGTCAGGGCGAGCCTCACCGGGGAGGACACGGCCGTGGCCGAGATGTTCGGTCTCGACGACGCGGTCCCGCGTCGGATCAGCACCAACATGCTCAACGCGATCCCCGAGGTGGACTCGCTGGAGGTCCCCGAGCTGGAGGAGACCACACCGCGTTACGAGAGCGGCAGCTACCAGGTGGGGGATGTCCTCGCCCGTAGCGTGCCCGGCGAACCGGCGCAGCTGTTCGTGCTGCGTCCCAGCGGCAAGCAGCGCATCACCCGGGGAGCGGCCGCCGTGCTGCACGCTTCGAGGTACAGCTCCAAGGAGATCCCCAATGCCACGGGCATGCTCACCGACATCGGCAGCGCCGATGCCGCCGACGAGCTCGACGTGGACCACTTCCCGGTGGGTGTTCCGCAGCCGCTTTCCTTCGAGGACGCGAACCGCTCCTGCCTGAGCTGGTCCGAATCCTCGGGTGAACAGCGTGTCACGGTCACCGTCGGCTCCGGTTCGCCCGCTCCCAAGGCTCCGGTGAAACTGGCCCAGTTCGACGGAACGGGTCCGAGGGTGGACTACTTCTACATGCCACCGGGCAAGGCGGCCGTGGTGCGGGGCACGACAGGCCCCGACACCGCCGAGGGCGGCCCCATCTACCTGGTCTCGAACCGAGGGGTGACCTACGGGATCAAGGACGTGGCCACGGCCAAGGGACTCGGCATCGTCAACGGCGCCGGGGACATCGGAGCGGCCCCCGCCTCCGTGCTCGGCACGCTGCCCTCCGGTGACTTCCTGGACCCGGCGCAGGCCAGCTTCGTCTACGACTCCATCCCCGTCGAGCCCGGCGCGGGAGTCAACCGGGCCCCCGAGGAGGACCAGCGGCAGGCAGGCAGCGGCGTGGCAGCCGATTAGCGGATCGTCGGCGGGACCGGCCGGGATTTCCGGGACGGACCTCCCGGCGGCTCCCGCCCCCAGTGGGGCGCTCGTGTCACACCGGTACTCACGCGGGAGAGCGGGAGCGTCCCGTGGGGGTCGGTCGGGAGACACCTCGCCGGGTAGTGCGGCGGCCCGGGACCGGCTCGGTCCCGGGCCGCGAGTTCGTTCGCCCGCCGTCGAGGGGGTGAACCGCCGGCGGATCGCCGGGTGGAGAGTCAGGAGGTTTCCGGTTCGACCGGGGACTCGTTCCTGCGCCGGGCCCGTACCCGTCGCACCGCGTTGAGCAGGAACGCGGTGAACAGCACGGTGGCCAGCCCGCCGATGGTTCCCCCCATGGCAACCGCGATGGCCGCCCAGTTCCGCTGCGGGAACACGTGCGCCTCCAGTCGCCGCGGCTCGACGGGCGCGGCCGAGGCGTCGTGCTCGGCCGGGATGACGTCGTTGATCGCCGCCATCGGATTGACCATGCCGTATCCGATGATGTCGTTGCTGCCGTTCGTACCGCCGTGGTGTTGGGCGGTCTCGGTGATCCGCCGCATGACCTGGGCCGCCGACAGTTCCGGGTACCTCTCCTTGATCAGCGCGGCCAGTCCGGAGACGTACGGCGCGGCGAAGCTGGTGCCCTGCAACGGTTCCGGCCGGCTGTTCGACCCGTGGGCGACCCGGTTCACCAGTCCGCTGCCGTTGGTCCCCGGGTCGAGCGAGATCAGGTCCTCGCCGGGGGCGGCGACGTCCACCCAGGGGCCGGGAATGGTGAACTCGGACGGTGCCCCCTGCCGGTTCACGGAGGCGACGGTCAGCACGTACTCGTCGAACCAGGCGGGCAGCACGGCGGTGCCGGGGTCGCCCGGTTCGTTCTTCTCGCACTCGCCACCCGCGTTGCCCGCGGCGGCGACCACCACCACATTCTGCTCGTAGGCCTGCTTGACGGCTTTCTGGAGCTGCTGGTTGGGTTCGTTGGGGGCCAGTGCCCGCGCGATCGACTGGCAGGACGCCTGCGAGATGTTGATCACGTCCGCGCCCTGTGCCACGGCGCTGGCCACGGCCTGGGCCATGGTCTTGGTGTTGCCGACCTTCTTGCCGCTGTCCTCGTTCTTGTAGATGTCCGAGGACTGACGGATCGACAGGATGGTGCTCTCCGGTGCCACGCCGACGAAGCCGGTCTCGTCCGAGTGGCCGGCGGCGATGATGCCCGCGACGACCGTGCCGTGCCCGTCGCAGTCCCGCAGCGCTCCGGTGTTGATGGTGGAACCGCCCTCGACGAGCCTTCCACGCAGCCTGGGATGCCGGTTCACTCCGGTGTCGATCACGGCCACCGTCTGTCCCGCCCCGGTGAGCCCCTGGTCGTGGGCGCGACCGAAGCCGAGTACCCGCTGGCTCCAGGGCTGCCGTCTGATCCGCGATCCGTCCTCACTGGCGGCCAGGCACGCCCGCTGCCGCGTGAAGCCGCCGTTCTGGCTGAGCTTGCCCGACGGCACTCCCACGTCGTCCGGCAGCGGAGGCGGCTGCACCGTTCGTCCGCTGTCGGGAGCGGTGCCCTCCTCGTCCTGGGCGGTGGCGGGCTGTACCGGGCCGCACACGACGAGCGTGGCGAACGCGGCCGACAGCGCCAGGACACGCCGGAAACGGCCACGGTGCACGGTTGTGGTTGAACGCATCACGTTTCCTTCTCAGCGGCTGTTCGGCGAACCGACCGTCCTGCCGAGTTGCGCCACGTACTCATCGAGGGGTCAGAACAGGCTGATGTTGAGGTCGCGGATGGTCATGTACACGTCCATGACGCCCAGGGCCAGTGGAAGCACGAGTGCGATCAGCACCGCCTCGATGATGTCCACGCTGCGGCGCTGCACGGGGGAGAACCGCCGGTTGGGGAACACCACGCCGAGGACTATCGCGGCCACGCCCAGCAGCAGCAACGGCCAGAACACCCAGGTGAGCTTCTGCTGCGAAGTGGTCATCGTGGGCAGCAGCAGCTGGACCGTCATGCCCAGGGCGGCCAGGAGCCCGCTGAGCAGCAGCGCGATCGCCTGGCTGCCGTTGGCGTAGTTGCGGCCCCGCAGCATCAGCACGGTCGAGACCACCGCGGCCAGCAGCGGGCCCCAGATGTTCGGCGCGGTGGTGGCGATCACGGCACCGAGGGCGGCTGTGCCGCCGCATCCCACGATCAGCCCGGTCATGTACCGGTGCGCGAGGCCGGACTGGCGCTGGATCTCGTGGTAGTCGGGGAAGCCGCCGTCCTCCTTGAGGTCCTCGGAGCTGCCGGGGACGTGCGGCAGGGGCAGTTTGGCCAGCTGGATCGTGATGCGGGGGAGCATGGAGATCCCGGCCAGGCCGACCGCGGCTGCGCCCGCCGCCACCCCCGCGGCGGTGGCGGCGGGTACCAGCGTCGCGACCAGGAAGCCGATCACGGCGAACAGCGAGATCGTGGCCGCGGCGATGAACGTGATGATTCCCGCCCCGATCACCATGATCGACACCGAGGCGAATATGAGCACGAGCGCGCTGGCCAGCAGCAGTTTCGGTCGCATGTCCTGGCCGGGAACGATGTTGAGACCCGCCACGAACGCCATGGGCAGGCCGCCCGCCGCCGCCAGCACCGTGCCGGTGGTCGCCGCCCCGTAGGCGCGGGCGACGATCGCGCCGATACCGGTCGCGAAGATCGCCACCGCCAGGCCGGTCACCGCGGCGATGACGTGGAAGATGATGCCCTCCGGGACGGCGGCCATCCCCAGGGCGACTGCGGAGGCGAGCATCGCCAGCGCGCCGGCGGCGTGCCCGGTTCGGGCCGCCGTCTCCTTGGTCCAGGGGCGGTAACCTCCCGGCTCGGCCTCGGCGAGCGCGTCCACGACGTCGTCGTACAGCGGCGGTGGGGGGTCGTCCGACTTGCGCCGCAGCTGGAGCATGTCACCGTCCACGATGCCCAGTGCGGCGAGCGTCTGGCTGGGATCCAGCGGCGCGTCGCCCAGCTTCGCCAGGCACCATCCGCCGTGACGTGCTCCGCCGTCCGGGGTGGCTTCGTGTGCCATGTCGAGCAGCATCGGCAGCAGATCCGCCACCGAGACGTCCGCGGGTAACGCGAGGTCGATGCGCGTCTTCGGCGCCACCACCGTCACGCGGCTGAATACCGTGGTCCCGGTCGCCACTTGGGCCCCCTACTCCCTCGTCCTTCGATGTCCGATCCATGTGCGTGCTCTACGCGCCCTGTTCGATCCAACCAAGCGGGATGGAAATCCACGAAAACACCCCACTCCGGCGCGTGGTCCTCTTAGTATGGCCGTGCGGACCGGATCGCGGGTTCGGTTTGCCAGAACTGTCGCGAGCCAGTTCCCAGCGGATCACCGTGAGCGGGCTGTCCTGCGGCTGTGCCGTGGTTTCCGCCCCCGGCACGGGGCGCGGCCCGGCTGGTTACAGAATGCTGCTTGCGCAGTTGAAGACAGATCGCCGACAACATGGAAGGGTGCTGCTGTCCGGTGAGCACGCTGCAGTTCAAGCGACCGCCACGCATGGCCGCTCCTAAGCCGCCGGGTGGCGAGGTTCATCTCGAGTCTCCTCCCGAGATTCCGAGGGCGGTCCCCGGAAACATCGTGCAGAAGCTCCTTCCGGCCGTCATGATCGTGGCATCCCTCGGAATGATGGTCTTCATGCTTCAGCGGGCCAGAAGCAACCCGATGATGATGATGATGCCGATGATGATGCTGGTTTCCACCGTGGGCATGATGGCCGGTGGTAACCAGGGCGGCGGGCAGAGCAAGGCCGAGATGAACGAGGACCGCAAGGACTACTTGCGCTACCTCGGGCAGATGCGGGAGCGGGCCAGGCAAGCCGCCGACGAGCAGCGGTTGGCACGCACCTGGGTGCACCCCGACCCCTCGACGCTGTGGTCGATCGCCACCAGCCGTCGGATGTGGGAGCGCCGCGCGGGCGACAGCGACTTCTGCCAGATCCGGGTCGGCCTGGGATCGCAGCGGCTGGAGACCCGGCTCGTTCCGCCGCAGACCGGCCCGGTCGATGAGCTGGAGCCGATCACGACGTTGGCGCTGCGCAGGTTCGTCCGCGCGCACTCGCTGGTCTCGGAACTGCCCGTGGCCACCTCGTTACGTGGTTTCGCCGCCATCGGGTTGCAGGGCGACCGTGAGACCACGCGGGCGCTGACCCGCGCGATGCTGGCGCAACTGGCGACCTTCCACACGCCCGACGACGTGGTCATCGCGGTCGCCAGCGGTGGGCGTTCCCGGGTCGAGTGGGACTGGGTCAAGTGGTTGCCCCACGCCCAGCACCCCGATCTCACGGACGGGATCGGCCAGCAGCGTCTGATGGCGGGTTCGCTGCGCGCGGTCGAGGAGATGCTCGCCGACCAGTTGGACGGCAGGCCCCGCTTCAACCGCAACAACGCCCCTCCGGACGGCCCGCACGTCGTGGTCGTGCTCGACGACGCCGAGATCAGCCGCGAGGAGCAGATCATCCTCGAAGGCGGCATGACCGGGGTCACACTGATCGATCTGTCCGATGTGCTCGGTACGCTGACGACCAAGCGGGGGATGCGCATGGTCGTCGAGGAGCAGCGCGTGGGTGCCCGCAGCGGCAACAACGTCGAGTGGTTCGGCGTGCCGGACTCGATGACCAAGGAGGAGGCCACCGCCCTGGCGCGGCAGCTGTCCCCCTACCGCATGATGTCGGCGCGCGGCGGCCAGACCGAGACGGAGAGCAGCGGCCAGGAGCCGCTCACCACCCCGCTCAACTACATCGAGCAGCTCGGGCTCAGCGGCGACCCGATATCGTTCGACCTCAACGAGGCGTGGCGGCCGCGTCCGATACCCGAGCGCTACAAGGTGGCCATCGGGCCGGGGGAGTACGGCCAGATCGTTTCCCTGGACATCAAGGAGACCGCCTCCGGCGGCATGGGGCCGCACGGGTTGTGCATCGGCGCCACCGGTTCCGGCAAATCGGAGTTCCTTCGCACGATCGTGCTCGGTCTGATGGCGACGCACTCCTCGACGGCGTTGAACTTCGTACTGGTCGACTTCAAGGGTGGCGCGACGTTCAACGGTTTCGAGGCGGCTCCGCACGTCTCGGCGACGATCACCAACCTCGCCGACGACCTGACCCAGGTCGACAGGATGCAGGACGCGCTGGCGGGCGAGCTCAACCGGCGCCAGGAGGAGCTGAACAAGGCCAAGGTCAAAAACGTCTGGGACTACGAGGAGGCGAGGCAGGCCGGCTCGGACCTCGCGCCCATGCCCGCCCTGTTCGTGGTGATCGACGAGTTCTCCGAGCTGCTTTCCACCAAGCCCGAGTTCGCCGAGCTGTTCAACATGATCGGACGGCTGGGGCGTTCGTTGCAGGTTCACCTGCTGCTCGCCTCACAGCGCCTGGAGGAGGGCAAGCTGCGCGGGCTGGACTCGCACCTGTCCTACCGGATCGGACTCAAGACCTTCAACCAGGCGGAGTCGCGTGCCGCGATCGGCGTCCCCGACGCGGGTGACCTGCCCGCCACCGGTGGTCACGGCTACCTGAAGCACCCGGGCGGCATGGAGCGATTCCGGGCGGCCTACGTCTCGGGGCACATGCACCAGGGCGGGGGCAAGCGCCGCACGGTGGCGGCCTCGCCCGTCACCGGTGAGAAGCGCCCCAGGTTCTTCGTGCCGGACTACATCGAGCCGCCCGCCGAACCGGAGCAGCCCGCCCAGCCGGAACCCGAACCCGAGCAGTCCGAGGTCGTGGACAACGACGGCGACGGTCTGCCCGACAGCGACTTCCAGCTCGTGATCAACAAGGTGCAGGGGCAGGGACCGCCCGCCCACCAGGTCTGGTTGCCACCGCTGGACGCTCCGCCCACTCTGGACTCGCTGCTGCCGCCGCTCTCGGCCACCGAGGAGCGCGGCTACACACCGGTCGGCAACGTCGGCAACGGGAAGCTGCAGGTGCCGGTGGGCATAATCGACATGCCCTACCAGCAGCGCCAGGACCACATGGTGGTCGACCTCGGGGGTGCCAACGGTCACGGCGCCGTGGTCGGCGGTCCGCAGTCGGGCAAGTCCAACCTGATGCGAACACTGATCTCCTCGCTGGCGCTGACCCACACTCCGCAGGAGGTGCAGTTCTACTGCGTGGACCTGGGCGGTGGTTCCATGGCCGCGCTGCAGAACCTGCCGCACGTCGGCGGTTTCGGTGGTCGTCGGGACCAGGACGTGGTGCGCAGGACCGTCGCCGAGATCAAGCAGCTGGTGTCCGAGCGCGAGGCGCGGTTCCAGCAGCTCGGGGTGGACTCGATGGCCGACTTCCGCAAGCGCAGGGCGGACGGCCGGATAACCGACGACCCCTACGGGGACGTGTTCCTGATCATCGACGGCTGGGGCGCGTTCCGCAACGACTTCGACTCGCTGGAACAGGACGTGCTCGACCTGGCGGCCCAGGGGTTGACCTTCGGGGTGCACGTGTTCGTCTCGGCCAACCGCTGGGCCGAGATCCGCCCCGCGCTCAAGGACCTGATCGGGACGCGCTTCGAGCTCCGGCTGGGCGACCCCAGTGAGTCCGAAGTGGACCGCAAGGTGGCCGTCAACGTTCCCTCCGGCAGGCCGGGGCGCGGTCTGCACCCCAGCAAACTGCACTTCCTCACCGCCATCCCCAGGGTCGACAGTGAGAACCTCGGTGACCGCGTCGGCTGGGAGGCGTACAACCAGGATCTCTCCGAAGGGGTCGCGGACCTGGTCACCAAGGTGCGGAACTCCTGGCAGGGCAGGCCCGCCCCGAAGGTGCGGCTGTTGCCCGAGGTACTTCCCCACGAGCAGCTGCCCACGCCGGAGCAGCAGCCCAAGCAGCGGTTGGTGCCGATCGGCATCAACGAGGACGGCCTGCACCCGGTGTACCTGGACTTCGACGCCGAACCGCACTTCTACGCCTTCGCCGAGCGGGAGGCGGGCAAAACCTCGCTGCTTCGCACCATCGTGCGGGGGATCACCACCCGCTACACGCCGAAGGAGGCGTTGGTCCTGCTGGTGGACTACCGGCGCACCATGCTCGGGTTCCTGGACACGGGACACCTGATGGAGTACGCCGTGTCCGCCGACCAGCTCCGCGGCAACATCAACGACGTCTGCAACGCGTTGAAGAAGCGGCTGCCGGGGCCGGACGTCACCCAGGAGGAACTCAAGAACCGCTCCTGGTGGTCGGGACCGGAGCTGTTCGTGGTGGTCGACGACTACGACCTGGTGGCTCCGCAGGGCAACAACCCGATGCAGCAGCTGGCCGAGTTCGTCCCGCAGGCCAGTGACGTGGGGCTGCACGTGGTGCTGGCCCGCAACTCCGGCGGTGCGGGCAGGGCGTTGTTCGAGCCGATCATCGGCAAGATGCGCGAGTCCTCGGCGCCGGGGCTGGCCATGAGCGCCAACAAGGACGACGGCCAGCTCGTCGGCAACATCAAGTCCAGGCAGCTTCCCCCGGGCAGGGGCACCCTGGTGAGCCGGAGTCTCAAGGGAGGTCCGCAGCTGATCCAGACCGCCTACATCCAGCCGGAGTGACCGGCTCACCGACGACGGCGGGTCCCGCTTCCGGGAGCTCCCGGAAGCGGGACCCGCCGCGGGCAACGGCCGGGCCGCGCCCGTCCCGCGCCTCCGGTGGCGGTTCCCGACTCGTCGAGTCGCGCCCCGGTTGACCGCTCCGTGAACGAGTTCCCCCGCGGGGGCCGTGCACTACTAGGGTGCTGCTCGGATCGATCTCCGGTGGTGCCGGTGCTCGCGGACCGGCGACGGCGAAGGAGTTGTGCGTGACCCTGCACGTCGCGGTGGACTTCGGTACCTCCAGTACCTGCACCGTCGCATCGCTCGACGGTGCCGAACCCCATGTGGTCGTCATCGACGGACAGCCGCTGCTCTCCTCCGCGGTCTTCGCCTCGGGCGACGGCACGTTGTTCGTCGGGCAGGAGGCCGAACGCCAGGCCGCCGTCGACCCGGCGCGCTTCGAGCCGCACCCCAAACGCCGCATCGACGAGCCCGAACTGCTGCTGGGCGGCACCGTGCTCGCCGTGGGCGACGCCGTCCGCGCGGTGCTGACCCGAGCGGTGGAGGAATCCCGGCGCTACGCGGGCGGTGTGGCAGTCGATCTGCTCGTGCTGACCCATCCAGCTGACTGGGGGAGGGTGCGCACCGGGCAACTGCGCCGCGCCGCCGCCGGGCTGGCTGCCGAGATCGTGCTGGTCCCGGAACCGGTGGGGGCGGCGGTGTTCCACTCCGCCGACCGCGGTCTGCCGGACGGTGCCGCGCTGGCCGTTCTCGACCTCGGCGGTGGGACGGTCGACGCCAGCCTGGTGCGCCGTTCCGAGGAGACGTTCCGGGTGCTGGCTACCCGGGGAAAGCCGGACTTCGGCGGGGCCGACATCGACCAGGCCCTGCTGGACCACGTCGGCGGGACGGTCGAACCGCTCGACCCCGCCGCCTGGCGTCGGCTCGTCGAGGGGCGTGAGATCGCCGACAGGCGCCGCAGGCGGGTGCTGCGGCAGGACGTCCGAGGAGCCAAGGAGACGCTCTCCCGCCACAGCTACACCGACGTCCCGCTCCCGCCGCCGTTCTCGGACACCCACGTCACCAGGTCGGACCTGGAGTCGCTGATCGTGACGCCGCTGAGCGACGTGGCCGACCTCGTGCTCGCGGTGCTGGCCGACGGGGGCGTGACGACGGAGGAACTGACCGCGATCTTCCTCGTCGGCGGTTCCAGCAGGGTGCCGATGGTGGCACGGCTGCTCCACGAGCGGACGGGGATCGTACCGACCACACTGGACCAGCCCGAGACCGTGGTCGCCCGTGGCGCGCTGCGCGCCGTACGGGAGGACCCGGCGCGTGACGTCACGCGTGCCCTGTCGGTCTCCTCCGGCCCGCACCGGACCGGGAGCGCCCCTTCGAGCGCGGGCCCCGCATCGGCGCCCCGGCCCTCCGGGGCCGGGCCCGTCGGGCAGGCGGGGCCGGTGGTGCGTCCGTGGTCCGAAGCCGAGGGGCGCGCGTGGCCGACCGGGGCCACCACGCCGGTCCCCACGCCCCCGGCGGGCGGAACCGGTGGTTTCTCTCCTCGTGCCGGGAGCGGTCCCGGCACGGGCTCCGGCGCTTCTCGGCGCGTCCCTCGGAGGAGGTGGTTGTTCGGGGGACTGGCGGCGGTCCTGGTATCGGCGGCTCTGGTGGTCCTGTCGGTGATGTGGTTGCTCCCGGGCGCGCGTGGCACCCACGTGGCCCGCTACGGCTACCAGTTCGAATACCCGGCGAACTGGGAACAGGGCGGCGGTGATCCCGAGCTGTGGGAGACACGCATTCGGCCGCCCGACTCCGGCGGGGGCGAGCTCGTTTCGGTGCGGGCGGGCAGACCGGGCTACGACGTGGCGGCCAGCCGCGAGCGCTCCGTGCGCGAGTTGCGGGAGAAGTTCGACGGTTCCGACAGTGAACTGTCCGGTTTCGAGCCCGACACCCGGTTCGCGGGTGAGCGAGTGGTGCACTACCGCGAACGACTGAGTGGTTCCGTCGTGGACTGGTACGTGCTGCACCGCTCGGACACCCGGATCAGCGTCGGCTGCCAGTACGACCCGGCGGGGAGGAGTCGGGTGACGGCGGCCTGCGAACAGGTCGTGAGCAGTCTGTCGGTGCGTTGATCCTCGCCGGACAGAAGGGAGATCGGACACGGTTCGCGCGGTGTTCGGGGCCGGTGCGTTTACTCGCGCAACGTGATCCGCGGAAAACCGCGACACCGGTGGAACCGTTCTGGCAATGTCTGCGTCGGAAGTTCGACCGATCTTTCGCGGCCATACGACGAAGGGGGACTGAACCCATGTCTCAGCAGGGATTCGGGACAGATGTCGAGTTGATGCAGAAGTCCGCCGCTCAGGTGGAGGACGTCCGCAACAACGTCGATCAGGCGATCCAGAAGCTCAACGGTGAGCTCGAACCGGTCATGGCCGGGTGGAGCGGTCAGGCCGCGCAGGTCTTCCGCAAGCTGATGGAGCAGTTCAAGGAGAACGCGAACACGATCACCACTCAGCTGCAGGAGATCAGCGACAACATCAAGTCCTCGGGTCAGGACTACGCGCAGCGCGACGAGGAGCAGGCCGCCGAGGTCTCCAAGATCGAGGGCATGCTCAACGGCTGAGCTCGGTGACATCCGCCGCATTTCCACATCACACAGAGGGGACCAACAGCAATGAGTGAGATCCGGGTAAGTTTCGAGCAGCTCAGCGCCGCCGCCGAGAGCCTGAGCCAGACGGCCACCAAGATCCAGGCCGAGCTGGACGAGCTGGAGAACACCATCAAGCCGCTGGTGGAGACCTGGGACGGTGCCGCTCAGGAGCAGTACTTCCAGGCCCAGACCGCCTGGGACAAGGCCGCCCAGAACATGCAGGAGATCACCGCCAAGATGGGCATGGCCGTCAACGCGGCCAACGAGTCCTACCAGGCGGGTGAGCGCGCCAACGCCGCCAAGTTCGGTGGCTGAACCGCGCCGGATGTGACGCGTGCCCCCTGGATCGCAACGGGTCCAGGGGGCACGTCTTCTCGGCTCCTCCTGTCCGATATCATGGGGGCGGTGCTGAGGTAGGCCGAAGCAGTCCCGTCGCCGCGACGGCTCCCGTGCGGGTCGTGGCGGGTGTGGGGGACCCGTTTTGACCCGCTTGTCAGCCACCGAGTACTCTCATCCGTTGTTGTGCGGTGGGTGTGCACGACCGCGAGATGACTCGGTGACCGGCCGAGGCGGAAAGCCCCGGGGGCGGCTCGCACGAGGTGACGGTCTCGATCGCTCGTGGGATGTGCCGGTTCCCACGGGGTGAATCGGATCGCGATGCGCCCCGACGTAATGGGCGACGGGACACGACTGCCGCACCGAGATTCCAACGCGAACGACGACGAGGTAGACCCGTGCGCACGTACAGCCCGAAGGCCGGCGAGGTGACCCACGCCTGGCATGTGATCGACGCCGAGAACGTGGTGCTCGGCCGGCTGGCCACCCAGGCCGCCACGCTGCTGCGTGGCAAGCACAAGCCGACCTATGCTCCGCACATGGACACCGGCGACTTCGTCGTCATCGTCAATGCCGACAAGGTCGCCCTCACCGGTAAGAAGCGCGATCAGGCCTTCGTCTACCGGCACAGTGGTTATCCCGGCGGCCTGAAGAAGAACTCCTTCGGCGAGATGCTCGACAACAAGCCCGAGCGCCTGCTGGAGCAGACGATCAAGGGCATGCTGCCCAAGGGGAAGCTCGGCCGCGCGATGGCCAAGAAGCTCAGGGTCTATGCCGGGCCGGACCACCCGCACCACTCGCAGCAGCCGCAGCCCTTCGAGATCGAAACGAAGGCCAAGAAGTGACCGAGGGATACGAGGAAGAGCACGTGAGCACTCCAGAGACCGACGAAGCCCCGGCTCCCGAGGTCCTCGATTCAGAGGTCCCGGCCGACGAGCCGGCCCCTGAGGCTTTCGCTCAGGGCGTGGCGCCGATTCCGTCCAGCAGGCCCATCCAGACCGTCGGGCGTCGCAAGAAGGCGATCGTGCGGGTTCGGCTGGTTCCGGGCAGTGGCCGTTTCGTCCTCAACGGCAAGCCGATGGACGAGTACATGCCCAACCGGGTGCACCAGAACATCGCCCGTGAGCCCATGGAACTCGTGGAGCGCACGGAGAGCTTCGATGTTCACGTGAACCTGCGCGGTGGTGGCCCCTCCGGCCAGGCCGGCGCGCTGCGGATGGCCCTCGCCCGTGCTCTGGTGGCCTACCAGCCGGAGGACCGGCCCGCCCTGAAGAAGGCCGGCATGCTCACGCGTGATCCCCGGGCCAAGGAACGCAAGAAGTACGGCCTCAAGAAGGCCAGGAAGTCCCCGCAGTACAGCAAGCGGTGACTTTCCCGGACCCGCGCCAGCGGGTCCGGACTCGCCCCGCCGTGCCCCTCGCACGGTGGCACGGTCGGGGCGGTGCCGACATCCTGTGTGGGAGCAGTCACGACAGCCCGTCGGGCGTCGGGGCTGCTCCCGTGGTGTTTGGTACCGGAGTGCTTCGTTTTCCCGGTCGCCTGGGCGCGCCGTGAGCATCAGGAGGAAGCGGTTGTCCCGTCTGTTCGGCACCGACGGGGTGCGCGGTCTGGCCAATTCCGATCTCGGCCCGGAACTGGCGATGTCCCTGGCGAGCACGGCGGCCCGCGTGCTCTACGACCGGGACGACTCCCGACGACGGGTCGCCCTGGTGGGGCGGGACCCGCGAGCCAGCGGTGAGATGCTCGAGGCCGCGGTGACCGCCGGCCTGACCTCGGCGGGGGCCGACGTGGTTCGTGTCGGCGTGCTGCCGACCCCGGCCGTCGCACGGCTGGTGGCCGACACCGGTGCCGACCTGGGCGTGATGATCTCCGCCTCGCACAATCCGATGCCGGACAACGGGATCAAGCTGTTCGCGGCGGGTGGGCACAAGCTGGCCGACGCGCTGGAGGACGAGATCGCGGCGCGGCTGGAGGAGAACCCGGTTCGACCGGTCGGCGAGCACGTCGGCCGGATACGGGACATGCCCGAGGCCCTGGACCGCTACGTGGCGCACCTGCTGGCCTCGACGCCGGACTCGCTGGACGGCCTGCGCGTGGTGGTCGACTGCGCCCACGGCGCCGCTTTCCGGGCCGCCCCGGAGGCGTACCGGCGGGCGGGGGCCGAGGTGATCGCGCTGCACGCCGAGCCGGACGGGCTCAACATCAACGACGACGTCGGTTCCACCCGCCCCGACCGGTTGCGGGCGGCCGTGGTCGAGCACGGCGCGGACCTGGGGATAGCCCACGACGGGGACGCCGACCGCTGCGTGGCAGTCGACGCGACCGGGGAGCTGGTGGACGGCGACCAGATTCTGGCGGTGCTGGCCCTGGCCATGCGGGACGCCGGGGAGCTGGCCCACGGGACGGTCGTGGCCACCGTGATGAGCAATCTCGGGCTGCACCTGGCGATGCGCGAGCACGGCCTCGAACTCCGCACCACCGCCGTCGGCGACCGCTACGTGCTGGAGGAGCTGCGTGGCGGTGGCTTTTCCCTCGGTGGTGAGCAGTCCGGTCACATCGTGTTGCCGGAGCACGCCACCACCGGGGACGGGCTGCTCACCGCGCTGCGGTTGATGTCGCGGATGGCGGCGACCGGTACCCCGCTCGCCGAACTGGCGGCCACGATGACCCGGCTCCCGCAGAGCCTGGTGAACGTTCCCGTGTCGGACAAGAGCACCGCTGTGAACGCTCCGGCGGTCTCGGAGGCCGTGGCCAGCGCGGAGTCCGAGCTCGGGGAACACGGCAGGGTGCTGCTGCGCCCCTCCGGGACCGAGCAGTTGGTGCGGGTGATGGTGGAGGCCCCCACGGCCGAGTGCGCCAAGCGCACGGCGGAACAACTGGCCGAGATCGTTGGCTCGATCAGATGAATATGTGATCAAAGTCTCGCATTGTGCGTCCGACTGTGAGAGCCTTGTCACATGGGTGCCATCGCAGTCACGATGTTGATCGCGCTGTTCGCGGTCAGCCTGGTCGCAGGTCTTGTAGTGTTGTCCGCTCTCGCCGTCGCGGGTGCCAAGGCGGCCACCTTGGCGCACGACGGCAGCAACTGGCTGGTGGAGCACTGGCCACGCCGTGCCAAGCCCTGATTCGCGGCCCGGCGAATCGACTCCCCGCTTCCGAGTCCTCGGGTATCCGGTGGGAGTGATCCGTCATGCGTTACTTCTTCGGTGATCTGCTCTACGTACTGTTCCTACCGCTCGCCGTGATGGCTCTCGGCGTGATCGTCGTCGCGGTGCTGGTGTCGCCGCCGACCTGATCAACAGTTCCACCCGTTTCGGGTAGCATTCGTTCCGTGGTGGTGATCCACCTCCGCTGCTGTGCGTGGGCACCTGCCGGGATGCCGCGCGGGCATCGCCGATGAGGTGCCCGTGGTTCGGCTCGCCGGAGATGCCGGACCCGTCGCTCGGTACGGTTCCACGGATGTGCCGCTTCCGCCCCGGTACCGATGTGAGCCTCCCCCGGCAGTGATTCCCGGACGGGTTGAGTCACGTCGTACCTCGTCCGCCGTCTCGGCTGTGGCTTTGCGCGTGCAATGACCGCGCGATGACGTAGTCGAACCCTCACGGCAGCGTCCGGCGATCTGGGATGATCCACGATGCACCGAACGCTCACGGACCCACGTGTTCGCGTCACGGGCGATGCCGAGGACAAGCGGTTTAGGGGGACGACTTCATGGGCCGGCCGAACGGGTCCGCCGATTACGACGGCGAGGCGATGAAACGGGTCGCCAGGAGTACGGAACAGCTGGCCGACGCCTTCAACGCCGGAACGAACTTCGCGGAGTCGATCGATTCGGGCGAGGGCACCTTCGGCCGGGTGGGCAGGGACATCGGTGTCGGGGCGACCTTCGAGACCGTCTGCCAGGGATTCTCCCGGTCACTGGGCAAGGCTCGGGAGCACCTGAACGAACTGGCCGGTGACATCCGGTCCTCCTTCACCGACATGGAGTCGCGGGACCAGGACCAGGCGGAGAACGTGGCCGACGCCGGGAAGGGGGAGTGAGCCGTGGGTAGTCCGAACAATCTCTCCCCGCCCGACGAGCACCATGAGGAGATTCGGGAAAACGCGAACAGGAACGATTCTTCCGATGGTGGTTCCGCACCGTCCGGCCACGGGAACTCGGATTTCCACCTGGACAAGCTGAACGAGCTCGAGAAGGTCATGCGCGAAGACGTGTGGGGCAGGGTCTTCCGAAGATGGCGGACCCACGAGGGCGCGGCCAAGAAGTACCCGGGTGAGGAGTTCGCGGTGTACGGCACCGGAACCGTCGAGACGCGCGAACTCCCGAAGCTGCGCGGTATCGACTGGGGGATGCTGGAGTCGGCCGCGGGCAAGCTCGCCGAGCTCGCGAGCAACCGGGACGCCTGGCTGGACCACCTCGGCTCGTTGGAGAAGGACCTGGACCAAGCCTGGCAGGGCCGGGCGGCCGACGCCGCACGCCAGCGGTACACGGCGGTCAAGGCCCCCATGAACAAGTACTGCGACGACCTGAACGCGACCAGCCGGGCACTGCACAAGGCCGCGCAGGTTCCCAAGAAACGCGTCGGTCCCGGCGGTCTGTCCGACTTCAAGGACAAGAGCAGCTTCTTCAAACACTACGGTGGCGACGACGAGTCCGAGGACATGCTCCAGGACCTCGACGGTATGGAGAAGATGGTCCGGGAGGGGCTCCGGTACAGCAAGTCCCAGCTGCAAGATCCGGAGATGAAGGAGTTCGGCAAGGCCCTTCTGCCTCGTGTGGAGGCACAGATGCCGGACAGAGACGTGAACGTGGACCCCAAAGACGCCGAGGAACCGAAGAAGATCGAGTACCACGTCCAGATCACCTGGGATGATCTTCGGAAACCCGGTGCGCCTGGCTGTCGGGACGGTGGTGGCACCGTTGCCAACAAACGCATCAAGTGGCTGGACGACTTCTGCGGCTGGTACGCCCACGACGTCAGGGCGCTGCGCGAGGAGATACACGACGCCTACGAGCACACCGAGGAGGCCTTCTCCGCGCTGCGGGAACAGCTGGGCAAGCTGGACGGCACGACCTTCGACAAGCTCGATGAGGGCGGCCCGCGGCGGGACGGAGGGCAGCGTGGTGAACAGCGCAGTCCCGCCGATGCCGGTCTCACCACCCGATCCCAGGGCGGTGGCACCGGTGGGATGCCGGGTGGAGGCGGCACCGGCGGTGCTCCCGGCGGTTCCGGGGTTCCGGGCGGTCAGACCGCCGGGATGCCCCAGCAGCCGAGCACTCCTTCATCCGAGGAGATCCGCGACCGGATGTCCGAGTCGGGCGAGGAGGCGGCTAGGGTGGCGCCGAGCGGGGGCGGCGGTCCCGGAACTGACCGCGGCCTGGATCAGGTGACCATCGGGGAGGGCGCCGAGCGGATCGCGGTTCGCGAGGCCGACTCGCAGGGGCGTACGCAACTGACGCTGCTGGACGAGCAGGGCCAGCCCCGGACTTATCAGATTCCGTTCGGTGATCAGGGCGGTGCGGCCGTGCCGGATTCCACCGATGCGGGGAGGTCGGCGGAAGCCCCCGGTACTCCCGGCCCGCGAGGCGATCCGTTGGGCGAGACGGACCCGACGGCTCCGCGCGGCGACTCACGCGGCCCTACACTCGTCCGGCCGAACGACGACGGCACCGCCGTCATCCGGGAGGGCGAGCGCACCATCAACGTGGCGCGGGAGGTCGGGGGAGGACTGCGCCTCACGATCGACGACGGTGACGGTCAGCCGAGCACGCGAACCGTCGACTTCGGCGAGGAGCGTCCCGGCGTGGAGCGGAGTGCCGGTGCCGAGTCCGGCCGCACCGCACCGGCCGCCGCCTCGCGAGAGGAGTTCCAGCGGCAAGCACCTCCGGGGGAGCAGCCGGGACAGACCTCCCAGCAACGGGTGCCCCCGCAGCAGGCGGAGCCGGGCGTGCCACGGCAGGACGACCTGGATTCCGCCGGAGCGCCACGCACGAACGCGGCCTTCTCCGCCTCCCCTGTGGACCCGGGCGGCGGTGGGCTCGCTCCCGCCGCCCAGCAGGGGGCGACTCCCGCCCCGGAAAGTCTCGGAGTCCCTCGGCAGGAATCGGCGACCGGTGGTGAACCGGTCACGGGCACTTCTCCCGAAACCGGGCAGCGCCTGGACGGACGGCCCGCCGATTCGTTCGAGACCGCCGCGCGAACCACTTCGCAGTGGGGTGGTTCCGGGGTGTTCGGCGACGCCGAGGGGTTCTCGTCCCGGTCCACCTTCACCGCGTTCTCCGGTGATCTGTTCAGCGCTCCCGAGGACGACGGTGGGAACGTCTGGGGCAGCCGCCCGACGGACCGGCTCGGTGACATCGAGGGCGAGGCCGGTCTGGCCACAATGGATGGAAAGTCCGGCAGGACCGAATCGCAGGGAGCCACCGGGTTGGCCTCGATGGGGGAGTCGGCCGGTGCTTCCGGGCAGGGCGAGCAGGGCGGCGCTCGGGGCGGCATGATGCCCATGGGCGGTATGGGAGGAGCCGGTCAGCAGGGTGGTGGCGACGAGGAGCGCAGCAACGACAGTCCCTGGCGCACCGAGGGGGATCTGTTCGACGACGGCCTCGATGCCGAGACCCGCTGGCAGTACCGAGCGGTGCTGGGCGAACCGGAGGAGAAGTGACCGTTCGGGCGGCGTCGTGGCGCGCTGCTCCCCTCCGGTCGAGGGGCGGTAGTCCGACCGGGGAGCTCTCGCCTGCGGCGTGCCGAGGCGGCTCGGGTGGCCGCTCGGCCGTCCCGGTATCGCCCGGCTGACCCGGATTCGTGGAAAGGTTTGGAACGCGGGAATGTACGAGTCCGAGGTGTCGGTCGCCGAGATCGAGGCCGTCCTGGAGCGGTCCCGGCGCCGCAAGGACGAGTTGGACAGTGAGTACGAACAGCGGACCGCGGCCGTGCAGGCCGAGATGGACGAACGGGAGCGCGTCTTCCAGGAGGAGGAAGAGCGGGCGCGCATCGAGGAGGAGCAGCGGCGGGAGGCCGAGCGAGCGGTGCTGCGGGAGCGCGCGCGCCGCGAGCAGATCCGCATCGGTGAGCAGGACGACGAGGACCCGTTCGCCGACCAGGTGAGTTCCGGCGGATTCCCCGTCGCTCCGGCCCCGGCCGACGTCGGGGGCGCGCAACCGCCGCCTCCGCGTACGGACGCGGGATGGAACGTCGCGGCCGGGCGGTTCGGCAGGTCCGCTCCCGAGGAGGCTCCGGTCGAACAGCGGCCTCCGGAGCCCAGGCCGGGCCCACCTCCCCGGGAACAGCCCGCTTCCGCCCCGCCGCCCCGCCGTCGCGCGGCGGCCGCCGATGACTGGGACGACGACGAGGAGGACTTCTCGCAGCGCAGCTGGCTGCGCTAGTGAATCCGGTGGCGGGAAGCCTCGCCGTTGCCGGCCCCGCGGTCGGGAGCCCCGCGGCTGGGAGCGGGGCCGTGCTCGGCCCGTGAGGCAGCTCCCCTCACGGGCCGAGGTCGCCCGGTGGTGTCAGTGGCCACCCGGCATTCCGTAGTAGTACCGCTGCTGTGGTGGCCGGACCGGTTTCTGGCGCAGTGACCGCAACACCGAGGGAAGGAAAACCAGCATCGACGCCAGGATCGAGCAGTAGAACATCACTCCTTCCGCTGTTTCCATGATGTAAACGATATCCATCGGAGCTTGCCATTCGGCTCTGCTGAACAGTGCAAACAGTGCTTCTGCGGATGCGGCGAATATAGTGAAAATTAAGATTATTATAGCAGCCGCTTTCGCGGCTCTAGTGCGTGCCAGTAGCATCACAGCAAGTGTCAACAGCGCTGCTCCGTTGAGAGTCCACACGATAGTAGTCGTGTATTTCGCTATTTCACTCGCGTACTCGAGACTGCCACGCTGGTAAAGCAACGTTTGCCCTACCAGTGGTTGGACGGAGACAGCGGTGATGACGCCACCGAGCACTAGGGTAGCTATTCCCAGCACTACGGGGGCCGGAGAGCCGCCGTCCGGGCGGGAGGTGCTCGACTGGGTCCCCGTCGGCTGTGGTTGTCCGGGGTAAGCCGGATAGGTTCCGGGATGGGCCGGTTGCGGTGGCGGCGCGGCTCCCGGTGGTCGCTGCTGTCCGTGGAACGGCTGTGGTGAGTTCATTATGCTGTCCTCCGAGGTTTTTCCGACTGTCGGAATCGCCGCACGATATTCGGTGTCGATTCAGTATCCCGGCTGCTGTCCGTACACCGGTTGCTGTGGTGGTTGTTGCCGCCTCGGTTTCGTGTGCAGCGTGCGGGACACTCCAGGGAGCAGCGCGAAAACCGCGGGAATCAGGTAGAAAATATTACCGGAAAGCTGGCTCCAGTTGTAGAAGTGCTCGTAAAGGTACTCCATGTGACTCGGTGTCCAGATGAACCCGTAAATCGTGTCCACGACGTACAGTGTCACTGTCAGTGCTATTACCGCTGTGGCGAAGAAACGCGCCTTGTTCCGTCTGGTGAACAGTAGTATTCCCACTACGACGAGCGCGGCCGCGTCCAGCAGGGCCAGGAAGTTCCACGATTCCCGGGCGATGTTCAGTGCGACGGTGGGGTAACCGCCGTACTCCGTCCAGAACCGCACTATGTTGATGGGGTACATGATCAGCGTCCGCAGTCCCGCGATGACCGCCCAGACGGCGACGATGACGGCCAGCGGCCTGCCGGTGTCGTCGATCGGGCCCGCTACCTGTCGCTGAACGGGTCGCTGCTGGGAGGCGCCGTACTGCCACCCGTATCCCGTGTTGGGAACCGGATAGCCGTAGGCCCCGGTTTGACCGGTTCCGGCAGGCTGCTGTCCCCATCCCGGTGCGCCACCGGCCTGCTGTACCCCTGGCTGCGCCCCGGCCCGCGGGTAGCCCTGGTAATGCGGCACCTGTTGCCCCTGCTGCGGCATCGGTGGCGGTTGCTGCGCCGGGGGCTGTTGCGGGTAGGGCACGCCGCCCGACTGGGGCTGCTGCGGTACGCCGTGCGGCGGCTGTGGCGTGCTCATCGTTTCTCCAATCGGCGGAGATCCCGGCGCTCGCGCCGGGGGGTGAGCTGATCCCGAGTGTTGTTCGGTGCCCCCGAGATCGAGACTCGCGAACAAGAGTGTTGGTACGTAAGAAGACGGCCGGACGATGTGGAGGCGGGCGTGGCACGTACCGCTGCTGTCCGACCGATGCACGACGCGGCGAGCCGTCGCCCACGTTCGGCCGCGTCCAGCGAGGTCCACAACCTCGCCCCTCGACGCGTGGACCCGCGCGTGGTTCACCGAACAGCGCCGCGTGAACCACGACGAGACCTCGGAGCCGCTCGCCGAACGGAAACGCTCGGACGAGCTCTCCCATCCGGGTGAGGTGTCGTCGGTGCCGCCGCACGTCCGCACGGGGACACGCGGCGGGTGCGCTCTCCCGCACGAGCGCGACGTCAACGCCGCCGAGAACATCGAGGCCGCCGGGCCGGCGGCCTCGGTCCGCGGAGCCGGTGTCAGACCTCAACGGGAGTCCTCCCGGACGGGACGGTCGGCCGGAAAGCGGGAACCTTCCGACACGAGCCGGAAGGAAACCCCCTGGAACGGGGAGTGGCCGAGATCCACCATTGTGGTGGATCACGTCGCTGCCGTGTTCCGTTCGGAGTTTTCCGTCACGCGGCGGCCAGCGGTCCCTTGCTGTGCTCGCCGTCGATGGCCGCGCCGGACACGTCGTTGGTCAACAGTTCCGCTCCCCGCCGGTCGCCGGTCAGGGTGCGCAGGAAGAAGGCGGTAAGCAGGGCGCGGGAGAGCCGTTGCGAGCCGTAGTGCGACCTGCCCTGCAGCAGCAGCTCGCTCCAGTGCCTGCCCTCGGCGAAGGCGAGATGACCGGCCTTGCGCACGGTTCGCAGCTGCGCGGGTCCGCCCCAGGCCCGGTTGATCGGTTCCGCGTTGGAGCGGGCCGAGGCCATCAGGTCGCGTTCCCCGGCCAGCTGTAGCCCCGGCACGCTCACCCGCCCGGCAGCGGCGATCGCGGAGGGCATCGTCTCGGTGGTGCTCAGTCCGGCCACCGCCCGGATACGGCTGTCCTCGGCGGCCGCCAGCACGGCGCAGCCACCGCCCATGCCGTGCCCGGCGACGCCCAACCGCCGTTCGTCCACGCTGATCCCGCCCTCGCCGAGCCGGACGTTGACGCAGATGTCCAGGGCGGTGCGCAGGTCGGCCGCGAACATCCGGTGCGAGGCGAACGGTCCGGTGTGCGTGGTGGGCGCCGCCACCACGAATCCCCACGAGGCCAGATGGCGCAGCAGCCCGGTGTAGCGCCGGGAGGGTTGCAGCCAGCCGTGCCCGAACGCGACGGCGGCCAGCCCTCGCCCACTGCGCGGTGCGCAGACGATGCCGGGCAGACCGACGAGCGCGAGGTCACCGTGCAGCACGTCGTGCGGTCCCCGTCGCGCGAGCTCCTGCAGCGCCTTCTTCGCGTTGTGGGCCATGACTCGTCACGGTAGCGGACACGCCGCGCCACCCGTGGCAGCGACCGGCGGGGCGATCGGGCGACACTCGGATGGCCGACACGTATCAGGTTCAGACCAAATCTCCTGGCTATGCTGGGTCGGGTGTGCGGCATTGTGGGTTATCTAGGACATCGCCCGGCCCTTGACGTGGTGCTTCAGGGACTGGGGCGGTTGGAGTACCGGGGCTACGACTCGGCGGGGATCGCGCTGTTGGACGGCGACGGCTCGCTGGCCGTGCAGCGCTCGGCGGGGGCGCTGTCGAACCTCGAACAGCGGCTCGCCGAGGACGGGCGCGAGCGCTTCGTCGGCACGGCGGGCATGGGACACACCCGCTGGGCCACCCACGGCGCGCCGACCGATCGCAACGCCCATCCCCACCGGGACCTGTCGGGGAAGGTGGCGGTGGTCCACAACGGGATCATCGAGAACTTCGCCGAGCTGCGCGCCGAGCTCGAGGCCGACGGGGTCGAGCTCAGCAGCGACACCGACAGCGAGGTGGTCGCGCACCTGGTGAGCAGGGCTTGTGCCGCCGGGCCCACCGCCGGTGACCTCGGTGCCTCGCTCGGCGCGGTCGCCGCCGGGCTCGCGGGGGCGTTCACCCTGGTGGCCACCCACGCCGACCATCCCGACGTGATCGCCGCGGCCCGACGCTCCTCCCCGCTGGTGCTCGGCGTCGGCGAGGGCGAGACCTTCGTGGCCTCGGACGTGGCGGCTTTCATCGAGCACACCAGGAACGCCGTGGAGCTCGGGCAGGACCAGCTGGTCACCATCACCCGAGACGGGTACCGGGTGACCGACTTCGCGGGGACACCGGTCGAGACCAAGCCGTTCACCGTCGACTGGGACCTGTCGGCCGCCGAGAAGGGCGGGCACGACTACTTCATGCTCAAGGAGATCGAGGAGCAGCCCGAGGCGCTGACCAACACGCTGCGCGGGCACTTCTCCGGCGGCGGTGTGGTGCTGGACGAGCAGCGCATCAGCGAGCAGGACTTCCGGGACATCAACAAGGTCTTCGTCGTGGCCTGCGGAACCGCCTACCACTCGGGGTTGTTGGCCAAGTACGCCATCGAGCACTGGTGCCGGATTCCGGTGGAGGTGGAGCTGGCCAGCGAGTTCCGTTACCGCGATCCGGTGCTGGGCAGGGACACGCTGGTCGTGGCGATCTCGCAGTCCGGGGAGACCGCCGACACCCTGGAGGCGGTGCGGCACGCCCGGACCCAGCACGCCAGGGTGCTGGCGATCAGCAACACCAACGGTTCGCAGATTCCCCGCGAGTCCGACGCCGTGCTCTACACCCACGCCGGGCCGGAGATCGGCGTGGCGGCCACCAAGACCTTCCTGGCCCAGATCGCGGCGAACTACCTCGTGGGGCTCGCGCTGGCGCAGGCACGCGGCACCAAGTACGCCGACGAGCTGGAGCACGAGTTCTCCGAGCTGGCCGCCATGCCGGAGGCCGTGCGCTCCGTGCTCGACACCGTCCCCAGGGTGCGGGATCTGGCCACCCGGATGTGTGAGGCCAAGGCGGTGCTCTTCCTGGGTAGGCACGTCGGCTACCCGGTGGCGCTGGAGGGCGCGCTCAAGCTCAAGGAGCTCGCCTACATGCACGCCGAGGGCTTCGCGGCGGGCGAGCTCAAGCACGGCCCGATCGCGCTGATCGAGGACGGACTGCCGGTCGTGGTCCAGATGCCCTCGGTCAAGGGGAACTCCCACCTGCACGCCAAGCTCGTGTCCAACATCCGCGAGATCCAGGCGCGCGGCGCGCGCACCATCGTGATCGCGGAGGAGGGGGACGAGGTGGTGCGGCCGTTCGCCGACGAGCTCGTGGAGATCCCCGCCGTGCCCACGCTGCTGCAGCCGCTGGTCGCCACCGTCCCGTTGCAGGTGCTCGCCGCCGAGATCGCCCGCCACCGGGGTTTCGACGTGGACAAGCCGCGCAACCTCGCCAAGTCGGTCACCGTCGAGTGATCCCCTCGGCGTCGCGGCGCGGGCACCGCGCTCCCGCCCTCGGCGCCCGCGGGTTCTCCCGGCCGGCTCTCGCGGCCCGGCCCCGGCGTGGCGTGGTAACCACTGGACGACGGGCCTGACCGAGGCGCCGGAGGTGGGAGGCCCCGCCGGGGCGCCCGGACGGCCGGGACACGGAGACTTCGACAGCCGAACCGCCAGGAGGAGATGTCTGTGCTGGGTGTGTGGTCCCCTGAACGGGTGCGTGAGGCGGAGCGGCGGCTGTTCCGCACGGTGGCCGAGCCCGTGGTGATGCGGCGTGCCGCCAACGGGGTGGCGCTGTCGGTGCGCGGGCTGCTCACCGAACGGTTGGGGCGCGTGTCGGGGCGCCGCGTCGCGCTGCTCGTGGGCGCGGGCAACAACGGCGGTGACGCGCTCTGGGCGGGCGCGCTGCTGCGCGACCGCGGGGTCGGGGTGACGGCGGTACTGCTCTCGCCCGGGAAGGCGCACGCCGAGGGACTGCGCGCCCTGCGCGCGGCGGGCGGACGTGTGGTCGAGGCGGGCGACTCGGAGCTGACGGCCGATGCCGTCGAGGCGCTCCGGCGCGCCGACGTGGTGGTCGACGGCATAGTCGGGCTCGCCGCGCAGGGCCCGTTGCGCCCGCTCGCGGCCGCCGCCGTGGAACAGGTGGCGGCACCCGTGGTGGCGGTGGACCTGCCCAGCGGTGTGGACCCGGTGACCGGGGCGGTGGAGGGACCGGCCGTCTCGGCGGCGGTGACGGTGACGTTCGGCGGACGCAAGCCGTGCCACGTGCTCGGCGCCGGTCCGGCGCGTTCCGGCAGGCTCGACGTGATCGACATCGGGCTCGGTCCCCACCTGGCGGAGCCGGGCTGTTCCGTCATGGAGACGCACGAGGTGGGGCACGCCTGGCCGGTGCCGCGTGCCGAGGACGACAAGTACAGCCAGGGCGTGCTCGGGGTGGCGGCGGGTTCCGCCACCTTCCCCGGAGCGGCGGTGCTCACCGTCGGTGGCGCCGTGCGCACCGCCTCCGGGATGGTGCGCTACGCCGGACCGGCCGCCGACGTGGTGCGGCAGCGCTGGCCCGAAGTGGTGGCGACCGGTTCGGTCGGCGACGCGGGCAGGGTGCAGGCCTGGTCGGTGGGGCCGGGGATCGGCACCGGCGCGGCCGGGCGCGAGGTGCTGGCCGCGGTGCTCGACAGTTCGAAGCCGGTCGTGGCGGACGCGGACGCGATCACACTGTTCGCGGGCGACGAGACGCTGTGGGACGCGCGGGACCCGGACGTGCCGCTGGTGCTCACCCCGCACGAGGGCGAGTTCGCCCGGCTGGTCGGGCAGCGCCCGGTGGACCGGGTCGCGGCGGTGCGCGAGGTGGCCCGGCGCTGTTCGGCCGTGGTGCTGTTGAAGGGCAACACCACGGTGATCGCCGATCCGGACGGTCGGGTGCTGGTGCACCCCTGCGGGCACGCCTGGCCCGCCACGGCCGGTTCCGGCGACGTGCTCACCGGCATGATCGGCAAGCTGATCGCCACCGGGATGGAGCCGTCGCCGGCGTGTGCCCGCGCCGCGCACGTGCACGCCCGGGCGGCGGAGCTCGCCGCCACGGGTGGTGCGGCCGAATCCCGCGAACCCGGGGAGGCCGCTCCGGTGGGGGCGCCCATCGGTGCCTCCGCCCTGCTGGAGGCTGTACCCGACGCCGTCCGTGAGGTCCGTGCCGTGGCGTCCTCGGTTTCGTGAACCGCCCGAACGAGGTGTGACCGGACTCGAAGCCCGCTGATGGTCCGGAATCCCTCTCCTGCCACAACGCGTGATCTCGGCGCAGTGAGCGCCGAACCACCGGTCACGCGGCTCGACCACCCGCGGGGTCTGCGGCGTGCGCTCTCGTGAGGAGAGCCGGAGACGTCGTGCAGTACCCATCCGACGTCTCCGGTACCCGCTCACGAGACGCGTGCGGAGTTCCGCCGAATGAGCGGTACGGCAGCCGAGCGGGGCCACTCGGGGATTGTGCGACCATGAGCAGGATGAACGAGCGTCCCGCGTGCCGAGCCGACGTCCGCGTCGATCTCGCGGCGATCCGGCACAACGTAACCGTGCTGTCCGGGCTCGCCGCCGAGTCCGGCGCGCGGACCATGGTCGTGGTCAAGTCCGACGGCTACGGTCACGGTGCGTACACCGTGGCGGAGGCGGCCCTGCGTTCCGGTGCCGAGTGGCTGGGTGTCGCCTCGATCCCCGAGGCGCTGGAACTGCGGGAGCGGGGGATCTCCGCTCCGCTGTTGTGCTGGCTCTACCAGCACGGTGACGACGTGACCGGCGCGGTACGGGCCAGGGTGGACCTCTCGGTGTCCTCCGAGTCGCAGTTGCGCGACGTCGTGGCCGCCGCAGGGGCAACCGGGCGGACCGCCCGGATTCACCTCAAGATCGACACCGGCCTGCATCGCAACGGAGCCCCGGCCGAGCTGTGGGAGCGACTGGTGGCGCTGGCCGCCAAGGCCGAGGCCGACGGCGCGTTGGAGGTGTTCGCGGTGTGGTCGCACCTGGCCTGCGCCGACGAGCCGGGGCACCCCTCCGTCGACGTCCAGGCCGAGCGGTTCCGGATCGCCTACGAGCAGGCCCTGGCGGCCGGGCTGCGACCGCTGCGGCATCTGGCCAACTCGGCGGCGCTGCTGACCCGTCCCGACCTGCGGTTCGACATGGTGCGACCGGGCATAGCGGTCTACGGACTCGACCCGGTCCCCCAGGAGGGTGACCACGGGCTGCGCCCGGCGATGACCTTCCGCTCCTCGGTGGCGCTGACCAAGCGGATCGCCGCCGGGGAGAGCGTCTCCTACGGCCACATGTGGACCGCCCCGGCCGAGACCACCCTGGCGCTGGTGCCGGTCGGCTACGCCGACGGGGTGCCGCGTTCGTTGTCCGGCCGGTTCTCGGTGTGGCTCGGTGGTGAGCGCCGCCCGGTGGTCGGGCGGGTGTGTATGGACCAGATCGTGGTCCGCTGCGACGACGCCCCGGTGAGCGAGGGGGACGAGGTGGTGCTGTTCGGCCCCGGTGACGAGGGTGAGCCCACGGCCGAGGAGTGGGCCGAGCGGCTGGGCACCATCCACTACGAGATAGTCAGCGGTATGTACCGTTCGCGTGTGAGCCGAACCGTTGTGGCGGAGGACGCGCCGTGAGGCCGTGGCACGCGATCGCCTGGTCGGCCGGGATGGTGGGCGCCGTGGTCACCGGCACCGCCGTGAGCCTCGCCTCGCACAGCTCCCGGATCGCCGCGCAGCGCAGGAACGGAGCCGAGGCCGATCCGCATCAGGGCGAGGCGCTGGGCAGGCTCGAACCGGACCGCAGGTCCACCGTCGCGGCCGACGACGGCGTTCCGCTGGCGGTGCAGGAGGTCGGACCCGCCGGGGGTGGGCAGGCCGAGCTGACCGTGGTGTTCGTGCACGGTTACACGCTGGACTCCCGCTGTTGGCACTTCCAGCGCAGGGACCTGCCGTCGCTGCGGGACCCGAGGGTGCGACTGGTGCTCTACGACCAGCGCAGCCACGGGCGCTCCGGGCACTCCGGGCGCGCCAACTGCACCATAGAGCAGCTCGGCAGGGACCTGGACGCGGTGGTACGGGCGACCGCGCGGCGCGGACCGGTGGTGCTGGTCGGTCATTCCATGGGCGGCATGGCGATCATGGCGTTGGCCGAGCAGCGGCCCGAACTGTTCCGGGAGCGGATAGCGGGGGTGGCGCTGCTGGCCACCTCGGCCGGTCAGGTGGGTGCGCGTGGGCTGCCCAGGCCGTGGCTGTCGAAGAACAACCCGCTGACCAGAACGATGGGCGTGCTCGCCCGGTGGCAGCCCGGGCTGGTGGAAAGCGCTCGGCGGAGCGGTTCGCACGTGGCCTGGAGCGTGGTTCGCGGCCTGGCCTTCGGTGATCGCGGCGTGGACACCGCGCTGGTCGACCTCACCGACGACATGATCTCCTCCACCACCGTGGAGACGGTGACCGACTTCCTGGACACCCTCGGCTCGCACGACCGCACGGCCGCGCTGGCCGGGCTGCGGCACTCCGAGGTGCTGGTGCTGGGCGGGGACGCCGACCGGCTCATTCCGTTCTCCCATTCGGAGACGATCGCGGCGCGGCTGCCGGAGGCGGAGCTCGTGCGGATCGATGGGGCCGGGCACATGGCGATTCTGGAACGTGCCGAACTGGTGACCGAGCGGTTGGGCGAGCTGGTTCGGCGGGCGGCGCGGAAACAGCGGTCCCAGGGGGCCGAGGAGAAGGTGAGCGGCAGTTGAGTTCCGATGTGGTGAGCTGGACCTACGAGCTGGCGACCGAGGAGGACACGTCCCGCTTCGGCGCCGCGCTCGGCGCCGTGCTCGGCGCCGGAGATCTGGTGCTGCTGGACGGCCCGCTCGGCGCGGGCAAGACCGCGCTCACGCGCGGCATAGCCCGGGGGATGGGGGTGAGTGGCCGGGTCACCTCGCCCACCTTCGTGCTGGCGCGGGAGCACTACTCCTCGGACTGGCGCCGCCCGGCGCTGGTGCACGTGGACGCCTACCGGCTCACCTCGCTGGCCGAGCTCGACGACCTGGACCTGGACACCGAGCTGACCGAGGCGGCCGTGGTGGTCGAGTGGGGCGGCGGTTTCGCGGAGCGGCTGGCCGAGGACCATCTGCTGGTCCGCATCGAGCGGCGCGAGGACGAGACCCGCGCGATCACGCTGTACCCGCAGGGGCGGCGCTGGCAGGACCGGCTGCCGCCCGCCTTCGAGTGAAGGTCCGGTCGGGGTTCCGGCCCGTTCGTCCGTCGAGTTCTCGGCCGGGTTCGTGGCGGGTCGGACGGTGTGGGTGGTGGTCCGTCGGGACGGCTGCCCGAGGGAGCGAGGGATCACGATGAGCGGCGGAGTCCGTCCGAATCCGGTGTGGTGGCTCTGGTACGTCTACGGTGGACGCCTGCCCGAGCGTTACCGGGAGTGGGTGCTGCACGACGTCACCTGCCGGACCTGGGCGCTGCGGCACATCGCCCGGGTGTTCGTGCAGGTCTCGCCCGGACTGCTCGTGCTGCTGCTGCCCGGGCCGTTGTGGATCACGGCGATGTGCGTGGTCGGCGGGCTGCTGATGTCGCTGTTGTACTCCACCTCGTCCATGGTGGAGAGCTGCGAGACCCGGCTCGTCAAGCACGGATACCCGCTCGGAACCGGACGTGCCAAGCGTGCCGAGCGCCAGGCGACGGAGGACGCCGAGGCGTGGCAGCGCTACGTCGAGCGGTACCGCTGCTGAGTGCGTCGAGCGGTCTCGCCGCACGCATCGGGCCGGTGCGTCCCATCGGTTGCCTGCCCCGGATGCGGTGAGCCATCCGACCCGCGTGGCGGCTCACCGCCACGCGCGTGGAGAGCACTCGGCGGCTCCGGATGCGAGCAACATTGAGAGCGGTTCACCTCCACGCCCGTGGAGAGCACCCTCTGCGACCTGCGACGTTACAACCGCCGCTGCACGTTTTCACACCACCGCGACATCGCACCTCGGATCTGGGGAGAGTAGTTCCCGGCCGGTTTCGGGCAGGAGCCATCCTAGCGTCGGCAACCGAACGTTCCGAGCCCCGCACACCACGACCAGCCATCGTGGCCGTAGGCGCGAAAAGTCCCGCCCGATGACACACCGAGCGGGCTTCACGCGGCGGGGCCTGCCGTCGAGACGCTCGTTTTCGAGCGCGTCGCGGAAAGCGGTGAAGTGGCCGGGTAGATACCGCGAAGGCGGGGCTGTCGGTACCGAGCTTCCGGCACGGTTTCAGCGGCCGTTCCCCAGCGGCGGTATCGGGTGGTTGGTGTGCAGCATCCCGTCCGGATCGTAGTAGGCCTTCAGTTCCGCGAGTCGTCGATAAGCGGCCGGGGCGAACGCGGTGCGTACCCGCTCCGGTTCGAGCGGGCCGTAGCTGAAGTTGAGCGAGTGCCCGTGCGCCCGTCCTTCGAAGAGCGCCAGGACCTCGTCGTGCCGTTTCCGCGCTTTGTCCTCACCCGCACCGGGTTCGACCGGCGACAGCACTCCCAGTGAGAATCCGGCCACGCGGTGGCCGACCGCGTTGGGGACCTCCGGCTGCCGGGCCAGCGCACCACCGAGGTGCCGGATTCCGGTCACGCACATCACCGGCGCCGACGGCCCGGCCAGTTCGACCAGATCGGACAGTTCCCGATCGTCCGCCCCGTCGATCAGCAGGTTCCCGCCCCGGTAGCCGTGCGGCTGGTCGGGTTCGTCGAACACCGTTCCCGACTCGGAGTACGGCAGTTCGCGCAGCGTGTCGCGCAGCGGCGCACCGAGCCCGCGCAGCGGTTCGACCAGGCGTTCGCCGTCCTCGGCCGAACCGAGGTAGCTGAACCGCAACTGCGCCACGTGCCGTCCGCGCAGCACCTCCGGAACTCCCGGGACATCCGGGTAGGGCAGCATCGTCGCGGCCGAGGTCATCTCCTCCGGAACGGTGTCGGTCCAGTCCCGCCAGGCCCGCAGCACCTCGGGCACCCGTGCGAGGTCGAAGAACAGCCCACCGCCGTAGATCCGCCGCACCGGCAGCAGCGCGATCTCCATGCCCGTGACCACTCCGAAGTTGCCACCGCCGCCGCGCACGCCCCAGAACAGCTCCGGTTCCTCGTGCGCGCTCACCCGGCGGTGAATTCCGTCCGGCGTGACCAAGTCGAGGCGCCGCACGTGGTCGGCGGCGAAGCCGTGGCGGCGGGCGAGCAGCCCTACCCCACCGCCCAGGGTGTAGGAGACCGCGCCGACCCCCGGAAAGCTGCCCGAGAGCGGCGCCAGGCCGTGCGGCGCCGCCGCTTCGATCACCCGTTGCCAGTCGGCCCCCGCCTCGACCCACGCCGTACGGGCTTTCGGGTCCACCCGGACCCCCGAGATCCGGTGCGTGTCGAGCAGCACCCCACCGCACAGCGCTGCACCGCGTCCGTGGCCGGTGGCCTGCACCGCCAACCGCGTTCCGGAGTGGGCGGCGAACTCGACCGCGGTGCGCACGTCGCTCTCCTCGGCTGCCTCGACGACCACGGTGGGGCGGTGCGGCTCGAGGAGCTGGAAGCCGGTGGTGGAACCGTCGTACCCGTTGCCGCCCGGCGTTATCGCCCGCCCCCGGACGTGGCGGCGCAGGGCGTCCGGCTTCGGTTCCGCGTTCTTCGTCGTGTCGGTCATGCCTGGCACGCTACGAGCGGTCGCGGACAGCAGATGTCCGCAAGCGAGGAGAGACTGGAAACGTGGAATCGGAACCGACTCGCGACGACTTGCCGACACGCGTACTGCGGTTGCTCGCGCTGCTGCAGAGCAGGCGGGAGTGGTCCGGTGCCGAGCTCGCCGAGCGGCTCGGGGTCACCCGGCGGACCGTGCGCCGCGACATCGACCGGCTGCGCGCGCTGGACTACCCGGTGGTCGGCACGACCGGAACGGCCGGTGGGTACCGACTCACCTCCGGCGAGCGACTGCCGCCGCTGCAGTTGACCGACGACGAGGCCGTCGCCGTCGCGGCCGGGCTGGTGCGGGCGAGCGGCGGTGCCGCGACCGGTGTGGCGGAGAGCTCGATGCGGGCGCTGGCCAAGCTCGAACGGATGCTGCCCGCCCGGCTGCGTCCCCGCCTGACAGCCCTGGCCCGGACGGGCACCGCCGTCGAACGCGGCGATCCTCCGCCGGTCGACGCGGGTGTGATGGCGGTGCTGGCCGGTTGCGCCCACGACCGGGAGATCGTCTCCTTCGACTACCGGGACCGCCACGATCGGTCCAGCGGTCGGCGCGTCGAGCCGCACGGCTTGGTCACCGTGCACGGGCTCTGGTACCTGCTCGCCTACGATCCCGACCGCGCCGACTGGCGCACCTTCCGGGTGGATCGCATCGACCGGCCCGCCCGCACGCACCGCTCCTGCCCGCCGCGTCGGCTGCCCGCGCCGGACGCGGCGAGTTACCTGAGGGACTCGTTCGCAAGCGCGTCGTACCGCTACACCGCGCGGATGGCCGTGCGGCTGCCCGCCGAGACCGTGCGTGCGGGTGTCTTCGGGCCGATACCCGGCGAGATCCGGGAGGACGGCCCGGAGGCGTGCGTGGTGCGGCTCAGCGCCGAGTCGCCGGAGCTGGTCACCCAGTACGTCGTCGTGGTCGCCGCGCTGGGCGGCGAGCTCACCCTGGACACCTGCGCGGAGATCACGGGTCGGCTGCGCGGGTTGGGGAACCGGTTCGCGGGGTAGCCGTGCCGTTCCCGCCGGGAGTTCGATTCCGGAAACGGGATGCCGCCGCGAGCCGGTCTAATCCGGACAGCCGTCGGTCCCCCTGCCGGGGCGTACACGCCTGATCGATTCGGCGACCATGGCGGCGACGAGGACCGCGCCCACGATCGCCGCGCCCCATTGCAAGAACCCCGGTACCAGGGAGCCGCGCCCCGAAGTGGCGCTCAGCAGCAGCGAAAGCACGGCCAGCGAGCCCGATACCGAACAGAGCGCGAGGATATTCGTCTGAGTTCCTGCCCACCCGACCATGGCTGACCCGAGATTCCGGTGTCTGACCCAGAGGATTTTTGTGATCGCCGCTGTAGACATGATGGGTTGGTCCTGTTAAAGTTATTATCAGCTGACGGAGAGCACTGAAGCGCCATCACCGATGAATCGGCGCCGTGAGTGATGAGAAGTGCAGTTGCAGGCCCCCGGTGGGCCCGTTGGTCCTCACCCGGGTTGTGAAGGTAAGTCCGTGATCCGCACGCGTATGAGAAGGGGGTCGTCGAGTCAGTTGTTTTCCGGTCGCCCCCATTTTCCCGTGTTGGTGGGTGGGGGCACGGCCTGAGCAGTGAGTAAGTATCCCTCTGCGGTCCCCGGCGCACTGTTGGTGTGCCGGGGGCCTTGTCGAGGGAACGGGGAGCGGTAGTGGATCAAAATCGGCCTGGAGCCGAGGAGAAGTTCGACGACGAGGACTATCCCGCCTACACCATGGGGCGGGCCGCGGAGATGCTGGAGGTTACCCAGCCGTTCCTGCGGTCCTTGGAGGAGGCGGGGTTGATCGCCCCGCAGCGCTCCGGCGGGGGACATCGCCGCTACTCCCGCCGTCAGCTGCGGCGGGCCACCCGCGCCCGCGAGCTCGTCGACCAGGGTACCCCGGTGGCGGCGGCCTGCCGGATCATCAGCCTCGAGGATCAGCTCGCCGAGTACACCGATCGGCCGGAGTCGGGCGCGCAGGGTTAGGTCGCCCCCCCCGTCGGTGCGGGCCGTGGGTGGGGTGTGTAGGATCTTTGATGGTCGTTGAGTTTCTGGGTTCGTGTTGTGTGCATGCTCGCAGGATGTTGATGCGGGCGAGCTTCTTTCTTTGGTTGTAGCTGGAGCGAGTCGCCGTCTGAGATCCCCGGCCCGGGCCTCCGCACGGTGTGGTGGCTCGTCATACCCCAGCTCCCGAAGGAGACGGACATGACTAACGGAACTGTGAAGTGGTTCAATTCGGAAAAGGGCTTCGGCTTCATTGCCCCGAACGAGGGCGGCCCGGACGTGTTCGTGCACTACTCGGCGATTGATGCCTCCGGCTTCCGTACTCTCGAAGAGGACCAGCAGGTCACCTACGACGTCAGCCAGGGCCCCAAGGGGCTGCAGGCCGACCTCGTGCGGGCGGTCTGAGTACCGCTTTTCTTCTTTCCAGTGTCTCCCCATCCCTCCGGGGTGGGGAGACACTGGCGTTTCCGGCCCAGGCGGGCGGACATATCAAGCCCGTCCGGCCACACCCTCGCGGATCATTCGCACTGCTCGTGCTGCTGCTGCCCGGGCCGTTGTGGATCACGGCGATGTGCGTGGTCGGCGGGCTGCTGATGTCGCTGTTGTACTCCACGTCGTCCATGGTGGAGAGTTGCGAGACTCGGCTCGTCAAGCACGGATACCCGCTCGGGACGGGACGGGCGAGGCGCGCCGAGCGTCAGGCCGAGAACGATTCCGAGGCGTGGCAGCGCTACGTCGAGCGGTACCGCTCCTGAGCGCATCGGGCGGCCCCGCCCCGTCGCACGCGCCTGATCAATTCGGCGACCATGGCCGCGACGAGGACCACTCCCACGATCGCCGCGCCCCACTGCAAGAACCCCGGTACCAGGGAGCCGCGCCCCGAAGTGGCGCTCAGCAGCAGTGAAAGCACGGTCAGCGAGCTCGATACCGAACAGAGCGCGAGGATCTTCGAAGGTGCGCGGGACATGCCGGTTCCTCCTGTCGCACGTCGTCGGCCGTTCGAGTTCGGTTCCGGTCCTCACCGCAGCACGCCGACTCCGGCGTAGGCGTTGCTGCGCGCGGCGTACTCCTCGGAGACCGGTTCGTCGGGGCGCCACCGCGCGCTGGGGACCACGCCGGGGTCGAGCAGGTCGTAGCCGGCGAACATCTCCAGCACTTCCCCGTGGTCGCGGGTCCGCAGCGTGGGTGTGGTGGTGGTCTCGAAGACCTCCTGCGCCCCGCCGACCTCCTCCTCCGAGATGTCCAGCATCGCGGAGTGCGAGATCACCAGCGCGCTGCCCGGAACGCAGACGTCCCGGTAGGCGGCGACCAGCGCGGCGGGATCCGCCACGTCGATGATGTCCAGGATGGCCACGGCGAGCACCGCGATCGGACGTCCGAAGTCCAGCAGCTCGCTGACCCCCGGCGCCCGCAGCACGGCCCCCGGATCGGTGATGTCGGCCTGGGTCATGGTCACCAGCGGGTTATCGGCGAGCAGCTGCCGGGCGTGGTTGACCGCGATGGTCTCGACGTCGACGTAGGCCACCCGCGCGGCCGGATTCACCTGCTGGGCGATCTCGTGCACGTTCCCCTTGGTGGGGATGCCCGAGCCGAGGTCGAGGAACTGGTCGATCCCCGCTTCGGCGCAGGCCCGGACGGCGCGGCCCAGGAACGCCCGGTTGATGTGGGTCCACTCCACGTTGCCGGGAAACGCCCGCAGCAGCTGCTCGGCCGCCTCGCGGTCGGCGACGAAGTTCGCCGAACCGCCCAGGAAGTAGTCGTACATGCGGGCGATGTTCGGGGTGTGCGCGTCGAGCTCACCGAGCTCCGGCTCGCGACCCGTGCCAGTCTCGTCCTGTTCGCTCATCGGAACCAGCCTGCCACGCGGCGCAGCGGTCCGACTATTCGGATGTGGACTTCTCCGCGGCACTCGTTTCCCGCCGTTCGTCCGGCACGAGCGCCCGCGCGGGGGCGGCGGAGAGGTGGTGCAGCGCCCACTCCAGCGGGCCGCGTCTCGGGAATCGACGCCATGCGCTCGGGCGCGTCCTGCTTCATCGAGCCGAGCATCGGGCAGCGCGACGAGCTCGGGGCGGTCTCGTTCCGGGTGCCCACCGGGGTCCGGCGCGAGCGGGTCGAGGTGTCCTGGCCCGATCAGCCCGTACGCGGCGCCGAGCCGAAGGTCACCCCGGTCGGCCAGGCCTGACACCGACCACGGCCGTCGTCCGCCGACGGAGCTGAACCGCATGTCACCGGGGCGCCCCGAGCTCGTCCTCCCGCGGAGAGCGGGAGCGCTTCGCTCGTCCGGAGGACCGAACCGGCCGGGGAAGAGCGGCCGCGCGAATTCACGAGAGATCGACACCCCGGTTCAGGTCGGCTCGCCCGCCGCGCTGAGTTCGTTGCCGAGCTCGGTGGCGAGCCGCCGCATCAGCGGCACCACGTCCTCGACGGCGATCCGCTTCATCCGTGCCTCGGGCCCGCTGATCGAGATCGCCGAGGCGGCGGGGGCCTCGGGGATCGCCACCGCGTAGCAGCGCACCCCGACTTCCTGCTCCCCGTCGTCGAGCGCGTAGCCGAGCTCGCGGATGCGGGCGAGCTCGGTGCGCATGCTCTCGACGTCGGTGATGGTCCGTTCGGTCTGCGGGTGCATGCCGGTGCGGTTGAGCACCTGGGTGACGCTGTCCTCCGGCATCGTGGCCATCACGGCCTTGCCCACGGCGGTGGCGTGCGCGTCCACGCGCCTGCCCACCTCGGTGAACATCCGCATCGAGTGCTGCGAGGGCACCTGCGAGACGTAGACGATCTGCGCCCCGTCGAGCACCGCCATGTTCGAGGTCTCCCCGGTGGCCTCGGTCAGTTCGGCCAGGTAGGGGCGTGCCCAGGAACCCAGCGTGCGGCTGGCCGTCTCGCCGAGCCGGATCAGGCTCGGCCCCAGCGCGTACCGTCGGGACGGCTGCTGCCGGGCGTAGCCGGTGCGCACGAGCGTGCGCATGATGCGGTGAATGGTCGGCAGCGGCAGTGCCGAAGCCTCAGCCAGGTCGCTGAGCGCCACTTCGCCCCCTGCGTCGGCCATCAGCTCCAGCAGTTCGAAGGTGCGTTCGACCGACTGAACGCCGCCCTGCGTGGGTTTGGCGCGATCGGCTCCGTTCCCGCTCGCGTCCTGTCCAGCCGCCATCCCAGTGTTCCTCTTCCCGTGTGGTGCTCGGCTCCGCCGGTGCTCGGTTCCCCTCCACCGTACGGCGATGGGCCAGTGTATCCGCCCGAACGGTCCGTGAGAGCCCGATGTAGCCGATGCGACGTCGGTCCCCGAAGCCCGGCCGGTGGTGTCGGGACGCTGTCCGCGCACCGGTTCGGAGCACGCCGTGGTGGCCCTCGGGGTGGCCCACTTCATCTTGCCTGTAACGGTATGCGGAAACTAACCTCCACGATGCAAAAAACATAACGGGCGTACCGCGAGCCGGTGATGGGCTCGGTCGAGTCTTTCGGCTTTCGAACCCGTCCTTGTCGTTTCGACCGCCCGGCCGGACGAGCGCGGCGGGTGGGTTCCGAAGGGGTGCGAGGGCGCCACCGGCGCGGCAAGCTGTGTCACCAGCCACCGTCTGTAACCCGGCATCAGAAAGAGGTGGACTCATGTCCCAATCGACCCCGGCACAGGGCGTTGAGGTCCTCGGTGCTCCCGTGGAGCGCGGCGAGGAGATCCTCACCCCCGAAGCGCTCGACTTCGTCGCCCGACTGCAGCGCGCCTTCGGCTCGCGCCGCGACGAGCTGCTCGCCCGGCGCCAGCAGCGCCGTGACGAGGCAGCCCGGACCGGCAAGCTGGACTTCCTCGACGAGACCCGCCACATCCGCGAGTCCGACTGGCAGGTGGCCGAGGCCCCGCCCGCGTTGCGCGACCGGCGGGTCGAGATCACCGGCCCGACCGACCGCAAGATGGCCATCAACGCGCTCAACTCCGGCGCCAAGGTCTGGCTGGCCGACCTGGAGGACGCCAACACGCCGCACTGGAGCAACGTCGTCTCCGGCCAGGTCAACCTCTACGACGTGATCCGCAAGCAGGTCGAGCTGCACTCCAACGGCAAGCAGTACAAGCTGCGCGACGACGTCGAGCACGCCGTCCCGCTGGTCCGTCCTCGTGGCTGGCACTTCGACGAGCGGCACATCCTCGTCGACGGCCGGCCCGCCGTGGGCGCGCTGGTGGACTTCGGGCTCTACTTCTTCCACAACGCGCAGGAGGGGTTGCGGCGCGGCACCGGCCCGTTCTTCTACCTGCCCAAGATGGAGAGCCACCTCGAGGCGAGGCTGTGGAACGACGTCTTCGTGCAGGCCCAGCAGGAGCTCGGTGTGCCGCAGGGCTCGGTGCGCGCCACGGTGCTCATCGAGACCATTCCGGCCGCGTTCGAGATGGAGGAGATCCTCTACGAGCTGCGCGAGCACAGCGCGGGGCTCAACGCCGGACGGTGGGACTACCTGTTCAGCGTGATCAAGACCTTCCGCTCGGCCGGATCGGACTTCGTGCTGCCCGACCGCAACAGCGTGACCATGACCGCCTCGTTCATGCGCGCCTACACCGAACTGCTGGTGCGCACCTGCCACAAGCGCGGCGCGTTCGCGATCGGTGGCATGGCCGCGTTCATCCCGAACCGGCGCGACCCCGAGGTCACCGAGCGGGCGCTGGCCAAGATCCACGACGACAAGCGCCGCGAGGCCAACGACGGCTTCGACGGTTCCTGGGTCGCCCACCCCGACACCGTGTCGGTGTGCAAGGAGGAGTTCGACGCGGTGCTGGGCGACAAGCCCAACCAGCTCGACCGCAAGCGCGAGGACGTCTCCGTCACCGCCGCCGACCTGCTCAACACCGCCGAGACCCCCGGTGACAAGACCATCGAGGGGCTCCGCTCGGCCGTGGACGTCGGGGTCCGCTACATCGTCTCCTGGCTCAGCGGCAACGGTGCGGCCGGTATCCACAACATGATGGAGGACGCGGCCACCGCCGAGATCTCGCGTTCGCAGATCTGGCAGTGGCTGCACAACGGCATCGTGCTCAACGACGGACAGCGGGTCACCAAGGACCTGGTGCGCCAGGTGCTCGCCGACACCGAGAAGCAGCTCCGCGCCGAGGAGGGCTTCCCGGCCGAGAACCTGGACCGCGCGGTGGAGCTGTTCGAACGGGTGGCGGTGGCCGACGAGTTCGTCGACTTCCTGACGCTGCCCGCCTACGAGCAGATCGACTGAGCAGCCGAGGCGGTGGCCGCCCGGACGCGTCCGGGCGGCCACCGAGCGAGTTGCCCCGATATCGAAACAGGACGAACGTGGTGTTCGAGTCCGGTTGATGTTCTCCCGGTCGGATTATTGATCGACTCGGGGTTTCATCCGGCACCGGCGGGGCCGAAACCTTAGTCCGCGCAACCACCCACGCGATCGCTCGGAACTTCCCCGATCAGGGGATCCGTTCGACACGAGTGCTTCAGCCCGGGCAGGACGAGAAGCTCCGGTGCGTGAGTCGGATGCATTGCAAGGCAGGGCCGCTCGCCGCGTAGGTCGCTACTCAAGAGTCGGCCCAACGCGGCAAGGCGCCGACTCACGTGACGGCTACCCGACCACGTACGCAGAGCTCCGCTGTGGGGCCGAGAACTCAAAGGAGGACAAGTGCCCAGGACCTCGTTGAACCGGGCCGATGTGGACGTTCGACTGGCCCCGCTGGCCGACGTCGACGCGCGGGTCGCCGCCAGATTCCGCAGGACGGCCTCGGCGCGCCAGCCGGTGCACACCTGCTACGTCCCCGCGGGCAAGGTCGACGCCGACACACCGCGCAACTGGGGAGACGAGGCCCTGGCCGCGCTCGACGAGCACGCCCCGAGCGCGGCCGAGTTCGCCGGGATCATCGAGGTGTCCGAGCGCCGGGCCACCGAGGTCCTGCCGCGCGTGCGGGACAAGCTCCGGAACGCGCCCGTCGAGGATCTGCGCATCGACTTCGAGGACGGCTACGGCGCGCCCGGTGACGAGGTGGAGGACGCCGACGCGGAGCGTACCGCCCGGGTGGTGGCCGAGTGGCTGCGACAGGGCGCGGCACCCGGCAACTTCGGGCTGCGCGTGAAGTCCTTCGACGACCCCGAGCTGCGTGCCCGCTCGGTGCGCACGCTGGACGTGTTCCTCACCGAACTCCTGGCCAGGCACGGCAAGCTGCCCGAGGGGTTCCTGCTGACCTTTCCGAAGGTCGTCGACGTGCGCCAGGTGGAGGCCTTCGTCGAGGTCCTGGAGCTCGTGGAACGCACCCTGGGGCTGGCCTCCGGTTCGCTGCGGTTCGAGATCCAGGTGGAGACCACACAGTCTATTGTGGATACGGAAGGCAGGTTGGCGCTGCCCAGGTTCATCGGGGCGGGGCGCGACCGGATCAGCGGGCTGCACTTCGGCACCTACGACTACACGGCGGGCTGCGGCCTCACCGCCGCGCACCAGCACCTGGCGCACCGGGCCTGCGACTTCGCCAGGCACGTCATGCAGGTCTCGGCGGCGGGCACCGGGATCTTCCTGTCCGACGGCTCCACCAACGTCCTGCCGGTGGGTGAGGCCGAACAGGTGCGACACGGTTGGCGTACCCACTACGGGCTGGTGCGGCGCTCCCTGGAGCACGGCTTCTACCAGGGCTGGGACCTGCACCCCGCGCAGCTGGTCACGCGCTACGCGGCCGTGTTCGCGGAGTTCCGCGACTCCGCCGAGTCCGAGGCGGCACGGCTGGCCGCCTACGTATCCGCCAGCGGGGGAGCGGTGCTGGACGAACCCGCCACCGCCAGGGCGCTGGCGGCCTCGTTCGTGCGGGCGTTGGACAACGGCGCCACCGACGCGGAAGAGGTAGCCCGGATGACCGGGGTCTCCGAGCCCGAGCTGCGCGAGCTCGGCCGGGTGTAGTTCTCTCCGGAACCGCCGTCCGCCACAGGGCGCGGCGGTTCCGCGAGAAGTCGGCGGCCCTTCCGGAGTTTTCGTGGTTCTCCGGGAGGGCCGTCGTCGCCGGGGACGGCCCCGTCCGAGGTGACGTACTCGCCGTCGAAGCCCACACGTTCGAGACTGGGGGACCACGGTGGGGCGGTGACGTCGAGACTCCGCACTCCCTCGAAGTGAACCACGAGCACGTCGCGGGAGCGCATGGCAATCATGCTGGCCGTCGCGCGCGGGCGGCCACAATGTCGATTCTCCCAACTTTTCTGCCACCATCGGCCGGGAGCGGCCCGATTCCACCGGAGGTGGCGTCGATTTCTCGGGTGTGTTCTGGGGGTGCGACGGCGAAGGGGAGGCACCGTTCCGGTCGCGGATCGCTCCGTGCGGACCTCGCGGCGTCCGCCCTCAGAACATCCGCCCACCGTTACCGGAAGGCCGGACCTCACGGGGATCGCCGGAGCGCAGCGCCGTCGCCAGCAGCAGCGCTCCGCCCAGCACCCAGTAGGGGTCCCAGAGCAGCACGTAGTACCAGTACCAGTGGCTGGCGCCGCCCTCGACCGGCACGACTCCGGCCAGCACCAGGCTGTTGCCCACCAGTCCGAAGAGACCGTAGACCGCGCAGACCACCCCGGAGGTCCAGAGCACCAGCGCGAGCAGGCCGCGCACCGCCCGCCGCCACCGCCGGGTGGCCAGCCAGGCGACGACACCGAGCCCGGCCTTGAGTAGGGCAGCCCCGAGGTTCAGCAGCGTGAACAGCGGTGTCGGATCGGAGGTTTCCAACGGGTGCGTCCCGGTGCGCCCGCCGAACGCCCAGAACACACTCAGCGCCGCGAACAGCAGCGCCCACACGACGCTCGCGTAGTGCGGCAGGTACCGGCCGTGCCGTTCGGTGCGCGTCACGTCCCGGACACTATCGGTGTGCGGCCGAAGCGACGACCGTGCCGCACCGGGGTCGCCCGGTACGGCACGTCGCTACCCGATGTCGGGCCCCCGGAGCGAGAGCCAGCGGGAGGTTCCGCCAAGCGAGCATCCCGGCACTCCGGCCGGCAAATTTCGATCAGAAGCAGTTCGGAGCGTTCCAGTACCTGCCCGAACGGGTGTCGAGGTGGGTGTGGTCGTTGTGCCCGGCGGCCCCCGGCCCGATGATGCCGTTGAAGCCGGAGCTCCTGGCCTCGCGGGCGATGTCGCACAGCGAAGGAGCGCCGGTCAGGTCGGCCGCCGTGCCGTAGGTGTGCTTGCTGTTCGGGGCGCCGCCCACGGCGTCGTTGTGCGAGACGCTCCGGAAACCGGAGCTGACGTAGAGCGGGCGGTCACCCAGCTTGTGCCGCAGCGCCTCCAGCTTCCACATGTTGCGCAGCACGTTGGTACGCACGTTCGAGGTGCTGGTGTTGCCCCCGGAGAACCCGCTGCCGTCGTTGGAGGTGAACTCGGAGAACGCGAAGTGCGCCGGGGTGCAGTCGGCGTCCTGCAGCTCGTAGATCTGCCCGTAGGTCTCCGGCCCCGCGATGCCGTCCACGGCCAGGCCGTAACCACGCTGGAACCGCTCCACCGCGCTCGCGGTCTCCGGGCCGTAGATACCGTCGATGTCGACCGGGTCGCCGTACGCGGCCCAGCCCGCCACGCGGACCTGCAGCTCGCGCACATCGCTCCCGCTGTCGCCCTGGGAAAGCGTTTCTCCCCAGGTGTAGCAGGAGTCCGCTGCGGCGGGAGCCGGGTCGACCACGCCCGCACCGCCTGCCAGCCCCAGGCTCAGCGTGAACGCGCCGAGCAGAGCGAGTACCGAACGACCTGTTCGTTTCATTCCTACCTCCCTTGTCGGGGTTCCGACGGCGCGCTCGGGTACGCGCACCGCCGTGGGAAGATCCGCTGTGCCAGGTGGAGCGAGTCAGCCGACAAGCTCGTCCCAGGTGCGGGCGTCGACCACACCGTTGCCCCGCAGCCCCCGCTCGGACTGGAACGTGCGCACCGCCGACTCGGTCACCGGGCCGAAGACCCCGTCCACGGTCGTGCCGAGCCGGTGCTGCACCGCCCGCACCGCGGGACCGCTGTCGCCGTACGTCCGTTCGCGTACCGCCTGGTTCCAGGTCTGGTTGCCCGCAAGTCCGTCCACGATGGCGCCGGTGGAGCGCTGGAAGTCGCGTACCGCTCCCTCGGTGGCGGGGCCGTAGATCCCGTCGGTGGTCAGCGTGGCGCCGTGCTCGTTGAGCAGGTACTGCAGCACGCGCACCCGCTCGTCCTCGTCACCGGAGCGCAGCAGCGGCCAGCTCACCCCGGTCGGGTCGCCGCCGACCGAGGCGGCCACGTCGGTACGCAGCTGTCCCAGCAGAGCGTAGAGCCGGTCACCGGGACAGCCGGTGGCGTTGAAGTCCCGGTGACCGTATATCTCGTAGGGTTCGATGGCGTAGGCGGTGCACAGCGCCGAGCACAGTCCGACCAGTTCGTCGTACTGAGTGCTCGGGAACGCCACGTTGTCGTAGGTGCCCTCGTTCTCGATGCCCACGGCCAGCCTGTTCTGCCCGCTGGTGTGCGCGCTGACGACGTGGCGGCCACCGTCGCGGAAGGCGGCGAGGCTGTGGTGCCTGCCCTCGGTGATGTGTCCGCCTCGGCTGAGCGTGAAGTGCTGGCCGGTGTCGGTCCAACCGTTGTGGTCCATGTGGTGGTCCTGGATGGACCTCGCCAGCTCGAAGGCGTGTGCCCGGGAGTGGTCGGTGCTGTTGGGCGTGGCGGTGTGGTGCACGATGATCTTGCGGGCCGGACGCGACAGCAGCACCAGCTCGTTCCGGGGCGGGCGCGCTCCCCAGGCGTCGGTGCTCGCGATGTCCGGTTCTCGCGTGGTGGGCGGCGTGCGCGCGAGTGCCGTGCCGCCGAGCAGTAGTCCGGTGGTTCCGAGCAGCGTGCCGCCCAGCAGTGCTCGCCGAGTGGTCTCGTTCGGTGCGGCGCCCGGTCGTCTCTCGGACATGGTCTCGCTCCCGCCGTCGCGATCGGTGGTCGAGGATTTTCTCGTTCTCGAACGGGCGGAGTGAATTCTTCCCACCGACGTGGGAGGTGACAAGGATCAGTGCGGAGTTTCGGGAGGAATACCGCCGGCCGGCCGAGTTTCCTGCTCCGGGCGGGTGAAAATGATGCACCGAAACGATTACATTTCGTGTGTCTTCCTTTTTGGTAGGATTTAAGACCGTGTCTCAGTTGGTTGTGTGAGGGTGTGGTGATCGTGGGTGACGGATGAGCTGTCGCGTCGGTTGGTGCGGCGGCGAGTTGTGGGTGTTGGTCGAGCCGTTGGTCCCGCAGGCGGGGGTGCTTCCGTAGGGTGGTGGCCGGGCCCCGGCGGAGGTACGGTCGGTGTTCACCGCGATCGTGTTCGTGGTCACCAGCGAGTGTGCTTGGCGACATCTGCTCCCAGTGTCGGGGTGAGTATCCCGAGGAGCGCATCGGTGGTTCCAACGCTGGACATGCGAGGAGATCTGGCGCAGGCTGCCTCCAGCGGTGCTGGACGAGCTGGGTGGTTCCGGACAGCTGGACTGGTCCCGAGCGATCGTGGACGCGGCCAGCGTCCGCGCGAAAAAGAGGCTGGCCGACCGGCCCCAATCCGGTCGACCGTGGAAAACTCGACAGCACGATCCACATCGCCACGGAACGGGGCGACATCCCCCTGTCGGTGGGGGGGTCGGCGGCCAATACCCATGACAGCCACGCTCTGATCCCTCTGGTGCTGGCGATCCCGCCCACCCGTAGCCGACGTGGGCCGCGACGGTTCCGTCCAGACAAGCTGCACGCCGACAAAGCTCCTCCGACCATCCCGAGTTACGTCGCTGGCCCCATCGGCATTCCATCACCGCTCGCATCGCCCGCCGCGACCTTGACACTTCGACCACCCTCGGACAACATCGGTGGGCCGTCGAACGCACCGTCTTCTGGCTGTCCGGCTACCGACGACTGACCACCCGATACGAGCGCTATGGCAACCACGTCGCCGCCTTCCTCGCTCTCGCCGCCACCCTCACCTGCTACAAAAACTCACCAAATGAGACACGTCTAAGAGGGTGTCTTGATAGGTGATGTGGCGGCGCTGGCATGGTGATCATTCGTGGATGAGCTGTCGTGTCGGTTGGTGCCGGATGAGTTGTGGGCTATCGCAGCACTGTTGCTGCCGGAACACGGAGTCCGTCAACAAGGTGGCGGGCGTTGCAGGGCCGGTGACCGTGCGGTGCTCACGGCGATCGTGTTCGTGCTGACCAGCGACTGTTGCTGGCGGCGGGTGCCACTGTCGTTCGGGGCCAGTGTGCCGACCGCGCACCGACGGTTCCAGGAATGGACCCAAGCCGGAATGTGGCGGCGTCTGCACTGGGCCGTGCTCGACGAGCTCGGCACCGAGGGCGAGCTCGCTTGGGCCCAGCAAGCGTGGATGGGGCCAGCGTTCGTGCGAAAAGGGGGGATCTGCCACCAGGACGAACCCTGTCGACCGAGGCAAGACCGGGTCGAAGTTGCACATCCTGACCGAGGCGAACGGACTGCCGCTGTAAGTGGCGGTCTCCGGGGGAAACACCCACTACATGAACGCCCTCACGCCTCTCGTGCACGCGATCCCGGACGTGCGGTCGCCTCGCGACCACGACGCCGCAGGCCAGCGAAGCTGCACGCCGACACAGGTTACGACTATGACAAACTACGTCATTGGCTGCGCCACCGGAACATCGTGCCACGCATCGCCCGCACCGACGTCGAATCCCACACCAAGCTCGTACGCTACCGCTGGCGCGTCGAACGCAGCTTCTTCTGGCTACTGAACTACCGCCGCTTGGCCGTCCGTTGGGAACGTACAGCCAGCAACTTCACCGGATTCCTCACCCTCGCCGCAGCACTGACCTGCTACAAGAATATCTCCAAATGAGATGCCGCTCTAAGCGGTATTCATTTTTTCTTGATCTTTCCCTTGGTTGGTTTTCGTCTGGCATGTAGCCGAAAATAAAGGGCCGCGCCGAAACAGATGATGGTCAGTGTCAGCGCTGCGTAAAGTATGGGGTTTACATATACGGGAATCATTTCCATTCTGGTTCCGTCCTCCCAGATGCACTTCGAGCTCAGTATTGGGAAGTATTGTTCTTTGATTTCGAGGAAGTCGCCCTCGCCTCGGTGGGGTTGCCATCTGGGCTGGTTGCACACTTCTTTCTGTTGAAAAACGATTAACTCACCACCGGCTCGGAACAGCATCATGTGAGCTGTCGAATAGAAGAGTGTCCCAATCTCGACGAGTGTGAATGTGGGGCGCCGAAAAATTCGTTTCCCTGCCCCCAGTAGGTGTACGATAATTAGGAGATCCAGCGTTAGCAAAACCGGAATCAGTAACGGCGACAAGATAATAGTTGTGAATATTATTTTTCTGTTACTTGTTCGAATATCACTGTTTCTATTTTACTTCAAGGCACACGCGAAGCGGGGATCCGGTCGTGGGAGACCGGATCCCCGCTTCTTCGGCAGCGCCGCACTTCTCCGGGGCCTCATCGGGCGGTGTGCCGGATCAGCACCCGATGGTCGGCGGACGCGGATCAACGCACCCGGGAGCGCGGTTCGGCGTCAGCTGGTGCGTTCGGTGTCCTGGGCGATGCTGTCGGGCCTCGGGGCGGGAACCGGACCGGCCTGGGGGCCCGCTACGCCCACCTCCTCGGGGGCGGTCGTGTCGGCCTGGACCGCGGCGGCCACCGGCTCGCCCCCGGTCTCGTCCGCGGCAACGGGGTGCTCGTCCTGATCGGAACCGCGAGTTCCGTTGAACAGCAGGTTCAGCGCCAGCGCCGCCAGGCAGCCGGTGCTGATACCGGAGTCCAGCACGGTGCGCAGCGCGGCGGGGAAGTGCTCGTAGAACTCGGGGGAGACGATCGGGATCATGCCGACCCCTATGGCGCCCGCGACCACCAGCGAGTTCACCGGGTTACCGAGGTCGGCCTTGCCCAGCGTACGCATCCCGCTGGAGGCGACCGAGCCGAACAGCACCAGCGCCGCACCGCCGAGCACCGGCTGCGGGACCAGCGAGACCACGGCGCCGACGATCGGGAACAGGCCGAGCATGATCAGCACGCCACCCGCGGCGGCCACGACGAACCGGCTCTTGACCCTGGTCAGCGCGACCAGCCCGACGTTCTGCGCGAACGCGCTGCAGGTGAATCCGCCGAACACCGCGCTCAGCGCACTGCCCGCGCCGTCGGCACGCAGCCCGGCCGCGATCGTCCGCTCGTCGGCGGGGCGGTCCACGATCTCGCCCAGCGCGATCATGTCCGCGGTGCTTTCCATCATCGCCACGAGCATCACGATGCAGATGGAGATCGTCGCCGTGAGGCTGAACGCCGGAGCGCCGAGTTCGAACGGCATGGGAACGTCGAAGATCGGCGCCTGCGCGAAGGTCGAGCTGTCCACCGCGCCCAGCGGCCACGCCACGAGGGTTCCGATGACCAGGCCGATCAGCAGCGCGATCCGGTTCCAGAAGCCCTTGAGAAACCTGTTGAGCAGCAGTACCAGCACGAACGTCCCCGCCCCGAGGCCGATGCGCAGCGGGGAGGCGAAGTCGGGGGCCTCGGTGTCGTTACCGGCTATCCAGCCGATAGCCACGGGGAACAGTGACAGTCCGATGAGCGTGATCACGGTGCCGTTGACCAGCGGCGGGAAGAAGCGCACCAGACGTGAGAAGTAGGGTGCCGCGATGAAAGCCAGGATCCCGGCGATCAACACCGAACCGTATACGATGGACAGTGCCTGTTGCTGGTCGTGCTGCGCGACGATGGCCAGGATGGGCGCGACCGAGCCGAAGGTGACGCCGTTGACGAACGGCATGCGCGCCCCGACCCGCCAGACTCCGACCGCCTGCAGCAGGGTCGCGATCCCGGCCGTCAGCAGGCTCGCGCCGATCAGCAACGTCATCCTGAGCGGGTCCAGGCCGAGCGCCTGGCCGATGATCAGTGGGGGTGCCACCACGCCCGCGTACATCGCGGCGATGTGCTGCACACCGTAGGCCAGCAGTTTGCCCGGCGGAAGTACCTCGTCCACCGGATGGGCGTCCTGTCTTCCGTTTCTCGTGCCGCGATTGCGCCTTCTGATGAACAGGGGCATAGGGTACTCCTGGGCCGCGGAGGAAATGTGGGTTAGCTAAATCAATTCTCTGCGAAATCTCGAATCAGGCGTTGCCGTCGAGTAACGGTGTAGTTTCCGAAAAAACCAGGGGGAGAAGTTGAAACAAGGGGGGCCGCCGGTTGTTTTCCGGCGGCCCCGGTGGTGGAATCAGAATTCCGGAAGGCTGTACCAGGCCTTCGGTGCCTCTTCGACGTCGTCGCGGCTCACGGTGCCCTCGATGAGGCCGTAGGGCCGGTCGGCGGCGAAGAAAACCTCGTTCTCGTTTTCCAGACCGAACTGCTGCATGTCCACCAGGAAGTGGTGTTTGTTCGGCAGCGACATGCGTACCTCGGCCACCTCGGGGTGCTTTTCCAGCACCGCCTTGCCCATCTCGTACAGGCTCTGCTGCAGCGCGTAGCTGTGGGTGGTGGCGAATGTTTCGAGCATGGTTTCCCGGACGGACTCGAAGCTCTTCGCCCAGTCCACGTCGGTGTGCAGGTAGCGCCAGCGTGCCGTCACCGCCGTGGCCAGGATTCGGTCATCGGTCTCGGCCAGCGTGGTGAAGCGGTCCTTGGGGTAACCCCAGAACTCCGAGCCCGTGGACTTCAGCACGACCAGGTCCTTGAGCCCGGAGACCACGTGCGTCTCCGAACCGTCGATGGTCACGGCCGTGGTGCGCTTCTCGTCGCTGGAACGCGCGAACGAGTGGTCGTGGCCGGTGCCGGAGACCGGGATGCGTTCCCAGGCGTACTCCTCGATGAGGATGCGAGCGCCCTTGACCGGCTCCTGGGTGTCGATGAAGTGTCGTCCGAGCCGCGTGGCGAAGTCCTCGATCTCACCGACCGGCTGCTCCTTGGCCAGGGCGTAGACCGTGTTCTTCTGGGTGTCGGTCGGCAGCACCTTGGCGTTGTCGCCGGTGTAGTGCGTGTCGTCGAAGTCACCGCGCAGCGCGGTGCTGACGTTGAGGTCCTTGATGGTGTGCCTGCTGCTGTCCCGGTTGATCGTGACGATGCGGCACTCGGACTTGCCGTACTGGTTGGGGCCCATGACGATGCCCATGAGCTGATCAGCTCCCTCGGTAGGTGGAATATGCGAACGGGCTCAACAACAGCGGCACGTGGTAGTGCTGCTCCGAATCCGCCAGGCGGAAGGTGATCTGCACCTGGGGGTAGAAGGAGTCGATGCCCAGTCGTTGGAAGTAAGCCGCCGTCTCGAAGGTCAGCCGGTAGGTTCCCTCGGTCAGCCTGCTCGGTCCGAGCCGCTTGACCCTGCCGTCCTCGTTGGTGACGGCCTCGCCGACCGGGGTCCAGCCGTCCTGGACCGCCTGCTCCAGCGAGACCTCGATGCCCGCCGCGGGCAGTCCCCGCGAGGAGTCCAGGACGTGGGTGGTCACGGCACTCGTGGTTGTCTCGCTCACGCTTCGATCACTCTCGCCAGCCGTAGTCTCGCGATCTTGCGCAGCTCGTCGGCGACGACGCGCAACTCGGTAACGGGGTCGTTGTCCAGTCGGGAACGCAGGATCTCGAGGAGTTCGGGACCGCTGCGTCCGCTCGCGCACACCAGGTAGACGTGGCCGAAGCGGCGCTCGTACTCCTCGTTGGCCTCGGCCAGTTCCACCGCCAGCTTGGTGTCGTCCGCGTCGACCCCGGACTGCTCCCGGCGCGACCACGAGGCCGAGGTGTCGTTGCCGGTGGACCGTTGGCCGATCCGGGGATGAGCGGCCAGTGCCGAGTGGATCTCCGACTCGCTGAGCTCGGCCGCCGCGCGGTCGGCCACTTCGTAGAGTCGCGTGTCGGATTCGTAAGGCCGGTTGTCGGCGATCTCGTTGGCCCAGCGCTGCACGTCGAGGCAGGCCAGCAGTTTCTTGACGAGTTCCGGGCGGGGCAGGCTGTTCAGCCTGGCCAGGCCCGGGCCGGTTCCGGTGGAAGATGGTGCTGACATCGGTGTTCCCCACGGATTCGCGTGGTCGTTCTCCTCGGGTTCACCTGGATGTTCCCTCGGAGCGGTTGGTGGCAAAAGTTAAGTCCGGCCACGTGGAGGTGTCAACACTTTGTTGAAATCTGCTGGTCCGCACTGTGCGTTCGCACAATGATCGCAATCGGCTCGCGGGGGCTTCGACCGAATCGCTCGATTAGGGACGCCCGCGTTCGGTGGTGAGGCGCTGCTCCGTACGGAGCAGCGCGGAGTGCGCGGCCGTCCGACGGGAGCCCGCCGCTTCGGCGGTGGTTCCCCGGGAGGGTGTCGCGCGACGGCGACGGTTCAGGAGCGCTCCCGGTTGAGGTAGTTGTACACGGTGAAGCGACTGACGCCGAGTTTCTTGGCGACCGACTCCACCGACTTGCGCAGTGTGAAAGCGCCGCGCTCCTCCAGCAGGCGCACCGCGCGCTGCTTGTCGGCCCGGGAGAGGTCGGGCAGGCTCGCGCCGAGTTCGGACTCCACCTGCGCGATCAACCGGTCCAGTGCGCTGGTGAGCTCCTCGCTGGGCAGCCGCACGGCCACGGCCGGGTTTCCCTCCCAGTAGAGCAGTACGTCGTCGGGTCTGCGCTCCTCCACCGGCACCGCTCTGGCGCCGATCCGGCTGAGCAGTGGTTGGATCGCGGAAGTCAGCGGGTGCACGTGAAGCCTCAACCGTCCAGGGGTGTGTCGTCGACGCTGACCTGCATGGTTATCCGGTCCGCGCCCGCCTCCAGAGCTCGTTCCAGCACCGCCGACAGGGCGGGCAGCACTGCTTCCCGGTCGCCGCTGATGGCCGTTCCCAGCGGTCCGAAGTCCGGCTCCAGGCCGGATTCGCGCAGCGCGTCCCGCGCCACGGCGGCGTGTGCCGGTGGTTCGCCCTCGCCCTCGAACGGTTCCGTCGTGAACTCGGCTCTCAGCCTCATCGAGTACCTGCCGTTTCCGCTCGGGCTGTTCGTACGCGCCATCACGGTAGCCCGCCGGGGCGAGAGGTGTTGACCCTGTCGTGGTCGCTCAGTATTCTATCGCTGTACGAAATAAAACTTTCACTTAGTGAAAGTAAAGGTGACTCAAGGGGGCACACGGATGCATCGCTTCCCGTACGCAGTCAACACGTCGATCCTGTTCAGCGAGCTCGACGTGTTGTCCCGGCCGGCCGCGGCCAAGGCGGCGGGCTTCGACGCCATCGAGTTCTGGTGGCCGTTCTCCGAGGCCGTGCCCGGTGACGGGGAAGTCGACAAGTTCGTCCGCGCCGTCGAGGACGCGGGCGTCTCCCTGGTGGGGCTGAACTTCTTCGCCGGGGACATGCCCGCCGGCGACCGGGGCGTGCTCTCGCACCCCGCTCGGTCCACCGAGTTCCGCGACAACGTCGACGTGGCCGTGGGGATCGGCGCCCGGCTGGGGTGCACCGCGTTCAACGCCCTCTACGGCAACCGGCTCGAGGGAGTGCGGCCCGAGGAGCAGGACGCCGCCGCCGTGGAGAACCTCACCGTCGCGGCGAAGGCCGCCGCACGCATCGACGGCACCGTGCTGATCGAACCGGTCAGCGGCACCCCGAGCTACCCGCTCAAGAAGGCCGACGAGGCGGTGGCCGTCATCGACCGCGTGTGGGAGTCGGGTGGGGTGGACAACCTGCGTCTGCTGTTCGACCTGTATCACCTGATCACCAACGGTGACGACCCCGAGGCCGCCATCGACGAGCACGCCGCGCGGATCGGACACGTCCAGATCGCCGACGCCCCGGGACGCAACGAGCCCGGTACCGGACAGGTCGACTTCGACCACTACTTCGCCAAGCTGCAGCGCGCTGGTTACCGCGGTTACGTGGCACTGGAGTACAAGCCCAGCGGGACGAGCGCCGACAGCTTCGGCTGGATCTACTGAGGGTCAGCGAGGCGGCTTGTCCGGGGGCCGGTTAGCCGGCACGTGAGTCGGCGCCTTGCCGCGTTGGGCCGGCTGGTGAGTAGCGACCTGCGCGGCGAGCGGCCCGGCCTCGCGATGCATCCGACTCACGCACCGGGGACACCCGCGCCGCGACCCGCACGGCCGCGTCCCGACAGCTGCCCCGGCACGACGATTTCGCGGGAAATCGCCTGTGAGAGTGAACTCGAATACTTCAGTGACGAGAGGAAAAACGATGACCAAGGTAGGATTCGTCGGACTCGGCATCATGGGTGGACCGATGGCGGCCAACCTCGTCGACGCCGGGTACGAGGTCACCGGATACAACCGCAGCAGCGCCAAGGTCGAGAAGCTGGTCGCGGCGGGAGGCAAGGGGGCGAGCACCATCGCCGAGGCCGTCTCCGACGCCGAGGTGATCGTGACCATGCTGCCCGACTCGCCGGACGTCGAGAGCGCGGTGCTCGGCGACGACGGAGTGCTGGCGCACGCCCCGGACGGTGCCCTGCTGATCGACTGCAGCACCATCCGCCCCGAGGTTTCGCGCGCGGTCGCCGAGCAGGCCGCCAAACAGGGCGTTCGGGCGCTGGACGCCCCGGTCAGCGGCGGGGAGCAGGGTGCCATCGACGGTGCGCTGTCCATCATGGTCGGCGGTGAACCCGACGCGTTCGAGGCGGCCTCCGGGGTGTTCGACGTGGTCGGCAAGACCGTGGTGCACGTCGGGCCGGCCGGTTCGGGCCAGACGGTCAAGGCCGCCAACCAGCTCATCGTGGCGGGCAACATCGCGCTCGTCAGCGAGGCCCTGATGTTCCTGGAGGCCCAGGGGGTCGACACCGAGTCGGCCTTCCAGGTGCTCGGCGGCGGGCTGGCCGGGAGCAAGGTGCTCGACGCCAAGAACAAGGGCATGCGCGAGCGCAGCTTCAAGCCGGGATTCCGCATCGAACTGCACCACAAGGACCTGGGAATCCTGCAGAGCGCGGCCCGCGAGTCCGGGGTGGCCACCCCGGTCGGGAGCCTGGTCGCGCAGCTCATGGCGGCGGCCGTGGCCCAGGGGGACGGCTCGCTGGACCACTCCGGGCTGTTCCGGCAGATCGCCCGGCTCAGCGGCAAGGAGTGACCGGTGGGAGGGACAGCGGCAGCGCGGTCCGCGACTGCCGGGTCCCGGAACCGTCGATCGACGACTCCGGTGGGAGGGGTGGCTCCAGCGCCGCCAAGCATCCGGGCCACCCACCCGTCGGAACAACCACGGTGCGGGAGCGGACGCCCAGCCGTCGCCCCGCGTAACGCGGTGCGGAGACTTCCGCACCCGGCACGGCCGGACGACCGACTGTCGTTTCCGGCCCCACACCGAGTGTCACCGAGGCAGGTTCGCACTCCGAGGCACCGTCGAGCAACCGTGCCGCCGCGAACCCGCCGCATCGGAGAGGTAGTGCATACCATGCCGAAGGTTCCCGTCATGCAGGCTGTCGTCGACGTCCTCGAGTCCGAGGGGATCGACGTCGCGTTCGGCTGCCCAGGTGCGGCCATCCTGCCGCTGTACGCGGCCCTGGAGCACCGCGACATCGAGCACCTGACCGTGCGCCACGAGGAGGGCGCCACCCACATGGCCGACGGGTGGGCCCGCACCAACGGCAACGTGGGGGTGGCCATCGGGACCTCAGGGCCCGCGGGCACCAACATGATCACCGGGCTCTACACCGCCCAGGCCGACTCCGTACCGATCCTGTGCATCACCGGCCAGGCCGTTTCCAGCAAGCTGCACCAGGAAGCCTTTCAGGCCGTCGACATCGTCGAGGTCGCCCGGCCGGTCACCAAGTGGGCCGTGCAGGTCAAGGAGGCCGCCCAGGCACCGTGGATCTTCCGGGAGGCGTTCCGGGTGGCCCGTTCCGGCAGGCAGGGCCCGGTGCTGGTCGACCTGCCGCTGGACGTCCAGCAGCAGGAGATCGAGTGGGACCCCAGCATCGACGCGCCGCTGCCGGTGCAGCGGGTGGAGCCGTATCAGCCCCGCGTGGAACGCGCACTGGACATGCTGCAGCAGGCGGAGCGCCCGCTGATCCTCTCCGGTGGCGGTGTGGTGCTGGGTGAGGCCCACGAACGGCTGCGCGAGCTCGCCGAGCTGCTGGGTGTCCCGGTCCAGGTCACGCTGATGGGCAAGGGGTCGTTCCCGGAGGACCACGAGCTGTGGGCCGGTATGACCGGTATCCAGACCAGCCAGCGCTACGGCAACCAGTCCTTCATGGAGTCCGATCTGGTGCTGGCGCTGGGCGCCCGGTTCGGGGACCGGCACACCGGGGCGCTGGACGTCTACAGGGGACAGCGCCGGTTCATCCACGTCGACATCGAGCCCACCCAGCTCGGCAAGGTCTTCGGGCCCGACCTGGGGATCGTCTCGGACACCGGCCCGTTCCTGGACGCGCTGCTGGAGACGGCCAGGCGGCGCTCGGCCGCTCCCCGGTTCCACGCCTGGGTCGACCGGGTCAACGAGCTCAAGAAGACCCACACCAGGCCGGACGACTACGACAGCGTCCCGATCAAGGCCCCCAGGGTGTTCCGGGAGATCAACGAGATCTTCGGGCCGGACACCTACTTCACCACGGCGATCGGGCTGTACCAGATCTGGTCCGGGCAGTTCCAGCGCACCCACAAGCCGAGGCACTACCAGGTGTGCGGCCAGGCCGGTCCGCTCGGCTGGGAGATCCCGGCCGCGATCGGGGTGAAGTCGGCCGAACCGTCGGCCGAGGTCGTCTCGGTGGTCGGCGACTACTCCTTCCAGTTCCTGGTGGAGGAGCTGGCGGTGGCCGCGCAGTACGACGTGGGCTTCGTGGTCATCATGCTCAACAACGAGTACCTGGGCCTGATCAGGATGGCCGAGCAGGGCTACGGCATGAACACCGAGGTCGACCTGCACTACGACGAGCACGGCACCGACAACGTGAAGGTGATGGAGGCCTACGGCTGCTCCGGTCGCCGCGTGTTCGACCCGGCCGAACTCGGCGAGACCATCGAGTGGGCCCGCAAGGAGGCGGTGGCCACCAGCAGGCCGGTGCTGGTCGAGGTGATGATCGAGCGCGAGGCGAACACGGCCAACGGGGTTCGCATCGACGCGATGAACGAGCCGGAGCCGGTCGACTGACCGCGGGCCGCCGGTGCGGCGGCGCCTCGCGGGAGTCCGCGGCGGGGCCGCACCGGTCGTCCCGACGGTCGAAGTGACGACCACCAGACCGGGGCTCGGCCGGGAGGCCGCGTCCCGGGGTGCCCCCCGCCTCGGTGCCGGGCTTAACTGGCGGGGGGCGCCCCTTCCAAACGTTCGTGGCTTGCTGCCAGCCGAAGATGCGGAGCGTGTTGTGACTGGTCATGTTCTCGTCGCGCCGGACAAGTTCAAGGGCTCGCTCTCGGCGGCCGAGGTCGCCGACGCGGTCGCCGTCGGGTTGCGTGGCAGGATTCCCTCGCTCGATGTTCGTCGGGTTCCGGTCGCCGACGGTGGCGACGGCACCGTGCGCGCGGCACTGGCCACCGGCCGGTTCGAGCGGCTGCCGGTACGGGTGACCGGCCCCACCGGCAGGAGGGTGGAGGCGGAGATCGCGGTGAATCGCACCACGGCGGTGGTCGAGCTCGCCTCGGCGTCCGGACTCGCGCTGCTCGCCCCGGGGGAGTTCGATCCGCTGCGGGCCTCCAGCCACGGAACGGGTGAACTGCTCACCGCGGCCCTGGACGCCGGGGTGCGCGAGATCGTGCTGGGCGTCGGCGGCAGTGCCTGCACCGACGGTGGGGCCGGCATGTTGGCCGCACTGGGTGCCCGGCTCACCGATTCCGGTGGCCGGTCCCTGTCGCCCGGTGGTGGGGAGCTCGAACGACTGGCCGGGATCGACCTGTCGGAGCTGGATCCACGACTGGCCGATGTGGACCTGGTGTTGGCTTCCGACGTGGACAATCCGCTGACCGGCCCGTCCGGGGCCGCGCACGTCTACGGTCCCCAGAAGGGGGCGGGGCCGGAGGAGGTGCGGCGGCTCGACGCGGCGCTGTGCAACTTCGCGGAAGTCCTCGGCCGGGCCACCGGGGAGTCCGCCGCCGACCGGCCGGGAGCGGGCGCGGCGGGCGGAGTGGGCTACGGCGCCCTGACCGCGCTGTCCGCGAGATTCCGCTCCGGCAGCGACGTGGTGCTCGAACTCGTCGGTTTCGACCGCGACCTCGCGGGTGCGGCGCTGGTGGTCACCGGGGAGGGCGCGCTGGACGAGCAGACGCTGCGGGGCAAGGTCCCGGCCACCGTGGCCGCGCGGGCCGCCAAGGTCGGTGTGCCGACCGTGGCCGTGGCGGGCAAGTGCTCGCTGTCCGAACACCGGCTGCGGGGTGGTGGTTTCTCGGCCGTGTACGCGCTGGCGCACCTGCAACCCGATCCGGGGCGCTCGATCCGGGGGGCGGCCTCCCTCCTCCATCGAGTGGGCGAGCACATCGCCGACGACTTTCTGTGATTCCCCGGATCAGGCAGGGTGGTCGCGTAGCCGGCACGTGAGTCGGCGCCTTGTCGCGTTGGGCCGCTCTTGAGTGGTGACCTGCGCGGCGAGCGGCCCGGCCTCGCGATGCATCCGACTCACGCCCCTGAGGTCCCTGCGCTGCGATCCGCACGGTCGCTTCCCGGCGGCGATCTCGGGGCGCCGCGATTTCGCGAGGAATCGACGTCCCGCGCGGCGGTGTGCCCCGGCTGGTGTCGATTTCCCGGGTGGGTACTGGGAACGGGTGCGAGGGCGGTGGGACGGTACGGTGCCGAGCTCCCACCACCCTCTCACCCCGGCACTGCCGCGGGTTCTCGCGTGCGGCTCTCGCGAGGACGGTCACGACGTTGTGTAGGTCGCTTACCCGATGTCGGGGCACCCGCGCCGGGAGCCCCGTGGGAGGTTCCGCCGCGCGACCAGCTACGCCAGCCGAGTGAGTGTGGTTGGGCCGAAGGGGTTGACCGTTCGGCGGAGAGGGTTCAACATTTTGTTGAAAATCGAGTTGGGAGGTAGTCGCGGTGGTCGAACCCGCCAACTCCTCCGCCCCGGAATTCGACGTCGTGTTCCGCGCGCGGAGGCTGATCGGTCCCAGCGGGGAGGTATCCGGCAGTGTAGGCGTCAGGGAGGGACGCATCGCGGCCGTCGAGGCCCTCGACGCCCCGATGCGGGGCGCTCGCACCGTGGAGCTCGCCGAGGACGAGGTGCTGCTTCCCGGGATGGTGGACAGCCACGTGCACGTCAACGATCCCGGCCGCTCCGAGTGGGAGGGATTCCCCACCGCGACCCGCGCGGCCGCGGAGGGCGGCATCACCACGATCGTCGACATGCCGCTGAACTGCCTGCCGCCGACCATCGACTCGGAGTCGCTGGAGGTCAAGCGCAAGGTCGCCGAGAACAACGTGCACGTCGACGTCGGCTTCTGGGGCGGTGCCGTGCACGGCAACCTCGACGAACTGCGCGGGCTGCACGAGAGCGGTGTCTACGGTTTCAAGTGCTTCCTGCTGCACTCCGGCGTCGACGAGTTCCCGCCGCTGGACTCCGCCGAGCTGGAGCGGGCGCTGCGCATCGTCGCGGAACTGGACGCGACCATGATCGTGCACGCCGAGGACTCCGAGGCCATCGAACACGCTCCCAGCGCGCACGGTGAGAACTACCGCGACTTCCTGGCCTCCAGGCCGCGTGGTGCCGAGAACATGGCCATCGCCCAGGTGCTCGAACTCGCCCGCCGCACCGGCGCGCGGGTGCACATCCTGCACCTGTCCTCCTCGGACGCGCTGCCGATGATCGCCTCGGCGCGTGCCGACGGGGTGCGGGTGACCGTGGAGACCTGCCCGCACTACCTCTCCTTCGTGTCGGAGGAGATCCCGGACGGCGCTACCCAGTTCAAGTGCTGCCCGCCCGTGCGGGAGGCGGCCAACCGCGAGCTGCTGTGGCGCGGACTGGCCGACGGCACCATCGACTGCGTGGTCAGCGACCACTCGCCGTGCACTCCGGAGCTCAAGCGGCTGGACATCGGGGACTTCGGCGTCGCATGGGGCGGTGTCTCCAGCCTGCAGCTCGGGTTGTCCGCCGTGTGGAGCCAGGCCAGGCTCCGCGGCTTCGAGCTGTCCGACGTCGTCTCCTGGATGTCCTCCGGGCCGGCCAGGGTCTCCGGGCTGCGTGACAAGGGGGCGCTGGCGGTTGGTTCCGACGCGGACCTGTGCGTGTTCGCTCCGGACGACGCCTACGTCGTCGACGCGGACAAGCTCCACCACCGCAACGCGGTGAGCGCCTACCACGGGCGAGCGCTGGCCGGGACGGTGAGGTCCACCTGGTTGCGCGGCAGGCAGATCGCCGGGCCGGAGGCCGACACCACCCCAGCGGGCGAGTTGCTCAACCGAGGAGAAGCATGAGCCGGAACCAGGAGCACGCCAACGACGACCCGTACCGCTCGTCGCTGCCAGACCTCGCCTCCCGGATATACGGAGGTTCGGCCGCGTACGCCAACGACGAGTTGTTCGCCGAGCGTGAGAACCTCCTCAAGCCCGAGGAACCCACCTACCAGCCATACAGCTTCGGCCACAAGGGACAGATCTACGACGGGTGGGAGACCCGCAGGCGCCGCGAACCCGGCCACGACCACGCGATCATCCGGCTCGGTCTTCCCGGCCTGATCCGCAGGCTCGTCGTCGACACCTCGTTCTTCAAGGGCAACTACCCGCCGGAGGTGTCGGTGCAGGGCTGTGCTGTCGAGGGGTACCCGGACCCGGCCGAGCTCGAACAGGCGGATTGGGAGGAGATCCTGCCGCCCAGCCCGGTCGAGGGGCACACCCGCAACGTCTTCGACGTGGACCCGCCGCACCGCTACACCCACGTGCGGCTGTGCATGCACCCCGACGGCGGCATCGCCCGCCTCCGGGTGCACGGTGAGCCGGTCGCCGATCCGCGCTGGATCTCCGACCGGTTCGACCTGGCGGCGCTGGAGAACGGCGGACGGGTCACCGGTTGCAGCAACATGTTCTTCTCCTCGCCGTCGAACCTGTTCGCGCCGGGACTGGCCCGCGTGATGGGCGAGGGCTGGGAGACGGCGCGCCGCAGGGACGACGGCAACGACTGGGTCTCGGTTCGGCTCGCCGCCGCCGGAACCGTGGAGCGCGCCGAGGTGGACACCAGCCACTTCAAGGGCAACGCGCCCGGCTGGGCCTCGCTGTCCGGTTGCGACGCCCGCGAGGCCGACCCGGACGATCCGGCTTCCTGGCGCGAGCTGCTGCCGCGCACCAGGTTGCAGCCGGACACCTGCCACCGGTTCCGGCTGCCGGTGCGTACCGAGGTCACCCACGTGCGGCTGGACGTGTTCCCGGACGGAGGGATGGCCCGGCTGCGGTTGCACGGGCGGGCGAGCGAGGACGGGTCGCGTCATCTCGTGACGCGGTGGTTCAACCGACTGCCGCCGAGCCAGGCGCGAGCGGTGTTGACCGGTGAGGCGGGACTGGACGCGGCGGCGGCAGCGGCGTTGTCGGCGCGGCGGCCGCTCTCGGAGGAGGAGGCGTTGCCCACCGAGCTCACGGCTCTGCTCTGATCTCCGCGAGCGGGGCTTTCCGAAACCACGGGCGCCGGGGACGGACGACAATTTCTCGCGAAATCGCTGTGCTTCCGGTGTCCGTATCCCGCCGGTACTGCCCTGTTCGGGCGGTATCGGCGGGATGAAGCTTGACCTGGTCCGGCGAATCGGACAAGATCCCTCAGCAACAACACAGTGACAAACACGAAAAAACAAGATTACACACTGTGTTGTTGCTGAGGGAGGTGCTCATGAGCGCGAGACGTGGCTTACGTCCCGCGGGCTGGTTGGCCTCGACAACGGCGCTGGCCGTCATGGCCGTGCTCGCGCCCGCCACAGCGCAGGCGCGGCAACCGGACGGTCCCACCGATCCCGCCACGGTCGAGTCCTACCTGGAGGACCCGAGCCGGGTCGGGGAGAACCAGCTGCCACACCACGCTTATCTACGCCCCTACGACAACGCGGAGCAGGCGCTGCGCTCCGCGCGGCAGGACACGGCGGCCGAACAGGACCGCCCCACCCGCTGGACCAAGTCGCTGGACGGCCAGTGGCGGTTCCGCTACGCCGACCACTACCGCGAGCTCCCCGAGGGCTGGCAGCGGGGAAGACGCACCGCGCGGTGGGACGACATCTCCGTACCGGGGGTCTGGCAGCAGCAGGGCTACGGCCACCCCATCTACCGCAACGTCTCCTCCGAGATCTCGCCGTACGATCCGCCGAAGGTGCCGGACGACGTGAACCCGACCGGTGCCTATGTGCGGGAGTTCCACCTGCCCAAGAACTGGGACGGCAGGCGCCAGCTGCTGCGCTTCGAGGGCGCCACCAGCGGGAACTTCGTGTGGATCAACGGCGACTACGTCGGCTACGACCAGGGTGGCTACACCCCGGCCGAGTACGACATCAGCCGGTACCTGCACCCGGGCAAGAACACCATCGCCGTGCGGGTGCACCGCTGGAGCGCGGGCAGCTACCTGGAGAACATGGACTTCTGGCACTTCTCCGGGATCTTCCGCAGTGTGCGCCTCTACAGCGTACCGCGCACCCACATGTCCGACGTCACTATCCGCACCGACCTCGACGACTCCTACACCGACGCCACCCTGAGCCTCGGTGTGGACCTGAGTTCGCTCCGGGGCGGCACTGTCGGACAGCACCGCGTGCGCGCCGCCCTCCACGGTCCCGAGGGCGACCGGGTGGCCGGGCTCGAAGGGGCCACGGAGGTCGACGGTGGCGGTGCCCGGATCGACCTCAGCCGTGAGATCGAGGACCCCGAGTTGTGGAGCGACGAGAATCCCGCGCTCTACACCGCGGTCCTGGAGCTGCTCGGGCCCGACGGCGAAGTGCTGCAGACCACCCAGCAGCCGGTGGGCTTCCGCGAGGTCACCACGAAGGACAGGCAGATCCTGCTCAACGGCGAGCCCGTGAACCTGCGCGGCGTGAACCGGCACGAGCACGACCCCGAGACCGGGCGCACTGTCAGCCGTGAGCGGCAGCGCCAGGACGTCGCCCTGATGCGACGCAACAACATCAACGCGGTACGGACCTCGCACTACCCGAACGACCCGTACTGGTACCGGTTGGCCGACCGCAACGGGCTGCTGCTGGCCGACGAGGTCGACACCGAGACCCACTACCGTGAGAACTGCTCGGCCGCGCCCGAGCGGGACTGCCTCGCCGACCGGCCGGAGTGGCAGGCGGCCTTCGCCGACCGGTTCGACGCGATGATGGAGCGCGACAAGAACCACCCGAGCGTGATCATCTGGGACACCGGTAACGAGGCCGGTCTCGGCGAGGCGCACTACGACATGGCCGAGCACGCCAGGGCCGTCGACCCGACCAGGCTGCTCTACCACCAGGCCAACAACCACGGCGGCGACGCGCCCTACGCGGATGTGGCCGGGCCGCGCTACCCCTCACCGGGGGCGTTGAAGGAGATCGCCCGCACCGAGACCAAGCCGGTCGTGATGGGCGAGTGGCTGCACGCCATGGGTAACAGCCTCGGCCACTACGAGGACATGTGGAACACGATCCGCAGCGAGCCCGCCCTGCAGGGTGGATTCGTGTGGGACTGGGTCGATCAGGGTCTGTCGCGGAAGCTGCGGATGCTGCCCGACTCCTCCGGCAACGACATCCCGGTGCACGTCAACGGCAACCCCTCACTGGTGGAGGGGGTCGAGGGCAAGGCGCTGAAGCTGTCCGGGATGGACGACTGGGCGCAGGCCTACCGCGATCCGAAGCTCGGCATAACGGGTGAGGAGGTCTCGCTCGACATCCGCGTCAAACCGCTGTCCTGGGACGGTTCCAACACCTTCCTGGCCAAGGGCGACAAGCAGTGGGCGTTGCAGATGCCCGACCGGAACCACGTCGAGTTCTTCGTCTACGGCGAGGGCGGCTGGCACACCGCCAGGGTGGAGGTCCCCGACGACTGGTGGGGCGACTGGCACCGCCTGACCGGCACCTACGACGGTTCGAAGGTACGGCTCTTCCTGGACGGTGAGCAGGTGGCGGCCGAGTCCTACGACGGGAAGATCGCGCACAACACCATGTACACCGTCACCGTCGGCCGGAACCAGGAGAAGCACCGGGACAGCTTCGCCGGCCGAACCGCGCACGCGGTGGTGGACAACGCCCGGATCTACGACAGGGCCCTGCCGCCTGAGGACATCGCCTCCGGCGCCGATCCCGCACAGCGGGCCGTGCTCGCGCTGAACTTCGACGAGCAGCGGGACGCGGGGAAGTACGAGACCTACGGCGCCTCGCAGTTCGTGGTCAACGGCCTGATCAACGCCGATCGCACTCCACAGCCGGAGCTGAAACAGCTGGCCTACAGCCACGCCCCGATCCGGTTCGACACGGTCGAGGGGGCCGACGACGCCGCCGACGGGCGGTTCGTGGTCCGCAACCTCAACCACACGCTGAGCACCGACGCCTACGAACTGCGGTGGAAGCTGGTATCCAACGGCGAGAAGATCGCCGACGGGCCGGTGGACGTGACCGTGGGGCCGGGCGAGAGCGAGCGCGTCGACCTGGACCTGCCGAGCGCGGGCGAGACGGAGCGCTTCCTGGTGCTCACCGCCCAGCTGCGGGAGGCCTCCCGTAGCATTCCCGCGGGGCACACCATCGCCTCCGAACAGCTCGCGGCAGGCGGGAAGCGGGCCCCGGCGGCGCCGGGCGGCGACCGCGAGCGCGCTCGGGACGCGGCGGCGCCGTCGGTGCGGCGGACCTCCGAGGACGTCCGGGTACGGGGCTCCGGGTTCCAGTACTCCCTCGACCGCTCCGAGGGCACGCTGAGCTCGTTGTCCGCGGACGGCACCGAACGGCTGCTGGCCGGCCCCGAACTCGACGTGTTCCGCCCGCCGACCGGCAACGAGTGGAGCAACTGGAGCGGAGTGAACCCCGAGGCGCGGTTCCGCGAACTGGGCCTGGACCGGCTGGAGACCGAGGTTCGTTCGGTGCGGGTGAGCCGTTCCGACTCCGGGGAGGCGAAGCTGGTCGTCAATACCCGTTCCTCCGCCCCCGACGTTTCCGGTGAGGGTTTCGACAGCCGGTGGACCTACCGGATCGACGCCTCGGGAGCCGTCGAGCTCCAGCACCGGGTCGAGGCCTACGGCGAGCGGATGCGCTCGTTGCCGTGGCTGCCTCGCGTCGGGATGTCGCTGCGGGTGCCCGAATCGTTCGGGAACATGACCTGGTACGGCCGTGGCCCCGGCGAGTCCTATCCCGATCGCAAGGACGCGCAGCACATCGGCCGCTGGTCCTCGACGGTGGACGAGCAGTGGTTCGACTTCCTCCCGCCGCAGGACAACGGTGTCAAGGTGGACACCGAGTGGGTGGAGCTCTCCGACGGGAACGCGGGGCTGTCGATCTCCGGGGACTCGTTGGCGGTATCCGCCGACCGGTACTCCAACGCCGAGCGGACCGACTTCGCCCACCAGCTGCGCGAGGACCGGTTCATCACGCTGCACGTCTCCGACGCCGTCACCGGTCTCGGTGACACGCCGAACCCGGTACGGGACGAGTACCGGGTGCGGGCCGACCGCCCGCACACCTACTCGGTGGTGCTGCGCCCCACCGGCAGGTGAGTGATGACCAGGGGCCGCTGGAGCGAAGCACCGCTCCGGCGGCCCCGTCGCGCGTTCGGGGTGTGCCCGCCCCGCCCCGATGAGGGCGATGACCTGGGGCTGAAGTATTCTGAGGAACTGTGCTCGTCATCGCGTTGGATACCTCGACCCCCGCGGTAACCGCGGGACTGGTCGAGCTCGCGGATTCCCGACCGCACTCCCTGGCCGAGCGCGTGACGGTGAATCCGCGCGCCCACGGTGAACTGCTCACCCCGCAGTTGCTCGACGTCCTCGCGGAAGGCGGCCATCAGCTGGGTGAGGTGGACGCGATCGTCGTCGGCGCGGGTCCGGGGCCGTTCACCGGACTGCGGGTCGGCATGGTCACGGCCGCCGCGCTCGGACACGCCTCAGGGACTCGGGTCTACCCCGTCAGCAGCCTGGACGCCATAGCCGCGCGAACCGATGGTGACTCGCCGCTGCTGGTGCTGACCGATGCCCGACGCAGTGAGGTCTACTGGGCGACCTACGGGGGCAGGAAGGCCCACGGTGCGCGTGAACGGCTGACCGCTCCGGCCGTGGACCGGCCCGAGGAGCTTCCCGCGCGCCTGGAGGGGATGCGTCTCGAGGTGGCCGCGGGCGAACTGGCCTCCCGGCACGCCGCCGACCTGGGACTCCGGGCCGTCGAACCGGCCTATCCCACCCCGGAGGGCATCGTGGCGGTGGCGGGCGACGAGGTGCGTTCCGAGGCCGACCCCGCGCCGCTGGTGCCGATGTACCTGCGCAGGCCGGATGCCGCCACGCCGGGACCACCGAAGACGGTGACGGCCGAGCGGGGGAGGACGTGACCCGGAACCAGGACCCCGACGCCCGGGGCGGTACGACGGCGGGGCCGACCGAGCCCTTCGTCGCGAAACTCCGCAGGCGCGATCTCCCCCGGTGCGCCGAGCTGGAGCGGCTGCTGTTCCCCGACGACGACCCGTGGCCGGAGCGCGCGTTCGCGGCCGCTCTGGACGGCGGGGACTACTACGTGGGTGCCTACGACTCCTCGGACCGGCTGATCGGGTACGCCGGGTTGGCCCTCGTGGCCCGTCCGCCGCATGCCGAGGCCGAGGTGCACACCATCGCTGTGGACCCGGATTACCAGCGCAACGGGGTTGGCAGGACACTGCTGCGCAAGCTGTTGGCCCGTGCCGACGAGCAGCGGGCGCAGGTGTTCCTGGAAGTGCGTACCGACAACGATTCCGCGATCGCGCTTTACCAGGAGCACGAGTTCGAGGTGGTCGGCAAGCGCGAGCGCTACTACCGGCCGTCCGGTGCCGACGCCTACACCATGTGGCGACCGGCGCGTTCGGCCGAGCAGGAAGGTGGAGCGGTATGAGTACGGATGGTGGCCCCGGCCGGCTCGTGCTCGGTATCGAGACCTCGTGTGACGAGACCGGAGTCGGGCTGGTCCGGCTCGCCCCGGACGGGTCGGTGCGGTTGCTGGCCGACGCCGTGGCCAGCAGCGTGGAGCAGCACGCGCGGTTCGGCGGAGTGGTACCCGAGATCGCCAGCAGGGCTCACCTGGAGGCGATGGAACCCACGGTGCGGCGGGCGCTGGACGAGGCGGGCATCAAATTGTCCGAAGTGGATGCTATAGCGGTGACCGCCGGGCCGGGGCTGGCCGGTGCGCTGATGGTGGGGGTGTCGGCGGCGAAGGCCTACGCCGCCGCGCTGGGAGTGCCGCTCTACGGCGTGAACCATCTGCTCGGTCACGTCGCGGTCGACACCCTGGAACACGGCCCGCTGCCCCCACGCTGCCTGGCCATGCTCGTCTCGGGTGGGCACACTCAGCTGCTGTCGGTGGCCGGTATCGCCGACGAGGTGACCGAGATCGGTTCCACCATCGACGACGCGGCGGGTGAGGCCTACGACAAGGTGGCGCGCATCCTGGAGTTGCCGTACCCCGGTGGGCCGCCGATCGACAGGATGGCTCGCGAGGGCGACCCCAACGCCATCGCCTTCCCGCGCGGACTGACCGGTCCCCGGGACGCGAAGTTCGACTTCTCGTTCTCCGGGCTGAAAACCGCCGTCGCCCGATGGGTGGAGCAGGCGCGCGCCACGGGCAAGCAGCTGCCGATCGCCGACATCGCCGCTTCGTTCCAGGAGGCGGTGGCCGACGTCCTCACCGAGAAGGCCGTGCGGGCCGCCGTGGAGCTGGGGATGGACACGATGGTGCTCTCCGGCGGGGTGGCGGCGAACTCGCGGCTGTCCGGGTTGGCGAGAGAACGCTGCGCCGAGGCGGGTATCACCCTGCGGGTGCCGCGTCCTCGATTGTGCACCGACAACGGCGCGATGATCGCCGCGGTGGGCGCGCACGCGCTGGCCAACGGAACCGAGCCGTCCCCGCTGGGGCTGTCGGCCAATCCCGGAATGCCGGTGGACACCGTGGTGCTGCGCTGAGGACTTCGGTTGTCCGGCGGGTTCGGTCCGGGTGGTCGCGACCGTGATCGTCCGCCGGAGTCGTCCGGCCTCGAATGCGCTCCGCGCGGCCGCGAACACCTCCGGAGCCGAGAGATCACTCCGGACAACGGGAGATCCGGTTCCGGTTTCGGACCACCACGTTGTCCACATCGACGCACTCGAGCACTTTGGCGGTGGGAGACACGCGTGGCCAGCGGCCCGTCCCGTTGTTCCACGTAGCGGTGAGCTGTCGCCATATCTCCTGCGAAGACCGGCCGAACCGGAAGTGAGCCGCCGGTGGGGCTGCGGTGGGCGTTTCCGTCGGATGGCGGACTCCGCCGCCTCGAAGTCGCCTCCGTGCTTCGGAAAGCGTGGGCCGGGGCGTGGTCAAGGCGTGACCGCCCCCGGCCGCACCGTCACCGCGTCAGCACTGGCCGAGTTTCCGCCAGTCGTCGACGTAGAGCTTGTCGGCGCTCGCGTATCCCACCGAAGTGTGGGCTGTCCGTATCTTTATCCACATGTCCACGCTCAGCTCGTGATAACAGAAAGCAGTGATCGGTTCGTGTCTGACGCAGAGTCCGATCGGAGGAGATCTCCGGGTGGGGCGTTCCCAGATCAGCGTGTCCTCGAGACAGTAGCCGGTGGTGCTCTCAGCCGGAGTCGTCGTGTTCTCCACGGGCTGTGCGGCGGCGGCCGCCGGGAAGAGGGTGGCCGAGGCCGTCAGCATCGCGAACAGCATCGCGGTCTTTCGCATTCGTCGTGTTCCTTTCCGTGTTGTATGTTCCTCTTTGGTTTCACCCGGAGGAACCAGGGTCACCGGGTGCGTCTTTTTTCTGAGACGAGTGCCGAGTCGTCGTGAACTCTGCTTCGTCCCGCCCCGGAGCGCCGTGTTCCCCGTAGATCCGGCGGAAGAATTGTAGGCGCGGAGTGGTGTCTCCGTGTCGGGATGTGATGTCGGCACGATTCCGAATTCGAGCGGTGGTGTCGTTGGGATGGGACGAATTATTTTTCATGTTTTCGGTGGCTCGGGGCTGGTTCTGTTCGATATTGTTGCGGTGTTGCTCAGGGGAGCAGTGTTCCGTGGATTCCGGCAAGGGGTTTTTCTCGCTGCCACTCGGGCAGGTGAGGCGAGTCGCCCGCGCGGACTTGTGAGATTCTTTTTGTCGGAGGGGAATCCGGATGGTCCGGGATTCGTTCGCCTGTTGGTTGTTTTGTTTCATCCGGCAGGGCAAGGACTCTGCCCTGATTGGTGGAACACGTTGTTACGTGAAGTGGCCCGGTTTCCCGCTGGGACGAATTTCTCGACCCGATCGAGTTCCGACGGTCGCGTGATGACCGTTCGGGAGCGCTGGAACCGAGCGGTTCGAGGTCAGAGACGAAGGGCCCCGGACGGGAGTCGACTCTCGCGGCTGTCGCTGGTATCGGATTTCCCGAGGCAGGGGTGCGCTCGGCCGTGCCGTTTCCGGGACCGGATGTGCCGGACAGGGGCGGGCGGGACGCGGTTCCCGTGGCGGGCGCCCCGCCCGCCGTGCTCAGCGGTGCGGGCTCTTCGACGCCGGCCGCTGGTCAAGCGGTCGCGGCAGCGGGCTCACCTACGCCGGTGCAACTTCGGCTCCCCGTCGTTGACCACGAAGGTGGCCTCGGTCCGCGCGGGGGCGCCCCGTTCGGTGACGTAGTCCAGCGTGCGGTAGTCGACGCGCAACTCGTCCGCGCTGAACCTGGTGCGGACGTAGCCGCGCCGGTCCTTGTAGAACTTCACGTGCGGGTTGTCGTCCAGCACGCCCTGCTGGGTGTCCTCGCTGCCGTCACCGCCGCTGGTGATCGACGTGGTGACGAACTCGGTCCCGGCGGGAGGCGAGTCCGGGTGGTCGTGCGAGTCCCGGATCTCGGCGGCCCAGTGCCGGTGCACGTCTCCGGTGAACACCACCCCGTTGCGCACGTTGCTGTCGGCCATTCCGTGCGCGATCCGGTCGCGGTTGGCGACGTAGCCGTCCCACGCGTCCATGTTGTATCCCTCGCCGGGCCCGGAATCGAGGTCCAGCTTGGAGAAGAACACCTGCTGCCCCAGCACGTCCCAGCGCGCCCTGGTGCTGCGGAAACCGTCGAGGATCCAGCGCTCCTGCCGCTCACCGGTGATGGTCCGGTTGGGGTCGAAGCGATCCGAGCATGCCACGCCGTATCCGTCGCCGCAGGCCTGGTCGTCGCGGTACTGCCGGGTGTCGAGCATGTGGAAGTTGGCGAGCCCGCCCCACCGGATACGGCGGTAGAGCCGCATGTCGATCCCCCGCGGCCGGGAGCTCCGCCGCAGCGGCATGTTCTCGTAGTAGGCCTGGAACGCCGCCGCGCGCCGGTCGAGGAAGTCCGGGTCGGGCTGCTCCGGCACCTCGTCGGCCCAGTTGTTCTCGGTCTCGTGGTCGTCCCAGACCACCAGCCAGGGCGCCACCGAGTGGGCCAGTTGCAGGTCCTCGTCGGTCTTGTACTGCGCGTGCCGCTGCCGGTAGTTGGCCAGCGTCCTGGTCTCCGGGCCGAGCACTTTTCGCACGTCGCCGTCCGAGGCCGGGTATTCGTACTGGTAGTCGCCCAGGTGCAGGATCAGTCCAGGTTCGTCCTCGGCCATCCTGCGGTAGGCGGTGAAGTAGCCGTCACCGAAGTGTGAGCAGGAGGCGAAACACAGCGTCAGGTCGCCGAGGTGCCCGGGAGGCGGCGCGGTGCGGGTGCGCCCGGTCGGCGAGACGTCGTTGCCCACCCGGAAGCGGTAGAAGTACTCGGCACCGGGGCGCAGCCCGTCCACCTCCACGTGGACGCTGTGCGCCTCTTCCGGACTGGCCCACGCCCAGCCGCGCTGTACCGGTCGGGCGAACCGCTCGTCCTCGGATACCTCCCACTGAACGGGGTAGGGACGGTTCGGCATGCCGCCCATGCCGTCCGAGGCGGTCGGCTCCGGTGCCAGCCGGGTCCACAGCACGACGCCGGTCGGCAGTGGATCACCGGAGGCCACTCCGAGGGTGAACGGTTCCCGCAGCCTGCCGATACCGGCTCCGGGCAGGCCGCGACCGTCGGCGTAGGCGGCTCCGGCGACCGTGCCCGCCAGTGCGGCACCACCGACCGCGGCCGCCCCGCCCAGCAGTACCGAACGGCGGCCGACCGAGTTGTTCGGGCCGGACGTAGTGGAGTCGGACATCCCGCTCCTCCAGACGGTTGTTCGAGGACTATCCGGGAGACCACCTTCACCCGTGCTCGTTGTTCGAACCACCCGTGTGCGGTTGGGATCGGGTGAACTCTCGGCTACAAGATCCCTACTTTTCGGTTTTTTCGCACCTCATCGAGGTTTTCGTCGAGTGGTGGTGCTATGTCCTGTCATCGGCTGGATCGAGAATCGCGGGCGGTCGGGAGCGGCTCCCGCCGCCCGGGACGGCGGGAACCGGGCGGGCAGACCCGGCCCCGGAGTCCGCTGTGGAGCGTGGAAATCTTTCGAGGAAGCTTTTTCGGGGAACTCTTCGCCCGAGTTCTTCGGGGGAATCGAATCGTCGGCGTGTGCGTCCCGTGCGTGGGACCGCCGAGAGATCGCTTCAGGCTCGTCGGTTCGTGGGGCGTCGTGGCGGGCCGAGTGGGCCGGGGGGCCGGGACGGGCGGGGGCGACGTTTCCAGGGCTGGTTCGTCGGCCTGCTCGGTGCTGGCATACCCGGCAACCTAGAGCACACAGTCGATCACGGTGTACGCACCCACCCCTTCGATGGCCTCTCTCTCATGTCGATCTGGTTGACCACGATCCACTTCGTACCGCGCAACCGCCGGGCGGGTGATGGGATGCCTACGATGTGTACAGACGATCGAGCGGCGTCCGGGTGACACACCCGGTGGTGCTTCGGTCGCTTGCTCGAACGGGCGATTTCCACGGAGTGGACGTTCGTCCGACTCGCTCCCGGCCGGTTCGTTCCCACCGGTTCCGGTGTGGTTCCCCGGAGCGAGCGCGGGGACCGGGTTCCGAACGAGCGATCGAGTCCGGTTCAGCTCGGCGCGACCTCCCGCAGTCCAGCCACTCCGTCGTCGACCTCGAAGGACGCCTTGGTCGACGCCTCGGCGCCACGTCGCGAGACGTAGGGCAGCACGCGGAAGTCCGCCCGCAGTCGCTCGGCGTCGATCCTGGTGCGCAGGTAACCGCGCATCCCGCTGTGGAACCGGATGTGCGGGTTGTCGGGGTCACCGGTGAACTCCCCCTCCTCGGCGTCACCTCCCGAGGTGACGGAGGTGGTGACGAGTTCCGTGCCGACCACCGGGGAGTCCGGATCGGCGTAGTCGCGCTTGAGGTCGGCCGCGTAGTGCTCGTGGATGTCGCCGGTCAGCACCACCGGGTTGCGTACCCCCGCGTTCAGCCAGCCGTCGGTGATTCGGCGACGCGAGGTGGTGTAGCCGTCCCAGGTGTCCATGTTGGTCATGGTCAGCGGTCCGTCCAGTGTGTCGTGGTGGGCGAACATCACCTGCTGGCCCAGGAAGTCCCATCTGGCATGGGAGCCGCGCAGCCCGTCGAGCAGCCACTTCTCCTGCCGTTCGCCGGTGATGGAGCGTTCCGGGGCGGACTCCGCGCCGCAGGGGCCCACCAGCCCGCCGCAGGCCTGGTCGTCGCGGTACTGCCGGGTGTCGAGCATGTGGAAGTTGGCGAGCCCGCCCCACCGGATACGGCGGTAGAGCCGCATGTCCCCACCGCGGGGCCGGTTGCCGGCGCGCAACGGCATGTTCTCGTAGTACGCCCGGAACGAGTCGGCGCGGCGCCGGTCGAACTCCGGCTGGGGCAGTTCCGGGTGCTGCCCGGCCCAGTTGTTGTCGAGCTCGTGGTCGTCCCAGATCACCACCCACGGCGCGGTTCGGTGGGCCAGTCGCAGGTCGGGGTCGGTCTTGTACTCGGCATAGCGCCTGCGGTACTCGGCGAGGGTGCGCGCCTGCCAGCCGGTGACCGAGCGTGCGATTCCGGACAGCAGCGGGTACTGCAGGTGCCCCAGTTCGTAGATGTAGTCACCGAGGTGCAGCACCAGGTCGGGCTCCTCCTCGGCGATCCGCCGGTAGGCGGTGTAGAAGCCGTGCTCCCACGCGGCGCAGGAGGCGGTGCACACGGTCAACGGCTGGCGTACCGTCCCCGCGGCCGGTGCGGTGCGGGTGCGGCCGGTGGGAGTCAGGTGCCCGCAGCCGCGGAACCGGTAGAAGTACTCGCGCCCCGGGCGCAGGCCGGCGAGCTCGACGTGTACCGAGTGGCCCCACTCCGGCAGGGCACGCGCGGTCCCGCGTCGCACGATGCGGTGAAATCGTTCGTCCTCGGCGACTTCCCATTCCACGTCGATCGCCCGGTCCGGCATTCCGCCCCGGCCGTCCTCGGCGAGGGGTTCGTGGGCGAGGCGCGTCCACAGCACGAAGCCCTCCGAGTCGGGATCCCCGGAGGCGATGCCGAGGGTGAAGGGGTCGCCGCGCCCCACGGAACGGTGAGTGCGGGCGGTGGCCGCGCCGCTGCCGAGCCCCAGCGCAGTGGCGGTGGTGGCCGATGCGAGCAGTAGTTTCCGGCGATTCCAGTTGTCCGATCCGCCTGGCTGGTTCATCCGGTTCCCTCCGTCGAACGGTTCGGCTGGAGAGCGTGCCGCACAAAAGTGAGTTTTATTCGTATATCGCGCCAGCACAGCCTGAACGGAGTGTGAGCCGATGTCGACCGGCATCCGGGTGAGAGAGTTGCTCCGGGCCTGGGGAACGGGTTTTCGGCAGGGTCGTGTTGAAGGTTGGCACTCGCCCCGGTAGAGTGCTAGACGAACGGCGCCGGAGCGCCCCGGCACCCGCGACGGCGGGGAGCCACGGAGCCGTCAGGAATCCAGCCAACGCTTCGAAGACCCCAGAAGGTGGAGGTCACACCGTGGCGAGCATCAAGCCGCTTGAGGACAAGATCGTTGTCCAGGCAAGTGAGGCCGAGACGACGACGGCGTCCGGCATCGTGATCCCGGACACGGCCAAGGAAAAGCCGCAGGAGGGCAAGGTCCTGGCTGTCGGCCCCGGTCGTGTGGACGACAAGGGCAACCGCATCCCCCTCGACGTCAACGAAGGTGACGTCGTCATCTACTCCAAGTACGGCGGGACCGAGGTCAAGTACAACGGCGAGGAGTACCTGGTGCTCTCCGCCCGCGACGTGCTGGCCGTCGTCAACTGACGAGTGGTTCGTCAGACCGGCGAGTGATTCTCGCCGACCGACGGAGGACGTGAACGTCCTCGTGGGCAGTTGCCGCCCCGGCGGTCTGCGGACGCGGACTTCCGGGGCGGTTCGCCTGCGAGCGCTGTCTCGCCGGACGCAGGCAGGCGGCCGAGGGAACGGCCGCGCGCTCTCGCACGACTGCGCGCCCGTTCGGCGAACGAGACATCCCGGCACGCACGCTGAAGGGCTGTTGAATCATGGCTAAGCAAATCAGCTTCGACGAGGAGGCGCGCCGCTCCCTGGAGCGCGGCGTCAACCAGCTCGCCGACTCCGTGAAGGTCACCCTGGGGCCGCGCGGTAGGCACGTCGTACTGGACAAGCAGTTCGGCGGGCCGCAGATCACCAACGACGGTGTGACGATCGCCCGCGAGGTCGATCTGGAGGACCCGTACGAGAACCTGGGTGCCCAGCTCGTCAAGAACGTCGCGACCAAGACCAACGACGTCGCCGGTGACGGCACCACCACCGCCACCGTGCTGGCACAGGCGCTGGTCAGCGGCGGGTTGCGCAACCTCGCCGCGGGCGCCAACCCCTCCTCGCTGGGGAGTGGCATCCAGCAGGGGACCGACGCGGTGATCGAGTCCCTCAAGGAGCAGTCCACCCCGGTCAAGGGGCGCGACAACATCGCTCAGATCGCCACCGTCTCCTCGCGCGACGAGAACATCGGCTCGCTGGTCGGCGAGGCGATGGAGCGGGTCGGCGACGACGGCGTCATCACCGTCGAGGAGTCCTCGACGCTGGCCACCGAACTGGAGATCACCGAGGGTGTCCAGTTCGACAAGGGCTACGTCTCGCCGTACTTCGTCACCGACTCCGAGCGGCAGGAAGCCGTGTTGGAGGACGCCCAGGTGCTGCTGCACCAGGACAAGATCTCCAACATGCAGGAGCTGCTGCCCCTGCTGGAGCGCGTGGCCAACGACGGCAAGCCGCTGCTGATCATCGCCGAGGACGTCGAGGGCGAGGCGCTGTCCACGCTGGTGGTCAACGCCGTGCGCAAGACCTTCAAGGTCGTCGCCGTCAAGGCTCCCTACTTCGGTGACCGCAGGAAGGCCTTCCTGCAGGACCTGGCCGCCGTCACGGGCGCGCAGCTGATCTCGCCGGACGTGGGTCTCAAGCTCTCCGAGGTCGGCCCCGAGGTGCTGGGCACCGTTCGCCGCGTGACCGTCACCAAGGACAACACCACGATCGTCGACGGTGGCGGCAGCAAGGACGACGTGCAGGCCCGGGTCAAGCAGATCCGCAACGAGATCGAGGCCAGCGACTCGGACTGGGACCGCGAGAAGCTGCAGGAGCGGCTCGCCAAGCTCGCCGGTGGCGTCGCCGTGCTCAAGGTCGGTGCGGCCACCGAGACCGAGATGAAGGAACGCAAGTCCCGCATCGAGGACGCCGTGGCCGCCGCGAAGGCCGCCGCCGAGGAGGGCAGCATCCCGGGCGGTGGTTCCAGCCTGGTGCACGCGTCCAAGACGCTGGAGAACAATCTCGGCCTCTCGGGTGACGAGGCCACCGGTGTCCAGCTGGTGCGCAGTGCTCTCGAGGCCCCGCTGTTCTGGATCGCCAACAACGCGGGCGAGGAAGGCGCCGTCGTGGTCTCCAAGGTCCGCGACATGAAGTGGGGCGAGGGCTTCAACGCCGCCGACCTCACCTTCGGCGACCTCAGTGGCCCCGGTGTGGTGGACCCGCTCAAGGTGACCCGTTCCGCGGTCTCCAACGCGGCCTCCATCGCCCGCATGGTCCTGACGACCGAGAGCGCCGTGGTCGACAAGCCCGAGGAGGAGGAAGACTCCTCCGGTGGGCACAGCCACTGACGTTCACCGACCCGGACCCGCGGACCCGGTCCGACGGGGGCACCGGCACAGGAATCGGGGCGGCACCGGACGGTGCCGCCCCGATTTGTGTCGCGGTCCCGTGAACCGTCGACGTGCTCCCCCCGTTGACTCCGACACGTCGGCGGGATTCCCGCTCACCGCGACACGGCCTGGCGGGCATCGGGCGTGCCGATGCCGGTTCGGCCCCCGGCCTCCGCTCGTGGGAACCGCTGTTCGCCCCGAGGGGCTTCGGTCCGATGGGAGGTCGAGCGGTGAGTTCGCCTCACGGTGGGTACGGCCGACCTCGGCGGACTCCCGGACCTCGGGTGTCGGGCACCCCGGTCCTCGGAGCCGATGGTCCGGCCCTGCTCGTGGCATCCCCTGGGACCGCTCCCGCTCGTGGGAACGGGGGCGTTCGAATCCCCGCGTGACCTCCTCCCGGGGTTCCCCGCCGGTCGTACCGCATCCGAGCGGTGCCGCCGTGTCCTCGTGACCGGCGGGCGGACGCTCCCGTGTCGGTGTCCTCCGCTCGGCGAGTGCGTCGGACCCGCCGCCGTGGAAGGTCGGTCGTGAGCGCGTCCGTCGGAGCGTCCGGTCACACCGGCAGCGCTGCGTCCGTCTTGCGACTGTTCTTGATCATTACCTCGCGTTCCGACTCCGAGAGTCCGCCCCAGATGCCGTAGGGCTCCTGCACGGTGAGTGCGTGCCTGCGGCACTGCTCCAGGACCGGACAGCGATGGCACACTTCCTTCGCCTTGGCCTCGCGCCTGGCTCTGGCGGGTCCTCGCTCCCCGTCCGGGTGAAAGAAGTAAGCGCTGTCCATTCCCCGGCACAGACCCTGTATCTGCCAGTCCCAGATATCGGCGTTCGGCCCGGGAAGACGTCGTGTGTCCGCCATTGCGACGACCACCTCCAATTCGGTGGGTCCCCTCCCTGCCACGGTGTGTTACCGCGACCTCGCACGGATCACAGTAAAACCGAGTCAAAGCTTGTTCAACCCTTTTGGCTGGTAAAGGTGGTTCACGTTGGAGTGACATTGCGATGACCATGCCGGGTTGCCTCGACGCGTGCGCTACCACGAACATGTCCGTTGATGATGTGGTCGAGGTGACGAGGTGGTCGGCTGTGGACGCCGAATCGTCCGCGTGCGGAGCTGTGTCCGCCACCGCGAACGACTCCGGAGACGGCGGGTGCGAGCCCGACGAGCGGGTGACGGCCGAGAGCCCCGTCGCCCCGAAGCTGTCGGTCGCGGCCGTCGCGCGCAGGTTGGGGGTCGCTCCCGCTACGTTGCGTACCTGGGACCGTCGGTACGGGCTCGGGCCCACCGAGCATTCCTCCGGGCGGCACCGCCGCTACGGTCCGGAGGACGTCGCCCGGTTGGAGCTGATGCAGCACGCCCTGCTGCGCGGGGCCTCTCCCGCGGAGGCGGCTCGCTACGCGCACGCGACCGCCGTGCGACACGGCGGGGCGACGGCCGCGATGAGAGCGGGCCGGTCGGAGGAGAATCCTTCCGCCGAAGTCTCTCCGTGCGAGCCGTCCGGAGGCGATTCGGGCCAGAGCTCGGCCGCGCGCTCCGTGGTCGACGTGGGCGAGGACGGTGCGGTGCTGCTGAGCGGCGTGCTCGGTGAGGACGACGCCGCCCCCGCCGAACGGGTCGACACGGCCAACACCGGTGGCCGTGGGCTGCGGCTCGGTGGGGCGAATCCACTCGCTCGGGGGCTCGGTCGTGCCGTGCTGGCGCTGGACACGTTCTCCACGCAGCGCATCCTGCGCAGGAGCGTCGAGCGGGACGGGGTGCGGGTGACGCGCAGCGACGTGCTCCGTCCCGTGTTCCGGGCGCTGTCCGAGCTGCGGGAGCGCACCGGGGGCGGTTCCGAGCTGCCCCGGTTGCTGGAGGACTCCGCTGCCACGGCGCTGCGTTCGGTGATGGCCGATGCCCCCAGGCCGAGTACCCCGCGCCCGGTGCTGCTCGCCTCCGCCACGGGTGAGCAGCAGTCCACGGATCTGCTGGCGCTCGCCGCCGCGCTGGCACACGACGGTGTCGGTCATCGGCTGTTCGCCCCCGCGCTGCCCCGGGAAGGGCTCGAGGCGGCCATCAGGCGTACCGCCCCCCTGGCGGTGCTCGTGTGGTCCGAGCACTCGGCCTTCGCCGACCCGAGGCTGGTCACCGAACTTCCCCGGCCGCGCCAGCGGGTACGGGTGTTCGCGGCGGGTGGTGGCTGGTCACCCGAGGCGTTGCCCGAGCAGGTGGAGCACCTCGATTCCTGGGAGGGGGCACTGGATCGGATCGAGGAGTTGGTGCGGGACACCGCGGAAAGTCAATGGTGATATAGATCACAAACAGATCGTTCGCAGGTGTCTCGCGAGGGGTGATTGTCCGAAAAGGACTTTCTGTGGGGTTCGTTCGGGTGAACATCGCAGGTAGTGGGCGTGCCGTGGAATATACCCCGGAACGGGTGAAATTCTTACGGGTCGAATACTCCGTTCCGGTGAGGCCTGCTCGGCGTGTTTATCACTCGAAAGTGGCCAGTTGGCGCGACACGCGGGTCAAGCTCCGTCCGGTTGTGTCCGATGGGGGAGGTGGAACGTTCACTCGCCTGTAGGAAGGGAGTTCCCGTGACGACGGTCTTGATTTGTGATGACCGGCGGAGCGTCCGGGAGGGGCTCACCCGTGTGATGTCGGCTGTACCGGGCGTGAGCCGAATCGACTGTGTGGCACACGGTGACGAGCTGCTCTCCCGATTCGCCCGGCAGGCGGTCGACGTCGTTCTGGTGGGTACCCAGCGCGCGGTGCCCAACGGAGTGGAGGCCACCCGTAGGCTCGTTTCCGCCCACCCGCAGGCCAACGTGATCGTCTTCGGGGCTCCGGACGACGCCGGAAGCATCGCGGCCGCGATCGCGGGAGGAGCGCGCGGATATCTGCGCTGGGACGCCTCCAGGCCCGAACTCGTGGCCGCGCTGGCCCACACCCTGGCGAGTACCTCGGTTCCAGCTCCCCGGCAACCCTCCGATCCCGGAGTGCAGCTCACCGACCGCGAGCTCCAAGTGCTGCGGGGCATGGCTCAGGGCAAGAGCAACGGTCAGATCGGCCGCGAGCTGTACCTGTCCGAGGACACGGTCAAGACCCATGCGCGGAGGTTGTTCCGCAAGCTCGGTGTTCGTGACCGGGCCCAGGCGGTCGCCCACGGCTTTCGTCGTGGTCTCGTGGCCTGATCGGGTCCCCGACCCGGCCGTCGAGGGGTCGAGGTGGCGCGATCCCTCCGCCGCTTCTCGTCGTGGGTCTCTTCGGTGACGAGCGGTGAAGCCGCACCACCTCCTCGGTCTCCCGTCGAAGCGCGATCCGACGAGCCCGGTGGTACTCCTCTCACGGTGGGGTGTTTCGCCGCCCCGGCGCCGAAGGCACCCCTGACCGTCTCGGTCGGTCCCGGTCCTGGCGGACCCGTCGCCCTTTCGTGCTCCCGGCGGAGCTGGAGGGCGACCGGCGGGTGGCTCCCGCGTTCCCGCCGGAGGAGCTCAACGGTGTCGGTTGGGCCGGTTCACCGTTCGTCCGGCCCGTCTCCGGAAACGGGGTCGGTCACCTACAACCGCTCCGCGTCGGCGATAGTGGGTGACGTCACGGGCGCTCCTCGCGGGGCCGGAGGCTCCGTCCTGTCTCTCGTCCGGTGCGGCACCCGCGCTCGGGCAGTGGCGCCCACTCTCGTGCTCTGCGGCTCGTTTCAGCCGGAGGTAGCTCGTTGACCGGCGAAAAAGCGGTTCGGTGTGCTCGCTTGGCCGTCCGCCGTTCGTGGTGGCGGTCTCGTTCGTCCCGTTCGTTCGTCCGTCGCGGACCGCTGCCCACCCGGTCCAGTCGGTGTACGGAGCGCTGCACCGAAACGGTAGTGTGACCACGGGATCAGCGTGCCGAGCACGTATCCGGGCAACTTCGATCGAGTCAACGCGTAACACCGAGGCTGGCGTCTGCGATGAGCAACGTGGGGGACGGGCTGGACGCTCTTGTCAGCGCCTCCATCGACGGCGATCGCCAGTCGATCGAGCGCTTACTGGCGGAAATCCGTCCTTTGGTGGTGCGGTACTGCCGCGCCAGGGTTGGTCGAAACGAACGCACGTTCGCTTCGGCGGACGATGTCGCCCAGGAGGTGTGCCTCGCCGTGTTGACGGCGTTGCCGACCTACCGGGATCAAGGACGGCCGTTCCTGGCGTTCGTGTACGGCATCGCCGCGCACAAGGTGGCCGATGCGCACCGTGCATCGGCTCGCAACCGGTCCGAACCGGTCGCGGATCCTCCGGAGACCCCGGAGGATCAGGCCGGACCGGAGCAGCGAGCGATACAGGGTGAGCTTTCGGGCAGGATGGCACAGCTGTTGCGCGTTCTGCCCGCCAAGCAGCGGGAGATCCTGCTGCTTCGGGTGGTCGTCGGGTTGTCCGCGGAGGAAACCGCCGAAGCGGTCGGTTCGACGCCGGGAGCGGTGCGTGTGGCACAACACCGTGCGCTCGCCCGGCTGCGAAAGACGCTGTCCGCGGAGGAGGTGGTCTGATTGGCGGAACGAAGAGGCTCCGGAGCCGACGACGGGCGTGACTCCGTCGAGCCTGGCCAGCAGGACGACCGGTTCGACGTCGAAGAAGGCGAGGCCGGATCCGGCGTGCCCGGGGACGATGCCGTGACGAACGAGGGGACCCACCCGGAGGGACCGACATCGGTGGAGCACGACTCCGAGTGCGCGAACGAACCGGAACGCCCGCCGGAGACCGAGGCCGCGGCGGCCGATGTGGTCGAGTTCCCGCGCGGGCGGTCCACCGCGAACTTCGGCACGGACGGCGGGGAGCTCCCGTGGTCCGAAGAGTCCCCGCTCCCTGACGCGGACGCGACGTTGGCCGGAGGGATCGCCGAAGCGGACTCCTCCGAGGATGAGCTCGCGGAGTCGGTCGATCTGGCCCAGTTGCGGGCGGACGACGAGCTGTTGGACATGCTCGGCAGTGCGGGTGGCCACAGCGGTTCCACCGGTGCGGGGACGGATGTCGAGGAGCTGCTGCTCGCCTGGCGTCGGGACGTCGACGCGACACCGATAGACGAGCTCGTCGACGTGGACAGCGCCGCCGCTGCCGTGGAGGCGGGCAAACCCAAGCGGCGCCGCGCCGGACTGCGCCACCTGGTGCCCGTGGCCAGCGCCGCGGCCGTGTTGATGATCGCTTTCACCGGAGTCGGGCTCGCGGCGCGTGACGCCGCGCCGGGAGATGCGCTGTGGGGCGTCACACAGGTGCTCTACAGTGATCGCGCGTCTTCGGCCGCCGCGGCATCCAAGGCCCAGAGCCAACTGGAGATGGCCAGCCAGGCCTGGCAGGAAGGCCGGGAGAAGGCCGCCGAGACGGCTCTGCACCGGGCGGAGGAGCAGCTCCGCACCGTCGATCCGGGGGAGCGGCGTTCCGACCTACGGGCCGCGCACGCTTCGCTGAGCGCGAAGTTCGAGCGCCCACCGGAGCCACCCGGCAGTTCCTCCTCCGAGTCGGAGACCTCCTCCGAGCAGGGAAGCTCGGTCCAGGAGACCCCCGGGACCTCGGCGGACGATCCGCCGCCCTCTTCGGAAGGCACGACCACTCCGACGAGCCCGAGCGAGCCGAGTCCCACCTCGGACAGCGAACGGCCGCCGTCGTCCACCGGGACCACTCCGAGCGAGACCGGCTCGCCGAGCACCACGCGCGAGTCGGACTCGGGTTCGGGGAGCGACGGGACGTCCAGTTCCCGGTCCGACTGATCGGCTTCGCCGGGCGGATGCCGTCCCGAGCTGTTCGAGGCCGTGACAACCGGATACCGCTGACCGAGAACCGCGGATCAAGACGAGGCGCCGCTGCCACCGGGCAGCGGCGCCTCGTTGTCGTTGTCGTCGGGGCGGCTCCTCGCCGCTCGGAGGAGGACTCCGCGGGTGGCGGCTCCGGACGCGCTCGGATCACGGAAGAACTCGCTACGTGTCCGACGAGGGAGCGCTGTGGCCGCCGCTTCGCCCGCCGGGGCGCGCATCCGCCGGCGGGAGGCGGAGGTCTCAGCGGCTGCGCTGGTCCTCGGTCTCGATCACACCGTCGGCGAACCCCCGGCAGTACTCCCAGCTCACGTAGTGGCCGGGGTTCGGTTCGTACGCTGGTTCGTGCGGGCGCATCCGTCCGTCGTTGAGCAGCTGTTCCAGGCTGGACCGCAACAGCTCCCAGTCGTGGTAGTGCGGTTCGCCGCAGTCCGCGCAGTCCACGACGATCCCGCGGATACCGCGCGGCTCCAGCAGCGCCTGGTACACGGCCAGGTCGGCCAGGTCGGACAGCAGTTCGGCGCGTTCCTCGTCACCGAGCTGCTGGTCCTGCTCGAATTCCTGGTCGCCGAGGGCCATGCTCGGGTCTTCCGGATCGCCCGCGAACGGGTCTGGTGGCAATGGGTCATGCGGCACGACCCGCACGGTACCGGTAGTGTCCAACCCTGCCGAGCCGTGGCCGGGGAGTTCCTGGTGGGCGCCACTAGATACCATGTGGGGACACCGCCCGTGAGTCGTGTCGAGGCGTTTTCGGTGGTGGGTACTCGTACCTCCGCCCAGCCGGAACGGCTCGCCGGGTCCGCTCCCCCGCGAGGAGTGTCTCGTGGGCCCATCACCACCCGAGCGAGACAACCGCTCCCGGACGGGGAACCACACGACGCACTTCAAACAGACACCAGGAAGGCACTCCTTCGCGCTATGACCAGCGAGCTGACCGCCCCGGGGTTCCCGACCAAGTTCGCGACGCTCGGGCTGACCTTCGACGACGTGCTGTTGCTGCCCGGCGAGTCCGACATCGTTCCCAGCGCAGTGGACACCAGCACCCGGTTCTCCCGCAACATCCAGCTGCGCGCGCCGCTGAGCTCGGCGGCCATGGACACAGTCACCGAGGCGAGGATGGCCATCGCCATGGCCCGGCTCGGCGGCGTGGGAATCCTGCAGCGCAACCTCCCGGCCGATGAGCAGGCCGCCCAGGTCGAGGTGGTGAAGCGTTCCGAGGCGGGGATGGTCACCGATCCGGTGACCTGCTCGCCCGAGGACTCGTTGTCGGACGTGGACGCGCTGTGTGCCCGCTACCGCATATCCGGAGTGCCGGTGACCGACCCGGACGGCACGCTGGTGGGCATCATCACCAACCGCGACATGCGGTTCGAGACCGACCACACCAAGCGGGTGCGCGAGATCATGACCGCCGCCCCGCTGATCACGGCGCAGGTCGGGGTCACCGCCGATGCCGCGCTCGGCCTGCTGCGCAGGAACAAGGTCGAAAAGCTCCCGATCGTGGACAACGCGGGCAAGCTGCGCGGGCTGATCACGGTCAAGGACTTCGTCAAGACCGAGCAGTACCCGGACGCCACCAAGGACGCCGACGGCAGGCTGCTGTGCGGCGCCGCCGTCGGTGTCGGTGCCGACTCGCACGAGCGCGCCATGGCGCTGGTGGACGCCGGGGTGGACGTGCTGGTGGTCGACACCGCGCACGGCCACTCCAAGGCCGTGGCCGAGACCGTGGCCACGCTCAAGAGCGAGCTGGGGGACTCCGTCGACGTGGTCGGCGGCAACGTGGCGACCAAGAACGGCGCGCAGTCCCTCGTCGACGCGGGCGCCGACGGGGTAAAGGTGGGGGTCGGACCGGGGTCCATCTGCACGACCCGGGTGGTCGCGGGAGTGGGCGTGCCGCAGATCACCGCGATCTACGAGGCGGACCAGGCATGCCGACCGGCCGGGGTTCCGCTGGTGGCCGACGGCGGGATCCAGTACTCCGGTGACATCGCCAAGGCGATCGCCAGCGGTGCCAGCAGCGTGATGCTCGGCAGTTTGTTCGCGGGCACGGCGGAAGCTCCCGGCGAGCTGGTGCTGGTCAACGGCAAGCAGTTCAAGGTCTACCGGGGCATGGGATCGCTGGGAGCGATGTCCTCGCGCGAGAACGGCAAGTCCTACTCCAAGGACCGCTACTTCCAGGACGACGTGCTCTCCGAGGACAAGCTGGTGCCGGAGGGCATCGAGGGGCGGGTGCCCTACCGCGGCCCGCTCGGACAGGTGGTGCACCAGCTCATCGGAGGGCTGCGTTCGGGCATGGGCTTCACCGGCTCCGGGACCGTGCCGGAGCTCCAGCAGGCCCATCTGGTGCGCGTGACGGCCGCCGGGTTGAAGGAGAGCCACCCGCACGACATCACCATGACCGCCGAGGCGCCCAACTACACCACGCGGTAGCCTCCCCGGCCGGGTGACCCCGGTGGGAACTCCACACCCCTTCGACAGCACAGCGGCACCGCGGGAAGGAAACCAGTGCGGGATCTTGTGGAAATCGGGATGGGCCGGACGGCCATGCGCGGCTACGACCTGGACGACGTCGAGATCGTCCCGTCGCGCCGTACGCGCTCCTCCAAGGACGTCTCCCTCGCCTGGCAGATCGACGCCTACCGACTCGACATTCCGCTGGTGACGCACCCCACCGACGCGGTGGTGTCACCGGCCACGGCGATCCGGATCGGTGAGCTCGGCGGGCTGGGTGTGCTCAACGCCGAGGGGCTCTGGGCCCGGCACGAGAACGTCGAGGGAGAGCTCGCCCAGGTCGTGCGCACCGCAGAGGAGGGCGACGGGCCGGACGCCGCGATCGCGATGCTGCAGCAGCTGCACGCCGCCCCCGTCCGCACCGACCTGCTGACCGAGGCGGTCAGGCAGATCAAGGACTCCGGTGTCACGGTGGCCGCGCGCGTGAGCCCGCAGCACGCGGAGGAACTGACCCCCACGCTGCTGGCCGCGGGTGTCGAGGTGCTCATGGTGCAGGGCACCATCGTCTCCGCCGAGCACGTCTCCCGCGAGGGTGAGCCGCTGAACCTCAAGCGGTTCATCGGTGAGCTCGACGTTCCGGTGATCGCGGGTGGTGTCGGCGACTACCGCACCGCGATGCACCTGATGCGCACCGGGGCGGCCGGGGTGATCGTCGGTTTCGGGCAGTCCCGCTCCGCGACCACCACGCAGACGCTGGGCATCGGGGTGCCGATGGCCACGGCGGTGGCCGACGCGGCGGCCGCACGGCGGGACTACCTGGACGAGACCGGTGGGCGCTACGTGCACGTCATCGCCGACGGCGGGCTGTTCTACTCCGGTGACATCGCCAAGGCGATCGCCTGCGGTGCCGACGCGGTGATGCTGGGCGAGGCGCTCACCGAGACCTCGGAGGCACCGGGGCAGGGCTACTACTGGACGGCCGCGGCGGCGCATCCCAACCTGCCGCGCAGCGAGGTCGTCGGCTTCAACAGCGCCGGAGTGGATCTGGAGACGCTGCTGTTCGGGCCGAGCAGCGACCCCTACGGGACGTTGAACCTGTTCGGTGCGCTGCGCCGTTCGATGGCCAAGACCGGTTACTCGGAGCTGAAGGAGTTCCAGAAGGTCGGCCTGATGCTCTGTCGCTGAAGTGGGCGCTCTGCCTGTTCGGCCGGGTAGCCGGTGGCTGAATCGGATGCATCGCGAAGCCGGGCCGCTCGCCGCGTGGGTCGCTGCTCACCAGCCGGCCCAACGCGGCAAGACGCCGACCCGGCCACCGGGCGGCGTTTCGCGTCTGACCGGCGCCTTGCTCCGGATTCTCCCGAGACGCCGAAGGCGTAGGGTTTCGCACCGCCCGGACGGTCATCCCGCTTCCCGGGAACCACTTCGGGGACACCGCCGTCCCCGTCCGAGACTCCGTCGTGTGCGGCAGTCCACGGAGACAGAAACCATTCGAGGGGTGTCTTCCACCGTTCGGGATCGAATCCGCCCGCTCCGGGCGCCCGGTGTTCTTGACCGGTTGAGCGGTGGGGTGGTGCGCACCCGGGTGCGTGCCGTTGCCCTGCCGCGTTGTCGGGTGGGCCCGGATTCGGCCGAAAAATGTGCTCCCGAGAGGAGCTCAGCTATGGCTACTGACGAGTAATCTGTTCTACTCTCACGTTCATGAGTGATCGGGGACACCTTCGGGGGAAGACTTCAGGCGGCGACTACGACGTGGTAGTGATCGGCTCCGGCTTCGGCGGCAGCGTGGCCGCGCTGCGACTCACCGAGAAGGGCTACCGCGTGGCGGTCCTGGAAGCGGGCAGGAGATTCGCCGACGAGGAGTTTCCCAAGACGTCCTGGGACCTGCGCCGCTTCCTGTGGGCCCCGAAGCTCGGCTGCTACGGCATCCAACGCATCCACATGCTGCAGAACGTGCTGATCCTCGCGGGCGCCGGGGTCGGTGGGGGCTCCCTGGTCTACGCCAACACGCTCTACCGGCCGATGAAGCCCTTCTTCGAGGACTCCCAGTGGGCCCACATCACGGACTGGGAGGACGAGCTCGCCCCGCACTACGACCAGGCCAGCCGGATGCTCGGCGTGGTCACCAACCCCAGCGAGACCCCCTCCGACCGGGTGATCCGGCGGGTGGCCGACCGCATGGGCGTGGGCGAGAGCTATCACCCCACCCCGGTCGGGGTGTACTTCGGCAAGCCGGGGGAGAACGCGTCCGACCCCTACTTCGGCGGAGCCGGTCCGGAACGCACCGGCTGCACCGAGTGCGGCGCCTGCATGACCGGCTGCCGGGTCGGTGCCAAGAACACCTTGATGAAGAACTACCTCTACCTGGCCGAGGCGAAGGGGGCGGAGGTGTGGCCGCTGACCACGGTCAGCGGAATGCACAAGGGTTCGGACGGCCGCTGGCGGGTCCGGACCGAACGCACCGGGGCCGTGTCGCGCGGGCAGCGCGGCACCTTCACCGCCGACCAGGTCGTGGTCGCGGCGGGCACGTGGGGGACGCAGAACCTGCTGCACCGCTGCGAGCAGCGCGGCGAGCTGCCCCGGCTCTCCCGCAGGCTGGGCGAACTGACCAGGACCAACTCCGAGGCCATCATCGGTGCGCAGCGGCGCTCGGTGGACCCGGAGCGGGACTTCTCCACCGGAACGGCGATCACCTCCTCGTTCCACCCGGACGACCACACCCACATCGAGCCCGTGCGCTACGGCAGGGGCAGCAACGCCATGGGCCTGCTGCAGACCCTTCCCACCACGGGGGGAGTGGACAAGCCCCGTTGGCGGCAGTGGCTGCGTACGGCGCTGACGCGGCCACTGACGACGCTGCGGCTGCTCTCGGTGCGGCGCTGGAGCGAGCGCACGGTGATCCTGCTGGTGATGCAGAGTCTGGACAACTCGCTGCGGACCAGGCTGGGCAAGGGGCTGTTCGGCCGCCGCAAGCTCGTCTCGCGGCAGGGGCACGGTGCCCCGAACCCCACCTGGATTCCCGCGGGGGAACGCGCCAACGAGCTGGCCGCCGAGGAGATCGACGGCATCGCGGGCGGGACCTGGAGCGAGCTGTTCGACATCCCGATGACCGCGCACTTCATCGGCGGTTGCCCGATCGGCTCGGATCCCGAGCACGGCGTGATCGATCCGTACCACCGCGCGTGGGGCTATCCGGACCTGTCCGTCGTGGACGGTTCGGCGATAACCGCCAACCTCGGGGTCAATCCCTCCCTGACGATCACCGCGCAGGCCGAACGGGCCTTCTCGATGTGGCCGAACAAGGGCGAACCGGACCAGCGCCCCTCCCAGTCGGAGGAGTACCGGCGAGTGGCGCCCGTGCCGCCCAAGAATCCGGCGGTGCCCTCGCACGCACCGGCCGCCCTGCGGCGGTGAGCCGCGCCGCTCTCCTCGTCGGGGTGTTCGCGGGCGCCCTCTCCCGCTCCGCGACGCCCCGGCGGGGACCGGCCGGGGCGGGGCTCGGGCGCGACGCCCTCGTCGAGCGGCGGGAGGGGAACGATACGCTGACCGGCGTAGTGTTCTCACCTGGAGGTTCGACGTCGTGTCCGACACCGCAGGCGGTTTCGACCCCGCCGGGCAGGCTTCTGAGCAAGGACGGTCCGGCAGCGGCCCCGTCCTGGTGGTCGACTTCGGTGCGCAGTACGCGCAGCTGATCGCCCGCCGGGTGCGCGAGGCGCAGGTCTATTCCGAGGTCGTGCCGCACGACACACCCGTCGAGGAGATGCTGCGCCGCGATCCCGCCGCCATCGTGCTTTCCGGCGGGCCCGCCAGCGTCTATGCCGAGGACGCCCCGCAGGTGGACGCGGAGCTGTTCCGCGCCGGAGTGCCGGTGCTGGGGATCTGCTACGGCTTCCAGGCGATGACCAAGGCACTCGGCGGTACCGTCGAGCACACCGGCACCAGGGAGTTCGGGCGGACCGAGCTGGCGGTCTGCTCCGGTGGCGGCACGCTGCACCAGGAGCTGCCCGGTAACCACCCCGTCTGGATGAGCCACGGTGACTCGGTGAGCAAGGCTCCCGAGGGGTTCCGGGTGATCGCCGAGACCGATGACACCCCCGTCGCCGCCTTCGAGAAACCGGAGAGCGGCCTGGCCGGGGTGCAGTACCACCCCGAGGTGGCGCACTCGCCGCACGGCCAGGAGGTGCTGCGCCGCTTCCTGCACGAGATCGCCGGTATCCGCCCGAACTGGACCACCACCTCGATCGTTGACGAGACCGTCGCTGCCCTCCGCGAGCGGATCGGCGACGCCCGCGCCATCTGCGGACTCTCCGGCGGCGTGGACTCGGCCGTGGCGGGCGCTCTGGTCAACAAGGCGATCGGTGACCGGCTCACCTGCGTTTTCGTCGACCACGGGCTGCTGCGCTCCGGGGAGCGCACCCAGGTCGAACGGGACTTCGTGGCGGCCACCGGAGCTCGGCTGGTCGTGATCGACGCGGTGCGGCAGTTCACCGACGCGCTGGCGGGGGTCACCGATCCCGAGGAGAAGCGCAAGATCATCGGTCGCGAGTTCATCCGGACCTTCGAGCGCGCCGCGCGGGAACTGAAGGAGGAGGCCGGACAGGCCGGGGAGCAGGTCGAGTACCTGGTTCAGGGCACGCTCTACCCGGACGTCGTCGAGTCCGGCGGCGGCAGCGGCACGGCCAACATCAAGAGCCACCACAACGTGGGCGGGCTTCCCGATGACCTGCGGTTCGACCTGGTCGAGCCGTTGCGCTCGCTGTTCAAGGACGAGGTGCGCAGGGTCGGTCTGGAGCTGGGGCTGCCCGAGACCATCGTGCACCGCCAGCCGTTCCCCGGGCCGGGGCTGGCCATCCGCATCATCGGCGAGGTCACCCCGAGCCGCCTGGAGACGCTGCGGGCGGCCGACGCCATCGCCCGCGAGGAGCTGACGGCCTCCGGCCTCGACCGCGACATCTGGCAGTGCCCGGTCGTGCTGCTGGCCGACGTGCAGTCGGTCGGGGTGCAGGGCGACGGGCGCACCTACGGTCACCCGGTGGTGCTGCGCCCGGTGTCCAGCGAGGACGCCATGACGGCGGACTGGACGCGGTTGCCCTACGAGGTGCTGGAACGGATCTCCACCCGCATCACCAACGAGGTCGCCGACGTCAACCGGGTGACGGTGGACGTGACCTCCAAGCCGCCGGGCACGATCGAGTGGGAGTGAGGCCGGGGCGGCCCCTGCGGTGAGCCCCGACGGACGGGGCTCCGGCCCCCGGTGGGCGCGTCCCCTTCGGGGGAGCCCGAGCGGTGCCGGTCAGTTTCTGCGCAGCGCCGCGACCAGCATGATCACGCCGACGGCCGCCGCGGCGAAGGCCAGCACCCGCTGGGTGGACCAGCCCCCGCCGCTCAGGAAGTAGATCGACGCCGCCACCGTCATGATCCCCGCCGTGAGGGCGACCGGGTCCGGGACGAACCGGCGGGTCCGACCTTCCACTCCGGCGGGGTCCGGCTCGGTCCGGTGTTGTTCAGTAGCCACGGATGACCTCCACGGTTCCGGTCTTCGCCATCAGGTTCAGCCGAACGGCGCCGCCGCCCGGTCCGTCGGAGCCCAGGTCGTTCTCCGTGACCCGCACGTCCCGGCCCGAGCGCTCGCGGCCGAGGCAGTCCACCGCTCCCAGCTCGCTGGCGCAGGTGATCCGAGCGTCGGTCTCCGGTGGCAGGTAGACCCGTACGGTTCCCATGCCCAGCGTGACGTCGGTTTCCGCTTCCTCGTCCCGGGAGAACCGCGTGCTCTCCAGGTCCAGGACGACGCTGCCCACCGAACCGGAGTACTCCGGGGCCAGTTCCGCCGCGTGCTCCGGGGTCGCGACCACGTCGGTGTAGTCCCGCCAGGGGCGTTCGGGAATTACCGTGGCCAGCAGGGTCGCCAGCACAACCGGTATCGCGAAGAGGATGAGCCAGCGTCCCCGGTGCAGGAAGGACCCCACCAGCAGCCCACAGCCGATCACTCCGAGCATCAGGGCCCATACCTTCACGGCGGCCAGCCCGAAGGTGATCCCGAAACCACCCGCCAGCAGCGCTACCCCCAGCGTCGCCAGCGTGACCGAGTAGCGCGGTCGGCGGCGCCCGCCGGGAACCCCGCCCTGGGGCGGTGGTCCGGCCACCGGGGGTTCCCAGCCGGTCGGCGGTGGCTGGTGGGGCGGTTGCCCGAATCGATCGTCGGGGTGCCTGGGCGGTTCGGGAGCGGGTGGCACGTACGAGGTGGTCTCGGCGGTGGCGTCGGAACGCTCCGCCACGGGCCGCTCCGCCGTGGCCCCCGAAGCCGCGGCGGTTTCCACGGTCGCCGCCTCCGAGGGTTGCTCGGGTGCCCGCTCCCCGTGGCCCACCGGCCAGTAACCGTCCGTCCCGGAGGTCTCCGCTTCCCCCGGGGCCCGTTCCCCGGGGACGGCCGGACCGGCCTCCCCGGCCGGGTACGGTCCCTCCTCGGGACGCGTGCCCGGCTGTGCGGCGACGTTGGTCGTCGTGCCCGTCGCGCCGTACGGCAGCCGTGCCGGAACGCGGTCACCGAAGTGCCGGTGCAGCAGGTACAGCGCCAGCACCCCCAGTGCCAGCCCGAACATCCCGGACATGTCGAACGCCGCGAGCGCGGCGGGGACGAACAACACCGTTATCAGCACCAGCACCGCCAGCCGGATCGGCGTGTTCCTGTCGGTGTGGCCCTCTCGCGGCAGCGTCGCCCAGCCGAGCAGGTAGAACAGCAGACCGGCGCCGCCGTAGAAGGTTCCCACCACGAACACGACCCGAAGCAGCACCGGGTCCACTCCGTAGCGGTTGCCGAGCGCGGCGGCCACCCCGGCGATCTTGCGCCCCTCCGAGGGGCGCGCCGGACGCGTGTCCCAGAAGTCGTGGACGGTTCCCCTGATCTCCGCCCACGTTCCCCGCTCGCCGGTGTGGCCACCGGGCCGAGCGGTACCCCCCGAACCGGTACCGCTCGGACCCGCTCCCCCGGCGCCGGGGTGGTGCCCACCCCGGTAGTGCTGTCCGCCGTCGGTCGTTCCGCTGTTCATATCGCTCACTCTGCCGGGGTTCCTGGCTCCCGTCGTCAGGGTGGCCCCCTGAGGAGTCCCGGACAATCCGGCCGCCGCTCCCCGATGCGGGCGGTTCCCCGCGCGTGTGACTATCGAGGTCGTGCAGGTCCGTTCCAGACACTCGCCCAAGCAGCCCGTGACCGGGAAGGAAACCGGTGGAACGGCCGAACGACGGACCCGGCCGCTGTACGTCACCGGCACCGGCATCCCCCGGTTGTACCGGCGCCGTTCCGGACGGGTGGTGGCCGGTGTGGCCACCGGCATCTCGGACCATCTCGGGTTCCCCGTGGTGTGGGTCCGGGCCGTGTTCGCGATGCTGGCCGCCCTCGGCGGCGCGGGCATCGTGGGCTACGGGCTGTTGTGGATCTTCGTGCGGCAGCGTTCCGACATCCCCGGTACCGAGTCGGCACGGGAGCACCGACAGGGGGTGGCCCTGCTGCTGCTGGGGGTGGGGCTGGCCGTGGTCGTGGCCTCGGTCAGCGCCGTGCCGCCGTGGCTGGTCGGCGCGTTGGGGGCCACGATGGTCGGCGGGGCCGTCATCTGGCGGGAGGCCGACGAGTCGCAGCGCGGGCAGTGGCGCGAGGGCGCCAGGTCCAGCTTGCTGGGACTGCTCGGCGGCGGGGGACGCGCCGGGGTGCTGCGGCTGCTCGTCGGTGCCGTCCTGGTGTTCCTCGGGCTCTACGCCTTCGTGCTCGCCACGACGATGGGCAGCGAGGTCCCTGTGGTGTTCGCCGCCGTGGTCGCGACGCTGATCGGGGTGGCGCTGCTGACCGTGCCGTGGTGGATGCGTCTCAGCGGGGACCTCGACGCGGAGCGCGCCACCAGAATCCGTTCGCAGGAGCGCGCCGAGCTCGCGGCCCACCTGCACGACTCGGTGCTGCAGACCCTGGCGCTGATCCAGAAGCAGGCCGGTGCCGAACGCGAGGTGCGCAGGTTGGCCAGGAGCCAGGAGCGGGAGCTGCGCCGCTGGTTGTACGGCCCCGACGGTTACAGTGGCTCCTCGCGGCCCATGACCCACGCCCCCACCGCCTCCCCCTCGGCCTCTGCCGAGGAGGCGGGTACCGGTGAGCACGAGCGGGTGTCCGAGGAGACGCTGTCGGCGGAGCTGGCACGGATCTGTGGGGAGGCCGAGGACGCGTTCGCCGTCACGGTCCAGCACGTGGTCGTGGGTGACGGTCCGCTGGACGAACCGCTGCGGGCGGTGCTGGCGGCGGCCAGGGAGGCGATCGTCAACGCGGCCAAGCACGCGGGGGTGGAGGAGGTCAGCGTCTACGCCGAGCTGCAGCCGGATCGGGCGGAGCTGTTCGTCCGGGACAGGGGAGTCGGTTTCGACCCGGACGCGGTGGACCCCGACAGGCACGGGCTGTCCGAGTCGATCCGGGGCAGGATGGAACGCAACGGTGGAAGGGTGCGGTTGCGCACCTCGCCCGGTTCGGGGACGGAGATACACCTCGACCTGCCGCGAGCGGCGGAGTGAACATCGGTTAGGAGCCCGGGATGGACGAACGAGACGACGAGCCGAGGAATCCGGCCGCCGGTGGCGAGGCGGAGGACAAGGACGTGGACGCCCCGGTTGGCGTCTACATCGTCGACGATCACGCGCTCTTCCGCACGGGGGTCCGCGCCGAGCTGGCCTCGTTCGAGGAGCGGGTTCGGGTGCTTGGGGAGGCGGGCTCCGTGGCCGAGGCCGTGGCCGGTATCGAGCACCTGCGACCCGCCGTGGTGCTGCTCGACGTGCACATGCCCGACGGTGGGGGCGCGGAGGTGCTGCGACGGGTGCGCGAGCGGGGGGTCGCCGCCGTCTTCCTCGCGCTCTCGGTCTCCGACGCGGCCGAGGACGTCATCACGGTGATCCGAGGTGGTGCGAGGGGCTACGTCACCAAGACGATCTCCGGGCGCGAGCTCGCCGACGCGATCCGCAGGGTCGCGGCCGGGGACGCGGTGTTCTCCCCCCGGCTGGCCGGGTTCGTGCTGGACGCCTTCTCGCAGGGGCCGGACTCGGCGCGGGTCAGCGATCCGGAGCTGGATCAGCTCACCCGCAGGGAGCGCGACGTGCTGCGGCTGCTGGCGCGGGGCTATTCCTATCGCGAGATCGGCTCCGAGCTGTTCATCTCGGTCAAGACGGTGGAGACCCACGTCTCCAGTGTGCTGCGCAAGACCCAACTGTCCAACCGCTACGAACTGTCCAAGTGGGCCTCCGACCGACGGTTGGTGTGATCCGGGGCGAACAGCGGATTCCACGGGCTTTGGCGGTTCGCCTCGGCGGCACCTCTTCTCGTGAACGGGGCGCGCCCTCGCGCACGCCCGGCGGGCGGTCGGGCCGGAGCTCAGTCGCGCGCGTGTTCCGGGCTCTTCGTCTCGGTCTCGTCCCGGTGCTCGCGCCCGCTTCGCACGTTCGTTCGGCTCAGCGCGACTCCCAGCAGCACGATCAGCATTCCGGCGAGTACGCGCGGCCCGAGGCTCTCACCCAGCACGAGCCAGCCGAGCAGCACCGAGACCGCGGGCATCAGGTAGGTGACCGTGGACGCCGTGGTGGCTCCCTCGTCGGAGACGATCCGCAGGTGCAGCGCGAAAGCGAAGCCGGTTCCGAACACGCCGAGCACCCCGACGGCCAGCAGCGGAATCGGGGAGAGCTCGACCGGAGCCAGTCCGCCCAGCGGCAGGAGGAGCACGGAGAGGACGGCGGCGGCCGACATCTGCATCGCCCCCACGGTCAGCGGTGAGATCCTCCTGCCATCCGCGCCCGAGCCGTCCAGGCCGCGTCCCATGTAGACGAAACCGACGCCGTAGCTCATGGCGGCGCCGAGGCAGGCGAGCACGCCCCACCCCAGCAGGCCGCTCGAACCGTGCCAGGGAGCCAGGATCACCACCACTCCGGAGAACCCGACCAGTAGCCCCAGCAGCTGTAACGGCCGCACCGAGCGCTCCGTGCCGAAAGCAAGTCCGAAAAGGACTGTCCACAGCGGCGTCGTGGCGTTGAGAACCCCCGCGATTCCGGAGTCCACGGTGCGTTCGCCGATCCCGAACAGCGTCCAGGGCAGCACGTTGCCGAACACCGCGGCGCCCGCGATGACGCCCCACAGCCTCCGCTCCTCGGGTGAACCGAATCCACCGGGGCGCAGCCCGCGCAACAGGCACAGCCCCACCAGGACGACCGCGCCGAGCGCGATCCGGGAGAACGTCACCTGGGTGGGAGACATCGCCTCCAGCCCGAGCTTGATGAACAGGAAGCTCGCTCCCCACAGCAGCGCGAGCGTTACGAGCCGCACGTAGTTGGCGCGGTTGTACAAGACGTTCCTCCACAGCGGCCGACCATCGCGGTGAACCAGTTACGACCAACACGATGCGGGCCCGCTCGTATAAGTACAAGTGGTTTTTACTACACATACCTTTCAGTTCTGCTGTACTATCAGCGCCATGTTGGATGTCCGGCGCATGCAGGTGCTGCGGGCCGTGGTCAACAGTGGCTCGGTGAGCGCGGCCGCGAACAACCTCGGCTACACCCCCTCTGCCATCAGCCAGCAGCTCAGTACGCTGGAACGCGAGGCCGGGGTGTCGTTGCTGGAGAAGGTGGGCAGGGGAGTGCGGCCGACCTCGGCCGGGATGATGCTGGCCGAACGGGCCGGGGACCTCTCCGAACTGCTTTCCCGCACGGAGACCGAACTGGCGAAACTGCGCGCCGGCAACTCCGGGGTGCTGCGGCTGCGCTTCTTCCAGAGCGCCAGCGTGGCGCTGATCCCGCCCGCCGTCGCGACCTTCCGCGCCAGGTATCCGCAGGTCCGGCTGGATCTGGGGATGCAGGAGGACGGCATGCTGGAGCGACTCGCCGAAGGGGAAGCGGACCTGGCGGTGATCGTGGTCGGCAGGGAGGCCCGCAGCGTCCCCGGTGTCAGGCTGCTGCACCTGGTCGACGAGCCCTACCGGGTGGTGCTTCCGGTGGGACACCCGCTCTGTGAGGAGGACCAGATCGATCTCGCCCGGCTCTCCGAGGAATCCTGGATCCAGGAGTCCATGTCCTCGGGCCCCTGCGCGGAGTCGCTCTACGACGCCTTCGCCGCGGCGGGATTCACCCCGCACGTGGCGCTCGAATCGGACAGCGCCCAGTCTTCCCAGGGGTTCGTCGCGGCCGGGATGGGGATATCGCTGATTCCGCGTCTGGGACTGGATCCCGTCCACCCCGGGGTGGAGGTGCGACCGTTGCGCAACCCCGAACCCGTTCGCAGGATCCACGTGGCGGTGCGGGAATCGCTGGTGAATGCCCCCAACACGGTGGGGTTGCTGCAGGCGCTGCGGGAGGCCGCGCGGACCTAGCGCCCAGCGGGATGCGATGGGAAACCGGCTCCGAGCCGGGCCGGGGCGGTTCGTCCCGGACTCAGGTGGCGCCGCTGTCGGTGTTGACCAGTGCCCGCCCGTCCTCGATGATCATGCCGAAGACGTGCCGCTCGGTACTGCTGCCGCCGTCCTCCTTCCGATAGCGCAGCACGGCCTCGACCTGGTTGTCGCCGATCACGCGCGGTCCGCTGACTATCCGCACGTCCTCGATCGAGTCCCAGAAGTCCTCGTAGCTCTCCTGCCCCACCGACCTCAGTTCGGGCCCCAGCATCTCCCACGCCTCGTCGGTGTCCTCGGTCACCGTGGCGAAGTAGTCCCGAACGGTGGCGACCAGCTCCTCGTCGCCGACGGGCTCCGGGCCGGATTCGCTCTCCGGGGGTTCGGTGGAGGTCCGGGGCGCTGTGGCCGTCGAGCTCTCCGGCGTGGTGGGCCCGTCGGAAGGCGAGGAGCCGCCCCGTCCTTCGGTGGCTCCGTCCAGCGCGGTGGCGGAGGCGGCCGCGAGCGCGCCCGAGGAGGTGCTGGAGCCACCGCCGCTGCCGTTGACGGCGTTGGCGGCCAGTATCCCCAGCAGGATCGCGACCAGTACCGCCACGGTCCAACCGGCCACCCGCTTGACGGTGCCGCTCCTGACCGTCCCCGCGCTCGTACCCACCCTGGTGGGTGGATTGGCGGTCGCCTGCGGTGTCCCCACCCGGGTCGGGTTCGACGGGTGGCCTCCCGCCCGCGACGACGGTGCGGGCGCCCCACCCGGCGGCACTCCCGGGGCCGGACTCATGACGGGCGCGCCCGGACCGGCCGGAGCGCTCGGACCGGCAGGGGGTGCCGGCGCGACCTGTCCCGGTTGCCCGGCCGGGCCCGGTGCCTGTTGCTTGGCCGGTGTACTCGGTAGGGGCTTGCTGTCGCGCACCGCCTGCAGGAGGTCCCTGGCCTGCGCCATGGTCGGTCGTTCCACCGGATCGGCGCGCAACAGCTCCAGCAACGCGGGAGCCATCGGCCCGGCGTTGCGGGGCGGTTCGACCTGTCCGCGCGAGACCCGGTGCAACAGGCTGATCGCGTTGTCGTCCACCCCGAACGGTGGATGCCCCTCGATGGCGGCGTAGAGCGTCGAACCCAGTGAGAACACGTCCGAGGCGGGAGCGGGGTCCCTGCCGAGGGCCACCTCCGGGGAGAGGTAGGCCGGCGTGCCGGCGAGGATGCCGCTCTTGGTGACCGCCACGTCGCCCACGGCCCGGGAAATGCCGAAGTCAGTGATCTTGGCGGTGCCGTCCGCGCCGAGCAGGATGTTGCCCGGTTTGAGGTCGCGGTGCACGATCCCGGCGAGATGGGCGGCGGCCAGCGCCGCGGCGACCTGCGCCCCGATGCCCGCCGCTTCCAGCGGGGGCAGCAGCCCCCGTTCGGAGATCCGCGAGGCCAGGCTCTCGGAGGGGAGGTATTCCATCACCAGTACCGGCTGGCCGTCCTCCTCCGCCACGTCGAACACGGCTATGGCGTTCTGGTGCTGCAGCCGGGCCGCGATGCGCCCCTCCCGCATCGAGCGCTCGCGGGCTTCCCTGGTCTCCGCCTCGGTGTGCCCCTGCTGCAGCAGCAACTGCTTGACGGCCACGGTGCGCTGCAGGCGCTCGTCGACGGCGCGCCAAACGACTCCCATCGCACCGCTGCCGATGCTCTCGTGCAGCCGGTAGCGTCCCGCGATCAGGCGACCTTCGGCGCTCACAGTTCTCCCAGATCCTGGCGATGTCGGTGACCGGACGTGCCGACCGAACCCTGTCGGGTCAGCGCCACGCGACGGGCACAACAGTACTGCGTCCCGGGCACGAGGCTTCGGGCGGTCGGCACTCAGCGAGCGTGACCGGCCGTGCGATCAGCTCCCGTCGCCGGAAGAGCTCCCCTGGCCGCCGTTGGCACCACCGTCCTCGCCGTTTGGATCGCCACCGGCCGTTCCGTCGTTACCCGATTCACCGTCACCGGATTCGCTGCCGCCGGAGCCATCGTCCCCGGAGCCCTCCTCGTTACCGCCGCCGCTTTCGGTGCCGTCGCCCTGGTCGTCCTCCGGAGCCGAGGACTCGGTCGCCGGGGCGGAACTCCGTTCGGCGGAGCTCTCCGGTGCCGACGTGATGATCGGAGGTTCGGTCGTCTCCGTGGTCGTGCGGTTCCAGTCCGGAGCCGGGTCCTGGTACCCGTCGTCCTCGGGGTAGTCCGGCACGGTGTTCTCGGTGATGTTCGTCTCGCTGGCAGGCGGCACCAGCGGTCGCGAGGTCTCGCCACCACCCGCCGGGTTCTCCCGCTGGGCGTCGTCGCTCAACAGCGAGGTGGCCACGAGTATCCCGGCGACGGCGGCCACCACGAGCAGTACTCCGGACACCACGAGTGGTGTCCTGCCGCGCGGTTTGCCGCCCGTCGGCTCGGCGCGCGGGGCGGAGTCCGGGTAGGAGGCGGCCTCGGCGCGTCCGGTTCCGCCGTAGCGCTCGTCCTCCTCCGGCCGGGTACCCGCGACCGCGGTACCGCCGTCGCGCGGATTCGAAGGGGGATCAGTGGCCGCCGCCGTGCCCGGATGCATCGCGGGTGGGATGGGGGCGGCCTTGGTCGGTACCGAGCTGACCGCCTGGCCTTCGGCGACCGCCTGCAACATCTCGTGGACCTGCGCCATGTCCGGCCGCTCCTCCGCGTCGGGCCGGAGCATGGCCAGCAGCGGTTCGGTCATCGGCCCCGCGTTCCGCGGTGGCTCCACCTTGCCCGCCGCCACGGAGTGCAGTAGCGCCAGTGTGTTCTCGTTCTGCCCGAACGGCGGTCTGCCCTCGATGGCCGCGTAGAGCGTCGCCCCCAGCGAGAAGACGTCCGAGGCGGGGCTGGGTTCCTTGCCGCAGGCCACGTCCGGTGACAGATAGGCGGGGGTACCCGCCAGCATCCCGGTCTTGGTGACGGCGACATCGCCCTGCGCCCGGGAGATCCCGAAGTCGGTGATCTTCACCGTGCCTTCGTCACCGAGCAGCACGTTGCCCGGTTTGATGTCGCGGTGCACCACTCCGGCGGAGTGCGCGGCCCCGAGGGCCGCCGCCACCTGCGCACCTATCCGGGCCACCTCGCGGGGCGGCAGGGGACCGTGTTCGGACATCATCGAAGCGAGACTGGTGGAGGGCAGGTACTCCATCACCAGCACCGGTTCGCCGTTCTCCTCGGCCACGTCGTAGACGGAGACAGCGTGCGGATGCTGCAGTCGTGCCGCGATGCGTCCCTCACGCATCGCCCGTTGTCGCGCCTCCTCGGCCTCGGCCGGATCCAGGCCGGGCTGGGTCAGCAATTGTTTGACCGCGACCGTGCGGTGCAGGCGCTCGTCGACACACTCCCACACCACGCCCATGGCGCCGCTTCCGATGCGCCGCTGCACTCGGTAGCGTCCGGCGACCAGGCGACCTTCGTCGCTCACCGACGTCTCCCCGTACTGCTCTCGATACCGACCGACCGCGCCGCCGGTGACACCGGTTCGCCCGGTCGTCGGAATCGGTGGATGTTGCGGGCCTCGTCCGGCCCTCCGACATGTACACGTTCACGCTGCGGCCGCGCCCGGTCACGGGAACCGATCGACCGCGATACGGCAGCTTAGCCCACGAAAAGAACCGGTCAGGGGCGAAGTCTTCGACGGGTCCGGGCGCGTGTGACCGGCGCTGCGCTCGTGTCGGGGACGGAGTGGTTCGTCACGAACCACCTCGCGGTGCCCGGCGACTTGGCAGTTCGTTGCCGCATCGTTGTGAGAATACCGGCCGAGGCGGAGCAGCGGGTCGGCCGTCCCGTGGTCGCGACCGACAGAAAGTGAATTCAGTTCTTATCTATTTCCGGGGCAGGTGGAACCGAGCCGCGTCCAACCGGACGCTCAGAATGAGGGGATTCACCTCGTCGGCGACCCGGAACGAGTAGCTGAGCACGATCCGTGAGCCCGCCGCGTCGCGCGCCGCCACCGTCGACACCACTCGACCCTCCGAGGTGAGACCCACCTCCCGTGAACGTATCGACCGCAGCCCGCGCCAGCTCCGAACCACGTCCGCCCGCTGCACGTCTGTCATGCTCAGCGAGAGCAACCGCATGGCCCGTGCCGGCTCACTGCCCAGCAGTCGGCAGAAGTCGCGCACCACGCCGACCGAGGGCTCCTCGCCGTCCGGGGACGAGCGAGCGCGCAGCCCACCGGTAACCGCGCTCCTGGCGGCGGGGGAGTCCGGGACGCTCCCGGAAGCGAGGTCCGACCGCCCGGTGCCACCGTCCGGGCTCCGCCCGGAAGAGTCGGCGCGTTCCAGCAGCAGGTCCACCCGCAACGCCGCCGAGCCCGATATCGCCGCACCCGAACGGTGAGGTGTCCCCGCCGTCCCCGGTGCCCACGGGGTCGAGTCGGCCAGCACCACGCCGAAGATCGTGGTGGCGCCCAACGCGAGCAGTGTGCCCAGCGCACCGGCCGTCAACAGCACCGGACGGCCGGAGACGTCCACCTCCTGACGCGGTTGTTCGGTTCCCGTTTCGCGGGAGTCGGCCCGTGAGGGCCCCGGGGCCTGTTCGATGCGGTCCACCTCGGGCATCTCGTCGGGCCGGTACCTGCCACCTGTCGATTCCGGCATCTCGTCCCTTCCGAGAGGTCAGCGGTTTCCGGGCAGCTCTTCCACTGCTTCGTCGGCGATCACTCTTCCTCCCGGCCCGCCGAACTCCAATCGCCGGTAGCGCGTGCTCGAACGGCCGTCGGCCTCGGAGACGCGCAGCTCGCTCACGGTGCTGTCACCTCGCACAGCGCTGCTGACGAGCTCGACCGACCAGAGGTGTCCGTAGCGCCGTTCCAACCCCGCCGGGCCGGTGCCGCGCAGCACTCCGCCCGTCATGCCGTACGCCTCGTGCAGTTCGCCGGCCCCGACGGCGGCGAAGTAGTCCTCCGTGACCTCGCGCATACCGGCGAGCGGGACCGTCGTCCCGTGGGGCGTTGACGGTTCCGCCGTGGTCGATGGTGCCGCCGTGGTCTGCGGGGTCGCTTCCCAGGCGGTGACGCTCGGCGTTGCCTCGTCGGAGGGCGCGCCGCTCGGTGGTGTGTCGCTCTGGAGTGTGCCGTTCGAGGGGGGGGTGTTCGGCGGTGTGCTACCGGGATCCGCGCCGTGCGTGGACGACGTCCCACGTGTCGGTTCCGCTGGAGCGGGGGTCGTCCGCTCCACCGAGACGGGGGCCCGCTTCCCGGACGCGGCGACGACTCCGGTGTCCCGCCGCACCGATCCTCGCCGCGCCGTCCCGGTGAAGGGGGGTTTCGATGAGCCCTCCCCCGCGTCCGCGTTCTCGCTCGTGCTCCCGAGCCCCGGGGCGGGGGCGGAGGTGTGCCGGTCGGACAGCGGTGGGTACTCCCAACCACGGGGTATCTCCGGTGGTTCGGCCACGAACCGTTCCGGTGCCCGGCTCATCACGACCGCGGTGCCCAGCACGATCCCGCTCAGTGCGACCACGGCCGACAGCACCACGAACCACGCCGCTCGACGCCAGGTGCGCGGCGGTGTGATGGAGGCGGGAACCATGCCGAGGTCGAACTCGCACAGTCCGCTCATCGGTTCCGTCGGCCGTTTCCCCACCGTGGTCGCATCCGTGGCGTTCGAAGCGGCGGCGCGGTTCGGTCCCGTGACGCTGCGGCGTTCCCGACCACCTCGGGCAGCCGGTTCGTCCGCGGTCCCCCGGAACTCGTCCGACCAGCCGTTCGGGTTGCCACCGTCCATCGCGACCAGCCCTCCTGCCGTGGCCCGCCGGGATCTCCCCTCGGCGGCTCACTCGGTGTCGACCACCTGGAAAACTTCGGCCATCCGTCCTTTCGCCAAGCCGTGCCGCAGCGCGTTGCCGCGTAAGTGCTCACGCATCGCCTCCGACGACTCCGCCGAGTCCGCCCCTTGCGAGGCGTGTTCCGACAGGGCCGCCAGCTTGTCCGCGATCCGCTCGGTGACGTCCACCGCGTGGTTGACGCGTTCGGCGGCCTCGGTGATCCAGAGCTGTCGCACCGTCCACGGGTGAAGTCCCTCCCGGTCGAGCAGCTCCGGGTGCGCGAAGGGGTTCCGCGCGTCCGGGTACACCGCCGCCAGGGTGGCCTCCCCCACCGCGCGGTGGTCCGGGTGCGCCAACGCTATGCGGGACCAGTTGATCTCGGGGGAGTGCGTTGCCACGATCTCCGGGCGGACAGAGCGGATCACCCTCGTGATCTGCCGCCGCAGGGCCAGGTCCGCCGACACCCGACCGTCCTCGTGGTTCAGGAAACGCACGTCGTCCACACCGACCCGGGCCGCGGCACGGCGCTGTTCCGCGGCACGCAGTCGCCGCACCCGTTCGCGGGGGGCGTCCTCCGGAGCTCCCGCCTCGCCCGAGGTGCAGACGCAGTAGGTGACCGACGTTCCGGCGGCGGTCCAGTGCGCGACGGTTCCGGCCATGCCGAAATCGACGTCGTCGGGATGCGCCGTCACCACGAGAGCGCGTTCCGGCGCGGTGCCGGGCGAGTTCGGTGAATCGATCACGGTCACAGCCTAGGCAGCGCCACGAGGAGAACGGAACCGGGTCGCGACGACACGTTGGGTGTTCATCGCTGGGTACGGCTACGCACCACCGGGGGATGTCCCGTCCGGGAGGCCGTTGTCACCACTGAAGCACACCACCGAGCACGTGGTGCTCGACCGGAGGAGTCGGCGCCGAGGTCCGGCCGCCGCCGCTCGTGCGGACCTCGCGGCACGAACCCCCGCACGCCACTGACGTTCGTCCGGCACGAGTGAGACGGCGGCGTTTCTCAGTACCGGCCGCCGCGGAAGTCGGATCGCGTGCTCCCCAGCGCCTTCAGCGAGCCCAGTCCCACACCGCCGCCGAGCAGGATCGCGAACACGTCTGTACCCACGCCTCCCAGCGACAGCAGCATCGCCAGCAGGCCCAGACCGAGCGCGGTTCCCGCCACGGGAGCCCGGCGGCGGGCGAACCGGGCCGCGGGCTCGCCACCGGGGCGTTTGCGCGCCGCCGACGACAACAGCGCCAGATACCCCGCGTGCCCAACCGCGGCCAGCAGCGCCACCAGGGTGACCACGAACGCGATCACATCGATAACCGTGCCCATGCGCCCAGTCTCCTCCGAACCGGCCCGCCGGGGCCACACCGAATCGGCACGCCGACGGTCGGAAACTCCCACGACCATCGGATGCCGCAGCGAATTGCCCCTGTGCGGACGTTGGATAGCGACCGAAATCACCTTTAGGTTGCAGGTATGGGTGACAGTTCGGCTACCGGGGCTCGGCCGTCCGCCGAAGTCACGGTGGACCTTGTGGGCAAGCGGGCGCTCGTGACCGGAGCGGGCAGCGGTATCGGGGCGGCCGTGGCGCGGAAGCTCGCGGCGACCGGGGCCGAGATGCTGCTCGTCGACCGGGTCGCCAAGTCCGTGGAGCAGGTCGCCGAGGAGACGGGGGCGTGCCACACCGTGGCCGATCTGTCCGAACCGGACACCGTCGCCGAACTGGGCGAGAACACCGACATCGTGATCAACAACGCGGGGCTGCAGTATGTGGCGCCGGTGCACCAGTACCCGCCGGAGATGTTCCAACTGCTGCTGACGGTCATGGTCCAGGCACCCTTCCGGATCATCCGAGCGGCGCTGCCCGGGATGTACCGCAACGGGTGGGGCCGGATCGTCAACATCTCCTCGGTCCACGGTGTCCGGGCCGCACCGCTGAAGAGCGCCTACGTCACCGCCAAGCACGGCCTGGAAGGGTTGTCCAAGACCGTCGCCCTGGAGGGAGCGGGGCACGGGGTGACCTCGAACTGCGTCTGTCCGGGCTACGTGCGGACCCCGCTCGTCGAGCGCCAGGTCAGCGAGCACGCGGTGCGCCACCGGGTTCCCAGGGAGCAGGTGGTGGAGGACGTGCTGCTGTCCCGCACCCCGATCAAGCGGTTGGTGGAGCCGGAGGAGGTGGCCGAGCTCACCGCGTGGCTGTGCGGTCCCTCCGCCGTGTCGATCACCGGTTCCTCGTTCGAGCTGGACGGTGGCTGGTCGGCGCAGTGAGGGCGATGAGAGGGAGGTGGCGCGCTGTCCGACACGCGCTCCTCACCGGTCGCGGGCCACGCCCGTGTTACGGCGTCCTGGGGTCGGCACGGCCGCTCGGCCGGCCGCTCGTCGAGCCGGGAGCCCCGGCGGGAGGCCGCGTTCGACGAGCGCGGCCGGATCCGAGGACGTACCGAGGGAGGTCGGAGAATTCCGGTCAGTGCCCCAACCTGCCGCGACCGAGCCGCAGCAGGATCATCGCCAGTTCCCGCCCCTCGGCCCCCAGTTCGCGGTAGCGCGCCAGCACGTCCATCTCCCTGTTGTAGACGATGCGCGGACCACCCTCGGCCATCCGCACCGCACCCACCTGGCGGGAGACCTCGGCTCGCCGCTTGATCAGCCGCAGGATCTCTTCGTCGAGGTAGTCGATCTCGTCCCTGAGTTCCTCGACCGAAACGCCGTCGGCGGGCCACTCGGAGTCGGGGGTTTCGGCACCGGTTCGATCGCTGTCCACGGTCGCGCTCACTTCGTCCTCCGGGTCGTCGGTCCCGGAATCCGACCCGGATGCGCAACTGCCCCGGGTTCGGAACTCCGGGGCATCGTTCTTGGAGCTTACGCAGCTACGGACGCCGGAGTCCCGCGCCCGTAGAAAAACTGACAGCTTCGCGTAAGCACACGGCCAGTCTGCCACATCCGGGATGAGCGCACCACCGCGCCAGGCATGGTTCGAAGGAGTGATGTCAGCGATGTCACGGCGAGGTGCGGAGGTCGGCTGCCCGTGGTGGCCCGGTTCCGAAACGGTACTCTGAACTACCGATGAGCACCCTGTTCGACACCGCAGCCGACGGCCCCGTCCACCCCGGCGGAGCTTCCTCCTCCGGCAACGGAAGCGGCCCGACCGGGACTTCGCCCGCGGGGGAACAGCTGGTGGCGGAGCTGAACCCGCAACAGCGCCGGGCCGTGCTGCACAGCGGATCGCCGTTGCTGGTGGTGGCGGGCGCGGGGTCGGGCAAAACCAAGGTGCTCACCCATCGCATCGCCCATCTGCTGGACCAGCGCGGGGCGCACCCGGGTCAGATCATGGCGATCACGTTCACCAACAAGGCCGCCGTCGAGATGAAGGAACGGGTGTCCGAGCTCGTGGGGCGGCGGGCGAACGCGATGTGGGTTTCCACGTTCCACTCGATGTGCGTGCGCGTGCTTCGCCGTGAGGCCAGGACGCTGGGGCTGTCCACCAACTTCTCGATCTACGACGCCGACGACTCGCGGCGGCTGATCACCCTGGTGGGCCGGGACCTCGAACTGGACTCCAAGCGGTACCCGGTGCGCACACTGGCCGCCCAGATCTCGAACCTGAAGAACGAGCTCGTCGATCCGGAGACCGCGGCCGAACGCGCGGGCAACGACATGGAGCGCAAGGTCGCCGAGGTCTACGCCGCCTACCAGCGGCGGCTGGCCGACTCCAACGCGATGGACTTCGACGACCTGATCATGCGCACCGTCGAGCTGCTGCGCGACCACCCGGCGGTGGCCGAGCACTACCGTCGCCGGTTCCGGCACATCCTGGTCGACGAGTACCAGGACACCAACCACGCCCAGTACGCCCTGGTGCGCGAGCTGGTCGGCACCGAGTCCGACGAGAGCGAGGTCCCGCCCGCCGAGCTGTGCGTGGTCGGCGACGCCGACCAGTCGATCTACGCCTTCCGGGGCGCCACGATCCGCAACATCGAGGAGTTCGAGCGGGACTACCCCGAGGCGGCCACGATCGTGCTGGAGCAGAACTACCGCTCCACCCAGACGATCCTCTCGGCGGCCAACTCCGTGATCCGCTCCAACACCGGCCGCAGGGAGAAGCGGCTCTGGAGCGAGGCGGGCGAGGGGGAACCGTTGGTCGGCTACGTGGCCGACAACGAGCACGACGAGGCCGCGTTCGTGGCCGCTGAGATCGACCGGCTCGTGGACTCCGGCGAGGCCACCTTCAACGACATCGCGGTCTTCTACCGCACCAACAACCAGTCACGGGTGTTCGAGGAGGTGTTCATCCGGCTGGGACTGCCGTACCGCGTCATCGGCGGGGTGCGCTTCTACGAGCGTCGTGAGGTGCGGGACGCGCTGGCCTACCTGCGGGTGCTGGACAACCCGGACGACACCGTGAGCCTGCGCCGGATCCTCAACGTCCCCAAGCGGGGGATCGGTCAGCGTGCCGAGACCGTGCTGGCCGAGTACGCCGAGCAGGAGCGCATCTCGTTCGGTGCCGCGCTCCGGCACGCGGCGCGAGGCGGGATCGAGCGGCTCAACTCCCGCTCCGCCCGCGCCGTCGCCGGTTTCATCGAGCTGTTGGACGAGTTGCGCGAGGTGGCGGCCGACAACGACGTGGCCGAGGTGCTGCGCACCCTGCTGGAACGCACGGGTTACCGGGGCGAACTGGAAAGCAGCGAGGACCCGCAGGATGCATCCAGAGTGGACAATCTGGACGAGCTGATCAGCGTGGCCCGGGAGTTCGGTGACACGCGCGCCGCCGCCCAGGAGAACTCGGAGTACACAGCGGACGGTTCCGGCGGAGGTGCGGGCGAGGCCGAGAACCCGTTGCCGGACGACTCGATCGGGGCCTTCCTGGAGCGAGTCTCGCTGGTCGCCGACGCCGACGCGCTGCCGGAGAACGGCGACGGTCTGGTCACGCTCATGACGCTGCACACGGCGAAGGGGCTGGAGTTCCCGGTCGTGTTCGCCACCGGATGGGAGGACGGAGTCTTCCCGCACACGCGTGCGCTGGGCGACTCGCAGGAGCTGTCCGAGGAACGCCGACTGGCCTACGTCGGTATCACCCGCGCCCGGCGGAGGCTGTACCTCTCCCGCGCGCTGATGCGTTCGGCCTGGGGACAGCCCGTCACCAACCCGGCTTCGCGGTTCATCACCGAGATACCGCAGCACCTCGTGGAGTGGCGCAAGCTGGAGCCGGAACGCTCCGCACCGCGCGAGCTCGGCGGCTGGGGTGCTCGCGGCGGCTCGGACTCCGGGTCGGGAGGTCCGGCCGGTTCGGGCGAGCGCGGCTCGCGCGGCGGTGGCAGCACGTCGAACTGGAAGAACGCCGTGCCGATCAAGCTGGAGGCGGGCGACCGGGTCAACCACGACAAGTACGGGCTGGGCACGGTGATCTCCACCGAGGGCGAGGGAGCACGGGCCACGGCCAACATCGACTTCGGCGACTCGGGAACCATCCGGCTCATGCTCATCGGCAGCGTGCCGCTGGTGAAGCTGTAGTCCCCGGCGGCGGGCGCGGGGACCGTCGCTCCGGCGCGGGAGCCCGGCGTGGCCCCGGGCCCCGCTGCCGCGAGATCCCGGGGCGCGGGGTTTCAGACCACGTCGCGCCGCCGGTACGCGGCGATCCCGACCGCCGCCAGCGACACCGCCGTCGCGGTCAGCGTGAGCAGCGGTGCCGAGGCGAACTCCTCGGTGGGCAGGGTCGGTACGTGCGCGAAGGGCGAGATGTCCGAGGCCCAGTCCGGCAGCCGCAGCAGCGGTCCGAACATCCCGACGAACACGATCCCCGCCAGCGCCAGCCAGCTCAGGCCGCTGAGGGCGGGCAACACCCCGAACAGCAGGGTGGCCAGTCCCGCGAGCACCCACACCGCCGGCAGGTAGGCCAGCGCCGCGCCCAGCACCCGTGGCGCGTCGTCCGGGTCCCCGCTGATGCCCGCGTGGACCAGCCCCGCTCCGAGGCCGGCACCGCCCATCACCAGCACGCTGCCGAGCAGCGTGGCCGCCAGACTCGACAGCGCCCACCGGGAACGGCTCAGTGGTGTGCCGCCGAGCAGGGGTTCCACGCGCCCCGCCGACTCCTCGGCGCGCAGCAGCCCGGCCGACTGCAGCGCGAACCCACCGGCCACCATTCCCATCAGCGAGAGGTACGTGGCGATCATCGTCTCCGCGGAGTCCCCGGCCGCGCCCGCCTGTGAGAAGTAGCGCCGGGCCATCTCGTTCTCCGCGACGAACTCCGCCGCCTGCTCGCCTATCGCTCCCACGAACGCGCCGAACAGCACATACCCGACCGTCCAACCCGTCAGCACGCCGCGCTGGAGTCGCAGCGCCAGCGCGAACGGGCCGGAGAGCAGGGGAGAAGCGGCGACTCGTCCGCTCCGCCCCCGCATCAGTCCCGCGCCCTCGTCGCGCTTGGTTCGCAGCAGGAAGGCACCGGCGATCAGCACGGCGGTCAGCGCCACGCCGAGCGACAGCGGCCACCAGGTGTCGTCGACGTAGGCGCGGGTCCGCTGCGCCCAGCCGACCGGGGAGAACCAGGAGAGCGTGCCGTCACCCAGGTCGCCCGCACCGCGCAGCGCGTAGCTCACCGCCAGCAGACCGGCCGCCACCCCGCTCGCGGCGCGGCCGTGTTCCACGAGCTGCGCGGTCACCGCCGCCACGGCGGTGAAGACCGTGCCCACCATGGTCAGCCCCGCCGCGAACAGCAGGGATCCGGCGGTGCTCACCCGAGGTAGCACGACGGGTAGCGCGGAACCGATCACCGCCCCGAGCGCCAGGTTCACACCGAGAACGGTGACCAGCGCCGCGGTCAGCGGCGCGTGCCTGCCGACCACTCCCGCCCGCAGCAGCTCGGCCCTGCCGCTCTCCTCTTCGTGACGGCTGTGCCGGACCAGCAGCAGGATGCTCATCAGCGCGATGAGCACCGCCGTCATGCCGCCCATCTCGTTGGCCAGCATCGCCCCGTAGGTGTAGTCCTGTCGCCCGAAGCCGGGACCGGTCAACACCACTGTGGCGGGGTTGTCCATGAGGGAGGCACGGGCCTGCCTGTCGGCGGCGGAGTCGTATGCCACCGGGAAGGTGGACGCGCTGCCCAGCAGGAACACCGCCACCCCTACGATCCAGACGGGGATGCGCACCCGGTCCCTGCGCAGGATCAGCCGTACGAGCGTCCCCGTGCCGCGCAACGTGCTCATCGGGAGGCTCCTTCCCGCGTGGTGGTCTCGGGCCGCTGTTCGTAGTGCCGCAGGAACAGCTCCTCCAACGTGGGGGGCTGGCTCGTCAGGCCGCGCACTCCTCCGGTGGTGAGTCTGCGCAGCACCTCGTCCAGGGCCGGGTTGTCCACTTCGCACCGGACGTGGGTGCCGTTGATCTCCAGCTTGTGCACGCCGGGCAGCTCGGCCAGCCCCTCCGGGACGGTAGTGAGCTCCGCGCTGACCGAGGTCCGGGTCAGGTGCCGCAGTTCGGCCAGGGTCCCGGACTCCACGGCGCTGCCTTCGCGGACGATGGTCACCCGGTCGCACAGCGCCTCGACCTCGGACAGGATGTGGCTGGACAGCAGGATGGTGCGTCCCTCGCGCCGTTGCTGCCGGACGCATTCCCGGAAGGTCTCCTCCATCAGCGGGTCCAATCCCGAGGTGGGTTCGTCCAGCACGAGCAGTTCGGGTTCGGCGGCCAGCGCGGCCACCAGCCCGACCTTCTGCCGATTCCCCTTGGAGTAGGTGCGTGCCTTCTTGCGCGGATCCAGGTCGAAGCGCCGCAGCAGGTCGTCCTTGCGCCGCTGGTCGAGGCCGCCGCGCAACCGCCCCAGCAGGTCGATGACCTCGCCGCCGGAGAGGTTCGGCCACAGGGTGACGTCACCGGGTACGTAGGCGACCCTGTGGTGCAGTTCGGTGGCGTCGCGCCACGGGTCACCGCCGAGCAGGTGTGCCTCGCCGGAGTCCGCACGCAGCAGGCCGAGCAGGATTCTGATCGTGGTGGTCTTGCCCGCGCCGTTCGGGCCGAGGAAGCCGTGCACTTCACCGGTGCGCACGTTCAGGTCCAGCCCGTCCAGCGCGCGGTTCGGGCCGAAGTCCTTGGTCAGGCCGGAGGTGGTCACGGCCGAGGGCTCGGAGTTCATCCTGACTCCTTCGGATCGGAGTGGGGGGAGGTGCGTCGGTGCCGGTCACCGCCGCGGCGGATCGGAGTCCGCCGTCCGCTCTCCCGCCAGGGAGGAGTACAGCCGTTTCACACGGCGGTCCGCCCTGTCGGATCCAGTGCTGGCGATCGTGCGTACCACGTTTTATACGGTACACAACTTTCACAAATCTGTGAACAGAGTGAAGTACTCAGGGGTGACGCCGTGGCTCGCCGCGCGGTCCGCCCTCCGGCGAAGCGACCCGCTTCGAAGCGGTCGGTGGTGGGCTTCCCGGCGCGCCGAAGCGTTGCGTTAGACTGTCTTCACAAAGCTGTGAAATTTAGTAAATATATGAATCAGTCGTTCGACTGATGCGCCGAGCGAGTGCGGGAGGTTCCGGATGTCCGAGACCACACCGAGTCCCGCACCCGAACCGGGGAATCCTGGGTCCGGGAGTGCCGCGGGGCGCGACGAGCGGGAGGTGGCCCGCTTCGTCGAGCGGTTCGCGTTGAACCTGACCGAATCGGGGTTCCCCCGCATGGCGGCCCGCGTGTTCGCGCGGGTGCTCGTGGCGGACGAGGGATCGTGCACCGCTGCCGAACTCGCTCATTCGTTGCAGGTCAGCGCGGCCGCGGTTTCCGGAGCGGTGCGTTATCTGATCCGGGTCGGGCTGCTGTCACGGGAGAGGGAACCGGGCAGGCGCCGTGACCACTACCGGGTCAGCGACGACATGTGGTACGAGGCTTTCGCGCAGCGCGACAGTCAGTTCCTGCAGTGGGAGGCCACCCTCCGCGAGGGCGTGGCGACGCTGGGGCCGGACACCAGCGCCGGTGCGCGTCTCGACGAGACCCGCAGGTTCTTCGAGTTCCTCCGCGCGGAGCTGCCCCGGCTCATGGAGAAGTGGCGGGCGCACCACCGCGATGCTCCCGGGAGCGGTGCCGGGGGGTCGTGACGGCGCTCGCTCACGCGGTCGTCGCGGGGGGTTGATCGGTCGAAGGGGCGGCGATCCCGTTCGCGAGGAGCCTCCGGTGCTCCCCGCGAACGGGCCCGTGGTCCGTCCACAATGCAACGAGGTTGTCAGCTGACGTAGACCCCGCGCTCGTTGAGCCAGGGCAGCGGATTGATCTTCGTGCCGCTGGGATCCCAGATCTCGAAGTGCAGATGGGTTCCCGTGGAGAAACCGCGGTTGCCCATCGTGGCGATCTGCTCGCCGGCCTCCACGTGCTCGCCCACGTTCGCGGTGATGCTGTTGACGTGACCGTAAACGCTGATCGTGCCGTCCGAGTGCTGCACGCGCACCCACAGGCCGAAACCACTGGCCGGGCCGGCTTCGATCACGGTTCCCTCGGCCACGGACACGATCTTGGTGCCCTTGCTGTTGGCGATGTCTATTCCGTAGTGGGTGGTGCCCCAGCGGCCTCCGAAGCCGGAGGTGAACGTGCCCACGGTGGGAGCGACGTAGTCGGGCTGGCGCGCCTCGCGCAGCGCCTCCTCGCGGGCCTGCTCGACCCGCTGGCTCTTGGCGAGCTTGCGCACCTCGTCGTTGGTGTCGGTGGTGCGTGCCACCGGCAGGATCTCGGGGGCCGGTACGGCACCGCCGACGCCGGCACCGTCGGAACCCCTGGTCGTTCCGCCGACCTCGGTCGTTCCGGGCTTGGTGCCGTCGGAGACCGAACCCAGCGACGCCGCCGCGTTCTGTCCGGAGGCCAGCGGCGTGTGATCCTCCTGCGGACCCTCGGGCTTGTCCTGCTCGGAGGCCATGGCCTGGCCGGCCGCGGCGAACGCGCCTGCGGCGACGGCGGCGACCACGATCCTGCCCCGCATTACCGACGGCGGAGTCGGGGTGCGTTGTCGGCGCGGTTTATCCGATGTGGACTCTTCTTCCGAGGCGGTCTGTTGGGCGGGGGTGTTTCGTTGACCGCCGGGGGAGCGGTGTCGAGTCAATGCTTGACCTTCCGTCTCGGGGAGCCGGATCACTGGGCCGGGCGGGGGACCCGGACCGGTCGGGGTTAACCGGTAGATGTCCCTGTTCGTGATCTGACTGTGACAACGGACGTCGGGACATTAACCAAGGAACGCCCCGAGGGGCAAATCCCGATCTTCGTATCGATTCCGTTGCGCTTTCCGGGTGCCGGGAGGTGTCCTCCCGCACGTGTCGGCTCGTTCGGCTTCGTCGAGCGGGGTGCGTATCGTCGCTGCCTGCGTTTTCGGCGTGGACGCCAACGCTCCTCCCGGGCTTCGCCTTTGGGCACAGTGGATTCTCAAGGGTTGCCTCGGAAAGACGCTCGGTGTCATAAGTCACATCGAAACATGTCCGTGATCGGTGGTTGGAACCAGGTCGTTCGAGTGACGAGATCACGGGATGGACACTGTCGGTGCTCCAAAAACCACCACTCGTCCTCGCAGCGTCGCGATGCTTCCGTGGCAACATCCCTCGTTCGGAGGTTTCCGTGTTCACAGCGTCGTTCGGGGCGAGACCGGCGAGCGGGGCGCGAATTGCTAGCGTCGTCACGTGAACGCCCGTTTCGGCAGTGAGACCGGAGACGATTCCGCCACCACCACCGAGTCCGAACGCGCGGACGGAGCGATCCCGCGGGCCACATCGGACGGTTCCGGCGCGAACCAACCGTCCGGATCGCGACTCGCCTGCCTGCTGGCGCTGGTGGGAGCGGTGGTTTCCGGTGCCGCTCCCTTCCTCGGCGTCGTCACTCCCTCGACCCCGTCCGCCTACCCCTCCGGGGTGTTGCTGGTGGTGCTCGGTTCGCTGCCCGCCGCTTCGGCGGCGCTGCTCCTGCGAGCCGACCGACCGTCCGCCGCGCGTGCGGTGTTGTTGGCCACGGCCGCCGTGTTCGCCGCCGACCTCCTGGGGGCGCTGCAGCTGCTGGTCGAACCCGGGCTGTCCTCCCGCCCCGAACTGCTGATGCGAGAGGGGCTGCGGCCGTTGCGTCCGGCCGCGGGCAGCTGGCTGCTGCTGTCCGGGCACGCGGCGGTGGTGCTCGCGGGAGTGCTCGCCCTGCTCACCCCAACCGGAGAACCCTCGCACGGCGAGCGCGGAGCGAGCGGTGACAGGCAGCCGCTCTTCGTGCTCGTGCTGTGTTTCGCCGCGGCGGGAGCGTGCAGCGCGCTGCTGCCCGCGTTCCGCTCGCTGGATCCGTTCGTCGTCTCCCACGGGCTGTGGACCGCCCCGCCGCCGGTGTTCCTCGGGAAGCTGCTGCTGGCCGTCGTGATCCCGGTGGCAGCCGGTATCGCTGTAAGCTCGGCCGATCCCGAGGTCGGACGCGGCGGTCTCCTCGGGCTGGCCACGAGCCTGGCCGCCACCACCGTGCCGGTGCTGCCCGCCGTGCTGCTCGACCCCGAGCTGCTGATCGGCTGGGGACTCGGTTTCGGGCTCGTGGCGCTCCTCGGGCTGGCCGTGCTGTCCGTCCCGGTGGGCCGGACAGCGGGACCGGCCGAGTCCGCTCGGGCCGAGGTCTCGTTGCCCGCCCACACCGGGCTGTCGGTTCTCACCGGGGCGCTCGCCGCGCTCGGCGGCGTACTCGCGGTCGTCGCCTGCCTGGTGCCGCAGTTACGCACCCCCGAACGCGTGATCGGATTCGGGGCCAACCACGATCTGCTGCCACTGCTGCTGGCCGGACTCGTCCAGCTCGTGCTCGGCCTGCCGCTGCTGCGCCCCGGCGTGCTGGCCCCCAGAGCGGTGCTCGGCACCGCCTGGGTCGTCGTCCCGCTGGCCGCCGCGGCCGACCTGGACACCGTGCTGCGTTTCGCCGGGGGGAGTCGGCTGGAACTGGCTCCGACGGGCGTCTGGCTCACCGTCGCCGCCGTGGTGCTCACCTGCTGCGCGGCGGTGTGCGACGCGGTGGCGGGCGCGACCGAGCGCGACGAGGTGGACCTCAGCGAGATCTCCCCCGACCGCTCGTTGCTGCCGCCCACCGTGCTGACCGGTCTGCTGGTCGTGGCGGCCTTCGGGTTTCCCGTCTTCCGGACCGCGGACTACGACGCGCCGGGGCTGTTCACCGGCTTCGGCATCGCTTCCTGGGGGCTGCTCACCGCGTTGCTGGTGGTTCTGGGAGCTCTGGCGCTGGTTCCGGTCTCCCGAGGCGCACGGGCCGTCGCGATGCTCCTCGGGTGTGCGCTGGTGCTGGCTTTCCGGGCCTCGCTGGCGTCGTTCGCCGCGCCGGCCGGGAGCGAGGGATTCGTCCCCGGGCTCGGGTTGTGGAGCGCGTTGGGAGCCGTGGTGGCCGCCGTGGCGACGGCGGTACTGGTCGCTCGCCGCGACGGATGATGTGAGTTTGACCGCTTCCCCCCGCCGCCCCACCGGAGGGCCGGGCGGAAATCGCCAGGTTGGGGGCCGTTGCGGGTGAGCGAGTTCACCGGATGCGCTGCCCCGATCGTTCTCGCAGGTCGATATGGTTACCGGAGTCCGACACCGACGTCGCAGGAGAGTCGCGTGGACCTGTACGAGTACCAGGCGAAGGAGATCTTCGCCGCCCACGGAATACCGACACTGCCCGGTTCCGTGGCCACCGATCCCAACGGGGCCAAGGCAGTGGCGGAAGAGCTCGGCGGACCTGTGGTCGTCAAGGCGCAGGTCAAGGCCGGCGGTCGGGGCAAAGCGGGTGGCGTCAAGCTGGCCGAGAACCCCGACGAGGCCCGAACCAAGGCGGAAGCGATTCTCGGGCTCGACATCAAGGGCCACACCACCCGCCGAGTGCTGGTCACCGAGGCCTCCGACATCGCCGACGAGTACTACATGTCGTTCCTGCTGGACCGTGCCAATCGCAGCTTCCTCGCGATGGCCTCGGTCGAGGGCGGCATGGAGATCGAGGAAGTAGCGGCGACCAAGCCGGAAGCGCTGGCCAGGATCCCCATCGACCCGATCCGGGGTGTGGACGAGGCCAAGGCTCGCGAGATCGTCGAGGCCGCGAAGTTCCCGGCCGAGATCGCCGACCAGGTCACCGACATCGTGGTGCAGCTCTGGGAGGCCTTCGTCGCCGAGGACGCCACGCTGTTCGAGATCAACCCGCTGGTCAAGGACCCGCAGGGCAAGGTCATCGCGCTCGACGGCAAGGTCTCGCTCGACGACAACGCCTCGTTCCGGCAGGCCAAGCAGGCCGAATACGTCGACGAGGGCGCCGAGGACCCGCTGGAGGCCAAGGCCAAGGCCAAGGACCTCAACTACGTCAAGCTCGACGGTGAGGTCGGCATCATCGGAAACGGTGCCGGTCTCGTGATGTCCACCTTGGACGTGGTGGCCTACGCGGGCGCCGATCACGACAACGTCAAGCCCGCCAACTTCCTCGACATCGGCGGCGGCGCTTCCGCCGAGGTCATGGCGGCCGGGCTGGACGTCATCCTGGGAGACCCGGACGTGAAGTCCGTCTTCGTCAACGTCTTCGGCGGTATCACCGCGTGTGACGCCGTCGCCAACGGGATCGTCCAGGCGCTGAAGATGCTCGGCGACGAGGCCGGCAAGCCGCTGGTGGTTCGCCTCGACGGCAACAACGTCGAAGAGGGCAGGCGAATCCTGGCCGAGGCCGACCACCCGCTGGTCACGTTGGTCGACACCATGGACGGCGCGGCCGACAAGGCCGCCGAGCTGGCTGCGGGCAAATAAGGGGCGATCCGCTGTGTCAATTTTCCTCAACGAGAACAGTAAGGTCATCGTCCAGGGCATCACCGGTTCGGAAGGCACCAAGCACACCGCTCGGATGCTGCGTTCCGGGACGAACATCGTCGGCGGCGTCAACGCCCGCAAGGCGGGACAGTCCGTCGAGATCGAGGGCCACCAGCTGCCGGTGTTCGGAAGCGTCGAAGAGGCGATGAAGGAGACCGGCGCCGACGTGTCGGTCGTGTTCGTCCCGCCCAAGTTCGCCAAGGACGCCGTGGTCGAGGCCATCGACGCCGAGATCGGGCTCGCCGTGGTGATCACCGAGGGAATCCCGGTGCACGACTCGGCCTACTTCTGGGCGCACGCCAACGCCACCGGGAACCGGACCCGCATCGTCGGGCCGAACTGCCCGGGTGTGATCTCTCCCGGCAAGTCCAACTCGGGGATCATCCCGGCGGACATCACCGCCGGTGGCAAGATCGGGCTCGTGTCCAAGTCCGGCACGCTGACCTACCAGATGATGTACGAGCTGCGTGACATCGGCTTCTCCACCTGCGTGGGCATCGGCGGTGACCCGGTCATCGGCACCACCCACATCGACGCGCTGCGCGCGTTCGAGGACGACCCCGAGACCGAGGCCGTGGTGATGATCGGCGAGATCGGCGGTGACGCCGAGGAGCGCGCGGCCGAGTACATCAAGTCGAACATCAGCAAGCCGGTCGTCGGCTACGTCGCGGGCTTCACCGCTCCCGAGGGCAAGACGATGGGCCACGCCGGTGCGATCGTCTCCGGTTCCTCCGGGACCGCGCAGGCCAAGAAGGAGGCCCTCGAGGCCGCCGGGGTCAAGGTCGGCAAGACGCCGAGCGAGACCGCCAAGCTCATGCGCTCGATCATCAACGGCTGAGCGCCGGAGCACCCACAACGGCCACTCGCGCCCGGCTCCCGAGCGGAGCCGGGCGCGAGTGCGCTCCAGGCCGTTTCGGCGGGGCACGTGGTGCTCGTGACGGCCTGGTCGCGGTTCGGTAACGTCGGCCTTCGAGGCTCCGCCGCCACCCCTTTCGGTGAGCGACTCGGATGTGGAGCCGTCTCGCACGATCCCCGGTCAGGATGGAGTTCCCATGTCCGCGCCCTATCCGCCGCCCCAGCAACCGGCTCCGCCCGGCACGGCGAAGTCCCAGCTGGACACGAAGTCGATCCTCGCCCTGGTGGCGGCGGGCATCGGAGCGCTCGGCTGGCTGTTCGGTTTCTTCGCTCCCGCGATCAACTCGATACTCGGCGGGCTTCCCGGCCTCGGTTTCATGCTCGTCGCGTTGCTGGCGGCCATGCGGTTCCTGCCCAAGGGTCCGGACACGCTGTTCGTCGCGGCCCCGCTGGCGGTGTACACGGCGCTGTCGATGCTGCAGAACGTCATCGTCGCCGGACTGTCGGGTTCGGGCGGTTCCATCGCGGGCTGGGCCATCGTGCTCATGCTGCTGGCCCTGTTACAGGCGGCGGCGGTGATCGCGTTGCTGCTGCTGGAACAGGAGATCGTCACCGCCCCCGCGCTGGGCGACGGAGCGGCCCGAGCGGTTACCCAGCAGGTGCGGCCGCAGCCGGGACAGCAGACGGGCCCCTACGCGCAGCCTTACCCCGGCCAGCCGCAGCCGGGTGGCTGGAACCCGCAGAGCGGACCGCAGCAGGGGTACCCGCCCCAGCAGCCCGGCCAGCCGCAGCAGGGGCAGCCCCAGCCCGGTCAGCCCCAACCCGGTTGGACTCAGCAGTCGGGCGGGTTCGCTCCGGGACAGCCGCAGCCACCCCACCAGGCGGGGCATCCCCAGCCTCAGCCAGGGCAGGCACCGGGCAACCCTTACGAGCAGCCACCCGCGCAACCCGGACAGGGTGCTGCCGGGCAGCCCCAGCAGGAACAGCGCGCGGATCCCAGCGGTGGTCCGCAGGGGACGCAGCAGATGCCGTCCCCCAATCAGAATCCGCCCTCCTGAGGACGAGCCGGTTCCCGGGCCGACGAGGAGCTCGGGGACCGGGCCGTATCTCGAGAGAGCCGGGAGATCGGGCCGTGCGAACGTGGTTTCCCCGGCTGTGTGCCGGTTCGAGGCGCCGGAACTCCTCGCTTCACCCGTCAGAGTGAGTCGGCGGCGCGTCGTGCGTTCGATCCGTCGGGGTCGCTGTCACATTCGGCCACGTGACGGCACTCGATTCCTCCACGGTCGAGAATTCCGAGCCACCCGCTCGGCAGCGGCGCCGCGCGATCCGAGGGTCACTGCTCTCGGCGGTACTGGTGATACTCGCCTGCTACCTCCTAGTCGTCGCGCTGCTGGCGTTCGTGGTCTCCACCGCCACCGCCGCCGAGTTCGTCCCCTCGGGGGTGCTGCTGGCGGCGGTTCCCGGCTGGCTGGCCGCCTTCCAGGTGCCGCTGACGGTCACCGGCTCACCCCTCAGCGCGTTACCGCTGTTACCGACGCTGCTCTGCGTGCTGCTCGTCGCCAGGTCCTCCCGGCGAGTGGCCAGGCGCCACCGGCTGCGCAAACCGGCGCAGGCGCTTCCGGTAGTGCTGGTGATGGGAATGAGCCACGCCGTGTTCGGCACCGTGCTGGCCGTGGCCCTCGAAGAGCTGCGGGCCCCGGTGCGGGTGGTCCCCTGGCAGGCGTTCTCCTGCTGTGGCCTGCTCGCCGCCTGTGCCGCGACGGCGGGACTCGCCGACCGCTGCGGGCTGCTCTACCAGCTGTGGCAGCACGTTCCCGGGGACGCGTGGTACGCCGTGCGAAAGGGGCTGCTCGGCAGCGCCGCCGTGATCGGTACCGGCGCCGCCGTGTTCGGCGTGGCCGTCTGCCTGGCGCTGCCCAGGATGCACGAGCGATCGGTGGAGCTGGGTGGACTCGGCGACGCGGCGGGGGCCGCGCTGCTCGCGCTGTTGTACCTGCCCAACGCGGTACTGGGGGCCTGGGCGTTCGTCACGGGCGGCGGTGTCTCCTTCGGAGGCTCGGCCGTCACCCCGCTGAGTACGGCACCGGACGCGTTACCGTCGGAACTGCCGTTGTTGGCAGTGTTTCCTCCCGAACCACCCGCGAACTGGACAGCCGCGCTGTTCGCCGTGCCGGTCCCGCTGGGCGTGCTGCTCGGCTGGAGCTGCCGGAACCTGTCCGAGCGGAGCCGGGACAGGCAGCACCTGGTGCTGTTGGCTGTGTTGTTGGTGACGCTGTCCGTCTCGATACCTGCCGTGCTCTCCGGGGGGCGATTGGGCGGGGAGTACGGCCCGTTCTCGCTCCGTCCGCTGCCGCTGGCCGCCACGACCTTCGCCTGGTTGGCGCTCCCGGCGCTGCTGACGTCCCGGCTGGCCGGGCGGCGTGACGCGGACGTCGTCGAACCGGTGGACGTCGCCGCCGTGTCGGACACCGGTGTGTCCGACGTCGATCCGGTCGCGGCGGTCGTCGAAGCGACGGACGGGGAATCCGGCGGTGACGCGGCCGTCGAGCACGCCGGGCCCGCGACTGACACCGAGACTGCGATGGGCCCCGGTGAAACCCCTGATCAGGGGGAAGTTGAATCGTCCGAATCAGACGAATTCCGGGAGGGGGACCCGGCCGCGGAGTCCGAAGCGGTGGAGCCGGAAGAACCCGGTTCGGAGGCCGAACCCGTGTTCCCGCCGGAGTTCCCCGAGGACTCCGCCGGAGAGGACGAGCCGCTCGCGGAGGGGGCAGACGACGAGCACTCCGGCTCGGTTCCGGAGCTTTCCGCGACCTCCTCCCAGAACTCGGGATAGCCGAACCCGTCGAATTCTCCCGGTCCGCCGGCCCGCACGGCACCTGCCGTGGGGCGGACCGGGGAGCGGGACGGCGATCGAGGTGGGAGTTCGCCGTCCTCGCGGGGCCGTGCACCACGTGCCCGCGCCTGAGTGCTGGACCACTCGGGCGGGACCTGCTGGCGAAGATCGCGAGCGGGGCGCCTAGTCTGCGTGTGGCATTTCGTCAGCGCGACACCCACCAGGCCGTCATCAGGAGTGCACACTGAACTCCCCCCTCCCAGCCGCCGCGGAAACCGACAGTCCGAGGGAATCGGATCCGGAGGTCAGAAGGTTCCGGCCCTCCCGGCCAGTGCGCGTGGTCGTTCTGGTGTCCGGCTCCGGCAGCCTGCTGCAGGCGGTGCTGGACGCCGCCACCGACCCGAACTACCCGGTCCGGATCGTGGCCGTGGGGGCGGACCGCTCCGGTACGACGGGACTGGAGCGTGCCGACAGTGCCGGGATACCCACCTTCACCTGCCGGGTGTCGGACCACCCGAACCGGGAGGAGTGGGACCGCGCCCTGGCCGAGGAATGCGCCGCCCACCAGCCCGATCTCGTGGTCTCCGCCGGGTTCATGAAACTCGTGGGTCCCGACTTCCTGGCACGGTTCGGTGGCCGTTATCTCAACAGCCATCCGGCCCTGCTGCCGTCCTTCCCGGGGATGCACGGTGTGCGGGACGCGCTGGAGTACGGGGTCCGGGTCACCGGCTGTACCCTCTTCGTCGTCGACGAGGGGGTGGACACCGGCCCGATCCTGGCGCAGCAGGCGGTCGAGGTGCTGCCCGGTGACGACGAGGAGAGCCTGCACGAGCGGATCAAGGCCGTGGAGCGGCGAACGCTGGTGCGAACGCTGGAACGGCTGGCAACGCACGGTTGGACCGTGCGGGGACGAAAGGTGAGTATCGGGGTGACCGCGAACTCGCAGCAACAACGGCGACCCGTACATCGCGCGTTGATCGGCGTCTCGGACAAGGCCGGCTTGCTGGAGCTGGCCACGGGGCTGCACGCGGCCGGTGTGGAGATAGTCTCCACCGGCGGTACGGCACGCACCATCTCGGCCGCCGGAGTTCCGGTAACGCCGGTCGAGGAGCTCACGGGTTTTCCGGAGGCTCTGGACGGCCGGGTGAAGACGCTGCACCCCCGGGTGCACGCCGGGCTGCTGGCCGACCAGCGCAAGCCGGAGCACGTCGAACAGCTCGCCGAGCTCGACATCTCCCCGTTCGACCTGCTTGTGGTCAATCTCTACCCGTTCAACCGGGCGGTCGCCTCCGGTGCCGCGCCGGAGGAAGTGGTGGACAACATCGACATCGGTGGTCCCGCCATGGTGCGGGCGGCCGCCAAGAACCACGCGAACACGGCCGTGGTCGTCGATCCGAACAACTACGAGTGGGTGGTCGAGCGGGTTCGCGCGGGCGGCTTCAGCGAGGCCGAGCGCGCGGAACTCGCGGCCGCCGCGTTCCGGCACACCGCCTCCTACGACGTCGCGGTCGCCGGCTGGATGACCGGCCGAACCGCCGCCGAGGAGGAGACGTTCCCGGGATGGTCGGGTGAGACCTGGGAGCGCCGCAGCGCGCTCCGCTACGGTGAGAACCCCCACCAGCCCGCCGCGCTGTACGTCTCCGGCGGCGAAGCGGTGGGGCTGGCCGCCGCGGCGCAGCTGCACGGCAAGGAGATGTCCTACAACAACTACGTGGACGCCGACGCGGCCTGGCGCGCCGCCCACGATCACCGGCGGACCTGTGTGGCCGTGGTCAAGCACGCGAATCCGTGCGGGATCGCGGTCTCCGATGCCGACGACGTCGCCGAGGCGCACCGCAAGGCCCACCAGTGTGATCCGGTCAGCGCTTTCGGCGGGGTGATCGCGACCAACCGCGAGGTCTCGGTCGCCATGGCCGAGCAGATCGCCGAAGTGTTCACCGAGGTGGTGGTCGCTCCCGGCTACGCCGAGGGCGCGCTCGAGGTGCTGCAGCGCAAGAAGAACGTGCGGATCCTGACCGCGCAGCCGCCGCAGTCCGGGCGCGTCGAGATGCGGGCCATCTCGGGTGGCCTGCTGATGCAGGGGGCCGACGAGATCGACGCCGACGGCGACGACCCGTCGAACTGGACGCTCGCCTGCGGGGACCCCGTGGACGAGGCCACCCTGCGGGATCTGGAGTTCGCCTGGCGCACGTGCCGGGCGGTGAAGTCGAACGCCATCCTGCTGGCCGACGACGAGGCCACGGTCGGTGTCGGGATGGGACAGGTCAACCGGGTGGACTCGGCCCGGCTGGCGGTCTCCCGCGCCGGGGAGCGCGCCGCCGGTTCGGTGGCGGCCTCGGACGCGTTCTTCCCCTTCCCCGACGGCCTGCGGGTGCTGCTGGACGCGGGGGTGCGCGCGGTCGTGCAGCCCGGTGGTTCGGTGCGCGACGAGGAGGTCACCGAGGCCGCCCGCGCCGCCGGTGTTCCGCTGTACCTGACCGGGACCAGGCACTTCGCGCACTGATCGGAGGTCTTCGTCTCCGGCAGGGCCCTGTCGGTATCCGGTCGGACCGTTCCCGGCGGTGCCGAGAACGAAGGAGCCCGGAGCTCGTAGCCGATCCGCCCCCCGGCGGTGGTTCGGTGTGCGACCGCCACCGGGGCGGCCGGGGTGACCGTTTCCCACGGGTCCTGCCGGATTCCCACGGGTCCCGCCGAAGTCACCTCGGCGCTGGCTCGTTCCTCGACGGGAAAGTAACTGAGCCGGGTCGCCGAGCGGCGGTTCCCGGCCATCGCCCGGCCGGGCGAACAGCGGGTGTTCCTCCCGGTTCCGCCGGACACGACCGGCCGGGTCGGCCACCCGGCCGGTCGTCGGAAGGGTGGCCGACCCTCGTACTCGACGCTCTCCCGGTTCGGCCGGTCGCTCGGCGTCAGCTGCCCGAACTCGTGCACCGGTTCCGGAGCCAGGGAGGTCGAGGTCCTCGGAGCCGGGACCGCGAGAGCGCTGCCTCCGTGTGGTCTGCCGCGTCCCCTTCCGGCCAGGCCGTTCCCGGTGGCAGCGGCGCGTCACCGCCGAAGCGGGGGAGCGTCGGTGGCCGTCCCGTCCGATTCCGGAGTTCACCGCGACCCCGGTGTCCGCGTGAAACTCGTTGTCCGCTCGGCCAGCGAGGTGTCCACAGGCTCGGTCAAGTTCCTGAGCACGCGTTCGCGTCGCCGTTCCGACTCGATCATGACTCCAATCTCGCACTCACCCCCGACAGAACCGGGTTCGTCGAGCTCGTGATCCGGTAGCTCTTCGTCGGGCGGTGCGTCGCCGGTCTCTCACCGTGGCTTCGGGACAGATCCGGTTCTCGTGACCCGCCCCGTGGCCGTGAGGGCCACATGTGAGACCGCGAGTCCGTGGGAAGCGGTGGCGTCCAATCCGACAGAGCTCCGGATGCCGTAGCGGCCGGTCAGCGGAGGCTCTTTCCGAATCGGACTCCGCTGTCGCGAGCGCTGTTCCGTTCCGACGGATTCGAACGCGCTGTTCGATCACCTGTTCGAATGATCGTATTGACGTGCCCGCCGTGACGCGGTTTACTGGAGTAGTTCGAACAGGGGTTCGACCGCGGTCGGTTCGAACACGGTGACGGGGTGGCCGGCGTCGGGGGTCGGCCACCGCGACGACGCGGTGTCGCGTTTCGGCGGATGCCGTGGCGGCGTGGGGCGAGTGGTGCACCTCCGTCGCGTGCTCACCGCATCGGGCAGCGGGAGTCCGGTGCGCGCACGCGGCCACTCCTCCGCGTCGCGGTGTCACCGTTCCGGTGGACGGATCGCCACGGCTTCCGGGGTGTCCGTGGCGATCCGTCAGTCCACTATGGATCATGTCGTGGCCGTTCCGAGGGCTGTCCGAGGGACGGTGGAGGGGAGTGGACTCGAACAGGGTTCTTCCGTCGCGCGACGGTCGAGCTGTGTTCCGCTGCGAGAATGCCGCGTTCCCACACGAGGGTCGCCACACGAGGTCCGGGGCGGCGCGCGTGTTCGGGCCCTAGTGCCCGGCTGTTACGGGCAGGGCGGAACTTCGGGAGTTGATACCACGCTCACCGAGGTCAGTGGGCTCCTCTCGTTTCACCGGCGTCGTTTCCCGTGGAGACTCGCTTTTCCCCGTTTCACCGGTCACGATGGGGATACGTACTGGAGCGGTCGTAACGGGTAGCGACAGTTTTCCGGGGTGCTCCGACAGCCCCGGCGGGGAGAACTCATGACCACGCGGACACGCACCACCTGGCTGGTCACCGGGGTGGCCGTCGTCGGAGTCACGCTGATCGCGGCACTTTTCGCGGTTCCGAAACTCGTCGGCTCGGTCACGGAGAAGCGGAAAACGATCGCGCGTGGCACTCAGCCGCAGCTCACCCGGAGCCACGTTGTCCAACCGTCGCGGCACACCGACGAGTACTGGACCGAAAAGCGCATGCGCGAGGCGGAACCAGCGGGTCCGGTCGCGATCAGTCCGGTCCCGTACGGCGAACTGGCCGCCAGCGCCGGGATTCTCGTCCTCGCGGGTGGGACGATCGTGTGGCTGCTGTGGCGGCAGCGGCAGGGTTGAGATTCGGCCCGTCGATTGTGGAACCGCTGGTAGCGGCAGGACATCACCTGCCGTGGGCTCCGCTCGTCCTCGGGCGGTGGTGACTCGGTGACGAGTTCCCGGAGCGGAAAGCTGGCTGACTTCGCCCGACAGTCGCCCCTTCCTCCGCGGCAGCGAGACTTCCCCTCGAGCCACCGCGCGCAACCACGGCGTCCCGCTCCAGCGGTAGCCCGCAGTGCCCGTAGCCGTGGAGCGGTGAGCGTGCACACCCGGCTGTCGCACCGGATGCGGGACTCTCGCGGTGGACGAGGTCGTGTCTCGGCCACGCTGAGCGACTTTCCTCCTCGCGCGGGGCGCGGCCGTCCGGTGCTCAGCGGAGGAGACGGTTCGAGTGCTGACCGGAACCCCTTTTCCGGCTTTCCGGGAGAGTAGTGCGGAAGTCGACTCCGGCACCTCGGGGCGCACTTCGCTCGACCCACCGGCTCCCTACGGGTGACCCACGAGCGTGCCGGCGCCGTCGCACCGATTCGGGTGTGTTTTTCCCCACTTCGAGCGGTTCGGGAGGTCCAGCTGAGATTTCCCATCCGGTTCTCCGGCCCGGAGATCCCAGTGTTCGGGAGGAATCCTCGGCGATCCGTCACCCTCGAAGCGCCGTCGCTCCGGGGGCCGCGAAGCGCGCGGAGGTATCGTGGTGGTGGTCCCTTATGGATGAGGCAGCCGCCTGAGCTGGGAATCACGGCCGAGTCCGGCGAGCTCACCGAGGGTGCGGTGCCGTTCGGTCTCCTGCCCTCCCGGCCGCCGGGGAGGCGTCATAGCCGCGGCCGCACCCGCCGCGCGCGTGCGCGGCACCGGCCCGAACCGGACACGTCAGGCAATTACCATCCAAGCGTGGCCGAAGGCGACTCCAATGATCAGCCGGAACCGAGTTTCGAGATCGGTAAGGACGGGCTGGGCGGCATAGTCGTGGGACTCGACGGCAGCCCGGCGAGTTTTCACGCCGCCGCGTGGGCGGCCGGACTGGCACGGCGGGAGCGGGCTCGCCTGGTGCTCGTCTATGTCGAGGCCGTCGGTGGAGTCGCCTACTGGTCCCCGATGGGGGTGGCGGTGGCCAGCGAAGCCGCCGAGGGGCTCGTGGAGGATCTCAAGCAGGAGATCGTCAACCATCTGAAGTGGGTGGACATCGACTGGGACTTCGTGCACCACCGCGGTGATCCGGCGGTCGGTCTGGAACAGGTCGCCGAGCAGTACCGGGCCGATCTGATCGTGGTGGGACGCTCCCGCAGGCGTGGGGGCCTGCTCGGCACCGTGCCCGCCACGCTCGTGGTCGAAGCGGTTCGGCCCGTGGTCGTCGTTCCCTGAGCGGTTCGCCGCCGCCGATCTCCGGGGAGGGTTCGCCGAAGCTTCCCCGGCCGGGTGCCCTGCCACGGCGACCGTGGGCGGGCACCCGACCGCGACCTCGACGGCGGACCGCGTCGCGTCAGCCCTCCATCGGAGGGCGGGGCGCCTCGTCCCCGGGGAGGGCGACCAGCGTGCCGTCCCCGAGCAGTTCGTTCACCGAGGCTGGCAGTACGTAGGCCGTTCCGCCACCGGGCTGTTCGAACCACGGCACGGCCGTGCCGGACAGCACCTGCACGGGGCGCTGTACCCGGTAGGCGAAGTAGTTGCGCCCGGCCCACTGCGGTGGCAGCGAACGCTGGTTGTAGGGCGTGCGGATCGCGTACATGACGTTGCCGTCCGGATCACCGAACCGGTCCAGCTCGGCTCCCGGCTGCAGCACCGTGTTCTGCCTGTTGCGGTACAGCGTCAGCGGTGGCTCACCGCGCAACGGCTGAATGGGCTGGTCCGCACCGGTGGGACCGGCTTGGGGCTGTCCACCCGGGATCTGGCCGTTCGGAGGGGCCTGCGGTTGCCCGCCTGCCGGTTGCCCTCCCGGCGCGTACCCGCCGGGTACCTGGCCGGGCTGTTGTCCGGGCCCGGGCTGCCCCGGTGCGGGTTGGCCCATCGGTCCACCCGGGACACCCGGCTGCTGTGGTCTCGCCTGCGGGTTCGGCGCTGCGGGCGGTGGAGGAGCCCCTCCCGGAGGTACCGGGCCGGGATGCTGTCCCTCCTGACCCGGTGCGGTCTGCGGAGGCTGCGCACCGGCCGCCGGTTGCGTTCCCGGCGGTGGTCCCGTCGGTTGCTGCGGCTGTTCGGGTTGCGCGGCCGGTCCCTGTCCCGAGGTGTCCGGCTGTGGTGCCGGACCGGGCTGCTCGGGCTGGTCGGAGCTCCCGGGGCGTTTCGGCAGCGGTGGGGGCATCTGTCCGGGCGGGGGAGTGGCGCCGGGGGTGTCCTCGACGACGGGGGTCTCCCCCGTCCGGAGTGGGGAGTCCTCCGGTGCGGGTTGCGGCGGTGCCGCATCGGCCGGCCCCGGAACGGACTCGGGGGTGGGATTCTCCTCGGAAGGCGTCGAGCCGGGCTCGTCGTGCTCCGGACGTGCCTCGGTGGCGGTGAACAGGAAGTTGCCGTCCTGGCTCGGGGAACTCCCGCCCTCGGCACCCGGAGTGCGTCGAGGAAGGTCCCCGAGCGGGGACGCGTCCGCCCGCTGTGGCTCGGGCTCCGGGGCCGTGCTCGGCTCGGACGGGGCCTCCTCGGTGGGAAGCAGCTCCTCGGAGTCGGACGGAGAATCCGTGAGCCGCTGCTCCTCGCGCGGGTCCGGAGCGGTCGGCTCCGGTGTGGACCGGAGATCCGGTTGCGACGACGCGGCGACCCGCTGCTCACCGGGCTCGTTGAGCAGCAGGCTTCCCAACAGGTACGCGCAGGCCTGCTCCGGACGTGCGAAACGTATCGGCTCGCCGTCCCCGGCGGGCGGCGCCACCACCCAGTCGGCCGCCTCGTCGAACAGCGACCACACCGACTCGGAACGCTCGCCCAGCCGATAGTCGTTCGTGTCGAGTCCGAGCTCGTCGAGCCGTTGCCGGAACTGGCCGAAGATTATCGCCGGGTCCTCTTCGAGCTCGTCGCCGAGGTCGTGCCGGGTAGCGGTGACCACCTCGTCGGGGGAGCTCGTCTCCCAGCGCTGCTCCTCGTCGTCGGGTCCGGCCTCGTCGTTCCTCGGTTCCGGGGAGTCCTCGGAGTCGAGCGGCGTTCCCTCGGCGGGAGGCTCCGGCACCGGGGCGACGCTCGCCCCGTTGGTCCGCTCCTCCAGGACCGGGTGGTCGTACGGTCCCGCGCCTTCGCCGTGCACCGGCTGTCCGTCGAAGTGCGCCCCCGGCGGAACGGGATCGCTCGCGGGAGCGGCGGTCACGACCTCGGTGGTGGTGGTGGGATGGTCGTCGGCCCCCTCCCACCACTGTGCCTGTTGATCCGGTCGTTGCTCGTCGTTGTCGAGCTCCCGCTCCTCTTCGGCCTCTTCGGCGTCGCGCGCGGCTTCCTCGGCCGCTTCCCTGACGGCGGGGTCCAGATCCGCCACGTTGAAACCGTTGGAGCGGACGTGCTGGAGCAGTTCCGGTTGCGGGGGGACCCCGTACTGCGAGAGGTAGTAGGGGACGGCGGTGGGCCACACCCAGGAACCGTCGCTGTGCCAGCTGTCCGGGATCGCTTCCGAGCGGTTCGGGTCCAGCCGGTCGGGGGTGTGGTGCTCGGCGGCCAGCACGACCGGGGCGTTCTCCAGGTAGCGCCGCAGCGGCTCGGCCTCCTGCGGCGCCAGCGGCGGCCTGCCGTGCACCAGGGGACGTCCCTGTTCGTCCTCGTCGTCGAACACGCGGGCGACGATCAAGCCGGGCCGCTCGCCCGACTCCTCGCCGGGGTCCGCGGCGCTGACGGTGGGCGATGGTGGGGCGGGGTGCTCGGCGGTGTTCGGCGGTACCTGCCGCTCGTCCGGAGCGGCGCCGGTTTCCGGTGTACGGCCCAGCCGTGCGCTCATCCACTCCGGGATGTTGTCCTCGGAGCGCGGGTAGCGATTCAGCTCCTCGACGTAGGCCTCGGCGGGCAGCGGCTGCGACCACTGCGGTTCCTCGTCGAAGTTGATGTCGATGCGGTAACTCGACGGTCGCTCCACTGTGTACAGCGCGCTTAGCCAGGTGCCGACGTCGGGCCGGTACATGCCCTCGCGGAGATGTCCGAAGATCCCGTTCAGCTCCTCCGGCGGCTCCCAGGGGCGGCTGGTGCCGTCCTGCGAGGTCACTTCCGCGAGCAGGTCGTGGTACTCACCCGTGGCGCGGTACTCCACGGTTATCTGCTGCCAGTCCTCGGGGGCCTCCTGTAGCAGCAGGACCCCGATCCTGCGTGCTATCTGTTCCTGCTCTTCCGGGCTGATCGCTGTCGGGCGCGACATGGGTGTCATCCTCCCCCTCTCAACCGGGCCCTCCGACTCCACCCCACCTCGACGTTACTCGATCGTCCCCCGCCGACGTCCCCCGGTTCCGGGGTTTCGCCTGGTCGGATCGAACGGGGTGTCTTCCGGTGACCGTCGGATTTCCGCCTCCCGTGTCCGTTGTCGCGCAACGCATCCGGTGCCCCGGGGCCGCCGACGTCCCCCTTGGCCGATCCGTGAGCCCGGTGGGCGAAGAAGCGTGCGCGCACAGTCGTCGTTGGACATTCTTCCTCGGCGTGGCTCGCGGCGCGATCGTTTCGGCCGAAAACCCTCGGCCGGTGCGCGCCGGATCGGTCACAACGCCGGGTTCGGCGGCTCCACGGCCGATACGGTCACCCCCGTGAGTATCGAGACAGCCACCGTTTCCGCCGATCCCGATCGCCGGGTGCTGCCCCGCCTGCTCGGTTCGCTCGGCGCCGCGGCGGTGGGGTTTCTGCTCGCCTCGCAGTCCCGGATCAACGGAGTGCTGGGTGCCGGGCTCGACGACGCCCTGGCCGCCTCGGTGGTCTCGTTCGGCGGTGGGCTGGTGGTGTTGCTGGTGGTTACGTCGGTCAATACCAACGCGCGCCGTGGAGTGGGAAGGCTGGTCCGGACGGTGCGCTCGGACGGCGGCCTGCGCCCGTGGCAGTGCCTCGGCGGTGTGTGCGGGGCCTTCCTGGTGTTCAGTCAGAGCGTGGCCGCGAACCTGCTCGGCGTGGCGTTGTTCACCGTGGGGGCGGTGGGAGGGCAGATCGCCAGCGGCCTGGTCGTGGACCGGCTTGGGCTGGGGGCCGGTGTGGTGCGTCACTTCACGGCGCACCGGGTGGTGGGTGCCCTGCTCGCGCTGGGCGCCGTGGTCGTGGCCGTCTCGGCCCGCCTCGGAGGTGCCGACGCCGGCTGGCTGGTGCTGCTGCCCGCCGTAGCCGGTGTGGGGGTGGCGTGGCAGCAGGCGATGAACGGCCTGGTCAAGCGGACGGCAGGTTCGGCGGTCTCCGCCGCCACGCTGAACTTCGGCACCGGCACCACCGTGCTGCTCGCCGCCTTCGCGGTCGACAGCGTGCTGCACGGGCTGCCGACGGAGTGGCCCGCCGCCCCCTGGCTGTACCTCGGCGGCCCGATCGGGATCTTCGTGGTCGCGGGTTCGGCGGTGCTGGTGCACTACACCGGCGTGTTGCTACTGAGCATGGGAATCGTGTTCGGCCAGTTGTCCGGAGCGCTGCTGCTGGACCTGGTGCTGCCGGTGGCGGGTTCCCGGGTCGACCTCGCCACCGGGCTGGGCGTCTGCCTGGCACTGCTCGCCGTCGCCGTCGCCTCCATGGGCAGGGGTGGAGTACCCGCCCGCGCGCGGTCTGCGACGATAGCGAACCGTGAGCGCCACGATTCTCGACGGTAAAGCCACCAAGGACGCCATCTACGAGGAGCTGCGGCCCCGAGTGGCCGCCCTCGCGGAACAGGGTCGTACACCGGGTCTGGCCACGGTCCTGGTCGGCGACGATCCGGCTTCGCACTCCTACGTGCGCGGCAAGCACAACGACTGCGCCCGCGTCGGGATCAATTCCATCCGCAAGGAGCTGCCCGCCGACATCGGGCAGGCGGAGCTGGAGGGAGTCGTCGACGAGCTCAACGCCGATCCGGCCTGCACCGGTTACATCGTCCAGTTGCCGATCCCGAAGCACCTGGACACCGGATCACTGCTGCAACGGGTCGATGTACGCAAGGACGCCGACGGGCTCAACCCGGTCAGTCTCGGCCGACTGGTGCTCGGTGAGCCCGCGCCCCTGCCTTGCACCCCCAGGGGCATCGTCGAACTGCTGCGTCGCTACGGGGTCGAGCTCGACGGGGCCCATGTGGCCGTTCTCGGCCGGGGGATCACGGTAGGCAGGCCGCTCGGGCTGTTGCTGACCCGCCGCAGCGAGAACGCCACCGTGACGCTGTGCCACACCGGAACCAAGGACATCGCCGCGGAACTGTCCAGGGCCGATGTCGTGGTCGCCGCGGCGGGCAAGCCGGGGCTGGTCACGCCGGACATGATCAAGCCCGGTGCGGCCGTGCTCGATGTCGGAGTCACACGCGGCGACTCCGGACCGCTGGGGGACGTGCACCCCGACGTCGCCGAGGTCGCCGGTTTCCTGTCGCCGAACCCCGGCGGTGTCGGACCGATGACGCGCGCCATGCTGCTCACGAACGTCGTCGAGGCCGCAGAGAGCGCCGCGAACTGAAGTGTCGAAGGTCATGATCGATCGGTTCGGCGGCAAGTGGGGTTCCGCGCGGCTGTGCTTCGCGCTCGTACTCCTGGTCGTCCTGATCGGGGTGCTGCGGGTGGCGATGTCGCACTGGCGCGACGGGGCGACGCTGCTCGGCGGGGCGTTGCTGCTCGCCGCGACGCTGCGCGGGGCGCTCCGCACCGAACGGGTCGGTCTGCTGGCCATCCGGGGCCGGGTCGTGGACGTGCTGCTCTACGGCGGGTTGGGGCTGATGATCGTGTTCGTGGCGATAACGATCGAAGGTGGCCCCCTCGCCGGGTGAGAGCCTCGACCACCGGCGCGGCGACTCAGCGGGGGTATCGCCGTCGCCCGGCGCCGAGCGGCGGGGCTTCCCGCCGATCTCCGCTTCCGGAGAGGGAGGCGGCTGGTCAGTCCCACCAGAACGACCACTGCCGCCTGCCCCGGATCTCCTCGGCGTAGGAGGCGATGCTGCCGCTGTCCTGCATCACCCGATCGGGGGCGAAGGTCCAGTGCTCGGCCGCGACCGCCGCCGCGTGGTCCTGGCGCGCCGGTGGTGCCGCGACGCTGAGGTCCAGCCTGTCGGGCCCCAGCCGAAGCACCCGGGCGCCGAAGCGCTCCTCCCAGCTGCGCAGCATCGCCGAGAGTCCGGCGCAGCGTGAGACGTGGTTCGCGGCTCCGGACCAACCGAGCACGGTGAGGACGTCAGCCCCGCGCGGTACCGGTACCAGGCCTAGGCGGGTGTGCTCGTCGAGCAGTCGCTGGGTGAGCTGGTTGGCGAGGACGGTCGCGTCCGCCAGCAGGTCACCGGCGGGGGCGGTCCCCGGACAGGTGTGGTCGAACGGTGCCAGGCTCTCCAGGTCGTAGGCCGGGCCGAGGTCGGAGTCGACCTGGCACAACCCGTCCCAGATCCGCGTCATGACCTGGTCGACCTGCCACTTGTCGATGTGCTCGCGCGGTTCCGGCGCGACCACCCCGACGGTGCAGCGGTCGCCGTAGGTCTCGGTGTCGTCGACCAGCAGCAGCGGCCAGAGGCCGTTGTCCCGGCTCTCCGCGCGCAGCACCGCCAGCAGCTGCGCCGACGGGGGCTCCTTGCTCATCCAGCACAGCGGGCCGGGCTCCTGCTTGTCGGCGATCCTGGTCGACTGCTCGGTCAGCAGCTCGCCCGCGGGCAGTTCCCTGTTACCCGCGAACCCGATCCGAAGCATCGCCAGCGGGTCGGCAGCGGTCTCACCCTGCCGTTCTTCCCATAGCACCGCATCGCCTCCTCACCAAGCGGTCCCGCGCCGCGAGCGGCGAATCGGGATTGTCGCTGTGGCGATCAGTGTGCCATTCCGGGAAGTCCGGCGGCTCGCACACTTGGGGCGGTGCCTTCCGCTCACCCCGAATTCCGGGGAAGTCCCCCCGGGGCGTCTCACGCGCCCGCGGGGTGCCCCTCCACCTCGCAGTCCGTTCCGGGGTAGACGAGCCGCTCGTGTCCGTCGTCGAACCGCACGAGGTACGGCGGGGCACCGTTCTCCCCACGCACTTCCAGGATCACTCCGGCCCGATCCGCCTGTTCGACCGTCCTGCTGTGCACGTACAGTCGTTCTCCCGTGCTCGCCTTCATCGTCGTCACCTCCTGTGGAACGCGATGCCAGGATAGGTGATGCACGACACGACGCGCAGCGATCCGGGCCGGTGACCACCGGATATTCGCGGTGGGAGGTGGCGGGACACGGCGGGGGAGTTCCCGGGGGTCCGGGCGGAGAGCTCCGGTCAGTTGCCGGTAATGCCGGAGCAGATCTTGAGCACGCGTTCGGTCTGCTCCAGCTGGTGCTGGGTCCACTCGGCACTGTTCTCGATGGTGACCTCGCCGGACGAGACCCGTCGCATCGACTGCTGCACGTCCCGCAGCGCGTCGCTCAGCGCCTGGTCCGAGGTCTGCTCGGCCAGCTGCCCGATCTCTTCCGCCTTGGAGCGGGCCTGCTCCCGGACCTGCTGCTGGTCGGAGAAGTCCGGCACGAAGTTGACGGCCCCGGTGGCCTTCGCGCAGTTCTGGGCGGCTTCGAGCCCCTGCTGGGCGTTTTCGACGCCCTGCTGCGCGTCCTCCACGCCCTGCTGGGCCTGCTGCAGCTCGCCGCACGCCGCCACACCGGCGAACAAGGGGAGCGCGACCGCCAGTACGGCGAGTTTGCCGCGAATACGCATGTTTCCTCCGTCGTCGGCGCGGACTGTCGAGCGGTCCGCCACACACGCAGCCTACCGGCGAGAGGGCGGGTTCCGGGGGAATCGGAGCGCCGGATTCGTCCCGGTTCGCTCAGCGGGGGGTTATCCAGGCCATCACGCTGGGGGGCAGGCCGAGCTGTTCGAGCCACGGGACGGCGCCCACCCGGTAGAGCACCACCGTGGACAGCAGCACGGCCGCGATGGTCAGCCCGGGGCCGACCAACGCCAACTCCACCTTGCCGCCGGTCCGCATCCGCAGTGCTTTCGGCGGGGCGACCGGGTACCAGGTCCGGCCGCCCAGCGGGATCGGCCACAGCATCGGGCAGCCCTGCTCGGTGACGGCGTCACCGATGAAGTGCGCCACGCACCCGATCATCACGGCGGTGCCGAAGGCGGCGGCGTCGTGCGGCTGGTCGCCCGTCCAGGCCCAGCACACGATCGTCAGCGCCAGTGAGACGGCGGCGATCAGCAGCGCGTCGCTCTGTGGTGACCAGTTGTTCATCAGGCCTCGCACCGTCAGGCCCGCGAAGACGAACATCAGGATGCCCAGGGCAGTGCCGTTGCTGCTCTGCACGATCGCCGTGGTGACCAGGCCGGCCAGGATCGCGAAGACCACGGTGTGCGTGAAGCCGCGGTGAGTGCCCGACCGGTCGCTGTCATGCTGGGTGCGGGTGAGCCTGTACAGGAACCCGCTCAGCCCGCTCAGGGCGGAGGAGACGCCACGGGACATCCCGCCGAAGGTGCGCGCGACGGTGGAGGACGGGTGGTCGATGTCGGGCAGGAGCGCGGAGCCGGTGGCCAGTGTCGCCCCCACCACCCAGGTCTTGGGGGAGAGCTGGCCGATGGTGTGCGCGCCCGCCAGGGCGGTCACCGCGGCCCAGGCCGCGAGTCCGCTCATCGCGTGGGTGGGTCCGGTCGCCAAGAGGTCCCTCCAAGGTCACGGCTGAGGCGAGCTTAGCCCGTGTGATCGCCGGGATGTGCGGGACTCGCGCCGTCCCGGCCCGATGGGCGCGGTAACGCCGGTTCGGGTGTGTCGTTGCTCACTCTTTCGAGGGGTGTGCCGCCCGTCCGGGGGAGTAGCGCTGCGACGCACGCCTGTGGGGTTCGGTGCCGTGGAACCCCTCCGTGACGGGTGGGGCTCACAACCGGCCGGTTTAGCAGTACGCTTGTACCGTTTGCGTTTCTCGTGCGAGAGGAGCACCCCGCCACCATGAGCAAGATCAAAGTACAGGGGACGGTCGCCGAGCTCGACGGCGACGAGATGACCAGGATCATCTGGTCCTTCATCAAGGACAAGCTGATCCACCCCTACCTCGACATCAACCTCGACTACTACGACCTCGGGGTCGAGCACCGGGACGCCACCGACGACCAGGTGACCGTCGACGCCGCCAACGCGATCTCCAAGCACGGCGTGGGCGTCAAGTGCGCCACCATCACTCCCGACGAGGCGCGTGTCGAGGAGTTCGGGCTCAAGAAGATGTGGCGCAGCCCCAACGGCACCATCCGCAACATCCTCGGCGGCGTGATCTTCCGCGAGCCGATCGTCATCTCCAACATCCCGCGCTACGTGCCCACCTGGACCAAGCCGATCGTCATCGGCAGGCACGCGCACGCCGACCAGTACAAGGCCACCGACTTCAAGGTTCCCGGCGCGGGCACCGTGACCGTCACCTACACCCCGGCCGACGGCTCCGAGCCGATGGAGCTCGAGGTCGCGAACTTCCCGGAGCAGGGCGGCGTGGCGATGGCCATGTACAACTACCGCCGCTCCATCGAGGAGTTCGCGCGGGCGTCCTTCCGCTACGGGCTGGAGCGGGGCTACCCGGTCTACATGTCCACCAAGAACACGATCCTGAAGGCCTACGACGGCGTGTTCAAGGACGTGTTCGAGGAGGTCTACGAGAACGAGTTCAAGGCCGACTTCGAGGCCAACGGGCTCACCTACGAGCACCGGCTGATCGACGACATGGTCGCCACCGCCCTGAAGTGGGAGGGCGGCTACGTCTGGGCCTGCAAGAACTACGACGGTGACGTGCAGTCCGACACGGTCGCGCAGGGCTTCGGCTCGCTCGGTCTGATGACCTCGGTGCTGATGACCGAGAACGGCACGGTCGAGGCCGAGGCCGCCCACGGCACGGTCACCCGGCACTACCGCAGGCACCAGCAGGGCCAGGAGACCTCCACCAACCCGATCGCCTCCATCTTCGCCTGGACGCGCGGGCTGCAGCAGCGCGGCAGGCTGGACTCGACCCCCGAGGTCGTCGAGTTCGCCAGGACGCTGGAGCAGGTCGTCATCGAGACCGTCGAGAGCGGCAAGATGACCAAGGATCTCGCGCTGCTGGTCGGCGGCGACCAGCCGCACCAGAACACACAGGAGTTCCTGAACACGCTGGACGAGAACCTGCAGAAGAAGATGGCCCAGCGCTGAGGCTCACCCTCGGGTGCGATCGGGCACGCGGCGGTTTCACGAGGAATCGGCGCCGTCCGGCCGTGCCGTAGCGCCGGAGGACGGAAGTTCACGGGGTGCCGTGCCGCCGTGCGGATGACCGCGCGGTGGGGCGGCGCCCTTTTTCATGGCTCGGCCTCGCCAGGTGCGCGGTTACGGTCACGGCTCCACGGCACACCGTCCTCGGCAACCCCGACGCCGCGCGCGACCCGGTGGGAATCGGACATCCGTGTGGCGCCGAGTCCGCCCGCCACGCCGGGCGATTCCCCTGCTTCCGGGGTGCGAACCGGTCCTCGCGGAGGCTTCCGTCACGCCGATCGGCTCTGCTCCGCCCCACCGTCCGGTGGTGCGAGCAGATTCACAGACCGATCCGGTCGCTTTACCGACCGAACCGGTCGGTAACTCCGGTAGTGTCGACCACGTGACACGACCGTTCCGGGAACAAGTGGACGAGGAGATCCTCGACCGCGCCGCCGAACTGTTCGCGCAGCACGGATTCGCGCAGACGTCTCTCAAGGCGCTGGCCGAGGCGGTCGGCCTGTCCAAGGCCGGCCTGCTGCACCACTATCCGAGCAAGGAAGCGATCCACGAGGCAGCGCTCGACATGGGGCGCGCGCAGGCCCGTCGGGTGCTCGACGACGTCTCGCGACTGCCCGCCGGGCCGGGGCGGGACATGCGCGCGCTGGAGCTGCTGACCGACGTCGCGCTCGAACGGGCGGGCCTGGTGAGCCTGGCACTGCGGCCCATCACCGTCCCGGGCGAGATCGAGGAGGCGCTCGACGTCGATGACGTGCTCATCCACGAGATATTCGCCCTCGACCCGGCCGACCAGGACTCGGAACGGCTCATCCGGGTCATCGGCGCGCTGAGCACACTGGCCGTGCTCAGCCTCACGGCCAATCACCACGGCGACAAGACCACGTGGCGTCCTCGGATCATCGCGACCTGCTTCGACGCCCTCGGCCACTCCCGTACCGGCACGTCTTCGCCCGGTTCCGACCAGCTGGAGGACTGACTGCTACATGGCACGCCTGTTATACCGACTGGGGCTCGGTGCCCAACGGCACCGACTGCTCGTCGTCGTGATCTGGTTGATAGCGCTCGCGGGTGGTGGCGTGGGCGCGGCGACGCTTTCCGGGCCCACCTCGGACAGCTTCTCCATCCCCGGGCAGGAGTCCACCATCGCCCAGGACAAGCTCCAGGAGGAGTTCGACACCGGCGGTGGCGCCACCGCCCGCGTGGTGATGCGGGCCCCGGACGGTCAGCAGCTGACCGCTCCCGCCAACGCCGCCGAGGTCAAGGGCCTCGTCGCCGAACTGTCCGAACAGCCCGGGGTGGTCTCGGCCAGTAACCCGCTGAACCCGAACTCCCCCACGGTCAGTCCCGACCGGACCACGGCCTACAGCACGGTCACCTACGACGGCGGCATCGGTGAGATCACCGAGAAGCAGCGTGACGCGATGCTCGACACCGTCGAGCAGGCCGACCAGGGACCCTTCACCGTCGAGGTGAGCGGCCAGGCCGTCACCGCGACCCCCTCCGTGGGAGGCCCCGGTGAGGCGATCGGCGTCATCGCCGCGCTGGTGGTCCTGAGCCTCACCTACGGCTCGCTGGTCGCCGCCGGGATGAACCTGATCACCGCCGGTGTCGGCGTGGGGATCGGCGCGCTGGGCGTCAGCATCGCCACCGGCTTCATGGAGCTGCAGTCCACCACCTCCATCCTGGCGACGATGCTGGGACTGGCGGTCGGCATCGACTACGCCCTGTTCATCATCAACCGCCACCGACAGGAACTGCGCCAGGGCAGCGACATCAGGACCTCCATAGCCACCGCCGTGGGCACGGCGGGGTCGGCGGTGGTCACGGCCGGGCTCACCGTGTTCATCGCCCTGGTCGGGCTCTCGGTGGTCGGCATCCCCTTCCTCACCCAGATGGGTGTGGCGGCGGCGGCGACCATCGTGGTGGCCGTCCTCGTGGCCATCACCCTGGTGCCCGCCGTGCTCAGCTACCTGGGACGGCTCGTGCTGCCGCGCAAGCAGCGCAGCGCACCGGCCGATACCGACGCCAAGACCGAACGGGCCGTCTACCCCGGCTGGATCCGCGCGGTCACCCACGGTCGGATCCCGGCACTGCTGATCTCGCTGGTCGCCCTCGGCGTCGTGGCCGTCCCGGCCGCGTCCATGCAGACCACGCTGGTGCAGACCCCCTCCGAGGGGACCACGCAGGCCCGGGCGCAGCAGATGCTGGCCGACAGCTTCGGGGAGGGCGTCAACGGCCCGCTCGTTGCCTACTTCGAGGGCGGCGACGCGCCGCGGACCGCGCAGCAAGCCACCAAGGCGATCGCCGGGCTCGACGACGTCGCCACCGTCACACCGCCCACACCCAACGCCGACGGCGACGCCGCGATGGTCACCGTCATCCCGAAGTCCGGTCCCGCCAGCGCGGAGACGGAACAACTGGTCGGTGAGCTGCGTGAGGAGCTGGACGGCATCAACGGGGCCGAGAGCTACGTGACCGGCACCACCGCCGTCAGTGTCGATGTCGCGCACTCGCTGGACCAGGCCCTGCCGATCTACCTCGTGCTGGTCGTTGGGCTCGCCCTGATTCTGCTGGTGCTGGTGTTCCGCTCGATCCTGGTGCCGCTGGTCGGCGTGCTCGGCTTCCTGCTGACCCTGGGAGCCGCGCTCGGCGCGACCGTGGCGGTGTTCCAGTGGGGTTGGCTCAGCGACGTGGTCAACCTCGACGACACCGGACCGCTGATCAGCCTCACCCCGATCCTGATGATCGGCATCCTGTTCGGGCTGGCGATGGACTACCAGATCTTCCTGGTGTCCCGGATGCACGAGGCCTACCACAAGGGACACGCGCCCCGCGACGCGATAGTGAGCGGCTTCCGACAGGCCGCCCCGGTCGTGGTGGCCGCGGCGCTGATCATGTTCTCGGTGTTCGCCGGGTTCGTCCCGGCGGGCAACGCCACCATCAAGTCCATCGCCTTCGCACTGGCGGTCGGCATCCTGGTGGACGCCTTCGTGGTCCGCATGGTCCTCATGCCAGCGGCGCTGGCGCTGCTGGGCAGGGCCGCGTGGTGGCTGCCCCGCTGGCTGGGGTGGCTGCCCGCCCTCGACGTCGAGGGCAACGCGATCACCGAACAGAGCGAGACCGACGACGGGAGCGGCTCCGACGAGAAGCAGCGGGCCGGAATCGGTTCGTGAGCCGGAGACCGGCCGTGTCGTTCGGCCGGTGAGGCCGAGTCCGGCTGGTGAGTGATCGGGTGGCCCGGCGCCGTGGGATTCGGCGCCGGGCCACCTTCTTCTTGCCGGGAGTCGGAGAACGTGGGGTTTTCCCCGGTCGCCCGTCGACTTCTCGCGGGGCCTGCCGCCCGGGTGTGGTGGGTTGCGGTGTCGCTGCGGGTGCAGTGGTCCGTAGTGGTGCCGCCGTGCCCGTGCCGCCGTGGTGCCGGAAGCCCCGCGAGAGGGTCGGCCGGAAGAGCACTCCGCGAAAGCGGACAGGGGTTCGGTGAGTAGTTTCGCTCTGTCCTGGCCACTCCGTGCTCTGTTCCGGTGACGGTCATGAGTACCGACGCCGCCGCCGACTTCGCGAGACCGGGGAGCGCCCCACCGGGCCCGGTGATCACCGCCGCGTTGCTGGGTGCCTTCCTCGTGATGCTCGCCCGCTCGCTGCAACTGCTCTGGCAGCAGGACACGTTGCTCGACGTGACCACCACGTCCTCGCAGCCCGGGGTGAGTGGCGTGCTGCTCCGGGGGTTCATCTACTGCTTCATCGCGGCGGTGGTGGCGGGATACCTGTGGTTCACGACCCGTGCGATGTGGCTGTGCGGGCTCGCCCGGCCGGTCGCCACCGTGCTGGTGAGCCTCGGCGTGGCCGCGCTGCTCGTGCTGCCGGCGGCGGTGCTGCTGCGGTACGCGCTGGATTCGAACGCGGGCTGGTTGACGGAGCTCCTGTTGCTTCCGCTGCTGAGCGCGCTCGGCTACGCCTCGGTGGTGCGCTTCGAACTCGGCCTTCACGGTCGTTCCAGGGCGCCTCGACCCACTTCCAGGACAGCGACCTTCGGGGCGGAGGTGCTGGGGATCTGCTTCGTGCTGGTCTTCTGGTGGGTGTGGAGGCACTACTGGGGCGCCTGGCTCGGAATCGGCATGTCTGTACAGCAGGAACCCGCGAGCCTCATCGTCGCCATCCACTGCGTGCTCGCCGTGCTCCTGCTGGTGCAGGGGTGGTTCCTGGTCCGCATGATGCGGGTGATCTACCCGGTCGGACCGGTTTCGGTGCTGTTGCCGGCTCTCAGTGCCTCGGTGGTGCTGGCCGTGCTCGTCGGTCTGGCGTAGTGGGGGGCTGTGGGAACTGTGGCGAGCGCGTTCCGGTTACGAGGTCCACATCCCGTTGTTCGCGCTGCTGGCCGCCGCGAGCTTCGGTCTGGTGGTGCGCCGGGCGCACCGAAGGAGGACGGTGCCGGGACCGAGGACGTGAGAGCGGGGCTTCCCGAAGCCGCTCCTCGCCCTCGTGAGGGGGCGCACTCGGCGGAACCTCCCGTGCGGTTCCCGCCTCGGGAGCTCCGCCGTCGGATGGGTGGACCGACGGTCCCGATCCGTCGATTTCCCGCGAGATCGCCGCCTCGCGGGGGAGCGGCGGCGTGAATTTCGCGAGAAATCGACGATCACGGCAGGCGCGGGTCGGGAGGTTCGGCCCGGCGTCAGCCGAGTCGGTCCCGGCGGAGGTGGTGCAGGAAGTTGGTCCACTGGGTGTGGGTGAAGTGGTGGGTGGGGCCGGTGGGGTTCTTGGAGTCGCGCAGTCGCCAGCCAGTCGCGTCGTAGGCGACCTCGACGCAGTTCTCCGCTCCGCCGCTGAAGCTGCTCTTGACCCAGTGAAGCGTTTCCAACGCCATCCTGTCGTACATGCGTCGCCCTTCTAAGTCAGTTCCCCGATACGTCGTTCGATGGCTTCGAGCGTCTTCTGCGGACTCAGTGCTACGGCGCGCAGGTTGTCATAGGCGAGGTTGTAGACCCGGACGTGCTCGCGCCCGAGGTAGTCACTGCCAGTCAGGCCCTCGGTGTAAACGATACTCGGCTTGCCCTCAAGCAGCGTGATGATCGTGAAGGCCGTGCCGTGACATGCGTGTGCGCCGCCGTCGAACGGGATGATCTGCACGGTGGTGTCGGGTGTCTCAGCGAGACTTCTCATTTGTTCGAGTTGACCGCGCAACACGGCCTTTCCACCGATCTCGCGGTGCAGAGCTTCTTCACCGATTACCAGCCAGAGCCGCGTCGTCTCGCTGTTCATCAGACGTTCCGCGCGCTTGGAACGTTCTTCGGCCATGCGATCCACGTCGGCCGGGGCGACTATGACCGCGCTGCGCAGTATGGCGCGGGCGTAATCGAACGTCTGCACGGTTCCCGGGAACGAGTCGGGGAAGAACAGCTTGAGTTCGGTCGCGGCGGCGACCAGGTTGACGTACTTGGTCGCCCACTCGGGGACACGTGCGGGCGGCAGCCTGCGGCGCGCTTCCGCGGCGAGTTCCTTGAGGGCGTCCGCGCGCTCTGGCGCGATGCCGAAGACATCGATCGCCTTCGCCAGTTCCCTGTCGGTGACGCTCTTGTCGCCCTGCTCGACCTTCGAGAGTTTGCCCGCGTACCAACCGAGCCGCTTGGTGGAATCCGATGTGGACAACCCGCTGCTCTCACGGGCCTCCCGCAGCTCGGCGCCCAGCAGGATGATCCGTTGCACGATACGTGATCAAAGGGATGCGCAGCATGACCGGGACGTTCATTGGCCGGGAGTTCGACGGGCCGTCGACGGAGGATCCGTCGCACGCGGGGCGAAACGGGAGAAACGGGTCACTCGCGCATCCACTGGACGCCCACGTGGTCGATCCGACGGACATGCCGCCGCTGTGCGGCGAGAGCGAGTTCGCGGAGTTGATGAGCGGCATGGTCACCGATACCGCGCCCAGGGTGTTCGCGGTGGTGCGCGAGTACGGCGAGCGGGTGGACGCCCACGTGGCCGCCTGGGGCATGGTCTTCGAGGACCACGCCGAGGTCGTCTCGGTGGACGGGACAGTGCGGATGCGGGTCTCGGAGCCGGAGCGGGCCGCGCGCAGGTTCGGCTTCGGCAGCCACATCCGCGCTCGTGTGGTGTGGCCGAGGGCGGGCGGTGCGCCCGAGCCCTGTTGAACGCGGCTTCCGGTCACCGCCACGACGAGCGGGCGATCACAGCGAGCGCAGCGCGGCCCGGATCTCCTCGGGCACCGGAAGGGTGGTGTGGGTCTCGCGGTCCACGTAGACGTGCACGAACCGCCCCAGCGAGGCGGGTCGCTCGCTGCCGTTGCCGAACACCGCCAGCCCGTAGGTGACGCTGGAGTTGCCCAAGCGCCGCAGTCCGATGCCCACCTCGACGTCGTCGGGGAAGCTCAGCTCGGAGAGGTAGCGGCAGCCGGTCTCGGCGACCATGCCGATGGCGGGCAGCGCGCGGATGTCGGTTCCGGTGGCCCGCATCAGCCAGCCGTTCACGGCGGTGTCGAACCAGGAGTAGTGCGCCACGTTGTTCACGTGGCCGTAGGAGTCGTTGTCACTCCACCGCGTGGTGATCGGCCACAGCACGTTGAAGTCGGCGCGCTTCGGTGGTGGATCGGGAAAGTCGGACACGGCGGGCAGCCTAACCGGTCGGGGAAGGGTGGCCCCCGTGTCAAGGACGATCGTCACGACCGGTAAGATGTTTCGTGTCCGGCCACGAGGTGGCAAGGCTCCGAACGGAGCATCCACCGGCCGGGTGCGTTGGCGCGATTAGCTCAGCGGGAGAGCGCTACCTTGACACGGTAGAGGTCACTGGTTCGATCCCAGTATCGCGCACCAGCTCCGATCCGGAGTGCTTCTCCGGTCGTCCCGCCGGAACGGCACGGTTCGTTCGATTCCGTTCTCCCGCGCGCCGTCGAGGTGCGCCCCCTGCTGTTGTCGTCAGGGGATTCACCGTCCGGTTGAGATTTTCCCGCTGATTTCCTCCGCTGGTTGCCCGTGTCCCGGCCGGCGGGGACGCTCGGCCGGTCGAAGCGGGTTACGAACCGGAGTTCGTGCGTGGCGGTTCGGAGAGCCGGGATCGGTCCTGATCTCGTCGGAGATTGGTTCCCCGGCTTTCGTGGTTTTCCCCGCGGGGATCGCATCGATGGGACGTACTGCGCGCTGGAACCCTTCCGCACGGCGGCATCGGCGACCCCACCGGCCTCCCCGAGGTGGAATGCTCGCCCGTTCGGTCGCCCCCGGCCGCTGTGGACCTCTCAGGCGGAGAACGGCCGCTGCGCTGCTCCGCCCTCGTGAGAGCCCGACAGGGGCGGCTTCGCGCGAGCGCCACCGAGCGAGCTCGCCCGGTGCTACGACGCGTCACTCCCGGGCGGGGTGCGAGGGGGCGAATCGTGGGGTGCCGCCGGACGGTGGCTCAGCCCGGCTCGCTCTCCGCGCGCTCGGGACCGCTCGGCGCCCGGGAAGCGGTCGTGGGCTCCCGCCCGGGGCTCGCGCGAAATCGTCCCCGCGTCACCGCCAGCAGCGCTCCGACCAGCATGACCAGTGCTCCCACGAGCTGTGGTGTCGTGAAGGTCTCGTCCAGGAAGAGTAGCGAGCAGGTCGTGCCGAACACCGGAACGGTGAACATCATGATCGTCGAGGTCGAGGCGCTCACCGTTCGCAGCGCGCGGTAGTAGCAGAGATAGGCCACGGCCGTCGGCCCCAGTGCGAGGTAACCGATGTTCACCCAGGTGCTCGCGGAAACCTCGGCCCACGCCACCTCGGGCATCGCGGGCAGGGCGAACACCAGCAGCCCCAGCGATCCCACCAGCATCCCGCTGGTTGTGGCGCGCAGTGGTTCCATGCCGACCAAGACCCTCTTGGAGACGATGCTGTAACCGGCCCAGCAGGCGGCTCCCAACAGGAACACCAGGTCCCCACGCGGTCTGGTCCCCTCCAGCGGGGAGGCATCGCCTCCGGCGCCCAGGAGGAAGACCCCCGCCCCGCCCATGCCGAGCGCGAGTCCCGCGATCCGGGCGGCCGAGGCCGACTCTCTCCTGAACGAGAGCAGCACCAGTGTCGTGAGCACCGGACTCAGCACGGGCACGATGACGCTGCCGTCGATCGACGGGGCCAGCGACAATCCCCGGAAGAAGAGGACGTTGTAGGCGAACACCCCCAGCATTCCCACCGCACCGGCCCGTAGAAACCGTCCCCGCGACATCGCGGGTGCGGGCTCGGCCCTCCCACGTGCCACGCCCAGCAGGACCAGCAGCACCAACGTCCCGCCCCCGAACCGCAGCACCGCGGCCACTTCGTGCGGGAGCTCGCTCACCACCACCTTCGAGCTGGTGAACGCGCTGCCGAAGAAAACCATCGTGACCAGCAGGTAGAGGTGTGCTTCCACGGATTCGTGCCGTTGTCGGGTCCGCCGCGCCATGTATCGCTCCCGTCCGGACGTGTGCACTTCGGTTCACCGGTCACCTCGGAAACCCGCTTCCGGTGTGCCGCCCGCCGGGAACGCGGTGATCTTCGGCTGCCACCGGGCCGCCAGACCCAGCGCGGCGGCACTGTGCCCTCGTGTCGTGCCCGGCGCGGGCGAGGAGCCGCTGTCACGGGGAGATCATGACTCCCGGCCCACGGCCGGGTCTTGTACATTCTTCGCATGATCACCAGCTCGGGAGTGGCTGCGTGGCGTCCTCCCGTGCCCGGGATCGTGGAGGCCTACCACGCCCACCTCGTCGAGCACTCCTATCCGATGCACGCCCACGACTCGTGGACACTGCTGGTGGTGGACGAGGGGACGGTGCGCTACGACCTGCACCGCCACGAGCACGGCGCGCTGGGGAGCCTGGTCACCCTGCTGCCGCCGCACGTCCCGCACAACGGAACACCGGTCACCCCGCGAGGACTCAAGAAGCGGGTGCTCTACCTGGATCCGAGCCGGTTCGGTGACGACCTGGTGGGGCTCGCGGTGGGCGCGCCCACCATCGACGACCCGCCGCTGCGCCACCACGTTCATCAGTTGCACGAGTCCCTGATGGTTCCGGGCGAGGATCTGGAGGCGGAGAGCCGCCTCGCGCTCATCGTCGAACGGCTGCGGCGGCACTTGACCGGGCGGGCCGAAGCCGCCCGGCACGCCGGGTACTCCGAACTCGCCGTGCGGCTGCGCGAGCTGTTGGAGGAGCATCTGGTCGAGGGGATCACGCTCCGGCGGGCGGCGAAGTTGCTGTACGCACACCCGGCCCACCTCGTGCGGGTTTTCAGCGGGGAGTTCGGCACTCCCCCGCACCGGTACCTGATCGGGCGCAGGGTCGATCTCGCCCGCCGGTTGCTGCTCGACGGGATGGCGCCCCGGTTCGTGGCCACGTCGGTGGGGTTCTACGACCAGGCGCATCTGGCCAGGCACTTCAGGCGGGTGATCGGTACGAGTCCGGGGCGGTTCGGCCGTTCCCGGTGGTAGGGCCGTGGTGAGGCCGTGGTGGGGTCAGCCGCCGAAGGATTCTGGCCCGAATCGGCCCCACGCCACGAAGGCGGCCAGGGCCAGGTAGACCAGGTTCGCCACGACGGCCGTCCGCTCGTCACGCCGAAGGTGGGTGAGCATGGCCCCGATCATCAACGCCATCCAGCAGACGGCGGTCACCGGCACCATGACCGGCGCGATGTCGACGACGGCTGGAAGCGTGATGCCGAACGCGGCGAGAATCTCGACGGCTCCGAGGGTCTTGACGAAGCCGACGCCGAAGTCGGCGGTCCACCCTCCGTTGGAGGTCGCGGCCAGCTTGTCCTTCGGCACGAACAGCTTCGTGACACCGCCGACCAGCATGACGACGGCCAGCAGTCCGGCGACGATCCACAACGCCAGATTCATGGTGCTTCGCTCCGTGCGGGAGTGGGGGCACGCCTCGTTCGGGGACAACCTGTCACATCGTGCCCGCGCGGTACGAGTCGTTTTCCGGATTCGTCCCGGTTCGGGAGGAGTCCGCGGCGAATGGTCCGGTTGGGACAGTCGCCGCTCCGGCCACGGCCGCGCGAGTCGGCGAGCCGCGGCACCGGGCGGGCCGCGAGCGACGTGTCAGCGACCGCCGCTCCGACTCCCGGCCCCGTCCGGTCCTCACCGCGCTCCGACCTCCTCGCCCCGCCTGTCCCCCGAGTCGCCGGGTACGCGCCTGCCGAGCAACCGCAGTCCGACCAGCAGCACCGAGACAGAAACCAGGAAGGAAGCCCACCACGGAAAGCCGAAGCCGATCGGCAGCAGTCCGAGGACCACCGCGACGGCCCCCGCGTACATGGCGTAGGGGATCTGGGTACGCACGTGGTCGACCACGTCGCACTGCGAGGCCAGCGAGGAGATCACCGTGGTGTCCGAGATCGGTGAACAGTGATCGCCCCACACCGCTCCGGCCAGCACGGTGGCCACGCTGGCGTAGATGATCGGGTGCCCACCGGCGGTTTCGGCTTCCTGCACCCGCAGCAGTGACCAGGCCAGCGGCACGGCGAGCGGGGTCAGGATTCCCATGGTCCCCCAGCTCGTCCCGGTCGCGAACGCCACGGCGGCGGCGAGCACGAACAGGATCACCGGCAGCAGCGAGGCAGGCAGCGCCTCGCTGAGCGCCCCAGCCAGGAACTCGGCGGTCTTGAGCTTCTCGGTCAGCGAGGACAACGCCCAGGCGGCCGAGAGGATGATGACCACGTAAAGCACCGACTTGATCCCGGCGAACCACGCGTCCACGAACTGCCCCAGGGACAGAATCCGCTGTCCGAAGCTGAGCACCGCCGCGACGAGCAGCGCCACGAGCGAACCCCACACCAGCGCGGCGAACGGATCGCCGTTGCCCATGATCTCGAAGACGGTGCTGCCGCTGCCGGTTGCCAGCAGTCCCACGAAGGTGGTCACGACCAGGGCCAGGATCGGCAGCAACGCGTTCAGGAATCGGCGCGGGGTGCGCTCCTCGGGGCGCAGCTCGGCCTCGGTGTCCTCACCGGATCCCAGGTTCGATCCCGGACGCAGTACGGTTCCCGACTCCCGGGCACGCTGCTCGGCACGCGCCATCGGGCCGAAATCGCGTCGGCTCGCGGCGACCGCGAACACCAGCACCACGGCCAGCACCGGGTAGAAGGCGTAGCGCAGCGAGCTGACGAACACGGCGAAGCCGCTCTGGTCGAGTCCGATCTTGCCGACCGCGTCGTCGACCAGCCCGACCTGATAGCCGATCCAGGTGGTGAAGAGCCCGCACGCGGCCACCGGGGCCGCGGTGGAGTCCACGATGTAGGCGAGCTTCTCCCGTGAGATCCGCAGCCGGTCGGTGATGGGGCGCATCGTGTTGCCCACCACGAGACTGTTGGCGTAGTCGTCGAAGAAGATCGCCAGTCCCAGTCCGCCGGTGGCGAGCTGCCCCCGGCGGGGTGTGGCGGCCCAGCGCGTCACCAGTTTCACGATGCCGTCGGTGCCCCCGTTGCGCCGGATCACCCCCACCAGGCCGCCGATCATCAGCGTGGCCACGACGATCATCACGTGGTCCCGGTCGGCGAGCGCGTCGACGATGTGCACTCCCACCGTGTCCAGCAGCGAGGTGCCCAGGCCCGTGAGGGTGGCGCCTTCCAGCAGCCAGGCTCCCAGCCAGACTCCGGCCAGCAGCGCGGGGATGACCTGCCGGGTCAACAGCGCGAGTGCGATCGCGAGCAGCGGAGGCAGGATCGACAGCCACGTCGCGGTCATCGAGTTCCTTTCGGGCGGTGATGATTGGACCTCCGCTGCGGGAGGTCGTTGCCGGAAGGCATCGCGGAGTGGTGAGCACTTCCCGGTGCACGGTGCATGATTTATGTCACCCGGTGTGGGTTGTGGCACACAGTAGCTTTGTTTGGTCGAACATCAAATAGTCATTCGTTGCTTCAACCCACGGGGTAATCGTACTTTGTTGCGCATGGTGTGCTGATAGTTGCGTGCCGGTGACCAGCGGAAGTGTCCGATCGGGCGGAGTGTCCCCGGGGTGGTGATCTCCCGGGGTGGCTCCCTCGTAGGGGTGGTCATCCCCGCTTCGGGAGACCTCGCGTGGTTACCCCGGGTTCTCCAGGAGGGAATGGCGTGGCGGGATCCAGGGTGTGGAATATTTTTCAGTCACTTGATTGACTGGTTTCGATCAACTGATTAAATTGGTTGACTGAAAAGGTTGCCGGGGTCCTGCGGCTCACCAGGCCGGAACGGAGCGTGTGACATCGGTGAGGACTACGACGAGGAGGACCGCTCGGATCGACCGAGCCGCGGCCACCCGAGGGGCGATCCCGGGCTCCACGGGATCGTCACCGAAGACTCGATGCGCTCCGAATCGCTGCTGCTGTCCCTGAAGGGGATGGACCGGTGCCTGCCCGAGCTGCCGGACCACGTGCGAACCGAACGCTGGAACATGGCGCTGTACCTGACCAGGTACGTGTGCGTCGAACGGAACGCGCCCTCGCCGAGGTGCTCACCACCGCGCACTCCGACTGGGAGGAACTCGTCACCAGCCTGACCGAAGCGCTCACGGGCTCTGGTCGGCCCCGGTGACACGTCAGCCGTGACCGAACCCCGACCCGAGACTTCGAACCGAGCGGACGTCGATGACGACGACCGCCGGAACCGGTGCCGCGCTCCGGCGGAGAACGAGACGGGCCGGGTCCGGCCAGGCGCGCCACTCGAAGACCGGCGGGTCGGGAGGTCCTCGGCGGGAACCGAAACAGCGACTTCCGAACTACAAGGACCGGACACATGACGAACGACGAGCGGACGCTCGAAGCGGAGCTGCTGGACCCCGACAGGCTCGGCTTCGACCCGGAGGAGCTGCGCGCTCGCTACCGCATCGAGCGGGACCGGCGGCTCCGCCCGGACGGGGCCTCCCAGTACATCGCACCGACGGGTGACTTCGGCTACTACGTGGCGGACCCTTACGCCGAGTCCGAACCGGACCGCGAACCGCTCACAGACGAGGTCGAGGTGCTGATCGTCGGCGCGGGATTCGGCGGGTTGCTCGCGGGGGCGCGGCTCCGCCAGGCCGGTTTCGACTCGATCCGCCTGCTGGAGAAGGGCGGCGACGTGGGGGGAACCTGGTACTGGAACCGCTACCCCGGTGTGCGCTGCGACATCGAGTCCTACATCTATCTGCCGCTGCTGGAGGAACTCGGTTACGTACCGAGCGAGAAGTACGCGCGGGGCGAGGAGATCCGCCAGCACACCGTCAACATCGCCCGGCGGTTCGACCTCTACCGCGACGCCTGCTTCCAGACCGAGGTGACCAGTGCGAGCTGGGACGAGTCCAAGCGGCGTTGGAACGTTACCACCGACCGCGGCGACAACATGGCGGCGCGGTAGGTGATCTTCTCCAGCGGGCCGTTCAGCAGGCCGAAGCTGCCGGGTATCCCCGGCATCGACGAGTTCCGGGGCCACACCTTCCACACCAGCCGGTGGGACTACTCCTACACCGGCGGGGACCAGACGGGCGGGATGCACAAGCTCGCGGACAAGCGCGTCGCGGTCATCGGTACCGGCGCCACCGGAATCCAGTGCGTGCCCGATCTGGCCGAGGACGCGGGCCACCTATACGTCTTCCAGCGCACCCCGTCCGTGGTGGACGAGCGCGGCAACCGCCCCACCGACCCGGAGTGGGCCCGGAACCTGCCCCCGGGCTGGCACGACCGCAGGCGAAACGACTTCCTCGCGGTGCTGGGCGGCGACCGGACGGCCGAGGACTTGGTGGGCGACAGGTGGAGCGACCTCGCGCACCTCTACAACGCGGTGGCGGACGAGGCCGGAAAGGAGGAGCTCACCGCCGAGGAGCACGAGCTGGTCCGCGAGATCGCGGACTTCCACAAGATGAACCAGGTGCGGGAACGGGTGAACTCCCTCGTCGAGGACGAGGAGACCGCGCGGGCGCTGCGACCCTGGTACCGCTACGAGTGCAAGCGCCCCACCTTCAACGACGAGTACTACCCCGCCTTCAACCGCCCGAACGTGACCCTTGTGGACACCGAGGGTCGCGGTGTGGAACGCATCACCGAGACCGGGCTGGTCAGCCAGGGCGTTGAGTACGAAGTGGACTGCATCGTCCTCGCCACCGGCTTCCAGGTCGGCGGCTCGCACCCGGCCGCGTCCGGTCTACCCCTCCACGGCCGGGACGGTGTGACGCTGCCCCAGCACTTCCGGAACGGCATGCGCACCTTGCACGGGTTCACCAGCCACGGTTTCCCCAACCTGTTCTGCATGGGACCGTCGCAGAACGGTGTGGCGCCCAACTTCACCCACGTGCTCGACGACCAGGCCACCCACATCGCGGCGGTGATCACCGAGTCCGCCAAGCGCGGGGCGGCCTACGTGGAGCCCACCCGGGAGGCCGAGCAGGCCTGGGTCGACGAGATGAGCGCCAAGGCCGGGGTCGACAGGGCGTTGGACGAGTGCACCCCGGGCTACTACAACAACGAGGGGCACTCCTCGGTCGTGCGTAGCTTCTACCGGCCGGATGAGCTCGAGTTCGCCGACACACTGCGCGAGTGGCGCGAGAACGACGGATTCACCGAGCTGCTCGTCCAACCGGGGGAGAACGATGGCGACGAACCGAACTGACGGTGGGGGGCCGAACCCGGGGGCCGAGCGCCCGAAACCGGTGCGGCTGAACGAACCGAGCCCGCTGCGGGGAGCCAACGGCATCGCCTTCGGGCCCGACGGGACGCTCCACGTGGCGCAGTTCCTCACCGGCCGGATCAGCGCGGTGGACACCACCTCCGGCGAGGTCGGGGTGGTGGTCCCACCGGGGAGCCCGGTGCTCACACCGGACGACATCGCGTTCACCCCCGACGGGACGATGTACGTCGCCGACGTGGCCCCGGGGCGGGTTTGGCGGCGCTCCCCGGACGAGGAGATCCACCTGGTCACCGATGCCCTGGTGGCGCCCAACGGCATCACGTGCCTCGGTGACCGCATCTTCGTCAACGAGATGCGCGACGGCGGCGGGCTGTTCGAGCTGTTCCCGGGCGGCGGGGAGCCGGTGCCGCTCACCGAGGGGCTGGCCCACGGCAACGCGATGCAGTTCGGCCCCGACGGGCTGCTGTACTACCCGCACATGATGACCAGCGAGGTCCGGCGGATCCCACCGGAGGGAGGGGAACCCGAGCTCGTCGCGAGCGGAATGCCCGTGCCGGTCGCCGTGCGCTTCGACCTGGCCGGGAAACTGTTCGTCCTCTCCTGCGACCCGGCCGGGACCATCACGCGGGTGGACCGGGTGACGGGGCGCACGTCGAGCTTCGCCACCGGGGTACCGGGCCTGGACAACGCCGCGTTCGACGCGGACAACCGCATGTTCGTCTCCAGCTTCGTGCGAGGGAGCATCACCGAGCTCGGCGAGCGGGGCAGCGCTCGCACGGTCGTCCCGGCCGGGCTGAACGGGCCGTTCGGAACGACGGTCGACCCCACCGGCAGGGTCTACGTGGCCGATCACTTCGGTCTGTCGGGCCTGTCTGAGTCGGGAGGGCTCGACCAGGTGGACGTGGTGGGCGGGACGCTGCCCTCCCTGCCCCGGAACGTGGTCGCGACCGGCGAGGTCCTTCAGCTCGCCACCGCCGGCGGTGAGCTCCACGCCTACGACCCGGTGCGGGGGACTTCCCGCAGGCGTGTCGCCGGGCTCGGCGAACTCGTCGGGATGGCCGTGGATCCGGGCGGACGGGTCGTGCTCGCGGCACCGGGGAGCGGGCGAGTGCTGTCGGTGGACGAAACGGACGCGGTCCGGGTGCTGGCCGAGGGGCTGGAGCACCCGGTCGGGGTGGCGCTCGACGAGGACGGGCGCTGCTACGTCAGCGACGACCGGCTCGGGCGGGTGCTGCGCCTGGACGCCGAACCGGTGGTCGTGCTCGACGGGCTCGACGCGCCGCAGGGGATCGCCGTCAGCGGCGGTGAACTGTTCGTGGTCGAGGCCGGACACCGCCGGTTGCGACGGTTCGACCCCGAAACCGGGTGGAGCTCGACCGAGGTCGCGGACCTGGCCGTGGAGACGCTTCCCGGGGTGGACGGGACCGGACCGGACGGCAGCGGTCGTCCGAGCCCGTTCGCCGATCTGGTGGTGAGCGGGGACGGCTCGCTGCTGCTGGCTGCCAACGGTGAGGGAAGCGTGCTGTCGCTGCGGATCCGAGCGGAAGGGACGGGGTGACCCGTGAGCGGGGAAGTGCTGGTGGTCATCGGCAGCGGCGGGATGGGACGAGCCATCGCGCGCCGCGTGGGAAGCGGCAGGCGTGTGCTGCTCGCCGACCTCGACGAGAACACGCTGGAATCTGCGGCAGCGGTGCTGCGCTCGGACGGCCACGACGTGGTCACCCGACGAGCGGACGTCTCCTCGCGCGAGTCCGTGGCCGAACTGGCCCGCGCCGCCGCCGAACTGGGTCCGGTGACCGGGCTGGCCCACACGGCGGGACTCTCGCCGGCCCGGTCATCGGCGGCGGTGATCCTGCGGGTGAACCTGCTCGGGGCGGCACTGGTCCTGGAGGAGTTCGAGCCCGTGGTGGCCGAGGGAGGATCGGCCGTCGTGATCTCCAGCATGGCCGGGCACATGGGCGCGACGCTCGACCGGCAGCAGGAGGAAGAGCTGGCCACCGCCCCGGCCGGTGAACTGCTCGAGCTGCCGTTCACCGCACCGGAGGAGGTGACGGATCCCGGTCACGCCTACTCGCTCACCAAACGGGCCAACCAGCTCCGGGTGCAGCGGGCCAGTGTCACCTGGGGCGAGCGGGGCAGCCGGGTCAATTCGATCAGCCCCGGCGTCATCTCGACCCCCATGGTGCGGGAGGAGCTGGATTCGCGGCACCTCGGTGCGGTGCGCACGATGGTCGAGGCGTCCGCCGCCGGGCGGCTCGGCACGTCCGAGGACATCGCCGCGGCGGCGGCTTTCCTGCTCGGGCCGGAGGCCACCTTCGTCAGCGGCACCGACCTCCTCGTGGACGGCGGCGTGGTGGCAGCGGTCCGGGCCGGACGGCTGGGGACCTCGGGGCGGGGGTGATCCGAGTTCTCCGGTCGGGTTGAGGCGGTGGTGGCTCGGCGGAACCTCTCGCGGGCTCCCCGCTCCGGCGGGCCCGACATCGAGCGGGGTGCCGCACGACGTCGGGCCCGCCCCGCGAGGGCGGCGCGGGAGCCCCCGAGGCGGTGCCGTCCGCGTGGGTGGTTGTCGGCGCTGCCGCACCGAGGAGTACCGACGACCATGTCCGGCAGGGATGTTCGGTCTCGGCGAAAGTACCGTCGGTTTCGGGGGTGGCGATGCGGCTGGTCACGGTGGGGCACGGCACGAGTACCCGCGTCGAGTTCGGCCCGCTGCTGCGCGCGGCCGGGATCGAGGTCGTGCTGGACGTGCGCAGCGCCCCGGGCAGCAGGCACAACCCGGACTTCAACCGCTCCGAACTCAGGGAGTGGTTGCCCGAAGCGGGGGTGGAGTACCGCTGGGAGGAGCGGCTCGGCGGGTTCCGGAGGACCCCCGCCGGGTCGCCGGACACCGCCTGCCGGAACGAGGGGTTCCGCGCCTACGCCGCGCACATGCGTACCGAACGGTTCCGCGCGGCCGTGGCGGAGCTGCTCGACGAGGCCACGCACCGCGAGACGGCCGTGATGTGTTCCGAGAGCGTGTGGTGGCGCTGCCACCGTCGCATGATCGCGGACTACGTGACGCTGGTTCGCGGTGTGGAGGCCGTGCACCTGATGCACGACGGTCGGCTGCGCGAGCACCACGCGATGGATGGTGTGCGGCTGCGGCAGGACGGGTTGCTGGTCTACGACGGTGGGCAACTGCGGCTGTGAGGCCGCCGGGGCCGCTCGACGGTGGCGGGAGCGCGCCCGGGGAGCGCCCGCGTCCGCCCCGAGGGCCGTCCGCCTCCTGCCCGGGAAACCTCCGGTCACGGGCGGGTCGTTCGCACGGCCCCGCTCAACGCCGCTCGATCGTCTCGCGCGCACGTCCGGTCGCGTCGATCGTGGCCAGGAGGAACCGCCGGATCGTCTCCCGCTGCTCGTCGCTGAACTCGTGCCAGGCGTCGCCGAGTTCCCGCATCAGCGGCCGGTAGAAGTCACCGCCGACCCGCCGGGCGGAGTCGTGGACGTCCAGCTCCGTCCTGCGCCGGTCGGTCCTGCTGCGTTCGCGGGTGATGTGACCGAGCGACTCCAGCCGTTCCAGCAGGGCCGTGGTGGCCGAAAGGCTCAGGTCGAGCTCGGCCGCCAGCCTGCTCGGCGTCATCGGCTCCCCTCCGCCGGCCGCGTCGAGAATCGCGACGAGCGCGTTGAGGTCGGTGTGGTGCAGACCGTGGGCGTCCCCGAACAGGACGTTGAACCGGTCGAGCTCGACGTTGAGGCGTCGCAGCAGCTTGCCCAGCGCCACATCCCCCTCGGAAGCGGGGGAACCGGCTTCCTGGGGCCCTTCCGGGGATTCGCCGCCCTGGTCGTAGCTCGTGCTCATCGCTCCTCCTCCACGTCGTGCGGCACCTGCCGAGGAAGTAATTCGATAATCGAATTACTCTGGGATGGCAGCGCCAGCAGGGACGCCACCCCGACCCCTCGACCACGACGAGGAACCATCCCATGAACTCCACCGGTCATCCTCCCGACACGGACCAGCATCCCCCGAGGGCGCGTCGCCCGCGATGGCTGATCCCCGCCTCGCTGGTGATCGCCTGGCTGGTCCTGGGCGGCATCGGCGGGCCGTTCACGGGAAAGCTCGCCGAGGTCGCCGAGAACGACAGCTCCACCTTCCTGCCCGCGTCGGCGGAGGCCACCAAGGTCGAGGAACTGCGGCGGCGGTTCTCCGGAGGACAGCGGGTACCCGCGTTCGTCGTGGCCGAACGCGCCGAGGGAATCACCGACTCAGACCGTCGGTACCTGACCCGTGCCTCGGAGCGGATCGCCTCCGTCGAAGGTGTCGAGCGGGTCTCACCCCCGATCCCCTCGCCCGGGGACGACCAGGCGCTGCGGGTGGTCGTCTCGATCGACTCCGGGGCCGAACCGGCCGATTCCGTCTCGGCGATGCGCACCGTTCTGGAACGGCCGCCGCCGGGGCTCACCACGCTGGTCAGCGGCCCCGCCGCGCAAGCCGCCGACCTGTCCGAAGCCTTCAGCGGAGTCGACGGACTGCTGCTGCTCGTGGCGGGCGGCGTGGTGCTGCTGATCCTGGTGCTCGTCTACCGCAGCCCGCTGCTGCCGGTCCTGGTGCTGCTCAGCGCGGTGTTCGCCCTCGGGGCAGCCAGTCTCGCCGTGTACTTCCTGGCGGTGGGTGACGTTCTCGCCCTCAACGGCCAGAGTCAGGGCATCCTGTTCATCCTGGTGGTCGGCGCCGCCACGGACTACGCGCTGCTGCTCGTGTCCCGGTTCCGGGAGGAACTGCGTGCGGCCCCCGACAAGTACCGGGCACTCGCGCGCTCCTGGCGAGCCACGCTGGAACCGATCCTGGCCTCGGCGGGCACGGTCATCCTGGGGCTGCTGTGCCTGCTGTTCAGCGACCTGAACTCCAACAGGAGCCTCGGGCCGGTGGCCGCCATCGGCATCGCCGCCGCGCTGCTGGCCTCGACCACCTTCCTGCCCGCCGTGCTCGCGCTGTTCGGCCGCGCCGCCTTCTGGCCCTTCCCGCCGGTCTCCGCCGCGCGGGGATCGACACGGCGGGGCGGCGGCGAACCGCGAACTTCGGACAACCGCCGCACCGGTGCCTGGGAGTGTGTCGCCACGTGGGTCGGCAGAGCACCCCGGGCGATCTGGATCGGAAGCACCGTGCTTCTGCTCCTCGGCACGCTCGGGCTGCCCCAGCTACGGGCCGACGGCACCGCGCGGTCCGAGGTGTTTTTGACCCCGGTGGAATCGGTCGCCGGGCAGGAACTCCTCTCCGAACATTTCCCGGGCGGGGCGGGGGCACCCACCGTGATCATCGCCGAGGCGGACAGCGCCGAGAGGGTGACGCGGGCAGCCGAGGTGGCCGGGGTGGCCGACGTCGCCGTCACCCGGACTGAGACGGGCGAACCCAGAGTGGTCGACGGACTCGTCCGCGTCGAGGCCGTGCTCACCGACCCCGCCGACTCGGAGGCGGCCCTCACGACGGTGCGGCGGATCCGCGAGTCGGTGCACGCCGTCGAGGGTGCCGACGCACTGGTGGGCGGGACGAGCGCGATCCAGCTGGACACCCGGCTGACCGCGGAGCGCGACCGCTCGGTGATCATCCCGATCGTCCTGCTGGTCATCCTCGCTGTACTGGCACTGCTGCTGCGCGCCCTCGTCGCCCCGCTGGTGCTGCTCGCCACCGTGGTGCTGTCCTTCGCCGCGACGATGGGGGTCTCCGCGCTGGTGTTCAACCACGTGCTCGACATGCCGGGAGCCGATCCGGTCGTCCCGCTCTACGGCTTCGTGTTCCTCGTGGCGCTGGGCATCGACTACAACATCTTCCTGATGACCCGAGCCCGTGAGGAGGTCCGCCGCTCGGAGCACCGGACCGGTGTGCTGCGCGGACTGTCGGTCACCGGCGGGGTGATCACCTCCGCCGGAGTGGTGCTCGCCGCCACCTTCGCCGCGCTGGCCGTGCTGCCGATCCTGTTCCTCGCCCAACTGGCGTTCATCGTGGCGTTCGGAGTGTTGCTGGACACGCTGATCGTGCGTTCGCTGTTGGTTCCGGCGCTGTCGCTGGACATCGGCAGGGTCACGTGGTGGCCCGCGCGGTTGGGACGCCGGAAGGGGTAGCGCCCAGGTGCCGGGAACCGGTGGTTCGTCCACAGCGGACGCACCACCGGTTCCCGGCCCTCACCGCCGGAACGGTCCGGGCCTCAGAGCTTGGCCGCGTAGTAGGTCTCGAACGCGTGGAACGCCGCCTCCTGGCGCCACTGCAGCTTCGCCTTCGGACTACCCGACAACAGCTCGGCGCACGCCGCCGTGTCCGCCTTGCCGAAGCCGGGAGTGTCCGAGGCGCACACCGGTTTCATCCGTCGGGAGCCGGGCTTCGCCCAGAGGCTCTCCCCCTGGATGAAGGCGTGCTCCAGCGAGGTGCGTGCGCTCGCCTTGAGCTGCGAGTAGCTGAGACCGAATTCGGTGGCCGCACGACTGTACTGGGCCGTGATGTCACTGCGCGAAACGCCGGGGTCGTCGGTGGCCAGCGCGTAGGGAACGTCGTGGGCCATGTAGTCGGGCAGCGGGTGCTCCTCCGATCCGCAGACCCGCAGAATCTGGCAGTTGCTGGTCAGCGGTACTTCGACGGGGATGTCGCGTTCGGCCATGTGGTCGGCCAGCGCCCGCCAGTCGTCCTCGTGTCGCAGGTCGATCCCGTGACCGATCCGGTCGGCTCCGGCGATCCGTACCGCCTGGTCGATGTGGTGGGTCAGCTCCTCGGGCTTGACCAGGCCGGGAACGAGCTCGCCCGCGTGCAGGCTGACCGACACCCCGGGGTACTGCTCACTCAGGTAGTCGATCATCCGCATGTGCAGCGTGTAGTCCCGGAGCGAGACCTCGTGGTCCTCGGGTTGGACCATGTTGAGTCCCACGAAGCGGGGATCACTCTGCGCGAGCTCGAAGCCGAGCAGCAGCTGGGTGAACACGCTGGCGGGGGAGTTGGCCCGCGCCACCTGGTAGTCCAGCCGGATCTCGACGCCGCAGCCCGGGCGGGCGCTCGGCGTGCCGCAGTTCAGCAGTTCCCGGTAGCGGGCGAAGTCGCGGTCGGTCTGGCGTCGTGCCGCGCGTTCGACGTCCCGCAGGCCCTCGCGCAGCAGCACCTCCCGCAGCCGCCGGAACTCCCGTTCGGAACTCGGGTCGAAGCCGACGCGCTCCACGAGTTCGCTGCGGGCCTCGTACTGCCTGGACAGCAGCGTCTCGAGGTAGAACTGGTTCTGCTCGGCGAGGTCGCCGGCGACCTCGGCCAGCATGTCACCGTCACGTCCCTCGGTGGCGGCCCAGAACTTGCCGAAGGTCGCGAAGAAGTGGTCGTGGCCCGACTCCTCGCCGCCCGGCTCGAAGCCGGCCATCGACCACGCCCCGATCACGCGCTCGCGGAACTCCGGATCGCTCACCGCGTCCGAGGCCGGACGCTGACCTTCGGTGCACGGCGCGAGGGAGGACTGCATGGTTTCGGCGTCGATGCAGCGTCCGTCCTCGGCGGCGTAGCGGATCAACGACTCGGTGGAAACCGCACCGGAAAGGTGATTGTGCAGATCACCTCCCTTCGGCATGGTTCGCAGGAACTCGTCGAGCTTTTCCGGCCGGTCGCGTATCCGGTCCAGGTAGCGGTTCACCCGGCACTCCCGGTCCCACGGGGCGCACGCCGGAGCCCGCTCGCCCGGTGTGGTCTCCGCTTGGGCGGGCCGTGGCTGTGCGACCAGCACCGGAAGCGAAGCGGCGGTCAGCAGTGCCGCCAGCGCGATGCCGCCCGTTCCGGTAGCTCGTCGGCGTCTTCCGGCCGTTCGGGCTCGCGCGTTCCCGCCGAGCAGGTTCATGAAGCTTCTCCCTGGGGAAGTCGACTGTAGTGGCCGTGTTCGACACGCACGGCACGCTGACGATCCCCGATCATGATCACGACAACCAGGCTGGGTGACGGATTTTCACCCTTTCGGCGTAGGGATGAGCCCCCGAAAAGACGCCCATCCCGGCATCGACCGTTCGGTTCGACGGTAGCCTCGGGAAGGCTGCCGGAAGTGGTGCCCGCCAAGGCGGTGGTTATCCTCGGCGACGTGCTGACTGTCTCGACGGTGAATGTGAACGGCCTGCGTGCCGCCGCCAAGAAGGGGTTCGTCGAGTGGCTGGCCGCCACCGACGCCGACGTGGTCTGCATGCAGGAGACCAGGGCGGAGTACGAGCAGCTTCCGGAGGCCGCGCGTGCGCCACAGGGCTGGCACACGCTGCTGGCGCCGAGTTCGGACAAGGGGCGCAGCGGGGTCGCCATCTACAGTCGCACCGAACCCGAGGCCACCAGGATCGGCTTCGGCTCCGAGGAGTTCGACGACAGTGGCCGCTACGCCGAGGCGGAGCTCGACGGCCTCGTGGTCGGCAGTCTCTACCTGCCCAGCGGGGAGGCCGGTACGCCCAAGCAGGACGAGAAGGAACGCTTCATGGACGAGTTCCTGCCGTACCTGCACCGGCTGCGTGACCGGGCGCGGCAGCAGGGCAAGGAGGTGTTGGTCTGCGGTGACTGGAACATCGCGCATCAGGAGATCGACCTGAAGAACTGGAAGAACAACCGCAAGTCGGCCGGGTTCCTGCCGGAGGAGCGTTCCTGGCTGAGCAGGGTGTTCGACGAGGCCGAGTACGTGGACGTGGTGCGTCGCCTGTTCCCGGAGGGGCCCGGCCCGTACTCCTGGTGGTCGTACCGGGGCAAGGCCTTCGACAACGACTCGGGATGGCGGATCGATTACCACGTGGCCACCGAGCGGCTCGCCGAGCACGCCTCGGAGACGAGGGTCGAGAGGGCGCCGAGCTACGACAAGCGCTGGAGCGACCATGCCCCGGTGACTGTCTCCTTCGACTGGCCGAAGCCGTAGCCGTCTATGCGAGAACATGAATAGATCTTGTCTAGGTCGACCAGGTGCCCGAAGCTGTGAGCATGAAGCTACTTAAAGTGTCCGGTTGCGATGACAAGACCTGTCCGGCCGTCTACGTGTCGGACCGGGGCACAGCGGTGGTCCAGGGCGAGCACGTGCTCAACGCTGACGGGCTGGAGCTTGGCCAAGGCGAAACGGCTGTCGAGCTACCCGCTGAGACCGTCCTAAACGCTGTTTCTGCGCTGGTGGAGTCCGGAACTAGTCCGGAAACCGTGCAGCGGCTCAGGGGGCTTTGAAGTGATTCTGACCCGGGACCAGTTCAGCAAGCAGTTTGACGACTGCCAACGTTCCGCGTGGCGCTTCGAGTGCCAACCGACCTACACCATGCAGCGTGAACAAGACAGCATCGATCGCTGGCGTAAGGGTGAACCGAAGCCCAAAGATCACAACTCTGGTTGGCATGAAACGGTCCGGGAGATCGTGGAGTCCGGCCGCAGCATCGGCCGAGTCCGGACCGTCCGCCGTCCGCTGACCGAGTACCAGCGGTACCAACTCGACTGGGGTATCCCCGGCAACGTCAAAGCTGGGGAAGACATCCGGATCTTGGATCTGACGGATCTTGCCCTTGATTTGCCAGCGCATGACTTCTGGCTCTTCGATGACTCGGTGGTCGTTGATCTGAACTTCTCCCCTGACGGGACGCTGTTTAACATCGACCAGCGAGAGAACCCAGACCTTTCGCAGTACCGCAAGTGGCGAGATACTGCTCTAGCTCACGCTGTCTCGCTGAATGAGTGGGATGCTCGAACCTGATTCCGATCAGCAGCACCGCAAGAACCTTGCTGACACGCTCAAGCAGCTACGGAAAGCGGCTGGACTCTCGGGCGAGAGACTAGCCGCTCGTACTGCCATGTCCCAGCCAAAGATCAGCCGCATCGAGTCCGGCAAGGCGCTGCCCAGCGTTACCGACGTGGAAAGGATCTTGAAAGCACTAGACGTGGGCTCGGAGGTACGGGAGGAACTTCTCTCGCTCACTCGGTCGGCCAACGTCGAGTACACTTCGCTTCGCTCCGCTGCCCGGATGGGAATCTGGCGAAGCCAGGCTGAGATCAAGGCTCTAGCGGAATCATCCTCGGTGGTTCGTCAGTTCTTGCCTGCTATCCCGTCCGGGCTCATCCAGACGCGCGACTACGCGCGAGCCGTTCTGACGCCAGGGGTCGAAGGCCGACCAGCGCGGGACATCGACCGTGCCGTACAGGCTCGGTTGGAAAGCCAAGACGTCTTAAACGATGAGTCCCGCCGGTTCCACTTCCTGCTAACCGAGCAAGCCATCCGGCTAAAGCGCGCAACGGATAGCGTCATGGTTGGCCAGCTGGAGCACATGGCCGCGGTCTCGGATCGGCCGAACGTTGACCTCGCGATCCTTCCAAACTCTGAGCTGGTGAAATCCTCCCCGCTTAACGTGTTCGTCGTCTATGACGACCGACTCGTACTGGTTGAGATTTTCTCCGGAGAAGTAGTCTTGCGTGACTACCGCGATATTTCGTATCACCTGAATGTGTTCGAGCATTTTCGAGAAAGGGCCGTATCTGGTGACAATATCCGGACACTGCTGGCCTCGGTAGCCGATGAGTTTATGCGAGCACGTGACTAAAACTCGAAATGGGAGGGTCATCCGTTCTAACGTCGCTGTATGCCGACGTTGACCGGGAGGCTCGAGAAGCCCGGAGAGATCTTCTCACTCGAATTGAAAGATCTTCTGAACGAGCTTCGTAGGCGTCACTGGACACTCATTCGTTGGGGTCCGGAAGACGAGCCTTGTCTTATGGCGGCCATGTTCAAATGGCAGGCGTGCGCGGATGTGCTTATCCTGCGCGATGAACACCAAGCTACGGGCTACCGAGTGCCGACGATGGATGACAGCGGCGTATTCAACCCCGCTCGGGTCTCGTATCAGTACCACGCTTCACCGTTGTGGACGCTGCGAGCGATCCTGGGACTTCCCGAACCGGGCCAGCCCGGTTCACCTATGGCGCTCGAAACTCCGGCTTCGGCGTGCTTCGTGTCGGAAGACCTTCCGAAACCGGTACTTGTCCGCCCATTGGGAGGATAAGACAGGAGAGCTCACAAAAACCACTCTGTAACGCTCTCAGAGCCGTTTGGGGGGATGAGATCCTGCCCCTGCCGTGCCCCGATAGCGGCAGGGGCTTGCTCATCCTGCGAGTTAGCAGAGCTAGCGCTCCTCGCACGTTCGTCAGGGGGCGCTCGGTGCTCACAGAGCCATGAAACCCAAGAGATCCGGAGTTTCCGGAACTGGTACTGGATAAGGTTCCGGCGCGTTCGGATCGAACAGCTTCCAGAATTTTCCGTTCTCATCCGTCAAGCCGATCGCCTTTGCCGGATCGTTTTCTGTCGAATCCCCTTGGCTCGCATAACCCCAACGAATCCTCTTAGAACTCCTGGAAAAAATGTTGGACGCGTCGGTATTGGATGAGACAGGTGGCCAGCTGGAGCAGACTGTCGTGGATGTCGGCGCGGCGTTGTCAGCGGGTGCGGAGTCGTCGGGGCCAGTGCAACCATCCGAGGCTGCGCTCGATGACCCAGCGGCGGGTGCCGAGTCCGGCCCCGTGGGCCTGGCCTCGGTGGGCGATCACGGGAGTGATGCGGCGTTGTCGCAGCATCGCGCGCACCCGCTTTCTCACGAGCGAGCCAGGAATCCTTCCGTCAGCGCGACCAGCGCCAGTGGGACCTCCTCGGGAGCGTAGTGCCCTGCGTCGGCGAACACCTCGAGCTCGGCGTTCGGGTACCAGCGCAGCCAGGTGTCCCGCATGACCTCGGGAGGGAGTGCCTTGTCGTGCGCCCCGCCACACACCAGCACCGGTGTCTCGTTGCCCGCGATGTGCTCGTGGATGTCGGTACCCGCCCACGAGTCGAGATAACGGCGGAAGGCGTTCCGATCGCTGCATTCCACCGAACGACGCACGGTGGCCTCCAACCAGGGGCCGGGGAGCCTGTGCCCGGAGGTCATGTCGATGATGGCCCTGCGGTTCTCCGGGGTCCAGGCGGCTCCGGCGAACAGTTCCCAGCTCTCCTCGTCCAGGGGCACCCCCGAAGCGGGCACGGGTGAGATCCCGACCAGGCAACGCACCCTGTTCGGGGCCTTGAGCAGCACGTGCTGGGCGATCATCCCTCCCATCGAGTGTCCGACCACGGAGAACTCGGGCAGCTCGAGCGCGTCGGCGGTGGCCAGTAGGTCCTCGGCGGCCTCGGAGACGGTGTACTCCCCCGCGTGGCCGACGGCCTCCCCGTAGCCACGGAGGTCCACGAACACGTAGGAGAAGGTGGTGGTGTCCATCCAGGGTTGCAGCCCGGCGAAGGTGCTGCGGTCACCGAACCAGTTGTGCACCACCAGCACCGCGTGCCCGCCGCTCCCCAACCGGTCGTGGGGCAGTGCGTGCGCCATCTCGCCTCCCGGACGCGTGGGAGAGTCCCTCATTCCGAGAATGATCTCCCGGACCGGGAAGGTCAATTCCGCGTGCGAGTGATGCTGTTGGGAACGAACCGGATCGGCATGTGTTTGATGCCGTTGACGAAGTTCGACACCAGCCGCCGCGTCGGCCCGGCGAGTTCGAGCTCGGGCATCCGCCACAACGCCTCGGCGTAGAAGGCACGCAGCTGCATCCGGGCGAAGTGCGCCCCCAGGCACACGTGGGGCCCGTCTCCGAAGGCCAGGTGCCCGTTGGGGGAACGTCGAACGTCGAACTCGTACGGTCGGGGGAACGCACGCCGGTCGAAATGAGCCGAACAGTGGAAGACCACCACCTTCTCCCCGGCCCGCACGGCCCTGCCCGCCAGGTTCAGATCGGTGGTGGCGGTGCGACGGAAACTCAGCACCGGCGGGTGGTAGCGCAGGGTCTCCTCCACCGCCGAGTCGAGCAGCTCGGGCTTCGCCCACAGGGCCCGGTGTTGTTCGGGGTGCTCGGCGAAGGCACGCATGCCACCGGGTAGTGCGCTACGTACCGTGTCGTTTCCCGCCACCGACAGCAAGAAGAAGAACATCCCCAGTTCGGCCTCGGACAGCCCCCGGCCGTTCACCTCGGCGGTGGCCAGCACGCTCATCAGGTCGTCGGCCGGGTGGCGACGTTTGTGCTCGGCCAGTTCACGCGCGTAGGAGAACATGTCGCCCAGTTGCTCGGGTGAGCGAGGATCGACCGGTCGGCCGGTGGCGTCCACGGCCGTCCCGGCGTGATCCGGATCCTGGTATCCGATGACACGGTTGGTCCACTCCAGCAGCCTGCCGCGGTCGCTTTCGGGGACTCCGAGCAGATCGGCCAGGTTGAGTAGGGGGAAGTCGTCGGTGACCTCGGCGGGCAAGTCGCACTCGCCGCGCTCGGCCACCGCGTCGACGAGTTCACGGGCCCGACGCGCCACCGCTCGTCGCATCAGTGTGACCCGGCGGGGTGTGAAGGCGCGGCTGACGATCCGGCGTAGCTTGTTGTGCTCCGGGGGATCCATGTTGAGCATCATGCGGCGGAGGAAATCCAGGTCCTCCGGTGCGGGATCGCGGATCTGAGTGGCGCCCGACCACGAGGAGAACTCGGTCGGGGACCTCAGCACCCGCACCACGTCCTCGTGGCGGGTGACGGCCCAGAACCCCGGACCGCCGGGCCAGTCACCCACCGGGTGCTCGTGCTGCCAACTGACCGGATCGTGCTCACGCAGCCACGCGAAGGACTCGTGCGGAATACCGTCGACGTAGCGACGCGGGTCGAAGACATCGGGAGGGGAGGGTGCGCTGTCGGTCATCGGACCTCCGGGGGAGGCGTCACTGTCACCGAGGAACACCCTGCCACCGATCCGTGAGCACGGCACTGCTCCACGAGTGCCCAGCTGGACCGGGTGTTCTCCGGAATCGCCGCTCCATCCGTCGAGACACCGGCTCAGGCGCACTGATCACCGCCGTCCCGGTTCGCTGGCGTGTTCACGCCACGAAGATCACAGCCGGGGAAGACGTGTGATGATCGGGACATGCGAAAAAGGGTGAAGAGGTTCGTGGCCGTTCTGGGGCTTTCACGACGGCCGGGGCCATGAGCGTCACCGTCGCTCCGCCGTGGATGTAGACCGTCCCCGCTGTCGTACTCCGGACACAGCCGCAACGGATTCTCGGGGTGGGCGGTGGCGGCGGTGAAGTCCGTCCCGTAGTCCCGTGCGGTGGGTCCACTCGTCGATCCGCTGCCGGGTACGTTCCCGCTCGAGTGTCCACACCACGGATCCTTTGAAGGAGATGAGGATGCCGGGTCGGGCCGGTGACGGTTGGCGTCCACCCCGTGGGTGATGGAGCCGTGGGTGATGGAGTGACCGGAGGCGACCACCGAGCCATCACCTCCCGCTACGACAAAACCGCCTCGTCCTACCGAGGCATGATCGATCTCGCCGCGCTTCTCATCCGGTTTCGAGGATGGTCTCAGCGGCCGGGGAGTGGAAGCTCCCCGGCCGCCGGTCTCGACGATGATGTGATGTCGAGACCTTCCCCCAGGGGCAGGTTCTCGCGGCACCTGTGGCCCGGTGGCTCCGTCGGCCGGGCGGTTCGAGTGCCCCGGACGGGGCGCCCTTCGTCGTGGTCGGAGGTTCTGTCCGGTGTCGTGTTCGTCCGACACGTTGGATTCTGGGAGGTGGCGAACCGGGCGGGCAACTGTGACCGCCGGGGATATCCCTGGCGGTGATATCCTTGTCAGGAACACCGGCCACGCTGGGTGTTCGTTCCACCGTGTGGGTGAAGCGTCGGGCCTCGTGGAGGTCGGTCGACCCGTCCAGGACCGTTCCCGCGCCGTACGGACTCCGTTTTGGACACTCTTGGTAGTCAACCTGTTACCGTGAACGGAGTGTCTCGACATAGAATCGTGACGTGATCATCGAACCGCCGAGTTTCGGTAGCTATTTACGCCACCTGAGATCAGGTGCTCCCCCGGCCGCGTTCGCGCCCGACCCGGCTTACCGGACGCCGCGCCCGGCGATGAACCGGGCGGAGCTGGCGACGGCGGCGCGCACCAGCGTGGGTTACGTCCAGAAGCTGGAGCAGGGGCATGCGGACAATCCTTCCCCGACGGTGGTGGATCGACTGGCCGATGCTCTCGGGAGTGTCTCGGTGGAGCGGCAGCACCTCCACGACCTGGCCGGTGCCCAGCGGGGTGACCAAGCGGAACCGGGGCGGCGACAGGAAGTGACCTCGGTGCAGCGCGAGGCGGCCGACGGACTGCACCCGAGTTTGGCCGCCTACGTCGACGAGGGGTGGAACGTGCTGTACTCCAACGCGGAGTACCGTCGGGTGTTTCGGCGTATCACCGAGGTCGGCAATGTGTTGACCTGGTTCTTCTACATGCCGGAATCCAAGGCTGTCATGGTCGAGTGGGAGTACGAGGCGCGGTTGACGGTGGCCTGGTTACGTGCCCTCATGGCGCGCAGGCCCGGTAATCCGATGTTCGCCGAGGTCCTGGACATGCTCTCGCGATCGACGGAGTTCGTGCGGATGTGGGAGCTGCAGGAGGTGATCCTGGGGCGCCACAAGCCGCATTTCCTGGTCCACGACCTCGATCGTGGGCGGGAGGTCGAGTTGTTGGCGCAGGTCTACCCGAGCCCGGATCCGAGCCAGGAGATGCAGCTCTACCTGGGAATCCCGGCGAGGTAGGGCGTTACCAGTGATCCAGGGAGTCCAGGAAGGACAGCAGCAGCGAGGTGCTTTCCTCGGGATGCGTCACGGGGGGCGCGTGAGCCGCCCCGTCCACCTCCTGCAACGGGCTCGCTTGTGGGATGGCCGTGGCCAGGAACTCCATGCGTTCCCGGGGGATGGAAGCGTCCTTCGAACCGCGTATCAGCAGCGTGGGACACGTGATCTCACCGACACGAGTGGTGATGTCGTCGCGTTCGAACAGGCACCGTGCGGGAGAACCGAGGGGAAGAGGGCGAGTTTTCCAGCGTTGCCGCCAGTGGGCCGCTTGCGGGTGGTCTCCGATGATTTGCTGTGACAGCGGAACGAGCAGTTCGTCCACGGAACCCTGTTCGGCCAGCTCGCCGAACAGCGCGGTGTAGCCGCGGCGATCCTCGTCGGAGAGCGGGTGTGCCTCGGTGTCCAGGAGCAGGAGCCCGGTGACCCGGTTCGGTGCGATCAGCGCCGTGCGTAGCGCGGTGAACCCGCCCTGGGACAGGCCGCCGACGACCGCACGCTGAATGCCGAGGTGGTCCATCAGGCCGATCAGGTCGTTGGCCATGTCCCAGTAGGTGAACGGCGAGTCCCCCGCCGGGCTGTCGCCGTGCCCACGTGCGTCCCAGGTCACCACGCGGTAGCCGCGGGCCGAAAGGGCTTCGGCCTGTGCGGTGAACATGGTGTGGTCCAGGAAAAAGCCGTGTCCCAGCAGTACGGCGGGACGATCGTCACCCCCGGTGTCCGCGAAGTACATGTCGTGTCCGTTGACATGGGACAGTGGCATTCTCGTTCCTCCCGCGAAGTGAGTCCGCTCCGACCAGCGTCTGGGACCAGCCTGATTTTGCGATACTACGAAGTTCTGTCGGTGTGTCCGCAAGCCCGGTTGCTACGGGTGAGCGCTCGTGATCGACGAGTCACCGGACGGCCCGTGACGAACGCGGTGGCTTATCGTCGTGGTCGTGACGACACACATGCAGCCTATCTCCGAACTGTTCGATCCGGCCGTGTGGCAGCCTGTGGAGGGTTTCGAGTTCACCGACATCACCTATCACCGGTGTGTCGAGGACGGCCCGGGCAAGGGAACCGTCCGCATCGCGTTCGACCGCCCCGAGTCCCGGAACGCGTTCCGTCCGCACACCGTGGACGAGCTCTACCGAGCGCTCGACCACGCACGCATGACCAGCGACGTCGGCTGCGTGTTGCTCACGGGCAACGGCCCGTCCCCCAAGGACGGTGGTTGGGCCTTCTGCTCGGGCGGTGACCAGCGCATCAGGGGCCGTTCGGGTTATCGCTACGCCGAGGGCGAGACCGCCGAGACCGTCGATCCGGCCCGGGCCGGAAGGCTGCACATCCTGGAGGTGCAGCGGCTGATCCGGTTCATGCCCAAGGTCGTCATCGCGGTTGTTCCCGGTTGGGCGGCCGGGGGTGGGCACAGCCTGCACGTGGTCTGCGACCTCACGCTGGCCAGTGCCGAGCACGCGCGGTTCAAGCAGACCGACGCCGATGTCGGTAGCTTCGACGGCGGGTTCGGTTCCGCCTACCTGGCGCGGCAGGTGGGGCAGAAGTTCGCCCGCGAGATCTTCTTCCTGGGCCGTCCCTACGACGCCGAACAGGCCCACCGGATGGGGATGGTCAACGAGGTGGTGCCCCACGGTGAGCTGGAGGGGACGGCGTTGCAGTGGTCCCGTGAGATCAACGGCAAGTCCCCCACCGCGCAGCGCATGCTCAAGTACGCCTTCAACGCCATCGACGACGGCTTGGTCGGCCAGCAGGTCTTCGCCGGAGAGACGACCAGGCTGGCCTACATGACCGACGAGGCGGCCGAGGGGCGTGACTCGTTCCTGGAGAAACGAGCCCCGGACTGGTCGGAGTTCCCCTGGTACTACTGACCGCTTTGCCGGGTTGCCGGTGGGGCGGCACTTTCGGCGCTCGTGATGCCGCGAGTGCCGCCCGAGCGACTCGTGAAGTCGTGGGCTCGGTGTTCAGCGCCCGGCCGAACACCTCTCCGCCGGTCGTTGTCCCTCCGGCACCGTCGTGTTTCCCTCCCACCGGCTCAACGCCGCGTCGCCTGGGGCGTTCGTGAACGTAGGCGGCGGTCGCACGTCGGTTGGGCCGGGCCTGATCGACGGTCTCGCGGGAGGTCACCCGTAACGGCGGGGAGGAGGTGTATCGGGCGCGGCAGGCCGCGTGGGACCGGGCACGCCACCCCAAGTCCAGCAAGCTCACCGGGTGTCCCCGGCTGGCCGGAGTGGTTGAAGACTGGTCGTGTCTGTGGCGGCGCTCCCTTCACGGATCGCGGCCCGGCCGCGGTGGGCTTACCCGAGTGATCCGAAAGACGCGGGCCTCGCACGACACGATCCACCGCAGTCCGTATCCGCGAACCCCTCAACTGGAACAACCCCACCGAGCAACTCACTCCTCCGGCCTCGCCCGAGAAATCGTCGCCGGGCCGAAGCGTCGGCGATTCATTGCGTTTCGCTGAGGACAAGGCTCAGCCCGCCGCAGAAGGCGAGCACCAGTCCGGACACGTAGGCGATGTAGATCGGACGATCGGTCGTGCGCAGCCTGGCCCGAATCAGCGCTGCCGTGCCCAGCGAGCCGTGCGTGTAAATGGCGGCGAAAAACCCGACCTGAGTCCAGGTGATCGCTGCTCCGCCGAGCAGGTATCCGCACAGCTGACCCGCCAGCGCCGCCCCCAGGGTCGTTAACATCCCTTCGAAGTGGTCTTCGTGACCGAACAGCTGATCCACGAACCGGTTCCCTTTTCCGGTGGTCGAGGTGGTCGTTTTTCTCGCGACTGTGACCCACCAGTTCCGGACACGTGAGAAGAGCAGGAAAAACATCACCAGGACCGACCAGGCGAGGGTCACGGCGAAGGTGGTCGTGAACAATATTTAACCTCGAAAAATTATGTGGAACACCAGGCCGGACAACAGGATACACGTCCACGAGCAGTGGACGTGTATCCTGGCATGCCGCTAGTCAGCAGTTATCCTTAATATAGTTGACTCCGACCAATTCTGTTGCTAGGTGCCCGATGCCACTCCGCGATTCTTTCCAGAGGGTTTGCCAATCTTTTCTGGTGAAGGCTCGAAGTAGCTTGGTCGTCTCTTTCGCTCCCCCGAGGCCTCGGATTGCCCGTATTCCTTGTAGGGCTTTCGCGCTGGGAATGCCAAAGCTGCCCGCTATCATCCCAACTCCGATCAAACAATTCCAGGGGATATTCTTCAATAAGCTGCCGATGCTGCTACCGACGTCCTTGAAGAAGTCGCCAACATCGCTGAAGAAGCTTCCAACACCGTCCAGCCAAGAACCCTCGCTCTGCGAGGCGGTCGCGTATGTGGCGAGCTGAATTTCGGCTTCAGTCGGTTCCGGCCTGTTGTTGATTTTGGCATCGTACTCGGGTTGGTTTTTGGCGATCGCATCCCGCAGAGCTTGGTGTGCCGCTTCCGCCGCTTTGCGGGCGGCCTCGGCCGAGTCGGCGTCTTCGGCAGCCTCCAATGAGGCCTTACGGGCGTCGGCGGCGGCCGAATAGGCGAGATCGGCGAAGCTCCGGGCATCCGACACCGAGCGATACGCTTGGACCGCGTACCGGCTCGCTTCGTCGGCGGACTGTCGTGCCGATGCCGCGGCATCACGGGCGACATCGGCTGAGTTCGCTGCTTGCTCGGCCGAAGCCTGCGCGTTGTCCGCCGCGGTCTGCGCCTGCGCGGCGTAGTCAGCGGCTTGACTCGCTGAGTCGGCCGCCTGCTGCGCGTATCCATTGGCCTCAGCCGCCGCACCGCGGGCCTTCGCCGAGGATTCGGCCGCCCGGTATGCCTGCCGCTGTGCCTCGGCGGCTGCCTGCAAACCTCGGTGCACGAGGCGCTCCATCTCGGCGTGGTGCACCGCCGCCCGCAGATCAGCGGCCGCCGCGATGTGCTGGTCGTACTGCAGGAACCTACGGGGCCACGAAGCCGGACCACTCAGTGCGACCTCGGCGGCCCCCGCGGCACGTGGACCGCCTGAACTCAGGACTCGCGTGGCGTTGATACGGTTGTCGGTGGCTCTGGCGGCATACTGGCCTTCTTCCAGAAACTGACGAATGTCCTCGGGAGTACCGTCCAGTGCCTCTTGCGCGGCCTGCTCGAGGGTCGGCCCGGTCGCGTTGCTCAGCACTTGGACCGCGCGGAGCCGGTCATCGGTCTCGCGCCCCTCGTAATCCTGGTTCTTCAGGAATTCCCGCATCTCCGCGGGCGGGGCGTCCAGCGCGGCCATCGCCGCCTTCCGCAACCCGGTTCGTTCGGTCAGCTCGGCGAGCCACGCTACCCGAGCGCGGTCGTCCTGTACCGCTGCGGCTTCACGACCGGTGGCGAGCCACTCGCGTACGTCGGCCTCCGTACCCGACAACGCGTGCAGGGCCGCCTGTCGGCTCCACTGTCCGCCCGTTCGCAGTACGTTGACGGCGGCTTTCCGTCCCTTGCTCAGCACGGTTTCCGGTTCGGCATCGGGAGCGGTGGCAGCCGCGAGCAACGCCTCGGTTTCCGCGTCGATGCGGGCCTGCTCGGCCGCGTCCCACCGCAGCTCCTCCTCTTGTTCCTGTTTCGCCTGCTTGGCCTGCTTAGCGGCTTGGAGAGCCAGATATTGGTTCTCCGCTATGCGGGTGTCCTCCGCCTCGCGCGCCAGGTCGACGACCTCGCGTGCCTGCATGGCCGCTTCGGTCGAGGCGTTCGCCGCTTCGATGGCCGCGTTCGCGTGCGTGGTCGCGGCCTTGGCGGCGTCTTCGGATTCGCCCGCATGTGCGGCCGCGTCCTCCGCCGCCGCGGCGGCGTTGCGGGCGTGTTGCGCGGATGAGTTCGCTGCCGCCGCCGCGTCGTCGGCCGCCTGCGCGGATCGGTTCGCCAATTCGGTGGCCGCGTTCGCGGCCTTGGTGGCCCGCTGCGCATGAGTCCGGGCCGCTTCTCCGGCAGCGGCGGCATTGGCGGCCGCGTTCTCGGCAACGCCTGTCAACCGACCGGCCTCGCTGGCGGCCGTGCCCGCCGCTGCCGCGTTGCGTGCCGCGCTGGCCGCCTCCTGGGCCGCGGTCGAAGAGGCCCGAGCCGCGTTTCCTGCCTGCTGAGCAGCGGTTGCCGCATGCTCCGCGCCTGTGGCCGCGTTCCGCGCGGCTTGGGCCGCCTGACGGGCCGCGTCCGCCTGACTGGCGTCCATCGCGGCCGCCGAGGCCGCGGAATAAGCCCGTGAAGCCGCCTGACCGGCGGAGCTCGCCGCGCTCGCCGCACGCGATGCGGCATTGGCAGCGGAGCGGGCAGCCCGGTCCGCTGCGGCGGAAGCGGTGGTCGCCACCTGTGCTGCCTGTGCCGCCTGACGAGCGGTGTCCGCGGCGATCCTAGCGGCGGCGGTCGCCCGCTCCGTATCACCCTCTGCGGCCTCGGTTTCCCGTCGCGCTCGTTCCGCGGCTTCCCTGGCTTCGGCGGCAGCCTTCACCGCACGCTCGGTGGCCGCTTCCGCCGCTGCCGTCTGCCGTCGGGCTTCCGCACCGGCCTTTTCGGCACGTTCGACGAGCTCGGTAACGGTGGCCTTCTCCGTGTCCCGCGCCTGCGCGACTTCCAGTTCGCGGTTCAGGAACCGATTGAAGGCGGCTTCGGTGTCGGCCTGCAGCGCCCGTTCAGCGGCTTGCTTCACGTGCGGGCCGCCGTTGGCCTTGGCGCGCACCACCCGTATCCGCAAATCGTGGTACCGGGCCTCTTTCCAACCCGTTTTCAGGAACTTCTCATAGGCTTCGGTGGTGTCGGTTTGCAAGACCTCTTCGGCCGCACTCCGCATTCTGGCGCCACCGTTGGCCTTCAGCCGCACAACCGTCAACCGCAGATCGCGGTAGTGAGGATCCTTCCAGCCGGTGTCCACGAAATTCTGTAATGCTTCGAGAGTTCCTTCGTTCAATGTCGCGTTGACCGCCTGCTTCATGGCAGGACCACCGCTGGACATCAGTCGTGTAATACTGATACGCAGGTCATGGAGCTTTGCCCGCTCCTTGCCGTTGCGCAGGAACTCGCGCAGCGCATCGTCGCCTCCGGCGAGCGCCTTGGATGCGGCGTCCCGCGTCGCGGGGCCGCCTACCCGCCACAATCGCGCTACCTCGGCGCGGTCGGCGGGCGTTACTCTGGCCTCCTCTGCCAATGCGGCCTGCGCCGGGCCCGTGAGTGTTACGGTCAGAACGGTGGCCAGGCCGGCCGATACCAAACTTCGGCGAAGTGCTCGCCCGATTTTCGGCTGTCTGAATTTTCTTCGAAATAGCATGAATGTGATCCCCAGTTCGTTTTGGTTCGAACGCGCTAAAACATTGCCGTCCGACCGAGATCGCGCACTCGTTCGAGGTGGGACACCAGAGAAGAGGAGTGTTATCGGTCGAGCGGTTTCCCGCGCCCGTACGAATGCCTTTTAGGCTCGTGCTTGCCCCTACGCTGGGGCGGCAGTGGGGTTTCCCGAATTCGTGTTATCAGGTGCTTCCTTCTGCCACGACCACGAAAGGTCGTCATAGCTCCGGGGGCGAACCCGTTCATCGTCTCCGAAATGCACTCACCGCTCACATTTCTGATGCTCCGGACGACAAGTCAGACTGTCTTGTGTGTTGTCGGGAAACGACAAATTCTCGCACCGCGAAGCGCGCCCCAGGGTTCAGCTCTGGATGATACGGCAGAAATGAAGAAACTGATAACATCAGGAAATAAGTTTCGTTGTGTTACTTTGGAACGCGTAGTTCGACCAATGCGGCTGGATCCTCGTCGGCTCCGTTTCCGATTCCTATGGCTGTGGTCTTCCCGGAAGGAATCACGACTTGTTCCGATTGGCCGTTGGAAGTCACAGTTGCGTTGACGGTGTGATCGTCCCCTCGGATGGAATAGACGTTGGGTATCTCCATGGTCAACCAGCCGTGCGCGTCGATGACTTCATAGCACGACCTGTCGATGCTGGTGTTCGCGCTGTCCACGCGGATTAGTGGAGTATCCTTGTCACAGCCCACCTTGATGATGTTTCCATCGCCCTCGATGAGTTTGACCCCGGTCTCATCCTCGATCTGCGCGGCTCCGGGATAGCTGTAGTCCTCCACGATCGGTGGAGGTTTCTCAGTGTCCTGCTGTGCTGTCGCGACTTGAGTGGCTATGAATCCGCTGGATGTCAGAGCGGCAACTATGGCTCCCAATCCGGCGAGCCGAGTTCTGTGTGGCATTTCACCCTCGATTGTCTGATGCATAAATAATTGAGCGGAAAGATCGTACTTCATTCGTGGACGGGGTGCAATAAGTGATCTTCGGGGATCTTCCGTGGTCGCGCGCTGCGCGAAATTCTCTTGTGGTGCTGTGCGCAGCAAGGAAGATCATCGGTTCGTGTTGTCGACCGGCAATCGGAGTACAGTCTCTCGGTCATCCGGTGGTACCCGCGTGGGCGGTGATTATTGTCACTGATCTTGCTGTTTCCTTCGGAAGTGTCGAGCGGGTTCCGAGCTACGACAAGCGTTGGAGTGATCACGCGGCCGTGGGCGCGACCACGTCGCTCCGCCTCCACCGGTGCGTGCAACAAGTGGCTCGACCTGGGACGAGGGCATGGGCATGCAGGTCTGCCGCCCATCGGGCAGTCATGACCTGCCCGGCAAAAAGTCCGATCAGCGCCCTCACGAGGACGCCTGGTCAAGCCTTTTCCGGCTGGTGCATGCGCCCCTTGAGGTCGCTCGCGAAATCGCCGCGGCGCTCTCCGAGGTGGAACGGGTTTTTCGGCGAGAATCCCGCGTGCGCCGAGGCCCCGATAGTGGAGCCACGCCCCGCCGGTGCAACCAGCGCCGGGTCGCCCGCGTCCCAGTGGAGCAGCGAGCCGTTCCGTCATCCGGAGCACCGTGGTCGACGCCGTTCGCGAGCCGTGGCCGAAGCCCGTGGGGAGGCCGGACGGCGAACGGTACTCGTGGATGTCGAGCGGCTTGGAACACGAGCAGCGCAGTGAGGAGAGATCGGTATGCCGCAGCACCGAACGCCCCCCAGGTGCCCCGTCTGCGGGATGCACTTCTGCATCTGTCCGGACAAGAGCGTCCGAACCGGCTGTTTCCTCGTCCGAACGGGTGGTGGGGCGCCGCGACGAACTCACCGCTGAGGCCGGTCGCCCGGAGAACGCCGCGAGCTCCTCCGGGGGAGAGGCCGGCCCGGAAGTCACCCGGGCAGGAACGCGAACGGGGTCTTCCCGGAACCGGTCCGAGAAGACCCCGCGTCGTTGTTTCCCGCGTGAACTCCGCCCGTCAGCGCACCGCGTTCAGCGCGTCGACGATGCCCGCACCGTAGAAGCCGGCGCCGGTCCTGCCGCCACGGCACTTCGCGTCGTCCTCGCCGTCACCGTCGGTGTCATAGCTCTTGGGGCACGGCACGGTGTCGGCCTGCCAGCGCAGCGCCGCGTTCACCATCCGCGCGTTCCAGTGCGGGTGCTCCGCCCTGATCAGCGCGGCCACCCCGGCGACGTGCGGGGAGGCCATCGAGGTGCCCTGGTAGAAGCCGTACTCGCCGTCGGGCAGCGTGGACAGCACGGCGCCGTTGCCGGAGGGGGTGTCGGCGGTCTGCCTGCTGTCGCCACCCGGTGCGGCCACGTCCACCGAACCGATGCCGTAGTTCGAGTAGAACGACTTGCCCGATTCCGGACCCACGGCCGAGACGGTCACCGTGCCGGGCAGCTCACCGGGGAGCACCTGGCACCCGTTGCCCGTCCAGCGGTCCTCGGTGGGGCCGCCGTTGTTGGGGCTGTTGGTGTCGTGGATCCGCTTCGACAGGTTCCAGTTGCTGTTGCCCGCCGCGACGACGTTGAGCACGTCGTTGCCCCTGGCATAGGCCACCGCACGACGGACCGCCTCGGCGACGGCCGCCTGGTCGGGATCGCGCTGGCACCACAGGTACCAGGGGTCGATGAAGTAGGAGCTGTTGGTCACGTCCACGCCGTGCTCGGCGGCCCACATGAACCCGCAGATCGCCGAACCGGGGTAGATGAAGCCCTCGTCGTTGACGACCTTGATCGACACGAGTGTGGCGTTCGGGGCGACGCCGGAGATTCCCACCCCGTTGTTCGCGGCGGCGACCGTGCCCGCCACGTGCGTACCGTGTCCGCTGTTCGTCGGAGCCCAGGCCTGCCGCGAGGGGTCGGGTGTGCCGTTCTCGGTGCAGCCCACCGAACGGCCGGCGTCCAGGTTGGCCGCCAGGTCGGGGTGGTCGGGGTCGATGCCCGAGTCGAGCACGCCCACGGTCACGCCCTCACCGCTGTCGGAGTTCTCGTGGGCCTCGTCGGCGTTGATCATCCGCATGTCCCACTGCTCGGCGGCGAGCGGCTCCTCACCGTCCTCGCTGGAGCGGGTCGCGGAGTCGGCTGCCAGGGTGCCCCGACGCTTCTCCAACGTCTCTGAGCCGGATTCACCGTTGTTCTCGGGGAGCTGTTCGGCGAGGTTGCGGCTCGCTCCGGCGGCCCGCACGCCGGGATCGCCGCGCACCTCCGAGGCGAACTCGGAGTCGCGCGAGGTGGCGAGCAGCACACCGATCTCGGGCCAGCTCTGCACGACCTCACCGTTCGCGGCCCGCACCGAGGCGGCGGTGCGTTCCAGCCCGCCGTGCTCGGGGCCCACGACGACGAAGTGCGCCGGATCGCCGGTCCCGGCGGAGTTCAGCGGTCCCGCGGCGGCCACGGCCGGGGCCAGCATGGTCAGGGCCAGCGCGGAACCGATTGTCCGCAGTGGTTTGAGTCTCAGGGGTTTGGGTGACACCGAGCCTCCCGAACGAGCAAAAAGGATCACTGAGTGTGGGAGTTTGCGCCCCGAACCGGCTAGCGGATAGGTCTTAATGGAGTAATCAACCGTTCTGCCGTGTGGTTGCTGTGACTCATCGCGCGTTCGCTTCGCTGTGTCGGTGCTCGCCGCGGGGTTACGGTTGTTGGCGTGTCGGTCGATCTCGAAGTACCGCCGCCCGAACCAGCTCCCAACGCCTCCGCCATGCGTCGTGCGCTGCGCAGGGCCACCGAAGGGGTGGCGCTGGACAGCACGGAGGCGGAAGTGTTGCTGCACGCTCGCGGTGAGGACCTGCGAACGCTGCTGGAAGCAGCGGGGAAAGTCCGCGACGCGCACCTGCGAGCGGAGGGACGGCTCGGCGTCGTCAGCTACAGCCGCAAGGTTTTCGTCCCGCTGACCCGACTGTGCCGGGACCGGTGCCACTACTGCACCTTCGCCACCGTCCCGCACCGGGTCTCCGCGCCCTTCCTGGAGCAGGAGGAAGTGCTCGACATCGCCAGGCGGGGAGCGGCCGAGGGGTGTAAGGAGGCGCTGTTCACCCTCGGCGACCGGCCGGAGGAGCGCTGGTCGGCCGCTGCCGAGTGGCTGCACGAGCGCGGCTACTCCTCCACGGTGGACTACCTGCGTTCCTGCGCGATCGCGGTACTGGAGGAAACCGGCCTGCTGCCGCACCTCAACCCCGGCGTGCTCAGCTGGTCGGAACTGACCAGGTTGAAACCGGTGGCCCCCAGCATGGGCATGATGCTGGAGACCACCTCGGAGCGGTTGTGGAGCCGGCCCGGCAATCCGCACTACGCCAGTCCGGACAAGGAGCCCTCGGTGCGGCTCCGCGTGCTGGCCGACTCCGGGCGGGTGGGGGTTCCCTTCACCAGCGGCATTCTCATCGGCATCGGGGAGACCAAGGCGGAACGGGCCGACTCGCTGCTGGAGCTGCGCGCCAGCGCCAGGCAGTACGGCCACCTGCAGGAGATCATCGTGCAGAACTTCCGCGCCAAGCCGGACACGGCCATGCGCGGCATGCCGGACGCGGATCTGAACGAGCTCGCGGCCACCGTGGCCGTGGCGCGGCTGCTCATGCCCTCCGGAGTCAGCGTGCAGGCACCGCCGAACCTGGTGGGCGACGAGCACGCGCTGCTGCTGCGGGCCGGTATCGACGACTGGGGCGGGGTCTCACCCGTGACCCCGGACCACGTGAACCCGGAGCGCCCCTGGCCGAAGGTGGACGAACTGGCCGAGCAGACCGCTGCCGCCGGTTTCGAGCTGCGCCAGCGGTTGACCGCCTACCCGAAGTACGTGCGCGCCGGACTGGCGGGCGACAGCAGTGCCTGGCTCGATCCCAGGATCGCCGCCCACGTCGCGGCGCTGGCCGACTCCGAGGGTATGGCGGATCCGGACGCGTGGCCGGAGGGCCGGGAGTGGCAGGAGCCGGACGGCGGGCTCGAATCGGTCGGGCGCACCGACCTCAACAGCAGTATCGACACCGAGGGGCGCAACACCGAGCGCCGCGGTGACTTCGACAGCGTCTACGGCGACTGGGAGGAGCTGCGGGACCGGCTGCCCGCCACGGGGGCGCCGGAACGCCTGGACTCGGACGTGGCGGCGGGGCTGCGGCTGGCCGAGCAGGACCCGGCCGCCCTGCTCGATCCGGCCAACGGCGAGGCGGCGATGGCGCTGCTGACCTGTGACGGTGCGGCGCTGGACGAGATGGCGCGCCTCGCGGACGCGGTGCGGGCCGATGTGGTCGGTCAGGACGTCACCTACGTGGTCAACCGCAACATCAACTTCTCCAACGTCTGCTACGTGGGTTGCAGGTTCTGCGCCTTCGCGCAGCGGGAGCGCGACGCCGACGCCTTCCGGCTCTCGCCGGAGGACGTCGCCGATCGGGCCGAGGAGGCCCGGCGCGCCGGTGCGACCGAGGTCTGCATGCAGGGCGGCATCGACCCCCGGCTGCCGGTCGGCGCGTACGCGGACCTGGTGCGTGCGGTCAAGAATCGGGTGCCCGACATGCACGTGCACGCGTTCAGTCCGATGGAGATAGTCAGCGCCGCCGCCAAGGCGGGGGTGAGCGTCGAGGAGTGGCTGACCGAGCTGCGCGACGCCGGGCTGGACACGATCCCCGGCACGGCGGCCGAGATCCTCGACGACGACGTCCGGTGGGTGCTGACCAAGGGCAAGCTCCCCGCGTCCGAGTGGATCGACGTGATCAGCACGGCGCACCGGCTGGGCATCCGCTCCTCCTCGACCATGATGTACGGGCACGTCGACACGCCCGAGCACTGGCTGGGCCACCTGCGCACGCTGGCCGGTGTGCAGGACACCGCGCGGGAGAACGGTGCCCTCGGGTTCACCGAGTTCGTCGCGCTGCCCTTCGTGCACCGCAACGCGCCCATCTACCTCGCGGGGCTGGCCCGTCCCGGTCCGACCCGCAGGGACAACCGGGCCGTGCACGCGATGGCGCGGTTGGCGCTGCACGGCCGGGTGGACAACGTGCAGTGCTCCTGGGTCAAGCTCGGGGACGAGGGCACCGTCGAGGTGCTGCGCGGTGGTGCCAACGACCTGGGCGGCACCCTGATGGAGGAGACCATCAGCAGGATGGCCGGCTCCGAGCACGGTTCGCAGCGGACCATCGAACAGCTGCACGAGGTTTCCCGGCATGCCGGGAGGCGGGCACGGCAGCGTGGCACCGATTACGGCCCCGTCCCCGTGATGTCGCTGGGGGTCTCGGCCCACGGCTGACTCGCTCGGACCGGTTCGATCAGCTGAGGAAGTGAGCCCGGCGGAACCTCACACGGGGCGTCCGGCGAGGACCGCTCCGGTGTGGCGGGTGCCATTCGGGGTGCTGCCCTCGCGGGGTGACCCGTGAGTGGTGGTTTTCGGCACCGGGTTCACTCGCTCAGGTCGTAGACGGTGGTGCCGTTTACGGTCCGCGCCGGGTGGTTCCGCTCGACCCACTGGCCGATCCGGTCCGCCGTCCCGGTGGTGCCGCCGTCATCGCCCGTGGTCATGCCGCCCGCACCGCCCAGGATCGAGGTCTCGACGTAGTAGTGGATTCGTCCGGAGTCGACCAGTTCCCGAAACCTCGTGAGGGTGGGGTAAGGATCGGTCCCGTTGAAACCGCCGATCGCCATCACCGGTTCTCGGGTGGCCAGTTGGTATCCGGCGGCGTTGCTGGAGCCGGTGGTCGCGGCCACCCAAGTGTAGGAGTCCGCGTCCTCCAGCAGCAGTTCGCGCAGCCGCTCGCCCGGCGTGCTGATGCCGAACGCACCCCCACCGGGACCGCCACCCCCGCCGAAGCCACCGTCGCCGCCCGTCCGTCCCGGTCCGGCGGCGTTGTCACCTCCGCCGGAGCCCGGGCCGCCGGGTGCCGGGTTGTTGGCCGCGCCGTTGCCGAACGGTGCGCCGCCCCCACCGGGGGCGCCTCCGCCCCCGAAGCCGCCGGAACCACCGAGACCCGCCGCGGGCAGCACCCCGGTGTGCGGGGTGGCCGCGGTGGCCACCGAGTAGGAGGTGGGCAGCGTCAGACACGCCACCAGCGCGGCGGCCGCCGCCGACAGCGTCACGGCACGCGAGGTCCGGCTGGTCACCAGCAACAGGCAGGCGGCCGCGAACCCGAGGAGGAGCACCGCCGGGACCAGCCACTGGTGCTGGGCCGTGTTCTCCCGCAGCAACAGCACCCCGCTGATCACCGTGACGAGCACGGTTCCGGCCATGGTGACCCGCGCCCTCGGGTCCGTGCGGGCCCGCCAGAGCACGGTGCCGCCGATTCCGACGAGTGCGGCGACGGCCGGGGAGAGCGCCACGGTGTAGTAGGAGTGGATGATGCCGCTGGCGTAGCTGAAGATCGCTCCGGTCAGCACCAGCCAGCCGCCCCACAGCAGCAGGTTCACGCGGATCGCGTCGGTGCGCGGCGCACGGCGGGTCATCCGGAGTCCGGCGACCAGCAGGATCAGCGCCGCCGGGAGCAGCCAGCCGATCTGATCGCCCATCTCGGGGCCCAGCAGCCGGTTCCAGCCCATGTCCGAGTCGGTGTTGCCCAGGCCACCGGTCTCCTCCCCGGTCAGTCTTCCGAGGCCGTTGTAGCCGATGGTCAGTTCCCACAGGCTGTCGTGCCGCGAGCCCCCGACGTAGGGGCGGTTCGAGCTGGGCCAGAACTCGACGAGCGCCACGTACCAACCGGCCGAGGCCAGCACGCTCAGCCCCGCCGTCGCCAGGTGCGAGAGGCGCTTGGACCACTGGGCGGGGGCCGCGAGGAAGTACACGGCCGCGAAGACCGGCAGCACCACGAACGCCTGCAACATCTTGGTCAGGAAACCGAGACCCACGGCGACACCCGCCAGCGAGAGCCAGCGCGGACTCGCACGTTCGGTGGCGCGCACCACGCAGTAGGCGGCCGCCACCAGCAGCAGCACCAGCAGGGCGTCCGGGTTGTTGAAGCGGAACATCAGCACCACCACCGGCGTCAGCAGCTGCACCGCGCCGGCCAGCAGCCCAGCGAGCGGGCCCGCGCAGCGGCGCACGGTGGCGTGGAGCAGCCCCACCGTCAGCACTCCGGCCAGCGCCTGCGGCAACAGGACGCTCCACGGACTCAGCCCGAAGATCCTGGCCGAGAGCACCATCACCCACAGGGCGGCGGGTGGTTTGTCCACGGTGATCGCGTTGGCCGCGTCGCTGGACCCGAACAGCCACGCCTGCCAGCTCCGGGTGCCTGCCTGCACGGCGGCCGAGTAGAAGCCGTTGGCCCAGTCCGAGGCACCCAGACCGAGTGAGTAGAGCAGGGCCGCCGCCAACAGCAGGAGCAGCAGCGTCGGGCGTGCCCACACCGGGTCCGAGGATCGGCCGCGCAGCGCTCGCCGCAGCGGTGATCGCCGGGGTGTCTCGGTCCGGTGCGGAACGGGGGATCGTCCTGCCACGAGTGCGTCCATCGCGATCGAGCCTGGCACCGCGACCTTACGAGAGTGCGAGTGTTTCCTTGGTGTTCGCCGAGTATCGCCCCCCGCCTTCCCCGGTTCCCGGTGAACTCTCACTCGGCTCACGGCAGTTGCCCAGTCCCGCACGGCAGGGTGGGACCCACGGTTGCCTGACCAGTCGTCGTGAGTTGGAGCAGCGGATGACCGAGAGCGCCGAGACGGACGGACGAGATCGGGACGCGGTCCCGGAACCCCCGCGTCGTACCGAGGGGCCCGTGCGGTGGGGGCCGCGTCGCACGCTTGCCGTGGTCGCGATCGCTCTCGCGGTCGGGGTGGCGGGCAGTGTTTCGGTCACCGCGATCACTTCCGGGGCCGGTTCCGAGCGGACTGGCGGTCCCGGTGGTGGTGCTCCCGGGGTCGGCGGCGGTGGTGGGTTCGGGGGAATGGGGCAACCGGGTGGGGCGGGGAGCACCTCGGTGCTGTCCGACGCGCTGCACGGTGAGTTCACCGTCGAGACCGAGCAGGGCACCTACCGCACGAAGCGGCTGCAACGCGGCACGCTCACCGCCGTCGGGGACACGAGCGTCACGGTGCGAAGCGGTGACGACTACCGGCGTGAGTACGCCGTGAACTCCGAAACGGTCGTGGACGGTGGCCGGAGCACGCTCGACGAGCTGGATCGGGGGCTGACCGTCACGGTCGTCGCGACGTTGTTGGGCGGCGACGTGACGGCCACCACGATCAGTGCTCAGCAGTCCGGGAGCGGTTCGGGGGACAGCACCGGAAGTGACGGCTTTCCCGTTCGGGGCGGGAACAGCGGTCGGAATGGTGATTCCGGCGCTTCCGGAACCGGCAGCGGTGGCTCGGCCGACAACTGACGGTTTTCGGGGACGCTTCGTGCGAAGCGCGATTTCCGCCCATCCCGTTCCTCGGGGTGGGCGGATTTTTCGTCGATCTTCCGGCGGAGTGGTGCACTCACTCGGTAGGGTGATCAATCGACTGTCGCCGATGGGAGGTGAGTATGGGGTTGTTCGACGGGTTCACCGGTACCAAGCGGCCCGAGAAGGGGGTTCAGCCGCTTTCCTCGCAGGAGGTCTACCAGGCGCTCATGGCGGTCAACCGGCCCGAAGCCTCCTTCGTGGTGCGGGACGGGCGGCCCGATGGGGTCGATCTGGTGTGCGAGTGGCGGGTCATGAACCCGTACTGGTACGAGCACTTCAGGATATTCAGCGAGCGGGAATTCTACAGCATCCTGATGCGATTCGATCCGGAGAGGAAAGAAATGCGCTCCACCGATCACAAGTGGACGATCGACTGGGTTCGTGGGGTGCCACAGGTCGTGCACGGCGCCGAGTTCGAGCGGGGCCAGGCCAAAAACGTAAAATCCGTGTGGGCACTGAGGAAAGATGAGGACGGAAAGCGGCGATGGGAACGTCAGGCTACCTTTTCGACCTCGGAGATGAAGAATCCTCTCCGAAAAGCTGTCACCGGCTGTGGCTGGACCTGGCGCGGTGTGAGCTTCGGTAAGGTTTGAGCCGTCGTCCTCCCCGGCCTGTGGAGCCGGGGCCCGTGGCACGCAACCCCTTCGGTGCCCGGCGCGTCTCCCGAGGCGAGCCGAGGACTCGGACCGGAGCGGTGCTCAGCTTCGCGTTCGGTTTCCGTGCGGCCCCGTTGTCGCCGTCCGTGTGACACCCAATACGCTCTTCGCCGTCACCGCACGACCGGTCGAGCGTTGTCGGTACCGGACGCGGCCCGGCGGGGAAGCCGGAGGCTCGCTCCGTCGTGTGACGGCGCGGAACGTGCGGTGGTCACGTGGCGACCAGGATCGAAGTCCAACCAGAAAGGCACGACTCGTGCGTAGACGTATGGGGCGCGCAGGTGCGTGGCTGTCGATGCTCGCGATGATGCTGTTGACGACCGGGGTCCAGGCCCAGGCGGCCACCGGGGCGGCGCAGCTACGGGCGCAGGCCACGCCGCTGGACGCGTTCAGCACTCCCGTGGGAGTGGGAGCGATCGTGTTCGGGGTGCTCGGGATGATCGCCGGAACACTGCGGCGCAAGAAGGCCCCGGTGCAGCCGGAGAACCAGCGGCGGAGCTGAACGGGCTCGCCGCGACCCGCTGGGCCGGGTCCGCTCGCGGATCGCCACCCTCACCCCACCGGCCCCTCACTCCACCGGCCCCGGCGCGGCTCTGCCAGAATCGTTGGCGTGCACACCGAGAGTTCCGTTACCACTGAGTCCGGCGGGGCCGCCGCGCGCCCCCGCGTGTTCTCCGGCATTCAACCCACGGCCGGTTCCTTCCAGCTCGGTAACTACCTCGGAGCGCTGCGCAACTGGATATCGCTGCAGGAGACCCACGACGCCTTCTACTGCGTGGTGGACCTGCACTCGATCACCATCGCCAAGGACCCCGAGGAGCTGCGCGCCAACACCCGCAACGCGGCCGCCCAGCTGCTCGCGCTCGGCATCGACCCCGAGCGCAGCACGCTGTTCGTGCAGAGCCACGTCGCCGAGCACGCCCAGCTGAGCTGGGTGCTGGAGTGCCTCACCGGCTTCGGTGAGGCCTCCCGGATGACGCAGTTCAAGGACAAGTCCTCCCGGCAGGACGACGAGCACGTCAGCGTCGGGCTGTTCACCTACCCCGCGCTGATGGCCGCCGACATCCTGCTCTACGGCACCGACGTGGTCCCGGTCGGTGAGGACCAGCGCCAGCACCTGGAGCTCAGCCGCACGCTCGCGCAGCGGTTCAACTCCCGGTTCGGCTCGACCTTCGTCGTGCCGGAAGCGCACATCCCCCAGGACACCGCGCGCATCTTCGACCTGCAGGACCCGACCTCCAAGATGAGCAAGTCGATCCCCTCCGGGGTCGTGGAGTTCATGGAGGATCCCAAGCGCACCGCCAAGAAAGTGCGCTCGGCGGTCACGGACAACGAACGCGACATCCGCTACGACCCGGAGAACAAACCGGGCGTGAGCAACCTGCTGGTGATCTACTCGGGCATGACCGGCAGGTCCGTCGCCGAGCTGGAGACCGCCTACGAGGGCAGCGGCTACGGCGATCTCAAGAAGGACCTCGGCGCGGTGCTCGTCGACTTCCTGACGCCCTTCCAGCAGCGGGTGGCTGAGTACCTGGACGATCCCGCCGAGCTCGACAAGATCCTGCGACGGGGGGCCGAGCGTGCCCGGGCCGTCGCCTCGCGGACACTGCGCGAGGCCTACGACCGGGTCGGGTTCCTACCGCCGGCGGGCTGAACTGATCCTTTCGGGGTAGCCTGCTGCCACTGACGAGCGAGCGGCGGAGGTGTGAGCAGGTGGCCGACCGCAGTCAACCGGCACGCACCGCGCGCGAGCGGCCGAGCCCCGGCAGGTTCGAGCTGCTCCGGGCGCGTTATCCCCGGTTGGACCGGCTGGTTCGCGCGGCGGGGCGCTACCAGAGCAACTACGGCGACTACTACGCCGCGGCCATCACCTACTTCAGCGTGCTCGCGCTCGTGCCGCTGCTGATGATCCTGTTCGCCGCGGCCGGGTTCGTGCTCGCCAGCAACCCCGACCTGCTGCAGCGGCTCCAGTCCGCCATCGCCGAGGCCGTGCCCAGCCCGCAGCTGAGCGAGCTGATCAACGGCGTCGTGGACGAGGCCATCGAACAGGCCGGGACCGTCGGGATCATCGGGCTGTTGGCGGCGCTCTACTCCGGCCTGGGGTGGATGACCAACCTGCGCGAGGCGCTCACCGCCCAGTGGGGCCAGGGGCCGACCACGCTGTCCTTCGTCCGACGCACCTTCGCGGACCTGCTCGCGCTGGTCGGGCTCGGACTGGCGATGGCGGTCTCGTTCGGTATCAGCGCGCTCGGCGGCGGTGTCGGCAGGATGCTGTTCCGGCTGGCCGGTTTCGGCGACAACGCCGGGGCCGACGTCGCGCTGTGGCTGTTGAGCCTGCTGCTGTCGCTGGCGGCGAGCTGGCTCGTTTTCCTGTGGGTGCTGGCCCGGCTGCCCAGGCGGCCCGTGACGCCGCGCAGCGCGGTGTGGGGCGCGCTGTTCGCGGCGGTGGGGTTCGAGGTCCTCAAGCAGGTCGGTGTGGTGTACCTGAACAGTCTGAGCTCCTCACCGGCCGCGGCGGCTTTCGGGCCCATCCTGGGGTTGCTCGTCTTCGCCTACCTGACCTCCAGGTTCCTGCTGTTCGTCACCGCCTGGACGGCTTCGGCCAGCGAGAACCAGCCCGTCGCGGAGGTGGAGCCACCGCCGCCCGCCGTGATCCGCCCCGTGGTGCCCGCCCGGCGCGGGGCGGGCGCGGTGCTCGGCGTGTTCGGTCTCGGCACGCTGCTCGGGTGGTTGGTGCGCGGACGGCGCTGAGACGGGTACGCGGCGTGGGAGGGCGCGGTTCCGTCAGCCGTGCTCGCCCGGATCGTCGCGCCGACCCCCGACGGAGCCGCCGATCCTCCTGCGAGCGTGGTGCGTTCGCAGTGCGGCCAGGATCGTGACGACGGCCAACACCAGCAGCACCAGGAAACCGACGCCGAACCGCCCGAAGCGGCCGCCGTCCTCCTCGGAGCTCCGCTGTGCGGCCTCGACCGGAACACTGGTGGGAGTGGTGCTCGGTTCCGGGGCGCGCCGTGCCACCAGCTTCCCGACAGCCTGTCGTCCGTCCAGCCGGAAACCGTAGTCGAGCAGCGCGGCAGCCTGCTCGGACATGTCCACCGGGCGGTGTTCACCGCGCAGCAGGACGGCGACCAGCTCGCGCCCGTTCCGCTCCGCCGCCACCACCCTGGTGTGCCGGGCGTCGTCGGTGAAACCGGTCTTGCCGAAGACAGCCCCCGGGTAGCCGCGCATCACGTCGCTGTCGCTGGCGATGCGCAGCGGTGGTTGGCCGGGCGGGGCGGGGAGTTGGGTGCGCTTCGCGCTCGCGGGCCGTGCGAACTCCGGGTGGTCCAGCGCGGCACGCAGGATCAGAGCCATGTCGTAGGCGGAGGTGCTCATACCGGGGCCGTCCAGTCCGGACGTGGTGGCGGCCCTGGTGTCCTCGGCGCGGAGCCGTCCGGCCAGCCGGTTCATGCGCCGCACGGTCTCCTCGGCGCCCCCGAGCTCGCGCGCCAGCGCGTGAGCCGCGTCGTTGCCGGACTGCAGGATCAGTCCCGCCAACACCTGGCGGACGGTGTAGGTGACGCCGGGTTCGAGCCCCACCGAGCTGCCCTCGACCTCGGCGTCGGCGCGGGTGGCCGTGATCGTCTCGCTCGGGTCGAGCTCACGTACGGCCACGAGCGCCGTCAGGATCTTGATCACCGAGGCGGGGCGGTACCTGCCGTGGGGGTTCTTGGCGGCCAGCACCCTTCCGCTGCCCAGCTCCGCGACGATCCAGGCGGCCGAGCTGAGCTGTCCCGGAGGCGCGGGTGCCCCTGGCGGAACCACGGGGCCGCAGCTTCCCATGCCGGGGCCGCCGATCGGTTCCTCCGGCACGGGCAGCGGTTCCGGCGAGGGTTCTCCGGGGGCGGGCTCCTCCGAACTGTCCACCGGTGGGGGTGGCAGCGTCGCGTTCGGGCAGTTCGGTCGTGTCCGGCTCGTCGCCGAGCCCGTGGGCACGAACAGTGCCATGGACAGGATCGCCGCGAGGACCACCGCGGCGATGCGGGCCGGGGCGCGGTTGGCTGCTGTGGACACGCGGACCAGCCTAGGTCACGGCGGAGTGACGCGAATCCGCCGACCGTGCCCCGTGGGGCTGTGGCGGCGGGCACAGTAGATACTGGGCCCGTGCGAATTACCCGTGGTATGGCGTTGTTCCTGCTGGCCTTCGGGGTTTGGTCCTGGTTGCTGTGGCCCACCTTCCTCCGCAACATCCTCGGCGACGAGCAGTCGTGGTCGAACGGGTCGCCGACGGCGTTCCTGTGGGTGCACGTGGTGATCGCGGTGGTTTCGCTCGTGCTGGGGACCGTCATCGGCGTGCTCGGTTGGCGGGCCCACCGCGCGAACCGGAGAAGCTGACCGAGGGGGTTCCCCGGGCGGGTCCGTCCGCGACCGGACTCACCCGCTCGGGGGAGTTAAGTTTGTGACATGGGCCCGGTTGAGCGGTTCGGGCGAGACGTCGGCCACGAATCCGGATATCGTGATCCCGCGGAGCCACGAACATCACCGGGCCGGTGGCTTCCGCGTTTCCGTGCGCCGAGGCAGCCGAGGTGGTCACCCGCTGCCGAGCAGGGCCCGGGAGTGTGCGCCGTCGTCCTCCCACTCGTCGCGGCGCATACGTCCTCACGACCCCGTACAACGAGGTACGGGGTCAACCCTGTGGCGAAAGTACGGCTCGTTCCCCGCGCGCGTCACGATCCGGCCGACCGCCGATTTCGCGCGAACCGGCGGTCGGCCGGACCGTGGGGCGCCGAAACATCAGCGCCTGCGGAACATCAGCGCCCGCTTGACCTCCTGGATCGCCTTGGTCACCTGGATACCGCGCGGGCAGGCGTCGGTGCAGTTGAACGTGGTGCGGCAGCGCCACACCCCGTCGATGTCGTTGAGGATGTCCAACCGCTCCTCGGCGGCCTCGTCCCGGCTGTCGAAGATGAACCGGTGCGCGTTGACGATCGCGGCGGGCCCGAAGTAGGAGCCCTCCGACCAGTAGACCGGGCACGAGGTGGTGCAGGCGGCGCACAGGATGCACTTGGTCGTGTCGTCGAACCGCTCCCGCTCGGCCACCGACTGGATGCGCTCCCGTGTCGGGTCGTTGCCGGTGGCGACCAGGTAGGGCTTGATCGCCTTGTAGGCCTCGAAGAAGGGCTCCATGTTGACCAGCAGGTCCTTCTCGACCGGAAGTCCCTTGATCGGCTCCACCGTGATGGTGGTTTCGCCCTTCTTGGCGAACATGTCCTTCATCAGGACCTTGCACGCCAGCCGGTTCACACCGTTGATCCGCATGGCGTCCGAACCGCACACGCCGTGCGCGCAGGAACGCCGGAAGGTCAGCGTGCCGTCGATGTACCACTTGATGTAGTGCAGCAGGTTCAGCACGCGATCGCTGGGCAACGCCGGGATGCGGTACGACTCCCAGTGCAGGTCGTCGTCGACCTCCGGGTTGTAGCGCTCGATCTTGACCGTGACCATCGTCGAGCCCTCGGGGATCGGGGGCGCGTCCGAGGGCAGGTCGGCCGTCTCGGTGCTCGCGTTGGTGGTGGGGGCGGTCATCAGTACTTACGCTCCATCGGCTGGTACCGGGTTACGGTGACGGGCTTGTAGTCCAAGCGGATGTCCGAGAGGAAACCGGTCAGGCCCAGCGGCGCGTTCGGGTCCTGTTCATCGGGCAGCTGCTTGTACTGCATGCTGTGCCGCATGAAGTTGGTGTCGTCGCGGGTCGTGTAGTCCTCGCGTGCGTGTCCGCCACGTGATTCCTTGCGAGCCAACGCGGAGTTGACCAGTGCCTCGGCCAGGTCGAGCAGGAAGCCCAGCTCGACGGCCTCCAGCAGATCGTGGTTGTAGCGCTTGCCCTTGTCCTGCACCGCGACGCGCCCGTAGCGCTCCTTGAGCAGCTGCACGTCCGACAGTGCCTGCTTGAGGGTCTCCTCGGTGCGGTACACCGAGGCGTTGGCGTCCATCGTCTCCTGCAACGCGGTGCGGATGTTGGCCACCCGTTCGCCGCCTTCGGCGGTACGCAGGTGGTTGACCATTCCCTCGACCAGTCCGGCGGGGTTCTCCGGTAGTTCGAGGAAGTCGTGCCGCTGGGCGTACTCCGCGGCCGCGATGCCCGCACGACGGCCGAAGACGTTGATGTCCAGCAGCGAGTTGGTGCCGAGCCGGTTGGACCCGTGCACCGAGACGCAGGCGACCTCACCGGCCGCGTAGAGGCCGGGAACCACGTTCTCGTTGTCGGCGAGCACCTCGGCGTCGATGTTGGTGGGAACCCCGCCCATGGCGTAGTGCGCGGTCGGGTAGACCGGGACCGGTTCGTGCAGCGGTTCCACGCCCAGGTAGGTGCGGGAGAACTCCGTGATGTCCGGGAGCTTGCTCTCCAGCACGTCCTCGCCGAGGTGGGTGACGTCCAGCAGTACGTGGTCCTTGTTCGGCCCGGCGCCCCGGCCCTCCAGCACCTCCATCGCCATGGACCGCGCCACGATGTCGCGGGGCGCGAGGTCCTTGATGGTGGGGGCGTAGCGCTCCATGAAGCGTTCCCCGTCGGCGTTGCGGAGGATGCCGCCCTCGCCGCGCACCGCCTCGGAGATGAGGATGCCCAGCCCCGCGAGGCCGGTGGGGTGGAACTGGTAGAACTCCATGTCCTCCAGCGGCAGCCCCTTGCGGTAGACGATGCCCATGCCGTCGCCGGTGAGGGTGTGCGCGTTCGAGGTCGTCTTGAAGACCTTGCCGAACCCGCCGGTCGCGAAGATCACCGACTTGGCCTGGAAGACGTGGATCTCGCCGGTCGCGAGCTCGTAGGCCACCGCCCCGGTGCAGCGTTGTGTGCCGTCGGCGTCGGTGGTCATGTTGACGTCGAGCACGTAGAACTCGTTGAAGAACTCCACGCCGTGCTTGATGCACGTCTGGTAGAGCGTCTGCAGGATCATGTGCCCGGTGCGGTCGGCCGCGTAGCAGGAGCGCCGCACGGGGGCCTTGCCGTGGTCCCTGGTGTGCCCGCCGAAGCGGCGCTGGTCGATGCGCCCCTCCGGGGTGCGGTTGAACGGCAGCCCCATCTTCTCCAGGTCGAGTACCGCGTCGATGGCCTCCTTGGCCATCACCTCGGCCGCGTCCTGGTCGACCAGGTAGTCACCGCCCTTGATGGTGTCGAAGGTGTGCCACTCCCAGTTGTCCTCCTCGACGTTGGCCAGGGCGGCACACATCCCGCCCTGCGCCGCACCGGTGTGCGAGCGGGTCGGGTAGAGCTTGGTGAGTACGGCGGTGCGGGCGCGCTGGCCTGACTCGATGGCGGCGCGCATCCCCGCGCCACCCGCGCCGACGACGACCACGTCGTACTTGTGGAATTGCATGGGGTCTCCTTGGCTCGTCGCCTGCTGGGCCGCGCGTCAGCTGATGTTCGGGTCGAAGGTGAACAGCACGTACGTTCCCAGAACCACGGTCAGCACGATCGAGCAGTACAGCAGCATCTTCAGCCAGAAACGGGTACGGTCGGAACGCGAGTAGTCGTTGATGACCGTGCGCAGCCCGTTGCCGCCGTGCAGCCCCGCCAGCCACAGCATCGTCAGATCCCAGAACTGCCAGAACGGGGACGCCCAGCGGCCCGCCACGAAGGCGAAGTTGATCCGGTGCACCCCGCCGTCCAGGAAAAGCATGATCAGCAGGTGCCCCAGGACGAGGAACAGCAGCACGACGCCGGACAGCCGCATGAAGATCCAGCTGTAGAGCTCGAAGTTGCTGCGCCTGGCCGCGGGGCGAGCGGGGGAGCGCGGCTTGTCGACGGACAGTGGTGCTTCGGTAGTGGTCATGGTCGGTACTAACCCCCGAACAGTTCCGTGGCGGCACGGGCGATCATGCTGATGGCGGCCGGGATGATCAGTACCAGCCACAGCACCAGGACGGTCCACAGCATCGGCCGCTGCAGCCTCGGTCCCCTGGACCAGAAGTCGACGAGCATCACGCGGATTCCGTTGAACGCGTGGAAGAGCACCGCCGCGAGCAGGCCGAGCTCGAACACGATCATCAGCGGATGCTTGTAGGTGTTGATCACCGTGTCGTACGCGTTGGGCGAGACACGCACCAGCGCGGTGTCCAGGACGTGTACGAACAGGAAGAAGAAGGTGAGCACGCCCGTGATGCGGTGGGCGACCCACGACCACATGCCCAGGTCGCCGCGATAGAGGGTGCCCTTGGCGCGAGGGGCTTCCTCGCGGGGGCGTCCCTCCGCCGCGGTGGCGGTTGTGCTGGCCATGACGGAAGGCCTCCAACGTCGCTGGTGGACTCTGGGCCCGCTTCGGCTGCTGTGCGGAGAACGGCCCGTAACCGCAGCACCCTGCGCCCGCGCCGATTACCCGAACGGACCCTTGACCCATCGGATGCTAGACCCGTGCCCCTCGCCTGTCCTACTCGCATGTGCCCGCTGTGATCGAGCAGACAACCACCGGGGGTGGGTTGATCGATGTAGATCCGTTCCGGGCCGGTTCGGCGCGGCTCCACGCGGTGGGCGTCAACCGGCTGGTCCGAGATTAGTGTCACTCTTATCGTATTAACGCACGTACCGTCAGGTGTGTGCAGGTCCGCCATTGTTCCTCGTTGACATATTTCACTTTTGGGCAGTGAGCGGCGCCTCCGGGACCGGAATGAAGGGTGATTACGTTGAGTAGTGCCCGAACGAGTGAGCGCGGGTGGTGATCGGGGAACTTGGTCGAACCCAACTCCGTCGACTGGCCGGCGTTGCGTGCCGCCGCCACCTTCGCTGCCGAACACGCCTACTGCCCCTACTCCGGGCTCGCCGTGGGGGCGGCGGCCCGCTGCACCGACGGGCGGGTGGTCGTGGGGTGCAACGTCGAGAACGCCTCCTACGGGGTGACCCTGTGTGCCGAGTGCACGCTCGTGGGAGAGCTCCAGATGAGCGGGGGAGGTGCCCTGGTCGCCGTTTCCTGTCGGGACGGTCAGGGCAACCTGCTCATGCCCTGCGGACGGTGCAGGCAGCTGCTCCACGAGATGGGCGGACCGGAGTGTCTGGTGGACACCCAGGAGGGCATCCTCCCGATGCGGCAGCTGCTCCCGAGTCCCTTCTCCCCGCCGCCCTGACCGCGCCGCGTTCCCCGGACCCCTCACCCGAATCACCGACGAACCGGAGCTCGACGTGTCGCACAGTGCCGTGGAGGTAATCCGCGTCAAACGGGACGGCGGCAGGCTCTCCACCGAACAGATCCACTGGGTCGTGGACGCCTATGCCCGGGGCGAGGTGGCCGAGGAGCAGATGTCCGCCCTGGCCATGGCCATCCTGCTGCGCGGTATGGACGACTCCGAGACGGCCCGCTGGACCACCGCCATGGTGGAGTCGGGAGAAGCGCTCGATCTCGGTGGGCTGGACCGGCCGACGGTGGACAAACACTCCACCGGCGGGGTCGGTGACAAGATCACCCTGGTGCTGACACCGCTGGTGGCCGCCTGTGGGGCCGCCGTCCCCCAGCTGTCGGGACGCGGTCTCGGCCACACCGGCGGGACTCTGGACAAGCTGGAGTCCATCCCGGGGTGGCGTGCCCGGCTGAGCACCTCCGAGCTGCGCCGCAACCTCGACGAGGTGGGGGCGGTGATCTGCGCTCCCACGGAAGGGATCGCGCCAGCCGACCGGAGGATGTACGCGCTGCGGGACGTCACCGGCACCGTGGAGTCGGTGCCGTTGATCGCCGCTTCGATCATGAGCAAGAAGATCGCCGAGGGAACCGATTCGCTGGTGCTGGACGTCAAGTGCGGCTCCGGGGCGTTCATGACGGAGCCGGAGCGGGCACGACGGCTGGCCCGAACACTGATCGCCATCGGCACCGACAACGGGGTGCGCACCAGCGCGCTGCTGACCCCGATGTCCACGCCATTGGGCGCGACGGTCGGCAATGCCCTGGAGGTCGAGGAGGCGGTTCGGGTACTGCGCGGACGGGGCCCCTCGGACGTCACCGAACTCACGCTCGCGCTGGCCCGTGAGATGCTGGCGGCCTGCGGCCTGTCCGACGTGGATCCGGCGCGGGTGTTGGAGTCCGGGGCGGCCTACCGGCAGTGGCGTGCCCTCGTCGCCGCTCAGGGGGGAGATCCGGACGCGGAACTCCCCGAGGCCGCGCACGTGCACACCCTGTGCGCCACCAGGGGTGGGACGCTGGGCGAGCTGGACGCCCGCGCGATCGGCGAAGCCGCCTGGCTGCTGGGCGCAGGCCGTGCTCGCAAGGAGGACGAGGTGCGGCACGCGGCAGGTATACGTTGCCTGGTCAAGCCGGGTGACCGGGTTTCGGAGGGTGATCCGCTGCTGGAACTGCACACCGATGAGCCGAGCACGATCGAGGACGCGCTGCGGCGCCTGCACGGTGCCCACGAGATCACCGAGGGTGAGGTCCGGCGGCAACCGACGGTGCTGGAGCGAGTGGGTGGAGCCGACGCGGAGGTGTGACGCCCACCGGTCCTCGAACTGGTGGGCGTCACACCGGGTGGTCCCCGTTCATCCCCTTCGCGGTATGCCCTCCCGGTGGGAGACGGCGCACCGTCTCGGTTCCACCGGTGGCCCCGGCCGGTCCCGGTGAGCGGGGGGTGAGCCGTCCGGCGCTGCCGCGCCGAGCCGTCCCCCCGCTCGGAGGGGCCAACCGGAGGCGTTCACTCAGGCGCTGTCGGCCGTGTAGTCGTCGTCGAGTTCGTCCGAACCGTTCGACTTGTCCGCGTCCCGTTTGGCGCTCTTGGAGCGTCCGCGACGCTGCTGCTGTTGCCGGGGCAGCGTCGTCGGCGGGGAGACGGCGGAGTTGTTCGAGGGGGCGCCGCCGCCGAGGATCAGCTCGGCGAAGGTCGCCATGGCCTCGTCCAGCTGTCCGGCGTGCTTGCGCTCGCTCTCCTCGTTGGCATTGCGCACCAGCGAGTCCAGGGCCTCCGAGTCCGGCCGCTCCGAGAGCGTTCCGCGCAACTGCGAGAGGTCCTCGCCGAGGGTGCTGCCGACGTCGCCGATCCGCTCGGTGACACCGCTCTCGACGGAGTCCAGGCGACTGTTGACGTTCTCCTCGACCGAGTCGATCCGGCCGGACACCTGGTCCAGGCGCCCCGCCAGTGCCTCCAGCCGGTCGGCGAGCTGCTGCAGCCGCTCGGTCGGGTCCACCGCCGGGCGCTCCGCGAGCGCGTCGAGCTTGCCGTTGACCTTCTCGGCGTTCTCGGAAAGGGTCTCGCCGATGCCGTTGCGGACCTCCTGGGCCGCGTCGGTCACCGAACGCTGCAACGATTCCCTGGTGCCGTCGAGGTGCTCGTGAACGCCTTCGTCGATCTCGGCGAACCGCCCGCGCAGGCTGGTCTCCATCTGGTCGAGACGCTCCCGGAGCGGCTCCTGGACGGAGCCGGGAACCTCCTCCAGGCGGGAGTCCTGTTTGTCCAGGTGCTGACCCAGTTCCTCGAGTCGTTTGTGGACGTGGGAGAGCTTGTCCTCCAGGCCGTCCACGCGGCCGTTCACGCCGTCGAACCGCCCTGCCATGCTGTCCAGCCTGCCGTCCAGTTGGGCGAACGGTTTGGACAGTTTCTCGGCGAGGCCCTCGACCTGGCTGTTCAGGCCGGAGATCGCGTTCTCTTGGGCTTCCAGTTTGGACAGTGCCTCGTCGAGTCGTTCGGCGAGCACGCTGACTTCGGTGCGATCCGGCAGCTCGGACAGCCGTTTGCGTACGGAGCCGAGTGACTCCAGCGGCGACATCCGGGCGTTGATCTCGTCGAGAGCGTCGAAGATCTGCTGCTGTTCGCTTTCGCGGATCTCCGCTGCCCGCGTCAGCATGTTCCGCATACGGTCGAACGACACCGTGTCTTGGCTGTTCTCGTTCACGGCAAAGGTCGTCCTTCTTCGAGGGGGAGGGAGAGGACTATTGGAGCGTAGCGAGTGGGCGGTCGGTTGGGCATACGCCCCCCGGGATTTTCCACGAATACGGTGGCCGTTGTTCCCTCGAACGGAGTAATGTTTCGGAGATCATCGCAGGTGGTCGCGTTGATCACGAGCTCCTTCGTCGTGGTTCCCCGGGGTGTTCGGCGAGCCGCGGTGAGTGATCCCCCGCGAGCTGTGGTCGCGTAGAGTGATCGATTCTCGCACGAAAGTGGTCGTTGGTTCAACGGCAAGATTGAAGTTAACTGTGGTGTGCGCTGCCGCTGACCGGAGTTCCTGCCTCGAAAGTATGGCGCGAAGTCATCCGTGTGGTTGGTCGTGCGGCCGGACGGGAACCCAGTGGGAACAGCGGAGCGGACCGCCGCGACGCGAGGCCGTCGGAGTGCGCCCCGCGTCGCGCGCTCGTTCCGCTCGGTGTGCTTCGGGCCGGACGGCGAACGGGTCCACCGGTGCGGAGTCAGTGCACCCGCAGCCGCGCCTCGAAGTTCTCCACCAGCTCGCGCCACGCCGCGACCTCGTCGTCGAACGGCGGGGTCGGGGGCAGCCGGTTGGGGTCGGGTCGGAGCACGAACGACAGCATCCACCCCAGACGTTCGGAGGGAGCCAGCGCGTTCTCCACGCTCTCGTCGCCCGCCCAGGCCGCCGCGTCGGTGAGCAGCTCCTCGGCGAGATCCAGCTGGGTCGGGTCGACCGCCGACGGGCCCTCGTCCAGATCGGCGTCCAGCCCGCTCAGCACGTAGGTGTTGTCCTGTTCGACCTCGATCTCCAGTTCACCGCCCGTGGCCTTGTTCTTGACCGTGGGCCACGTCGCCACGCGCGCCAGGTCCGAACCGTCCACCTTGTCCTCGGCCAGGTACCGGGCCAGCGCCCGGGGCGAGGTGCAGACGTCGATGCTGCCCTCGGAACCGAGGAAGACCGGGTCGTCGTCGAGGTAGCAGCGCAGCGAGTAGTACTCCCGGCCACCGGTCACGATCTTGATCGGATCGATGCCGATCTCGCGCCAGAAACCCTGCTCCTCCTCGGGCTCGCCGAGCTCCTCGTACTCGGAGTCCTCCGCCGCTGCCGGAGCGGTCTCGTCGTCCTCGCCGGGCAGAGCCTCGGCGAGCTCGCTCTCCGCAGTGGCCACGGCGGCGGCGTCCACCTCCGGCGTGGCCACCACGCCGTCGATGGCGTCGAGCAGTTCGTCCCACCGCTCGGCGACCACCCGGCAGAGCCGGTTCCAGCGACGCTGACCCTCCTTGCCGCTGAACGGCAGCGTTCCCTCGCCGAGCAGGTCGAATCCCTCGGCGTCCTGCAGCACCTCGGTGACCGTGTCGAGTTCGCAGACCTCCGCCAGCGAACGCGCCATCTCCACGATCTCCGAGAGCTCGTTGATGGTCCAGGTGTCCGGCGGCTCGGCGACGAGCTCCGGAACACCGACCAGGTCGTACTGGTGGTCCTCGTCCGGGCTGAGGTCAACAGCCGACAGCGCGGGGACGACGTGCCACGCCGGGTGGTCGTCCAGGTCGTTGACCGCGCCGGACCGGACGAAAGCGGCCAGGTGGGCCGGGTCGGGGAAGGCGTACAGATTCTCTTCGTGGCCGAGGAAGGCTTCCCATTCTTCGCCGTCCTCGCGCCAGCGGGGAGCCCAGAGGGTGACCAGATCGCCCTGCGGCAGCCCGAGCTCGATCGGGACGATGTCCTGCGCCATCTTGCTACCTCCGGTCGCCGAAGCGGACGCTGCCGAAGCCTACGGGATGGGGATTCGATTGCCGATACGGTGTCGCACCGTGCGTGGCCGACTCGCACCAGGGGCCCTGCCCAATGGCTCACCCGGCGGTCGACCGCACGCTCGGCGCGCTGAGCGGCCGAGTCGCGAGGCTCATCGAAGCAAGGAACTCCAAGCTACCTCAGCGCGAGGCGGCACGACCAAGACACCGGCCGCGTCCCGTATTCCCCGGACGAGGTGGTGCGACCGCCCGGGGGAGTCGTCGTTGCCGCTCGCGCTCCTCGGAAATCCCTCCGTGCGTGGGCCGGAAAGAACCCTCATCCCCTCACGGTTGGCGGTATCGTTTCCCCGGCGCCGGGCCGATCCTGAGGTGAATGGACGTCACGCTGCTGTGGACCAAAATCACGCTTTGGCTCGCCGAGCACGCGCCGACCACCGCTTCCGAGCTCCGGCAGGCTCAGCCCCCTCCGGACATGGCCGAGTTCGAGTCCGGCTTCGAGCTGGCACTTCCCCACCAGCTCAAGGAGTGGTGGTCCTGTTGCGGCGGGACCGAGACCGGTGCGTTGACCGATGTGCTGCCGCCGTTCTACACGCCCTACGGCGCACCGGGCGCGTGGCGGGTCTGGTGCGAGCTCCGGGAGATCTGGGCGGACAAGTGGCACCGACCCGCCTGCGACTACTACGCGGGCTCGGCGGGGAGCAGCTTCCACCCGGCCTGGATTCCGATCGCGGGTGACGGTTTCGCCGACGAACTGGTGGTGGACCTGCGCCCCGGCCCGCTGCGCGGCTGCGTGCTGGAGTGGGAGCAGGAGATGAGCCGTGTCGGTCCGCCGCTGTGGGCCGATCTGGCCTCGATGTTGGCCGATGTGCACCATGCGTTGGTCGAAGGGGGCTCCGCCGGGTACAGCAGGCCTACCGTGACCGAGGACGGCAGACTGGACTGGCAGATCCGTTGAACCGCTGGGTCGTCCCCGCCGCGCGGCGGTCTTCCGGGAAGTCGCCGCGCGGGGCGGGCGGAGCGGACCCGGTTCAGCGGAACCGTCTCCCCTCGTCACGGCGGAAGGTGAACACCGCCAGTGTTCCGAGAGCCACCGTCCACCCCACGGCGATCGACAACGCGGTCAGCGGTGGTCCGCCTCCGGTCAGCGCGCCGAGCACGAGCTCGCGGGCGGCCCTGGTCGGAAGCACGTTCGAAGTCGCGTCCAGCCAGTCGGGGAACAGGCTCGGCGGCAGGAACAGGCCTCCCGCGAACGCCAGAGGGAAAAGTATCAGCTGGACAGTGGGGATGGCGGCCTTGAGCGGCATGGAGTACCCCACCGTGAGTCCGAGGAAGGCGAACGGTACTCCCGCGAGGATCAGCGCGAACAGCGTCGTGCCCAACTCGATCACCGAAGCCTCGGCTTCGGTGAGCAGCATCGCCGCCAGTCCCACCGGCACCAGCGACAGCAGCGCGAAGCACAGCGCGTTGCACACCCTGCCACCGAGCTGTGCCATCGGGCCCGCGGGCAGCGTCCGCAGGTACGCGTGCCAGGTCTTGGCGCGGTCCTCGGCCACTCCGGCTCCGAGGTTGAACACGAAAGCGCTGATCACGGCGAACAGCGACATCTGCCCCGCGGCTTCGGTGGCAGCGGCGGTGTTGCCGGAGACCGACCGGTTGGAGACGACGAAAAGCAGCATGAACAGCGTGGGGAACGCGAGCGTGCCCAGCGCGGCCATGGGGATTCGTATCGTTTCGCGGAACTGATAGCGCGTGTACAGCGGTATGGTGCTCATGCTCTTCTCCCGGCGGTTTCGTCGGTCCGGTTCCCCGTCGAGGTCAGGGCGGTGAACGCCTCCTCCAGGGAGGTTCCCGTCACGGTCAGGTCCTCGAAATCGACTCCGCTGCGCACCAGGTCCCGAACGAGTCGGTCGGAGTCGTGGGTGAGCAGCCGGTGAGCTCCGTCCCGGAGTTCGGAACGCACCACCCCCGGCAGTTCCGGCAGCTCTCCCCGCACGGTCACGGTGCTGGTGCGCACTCGTGACTTGATCTCCCGCTGTGGTCCGTCGGCCAGCACCCTGCCGCGGTCCATCACCACGATCCGTTCCGCCAGGGCCTCCACCTCGGCCAGGTAGTGGCTGGTCAGCAGCACAGTCGTCCCGCGTCGATTGTGGTGGCGCAGCGCCTCCCAGAGCGAGTCCCGCGCGGCCACGTCCAGCCCGGTGGTGGGTTCGTCGAGCACTACCAGTCCGGGGTCGCCCGCGAAGGCCAGCGCCGCGCTCAACCGTCGTTGCTGCCCACCGGACAGCGAACCGGCCTGTTCGCGCGCGAGCTCGCTGAGCCCGAACCGCTCCAGCAGTTCATCGACCGGCAGCGGCTTCGGGTAGTGCTTGGCGACGAACTCCACGATCTCGGCCACCCGCAGTGTGTCAGGCAGACCGGTTTCCTGCGGGGTGGTTCCCAGTCGTTGGCGGTTGCGCGGTTGTCGGGGATCGCCGCCGAACAGCTCGACGCGGCCCGAGTCGGGAGCGCGGAGGCCGGTCAGCAGGTTCAGGAGGGTGGTCTTGCCCGCCCCGTTGGGGCCCAGCAGCCCCAGGATCTCTCCGGCGGAGATGTCGAGGTCGATGCCGTCCAGCGCGTTCAGCGAACCGAACCGGCGTGACGCGCCGATGGCGCGTGCTTGATATCGCGTCATGAGTCCCCCTCGTCGGTGACCGGCTCCAACAGGGCCCGCAACTGCCGCATGTACTGGTCGAAGGCCGTGCGCCCGGCACTGGTGAGGCACACGTAGGTGGTTCCGCGACCGGGGCCCGTCTTGGTGCTGTCGGTGTAACCCGCCTCTTCGAGCTTGCGCAGATGAGTGATCAGGTTTCCAGGTGTCATGTCCAGCAGTTCCCGTAGCCGGCCGAAAGCGATCCGGTCCTCGGTTGGCAGCGCCGCCAGGGTGGTCATCACCCGCAGCCTCGCCTGGGCGTGGATGATCGGATCGAGTCGACCGTCGGCAGGGGTCATTCCGGTTCTCCGGGGAGGCGTTCGTGACTGGGGGAGGGCCTCGCACCCGCTCGGTCGCGCAGCGTCAGCACCGTTCCCGCCACCAGAAAACCACCGCCGCCCGCCAGCGACATGACCAGGTAGTGGTTCGGGATGCCGGTGAAGGCTCCGGCCGCGTTGATCGCCAGAATCCACAGGCCCACGCCGTACTGCGTCCAGCTGCCGGTCAGCGCGCCACCGCTGAGGTAGAGCACTCCCACCAGCAGGCCGGACCCGCTCGTCCAGAGCATGGCGTAGACGTCCTCGGGGATGCCCAGCCGTGATGTGGCGGCGATCATCGCACCCAGCGCGACGAACCCCAGCATCCAGGACCAGCCGTGCATCGCCCCCGACTTCTGCGAGGGGCCGCGCAGACCGCGCAGGCTGCTCGCCAGATGCCAGACCGTGATGACGCCCGCCACGCCCAGGCAGCCGAAGAAGATCCCCAGGGCGTACCAGAGGGAGACGGCCAACACCGGATCGTCCCCGATGGTCAGGTACAGCTCACCGAACCCCAGGCACCAGGCCGCCCCCCACACGCCGAACAGCAGCCCCGGGCTGACATCGAGGGCTCGTTCGGCGCGTTGTTGCTGCTGCTCGGTGATGGCCAGCATCTCCGCCGGTGACGGTGTCGAGTTCTCGGAGGTTTGTTCTTCGGTCATTCCGTGCCTCCCGCAGCTGAACTTTGTGACGCAAAGTCTCACTTACTTTGTGACGCAAAGTCAAGGCCGTGCGTCGTTCGCTTCGATTTACTATTTGGCGAGACAAACTAGTATGTTGTATTTTCTAGTCGTGACGGAGAAGAAGTCGGTGGAGCGGCAGACACAGTGGCTGCGCGGCGTGCTGGATCTCGCCGTGCTCGCGCTGCTGGCGGAGAGCGGGGAGGACTACGGCTACACGCTGGTCCGGCGCCTCGACGAGGCAGGGCTTCCCGGCATGAGACCGGGAACGCTGTACCCGCTGCTGAACCGCCTCGATTCGGAGGGGCTGGTGCGCAGCGAGTGGCGTGCCGGTTCCGGTGGGCCGGGCAGGAAGTTCTTCCAGCTCACCGGGCAGGGCCGTGCGGTGTTGGCCGAGCAGGGGCCGCTGTGGACCGAGTTCGCCGAGAACGCCACCGCAGTACTGGAACGGGGGATGAACTCATGACCGCGGAGTCGGCGGAGAAGTACCGCGACGAGTTGACGTTCGCGCTGCGGATGCGCGATGTGCCGGCGGACCGGATCGGCGACGTGTTGGCCGAAGTGGACACGCACGTCGCCGAAACAGGTGAGGGCCCGGTGGAAGCGTTCGGCACACCGGGGGAGTACGCGGCGCGTGTGGTCGAGGAACTCGGAACGGCCGTCGGCCACCCCCGGCGAGCCGTGCTGCGGCCGGGTGTGCTGCTGGTCGGCGCCCTTGCGTTGTGTGGAGCGAAGCTGGCGACTTCCGCCGTGACCACGAACGAGGTCGTGCTGACGACCGGCGGTCTCGTCGGGATCGTCGCCCTGCTGGCGCTGCTGGTCGTGCCGCTGCTGCTGGCGATGCGCGCGGCGACCGAACTCCACAGCACCGCCCGGCGACTGTGGTTCGGGCTGGGAGCGCTGGGGACGCTGGTGCTCACGCCGTTCGTGGCGAACCGGATCGAGCGAGTGGTCGGCGCGGAGCCGGTGCTGGTCACGATGCCGCGCTGGGCCGCCTCCGTGCTGGCGGCGGTGTTCCTGCTCGGCACGGTCGTCCTGCTGGCACGGATCATCCGTGGCAACCGGATCGTGGACCCCAGGCCTGGTGGCCTCGGGAGCTCCTGAGCGTGCCGGGCGGGCCTACCGAGCGATCGCCCGGTTCGGCCGCTCGGTCCGGGCCCCGCCGGAGCGGGAGCCCGCGGGTGGTGCCACCGGCCGAGCGCGGCGGAGAACCGAACCGACGGAACCCCGCTAGAGGGGTCACTCCCCGAGGGGGTGCCACACCGTCTTCAGGTCCGTGAAGGCCCGCAACCGCTTCGGGGTGGGGGGCTCGCTCCAGTCCTGTTCCGGGAGCGGGACGTCGAGCATCCGCTTGACGGTCGCGGCGGCCGCCTCCTCCAGCTCGCCCCGGAGGGACTCCTCGGCCCCGCTCGGGTCCAGCGCGTCCACATCGGAGTGCGAGGCGAGTCGTGGAGCCAGTTCGGTCGGTTCCCCGGTGAGCACGTTGACCACGCCACCCGGCACGTCCGAGGTCGCCAGCGCCTCGCACAGACTCACGGCGGGCACCGCCGCCTCCGGACCGACGAGCACCACCGCGCAGTTGCCCGTCGCCATCACCGGTGCGAGCACGCTGACCAGGCCCAACAGTGAGGAGCTGCGGGGCGCGACCACCCCGACCACTCCGACGGGCTCGGGGCCGCCGTGGGAAGTGTAGGGGCCCGCCACCTGGTTGACACCGCCGAGCAGCACGCCGAGCTTGTCGGTCCAGCCCGCGTACCAGAACATTCGGTCCACGGCGGTGTCCACGACCGCTTCGGCCTCGGGGAGGGGGAGCCCCTCGACGTCGGCGACCTCCCCCGCGAAGCGATCCCGGGTGCCCTCCAGCATCTCGGCGACACGGAACATCACCTGGCCCCGGTTGTGGGCGCTCGCCCCCGCCCAGCCGTCGAAGGCCTTGCGGGCCGCCGCGACCGCGTCGCGCAGGTCCTTGCGGGATGCCTGTGCCGCGTTGGCCCGGAAGTCTCCGTCCGATCCGGTGACAGGAAAGACCCGACCCGACTCGGAGCGCGCGAAGGAGCCGCCCACGTAGAGTTTGTAGGTCTTGGGCACCGCCACCCTCTTCCGCGTGTTCGCCAACGACTCCCCGTCAGACATCGAGATAGGCCTCCAGACCCGCTGCACCGCCCACGCGGCCGTCCCCGGACTCACCGCGCCCCCCGAAGGGCGCCGTCGGATCGAACCGGTGGAACGCGTTGGCCCAGACCACGCCGGTGCGCAGCCGGCGTGCCGTCCACAACGCCCGTGAACCCTTCTCGCTCCAGACCCCGGCCGCGAGCCCGTGAGGGGTGTTGTTGGCCTTGGTCACGGCCTCCTCCGGAGTACGGAAGGTCAGTACCGAGAGTACGGGCCCGAATACCTCCGCGCGTGCGACGCTCATGGACTGCTGCACGTCCGTCAGCAACGTCGGGGGCAGGAAACCGCCGTCGTGCGGTGGTGCCGCCGGGCTGGTCCAGCGAGTCGCCCCTTCCGCGACCCCGCGTTCGAGGAGTTCGGACAACCGTGCCACCTCCGCCGAACCGAGCGCCCCCACATCGGTGTTGCGATCCAGCGGATCGCCCACCCGCAGCGATTCCGTGCGTGCCCGCAGCCGCGCCACGAACTCCTCGGCCACGGATTCCTCCACCAGCAGTCGCGACCCGGCGCAGCGGACCCGTCCCTGGTTGAAGAACGCGCCCTCGACCACGCCCCGCACCGCCTCCTCCGGGGCGGCGTCGGCGAAGACGATGTTCACCCCGCTGCCGCCCAGGTCGGACGTGAGTCGCTTGCCCCTGCCCGCGAGGTCCCGCCGAACCCGTTTGCCGGTCTCGGTGGAACCGGCGAACACCGCTTTGCGCACCCCCGGGTGCGCCAGCAGCTTCGCGCCGACGCCCGGGCCGCCGGGCAGCACGTTGACCACTCCGGCCGGAAGTCCCGCCTGTTCGCAGATCTCGCCGAACACCAGGGCGGTCAACGGTGTCCGCTCGGCCGGTTTGACCACCACGGTGGCGCCGCACGCCAGGGCCGGGGCGACCCGTTGCGCCAGCAGCAGCAACGGGAGGTTCGACGGCAGCACCTGCCCGACCACGCCCTGCGGAGCGGGGGAGGGACCGAACCCCGCGTAGTCCAGCTTGTCCGCCCATCCCGCGTAGTGCAGGAACTGCGCCGCCGCGTTGGGCAGGTCGAACTCCGTGGTCTTGCGGACGGGTTCGCCGGTTTCCAGGCTCGCCAGCACGGCGAGCTCGCGGGCCCTTTCCTGCAGCAGCCTGGCGATCCGGAACAGGTACTTGGCTCGTTCGGTGCCGCCGATCGGCGTCCAGCGTTGTCGGAACGCCTCCTCGGCCGCACTCACCGCGCGGTCCACATCGGACGCATCGCTGCCGGAGACCTCGGCCAGCGGCTCGGCGGTGGCCGGATTCACGCTGGAGAACGGTTCACCGGTCCCACCGGTGAACTCCCCGTCGACGAACGGTCGGTAGTGCTCCCGAAGCCGGGCGAGCGCCGCGGACTCGAGAGCGGGCGCGTAAGCCAAGGGCCGCGGTTTCGGCTCCGTCAAAGATCCACCGCCACCTGATCGGGGCCACTGTAGTGGCCGTCGAGTTGCGTTTCACGCTGCATCAGCAGGTCGTTGAGCAGTCCGGACGCTCCGAACCGGAACGACTCCGGGGTCAGCCACTCCGGTCCGGCCACCTCCAGCACCGCGACGAGGTAACGCACCGCGTCCTTCGTGGTGCGGATTCCACCCGCCGGTTTGACACCGCGCGGTTGCCCGGTCCGGTCGCGCCACTCGCGCACCGCGCGCAACAGTACGTGGGTCACCGGGAGGGTGGCGGCGGGGGAGACCTTGCCCGTGGAGGTCTTGATGAAATCCGCTCCGGCCAGCAGGGCGAGCCAGCTGGCCCGCCACACGTTGTCGTAACCGCCCAGCTCACCCGTCTCCAGGATGACCTTCAGGTGGGCCGGAGCGCAGGCGGCCCGCACCTGTTCGATCTCGTCGAACACCCGGCCGTACTCGCCCGCCAGGAAAGCACCCCGGTCGATGACCATGTCCACCTCGTCGGCACCGGACTCCACCGCCAGTTCCACCTCGGCGAGCTTGGCGCGGATCGTGGAGCGTCCCGAGGGGAACGCGGTGGCCACCGAGGCCACCCCCACCCCGGAGCCACGCAGGGCCGCCACCGCGTCGGAGACCAGGTCCGGGTACACGCACAGCGCGGCGACCCGCGGCACGTCGGGGAACCGCGAGTCCGGCCGGCGGGCCTTCGCGGCCAGCGCCCGCACCTTGCTCGCGTTGTCGGCTCCCTCCAGGGTGGTCAGGTCCACCATGCCTATCGCGGTGTCGATGGCGCGCAGCTTGGCGTCCCCCTTGACCGCACGTCCGGCCAGGGACGCGGCCCGCTGTTCGAGGCCCACCGCGTCGATGCCGGGCAGGCCGCGCAGGAAGCGCGTCAGCGCCGCTTCGTCACGGGTGGCCTCGGCCAGGTCACCCGGCAGCCCCGCTTTCGGTGGGTTGGAGGGCGGCGAATCGACCATGCGGGCAGTCTACGGCGCTGATCCGGGGTGGCACACGTTCACCGCGCCGTCCGTCCGGTCGGTGTCGAGCCACCGGTGGGTTCTCGCGGCGCACGGCGCGGATGTCGCACTGGTGGGTGGCGTATGCCCTGCGGCGACTCCGCACCGTGTCGGGTCGGGGGCGGGCCAAACCCGCTCGATCGGGCCGAGGGGGTTTACGTAGGCTGTGAACCATGAGTACCCCCGTGCTTACCGCAGTGGCCTGGCCCTACACCAACGGGCCGCGACACATCGGTCACGTCTCCGGAATCGGTGTCCCCTCGGACGTCTTCTCGCGGTACCACCGAATGGCCGGGAACAAGGTGCTCATGGTCTCCGGCAGCGACGAGCACGGGACCCCCATCCAGGTGCAGGCCGAGAAGGAGGGCATCACCCCGCGCGAGCTGGTGGACAAGTACCACCGGGTGATCGCCGAGGACATGGGATCGCTGGGGGTCAGCTACGACCTCTACACCCGGACCACCACGGGCAACCACTACCAGGTGGTGCAGCAGATCTTCCTCGCGCTGTACCGCAACGGCTACATCGTCCCCCGGACCACCACCGGGGCGGTCAGCCCCTCCACGGGTCGGACCCTGCCCGATCGTTACATCGAGGGCACCTGCCCGATCTGCGGCCAGGACGGGGCACGTGGCGACCAGTGCGACAACTGCGGCAACCAGCTCGACGCCGCCGAACTGCGCAACCCGGTCTCCCGGATCAACGGGGAAGTACCGCGCTTCGTCGAGACCGAGCACCTCTTCCTGGACCTGCCCGCCTTCACCGAGTCGCTCGGCAAGTGGTTGGCCACGCGTACCGACTGGCGCTCCAACGTCCTGAACTTCACCCGCAACCTGGTCGAGGACATGCGTCCCAGGCCGATCACCCGCGACCTCGACTGGGGCGTGCCCGTGCCGCTCGACGGCTGGGACGAGCAGTCGATGAAGCGGCTGTACGTGTGGTTCGACGCCGTGATCGGCTATTTCTCCGCCAGCGTCGAGTGGGCCAGGCGTTCCGGGGACCCGGAGGCATGGCGTGCCTGGTGGAACGACCCGGAGGCACTGCGGGTGTACTTCATGGGCAAGGACAACATCACCTTCCACGCCCAGATCTGGCCCGCCCTGCTGATGGGGCACAACGGAGCGGGGGACCGCGGTGGAACCGCCGGTCCCTACGGGGAGCTGAACCTGCCCACGGAGATCGCCTCCAGCGAGTTCCTCACCATGACCGGATCCAAGTTCTCCACCTCCCGGGGAACCGTGATCTACGTGCGTGACTTCGTGCGCGAGTTCGGCCCGGACGCGCTGCGCTACTTCATCTCGGCGGCGGGGCCCGAGACGCAGGACGTGGACTTCACCTGGGACGAGTTCGTCCGCAGGATCAACTTCGAGCTCGCCAACGAGTGGGGGAACCTGGTCAACCGCGCGGTGTCGCTGGCGGCCAAGAACGTCGGGGCCGTGCCCGAGCCCAAGGCCCCGGAGGCGGCCGACGAGGAGCTCAGGACCATGGCCCGGCAGGCATTCGACGTGGTCGGTGGTCACCTGCGGCGTTCCCGGTTCCGGGCGGCCACCCAGGAGGCGATGCGGGTGGTCTCGGCGGCCAACAAGTACCTGTCCGAGCAGGAACCCTGGAAGCGCAAGGACGATCCGGAGCGGCGCGACACCATCCTGCACACCGCGTTGCAGCTGGTGTCGGACGCCAACACGCTGCTCACGCCCTTCCTGCCGCATTCGGCGCAGAAGGTGCACGAGCTGCTGGGCGGCACCGGCACGTGGGCGGCGCAGCCGCGACTGGAGGAGGTCGACGACCTGGACGTGTCCGACCGCTCCTACCCGGTCCTGACCGGTGATTACGCCGCCGAGCAGGCCAGCTGGCAGTCCCGCCCGATCGAGGTCGGCACACCGCTGAGCAAGCCGACGCCGCTGTTCGGCAAGCTCGACCCGGAGCTGGCCGAGACCGGTCCGGCGTGGGCTCCGATCAAGGACTGAGCCGGGGCTCGCCGCCCGGGGCGGAACTCGGGGTTGGCGGCGCGACCGCGCTCGGGGGCCGGGCACTCGTCCCGCGTGCCGAGGTCCGGCCGCGAGGCCCCGGCCCGGTCGTTCCCTCGGGAGCGACCGGGCCCTCGGTTCAGTGTGCTCCGGCGGAGTGCCGGGGGATGGAATGTGACGGCCGTCTCAACGGGAGAATGGTGGCGTGAGCAAGGGCGACAGACGAACTCCCCCGCCGGAGCCGGAAGCGTTGCCCGCCCCGGTGGTGGACGCGCACACCCATCTCGACGCCTGCGGTGCGGTGGAGGCGGCGGACGTCCGCCGCATGGTGGACCGGGCCGAGGCCGCCGGGGTCGGCCGGGTGGTGACGGTGGCCGACGACATCGAGTCGGCGAAGTGGACCGTCGCCGCGGCCGGGTGGGACGAACGGGTCTACGCGGCCGTCGCGTTGCACCCCACCAGGGCGAAGGACTTCGGTGACGCCGAGCGGGAGACGCTGGCCGAGCTGGTCGGTGATCCCAGGGTGGTGGCGGTCGGGGAGACCGGTCTGGACTACTACTGGGACTTCTCCCCGCCGGAGCCGCAGCGGGAGGCCTTCCGCTGGCACATCGATCTCGCCAAGCGGGTCGGCAAACCACTCATGATCCACGACCGCGACGCGCACGAGGACATCCTGCGCATCCTGGAGGAGGAGGGCGCGCCCGAGACGGTGATCTTCCACTGCTTCTCCGGGGACGCCGACTTCGCCCGCCGTTGCGTGACGGCGGGTTACGTTCTCTCGTTCGCGGGAACCGCCACGTTCCGCAACGCCAACGCGCGCGGTCTCCGGGAGGCGGCGGCGCTCGTGCCGGTGGAGCAGATGCTGGTCGAGACCGACGCGCCGTTCCTGACGCCCCACCCCTTCCGGGGGCGGCCCAACGAGCCGTACTGCGTAAACTACACCGTTCGTGACCTTGCCGAACTGCGCGAGACCAGCGTCGAGGAACTGGCCGTGGCCCTGACAGCCACAACCGAGCGAGTTTTTCAACTCGATCGTGTGGCCGCTTCCTGAAGTCCGGTAACTCTGCGGTTGCTCTCCCGATCAGTCGCCAGCTTGTCGGCTTGCGGCGTCCGGGCATCCTCCTACCGTCCGAAGTGGAAGCCGGGACGGGAGTCGCGCGGTGCTCACGGGTTCGCTCGACGCCGTCGCCGCTCCGCTTCGGCGGGGCGACTCCGCTGCCCGGAACCACGGCGGAGAGGTGGTCATGACAGCTCGGCACGTTCCGCGCGGCGCGATCCTGCTGACGGCGGCACTGACCGCGACCCTCGGGGTCGGTTCCCCGGCCGTGGCCGCCGAACACCCGCGGGCGGCCGACCGGGGAGTGTGGGACCGGTTGGCCGAGTGCGAGTCCGGCGGCGACTGGCACATCGACACCGGCAACGGCTACTACGGCGGACTGTAGTTCCTGCGCAGCACCTGGGCGTCCTACGGCGGTGAGCGCTACGCGCGTTACCCGCACCACGCCGCGCGCACCGAGCAGATCGAGGTCGCCGACAGGCTCCGGGAAGCCCGCGGGGGCTACGGGGCGTGGCCCGGCTGCGCCCGAAGGCTGGGGCTACCGCTCTGACGGGGGCATCCGCTGGGCTCCCGCCGAACCGACCGGGACTTTCCGTTCGTGCGAGATGGACGCCGCGTCATTGGCACGAAGGTGCCAGAAAACCGGTGCGATTGATCACGCGCGGTGTCGAGATCCGCGCGTTATGGCACGCGACGGCGAACGGTCGATCGTATTTCAGCTCGATCGTGTGAATTTCATGGATGCCTTGTGCGCTGGGAAAGTATATTTTGTGGCGGTAACTCAGATCACAGCGAAATCGTGATCCTTGGCAGCACACGGATCATCACGCTAGAGTCTCGAACTCGTAAACCGATGACCACGGTCACGGGTTACGCCCGCAGTCTTCGCCGGTGTACGTCGGGGTAGCCTGCCATCGCGCTCGGGAGCACGGGCGCGGGGGTCGGCTGGCGGCGCTGGCTACGGGAGTCGGATACGGAAACGAAGCACGAAGGTAACGTGCTCGCGCGTGCCGGACCGGAAGCCGAAGAGGCGGTTTCCCCGGCAGAGCGGGTGCGTCTTTCCGCCTTCGGGAGGTAACGGCCCTGTGAACGAACGCGGCTATTTCGGTGAGCAATTCTCGGCCGACGACCACCACGCGCCCTGGGGTGACTCGCTCGGCGGAACGAGCCGGTTCACCCCCGTCTCCGAGGAGTCGCACACCGCAGTCGGTGTGCTGGAACGCCCCGAGGAAGGGACCAGGACCGAGCGGCCCTACCCGGCGCAGGATCACCCGAGCTTCCCGCCCGGCGCCCTGAGCATCACCCCGCAGGACCTCTACGAGATCCTCGGCCCCGACGTCGAGGACCTGATGGCCGACACCGATCTCGACGTCGAGGGGCTGATCGGCCTGCTCAACGCCGAGACGACGGTGATGCCGCCGCTGCCGCTGTCCGACTCGGTCACCCGAGAGGAGCTCGAGCGGCCCTCCCCGGAGCTGTCCGAGGCGATCAGCACCTGGAAACGCCGTTTCCTGAAGAGCGCGGTGGCGGCCCTGATCCTGTCCATCACCGGTGCGGGCGGCGCCGCCGCCGCGATGGACAAGTCGGTCACCGTCGAGGTGGACGGCAAGGAACGCGAGGTAAGCACCTACGAGTCCACCGTGGGCGAGGTCCTCGAGGACGAGGGCATCGAGGTCGACAAGCACGACGCCCTCAGCCCCTCCCTGGGGTCCAAGATCGAGCACGGCGAGACCATCACGCTCGACCGGGGCAGGAAGATCGAGCTCACCGTCGACGGCAGGACCCGCGAGGAGTGGGTCCGTTCGGTGACGGTGGGGCAGGCGCTGCGCCAGCTCGGCGTCCCCACCGACGGCGCCTCGATCTCGGCCAAGCGCACCATGCCCGTCCCGGAAGAGGGCATGAGCCTGGAGGTCAAGACCGCCAAGTCGATCACGCTCGTCGACGGCGGGAACAAGCCCAGGCAGCTGACCACCACCGCCGTCACGATCGACGAGCTGCTCCGCAAGCAGGGGCTTCAGGTCGACGAGAACGACAAGGTCACTCCCGGTTCCGACCAGCGGATCAGTGACGGCGCCGAGGTGCGCATCGATCGCACCGGCATTTCGACCATCAACGTCCGGGAGGAGATCGATCCCCCGGTCAAGGAGATCGTGGACGACTCGATGCTCGTGGGCGAACGCAAGGTCGAGCAGCGGGGCGAACCCGGAGAGAAGATCGTCTTCACCCGGGTGACCACTCACAACGGTGAAGAGGTCAAGCGGGAGACCGTCGGAGAGAAGGTCGTCACCGAGGCGGAGCCCAAGGTCGTGCGGGTCGGCGGCAAGCAGCCGCCGAACAGCGGGGTCTGGGACAAGCTCGCCGAGTGCGAGTCCGGCGGCAACTGGCACATCAACACCGGCAACGGCTACTACGGTGGCGTCCAGTTCAACAAGTCGACCTGGGACGCCTACGGCGGTGATCAGTACGCCGCCTACCCGCATCAGGCCAGCAGGGAGCAGCAGATCGCCATCGCCACCAAGGTGCGCGACGCGCGAGGGGGGTACGGGGCCTGGCCCTCCTGCTCCGCCCAGCTCGGCCTTTCCTGAGTTTTCCGCAACAGAGGTACGCGTACGTTGGCCCGGTAGCCGGCACGTGAGGCGGTGCCTTGCGATGCATCCGCCTCACGCGCCGGGGACACCCGCGCTGCTCACGCCGCATGACGGATGATGCTGATTTCGTGGTGCGGTTGAGTGGGGGTACTCGCCGGAATCTCCGGCGGCGCCTCGCTCCGGGAGGCCCGACATCGGGTAGGTACTACACAACGTCGGGCCTTCCTCGCGAGGCACTCGCCGGAGAACTCGCGGCGGTGCCGAGGGCTGGGGTGGTCGGAGTTCGGCCTGCGTGAGTGGTGGCAGTTCGGCACTGCGGCGAACGGAGGCGGCTCGCATGCGATGTTCGCCTCACACACTTGGGACCTTCGTTCGCCGTGTCGGGCACGGGCGATTTCGCGGGAGCTCGACGCCGCCCGGCCTCCGGATGGGAGGAACGCGTCCCCACGCGGGGAGGGGAATTCGGCCTGCTAGTTTCGGTGACGTGGAGCAACAGCCGTCGGCAGTCCGTCTGCTCGGTCCGGCCGAGGTTCGTGGACTGGCAGAGCGGCTCGAACTACGTCCCACCAAGAAACTCGGCCAGAATTTCGTGCACGATCCCAACACCGTCCGGCGCATCGTCGAGACCGCCGGCGTCGGTTCCGACGACGTGGTGCTCGAGATCGGCCCCGGTATCGGGTCACTGACCCTGGCCCTGCTCGCCTCGGCCGGGGCGGTCACCGCCGTGGAGATCGATTCGGTGCTCGCCGAGCGGTTGTCGGCCACCGTCGCCGAGCACGCCCCGAAGCTCGCCGACAACCTGCGGGTGGTCAACGGTGACGCCCTCCGGATGAGCGCGGCCGAGTTCGGTGGTCCGGACCGCGCGCCGACCGCGCTGGTGGCGAACCTCCCCTACAACGTGGCCGTTCCGGTGGTGCTGCGGCTGCTGGCCGAACTGCCCTCGCTGCGGCACGGCCTGGTGATGGTGCAGGCGGAGGTCGCCGAGCGGATGGCCGCCGAGCCGGGCAGTCGCCGTTACGGCGCGCCCAGCGCGAAGTCGGCCTGGTTCGCCGACGTGCGACGTGCCGGTGCGGTCTCCCGCAACGTGTTCTGGCCGGTGCCGAACGTGGATTCCGGTCTGGTGGCCTTTACCCGGCACGAACCGCCCGCCGAGCTCGACCGCGAGCGGGTGTTCGCCGTGGTGGACGCGGCGTTCGCGCAGCGCCGCAAGACACTGCGCTCGGCGCTGGCGGGCTGGGCCGGTTCGGCGGGACGCGCGGAGCGCGTGCTGCGCCGAGCCGGGATCGACCCGGCGGCCCGAGGGGAACAGCTCGACATCGCCGAGTTCGCCGCGGTGGCGCGAGCCGCCGACACCGAACCCTGACCGGGAATCCGCCGCGATTTCGCTTCGAGCCGCTGGGCCCGCGTGATTCCCACGACTGTTTTCCGTATTCGGGCGCTCACCGAAAGTGGTCGCCCTGCTTTTCTTTTCGGCCGAAAGGGCTAGTGGCGAATACGACAACCAGTGGAAAGTGACTCATATCAACTTGCGTCCGGCGGAATCGGTCATGTTTACTCTTCCGCGGAGTCCATCCCGAGCGGCCGAGAGATCTGGCTCGACGACGCCGCAGCAACCACCCGGCTCGGGCAGGTGCTACAGCCAGGAACGATGGAGTTGATTTGTCTCTGAGTTCCACCGCAAGCGCAAAGACGCTTCCCGTGGCTATCCGCCTCGGCCTGACGGAGCGTCGTGTCGTCGATCTCGGGCGGCGTACCACGACCGCCTGTCGGCGCCACGTCTGATCCCGTACTGGCCCCTGGTCGTTTCCCATCCGGCCTTTTCGTGCGCCCTCGCACGTCCTGTGGCCGAGGCGAGCTGAAGCGGAGTTCGATCGTGATCACTGTCGAGAACCTGACCAAGACCTTCACCCAGAGCAACACCTCCGTGGCGGCGTTGGACGACGTGAGCCTGGAGGTGCCGGACGGTTCCGTCTGCGGCGTCGTCGGAACCAGCGGTGCGGGCAAGTCCACCCTGGCACGTTGCATCGCCCTGCTGGAGAAGCCCGACACCGGGGCCATCCGGGTGGACGGGACCGATCTCGTCTCGCTGGAGGGCAGCAAGCTCCGGGCGGCGCGCCGTCGGATCGGTGTGGTGCCCCAGGGTGACTCGCTGCTGCGGCAGCGCACCGCGGCCGGCAACGTCGCGCTGCCGCTGGAGTCGGCGAAGGTGCCCGCCGCGCAGCGCCGGAGCAGGGTGGCCGAACTGCTCGACCTCGTGGGGCTGTCCGACAAGGCCTCGGTCTACCCGGACCACCTCTCCGGGGGGCAGCGGCAGCGGGTGGCGGTCGCGCGTGCGCTGGCCGCCAAGCCCTCGGTGCTGCTGGCGGACGAGCCGACCTCGGCGCTGGACCCCGCCACCACCGACTCGGTGCTGACCGTGCTGGAGCGTGCTCGTTCCGAGCTCGGAGTGACGGTGCTGGTCGTCACGCACGACATGGCGGTGGTGCGGCGCATCGCCGACGACGTGGCCGTTCTCGAACAGGGCAGGGTGGTCGAGCACGGCAAGGTGCTGGACCTGGTCTCCGAGCCGGGCAGTCGGATCGGTTCGACGCTGCTGCCCGAGACCGACCAGGCGAGCGTGCTGCGGCCCGACTCCGGCCAGCAGCACGACGTGGTCGCCGAGGTGGTGCTGGTCGGCTTCGCGGCGGTGGGGGCGTTGCTGCCCGAGGCGTCGAGCAGGTTCGGGGTGGAACTGTCCATTCTCGGCGGTGGACTGACGCGGCTCGGGGACACGCCCGTCGCCAAATTCCGCGTCGGGTTGTCCGGTGAACGTTCCGAGTCCGCGCTGAAGTGGATGATCGAGCGCGATGCGCATGTGCGCCGCGCTCCCGTGAGCGTTGATGGAGTTGCTGCGTGAGTGACGTGACCCCCTGGTCGGAGGTCCTCGAACTGGTACGTCCCGCGACGGTCGAGACCATCTACATGGTCCTGATGTCGACCCTGGTGGGAGTGGTGGGTGGCCTGCCGCTGGGCGTCTGGCTGCACATGACCTCCCCCGTGGGACTCACCCCCAAACCGCTGTTGCACCGGGTGCTCGGCGCGATCGTGGACGTGACGCGGTCGATCCCGTTCGTGGTGCTGCTGGTGGTGGTCGGCTCGCTGACCCGGCTGCTGATGGGGCAGGCGTTCGGCAGCAGCGCGGCGATCGTGCCGCTGGCCATCGCCGCAGTGCCGTTCTTCGCGCGGTTGACCTCCAACGCCCTGCGCGAAGTGGACTCCGCGATCGTGGAGGCCGCGGTGACCACCGGGGCGAGCAAGTTCCGGATCGTGTGGACAGTGCTGCTCAGCGAGGCTCGGGCGGCTCTGGTCGGTGCGGTCGGGGTGACCATGCTCGCGCTGATCGGCTACGCCGCGATGGCGGGTGCCATCGCGGGTGGCGGGCTGGGAGCCACCGCGATCCTGGACGGCTACAACGCCTACGACGACCGAGTGCTCTACGTCTCGGTGGTGCTGCTCGGAGTGCTCGCCTGGGGGATGCAGCTGCTCACCGACTGGGTGACCAAGCTGGTCGACCGCAGGCGCGCCGTCACCAACGTCTGAGCCGCTGACCTCCGACCGTGAATCACGGCGGTCCCGCTCTCCCGGACGAGTCCCGACGGCTCGACGCGTCGAGCCGAGGGGCCGGGCGAGCACCGCCGCAGTGAACCGAGGTGGGTGGCTGCCGCCGCCCACCGAGATCCGAAAGGACCTTCGATGCGTACCAGAATCCTGGCCTCACTGCTGACCGTCAGCGCTCTCGCGTTAGCCGGGTGCGGCGGTGGTTCGGCGGCGCAGGACGACCCGGACGCGGCGATCAAGGTCGGTGCCACCGCCCAGCCGCACGGCGAGATCCTGGAGTACGTCAAGGAGAACCTCGCCCCCGAGCGGAACCTGAAGATCGAGATCGAGACCTTCAGCGACTACAATCGGCCCAACGCCGCCACCGCCAACGGCTCGCTGGACGCCAACTACTACCAGCACAAGCCGTTCCTCGAGGAGTACAAGGAGGAACGCGGCGGTGATCTGCACTGGGTCGCCCCGGTGCACCTGGAGCCACTGGGCATCTACTCCAAGAAGATCGGCTCGTTGGACGAGGTCTCCGACGGCGACACCGTGACGATCCCCAACGACCCCTCCAACCGGGGCCGGGCCCTCAAACTGCTCCAGGACAAGGGGCTGATCGAGCTCAAGGAGGGCTCGGCGGAGGAGACCAACGTCCGCGACATCGTGAGCAACCCGAAGAATCTCCAGATCGAGGAGATGAAGGCGGCCCAGATCCCGCGCACGCTGCAGGACGTGCGGTTCGCGGTCGTCAACGGCAACTACGCCCTCAAGGCCAACCTGGATGATCCGCTGGCCCTGGAATCGACCGAGAACAACCCCTACGTCAACGGGGTGGTCACCAACTCCGAGATGCGGGACGACCCGCGCGTCGACAAGCTCGTCGACCTCCTGCAGTCCCAGGAGGTCAAGGACTTCATCAACGAGGAGTACGGCGGTAAGTCCGTCATTCCGGCCAGCTGACACCAGCGCCGTCGCCCGGGACCCGAGTCACGCGTGAACGTGCGCGGTACGGACACGTACCCTGGGGGTGTGCTGTCCGTGGTACCGACCCCGATCACCGTCCGGGTCCCGGCGAAGGTGAACCTGCACCTCTCGGTCGGTGACAGTCGCCAGGACGGTTATCACGAGCTGGTGACCGTATTCCAGGCGCTGTCGCTGACCGACGAGGTCACGGTACGCAGTTCCGACGAGCCGGGCATCGAGGTGCGCGGCGAGGGTTCGGACGACGTTCCGTTGGATTCCGACAATCTGGCGTGGCGGGCGGTGACCGAACTCGCCCGCGCCAGCGGCAGAGATCCGGACGACACCGGTGTGCACGTCTCGATCAACAAGGGCATACCGGTGGCGGGCGGCATGGCCGGTGGCAGCGCCGACGCCGCCGCGACGCTGTTCGCGCTGAACGCGCTGTGGAAGCTGGAGCTCGGTCGTGACGAGCTCGCCGACATAGCGGGCCGGCTCGGCAGCGACGTGCCGTTCGCCCTGCAGGGGGGAACCGCGCTCGGCACCGGCCGGGGAGAGCGGTTGGTGCCGGTGCTGGCCCGGCACACCTATCACTGGGTGATCGCGCTGCACGGGGAGGGACTGGGAACCCCGGAGGTCTACGGCGAGCTGGACCGGTTGCGGCGCAACTCGGACAACCGGGTCGGCGAGGTGGAGCCGGTGCTGGAGGCGCTGGCTTCCGGCGATCCGCGTGAACTCGCCCTGCTGCTGGGCAACGATCTGCAGGCCGCGGCGGTCTCGCTGCGCCCGGTGCTGCGGCGCACGCTGCGAGCCGGGGTGGACGCCGGGGCGCTGGCCGGGATCGTGTCCGGATCCGGACCGACCTGCGCGTTCCTGTGCACCGACGGGGAGGACGCGGTGCGGATCGCGGCCGAGCTCTCCGGAGCCGGGGTGTGCCGGACGGTGCGGGTGGCGCAGGGCCCCGTCGCCGGTGCGCGACTCGTCGAGGAGCACTCCGACCGCCCCACCCCTCCTCAGGTGCACGCATGAGAACCGGGCGCGTGTGAATCCCGGCCGCGCAATGAAACCGACGGCTCGGCCCCGGGCCGTCCACAGCCCGTTCCGGGCATGTTCGAAGTCGACGGAGTGACCAACGCTCGATGGCCAACCTGATCAATCTGGAGTCGGTCGAGAAAAGCCACGGGGTTCGGCCCCTGCTGGACGGGGTCTCGCTCGGCGTGACCGAAACCGACCGCATCGGGGTCGTCGGCCTCAACGGTGGTGGCAAGACGACCCTGCTGGAGATACTGACCGGTATCGAAGAGCCCGACGCCGGACGGGTCAACCACACCCGTGACCTGCGCAGCGCGGTCGTCACCCAGCGGACCGAGCTTCCCCCCGACGCCACAGTGCGCAACGCGGTGCTCGACCCGCAGGGGTTCACCGCCGAGCACGAGTGGGCCGCCGACCCCAAGGTGCGTTCCGTGCTCAACGGGCTCGGCATGACCGGGCTCGGCCTGGAGACCAGGGTCGCCGAGCTGTCCGGCGGTGAACGCCGCCGCGTGGCGCTGGCCGCCGCGCTGGTGCGCGAACTCGACCTGCTGGTGCTGGACGAGCCGACCAACCACCTCGACGTCGAGGGGGTGCGTTGGTTGGCGGACCACCTGCTTTCGCGGCGCTGCGCGCTGGTGATCGTCACCCACGACCGGTGGTTCCTCGACGAGGTGTGCAACCGCACCTGGGAGGTCGTGGACGGCCGGGTGGAGCAGTACGAGGGCGGCTACGCCGACTGGGTCTACGCCAGGGCCGAGCGGGCCAGGATCGCGCAGCAGACCGAGGAGAAGCGCCGCAACCTGGCGCGCAAGGAGCTCGCCTGGCTGCAGCGGGGCGCCAAGGCCCGCACTTCCAAGCCCAAGTTCCGGGTGGAGGCGGCCGAGGCCCTGATCTCCGACGTGCCGGAGCCCAGGGACACCGTGGAGCTGGTCTCCTTCGCCAAGCGGCGGCTGGGCAACACAGTGATCGAGCTGGAGGATGTCGAGCTCCGACTGGCCGATCGCAAGCTGCTGGACAACGTGACCTGGCGGCTGGGACCGGGTGACCGGATAGGTGTGGTCGGGGTGAACGGTTCCGGCAAGACGACGCTGCTGCGGCTGCTGGCCGGGGAGCGCGAGCCCGACGGCGGCAAACGGATCGAGGGCAAGACGGTCCGGCTGGCGCACCTCACCCAGGAACTGCACGACCTGCCCGGCGAGTGGCGTGTACTGGAGGCGATCGAGGACGTCGCCAAGCAGGTCACGCTCGGCAAGTACGAGCTGACCGCCTCCCAGCTGGGCGAGCGGTTCGGCTTCGGCAAGGGCAGGCAGTGGACCAGGGTCGAGGACCTCTCCGGCGGTGAGCGGCGCAGGTTGCAGCTGGCCAGGCTGCTGATGGACGAGCCCAACGTGCTCGTGCTGGACGAGCCCACCAACGACCTCGACATCGACACCCTGCAGCAGCTGGAGGACCTGCTGGACGGCTGGCCCGGCACCCTGGTGGTCGTCTCCCACGACCGCTATCTGGTGGAGCGGGTCTGCGACAACGTGGTCGCCCTGTTCGGCGACGGCAACATCACCCACCTGCCGGGCGGGATCGACGAGTACCTGAACCGGCGCCGCTCGCTGCTGGAGGGCGGGGACCAGTCCCTCGGCAGGCAGCAGGAGAGCGGTGGAGCCGCGGCGAGCGGGAAGGCGAAGTCCGGCGGCCTGTCCGGTGCGCAGGACCGAGCCGCTCGCAAGGAGCTCTCCCGGCTGGAACGCCAGCTGGACAAGCTCGCCGATCGGGAGCGGGAGCTGCACGACCAGCTCGCCGAGGCCGCCACCGAACCGGAGCGGCTGCAGGAGTTGAACTCCCAGCTGCGGGAGCTGCACGAGCAGAAGGACGACATCGAGTCCCGCTGGATGGAGCTGGCCGACAGCCTCGATTGATCCCGTGGAGGGCGACGCGTGATCTCGGCAGGTCACCGCGCCCGCCACGACGGTGGCGAGTCCCCTCTCGCCACGAAGTAGCCTGGGAATGTGAGCCGTTTCACGGAGATGGTGGCCGCGGCGGCGGCTTCGGACCAAGGTCCGGGGACCCGTGGCCTGGTCACCGGTGAGCCCGACGCGCCCCGCTGTCGCGGTTGGGGGCAGGTGCGCGAGTGCGCGCTGCGGATCTCGGCCGCGCTGCGCTCCTCCCGAGGAGGACCGCCCGTGCGGCGGGGAGACGCGGTGGCGGTCCTCGCCGCGCGCCCGGACTCCGTGGTTCCCGCCGTGCAGGCGGTGTGGCTGGCCGGTGCCTCGGTGACGATGCTGCACCAGCCCACGCCACGCACCGATCTCGGGACCTGGGCGGAGGACACGCTGCGCGTCACCCGCATGATCGGGGCCGGGCTGGTGCTGCTCGGGGAGCCGTTCCACGAGTTCGCTCCGGTGCTGGCCGAGCACGGCATCCGGTTCCGCGACCTGGACGAGCTCTCGCGGGCGGAAACCGGCCCCGCCGAGGAGGTCCCCACCGATGAGGACGACCTCGCGCTGCTGCAGCTGACCAGTGGTTCCTCGGCGGAGCCCAAGGCGGTGCGGATCACGCACGGCAACCTCTACCACAACACCCGGGCGATCACGGCCGCCGCGCGGTTGTCCCCGGAGCGCGACGTCGCGGTCTCGTGGCTACCGCTGTTCCACGACATGGGCATGGTCGGTTGCCTGGCTGTGCCGATGGCACTGGGGATGCGACTGGTCAAGGTCACCCCGGCCGACTTCCTGGCGCGGCCCTCGCTGTGGCCGGAACTGATCGGGCGCTACGGCGGGACCGTCACCGCCGCGCCGAACTTCGCCTACGCCATCACCGCGCGGGGAATGGAACGGGCCGAGGCCGGGGCGTTCGACCTGTCCACGCTGCGGTTCGCCCTCAACGGGGCCGAGCCGGTCGATCCCGACACGGTGGGGCGGTTCCTCGCGGCCGGAGCCGGTTTCGGGTTGCGCCCGGAGTGCGTGGTGTGTGCCTTCGGCATGGCCGAGGCCACCCTGGCCGTCTCGTTCGCGCCCACGCACGGCGGCATGGAAGTGGACACGGTGGACTCCGAGGCACTGTGGAGTTCCCGGCGGGCCGTCCCCGCGCGGCCGGGGAATTCGGGTGCGCGCGGGTTCGCGCTGCTGGGGCCACCTCTGCCCGGCATGGAGATCGTGGTGGTCGACGAGTCCGGCGCGTCGTTGCCGGAGCGCGGCGTGGGCGGACTGCTGATCCGGGGCGCGGCCGTCACCCCCGGCTATCTGACGGTGCACGGGCCGCTGGCCGCCACCGACGGGAACGGCTGGCTGGACACCGGTGACGAGGGATACCTGGTGGACGGGCAGCTGGTGGTGTGCGGGCGCCGCAAGGACGTGATCGTGCTCGGCGGTCGCAACGTGCACCCCACCGACATCGAGCGGGCGGCCTGCACCGTGTCCGGGGTGCGGCCGGGAAACGCGGCGGCCGTGCGCGAGGACGCCGGTAGGCGGCGCGAGCACTTCGCGGTGATCGTGGAGTCCCGCTCGGCCGGGGACGAGACCGAGGAACGGCGGCTGCGCAAGGAGGTGGCCGCGAAGGTCTTCGGCGAGGTGGGCGCGCGTCCCTCCACCGTGCTGGTGGTCGAGCCGGGCTCGTTGCCCAAGACGCCATCGGGCAAGCTCCGGCGCGGTGCCGCTGCCGAACTGCTGTCCTGACGTGGTCGGGGTGTCGGTCGGTAGTCGGGCCGTCCTCTCCCGGCCGGGGGCGGTGCGTGAGACGGGGAGGAGCCCGGTGCCTACCGTCCGGCGGGCCGCGGTGCGCGTCGGTGGCGGTGGGCGCGGACGGCGGCGTGCACGGCGACGGCTACCGCCGCCGTGAGGAGAACCGCGGTGGTGATGTTGAGTTCCCAGGGCACCAGGGTTTTCGTGTCTCCGTCGGGCCACACGCAGCGCGTCACGACCGGGTAGTCGAACAAGGAACTGCTGTCGATGTACAGACCTGGGGTCGGTTCCCACGCGCTCGGTTCGCACACGTCTTCCGGTTGGTTGGCGATGCCCGACCACAGCGCGGCGGTGTGGGAGTCCAGCGTGACAAGCAGCAGCCAGGCCACGAGCTCACCCTTCACCCCTCGTGAGCCGCGTGGTGCGAGTGAGCTCCTTCCCGTCGCGAGCCAGTGCAGGAGCTTGCCGAGGACCAGCCAGGGAGTGCCGACCAGCAGCAGCGTGGCGAACTCGCCGGCGAGGTCTTCCACGGTTGACGGTCACTCCTCGATCGACATGTCGGTTCGCCGGTGTTTCCGTCCCGAGGCGGGAGTCGGGCCTCGCCGCGCTGCCCGGTCGCGCGTCACGGAGCGCGGGACCCGCCGTGTCGGACCCGAGTCGGACCCGAGGAGGTCTCGACACGCATGTCGGCCCGACCTCCACGGTACGCGAGGAGATCGGGCCGAGATGTGATACGAGGCTCAGCGGGAACTGATATCCCCGAGGAGACCGCGAAGTGCACCGCCTTCCACGTCTTCGTTCTGCGCCGGGACCAGGTCAACCGGTTTCCGCTGTTCGTATGTCGCGCCCTGTGGCGGGAAACTCTTGGGGTTGCCGACCAGTTCGACCGGTTCATCCGTCAGGAGGATGAGCGGTTCCTGCCGTGCTGTCCGGGGAGCCAGCTGCTCCAGCAGTCGCTGGGGCGGATTCTCGATCGAGATCCTCAGGTCGAGGGACGCGGTGTGCTCGAACCTCGGTGGGAACCGCTGGGTCATGGTCAGCGAGCTGCTCACGTCGGCGTTCTGCTCGACGCGGACCTGGCCGAGGTCCTGCTGGGCCGGGGTGCTCTGCCGGGGGGACGCGTCACCGGGGGAAACCGAGTGCGCCTTCAGGTCTCTGACATCGATGGAAGTGGTCTGGTCCGGTGTCACCGGCGGCTCCCCTTCCATGATCACCGATCCCGTCAGCGGAATCATGAAGTCCTGCTCAGCCAGTTCGAGCTCCATCTCGGACGAAGTGAGAACCAGTTCCTCGACGTCCTTCGTCTGGGAGGCCGGTTTCTCTTCCTGCTGGGCAGCCGGAGCCGTGGCCGGTGCGGCCGGTACGGCAGGTACGACGATCATGGCGAGCACCCCGGTCACGCCGACGACGGCCTGGCGAAACACACGGAGATTCCGCGACACGATTTCTCCTCCCTCACGGGTCAGCCCGCTGCTTGCGGCAGTTGAGACCGTGACGGGGACGTGGTGCTCCCACAACCAGTGGTCCACCATCGAGAACCACCATCACCCGTTCCAGCCAACAGCGATTACCCGTTGGAACAGGCACCCACCATCCGAATGACATCGCCCTCACCGAAGCGAGGTTCGTGGCGCCCGGCCGCGAGGACAGGCTGCTCGCGCGGACGGTTACGGCGGAGCCGACGAGGAGCGGGGCCCGAAGTGGTGGACGGCCTCCGGTGACAGAACAGCACCGGACGCGAAGCTCCACGGAACGACAGCGTCGTCCCACCGGCGCGAAACCCCGTCAGTGGAACTCGTTCTGCGCGGCCTCCAGGCCCTTGCCCACCAGCGCCGAGACGGCGTCCGCGCAGCGGTCGACGAAGAATCCCAGTTCGGAGCGCTCGGCGCGCGAGAAGTCGCGCAGCACGTAGTCGGCCGGATCCATCCTTCCCGGCGGGCGGTCCACCCCGAACCGCACCCGCAGGTAGTCGCGCGTGCCGAGCGACTTGCTGATCGAGCGCAGCCCGTTGTGGCCGTTCTCGCCACCGCCCCGCTTGAGCCGCACGGCACCGTAGGACAGATCCAGCTCGTCGTGGATCACGATCACCGACTCGGGGGCGACCTTGTAGAACCGGACGGCCCCAGCCACGGGGCCGCCGGAGAGGTTCATCAGCGAGCGGGACTTCGCCAGCGCGACCCGGTTGCCGTCGAGCCTGCCCTCGGCGATGTCGGCTCCGGACTTGTGCCGTTTGAACTTCCCGCCGACGCGGTCCGCCAGCTCGTCGGCGACCAGGAACCCCACGTTGTGCCGGTTGCCCGCGTAGCGCGGTCCCGGATTGCCCAGCCCGACGACCAGCGTGGGGCCGTCCGCGTCCTTGTTGCCCGGTGTTGTCACGACATCCTCGGATTCGTCTTGCCCCGAAGTGGGGTCGCGCTCACTCATCCCGTGTGGTGGCGCCCGCTGCCGAAGAGGCGCTTGCCAGTTCCTGTTCCGCCCGCTCGGGCACAGGTGATCGCTGTTTTCGGCGCGCCGGCGCCGAAACAACCACTATCGCGGCTCGCACCGCCGCGGGTTCTCCCGTACGGCTCTCGCGAGGAAGGCCCGACGTTGTGTTGACCACCCGATGTCGGGCCTGGCCGCGACGAGAGCCGTACGAGAGGTTCCGCCACGGAACCGGCTGTGGGAACCGAGCCGACGAAGCGTCACCAATAGGTGATCACTCGTTCGAGATCTGCTCCTCGGAGGCCTCCTCGACGACCCCGGCGCCGCTGGTGTCGATCTCGGACTCCATCTCGGCCTCGGTCGGGGCCTCGGAGACGTTGACGACCAGGACGTCCTCGCCGCTCTGCAGCGTGGCGCCGCGCGGCAGGGTCACGTCCGGGGCGTGGAACTGGGTGCCCGCCTCGGCTCCCTGGATCGACAGCTCCAGCTGCTCCGGGATGTGCGTGGCCTCGACCTCGAGCTGGATCTCGTTGGCGTCCTGGGCGACCAGGGTGCCGGGAGCGGCATCACCGGTGACCACGACCGGCACGTTGACGGTGACCTTCTCGCCGCGCTTGACCAGCAGCAGGTCCACGTGCTCGATGTAGTTCTTGGTCGGGTGTGTGGTGATCTCCTTGCACAGCGCGAGCTCGTTCTTGTCGCCTGTCACCTCGAGCGTCAGCACGGCGTTGCGGCCGTTCTCACGGACCAGGCGGGCGAACTCGACCGTGGGCAGCGAGAGGTGCTTCGGGTCGGAACCGTGGCCGTAGAGCACCGCGGGAATCTTGCCCGCCCGGCGGATCCTGCGGGCGGCTCCTTTGCCGAACTCGTGGCGCTGTTCCGCTGCGAGACGTAGATCGGACACGGTGACGTACTCCTTGGCGTAGGGCTGGTGTCATCAGTCGCTGTCCTGCGGCGGAGTGACGCGCGACTGGTCTGGCTGACGGGGCGCCTAACGCTCTGCCGAGTCCCTGGGAACCGGGCCGGTACACCGGCGGCTCACCGGTGACCACCAGCCGCCACGCCGATAACGCCGGGCTCGGGCGCCCGACCTCGCCGAGGCAACCATGCCATTGTATGGGGTGCCTGTTCGGCCTGGCCGACCGGCCGGGGAAATGACGGCGTGATGGGAGGCGTTGTCAATATCTTTCCTCCCCGTCCTCGGAATATTACGTTGACTCGCATGACTGCCGAGACCACCGCGAGTGAGCCCACGAGCACGGATTGGCGCAGCAGACTCCGCCGGGTGGGGCCGGGAATCATGGCCGCCGCTACCGGGGTCGGCGCGGGAGACCTGGTGGCGACCCTGGTGGCGGGGTCGCGGTTCGGCTACACCTTGTTCTGGGCGATCCTGCTCGGTGCCGTGTTCAAGATGGGCATCGGCGAGGCGGTGGGGCGCTGGCACCTCGGTTCCGGCAGCACGATCCTGGCCGGCTGGCGCTCGCTGGGGCGTTGGGCCATCGCCTTCTTCGGCGTCTACATCGTGATCTGGGGATTCGTCTACGGCGCCACCGCCATGTCGGCGACCGGGTTGCCGCTGAACGCGCTGCTGCCGTGGTTATCCGTGCGTTCCTGGGGGATGATCTGCGGGGTTCTCGGCCTGGTGCTGGTGTGGTTCGGGCGCTACCGGCTGCTGGAGCGACTGATGACGGTCCTGGTCGGCGTCATGTTCGTGGCGGTGGTGGGCACCGCTGTGCTGGTCGGACCGAACCTCGCCGAGCTGGGGGGCGGGCTCGTTCCCCGGCTGCCGCAGGGGTCGTTGGCCTACGTGCTCGGCCTGATGGGCGGAGTCGGTGGCACGATCACGATGGCCGCCTACGGGTACTGGACGCTGGCCAAGGGGTGGCGCACCCCCGCGTGGATCCCGTTCATGCGCACCGACAACGCGGTCGGCTACGTCACCACCGGCGTATTCGTGGTGGCGATGCTGATCGTCGGGGCCGAGCTGCTGCTGGGGCAGGGCATCACCGACGGCGACCGGGGCCTGCTGGAGCTCGGGCAGCGGTTGGCAGCCGACTACGGCCAGTGGGCGCGGCTGCCGTTCCTGATCGGGTTCCTCGCGGTGACGTTCACCTCGTTGCTGGGGGTGTGGAACGGTGTGAGCCTGCTGTTCGCCGACTGGTGGCGCACCTGGCGAGCGAGCGGGACCACGCCTGCCGTCACGGGTGGGCACGAGACGGGTGGGCACGAGGACGCCGCCGGGATGCGCGGTTGGCCGTTCCGCGGCTACGTGCTCTGGCTCACGGTGCCGCCGATGTCGTTGTTGTTCCTGGACAAACCCTTCCAGCTCACCATCGCCTACGGCGTGCTGGGCTCGCTGTTCATGCCGTTCCTGGCGGGGACGCTGCTGGTGCTGCTGAACTCGGGGCGGATGCCCGCCGCGCACCGCTCGCGTTGGCTGTCCAATGTCGTGCTCACGCTGTGCCTGGTGCTGTTCGCCGTGCTGGCCGTGAACAAGCTGGTCGGCTATGTCTCCTAGCGGGGGCCTGCCCGTTCGGTTCTCCGTCGCGCTCGGCCCGCGGAACCGCTCGCGGCCTCGTTCGTGCAGGCCGTACGACCTTCGCCGTGTTCGGGGCGCGGTGACTTCGCGCGAAATCGCCGCGCCCCGGCCGGGTGGGGCTCGGTGGCTCAGGCCTGGCCGTTGAACAGTCCCGTCACCGAGCCGTCCTCGAACACCTGGTGCACCGCCTTGGCGATCAGCGGGGCGATCGAGAGCACCGTGAGCTTGTCGAACCGCTTCTCGTCGGGGATCGGCAGCGTGTTGGTCAGCACCACCTGCTTGGCGCCGCTGTTGGAGAGTCGTTCCACGGCCGGGCCGGAGAGCACGCCGTGCGTGGCGGCGATGATCACGTCCTTGGCGCCCGCCTCCAGCAGCTGCTCGGTGGCCTTCACGATCGTGCCGCCGGTGTCGATCATGTCGTCGACCAGCACGCACAGCCGGTTCTCCACGTCGCCCACGACGCGGTTGGCCACCACCTCGTTGGGCTTGCTGGGATCCCGGGTCTTGTGGATGAAGGCCAGCGGGGTGCCGCCGAGGTTGTCCGCCCACTTCTCGGCCACGCGCACCCGGCCGGAGTCCGGGGAGACGACCGTGATCCGCTCCTCGGAGTAGGCGTCCCTGATGTAGTCCGAGAGCACGGTCTGCGCGAGCAGGTGGTCCACCGGCCCGTCGAAGAAGCCCTGGATCTGGTCCGTGTGCAGGTCCACCGTGAGGATGCGGTCGGCGCCCGCCGTCTTGAACAGATCGGCCATCAGCCGTGCCGAGATGGGTTCACGGCCCTTGTGCTTCTTGTCCTGCCTGGCGTAACCGTAGAACGGCATGACCACGGTGATGCGCTTGGCGCTACCGCGTTTGAGCGCGTCCACCATGATCAACTGCTCCATCACGGCCTCGTTGATCGGGCTGCTGTGCGACTGGATCACGAACGCGTCGCAACCGCGGACCGACTCGTCGTAGCGGACGAATATCTCACCGTTGGCGAACTCGTAGGCAGCCTGCGGCGTGACCGTAACGTCCAGGTGCTTGGCGACCTCCTCGGCCAGTTCCGGATGACTGCGGCCGGAGAAAAGTTTGAGGCTCTTCTTCGGTGTCGCAGACATGGCACTCACGGTCATCGTCCCCTCCCGTTGACGGCTGGAAAGCTTGGGTGTCACTCGTCGGTTTCGGTGGAGTTCTCACGGTCGGCCAACGCACGCCGGGCGGCCTCGTCGGCGGCTGTGCCGGGACGTCGTTCGGCGACCCAGCCATCGATGTTGCGCTGCCTCCCTCGGGCGATCGCCATCGCGCCGGGGGGGACGTCATCGGTGATCACCGAGCCCGCTGCGGTGTAGGCTCCGTCCGCGACTCGAACCGGTGCGACGAACATGTTGTCGGCACCGGTGCGCGCGTGGGATCCGATCACCGTGTGGTGTTTGGCCACGCCGTCGTAGTTGACGAAAACCGTGGCGGCCCCGATGTTACTGTGCGTGCCAACCGTGGCGTCCCCGACGTAACTCAGATGCGGGACCTTACTCCCCGCACCGATGTCGGCGTTCTTCACCTCGACAAAGGTACCCACCTTGCCCTCGGGGCCGAGGCGGGTGCCCGATCGGAGGTAGGCGAACGGTCCCACCGACGCGCCCGCGGCGACCTCGGCGCGATCACCGTGCGTCGACACGACCTCGGCCCCTGCCCCGATCGAGCAGTCGGTCAGCGTCGTGTCCGGGCCGACGCTCGCGCCGTCCTCGACGCTCGTTCCGCCCCGCAGCCGCACGTTCGGTTCGAGTACCACATCCCTGCCGAGCCGCACGTCGCAGTCCAGCCACACGCTGCTCGTGTCGGTGATCGTGACGCCCTCGCGCATCCAGTGCAGCAGCAGCCTGCGGTTGAGCTCGGCGCCGACCGAGGCGAGCTGGACCCGGTCGTTGACCCCCTCCACCAGCCAGTTGTCCGCGCACACCAGCGCACCGACGCCGTGCCCTTCCGCGCGGGCGATGGCTACCACGTCCGTGAGGTAGAGCTCGCCCTGTGAGTTGTCCGTGGACAACCGCTCCAGCGCGGTGTCGAGGAACCGCGCGTCGAAGGCGTACACGCCGGAGTTGATCTCGTTGATCGCGGCCTGCTCGGTGGTGGCGTCCTTCTGCTCCACGATGGAGGTGACCTCGCCCGAGGAGCCCCGCACGATCCGGCCGTAACCGAACGGATCGTCCACCACCGCGGTCAGCAGGGTCACCGCGTTGCCCGAGTCACGGTGCTCGCGCAGCAGCGCGAGCAGCGTCGCTGAGTCCAGCAGCGGAATGTCACCGTAAGTGACCAGCACGGTTCCGGCGGATGCCCGTTGCTCCCGTCCGCACCGCACCGCGTGTCCGGTCCCCAGCTGCTCCTGTTGCACCACCGTTCCGATACGGCGGTCGAGTTCGTTTTCCAGGATCGTGAGATGTTCGCCGACGGCCTGCCTGCCGTGCCCGATGACCACGCTCAACTCGTCCGGTTCCGCGCCCGCCGCGGCACGGACGGAGTGCTCGAGCAGCGATCTGCCCGCGATCCGGTGCAGTACTTTCGGTGTCGCGGATCTCATGCGAGTGCCTTCGCCCGCGGCCAGCACGAGCACACTCACGGGGTCGGAGGACATGCCGTCCGAAGGCGGCTGGGCCGAAACGCCCTCGAGCATCGATGCTCTCCCTCGGAGTCCAGCGGTTTCGACGCCGACTCACCGTGTCACCCGTGGTTACTGCCGGACTCCGCGGAACCGAGCCCGCGACAGCCTCGGGAAAGACGGTGCCTGTACGTCCAATCGGGTGAAGGGTAACTGTCTGGACGCTGTATCGGGCCGCTGCCCCGGCAGGTACGTGGGTGATGGTGTGCCGGTGGGGGAGATGTTACCGCGCGTGTCCGTTCCGTGCGCGGTTCTCACGCGGTTCCACGTGCGTTCACGTGGCTTCTACTTCGGCGGAGTCGTCGGCGCGCTCCGGGGAACGGAAACACGGCTCCGCCACGCGGCAGGGCACCGAACGGCGGGGCACGAGGGTCGGGGAAGTTCGGAGCCGGGCGGTCCCCGCGCGTTCCGGAGGACAGCGGTTCCGGGCTGCTGGTCCCGTCAGTCCGAGTCGGGCGGAATCCAGGCGGGGGGTTCGGTGGGGTCGGTGTGGTGCGCGTCGCCGGAGAGCGCCGCGACCTGGTTCCCACCCCGCCGCTTGGACTGGTACATCGCGGTGTCGGAGCGTGCCAGCACTTCGCTGCCGCTCTCGCGGGGAAGCATCGACACCACCCCGATGGACAGGGTGACGCCTCGGGACAGCGAGGCGGGAAGCCGAGCCACCGCGTTGACGGTGCGGTTCAGGGCGCTCTCGGCGGCTTCCAGCTCCACGCCGGGAAGCAGGACCACGAACTCGTCCCCGCCGTAGCGCGATACGAGGTCGTCGGCACGAAGCGTGTCGCTGAGGGTGCGTGCGATGACTCGCAGCACCTCGTCGCCCTCCGCGTGCGACAGCTGGTCGTTGACCTCCTTGAAGCCGTCCAGGTCGACCAGGGCCACCGACAGCGGCTGCGCGTCGGGCTCGCGCAGCACGCTCTCCAGCTTCGCGTCCAGCGCTCTCCGGTTGGGCAGGCCGGTGAGCGGGTCGTGCATCGCCTGCCTGGTGATCGCGTGGTGTTGACGGTTCAACCGCTGCCGGTCCAGCCGGGCCATCAGGGTGGCGCTGCGCGAGGCGCGCATGGTCCACAGCTCCGTCTCGAGCTCCTGCGCGTACTCCTCGACGGCGGTGGCGGAGTCCCGCGAATCGGGCCTGGGGCGCCGGGCGTACTCGCGTACCAGCGATATCCGCAGGCTGGGCTCGGATATGTCCTCGGCGACCCGCTGCCGGGTCTCCGAGAGCACCCTCGTGGCCTCCTCGGGTCGGCCCGCGCTGTCGTAACAGCGCGCCAGCGCGATGGCTATGATGATCGTTTCCTGGACGGGCAGTTCCAGGCCGGGGTCCGAGACCTCCTCCAGCTTGTCGATGTGCTCCCCGGACGGTTCCGCCAGCGCGCACGCCGCGGCCAGCACCGGCATCTGTTCCGCGGCCTTCCGCCCCGGAACGCGGGGGAACAACGACTCCTGCCACGGCCCGTCCACCGCGATCGCTATCTGGGCCGCCGTGCTGAACCTGCCGTCCGCGTCGTCCCGCTTGCCGACCCGTTCCAGCCGCAGCCCCCAGCCGAGCAGCATCCGGCACCGGTTGATCAGGTGGGTGGCTATCTCGTGGGGCCCGCCGCTCTCGCGAATCCGGTGGTGCGCTCGCGCCATCACCTCGTCGGCGATGTCGAACACCCCGAGCTGAGTGAGGACGAGACCGATGTCGATCAGGGAGGTGGCCAGCAGCCGTTCCCAGGAGCGCCGTCCCAGCGCGGCGTCGGGCACCAGGTCGTCCTCCAGGAGCACAAGTGCTTCCGCGGCCTGGTTGAGCGCGTTGTCCTCGTTGCCGTCCAGCAACGCCAGCCTGCCTCGCAGGGCGTGCGCGTCGGCACGCAGCACGTCGAGCCGGTGTCGTCGTGCGTGCGTGAGGAGCTCGTCCAGCAGCGGGACGGCCTGCTCGGCCATGCCGGGCGTGCACAGCCGCAGTGTCGCGCAGCAGCACAGCAGCTGTCCGAGGACTCTCGGATGCCCCCGCCTGCGGGCCTCGGTGAGCAGGTGGTCCGCTTCCTCGCGGGTGGTGTCCCGGGTCCGTGGATCGCTGTGCTGGCCGACGACCTGCAGTTCGCGCGCACGTCCGACCAACCACGCGTCGGACAGTTCACCGAGCGAGGTTGCCGCTCCCTCCCGCGCGTCAACCACGTCGTCGCGCAGCGGCACACACCCCCTGCCAAATCCGACCGGACCGGGCCGGTGCGAGTTGTCAACCGGGGTGCCGGTCGCTCCGCCGCCAGGATTCGAACCTGGACTATCGGAACCAAAATCCGAGGTGCTGCCTTTACACTACGGCGGACCGCACGACACAGCTGTCCGGTGACGTTCTGGTTCCGTCACCGATGTCGGCACCGCAGCCTACCGACTACGCGTCGCGTTGACGACGTCCGACTCGTCGCTGTCGTGTCCGACGCACATGATGTCATGTCCGGTTCCGCTTCACGTAGCCGGATGGAAGTTGTGGTCCCTCCCGGAGTGCGCTCATCCTGTCCACGGGACCGTTCACCCGCCCCGGGAAGTGCCGCGTGCGCTGCTCGGGTGGCTGCTGCGCGCCGCCGGTGTGAAGCTGGAGGCCGGAAGGGAACCGGGAACCTACGGCACCGTAGGTTACGGTGTCGTAGGCTGAACGGTACATTCCGGTCGTGCCCGTGCTCGCGCGGATCTGGCCGACGGAGTGCCTACGCGGCAGCGGGCCGCTCCGAACAACCGGTACAACCTCTGTTTCCCAACTCCAGTCGAGGTAGCGACATGACAGCACCCACCGAGAGCGTGGCCGCCGAGCAGCGGCCCCGGCGCGAGGCGCCGAAGCCGCTGACGGCGGGAACCCGCCCGTACATTGCCCAGGCCTTGGTCTACCTGTTCGTCATCGTTCCGCTGCTCGCCCTGATAGCGGCGGTCCCCTTCGCCTGGGGCTGGGGGCTCGGGGTGGTGGACATCTCGCTGGCCTTCGTCTTCTACGTGCTCAGCGGTCTGGGGGTCACCGTCGGTTTCCACCGGCTGTTCACTCACAGGTCGTTCAAGACGAACCGGACGGTCCAGGTGCTGCTGGCCATCTCGGGGATGGGCGCGGTGCAGGGGCCGGTGATCAACTGGGTCGCCGACCACCGCAGGCACCACGCCTACTCCGACCGGGAGGGCGACCCGCACTCGCCCTGGCGGTTCGGCAGTTCGGCCGCCGCCCTGGCCAAGGGGTTCTGGCACGCCCACATGGGCTGGCTTTTCGAACGCGACGTCACCAACGCCGAGCGGTTCGCCCCCGACCTGCTCAAGGACAGGGTGCTCGCCCGGATCAACAAGCTCTTCCCGGTGTGGACCCTGGCCAGCTTCGTGCTGCCCGCCGTGCTCGGCGGTCTGATCACCTGGTCCTGGTGGGGGGCTCTCACCGCGTTCTTCTGGGCCGGCTTGGTCCGCGTGTCGGTGCTGCACCACATCACCTGGTCGGTGAACTCCATCTGCCACATGATCGGTGAACGCCCGTTCAAGAGCCGCGACAAGGCGGCCAACTTCTGGCCGCTGGCGCTGGTCTCGTTCGGTGAGTCCTGGCACAACTCGCACCACGCCGATCCGACCTGCGCGCGCCACGGGGTGCTCAAGGGGCAGCTGGACATCTCCGCGCGACTGATCTGGATGCTGGAGAAGGCCGGCTGGGCCTGGAAGGTGCGCTGGCCCAACGAGCAGCGGCTCGCCCGGATCTCCGTCACCGAACAGCAGGGCTGACCATCCCGGCGCCGCCCGTGCCGCGTCCCACCGGTACCCGGTCGGTTCACCCGCCCGGCCGGGTACCGGTGGAGTTCGCCGAGCTCCGGCACCGAGTCATCCGAGAACCGGCTCCGGTGCGGCACCGAAGGCTCCGTCACGTGTCGAGGTGCGGTACGTAGGGTGAGCTGTCATGGCGGTACGTCGACGAGGACACGGCCGATCCGAGAGGTCCTCCGGGAACAGCGGTGCGTCCGGCGGCACCAGGGTGCGGATGACCGGTAAGGAACGCCGTCAGCAATTGCTGGACGTCGCCAGGGCGCTGTTCGCGGAGAAGGGGTTCGACGGTGCCTCCATCGAGGAGATGGCCCATCGCGCGGAGGTCTCCAAGCCGGTGGTCTACGAGCACTTCGGCGGCAAGGAGGGCATCTACGCCGTGGTCGTGGACCGCGAGATGCAGAGCCTGCTCGACCTGGTCGTCTCCGCGCTGTCGGCCGGTCACCCGCGAGAGCTGCTCGAACAGGCGGCCTGCGCGCTGCTGGACTACATCGACAACTCCACTGACGGTTTCCGCATCCTCGTCCGCGACTCACCGGTGGCCAGCGCGACCGGCACCTTCTCCGGGCTGCTCAACGACATAGCCAGCCAGGTCGAGCACATCTTCGGACTGCAGTTCAGCGCTCGCGGCTACGATCCCGAGCTCGCGCCGCTGTACAGCCAGGCGCTGGTGGGAATGGTCGCCCTGACCGGGCAGTGGTGGCTGGAGGTTCACCGCCCCGGACGTGACGAGGTCGCCGCCCACCTGGTCAATCTCGCCTGGAACGGTCTCTCGCACCTGGAACACGAACCCCGGCTGCGCAGCCGTGACCACAGCAGTGCGTGACATCCGACCGGCGCTTGATCTCCGACCGGCACCGGGAATCGCCGGGCTAGGCGTGACCGTTCCGGCGCACTGAACAGACGTGGATCCCACGCCGTCACGTTCGGCCCGAACGGCACGCTCCCGCTTGCGGCGAACACCGACGCGCTCCCGCTGTTGTGAACATCCGGGCGGGACGACTCCTACCGTGGTGTTCCGGGTGGAGGGGTATGCGGGTGCCGAGCCGTGGCATCCCGGTGGGATCGGCTGCCCGGCTCCGGAACCGGGCGGAGGTTCGGGCGGTCTTTCGCCGTGACTGGTCTTCGAAGCGCTGCTCTTCTGATATTGTGAAGGTGGTCGAGTCCTTGACTCGGCAGGATCAACCACGCGACAGCCTGATCGAAGTGTTCGCCTCGGTTCCCTTTCGGGATCATTGTCCCGCCGCACGTGACACACGGGGCAGGGATGTCGTCAACGAGATCGCCGATTCCCTTCGCCTGCTGCCTCGCCTTCGAGGAGGCAGTCATGACTGCTACCGACCTCTTTCCCCTCGCCGACGATTCGCACGTCCCCTTCGCCGCCGAGCCCTCCACCGTCGAGCGAGGCGTGATCCCGGGAGGTGACCGCGCTCGCCTGGAGCTGCGGATGTGGCGCCCGACCAGTACTTCGGTCGGAGTGCACATCGCGGGTGAGCTCGACATGAGTACCGCCCCGCGACTGCGTGAACTCCTCGCCTCCCGATTGTCCTCCACGGTCGAGACCATGGTTCTCGATCTGTCCGAGCTGAGCTTCCTGGGGGTGGCGGGGCTGGAGCTGCTTTCCCAGACCCACCAGCGGGCTGCCGAGAGTGCCGTGTCGGTTCGTCTCGTCGACGGGCCGGTCGGCGTCGCGCGGGCGCTGCACGCCGCGGGCATGAGCGCGATGTTTCCCACCTACCCCACCATCGTGGCGGCGAGTGCCGACCTCACCGGTTCCCCTCGGGAGAACCGGTGAGCGACGCACGCGGCGGGCTCGGTGTGGCACATGCGGTCACGTCGCGTCCCGACCGGCGGGTGGTGGGGCGGGGGCGCCTCGGAGACCGGCTCCTTCGCCGGGCGCCGGTACCGGAGAGCAGCCGTGGATTCCGTGCAGTGCCACGCCGTGCCGGGCACGGTGGTTGAACCGATGCGACCCCGGCCGAGGTGAACGGGCGGGGTGGTCGCGGCGACGGTCGCGGACCATCGCCGCGCTCCTCGGCGAGAGGTGACTACCGGTTCCCGTTCGGGGAGCGCAGCTCCTGTTCCAGCGCCGCGCTGTGCTCGTAACCGGCCTTGCTCCACTGCGCCACCCACTCCGGCAGCTCCGGCCGTTCCACCGGGCCGGGCAGCAGATTCACCACCTGCTCGGGGGTGACCCGTTCCCCGGAGCGGGAGAGGAACCTGATCTGGATCACCGCCGTGGTGGTGAGCTCGCCGCCGCTGACGATCCGGTGCTCGATGAACAGGTGCCGTTCGTCCCAGCCGATGATCCGGGTGCGCAGGGTGAACGCCCGGAAGGGCCGCAGCGGGCGGCGGAACGATCCCGTCTCGTTCGTCACCACGGCGTACCACCCTTTCGGGCGCAGTCGCCGGAGCAGGCCGGAGCGCTTCATCAGGTCGATGCGGCCCAGATCGAACACCGAGAAGTAGACCCCGTTGTTCATGTGTCCCAGCAGGTCCAGGTCGGTCGGGGACACCCGCAGGTTCGTGTGGCAGGGGCCCAGCGGGTGCACCCCGCGACCGAACACGGTCTTGGCCATGAGCACGACCAGGCGCAGCAGCATGTTCATCGGGACTGTTCCTTCCGTGACGCGCCCGGAACGCGGCGGGACTCACAACAGAAGTTACTGACGAGTAATCAACACTAGTTCCGGACGACCGCGCCCCACAACCGCCCGTGAACACCGACACACCGCACCCCCGTGAGTGTCCACCGAGACGCCCGTCACCGAGCGGAGCGGAGCGTCCGCGTCCATCGGAAGCGGCCTCCCACTCTGCGGCGAGCGCGGTCGGCGGCCCGCCGCCGAACCCGGCCCGGCGGCCCCGGCTCAGGCCGGTGCCACGCGCAGCAGTCGGTCCCCGGAACCGTTCGAAGTGGTCAGGTACAGTGCGTCGTCCGGGCCGAGCGTGGCGGCCCGCAACCTGCCGTGGGTACCGTCCAGCTCCTCCGGTGCCCACATCCTCCGCACGCTCCGTCCGTCGGCGGCCAACCGGAACAGCAGCAGCTTGCTGCCCTTCAACGTCGTCACAGCGAGCACGCCCTCCAGCGACCCCCAGCGCGAACCGCGCAGGAAGGCCGCGTCGCAGACGGCCACGGTCTCGTCCCCCGAGGTCCACACCGCCGGTACCGCGCCTGGAAACCGCTGCCGGTCGGTCATCGGTACCGACTCGTCGTAGTACGAGCTTCGCCCGCCGCGCGAGGGATCCCAGCCGTAGTTCCCGCCCGGGACCAGCCGGTTCAGCTCGTCGTCCACGTCGGGGCCGTGCTCGGCTGTGAAAACCTCACCGTCCTCGCGCACCGCCACGCCCTGCGGGTTGCGGTGCCCGAAGGTGAGGACCAGCCGGGTGGCGGGCTCGGGGGAGTCGATCATCGGGTTGTCGGGCACGGGCTCCGCCGTGTCCGGGCGGAGCCGCAGCACTTTCCCGCCCAGGGAGCCCAGGTCCTGCGCCACGCCGGGGCGGGCGGTGTCGCCGGTGGTGACCAGCAGGTTCCCGTCCGGGGCCCAGGCGGGTCTGCACCCCGAGTGCCTGCCGCTGGGATTCAGCGGCAGCCCGGTCAGCAGGGTGCCGGTGCGCTCGGCCGCCCGGCCGTCGGCGGACAGCCGCCAGTCGACCAGCCGGACGTCGGTCGCCTCGCCGGCGCGCCGGTGGGTCTGGCAGGTGACAAAGCGCCGGTTGCTGCCGAAGTCGGGATCGACCAGCAAGCCCATGAGCCCACCCTCGCCGCGGACCAGCACGTCGTCGAAGTTCGCCCGGACGGTGCGGGTTCCGGAACCGTCGACCACGGCGAGCCGACCGGGTCGCTGCGTGACCAGCGCCGAACCGTCCGGCAGGAACCCCACGTCCCAGCCGTGCTCCAACCGCTCGGACAGCACCTCCACCCGCAGCCGGGCATCGGGGGCCGGCCCGGTGGTGCGGGCGTCGTCGGTGCCGCCACCACCGCAACCGGACAGCAGCAACGTGCCCGCCACTCCGGAGAGCACTCGGCGACGGTCGATCAGCGGCGGTTCCGGACGGGGCTGGTCCGGACGGGGCTGACGCTCGGATGTGACCATGCCCACATGCTCGCACTCCCGGTCGCCCCGGTGTCCGGTTCGAGCCGCCCACTCCCGGCGGGAAGCCGCCGCCGCGACGGTTGTTCGGGCTCAACCACCGCCGGGCCGATCGGCCTCATCGGGGGATGGCGGGGATTCGGCCGGGACGGGCCGCCCGGAGATGCCCGCCCGGAAGTCGTACGCTGGTCCGGGTGCCCGTAGGCCCGGGGGTTCGGGCCCGGCTCGGGCGGATCGCCGCCTTCGCGGCGCGCCCGTTGTCCACGGGATCGAGTGTCGGCGTTTCCCTTCGTCGCGGTGCGAGGTTGTTCCATGGCCCAGGCTGGTCCCCTGTCGGGACTGTTCCAGACGCTCTCCGGCGATCCGGCCTTGCGGCGGGTCGCGGCCGCCGCCGACTCGGCACGGCTGTCGCTGGAAGGGCCCGCGGCGGCCCGGCCCCTGGTCGCCACCGCGCTGGCGGCGGGCGGCGAACTCGGTGGCAGTGACCGTCCGGTGCTGCTGGTCACCGCCACCGGTCGGGAGGCCGACGAGCTCGCGGCGGCGGTCTCCTCGTTGCTGGGGCCCGAGGGCGTCGAGGTCATGCCCTCCTGGGAGACCCTGCCGCACGAGCGGCTCTCACCCCGCGCCGACACCGTCGGGCGACGGCTCGCGGTGCTGCGCAGGCTCGCGCACCCCGAGGAGCACCCCCACGGCGCGCTGCGGGTGCTGATCACCACCGTGCGCAGCCTGATCCAGCCGGTGGCCCCCGGGCTGGGAGAACTGCCCCCGGTGCTGCTCGGCGTCGGGGAGGAGTACGAGTTCGAGGAACTGGCCACCCGGCTCACCGAGCTCGCCTACAACCGCGTGGACATGGTGGAGAAGCGCGGCGAGTTCGCCGTGCGCGGCGGGATCGTCGACGTCTTCCCGCCCACCGAGGAGCACCCGTTGCGGCTGGAGTTCTTCGGCGACGAGGTCACCGCCATCCGGCCGTTCTCCGTGGCGGACCAGCGTTCGCTCGCCGACGGCGCCGATCCGGCGGAGCGGCCCCGGCTGCACGCCCCGCCGTGCCGCGAGCTGCTGCTCACCGAGGAGGTGCGCGAGCGCGCCCGCGAGCTGTCCGAACAGCACTCGGGGGACGCCCAGCTGGGCGAGATGCTCAACAGCATCGCCGAGGGCATCTCCGTGGAGGGCATGGAGGCGTTGATACCGGCGCTGTGCGCGGGCAGGATGCAGCTGCTGAGCGACCTGTTGCCGGAGGACACCCACGTGGTGCTGGCTGATCCGGAGAAGGTGCGGGCGCGGGCCGCCGATCTGGTGCGCACCGGCGAGGAGTTCCTGGAGGCCTCCTGGATGGTCGCGGCCGACGGCGGGAAGGCCCCGGTGGATCTGGGGGCCTCCGCCTACCGCGATCTCGCCGAGGTGGGCGAGCACACCCGCGAGCTGGGGCTGCCGTGGTGGACCCTGAGCCAGTTCAGCAGCGTCGAAGAGGGGGACGAGGACGCGCTGCGGCTCGGGCTCAGACAGGTCGAGCAGTACCGGGGGGATGTGCAGCGGGCCTTCACCGACCTGCGCGCCCACACCGCCGGGGGCGGCGCGACGCTGCTGGTGGTGCCCGGCACCGGTACGGCGCAGCGAGCCGTCCAGCAGCTGGGCGAGGTGGACCTGCCCGCCAGGCACGCCGAGAACGGCCTGAGCGAGGCGCCGGAACCCGGCGTGGTCACGGTGGTGCGCGCCGATCTGGAGGACGGGTTCGCCGCGCCCGACGTGGGGCTGATCGTGCTCACCGAGACGGATCTGACCGGCGGTCGCGGGGGAACCTCCACGAAGGACATGCGCCGGATGCCCTCGCGGCGGCGCAACGCGGTGGATCCGCTCGCGCTCAAACCGGGTGACCACGTGGTGCACGAGCAGCACGGCATCGGCAAGTACGTCGAGATGGTCCAGCGCACCATCGGGGGAGCCACCCGCGAGTACCTGGTGCTGGAGTACGCCTCCAGCAAGCGCGGCCAGTCCGGCGACAGGCTGTTCGTGCCCACCGACCAGCTCGACGAGGTCTCGCGCTACGTCGGCGGCGAGGTCCCCACGCTGAACAAGCTCGGCGGCTCCGACTGGAAGAACACCAAGGCCAAGGCCCGCAAGGCGGTCAAGGAGATCGCCTCGGAGCTGGTCCAGCTCTACGCGGCCAGGCAGTCGGCCCCCGGGCACGCCTTCGGTCCCGACTCGCCGTGGCAGCGCGAGCTGGAGGACGCCTTCCCCTACACCGAGACCGGCGATCAGCTGGCCGCGATCGAGGAGGTCAAGGCCGACATGCGGAGCTCGGTCCCGATGGACCGGGTCATCTGCGGCGACGTCGGATACGGCAAGACCGAGATCGCGGTGCGCGCCGCGTTCAAGGCGGTGCAGGACGGCAAGCAGGTGGCCGTGCTGGTGCCGACCACCCTGCTGGCGCAGCAGCACCTGAACACCTTCACCGAGCGGATGCACTCCTTCCCGATCAACATCAGGGGGCTTTCGCGGTTCACCGATCCCCACGAGGCCGAGCAGACCGTCAACGGGCTGCTCACCGGCGAGGTGGACATCGTCATCGGCACCCACCGGCTGTTGCAGACCGGGGTGCGCTACAAGGACCTGGGCATGGTCATCGTCGACGAGGAGCAGCGCTTCGGTGTGGAGCACAAGGAGCACATCAAGCAGCTGCGTACCCACGTGGACGTGCTGACCATGTCGGCGACGCCCATCCCGCGCACCCTGGAGATGAGCATGGCGGGCATCCGCGAGATGTCCAACATCCTCACACCGCCGGAGGAGCGCCACCCGGTGCTGACCTACGTCGGTGTCTACGACGAGAAGCAGGTCGCCGCGGCGGTGCGCCGGGAGCTGCTGCGGGACGGGCAGGTGTTCTTCGTGCACAACCGGGTGCACGACATCGAGAAGACCGCGCGCCACCTGCGCGAGCTCGTGCCCGAGGCGCGGGTGGTCACCGCGCACGGGCAGATGAACGAGGACCGGCTGGAACGCATCATCCAGGGCTTCTGGGAGCGCGAGTACGACGTGCTGGTGTGCACCACGATCGTGGAGACCGGGCTGGACATCTCGAACGCCAACACGCTCATCGTGGACCGTTCGGACGCGCTCGGGCTGGCGCAGCTGCACCAGCTGCGCGGCAGGGTCGGCCGGGCCAGGGAGCGCGGTTACGCGTACTTCCTCTACCCGCCGGAGAAGCCGCTGACCGACACCGCGCACGACAGGCTGGCCACCATCGCGCAGAACTCGGAGCTGGGGGCGGGCATGGCCGTGGCCATGAAGGACCTGGAGATCCGGGGCGCGGGCAACATCCTCGGTTCCGAGCAGTCCGGACACATCGCCGGAGTGGGGTTCGACCTGTACATGAGGCTGGTCGGCGAGGCGGTGCAGGCCTACCGCGAGGACGCCGGGGCCGAACCGGAGGAGCAGGAGGAGCTCACCGACGTGCGGGTGGACCTGCCGGTCGACGCCCACATCCCGCACGACTACGTGCCGGGGGAGCGGTTGCGGCTGGAGGCCTACCGCAAGATCGCGGCCTCCGCCGGGCAGTCCGACCTGGACGCGGTGCGCAACGAGCTCACCGACCGGTACGGCACTCCGCCCGAGCCGGTGGAGCGGCTGCTCAGGGTCACCGCCTTCCGCCAGATCTGCAGGCAGTACGGCGTGACCGAGGTGACGCTGCAGGGGACCTCGGTGCGGTTCGCGCCGCTGGAGCTCTCGGACTCGGCGCAGGTGCGGATGAAGCGGCTCTACCCGAAGGCGGTGTACAAGGCGGCGGTGCGCACCGTCTCGGTCCCCCGGCCGACGGAGGGAGCCGCGGGAGGTCGCATCGGTGCGCCGCAGCTGCGCGACGAGGCGCTGCTGGAGTGGTGCGGCAAGCTGGTGGAGTCGCTGGCCGCCGCACCCGCGGTCGCGGGGTGATTCGGCGGCGGTGGTGGTGCTCCCGTGGCGTCACCACCGCGTCCGGTTTGGCACTTCCTCGTTCGTGAATCTCGTGCTGTCCAGTGGTGTGGTGCCTCCTGGGCGCTCATCTCATCCCAGCGCCTCCTCCGCCGCCGGCAGCGCGGCCTCGCGGTCGCGGGCCACCACGCCGAGGCGGGTTCTGCGGTCGAGCAGGTCGCCGGTGTCGAGCGCGCCCTCGTGCCGCACGGCGAACCGCAGTTCGGCGGGGGTGGTCGAGGTGTCGCCGGTGACCGGTTCGAGCGCCGCCGGGTCGCCGCCGGCCTGTTCGAGCACGGCGGGGGCCTCGGTGCCGTACCGCGCCACGAGCCGGCGCGGCGCGCGCACCCGAGCCAGGCGCGCCCGGTCGGCCGCGCCCACCAGCGGCAGCCTTCCGGTGCGGCACGGACCCGCGTGCAGTCCGGACCGCCGGATCGCCTCGTCCACCGCGTCCTCGGCCATGCGGCGGTAGGTGGTCAGCTTGCCGCCCACCACGCTGACCACGCCGTCGCCACCGGTGAGCACCGCGTGGCTCCGGGACAGGTCGGCGCTGCCCGACTCCGCGCCGCCGTCCAGCAGCGGACGCAGCCCCGAGTAGGTGTCGAGCACGTCCTCCGGGCGCAGCGGCTCGGTGAGCACGGTGTTGATCCTCTCCAGCAGGAAGTCCACCTCGTGCGCGGCCGCCTCCGGGACGTCCGGCACGGGGCCGGGGGCCTCCTCGTCGGTGAGTCCGATGTGGATTCTTCCGTCGTCCGCGGGCAGCGCGAAGACGAACCGATTGGTGGTCCCGGGGATCGGCACCGTCAGCCCCGCGTCCAGCCCCGGCAGCGAGTCGGCCGGAACCACCAGGTGCGTCCCCCTGCTGGGGCGCAGCGTGAGCTCCGGCGCGATCTCGCCCGCCCACACCCCGGCCGCGTTGACGACCGCTCTGGCCCGCACGGACACCGCTTCCCCGCCGAGCCGGTCGCGCAGCACGGCGCCCCGCCCGGTCACCTCCTCGGCGGCGCAGCGGGTCAGCACCCTGGCCCCGTGCCCGGCGGCGGTGCGCGCGATCGCGGTCACCAGCCTGGCGTCGTCGGTGAGCTGGCCGTCCCAGGCCAGCAGACCGCCGCGCAGTCCCTCGTGCCGGACCGGCGGCGCCATGCGCAGCGTCTCGGCCGCGCCGATCCGCCGCGAACCGGGCAGCGAGCTCGAACCGGTCCGTGCCGCCACGCGGAGCGCGTCCCCGGCGAGGAACCCCGCCCGCACCAGCGCGGCCTGCCGCGCGCCCGTCGTCGGCAGCAGCGGAACCAGCTGCGGCAGCGGACGTGTCAGGTGCGGCGCGGTGTGGCGCAGCAGGATTCCGCGCTCCACGGCGCTCTCGTGCGCGATGCCGACGTGACCGGAGGCCAGGTAGCGCAGCCCGCCGTGCACGAGCTTGGAGCTCCAGCGGCTGGTGCCGAACGCCAGGTCGTGCTTCTCGGCCAGCACAACCGACAACCCCCGGGAGGCCGCGTCGAGCGCCACCCCGGCGCCGGTGACCCCACCTCCGATCACCAGCAGGTCCACTCGGCCGGTTTCGGCCAGTTCGGACAGTTCCCGGCTCCTGCGGGCCGCGTTCAGCGAGGTGTCGCGCATGGGGCCTCTCCTCGTCGGTTCGCTGATCTCTGCTGAGGGGACGTTCGGAAGCGGAACTCCTCGTCCGGTTCATGGTTCGGGAGAACGTTTTCTACCGGTGTCGAGTCTTGACGCATCCGCTTCCGGTGGTCGTCTGTCCGGTCTCCTTCGGCGCGGCAGCGCCGAAACGGCCACGTGCGTCGGCCGACCACCCGCGGGTTCCCCCGGGTGCGCTCTCGCGAGTACGGCCCGGCGTGGTGTAGCTACTGCTCGGTGTCGGGCCGCGCGGGGCGAGAGCCCGCGAGAGGTTCCGCCACCCGAGCACTTGCGGGAGTCGACCAACCCCTACTCCGGGGGTTCGGGGCGCAGGTAGTTCTCCAGCATCGCGCGCAACTGCTCGTCGAGGCGTTCGGCGGGCAGCCGCTCCGCCACGACACGAGCCGAGAGCACGGCGGACTGCGTGACCAGCAGCAGCATCGCCGCCAGCTCCTCGGGATCTCCCCCGGTGATCGAACCGTCCCGCTGGCCGTCCCGGATCGCGGCGGCGAAGACCTCCAGGATCTCGCGCTGGCTGGTGCCGAGCCGGTCGAAGGTGTAGGTGACCAGCAGTTCCGGGTCGGTCTCCAGGATCTTGCGCAGCAGCGGGTGCTCGCGCACGGCCGCGACGGTGCTGACGATCCGGTCGACGCCGCGCACGCGCGCGTTCCCTTCGGTGGCGTCGTCCCCCGGCAGCAGCGAGCGCAGCTCCCTGGTCAGCAGGTCGGCCGCCAGCGAGCGCATGTCCGGCCAGTGGCGGTAGACGGTCGGCCTGCTCACCCCGGCGCGACGGGCCACTTCGGTCAGCGTCGTACGGCGCATCCCCACGGCGAGCACGCACTCGCGGGCGGCGTCCAGGATGCCGTCTTCGTTACGACTTGACGTCATGTGTAAAACTGTAGCGCATGACCGAACCGCAGCACCGCACCCCGGAACCGACGTGGAACGCCTGGGGAACGGCGGAGGACGCGGAACCGCTGCCGGAACACCTGCGTGAGCTGCTGACGGAGGGCCTCGGCGTGCCGCGCCGCGACACCCCTTCGGTGCCCCGCGAGCTGGTGCGCGTCCGCGAGTCCGAGCTGACCGAGGTGGCCCGGTCCTCGTTGGAGGACGTCGTCGGTGCCGGCAACCTCCACACCGACGAGCACACGCGGCTGCTGCACACCGGGGGCAAGAGCACTCCGGACCTGCTTCGCCGCCGCGCGGGCGACGCGGAGGGGGCGCCCGACGCGGTCGTGCGGCCCGGCGACCACGAGGAGGTGGAGCTGGTGCTGCGGGCCTGCGCCCGGCACCGGATCGCGGTGGTCGCCTTCGGTGGCGGCACCAGCGTGGTCGGTGGGGTGAGCCCGGACCGCTCGGCGCTGCCCGTCGTGGTGGCGCTGGACCTCGCGCGGCTGGACCGGCTGCTCGAACTGGACACCGAGTCGGGCACCGCCACGTTGCAGGCCGGACTGCGGGGACCGGAGGCCGAGCGCCTGCTGCGGGAGCGGGGTTTCTCGCTGGGGCACTTCCCGCAGAGCTTCGAGTACGCCACCATCGGCGGTTTCGCCGCCACCAGGTCCTCCGGGCAGGCCTCGGCGGGCTACGGCCGGTTCGACGACATGGTGCTGGGGCTGCGGGTGGCGACCCCGCGCGGCACGATCAGCCCCGGACGCGCGCCCGCCTCGGCGGCCGGTCCGGACCTTCGGCAGCTCTTCCTCGGCTCCGAGGGGGCGTTCGGAGTGGTCACCGAGGTGACCGTGCGGGTGCGTCCGGCGCCGACCGAGACGCGTCACGAGGCGTGGTCCTTCCCCGACTTCGCGACCGGGACGGCCGCGCTGCGGAAGCTGACGCGGACCGGTTCGTCGCCGACCGTGGCGCGGCTGTCCGACGAGACCGAGACCTGGCTGAACCTGGCTACCTCCGAGCTCGGCGAGAGCGCGCCGTCCGGGGGCTGCCTGGCCGTGACCGTCTACGAGGGCACGTCCGAGCACGTCGAGGCCCGCCACTCCGAGGTGGCCGAGCTGCTGCGCGCGGCGGGCGGGACGTCGCTGGGGCCCGAGCCCGCCGCCGCCTGGGATCGCGGGCGGTTCCACGCGCCGTACCTGCGCGACGCCCTGCTGGACGTCAACACGCTGGCCGAGACGCTGGAGACCGCCACCACGTGGTCCAACCTGGACCGGACCTACCGCGCGGTGCACGAGGCGCTGTCCGGCTCGCTGGAGCGGCAGGGAACCCCGCCGCTGGTCATGTGCCACGTCTCGCACGTCTACCCGACCGGCGCTTCGCTGTACTTCACCGTGGCGTGCGCTCGCGGTGAGGACCCCGTGGCGCAGTGGCGGCAGGCCAAGCGCGCGGCGTCCGAGGCGATCACCTCGGTGGGGGCCACCATCACGCACCACCACGCGGTGGGCTCCGACCACCGGGAGTGGATGCTCGAGGAGGTCGGCGAGCTCGGGCTCGACGTGCTGCGCGCCGTGAAGGAGGCGGTGGACCCCGAAGGGGTGCTCAACCCCGGGAAACTGATCCCGCCGGAGTGAGTTCCACCGGAAGCGGAGGTCTCGACGCCCGGCGACCCCAGGGGAATCACCGGGTCCGGTGGCCGGTGCGCCAGCCGGCCTCGGAGTTGTCGTTCGGACGCGGCCGAGGACCGGACAGCGGGAAACCAGGGTGCGCGGCCGGACGTCCGGGCGGCGCCACAGTGAAGCAGGGAGCGGCCGTGCGCGACATCGCCCTACTCGTCAATCCGACCTCCGGCAGGGGGAGGGCCCGCGAGGCGGCCCGCCGCGCGGCCCGGCGGCTGCGCCGCGACGGAGCGTCGGTCACCGAACTGGTGGGTACCGACGGGGCGCACGCCCTGCGGCTGGCCGAGCACGCCGTGGCGGCGGGCACGGACGCGCTGGTGGCCTGCGGCGGCGACGGCATCATGAACACCGCGCTGCGGGCGGCCGTCGGCACCACCACGCCGATCGGGCTGGTCCCGGCGGGCACCGGCAACGACTACGCGCGGATGCTGGGGCTGCACGGCAGCGAACCGGAGTCCGCCGCCAGGGTGGTGCTGGCCGGGCGGACCGGGGCGATCGACGCGGGGCGCTGCGGCGAGGACTGGTTCGGCACCGTGCTGGCGTGCGGGTTCGACGCCAAGGTCAACGAACGCACCAACCGCATGTCCTGGCCGCGCGGCAAGTGGCGCTACAACCTGGCCGTGCTCGCCGAGCTCGCCAGGCTGCGGCCGCTGGACTACACCCTCGAACTCGACGGCGAGCCGTGGCGGACCAGCGCGGTGCTGGTGGCGATCGGCAACGGTCCGAGTTACGGCGGCGGGATGCGGATCTGCCCCGGCTCGTCCCTCGTGGACGGTTGGTTCGACGTCACCGTGATCGGGCCGGTGGCGGCGCGGCGGCTGGTGCGGGTGCTGCCCACCGTCTACAGCGGCGGGCACGTGGCGTATCCGCAGGTGACCACGGTTCGGGCGCGCCGGGTGTCGGTCTCCACACCGGAGGTCACCGCCTATGGTGACGGCGAACCGCTGGCGCGGCTGCCGCTGACCGTCGAGTGCGTCCCCCGCGCGGTCAACGTGCTGGTGCCGGAGGAGCCGCGCTGAGCCCGGGGCTCGTCGGGCGTGACGGGCTCCCGAAGCCGACTCGGGTCAGTGTGGACGGGGCCGGACCGACCGCTGTTCGGGCGTGACGCACCGGGTGGGCGAGCGCGCCCGCTCAGCCGCGGCCGAACAGCACGTACGCCTCCGGGCGTCCCTTGAAGTCCTGCGCCACCGAGAAGAACTCGCAGCACCAGCCGATCCGCTCGATCGCCTCGATCTGCTTCGACCAGTCCGGGATCTCGCCGGACAGGCCGTGGTGCGTCATCGGGAAGTTGAGCCGCGCCGCGAAGCGGGCCTGGCCCTCGTCGTAAGCCCGTTGCGCCTCGGTTCCGATCTCGCTCTCTTTCGCCCTCGACAGGAAGCCCATGCGGAGGATGGTGTCACGGGGAGGCGTTCGGACGAGGGGTTTCGGTCTCACCGATCGTCGCTAACGGGGTGTTCGGTCGCGCGGGTGCGGCGGTTCTCAGCGGTGGTGGTCCGCGCGAGGGTGGGCGGTTTTCCGGCGAAGTGCGGCATCGGGGCGAGTTCTGCCGGGGCGGGATCTGCCTGGACGGGCGCCGCCGGTCAGCCCGGTGGCGCCCCCGTTATCGGTGGATCGACGTCCGCCGGGCGGGAGGCGCGAGACGCGGTTCGGGCCGTCACGATTCCTTGATCGGCTCGTTCGCGGCGGACTACGTTTTTCGAGTGGGGAAAAGACACGCTCTTCATCTCGTGATCGCTCTCGCGGGGATGGCGGCCTTCGTGCTGCTTCTGCTGGCAGATCATTTCGTCCTGTGGAAGTACTTCCCGTCCGGTTCGGCGCTGGGGCTCGTTCAAGTGGTCGTGTTCGCTTGTCTCGCGCTGATCGTCCGGAAACAGTGGAAGGAGAAGGAAAAGGAGTAGCGCCGCGGCAATGCCGTCCTGGTCGCTCGGTGCGGCAGTTCGTCGAGCTGGATGATGGGTTTCGTGCGGTGCCGCTGTGCGCGCTCCTGGGGGTGCGCCACTGGGACCGCACCACCAACGGGCGCCGCATCACCAGCGGTCGGCGGTGGGTGGTTTCCACAACGTGCTGGGGAGCTGCCGTTTCGTCCGAACCGGACGGATGAGGTGGCGCCTCCGGAGCGATCCGGAGGCGCTTTCGCCGTCTCAGTCTCCGTGTGTGCGGGGCCTACAGATCGCAAGGAATGGAATCCTTGCCTCTGCCCGGTCCATCCCCGCGTGCGCGGGGCCTACGCCTCCGACCGTGTCTCGGTCTACGACGTGGCGGGTCCATCCCCGCGTGCGCGGGGCCTACTTCGGTGCAAGCGATACCGCTAGCGCGTAGACGGGTCCATCCCCGCGTGCGCGGGGCCTACCAGCGCCCCGCCGGACTTCTCTCCCACCCAGCGGGTCCATCCCCGCATGAGCGGGGCCTACCACAACAGCAACGGCTCCACCGATCGCGGGTTGGGTCCATCCCCGCATGCGCGGGGCCTACCGGATCAACATATTCAAAAAAACAAGGGAAGTAGGTCCATCCCCGCATGAGCGGGGCCTACCTTGTTGGCCTGCGATCTTAACAGTGCTTTCCCGCTGTGGGAATCACTTTTGTTCCGGGTAGGAGGGTGGTCAGTACCACTGGCCGGGTTGCCATTCGACGCGGGTGGGGCGTTGTCCGGTCCGGCAGTACTCGGTGATGGCTTCGCGGACTTGCTCGAGGGGCAGTGCGGCCGAGTTGGGGAAGTCCGCTCCGTCCGGGTCGAGGGGCAGGATCGGCGCATTCGCTTCGGCATCGGGGTTGTAAGAATCGACCACACGTCCGTGTGGAGTGTGGGGATCTACGTAGTTCAGCGCGCCCCAACCGGTGTTCGGGGAGCTGGACACGAGCAGCCGAGCGTCCGGGAATTCCGGTTCACCGTCGAGGACGAACCGGCACGGTCGGTCCCACACGAACACTTCACAGACCGGGCGGGGTGGATTCTCGGTGATCTCGCGGACCAGCGCGTCGAGTTCGTCGTCGGTGTGGGCGTGTCGCAGGTCGCGGCGGTAGAGCACCGACACCACGGTGCCTGTTTCAACGGTGGTCACGGTCTGGCCTTTCCTCGCAGCGTGATCGTTTCGGGCGTTCCTGGGTGCCACACTTTCAGGGTGGAGCCTTTCGGCAGGATCTCCGGTACGGCCTTTTCGCACCCTCGGCAGAGTTCGTTGTTGAGTACCACGACGCCATAAGTCTGCCCTGCTTGCCGCATCATGAGCGCGTATTTCACCTCAACGTGCATCGTCACGGTCGGTTCGCCACGATCGTCGGTGGGAAACCGTTCGGAATTGTGCAGGATCAGCCGTGCTTGCTCGGACAGTTTTGGGTCTCGCCCGCTGTTGACCTGAAGTTCGGTGCCGTCTTGGTCGTAGGTGAGTCCGGTGGTTTGTCCGCCGGTGTGTTCGGGCAGTCGTTGGCGCACCTGTTCGATCCAGGAGTGGTCGTGGGAGGTGTGGGTGGGTATTCGGGGATGGGTGGAGGGGTGGGGCAGGCTCGGTGGGGGTTGGTCGTCGGTCATGCCGAGGGTGGCGAGGTAGCTCACCAGGTGTTCTCGGGTGGTCTCGCTCAGGGCGAGGACGTCGTCGGTGAGTTCGCGGGTTTGTTCGAGCAGTGTGACGGCTTCGGTCAGGTCGGGCGAGGTGCTGCCCTGGCCGATCTCGGCGAGGGTGGGTAGGGCGTATTCCTCGACCCAGGCCCGTACTCGGTGCAGTTGTTCGGGGGGTAGTCGTGTGAGCATTCCGGCGAGGGTGTTTCCCATGTCTTCCACGTGGGACATGCCGGATCCTCCTTCACAGCACGGCGGAGAACGAGCGGACGTGCTCGAGGGCATACATGAGCGCCTGGACGGCCTCGCCGGTCTTGTCGTGGGCGAGGCCGAACAGCCGGGACGCCTGGTGCACGTCGTCGTTGGTGCTGGTTCCGGCCATCTGGTGCAGCAGTGCGCGTAGCTCGTCCAGCGTGGTCCGTATGGCTTGTAACTCGCCTGCGGGCGCGGTGTCGGTGATCTGTTGGAGCTGTCCACGGATCTCGTCGAGCATCACGGGTTCTCCTACCAGGAGGGGACGACAGTCCCGGCGCAGTGAGACGGCTACCAGTGCCGGGAGTTGGAGCGCGCCCAGGCCCGCAGCCGCCCCCGTGGGGACCGTCGTGTCCGGAGGACATCACACCCGAGATGCCCTCGGCATCCACGTGCCGCCCAGGGGTCGCAGTTCAGAGTTCGATGAACGCCGGGTCTTCTCGGTGGTTGGGTGCCGCCCGGCCGGACGGGGGAGGGGAGCGGCCGGCCGGGCGGTGGACGGTCCGGCACCGGAGGTCGGGGGTTCGACGGTGCCGGGCCGTGGTTCACAAGCGGTGCAGCCCGTCGAGCACGCGGCGCAGCAGGGCCAGCTCGGAAGGCTCCGGTGCCGATGCTGATTCAGGGGAGGAAGCTGAAGCAGCGGTAGCGGTATTCATGGCGATCGGGCCGGTGGGAGTCGGCACGACCGGTGGCGACTCCGGTCTCGATACCAGTGAGGGCGCCACCGGGGCGAGTGGGGCCGGCCCGAACAGGTGCGGCTGCTCGTCCGGATCACACAACGGCCAGCCGATCAACTCGACGGTCGGGGACTCGCCCCGGGCGTAGTGCTCCAACCTGAGCGCGGCCAACCGTCTGGCGGCCGGACCACTACCCCCCGCGTGACGCGGCCGATAACCGGCCCGATAGCCCCACCCGCCCAGCACGAGCACGGCCCCCGTCAGCACCACGGCCGTGGCCAGCAGCACCGGCGGCGCACTCATCGCTGGTCCTCCCCTCCGGGTGGCTCGTCGGGATCGATCGACCCCGACCCCGGCGGCCGCCCGCCGCCGAAGGCGAGCCCGGCCGCGTAGTCCCGCAACTCATCCGACAGCCGCTGCAACACCCCGGCCAGTTCCGCACACTGCCTGGGCGTGGCCCGCCGCGCCGGAATGTCGTAGGAGGCCTGCTCCAGCTTCCACTGCTCATGGGCCAACCACATCCCCAACCTGCCCGCATAACTGGTCACCGAGCATCACCCCCAGCACACCGCACCGCCGCATCCAACACATCCCGCAACACACGAGCCTGCCCCACCGTCCACACCGTCCGGTTGAACACCGTCGGCGTCTCGATCCGAATCACCTCGGGCGTCCACTGCGACCGCCACACCACCAGCGACGACGACCCCGACTCATCCCGACACCACACCCGCACACCCGGATACGACACGTCGTATCTCTGTGGCATTCAATACACTTCCTATCGACGAACAGTACGTGTCTGACTGACTCTGCTATGTCTAATAGGACAGTATTTTGTTCCATGAGACAAACTCAATACTTCGATCGAGTGATCTCCTGGAACAGAGCCAGATTCGGAGATTAGGGTTTGTCTCATGGCACGCACCGCTAAGCATTCGCCACGGGTTCGAGCACTCGGCGCTGAACTGCGTGAAGCCCGCGAAGCAGCGGGAATGACCATGCGAGAAGTGGCGCAAAGACTCGGATGGCACCACTCGAAGTACGCGAGGTTCGAGTCCGGCGACCAACCACCCACCCCGGAACAGTCATCCGCGATCCTGGCGACCTTCGGCGCGTCGGAGGCCGAACGTGAACGACTCACGGACATGGCAGCCGACATCGCCAACGGCGACGCGAACTGGCTGAAAGCCGGAACCGGTCACGACGACCTGACTACACTGCTTGAGTTCGAGCGCACCGCGACCAACATCGTGGATGTTTCGCCGTTGCTCATCCCAGGACTGCTACAAACCTCGGACTACGCCCGAACGATCATGGCCAATGAGACCCCTGGCGACATCGAACGTCTGGTGGCCATGAGGATCGGACGCCGCGATGTACTCACACGCCCGAAACCGGTGGAGCTGACCGCGATCATCCTCGAAACCGCACTTCGGCGGCCAATGGGTGGACGCGAGGTAATGGCCGACCAACTGCGCTACATCGCCAAAATCGCATCCGACCACAACAACGTCACCGTGCACGTCCTCCCGGATACCGGTAAGTGGACTCCGGCGCACATCGGACCGTTTATCCTGTTCGACTTCGCGAAAGCAGCACCGATCGTGCACTTCGAGCACTTGAGCAGTTCCGCGTTCTTGTCCAATACCGGGGACATCAAAGTTCACCGGGAAGCGGCGGTTAACCTCCGTGAGGCAGCGATGAACCCGACCGAGTCCATCGAGTTCATCGCTCAGTGCGCTGCTGAAATGGAGGACAACCACGAATGACAGCACCCCCCGAGGGCTGGCGCAAGTCGAGCCGCTCCTCGAAAACTAGTTGCGTCGAGGTCGGCCGCATCAACGACGGCGCGGCGGTGCGCGACACCAAGGACCGCTCGGCCGGATACTTCACCACCACCGGCCAGCAGTGGGCCGCGTTCATCGATGCGGTGAAGAGCAACCGGTTCGACTGAACTCCAGCGAACAGATAAAGCGTCCCCGGAGCGATCCGGGGACGCTTTTTGTGTGCCTCCCCGCCTGCACGGGGCCTACTGCGGTGGCGCTGGCCCACACCGACGACGAGGGGGTCCATCCCCGCACGCGCGGGGCCTACGACATGGAACGTGCCCGCCGCGCGGTCGCCACGGGTCCATCCCCGCACGCGCGGGGCCTACACTCACTGCGCTGGGATTCTAGCGGCGCGAACGCGCGCTGGGAACCACTTCGTCACACCCCGTCGGACACCCCGCGTGCCAACCCGCCGGAGTCTCGACTCCCACCGCCGTCCACCGCACCGGCATCGAGTTCACCACCGACACCCAAGCATCGCTACCCCCACATCCCAGCACCCCCAACCTCCCAACACCGCCAACCCCGCGTCCACCGCCCGGGACGTCCTCGCGGCCCCACCGAACTCTCCCGAGGACGCTGTCCCGGTTCGGAGTACCGGACCGCCGATGCGCCCGGAGAGCGGTGCGCGGCCCCGGCGGGAATCCACGGCACCCCACCTCGACCTGTGGTCCGAACCTCCCTCGGACAACCGCCCCGGATGCCATACTCGTGGTGTGGGGGCGGGATCGAGAGGCCGAGAGGTGAGTGTGTCCAGTCCCCGCTTCGACCGCGTCATCACCGAACCGGTGGTGCTCAGCTACGCCGCCTACGACGTGCTGCACCACGGCGAGTTCGGCGAGCGCGCCGCCAAACCGGCCGGGTTGGAGGGCGTTTCCCCTGGCGCCACGCACCGCGAACGCGAGGCGATCGTGACGACGGCCCTGGATGGGCTGCGCGAAGCGGGGCTGGCGACGGGCGACGCCCCGAACGCCGCGCTGCGCGACACGCTCCACCTGCTGCACCACCCCCAGCGCCGCGTCTACGGCTGGTACTCGATGCGGGCGGAGGCCGGGGTGGTGCGCGGTGGCTTCCACGTGGCCGAGGCCGACGACCACGCCGTGCTGGCCGCAGTGGAGCACGACCGCGTGCTGCTCGAACCCGTCGAACCCGACGCGCTGCCATCCACAGTGGCCGGTTTACTGCCCGACGCCGAGCCGGTGGACGAACCGCCGACCACCATGCCGCCCCCACCCGCTCGCCACGCCGCGCCGGACCGCGCCCGCGACTCCCCGGCCGGACCGGACGAGCCGGAACCCCCGAAGCACCCCGACTCGCCGGGGCACCGCCTGCTGGACCGGCTGACCGCCCCGCCGCTGGACTTCGCGCTGCGCGCCGTGCGCTCCCAGTATGTCTCCAGGGAGACCGAGCGGGAGTGCGAGTTCCCGCTGAACTACTACGCGGGGCCGCTGGGTGCCCTGCTGACCGTGGTCAAACGCGACCCCGACGAGGGGGAGCCCCTGTTGCACCTCCTCCCGGCCACCGCCGAGGTCTTCCGCCGGGAACTGCGCGAGCTGGGCCGATCCCGCTGACCACCCGGCTCCGGTACCTGCCACGAACCGTGCGGAGTGTGATCGGTCATGATCACAGCGGGCTTACGGACAGCGCCGGGGGGCTCGTGAGAAAGTGATCGTGTGAGATCAGTCATCGTTCGCCCACGGTTGATCGTCGCGCTACTCGCCGCCTGCCTGCTGGCGGGGTGTGGTTCCCAGCCGTCACGGGTCGGCTCGGCCGCGCTCGTCGGCGACCAGGCCATCCCGGTGAGCACGGTGGAACAGCGGTTCGAGGCGGTGGTGCGTGACAGGCCGCGCCTGCGTGAACAGCTCGAACAGCAGGGACGCGAGGACGAGCTGGCGCGCCAGATAGCCGCGTTCACGGTCCGGCAGAAGCTCGCCGACGTGGCCGCCGGCCGGCAGAACCTGCACGTCAGCGAGCAGGAGGTAACCGAGTGGGTCCAACAGCAGGGCGGTCCGGAGGCCGCCACGGAGGGGACCATCTTTACCCCGGCTGAGGTCCGCTCGGTGGCGCGTTCGCTGTTGCTGATGCGCGAGCTCGGCAGCAAGCACCTGTCGAACACCTCGGTGGTCTTCGACTACACCAGCGCCACGAGCCGCGCCGAGGCCAAGCGCAAGGCGCAGCGCATGGCACGCGGTCCCGAACAGGCCGCCGAACTGATCCGGGAGGACAAGGCGGCCGGAGGTTCGGCCGGTTCGGGGCGTGAGCTCAGCGCCGCGAACTCCCCGAGCTTCGCCGCGCGGACCCCGCTGTTCGCGGCCGAACCGGGCACGGTGCTGGCCTTCCCCGGGCCGGGGCAGCGCAGCGCGGGGCAGTGGCTCGTCGCGCGGATCACCGAGCGTCACACCGGAAACGGTGAAGGGCAGTCCGACACCCCGTCGCTGGGGCGCCAGGGGGCGCAGCTCACCCAGGCCTTCGGGGCGCGGCTGCTCGGCCTGACCGCGCAGCGGGTGGGCGTCGAGCTCAGCCCGCGCTACGGGGTCTGGGACCCGCTCGAACTCACCGCCGCCCCCGAGAAGGGGCAGACCACCGGTTTCCGCATCCCCGAGGGATCGAGCCTGAGCTGACAACTCTCCGGAAGGGCCACGGCACCGGATCGAGCGCGACCGCGCGGATTCCGCTCGGTCCGGACCGGTCGAGCCCACGCCATGATCGGCTATGGGCTGGAACAATCGGGGCATGGACGCCCCCGGTGAATCACGATCCCTCGTCAACGGTTGCGCGGTGGTGCTGGTGGACGACCGTCTCGGCGACGTCGTCCCGGCCGAGGCGGTCCCGTGGTTGCGCGGTGCCGTGACGGTCTACGCGGACGCCGGGCTCGCCGAGTCCACCCGTGACTCGCTGGGAGCCACGACGCCGCCCGAGTGCTCGGAGACGCTGCGCCGCGCCCGGAGCGAGCCGGTGGTGCTGGTCGCCGCCGACGACCACTCGCGGACGGCACGCGAGCTGCTGGCGGCCGGGGCCGCCGAGGTGCGCGCGAGCCCACCGGCCGGTGTCGAGCTGCTGGACGCGGTGACGGTGATGGACCGGCTGCGCTCTCCGGGCGGCTGCCCGTGGGACGCGGGGCAGACGCACGAGTCGCTGCGCACCTACCTGGTCGAGGAGACCTACGAGCTGCTGGAGGCGCTGGAGCACTCCGACCGCGGTGCCATGCGGGAGGAACTCGGCGACGTGCTGCTGCAGGTGCTGTTCCACGCCCGCGTGGCGGCCGAGCACGAGACCGACCCGTTCGACGTGGACGCGGTCGCGGCCGAGCTGGTGAGCAAGCTCGTCTCGCGCCATCCGCACGTGTTCGCCACCGACGACTCCGTGCACGACGCCGAGTCGCAGCACGCGCGCTGGGAGGAGCTCAAGCAGCGTGAGAAGCAGCGCGAGTCCGTTGTGGACGGCGTGGCGCACGGCCAACCGGCCGCCGCGCTCGCGGCCAAGCTCGTGCAACGGGCCGAACGGGCCGGAGTCCCGGGGGAGCTGATCGGCGACGACTCCCAGCCGGGGGCCGAGCTGTTCGAGGCGGTGGCGCGCGCGAGGCGACGTGGGCTGGACCCGGAGGACTCGCTGCGCGCGGCGTCGCTGGCCTTCGACGGGAACGTTCGCGCCGCCGAGCGACGCGCACGCGCGGCCGGTGCGGACGCTGCCCGGCTGTCCGAATCCGACTGGCGGAAGTACTGGCCGGAACCCGGGGAAACCGGTGGAATCGACCGGCAGGGGTGAGAGCTCTTCGGCGGGGTGAACCCCCGCCGTGGGGGGACCGGTGCTCGCCGAAGGGCACCGCTGGCCGGAGAACAGTTCAGCGACCGAGGGAGGTCCGCGACCGTGCCGCGACGACGGAAGGCTTCCGATTCGCCGATCGTGTTGTTGAGCGGACTGGCGATGCTCGCAGTGCTCGTGCTGTTGGCCGGGCTGCTGGACGGCGGCGGACGTCACGAGAGCTCCCGGCTGCCCACCGCCACGGCACCACCCCGCGCCGGGGCGCAGCCGCCCGACGTGCGCCCGTTACCCGGTGCGGCCGACTTCGCGAGTACCTCCCGGCCGCAACGGCAGCTCGCGGACTGGGCCGGCAACCTCTCCGAGGAGCTCAACATCCCGCTGGCAGCCCTGGAGGCCTACGGCTACGCCGAACTCGCGCTGGAGCGGACCAGACCGGACTGCGGGCTGAGCTGGTCCGTGCTCGCCGGGATCGGCGCCGTCGAGTCCGGCCACGGCCGCTACGGCGGAGCGGACCTCGACAGCACCGCGCGCCCGGAACCGCCCATCAGGGGGGTCCCGCTGGACGGCAGCGAGGGGGTGCGGCTGATCCGTGACACCGACGGGGGGAAGTTGGACGGCGACTCGACCTACGACCGCGCGGTGGGGCCGTTGCAGTTCATCCCGAGCACCTGGCGGACCTGGGGGCGCGACGGCGACGCCGACGGCGAGGCCGATCCGGACGATCTGGACGACGCCGCGCTGGCGGCGGGCTACTACCTCTGCGACTCCGGCAACGACCTGCGGCGCGCCGAGCAGTTCCGCGACTCGGTGCTGCGCTACAACGCCAGCGGCGAGTACGTGCAGCAGGTGCTGGACCACGCCGACGACTACGGCAAGCGCAGCCGCGAGCTGCTGCGGAAGAGGTGAGCCGGACAGGGGGCCGCCGGCCGGGGCTCCGCCGCCGGAACCTCTCACGCGGCCTTCGGCCGGGAGACCGGCACCGCGTGGCGGCGAGCGACATGGCCAGGGCGCGAGCGACACAGCGAGGGCGGTCGCGGTGACCGCCGCGTCCCGTCACGAACCGCCGCCCACGGCGGAGAGGGCGATTCCCAACAGGGTTCCGGCGGTGCGGCGGCCGGTGCGGCTGGACAAGTCGCCTAACCTGTCCGAGTGACCGAATCCGCTTCCTCGAAGCGCGTACGTCTTCGTGCGGTGCTGGCCGTCCTCGGGCGCGGGGCGCTGGCGCTCGCGACCGTGGCGACCGCCCTGTGCGGTGTGGGCGCGGTGGCCGTGCTGGGCGAACCGGCCGCGGCGCCGCGGGCGTCCCCGCTGGAACGGGGAAGCGTCGAACCGGCCCCGGTGGAACCGGGTTCGAGCGCGCCGGGGCGGCGCGCGGCCGACTCCGAACCGGACACCGGAGACAGCGGCGACCCGGTGCGCGACTGGGCCGACGAGGTGGCCGCCGTCGTCGACGTTCCCGCACGCGCCTTGGTGTCCTATGTGAACGCCGATCTGGCGATGCGACGGCGGAACCCGGAGTGCGGACTGGACTGGGCGACGCTGGCGGGAATAGGGCGTGTCGAGTCCGACCACGGCCGCTACGGGGGACGCAGGTTGGGCGCGGACGCGGTTCCCTCCAGTCCCATCATCGGGGTGCCGCTGGACGGCGGCGAGGACGTCCGCGCCATCACCGACACCGACGGCGGCGCGCTCGACGGCGACGCCACGTACGACCGCGCCGTCGGCCCCATGCAGTTCATTCCCTCCACCTGGGCGAAGTGGAGCACCGACGGCAGCGGCGACGGGGTGGGCGACCCGCACAACCTGGACGACGCGGCGATGGCGGCGGCGCGCTACCTCTGCGCGGGCGGGCGCGACATGCGCAGCGGCCAGGGGTGGTGGGCCGGTGTGATGTCCTACAACAACTCGGTTTCCTACGCCAGGAAGGTCTTCAGCCTGGCGGAGCGATACGCCCAGGCGGGTAGCCGCGACGAATGACGTCGTGTCGGGAGTGCGGCTCGGTCTGCTTGGCGGTGCGGGTGGCGGAACCTCTCGCGGGCTCTCGCTGTGGGTGCCCCGACATCGGGTAGCGACCTACACAACGTCGGGGCCGTCCTCGCGAGAGCACCACGAGAGACCCCGCGGCGGTGCCGATTGCGTAAGTGGTTGGGGTTCGGCTCGGACGCGTTCGAGAAGGCCCCACGTTCGACGGACACAGCGGGATTCCTGGAGCACTGCTCGATGCGGTGTGGAGCGCTACTCGACGCGGGACTGTCGTGTTCGCGGTGGGAATCCTCACTCGGAAGCGTTGACCCGCGCGATGTGCGCCCTGATCTCTCCCAGCACTTCCTGGTAGGCGGGATCGGGGTACATGGTGGTGGCCAGCCGAACCTGGGTGTGCGCCTCGCTCAGCCTGCCCTGCCGTTGCAGGGTCCTGCCGAGCACGAGCCGGGCATAGTGGTCGGACGGGTCCAGCTCGATGACTCGCAGGAACGCCAGCTCGGCACGCTGGAACTGCGCCGAGAACAGATACGCGCGTCCCGCCAGCAACTGCACGCTCGGCTTGTCCGGTGCCTCGTCGAGCACCGGACCGAGCGCGCGCAGCGCCTCCAGCGGGCGTCGCTGCGCCACAAGGGATTCCGCTTTGCGGAACGCTTCTACGGTACCTTCAGCCCTCATTACCACACCCACGGTACGACTGGATCGACGGTTCCGCCATGGTGCTCGCGAGGACTCTGCCAGCTCGGTTCCCCAGGGCGCCAGCCCAGTGGTGCCTCCGACGTTCCCGCCGCGCGAGCGGCGACACGAGCGGTTCCCGCTTCCGGGGGTGGGGGTTGGCCCGTCCGTCGGACCGGCGTGTCCGTCGCACGTGCCGGGATCGTGACCGCGAGCCTGCGGCGGATGATCAGAGCGCCCGGTTAGGCTCGGAGGCAGTCGTCGGGCGTCCGGCCGTCCACCCCGGGCGGGGACCGCCGGTGGAAGTTACGGCGGGCCGTGACGTCTCGGATACACAAAGCTTGTTAGGAGCACACGTGGCGATCATCGAGCAGGTCGGCGCTCGCGAGATCCTGGACTCGCGGGGCAATCCCACCGTCGAGGTCGAGGTGGCCCTGGATGACGGCACGCTGACCCGCGCTGCCGTTCCCTCGGGAGCCTCGACCGGTGAGCACGAGGCCGTCGAGCTGCGCGACGGTGCGGCCGACCGCTACGGCGGCAAGGGCGTGGAGAAGGCCGTGGCGGGCGTACTGGACGAGATCGGTCCGGAACTGGTCGGCGTGGAGGCCATCGAGCAGCGGGTCGTCGACCAGAAGCTCGTCGACCTGGACGGCACCCCGACCAAGTCCCGGCTGGGGGCCAACGCGATGCTCGGCACCTCCCTCGCCGTCGCCAAGGCGGCGGCCGAGGCGACCGGGCTCGAACTGTACCGCTACGTGGGCGGGCCCAACGCCCACGTGCTCCCGGTGCCGATGATGAACATCCTCAACGGCGGGGCGCACGCCGACACCGGTGTGGACATGCAGGAGTTCATGATCGCCCCCATCGGCGCCGACTCCTTCTCGGAGGCGCTGCGCTGGGGCGCGGAGATCTACCAGACGCTGAAGTCGGTGCTCAAGAGCAAGGGCATGGGCACCGGCCTCGGCGACGAGGGGGGCTTCGCGCCGGACCTGCCGAACAACCGCGAGGCACTCGACCTGATCGCCACCGCCGTGGAGAAGGCGGGCTACAAGCTCGGCAGGGACATCGCGCTGGCGCTCGACGCCGCCGCGACCGAGTTCTTCTCCGACGGCGTGTACCAGTTCGAGGGCTCCAAGCGCAGTGCCGAGCAGATGATCGGCTACTACACCGAGCTGCTGAACTCCTACCCGCTGGTCTCGGTGGAGGACCCGCTCTCCGAGGACGACTGGGACGGCTGGTCGCGGATGACCTCGGAGATCGGTGAGAAGGTCCAGCTCGTCGGTGACGACCTCTTCGTGACCAACCCCGAGCGGCTGGAGGAGGGCATCAACCGGCGTGCCGCCAACGCGCTGCTGGTCAAGGTCAACCAGATCGGCACGCTGTCCGAGACCCTCGACGCGGTGAACCTGGCCAACTCCTGCGGCTACCGCAGCATGATGAGCCACCGCTCCGGCGAGACCGAGGACACCACCATCGCCGACCTCGCGGTGGCCACCGGATGCGGCCAGATCAAGACGGGCGCGCCCGCCCGCAGCGAGCGGGTGGCCAAGTACAACCAGCTGCTGCGCATCGAGGAGAACCTCGGCGACGCGGCGCGCTACGCCGGTGAGCTGGCCTTCCCCAGGTTTAGCGCGGAGGTGTGAGTCATGCCGACCGGGCGACCGGCTCAGCGCGACCGGAAGAACGGGGCGGACGCGGCGCGCCGCACCCGGGAACCGGCGCCTGCGCGGCGCCCGCGCGGTGACTCGGACGCCGGGTCCACGCGGCGCCGGAGGCCGGGTTCCGCCCGAACCCGGTCTCCGGCGGGCACGGGAGGCGCGTTCAAGCTCTCCTCCACGAGGCGGGCCGCCGTGCTGGCCATCCTCGTGTGCGCCATGGCGCTGAGCGTCTCGGTTCCGCTGCGCACCTACATCGGCCAGCGTGACGAGTTGGCCGAACTGGAGCGGCGGGAGCACCAGCTGAGCCAGGAGGTCCAGCGACTGGAGGAGCGCAAGGCGGAGCTGTCGGATCCGCAGCGGTTGGAGGCCGAGGCCCGCAGACGGCTCGGCTACGTCCGACCGGGTGAGACGCCCTACATCGTCGAGCTGCCCTCCCAGCAGGAGAAGGAGTCGGCGGAGAAGGCCGAGGCTTCGGAGACGAAGCCGTGGTACCAGCGGCTGTGGAACACGTTCACGGGAGAGGGGAAGTGACAGTGTCGGGCGTGGACCCGAGCGGTGAGCCCACCGCTACCGAGACCGACCGGCTGGTCGTGCGGCGCCAACTGGGGCGTCCACCCAGGGGGATGCGGGACGTGGTCACCCGCGATTCCGCCGGGGAACCCACCGTGGTGCGCACCAACCCGCGACTGCCGGACGGGACGCCGTTTCCGACGCTGTACTACCTCACCTCCCCGCGACTGGTCACTCTGGTGTCCACCCTGGAGTCGGAGGGGCTGATGCGGGAGATGACCGACCGGTTGTCCACCGACACCGAGCTCGCCGAGCGGTACCGCCGTGCGCACCACGACTACCTCGCCGAACGCGACGCCCTGGAACCGCTCGGCACCGAGGTCAGCGCGGGCGGGATGCCCGGCAGGGTCAAGTGCCTGCACGTGCACGTGGCCCACGCGTTGGCCAAGGGACGTGGGGTGAATCCGTTCGGGGACGAGACGATCGACGTGATCGCCCAGCGCTGGCCCGAGGAAGCACCGGAGCTCTTTCCCGAGTTTCGGTGAGCTCCGGCGCGGTTCGCCGGGGTGGTTGCGTGGCGGAACCTCCCGTGCGGCTCTCGCTGCGGCCAGGCCCCGACATCGGGTAGCGACCTACACAACGTCGGGCCTTGCTCGCGAGAGCCGCACGGGAGAACCCGCGGCGGCGCCGACTGCGAGGGTGGTGGGAGTTCGGCATGAGTCCGCAGCCTGGAAGCGTTCGTGTTCTCGGTGCCGACCGGTTGCGGAAACCGACGTGACCGAGAACGTCCCGGTACTGCGGTCGTTCACCGCTGTGAGTTCCCGACCGGGTGTTTCGGAACGCGGTTTCAGTCCTTCCGGGGCGTCACCCGGTCCAGCAGGACGTCGGAGCGGGTGCCGGTGGCGCCGAGGGTGTGCCCCTCACCGTCCAGCCTGGTCGTCAGGAAGGTCTCGGCCACCTCGGCCGGAGCGGTCCGCAGCAGCAGGCTCGCCTGCAGCGTGAGCACGAGCCGCTCCGACAGCGCGCGAGCTCGCTCCGGGCGTGGTTCGGTGAGTTCATCCCGCAGTCGCCGCAGCTGGTGGTCGTAGCGCTCGTCCTGTCCGGCCGCGCGGTCCAGCTCGGCCAGCAGTGGTTCGACGGTGTCGGGTCGCTTGTGCAGCGCGCGCAGGGTGTCCAGCGCGGTCACGTTGCCCGAGCCCTCCCAGATGGACAGCAGCGGTGCCTCCCGGTACAGCCGGGGCAACCCCGACTCCTCCACGTAGCCGTTTCCGCCCAGGCACTCCAGTGCCTCGGCGATCACGGTGGGGGCCCGTTTGCAGACGTAGTACTTCGTGGCGGGCAGTGCGAGTCGCAGCAGGTCCAGTTCGGCCCGGTTACCGCGTTGTCCCCGGTCGATCGCGGCGGCCAGCCGCATGGCCAGGCCGACGGCGGCCTCGGACTCCACGGCCAGGTCCGAGATCACCGCGCGCATCAGCGGGGTCCGGTTCAGGGTGTCGCCGAAGGCGGCCCGGTGCGCCACGTGGTGCGCCGCCTCGGACAGCGCGGCGCGCATGTTGGCGGCGGAGCCGAGCACGCAGTCCATCCTGGTCATCGACACCATGTCGATGATGCTGCGCACCCCGCGCCCCTCCTCGCCGACGAGCCAGCCGATCGCCCCGGTGTACTCGAGTTCGGCCGAGGCGTTGGACTTGTTGCCCAGCTTGTCCTTGAGCCGTTGCAGCCGTACCGCGTTGCGCGTGCCGTCCGGCAGCACGCGGGGGACCAGCAGGCAGCTCAACCCGCCCGGGGTGTTCGCCAGGGTGAGGAACAGGTCGTTCATCGGGGCGGAGGTGAACCACTTGTGGCCGACGATCCGGTAGCTGCCGTCCGCCAGCGGTTCGGCCGTGGTGGTGTTGGCGCGGACGTCCGAGCCGCCCTGCTTCTCGGTCATCGACATGCCCGCCAGCAGACCGCTCTTCTCACCGGGCGGCCGGAGCCCGAAGTCGTAGTCCGTGGCGCGGAGACCGGGTTCGTATGCCTCGGCGAGGTCCGGGCTGTGCCGCAGGGCCGGTACGGCGGCGAACGTCATCGAGATCGGGCAGCCGTGACCGGCCTCGGCCTGCGACCACAGGTAGAACCCGGCGGCGCGGCGCAGGTGCGCGCCCTCCGGCGCGTCCGGAGCCCACGGCGCCGCGTGCAGCCCCTCGGAGACGGCCCGGTCCATCAGCCAGTGCCAGGAGGGGTGGAACTCCACCTCGTCGATGCGGTGCCCGTAGCGGTCGTGGCTGTGCAGCACCGGCGGGTGTTCGTTGGCGAGCCTGCCGTGCTCCCGCGCCGTGGCCGAGCCCGCCTGCCGCGCCAGCGGGCGCAGCAGCTCGGTCGCCTCCGACTGCCCGTGCTCGGCCAGCGCCTCCCGCAGCGCGGGGTCGCAGTCCAGCGGATCGAAGTCGTCCAGCGGTGGCGACTGGTTGCTGACCTCGTGGGTCACCGGGCTCACGACGTCGGACTCTCCGGGCAGCGTCATGGACGCAGCGTAGGACATGAGGATTACCGAACAGTAGTGGTTGTCGCTCCCGATCGAGCGGCGCGACCGCGCGCGAGGGGAACCGGGCCGGGGCCGTCAATTTCTCGCGTTCTCGCGAAATCGCCGGGTCGCTACGACACAGTGCCGAACCCCACCACTCCAGCAGGCCGCGCTCCGACCAGCCTCGCAGCTCGCACCGCCGCGGGTTCTCCCGTATGGCTATCGCGAGGACGGTCCCGACGTGGCGTAGGTGGCTACTCGATGTCGGGGCACCCGCAGCGAGAGCCGTGCGGGAGGTTCCGCCAAGCGACGACCCCACAAGGCCGAGCCGTCGACCCTGCCTCCCTCATCGGGCGATCTGTGCGCCGATGGTGTGCAATCCGGGTGACGGCGATGCCGCGAGGAACCCCCGGGGAGGACGATCGTGCCGCGTCGGAGCAGACCCTCGCCATGGCGGCGACAGGCCCAACCGTCGTGGTGGCCGATCCCTCCATCACCCGAAGTGGATTCGCAACCAAGCGCGCGTCGTCGCGGTCCGCGCAGGTCTCCGGTCGGTTCGCTGCTGCTGCTGTTGGCGCTGCTGCTCCCCTTCGTGCTGGTCGGCGGGGCCAACGCGCTGACCTCGGCGCTGTTCGCCCCTTCGGGGGAAGGAGAGCGGGAGCGGCCGACTCCGAGAGGTCTGGGGGTCACCGGGCAGCTGCCCGAGCGGCGGGAACCCAGCGTGCGGCTGCTCCGGGACAGTCGCGCGCTGGGAAATCCCTCCGAACCGGACACCGGTGCCGGAGATGCGATCCGGGTGCCCAGTGGCCCGACCGGAATTCCGGAGCCGGTGCTGCGGGCCTACCGGGACGCGGCCGGGCGGATCTCCGGGACGGATCCGTCCTGCGGCCTGCACTGGTCGGTGCTGGCCGCGATCGGACGGGCCGAGTCCGGGCACGCGCGATCCGGCCGGGTGGACGAGTCCGGCACCACCGTGACCGCGATCCTCGGACCGAGGCTGACCGGGGGATCCGGGTTCGCGGCCGTTCCCGACACCGACTCCGGGGAGCTGGACGGTGATCCGGTCTGGGACCGCGCGGTGGGACCGATGCAGTTCCTGCCCGCCACCTGGAGCCGTTACGGCGCCGACGGCGACGACGACGGGGCGGCGAGCCCGCACAACGTGCGCGACGCGGCGCTGGCAGCCGGGAGGTACCTGTGCGAGGCGGGCGGTGACCTGGGACGCCACGATGAGCTGGCACGGGCGGTGTTCGCCTACAACCACTCGGAGCGCTACGTACGCGACGTGCTCGGCTGGGCCACCGCCTACCGCACCGGCGCTCACCCCACGCCCGCTCCGGAGATTCCCGAACTGGAAACGGCCGAGCCCGAACGATCCGGTGAGGCGGCGCACCCGCCGGCTCCCACCGACGTTCCGGAACCGAGTGGACGGCGGGAACCCGTCGAGTTCCCGCCGTTGTCACCGGCGCCCTCGGAGCCCGGCTCCTCTTTCGAACCGATCGTGCCCGACACGCGGCAACGCCCGGCGGGGCGCCCCTCCAGCGCCGGGAACGGGCCGGGGGAAACCACCGCCCCGTCGAGCGGTGTCCGGGGAGCTAAGCACTCGGAGCGGGGCGACGCGGGACGGGAACCGGAGCCGAACAACGCCCAGCGGCCCGGATCGTCGCCCGGTGGCGGGGCCGCCCCGAACGCGGAGCCCGGCGAGCCGCCGCGCCGCGGCGGCTGACGGGGGACCGCCGACCGCCGCTTACCGCGCCCGGAGCGCTCCGCGCGGGTGCGACGCGGTCAGTTCGACTCCATCTGCCTGCTCATCTCCTGCTCGAACTCGTTCTGGAACTCGGGCGACTGGAAGACCGAGAGCGTGAAGACGACCCACAGCACGCAGATGACCAGACCGACGCCGGACAGCACGGTCCCCACGATCGCGGACTTCTTGTTGGTTGCCCTGCCCTGCGAGACCTTCCGGATGCCGAGGATGCCGAGGATGATGCCGACGATGACCACCGGCCAGGCGATGATCCCGATGCCGGGGATCAGCGACAGCAGGACCCCGACGATGCCGAGCACGAGCGCGGCGGTTCCGAGTCCGTTGCTCGGCCGCTGTTCGGGGTACTGCTGGTAGTCCTGATAGGACACTGTGGATCCTTCCGTGACGTGTTCGGTGGGCTCTCCGCTGGTTGCCGGGACACCACGACCGCGGCAGTGGCCGCCGCCGTGGTCGTCACGAACCGAGCGCCGAGCGCGAAACCTTATAACGGGACAGTCCGTTCTCGAACGGTTTTGCCCGATCTGTTTCGCCTGTTCACCATTTCGTTGTAGGGGACATGATTTTCCGCACCAGGGCTTGCCGGAACGGGTGCCCCCCGTCCCGCGACAGCCGTGTCGTGACCGGTGCGGGGTGGCACCGGGAATCTCCGGACAGTCCCGGGTCGCCCGGACCGTGCGCACTGCGCTGCAATAGCGTGGGGCCGGCGGGGCGGCCGGAGATCGCCGTCCGGGGCCTCCGGCACCCGCTCACGATCCAGCGAGGGGCTCCGCGGGGCGAGCACCCCGCCGATTCGACCGAAGACCTCGATACCAGGAGGGAATCATGTCACGGGTGGCCGCGATCGACTGCGGGACGAACTCGATCCGCCTGTTGATCGCCGAAGTGACCGTACACGAGGACGGCACGCGCGAGCTGCGCGACCTGCACCGCGAGATGCGGATCGTGCGGCTGGGGCAGGGGGTGGACGCCACCGGTCGGTTGTCGGAGGAGGCGCTCGACCGGACCCGGCGGGCGCTGCACGACTACGACGAGCGCATCCGCGAGGAGTCGGTCGAGCGCATCAGGATGGTGGCCACCTCGGCGACCAGGGACGCGGCCAACCGCGAGGACTTCTTCGGCATGGTCCGCGAGACCCTCGGCGTGGACGCGGAGATCATCACCGGTGAGGAGGAGGCCAGACTCTCGTTCGTCGGTGCGGTGGGGGACCTCGATCCCGCGGACGGCCCGTTCCTGGTGGCCGACGTCGGCGGCGGTTCCACCGAGCTGGTGCTGGGGCACTGGGACGGCAAGGAGGCGGAGATCCTCGGATCCCACTCAGCGGACATCGGATGCGTGCGTCTCACGGAGCGTTGCCTGCACACCGATCCCGCTACCGCCGATGAGGTGAAAAGTGCCGGCGAACTGACCAGGGAGATCCTGGACGAGGCGTTCGCGGCGGTCGACGTCTCGACGGCGCGCCGCTGGGTGGGGGTCGCGGGCACCGTCACCACGTTGTCGGCGATCGCCCACGGGTTGTCCGAGTACGACCCCGCCGCGATCCACCTGTCCCGCGTGTCCCGGGCCGGTGTCGACGAGACCGCCCGCGAGCTGCTGGCGATGGACCACGACCGGCGCGCCGCGCTGGGGCCCATGCACCCGGGGCGGGTGGACGTCATCGGGGGCGGCGCGTTGGTCGTCAGCGTGCTCGCCGCCGAGCTGGCCGAGCGCGCCGGGATCACCGACATCACTGTCAGTGAGCATGACATCCTGGACGGTATCGCCCTTTCGATCGGTTGATTCCCAAAATGTGGGACGAATCATTCCGCCAATTGGGTGAAAATCTAGCTGAATCGAGAAAGAAAGTGACGGCTTTGTGACAGCTCATTGTCGTGAACTGTGTCTCGCTTATGTTTACGCTCGCACTCATCCGACGACCCGAGGTCGTCGGCGTGGCGACCCTCGTCCTCCCCGGCGAGGAGTCACGTAGACAGCGGGAGGAATTTGATGCGCAAGCGACGCATGGTCGCGCCGGTCGCGGCATCGCTGTCGGCGGCCCTGCTGGCAGCGGGCTGCGGCGGCGGTGGCGGCAGCGCCGTCACCGAGGCAACCGGCACCCTGGAAGACCCGATCACGGTGGACTGGACCGAGCCGGAGAACCCGCTGGTTCCCGGCAACACCACGGAGGTCGGCGGCGGAAATGTCGTCGACGCCATGTTCACCGGCCTCGTCGAGTACGACCCGAAGACCTTCGAGCCGTACAACGCCATGGCGAAGTCGATCGAGGCCTCCGACGACAAGAAGACCTACACGGTCAAGCTGAAGCAGGGCTGGAAGTTCCACAACGGTGAGGAAGTCACCGCCGACAACTTCGTGCGGGCCTGGAACTACACCGCCTACGCGCCCAACGGTCAGAAGACCGCCAGCTTCTTCGACAACATCAAGGGCTTCGACGAGGTCAACCCGCCGGACCCGGACGGGGAAACCGGCCCGAAGGAAGCCCCCGACCCGAGCGCGGAGAAGATGTCCGGGCTCAAGGTCGTCGACGACCACACCTTCGAGGTCACCCTCAAGCAGCCCTTCACCATCTTCCCGACGACCCTGGGGTACTCGGCCTTCTCCCCGCTGCCGGAGAAGTTCTTCAACGACAAGGAAGCCTTCGAGAGCGAGCCGATCGGCAACGGCCCGTACAAGTTCGAGAAGCGCACCCCCAACCGCAGCCTCACCATGACTCGCTACGAGGACTACAAGGGCGAGCACAAGGGTGAGGTCGAGGCCTTCAAGTTCAAGGTCTACCAGAAGCTCTCGACGGCCTACCGCGACCTGAAGTCGGGCAACCTCGACTTCATGCGGCAGGTGCCCACTTCCGCGCTGGTCGACAACCGCTGGAAGGAGGAGCTCGGCGACAACGCGCTCACCCGTGAGGGAGCGCTGGTCACCCCGCTGAGCTTCCCGCTCTACGACGAGAAGTTCCAGGATCCGAACCTGCGCAAGGCCATCTCGATGGCCATCGACCGCGAGAGCATCGTCAAGAACGTCTTCTCCGGGACGCGTGAGGCGCTCCGAGGATGGTCCGCCCCCGGTACCCCCGGCCGTGACGGCGAGGCCTGCGGCCAGTGGTGCGAGTACGATCCAGCCAAGGCCAAGGAGTACCTGAAGAAGGCGGGCGGCTTCGACGGCACGCTGACGATCTCCAGCAACGCCGACGGCGGCCACGAGGAGTGGATCAAGGCCGTGGCGGGCAGCATCCGCGACACCCTGGGCATCGAGGTCTCCTACAACCCGGTTCCCACGTTCAGCGAGTTCCGCTCCTCGATCGCCGCGAACCAGATGACCGGGATGTTCCGCAGCGGATGGGTCGCCGACTACCCGAGCATCCAGAACTACCTGGCCCCCATCTACACCAGGGGCGGTTCCTCCAACGACAGCGGTTACTACAACCCCGAGTTCGAGAAACTGATGAGCCGGGCGGACCAGGCCCCCACGGTCGACAAAGCCAACGAGCTCTACGCTCAGGCGGAGAAGCTGCTGGCCGAGGAGATGCCGACCGTGCCGATCTACTCCCAGAACGTGCAGTCGGGCAAGTCGGATCGCCTCGCCGAGGCACAGGTGACCAAGCGCCGTTCGTTGTCGCTGACATCGGTGAAGATCGCCCAGCCGAAGTGAGTGTGAGTCAGTAGGGCAGTCGCCCGGTTCGTCACCGCCAAAAGCGGCGGCGGGCCGGGCCTGTCCGTGTCGAAGGAGGTTCGGTGGGCCGATACATACTGCGGCGCCTGCTGCAGTTGATTCCGGTTTTCATCGGAACGACGTTCATCATCTATTCCCTCGTGTGGGCCCTGCCAGGGGATCCCTTCGCGGGCAAGTGCGGATCCCGAGCTTGCCCGGAGGCCTACGTCCAGATGATGACCGAGAAGTACAATCTCGACGAACCGTTGCCGGTGCAGTACGTGCTGTACCTGGGGCAGCTGTTCCAGGGCAACTTCGGAGAGACCTTCTCGGGACTCGAGGTCAGTACGCTGATCCAGAACGCGTACCCGGTCACCATCAAGCTCGCGGCGATCGCGCTGGTCTTCGAGGCCGTGATCGGTATCGCGGCGGGAATCCTGACCGCGCTGCGCGGCAACGGCTTCGTGGACAACCTCGTGCTGGCCGCGACCCTGTTCCTGATCGCCGTGCCGGTCTTCGTCAGCGGTTTCGTGGTGCAGATCGTCTTCGGCGTCCAGCTGGGCTGGATGAACCCCTCGGTCAGTACCGATCCGACCATCGGCGAGCTGGTGGTTCCCGGGCTGATTCTCGGCAGTCTGTCCATGGCCTACATCGCCAGGCTCACCCGCACGGCGATGTTCGAGAACAAGCGCGCGGACTACATCCGCACCGCCAACGCCAAGGGGCTCAAGCCGCGCCGGGTCGTCTCGGTGCACATGCTGCGCAACTCGCTGATCCCGGTGATCACCTTCATCGGCACCGACTTCGGTGCGCTGATGGGCGGGGCCATCGTGACCGAGGGCATCTTCAACATCCCCGGCATCGGCAACCTCGTCTTCCAGGCGATCGGCGGCCAGGAAGGAACAACCGTTACGGGCGTCGTCACCCTGCTAGTGATCGTCTACCTGCTGATGAACCTGCTGGTGGACATTCTCTACGCGGCTTTGGACCCGAGGATCCGATATGACTGAATCAATCCGAGAGCAGGCGGATTCGACGGACACCGCGAACACCGGCGACCAGGATGTCTCGCGTTCCGGCGAGCAGAAGCCCAAGCTCGAAAAGCAAGTGGGACTCTGGGGCGACGCCTGGCGCGACCTGCGCAAGCGCCCGTTGTTCATCGTGGCCAGCATCATCATCCTGCTGCTGGTGGTGATGTCGGCGTTCCCGTGGTTGTTCACCTCCGTCGATCCCAACGAACAGCTGCTCAGCAAGGCGAGGCAGGGGCCCTCGCCCGAAGCGTGGTTCGGCTACGATCACCTCGGCAGGGACGTCTACGCCCGGGTGATCTACGGCACCAGGTCCTCGATCCTCGTCGGAGTGCTCGCGACTTCCCTGACCGTGGTACTCGGTTCGATCTTCGGACTGATCTCCGGTTACTTCGGCAGGAAGACGGACGTACTGGTCTCCAGGTTCGCCGAGATATTCCTGGGGCTGCCGTTCGTGCTCGGCGCGATCGTCATCCTGTCGGTGTTCAACGCGGGGATCACCAGCCCCAGCGGAGTCCGGGTCATGAGCCAGGTGGTCCTGACCATCGGCGTGCTGGCCTGGCCTATCTCGATGCGCATCATGCGTTCGGCGGCCATCGCGGCCAAGCAGCAGGACTACGTCAACGCCGCCAAGGCGCTGGGTGCCAGCCACAGCAGGATCATCTTCAAGCACGTGCTGCCGAACTGCATCGCTCCGGTGATGGTCTACGCCACCATCGCGCTGGGCCAGATGATCGGGCTGGAGGCGACGCTGTCCTACCTGGGGCTCGGGCTCAAGGCGCCGGTCGTCTCCTGGGGAATGATGATCTCGGTCTCGCAGCAGTACATCATCAGCACGCCGCACATGCTGCTGTTCCCCGCGGGCTTCCTGGTGATCACGGTTCTGGCGTTCGTGATGCTCGGTGACGCGGTGCGCGACGCGCTGGACCCGAAACAACGGTAGTAAGGAGGGCCGCTGTGTCGGCTACCGACGAGAGCACGGGCGGCTCGACGAAGCCGCGGCTGCTCGAAGTGGAAGACCTGCACGTCGAGTTCCGCACCCGCGAGGCCACGGCCAACGTGCTCAACGGAGTGGGGTATCACGTCGACGCGGGGGAGACCCTCGCCGTGCTCGGCGAGTCCGGCTCCGGCAAGAGCGTCACGGCGCAGAGCGTGATGGGCATCCTGGACACTCCGCCGGGCTTCGTGACCAAGGGCGCCATCCGTTATCGCGGTGAGGAGCTCCTCGCCGCGACGGAGGACCGTCGCCGTGAGTTGCGGGGCGAGAACATGGCGATGATCTTCCAGGACGCGCTCTCCGCGCTCAACCCGGTTTACACCGTGGGATTCCAGATCGCCGAGCAGTTCCGATTCCGGCGGGGGATGTCGCGCAAGGACGCGATGGCCAAGGCCGCCGAGATGCTGGACATGGTCAAGATCCCCAACGCCAAGCAGCGCGTGAAGGAGTTCCCGCACCAGTTCTCCGGCGGTATGCGGCAGCGCGCCATGATCGCCATGTCGTTGGCGCTGGACCCGGACCTGCTCATCGCCGACGAGCCGACCACCGCGCTGGACGTGACGGTGCAGGCCCAGATCATGGATCTGCTCGACGAGCTGCGCCGCGAACGCGGCATGGGAATGATCCTGATCACCCACGACCTCGGTGTGGTCGCCGAGGTCGCCGACCGCATCGCGGTGATGTACGCCGGTCGGGTGGTGGAGGAATCCGACGCGGAGTCGCTGTACGAGCGCCCCGCGCACCCCTACACCGAGGGGCTGATGGAGTCCATTCCCCGGCTGGACCAGAAGGGCGAGCAGCTGGCCAGCATCAAGGGGCTCCCGCCCAACCTCGCGAACATCCCGGAGGGGTGCCCGTTCCACCCGCGCTGCCACCGCGCCACGGACGAGTGCCGCCGGAAGGTTCCGGAATTGCTCGAACTCCGCCCCGGGCGCTACAGCGCCTGCCACTTCGCCGAGGAGTTGATCAGCAGTGAGTGAGCCGATCCTGCAAGTTCGCGACCTGGTCAAGCACTTCCCGGTGCAGCAGGGGATCGTGTTCAAAAAGACCATCGGCCACGTGCGGGCGGTGGACGGGGTCTCCTTCGACCTCAACCGGGGTGAGACGCTGGGCATCGTCGGCGAGTCCGGCTGTGGCAAGTCCACACTGGCCCAGGTGCTGATGCGGCTGGAGCAGCCCACCAGCGGCAGCGCGCTGTTCGAGGGCGTGGACATGTTCGGCAAGAAGAGCGCCTCCCAGCTTCGTCAGCTGCGCAGGGACATGCAGATCGTGCTGCAGGACCCCTACACCTCGCTGAACCCCCGCAAGACGGTGGGCGACATCGTGGGGGAGCCGTTCGAGATCCATCCCGAGGTGGCGCCGAAGGGCGACCGGCAGCGGCGGGTGCAGGAGCTGCTCGACACCGTCGGGCTCAACCCGGAGCACGTGCGGCGCTATCCGCACCAGTTCTCCGGTGGGCAGCGGCAGCGGATCGGCATCGCCCGCGCGCTGGCGCTCAAGCCCAAAGTGATCGTCTGCGACGAACCGGTGTCCGCGCTGGACGTCTCCATCCAGGCACAGGTGATGAACCTGCTGGGGGACCTGCAGTCCGAGTTCGGCCTGTCCTACATCTTCATCGCCCACGACCTCGGAGTGGTGCGCCACCTCTCCGACCGGGTGGGTGTGATGTACCTGGGCAAGATGGTCGAGAACGGCACCGAGGAGCAGATCTACGAGCACCCGCAGCATCCCTACACCCAGGCGCTGCTGTCCTCGGTTCCCGTCCCCGACCCTTCGGTGCGCGACCGCAGAGAGGCCATCCGGCTCACCGGCGACGTGCCCAGTCCGGCGAACCCGCCATCCGGCTGCCGGTTCCGCACCAGGTGCTGGAAGGCGCAGGACATCTGCGCCGAGCAGGAGCCCGAGCTGGCCGTGCGGCGCGACGGCGGCCGCATCGACCTCGAACTGGCCGACGGTCACCCCAGTGCCTGCCACTTCGCCGAACGGCACGAGCACGTCGTCTCCTGAGGTGGGCGCTGCCTCCTCGAAGGTCACCTCTTCGTGGTGGTGGGGCGTCGATTTCGCGAGAAATCGACGCCCCAGTACGGCGGTACTCACCCCCTGACCCCGCCCACGAAATCGCGGCGCCGCTGTGGTTGGAACGTTGCTGAGCTCCGACCACCCTCGCAGGCCGAACCCCGACCACTCACGCGGCTCGCGCCGCCGCGGGTTCTCCGGGGAGTGCCTCGCGAGGACGCCGGAGACGTGGCGTAGTGCCTACTCGATGTCTCCGGACCCGCGGCGAGGCGCCCCGGAGGTTCCGCCGAGCGACCACTCAAGGCAGACCGGGCGGACGAACCGTTTCACCGAGAGACGAACTCCGCGAGATCGGCGGACTGCTTGATCCGCGAGGGTTCGTGCACGTACATCATGTGTCCGGCGGGGTAGTAGCGGACCTCGATGTTGTCGCGCAGTTCCCTCGGGATCTCCAGCTGGGCCAGGGTGTGCTCGGCCGCGAAGTACGGCGTGGCGCCGTCGGTGTGACCGCATCCCACGTGCACCCGCAGGTGCGGATTGGTGCGCATCGCCTTGGCCAGCTTGTCCGTGGCGGTCACCGACATCCCCTCGAAGTCCTCGTAGGACCACGGGTGGACCCGTGCCGAGAGCACCTCGTAGGGCAGGTCGCTGGCGTAGTCCAGTTCCTGCCGCAGGTAGTGGTTGATCCCCGCCGAGTAGGCCCCCATGACTCCCGAGACGCTGGGGTCGTCGGAGAGGTGCTCGCCGCCCGCGTCGGGTTCCCAGCCGGTGAAGCGGCCGTCCATCCGGCCGACGGTCAGGCGCTGGTCCCGCAGCAGCTCGGTGAAGAACCGCAGGTGCTCGATCCGCAGGTTCACCCGGTCCACGTAGTCGTGGCTCAGCCCGGTCAGCTCGGCGGTGCGCCGGACCATCTCGGCGCGGTCCTCGTCCGACAGCCGGGCACCCTTCCGCAGCGCCCAGGGGTAGTCCCGCGAGGCGAACTCCTCGGCCTCGTCCAGCACCTCGCGCAGCGGCCGTTCCCCGTGCTTGCCGTGGTGGTGCGCGATCGCCGCGTAGGTAGGCAGGTACAGGCTGTAGGGCAGATCGTTGCCCTCGGTGAAGCGTATGGTCCCCATGTCCAGCACCGCCGAGATCAGCAGCAGCCCGTTCGGGTAGAGCCCGTGCTTGCTCTGCAGGTGCTCGGCCAGCGAAGCCGCCCGCAGCGTGCCGTAGGATTCCCCGGCCAGGTACTTGGGGGACAGCCAACGGCCGTTGCGCGTGGTCCACAGCCTGATCAGCTCCGCCACCGACTCGATGTCGCGCCGGTAGCCGTGGAAGTCGCCCGGCTTGCCGCCCCGTACCGCTCGGGAGAACCCGGTGGAGACCGGGTCGATGAACACCAGGTCGCTGTGGGCCAGCAGCGTCTCCGGATTGTCCGCCAGGCCGTACGGGGGCGCGGCGAGCTGGCCGGCGTCCCCGGAGACCACCCTGCGCGGTCCGAGGAGCCCCAGGTGCAGGAAGGTGCTGGCCGCTCCCGGACCACCGTTGAACGCGAACGTGACCGGTCGGTCCCCCGAGCCGGGGGAGTCGGCGACGTAGGAGGTCACGAACATCTCCGCGCCCGCGACGTGCCCGTCGAACTTGCCGTCGGTGTAGCTCTCCTCCCGCAGCACGTACCGGCCCGCCGTGGCGGTGTAGGAGAGCTGCTTGCCGTTGGCCGTGATCGTGTGGTGCGTGCTCACGAGCTCGTCGGTCGGCTCGGCGGTGGTCGTGCTCGATTGCCGGCTCGCTTCGCCGGTGTTGTCGGTTTCCTCACTGGCTGTCATAGGGCGCAGCCTAGTAGTGCGATGTTTCGTCCCGCTGCGCTCGGCCGCACGACGTTCCCTGCCGCCTCTTTGTGCTCTCGGTTCCGGCACGCGTACTCGACAGTTGGTACTTCGCTCGCTCCAACGGAGCATCAAATCCGAAAGGGCGTTCCGAAGGGACTCCGTGAGGTTCGTCGGCGTGAGGTTCGTCGGCGCGGGGCCGAGAACCACGGCATGATGTGCGCTCTCGAGCAGGTATGCACCGACGGGGATCGAAGATCATCGAATGTGGGCTACGACCGTGGGGGTCAGGCTGCCGATCAGGAAAGTTCATCCGTCGGTGACGAAGAGGCGTCGCTACCGCCCGTTTCTGCCCAGGGGGTTCGTGTCCGTCGTGTCTGTTCTCCCGTGCCGTTGATGAATCGGACTTCGGGGTAGCACCGCGCGTTTCGTGCTGGTGCCGTGTCAACGCTGCGTAAGAGCCGTGTCAGTGAAGTGCGTCATGGTCGTTGTGACTTGCCTCGGCATGCGAAATGAGGGGGCACGGTGTTCGGACAGGTGGGTGGCGGAAGCGATATTGCTGACTACCTCCCGCGAGCTGTGAACACAGTCGCAGTACGTGCGATCGGAACAGCGATCGCACGGTCGCTGAAAACCCGATGATTACCAGGATGGATCAAGCTGACTTCGTGTGAGAGATGGACTGAAATATGGCCACGGATATGTCGGCACTCGCTTTTTTGGGAACGAACAAGGTAGGAGTGGTCAACAAGGAAATCCCCTCTGCGGGGCCGTGCGACGTCGTGGTGCGTACCACCACGTCGATGATCTGTCCCACGGACGTGCACACGGTCAGTGGTGTGTTCGCGATTCCTGAGGGGCGCACTCTCGGTCATGAGAGCGTAGGGGTGGTGCACGAGATCGGTGATCAGGTTACCGGATTCCGCGAGGGGGACAGGGTGGCGGTGTGCGCGATAACCCCTTGTGGAAAATGCGATTATTGCCAGCGAGGTCATTCGGCTCAGTGCAACGGAATGTTGGGCGGGTACAAATTTACTGCTCAAAAAGAGGGGGCGTTGGCCGAATATTTTCACGTGAGCGACGCCGACTTCAATCTCGTTCATGTTCCGGACGCGCTCTCCGATGAGCAGGCATTGTACGCCAGCGATGTTCTGACGACCGGGTTGGCCGGTGCGGAAGCCGCACAGGTCCCGCCCGGCGGCACCTTGGTCATCGTCGGCCAAGGTGCGGTGGGGCTGTGCGCGACGCTTTCCGCACGGCTCTTGGGGGCGGGGCTCGTCATCACCGTTGCCACGAAAGCCGACCGGGCGAGAATGTCCGAGAAGTTCGGTGCCGATGTTGTGCTGGATCCACGACACGGTGATCCGGTCGATCAGGTCAAGGACATCGTGGGACGGGACGGAGTCGATGCGGCGATCGAGGCGGTAGGATCGCGCTCCACTTTTGAAACATGTGTCCGGGTGACGAACGCGATGGGTACGATCGTGAATCTCGGATACCACGGGGAGGGAACCACCGCGCCGTTGACCGTCCCGGTCATTCCGTTCGGGCTCGGTATGAGCGACAAAACTATACGAGCGGTTCTCTGCCCCGGCGGGCGCGAGCGTATGCTGCGCCTTTTTCGGTTGTTGCGGAACGGTCGGGTCGACCCGACTCCCATGACTACGCATCGTTTTGGTTTCGATGATGTCGAGCGCGCCTACAAAATGATGTCGAACAAGAGTGACGGAATAATTAAGCCGCTTGTCACGTACGCCTGGTGATCAGGTCGAAGCTCTGTTGAATCGAGGAAATGCTTGATGGTTGATTATTTCGGTCGAGCTGGTGTGATAGGTTGTGGATACGATGTTCCGCGCCACGTTCGGCGCAACGACGATCCGGCCTACGATCAACTCAACAGATCCAGGAACAGGCACGGGTTGTTCGAGTCCGACATGTTCTACGGGCTGGACAGGAGACGTTTCCTCGAGGCGGATGAAACCGTTGAGGATTTGATGGAGAACGCATGTCTGAGAGCGCTCGACAGGGCGGGGGTGTCACCTGATTCCATCGACCGGCTGTACGGGTACGGAAGTGTGCCCGCCTACTACATGCCGAACGGGTTGTTCGCCGTTCACCAGCGGGTGGGGATTTCTGAGAATGCGATGGTGGTTCCGATCAACTCGGAGTACGCCAATTTTCTGCTTGGAATGATACACGCCGCTGAATTCGTTAACTCGGGAAGTGGTAGATACGCTCTCGTCGTATGCGGCTGCAACTGGACCGGGTACATGGACTATACGAGAGGCCACGCGTTCAGCATCGGTGACGGGGCCGGAGCCGCGGTCGTGGGGCCGTCCGATGATTTCGCTGTCGTCGACCATGAGGTGCGGACTTTCAGCGACCACTACCACGCGTTGACGATGGGGATGCGTACGACGAAGGTGACGGGGCGTACCCAGTTACCGGTGGATCCCCGCACCAACCTTCCGGTACCCACCTACGACATGACCGATTCCGGAGTCGAGATACTGGGAACGGTGATGCGGGACGGGATTCCGGATCTGGTTCACAGTGTGCTCGGGCGTCACGATATCGATCCGGGGAAAGTCGCGTTGATCACGCACCAGGGATCCAAGCTGCTGATGGAGCACTGGGGAGAGCGTATCCAGCCCGGAGAATACTTGGAAACGCTCGCCGAGTACGGGAACATGACGCTGGCTACCTACCCCGTCAATCTGGCGCACTTCTTCGACGAAATCAATTCGGATTACCTGGTGATCGCTGCTGTGGGGGCGGGAGTGTATCTTTCCGTTTTGCTTCTTTCCAGGAACAGCACGAAGAAGGAAGAGTAAAAATGTCCGAGCGTCGGAGTAAGTCGGACCGAGATACGGAGAACAGTTTGATTTCCGGTGCTTCCGCGCTCGTTCGGGCTCTTGAAGAGGAAGGTGTTGAGGAGATCTTCGGGATACCGGGAGGAGCGATTCTGCCCTTCTACGACGCGCTTTTCCGGTCGAGGAGAATTCGTCATGTTCTGACGCGTCACGAACAAGCGGCGGGATATGCCGCTACCGGGTATGCCGCGGTGAGTGGGCGCGTCGGGGTTTGTGTCGCCACGTCCGGGCCCGGCGCGACCAACCTGATCACGCCGATCGCCGACGCCTTCATGGATTCGGTTCCCGTGGTAGCCATAACCGGCCAAGTCCCCACCGATGCCATCGGAACCCAAGCATTCCAGGAGACGGACGTCATCGGCATAACGAAGCCGATTACGAAGTGGAATCACCAGCCGCGAACGGTGCGCGAGATACCCGAGGTCGTGCGAGACGCCTTCGACACGGCCAGGTCCGGACGTCCGGGCCCGGTGCTCATCGACATCCCCAAGGATGTCCTCCAGAAAGAGGACCGAATCGAGGGTGCTCTTCGAGCGCCCCCCGAGCCTCGTTCCTCGACGGAACCTCCGAGCACGCAAGGAATCAACCACGCGGCTGAGCTGCTACTGCGAGCGCGCAGACCTGTCCTCTACGTGGGCGGTGGTGTGGTCCGAGCCAGCGCTCAGAAGGAGCTGGAGCGCTTGGCCGAGCTGACGAACGCACCGGTGACGACCACTTTGACGGCGCGTGGGGCGTTTCCGGACTCGCAGCCACGATGCCTTGGTATGCCAGGTATGCACGGCTCGGTTGCCGCTGTGTACGCGTTGCAACGAAGCGATCTGCTGGTCGCGTTGGGAACCAGGTTCGACGACCGCGTCACGGGCGAACTCTCGAGTTTCGCTCCGAAGGCGAGAGTCGTTCATGCGGATATCGATCCCGATGAGATCGGTAGAAAGCGAGCCCCCGACGTAGGTCTGCTCGGTGATGTCGCGAACACCCTGAGGGAGCTGCTGGATGCCCTCCGGAAGTTGTGTAACCAAGGGGATGCATTTTACCTGGACTCGTGGTGGGAAGAGCTCGACGGCGTTCGTTCCCGTTTTCCGCTGGGCTGGGAAGAGCCCCTTGATGGAAAGCTCTCTCCGCAGCATGTGATCAAGCGGCTGGGCGAGCTCGCCCGGCAGGACACGATATTTACGTTGGGCGTTGGTCAGCACCAGATGTGGGCGGCACAGCTTCTGTCGCTCGACGAGCGGCGTCGTTTGATCACCTCCGGTGGCCTCGGGGCCATGGGTTATGCGATTCCGGCGGGTATAGGGGCGAAGCTCGCGAGCCCGCACAGGACAGTATGGGTTATAGACGGTGACGGGTGCCTGCAGATGACCGGTATGGAACTCATTACATGCGTGCTCGAGAAGATTCCGGTCAAGGTTGCCGTCATAGACAACGACAGCCTGGGTATGGTGCGTCAGTGGCAAAATCTTTTCTATGGAGAGCGCTACAGCGATACCGACCTGTACACGCACCAAGGTCAGGGGTTGCGCATCGCCGAGTTGGCCGAAGCCGTGGGATGCGTAGGGATCAAGTGTGAGACGCCGGCGGAAATCGACTCGGTGATAACGCGGGCCGAGGAGATCGTTGACAGGCCGGTGGTGATCGATTTTGTGGTAAGCAAGCAGGAGATGGTGTGGCCCATGGTGGAGCCCGGAAAGCCGAACGACGAAATCATGGTTTCCCGGGAATTCCGCCCGCGGTTCGACGCGGAAGAATAATTCCGTTTCCGTGTGTCGCTCAGGTGTACGGCGGTTCGCCGGGCGAGCCGGTGAATGATCCGTACCTCGCGGGTGGGGAAATCGTTGAACTTTCGTGACAGCAACGATCATCGGGGCAACCGGCCCGGCGGCCCGCGTGAGCCCGCCCGGGACTCGGCCCGCACGGATGTGCCACCGTGAACGCGGTGAACGAGACGTATTCCCGGCCGCTCGTCCCGGCGGAGGTCGAGCCGGTCGGTTCGGCGGCCGGGGCCGCGACGTTGGCCGAGCTGGACGAGGCGGTCACCCACTGCTCCGCCTGTCCGAGGCTGGTGAACTGGCGCGAGCGGGTGGCCACGGAGAAACGCGCCGCCTTCCGGGAGCAGTCGTACTGGGTCAGGCCCGTGCCGGGATTCGGACCCGCGGACGCCTCGCTGGCACTCGTGGGGTTGGCCCCGGCCGCCCACGGCGCCAACCGCACGGGGCGCATGTTCACCGGGGACCGCTCCGGAGAGGTGCTCTACCGCGCGTTGTTCGACGTGGGCCTGGCCTCGGCACCGAACTCCGAGTCGGCCGACGACGGTCTTCGACTGTACGGTACGCGGATCACCGCCCCGGTGCGGTGCGCCCCTCCGGCGAACAAGCCGACCCCAGCCGAGCGCGACACCTGTTCTCCGTGGCTGGCGCGGGAGCTGGAGCTGCTGCGTCCGACCCTGCGGGTCGTGGTGGTGCTGGGCGGTTACGGCTGGCAGGCCCTGCTCCCGGTCCTGGCTGCGGCCGGGTGGGAAGTGCCCCGCCCGAAACCGAGGTTCGGGCACGGCGCGCGGGTCAAGCTGGGCGGTGCCGGAGGTGGTGCGCTGTTGCTGCTGGGCTGCTACCACGTCAGCCAGCAGAACACCTTCACCGGCAGGCTCACCCCGGAGATGCTGCGTGCGGTGCTCACCGAGGCGAGAGACGCGGCTGGACTGGGCCCGGGCGGCTGAGAAACATCCGGTTCGGCGTCGATTCCTCGCGAAACCGCAGGGCCCGAGGCTGGTGAACCGCGCCCGGCTACAGGTGTTCGAGTCCCCCGTGGTTCGCCGATGCGGTGTGACGGGAACCTCGTTATCCGTGTGACGGGCCTCTCCGCGCCGGAGATCCGGTATGGTGGGCGGGGATGATTCGAGATCGACTTCACCCGGCGTCCGCCCGCGCGGCGGCAGACCGCTAGCCACGCCGATCGTGCCCGTGCCCTCCCGGGGTCCCGGTCGTCTTTCGAGGGCGCGCGTGCCGCACGAACGGATCTCACGGCGGATGCGTACCGTGATCGCCACGGGCGCACCGCTCACACCCGTGCACGGGCTGTTCCTGTGATCAGGAACACCCGCGAGCGGTGTCACATTTGAGGGGGCCGCCGAGGCGACGGGTCGCGTATTGGTGTGACCATAGAGGTATGGCTGGTAAATCCGATCCCACCCGGATTCTCATCCTCGGCGGCGGCTACGTCGGTATGTACACCGCGTTGCGCCTGCAGTCCAAGCTCGGCCGCCGTGAGGCTTCGGTGACGGTCGTCGACCCTCAGCCGCATATGACCTACCAGCCCTTCCTTCCGGAAGCGGCGGCGGGCAACGTTGAGCCCCGTCACGTGGTAGCGCCGTTGCGACGAGTGTTGAAGCGGTGTCACGTTCTCACCGCGCGTGTCACGGAGGTCAACCACGAGAAGCGATCGGTCACGGTGGAGGATGCCGAGGGCATCTCCAGTGACCTGGGCTATGACGTGCTCGTTGTCGCACTCGGGTCCGTCTCTCGTCTGCTGCCGATTCCGGGTCTGGCCGAACAAGGCATAGGTCTCAAGACCGTGGGCGAAGCGATCTATCTGCGCAACCACGTGTTGGCGAAGATGGACGCCGCCGCGAACACCACCGATCCCGAGTTGCGCAAGCGCCTGCTGAACTTCACCTTCGTCGGTGGTGGTTACGCGGGTACCGAGGCGCTGGCCGAGCTGGAGGACATGGCCAGGTACGCCACCCGCTACTACGAGTCCATCTCCCGCGAGGACATGAGCTGGTCGTTGATCGAGGCGGCCGGGCGGATCATGCCCGAGGTCAGCGAGAAGATGGGCGTCTACACCGTCAAAGCCCTCGAGGAGCGGGGGATCAAGGTCTACCTCAACACCTTCCTGAAGTCGGTGGAGAACGGCCACGCCGTGCTCTCGGACGGCACCGAGTTCGACACCGACACCCTGGTCTGGAACGCCGGTGTGAAGGCCAACCCCGTGCTCAAGAACAGCGATCTTCCGTTGGACGAGCGCGGCAGGGTCAAGGCGACCTCGCACCTGAGGGTCGAGGGACACCCCGAGGTCTGGGCCGCGGGTGACTGCTCGGCGGTGCCGGATCTCTCCAAGGCCGAGGAGGACCCCAACGCCACCTGCGCCCCATCGGCTCAGCACGCCGTCCGGCAGGCGAACCAGTTGGCGAAGAACCTCATCGCCGCGCTGCGTGGGCGCAAGACCGAGGCCTACCACCACCGCTACGCTGGATCGGTGGCCGGTCTGGGGCTGTACAAGGGTGTCGCCGACGTCTACGGCTTCAAGGCCAAGGGCTTCCTGGCGTGGTTCATGCACCGCACCTATCACGTGAGCAAGATGCCGACCTTCAACCGCAAGGCACGCATCGTCATCGACTGGACGCTGGCGTTCCTGTTCCGTCGGGAGGTCGTCTCGATGGGGCAGATCCAGAACCCGCGCGCCGACTTCAAGCGCGCCGCTTCCAGCTGAGCGCCCAACCGAGCCGCTCGATCGGCGATCACGTGATCGGTAACGGGCCGTGCGTCGGGAGACCGGCGCACGGCCCGCTGTGTGTGATCTTCCGTTTGTGTTGACTTTCTGTGACTTCTTCACGAGTATTACGAGAACGATCTCACCCAAAAGGGTGGCTCTGACAGTGCGTATGGCGCGTCAGTGTTGCTGTTTTTTACGCGCTGTGATCGGGTTTGCTCCAGATGGCGGTTTCGTTTCTTCTGGAACCAACGGCAGCATTGGCACGTCCTATCAAGGGGCCCAGCGTGGGTGGGCCACCGCAAGGCGGGTCGATGACCTGTCCGAAGGTGCGCCCCCGTAGCCCAATCGGCAGAGGCGGACGACTTAAAATCGTCGTAGTGTCGGTTCGAGTCCGACCGGGGGCACTGCTACTCACCTGGCGAAACTGACGGCGCGAGGGTTCACCGTCCCCCTCGTCCAACCGGTCCCCGTCAGGGTTTCGCGGCCGGTTCGAAGGTGTGCCGACGTCTCGGCGCCGCACCGAACCGCCCCACCGACTCCGCCGAGTCCACCGCGCCGCCGTCGAAGCCTCGTCATCGCGACCGGTCCCCACCGGCCGGAGCGTGCCTGACGAAGGCCGAAGCCCGTGTCGACGGAACCGGTGACCGTGGATTCGGCGAGGATTCCGCCACGCTGGTCGTGATGACGGCTCTGATGATTTCGGCGGAGGAGTCTCCCGCAGCGAGAGCGATCACAGCCTGAGCGCGGTACGAGATCGGCCCTTTACCTTCGCCGCACCGTGGCGAGCGCTCCGGGGCCGAACACGCTGATCGGTCCTGGTGGCCGAATCTGCTCGCGAGTACGTGACCGATCCCTACGGCAAAACGGACCCCCTCAGTGGGTTCGAGGGGCCACAACCGCCTGCGGCGGAGGGATCGGTTTCCCGGTTCCGGCTCATCCTCGCAACCCCTGAGGGGCTCCGGTTCGTTGTCTCACTCGCCGACGAGGTTGGCTAATCCATTATGTCTCGCGGTGCGCCGGAGTGAACCCTCCCGGGCTCCGGCGGGTGAGCCGCACCTGGTCGAGGGAGCCGATGGCCTCTCCGGCGCTGCTCGGATCGATTAGCGCTCACCCGCGGTGGCCACACGCGCCTGACTCCGAGGATCCGTGCATGACCGGAGTACCGACGAGAGCGGCAGCGGGGACGCCGGAAGCCCGGTGCTCGGCCACCGCCCAGCGGCCACGGCGACACCCGGTCCACCGGGCCCGCGACCGCCGGATCGGCCGCGAGCGGACCCGCTGTCGCTCGATCGTGTTCGGCCGATGACGTTGCGCTGCCCACACCGAGCGGAGTCGTTTCCGCCGGGATTGTTAGGTTCTCCTCCGCCAGTCGACCCGCCCCGGCAGCGCGCCGGGCGGTACAGGGAATCCGGTGCGAATCCGGAGCTGACGCGCAGCGGTGAGAGGGACGCGCGGAGCATCGGCCACTGAGACCAGCTCTCGGGAAGGCGCTCCACGCGGATGATCTCGAGCCCGAAGACCTGCTGGCAGCGGCGTCGCCCCAGGCGACGCGCGGAAACCGCCCGCACGGCTCTCGCGTACGGAGCCCCGACGGAGAAGGACTCATGAAGAGATCGTCCCGTGTCTTATCCCTGACCTGCCTGATTCCGCTCGGTGTCGGACTGCTGACCGCGTGCGGTGGCGGTTCTGAGACCTCCGCCGGTCAGGACAACGCCGCCGGATACCCCAGGACCGTCGAGAACTGCGGCAGGGAGATCACGATCGAAGCCCCGCCGGAGCGCGCGGTCTCGCTGAACCAGGGCTCGACCGAGATCCTGCTCTCTCTCGGTCTCGCCGACCGCATGGTAGGCACCGCCACCTGGACCGACCCGGTTCTGAAGGAGCTGGAGGAAGCCAATTCGAAGGTTCCCAGGCTCGCGGACAACGCCCCCTCCTACGAGCGGGTGCTGGCCGAGGAACCGGACTTCGTCTCCGCGTCCTTCGAGAGCACCTTCCAGGAGGTCTCCTCGCGCGACGACTTCGCCGAGCTGGGCGTGCCCACCTATCTTTCCCCGGCCGACTGCGTCAAGAACAACGAGGGCGACGGGGACGGTTCCCGCGACCAGCCGTTGGAGATGAGCACCGTCTACCGGGAGATCGAGGAGCTCGCGCGGGTCTTCGACGTCCCCGAACGGGGTGAGGAGCTCGTCGAGGAGCTGCGCGGCAGGCTGGATAAGGCATCCGCCGACATCGACGCCTCCGGCGTGAGCATGCTCTACTGGTTCGCCAACAAGGAGTCGCCCTACATGGCCGGCTGCTGCGGCGCCCCCGGCATCATCACCGAGGAGATCGGCGCGAAGAACGTCTTCGACGACACGAAGAAGGAATGGCCCCAGATCAACTGGGAGACCGTGGCCCAGCGCGATCCCGACGTGCTGGTCATCGGTGACCTGACCCGCGAGAGCCAGACCGCGGAGGAAGCCGCCCAGAAGATCGAGTTCCTGGAGAACAACCCGGTCACCAAGCACATGGACGCCGTGCGCGACGACCGCTACATCCGGCTCAGCGGTGCCGCCATGAACCCGTCGATCCGCACCGTAGACGGGGTGGAACGGGTCGCGGCCAAACTGCGTGAGTTCGGGCTCGCCGAGTGAGCGCTCCGCTGGTCCGGTCGCGCGGAGGTGCCGCCGCCGCTCTCTGGCTGGCCGGTCTGGTGCTGCTCGGGCTCTCCATCGCCCTCACCATCACGATCGGCCCGGCCGACATCGCCGTGACCGACGTGTGGGCGGTGGTGGGTGAGCGCCTCGGTTTCGGTGACGCCGGGCTCTCGTTGATCCGCGAAGGGATCATCTGGGACCTGCGGCTGCCTCGCACCGTGCTGGCGGCGGTGTGCGGGGCCGGGCTCGGGCTGTGCGGCGTGGTCATGCAGTCCCTGCTTCGCAACCCGCTGGCCGACCCCTACGTGCTGGGGATCTCCTCGGGGGCCTCCACCGGAGCGGTGCTGGTCGTGGTGCTGGGCATCGGCAGCGGGGTGCTCTCGTTGTCGCTCGGCGCGTTCCTCGGTTCGCTGGTCTCGTTCACGCTGGTGATGCTGCTGAGCCACTTCGTGGGCGGTACCGCCGATCGCGTGATCCTCGCCGGTGTCGCGGCCATGCAGCTGTTCTCGGCGCTGACCTCGTTCATCGTGATGTCGGTCGCCGACTCCCGGCAGACGCGCAGCGTGCTGTTCTGGCTACTCGGCTCGTTGAGCGGTACCGGCTGGTTCGAGGTGTGGTTGTGCCTGGGCGCGCTGTTGGCGGTGCTGGTGGTGTGCACCGCCAAGGCGAGTTCGCTGGACGCGTTCACCTTCGGCCAGGACGCGGCCGCCTCGCTCGGTGTCGCGGTGGCGCGCACCAGGATGCTGCTACTGGTGGTGACGGCACTGCTGACGGCCACGCTGGTCAGCTCCTCCGGGGCCATCGGTTTCGTGGGACTGGTGCTGCCGCACGCGGCCCGCGCCATCGTCGGCCCCGGACACCGCGGATTGCTGCCCACCACCGCGCTGGCGGGGGCGATCTTTCTGGTGTGGATCGACACGATCGCGCGGACGGCACTCGACCCACAGGAGATCCCGGTGGGCGTCATGACCTCGTTGGTGGGGGTGCCCGCGTTCGTGGTCATCCTCTACCGCAGCCGCAAGGTGCACTAGCTGGAATCCGTCGGCTCGGTTTCCGCGGCCGGTCGCGTGGCGGAACCTCTCGCGGGCTCTCGCTCCGGGAGGCCCGACATCGAGTAGGTACTACACGACGGGGCCTTCCTCGCGAGCGCACCACGAGAGGACCCGCGGCGGTGCCGATGGGAAGTGTGGTGGTTCGGTGCCGGGAGCGCCGAAGCAGCCGGGGAACAGGCCGACTCCACGCGCTCCGTGACTGGAGAACGACCACACAGCCGGTGTCTCTACCGGAGAAGGCAAGTTTCGTTACGAATGGCGGGGAGCGACGCTCATGAGTTTGTCGGCGGAGGAGGTCTCCTGGCGCACCGGTGGGAAGCTGATAGTCGACGGTGTCAGTATCGCCCCGGGTGAGGGGGAGACCGTCGGCCTGCTGGGCCCCAACGGGTCGGGCAAGTCGAGCCTGCTGCGACTGCTGTCGGGAGTGCGTCCGGTATCGGACGGTGTGGTCCGGCTCGACGGTTCCCCGATCGAGCGGTTCGGTCGGGGGAACGTGGCTCGCAGGGTGGCCGTGGTCGAACAGCACGCGGGAACCGAGGTGGACATGAGCGTGCTGGACGTGGTCCGCCTCGGCCGCATCCCGCACCGGCGCGCGTGGTCGGCCGCGACGGCCGAGGACGAGGCGGCGGTGCGCTCGGCCGTGGAGTACACCAGGTTGGCGGACAAGGTCGACCGGTCCTGGCACACCCTCTCCGGCGGGGAGCGCCAGCGGGTCCAGATCGCGCGGGCACTCGCCCAGCAGCCGAAGGAGCTGCTGCTGGACGAACCCACGAACCACCTGGACATCCAGCACCAGCTGGAACTGCTGGGGCTGGTGGTCCGGATTCCGGTGACCAGCGTCATCGCGCTGCACGACCTCAACCTCGCAGCCATGTTCTGCGATCACCTGATGGTGCTCGCGCGGGGGCGTGCCGTGGCGGCGGGCTCCCCGGAAGAGGTGCTCACCGAGGAACTCATAGCCGAGGTCTACAACGTTCGTGCCCGCGTGGCCCCGGAGGGGCCGGGAGGACGTCCCGCCATCCGGTTCTTCCCGGACTGAGCACGGTTCCTCCGCCTCTCCCGGCGGAGGCACCGGCTCGGTGAGGGCGCACCCCGGAGCTGGGGGTCGGGGTGCGCCCTCCGCTCAGCGCTTGTAGGGGCGCTTCTCCTTCGCCTCCTTGAGGGCCTTGGCCCACCAGGACAGGTCGTCGAGCATCATCTTGGCCGCCGCGCTGCTGCCGGCCCTGTCCTTGGGCAGCCCCTCCTCGTCGAAGGCCTGCGCGGCCCACTGGAAACTCACGGTGTCCCGGACGGTCATGGCTCGGACCTCGGCGAAGACCTGTCTGAGGTTCTCCACCGCGTGCAGTCCGCCCGCGATGCCGCCGTAGGAGACCAGCCCGACCGGTTTCGCGTACCACTCGGACTTGTGGTGGTCGATCGCGTTCTTCAGCGCGGCGGGGAAACTGCGGTTGTACTCGGCGGTGACCACCACGAACGCGTCGGCGGCTTCGAGCCGCTCGTGCACCGGGCGTTTCGACGTCGCCGTGGCGGCGCCGGTCGCGGCCGGTGCTCGGCCCATGTCGATCGGAAGTTCCACCTCGGCCAGGTCCACCAGGTCCACCTCGAAGTCCCCGTGGCGCTCGGCCTCGGCGGCCACCCACTCGCCCACGGTGGGGCCGAAGCGTCCCTCCCGGACGCTGCCGATGATCACTGCCACGCGTAGCTTCTCGTCGGTCATCTCGTTCCCTTCGGGCCTCGGAACGGGGAAGCCCCGTTCCGCCTGTCGTCGTCGAGATCGAAACTAAGAGTTCGAGATGACTCGAAGTCAACTCCCGATTTCGTGGAGTCGTGGTGATCCGCTCGGCACGGCCGGGGCGATCTCCCGTTCGGAAGCGCGAACGGGTCGGGGCGCTCCGACGGGCGGCCGGAAGGCTCCGTCGTGGCCGCCCGTTTCGCGTACAATCCGGACCTGTCATACGACACGGTTCCGTCCGTGGCTGAACGTGTTCGCCGAGTGGGTGTGTGGCGCGAGTGATCGAGTAACCGAGCGGTGGTCGATCAGCGGTCGGTCAGCGATCCCGGCTTCGACTCGCCCCGGACTCGGCTCTCGTGCCGGTCGGCTGGTTACCGGCTGTCCCGCCCTCCGTGATCGAATGCGCTCGTGGCACCCTGGCGGGGTTGAGCCCTGCGGTTCGTGTCGGGGTGCGGCTGTGCAGGTAGAGCCCGGGTAAGCGCGCCGGGCGACGACCAGGAGTGAACGCGTGGAGCAATTCTTCGGCTTTATCCTCTACCCGGTCTCCGGGCTCCTCTGGGTCTGGCACCAGATCTTCGGTGCCGTGTTCGGCCCGGACCACGGCATCAGTTGGGTGCTTTCGGTCTTCTTCCTGGTGTTCACGCTGCGCGTGCTGCTGCTCAAGCCCGCGTTGAGCCAGATCCGGGCGGGGCGCAAGATGCAGAAGTTCGCCCCGCAGATGCAGAAGATCCGGGAGAAGTACAAAAACGACCGCCAGAAGATGGCGCAGGAGATGCAGCGGATGCAGTCCGAGCAGGGGGTCAACCCGCTCGGTGGCTGCCTTCCGGCGCTCGTGCAGATCCCGGTCTTCCTGAGCCTGTTCCACGTGCTGCGCGGGTTCGACCCCACCGAGGAGAGCGAGGGCAACTTCGTCTTCGGCCCGGAGGGTGTCCGGTCCTTCGTCAACGCCGACATCTTCGGCGCCAAGCTCTCCAACTGGATCACTCAGCCCGAGCAGCGGCTGGAGCAGTTCGGCACCACCCGTCCCGATATGATCGCGGTGGGCATCCCGCTGATGATCGTCGCCTCGGTGGCCACCTACTTCACGATGCGGATGTCGATGAAGCGGCAGTCCGACGCCGCGATGGCCAATCCGCAGAGCGCGATGATGGGCAAGGTCATGATGTACCTCGCTCCGATCGGTGCCCTGGTCTCCGGCTGGTTCCTGCCGCTGGCCGTGTTGTTCTACTGGCTCGCCAACAACGTCTGGACTCTGGGCCAGCAGCACTTCCTCACCAACAAGGTCGACCGGGAGGAAGAGCGCAGGAAGGAACAGGAGATCGCGGCCAAGAAGGAGGCCCCGCGCCCCAAGCCCGGTCAGAAGCCCAAGCGCGATCGGCAGGGATCCGGAGGCACGGCGACGGACGAGACCGTCGAGGCCGAGGCGGGAACCGGCGACCCGGAGGAGGAAGGCGGTTCCGTCGGGACGAAGAGCGGGTCTTCTTCGAAGAACGGGTCCACCGGCAAGAAGACCGCCCAGGGGGCCAACGGCTCCAAGACCGGCTCCGGTGGCTCGAAGTCGGCGGCGGGCGCCAAGTCCGGCGGTGGTTCGGGCGGCGCGGCCAAGGGCGGCGCCAAGTCCTCGGGTTCGGGCGGCGGCTCCGGGAACAAGAAGGGGCAGCAGTCCAAGAACCGTTCGGGCAAGCAGACGCCCGCACAACGCAGCCAGAAGAAGCGACGCTGAAACCGTGATGTTCCCGAAAGCGTGAGGCGCTGGGGAACGCACCGCGATTACGGGTAAAGTGCGTTTTACGTGACGCGGGAACCGATCAAGGTGCCCGATCGTTGTCACGGGTGACGGCGCACGCACGCCCGGGAGGATGACTTGCGCACAAGCAGCAACCCTGCGTTCAAGAACCTGCCCAAGGGTGGGGGGTACGCGAACTTCAACTACGGCCAGCCCGCCGGTGCCTTCGGCACCCAGGGGCAGGCCCCCACCGCTCCGCAGCAGACCGGACGGCCGCTGTCGATCGACGACATCGTGACCAAGACGGCGATCACGCTGGCGATCACGATCGGCACCGCCGCGGCCACCTACATCATCGGCGGTGCCGCTTCCTGGGGTCTCGTATTCCCGGCGGCGATCGTCGGGTTCGTGCTGGCGATGGTCAACATCTTCAAGAAGAAGGTGAGTCCGGCACTGGTCATCGCCTACGCCGCCGTCGAGGGCGTGTTTCTCGGGGGAGTTAGCCACCTGTTCGCCACCATGGTGAACCCCGGGATCATCATGCAGGCCATCGTGGGAACGATGGGCGTGTTCGCGGCCATGCTGGTGGTCTACAAGACCGGGGCGATCCGGGTGACCCCGAAGCTGACCAAGTGGGTCATCGGCGCCGCGGCCGGTGCCTTCACCCTCATGCTGGTCAACCTCATCGCCGGCTTCTTCGTCGAGGGCGGGATCGGAATCCGCAGCAGCGACGGAGGTCTGCTGGCCATCGGCTTCAGCCTGCTGTGCATCGGCATCGCCGCCTTCGTGTTCCTGTTGGACTTCGACGAGGCCGATCGGGCCATCAAGAGCGGCGTGGACGCCAGGTTCTCCTGGTACATCGCGTTCAGCCTGATGGTCACGCTGGTGTGGCTGTACCTGGAGATCCTGCGACTGCTGTCCTACCTGCAGAACGACTAGTGGCAGCACGCCCGCGGTTCGCGGGAGTCCCGGAACGGGGCCTCCCGGCCGCTCGCACTCCGGTGTGAGCGGCCGAACCGGGTGACGCGGACCAATCGAAGCGGCGCCCGCCCTCCACGACGGAGAGCGGGCGCCGCTTCTGCTGCTCCGGGGGCGCCGCGTGGCGGTGCCCGGCGATCACGACCCGCCCCGCGGCGAGCCGTGACCGGCTCCGGAATTCAGCTGAGTCGCTCCAGCACCATGGCCATTCCCTGGCCACCACCGACGCACATCGTCTCCAGGCCGAACTGCTTGTCGTGGGTCCGCAGCGAGTTCAGCAGCGTGTTCGTGATCCGCGCACCGGTCATGCCGAACGGGTGACCGACCGCGATGGCGCCGCCGTTGACGTTGAGCTTCTCCAGCGGGATGCCCAGTTCCCGGTAGGAGGGGATCACCTGGGCGGCGAAGGCCTCGTTGATCTCCACCAGGTCCATGTCGCCGATGCTCATCCCGGCGCGGTCGAGCGCCTGCCGTGATGCCTCCACCGGGCCGAGCCCCATGATCTCCGGCGAGAGGGCCGTCACCCCGGTGGAGACGATCCGTGCCAGCGGGGTGAGTCCCAGCTGCTCGGCCTTGCGGTCGCTCATGATGACCAGCGCTGCCGCGCCGTCGTTGAGCGGGCACGCGTTGCCCGCTGTCACCCGCCCGTCGGGGCGGAACACCGGCTTGAGGCCGGAGACCGCCTCCTTGGTGACCCCGGCGCGGGGGCTGTCGTCGGTATCCACGACCGTGCCGGACGGGGTGGTGACCGGGGTGATCTCCCTGGCCCAGAACCCGTTCGCCGCCGCCTTCTCGGCGAGGTTCTGGGAGCGCACCCCGAACTCGTCCATCTCCTCCCTGCCGATGCCCTTGGCCAGCGCCAGGTTCTCGGCCGTCTGGCCCATCGGGATGTAGACGTCGGGGATCGCCCCTGACGCGCGCGGATCGATCCACTCGTCCGCCCCGTTCTCGGCGGCGTGCTGGGTGCGTCGTTGCGCCTCGTCGAACACCGGGTTCGCGGTGTCCGGCAGCGAGTCGGAGTTCCCCTTGGCGAAGCGGGAGACCGTCTCGACACCGGCGCTGATGAACACGTCGCCCTCGCCCGCCTTGATGGCGTGCATGGCCATGCGGGTGGTCTGCAGGCTGGAGGAGCAGTAGCGGGTGATCGTCGTGCCGGGGAGGTGGTCGTGACCGAGCAGCGTGGCGACCACGCGCCCCATGTTGTAGCCCTGCTCACCCCCGGGCAGTCCGCACCCGAGCATCAGGTCGTCGATCTCACGGGGGTCGAGCTCGGGCACCTTGTCCAGCGCGGCCCGCACGATCTGCGCGGAGAGATCGTCCGGTCGCATGTCCACCAGCGATCCCTTGCCCGCGCGTCCGATGGGGGAACGGGCGGTCGCGACGATGACTGCTTCGGTCATGTCGGGAACTCCTTCGCGGTTGCTGCGTGTTCTCGGGTGAATTCCCGCGGTCCCCCGCCGGGGGCACACACGGTGGAATGTGCTCACCCTAGGCGTCGAGCCGCTGTTGTCGCGGTGATCGTGCTCACGATAACGTCATACCGACTGGATGGTACGCCTGCACATTCCCTGAAAACAGGGAGATGAGGTTGTGTCGGTGCGGTTTGCCGGGGTGGTGCTGTGGCGGAACCTCCGGGGGCGCCTCGCCGCGGGATCCTCGACATCGAGTAGTTACTACGCCACGTCGAGGCTGTCCTCGCGAGACGACCCGTGAGAACCCGCGGCGGTGCCGACTGCGTGAGTGGTCGGGGTTCGGCCCGCGTCGATGTCCCGGTGATGTCGCGAGGAATCGACGGAGCCGGGCCCGACCGTCTCACCGACCAGCATGCCGCTCCACAGCCGAGGACACCCGCCACACCTCCACCAAAAACATTCCAGGAGTGTTGCAGCCACCCCTGAAACCACCCGAGAAATCGCCGCCGCTCGGACGGGAACAGGCCCACACCTCCGGATCCGCCGCGCGAGCCGCCTCGGAGAAGGCTTTCCGGGGGTGAGGCTCGCGAGCCGGTGAGCATCGCTCTCAGTCGTCCGCGCGGTGGCCCCATCGCAGGTTCAGTCTGGCGACGAGTCGCCGCGTCGGCCTGCGCGCCTCGACCGTCTCCGAGCGCACCGGAGCACTGGGGACCGGCGCGCCCGTCCAGGCGCCGATCGCGTCGCACAGCGTCGGCAGCAGCAGGTCCGCGGCCATCTCGTACCCCGCGGCCGAGGGGTGGAAGCGATCCGGCCCGAACAGCTCCACCGGGCGTGTCAGGAACTCGGGGGAGAGCAGGTCGGCCACCGGCACGGCGTGCCCACCGGCACGTTCCACAGCCCGGCGCTGTTCGCGCGCCAGAGTGAGACTCCGTCTGCGGGCGATCGAGCGCAACGGCTGGGGGATGGGCCGAATCACCCCGAGATCAGGGCAGGTCCCCACGACCACCGCCACTCCCGCGTCGGTCATCCGCGCCACGCCCCGTTCCAGCAGTCGTGTGCTGGTGCTCACCGGTAGCCGGGTGGTCACGTCGTTGGCACCGATCAGCACCAGTGCCAGCCTCGGGGGATCGCGAAGCACCACGTCGATCTGCGCGTCCAGCCGCCTGGTGGTCGATCCCACGACGGCGTGGGTGCTCAGCCGCACCGGACGTTCCAACTCGTCGGCCAGGCCGGTGGCCAGTCGTACCCCCGGCAGCTCCGAGGCCACCTCCACCCCGAGCCCGGCCGCGGAGGAGTCCCCCAGCACGGCGAAGTCCAGCGGGGAGTCCGTGCCGGACTCACCGCCGGTGGGCGAGTACGTGCCGTCCGCGTGCAGCGGCCCGTCGTCGGGTGCGCCGATGACGCGCCTGGCGTACCTGGACTGCTCGTTGAGCAGGCCGTAGGCCGCGCCGGAGAGTCCACCGAGCGAAGCGGTGCCGATGGCGGCCAACCGCAGCAGCCGTGCAGCGATCATCGTTGCCTCCCCGAGTCTCGCGGACGCCTCGGACACCGCTACGACGAATGGTCACGCCCCACGGGCGAAGTCGCATGTGCGGCGAGTCCCAACCGCGTTCGGTCGGACGTCCTGAACCGGTCGAAGGTCTCGTACCCGAATATCGTTTACCCGGCTCGCGTGGTTAACGGGTGTAGCGCGGGCGAACGGGTGAAAAACGCCGCTGAACAGTCGGTTCGTTTCGCTCGACAACACTCCACCCCGCCGGGAGTGTCGCGACGTCGATGGGGAGACTGCTTGGTGGGCAGTGTTTGCCCGGAGGAGTTCGTGCGGATCCGTGGCGGCCGCACGGCACACGGCCGAGACGAGGAGAGGACCCGCCGTGGACTACGTGGAGCACGTGGCCGATCTTGTCGGTGACACACCGCTGGTGAAGCTGAACGAGTTGACGCAGGGGTTGAGCCCCTCGGTGCTGGCCAAGGTCGAGTACTTCAACCCCGGCGGCAGTGTGAAGGACCGGATCGCCGAGCGCATGATCGAGGCCGCCGAGGCCTCGGGTGAACTGCCTCCCGGAGGCACCATCGTGGAGCCGACCTCGGGCAACACCGGAGTCGGACTGGCGATGATCGCCCAGCGCAAGGGTTACCGTTGCGTGTTCGTCTGCCCGGACAAGGTCAGCGAGGACAAGCGCAACGTCCTGGAGGCATACGGGGCCGAGGTCGTCGTGTGCCCCACCGCGGTCCCTCCCGAGCACGAGGACTCCTACTACAGTGTCTCCGACAGGCTGGCCGCCAAGGAGGGGCACTGGAAGCCCAACCAGTACAACAACTTCGCCAATCCGGAATCGCACTACCACTCGACCGGACCGGAGATCTGGGAGCAGACCGAGGGGCGTGTGACCCACTTCGTGGCGGGAATCGGCACCGGCGGCACGATCTCCGGCGTCGGGCGCTACCTCAAGGAGGTCTCGAACGGCCGGGTCCGCATCGTCGGCGCCGATCCGGAGGGCTCGGTCTACTCCGGTGGGCACGGGCGTCCCTACCTGGTCGAGGGTGTCGGGGAGGACTTCTGGCCGACCACCTACGACCGCGAGATCTGCGACGAGATCATCTCCGTCTCGGACGCGGACTCCTTCCGGATGACCAGGGAACTGGCGAGGCAGGAGGCACTGCTGGTCGGTGGCTCCTGCGGGATGGCCGTGGTCGCGGCGCTGCGGCTGGCAGAACGAGTCGATCCCGACGACGTGATCGTGGTGCTGCTGCCCGACAGCGGGCGCGGATACCTCACCAAGGTCTTCAACGACTCGTGGATGGCCTCGTACGGCTTCCTCTCCCCGGACCACGGCGGTGGCACGATCGGCGACGTGCTCCGTCGCAAGGACGGCACGATGCCCGAGCTGGTGCACGTCCACCCGAGCGAGACGGTCGCCGAGGCCGTGGCGATCCTGCGTGAGTTCAGCGTTTCCCAGATGCCGGTCGTCAACGCCGAGCCCCCGGTCATGGCGGCTGAGGTCGCGGGCGCGATCAACGAGCGCGATCTGCTGGACGAGCTGTTCGCGGGGAGGGCCAACTTGGCCGATCGGGTCGAGACCCACATGTCGCCGCGCCTGCCCACGATCGGTGCCGGGGAGGACATCACCTCCGCCATGCGGGCGCTCAAGAACGATGACGGGGCGCTGGTGCTGGTGGACGGCAAACCCGCCGGAGTCGTCACCCGCCAGGACGTGCTCGCCTTCATCGCGGGCCGTTGAGCGGAATCGACCGCCCCACCGCTCGGTGCCCCGTTGTACAGGGACTCCCGAGGAGCTGTTACAGGCTGGCCCCAGCGGTGGGTGTCGTCGGATACCGTAGGCCGCGTACACGCCCAGGTTCACGCCCAAGGGGGTAGGAAAACCCGATGAGCTCTCCGCAATCACCCGAAGGTGGTAACCAGGAGCAGCAGCCGGACTCGTCCGCCGAACAGTGGTCCGGCACCGCTGAGTCCGACGCGTCCACCCCGGACTCGACGCAGACGATCTCCTCGCGGATGAATCCGCCGGAGTCGGAGCAGCCGGAGAGCGGGCAGCAGGGCGATCGGAGTTCCGGCGCGGATTCGACACAGGTCGTCAACCCCGCGCAGGCCATGCGACAGATGGAGCAGTCCACACCGCAGCAGCCTCCGCAGGAGGGCGGGACCACGCAGGTCGTTCCGCCGTCGATGCAGCAGCCGCAGCCGATGTACGAACAGCCCGGGCTGAGCGGGCAGCAGTCGGGCGGTTTCGCCGCCCAACCGCCCGGAACCCCGCCGCCCCAGATGCCCGGCCAGCCGCAGCAGCCCGGCATGCAGGGACCGGGCATGCAGGGACCGGGTATGCAGGGACCGGGTATGCAGGGACCGGGTATGCAGGGCCAGCCGCCCCAGATGCCGGGACAGCCCTACGGTCAGCCCGGTACTCCCAGCGGTGGGTTCCCGGTGCAGCAACCGCCTCCGGGCCAGCCCGGCCCGTTCGGTGCGCCGCAGCAGCCGCCGCAGCAGCCGCCGCAGCAGGGCGGCCAGCAGTCCGGAGCGGTCGCCCCGGCCGGACCCCCGGTGGAGTGGGGCGCTCGCGCGAAAAGCTTTCTCATCGACGGCATCGCTCCCGGCGTGGTTTACGGCATCATCTACATGATCGCCATGGCTCTGCTGTTCGGTGGTGCCGCCAGCAGCGTTTCCAGTGGCGGGACGAGTGGCGGTGGTGCCGCCCTGTTCGGCGGGATACTGATGTTTCTGGCCGTGGTCGCCCTGATCGGCTTCCTGGTCTGGAACTACGGCTACAAGCAGGGAACCACCGGCCAGTCCCTCGGTCGCGGCTTCGCCAAGACCATGCTGATCAGCGAGACCACCGGCAGGCCGGTCGGGTTCGGCTACGCCTTCCTGCGCCACCTCTGCCACATCCTCGACGCCCTTCCGGTCTGCGTCGGCTTCCTGGCGCCGCTGTGGGACCCCAAGAAGCAGACGTGGGCCGACAAGATCATGGGAACCGTCGTCGTCCCGGCGGTCCCCGCCGGTCCCGGTGGTGGACCGGGCGGACAGCCTGGAATGCCCGGCCCTCCCGGGATGCCCGGTCAGCAGGGCCAGCCCGGCATGGCTCCGGGCCAGCAGTACGCCCAGCCCTACGGCCAGCCCCATCCCGGGCAGCCGATGCCGGGGCAACCCATGCCCGGACAGCCCATGCCCGGACAGCCCATGCCCGGGCAACCGCCCCAGATGCCGGGTCAGCCCCCGCAGGGGCCGCCGCAGCAGGGCCAGCCGGGAATGCCGGGACAGCCCTATGGTCAGCAGTCCGGGGGATACCCGCCCCAGCAGCCCGGTCAGCCACCGCAGTGGTGACCGCCACGACCGCGTCCGCGGCAGGGACGTTCCCCGGTATCCCGTGAGGCTCGCGGGCGGGCTCACTTCCAGTGAGCGAGCCCGCCCGCGAACTTCGTCCGCGTCCCGGTTTCCCGAAGGGCGAAGCCAGCACGTGTCCGGGTGGTCTTTCCGTCCGAGCTCGTTCCGAGCCCCGACCGGGGGACGAGTAGGGTTTCCGACATGACCGACGGTTTCGCCACCCGCGCCATCCACGCGGGTCAGCACCCCGACAGTTCGACCGGCTCGGTGATTCCGCCGATCCACGCGACATCGACCTACGTCCAGGACGGCGTCGGAAACCAGCGAGCCGGATACGAGTACTCCCGCACCGGCAACCCCACCCGCACCACACTCGAGGAGTGCCTGGCCGCGCTGGAGTCGGGGCACTACGGGCGGGCGTTCGCCTCGGGCATGGCCGCGACCGACGCCGTGCTGCGCAGTGTCCTTCGTCCGGGCGATCACCTGGTCATTCCCGACGACGCCTACGGCGGCACGTTCCGGCTCATCGACAAGGTGCTGACCGGCTGGGGCGTGGAGTACACCCCGGCCCGTGTCTCCGATGTGGACGAGGTGCGCGCGGCGATCCGCCACAACACCAAGGTGCTGTGGGTCGAGTCGCCCACCAACCCGCTGCTCAACATCGCCGACCTGGCGGCCCTGGCCGAGCTGGCCGCCGAGACCTCCACCCGGCTCGTGGTGGACAACACCTTCGCCTCCCCCTACCTGCAGCAACCGTTGGAGCTGGGTGCCGACGTGGTCGTGCACTCCACCACGAAGTACCTCGGTGGCCACTCCGACGTGGTCGGCGGGGCGGTGGTCACCTCCGATGAGGAGATCGCCTCCGGGGTCGCCTTCCTGCAGAACACCGCCGGTGCCGTCCCCGGCCCGTTCGACGCGTGGCTGACCCTGCGCGGCGTCAAGACCCTCGCCGCGCGGATGGAGCAGCACAGCTCCAACGCGGCCAGGATCGCCGAGGCGTTGCGGGAGCATCCCAAGGTCACGAGGGTGTTCTATCCGGGACTGCCGGAACACCCCGGGCACGAGGTGGCCGCGCGGCAGATGCGCCGGTTCGGCGGCATGGTCTCGTTCACCCATGCCGACGGGGAGCGGGCCGCCGTGGACGTCTGCGCCCGCACCCGGTTGTTCACCCTGGCCGAGTCGCTGGGTGGGGTCGAGTCGCTGATCGAGCACCCCGGCAGGATGACCCACGCGAGCACGGCGGGATCGCTGTTGCAGGTGCCGGCCGAGCTGGTCCGGGTCTCCGCCGGTATCGAGGACGTCGACGACCTGCTGGATGACCTGCTCGCGGCCCTGGAGTGACCTCTCGGGCTCCGGCCGCGGTTTCCCGAGCCACCGGGTGGTGGCCCGACGCGGTCTTCGGGTTCGCCGTGGCCGCCGGCGACTCCGCGAGAGATCACCGCGCCGGTGAACGGGGCTCGCGGCGGCTGCCGCGATGGCATGGGAAATTCGCCGCGCACCGGGTGTCCGAGACCGTCCGGACGGTTTCCGAGCTCGGTGCTCAGGGGCGCAGTCCGGGAGGGCTACCGGCTCCCTCCACCTTCCAGGAAGGGGCCGGTGCTTCGCGAGCGGGACGTTCCGCCGGGTCCACGGGCAGGTCCTCGCGGCTCACGCAGCCGCCCACCAGCCGCACCACGTCCCCTTCCGCCTCGTAGCTGCCGGGGTCCTCGCAGCCGGAGCGGACCACGGTGAACACGGCGACAGCGCACAGCACGGCCGCTGTGGCGATACCCGCGACCAGGGGAAAGGCTCCCTGGACGGTGCTAAGCCGTGGCATGGGGCCTCCAGGCGCGGTGACGGTGGGGCGGTCGACGATCCGGTTCGACGGGACGCGTCACCGAGCTTACCGAAACCGTTTTCCGCTCACGCGGTGTCGGTAACAGAACACGAAATGTCTTCTGGTGTCTGGCGCGCGGTGGGGGCTCCCACCATCCGCGGGCGGAAACCGAGTGGTGGCGTCCCGCGGGACACCACCACCTCGTGCTTCGCGGGCACCGACGGGATCACGGCTGGTTCGGGGCGTAGCTCGTTCGTCGGTAGCGCGAATCGACCTTCAGAGAGGTTCCCCGCCGGCAGGCCGGTCCAACTGACCGCTGGTCGACCGGCACGCGAAGTTACGCGGACCTCGGGGAGAGCGGAGGATGAGCCGGTCCGGGAGCGACTGTCCGGTTCGGCCCCGGACCGGCCGTCCCGTTCGGACTCGGACCGGGGCGGTCCCGGAATCACCGATGCCCGCCCCCGACTCGCCGTCGAGGACGGGCGGTTTCGGTCATCACCCGACCTGAACCGATGCTACCCACCGGTCCCCGCGCTACCGGCAGTGTCGATCTCGAAGCACTCGGTCGAGTGGAAACTTCGGCACTTCCGAGTGAAGTCGCTCGACTCGTCGTGTTCTGTTTCGAATTCCTCCGAAACGGCACCGCAGCAAGCGCGCCCGGAACGCGGCCGCGTCCCGGGCACCTCGGGTGTTCCGTGACGCGGCGGGGCACCGGATCGGCCCGAACTCCACGGACGCCCGAGGTTCCGGTGCGTTCTCCGGTCAGAGGTTCCCGCGCAGCTGCTGCTCCCGCTCGATCGCCTGGAACAGGGCCTTGAAGTTGCCGATACCGAAGCCGAGAGAGCCGTGACGCTCGATGAGCTCGAAGAACATCGTGGGGCGGTCCCCGATCGGTTTGGTGAAGATCTGCAGCAGGTAGCCGTCCTCGTCCCGGTCGACGAGAATCCCGTGCTCCTTGAGGGTCTCGATGGGTAGACGCACCTCGCCGATCCTGGCCCGCAGCTCGGGGTCGTCGTAGTAGGAGTCGGGAACGCCGAGGAACTCCACCCCCGACGCGCGCATCGCCGACACGCTGGAGATGATGTCATTGGTGGCAAGTGCGATGTGCTGGCACCCCGAGCCGCCGTAGAACTCCAGGAACTCGTCTATCTGCGACTTCTTCTTGCCGACGGCGGGCTCGTTGAGCGGGAACTTGACCCGGTGGTTGCCATTGGCCACGACCTTGCTCATCAGCGCCGAGTACTCGGTCGCGATGTCGTCGCCGACGAACTCGGTCATATTCACGAAGCCCATGACCCGGTTGTAGAAGGCGACCCACTGGTCCATCTCCCCCATCGGCACGTTGCCGACGCAGTGGTCGATCGCCTGGAAGATCCGCTTCGGAGCCCCCGCCGGCTTGCGGTACCCGCTGTCCTTGGCGACGTAGCCGGGGAAATAGGGGCCGGAGTAGTCCGAGCGGTCGATGAGGCTGTGCCGGGTCTGCCCGTAGGTCGCTATCGAGGCGAAGCGCACCGTGCCGTGCTCGTCGGAGACGTCCCTCGGCTCCTCCAGCACCGTGGCTCCCTGCGCACGGGCGTGCTCCACGCACTTGTCGACGTCGGCGACCTCCAGCGACAGATCACCGACGCCGTCCCCGTGCTCGCGGTGGTGGTCGGCCAGCGAGCTGCTCGGATCGACCGCGCCCTTGAGCACGAACCGCGCCGAACCGGACTTGAGCACGTAAGCCCGGTGGTCCCGGAAACCGGTCTCCGGGCCCCGGTAGGCGATCAGCTCCATCCCCAGCGCGCTCTGGTAGAACACCGCGCTCTGGGTCGCGTTGCCGCAGACGAACACCACCGCGTCCATGGCCTTGACCGGGAACGGGTCTCTGCTCGGGTCGTGGGGGACGAGGCCGACGAGTTGCTTCATCTGGTCGAACGTGACGTCGTCTCGCTCCGCTGTCGTGCTGCCGTGGTTGGCGGTCTCGGTCACGATGTCCTCCGGCTGGATGGGAACTCGATGCACCGCAAGCCTGCGAGCACCGCACATCCTGCGCAACAGGTGGATTCACCGCTGTACAACCTGCTCGGTTCGTGGTCGATTGGGGCGGGCACGGTTGCCCATCCTGTATCGCCCCGAAACGTTTGGAGCGTGTCTTGAACACTACAAGGGGTGACGATCCCCTCGACGAGTTGGACGCGCGGCTGCTGCTGTTGCTCTCCGACGAACCTCGCCTGCCCGTGCTGGAGTGCTCCCGCAGGCTCGGAGTGGCGCGCGGCACCGTGCAGGCACGCATGGACCGGATGATCCGCCACGGCATACTGCGCGGTTTTCCCCCGGAGCTCGACCTCGCCGCCGTGGGATACGGGCTGACCGCCTTCGCGGTGCTGGAGATCGCCCAGGGGCAGCGGGGCGTCGTGGCCGATCAGCTCGCCGCGATAGACGAAGTTTGCGAGGTGCACGCCACCACCGGTCAGGGCGATCTGTTCGTGCGGATGGTCGCGCGCTCCAACGATGACCTGCAGCGCGTCATCGACCGAGTGGTGGCGGTCCCCGGCGTGCGGCGCACTTCCACTTCCATCGCACTGTCCACACCGGTGCCTCCCCGGGTACGTCCACTGCTGGAGCGGCTGGCCGCCGAATGAGGTTCCGAACTCCGTAAGGTGGGAAGCGGGCCGGGGCTTCGCGGCGGGCCCCGGCGAACCGCTCCGGGGGTCTCGGGCCGCTCACGAGCTCGAACGGTGTCGGAGCCGTACGGCCGCGGACGCGCTGATTCCGGTGGGAAACGCGTGAGCCGGGAGAACTCCCTCGGGCCGGAGCCGGACGACTCCGGGTGACCGGATCGGGAGGGCGGTCCCGACGGGAAACACCGGCGGTGTGGGACGCACCGCCGGGCTGGGGCCTCAGCCTTGGAACGGCTCCGCTTTGAGCAGGGTCACCTGCATCTTGCCGCCGTTCGGGAGGTCGTACTCGCACACGTCGCCCTCGGCGGCGTCCAGCAGGGCCTTGCCGAGCGGCGAGCTGGGGGAGTAGACCTCCAGGTCGCCGTGGGCGCCTTCCTCGCGGTTGGCGAGCAGGAACTTCTCCTCCTCGTCCTCACCCTCGAACCGGACGGTGAGCACCGAGCCGGGGCGCGCCACTCCGGACTCCGTGGGAACGTCACCGACCTTGGCGTTGCGCAGCAACTCCTGCAGTTGGCGGATTCGCCCCTCCAACTGGCCCTGCTCCTCGCGCGCGGCGTGGTATCCGCCGTTCTCCTTGAGATCGCCCTCTTCACGAGCTTCGTTGATCTTCGCAGCGATCACCGGGCGCTCGGCCACGAGCTCGTCCAGCTCACCCTTGAGCCGGTCGTAAGCGTCTTGGGTCAGCCAGGTCGCCTGGGTATCGCTCACGGTCACCACTCCTCGTCGACTGCGGTTCCGCGCTCCGCGGACCGATAGCTTTCGCACTCCGAAGAGCTCGGAATGGAAAAACACGGCCCGTGCGGGGCCGTGCTGGTAACGACAATAACACGAGTAAAGGGGTGCTGTGGGGGATTTGATCGGTACCACCGGAGTGCTGTGGCGAGTTCACCCGGATGGCCGTGTTCGATCACGGAGATAATTCGGCACATCGTAGGAACAGCCGAAAACCTCACCGGTTACCGGAGACTCGGAAGTGGTCAGTACCGTTTCGCGGTAGGTGGTCGTCTCGCCCGGTGGGATGTAGACCTCCTTGCGGCCGGCCTCCTTGCCGGAGACCCCGCGCGAGCGGACCACGCACTCGGCGGGCCTGGCGGGCTCGTCGCGTCGGACCTCCAGGGTGATGTGCACGGAGTTCTCGCCGCGGATGTCGAACCGGGAGGCCTTGCCCTCGATGGGAGCGCTGCCGAAGTTGCGGTAGGCGAGGACCGAGAGCGCGACTCCGAGCACGATCACCAGCGCGATGGCCGGCCACGCCGGCCACCGTCCGCCGCGTCCGGAACCGCGCGCGCCGTACCTGCCTTCGGGGATTCCGGATCCCCTTCCGGGGGAACCTCCCTCGGGTGAACTCGTCAAGGTCTCCGCCTCCCGACACCTCCGGTGGCTCGTTCCACCCACATCGGGGGCTGCCGCCGGTCGGCATCGACGTTCGGGAACAATGGAAAGCGACCTGCGGTTGAGTATCCCTGGGGTGTGCCGCCCGGAGTCGGCGGGGGCGGTACAGGTGTCGACAGCCAGACGGGAAGGATTACCGGACATGGCGGAGAAACTTCGCCTGATGACTGTGCACGCTCATCCGGACGACGAGTCCAGCAAAGGAGCGGCCAGCACGGCTCGTTATGTGGCGGAAGGCCACGACGTGATGGTCGTCACCTGCACCGGAGGTGAGGCGGGCAGTATCCTGAACCCGGCCATGGACCGGCCGGGAGTGGTCGAGAACATGCCGGAGATCAGGCGGCGGGAGATGGCCGAGGCGGCGGAGATCCTCGGCGTGCGTCACCGGTGGATGGGATTCGTCGACTCCGGGCTCCCCGAGGGAGACCCGCCACCGCCGTTGCCCGAGGGGTGCTTCGCCAAGCAACCTCTCGAGGTGCCCACCGAGGAGCTGGTGCGGATCGTGCGCGAGTTCCGGCCGCACGTACTGGTGACCTACGACGAGAACGGCGGTTATCCGCATCCGGACCACGTGAAGTGCCACGAGGTCTCTATGGCGGCCTTCGACGCGGCCGGGGATCCGGACAGATTCCCCGGGGCGGGTGAACCCTGGCAGCCGCTCAAGCTGTACTACGGCCACGGGTTCTCCCGGAAGCGGATGCAGCTGTTCCACGACGCGCTGCTGGAACGTGGCATGGAGTCGCCCTACGGCGAGTGGCTGCGCAAGTGGGACAGCTCACGGCCGGACCCCTACGAACGGGTGACCACCCAGGTCGAGTGCGCCGACTACTTCGAGGTGCGCGACGACGCGCTGCGGGCCCACGCCACGCAGATCGACCCGAACAGCCGGTGGTTCGCCGTTCCGCTGGAGATCCAGCGTGCGATCTGGCCCACCGAGGAGTACGAACTGGTGCGATCGTTGGTGGACACGACGCTTCCGGAAGACGACCTGTTCACCGGGGTGCAGGAGCGGGTGCACGCATGACAGTGCTCGGTTGCGCGGGGGTGCTCGCGGCGGAGTCACACCCGTTGACCACGGTGGTCGCGCAGGATTCGGGACCGGGGGTGCAGGACGAGGGGTTCGGCAAGTCCACCCCGCTGGCGCTGTTCCTGATCCTGGTGCTGCTGATCGCGGTGGTCCTGCTGGCCCGCTCCATGAGCAGGCACCTCGGCAAGGTCACCAGCCGGTTCGACGAGGAACGGGCCGCTGCCGCCGCGCCGAAGCGCGTCAAACGCGCCGAGGCCGCCCGGCGGCGGGCCGAGGCCGACTCCGCCGGAGCCGACACCTCCGCCGAGCGCGCCGGCGCTTCCGAGGACCCGCCCGGGGCCGATGAGGCCGCCGAGCCCACCGGCACCGGCGATTCCGGTGCCGAGGGAGCGGAGAGCACTCCCGGCGGGGAGGACGAGTCGCGGGAACGCGAGGAGCGGCCCCGCCGAGAGTGAGTACGCCGCACCTCCGGACGCTCTCCACGACGGGACCGACGCGGGGCTCGGACGGTCGTTCCGGCGCTGCCCTCGGGCCTCGTGGTCGAGGGCGCTCGTCCCCCTCTTCCCGGAAGAGGACTCCCGGGAAGAGGGTGGGGAGCCGGTCTCACAGTCGGGGATCGACCGGGTCCGACTCCAGCGCCAGCACGGCCGAGACGCATTCGTGCAGCCGCCACAGCGGCTCCCCCTCGGCGAGCCGGTCGAGCGCTTCCAGGCCGAGGCCGTGCTCCCGCAGCGCGAGCGACCGCTTCCGCCCCAGCGAGCGCTTCCGAAGCCGTTCGAGGTTGTCCGGCTCGGTGTACTCGGGTCCGTAGACCAGCCGCAGGTACTCCCGTCCCCGCACCTTGACACCGGGCTGGACCAGGCCGTCGCGGCCGCGCGAGGCCGCCGTGCGCGGTTTGACGACCATACCCTCGCCACCTTCGGCGGTCAGCTCTTCCCACCACCGGGTGGCCGCCGCCACTGATTCGGCGTCATCGAGGTCGACCGAGCGGCGACGGGTCACCCGGAAGAGGGTCGGATCGGCCTCGGCGAGCCGGTCGGCCGTGGTCAGGTGCCACTCGTGGTCGGTGCCGTGATACGTCCTCCCTTCACTGGCCAGGAGCTGGAACGGCGCGAACCGCATCCCCTCGGTGCCGCTGATGGGGTGGCAGTGCTCGCGGTAGGCCGAGCGGAAGCGTTCGACATCGGTGTGCTTGGCGCCGAAGCGATTCTCCAGCTCGGCGACGTCGAGGCCGCGCCGTCCCGCCTCCCGCAGGCTGTGCAGCGCTCCGGCCAGCGAGCTCTCGGCGGCCGTGGCGGTGGCTGCGTAGTGATCCCCGATCAGTCCGGCGGCCTTGGCGTTCCAGGGCAGCAACTCGGTGTCCAGCAGCAGCCAGTCGGTGTCGAGCTCGTCCCACAGCCCGATCCGCTCCACCGCCCCACGCAGCCCGGTCAGCAGGGTGTTCGAGGTCGCGGCGTCGAAGAACGCGCGACCGGTGCGCGTGTACACGGTGCCGGGCGTTCCCACCGGATCGGTGGCCGTGCCGAATCGCTCCCGAGCGGTGCGGGCGTCCCGGCAGAGCAGCACCACGGCGCGCGAGCCCATGTGTTTCTCCTGGCACACCAATTCCCGCACGCCCTGGCGCCGGTAGTCGGCGAACGCCCGCTCGGGGTGCTCCAGCAGCTGCCCCTCGGGCACCGTGCCGCAGGGAGCCATCGTCGGCGGCAGGTAGGGCAGCACGCGCGGGTCCACCGCGAACCTGCTGAGTACTTCGAGGGCGGCGGCGGACTGCTCGGCTCCGATCGTCACCCGGCCGTGGTGTCTGGTGCGCACCACCCGGCGGCCGGTCACGTCGCCCAGGTCGAGGGTGCCGGGCTCGCGCCGCGGCGTCCGCTCGGGTGAGTTCTCCCGAGCCTCCCCGCCCCGCTCGTCCTGAGGGGCCGGGCGCAGCGGGTGGGCGGGTTCGCTGTACGTCCGTTCCGCCGGTACGGACACCGTCTCGCGCTCCGGATAGCGCAACGCCGTGAGTTCACCGCCGAACACGCATCCGGTGTCCAGGCACATGGTGTTGTTGACCCACTCCGCCTCGGGGACGGGTGTGTGCCCGTACAGCACCATCGCCCTGCCCCGGTAGTCCTTCGCCCAGGGGTAGCGCACCGGCAGCCCCCGCTCGTCGGTCTCGCCGGTGGTGTCGCCGTACATCGCGAAGGCGCGCACCCGGCCGGACGCCCTGCCGTGGTAGCGCTCCGGCAGCCCGGCGTGCGCCACCACGAGGTCGCCCCCGTCGAGCACGTAGTGGGCCGTCAACCCGTCGCAGAAGTCACGGGCGCGCCGCCGGAACCCCTCGCCCTGCTCGGCGAGCTGGTCCAGCGTCTCCCGCAGTTCCTCCGAGACCCGTACCTTGCGGCCGTTCAGCGCCCTGACGAGCTTGTGCTCGTGGTTGCCGATCACCGCCAGCGCGTTGCCCGACTCCGCCATACCCATCGCCAGCCGGAGCACGCCCGCGCTGTCCGGTCCTCGGTCCACCAGGTCCCCGAGCAGGATCGCGCGTCTGCCCGCCGGGTGCTCGGCGTCGACCGCGCGCCCGGCCTCGTCGCGGCGCAGCCGGTAACCGAGCTTGTCCAGCAGCGCCTCCAGCTCGGCGCGGCAACCGTGCACGTCCCCGATCACGTCGAACGGGCCGGTGTCGGCGCGGCGGTTGTTGAACAACCGGGTCCACCGCGGCGTCGCGGAATCCACTTCGGACTCCTGTCGCAGCACGTGCACCCGGCGGAAGCCCTCCTTGCGTAGTCCTTTCAGCGACCTGCGCAGTTCCCGGTGCTGGCTCCGCACCACACCGGGATCGGGGGCCCCGACACGTTCGGCGTTGCGCCGCAGGCAAACCCCTTCGGGCAGGTCGAGCACCACCGCCACCGGCAGCACGTCGTGCTCGCGGGCGAGCCGGATCAGCGACTGCCTGGCATGCGCGCGCACGTTCGTGGCGTCCACCACCGTCACCCGTCCCGCGGCCAGTCGCTTGCCCGCGATGTAGTGCAGCACGTCGAAGGCGTCGGCGGTAGCGTCCTGGTCGCCCGGATCGTCTGCCACCATCGCCCGGCACCGGTCGCTCGACAGCACCTGGGTCGGCGAGAAGTGCCTGGCAGCGAAAGTGGACTTGCCGGAGCCGGAGGCGCCGATGAGCACGACCAGCGCCAGCTCCGGCAGGTCCAGTTCGACCCCGCCCGTGTCGGTGGTCCCGTCCTCGGTCTCGGTCATCACGCTGTGTCCTTGTCGGTGAGGGTGTTGGGGAGTCCTCGGAGCGCGGCTCCGACCCGGTGGCCGGTCCGCCGCTCGGCGGTGTCAGGGCTCCGCGGTGGGGCTCGGGGCGTCGGAACGGGTGAACACCGCCAGCTGGGTGGGCTGGCCGAGGCGCCGGTCGTGCTCGCCGATACCGCTCGACGTCACGGTGTAGCCGTGCTCTTCAGCGACCCGGCTGATCCATTCCTCGAACCCGGCGCGGTCGAACTCGAACCGGTGATCGGGGTGGCGCACCGTTCCCGCGAGGTCCGGGTAGCGCTCGTTGTACTCCGAGTTCGGTGTGGTGAGCACGACCTGGGCGGGGCGGGCGTGCCCGAACACCGCGTGTTCCAGCGCGGGAAGCCGCTCCCGGTCGAGGTGCTCGACCACCTCCATGAGCACGACCGCCTCGTAGCCGAGCAGGCCGGAGTCGGTGTAGGTCAGCGCGGACTGCCGCAACCGGATCCGTTGCCGCTCCCGTTCCGAACGCCGCTCCAGTCCCAGGGTGCGCTCGGCCGCGCGCAGCGCTCGGCTGGAGACGTCGACCCCCAGCACGTCGGTGAACTCCGGGTCGTCCAGCAGGTCCCGCAGCAACCTGCCGTCGCCGCAGCCCAGATCGGCCACCGTCCGAACTCCCCGGGAGCGCAGCACTTCCAGCACGGTGGCCCGGCGTTGCGCCGCCAACGGCCGCGTTCCGCCGGTTCGCTCCTCGGGTTCGGCCCCGTCACCGGTCAGTCGACGCAGCGCCTCGTCCACCAGCGGCCGCGCGTGCACCAGGTAGCGCCCGCTGATCAGCTCCCGCTCGGGGTGACCGGCCAGCCAGGCGCCGCCCGCCCGCAGCAGCTTGTCGATCTCCTCCTGGCCGACCCAGTAGTGTTTGGCGTCGTCGAGCACGGGAAGCAGCACGTAGAGCTGGTTCAGTGTCTCGGAGACGGTGTGCTCGCCGCGCAGGAGCAAGCGTCCGTGGCGGGTCCCGCCCCAGTCGGGGTCGCGCAGCACCTCGTACTCGACCTCCCAGCCCAGCGGCTCGAACAGGCGGCGCGGCAGTTCCGGCTCACCGCCGTGCGGCACGGCGGGCAGCTCGATGCGCAGCGGCACCGCTCGAGTGACCAGGTCGGGGCGTGCCTCGCAGCGTGCGGCCAGCGCGGTTCGGAACACCCTGCCCAGCGCCACCGCCAGCAGTGAGGAGGCCACGTAGGGGCGGTCGTTGACGTAGGGCCCCAGCGCCCACGAACCTCCTTGGCGGGCCTGCCGCGCCAGTTCGATCGGGTCGGTCTCCAGCAGCAACGCCACGGTGCACTCGTGCTCGTCGGCGCGCGGGTAGAACACGTGCGCCTCACCGGCGGTCACGCCGAACGACCGCACCCGGTCCGGGTGCTTGTGCAGCAGGAACCCCAGGTCGCTGGCCGGTCGCTCCCCCATGGTGGTGCTCAACGTCAACAACACGGGTACCAGCATGCCTCGCGGCGCGTGTCGCACGCAGCCGATTTCCGACGCGAACCGGCCGTTGTCCCCGGCCGGCAAGGGGCCGCCGGAAGCCGGAGCGAAGAGGCCCGATCCGCCGGAACTCGGTGCCGGTCCCGAGCTCCGGGTTTTACTGTGGGGCCGTTGAAGATCGAACACCTCTCCGGTCCCGGTGACAGGCTCGGTATGTGGGGGCGACGGCTGCGAACGGCGCTCTACCTGTGCGGGGTCGCCGGGGTGGCTTCGGTGCTGTGGGCGGGCAGCCTCGGGATCGACCTGTTAACCCCGTGGGCGCAGCTGTCGGCGTTGCGGCCGCAGTTGAACGTGCTGGTCCTGCTGTTCGCCGTGGTGCCGTTGTGGCGGCGACGCTTCGTGATCTCGGCGCTGACGCTGGTCACCGCGCTGATTTCCACGATCGGGATGCTGCCCCCGACCTGGGGGACGAGCGGTTCGGTTTCCTCCGGTTCCGGCTCGGTCGGGATAGCCGTCTTCAACGTTTCCGCCGACGGTGCCGACCCGGCCGAGATCGCCCGGGAGATCCGGCGCGCCGATCCGGAGGTGGTCTCACTGCCCGAGGCCTCCAGGGACTATGCGGGAAAGCTGGTCCTACTGCTCGCCCGCACCGGGGACGAGTACGTATACGAGACACACGCTCCCCTGGTTGGCGACGTCGAGCACCCGACGCGCAGGCGGACCGGTCCTTACCCCACCTCGTTGCTGGTGAAACCGGAGCTGCGGCCGGAGTTCGGCACCGAAAAAGTCACGGGCTTGCTGGGCACCATCGACGCGAAGATCAGGGGTTCGGCGGTGACCTGGCACGTGGCCGCCGTGCACCCCCCCCGCCGCCGCTTCCGGGAGGAACGTCGGGATGGCGGGTCGGTCACGATCTGCTCGAGGAGTACTGTGATTTCGAGCGGCCGTTCGTGCTCGCCGGGGACTTCAACTCCACGCTGAACCAGGGGCCGATGCGGCGACTGACCTCCAACGGATGCACGGACGTCGGCCGCACCGCGGGTACCGGGTTGAGCACGACCTGGCCGTCCTCCCTGCCCGAGTTCCTCGGGATCACGATCGACCACGTGCTCGTCGGCGGCAGCGAGGTCGGCGCCGCCGACTACCGGACGGTCGACATCAGCGGAACCGACCACAGGGGACTGATCACCGAGGTGGAACTGCCCGGAGTGGACTGATCCGGTTCCGGTGACCGCCTTCGGCCGTTCCGAGGGGAGAGCGACGTCACGTCGCAGCCGCTCAGGAGCGCTCCGGCTACCCGGCGTCGCCCCGGCCGCTCACGAGCTCGTGAGAGGTTCCGCCACCCGCACGACCCTGCGGATCGAGCCGATGAAGTCCCAGTGACTACGGGGCTTCTCGGCGCCGGGACCGTCGGCGTGGGACGCTGCGGGTATGGCACAGCGGCTAGCCCAGGCGACGAGTCCGTACCTGCTCCAGCACGCCGACAATCCGGTGGACTGGTGGCCCTGGTGCGCCGAGGCGTTCGAGGAGGCACGGCGGCGCGACGTGCCGGTGCTGTTGTCGATCGGCTACGCCGCCTGCCACTGGTGCCACGTGATGGCGCACGAGTCGTTCGAGGACCCCGAAACGGCGGGGGCCATGAACGAGAACTTCGTCAACATCAAGGTGGACCGGGAGGAACGCCCGGACATCGACGCCGTCTACATCCAGGCCACCCAGGCGATGACCGGCCAGGCGGGCTGGCCGCTGACCTGCTTTCTGACCCCGGACGGTGAGCCGTTCCACTGCGGCACCTACTACCCGGCCGCGCCGATGCACGGCATGCCCTCCTTCCGGCAACTGCTCGACGCGGTGACCAGCGCCTGGCAGGAACGCACCCAGGAGGTGCGGCAGAGCGCGAGCAAGATCGTCGAGCAGCTGGCGAGCCAGCGTGCCGCGTTGCCGGAGTCCGCCGTGGACGACGAGGCGCTGACCGCCGCGGTGAGCGGGCTGGTCGAGGAGTTCGACGCCGACAACGGCGGGTTCGGCGACGCGCCCAAGTTCCCGCCGTCGATGGTGCTGGAATTCCTGCTGCGCCACCACGAGCGCGAGGGCGACACCGGAACCGGTGCGCGTGCGTGGCAGCTGGCCGAGAGCGTGGCCGTGTCCATGGCGCGCGGCGGTATCAACGACCAGCTGGCGGGCGGCTTCGCCCGCTACAGCGTGGACGCGTCCTGGATCGTGCCGCACTTCGAGAAGATGCTCTACGACAACGCGCTGCTGTTGCGGGCCTACACCCACCTGGCGCGGCGTCACGCCGCGGGTGTGCCCGGTACCGAAGCCGAGCTGCTGCGCCGGGTCGCGGGGGAGACCGCGGAGTTCGTGGTGCGTGACCTCGGCACCCCGGAGGGCGGCTTCGCGGCCTCGCTGGACGCCGACACCGAGCAGGGCGAGGGGGTCACCTACGTGTGGAGCCCGGAGCAGCTGCGCGAGGTGCTCGGCGAGGACGACGGTGCCTGGGCGGCCGGGGTGTTCGGTGTGACCCCGGAGGGCACTTTCGAGCACGGCACCTCCACGTTGCGCCTGCCGCACGATCCCGACGACCCCGAGCGGTGGCGGGACGTGCGTGAGCGGCTGCTGCGCGCCCGAGCCGAGCGTCCGCAACCGGCCCGGGACGACAAGGTCGTGACCGCCTGGAACGGACTCGCGATCACCGCGCTGACCGAGGCCGCCACCGCGCTGGACCGCCCCGACTGGCTGCGGGCCGCGGAGACGGCCGCGCGGCTGCTGCTGGACACCCAGCTGCGGGACGGTAGGTTGCTGCGCACCTCCCGCTCCGGGGCTCCGGGCACGGCAGCGGGGGTGCTGGAGGACTACGGCTGTCTGGCGGAGGGACTGCTGAGCCTGCACCAGGCCACCGGGGCCGCCGAGTGGCTGGACACGGCGTGCGAACTGCTGGACACCGCCCTGGAACTGTTCGCCGACACCGAGAACCCGGGGGCGTTCCACGACACCGCCTCCGACGCCGAGCCCCTGGTCAACCGACCCTCGGACCCCACGGACAACGCGAGCCCGTGCGGTGCCTCCTCGCTCACCTCGGCGCTGGTGACGGCCGGAGCGCTGGCGGGCTCGGAGCGTTCCACCCGTTACCGGGAGGCCGCCGAACAGTCCCTGAACCGAGCGGGACTGCTCGCCCGGCGCGCGCCCAGGTTCGCGGGGCACTGGCTGGCCGCCGCCGAGGCGAGGCGGCACGGGCCGCTGCAGATCGCCGTGGTCGGCCCGGACGACAACGGCCGGGCGGAGCTGATCGGGACCGCCCGACGCCACGCCCCGGGCGGTGCGGTCGCCGTGGCCGGTGAGCCGGAGAGCGCGGAGATTCCGCTGCTGGCCGACCGGGGTGTGCTGGAGGGTTCGGCCGCGGCCTACGTCTGTCGTGGCTACGTGTGCGACCGGCCGGTCACCACGGTGGACGAGTTGCTGGCGACGCTGCGCGGCTGAGCGCGCCCGGCCGACGTGGGGTTTCTCCCGAGGTGAGGGCTCCGGGAGGCGATTCCGGTGGACTCGCCTCCCGTGGTCCGCGGGCTCGGCAGGCCCTTCGGAAGTACCGGGCTCCTCAGGAGTACAGCGCCAGCCAGATGGCGATGTGGTGGCAGATCGCCGCCGCCGAGACCGCCGCGTGGAAGAACTCGTGGTAACCGAACACCTTCGGCCACGGGTCGGGACGGCGCAGCGCGTAGCAGATCGCACCGCCGGTATAGAGCACGCCGCCGACCAGCAGCAGTACCAGCGCCGCGACGCCCGCGTTGCTCAGCAGGTCGGGCAGCACGAAGACCGCGACCCAGCCGAGGGCGATGTAGACGGGCACCCCCACCCAGCGCGGGGCGTGCGGCCAGGCCAGTTTGAGCACCACACCACCCAGCGCGCCGCCCCACACCACCGCCAGCACCACGGTGGCGGTGGTGGGACGCATCGCCAGCATCGCCAGCGGCGTGTAGGTACCGGCGATGAACAGGAAGATCATCGAGTGGTCGAGGCGGCGCATCGTGGTTCGCGCGCCGTCGGTTCGCCAGGTCCTGCGGTGGTAGAGCGCGCTGACCCCGAACAGCCCGAGCACCGTCACGACGTAGACGGAGGTCCCCAGCGCGGCCCGCGCGGACACGGTGGCGCCCGCCAGCGCTATCAGGGCCGCTCCCGAGGCCAGGGCGCCGAGCGCGGACCACAGGTGGATCCAGCCGCGCAGCTTGGGTTTGGTCTGGGCCGAGGGCTCTCGTTTGGTGAGGCTCGCTGGTGGCACGGTTCGAGCGTACTGGAAGGAGGTTTCGCGCTCGGTCCGAGAGGTCTTCGTCCTCACCTCGGTCGGGGCGGTTCGTGCCGGGCCGGACGAGCACGGGAGTCGGGTCGGATGGATGCTGTGGTCGCTTGTCGGCGTTGTCGAGCCTCCGCGTAGTCTCGTGGAACGTGGCGTTGAGACTTCGGCTGCGGGAACTCGTCTACGATCTCTACGAGCGGCGGTTGCGTCGTCAGCTGGCGGGGGCGCAGCGCCCCAGACATGTCGGCGTGATCCTGGACGGCAATCGTCGGTGGGCGAGAGAGGCCGGTTTCGACGCCGATTACGGTCACCGCGCCGGAGCGCGCAAGATCTCGGACTTCCTCGGTTGGTGCAGGGAGAGCGAGGTGGAGGTGGTCACGCTGTGGCTGCTGTCCACCGACAACCTCCGGCGTGCCAGCAAGGAGGTCGACTCGCTGCTGGAGATCATCGCCGGTGTGGTGGAGGAGATCACCCAGCCCGGCACGCCGTGGCGAGTGCGCATCGTGGGGGCGATGGAGCTGTTGCCGACCGAGATCGCCGCCAGGATCTCGGCGGCCGCGCTGCGGACCGAGAACCGGGGCGGGATGCAGGTCAATGTGGCGGTCGGTTACGGCGGCAGGCAGGAGATCGCCGACGCGGTGCGCAAGATGCTGCAACGGCACGCCGAGGCGGGAACCACCATCGAGGAGTTGGCCGAGGTGCTCGATGTCGACCACATCGCCGAACACCTCTACACTTCCGGCCAGCCCGATCCGGAGCTGTTGATCCGCACCTCGGGCGAGCAGCGGTTGTCCGGTTTCATGCTCTGGCAGTCGGCCCACTCGGAGTTCTGGTTCTGCGAGACCTACTGGCCCGCTTTCCGGCGGGTGGACTTCCTCCGCGCCTTGCGGAACTTCGCGGCTCGGCACCGCCGGTTCGGTAACTGACGCGTTGGTCTCCGGGCGAGTGCGCCGGGCTTCGACTCGCGTTGTGTCGATGTCCGAGCACCTAAGGCGATCCCGCCGAACGCGAAGAGCGGGGCCGGACCGCGGTGTCCGACCCCGCTCCTGTCATCCCGTGACTTCGGGACCAACCGGGTTCACCCGAGTTCAGCTGTGGTGACCGGCCTTGGGGTGGTCCACGACCGGGGCGTTGACGCACTGGGAGGGCTGCGCGTGCAGCAGGTTGACGACCGCGCCCAGCACGGCGACGTTGTTGCCGCACAGCTGGACCGGCAGCACGCTCAGGTTGTTGTCGTTGAGCACGTTGATGCCGTCGTTGTCCTTGGAGTCGGCACTGGCGACGGGGGCCATGGCCATCATTCCGGCGGCGGCGATGCCAGTGGCCGCGACGGTCTTCTTCAGCATGGGAGGTTCTCCTTCGATTCGCACGTCGTTTTCCGACGATTCCCACCGGATCGGGCGGCGAGCGCCTCTACCGTAGGGGAGTGTTTCGTTGTGGCGTGAACCGGAACGAATCCGCCGATTCGTTCGTCGGATTCGCCTTCGCGTCCACGTGAAAGAAACGCAACCGGTACTACCCGGAATGTTTGCGTTCGGGTCGCCGCCGAATCCGCAATGGACGGCTTCCCGTCCGGGGCCGTCCATTCCGGATCATCCGCTTCGCGACTGAGAGGTGATCAGCTGCCCGCCTTGGGGTGGTCCACGACCGGGGCGTTGACGCACTGGGAGGGCTGTGCGGCCAGGATGTTGGCGACCACGCCGAGCACGGCGATGTTGTTGCCGCACGCCTGGATCGGAACGGCGCTGATGTTGTTGTCGTTCAGGAGGTTGATGCCGTCGTTGTCCTTGGAGTCGGCACTGGCGACGGGGGCCATGGCCATCATTCCGGCGGCGGCGATGCCGGTGGCCGCGACGGTCTTCTTCAGCACTTTACTCGCTCCTTGTCGGTACGGGTGATTCGTGGAACGCGATCCACGCGACGGAACCCCAGCAAATTCCGCCGTGGGCGCGCACACGAGAGAAACCTATCGAGTGCATGATCGCGAGGAAAGCTCCGTAACACCATCGTGTAAATATCTAATCGGGGGTATAAAGGTATCTTTCGGGTGATACAAGAAAAGGGAACCCGTTGCCGAGCATTGTTCGTCCAGCCGCTTCCTCGGCGACACCGCCGTTCGAAGGACACACCGCCGGAGTCTCCCGCTCCACGGGGCGCGCCGCGCGGAAGTCCGCCCCCGGAGCCGTTGTGTCCGCTATCCTGCGACTGTGGTCGGGGAAGCCTTGATCGCCGAGTACCTCAGGATCGGCCTGCGCTTCGGGCGGGTGTCCCCGGGCCTCGTGCAGAGTTACACCGGTGACCCGAGGCTGCGCGACCAGGTCAACCGGGAACCCCCACCGGCTCCCGAGGAGCTGGCGTCGCAGGCCCGCCGGCTGCGCCGCGCCGTGCGGCACGCCGAACTGGACAATGACCGGGGAGAGTTCCTGCTCGGGCAGCTCACCGCGCTGGACTGCGTCGCCCGGCGGCTCGCGGGATCGCCGATGCCCTTCGCCGAGCGGCTGCGTCGCTGCTTCCAGGTCGAGGTGGAACGGGGCCACCCCGAGGTGTACGCCGCCGCGCACGCCGAACTGGCCCACTGGTTGCCCAACGGCGGGACGCTGGCCGAACGGATGGCGGAGTTCCGGCGGTGGGAGCTGGTGCCGGTGGAATCACTGCCCGGCCGCGTCCACGCGCTCTCCGAGGCCCTGCGGCGGCGGACCCGCGAGACCTTCCGGCTTCCCTCCCACGAGGGAGTCACCTACCGCTTCGACGATGATCCCTCCTTCGGAGGACTGCAGCACTTCCTCGGCGTCGGCCGCTCCCGCGTGACCATCAGTACCGCCACCCCGCACCGGCTCAGTGAGCTCCCCCGGCTGCTGGCACACGAGACCTACCCCGGCCACCACACCCAGCACTGCCGCAGCACCCTTCCCGAGCACGACATCGCGCTGGCCGAGACCCCGCAGTGCGTGGTCTCGGAAGGGATGGCCGAGCGGGCGCTGGACGTGCTGGTCGGTCCGGGTTGGGGAGAGTGGACGCTGGGGGTGTTGGGCGGGCCGCCGTCCGTCCCGGAGGGAGCGGAACTGGAGCTGATGGACGCGGCACGGCGCGTGCTGACCGGGGTCCGGCGCGACGCGGCCCTGATGCTGCACGAGCACGGCACCGACCCCCGGCAGGTGCGGCAGTACCTGCGGCGCTGGTTGCTGCTGGACGACTCGCGCGCCGGGGTGCTGCTCGACCTGCTCTCCGATCCCTCGGCGGCCGCTCACGCCGCCGTCCATCCCGCCGGGTACGAGCTGCTGGGGGGCTGGGTGGGCTGCCGGGGCGCGGTGGAGAGCTCCCGCCGCTACGGGCTGCTGCTGGACCGGCCGCTGCCGCCGCGAACTCTGCGGTCCGAGCTCTCCGGCAGAATCGCCGCATGAGCGGACGCGCCGTGCTGTGTGCCGGAATGGCCACCCTCGACCTGCTGCAGCGGGTGGCCGAGTTCCCCGGGCCGAACGAGAAGGTGACCGCCGAGCGGGCCGAGCTCGACGCGGGTGGGCCCGCCACCGGCGCCGCCGTCACCGCCGCCGCGCTCGGTTCCACGACCAGCCTGTTGACGGCCCTGGGAGCCCACCCGATGGCGGGGCTCGTCGCGGCCGAGCTGTCGCGGTGCGGTGTCGAACTGCTCGACGTCACCCCGGACGATCCCACCCCGCCGGTCGTCTCCGCCGTGACGATCCACAGCGCTACCGGCAGCCGCAGCGTGGTTTCGCGGGCGGCGGCGGGTGACGACCCCGATCCGGGTGAGTTGCCGCGTGGTGATCACGACGCGGTGCTCGTGGACGGTCACCGTCCCGCGCTGGCCCGGGCGGCGGTGGCGCACGCCGAACGGATCGGCGCGCCCGTGGTACTCGATGGCGGCAGCTGGAAACCCGTGCTCAGCGAGATCCTGTCCAGGGTGGACCTCGCGGTCTGCTCCGCCGACTTCCGGGTGCCGGGCACCGCCGGGGCCGACGAGCAGCCAGCGGCGCTGTTCGAGCGCGGAGTAGGGGCGGTGGCCGTCACCCGGGGGCCCGAGGACGTGCTCTGGTGGCTCCCGGACGGGCAGTGGGGCAGCGTCGCGGTCCCGGAGGTCGAGGCGGTCGACACGCTCGGCGCGGGCGACGTGTTCCACGGCGCGGTGCTGCACGCCGTGGCCGGTGGCTACGAGCCGTCCGAACTGTCGGGGACGCTGGCGTTCGCGGCCGAGGTCGCCGCCGACCGGGTGCGCCATCCCGGCCGTTCCGTCTGGCTGCGGGAGTCGCGGCGCCGCTGAACCCGCCCCGGAGCCGTCCTCCGAACGGGGTCACCGAGTGTGCACGTTCTGGCTTTCGGGTGACGATTCGTTTAATCACCTGTGTGGCTGCCTGCCAACGGCCGATCACACGGGTAGCGTCCGCGGTGACGGGCCGTGTAATTGCGGTCCGTCCGGGGAGGCCCCTCACCCGCGGCGAAGGTCGGATCGGGCTCCACCGGGTGGCGCCCACGGCCTTGCCTCGGTGCGGGGCGGCCCGGCCCGCCGACGAACGGGTGCGAGGCATCGTGCCCGTTAGGGAGTAGCCGTGATGACACGACGTTCCCAGCAAGCGGAGCCCCTGTCCGGTTCCGAAAGCGTGAATCCCTCGGATCCTGCGCGGCGTCTCGCGGACGCGTCCGAAGGAAGGGGAGTGCGTAGCTACGTCCTGGACACTTCTGTGCTGCTGTCGGACCCCTGGGCGTTCACCAGGTTCGCCGAGCACAGCGTCGTCCTGCCGCTGGTCGTGATCAGCGAGTTGGAAGGCAAGCGCCACCACCCCGAGCTGGGCTGGTTCGCGCGGGAGGCCTTGCGCGGGCTCGACGACCTGCGGCTGCGGCACGGCAAGCTGGACGAGCCGGTACCGGTCGGCGACTCGGGTGGGCAGCTGCACGTCGAGCTGAACCACTCCGACCCGCAGGTGCTGCCTCCGGGTTTCCGCACCGAGTCCAACGACGCCCGCATCCTGGCGTGCGCGTTGAACCTCGCGGCCGAGGGCAACCGCGTGACGTTGATCAGCAAGGACATGCCGCTGCGGGTGAAGGCGGCGGCGGTCGCGCTGGACGCCGACGAGTACCGGGCGCAGGACGTGATCTCCACCGGATGGTCCGGCATGGCGGATCTGGACGTGCCGCCGGGTGAGGTGGACACGCTGTTCAAGACCGGTTCTGTGGAGCTGGACGGGGCCGCCGAGCTGCCGGTCAACACCGGGTTGCGGCTGCTCGCGGGAACGAAGAACGCGCTGGGTCGGGTCACCCCGGACAAGACGGTGCGCCTGGTGCGCGGCGAGCGCGAGGCCTTCGGCCTGCACGGTCGCTCCGCGGAGCAACGGATCGCGCTGGACCTGCTGATGGACCCCGAGGTCGGCATCGTCTCGTTGGGTGGTCGCGCCGGGACCGGCAAGTCGGCGCTGGCGCTGTGCGCCGGGCTGGAGTCGGTGATGGAGCAGCACAGGCACCGCAAGGTGATGGTGTTCCGCCCGCTGTACGCGGTGGGCGGTCAGCAGCTCGGCTACCTGCCCGGCAGCGAGGACGACAAGATGCAGCCCTGGGGCCAGGCGGTCTACGACACGCTGGGTGCGCTCGCGGGGCAGAACGTCATCGACGAGGTCATCGACCGGGAGATGCTGGAGGTGCTGCCGCTGACCCACATCAGGGGGCGTTCGCTGCACGACTCCTTCGTGATCGTCGACGAGGCGCAGTCGTTGGAGCGCAACGTGCTGCTGACGGTGCTGTCGCGGTTGGGCACCAATTCGCGGGTGGTGCTGACCCACGACGTGGCGCAGCGGGACAACCTGCGGGTCGGCAGGCACGACGGCGTGGCGGCCGTGATCGAGAAGCTCAAGGGGCATCCACTGTTCGCGCACGTCACGCTGACCCGGTCCGAGCGTTCCCCGGTGGCCGCCCTGGTCACCGAGATGCTGGAGGGTGAGTTCATGAGCTGACGCCTCCGGCACCCGCCCGCGTGCGCCGTGGCGGGCGCGCCGGGAAGATGCCGCCGGTCGTGCCCTCCGGCGTGGTCGGAGGGCACGACCGGGTCGGAAACGGTGTCGAGGAGACTTCAGTAGTAGACGCAGGTGCCGTACAGCGGCTCGGTCGGTGCCGGTGAGGGGTGTTGCTCCGGCGCGCCGCAACCGGTCCGCACGAACTCGCCCTCGAACTCCAGGTAGGTCTCCCAGTATTGGGGAGCGTCCGCGTAGTTCGGGTCGAAGGTGCTCTGCCGGATCGCCACGTCAGGACGACCGTTGCCGTCCAACCGGCGCAGCGTCGCCCCCGGGGCCGCGCCCACCACGTCGTCGGTCCGCTCGATGCCCCGGTCGGCGGTTAGCAGCACCGACAGTGCTCCGCTGCTGTGCGCCCCGGTGTAGTAGGTCACCGCGCACCGCTGGGCGTCGCCCTCCCAACCGCAACCGGCGTCCAGCACGCCCCTGTCGGACAGTTCGGTGCTGTCGTGCAGCTCGTCGCCGATGTAGTAGGCGAGTACGCTGCGGCCACCGGGAACCGAGTCGTCCCGCCAGCCGGTGAAGCGGACGTCGTAGGGCAACGACAGGTCGAAGACCCGCTCACACCCCGTCCCGCAGCCGGGCGGTTGTTGTCGAGCCGGTTCCGCCGTTGCCGTGGCGGGCAGCATCGCTCCGGAAACCGCCGCGGCCAGCGCCGCCGCGCCGATCCCGGCCGCCGCCGTGCGGGTTCGCCGAAAACGCAATGTGGACCTCCTCGAAGCCGTGGTTCCCTCCGTTCCCGCGGTCTCGCGGGAACGCGTCCGGGAGAGCGAGGCGATCACTCTCCGCGCTCGGTTGTACTACAACCGGCAACGAAGGGTCGGCCTCGGTGTGTGGGAGGCGGGTTCACTCGAACCGATCGTGTCACTTCGTCCGCTTCGACGGTGTTAACGCTTTCCGGCGGTGCTCAGTGCTCGTCGGTGGTGAGGGTGTGGCGGAAGGCGCGCCAGGCGTGGTGGGTGAAGGTGTGGACGGGGCCGTGGGGGTTCTTGGAGTCGCGGACTCCCACGGTGGTGTCGGTGATGCGCACCTCCACGCAGTTGTCGCTACCTCCCGAACTGCGAGCGCTCTTGATCCAGCCGGTGTCGTACATCAGACCTCCTTGAGGGTTCGTTCCAGGAAAGCCCGAGATTCGTCGGAAGTGAGCGTCAGCTCGCGCACCCGGTCGAAAATTCTGGTGAGCACTCCCACGTCTTCCGTGTCGTCGAGGTAGACGGACGGGCCATGTACAACCGAGGAGAAAGCTATCGGTGAACCTCGGTCACCGAAACCGAATATCGTGAATCCGCCGCCACAAGCGGGATTCGACACCGATCCCACCGGGAGCACTCGAACCGTCAGGTTTTCACACTGGTCCAGCAAGGACAGTACGTGTTCGAGTTGGTCTCGTAGCAGGGAGCCGGTGCTTTTCATGTCCAGGATCGCGTGTTCCGCGAGCACGATGTCGAGTTCCTTGGAGCGCTCGCCGTGCAGTGTTCTGGACTGGCGATTCATCCGGTAGTCGATGCGCTGTTCGATCTCCGCCGGTGCCGAGTTCGTGAAGATGCCTTCCCAGGAGCTTATGACGGAGCGTAGGTAGGAAGGCGATTGCAGCAGCCCTGGAACGATGCTCGGTTCGAACGCCCTGATCTCGCTCGCGTTGCTCTCCAGGTCGGCGAACCGCTGGTAGGCGTCGGGCAGCGTGTCCACGTAAGCCCTGCGCTTCTGGCGTTTCCGGGCCGAGTTGGCGAGCGCTCGGACTGTTTCCCGCTCCGGGGCGTCCACCTCGTAGAGGTCGAGCAGCAGTTCGAGGCTCTCGGGTGGCAGCGTTCCCTCGCCGTCCTCGATCTGGACCACGCGCGAGCGCGCCTTGTCGATCGCCGCAGCGGCGGCGTGCTGTGACCTGCCCGCTTGTTCCCGGAGCCGACGCAGGGTGAGCCCCAACTGCCGTCGCTCGAATGTCTGGCGGGCTCGGCCCATGCGCTTCCCCTCGTAACTCACCCGATCAGATGGCTGTCAAAGACTGACAGTCAGTCTTATTTTGGTTCTGGTGGCCACCATCCCTGTCAACTCGGACAACCATCGTATCGACCAGCGAGGAGCGTGGATCATGAGTCTTTGCGGGCACACCGGGGTTTCGGTCGAGTCCTACGTGGAGATGGGCAGCGGGGTGGCGGTGCGCTGTGAGGTGGACCGGCTCAACGAGCAGGCCAGTCTGGCCTTCGGTTCCTCGGAGACCTTCGTGCTGAGCCTGGACCGGCAGGCGCTGGAGCGGGTGGTCTCGCTGGGCAGTCGTGCCATCGCCGAACTCGACGTCGAGGGCGAGCCGCTGACGGTGATGTGAGCGCGGTAGCAGCCGCGATCGGTCGGGCGTGGATTCCTCGCGGGATCCATGCCCGACCGATGATGTCGCCTCCCGACGGTGCTCAGTGCTCGTCGGTGACGATCGGTGGACCCACCGCACGGCGAGCGCACCGCCTCCCGACCCCGGCGCCCGTGAACCGGACGAACGAGCGGTGTGGAAACGTCACCAGCCGCTGGGCAGCGGCCTGCCCTCGGCGAAGCCCGCCGCCGACTGGATGCCCACCACGGCCCGGTCGTGGAACTCCGAGAGCGTCCTGGCGCCCGCGTAGGTGCAGGAGGAGCGCAGCCCCGAGCTGATCTCGTCGAGCAGGTCCTCCACGCCGGGGGCGTTGGGGTCCAGCCGCATCCGGGAGCTGGAGATCCCCTCCTCGAACAGCGCCTTGCGGGCCTGGTCGAAACCGCTGTCCGAACGGGTGCGCGCGGTCACGGCGCGCTTGGAGGCCATCCCGAAGGACTCCTTGTAGGCGTTGCCGTGCTCGTCACGCTGCAGGTCACCGGGAGACTCGTAAGTGCCCGCGAACCAGGAACCGACCATCACCGAGGCGGCTCCCGCCGCCAGCGCCAGCGCCACGTCCCTGGGGTGGCGGATGCCGCCGTCGGCCCAGATTCGCTTGCCCAGCTCGGCGGCGGCCTCGGCGCACTCGGCCACGGCCGAGAACTGCGGCCTGCCCACTCCGGTCATCATCCTGGTGGTGCACATCGCGCCGGGCCCCACACCGACCTTGACCACGTCGGCGCCCGCCTCGACCAGGTCGCGCACCCCTTCGGCGGTGACCACGTTGCCCGCGACCACCGGCACCTCCGGGGAAACCGAGCGGATCGCGCGCAGCGCGGCGATCATCTTCTCCTGGTGGCCGTGCGCGGTGTCGGCGACCAGCATGTCCACCCCGGCCTCCAGCAGCGCCGAGGTCTTGCCCGCCACGTCGCCGCTGACCCCCACGGCGGCCGCCACCCGCAGCCTGCCCGAGGAGTCCACGGCCGGAGTGTAGATCTCGGAGCGCAGCGCACCGCGCCGCGTCATGATGCCGCTGAGCTCGCCGGAACCGTTCACGGCCAGCGCCACGTCACTGCCCCGCTGGTGCAGCGTCTCGAACACCTCGCGCGGCTTGGTCTCCAGCGGCAGCACCACCGGGTCGCGGTCGGCGACCTCGCCGAGCCGGGCGAACCGGTCCACGCCGGTGCAGCAGCGTTCGTCGACCACCCCCAGCGGACGTTCCCGGTCGTCGACGATCACCACCGCGCCGTGGGCCCGCTTCGGCAGCAGGTTGAGCGCGTCGGCGACCGCGTCCCCCTCGTGCAGCACGAGCGGGGTGTCCCACACGACGTGCCGGGACTTCACCCAGGAGACGATCTCCGCCACGGCTTCCGGAGCCACGTCCTGCGGCAGCACCACGAGACCACCCCGCCGGGCGACCGTCTCGGCCATCCGCCGTCCCGCGACGGCGGTCATGTTGGCGACCACGATCGGCAGCGTCGTGCCGGAGCCGTCGCTGGTCGACAGATCCACGTCGAACCGCGATTCCACCCCCGAACGCACCGGGGCGAGGAACACGTCGTCGTAGGTAAGGTCCGTGGTGGGCCGTTGTTCGTTCAAGAACCGCACAACCCGGCAGGATACCCCTTCGGCGGTACCCGCTCACCGCTCCGGTGACCGAGCTCGCCCGCGTTGTGCGCGACCGCCAACCGCGTGAACGCACCGCCGGTCGCCGTTCGTGCGAAGACACCACCCACGGCCCCCGCCTCGCGCCGCCGCGCTCGTCGCGGAACGGCCCCCGCGGTCAGGGCTCCTCGCCCTCCAGGGTCGGCTCGAAGGAGCGGTAACGCGCGTAGTCGCGGAAGAACCTGCTGTAGAGCTCGGAACCGTCGTCGAAGGTCGCGTCCTCGACCTGCTTGACCTCCACGACGTGCTTGAGCCGCCAGGTGACCAGCTGCTGGTGCTCGTTGTGATAGCTGATCTCCTGCTGCTTGCCGTACTCGCGCGCCTTCTCGAGGGCTTCCTCCTCCGAGTGGGCCGTCAGCAGCACGAACGACTCCTCGTACAGCGGCTGGAAGTCGGGAGAATCCGAGGTCGATTCCGTCACCAGTACCGCGACGTAGGCGTCCGGCTCCTCCGAGGCGAAAGCGGACGCTCGGCCCCCCGGCGTCGGATCGCCGCCGATGTTGATCGAACGGTCGGCCCCCTCCACCAGCTCGTCGGGAAGCTCCACCGGGGGTGGCATCTCACGAGGCTGTTCGGGCTCCGGCTCGCTGCCGCGATTGCTCATGACTCCACTTTCTCACTGGCGGTGCCCGCGCCGTTCGCCGGTACGCGCTCCCGAACCGGGGCGTGGCCCGCGTGTCGGGGGCGAGCACGCCCGACCCGCCGCGGCGCGATCCCGCGGCGCGGGGCGGATCGCGACTCAGCCACGGGTGCTTCCCGCCAGCCTCTTCCGGCTCAGCATGGCGCGGTCGGCCGACTCGAGGGTGCCGGGCAGGCCGAGCGGGTCCGTCAGATCGGCCCAGCCGATCGTGACCGAGACCGGGGTCCCCGCCACCAGCGCGTCCCAGTCCCCGTCGGCGACCGCGCTCGCTATCCGGGACCCGATGCGGTGGGCGTCCGGGATTTCGGTCCGGGGCAGCACCGCGACGAACTCGTCACCGCCGTAACGCGCGACGAAATCACCCTGCCGCAGTGTTCTGGCGAGAATGGCCGCCACCCGCTGCAGCACCAGGTCGCCCGAGAGGTGGCCGTAGACGGTGTTGACGGTCTTGAAACCGTCCAGGTCGATGACCCCTATCGCGGCATCGACGCCGTCCTCGGCCAGTCGTGCCACGTAGCGGTCGAAGTGCCTGCGGTTGGGCAGCCCGGTGAGCGGGTCCGTGAGCGCTTCCGAGGCGTACTGCTCCACGGTGCGACGCAGCGCCTCGTGGTCGAGTTGGGTCCTGGTGCCGTCGACCAGCCGGTCGTGCAACCGGCCGGTGTCGCTGGTGGCCGCCCGCGTGGCCTCCCGGTCCGCCTCGCGGGCGGAGCGGTGGTCACCGGCGGCCGCATGCGCCAGGGCGCGCACGCGGTGCGGTTCGGCCGTTCCCAGCGTGTAGGGGTGGGTGGGGCGGTCGAGCAGGCGCAGCGCCCCGGTGGGATCGCCCGCCGCGATCGACTCGCAGGCCCCGGCCAGCATCCGCAGGTCGCTCATCTCCCAGCCTTGCTCCTCTACGCTGAACAGGCCCGGGTCCACCTCGGCGGGCTCACCGAGCGCCCGCAGCCGCATCGCGGCGTAGCCGTAGTAGTACTGCTCGGCGGGCCAGAGCCGACGCGGATCGGTGCGCTCGCCCCAGGTCTCCAGCACCCAGCGCAGCATGTCGGCGCAGCCCTCGGCGTCGCCCAGGTGATCCAGCGAAACCGCCCAGCGCACCGCGACCTCGGGCAGCGCGTGGTCCCCGCTGGGCAGCCCGAGCGCCTGGCCCGCGCGGTAGCAGCGTTCGGCCAACGGCGCCGCCTGGGCGTGGAAGCCCAGGTAGGAGTAGGTCACCGCCAGGTCGTGCCGGGCCACGACGGTGTCCTCCGTCGGCCCCCGTTCGTTGTCCAGCTCGCGTTCCGCCTGCACGAGGTGCCGCACGCAGCGCTCCAGCGAGTCGGCGGCGGCGATGATTCCGGCCAGCGCGTGCAGATGGCCCCGCAGGGCGGGAGCCCGGCGGTCCGCCAACACCTCGAAGGCCCGGTCCAGCACCGCCGGGCACTGCTGCGTGCGCCCCAGGTTGAACAGCCTGCCGAGCTTGAGCACCAGCGCTCGGCAGATCACGAGCGGATCAGTCGCGGTGGCGGCTATCCGGTCGGCCACCTCGATGGCGCCCGCGTTGTCACCGTCGCGAGCCAGCGACCGGATTCTGTCGAAGTGCTCCGCGAAGTCCTCGACGGGCCCGACCTCCGTCTCCGGAATATGCATACCCCTGTCCCCGCAGCGTCCGACCAGCGGCACCCGGGTGCCGCTACGCGTCACGATAGTGCCACGGCCCTGTGAACGGAGTCACGAGCCGATGCCGTGCGAATTCACCGCCGCGCTGGTCGTCGGTGCCGGAGTGGTACCGGATGTGGGAGGGCGGCCCGGAGCGCCTTCGCGGGGGCGTGGCGCCCCGGGCACGGGGTCTCCGCGCGGTGCGGAGGGAGGACCCGGCCGATTCCAGGGGCACCGGCCGGGGCCGCGAGCCGGTCGCTCAGCGATCCGCTCGCGCCATGCTCAGCACGTCCAGGGCCTCGTCGAGCTGTTGCCGGGTGAGCTTGCCCTCCTCGACGTAACCGCGTTCCAGCACGACCTCACGGATGGTCTTGCGTTCCTTCAGCGCCTGCTTGGCTACGGCGGCCGCCTCCTCGTAACCGATGTAGCGGTTGAGCGGGGTGACGATGGAGGGGGAGCCCTCGGCGTACTCGCGGGCGCGTTCGGCGTCGGCCTCGACACCGGCGAACACTTTGTCGGCCAGCAGCCTGGACACCGCCGCCAGCAGCCGCGCCGATTCGAGCACGTTCCGCGCGATCACCGGCAGGTTGACGTTCAGCTGGAAGTTGCCCTGCGAACCGGCGAACGAGACCGTCGCGTCGTTGCCGACCACCTGGGCGACCACCTGCATCGTGGCCTCGGGGATCACCGGGTTGACCTTGCCCGGCATGATCGACGAGCCCGGCTGCAGGTCCGGCAGCGCCAGTTCGGCCAGCCCGGTGCGTGGGCCGGAGCCGAGCCAGCGCAGGTCGTTGGCGATCTTGTTCAGGCTCACGGCGACGGTGCGCAGGTTGCCCGAGGTCTCCACCACACCGTCCTGTGTGGCCTGTGCCTCGAAGTGGTCGCGGGCCTCGGTCAACGGAAGACCGGTCACCCGGGCCAGTTCGGACGAGACAGCAGCCCCGAACCCCTCGGGGGCGTTGAGCCCGGACCCCACGGCCGTACCACCGATGGGCAGCTCGCCGAGTCGGTCCAGCCCGGCACGCAGCCGCTCCACGCCGTAGCGGGCCTGGGCGGCCCAGGCGCCCGCCTCCTGCCCGAGCGTGATCGGCACCGCGTCCATCAGGTGGGTGCGACCGGACTTGACCACCTCGCTCCACTGCGCGGCCCGGTCCTCGATGACGGCGGCGAGCCGTTCCAGCGCGGGGATCGTGTCGGTCAGCACCGCTTCGGTGGCCGCGACGTGGATCGTGGTGGGGAAGGTGTCGTTGGAGGACTGCGAGGCGTTGACGTGGTCGTTCGGGTGGACGTCACGTCCGAGCGAGCGGGTGGCGAGGGTGGCGATCACCTCGTTGGCGTTCATGTTCGAGGAGGTGCCCGACCCCGTCTGGAACACGTCGATGGGGAAGTGGTCGTCGTGCCTGCCCTCGGCCACCTCGTCGGCCGCGGCCGCGATCGCCTCGGCCATGTCCGCCTCCAGCACGCCCAACCTGCCGTTGACCCGTGCGGTCGCGGCCTTGAGCAGTCCCAGCGCGCGGATCTGCGCCCGTTCCAGGCCCTGTCCGGAGACGGGGAAGTTGTCCACGGCACGCTGCGTCTGCGCCCGGTACAGCGCCTCGGCTGGCACCTGTACCTCGCCCATGGTGTCGTGCTCGGTGCGGTATCGCTGTTCGCTCATGCGAAAAGTGTGAACCGTGCCCGCGGCGCGGGTCAGTATGGGTTCGCCCACTCGACCTTCGGCGCACCGGTGGGAAGAATTCCGATCGCGTTCGTCCCCCACTCACGGGCGTCGGGACGATAGCCTGGAACCGGGTGCTGCCGTCGCCGCGCGAGGTGGACATGGGTCGCGACACGCTATCGCGGGATACGGTCTCCGCCGAGGTCGACGTGCTGATCGTCGGGGCGGGACCGACCGGACTCTACGCCGCCTACTACGCCGGGTTCCGCGGGCTGTCGGCCGCGCTGGTGGACTCGCTGCCCGAACCGGGCGGACAGGTGACTGCCATGTACCCGGAGAAGCGGATCTTCGACGTGGCTGGGTTCCCCGAGATCCGAGGGCGGGATCTGATCAGCGGACTGGTCGAGCAGGCGGACCGCTACGAACCCACCTACCTGCTGGGCCGCTACGCCACCGAACTCTCCGTCGGTTCGGAGGGGCTGCTGGTGGGAACAGGGGACGGCGCCACCGTCCGCGCCGGGGCGATGCTGATCACGGCCGGTATCGGCGAGTTCACCCCCAGGCCCTTACCCGCCGGAGACGGTTGGCTGGACCGGGGTGTGGTCCACTTCGTTCCCGAGATCGCCGAGCACCACGGTCGCGACGTCGTCGTTGTGGGCGGTGGGGACTCGGCGTTCGACTGGGCGCTGGCGCTGCATCCCGTCGCCAACAGCGTCACGCTGGTGCACCGCAGGGCCAGGTTCCGCGCGCAGGCCGGACTCGTCCATGAGGCGGAACGGCTCGGAGTGCCGCTGATCACCAGCGCCGAGGTGGCCGAGATCAGAGGTGACGAGCACCGCGTCCGGGAGGTCGAACTCGAACTGTCCGAAGGCGACACCCAGGTGCTGAGCGCCCAGACCGTGGTCGCGGCGCTGGGGTTCACCGCTGCGCTGGGGCCGATCGAGGAATGGGGGCTCGACCTGGACAAGCGTTCCATCAAAGTTGACACCACGATGCGGACCAATCGCGAGCGGATCTACGCGGCCGGGGACGTGGCCTCCTACCCGGGCAAGGTCAAACTCATCGCCACCGGGTTCGGGGAGGCGGCCACGGCCGTGAACAACATCGCGGTGGAGCTCGACCCGTCGGCGCGGCTCTTCCCCGGACACTCCACCAACGCCGACTGAATGCGAAAGCGTGGCACGGCTCGTTCCTCGTGGCGGTGCGGGTGGCGGAACCTCCGGCGGCGCCTCGCTCCGGGGAGGCCCGACATCGGGTAGGTACTACACAACGTCGGGCCTTCCTCGCGAGGCACTCGCCGGAGAACCCGCGGCGGTGCCTGTCGTGAGGGTGGCCGGAGCTCGACCCGCCAGGGTGGTCGGAGTTCGGCTCCGCGTCACAGCGGCGCGGCGATTTCGCGAGAAATCGCCGCCGCACTGCTCGTCAAAGCGTCACCACACTGCCTCGTGTGCCGGTTACCCGGCACCCGCGCCGGCCCCTCGGGCTCGGCCGTGCCCTCAGGGTAGGAGGCCGTAGCGGGCGGTGGGCTCGCCGTGCTTGAAGTCGAGTTCGGAGTACTCGTTTAGCTTGCTCAGCTTGTGCGAGCCCTCGATCAGCCGAACCGTGCCCGACTTGGAACGCATCATCAACGACTGGGTGGTGCAGCGCTGCGCCCGGTAGTGCACCCCGCGCAGCAGCGCCCCGTCGGTGATGCCGGTGGCGCAGAAGAACACGTTGTCACCGCGCACCAGGTCCGATGTGGTCAGAATCCGCTCCGTGTCGTGCCCGGCGGCGCGCACCTGCTCCCGCTCGGTGTCGTCCTTCGGCCAGAGGCGGGCCTGCAGCTCGCCCTCCATGCACTTCAACGCGCACGCGGTGATGATGCCCTCGGGGGTGCCGCCGATGCCCATGAGCATGTCCACCCCGCTGTCGGGACGTGCGGCGGCGATCGCGCCCGCCACGTCGCCGTCCGAGATGAACTGGATCCTGGCACCCGCCTCGCGCACCTCGGAGACCAGCTGGTCGTGCCGTGACCGGTCCAGAACGCACACGGTGACGTCGGAGACCTCGATCTGCTTGGCCTTGGCCACCCGTCGGATGTTCTCGGCGACGGGGGCGCTGATGTCGACCACGTCCGCGGCCTCGGGGCCCACGGCCAGCTTCTCCATGTAGAACACGGCGGAGGGGTCGAACATCGCGTTGCGCTCGGCGACGGCCAGCACCGCGAGCGCGTTCGGCATCCCCTTGCTCAGCAGGGTGGTCCCGTCGATCGGGTCGACGGCCACGTCGCACTCGGGCCCGTGGTGGTTGCCCACCTCCTCGCCGTTGAACAGCATCGGGGCCTCGTCCTTCTCGCCCTCGCCGATCACGACGACTCCCCGCATCGCCACGGTGCTGATCAGCTTGCGCATGGCCTCCACGGCCGCCCCGTCACCGGAGTTCTTGTCACCTCGCCCCACCCAGCGGCCCGCCGACATGGCGGCGGCCTCGGTGACCCGCACCAGATCCATCGCCAGGTTGCGGTCGGGGGCTTCGGGACGGCGAGTGGCCTCGTGCGAATCGGTGCTGGAAGTGTTCATGGCGCCTCCCGCTGGCGAGTTGAACTCGCTGCCTCGGTTGATGTCCGCTGCCTTGCTCGTCCTCGGTCGGCCGGGGTCCCCACCGGCTCCCCGGCGGGGCGGATCGTCCACCGCCCGTGATCGTGTGGTTGGGCGAATCCTCGCAGATCCGGCCCACGGTCGTTCCGGTGAAGTGGCGCAGGCCACGCGGCCGCTCGCCCCCGTGGGCTCTTCGGCGCGCGCGACCGGGTAGGTGAGAGCATGCGAGGCGTGGCTGAACGGCGCAACCAGGGTTCGGAGGACAATCGATCCAGCACTCCGGCGGGCGCACCCCGGGGCCCCCGGGCCATGCTGTTCGCGCTGCTGCCGCTGATCCTCGTGGTACTGGGAGTGGCCGGGCTCATGGGGCGCTGCTCGTTCAGTCCGCTGGGGCCCTCGGTGGACCCCGAAACCGCTCCTACGGTGGAAGTCGGCCGGGAACTCGACTCGGCCGCCCGCCGGGTGGACTTCCCGGTGCTGCGTCCTCGCCTGCCCGAGGGGTGGCGGGCGAACTCGACCGACGTGCGACGGGTCGCGCCGGACCACGAGGTCGTACAGGTCGGTTGGTTGACCGGCCGTACCCACTACCTGCGGCTGTCGCAGTCACCGGCCTCCGAGGCCGAGTTGGTGTCCTTCGAGACCGAACAGCGCCCCAGGGCGCTGGGCACCGTCGAGGCGGCGGGCCACAAGTGGGTGGTCTACCGCAGCATCCGATCGGAACGGGCGTGGGTGAGCGAACGCGATGGTGTGCGGCTGCTGATCACCGGAAACGGGGACGAGCGCGAGTTCCGCACGATGGCCCGCGCCGTGTCCCGCGCCTCCGTCGTGCGGCCGGGACCGTGATGTCGGTCTCGCCATCGGACGGCACGGCGAGTTCTCTTGGGCAGACCCCGGGTGTGGGGGCGTGTCCGAAGGGACACGGGGGGATGTGGCTCCCGCGCGTCAGAATTCGTCCCGGAGCTTTCTGAGGTAACGAACGAGGATCCCGAGATCTGACGCGCGAGAGAATCACATTATGCCCGGTTCCGGGAGTGGTTACCTCTCTTCGAACACCTCCGCTTCGTCCGTTTCGAGCAGGAGACCGCTGGCCTGTCGGCTGTCACAACCCACCGTTGCCTCGCGCGGCAAGTCTCGGGGGAGTCGTGATGATGAACAGGTGTACGACGGCGGCGTCCCGTTCGACGTGTACGGAGTTCGGGGTGTGATCATGCTTGTTTTCCGTAGTAGGCGGTACGCATCAGGTTCTCGATTTCGGTGAACATGGGAAGTCTTGGATTGGCGGGAGCACACTGGTCGTTGTAGGCGTTGATCGCCTGTTGTGGCAGTGCGTTCAGGAATTCGGTTGGACTGATCCCCATGGCCTGGAAAGAGGGTTCGATACCGGAGCGGTCGCGGAGGTCCTCGACGGCGAGGGCGAGTTGTTCGACGGCGACGTCGGGGGTGTTCGCGGGCAGACCGAGGAATCGGGCGATCTCTTGGAACCGTTCCGGTGCCGTGTAGCGGTCGTACTTGGGCCAGCCGGTGAACTTTCCCGGGGTGGTGCCGTTGTAGCGGATCACGTGGGGGAGGAGGACGGCATTGGTGCGTCCGTGGGCGATGTGGAACGTCGCCCCGAGTGTGTGCGCCATGGCGTGCACGACCCCGAGGAACGCGTTTCCGAAGGACATTCCCGCGATGGTGCCCGCGTTGTGCATGGCTTCGCGTGCGGCCGGGTCGTGAGCTCCGTTGGTGACGGCGCGTTCCAGGTGGTCGAAGATGAGTCGTATCGCTTTGAGGCACAGTCCGTCGGTGAAGTCGTTCGCGTAGACCGACACGTACGCCTCGATGGCGTGGGTGAGGGCATCGAAGCCGGTGTCCGCGGTTACAGACGGAGGCAGATCGGTGGTGAAGGTCGGGTCGCAAATCGCGACGCTGGGGGTCAGCGCGTAGTCGGTGAGCGGGTATTTGCGGCCGGTTTCGGGGTCAGTGATCACCGAAAACGGCGAAACTTCGGCGCCGGTTCCCGCCGTGGTGGGCACGCATACGAGTTTGGCGCGTTTTCCCGGTTCAGGAAACCTGAAGACACGTTTGCGGATGTCGAAGAATTTTTCGCGCATATCGCCGAAATCGACGTCGGGATGTTCGTAGAGCAGCCAGATCACCTTGGCGGCGTCGATCGGTGAGCCACCGCCCAAGGCTATTATGGTGTCGGGTTCGAAGGTGCGCATGCGCTGTGCGTGCCTCCGGACGGTGTCGATGCTCGGATTGGGTTCGATGTCGTCGATGATGTCGATGTCGACCGGTTCCGAGCGCTTCGCCAAGGCGTCGCGAACGCGTTTGACATGTCCCGCTCGTCGCACATTCGGACCGGTTATGATCGCTACTCTCTTCAGCCCGGCCATTTCCGAAAGGTATCGGATGCTGTAGGGTTCGAAATAGATTTTGGGTGGAACCTTGAACCACTGCATGTTGGTGTTTCGGCGTCCGATGCGCTTGATGTCCACCAGGTGGATCGCATGAACGTTTCCTGATACTGAATTACCGCCGGACGCTCCCGCGCCGAGTGTCAGGGAGGGGAGAAAGGCGTTGTAGATGTCGCCGATACCACCGTGGGAGCTGGGCGAGTTCCATACGATGCGGGCGGCCTTGACCCGATGGCCGAATCGTTCGGCCAGGTGCGAGTCATCGGTGTGGATCACGGCTGTGTGACCGTTGCCGCCGTTGGCGAGGATCTGCTCGGCGCGTCGAAGCCCGTGCTCACTGTCGGAGACGCGGATCACGCTGAGCACCGGGCACAACTTCTCTTGAGCCAGGGGCTCGGACGGGCCGGTCTCGGACACCTCAGCGAGGATGACCGAAGTGTCGGCTGGCACCTCGAAACCCGCTCGTTTCGCGATGTGCCGGGCCGACTGCCCCGCCGCCTCCGCGTTGAAGGTTCCCCGTGCCGTACACGATCCATTTTGGTCGCCTCCGCTGAACAGGTACCGTTCGAGCAGGAGTTTTTCCGACGGGGTCGCGACATACGCGTGCAGCTTGCGAAGTTCCTCCAACGCCGAATCGGCGATCTCCTCGTCAAGGATGAGCGTTTGTTCGGAAGAGCAAATCAAACCGTTGTCGAAGCTTTTCGACAGGACGAGGTCGTGCGTCGCGCGCGCCAGGTCCGCGCCGGCGTTCACATATACCGGGACATTCGCCGCCCCTACTCCCAGTGCGGGCTTTCCCGAAGAGTACGCCGCCCGGACGAGCCCGTGGCTTCCGGTGGTAAGATTGATCGCGATTCCGTCGTGGCGCATCAGGTGCGTCGTCGCGGCACGCGACGGTGTCTCGATCCACGAGATGCAGTTCTCCGGGGCTCCCGCGGCGACGGCGGCATCGCGTACCGACCGCGCGGCTTCCGTGCAGCACTCCTGCGCTCGTCTGTTGAAGGCGAACACGATCGGATTGCGTGTTTTCAACGCGATGAGCGACTTGAAGATCACAGTGGAAGTCGGATTCGTCACCGGTGTGACAGCGGCGATTACACCGACAGGGTCCGCGATCTCCACCACGCCATCCATCTCGTCACGCCGAATGACGCCCGCCGTCTTCAACCCGGCCATGCGGTGGGTGACATGTTCACAGGCGTACATGTTCTTTATGGCTTTGTCCTCGGCGATACCGCGGCCGGTCTCCGAAACCGCCAACCGTGCCAACTCCGTGTGCCTACGCAGTGCTCCGAGAGAAGCCTTCTTTACGATGTGGTCTACTTCTTCCTGCTCGTAACGCGCGAATTCTGATTGCGCCTCCATCGCTTTTGAAACCAGCTCATCCACTACTTTTTCCGGTTCGGTTCCCGTGGAGCTCCGGTCGATTACCGAGTTGAACTTTTCGACTGTTTGTGTCTTCATTTCTGATGCTTTCGGAGTGGTGTGGGAGTGTTGTTGAATACTTTGCGATGATTGTGCCGCGGCATCGGTCACTGGTGTTTTTTCGCGGCTACCGGTCTTGCTCGTTCAATTTTTCTCGGGGTGTTCAACCGTGTTGGGTCGGCATTGTTTTTACTCCTTCGGAACTCGGTGGTGGTGGAGTTTTTCGTTGTACTGCGGAAACGTTTGTAATTCTCGGAGTCGATGCTGCTGAGAATCACTGTCAGCGTAGGAAGGCGCGCTGACACGGCGCTGACACGGCGCTGACGCTGATGCCGCGCCGATGATGATTCGACTGGTTCGGTGCCTGCCGTGGTGAGGATGAGATTCGTGTGAAAACAGCGGGAATCACCGTTGCGAACGGAGCAGGATTCGGTGGGGATTTTCGTCCCGTTCTCTCCGGTGCCGATCAGGCACGTTCCGCGGATCTTGTGAGAAGTGTTCGGTGATGGTGGTCGATGTGGTGAGGTGATCGATGGTGCGTTGTCATGGCGAGCCTTCGTTGCCGTGGCCGTAGGGGCGAGACGACTGGAGGTGTAGTCATCCACCGCTGATCGACGTGGTCCTGTGGCGGTAAGGTACCGGCGCTTCGTAGCGCGGCCCGGCGAAACCGCATGGGCGTGGAAGCCGGCCCGTCAGCGAGGTCGGGTACTGAGCAAGGATTCCAGTGCCGTGCGCGCGCACCAGGATGCCGCCGGAAGTCCGGACGAAGGAGCAGGCACGGCGATCCGGTATCGAAGAACCGGTATCGAAGAAACAGCGGTGACAGCGACTTCTCGGGTGATCGCGAGGGGGAGCGACGAGCGAAGATCCGAGCGGCTGTCGATCAGGAGAAATTTCCGCTACGTGGTCGTGCTCTCCCCAGGTCAGGGTCAGTCCACGATTGCTCACACCGCCTTACGGGCAGGCAGCGGCGGTACTGATCACGGCGGTCTTCGAGCCGCTGTTCACCGACGAGGTGTATCAGTCTTCGGCGTCAGACAAGCACCGCGAACGCGCCGCACCCGCCACATCCCCCCGAACGATCCGACCGGAACGCGGGGTACGGAAACCTCACGACGGACGCCCCGGATCTCGGACGTCGAGTACCACGAGCATCGCGATGTCGCCGAACGCTGCTTCGGCAGGCCGACGTGACTCCGCGGCCCGGCCACCCGATACACCGGACACACCGTTCACCACCGCGCTGTCCCGTACTCGCCAGCGCCGTCCTCTGACGCCGATCACGAGAAAGGAGTCCGGCCGAGATCGGTGGATCTCACTGCCCCGTTCCGTCCGGGGACTCCGGTTCCTCCCGCTGCTCGACGCTGGCCAGGGCCCGGTCCACCCGTTGGCGGGCGCCCGCCAGATGCCGTTCGCACACGGCGACCAGCGCCTCGCCGCGTTCCCACAGCGCCAGGGAGTCCTCCAACGAGAGCCCGCCCGCTTCCAGCCGCTTCACCACTTCGGCCAGCTCGTCGCGGGCCCGCTCGTACCCGAACCCGGCGACGTCCGGGTGGTCGGTCTCGGGATCGATTCCGTGCTCGTCGGGGGCCGCGCCCGCACGTTCCTCGGGCCGTTCCGGTTCACTGCTGGTCACTGACTGGCTCTTTCCAAGTTCTGCTGTACCGACACCACGGCGGCGGCGATGGCCTGGTCGTAACCGACGAAGGCCTCGGCGAACTCCTCCCCGTCGCCCTCGCGCACCGCGTCGTTGATGCGCAGTTGCGCCGAGGCGACCCTACGCCGGTATCCGACTCCTCGCTCGGACCACCACCGGTCGCCCACATAGCGCGAGGTCGCCTCGGCCAGCGCGCTCAGCTGCGTCGGCAACGCGCGTCGTTCCGGAGGGTTGCAGCCGCCGAGCAACGCCGCCCAGCACCCCGTCGCCACCGTGTCCGCTTCCTCCGCCCGACTCCGGACCACGCGGGCGTCGCCCACGGCGCGGGTTCCGGGAGCCGTGGCCGCCGAGGTGGTCACGGCGATGGTGAGCGGGAGGAACGTGGGTTCTCGCCCGTGATTCAGCACCACAGCCTCCATGTGCGCTTCAACTGCCGGGAAACGCCGTCGTAGCCGGCCGCGCCGCACGGCCGACCGCACACGTGTCGTCCCGGCACGGGGACCGCCGGATTCGGCTCGCGAGCTATTCGTCCTCGGTCACGACGGCGTGAACGGAGCCGTCCTCCAGACGGATCCGCAGGGGCGTTCCGGGACGAACCTGCTCCGCCGAGCGCAGGACGGACGAATCCGTGGCGTCGGCGCGTTGCACGATCGCGTAGCCGCGAGCAAGCGTGGCTGCCGGACCCAGCGCCGTCAAGCGAGACCTCGTGGCGGCGAGCTCCTGCCGCTCTCCGGTGAGCACGGTCAGCACCGCGCGCCGGGAGCGCTGCCGCAACGCCTCCACCTCTTCGGCGCGACGCCGCAGCGGGCCGACCGGGTCCGCCAGCGAGGGCCTGCTGCGCAGCGAGTTCAGCAGACCCTGCTCCCGTTCCACCCAACCGCGAAGCGCCCGCCGCGCGCGGTCGGTGAGCTGTTCGATCCGCCGGATCTCCTCGGAGACGTCCGGCACCACCCGCTTGCCCGCACCGGTCGGTGTGGAGCTGCGCACATCCGCGACGTGGTCCAGCAGTGGTGAGTCCGGCTCGTGGCCTATCGCGCTCACCACGGGGGTGGTGCACGCGGCCACCGCGCGGCAGAGCGTCTCGTCCGAGAACGGCAGCAGGTCCTCCACGCTGCCACCGCCCCGGGCCAGGACGATCACCTCCACCTCGGGGTCCCGGTCCAGCTCGGAGAGCGCCTCCAGGATCTGGGGGACCGCGGTGGAGCCCTGCACGGCCACGTTGCGCACCTCGAAGTCCACGGCGGGCCAGCGCAGCCTGGCGTTGCTGATCACGTCGTGCTCGGCGGCCGAGCCGCGCCCGGTGATCAGCCCGACCCGCCCCGGAAGCAGCGGTGGGGAGCGCTTCAGGGCCGGATCGAACAGTCCTTCCGCCGCCAGCAGCTTGCGCAGCCGCTCGATGCGCGCCAGCAGTTCACCGACGCCCACCGAGCGGATCTCGTCAACCCGCAGGCTCAGGGTCCCCCTGCCCACGTAGAACGACGGCCTGCCGTGCACCACCACCCGACTGCCGTCGGTCAGCGGCGGGTCCATGCTCCGCAGCAGCGTGGTCGGGCAGGTCAGCGTCAGCGACACGTCGGCGGAGGGGTCGCGCAGCGTCAGGAACGCGGTGTTGGCCTTGGGGCGGGCCGAGATCTGGGTGAGTTGTCCCTCGACCCAGATGGTGCCCAACCGGTTGATCCACTCCGCTATCTTGCGGGAGACGGTGCGTACCGGCCAGGGATCCTCGGCGCTGGTGGCGGGGCTCAGCGGAATCTCTCCTCAATGCGGTCGGCCCGCGGAGAACGGTGTTCTCACCCGTCCGGGCTGGGCCGCTCGGGTGAGCGTCCTGGGACGGGTGCCGCTCCGGGGGCGGGGTGATTCGGGGGTCACGGCGGGCGGAGCCGCCGTGACCTCGGGGGCCCGTTCGTGAACGCTCACTCGTCCCGTTCGGCGGCGCGCACGTTGTTGAGCCGATTGAACAGCATCTGCAGGAAGTCCGGGCGTCGCGCGTGGGCGCGTTCGTGCTCCAGCAGCCGTACCAGATCGGACTCGGAGAGCCTCCGCAACTTCCCCCGCAGCTGCGGCAGCGTCATCTCCTCGTAGCCGGGGAGCAGGTCCGAGACGTCCTCGGGGGCCTCCTCGCCCGACCACTCCCGCCTGGCGGGTGGGTGAGCCACGAAGTGATCCCCTCCGCCGCGGTTCGTCCGTTCCCCGGCGGTGGCGCCGGCCTGCTCGTCCTCGTCGAATCTCGCCCACTCGGGGTGCTGCTCGGGCTGCTGGAAACCGGCGAGCAGGTCGTCGCCCTTGATCGCCAGTTCCGTGATGTGTTGTTGCACTCGCATGCTCAGCTGCAGCGCCTGACTGGTAACCGTGACAGGGAGGCCGATCAGGTGGTCGGGCAGCCTGCGGGTCTGCTCGACCGCCGTACCCGCCAGGCCCGCCGCAACCCGAATCGGCAAGGGGAACGATCGCATACCGTCAAGCTTGCCCCACCGATGTACCCGCCGTCACCACGTCCGGCGGTGGCGGCGGACACCGGTGCCGGAGCGCGCCCGTTCGGGTGCACCCCCGCGCGGCGGTCGCGGTGTTCGGATCACCGGGTTGCCCGGATCGGCTGATTGTCGTCAGCGGTGCTGGTTACTGACCGTTCCGCGCGGTATCCGTACCCTGTGCGGTATGAGCACCTCTCCGCAGGCTTCCGAGTCCGGACAGCGTACGACAGCCGCCGACTCCAACTCCTCGAACAAACGGGTTCTGCTGGCCAAACCGCGTGGTTACTGCGCGGGCGTCGATCGTGCCGTGGACACCGTGGAACGCGTGCTGGACAAGTACGGCGCACCTGTCTACGTGCGTAAGGAGATCGTGCACAACCAGCACGTGGTGCGGAACCTGCGCGAGCGGGGCGTCGTGTTCGTCGAGGACACCGAGGAGGTCCCCGAGGGGGCGCTGCTGGTGTTCTCCGCGCACGGTGTCTCCCCCGCCGTGCGCGAGGCCGCCGCGCGGCGCAACCTGCGCACCATAGACGCCACCTGTCCGCTGGTGACGAAGGTCCACAAGGAGGTCAACCGGTTCGCCAGGCAGGACTACGACATCCTGCTGATCGGCCACGAGGGCCACGAGGAGGTCGAGGGGACCTCGGGCGAGGCCCCGGAGAACGTTCAGCTGGTGGACAAGCCGGAGGATGTCGACAAGGTCGAGGTGCGCGACCCGTCGAGGGTGGTCTGGCTGTCCCAGACCACGCTGAGCGTGGACGAGACCATGGAGCGGGTGAACCAGCTGCAGGAGAAGTACCCCGAGATGCAGGCCCCGCCGAGCGACGACATCTGCTACGCCACCTCGAACCGCCAGGTCGCGGTCAAGGCGATGGCCGAGGAGTGCGACCTCGTGCTGGTGGTCGGTTCGCGGAACTCATCGAACTCCAAGCGGCTGGTCGAGGTGGCGCTGCAGGCGGGAGCGACCTCCTCCCACCTGATCGACTACGCCAGTGACATCGACGAGTCCTGGCTGGAGGGCGTCGAGACCGTCGGCGTCACCAGTGGCGCCTCGGTGCCCGACGTGCTGGTCTTCCAGGTACTGGACTACCTGAGCGAGCGCGGGTGGGGTGACGTCGAGGAGGTCACCACCGCCAACGAGAAGGTCTCGTTCGCGCTGCCGAGGGAGCTGCGCAAGGACCTCGACGAGAATCCCGACAGCCCGCAGGGCGTGCGCTGAGGCCCTACCGGTGAGCGATCCCCGCGTGCCGTCGTGGAAGCGGCTGGACCGTCGGGTGGAGTCGCGGTGGCCGGGCGGGAGCTCCGAGCTGTCGCCGACGGGCGAGTGGCAGGTGCGGGAACGACCGCTTCAGCTCTCGTCGCGGCGGGGGCGGCGCGGACGGCCCGGAGGCTCGGTGCGCCCGCGCCGCTGCCCGGACCTGTCCGGGGACTCGCCCTGCCGAGGTGAGCGTTTCGCGTTCCCCCGTCCCGGCGGACCCGGACTCCTGCCCTGGCTCGGGGAGGGGCGCTCCGCCGGGCTCTCCCCGGCGGAACCGCGACCCGGCGACCGCTCGTCCCGAGCGTCCGAGGAGCTACTGGAGCGCCCGCCGCGGCCCCGCTCCTCGGCGCTGCCGGGGCGTTCCCGAGAGACTTCGGACCGTGTTCTCGGTCCGGAGCCACGCTCGGCCGCTGCCCCGCGCCGCGCGGGCGGTTCCGACGAGCTTTCCGAGTGTCCGGTGCGCCCTCCGGGGCGTCGTTGCCGCGGCCGGTCCGGACGGTCGTCCGCCGTGGAGTCCGTGGCGGGCCGGCTTCCCCGGCGGGGGGAGGAGTCGGAGGCGCGTATCGAACCGCCGGTCTCGCGCTCGCTGCGTTCCTCCTGGGGAGTTGCCGCTTCCGCCGCCTCCCCGCGCCGTTTGAGGGGCTGCAGCACGAACGCCCGCAGCAGTCCCCCCGCCAGCACCAGCGCGGTGGCCGAGGCCATGGCCGGAAAACTGTTGATCAGTGGCGTGGCCAGGGAAAGCATGATCTGCCGTTGGTTGTCCCCCGCGTCGAAACCGATCCCCATGGCCAGCACGAGGCAGGGAACGACTATCGCCACGATCAGCGGCGGCTGCACCATCGGTCCGAACAGGCTGCCGCGCCGGACCAGCATGACCGCGAGCAGGGTGCTCACGAGGTAGCCCGACGTGAACACGACACCGGGTCCCGACCAGACCAGGATGTCGATCACGGCACACACGGTGGCCACCACCAGTGGAAGCAGGAAGGCCCCCCACCACGGGATGCCGCGGGTGGTCCCGAAAGCCGACCGTTGGGACAGGTGTCCGGAACGGCTTCCGGAGCTGTGGATGCTGCGCTCGGATGTCGCGGTCACGGTTGTCACCGTAACGGTCTAGTGCGGTCGGAACGACACGTCCACTGTTACCGGGCCCACGTCGTTCGGAGTGAAGCGTCCTCCGCCGTCGGCGGGAGCAACGCCGTGACCTGTCCGTTATCACCACCGATTCGTGTGAGAGCGACGGGTGAAGCGCGCGGAACCCGGTCACATCGTGTGATGCTTGACACAATACGGGGGAGCGTGCGGGGTAGAGCGATCGTTTGCCTCCTCGCGATCCACATGAGGGGGGACGTCATGGACGCCGCGCCACCGCTGGTGGAGCTACGGGGGATCACGAAACGGTTCGGTGGCGTGTTGGCCTGTTCGGACGTGAACCTGACCGTGCGGGCCGGTGAGGTGCACGCGCTGCTGGGGGAGAACGGCGCGGGCAAATCGACCCTCATGCGGGTGCTGTCCGGCGACGTCACCGACCACTCGGGTGAGATCCGCGTCCGCGGGGAACCGGTCGCGTTCCGCAAACCGCTGGACGCCCAGCGTGCCGGGATCGCCATGATCCAGCAGGAGCTGGATCTGGTCCCGGCCCTGTCGGTAGCCGAGAACCTCCACCTCGGACGCGAACCACGCACCGCGCGCGGCACTGTGGACCGGCGCCGGATGAACGCCCGGACCCGCGAGCTGCTCCGACACATCGGGGTGGACCTCGATCCGCGCCGTCAGGTGGGGCTGCTCCGCATCGGGGAGCAGCAGCTCGTGACCGTGGCCCGCGCCCTCGCGCTGCGGGCCAGGGTGCTGATCATGGACGAGCCGACCTCGGCGCTGTCCGGGACCGAGGTCGACAGGCTGTTCTCCGTGATCTCCGAACTGCGCGGCGCCGGGACCGGAGTCGTCTACATATCGCACCGGATGGACGAGATCGGCGAGGTGGCCGACCGCGCCACCGTGCTGCGCAACGGCGGTGTGGCCGCCGAGTTCGACGCCCGCAGCGTCACCGCCGAACAGGCGGCCGCCGCCATGGTCGGCGAGGAGGTCGATACGACGAGCGCGCGGCGGCACCGGCCCCCTGGTGAGGAACTGCTCTCGGTCTCCGGTCTGGGGCTGCGATCGGGGGGATGTGACGACGGCAGACGGGAGCCCGCCGGGATCGATCTGTCCGTGCGCGGGGGAGAGGTGGTGGGGCTGTGCGGCCTGCTGGGCTCGGGGCGCACCGAGCTGCTCGAAGCGCTGTTCGGCAGCGGGCCGAGCGCCCGGTGGTACGGACAGGTGCGGTTGAACGGTCGTGCGTACTGCCCGCGAAGCCCCGGGGAGGCGCTTCGCGCGGGGGTCGCGTTCGTTCCGGAGGACCGGAGGGGCAGCGGACTGACCCCGGAGCACTCCGTGACCGCCAACACGGTGCTGTCCGTGCTGCCCCGGCTCGGCCCGCTCGGGCTGGTCTCCCGGCGGAGGGAGCGCTCGGTGGCCCGGCGGAGCTCCCGACGCCTCGGCATCAAACTGGGCTCGATCGCCGATCCGGTGGGCACCTTGTCCGGTGGCAACCAGCAGAAGGTCGTCTTCGGGCGGATGCTGCTCACCGAGCCCCGGCTGCTGTTGCTGGACGATCCGACCAGGGGGGTGGACATAGCCGCCAAGGCCGAGCTCTACCGGCTGTTGGACGAGGTGGCCGAACAGGGCATCGGGGTGCTGCTGGCCTCCTCGGAACTGGCCGAGCTCGTCGGCGTGTGCTCCAGGATCGTGGTTCTGCGGGGCGGTGCGTCCGTGGCCGAGTTCGACGCTTCGCGGACCACCCAGGCCGAACTGCTGACGGCCGCGATGGGAAGTGACCCCGACCAGCGGGACTCGCCGACCACTTCCGTCGGAGGTGGGAGATGAGCTCGCGCACCACCGACGACGACCCGGCCGGGGACGGAAGCGCCCCCACGGGCTCCCCTCCCGCCGGTTCCGCGCCCCCGGCGGGCACCGGTCGAAGCGGTGAGCGGTTCGGCGGCCTGGACACCCTGCTGCGGTTCCAGAGCTTCTTCGGGCTCGTCCTCGTCTTCCTGGCCTCGGTGGTGTTCTCCCCGCGCGGGGACCACGGTGAGATCATCTTTCTCACCAGCGAGAACCTGTTCAACCTGGTGCGGGCGATCTCCGAGATAGGGATCATCGCGATCGGGTTGACCTTCGTGATCCTCATCGGCGGGATAGACCTGTCGGTGGGCTCACTGCTCGGGTTGGCCGCGGTGGGCTCGGCCGTGCTGCTGACCGCCGACGACTACGGGGTGCTCGCCGCGATCGCGGTGGTGCTGCTCGCGGGGCTGGTGTTCGGCCTGCTGCAGGGACTGGCGGTGGCCCTGCTGCGGGTGCAGGCCTTCATAGTCACGCTCGCCGGGTTGCAGATGGCCAGGGGGCTGGCTCGGCTGTGGTCCGGCGGCGAGACCGTGCCGATCATCTACGGCTCCGGGCCGGGCGAGGCTCCGCTGGCGTTCTCGCTGCTGGGGGAGCGGACCTTCAACGGGATCGTCCCCGTGCCCGCGCTGATGTTCGCGGTGCTGGCCGTGGTGGCGGTGGCGTTCCTGCGGGGAAGCGCCTTCTCCCGGCACCTCTACGCCGTCGGGGGGAACGAGAAGGCCGCCAGGTTATCGGGCGTCCCGGTCAACAGGGTCAAGGTCGTGGCGTTCGGTGTGTGCGGGCTGTGCGCGGCGCTGGCGGGCATCGTGCACGCCGGCCAGCTCAACACCGGCAGCCCCAACGCCGGGATCTCCTACGAACTGGACGGTATCGCCGCCGTGGTCGTCGGTGGGACAAGCCTCGCGGGCGGCCGCGGGTCCATGGTGGGCACGATCGCCGGTGCGCTGCTGCTGGGGGTGCTCAACAACATTCTCGCGCTCAACACCGTGGACACCGACCTGCAGCTGATCATCAAGGGGCTCGTGATCGTCGCGGCCGCCGCGCTGCAACGGCTGCGGCCGAACCGGTAGCGGGAGGGGAAGACCGGATGCGATTCCAGGCGAGATCGACGTTGGCGGCGGTTTGTGCCGTCGCGCTGCTGGGCACCGGCTGCGGAACCACGAGCATCAACGCGGGCTCGGCGGGTGGGCCGGACCCCGAGGAAATCTGCGAGGGACCCACCGAGGACTACACCATCGGCGTCAGCCAGGCCAACGTGGCCGAGCCCTACCGGGTGCGGATGAACACCGACATCCGGCGCGCGGCCGCCGAGGTCGAGCAGTTCGACGAGGTGCAGTTCCTCGACGCCGCGCAGGACAACTCCAGACAGGTCAGTCAGATCCGGACGCTGATCACCAAACAGGTGGACCTGCTGATCGTCAGCCCGAACGAGGCTGCCCCGCTGACCGGCGTGGTCAGCAGGGCCTACAACAGCGGTATCCCGGTGGTCGTGCTGGACCGTGAGATCAACGGTGATTCCTACAGCACGTTCATCGGCGCCGACAACGAGAAGATCGGCCGTAAGGCGGGCGAGCATTTCGCCGATCGGCTGCTCCCGGACGGCGGGAAGGTCGTCGAACTGCGCGGCCTGTCGGGGTCCACGCCCGCCGCCGAACGGGGCAAGGGGTTCCGTGCCGGTATCCGCGGCTCGGGGATCGAGATCATCGCCTCGGCGGACGGACAGTGGCTGCGTGCCGAGGCACAGTCCAAGATGGACGCGATACTCAAGGCGCATCCCCGCGTCGACGCGGTCTACGGGCACAACGACCCCATGGCCGAGGGGGCTCATCTGGCCGCCCGGTCGGCGGGCCGGGCCTCCGGGACGGAGTTCGTGGGCATCGACGGACTGCCGATCCCCTCGGGCGGCATCAAGGCCGTACAGCGGGGGAGGCTCTCGGCGACCTTCGTCTACCCCACCGGTGGCGAGGAGGCGATCACCGCCGCCAAGAAGATGTTGATCGACTGCGAACCGGTCCCCGCCAAGCAGACCCTGCCCACTCGGCTCGTCACCCCGGAGAACGCCGCGAAGGTCTACCGGAGGCTGAACTCGCGGTGACTCGTCGTCGAGCGGGGCGTTGTCGGTTCGGTTCTCCGTCGCGCCCGGTTGGCGGTGCTTCCCGCGGCCTCGTGAGCGACCAGGCCCGGAATCGGGCAGGCGCTCACGCCACGTCGGGTCTCGCGCGCGGGAGCACCACGGGAGAACCGGTGAGTGCGGTGGGTGGTTCTGGCCAGGGCAGACAGGATCTTGGCTGGTGAGGCCGGGACGACCCGGGAGAATCACGGTGGTGCCGGTGGCGTGCCCGGGCGTTTCGGCGCTCATCGCCGAGGACCGGCGTCGGACACCACCTCTGGGTGGGCATCCCGCCCCGGCGAATCGCTACCGGGCACCGCCACCGGTGGAGGTGCTCCTCCGGGCGACGGGGAAGCCGAAACCGCTTCTGGTCACTGCCTCTCCGACCGGCTGATTCCCCCGGACGAACGACGTGGATATCGGTGCGAAACCGGCGATCCTAGTACGAAAATCCCCGGGAAGCGGATCGACCCCGGTGCGCCCGCGCGCGTCGTGGTCGCACGTTCCTACCCGGGAGGCGAGCACGATGGCGAGGACAGCGGGCACCGCGAGACCCACCGGATCCGCCGCGGGCGGACAGGCTCGTCGTGCTCTCGCGGTGTTCGTGCTGGTCCTCGGTACCGTCCTCGCCACGACCACGGCCGACGGCTCCCGTGAGCCGGCCAGTGCCGAACCGGGTGGCACCGGCACCGGCGGCGGGGAACGCACGGTGGGCTGGGAAACCTACCGGGAACTGGATGAGCTGGGTGCTTCCCGGCGCGGTGGGAACAGTCGGCAGTTCTCCAGCTTCGCCAGGAGCGGGAGCAACGACGACGGTTTCAACGGGACCTACTCGTGCCTGCGCACCACGCCGGGCGGCTGCGTCGTCGCCGAAGACACCGGAGCCGGTGAGGTGACCTCCGTCTGGTTCACCCGCGACCCCTGGGGCGATGTCACCGCCACCGGTGACATCCGCGTCGAACTGGACGGTCGGACCGTGCTCGACGCCCCGCTGGCCGACGTCGTCGCCGGCGAACTCGGGGCACCGTTCGTCTGGCCCCTGGTCGGCGACGCGCGCGACACCTCGGGTGGGGTGGTGATCAAGGTGCCCATGCCCTACCGGGAGTCCATGCGGATCACGGTGGACGAGAATCCGTACTTCTACCACGTCAGCTACCGCTCGTTTGCCGACGCGGACGGGGTCACCACCTTCGACCCGCACGACCCGGCCCGGGACGTGGTCCGGCGGCTGCGCCGGTTCGGCGTGGCCGACCCCAAACCGGACGCGCCCACCGTCGCGCAACGACGTTCCCGCTTCTCGTTGCGCCCCGGCGAGTCCGCCGCACTGGAGCCGATCCAGGGACCGGCGATGATCGGTGAACTGCGGCTCAAACTCCCCGGGGTCACGGCCGCTCCGAGGGTCATCGACGACGGGCGCGCTTTCGGGGCGGGCGGTTCCAGCTCGTTCGATGCCCGCATCGCACCGGACAACGAGGGGGTCCGGATAACCCGCCGCTACGACGCGAACGTGGGCGGTCAGGTGGCTCGGCTACTGGTGGACGGCGAGGCCGTCGGGACCTGGCGCAGCGGTGCGGCCAGACCGGGCGAGTGGGGGCGCGAGCGGATCAGGGTTCCCGCCTCGCTCACGCGGGGCAGGAGCCGGGTTCGCGTCACCAACGAGTTCCTGGCCGCCGAGGTGGACGTCAACGAGTTCCGCTACGAGGTCCACAGCAGAGTGGACGGCGACTGGGTCCGCACCGACGTGCTCGACCTCGGCCCGGCTCACCCCGGTGAGGAGTCGGCGCACGACTACCGCATCGACGACCAGGTGTTCGAGCGCCGCAAGCTGGTGGCAGACCTGCCGCACGAGCGCGGCACGGTGGAGAGGTCCGACTCGGTGCTGCGCGACACGCGGTTGCGGATCACGTTCGACGGCCGTACCACCGTCGACGCCCCCGTCGGGGAGTTCTTCGGTTCCGGGCTCGGCGAGTACGACGTGCGCAGGCTGCTGAGCTCGATCGACGCCGGGGACGGCTGGTACACCTCGTGGTGGCCCATGCCCTTCGGGGAGCGTGCCGAGGTGGAACTGGTCAACGAGGGATCGGTGCCCGTCCGCCGGGCGGTGCTGGAGGTCTCCGCCGTGCCGTCCGACGGGGTCGGGCCGGGGAGCGGTTCGGACTACTTCCACGCCACGCACCGTCAAGGGCTCACCGAACCCGGTGAGGACTGGAAGTTCCTGTCCACCTCGGGGAGTGGGACGTTCTACGGCGTGACGCACACCATGCGGGGCAGGATCCCTCCCGGCGTCCCGCGCTCGGCGGAACAGCCGCGTTCGCTGGCATCGCCCCGGGCCAACCAGCGCAACTACCTGGAGGGCGACGAGCGGTTCTACGTGGACGGTTCAGCCAGCCCCGCCTGGTACGGAACCGGAACGGAGGACTTCTACGAGTCGGGCTGGTACTTCCGGGGCGGCACGACCTTCGCCATGCCGTTGGCGGGCAACCCGGCCTACGAGTACGCGGGGGACGGCTGCCGCTACGACTGCACCGGCGCCTACCGGCTGCTCCTGTCGGACGCCGTTCCGTTCGACAGCGAGCTGGTCGCCGGTATCGAGCACGGCCCGGCCAACAACGAACCCGCCCACTACAGCTCCACGGCCTACTGGTACGGCAGTCCGTTGCCACGGATGCGGAGCACCGACCGGGTCGACCTCGGCGAGCCGTTCAGCAGGGCGGCCCACGACTACCACGCGGTCGGTGAATCCCGGCGGGAGCTGACCGCCACCTTCGAGGGAGGGCGGGACGCCGGGCCGTACCGGCACACCACCACTTCCACCACCGGCGAGATCGGGTTCCGGGTGAGCGTCGATCCGAACAACTCCGGGGTGCGGCTGCGCAGGCTCTCCGACCAGGCGGCGAGCCATCAGGCGGTGCGCGTGCGGGTCAACGGTCGAGAAGTCGGCATCTGGTCGCAGCCGCTGGGCAACCGCAGCCACCGCTGGCTGGAGGACGGTTTCGACATCCCGGCCGAGTTCACGCGAGGGAGGAGTTCGCTTCGGGTGCGGCTGTCGCCGGTGGAGGGGGCGCCGCCCTGGTCGGCGGTGCGGTACACGGCGTTCTCCTACACGGGCGGGAGGTAGCGTCCGTGGCGCCCACGGGTGGTTCCGCCTCCGGGGCTTCCCCGCCGGGGGCTTCCTGACGCGGTCGTGGGGAGCTGCTGCCGCGTTCGACCAGGTGGGCGGACAGGGTGGTGGTCGCTTCGAGCCGTTCGCCGCCGATGCTCCCCAGCAGCAGTTGCGTTCCCACCGTCCCCGTGTCGTGGACGGGCTGGGCCACCACCGACAGCGGCGGGTCCAGCGGCTTGGCTCAGGGGCGTCGTCGGAGTTGCACAGCACCATCGAGTACCCTGCGGCGTGGGCCACGTCCTCCACACCGCGCGAGATCGCGGTGAAGAACGGGTTCTCCACATCGGAGATGATCGGCGCCGGCACCGTGGTTTCCTGTCTTCGCAGGTCGCGGGCCGGGGCCGTTCGGCCGGTAGTCGAGTTCCGCCGCGGCGGCCACCACACGCGCCACCAGCTCCGAGTCCACCGTGCCCTTGCCGTTCAGCGCTCTCGACACCGTCGCCGTGGACACACCCGCCCGATCGGCCAGCTCGTTGATTCCGGCCGAAGTCGCCCCTTCTCACCCGCGAGCCGCATTGACACCAGTCAGGCACGAGAATAACTTTTCGGAAAACGATTACCCGATTGTTTCGACACGTTCGACAGGCGACAGTGCGCCGCAGCGATTTCCTGCGGGGCGGCCGGAGTTCGGGGGTTTCCGTGGCTCGTATCGGTGTGCTCGGTATTTCGGACGGCCGGGAACACGTGCACGAACGCAATTCGGATTTCATCCGGAAAAAGCAGAATCTTCTCGTGGAATCGCTGCGCGGAGCGGGTCACGAGGTCGTCGAGGGCGGCGAACCGGTGGCATCCAACACCTCGGCCACCGCGCAGGCGCGACGACTCGCCGCGTCCGGTGTGGACGCCACCGTGCTCTACTACGCCGTCTGGGCCTTCCCGCACTTCACCATGCTCGCCGCGGACGCGCTGGACACTCCGCTCGTGCTGGCCGCCAGCACCGATCCGACCGAGCCCGGCCTGGTGGGCATGCTGGCGGCGGGCGGCGCCCTCGACCAGATCGGACGCGGGCACACCCGGACCTGGGGCGCCCCCGACGACCCCGAGCTGCTGGCCGACATCGGCGCACGGGCCACCGCCGCCGCTGCCGCCTCGGGACTGCGCGGGTGCACCTTCGGCCGCTTCGGCGGCCGCCCCATGGGCATGAACACGGCCGTGGCCAACACCGACCAGTGGCAGCGCTCGTTCGGCATCGACGTGGAGGAGATCGACCAGTACGAACTGGTGCTGCGCGCCGAACGCGCCGACACCGGCGAGGTGCGCGAGGCGCGGGAGTGGTTCGAGCAGTACGCGGCCGAGGTGCGCTACGACGGCGACAAGCTCACCCCGGAACTGCTGGAACGCCAGATCGCCTCCTACCTGGCGGTGCGCGAGGTCATCGCCGAGCGGGGGCTGGACTTCTCCGGGATCAAGGCGCAACCGGAGCTGACCGAGAACTTCGCGACCATGGACATCACCGAGGCGCTGCTCAACGACCCATACGACTGGAACGGGCCGAAGCGGCCCCACGTCTGCGCCACCGAGGCCGACATGGACGGCGCGCTGACCATGAAACTGCTCTCCGACGTCGCGGGGACTCCGGCGCTGTTCGCCGACGTGCGTCACTACCACCCCGACCGCGACGTGTGGGACCTGTGCAACTCCGGGCAGCACGCCACCTGGTTCGCCGCGCGCAGCGACGATCCCGCCGTGAACCTCTCCCGCGTGCGGCTGTGCCCCGAGGTGTTCTTCTTCCCGGCGGGCGGTGCTTCGGTGCGGCACATCGCCGCCCCCGGCGAGATGACACTGGCCAGGCTGACGCGTCGGGACGGTCACTACCGCATGCAACTGGTGCTCGGTGAGTTCCTCGACTTCGACGACACCACCACCGAGGAGCTCGTCCGGTGCTCCACCCCGGAGTGGCCGCACGCCTTCGCCCGGCTGGACGTCTCCCCCGATACGTTCCTGTCCCGCTTCGGCGCCAACCACATCCACGCGGTGCCGGGTGACCACCGCGCCGAGCTGCGCGCGGTGGCCGAACTGCTCGGTGTGGAGCTGGAGGAGTGGAGCCGGTGAGTTCTCCCGCTCGGTTCACGTAGCTGGATGAAGTGGCGGGATCTCTCGCCTGCCTCGTGAGCGGGTGCCTCCTGGGACCTCGAGTGGGTACCGACAAGGCTTCGACCGTCCTCTCGGGAGCGGACGGGAGACTCCGCGGCGGTGCCGACCGCAGGAGTGGTGGAGTCCGGGGCGCGGGGGTGGTGGAACTTCGATACCGCGACGTCGAGGGCGCGGCGATTTCGCGAGAAATCGAGGTCGAACACGGACGGGAACCCGGACAGCTTAGGGTCTGCCGTGGTTTCGCGACGGCTGCGGGAAGTGGGAGCGATGTCCGAAGAGGTACTGCTGGGGATCGACATCGGCACGTCCAGTTCCAAGGGGGTGCTGACCACCACCACCGGCGAGATCATCGCCAGGGCCGACCGCGCCCACCGCACGAGCTACCCGCTGCCGGGCAGGGTGGAGCACGACGCGGTGGCGGTGTGGTGGCGCGACTTCCGCGAGCTGGTCGCCGAGTTGCTGCCCGCCGCGGCGGGACGCCGGCTCGCCGGACTCGGGGTCAGCGGTATCGGCCCGGTGCTGCTGCCCGCCGACGAGACGGGGGAGCCGCTCCGCCCCGCGATCCTGTACGGAGTGGACACCAGGGCCACCGCCGAGATCGCCGAGCTGGAGGCCGAGCTCGGTGCCGAGAGGATTCTGCGGCACAGCGGCTCGGCGTTGAGCAGCCAGGCGGTGGGGCCCAAGATCCGCTGGTTGGCCAACCACGAGCCCGAGACCTACCGGCGCACCGCGAAGCTGCTGATGTGCGGTTCCTACCTGGTGCACCGGCTCACCGGTCGTTACGTGCTGGACCACCACTCGGCCAGCCAGTGCGACCCGATCTACGACCCCTACGGGCAGCGCTGGGCGCCGGAGTGGTCCCGCGCGGTCGCGCCCGGGCTCGAACTGCCCGAGCTGGCCTGGCCGACCGAGACGGCGGGGCGGGTCCACGCCGAGGCGGCCGTCGAGACCGGACTTCCCGAGGGGCTGCCGGTCACGGTGGGGACCGTGGATGCCTGGGCCGAGGCGTGCAGCGTCGGCGTCCGCGATCCGGGCGACGTGATGCTGATGTACGGCACCACCATGTTCTTCGTGCGGGTCGTGGAGCAGCTCCGGCCTCATCCCGCGCTGTGGGGCACGCGCGGCGTCCACCCGGACACTTACACCCAGGCCGCCGGGATGGCCACCTCCGGCGCGGTGACCGACTGGCTGCGCGGCCTGTTCGGCGGGGAGTTCTCCGAGCTGGTCGCCGCCGCCTCCGAGGTCCCCGCGGGCAGCCGGGGGCTGCTGCTGTTGCCCTACTTCGCCGGGGAGCGCACGCCCGTGTTCGACCCGGACGCGCGCGGCATGCTGTTCGGGCTGACCACCGAGCACGGGCGGGCCGAGATCTATCGCGCCGCCCTGGAGGGGATCGCCTACGGGGTGCGACACAACCTGGCGGAGATGAGCGGTGCCGAGTCCACCGAGGAGCGGATCGTGGCGGTGGGCGGTGGCACCACGGGTGGGCTGTGGACCCGGATCGTCTCCGACGTGACCGGTCGCCCGCAGTTGCTCCCCGCCGAAACGGTCGGTGCCTGCTACGGCGACGCGCTGCTGGCGGGGCTGGCCACCGGTACCGCCGTGGCTCCGAACGAGTGGAACCCGGTGGTCGATCGGGTCGAGCCGGACCCGACCAACACCGAGCGCTACGACGAGTTCTACCGGCACTACCGGCGGCTCTACGAGAGCACCGCCGACACCGCGCACTTCCTGGCACGGCAGCAGCGTCTCGCCACCGGCTGGTCGCGCTGAGCCCCGGAACGCCGTCGGTGGGGTTCCGGGGAGCGGAAGGCTCACACCGGGAGCTGCCCCGGTGGCCTCCGGAGCCCGGCGCGCCGTGGCTCGCGCGTTCGCTCATTCCCGCTCGGCGCCGCCCGCACCGTCCCTGGCGGCCACCCCGTCGAGAGGGTCGGGCCCCTCGGAGGGCTCGGGGCCGTTCTCGGAACCGACCATTCCTTCGGGGGTCCGGCGAACCTCGGCCAGCCCGGTGGTGTCGGCCAGCTCCGCCAGCGGCCCGACAGCCGCCCGGAACCGCTCCAGCGAGTCGAGCTCCCTGCGGCGCGCCGAGACGAACCGCTGCAGGTGGGTCCCGGAGAGGTTGACCGCCTCCACGGCCGACGCGGCGGCCCGCTGCGCCTCCACCGCCTGGGCTCGGATCCGCTCTATGTCGGCCGCGATGGTGCGTTCGGTCGCCGCGAACAGCGCGGCCGAGGCCAGCACCCCGAAACCGGTGGGCCCGCACAGGAACACGCGCCTGTCCAACAGCCACCCCAGCAGCGTCGGATCGCTGTCCAGGGCGGAGACCACGGCCGCGTCGGAGGGGACGAACATGATCGCGCCGTAGATGGCGTCCGCCCAGCGCTGATAGTCCCTGCCCGCCAGCTCCTTGGCCCGGGCGCGGATGTTGCGGGCGTGCACCCGCAGCGCCTCCTCGCGCTCATCGGGGTCGTCGGTCTCCATCGCCTCGGCCCACGCGGCGAAGCTGGCCTTGGCGTCCACCGGTACGCGTCTGTCGCCGCCCACGTGGAGCACCAGGTCCGGGCGGGCCGCACCCCCGCCGGCCAGGTCGGTCTGCTGGGTGAAGTGGACTCCCTCCCGCAGCCCCAGCGCCCTGGTGGTCCGCACCAGGCTCCGCTCGCCGAGCTCGCCCCGGCCGGTGCTGGAGGCGAAGGTCACCTCGTAGCGGCGCAGCGCGGCCTCGTTCCGCGAGGTGCGCTCCCGCTCCGCCTCCAGCATCCGCATCGCCTCGTCGGCCCGCCGTGCCGAGTCCTCCGCCCTGCGCGCGCTGTCCTCGTACAACCGCCAGATCACAAGCAGCGCCCCGGCGAACAGCAGCACCACCACGACCAGCAGGCCGACGATCACCGGTCCCACGAGCGCTCCTCACGTCGTTCGTCCGCTTCCGGGGAATCATCGCCGATGAGATCACTTCGTGTCCCGTACCGTCCGCGACACGCCGCCTCCGACGGGGTGATCGATCGGGTCCGGTGTGCCGATAGCGTGCGGCCATGCGTCTGCTGCACACCTCGGACTGGCACATCGGCCGTACGTTCCACGGCCACGACCTGCTCGACGACCAGCGGTGGGTGCTCTCCGAGTTGGCCGGGATCGTGCGTGCCGAGGGCGTGGACGTCGTGCTGGTTTCCGGCGACCTCTACGACCGTTCGGTTCCTTCCGGGGAGGCCGTGCAGACCTGCGTCGACGTCCTCGAGGAGATCCGGCGGGCAGGGGCGGAGCTCGTCGTCACGCCGGGCAACCACGACTCCCCGCAGCGGATCGGCGCGTTCTCCGGGTTCGCCGCCGCCGGTGGGCTGCATCTGCACACCAGGATCTCGACCCTGCACGAACCCACCGTGCTCTCCGACGAGCACGGGCCGGTGGTCTTCTACGGCCTTCCCTACCTCGAACCCGACCCGGCCCGGCAGGTGCTGCGGTCCAGCGCGGCGCCGGGCGCGGCGCCCGGCGCCGTCGAGCGCGGCCACCCTGCGGTGCTCGGCGAGGCGATGAACCGGGTGCGGGCCGAGCTGGGGGCGCGCGATCCCCTCCCCAGGTCGGTGGTGCTGGCCCACGCCTTCGTGACGGGTGGGGGCAGCAGCGACTCCGAGCGCGACATCAGCGTCGGCGGGGTGGACCAGGTACCGGCCGAGGTGTTCGAGGGGGTGGACTACGTGGCGCTGGGGCACCTGCACGGTTGCCAGCGGATCACCGAGCGGATCCGCTACTCGGGCAGCCCGATGGCCTACTCGTTCTCCGAGCGGCGGCAGCGCAAGTCGGCCTGGCTGGTCGAGCTGGACGCCGAGGGGCTGGCCGGGACGCGTCGGATCGAGCTGCCCGTGCCCAGGGAATTGGCCACACTGGAGGGCACGCTCGAACAGCTGCTGCACGCCCCCGAGTACGAGTACGCCACGGACCACTACGTCTCGGCCACCGTCACCGACGAGGTCCGGCCGATGGACGGGATGCGCCGGTTGCAGCAGCGATTCCCCAACGCCGTGCACATGGTGTGGGAACCCGCCGAGGGCGGGGCGCGCGCTCCGCTCCGCTATTCGGAGGCGGTGCGCGGTCGCGACGAGCGGCAGCTGCTGCGGGACTTCGTCTCCAACTGCCGGGGCCGGGAACCCTCCGACTCGGAGGGGGAACTGCTGGATAGGGCGCTGACCGAGGCGAACCTCGCGGAGGTGCGGCGATGAGGCTGCATCACCTGGAGCTGTCGGCCTTCGGGCCTTTCCGGGACCGGCAGCGGGTCGATTTCGACGAGCTCGGCGCGGACGGGTTGTTCCTGCTGCACGGCGACACCGGGGCGGGAAAGACCACGGTGCTCGACGCCGTCACCTTCGCGCTGTACGGCCACGTGCCGGGCGCCCGTGACCAGGCCAAGGCGCTGCGCTGCGACACAGCTCCGCCGGAGACGCCCACCTGGGTGGAGCTCGAGCTGACCGTGCAGGGCTGCCGGATGCGCGTGCGACGCAACCCGGAGTACGAGCGCCCCAAGAAGACCGGCAGCGGCACGACCAAGGAGAAGCCGAAGGCCTCGCTCACCTGGCTGAACGAGCCGCCGGCGGGCGAGCCCACCGAGGGGATCACCCGCCCCAACGACGTGGGCCCCACCGTGGAGCGACTGCTGGGACTGGACGTCCGGCAGTTCTGCCACGTCGCGCTGCTGCCGCAGGGCGACTTCGCCCGCTTCCTGCGCGCGGACGCCAAGGAGCGCGCCGATCTGCTGGAGAAGCTCTTCGACACCCGGCAGTTCTCGCGGATCGAGCAGTGGTTCACCGAGCTGCGCAGGAAGCGCGGGGACGAACTGGACGGCGCACGCCGGCACGGCGAGAAGCTGCTGGCTAGGTTCTGCCAGGTGGCGGGCGAGGAACCCGGCGAGGAGCAGGACCGCGCCGAGTGGCTGGACGGTCTGGAGCGAAGCTTCGCCCGGCAGTACGAGCGGGCCCGCGCCGAGCACGAACGGCTCAGTGGGCAGCGCCGGCGCGCCGACGAAGCGCTGGCGGCACAGCGCGAACTCGCCGACAGGGTGAGCAGGGTTCGCGCCGCCAGGGCGGAACTCGACGAACTCGACTCCCGGACGGAGGAGTACCGCGCCGCCGCCGCGGAACTCGACGCGGCACGGCGCGCCGAACCGGTGGACAACACCGCCGGGGAACTGGAGAGCGGCGTCGCCCGGTTGCGCGCGGCCGAACGGGAGCTGCACGACGCCCTCGCCGACTGCCCCGAGGCGGAGCCGGGTGAAGCGGAGGGGACCGACATCGAGACGCTGCGCGCCCGGTCGTCGCGCTACCGCGAGACGGCGGCCGTGCTGGCCGAACGGGTGGGGGAGGCCGAACAGCAGCGGCGGGACCGGGAGCGGATCGCGGAGCTGGACCGGTCCCTCGCCGCCGACCTCGCCACCGACGAGGACCTGGCGGAGCAGGAACGACGACTTCCCGAAGCCATCGAACAGGCCCTCACGGCGGTGCGGGAGGCCGAGCGGGCTCCCGAGCGGCTGGAAGTGGTGACCAGCCGGTGCGACGAACTGGATACCGCGTTGCGGGCCGCGGGCGAGCTGCCGGAGGCCGAGGCGCGCCTGGCCGCCGCGAGGGAGCGCGCACAGCGGGCGGTGGACGAACACCAGGCCGCGCGCGAACACCTGCAGGACGTGCGGGAGCGCAGGCTCGCGGGGATGGCGGCAGAACTCGCCACCCGATTGAGCGAGGGAGCCGCCTGCCCGGTGTGCGGTTCGCCTCGGCACCCGGAGCCAGCCGAGCCGCACGACTCCTCGGTCGGCGCCGAGGAGGAGCGCACGGCCCGCGAGGCCGAGGCCGAGTGCCAGCGTCGCCGGGACCGCGAACACGAGTACGTGGCGGAGGCGGAACGGGAGTGCGCCCGGCTCCGCGAACAGCTCGGCGACCGTGCCGAACACCAGCTTCGCGAGGAGTTCGACCGGCTCACGGCCGAACGCGAGGCGCTCGGCGAACTGGTCGAGCAGCAGCGCGCCCGGGCCGACCGGTTGGCCGAGTTGCGGGGACGCTCCGAGGAGCTCGGCAACAGGCGTGCCGAGCTCGACAGGCGGGTCAACGCCGCGCGCTCCACCCGTGACTCGCTCGCGGAGGCAGTGGAGGAGCGGCAGCAGCGGCTGAGTGAGGCGCGCGGCGGGTTCGACACGGTCGCCGCGCGCCGGGATCACCTGCTCGAACTGGCACGGCGCCTCGACCGGGCGGTCACCGCCCGAGGCGAGTACGACCGGGCTTCGGCCCACGAGACCGAGCGGCGCGAGGCGTTGGCGCGTGTGGCCACCGAGAACGGCTTCGAGACACCGGAGGCCGCGCTGCGGGCCCGGCGGGAGCGGTCCCGCCTCGACGAGCTCGCGGAGTGGCTGCGGGAGATGGACCGCCGGGACGCCGCGGCCAGGGCCACCCTTCGTGAGCTGCCGGACGTCTCACCCGACACCGAGGCGGACGTGGCCGGCGCGGCCGAGGCGGCCGAGCGGGCGCGGCGGCTGACCGACGAGGCGACCGGCGTGCTCGGTGACCTGGACAGGCGCAGTGCCCAGCTCGCGGAACTGGGACGGGAGCTGCGGCAGTCCTGGAAGGAGTTGGAACCCGCCGAGCGGGAGTTCGCCGAGCTCGACGCCCTGACCGACGTGATCAACGGGCAGGGCCAGAACGCCCGCAGGATGACGCTGCGCTCCTACGTGCTCGCCGCCCGCCTGGAGGAGGTGGCCGAGGCCGCCACGGTGAGGCTGCGGCACATGAGCGACGGACGCTACGCGTTCGTGCACTCCGACGAGCAGGGGGCGCACGGCAAACGCGGCGGGCTGGACCTGCGCGTGGTCGACGACTACTCGGGGCTGACCCGTTCCACCAGGACGCTGTCGGGCGGTGAGTCGTTCCTCGCCTCGCTGTCCCTGGCGCTCGGGCTCGCGGACGTGGTCAGCGCCGAAGCCGGTGGTGCGATGCTCGACACGTTGTTCATCGACGAGGGGTTCGGCACCCTCGACGGGGATACACTGGACCTGGTGATGGACGCGCTGGACGAGCTGCGCGCCGGCGGCCGCATGGTGGGACTGGTCTCGCACGTCGACGAACTGCGGCAGCGTGTTCCGATACGCCTGCGGGTGCGCAAGTCGCGCGGCGGTTCGTCACTGGCGATCGAGTCCTGAGTGCCCGTACCGAGGCTCCCGAACCGGCTGGGGGACCGAGCCGGAACGGGTATCGGTACGCGAGTTCAACCGAGCAGCGTCGATACCGAGGCCCGGTTCCACCGGGCCGGGAAAGGTCGGTCCATGTCCGAGCTGTCCAGCATGCTGGAGACCCACGATCCGGATGCCCGCCGCGAGTACATCGTGAAGACCCTGGTGGGCACCTTCTCCGACCTGATGGAGCACAAGCCCGCCGCGTTCCGCACCAAGTTCCGCAAGATGGCGGCCTCGCCGTTCGCCTTCTACCGCGGCACGGCCTGTCTGTTCTACTCCGACGTCGCCCGCCTCAAGGACCCCTGGGCCGACGAACGCACCAGCAGGGTATGGATCCAGGGCGACCTGCACGCCGAGAACTTCGGCACCTACATGGACGGCGAGGGCGTGCTGATCTTCGATGTCAACGACTTCGACGAGGCCTACCTCGGGCACTTCACCTGGGACCTGCAGCGGTTCGCCGCCAGCATCGCGCTGCTCGGCTGGAGCAAGGCGTTGCCGGACGACGACATCGACGACTTCATCCGCCGCGCCACCCGCTCCTACATCGACCAGGTGCGGCGGTTCGTGGCGGGAGACAACGACTCCGCCTTCTCGCTGAACCTCGGCAACACCGACGGGCCGATCCACGAGGTGCTGCAGCAGGCCCGCCTCCGCAGCAGGGGCGGACTGCTCGACCGGGAGACCGAGACCGAGGGCTACGACCGCAGGTTCCGCGAGGGGGTCGGGGTACGCAGGCTCGGCGACGCCGAGTACCAGCGCGTCATCGAGGCGTTCCAGCGCTACCTGACCACGATTCCGCAGGACAAGAAGATGCGCGAGATCGCCTACACCGTCAAGGACGTGGTGGGACGCAGCGGTTTCGGTATCGGCAGTGCCGGGCTGCCCGCCTACAGCGTGCTCATCGAGGGCGAGAACGAGGCGCTGGAGAACGACCTGATCCTGTCGATGAAGCAGGGCAACGTGGCCGCGCCCGCCGCGGTGGTCCCCGACGAGCGGATCCGGGACTACTTTCTGCACCACGGGCAGCGCACCGCGCTGTCCCAGCGGGCGCTGCAGGCGCACGCCGACGCGCTGCTGGGCTACACCGAGATCGACGGCACCGGCTACGTCGTCTCCGAGGTCTCGCCCTACGTGTCCGACCTGGACTGGGGCGAACTGACCGAACCGGCCGACATCCGGCCGGTGGTCGACTACCTGGGGCGGGCCATAGCCAAGGTCCACTGCGTCTCGGACTCGGACTCGGACCAGACCCTGGTGCCGTTCCAGACCGAGAACGCCATCTCCGAGGTGCTGGACGGCCGGGAGGAGGAGTTCGCCGACTGGCTCAGCGACTTCGCGATGAACTACGCCGACGTGGTGCGCGACGACTACCGGCTGTTCGTGGACGCGTTCCGCAACGGCGAGATCGGTGGAGTCACCTCCACCCGCACCTGATCGTGATCGTGCTCCGCTCGGTCCGCACAGCGGTGCGGGTGGCGGAACCTCCGGCGGCGGTGCCGACTGCGAGGATGGTCGGGGTTCGGCCTGCGGGAGTGGGGGACACCGTGCGTCCTACGGCCCGGCGATTTCGCGAGAAATCGAAGCCCCTTCGGTGCTGCGGTGCCGCACTCCGACCACCCTCGCAGCAGGAGTGGCTGCGAGAGGTTCCGCCACAGGAACCCCCTGGCGGACCAGACGGTTAACGTTGACCACCTTCGTGGTCGAGGAGCTGTCGCTTGAGTTCCAGCCCCCAGCGGAATCCGCCGAGCGAGCCGTCCCCGCGCAGCACCCGGTGGCACGGTACGAACAGCCCCGCCGCGTTGTGCGAGCACGCGGTCGCGGCGGCTCGCACCGCCTCGGGGCGTCCGATCAGCGCCGCGTAGTCGCGGTAGCTGACCGTCTTGCCCGCCGGTATCTCGCGCAGCACCCGCCAGGCGTGTTCCCGGAACGGTCCGGACCGTTGGGCGACCGGCACCTCGGCCGTCGCGTCCAGTTCTCCGTCGTGGTAGCGGTGCACGGCCCGGCTCACCTCGCCCAGGTCGGCCGCCTTGCGGATCTCGTGGGGGCGCAGCGACTCCGCTATGAGCGCCAGCAGTTCGTCGGCCGCGGCGGTCCAGCCGGAGGCGAGTACTGCCCCCTGGCTGTCGACCACGACGGTGAACGGACCGAAAATTGTGTCTATTGTGGACCATTTGGCTGTCATTGCGTCTCCTCGGGAGTGTGGTCGATGGATCGTTCCGGTTCGGGACGGGGCCGTTCGGCACGAGCCGCCCGCCACAGGTGGACGGCGGCGTAGGAGCGCCACGGGCTCCACCGCTTCGCGTGCTCGCGCAGCGCGGTCTCGTCGTTGGGCAGCCCCAGCCGTGCGGCGCCGCGCCGTGACTCCTCGTCCGACGGCGGCAGCGCGTCCGGATCGCCGAGCACCCGTATGCCCACGTGTTCGGCGGCCCCGTGGCCGAGTCCTCCGATCCGGCGCAGTTCCTCGCGCAGCTCCGCGCCGTCACGTCCCTCGTCGATCCGGAGGTCTCCGCTCGCGATGGCGCGTGCCAGCGCGCGGAGCGCGCCGGACCGCTCGGCCGGGCCGGGCAGCTCCCCTCCGGTGGCCTCGGCGATGACCTCGGCGGTCGGGAACAGGAGAGCCTCGGTGCCCTCGGCGAAGCCGGGTATCCGTTCCCCGAGCCGGGCGGCCAGCAGCGAGAGCTCGGCGCGACCCTTCGTGACCGGGTCCCACTGCCCCAGCAGTGCCCGCACCGCCGTCTCGGTGCCGTCCACGCTGCCGGGCAGCCGGACTCCCGGGGTCTTCGCCACCGCCGTGGTCAGCGCCGGGTCGGACCCCAGGGTCCCGTCGACGGCAACCGGGTCGCAGTCCAGGTCGAACAGCCTGCGCAGCCGCGCCACGGCGCTACCGAGGTCCCGGAGTTCGGTCAGCCGCAGCGTGGCGACCAGGTGGTCGTCCTCCGGCACGAGTTCCGCGAGCCCGTGCCCGTGCGGCAGCCGCAGCGTCCGCCCGTAACCGGCGTCGGTTCTCCACTCGACCCCCTCGACGGCTGGGGTGAGCCGGAGGTCCGGCGTGCCCGTGGCGTCGAACGGTAGTCGGGTCGGCAACCGCAGCCGCAGCGTTCCCGCCGGTAACCGCCGCGGGCTCGTGCGCCGCGTGGTCCGGGTGCGCAGTTCCGTGGGGTTGGTGGCGAACACCTCGCGAACGGTCTCGTTGAACTGGCGCAGGCTGGCGAACCCGGCCGCGTGGGCGATGTCGGTGAAGTTCAGCTCGGTGGTCGCGATCAGCAGCCGGGCGGTGTGGGCCCGGTGGGCCCGTGCCAGCGCGAGCGGCCCCGCCCCGAGCTCCTCGGTGAGCACCCGGGTCAGCTGTCGGGTGGAGTAACCGAGTCGGGCGGCCAGGCCGGGAACGCCTTCCCGCTCGACGAGTCCGTCGGTGATCAGCCGCATGGCGCGTCCGGCGAGATCCGCACGCAGGTTCCACTCCGGTGAGCCCGGCACGGCGTCCGGCAGGCAGCGACGGCACGCGCGGTAACCGGCCTGCTGCGCGGCGGCGGAGGTGGGGAAGAACTCGACATTGCCCGGCTTCGGGGTGCGCGCCGGGCAGGAGGGCCTGCAGTAGATGCCGGTGCTGCGCACACCGGTCACGAAGCACCCGTCGAAGCGGGTGTCCCGTGACGTGACGGCTCGGTAGGCCTGCTGCGGTGTGACCAGCATGGGACGAGCGTGCCACTGTCCCCGATGTGCCCACCAGCGGAAATCGGACACGGTGGTTCGGGTGCGCCGGGTGCTCCGAGAGCGGGTGACGAAGCGGAGAAGGGCGTGGTTCCGCCTGGCGAGCGCGGTGGAGTTCCGGGGTTCCCGGTCCGCGCACCGGACCGGGAACGTGTTCAGCCGGACGTCACGTCAGAGCGACGCGAAAAGCCCGTCCGCTCAGCACAGTATGATCCGCTTCAGGTACGGGCTGAGTCCTCTGGATTCGTTCATTCTGGTCTGGCCTGGGCGTATCGAGAAGCATCGACTGTCCGCGCCACGAGCCATTATGAGTTTTATTCGGTAGTAGCGTTTGCACTCGTTGGTCACCCACACCGTGGTGTAGAACCTGCCCTTGTCCTCCCGGTCGGTGATGCAGTTCGGAGCGTGGATGTCTCGACTCGCGCTCGTGGGTTCGGTGGATTCTCCGGTCGTGGCGGTGGCCGGTAGTGCTCCCAGTGCAGTGAGCCCCGCCAGGGCCATCGCGGCGGTGAGCACGGTGGTTCGGCGCATCCGGTTGGTGAGCATGAAACCTCCTCGTGATTCTGGTCGCTCACGACCACCCGTGTCGGAAGGGATCTCCGTCTGTTTCCGGGTGGTCGTCGAGGATTCTGTGCGGCGGGGTATCGTTGTTGTCCGGAAAATCCCCGAAATCACTCGATTCGGTGGTCATCGGTGAATTTTCGGGTGAGGCTTGAGTTCGTTCCCGGAAAGGGTTGACCGGCTATTGGAGCGGTTTTCCGGATGCGCGCGGAGCCGTGCGGGTGGTGGCGGCGTAGCGGTCGCGATCCTGCGAGGGTGGGGCGCGGCACCTACCTTGGGGGCATGACTCGGGGACGTGACTTCGCGCGCTGGTTCGCCGCCGTGCTGGCCGCGCTCGCGCTGTTGACGGCTGGTTCCTGCGAGGACACCGAGCAGGGCCCCGGTGGTGGCGAGCGGCAGGAGCAGGAGGACGGCGGCAACGGTGGTGAGCAGGACGGCGATCAGGAGGACGGCGGCTACTGAGGATGTCCGTCCGTGCGACCTCCGACGACCTCCGGTCGGCCGTTCGCCCACCTCCGGCCCCGCGTGGCCGGTACGGGTGAGCTCGCCCGCCTGACCGTGATCCGAATCGGGCTCCTAGACTTGGGCAGCTGTGACCCTCACTCTCGGAATCGTCGGCCTGCCCAACGTGGGCAAGTCCACGCTGTTCAACGCGCTGACCCGCAACGAAGCGGTCGCGGCCAACTACCCGTTCGCGACCATCGAGCCCAACGTCGGTGTGGTTCCGCTGCCGGACCAGCGGCTGGACAGGCTCGCCGAGATGTTCGACTCGGCACGCACCGTGCCCGCGACCGTCTCGTTCGTCGACATCGCCGGGATCGTGCAGGGCGCCTCCGAGGGGCAGGGGCTGGGCAACCAGTTCCTCGCCAACATCCGCGAGGCGGACGCCATCTGCCAGGTCATCCGCGTGTTCGACGATTCGAACGTGGTTCACGTCGATGGCCAGGTGAACCCCTCCAGCGACATCGAGACGATCAACACCGAGCTGATCCTCGCGGACCTGCAGACCATCGAGAAGGCGCTGCCCCGGCTGGAGAAGGAAGCGCGCACCAAGAAGGAGCGCAGGCCGGCCGTGGAGGCCGTCCAGGCGGCCAAGGAAGTGCTGGAGGAGGGCAGGACCCTGTTCTCGGCCGGTCGCGGCACCGAGGTGCCCGAGCTCGCCGAGCTGAACCTGCTGACCACCAAGCCGTTCCTCTACGTCTTCAACTGCGACGAGGGCGTGCTGGCCGACGACGCCAAGCTCAAGGAGCTGCGTGAGCTCGTGGCGCCCGGCGACGCGGTGTTCCTGGACGCCAAGGTCGAGTCGGAACTGCTGGAGCTCGACGAGGAGTCGGCCCGCGAGCTGCTGTCCTCGGTGGGGCAGGAGGAACCCGGGCTGAACGCGCTGGCCAGGGCCGGTTTCCACACGCTGGGGTTGCAGACCTACCTCACGGCCGGGCCGAAGGAGGCCCGCGCCTGGACGATCCGCAAGGGCGCCACCGCTCCCGAGGCCGCCGGTGCCATCCACACCGACTTCCAGCGCGGCTTCATCAAGGCCGAGATCATCTCCTACGAGGACCTGGTCGAGGCCGGTTCGATGAACGCGGCCCGCTCGGCGGGCAAGGTTCGCCTGGAGGGCAAGGAGTACGTGATGCAGGACGGCGACGTGGTCGAGTTCCGCTTCAACGTCTGAGGCAGTAGCCCGGGGGCTTGTGCCGCCTCCGCTCGGGGGCGGACTTGCTAGCGATGGTGCGAAACCGTCTGGCGGGCCGGTTCGTCGCTTCGGTTTCCCGTCGTCGCTCGCCCCCGTGCTGACGTGGTGCTGGCCGAACCTCGGGGAGACGATGCTCTTTCCGGCAGAGACTCAATGATAATGCTGTTTCGATCAATGCGCCAATGACCAGCGATTATCACTGTTCGGTGTGTCGAGCCACACCATGTGTGTACCGTCTGGCGCCACGGTCAATCCGTATCGGTCCGGTGCAGGGCTGTCCGCATGAAGCCACCACGAGTAGGCCGCGTCCACTTCATCCCACAGTCGGCGAGGGCCGAGTTGGCGAACCTCGAACGAGTCGGCACCACGAACCATCGCGACCTGCGCCCATGAGCCCGAACGCACGTCGTGCAGTTCGATCATCCTGTGATCGTCGTCCAGGTCCTCGGTAGTGAGGTAGCAGTGCGGTACCCGCAGCCCGATCGTGAACGCAGCACGGGGGAAGGCGGTCATGTCGAACAGCTCCGCGCCACTGCGTACGGTCGTTGTCCTGTCCGCTTGGAGCTGCTCTACCTCGTCCGGATCAAGGAAGTACCGACGTTGCCCGCGCACACGCATGAAAGCGACGTTCATCCCGCATCGGCCGGACGCCGAACCATTCTCGTGGACTTCCAGTCCAACAAGAGCACCGTTGCAGTAATCCGTTCCCCATGGGGCCACTATCAGCCCACACGGGCGTGTCTGTTCGATCCACGCCCGTGGAACTGTGTGGATGGACGCGGTGGCGATCACGCGATCATAGGGAGCTTCCGGTGGATACCCCTCGGTTCCCTCCGCTGTCACTACCAACGGGGTGTATCCAGCAGCTTTCAAGGCTTGGCGCGCGGAATCAGCCAGGTGCGGATCGACTTCTACCGAGACGACTCGTTCAGCTTGACCGGCACGATCACTCAGCAGGGCCGCGTTCCAGCCGGTTCCGGTGCCGATCTCCAGTACACGGTGTCCCTGGCGTATATCGAGTGCGTCGAGCATATTCGCCACAAGCGATGGTTGGCTGCATGAACTGGACGGTTGTAGCCCCACACCGCCGGATGTGGTTCTGCCATCGTCCACCTGCGTGATGATTGGTTCATCCGCGTTGACCAGCTCACGCCACCGAGGTCCCTCGGTTTCGCGAGACACGGCGGCGAATCCACCCGTAGCGGGATCATCGACCCACACCACAGGCGGGATGAACGGCTCACGTGGCACGGATAGCCGTTCGTTCCATTCAGTCATGATCAGAGCCGCCTTCATTCCTCGTCGTCCTCGTGTTTGTTGCCGTCGTCCTTACTGCCCCAGTTCTCCCATTTATCCGGCTGCGGATTGCCCTGTCCGTCCCGGTCCGAGTCACGCTTTCCCATTTCGAACCTCCTGTTTTGGAATCAGTCCCTTTCAGGCTGCCGGAAGTGGGACTGTCACGGAACGCACTGAGTTCGACGGAGTTATGCGAGATCGTGACTAAGCCTTGCCATGATCGCATCGGTGCTCGAACCTGTGTCCATGAAGCTTCGGAGGGTGTCCGGCTGTGAGAACGGCACGTGCCCGGCCGTGTACGTCTCGGACCGGCAAACAGCGGTAGTGCAAGGCGACCACGTGCCTACGGCGGACGGGCTGACGTTGGGGGAGGGGGAGACGGCCGTGGAGCTTCCCCCTGACATCGTTCTCGGCGCAGTGACCGCGCTCGCCGAGTCAGGCGGCGCGGAGACGGTCCAGCGGCTCAGGGAGGCACTGAATGCTCCTAGACGGTGAACAGTTCGGCCAGTACCTTACCGACTACAAGCGGACGGCGTGGCGGTTCGAGACGCAACCGGCCTACGCCATGCCGAACGAGCAAGACAACCTCGACCGGTGGCGCGCCGGGAAGCCGAAGCCGGAGGGGCATAACGCCACCTGGCACGAAACCGTGCGGAAGGCGGTCAACGCCGGCAAGACCATCGGCCGTGTCCGTACCGTCCGGCAGCCGCTCACGGAGTACCAGCGGTTCCAACTGGATTGGGCCGTTCCCGGCAACATCGAAGCCGGGGAAGACATCCGCATCCTCGACCTGACGGACCTTGAGCTTTCCCTGCCGTCGCAGGACTTTTGGGTCTTCGACGATGAGACGGTGGTTGATCTCAATTTCCGTTCGGATGGGACGCTGATCAACGTGGACAAGTTGGAAGATCCGGACCTGGACCAGTACCTGAAGTGGCGAGACACCGCACTCGCGCACGCGGTGTCACTGACCGACTGGAATGCTCGAACCTGACGCCGAAGGGCAGGGGAGCGAGCACCTTGCCGAGACGCTACGAGAGTTGCGGAAGGCGGCCGGACTCTCCGGGGAGAGGCTAGCCGCCCGAGCGGCTATGTCTCAGTCCAAGGTCAGCCGGATTGAGTCCGGTAAAGTGCTGCCCACCGTCGTGGATGTGGAGCGTGTCGTGAACGCGCTCGAAGTCCCCTCCGAAGTGGCGAGCGAACTCCTTTCCCTCGCTCGCGCGGCGAACGTGGATTACGCGTCCTGGCGCTCGTACGCCCGAGTCGGTCTCTGGCGCAAGCAAGCCGAGATCAAGGCGCTCGCCGAAACATCCTCGACGGTCCGGCAGTTCCTACCTGCCATTCCCTCCGGTCTCATCCAAGCGCCCGATTACGCCCGTGCCGTCCTGACACCGGCGATCGAGGGCAACCCTTCCCGGAACGTGGAACGAGCCGTGCAGGCTCGGTTGGAGAGTCAGGAAGTCCTCAACGATGAGTCCCGGCGATTCCACTTCCTACTGACCGAGCAGGCGATCCGGTGGCAGCGTGCGGAACCGGACATCATGGTGACTCAGTTACGGCACATGGCCGGACTGACCGACCGGCCGAACACGGAGATTGCCATCATCCCGCACGGCGTCACCATCAGCGCGGCCCCGCTGAACATCTTCGTCGTCTACGACGATCGTCTGGTGATGGTCGAACTGTTCTCCGGGGAGGTCGCGCTCCGCGACCCTCAGGACGTCTCGTACCACCTGAACGTGTTCGAGTACTTCCGAGAGCGAGCGGTGACAGGAGAAGCCGCCCGGCAGCTTCTCGAAGCGGTGGCCGACGGTTTCATGCGATCACACGGCTAAAGCTCGCTTCGCTGAGCCGCATCATTCTGACGTCGGTGTATGCCGACGATGACGGGAAAGCCGGACAAGCCCGCAGAGAGGTTCTCGCTCGAACTTGAGGACTTGCTCACCGAGCTACGGCGGCGACAGTGGACGCGCTCATCCGCTGGGGGGCTGAACGTCAGCCTCAGCTCATGGCAGCGATGTTCAAACGCCAGTCGTGCGCGGATGTGCTCATCCTGCGCGATGTGAGCCGGGCTACTGGTTACCTCGTCTCCACGATGGACGAAAGCGGGATGTTTAACCCCGAACGGATCTCGTATCAGTACCACGCCTCGCCGCTGTGTGCACTGCGAGCGACCCTCGGATTTCCCGAGCCCGGACAGCCAGGCGCACCAATGGCGCTCGAAGCTCCGGACACTCCGTGCTTCCTGCCGGAAGACCTTTCACGGTCGGTACTCATCCGGCCGTTGGGGCTGTCCTGATCCCGACTTGCGAGGCACTAAAATCGCTGTGCGAGGTTCGCAGAGACTTTTAGGGGGCGTTCTAATTCCCTCCACCTACGGAGGCGGAGGGGTACGTGTGTGTTCGCTCTGCGAATTTTTGAGTTCCGCTTCAACGTCTGAGGCGGTAGCCCGGGGGCTTGTGCCGCCTCCGCTCGGGGGCGGACTTGCTAGCGATGGTGCGAAACCGCCTGGCGGGCCGGTTCGTCGCTTCGGTTTCCCGTCGTCGCTCGCCCCCGTGCTGACGTGGTGCTGGCCGAACCTCGGAGGCTTTTCCGCGAAGTCGCACCGCACCGGCTCCCCGTGAGGTCCAGTGACCTCCCCTGCGTTCGGGGCTGTTGCCGGTCTCGGACCGCGGCCCCCGACAGTCTCACCCGGCCCCGGGGCCAGGCCGTCGTCCGTCTTTGCTCGCGAGCCGGAGGCGATGCCGGGCTCGGGAACCGCGTGGACCCGTAAGGCTGCGAGCCCCCCTCGATCTCGGGTAAGGCGTGAAACGGGCACGGTTCTCCCGGGATCGAGGGGGAGGTGAAGGTCTCGGTCTACCGGAATTGTGACTTCGGAGCTTCACCCCGCGAGCCGGATTAAGGGCTCGCCGAGCCGGGGGTTACGGGCAGAGCGGCGATGACGGGCCGATAGTGCCCGAACATGAGCGCCAGGGCTTACCAAGGACACGGCCGGGTTCGCCTGGATCGTGCGTTGCCTGACGCGCGAGCTGCACGCCCTCTGACGGCGGCCCGCACGGCTGTGAACCGTGGCCAGGACTTGTAACCCTACCCACACGCTGCCTGGACCGCATGTGGCGGGAAGCGTATTCCGTGCTAGACGCAGCACTGCTATTTTGTCTTCTTGGCGGAATCAAGATAGCACGAGTCCCCTGGTCACGATCAGGGGACTCTTCTTTGTTCGTGACCGATCGTGCACGCGATAGAAGCACCCCCGGAACGGATCCGAGGGTGCGAAACAGTTCAGCTGTTGGTCAGTCGAACCGGAGTTCAATCGAGTTCATGAATCCGTTGTGTGGCAGCGTCGTCCTCCCACCCGACGAGGGCACGGTGGTCCGCCGCCCACTCGGCGCGGGTCCAGGATTCCGGCATGGCTTCCAGGGATTCTCTCGCGGCCTGGCGGGCTTGCTCGGCGTCTCCGAGCGCGTAGAGCACGAACCCTTTGTGCCCGTTAAGAACAGGCGGTGTGTGCCAGTACGAACCGTCCGGTAATTCTTGGGGATCGGGAGCATTCTCGATCAGGCGATCGGCTTGAGTGAGCATCCGCGTGGCGGTATGGGCATCCCCTTCGTAGGCCGCGATCTCGGCACCTTGCAAGTGCCCGTACGCGCGAAGTCCCGGATCGACCCGGCTGTCACGCATCGCCGCTCGGTTGAGGTTGGCCGCCTGGCCGTAGTCGCCGAGCAGTAGGGCGCGATACGCGGCGAAGCTCAGCGCGGTGGCGAGCCGTTGCGGATCGTCGGCTTCCAGCGCCAGCCGCGCCGCGCGGTCCAAGAGGGCTTGCGCGTCGCCGTACTCGTCCCGTGCGATCTTGAGCCAGCCGAGGTACTGGCTGATCTCCGAGGCCAGTCCCACCGCTTCGGGGGTGTGCTTGGTCTCCTCGGCCAGGTGGTTCACGAGCTCGGCGTGGGCCGCGACGCTGGGCAGGACGGCGCTCGCGGACGTTTCGTCTTCGAGCCTGCGCACGGCCGAGAGCATGTCGGCTGCTTGGGACAGGGCCGTGGTATCGGCCCCGCGGGGGTGCTGTGCGGCCCAGTGGAGCCGCTCGGCTCGTGGGTCGGGTGCGAATCCGAGGTCGCGATCGGATGCCCGCAGGATCGCGCGGAAGGCCGCCCGGTAGTCCCGCCCCGGCCGTTGGATCTGCCCGCGCTCAAGCCTGCCGAGATAATGCCGGTCCAGCGCTCCCGACCTGCCGGTGTTGTCGAGTAGCCACGCGTTGACCCGTTCGGCCAACTCGGCGCGGCTCATGTGCTCACCGGGCACGCGAACCGACTCCGCCGCGTGTCGTGCGGCCTTGAGGTGATCGTTACCGACCATAGTTCTTCAGTCTGCCACCGAGCTGGAAGGGGTTACCGTGGAAACCACCGAACGACAGCACTACTGGCCGCCCGTGCCAGACCGGACCGGGTTCACATGGCACCGACACTCCTTGAGCTGTCCATCAGCGGGAAACGTTCCGAGCGTGTGAGCCGGCAACGGTTCGACGGGTTGTGAGCCGACCGTGCCTGTCGTACCCGCTCGCTACCTTGCGCGCATGGGGCAAGCACAGGAGGTTCTGGCCGAGATGCTCCGCGACGACGTCGCCCCGGCGCTTCGCGAGCTCGGCCTCAAGGGATCGGGCAAGCGGTACAGGTTGCCCTCGCGCGAGTACCTCGCCGAGATCGGCATCCAGTCCTCGCTCTCCGGTTCCAGCGAGTGGCTCAAGTTCACGGTCAACCTGAGCGTCATCCACCGAGCCGGGTACGAGGAATTACGCGAATCGAGGACTCATCTGCCCGAGAGACCGAGTCCCAACATGATGTACAGCACCAGCTGTCAGTGGCGGCAGCGCCTCGGAAAACTGGTCGACGGGCAGGATCGATGGTGGGTACTCGACGCGGAGGGTGAAAGCAGGCAGGAGGTTGCCAGGGATATCGTGGCGGCTGTGCGGGATGCCGGTTTACCCGAGCTGCGTGCGCGCATCGAGAATACGTCTTAGCCCCTTCCTCGGTCTGCGCTGCTGCCCCACGGAGAATCCCCCGAAGGGGTCACCTCGGATGGTCGGTTGTTCGGGAAGCGTTTGTCGGGGGACAAGTATCGGTGTTGATCGGTCCGAGTACCGGGTCGAACACCGTGATCCGCTCGGCGCGTTTCCCGGAATCGGCTTTCTGCCGACGACTTTGCCACAGGTCGAGCTGTGAGTTCTTCGTGCGCGTCTTTCCGTGGTGTTCGCACCGTCCGCCGCCGGTGGCGACCGTGCAACGGGTGCCCTTCCGGGTGGTCCCGCCGCACTGCACCGCCGGATCGTGAATGTGGCACAACCCGGAGGGACGCGCCCCGTTCGGGCAAGGCTTACCCGTCTTCGTGGTCGTTCGACAGCGCATGATCTGATCATGCCACTTTCCAGGGTCGATCGGACGCACAAGGTTCGCTGTTCGCGGTGTTGCCGAGACCCCAGAAGCGAATGTTCCAGGAGAGCACATCGTCCGCTGTGCCCACTCGGCCGTGTGTGCTCCGCCCTGATTCACGGTGAGTCCGTACTGCTCCGGTTCTGGTCGTCCCGCACCGGACCACCGGTCGTAGACCCGTGGCCGAATGAAATACCGCCACCTGAAGAAGGTTCGTGGCGGTCACCCGCATTGGAACGTGGTCGCTGTTTCGGCGGCGACCACGTCCCCTTCTCACCTCACCCGTGTCCTGATTCCAGCGGCACGCTCCGGGGGCCGGATCGCGCGGTACGGGGTGCGTTCCTCAGTAGGTGTAGGGCCGGGTCATGGCTTCCAGGAAGTGCCCGGCCGGATCGGTGAAGTACACACCCCGCCCGCCGTGATTGTTGTTGTGCTGCTCGGGCAGCTTTCGTCGTGGATCGGCCCAGTGCGGTACTCCCTCGTGCCGCAGCCGACCGTACAACCCGTCGAAGTCCTCCTCGGTTATCAGAAAAGCGTAGTGCTGCGGCGGGAATTCGATGCCGGGTTCGGCGAACTGCAGCATAGTGCCGCCGTCCAGGTGCACCACGAGAAAGTAACCATCGGGTTCGGCCGGAGGAAGCGCGAAGACGCGAGTGAAAAAGGCCGCCGAATCGTGCTTGTCGCGCGCGGCGATGATCGTGTGGTTGAACAGAACGGTCAACGGGTCGTCTCCCGTGGAACGTGGCGCCTCCATGCCTGACGCTGTCCGCCACCGGCACGCGACGCGAGACCCGATCCTCGGATATGTCCGCAACTTTCGCAAGCCCTTCAACCGGGTCCGCGAAGTGGCCTGCCGTACTCTTCCGAGGTCGCCGGTCGAGACGCGGCTACGGCCGATCCCGTGGGAATCAGCCCTTGCGGCGCCGCTCGTTGAGTTCGCGGAGCTGGCGCTTCACGTCGTCGAGCTCCCAGCGGTAGTGACCACCCGGGGTGGTCAGGGTGGGTTCCAGCTGGCCCGTCCGCGCGTAGTTGGTGATCGACCGGTGTGAGATCCCGAGAGCTCGCGCCAGCTCCCCGCTCGTCAGCAGTCGATCGGACATGCCTCGAAGATAGTTCGCTCGATCGGTTGACCGCTTGTCGATTTAGCAGATTTAGCGGTTCTGTTGGGTTCGACGAGTTAGCGGATTTAGCAGGTTAAGCGTCTTGAGGAGTCACGATGACGAGTGAACGTCAGCACTTCTGGATGCCGATCCCGGCCCCCGAATCGAAGCGGCACGCCTTCCGGGGCAGGCAGTGGGACGGGTCTCCGGTGGCCGAGAGCCTGTGCGGCTCGGCGCTGCCGATGGCACGCCCCAGCGAGATGGACTGGATCCAGTGCCCCACCTGTTGGCACTGCTGGCAGGAGTTGCTGGAACGGGCTCCCGAGCCGGAGTCCACCTGTCAGGGCTGCCCCTACCGCTCCGGAAGACGCGATCCGGAGACCATGCGCGCGGAACTGGAGCGAACCGAATCCCCTCGACCCCGCTGAAGCCCTGGAGAATCCGAGAGGCCGAAAGGAGCACTTCCGCGTCGAGTGGAAAACATGCGCATGAGATTCCACGTCGTGTGGCGGCTTGCTCGCCTCTGAAACCTGTTGACGACAGCGGTTCGATGACTTCATGGGTAGGGCCCAGCACAGCAAGACCATCGAACAGGAACTCGCCGGTTCACGACGCGACGCCTACAAGCGCAAGAAGCCGAGGAAAACCGGGAAAAGCCAGGACGTCCGAGGTCCGGTCAAGGCGAAACTGAAACGCCCCCTGGAACAGGACGCCGCCGACCGAGCGGCTGAGAAGTACGGCGACTCGGTGAGAACCGGATCAGCGGGACTGCCTACCACTGGTAAACGTCGCTGATTCCTCCTGCCAGGGAGTCCCCGCACTGCTCCGATGCCGACCGAACGATCGTCGCCGCGTCCGGATGAATTCTCCGCTGAGCTCGAATCCGGTCGCCGTGCTCGCTCCACCGCGCCACTCGCACCTTCCGGCACAGCTGCTGTCGGGCTCCGCCGAGACATTCCGAAAGCCATGTGCGACCTCCCACGCACCGACACCGCGGATCACACGTGCGGTTCCAGCACAATCGGCTCGTCCGAGCGGTTACCCGGCGTTTGGTCGGTCGAGAACGACTTCGACCCGGACTGGGCGCGGAGCTCCGGGAAGTGGTGATGCGGAACTGGGGGAGCCAGGGCGTGAGATGCCCCGGCCCTCGTCGCGGCGCGTGGTCGTGGCGCGGACGAACCAGGAGGCCATCGGCTTCGGAGGCCGCCGCACCACGACCACGCGGGCAACGACCGTGTCGTTACGCCCTGCTCATGTCACGCTGCCGCAGTTCGCCGGCCAGCTCCAGGTTGTGCTGCTTGACCCAGCCGGGAATGAGGAAAGCGTCCACGAGCGCCCACACGGCACTGATGGGGCTGGTGATGACGAGCACCGTGCACACCAGCTGCGCCACGGCCGTCCCGACCCGGTCGCCCGCGTAGAACCGGTGGGCACCGAACAGGCCGAGGAAGAACCACAGCACGTAGCTGACCACCAGCGACTTCTGTCGAGCCTGGTATTCCATCATGTCGTATTCAGCGTTCAACCGGCTGTCTCCTCATTGGGCGCTTTGGCGGAGCCGCCTCATCCTATGTTCCGGCCGAACGGTGGCTCGTTCCGGTCGTCCTGGGGTATGACAGCGGTGGACACAGCGCACGAGCCGTCGCTGGGGACGTTCTCGTTACCGCGTGCTACGGTCACGAGTGGTTTCCGCGCGGAATTTACGAGCCCGTGCAGCCGTCACTCCGGCACCCGAGTCGGTCCGGTGTGGATGCCGCCGGGGCCGGCGGCTCCGTGATCTCGCCGTGGTTCCAGTCCTGGGTGGTCCACGGTTTCACCACCGCGTTCCGCCGCGCCGGGCAGCGGTGGTTCCTCGACGTGGCGAAGCGGGTGGCCGACCACCTGGTGCGGAGCCTGCCGTCCGATCACGTTCCGCTGTGGGACCACCGCTCGTCGTCGACCACGTCGTCGATGGTGAAAAACCGTAGTGCGATGTCCACGGGGCGTCCGTCCAGCACCACCCGGCCCCTTCGATGCCCGGGTTCATCGGCTTCGACGATCCGAACCGGAAGGTCGATTCCTTCCCACATCTCGGCTAAGGCATCCGACAGGTGTCGGAACCGGAGCGGCTTCACCGGGGGCGCACACGGCTGCTGTGGAAGGAGTGCGCCCATCGGTGATCGATTCGGACATCGAAAGCAGGTGCCGCGCCAAACGTCGTCCGGTACGGACGAAGTCCAGGTCCGCCTGTTCCGCGACTTCCCGGAAGGAAGGGACTTCTAGCTGCGATTCCTGGGAAACACAGTGGTCCGCTCCGCCGAGATCGCCGGCGATGTTGAACTCCAGCGGACGCGGTGATTCGCCACCGTGGTGGAAGCCGGCACGGCCGTAGCGGTTCCGTCCGGAGATCGGGAACCGCTACGACGACTCGATTCGCCCGGGGGCGATACCCGGCGTGGTCCCGTAACGACGCAGGTCACCACTCTTCCGGAGAAGTCACAGTTGGAGTTCCCGCATCGCGGTGTACCAGGGTTCGGCTTCCATGTGTGTCAGGTCCGGGCTGGCTCCGCGGGCCGCGGCGGCTGCCGAGACCAGTCGTTGGAAGGGCAGGATCGTCACGAAAGGTCGTACGTGGAGCGGAACCGGTTCGAACGTCAGAGTCGCGTCGCTGCCACGCTCACCCGCGAACAGTACTGTCGCGCCGATCCGGTCCAGCAGTGCGGCTAGCTCCTCGGTGCGCCCTCCGTCCTCGTTGGCGGGCCGTAGCAGGTACGCCGTGGTTCGATCGCTGTAGACGGCCGGCGTGCCGTGCAGCGCGAACTCGGTGTGCAGCCCTTCCACCCACCGGTAGGTGCCTTCCTTGAGCTTGAGGGCGGCTTCCTGCGCGGTGATCTGGTCCAGCCCCGTTCCGGCGATGAATGCCGGGGCGGGGTGATTCTCGACGAGTGCGTCCACCGCGGCCTGGTTCAGGGGCAGTTCCAGTGTCCGCAGCAGCGCGTCCGGCACCGTGGTCAGCGCGTGCCGTAGGGGCTCCGCGTCCGTTCCGAGCATTCCGCGGATCAAGCGGGCCAGCACGGTCAGCGAGGCGAGGTAGGAGATGGTGTGGGTACTGGCCTTTTCCTGCGGCACGGTGGGGATCACCGTCTCGGCCTCGGGGAGCGCACCCTCGCCGGAGATCGCCACGGTACGAGCGCCTGCGGCGGCTGCTCGGGCCAGCACTTCGTTGGGGCGCTGCTTGGTTCCCCGGTGGCTGACCACGACGATCTGGTCCTGGGAGGTGATTTCCTCGCTGAGCGCGAGATCGTGGGCGTCCACGGCGTGCGCGCGAACCCTGCCGCCGCTGAGCATTCGGGTCCATGCGGCCGCGATCCGGCACGCGTGCAGCGAAGTGCCGATTCCGGTCAGCACCACGGGCCGCCGCGCGTCCAGCACCGCGAGATCACCCTCATCGGACAGTCGGCGAACCGCCTCGGCCTGCCCGGCGACATAGCCGTCGAACGCTTCACTCGTCATCTGCGGTTCCTCCCGCGTTGTCGGCGGTGGCGGGGGTGCCGTCACCGAAATGGAGCAGATTGGCTCGGGAACTCTCCGCTGCAGAATACAAATGTCGATCGGTCTTTTCCGAGTTTGTACCCGACGCTTCGCATCACTCCGATCCGCTCGTACCCGGCGGTGCGGAACAGGCGAAGCGACGCGCTGTTGGCGGAGGTGACCAGTGTTGGCCCGTGTCCTCGAAGCCGGATGAGCAGGGTGGTGAGGTCGATCATGGCTTGGTAGGACGGGGCGGTCTTGTCGTGGTGGGTGGCGATGGCTCGGTATCGCTTGAGCCGGTCGAGGCAGTGGTCGGGAACCGTGGCGGGAATGCTTCGCCTGCGCGGGGAAGAGCGGTTGGTCCGGCTGGAGCGGCCCGTGGCGGCGGGCACGGGCCCGGGCCACCAGCATCGGCCGGCGTCCCATCACGCGGCCGGCACCGGAAGCGGTGACAGACGGGGCTTGCGCGGGCCGCACCTGGCCGGAAGATCCCGCCACGCCACCTCGGTGTTGGCCTTGAACAACATCCCGTTGATCACCGGACGATCATCCACCTGAGGACGCCCCCCCGCCGACACCGGCAGCAGGGGCGCGATGATCTGCCAACGCTCATCCGTCGACTCATCTCCACGCACCACGATCCACGATCAAACCAGACCGTCAACACCCCCTCGAGGACAAGATCTGGTGGTTCTTCGGTGGTGGCGTGAACGGTGGTGGTTGGGGGCGGGGCGTTCCGAACGGGTCGGGGGGTCGTCGAGCCGTTTTCGTCGACGGAGCGGACACGCTCCACTGGAGACCGTGCGTTCTCCGGAACCGCCGAAGCGGGACACGTGGTACGAAAAGCGCGGCGAACGTTACCTCGCCAGGGGTTGTTCAGGAGGGCACCCGGGCCAGCCCGGCGTAGATACCGCTGGGTTCGGCGGGGTGGGTGGCCTCTTCGTTGTGCCAGTGCTGGGCGTAGCGGATGCCCGGTTCGACGAGTTCGGTGCCCTCGAACAGACTGAGCAGCTGCTCGTGAGTGCGCGGGTAGGCTTTGTGGCTGGCCCTGCTGCGTTGGATGCGCTCGGCCGCCTCCCGCATGTTCACCTCCTCGTCGTCGGCGGTCACGTGCGAGATCGCGATGTAGCTGCCGGGGACGAGCGCCGCGCGGTACTTCGCCAGCGTCTCGCGGAGCAGGTCGGTGTCCGGAAAGTACTGCAGCACACAGAGCAGCAGCACCGCCACCGGCCGGTCGAGGTCCAACATCCCGCGTGTGACCGGTGAGTTCAGCACCTCGCCCGGCTCGGTGAGATCACCCCGCAGGATCGCCGCGTTGCTCACCCCCTCGAGCAGGAACTCGCTGTGCGAGACCGCCACCGGCTCGTTGTCCACGTAGACCACCCGCGCCCCCGGATCGTGCCGGTGCGCGATCTCGTGCACGTTGCCTATGGTGGGGACCCCGGATCCCAGGTCGAGGAACTGGTCCACCCCCTGTAGGCAGCAGTGGGTCACCACGCGGCGCAGCAGCGACCTGTTCTCGCGTGCCATGCCCGCGATCCGGGGCTCGGCCTCGGCGATGTGGTCGCCGAGTTCGCGGTCCACGGCGAAGTTCGCGGAACCGCCGAGCCAGTAGTCGTAGACACGTGCGGGGTTGGGACGACTGACATCGACGTCTTCGGGGAGCCGATGCGCGTGTTCGGGTGATCCACCGAGGCCGGTCATGTTCAACTCTCCCGTACGCGGGTTTCGCGACGAACACAGCCTACGCCTCGATCCGGATCGCCACACCGTACGGAAATGAACACTTTTTGGAGTCGTGCGGCGGTGCCGCGAGTTCCCGGCCGCGCCCGCCGGGCAGGGGGCGACCGCCCCTCGACGGTGTCACGCGGGCACCGACCGAAACGGGCACGAGATGTCGGGTCGGCGCGACGGCCGAGGCCCTAGTTTCGAATCCGGAGAGGAGGTCGCCGTGCTCGACCGGCTCAACGAGGCCATGGACCACATCGAACGGCACGTCGCCGCCGACATCGACGTCGAGGAACTCGCGCGGATCGCGCGCACCTCGCCGTACCACTTCCGCCGGATGTTCTCGACGCTGGCTGGGATTCCGCTGTCGGAGTACGTGCGCAGGCGCAGGTTGACGCTGGCCGCGGCGGAGGTGTTGGCCGAGCGGCGCTCGCTGCTCGACATCGCCGTGACCTACGGCTACGGCTCGGGCGAGGCCTTCGCTCGGGCGTTCCGCGCCGTGCACGGTGTCGGTCCCGCCGAGGCGAGGCGTTCCGGCGCGGTGTTGACCTCCCAACCACGGATGACGTTTCACCTCACCGTCGAAGGGAGCACACCGATGGAGTATCGCATCGTCGAGAAGCCGGAGTTCCGACTGCTCGGCTACCGCACCGAGGTGCCGATCGTGCACGAGGGGCACAACGAGGCCATCGCCGAGTTCACCGCGAGCGTCGGCACCGAGCGGCTGGCGCGGTTGAAGCCGCTCTCGGACCAGGAGCCGGGCGGCATCGTCTCCGTAGTGGAACCGCTCGACGACTCGTCACGCGCCGAGGGCAGCCCGGTCGACTTCCTGCGGGGGGTGGTTTCCTCGGCCGCCCTCCCGCCGGAACTCGCGGAGCAGGGGGTCGCGGAGCGCTCCGTGCCCGCCGGGACGTGGGCGGTGTTCCGGGCGGAGGGCGAACCGCCGGAAACCGCGCAGCACATCTGGCGGGACGTCTACACCCAGTGGTTCCCGTCCAACCCCTACCGCAGTGTTCCCGGCCCGGAGATCCTGAGCGCTCAGCCGTCCGGGGAGGACAGCCGGATGAGCTACGAGTTGTGGCTGCCCGTGGTACCCACCGGTTGAGCCGGGTTCGCAGCGTCCGGACGGGGCCGTGCCGCGACGCACGGCCCTGACGGGTTACCGCAGGCGCCGGAATCTCGCGACGCCGAACAGGGGGACGTCCTGTTCCGAACGGGGCGAGTTCGACGTGAGCTCGCCCCGGCGGCCGGGTTCGCGCGTACGATGATCACGGAACCCCGAACTGACACGGGTGTCATTCGAGATCACCGCCCTACCCGACGAAGAGGCGCTTTTCCGCATGGACTCGGAGATAACCCTGTGGGTGGACGGACGGCGGGAAACGCTGTCCGTGGACACCCGGACGACGCTGTTGGACGCACTACGCGAGCGATTGGGGGTGACCTCGCCGAAGAAGGGATGCGACCACGGGCAGTGCGGTGCCTGCACAGTGCTGCTGGACGGCAGGCGTGCCACCAGTTGCCTGACTTTCGCCGTCGCCAACGACGAGAGTGAGGTCGTCACCGCCGAAGGGCTGGCCGAGGGGGACGAACCCCACCCGGTGCAGCGGGCGCTGCTGGAAAACGACGGTTTCCAGTGCGGCTACTGCACACCGGGGCAGGTCTGCTCGGCGGTGGGCATGCTGGACGAGGTCAAGTCGGGCTGGCCCAGCTACGTCACCGAGGATCTCGACGAGTCGGTCGAGCTCGACGAGGACGAGATCCGTGAACGCATGAGCGGCAACCTCTGCCGCTGCGGTGCCTACGCCAACATCGTCACAGCCATCCGAGAGGCCGCCGAGTGAAACCGTTCGACTACCAGCGCGCCACCGACGCCGACAGCGCGATATCGCTCGTCAGCGGCGATCCCGAAGCACGCTACATCGGTGGCGGAACCAACCTCGTGGACCACATGAAGCTGGGGATCGCCGAACCCGGGAAACTGGTCGACATCACCCGACTGCCCTACGACTCGGTGGAGTCGCTGCCAGACGGCCGGGTCCGCATCGGCGCCACGGTGCGCAACAGCGACCTGGCGGCGGAACCGGTGATCCGGCAGCGCTACCCCGTGCTCGCGCAGGCGCTGCTTTCCGGCGCCTCCGGGCAGTTGCGCAACCTCGCCACCACCGGAGGGAACCTGCTGCAGCGCACCCGCTGCTCCTACTTCCAGGACGTCACCACCCCGTGCAACAAGCGCGAACCCGGTTCGGGGTGCTCGGCCCTGGAGGGGTGGAACCGCCACCACGCGGTGCTCGGCGCCTCCGAGCGCTGCGTGGCCACGCACCCCTCGGACATGGCGGTCGCGTTGGCCGCTCTCGACGCCGACGTGCTCGTCGAGGGGCCGGACGGGCAGCGCACCGTTCCGGTGACCGAGCTGCACCGGCTGCCGGGCGACGAGCCGGAACGTGACACCGTGCTGCGGCACGGCGAACTCGTCACCGCCGTGGAGCTGCCGTCACTGCCCTTCGCCTCCCGCTCGCGCTACCGCAAGGTGCGGGACAGGGCCTCCTTCGCCTTCGCTCTCGTGTCGGTGGCGGCGGCGGTCGAGCTCGTCGAGGGCACGATCACCGACGTTCGGATCGCCCTCGGCGGGCTCGCGCACAAGCCCTGGCGCGCCACCGAGGCGGAACGGGTGCTGCGCGGTGCCCCGGCCACCGAGGAGACGTTCCGGGCGGCGGCCGACGCCGAGCTCGCCGCGGCGCGAACCCTGCGCGACAACGAGTTCAAAGTCCCCATGACCCGCAACACCCTGGCATCGGTGCTGCGCGAGCTCACCCGACAGGAGGGATCATGACCGGAGCGACGCGGGCCACCTCGCCCGGCCCGGAACGGATCGAGGGCCACGCCAAGGTGACCGGCACCGCACGGTACGCCTTCGAACATCCCGTGGCGGACCCGCTCTACCTGCACCCGCTGCGGGCGACGATCGCCCGGGGACGCGTCACGAGCGTCGACACCACCGCCGCCGAGCGGGTAGACGGGGTACGTCTCGTGCTGACCCACCACAACGCGGAGGCCCTGGTCCCCATCGGCGATCCCGAACTGGCCGTGCTGCAGTCCGACGAGATCGCTTTCCGCGGCCAGCTCATCGGAGCGGTGGTAGCGGAGACGCAGGAGTCGGCCGCCCACGCCGCCGACCTGGTCGAGATCCGCTACGAGCGGATGGCCCACGACAGCGACTTCCGCGACGACGCGGACATCGTCTACACCCCGGATGCCGACGCGAGCCCGATGCTCTCGCCCGACCTGGAGGAGGGGGACGTGGACGCCGCGCTGGCGGATGCGGCCTTCACGGTGGACGCCACCTACACCACTCCGACCGAGCACCACAATCCGCTGGAACCGCACGCCGTCATCGCGGCGTGGGACGACGACGGGCTCACCCTCCACGACTCGAACCAGGGTTCGCACCTGGTGCGGGACCTGATCGCTCCGCTGTTCGGCGTCGACAAGGAGCGGGTGAGCGTGATCTCGCCGCATGTCGGAGGTGCCTTCGGTTCCAAGGGAATGCCGCACGGCCACGTGGCACTGACCGCCCTGGCCGCGCGCCACACGGCGGGCAGGCCGGTCAAGTACGCGCTTTCGCGCACCCAGATGTTCGAGCTGGTGGGCTACCGGCCACCCACCCGGCAGCGGGTGCGGCTGGGCGCCGACCGGGAGGGGAGGCTGGTCGCCACCGAGCACGACTCGCTGGAGCAGACCTCGCGGTTCAAGCAGTACGCGGAGCAGAGCGCCAGCGCCTCCCGCGAGATGTACACCTCGCCCAACAGGCGCGTCACCAACCGGCTCGCCGCGCTGGACGTGCCCGCTCCCACCTGGATGCGCGCGCCCGGTGAGGCGGGCGGGATGTACGCGCTGGAGAGCGCGATGGACGAGCTGGCGGTCAGTGCCGGGATCGACCCGGTCGAGCTCCGGCTGCGCAACGAACCGGAGGTCGCTCCGGTTTCCGGGCTGCCGTTCTCCAGCCGCAACCTTCCCGCCTGCCTGCGGGAAGGGGCGGAGCGTTTCGGGTGGCACGAGCGCGATCCCCGTCCCGGCGTCCGGCGGGAGGGCGACTGGCTCGTGGGAACCGGGGTGGCGGCCTCCAGCTTCCCGAGCCTGTTCTTCCCGGGATCACTGGCCACGATCCGCCACGAGTCCGGCGGGAAGTACCGAGTGGAGATCGGCGCGGTCGACATCGGTACGGGATCCCGCACGGCGCTGACCCAGCTCGCGGCCGAGGCGCTGGAGGTGCCGGTCGAGGCCGTGGAGCTGTGGCTGGGCAGTACAGAGCAGCCGCATGCCAGCCTGGCCGGCGGCTCGGCGGGTACCGCTTCGTGGGGGTCGACGGTCGTGGAGGCGGTGCGCGCGTTCCGTACCGAGCACGGCCATGATCCGGTGTCGGGGGCCGAGACCACGGCGGGCGCCGGGAAGAACCCGGACGCGGGCGAGTACGCGATGCACTCCTACGGCGCGCAGTTCGCCGAGGTGCGGGTGAACGCCGACACCGGCGAGGTGCGGGTTCCCCGGATGCTGGGGGTGTTCGCGGCGGGCCGGATCGTCAATCCGCGCACCGCGCGCTCGCAGTTCCTCGGCGGGATGACGATGGGGATCTCGATGGCGCTGCACGAGCACAGCGTCGTCGACGAGCGGTTCGGCCACGTCGTCAACCACGACCTCGCCGGTTACCACATCGCGGGCAACGCGGACGTGGGTTCGGTCGAGGTGGACTGGATCGACGAGCACGATCCGCACGTCAATCCGGTGGGGGTCAAGGGGATCGGTGAGATCGGCATCGTCGGCACGGCGGCCGCCATCGGCAACGCCGCTCACCACGCGACCGGTGTCCGGGTACGGGACCTGCCGCTGACCCCCGAGAAGTTCCTGCGCTGATCCCCACCCGCTGTTCCCCACCCGCGGCGCGGCACCGGTTTCGGCGGGGGCCGGTGCCGGGCGATGCCCGGCCGAGTGGGCGGCCGAAGCGGGTCGTGGAGCTCACCGGCGGCCCGCGGTGGGGCGCCCGCCGCCGGAAGTGGTCCTGCCGCTGGAGGGGTTTCTGCCGGTTGAGGTGCTCCTGCCGCCTGACGTCGGCCTGCCGGAGCGTGACGAACCGCGCGCGGTTTCCCGCCGCTCCCAGGTGGTGTGCCAGCGCCAGTTGATCCAACCGTCCAGCCCCAGCACGACGAGCCCCAGCACGGCCAGGATCAACCCCAACACCGGCATGATCGCCACACCGGTGAAAACCGCCGCCGCCAGCAGCGGTATGACCGCTATCCAACAGAAGGGGTCGATGCTGCCGAAGAACGTCGGATTGCGCTCGGCTCTGCTCGGTTCACGCGCCAACGGTGTGCTCGCTTTCCAGCGGGTCGGGGTCAGCGGCGATTATCGGCGGTTCCCGCGTGCCCGCCGACCGCAGGGGTGCCGTCGTGCTTTCACCTCGCGTTAACTCCCGTGATGTCGGTGGAGTTTCACCCGGTGATGTGCGATCGGTCACTTCCGGTTCGGGAGCGAGGGGAGTTCATGGCCGAGAGATCGTTCCGTAGGGTGAGCTCCGGAAGATCTTGTCGAGTGTTCGTGGTTCCGCCGTGTCAGCCCGGAGGACGGTCGGCGGCGGTCGGTCGCACCGGAGGTGGAGTCGTGGTCCGGGAGCGGTCGCGCGTCTCCCGCTGGAGCGCGTTGGTGGTCGTCGTCGTGTGGAGCTTCGTCACACTGATCAATTTCGTGGTGCTGCTGTTGGTGCTGCGAGAGGTGCCGAGCTTCGACTACTGGATGCTGCTGACCAATCTCCTCAGCGTCCTGGTGGGGGGTCCCATGGCGGTGTTGTACGGGGTGGTCCTCTTCCGTGCGCGGCAGCGGGAGGGGTGAGCCGAGCGGGGCGCTCGCCGGATCGGGGTGTCGGAACAGCCCGTGACCGGGTCGTCAGCGGGGACGGACCTCGACACCCGCTACGTCGGCACCATCAGCCCTCGCAGCCGATCCCGTCGCCGTCGCGGTCGAACCGGTGCGGATCATCCGGTCGCACCCGGAAGTCCTGGGCCGAGATCTCCGAGCAGTCCAGGTCCGGTGGTGGCGGCGGGAACCGGTAACCTCCGGAATCGTTCTCCTCGTTGTCGGGGCGCGGCCGTGGATTCGGGTCGGGGTTCGGCTCCGGTTCCGGCTGTGGCTGTGGCTCCGGTTCGGGGGACGGGCTCGGTGTGGTCACGGGCGCGCCGAACCGCTCGCAGGCGCCCCACAGGCCGGTTCCGGCCTCGCGCGCGCCCGGCTGTGCGCCGCTGATCGTGTTCCAGTGCTCGTCGTTCGGCTGGTGCAGCACCGCCTTGGCGAAACCACCCCGCACCAGTTCCAGGTTCACGAAGATCCCGTCGGCGTTCCACAGGTAGAGCAGGTGGCGGTCGTAGCGGTCGCGCGGCCGCTCGTCGCGCTGGACCCAGACGGTGCCGCCCACCGGAAGCAGCTCACGCAGCCGGGCCTCGGCCTCGTCGCCGTAGCACTGCTCCCTCGGGCCCACCTCCGGAGCGTCGACCTCCAGCAGCCGCACCTCGACCCGCTCCGCCTCCGGCAGCGGGCCAGCCCCGGCGCGACCGGTGAGCTTCACGGTGTCGCCGTCGACGATCCCGGCCACCTCGGCCCGGGTCACGCCGTCCGGAGCCACCGGGGGAGGTGTGGGGCCGGTGGGGGTGGCGGTGGTGTTCGACGCGGCCGCCGGGGTGGAGGTGGCCGTCGTGCCACTTCCGCTGTCGGCGGTGTTCTCCCGCGTGGGCGCGGTGCCCGCGACTGTCGTGACGAAACCCACCAGCAGCGCGAGGACACCACCGCTCAGTCCGAGCCAGAACCTCCTGGTGGTGGTCGTGCTCCACCGCTCGTACCGGCGCAGGGCGAACACGACCGACCACGTGATCACGCCCAGTCCGAGCAGAACCAGCAGTGTCCCCAGAACAGTCATATCCGATTCCCACGCACGGTCGATCTCTTGTGTCCGGAACGTAACCGATCTTCGCGTGGTGTGAACAGCTCTCTTATCGAGCCGTTATCGAGCCGGCGCGGTTCCCGGCGGCGTCCCGCTCGGCCTCCGCACTCCGCTCGAACCGCTTGAGCTGGCGGTGGCGCAGCAGTTTCGCCGACAGCTGGCAGCCGAACACGAGCAACATGCAACCGAGCCGTGGCCAGGGCGACTTGACCCGCCAGGTGACGTAGCAGAACACCAGCAGCATCAGTACCGAGAGCGCGTACAGCGCCAGCTGGAGCTTGGTGTGCTTCGGTTCGGACACGTGATCTCCGGTTCGGTCGGGAGATGGGAGCCCCGTCAGATCCCGTCCCCGGTCCGGCCGGAGCGGTACTTGCCCGGCCGCAGCGTCGAGCGGTCGGGGAACCCGAACCGCCACTTCTCGGGCCTCATCGGCCCAGTGGCGGCCGATTCCATGGTCGTGAAGCGCCGCAGCAAGAATACCGATCCGGCCAGCACGACCGACGCTGTCGACAGTTCCAACCAGATCGGGAAATTCAACAGGTTCATGGCGAGGACCCCCGCCGGTCCCGGCATGGCGCCCACTATCCGCCAGAAGTGCTCCCGCCGGGAAAGCGACTGGAACACCTTGTTGTCTCGTCCCATGAGCGACTCCGATGCGTAACCCCTTCGAGGAGGACATCACCTCTCGAAAGCGGTGGTCAACTTCGACAGTGGTGCGTCCGATCACAACGGTCGGCACCGACGGCTGGGTGCGCGTGCTACCAGCTGTCGGAGCGCTGGAGGCCGCACCGGGATGTGCGGCAGTAGAGGAGAGCGAAGGCGGAAGGCCCGTCAGCCGTACAGCTTTCTCGCGTACTCCGCGCCGTAGTAGTGCTCCAGCTCGGCCAGGCTCTTGTCCGGGCTCTCCAGCGTCTTGGCGATGTTGGGGCGCGAGTCCACCGCCCGAGGGTTCCAGCTCTCCGGGTTCCAGAGGTCGGAACGCATGAACGCCTTGGCGCAGTGGTGGAAGACCTGCTCCGTTTCCACGACCAGCGCCAGCGTCGGACGGTGCCCCTTGACCTCCATGCGTTCGAAGAACGGCGCCTGTCGCACGATCCGCGCGCGTCCGTTGATCCGCAGCGTGTCGCCTCGCCCGGGCAGCATGTAGAGCAGTCCCACGTGCGGATTGCGCAGCACGTTGTGGAATCCGTCCGCGCGACGGTTGCCGGGTCGTTCCGGCAGCGCGATCGTGGAGTCGTCCAGCACCAGGGTGAATCCCGGCGGGTCCCCTTTGGGGGAGACGTCGCAGCGACCCTGTTCGTCCGAGGTGGCGACCAGGCAGAACGGTGAGTGGGCCAGCCATCGCTTGTCCAGCTCGTGCAGCCGGTCGCGCTCCTTGTCCAGGGTGCGGCGCTGCGGCTCGCCGACGAGTTCCCGCAGTTCCGCCTCGTCGGTGACCTCGACGTAGGCCGTGTCGGGGGCGTTCTCCTCGGAGTCCTCCCGTGAACCGTTCATTCCGCTCCTTCCGACGAGATCCGCCCGCCCCGGCAACGGTAGTCGTGTACCGCGGGGCGGGCAGTGATCCCGGTCATGATGGGACGGAACTTCCGGGCCGGAGACCGGCGGCGCGGTTTCGGAAGAGTTTCCGTCGATAAGGGAGGTAGTGCTACCGGGGTTTTTCGATGAAGCGTGTCCGGGATTCCTTCCCGGCTTCTTCCACCGAGTGTTCTTCCGACGTGGTGAGCAGGGGGCTTCTCGGCGCGGGAAGCACCGGTCGGTCACTCACGCGACCCGGCGTTCCGTCCGGAGAGGACGGAGTGGCCGGAGCACTAGATTCCCGCCAGCAGGAGCAGGGAACCGGGGGTGTGGTCGTCGGGGAGTTCGAGGAGCTCGTCCAGCACCTCGCACACCGGACCGCTGGAATGCCACCAGGTGGTGTTCGGCGCGAAGACGTTCTCCTCCCAGCTCGGCATCCTGGTCGCCGTCACGTGGTCCTCGGACTCGAGGCGCACCACGTCGATGACGTTGTCGTGTCCGCGCACACCGACCAGCGCGAGCAGCTCCCCGCGGGAATCGGTGGACTGCATGAACTGGAACCCTCGTGCCATCAGCTCACGCAGCCGCGTGTCCGAATCGCACTCGGTGTCAGTTGATGAAGTCATCGAATTCCCCGTCCTTCGCTCCGGCCACGAACGCGGCTATCTCGGCGCGGGTGTACACGAGCGCGGTGCCCTGGGGGTCGCGGGAATTGCGCATGGCGACCTGATCACCGTCGAGCGCGGCGACTTCCACGCAGTTCCCGATGGCACCGCTGTGCCTGCTCTTGCGCCACCGCACCCCGGGCAGCTCGGCCGCTGAGGTGCTGGTGCGGGGCATGTCGTTCATAAGGTCACCTTTTCTGTGCGGTGTGCATCTGCACGTGCACAAGATCGTGCCAACCGAACCCCGGGAAGGCAATGCAGTTGCACGTGCAGCTGCACGAATACACACGATCGTGCGAGACTGTTCAGGGGTACCGGGCGGGGAGTCGTCACGGTACGCTGTGGCGGAACTGTGTCGTCACGACAGTCCGGCAAACCGGATCGTCCTTCTGTCTGTCGCACCGTGCGGTTTTGCTGGGCGATCGCGCGAGCCGACCGACTCGGTCGAACCGGAGGCGATCGCCGGAATCGGAGCCCCGAACGGGCCAATCGAGTAACATTGTGTGATCGGCGGCCCGGTGTTTCCACCGAGCCGCCGCGAAGCCGGATCCGCCGCCTCACCACACGAACCGCTTCCCCGGACCGACGCTCGCGGTGCCGGGCCCGGGCGCCCGACCGGTGTCCGTTCCGGGAACGGAAAGCCCTCCGGCGCCTCCACCGGTGCGGGCGACAGTCCCGTCAGATTTCCGCTCGCACCTTGTGCAGCAGTTTCCTGGAGGTCTCCGGAGTTTCCGCGTCCACCGTGAGATGGTCGAAAACCCTGCTGTACTGCTCGATCTCCTCCGGTTTGTCCAGGTGCAGCGCTCCCGCGAGGTGTTCGACGTAGACCAGGTTCGGAAGTTCCGGTTCGGCGAACCGCAACATGCTGAACGACCCCTCGGCGGCGTAGCCGCTGAGCCGGTAGGGCACCACCTGGAGGGTGATGGTCGGACGCTTGGTCATTTCCAGCAGATGGTCCAGCTGCTGCCGCATCACATCGAGCCCACCTATGGGCCGGTGTAACACGGACTCGTCGATCACGACCCACAACCGGGGAGCGTTGGGGCCGCTGAGCAGTTTCTGCCGCTGCATGCGCAGCGCCACCCTGCGCCGGACGTGCTCGTCCGCCATCTCGGGTCTGCCGTGACTGGCGATCGCCTTGGCGTAGGGCTCGATCTGCAGCAGTCCCGGAACGAACTGCAGCTCGTAACTCTGGATACGTGAGGCCGACTCCTCCAGCCCCACGTAGTCCTGGAACCAGTCGGGCATCAGATCGCTGTAGCGGTTCCACCAGCCGGGCTGTTTGGACTCGCGAACCATTTTCAGGAACGGTCGCTGCTGCTGTTCGTCGGTGACGCCGTAGCACTTGAGCAGATCGCGGACGTCGCGTTCCTTCAGGCTGACCTTGGCGAGCTCGATCCGACTGATCTTGGACTCGGAACCACGAATCTCGTCGGCCGCCTGCGCGCGCGTGATGTCGGCGGCCTCCCGCAGCCTGCGCAGCTGTGCACCCAGCACGATTCGCCTGGCGGTCGGTTTCGGACGTTCCTCGAGGCGTTCGTCATCCGGGTCGCCGGAATCGACGGTGGTCATCGCCACTCCTGTTCGTCGGTGTACACACCGGATTCACGCTTGCTCGCGGCAGTCGCCGGTGAACTCGTTCGGGGGCATTCGATCCCGCATTCGCTCCAACCGAAGTTCTGCCGCACGGTTTCGTGAGATTACCTCCCTGTGCTTGCATTTACCGCGTGCGTTGGCGCTCCTACGCCGAGTGCACCGTCCGACCCTGTACCCGACCCCTGACACGAGGTTGAGATGACCGAAGCAGGCTCCCCGCCGGAGAGCGCCACTCCGATCCACATCGACACGAACAAGGCGAGTATCGCCAGGGTCTACGACGCTTTCCTCGGTGGCAAGGACAACTACGAGGTCGACCGGCGGGTCTTCGAGGGAGTCAAGCAGGCTGCCCCCGAGGCGGCCGATCTCGCCTGGGACAACCGCGAATTCCTGATCCGGACCATCCGCTTCCTGGCGAGCCAGACCAACGTCAGGCAGTTCCTCGACTGCGGCTCCGGGTTACCGACCGCCGAGAACACCCACCAGGTGGCGCAACGACTCAACCCCGAGGCGAGGGTCGTCTACGTCGACAACGACCCGGTGGTGCTGGCGCACGGCCGCGCGCTGCTGGAGGAGAACGAGCAGACCCACTTCAGCCCCGCCGACATCTTCGACCCCCGGAGCGTCCTGGAAGACCCGGTGGTCAACGCGCACCTCGACTTCTCCGAACCGCTCGCGCTGCTGCAGGTGGGAACGCTGCACCACTACATCGGTGACCGCGACCCCGGCGAGATCATGCGGGAGTACGTCGATGCCCTGCCGTCCGGTTCGTTCGTCGTGCTGAGCCATTTCTACGACCCCGAGGACGGTGGCTACTACAGCGAGTTGGCCCAGCGGATGGACGACCGCTTCACCCACAGCCCGATGGGCAGCGGGAAGTTCCGCACGCAGGAGCAGATCCGCGGCATGTTCCCGGGGTTGGAGCTCGTGGACCCGGGACTGGTGCTGTGCTGCGACTGGTGGCCGGACGGCCCCCGGTTCAAGAAGCAGCCCGAAGTGTCCAACTGCATCGTCGGAGCCGTGGGCCGCAAGCCCTGACCGGAACCCCGGCGTTCGGTGCGGGATCTCGCCGGTCTCCCGGCAAGGCCCGACCTCCGGCGGACTCCGGCGCCGAGTCGGGCCTTCTCCCGGTAGTGCGGAGGAAACCGACAAGACCGACGGACTCGGTGGCCGGTTCGCGTGGCACGCCGTCCGGGGTGGAGCGCGGGGCGCTCGGTGCTCGGCGGTACGGCCTCTCAGCCGAGGACCTCTTCCGGTGCGCTTGCGGCGAGCACGGCAGCGACCTCGGTGATCCGTCCCGGGGGCAGATCGGCCCGCGCCGTCAGGCGCAGCCGCGCCGAACCGTCGGGAACGGAGGGAGGACGGAAGCAGCCCACTCGCACGCCGCGGCGCAGGCACTCCGCCGCCCAATCCACCGCGGTGTTCGCCTCCCCCACTGGAATGCCCAGCACCGCCGCCCCGGGGCGTGTCGCCGGTACTCCGCGTCGTACCAGCTCCCGGTACAGTCCTTCCGCCACCTCGCGGACCCGTGAGCAGCGCCGGGGATCGCCCCACAACACCCGCAGCGCCGCCAGCGCCCCCGCGGCCGCCGCCGGAGCCAGGCCGGTGTCGAACACGAAGGTGCGGGCGGACTGCCGCAGGTGCTCGATCACGCGGCGCGGTCCCAGCACCGCCCCGCCCTGCGCGCCGAGTGCTTTGGACAGTGTCACCGTGGCCACCACGTCCGGGGCGGTTCGCATGTCGAAGGCCGCCAGCGCGCCCGCTCCGCCCTCGCCGAGCACCCCCAGGCCGTGCGCGTCGTCGATCAGCAGCGCGGCGCCGTTCGCGCGGCACACTCGCAACGCCTCCCGCAGCGGAGCCGTGTCGCCGTCCACCGAGAACACCGACTCGGTCAGCAGCAGCCCCTCGTGCGGACGCCGGACCAGCTCCGCTTCGGCGGCTCTCGTGTCCAGGTGGGCGACGACGCGCACCTCTGCCCGCGAGAGCCTGCAGCCGTCTATCAGCGAGGCGTGGTTGTGGCTGTCCGAAACGAGCAGCGAATTCCTCCCCGACAGTGCGGTGATTACCGCCAGGTTGGCCGTGTAGCCCGAGGAGAACACCAGCGCCGACTCCGTGCCGCAGAACTCGGCGAGTTCGTCCTCCAGTTCGGTGTGCAGCTCGGTGGTGCCGGTGACCAGCCGGGAACCTCCCGCTCCGGCGCCCCAGCGCCGCGCCGCGCTCGCGGCGGCGTCGGTGACGGCGCGGTGGTTCGTCAGGCCCAGGTAGTCGTTCCCGGCGAGGTCCAACACGTCCTCCTCCGCCGACCTCACCGGCGGTCTCCTGGTCAGCCCATCGGCCTCACGGCGTTCGGCCTCCCGGTCCAGCCGGTCGAAGACCGTTCGCGGGTCGGGGGGCTCGGTAGGGAAGGTCGAAGGGGCCATGCCGCCGAGCCTGCGCGAACGGCGGAGCGGTGGACAGTGGTCACCGCGCACAACCTCGCGTGCCCGGATTTGTCCCTCCCGCCAATGGGAGACCCGCTCCACTCGGCGGCAGCATTCCCGTGTGCTCAAAGCTCTGTCGGACACGCCGCTGACCGCCGAAGAAATGTCCAATTTGGACAGAAATCACGTCTGGCACCCCTACTCCGGGATGCCCACCTCCCCGGAACCGCTGCCGGTGGCCTCCGCCGAGGGAGTAAGGCTGCGGCTGCGCTCCGACGACGATGAGGAACGGGAGCTGATCGACGGCATGTCCTCCTGGTGGGCGGCCATCCACGGCTACCGCCACCCCGAGCTCGACAACGCCGTTCGCGAGCAGCTCGACCGGATGAGCCACGTGATGTTCGGCGGTCTCACCCACGAACCCGCCGTGCGGCTCGCAGCGAGCCTGGCGGAGATCACCCCCGAACCGCTGCGGCACGTCTTCCTGGCCGACTCCGGCTCGGTCTCGATCGAGGTCGCCGTCAAGATGTGCCTGCAGTACTGGCGCGCTTGCGGCCGCCCCGGGAAGCGACGGCTGCTCACCTGGCGAGGCGGTTACCACGGGGACACCTGGCACCCGATGTCGGTGTGCGACCCGGAAGGCGGGATGCACCACCTGTGGCGCGGCAGGCTGCCCGAGCAGCTGTTCGCGGCGGCCCCGCCCGCGGGGTTCGACGCCGGGGCCGAGCCCGACTACCTCGAGCACCTCGACGACGTACTGCGACGGCACCACGACGAGCTGGCCGCGATCGTGGTCGAGCCGATCGTGCAGGGGGCGGGCGGAATGCGGTTCCACTCGCCCGAGTACCCGCGCCGGTTGCGTGAACTGGCCGACCGCTACGACGTGCTGCTCGTCTTCGACGAGATCGCCACCGGGTTCGGACGTACCGGTGAGCTGTTCGCCGCCGACCACTCCGGTGTGGCCCCGGACGTGATGTGCCTGGGCAAGGCGCTCACCGGTGGTTACCTGAGCCTGGCGGCCACGGTGTGCTCCGAGCGGGTCGCCACCGGCATATCCCGGGGGGACGTGCCCGTGCTGGCCCACGGCCCGACCTTCATGGGAAACCCGCTCGCCACGGCGGTCGCCCTCGCCTCGCTGCGGGTGCTGCTCGACGGGGACTGGCGGCGCGATGTCGACGCGATCGAGGCGGGGCTTCGCCGTGGGCTGGAACCCGCCCGCCGAACGCCGGGGGTGCGCGATGTTCGGGTTCTCGGCGCGATCGGCGTGGTGGAACTCGACCACGAGGTGGACACCGCCGCCGCGAGCCGCGCCGCGATCGAGCACGGCGTGTGGCTGCGCCCGTTCCGGGAGCTGATCTACACCATGCCGCCGTACGTGATCGGGCAGGACGACCTGGCCCGCGTGACCGAGGCCGTCCGCGCGGCCGCCCAGGTGGGATGAGGATGTCCGGCGACACGTTGTTCGTCACCGGAACCGGAACCGACGTGGGCAAGACGGTGGTCACCGCCGCCCTGGCCGCCACCGCGCGCGGTTCGGTGGCCGTGCTCAAACCGGCCCAGACCGGTTCGGGGGAGGACGGCGACCTCGTCGAGGTCGAACGGATGACCGGGGGCGGGATCACCACGCTCGAACTGGCACGTCACCGCGACCCGCTGGCACCCGCCGTCGCGGCGAGGCGGGAGGCGGTGCCACCGGTCACCCCGGCGCGGATCGTGTCGGCCGCCGAGGAACTGGCGGCGGCGCACGATCTCGTGCTGGTGGAGGGAGCCGGTGGTCTGCTGGTGCCCTACGACGATTCCGGCGGCACCCTGCCGGACGCGGCGGTCCCCCTGGGCGCTCCGGTGCTCGTGGTGTGCCCGGCGGGGCTGGGCGCGCTGAACACCGCCGCGCTGACCGTGCGCGAACTGCGGCATCGGAAGCTGGACTGCCCCGGTCTCGTGGTCGGGAGCTGGCCGACCGCTCCCGACCTCGCGGCGCGGTGCAACGTGGTCGACCTCCCCTCGGTGACCGGCGTCCCACTGCTCGGGGCGCTGCCGGAGGGAGCCGGTCGGCTGCGGGACGAGGAGTTCCGCACCGTCGCCCGGGCGGGGCTGGCTCCCTCGCTCGGCGGGGAGTGGGACGCGGCCGCCCTCGGCGCCCCGTCGTGACGCCTCCGGGCGTCGGGCGTCTCGCGGGCATCTCCGCGTCATGGAACGGGCCCGGTTGGGGGCGTGGTCGGCGCGCGGAAGTGTGTGCCGGTGACCTCCTGGGTGTTACCTTCGTCACGTGGATGGGAGATCCCCGAGGATTCTGGTCATCGGCGCGGGCGTTTCGGGCCTGACCACCGCGGTGGTGCTCGCCGAGCGCGGTCACCGCGTGCGGATCAGAACGACCGAGCACCCCGCCGACACCACCTCGGCGGTGGCCGGGGCGATATGGGGACTGAGTCGGCTTCGTCCCAGGGAGCGCGCCGTCCGGTGGGAGTGGCGTTCCCACGAGGTCTTCCTGGAACTCGCACACGATCCGAGCACGGGGGTGCACCTGACCCCCGGAACGGTGGCGAGCCGTGAACCACTGACCACCTCGTGGCTGGAGGAGACCCGGTCGAGGACCGACCTTCGCGAGTGCGGGCCGGACGAACTCCCGCCCGCGTTCACGGCCGGGGTGCGTGCCACCCTGCCGCTGATCGACATGCCCCGCTACCTGGAGTACCTGCTCGGGCGGTTCCACGATGCCGGCGGTGAGCTGGTCCGCAGCCCGGTCCCCAGCCTGGCGGACGCCGCCGAGGAGAGCCCGGTCGTGGTCAACTGCACCGGGGTGGGCGCTCGGGAGCTGGTCGGCGACGCCGGTGTGCTGCCCGTGCTCGGCCAGCACGTGGTCGTGACGAACCCCGGGGTGGCGGAGTACTTCGTGGAACTCTCCGACACCGGGTACTGGGCCAGCTACATGCCGCACGGTGACCGGCTCGTGTTGGGAGGCGTCGCCGTCCCCCACGCCTGGGACCGTGTCCCGAACCGTGAGGTCACGGCGGGAATCCTGCGTCGCTGTGCCGAGATCCGGGCCGAGCTGCGCGACGCCGCGGTCCGAGACGAGATCGTCGGTCTGCGGCCGAGGAGCGAGACCGTGCGGCTGCACGTTGAACACTACGAAGGCGCCCGCATCGTGCACAACTACGGTCACGGGGGCGACGGGGTGGCGGTGTCCTGGGGGTGCGCCCAGGAGGCGGCCGAGCTGGCGCTGGCCGAACCGGGGGCCTCGCCTACCGGGTGACGCACGAGCGGTACCGGGCTCCACCGTGCTCCCACCGGGGCTGCCCACCGGAGAACGGCACCGACCGAGGAGGATACCGGTCGCGGGGCCGACCGCGACCGTGCGATGCAGTAGACTCCCGCCCCGCCACGGGAGTCCAGTGCGCTGGGCTGAGAGGAGGACACGGGGTCCTCGACCGTCCTACCCGAACCGGGTAATGCCGGCGCGGGGAGGCGTGCGATCAGCTCGGTGTCGCACTCGTGGTGTGACCACGGGAGGATCGTTGAGACGCAGTACCGCACGTCGAACGCGTGCCGCGCTGGCAGTGGCCGTCACCCTGCTGATCGCGGGATGCTCGCTCACGGGCACCGGCCGGGACCGGGAAACCCGAACCGTGACGCTGGTCACGCACGATTCGTTCGCCATGAGCGACGAGCTCCGGCAGCGGTTCGAGCGGGACTCGGGATTCGAACTCCGAATCCTGCGCAAGGGGGACGCCGGGGAGCTCACCAACGAACTGGTGCTCACCAGGGATGCCCCGATCGGCGATGTCGCCTTCGGAGTCGACTCCACCTACCTCTCGCGCGCACTCGACGAGGACGTGTTCGCGAGCTACCGGCCCGAAGGGGCGGCCCACATCCCGATCAAGTACGCCCTCGGCGCCAACGAGCGCCCCACTCCCATCGATGCGGGCGACGTGTGCCTCAACATCGATCTGCGCTGGTTCGAGCGGCACGACGTCCCGCCGCCCGAGAAGCTCGCCGACCTGGTCGAGCCCCGTTACCGCGGCCTGTTCGCGGTGCCCAACCCGGCGACCTCCTCTCCCGGGCTGGCCTTCCTGCTCAACACCGTCGACACCTTCGGCGATCCGGGGTGGCGGAACTACTGGCGGCAGCTGCTGGACAACGACGCGCGGATCTCCTCCGGCTGGCAGGAGGCCTACAACCAGGACTTCTCCGGCTCGTCAGGGGAAGGCCCCCGACCCATCGTGCTCTCCTACGCCTCCTCCCCCGCGGCGGAGATCGGTCCCGACGGTCAACCGCGCACCAGGGCACTGCTGGACACGTGCTACCGCCAGGTGGAGTACGCCGGGGTCCTCAACGGAACCGACACCCCGAAAGGGGCGCGGGAACTGATGGACTTCATGCTGTCCTGGCAGTTCCAGTCCCGCATCCCCGAGCAGATGTACGTCTACCCCGTGGTGATGGGGGTCGAGCTCCCGGAGAGCTGGCAGCGGGCGGCTCCGCTGCCGGAGTCCCCCAACCAGATGAAACCGGAGCGGGTGGAGCGTAACCGCGCCGAGTGGATACGCCAGTGGCGTTCCCTGGCGACGGGATGACGCGCGAGCGCGGAACCCACGCGGGGCCACGCCCGCGCGGCCACGGCGCGACCACGACCGCGGGCGCTGTCCTGGTGCTGGGATTCCTCGGCGTCTTCTTCGCGTGGCCCGTGGTCGCGATCCTGCGCCTCGGGCTGCGCTCCGGGATCGACGAGGTACTCACCCGGCCGGACACCTGGCGGATCGTCGCCTTCACCCTCGGCCAGGCGGCGGCCTCCACGGTCGTGGCGCTGCTGGCGGGGATGCCGCTGGCCTACGTGCTGGCACGGGTCCCCGTGCCGGCCAAGGCCGTGCTGCGTGCGCTGATCACCGTCCCGTTCGTACTTCCCACCCTCGTGGTGGGGATGGCCTTCCGAGCGTTGCTCGGGGTGTCCGAACCCAGCGCCTGGGCGATCGTGCTGGCCAACGCGTTCTTCAACATCGCGGTCGTCGCCCGCACCGTCGGCGGGCTGTGGGCGCAGCTGGATCCCAGGGCCACCGACGCCGCTCGCGGCCTCGGTGCCGGTCCGTTCCGCGCTTTCCGCACCGTGACGCTGCCCGCGTTACGCCCGGCCCTGTGGTCGGCAGCGGCGGTGGTCTTCCTGTTCTGCTCCACCAGCTTCGGGGTGGTGCTGGTGCTGGGAGGTGGGCGCTACCGGACGCTGGAGACGGAGATATACCTGCGCACCGTGCGACTGCTCGATCTGCCCGGTGCGGCGGTGCTGTCCCTGCTGCAGTTCGCCGCCGTGCTGGCCGCCCTGGCGGTGGCCGCCTTCGCCCGGCGGCGACGCGAATCCGCGCTCACCCTGCGCCGCGCCAGGGGGGCCACGCGACGCCCCAGCGGTGTCGAGTGGGTGACGGTGGCGGCGGCGGGCGCCGTGCTCCTCGCGCTGGCGGCTCCGATCCTCGCCCTGCTGGTGCGCTCGGTTAGCTCCCGCACCGGTTGGACACTGGCCGGATACCGCGCGCTCTCGGGAACCGGGGGAGTGCTCGACGTGTCGGGCTGGCAGGCCGCCTGGAACTCGCTGCGCGCGGCGACCGACGCCACCTGGATGGCGCTGCTGCTGGGGATCCTGGCCTGCCTGGTGCTGACGAGCCTGCGCAACCGCTGGGCGACCGAGCTCATGGACGCGGCCCTGATGCTTCCGCTGGGCGTCTCGGCCGTCACGGTGGGATTCGGCTATCTGGTCACCCTGCACGTGCTGCCCGGTGATCTGCGGACCTCTCCGCTGCTGGTGCCGTTCGCGCAGGCCCTGGTGATCACACCCCTCGTCATCCGGACGATACTGCCGGTCCTCCGCTCGGTGGACCAGCGCGTTCGCTCCGCCGCCGCGACCCTGGGGGCGGGGCCCTGGCGGATCCGTCGCGAGGTGGACCTCCCGTTGGCGGGACGCGCGGTGGTGACCGCCGCGGGCTTCGGCTTCGTCGTCGCCCTGGGCGAGTTCGGCGCCACCGGATTCCTGGCCCGCCCCGAGGCGCCGACCCTGCCGGTGGCGATCAGCGCGCTGATCGGTCGCCCCGGCGAGTTGAACACGCAGATGGCCTACGCCGCCTGCGTGCTGCTGATGCTGGTCACGGCGGGAGCCGTGCTGGTGATCGAAACCCTGCGTTCCGACCTCTCCGGGGAGTTCTGATGCGCGCCGCACTGGGAGACGCCGAGACCGGTCCGGTCCCGCCGCCAACCTCTCGGGAACGGGAGGAGGGGCTGCGGCTGGAGGGACTCACGGTGCGCTACGGCAGTACGACCGCGCTGTCCGGTGTGGACCTGGTGGTCCCCCGGAACGAGGTGCTGGCCGTGCTGGGGCCCTCGGGGTGCGGCAAGACCACCCTGCTGCGCACCGTGGCCGGACTGGAGCGCCACTCCCAGGGCGGGATCAGCTTCGACGGCGTCGACCTGTCGCGGGTGCCGGTGCACCGGCGCGGTTTCGGCATGGTCTTCCAGGACGGCCAGCTCTTCGGGCACCGCGACGTGGCGGGGAACGTGGACTTCGCGTTGCGGATGCGCTCGGTCGGCAGGCGTGAGCGCCGCGAGACCGTGGCGCGGCTGCTCGAATCGGTGGGACTGGCGGGGTACCAGCGACGACGGGTCGCCGAGCTGTCCGGCGGGCAGGCCCAGCGAGTCGCCCTCGCCCGTGCGCTGGCGGCCGAACCGCGGCTGCTGCTGCTGGACGAACCGCTCTCCGGGCTGGACCGCATTCTGCGGGAGCGGCTGGCCGTGGATCTGGCACGCGTCTTCGACCGCGCTTCCATGACCGGTGTGCTGGTCACGCACGACCACGACGAGGCGTTCACCCTCGCCGACCGCGTGGCGGTGCTCATGGGGGGACGCGTCGAACAGCTCGACACCCCGTGGCGGCTCTGGCACCGGCCCGCCACCGAGGAGGTGGCCCGCTTCCTGGGGTGCGGCACCGTACTGACCGCGTACGCCGACGACGAGGCGATCTCGTGCGCGCTGGGTTCGATCCCCCGTCCCGAGGACTGTCCGACCGGGCCGGTCCGGTTCGGACTGCGCGCCGCCGGGCTCCGCGCCGTCCGGTCAACGGGGCGATCCGGTACGGGAGAGCCGCGCGCCGTGGTGCGGGAACGGCTGCACCGGCACGATCACGTGCGGCTGACGGTCGATGTCCCGGAGGACCCCGGTCTCGGGGAACTGGAGGCGGTCACCGCCCACGGTGACCTCGCCGAGCTCGGAGAGGAGGTCACGCTGACGCTCGACTCGACCGGGGTGGCCGTGATCCCCGAGAAGTCCCGAAGCCGGGATTCGGTCGGTTGAACACGGGAGGAACAGGCTCTCGGAAAACGCTTCGCCCGGACGCCCGGTTCGCTCGTACGGTTCCGGTATGCGCGAGGACGACCGCACCGCCGAGCTGGTCGAGGACAACCGACGGCACTGGGACGAACGGGTACCGATCCACACCGCGAGCCCGTTCTACGATCTGAACGGGTTCCGAGCGGGAGAGGAGGTCCTCGACCGGTTCCAGCTCGACGAACTCGGCGACGTGACCGGGCTCGACCTGGTCCACCTGCAGTGCCACATCGGACTGGACACGCTGGGCTGGGCGCGCCACGGCGCCAGGGTCGCCGGGCTGGACTTCTCCGCCCCTGCCGTACGCACCGCCACCGAGCTCGCCGCCGAGGTGGGGCTCTCCCACCGCGCGCGTTTCGTCGCCGCCGACGTCCGCGACGCGGTCGACGAACTCGGCGCGGACGGGTTCGACGTCGTCTACACCGGCGGCGGCGCGCTGATGTGGCTGCCCGACATCGTCGAATGGGCGCGCACCGTGGCCGCTCTGCTCCGCCCCGGCGGGCGGCTGTACCTGGTCGAGTTCCACCCGCTGACCGAGGTCCTGGACGACGAGCACGGGGCCACCGTCGATCGCGACTACTTCACCCGGCGGCCGCGCACCTACGACGCGCCGGGTTCCTACGCCGACTGGGAGGCGGAGACCACGCACAACACCGCGACCGAGTGGCACCACACCGTCGGTGACGTCGTCAGCGCCATCGCGGGGGCGGGGTTGCGGATCGAGTTCCTGCACGAGCACGACACGATTCCGTTCCGGCGCTACGCGGCGCTGGCCACCGACGGGGCGTACTTCCACTACCCCGAGGGGAGGCCGCGCCTGCCGCTGATGTACTCGCTGACCGCCGCCAAACCGCGCCGGTAGCTCGCCTCCACCCGGCGGAGCGCGGCGGAATCGCCGCCCCGACGCCGGGAGACGGCGGGGCGGTGTGATGGCGGGGCAGCGTGCCGCTCAAGCGATCCGCGCGGCGGCGGTTCCCAGCCCGGTCGGTCCGAAGCTGAAGCCGCCGGGGTTGGCCACTCGTCGTAGTTCGGCCTCGGTGTAGCGCACACAGCGGCGGTGCCACTCGTGGATGCCCGACATCCAGTCCTTGAGCTCGTCCACGTGGCGTTCGAGCTGTCGCCGCACGTGCTCGTCGAGGTCGAACTGCTCGTACAGCCCGGGCAGCTCGTTGGAGACGATGTGCTGGAACTGGGCCATCCGCGAATTGGCCAGCTCTCCCACGACGTCGCGTGCCCGCTCCTGGTGCACGCCCAGGAAGTTGCGCACCACCAGCACCATGTTGTGCAGCTCGCCCTCGAACTCGACCTCCTTGCGGTAGGAGAACAGGTCGTTGACGAAGCACGCGTAGTCCTGTGCGGCGGTGTCCAGCTCCCGCAGTGTGCGCGTGCGGTAGACCTCCGGCGGTACCGTGTTCTTCGCCGAGAGCCGGGAGAGGCTCATGGTCATGTCCGAGCCGAAGGTCCTGCGGCGCATCTCGATGTAGTCCACCGGGTCCGGTACCCGGTTGCCGGCCTGGTTGTCCAGCTCCCAGACCCAGCTGGAGGTCATCTCCAGCACGGACTTCCGGAACTGGCCCCGTGCGTCTTCCGACATCGGTTCCGCGGTTCGCCACCACAGGTCGGCCAGTCCGCGTTCGATCGGGTTGCTCGGTTCCGGCGTCGCGCTCATGTCCAGCGGCATGAAGGTGGCCAGTCGCTCGTGCAGGTGCTTGGCGGCCGCCACGTTGCGGGTGGTCCCGAAGACGACCGGGAAGTAGTCGTCACCGTAGGTTCCCCAGGCCAACCAGTCCGAGGACAGCTTGAGCTGGTCCAGGTCCGCGTCGGCGTGGATCATCGAGGCGCAGTGTGGCAGGTCCAGGTTGACGAACCGCTGTTCGTCCCACACGCCTCCCAGCTCCACACCGGGCACGGAGTCGAACATCCCCATATCGCGCGCCCAACCGACCGCGTAGACCCGGGCCGTGTCGATGTGCGGACTGGTGCGGAAGGCGTACGGCATGTCCAGTTCGGGCAGGGGCAGTTCCCCCACCTTTTCGAACGGCCGGTGAGAGTGCTGTCGCGTGCGGTGCGTCATGCCCGTCGCCAGGGACGAGACGTGCACCCTGCTCGCGGAGGTTCCCAGCCCGTTCGGCCCTCCCAGCACCGGGCTCTCCCGGGAGCCGAGCTGTTCGTTGTTGTAGCGGCTGGACTTGGCGTGCCACTCGTGACCACCGGATTGCCAGTCCTGCAGCCCCTTGACGTAGGCGGCCACCCTCGCCTGTTCGTCGAGGGTGAGCGCGTTGTCGGCGAACAGGACGGGCACCTCGTGCAGCGCCGCGTTCTCGAACCGCTGCGACCGGGAGGTCAACAGGTCGTTGACCAGCTCGGCGGCCTGTTGGGTGGAGCAGTCCAGGAAGCGCTCGAACACCAGCACCGCGTTGGAGTTCTCGCCTTCCTCGGCCACCTCTCGCTGGTGGGAGAACAGGTCGTTGCGCAGGTGCACCGCGTCCGCGAAGGTGTCCGAGAGGACCTCTATCGGGCGAAGTTCGGTGATGTGCTCCGGCAGTTCCGCGTTGACGGCGCACTCCACGAGGTTGGCCGACCACGGCGCACCCCCCACTCTGCGCCGCATCTGCATGTACTCGATCGGATTGGCGATCCTGCCCCGGTTGATGTTGTCCAGCTCCCACATCGACTCGACCATCAGGTTGTGGGTGCTGCGGGTGAACCGCCTCCGCCAGTCGGGGGACATCGACGGGGCGGTGCGCTGCCAGAGGTCGTGCAGTCCCGCTTCCGCGGCGTTGGCGGGCTCCGGGGCGTGTTGGTCTCCCTCGGGCATGAACAGGTCCAGCCGGTCCAGGTACTCCTGCGCGCCACGCAGGTCGCGGGAGTACTTGAACTGTTCGAGGAAGTCGTCGTCGAAGAAGAACACCCAGACGTACCAGTCGGTGATCAGGTCCAGCATCGGCCCGTCACAGTCGGGATGGGTGTAGGCGCACATCAGTGCGTAGTCCATCCTTTCCAACGCTTCCCGGTCCCAGATCACACCACCTCCCGGACTGGGAGCGTCCAACATGCCCATTCGCTCCGCCCACTCGGTGCTGTGTCTGCGGGAGCGCTCCAGATGGGGATTCAGTCGAGCGGGATGGGGCAGGTAGAACTCCGGATAGGTGAAAGCGACCATCGGTCCGCCTACTCTGTCGACTCCGGGATGCCGAAGAGCAGGTTGGCAATTCGGAGTAGTGCGTTGCTACGGCCATCCGAGCGATGCTCATGTTCTATCGGGTGAAATCCAGCCGCCGATCGGATCGACCGAGCTGGTGTCCGTCGGCGACCGTGCCGCCACGGTCGCCGACTCACGGCGTCGTCGATCCCGCTCTGCCGGCTCGGTTTCCACGAGACCGCCCAGGCCACTTCGACGCGGTGCCGAACTCCTACCACCCTCGTGATCGGTGCCGCCGCGGGTTCTCGCGTGCGGTTCTCGTGAGGATGCCGGAGACGTTGACCCGATGCCTCCGGCCCCGTAGCGAGAGACGTGCGAGATATTCCGCCAAGCGAACACCCGCGGAAACCGAGCTGAGAAAGTCTTACCGGGAGTGGATCAGGTGTCCTTGGTGGCCATCCGTGCCACCGCCGCGGAGAAGCCCAACAGGATGTAGCACCCGGCGCGCCACAATCCGCTCAACAGGTCGGTCGTGCGGATCGGATCACTCAGTACGTCGCTGATGGAGTACCAGTCGGTGGTGATGAGGACCGGTTTCAGCCAATCGAGCGAGGGAATCGCCTCCAGCACGCCGAACACCACCAAGGCTCCCACCGTGGCGATGAGTACCAGCAGTGAGTGCTCGGTCGTCGAGGAGATCGCCAGGGCCACCGCCCCGACAGCCGCCATCTGCACCGCGCACCATCCGGCGGCCAGCGCGACCCTGCCCAGGGCTTCTCCCAGTGGGAGAGTGGTTCCGGACAGAGTGACCAGACCGTCGCCGCCCACGATCAGCAGACCGGTGAGCACGCCGCTCAACACCACCACACCGATGGCGAGCAGCACCATCATCAGCACGCCGAGGGCCTTGACCACCACCAGTCGGACTCTTCCGACGGGTGCCAGCAGCAGGCCGCGCAGCGTGCCGTTGGCCGCTTCACCCGCCAGCCCGTCGGCGGCCACCATCGCGATGATCAGCGGAAGCAGCAGGTTCTGCGTCAGCATCAGACTGAGCACGGGGAGTACCATCCCGTTCCCCACTACCGCGGCGAACAGCCCCGAGCCGCCGCCAGGACCACCGGTGATGGTGATCACCGTTCCGATGAGAACGGGAAGCGCCGCCAGCCCGAGCAACGCGAGCAGATTGCGCGGTCTGCGCAGTACCCATCCCAGCTCCGATCCCACCACCCGTCCGAACGGAGCGGAGTGGTGCTGTCTGATCCCGCTGGGAAGTTCGACCCGCGAGGCCGTCCCCGTCATGTTTCCCCCTCGGTGAGTCGAGCGAAGATCTCCTCCAACCCGGCTCGGTCGCGCCGCGCCTCGTACACGCCGACCCCGGCCCGTACCAGTGCCGCGATCACCTCGGGGGAGTCGGTCCCGGAGAGCTCCACCCGCAGCTCTCCTCCCTCCACACGAGCGGGAACACCGAGCTGCCGGAGCGCTTCCAGCCCTGATTCGTTGTCGGAGACACTGACCAGCAGGTTCGGTCCGCCGGACTCCAGCAGGGTCTTCAATTCCCCCTGGGCGATCAGCGTTCCGCCCTGCAGCACGGCCGCGTGGGTACAGGTGGCTTCCACCTCGGACAACAGGTGCGAGGAGACCACCACCGTCGTTCCGTTGGCGTGCAGCTCCGCGATGATCCGGCGCACTTCCCTGGTTCCGGCGGGGTCCAGCCCGTTCGTGGGCTCGTCGAGCACCACGAGTTCACGCGGGACGAGCAGGGCCGCGGCCAGGCCGAGCCGTTGTTTCATCCCCAGCGAGTAGGAGCGGTACCTGCGTTCCGCCGCCCCGGCGAGCCCCACCCGTTCGAGAGCCTGCTGTACCGCGCCGCGCACGTCCGCGCCGAACAGCGCCGGCTCCATGGCGGCGCAGCGCAGCAGGTTCCGGCGGCCGGACAGAAACGGGTGAAAGCCCGGTCCCTCCACCAGGGCTCCCACGAACGGGAGTGCCCGGCCCGTCTGTTCCGGGACGCGGTGCCCGAGCAGCTCGACGGAACCGGCGGTCGGTTCGGTCAGCCCGAGCAGCATCCGGATCGTGGTGGTCTTGCCCGAACCGTTCGGGCCGAGCATGCCGAGCACCGCGCCGCGTGGAACCGACAGGTCCACATCGGCGACCGCCACGGTGCCGCCGTAGGTCTTGCGCAGCGCACTGGTACACAGTGCGGGTTCCGGTTCGTCCCACCCGGAGGCGGGGACCGTCGCGGTCCCCGCCTCGGTGGCGTCAGCGGTGCCACTCATCAGGAATCCCGCAGCGCCTCGATCAGTACCTGTTGGGGAACCGCACCGGCCGCCACTCGGCCGTCCGAGGTCAGCACCGCCGAACCGACGGAGCTGTTGATCACCCAACCGTGGCCCCACGAGCCACTGATCGGGGAGCCGACGCGTTCGGCCATGGCGCGGGGGCCGGTGGAACCGGTTCCGCGCTGTTCGTCGTCGTCCGTCTTCCGGCCGGACGGCGAGCTCATCGTGCCCTCCGGCAGTCGGCTCAGCACCACGGTGTCCCAGCCGTCACCCTCGATGCGGGGAGACGTTATCCCGCTCCTGCCGGAACGCGGGGTATCGGGCTTCGTGGTGTCGGGCTTCTCGGCTGTGCGGACCCGAGCGTTCTCGGGTGGGGTGAACTGGAACAGCTCCGCGTCCTGCGGTCCGGTGCTCAGTTCGGAGAACCCGGCCCGCAGCGCGGGCTCGCTCGAACCGTTCGCGTTGACCTCCACGCGCAGTGGAATCCGGTCCTCGGCGTCGACGGCGATCCGGACCTCGCGCAACTTGGTGCGCTCGTCCGGTTTCGGGGTCAGTACCAGCTCGTAGGCGTCCCGTCCCGCGACGCTCGCGGTGCCGTCCACCCGTACGGCGCTGGTCTCCCGCAGTTTCCCGACGAGTCGCTGGGCGATCTCGCCGGGCTCGGCCCCGGTGCTCGGCTCCGGCCGTTCCACCTCCGTCTCCTCGGAGTTGGGGTGCTTGACCACGGTGCGCTGCGCGGAGTCCCACTTCCACACCGTGTTGCCGTCGTCGACCACGGTGGTCTCGCCGTTGCCCGAGGGGATCGAGAGCCGCTGCCGCTGCTGCCCGTCGTACCAGACCCGCAGCGACTTGTCGCCGCCGGACAACAGCTCCCCCGTCTCACCGGTTCCGGGAAGCGCGGGCAGACCGAGCTCGTTGTGCACGGTAACTCTGCCCGCGAGCGCGGGCGGGTCCGACTCCATCACCGAGGCGACCAGTTCGTCGGCGGAGACTTGCGGAAGCCGAGGATTCTGCGCGCCCGCGGGCAGGGCGAGCGAGGTGAGCCCGAGCGCCCCAGCGGCGATCCCGGCCGACGCGGTAAGCGCGATGTTTCTGCGTCTCATCCGGTTCCCTTCGAGTTCCTTCGGGTGTGATCGACACCCACCCTGCACCCCTGTCGCTGAGATGATCCTGAGAATCGGTCCCGGTCCCGGCGGCCAGGGGATACGTGCGGAGGTGCTCCGCGCCGCCGTCCGGCCGGTCCGGGAAACGAAAGCCGAGAGTGCGATGCGTTACCCGCGATGTTACGGGCATGCTGAAAGCCGTGAACCATGAGAGCACTCCCGTCCGGGTACTGGTGGTCGACGACGAAGTGGGGGTTCGGACCGCTCTCCGCCGTGGTCTGTCCGCCGAGGGGATGGAGGTCACCGTCTGCGCCGAGGGCCACGAGGCGCTCCAGCTTGCAGCTACGGGCGCGTTCGACGTCGTGCTGCTGGACGTGCTGCTTCCCGGCCTGTCCGGGTACCGGGTGCTGGAACGCTTACGGGAGCGGGGGGTACACACACCGGTCCTGCTGGTCTCGGCCAAGGACGGGGAGTTCGACCAGGCGGACGGCCTCGACCTGGGAGCCGACGGCTACGTGGTCAAACCCTTCTCGTTCGTGGTGCTGGCTGCTCAGGTGCGGGCGCTGGTTCGCAGGGTGGGGGATTCCGGCCCCGGGGGACAGGACACCCTCAGGGTCGGCGAACTGGAGATCGACCGCTCCGGGCGCAAGGTCAGTTGGGCGGGAGACCCGATCGCGCTCTCCCCACGGGAGTACAAACTGCTCGTGGCACTGGCGAGCCGGCCCGGCACCGTGCTGACCAAGGAGGACCTGCTGCGGGCTGTGTGGGGCAACGACCAGGAGGTCACCCGCAACGTGGTTGAGGTCTACGTCGGTTACCTGCGACGCAAGCTCGACGCCGTCGGTGCGGGGGAACTGGTGGAGACGGTGCGGGGCCACGGCTACCGGGTGGTCCTCGACTGAGGGACCCGGTTCGTTCGTTTCCGGTCACACGAACCGTCGCGCCGTCACCCGGCTCGGCGGACGCGAAGGGCACGGTGTGTCATGACCACGCGATTCCGCCTCGGGACGAGGTGGAGCCCGAAGTCCTGGTGGAGACGCCGGACCGTGCAGTTCCGCACCGGCTTCGTGGCCGTGTTCGCCTCGCTGCTCGGCCTGTCCGTGATCGTCGCGATCAGCGTCGGGTTCATCGGGCTGCTCTCGTTGGAGTCCGTGGACGCGAGACTCCGGTCGGAGGCGGGGGTCGCGGCGGACGGCGTGACGGCGGGCACCGCGCCCGCTCGGGTAGCCGGGGACGGCGTGCGGGTGCTCGACACCGCCGGTGAGCCGGTGGACGGCATGGGCGAGACCGCGCTTCGCCCCTGGGAGATCAACCGTCTGAAGGCGGGCAGGGGCGTCACCCGTGCCGCGGGTGGGGGCTCACAGGGGTCGGGGGTTCGCTGGGTGGGCCGTGTGGTGGCCGACCCGAGCGGCAAACCCCTGTTGGTGTTGGCTCGGACGGACCTGTCCGCTTATCGCGACGTTCGCGTCACCGCCAATCGGGTTCTCGGGATCGGCTCCCTGGGGGTCGCCCTACTGGTGGGGACGGCTACCTGGTTGGCGGTACGCGGCGCGCTGCGTCCGGTGCGCCGGATGCGCCTGGCCGCGGCGGAGTTGCCGATCGGGGAGCGGTTGCCGGTTCCGGAGGCCGACGACGAGCTGCGTTCGTTGGCGCTGGCGACCAACGACATGTTGGCCCGGCGTGACGCCGACACCGAGCGGATCCGCAGGTTCACGGGGGACGCGGCGCACGAGTTGCGCAATCCGGTGAGTTCGATCCGGGCGCAGGCCGAGGTCGCCGTGGTGCACCCCGACCCGGAGCTGGCCCAGGAGACCCTACGGCAGATCGAGGAGGAGGCCCGGAGGCTCTCCGAGTTGGTGGAGAGCCTGCTGGCCCTGGCCCGCTCGGACACCGCCGCTCCGCCCGAGGCCCGGCCGGTGGAGCTCGTGGCGGCCGCCCGCCTGGTCGTGGACCGGATGAACACGGCCGGGGTCGAGCCCCGGGTGCGGCTGAACGCGCCGCTGTCCACCGTGACCGTGCTTTCCACTCCCACCGAGATCGCCACCGTCCTGGACAACCTGGTGGCGAACGCGCTGCGTCACGCGCGGGCGCTCGTCCGTGTATCCGTGCTTCCCACATCCAGGGGAGCGCGGTTGCTCGTGGACGACGACGGACCGGGAGTTCCGCCGCGGCACCGGCCCCACGTCTTCGACAGGTTCTACCGCGCCGAACCCGATCGCACCCGTGGCGGTGGAGGTTCGGGGCTGGGGTTGGCGCTGGTGGCCGAGCTGGTCGGACGACGCGGTGGAACTGTACGGGTGGGGACCTCCCCCGAGGGGGGAGCCCGTTTCGAGGTGCGGCTGCCCGTCCGGTGAAGTTCCGGCGACCGAATGGGCGACGGCCCTGGTTCTTCCCACCTCGCGTGGTGGGCGGACACCGGCGATCACGCCGTTTCCGAACCGTCCCGTTGGGGGCAGCGGCGAGGTGAGCCGGTGGCCGGTCCGCCCGGCGACGTTCTTTCGAACCCGGGTGGCCCGTGTCGTCGCGGTGCGGGGCAGGATGCCCGTCGTGCTGGAACGTACTTTCGCGATGGCTGCGCCGCTCCGAACGGTGGCCGCGGCGCTGCGGCACACTCGCACGGTGACCACCAACCTCGGTGCGGTCGCGGAGGACCCGGCCGTGCCGGTGGGTGAACTCCTGCTGGCGGGCGACCGATTCCCCGTCGCCACCGGGGCGGCCGGTGACGCCCCCGCGCTCGAGGGAACGGTCTGCCGGGCGGATGAGACCGCCGTGGAACTGCGGTTCGACTCCTCCGCCGGGCGTTCGGGACGGGTGCGGTTCGAACCGAGAGAGCCGGAGTCGGGGGCACGGAGCCGCTGTGAGGTACACCTCATCCTCTCGGAGGCTCCCGAGTGGTTGCTTCCCAGGCTCGACGGCTACCTGGAAGCGGTGCGGGAACTCGCCTCGAAGTGGTCCATGAGGCAGATCGTGGTGGGAGCGGCGCTCGTCGAGGACGGGATGCTGTTGGCCCAACAGCGGCACTATCCGGCCGTTCACGCGGGCAGGTGGGAACTTCCCGGCGGCAGGGTCGAGCCGGGTGAGAGCGAGTCGGAGGCGGTGGTGCGGGAGTGCCGTGAGGAGCTGGGCACCGAGGTCCGAGCCCTGGAACGGCTCGGGACCGATGTCCCGCTGCTCGGTGGTTCCGGAATGTCGTTGCGAGTTCTGGCGGTGTGCCGTGTCGCGGGGGCGCGGCTCCCCCTACCGCTGGAGCACCGGGCGCTGCGCTGGGTGGGCGGTTCCGAGCTGGCCGGGTTGCCGTGGCTGGAGGCGGACCGGTTGCTGCTCGATTCGCTGCGCGCGCTGTTGAGTTCCGGTTCCGAGCCTCAAGATCCGAAATAGTACGAATCAGATTCATGATTGTATTTCGGATTTGCCTGAAATGTTCTTCGGGGTTGGTCGAATGGTGTGGCGTTGTACTCCATTGCTCGTCACGGTTGTCGATCGGCGCTATCGTGAAAGAATGTACGTAGTTCTGGTGCATTACACGGCCCCGTTGGCGGATGTGGACGCGCTGTTGGCGGATCACTCCGAGTGGTTGTCCCATCATCAAGACGCCGGTGACTTCATCGCGGCGGGAAGGCGCCACCCCCGGACGGGTGGGGTCATCATCGCCCGGTCGATGTCGCGTGGACAGCTGGACGCCGTCCTGGCGACCGATCCGTTCGTCGTGCACAAGGTGGCCACGCAGGAGGTGATCGAGTTCCAGGCGCTCCGAACCATCCCCGAACTGGCAGACTACGCCGACCATCTGACCCCGGCGGAGTGACCGGTGGGCCTCCTCGGTGCGCGGCTCCGCCCGCGGTGGTGCCGGGTTCCGAGGTGGCCACGAAGCGGGTCAGGGCGACGCCGGTGGTTCCGGTGGTTCGGGCTTCGCGGCGCGCGACGACTGTGAGGCCGGATCACCAGGGGCGGTTAGGTGTCGTTCGCCGCTTCGGACGGGGTTCCGGAGGTGGCGTCGTTCGCGGAGCTTCCGCGGGCCGCATCCGTGCGAAGACCGGCGACCGCGGGTGAGGATGTCCCGCGGCGGGTCATTCTGCGGACGTTTCGGCCGCCTTTTTCGTTTCCTTCTTTTTGTTCTTCTTCCGGGCCTTTTCGGCTTCTTCCGCCTTGGACTCCCGCAGGGCCTCGCGGAGTACCACGATCGGACAGCGTTTGCACGCCGGCTTCGAGTGGCAACACTTTCGTTTCACCTTGATGGTGTCTTTTTTCTTTCCCACGTGGTCCTCCTGCCGGGGCGACGGTCAAGAGTGAGGATAGGCGAACCTAACCCCGCTGGGTCAACAGTGGCCCCGGGGTGTTGAGCCACACGACCGGACGATCACCGTGGTGCACTACGCTGGGGGTGGGAAGAAACAGGCCGTCGGAGCGAGCACTCCGCCAGCGTGTGATCACGAGTTCGAATCAGCGGCGGCCACGCCCGCCGGTTCCGTCGCAGGCGAACCGCCGGGGCGGTTTCCGAAACGACGCCGTTACCACGACCCGTACGACAGCCAGGAGTTCCTGCGTGTCCGCCACCAGTGTCGCCAGCCCGAACCAGCGCACCCGTACCGATCTGCGCAACATCGCGCTCGTCGCGCACGTCGACCACGGCAAGACCACCCTGGTGGATGCCATGCTCCGGCAGTCCGGCGCGTTCTCCGAGCGCACCGAGCCCGTCGATCGCGTGATGGACTCCAACGACCTGGAGCGCGAGAAGGGCATCACGATCCTGTCCAAGAACACCGCGATCCGGCGGGTGACCCCGGAAGGGGCGGTGACCATCAACGTCATCGACACGCCCGGCCACGCCGACTTCGGTGGCGAGGTGGAACGCGGCCTGTCGATGGTCGACGGCGTGATGCTGCTGGTCGACGCCAGCGAGGGGCCGCTGCCCCAGACCAGGTTCGTGCTGCGCAAGACCCTCGCGGCCGAACTCCCGGTGATCCTGGTCGTCAACAAGGTGGACCGCCCGGACTCCAGGGTCGCCGAGGTGGTCGACGAGACCCACGAGCTGCTGCTGGAGCTGGCCGCCGAGGTCGGCGCCGACGAGTCGGTGCTGGACATCCCGGTCGTCTACGCCTCGGCGAGGTCGGGGCGTTCCGACCTGACCGCACCCGCGCTGGGCGAGGTCCCCGACAACGACCTCACCCCGCTGTTCGACACGTTGCTCGAACACGTTCCCGCGCCGAAGGGCGATCCGCGGGCCCCGCTGCGCGCGCTGGTCACCAACCTCGACGCCTCCTCCTTCCTCGGCCGGATCGGCATGTGCCGGATTCACGCCGGTGAGCTGCGTAAGGGTCAGACCGTCGGGCTGTGCCGCGAGGACGGCACCGTGGAGAAGGTGCGCCTCACCGAGCTCATGGTCACCGAGAACCTGGAACGGGTGAACGCCGAGCACGCCTCCGCCGGTGATCTGGTCGCCATCGCGGGGATTCCCGACATCAACATCGGTGACACCCTGGCGGACCCGGAGAACCCGGACCCGTTGCCCCGGATCACGGTCGATGCCCCGGCCATCTCGTTGACCATCGGCACCAACACCTCCCCCACCGCCGGGCGCAACGGTGGCACCAAGGTCACCGCGCGGCTGGTCAAGAACAGGCTGGACTCCGAACTCGTCGGTAACGTCAGCCTGCGCGTGGTGGACACCGAGCGCCCGGACACCTGGGAGGTGCAGGGACGTGGCGAGCTCGCCCTGGCCGTACTGGTGGAGACCATGCGCAGGGAAGGGTTCGAACTCACCGTCGGCAAGCCCGAGGTGGTGACCAAGACCATCGACGGCAGGCTGCACGAGCCTTTCGAACGGTTGTCGCTGGACATTCCGGAGGAGAACCTCGGCGCGGTGACCCAGCTGCTGGCCACCCGCAAGGGCAGGATGGAAACCATGGACGGGCACGGCACCGGCCGGATCAAGCTCGACTACGTCGTCCCCGCGCGCGGCCTGATCGGTTTCCGCACCGAGTTCCTCACCGAGACCAGGGGCGCGGGGATCGCCAACCACGTCTTCGAGGGCTACCACCCGTGGGTGGGTGAGCTGCGTACCCGCAACAGCGGATCGCTCGTCGCCGACCGTGCCGGGCAGGTCACCACCTACGCCCTGATGCAGCTGTCCGACCGGGGGACGTTCTTCGTGGAGCCGGGTGACGAGGTCTACGAGGGAATGGTGGTGGGGGAGAACCCCAGGCCCGAGGACCTGGACCTCAACATCACCAAGGAGAAGAAGCTCACGAACATGCGTTCGGCGGGCTCCGAGGAACTGGAACGGCTCGCCCGGCCTCGCAAGCTGGGGCTGGAGGAGGCCCTCGAGTTCTGCTCGGCCGACGAGTGCGTCGAGGTGGGCCCCAAGGCGCTGCGGATACGCAAGGTCACCCTGGACGGCACCCAGCGCGGTCGCGAGCGTTCCCGCGCCAAGTCCAGGGACTCGCAGGGCTGAGCTCTCGCGGGGGCGGTCGTGCCCGGTGAGGGGGACCACGGCGACGGTCGGTCCTCCCCCCGGAAAACCCGTCCGCGGATGACGGGCGGCGCCGCCCGTTCCCGGGCGGCGTCCCGGCCTCGTCCGACGGTCCCGGCCGGGGTGTGGCATGGTCGTGGTCGTTCGGAACCACGTGACTTCCGGGCGGCGCGACCGTCGCCCGGGCCTGGGGGCGCGGCGCGGGCCGTGGTTCCGGCCGCATCCGCAACGGAGGTTCGTGCAGCGTGTACCGAGGTCGGCGTCGTGTGAGTCCCGCAGTGGCCCTGCTGTTGGCGTCGTTGGGCGTGCTCTCGGGGTGCACGAACGCACCCCCGCCGCCGGTGGTGGAGTCGACCTCCTCGACTCCCACCTCCGAGCCTCCCACCGAGCCCCCGAAGCCCAAGGTGGTCGTGGCGGGCATCGACGAGTTGCGGGGTGGTTTCAACCCGCACGTGCTGGCGGACCAGTCCCCGGTCACCGACGCCCTCTCCGAGATCATGCTGCCCTCGGTGTTCGTTCCCGGCGAGGACGGCGAACGGGTGCTCAACAGCACGCTGATGGAATCGGCCGAGGTGCTCGAGGACACCGACGAGTTCACCGTGCGGTATCGAATCCGTACCGGGGCCAGCTGGTCGGACGGTCCCCCGATCGCGGCCGAGGACTTCGTCTACCTCTGGGAACAGCTGCGCCGTCAACCGGGCGTTATCAATCCGGTGGGCTACCGGTTGATCTCCGACGTGGAGTCCCGTCAGGGCGGCAAGACCGTGCGGGTCACCTTCGAAAAGCCGTATCCGGGCTGGAAGTCGCTGTTCGACCACCTGTTGCCCGCCCACCTGCTCAAGGACGCTCCCGGCGGGTGGAGCGACACGCTGGACTACGGTTATCCCGCTTCCGGCGGGCCGTTCGCCATCCGCGCGTTCGACCTGGACCGTGGTGAGGTCGTGCTGATGCGCAACGAACGGTACTGGGGTCCCCCTGCCGAGTCCGACCGGATCGTGCTGCGCGCGGCCGACCGTTCGGAGAACCTGAACGCGTTGCGCAGCGGAAACGTGCAGCTCGGAATGTTCACGGCCGATGCCTCCACCATGGAGGCACTGCGCGGTCTGGGGGAGGACATCCAGCTCACCACCATGCCCCGCCCCGTCACCAGCACGTTGCTGCTGCGGCCGAACAGCCCGCAGCTCAGCGATGTCCGAGTCCGCCGCGCCGTGCTGGCGGCGTTGGACCGGCAGGCCCTGGTCGAGGCCGGAACCGGCGGTGGGCCCGCCGCGAACCTCCCCGCTCACGCCCAGGTGCTGGCCCCCTCCCAGCCCGGTTACGTGCCCACCGAGCCCTCCGGAGAGTTCGCCGACGGTCCCGATCCCGAGCGGGTGGCGCGGTTGCTCACCGAGGCGGGCTACGAACACAGTGGGGGAAAATGGATACGGGACGGAGCGCCGTTGAATCTGGTCATCGCGGCCCAGTTCCGCGAGACCTCCTACGAGGCCGTCGCCAACAGCGTGGCGGACCAGCTCAACGCGCAGGACATCAGCACTACCGTCGTCACCCCCAAGGGCGATGAGCTCTACCGCACCATGCTCGCCACCGATCCCGGAGTGCAGGATCCCCCGCGCTCCGCTGGTATCGACCTGGCGGTCGCCGCCCGACCGGTCAGCGCCGACTCCGCCGCGACCATGGCGGCGCAGTGGGGGTGCCCGGCGGTCGATCCCGACACGGGGCGGACCTCCGAGTTCAACATGGCCGGCTTCTGCGACCAGCTGCTGCAACCCACGATCGAGGCGGCCGTCACCGGCGAGGTCCCTTTCCGCAGAGCCTCCGAGCGGGTCGAACCGACCCTGTGGTCCGGCGCGGTCGCGTTGCCCCTCTACCAGGAGGCGCAGGTACTGGCCGTGAGCCGGGAGGTCAGTGGAGTCCGCGACGGTGCCGGATTCGCCGGGCCGTTCAGCAGTGTGGGGGAGTGGGTGGGCGCCCCGGGCGAAAGCTACGACTGGTGAGCCGTGAAAACCGGTGGTCCCGCCGGGCGGAGTCGGATAGGTTCCCCCACGACGCCGTCGAGTCGTAAGGAGCGGGCCGTCTTGTCCTCGCAGACCGCCGGAGCACAACCGCACGAGTCCGCCGGGAGATCGGAGTCGGGGAACGCCGAACTCCGTGGCCTGCGCTGTGTCAGGTGCGGGCGGCTCACACCTCCTCTGGAGGGCACCGAGGGCTGCGCCGACTGCCGTGCCGAGGGAGTGCCCGCCGCGCTGCTGGCGGAACACGACCTCACCGGCGTGGACGGTGCGGAGCTGGTGGCCCGCTGGTCGCGGCGACGTGACGGCATGTGGTCCTACCGCGAGCTGTTGCCGGTGCCCCACGAGCACGCGGTGACCCTGCGCGAAGGGGCCACCCCGCTCGTGCCGCTGGCTTCGAAGGCGTACGAGGGGCAGCACCGGGTGCTGTTCAAGGACGAGCGCCGCAACCCCACCGGCAGCTTCAAGGACCGGTTCTACAGCGCCGCCGTCTCCTGGGCCGCGCGTCGCGGTTTCGGGACCGTCGCGCTGGCCTCCAGTGGTAACGCCGGTGTCTCCGCGGCCGCCTACGCCGCGTTGGCGGGGTTGGACTGCGTGGTGGTGACCGCTCCCGACATCGCCGACACGTGGCGCGGGCTCATCGAGCTGCACGGCGGGCGCCCGGTGCGCGCCGCCGACGTCGACGACAGGTGGAACCTGCTCCGCAGCAGGGCCGAGGCCGAGGGCTGGGCGGTCCTGACCAACACCTCGACCGTCCCGGTGAGTAGCCTCTGGGTCGGCATCGAGGGCTACAAGACGATGGCTTACGAGATCGTGGAAGAGCTCGGCGACGCACCCGAGGCGGTGGTCGTGCCCGTCTCGCGCGGGGACGGTTTCGCGGGGCTGTGGGCGGGTTTCCGCGAGCTGTGCGCGCTCGGCATCGTCGGGAAGCCACCCCGCATGATCGCCGCCGAGCGCTACCCCTCGTTGTCCACGGCGCTGCGGCGGGACCTGGCGCTGCCTCCCGAACAATCGGTTGACCCGGACTCGCTGGCTTCCTCGATCGGCAACCCGCAGGGCACGGTCATGTCCCTGCGGGTGCTGCGCGAGTCGGGTGGTACCGCGATCCCGTGCTCCGAGGAGGAGCTGCGCGCCGCCGCCGACCGGCTCGCCCGCGCCGGAGTCGCGGCCGAACTCAGCTCCGCGGCGCCGCTGGTGGCCGCCGACCGGCTGTGGCGCGACGGCGAGCTCACCGCCGGGGACCGCGTCGTGACCGTGATCACCTCGCAGGCCTCCCACCAGCCCGCCGGGTTGCCCTGAGCCGTGCGGCGTTCCGCGAAGCGGTCGGCGCGACCGGTGGAGCGGGTACGGCGATCGGGCGTCGGATGGGACCGCGCGGCTGAGCATCCAGGCGGTCGTCCCCCGGGACGGTGGCACGGAGTCCTAACCTGGACCGGTGACGTTGACGACTGCACCGAGTCTGCTGCTGGTACACGCCCATCCGGACGACGAGACCCTCTGGACCGGCGGCACCATCGCCCGCTACGCGGCCGCCGGAGCACGCGTGACCCTGGTCACCTGCACGCTGGGGGAGGAGGGCGAGGTGATTCCCGGCGAACTGCGCGGGCTGGCCTCCGACCGGGCCGATCAACTCGGGGGTTACCGCATCGGCGAACTGAGTCGTGCGTGCGCCGCGCTCGGGGTCACCGAGCAGCGTTTCCTCGGCGGCATCGGGCGTTGGCGTGATTCCGGGATGGTCTGGCAGGAACACGGCAAGACGGCCACCGCCGCCCCCCGTACTCACCCACGTGCCCTGGTGGCGGGTGATCCCGCCGAGCAGTCCGCCCAGTTGGAAGCCGTGCTGCGCGAGGTGCGTCCCCAAGTGGTGGTCACCTACGCCTCGGACGGTGGTTACGGTCATCCGGACCACGTCCGGGCGCACGAGCTGACCGTGGCCGCCGTTCGGCGGGTCCCGGAGGTTCGCAGGCTGTTCTACGCCACCCCCTCCGCCGCGGACCTCCACGAGGGGCTGCGACGGCTCGCCGGTGTCGCCGAGCTGCCGTTCCCTCTCCCCACCGCCGACCAGCTGCCCGCCGTGGATCCGGCCGGGATCACCACGGCGGTGGACATCGCAGACCGGCTTCCCGCCAAACTGGCCGCGCTGCGAGCGCACCGCACCCAGGTCCGGGTCTGGAGCGACGGTGCAGCGGACGGTAGCGGGACCGCCGCCTACGCGCTGTCCAACGGGATCGGTCAGCCGGTGTCGTCCACCGAGTACTACACGCTCGGGTACGGGGACGGGACGGCTCCGACCACTGATCTGTTCGGCGGACTGGAGACGACTTCGGAGCGGACGGGAAGCGGCGATGAGTGAGTCCACGACCAAGGGGACGGATCACGGGCTGGTCGCGCTGCTGTCGCTGGACGCGTTTCTGCTGGCGGTGCTCGAACTGTTCTTCCTGCCCTCCTACCTGGGGAGCGTGCAGTTCCCGATCACGGCGGCGGTGGCGGCGGTGACCAATCCGCTGTTGGTCGCGGTGTCGGCACGGGTCTCCGCCAACGGTCCGTCCTCCTGGGCTCCCGTCCTGGTGTGGTTCCTCACCGTGTTCGTGCTGGGAGTGTTCGGGCCGGGAGGGGACGTACTGCTGCCAGCCCAGGACTGGCGCAGCTACCTGCTGATCGCGGCCGGGGTGTTGCCCGCCGCCGCGATGATCGGCATCGTCAGGAACGATCCGCCCCGGTCGAGGTGAGCGGCGATGGCCGAGGTGATCACCGACGAACGACTCGCCGAGATGCTGCGACCGTTCGTGCGCGCCTGCGATCCGGTGCTGAGCGCGTTGCGGGAGTCCGACCCCTTCCGCCTGCGCGGCGGGTTCGATCGGCGACCCGGCGGGGACGCCGTCGGCGCGGGCGGGGAGACGTTCGGCGAGCTCGAACCGGTAGGGGACGGCCGGAATGGCGCGGACGCGGTGAGCGGCGCCCGGCGGGGGAGCGTCGCCGGGCCGCTGCGTCGGCTCGACGGGATGCGGCTGCCCGGCAGTTCGGCGTGGGACGCGATGACCGTGGCACAGCGCTGCGACTGGTGGTCGGTGCGGGTCGGCGGGTTCCTCGCCGCGATCGTGGGGCTGCCCCGGTTCGGCGGTGTCGTCACCTCCAAGCTGCCGCTGCGCGACGCGTTGGGAACGGTGGCGCAGGGCCTCGTGATCGTGGCGGTGGCCGGTGAGCACGGGCTGCACGACCGGGCGGAGCAGGTCAGGCTGATCGCCCACGTGCTGCTCGACCGCGACATCCCTCGGGAGGCCGCCGAGGGTGGTGACCGACAGCGTCGGGAGGACGAACGGCGGGCGGCAGAGCTCAGCGGTGAGCTGCGGCGAGCCGCGCGGCCCCGCGCCGGGGCGCTCGTCAGGGCGGTGTGGCGAATGGCACGCGCGCTCCGGGAGGTCCATGCCGCCCTGGACGCCCGCCCGCAGGGCGCGCTGCGCCACGAGGTGCTCGGATCGCTGCCCGTAGTCGGTGTCGTCGGTGGCTACCTGGGAGAACGTGCCGCGTTCCGAACCATCGCGAGGAAGGCGAGCGGATGGATCAGCGAGCGCGGTAAGCTGTCAACCGGCTGAGCGTCGACGACTCCAGCGTGAGCTCGCGGCCGTTTACCGGTACGCGCGGGGCCGAGTACCCTGATCGGGGCTCCCGCGCTGTGGAACCGCCTATGTGTACGGGACGCTTCCGAGGGATACTGGCGGCATCCGCGCGGTGTCCGGCGCGGGACGAGAAAACGTACCAGGCAGGAGAGCAATCGTGACCTACGTGATCGCCGAGCCGTGCGTCGACGTGCTCGACAAGGGGTGCATCGAGGAATGCCCCGTCGACTGCATCTACGAGGGCGGGCGGATGCTCTACATCCACCCGGACGAGTGCGTCGACTGCGGTGCCTGTGAGCCGGTCTGCCCGGTCGAGGCCATCTACTACGAGGACGACGTTCCCGAGGAGTGGGCCTCCTACACCCAGGCCAACGTGGACTTCTTCGACGACCTGGGCTCGCCGGGCGGCGCGGCCAAGGTCGGGAAGATCAACAAGGACGTCGAGCCCGTGTCCAGCCTGCCCCCACAGGGCGAATGAGCGTCGACGGCACGTCGGGCGGGGTCGCGGTCACCGGGCAACAGCCGTCCGAACCCCGTGGGGTCCGGCTGCCCGAGTTCCCGTGGGACTCGCTCGCGTCGGCCGGTGAACTGGCGCGTTCCCACCCCGACGGGGTGGTCAACCTGTCGGTGGGGACTCCCGTCGACCCGGTGCCGCCGCCGCTGCGCGACGCCCTGGCGGCGGGGTCGGACTCGCCCGGCTACCCGGCCACGCACGGCACGCCGGAACTGCGCTCCGCCGCCGTCGAGGCGCTGCGGCGGCGGCACGGGGTGACCGGGCTCGACCCGGAGGCCGTGCTGCCCACGATCGGTTCCAAGGAGTTCGTCGCCTGGCTGCCCACCCTGCTGGGAGTGCGCCCCGGTGACGTCGTCGCGATCCCCGAACTGGCCTACCCCACCTACGAGGTCGGAGCGCGGCTGGCCGGTGCGGAGATCGCGCGGCTGGCCCCCGGAGAGGCACCACCGCCGGGGACCGCCCTGGTGTGGTTGAACTCGCCGTCCAATCCCACCGGACGGGTCGACGGCGCCGCGACGCTGGCCGAGTCGGTGCGCGCGGCGCGCGAGGTCGGCGCTGTGGTGGCCTCCGACGAGTGCTACCTGGACCTGGGCTGGCGGACCGAGCCCGTGTCCGTGCTGGACCCGAGGGTGGCCGGAGAACGGCCTGACGGGGTGCTGGCGGTGCACTCGTTGTCGAAGACCTCCAACTTCGCGGGCTACCGCGCGGGCTTCGTCACCGGTGATCCGCGACTGGTCGCCGACCTGCTGGAGGTTCGCAAGCACGCCGGGATGATCATGCCTCGCCCAGTGCAGGAGGCCATGACCGTCGCGCTCGGCGACGATGGGCACGTGCGAGAGCAGTACGAGCGCTACCGCGCGCGGCGCGAGCGGTTGTGGGGCGCGCTCGAAACCGCCGGGTTCCGGATCGATTACTCCGAGGCGGGGCTCTACCTGTGGGCGAGCGGCGGTGCGGACGCCTGGAGCACTGTGGACTGGCTGGCCCGGCGCGGGATTCTGGCCGCGCCCGGCACGTTCTACGGACCCGCCGGTCAGCAGCACGTCCGGGTGGCGCTGACCGCCTCCGACGAGCGGGTCGAGGCCGCGGTGCGGCGCCTCACCGGCTAACGGCCGTCGCGGTACCGCGCGTGACCGGTTCCGCTCGGGGCCGGTCGGCCGGGTCGTGGTGTCGTGGCGTGAAGGACCGTGCGGCCGAGCGCTTCGCCGTTGCCGGTCGACGGTGGACGGTCCTCGTCGACATGGCCAGCGGCGGCGGGTTCGTTCGAGACTGCCCGGCGAGCGTCGCGGCGCCTCCGGCTGTGCCCTGACCGGGACCTACCCACACCGGTGATCTTCACTAGAGCTCCAACCGCCGCAGCGTTCGCCACACCGGCCACCAGGCCTCGCGCTGTCGCACCCTCCGGGCACGTGCCCGTTCGGCCAGGCGCCCCGCCACGAACACCGCTTCGGGGTCCGAAGCCATCGTGGGTTCCGAACCGTGCTCATCGTGGTGGGTCAGATACCGCAGCCACTCCTCGGTCACCACGGCGTCCTGGTGCGCTCCGAGCACGTCCTGCAACTTCTCGGCGGCGTCGAGCACCTCCCGAACCGCTCCGTCGAACACCGGCACCGCCAGTTCCGCGCAGTAGCGAAGCCGCTTGGTCTCGATCCGCAGCGCGTGCAGCCCCTCGTCCCGAGGCGGGTCGTCGAGCCGCCGGACGGCGCGTTCGACCTTGCCGAGCCGGTTCCGAACCAGTTCGTACAGCGCCTCGTTCCCCGAGGGCGGATCGGCGGAGGATGGCAAACCGTCGGCGACCGCTTCGCCCAGCGAGCGCAGCAACCGTTGGTAACGATCGCCGCGCATCATCTCCAGCAGCTCGGCACGGGCCGACTCGCGCCGCCGCGCCAACTCGTCGAGCAGCCGGGCGGCCGGTTCCCGTTCGGCCCTGTCGAGTTCCTCGTGCCGCTCGCGCAACTCGGCCAGCTGGACGTCCAGGTCCCGAACCGGTCCCAGGCCGCGCCCCAGCCACCCGAGCTCGGATCGCAGCTCTCGGCACCAGCCCGGTTGCAGCCAGGAACGCCCGGCCTTGAGCACGGCGCGCATCCTGCGAACCGACACCCGCATCCGGTGCAGGTCCTCGGGATCCGCCCCGGAACGCGTCCCGGCCTCGTGCGCCAGCAGCACCCGCGTCCGGGCGTCCAGTGCCGCGCGGACGTGCTCGACGACCGACGCGCCGTGCGCGGCGCGCACCGGCTCGGCGGGCAGACCGATGTCGACCGGATCGGCCCCCGGCGAGGTCCGGTCGCGCGCCGCGTCCCGAGCGTCGGTCGAGGACATGCCGCCATGATAGTGCCGACCAGAGCTTTCCGGCCCGGTTTCCGGGGCGTGTTCGCCGCGATCTCCGGACCGGTGTGCGGCCCGGCTGCGGGTCAGTCGTTGGCGTGCAGCGCGGCGTTCAGCTCCACCTTGCCGCCGGTCCGGGCCACCACCTCGACGGCACCGGTGTTGGAGTTCCGCCGGAACAGCAGCCCGTTCGCGCCGGACAGCTCGGCGGCCTTGGTCAGCTTGCCGTCCTCCAGGGTGACCTTCGTGCCCGCCGTGAGGTACAGGCCGGCCTCCACGACGCAGTCGTCGCCCAGCGAGATGCCGCAGCCGCCGTTGGCGCCGATCAGGCAGCGCTCGCCGACGGAGATCACCTCACGACCACCGCCGGACAGCGTGCCCATGATCGAGGCGCCGCCTCCGATGTCCGAGCCGTCACCGACGACCACGCCAGCCGAGATGCGCCCCTCCACCATGGAGGCCCCCAGCGTGCCGGCGTTGAAGTTCACGAACCCCTCGTGCATCACGGTGGTGCCGCTGGCCAGGTGCGCCCCCAGTCGAACCCGGTCGGCATCGCCGATACGCACTCCCGAAGGGATGACGTAGTCCACCATCCGGGGGAACTTGTCGATGCTGTAGACCGTCACCTCGCCGCGCGAGCGCAGCCGCAGCCTGGCGGCCTCGAAGCCCTCCACCGGGCAGGGGCCGTGGTTGGTCCAGACCGTGTTGGACAGCAGGCCGAACATGCCCTCCAGGCTCTGCCCGTGCGGACGTACCAGTCGGTGGGAGAGCAGGTGCAGCCGCAGGTAGAGGTCGTGAGTGTCGGCCGGTGCGTCCGCGAGTTTCGCGATGCCGGTGCGCACGGCGACCACCTCCACGCCGCGTGCGTCGTCGCGGCCGAGCAGTTCCGCGCCGGACTCCCCCAGCGCCTCGGTGGCCTCGGCGGCGGTCAACCGGCTGCTGCCGACCTGATCGGGCTCACCCAGACGGACCGTCGGGAACCAGGTGTCGAGCACGGTCCCGTCGTCGGTGATCGTGGCGATTCCCACTCCGTGGGCGCCGGTGACCTGCGGATCGGGAGCGGTTGGGCTGCTCATCGTTCTCCAATCGGCTTTGAACTCGGCATTCGAGCCGAGCGAAGAGACTTCCCGGCGTTCGTACGGGCCGCGGCCGGGCCGTGAAAAACGGTAGTCGCCGCGGCCGCACCGGTGTGCGCCGGGCGGTAGGCTGCGTGGCGTGACGCCGCGATTGGATCTCACAGCCGACCCGGTCGAACTCACCGCCGCGCTGGTGGACGTCCCGAGCGTTTCCGGCTCGGAGGCCGAGCTGGCCGACGCCGTCGAAGGGGCGCTGCGTTCGCAGACGCCCGGGTTGGAAGTGGTGCGCAGCGGAAACGCCGTGCTGGCCCGCACCGGTCTCGGGTTGGCGTCCCGGGTGGTGCTGGCGGGCCACCTGGACACCGTTCCCGTCAACGACAACCTCCCGCTGCGCCGTTCCGGCAGCGGGGACGGGGAAGTGCTGCACGGCTGCGGAACGGTGGACATGAAGGGCGGGGACGCGGTGATGCTGCACCTCGCCGCCACACTCGACCGGCCACGACACGACCTGACCTTCGTGTTCTACGACTGCGAGGAGGTCTCCGCCGACCGCAACGGCCTCAACCGCGTCGAGAGCGAGCTTCCCGAATGGATGGACGGTCAGCTCGCCGTGGTGTGCGAACCCTCCGACGCGGCCGTCGAGGCGGGGTGTCAGGGCACCCTCCGTGTCGAGGTGCGTACCCGCGGCGTCCGGGCTCACTCGGCGCGTGCCTGGATGGGCGACAACGCGATCCACGCGGCCGAGCCCGTGCTGCGCAGGCTCGCCGAGTACACCCCGCGTCGGCCCGAGGTCGACGGACTGCGTTTCCACGAGGGGCTGCAGGCGGTCGGCATCAGCGGTGGTGTCGCGGGCAACGTCGTACCGGACGAGTGCGTGGTCACCGTGAACCACCGCTTCGCCCCGGACACCTCGCTGGACGAGGCCGAGCGGCGGGTGCGGGAGCTCTTCGACGGCTTCGAGGTGACCGTGGTCGACGCGGCGCGGGCCGCGCACCCGGGGCTGGCCGAGGAGACGACGAGCGAACTCGTGCGGGCCTCGGGGACTTCCCCGGTCGCCAAGTTGGGGTGGACCGACGTGGCGCGGTTCGCCGCTCGGGGGATGCCCGCGGTGAACTTCGGCCCCGGCTCGCCGACGCTGGCCCACACCCAGCAGGAGAACGTGGCGGCCGCCGACATCCGGCACTGCGCCGAGGTGCTGCGGCGGGCGCTGGGCGCCGACGAGCGGGGCTGAATCGGCGGGCGCTCAGGTGGGGCCGGAACGCGCCGTCTCCGGTCGCTCCCCGTGCCGCTGGGACTGCTCCGGGACGGGCGAGGGGGCGGCCTCCGATCCGGGGGCCTCGCCCCGGCCGACGGCGCCCGCTCCGGTTTCCTCCGGCAGTTCGTGAGGCCCGGTGGCGGCCGGGGTCGGTTGTTCGGCGCTCTCGGAGAGGTCGGCTCCGGCGCCTTCTTCCGCCGAGGTGTCCGTGGCCGCTTCGCCCTCCCCGGCCGAGCCCTCGCCGGTGTGGTCCACGAAGCGCAGCAGCTCGACCGGGAAGGGAAGCACGAGGGTGGAGTTCTTCTCGGCGGCGACCTCGACGACGGTCTCCAGCAGTCGCAGTTGCAGCGCCGCCGGGGTCCGCTCCATCACCGAAGCGGCCTCCGAGAGCTTCCGGGACGCCCGGAACTCGCCGTCGGCGGAGATGATCCGCGAACGCCGCTCCCGTTCCGCCTCGGCCTGGCGCGCGATCGAACGCTTCATCGCCTCGGGCAGCGAGACGTCCTTGATCTCCACCCTGTCGATGTGCACTCCCCAGTTCAACGCGGGACTGTCGATCATCACCTCCAGTCCCTGGTTGAGCTTCTCCCGGTCCGACAGCAGGTCGTCCAGGTCGCTCTTGCCGATGATCGAACGCAGTGACGCCTGGGCCACCTGCCCCATGGCGAACAGGTAGTCCTCCACGTTGATGACCGCTCGGGTCGGGTCGGTGACGTTGAAGTAGACGACCGCGTCCACCCGCACCGTCACGTTGTCCCTGGTTATGCCCTCCTGAGCTGGTACCGGCATCGTGATGATCTGCATGTTGACCTTGCGCAGCCGATCGACCGCGGGAACTATCGCCGTCAGTCCCGGCTGCCTGACGTCGCGTCGCAGCCGGCCGAAGCGCAGCACCACACCTCGTTCGTACTGCCTGATGATCCGCACACTGGAGGCCGCGAGGAGCGCGAGAACGACCAGCACGCCGATGAGTACTTCGATGATCATGTCCGACTCCCGCAGAGGCGGTTCTGGTTCCCCGCTCCGGCCGGTGCGCACGGTCGGCGAGTCGGCCCGCCCACGTGAACGGGGACCGGCCGCCGGGAGCGGGGGGCGGTCTCGGAGTCCTCCCCTACCGGTTCGTGCCGAGCCGTGACGGCGGCCCCTCGTTCGGGGCATTCGAGCCGGTGATCGCTGGGGCGGTGCTCCGCCGCGAGCGAACTCGTGGGAACCGCACCCGTGCGGTGGGGCCACGGCTCGCCTGCCATGGATGTTACCCCGGTCACGTCCTCGTGGTGGGGTGACTTTCGGTCGGGCGGCCCAGTGGGTTGGGCCGATCGACCGTCATCCGTCCCGGGGACATCATCTCGGGTTCACGGGGAGTGCATAAGCTCGGTGCCATGACGATCGACGGTCAGCGACACCACGGCCCGGAAGGCAACGGAGCCCAGCACGCCGACGACGGCGAGCAGCAACCGGTGGGGGAGGTCCTCGGGGGTGACGGGGAGTACCCGCACGAGAAGCAGCGTGGTCCGGTGGTGCTGCGTCGATCCCGGATGGGGGAGCCGACCACCACCGACCAGCGACTGCTCGACTCCCGGGGACCGGCCGACTGGGTGCACACCGATCCGTGGCGGGTGATGCGGATCCAGGCCGAGTTCGTCGAGGGGTTCGGCGCGTTGGCGGAGGTGCCCCGCGCCACGACCGTGTTCGGCTCCGCCCGTACCCCCAGGGAGCACGAGGAGTACCAGCAGGGCGTCCGGTTGGGATCGGCCCTGGCGGGCACCGGATCGGCGGTGATCACCGGTGGCGGTCCCGGCACCATGGAGGCGGTCAACCGAGGGGCCTCCGAGGCGGGTGGGCTGTCCATCGGGCTGGGGATCGAGCTCCCCTTCGAACAGGGACTGAACCCGTGGGTCGACCTCGGGGTCAACTTTCGGTACTTCTTCACGCGCAAGACCATGTTCGTCAAGTACGCCCAGGCCTTTGTGTGCCTGCCCGGCGGATTCGGGACCATGGACGAGCTCTTCGAGTCGTTGACCCTGGTGCAGACCAAGAAGGTCACCAAGTTCCCCGTGGTGATGTTCGGACGTTCCTACTGGCAGGGCCTCTACGACTGGATCCGCGACACCATGCGTTCCAGCGGTAAGATCGGTGATCAGGAATTGGGGTTGTTGCACCTGACCGACGACGTCGAGGACGCGGTACGGGTGGTCGAGGAGGCCTACGCGGCCTGGGACGCGACCCACTGACCCGGCTCCTCACCGGGCGCTCGTCGGCCGCTCACCGGGCGGGACCGCGCGCAGGTTCCCGTCCCGGCCGCGGCACCGGGTGGTGACCACGTCGAGTCGGAGTCCCGGCGGGGCTCCCCGAAGAGCTCGCCGTGCCGGAGTTCGCGGCGGTACGAGTTGTGCGGAGGCAGGATGACAAAGCATGACGAGGAGCAGTGGGAAGCCGGACGGGTCACCGTGTGCGTCTACTGCGCGTCGCGTCCGGTTCCGGAACGGTACGTCCGGCTCGCCGGAGAGGTGGGCGCGGGGATCGCCGAACGCGGTTGGCGACTGGTCTCCGGTGGTGGCCGGGTGTCGATGATGGGTGAGGTCGCCCGGGCCGCCCGCGCGGGCGGGGCCCGTACCGTCGGTGTGATCCCCCGCGAACTGGTCGACCGGGAGGTGGCCGACACCGAGGCCGACGAGCTGTTGGTGGTGGACACGATGCGGGAGCGCAAGGGCCTCATGGACGCGCACGCCACGGCCTTCCTCGCGTTGCCGGGCGGGATAGGTACCTGCGAGGAGCTGTTCGAGGTGTGGACCTCGCGCTACATCGGCATGCACACCAAGCCCGTGGTGCTGTTGGACCCCGACGGGCACTACCGCCCGCTGCTCGACTGGAGCCGCGACCTCGTGGCGTCCGGATTCGCCTCCCAGGGGTCGTTGGACGCGCTGACGGTGGTCGAGGACGTGGAGTCGGCGCTGCGGGCCTGCGTGCCGGGGTGACGTTCTCCCCGGCCGGGAGCGGAAACCCGCCGAGCATCGCCCGGTCGATCTCGTCCGCGCGCCGGGACCGGGGCGGACCCCGGCCCCCCGGCGCTCGTCATCGGCCTGGGTTCGTGCGGATGCGGCGCCGGATCAGAACAGGTTGCCGAGCAGTCCCGCGATCGAGGCCACCGAACCGACGGTTCCCAGCGTCTCCAGCAGTGGGCGCAGTCTGGACCATTTCCTCCGGACGCTCTCCCCGTCGGGGGAGGTCTCCTCCAACAGCTCGGCCATCTCGCTGGCCTGGTCGTACGCCCGCGCGCTGTTGACGTCGCCGTCGGAGTACCGCGACAGCGACTCGACCAACTCCGCTACGAGCTCGCGCAGCCGGTCGAGTTCTCCCCGCTGCCCGTCACCCTGGGTTGTGTAGGCGCTCCCACCGGGAGCGAAGTTCTGCGGCCCGTGGAACGAGTTCCCCTCGAAGTTGAACGTCTGTCCACTCTCGGTCAATTGCTCTCCTTACGAACGCCGCCGGACGTAGCGTGGCGGTGAGGTGCGGAAACCGCCGAACCTCCCTCACCGAAGTTCTGCGGTCCGAGGAACTGCGAGTTGTTGAAGCTGTTGCTGGTGTTGTTGATGATCTGGGTGGTGTGCTGTTCCAGCCCCTCGGTGTCGAAACCGCGCTCGGAGAGGTGGTTGCGCACCGCGGAGAGGGTGCGTTCCTCCAGCAGGGTCATGTGACGCTGTCCGTCCAGGTCCTGGAACTCGTTGGCGCAGTGCTCCTCGGCGACCAGTTCCCGGATGCTTCGCACGTTCCGGTCGCGGCCGGGCAACGACTTCCCCGTAGTCGGATCGGTCGCCCTGTTCAGGTTCTTCGCCCGCCATACCAGGCTGCCCAGCAACTGGAGGAACTCCAGCAGCGTCGCCGCGACGACCTGCTTCCCGGACGGCCGCAGGAAACCCGCCAGCCGGTAGCGCTGTGCCATCGGGTACAGGCAGTAGGCGTTCCACTCCAGGTAGAGCGTGCGGTTGTCGCACCCGATGTTGAACATCGTGGAGATCAGCTGGTCGGAGTTCCAGCTCATCACGGAACTGTGCTGGAAGTGCCGGACCCATTCGAAATCCTCGTCTATCAGTTGGTTCAACGTCTCCGCGTCGGTCCGGTCCACCGGCTGCCCGGTTTCGCTCGACAGCAGCGCCCGGGCGGTGTGCGTGTTCAGGTTCTCGCGCAGTCCCCTGGTGTTGACGACCACGAGCGGTCCCACGGTCAGCCCGCGCAGTCTCCTGCCCGGAGCGAGCAGGTCAGAGTCCCACATCGACCGCAGCTCCTCGGTCACCGCGCTGTAGACCTCCCTGGGGCGCAGTACCGGTGGATCGGTTTCCTCCGAGCGGGTGCGCAGCACCAGCGGCAACGTCCAGGCGTTGACCTTCTCGCCGTACCCGACGAAGGCGTCCCATCCCGCGTGCGCCAGCACCGTGCGCTCGTCGCCTCGTTGGGCGACCGCCGCCAGCAGTCCCCCGTAGCGGTGCCGGACACCGCTGATCAGCGAGTTCGCCGTTCCCGCGACCAGCGGGTTGGTTCCGAGGGGAATACTGCCGCCGTGACTGGCCACCAGGTGCCTGGTGACCCACTTGTCCAGTAGCAGGATCGCGAGGATCGCCACGAGGCAGAGCACGAACAGCAGGACGGGGGCGAGCAGCGTGGTCCCGATGGACGGGTGTGGGAACGTGTCGGGTTCCGAGTAGTAGGTGCTTCGCTCGGAGCTCAGTGATGCGGAGACTCGCGTGGTGAAGGACAGTGCCGCGAACGCGCCGCTGAGGAAGACACTGGTGATCAGCACTCCCAACGGGTGGGCTTGTTCCTCGTCGGTGCGCGCTTTCGGGGCTGGTCCGAGGAGTTGTCGACGTGCTCCGAAGGTCAGGGACCAGAACAGCCACAACGTGGCCAGACCGAGCAGGAACATCACCGTGTAGGGGAAGAGAGCGAGGCCGGCCAGTGCTGTCAGCACCAGCAACAGGACGTCACGTATCCGGCGCTTGCGGCGGGCGGTGAGCGCCTGGGTGAGCACGTTCACCGCGTCGGTGCCCTGCGGTGGGGGGAGAGCCTCGCGCGGGGCGCTCGTGTAGTTGTCGATGAGGCGGTCGGCCAGCTCCGGTTTGAGGTGCACGGCGGCCACGAGGTGGCTGTCCACCTCTTGGTGGCGAGCCGGGTGTGACCGCTCGTCGGTTCCTTCGCCGGGACCTTGCGGGGGTGGTTGCATCGATCACCTCATCGCGAGGGGAGTCCGTACCTACGGGTTGATCTTCCACGTCGGTTCTCCCCGCCGGTGGCGGATCGCGTGTGACTCACTCGAACGGAGCAGAGTCGGGGGCGGTGCTCGGGCCGTGCCGGACGACGGACGAGTCCTTCTCCGGTGAGTGGGAGCAATGCCCCGGTGCGGTCACGGGACCTAAGTCTCTTGCGGGAAAGGCGGTGACAGTGTCCACCCGGGAACGTAGAGTGGCTACCCGTGAAAGCTGATGCCCTCCGCGGTCACTTGGACGGACTGCTACTGGCCACACTGGACGGCAAGCGGCTGCACGGCTACGCGATCATCGAGGCACTGCAACAACGCAGTGGTGGGGCCGTGTCGCTGCCCACCGGAACCGTGTACCCGGCGCTGCGGCGGCTCGAACGAGCGGGCTACGTCCGCAGCGAGTGGAGCACGGTCGGGGGCAGACAGCGGCGAACGTACAGTCTGACGCAGTCCGGGATGCGCACCCTCAACGACGAGCGGCGAGCCTGGCGCGAGTTCACGGCGGCCATAGACGGCGTGCTCGGGTCGCGCACCGCCTCCGTCGGTTAGCGGCGCTTCGGCCGGGGCCGGGCCGCTCGGACGAGGGCGGTGTGCTCCGGCTCGGGGAGCCCACGGGGATGGTGGCGCGGGGGCGCGCACCGGTCTCCGCGCTCGGAGGGGAGCGGCGTGCCACGATCTGTGCTGTGGCAAGTGCACTCATCTACGTCGTGATCGTGCTCGCGGTGGCGGCGGTGGTCTACCTGCTGGCCGTTCTCGTGTTCGGGCGCGGTGAGGAACTGGAGCCGTTGCGCCCGGGGGCCACACCGACCCGGTTACCACCGCCACCCGTGACTGGCCACGACGTGCGTTCACTACGCTTCCAGCAGGTCTTCCGCGGTTACAAGGCCTCCGAGGTGGACTGGGCGCTGGATCGGCTGGCCGACGAGCTCGACGACGCGCGGCAGCGCGTGGCCTCGCTCGAACAGTCGCTCCGGGAGGTCGAGAGTTCCGGGCGTTCGCGGGACGGGGACGGTTCCACCGGGCGGGAGTGACGGAACGGCGGGGACTCGCCGGGGACGGACGTCGCCGAACGGAGACCGCGCCCGATGCCTCGGAGGGCCCGATGCCTCGGAGGGGAGGTGGAAACGATGATCGAACGTCTGCTGCGGGTCGAGGTGTCCGTACCGCGCGAGCCGGAGGTGGTATGGGCCGCCGCGACCGACTGGGCCAGGCAGGGTGAGTGGATGACGGGAACCCGGGTGTGGGTGACCGGCGGCGGGGGAGACGGCCCGGGTTCGGAACTGGCAGCCTTCACCGGTCTCGGGTCACTGGGGGTGCTCGACACGATGCGGATCGAGCTGTGGCAGCCTCCTTCGGAGTGTGCCGTGCGGCACACCGGAAACCTGATTCGGGGAACGGGTGGCTTCACCGTGGAACCCCTCGGGGCGGGGCGCAGCCGGTTCGCGTGGTGGGAGAGGTTCGAGTTTCCCGCCGTGCTCGCGATCGCCTGGCCGTTGGCGGCCCCCGCTGTCGCGTGGGGACTGCGACGTTCGCTGCGTTCCTTCGCCGTGTTCTGTCGGGACCACGAGGGAGGTCGGGAGGCGCGGTGAGCGCGATCACCGGTGACGACGGCAGGAAGCGGTGCCACTGGGGCGCCGAACCGGCGGACTATCGGCAGTACCACGACACCGAGTGGGGAAAGCCGGTGCACGGGCAGCGGGCGATGTTCGAACGCCTGTGCCTGGAGTCCTTCCAGTCGGGCCTGTCCTGGCTGACCATCCTGCGCAAGCGTCCGGCGTTCCGGGCGGCCTTCGCCGATTTCGAACCCCGGCGGGTGGCGGAGTTCGACGACCACGACAGGCAGCGGTTGCTCGCCGACCGGGGCATCGTGCGGAACCGGGCCAAGATCGACGCGATCGTCGGCAACGCCCGGGCCGTGCTCGAACTGGACCGCCCGCTGGACGAGCTGCTGTGGTCCTTCGCCCCGGAGCCGGGTGCGCGGACACGTCCGGGCACCTCGGCCGAGGTGCCCGCCAACACCCCGGAGTCCAGCGCGATGTCGGCCCGGCTGCGTGGGTGCGGTTTCCGCTTCGTCGGCCCAACCACCTGCTACGCGTTGATGCAGGCGACGGGGATGGTCGACGACCACGTCGCCGAGTGCTGGCTCGCCGAGTGAGTCACCGGGCGGTCCGCTCCCCCGAGCCGCCCGGCCTGTTCCGGGATAGGAGGGACAGGTGATGGGCGTGGCCCCGTCTCTCCGGCGGGGTGTTCGACGGACCCTTCAGTGACCGGTGAATTCCGGGGAGCGCTTCGCGACGAAGGCGTCCACGGCCTCCCGGTGGTCGTGCGTGTTTCCGCACTGGTTCTGAGCCCCCGCCTCCACGTCGAGGGTCTCGTCCAGTCCCTCGGCCGCCGCGGCGAGCATCGTCTCCTTGATCCTGGCGTAGGCGCTGGTCGGGCCGGTGGCCATGCGCCGCGCCAGTTCGGTGGCGTTGTCGGCGGCCTCTCCCGCGGCCACCACGCGGTTGACCATGCCCATCCGCTCGGCCGCCTCCGCCGTCACGGTCTCGCCCAGCAGCAGCAGTTCCATCGCGCGGCCGTAGCCGACCAGGCGCGGCAGGGTCCAGGAGGCTCCCGAGTCGGTGGACAGCCCGACGTCGGCGAACGACATCACGAACTTGGCGTTCGCCGCGGCGACGCGGAGGTCGCAGGCGTAGGCCAACGAGGCGCCCGCTCCGGCCGCGACACCGTTGATCGCGGCGATCACCGGTTTGGGCAGCGTGGTCACCGCGCGGATCAGCGGATTGTAGTGCTCCTCCACGGTGCGCATCGGAGTGTCGTCACCGGAGTCCAGCTGACTGATGTGCTCCTTGAGGTCCTGACCGGCGCAGAACGCCTTGCCCGAGCCGGTGACGACCACCGCCCGCACCGAATCGTCGGCGGCGGCCCCGCGGAACGCCTCGATCAACCGCTCCTTGAGTTCCACGGTGAGCGAGTTGTACGAATCCGGCCGGTTGAGTGTGATTCGACGGACGCCGTCGATGTTCTCGGTCAGCAGTACCTCGGTCACGTCAAGTCTCCCTCGTTCTCGGCTCGGGTGGTCGTCCCACCCGTGTTCGATGTGATGCTCACCACGGTCGAACCAGTTCGCTCCGGCTCCACAGTAGAGCCCCTCTCGGGTGAGGGGTAGCGGTGCGCCCGTGGTGGTCGGACTCCGGTGGTTTCTCGTGCTGACCGGGGCGGAGGCCGCGATTCGTCACCTGTGATGGGATGTCCGGTGTGCTGTTTCCCACTTCTCGCCGGGGAGTCGTCCGGCTCGGCGGCTCTGCCCGCGAGGGGTTCGACTCGCCCACTGGTGGGACATGCTGACGGGGCCCGTCGTCCGGTCGCGTTGTTCGAGCAGCGCAACACGGACGGAAGTTGATCGGTTCGGTTTCGCGGGTGCGTCCGGATGGGGGAGAATGTAGGGCAAAGGCTGGTCCGGTGACCAGTCGGTGGGATGAGTTCACGGAGGGAGCACGCTATGGCGGCCATGAAGCCCCGGACCGGTGACGGTCCCCTCGAGGTGACTAAGGAGGGGCGCGGAGTCGTGATGCGCATCCCGCTCGAGGGTGGTGGGCGTCTTGTCGTCGAGATGACGATGGAGGAGGCCACGAATCTGAGCGAGGCTCTAAACTCGGTCACCGGTTGAGGCCGCCGTGAGGTGACCGGCGGGTCACGCCTCGCCCCTCCGAAGATCGATCCCGGCGCCCCCGGTGCCGGGTTCATTCCGCCGGTGCACCGGCTCGGTGCGGGGGCGACCGCCGGTGACGGCCTCCACCGCGTGATCCTCACAGCTGGGGAACCAGCGCGAATCAACCGAACAACCAGATCAGGAAGGTGCCGCAGTGTCCGGTTCCGCTCCCGCGGCTTCCAGTGCGGAAGCCGTTCTTCCCGTGATTCCGACCGCCCTGGTCGAAGTAGACGTCGTCGAGCGGTGGGGTGAGGGAATCCCGGCCGCGGTCCCGGTGGCCGACGTCGACGGGGAACCGGATCTCGGTACCGCGGCGGAGTCGCTCGACCTCGACACCGCGACGCTGCGGGCGCTGGGCACCAGCGGCAAGGTGGGCGAGGTTCGCACGCTGCCGCTGTCGGACGGGCGCCTCGGCTGGGCGGTCGGTGTCGGTGACGGGGAACCGGCCCGCTGGCGCACGGCGGGCGGTGCGTTGGCCAGGACCATCCGCGCCCGCATCGGGGACTCCGGTGGCGAGGGCGACGACCCCGAGGATCTCGGCGAGGCACTGGACGTGGAGTACGTGCAGTTCCGGCTGCCGGCGTCGGCCACTCCGGAACTGGTGAGCGCGCTCACCCTGGGGCTGGCGCTGGGGGAGTACCACTTCAAGGTGAGCAGGCGTCCGGCGCCGCCCAGGTTGCGCAAGGTGCTCCTGGTGGCCCGCCAGGGTGAGGACACGGCACGGCTGCGCAACGCCGCGCGGCGCGCGCGGGAGTGGGCCTCGGCCACCGCCGTCGCTCGCGATCTCGCCAACGCGCCGTCCAACATCAAGGATCCGGCTTGGTTGGCGAGCACCGCCGCCGCCATGGCCGCTCCGGTGACCGGGCTCGACGCCACGGTGCGGGACGAGAAGTGGCTGGCCGAGCACGGGTTCGGCGGTGTGCTCGCCGTCGGTGGCGGTTCGGCCAGGCCGCCACGGCTGTTGGAGCTGACCTGGGGCGGTGCCGGAGGCAACGGCGCCGAGGCCCGGCACGTCGTGCTCGTGGGCAAGGGGATCACCTTCGACACCGGGGGCATCTCGCTGAAGCCGGCCGAGGGCATGGAGATGATGCGCACCGACATGGCGGGAGGCGGTGCCGTTATCGGCGCCATGCTCGCCATCGCCAGGATGGAGCTCCCCGTACGGGTGACGGCGTTGGTGCCGATGGCCGAGAATCACGTCTCGGGCTCGGCCTACCGTCCCGGTGACGTCGTCCGTCACTACGACGGGACCACCACCGAGGTCGCCAACACCGACGCCGAGGGGCGCATGGTGATGGCCGATGCTCTCGGCTACGCGGTGCGCGACCACCAGCCCGACCTGCTCGTCGACGTCGCCACGCTGACCGGTGCGATGAAGGTCGCCCTGGGACTGCGCACCGGCGGCGTGTTCAGCAGCGACGAGTGGCTCGGTGAGCGGGTGCGCGAAGCCGGGCAGCGCACCGGGGAGAGCTGGTGGCCGATGCCGCTCTCCGAGGACCACGCGGCCGACGTTCGCGGCACCACCGCCGATGTCAAGCAGGCGGGGCAGGGGCCCGGCGGGCTGATGGCGGCCCTCTTCCTGCGGGAGTTCACCGGGAACCTGGCGTGGGCCCATCTGGACATCGCCGGTCCGGCGCGGGCCGACAAGGCCTACGACGAGGTCGTGGCGGGGGCCACCGGGTTCGCCGCGCGGACCCTCGTCGAATTCGTCGCCGGCCTGGAGGATTGAGCGGCGGCTCGGGTCCGTAGCCGGCCGCTCGGCGGAACCTCCGGCGGCGCCCCGCCGCGGGTGCCGGAGACGTCGGGTAGGTGTACACAACGTCTCCGGCCGTCTTCGTGAGGTACTCGCCGGAGAACCCGCGGCGGTGCCGGTCGCGAGGGCGGCCGGAGTTCGTTCCGCGCCGAAGCGGCCCGGCGATTTCGCGGGAGATCGACATCGGGAGCGCCGAAGGCGCGGCGCTCTCTCGTGAAACCGCCTCCACCGAGACCGTCGTCGGGAGGCGACCTCGCGAGCGAGGCAGCGTGTTCGGCCCCGGTGTGTGAGTCGAATGCGTCGCGAGGCAGCGGTGCGCGTGTAGGCGCTGTTACTCGGGGTACCTCGCGACGCGGCGAGGCGGCGACTCACGTGCCGGAAACCGGCCACCCGCGCGAGTTCCGCTACGTCCTCTCGGGCGCTGGGCCGTCCGCGCCGCTCAGGTGGCGTCGGAGTCGAACGGGGGGCGTTCGCCCGGTTCGAGGGGCTGCTGCTGTCGATGGTTCGAGGGGCGCGGCGCGTCCGAGTGCGGCTTGTGCCCGTTCGCGCCCGTCCCGTTGCCGTTGGTGAACCCGTCGAGCGGGTTCTCGTCGTCGAACAGGTGTTTGCTCACCGCGCGCCGGGGGTCGAAGTCGCGTATGCCGCGCAGATCCTCCAAGGGTTTGCGCAGGTCGTCGAACTCCGGCCCCAGTTCGGAACGCAGCTGGTCCCGCGCTCCGGTCGCGTACTCGCGGACCTGACGAACCGTCTTACCCAGCCAGGCCGCCGCGGAAGGCAGCCGTTCGGGTCCGAGGATGAACAGACCGGCGACGATGAGAACGAGTATCTCACCCCAGCCGATGCTATCGAACACCTCGACTCCTTCCGGGGCGTCGCGTAGTCCCCCGCCCAGCGGGGCGGGAACTGCTGTCCTGGCTAAGCCTATCCAAACTCTGCCCGCTACTGGAGGGTGACGTCCAGGACGAGTTCGTTGCCGTCACGCACCACCGTCACCGCGACGACCGCTCCGACGTCGTGCTCGCCCACGGCGACCTCCAGCTCGTCGGCGCCGTCGATCTCACGGTCGCCCACCTTGGTGATCACGTCGCCCTCGGCGAGCCCGGCGGCCTCCGCCGCGCTGCCCTGCCGCACGTTCTGCACCTGAGCCCCGTCGGCCGTGCCGTCGGTGACCGACTTGGCGTCCACGCCCAGCTCGGCGTGCTCGACCTCTCCGGTGCGGATCAACTGCTGGGCCACCTGGCGGACCTTGTCGATCGGGACGGCGAATCCCAGGCCGATCGAGCCGCCGGAGCCGCCCGTGCCCAGCGTCCTGATCGCCGTGTTGATGCCGACCACAGCGCCGTTGCCTGCCACCAGCGCACCACCCGAGTTACCGGGGTTCACGGCCGCGTCCGTCTGGATGGCGTCGATCACCGCGTTGGTGTCGGTGCCCTCACCGGCCAGCCGAACCGGCCTGTCCAATGAGCTGACGATCCCGCGCGTCACGGTGCTGTCCAGTCCCAGCGGGGAACCGATCGCCAGCACGCTGTCCCCGACGCGCAGCTCCTCGGAGGAGCCCAGCTGGGCGACGGTCGGGTTGCTGACCTCAACCTTGAGTACCGCGAGGTCGGTCTGCGGATCGCGTCCGACGATGCGAGCGGGGGTGCGGGTGCCGTCCGAGAACACTGTGAATATCTTCGCGTTCGGCGTGTCCGCCGCCATCGAGACCACGTGGTTGTTCGTCACCACGTAGCCCTTGCCGTCGATGACCACACCCGAACCGGTTCCGCCTTCGGAACCCAGCCTCACCTCGACCGAGACCACGGCGGGAAGCACACGTGAGGCGACGCCCGAGACCGAGCCCGCTGGACGCTCGGTGCCGGGTTGCACGCTGGCCAGCGTCACGCTCGGGTCGGTGAGCGGATTGCCCTCCTCGGCGGTCAGCCGCCCCACGAATCCCCCCACGGCTCCGACCAGCAGCACCACGAGCCCCAGCGTCAGCAGGGCGCGGGGTCGGACCCTGCGTCCGAACAGCACTTCGCGCGCGCTCAGCAGCGGGCCGTTCTCGGGAGTCGTGGTCGGCTCGGTCCGGTCCCTCTCCTGGGCGGGGTCGCCGAGCACGGCTCCGGCGGTCGGATCGCGCCAGGGGTCCTGCTCGCCCCGCTCGCTCCAGAACACCGGTTCGGAGGGGTCGCTCTCACCGGGCTGGTGTGGGCCCGGATCCCAGGGCGCGCGTTGCAGCGGTTCGGGGGCGTCGGCCGGGCGGCCGAACGCCTTCGCCAGTGACTCCGGAGCGGGTGGGGCGTGCGAAACACGTGCGGTGGGGGCGGGGTTTCCCCTGGGGGCGAAGCTACCCCTGACGCCTTCGGGCCTGCCGAAGACGGCCGCTTCGGCCGAGTGACCGGCTGACTCGCCGCCCGCGGCGGAATGCTGTGGCCCGGACGCGTCGCGCTCCGCGGGATCTTCTCGCTGGAGGTCCGTGGTGGGGCCGTCCGCGCCCGAATGTCCTCGCGGCTCCCCCTGGTTCGCGGATGTCCTCGGCTGCTCGCTCATCGCTCCCCGGTCGTAAGCACATGTCGGTTCGGCCGCCGCCCATGAGTGCATCACACGAAGGAGACCTCGCGCTCACCGGAGTGGGATCTCGCCGCTCGACGGGAGCCCTCCGACTCCTTCCGCGTTCGACACTTCGGCGCGCGTTCCATCGTGGGCCACGGGAAGTGAAGTCCTCGTTGGATCGAGTCTCTCGGAAGTGGTGGGGAGAGCTCAGGAAGCGGGACCGGGGACAGGGGCCGAGGTTCTGACCGGCGCTTTCGGTGAAGAGGAGACGCTCGTCGTCGGAGTCTCCGTCGTCGGTCCCGCGGTGGGCACCGCCGCGGCTGTCTCGGAGACTCCCGCGTTCGATCCGGCCGAGCTTGCCGCGTCCTCCACCGCGCCTTCCTGGGGAGCGGGATCGGGTACGGCGGGGGACGGGTCACGCACTCCGTCCATCGGGGTGTTCATGAAGGCCAGCGCCCCCAGCACGAGGCCGGAGAACACCACCCCAGCGCTTTGTTTGGCGCGTCGTCCGCCGGTCTTCGAGTGCTGCGTTCCACTACCGAGAGGTACCGATCCGCCTTCCGGAACGGAGCCGAATCGGCCGGAACCTTTTCCCAACGGGGTACTCGTTCCCAGCGGAGCCGACTTCGAGTCGCCGGTACGCCGGTTGAGCGTGACCAGCTGACCGTCCTCGCTGAGTGCCAGGTTGTCCGGTTGTTCCGGCAGCTCGGCGGTGGTGGGGATCGACTGCAGCGTCCGCAGCAGCTGCGGTGAGATCGAAGGTGTCTCTGCCGTTCGCACGGCCGAACGCGCCTGCCGTTGCGCGTCCGCCTCCGTGGCGCAGCTCGGGCAGGTGGCCAGGTGCGCGGCGGCCCGGTCGTGCGCACTCGGGCTGAGCTCGCCGTCCACGAAAGCGACCAGTGCGTCCAGCGCCAGGTGCTGCTCGGACAGCCCCCACCCTCGAAGACCGGTCATACTGTTTCCTCCCGGCTACGTTCCCGATGGGCCTCCAGCGCCGACTTCAGCAACTGTCGGCCCCGATGGATTCTGCTGCGCACCGTCCCGAGCTTGACGCCGAGTGTAGCTCCGATCTCCTCGTAGGAGAGACCTTCGACGTCGCACAACACGATGGCCGCGCGGAACTCGGGGGAGAGCTCTTCCAGCGCCGCCTGCAGGTCCGGGTCGAGGTGGGTGTCCTGGAACACCTGCTCGGGGCTCGGGCCGCGTCCCGGGATGCGATCGGTGTCCTCCGGCAGCCCCTCCATGCGGAGCCTGGAGCGCCTGCGCGCCATGTCCAGGAAGAGGTTGGTCGTGATGCGGTGCAGCCAGCCCTCGAAGGTGCCGGGACGGTACGAGGCCAGCGAGCGGAAGACCCGGATGAAGGTCTCCTGCGTCAGGTCCTCGGCGTCGTGCTTGTTGCCGGACAGTCGGAAGGCGAGTCGATACACCCGATCCGCGTGTTCCCGGACCACCTCTTCCCACGACGGGGGTGTCCAGTTGGCGGCGGTCTCGTCCGGAGAGACCACCGGCTGTTCGCCGTGCTCCTCCGAAGCCACCGGGCGGGGGATCGTGGTTTCGCTGTCGGACCGTGCCGTCCCCGTGGCGTGCGGTGGAGTCGGGCTCGGTGCTGCCGTGTGGGTGGCCATGTGGCGAGAAGGCACCTCCTGCGGGCGGTTGCGCCCGGTAGAACGATCGCCTCGGCCGGTTTGTTCCCGACATCGCGGCCGTGTGCCGGGCACCGCGGCCGCGTGTTCGGGAAACCCGCCGACTATGACTCCCCCACTGTGCGTTCCCGGGATTAGGTGACCGTTATAAGAGCCTGAGAAGATTCTGAGAACTTGTTCCCGTCGGGCACGGGAGAGAGTTCCGGGGCGGCTCCACCTTCCGGGTGAGGGCAGGTGTCCGGGGCCGGTGGTCCGGAACGGGGCGAACCCGTCTCACCGATCCCGGAGCGGAAGCCCGGAGCGCGCGGCCGGACCGCGCCGTCGGGGATCACGCCGCACGTAAGGTGCCGCCGGGCTTCCACGGTGGTCGGCAGAGGTTACGTGATCGTTGTACCCCACCTCGCCGGGTAGCCACTCCCACGACGATAACCTGTGCAATTGTGCAACCCGAGATCTCCTCCCCCGTGCCGATGGGTAGTGGCGCTCCGCCACCCCGCGACCGCGGCGGGGGTTTCCCCGGCCGCATGCCGAACACCGGCCGACCCCCGGTGGAACTGGTCGGTGATCCGCCGATGACCGACGACGTCGCCGACGAACGGTTCGGTTCGCCCGAGGCGATGCTGCGCTTTCTGGCGTCGGTGCTGCGTGCCAAGGCGGTGGTGGAGGTCGCGGGGTCGGCGTCCACCGCACTGGCCCTGTGCGGGGGGATGGTCCCGGAGGGCACCCTGACGTTTATCACACTCGACACCGAGGCACAGCGGGCGACCCGCGAGGCGGTGACCGGAGCCGGGCTGTCGGCCAGCCGCCTTCGGATGATCACCGGAGTGGGCTCGGAAGTGCTTCCCCGGCTCGCCGAGGACAGCTACGACCTCGTGCACATCGTGGTCGGTACCTCGCGGCTGGCCGAACTGCTCGAACTGGCCGCTCCGCTGCTGCGACCGGGGGCCACGTTGATCCTCAACGGCGCGTTCACCCACCAGCCCGGTGACGGGCGATTCGAGGCGCCGGGAGAACCGCGGATACCCCGCGACATCCTGCACGCCGTTCACGAGGACCCCAGGCTGGTTCCCGTGGCCCTGCCCATAGGCAGCGGTCTGCTGGCCATAGCCCGCACCTGATCCGGCGGCGGAAGCCCCGGCGAACCGGTCCGGGAACGGTCCGGCGAATCGTGGAGCAGGCCCTGGCACCGGGGCAGCGTGAACCCTCGCGAAATCGTCGCCCGCTCCACGCCCGGTCGCGACACCGGCCAGGAGAGCCGGCCGATCTCGGCTCGCTCAGGGACCTTCTCAGGCGGGCGAGACGGACAGCAGCTGTCCCGCCAGTCCTCGTGCCCTGGTGGAGAGCTTTCTGGCGACCTCGGCCAGCACCTGGCTCGCTGGTGACTCCGGATCCTCCAGCACCAGTGGGGAACCGCTGTCGCCGGCCTCCCGGAGGCGGGTGTCCAGCGGCACCTGCCCCAGCAGTGGGACGTCCGAGCCGACCGAACGCGTCAACGAGTCGGACACGATCTGACCGCCCCCGCTGCCGAACACCTCCACGCGCTGGCCGTCGGCCAGCTCCATCCACGACATGTTCTCCACCACACCCGCGATGCGCTGCCGCGTCTGCATCGCGATGGCGCCCGCCCGCTCGGCGACCTCGGCGGCGGCCTGCTGCGGGGTGGTCACCACCAGGATCTCCGCGTTCGGGATCAGCTGGGCGGTGGAGAGCGCGACGTCACCCGTGCCCGGGGGCAGATCCAGCAGCAGCACGTCCAGATCGCCCCAGAAGACGTCCGAGAGGAACTGCTGCAACGCGCGGTGCAGCATCGGGCCGCGCCAGACCACCGGGGTGTTGCCGGGCGTGAACATGCCGATCGAGATCAGCTTGACGCCGTGGGCCTGCGGCGGCATGATCATGTTCTCGACCTGGGTCGGCTTGCTCTCCGTGCCCAGCATGCGCGGCACGGAGTGGCCGTAGATGTCGGCGTCGACCACCCCGACGGAGAGCCCGCGTTCGGCCATCGAGGCCGCCAGGTTGACCGTCACGCTGGACTTGCCGACGCCGCCCTTGCCGGAGGCGACGCAGTAGACCCTGGTGAGCGAGCCGGGCTCCGCGAACGGGATGCGGGGTTCCTCGGAGTCGCCGCGCAGTTGCTTGCGGAGTTCGGTGCGTTGCTCGTCGCTCATCACGTCGAGCTCCACCTCGACCGAGCTGACCCCGGTGACCTCGGAGACGGCCGAGTCGACCCGTTGCGTGATGGTCTCCCGCATCGGGCAACCCTGCACCGTCAGGTACACGCCGACCTTGACGTCACCCTCGGAGCCGACGGTGACGTCCTTGACCATGCCGAGCTCGGTGATCGGCTTGTGGATCTCCGGGTCCTCCACCTTGGTGAGGGCCTGCCGCACCGCGTCCTCGGTGGGAGTGGGCTGCGTAGTGGTCACGGTTACGCGACACCGACCTTTCCTGAGCTGGTGTGCCACCACACATGTTACGGGCGAGTACCCGCGGCTTCACAGCCCGACCGGTGGCTGTCGGGATTATCACCGCTCGGGGTGCCCGCCGTCCTCACCGCCCCGTTCGCCGTCACCCTGCCCACCGCTTCGTCGGCGCCTGCTCTCGGCGCTCTCCGTGCCGGGCAGCTCGTCGCGCAGCCGGTCCAGCTCGCCGCGCAGGTAATCGCGGGTCGCCACCTCGCCGACGGCCAGCCGCAGGGCGGCCAGTTCGCGCGCGAGGTACTCGGTATCGGCCTTGGTCCGTTCGGCCCGCGCCCGGTCCTCCTCCAGCGACACCCGGTCGCGGTCGTCCTGCCGGTTCTGCGCGAGCAGGATCAGCGGTGCCGCGTAGGCCGCCTGCGTGGAGAACGCCAGGTTCAGCAGGATGAACGGATAGGGGTCCCAGGCCAGCCGCACCGCCGTCAGGTTGACGGCTATCCAGCCGCTGACGAACACGGTCTGCCAGAACAGGAACTTGCCGGTGCCCAGGAAGCGCGCGAACCGCTCGGAGAGCTTGCCGACCAGCTCCGGGTCCACCTCCAGGGCGGGGCGGTGGCGTCTGCGCGGCTGGTCGATCCGCCTGCGCGGGAACAGTTCAGGCATCCTCGCCGTCCGTTTCGGGTTCGACGACCGGCGTGTCGGTGTCGGGGAGGCCGCCCTCCCGCCAGTTCTCCGGCAGCAGGTGGTCCAGCACGTCGTCGACGGTTACGGCGCCGAGCAGGTGTTCCTGGTCGTCCAGCACGGGGCCGCAGACGAGGTTGTAGGCGGCGAAGTAGCGGGTCACCTCGGCGAGCTTGGCCCCGGGCGCCAGGCTGGCCAGATCGGTGTCCACCGCCCCGGCCACCAGGTTGGCGGGCGGCTCGCGCAGCAGCCGCTGGATGTGGACGCAGCCGAGGTAGGGGCCGGTCGGGGTTTCCGACGGCGGGCGGCAGACGAAGACCATGCTGGCCAGCGCCACGGGCAGTTCCACGTTGCGGACCCGGGCGAGCGCCTCGGCGACGGTGGCGTCCGGTGCCAGGATCACCGGATCGGAGGTCATCAGTCCCCCGGCCGTGTCGGCCGAGTACTTCATCAGCCGCTTGACCGGTTCGGACTCCTCCGGGGCCATCAGCGTGAGCAGTCGTTCCTTGTCCGGCTCGGCCAGCTCGGCCAGCAGGTCGGCGGCGTCGTCCGGGTTCATGGCCTCCAGCAGGTCGGCCACCCGGTCCTCGCCGAGGTGAGCCACCAGGTCCTTCTGGTCCTCCTCGGGCAGCTCCTCGACCACGTCGGCCAGCCGTTCGTCGTCCAGCGCCTCCGCCACCTCGTACCTGCGCTTCTCCGGCAGGTCGTGCAGCGCGCTGGCCACGTCGACCGCGCGCATCTCGTCGAAGACGCTGAGCAGCTCGTTGACCTCCTGGGGCTGTTCCGTCAGCTGCGCGGCGGCCGGTCCGGCCACCTGGTCCCAGGCCAGCACCTGCACCGGCCCCCGCCGTCCCAGCGGCCCCGTCCGGGCGTGCACGGCGACCTTGCCGAGCTGCCACTCCCGGTTGCGCTGCTGTTCGAGGGCCGCGTCGATGAGCACGGCCGGCTTCTGCGAGGGAAGCAGCGTGACCCGCGCGTCCAGCAGCTGGCCGAGCACGAGCACCTCGTTGGGCCGCTGGTGGAACCGCCGCATGTTCACACTGCCGGTGGAAAGCAGCACCGCGTTGGACTCGATGTTGGTCACCCGCAACATCGGCACGAAGATGCGGCGGTGCGTGGCGACCTCGACCACCAGCCCGAGCACGCGCGGCGGTTGCCGGTCCTTGCGCAGCCCCGCCACCACGTCCCGGACCTTGCCGATGGACTGTCCGTCGGGGCCGAACACCACAAGGCCGGACATGCGCGCCGCGAACACCCTGCTGCTGCCAGCCACGTCGATCAGGCTAGTTGCTTTTCCGGGGGTGAGCAGTGGCGAAACGCGGGGCGTGGACCAGGAGGCGGTTCGTGCCGCCGCCAGCCACCCCGAGCCGCCGGGAAGCGCCGGGAGGCGGGCGGTATCGGGTGGGGTGAGCGGGGTCTGCTAGGGATGCTCATCGGCGTCCCCGAACGAAGGAGTACCCGAGGTGGTCGTTCCGCAGCGTTCCCGCCGCAGCTGTCTGGCGGTGCCCGGTTCCAGCACGAAGATGATCGACAAGGCGCGGGGGCTGGCGACCGACCAGTTCTTCCTGGACCTGGAGGACGCGGTGGCGCCGCTGGCCAAGGAGCAGGCGCGCGAGACGGTCGTGGCCGCGCTCAACGAGGGAGGCTGGGGCGACCGGATCCGCACGGTCCGGATCAACGACCTGGAGAGCCGGTGGGCCTACCGCGACGTGGTGGACGTGCTGGAGGGGGCGGGCGGCTCGCTGGACACCGTCATGCTCCCCAAGGTCACGGGCGCCGACCAGGTGCACTGGCTCGATCTCACGGTCACCCAGATCGAACGGGCGTTGGGGCTGCCCGCCGGGAGCATCGGCATCGAGGTTCAGATCGAGGACGCGCGGGGGCTGACGGCGGTGGACTCGATAGCCGCCGCCTCGGACAGGCTGGAGGCGCTGATATTCGGCCCCGCCGACTTCATGGCCTCGATCAACATGCCCTCCCTCGTGGTGGGGGAGCAGCCTCCCGGCTACGACGTGGGCGATGCCTACCACCACGTGCTGATGCGGCTGCTGACCGCGGCCCGCGCCAACGGGCTGCAGGCGGTCGACGGCCCCTACCTGCAGATCAGGGATGTCGAGGGGCTCCGTCGGGTCGCCGGTCGCACGGCGGCGCTCGGCCTGGACGGCAAGTGGGTGCTGCACCCCGACCAGGTGGACGCGGTCAACGAGGTGTTCTCGCCGAGGCAGCGGGACTACGACAGGGCGGAGAACATCCTCGACGCCTACGCCTGGTACACCTCGGAGGCCGGGGGCAAGCGCGGGGCCGCCATGCTCGGTGACGAGATGATCGACGAGGCATCGCGCAAGATGGCGCTGGTGGTGGCCGCGAAGGGGCGGGCCGCCGGACTCACCAGACAGGACCCCTGGCGCCCTCCCGTGGAGCGGTGAACCGGGCCCGTTCGTCGGGGTTGTCGGGTGCGGAGCCCTCGGCTTCTCGTGAGCCGGTGCCGGACGTGTTCCGGTCGGGGGCGGTACCGCGGAGCGACGGGGCGAGCGGTACGCGCCGTGGCCACCGCCGCCGGGATCGGACGGCGTCCCACGCGCCCGCGACGCGTGCCGCTGGTCGCGTTCTCGCGAACCACCGGCGTGAGGCGTGGTCGCCCTCGTGCCGGGTCGGTGCTGGTTCGCCGGGAGTGGTTGTCGGTTATGCGGGGTGCTCGGTGTCGGCCGCTTCTCGTGGAGCCGAGGTCCAGGTGCGTGTCTCGTTGGCGCGTTCCTTGGCCCGTAGGGCTTGATCGAGGTCGGTGTCGAGGCGGTTGGCGATGGCGCAGAGGTAGATGAGGATGTCGGCGAGTTCGCCGCCGACGTCGCCCGTCGCCGAACCGGTCTCGACCGCGAGGCCGGATCGCTCGCGGATGGCCTTGCACAGCTCGCCGTACTCCTCGCCGAGTTTGAGGGACTGCTCCAGCACGGTGCTGTCGGCGAAGCCGCGTTCGAGTTCCATCTCGGCGACGTAGCGCTGGATCTCGGCCAGTGTCGCCTTGGCAGGGAGTGGTCGCATCGTGGTCCTTCGAGTCGGTAGGGCCGGATGAGGCGGCACTGTATCGGCCCGTGCCGCTGGGGTGAGGAGGGGCTGGAGCAGCGTCAATCGAGCGTCGGTCATCCTGTGCGGGGTGCTGGATCACCCAGCCGAGAGCCTCGGTGGTGGTCGTGGTGGTCAGCGATGGTTTCGCGCTGTCGCGGGGTGGTTCGACCGTGTGCCGGGGAGCAGGTCACGGTCTTGTTGTGCGCCATGACCTTTGTCGGCGAGGAAATCGAGTCCGGTGTGGTGTGCGAGCGTCCGTGATGGACAGCTAGGTGAGGCGGGTTGAGCGGTTTTCCCGAGCTACGAACCTCGCGTACGAGTTGCTCCATGACGTTCATCCTGTGTTCGGGGTTCAGCAACGAAAAAGGAATCGTCGAATTCCGGCGTTTTCAAGCATGACGACGTGCCACCGAGGTGCGGCACGAATTCGGTGTTCGGTGTGGGTGGAATGCCACCGTTGGAGGCGGCGGCGTTCCGGGCGGTGTTCCTGTCAGGCGTAGTGGCCTGTCAGCCCCACGGCGACCACCTTGATCGCGGAGACGGCGGTGAGTGCCAGGCCGACGGCCACGGGCCAGGTCGCTCGCCATCCGGCGAGGCGCAGTCCGCCCACCCCTGCCCACCAGGTGAGGCAGTCCAGAGCGGCGAAGAGGGCGTGGAGTTCGACCTGGAGTTGCTCGGGGTGGGTCAGGTGGGTGAGGAGGTCGGCGATGGTGACGGCGGTGATCCATCCGCTGTAGGCGAAGGCGGCTGTGGCCAGTCCGGTTCCGGCGCATTCGCGGAGCAGGATGGTGGTGGTCGGGGAGATTCTGGGCATGATGACGGGTCCTGCTCGGTTTGACCTGCCCTGCGTGACCCCCGGCTGGGGATCACGCGGGGCGTTGTTTCAGGGGATGAGGCGTTCGACCACGACGGGGGTTGTGATGTCCGGCTGCCACGGCGGGGAGTCGAACGATCCGTTCCCTGCGCGGTAGCCGAGGTAGAAGACCGCTCCGAAAGCGGCCAGCATCAACAGCGTCGTTAATTTCCTGAACATGCGGTCCTCGGTGGAAGGTGTTTGCGGTGGGGGAGGGCCCGGCCGGGTGGCGCGGGGTCCTGTTTCGAGCACCCGGCCGGG
>NZ_FNJR01000024.1 GCF_900104475.1 Actinopolyspora xinjiangensis
TGTTCTTAGCTGACACGTTGGTGATCTTGGGCTGGGATGATCTTGGTGATGGTTGCGCCGTGGGTGGTCTCGGGCGAGTTGTGGGAGCGGGTCGAGCCGTTGCTGCCGGTGTGCCCGGCCGGTAAGACGGGGCCGAAGCCGCTGGATGACCGCCGGGTGCTGCAAGGAATCTTGTTCGTGCTCTACACGGGCATCGGCTGGGAAGATCTGCCGCAGGAGTTGGGGTTCGGGTCCGGGATGACCTGCTGGCGCCGCTTACGGGACTGGCAGGCCGCCGGGGTCTTCGACCGACTGCACGAGGTGTTGCTGGCGCAACTCCATGCTGCCGGGCCCATCGACTGGTCGCGAGCGTGTGCGGATGCTTCCCACATTCGCACGAAAAAAAAGGGGGCGCGGCCACGGGGCCGAGCCCTCCTCGACCGAGGCACAACCGGCGCGAAGCACCACCTGATCTGTGACGGGGGTGGCATTCCGCTGGCCGTCATCCTCACCGGCGGCAACCGGCACGACAGCACCCAGCTGCTGCCGTTGGTCGAGGCGATACCGCCGGTGCGAGGGCGGCGCGGGCGCCCGCGCCGCAAGCCCGACATGCTCGTCGCGCACCGCGGCTACGACGACGAGCCCTACCGCGAGCAGCTCCGGCAGCGTGGGATCACGCCACTGATCAGCCGGAAACGCACCCGCGACACCAACCAGCCCGTCCGCTGTTGTGGAACACACCCTGGCACTGCTGCACCAGTTCCGACGTCTGGCGACCCGGTGGGAACGCCGCACCGACATCCACCACGACTTCCTCGCCCTGGCCACCAGCCTCATCTGCTGGCGCCGACTACCCAACCGAATACGTTAGGAACTCAATGGGATTCACCCCAAAAGCCTTCCCGGAGAGGTGCCCCACCGGCCCCCACAGGCACCGCATCGTCACTGACAGCAGCACGAACACAACTCCGACCAAACATGATCGTCACGGTCGAAACCTCGTATCGTTTGGCAGCTTGCAGTGACCGGTCGGCTACCGCAGAACACAAACCGCAATCGAGAACCAAAGTTCCTACACCGCGTCGCCGCTATCCAGCTGCAGAACAACTACTCCCAATGACGGTGATCATGAAGCTGAGGAACTCGGAACCTCTTGAATGAGTAGGGTTCGCACAGTCTCGGAGCTGGGAGGTTTCTCGGCAGGTATGAGTCCGCCCCGCCGCCACGTGGCGAGCAGTTGTTCGCGTTCGCGGGGTGTCATGCCGCCGCGGATGCCGTGCTGGTCGGCGCGGGACTGGAGGAGTTCGTCGGCCAGACATTCGGTGCGCACCGGACATCGGGCGCAGATGTTTTTCGCGTGTCGACGTCGCCAGTAGGCCTCGTGGCCGGATTCGGGGCGTTCGTCGGGGCCGTACCAGAGTTCGATCGGAGTTCCCGCGCACGCGGCGTGCTGTTCCCATCCCGATGTCGAGGAGGCAGCGCTGGTCATACTGACTATCGCCCTGCCGTATCGGTGGGCATGAGACCGACGGGCTCACCTTCGCACGGCGGCGGGCACAGAACGGCCTTCTTGAACTCGGCCACCGTCTGTGGGGAATGCACACGCCATCCGACGCGGTGGGTTTTCGCCTCGTACATGGCGAGATCGGCACCCTCCAGAGCCTCGTTCAGGTCCGGGGCTGGAGTGGTCACCGTGGTGATGCCCAGTGAGACACCGACGTGCAGCGGCCTGCCGAGGTCGGGCAGCGTGATCGGCGTGGTCAGCGCGCTCAGCAGTCGATCCAGCTGATCGAGCTCGGACAGGTGGGCGACGAAGGCCAGCTCGTCCCCGCCGAGCCGTCCGGTAACCGCTGCTGTGCCGAGTTCGGCGTCCAAACGCCTGGCGACGGTGCGCAGTACACGGTCGCCGGTGTGGTGGCCGTGGGTGTCATTGATGGGTTTGAATCCGTCGAGGTCGAGCAGTCCGACAGCATTGGCCTTGGTCAGTGTTCTGGCGGCGGCTGCTTCGAATCCTGTCCGCGTCAGCAGTCCGGTGACCGGGTCGCGATGGGCACGTGCGAGCTGGCGGGTGCGCATTCGTAGTCGGTAGGCGGTAGCGGCCCATCCAGCGGCCGCGGCCACGGTCGCCGTGCCCAAGGTGGCCGTCGAGCGTGACGATCGGTGAGTCAAAGGGGTCGAGGTCGACATCCATTCGCAGAGGTGCATGACGGTTGCCTTTCGACGAGTTAGACGTTGTGCTGCTGGGCCTCGTTGTCCCCGGTCGGGATCGTGTCCGTGTCCGTCGAGAACCGGTCGGTGCGGGCTGGCGCTCCGCTGTCGCGGTGGCGACCGTCCAGACAATGGGAATGGACCCAGTCGGTCAGTCGCGCGGCGAATCCGGGCCGCCATTGGTGGTGCCAGTACTGGGCGTCGCGGACGTTGGCGGTGGCGCCGATGTTGGCGCGGCGCCAGGTGTAGGCCAGCGTGGCGATCTCCAGCGCCAGGCCGGGGTGATGGCGCCAGCAGGGTGGTATCGGACGGGAGGATCCGCCTGGGAGGCCGACGTAGGTGACGTTGTGCCAGGCCACGAAGTTCTCCACAGTCCAGAGGGGACTCTGTTCGTCGTCGCGGTGGTGGCGGTCTTCGGCGGCTGCGGGTGGGGTGTACAGCACCCAGGGGGCGGGCTGGTCTTCGACGGGGTCGTTGTCCTCGGTGTTTTCGAGCACTTCGAGCCGGTTGTCGAGGGCGTTGAGGCGTGTGGAGAGGCTGCTGACCACATCGGTGAGGGTGTTGACCTGGGCCTGCAGGTCTCGCCGTGTGCGGTCGGTGTCGGACTGGCGAAAGCTGGCGGGGGTGATGTCCTCGTCCTCAGTCACGGTTTTCCGTCCTCCTCGGCCACGGTGGGTGTGTTGCCGGGTTGTGGCGCGGTGGGCAGGGGGTAGCCACCGGGTGAGACGGGCGGCTGCCCGTGGCGGATGGTTTCGACGTCGGCGCGTAGTTGGGTCCAGTCGCGGCGCCGGGTGACATCGACGGTGTGGGCGAGGATGGGGTCGAGGTGGCGGTGGAACACCAAGACGCGGCCGCGGTCGAGGGTGCGCACGGCACCGGGGCGGTAGGTGGGCACGGTTTCGGTGCCGATGGAGGTGCGGGAGGTGCCCAGCAAGCCGTCGGACTGCTGCTGGTAGCGCCGTCGCTCGTGGTGGCCGGTCAGGGTGGAGGCCCACTCCAGGGTTTGGGGGTCTTTGATTCCTCCCCAGAGGGTGAGTGTGGTGGTGTTGTCGAGTAGTTGGCGCCGCCCGGTTTCCTCGTAGAGGATCTCCAGGTGCGCCAGGGATTGGGCGGCCCAGTCGATGCGGACCCCGCGTCCGGCGGAGTCGGCCAGGATCTCGGGCAGTCGTGGGATCGGGGTGGCGTCGAAGAGTTCGTCGAGCACGTTGGTGGCCGGTGGTTCCAGCCGCCGGTGCGGGTAGGACAGTGCCACGTCTTGTTCGGTGGTCAGGATGTCTTCGACCAGGGCAGTCAGGATCGGGCGGACTTGGGCTGACTGGTGTTCGCCGGCGATGAGGAACAGGGAGCCGTGGTTGTCGATGAAGCTGCCGACATCGAATTCCTGACCCGGTTCGGGGGTGCACAGTTGTCGCAGCTGTGGGTCCAGCCAGGGTTCGATGACGCGGCGCACGCTCAACCACACCGCATCCGAGGTTTCGGCGACCATGCCGATCTCGGCTCGTAGGTTGTCGGCCAGTTCGGGGAGGCCGTAGTGGCGCAGCAGTTCGACCGGTTCCTGGTCGGGCGGTTTGGTGATGGCCCAGGTGACCAGGTCCCCCACGCTGCGGCTGTCGTGGGCGGCGGCGATGAGATAGCTCTGCACCACGGTTTTGGCGCGTTCACGGAAGATCTTGTCGTTGCCACCGATGTTTTCCAATCCCACGGCGGCGGCGTCGACGAGGGTTTCGGCCCGTCGGCGGGCGACGGTGAACTCGGTGCAGCCGGTGATCGGGGAATAGCGCACCCTCGCGGGCCAGGACACCTCGCCGGTGGTGTCGAACACCAGCACCGGCCCGGCCTGCTCGCGGCGGGTGCGGGCCAGCGCGGCGAATTCGACCAGGTCCGGTTTGGTCGTCGAGCACAACAGTGCGCCCGGGGCGGACAGGGCTTTGTGCACCAGGTCGGTGCGGGATTTGCCCGACTGGGTGGGGGCGAACGCGCCGGTGGGGTTTTCCAGTGGGACGCACAAACGCTGGCGGTTCGGCCCGCGGTGCAGCGGGACGGCCAGCTCCTCCAGCGGGGCGCGGCGTCGCTCGCGGGGGCTGAGTCCGGGGCGGGTCCAGCGGGCGGTTCGGCGGGCGGCCTCCGGTGAGAGTTCGCGGCGGATGTCCTCCCGGGAGGCATGCCCCGGTGTGGAGGGCCCGAATCGGCGCCAAGCCACCACGATCCCTGTGGTTATCACGGCAGTTCCTGTGGCGAGTATTGTCACGGTGACAATCCAGTACAGGTCGGCCCGACCGGCCAGTGCCGTTTCCCACGGGGCACCGAGTCCGGCGGTCGGCTCGGTGGGGTGGGTGAGCACGCCGAGCACTCTGTCTACCCACGTGTCGAAGCCGGGGACGGCCCAGGGGCCACCCGCCAGCGTGGTGGCCACGGCGGCACCGGTCATCAAGGCGGCCGCCAGGGCCAGCAGCGCGCCGAGCACCGCGACCAGCAATCCCATCAGCGCGAGGTCGCGATCGGTGGCCGGTGACAGACGACGATGTGTGCTCATGCCCGATTTCCTTGTGGCGCAGTGGGTTCGGCGACGCGACGGATGGCGACGATGTCGTCGTTCCAGGCGGAGAGTTTCTCGAGGATGACGCCGGTGTCTGCGTCGTAGGCGTTGACGATGAGTCCGTGCCCGGCGTACAGCCCCACGTGTCGGGGGTTGGCCGGAGAGCCGAGCGAGCCGGGGATGAACACGAGATCGCCTGGGGCCAGTTTGGCGATGGAGCCGACCGCGCGTCCGTCGTGGACCTGGTTGGTGGTGCCTGCCGAGATGCCCACCCCGGCATGTGCCCAGGCGGCCTGGGTGAGCCCGGAGCAGTCGAACGCGTTGGGTCCTTTGGCGCCCCACACATACGGCGCGCCGAGTTTGCTCAGTGCGTATTTCACGGCCGCGCGGCGGCGCGGATCGTCGGGCAGGGTGAAATCGTCCGGGATCTTCTGCGGATCCAGCGGCAGGTCGGAGCCGCCCCGGTTGGCGCAGCCCAGTGCGGCCCGGTGCTTCTCGCCGGTGTCGTTACCGGTGTCGGGAGGCTCGTCGGCGCTGGGGGGTGGGTTGTTCGGCCCGGTCCAGAACCGCCGCATCAGCGCCCGAGCGGGTGGTTCCTGCGGGGCGTAGCGGTCGGGGTAGGCGCTGTGCTGCACTGCCTGCTGGGCCCGGCCCGGCGGCATGGAATACCACCCGTCGAGGGCGAGGAGATGGTCGAGGAACTCGTTGGTGGCATAAACGGGGTTGAGGATCTGTTCCGGGCTGCCCCAGTTTTTGCTGGGGCGCTGTTGAAAGAGCCCGAGACTGTCACGGTCGCCGTGGTCGAGGTTGCGTAGCCGACTTTCGACGATGGCGGTGGACAGGGCCAGCACCGCCGCGTGCTGGGGCAGTTCACGGCGCATCACCACGGTGGTGATGGTGCGGGCGTTGGTCAGCTGCGCGGAGCTCCAGTGTCGCTGGCCGATCTGCTGGGGCGGGCCGCCCGGCCCACCGACGGCGGCGCACGATCCGAGTACGGCGGCCGCGCCGCCGGTGACCGACAGGAAGGTGAGGCCGATCAGGGCCATCGGCAGCACGACCAGGAGCACCAGTGGGGCCGCGATCAGGCCGACTTTGCCGCTCATCGCGTCTCCCCACCGTTTCCGCGCAGGTGGGCGTTGGTGTCGAAGGCGTTCTGTTCGACGCGGGAGAGCACGGTTTGGACTTTGTAGCCGGGGCTGTTTTCCAGCTTCCACAACGCCCGGCCGGTGCGTTCCATGCACCAGCCGGTGGTGACCTCGGATTCTTTGGTTGACAGAGCGAAGTCTCCCGCCAGCTCGTCGGCGACCCGGGTGGATTGTCCGAACAGGATCCGTGTGCTGCACAGGGCCAGCAGGTCTTTGGCGATGGCGACCTCTTGGGAGCCCGCGCTGCCGACGGAGAGGAAATCGCTGGGTTTGTGGCCGACGAGGATCTGGATTTTCTGCTCGGCGCGGGAGAGCCGCAGGTCCGAGTCGACTGCTTGCACGGCTTTCGAGCCCAGCCGCATTTGGCGCCAGACCTCGTCGCGCACGACGATGCGGATCTCGCCGTCGTCCTGCAGATCGGTGATCATCGATGACCACGAGCCCAGGCAGGTCAACGCCACCGCCACGGCCTGGTCACCGCGGCCGCGCAGTCGGGAGAGGTCCATGGACTGGATCGGGGCCTGCCAGTCCAGGTCGAAATTGGTGGGTTCGTCGAACAGTCCGGACAGCGGGCCGGTGATGAGGTTGGCCAGCGCGTCGGTGATCGGCCGCAGTGTGTCGAGGAACTGGCGCCGGTCGGCGAAGCGGGTCTCACGCCAGAGCTGTTCGTCCGGATCGGCCAGTTCGCGCTGCACGTCGGGAATGGTGACCGGGCGCAACCGGCTGGCGCCGTCGGTCGTGCCGAGCAGTCGACGCAGCACCTGGGCAAGCACAGCCTCGTCGGTCACGGTGGGCGCGTAGCCCTGGGCTTCGGCCAACGCGACGAGGAGCTTGACCCACCGGGCCAGCAGCGCGTCGAGTTCGTCGCGTTGCCGCTGGGCTGACCACGAGTCCCACCGGGTGGCGATCGGCCCCAGGTCCAGCGCGTTGAGGCGGGTGGACAGTCCCCGTCCCAGCGCGATCGGGCTGATGCCCAGTGCGCGCAGCAGGGGTGAATACTCGCCTTTCACGTCGCCGGAGATCAGCGTTTTGGTGCCAAACAGCATCATGCGCAGCAAAAAAGCGACCACGGTGCTGCTTTTGCCCCGTCCTGGTTCGCCGAAGACGACCAGGTTCGGATTGGTGGTCAGCCCGCGCAGTACCCAGTCGACGGGATGGGCGTAGAACGCGCTGCCGGACAACGTGTCGTAGCCGATGCGGGCCCCCACCGCCGGGATACCGTTGGCGGCCAGCAGTGGGAACAGTCCGCCGATCTCGCTGGTGGTGGCCTGATACACCGTCATCGGCGCGGCGACCGGGGACCACCCGTGCCCGGGGCGGGAGCGGCCGCGACGGGGAGCCCACGGCCGGTTGATCCGCTCACCCCGCGAGGGCGGCGGTGTGGGGTGTGCTGATGGGGGAATGTGCGGCAGGGTCTGGCCGGTGTCGCGGAGCAGTTGGGCGGCGCCGCGTGCGGGTGTGCGGGTCACAGCAGACCTCCTCGGGCGTTCGGGAGTCCGATGCCGAGGGGCAGGCAGGCGGCCACGAACGCGCTGTCCTGGGCGAGATCGAGTCGTAGTAGGCGGAACCGGCCGGCGGCGTCGTTTTCCAACCGGGCGGCGTGATCCTCCACCGGCCGGTCAGCGGGCACGGTCACCGCCGCGGCCGCGGCGTAGCGCACGAGCGAGTGCCCGGCGGCCACGGCTTGTTCCTGGGCTCGGGCTCCGCCAGCTTCGCGGTCGTCGGCGGCGCTGGCCGAGAATCCTTTCGACGCTTTGTAGTCGCGCATCACTCCGGAGCGGAACCGGTAGCCCTGAACCGAGCGGGAGGCAGCGCGCGAGCCCAGCACCTCGTAGTGCATCGCCAGGCACCGGCGTTCCCCGGCGGATTTGACCGCCAGCAGTGGGGCGAGTGAGCCGAACACGGTGCCGGCTTCGGGCATGAGCACGCTGTAGGAGACCGTGGAGTAGGCGTCGTGGTCGTAGTGCCGCCATCCCGGCGTGGGGGCCTGGGTCGGTCCCGCCGCGGCCAGCGGCAACCCCACCTCGTCGGTCTCCGATCCGGCCAGCTGCCCGGCCCGCAACACCGCGGAACTGTCGGGGTTGAATCCGGTGCGGACCGCCTCGGCCAACCCGCTGCCGGACAGCCACTCCACACTGTCGGCGCCGAGGGCTTTGAGCGGGTCCTCGAGCCCGTCGAGCACGCGGTAGAGCACCCGTGCGCGGCCCTCGACTCCGCCTCCGGCCGCGGCGGCGGGTTTGCGTAGCGCGTCCTCCGGGCCGGACACCGTCACGAAGACCTCGTGGCGCACCGAGACCGAGCCTATGGTGCGGTCGAGTTCGTCGACCGCACGGCGGGCCAGATCCGGCGCCTCGGCCACATCGTGGCGGGAACGCCACATCTCGTACTCGGTGCCGTCGTCGGGCACGGTGCGCACCAGCAGCGACAGCCGGTCGACGACGTCGCGATGCCCGATCGAGAGCAACATGCTACCCAGCCGAGACGCCAACCGGTCACACTCCTCGGCCGAGAGCAGCCCCACCCCGGTGTGGGTCACTCGGGCGGTAGCGCCCCATCGTCCTTCGCCGGTGTCGTGGATCAGGCATACTCGTCCGTGGTGCTGAAACACCGGACCGTCCGGAAACGACACCCGTTGAAGCACACCGGGCAAATCCGGTTCGTTCGGATCATCCAACTCACCGGCAGCAGCGCGGGACTGCCACCGTGACCACCCCAAGGCCGCCCCGAGCTGGTACAGCAGCACATGGGCCAACCACCGCAGCGCCGGGCGGCCCCGTACCGGCACCACCACCAGTGCCGCTGCGAGTCCGCACACTCCGGCCAGAATCAATGCCCGCAGGAACTGTCCGGCTGAGACGGTCCACAGCACCGGCACCGCCAGAACAAGGCAGGCTAGCGCTTGTGCGGGGGACAGCCCCATGATCCAGCCGGGCTTTTCCCGCCGGGCCAGGCCTCGATAAATCCGTACGCCGCTCATCAGGTGATCACCGCCGTATCCGTTGACTGTTCGGCACCGCCGCCGCTGGCTCCACCTCCACCGCCGCGGGGACCACCCCGCGGGCCGTCGCCACTGGGAGGTACTCCCCCAGCACCCGGGTCCTCGTCACCGTCGTCATCACTGGGACCTGTCTCTGGTGGCCCGGGATCGACCGAACCGAGTGGCTCCGGTGGGAAGGAATGCTCATCGGCCGAGCCCGGCGACGGTGGAGGTTCGCCCCCGCCGATATCAGGCGGGGCGATGGCGCTCTCCGGTTCTGCCGCACCGGCAGGAGCGACTGCCTCGCCCGCACCCGCCTGGTCGGCCTCCCCGAACGGCTCGCTCTCCGAGGTGGGGCCATCTCCCGCGCCCGCTGCCTCGGCAGTGGGTTCGGAGCGCACCCCTGCGGACGAGGCGGACTCGTCACCGGTCGACGATCCCGCGCTCGGCTCGGCACCGGGTTGGCTATCCGGTGTGGCCCCCTGGGGGCCGTGCCCGTCCGAAGCGGTGATCGCGCCACGGTTGGCCTGGCCTGTCGAGGAGGCGGACGAGGATCCGCCGCTTCCGCCTGCGGAAAGTGCCTGCCCAGTCGCCGTTGCTGCCAGCCCCACTCCGCTGGCCGCGCCAGCGGTACCTGCGGCCACACCTCCAGTTCCGGCAGCATCCGCCTCGGCGGTGGACAGGGCCTGGTCGAACCGCTGCGTGGTCGCGTTCTCCAGCGGCCCCTCACCGTCACTGCCGGACATGTCGTTGTCGCCACCGTTGCTGGTGCCGCCGGTGAGTTTGTCGTAGGCCATCGAGGCGGCCTTGAACGCGGGGCTGTTGGCTCCGTAGGAATCCAGACCGGCCGAGGAGATCCCACGGCGAAACGCCGCGCCGGCATCGGCGTTCGGATCGACGAACGCGAACAGCTTGAACAACGGCCACGGGACGACCAGTGAGATCATCAAAACCCCGATCCCGGCCAGCAGTCCGGACACCCCGTTCGAGCCGGCGTGGATGGCGATGCCGAGTACCAGCGTCAACGCGAGCACGGGTTTCATGGCGATGCAGGCCAGCATCCAGCGAGTGGTGGTCCAAAACCAGTTCTTGCTGACATTGGCCAGCAACCCGGCTGCGGTGATCGGGATCGTGATCACCAGCACGTAGATCGCGGCCTCGCGAAACAGCATCTCCAACACGAACCCGATTCCGGCAGGGATTATCCCTATCACGGCGCATATCCCGAGCAGATACGCTTTTTCCGTATCCAGGGCGGTGTCGAGAAACGAGCTCGCCTCCAGCGCGTCCTGGAAATTCGACACGCCCAGCCCGTAGTCGAGAATGCCTCTGGTGAGCCCGTCGGCGGCCGCCAGAAACCCACCGACCATGCCGGTGGTCACCGCCAGCGCGAGCCCGTACTGCATCGGCCCTGTAACCAGACGCAGGAATCCGCTGCCGCCGCGCAGGCTGGTCATGACCAGCTGCCAGCAAAACAGTCCCAGCGCCAACACTCCGGACAGCCACAGCATGATCGGCCACAACACCGACACCGGCTCGGTGCGAGGATCCACCGTGAACACCGAAAACCGGTCGGCGACGGTGAACGCTCCCCGCAGCAGCGCCAGACTGGCTTCCCACATGCTGCGCATCGCCTTTTCGACGGACGAGACCAGCAGCTCGCCCAGCTTGTTTCCGAGACCGTCACCGATGTCGTCGAACGGCCATACCCACAGTGGCCAGCGCATCAGGCCTCCTGGATCGGTCGGTATCCGGCACGGACCGCTTCGACGCTGCCCGGCCACGCGCTCGGCGCGGCAGCCGGCAACGGGCCCGGCGAGAGTCGCCAGCGCCCCTCGACACGGCGCAGTGCTTGGCAATCGCCCACCCCGGCCGAGACGGTCCGGCCGTGATACGTCACCGAGAACTGCCCCAACACACACGCCACGACGTACCGCCCCTGGTCGGTGGTGCCTTTGATCTGGGCATGAGTGATCTCGTAGTCGGCCCGCAGCCCCGCCACCGAACCGATGGGCCGCAGCCCCGCGCTGTCACGCATCGAGGTGAGCACCGCATACAGCCCCGTGGTTTCCGGGTTCGGAGCACCGGTGAGGGCGAGCTCGTGGTAACCGCGGGCATAGGTGGCCGGATCAGCCCCGCGCATCGCCGCCTCATCCAGCGCGGCCAGCTGGGCCAGCGCCCCCTGCGGCGTGGCGGGGAACCCGGTGGGAATCCAACCTCCCCGACTGCTGTCTGGCGCAGGCAGCGAGATCGGCGGGCCCGCCGTCTCGGTGCTCACCGCATGGGGGTGCGCCGCCGCCGGTGGTAGCTGCGCCATCTCTCGCCGGGCAAGTCGATGTTGGGCGGCCACCTCCCAGGCACCGCTCCCCTTCTCCGGTGTCAGAGCAGGGCTGGGCGGTGTTGTGGACGGTTCCGGCGCCGACCGATCCTCGGTGAGCGCGCGAGCGGTCACCAGTGCCGCGAGCAGCACCAGTACCGCCAGCACCCCCAACGCCGCCGACAGTCCCAGCTGGGCACGACGCTGCCGAACTCGTTGCTGCTGTGGTGGGGTTTCCTGCATCGTCAGACCCCCGCGAAATGCGTGAGCAGTTGATATCCGATGCCGTACAAGATTCCGCCCCCGAGGGCGCACAGCATCATGACCACGCCGACCTTGCCCGCGCGGTGGTGATCAACCCACCGGCCGCCGGCCCAGACCAGCACTCCGACGAAAAATCCCACCAGCAGGGCCACCCCGGCGCCCCATTTGATGTTGCCCACCACGCCGAGGATCTGCTCGGCCCCAGGTGGGGCCTGCGGTTCCGGATTGGGAAGCTGCGCGAGAATCGGCATCAGGGATTCCTGGATCATGCTGGGGATTCCTTTCTGTTCCGGCGACGAACAGCACGTCGTGAGGTCACCGGCGAAGAAGCAACGAGTCCCCAACGGCTCAGCAGCGGCGTGATCGCCGCGCGGACTCGCTTCGGAACGGGTTCGGCAGTGATGCCCTCCACCGCCATGGTCGAGTCGTGCGGCAGGAACACCGTCTCCTCGAGCAGAGCCGCCACACGCCGTCCGGTGGCCCCGGCCAACCCGGCGGGCCACGACCACGCCCCGACCACCACCAACTGGATCGGAAGTGTGATCACCCCGGCCTCGTTCCACGCCTCCAGCCGGGCCAGCACCTGTTCGGCCTGCGACAGGCTCGGACGACTCGCCCGACACACCAGAACCGGACGAACGGGCGGGCTCCCGCTCCGTAACCACGCACCGGGACCGGCCAAGGGATGTGCGGCCATCCGCCACGCGTCGTGTCCGATATCGACAACGGTGGCGTCGAGCGCCCCGCTGGTTGGTTTGAAGAACCGGGGCGGCGGCACCATCCCCGGTGTAAGCACCGGCAGCTCGGTCTCCAGCCTCGCCAGCACCGTGGACTCGTCACGCCAGGAATGCCGAACGCGCACCGATTCGTGCGGACCGGCCTCCGCTGGCCCCTCCACAGGTGCGGCCGTGGCCAACCCCGACCGGGCAGGCTCGGCGGTGTCAACCAGCAGCACCCGTTGCCGCAGACTGCTCAGAGCATCGGAGAGCACTGCCGTCACGAGCGAGGCCCCCGCGCCGGGCGACCCCGACAGCACCGGAATCACGACACCGAAGCCGGACCAGTCGGCTACCGCGTCGCTGAGCGGTGCCAGCCCTTGCCGTTGCACCGCAGCCGCACTCGCCGCCGTCGCCGCGGTGGTCCGCTGCCCTGCCGCGGTACCGTGGTTAGCCGTAGTGAGCTCTCCGGATTCCACCGCAGCGACCACATCGGCTGTGGGCAGATCCTGCCAGCTTCGGCAAGCCAGCTTTGTCAAGGTTCGGTCACGCTGCTCAACCCCGCCAGTAGAACTTTCGGAATCGTGATCGACCCATTCGGTGGTCATGAAGCCATCCCTTCATCAGGACGTGAGACCAGGTTCAACCCAAGCAACAATTCCCCAAAGGCAAAAATTAATTCGAATCAAAAACAAGAAGACGGAAAAAGCTGTCACTCATTGAAGCGGGCGATCGAGAGCAAGTTGACCACCATGTCTTCGACAGGGTCGCTTCCACAGCATGTAACGCCAACACCTTTGTCGATCAGCTCTTGCCGATCGGCGGCACACACTCCGCCCCAGATTCCCCAGCACATCTCGGTACACAACTCATGAGTGACTCCGACAGTAAGACACTCGGTTTGCACCGGACAGCCGGAGCAGGCCTCACGCGCCTGCCTGCGCTGGATTTCACGGGCCGACGGACCTCGTGGCTGCTCCCGAAACCACGCGTCAGCATTGTCCGCCGACACGCAGGACCCGTATTGGCTTACCAGTTTCATGAGATCACGCAACGACATACTCCTCGGATGTACTCCACAGAAGACAGATCGCGCCCTACCCGGACCCAGAACGCACGGGACTCACAGGAAGATATGAGAGAAAACAATGCGATGCCAAGTACCATCGAACAGCACCGACCAGGAAAACATCATCTTAATCAGAGCCGTTCCGTTTTCATGAGCAGCACAAACCACAAAATTTTCCTGCCACGCCAGACACCTGCCCTGATCCCGCGAATGCGGGAATCATGATCGGACAGGCACCATGAACGAACCAGTGGTGCGGTTATTCGCTCTTTTCTCCTCTCGTCGAGCAGAGCGTCGATTGTTCCTACGTCGTGTTCGATCGACCTGATGATCGAAGCGCCTTCTGTTGACCGGGTCTCCGATTAGTCGTACAGCAGTCAGCCCTGGCATCCACTGCTGTGCGTCCGCACCCAGGGGAGCACCACCCCGGATGGCCTATATCGTCGATGGCTCTTGTCCGGTATCCTTGACAGCGCAACCTTGAGAGTAGGCACCAACAACAACGCTGTCAAGTTTAGTCGACAGTTGATATTGCTGGTCAGGCTTTTACGACACTCTCACGAGAGGTGGTGAGGACAGTGACCGAGCCCGGAGCAAACGCGACGGGTGACACGTTCGCCACCAAGTTGAACCGGCTTTTCAGCAGCGTAAAACGTGAAGACGGCGCCTCTTACGGTAAGCCGGAGGTAGCCGAGTTCATCGGTGTGTCGCGCGGCTATCTCTACGACCTACTGAAAGGTAAGAACGAGCCAAGTCACTCCGTCGTGGTCAAGCTCGCCGAGTTCTTCGGAGTCGAGCTGGAGTACTTCGCCGACACCGAACGTGGCCGCGACCTCAACCAGCAACATGATCTGCTGGCGAAGCTTGGCGAGCAAAACGTACGCCAGATCGCGACGCGTGCCAGCCAGCTCTCAACGGATCAACTGCGCAGCGTCATGGACTTCATCGACTTCCAAGCTGGTCGCCCAGGAGAAGACCACTCGTCCGAGTGAACCTCTTTTCGCTGACGTGTTGCTTCTCGGTGTTTTATCGTGAGGCTATCCTTGGTCTAGACAACCAAGCACGCATCGATGGTCCTTTTCTGTGACCATGCCACGTTACTGTTCATACTTGGGCCGATGGGGAAAGCGGGAACGGTGCAAGCACATCGGGGAATGGTCACGGTCGGCGACGCTGAGCTCTACTACGAGATCCGCGGTAACGGCACTCCGCTGCTGATCATTCAGGGGGGATTGAGCGAAGCGGGGACCACGGAACAGCTCGCTGCGGAGTTGGCCGAGCACTATCAGGTGATCTCCTATGATCGTCGTGGCCTGTCGCGCAGTTCTCTTCCGGACGGGCAGGCGCAGGCACCGGTCACGATGGGGACTCATGCCGATGATGCGGCAGCGCTGTTGGCTACGGTGACGAATCAACCCGCTTATGTGGTGGGGCCGAGTATTGGTGCGGTCATCGGGCTGTTTCTGGCTCTTCGGCATCCCGAACGTGTGGCGATGCTGGTCGCTCACGAACCGCCGATGCTCTCACTGGTGCGGGATCCGGCTCAGGAAACCGGGCTGGCCGAGGTTGCCGCACTCGCCGAACAGGATGTTCACGCCGCGATCCAGCACTTCGTCACGTTCAGTGGTAACGAATCGCCGGCGTGCGAGAGGAGGGCCCAGCCAGGGACGCAGGTCGGTGATGCCGAGGCGAATCTACGATGGTTTTTCACCCACGATTTCCCCGCCACCCGACACGCCAGTCTCGACATCGAGCAACTGTCGTCCACCCCGGTACCGGTCATCCCTACTGGCGGCGACGACGGCCGCGAGCGGTGGGAATACCGCTGCGCCGAACAGCTCGCCCGACTCCTGCCACGGCGGCTCGTCGAACTACCCGGTGGGCACAACGGTCTGGTCAGCCATCCCTGGGCCAGCGCGGCCGTACTCCGCAAGCTGTTCACGGAGCACGAGATATGACCGGCGATGTTCGTAGTTGGCGCAACGATCTCCACCTGCGGCGCGGGGTGCGTACCCTGCTGCAAGAGCTGCATCTCGATATACCGCTGGACATCAACCTGCTGTGTGATCGACTGGCTCAGCGCAGACAGCGTCCCCTCAAACTGGTGCCCTATCCCCTGCCCACCCCGGGGGTGTTCGGGCTGTGGGTCGGCACGGCCGATACCGACTACATCCTCTACCAGCGCGAGACCACACCCGCTCACCAAGAGCACATCATCCTGCACGAAATCGGTCACATCATCTCCGAACACGGCAGCGACAACAACGACGAGGATGTGTGGAACCACCTGTTCCCAGACATTCCTCCTGAGATGATTCGACGTGCGCTTCGTCGGGACGGTTACGGACCCGCCGCCGAGCGGGAAGCCGAGATGGTCGCCACCGTGATCAAGGAGTGGGCGACCCTGCTCGACCATCTCCGGTTTCCACAGGGGAAACGGGACCAATTGAGCCGCGCGTTCGACGACCACCAGGGGTGGCTGTGATGCTCGGGCCCAATCTACTCATGTGGACCGCGGCCGTGATCGCCGCAGCATGGAAGCTCTCCCAGCTGATCCGCGTCCCGCACGATCGGGGCTTGCGGGTGGTCACCCTGTGCACGGTCCTGGTCGCCGTGGCCCTGTCGGCACAGCTGGCCGTCAGCATTCCCGGCCTTGCGAGGATGTTTCCCAGCCACTCGCCGAAGTTGCTACAGAACGTGCTGCTGACGTTCTTTTTCGCGCTGCTGATCGTGCTGCTGCGCTCCGCTCTTCTCCCGAATGTCGCTGTGTGGAGAAGCTACGCGGAGATCGCGTTAGCGTCCCTGACCAGCTTCGGTTTGACGCTATCCTTCGCCGCCACCAGCGTGGAGTGGCGCGGGGCTAGTTATCCCGAAGCGGGTCAGCATCCCGGTGTGCTGGCTTTCTATCTCATCGGCAATCTCTACATGAGCTACGCCACCGCTCACGGTGCCTGGCTGTGCCGAGCCTCGGCAAGGCAGACCTACTCCGGTGCCCGTCAGAGCCTGACCGTGGCCGCTCTCGGGCTCATCGTGTGTTTGCTGGGAACGCACCTGCCGCGCGTGCTGTCGACCACCGGCCGACTACTGTTGGGCACCGATCCCGTTCCCGGAACAGCACACTGGACACCACCCCTGCTGGCCATCGGAAGCGGTCTCTTCTTCCTCGGCATCGGCTACCCCGGACTGCGCACCGGCATCATCAAAGCCCGCCTGT
>NZ_FNJR01000009.1:0-80481 GCF_900104475.1 Actinopolyspora xinjiangensis
CGCGTTGGCTGCCGTGTGAACCCGCCCTCCGGGTGATCACACCGGGCGGGCCGTCCCGTGCGTTCTGTGAGCCACTCACGAGCCCGTGAGAGCCGCTCCACAGCGGGCAGTGCCCGGCAGGCTGAAGCACTCGGGGAACGGGCACCACCCCCCGATGCTCCAGCCTCCCGAACAACCACCCACCGACCCGAAACACCGACCACCCAACCGAGTCCGAAGAGTTCAAAACACCTAAACCGTGCACGGTTTCGCTGTTAAAGCCTCCGTCCACCCTGATCAATTCATGGTTGGTTGTCCGTATTCGAGATAGACTGTTCGTCCTTGCTCGTGGGCTGTGTATGCCTGTTTGAGTCGACGGGCCAAACGTGGGATGAGGTAGTGGTCCAGTTCTTGAGGAGCGACCCATTCCCACCGGTCGAGTTCGTCGGAAGGTAGTTGAATCCGGTGTTCGTCGATGGTCAGGTCGCCACAATCGAAGATCCAGAGCAGCTTGTCGCCGTCGTGGTCGGTGGGTGCCCAGTCGATCGCCAGCACTCCGACCGGCTGGCGATCGACTCCCAATTCTTCGGCAAGCTCACGAGTGCAGGCCTGTGCCGGTGATTCGCCGGTATCGACGTAGCCACCGGGGATGTCCCAGCGGTTGCCGTAGGTTTTGCGGACCAGCAACACCTTGCCATCGCCGTTGACGAACAGCGCCCCGGCGGCCACGCGTGGCGTAGCGAACCTGTCAGCCTCCGAACTCATGCTTCGACCCTAGCCCCGTGGGTTCACGAGAGCTTGAGACGACGCGCCAGGTCATCGAGTGCGGGCGAGGGTTTGCCGCGCTGTTGCCGCATCCACGTCAGGACGAGTTGCCTGCTCAGGTAGTGATGTCGGACCTGTTCGGGTGCGCGTTGCTCGGCATCGAGCACGATCGACAGGGCTTCGTCGGTACGGTTCCATGCGCTGAAAGCGCGTGCGGTTTCCAGGGCGTGCCGGACTTGCCGCTCGATGGGAAGCGCCGAGGTGTCCACGCTCGGGCCGACATCGATCGCGACTTGTACGTCTCCCAGCTCCATCGCGGTCGCGACCCTGTGAATGGCGACGTTGGTAGGACCGAACGCGGTCCACAGATGGTTTCCATCACTGCCGAGGCGGTCTGCGGATTCCTGGGCCTCGCTGAGAAACGCGGCGGTGTTGGCCCGATCATCGCAGCGGGCAGCGGCCATCGATCCCGCCAGGAACAGCGAGCCGTATACCGACAACATCGCACCGGACGGTTGGCTGATCTGCGGTTGCAGCACATCAGCGGCCGTCCTGGTCAGCTCCACCGCTTCCGGGAATCGCCCGGTGGACAACAGCGCGTGCGTCACCGACCTGAACAGCGAGCCCAGAATCAGCGGGTTACCGATCTGCTGAGCGGCATTCAGTCCACGCTCGGCGGCGATCCACGCGAGATCAACCTCTCCAAGTTTGGTCAATACCGAGGTGGCTGCTTGGTAGCTGAGCGCGAGAAGTTCACGCCCCTCCGAACCGTGCGCGTCGGCCGCCAAGACAGCGTCGGACAGCAGCAGCGGAGTTCGGCCGGTCACGAAGCCGTAGCGGGACTCCTGGTAAGCCTCGAAGACCTCACCCACGCCACGCTGAAGCGTCGCGAGGTCAGGCGGCTCGCTGTCGTTGGCGACCCCACCAAGTAGCGGCGTGAGCTGACGATAATCCATCAGGGCCGACCGCAAGGCAGGAACCGTCTTGGTCCCGCTGTCCTTGTTCCAGTCCAGCAACGTCGGCTCTCCGATGAGATCACCGATCACCACGTCAAGCGCGTCGGCAACGGTGCGGATCACCGACAGCCGGTCGATGTCGATGCGGTTGTTCTCGACCTTGCTCAACCAATCGACCGTGCGACCGATGCGGCCTGCCAAGACTTCCTGGGGCATGCCCCGGCGTCGCCGGTACCACGCGACTCGTTCACCGATGGTCAGAGAGCTTGTCATTCCTCGCATGTCCCCAGGCTCCAACCGTCTCGCGGATAGACCCCGGAAAGTTTTTCCGGGGTCCGTCTCCCGTGCCGCTCGATGATGTGTGCGTCGCTGCAAACGCACTGATGTCAGGGGGATCAGCATGGCGCGGACCCGATCAGTCACGGAGGAGTGCCGCTCGCTCAGCGAGAGGGCCGACGCACTACTGAGCCGCGTGGAACGGCTCAAGTCCGTTCGTCGCCGCCAGCTTGCCGCCGCTCGACAGCATCAAGGCGGGCGGTAATGGCGCTCAACGTCTCCTTGATCTGCTCCAACTCCTTCATGACCGGATCATCCTGGTCAGGATCACCCGGCTCCTTACCTTCGAGCACCTCAGACAAGTATCCGGACGGCCACCCGAGTGCCTGGGACACGGCCGCGAGGGTCCGTGCGTTGCGCTTACGCGGCCGAAGGTTGTTCTGGAGTTCGCGGACGGTCATCGGAGCGACGCCAGCACGATGGGCAAGCTCTTGCTGGGTCATTTCCAGTTCGCTCAACCGTTGCTTGATCACCTCGGAGACCGCTGCCCAGTCCTTTGCCATCGACACCCCTCCCGTTGCTGGTTTTATCGACAATACTAGCTCAACCAGCACTTTTGCAGGCGTCGCAGAGAGTTCGCACTGCCGCCTTGACATCGACAATGTTGTCGATATGATTATCGATAGCTTTGGTTGCACACGATGCGGCGAAAGCACTGGACACAAGAAAAGCCCCGGTGGTGCTGCCACACCGACCGGGGCACACATCAAGTCAGGAGCGTTGATGCCTGAACAGGATACCCGGATGCTACGTGTGTCGGCAGTAGCCGCGCGTTACGACGTTTCGCGGTCCACCATCTACCGCGCGATTGAGTCCGGCGAGTTGACCGCGTTGAAGATCGGGGCGGGTAAGGGGACGCTGCGCGTTCCTGAGTCGGCTCTCGTGGACTACGAGCGGGCCTGTGAGCGGGCCGCGCACGAGGTGTACGTGACCGGCGACGCCTCGGCCGCTGTAGACGACGAGGGCGCCATCGACCACAGCGACGTGCGTGGGGAGGTGGCGTGACCATGACCGCGATCCTGGAACCCATCCCGCAGGCATGGGACGTATCCGTGCGGGTGAGCCCGCGCGAGGGCGGTCGGAATTCGTTCTGGCTGGAAGTCTCCGCCCCCGTGAGCGGCCCGGTGGTCTTCTACAGCATCCCCGAAGCGGCCATAGCGCTGAACTACTCCGGGACGCGTCTGCACCGGCACATGACCGCCCTCGAGATCGCCGCTGCCGTCGCCGACGGCGTCGAACAAGTGGGGATCGACCACATCCGCATGGCTATCGACCACGTCAGCTCGATCTCGCTGCGCGAGGTGCGCGGCCAGGCGCGGACCTGTGATCAGCAGGCCCGCATTCGGGTCTGGACCGAGCGCCGCGAAGACCTGTGCACCGATCTCGCGTTTCGTCTCGTCCGCGCCACCGAACGGGGGTTGTGATGATGCTCGTCACCAGCAAGGCAACCGGTCATGTCGGCACGTCCGGCCCCATCGATTTCACCCCGGTTTTGCGCGAGGACGCCGAGACACCGGCAACGATGCAAATGGCCATGAACGTGGATATCAGCCTCGAAGACGCCGCGGCCGCACTGTGGATCGTCCTACGGGGAGGCATCGAGCTCTCCGCGCTGGACAACGACCGGTTCACCCACGAGATGGTGCTGGAAACCATCTTCGCCGAGGGGGGCAACGCCGTGGCCGCCGCCCGTGACGAGATGAACGACCAACCAGCGGGCAGTTTCGAAGCGCACACCGCGCACGCGCTGCGTTCCCGCGTAGCGGCCCTCTATGGCACCGGCCCCGCTGTGGCTGGTCAGGCTCGCCAGTGCCGCGCCGATCGGCGGGAGGTGGCCCGGTGAGCACACGCTACGCCATTACCGAACACACGATGGTCACCGTCCTGTACGCGGCCCCGGCGAATATGGCCGAGCTGCGGGACGCGCCGTTGGAAGAGCTGGCGAAGTTCGTCGGTCAGGTCGCGATGGACATGCCGGATCGGATGCTGGCTGACATGGAACGCGGCCTGGCCCGCGTGGCTCGCGAGGGCGGGCCGCTGTTCGACCCGCAGCGCTACACCCTCGTGCACGCACGGGTGACCGCGCTCGCCCCGCTGCTGGCTGCCCGTGTCGGCGGGCACGCCGGGCGGCACCCGATTCAGGACTGCCCGGACATCTGCTGGAGCAACTAGCCCCTGCCCGGCCACGGTCACGGCTCGGCCTGGTGGTGTCCCGCCGCCCCGCTTGAAGGGGTTTGAACTGCCACCGGGCCGAGTCCCCTCCCGCTCGGCGCGGGGGTGTTGCCCGCATCAACCAGCACAAACACCCCCGCTCGATCCGGGCCGGACGGGGCACCGATCCCCCTCGATGCGGTCCACCTCGATCGCGGGGTGACCGGCACGAATCGGACCCGATCGAGCCCGGCCGGACCGGGCACCAGTCAGCACGGACCAGCACCCGAGACCACCCGGAGCCACACCGCGATGACAACCGCTGATCGCCCCGCACGCGAGCCCGACCAGACCGGCCCGCCGCTGCGTGTCGTCCCCGACCACGAACCCGGATTCACACCCACCCTGACCGGGCCGGACACCCCGCCCGAGCAGCATCGGGATAGGGCGGGAGACCCCCACCCGGATAGGCCCCCGACACCGGACGAGACCGAGGCAGTCCCGGCGCGTCGGCTGAGACTGACCAAAGCCTCCCAGGTCCAGATCCGGCCGACCTACTGGACGTGGGAAGGCCGTATCCCGCACGGCGCGATCACCCTCGGACCGGGGCGGGAAGGCATCGGCAAGTCCCTGTTCTGCTCCTGGCTCGCCGCCCAGGTCACCCTCGGCACCCTGGAGGGCCTCCACCACGGGCAGCCGAAAGGCGTGATCTACGCGGCCACCGAGGACTCCTGGGAAGCCACCATCGCGCCCCGACTGATCGCGGCCGGAGCCGACACCGACCGGGTCTACCGCGTCGAAGTCACCTCACCGGCGGGCAACAGCCTGCCGCTGACCCTGCCCCGCGACTGCGCCGAACTCGCCACCGAAATCACCGAGGCCGACGTGTCCCTGCTGATCCTCGACCCACTGATCTCGGCCGTGGACAGCCGCGTCAACGTCAACCAGGAAGAACTGCGCACCGCCCTGGAACCACTCTCGGCCCTGGCCGACTCGACCGGCTGCGCCGTGTTCGGACTGGCCCACTTCAACAAAGGCACCGGCACCGACGTGCTCTCCCGCGTGACCGGCTCCCGCGCCTTCTCCGCCGTCGCCCGCGCCGCGATGGCCTTCGCCCGCGACCCCGACGCCGAGGACGGCTCATGCGTCATGTCCCAGGTCAAAAACAACCTCGGCAGCCTCGCACTGCCCTCCCTGCGCTACACCATCGAACCCGTCACCCTCGACACCCACGACGGCCCCGCCCAATGGGGACGGCTGCGGTTCCTCGGCGAAACCGACACCCACGTCGAAACCATCCTCGCCGAACCCACCAGCAAAGACACCCCCAACGGGAGCGGGCGCACCCACGCCCTCGATACCTGGCTCGTGGACTACCTCACCGAACGCGGCGGCAGCGCCTCATCCACCGAAATCACCACCGACGCCGAAAAGGCCGGATACAGCCAACCCCAACTCAAACGCGCCCGTACCCGCCTCACCAACCGCATAGACGTCGTCAAAGCCGGACTCGACCACTGGGTCTGGACCCTGACCCGCTGAGTTTGAAGGGATCGGCTCGCGGGGACATGCCGAACTCTTCGAACTCTTCGAACCCTTCGCAGGTCACACGGGGTTCGGGTACCGATCCCTTCAGCGAACTCTTCGAACTCTTCGGGAGCGGCCGGGTGGTCGGTGTTCCGGTTCGGTGGGTGGTTGCTCGGGAGGCTGGAGCAGGGGGGTAGTGATGCCCACCCCGCACTGTTTCAGCCCCGGAGCACTACCCGCTGTGGAACGGCTCTCACGGGCTCGTGAGTGGCTCACAGAACGCACGGGACGGCCCGCCCGGTGTGATCACCCGGAGGGCGGGTTCACACGGCAGCCAACGCGTCCCGACCGAAACCGCTCACCGCCCCCGCTCCGGCGGCGCCCCCGCACAGTCCGACCGGGCCGAAGAGTTCGGCTCGCGGGGACATGCCGAACTCTTCGAACTCTTCGAACCCTTCGCAGGCCACACGGGGTTCGGGTACCGAACTCTTCAGCGATCCCTTCGAACTCTTCAACACCCACACGGAAGGAGAGAACCGCCATGAGCACCCCCACCACCAACCAGCCGCGCACCCTACTCACCGTCGAACAAGCCGCACACCGACTCGCCATCGGCCGCACCCACATGTTCCAGCTCCTCCGAACCGGCGAAGTCACCTCCGTGCGCATCGGACGCGCACGCCGCATCCCCACCGAGGCTCTCGACGCCTACGTTGACCGACTCACCGCCGAACAGCACACCGCCTGAACCGAAACCGAACATCACCCGCGACAACGCCTCTAGGTCTAGAAACACCACCCTCTAGACCTAGAGGCCCCACTAGAGCCCCATACCAGCCCTGAGCAGGCATCTAGCGCCTAGAACCCACCTGCCAACCCCCACACACAACCCAACACAGCGAACCCCCACACCGCTCGCGACCCCGCGAGAGGCCAGAGCAACACGTCCCAAACAACCACCCGCAGAAAGGAACCCGAATGCCGCGCAAGCGGAACCAAGACACCGGCCGAGCCCCCAACGGCGCGGGCAGCGTCTACTACAGCGAGAGCGACGGCAAATGGCACGGCCGCATCACCGTCGGCACCCGCGACGACGGTAAACCCGACCGGCGCCACGTCATGTACAAGACAGAACGAGAAGTCATCTCAGCCCTGCAAAAGCTGGAGCAGTGGTACCGAGAGGGAACCCTCCGCAAACCCGGCAAACCCTGGACCGTCGAAGGCTGGCTACGGCACTGGGTCGAAAACATCGCTCCGATGAACCTGCGGTACAAGGCACTCACCGGCTACCGCACCGCCGTGTACCGGCATCTCGTTCCCGGCATCGGGGCGCACCGCATCGACCGGATTCAACCGGAGCACTTCGAGAAGCTCTACACCAAGCTGATTGAGTCGGGGCTCAAACCCGCGACGGTTCACCAGGTCCACCGCACGGCCCGCACAGCTCTCGGCGAGGCCGAACGGCGCGGCCACATCGGACGCAACCCGGTGTCCGTGGCCAAGGCTCCACGCGTCGAGGAAGAAGAGATCGAACCCATCGAGCCCGAGGACGTGCAACGCATCCTCAAAGCCGCCCTGCACCGGCGCAACGGCGTGCGGTTCGTGCTCGCCCTGGCACTGGGCTGCCGCCAGGGCGAAGCCCTGGGACTCCGTTGGGAGCACTTCAACGAGAAGAACCGCACCCTACGCATCCGCAAGGCACTGCAACGCCAGAAGTGGCAACACGGTTGCAGCGACCCGCACACCTGCGGCGCGAAATACCACAAGACCAAGCCCTGCAAAGACGGCTGCAAACGCCACACACACCCGTGCCCGCCGCCCTGCCCGGACGACTGCACCGAACACGCCCGGCACTGCCCGCAACGCCACGGCGGCGGACTGGTCGAAGTCGACGTGAAATCGAAAGCCGGACGCCGCACCATCGGACTACCCGATCAGCTAGCCGACATGCTCCAACGACACCGCGAACGGCAGGAAGCCGAACGCCAGCACGCCGGCAGCGAATGGCACAACTCCGGACGGATCTTCACCCAACCCAACGGCAAGGCCCTCGACCCGCGACGCGACTACGCCGAATGGCAAGAACTCCTGACCGAAGCAGGCGTGCCCGAGGCCCGGTTGCACGACGCCCGACACACCGCCGCCACCGTGCTGCTCATCCTCGGAATCCCCGACCGCGCCGTCATGGAAATCATGGGATGGTCCACCGTCGCCATGAAACAGCGCTACATGCACGTCACCGACACGGTTCGACACGACGTCGCCGAACAGCTCAACCGGTACTTCTGGGACGGCAACTGAGACTAGAACTGAGACTAACCGACCAAGAGAACGGCCCCCACCGTTTCCGGTGGGGGCCGTTCTCGCTGGTCGTTCCGCGTGGCCAGGGGCGGGGTCGAACCGCCGACCTTCCGCTTTTCAGGCGGACGCTCGTACCAACTGAGCTACCTGGCCGTGCAACCCGGCTCGTGGCCGATCGCGCTGGCGACCCAGACGGGACTCGAACCCGCGACCTCCGCCGTGACAGGGCGGCGCGCTAACCAACTGCGCCACTGGGCCATGTTCTGTTGTCACCGGACGCGTCCGGTGCCGTACCCCCAACGGGATTCGAACCCGCGTTACCGCCTTGAAAGGGCGGCGTCCTAGGCCTCTAGACGATGGGGGCTTAGCCGTCCAGATCCCTGATCCGGCCTTGCCTCCAACCGGCTTTCCGTTGTCGGATGCCCCGTTGGGAACGATTAAAAGCTTACGTCATGCCTCCGAGGCGTTGAAAACGGGGGGTCCCCCACGGATGCGCCCCCGCCCCACGCGGCCGTCAGCGCCCGGCCACACGACCCGGCGACACGCCGTTGAGCTGCTGATTCGATCGCGGCGGCAGCGACGACCACCTGGCCACACTCGGCGCCCACCACCGCCGAACACCCCCGCGAGCCCCCGAACAACCCGCCCCGGCGGATTCTGTGACACCGATCTCACTGCAAGTCGACACAACGGACTTTCCGGACACCGCGAGCGCCTGCCCTGCCCGCGACCGGACCGGTCGAGTACGACGAGCCCAACCGCAGCGGCGGCACACCCAGAACACCCCGGACTCGGCGACCACCGGGTCAGCGGGCTGAAGAGTTCAGCGCGACCTTCGGTTGCTCAACCACTCGGGGCTGGCGACCCCCTGCAGCGTGACCCGCCAGGTCTCCTCCATCCGAGTAGCCGTCCCCGGACCCCGCCGCGTCGAACCGATCACCCGCGCCCCCACCAGCGCCGCGTAGGCGACGCGGGCCACGGCCTCCGGATCCACCCCCGGCCGCAGCAACCCGCCCTCCGACGCCCTGCGGAGCAGGTCCAGCAGCAGGGACTCCCAGTCCGGTTCGGAGTCCGAGCACCCCGCCGTGGCTATCCGGTGCCGAGCCAGTCCGGTCCCGGCCCGGAGCACGACGTCCTGCTCGATCAGCCGCGCCGCCTCGTTGAGCATCCCCACCGCGATCGACAGCGGATCGAGCTCGCGCCGCAGCCAGTCGCCGCGCACCCTGGGCCAACGTCGCGCCTGCGACTCGACGAGCGACAGGGCCAACGCCTCCTTCGAGGCGAAGTGGAAGTAGAAGGCCCCCTTGGTAACTCCGCTGCGCCGAAGGATCGCGCTCAACGGTGTGGCGTCATAACCCGTTCTGTCGAACTCCTCGGCCGCCGCGACGACGATCGATTGACGAGTCAGTCGGGCACGACGTTGCTGAGGCATGCACGCGGCTCCAACGGGTGCCGGTGGACGAGCGACCCACACGCTCCGTAGCAGAACGAGCGGTCTCCACCCACGAACGGATGATCAACTTTCCGTCCCGAAATTACCGCGCGTGGATATAGCTCGCCCATCCGGCCAACCGTGGCCGCCCCGTCCCTGGCCGGGGAAATCAGCGGCGACCTGTTGAACAACCAAAAAAGACTCGCGGGTATGTTTTCCGTGTGGCCACACGGCGGCCCGCCGATGTCCCGCGAGACGTTCCACCGGGGGGTGTACGTCTCGCGGGACACGGACCACGGACAGCGCCTCACACCGGCACGACGTGGGGCCGGCCACTCTCGGGCGAAACCACCGCGTGTGGCACCGAACAGGCCAACGACGCCTTGAGCGAACAGGGGATTCGGGAACCGTGCTCGAAGCGGAAACCGGCGACCAGCTCCGCCGACCGGGCAGCCCGGCGGCGAGAAGCGCGAGGAGTTCGATCAGTTCTCCGGCGTGAACTCCCCGCCCTCCTCGTCGGCGAGGCCGAGCATCGCCAACAGCTTCCTGCAGTCCTCGCGGTCACGCGCTCCGCGGGCGACCGCGAGACGCGCGCGGTGCAGCTGCTCCGCGGTCAATCCGCCGGAGTCCCCGTCGCGCGGCGCGGGTACCGCCGCCGAGGACCTGGGGGAAGCTCTGTCCTGCAGCGCCAGGAACTTGCGTACGTCGAGTGACCCGTCCATAACCCCTCCCCGACTAGGGTGTCGCCGCAGGTTATCCACCCATCGACTTCCAACATAGCCCCCCGGAGAGTGATTCGCGAACACGTAAAGTGTTCACTCCGGGAGGCGCGCATCCGTCCACGGACACGGCCGGATGCGCCCACCGGGTTCCCCACCGCGACCCGGGCCAATCCCGAGACGATCGAGCGCGGAGAACCGTGAGCCGGCTCATTCCCGACCGTTTACCCCCCTGGGGTATTTTGGGGTCGAGACAACGAGACCCGCCGCGAAGGAGTGACGATGCCCGCGCAAACCTTCAAGGTCACCGGTATGACCTGCCAGCACTGCGTCGCCTCGGTCCAGGAGGAACTGGGAGAGCTGCCCGAGGTGACCAACGTCGAGGTATCCCTGGAAAGCGGGGACGTGACCGTCACCTCGGAGAACGGGATCAGCAAGGAAGCCGCCGACGCCGCCGTGCAGGAGGCCGGCTACACCGTGGCCGAGTGGCCGCAGGAATAACGAACAAAAACGAAAAAACCTCGCGACACTCCCCAACGGGGGCCTCGCCGTGCCACAATCGATCCGCTGACACACCCCCGGTCAGCAGCTGTGGAGATCGGCATTGCGTCGGCCCCCGCGCTCTTCCCCCGACGCGGGGGCCGGCTCTTGCGCAACCCACCTCACTCGCTCCGTGTGAGCACCCGGAATCCGCCACCGCGGGGTGACCACCCCCACATCCACCGCCACGGCGGCACGGAACCGTTATCGTGTCCGGGTGGTGCTAGGACGGGCGAAGATCGGGCGTCGGCAACGGGCGGACGCCGAGGAGCAGCAACCTGCCGAATCGGACCGGGAACTGGATTCCTACCTGGCGGCGCTCTCCCCGGAGGCGGATCCGGAGACGACGGGGACCGGACGCAGCTTCGGCGGTTCCGAGGTCCACCAGCTACGGCTGCCGCTGATGGCCAACGAACGGCTCAAGGAGCTGGCCGCCGCGCAGGGAACCTCGCCGAGCGCGCTGGCGCGGGACTGGGTGCTGCAACACCTGCAGGAGATCCCGGAGGAGCCGCCACAGCCGGAGTGGCCGCGCGAGGAGGACCGGAGCGCGCACGCGCGTCCCGAGGAGGAGACCGGCGACGTGCGGGACCCGGGGCTCTACGGGGACGAGCTGTACGGTGACGAGGGCTTTCCCACCGAGTTCCAGGACGGCCCGCCCACCCCGGACGAGTACCCCACCACGGCCTTCTCCGAAAGCCCGAAGCACGGTGGCGGGGACGGCGACACCTCGGAAACCGAGACCGAGATCACCATCCCGCACGGGCAGTACCGCTACTACTGAGTTCCGGGCGGCAACCTCCGACAGCCGTTGCCGCCCCCGGACGCGAGCCGCCGTCCGATCCCGCCTGTGCGCCCTCGCCCCGCCCGTGGGGTTCCGGACCGGACCGAGAGCCGCTTCCGGCGGCTTTCCCTGCCAGGGGGATCCGGCATCGCCTGCCCCGGGGAGGCCCCATGGAGGCGATCTTCGCCGACTACCCGGACATCATCCCGGCACCGGTACGCACCGCCCTGAACACGCATCCCGAGAACAAGGTGTTCGATACCGTCGTCGAAGGCCGCGGCTCCTACGAGGTCGGGCTGCGAGCCAATGCCTATCCACACCTGCGGCACTACGTGTTCTCCCGCACCATCACCCAAACTCCCGACCCGAGCGTGGAGATCGTCTCGACCGATCCGGTCGAGACGGTTCGCGAACTCAAACGTGAGGACGGGAAGAAGATCTGGCTGTGCGGTGGAGGGCGACTCACCCCACCCTGCGTCCGGAAATCGACGAACTGATCGTGAAGCTCCACCCCGTTGCAGCAGGGGCGGGGATCCCCCTGTTCGACGGTGAGTTCTCCCCGCAACGATTCACGCTGTCGGAAACGCGACGCTACGACAGCGGCGTGCTGCACCTGACGTCTCGGAAACGATAGGCCAACCGGCTGTTCTGTCTCGTGAGGTCGGGACGAACCGCTCGGTGAGTTCGGCGACATCGACCCACCGAGCGCTCGCGGAAGCCCAGCACTTCGTGGATCTCCGCACGGTGGCACGCCATGACGCGCCCGGGCGCGAGAGGCGGTCGCTCCTCGACAGTCACTTACCCGCGTGGGTGGTCAGGGCGTCGCTACCTGTTCAGCGGGTGTGGCGAAGTGGCGCGCCGACTGCGTGCAGGTGGCGCAGGACCTCGGCGTAGGAGCGCAGCAGGCCGCACTGGCTGTAGGAGATGCCTCGTCGGGTACAGAACTCGCGGATGAGCGGCTGAGCGCGGCGCAGGTTGGGACGCGGCATACCGGGGAACAGGTGGTGTTCGATCTGGTAATTCAGCCCCCCGAGCAGGAAGTCCACCCCGCGACCTCCGATCACGTTGCGTGAGGTGAGTACCTGTTTGCGCAGGTAGTCCAGTTTTTCGCCTTCGGCCAGGACGGGCATGCCCTTGTGATTGGGAGCGAAGGAACATCCCAGGTACACACCCATCAACCCCTGGTGCACGACGATGAACACCACCGCTTTGGCCGGGGAGAGCACGAGGAACACCGCGACCAGGTATCCGAGGATGTGGGCGGTGAGCAGCCCCGCTTCCAGCTTGACGGACTCGATCTCGCGTCGCAGCACGGCCTGGACGCTGCGGGCACGCAGCATCACCGCCTCGGCCAGCAGCATCGGGAAGAACAGGAACGCCTGGTACTTGGCCACCCACCGGAGCAGTCCGCGCTTGGTGCGGGACTGCTCGTGGCTGAACGCGAGCGCGGCGATCTCGATGTCGGGGTCCTCCTCCTCGTGGTTGGGGTTGGCGTGGTGCCGGTTGTGCTTGCCGACCCACCACTCGTAGCTGATCCCGGTGATGGCGCTGTGTAACTGTCCGACGAGATTGTTGCCACGCCGGCTGTTGAGGATCTGCCGGTGTCCCGCGTCGTGACCGATGAACGCGAACTGGGTGAACATCACGGCGAAGAACACGGCGGTGAACAGCTGCCACCAGGAGTCGCCGAGGAGCACGAACGCAACGGCTCCCGCGGCGAGCAGCAGGAAGTTGATCGCGATACGCACCGCGTAGTAGGTGTAACGCCGTTGGAGCAGCCCGGCACGTTTGGCCGACCGGGCCAGCTTGGCGAAGTCGCTGCCGAGTTTGTCGTCCGAAGGGTGTACTGGGGATGCGGTCATGGTGAGAGAAGCTCTTTCGTGATAGCGGGCCCTCGGGCCCGGCGGCCGGTGTCACTCCGGTGCGGCTACACCGCTGCTGGGCGAGCCAGCCGATGAGGTCGCCGCACCGCTGTCGCACAGGCCTGAACGGGCCCGGGACGACCAATTGGGCACGCCCGAACATCGAGGTGAACGCCATCGCGCCGCTGATAACGGCCCGAGTCACAGTGGTCGGCGCGCTCGTGTCAGGACGACACGCCGCGGGCGCTGGGGGACTTGTTGTGGTCTCTTCGCTCGTGTGGCCGACGTCGTCGGCGCCGTGAGGCTGAGCACGATGGCAGCTTCCCTCTCCCCTCTCACATCACACGGGTGGCCGGGTCGGCGCTGGAACGTCCGAACTCGCGTCCGGCGACAGGGTCGTTTCGGGGTGTGTGCTTCGTGCGCTGCCGTCGAAGCCGAGAGACGAAGCGGGTCCTGGCATCACGCACCCGGTACGCTCCGGCGGTACCCACTCGCGGCGGAATTCACACATCGAGTCCCACGTCCGACCGCTGGACGTCCCCGAATCGGTGCGCCACTACCGAGTGGCGCACGACCCGCTGGTCGTACTCAGCGGCGGCTCCTGGTAGTGGTGGCCCCGAACCCGCTGCTTTCGGGAGGTGCTCACTCCGGCCACCGGACAGCGAAAATCCCCCGAGTGCGCTTCCGTGGAGAGGCGTGGTGATGTAACGAGACCATCCCGGCAGATCGGGGCTGCGCGCTACCGGGGATCCTGTTCCGCTACTTCGGCTCTCGCGGCGTCCCGGGCTCACCGTGCGGGCAGCCCGAGCTCCCGGGCGATGAGCATCCGCTGCACCTCGCTGGTTCCCTCACCGATCTCCAGGATCTTGGCGTCCCGGTAGAACCGGCCGACCGGGGTCTCGTTCATGAACCCGTACCCGCCGAAGACCTGCGTGGCGTCCCTGGCGTTGTCCATGGCCGCGTCGGAGGAGGCGAGCTTCGCGATGGCCGCCTGCTTCTGGTACGGCTCGCCGCGCAGCATTCGATCGGCGGCGTCGTAGTAGGCGAGCCTGGCGGTGTGGGCGCGCAGCTCCATGTCGGCGAGCTTGAACTGGATCGCCTGATTCTCGCCGATCTTGCGCCCGAAGGCGCTGCGCTCGTCCACGTAGCGCAGGCACTCGTCCACGCAACCCTGCGCCAGCCCCACGCCGAGCGCGGCGATGGCGACGCGTCCCTCGGTGAGTGTGGCCAGGAACTGCGCGTAGCCGCGTCCGCGCTCGCCCAGCAGGTTCTCGGCGGGAACCCGGCAGTCGTCGAACGCCAGTTCGTGGGTGTCGGAGGCGTTCCAGCCCACCTTGGAGTACTTGGGTGCCACGGTGAGGCCGGGGGTGCCCGCCGGCACGATGATGGTGGAGATCTCGTTGCCACCGTCGGGCTTGGTGCCGGTGACGGCGGTGACGGTGATGAGCCCGGTCATGTCCGTGCCCGAGTTGGTGATGAACGCCTTGGAGCCGTTGATCACCCATTCCGAACCCCGCAGCTCGGCGGTGGTGCGGGTGGCTCCGGCGTCGGAACCGCCGCCGGGTTCGGTGAGGCCGAACGCGCCGAGCATCTCGCCGGAGGCGAGCCCGGGCAGCCACCGCTCGCGCTGCCGCTGGTCGCCGAACCGGTAGATCGGCATCACACCGAGCGAGACCCCGGCCTCCAGGGTCACCGCCACCGAGGAGTCCACCCGGGCCAGTTCCTCCAGCGCGACGCACAGCGCGAGGTAGTCGCCGCCCATGCCGCCGTACTCCTCGGCGACCGGCAGCCCGAACAGCCCCATCCGCGCCATGCCCGACACCAGCGGGTACGGGAACTCCTCGCGTTCGTAGTAGTCACCGATGACCGGCGCCACCTCCTTCGTCGCGAAGGAGCGCACCGACAGCCGCAACTGCTCGTGCTCGTCGTTGAGCCGATAATCCACCATGCCGACCTCCTGGGGTGGGGCACGGCGGATCGGCGCCGTGCCGGTTCGACTCGCCGGGGAGGGTCACTCCCCGCGCGAGGTGTCCTCGTCCGCGGCCACGACCGCGAGCGACTGTTCCGGATCGACGGTCTGACCCGTCGTGACGTGGACTTCCGTGACGATGCCGTCCACCGGGGAGACGACGGTGTGCTCCATCTTCATCGCCTCGACCACGAACAGCGGCTGCCCGCTCTTCACGCGCTGTTCCGGTTCGACGTTGCTGACCAGCACCGTTCCGGGCATGGGGCTGACGACCTCGCCGTCGGTGGCACCGCTCCGGCGGGCGGCGTCGGCCAGCAGCGTGTGCTCGGTCAGCGCCCAGTGGGCGCCGCCTTCGGCCAGGTGGACGGTGCCGTCGCGCACCACGTGGTCGTAGCGGTGGGTGCGGTCGTCCAGCGTGACCGAGAGAACCCGCCCGGCGCGGTCAGCGCGCAGCCGGTGCGGCCGAGCGCTCTCCTGCTCACCGGAGTGCTCGACCACCACCTCGGCCGCCGTGGAGCGCCCCCGCACCCACACCGTGGTGCGTCCCCCGGCCACCGCGAACCGCCAGTTCATCCAGCCCTGGCCACCGAGCCGCCAGCCGGTCAGGACGTCCCAGGGATCGCCGGAGGCACCGGTGGCCTCCCGGTCGAGCAGCATCGCGGCGGCGGCCGCGATCAGCACGTGCTCGGGCGGGCGGTCGTGCGAGTCCTCGACGCCGAGCAGGTTCTCCAGTTCGCGGTCCACCAGCCCGGTGTCCAGTTCGCCCGCCCGCACCTCGGGCTGGTTCAACAGCGCCCGCAGGAAGACGAGGTTGGTGCCCAGCCCCAGCAGCGAGGTGCCGGCCAGCGCGCCGTCCAGCCTGCGCAGGGCTTCGGAGCGGTCCCGGCCACTGGCTATCACCTTGGCCAGCATCGGGTCGTAGTCGGTGCCGACGACGCTTCCCGTGCGCACTCCGGAGTCCACCCGGACGCCGCTGCCACGCGGTTCGCGCGCGTGCAGGACCTCGCCCCCGGTCGGCAGGAAACCGCGCCCGGGGTCCTCGGCGTAGACGCGGGCCTCGACGGCGTGCCCGGCCATGCCGAGCTCGTGCTGGGCGAAGGGGAACGGCTCGCCCTCGGCGATGCGGACCTGCCACTCGACCAGGTCGATCCCGGCCCCGCCCAACCGGGAGGGGTCCGTCCCGGACCGCTCCGGCAGCACGGTGACCAGCTCGGTCACGGGGTGCTCTACCTGCAGCCGGGTGTTCATCTCCATGAAGAAGAACTCGTCCGGCCGGTCGGCGGAGACGATGAACTCCACCGTCCCCGCGCCCACGTAACCGACCGCCCTGGCCGCTTCGACGGCGGCCGAGCCGATCCGCGCCCTGGTGTCGGCGTCGAGCAGCGGGGAGGGGGCCTCCTCCACGATCTTCTGGTGCCTGCGCTGCAGGCTGCACTCCCGCTCGCCGAGGTGCACCACGTGACCGTGGGAGTCGCCCAGGACCTGCACCTCGATGTGACGGGGCCGCGCCACGAACCGCTCCACGAACATGGTGTCGTCGCCGAAGGCGGCGCGGGACTCGCGGCGGGCGGCGGCGATGGCCTCGTCCAGCTCGTGCTCGTGGTGGACCAGCCGCATCCCCTTGCCGCCACCGCCCGCGGAGGGCTTGAACAGCACCGGAAGCCCGGCTTCCAGCGCCGCGCGCCGGAGTTCCCCGTCCGAGGCCCCCTCGGCCCCGCTGCCGGGTACCAGTGGCACGCCCGCCTCGGAGACGGTGCGCTTGGCACGGATCTTGTCGCCCATGGACTCGATCGCGCTCGCCGACGGGCCGATGAACACCAGCCCCGCCTCCGCGCAGGCCGAGGCGAAGGCCGCGCTCTCGGACAGGAATCCGTAGCCGGGGTGCACGGCCTGCGCGCCCCGCTCCAGGGCCGCCTCGATCATCCGGTCGACACGCAGGTAGCTCTCGGTCGCCGCGCGCGGGCCGATGCGCACCGCCTCGTCGGCCTCCGCCACGTGCCGGGCGTCGGCGTCGGCGTCGCTGTGAACCGCTACCGCGCGAACGCCCAGTTCGCGGAGCGTGCGGATGACGCGCACCGCGATCTCGCCACGGTTGGCGACCAGCACCGTGTCGAAGCGTCGCACTCGTGATGGCTGGGTTGGGGCCATGTCCTTCCCTCCGGGCGGGCCACCCGATCGGGGTGGCGGGAATCCGTGTGGGCGGGGTCTCCGCCGGTGAACACGCCTGCCTGGGCTCACATGCGGAACACGCCGTTGTTCACCTCTTCCAGCGGGGCGTTGCCCGCGACCGACAGCGACAGCCCGAGCACGTCCCTGGTCTGCTTCGGGTCGATGACTCCGTCGTCCCACAGCCTCGCGGTGGAGTAGTAGGGGTGTCCCTGGTGCTCGTACTGCTGCCGCACCGGCTCCTTGAACTCCTCCTCGTCGGCCTCCGACCAGTGCTCGCCGCGTTGTTCGAACTGGTCGCGGCGAACCGTGGCCAGCACCGAGGCGGCCTGCTCGCCGCCCATCACCGAGATGCGGGCGTTCGGCCACATCCACAGGAAGCGGGGCGAGTAGGCGCGGCCGCACATGGAGTAGTTGCCCGCGCCGAACGAGCCGCCGATGACCACCGTCAGTTTCGGGACGCGGGCGCAGGCCACGGCGGTGACCATCTTGGCGCCGTTCTTGGCGATGCCCCCGGCCTCGTACTCCTTGCCCACCATGAACCCCGAGATGTTCTGCAGGAACACCAGCGGGATCCGCCGCCGGTCGCAGAGCTGCACGAAGTGGGCGCCCTTGAGGGCCGACTCGCTGAACAGGATGCCGTTGTTGGCCACGATCCCCACGGGGTGGCCGTGGATCCGGGCGAAGCCCGTCACCAGCGTCTGGCCGTACTCGGCCTTGAACTCCGAGAACCGGCTGCCGTCGACCACGCGGGCGATGACCTCGCGTACGTCGTACGGGGTGCGGCTGTCGGTGGGCACCACGCCGTAGAGCTGTTCGGGGTCGGCCGCCGGTGGTTCCACCTCGCTGACGCGCCACGGCCGCTCCGGGGCGGGCGGCAGGGTGCTGACGATGGAGCGCACGATGCGCAGCGCGTCGGCGTCGTCGGCGGCGAGGTGGTCGGTCACACCCGAGGTGTGCGCGTGCAGCTGCCCACCGCCGAGTTCCTCGGCGGTGACCTCGGCACCGGTCGCGGCCTTCACCAGCGGGGGGCCGCCCAGGAAGATCGTCCCCTGGTCGCGAACGATCACGGCCTCGTCGCTCATGGCGGGGACGTAGGCACCGCCCGCCGTGCAGGAGCCGAGCACCGCGGCGATCTGCGGGATGCCGCGCGCGGACATGGTCGCCTGGTTGTAGAAGATCCGGCCGAAGTGCTCGCGGTCGGGGAACACCTCGTCCTGCATGGGCAGGAAGGCACCGCCGGAGTCGACCAGGTAGACGCAGGGCAGGTTGTTGTGCAGCGCCACTTCCTGGGCGCGCAGGTGCTTCTTGACGGTGATCGGGTAGTAGGTGCCGCCCTTGACGGTCGCGTCGTTGGCGACCACCACGCACTCCCGGCCGGAGATCCTTCCGACACCGGTGATGATCCCCGCCGAGGGCGCCTCGTCGTCGTAGAGGCCGTGGGCGGCCATCGGGGACAGTTCGAGCAGCGGGGAGCCGCGGTCCAGCAGGGTCTCCACCCGTTCGCGGGGCAGCAGCTTGCCGCGTTCGACGTGGCGGCGTCTGGTCTTCTCGGGCCCACCGGCCCGGACCCGTTCGAGACGGGTGTTCAGATCCGCCACGAGCGCGGCGTGTTCGGCCGTGTAACGCTCGTAGGACTCGGCCGCCGGGTCCACGGCGGTGGACAGCACCGGAGCATCCATCTCGCTACCCGCACCTTCCGTTCGGGCGCGGCCGCGCGGGCGACGCCGATCGGCGGTCACCGCGACGACCAGTGTGTTAATGATCGTTAACATCCTGATGTTAACGCTGACTAACACAGTTCGTCTAGTATCGGATCCGATGACCACCAACAACCCCGGCGGAACCGGGCGCGGCAGCAACGCCCCGTCGAGACGCGAACAGATCCTGAGCGCCGCGGCCGAGCTGTTCGCCCGCTACGGGTTCCACGGGGTGGGGATCGACGACATCGGAGCGGCCGTCGGGATCTCCGGTCCCGCGCTGTACCGGCACTTCCGCAGCAAGGACGCGATGCTGGGCGAGATGCTCACCGGCATCAGCGAACGGCTGCTCCACGGCGGCAGGGCCCGGACGGTGAACGCGGGTGACCCGCTCACCGCGCTGGAAGCCCTGGTCGCCTGGCACGTGGAGTTCGCGCTGACCAACTCGGCACTGATCACCGTGCACCTGCGCGACCTGGACAGCCTCACCGAGCCCGATCGCCACCGGGTGCGGGAGTTACAGCGCGGCTACGTGGAGGTCTGGGTGGACACCCTGCGGCGGTGCCGCCCCGGCACGGCCGAGCACACCGCCCGCGCCTCGGCCCACGCGGTGCTCGGGCTGATCAACTCGACGCCCCACAGCGCGCTGCTCGACACGGCGAGGATGTCGGAACTGCTGCACCGGATGGCGATGAACGCCCTGCTTGCCGACCACGAGGACGGGCACGGCACGAGGTGAGTCGCGCACCGCGCGACCAACATCAACCCATCGGGTTAAGAGCACGTTTTGCGAGGTGACCAGACCGGCGCAAGACTGGACGGGCCGGCCGCCGAGCCGAGGGAGGCAGGATGGCTACGCCCGAGACACAGCCCACACCGGTCCCGACACGCGCGTCCGGCCGACAACGGGCCAGGAAGGGTTCGGTACTCGTCGCGCTGACCCACACCACCGACCCCAAGCGGATCGGGATCCTCTACCTCACCACGGCCTTCGTGTTCTTCCTCATCGGCGGGCTGATGGCCATGTTCATCCGGGCCGAGCTCGCCGCGCCCGGAGTCCAGGTGATCTCGCAGGAGCAGTACAACCAGCTGTTCACCATGCACGGCACGATCATGCTGCTGCTGTTCGCCACCCCGATCCTGTTCGGCTTCGCCAACGTGGTGCTGCCGCTGCAGATCGGCGCTCCCGACGTGGCGTTCCCCCGGCTCAACGCGCTGTCCTACTGGCTGTTCCTGTTCGGCGGGATAATCGTGATCAGCGGTTTCGTCGCGCCGGGCGGAGCCGCCGACTTCGGCTGGACCGCCTACCCACCGCTGTCGGAGTTCAACACCGGGATCGGGGGCAACCTGTGGATCACGGGGCTGATCGTCTCCGGGCTGGGCACGATCCTCGGCGCCGTCAACATGATCACTTCGGTGGTCTGCATGCGCGCGCCCGGCATGACCATGTGGCGGATGCCGATCTTCACCTGGAACATCCTGGTCACCAGCCTGCTGATCCTGATGGCCTTCCCCATCCTGACGGCGGCGCTGTTCGGGCTGCTGGCCGACCGGCACCTCGGCGCGCACGTGTTCGACCCCGCCAACGGCGGGGCGATCCTCTGGCAGCACCTGTTCTGGTTCTTCGGCCACCCCGAGGTCTACATCGTGGCGCTGCCGTTCTTCGGCATCATCACCGAGATCCTGCCGGTGTTCTCCCGTAAGCCGCTGTTCGGCTACACCGGACTGGTGTACGCCACCTGGACCATCGGCTTCCTGTCCGTTGTGGTCTGGGCCCACCACATGTTCGTCACGGGGGCGGTGCTGCTGCCCTTCTTCTCCTTCACGACCTTCCTGATCGCGGTGCCCACGGGGATCAAGTTCTTCAACTGGATCGGCACCATGTGGCGCGGACAGCTGACCTTCGAGTCCCCGATGCTGTTCAGCGTCGGATTCCTGATCACCTTCCTGTTCGGCGGGCTGACCGGCGTGCTGCTGGCCTCACCGCCGCTGGACTTCCACGTCTCGGACACCTACTTCGTGGTCGCGCACTTCCACTACGTGCTGTTCGGCACGATCGTGTTCGCGGTGTTCGCCGGGGTCTACTTCTGGTTCCCCAAGATGACCGGCCGAATGATGGACGAACGGCTGGCGAAGGCGCACTTCTGGCTGACCTTCATCGGCTTCCACACCACGTTCCTGGTGCAGCACTGGCTGGGCAACGAGGGCATGCCCCGGCGCTACGCCGACTACCTGCCCGGCGACGGGTTCACCACGCTCAACGTGATCTCCAGCGCCGGGGCGTTCCTGCTGGGCGCGTCGATGCTGCCGTTCCTGTACAACGTGTTCAAAAGCTACCGCTACGGCACACGGGTGCACGTGGACGACCCGTGGGGCCACGGCAACTCGCTGGAGTGGGCCACTTCCTGCCCGCCGCCCAGGCACAACTTCTACGAACTGCCCCGCATCCGTTCCACCCGGCCCGCCTTCGAGCTGCACTACCCGCACATGAGCGAGCGGATGGAGCTGGAGGCCCACGTGACCGGGCCGAAGTCCGAACGACGGCGGGACAACGGCGAGGAGGACCACGACGAGCGGTGAAGGCGACAACGGCCTCCTCCACCGCCCGGCACGTCAGCCCCGGTTCGGAACCGAGTCCTCGGAGTCGTGCTCGTCGTCGTCCCGTTCGGAGGAGTTCGGCGGCGGCATCTCCACCCCCGCCGCTTCGAACCGGGAAGGGTGGGACCTGTTGTTGGACAACGGCTGAACCCGGTTACCGGTGCTGGAGACGCACCCCCTGCCCGGCAACGCCCGACACACCGGGCACTTGACCTGCAGCACCTGGCGCCGGGCCTTGATGTCCCGGATCGCCTTCTCCGGATCCTGGCCCTTGGCCTCCAGCAGCGCCGCCGTGGCCCGCTCCCAGCCGCGCAGCGACTCGGACGCGGAGGGGCGGGGCTTGGACCTGATCTCCGCGCTCTCGGCCTTCTGTATCTGCTGGTTGCGGTACTCCACCCACTCCCGGTGGATCACACTGGTGGAGACCGAGACCGAGTTCCTGCGGTAGTGCTCGACCACGACGGACTTGGCGAAGTCGGCGGGGATCTCCCCCAGCGCCGCCGCCCACGACTCGGCCGTCAGATCCGCCTTGCCCTGCTGCTGTTCGGTCTTGGGGTAGGCGAACGGTTCGAAGGACCTGTCGTAGCTGGCGGCGAGTTGGAACAGCTCGGGGAGCTCGTAGGTTTCCATCAGACTTCCTCCTCGTCCGACGGGCCGTCGATGTCGACCACGGAGACGTCCTCGGACCGCTCGTGCTCGACCCTCTCACGCATCCTGCGCTTGTTCTGGGCCGCTACGTAGTGCGCCTGCCTGGGAAGGTCGAAGGCCCGCCGCCCGAAGGAGGGCTCCGGCAGGCAGTCGGGACACTTCCGCACCCGTCCGTCGTCCTGCTCGATGTAGCCGTTGTCGCACCCGGCGTTACCACAGTGGCCCGGCAGCGGACGGGTGGACGCGCCGGTGGCCTTCTCCTTGGACTCCGGCAGCGAGAGGTGCCGCGGCCGGGGGCTCCTGGCCGGGGACTCCTTGGCCACCGCCGGGCTCGACGAGGAACCGTCGTAGACGTCCCGGGCCGAGCGCTGCAGCGCCTCGCCGTAGCACTCGGAGAACCTGCTCGGTGAGGTCTTCTTGCCCAGCCAGATGTTCAGCGCCGCCACGAGGTCCCCGGTGTTGGCGAGCGGGGACATCTCGCGCTTGGCCCTGATCTCCTCGGCCAGCTGCTTCAGAATCCGGTCGGGGATGGGGTTTTTCTGCTGCTCCGCCCACTGCCGGACCAGGCTCTCCGAACTCATCGTGTTACCGGAACCGGCCCTGGAACCGGAAGCGCGTTCGGCTTCCCGCGGGGCCTCGGCCTCCCGAGAAGCCGGGGATCTGCCCACCGGGGCGGTCGCCTCTCGGGCCAGCGCGGTGCGTTCGGCGGGCGCGACGGCGCGGGCGTGCAGGGTCCACTGCACGCCGGTCTCCACCGAGGAACCGGTCAGCCAGCCGTAACGCTCCAGCTCCGCCACCAGCTCGATGGGATCAGCGGCCCCGGCCGAGGCCAGGTCGCTCAGCCGCAGCCGCCCCTTGGTCTGAATGAGCGTGAAGGCCGCCCTGGCCTGCAGACTCATGGAGTTGTCCTGAGCCAGCTCGGCCGGAACCGCTACCCAGCCGTCCCAGCCGGCAGACAGCGCACCATCCATCGGACGACTCCTCCATCGGTGTCACACGCCGTGCCCGGACAAGGCTATACCGAGCGACAGGACACTCGAACAGCGTCACGGCACCCGTCGAACGCTGACCCTCCCCGCACGCGGGCAGCACCACCCTGCTCCTTTCGAGTGGGACGACGGCCCCTGGAAGTGGCGCCCTTCATAATCGATGCAGGAACAGGCAGTGCGCACTGTAGCGTTGTGCGGGACGGGTCGTGCGACGAGGCGCCACCCGTCCGGGCGTCGAGCCCACGCATCAGTCGACCGCTACCCGATCTCTTGACGGCCCGCGAAGCCGACAGCACCCGGCTCGCGGCGACCGCAACCCGTCCGGCGTGTCCGCGCTACACCGCAAGGAGAGAGCGTTGCCTGTTGCCCTGTTGGCACTCGCCATCGCGGCATTCGGAATCGGCACCACGGAATTCGTGATGATGGGGCTGCTGCCCGAAGTGGCCACCGACATGAACGTGTCGATCTCGGCCGCGGGCGGCTACATCTCGCTGTACGCACTCGGAGTCGTCGTCGGCGCACCGCTGCTGACCATAGCCGGGATGCGCGTGCGCAGAAAGACCATGCTGCTGAGCATGCTGGGGCTGTTCATCGTGGGCAACCTGCTGTCCGCGATCGCCCCGACGCACCTGTCGCTGCTCGCGGCGAGATTCGTGGCCGGACTGCCGCACGGGACGTTCTTCGGCATCGGCGCGGTGGTGGCCGCGAGCCTGGTCAGCCGCGACAAACGCGGGCGGGCCATCTCGATGATGTTCGTGGGGCTGACCGTGGCCAACATCGTCGGGGTGCCGGTCGGCACGCTGCTCGGGCAGGCCATCGACTGGCGCTGGACCTTCGGGCTGGTCGCGCTGATCGGCGCGGCCGCGCTGGCGGCGGTCAGCGTGCTGGTGCCGCGCCAGGCCAAGCCGACCGAGGTGAGCCTGCGCGGCGAGCTGTCGGCGTTCAGGCGTCCGCAGGTGTGGCTGGCCTTCGCCGTCGTGGTGTTCGGCTTCGCCGCGACCTTCTCGTTCTACAGCTACATCAAGCCGCTGCTGATCCAGGTCAGCGGTTACACACCGCTGGCGGCCACCGTGCTGCTCGCGCTGTTCGGCACCGGCATGACCCTGGGCACCGTGATCGGCGGGAGGCTGGCGGACCGCTCGCCGATGCGCACGCTGTACACCTTCCTGACGGCGCTGGCGATCGTGCTGACGATGTTCACCTTCACCGCGCACAACACCGTGCTGGTGGCGGTCAACGTGTTCCTGGTGGGAGTCACCGGTTTCGCCGCCATCCCCAGCATCCAGGCCAGAATCCTGGACCAGGCCAGGGAGGCCCCCTCGCTGGGTTCCGCCAGCATCCAGTCCACGTTCAACATCGCCAACTCGCTGGGCGCCTACCTCGGTGGGCTGGTGATCGCGGCCGGATTCGGGCTGATCTCGCCGAGCTGGGTCGGCGCGGTGCTGGCCCTGGTGGGACTGGGCTTCGCGGTGCTCTCCGGCAGGCTCGACCAGCGGTGGAACGGCGGCCGGGGCCGGTCCGGGACTCCCGGAACCGACTCGGAATCTCCCGCCTCCGGCTCGGCCGAGGGTTCCCCGGACTCGCTCGGAGCCGCCCCCGCCCGTTGAGTCCGGGCACGCCGGGCGAACCCTCGGCGGCCGTGATGCAATCGCTCCCACCGGGAATGCTTGATCGATTCCACTGGTTGATCGGGAGGGCGTGTGTCCCCCGAACGGGCGTAGCCACCGCCCACCAATCGGTGGCCGTGTTACGAGTCGACATTCGTGAAAGGGAACACCAGATGACTCAGGTTCCGAACATCACGCTCAACACCGGCGCGAAGATGCCCCAGCTGGGCTTCGGCGTCTTCCAGATCCCCTCCGAGGAGGTCGTCGAGCCGGTCAGGACCGCCCTGGAGGCGGGCTACCGCAGCATCGACACCGCGGCCGTGTACGGCAACGAGGAAGGCGTCGGCAAGGCCATCGCCGAGTCGGGGATCCCGCGCGAGGAACTGTTCGTCACCACCAAGCTGTGGAACGACAGGCAGGGCTACGACGAGACGTTCCGTGCCTTCGACGAGAGCCTCAACAAGCTGGGGCTGGACTACGTGGATCTCTACCTGATCCACTGGCCGATGCCCGGCCAGGACACCTACGTGCAGACCTGGCAGGCGTTCGAGAAGCTCCACGCCGAGGGTCGTGCCAAGTCCATCGGCGTGTCGAACTTCCACACCTCGCATCTGCGCAGGCTGTTCGCCGAGACCAGCGTGGTCCCCGCCGTGAACCAGATCGAGCTGCATCCCAACCTGCCCCAGGCCGAGCTGCGGGCCTTCCACTCCGAGCACGGCATCGCCACCGAGGCGTGGAGTCCGATCGGGCAGGGCAAGGGTCTGCTGGAGGACTCCCGACTGCGGGGGCTGGCCGAGAAGTACGGCAAGTCCGCCGCCCAGGTGGTGCTGCGCTGGCACATCCAGCTGGGCAACGTGACCATCCCGAAGTCCGCCACTCCGGCGCGCGTGCGGGAGAACCTCGATGTGTTCGACTTCGAGCTCAGCGAGGACGACATGAAGGCCATCGGCGAGCTGGACAACGACGGCCGGGTCGGCCCCAACCCGGACGTCTTCGGCGCGTGAACGAACGGTGAGCCGCCGCCACGCCCGGACCGGGTGCTGGTGCGCAGGGTGGGAGGTACCGGGTGTGCCTCCCACGCCGCACCGGGTGCCGCCCCGGACGGCGTCGATTCCCCGAACACACCCACGAAATCGCCGCGCCGGGGCGTCGTCGAGAAGCGAGCGTGAGAAGCGCGGCGCACGTGCCGGCTGACCGAGCACCGCGCCAGCGCGACCGGTACGTCAACGCCGCGCGAGGTTCCGCCGGGTAACCACCCAGCGCCCCACGCTGCCGACAGCGGTTACGCCACGCCGACGGACACCGAGGGCGGAGTGAGCCCCCTGAGGATGTTGCTGCCCGAGCGCAGCGTGATCACCTGGCTGCGAGTGGCGATCCAGCGGGGGAACTTGCCGATCCGCTGCAGCGGGGTCCGACGCTGCGCGGAGGTCAGCGCCGCGGTGCGCGAGACCTTCGCCACGCGGGGCCTGCGCTGCTGCTCGTACTCCCGCAGCATCGGTTCCGGGTCGGTCCCGTCGGTGTCGGCCAACGCGCAGGACAGCAGCCAGGCGTCCTCCATCGTCTGGTTGGCGGCCTGGGCCACGGCGGGTGGCATGGCGTGCGCGGCGTCGCCGATCAGGGTGGTTCGCGGGCCGCCCCAGACCTTGGGGACCTGGTGGCGGATGTGGGGGAAGAAGCCCAGGTCCTCGTCCGAGATCGATCCCAGCAGCTCCTCGACCGGCTCCGGCCACCCGGTGAACGCGGCCCGCAGGTCCGCCACCGTCAGCTCCGCCTGGTCCTCACGCCACGGCATGTCGAACCACCAGTGCAGCAGCCCCTCCCCCGCCGGGATGAGTCCACAGTGACCGTCGCGTCCCGCGATGTTGAGCGTCTGGTAGCCGTAGGCGATCGGCAGGTCGCTGCGGGTCAGTCCCTGCCAGCTGGCCCAACCGGTCAGCCTGGCCGGCTCACCCCCCAGCACCGTGCGGCGGACCATCGACCGCTGCCCGTCGGCTCCGACGATGACGTCCCCGGCCTCGGAGGTGCCGTCGGCGAACTCCGCGACGGCGTGGTCGGCGAACTCCCGGACACCGACGCACCGCTTGCCGAACCGGAAGACCTCGCTCGGCAGCGCCTCGGCCATCCGGTACAGCAGTTCCCGCCGGGGAACCTCGACCGTGGGAGAACCGAGGCGCTCGGTGACCTCGTCCAGGTCCGCCTCCCAGAGCATCCTGCCGGTCGCCGTCATCGCACGCAGGCTGTGCAACTGACGCCCGACACCGTGCAGCGGAATCCCCAGCCCGCGCAGCGCGGCGGTTCCGTTGCTCCAGACAGTGACCCCGGCACCGCCGTCACGGAGCTTCTCGGCGTGCTCGTAGATCCTTACCCGGTGACCGTTGTCGAGCAGGCCCTTGGCCACGGCGAGTCCACCCAAACCTCCCCCGATGACCAGAACCCGCATCGTCTCCGTCCGTTCGTCACCGGCACCCCTGCCGTGGGGATGCGCTCAGCGGAACCGTCCTCATGACAGCACTACACCTCGGACGCATTTTATCCGGAACTCCCCCACAACGGGATTTACGATTACTCACATCCGGATCACCCGCTGACCAGTACAACCATCCGCGTCTCGCGCGGAACGCGCGGACCGACCGCGAGAGCGGTCAGGCCGCGCGTTCGAGAAAGCGCCCGGCCACCAGGCCGGGTTCCTCGTCCCCGTCGAACCGGACCCACAGCACCGGACCGTCGAAGACGTCCGGCAGACCGGTCGCGGCCTCGACCACGGTGCCGGTCTGATCCTGAAAACGACCGAAGGAAGCACGCACCCGCGTGCCTGGTTCCAACGGACTCGATGACTGCTCCATGAGAGTGGACGGTACGTGCCCGGCGGGCGTCACGGAAAATCACTCCCACCGGTTCCGGACACGAACAACGTGTGCAGGTGCTATCGACGCCGGTTACCGGGCGTGCCCGAGATCACATACGTTCGAGGGTGAGCGTTGTCACGCCGGTTTCCGGGGGTGAGCTCGCCGCTGGGTTTTCGTCTCCCACTTCCGGAGCTCGGCCCGCGCCCCGGTGAGACGCCCCGGACACCTCGCCGGCACGACCACGGCGAAAGCCGTGGGACTCCCACTGCGCGGGGCGCCGGGTCCGTGCCTTCCACCTCCGGTAGGAAGTAGGTATGCGCACGATCAGACAGGCGGGTTCGGCGGAACTCGTGGAGAAGAAGTCCCGTTTTCTGTGCGCGCTGGAACGCGTCGAGTCCGAGGAGCAGGCGCGCGAGTTCGTGGCGCGGTGCCGACGGGAGCACCCCGACGCCCGGCACCACTGCTACGCCTACCTCGTGGGCGACGACGCCGAGATCCAGAAGTCCAACGACGACGGAGAACCCGCCGGAACGGCCGGGATGCCGATCCTGCGGGTGCTGCGCCACAACGAGCTGACCAACACCGTGGCAGTGGTCGTGCGCTACTTCGGTGGGGTGCTGCTGGGTTCCGGTGGACTGATCCGCGCCTACGGCTCGGCCGTCAGCGAGGCGCTGGAGCGGGTCGGACTCGCCCGCCGGGACCCCGCCAGGCTCGTCTCGATCCGTGTGGACCACTCCACGGCGGGCAGGTTGGACAACGAGCTGCGTTCGGCCGGTCGCGAGCCCACCGACACGCGGTACGGGCAGTCGGTCGAGTTCGACGTGCCCGTGCCGGAGCCGGAGACCGGCGCCTTCGAGCGTTGGATCACCGAGACGGCCGGGGGGAACGCGAGCGTGACCCTCGGAGAGCGGATCTTCGTCGAAGTGGCGGAGTGAGACCGCGAACGAGCCGCTCGGGCCCGGCCGGGAACGCTCCCGTCGCGCCAACGGCTCCCGGACGACGAGGCGGCCGACCTCGTCGCGGGCACGTGGCGCGAAGCCCCGGCACCACGTGCCGCCCTACGAAGCCGGTCGTCCACCTGGGGACACGTTCGTCCCACCCTCCGGAGGGCGCGGGCCGCGCGGGGCGAGCACTCCGGTCGGCACGACCTTCCGAACTTCTCCGGCGGGGGAACCGAAATCCCCTTATCGGACGAAAACGGCAGTGAGATGATCAACATTTTCGTGTTCGAACGACTCCGATGCGTGATACCCACGGGTCGAGGGGAGTTGGCACTGGCAATCCCACACGCCGAAAGGAATCGAATGATCGACATCGCGGACAAGCTCGACAAGGCGTACGAGGGCAAGCCGCTCAGCGAGCTTCCCGACGCGCCGGTGGCGGCGCTGCAGGGCGTCAGCGAGAGTGACGCCGAGCAGCTCGAGAAGGCGTTCGGCATCCGGACCATCCGGGACCTCGGCAACAACAAGTACTTCCGCTGGGCGCGGGCCATCAACGAGCTCGCCGAGTGAGCCCCGACCGCTCGGCGCGACGACCGCGGAGGCCTTCGAGCTTCCGAAGAACGTGGGGCGGCTCCGCCGCGCCTGCCTCCGGGACGGAGGTGGTCGTCCCGACCGAGCGAGCGGACTGACCACCGTGGGCGCACCCTCGCTCCGGTCGCACCGGGGCTCCAGGTCGGAACCGGGAGTCCCGGTCCCCGGTCCGAAGTGGTCGAGGAGCACCTCAGCCCTCTCGGACCACGTCCTCGATCACGGACATCACGTCCCTTCCCACCACTGAACCGAGGAAGACGGCGGCCACCCTGTGATCGCGGTCCAGCACGAGCGTTATGGGAAGAGTGGACAGTGGGAGACCGCGCAGCGCGAGGGTCACGCGACCGTCGGGGTCGTAGAGGGACGGATAGCCGACGTCCAGGTTGTGCGCGAAGTCCCGCGCGGAGTCGCGGTCGTCACGAACGTTGACGCCGAGGAACCGCACGTTCTCCTCGGAGGTCCGCTCCGCCAGCCGTTCGAGTTCGTCGGCCTCCGCCCGGCAGGGGCCGCACCAGGAAGCCCACAGGTTCAGCAGCACCGCTTCGCCCTCGTGATCGGACAGCGATATCCGGGTATCGGGCTCCCTGACCGAACCACCGGCGAGATCACCGACCTCCTGGCGCTCACCGGGCGGATACACGATCCTCGTCTTCCCGCCGGGCGAGACGAAGTTGAACTCGCCCTCACCGGCGGTCAGACCTACACCACCCGCTCCGCCGCAGCCGGAAACGGACATCACCGCCGCGAGCGCCACCGCCGGTACCCAGTGCCGCCTTCGGCGCTTTCCCCTCACCCGTCCGAGCGGAAGACGGCCGCGCACGACTCGGAACACGAACGCATGCTACAGGCGCACCGCGCGTTCTGATCAGAGCGCGTCTCGCCACCGCCGCCGGAAACCCGGCCCCGCGAGGCCCGCTGCCCGGCAGCGACGACGCGAACGACCACGGGCGGCCGCCCCTCGGGGCGAACCCCGCGCCGGTACTCACGATGCGGTAACGATCGGAACGGACAAGGCGGACACGGAAACCGAGACGAGGGCGACTTCGTCCCACCCACGAAGAGCGCGTGACACGGGCCGGAACGACCGGCGACCACGAGAACGGCGAACGACGGAAGGACTCAGCGGTGTTCAAACGCATGCTGCAAGCGGTGGGTATCGGCGGCCCCTCGGTGGACACGGTGCTGCACGAGGGCGCCTGCCAGCCGGGTGGCGAGGTCACCGGCGAGGTCCGCATCGGCGGTGCCAGCGGGCCGGCCGACATCCAGCGGATCGACCTGATCCTGGTAGCCGAGGTCGAGACCTCCGACGACCAGAAGGGGGCGCTGGAGTTCCAGCGCACGACGGTGGCCGAGAGCTTCCAGCTCGAAGCCGAGCAGTACAGCACGATCCCGTTCAGGCTGGCGCTGCCGTGGGAAACGCCGATCACGGCGCTGCGCGGCCAGCCGCTGCACGGGATGCGGCTCGGGGTTCGCACCGAGGTGGCGGTGGCCAAGGCGGTGGACACCGGCGACATGGACCCGCTCCACGTCGAACCGCTGCCCTCCCAGCAACCGGTGATCGAGGCGCTGCTGAACATGGGCGCGCCCCTGAAGAGCGCCGACGTGGAGCACGGGGTGCTGCAGGGCGTGGCACAGCAGTTCCCCTTCTACCAGGAGATCGAGTTCTTCGCCCCGCCTCGGTTCGCGGGAGGCGTCAACGAGGTCGAGCTGACCTTCGTGGCGCGGCCCGACAGCCTCGACGTGGTGTTGGAGGCCGACAAGCGCGGTGGTTTGTTCACCCCGGGCGGTGACGTGCTGGGGCGCATCCACCGCGGCCACGAGGAGGCGCTGCACACCGACTGGAACGCCGAGATCCAGAACTGGCTGGAGGCGGTCTCGCAGTCCTCGGGCGGGTTCTTCGGCGGCGGACACGGCCACCACGGTCACGGCTCGGGGCACTCCGGTTCGGGGCTGGGCGGCGCCGTCGCCGGAGGCGTCGCGGGCGCGGCGGCCGGGGTGCTCGGCGGCATGATGCTCGGCGAGGTGCTGGAGGGCGACGAAGGCGAGGAGGACGAGGGCGACGAGGGCTGAAGGCCCCACCTCAACGGACGCGGGGCGGGCCCGCCCCGCGTCCGGGTGCTCCCGGCACCACCATCGGTGGGCCTCGCACACCTCGCGAGAGATCGCCCCTCGAAGCGTCGTCGCCCGGGCGGAGCGATGACTTCGCGGGAATCGCCGGGCCGTCCGGAAACCCGCGAGGTCGAGAGCCCCCCGGAACAGCGCCTCAAGCGTCGTAGTCCACGACCACTTCCTCGGAGACCGGTATCGCCTGGCAGGTGAGTACGAACCCGGACTCCACCTCGGAGTCCTCCAGGGCGAAGTTGCGCCGCATCCGCACCCGCCCCTCGGTGACCCTGGCGCGGCAGGTGCCGCACACCCCGCCCTTGCAGGCGAACGGCAGATCGGAGCGGACCCGCTGCGCGGCGTCGAGCACCGGCGTGTCGGTGGGCAGCGCGACCTCGGTGGTGCGGCCGTCCAACGTCACGCGTCCCCGGCTCACTTCGCCCTCGTAGTCGCCCTCCTCGTGACGCACCGGCTCCGGGGGGACGTCGTCGACGTAGAACAGCTCCCGGTGCACCCGATCCTCCGGGACTCCGAGTTCGGCCAGCACCTCCCCGGCCGCCTCCACCATCCCGTAGGGGCCGCACAGCCACCACTGCTCCGAGCCGTCCAGCGGCACCAGGGTTCCCAGCAGGCCCCGCAGCCGCTCGGCGTCCAGCCGCCCGCTGACGAGTTCGGACTCGCGAGGCTCCCTGGACAGCACGTGCACCAGCTCGAAACGGCTGGGACAGCGGTCCTTGAGATCGGCCAGCTCGTCGGTGAACATCACGGTGTCACTGCGGCGGTTGCCGTAGATCACCGTGACCTCGGAACCGGTCTCGGCGAGCAACGAGGCCGCGACGGACAGCACCGGCGTGATCCCGGAACCGGCCGCGACCAGCACGTGCCTGCCCGCGACGGACAGATCCGGCGTGAACCGTCCGGTGGGCGGCATGACCTCGATCTCGTCGCCGACCTCGACCTCGCCGGTCAGCCACCCGGAGAACAATCCCTCGGGAACGAGGCGGACCCCGATGCGGGGCCGGGAGCCCCGGGCCGAGCAGATCGAGTAGGAGCGCCGGTGCTCGCCGTCGGCCTCCCGCCGCCGCAGAGTCAACGACTGACCGGGCAGGAAGTCGAATTCGGCGGCCAGCTCGGGCGGGACGTCGAAGGTCACCGCGACCGCGTCGTCGCACAACCGCTCGACCTCGGCCACCCGGAGGGTGTGGAACGCCCGGTCGGCGCGACCCCGCACCGGCGCGGGAGCTGTCGGGGTGGACACGTCAGATCTCCTTGAAGTACTCGAAGGGTTCCCGGCAGTCCAGGCAGCGGTACAGCGCCTTGCACGCGGTGGCGCTGAACTCGGAGGTCCGTTCGGTGGCCGCGGAGTCGCACCTCGGACAGTGGACCGTCCGGCGCGGCGGCCCCAACGTCAGCGGTACCGGACCGCCGGAGGCGGTCGGCGGCCCAGCCCGGTCGTCCGGGGGATGGATGCCGTGCTCGGCGAGCTTGCGCCTTCCCCGTTCGGTGATCCACGAACTGCTCCACGGTGGGGAGAGCTCGGTGCGGATCCGCACGTCGTCGTACCCGGCCCGGGTGAGCCTGTGGTGCAGCTCGGCACGCATCTCGGCCAGCGCGGGGCAGCCGGAGTAGGTGGGCGTGATCGTGACCACCACCGCGCCCACTCCGGTGACGACCACCTCGCGCAGCACGCCCAGGTCGGCCAGGGTGAGCATGGGAAGTTCCGGGTCGGTCACCGAGGCCGCCACCTCGGCGGCCACGGTCCGGTCGGATTCTGTGCGGGTCACCACGTCGCCTCCGGATCACTGCGCGCCAGGGACTGCATCTCGGCCAGCAGGTAGCCGAGGTGTTCGGTGTGGACGCCGTCGCGGCCCGCCAGGCCGCCCACGGTGCCCGTCCGGTCAACCTCGGGCAGCCGCAGCGTCGCCAGTTCGCACACCTGCCCGAGCACCTGTTCGAACTCCTCCCGCAGCTCGGTGCTGTCCACGGCCACCCCGGAGGCGGCCAGGCGCCGCTCCACGGCATGCCCCGCGAACAGCTCGTCGACCAGCGGCAGCACGTCGGCGAAACCGGCGCGCAGCCGTTCGGCCGAGTACTCGGTGCCGTCGCCGAGCCGGACGGCCCAGCGAGCCGCGTACTCCCGGTGGTAGGTGACCTCCTTGACCGCCTTCGCGGCGATCGCGGCGAGCACCGGGTCGGCCGAACCGACCAGGCGATTGAGCAGCGCCAGCCGCCAGGTGGAGAACACCAGCAGCGAGGCCGTGGTCCTGCCGAAGTCGCCCATGGGGAGCTCGGCCAGCCGCACGTTGCGGAACTCCGCTTCGGAGCGGAAGTAGGCCAGCGCGTCCTCGTCCCGGCCCGCCCCCTCGACCGAACCCGCGCGGGAGAGCAGCATCCGCGCCTGCCCCAGCAGGTCCAGGGCGATGTTGGCCAGCGCCATCTCGTCCTCCAGCTCGTGGGCACGCGTCACCCACTCGGTGAGCCGCTGCGAGAGGAGCAGCGCGTCGTCGCCGAGCATCAGGCAGTAGGCCGCGAGGTCGGCGGTGTCCACCCCCTCGGGCACCGTGGTGTCCACTCCGGACAACGGATCGTCGAAGCCGGTGCCGAAGGCCCACCGCGCGTCCCCCTCGGGATGCGTCTCGGCGATGGCCTCGTAGGCGTTGTCGAACGACATCGGGAATCACCTCACCGGTTGAGGACGTGACCGCCGAACCACGGCGCCACGAGTTGTCGAGCGCGGGACCGCGGCGAGAGCCGGGCCGAACCCCACCGCTCCCACAGTCGGCACCGCCGCGGGTTCTCCGGTGCGGCTCTCGCGAGGAAGGCCCGACGCTGTGTAGTACCTACCCGAGGTCGGGCCTCCCGGAGCGAGAGCGGTGCGAGAGGTTCCGCCACCGGACCACCGCGGCAGCTGAACGGTTCGGGCCATCCCCGCAGTCCTGTCATTGACCCGGGTGCCCAGCCTGACCAACCCGAGGTGCTCCGGTGCGTGAGTCGGGTGCGTCGCGAGGCAGCGGGGCACGTGGCGTAGGCCGCTACTCGAGGTGCCCCGCAACGCGGCGAGGCGCCGACTCACGTGCCGGTAACCAACCACTCGGAAAGCCGTGCTGTGCGGAATTCTAGATATGGGGGACATCGTCGGGAATCTCGTAGAAGGTGGGATGCCGGTAGACCTTGTCCCCGTTCGGCGCGAAGAAGGGGTCCTTCTCGTCCGGACTGGAGGCGGTGATGTCGGCGGCGCGCACCACCCAGATGCTCACGCCCTCGTTACGGCGGGTGTAGAGGTTGCGCGCGTTGTGCAGCGCCATCTCCTCGTCGGCGGCGTGCAACGAGCCCACGTGCACGTGGTTGAGCCCCCGCTTGCCCCGGACGAACACCTCGAACAGCGGCCAGGCAGCGCTGGGGCGCTCCACCCCGGCGGCTTCCCGGCCACCCGCGTCCCCGGTTCCCGGTGGTGTGGTCATACCGCGGCCCTCCCGCGTTCCGCCTGCTTCGCCGCGTGCGCCGCCGCGGCCTCGCGTACCCAGGCGCCGTCCTCGTGTGCCGCGCGGCGCCGCTCGACGCGCTGGGTGTTGCACGGTCCTTCGCCGGCCAGCACCCGGTGGAACTCGTCCCAGTCGGGTTCGGAGAAGTCGTAGTGCCCCCGCTCCGGGTTGTAAACCAGCCCTGAGTCGGGGAGCTCGACCCCCAGCGCCTCGGCCTGGGGCACGGTCATGTCCACGAACTTCTGCCGCAGCTGGTCGTTGGTGTGCCGCTTGATGCCCCAGGCCATCGACTGCTGGGTGTTGGGCGAGTCCCCGTCCGGCGGGCCGAACATCATCAGCGAGGGCCACCACCAGCGGTCGACGGCGTCCCGCACGTCCCGCCGCTGCCGTTCGGAGCCGTTCATCATGGTCAGCAGCAGCTCGTAGCCCTGCCGCTGGTGGAAGGACTCCTCCTTGCAGATGCGGATCATGGCCCGCGCGTAGGGGCCGTAGGAGCACCGGCACAGCGGCACCTGGTTCACGATGGCCGCGCCGTCGACCAGCCAGCCGATCACGCCGATGTCGGCGAACGTCAGCGTCGGGTAGTTGAAGATGGACGAGTACTTCTGCCGCCGCTCGACGAGCTTCTCGGTGAGTTCCGAGCGGTCGACGCCGAGGGTCTCGGCCGCGGAGTACAGGTAGAGCCCGTGACCGGCCTCGTCCTGCACCTTGGCGAGCAGGATCGCCTTGCGGCGCAGGCTGGGGGCCCGGGTCAGCCAGTTCCCCTCCGGCTGCATTCCGATGATCTCGGAATGCGCGTGCTGGGCGATCTGGCGGACCAGGGTCTTGCGGTAGCCCTCGGGCATCCAGTCGCGCGGTTCGACGCGCTGGTCGTGCTCGACGGTGGTCTCGAAGCGTTCCCGTAACCGCTCCTCGGTGGTGATCGTGGCCTCCTCGGTGCTCACACCACCCACCTCCTTCGTGAAGTCCTCGCTGCCCGGTCCTCCGGCCGGTCGAGCTGGTCGATCGGCGGAACCCCTCGCGGTCTCCCGCTTCCGGCCCGGCTCATCCCTCCTCCTGGTGCTCCTTCGCCACGAGCGTGAGCACGTCGTACTTGGCGACGGACTCGCCGTCCTGGTTGGTCACGTCCGCGTCCCAGCGCACCTCGCCGTAGTCGGCGTTGTGGCGCGGCGTGATCCGTTTGGCGGTGAGCGTGACCGTGATCTCGTCTCCCGGGTAGGTCGGGGTGAGGAACCGCAGGTTCTCCAGGCCGTAGTTGGCCAGCACCGGGCCGGGTTCGGGCGAGACGAACAGCCCGGCCGCGAACGAGACCACGAGGTAGCCGTGGGCCACCAGCCCCTCGAAGAACGGGTTCTCAGCGGCCGCCCGCTCGTCGGTGTGGGCGTAGAACTCGTCGCCGGTGAACTCGGCGAAGCGCCGCACGTCCTCCCGGGTGATGGTGCGCGGCCCGCCGACCACGCTGTCGCCGACACGCAGCTGCTCCAGGTACTTGCGGAACGGGTGGACCGCCGTGGTGTTCCGGGCGCTGCCCGGCATCCACTGCCGGGTCAGGGCGGTGAGGGTGTCCGGGTCGGCCTGCACGGCGGTGCGCTGCATGTGGTGCAGCACGCCGCGTATCCCGGCCATCTCCTCGCCGCCGCCCGCGCGGCCCGGACCACCGTGCACCAGCTGCGGCAGGGGCGAGCCGTGGCCGGTGGACTCGGCCGAGTCGTGCCGGTTGAGCACGAGCATCCTGCCGTGCTGCGAGGCGGCGCCGGTCACGACGGTGCGCACGAACTCGGGGTCGGCCGAGACGACCGAACCGACCAGGCTTCCGCTGCCCCGGCGCGCCAGCTCCACGGCGTGCTCGGCGTCGCGGTAGGGCATGACGGTGGTCACCGGGCCGAACGCCTCCACCTCGTGCGGCTGGGGCAGTTCCGGGTCGTCGCAGCGCAGCAGCATCGGGGGCACGAAGGCGCCCTGTTCGTAGTCGGCGTCGACGAGTTCGAACGGGGTGTTCGGATCACCGTGCACCAGGCGGCACGACTCCAGCAGGCTCTTCAGCGAGCGGCGGACCTCCTCGCGCTGTTCGAGGTCGGCCAGCGCTCCCATGTCCACCTCGGGTGAGGCCGGGTTGCCGACCCTGATCCCGGCCAGCCGCCGCCGCACCGCCTCGGTCACCTCGTCGGCGAGCTCGGCGGGCACGAACGCCCGGCGCACGGCGGTGCACTTCTGCCCGGCCTTGACCGTCGTCTCGGTGACCAGCTGACGCACGAACAGTTCGAACTCCTCGCTGTCCGGGGTGGCGTCCGGGCCGAGGATCGAGCAGTTCAGCGAGTCGGCCTCGGCGTTGAACCGCACGCAGCTGCGCACCACGTTGTCGTGGGAGCGCAGCCGCCGCGCGGTGGCGGCCGAACCGGTGAACGACAGTGTGTCCTGCTCGGTCAGGTGGTCGAGCAGGTCACCGGGGTCACCGCAGAGCAGCTGGACGGAGCCCTGCGGCAGGATTCCGGACTCGACGATCAGCTCCACCAGCCGGTGGGTGAGGTAGGCGGTCTGCGGCGCGGGTTTGATCAGGGTGGGCATCCCGGCGACGAACGCGGGCGCCAGTTTCTCCAGCGGTCCCCAGACGGGGAAGTTGAACGCGTTGATCTGGACGGCCACGCCCCGAAGCGGGGTGGCGACGTGCTGCCCCAGGAAGGTCCCCTGCTTGCCCAGCGGTTCCGTACCGCCGTCCACGTGCACGGTGTCGTCGGGGAGCTCGCGCCTGCCCTTGCTGGAGTAGCTGAACAGCACCCCGATACCGCCGTCGACGTCGAACTTGGAGTCGCCCTTGGTGGCCCCGGTGCGGGCGGAGAGGGCGTAGAGCTCCTGGCGGTGCTCGCGCAGGTGGGAGGCCAACGCCTTCAGCAGCGCGGCCCGCTGGTGGAAGGTGAGCTCGCGCAGCTCCGGACCGGCGGTCTCCCTGCCGTGGGTGAGCGCTGCGGCGGGGTCCAGTCCCGCCGTGGAGATCCGCGCGACCTCCTGCCCGGTCGCGGCGTCGTGCAGCGGTGTCCCCGGCCCCTCGGGCCGCTGCCACCGTCCCGCGAGGTAGCTGCGCAATGGCTCCATCGTCGCGATCTCCCTGGGTTGTCCGCCTGTTGTCCGAACGCCCGGTGCTCCTCGTCCGGGGCTCGCCGGTCGTCCGCCGAGCCGCCTCCGCCGGTCCCGCCGGGCGTGCCACGAACTCGAGTCCGCTTATTACTGACCAATCGGTCGGTAAATCATTGTGACGCAGAACAAGCTCGTGCACAATCACCTGACCGGCAGTTGCCCACGAAAAACCGTTGAAGACCGACAGGGCGTCCCCGGAAGGGGCTCGGCCATCCCGAGCGGACAACCGACTGTTCGGTCAGTATTTCGAGGTGGTGACCCCTTGGAGGCCGAACCCCCACCGATAGCCGCCCCCGCGGCGGCGATGTTCGACGACGACCACGCCTCGAGGTCGCTCGGCATCGAGCTGCTCGAAGCGGCCGACGGCCGTTCGCTGGTGCGGATGCGAGTGACACCGGAGATGGTCAACGGGCACGCCATAGCCCACGGCGGCTACGTGTTCCTGCTGGCCGACACGGCCTTCGCCTGTGCCTGCAACAGCCGCGATCCGGTCACCGTCGCCGCGAGCGCGCAGATCACGTTCCTCACCCCGGCCCACCAGGGCGACGTGCTCTACGCCCGGGCCGTCGAGCGCCAAACCAGGGGCCGAAACGGCATCTACGACACCACGGTCCTCCGCGACGACGCCTCGGGGGAGACCGTGGCCGAGTTCCGCGGGCACAGCCGCGCCATCAGGAGTTGAAGGGATCAGCCACCATGACCGAGCTCGCCGCCCACACCACCCCTCCCTCCGCCGCACCGGCCACCGAAGCGGACCCCGCCGAGCGCGCGAGCCGCGCCGAGCTGGCCGAGCTGCAGCTGCGACGTCTCCGCGAAACGCTGCGGCACGCCTACGAGAACGTGCCCTGCTACCGGCGGAAGTTCGACGCCGCCGGGGTCCGTCCCGAGGACTGCCGCGGTCTGGCCGACCTGGCGAAATTCCCGACGACCACCAAGAACGACCTGCGGGAGAACTACCCGTTCGGCATGTTCGCGGTCGACCAGGACCGGCTGCGGCGGGTGCACGCCTCCAGCGGCACCACCGGAACCCCCACCGTGGTCGGCTACACCCAGCGGGATCTGGACACCTGGGCCGAGGTCGTGGCGCGCTCCATCAGGGCGGCGGGCGGCGAACCCGGCCAGAAGGTGCACGTCGCCTACGGCTACGGGCTGTTCACCGGCGGGCTGGGCGCGCACTACGGCGCCGAGCGGCTCGGCTGCACCGTGATACCGGCCTCCGGCGGGATGACCGAACGCCAGGTGCGGCTCATCCACGACCTCGAACCCGAGATCATCATGATCACCCCCTCCTACATGCTCACGCTGCTCGACGAATTCCGCAGGCAGGGGCTCGACCCCAGGCGGAGCTCGCTGCGCATCGGCATCTTCGGCGCCGAACCGTGGACGGCCGCGATGCGCGGCGAGATCGAGGAGGCCGCCGGGATCGACGCGGTCGACATCTACGGACTGTCCGAAGTCATGGGTCCCGGCGTGGCGAACGAGTGCGTGAGCACCAAGGACGGCCCGCACATCTGGGAGGACCACTTCTACCCCGAGATCATCGACCCGGTCACCGAGGAACCGCTTCCCGACGGTGAGCACGGCGAGCTGGTGTTCACCTCGCTGACCAAGGAGGCGATGCCGGTGATCCGCTACCGCACCAGGGACCTGACCAGGCTGCTGCCCGGCACCGCCCGCCCGGGGATGCGCCGGATGGAGAAGATCACCGGGCGCAGCGACGACATGATCATCCTGCGCGGGGTCAACGTCTTCCCCAGCCAGATCGAGGAACTGGTGCTGCGGCAGCCGGGGCTCTCACCGCACTTCCAGCTCCGGCTCACCCGCGAGGGACGACTCGACGAGATGCGCGTGCTGGTCGAGGCCGACGAGACCACCACCGCGGCGCGACGCGCGGAGGCCCCCGAGGCGCTGGCCACCGCCATCAAGGACGCGGTCGGGGTGAGCGCCGGGGTGGAGATCGTGGAGCCCGACACCCTGCCGCGCTCGGTCGGCAAGCTGCGGCGGACGGTCGATCTGCGCGAGGACTGACCGCCGAGCGCCACGGCCCCGAACGTCGCCGGGGTCGGCGGGCCGGCGCCCGCGCACCCCGGCGACTGCTGCGAGACTGGAGGCCATGGCGGGTGCGGCTACGAACAACGGCGCGGGGCGGGGCAGACCGGGCTACGACCTCGACTCACTGCTGCGCACCGCCGTGAAGGTCTTCCACGAGCGCGGCTACGACGGCACGAGCATGGAGGACCTCGCGAAACGGCTCGGAATCACCAAGTCGGCCATCTACTACCACGTCTCCAGCAAGCAGGAACTGCTGCGGATGAGCGTCGACCGGGCACTGGACGCGCTGTTCGCGGTGCTGGACGAACCCGAGTCGCTGGAGGGACCCGCCATCGACCGGCTGCACCACGTGGTACGGCGCAGCGTCGAGGTGCTGGTCGACGAGCTGCCGTTCGTGACCCTGCTGCTGCGGGTGCGCGGCAACAGCAAGGTGGAGCGGCAGGCCCTGGCCCGGCGCAGGGAGTTCGACCACCTCGTGGGGGAGCTCGTCGCCGAGGCGGAGCGCTCGGGCAGTCTGCGGCTGGACCTGGACCCGGCGCTGACCAGCAGGCTGCTGTTCGGGATGGTGAACTCGGTGATCGAGTGGTACCGCCCCCGGCAGGGGCTCACCAAGGAGGAGATCGCCGGGACCGTTACCACGATCGCGTTCGAGGGGTTGAAACGACGCGAATGAGCTCTACCGTGCACGGCACGGGTTGCCGGAGTGGTCGCTCGGCGGAACCTCTCGCGGGCTCTCGCTGCGGCGCCGGAGACATCGAGTAGGTACTACGCCACGTCTCCGGCGTCCTCGCGAGAGCACCCCGAGAGAACCCGCGGCGGTACGAGTCGCGAGGGCGGCTGTAAGCGGCTGGCGCCGCTTGACCGTCGTTTTCCCGGTTGGACTCGGGTGGTAGGTGCGGTGAGGCTGTGGATCCGAAGTGCCGCGCGGGCTCGGCCGGGCACGGTCGCTGCCCCGCGTCGCCGGGCCCGATCCGGACGGCGGTGTGAGCCGTGGTCGCGCCACGGGCGTGTCCGTGTTGCCGAATTCCCGTGTCTGCCCGACAGTGCTATGGGAACACCCAAGTGATTCCTATCACGCGAATGGGGCGGACATATGGGCACACCGGCCGCTTCACCGACCCGCGCGACAGTGCAGCTCGATCACGGGGTGCGCAGGGACGTCAACAAGATCAGCCTGCTGTTCACCGGGGTCGGGGCGATCATCGGATCCGGATGGCTGTTCGGCGCCCTCTACGCCTCCCAGATCGCCGGACCGGCGGCGATCCTGTCCTGGGTGGTGGGCGCGGTCATGGTGCTGTTCATCGGGTTCGCCTACGCCGAGCTGTCGGTGATGTTCCCGGTCGTCGGCGGGATCATCCGTTTCCCCCACTACTCCTTCGGCTCCTTCGCCAGCTACAGCGCGGGGTGGATCAGCTGGCTGGCCGCCGCCGCGGTCACCCCCATCGAAGTGCTGGCCACCATGCAGTACGCCTACCCCTACGCGGGCTGGCTGATGACACCCGTGGAGGGAGAGTACCTGGTCAGCGGCTACGGTTGGTTGATCGCGATCGCGCTGATGGCCCTCTACAGCACGATCAACGCGCTGGGCGTGGGAGTCTTCGCCAGGCTGAACAACATCCTGGTGTGGTGGAAGCTCGCGGTGATCGTGCTGGTCATCGTGGTCTTCTTCGCCGTGTCGTTCAATCCCGGCAACCTCACCGACTTCGGCGGCTTCACCCCGGAGGGTGCGGGAACCATCTTCACCGCGATCCCGGCCGCGGGTGTGGCGTTTTCCTACCTGGGCTTCCGCAACGGCGTCGAGTTCGCGGGCGAGACCAACAACCCGCAGCGCAACGTGCCTTTCGCACTGATCGGCTCGGTGGTGATCACCGCGATCATCTACGTGCTGCTGCAGATCGCCTTCGTCACCGGGCTGCCGCAGCGGCTGCTCGGCGACGGGTGGGGTGAACTGACCTTCGCCGAGAGCGCGGGCCCGCTGGCCGGGCTGGCGCTACTGCTCGGCGTGGTCTGGATGGCCTGGCTGCTGCGCGTCGACGCGATCGTATCGCCCGCCGACACCGGGCTGATCTACGCGGGCGTGACCACCCGGCTGTCCTACGCCAACGCCCGCAACGACAACGCACCGCAGGCACTGACCCGGTTGAACCGGCGCGGGGTCCCCTGGGTCTCGGTGCTGCTGATGTTCGTGGTCGGGTGCCTGTTCTTCCTGCCCTTCCCCGCCTGGTCGAAGTTCATCGGCTTCATCACCTCGGCCTTCGCCGTCTCCTTCGCCCCCGGCTGTCTGGTGGTCGGAGCGATGCGACGCCAGCTGCCCGACCAGGAGCGCCCCTTCCGGCTACCCGGCGGCGACACGATTCCACTGCTGGCGTTCTTCTCGTCCAACCTGCTGGTGTTCTGGTCCACCTGGCCGATCAACGAGAAGATGCTCATCGGGTTGTTGGCCGGCTACGTGGTGTTCGTGATCTACCACGTGACCACCAAGCACGACACTCCGCCGGTGGATTTCAAGTCCGGCTCCTGGTTCCCGGTGTGGCTGGCCGGACTGATGGTGCTGAGCTACTTCGGCGAGGTCACGCCGAACCAGCCCGTCGACGAGGCGCTGCTGCTGCCGGGTGGTGACGGCCCGATAGGGGTCGGACCGGGCGCGCTGATCATCGCGGGTTGGAGCGTGCTGATCTACTACTACGCGATGGCCGTACGGTTGCCGTCCCGACGTGCGGCGGCCTACGTGGAGAAGACCCCGACCGACGCCCCCACCACGGCGGGCTGACCCGCCCGCTTCAGGCGCGCACCGGTGCCGCCGACAGGCTCTCCCGTCCTCGCTCGCCCCGATGCCGTTCGCTCTCCTCGCGCCGAGGGAGCGTAGCGAGGTGTTCGCCGCGTTCCGGCGCGGCGGTGGTCTCGTCACCGGTTTTCCCGTTCCGGATCGCGGACTCGACGACGTTCGACACGCGCACACGACTCGACCCGAGTTTCCCAGAATCCGGGACGAAGCCGGTCAGCGTCGGCGCCCGAATCCCGCGATCCTGATCACAGGGGACGGCGCGAATCGTCCGAGATGCCGCGCGATCGCATGGTCTGCGCACAGTGTCGTACACAAAATGTTACTTATTTGCGCGACAGGTTAACCGTTTCGTGTTGACGACGCCGCCCGAATCCTAGAGAGTCCACGCTCACGGTAGTAATCGACCTCACAAAGGTATGGAAAGGGCGAATAGATGGCGACACCAACTGCGCCACCGACGCAGGCCAAGGTGCAGCTCGATCACGGGGTGCGCAGGGATGTGAATCGGATCAGCCTGCTGTTCACCGGGGTCGGGGCGATCATCGGATCCGGATGGCTGTTCGGCGCCCTCTACGCCTCCCAGATCGCCGGACCGGCAGCGATCCTGTCGTGGATCATCGGTGCGATCATGATCATGCTGATCGGTTTCGTCTACGCCGAGCTGTCGGTGATGTTCCCGGTGGTCGGTGGCATCATCCGCTTCCCCCACTACTCCTTCGGCTCCTTCGCCAGTTTCAGCTCCGGCTGGATCAGCTGGCTGGCCGCCGCCGCGGTCACCCCCATCGAAGTCCTGGCCACCATGCAGTACGCCTACCCGTACGCGAGCTGGCTGATGGTGGAGTCCGACGGCGAATACCTGGTCCACGGGGCGGGCTGGTTCGTGGCCATCGGACTCATGGCGCTGTACAGCGGGATCAACGTACTCGGTGTCCGACTGTTCGCCTACCTGAACAACATACTGGTGTGGTGGAAGCTCGCGGTGATCGTGCTGGTCATCGTGGTGCTGTTCGCCGCCGAGTTCAACCCGGGCAACCTCACCGACTTCGGCGGCTTCATGCCCAGCGGTGCTGGGGCCATCTTCACCGCCATACCGGCCGCCGGTATCGCGTTCTCCTACCTGGGCTTCCGCAACGGCGTCGAGTTCGCGGGCGAGACCAACAACCCGCAGCGCAACGTGCCCTTCGCACTGATCGGCTCCGTGGTGATCACGGCGATCATCTACGTGCTGCTGCAGATCTCCTTCATCACCGGACTGCCGGAACGGCTGCTGGGCAACGGTTGGGAGAACCTCGAGTTCGCCGAGAACGCGGGTCCGCTGGCCGGACTGGCGCTGACGCTGGGCGTGGCGTGGATGGCGTTCCTGCTGCGCGTCGACGCCGTGATCTCCCCCGCCGACACCGGGCTGATCTACGCGGGTGTGACCACCCGGCTGTCCTACGCCAACGCCCGCAACGACAACGCACCGCAGGCGCTGACCAAGCTCAACAGCAAGGGCGTGCCGTGGGTGTCCATCCTGCTGATGTTCGTGGTCGGGTGCTTCTTCTTCCTGCCCTTCCCCGCCTGGTCGAAGTTCATCGGCTTCATCAGCTCCGCCTTCGCCGTCTCCTTCGCACCGGGCTGCCTCGTCGTGGGCGCGCTGCGCAGGCAACTGCCCGACCAGGAGCGCCCCTTCCGGTTGCCCGCCGGTGACCTCATCCCGGTACTGGCGTTCATCGCCTCCGGTCTGCTGGTGTACTGGTCGGGCTGGTCGATCAACGAGAAGATGCTCATCGGCCTGCTGGTGGGCTACGTGGTGTTCGTGATCTACCACGTGACCACCAAGCACGACACACCGCCGGTGGACTTCAAGTCCGGCTCCTGGTTCCCGATCTGGCTCGCCGGGCTGATGGTCATGAGCTACTTCGGTGACATGGACGCCAGCGCCGAGGCGGCCGCCAGCCTCCTCAACGGGGGTGACGGGGTGCTCGGCATCGGCACGGGCTCGCTCGTGGTCGCGGTGTGGAGCGTGGCGATGTACTTCTACGCGATAGCGGTACGACTGCCCGCCCGCCGGGCCGCCGCCTACATCGAGAAGACCCCGACCGACGCCCCCACCACCGCGGGCTGAGACCTCGGGAGACCACTTCGGGCCCGTTCCGGAACGGGCCCCACCCGGACGGGGCGGGACCGCACGGTCCCGCCCCGTCTCGTGTCGCCCCCTGTCGAGTAGCGCACACCACACACCGGGGAGCCGACACGACGCCCCGCATACACTTCGGGGAGCAGGCACAGCAGGCAGACGGGAGTGGTGGTGTCCACCAACGGCGGAGCGAACCGGGTGGCGGTCGTGGTCAACACGCTGTCCCGGACAGGCGGCATCGCCTACACCCAGGCCGTACGGACCCTGGGCGAACTGGGCGTCCCCCTCGGAACCACCTACCCGCTCAGGGACCCGGCACGGCTGGTGGAGACGGTGCGCACGGCCGTCGACGAGGGGCACGACCTCGTGATCATCGGCGGTGGCGACGGCACCATCAGCTCGGTGGTGGACGTGCTGGCCCACACCGGCGTTCCGATGGGGCTGCTTCCGCTGGGAACGGCCAACGACTTCGCCCGCACCCTGGAGATCCCCACCGAGATCGAGAAGGCCTGCGAGACGATCGCCCGAGGCAAGGTGGTCGACATCGATCTCGGGCTGTGTGGCAACAACTACTACGCCAACCGGGCCTCGGTCGGCATCGGAGCGAATGTCGCCAACGCCATGTCCCCCGGGCTGAAGAAGGTCGTCGGTTCGCTGGCCTACCCGGTAGCCTCGGCGAAGGGATTCCTGCGGCACCGACCGTTCCCGGCACGGCTGACCTTCCCCGACGGGGACCACCCCACCAGGGAGTTCAACAGCCTGCTGCAGGTCTCCGTCGCCAACGGCCGTTACTTCGGCGGCGGCCAGCTCGCCGTGTCCGACTCCGGCATCGACGACAGTACGCTGGACGTGACGGTGATCAAGCACGGCAACATCCGCGAACTGGCCACTGTGGTGCGCAACTTCAAGAGCACGAAGCTGCTGGAGACCGACCAGGCCGAGCACATCCGTACCAGGCGGGTCCGGCTGGAGACCACTCCGAACATGCCGATCAACATCGACGGCGAGCTGGTGGCCGGAACCCCGGGTGACTTCTCGGTGGCTCGGAACGCACTGCACGTGGTCGTGCCGCGGGACTGGGTGGACGGTGGCTGAGGGAACGCGAGCCGAGCGGCCACGCGCCGTGCGCCCGCTCCCGAGGCAGACCCTGGCGAACAACGACGCTTCCGGACCGGTGAGGAACGACCACCGTTGACGATGTGGAACTACAGCAACGCACCGAGATGCACGGTGTGCGCGCACCGCGCGATCATCACCAAACAGCAGGCCCAGACCCTGGTGAACTCCTCGGAAGGCAGACTGGTCGCCTATCAGTGCCCGATCGAGCTCTCCAGCTGGCACGTGTGGGCGCCGGAGTTCGAACGGGCCGACCGCGGCGAATCCGAATAGGACGATCCGGATTTCGCCCTGGCAGCGTCGTCTTCCCACGAAATCGCCGCGCCGCTTCGACGCGGTGCCGAGTGCCCACGACTCCCGCAGGCCGAGCTCCGACCACCCTCACAGTCGGCACCGCCGCGGGTTCTCTCGTGGTGCTCTCGCGAGGACGCCCCCGACGTGGCGTAGTACCTGCTCGATGTCTCCGGCGCCGCGGCGAGAGCCCGCGAGAGGTTCCGCCACCCGCACCGCCCCGCAAACCGCGCCAACAACCCTCAACTGACGAGTTCGAAGGTGACGGCGTGTTCGACGCCGAAGGCGGCCCCCGCTTCGGCGGTCGTGCGGTGCAGGAAGTCGCGCGCCATGTCCTCGGGTGCCTGTTCGGTGAGCGCCGACAGGTAGGTGGCGTGCGCGGCCAGCGACTCCACCGCCCGGCCGAGGGTAGGGCCGACGTCGACCGCGTGCGTGGGATGCGGGGACCCGGCCACGGCGATCCGGCGTACCCCGTTCCAGGGCGGCAGGTTCTCCTCGGTGACCAGTTCGGGAAAGATCCAGCGGTTTCCCGCGTCGCCCACGGCGTCCAGCGCGGCCCTGCCCACGGCGCGGTGATCCGGGCTGTTCCAGCCGCCGAACCCCCAGCGGTCGTAGTGGTTGAACGTGACGACCAGTTCGGGACGGACTTCCCGGATACCGCGCGCCAGGTCGCGCCGCAGCGCGGTGCCCTCCTCGATGACGCCGTCCCGGTGGTCGAGGAAGCGAACATCCTCCACCCCGACCAGGGCGGCGCTCGCCCGCTGTTCCCGCTCGCGCAGCGGACCGGCCTGCTCGGGAGCGAGCCCGTCGATACCGGCCTCGCCGCGCGAGGCCAGCAGGTAGGAGACCCCGTGTCCTTCCTCGGTCCAGCGCGCCACCGCGGCACAGGCGGCGAACTCCACGTCGTCCGGATGCGCCACGATCACCAGCGCGTGCCGCCAGTCGGTCGGCATGGGTTCGAGTGACTCGGTCATGAAACCCCCGTCTTCGGCCAAGGATCGGTCACAGAAGTTACCGGTTCACCGGGTTCCGGGCACAGAAGTCACCGATCTCGCCCGGAAATCGCCGTGTCGCCCGTCGAGACGGGACCACGCGGAACGCGGCGCACGGAGCACCGGCACGTGAGTCGGACGCATTGCGAGGCCGGGCCGCTCGCCGCGTAGGTGGCTACTCACCAGCCGGCCCAACGCAGCGAGGCGCCGACTCACGTGCCGGCTACGCAACCAGCGCAGTGAAGTGCTGTGCGACCTCGCGGCTAACCAAGATCGCGGGCGATCGCCCGCCCCGCGTTACGCCCCGAGAACACGCAACCACCGAGGAAGGTCCCTTCCAGCGCGTTGTAACCGTGCACCCCGCCGCCGCCGAATCCCGCGACCTCACCGGCCGCGTAGAGCCCGTCGAAGGCCGAACCGTCGGGGCGCATCACCTGCGAGTCCAAATTGGTCTCAAGACCGCCCAGGGTCTTGCGGGTGAGCGGTCGGAGCCGTACCGCGACCAGCGGCCCGTTGCCACTGTCGAGCAGCCCGTGCGGTGTGGCTACCCGGATCGCCCTGTCGCTGATGAAGCGGCGCGCCGTGCGGATCGCCGAGGCCTGCATGTCCTTGCCGTAGGGACGGCTCATCTCGGCGTCCCGCGCCGCCACCCGATCCCGCACGGCCCCGAAGTCCAGCAGCGACTCGCCGGTGAGCTCGTTCATGCCGTCGACCAGGTCCCGCAGGTTGTCCCGCACCACGAAGTCGACGCCGTGGCGCTTGAACGCCTCGACCGGGCCGGGAGCCCCCTTGCGCACCCTGGACAGCAGCTTGCGTGGGCTCTTGTCCGTCAGGTCCGGGTTCTGCTCCGAGCCCGACAGCGCGAACTCCTTGGCCAGGATGCTTTGGTCCAGCAGGAACCAGCTGTAGTCGTGACCGGTGCCGAGGATGTGGCGCAGCGTCCCCATGTTGTCGAATCCCGGGAAGTACGGCGCGGGCAACCGCTCACCCGTGGCGTCCAACCACATCGAGGAGGGCCCCGGAAGAATGCGGATACCGTGCCCCGGCCAGACCGGATCCCAGTTGGTGATGCCCTCGGTGTAGTGCCACATCCGGTCCCGATTGACCACGCTGGCACCCGCGCGCTCACCGATGTCGAGCATCCTGCCGTCCACGTGCGCGGGAACCCCGGTGAGCATGTGCTCCGGCGCCCGGCCCAGCCAGGAGGGCCAGTTCCGGCGGACCAGCTCGTGGTCGCCACCGATGCCGCCGGAGGTGACCACCACGGCCTGCGCGTGGTACTCGAACTCCCCCACCACGTTCCGCGAGGAGGCCACCCCTCGTCGTTCGGCGGAGGGCTCCAGCACACCGCCGCGCACGCCGTACGCGGCACCGTCGGAGACGAGCAGCTCGTCCACCCGGTGGCGGTACCGGATCCGCACCAGGCCCGCGCGCTCGGCGCGCAGCACCCGCTCGGCGAACACCCGTACGATCTCGGGTCCGGTTCCCCAACCGAAGTGGAACCGGGGCACCGAGTTGCCGTGGGACGTGGCGGTGCCGCCGCCTCGCTCGGCCCACCCCACGAAGGGCATGAACCGCATCCCGAGCCCGCGCAGGTAGGAGCGCTTCTCCCCGGCCGCGAACTCGACGTAGGCCCGGGCCCAGCGGCGCGGCCAGTAGTCGGCCTCCGGCCGGTCGAAGGCGGCGCTGTTGTTCCAGTCCCGCAGCGCCAGCTCGTAGCTGTCCCGCACGCCGAGCCTGCGCTGTTCCGGACTGTCCACGAGGAACAGCCCGCCGAGGGACCAGTGGGCCTGCCCGCCGAGGTTGTCGGCGTTCTCCTGCTCGACCAGCAGCACGGATCTGCCCGCGCGGGTCAGCTCGTAGGTGGCCACCAGTCCGGCCAGGCCCGCCCCGACCACGATGACGTCCGCGTCCGATGCCACGACCGCACCTCCCGTTCGTCTCGGGTTCGCAGCTCAGCCGTCGCGGGTCCCACCACGGTGGTGGGAACGACGGTCGGTCACCGGCCGCGGCCGGGTTCCGTGCATCCATCCCACCGTCCGATCGGCCTCGCGCGAGGCGTGAGTCACGAAACACTATCCGATACTCACCGGGACCGGAACAGTCCTTTCGGAAACCGTCGACGACACGTCAGCGCGAGGCGACCTCGCCGGGTGCCTCCCCTGTCTCCTCCGGACGAGCCCTGTCGGGCGCCCCGGTGGCGTGGTAATCGGCCTCGACCGTGGTGTCGGTGCCCTCCGCTGCGCCGAACCGTCGCACCAGCGGGGTCAGCACCACCGCCACCAGCAGGTTGAGCAGCAGTGCCACCGCTCCCACGTAGATCTGGGTCTCGATGCCGGAGAGCGGCTGCCAGCCGAAGAGACCGAAGTCCGACAGCGGCATCGCGGAACCACCGAAGTGCCCCTCGCCGGTGGCCGGGTCCTTGGGTATCAGGTACAGCCGCCAGAGCCCCCAGGCCATGCCGACCGCCCAACCGGCGACCAGCGCCCAGCGATGCAGCCACCTGGTGTAGAGCGCGATCGCCACGGCGGGCAGGGTCTGCAGCACGATCACCCCACCGATGAGCTGCATGTCGATGGAGAACTGCGGGTCGATGAACACGATGCTCAGTACCGCGCCGAACTTGACCACCAGCGAGGCGAGCTTGGCCTGCTTGGCCTCCTGGGCGGGGGTGGCGCCGGGGCGCAGGTGCTCCTTGTAGATGTTGCGTGTCCACAGGTTGGCCGCCGCGATGGACATGATCGCGGCCGGGACCAGGGCCCCGATGCCGATGGCCGCGTAGGCCAGGCCCGCGAACCAGTCGGAGAACATCCGGTCGAACAACACCGGCACGATCGTGTTGGAGTCCGGTTCGCCGGTGGCACCGTTGACGATGGGCTCGACCCCGGCGGCCAGCGCGGCGTAGCCCAGCAGCGCCAGCATGCCGAGCAGGAACGAGTATGCGGGCAGCGCGACCATGTTGCGCCGGATGACCCCGCGTCCGGAGGAGGCCAGGATGCCGGTCAGTGAGTGCGGGTACAGGAAGAGCGAGAGCGCCGAGCCCAACGCGAGTGTGGCGTACTGCAGTTGGTTGTGCTCGCCGAGCAGGATCGATCCGGATCCACCCGAGTCCGGATCGGACAGTTCGGCGGCGGACTCGTCGATGATCGATCCCCAGCCGCCGAGCTGGGTGGGCAGGTAGAACACCGCGACGATGATGACCGCGTAGATCAGCAGGTCCTTGACGAAGGCGATCAGCGCGGGCGCGCGCAACCCGGACTGGTAGGTGTACAGCGCCAGCACCACGAAGGCGACGAACAGCGGGGCGTGCCCGGCCAGGCCGCCCGCGTTGAGCCCCATCGTGCGCAGCACCGCCTCCAGACCGGCCAGCTGCAGCGCGATGTAGGGCATCGTGGCGACGATGCCGGTGACGGCGATCAGCGTGGCCAGCAGCGACGACCCGTAGCGGCCGCGCACGTAGTCGGCGGGGGTGACGTAGCCGTGCACTCTGGACACCGACCACATGCGCAGCAGTGGCAGCAGCACCAGCGGGTAGAGCACCACGGTGTAGGGCAGCGCGAAGAAACCCATCGCACCGGCCCCGAAGACCAGGGCCGGAACCGCGACGAAGGTGTAGGCGGTGTAGAGGTCTCCGCCCACCAGGAACCAGGTGATCCAGGAGCCGAACTTGCGGCCCCCGAGCCCCCACTCGTCCAGGTGTTGCATGGACTCGGCCCGGCGCCAGCGCGTGGCGGCGAATCCCAGGACCGAGACGAACAGGAAGAGCCCGGCGAAGACGCCGAATTCGGTCCACTGCATTCTATTGAGGTCTTCCGTTCGAGTTTCCGGGGTGTTCGAGTCGCGGAACCTCCCGCCTGCTCTCGCTCCGGGGGACCGACATCGGCTGGGGACCGCACGACGTCGGGCCTTCTCCGCGAGAGCCGAAGCGGGAGTCCCCGTGGCGATGCGGGTCGCCGGGGTGGCGGTTCGGCGCCCGCGCGCCGAAAGCATCGTCAGTGTGCGTAATACGTCGGGAAGACACGGGTCAGCGCTTCCCCTCGCCGCCGTCGGTGGTGGGCTCGGTCACCGCGCGCTCCCTCCGATTCGCGGCACGGACCACCAGGCCGACGCACACCACGCCGAGCGGCACGAACAGGAACTGTGCCCAGTAGAACATCGGCAACCCGAACAGCCTCGGCTCATCGTGGTTCCACAGTGGAGTCACGAGCATGAGCAGCGGAACGAGCAGCAGCAGGTTCCAGGGCGAGCGGTCGGTTCCCGGACGAGCTCCGGCGGCGGAGCCGCGCTGCTGGCTCATGTACGGCCTCCCCAGGCTGTGCCGGTACGAATCACCCGATCGGGCAGCAGCATGCTAGTCGGAGTCGGCCTCGCCGGGAAGGGTCGTCCGACCACGTGGGACGCCGACTCGCTGCGTGACGCGGAATTCCGCTGCGTGCACGGTGTTCCGCGCACCGCGTCCGGCGCCGAGCGGGCGGAAGGCTCCGAAAAGGCGCCGAGCGGCGGTCCGGCACACTGTGGCACCGGAGCGCACTCCACGGCGCCCCGCCGACGAGGCGCCCCACCGGGCGGTCATCCGGCGGGGAGTCCGGGCATCGAGCGACAACCCCGGCGACGAAGGCGGACCAATGACCGAGACCACCGATTCGGAATCGCGGCGACTCGCCGCACGGCTGCTGGCCGAGCACCCGGTGTTCGACGGCCACAACGACCTGCCCTGGGCGCTCCGCGAGTCGGTGGGCTACGACCTGGACCGCGCCGACATCGCCTCGGACCAGTCGGCGGCGCTGCACACCGACCTGGCCCGGCTGCGCTCCGGCGGTGTGGGGGCGCAGTTCTGGTCGGTCTACGTACGCACGGACCTGACCGGGGACGCGGCGGTGTCGGCGACGCTGGAGCAGATCGACTGCGTGCGCGCGCTGACCGAGCGGTACTCCGACCGGCTGGTTCCCGCCTACTCGTCCGCCGACGTGGCGCGCTGCCGCGAGTCGGGCGGAGTCGCCTCGCTGATGGGGGCCGAGGGCGGCCACTCGATCAACTGTTCCATGGGCGCGCTGCGCGCGCTGTACGAGCTGGGCGTGCGCTACATGACGCTCACGCACAACGACAACGTCGCCTGGGCGGACTCCGCGACCGACGAACCGGTGGCCGGGGGCCTGACCCGTTTCGGCGAGGCGGTGGTGCGGGAGATGAACCGGTTGGGCATGCTCGTCGACCTCTCGCACACCTCGGCCGGGACCATGCGGGACGCGCTGCGGGTCAGCCGCGCCCCGGTGATCTTCTCCCACTCCAGCGCGCGGGCGATCTGCGACCACCCGCGCAACGTGCCCGACGACGTGCTGCGCTCCCTGGCCGACAACGGCGGAGTCGCGATGGCGACCTTCGTGCCGAAGTTCGTGCTGCCCGAGGCGGCCGAGTGGGACCGGGCCACCGACGCGCACCTGACGGGGATGGGCCTGCACCCGCTGGACGGCACCGAGCGCGGCCGTCGGGCGCGCTCGGAGTTCGAGCGGGAAAACCCGCGTCCCGTGGCGACCGTGTCGAAGGTCGCCGACCACCTGGACCACATGCGCGAGGTGGCCGGAATCGACCACATCGGACTCGGCGGTGACTTCGACGGCACCCCGTTCACCACGGCCGGGCTCGACGACGTCTCCGGTTACCCCAACCTGCTCGCCGAACTGCTGGACCGGAGCTGGTCCGAGGCTGAGCTGGCCAAGCTCACCTGGCACAACCCGCTGCGCGCGCTGCGCGAGGCGGAGGCCGTCTCCGAACGGCTCCGGCGCACCGAGTCCCCGTCGATCGCCACCGTCGACCAGCTCGACGGAAAGCGCACGACCTGACCACCGAGCCGTTCCGCGGGCTCACCGAAAACCGGTTGCGCCCACCAGTAGAAACGATCGTGGAACCGTTCGGGAGGAGTCACCGTGTTCGCTCATCCGTTGGGATCCGACGCCGAGCTACGCCCGCTGGAGCCCTGGCAGGCGGCGGAGTTCGCCGAGTTCACCGAAGCCAACCGAGAACACCTGGCGCCCTGGCTTCCCTGGGCGGACCTCGTCGTCGACGAGGAGTCGGCCCGGCGGTTCCTGGGCAACTACGCGAACAAGCAGGCCGAGGACACCGGTCGGATCATGGGGATTCACTCGCGCGGTGAGCTCGTCGGCGGCGCGCTGTTCCGGGGCTTCGACACCAGCAACGGTTGCTGCGAAATCGGAGTCTGGCTCTCCGAGTCCGCGCAGGGGAACGGGCTGGTCACCCGCACCTGCGAACACCTGATCGACTGGGCCGTCCGGATTCGCGGCATGGCGCGGGTGGAGTACCGGGTCTCGACCGAGAACCACCGCAGCATCGCGGTGGCGAAACGGCTGGGCATGACCCACGAGGGCACGCTGCGCGGCTACTTTCCCGTGCGAGGCCGACGGCACGACATGCAGATCTGGGCCCTGCTGGCCGAGGAGTGGCACGGCGGGACCTCCTGACCCCACCGGCCGTGGCGGCCCGGCGCCGGTCGTTCCCGTGCGGCACCTACGAACTCCTCGGAAGCGCGGGTCCGACGCCGAACTCCGGGCCGAGGTGGATGACACGCGCCCCCGGACAGGTGACGTGGGTCGGGGTGACGTAGACGCCCGCAACGAACGCATCCGGACTCAGATCTCCTCCCGCGGGTGCGTCGGAGCGGTCCGGTCGAGTTGGCCGTGCGGTATCGGCCCCCTGCTGAGCGGTTCCGGCCCGGGGCGTTCGGGCAAGTTGAGCTCGGACATGATTCCTCCGGATAGTGCACTCTCGGCAGTTGAGTATTTACTCATAGTTATTTTTCCATCGAAATGTGTCATGGAGTACTATCGCTGGCATGACTGTCGCGGCGAACATGCCAGCGGACGGCGTCGAAGCGACCGTCCAGCGGTGGGGGGCTCAACGGCCCGACCTCGACGTTTCCCCGATGTCCGTGATCGGGTGGCTGACCACCGCGTCCCGACAGATCGAACGACGCCTGTCGACCGTACTGACCGATTACGGATTGCAGAGCTGGGAATTCGACGTCCTGGCCACGCTACGCACCGACGGCGAACCCTACGAGATGTGTCCCGGCACGATCGGGGGACACCTGCGGGTCTCCAACAGCGCGATGACCAACCGGATCAACCGCCTGGAGGAGGCCGGGCTCGTCGAACGGCACTTCAGCCAGCAAAACCGCCGAATCATCATCATCCGGCTCAGCGAACGAGGGATCGAGCTGACCGACCGGGCGATGGAGTGCTACCTGAACGAGGGCAAAAACGCGCTGCAGGCGCTCACCTCACAGGAGGTCGATCAGCTGTGCGGACTGCTGCGCAAGCTCAGCGCCGAAACCGGCACCGGCTCGGAGTGACCACGACGGCGAATCCTCGCCATTCACGCTCCGCTCCCAGGACCGGGGAGAGACAAGGGTTCGCCCCTGCGAAACCCGCCGCGACGTCGCCCCGGAATGCCTGACACAGGCGATGATGCCGCTCCCCCGCGCCTCTTCCCGAACATCGCGTCACCGGCCAGCTCGCTTCGTGCGGTCGCTCGAATCCGGTGACGGCGGAAAGCGTGCCCACCACGTCGAGGGCCGTGTCGGGGCGTGTCCCCGGTTCGTCGGGACTTGCCGGTACAGCACATCCTGCCCGTGAGAACCGTAAGAGCTCTCCGACGACCCCGCCGCGGGAATACCTTGACCGGCTGTGCATACACAGTCCGCTCTGGAGGTCCACGCTCGGGGACCGTGGGGAGGAACTCACGGAGGAAGCACTTCCGGCCGACCGGCAAGCACCCCGGCAAGCCGAGAAATCGGACTTTTCGGTTGTCGTCGCGGAAAAATTCAGCAGAGCACCGGACCCGGCCGTGAAAAACGAAGATTCACTCACGCTCCTCCACGGGAACGACTTCGAACGACGTTTCCATGAGGCTCCGCAGCATGTTCTCGTCCGGATGGACCGCACTCACGACGCGGATATCCGAATCATCGTGACGAGAAGCCGGAGACACACCGAATGTCCGATTTCTCCGATGTGTTCCCCCTTGTCTTCCTTCGCCTCCTGGCGGTGTGCGAGGAAGAGGACGGCGGTTGACGCCAGGCGGTGATCACGTCCCGGAAATTCCGGTGTGTGCTCGCGTCAAACGGGACACGTTGGGTCACAGTGTTGACGAGCACGCACCCTGTCCGGGAACCACCAGCGTACCGGTCAACAGCTCCCGCAGCGCCGCACGGAGGAGTGTTCCCGGGGGCAGCCGGGAACGTATGCCTCAGCCACCCGCTCGACGTATCACAGTGGAGCTCTGGCGTACGGGTTCTCCTTGCCGTGGAAAACCGCACAACGCGCCCTTCCCGGATCCGATGGCTTCGGCCAGATCCTGAACAGAGGTCGTCTCTTACCTCTTCTCTCAGAACACCTCCATCACCTGTAGCGGCACACGGTCGACGTCGAACTGTCGTACACGCCCATCGTGGCACTGGTCCTTCTGCTACGAAGCGTCGACAAAGTCGTCGCTCTCTCCGTTTATTTCGGACTCACCCCGCCTTCCTACCGACGAGCGACATCGCCACTTCCTTCGTCACCACCACAGGAGCTCCAGAAAACCACTGGTCAACCAATCGAGAAAGACATGCCGCACCGGCGGCACCGCACGCGCGGGCTCGCACCCTTGTCGACCGGTACCACCAAAAATCCCACGGAATCACGGCATCGCATTGCCCCACGAAGTACTGTACGATAACGTACTGTCCGACATCGAAATATACGCTGTTGAAGAGTTCGGGGCGTCCCAGCCGGTGCGCTCGTGACGTACGGGCAACGGCTTCCACGAAGAACTCAACTCACGCGCCTGACCGGCGAGAACAGCCGTGAGGAAACGAGGGGAACAAGGTAGTGCGGTGTTCCGGCATCAGTGACGAACTCGCGGGGCGGATCGTCCGAGCCGCCGAACGGGGCGAACAGCGCTTCGTCGTGGCCGTGGTCGACGAGTCCGACCAGCTGAGGATCTTCCCGCTCCAGGACGGAGCCGAGCTCAACGCCGTGCAGGCACCCCAGGACTCGGAGTGTCCGGAGCACACTGGACCGACGACGTCGAGATCACCGAGACCGGGATGCGGCCCCTCGACCGAAGGTCACACCCCGTGGGAACGGTTCCTCGCGGGCCATTCCCACGGCAGGGAACCTCGACGATGCCTCTCGCCCCCGTCGACACCGCTCCGGCGGCACCGACGCGGACGTCGGCCGCTACCGGTGGCAGCTGGCAGGCCCCCTCCGCGACACCGTCGGAAAACCGCCCCGAGCACCGATTCACCGACCACCCGCGCGGGACGCGTCGTGGAAACGCCACTCCCTGGAGAATCCATGCCCATCGCGCTGTTCGTACTGGGGCTGACGGTGTTCAGCCTGGGAACCACCGAATTCATGATCGCCGGACTACTTCCCGAACTCGCCGCGGGTTTCGGGGTCTCAGTGCCCGACGCGGGACTGCTGATATCGCTGTTCGCCGTGGGCGTCGTCATCGGAGCACCGGCGATGACCATGCTGACCGCGCGCGTCCCCAAGAAGGCCACGTTGGTCACCCTGCTCGTGGTGTTCGTGCTTGGGGAGAGCCTGGCCGCGGCGGCACCGAGCTACGGCGTGCTCATGGCCGCCCGCGTGCTCACCGCGATCTCGCACGGCGCGTTCTTCGGCATCGGCGCCGTGGTGGCGGCCAACCTGGTACCCGAGGGGAAGAAGGCCCGAGCGATCGCGACCATGTTCGGCGGCCTGACCATCGCCACCATCGCGGGGGTTCCGCTGGGCACCTTCATCGGTCAGCACTTCGGCTGGCGAACCACCTTCTGGGCCGTGGCCGTGCTCGGCCTGATCAGTTTGGTCGGCGTGAGCACACTCGTCCCCCACCAGCCGAGGGGGGAACAGCCCGGCATCCGCAACGAGCTGTCCGCCTTCGCCAACCCCAAGGTCTGGCTGGCGCTGGCCACCACGATGCTCAGCCAGGCGGGACTGTACGCCGCCTACACCTACATCGCCCCGCTGCTGATCAACGTCACCGAATTCCCGAGGACCGCCGTGGCGCCCCTGCTGATGCTGTTCGGCGTGGGGAGCTTCCTGGGGACCGTCCTCGGCGGCAGATTCGCCGACCGGGGACCGATGACCACCCTGACCGTGGGGCTGGTGCTGCTGAGCGGCATCCTCCTGCTGTTCAGCGTCACCGCGCACAACGGTGTCACCATGATCGCCACTCTGGCGCTGTTCGGGGTGGCCGGCTTCCTGATCAACCCGGCCCTGCAGACCAGGGTGATGAACGAGTCCGCCGGAGCCCCGACGCTGACCAGTGCCAGCAACATCTCGGCGTTCAACATCGGCAACGCCCTCGGCCCCTGGCTGGCCGGCCTGGGGATCAGCTCCGGCCTCGGCTATCTCGCACCGAGCTGGATCGGAGCGGCACTGGCCGGTGCGGCATCGCTGACCGCGTTGGTGGGGGTGGCCGCCGATCAGCGACAACACCGGACGGCGGCGACCTCCGCAGCTGCCGGGGCCAGGTCGGAACCCGCCGTCTCGTCGAGCTGAACCACCTCGTGGCGGCCCGATGAACAACAATCATCGGCCGATCTCCACGACGAGCGGCACAACCGCTCGGGCAAACGGTGACACGATCTCCGATACGAGGGACAACTGGCCCGGTCGTGGTGTGCCAAGGCGCGCCGCGATCCGTCCGAGGTGTTCCGACGCCCCCGATCGGTACGACTTCCCGGAGACACCGATGAACGCTGAAACCGACACGCCCGCCGCACCGGGCGGGCCCTCCCCCCTGACCGTGACGGTGTGGTCCGATTTGGGCTGCCCGTGGGCGACCCTGGCGCTGGAGACCCTGCGCCGCCGGGCGGGAGAGCGAGTGACGATCGAGCACCGCGCTTTCCCGCTGGAGCTGTTCAACTCCAGGCCCACCCCGCGCGGGATCGTCGACGAGGAGATCGCCGCCATCTCGGAGTTCCTGCCGGGGCTCGGATGGCAGCGCTGGCACGGAGCGGACTCCGCCTATCCCGTCTCGACGCTGCCCGCGATGGAGGCGGTGCGCGCCGTCGCCTCGTCGCAGGGCCCTGCGGCGGCCGACGAACTGGACGCCGCGCTGCGCGACGCGTTCTACCGCCGCAGCGAGTGCGTCACGATCACCCCGGTGATCCTGGAGATCGCACGTCGATGCTCCACCGTGGACGCCGAATCGCTCGCCGACGAGCTGCGCGACGGCACCCACCGGAAGGCTGTTCACCAGGACTGGGAGACGGCACGATCCGAGACCGTGCGCGGCAGCCCCCACCTGTTCACCGCGGACGGGAGATCGGTGCACAACCCCGGCGTGCGCTGGGAACCGCGCGGCACTTCGGGACAGCCGCCGGTGCTGCGCGACTACGACGAGACCTGGGTCGAGAAGTTCCTCTTCCCCGCTCCGCGCACCGAACCGACGACTACCTGATCAAGTCTTCGGCGTTCCCTTGTCGGAGCGACCGCCCCGGTGGAACCTCCACCCCGGGCCCGCTCCGCGCGGAGGCGCCCGGGCGAGCGCTCACCACAACCGTCCGACCACACGTCAGCACAACACCCGCTGGGCCACACCAGGTCCCGAAAGGCAGGCGAAATTGAACGCGACGGAACACACCGACGTCCTCGTCGTCGGGGGCGGACCGGTGGGACTGCTGCTGGCCAACGAGCTCGGCGCTCGGGGGGTCTCGGTCATCGTGGCCGAGGCGGCGGAAAGCATCAGACAGGAGCCGCGCGCGGGCACGTTGCACGCCCGCACCGTGCAGTCGCTGACCAGACGTGGCTACCTGCGCGCCCCTGACACTCACTCCGCCAGCGCCAGCGCGGCACCGTTCCACTTCGCCGGAATGCCCGGCCTGGCGATCCACGCGCCGGCCACCGAGGGGCCACCGCTGATGAACGTGCCCCAGAGCGAGCTGGAACGGGCCCTGGCCGAACTCGCCGGGGAACTCGGTGTCGACGTCCGGCGCGGCGCGCGCGCCACCGAACTGCGCCGGGAGGAGCACGCGGTCGAGGTGACGGTCCGGACCGCGAAGGGCGAGCACCGCGTCAGGGCCGCCTACGTCGTCGGGGCCGACGGTGCCCGAAGCACCGTGCGTGAGCGGGCTGGGATCGGCGCGGCCACCCACCCGCCCAACTTCGCCGCGGTGCTGGGACTGGTACGCCTGGACCGACCGGGCACCATCCCCGGCGGATGGGCGCACGGCCCGCACGGGTGGACCCTGGTCAACCCGAACCCCTCCGGCCACAGCCGCGTGATCGTGCACGACTTCCGCGAACCGCTGCCCGACCACCGCTCCCCCGTGGACCTGGACGAGCTTCGCGAGCGAACCTCGAGCGTGCTCGGTTTCGAGGTCGGCATGAGCGACCCGGCGTTCCTGACCAGGTTCAGCGACTTCTGCCGACTGGTCGACTCCTTCCGGGACGGTCGGGTGCTGCTGGCGGGCGACGCGGCCCACCTGCACCCGCCGCTCGGCGGGCAGGGACTCAACCTCGGCCTGCAGGACGCGCTCAACCTGGGTTGGAAACTCGCGCTGGTGGTCTCCGGGTCGGCTCCCGATTCGCTGCTGGACACCTACCACGCGGAACGTCACCCGGCCGCGCGGCGGGTCGTCGACAACACCCGGGCCCAGTCCGCGCTGATGCATCCTGGCGAGGAGTTCGACCCGCTGCGCGACCTCTTCGGCGAGCTGCTGAACCTGCGACAGGCCAACGACCACGTGCAGGGACTGGTCAGCGGCCAGGGAGTGACCTACGAAGCGCTGGACAGCGCCGACGCGCGGCACGAGGGGAGGTTCCTGACCAATGTCGGAGTGCGCACCGAGCAGGCGCACACCAGTGTGGCGGAACTGCTCACCTCCGGATCGGGGCTGTTGCTGCTGACCCCGGCCGCCGGAGCGGAACTGGCCGACACCGCCCGCCAGTGGAAGGACCGGGTGGACGTCCGGACGGTGGAGCTCGACGAGGAGCGGGAGTGGAGCGCCGCTCTCGTACGCCCCGACGGCTATCTGGCTTGGACGAACGTGGCGGGCGGAACCTCGGCTGAGTCGCTGCGCGAGCACCTCGTCCACTTCTTCGGTCCGGCGGAGGGCCGGGAGAACCGCTGACGCGGCGGGCGCGGCACCGGTACCGGGCCTCCCGCTTCACCTCCCCGGACGATCACGCCGCCAGGAGCGGGATGGCACCAGCTCGGTGGAAAGCCCTCGGTGCCAACCGGCCCCGGCTCCCCGCCGAGCCCCCTCACCGGGGGAATCGGGCCGTTCCGCCGCCAGGCTCGACAGCACGGCAGTGAGCGCGGCGAGCTCGTGCTCGTCCGGATCACCGCGGATCACTCGCAACTCGGACATGTGGTTCCTCCTCCCGGGGTCTCCCGGATCGCGTCGACGCGCCTCCCGGCTTGGTGGGCGTAGAAACCACCCGCCGCGCGGTCGTAGCGCTCGCGGGATCTCCCGCGTCGTGCTCCCGCGCGGAACGGCCCGACGCGGGGTGGGGCTCCGAGGCCGGGCCACGGAACGGAGCCGGGGCCCGCCCACCGAGCGAGCCCTCGATCAGTTGGGCGGGTTGCCGTGCTTGCGGGAGGGCAGGTCGGCGTCCTTGGCGCGCAGCATCCGCAGCGATTCGGCCAGTACGGCACGGGTCGCCCCCGGCGGGATGACGTCGTCGACCAGACCGCGCTCCGCGGCGTGGTAGGGGTGCATCAGTTCGCTCTCGTACTCCCGGACCCGGCGTTCCCGTACCGCCTCGGGGTCCTCGGCCTCCGCGATCTCCCGCCGGAAGATCACGTTGGCCGCGCCCTGCGCCCCCATGACCGCGATCTCGTTGGTCGGCCAGGCATAAGAGAGGTCGCATCCGATGGAACGCGAGTCCATGACGATGTAGGCACCGCCGTAGGCCTTGCGTACCACGAGCTGGATGCGGGGCACCGTGGCATTGCAATAGGCGTAGAGCAGTTTCGCGCCGTGCCGGATGATCCCGCCGTGCTCCTGGTCCACCCCGGGCAGGAACCCCGGGACGTCGAGCAGCGTGACGAGGGGGATGTTGAACGCGTCGCACGTCTGGACGAACCGAGCCGCCTTCTCCGAGGCGGAGACGTCGAGCACCCCCGCGAGGTGGTTGGGCTGGTTCGCGACCACGCCGACCACCTCGCCCGCGATGCGGGCGAACACGCAGAGCACGTTGGGCGCCCACCGCTCGTGCACTTCGAGATAGTCACCGTGGTCGACGACCTCCTCGATCACCTCGCGCATGTCGTAGGGCTTGTTGCCGTCCACCGGGACCTTCTCCTCCAGTCCCCCGCAGGGGCGGTCCGGTGGGTCCTCGACGGTCACGGTCGGGGGAAGCTCCCGATTGTTCGAGGGCAGCAGCGAGAGCAGGTAGCGGACCTCCTCCAGACAGCTCTCCTCGTCGTCGTAGGCGAAGTGGCACACGCCCGAATCGACGGAGTGCACGTCCACACCACCGAGCTCCTCGTGCGAGACCTCCCTGCCGGTGACCGCAGTGACGACGTCGGGACCGGTGATGAACATCCGCGCCGTGTCGCGGACCATGAACACGAAGTCGGTCAGCGCGGGCGCGTAGGAGGCGCCACCGGCGCAGGGGCCGAGCATCACGCTGATCTGCGGAATGACGCCCGAGGCCCGGCTGCTGCGCCGGAAGATGCCGCCGTAACCGGCCAGGGCCGACACCCCTTCCTGAATCCTCGCCCCTCCCCCGTCGTTGAGGCTGACCAGGGGCGCACCCGCCGCGACGGCCATGTCCATGATCTTGTGTATCTTCTGCGCGTAGGCCTCGCCCAGCGCACCGCCGAACACGCGGAAGTCCGCGGCGTAGACGAAGACGGTACTTCCGAGGACGGTCCCCCACCCCGTGACCACCCCGTCGGTGTAAGGGCTGTTGTTCTCGAGGCCGAAGCCGGTGGCCCGGTGCCTGCGCAACGCCTCGACCTCGTTGAACGAGCCCTCGTCCAGCAACAGGTCGATGCGTTCCCGCGCGGTCAGCTTGCCCCTACCGTGCTGCCGGCTCGTCGCGTCCGGATCAGGTCCGGCTACGGCGGCCTCCTTGACGAGCTCCAGCTCGGCCAACCGCACGGAGACCGAGTCCCGCGAGGGTGATCGCGGTGCGGATCCGGTCGACGTGGCTCCGCTCACCGTGGGGTCGTCGCGCTCTTCCGGAGCCGCGGCTCCCTGTTGAAGCGTGTGCGTCAATGTGATCACTACTCCACTGCCGTGGGACGAATCTGTTCTCCCCGCCCCCCCTCCGGGGATCGCGGACGGGCGTTTCAGAAGACCACCAGCTGACGCCCGCGGAGCCCGCCCGCCGCGAGCTTGTGGTGGGCCTCGACGGCGTCCTCGGGTTTGATCATCTCCGCCACGCGCGGCGTCAGGACCCGATCGGCCGCCAGTTGGGTCAGCTCGGCCAGCGTGGTCCGTTTGTCCGGGTGGTTCATGACCATGATGTGGTGCACGACGATGCCGCGCTCCTCGGCGATGTCCACCGGCCTGCACTCGACCAGCTGGCCACCGTCCCGGACCAGTGGGAGCACCTCCTCGCCCAGGACCGCGCCGTCCACGACCGCGTCGACTCCAGCCGGGAAGCTCGCGGTGTAGTTACGCGCCGTCTCCCGCGGCGTGGCACCCCGTTCCACGATCTCGTCGGCCCCGAGCTCCAGCAGGAGCTCGTGGTCCTCGGCGTTCTTGGCGTCGGCCACCACGTACAACCCCTGGTACTTGGCGAGCTGGATGGTGAAGCCGCCCAGCGCTCCCGGGCCCCCCGTCACCGCGAGGGTGGCGCCGTGGGGCAGGTCGAGCAGCCGCAGCGCCATGTCGGCGGTGAGGCCGTTCATCGGCAGCCCCGCGCTCTCCACTGTGGGCAGTGAACTGGGAAGCGGGGCCACCTGCTCGCGTGGGACCACCACCCGCTCGGCCTGGGCTCCGCCGGTCTCGGTGAACGGGTTGACGAAGGCGACGACCCGTTGTCCCACCGAGAGGTCGGTGACGTCCTCGGCGACCTCCTCCACCGTCCCCGAGGCGTCCATTCCCGGCACGTAGGGCGGTTCCACCTCGCTGAGGTAGGCGGCGACCGCGCCCGACCTGAGCATGAGATCGGTGGGGTTGATCGCGGCGGCCGCCACCTTGACGCGTACGCATCCCGGCCGCAGTCGGGGAACGGGTTTCTCGACGACCTCGAGCACCTCCGGGTCTCCGAAGGAGCTGATGGCGATGGCGTGCATGACTGGCCTTTCTCGGTAGTTGTTCGAGTGGTGGATTTCGTGCGTGGCGGGCCCTTCCGGCGGGAAGCGACCGCCGCGTCACCGCGACGTTTCCGCCGGGGACGCGGCTCCGCCACGGCGATACGGGGCGGGGAGCGAACCGGGCGGGGCCGAGGGGAGCACGGACCACCCCCTGTCACGGGCGTGAGCGGTGATGCCCGGATCGCGGTCGACCACGACCGCTTCCCCGGTGAGCTCCAGCAGCGGGAGATCGGACACGTGGTCCCCGTAGGCCACGGAGCGGCCGAGGTCGATCCCGTGCGCGGCGGCGAGGGACTCGACGGCTGCGACCTTCGCGTCACCGATCATCGGCTGGTTCGCGACGTTCCGGAGCGACCCGGTGTAGCGCCCCGAGACCGGGTCGATCTCGGGGAGGGTGCACAGCAGGTGATCGGCTCGCACGTGCTCCCGCAGCGGTTCCAGGGGCGCCGGGAAGGAGCCCGAGACCAGCACGACCGGCTCGCCGCGCTCGCGGTGGGTACGCAGTGCGCGCGACGTGCCGGGGTTGAGGAACCCGCCCGCCGCCGTCTCGGCGGCGAACCACTCCTCGGCGATCGAGGCGACCTCCGCCGCGTCGCTGCCCTCGAACACGCCGTAGAAGGCACGATTGGTCTCCTCGCGCCCCGCACCGGCCTCGTTCATCTCCCGCAGACGTTCTCGGTGGCACTGGTACACCTCGGGCGGGTTTCCGATGGCCTCCAGGTAGTACCGGAGGAACCGGAACATGCTCACCCCGGTCGTCAGCGTTTCGTCCACGTCGAAAAACGCGGCACGAGCGTTGGAACACATGACAGCCCGTCTCGAAAATCGATCCTCTGGCCGAGGAACACGGCCACTTGCTCCCCGTTCCCGGCCCGCTCGCGGGAACGGTCCTACCGGCCCGGTACGGCCGGTGGGAGCGGGACGCGCGCGACGGCCCCGCTCCGCACAGCCCGCCGTCAGACGAGCGCGCCCTTGCTCACCAGCATCTCGGCGGCCTTGGACGGGCTGCCCGCCTGGTTCAGCTCGTCGTCCTCGACGTCGATCCCCAGCTCCCTGCTGAGGTCGACCGCCATCTCTACCAGCACCAGCGAGTCGAATCCGAGGCTCTCGAACTCGCTGTCGGCGGAAACATCGTCTGGTGAGGCCTCGTACTTGTTCACCATCATGTCGAGAATGATGTCGGCCACCCTGGAAATGTTCTCACTCATTTTCGTCCATTCCTTTCGAACGGAATTTCTGTCCGAAACTTCTTGAAGCACAGTCCCCCGGGCGGTTCCGGAACCGCCACCGGAGGAACGGCCCGACGGTGGGTTCTCCCGCCTCGGCCGGAGCGCGGGAACAGGCGGGGCGTACCGCTCGACCCGCGCCCGTCACCCGAACAACGGACCTCGATCAGACGGGAGTGACGTCGGGCCAGACGAGGGCGGCCGACCCCCACGTGACCCCGCCGCCGAAGGCCGTGAGCAACACGCGTTGCCCGACCCCGAGGTTCCGTTCGACCACGGCATCGGCCAGCGCCAGCGGTATGGAGGCGGAGGACGTGTTGCCGACCTTGTCCACATTGATCACTGCTCGTTCGGTGGGGATTCCGAGCTGCTCGGCGACCGCGCGCAGAATCCGCACGTTGGCCTGGTGCCCCACCACCCGCTCCACGCTCTCCATGGACCAACCGATGCGCTCCAGCAACTTGTTGGAGGAATCGGTCATCCGCTGCACGGCAGCGGCGAACACCTTCCTGCCCTGCATGGTGAAGTAGGAGTCCGAGGCCTCGGGGGCGACTCCGTTGGAGCGCTGCCGGGAACCTCCGGCCGGGATCTTTATCAGGTCCTTCTGCCTGCCGTCCGCCCCCATGTCGAACCCCAGCAGCGCACCGGGCTCAGCCGAGTCCCCGGCACGGAGCAGCACCGCCCCGGCGCCGTCCCCGAATATGACGGAGGTGGTGCGGTCCTCGGGGTCGAGGATGGTGGAGTACGTCTCGGCACCGACGACCAGCACGCTGTCCGCCCTGCCGGAGACTACGGCGTTGGAGGCCACCTCCAGCGCGTAGACGAATCCGGAGCACACGGCGGCGATGTCGAAGGCCGCGACGTCCGACAGACCCACCCGCGCGGCCACGTCGGGGGCCGTGGCCGGACAGGGGTGGTCCGGAGTGGTGGTCGCCAGCACGAGACTGTCCACCCCGGCCTCCTCGGGGGAGAGTCCCGCCGACTTCAACGCCCTGGTGGCCGCCTCCACCGCCAGATCACCGCTGGAGGTTCCCACGTCCGCCCAGTAGCGGCCGTTGATCCCGGTGCGGCTCGTGATCCATTCGTCCGAGGTGTCGAACCGTTCGGACATCTCCTGATTGCTGATGCGGCGGGGAGGCAGATAGGTCCCCAGCCCGCTGAGTACGGCGGCCCTGCTCATAAGGAACCCGCCTTTCCGCTCACGACGCCCTCCCGATCCACCGGAAGCAGGTGGGCCACCGAGCACCTCATGAGACGGCCGCCGTACCGTGCCACCACGTCGGCGGAACGCCAGGTTCCCTGCTTGCTGGGCAGCAGCCGGGAGTTCTCCAGATCGACCCGGAAACGACCGGAGCCGGAGTCGGAGACCGGCTCGAAGGTCGTACGCCGCATCCAGAGCGTGTTGCTGTCGGCCCGGTCGACGTCGTCGAGCTTGTAGAGCAGTACCTGACCGAGCTGCAGCGCCGCGACGAAATGGTCGATCATGGTCGTCTCGTGGCCCACTCCGGACAGGTCGTCCGGTGCTCCGATGACGGTCAGCTCGCCGTCCGCCGCCGGTTCGGAGAGGTCGATCTCGATCTCGTTGAGGAACTGGCTGCGCACGTGGTGGGAAACACCGTACGGCGCGGTGTTCCAGGGCCCCGGCAGGCTCTCGGCCGACGAGTAGTACCCCGCCACGTCCGAGGGGACGGACTCCCCGCGGTGCTCGGCGACCACCCTGATGTCCAGGGCACCCACGCGGCAGTCCACCGTCGTCGTGTTGCCTTCCCCGCCCGGCTCCGTGCTCACGTGCTCGGCGACCACCGGGAAAGCCCCCAGGTCGTCCTCCTGCGGCGCGTTGCCCGCCCTGATCGTGAGCTCGCGGATCCGGAACGGATCGTTGGGGCGAACGTCGTGGGCGTGGGCGAGGTGGAGTCCCGTCAACCGCGCGCCGAGGACCATCACGTCGATGGTGGACAGATGCGGCCGTTGATCGGTCTCACCCTTCCGGGACCAGGATTCGGGCAACCTCACGCCCCCGACGGCCTCCAGTCGCGGCCTCCCGCCTTCGGCGGTGACCGTGATGTCGTTCACGGTGTGCGTGACCCGCTTGAACCCCTCGCCGAAGAACCTGCCCTGCCGGTCCCCGAGGAAGTCGTCCACCGACGTGAGCGACAGGGTACTGTGCTGTGTCGCGTTGACCATTACAATCATTCCTTGTGTAGTGGGTGGTTCCGCGGAGCCACCCGTGGCACGGAGTCGGCGATGCCTCGGCTTCCCCAGCCAAAGGTCTCCGGGGCTTCGCCGACGAGCTGCGTCGCGAGAACCGCCTCAGACCTTCTCGACGGTCGGGGCGATCTCCTCCGGCTCGTCCTCCTCCGCACTCGGCGGAGTCGACTTGCGCAGGTTCAGTGCGACCAGGATGGTCAGTCCGATCCCCGCGGCGATGAGCCAGGTGGCAGTGCGCACGCCGTCCGTCAGGGCGGCCGGGTCGCCTGCGGTTTCCCCGGAGGCGGTCGCGGTGATGGCGATCAGCACCGCCAGTCCGACTGCCCCACCGATCTGCTGGCCGGTGGTGGCGATGCCGGAGCCGATTCCCTGGTCGTCGGCCGGGATCCCGGTCGTCGCGGCGGCGAACATGTTGGTGAACACCATGCCCTGCCCCAGCGAGAGAACCGCCAGCGACGGCACGAGCGTCGCGTAGGAAACGCCCTCGGACACCGACAGCGCCAGCGCGATCATGCCGACGACTCCCATGGACAGGGAGATGACCAGCGTCTTGCGGATACCGAGCTTGGTGGCCGACTTGCCACCGAGGATGGTTCCGATCAGCACGCTGCCCGAGGGCACGACGAAGGCGAAACCGGTGGCCCAGGCGCTGTATCCCTGCGCGACCTGCCAGAACTGGGTCAGGAAGTAGGCCAGCGCACCGAAGGTCGCCATGAACAGGAAAGTGATCGAGACGCCGACCGAGAGGTTGCGGTTGGTGAACAGGCGCAGCGGCACCATCGGTGCCCGGCTCTTGCTCTCGATCACCAGGAACGCGGCCAACAGCACGACGGCGACGACGAAGGCGGTGAGCACGACGGGAGAGCCCCAACCCGCTTCCGGTCCCTGCACCAGGGCGAACACCAGCAGGGTGGACGCGATCGTGCCGGTGAGCGCGCCGGGCAGGTCGAAGGCGCCCCTGGTGGTGGCACGGTCGTTGGGCAGCAGGAACACGGCCACGAGCATCGCGGCACCGGCGAAGATGACGTTGACGTAGAACACCGAGGCCCAACCGAACACCTGGGTGAGCAGACCGCCGAGGATGGAGCCGAGCACCATGCCGGAACCACCGGCACCGCCCCACACCGACAGCGCGCGGTTGCGCTCCGCACCCTCGCGGAAGAGGGTGGTCACCAGGGAGAGCGTCGCCGGTGACAGGAAAGCACCGCCCAGCCCCTGCACCGCGCGGGCCGCGATCAGAAGCCACGGAGCAGTGGCCAGACCGCCCACCAGCGAGGACGAGGCGTAGAGGAACAGTCCGAGGATGAATATCCGCTTGCGGCCGAACAGGTCGGTCGCTCGCCCTCCGAGCAGCAGGAAACCGCCGAAGGCCACGGCGTAGGCCGAGACCACCCACTGCAGGTTCTGGGAACTGAATCCGAGTCCTTCACCGATCTCGGGCAACGAGACGAAGACGATGTTGTAGTCGATGGCGATGATCAACTGGGCGAATGCCAGGAGAGCTAGCACCGCTCCCAGGTGACGTGGCCTGACTGGCACACTGGTAGACACGCCGGATCCTTTCGTGAGTTTCGCTTTGCGGGGGCCGAGGGGTGTTTCGGTGACCGAGACCGGCCACGAGCGGTCCGTTCAGTAACGCAGCGCGTATCCGATGCGGCGACGCAACGATTTCTGCCGCTGGGCCTCGTGGAAGCGGGCATCCGCCTTGAGGTCCTCGATGTCGGCCTTCACCCGACGTTCCGCCTCCGCGATGGCGTCCTCGACGGGAACCACCACCGGCAGGTCGAAGGTCTTGATGATTTTCTCCAGCCGATCCGGAATGGACCCCCCGACCACGTGATAGGGAATCCCCATCTCGTCCAGCGCCTCTATGAGCAGGTCGTCCGAGAGTCGGCGGAATTCCTCCGAAACCGGGCGGTGGCCGTCGGGCTCCATGTCGAACTCGACGGGGAGGTGGACGTAGGCGTCGTAGATGCGCTGCGCGCGGGCCCGGGTGACCTCGCCCAGCATGTTCGCGTAGCGCTGGTAGAAGTGCTTGACCGGAAGGCCCGTGATCTTCTTGATCGCCTTGAACCACCAGCTGGCACCGGGATTGATGCCGACGCGCATGCGCGCCTCGAAGTAGACCCACTCGTGGAAGACACCTCCATCGGAGATGAAGGCGTTGTCACTGGTCTCGTTGTGCACGCGTTCCTCGAAGCGGCGCAGGAGCAGCTTGACGAGCTCCATCGCGTTGAGCTCCATCACGGTCTTACCCGGGACGAGGTCGACGAGCAGTTCCCGAGAGGTCTTCGCGTGGGTACGCGGGATACCCGTGGCGATCGACAACGCCTCCGAGGTGGTGGACTTTCCGGTGGAGTAAGTACCCGATATGGCCAGCTTCAGATTCGGATTTTCCTTGAAACTGGGGGTTTCCTGAACCGCCATGATGCTCTTCCCTCTCTGGTGATTCCGAGTCACCGCTCGCCGACCTGGCGAACGACTTCCTCGATTTCGTTGACCGCGTCGATTCCCAGGGCCTTTTGGCACTGTTCCAGACGTTCGCGGATGTCTCCGCCCACTGTGTAGACCGGGATACCGGTGCTTTCGAGCTCTGGCAGCAGGATGTCATCGGATATGAGCCGAAAATTCTCGTTGATGGGTTGGCCGTCACCGGTCATGTCGAATTCGACCGGCACGTGCAGGAAGGCGTCGTAGGATCGCTCGGCGTGCCGCTTCATCAGAAGGCCGAGGTCGTCCACCACGGACTCCAGCGCCCTGACCTCGTCAGAGCGGTACCGCCCCCGCAGCGGCATGGCGGTTCCGGGGTACGACCCGGCCACCAGTTTCACCTTGGCGTAGGCCCACTCGTGCAGCACCGAACCGTCCGAGATGAACCCGCCGGTCATCCCCGACTCGCTCATCACCCGTTCCGTGTATCGGTTGACGGTCAGCTGAACCAGCTGCCCGGGAGTCCATTCGTGGACACTTCTCCCCTCGCCTCCTATCGGTTCCCGCATCGGGGAACCGTGGGTGCGTGGAATATCGGTCAACCGGGACAGCGCCGTGGAGAGCACTGTTTTTCCCGATCCGTAGGAACCAGTAATTGCCACTCTGTAAGTCACAAATCGATGATCGCAGTGTCCCGGAGACCGAACCACTGGCTGTCGCTGCTGGTGTCAGCACCAACACGAAAAATCGAGAACACGTCCCCGCTCCTTCACCGGAATTCTCTCCGGGACGGCGGGAAGAACGCGAAGAACCGGTGCGGAGCCGAGAGGTGTTCCCTCTCGGCTCCGCACCGGTTCCGTCGGTGTGCGGCGAGCGTTTCGTCCACTCAGCCGGTCTCGGCGGGAATCACGCGGCCGGTTCGCGGTTGGCCACGCTCCGTTCGATGGACTCGATCCCGCGGCGGGCGGTTCCCGTGAAGTGGGGGGCGACCTCCTCGGCCAGCAACTCGAAGCTGCGCCTGGTCTTGTCGTGGGAGGCCCAGTTCACCACGTAGGTCAGGAAAGTACCGAAACCGCCGGTCGTCTCCTGCAGGTGCTCGATGCCGGCGATGGCGTCCTCCACGGAGCCGACGATGGCCCGCCCCCGTTCGACCATGGCCTCCAGCTCCCGCGACCTGTCCACCCCTTCCATGGAGACGTCGAAGCCGGCGGCCTCACCCCAGTAGCCGTGCAACCACTTGTCGAAGCCCTCCCTGGCGTCCTCGTAGGCCTGTTCGCGGGTCTCCGCGATGTAGAGCGGGACGGCGACCCGCCAGTCCTTCCGGTCGATGGTCCGGCCGTTCTCCTCGGCCGCCTCCTCGGCGTAGCGCCACTGCTGCGCGAGATCGACCGCGGGGAAACCGGGCGGCGGGGCGCCGAAGGACAGCAGGCTCATGCCGTAGGTCCCCGCGACGCGCGGCCCGTTGGGAGAGCCCGCGCTGGAGATGGCCATCTCTATACCCGGCCTGCTGTAACGCGGCAGCTGCATCTTGGCGTCGTTGAGGCTGTACCAGTCGGTCTTGTCGTCGACGGCCCGCTCGCCGTTGACCAGCTCGATGACGTTCGGCAGGGCCTCGTGGGACATGCGCTTGAGCTCGTCCATGTCGATGCCGAGTATCCGCGCGTCGTTGGGGGTGGCGCCGGGACCGACACCGAGGATGTACCTGCCCCGGGTGAGGTGGTCGAGCAGGGTCGCGCGCGTGGCCACGTGGAAGGGGTGGTGGAACGGGAGGGTGACCACGCCGTTGGCGAGCTTGATCTGGCTCGTGCGCTCGGCCGCCGCCGCGATCATCGTCTCCGGCGCGCCGATGGTCGGCCATCCCAGCGAGTGGTGCTCACCGAACCAGCACTCGTCGAAGTTGAGCTCGTCCAGCTGTTCCACCAACCGGAGGTCGCGGCGGATGGTCAGGTGCGGGTCCTGACCGGGCTGGTGTAGCGGGGACAGGAAGGCTCCGAAACCGGTGTACATGTTTCTCCTTGTTCGGGGATCGCGCGTCGGACTGCTTGCTCGGCCGGCTGGTGCCGGACGGCGCACCGGTCGCGGTGCGCCACACGGCGAACAGCCGGGGGGTTCACTGCCGCGTGCCCGTGGCGGCGGCCCGCTGGATCCTGTCCAGCAGGCGGTGGTGCTCGACGGCGTGTTCGAAGTCGGGCAGGACGGAGGTGCCCTCGGCGATGTCGGTGCCGAGCTGGCTGTAGGCCTGGGCAACGTTGAGTGCCGGTTGCTCCAGTTCAGGGAAGAGGACGTACTCCTCGGGAACGGGGAGCTCGCCCAACCGGGCGTTCTTGCCGGACGCTCCCCGAATCGTGACGCCGCCGAACTGCAGATGCCCGATGTCGCCGGACACGACCAGGTCACCGTCGGTTCCGTTGATCTCCCACAGCATGTTCGTGCCGTAAGAGGCCCCGCCTCGGTAGTGGACCGAGGCGACCGCTCCGCTGTGGAGCTCACCCGTGACGGCGATCTGGTCCTCCGCCGTCTTCGGCAGCGTCTCGCCGGTTTCGGTGTTGCGCACTTCCGGCCTGCGGACGCTGGTGGTGGCCGTGAGACCGGCGAACCCGGACAGGCACATGGTCAGCGCGTCCACGGTGTGTCCGAAGGGAATCGAAAGCATGGTGGCCCCGTTGGCGCGGTCGGCCGTGTAGGCGGCGCGGGAGTCGACGAACGAGCCCCAGCCACCGCCGGAGGCGATGACGCTGGTCGAGAGCACCGTGCCGACGTAGCCCTGTTCCACCAGGTCGTGGACGTAGCGCACCACCGGCGAGGAGCGCGCCTGCAGGCCGACGACGGTACGTACTCCCTGTCCGCGAGCGGCGGTGGCCAGTTCCTCCGCCTCGGCCAGATCCCTGGCCAGCGGCCACTCGCTCACCACCGTCTTGCCCGCGTTCAGGGCGGGAACGATCAGCTCCCGGTGACGGGGAACCCTGACCGCGACCACGACGACGTCCACCTCGTCGTGGGCGGCCATGCGCCCCACGTCGTCGAACACGTGCGGGACCCCGTACTTGTCACCCGCCTTCTCCGCCGCTCTCAGGTCCGACCCCGCCAGCGCGCGTAGTTCGAATCCGTCGACCGCCTTCAGGGCGGGGAGGTGGCCCCGAACTCCCCAACCGCCCTCGGCGCTGAGTCCCACCAGCCCGACACCGAGCGGTTTTCCGGGGATAGTCTGCTGTCGCATCGATAGTTCCAAAACTCGCAGTCGAAAAATCGTCATTGGGTGCCGTTACGTCGCACCTGGCACGGCGGTGTGAGAAGCAGGACCGCGCGTCGGACCCGAGGTTGTCCACGAGTCGGTTTCCAAGGGGAATCGGAGGCGTGTTCCGGTTCGGCGAGCCGAGAATTCCGGAGAACGGCGGAACACGCCGACCACGACACTTCGGAATTCGTTCCTTATCTCCCGGAAGAACCGGAAGGAAAATTCCGGATCCCGTTGTGCCGCGCATGTTCTCATCATCCTGCCGAGCGCGGCGGACAACCAGTGTCCGTTCAACATATTGACACTGACAACAGGATGCGGATCGTGGTGGTGTCGACCAACGGCTCCGCGATCCCCGAATCGCCGCGTGGCGAGAAGCGGCGGGTCAACGCCGCGCTCCACGGCACGTGGAAGCCGACTCCTCAGCGGTGCTCCGGTCGCCAGTGCGAGCCCGCCCCCGAGGAGACGACCCTTCCGAAGACCACGTCGGCGAAGTGGTTGCCGAATCCCAGGGTTTCGGGCTGGGAGAGTTCCTTCAACACCAGATCGCGGGTGGCGATCCCGACGTTCGGGTCCGAGTCCATGGAAACCTCCCACTCCGGTCTCTCCACCTGGACCGGGGAGTGGAAGACGTCGCCGAAGGCGATCAGCCGTTGCCCGCCGGAGGAAACGACGTAGGAAGTGTGCCCGGGGGTGTGTCCCGGAGTGCTCCAGGCGACGACTCCGGGGAATATCTCCTCACCGTCACCCGCCTCCCGGTACGGGAAGGACACCGGCATCCCACGCCGCCGCATCGAGGACCACTCCTCCGAGGAGGCGATCAGGTTCGCGTGCGGCAGGAAGGGAGTGCTCGTGTTGCCGGGCCGGAACACCCAGCCGAAGTGGTCGTCGTGCAGATGTGTGAAGGCGACCGCCTCGACTTCCTCCGGCCGTCGCCCCGCGTCGCGCAGTCCGCGAAGCAGACCACCACCGGCCAGCGCCCCGAGGTACGGGTGGGTGTGGGCGGCCGCCGCTCGGTGCGGTCCGAAACCGGCGTCGATCAGCAGGGCGCGCTCGCCGTACTCGACGAGCAGGCCGCCGACCGAGCCGAGGAAGAATCCCTCCGCTGTGAGCAGTCTCGTCCGGTCGCCCTCCCAGTCCCCGGCCGTGGACTCGGGGAACCAGGATCTGGGGGACAACTCGACGTGGCCGTCGGGAATGTAGGTGACGGTGTGGTCTCCGACGCGGAGCGATCTCATCCGTCCGGGAACGTTCCACCTGTCGATGGTCATGTCTCGAAGCACCTCTTCCGGGGGGGTTGTCAAGCGGACACAGCGGGAAGGACGTTTTCCACCGACAGCAGCTCGTACCACCGTTCTACGGCCTCGCGAGTACCACTGCCGACCACCGGTGTGAGCAGTACGAGTTTGAGGCCGTAGCCGCACGTGAAATCCATGACGACGCGCGTGAAGCGCATGTCGCCCACATCGCGGTGGTAAAGCGATTCCTGATAGCAGGAGTCGTCGGCGACCTGGTACTGGTCCCACAGTCGGGCGAAGTGGGTGCTGACGGTGCGCAAGCGATCTATCAGAGCCACGAAACCGGGATCGGCGCTCAACGACCAGGTGTCGGCGCGGAAGCGAGCCACGGCACTTTCCACGTCCCGCTCCCAGTCGGGGCGCATCTGACGAGCAGCGGTATCGGTGAGCAGTGTTTCCAGGTAGTTGGTTCCCTCGCCTTCCGGAGTCCCGAGGAGGGGGTGAGCGACGGCGTTCGCCACCAGTACGTTCCAGTACCTGTCCAGCACGTAGGCGGGCTGCGGCAGCCAGTTCTCCACGATCTGCGGCATCAGGGAGAGGTCGGGCCCCTCCGAGTCGCCGACTTCACCTCCGGTGGGTACGGAGGCCAGTCCGGTCATGTACCTGAGCTCGACCTCGTCGAGCCGGAGCGCGCGCGCCAGGGCCCGCAGGATCTCCGGGGAGACGTTCTCCGCCCGCCCCTGCTCGATCCAGGTGTACCAGGAGGCACCGACACCCGCGAGTGTCGCCACTTCCTCCCTGCGCAGTCCCGGTGTGCGGCGCCTGCCCACATCGGGCAGCCCCACCTCGGCCGGTGTCAGTTCGGCGCGCCGGGCACTGAGGAATCTCCCCAGCTCCAACAGATGTCCCGAGCGTGGCATGTTCGATGTTCTCCTCTCCTGAGCCCGTGACAGGATTCGGAAGGATCTTCGTCCGGAGCACGAGAATCGTGGATGCCGATGACCGTTCCCCTGCCGGGCGAGTCGAAACGACTGGTTGTCGACGAGCGAACCGGGGTGTCGGAACGCTCGTCGCGGTCGACGGGCGCTACTACCACCGGTCGACGCGGCCATCGGAGGAACCGCGCCCCCACTTCCCGGACAGGTCCGCCCGAACCGCCGAGGGTTCCGCGGCCGGGCGAACCCGGTGAGACATCCGTGGAACGCGACGTTGCCTTCCACACCGTCACGGAGAAGGAGTGCTCGGCGCCCGCGGCGTTTCCCCCCGTCCGCCGCACCATGTCCCTGCCTCGCCCGGGTCGGCGGGCGAGGTCGTGTCGATTGTCCGATGGGTGTTCCGGCGTCGAGTTACGGACATGGCTCCACTCCAGTCAGCTCAACCGTGAACGAACTCCCGGGACGTCTCGATGTGGAGCACTGCCACGACGTCCTCACGAGAGCGCACGTCCATCACTCGAGTCCGAGTTCGTGGAGTTCGACCACGATCCCCGTCCTCCAACCGTCACGAAGAACAATAAAACCGAACGATTGGTTTGTCAACGCTACGCCGTGGACCTCCACGGTATCGGATCACGACGCTCCCACGAGAGCTCTCACGAGACCACCCGCGCCTACGGCCACACCGCACAAGAAAGCGAACTCGATCTCCGATTCGGATATTTTTGCTGCTCAAAAATTAGTTGATCACAACTTGCGACAAGCGGCCGACCGCCGCACCGCAACGGGAACCCTGCTACGGCAGACGCCCCCTCGTGCCAAGCCAAGCCCCACACGCCACAAGAAAGAGCATATTCGGTATCTAAAAGTATGCCAATTGCCCGACATCAGGACAGAACTCCGGCCAAGACACCGACAGGCAGCCGTGACGATCACCCCGCACGAGAACCTCGTGGAACCACCGCGGTGAAGCCGGGGAACCTCCGGCGAGATCACCGGGCACCAAAACGCGACGAGGGGTGGAGCACCGCGGTGCTCCACCCCTCGTCGCGTCCGAAAACGGCCGTCGCGTCAGCTCTTCGCGGGCTCACCGCCCTCGACTGTGTCGGCCATGGAACCGGACCAGACCCGTTCGGGACGCTTGCCGAACCCGTTGCACACCACGATCGCCAGCAACGCCACGATCCAGCCCGGGATCATCTCGTAAACGCCCGTGCCACTGAGCGCGTCCACGTTCTTCCACACCAGGACGGTGGTGGCACCGCCGACGATGCCGCCGAGGGCGCCGGTCCAGGTCATGCGCGACCAGAACAGCGAGAGCAGGATCACCGGGCCGAACGCGGAACCGAAACCGGCCCACGCGTAGGAGACGATGTCCAGTACCGCTCCACCACCGAGCGCGATCACGTAGGCCACGATCGCCACCAGGATCACGGTCGCGCGCCCCACCCACACCAGGAGACGCTCCGAAGCGTCCCGATGGACGAAGGCACGGTAGAAGTCCTCGGTCAGGGCGGTGGAGGCCACGAGCAGCTGACTGTCGGCGGTGGACATGATCGCGGCCAGTACCGCGGCCAGCAGGACGCCCGCGATCCAGGGGTTCAGCAGCTGCTGGGCCAACGCGATGAACACCCGCTCCGGGTTCTGCAGCGGCTGGTCGAGCACGCCGATCCCGACCAGACCGACCAGCGAAGCGCCGAGGAGGGTCACCACCACCCAGGTGGTGCTGATCCGGCGGGCCACGGGGATGTGACGGGCGCTGCGGATGCCCATGAACCGCGCCAGGATGTGCGGCTGACCGAAGTATCCCGGCCCCCACGCCAGCAGGGACACGATCGAGACGATGCCGAGCCCGCTGCCGCTGGACCAGCTCCCGTCGGTGAAGCTCGCCTCCCGGCCCATGTCCAGCAGCGCCGGGGTCTGCTCGCCGAGCGCACCGCCCAGACCGCCGAAACCTCCCAGCAGGGCGATCCCGATCAGCGGCAGCACCAGCAACGCCAGGAACATCATCGTTCCCTGCACCACATCGGTGAAGCTCACCGCGAGGAAGCCACCGAGGAAGGCGTAAACCACGATCATCGCCACCGCGACCGTGATCGCCAGCGTCGAGTCCACGCCGAACACGTCCTCGAACAGCACACCACCGGCGACGAGTCCGCTGGCGACGTAAACGGTGAAGAACACGACGATCACCAGCGCCGAGACCAGCCGAAGCGACCGGCTCCGGTCCTCGAAGCGGGACTCCAGGTAGGCCGACAGACTCACCGCGTTGTTCGCGCGCTCGGTGTAGGTGCGCAGCCGGGGGGCGATGAACAACCAGTTGAAGTACGTCCCCAGGGCCAGCCCTATCGCGATCCAGGTGGCCCCCACTCCCTGGGCGTAGACCGCACCCGGCAGTCCGAGCAGCAACCACCCGGACATGTCACTGGCCTGTGCCGACAGGGCGGCCGTGGGCGCGTTCAGCCTCCGGCCGCCGAGCGCGAAGTCCGCGAGGGTGTTGGTGCGCCTGTACACCCACACCCCGATCACGAGCATGACGACCAGGTAGGCGGCGAAGGTCGTCAGCACTGCTGGGCTGATGTCAAACACTGATACTCCTTCAGCCGAGACGGCACATGTGTTCCCGGCGAAACGATCGCTGGGCCAGTGGTCACGACTTGAGTCCGGCATGTGGGTTTCGTGACAAGTGTCGGTGGATACTAAGTGGCCCCGGACACGGTGTATTCGTGCGCCCCAACATTATTTGGCGTGCTTCGTTGTTCTCCCGGACAATGAAACGCCCGCCAGGAAGAAGGAACGACCGCACCGCCGCGCAGCGGAGCCGGCCAACGACGATGCGTGCCGGACGCGGCGCCGTACGGGCCCGACGATCGGGGGCCGATTCCCTGCCCGGAGAGATCACCACCGGGCGAACGAACCGCCGGTCGGATGAACGAGAAGCGACGGGCGAGGCCCACCGGACCCGATCCCGCCCCTGATCACCCTTGACAAGGACAACGCCTCACCCCGAGCACGTGAATGTCCACGACGTACTCGAACCCCTCGAACCCTCCGCCTCTCACCACTGCCCTCAGCCGGCTCAGCCGCCCACGGAGGTGTCGATCTTCCTGCCGTCCTCGGTCCTGCAACCGGTTCCCGGGTCGGCCCTCGAACCGCTGACGCAGGTCCAATCGCCCACCGACACGGGGCCACCACCGCCCATGCCCGGAGCCTCGCCACGTTCGAGAGCCCGGAAGTAGTCGTCCATGACCCCCACGGCCTGTTCACAGCTCACCTCACCAGCAATGATGAACACGCTGACCTCGTTACCGGCCGCTGTGGTCACAGCTGTTCCGCAGTCGGTCCCCGGCGGATCGACAGCGGGGTCGCCCCCGCACGCGGCCAGTGACAGCACGCTCACCACCACCAGTGTCGCCAAGGGGCCGCGCATCATGTTCGCTCCAGGATCGAACGCCCTACTTCGCCCCACCGAATGAGGCGACACCCGGACAGTCCCGGTCCCGGGGCTCCGATCGGAGCTAAGTGTGCACATAGCTACGCAGCCCCTGCTTGGCCGTGGTTCGGAAGGGCTGCCCGGACAGGTCGATGATATTGGTTCCGGTTCCCTCCGGTGAAGCCCAGTCGAGTTCGAGCTGCCAGCGGCACAAGCACGTCTCGGTGTTCACCGTCACCCAGAACACCTCCGGGTCGGTGGTCGAGACCCGGTAGGGGAAGTCCAATCCTTCGCCGAGTTCATCCCCCGGTTCCACCAGATCCCCGGATCTCGGAACGGGCCGCGGCCGCGGCTCGTCGAGATCGATACTGAAACCTCGAGCGAACATCGAACCCGCACCGGTACAGGCACGCACGAGCGTGCCCTCGCGAGTGGCAGGTTCCCGGGACAACATCCGCACCCGCAGATCCTGCAGGACAACAGCCCCTTCCGTGGATCGGCCGTGCACGGTCAGTACGATCCGGTTACCGGAGGCGCTGATTCCGCCCAGCTCGTAGGCTTTGCGGCCGTTGAACGACTCCGGGGGTGGCAGATCCGCCGGGTCGATCCCCTCCGGGAAGACCCACTCTCCCCCCGGACAGGACGAGGGCTCGGTCACCCGCACCGTCAACGGTGATTCGCCGGTCCCGATCCGCTGAACGGTCCAGAACGCGGCGGCGACGGTCACCACGACCACGAGGACGAGTCCGATCCACAGCGTCGGGCGGGCGGAACGGCGCATGCCGTGGAAGTGCACGCCCCCGGTTATTCGCTGTGCCTGAACCAGGTTGTCACTGGTCCCGCTCATCTCGTTGCGCTGCCGATCGGGGCGTTCGTGGTCGTTCGGCGCACCAGAACCGCTCATCTCCGCCTCCGTACCCGCACACCGCTCCCGTGATCGTGGCCCATCGGTCATACGGCAACCAACCGACGACCACCGCACCCCCGCGCATTACACACCCTTCACCGGCCCACCGGCTGAGAACATCGTGCCCCCGATCGGCGCTGCCGTACATCCGCCACTGAGTGGTGATCCGGACGAACAAGCCTCCACTTTAGAAGCTGATCGCAAATACGCGGTTCAACGAATCGGAACCGCGAACAGGCCCCACCCGTTGAACCGGTCCGGCGAAACTCGGGCGCCGGCATCGTTCGCACCACTCACGACACACTCCCCGGAAATTCACAGTCCCGGCCGTCCGCTGCCGGACGATGCGGGACGACCGCCCCACGGCACGATGAGCACGTCGGCGAGTGCGCGCAGGGCACCCCGCGAGCGCTGGGAACTGTCTTCGACAGCGAATCAGAGTGGTTCCGCACGGGAGAACTACGGCGGTGCGGCCCCAACCGTCCAAAGCGAACCGCCCGTGTGGTGCGCCTCGGTTCCTTATGATCTCGGCATGGTGTCTGAGGCGGTGTCGCTGGAAGACCGGTTGGCCGACGCGGCGCGAGTGGGTGAACTCCTCGACGTCAGCGATGAGACCGACCGCGAGATTCCGGCAACCGCGATTCGCAAGCTGTTGTTCGGCTCGGTCACCGAGAGCATCGACCCGCGTGGAGTGCGACTACGGGGAGCGCACATCACCGGGAAACTGGACCTCACCGATGTGCGGGCCGCCGTCCCGTTGGCGTTGCACCAGTGCGAATTCGACGAGAGCATCGAGGCCACAAGAGCTCAGCTGCCGCATCTGGATCTGTCCGGAACCCGGTTCCCTTATCTGGAAGCCAACGATCTCGTCTGCGAACACGACATCCGACTCCGGGGCATTCGTTGCGAGTGGCTGAGCCTGGTGGACGTCAACATCACCGGAGATCTCGTCCTGTCCGGCACGCGACTGGATACTTCCGGCATGTCCTCCCTGACACTTGTGGGATCCATCATCGGTGGTGATCTCACCCTCGGTGAGGGGTTCACAGCCGGCTCCGACAGCCGGCTCGGCGCACTGCGACTACTCGGTACCAGCATCACCGGGCAGCTTC
>NZ_FNJR01000009.1:81696-254057 GCF_900104475.1 Actinopolyspora xinjiangensis
GCCAACGCTGCGAGATCGCCACCACCAACACCTGGGGACAAGCCCTCTACCTCGGCAACTACCTGCTCACCATCCTCGGCTGGGCCTTCGCCACCTTGTTCGTCGCCGGATACACCGGCCTCATCCGCAAAAACACCTGACCAACTACTGCGCGGCAAAACGGGCACAGCCAGATACAGAAACCACGCGACGGACGCGACAACCCACCCCACAGGAAGTCGCCCGGCAAAGAAATCCCCTACGAAGCCCCGACCTCACGAGAACACACCCCCAACCACCCACGACGCCGAACCGAACCGGCGTGCGAGTAGTGAATCTCCTCGGAGGTCCCTGCCGCAGGGGCGGCCTTGATGAAGAAAAAAACTCTACACACGCACACCGGGGATGAGTCGATCAGTGGCCCATTCGGCGGTGGTCAGCTGAGATACGGCTCGGAACGTTCCTGCAACGCGTGCTCGATGCGCATCCGCATCGTGGGGTGCATGGTCAGCGAATCCAGCTCCGCGGGTTGGATCCAGTGCACGCGGCGGCTCTCACCGCTGGGCCGTAGTCGTCCTTCCACCGGTCGGGCGGTGAACACGATCGAGAACTCCTGGCGGACCTCGCCGTCGTCGTAGGCGATCACGTGTCGCGGGTCGGAGTAGATGCCGACGATGCCGGTGATCTCCACCGTCAGCCCGGTCTCCTCGGCAACCTCGCGCAGGGCGGCTTGGCGGGTGGTCTCGCCGAGATCCTGCGCCCCGCCGGGCAGGGCCCACAGCTCGTTGTCGGTGCGCTCGATCAACAGCACACGGCCGGACTCGTCACGGACCACCACGGCCACCGCCACCACCAGACTGTTGACGGCCGGGGCCTGCGGATCGCCGTAGTAGTCCCGCTTGCTCATGGTCCCTGCCTCTCAGATCAACGCCGAAGCACCATCCAACACAGCACCTAGACAGTCTGGTCCGGACTACGTCTCACGACAGGGACAGCTTACCCGGGTGACTTCGCACGTGTTCCGCAAGACTGCGGCCACGGTGCCGGATGAGGCGGGGTTGAGTGCTCGCCGGATCGCCGATCAGCTGGGGCACTCGCGGCCGTCGCTGACTCAGGACGTGTACCTGGGGCGTAAGGCGGTCACCGAGGACACGGCCACAGCGCTGGAAACGGTCTTCGACAGCGAGTCAGAGTAGTTCTGTGTGGGTAAAGTGTGGCAGTGATCTTGAACTGATCACTTAGCAACCCTCTGACCTGGCCTTTTGGTGGGCCGCCAGGGACTCGAACCCTGAACCCGTGGAGTAATGATCCATCGCTGTCATCCGCTGTCGGCGAGGCTCGATCACTGTCGTGCGCTGTGACGGAACATCGATCAGCATATCCGTTGCGGGTGGGTGTCAGTCGTTGTCTGTCATCGTTTCGTACACGTAAAGTGCACTCATGATCTTGAGCTGACCGACAGCTCGATCTCCACTCCGCGCAGAAAACACGGCCACTAACCGAGAGCCGCTCCAGTCCCCTCCCACATCCGGCACCCAGCCGCTTCCAACGGGTAAGCCGGGGAGTCAAGAGCAACCAGCCACGAACGTAACCCGGCATTACTCTTGGAGTCCCCAGGGCTCTCTTGACGCCCCGGTTTGGCCGCCTTCCTCCAACCGCGGACGTGAGAGAGGACTCACTGCTAGCTAGAGATTAGGGGACGGTCCTTCGCATTTTCTGTCGTCGTTGGTCAGTCATCGCCACACGTCGAGACAGAGGGCATAAGCGTTTTTTACATAACGATATTAGTGAACATTATCGTTGATTCCCGAAGACAAACACCCCCAGAAAGATCAACATTAAATACTCAATCTCCAGTGAAACCATTAGCCTGAATGGCTCATCGTTTAGCACGACAGACAATCACTCTGTCAATATAAAATAACGGATATCACATGTTATTTTAGTTTCATGCGCAACACTCGATCGAAGTATTTCCATCACAGGAAAAATTAGTAAATTAATCTTCCGCAAGGCAGGAACAGTCAAAAGGAGCAACAAGTGCTTTTGCGTCGTATTGGACAAACACTCGTGGGGTTAACAGCTGCTACCCTTGTGGGAATAGCACCCACCGCCGTTGCTAATGCTACCCCCAGGATACTACTAATTCTTCTGATAACGCTAAAATTCCAGCTTGGATTGGAAGCGGAAACAACGACCTAAGCAATGGTTATTTTGTCACGAATTTTTACGGGACAGATGCAACTATCAGCAATGTCAATAACAGCTACAGTAAAAGCGACGGAGCCACTGCACATATCAGGTTCGGATGGGAACGCGTAAACTCTGACGGTACTAATCCGCATGACCTTCGCTGGAGTTCCAGAACTTGGTATGTCGACTCTGGAGAGACAGTAACAGAAACCTTTACCCCTAACGCTCCAAGGCAAAATACCTGCATGCGTGGTGTTATGCACGATATAAACGCAGACTATGTATTTTCTACCAGGGTCGTTTGTTAATATAATTTAAGCAGCAGTGGTGCTTTTTTTCAGGTGAGCACCACTGCTTGCATAGTAATGCTGTATGATCAAGGACATGTTGTCCATATTTGTCAAATCACTCATCACCCCGGCAACGATAGCGATATTCATAATCATCCTTGCAATATCTCTCGTCTTTAGCTTTTTTTTGGCTCGATACAGCGTCGGATTTAAGGTTCCTCTTTATGTCAGCTCGGCGGCGCTTGCGTTTGTTTTTGCCGTAACTCTTTCTCCTTCCGGGGTCAACAGCGGTTCAGTAATTTGCGCGATTCATTTCCCATCAAACACCGGACTAGCAGACCTTCCATCCATTACTGAGCAGTCGGCGAATTCTTTGATGCTTGCACCATTTGGTTTTTTTGCAGCGCTTTCTTTTAGAAAATGGTGGATTTCACCGCTTGCGCTGCCACTGATCCCTGCCATAATCGAGACGATGCAAATGCTGATTCCAGCCATAGGAAGAAGCTGCACTATCCAAGATGGATTCGACAATCTAACAGGAGGAATACTGGGAGCCACCTTCGGATTGCTTTTTCGTTTTCTTTTTTCGATTATTTACACCAACAAAAACAAGAACTTTGCCGAACAGGGCTGAAATATACTTGTTTTTGCCGTGAACAGCTGGGTGGGTGGCTACGTCGCGGGCACGGTGGCGTATCCGTAGGAAGTGGCCGGGTGAGGGCGTCCGTAGCGGGACCGGATTTCGCGGGAACACGTGCCCGACCGGCCCCGGTGCCAGGTCGTACCGATGTGCCGAGGGTGAGCTTCCTCGGCGGCCTCTGCCGTGGTGTCGGGCCGCCCTTGATGAAGAAAAGAAACTCTACACACACGCACACTGGGGCTGCGCGTGTGGCTCGTTGTTTACCTGTTCAACAGACGTTCCATCGCTTCGGCTGAGACCGCGCATCGGAAACCTGTGTCGTCGTCGCACATCGTCTCGGCCGCGTCGTTGAACGAAGACGGCGTGGCACGGTCGAACGGGCTCGTCCAGGCGCCACCGCGTAGTTCTCGACGGCCTGGCCGGGACGCGGTGGAGAACCACTCCCACACGTTGCCGCACATGTCGTAGGTGCCGTATGGGCTCACGCCGCTTTGGTAACGGCCAACGGGTGTAGTGGCGCCTATACCGCTTTCCCGCACGTTGCATTTGGCCGGGGTCGGCTGATCGCCCCATGGGTAGACCATGCCACGGGTACCGCGGGCTGCTTTCTCCCACTGCTGCGCCGTCGGAAGTTCCTTGCCCGCCCAATGCGCGTAGGCGGTGGCATCCTTCCAAGTCACGAACACCACGGGATGGTCGGCGAGTTCGGCGGGATACTGCTCCTCCGGCCAGTGCCCCGGTGGGGTGTGTCCGGTCGCTGCGGTGAACCGCGCGTATTCGGCGTTGCTGACCGGGTGTACGTCGATGTAGTAGGCCGGAACCCAGACCGGCTCGTTACTCGGTCCGGAGAGAAACACGCTGGCATCGACCTTGACCATCAGGCTGCCGTCGCTCGGGTGGCGTACCTGGGTGCTGCCGATCAGCTCGGTCGCTTCGGAGGAGCCACCAACCAAGCGCCCATCGGTGAGGTACTTGAATCGGGCTTGCGTGTCGGAGTCGCTGCCGTGTCGGAGTCGCTGCGTTGCAGGCAGGTGTCCAGCGCTGCTTGGTTCACTGGACGTGGGGTGACGTTCTCCCCCGCTGCTTCTCACTTCGAGATCATTCGTTCGTTGACGCCAAGAGAGCGGCGAATTCCCGAAGGCTCATCCGCATGGCGTTACGTAGCGCGCGGACCTCGATTCCCGTCCACTGCTGAACTGTCGCCAATTGCCGCATCTCCCCTGTGCCGCTGTTCTACAGGGGAGAGTAACGGCTCCATCCCTCGCGTCACACCTGTTCAGGTGGGATATCGGTGTAAAGTTCGCGGAGTTCGTGAATCGCCTTGTGGTCCGTGTTCCACTCGACGCCTTCGATCGACGCGATCGGCCGAACTCCGGTGGCCGCGTTGGTCGCGAAGGCAGCTTCCATGTTCGCGAGGTCGGCGAGGGTCACGGGCTCGGTGGTGATGGGCTTGTCGAGAGCCTGGTTGATCAGGCGCATGGTGGTACCGGGGAGCATCTCGGACCGTGGCCAGATGGTCTGTCCGTCACGGATGAATCCGATGTTCGACGTCGCGATTTCGGAGATCGTCCCGTCCGGGTTGAGGAACAACACATCGTCGAAACCTTCGCGCTGCGCGGTCCGCCGGTGCCGCATCGCGCCGTAAAGCCCGACGTGCTTCACCTTCGGCTCCTCGCGGGAGTACGAAGCTGCTTGCAACCGCCAGGGGCTCGGCTCTCCACGGCTGGCTTCGCGGGCGGTCACGAGCACGTGGGGCTCGGCATCGGAGCCGATCGTTCCCAGATTTAGGGAGGGATCGAAGACGGTCACTCGCGCCACGGTCCGCTCCTCTCCGGTGAGCATGTTTCGGACGTAGGCGCGTACCCGGTCGGTGTCGAGCTCGGTATTGAACAAACGGCGGCAGTCATGTGCCAGACGTTGCAGGTGGAGCGACAGACCGCGCACCTTGCCACTTTCGACCAGCATCGATGTGAAGTGCCCGTAGTTCGTCAACGCAAGGGTCTTGATCTGGTCAAGCGTGGCGGGGGTGCCGTTCAGTTCCATACCGGCCACCTTCCCACTCCACGTGCGCTGACTGAAGCTGTGCTGCACCGAAGTTCAGGGAAAGTTCAGCACGTCAGATTCGGCAGAAGTTCAGTGGAGAGGTGGGGGCAGGCCAGTACCCAACGGGCGGTTCATGCCGCAATCTTGAACCATGACAGCGCGACGGAAAGAACTCCGGGAGCGGGCTCACCGCTGTTGTTCCAGGGCGTCCAAGCGGGCGGACAGGTCCGCGACCGTGGCTTGTAACTCGGCGACAGCCGAAGCGAGGTCCTTGCTCTTCGGTACGGGTTCGGGGACCGAGTTCACGAACGTCCCCACGGAGGGTGTGGTCGTGATCCAACCGTCCTCCTCCAGGGCGCTCAACGCCTTCTGTGCGGTCCCGAGTGCGACCTCGTACTTCTCGGCGACTCCGCGGTTGCTGGGAAGGCGGTCACCGAGGACACGGCCACAGCGCTGGAAACGGTCTTCGACAGCGAGTCAGAGTAGTTCTGTGTGGGTAAAGTGTGGCGGTGATCTTGAACTGATCACTTAGCAACCCTCTGACCTGGCCTTTTGGTGGGCCGCCAGGGACTCGAACCCTGAACCCGTGGATTAAAAGTCCACTGCTCTGCCCATTGAGCTAACGGCCCGCAAGCTACAGGCTACAGGGAACCGTTGATCTTGTGCAGCGCCGGGCGGGAGTGTTTCCGCCCGGCGAGCCGACATCAACCGCGTGCGAGCGCGGGTTCCGGTTCCACGACCTTCCTGCCACCGGCGCGTTCGTTCCAGCCGAGTCCGGTGATCATCACGACCAGCAGCACGAAACCCACCCATTGGGTGAGAGTCAGCGTCTCCCCCAACACGCCGACTCCGACGATGGCCGCGGTGGCGGGAAACGAGAGCTCCGCCAGTGTGGCCCGGGCCGCCGGGGTGGTACGCAGCCCGAGGTAGTACAAGCTGAGTGCCAGCAGCCCCGGAATCAACGCGAGCAGCAGCAGGCCGCCGATGTTGGCCCAGCCCACCGCCAGTGCGTCACCGATGTTCGAGAGCCCTTCGGGGATCGAACCGTCCCGGAGCAACAGCACCAGCGCCACCGTGGGCAGCCCGATCGAGTAGCGCAACGTGGTCACCTCCACGGGAGCGAGTTCACGGCTGAGCACTCGGCCGAACACCGTTCCGGCGGCCCACAGGGCGGCGGCACCCAGCGCCAGCAGCGCGGGAACCAACCGCGAGACGCTCACCTGCACGGGGTCCGGGAACGCCAGCAGCCACGCACCCGCCAACGCGGGCAGCGCGAAGGCCAGGTATCCGCGGCGGAACCCCTCTCGCAGCAGCAGGAACGAGGCCAACGCGGCGAACACCGGCTGCAGTTTCTGCAGCACCACGGGAGTGACCGGATCGCCGTAGCCGAACGCGGCGGTGAACAATATCGTGGCCAGCGCGGAGGTACCGGCCCCCACTACCAGTGCCGCCGCCCGGTGCCGACCCCGAGACCGAGCGAAGGCGCGCCACGCGCGGGGCAGCAGCGGCACCAGCAGCAGTGTGACGATCAGGTGCTCGCACAGCACCACGGTCGTGCTCGGCAGGCTGTTCGCCAGCGGCATCCGCCACAGTGCGTCGGTCCCCCACATCGCTGTGGCGATCGCGACCAACCAGGTACGGTCGCGCCCCGAATCAGTCATTCGATCAACATAGCGCGATCGCGCAGCGTTACGCGCCCTCGACGGGAACGATCCTCGTCACACTCGCCCCGGCCACGGACACGCCACTTCACCCGTCAGAGCGAAGGATCACCAACCGGCCCGGCGAATCGCGTAGAACTCGGCGTATGCGATCCGCGACGAGCGCCGTGCTGACCGTACTCGCCCTGGCACTCGCGGCCCCCACCGCCGCACATGCCGAACCCGTCTCCGGTGACAGCTCCGACCGCGCGGTGGCACACGGGGTCTTCACCTCGTACCACGAAACGGCGGAAGCGATCACCTACGCGCCGGAGCCGGTGCCACCGGGGGCACGGATGGGTGTGTTCGCGAACGGCCTGCCGGACGAGCGCACCGCCGTGGTGGCTGTGGTCGAGGGGCTGCGGCCGAACCGCGCCTACGGTGCTCACGTACACACCCGTCCGTGCGGCCCCGAGGGCTCGGACGCCGGTCCGCACTTCCAGCAGGTTCCCGCTCCGGAAGGCGTCTCCGGCGATCCGACCTACGCCAACCCGCACAACGAGGTGTGGCTGGACTTCCGCACCGACGCGTCCGGTAACGCCGTGACCGGCGCCGTCGGTGACTGGACCCCGCACCGGGGCGAAGCGTCCTCGGTGGTGATCCACGAGCACCGCACCCGCACCTCCCCCGGAGTCGCCGGCGAGGCCGGTGCGCGGTTGGCCTGCCTGAACGTGCCGTTCTGAACGGTTCCCCGCACTTCCCGGAACGGTTCACCCGGACCGGCCGGCTCGGCCCCTTCGGACGAATCGATCGTGGGCCCGCTGGCCGGCCGCGTGTGTGCGTCCGGAGGCGCGCACGCCACCCCGGCCCTCCGCCGCCCGGTACTGATCGGTGGGAACCGGCACCGATAATGGAGGCATGTCGCTCGCGTCAGCCACCGCACCGCTTAGGATCGGGCCGTATTCGGTCGATCCACCCGTGGTACTCGCTCCGATGGCGGGCATTACGAATCTCGCCTTCCGCAAGTTGTGCCGGGAGTACGGTAGTCGTGACTCGCTCTACGTCTGCGAGATGATCACCGCCCGCGCGGTCGTGGAGCGCAACGCGAAAACGCTGCGGATGATGAGCTTCGACGAGGGGGAGCACCCGCGTTCGATGCAGCTCTACGGCGTGGATCCGGCGACCATGGCCGAAGCGGTCAAGATCATCGTCGGGGAAGGCTGGGCCGACCACATCGACACGAACTGGGGTTGTCCGGTCGCCAAGGTGACCCGAAAGGGCGGCGGAGCGGCCCTGCCCTACAAGCGCAAGCTGTTCGGGGAGATCATCTCCGCCGCCGTCCGGGCCGCCGAGCCCGCCGGTGTCCCGGTCACGGCGAAGTTCCGGGTCGGGATCGACGACGAGCACACCACCCACCTGGACGCGGGTCGTATCGCGGAGGAGGCCGGGGCGGCGGCCGTGGCTCTCCACGGCCGAACGGCTGCCCAGCGGTACTCCGGGACCGCGGACTGGGAGCGGATCGCCCGGTTGAAGGAAACCGTGCGCGGCATCCCGGTGCTGGGCAACGGTGACATCTTCCGGGCGGCGGACGCCCGGAAAATGATGGACAGCACCGGCTGTGACGGTGTCGTCGTCGGACGCGGCTGCCTGGGGAGGCCGTGGCTGTTCCGGGAACTGCACGCCGAGCTGCGGGGCGAGCCGATCCCCGAACCTCCCGATCTCGGCGAGATCCGGGGAATCGTCTACCGGCACGCCTGTCTGCTGACCGAGCTCATGGGGGAGGAGAAGGCGCTGCGTGACCTGCGCAAGCACATGTCGTGGTACTTCATGGGCTTCCCCGTGGGCTCGGAGCTCCGGCGCAGGCTCGGCGTGGTCACCACCCTCGACGAGCTGGCAGGGCTGTTGGATCAGCTCGATCCGGAGGTTCCCTTCCCCGCCGAGGCGGAGGGACCGCGCGGTAGGCAGGGTTCCCCGGGCAAGGTGGCGTTGCCCGAGGGATGGCTGGACGACCCGGAGGACAACTCGGTTCCGGTCGGCGCGGACATGGACCACAGCGGGGGTTGATCCGCCCACGTCGCGGCTTGGCGCCGCTCGTCTGCTCGCTGTCACTGCCGGTGCTGTTCGGCTGCCTGGCCGGGGACCGGCCCGTCGGCACGTCGTACTCGTGGGAGGCGGGCCCCGTTCGCTCGGTCACGGCCTACTTCAGGGCCAACAACGCGGCGGCCCGACTCGGTCCGGAGGAGCAGCGAGTCTTCCTGCGCCGTACCCAGCACCCCGACTACCGTGACTCGTCTTGCTCACTGGACGGGATGACGGTCACGGCGGAACCCGCACCGGCGACCCTGCGCCCCGACGGTGAGTTCACCGTGGCAGGCGATCGGCCACGGGGAAGTGTGTGGGTCATCGGCGTGGAGGTCACGGTACGCCGGAACGGGGCGATCGTCGGTAGGCAACTCGGTTCACAACACCTGGTCAGGCTCGGTGGTCAGTGGTACGGCTTCGCGCCCTGCCCCCGTTGAACCACACGACGTCACAACGCTCTGTCTTCGTTTCGCCACGATGCGTCATCGCGTGAAAACGTGTTGAATCGCGGGTGAGGCCCGGAGTTCCTCACACGGTTCGAGTGGCGAGTGGCAAGCGACGGCACGGGCGGACACCGGAGCGGTCGGACATCCCGGGGACGGAGCCGGACGATCGCCCATCCCGATCCGTCCTCGCGACTCGGGTACGCCGGTTGAGCGAATTCAGCTCCGGTTGAGCGGGACCGGCTCAAGCGAGGCGGCTCACCCGACGACACCAGTACGGGAGGTGAGTGCGATGTCCGGACTTCGCGACGGCATTGCCAGGTCGGAGACCTGGCGGGAGGAAGCCGCCAGAGCCCGGCCGCACGACCTTCCCTGTACCGAGCACACCACGGGCAGGCACTACGCGACGGACCCCGCCACGGTCACCGGGCTGGCCGAGCTGCACGAGGCCATCGCGGAGTTGCTCGCCTCGCGCGGACGTTGGCAACAGGCCTACCACCACCTGCGGGCCGCGCTGGACCTGCGTAACAGTGAGCTGGCCCCACCGGTGCCGGAACAACTGCGGCACGAGGTGAACTGGCTGCGCCGCGAGCACGCCCGTGCCAGAGAGCAGAGCCTGCGCGACACGTTGACCGGCGGCTACAACCGTCGTTACCTGGACGAACGACTCACGAACCTGCTGAGCGAGACCACCGGCGGACTCGGCATCGCCCTGGTGGATCTGGACTGGTTCAAACAGGTCAACGACACTTTCGGACACGTGCTCGGCGACCGCGTGTTGCAGCGTGTCGCCGAATTACTACAGGAAGAGCTTCCCACAGGAGGATTCTGCGCGCGTTACGGCGGAGAGGAATTCGTACTGGTGCTGCCGGACACCACCGCGACGGGCGCTGTTTCACTGTGCGAACGGACCAGGCTGCGGATAGCGAACTTTCCGTGGCGACGAGTGGCCCACGGGCTTCGAATAAGCGTGAGCATCGGATTGACCTACGACCCTCGGGACGAGAGGCCGGATGCGTCCACCAGTACGGAGCAGAAAATTCTCGGTGCGGACGTGTTGCTCTACGCGGCCAAACAGGCGGGGCGGAACGTGGTCGCCTACCGCGAGGGAGGTGAGGTCCGCTTGACGGGAATTACCAGGGAATCCGAATCGTCACAGCAGGGCTACTGAAAGCGACCACTTCGGATCAGGGGACTTTCGGGGCGACATCGCTGATCCGACCGGGCGAGCACGCGTTGTGATTTATCCGACATAACACGGTTGTGCCGTGCACTGATTGTGAAGAATCCGGCGCCGCTATCGTCAGTCCGGGCGATCAGCCGTAGCATCTTGACCAAGTCTGGCGATACAGCTTCGGGGGTGGGGGTCGCCAACCGTCCGAATGAACGCTAATGACAGCAAGGTGGGAGGGAACACGGGTGCCGGATAATCCCCGCCAAGGCAGTTCGGGGCACCAAAGTTCCCACTCGGAGTGGGCCCGTCCTGGCGACGAGACCGGAAACGAGGCCGAAACCGGCAAACGTGCCGCTTCGCGCAGGCGTAGAAGGGCGCTGGGGGACGACGGAACCGGCGGCACCCGCGTCGGCGATCTGCTGTCCAGGCACGGCAAGGGAAAGACCCAGACCACCGGTTCCCACCGAAAGATCGAAGCGGACGAATCGGGGTTCGTCCCACCGGAAGGGGCTCACGGTTCCCACGCCGCTCCGAACCAGCCACCCTCGGAACCGACCGAGCGCCCCGCCGTCGACCCCACACCGGAGGCTCCGGCGCACGACGACGGCGCACACGCCCCCGGCCGCCGCGCACGACGCAGGCGCCGGGCACGGGAGGAGCAGGAGCACGGGGGGACTCGACAGCCCCCTGCCGAACAGACACAGTGGCGAATCCCGAGCGGCGCGGACTCCTCTCGGGAAGCGGAGGGTGGAATCGGTTCCGCCCCGGTTCCTCCGGTCGAGAACGACGACACCGCGCGAATAGCCCCGGTGGGCGACGTTTCCCTGGGTCCGCCCCCCCCTTCGGGAGACGACACAGTACGCCCCTCCCCAGAGGAGACCGCACCGACCTCCTCACACACCTACCCGATCGCGCCGCCCTCACCCCCTCGGGAAGCAGGATTCCCTTCGGGCTCCGCCGAGAAGGCGGGCGGGGACAGCGGGGACCGCACCCGTCCGAGTCAGCCGGTGAGTGCGGTACCGAACCGGGACGTGCCGCCGTCCGCGTCGCCCGCTCCGCCATCGGGAACCACGTCCGAGGAACCCACCGCGCAGCACCCCCCCGTGCGGGGCGAAGTGTCGCCGCCCCACGCCGCCCTCCCGGCGGAGGAGGCACGGCGGAAGGCCCAACGGGACGAACCCCGGCCCCAGGACTCGGCCACCCCTCCGGCCACGGAGGCCGTGCTCGACGGGAGCACCCGTGCGGCGACTCCGCTGCCGGAGTCGGCGACGCGGAGCGACATCGCCCCCCCGAGGGGGACTTCCGGAAGTGAGGCGGAGAACGGAGCGGAGGCGCGGCCTGAGGAGAACTCCGAAGCCGCCCCGCACGCGGCACCGGAGGGTTCCTCCGACTCGGAACAAGAGAACTCCGAGGAGGCGTCGGACGACGAGGCCAGCGCCGCCATCGACGCGACGTTGGCCCGCTTCTCCGCCGTGCACGACGAGCTCGCGGCCGAGGAGGAGAAGCGCCGCAAGAAGTACGCCTGGCTGCTGGGCGACCGCAAGGAGCCCGAACCGGGTCAGGACATGCCGTTCGACTTCGCCGAGGACCGCGACGCGAACTCCTCCCGGGTGGAGTGGCGCAGGAGCAAGCGCCGCAGACGAACGCGGACGCTGGCCCGGGTGGCCGCCGTGGTCGCCGCCGTTGTCGTGTTCGTCACGACCGGAGTCGGCTGGGGCAGCAAGACGTGGTTGGACGCGAGCTTCAACCGGATTTCCGCGCTGGATCAGCAGTCCCAGGCCATCGAGGACGCGCACCTGCAGGAAGGAGACCTGAACTTCCTGCTGATCGGTTCGGACACCCGCCAGGGCGCGAAGGCCGGGGACGACATCGGCACCGCCGAAGGGGTTCCGGGTGCGCGCTCGGACACCACCATGATCGCGCACATCCCCGCCGACCGGAGTCGCGTGGTTATCGTGTCGATCCCGCGTGACCTGGAAATCGACATCCAGGCCGACACCTGCAGGAAGTGGGACTCCGCCACCGGGAAGTACACCGACAGCACTGTTCCTCCCCTGGAGAACGTCAAGTTCAACACCGCTTTCGGGGAGGGCGGCCCCGCCTGTGTGACCAAGCAGGTGCAGCAACTCTCCGGACTCAAGATCAGCAGCTTCCTGGGGATCAACTTCCAGGGCTTCAAGTCCATGGTCGAGGCGGTCGGTGGTGTCCGGGTCTGCACCAACAAGCCGATGATCGACGAGGAGCTGGGGACCATCCTCGCGACGGCGGGATGGCACGACCTCGGTCCTCAGCAGGCGCTGGAGTACGTCAGGGCGCGCAAGCTGGTCAACGACCCGACGGCGGACTACGGCCGCATGGAACGGCAGCAGTTGTTCCTCAGCGCGTTGTTACGCAAGATGACCTCGGCGAACGTGCTGCTCAATCCCAGCAAGCTCGCGAACCTGGCCAACGCCGTCATCGCCAACACCTTCGGTGACAATGTCGACAGCGACAAGCTGATCGCGCTGGGCAAGTCGTTGGACGGGCTCGACCCGAAGAAGGTCACCTTCGTGACCATCCCCACCACGGGGACCGCCAACTCCCGGGGCAACGAGGTACTGGCGAAGTCCAGGGCGCACTCGCTGTTTCGCGCCATCATCGAGGACGTCCCGATCCATTCTCCTGACGAGCAGCAGAGCGGACAGGGTTCGGAAGGGGCCTCGGCGAACACCTCGCCCATGGCGTTCTCGCAGGAGGGCCAGGCGTCGGACGCCGCGAAGCCGGAACCGTCCGAGGTGAGCGTGACGGTGCTCAACAGCACCGCGCGCAGCGGCTTGGCGAGCGACACCGCGAGCGAACTGCGCGGGTTCGGTTTCGGAATCGGCACTCTCGGAAACCTGGAATCACCGCTGGAGCGGACGGTTATTCGCTACTCGGAGCCGAACAAGCAGCAGGCGCAGCTGCTGGCCTCCGCCGTGCCTTCGGCCGAGCTCGTGGCCGACCAGTCGGTGGGGGAAGGTGTGCGGCTGGAACTGGGCACCGATTTCGACAACCGAATCCGCCAGCCGGACAGTGGTGACGTGGACGTTCCGGAGGGCCTGTCGACCGTCAACGCGGGTGAGGACAAGTGCGGCGGCGTCAACGGCTGACCGGGGCGGCGACCGCGCCTGTACCGACGGTGGTTGACCGAACGTGACCCCCACCGAACGGGCGGTGGTCCGTTCGAATGAGAAATCAAGCCGCGTTCACCGCTGGTTAACCGCCGGGAACCCTACGCAACACCCCCACGAAGTAGGCTGGATGCCATGCGTGAGGTCTATCAGGAACAGCTCGACAAGCTCGCCGACGAGCTCGCCGCGATGTCGACCATGGTCGGCAACGCGATGGAGCAGGCCACCACGGCGCTGCTGGGAGCGGACCTGTCACTGGCCGAACAGGTCATCGACGACGACATGAAGGTCGACGAGGCGCGGGCGCGCTGCGAGGAGCACGCCTTCGGGCTGCTGGCGCTGCAGGCACCGGTCGCGGGTGATCTGCGTACCGTGATCTCGACGATCCACGCCGCGGAGAGCCTGGAGCGGATGGGCGACCTCGCGCTACACGTGGCCAAGGCCGCGAGGCGCAGGCACCCGCAGCCCGTGCTGCCGGAGGACGTGAAGACCTACTTCTCCCAGATGGGGCAGGTCGCGGTCAAGCTCGCGAACCGGCTGAACCAGATCCTGCGCACCCAGGACGTGCAGCAGGCGCGGGACCTGGAGGTCGACGACGACGAGATGGACGACCTGCACCGTCACCTGTTCAGCGTGGTCATGGGGTCCGAGTGGTCGCACGGCGTCTCGGCGGCCGTGGACATCACCCTGCTGGGGAGGTTCTACGAGCGTTTCGCCGACCACGCGGTGTCGGTGGCGCGACGGATCATCTACGTGGTAACCGGAACCATGCCGAACAGTGACCGTCCGTGATCAGAAATCCTCCATCTGATCCTTCTTTCGGTCAGAGTGGAAAGACGTTTCCGGCGGGGTCGTCACTCCGAGGCGAATGCACTCGAACAGCACTCAACCCGATCGAGTGAACACTATTATTAGTCGGCGTTGACGACGGCCGTTCGCGGCGGCGGTGTGCGAGGCTGCCGACGTGAGTAAGAGTCCTACCGTTCACCGCAGACGTCTGGGCAGCGAACTCCGCAAGTTGCGTGAGGCCGCGCAACGGACCCACCGCGAGGTCGCGGCCCACCTGGATTGCTCACAGGGCAAGATCAGCCAGATCGAACTCGGCCGTGTCCCGGTTCGCACCGCCGATGTCCGGCTCATGGCCGAGTTCTACGGTTCGAGTACCGAACAGGTCACCACCCTGCTCGAACTGGCCGAGGGGTCCAAGAAGCGCGGCTGGTGGCAGGCCTACCCCAGCACCGCGCGCCGGAACGGTTTCGACACGTACCTGGGGCTGGAAACGGCCGCTACCGCCGTCAGCACGTTCGGGGCTGATCCGCTCCCGGAGTTACTGCAGACCGAGGAGTACGGTTCCGCGCTGCTGACGACCGAGCGCGACGCCATAACCGAGGACGAGGTCTCGGAACGGCTCACCGTCACGGCGATCCGGCAGCAGCGGCTGCTGGGGGACCAACCACTGGAGCTGTACTCGGTGCTGGACGAGTCCGCGCTGCGGCGCACCGTCGGAGGCCGGCGGGCGATGCGCGCCCAGCTGGAGCACCTGGTGCTGATGAGCTACCGACGCAACGTGACGATTCGGGTACTGCCCTTCGACAGCGGGACGCACCCGCTGCTCGGCGACCGGGTGACCGCCTTCTCGTTCCGGGACACCGGCGACCCGCAGGTGGTGCACGTGGGAGACTCCACGAACTCTCGCTTCTGGGAGAAACCGGCCGAGACGGCCCCTTACCTGGCGGCTTTCGAACGGGTGTGCGCCCTGGCGCTGTCCCCGAAGGAATCGACGATGCTGATCTCGAGCATCGCGGACGAGCACCGCGAGTGACCCGGCCCCGCGAGAGTTCCTCGCGGGCAGGACGACCACTACCGCCAACGAAAATCCGATCGGGATCCCGATACACGTTTCGGATTGCTCGGCTGTGAACTCAGCGGCTGTCCGGCGCTGCCGTATCCGTTCAGCCAATGACATCTCGCCGGTGGTCTGCGCGCTCCCAGCGCCGAAACACCCACTCACACAGCTCGCACCACCGCGATTCTCTTGAGTCGTCCCGGGCCCACCAGCCCGATCCTGACACTCCCGACCAGAACCCCCACCACACTCGCAGGATTCTCCCGTGCGGCTCTCGTGAGGACGCCGGAGACGTGGCGTAGTACCTACCCGATGTCTCCGGAACCCGCGGCGAGAGCCGTGCCAGAGGTTCCGCCACCAGCACCGCCAGGCAGGCCAACCCGACACGGTCCCCTCAACCGAAGCGGCCGGAGATGTAGTCCTCGGTGGCCTTCTGGCTCGGGTTGGAGAAGATCTTGCCGGTCTCGCCGATCTCGACCAGCTGACCGGGCTCCCCCACTGCGGGCAGGTTGAAGAACGCCGTCTGATCGCTCACCCGCGCGGCCTGCTGCATGTTGTGCGTGACGATGACGATCGTGTAGTCCTTCTTCAGCTCCGCGATGAGGTCCTCGATCGCCAGCGTCGATATGGGGTCGAGCGCCGAGCAGGGCTCGTCCATCAGCAGCACGTCCGGCTGCACCGCGATGGCCCTGGCGATGCAGAGCCGCTGCTGCTGTCCACCGGAGAGCCCGCCACCCGGCTTGTTGAGCCGGTCCTTGACCTCCTCCCAGAGGTTGGCCCCGCGCAGCGAGCGCTCGGTGACCTCCTCCAGGCGCTTCTTGTCCTTGACGCCGGCCAGTTTCAGCCCCGCCACCACGTTGTCCCTGATCGACATGGTGGGGAACGGGTTGGCGCGCTGGAACACCATCCCGATGGTGCGGCGGACCTGGACCGGATCGACCCCCGGCGCGTACACGTTCTCCCCGTCGAGCAGCACGCTGCCCTCGACCCTGGAACCGGGAACCACCTCGTGCATCCGGTTCAACGCGCGCAGCACGGTGGACTTGCCGCAGCCGGAGGGGCCGATGAAGGCCGTCACGCTGCGGGCGTGCACCTGCAGCGTGACGTCGCGCACCGCGTGGAACTTATTGTAGTAGAGGTTGAGGTCTTTGATGTCGAGACGTTTGGCCATGGTTCGGCTACCGCCCTACCTGGTCTTTACCGAGAACAGTTTGGACAACAGTGTTGCCAGCAGATTGATCAGCATGATCAGCAGGACGAGGGTGAGCGCGGCTCCCCACATCCGGTACTCGCCCGCCTCCGTGGAGGTCTTGCGCGCCGTGTAGACCGTCAGCGGCAACGAGGCCATCGGCCCGTCGAACAGGTTGAAATTGATCGCCCTGGAGTAGCCGACGAGGATGAGCAGCGGCGCGGTCTCCCCCATGATCCTGGCCAGCCCGAGGATGATGCCGGTGATGATGCCGGACAGCGAGGTCGGCAGCACCACCTTCAGGATCGTCTTCCACTTGGGCACGCCCAGTGCGTAGGAGGCCTCCCGCAGCTCGTCGGGAACGATGGTCAGCATCGTCTCGGTCACCCGCACCACCACCGGCAGCATCAGCAGCACCAGCGACAACGACACCGCGAAACCGCTGCGGTCGAACCCGAACGTGGTGATCCACAGCGCGTAGATGAACAGTCCCGCGACGATGGAGGGCAGCCCGCTGAGGATGTCCACCATGAACGTGGTGGTCCGGGCCAGCTTGGAGTTCCTGCCGTACTCGATGAGGAAGATGCCGACCGTCACCCCGAGCGGAACCGCGATCACGGCGCAGACGAGCGTCTGCTCCAGGGTTCCCACCAGCGCGTGGTAGATCCCGCCGCCGGGATCGTTCGGCAGCAGCCCGTAGAACGAGTGGGTCCACCACTCGGTGCTGAGCATGGGCGCCAAACCACGTCGCACCAGGGTGAACAGCACCCACAGCAGGGGGATGACCGCGACCACGAACGCGAGGCCGAACAGCACCGTGGCGGTGTGGTTCTTGATCCTGCGCCCCAGACCGAGGTGCTGGAAGGCGGGGGCGCTGGCGGGCCGCTCGATGTCGGCGGTGTCGGTTCTCATTCCTTCCCCCTAGCGCTGCCGCTCTCGATCCAGCGGGCGATCGCGTTGACGGCGAAGGTGCTGATGAACAACACCAGTCCGGCCGCGATGTAGGCACCGACGGTGAGGTTGTTGTTGAACTCGGCGGACCCGAGGGCGATCCGCGAGGCGAAGGTGGCACCGGCGTCGAAGATGCTGTAGTGCGGTCCTTCGAAGGTGTAGCTGAGGATGACGGTCAGCGCGACGGTCTCGCCGAGCGCCCTGCCGAGACCGAGCATCGCTCCCCCGACGAACCCGCTGCGCCCGAACGGCCAGACGGTGGTGCGCACCACTTCCCACTTGGTCGCGCCGAGCGCCAGAGCTCCTTCGATCTGTACCGCCGGAGTCCGCGCGAACACCTCGCGGGCGACGCCGGTGATGATCGGCAGGATCATCACCGCGAGCACGATGCCGGCGGTGAAGACGTTGGAACCGCTGCCGGCGGGCACGTTGCCGTCGGCGAAGATCGGTATCCATCCGAGGGTCTCGTTGAGCCGGACCGCGACCGGTTTGAGCACCGGTGCCAGCACCAGCGCGCCCCAGAGGCCGTAGATCACGGAGGGCACGGCGGCGAGCAGGTCCACCACGTAGGCGAACGGACGGGCCAGCACCTTGGGGGCGTACTGGGTGAGGAACAGCGCGATCCCGCCCGCCACGGGCATCGCGAGGATGAGCGCCACCAGCGAGCTCGCGACCGTGATCCAGGCGAGATCGATGATGCCGAAGGCCATGTTCTCCGGATCGCCGGTCCTCCACTGCCCGGACAGCAGGAAGTTGGCCTCGTTGGCGTGCAACGCGGGGATGGCCCGGACGAGCAGGAACAGCCCGATGGCCGCGATGATGGCGACCACGAAGATCCCGGACCCGGTTGCCACGCTCTGGAACACCCGATCGCCGAGGCGGACCACCTTCTTCTCGCCCGGTTCGCTCGGCGGGGTCACCGGCTCCTCCGGCACCGGCGTTTCCGGGGGTTCCACGAGGGTGTTCCCCGTCTCGCCCGGCGGTGCGGAGCGCCGCTCGGAGTTCGTCGACTCGGTCACCGTTGTTCGCGACCTCTCAGTTGCCGGAAGTTCCCGGTAGTGCTCGGGTGCCGCGGCTGCCGCGCGGAACGAACACGCACTCCTCCGGGAGGACGTCGGTTGGGGACACCTGGCCCGGCACGACCGGGCTCAGGTCCGGATCGCCTCGATCGCGTCGAGGACCTTCTCACGGAATTTCGGAGGCAGCGGCACGTATCCCGCCTGCTCCAGGTTCTCCTTGCCCGCGTGGGCAGCGACGCGCAGCGCGGCGGTCACCGACTGGGCCGTCTGCTCGTCGTATCCCGCCGAGCACACGACCTCGTAGGTGGCCAGCACCAGGGGGTAGACCCCGGCGGAGTCGTTGCCGTAGATCGACTCCAGGTTCAGCCGGAGGTCGTGACCGCTACCGGCTATCTCGGCACCGTCGATGGCCTTGCCCGCCGATCGGCTGGTCAGCTCGACGGGGCCGTTGCCGCTGTCGATGGCGGCGATGCCCAGGCCCGCGTTCTTCGGGAAGGCCCAGGCGGCATAGGTGATCCCGCCCTCGGTCTGTTCGACCGAGGAGGTCACCCCGTCGGTGCCCGCCCTGCCCTGGCCGACACCGGAGCCGGGGCGGAACGTCTTGCCCGCTCCCTGCCACATGCCGTCGGTGGCGATGGACAGGTACTCCTGGAAGTTCGCCGAGGTGCCGGACTCGTCGGAGCGGTAGAACGGGACGATCTCGATGCCCGGCAGCTCGGTTCCCGGGTTGAGCCGCCGGATGGCGGGATCGTTCCACCGCGTGATCTCGCCCTGGTAGATCCCCGTGATCGTCTCGGGGCTGAGGGTGAGGTCGTCGACCCCCGGGATGTTGTAGGTGATCGCCAGCGGACCGAACACCATGGGGATGTTCCAGGCCGGGTTCCCGCCGCAACGCTTCGCGGCCTTCTCGGCCTCGGACCCGCTCAGTGCCTCGTCGGAGCCGGCGAAATCGACCTGACCGGCGGTGAACGCGGAGATCCCCTTGCCGGAGCCGGAGGCGGTGTAGTTGAGCTGCCTGCCCTGACACTTGACCCCGAAGTCCCTGGCGAAGACGTCCATGGCGTTCTTCTGCGCGGAGGAACCCTCTGCCTCCACGGAGGCCTCTCCGCAGTCGACCTCGAGCTGTCGCAGCTCGGAGTTCAGATCGGCCGTGGTGACGTTGCGATCGGTTCCGCAGGCGCTCAGCGCGAGAACACCCACCGCGAGAAACCCGAGCGCGACGCTGTGCCGCCCGAATTGCACGTCGTTCCTCCAAGGCAACGGAGTTGACGGCGTGTGCCGTTCCGAGGGCGACCCTAAGGCGGCCGGGTAGCCATCGACCGCCATCCAGGTGAACAAAAGGTGAACACGGCACGCTAAGTAAGCAAGGACACAGCTGGACGGGTGAGCGAACCCGAAACTCACTCACCCGCCCGGCATTTCCGGACACCCTGAGTGCTCACCGCCGATCAGCGGCCGAACTGCGCGTCGACGTCCCAGCGCTCGAAGCCCAGGCGGCGGTAGACGCTGACGGCGGGACCGTTGTCCGCCTCCACGTAGAGCATCACGCGGGGGCATCCGACACCACGCAGATACCGCAGCCCGGCCAGGGTCAACGCACGACCGAGACCGCTACCCTGAGTGTTCGGATCCACGCCGACCACGTAGACCTCACCGCTGCCGTCCGGGTGAATCTTGGTCCAGTGGAAACCGAGCAACCGGTCCGCGCTGTCGACGGCGAGCAGGAAACCCGCCGGGTCGAACCAGTCCAGCTCCTCCTTCTCGCGCAGTTCGGCCTCGGTCATCCCGCCCTGCTCGGGGTGCCAGGAGAACGCGAGGTGATTGACCCGAACCAGCTCCGGCTCGTCCTCACCCACCCGGAAACCGCGTATCGTGACTCCCTCGGGCAGCACGGGCTCGTCGAGCTCGCCGCCGGTGAGCTCACGGCCCATCCGCCACAACTCGCGGACCCGGGTGAACCCGAACCGTTCCGCCAACCGCACCGCACCGCCGAGCAGGCCGTGCGACCAGACCCGCAGCCGCCCGGAGTCCTCCTCGCCGGACTCGGCCAGCGTCTCGGAGCGTTCGAGCAACGCGCGAATCAGCTGGCCTCCCACCCCGTTGCCCCGGTAACGGGGATGTACCGCGAGCTCGGCCACCAACGGCCGCCCCTCCGACTCCCCTTCGGTGTCCAGGTGGGCGTAGCCCGCCAGTTCACCACCGTCGGCGCGCACCACGAAGTGCTCCGAGCCACCGACGTCGGCCTGCACCGGCTCGATCTGTTCACTCACTCCCCGGTGGGCACGCAACCGCATGACCACGTGCTCTCCGGCGGGAGCCACACCGTCCACTCGTTCGGCTTCGGAAAGCAGCTCGAAGACCTCGGCGGTCTCGGCCTCGTCCAGCCCGTTTCGCCACGTCAGATGCACCACACCGCCGAGATTACCGATGTTCGCCCACTGTTGGTTGCCCGCGTGTCGCGCCACGACTAAGAAACAGGAGAGACCATCGTCACGAACACCGAAGTCGCGGCGAGTAAGACGACGACCGCGGCGCGCCGCGCCCTGCCTCCAAGGTGGTGTCGAATTCTCGCGAAATCGCCGGGCCGCCGAGAGCGCGGGGCCGAACTCCCACCACCCCCGCACTCGGCCCCGCCGCGGGTTCTCCCGCGCGGCTCTCGCGAGGACGGTCCCGACGTTGTGTAGTCGCTACCCGATGTCGGGGCACCCACAGCGAGAGCCGCGCGAGAGGTTCCGCCACATGACCACCCAAGCAAACCGAGCGACAACCTCCCGTGGAAAGTGACCATGCGTTTGAAAGCCCGCCTCGGCACCGCCGACGCCGTAACGATCGGACTGAGTTCGATGATCGGCGCCGGACTGTTCGCGGCGTTCGCCCCGGCGGCGTCGCGGGCGGGCTGGAACCTCGTGCCCGCACTGCTGCTGGCCGCGTCGGTGGCCTTCTGCAACGCCACCAGCTCGGCCGCCCTGGCCGCGCGCCACCCCGCGGCGGGCGGTGCCTACGTCTACGGACGCGAACGGCTCGGGTCGAACTGGGGCTACCTGGCGGGCTGGGGCTTCGTCACGGGCAAGACCGCCTCGTGCGCCGCGATGGCGCTGACGGCCGCCAACTACCTGGTTCCCGACCACCCGCGTGTCGCCGCAGTGGCGTCCGTGCTGTTGCTGACCGGGACCAACTACGTGGGAATCACCCGGACGGCACGGCTGGCCAGGGGACTGCTGGGAATCACCCTCACCGGCTTGGCGGTGGCGCTGGTGGCGATCTGGTTCCCGGACCGGACCCCACCGCTCCTACCCGGCGTCACGGACCTCCCGCCGGGGACCGAGCTCCGCTGGGGCGGGCTGTGGGGGATCACCGGGGCCGCGGGTCTGCTGTTCTTCGCCTTCGCCGGATACGCCCGGATAGCCACCCTCGGCGAAGAGGTCCGCGACCCGGAACGGACCATCCCGAGGGCCATCCCGATCGCGCTGGGCTCGGTGGTGGTGCTGTACCTGGTGGTCGGCGTGACGTTGCTCGGAGCGCTGGGCCCGGCCGAGCTGGCGAGGTCCACCGCCCCGCTGGCCGAGGCCGTGCGCGGCGGACCGCTCCCCTGGTCGGCCCCCGCCGCGCGGCTGGCGGCGGGGACGGCCGCGCTGGGCGCGCTGCTGGCGCTGCTGGCTGGCGTGGGCAGGACCGCGCTGGCGATGGCACGCGAGGGGGACCTGCCGCGTTGGCTGAACCGGGTTCACCCCAGGTTCGGTACCCCGCACCACGCGGAACTCGGGGTCGCGGCCGTGGTGGCGGTACTGGTCCTGGCCGGTGACCTGCGGTCGGTCATCGGCTTCTCCTCGTTCGGGGTGCTGGTCTACTACGCCGTCGCCAACTCGGCGGCGTGGCGCCTGCCCCGGGATCAGCGGTGGTTCCCCCGAGCGCTCCCGGCGGTGGGCCTACTGGGGTGCGCTGTACTCGCGTTCAGCCTGCCGTGGCAGGCCGTGGTCGCCGGAGTCGGCTGCTTCCTCGTCGGCCTGCTGCTCCGCCTCCAGCGGAAACTCCTGCCCAACCCGCTGGGCGGCAGAGTCGGCCCGTCGTGAACCGCCTGTCTCCCTGCTGCTGGTCCGGGAGGGCCGCACGAACTTGTAGCCGACGCTGCGAACAGTGCCGATCATGGCCTCGTGCTCGGGGCCGAGCTTGGCCCGCAGCCGCCTGATGTGCACATCCACCGTGCGGGTGCCACCGAAGAAGTCGTAACCCCAGACGTCCTGCAACAGCTGCACACGGGTGAAGACCCTGCCGGCGTGGGTGGCGAGGTGCTTGAGCAGCTCGAACTCCTTGTAGGTCAGTTCGAGGGCCCTCCCCTTGAGCCTGGCGGTGTAGGTCTCGTCCTCGATGACCAGGTCGCCCACCGTGACCGGGCCTCCCGCCACGGAATCGGCACCGCGCCGCGCCGTGCGCAGCCTGATCCGCGCGTCCACCTCGGCGGGGCCCGCCGTGGGCAGCAGCACGTCGTCCACACCCCACTCCGCGTTGACCACCACGAGGCCGCCCTCGTTGACCACCGCGAACACCGGCAGCCCGGAATCCGGGGAGGACAGCATCCGGCACAGCTTCCTGGCTTCGGCGAGGTCGTGACGAGCGTCCACCACGACGAGCTCGTACCCGGTGGCCGTGGCCATCGCCGAGCTGTCCGGGGCGATCACCCGAACACGGTGAGGCAGCAGGGCCAGAGCCGGCAGCACGGACTCGCAGTCGGACTCGTTGCTCAACAACAGCAGATCGGAGCTCATACAATGCCTCCGTAAACCGGCGCGGACGCCGGACGTGGGCGATACGGAAAGGGACGCCGTGGCCGGTCGTCGAGGCGCCGTTGCCTCCGATGACGGTGAGGATACCCATAACACGGTGGACCGGCACAGTTAACGCAACACAACTCACACGACCGCCGCAACGGTGGCGCGCGTCGTCGGAGAGTAACGGCCCGGTGACCGGCGCGTGTGCCGGGAAGCGGCGGTGCCGCCCGTGCGACCGGGCGGCGTCCGGGTACGCGGGCACCACCGCCGCTTCCTGCCGCGACCGGGTCCGGCTCGCCCGGCCTACCATTGGGGCGAAAGCACCCGTGTGTCTGCCGTGGGCGCACCAGACAGAAACGGAAGAAACCGGTGCGACGTGCCTTTCCGTTCAAGAAGTTCACGATCACGCTGGTCGTGCTCCTCGGTCTCCTCCTCGCGGCCGACTTCGGTGCCGCGGCGGCCGCCGAGTATCAGGTCTCCAAGAAGATGGGGCAGAAACTCGAGGGAAACCGCGATCCCGGAGTGCGGATAACCGGTTTTCCGTTCCTGACGCAGGCGGCACGCGGCGACTTCCGCGACGTCCGGTTACGCGTCCCCGGCGTGGACGTGGGGCCGTTGCGGGACGTGGACGTCCGGGCGCGGCTGCACCACGCGCGGCTGTCCACGTTCGGGATGCTGACGGGCAACAGCAGCCGGATAAGGGTCGAGGAGGTCACCGGCAGCATTCGCATCGACGAGTCCGACCTCGACGGAGTCCTCCCGGTCCGGGACCTGCGGATAATCCCGGCCGAGAGATCGGACGCCTCGGCAGCGACGGCCGGGGGATCGGGCGACGACTCCTCGACCAGAGTGCGGATGCGGGGGAAGGTCGACATCGCGGGCACCACCAACCGGGTGGCGGTGACGGGCGGGCTGCACCTCCGGGACGGCGAGCTGCGGATCGTGCCCGAGGAGCTGGAGCTGGACAACAGCGCCGTCGGACGCGTGGATCTGGCGGGCCCCTTCGAGAAGGCGATCCTGCGGCGGTTCGACACCTCGGTCGACCCCGGGGGACTGCCGTTCGACGTGCGCCCGACGTCCGTACGGGTCGAGCGTGGCGCGCTGGTGGTGGCGGGCACCGCCGAGAACGTGGTCGTCGACGGCGACGGGGTCGGCGGCTGATGCCGCCGGGATGGTGGGCCCTGCTGATCGCGCTGCTGGTGACCGTGGTGCTCGGCACGGTACTGCGCGCACGGGAGGGCAGGATCACCAGGCGGAATAACGAGCGGGGAAACGGAGTTGACCGGTCGGTGTTCGATCAGCTTCCCGAGGAGATCGCCGAGGTACTGCGCCACGAGGTGACCGGCGGCGAACGCGAGTCCGGGGCGGTGGCGCCCGACCGGACGCACGGTCGCCCGCCCGAGGTCACCCTGCTGCAGCTGTCCACCACGTTCTGCGCGCCGTGTCGACACACCCGCATCCTGCTGTCGACGATGGCCGAGCGGACCGCGGGCCTGCGGCACGTGGAGATCGACCTGACCAACCGTCCGGAGTGGTCGGGCCCCTTACGGGTACACACCACCCCGACCACTCTCGCGCTGGATGCGGCGGGCAGGGAATTGTTCCGGCTCTCGGGAGTCCCCCGACGGGAGGGCCTCACCGAGGCCCTGCGTCCCCACCTTCCCTGAGAACCGTCCGCGCGGCGGTTCACCCCGGAGACGAGCCCGGGTCGGGAACGACACTCCGGAAGACCTCCGTCCGGCGGCCGGGACGTGGAACCACGCCGCGGCTCCACCGCGAGCGACGCGGGCCGCCCACCCCCTGAACCGTCTACTTCGGACATAACAACGGCCGTGCCGTCGCGGCTGACCCCGGGGAAGCGGGCCGCCCGCGACGGGGCGTTTCCGGCCGAATCCCCGGAACCATCCCAACAGGTGAACAATCTTTCCGCTCGCCACTCGTGACGGGTAACCTCCGAAGTGTGCATGTACTGCTGACCTCCAGGCGCGCGGTGGATCTGTGCCGCGTCGGAAGCAGCCTGTGTCGCGGATGACGACAAGGGCGGCGGCACCGGATGCGAGCGGTCCCCACACCGACGTGTCGACCCACCCCGTCCCGGCGGATTCGGCAACCCCTTCCACCGGCCAGGAGACCTCATGCCCAGTGATGCCCGCATCGATCCACGCGGTGTCCGCTTCACGGCATGGATCACCAGCGGCATCCTCGTCGTTGGCCTGCTGACCGGGAGTTGGCGGGTACTGGCGGCGCAGACCGCTCTGTTCGCGCTGTGCTCCTTCGTGGGACTGCGCATGAATCCGTGGGGGCACTTCTACCGGCACGCAGTACGGCCCCACCTGTCCGACGCCCCGGATCGGCCGTACGAGGACCCCGCGCCGGTTCGGTTCGCCCAGGGAATCGGGTTCGCCTGCACCCTGGTGGCCACCGTCGGATACGCCGGGGGCTGGACCGCCCTGGGGGTGACGACGAACGCGCTGGCGCTGGTGGCCGCGCTGCTCAACGCCGCTTTCGGCTACTGCCTCGGTTGCCGGTTGTACCCACTGGCCCGGAGGTTGGTCCCCGTGGGACCGGCCACCCGAATCCGCTGAGAATCCACACTTCGCCGATACGAACGAAGGAGTCGCTCGATGAGTCGTGAGCAGGTCCTGGTCACCACCGACTGGGCCGAACAGAACCTGGACACCGACGGAGTCGTGTTCGCCGAGGTCGACGAGGACACCACGGCCTACGACGGCGGGCACATCCGCGGCGCGGTCAAGCTCGACTGGCGCAACGAGCTGCAGGACCACGTACGGCGCGACTTCGTCGGCCGGGAGGACTTCGGCAAGCTGCTGTCCGCCAAGGGCATCTCGAACGACGACACGGTGATCCTCTACGGCGGCAACAACAACTGGTTCGCCGCCTACGCCTACTGGTACTTCAAGCTCTACGGCCACCGCGACGTCCGGCTGCTCGACGGCGGGCGCAAGAAGTGGGAGCTGGACGGCAGGGAGCTGACCAAGGAGGTCCCGGAGCGTCCCGCGACCAACTACGTCGCGGGGGAGCCGGACAACTCGATCCGCGCCTTCCGCGACGAGGTCGTCGACGCGATCGGCCAGCGCAACCTGGTGGACGTGCGCTCACCTGACGAGTTCTCCGGCAAGCTGCTCGCCCCGGCGCACCTGCCGCAGGAGTCCGCGCAGCGCGCCGGCCACATCCCGTCCGCGATCAACGTTCCCTGGAGCCGCGCCGCCAACGAGGACGGCACCTTCAAGTCCGAGGACGAGCTGCGCAAGGTCTACAACGAGGCCGGGCTGGACGACTCCCGGAACACGATCGCCTACTGCAGGATCGGCGAGCGTTCCTCGCACACCTGGTTCGTACTGCACGAGCTGCTGGGGCACCAGAACGTGAAGAACTACGACGGTTCGTGGACCGAGTACGGCTCGCTGGTCGGCGTGCCGATCGAGAACCCGAGTGAGCAGGAGGCGTGACCGTGAGCAGCGGATGCGGAGCACCCGACCAGTCGGTCGCGGGTGCGGACACCGGTGACCAGACCGTCGTCGCGGGCAAGGTGCGCTCCGGAGGGCAGCCGGTCGGCGGTGCCTTCGTGCGGCTGTTGAACTCCGCCGGCGACTTCACCGCCGAGGTCGTCTCCGCCGACAGCGGCGACTTCCGGTTCTACGCGGCCGAGGGGACGTGGACCGTCCGGGCGCTGCACCGGGACGGCAGCGGCGAGTCCGAGGTGGCCGCCACGGGACCGGGCCTGCACGAGGTCGACATCGCCGTGGCGTGACCACCGCTTCGGGGCCGGGCCGGCGCGTGGTGAGGTACCGCCCGGCCCGCCTTCGACCCTCCCGTGGGTGCCCTCTCGGCCCGGGACGACACCCCGGCCCGAGAGGTCGACGCCCGAACGGCGTGGGAAAGCCGGGCGGGGCGGACCGGCGGGTGGTGCCGAGTCGGCGACGTCGGCACCACTGGCTCGCCTCTCCCCGGTGACGCTCAACAGCGGAACCGACGTTCAGCCCGCGAGGACGCGGGAACGCAGCAGGGCGAACGCCCGTTCGTCGCGCTCCTGGGCGGCCGGGTCGGAGTCCTCGGTGCACCCGACGGTGGTGAAGTCGAGGACCTCCCAGCCGGTGCGGTCGAACAACCGGCGCAGCCCGGCCTCCGAGAAGATCCAGAAGTTGGTGGGGTCGTCGTTGGCCTCGGTCGGGTGGAGCAGGTAGGCCACCGGTTGTTCGGCGAAGCGGGTGCCGTGGTCCGGGCTGAGCTGTGCGATGCGGGTGGAGACGAAGCACAGTTCGCTGTGCCCGGCCAACGTCTCCAGCGCGTAGAACGGGTTCTTCAGGTGGTACAGCAGCCCGAGGAACAGCACGGCCCGGTAGCGCTCGGTGGGCAGCCGGAACTGGCTGTCCAGGTCCACGTCGTGGATGCGTGCGTCGGAGTCGAGCCGTTCGGCCAGCAGGCGCGCTCCGCGCAGCCCGTTGTAGTTGGGAGCCGAGGTCTCCACCACGTCGAGCTCGCACCCCAGCTGGGACTCCAGAAAGAACCCCAGGTCACCGTCGGCTGCGCCGATGTCGGCGATCCGCTGCCCGGCGAGCCGGTCGAACACTGTCCGGTTGGGGCCGGACAGCAACCCGTCCAGGTGAAGCATGTTGGCGAGGGTGTCGAAGGGGTACCAGGGAAAGTCCGGGTCGATCTCAGACTTGCGCTTCAGTAACCATTCCCGGTAGGCCATCGCCTTGTCCCGCAGTGTCGCGAACTCCATGTGATCCCTGTCTCTCCGGCGCCGGTCCCAGCCCCGCTGAGCACCGAAACGCGCTTGGGACGCCGTGTCGTACCGGCAGATCATGCCTGAGACCACACCCCACGACGGGCGGGTGGTGGTTATGCTTACGCCCGTGACACTCATCGACTTCCTGCACTACGGCCTGGTCACTCTGGTGGGGATCGCCGCCCTGGCGACGGTCTGGTTCGCCGTCTACGTGGTGTATCGCCTGCACAGCGACTGATGAGGCGGACCCCGGAACGGGGAGCGGCGACGAGTGCGACCAGCCTTCGAGGTAGTCTCGGAGGCGATGTCTGCCACGCCCAACCAGCCGTCCGAACAGTCCGGCCCGTCCAACGGTCAACCGCAGCCCGGCAGCGGTGACGCGGCGGTGCGCGCCCAGGCCGAACGCGCGGAGAAGACCCGAGGGCGCAACATTCCCGAGTTCGACGACCTGCCGGGGGTCGGTGACACCGCGAACCTGCGCATGGGACCGGAGCTCAACGGCGCCTGCCTGGGGCTGCTGCCGCTGATCGGCGTCTGGCGCGGCGAGGGCGAGGCCAACCACCCCTCGCTGGACGAGAAGTACCGCTTCCTGCAGCAGGTAACCTTCGCGCACGACGGCAGGCCGTTCCTGTACTACGAGAGCCGCGCCTGGAAGCTGGACGGCGAGGGCGGCGAGATCGTGGAGCCCGCCTTCCGCGAGCTCGGCTGGTGGCGTCCGCAGCCCGACGACAGCATCGAGCTGCTGCTGGTGCACTCCTCCGGCATCGCGGAGATGTTCTTCGGCAATCCCCGGAACCAGACCAGCTGGGAGCTGTCCACCGACGCGGTGCTGCGCACGCCCACCTCGGAGGACGTGACCGCCGCGACCCGGCTGTACGGCGTGGTCGAGGGATCGCTGGCCTACGTCGAGGAGCGCGCCACCTCCGAGCACGAGCTGCAGCCCCGGCTCTCCGCCAAGCTGGAACGCGTGGTCGGCTGAGGACCGACACGGCGCCGACGCCGGAACTCCGACCGGCCTTCTCGGGCTGCGGGATGGCCGTTCGCCCGTGCCCCCCGGAGACACTTCTCGGCGCGACGAGGAGCGGACCGACCATCGCCCGGGACGGACCGCCGAAGTCCGGTCGGCAGAACCCCCTGGTTCGGCGAGCGGGTTCGGCCTTCGTGGCTGGCGGCTCGGGAGCCACGCGGGGCGACTCGAATGACCACTCACGCCACGTGGCCCGCCACCTCGACGCCGTATTCGCACCGGAAACACGGCGCCGCTCTCCATTTCCGGGCGAGCGCCCGGTTCGAACAACCGTTCCGGAACGCTGAGGGGCGAACGCGCGGTCATTCAGTGGCGCCCTCCCGCTGCCACGGATCTCGGCGGGCTCTCCGGGCGAGGTGCGCGGCCACCACCGCGCAGACGGCAGCTCCGGCCAGCAACGCGTACAGCAGCGGAGCCACGTAGCCCGGAACCAGATCGGAAGTACCGCCGCTCGCCCACACGCACTCGGCACTCGGCGGGAAGAGACCGTAATCGACCCGATCGAAACCACCCCCACGAGGCCCCTCCCTCGGCGAGGACAAGCACACCTCCCCCGCGTCGGGGACGGTGATCGTGTGCAGGAACCCCCAGCCATAGTCCAGCGAGGCGAGGGAAAGAAAAACCACGACGGAGTACGACCAGATCGCGACAGGGTTTCTCCGGTCGATGGAAGTCAGCAGCTTCACCACCGAAGCGAGCGGACCGAACACGAGCAGCGGCAACAGCGGAAACGTCAGAAAAACCATTTCTTCCTCCCGCGTTTTCCCGAACTCCGGGGAGCACCACCGCGAACCTTCCTTCCGGCGGTTTCGAACGACCTCGGCGCATCCGTCATCGATGGCACCGGCACGGTTCAGGCCGTACAGCGGTGAGCGCCGGAACACCACGCGATCGTGTGCGGCTCGGGGAAGGAGTCCGGCAGCACGGGAAACCGCCCTCAGGTGTCGGTGGCCACGGTCGCCGAGCGCTCGAACACTCCGCCGGATGAACCGGCCGCCCCCGCACCGGCGGTGCCACGGCTGACTGTTTCCGCGCATCCTCCCGATGATCACAGCGGTCCGCCCCGCGCCGGAATTCACGACGGAATCACGGCGGTGGAAACAGCCACCCGCGGTTTTCCCGGTCCCACAACCCGCCGATCAGCCGTGGTCGAGCGGCGACCGGCCCCGGAACCGTCAGTACCGCGACTCGTAGAGCTTGCAGATCCGCTCGTGCAGTCCCGAGTCGGTGGCCACGGACGTGCCGTCGATCGTGTGCACCTGGGTGATCTTGCGGATGCTCGAAGCCAGCCAGACCCCGTCGGCGCGCCACAGCCGCTCGCGGGCTATCGGCTCCACCGCCGTCCGCCAGCCCGCCTCCTCGGCCGCCCGGAACAACGCGCCCTGGGTGGTTCCCCGCAGGATGCCGGAGCTCGGCGGCGGGGTCGCCAGCCTGCCGTCCTCCGCCAGCACCACGTTGGAGGTGGGGCCCTCCAGCAGGGAGTCGTCGCTCGCGGTGAACACGACCTCGTCGGCGTCGCGCCGTTCCGCCTCGCGCAGTGCGGCCATGTTGACCGCGTAGGACAGCGTCTTCGCCGAGAGCAACAGCCAGGGGGCCCGCTCCATCATCCCCGGGTCGATGCCGCGCTCCAGGGTCACCACCGAGATCCCCCGGGCGCGCTTGCGCATCAGCTCCTCCGACAGCGACTGCCCCGACACGAAGGCGGTGGGGGTGCCGTCCCCGCCGTCCAGCCCGCGGGTGCACACGAGCTTGACCGCCGCCTCCCGCTCGCTGCCCCACGGCCATTCCCCCAGCACCGTCCGCACGGCGTGCTGCCACTTCGCGCGGTCCGGCAGCGTCAGCTCCATCAGGCGCGCCGACCGCTCCAACCGGTCCAGGTGAGCCTCCAGCTCCCGGGGGTGACCGTCGACGGCCAGGATCGTCTCGAAGATCCCGTCCCCGCGTTGCACCCCGAGGTCGTGGGAACGCAGCAGGGGGGTGTCGGGATCGACGAGGGTGCCGTCGAGCAGAGCCAGGATGCGCATACCCGCAGCCTAGTAGGGCTCGGACGCTCCGCTCGCCGGAGTACTCACCCGGTGGGGCGACGGCACGCTCCCGACCGGGAACGGGCGTACCTCGCCACGGCCGTCTGCTCGCGCCCGAGCGGGTCGTACGGGTCACGCCGGTCGTACGATCGGGTCGAGACTCGGCAGAGGCGTCCTGGCACGTGGAGCACGCCGCAACCCACGGGGAACTCAGATGAGGCAGAACGAGGAACGACCCCCGAACGAGAGGCGGTCGCGAACCGGGCGGGGGCAGGGGAACGGCAAACCCGCGCTGCGCAGCACGTTGCACCAGCGGGGTATGCGCATGACACCGCAACGCCAGCTGGTCCTCGACTCCGTCCGGGAACTGGAGCACGCCACCCCGGAGCAGGTGTGCAAGCACATCCAGCGGACGACGCCGACGGTCAACATCACCACCGTCTACCGCGCCCTCGACCTGCTGGAGCAGCTCGGGCTGGTTCGGCACACCCACCTGGGGCACGGCGCTCCCACCTACTCGGCGGAGGAGCACGAGCACGTGCACCTGGTCTGCCACCACTGCGGCGAGGTGGACGAGGTCCCCTGCGAGTGGTTCGAGGAGCTCGGCGGACTGCTGCGCCGGGAGCGCGGGTTCGCGCTGGACGCCAGCCACCTCGCGCTGTCCGGGACCTGCGCGGCGTGCCGGGCGGACGAGGCGGACCGGGGCGGGAATACCGGAGATCCGCACGGTGCTGACCCTGACGAAGGCGGCTGACCGGGGTCCACCTCCGATCTCACGGCGTGCCCTCGCCGCCGGAGCCTCCGTCGGTTCCCGCGACGAAGACGTCGAGTAGGTACCGCGCCAACACCGAGAAGAAAGCACCGGCAGCGAGCCGCCGGAATCCCGCGATGGGAGAAGAATGAACTCACCCCTGCTCGAACTTCCCGGTGCGGTCCCCGCACCCGAGGACTCCCCGGACTTCGGGGTGCCGTGGCACTTCGGCGACCCGTTCGGGGAACAGCGCGCCGCCACCCGGGACGCGGTGGTCGTCGACCGCTCGCACCGCCAGGTGATCGCGGTTCCGGGTGGGGAGCGCCTGAGCTGGCTGCACCTGGTGCTCTCGCAGCACCTCACCGAACTGGACGAGGACCGGGGCACCGAGGCGCTGGTGCTGGACAGCCAGGGGCGGGTGGACAGCCACATGATGGTGGCCCACCACGGGGAGGTCGTCTACCTCGACTGCGAGGCGGGCTCCACGGCGACCAGCGCGCTGCCCAGCATGGGCACGGACGGCACCCAGTCCCTGCCGGAGTACCTGGAGGCGATGCGGTTCTGGTCCGACGTCCAGCCGCGCGAGGCCACCGAGGAGTTCGCGGTGTTCACCGTGATCGGCCCTCGGGCGGGCGAGGTGCTGGAGGCGTCCGGGGTGACGGTCCCGAACGAACCCTACGGGGTGAGTGGCCTGCCCGGCGGTGGACTGGTCCGGCACGTGCCGTTCCGCCAGGTCTTCACCGCCGATCTGCTGGTGCCCCGGGACTCGATGGTCGACTGGTGGATGCGGTTGACCAACCAGGGCGCGCGCCGGGCGGGCACCATGGCCTACGAGGCACTGCGCGTGGAGGCGCTGCGCCCACGGGTGGGCCTGGACACCGACGAGCGGGCGATCCCCCACGAGCTGGGCTGGATCCACACCGCCGCGCACGTGGCCAAGGGCTGCTACCGGGGTCAGGAGACCGTGGCCAAGGTTCACAACGTGGGCAAGCCGCCGCGTCGGATGCTGCTGCTGCACCTGGACGGTTCGGTGGAGATACGTCCCGAGACCGGTGATCCGGTGCTGCGCGGCGAGCGCACCGTGGGGCGGGTGGGCAGCGTGGTGCTGCACCACGAGCTGGGGCCCGTGGCCCTGGCGCTGCTGAAGCGCTCGGCTCCGGTCGACGAGGAGCTGCTGGCGGGCGACGCCGAGCAGGAGCGCCAGGTCGCCGCCGCCGTGGACCCGGACTCGGTGCCGCCGGACACGGGAGAACCGCCGGGCAGGATCGCGGCGCAGCGGGTTCGCGGGCACTGATCGGAACCGGAACCCCGCTGCCCGTGCCCGTCGCGGCGGGTGAGGGCTCGCCACACGTACCCGGGCCCGGCATGCTCCCGAGCCCGCCACGTCGCCTCTCTCGGCGGCGGGGCCGGTGCGACCACCGTGCGGAGGCCACCGGAACCGGTCGGTGAAGTGTGCGGGATCGCCCTCGGCGCGGGGTCACCGCGAGCGGCCGCTGTGCCAAGATCGAAGCATGACAGCGCCGTCAACCGATCCAGCCGGCTCACCGGAGCGCCCGGGAACGATCATCACGGTCGCGGTGACGGGAGCCCACGCGAAAGCGGACGTCCCCGCGCTTCCCGTCGGCAGTGAGGAGGTGGCGGCCGCGGCGGCCTCCTGCGCGCGGGTGGGGGCCTCGGTCGTCGACCTGGAGCCCCGGCACGACACCTCGGTGCCGGACGTGGTGGCGGCGATACGCAACCGGACCGACCTGGTGGTGCGGGTGTCCGCCTACGCGCGTTCGGAGACCCTGGCGACCCTGCTGGACTCCGGCGCCGAGGTGCTGACCTGCCCGGTGGACGCGCCGGAGGAGTTCGTCTCCGACCTGCGTGCCGGAGCGAGCTCCCGGGACATCGCGGTGCACCACGAGGTGCGGGAGCTCGACCAGTTGGAAACGCTGCGGCTGCGTTGTGCCGAGGAGACCGGCCCGTCGCACGCGGTGCTGGTCTTCGGCTCCTCCGCCGGAGCCGGGATGCGCGGCGACCTGGAGACGCTGAGCGCGGCGGTGGCGCGGCTTCCGGAAGGGGTCGGCTACACGGTGGCGGGACTGGACGGGACGGCAGTGCCGATGCTGCTGGCCACGTTGGCCACCGACGGTCACGTCCGGGTGGGGATGGCCGACACCCTGGAGTACGCGCCGGAGGTGCCGGTCCGGGACAACGCCCAGCTGGTGGCCCGCGCCGCCGGAGTGGCGAAGATAGCTCAGCGGTTGCCACTGTCGGTATCCCACGTTCGTGGGGTGTTCGGGTTGTCCGGGTGAAACGCGGGGCGGCACATCATCCGATCACACCACGTGGTGGAGCGTCTGCCCTAGGATGTGGGTAGTTTCGAGCACCGGAGCCCCGGCTCCGGCGAGCTCAGCGCCTGATGCAGAGGATGTGGCCGTGATCGAAGTGCGCCCCGGTGGCCGCCGGCGCATCGACCGGGTTCTGGACCCGGGCTACGCGGGTGGTCTCGAACAACGTGATCTCGACGAAGTCCGCTCGCTGCGGGACGAGGCGGCGCAGGAGGAGACGGACCTGTCCTATCTGCGCCGGATGCTGCACGCGCGGATCGACATCGTGCGTGCCGAGCAGCGCAGGCGCTCCGAGAACGGTTCCGCGACGGTGGTCGAGGAGCTGGTCGGCATCCTCTCGGACAACGCCGTCGGACCGGCCACCGGCTCGGGGCGCTACCAGACTGTGGAACCCTCGCGGGTCGAGGCGCACCGCAGGCACGTGGAGGCCCTGGTGTCGGACGTGGACCTGTCCGACGTGATGTCGCTGTCGGCCGCGAAGCTCGACGCGGCCCTGCGGGCCTTCGAGTCCGAGGAGGAGTCCGTCTCCACTCGGCGCAAGCAGGTACAGCACGTGGTGGACGAACTCAACGACGAGATCGCCCGCCGATACCGCGAGGGAGTCGCGTCGGTGGACGAATTACTGGCTGCGGAAAGGGACGGGCATTGAGCGAGCAGGGTGAACACGCCCCGTTGGTGGAGCTGGTTCGCGGCGACATCCGGGAGGGGCTTCATCACGGTTCGGCGGTGGTGCTGGCACCGGACGGCGAGGTGTCGCACCGCGTGGGCGAGGTCGATCGACCGATGTACCCGCGTTCGGCGAACAAACCGGCTCAGGCCGTGGGCATGGTGCGGGCGGGGCTGGAGCTCGCCGAGCAGGCCGATCTGGCGATGGCCGCGGCCTCCCACAACGGGGAGCCGGAACACGTGCTGCGTACTCGGGAGCTGTTGCACCGCCACGATCTGACCGAGGACGCGCTGCGGTGCCCCACCGACTGGCCGCTGCGGGAGGACGAGCGTGACCGGCGCGCCTCGGAGGGATTCGGCAGGCAGCGCATCACGATGAACTGCTCGGGCAAGCACGCGGCGATGCTCGCCACGTGCACCCAGCGCGGCTGGGCCACCGAGGACTACCTGGACCGCGGGCATCCGCTGCAGATCGGGCTGCACGAGGTGGTCGCCGAACTGGCGGGTGAACCGATCCCCTCGGTCTCGGTGGACGGCTGCGGAGCCCCGCTGTTCGCGCTCTCGCTGACGGGGCTCGCCCGCACGTTCCGGAGCATGGTCACCGCGGCTCCCGGAACCGCCGAGCGTCGGGTCGCCGACGCCATGCGCGCGCACCCCTGGTTCGTGGCGGGCACCGAGCGCGAGGACACGCTGCTGATGCGCGCGGTTCCCGGGCTGCTGAGCAAGTCCGGGGTCGAGGGGGTGCTGGCGGTGGCGCTGCCCGACGGGCACGCGGTCGCGGTGAAGGTCGCGGACGGCTCGGCACGCGCCAGGCTGCCTGTGGTGGTGGCCGCACTGCGCTCGCTGGGGATCGACAACGAGGAGCTGGCGGCACTGGCGGAGAGCAGCGTGCTGGGCGGGGGCCAGCCGATGGGGACCGTCCGCGCACTGAAGGGCCTGTTCGACTGAGGCACGGCCGGATCGGGCTGTGCCGGTCCCGGACACGACCGGTTTTTCCCGGGACACCGTTCCCGGGTCCGGGACAGTCCGTTCTCCGGCGCGTGTGGCGGCAGGGGACCGTCGGGCGAGCGGCGCCCTCGGGGGCGGCCGCGCGCTTTCCGGTCAGTTGTACCGCTCGTGCGCGGCCAGCTCGGCCCAGAACTCCCGCAGTGCCTCGTAACGCTCCCCCACCTCGGTGGTGTGGCCGAGCTCCATCGCGTCCACGATCGCGTGCACGTCAGCCGCCGAGGTGTCGGCTTCCAGGTCCTCGTCGGACATCATCCGCACCAGGCCGCCGTAGTCGAGCTCCACCGCCGAGTGGGGGTGGAACCGCTCCAGCCAGCGACCGGTCTCCCGCAGAATCTTCGGCGGCCCCTCGTCCCCGAGGGTGTTCCGCGTGACGGTGTGGGCCCGCGAGACCCGCCTGCGGGCATCGGCCATCGAGGTCAGCCAGTAGAGCCGCTCGATCCTGCCGTGCTCGTCGTGGACGACGACGCGCTCCTCCGGATCGACCACGGCGAACCACGGAAGCGGGATGGTCCAGGTGGAGGAGATCACGTGGACCGCGCTGTCGGAGAGCTCCTGGACGACGGCGGAGGCCTTGGACTTGGCGGTCTCCTCGGGCACGTTCAGGGCCGCCGTGCGCAGCGGCGGGTCGGCCGCACCGATGAAACCGACCAGCGCGGCGGCGGCTCGGCCGCGCAGGTCCAGCGGACAGACGAGTGGCCCCGGCCCCACCTCGGAGGAGGAGCCGGTCGGCACGTCCTCCGGATCGAGCGCCAGCAGCTCCTCCGGCCCCTGGGCGGTGCCGTCGAAGGCCTCTCCCGGGAGCAGACGCGGACGGATGGACAGTTGGGTACGCAGCCACCTGTTCTGTTCCCGAGACCCGACCCCGACCGGATCCACAGCACCCTGCTCCAGCGCTTCGGAGAGCTGTTCACGTCGGGGCGACTCGAACGATGACAGGGGCTCGTACACCCTCATGTAGGCGACGAACGGCTCCGGCACAGCGTGTATGTTGCCATGCCGACGAGCGGCTCCTGGCAGTGCCCGCCCCGAGTGACACCGCCCGGACCTGTTGCGTTTCGCATCACCCGGCCCTGGTGGAGCCGGTTGGCCTACCACGTCGCGAAGAACCGCATCGGCACGGTACGGTAGTTACAGGAAAAGGTTGTCGAGATTAATGCGGGGCCGCCGTTCCCCTGGCCGCCCCGCAAACCCTGCGCGAGGGGGTCGAGCCATGGGGCGCGGCCGTGCCAAGGCCAAGCAGACGAAAGTGGCCCGCGAGCTGAAATACAATTCCCCCAGTGTTGACCTCGGGGCGTTGGAGCGTGAGCTTTCCTCTGACTACACCCCTGAGTGGTACGAAGAGGGAGATTACTACTACGACGACGACAGGGACGACGACCGCCGACGCTGAACGCGTTCATGCCGGCGGGCGACAGGTTCATTCGACCGGCTGAAGTTCGGCATCCCGTCGACGGGCGAGTCAGCGGCCCGCACTACGACCCGGCGGGGATGGTGCGTCGGGTTGAGCGAGTGATCGTTCGGAGACCATGCCGGGGTGCCCCACCGAATTCGGTGGGGCACCCCGGTGGGCTCCGTGCACGGTTCGCCGGCGCCGCGCAGCGTCGATCTCCGCTCGTTCCCGGTGAAACCGGCTCCACCCGGGTTCGTACGGTCCCGTCGGAGTCCGGCGTATCGCTCTCCCACAGGATGACGATTCCGAAACGGTCGAACGCGTCACCGTGCTGTCCCTGCCCGGACAGCCACGCCTTCCCGCACACTGTGCGGCCTCCCCGCCCCTCGGTTTTCCGCCGTCCGATTCGGCAGCGCCGGTTCACCAGCCGCTGCCGTACCCTCCGACCGCTGCCGATCGGGGCGGTGTGCGGGTGTCAGTGTGCGTGCGCCCCGTGAACCACGGCGTGCCCTTTGCCTCGGCCGATCATCCACTTGTTGACCGGCATCGCCAGCAGGAACGCCACAATCAGCGCGAAGGCCAACGCGGCCCAGAACAGCCAGTCGGCCAGTCCGGCGTGCATCGCTCCGGGAATCCCCACCATCACCAGGTTGTCCACCAACTCCATCACCGCGATGGAGAGGGTGTCGGCGGCGAGCGCCAGCCGCAGCGCGCGCTTGAAACCCACCCCCGCCCGCAGGACTCCACGCATGGTGAGGCTGTAACCGAACACGAAGGCCAGTACGACGGCGAGCGCGATGGTCCCCGCGTTGTGCAGGCCAACCGCCGTTCCGATGACCATGCCGGCGACCTCGCCGATGGCACATCCGGTAAGACAGTGCAGCGTCGCCGAGGCCGCCATGGCCCAGGAAGCCGTGTGCGTCGACATCGACCCCTCCACGATCGGGATTCACCGCCATCCCAACACATACCCCGATGGGGTATATTCCATGCACGGACGGCTGAAACGGGGACGCGCCGAACGACTCGGGAAGCCTCAGAACCTCGGGTGGTTGCCCCGCAGCACGACACGCTGACCGGTTTCGACCTCGGAATCGCCCGAGTCCTTGGTCACCTCGCCCAGCACCCAGGCGGGCAGGTGCCTGGCGGTCGAGACGGCCAGCGCCCGATCCACGTCCTCGGCGGCCACCACCGCGACCATGCCCACCCCCATGTTGAAGGTGCGCTCCATCTCGGCGTTCTCCAGCCTGCCGCGCTGCCCGATCAGACCGAAGACCGGATCCGGGGTCCAGGTCCCCCGGTCTATGACCGCGCTGAGACCGCTGGGCAGTACCCGTTCGAGATTGGCGGCGAGCCCACCACCCGTGATGTGGGCGAAGGCCCGCACCTCGGCTTCGGCCGCCAGCGCGAGGCACTCCTTGGCGTAGATGCGCGTCGGCTCCAGCAGCTCCTCACCGAGGGTGCGCCCGAACTCCTCCACATGCCCGGACAGCGGCATCCTCGCCTGCTCCAGCAGCACCCGGCGTACCAGGGAGAAACCGTTGGAGTGCAGGCCGGAGGAACGCATCCCGATCAGGACGTCGCCGGGGCGGACCCGGTCAGGTCCGAGCATGTCGTCGGCCTCGACCACGCCGACCCCCGTGGCCGAGATGTCGTACTCCCCGGGCGCCATCATGCCGGGGTGCTCGGCGGTCTCACCGCCCAGCAGCGCGCACCCCGCCTGCACGCACCCCTCGGAGACCCCCTTGACGAGGCTGCTGATCCGGTCCGGGTCGACCGACTCGGTGGCGATGTAGTCCTGCAGGAACATCGGTTCGGCGCCGCACACCACCAGATCGTCGACCACCATCGCGACCAGGTCGATGCCCACGGTGTCGTGGATGTCCATGGCCTGGGCGACGGCAAGCTTCGTACCCACCCCGTCGGTGGAGGAAGCCAGCACCGGTTCGGTCCAGCGGTCCAGTTTCAGCTGGAACAAGCCGGCGAACCCGCCGATGGAACCGAGCACCTCGGGACGCGTGGCGCGCTCCGCCCAGGGACGCATCCGCTCGACGGCCTCGTCACCCGCCTCGATACTGACCCCGGCCTCGGCATAGGTGGCGGCGGAGCCCTCCGGATCGCCGGTACCGGAATTCGACCCTGCCAGCAGGTCTTCGGACACGTCTTGCTCCAGATCTGGTGCGCGTTTTGAATCCAATGTGCGTGGCCGTGCGGTACCGCCCACGCTACGCCGGAGCGCGGGCGACCGGGACAACGAGCACGGAGTGCGGAACGTTTCACGGCCGGGGAAGCCTGCTCCCGGGCGGCTGCCCCGAAGCCGGGGAGATCACGGCCTGCTCACCGCGTCCTCAGCTCCGTAACCACTCGGTAACACCGGGTCGGAGGAGGTCGCCGCGTCACCGCCGGAGGTGGCGGGTCCCTCCAGCAGGTGCTTGCCGATCCGGTCCTCCTCCGGGATCGGGATCGGGTAGTTCCCGTCGAAGCAGGCCGCGCACAGCCGGTTGCGGGGCTGTTCGGACGCGGCCACCAGCCCGTCCAGGGAGACGTATCCCAGCGAGTCCGCACCGATCGACTGCCGGACCCCGTCGAGGTCGAGGCCGTTGGCGATGAGCTCGGCCCGGGAGGCGAAGTCGATCCCGTAGAAGCAGGGCCAGCGCACCGGCGGCGAGGCGATCCGCACGTGGACCTCCAGCGCCCCGGCCTCGCGCAGCATCTTCACCAGCGCCCGCTGGGTGTTGCCCCGCACGACGGAGTCGTCCACCACCACCAGCCGCTTGCCCCGGATGACCTCGCGCAGCGGGTTGAGCTTGAGCCTGATACCGAGCTGGCGGATCGTCTGCGACGGTTCGATGAAGGTACGCCCCACGTAGGCGTTCTTGACCAGCCCGTTGCCGTAGGCGATGTCGGCTTCCTGGGCGTACCCGATGGCCGCCGGGGTCCCGGACTCCGGAACCGGCATCACCAGGTCGGCCTCGGCCGGGTGCTCGCGCGCCAGCCTGCGGCCGATCTCCACCCTGGTGCTGTGCACCGAGCGCCCGGCGATCGTGGTGTCGGGCCGGGCCAGGTAGACGTACTCGAACACGCACCCCTTCGGTTCGGGGTTGGCGAAGCGCTGGGAACGCAGTCCCTCGGAGTCGATGGCCAGCAGTTCCCCCGGCTCCACCTCGCGTACGAAGGAGGCACCCACGATGTCCAGCGCCGCCGTCTCACTGGCGACCACCCAGCCGCGTTCCAGGCGACCGAGCACCAGCGGGCGGACACCGTGCGCGTCCCTGGCCGCGTAGAGCGTCGACTCGTCGGAGAAGACCATGCTGAACGCGCCGCGCACCGTCGGCAGCAGTTCCATGGCGGCCTGCTCGACTCCCTTGTCGGCGGCGTTGACGGCCAGCAGGCCGCACACCAGATCCGAGTCGGAAGTGGCCCGCTGGCAGGAGCCGGCGGCCGACGAGGCGTTGCCCGAGGCGGTGTCGGCCCCCTCCGCGACCGCGCGGTCGAACAGCTCGGCGGTGTTGACGAGGTTGCCGTTGTGCCCCAGCGCGAGCCCGCGACCGGTGACCGTGGTCCGGAAGGTGGGCTGCGCGTTCTCCCAGGTACTGCCACCGGTGGTGGAGTACCTGGCGTGGCCCACCGCCACGTGGCCCCGCAACGAGGCCAGGACCTGCTCGTCGAAGACCTGGCTGACCAGCCCGAGGTCCTTGTAGACGAGCATCTGCGAGCCGTCGCCGACGGAGATCCCCGCGGCTTCCTGCCCCCTGTGCTGTAGTGCGAACAGACCGTAGAAAGCGAGCTTGGCGACTTCCTCGCCAGGCGCCCAAACGCCGAAGACACCGCATTCCTCTCGCGGGGTGTCCTGCTCGACCGCCTCGGCGCTGCCCGGATATGGCAGGTCGGTGACCACCGAAAACTCCCTGAAGGACGGAGTCGGAGTTGCACCTCAGTATAAACCGCGTGTCACACCACGGTACCCACCTCCCGAGAGTGGGGCCGGTCACTCCTCCGCGACCTCCTCGCCCGGCTCGGCGATGCGCAACAGCGGCAGCCATCGCGAGAGGTCGGCCCGGGCCCCCGAGGCCGACACCAGCTCCGCCTCCACCGCCCGCTCCCAGCTCAGCTTTCCGGTGACCAGCGACAGCCAGGTGTGCGGATCGGTCTCGACGACGTTGGGAGGTGTCCCCCTCGTGTGCCTGGGGCCGGGAACGCACTGCACCGCGGAGAAGGGCGGTACCCGCACCTCCACGGTGCGTCCCGGGGCCAGTCGTTCCAGGGTTCGCAGGCTCAGCCGTACCGCCTCGGCCAGTTCGCTCCGCTCCGGGCGCGGCGCGCGGTCGTTCAGCCACGGCAGGGTGACGGACACGGCGGTGCGCAGTTCGGCGGGATCGACTTCTCGTCGGGCCGGCATGTCCGGCAGCTTACGAGCCGTTCACCGAACGACCGTCGCCGCCCGGCACGAATGGACGCCTCCGGAACGAAAAGCGGTGGCTCAGAGCCAGCCCAGTTTCACCGCCCGCACCCCGGCCTGGAACCTGGTTTCCACTCCCAGCCGGGTGACGAGCTCCCGCACCCTGCGGTGCGCCGTACGGGAACTGAAGCCCATCAACCTCCCGATGGCCTCGTCGGTGGCCCCGGAAGCGAGCAGCGAGAGTATCCAGCGCTCCTCGTCGGAAGGAACGTCGGTCTCCGTCTCCGCCCCGAGCGCGTGCAACGGGGCAGCCAGGCGCCACAGGTCCTCGAAGACCCGGATCAGGGCCGCGAGCATCGCGGAGTCACGCAGCAGCACCGCGCTCTCCAGCTCGTCCGGCCCGGCGGTCAACGGGAGCAGCCCGAAGTTGTCGTCGACCACGAGCAGTTTCATGGGTGCGCAGTGGACCACTCGGGCCTGCTCACCCAAGTCCACCATACGTGTCGTGGTGTCCAGCTGGGCTGGGCGGGCCAGCGACGAACGGTCGTAGAGCACCTGGTAATCGACGCCCTCGGCGAGTTTGTGGCACTCCAGGGCGTCCAGCGGCTCCGTGGCGGCGTAGGGGGGTTTGACCACACCGCGCACGAGGCGGGTCGCCCCGCACTGCAACCGGTGCGCCGCGCTGCCGATCCGCTCGGCACCGTGCACCACTCGCAGCACTCCCTCCTCACGCTGGGCCGTGCGGGTGACCGATTCCACTGCCCGCCGCGCTCTGGTGTGCGCGTCGTGCTCGGCAGCGGGGGTGTTCCGGGACTGGTTCCGGGGTGTCGGATCCGCGGGTCGCGGCATTCCGGCATGGATTCTCGGCACGATTACCCCTCTCAGTGGGTGCCCGGCCAGGTTCGGATCTTCGTCCTCTCCTGCGCAGCAAAGTATCCGAGCCGGATCAGTTGCGGAACCGACTTTAGGGGGAGGCCGTCCAGCCGCAGGTCTTAGATCGAAGGAGGGACTCAAGTCCGATTGGGCCTCGGCGACCGCCCTCGGAGAGAAGTCGCGGACCATCAACCGGCGGACCACTCCCGGAGATCCGGAGGGGTGCCGCACCTCGGACGAAAGCGCCGTGTCGGATTCGGCGAGCCCCGAAGACGCACTCTCTCCACGACGGGAGTCCTGAGCGGATTCACGAGCGACGCGGCACGAGGAGCGGACACCGCGCCGAGGAGTGTCACGGCGACACCGCCGGAGGGCCCGCTCCCCGGCTGTGCGGGAGCGGCCACGCCGACGGCGCCACGGCGACAGCCCGACCACATCGTGGCGGACCGCCGCGACGGAACAGGCCGGAGGACTTCCCCGGCCCACCGAGGCCGGTACGACCGGCCTCGAATCCGGTCTCCCGACGAGCCCTCACTGGATGGCGGCGCCCCACCGCCACAACCGCGTCCGAGCGGCTCGTGCGAGTCCCGGCCCGGAGGGACGGGAAGTCCCCTCCAGCCACAGCACCGACTCCGGGGTGCTCACTCCGGAGCGCATCCCGTAGTGCGCGCGCAGCTCCGTCTCCTGCTCCGGTTCGAGATCACCGTCCCGGAGCGGGACCCGCGGCGCACGTCGAACCGTTCCCCGGTCCACCGCGACGGTGAGCGTGTCACCGTCGAACGCGGCTCCGGCGAGCGGAACGAAACTCTCGTTGGTACCGAACAGTCCCGTCTGCACCGTTATCCAAGCGGGCTGCTCGGTATCGGCATCCAAAAACACCTGGCCGACGACGCCGATCCGGCTACCACGCGGATCGAACGCCTCACAACCGGTCAATCGCAACGCCTCTCGTTGTCCGATCATGAGCGAACCACCTCCCACCCACCTGCTCGCCCCGACACGAGCATCGACTGTTCAGTCTGCACGCCCACCCCCACACGAGGCATCCCGATCACCCGTGCGGCAGAGAGCCGTTGTCGTATCGAAACCGACTCCGCACCGCTGACGCCCGGAACACCGCGAACCCACCATGAGGCCGGAACGGTCCTGCCCGGGCATACTGCCGGTGGGACCGTCGGGCTCGCTTCCGAGCGCACGTCTGAGAACCTTGGTCCCCCCTCGGGAACCGGACCCGCCGCGACCGGGGCTCAGGACCCCGGTACCGAATCTCGGAAACTTTCCAGGAACCGATCACCGCATCCGAAAGGGCCGTCGCGAAATGGCAGCCGCCGAATCACTTCCCCCCTACGCCCCACAGATCACCGACGAGATGCGGGAGCAGGCGAAGCAGACCCCCAACAGCTGGCTCTACATCGTGGACCCGGCCTACGAGGCATCCGGCGAGAACGTTCCCCCCGAAGGCGTGGTCGGAGCGTTCCGGATCGACGAGTCGGGGGAGATCGACGAGAACTTCCACCCCAACGACGAGTACGAACCGGGCACGAGCACGTTCGAGCCCAGCAACGAGCTGGAGCGGGTACTGCTGCTGATCGCCACCGGTCACGCCTCCGAGTCCGAGCTGCCCGCGGCCGTGCTGACCGGCGAGCTGCTGCTCTACGCCGAGGAGGACGACGAGCAGGACGCGCTCTACGAGGCCGAGCTGGACGACGGCAGCAGGCTCGTGCCCGCCTGCACCTCCGTGAACCGGGTGCCGGAGGACTGGCCGGCGTACCGCACCGTGCCCGGCGCGAGGTTGCCCGAGCTGCTCAACGGGCTGGACCTGGGGCTCAACCTCGACGACCCGGTGCGCGCGGTGATCCCGTACGACCTGCTGGCCGGGCCCGCCACCTCGGAGTGAGTCCGTCCCCCACCCCTCCGAGCACCCCCGGAGGGGTGGGGCCCGGCCGTTCGGACGGCGAGGCGACGGTTCTCCCCGGCGGTGGTGCCACGTCGCCCGCGCCCCCACACGAGCGCGGGCGGCGACGGCGCGGAGCGGTGTTGTCCATCACCTCGGACGGTGGCCCGTCACGGTTAGTCTCGGGAACGTGGCAGAGGATCAACAACGCAGCGGCCCGGGTCCGATCGAGCACTACGCGCTGCTGTCCGACCTACGCACCGCGGCCCTGGTCGGCAGGGACGGCTCGATCGACTGGCTGTGTCTGCCCAGGTTCGACTCGCCGTCCTGTTTCACCCGGCTGCTGGGCCACGACCACCACGGCCACTGGCGGATCGCGCCGACCGGGGCCGTGCACCGGGTGGAACGGCGTTACCGGGACAACTCGCTGGTGCTGGAGACGGACTTCCACACCGAAAGCGGGACGGTGCGGGTGGTCGACAGCATGCCACCGCACGAGAAGAACTACGACGACGAACCCTGCGTGGTGCGCACGGTCGAGGGTATCTCCGGCGAGGTCGAGATCGGGGTCCGCTGGGTGGTGCGATTCGCCTACGGCCACTCGACGCCCTGGGTGCGCACCATCCGCGAGCGGGAACCGGTGCTGGACGAGTACGTGCTCGCGCTGGCAGGCCCGCACACCGTCGTGCTGCGCGGCGACGTTCTCCCGGTCCGCAAGGAGGACGAACGCGCGCACGAGACCACGGTCAACGTGCGCGGCGGTGAGCGTTACTCCTGGGTGCTGCAGTGGTCGCCGGACCCGGACGAGCTTCCCTCTCCCATGGACCCGGTGCAGGAGGCACGCGACAGCGAGGACTTCTGGCGGGACTGGTCGCGTCGGATCAACTACACCGGTCCACACCGCGAACCGGTGTACCGCTCGCTGGCCACCCTCAAGGCGCTGACCTACGCCCCCACCGGCGGCATCATCGCGGCCCCGACGACCTCGCTGCCGGAAGCGCTCGACGGGAACCGCAACTGGGACTACCGCTACTGCTGGCTGCGGGACGCCACGCTGGTGCTGCTGGCGCTGGACAACTTCGGGTGCTCGGAGGAGGCCGCCGCGTGGCGTCGCTGGCTGCTGCGCGCCGTCGCCGGGGACCCGGCGGACCTGCAGATCATGTACGGCGTGGGCGGGGAACGGCACCTGCTGGAGTGGCAGCCGGACTGGCTGCCCGGCTACCGGGGCAGCTCCCCGGTGCGGATCGGCAACGCGGCCTACGAGCAGTTGCAGCTGGACGTGTTCGGCGAGGTGATGGACGCGCTGCACCTGGCCCGCGAGCGGGGCGTCGCCGAGACTCCGGACTCGTGGTCGCTGCAGCGCGGGATGCTCAAGCACCTGGAGGGGATCTGGCAGCGGCCGGACAAGGGGCTCTGGGAGGTGCGCGGCCCGGATCGCTACTTCACCCACTCCAGGGTGATGATCTGGGTGGCTTTCGACCGCGCGGTCCGGGCGGTGGAGGAGGACGGGCTGCCCGGCCCGGTGGAGCGCTGGCGCGAGATCCGGGACTCGGTGCACGAGGAGGTGCTGCGCGAGGGGTTCAACTCCGAGATCGGGGCGTTCACGCAGTACTACGGCGGTACCACCCTGGACGCGGCGACGCTGCTCATCCCGGCGCTGGGTTTCCTGCCCGGTGACGACGAACGGGTGCGCGGCACGGTGCGCGCGGTGGAGCGGCGGCTGCGGCACGGCGTGCTGGTGGACCGCTACAGCACCGTCGGGGGGACCAACTCCGTCGACGGCCTGACCGGCAGGGAGGGCTCCTTCCTGGCTTGTTCGTTCTGGCTGGTCGACGCGCTCGCGCTGTGCGGCAGGCGTGACGAGGCCGAGCGGATGTTCGGGCAACTGCTGGAGCTGCGCAACGACGTGGGACTGTTCTCCGAGGAGTACGACGCGCACGAGGAGCGGTTCACCGGCAACTTCCCACAGGCTTTCAGCCACCTCGCCCTGGTCAACTCGGCAGCCGTGCTCTACGGCGGGCACACTCGCGGGGAGTCCAGTCGACGCGACGGAGGGAGCCGGCGTTGAGGGCGGCGACCGTGATTCCGGGAAAACCGGGTTCCTCGGCCGTCGACGAGTTGCCCGATCCGTCTCCGGAACCGGGTGAGCTGCTGGTCGAGGGCCTGCTGGCGGGAGTGTGCCCGACCGACACCGAGGTCGTGGAGTCCGATCACGGCGCGCCGCCGCCGGGCGAGGAGCGCATGGTGCTGTTCCACGAGTCGCTGGGCCGGGTGCGCCACGCCCCCGCCATCAGCGGCTTCCGGGAGGGCGATCACGTCGTGGGGGTGGTCCGCAGACCCGATCCCCGGCCGTGCTCGGCGTGCGCGGCCGGGCAGTGGGACTTCTGCCGCAACGACGAGTTCACCGAGTGCGGCATCCGGGGGCTCGACGGCTTCGGGTCGCAGCGCTGGACCGTCGAACCCAGGTTCGCCGTCCCGGTGCCCAGGTCGCTCGGGGAGCTCGGTGTGCTCACCGAACCGGCCTCGATCGTCGAGAAGGCCTGGGAGCAGGCCGAGTTCGTCATGCGGCGTTCCTACTTCACACCCCGCCGGGTGCTGGTCACGGGGGCCGGGCCGGTGGGGCTGCTGGCCGCGTTGCTCGGCAGGCAGCGGGAGCTGGAGGTGGACGTGATGGACCGGGCCTCCGGCGGGGTCAAACCGGACCTGGTGCGCGAGCTGGGGGCCGGTTACCACAACTCGCTGGACGAGCTCGACTCCGCTCCCGACCTGGTGTTCGAGACGACCGGTTCGGGTGAGGTGGTGTTCGACGTGCTGCGCCGGGCCGATCGGAACGCGGTCACGGTGCTGCTCGGGCTCTCGGGGGAGGACCAGACGACGCGGGTGCCGACCGGGGCCGTCAACGACGGGCTCGTGCTGGAGAACGCCACCTTGCTCGGCAGCGTGAGCGCGAATCTGCGGCACTACCACGGGGCGGTCCAGGCGCTGGACGACGCGGACAGGGGCTGGTTGAACGGCCTGATCTCGCGCCGGGTGCCGCTGTCCGACTGGCAGCGAGCGCTGCGCGCGGAGCGGGACGACGTGAAGGTCACCGTGCGGCTGTCGGACTGAGCGGGGCCGGGCTGGCCGGTGCGCCCGTCGAGCGGATGGCTCCGCCGGCGCTCGCGACACCGCACCCCGTCCCCCGCTGCCCGCCTGGCCCGGTACGGGAACGGTTCATCGCCGTTCGGACTCCAAGGACTCGCCCTCCACTCGCACGCCCGGGACCACCCGCCGCTCGCCCACGAGCCGCCCGAGCAGCACGCAGAGCAACGGCCAGCTCAGCACGGTCGCCGCGACCAGCACGGCCCGCAGCACGTCCCAGAACACCGCATCCGGTTGCCACACGGCAGTAACAGTAACTGAGTTACAGTAACTGGCAATCCCCCTCGCTGCTCCTCACTCGTTCGTGCGCTCCTGTTCGGCACGCTTTTCCCCTACCGAGTGAAGCGAAAACCCTGGCTCTTCCCTCACCGGCCGAGCCGAGGGCGTCGGCCCGCAATCCGCTCGGGCACCCCGGAGCCGCACGAGGCTCCGGCCCGGAGCACCATCCGGCGGCGGCTCGCCCCCCGACCCGGCTGAAGCGGTGACGGCGACTCAGCGACAGTGATCACATGACACGACTGCTCAGCCCCGCCGTGTACCGCCGAATGATCGCCTTCGAGCTGCAGCGGATGCGCAAGACCGCCGATATCACCCAGCAGGAGGCGGCGGAGAAGCTCGGCTGCTCCCGGGTGCGCATCAACCACTTCGAGTCGATGCGCAACCTCCCCCGCCCCGCGGACGTGGAGGTGCTGCTGCCCTACTACGGAGCCGCCGAGCGCGTCGAGGAGTTCCGAGACGTCATCGCCATGCTCAAGGACGTCCCGCACGCTTCCGATCTCGCTCGACTGGCCGAGGTCCCCCGGGGGTTCGACATCTACCTCGGTCTCGAACAGGGAGCGCACAGCATCCGCTCCTACGAGGCGATGATCTTCCCGGGGCTGTTGCAGACCCCCGAGTACGCCGGAGCCCTGATGCGGGGGCACGACGACGACCTCTCCGAGGAGGAGGCACGCCGCAGGACCGAGCTCAGGCTGGCCAGACAACAGGTCCTGGCCCGGCAGGGCACTCCCCTCGAACTGACGACCGTCATCGACGAGTCGGTGCTGCGCAGGCGGATCGGCGACGCGCGGATCATGCGGGAGCAGTTCGACCACCTGCTGGACATGTCGGCGAGGAGCAACATCACGGTGCGAATCCTCGGCGCGGACGTCGGCGTGCACCCCGCGCTGCACGGCCCCTTCACGCTGATGGACTTCGCCATCCCCGGTGATCCGGGAGTGGTCTACCTGGAGGACCGGCTGGGCGGAAGGTACTACGAGGACGCCGACGAAATAGACGAGTACATCGGCGTCATGGAACACCTCCTCGCGCGGTCCCTGGAGGAGAGCGAGTCACGAAGGCTGCTCCGACAGGCGAGAGAGGAGCTCATCCGTTGAACGCACAGCGGAAGGCGGGGAACGCGAAGTGGCGCAAGTCCAGCTACAGCGCCACCCAGGGGCAGTGTGTCGAGGTGGCACCGCGCAGCGGTGCCGTCTGGCTGCGAAACGACAACTTCGGTGGGGCCGGACCGGTGCTGATGTTCGAACGCGCCCGGTTCGGCACCTTTCTGGGAGCACTCAAGGACGGCAGGTTCGACCACTGAACCTTTCGGGCCAGTACTTCACCGACACGGAGTCGAACCGTCTTGCTCTGTTCGAGCGATCTTTCCACACGATTCGGTGTTTCGGTTCTGTCATGACCGCTCGCTCACTAGAATATCACTTCAGAATTCGGCCTCGACCAATTCTGGGGGCACTGTGACCGAGCGGACCGGTTTCACCATTCGCGGGCTGACGCTGGAACTGCTGGGGCGCCTGCTCGGAGTACCGGTACGAGGTTATCCCCTGCAGCTGCCGTATCCGGGCGGGGACCGGGTCGCCACGCCGCACGTCGCGGAACGGGCACACGAGGAGTTGGTGTCCAACGGCTTGGCGGACGAGCACCGCCTCAAGGACGAGGTACGGGAAGCCGTCCTGCTGCTGGGCGAGCCCGAGGTGGCCGTCGGGATCCTGGCCAACGACAGCCGGGGCGAGTGGCTCGCCCGTGCGGTCAGCGGCGGAGACCGAGTCGTGCTGGCCGAACAGCTCGGCGACACCGTGGAGTTCACCTGGCTTTCCGCCGAGGACTGGCACTTCCGGCTGGCTGGAATGCTCCCGGTGATGCGCCCCGCCGCGGGAAACGCGGTGAGCACGACACGTGCGGCCTCGAACGAACCGGGGGCGGACGAGGGGGCCGAACCGGTGCTGCTGCACAACGGGCGGGCGGCACGTGATTCGTCGGACATGCGGGACGTGGCGCGGGTGTTCGCGGCGCGGCGCAACGGTTCCGGGCACTTCGCTCCCCGCGTCACCGGCCCGTCCGGCGGTCCGCGAGACCTACCAGCGCTGTCCTGGGTGGACACCGAACTCGGCTGCTACGCCGTCCGCGACGAACCGGTGTGTGACCACAACAGGACCACCTTCACTCCCGTGGACAACTCGGAGCTGGGACGACTGCTGCGGGACCACCTGACAACGGGCGGACCACGGCGGTGAACAGCTCTTTCCGCGGAAAGGAGAGAACATGACGTCTCCGGATTCGGACTCCGGAACGATCGCCATGAGCGGTTTCCTGCTCGCGGCCGCCAACATGCGCGCGGCCGCGGCCGCGGGGAGATTCGCGGCCGACCCCGAGAGCGGCCGGGCGCTCGTGACGGTACTTCAGAAACGTCTCAACTGGGCAGCACGTATCCGTCTGAATTTGACGAGACTCGGCCAGGAACCACCGTTGGGATCCTCACCGGGAGCGAACACGTTCAAACCTTTCTTCGCGTCTCTGGCGACAGACCTGAACGACGGAATAAACTCGCACTGGGAAAATTTCATGCAAGTGATCGAGGAAACGATCGAAGCCGTCAAGGAATCGATGGAAAACTACCAGGACGTCGACGACGATCAAGCAGCGAGACTCGACCGACTCACCGAAAACACCCACGAGAAATAAAATGAGAAAAACAACAGCGATCTCGTTGGTCACCGCGGCGCTGCTCATCGGAGGGTGCGGCTATACATCACAGGACCAAGGAGTCGACAACCTCGGAAGCGAGTCCACACCACAGAGCTCCACATCCCGCGACTCCCCGACGGAAAACGAACTGGAAGAAACCGATCCGTGTTCACTCCTAAGCAAGAAACAACAAGAAGAACTGGGTGTGAGAGTAGCGGGGAAAGACACCTCGGGACCTACGAGATCCTGCGACTTCCAAACCCCGGCGGAAGCATCCGAAATCGTGACGGTGGGAACGAGCATCCGAACCGAGCAGAGTCTTTCCGATTTCACCGACAGCAACGGGAAACCGGTCGACGACACCATATCGGGACGCAACGTCAAGATAGCGTGCAAGTACGGAAACTGCCTGATCGGAATATCAGTGGACGAAAATTCACGAGTCGACGTACAAGGGAGCATAATAGGAAGAGAGAGCCAGAACAGAAACCTGGCCACCAATGTGGCCAGAATGGTGATCGGAAACCTCCCACGACAGTGACGAGCGCGAGGTGGCACCACCGATCACGCACAACGGACGGTTCCGGGTGGACGGCGATGGTTATAGGCTCACGGGATCATGACGCAGCACAACTCGAAGGCCGACACCGTCAGAAGCATCGTCGCACCACTGGCCGCACTCGCACTGCTGACCACCGCGGGTTGCGGCGGTGACGAAACCGGTTCGCCCCAGCGGTCGCCCACTTCCTCCGTCACCGCATCGTCCGAGGCATCCTCCGGGACCGAATCGGAGAGAAACGGCTCCGACACCACGTCTTCGGCGACCCCGCGGCCGAACACCCCCTCCCACGAGGGCGGTGGTGGCTCGGACGAGACCGATGACTCCGGTGGCACGGGGACGGGCAACGGTAGCGCCGCACCCTCCCCAGGGGGAGGCGACGGCTCCGACACTGCGGGGAAACGGCCCGAGGCGACGCTGGCGGACATGGATCCGTGCGCACTGTTGACCCCCGCGCAACGCGACGAACTGGGGTTACCGAGGGCCACAGCCAACAAGGAGGAAGGCAAGAGCCGCAGCTGTGAATTCAACCCCCCGAAGGGTAGCGGCCCCAGCACCAGCGCGCTGATCGTGATACACGAGGACAAGGGGCTGAACTCCTTCAGCGGTATGACCGGTGAGGCCGAGAGAACCCGGGTCGCCGGACACGATTCGAAGATCCAGTGCGAGTACGGCAACTGCCTGATCGGAATCGCTGTCACTGAAAACTCGCGAGTGGACGTGCAGTCCACGGTCCTGGGCGACGACACCGCTACGGAAAAATTGGGCGATCGAATCGCGAAAATGGTCACCGGAAACCTTTCCAACTCCTAGAGTGGAAAACGACGGACTCGCAGCGCGGTCTTTTGGAGAACGCCTTGAACGATTACGACGTCAACGCGGGAGACTACGAGCAGGCAGCGAATTCCGAGGAGATCTACCGGCAGGAGTACACCCGTGCCACGGAGCGTCACTCCGGTGACGACCTGCTGAGCAGGCTGATCACAATGGCCACCGGCACGATCCAAGCCACGTCCGGCACCGACAGGCAGGTCAGATCGGACGCCAGACGTATGGCGGAGCAGGGCGCGGGCCTGCGCGAGGCACCGGCCGGACCGGCTGTCGATTACGAGGGAGTACCGCACGAGAGGCTCTACCGGATGGTCACCCAGGGCGTGGAGCCCGGCACCGTCGGGGAGCTGGAAACCATCTGGCTGGAGCTCGGCAACGGGCTGGTGGAGTTCAACGAGGAGATAGCCCAGGCGATCGACCGCAGCGACGGCTGGCAGGGGGAGGCGGGTGACGCCGCCAGGAGGTTCGCGGCGGAAGTGGGCCGCTGGGCCGGTGAGGTGGGGACCAACGCCCAGTTGGCCGCCCGCAACGTCGTCATGCAGTCCGATGCGGCCGCCACCGCGAAGAACTCCATGCCCGAGGTGGTGCACTTCGACCCCCGAGAAGCGGCCGAGCGGCTCAACAGCGTCACGGATCCGGCCGCCTATGCCGAACAGGCACAGGCGATGCGGGACAAGTACGCCGAACAGCAGGAGGCTCAGCGGGAAGCCGCGCGGGTGGTACGCAACTACGACGAGGCGTTGGACGAAACCGCCGCGAGTTCGCCGCGTTTTCCCCGACCTCCACTGTTCGGTTCGGGTGGCGGCGCCGCGGCGGAGACCGGTACGGCGGGGCCTACGGGTGGCATGGGGACCGAGGACGACGGAGACCGATCAGGAGGACGCGGCGGCGGTTCGGATTCCGACGGCCATCGGCGCGACTCCGAAGAGGAGGATCCCCGCCCCGACGGCTCCGATTCCGAGGACGACCGCCCCCGGCCCGGCAGGCGCCACAGGCACGACACCTCCTGGCCCGACCCCTCCTGGCCCGATGGAGAGGATGCCGAGGACTCCGGCGGAAAGACGGGTTCCCCCGATGACTCCACCCGCGGTGAGGACGGGCGGCGCACGCCTTCTGAGCACGGGAACGTCCCGGCGAGCACCGGCTCCACGGGTTACGGCCCCGAGCCGAGCGCGGCCGGAGGCACCTCCCCCGGGGCCGTATCGGCTCCACGGGGCGGCGGTGTTCCCGGATCGGGCGGCGGTTCCGGTGAGTTCCTCGGCGGTGTGAGCGGCGGCACCGGTGGCGGTCGCGGCTCGGGCGGCTACGGAACCGGTGGTTACGGACGTGGTTCCGCCGGATACGACCCGGGGGGACACGGACGGGGGTTCGGTGGCCAGGGCAACCCGGCCGGCCACGGCGCCGCCGCGGCACCGGGACGTGGCGGCTCCGGCGGTGGTGACGAGGACGGAGAGCACGAGCGCAAGTACGAGGCCGGGGAGGATCCCTACGACATCTTCCTCGGCGACATGCCGCCCACGGCACCTCCGGTCATCGGTGAGTGACCGTCCCCGGCGCGGCGGTTTCACGGGAGACCGCCGCGCCACGGCCACGCCACGGCCGCGCCCACCGGAACGGGCGGTGCGCCGCCGTGGCGCGAAGCCGAGCGCCGGACTCAGCTCTCCCCGGCGATGAAGGACTCCACCGCCTCGTAGGCTTCCGAGTCGGAGTACTGCTCCGGCGGGGACTTCATGAAGTAGGACGAGGCAGACAGCACCGGACCGCCGATCCCGCGGTCGGCCGCGATCTTGGCCGCCCGGATGGCGTCGATGATGATGCCCGCCGAGTTCGGCGAGTCCCACACCTCCAGCTTGTACTCCAGGTTGACCGGAGCGTCTCCGAAGGCACGCCCCTCCAGCCGGATGTAGGCCCACTTGCGGTCGTCCAGCCAGGGGACGTAGTCCGAAGGACCGATGTGCACGTTGCGGTCACCCATGTCACGCCGTACCTGCGAGGTGACCGAGTTCGTCTTGGACGTCTTCTTGGACTCGAGCCTGTCGAGTTCCTTCATGTTGAGGAAGTCCATGTTGCCGCCGACGTTGAGCTGCATCGTGCGGTCCAGGTGCACGCCGCGGTCCTCGAACAGCTTGGTGAGCACCCGGTGGGTGATCGTCGCCCCCACCTGGGACTTGATGTCGTCGCCCACGATCGGCACCCCGGCCTCGGTGAACTCGCGCGCCCATTCGGGGTCGGAGGCGATGAACACCGGCAGCGCGTTGACGAACGCCACACCGGCCCGCAGCGCGGCCCGCGCGTAGAACTTGTCGGCTTCCTCCGAGCCCACCGGCAGGTAGGAAACCAGCACGTCGGCCCGGGACTCGCGCAGCGCTTCGACGATGTCGACGGGCTGCTCCTCGGACTCCTCGATGGTCTCGGAGTAGAACTGGCCCAGCCCGTCCAGCGTGTGGCCGCGCTGCACCGACACGCCCAGCGGCGGGACGTCGGCGATCTTCATCGTGTTGTTCTGGCTCGCAACCACGGCCTCGGACAGGTCGCGGCCGACCTTCTTCGCGTCGACGTCGAACGCTGCGACGAACTCCAGGTCACCGACATGGTAACCCCCGAAGTCCACGTGCATCAGGCCGGGGACCCGACCGCTCGGGTCCATCTGCCCGTAGTACTGCACACCCTGTACCAGCGACGCGGCGCAGTTGCCCACACCGACGATCGCCACTCGGACCTTGCCGGTCGTCGCCTCGTCGTGACGATCTCCGCCCATGGTCGCCGGCCTCCTTCTCGGTCATGTCCCGTTCGTCGTGTCCCTGTCCAAGCCCCGGGCGAGCCGATCACCCGCGGTCTCGGGCCGACCGGCACCCTGCTCGGCCCGCTCGTGCGCGATCAGTTCGTCCAGCCAGCGAACCTCCAGTTCGCTGTGATCCAGGCCCAGGCGGTGCAGCTGCGCCGTGTACCGGTCGCACTGCTCGTCGGCTCTGGCCAGGATCGCCCGCTGTCCTTCCCGGCGCTGCTCCACGCGCCGACGGCGGCTCTCCAGAATCCGCATCCGGATCGGCGCCGGGGTCCGCGCGAAGAAAGCCAGCCGCACGTCGAACGCCTCGTCCTGGCACGCTCGTGGCCCGCAGTCCTCGACCAGCTCGACGAAGCGGTCCCTTCCCCGCTCGGTGAGCCGGTAGACACGCCGAGCTCGCCGTGACCGCCGCGCGTCCTGCTCGTCCTGGGTTTCCTCGATCAGCCCCGACCGCCGCATCCGCCGCAACGTCGGGTAGACCGTTCCGCAGGAGAACGCACGGATCTCCTGGAGCCGCTTGCGCAGCTCGTAACCGTGCATCGGCGCTTCGTGCAGCAGTCCCAGCACCGCGAGTTCGAGCATCGGCCCTCCTCCCGCGGACGAAGCCCAGTCGAGCAGCACCCGGTGTTGATTATATCGTCCCGATACATCGGGATTCGAAGTCCTCATCGGGCCGGGCGAGGGCGTGCGGTGCGCGCTCGACGGCGGGGCACGGCGTCGCCGTCGACGGCGGTCCGTGAGCCGGAGCACCCGAGCTCCGTCCCCGAGCTTTTCAGCAGCTCGCGGACCTGATCGCGCGATCACCACCCCCGATTCGAAGGGGGTCGCGCCCCGGCTCTGCCCCGAACGGCCCATGGAGCTCGGGCACAGGGCACGTACGCTGTGGGCGTGCGGACCCAACGGCAAGTGGTGGATTACGCGTTGCGGCGTCGGTCGCTGCTCGCGCGACTCCACGCTGGCCGGGTGAGGGTGACGGATGTCTGCGACGCGGGCCCGTATCTGCTGCAGGCCGCCAAGTTCCACGGCGAGCCCAGTGACGTGATCTGCCCGGTGTGCCGCAAGGAGCGGGTGACCTACGTCTCGTGGGTGTTCGGCGAGCAGCTCAAACACGCCGACAACTCGGCCCGGAGCAACGCGGAACTGGCGCGTATGGCCACCATGTTCGAAGAGTTCAACGTGTTCGTCGTCGAGGTTTGCCGTACATGTAACTGGAACCACCTGGTGCAGTCATACGTCCTCGGGACCGGGGGCCACCACGGCCGCGGTCGGGGACGCAGGACCGCTGCCGAATGAGCGCCCAGCATCATCGGTAGCGGACGAGTGGCACCCGCAGACGTGAACGCATCGCACGGCGTCCGCTGACGCCTGTCCCGGAGGACGACTTCTCGTGAGTGACGAGCGTGACGACCGGTCCGACGACGGCCGGGAACAACCGGCTGCCGGGGACCGGGAACCGGAGCGCGGACGGCACCCCGGCCGGCCGCCCCACAGTGAGCAGCAGGGGGAACGGGCCGGGCACGGCAACGAGCCCCCCAGGGAGAACCGCCCGGCTCCGCCACCGGAGCACGGCGGCGCACCGCCGCCGCAGCCCCCCCAGGCACCGCAGTCCTCACAGGCACCGCAGCAACCGCCTCGGGGGCAACCACCGCAGCACCGGTGGCCCGGTGGCCAGCAGGGCGCACAGCCCCCCGCGCCGCAGGGCGGACCGCCCCCCTCGGCACAGCCGCATCCGGGACAGCAGGGCCCCCAAGGGGGACAGTTACCGAACGGGCCCGCACCCGGACAACCACCGCACCCCCCGCAAGGAGGGCCTGCCCAGGGGCAGCCTCCAACGCCTCCCGCCGGTCCACCGCGCGGCGCTCCCGCTGGGCAACCCCCGGCGCCGGAGCCCTCCTCGCAGCGCGGTCCGACGTGGCCGGGTGAGGACGCCACGACGCAGTGGCCCGGCGGCGCGCAGCAACCTCCCGGCTTCCCACAGGGCGGTCCGCAACACCCGCGGGATCCCGACGCGACGGTGCGGCAACCGGCTGTGGACGACTCGGGAACACCGCGTGACGCCTCGGGCAGACCACCCGCCGGCCCTCCCGCGCCACCACCGGGCAACGCCGGGCCACCTCCGCCCGGCGGGAGCCCCGACGACGTTCCGACCAGGAAGACCCCGCCGCCGGGAGCACCGCAGGGCCCTCCGCCCGCACAGCCTCCCGGCGCGGGGCAGCCCCCCAACGGCCCCGGTGAGGCACCGACCGAGCACATCGCCTCCGTGAGCGGCGCGAACACACCCCCCGACGAGCGGACCCGGCAACATCGGCCGACCGGTGGCCCGACAGCCGGAGCCGCCGGTGCCGCCGCGGGCGCCGCTGGGTCCGGGCCGGATCCGGCGGGAACGAACGGGAATCCGCGGGAGGGCGCGAGCCGGGACGAGGAGCCCGAGACCACGCGGTCGGCCCGCTCCGAACCACCGGAGCGGCCGTCCGAGTTCGAGGCCACCCGCGCCGAGCCGGAAGCTCCGCTGGACAACGACCCGGGGCTGATCACGCACCGTGCCTCGCAGGGCGGTTACAGCTACTACTCGGACGCGGACCCCTACCCCGACGATGACCACGACGACTTCGAGGACCGGTTCGACGACGAACTCGACTATCCCGACGACCCGGATGACGACGATATGACGGCCCTGGCCAGGAAGAAGCGCGGCAGACGCAGGATCTGGCGCGGTCTGCGGCGTACCTGCTACGTCGCCGCCGCGCTGGCGATCCTGGTTCCGGGCGCGGTGTTCGCCTGGTGTTACTTCACCTTCGACATCATCCCGCCGTCGAAGGTCGCCAAGAACTACAACACCAGCTTGGTGGTCAAGTACTCCGACGGCAGCCTGCTGAACAAGTTCTCGCCGGACGAGGGGCAGGAACGCGTGCTCATCGACGACCTCAGCGAGGTCCCGGAAGACATGCGGCACGCCACCATGGCGGCCGAGGACGCGGACTTCTACAGCAACCCGGGCTTCTCGGTGTCCGGCATCGGCCGCGCCGTCTACAACCAGCTCTCCGGCGGGCAGGGCGGCGGCTCGACCATGACGCAGCAGTACATCAAGCTGAGTACCGGCCGCGACGCCCACACCATCAAGCGCAAGTTCACCGAGATCGTGCGGGCGTTCAAGCTGACCAACCAGTACGACAAGACCACGATCTTCAAGGCATACCTGAACACCGCCTACTACGGCAGGGACGCCTACGGCATCGACAACGCGGCCGAGGCCTACTTCGGCAAGGACCCGAGCGAGCTCAACGCCTCCGAGTCGGCCCTGCTGGCCGGGATGGTGCAGCTGCCCAGGGGCAACGATCCCCGGGTGGACGCCAAGCGGGCCGAGAAGCGCTGGGAGTACGTGACCGGCCAGATGCGGGACAACGGCTGGCTCAGCCAGCGGGAGTACGAGAGCCTGGAGATGCCGCAGACCAGGCCGATGTTCGCGTGGAAGACGAAGACCACCACCGCGCAGATCCACATCCAGCAGCGCATCGTCGAAGAGCTGGAGGAACGCGGCTACACCAAGGACGACATGACCAGCCAGGGTCTTCAGGTGGTCACCACGCTGGACAAGCAGGCCCAGCAGGCGGCCCAGGAGGCGGTGCGGCAGGTGATGGCCGACCAGCCCGAAGAGATCAACCCCGCCCTCGCCGCGGTGGATCCCAAGAGCGGTGCGGTACGGGCCTACTACCCCGGCAACAAGGGCTACGACTGGGTCAAACAGCGCCAACCCGTGGGCTCCTCGTTCAAGCCGTTCGTCACCGCGACCGGCCTGAAGCAGGGCCACGGCATCGGGGAGACCTACGACGGTTCGGACGACCAGACCATCGGCGGCACCGAGTTCGGCAACGCGGGCGGTGTCCGGTGCACCCACCCGAAACGCTGCGGGGTGCGCGAGGCCACCGAGGAATCGGTCAACACCGCGTTCGTGAACATGGCCAACAAGTTCGGTCCGCAGAGCGTGGCCGAGACCGCCTACGAGGCCGGCATCCCGCGCGAGAAGGTCACCGACGACGGTGAGACCAAGCCGGTGCTCGCCGACGCGAGGACGGGCAACCCGGACCTCGGCATCGCGCTGGGCCGGTTCCCGGTGAGCACGCTGAGCCTGGCCAACGGCTACGGCGGGCTGGCCGACGGGGAGCGGGCCGAGCCGTTCCTGGTCGACAAGATCGTGGACAACGACGGCGAGGTCAAGGAGGACTTCTCCCCCGAGACCGAGACGGCCTTCGACGAGAGCTCCACCCGCAGTGCCAACATCGCGGCCAACGTCACCGAGAGCATGCGGGACGTGGCCGAGGGATACGGGCTCGACCTCACCGGCGACCGGCCGGTGGCCTCCAAGAGCGGCACCCACCAGTTCAACAACACCTCCCACAACGAGACCGCCTCGTACGTGGGCTACACGCCGCAGATCTCCACGGCGGTCGTGCTCAACAAGTCCACCACCTCGAAGCAACCGCTGACCGACGCGTCGGGCAGCGACATCTACGGCGCCAACGAGCCCGGTGAGATCTGGCAGAAGTTCATGAACGCCTATCTGGCGGGCAAGCCGGTCGAGCGGTTCCAGGAACCGGACCCCATCGGGCAGTTCAGCGTGCCGCCACCGCCGAGTTCGGAGGAGCCGAAGGAGGAGACTGAGGAGTCGAGCACTCCGCCGTCCAGCGAGCCGGAGTCCAGCGAACCGGAATCCGATTCCAGCTCCACCCCGCCGTCGAGCGGGTGGTCGGAGACCTCGGAGCCGAACGAGGACTGCCAGGACAACCCCTGGTTCTCGGACTGCGAGGGCAACGGCGACGGATCGGGTGACGGTGACGGCCCGGGTGACGGAAACGGCGACGGCAACGGGAACGACGACGAGGTCAACGCGCAGGACAACGAAGGGGCCAGGCGCCCCGATTCGGGGTAGTCACCTCCCAGTGTCCTCCCGAAGCTGATCCGGTCACCCGAGCGGAGGACCGGAGGAGCTGAAGCCGACGGGCGGTTCCGCCCGGCGGAGTCCCGCTACTGTCGGGAGGCCGAAACCACGCCGGGAGCGCGGTCGGTTCGTGGAACCGGCCGCGCTCCGCGTCGTCGGAGCTCCGTAACATGCGAACCGTGTCCGAGCCGGATCAGCCCGAACGAGCGGGAAGCGAGCGCGCCTCTTCCGAGGAGAACCGTGGCGGGCGCTCGCACGTCCAGGCCGGGGCACCCGCCGGAACCGAGGCCGGGGAACCGGAGGACGCGCCGCCGGCGCGGGTGGACAACGCCTCGTTGGGGAGGGCGCGTCGCGTCGCCCCCACCTGGACGGAGCCGCTGGCGATCCGGCTGAGCGCGCCGTTCGGCGGGCCGCTGGGCAGGCACGCCCAGGTGGGCAGGCAGTGGTTCTGGACGCCGCTGCGGGTGATCCTGCTGCTGGCGGTGCTGCTGCTGGCCGCCGCCTGGCTGTTCAAGGCTCCCTGCGCGCAGACCTACGAGACCACCGACGGTCCCAGGCTGGACTGGCGCGACCACCGGCAGTACACCGCGCTGTGCTACACCGACCTGATCCCGCGCTACGGCGCCGGTGACCTGGCGCCCGACGGGGCCTTCCCGTACAAGACCTCCTGGGTGGACAACCCGGGCACTCGCTACGAGCAGGTCCGCTACATGGAGTACCCGGTGCTGACCGGGTTGTTCCAGTGGGCCAACGCGAAGCTCACCGACGGCTGGATGGCGCTGGCCTCCCAGGGGCTGCTTCCCGCCACTGTGGAGGGTGCGGTCTACTTCGAGATCAGCGCGTTCTGGCTGTCCGCGGCCTGGCTGGTGACCGTCTGGGCGCTGTACCGGTTGTGCAAGTTCCGGGCGTGGGACGCGGCGCTGGCCGCCACCGCGCCGCTGGTGTTCGTGCACGCCTTCACCAACTTCGACGCGCTGGCGACGGCGTTGGCCACCACCGGACTGCTCGCCTGGGCGCGCAAGCGGGAGACGCTGGCGGGAGTGCTGCTCGGGCTCGGCGCGGCGACCAAGCTGTACCCGCTGCTGTTCATCGGCCCGATCCTGGTGCTGTGCCTGCGTTCCGGCCGAATCCGGGAGGGGGTTCGGACGCTGCTGGCCACGCTGGGCGCGTGGCTGGCGGTGAACCTGCCGATCATGTTGCTGTACCCGCGCGGCTGGTGGGAGTTCTTCAGGCTGAACAGCACCCGCCCCGCCGATCCGGACTCGCTGTACAACGTGGTCATGTACTTCAGCGACTGGCCGGGCTTCGACGGTCCGCTCGGGCCGCAGGAGAGCCCGTCGGTGCTGAACACGGTGAGCTTCGTGCTGTTGCTGCTCGGCTGCGCGGCGATCGGGGTGCTGGCGCTGTCCGCGCCGGTGCGGCCCAGGCTGGCCCAGCTGTGCTTCCTGGTGGTGGCGGTGTTCCTGCTGACCAACAAGGTGTGGAGCCCGCAGTACTCGTTGTGGCTGGTGCCGCTGGCCGTGCTGGCGATCCCGCGCTGGCGGCTGCTGGTGACCTGGATGCTGATCGACGCGGCGGTCTGGGCGCCTCGGATGTACTACTTCCTCGGCACGTCCAACAAGGGACTGCCCGAGGGCTGGTTCCTGGGCGCGGTCGTGGTCCGCGACGCGGTGGTCGTGCTGATCTGCGCGCTGATCGTGCGGGAGATGCTGCGTCCGGAGCTGGACAGGGTACGCCGCAGGCCCAACGCCGATCCGCATGGCGGGTTCCTGGACAACGCCTCCGACCGGTTCGTGCTGCCTATCCCCCGGCGGTTCGCCCCCGTTCCCGCTGAGGGGCGGTCTCCGGCGCGGGCGAGCTTCCGGGGAACCTGAACCCGGACGCCCCGAGGAAGGCAACGAAGAGCCCGACCAGCAGCGCGGCCCTGCCCCACACTCCGATCATCACGGCCTGCGCCGCCAGCGACTGGTACACGGTGTAGGGCTGGTCGGTGTTGATCAGGTACATCCAGCGGAAGAACCCCACCCCCATGGCGAGGTCGGCCAGCAGGTAGGCCACCAGCCACCCGGAGCGCACCGGCACGAGCACGAGGAACGGCAGCAGCCAGAGGGCGAACTGCGGGGAGTGCACCTTGTGCAGCAGCAGGAAGCCGCACAGCATCGCGGCCGAGACCGCCACCCACGGAAACGTCCCGCTTCGGGCGCGGTGACGCAGTCCCACCGCGCAGGCCAGCACGAACGAGCCGAGCACCAGGACCGGGGAGAGCACACCGACCAGGGCCTCGAACCGGTCCTGCTCCAGCGCGGGGCGCAGTCCCCAGTACCAGACCGAGTTGGTGGTCACGTCCACCGAACGTCGCAGCTGGAACCGGAACGAGGCGGCCCATCCCTCGGGGCCGATGAGGGCGAAGGGCAGGTTGACCAGCACGAACGTGCCCAGGGTGGTGGCGAGGACCGCGAGCGCGCCGCGCACGTCGAACCGGCCACCGCGCGTGCCGGAATCGTGGGAACCGGCAGCGTCACGGACACCGGCAGTGCCGCCGGTGAGCACGTACAGCACCAGCGGCAGCGCGAACATCGCGGGGTAGAGCTTGCAGGCGGCGCCGATGCCCAGCAGCACGGCAGCCTGCAGCGCTGGGCGTCGCGGTCCGGTGGCCCGGCCGCGGTGGACGGCGTAGACCGCCCCCACCGAGCACGCCACGGCGGCCAGGTCCCAGTTGTGGAAGGAGTAGAGCACCAGCGGTGGGCCGAGCGCCCACCACAGCGCCCGCCAGCGGCTCAGCTTTCCCAACCACCACGCGGTGAGCAGCCCGAACGGCGCCAGCAACAGCGCGGAGGCCACCAGGAACCCGGCGTCGGTCCGCACGAACAGCGAACCCAGCCAGATCAGCACTCCCAGCAGTACCGGGTACTCGACGACGTCGCCGTACAGCCCGCCGTCCTCGGTGATCCCCCCGGTGGCGTAGGGGAATCCCATGCGGTCGAGGTCACGCACGTCCCACAGGTGCTGCAGGTCCGAGTAGCAGACGTCGCGGAAGTTGCGCAGCGCGAGCTCCGGGCCCGACACGCCGGACTCGTCGAACTCCGGGCCGGTGCAGCGGGCCTTGTTGGCGTAGCCGAGCAGCATGGTCAGCCCGGTCAGCACGCACAGCGCGGCCAGGGCCAGCGCGGACAGCCCGGACGTCCGCCCGGTCACCGCTCGGTCGCGCACTTGCCCTCCCGGATGAGGGTCGGGGTCGCGGTCCTTCCGGTCACGAGGCCCCGGCGGCGGTGGCGATTTCGCGAGAAATCGCCGAGCGCCCGGGGCCGGGGGTCAACCGCGCAGGTAGGCGATGTCGGCGGCCTGCCCTTCCGGCGGTGTCTCCACGACCACGGGGGCGTCGGCGGTGGCACAGACTTCCCGCAGCACCTCGGGGTCGATCGTGCCGGAGCCGATGTTGGCGTGGCGGTCGCGCCAGGATCCGAAGGGATCCCTGGAGTCGTTGAGGTGCACCAGGTCGATCCGGCCGGTGATGGCACGAACCCGCTCCGCGATGCCCACCAGGTCCTCCCCCGCCGCGTACGCGTGGCAGGTGTCCAGGCAGAACCCCGCGCCGAACTCCCCGACCGCGTCCCACAACCGGGCGAGGTCGTCGAAGCCGCGCGCCATGGCGTTGGCCCCGCCCGCCGTGTTCTCGATCAGCACCGGCACCTCGAAACCGCCCTCGGCGGCCTGGCGCTCGAAGAGCTTGCGCCAGTTGGCGACCCCCTCGGCCGGATCGTCGTCCTTGGTGACGTGGCCGCCGTGCACCACCACTCCCTCGGCACCGACGCGCGCGGCGGCGGCGGTCTGCGAGAGCACGGACTTGCGGGAGGGGATGCGGACGCGGTTGTTCAGCGAGGCCACGTTGATCACGTAGGGCGAGTGGACGAAGACGCGCAGGTCGGACTCGCGGAGCCGTTCCTCCTGCGGATGCGGCTGCGGGGCCTTCCACCCCTGCGGATCGGACAGGAAGAACTGCACGACCTCGGCGCCGCGTTCGCTCGCGGCGGTCAGGGGATCGTCGTCACGAACGTGGGCACCGATCTGCATGCCCCGAGCTTAGTAGGAGTGCCTCGGGCCGGTTCGCGTGGCGGTGCGGGTGGCGGAACCGCTCGCGCGGCTCGTGAGCGGGTCCGGAGACATCGAGTAGTTACCACACCACGTCTCCGGAGTCCTCGCGAGAGCGCACGCGGGAGCATCAGCGGTCGGTCCCGCCGCGGGAGTGGTCGGAGTTCGACTCGCGGGAGTGGATGGGGGCCACTCGCGGAAACAGCAACAGTTCCGACGGCGAGGAGGGACGTTCGGCACTCGCGCGCCGAAGAGCACGACTCGGCTGAGCGGCGAACGAGTGCCCGACTCCCCAACGGAGCCGCTGGGCGGCGGGGGTGATCGCACTGCTCCACTTCGCCGTACCAAGGTCCGAGCCTGCCACCGGGCGGCCACCCGGACCTCCGACTCGAAACGGTTTCACACTATGGCGTTACCGTGACCGCACTCACGCGTTGACTCGGGTGAGGGCTTCGCTCTCCGGGAACCGACCGCCTCGGACCACCGGCGTCCGGTGAACCGGAGATCACGCACGGAGTGAGGGGTACGTGTATGAGCAGTCGGCACGATGACCACCCGGCCGAGGAATCCACCGCCGAGGCCCGGAAACGGGCACCCGCCGCGCTGCGACGCGCCGCGGCGGCGACCGTCGCCGGTGCCGTGGTCGCGACGAGCGGGTTCCTCGGCGGCGGTGTGGCCGCGGCCGCTGATCCGGTGGTGATCGGGACCTGCACCGAGGACGTGACCAGCACCGAACACGGGCAACCGATCGTGGTCTCGCCCCGGGCGCTGGACTCCCGGGTCAAGGACGCCGCCGGGCTGACGTTCCCGTTCGACTTCGACCGGATAGAGCGAATCCACCAGCAGTTCCTGGAAACCGCACCGGTGCCCGTGGGCGAGGTGGCCGAGGAGGAGCGGCACTTCTCCGGCTCGGACCTGGCCGACGCGCTGGCGGAACGCGTCGCCGGCCTGCCCGCCGTGGAGGGCCGGGGCGAGACCATGAACTTCCACGTGGGCAACCTCGCGCTCACCTGCTTCGGCGGGGTGAACGTGCCGGGGCAGCCGAAGCCGGAGCCCGAGCCCAGCGACCCGCCACCCTCCACTCCGGAGCAGCCGACCACCACCCCGCCGAGCGAGTCCGGCGAGCCGGACCGGACACCCGAGAACCAGCCCTCGGAACCGCCCCGGCAGGACCGGGACCCCGCCGGTGACGAGGGGAACCGGCAGTCGGAGCAGGGCTCGGGCGGCGCCCGGTCGAACCACTCAGCGGGGTCCGCCGAGCAGGTGGCCCCCTCCGAGTACGCTTACGTGCCGGGGTCGCTGCCGCCGTGGTCGGACAGCAGCTTCGGCGAAACGCCCGGTGGGAAGGCCACAACCGGTGACCTGAGGGAAACCGAGAGGCACAACCAGCAGAACCGGGTCCGCGAGGCCGGGAGCGCCCACGCGCTGCCCACGGGTTCCGGCCGGCGGGTTGCGCTGCCGGTGCTGCTGGCGGCCGTCTCGTTGGCCGGGGTGACCGCCGCGCTGATCAGGACCTGGGTGCTGCGGCGGGCCTGAACCCCTCCGCCACGGCTCGTTCGCCGGGGCGTTCCGGGCGGACGCATCGGGCGCCCCGAACCGGTTCCGTCACGCGCGGACGACGAGGCGTTCCGAAGCGGGCGCGCGACTCGGTCGCGCCGAGGACACCCAGGTCACCGGCCGGATCGCCGGGTTGCTACGCTGTGCCGGATCGCCGGAATGGCGACCCTCCTGCCGCGGAGAGTCCGCGGCCGCGAGTCCACAGGAGGTGAGTGGTCGTTATGCGTCATTACGAGCTCATGGTCATCCTCGACCCGAGCCTGGACGAGCGGAATGTCGCCTCGTCCCTGGAGAACTACCTCAAGGTCATTCGCAACGACGGCGGCAGCATCGAGAAGATCGATGTCTGGGGCCGCAACAGGTTGGCCTACGAGATCAACAAGCGCTCCGAGGGCATCTACGTCGTGCTGGACCTGAACTCCGAGTCGGCTTCGGTCAACGAGCTCGACAGGCAGCTCAACCTGAGCGAGAACGTGCTGCGCACGAAAATGCTGCGCAAGATCGTCCAGCCGCGCAAGGAAGCCCGTCTGGCCCGCGCCAGCGCCAAGGCCGCCAAGGCGGCCAACCGTGGCGGGGGCGAGGTGTCGGCCTGATAACCGCTCCACGAGCGGCACAGCCACCCGACCCCAGCACAGAGACGGAGTCCACAGGCGATGGCCGGTGAAACTGTAACCACAGTGGTCGGCAATCTGACAGCCGACCCGGAACTGCGCTTCACCCCCTCGGGGGCGGCGGTCGCGAACTTCACCGTCGCGTCCACGCCGCGGTTCTACGACCGTCAGGCAGGCGAGTGGAAGGACGGCGAGGCCCTCTTCCTGCGCTGCAACATCTGGCGACAGGCCGCGGAGAACGTTGCCGAGACACTCACCCGCGGCATGCGCGTGGTGGTGCAGGGACGGTTGCGCCAGCGTTCCTTCGAGACGAAGGAGGGCGAGAAGCGCACCGTGGTCGAGATGGAGGTCGACGAGGTCGGCCCCTCGCTGCGCTACGCCACCGCGAAGGTCAACAAGATCAGCCGTGGTGGCTCCGGCGGTGGTTCCGGCGGGGCCGGCGGCGAGGACCCCTGGAACTCGGCCCCTCCGGCCGGTTCCGGCGGCGGCTTCAGCGACGAGCCCCCCTTCTGATCCGGGCGGGACGAGCGGGTCGCCCCGCGACCGGACATCGTCCCGCCGTGACCGCGGCGTTTTCGCGAATGCCCGGGAACTGCCCAACCGTGGCCGGAAGCCTCCCGGCGGACGCCTCCGGCTCTCGGTCGAACGAAAAACCCTCTACGGAGTTCTCGCTCTCTTCGAAGGAGCAAGCACATGGCCAAGGCGCCCGTGCGCAAACCGAAGAAGAAGGTCTGCGCCTTCTGTGACGACCAGAACGCACTGAGCATCGACTACAAGGACACCACGCTGCTGCGCAAGTACATCTCGGATCGCGGCAAGATCCGTGCGCGGCGTGTGACCGGCAACTGCAGTCAGCACCAGCGCGACATCGCCATCGCGGTCAAGAACGCCCGCGAGATGGCGCTGCTGCCGTACACCTCGACCGCCCGGTAAGACCGGGACCTTCGCCGCGGCCCCGCGAGCTCTCGTGGCCGAGCCGTTCCGGAGGGGAGTCGGTCGCCAGGGCGCGGATTCGCTGCCCCGACCGCTCCTCGGGAACCGCCACGTGGGAGTGGGAACCGACCGGATCGTCGGTGCCGGTCGGTGGGGGCCGGGGTCGAGCTCGGTTCGGCTTTGAAAGGAGACACGCCGTGAAGATCATTCTGACCTCGGACGTGAGCGGTCTCGGTTCCTCGGGTGACATCGTCGAGGTACGTGACGGCTACGCCCGCAACTACCTGCTGCCGCAGAACATGGCCATCCTGGCCACCAAGGGTGCGCAGAAGCAGGTCGAGACGATCCGCCGCTCGCAGGAGAACCGTCGGGTCCGCGACCTGGAGCACGCCCGGAAGCTGCAGGAAGAGCTGCAGAACCTGGGCCTGGTGCGGCTTTCCAAGAAGGTTTCCAAGAAGGGCAAGCTGTTCGGCTCGATCACCGAGTCCGACGTGGTCTCCGCCGTGCGCAGCGCGGGGGGTCCCAGTCTGGACAAGCGTTCGGTGGAGCTGAAGGGCAACGTGAAGTCGCTGGGCAAGATGGCCGTCGGAGTGCGGTTGCACCCCGACGTCTACGCCTCGATGCATGTCGAGGTCACTCCCGGCAGCTGACTTCGTCACCCCGGTTCCGCGCGGCGGGCACACCCGTCCACCGCGCGGAACCGGTTCGGCTCCACTCGTGAGCCGTGCCCGCTTTCGCACCGGTGGGGCCAGGGGCGAGTCGCACCGTTCGGTCCCGTCACGGTGGACAACCTGTCCACAACCTGTCCACAGGCCGTTTCCTGCGGTAACGACCGCATGGACAGAGTTTTCCCCAGGTTGTCCACAACGCGCGCCCGCAGGGGGACACGTGTGTCTCGTGCCGTCGGGCCCGTCCTGCCCGAGCCGTTCGCGGTCCCGTCGAACCGCCCGGGTGCCGAAGCGGCTCCCGTATGATGTGGGCACCTTCGAGATCGCGGACACGACAGTGGGCGCTCGCGACGCGCCGGGCCGCGAGCGGCCGGACGCCGTCGGGATCTCCGCCAGTATCCGCCGGAACGACTCGGCCCCGGCGCTCCGTCGGGTCGGCACGGCGACGCGTATGCCGGAACTCGGCCCGCCCTCGGGGCCGGACTCTGCGTCCAGGAGGTGGCAGTAAGCCGTGGCGTTGGCTGACGAGCGCGGTTCGGAACCGCCCCCCGACGACGACGGTGGTCACGGAGCGGCCTTCGAACGGCAACCGCCCCAGGACGTGGCCGCCGAGCAGTCCGTTCTCGGCGGGATGATGCTGAGCAAGGACGCCATCGCCAACGTCGTCGAGGTGCTCCAACCACAGGACTTCTACCGCCCCGCGCACCACGTGATCTACGAGTGCGTGCTCGACCTGTACGGACGCGGCGAACCCGCCGACGCGGTCACGGTGTCCGCCGCGCTCGAACGCCGCAACGAACTCGCCAAGGTCGGCGGCGGCGCCTACATACACACCCTGCTGCAGGCCGTCCCCACCGCGGCCAACGCCAACTACTACGCCGAGATCGTCTCGGAGAAGGCGGTGCTGCGCAGGCTGGTGGAGGCGGGCACCAGGATCGTGCAGTACGGCTACAACGGTTCCGAGGGCGCCGCGATCGAGGAGGTGGTGGACCGCGCGCAGGCCGCCGTCTACGACGTCACCGAACGGCGCACCAGCGAGGACTACGCCGCGCTGGAGGACCTGCTGCAGCCCACGATGGACGAGATCGACGCCATCGCCTCGCGCGGCGGCGAGTCCGAGGGGATCCCGACCGGTTTCGTGGACCTGGACGGTGTCACCAACGGGCTGCACCCGGGCCAGATGATCATCGTGGCGGCACGTCCCGGTGTGGGCAAGGCGCTGGCGCTGGACACCCCGCTGCCCACCCCGGACGGCTGGACCACCATGGGCGCGGTCTCCGTAGGCGACCTGCTGCTCGGCGCGGACGGCAGACCGGTCCGGGTCGCCAGGACCACCGAGGTCATGCACGGTCACCCCTGCTACGAGGTGGAGTTCTCGGACGGCACGCTGGTGGTCGCCGACGAGCGGCACCAGTGGAGCCTGCGGGATGGCACGGTGTGCACCACCGCCGGGCTGCGCGACCGGATCGCCAACAGGCTCGACGTCGAACTGCCGGGGCACGACCCGTTCGCACTGGCGCAGCGTGACCTGCCGGTCGCGCCCTACCTGCTCGGGGTCTGGCTGGCGGCGGGCGACGCCGAGACGGGCGAGCTGTCCGGAGTGCACGAGGACGTGCTGACCAATCTGGAGCCGGAGGTTCCCCGGGACGAGGACGGCACCGTGCGGATCGACGAGGAGACCGCCGAGAAGCTGGCAGAACTGGGGGCCTGGCGGGAGCCCGACGTGCCCGCCGAGTACCTGCGCGGCAGCCAGCAGCAGCGCCGCTCCCTGCTGGCTGGGTTCGCGGACGCCTCGGGCAGCGTCGGGGAGGACGGCCGCGTGCTGCTGCGGGTCCGCGAGTCGCTCTCGGTGCGGCTCCGGGAGCTCGTCCTCACGCTGGGGTACCCGTGCACCGCCACCGTGGACGCCGAGTCCGAGGCGGGGGTGGCGAGCACCCTGGTCGTCTTCGACAGCGGCGAGGACCAGATCTTCCGGCGCACCGAGCTCGACGACCAGCACAAGCGTCACCGGGGCGGCGACAGGCACACGCGGCGCGTCACCGCCGTCCGGCCCACCGACAGCGTGCCGGTGCGCTGCGTGGAGGTGGACTCGACCGACCGGCTCTACCTCGCGAGCCGCTCGATGATCCCCACGCACAACTCCACGCTCGGGCTGGACTTCGCCCGCGCCGCCTCGATCAAGCACGGGCTCGGCAGCGTCATCTTCTCGCTGGAGATGGGGCGCACCGAGATCGTGATGCGCATGCTCTCGGCCGAGGCCCGCATCCGGCTGGGCGACATGCGCGGTGGGCGGATGACCGACGAGGACTGGACCCGCCTCGCGCGCCGCATGAGCGAGATCAACGAGGCGCCGCTGTTCATCGACGACTCGCCGAACCTGACCATGATGGAGATCCGCGCCAAGGCGCGGCGGCTGAAGCAGCGCAACGACATCAACCTGATAGTCGTCGACTACATGCAGCTGATGACCTCGGGCAAGCGGGTGGAGTCCAGGCAGCAGGAGGTCTCGGAGTTCTCCAGGAGCCTCAAGCTGCTCGCCAAGGAGCTGGAGGTCCCGATCGTGGCGATCTCGCAGCTCAACCGTGGTCCCGAACAGCGCAACGACCGCAAGCCGCAGCTGTCCGACCTGCGTGAGTCGGGCTGCCTGACCGGCGGGACGAGGCTGCTGCGCGCCGACGACGGCTCCGAGATCACCTTCGACGAGCTGATGGCCGGTGGGCAGCGGCCGCTGGTCTGGTCGGTGGACGAGCACCACCGGATGGTCGCGCGACCGATCACCAACGTGTTCAGCAGCGGCGTCAAGGAGGCGTTTCGGGTGAGGCTGGCCTCCGGCCGCGAGGTCGAGGCCACCGCGAACCACCCGATGCTGACCCCGTGGGGGTGGACCTCGCTCGGCGAGCTGACCACGGGCTCCCACGTGGCGGTGCCCGGCAGGGTTCCGGAGCCGCTGTGCGCCGAACCGGTCCCGGAGTCCGAAGTGGCCCGACTAGCGGAGGCCGCGACGCGTTCGGCGAGCGTGCCGCGCCGGGTGTTCGCGCTGCCGCGCGAGCAGCTCGCGCTGTTCCTGCGCCTGTTCTGGGGGACCGAGCCGGTCCCGGAGGGCTCGTCCGAACTCGCGGTCGAGCTCGGGGACGAGTTCGGCAGCCGCACGGTGACCGGCCGCGGCCTGGCCGACGGGATCCAGCTGCTGCTGTCGCGGTTCGCGATCCGCTCCCGCCTGCACCGAGCCGCTCCGGTGGACGGGCCGGACCGCTGGCGGGTCTCGCTCGACGGCAGGGACAGCCGACTGCGCTTCGCCCGTGAGATCGCCCCGGTACGGGCTTCGGCCGCGACGCGCGCGGCGGTGGGGGCACGATCGGCCACCGGCTCCGGGGCGAGCACCGCCCTCGCCGACACCGTCGAGGGGGCACCGCCGCCGCCCCCGGACTCACCGGAACCGGCGGAGAGCACCGGTGACGACGTGCACTGGGACGAGATCGTGGAGATCACCTCGCTCGGCCAGCGGCCGGTCTACGACGCCACGGTGGCCGACACGCACAACTTCGTGTCCAACTCGGTGATCATGCACAACAGCCTGGAGCAGGACGCCGACATGGTGATCCTGATCCACCGGCCCGACGCCTTCGAGCGGGACGACCCCCGAATGGGCGAGGCCGACCTGATCCTCGCCAAGCACCGCGCCGGCCCCACCGAGACGATCACCGTGGCCCACCAGCTGCACTACAGCCGGTTCGTGGACATGGCCCAGGAATAGCTCCCGACGACTGGGTTCCGGCGGCGCGGCCCCGCCACGCGCGCGGCGCGGGCACGGGTGCTCCTCGTCCTCATCGGAGCCCGGTCCACCGCCACGCGCGTGGCGAGCACGTCACTCGGAGAGCGTCCGAACCGCGTTGCCCGCGAACCGACGAGCCGTCTCGCACGTGGGCGGGTCATCCGCCGAGTTCTCGCTCACGTGCACCTTCAGCGACTGGTCACTGGCCACGTCGACGTACGAGGTGCAGCTGTCGTGCGGCCCGCTCTCGGATTCGCCGTACTCGAGCCTGATCGCGCGGTATCCCTGCACACGGGGCAGCTCGACCGCTCGGGAGGAGGCCATGGAGCCGTTGGTCCACCGGTCGATTCCGTGGTTCGTCACGACGGCGAGGGAGACGGTGCCGCCGTACACGGGCGAGTACCGGCAACTCGTGCCCTCCTCGTCCGAGCCCTCCACGACCGAAACCGGTCGCGGCGGTGACTCCACCCGGAGATCGCGCAGCTCCGCCCGCGAAATGAGGTCGCACGGCCGCACGTCCTCCAGTGACAGTTCACGCGGCCTGTCCGAGGAGCCACACGCCGTCGACACACCCAGCGGCACCAGCACGGCGGCGAGGAACCGCACCACACGACCGGTCATCCGTAGTACCGCACTTTCAGCTCGGCGACTTCGGCCTGGAAACGCTGGATCAGCCGCGGAGTCAGCTCGGCCACCCGTGACACGAACTCGCCTTCGCTGAGCTCGCGCACTGTCCCGCGACGGATCGACGCGCTGAAGTCCTGCATTCCGACCGTGGATATGGCGATGCGCCCGTCGTCGGACTCGACGCTCACCTCGACCGCCTGCATCTCCGCCTCGAAGTCGGTGTCGTGCTGGTCGTTCGGTTCGATGTTCAGGTTCGTGGTGCTGATCGCCTCGCGGTACTGCCTTACCCACCCGGTGTACAGCCGCCGGGCCAAGCCGGCCAGGGCACGTTCCAGGAAGCGCTCGTCCACGAACTCGTACGCGCTCTCCCCGAACGTGAGCGTGACCTCGCTCCGATTGCGCAACTCGGCTTCGAGGTCCACACCGGGAGCGCTCGCCCGGACCCGGATCCGGTCCAGTCGTTCCGCCAGTTCACCCACTGCGCCATTCCCTCCTAGGTCGCCCCACCGAGTCCCGCACCGCTGGTCAGTTCGCCGTCGTCCATGCCAGCCAGCGCCGGGCGCGCCGCGACGAACGCGTCGCGATCGGCCTCCAGCTGTCCCGGAACCCCGTCCAGTGCGCTGGAGACCTTGCCCCCGGACTTGCGGATCTCTTTCGTGAGCTCGTCGGCCGAGTCCTTCATGGACCGCATGACCTGCTCCACCGAGCCGCCTTCCTTGACCATCTTCGCCGCGTCCATCCCGGCGGAACCGACCGCGCCGACAGCTCCCACGGCGGGGATCAGCGCGGCCGAGGCTCCCCCGGTGAACGGAATCGTCCCGACCGCCGCCACCGCCGCGGCCACCGAGAAGGTGAACTTCAGCTCGTTCTTCCCGCAGCTCTCGACGTTGTCCAAACCGTTGAGCGTCTCCTTCGCGATGGACTCGATGTCGTCACGCGCTCAACGCCACCGCTCCTGATCAGCTTCGAGCGCACCCTTGAGCACACCGAGCAGCAGGAACTGGTTCTTGGCCACGGCGGGGAACGGGTCGAGGAAGTTGCGCTTGAAGTTGTCCGCGGCCTCGCCAGTCCAGTCCTCCAAGGTGTCCCCGGCGGAGCCGACGCGGGTCAGGTCGGGATTCGCCTTGATGTTCCCGTCGCTGATCGGGTCCTTCATCTCTCCGGAGGAGAGTTGTTCCATCGCGCTTCCCAGCGCCTCGATCGGTGCGTCGTAGGAGGCGGGGTCGGGAATGCCCGTGAACGGTTCGAAGTGCGGTACGGCCGCTCCCTCGTACTTCTGCCGGATCTCGGGGTAGTCGACCCCGTTCCCGCTGGGACCTCCCCCTTCGGCCTTGCGTGTCTGCTGGGTGTACTCGACCTCGGCTGCGCGCTGCTCGATCTCCCGCGCCCGTTGCATCAAGTCGTCGAAGCTCATGTGCTCACTCCGGTTTCGGTGTCCCGCGGTCGTCGAGGAGCTGCTGCAGCCGTGCCGCCGCGGCCCGGTCGTCCTCCGCGTACTGCTCGGCCGCCTGGTTCAACGCCTCGGCGGTCTCGTCCAGGTTCTCCCGGGTCTTGCGCAGCAGGCCGATGACGGAGTCGTGCGCCCGCTGGTACTTGTCCGCCACGGCGCCCCCTTCCGCGACGAACTGCTCGGGCACGCCCGAGATACCGGACACCCCGTCCCGCGCGCTCGCGCACTTGTCGACCGCACTGTCGTACGCGGCGGACACCGTCGGCAGATCGGAGTTGGCGACCTGTTTCAGCCCGTACAGGTCGGTGCCGAACTCCTTGCCCGTGTGTGCCATGTTCCTGTCCTCCGGTCGGCGTAGAGCTCTCATACTAGAGCTCGGAACGGGACTCCGGAGCGGAATCAATGAAAAAGAGCGGGAAACCACGCGGGCACTTGCCTCCGTGCCGGGCACGCGCGAGGTTGAGGTTTCCGCCGCCGGTGGCCACCCAAAGGCGGCTCCCGCAGCAGCTTCGGGGCGGCCTTCCCCGCTTCCCTCACGGCAGCGACTGCGACGGAGGTCGTGACCGGGAATTCGAGACGTGCCGGAACGACAGCCGGCACCGCTGCTGGTCGGCGCGGGGCGTCGTGCTGACTGCGGCGCGGGGCGATGTCGCCACGACCGGGGTGCTTACCGGCTGGGGGACGGGGACTGAGTAGTACTGGTACAGGATCTCCCGACAACGACGATCAAGATGCCTGTCAAACGGCAGATGTCGAAACGGCCTTACCGTACCGTTTGTCGACATTGTTCGTCGCCAAGGATCGTCGAGACTGACGAACTGCGAAACACCAGTACGCCTGAGGCGCCGACAGGCGAGGATCTCTCGGCACAGGGTTTCGGAACACCTGCCCGGAATCGTGCGCTAAGACAGTCGATGCAGGTCACCGTACCGGCATGATGGTTCCAGCGAGCCCGGACGGTAGCAGATAAGCACGCTGGCTCACCTGCGACCGACTCGAACACCAGCTTCGCGACAAACCGACCTCGCGAGAACGGCACACACGTTGGCGCGGGTTGTGCTGGCCCTGTGGCAGGAACGGTGAGGACGCACAGAGCCACACACGAATGTTCGTATCATTTTAGCTGGTCATGGCGATACCTTTCTCGCATGAGCACGCCCTCTCACCGCAGTCGTCATCGCGACACCGATCACGGTCGCCGCAGTGCCGCCCGGTCTTCCACCTCGGTCGATGTTCCCTCTCGCTACGTCAACGCGCTGGCTCAGGAACGGCTCGACAAAGCGCGTTTCCGCAACGCGGGACTGCGGATCGGGAGCTCCTCGGTCGTGCACGCCGTGCGATGGCGCGAACGCCCGGACGGAATCACCCAACCGGCACCTGCGTGCCACCAAGGACACGACCGCCCCGACGGAGACGAAGCACTCACCCCCGTCTACGACAAACCAGTCTCCTGCCGGGGATGCCTCACTCGCCCCATCGCGCGGCAAGAAGGACAACCCTACGTACCCGCCACGGGACAGTGGAGCTTGTGGACAGAGGAGGACGGCGTGCCGCCACTCCCTCCGTTCCCACCTCCCGACGACACCACGGCCATATAGAGGGCCTGGAACGCGACCGGGGCGACCAGGAACTCGGCGAGGATCTACGGTCGCTGGGCACGAAGACGCTGCGCGAGGTGCGAGCGTTTGGTCGTACTCCTACGGAAGGCGCTTCCCCGTAGAACGAGGCCCTGTAGGACTTCCGAGCCCTGTATTCCCGACAACAGCCCAATCTGTGCCAGGACTTTACGAACCGGCCGAAACCAGGATCATCTGGATCAGCGACCAGCGGCGACGAGGGCTTGGCACCAGTTTCCTTTCCCAGGCTCCTTCGTCCCTGATGCGGCCAGTGGAGCACGGTCACCGCTCGACCGGGCATCGTGAAGGTGTCGAGGTTTCCGCCTCGCCTCATCTCCGGGGCGCGGGGCGTCCGAGGCGCGCACGTCGTGGCGGGGCGGGGGTGCCGACTCCACGGTTCGAGGTGTTGGGCGCGGTACTTCCCGGCCGGTTCCGGGCAGCGGTCGTCGTGGCCTCGGCAGCCGACGGTCCCGACCACACGTCGGGGAATCGGCGGAATGCCCGCTGCCGCACGGAGTCGCACCGCGGCCCCGATCAGGGCGAGCGATGCGAAATCCCGCCCGATGGCACACCGAGCGGGACTTCAACGCGGGGGTTCAGCCGTCGAGGCGGTGGCTTTTGAGCGCGGCGACGAAGGTGGCGAAACGCTCCGGGGAGACCGCGAGGACGGGGCTGTCGGCACCGAGCTTGCTGTCTCGGAGGAGAGCGGCCCCCGGCAGGTTCTGGGCGACCTCGACGCATTCCCCTCCACCGTTGCTGCGGGTGGACTTGCGCCACCGTGCCTGTCCCAGGTCCGGGCTGTTCACAGTGAGGCTCCTTAGCGGGAGAGTTCGGCCTGTATCTCTTCGAGCCTCGCGACGGACCGCCGAGGGTCGAGCGCCACAGCACGAAGATGCTCCGCCGCCAGCGTATAGCGTTCCACTTCGTGCCCCTCCTCGAGGTAAAGCGCGCTGGTCAGATTGTCTATGTAGACGACGGGGTCGTACACCCCTCCGAAGTCCAGCAGGGTGAACGCGGTGCCCATCGCGATGTGGGTCCCCGCTTCGAACGGCAAGACCTGCACGGTCACGTTCGGCCTCTCGGCCATCTCCCGGACGTGGCGAAGCTGGCGCGCCATGACGGAGTCGTCACCGCAGCGGCGGCGGAGCGCTGACTCGTCGATCACCGCCCACAACTTCAGCTCGCCGTCGAGTTGCCGCTGCCGGGCTATCCGCAGTTCGGTGCGCCGGTCCACGACGTCCTTGGTGATGTCCGGCGTCCACGCCTCGATCACCGCGTGGGCGTACTCGCTGGTCTGCAGCAGACCGGGAATGAGGTCGATCTGGTAGTTGGTGACCGAGGTCGCCTCGGACTCCAGCTCGATGTAGTCGTTGAAGTAGTCGGTCAACGCGTCGCTGTAAGCGTGCCACCAGCCTTTCTTCTTGGCCTGCTTGCTCATCCGCACGAGCTGGTCGGTCAGCTCGCCGTCGGCGCCGTACAACCCGCACAGGGCGCGGACGTCGGGCACGGTGATCGTGTTGATCGCCGTCTCGATGCGGCTGAGCTTGGACCTGCTCCAGTCCAGCTCATCCATCACGGTCTCGACGCTGATGTCGGCCTGTTCACGGAGCTGCCGGAGTTTGGAACCGAGTCTCCGTCGCTGCACACCGGGCTTTTTCCGGCTGGTCATGTGGGCACCTCACATCGAGGGGAAGACCTCTGCTTAACACGAACAGGGCAATTTTGAAGTTATCGAATGCGCAATATTGCACATACAAAACATTCGGTGGCATGATCCAGTCTACAAGCGACGATCGGGGTTGAGATGAACGGCACTGCTCTCGCTGAGAACACCAGCGAAACAGCCGTGCTTCACGGCAGCTGTCCAGCTGGTTCAGCGGTGCGGCATGACGTGCGTGGCCTCCCGAGCCGACTCGGGCCGGGCGGCGGAGTCATCTTCGCCGGGAGGAGGCCGGGGCACTGTCCCGGCAGCGAGGCCGAACGACCGAATCCCGCCAGTTAGAAGTCGCCAGGAGCGCGCTCGCGAGGCACCGAACGACGCACGTGGCGCGCTCCCGCAGGTTCGAACCGCTCGTCCGGTGGCGGCAACCACCGGACGAGCAGCCCTTCCCGCGTTTCAGCCGGCAAGCACCACGCGGGGACGGCTCCGTCCAGTACCGATTACTGCGTAAGGAGCATGCTCATGCTATCGCCTGAATTCCTCGGGACAAGCGACGAGGAAGCACCGCGTACTGCCGATCCGGGTGCGGTCACGGTGTTCCTGGTGGTGGTGCCGCAGCAGTGGCCGCCGGACGAACGGCGACACGCGCTGCGTGAACACCCCAGTGGGCACCGGCTGCGAACCCAGATCCGCGCGTTGTGCGGCACCTCGGTGATCGTGCCGTTCCCGACCGTGCCGCGACGGGACGGGGAAAGCAGCATCACGGAACCGGTGATCGACTGCGAGCACTGCGAAGCGGCGATGCGCGAACGCGGCTACCGCGGCGTGGTCCTCGAATCCGGGTGAGTCCACCCCGTTCGGCAGACGCGTCGCCTGTTTCGACCGCGCTTGTTTCGGCCGGGCCTGTTTCGGCCGGGCTCGTTTCCGACGAACGCTGAGACCAGGACGTGCCGCGACAGCTCGCCGCCCTGGTCTCAGCACCGCGCGCTCCTCCGGGAACGGTTCGCTCGTCCGCACCCAATGCTCGACCCACCTCGAACGATCCGAACGAGAACCGGAACGCATGGCCAATTTGATCGATCTCTGCTTGTCCACTCTTTCCCGATGGGTACCGATCAGGAACGTCGATGTCCGAACTGGCTCAAGCCTCCGTGTGGGTTCTGCTGCTCGCCGCCGGGCTGATGCCACTGGCGATGCCACCGCGACCGTCACGGCGGAAATCCCACGACCAAGAGGAATAACCACTGACCGAACGTGGATCGCGGGCAGCGGTGAGGCCCAGTGGCACGCCTGCGAGCGGTTCGTCAGTCCGGGCACCACATCAGCGAGGGTCGACTGCGGACATGCCGTGCACGGTCCGCACGAACGCAGCAGCGGCTACGACCCGCCCGAGCAACCGCACCGCTCGGTGTGCGGACCGTGCCTGCACGCGATCGACTACTTCCCACCACGCACCACTCCACGACGACGTGCGGTGCGACAACAGCAGCAGCGGTCGGAGACCACCCTGCCCCACAGCGACCGCCCCGCTCCCTAGAACGGAGTCGGCACCACACAGCGACCACCCGCCCCGACCTCACGATCGGCGGCACAAATATGTCCTAAACAGACAGTCGATGAGCGCCGTTCTGGTCGGAACCGCCGCGTGCCGGGAAACGAGCTCTGGTAATCCCTCACTGACCGGACACGCCCAGTGAGGACCGGACGGTTTCTGTACTGGAAGAACGTGAAGGAGTTATTCACATGGATGCGGAACGTGACATGGCTGGTGACGGTGTCGCGGAGGACGGCGCGCGACCCGAGGCGCTGCGTGCGGCCATGGTCGAGGAATTGCGCCAACTGGGAGCGGTGCGCAGCGATCCGGTCGAGCGGGCTTTCCGGGTGGTGCCTCGGCATCTGTTCTCCCCGGAGGAACCACTGATGAAGGCCTACGGGGTCAATCGGTCGGTGGTGGTCAAGCGGGACGACGACGGGATGGCACTGTCGACCGTGTCGGCTCCCAGCATGCAGGCCGACATGCTGGAACAGACCGAGGTCCGGCCCGGTATGCGGGTGTTGGAGATCGGCTCCGGCGGGGTCAACGCGGCGATGCTCGCCGAACTCGTCGGCTCGGAGGGTCACGTGACCACGGTCGACATCGACGCGGACGTAACCGAGCGCGCCCGGCGCGGACTGGCCGAGTCCGGCTACGACCAGGTGAGGGTGGTCCGCGCCGACGCTGAACACGGCGTGGCCGACCAGGCGCCCTACGACCGGATTCTGGTCACCGTCGGGGTGTGGGACATCCCGCCCGCCTGGTTGGATCAGCTCGCCGAGGGCGGCAGGTTGATCGTCCCCCTTCGGTTGCGGGGAGTGATGCGGTCGATCGCGCTGGAACGCGCGGGCGACCGGTTGACCAGCCGGAGCGTGCACCCGTGCGGATTCGTGCCGGTGCAGGGGATGGGAGCCCGCGAGGAGCACGTGGCGCTGCTCGACGAGGACGTGGCGCTGCGCTTCGACGAGCAGCAGCACCTCGACACCGCCGGGCTCAGCGAAGCGCTGACCACACCTCCTGAACAGCGGTGGTCGGGGATCACCGTCGGCTCCCAGGAGATGATCGACGACCTGACCCTGTGGCTGACGACCACGCTGCCCGGCTGCGGCATGTTGACCGCGAAACAGGCCGCCGTCGACCGCGGGCTCGTGGGACGTCCGGCCCGCCGGGGAGTTCCGGCAGCGGTTGACGGGAACAGCTTCGCCTACCGCGCCACGGTCCGCACCACCGAGGACGAGCGGATCGAGTTCGGCGTGTACGGCCACGGTCCTCGGGGCGGCGAACTCGCCGAGCAGCACGTCGACCTGATGCGCCAGTGGGACCGCCAGCACCGCCACGGCCCCGGCGCCGTCATCGAGGTCCGCCCCGCCCACACCCCCGATGAGCGGGTGAATCACGGGCTCGTGCTCGACAGGAACCACACCCGTGTCGTGATCTTCTGGCCCTGACTCTTCCTGGTCAGGACCAGAAAACCGAAATATTCGAACACCACGAAAGGAGTGTGTCCGACATGTCCACACCCACCACCCTGGAGTCGTCGAGTACCGAGCCGGACCCGGACTTCGACCTCGACGTCACCGTCGTCGCCGCCGCGAACCGCGCGGCAGGTCCCGCCACGGCCGCGACCGGTGGGGAAACGGGCGGAGATCCCGCTAGAGCGCGCGGTGCATGATGTGCAGCCCGACGAAGCCCTTCTCGGGGTGCTCGAAGGCTTCCGGCACGGTGGTCAACACCTCGAAGCCCAGGGAGCGCCACAGCGCCACCGCTCCGGTGTTGGTCTCCACCACGGCGTTGAACTGCATCGCCCGGTAGCCGTCGGCGCGGGCCCGCTCGACCACGTGCCCGCCCAGCGCGCGGCCGTAGCCGCGCCCGGCGTGGGCCGGATCGACCATGAACGCCGCGTTGGCCACGTGCGCACCGGGCCCGTCGTGGTTGGGGTGGGTCTCGGCCGTGCCGACCACGGTCCCGTCCGCCTCGACGGCGACCACGGTCCGCCCCGGTGACAACCGCATCCATCCCGCGCGGGCGCTCGGTTCGGTGGTGTCGCGGTCCCAGCAGAACGTCTCCCCGGCGGAGATGATGTCGCGCATGAACCGCCAGATCGCGGGCCAGTCGTCGGCCGTCGCCTCCCTGATACGCACCCAACCAGCCTCTCCGATGGAACGTCCCCGGAGCAATCGAGGCAGCGCACGGCGGCCGAGGAACGGCTTCCGCCCGGACTCCGGTCAGCCGGACAGTTCCGCCAGCACTCCGGGCAGCTCGTCGATGCGGTTCAGCCGCCGCCCGGCCAGCCGCAGCGCGTCCTCGGCCGGTGGGAAGTGCGGGTTCGGCACGGCGACGACGGTGGCACCGGCCGCCGCGGCCGAGCGCAGCCCGTTGGCCGAGTCCTCCACGGCCACGCACTCACCGGCCTCGACCCCGACCTCCTCGGCGGCGCGGAGGTAGACGTCCGGGGCCGGTTTGCCCGCCCCGACCTGCTCGCTGGAGACCGTGTGGCGCACCACGTCGGTGAGGGCGCCGGTCTCCAGGAACGCGCCGATGATGCGCGGCGGGGCCGAGCTGGCGATGGCGACGGGGTACCGCTCGGCCACGGCCCGTACCGTCTCGACCGCGCCGGGCAGCACCGGTGGGTCAGTCGCGTAGTGCCGGGCCATCCGTTCGATGACCGTGTCCGCGGCTTCGGCGGGTGAGAGGCGAACGCCCAACCCGCTCACGAGGTACTCCGCCCACTCCGGGGTGCTCATCCCCATCATGTGCTCGCTGGCACCCTCGGTCCACCGCCCGCCGTGCTCCTCGGCGACCTCGCGCCGGATGCGGTCCCAGAGCTGCTCGGAGTCGACCAGCACGCCGTCGAGGTCGAACAGCACCGCGCGCACACCATCACTAGCGATCGTCACGCCACCGATGGTATGGCCGACCGGTCCCGATGGGCGCGGCCGGACTCGTGTCGCCCTCGTCCGACCACCCGGCATCGGCCCGCCGAGGAACCGGTGCTTCGGAAGCGCTGGTGATCTCCTCCCCGGCCGACGCCCGGGTTCCCGGAGTCGACGGTGAGTTCGCTCATTCCCGGTGGGCATCCCCCGCGAAAAAAGTTAGCATTTCAAACGAAATACTTTGTCTAGCCGAGGAGCGCGTAGTCCATGAGCGGGTCCGAAGCCACCCGGTTGCGCGAGGTGTTCAAAGGACAGCCCAAGGCCGTCTGGATCACCGCCTTCGCGGCGGTCATCGCCTTCATGGGCATCGGCCTCGTCGACCCGATCCTTCGCTCCATAGCCGAGGCACTGCACGCGGGCCCCGAGCAGGTGACACTGCTGTTCTCGTCCTACCTGGGCGTGCAGGTGGTGGCCATGCTGATCACCGGCGCGTTCAGCGCGCGCTTCGGCGCGAAGCGCACCGTGGTAACCGGTCTCGTGCTCATCGTGCTCGCCACCCTGGCCTGCGCGCTCGCCGGTTCGGTGGTGCAACTGGTGGCGCTGCGAGCGGTGTGGGGGCTCGGCAACGCCCTGTTCATCGCGACGGCGCTCTCGGTGATCGTCGGCGCCGCCAGCGGTGGGCAGCAGGCGGCGATCCTGCTCTACGAGGCGGCGCTCGGCATCGGCCTGTCCACCGGCCCGCTACTCGGCGCGCTGCTCGGCAACATCTCCTGGCGGGGACCGTTCGCCGGAACCGCCGTCCTGATGGCCGTGGCCCTGATCCTGTCCGTGGGCTTTCTGCCCTCCGACAGCGGCGGTCGCGGCGAGCCGGTCGGACTGCTCGACCCGCTGCGCGCGCTGCGGCACGGTGCGCTGCTGCGCACCTCGGTCGGATCCGCGCTGTACACGGCGGCGTTCTTCACCGTGCTGGCGTGGTCGCCGTTCGTGCTGGAGTACGGCGCGATAGCCGTGGGGCTGATCTTCTTCGGCTGGGGCGTGTGCGTTGCCTTCGCCGGTGTCGTACTGGCCCCCAGGCTGGCGAACCGCTTCGGCGAGCTGGGCGGCACGGTGCTGGCCGTGCTGCTCTACGCGGTGCTGCTGTTGATCATGACCGTCGACAGCAAGGCGGTGCTGATCGTGGGCATCGTGGTCAGCGGCCTCGTGTCCGGGCTGCTCAACACCCTGTTCACCGGCAGCGCCATGAGCGTAAGCAGGGCTCCACGCCCGGTCGCCAGCGCGGGGTACAACTTCTGCCGCTGGCTCGGCGGCGCGCTGGCCGCGACGCTCGTCAGCCACATCGCCACCTGGCTGGACTGGCCCAGGGCACCGTTCGCCGTGGGCGCGGTGGCCTGCCTGGTCGCAGCCGGGCTGCTCGCGGTCGGGCTGCGCTCGGGACGTGCCGATCCGCACCGGGTGCCGGAGGAGGCCGCGGTGGTCGGCGAGGAGTTCTGAGTCCCACAGCCAACGGAGCACGCCAGCGGCACGGGAGTCCACAACGGATCGACCAGGCCTCGCCACGAAACAGCGGGATAAACTCTGGGTGATCGTCGGCCACACAAACCTCCGATCGTGCGATGATCATTTCACCGTTACGCATGATTCTGGTTCGACTCACCGTCACGAATTTTCCCGTTGTTCACATTCAGTCAGCCGGAGCATCGCCTGCCGCGCATAGTGTCGGCACGTCCCACTGACAGAAGCCGTGGAAAGGCAGGAAATGTCGGCCAACTCAGCCGAACCACGCGTGCTCCCACTCCCGCTGCTGAACCACTTCTCCGCGAGCCGTTCCGCCGTGACCTGCGAATACCGCTGCGGCAACGCCTGCGCCCACGACGCGCCGAACGAGTCCGACAACAGCTACTTCGGCGACGTGGTGCGGCGGGTCATGGACAGACGCGGCGCGCTGCGCGCGGGCGCGGTGCTGTCCGTGGCGGCCGGCGTGACCGCCGCGGCGGGCGGCACCGCGGCGGCACGACCGGGCCGGGGCCACGGCAACGGGCACGGCCACGGTCATGGCCACGGCGGCCACACCGCCGTCGGCACCGACTTCGACCCGGTGCAGCCGAACACCCGGGACAGCGTGGTCATCCCCGACGGCTACGAGCAGCAGGTGGTCATCAGGTGGGGAGACCCCGTCCTCGCCTCGGCCCCGGAGTTCGACTTCCGGAACCAGACCCCCGAAGCCCAGCAGCTGCAGTTCGGCTACAACAACGACTTCGCCGGACTGATCCCGCTGGACCGCGCCGGAATCCACAACCTGCTGGTGGTCAACCACGAGTACACCAGCGAAACGCACATGTTCGCCGACTACGACCCGGACAACCCCACCGAACAGCAGGTGCGGACCGCCTGGGCCGCGCACGGCATGTCCGTCCTGCTGGTCAGGCGCGATCCGGCACGCGGCGGACTCACCCCGCTCCCGAGCTGGTACAGCAGGCGGATCACGCTGCGCACCGAGTTCGAGATGCGCGGCCCCGCCGCGGGCAGCGACCTGCTCAAGACCTCCGAGGACCCCAGCGGAAAGCGGGTGCTGGGGACCCAGAACAACTGCGCCGGGGGCGTCACCCCCTGGGGGACCGTGCTCTCCGGCGAGGAGAACTTCCACCAGTACTTCGCCAACGCCGACCTGGTCAGTGACCCGCTGACCAGGGAACGGATGCGGCGCTACGGCGTCGGCACCGGCAGCAGCACCCGAAAGTGGGAGCGCTTCGAGAAACGCTGGGACGCCGGCCGGGAACCGAACGAGTCGAACCGGTTCGGCTGGATCGTGGAGGTGGACCCGCACGACCCCGACTCGACCCCGGTCAAGCACACCGCGCTGGGGCGTTTCAAGCACGAGGGCGCCACCGTGCGCACCACCGAGGACGGCCGGGTGGCCGTCTACATGGGAGACGACGAACGGTTCGACTACATCTACAAGTTCGTCTCCAGCGGCAGGATGAAGAACGGCCGCAGCGCCCACGCGCGCAGGCACAACATGTCGCTGCTCGACCACGGCACCCTCTACGTGGCACGGTTCTCCGGCGACAGCCCCGCCTCCGAGATAGACGGCAGCGGCGAGCCGCCCTCCGACGGCGAGTTCGACGGCAGCGGTGAGTGGCTGCCGCTGGCCACCGGCGACACCTCCCACGTCCCGGGGTTCACCGCCGAGGAGGTCTACGTGTTCACCCGGCTCGCGGCCGACCGGGTCGGGGCGACCAAGATGGACCGCCCGGAGGACATCGAACCGAACCCCACCAACGGGCGGATCTACTGCGCGCTGACCAACAACTCCAACCGCGGGGCGGCGGGCCACGCACCGGTCGACGAGGCCAACCCCCGGATCGGCAACAAGCACGGTCACGTGATGGAGATCCGCGAGGACCACGACGATCCGACCTCGACCCGCATGTCCTGGGGACTGCTGCTGGTCTGCGGCGACCCGGAGGACGCGGGGACCTACTACGGCGGTTTCGACAAGGACCAGGTCAGCCCGATCTCCTGCCCCGACAACGTGGCGTTCGACCGGCACGGCAACCTGTGGATCGCCACGGACGGCAACGAGCTCGGCTCCCACGACGGCCTGTTCGCGGTACCGGTGAGCGGCTCGGAGCGGGGGCACGTCAAGCAGTTCCTGACCGTGCCCAACGGCGCCGAGACCTGCGGGCCGATCATCACCGACGACCTCGTTACCGTCTGCGTCCAGCACCCCGGTGACAACGGTTCCGGGCCGGAGAACCCCGGCTCGCACTGGCCGGACGGCGGCGACTCCCAGCCGAGGCCCTCGCTGGTGGCGGTGTGGCGCAGCCACGGTCACCGCGTCGGGGAGATCGGACGCCGCTGAACCACGGGTGGTGAGCGAACCGACACACAACCGAGTCCCCAGCCGGGCCGGTGACGGGAACGCGGCAACCGACCGGCCGTGCCGGGGCCAGAACGCCCCGGCACGGCCGGGGGACGCGGTGCCCACACCGGTGGCGGCGCTACCGTAATCGGGATGACTTCACGACCGATCGCACTGGTCACGGGCGCCTCACGCGGGGTGGGCGCGGCCGTGGCCCACCAGCTCTCCGAATCCCACGACGTTCTCCTCGGCGGCCGTGACGAGGAAGCGCTGCGCGGGATCGCGGCGGACCTCCCCGGCGCGAGTCCTTGGCCCGCCGAACTCACCGACTACGAGGGAATAGCCGCGGCCGCGGCCGGGATCGAGAAGCTCGACGTGCTCGTGCACAGCGCGGGGATGGTCGAGCTCGGCTCGGTCTCCGAGACCGGGGTCGACTCCTGGCGGCGCACCTTCGAGCTGAACCTGTTCGCCGTCACCGAGCTGACCAGGACACTGCTCCCCGCGCTGCGGGCCGCCTCGGGCCACGTGGTGCTGATCAATTCCGGCGCGGGCATGGCCGCCAAGCCGAACTGGGGCTCCTACGCGGCCAGCAAGTTCGCGCTGCGCGCCTACGCCGACGTGCTGCGTGGCGAGGAAGCCCAGAACGGCATCCGGGTGACCTCGGTGTTCCCGGGACGCGTCGCGACCGACATGCAGCGCGAGGTGCGCGAGTCCGAGGGCGGCTCGTTCGACCCGGAGCACTACCTGCGACCGGAGTCGGTCGCCGAGACGGTGGTCTCCAGCGTGCGCGCCGGGGACGACGCGCACATGACGGAGATAGTGCTCCGGCCGAACGGCTGACCGGCATCCCCCGGTCGGCGAGCGGTGCGGCGCCCCGGCGTCGAGCGGCCACCCACGAGGCCCCGTTCCGCCGAGGCACCGCGCGGCCCCTGTGGGGCGGCCGGAGTTCGACGCCTCCACGACCAGTGGCGAGGGTTCCCCAGGGGCCCGCCGCCGCGACCTACCCGAACCGGCCCCTCCGGAGAGCTCGCCTCAGCCCTCTATCCGGCGGGCGGCGGCACGTGCGGACTTCAGCACCGTGTCCCGTTCCACGCGGGTGGGTTCCCCGGTGTCCACCACCTGCTCGCCCGCCACCCAGACGTCTCGCACGCACTCGGCCCCGGCCGCCCAAACCAGGTTCGACAGGATGCGCTCGTCGGTGGCCTCGGAGCCGCGCACGAAAGCCGGGGTGTCCAGATCCAGATGGACGACGTCGGCCCATCGGCCGCTCTCCAGCGCGCCGATGTCGGAACGGTGCAGCGCACGCGCACCACCTCGCGTGGCCGCCAGCAGCAGCTCGGAGGCCCTTACCGCGTCGGCGTCCCCCTCCCGCAGCCGGGCCAGCATGCCCGCGAACTGGACCTCCTCCCAGAGGTCGACGTCGTCGTTGCTGGAGGGGCCGTCGGTGCCGAGTCCGAGCGGCACGCCCGCCCGGAGCAACTCGACGAGTCGGGCGGTGCCGGAGGCGAGCTTGGCGTTGGACCCCGGACAATGGGCCACGCTCACACCGTGCTCAGCGAGAACGGCGATGTCGGTGTCGTCGAGGTGCACCCCGTGCGCGGCCAGGAAACGGCCCTCCAGTACACCGAGTTCGGCCAGCATCCTCGGCACGGAGCCGTGCGAACGACGCTGCTCGGCGTCCTCCTCCGCGGTCTCGGCCACGTGGGTGTGCACCAGCGCACCGCGTTCCCGCGCCTGCTCACTTATCCGACACAGCGCCTCCGTCGGCAGCATGTAGGCGGAGTGCGGGCCGTAGGCGAGTTCCACGCGCTCGCCGGGACCGAACCGCAGACCGTCACTGTCGATCCATCGGCTGATCCGGTCCACCATGCCCTGCCAACCACCCAGACCACCCAGGTCGGGCATATCGATCACAGCGGAGGCGATCACCACACGCGAGCCCACTTCGAGCACAGCGTCGGCCACCGACTCCGGTGCGAAGTACATCTCAGCACTGGTGGTGACCCCGGCCGTGAGCATCTCCATGCTGCCGAGCTGCATGCCCGCGCGTATGTCGGAGGGACGCAACCTGGCCTCGGCGGGCCAGACCACCTCCCGCAGCCAGCGGAGCAACGGCAGGTCGCCGCCCATACCGCGCAGCAGGGTCATGGGAGTGTGCGCGTGGGTGTTGACCAGTCCCGGCATCAACAGTCCCGGGCAGTCCCGGACGACGGTGTCCGCGTCAGGCTCGGGAGCCGTGGCACGTGGACCGCAGTATCCCAGCCTGCCCTGCTCGTCGATGTCCACGACGGCGTCGCGTTGTACCGAACAGGTCTCGTCGCAGGGAAGCACGACCGGAGCACGTAGACGTCGAGTGATCGGCATGACCGCATTGTCCAACGCGCCGACTCCCCAGCGGGAGCCTGCCGTCCCGTCGGATGGCACCAGCATCGCTCCCGGACAGCGCCGCTTCGTGCGCCGCTCCTACGGTCCGAGGGTGTTCACCGCGTGGAACATCACCATCCCGGCTGCGAGCATCCCGCAGGCCAGCACGGCCCAGAGCAGTCCCTCGCGGAGGCGCCGCGCGGTGGGCGAGAACTCGCGGACTCCGGCGCCCGGCCGGCCTCCGGGCTCGGGTTCCGGCTGCTCCCCCGCCTCCGGGGAACGGCCGGCGGAGCGGGGACGGAACAGTCCGAGGAGCAGGGATCGCGGTTGTACGTGTTGCGCCATACCTTCAGAATGCGCGGATTCCGGGACCGCTCACCTCGGCAAATCGGCCAGATCCGCTCCTACTATCGGCCGGTCTCCATCGCCTCCGCTCGGTCATCGGTCCGGAGTAGCCCTGGCCCCGAAAAGACGTGCCGTGGGCCGGCGGGCAGTCGGAGCCGTCCATTCTCAGCGGTGTCCCCCGCCGTCACTCCTCCATCAGCCCGGTCCGCCACGCCCAGGCCGCGATCTCCACGCGATTGCGCGCGCCGATCTTTCCCTGCACCGCGGCCAGGTGGGACTTGACCGTGGAAAGCGACATGTACAGCTCCCCGCTCACCTCGGTGTTGGTCAGCCCGCGTGCCACCGCTCGGACCACTTCGCCCTCCCGGTCGGTCAGCTCCTCCCTCGGTCTGTCGGCCTCCCGGTGTCGGTGCGAACCGGAGTCGTGGAAGTGTCTGAGCAACCGCACGGTGATCTGCGGCGACACCAGGGCGTCCCCGCGTTCCGCGGCGTGCACCGCCTCCACCAGCAGTGCCGGTCCGGCGTCCTTGAGCAGGAAACCGCTGGCACCGTTGTTGAGCGCGGTGGCCACGTACTCGTCGAGGTCGAACGTGGTCACCACGACGACCCTGATCGGTTCGGCGGTCCCGTCCTCGGTGAGGAGCCTGGTAGCTTCGAGCCCGTCGATGCCCGGCATCCGGATGTCCATCAGGCAGACGTCCGGGCGCAGCTCCCGGGCCAGCCGAACGGCGTCGTGACCGTTGCCCGCGTCCCCGACCACCTCGATGTCGTCCTCGCTGTCCAGGATCATCCGGAATCCGGCACGGACCATCTCCTGGTCGTCGGCGATCAGCACCCGGATCATTACCGCTCTTCCCCCACATCCGCCAGCGGCAGTCGAGCCTCGACCCGCCAGCCGTGCCGCCGACCGGGCCCCGCGCTCAATCGACCACCGAGCAGTTCGATTCGCTCCCGCATCCCGACCAGACCGTATCCCCCGGAGCCACCCGGGGGACGTCCGCTGGAAGCGGTCCCGTCATCGGTTACCTCGATCAGCAGCTGCTCGTCCACGGTGCTGACCGAGATCCTGACGAGGTCGGCGTCGAGAGCGTGCTTCTCGGCGTTGGTGACGGCTTCCTGGACGAGCCGCAGTGCCGAACGCCCCACCTCCTGCGGCACGTCGGTCGTCAGGCGCACGTCCAGCTCGACGCGGCCGCCCGTCCCGTCGCGGACGCGGCGCTCGACCAGCTTCCGCAGGTCGGCCTCCAGGTCGACGGTGGGCTCCGTCCCCATCGCGGAGAAGGACTCGGTCTCGGTGTCGCGCATGCTGCCGACGAGCCGCCGCATGGCCGTGAGCGCCTCGGTGCCACTGGACGAGATCCGCTCCAGTGCCTCGCTCGCCGCTCTCGGGTTCTTCTCGGCTACCTTGAGAGCGGCCTGTGCCTGCACCACGATGCCGGTGACGTGGTGCGCGACCACGTCGTGCAGTTCCCGGGCCAGCGCCATCCGCTCGTCCTGCTGCGCGCCCTTCACCGCGGCACGCACCGCACGAGCCCGGTCCTCGTCACGGGCACGGAAGTACATACCGGTTCCGACCGCCAGCACCAGCAGGACGGCCCCCATGAACAGCACGGGGAGGAGCTCCGAGGGCGACAACGGATCGTAGGGGGGCGCTCCGGGGATGAGGGCCGCGCCGAGCAGGGCCGAGATCGTGAGGGCCCCGGTGGCGACGGCGGCCTCCCGCAGCGGAGCCGTTCGGACGACGAAGGCGATGAGCAGCATCCCGGCGGCGGTGACGGGAACCGGCACCCCTCCCAGCGCGGACTGCGGAAAGCCGGTCGCGGCCCCCAGCCCCACAGCGCCGAACAGCGAGGCCAGCACACTGGTGAACACGATGTTCACCGCGCCGAGCAGCGCTGCCTGTACCGGGCGGAGCGGCGCGAAAACCGCGAGCACCGACATGAGCACCGAGCTGGCCGCCATCAGTGCGCCGCCGAAGGGCAGGCGGGCGAAGTCCGAGCCCGCCACCTGCAGGAACAGCAGCACGGACAGCACAGCGGTGATCGGCCACTGTCCGCGCAGCAACTCCGCGAGCGGGTGCCGCGCGGATCGGCGCTCCCGGCCACCCCCCAAATACATCCCGGTGCCCACGGCGAGCACCAGCTGCAGCAGACCGAGTTCCAGGCTCCGGACCACAGGGGGATCGTTGCGGAAGAACACTACGACCAGGCACGCGGCCACCAGCACGGCGGTGACCAGCGTAGCCCTGGCACGCGAGAGGCCGCGGAACGCGTAGACCACGAGTAGCAGGCCAGCGACGTTCTCGGTGACCGAAACGCGCGGGAGTACCGCGGGACCGGCGGGGACGTCGAGGAATCCGGTGAGAGCGAGTCCGACCAGCAGCGTGCCCGCGCCGAGCAGACCGCACCTGACCGGATACCACCGTCCGACCAGCGCGAGCAGCACCATCACCGTGATCAGCGGGACGCGTGCCAGCGCCGAAACGCCGGTGTCGAGCGTGAGGACCAGCTCGCCGCACCAGGTCAGCAACAGCAGAGCCGCGAAGATCCACTGCTGCCGCAGCGCGTCCACCACGCGTCGTAGCCGGGCGCGAACCGGTCCCCACCCCGCTCGCTCGGTGGCGAACCGAGAGGTGGTCAGGCGGTCGGACCGATGCGGCACACCTCGCACCATAACCAGCACGGGCGCGCGTGCGCCCCGGCCGATCGGTCAGTCGTAAATAACCACATGGCCGATACAACGCGTGACCGAGGACAGTCACGCTCGGCGGTGCAAGGTAGCAGCAGGTGGTCGTCCGGAGCTCCGCACGGCAGGCGTCGGGGCCTCGAACGACCGCACGAAAGGAGCGAAACCGTGCTCACCGCATTGTCCGTCATCGGGACGGTACTGGCACTGGCGGTGCTGGTGCTGATGGCACTCAGCGCGACCCTGCCCGATCTCTGGGAGGTGTTCCACCACGGACGTTGACCCGTGAGGCCGTACCGCCGACCAGAACAGCACATTCCCATCCGGCGCGATCGAGTGCGACGAGCGGCCAGGGGTGAGTACGCGCCCGGGCTCGCACACCGGGCTCCGAGCGAACCGCACACCGTCGCCAGGACTGTCGAAACGGGATCGCGCCGGTCACCCTCGAACGACGTGCCGGGTTTCCCCTTCGCTGCTGCTTTCCCGCCGTTTCGCCGACCGACCCCGTCGTGTTGCCGACCCCGTCGTGTTGCCGATCGACGTGGGGTTCCCGTGCTGGAAACGTCGGAAATCCCCTCAGCGGGGTGATCGCTCCCGGTTTCCCCACTTCGCGCTCCCACGAGGACGGCCCGAGGCCGGACGATCCGCTGTCCGAGGTCGGACGGCCGGAGCGGGAAACAACGGAGGTACCGCCGAGCGAGCGACCCGACGACCCGACCGGAAACTTCGGTCAGACGCGCTCGAAGATCAGGTCGTGCACTTCGCGACCCTCCGCGTGAGCCCGGTTCTCGAACTTGGTCACCGGACGCCAGTCCGGTCGCGGCGCCCAGCCCCCCGGCTGATCGGCATGGCGGTTCCGCAACCGCGCCTCCGCCGTGCAGACCTCCATCATCTGCTCGGCGTAGCTCTCCCAGTCGGTGGCCAGGTGCAGCACGCCTCCGGGACGTAATCTCGACGCGACCAGCGCCACGAAGCCGGACTGGACCAGACGCCGTTTGTGGTGCCGCTTCTTCGGCCAGGGGTCCGGGAAGAAGACCCGCACCTCGCTGAGTGTGTCCTCCGGTACGTGCTCGCGCAGCAGCACCGTGGCGTCGCCGCGCAACAACCGGAGGTTGTCGACACCGAGCTTCTCGGCCCGTGCCAGCAGCTGCGCCAGGCCCGGCTTGTAGACCTCCACCGCGAGGTGGTCGCGCTCCGGCTGGTCCGCCGCGAGCCGCGCGGTGGTCTCCCCCATGCCGGAACCTATCTCCAGCACGAGCGGCGCGGTGCGACCGAACCAGCCGGTGGTGTCGAGCGGGCCTTCGGGGAGTTCGGAGATGTCGTGGCCGAACTCCTCCCAGTAGCGGTCCCACGCGCGCTGCTGACCGGTCGTCATGCGCTCGCCGCGCTGGACGTAGCTGACAACCGTGCGCCGGTGGGGAATCTGCTGGTCGGAAGCACTCACGGCAACCCAGTATCGCAAACCCGGCCACCGGGCCGGCCGACACCACCGACCCGCAGCGCTCAGCAACCCTCCCCCGAACCGGACCGACTGTCCAGATCACGGGAGGGCACGCGTGTCACCAGGACTCGATGCGGGGCAGGATCGCGGCGAGCTCGCCGACCCCCGGAGCCGGTACCCGTGGCGTGCTCGCCCCGTCCACTTGAGCGGGAACGATGTTGATCCACCCCGGGTGTTGGTCGGTCAGTGTGACCGTGGTGGGGACCGCCATGGGGGGACGGTCGGACGGACCGTACTCCCAGTAGCCGATCTCCCCCGCCGTGGACCAGGGGACGAACACCCAACCGGGTCGGGCGATCAGCAGCGCGTGCACATCGTCCTCGAACCGGAACGCCTCGGCGCGGCTGCCGACCTCGCCCCGGTGCAGGGCGTGCAGCCACCAGGGAGCGGGGAGCCGCCCCTCGGGACCGCCGAGCCTGCGGAACAGATCCAGCACCTGCTCCTCGGGAGCGGTGTGTATCCACCCGGTACGCACCGACTCCGGGGAGCCCGCCTCCCCTTCGGGCCGGTTCGACTCGGTGGCCAACGACCACTCCAGCCTGGGGATGGGGATCAGTCGTACTTCCTCGGCGTCACCGTTGTCCTCGACTGCTTTTTGATTGAGCGACGAAAACTCACTCGAAAGAACCACAGCTCACCCTCCTCCGCGAGCGCCGCGAGCGGATTCGGGTAGGCGACTCGCGGCCTTCCCCCAGGGATGTGCTCCTGAAACGTTCACGACTCAGCAGAACATCACTTACCTTATGGGTTACCACAGACACGGTGGGTGTACGCAACATTCCGAAGAAAGTGCGACCTCTCACACAGTCCGGCGATCCGGACGAAACTCGCGAAGCAATACCCCAACCGCCGGAGCGGAGCGGCCCGAACGATGGCCGAACGCTGCGACAACACGCGGAACCGAGCTTGCGATCGCCCCTGAAGTCGGGATCTCCGAGAAAAGCGGGGCCAGGGCCATCCCCCGAATGACAGCCCTGGCCCTCCCCCGTCCCGACCACAGGCACCCCCGAGCGCCCGTACAGTCGGTCATCCGGTCGTGCGTGACCAGCCGCGCTCCAGTGGCGGAATCCGACTGATCCACCAGAACCACGACCGGCGGAAAACTCGATTTCTCTTGATCTTATCGGTAGGGGTGAGCAGCGTCTCCCCCGGGCTCGATAACGGCGTGCGGCACCGCACAGGACACCGCACGCTCGATACCGAGGTTCAGCTTGAGCACCTCAGGCGTCCCGCTGCCGGACGGTGACGATCCCGAGGACCAGCAGCACGACCCCGATCGCGAGGAAGTAGACCAGCGAGGCCCACGGCCCGATCGGCGGTTCGGGCAGCTGAGAGCTCATCGACGTCTCCGCCCCACCGCTCTGCATGAGGAATCGAGTGGCGGCGGCGAAGGGCATCCAGTCGTAGAGGTCGTTACCGACCCTGGGAAGCAGCTGGACCAAGGACTCGACCAGCAGTGCCCACACGAGCACGAGCGAGATCGCTCCGGCACTCTGACGCACCAACATGCCCACCGCCAGGGCGTACAGCGCGGCACCGGCGTAGACCAGCCCGAGCCCCGTTAACTGCACCCATTCTTGGCTGGTGTCCAGCGCCAGGACCTCGTTGCCCGAGATGAGGTAGCTGACTCCCCAGGCCGCGAAGGCCGCGATCTCACCGACCACGAAGGCCAGCGCGGTCACCACGGTGCTCTTGGCCAGCATGACCGCCGTCCGGTTCGGCGCCGCCTGGAAGGTCGCCTTGATGGTGCCGAAGCGGTACTCGGTGGTCACGGCCAGCGCTGCCAGCACCATGATCACCATCATGCCGAGTTGACCGCCCGACTGGGTAGCCGCGACGTCGAATGTGAACTCGGCCGGTAGCGTAGCCGCGTACAACGCGCCGAATCCCACGGTCAGGGCCAGCGCCACGATCATGCACCACCACGGGGACCGGGTGGTGAAAAGCTTCATCCGTTCTACTGCCAGCAATGTCATTTCGAATATCCCGATGTCTGTGACCGGCGACGCGCCGTGGGGCGGCGCCGGGTGGGTGTGGATGTCGGTCGTCCCGAACGAGGCGGGGCGAGCTCGGCGGGGAACCGGTGAAGTCGGTGGACCCGTGAGTCTCGGCGGTCACTGAGCCGGGGCCGGTTCGGTCGGCGTGCGCGGTGGACCTGTCGTGCTTCCCCAGTACCCGGATTCCCTCGGACCGGCGGCCTCGGCCGTCCGGCGGAGCCGCTGCCGTGCGCCACGTTCGGAAGAGCTGCGTTCGGGGGCGCCGCGTCGTGTCCGTTCACCTCTCCGCCGCGGCGACCGGCACGTCACCCGTGGCGGGAGCGGCGGGATCGTTTCCCCGGCCGGTGCTGAACTCCACTTCCTGTCCGGTGATCTGCATGAACGCCTCTTCGAGCGAACCGCGCTGCACGGTGAGCTCGTGCAGCACGAAACCGTGCTTGGCCGCGAGTTCACCGACCTGCTCGGTCCCGCCGTCGGGCACCAGCAGCGTGTGCTGATCCTGCTGGTTCTCCCGGGTGACGGCCAGTCCGTTCGAGGTGAGCACCTCACCGAGCTGTTCGGCCTGCGGGCTGCGGACCCGAACCGAGGTGTTGCTGGCGCTGTCCACGAACTCCTCGGTGCTGCACTGCGCGATGAGCTTGCCTCGCCCGACGACGACCAGTTCCTCGGCGGTCTGGGCCATCTCGGAGAGCAGGTGGCTGGAGACCAGCACGGTGCGCCCCTCGGCCGCGAGCCGCTGCATGAACCGCCTGATCCAGTGGATGCCCTCCGGGTCGAGCCCGTTGACGGGCTCGTCGAACATCAGGATCTTGGGGTCGCCGAGCAGCGCGGTGGCGATGCCGAGCCGCTGGGACATCCCGAGCGAGAAGCCACCCGCACGGCGGTGTGCCACTTCCGACAGCCCCACGATGTCGAGCACCTCGTCCACCCGTTTGGTGGGGATGCCGTTGGACCTGGCCATCCACTTCAGGTGCGCGTGGGCCGACCGGTTGGGATGAACCCACTTGGCGTCGACCAACGCGCCCAGGGTGCGCAGGGGGTTCTTCAGCTCGGTGTAGTGCTTGCCGTCGATGAGGACCTTGCCCGCCGTGGGGCGGTCCAGGCCGAGCATCATGCGCATCGTGGTTGACTTGCCCGCACCGTTCGGCCCGAGGAATCCGGTCACCTTGCCGGGCTTGACGGTAAACGAGAGGTCGTCGACAGCCAGTTTGGAGCCGTAGCGCTTGGTGAGGCCCACAGCCTCGATCATCGTCACTCCTGAGGACTCGTTCGACCGGCCGAAAACGCGATCCGGCCTCATGTCATCCCCCAGCCTGCCGCAGCTACCACCGCGAGCGCGTCATTCCGGGGTATAAAGTTGAATACACTTCAGGTCGTAGTGCCCCCGGTGATCCCCTGAGGACACTCCCGGAGACGTTCTCCGGGGGCGGGACCAGGGGCGGAACGAACCGCCGCGACAGCCCACGGCACGACGGTGGCGTGCGGGGCGAGAGCGGTTCGCGACGGCCTCAGCGACCCGGGAACCAGCGTTCGAGCGCGGGGACCAGCCCGTCCTCGGTGACCGGAGCGGTCACCTCGGCGGCGGTGAGCCGCACCGTGGCCGGGGCCTGCCCCATGGCGACGCTGTGGTGGGCCCACTCCAGCATCTGGAGGTCGTTGTCACCGTCCCCGGCCGCGAAGGTCCCCTCGGCGGCCACCCCGAGCTCCAGCCGCAGCTTCTCCAGCGCGGCGGCCTTGCTCACACCGGCGGGCACCACGGTCACCCACGGTTCGTAGTGGTCGATGGTGTAGGTGCACCCCGGCAGCTCGACCCCCTCGAGCCGTCCCCACACCTCGGCGGGGTGACGCCCCGCCCAGTTCGCGATGAACCGGGGCACCGGCTGTCCGAGCAGCTCACCGAGGCCGACCTGCCACTGCGGGCCGTGCAGCTCCTCGGGGGCGAACGGGGCGGTGACCAGACTGCCCATCCCGATCCGCTCGGCGGCGAACAGCGAATCCGGCAGCAGCGGGGCGAGCCGGGCGTGGACGGGTTGCGGATCGAAGGTCTCCACCGACACGGCTTCCCTGGTGGCCACGTCGACCCGCACGGCCCCGTTGGAGCACAGCGCCACCCCCTCGGTGACTCCCAGCTCGTCGAGCACCGGCAGCGTCCCGAGCATGCTCCGCCCGGTGGCGATGACCAGGTGGCTTCCCGAGGACGCGACCTGCCGTACCGCCCGGCGCACCCGGTCGGACAGCAGCTGCGTCCCGGGATCGACCATCGTGCCGTCCACGTCGAGGGCCACGAGGCTCGGCGTCCAGCTGGATCTCGTACTCACATCAGCAGCCTATCCGCTCGGCGTGGGCGCGCGGGCGCTTCGAGTCGAAAAACACCCCGCGCCCGCACCGGGTCGAAACCGGTATCAGGTGCTTCCGACCGGTCGTTTCCGCAGCGCGTCGACGTCGTCCAGCGAGTAGGTGGTGTCGGCCAGTCGTTCGGGCACCACCGAGACCCCGGAGTGGATCAGGGTGCGGATCCGCTCGTTCTGCCCGAAGACGTTGACGTTCATGGCCGCGAGCACGCGATCGGAGCCGTCGAGCCAGCAGGCCACGAACCGCCGGTCGGTCAACGAGCCCCGCACCACCACCCGGTCCTCGACGTCGCCGGGCACGAAGCCGTGGTACTCCATCCCCAGGTCGTACTGGTCGGTGAAGAAGTAGGGCAGTTCGGTGAAGGACGCCGAGTGCCCCAGCATGGTCGCCGCGGCCACTGCGGGCTGCTTCAGCGCGTTCGCCCAGTGCTCCACGCGGAGCCTGCCGAACGTCGGGTGCCGCAGGTCGGCGATGTCGCCCACCGCGAGGATGTCGGGGTCGCTGGTGGTCAGCCCGGTGTCGACCAGCACCCCGTTGTCGATGTCCAGCCCGGCGGTCTCGGCCAGGGTCAGTTCCGGGCGTGCGCCCACCGCCAGCAGCACCGCGTCGGCGGGCAGCTCGGAGCCGTCGGTGAGCCGCACCCCGGTGACCCCGGAGGAGTTCAGGACCTCGGCGACGCGCGCGGACAGGTGCAACTCCACGCCGTGCTCGCGGTGCAGCTCGGCGAAGAACTCCCCCATCCTCGGGCCGAGTGCCTCCAGCAGCGGCTGGTGCGCCGCCTCGACCACGTGAACGCCGACCCCGTACTCCCTGGCGACAGCCGCCACCTCCAGACCTATCCAGCCCGCACCGATGATCACCAGCCGGTCCACCCGCCGCAGCGCGGCGGCGAGCCGATCGGCGTCACCCAACCTGCGCAGGCAGTACACCCCCCGGGAGTCGACGCCGGGCAGCGGCAGTCTGCGCGGGCGGGAGCCGGTGGCGAGCACGAGCTTGTCGTAGCCGAGACGGGTGGCGTCGGCGAGCTCGACCTCGTGGCTGCCCGGGTGCACCCCGGTCGCGCGCGTGCCCAGCCGCAGTTCGACGTCGTGCTCGGAGTACCACTCACGGGGGTGCACGGTGAGGTCGGGCACCTCGGCCCTGCCCGCCAGGTACTCCTTGGACAGCGGGGGACGCTCGTAGGGCGGCGCCTCCTCTTCACAGATCAACTCGATGCGTCCGGAGAAGTCCCGCTCGCGCAGTGCCTCCACGGTCTTCGCGCCGGCCAGGCCACCACCGACCACGACGAATGTCTCGGACATGAGAACTCCCTCCCACCAGGGCGGTTGTGGGAAGGGTAGGCACTGGGAGTCGAGCTCGCTCACCGAGAGGTCCGGCGTCACCGGACGGCGGTCACCCGAACTCTCCTCGAACTCGGGAGTGCCGGGGTCACTCGGCTCCGGGGCGGATCAGCCCCGTCTCGTAGGCGAGGACCACGGCCTGCACCCGGTCGCGCAGTTCGAGTTTGGCCAGGATGCGGCCGATGTGGGTCTTGACGGTGGCCTCGGACAGGTGGAGCCGTTCGGCGATCTCGCCGTTGGAGAGACCGCGCGCCATGTTGACCAGTACTTCACGTTCACGGTCGGTCAACGACTCCAGGACCGAGTCGTCCTTCAGCTTCACTTCACCCGTTCCGATGAAGCGGTCGAGCAGCCGCCGCGTCACGCTCGGCGAGACGACGGCGTCGCCCTCGTTGACCGACCGGACCGCCGAGACCAGATCCGCCGGCGGGGTGTCCTTGAGCAGGAATCCGCTGGCACCGGCACGCAGGGCGGACAGCGCGTAGTCGTCGAGGTCGAACGTGGTCATCACCAGCACCTTGGCGAGCCCACCGCCCACGATGAGCTCGGTGGCGCGTACCCCGTCCATGCCGGGCATCCGAACGTCCATGAGCACCACGTCGGGTTCGAGCTCCCGTGCCCGCTCGACGGCGGCGGCACCGTCGTCGGCCTCGGCGACCACCTCCACGTCGTCCTGCGCCTCCAGCACCATGCGCAGCCCCACACGCATGAGTTCCTGGTCGTCGACGAGCACCACCCGCACCATGTGGGCCAGCCTATAGAACCCACGTGGTCCGGACGGCGCGGTGGCGCGCCGAGTCCCGGGCGCCCCGGAAACGGCCGCCGCTCACCTGGTGGTGGCGGATTCCACGAGCAGCGGGAGTTCCGCACGGACCCGCCAGCCGCCCTCCGCCACCGGCCCCGCCTCCAGCGTTCCGCCGTACACGGCCGCGCGTTCCCGCATCCCGATCACCCCGTTGCCGCTCGGGGCGGTGTCCGGTGCGAGCACCCCCTTGGCCCCGTTGTCGGTCACCTCGATCCGGACCCGGTCGCCCTCCTCGCGCAGCAGCACCGTGGCCGTGGCGTTCCAGCCCGCGTGCTTGAGCACGTTGGTCAGCGACTCCTGCACGATGCGGTAGATCCCCAGCCCCTGCCCCGTGGGGAGCCGGTCGAGATCACCCTCGACCCGCGACGTCACCGGCAGCCCCAGTCCGCGCACCCGCTCCACGAGCTCGCGCACCCCCTCGACGCCGGGCTGCGGACTGCGGTGGGCGTTCTCGTCGCCCTCGGCCTCGTTGCGCAGCACCTGGAGCAGGCCGCGCAGCTCGGTGAGGGCCTCCCTGCCGGTGTCGCCGATCGTCCGCAGCGCCCGCACGGCGGTGTCCGGTGCGTTGTGCACGGCGTAGGCGGCGCCGTCGGCCTGGGTGACCATCACGTTCACCGAGTGGGCGAGCACGTCGTGCAGCTCCCTGGCGATGCGGTTGCGCTCCTCGGCCACGGCGATCCTGGCCTGCTGGTCCCGCTCGAATTCCAGGCCCCGCAGCCGGTTCTCCACCGCCTGCTGGTAGGCCCGGCGCGCGCCGAAGTACTCACCGAGCACCCAGCAGAAGCCGAGCAGCAGCACCAGCTGCACGGTGAACAGCAGGAGAGGCCCCGTGACGCCGAGCGCGAGGTAGGCGGCGAGCAGCCAGACCACGAACACCGCGCCCGCGTAACCGGTCGCCGCCCTCCTTCCGACATAGGCGACGAGGGTGTAGACCATGATCAGCACGGCCAACGAGGCGGGACGGAGGAGGCTGGGACCCTGATCCTGCGCGAACAGTTGGACCACCAGACCGAGCAGCACCGAGCAGGAGACCGGGACGGGGAAGTTGCGACGCAGGGCCAACGGCAACACCAGCAGCGCACCGGCCAGCATCCCCCAGGGCCCCAGCGGTGCCCGGGTGGAGACCTGGTGCAGCACCACGGCCGCGAGCTCGAACAGCAGTACCAACAGCATGATCGAGACGTCGCCCACGCTCGGGTGCTCGCGCATCCACAGACTCAGTCGCCGCACGTCCACCGATGCTATGCCAGTTGAGCGGACGCTCGCCTCGTTCCGGAGTCGAATTCGAGGTCATACTCGAGGGGCAGTTCATCGACCGCGATACCGGAGTCTTCCCGGAGACCGTGCGGCTCCGCCCCTGGACGACGAGGGGACATCGTGGGACGGAGCGGTCCGACGCGGCCACCCGTTCCGGCGGAACGACGCCCCCGCACCCGACCGGAAGGAGCCCATTGACCACGCGACGAATCCGCGGCCCGCTGTCGGGGGCGGTGGCGCGGCTGTGCACCGAGCTGCGCGGCGGAGTCGGGACGACCACCGCGAACGGGCTGGACGAAGTGCTGCACCGCCTGGGGGAACCGCTGCAGCTGGCGGTGGTGGGAAGGATCAAGTCGGGCAAGTCCACGCTGGTCAACGCCATGATCGGTCGCAACGTGGCGCCGACCGACGTCGGCGAGTGCACCCGGGTGGTGACCCGCTTCCGGTACGGCACGGTGGACCGGGTCGAGGTGGTGCTGCGGGACGGTGACAGGCGCTCGCTGCCGTTCACCCCGGAAGGGGCGATCCCGGCCGAGCTGGGGGTGGAGCGGGAGCGCGTCTCGCACCTGGAGGTGTACCTGACCAACGATGTGCTGCGCGACCTGACGGTGATCGACACACCGGGGCTGGGCTCGACGGACGACTCCGCGGTCAGCCGCACCGAGGCGGTGCTGGGCGGGGCCGAGGACGAGCCGGACGGCCGGTTGGACCCGGTCTCGCGGAGTGCGGTGGCCGGGGCGGAGGCGGTGCTCTACGTCGTCACCCAGTCGGTGCGGGCGGACGATCGGCACGCGTTGAGCTCGTTCGGCGCCGCGACGGGCGACCGCCCGGCGGGGCCGGTGAACGCGCTGGCGGTGCTGAACAAGGTCGACACGGTGGAACCGGAGTCGGTGCGCGAGGGCGACGGCACGGTGTGGAACTCGGCGGAGCTGCTGGCCCGGCGGCAGGCCCGGCAGCTGAGACCGAGGGTCGCCGACGTGCTCCCGGTGATCGGGCTGCTCGCTGAGACGGCCGAGACGGGCGTGTTCACCGCTTCCGACGCCGAGGCGCTGCGACGGCTGGCCGAACTGGACGCCGGGACCAGGCAGACCATGCTGATCTCGGCGGACCTGTTCACCAGCTGGGAGTGCGACGTTCCCTCCGGCACCAGGACCCGCCTGCTGGAACTGCTGGACCTGTACGGCGTCCGCCGCGCGCTGGAGGCGATGGACGCCGACCCCGCGATCACGGCGGGTGAGCTGCGCCGGGTGCTGCACGAGGCCTCCGGGCTCTCCGAGATCTCGCGGGGGCTGGACACGATCTTTCGGAGCCGCGCCGACGGCATCAAGGCCGCCGCGGGGCTGGCCTCGGTGGCAGCGGTGGCGCAGCGCAGCGGGGACCCGGCTGAGCGCGGGCGGATACACGACGCGGTCGAGGCCCTGCTGGCACAACCGGACGCCCACCAGCTACGGCTGCTGGAGGCGCTGACGCTGGTCTCCGCCGGGGAGGTGACGCTGCCGCCGGACCTGCTCGACGAGGTGCTGCGGCTGGGGTCCTCGGACAATCCCGCCGAACGGCTGGGCATGCTCGGCGGTTCCCCGGAGCGGATGGTCGAGTTCGCGCTGGAGCGGGCGAACTGGTGGCGCTCGTTCGCATCGCTGGGCTCGACCCCGGCGCAGAGCCGGGTGGCGCACGTGGTGCACCGGGCCTACTTCCTGCTGTGGCAGCAGCTGCGCGGCGGGCCGAGCGCCCGCCGTTAGCACCCCGCCGGGTGCCGCCACGCCCATCGGGTCGTGCGCTCCCAGTGGCCGCTCTCTTCCCGCGGGGAAGCGGTGCCCGTGTCCCACCGGTCCGCCGGGAAAAATCCCCGCCCCGGTGGAACCGGGCGCTGTACCGCCGCGTCCAACCCGCAGGCAGCGGGGCACGTACCTGGTCCCCGCTGCGAACTGGGGGTCGAAAACGCCGCAACCGAGTTCGGGACACTTATGGCCATTTTGAGCGACGAGGCGCTCGTCGACCCGCTGGACCAGGCACTGGCGGAGCGGGAGACGCTGATCAAGCTGTGCATGTACGCCCTCGACCGCGCGCGCAGCGCGGGCGTCGCCGAGCGGCTGGAGGAGGGGATGCGCGCGGTCGGGGTGACCGCGTTACGTCCCGACGGAGAGACCTTCGACCCGGCCCGGCACGAGGCGGGAGGCACGGTGGGCACCGGTGACCGCGCCCTGGACGGCGTCATCGCCGAGACCGAGGCCCTCGGGTTCACCGACCGGGGGCGGATGCTGCGTGCTCCCGTCGTGGTGGTGTACCGATTGGACGGCGGAGACCCGCACGGAGTGGTGGGGAGCCGGGACGCCGCCGAGTTCCGGAGGCAGTCGGGTCGGGGATCCGCCTCCGGCGGGGAGGCCTCCGAGGACGGGACGGGGTTCACGGCCTGACCGGCCGGACCTCCGAGGTGGGCACGAGAACGGGCTGCGAGGAACCGCGTCATGAACACGAACTCTCCGATCGCGAACCTGCCGGGCGCCGACGCCGCCGCTGCCTCACAACTGCCCACACAGGTCAAGCAAACCCGTGAGAACCTGTCCGCGCTGGTCAGAGAGATGGACGCCGAGGCGGCCGACTGGATCGAGCGCATCAGGAGCTCCCGGACCGCCACCCCCGGAGTGGTCGCGGTGGGCGAGACCAACCGGGGCAAGAGCTCACTGGTCAACGCCCTGCTGGACGCTCCGAATCTGTCCCCTGTGGACGCGGATGTGGCGACCTCCACCTACCTGTGGTTCCAGCACGGCGCGGAGTGGGCCGGTTACGCGTGTTACCCCGGCGAGCAGGAGCCGGTGCGGTTCGGGATCGACGAGCTGCCCGACTGGTCCTCGGATGCGGGCGAGCTGCCCGCCGGTGAGCTGCCGCCCCGCTACGTCAGGGTCGAGGCCCCGCTGGAGCTGCTGCACGAGCTGACGGTGGTCGACACGCCGGGAGTGGGCGGGCTGGAGGCGGTGCACGGCGAGCTGGCCGCCGAAGCCGCCGCATCGGCCACGGCGCTGCTGTTCGTGGCCGATGCCTCCGCGCCGTTCAGCCGGGGTGAGCTGGACTTCCTGCACGAGGTGAGCAACCGCGTGGAGACCGTCCTGTTCGTGCTGACCAAGACGGACCGGCACCGGGGCTGGCGCCGGATCCTGGAGGAGGACCGGCAGCTGCTGGCCGAGCACGCCCCCCGGTTCGCCGAGATCCCGATATACCCGGTTTCGGCGCGGATGGCCGAACTCGCGGAGCGCGCCCCGGACGAGCGAACCGCGGCGATGCTGCGGGAACGTTCCGGCGTAGCGGAGCTGCGCTCCGCACTGCGGCAGCTGGTGGCGGGCCGTTCGGCGATGCTCGGCGAGGCCAACACCATGCGCGGGATGTCCACAGTGCTCGCCGAGCTGATCTCCAGACTGGAGGGCGAGAAGCGGGCGCTGACGGCCGGGGAGCGGGAGGTCGAGTCGCTGCGGGCCAGGCGGGAGGAGCTCGCCACGGCACGGCGCTCCTCCACGCGCGGTTGGCAGGTCAAACTGCGCGGTCAAATTCAGCGGACCCGGGTGGAGACCAGCCACGAGGTCACCGACCGGGTGCGCGAGGTGCAGAACTGGTTCCGCCGCGAGATCGAGGCGGCCGACCGGGACGGGCTGGCGCGGCTGCCCGGTCAGGTGGACTCGGCGCTGCAACTGGTTTCCTCGCGGGTGGCGAACCTGCTCTCCGGACGGTTGGACGAGGTGGCCCGGAACTCGCTGGCCGAGTTGTTCAGCGAGTCAGAGCTCGACGTGATACGCGGCCAGTTCGCGCGGGGCGACCGCTCCCCGGTGGCGCTGCGGCCCCCGGACAGCCGCCCGCCGACCGCCGAGGACAAACTGCTGGTCCTCATGGGGGTCTCCGGCGGGCTGGGGGTGGGGCGCGCGGCGGCCATGCCGCTGGCCGGGCTCGGTGTCGCGGCGTTGAATCCCGTGGTGCTGCCGGTGACGATCGTGCTGGGTCTCGGGGCGGGCTGGTGGATGGCCCGCACGCGCAGGAGGGCCGCGGACAAGCAGCACATGAAGCAGTGGCTCAGCGACGCGATCGCGGAGGCGCGCTCGGCGCTGGACCAGCTGGTGTCCGAGCAGCTCATCGAGGCCGAGCAGCAGCTGTCACTGGCGCTGGACGAGGCGCTGAGCAAACGGATGGAGACGATAGAGAACGAGCTCCGCGAGGTGGACCAGGCGCTGAAGCTGGACTCCGCGGAGCGCAACCGGCAGTTGCAGCTGGTCAACCGCAGGTTGGAGGAGGCCCTCGCCGGTCGGGACAACGTGGAGCGGCTGCTGGAGCGGATACGCGGCCTGCGCGACCGCTCCGGATAGCCAGAATTTCGCCGGTCGGTGTGGCAGGGGCTCGGGTAGCGGAACCTCGCGCACGGCGCTCGCTCCGGGAGGCCCGACATCGGGTAGCGACCCACGCACACCGGAGTCCTCGCCCAGCCACGCGGCGATTCCGCGAGAGATCGACGCCACTCGCTCGGCGGGGCGAAGACGGCCGAGCGGCCACAGGGGACCGACGTGGCTCCTCTTCCCGTTCTCCGGGAGCGCGAACCGGCCGTGTCGGGTGTTCGACGTCCACCGGCGTCGCGAGGACGACACCGCCACCCGACCGAACCTCCGACGTGAACGGACTCACGCCACAGCGATCGACAAATAGGTTAGCCTAAGTTCATGAAAAATTAGGCTAACCTAATTCGGCGATCACGGTGCGTCGGAAGCGGTGGGCTGTCCTCGGAAGAGGACACCGGCGCCCCGTCGCGACGCACAGCCCCCCACAAGCCATCCGGCACCCACACCCAGCACCGAGGAGGACGGTTCGTGAGTTTCCTCGCACCACAGGCCGAGAAGCCCGCATCGGCACCGGCGGAGTCCGCTGACCCCAGGTCGTACCTGCTGGACGAACACAACACCGAGCAGTACCGCGAATCGGTGACCGAAGGGGTACAGCGGGTGATCGGCGAGCTCCTGGACCCGGACCACCAACCCACCACCGGAGTCGCACCGGAACAGCTCGCACCGGTCATCGGGCGCATCGACCTGGACGAACCGTTGCCCGACACCAAAAGCGCGCTCGACGAGCTGGAACGGGTCTACCTGCACGACGCCGTCTACTTCCAGCACCCGCGCTACCTGGCCCACCTCAACTGCCCGGTCGTGATCCCGGCGCTGCTGGCGGAGGCCATCGGTTCGGCCGTCAACTCCTCGCTGGACACCTGGGACCAGAGCGCGGGCGGCACGTTCATCGAACGTCGCCTGATCGACTGGACCGCGGCCCGCATCGGCTTCGGCTCGGAGGCCGACGGAGTCTTCACCAGCGGCGGCACCCAGTCCAACCTGCAGGGACTGCTCCTGGCCAGGGAACAGGCGCTGCACGGCCACGAGGACGGCGCGGGCACCGACCGCGCCACGGCGCTGTCGCGGCTGCGCGTCATCGCCTCGGCCGACAGCCACTTCAGCGTCGTCAAGGCGGCGAAACTGCTGGGCATGGGGCCGGATTCGGTGCTGACGGTGCCCACCGACGAGCACCGCCGCATGCGGAGCGACGAGCTGCACGAGCGGCTCCGCGACTGCCGGGAAGCCGGATCGGTCCCGATGGCGGTCGTGGCCACGGCGGGCACCACCGACTTCGGCAGCATCGACCCGCTTCCCGAGATCGCTGCGCTGTGCGAGCGGTTCGGCGTGTGGCTGCACGTGGACGCGGCCTACGGCTGCGGCCTGCTCGTCTCCCGCGAGAGGGCGCGCCTGGAGGGGATCGAGCGGGCCGACTCGGTGATCGTCGACTACCACAAGTCGTTCTTCCAGCCGGTCAGCTCCAGCGCGGTGCTCGTGCGGGACGGGTCCGTGCTGCGGCACGTCACCTACCACGCGGACTACCTGAACCCGGAGCGCCACGTCACCGAGCAGGTCCCCAACCAAGTGGACAAGAGCATCCAGACCACCAGGCGGTTCGACGCGCTCAAGCTGTGGCTGACCCTGCGGATCATGGGCCCGGACACGCTCGGGCGGCTCTTCGACGACGTGCTGGACCTGGCCGAGCGCACCTGGGAGATGCTGCACGCCGACCCGCGCTTCGAAGTGGTCAACCGTCCGGAGCTGAGCGCGCTGGTGTTCCGCTACGTGCCCTTCGCCGAGGCCGACGGACAGCTCTGCGACCGGGTCAACCTGCACGCGCGCGAAGCGCTGCACCGCTCGGGTGCGGCGATGGTGGCCGAGACGGTCGTGGACGGCAGCACCTACCTGAAGTTCACCCTGCTCAACCCGCGCACCACGCTGCGCGACGTCGCCGAGGTGTGCGAGCTCATCGTCGAGCACGGCGACCGCTACCTGAGCGGGACGCACGAGGCGGGCACCGAGCGCCGCGCGAGCTGACCGGGAACTCGCGCGAGAGCCCGATTCGCTCACGTGCGCGCGGCACGCGCTGACCGAGTGACACCGGTTTGTGAGGCGGCTGCGCCGCTGAGGCGGACCCGCTCGCCGCGCGGGTAGCACCGACCAGCTGAGCGACGCGGCGAGGCTGCCCACGTGACGGCGCCCGACCACGCGCGCGAGCACTGCCACGAACTCCGAGAAGGGAAACACCCATGCCCCCCACGCACGACTTCATAGCCGTCGGGGTCGGCCCGTTCAACCTCGGTCTGGCCTGCCTGACCGAGCCCATCGCCGAACTCGACGGGCTGTTCCTGGACGAGAAGCCGGACTTCGAGTGGCACGGCGGGATGATGCTGCAGGAGACCACCCTGCAGACGCCGTTCCTGGCCGACCTCGTCAGCCTGGCCGACCCGACCTCGCCGTTCTCCTTCCTGAACTACCTCAAGGAGATGGGCAGGCTCTACTCGTTCTACATCCGGGCCGACTGGTTCCCGCCGCGCGTGGAGTACAACGACTACTGCCGCTGGGCGGCGCGCAAACTCGACAACGTCCGGTTCGGCACCCGCGTGGACCGCATCGACCACGACGACTCCGAGGACGTCTACCTCGTGCACACCACCGAGGTGGCCACCGGGCGGACCGGGACGTACCGGGCACGCAGGCTGGTGCTGGGCACCGGCACACCGCCCCACGTCCCCGAGCCGTGCCGCGACCTCGGCGGCGACGCCGTGCACGCCTCCCGCTACCTGCACAACCGGGACGAGCTGGTGCGCAAACCGAGCATCACGATCGTCGGCAGTGGACAGAGCGCGGCCGAGATATACCGGGACCTGCTCGGCGAGATCGACCAGCACGGCTACACGCTCAACTGGATCACCCGCTCGGCCAGGTTCTTCCCGCTGGAGTACACCAAGCTGACGCTGGAGATGACCTCCCCGGAGTACGTCGACTACTTCCACTCGCTGCCCGAGCGGACCCGCGAGTCGCTGCTGTCGCAGCAGCGGAACCTGTACAAGGGGATCAGCGCGGAACTGGTCGACGAGATCTTCGACCTGCTCTACCTGAAACGGGTGGCGGGCCCCTGCCCGACCAGGCTGCTGACCAACACCACGGTGACCGGGGCCGAGCACGACCCCGTCGACGGGACCTACACGCTGCGGCTGCGGCAGTGGGAGCAGCAGCAGGACTTCAGCCTCGAAACCGACGGGCTCGTGTTCGCCACCGGCTACCGCTACCGGGTGCCGGAGTTCCTGAACCCGATCAGCCACCGGATCATCTGGGACGACTCCGGGAGGTTCGACGTGGGGCGCGGCTACTGCGTGGACCCGACCGGCGACGAGATCTACGTGCAGAACGCCGAGCTGCACACGCACGGCTTCGTCACCCCCGACCTCGGCATGGCCGCCTACCGCAACTCGTGGATCATCCGGGGGATGCTCGGCCGGGAGTACTACCCGATCGAGCGCTCGATCGCCTTCCAGGAGTTCGCGGCACCCCAGGACACCGCACCGGCACGGACCGAACCAGCGCAGGAGGAGTCGGCGGCATGAGCGAGATCGTGTTCGAACGCACGGACGAACGGCTGGGCGAGTTCGCCGTGCGCCCCGTGGAACCCGACCGGGACACCGAGCTGCTGCACGGCTGGCTGACCCACCCCAAGTCGGCGTACTGGCTGATGCTCGACGCCGAACCGGCCGACGTGCGACGGCAGTTCCGCACCATCGAGGCGACCCCGGGCAACGACGCGTTCGTCGGCCTGCACAACGGGGTGCCCTCCTTCCTGATAGAGCGGTACGACCCGGCCCGCTCCGAGCTGGCCGAGCTTTACCGGGTGGAGCGGGGCGACGTGGGGATGCACTTCCTTGCCGCCCCCACCGGCATGCCGGTGCACGGCTTCACCAGGGCCGTGCTGACCACGGTGATGGACCTGATGTTCGCCGACCCGGGGGTGCGGCGCGTGGTCGTCGAACCCGACGTGAACAACACCTCGGTCCACGCGCTGAACGCGGAGGTCGGCTTCGAAGTGATCGACACCGTCTCACTGACCGAGAAGAAGGCACTGCTGAGCGTCTGCACCCGCGCCGCCTACCTGGCGAGCGGGAAGGCGGGTTCCACCGAGAGGGAGGCATCACGGTGAATTCCGGAAGGACCAGCACGCACGAACCCGCTTCCCACCTGACTCCGGAGCACTGGCGGGTGGTCAACCGACGGCTGGTGCGCAAGGCACTGGCCGAGCTCTCGCACGAACGACTGCTGACCCCCACCCCGGTCGGCGCGGGGCGCTACGTGGTCAGCAGCGACGACGGCAGGGTGCGCTACCACTTCGAGGCCAGGATCGGCAGCCTGCTGCACTGGTCGATCGACGCCGACAGCATCACCCGGCACCGCGACGGCGCGGAACTGCCGCTCGACGCGATGGAACTCTTCCTGGAGCTGCGCGAGACGCTGGGGCTGCACGACGGGCTGCTGCCGGTGTACCTGGAGGAGATCAGCAGCACGCTGGAAAGCGACGCGTTCAAACTCGCCAAACCCCGGGTGAGCTCGGGTGAACTGCTGGACGCCGGGTTCCAGGCGATCGAGTCGGGCATGACCGAGGGGCATCCGTGCTTTCTGGCCAACAGCGGCCGGATCGGCTTCGACATCACCGAGTCCGCGAAGTACGCACCGGAGGCGGGCGCGCCGCTGCGGCTGGTGTGGCTGGCCGCGCACCGCGATCGGGTCGGCTTCAGCGCCTCGGCTGGGCTGGACTACGACGAGCTCGTCCGGTCCGAACTGGACGAATCGACCCGCGAGCGGTTCGAGAAGCGGATCAGCGAGTTCGGACTGGACCCGGCGGACTACCTGTTCGTGCCGGTGCATCCCTGGCAGTGGGACAACAAGCTGCCCGTGACGTTCGCGGCGGAGTTCGCCAACCGCAACCTCGTCCACCTCGGCAGCGGCGACGACGACTACCTGCCGCAGCAATCCATCCGCACGTTCTTCAACTCCAGCTCGCCGGAGCGGCACTACGTCAAAACGGCGATCTCGGTGCTGAACATGGGATTCCTGCGGGGACTCTCCCCCGAGTACATGCGCGCCACCCCGGCCATCAACGACTGGGTGAGCGAACTGATCTCCGGTGACGAGCTGTTACGCGAGTCGGGATTCGACATCCTGCGCGAACTGGCCGCCGTCGGCTACCACAACGAGTACTACACGGCCGCGGCCAAGGACTCGCCGTACCGCAAGATGCTGGCCGCGCTCTGGCGGGAGAGCCCGGTGCCGAAGCTGCGGGACGGGCAGCGCGCGGCCACCATGGCCTCGCTGCTGCACGTGGACGAGTTCGGCGAACCCCTGGTGGGCACGCTGATCTCCCGCTCGGGGCTGGCACCGGCCGACTGGCTGCGGCGCTACCTGGACGCCTACCTGCGGCCGCTGCTGCACTGCTTCTACGCCTACGGCGTGGTGTTCATGCCGCACGGCGAGAACATCATCCTGGTGCTGGAGGACGGGGTTCCGAAGCGGGTGCTGCTCAAGGACATCGGCGAGGAGGTCGCGGTTATCGAGCCGGAGACCGAGCTGCCCGCCGAGATCGAGCGGATCCGCTCCGAGGTTCCCGAGAACCTGCGGGCACTCTCGCTGTTCACCGACATATTCGACTGCTTCTTCCGCTTCCTGTGCTCGATCACGCACGAGCACGGGCTGCTGGACGAGCGGGACTTCTGGCGGACGGTGGCCGAGTGCGTGGCCGACTACGAGGCGGACGCGCCCGAACTGCGGGATCGGTTCCGCGAGTACGACCTGTTCGCCGAGCGGTACGAGCTGTCCTGCCTCAACCGGCTGCAGCTCGGCAACAACCAGCAGATGGTGAACCTGCAGGACCCGGCGAGCGCGCTGAAGATCGCGGGGATGCTGGACAATCCGATCGCGCCCCACGCTCCCGCACGGGACTGATCGGAGTCTTAGTGGAGCTCACGCGGGTGGCCGGTTAGCCGGTGCGTGAGGCGGCGCCTCGCTGCGTTGGGCCGACTCTTGAGTAACGACCTACGCGGCGAGCGGCCCTGCCTTGCGATGCATCCGCCTCACGCGCCGGGGACACGCACCCTGCTCAGCCGCGCTGGCGTCTCGACGAGCCCTCGGAGTGCGGCGGCGATTTCGCGAGAAATCGCCGGGGTTCCGGGGTCACACGGCCACACCCGTGCAAGCGGCACGAGCCGCGTACCACCGAGCACGCAGTCGGCACCGCCGCGGGTTCTCTCGGGGGGCTCTCGCGAGGAAGGCCCAACGTTGTGTAGTACCTACCCGATGTCGGGCCTGGCCGCGGCGAGAGCCCGCGAGAGGTTCCGCCGAGCGACCAGCTACAGGGCCGGCCAGCCGGAGGGCAGATCCACGGGTCAGCCGTCGACCGGGAACCGCAGCAGGGCCCCGACCCCCTCGGCGAGACCGGTGCCCGACTCCACCAGATCGACCCGGGCACCGGTCTCGGCGCAGGCCTTGAGCAGGAACGCCTCGCGCTCGGTGCCGGTGCCGTACTCCAGCAGCAGCGTGTCCACCGCCCCCATCTCGGCGGCACGCGCCACCGCCCGGTCACCGTGCACGGCCTGCCCGTGCGCCAGCCCCGCGCTGAGCTGTTCGGCGCGTTCCTGCGCGTTGCGGGTGCTCTCCGCCTCGGCCGCCTCGCGCAGCTGTTCGGCCAGGGCCCGCTCGGCCGCCTCGTCCTGGTCACCGCCGCGATCGGCATCCACCCGAAGCTCGGCCAGCCTGTCGGGAAGTTTGTCGCGGATCATGCTCCGCGCCTGCGTCTCACCGGCCAGCACCAGCAACCGGGGCCGGAACTCGGCTTCGATGGTGCTCAGTCGCGAGACGATCTCCTCGACGTTGCTCTCCACGGCCTGCTCGGCACGGCGCTGCAGCTGCTTGTGCGACAGGGCCTGACCACGGGGTTTGTGCGTACCGGTCTCGGCGCTGCCCTCGACGGTCTCGCTCGCCAGCTCCCGGGGGTGGTGCTGCTGTGCCAGCACCTCCTGGCGCAGCACCGCCCCCTGCTCGTCGGCGATGGCCACCAGCATCCGCACCGAACGGCAGGCCTCACGCACGTAGGACCCCAGTTCCGGCAGGGGCCGCCAGTACGCCGCGTCCCCCGCGCCCAGGGCCGCGTCCCACGGTTCGGCGAGCACCACCCCGGCGTCCTCGGTCACCACCAGCACGCGGCCGTTGGTCTGCTCCTCGCCGGGCTCGGCGCCCAGCACGCTCGATTCGAGCGCGTCCAGCACCCCACTACCGGCTCCGGCTCCCGACAACTGTTCCCGGAGGTCGCGCCACCGCAGTCGCAGCTGCTCGCCCGCCTCCTCGCTGGGGGAACGTCCCTCCAGGTACACCGTGGCGAACGGTCCCTCGCTCTCGTAGACCGAGCGCAGCCGCGTCAAGTCCATCGTCATCCCCCTATCAGCTCCAAGGACCGTCCTGCCGGTGAAGCGGCGTGCGGACACCCGAGAAGTGCTCACACGTCGATCAGAGCCGTCGGCATGTGCATGCCCCGCACACGTCGCGGCAAACCCACACGATGCCACAAAGTGAGCCAGATCACGTTTACCGAGCGCGGCGGGGTGGGCATCGCGATGAGGGCCATCCCTGAGAGGCGTCTTCGCGTGCCCCTCCGGCACGTGAGGTGAATCCGATTCGGAAGAGGGGGTCCGATGACGGAGATCTGGCAGAGCGCACCCATGCGCACCTTCGCCGAACAGGTACGGCAGCGCGCGGACATGTCCTCCTCGGACGAAGCCTCCCGCGTGGCCCGCGCCACCCTGACCACGCTGGCCCAGGCCGTCAGCGCGGGGCAGGTGGACGAACTCGCGGAGGGACTGCCCGAGGAACTGCGCGACGAGCTCTCACAGCGCAGCGGCCAGGCCCGCTCACTGGACAAGACCGAGTTCCTGGACCGCGTCAGCGGCGAGATCGCCACCACCGACCTGGAGACGACCGAGCACCAGGTCCGCGCGGTGCTGACCACGCTGCGCCAGTGGGCTCCCGCCGGGGAGACGCGCGACACCGTGGCTCAGCTGCCCGGGTCCATCGCCGGACTCTTCGAGTGACTCCCAGCAACGCCCGGCACCGCCGAACCGCTCGCGGGCTCTCCCGTCCCACGTCCGGGATGCTCGCGGAGCCGCACCGACCCCCCGCTCCGCGATTCCGCGAGAAATCGCGTCCGGTCGAGTGGGAGCGATGGCCCACCGCCTACTCAGCTGGGGGCTCGCGCACTTCGCGAGGAACCCGATACCGGTGTCGGGGCAACGTTCCGGAGATTTCGCGAGAAATTCGCGTTCCGGCGTCGGACGACGGCGCACACAGCGAATGCCCCGACCGAGAACCGCGGGCCCGCCCGACACGGAAGCGCCGCTCGCCGTGAAGTGTCTTCAGTCGGCTTCGTCCTCGTCGGGCAGCCATTCGACCGTCTCGAACACGCCCTGGGCCAGGTCCACGATGTCGGCCCAGTCCTCGGTGTTGTTGCTGGTGACCGAAACCCCGAGGATCTCCGACACGGCAGGACCGGGAATCCACGCCGTGACCGCGTGGTTGGTCACCTCGACCGCCTCCTCGCCCACCTCGATGGTGCTGGGGGTCGCGGTACGGGTCACGACCGATTCACCGGCCGGGAGCTCGACCACTTCGACCTCCGTGCCCGGTTGGTTGCCGTAGTACTGCTCCAGCGCGGCGACGGCCGTGTGCCGCGTGGTTCGCCGCGAATCGAACACGAAGCAGCTGACCACGACCATCAACGGTCGTCGCTCGTCCCGGGCCGAGCGGAAGACGGCGGCGGCGTTGTAGTGGGCCCCGCCCGCCTCGGCTGAGGCGCCGAGCGTCATCAGCATCGCCGCCGTACCGGCGAGTCCCTGGTCGATCTCGGTGTCCTCGGGGAGCCCGAACCGGACCGCCACGGCCGAGGCGAGCGCGCGCAGCTTCTCCTCGGTCGGTTCCCCACCGGGGAGTTCGATGAAGCCCTCGGGCAGCACGAGCGAGTAGCGGGGCGCCCGCTGAGCGGTGTCGGGAGTGTCGGCGGTGCCAGTGGTGTGGGTGGTGTCGGTCATCGTGGTTCGCTGTCCCGGGTGGCGTTGGCGAAACGGGTGACGAGCTTGCGCTCCTCGCTCGTGGGGCAGAAGTACGCCCGGCAGCCGTCCGGCCAGGCGACCTCGATGCTCTGTTGCGAGGCGTGGTGGAACCGGACCGAAGCGGACTCGTCGCTCTGCCAGATCACGCGCGGCGGCTTTTCCGGATCGTTCAGCACCACCACCGCCACCCGCGAACGGGAAACCACCAGCCACAACCGGCGCCGCGCGCGCTTCACCGTGTCGATCAACGAGGTCGGACCGGGATTGCTCTTCGAACCGGAGACGACGATGACGCCCGGCGCCGGTTTGACCTTGTGCTCTGCTTCATCGATAACCTCGATGGCTTCGAGTAACTCTCGAACCCAAACGTAGACGAGTAGAACAGGAAACAGAACCACAATAAACAGTATCCAACCAATCAGATACCATACTGGAACAGTACCAAGCTCCTGACGGCCACTGAAGTCATCCAGCTTGAATTTTTTCCAACGAAATAATACTACTTCGAAGTACTCATTCCAGGATTCACTTCCCCACCTTCGAACTCGATCGCGTACTTCTTTATCACCCAAAGCAGCATCATCCTCCTCAGTGTTCGACACGACTAATTTCACTCCAACTTGCTTTGTATGTAGGATTCAGCCTTACCGGATGCATAGCTCATTCCTTCGTTGACAGCGACACCTTTGACCGAACCAACAAAAGCACCGGCTGCCACACCTGCCTTGGAGAACGGGTCAACATCTATCCTGGTGACAGTGCTGAACAACTGAGCCGATTTCGCGTGAGTGAACATCGCCGCGTCCTCGATCGCTTCCTTGGGGTTGGCCTTCAATTCAGCCCTGGTTATGGGGGTTATCTCTGTTCGACCAGTCATCTGCTTCAGCACATCCGACTGTTTTTTCAGGCCACTCGTCCCACTCAAGAACTTGGCCGCATTACCGGCTTTACCAGGCAGGCTGGAGGCCGAGGCAAACCTGGCAGCCTGTGACGCCGCGTTCTTGGCACCGGCGACGACACGGCCGCCGGGAATGACTCCGATGGCGTCCATACCGATCTTTCCCCAGGAGACGTCGGCGCCACCGGCCTTGGCCAGCGCGTTGGTTCCAAGCGCCGCGGCGCTGACGGTTATGGCGGCGGCCGAGGTGACCGCGTTGACCCCTGGAATCCAGGAGGTCGCGATCGCGACGACGCCGAGCACCGTGCTCACGGTGCTGAGCACGTCGCCGATCTGTTTGAGCAGTTCGGCGTGGTCCTCGACCCACTGCCACGCCTGGTCCGCCAGCTCGCTGATGTTCTCGCCGAGCTCTTCGAGCGCCTCGCCGAGGCGTTCCAGCAGACCGGGTTTCTCCGGCGCTTCCTCGGTGGCACGGCGCAGGGCGTTCTCCACCTGCTTGGCCAGCTCGTCGTGCTGGGCGAGCAGCCGCTTGGCCTGGTCCAGGATCGCCCTGAGGTCGTTGTCGGCCTCACGCAGCGCCCCCTGGGCAGCGTCCAGTCTGCGCTGTGCCCGCTGCAGCGACTCCTGGTCGGGGAAGTGCTGGTTGGCCAGGTCCAGGTCCGGGTTCGCCTCCGCCTCGCGGAGGCGTTTGCGCGCCTCGGCCGCCTGGGCCTCGTAGTCGCGGGCTCGCTGCTGCAACGAGCTCAGGTCGTGCGACCACCGCGTGAGCGTGCGGGAGGCGTCGCCGAGCGAGCGGTGTGCTTGTTGCAGGTACTTGGGCAGCTCACCCACGGTGTCCTGGAAGGCCTCGGCGGCCTTGCCCTGCCACATCCCTTCCTGATCGCTGATCTTCGACAGCGCCTCGTGGGCGCTTCCCATCCTGGTGGCCACGTTGCCGAGATCGGTGGCCACCGACTCGACAGTGGCGACGGCTCCGGGGGCCGGATCGAAACCCAGTGCCGGGTACTCGGAGTTTCCGCTCATCCTCGTCCTCGTCAGTTCTCGACCGGGTGGTCACTCACCGGTCGAACGACATGTTCTGTCCACTGTGGTTTCCGAAGGTCGCTGCGACGCCACACGTCACTGCCCCGCCATGCGTTGCTCGATGGCGGACATCTCGCCCTGCGAGTCCTGGCCGCCGGATCCGCCGGACGAGGACTGCTGCCGGGTGACCGCTGAGGTCACCAGCGAGACGACCTCCTGTTCGAGCTTGGCGTAGGTCTCGCGTGCCGAGCCCAACGCCTCGCTGGTGGCCTTGGCGCCTTCGGCGATCTTCTCGATGCCGTGCGACCAGCGCTCCCGGAACCCGTCGCTGGCGTCGTCGATACCGGAAGTTCCCAGGTCGCGCCCTCTGGCATCACCGAGTGCCCTGTTCGCGGCGGTGATGTCGTCGGCCGCGTTGTCCAGATCACTGATCAGCCGCGTCAGCTTCTCGATGTCGACGCGATAACCGTCACCCACGAAAGCCTCCCCGAATAGCTTTCACCTCGTCGGCAACGTAGCAATCGCGAGGAGCGAGTGGGGGCGGAAACGACAGATCCGTATCCGGGAGGGAACCCAGCACCTCATCACCACTGCCCGGTATGACTCGGCCGCAGCAAGATCGCATCGGTACGGACATCTCGTCCGACGAATCACGTGGGACCGTGTTCGCCGGAATGAGGGGTCCCCGAATACTTCGATATGAGCCTCCGCTTCCACCAAACCCGCGCGGCCCACGCCCCGAGCACTGCTCCGAGCGTATTGAGGATGACATCATCGGTGCTGGTCACTCTCCCCACAGCCAGGAAGTACTGGGCGAACTCGACGACGAGCGACGCTGTAACAGCCATCGAGGCGATCCGTGCGACCGAGCGTGCCCACCGGAATCGCAGCGGCAGGAGCACGCCGAGCGGCAGCATTAGCACCGTGTTCGCCGCCAGCTGCACCACCGCTGCGGTATCGCCTCGCCGCACACCGTCGAGAACGGACACCAGTTCCGCTCCGGGATGCAAGCTCACCTGACTCGGTGCCCCGTAGGTCGGACTGAGAACCAGATACGCCACTGGTAAGCAAAACAGGACAACGGCCACGTCACCGGCTGCTTGCCACCGATCACCCCGAAGTTTCGCCCACCCCCACCAGAGCAACACAGCTACTGGCATCCCGATCAGTGCCGGCACGAAAAGATCACCGAAGGAACGAAACAGCTGTGTCACAAGTTTCATGATCTCGTGGGGTCCCGCCCGGCCGGGTGGGAGCGGGGAGGGAGGCCCGGCCGGGCGGGGGTTTTCCCGGCGGTGGTGCGTACATTTCGCGAGAAATCGAACAGTGCTGCTGGGCACCGTTTCGGTGATCTCTCGAGAAATCGGCGCCCCACCACCAGGCGTGGCCCGGGGTGCTGTCTCGACAAGTGTCGGGGGCTGGCCGAGACCACAGGTCCGGGCCGGTCTTCACAGGTGAGTGGTGAGTTGGGACGTGGCCGACGGATCTGGTGCGGGGTGGTTTCTAGAGCCGGTGCAGTCCGTCGAGGACGCGGCGCATGAGTGCCAGCTCGGGATGCTCTGCCACCGACGCGGACCCGCTTGAGACAGCCGGAACGGCGGGGACAGTTTCACCAGTGCTTGGACTGGTGGGAGTCGGCACGGCCGGTGGCGACTCCGGTCTCGATACCAGTGAGGGCGCCACCGGGGCGGGTGGGGCCGGCCCGAACAGGTGCGGCTGCTCGTCCGGATCACACAACGGCCAGCCGATCAACTCGACGGTCGGGCACTCGCCCCGGGCATAGTGCTCCAACCTGAGCGCGGCCAACCGGCGCGCGGCCGGGCCACTACCCCCCGCGTGACGCGGCCGGTAGCCGGCCCGATAGCCCCAACCACCCAGCACGATCACGGCCCCGACCAGCACCACGGCCGTGGCCAGCACCACGGCCGTGGCCAGCAGCACCGGCGGCGCACTCATTCCGCCTCACCCCGCCCACCCAGCTCGTCGGGATCGATCGAACCCGCCCCCGGCGGCCGCCCGCCGCTGAAGGCGAGCCCGGCCGCGTAGTCGCGCAGCTCATCGGAGAGTCGTTGCAACACCCCGGCGAGTTCCGCGCACTGCCTCGGGCTGGCCCGCCGCGCCGGGATGTCGTAGGAGGCCTGCTCCAGCTTCCACTGCTCATGGGCCAACCACATCCCCAACCTGCCCGCATAACTGGTCACCACGACCCACCCCCAGCACACCGCACCGCCGCATCCAACACATCCCGCAACACACGAGCCTGCCCCACCGTCCACACCGTCCGGTTGTAGATCGTGGGCGTCTCGATCCGAATCACTTCCGGAGTCCACTGCGACCGCCACACCACCAGCGACGACGACCCCGACTCATCCCGACACCACACCCGCACACCCGGATACGACACGTCATAGCTCTCCGACACAGCACAACCACCTTTCTATTGATTCCGGAGACATAATCTGTCTCCGGAGACATACACTGCAATCCCTCGATCAGGTGGCAATGAACGAGATGTTGCGGCAGCTAGGCTTGGTGCATGCCCGGAGACGTGGAGCATCACTCACCGCAGACTCGATTGCTCGGCGCTGAACTTCGTGAACTGCGCAAAGAAGCCGGTATCCCCGTTCGAGAACTGGCGAAGCGCGTCCAACTGGGACATGCCGCTGTCTCCCGCTATGAGACAGGAGTTCGTTCGCCGTCCCGCGATCTCCTGGCACGACTACTGATGGAGCTCGGTGCTTCCGGCGAGCGCTACGACGAACTCATGGAGCTACAGCGTCGTGCTTCAGAACCGAACCTGATCGGCGACAGTCGTTCGGGCCTGCACAAGCACCTGCTGAACCTGGCGGAGTTCGAACGCACAGCCACTCGAATCGTGCACGTCGCGCCCCTGGTGATTCCCGGGCCGTTGCAGACACGCTCCTACGCCGAAGAGATCATGGCGAGCTTGTCCGGCGAAGAACGTCACCTCCGAGTCGAACTCCGCATGGCACGCAGCAGCGAGGTACTCAGCACCGGCAAACTCGACGCGATCATCTGCGAACGCGTGCTGCGCGATGACATCGGCGGACGGGGAGTGCTCGCCGAACAACTACGCCATCTGGCCACCACGGCATCGAACTCGAACGCCACCATCCGAATACTTCCCGAACGACTACAACGCTGGACACTCGCCCACAACGGTTCGTTCGTGCTGTTCGAGTTCTCGAAGGCATCACCGATCATCCACTTGGAACACTACCGTGGTCCCGCCTTCATCTATGACCAGAAAGACGTTGAGGCATACCGCGAAGCGCTGGATAACCTCACGGACGCCGCCATGAGCCCCAATGAGTCACTCCAGCTCATGGCCACGATCGCGGAACAGATGGAAGGAAACACCCCAGCATGACGACACCGACGAACTGGCGGAAATCCAGCCGTTCCAACCCCAACGACTCCTGCGTCGAAGTCGGCCGTGTGGCAGATGGCGCGGCGGTGCGCGACACCAAGGACCGCTCGGCCGGGTACTTCACCACCACCGGCACCCAGTGGGCAACGTTCATCGACGCGGTGAAGAGCAACCGGTTCGACTGAACTCCAGCGAGCAGAACGGCGTCCCCGGAGCGATCCGGGGACGCTTTTTGTATGTCTCCCCGCACATGCGGGGTCTAAACAGTCGAACCCACCGCCGGGTGGGCCGTGGTAGGTCCATCCCCGCGCGTGCGGGGCCTACCTACGACATCGCGTGGAACGAGAGCGCGCATCAGGTCCATCCCCGCGCGCGGCGAAGACGTTGTGAACGCCACTACGTCACACCTCTTCTGACAACGCTCTAGAACGAAGCCGAACACTCCCAACACGCCGGAAACAACGACTCACTCGGCAGCCGGCCACGAGGGCAACGACAGCCGCAGCGCCTTCTTCGCCAACGCACACGGGTCAGCACTGCCGATCTCATCATGTGACACAGTCGCGAACGACTGCACGAGCTGGTCCTCCTGCACGGCCACGTGCATCCCGCACGAACCGGCCTCCATCGGCTTGATCTTGTTGGACCGCACCCCGGGATACCCGTGCACCGTTATCCGCTCGAAGTCGACGTAATCCGACTCGTGCTCGTAGTAGGTATCCAGCGAACGCCCCTGCACGGGAGACAACGAAACCGACACGAAGTCTTCGTTTTCCCAGGTACAGCGGTATGTTCCCGGAGCGGAAACATCGTTTTCCGATTTTCTGCCGTCGGGGTATATCCCGAGTTGTGCCGCGGCGTCCTCGGGCAGCAGCTCGCACACGTCCACCGCAGTGGCGTCCTTGGGGTTCGGGATCGCCGAACCGGACGACGCCGAGGACGTGCTCCCGCCCGTGGTCGTGTCCGCCGAGTCCTCGTTCTGCTCCGCCGAACCGGACGAACACCCGACCAGCACCACGCTCAACAACACGCCACCGGCAGCAACAGCACCGCGACGCATCCCGAACCTCACACTCCCCACGATCTCAACTCCGCCTCTCGGCATCCCGCTGCGCCACCGAGGCGTTCTCCTCGGCCACCCCGTACTCCCTCAACACCGCGTTGTACGCCTCGATCTTCTCTTCCAACTTTTCCCGGATGTCTCTGGCGGCGCTGTGCAGTGATCCCTCATCTCCGGTTATGCGCTGCTGGAACGCCTCGCGAGCCCGCTCGGTAGTACCGTCCATCGCGGTGAGCTCGCCCGGACTGATGTTCTGGGTCTGTTGCTCTAGATCAAGGGCCTCATCCCTGGCAGTGATGAGTTCCTTGATGGCTTCGCGCAGTTTGTCGTAATCGACACCGAAACCGTCCTGACTCATACCGCGTCTCCCCACTCCCGACTCACGGGTCCGACACCGGTCCACATCCTGCCGGATCCACCTACTGCGAGTCAGCGCAACCACCGCATCGTCACGATGACGTCGGACACTCCACCGTGTTCCGACAATCACGCCACGCACACACGAACCACAGCGAGCCCGCGACGCGCGAATACCGAACGACCAGGAGCCGGATACACCACTGGCCCCAACGACCACCAACGAGGCACCGCACAACCGACGGGCACACCCAACGAACACGCCTTCCGAGCCGAACCACCGGACGGAACCGCCCGGCCGGGGATGAGGCGGGAAGGGCCCCCGGCCGGACGGCGGCGACCCGGTCACCACGACACGACAGAGGGGGCGAGCGACGCCGGGTCGGCAACCGGGGTGCGGCGGTACTCGCACGATCGATCGATCGTGGACTGCCCAGCGCGCCGTCGACTTCTCAGAACAACTCAATCCGTTCGTGAAGCTACTGACAGTGGGATAGTCCGCACTCGGAGGAGAGGAGGTGTTGATGAGCGGTAAGAAACCAACAGGACGTGGAAAGTCCGAGTCCGAGTCGGCAGGCCGATCGTACCGGATTCCGCTCGGAGGATCGGCTACTTCACCACCGGGGGATACGAGCTCGACTGCCGAACGGAGTTCAGTCGCGTCGGGCGCGGAGTCGTCGAACGCCGATCATGCGGAGCCTGTCGAACGTGTGCGCACCTCGGTACGAGGACGCCGCCAGGTGACGTTGCCGGAAAGCGTAGCCAAGGTTCTGGGAGTGACCGAGGGAGATGATCTCGAATTTACGGTCGACGAAGGCGGCACGGTCACAGTGCGCGGCTGGACCAGTATTCCTACGGATCAACGGTGGTTCTGGACTCCGGAATGGCAGGCCGGAGAAGCCGAAGCGGATCAACAGATAGCCAACGGTGAGGCCTCGAAGGGGTTCACCAGCGCTGCCGAGATGCTCGCTGACATCGACGATGAGGATGAGTGAACCCCCTTGGCCGTAGTCAAGCGGACGCCTCGATTCGAGAAGGATTTTAAGAAACTCACTCGTGAACAGCGCCGCACCTTTCAACATGTGCTCGACACGAAGTTCCTCCCCTCGCTTGATCAGTCGCCACCGAGCTTCCCGCCGTCGTTACGAGTGAAGCGTGTCCATGGCACCAACGGCGTGTTCGAGATGCCTTGGGACGGAGACGGACGAATGACCTGGCAGTACGAGCTCGAAGAGGCACCCGGCGTCACCACGGTGATTCCGCGTCGAGTCGGCACCCACGGCATTTTCGGTGACCCGTAAACCCCAGGTGAGCCAGTTGAACGCCTGGCGACTCCCGTTCATCAACGATGACGCCACCTCGACACGTCAAAGGATCGCGCCGCTGAGCTCACTTTTCGAGATCACCACTGTGGCCATGCCCTGTTCAGCAAAGAACCGCCCGGCCGGGATGAGGCGGGAAGGGACACCGGCCGGGCGGTGGTGACCCGGTCGCCGCGACACGACAGAGAGGTCGAGCGACGCCGGGTCGGCAACCGGGCTGCGGAGCGCTTCGCGGTGCCGGGGCACTCTGGGCAGGGCGTGGTTCTCTCGCGAGATCACGACACGGCGGGCCGGCCCTCGCAGGAACTTCGAGGACCTCGGCTCTCGACTGCCCCTCGGCGCTCGGCTGAGCCTCGACCGGCCCTCGGCTCGCCGACGAAGCCCCGGTTCGCCGGCAGCCCCCGGCTCATTCGACGGGACGAACGGGACAGCGGTGAGGCAACACCGGAAAACCGCGGGCAGAACGACGGGTCAGCAGCGGCCCCGACGCCAGTAGCCCATGAAGGCCACCGAGCCGCGCGGCACCCCGTAGCCCTGCACGGTCATCCGGCGCAGCCGCTTGATGACACCGGCCTCCCCGGCGAGCCAGCCGTAGAGCTCCCCACCCGCGATGTCGAGCTTCGCACCGGCGCTCGACTCCGGCGCCTCGCTCTCGGGGATCTCCCAGAGCAGGTAGTTGTCCACGTCCACGTCCTCCAGCGCGGCGACGGCCTCGCTCGCCGCCGGGCAACCACCGGCCCCGTCGCCGCCGGAGCGGGAGCACAGCTCCCCCAACGCGGTTTCGAGCCCCCGTTCCAGCAGCTCGCCGTGCTCGGCGCCCGCGACGTCGCGCGGCAGCCACCGGACGTCGATGCCCTCGGGAACGTGGTCCCAGACCTGGACGTCCTCCCCGCTCGGCACCTCCAGGCAGGCTATGCCCCGCGAGTCGGCGGGCAGCGATTCGAGGATGGCCGCCACCGCCGGGATCGCGGTCTCGTCCCCCGCCAGCAGCAGCCGCCGCGCCGTGGCGGGCGGGCACCACTCGCAGCCCCACATCCTGCCGGAACCGGGGCGGTCGGGCCCGAGGATGGCCACCTCGTCACCGACGTCGGCGGCGCCCGCCCAGGCCGAAGCCGGTCCGCTGGCCTCCTCGCCGGAGCCGTGCAGCACGAAGTCGATGTCCATCTCCGCCCGCTCGGGCCGGAACGCCCGCACGGTGTAGGTCCGCATGGTGGGGCGAATCTCCTCCGGCATGGCCTGCCAGGCGGTGTACCAGTCCCGCCCCTCCGGCACGTCGGCCACGGTCCGCCCCGGCCGGGGCAGCAGCAGCTTGACGCGCTGGTCGACGCCACCCGCCCCGAAGGAGCGCAGCGCCTCACCGGAGAAGGTCAGTCGCACGAAGTTGGGGCTCAGCTGTCGTCTGCCCGCCACCTCGACGGTGTACACCCGGTACTCGGGCCTGCCGGTCGCCTGGGATCGTGTGCTGGAGGGCGCCGTGCGCACCGTCCGGGCAGCAGGAGCCATGCCGGTCCTCCCAATCACGAGACGCTGTTCGCCAGTAAGGTTAGCCTACACTCAGCCCAACTGGCGACAGGCGATCAAGGGTGTCCCATGCCACATTCCGGCGACGCCGCCACGACGGAGCCGGGACCACCGCGCGGCGGCGACCGGTTCCGCTCCACCCGGAACCGGAGCGGTGCGGACCGCGTCCCAGCCACCGACCCACCGACCAGAACGACAGCACGGGGAGCGCCCTGATGTACGTGGAGGACACCGGTTCCGGGGACGGCGACATCCGCATCGACATCGCCGACTCCGAGTACACCGCCGAGGCCAACTACGACCTGGACGGCGACGGGGTGGACGAAACCGTCGCGGTGATGGCCGACGGGGGCTTCCTCGCCTACACCGACTCGGACGACGACGGCGCGGCCGACGTCATGCGCGCCATCGACGAGGAGGGAGAGGTCGTCGAACAGGCGCGGCTGGACGAGTCCAGCGGCGAATGGATCCGGGAACGGCCGGACGGTTCGACGATCGGCGAACCGGGCGAGGAGTCCGACGGCCGTTCCATGGTGGTGGACACCCCGCAGGGCGACCGCGAGGTCGGGCCGCCGACCGAGGACACCAACAACGACGGCAGGGCCGACACCGCGATCGTCGACACCGAGCACGGCCAGATGATGGTCACCGACGCCGACGGCGACGGGTCGGCGGACCAGATGGTCGAGATCAGCGATTCCGGGGAGGTGACCGTCGCCGAGCACACCGGCGACGGCGAATGGACCGTGGTCGAGCAGGGCCGGGTGGACGGGCGGGGGCAGTACGCCCCGGAGGAGCCCACCTCGCGGATCAGCGGTACCGAGGACTGGCTCTGGAACGGCGAGGAGCGCGAGGGCACCGGCAGCGGCCCGTCCGCCCCTGATCCTGCCGACGACTCGTACTGGGTGTGACGCCGCCCGACACGACGTGAAATGCCTCCGGGTGATTCCGCGCCCGCGTCCCGCCAATAACACGTCCGACCACAGAATCGGATCAGAATGTGTTCCGGAACACATCCGATTTTCGCGGGTTCGCTCGTGAATAATCCTCCGAACGAGCGACCCCGCGAGTCCCGGAGCCGGAAAACGTCGATCCAACCCCCGGAGCGGCTGTCGAATTTCCGTGTCACCCTGTCATCTGAATCGATTCCCTTATCGTTCCTGTGAGGGAAGTGACAGGGCTGATCTCCGCCAACCCCCGCGCATCCGGTTAGCCTCGGTGCATCCCCAAATGCAGCTCCGTCCGGATTTCCGGGCGGAGCGAAGCATTTTTTGAAAGCTCCGCCGACCACGCGTCGGCGGTACGGAGAGAATCCGGGCTGTGGCGCCCAGTCAGGAGACACGACGCGATGACCGCTTTGACCATCCCCGGTCTCGACCAGGCCCCCGTGAATCACGAACGCCTGCTGTCATGGGTACGTGAGGTCGCGGAACTGACCACGCCCGAGCAAGTCGTGTGGTGCGACGGATCGCAGCAGGAGTGGGAACGGCTGACCAACCGACTGGTCGAGGCGGGCACCTTCAAACGCCTGGACGACTCGAAGAAGCCCGAGTCGTTCTGGACGGCCTCCGACCCCACCGACGTCGCCCGGGTCGAGGAGCGCACCTTCATCTGCTCCCGCGACAAGAAGGACGCCGGGGTCACGAACAACTGGATGGACCCCGACCAGATGAAGGCCACCATGACCGAGCTCTACCGGGGCTGCATGCGGGGCCGCACGATGTACGTCGTGCCCTTCTGCATGGGTCCGGTGGAGGCCGAGCCGCCGAGGCTCGGCGTGGAGATCACCGACTCCGAGTACGTCGTGGTCTCGATGCACATCATGACGCGGATGGGCGACCGGGTGCTGGAGCGGTTCGCCGAGGGCGAGGACGTCGAGTTCGTGCCGGCCCTGCACTCGGTCGGCGCACCGCTCGAACCGGGCCAGCAGGACTCCGCCTGGCCGTGCAACGAGATCAAGTACATCACGCACTTCCCCGAGGAGCGGCTGATCTGGAGCTTCGGCTCCGGCTACGGGGGCAACGCGCTGCTGGGCAAGAAGTGCTACTCGCTGCGTATCGCCTCGGCGATGGCCCGGGACGAGGGCTGGCTCGCCGAGCACATGCTGATCCTGAAGCTGATCTCGCCCGAGGACAAGGTCTACTACGTGGCCGCCGCCTTCCCGTCGGCGTGCGGCAAGACCAACCTCGCGATGCTGGAGCCGACCATCCCGGGCTGGCGTGTGGAGACGTTGGGGGACGACATCGCCTGGATGCGCTTCGGCGAGGACGGCAGGCTCTACGCGGTCAACCCGGAGGCCGGCTTCTTCGGCGTCGCGCCGGGCACCAACTGGAAGACCAACCCGAACGCGATGCGCACCATCGAGCGGGGCAACTCCATCTTCACCAACGTCGCGCTGACCGATGACGACGACGTGTGGTGGGAAGAGATGGAGGGTCAGCCGCGGCACCTGACCGACTGGAAGCGGCAGGACTGGACGCCCGACTCGGACGAGAAGGCCGCCCACCCGAACTCCCGGTACTGCACGCCGATGTCGCAGTGCCCGATCCTGGCGCCCGAGTGGGACGACCCGCAGGGCGTCCCGATCTCGGCGATCCTGTTCGGCGGCAGGCGCAAGACCACGATTCCGCTGGTCAACGAGGCTTTCGACTGGCAGCACGGCGTCTTCATGGGGGCCACGCTGTCCTCGGAGAAGACGGCCGCCGCGGCGGGCAAGGTCGGCGAGGTGCGCCGCGACCCGATGGCGATGCTGCCGTTCATCGGCTACAACGTCGGCGACTACTTCCAGCACTGGGTGAACATGGGCAAGGAGGCCGACGCCTCCAAGATGCCCAGCATCTACTACGTCAACTGGTTCCGCAGGGACCCCTCGGGCGAGAAGATCGTCTGGCCCGGTTTCGGGGAGAACTGCCGGGTGCTGAAGTGGATCGTGGATCGGCTGGAGGGCAACGCCGCCGCCGAGGAGACCGCGATCGGCCGGGTGCCCACGGCGGACCAGCTCGACCTCAGCGGGCTCGACGCCACGCGCGAGGAGATCGAGCAGTCCCTCGAGGTGAGCCTGCCGGAGTGGCGCGAGGAGCTGCCGCTGATCGAGGAATGGTTCGACAAGATCGGCGAGGATCTGCCCACCTCGATGCGCGACGAACTGGAGGCCCTCAAGCAGCGCATCGGTGAGTGAGGCCCGGCTATCGTGCCACGTGTCCGAGGGGTGTCGAGATTCCGACTTCCGGAATGTCGACACCCCTCGGGTCACGGTACGTGTCGTTCGGAACGAATTCGCTCGACCCGACCACCCGAAAGCGTGATTCAAGACTTCCCGGAATATCCAGCGGAACCGTCCGATCGTGTGCGATTACGGATATTTTCGCGCGATCCCGGTTACCGATCGACCCTAAATGAGCCGTGAGCGGGGCGAATGCCTCCATCCCGTTTTCCGGTTCGTTCGCACTGCGTAGTAACACTCAGGGTCACCCGAGTAGGAATTGATTGGCCGGAACCGGACAAAACGGTGCACACTCGGACTCGTTCGAGAAAACCGGAAAGCCTGCACACCCCGGGAGGTGTGTCATGGTCGATCTGGCGATGGTCGCACTGGTCCTGGTCGCGCTGTTGGCCGTCTGGCTGTTCCTGCGGGGAGCCGACCGGGCGGGACAACGCCGGGCCGCCGGATTCGCGCGCTACCGCAACCACCTCGGCAACCCCTCACCCGACGAACGACGAACCACCACCGACACCGAGCCCCCGGACACCTCCGGTGCCTCACACGGCCCGGGCGCCTACCGCTCCATGTTGTCGCTGCGCAGAAAGCAGTCCGAGACCGGCGAGGGCGACCAACCACCGCCGTGACCGGCGGAGCAGCGCCGCTCCGGCCCGGATGGACGACCCACCCGGCGATGGCTGGCCCGGAACCGAGGGCCGCCCCAGCGGTCGCCGCTCGGTTCCGAAGGGGTGAGCGGCTAACCTGGCCGCTCGACCTCGGAGGCCGCGTGGGTGGGGTTGAGCACCCGCGCCAGGAAGTTGCGGGTGCGCTCCCGCTGCGGATCGCCGATCACCTCGGCGGGGCTGCCCTGCTCGACGATGTCCCCGCCGTCCATGAACAGCACCCGGTCGGCCACCTCCCGCGCGAACTGCATCTCGTGGGTGACCACCAGCATGGTCATGCCCTCGTCTGCCAGTCCCCGCATCACGTCCAACACGTCGCCGACCAGCTCCGGGTCCAGCGCGGAGGTCGGCTCGTCGAACAGCATCACGTCGGGGTCCATCGACAGCGACCTCGCGATGCCCACGCGCTGCTGCTGCCCACCGGACAGCTGCGCGGGCGTGGCGTTCTCCTTGTCGGCCAATCCGACCCTGCGCAGGTTCTCGCGGGCGGTCTCCTCCGCCCTGCGCTTGTCCCGCCCGAGCACCTTGCGCTGCGCGACGGTGAGGTTGCGCAGCACCGACAGGTGCGAGAACAGGTTGAACTGCTGGAACACCATTCCGATGCGGGTGCGCGCCGCGTCGATGTCGGCGTCCGGGTCGGTGAGCTCGACCCCGTCGACCACGATCCTGCCCGAGGTGGGTTGTTCGAGCAGGTTCACGCAGCGCAGGAAGGTGGACTTGCCGGAGCCGGAGGGCCCGATCACGCAGACGACCTCGCCCGCCTCGACGCGCTGGTCCACCCCGCTGAGGACCTCCAGCTCACCGAAGGACTTGCGCAGCCCCGAGATCTCGATTTTCGCGTCGCTCATGTGAAGCTCCCTCGGCTGCCGTTACCGACCGTCGGGTCCGAACCTGCGTTCCAACCGCTGCTGCAGCACCGACAGCGGAATGGTGATCACCAGGTAGCACAGCCCGACGACCAGGATCGAGGTCATACCCGGGTATCTGATCATCGCGGCCCGGCCGAACTGGGTGAGCTCCTGCTGGGCCAGCGTGGTAGGAAGCACGAACGCCAGCGAGGAGTCCTTGGTCAGCAGGATCAGCTCGTTGGCCAGCGGCGGCAGGATGATGCGGAACGCCTGCGGGATGACGACGGTGATCGTCGCCCTGCCGTGCGACATCCCCAGCGATCGGGCCGCCTCGAGCTGGCCGTTGGGCACCGCCTTGATGCCCGCACGGATGGTCTCGGCCATGTAGGCCGAACCGACGATGCCCAGCGCGAGCATGATCGTGACGTTGCGGTCGAAGCTGACGTTGTTGAAGGCGGTGGGAATGCCGATCCCGACCGCGAGGAACACCAGCAGGGCGGGCAGGCCGCGGAAGAACTCGATGTAGGCGCCGGAGATCCAACGGTAGGGGGCCACCGAGGACAGCCGCATCAGCGCCAGCACCAGGGCCAGGCCGAGGCCGAACGCGAAGCCCAGCGCGGTGTAGACGACCGTGTTCAGCAGCGCGGTGCTCAGCACGGTGGGGAACATCGACAGGGCGACCTCGAGGTTGAGGAACGTGTCCTGGATACGTCCCCAGTCGGCCAGCAGGGCGGCCACGAGCACGACCGCGAGCAGTACCGCGTACTGCACGCCGCGCCCGATCCTGGCGCGCTGGCGCTTACTCATCCCGCCGGTGGCGGGTCGGGATTGCACTGCCATCGAGGCTCCAGGGCAGTCGGAACGGCGGGAGCGCGGTCGGCGCCCCCGCCGAGGCGTGCGAGACCTTCGGTGTGGACCGGTGTGCCCGGCGCGGGGCCGGGTCGCTCACCCGGATCAGTCGTCGGCCGGTGCCGTGCCGAACCACTTCTCGTACAGCCGGTCGTAGGTGCCGTCCTCCTTGGCCTCGGCCAGCACCTCGTTGATCTTGGTCCTCAGCTTGTCGTTGCCGGTCTTGACGCCGAAGCCGTAGTTCTCGTCGGTCCGCAGCTTCTTGGTGACCTCGAACTTCGGGTTCTCGTCCGCGAACTCGACCAGCGCGAAGTCGTCGTTGATCACGGCGTCGATCTTGCCGGTCCGCATGTTCTGCAGCAGCAGCCCGAGGTCGGCGAACTGCTTGAGCGTGACGTCGTGCCGCTCGGCGCGTTCCTTGGCGTACTCGGCGCCGGTGGTGCCCTTCTGGTAGCCCAGCGCCTTGCCCTCGAGCGCGGCGAAGCTGTCGAGGCCGGAGCCCTCGGGGGCGAGCAGCGCCTGGGTGGCGTTGAAGTACGGGTCGGAGAAGTCGAAGTTCTTCTCGCGGACGTCGTTGATCGTGATCGCGGCGGCGGCCACGTCGCAGTTGCCCACGTTGAGGGCCTGACCCGACTGGAGGGTGGTGAACGGGGCGTTGGTGACCCGCTGCTCGACACCGAGGTCCTCGGCGACCAGGTCGATCAGGTCGATGTCGAAGCCGACGACCTCGCCGTCCTCGCGCGACTCGAACGGCTCGTAGGGGACGTTGGTGCAGGTGGTCAGCCGGCCCTCGTTGACCAGCGGGACACCCTTGGCCTCACCGCCACCACCGCTGCCGCAGCCCGCTGCCGCCACGACCAGCGCGAGCGCGGGTAACAGGGTCGCGGCCCGCAACGTTGTCCGACGCGCCACAGTGTCACTCCTCCTCGACGGGAATCCGGATGCCGGAATCCTGCCATCCTCCGGGACCGTTACAAACAGCTTCGCGTGTTTCGATCACGTCAAACCTCACTCGGAAGTGGGACAACTACACAGCGATCGAACACGCGACGCACATAACCGCGGCCCCAATTGATCCGGATGCCCAGACGGGATCGAGGTCAGCGGCCGTAACAGCGAACCATACGATACCGCTACTCCTTCCGCGTGAAGCATCGCGGGTAAGCGGCTGTCACCAAGCGTGATCAGAACGAGCTCGCGGCGGATCGGCCCCGCCCCACCGAGTGGAGCCGACCGCCTGCCACTGGCTCCGGGCGGTCACCGCCGAGCGTGCGCGTCCAGCACGTAGGCGACTGCGGTGGTGACCCTGGCGGCGTAGTCGAGGTCCAGGGACTCGTCCGGCACGTGCGCGTTGCTGCCCGGACCGAGAGCACCGGTAACCACGAACTGCGCGTCGGGGTAGTTGTCGTGCAGCAGCCCCATGAACGGGATCGAACCGCCGACCCCCATGGTGCGCCAGCCGTTGCCGAACACCTCGGTGCTGACCGCGTCCAGCGCGTCGTTCAGCCACTCGGCGGTGTCGGGCGCGTTGAAGCCCTGCCCGGCCTCGGAGTGCCCGAACTCCACGCTCGCGCCGTAGGGAACATCGGCCTCCAGCGCGGCCCGCACCGCGCGCAGCGCCTCGTCGGGATCGGCGGTGGGCGGTATCCGGAAGCTGAGGTCCAGCGTGGTGTAGGGACGCAGCACGTTGCCCGCGTCCGAGGGGTGCGGCAGGCCCTCGGCCCCGATCACCGACAGGGTGGGGCGCCACCAGTTGTTCAGCGCCAGCTCGGCCTCGTCGTCGACAATCGTGCGCATCCCCTCGGGCAACTCGATCGAGTCGCGCACCAGACCGGGCGCTGCCGCCACGCACGAACGGGCCTCGGCCACCCGGTTCTCGGGGATGCGCACGTTCAGCTCGGGGATCAGGACCTCGCCGGTCGCGGAGTCCTCCAGCCGGTCCAGCAGCCGCCGGGCGATCCGGAACGAATCGGGCACCAGCCCACTGGCCGCCCCGGAGTGCTGGCCCGCCTCCAGCACCCGCACCGTGACGTTGAGCTGCACCAGCCCCCGCAGCGAGGTGGTCAGCCAGAGCCGGTCGTAGTCCCCGCCACCGGCGTCCAGGCACACCACCAGCCCGATGCGGCCGAGCCGCTCACCGAGATGCTCCAGGTAGGCGGGCAGGTCCGGGCTCCCGGACTCCTCGCCGGTCTCCAGCAACAGCACGCAGCGCGGGTGCTCACCACCGTGCGCGCGCAGCGCCTCGATCGCGGTGACGGCCGCGTACCCCGAGTAACCGTCGTCCACGGCACCGCGCCCGTACAGCCTGCCGTCACGAACCACCGGTGTCCACGGCCCCAGTCCCTCGGACCAGCCGCCGACCGGGGGCTGCTTGTCCAGGTGTCCGTAGAGCAGCGCGGTCTCGGAGCAGGCGCCCTCGGTCGCGGGCACGTCGACCAGCAGCAGCGGGCTCCGCCCCGGCAACCGGACCACCTCGATCTCGGCACCGGCGATCTCGCGGGCGGCGATCCAGCCGCGCACGTGCTCGATCACCGCGTCCAGGTGCCCGTTGGCCTCCCACTCCGCGTCGAAGGTGGGCGAAACCGCCGGTATGGCGACCAGCCCGGAGAGGCTGGGAAGCACCGAGGAGTCCCATTGCTGGCGTACGAAATCGTTCACTGCTGTGCGGTCCACACCCGCGATCGTATTCCCAGTCCTCGGGAAATCTCACCCGGCCTGATGAAGTCCGCCCTGGGAAACCCGGGGTGGGGAAATTCAACCGCCACCACCGTCGCCTCCGCCGTCGCCTCCACCTCCGCCGACAGCACCAGCGATAGCGGCCCCGGTGGCGGCCACGGCGGCCGAAACCGCCCCTTCGAGAAGGTGCCCCTTGGCGATGTGCTTGAGCCTGCGCGACTGCCCCCGGTCGGACACGAACTGCCGGTACAGCCCGCTGGGGTAGGCGATGGCCACGAGCAGGGCCAACCGGTCGTTCAGCTCCCGTTCCCCTCGTGCGAGCTGGGTGAACTCACCGATGAGCGTCTGCCGCGCCGCGTTGTGGGGCAAGTAGCGGTCGTAGGGGATGAAACCGAGCATCTTGTCGGGCCGGTACTGCAGGTACCCGCGACCGTTGAGGGACCACCGGTGCTCCTCGAACGCCGTGCGGCGCTGCGTCATCCAGCTGTACAGCGAGATCGGCTTGGGGGTGTGCCCGGTACGCCCCACCAGCGTCGACAGCGGCCGGTCCAGCGCCTCCACCCCGATCGGAGTCCGATCGAGCAGGCCGATCTTGACGGTTCCGAAGGCGGTGCGGCTCAGCTGGGCACGCCCGTGCATCACGAGTTCGGCCGCCTCGGCGGCCGGTGTCACCACGTTGCGATTGACGCCGACGAACGGCCTGCCGGTCGGGCCGTGCAGCAACAGCACGATCTGGTCGGGCAACGACAACGACAGGTGTGCTTCCACGACGGCGATGCTAGATCACACGGGGCTCCCCGAGGACCGTTTCGCACGAATCCGGACTCCACCTCCGGCACCGGCCCAGGACCGTGGCCGAATCACCCACCCCGCCGCCGGGTCCCGCGCCGGCGGGCCGGTTCCCACGTTCTCGCTCCCGCCCGAGCAGCCCCGCAGCCGGGCGTGGCCGCGCAGCACGAGTTCGGCCAGCTCGGCGGTGGCCACCACCAGGTCGCGATCGAGCCGTTGGACGGGCCCACTCCGGCTACGGTGCAACAGCGGGGTGATCACACCGGGCAGCGGAGTTTCCGCACCGTATCGCGGGGACGAGCTCACGTCGCGCGATCGTAGCGGCGGGAGGAGAGACGCGAGACCGGTTCACCGAAATCCTCCCCGTTCGGCTCACTCACCACCACCGTCACCCTCACCTCCGGCACCGACCACGCCACCGACCGTGCTGGCGACAGCGACCCCGGTGGCGGCCACGGCGGCCGAAACCGCCCCTTCGAGAAGATGCCCCTTGGCGATGTGCTTGAGCCTGCGCGACTGCCACCGGTCGAGCCTGAGGAGTCGGCGATGCAACCTACTGGAATAGACGATCGCCACCAGCAGCGCCAGCCGGTCGTCCAGTGGCCGCCCGCCGCGAGCGAGCTGTCCCAGCTCGCCGATCAGCTCGTGCAGCAGGGGGCCGTGCGGCCGGTAGAGGTCGCGCGGAATGAAACCGAGCAACTTCTGGGGGATGTATTCCAGGTACCCCTGCCGCCACAGTGACCAGCGCTGTTCCCGGAACGCACCGCGACGTTCGGCCAGCCAGACGTGGAAGGGGATCGGTCCGCCCTTCCTGGCGACCCGGCCCGCCAGCATCGACAGCGGCCGGTCCAGCGCCTCCACCCCGATCGGAGTCCGATCGAGCAGGCCGATCTTGACCCTCCCGAGAGCGGAGCGGGTCAGCACCGCGCGGCCGTGCATCATGAGCTCGGCGACCTCGGCCGCCGAAATGATGGCGTCGTGATTGCCCCCGTGGGATCGCCTGCCGTACGGATCGTGCAGCAACAGCACGATCTGGTCGGGCAACGACAACGACAGGTGTGCTTCCACGACGGCGATGTTAGATCACACGGGGCTCCCCGAGGACCGTTTCGTACGAATCCGGGCTCCACCTCCGGCACCGACCCAGGACCGTGGCCGAATCACCCACCCCGTCGCCGGGGAACCACCACCCACCCCTTCGGGCGACAGCTCCCACGAAACAATTCGAACACTAAGAGTAATTATTCCAACACAAAAAGTGACCATCGCTGACCCGAACCGATCCACCTCGGCGCTGACCAGTACAGGGAGCAGCGGAGAAAAGATCGGTTATACAACTGTCACAAAGCCGTCCGTTGGAGTTCCACTCCTTTGATGACCTGCGAATTCTCCTTCCACCGCTCGGGACTACGGTGCACCGGACAAGGTTTGCAGGCGGCATCGATCTCTGTGGCGGGGCTCACGGAAGTGGCCGTTGTCATGCCAGGATGGCGAGGAGCGATCCAACGACCCCGATCGGATGACCCGAGACCCAACCGGTCGACGGCTCCGCCCGGGGTAACCGGTCCCAACCGTCACAAGCGGTCGGGCCTGGGTGAGACGAGGAGATCCACATGTCCCCCGAACACTGGACGCGACCGAGCCGACCCGACGAACGCGATCGAATCGCGGACACGGCGGTGCCTGCCGCAACCTCAGCAACACCAACGAGGGAGCAGGTGATCGCCGGTTTGCGTGCGACCAGCGAAGGCGGAGCCGATCTGGTTCAGCTCCTGACGCCTGAGGGTCAGCGGGTATCGCACCCGGACTTCGACATCGACATCACCGACGAACAGCTACGCGGCATGTACCGCGACATGGTGCTGGTGCGGCGAGCCGACCGCGAGGGCAACGCGCTGCAGCGCCAGGGCCAACTCGGCATCTGGGTCCCGCTGCTGGGCCAGGAGGCCGCGCAGATCGGCGCCGGACGCGCGCTGCGGCCGCAGGACATGGCCTTCCCCAGCTACCGCGAACACGGCGTCGCCTGGTGCCGGGGTATCGACCCCACCGAACTGCTGGGCATCTTCCGCGGCACGGACCACGGCAGCTGGGACCCGAACGAGACCGGCATGGGCCTGTACACCATCGTCATCGGCAACCAGTGCGTGAACGCCACCGGCTACGCAATGGGGCAGAAGTTCGAGGGCAAGGTCGGCAACTCCGGGGACGACGCGGCCGCCAACGAGGCCACCATGGTCTTCTTCGGCGACGGCGCCACCAGCCAGGGCGACGTGCACGAGGGCATGGTCTGGGCGTCGGTCTACGACGCACCGGTGGTCTTCTTCTGCCAGAACAACCAGTGGGCCATCTCCGAACCGACCGAACGGCAGAGTCGGGTGCCGCTCTACGAGCGCGCCAAGGGCTACGGCTTCCCGGGCATCAGAGTGGACGGCAACGACGTGCTGGCCAGCCTCGCCGTCTCCCGCTGGGCCATGAACGAGGCCAGGCAGGGCAACGGGCCGCTGCTCATCGAGGCGTTCACCTACCGCATGGACGCGCACACGACCTCGGACGACGCCACGCGCTACCGCATGGGTGATGAGCTGGAGGCGTGGAAGCTCAAGGACCCGATCGAGCGCCTGCGGGTGCATCTGCTCCGGGAGGGGATCGCCGACCAGGATTTCCTGGACGGCGTGGAGACCGAGGCCGACGAGCTGGCCGCCAGGTTCCGCCAGTTCTGCGTGGACATGCCGGACCCCCCGCCGGAACGGATCTTCTCGGCCGCCTACGCGGAGGAGAGCCCCGTGGTGGCGGCCCAGCGGGAGGACTACCTGGACTACCTTTCCGGCTTCGCCGACTCCGGCCACGACACCGAGGGGAGTGTTCGCTGATGGCCGCGCCCACGATGGAATCGACCGGTTCGAGCACCACATCGACCCAGACGGTCACGATCGCCAAGGGCCTGAACATGGCCCTGCGCAACGCCATGGAGCGGGACCCGAAAGTCCTCGTCATGGGCGAGGACGTGGGCAAGCTCGGCGGTGTCTTCCGCATCACCGACGGGCTGCAGAAGGACTTCGGTGAGCACCGGGTGCTCGACACCCCGCTGGCCGAGTCGGGAATCATCGGCACCGCCATCGGACTGGCGATGCGCGGGTTCCGCCCGGTCTGCGAGATCCAGTTCGACGGGTTCATCTTCCCCGGTTTCGACCAGATCGTCTCCCAGCTGTCCAAGATGCACTACCGCAGCCAGGGCAAGGTGAAGGTTCCCGTGGTCATCCGGGTCCCCTTCGGCGGCGGCATCGGGGCGGTGGAGCACCACTCCGAGTCCCCGGAGTCGCTGTTCGCCCACGTGGCCGGGCTGAAGGTGGTCTCCTGCTCCAACCCGGTGGACGCCTACTGGATGCTGCAGCAGGCCATCGACTGCGACGACCCGGTGCTGTTCTTCGAGCCGAAGCGCCGGTACTGGGAGAAGGGCCGGCTCGACCCGGAGGCCGAACACCTACCGATGGTCAGCTCGGCCGTGCTGCGCACCGGAACCGATGTCACGGTCGCCACCTACGGTCCGATGGTCAAGACCTGCATGGACGCCGCGACGGCGGCCGAGGAGGACGGCAACGACATCGAGGTGATCGACCTGCGGTCGCTGTCCCCGCTGGACCTGGGACCGGTCGCCGAGTCGGTGCGGCGCACCGGAAGGCTGGTCGTGGTCAGCGAGTCCCCCTCGGAGTCCTCGGTCACCTCGGAGGTGGCGACCCGAGTGCAGCAGGAGTGCTTCTACTCGCTGGAGGCCCCCGTGCTGCGGGTGAACGGATTCGACACGCCGTACCCGCCGAGCAAGCTCGAGGAGGGCTACCTGCCCGACCTCGATCGGGTGCTCGACGCGGTCGACCGTTCACTGGCTTACTGAGGGAGCTGGCATGGCACAACTCAAGAACTTCCCGCTTCCGGACGTGGGTGAGGGCCTCACGGAGGCGGAGATCCTGAACTGGCGGATCCAGCCCGGTGACGCGGTCGAGCTCAACCAGATCATCGTGGAGATCGAGACCGCCAAGGCGTCGGTGGAACTGCCCTGTCCCTACGCGGGGACCATCAACGAACTGCTGGCCGAGCCGGGGCAGACCGTGGAGGTCGGCACCCCGATCCTGACCATCGAGCCCGCCGGGGCCTCCGACGACACGGAAAGCACCGAGCGGGACGGCGCCGAGACGGGCACGGACCCGGACTCCGCCGAGCAGGGCGGCAAGATCGGCGAGGAGAGCGCGGACGGCCGCATCGCCACGCTGGTGGGATACGGCCCGCGTTCGACCAGCGCGAAACGCCGCCCCCGCAAGAGCGGCGCCGCGAGCGGATCCGGCGGCGGAGCGACCGACTCGGGTGGGCGTCGACCGGCCACCAACGGCACCCCGGTCACGGCTCCGGCGAGCACCAACGGCACGGCGGTCAACGGCTCGGCCCCGCGGGCGGCGGAACAGGCACGCCCCGTTCCCGCTGCCGGAGCGGATCGGGTTCCCGGTGACCGGGTACCGCTGGCGAAGCCGCCGGTGCGCAAGCTGGCGAAGGACCTCGGCGTGGACCTGCGTTCGCTGTCGGGCTCCGGAAGCGGCGGCGTGATCACCCGGGAGGACGTGGAACGCGCGGCCTCCGGCGGCGGAACCGCGGCGGCGCCGACGCCGGCCGGGGCGACCGGAACGGCGACGACTGCTCCCCGGGACCGCTCCGAACGGGAGCAGCGGGTCCCGATCAAGGGGGTCCGGAAGGCGACGGCGCAGGCCATGGTGGACAGCGCGTTCACCGCGCCGCACGTCACCGAGTTCCTGACGATCGACGTCACCCCGATGATGGAGTTCCGCGAGCGGCTCAAGAAGCACCCCGAGTTCCGGGACGTCAAGGTCACGCCGCTGGCGATCGCGTCCAAGGCGATGTGCCTGGCCGCGAAGCGGACACCGGACGTCAACGCCTCCTGGGACGGCGAGGCGGGCGAGATCGTCTACAAGGACTACGTGCACCTGGGTGTGGCGGCGGCCACCGAACGCGGGCTGGTCGTGCCCAAGGTGCGCGACGCGGACGCGATGTCGCTGCGGGAGCTGGCCGTGGCGCTGGAGGAGCTGACCAGCACCGCGCGCGAGGGCAGGACCCCGCCGGAGGCGATGACCAACGGCACGATCACGATCACGAACGTGGGTGTGTTCGGGGTGGACACCGGGACGCCGATCCTCAACCCGGGCGAGTCGGCGATCCTGGCCTTCGGCGCGATCCGCGAGATGCCCTGGGTGGTCGACGGCCAGGTGGTGCCGCGCCAGGTCTGCCAGCTGGCGCTGAGCTTCGACCACCGCGTGGTGGACGGCCAGCAGGGCTCGCGGTTCCTCGCCGACGTCGGGTCGATGCTCTCCGATCCGGGGATGGCCCTGACGTTTGGGTAGAACTCGGGCAGCTCGGTTTACGTAACCGGCTCCGTGGCGGAACCTCTCGCACGGCTCTCGCTGTGGGAGGCCCGACATCGGGTAGCGACTACACAACGTCGGGCCTTCCTCGCGAGAGCCGCACGCGAGAACCCGCACCGCCACGAAAAGCGAGTCGAGGACCTTCCTGTCAGCTGCGGTAGAAGTCGGTGATCCCTGCTCCGGGCCGCCAGGTGCGGATCAGCAGCCGATCCTCGACCACGCTGGTGCGGGTGACCTCGTGCGGCTCCCACCGGAACATGTGGAAGGTGCCGGGCTCGTGCTGGATCTCGACGCCGTAGGCACGCAGCTCCTCGTCGTCGAGGACCTCCACGGCACGTCCGGAGACCTTCACGTCCCCCTCGGTCATCTCGCCGGGGTGAGCATGCAGCGCGGCACGCGGATCACGCCGCAGGTCGAGTGCCTTCAGCGCGCGTGGCATCGAGCCCATGACGAGGTCACCGTCGCGGAACTGCACCTCGGTGCCGCTGACCCGGGGTGATCCGTCCCCGCGCAGCGTCGCCAGGACGTGGTGTTGATATGCCTCGAAGCACCGCCTCACGGCCGCCGCGAGCTCGGGAGCTTCGGTTTCGAACTGTCGCCAATCGGTCACGGGGCCAACATCGCACGGACCCCCGACAAGACGGCCCCGTCAGGGAGCGGTCACTGCGGGCGCCCACTCGGTACCACCACCGCGAGCGAACCGGCCGGGAGCCCGTCAGCGGGAAGCACGCCGACGGATTCCGCCCCTGTTGGCTCACTCCTCCTTGCGCCTGCGCCCCCCGCGCTGCGCGGCCGCACCGGCCACGGCCTGTGCGGCGGGGTTGGCGTTCTGCCCCTCGGAGGAGGTGTGCTGGCCGGAACCGCGCGCCCCCGAGTCGGCGTCGTCGGTGGTCTCGGCGGTCCTGGCCGGCTGGCCGGAAGCCCCTTCGGACTGCTGCTCGGAGGTCTTCGATGCCCCGTTCGCCGCGGCCGAGCCGGAGCTCTGCTGGGCGGCCCGCTGCGCATCCGCCCGGCGGGAACCGCCGGAGCCGCTCTCGGGCTGCTCGGACTGCCCGGTCGCGCGCCGCTGCTCGGAACCCTGTTCTCCGCCCGCCGCCGCGGCCTTCGCCTGCTCGGTGGCCGGCTCGGCTTCCGGTGGCTGGGTGGCCGATGGGCCCTCCGGAAAGTCGAACTCGTGCGACTCGAAGTCGTGCACCTCGATCTCCGGTAGTTCGAGCTCGCTGTTGAGCTCGCCGAAGATCGGCGTTCCGGGGTCGGATGTCGCCTTGCTCACCGCTTCGCCCTCCCAATCACTCTCGAAGCGAGCCGGGATACTGCCGGTGCCTCACGTCTGACGGAGATCCCGGCCTGGTGTACCCGAGCGTGGGTACCGCGAGTCCCCGGCGGTGACTCGCGGTCCGCGAACGGCTCGATGACCGCCCGCGTCAACACAACCCGGAGGTACACGATCGCCGTGGGAGAAACCGATCAATCTCACCTGTTCAGGTGAGGTGTGTACCGGCTTCACCCAACCGCAACCCACCAGCATTCCAGAGAAACAAAGCGGAAACAGGCGACAATTCCGAACCGTGGCAAAGGCCACTCGGAGCTTGCGAGCTTGCTCACAGCGTTGCTTCCCCACCCCAAGTCACACTCCGCCCGGCATGGGAGTGACGCAGCATACGTAACGAGAAACCGTCCAGTATCCGGGAGCGGAGCACGCCGCACGGACGGGCGCGTCCCCGTTCGGACGCACCCGTCCGACCGGTCGAGCGGTTCGACCCTCCCGCTGCCTCCGAGACGCGAACGACCCGGCCGCACCACACACCGGAGACCGGCGCGCGACCACGCGCGGGAGAACCTCCACCAACGGAGCCCGAGAGACCGCTCAGGGAATGTGCCGCCCCGAGACCGCCCTGGCCACCACCAACTGCTGGATCTGCTCGGTGCCCTCGAAGATGTCGTAGATCTTGGCGTCCCGGTGCATCCGCTCCACCGGGTACTCCCGGGTGTAGCCGCTGCCGCCCAGGATCTGGATGGCCCGCTCGGTGGCCCAGGTCGCCACTCGGCCCGCCTTGAGCTTGGACATCGACCCCTCGCCCGAGGTGAACGGTATCTCGTTGCGGCCCATCCAGGCGGCCCGCCAGACCAGCATCCTGGCCGCGTCGATCTCGGTGCGCATGTCGGCCAGCGTGAAGGCGATCCCCTGGTTGTCGATGATGGGGCGGCCGAAGGTCTCCCGCTGCCGCGCGTACTCCAACGCGTGCTCGTAGGCCGCGCGGGCGATCCCGATCGCCTGCGAACCGACGGTGGGGCGCGAGAGCTCGAAGGTGCGCATCGCCTGCGAACTGGACTTGCCGCCCTCCCTGGCGCGCGCGAGCCGTTCGTCCAGCTTCTCCTTGCCCCCGAGCAGGCACCTGCCCGGCACCCGCACGTCGTCCAGGAAGACGTCGGCGGTGTGCGAGGCCCGCAGCCCGTGCTTTCGGATCTTGCTGGGCGCGGACAGGCCCGGAGTACCCGGCGGGACCACGAAGGCGGCCTGGCCACGCGGGCCGAGCTCGGGGTCGACCACGGCCTGCACCACGTGCACGTTGGCGATGCCGCCGTTGGTCGCCCAGGCCTTGTGCCCGTTGAGCACCCACTCGTCGGTGGCCTCGTCGTAGACCGCGCGGGTGCGCATCGCGGCCACGTCCGACCCCGCCTCGGGCTCGGAGGAGCAGAACGCGGCCACCTGGGGCTCGTCGACATCGCCGTAGCACTGCGGAACCCACTCGGCGAGCTGGTCCGGGGTGCCGGAGGAGAAGATACCTGCCACCGCGAGGGTGGTGCCGAAGATCGCCATGCCGATGCCGCCGTCGCCCCAGAACAACTCCTCGTTGGCGATGGGCAGCGAGAGACCGGTCTCGTCGGCCCAGAACGTCGCCAGCGTCTCGAAGCTGTAGAGGCCGACCTTGGCCGCCTCGGAGATGATCGGCCAGGGAGTCTCCTCCCGCTCGTCCCACTCCGCCGCGGCGGGGCGAATCTCCTTCTCGGCGAAGCCGTGTAACCAGTCGCGCAGTTCCTGGTGTTCTTCGGTGAGTTCCAGCGAGAAGCTCATTGGTGTCCTCGGGGGTTCGGTGATGACGGTCGTCGTGCGGAACGGGCCACTGTCGGCCCGGGATGTGCGGCGAACCCCGCCGGTGGGAGGCGGTTGGCGCGCCGTACTCGGGTGCCCCGGATTCGCCGTGGGACCGCGTCGCGGGCGGTCAGCCCTTGGGGATCTGGAAGAGCTTGGTCAGCCCGGCCGCGAAGCCCACGTCACCGGCCACCTTGAGCCTGCCCTTCATGAACAGCATGGGGGCCGAGGCGTTGCTCGAAGCGAGCTTGAGCAGGTCCACCGGGCCGAGCATGACGGTGGCCCTGGGTTCACGCTCCGGCGTCTTGCTCACCGTGCAGGTGCCGCCGGAGAGCACGCACTCGTAGCGCAGCACCCCGGACTCGTCGGCCTCGTCCCCTCCGGACGAGCTTTCGGAGGCGGTGCCGTCGAGGTCGATGCGCCAGCGCACCACGGCCTCGGTGCTCTTGGCCTTGTCCGAGCGGTAGTGCTCGCCCATACGGCGGAACAGCTCGTCGAGGATCCGCTCGGCCAGTTCTGGCCGGGCCATGACGTCGCGCAGCTGCTCGTCCGAGGCTCGGGAGATGAGCCTGGCGAACTGCTGCGGTTCCAGCGAGCTGAGATCGACATCGGTGTCAGCGGCGGCCAGTTCGGAGGCCGCTTCCAGCAGCCCGACGAACTCCTCCCTGCTGACCTGTTTCGGATCGGTGGTCGCCAACGCGGCGATGGGGTCGGAATCCGACATGTTGCCCTCCATTACCTACTCGCGAGTAAGACTACTCCCGAGTAGATAGACCGGCAATACAACCCCCTGATCGATACTGTTCTACCGTGCCAAGAGTGCAGGACGCGAGACACGACCGGACCGACCCGTCCGGAAACCCCGCAAAACCACGGTCCAGACGTCTGCCCCGCCAGGTACGCGAGCGCCAGATCCTCGACGCCGCCGTGACCGTGTTCGCCAAGTACGGCTATCACGAGGCGGCGATGGACGAGATCTCCGAAGTCGCGGGGATCTCCAAACCCATGATCTACGCCTACCTCGGTGCCAAGGACGAGCTCTTCGTGGCCTGCATCCGACGGGAGGCGAACCGGCTGATCGACTCGATCACCCAGGCGGTCGACGCGGACCTGAACCCGGACGAACAGCTCTGGCGCGGCTTGCACGCCTTCTTCGAGTACGTCAACGACAACCGAGCCAGCTGGACCGTCCTGCACCGCCAGGCGAGCGTGCAGGGACAGCCCTTCACCGCCGAGCTCTCCGAGTGGCGCGAGCGCGCGCTCAACCTGGTCGCCGGACTGCTGGCACGCGCCGGGGGCAGCAGCGAGCAGCCGGTGCAGCTGGAGCAGATGCAACCGTTCGCGGCCGCCCTCGTGGGGGCGGGCGAGTCCATGCTGGACTGGTGGATAGACCATCCGGAGTACACAGCCGACGCGCTGTCGATGCGCCTGATGAACCTGGTCTGGATGGGGTTCGGCGACATGGTGCAGGGGCGCCGCTGGAAGCCCTCGTGACCGGCCCGCCGGACGGCGGCTCGATTCGCGCGGGATCGACAACGAAACGAACGAACGGAGGAAATCTTGCGTCTGACCCACTACGGGCACGCCTGCGTGCTCGTCGAGACCTCGGCGGCGCGGCTGCTGATCGACCCGGGCGCGTTCTCCCACGACTTCGAGGCGCTGCGTGACCTGGACGCGGTGCTGCTCACCCACCAGCACCACGACCACCTGGACCTGGAACGGCTACCGGACGTGCTGCGCAACAACCCGAACGCGCGGCTGGTCGCCGACACCGAGTCCGCCGCCGTCCTGTCCGAGAAAGGGATCGAGGCCGAGACCGCCCGGCCCGGCGACGCCTTCGAGCTCGCCGGAGTGGCGATCAACGTCGTCGGCGGTCAGCACGCCGTGATCCACCCGGACATCCCGCGCATCGCCAACATCGGCTACCTGGTCGAGCACGGCGCCTTCTACCACCCCGGCGACTCCTTCCACGTTCCCGCGCAGCGGGTGGACGTGCTCGGGCTGCCCACCGGCGCTCCCTGGCTGAAGGCCTCCGAGGCGGTGGACTTCCTGCGAGCGATGCGGCCGCGCGTGGCGGTGCCGATCCACGAGGCCGTGCTGTCCATGCCGCGGATGCACTACGGGCTGTTCGAACGGCTCGGCCCGGAGGGAACCACCGTCACCGTGCTCAACCGGGGCGAACCGACCGGGGTGTGACGGGCACTTCCGGCCCGGCGTTCGGCGCCTCACGGGTGCGGCGGAGCGGCTGGACCGCTCCGCACGCCCGCGAACGCCCGGCCCGCGAACGCCTGACACCCGAGCACCGGGCACGCGGCGCCCGTCCGGGAGCGGCCTCGCGGCGAGCGTCGCCGCAGCCGGTCAGCTGGTCAGCGGGTCCGGATTCGGAACACCGCGCACCGCCAGGGCCGGATGCGGCGGTCCAGGCGGAGGCGCGACCAGTTCCGGGTAGGTCGCGGGCAGGGCACCGTGCGAGAGCGCCAGGTCGATCGCGTCGTGGACCGCCGCGCGGCGGGCCGGACGGTCCAGGTCCCCGGCCGAGACGGCGAGCCTGATCAGCCCCGGACCACCTCGGACCTCCCGCTCCGCCGCCGAGCGCACCTCCCGGCAGCGAGCGGACCCACCCCGACCTCCGGAGAGGGTTCTCACCCGCGTGCGCAGCACCCGACCGGTGCGCAGGTCCCGCAGCAGCTCCGGCTCGACGCAGGCACCGAATCCGGCCGCGCGCAGGGCCGCCAGCGTTCCCGCCGAGGTCCGGCCGCCCAGCGGCGCGAACGCCTCGGAACCGAGACCGGCCGCGTCGAGGACCGCGTTCGCGGCGGTCAACCGCAGCCCGGCCTCGTGGCGGGGACGACGCCGGTCGTCGTGGAACCCGCGGGTGCGAGCCGGACGGGGTGGTTCGAGACCGTGCAGCACCAGGGCGTCGCCCGAGGTGACGCGCTCGCGCAACCAGTCGGTCACGGCGGAGCCGCTCAGCAGTGGGGCGGGAACGAACAGCGACAGCGGCACCCGCGACCGGTCCAGCCGCGCGGCGAAGCGGGCGCAGCGGGCGAGGTCCTCACCGCCGATGTCGTACAACGAGACCACGAGCCGTGTACTCACGGTGCTCATGGCGCCAGACCGCCCTGTCGTGCCGGTGACCGGCGGATGAAACCGACATGACCTCCCGGGAAAACCCGCCCACCGGGACTCGTCGGGCCAACACGCCCCGGACGGGTGTCCGGCGCTGCCGTTCGGGGCGACTCGACCCCACCGGCGCGGCGTCGATTTCTCGCGAAATCGCCGGGCCTCGGCATCGGAGCCGCCGGAGCACCGCTTACGGCCGAAGCCCCTGCCGTTCCCGCAGCTCGCCCCCACAGGACGACCCCCGACCACCCTCGCAATCGGCACCGCCGCGGATTCTCCCGTGCGGCTCTCCTCCGCGCGCGGCGTCGAACTCTCACCATCCTCGCAGGCCGAACTCCTACCACACCCCCACCTGGCACCGCCGCGGGTTCTCACGGGTCGTCTCGCGAGGACGGCCTCGACGTGGCGTAGTACCTACTCGATGTCGAGGCCCCCGCAGCGAGACGGCTCGTGAGGTTCCGCCAACCGCACCGCGAGGCAAACCGAGGAAGGATTATTCTCAACCAGGCCAGTCGGTGAGATCACGTCCGGTTATCCGCTCGTACGCCTCCACGTAACGCGCCCGGGTGGCCGCCACGACCTCCTCGGGCAACGGAGGCGGCGCGGCGTCGGAGGCGCGGTCCCACCCGGACTCCGGCGAGGTCAGCCAGTCGCGCACGTACTGCTTGTCGAAGGAGGGCTGCGACCTGCCGGGCGCGTACTCGTCGGCGGGCCAGTACCGCGAGGAGTCCGGGGTCAGCACCTCGTCGGCGAGCACCAGCGCGCCGTCGGCGGCGAGGCCGAACTCGAACTTGGTGTCGGCCAGGATCACCCCGCGCGTGCGGGCGTGCTCGGCGGCCCGCTCGTAGATCCGCAGCGTGGTGTCCCGCAGCCGCTCGGCGCGCTCCCGGCCGACGGTGGCGGCCACCGCCGCCAGGCTCACGTTCTCGTCGTGCTCGCCCAGCTCCGCCTTGGTGGCGGGGGTGAAGATCGGCTCCGGCAGCCGTGAGGCCTCGGTGAGGCCGTCTGGCAGCGGCACGCCGCAGACCTCGCCGGTCTCGCGGTACTCGGCCAGCCCGGAGCCGCTGAGGTAACCGCGCGCGACGCACTCGACGGGCAGCATCTCCAGCTTGCGCACCAGCAGCGCCCTGCCGCGCACCTCGTCCGGGATGCGCGGGTCCTCGGCGGCCACGAAGTGGGAGTCGACCAGATCGCCGAGCAGTTCGAACCAGAACACGCTCATGGCGGTCAGCACCCGGCCCTTGTCCGGGATCGGCGTCTCCAGTACGTGATCGTAGGCGGAGACCCGGTCGGAGGCGACCATCAACAGGTGCTCGTCGTCCACCTCGTAGAGCTCGCGGACCTTGCCCGCTGCCACCGGACGGTATTCGGAAAGCGCGACCACGGTTCGGAATTCTGCCTCACCCGAACGGCCGACGGGCCAACGGGCCGCCGTTGCGGCAGAGTACGTGGGGGAGCGAACCAACGCGCTCCCGCCGAGCACTCCTGGCGGGGCGGGCCGGGTACCTGACGAGCAGGAGGTCGGGGTTGGAGTCGACCGAACACGACGGGGAGTTCACCGAGTGGATGCGGCGGCGCAGCGAACCGGACTTCGGGGCCGTGGTCGCCCACCCGTTCACCGAAGCCCTGTTCGAGGGGGCGGTTCCCCACGAGCGGATGCGCGGCTACCTGGTGCAGGACTACCAGTTCGTGGATCTCTTCCTCGCCCTGCTGGGGGCCGGGATGGCCAGGGCCGACCGGCACGCCTCGCGACTGCGCATCGCGGGTGGCGTCGCGGTGCTCACCGGTGTCGAGGACGACTACTTCCGCCGCGCCTTCGACGCGCTGGAGGTTCCGGAACGGGAGCGGAACGCGCCGGAGCGGGACGAGGCCACGGTGGCGTTCCGCGAACTGCTGGCCGACACGGCCGAACGGGGCGGTTACGCCGACGTCCTGACCGTGCTGACCGTGGCCGAGTGGTCCTACCTGGAGTGGGCCGGCCGCGCCCCGGAGCGGTTGCCGCAGGACTTCGTGCAGGCGGAGTGGATCACGCTGCACAACGGCCCCGACTTCGCCGACTGGGTGCGCTGGCTGCGCGGCGAGCTGGACCGGGTGGCCGGGGAGCTGGACGAGCGCGAGCGGGCGAGGTGCCTGCGGCTGTTCCAGCTCGCCACCCGGTACGAGCGGGACTTCTTCGACGCGCACTGGGGTTAGGCCGCCGCGCTGTCCTCAGCGGTGGTGCGCGGCGAGTTCACGCGAGATCGTCGGCGTCCCCGGCGGAGGGGCCTCAGAGGATCGGCGAGGGCGTGTAGCCCGCCGCCTCCGGGTGGCGGTCGGTGATGTCGCCGATCTCCTCGGTGACCTCGCGCACCTGCGCCGCGGCGGCGCCGGTGAACTCCAGCGGGTCGGACAGCAGCTGACCCAGCCGCTCCCGGTCCAGCGGCAGCCGCTCGTCGTTGGCCAACCTGTCGAGCAGGTCGTTGCGCTCCAGCCCGCGCTCGCGCATGTCCAGCGCGACCGCGACCGCGTTCTCCTTGATGGCCTCGTGGGCGGTCTCCCTGCCGACACCCTCCCGCACGGCGGCCATGAGCACCTTGGTGGTGGCCAGGAACGGCAGGTAGCGGTCGAGCTCACGGGAGATCACGGCAGGGAAGGCTCCGAACTCGTCGAGCACGGTCAGCAGCGTCTCCAGCAGTCCGTCGAACGCGAAGAACGCGTCGGGCAGCGCCACGCGCCGCACCACCGAGCAGGAGACGTCCCCCTCGTTCCACTGGTCCCCGGCCAGCTCGCCCGACATCGAGACGTAGCCCCGCAGCACCACCGCGAGGCCGTTGATCCGCTCGCAGGAGCGGGTGTTCATCTTGTGCGGCATCGCGCTGGAGCCGACCTGACCGGGCTTGAAGCCCTCGGTGACCAGCTCCTGACCGGCCATCAGCCGGATCGTCTTGGCCAGGCTGGAGGGCGCGGCCGCCAGCTGGGACAGCGTGGTCAGCACGTCGAAATCCAGCGAGCGCGGGTAGACCTGTCCGACGCTGCCCAGCACCTTGCCGAAACCGAGGTGCCCGGCGACCCTGCGTTCCAGCTGGGCGAGCTTGTCCCGGTCACCGTCGAGGAGGTCCAGCGCGTCCTGCGAGGTCCCCACGGGTCCCTTGATGCCGCGCAGCGGATAGCGCGCCAGCAGATCCTCCAGCCGCCGGAAAGCGACGATCATCTCGTCGGCCGCCGTGGCGAACCGCTTGCCCAGGGTGGTGGCCTGGGCGGCGACGTTGTGCGAGCGTCCCGCCATGACCAGCTCGCCGTTCTCGGTGGCGAGCTGCCCCAGGCGGGCGAGCACGGCCACGGTGCGGTCGCGCACGTGCTCCAGGCTGCGACGGATCTGGAGCTGCTCGACGTTCTCGGTCAGATCGCGCGAGGTCATGCCCTTGTGGATCTGCTCGTGCCCGGCGAGCGCGTTGAACTCCTCGATGCGGGCCTTGACGTCGTGTCGGGTGACGCGCTCCCGCTCCGCGATGGAGTCGAGGTCGACCCGTTCCAGCACCCGCTCGTAGTCCTCGATCACGCCGTCGGGCACCTCGACGCCGAGCTCGGACTGCGCCCGCAGCACCGCCAGCCACAACCTGCGCTCCAGCACGATCTTGTGCTCCGGTGACCAGAGCCTGACCAGCTCGGGCGAAGCGTAGCGGGAGGCGAGGGGGTCGGGAATGCTGGGCTTGTCCGTCACGAGTGGTGAGGATACTTCCACCAACGGATGAACGCGCCGGGCGGCCCCGGTGCGGCCGGGCCGCGAGTCCCGAGCCGTTCAGCTACCCAGCCGTTACCCATCCGTGCGGGAAATCGCCGCGCCGGGTGACCGGGCGTCCCGGAGCCGGGAGGCCGTCCGGAGCGCACCGCGTTCAGCCGTCGAGCCGGAACTTCGGGTCAGTGGCGAACCGTGCCGGTTTCCACCGGGGCATCACCGGCTCCTCGCACGGCCGATCCTCCCGCGAGGCGATCTCGGGGACCCCCGCCGCGACGTGGATCAGCGAGCCGTCCGCGCGCTCGCGGGCAGGCTGTCTCACCGCCGCGCCCCGGGAGGACTCCCAGGTCGTCGGAATGTCCGGGGCGCTCTCCGGTGCCCGTCGCACGCGAGTCGGATCTTTCCGGGGCCGGGCGGGGTGGACGCGGATCTCTCGCGGGGCACCGCTCGGGGGGGGGGGATCAGAGCAGCTGGGCGCGCAGCATCCGGCGCGCGGCTCCCCTGGGGTCTGGGTCACTCTCGATGAGGGCGTTGACCACGGCACCGTCCACCAGCGCGATCAGTTCGAGCATCCGCTCGCGACCGATGTCCATCCCCGAGCGCCGGAAGATCTCGGCCAGCAGCTCGTGCAGCCGCGCGTGCAGATCGCGCATGGACTCGGCGAGGTAGGGGCGTCTGGGCGATCCCACCAGACGTTCGTACCGCAGCAGCACGGACTCGGTGCCGCCGTCGCGGGAGTCGGTGCCCAGCAGCATGTCCAGCACCAGCTCGACCACCTCGTCGCCGCCCGGCGGCCGCTCGGACAGCTCCTCCAGTCTGCGCCTGCCCTCGGCGAGTTCCTCCTCCGCCTCGTGGCGGACCGCCGCGGTGATCAGTTCCTCCAGCGAGTCGAAGTAGTAGGTGGTGGCGGCCAGCGGCAGTTGGGCGCGTTCGGCCACCGCGCGGTGCCGGATCGCCGCGAAGCCGCCCTCGGAGAGCAGTTCGGCCGCCGCGACCACGAGCAGGTGCCGCCGCCGTTCACCTTTCGGGGTACTCGCCGCCGTCATCGCGTCGATCCTAGCCATCCCGGCCGCCCGGCTGGGGGATGTGAGGCGACGATCTCGCGGCTTCCCGCCCGCCGAGGATCATCCGGTGTCCCGGCGGGGAGCCGCGGGAGTTCGACGGACGCACGGGCTCCGGATCAGTGCCCGACCCCGGCCAGGTTGAGGCCGAGCACTCCGGCGATGATCAGCACGATCGACAGGATCTTGAGCACCGAGACGGCGTCACCGAGCCAGACCATGCCGATGAGGGCGGTGAGCGCCGCGCCGACTCCCGTCCACACCGCGTAGGCCGGCCCCACCGGCAGCAGACGCATCGACCACGCCAGCCCCACGAAGCTGCCCGTGGCCAGCACCAGGAAGGCCAGGCTGGGCACGAGCCTGCTGAACCCCTCCGAGAGCTTGAGCGAGATCGCCCAGCCCGCTTCGAGCACTCCGGAGAACAACAGCACCAACCAAGCCATGGTGAGCACGTCCTTCCACGATCGGCGGCACGAACGACGCTTCGGGTGCGAAGACTACCCGCAAAGTGGCACGCCCGTACCACTTTGGTGGGCGAAGCCACCACAGCACGACATCGTCACCGAACGACACCACGACCAGACATGACCGGCAGCACGAGAGGCACCGGAGCGCCTTACTCACCGGCTCAGACACCGGTTCAGAGTTCGCCCGCCAACCGCTCCGCTATCCGGGGCAGCCCGGTCTCGTGGGGCGGCGCCCCTCCGGAGTCGGAACTGCTGCGCAGGATCAGTCCGCGCCCGCTGCCGGTACGCACGACCACCTGCACCCCGTCATCCCGGCGCTGCAACCTCGCCTCCCCGTCGGTGGGAACCGCGGAAGCCGACCCCAGGATCGCGGTCACGTTGCCGTTGGCCCCACCGGCGCGTAGCTGGAACGAGGCGGTGCGCGTCCCCTCGGGGCACTGCTCGGCCGCCACGGGCACGCTGGCCTCGCCGACCTCGGGCAGCTGCTCGGACAACGCGGTCGCCAGCTCCGGGTCGGGCGGTCCGCAACCGGATGAACGGTCCCCCGGCACGGAGAGCGCGGTGGGCGCGGGCTGCTGGCTGCCCACCCGGGGATCGGGTTCGCCCGCTCGCCCCGAGATCCCCGGAGCGGTGTGCTCGGCCCGGTTGGCCGACTCCGGGGCCAGCCAACCCGTTCCGAAGCCGACCCCGCCGACCAGCACGGCCAGCGCCACCAGGGAGCCGCCCGCCGCACCGACCCGACGGCGGGCCGTCACCCGCCGCGACGCCCTGGCGACGTCCTCGGCGTCGAATGTCGCTTCGGGGGCGGGACCGGCCGCGTCGCGAAACAGGTCCGCGAGCTCCTGCTCTCGCATTTCCTACACCTCCTCACGACATCGACCGCAGGTCACCGAGCGAATCCCCGAGAGCGGCGCGCAGCGCCTCCAGCCCCCGGGCCGTCTGGCTCTTCACGTTGCCCTCGCTGCACTTCATGACCTCGGCGACACCGGCCACGTCGAGCCCCTCCAGATAACGCAGCACCAGCACGGCCCGCTGCTTCGGCGGCACCCTCCGCAGCCCGGCGAGCAACGTGCGTCGGGTGACGACGGAGTCGTCCATGTCGACGCTGTCGGCGGAGCGCTCGGGCAGCTCATCCACCGCCCGCTCCCGCCGCCAGGGCCTGCGCGAGTCGTCGATCACCGCGCGGGTGAGGGTGCGACGGACGTAGGCGTCCAGCGCCTCCTTGTCGCGGATCTTGCGCCACCTGCGGTGCACCGCTATGAACGCGTTCTGCGTCAGGTCGTCCGCTCGGTGCCAGTCCCCGCACATCATGTACGCCATCCGACGCACCGCCTCTCGCCGAGCCGCGAAATACTCCGCGAACTCCTGCTCCTCGCGTTGTTCCACGCGGAAGCCTCCGCTCGTTGCGTGCCGACACGTGCCAGGACGGAACGTCCACCGTTCAAGGTTGCACGCCGGTAACGAGCGGTCACCACACCCCCGGCGGAAATCCGAATCCCCGCAGGTCCGCACACCCGGTGCCGCACGACCGGCCACATGTGGTGTGATCCTTTCGTGACCAAAACAGCCCCGATCGATCTACGTTCCGACACCGTCACCCGACCCGACGAGCGGATGAGCGCGGCGATGGCCGACGCCGAGGTCGGCGACGACGTGCTCGACCGCGACCCGACCATGCGCGAGCTGGAGCTCAGGGTCGCGGAACTGCTGGGCACCGAGGACGCACTGTGGGTTCCCAGCGGCACCATGGGGAACCTGATCGCGCTCTCGCTGCACCTGCGGCGCGGAGACCGGTTCCTGGCACCGCGCGGTGCGCACGTGCTGACCCACGAGCTGGGCTCGGCGGCGTGGCTGGCGGGCGGGATGCCCGAACCTCTGAACTGGGACGCGGGCCCGGGCAGGCCCAGCGCCCGGCTGGTGCGTTCCGAGTCCACCGACGGCGGCGGATACGACTCGCTGCGCAGCAGCCTGCTGTGCCTGGAGAACACCCACAACGAGGCGGGCGGTGCGGTGATCCCGCCCGACGAGCACGCGCAACTGGTGGCGGCGGCCCGCGACAACGGCCTGCGCGTCCACGTGGACGGAGCACGCATCTTCAACGCGGCGGTCGCACTGGGCGTGCAGCCCGCCACGCTGACGGTCGGCGCGGACACGGTGCAGACCTGCCTGAGCAAGGGACTCGGCGCTCCGGTCGGCTCCGCCGTGGCAGGCAGCGGCGAGTTCGTCGAGGAGGCGCGGCGGATGCGCAAGATGCTCGGCGGTGGAGTGCGGCAGGGCGGCGTGCTCGCGGCGGCCGGGCTGGTGGCCCTGGAGGACACCGACAGGCTGCGCACCGACCACGACAACGCGGCACGGCTGGCGACCGGCCTGACCGAGCTGGGCTGGAGCGTCACCCCGCCGCGGACGAACATCGTGCTGGCCGCCGTGCCCGACGTCGGGCACAGTCTGGAATGGCTGAGCGGGCTCGGCGTGCTCGCGGTTCCGATGGCGGGCCGGGTGCGCTTCGTGACCCACCGCGACGTCGGGACGGCCGACATCGACGAGGTGCTGCGCCGGGTGGGGAACGCGAGCTGACCGAACCGGAGGGAGAACGGGAATGGGCGACACGGCGAGCGAACAACCGCGCCGGGTCGTTTTCGACTACGGCGAGGTCATCAGCCGACCCACCCGGGCGCTGCCGCGCATCACCACCGCGCTGGGCGTCGACGGGGCGGCGCTGGACCGCGTCAGCACGGCTTACTTCGCCGAACGCGACGCCTACGACCGGGGCCTCGGCGACCACGAGTACTGGAGCGCGGTGGGCAAGCGGCTGGGCGCGGACGTGGACGCGGCGCTGGCGCGGGAGCTGACCCGCCTCGACGTGGCGGGCTGATCGGAGACCGACCCGGACACGCTGCTGTTGCTGGCGGAGCTGAGCGCGTCCGGAACCCCGCTGGCACTGCTGTCCAACGCGCCGGGGTCGTTCGCGCGGCAGGCGGAGCGCAGCCCCTGGGTGGAGCACTTCCACCACGTGGTCTTCTCCGCCGATGTCGGAACGGCCAAGCCGGACGGGGAGATCTGGCGGGTGCTGCTCGACCGGCTCGGCGCCGCCCCCGGGCGATGCCTGTTCTTCGACGACCGCGAGCCCAACGTGACTGCGGCCCGCGCGGCCGGGCTGCACGCCCTGCGCTGGCAGGGCGCCGAGTGGGCTCGGGAGGTGCTGCGCTCGTACGGAGTTCTCCCGGCCCCGAGCGGTGACTGAGCCCAGCCGAACGAGCGGCTCGGCGGGCTCAGCGGAGCGCTCGCCGCTCCGGGCGAGCGGCGGTCTCAGCGGAGCTGGCTGCTCCGGCTCCCACCACCCACCTGGCGGTTGTCACGCTTGGCCCATCCCACGGCCGCGGTGATCAGGAACAGCGCACCACCGACCACCGCGAGCCAGAACAGGCCCTTGACCACGAAACCGATCACGGCGCCGGCCACCGAGAGCACCAGCCACAGGGCCAGCAACCCGAGAACGACCTTCCACCACATGCTGCTCACCTCACCACGAGTGCACGGCTCCGCGTGCGCGCGGGAACCAGCCGCCGACCGGCCGCCGCCGGTCCGGAAGCCACCTCCTCCAGGTTCCCACAGTTCGGTGGTCGCGCCCCACTCCTCGGAGAGGAACTCGGGGAAAATCTCAGGGGTGGCCGCGGCGCTGGAAGGCCCGGAGCGCTTGTCGGCTCTCGGCACGCTCGGCTAACAAGGCGCGACCGGTGTTCCCCGGCGCGCGAGCGTCGAACCGCCACTCACACCACCCGCACCGCCACGCCGCCCGCGCCGACGAGCTCCCGCCAATTCCGAGCACAGCCGGTTCCGGGCACAGCGCACCGAAGGACGGGGCCTAACTCCGGGCGAAGTCACCGTCGCCGGGGAGGGCGACCTCGCCACGCGCGGCACGCGCCGCGATGTCGGTGCGGTAGTGCGCTCCGGGCAGGTGCACCCCGTCCACGCGCCGGTAGACCTCCTGCCGCGCCGACTCCAGGTCATGCCCGGTGGCGACCACGGACAGCACGCGACCTCCCGCCGAGAGCACCGCCCCGTCGGTTTCGCGCCTGCGGGTGCCGGAGTGCAGCACGCCGGGCCCGTCGCTGCCGCCGATGACGTCGTCGGTGCGCGGCCTGCCCGGGTACCCCTCGGCGGCCAGGATCACGGTCACGGCGGCGCCGGGCTCCCACTCGGGCTCGGGCGCCTCGGCCAGCTCCCCGTTGGCGACCGCCGTGAGCAGACTCGCCAGCGGAGTGCGGAGCATGGCCAGCACCGCCTGCGTCTCGGGGTCGCCGAAGCGGCAGTTGAACTCGATGACCTGCGGCCCGTCCGAGGTCAGCGCCAGCCCGGCGTAGAGCAGCCCGGAGTAGGGCGTGCCGCGCCGCGCGAGCTCCTCGACGGTGGGGCGCACGACGGTCTCGACGACCTCGTCGACCATTCCCTCCGGCGCCCAGGGCAGCGGGGCGTAGGCCCCCATACCGCCGGTGTTGGGGCCCGCGTCGCCGTCACCGACGCGTTTGAAGTCCTGCGCGGGCAGCAGCGGACGCACCGTGGTGCCGTCGACCAGGCACAGCAGTGAGGCCTCGGGGCCGTCGAGGAACGACTCCAGCAGCACCGGGTGGCCGTCCTCCAGCAGCTTCAGGGCGTGGGCACGGGCGGCGTCGAAGTCGCTGGTGACCAGCACCCCCTTGCCCCCGGCGAGCCCGTCGTCCTTGACCACCCAGGTGGGGCCGAAGTTGACCAGCGCGGCGTCCAGTTTCGCCGGGTTGTCCACGGTCTCGCTGTGCGCCGTCGGCACCCCGGCCGAGAGCATGACGTCCTTGGCGAAGGCCTTCGAGCCCTCGATGCGTGCCGCCGCCTTGGATGGGCCGAAGCAGGGCACACCGGCCGCCCGCACCGCGTCGGCGGCGCCGGCCACCAGGGGGGTCTCCGGCCCGAAGACCACCAGGTCCGCCCGCCACTTCAGGGCGAGTTCGGCCATCTCATCGGGGGCGGCCACGTCCACCGAGTACGACTCGGCGATCATCGCGGTGCCCGCGTTTCCGGGAGCACACGCCAGGGCGGTCACCTCCGGGTCGCGGGAGAGCGCCCGCAGGATCGCGTGTTCCCTGCCGCCTGCACCAATCACGAGGATGCGCACGCCCCGCAGCGTAAAGCTTCGCCGGACGGACGAGTCCTCACCCCCCACCGAGCGGTGACCCAGACGATCTCGGTTGTTCATCACGATGTCGTCGCGGGTTTCGCCGACGTGGTCGAGGATGGTGCGGATCGATTTCCCGGCCCGCTTCACCGGGTGTCCGCCGCGCTCGGGTGTGCGGGTGATGCAGCCCGCCTTCCCGGCGCGGACGCGGCCACCCATCCGAACCGGCCCGGGGGGAGAACCACTACCGAGGAGGTTATTCGTGCCGTTGAGACGGATGCGCGGTATCGCGCTGCTCTGCACGGCGACCGTCGTGGCGCTGCCCGCGCTCGCCGTGTCCTCCACCGCCCAGCCGGACAACGCGGCGAAACGTCCGAACGCCGAACTACATCACCCGAAAGGGGACGAGACGATCCAGGTCTTCGGCCACCGCGGCGCATCGGGCTACCGACCGGAGCACACCCTGGCCTCCTACGAACTGGCGGCGCGGACGGGCGCCGACTACATCGAGCCCGACCTGGTCTCGACCAAGGACGGGGTGCTCGTCGCCAGGCACGAGAACGAGATCAGCGGCACCACCGACGTGGCCGAGCACCCGGAGTTCGCCGACCGCAGGACCACCAAGGTCATCGACGGTAAGGAGGTCACCGGCTGGTTCACCGAGGACTTCACCCTGGCCGAGCTCAAGACACTGCGGGCGACCGAACGGCTGCCCGAGCTCAGGCAGCGCAACACCGTCTACGACGGACGTTTCGAGATCCCGACCTTCCAGGAGATCATCGAGCTCAAGCGGGAGCTGTCCCACGAGCTCGGCAGGCGGATCGGTATCGCACCGGAGATCAAGCACCCGAGCTACTTCCGGTCCGTCGGGCTCGCCATCGAGCCCCGCGTGGTGCACGCGCTCAACCGCAACGGGCTGAACCACCCGCACGCCGAGGTGGCGGTGCAGTCCTTCGAGGTGGGCAACCTGCGGTGGCTGGACCGGTGGCTGCGCGTCGATCTGGTGCAGCTGGTGTGGAGCAGCGGCGCGCCGTACGACTTCGTCGAGAGCGGTGATCCGCGCGACTACGCCGACATGGTCACCCCCTCGGGGCTGCGCGAGATGTCCGAGTACGCCGACTGGGTGGCCCCGGTCTCCACCATGATCCTGCCCAGGGACGAGGAGGGCTACCTCACCGAGCCCACCAGCCTGGTCTCCGACGCCCACGAGGCGGGACTGCGGGTGGTCACCTACACGGTGCGGGCCGAGAACGCCTTCCTGCCCGCCGACTTCCGCACCTCGGCCGACGACAGCGCCTACGGCGACGTGTTCGGCTTCCTCCGCGCGCTGTTCGGCACCGGGGTGGACGCGGTGTTCGCCGACCAGCCCGACATCGCCCACCACGCGCGGCAGGAGTGGGAGTCTCACTCGGCGTAGTCGGTCGCTCGGCGGAACCTCCGGGCGCCTCGCCGCGTTGTCGGGCCGATCGCTCCGGCGCGGTGGTCGCGTAGCCGGCACGTGAGGCGGCGCCTCGCCGCGTTGGGCCGCTGGTGAGTAGTGACCCACGCGGCGAGGCGGCCCTGCCTCGCGGTAGCATCCGCCTCACACGCCGGAGTCCCGCGCGCCGCGACACGCGGGGTTCCGCGACCGACGCCCCCGGCAGGTACGACAAGCCAGCTACGCCAAGCGGCGCCGACCGCTTGCGCCCGCTCACGCGGTTCGCACCGCCGCGGAGTCTCCCGTGCGGCTCCCGCGAGGAAGGCCCGACGTGGCGTAGTACCTACTCGATGTCGGGCCTGGCCGCGGCGGGAGCCGTGCGAGAGGTTCCGCCACCCGCACCGCTCCGCAAACGGTAGCCGGGAAGCACCTACGCCATCCGGTGGCGCACGATGGTCTGATCCCGTCCCGGGCCGACCCCGATCGCCGAGATCCGCGCCTGCGCCAGCTCCTCCAGCCGCTCGATGTAGGCGCGGGCGTTGGCGGGCAGGTCCTCGAAGGTGCGCGCCCCGCTGATGTCCTCGCGCCAGCCGGGCATCTCCTCGTAGACCGGCACGGCGTGGTGCACGCCGGTCTGGGTCATCGGCATCTCGGAGGTGCGCATCCCGTCGACGTCGTAGGCCACGCAGATCGGCACCGTCTCAAGCCCGGACAGCACGTCCAGTTTGGTCAGGAAGTAGTCGGTGATGCCGTTGACCCTGGTCGCGTAGCGCGCGATCACGGCGTCGAACCAGCCGGTCCGCCGGTCCCTGCCGGTGTTCACACCGACCTCACCGCCGACCTTGCGCAGGTTCTCGCCCGCCTCGTCGGTGAGCTCGGTGGGGAACGGCCCCGACCCGACCCGCGTGGTGTAGGCCTTGAGGATGCCGATCACCGAGTCGATGCGGCTCGGCCCGATCCCCGCTCCGGCGCAGGCGCCGCCCGCCGTGGGGTTGGAGGAGGTCACGAACGGGTAGGTGCCGTGGTCGACGTCGAGCAGCGTGCCCTGCGAGCCTTCGAGCAGCACCGTCTCGTTCCTGCTCAACGCCTGGTCCAGCATGAGCTTGGTCTCGGCCACCCGGCCCGCGAACCGCTCGGCCTGCGCCAGCACCGTGTCGACGACCTCCTCCGGGTCCATCGCGCGCCGGTTGTAGACCTTGACCAGCACCTGGTTCTTGTACTCCAGGGCGGCCTCGACCTTCTGCCGCAGGATCTTCTCGTCCAGCACGTCCTGCGCCCGCACACCGACCCGGGCGACCTTGTCCTGGTAGCAGGGGCCGATTCCCCGGCCGGTGGTGCCGATGCGCTTCTTGCCGAGGTAGCGCTCGGTGACGCGGTCCATGGCCACGTGGTAGGGCATCACCAGGTGCGCGTCGGCCGACAGCGAGAGCTTGGAGGTGTCCACCCCGCGCGACTCCAGGCCGTCCAGCTCCTCCAGCAGGGCCTCCGGGCTGACCACCACACCGTTGCCGATCACGTTGTGCACCTCGGGGCTGAGGATCCCCGAGGGGATCAGCTTCAGCGCGAAGTCCTGGCCGTCCGGCAACACCACCGTGTGACCCGCGTTGTTGCCGCCCTGATAGCGGACAACCCACTGCGCCTGCTCGCCGAGCAGGTCGGTCGCCTTACCCTTTCCCTCGTCACCCCACTGGGCGCCGATCAACACGATTGCCGGCATGTGAAACTCCAACCTGTCACTGGAGGCGGTCTGTGCAACTGGTAACGGCGGGTCATCGCTGTCGGTGGCCACGGGTGCGTCGCCACACCGAGGAAGGCCCGGCACCTGCTAATGCCGGTCGATCAGGGTAAACCAGGAGCTCAACGTGACTACCACCGCACTATCCTGCGGAAACATCGAACGCGAAGCACGCCCGGCCCGTTCCGACGTGCGGTGGTTCGACCTGCCGTCCCAACCGTCACGCACCGACTTGGACCCGATACTGCGCGAGTCCGAGGGCCGTGTGGTTGTGCACGGCACGGACGCGGACCTGGCCGCCGTGGTGCTGCGGCTGCTGCGTAAGAATCTACTAGCGGAGCTGTCCGTGGGCTACGTCCCGGTCACGCGCTCTCCCGCGAGCTCGGTGTGGGGCATCCCACCGGGGGACTTCGGGACGGCGCTGGACCGCCCGGCGAAACCGGCCCCGCTGATCAGGGACGACTCCGGTGGGGTGTTGCTGGGGCGCGGCGCGATCGCGCCGATCACCGGCCAGGTGTACTGCGACGACCAGCGCGTGCTGCACGGCTCCGCGCGTGCCGTGGAGGTCTTCCCGGACGCCGACGCCCCCGCGCTGCCCGAGCCCACCGACGACCCGTTGACCACGCAGCCCGCGCCGGTCACGACCGGGGTGGTGACCGTGGTGACCACCCGGAGGTGGCCGCGACGGCGGCGCGAGTCGGCGCGCGGGCGCGCGATGCAGGCCAGTTTCGAGGAGACCGCTGTCCTGCGGGACGGTGTGGCGCACCCGCGACCGCTGCACCGCTGCGCCTGGTACCGGCACACCAGGGACCTGCTGCTGGCACGTCCCTGAGTTCCGCCCGCCGGGTGACGGGAGGAGGATCACCCGCCGTGGGATTGTGCTCGCCGGAACACGGCCGGGAAACTGATCACCGCGAACCGTCCCCGAGCGGGTTCCCCTTCCAGGTGCGGACCCGGCTACACGTGGAGGCATCATGCCGGTCGGGAAGGCGTCGCGGGCGGCGACGGCCGTGCTTCCCCTGCTCGCGGTGCTCAGTTGCGCGACCCTCCCTCCCGGTGAGGACACGGACTCGGCCGGGAACCCGCCGGGGACGCCCGACGTCGCGCGGGCCGAGGAGATGCTCGCCGGGCTGCGGACCGCCCCGGAGGGCTCGATGGACGGTTACGACCGGGACGAGTTCCCGCACTGGGGCGAGGCCGAGGGCGAGAACTGCAACGTCCGGGAACGGGTGCTCATCCGGGACGGGGAGGACGTGCGCACCGGCTCGGACTGCTACCCCACCTCCGGGACCTGGCACAGTCCCTACGACGACGGCACGTGGACCGACCCTTCCGACCTGGACATAGACCACGTGGTGCCGCTGGCGGCGGCGTGGCGTTCCGGCGCATCCGACTGGACGCGGGAGAAGCGCGAGCGGTTCGCCAACGACCTCGACGGGCCACAGCTACTGGCGGTCACCGACAACGTCAACCAGTCCAAGGGTGACGAGACACCGGACGAGTGGCTGCCGCCGGACGAGGGCGCCCACTGCGACTACGCGAGGTTCTGGGTGGGCACCAAGCACAACTGGGACCTGAGCGTCACCCGGGCCGAGCGGTCGGCGCTGCGGGACGTGCTCGACGGCTGCTGACCGGGAACCCCGCGCGTTGTCGGTGCCCCCGTCCCACCGGCCTCACTCCGGGGGCCGCTCGTTGGGTGGACCCGGTGAGTCGCCATCGGACTCCGGGTGGAGGGAGGGGAGGGTGTCGAGCGCCTCGGAGCGGCTCAACCCGGTGGCCTGCAACAGGTCCACCGTGATGGACCGGATCTGCAGCACCACCACCTGCATGGAGAAGTCCGTCTCGGAGACCAGGCGCACCGTGGTGCGCCGCGCCACCGCCCGAACCGCCTCCCTGGTGCGCAGCGGCTCCGAACCGTCCGCGAGCTCGTCGCGCAGCAGCACCACCACCCCGGCCAGCTCCTCCAGCATGCCGGGTACCGCGTCGGGGACCGGCTCCTCGTCGCGCAGCGCGGCCAGCGCACGCCGGGCGAGCACACGCGTGTTGCGCAGCGCCCGGTCGATCGGGGTGGCCGCCACCTTGTAGTGCTCCAGGTCGGCACGGTTGCGCCAGCGGATCGGCGCGAACCTGGCTATCTCGTCCCCCGTGGCCAGCGCGGAGCGCAGCTCCTCCACCGAGCGGTGGCTCTTGCGAGCGGCGGCGAGCACGTCGGAGGCGGCCGAGCTGTCCTCACCCGCCATCGCGGCGGAGATCCCGCGCAGCGCCTCGGCCAGCGAACCGAGCACCACCCTGCCGTAGCGGTGGGCCACGGCGAGGGGGTTCTGGGGCAGCAGCGCGGCCACGAGCAGACCGACCACGCCGCCGATGGCCGCGTCCACCATGCGGTTCAGCCCACCGGCCGTGGCCGGTGGGAGCAGGGTGGCGACCAGCACGGAGGAGGAGGCGGCCTGCATGACGATCACACCGCCCGCGTCCAGCAGCACGGCGGTGCTCATGGCGAGCGCGACGACCAGCGCGATCTGCCACGCCCCGGTGCCGATGACCGAGATCAGCACGTCGCCGACCCCGACGCCGACGCTGACCCCCACGACCAGCTCGGCCGCGCGGCGCAACCGCTGCCCCAGCGAGACGCCGAGGGCGATCACCCCGGCTATCGGCGCGAAGAAGGGTTCGGGGTGACCCACCACGTGCCGGGCGAGCAGCCAGGCGATTCCGGCGGAGATCGCGCACTGCACGATGGGGATGCCGCTCCGCAGCAGGCGCTGCGCTCGTCGGGCCAGTTCCTGACGCAATCGCTGCACGCCGTCATTGTCCGGCAGCCACGGCGCGTGATCCGGACAGCCCGTCCCTCTCGGCGCGGAGTCAGGGGCCGGGTAGGGCCACCGGGAACGGCTCGGGGCGCTGTTCGAGTTCTCCCGCGCGGGGGCGGTCCTGGGGAAGGTCACGGGGTGGTTCGCGGGAGAGTTCCGCCCCGGCGGAGCACGTCGGGGATGCCCGTCCGGGAGCGGACCGGGTCACCACCCGGTCCGCCGATACGGGCTCATCTCCCGCTCATATCCCGTTGGCCTCCAGGGAGGCCGGGTCGCTGTCGGCCAGCAGCTGGGCACAGCGGTCGTACTCCTCGTCCTCGCCGATGGCCTTGGCCGCCTTGGCCAGCATCGCCACGGAACGCAGCACGCCCTGGTTGGGGCGGTGCTGCCACGGCACCGGGCCGAATCCCTTCCAGCCAGCCTTGCGCAGCGCGTCCAGTCCCCGGTGGTATCCGGTACGCGCGTAGGCGTAGGCGGCCACCGGCTGTTCGGACTCCAACGCGCGTTCGGCGAGCCGGGACCAGGCCTCGCTGTGGGTGGGGTGGCGCGCGGCCACGTCGGAGGGGTCGTCGCCCCGGTCCAGCTCCGCCTGTGCTTCGGGGTTCTCCGGCAACAGCGTCTCCGGGGGTTCCAGGAGGTTTCCTCGCGTCGTCATGGTCTCATCCTGCCAGTCACGCGTCCGCGCGTTCGCGGCGTGAGCGCGCCACACCGAACTCGGCACGTTCGGGGGAACCACACCGGGCCGGCGGTTGCGGGAGTCCGACTCCGGTGAACCACTGGCGCCGGTGGTGTTCGGTGCCGACCACGACACGCCGCGTATCATCCGCCCACCAGCCGATCTTCCCGTGCACTTCCCGGGGCGGGCGCGACCGGATCGAGTCCATCTCCCGGAGAGGTCGTCCGCCCGAGCGAAGTGGCGAGCTCGTCTTCGACGACTCGACCATCCGCCCCCGAAACACCTCACAACCAGCAACGATACCGAGGTCTTCTCCCATCACGAGAGGCGTGACCTCGACACCTTCCGCACAATCCCTACCGGGACGCGTTGTCGTACAACGGTGTCCGCCAGCCCGAGACGTAGAGCACCAGCTTGCACGCCAGATAGCAGAACAACAGCACTACCACAGGTGTGCTGCCCACTCCCGTGAAAAGGGCGACCAACCCGGCGATCGCCGCTGCCGATGCCAGCACCAGCGAAACCACGAAACCGGTCCAGCGAAAGGTCGAAGATTCTTCGAGTCCATCCGTCTTCAATGGCACACTCACTCATCCGAACGAATCGCGAACAGGGGTGGGAATTCCGTCCGTGACAGGAGCGATCACTCCGACAAGGTACATGTACGTGTAGCCGTCCTCGTGCGCGCACGCGTCGGCCTCGGCGACGATGACGCCGGAAGCGGCCTCGACAACGACAGCCCACGGGCCCGGTGCGATCGCCCCGACCAGGGCTCCGACCCCGCCGTCTCGTTCCGCACCCGGGAAACGAAGGTGACGGATCAACCGGCACACCAGCGGCGAAAGGCACCGAGACCGCCCACGGGCGGCCCGACGAGTCGGACGACGTTTCGACCGCTCAAGACGATTCGTGTCTTCGCGACACACCCGACCGTCATGCTCACAGCGGCGTAAAACGGACGGAGCAGAAGGAATCCCACACGAATCGCCCCTATGGTGAGGTTCGAGGCGTCAATTCGGGGAGAATCGTTCTCCGTGACGCATCCGGCCGATCGGTCGAGTCGGTAAAGCCGTTCCGACTTCCCCGGATTCGGTCTCCGGTGCCGTGGCGGCCCGGTGCGGCGACGGCCCGATTTCCCGACTTCCGGGGCGTGTCCCATCGCCGGCTCCGAAGTCGGCTGATTGAGCTTCGACCGGGTCGGCACGGCACCGCCCTCACCCCAGCCACGTGCTCACGAACCGCTGGAAGGCACCATCGAGTACTGGATCACGTCGGTTACGACGAGCTCACCGGCACCGACCGTGTGGGGACCGGGCACGATGTCACGACAGTTCCCACAGGAGGTCAGCGTGATTCCGCGCCCGGGTATCCCGAACATGGCGGAAGGAACGGGCTCGCGCTCGAACCGGTCGTCCCGGCGGCCCCATTCGAGACGGGCTCCGGGGACGACCGGCCTACCGATCTCCCGTCGGTCTCAGCCGAGCCAGCTGCCGGTGAGGGGCTTCCACTCCCGGACGGTGGTCTCGGCCAGCACGCCCTCCTTGGCGTAGGGGTCCTCGGCCAGGATGCGGTCGAGTTCGGCGCGGTCGGTGGTCTCGTAGACCAGCATCCCGCCGTCACCGTCGGCGAAGGGACCCCCCGACAGCAGCACGCCGCGGTCGGCGAGGTCCTTGGAGTAGTCGCGGTGCGCGGAACGGACCCGTTCGAGCAGTTCCCGGTCGTCGCTGTACCGGATGTTTACGACGAAAGTGGGCATCGAAGGACCTTTCGGACGGTGTGTTGGTCACAAGTTTCTTGCGGACATTACCCATTACGCAGACGAGCGGGGGGCCGAGCCGGTAACTTGCGGAGTCGTGATCGGGGACGGAACCAGCGGAGTGGAACGCTCGGTCGAGCGCACGCTCGGCCACCTGCGTGTTCTGGACGGATCGGACGAACAGGAAGAGCAGACCCAGGCACCGCTGACACTGGAGGACCTCTACCGCAAGCAGCAGATGCGGATGGTGCGGTTGGCCATCCTGCTGGTCGACGACCCGGCCACCGCCGAGGACGTGGTGCAGGAGGCCTTCACGGGCCTGTACCGCAACTGGTCCCAGTTGCGGGACTCCAAGGCCGCTGTGGGGTACCTGCGCACGGCCGTGGTCAACGGCAGTCGTTCGGTGCTGCGCAGACGCAAGACCGCGCGGGAGTACCAGCCGCCGCACCAGCCCGACGCGCGCTCCGCCGAGTCGCTGGCGATGCTGTCCAGCGAGCACCAGGCGATCGTGGCCGCGTTGGGGCATCTGCCGCGCAGGCAGCGTGAGGTGCTGGTGCTGCGCTACTACGGCAACATGTCGGAGAGTGAGATCGCCGAGGCCACCGGTGTCTCCAAGGGGACGGTGAAGTCGACGGCCAGTCGTGCGTTGGAGGCGTTGCAGAAGCAGCTCGGCAACGCCTGATCGCTCGGTGGCGGGGACGGGGTCTCGCACCCGCTCCCCGCCGCTGGTGTCCCCTCACGTGATGCCCGACACGTTTCGTGGTGTTTCGTACACCAACTGAATCGATTCACGCCTTCAGTTCCCCCGAAAGAGCGGCACACACCACGTCTCGCACAGGTGGTGTAGACCAAAATGGGGTCGATGTCGCAGGATCGGACCCGAAACCGGAAACGTTCGCCCGGCAACACGGGGCGCCTCCCACGGCACCGACCGCAGCCGCTCCTGGAAGGAACGCCGACACCTTGAGCAACGAAGCAACCGCACCGTCACTGATCGGCGGCAGGATCGTCACCGACGAGGGGGCGCCCCGAGACGGCTGGATCCGCATCGAGCGGGGACGGATCGCCGAGATCGGCGAGGGCCCCGCTCCCGGTGGAGCGCCGGACCTCGACGGCAGCTGGATCGTGCCGGGATTCGTGGACATCCACTGCCACGGAGGTGGGGGCGGCTCGCTGACCAGCCGCGATCAGTACCAGATCAGCAGGGCGGTGGCCGCGCACCGAGCCCACGGCACCACGACCATGCTGGCCAGCCTGGTCACGGCCTCAACCCCGCGGCTGCGGGAGCAGATCGAGTCCCTGCTCGAACCGGTGGCGGCGGGCCAGCTCGCCGGGATCCACCTGGAGGGGCCGTTCCTGTCCGCCGTCCGCTGCGGCGCCCACGACACCGACATGCTCCGCCCGCCCGACCCGGAAACCGTGACCGAACTGCTGGAGGCGGGCCGGGGAGCCGTCCGGATGGTCACGCTGGCGCCGGAGCTCGACGGCGCCGTCGAGGCCGTGAAGCAGCTCTCCGAGGCCGGGGTGATCGCCGCCGTGGGGCACACCGACGCGGTGGCCGAACAGGTGCGCCCGGCGGTCGAGGCCGGGGCCACCGTGGCCACCCACCTGTTCAACGGGATGCGACCGCTGCACCACCGCGAGCCCGGGCCGGTGGGCACCCTGCTGGACGACGAGCGGATCACCGTCGAGCTGATCTGCGACATGGTGCACCTGCACCCGACGGTGGCGCGCCTGGTCGCCCGCCACGCCGGTCCCTCCCGCACGGTCGCCGTCACCGACGCGATCAGCGCCACGGAGGCGGGCGACGGCCACTACGAGCTGGGCAGCCTGCCGCTGACCGTGACCAACGGCGAGCCGAGGCTGGCGGACGGGTCACTGGCGGGCAGCACGCTGACCATGGATACGGCACTGCGCAATCTGGTGGAACGCTGCGGCCTGAGCCTGCCGGAGGCGGTGGCGGCCTGCGCCACGAAACCCGCCGAGCTGCTGGGGCTGTCCCACCGGATCGGCTCGATCCGCCCCGGCCTGGAGGCCGACCTCGTGGTGCTCGACGAGGGACTGCGGCCCCGGCACGTGCTCAAGGGTGGCTCGGTGGTGTCCGGGAGCCTCGCAGGCAGCGACTCGGCGGTGAGGTGAGGACCGCCTCCCCGGGAAGGCACTCGGGTGCCTACGCTGAGGTCATGAGTACGTCCTCGACCGGCGGTGAACCGGACCCGGAGCGGATGCTCTCCGCGGCGCTGCGCGCCCAGGCGACGGGCAACGCCACCCCGGAGACCCACGAAGCACCCGAGTCGGAGCCGCCGCGGCGGTCGGAACCGCGACGGCTGCCGGTGTTCGGCCTGCTGCTCTACGCCCTGCTGCTGGGAATCGTGGTCGGCGGGGTCGCGGGCGCGGTCTCGCTGCTCTGAGCCCGCCCACCGACGCTCCGTGGTCGCCGGGGACGTCCGTCCCCGGTTCACCCCACCCGGGAGATCCGTTCGGTGGGTTCGTCATCGGTCGGCCGGTTGCGCAACGCCAGGTGCTCGATCACCAGCACCGCCGTCACCAGCGCCACTCCCAGCAGGAAGAACAGCACCGTCACGCCGACACCGTCCGAGGGGGCCAGCAGCTCGCGCTGCTCGCTCTGCCACGGCCACAGCGCGCGCAGGCAACCGGCCATGATGCCGGTCATCACGACCAGGGTGATCCGCCTGCGGTGTTCCAGCAGCCACTGCAGCAGCTTGACGAACAGCGACAGGCCGATGACCGCGCCCAGCGCGAAGGTCGCGATGTAGCCGAGGTCCCTGTCGTTGAGAGCCGAGATCGTCGTCTCGTAGAGGCCGAACGAGAGCAGGAAGAAGGAGCCGGAGACTCCGGGCAGCACCAGGGCGCAGACCGCCACGGCTGCCGCCAGCGCGACGAGCAGCGGGTTGGGCGAGACAGAGGTCGGCGGCAGGCTCGTGAGCCCGAAGGCCAGCGCGGCGACCAGGACGGCGGTGACGATCTCGGAGGCGCGCCAGCGTCCGCCGATCATGGAGATGGGCACCCACAGCGAGGCGAGCACCAGGCCGAAGAACACCGCGCGCGAGGAGACCGGGTGGTCGTGCAGCACCGGCTCCAGCAGCTTCGCGGCGATCAACGCGGCGCACACCAGCCCGATCAGGGCGGGCAGCACCACGTCCCAGCGCACGCGTCGGAACTCGGCGGACGCCCGAGAGAACCCCGCGCCGCGCGGCACGTCGGCCACGGCCAGGCGCAGCGCGCTGAGCAGGTGCCCGGCGGATCCGATCAGTGCTTCGTAGATCCCGGTGACCAGGGCGATCGTCCCACCGCTGACCCCGGGGACGATCTCGGCGGTGCCGATGAGCGCACCACGGACCAGGTTCGCTAGATACGCGCGCAACGAGTTGACCATGACCTGCTTTTCATTGTCGGACACTGAGAGAACCAACGGCGGCGCAGCCGGGGGCGAGTTCGCGCCGGAGAGGTCCGACGGGAGAGGTTCGCCCGGTTCGCGTGAGCACGACCCTACCGACCGGCCTCATGATGCCACCCGTGCGTGATCGAGAGCTCTCCAGGTGGATCCCACCGCTGGCGGCCGTCCGTGGCCGGTGCGGGCGGGGCGCCGGAGTTCACCACGCGTTCTCCAGCCGGGCGTGCTGCCGGATCCAGGTGTGCATGACGATCCCGGAGGCCACTCCGGCGTTGATCGACCGAGTGGAGCCGAACTGGGCTATGGAGACCACCAGGTCGGCTATCCGGCGGGAGTCCTCACCGAGCCCTGGGCCCTCCTGCCCGAACAGCAGCACGCAGTCGGCGGGCAGGGCGACTCGTTCGATCGGGGTGGCGCCGGGGGTGTTGTCCACCGCGACCACGCGCAGCGAGTGCTCGTCGGCGTAGGAACGCAGCTCGTCGAGGTCCGGGTGGTGGCGCACGTGCTGGTAGCGGTCGGTGACCATCGCTCCGCGCCGGTTCCAGCGCCTGCGACCTACGATGTGCACCTCCCGCGCGGCGAAGGCGTTGGCGGTGCGCACGACCGTTCCGATGTTGTGGTCGTGCTGGAAGTTCTCGATCGCGACGTGGAAACCGTGCCGCCGCCGGTCCAGGTCGGCCACGATGGCCGGACGCCGCCAGTAGCGGTAGTGATCCACCACGTTGCGGCTGTCGCCGTGCTCCAGCAGCTCGGGGTCGTAGCGCTCGTCGGTGGGCCACTCCCCCTCCCAGGGGCCGACACCGACCTGGGCTCCCCACTCGGTCGGCCCCGGTTCGGCCGCCTGCCGGTCGGGCTCCCCGGCGGCGGTCGCTCGGTGCTCGTCCTCCGGGACGGCCCGGTGCTGTCGGGCGGTGTTTTCGGAACTCACCGGGACTCCTCGTTCTCCTCGGGGGTGCCGGGACCGTTTCGGGCTCCGCTCCCGCCGCCCGCGCGGTCCACCCCCGGAAAGGTGGGACCGCGCCGGGTGTTCGGCGGGAGCGGTGGGCGGGACCCGTGCCTCATTCCAGCCCCAGGTCGGCCAGCCCGAGCAACGTGCGGTACGGCAGCCCCGCGGCTTCGATGGCCTCGCGGGCTCCGGTGTCCCGGTCCACCACCGTGGCGACCCCGACGATCTCGGCGTCTTCCTCCCGGAGGGCCTCGACGGCGGTGAGCACGCTCTCACCGGTGGTCGAGGTGTCCTCCACGGCCAGTACGCGGCGGCCGGAGACGTCGGGACCCTCGATACGGCGCTGCATGCCGTGCCGCTTGGTGTTCTTGCGCACCACGAACGCGTCCACGGGATCTCCGGATGCGTGCAGCACGGCGGTGGCCACCGGGTCGGCGCCGAGGGTGAGGCCGCCCACCGCCGCGTAGTCCCAATCGGCGGTCAGCTGCCGGAGCAGCGCTCCGATCAGCGGGGCTGCCTCGTGGTGCAGTGTCGCTCTGCGCAGGTCCACGTAGTAGTCGGCCTGGCGCCCCGAGGACAGCGTGACTGGCTCGTGGACCACCGTGAGATCCCGGACCAGGCGGGCGAGCCGGTCGCGACGTTGCTGGTCAACCGTAGTGTGCGCGGGTCGTTCCTCCACGGCGGGCAGCATACCGCGCCGACGGGCGACCTTTTGGGCCGCTGCCGCCACAGCTTTTCATAAAATTACCCCATACTGCGGCCGATTATCGAAGCGAACCAATAATCTCACCCAATCGTGTGCACAAATAGGGGTGCGTTCCGAAAAAAGAACCAAGGGTTAATATTCCCGCCATGACATCAATCGCCGAAGTCCGCCCCATCAAGAACAGCGACGTCCCGGAAATACTGGAACTGGGCGAGGAGCTTTTCGACACCTCCGTCTTTCCGTACAGCATGTGGTCGCTCAGCGCCATCGCCAAACACCTTGATCAACAACCGGAGGCCTGCCACGTGGCCGAGGCGGGAACGCTCAAGGTCGGATTCGTACTGGCATCGATGCCGTTTTTCGACAGGAAGGACTGGGGTTACGTCGAATGGATCGCGCTGCGCCCCGATTTCCGAGGAAGGGCGCTGGCGACCGAACTGGGCGACGCCAGCCTCCGTGCGCTGTACCGCGCGGGAGCGACCCGGGTGGTGGCCGACATCGACTCCTCCAACCGGGTGTCCAAGCTGCTGGCGCGCTCGATGGGCTTCACCGAGCTGACCACGGTGACCTTGTTCGCCGGGCCGAGCCTGGACTGGGTCAAGTCTCCCGAACAGGGCGAGAAGGTCCTCAGCGGCGAGGCCTGACCGGCGGCACCAGCCCTCGGAGGCCGCGGTTCGTGGTCCCCGCCCCCGCGCGGCGCCCACGGGCCGGAGGGCGGGCGCACCTCCCCGCCCCGGAACCCGCGCGGCGGACGAGGCGGACCGGTACCGGTCGGTGGTGGATCTACGGCCGGGCCGGTTCGCTCGGCGGCAGCGGCCGCACCGGCACCCACCTCCGGGGAGATCGGCGACGAACCGGTCGGCGGGGCGGGACGGGACGTTCAGTTCGGGAACAGCACCTCGTCCCGGCGCAGCGTGAGGATCATGATCCCGACCTCGGGAAGCTCGTGCCAGGCGCTGAAGGTGGCGATCGCGCGCTCGGCCAGTTCGGCTCCCAGCACGCGTTCGATCTCGTCCCAGCCGTCGCGCAACCGGCGCAGCACCCTCGGCCAGGTGGGCATCGTGTTCTCGGTGATGTCGACGAACTCCACCGGTGACAGCCCTGCGGCGTTGGCCAGCTCGACGTGCCGTTGGAGCGTGTCGAGCGAGACGGCCTGGATCAGCTCGTAGTACTCGGCGGTTCGGTGGCGCAGCCGTTCGCTGGCCGGGACTCGCGTGAAGGGGGCCTCCAACACGAGACGTCCGCCGGGGCGCAGCAGGCGGGCCATGCTGGGCAGCAGTTCCGCCAGTTCGAAGTACTGGGAAGACTCCAGCGACATCGCCGCGTCGAAGGTCCCCGGGCGGAACGGCGGGTTGAGCGCGTCCGCGTACTCGAAGGAGACGTAGTGCGAGACCCCGCTCGCGCTGGCGTGGGTGGCAGCTTCCCGCAGCGCACGGCGGTTGACGTCGATGCCGGTGACGTCGGCTCCGGTGCGGATACCGGCCGAGACGGCCGGACGGCCGTTGCCGCAGCCCAGGTCCAGCACCCGGTCGCCCGGGCCCACGCCGAGCTTGTCGGTCACGAATTCCGTCAGCCGACGGGAGGCGTTCTCCAGAGAACTGTCATCCTCGCTGTCGTACCAGTACCCGTTGTGCAGATCGGGACCACAGTACTTTTCGGCCAACGGTGCGAACCGTTCGTAGGCTTCCTCGATACCGGTCGCTGGAAGCGCCGATCCCAATCCGGTTCGGTTTGACATGTCGTGTCTCCGGTTCTCGGTGAAACTCGTTGCCGAATGACTCCTGAAAAGATGACAGCCTTCCGGAAATCGTGTCGGCGGGTGACGCTCGCGGAAGTCGTCCGGAACACTCCTCGCGGGACGAAACACCCAGGACTTCCGGTGACGTTGTCACCGCGGAGAAAGTAGCAGTACTTCCGGGCGGACGTGTTACCACACCCGAGGGAACACGACATGACCAATTTTCATTTTTAGTGCTCCGCGTGCGGCGAGCCGCCGGGCCGGGCGCGGGACCGGACGCCGGGTCGGGTAACGGCTCGGGTGGCCGAATCGGGAACGGCCAGGACGCCGCTCCCACGACTCGGCCACCGCGCGGGATTCGCCAAGCCGGCTCGCCCGGGGACCGGCCGGGCGCGGTGCCCGCGCGATGCCGGTCCCGCCGGAGCCGGAGCGCGGCGGTTCCGCCGCCCCGAGGGTGCGGAGCGGACGGACGGGAGGTTCCGGCCGGTCAGGTGCGTCCCGGGGCGGTGCGGGTCACCACGAACCGCTGCAACCCGTTCGGGATCAGCTTGCCGAGGGCGACCACGGCCTTGTACTGCGCGCCCGGGATCGAGACGGTGCGGCCACGGCGCAGGTCGCGCAGCGCCTCGTGCACCAGCGTGTCCGCGTCCAGCCAGAACGCCTTGGGCAGCCCGCTCATCTCCAGCTGGGCCCGCTGGTGGAACTCGGTGCGGGTGAAGCCCGGGCACAGCGCCATGACCCGCACGCCCGTTCCCGCCAGCGAGGCGGAGAGCCCCTCGGAGAACGTGGTGACCCAGGCCTTGGTGGCCGAGTAGGTGGAGCCGGACATGGCGAAGAAACCGGCCACACTGGACACGTTGATCACGTCGCCGCGCCCGAGGTCGCGCATCACCGGGACCACGGCGCGGGTCAGCCGCAGCACCGCGGTGACGTTGAGGTCCACCTGCTGCCGCAGGGTCTCGGGGTCGGTGTCCCAGAAAGCGCCCGAGGTGCCGAACCCGGCGTTGTTCACCAGCAGGTCGATCGGCCTGGTCGCGTCGCCGAGGCGTCGTTCCACCCCGGCGAGCTCCTCCTCGCGGGTGAGGTCGGCGGGCAGCTGCTCGGTGGCGGTGCCGTGGCGGTCGCGCAGGAACTCGGCCAGCGAGGCCAGCCGCTCGGAGTCACGGGCGACGAGCACCAGGTCGTAGCCCTCTGCCGCGAGCCTGCGGGCGAAAGCTCGCCCGATGCCGGCGGTGGCGCCGGTTACGAGAGCGGTAGACATGCCCCGAACCCTACCCGTGAGTCACCGCGAGCCCCGCCGTCGCCGAAGTCTCCCGGCACGGCCGTGGGGAGTCCGGAGGCGGCGGGCCGGGTGACGGGAAGGCGGAGGCGGGAAGGTGGGGGCGGGAGACAGGAGAATCACTCCTGATCAATCGCGGGTCGCCTCCACGGGAGTGGAGAGCACGACACTCCCACGTGCGGACGGTGCGTGCGTGGCGGTCCATCTCCACGCATGTGGAGAGCACGCGGCCATGCGCGATACCCGCAATCTGTGGGACGGTCCACCTCCACGCCCGTGGAGAGCACCGCACGACCTTGGCGCCGTACAAATGGAGTCCCGGTCCACCTCCACACGCGTGGAGAGCACCGCAGTCCTCGGCCGGTGTGATCGCCCGGGGACGGTCCACCTCCACACGCGTGGAGAGCACCCTCTGCGACCTGCGACGTTACAACCGCCGCTGCACGTTTTCACACCACCACGACACCGGGACGTCGCATACACCGATCGCGTCGGGAGTGAAGCCGACCTCCACACAGGCTCCACCGTTTCCACTACTGCGGGCCTCCCCGCTCCACACGGCATCCGCGAAACTGCCCGGACTCACCCCTGCCCCCTCCCAGGGCGGTTCGTTGAACCAGAGGCCGGCTGGATCAGCTGGTGAGTAAAGCACAAGGCCCCGGAACAGCAGGGCCTTGTGCCGAACGATCAGACGAGATGGTCGAATTCTCCCGCTTTCGCGCCGTCGATGAAGGCGCGTAGCTCCGCGCGGGTGTAGACCTGGGCGCGAGAGCGGCGCTCCTCCGCCGGGAGTTTGTCGTCCTGGATACTGATGAACTCTCCGTCCGAGGCCAGTGTCACGCACCCACCGTTCCCGTTCGAGTAACTCGATTTGACGTGGGACCCGTGCAGGAGAGCTTCGTAGCGCTCGTCGTCCAGCTCGTGGTAGGGATTCCGTGCTGTCATGGTAGCTCCTTCAACACCGCGCGGATCAGGTCCTGTGACTCCCGTGCCGGTAGCGCCTGGGCCAGACCCGCGTCAAACATGTAGGTGCACTGGCGAACAGCCTGCCGGTCCTCATAGATCCGCTGCGCTGTTTCACTGTCCACATACACCACATCGCCGTCCAGCTCGTGAGGGAACCCGAACAACACGAAGTTGTCGCTGCCGGGGAGGGCACCAGCGCTGAACGGTAGGACGTGAATCGTGACGGGCAGCCGTTGAACCACTTCGGTGAGGTATTGCAGCTGCTCTCGCATCACGTCCGGCCCACCGACCACGGTGCGTAGAGCACCTTCGCTCATCACCGCGGTCAGCCCCTCGAAGTCAGGGTCGGAGAGTCGCTCTTGGCGGCGCAACCGCATATCCGCCATACGATCGATGTTGATCGGTGAGACGAACGCGCGTGCACTGCCGATCACGGCCTCCGCGTAGGAACGTGTTTGCAGCAGTCCCTGGATGAAGGCGTTGTCGTAGCTGCGGGCGGTAGTGGCGTCTTCTCCGATTTCCACCAGCATCTCGACATCCTGCGAAACGATGTCGGCGTACTCCTGCCACCAGCCGCGCTCGTCGGCGCGGCGACGTAGTTCCTCCAGAGTCTTCCGGTGCTCGGCGTCGACTTGGAGCGCTTCGGCGACACGATCCAACTGTTCCGGGGTGATCCTGGCCAGACCCGTCTCCAGCCGCGACAAGTGCGTGGTGGACAGCCGTCGTTGCTTGGGCTGATCATCGTTGACTCGGCCGACCAGGTCGTCCTGGCTGAGTCGAGCTTCCTCGCGAAGTCGTCTCAGCTGCTTACCGAGGCGACGGGAACGTACTGTCTTGCGCAGAGCCATAGTTTCTCCCTCGCTGGCAGCCTATCCGTACACGTCTCGTGGACAGGCAAGACTCTCTTGTCATCCGATCGATCGAACTTGTCGCCTGTGCAACTTTCGTGGACATTTCAGCATGTTGCTTGCAAGTTGCAGTTACGTTTAGCATGCTGGATGTCGACCAAGCGTGACAAGTCGCGCGAAGAGAGTCCTGAAAGGACAAAGCCAGTGAGGATCTTCTGACCGCTCGTCCGGTGGTGGGTGCCACCGGACGAGCAGCCTTTCCCGCGTACGCCGGCAAGCATCACGCGGGGATGGCTCCCTCAGCCAGTTAC
>NZ_FNJR01000028.1 GCF_900104475.1 Actinopolyspora xinjiangensis
GAGTTCCTAACGTATTCGGTTGGGTAGTCGGCGCCAGCAGATGAGGCTGGTGGCCAGGGCGAGGAAGTCGTGGTGGATGTCGGTGCGGCGTTCCCACCGGGTCGCCAGACGTCGGAACTGGTGCAGCAGTGCCAGGGTGTGTTCCACAACAGCGGACGGGCTGGTTGGTGTCGCGGGTGCGTTTCCGGCTGATCAGTGGCGTGATCCCACGCTGCCGGAGCTGCTCGCGGTAGGGCTCGTCGTCGTAGCCGCGGTGCGCGACGAGCATGTCGGGCTTGCGGCGCGGGCGCCCGCGCCGCCCTCGCACCGGCGGTATCGCCTCGACCAACGGCAGCAGCTGGGTGCTGTCGTGCCGGTTGCCGCCGGTGAGGATGACGGCCAGCGGAATGCCACCCCCGTCACAGATCAGGTGGTGCTTCGCGCCGGTTGTGCCTCGGTCGAGGAGGGCTCGGCCCCGTGGCCGCGCCCCCTTTTTTTTCGTGCGAATGTGGGAAGCATCCGCACACGCTCGCGACCAGTCGATGGGCCCGGCAGCATGGAGTTGCGCCAGCAACACCTCGTGCAGTCGGTCGAAGACCCCGGCGGCCTGCCAGTCCCGTAAGCGGCGCCAGCAGGTCATCCCGGACCCGAACCCCAACTCCTGCGGCAGATCTTCCCAGCCGATGCCCGTGTAGAGCACGAACAAGATTCCTTGCAGCACCCGGCGGTCATCCAGCGGCTTCGGCCCCGTCTTACCGGCCGGGCACACCGGCAGCAACGGCTCGACCCGCTCCCACAACTCGCCCGAGACCACCCACGGCGCAACCATCACCAAGATCATCCCAGCCCAAGATCACCAACGTGTCAGCTAAGAACACAACAGTAAATTCCTTGCTGTCTACATAGTATGGTGATCTACCTCATGATCATTTTCGCCCGTTTGGAGTATCTCCTGCCAACTGTTCATGTAATAACTTTTCAAGCAGGAGTTAGAAACAATAAAATTTATATAGCTCCGACAAATAGAATAAACTGCATAATTCATGATTGGAGAGCATTTCTCAATGCGAAAGATTGATTTATTAGGAAGCTTGGCCGCTGCGGCGGCACTTTTTATTACGTCTGCAGGTGCTGCTACCGCGCAAGAAGCAGCACATTCTGAAAGTGATTCATACTGCGCGATAAAGCTTGGAAAATCAGAGGCAGGTAAAGAATCTCCCGTTCTGGCAAGAGCCTGCTCATCGGAATCTTCTGCTGATGCAACTGCAAAGATGAAAGCGAAACTAGCAGAAAAATCAGATAGCACTGATGACGTAACAGTTAAAGCAAGCATGGCAATCATGTACTGGTATGAGCATAAAAACTTTAACCGTGACAAAGACGGTGATATGACGGTGATATACGGAGACGCAGGTAACTGCGATAGTGCTGGCTATAGAATCACGCCTGTTTCATGGTGGAAAAATAATCTTTCCAGTATATTCGGAAATGGAGACTGCGGGTATGCTGATATCACCAATAAAGCGTATACTTATACTGAGCAGAATGTTTACGTTCAGTATGACTACAATACGGGAATCGGGAGGTTCGATAATAATGTTGGCGTAATTCAGATTCATTCGTAGCTCAGATAAAATCCTGCGACACAACAAAGAATAATTTCCATTTGAGAAGCAAGCATCGAGGCAATGGTCTCGATGCTTGCTTCTGAGGCAGAAAATAAGCTATCGAAGTTTATGCAGAAAATCCGAAAACGAGGTTAAAATAGAAAACAATGACGTTTCCGGGTGTGATGGAATTCTATTAAGAACACTATGTACTCAAGAGAAAAATGTTACGATACGTAAGATACCACAGGGGGCCTGATGACGAGCTGTGCTAGTTGGCCGAACGGATCAGTGAACTGGTTCGGTGGGATCAGAGGAAGACGTTGCCGGTGTTCATGGCTCGGGTGGTGACGTTGGCGTCCTATTGGATGTATCTGTCCCAGAAGTATCTAGCGGCGTTGCGGAACACGAGTCAGTCGAGGGTCTCACGCGTGCTGCGCCGCATCGAACCCATCCTGATCGGGGGAGTAGACGAATGGGCGCAAAAGACCACGGAGGACTTGACGGGCACGTCACCCCGATCGATGGTTTACTAATCCCTACGTGAAACTGTCACGACCAGGAAAGACTGATCTCGAGAAAACACCGACGTCGCGGAGTGCCCCTGTACGTCACCACCGAGATTCACGAGAAGCTTCTCGCACTGTCGAAACTCTTTCACTAGAGCCACCCACGACCTCACGGTGTTCCGCCACTCATCGCTGTACCAGACACTGAATCATGCCGATACGATCGGTGACCTCAGCTACCTGGGAAGCGCCATCCCCCAACCTCACAAAACGCCAAAAAGAATCCTCGATGCCGCCAAGGAAAAAGTCAACACCACAATAGCCCTGCTCCGCTACCCGGTCGAACGCGTCATCGTCCAATTGAGAAAACGGGAGATATGGGGCACCCGGTACTGTCGCCCACTCGTCCATATTCAACGAGTGTCTCTAGATCATCACCGGACTATGGTTACTCCAGGAAACCTGGGAAATAGTTCAGGGCATAACCTTCAATATTTGTTCAGTCTGGAGAATCAGTTGCCAGCTCCAGTGGTCAGTGCGTCACGTAGGATAATTAAGAAACCTGCTATGAAAGGTGGTCTGCGTGGCGCGTGTCAAGCCAATTCTATTCGAAAAGTGGGAAATAATTTCCCGTGGAATAGCGCGTTATATGTCGCATCGGTGCATCGCAGCCGAGCTGGGACGACATCAAAGCAGGTGGAACGCCCAAAGCGTGGAAACTGGAAACACGACCCGAGTTGCATCAGGTGGTCAACGAGGGATTCGACAAGAAATGGTCGCAGGATCCCACACAGCATCCAGACGATTCCTCGATGCGCGTCTCACACGAAACGATCTATCAGGCATTGTTCCTGCAAGCACGAGGACCATTGCGGACCGAGCTGAAGCCGGCGTTGCGCAGCGGGCGCACGCCGCGTGAGCCCATCGTGGACGGCGGAAACACGCTGCAAGATCCCCGATATGGCCATGATTAGCAACCACCCTAAAGCGGCCGACGATCGGGCCGTACCCGGCTTCTGGGAAGCTGACCTGATCCCTGGGAAAGCGAATCAATCCCAGATTGACACACTGGTGGGAGGACGCACACGCATATACAATGCTTGTCCTCATTCCCTACGACCCATGTGCAGAACGGGTCTCCTGCCTGCTGACCAAGAATATGGAGAGTCTTCCACCATGTCTGCGGAACAGCACCACCTGGGACCAGGGCAAGGAAATGGCCCGCTATGCGGACTTCACGATGCGGTCGAACATGCCCGTTTACTTTTGCTTCCGCCGTGGCAACGCGGCACCAACGAGCGCACCAGCCGGCTGCTACCTGAATGCTTTCCAAAAGAAGCCGATCTATCCTACTACAGCCAACACGAACTCGACACGGTCGCCGACTAACTCAATGATCAGCCACGCGAGACTCTCGGATGGCGCGAACCCAACCAGGTCTTCAACGAACTCCTGCTCAACCCCACTGATGCATCCACCACTTGAGGACACCAGTTATGCGCAACGTTTGCATCTATCAAACCCTCCCCTCTTGTTATCGGGTGTACGTTTCCATGTATTATGATCATTGAAGTCTCTTGTGTGGCAATATTCAGAGGAAAATATGAAATATAAATAAATTCCCTTGTGGCATTAAAATCGATAGGCTGGCAAAATTTTCTGCATAAAAACGCGAAAGCATTGAATAAAAATGCGGAGTCGGTATGATTTTTAGGGTTTCTGAAAAAAAGCAGTATGAGCGGAGTGTTTTCGAGTCCAAGAAAGGGGGTGCGGTTTCGCTGCTTGCTGTCGGTGCGACCGGAGCACTTACAGGGATATTTGCCGCGTTTAGCTTTTACTATCACATTTTGAATCCGTTCGCGCATGCTTTGACCTTGTGGGTGCTTCTGTCTCTGGTGGTGAGTGCACGACTGCATCTGAGGGAAGCTGTACTGCGCAGCACAATCGGCTTGTTTTTTGCTGTGATTGCTTTTTATTTCTGTAAGGCGCTGTTCTATAATACTATCTACTACCCGGCTGCTCCTGCTATTTCGGTCCAGGTTGGTAACATGTTCATGTGGTGTCTGCTGGCCGTATTTGCTGGAGGGGTTCTCGGGGTTCTTTTCTCTGGTATCGGTAGCGCTTCGTGGGCTGGCGCGGCTTCCGCCGCTGCTGCTATTGCGCTTTTGTTGGCCTCCACTCTGGAGGAAACGAGACTTAGCTTGGGAAATGATGCTCTACTTTTGTGGGGTTTCTGTGTCTGTTCCATAATTGTTGTAATATTCTTTGTCGAAAGAACGAAGGCTCAGATAAAACGAATAATTTTGATGGTCCCTCCGTTTTTGGTGGCGGGTCTTATTGTTGTGGTTTCTCCTGACGTGATTCAGCAGTTTCTAATTTAGGTTTTTCCTGGAACTTCCGGGATGTCCGGGTTGATAGAACCAAGTCGGGATCGAATCGTGGGTTAGGCTCCGTAATCCCATGCTCTTCTGGGTAGCGGAGTCCAACTCTCAGCCAGGTTGTGGGGAACCAGCTTCGTGGTTTCCGCTGTTCTTAGCTGACACGTTGGTGATCTTGGGCTGGGATGATCTTGGTGATGGTTGCGCCGTGGGTGGTCTCGGGCGAGTTGTGGGAGCGGGTCGAGCCGTTGCTGCCGGTGTGCCCGGCCGGTAAGACGGGGCCGAAGCCGCTGGATGACCGCCGGGTGCTGCAAGGAATCTTGTTCGTGCTCTACACGGGCATCGGCTGGGAAGATCTGCCGCAGGAGTTGGGGTTCGGGTCCGGGATGACCTGCTGGCGCCGCTTACGGGACTGGCAGGCCGCCGGGGTCTTCGACCGACTGCACGAGGTGTTGCTGGCGCAACTCCATGCTGCCGGGCCCATCGACTGGTCGCGAGCGTGTGCGGATGCTTCCCACATTCGCACGAAAAAAAAGGGGGCGCGGCCACGGGGCCGAGCCCTCCTCGACCGAGGCACAACCGGCGCGAAGCACCACCTGATCTGTGACGGGGGTGGCATTCCGCTGGCCGTCATCCTCACCGGCGGCAACCGGCACGACAGCACCCAGCTGCTGCCGTTGGTCGAGGCGATACCGCCGGTGCGAGGGCGGCGCGGGCGCCCGCGCCGCAAGCCCGACATGCTCGTCGCGCACCGCGGCTACGACGACGAGCCCTACCGCGAGCAGCTCCGGCAGCGTGGGATCACGCCACTGATCAGCCGGAAACGCACCCGCGACACCAACCAGCCCGTCCGCTGTTGTGGAACACACCCTGGCACTGCTGCACCAGTTCCGACGTCTGGCGACCCGGTGGGAACGCCGCACCGACATCCACCACGACTTCCTCGCCCTGGCCACCAGCCTCATCTGCTGGCGCCGACTACCCAACCGAATACGTTAGGAACTC
>NZ_FNJR01000013.1 GCF_900104475.1 Actinopolyspora xinjiangensis
CGACGGGTCGGTTCGTCACGGGTGGTCCGATGGGTGACTGTGGTCTGACGGGCCGCAAGATCATTGTGGATACCTATGGTGGTATGGCGCGGCACGGTGGTGGCGCGTTCTCGGGTAAGGACCCGTCGAAGGTGGACCGGTCGGCGGCGTACGCGACTCGGTGGGTGGCCAAGAACGCGGTGGCCGCGGGGTTGGCGAGCCGGATCGAGGTGCAGACGGCGTACGCGATCGGTAAGGCGGCTCCGGTGGGGCTGTTCGTGGAGACGTTCGGCACGGAGAACGTGGATCCGGTCAAGATTCAGGCCGCGATCAACGAGGTGTTCGATCTGCGTCCGGCGGCGATCATTCGGGATCTGGACCTGTTGCGGCCGATCTACGCGCCGACGGCGGCCTACGGGCACTTCGGGCGTACGGATGTGGACCTGCCCTGGGAACGCACCGACCGCGTCGAGGCCCTGAAGAGCGCCGCGGGCCTCTGACAGCCGAATACGCGACGTGTCGCCGACGCCGCGGGGCGCGGGATGTTTCCGCGCCCCGCGGCGTGGCGAGCAAAGCCAGGTTCGCTCATCCACGACCGCGGGCCGGTGTCCGGACACCGACGCCGGCCCTGGTGAAGGAGTTTTCCCAGTGCAAATTGCGGTGACCGGTTCAATCGCCACCGACCATCTGATGTCCTTCCCGGGCAAGATCGCCGACCAGCTCATCGCCGATCGGCTCGACCAGGTCTCGCTCTCCTTTCTCGTCAACCAGCTCGAGGTGCGCCGGGGCGGCGTCGCGGGCAACATCACCTTCGGCCTCGGCCAGCTCGGCGTGAAACCGCTGCTGGTGGGTGCGGTCGGTGAGGACTTCGCCGATTACCGCGCGTGGCTGGACCGGCACGGTGTGGACACCAGTGCGGTCCACACCTCCAAGACGGCGCACACCGCGCGCTTCACCTGCACCACCGACGAGAGCCAGAACCAGATCGCCTCGTTCTACCCGGGTGCCATGTCCGAGGCCAGCGAGATCGAGCTCAAGCCCATCTCCGACCGGGTGGGCGGCCTGGACCTCGTTGTCGTCTCGGCCAACGATCCGGAGGCGATGCTGCGCCACAGCCAGGAGTGCCGCGACCGTGGTTTCGACTTCATCGCGGACCCGGGCCAGCAGCTCGCCCTGATGGACGGGCCGCAGATCCGTAAGCTGGTGGAGGGTGCCAAGTACCTGTTCACCAACGAGTACGAGCACAGCCTGCTGCTGCAGAGCACCGGCATGTCGCACGCCGAGGTGCTCGACCAGGTCGGCATGTGGGTCACCTCGCTCGGTGAGAACGGTGTGCGCATCGAGTCCAAGTCGGCGGAGACGATCGAGATCGCCCCGGTCAAGCCCAAGCAGGTCGGCGACCCCACGGGCGTGGGCGACGCGCTGCGCGCGGGCTTCCTCGCCGGGTTGGCCAACGGGCTGAGCCTGGAGCGTTCCATCCAGCTCGGGTGCACCCTGGCGACCACATCCCTTGAAACCGACGGACCGCAGGAATACGAGGTCGAGAAGGGCTCGTTCGTTTCGAGGTTCGCCGAGGCCTACGGCAAGCAGGCCGCGGGCGAAATCGAATCTGTGCTTCGCTGAAGCGTTCGGAAGGCAGCGTGATGACGAAACAGGAAGAATCGGGCCGTCGGGACAACGACCCGAGCGGGTTTCTCACGGCCATCGCCGAACGTGTGCTCGTCGGGGACGGCGGCATGGGTACGGCGCTGCAGGAGCACGACCTGACCCTGGAGGACTTCAACAACCTCGAAGGTTGCAACGAGATCCTCAACGAGACGCGCCCCGACGTCGTGCGCTCGGTCTACCGGGGCTTCCTGAAGAACGGTTCGGACGCCATCGAGTCGAACACGTTCGGCTGCAACCTGCCGAACCTCGGTGAGTACGGGATCGAGGACAGGATCCGGGACCTCGCCGAGAAGGGTGTGGCGCTGGCCAGGGAGTGCTGCGACGAGTACTCCACACCGGACAAGCCGCGCTTCGTGCTGGGGTCGATGGGTCCGGGGACCAAGCTGCCCACCCTGGGGCACGCGCCGTACGCCGATCTGCGCGACGCGTACTACCAGCAGGTACTGGGCATGCTCGACGGCGGCGTCGACGTGATCCTCGTGGAGACCTCGCAGGACCTGCTGCAGACCAAGGCGTCCATCATCGCGGCCAAGCGCGCGATGGCCACGCAGCGGAAGTGGGTGCCGATCATCGCCCACGTCACCGTGGAGCAGACCGGCACCATGCTGGTCGGTTCCGAGATCGGTGCGGCGCTGACCGCGCTGGAGCCGCTCGGCATCGACATGATCGGCATGAACTGCGCGACCGGGCCCGCCGAGATGAGCGAGCACCTGCGGGTGCTGGCCGACCACGCGCGGGTGCCGATCTCGGTCATGCCCAACGCCGGTCTGCCGGAGCTGGGTCCCAACGGCGCGGTGTATCCGCTGCAGCCGGCCGAGCTCGCCGAGGCGCTGGTCGACTTCGCCAACAACTACGGTGCGCGACTGGTCGGCGGTTGCTGCGGTGTGACCGGTGAGCACGTTCGCCAGGTCTCCGAGGCGGTCTCAGGCCTCAATCCCCCCGAGCGGACCCCCGAGATCGTTCCGTCGATCTCGTCGGTGTACCAGTCCATCCCGTTCGAGCAGGAAGCCTCGATCCTCAACGTGGGTGAGCGCACCAACGCCAACGGGTCCAAGGCGTTCCGCGAGGCGATGCTGGAGGGGCGCTACGAGGACTGCGTCGAGATAGCCAAGGGGCAGACCCGCGAGGGCGCGCACATGCTCGACCTGTGCGTGGACTACGTGGGTCGCGACGGCACCCACGACATGCGTGAGCTCGCCTCCAGGCTGGCCACGGCCTCGACGCTGCCGGTCATGGTGGACTCCACCGAGGCCGACGTCATCGAGGTCGGCCTGGAGCACCTCGGCGGTCGGTGCGCGATCAACTCGATCAACTACGAGGACGGCACCGAGGAGGGCGGTCGGTACGACCGCGTCATGAAGATGGCCGTCGAGCACGGTGCCACCGTGGTGTGCACCTGCATCGACGAGGAGGGCCAGGCTCGGACCGCGGAGTGGAAGCTGCGGGTGGCCGAGCGGATCATCGAGGACCTCACTCAGAACTGGGGCCTGGACAAGTCCGCGATCATCATCGACCCCCTGGTCTTCCCGATCACCACCGGTCAGGAGGAGGTCCGCCAGGACGCGATCGAGACGATCAACGCGATCCGGGAGCTCAAGACGCGGCACCCGGAGGTGCAGACCACGCTGGGTCTGTCGAACGTCTCCTTCGGGCTCAACGCCGCGGCGCGCCAGGTGCTCAACTCGGTGTTCCTCAACGAGTGCCGGGAAGCGGGGCTGGACAGCGCCATCCTGCACGCGTCCAAGATCCTGCCGATGAACAAGATCGACGAGGAGGCGCGTCAGGTCGCGCTGGACCTCGTCTACGACCGGCGGACCGAGGCCACCGAGACGGAGGAGGCCTACGACCCGCTGCAGAAGCTGATGGCCCTCTTCGAGGGCAAGTCGGCCGAGACCAGCGGCTCGTCCAAGGCCGAGGAGCTGGCGGCCCTGCCGCTGTTCGAGCGGTTGGAGCAGCGCATCGTCGACGGCGAGAAGAACGGCCTGGAGGCCGATCTCGACGAGGCGATGAAGGAGAAGAAGCCGCTGGAGATCGTCAACGACACCCTGCTCTCGGGGATGAAGACGGTCGGTGACCTCTTCGGCGCGGGTCAGATGCAGCTGCCCTTCGTGCTGCAGGCCGCAGAGATCATGAAGACCGCGGTGGCCTATCTCGAACCGCACATGGAGAAGGAGGACTCCGGCGGCAAAGGCAGACTGCTGCTGGCCACGGTCAAGGGCGATGTGCACGACATCGGCAAGAACCTGGTCGACATCATCGTGTCCAACAACGGCTACGAGGTGGTCAACATCGGCATCAAGCAGCCGATCAACACCATCCTCGAGGAAGCCGAGAAGCACAACGTCGACGCGATCGGTATGTCCGGGCTGCTGGTGAAGTCCACGGTCATCATGAAGGACAACCTGGCGGAGATGAACTCCAGGGGAATCGCGGAGAAGTACCCCGTCCTGCTGGGCGGTGCGGCTCTGACGAGGTCCTTCGTCGAGAACGATCTCGACGAGATGTACCAGGGCGACGTGCGCTACGCCAAGGACGCCTTCGAGGGCCTCAAGCTGATGGACCGCATCATGCAGTCCAAGCGCGGCGAGTCTCCAGAGGAGGACGAGGCCGAGAAGGCCAAGAAGGCCGAGCGCAAGGCCAGGCGCGAGCGCTCCAACCGGATCGCGGAGAAGCGCAAGGCCGAGCAGGGGCCGGAACCGGACGAGCGCGACGACAGCGTCCGCTCCGACGTCGACCCGGACGTGCCGGTGCCGACGCCGCCGTTCTGGGGTCCCAAGGTCGTCAAGGGCCTGTCCAGCAACGAGTACCTCGCGCTGCTCGACGAACGTGCCACGTTCTTCGGACAGTGGGGGCTGCGCGGAGCCAAGAAGGGCCAGGGGCCCAGCTACGAGGAGCTCGTCGAGAGCGACGGGCGTCCCCGGCTGCGCGCCTGGATGGACGAGCTGGCGACCAAGGGCATCCTGCAGCACGCGGCGCTGGTGTACGGCTACTTCCCGTGTGTGTCCGAGGGCAACGACCTGATCGTGCTCGACAAGGACTCCCCGGACGCCCCGGAACGGTTCCGGTTCAACTTCCCGAGGCAGAAGCGGGACCGCAGGCTGTGCCTGGCGGACTTCTACCGCTCCAAGGAGAAGGCCGAGGCCACCGGGCAGGTGGACGTGCTGCCGTTGCAGCTGGTCACGATGGGCCAGCCCATCGCCGACTACGCCAACGAGCTGTTCGCCGCCGACGCCTACCGGGACTACCTGGAGATCCACGGGCTCGGTGTACAGCTCACCGAGGCGATGGCCGAGTACTGGCACCGCCGCATCCGCAGCGAGCTGCAGTGGTCCTCCGGTGAGACGGTCGCCTCCGAGGACCCGGAGAACGTCGAGGAGTTCTTCAAACTCGGCTACCGAGGGGCTCGGTTCTCGCTCGGCTACGGCGCTTGCCCCGACTTGGAGGACCGCGCCAAGATCGTCGAGCTGCTGGGCGCGGAGAACATCGGCGTGGAACTCTCGGAGGAGTACCAGCTCCACCCCGAGCAGTCCACCGATGCCATCGTCGCGGTCCACCCCGAGGCCAAGTACTTCAACACCTGACAGGCGGCAGGCGCGACACTAGGCCGAAAGCTGCCCGATAGAGAAAACGAGGAAGGGAAAACATGAGCCCGAAGTTGCAGAAGGCAGGAGACATCGAGTTCGCCATCGCGGATCCGAAGCTGGCCGAGTCCGGCCGTCACCAGATCCGGCTGGCCGAACACGAGATGCCCGGCCTGATGGCGACTCGCCGGGAGTACGCGGACAGCAAGCCGCTCAAGGGTGCGCGTATCGCGGGTTCGCTGCATATGACCGTGCAGACCGCGGTCCTGATCGAGACGCTGGTGGAGCTGGGCGCCGAGGTACGCTGGGTGTCCTGCAACATCTTCTCCACCCAGGACGAGGCCGCCGCGGCCGTCGTGGTCGGCCCCAACGGCACGCCGGACAAGCCCGCCGGTGTTCCGGTCTTCGCCTGGAAGGGTGAGACGCTGGAGGAGTACTGGTGGTGCACCAACCAGCTGTTCCAGGGCTTCTCCAACAACCAGGGCCCGAACATGATCCTGGACGACGGTGGCGACGCCACCATGCTGGTCCAGAAGGGCGTGGAGTTCGAGACGGCCGGTGCCGTGCCGCAGCCGACCGAGGACGACCCGGACGAGTTCAAGGTCGTGCTCTCGGTGCTGCGAGAGAGCCTGGCCAACGACAAGCAGCGGTTCACCAAGGCCGCCAAGGAGATCAAGGGCGTCACCGAGGAAACCACCACCGGTGTGCACAAGCTCTACGAGCTGGTCAAGTCCGGTGATCTGCTGTTCCCGGCGATCAACGTCAACGACTCGGTCACCAAGTCGAAGTTCGACAACAAGTACGGCTGCCGCCACTCCCTGGTCGACGGCATCAACCGTGCCACCGACGTGCTCATCGGCGGTAAGACGGCCGTGATCTGCGGCTTCGGTGACGTCGGCAAGGGCTCCGCCGAGTCGCTGCGTGGTCAGGGCGCTCGCGTCATCGTGACCGAGATCGACCCGATCTGCGCGCTGCAGGCCGCGATGGAGGGCTACGAGGTCCGCACGATGGAGGAGGTCGTCGAGACCGCCGACATCTTCATCACGACCACGGGCAACTTCGACGTCATCACGGCCGACCACATGAGCCGGATGAAGCACAACGCCATCGTGGGCAACATCGGCCACTTCGACAACGAGATCGACATGGCCGGTCTGGAGAAGACCCCCGGCATCAAGAAGACCGAGATCAAGCCGCAGGTGCACGAGTTCACCTACCCGGACGGCCACGCCATCATCGTGCTGTCCGAGGGCAGGCTGCTCAACCTCGGCAACGCCACCGGCCACCCGAGCTTCGTGATGTCGAACTCCTTCACCAACCAGACGATCGCCCAGATCGAGCTGTTCAACAAGGCCGAGGAGTACGACCGCGACGTCTACATGCTGCCGAAGCACCTCGACGAGAAGGTCGCTCGGCTGCACCTGGACGCGCTCGGCGTCAGCCTCACCAAGATGACCAAGGCTCAGGCCGAGTACATCGGTGTGGACGTCGAGGGGCCGTACAAGCCCGAGCACTACCGCTACTGATCCGGTTCGGTCGGTATCAGAGTGCCGTGTAGGGGTGATCACCGCCGAACGTGGTGGTCTCCCCTGCATACCGAGGGAACCCCGCGCCCTCGCCCCACCCGGTGCACCCCGGGCGGGGCAGCGGCGCGGGGTTTTTACCGAGCCGGTGATGACACAGTCAAGGAGGTCAGAACGTGACCCGGGTCGTGGACCGGCTACAGCCGGGCAGGACCGTGTTCTCGGTGGAATTCTTCCCGCCGCGCAACGACGACGAAGAGCAGATCCTCTGGAAAGCCGTGCGCGAGCTGGAACCGCTGGACCCCGCATACGTGTCCGTTACTTATGGTGCGGGCGGCTCCAGCAGGGACCGCACGATTCGCACGGTTGGGCGCATAGCCCAGGAAACCACCATGCTGCCGATGGCACACCTGACCGGTGTGGACCACTCCAAGGACGAGCTCCGGCACGTCGTCGGATCGCTGGCGAACGAGGGGATCCGGAACATCCTGGCGATCCGGGGTGACCCGCCGGGCGATCCGATGGGGGAGTGGATCCCGCACCCGGACGGGATTCTCTACGCGGACGAACTGGTTCGGCTGGTTCGTTCCTGCGGCGACTTCTCCGTGGGAGTCGCGGCGTTCCCGCACATGCACCCGCGTTCGACGGACATCGAGACCGAGACCGATCACCTGGTCAACAAGATCAGGGCCGGGTCGGACTTCGCCGTGGCGCAGCTGTTCCTGCAGCCAGAGTACTTCCTGCGGCTGCGCGACCGGCTGGCTGCCCGCGACTGCCACGTCCCGATCCTGCCGGGGGTGATGCCGATCACCACCCCGAAGGTGTTGAGCAAGTTCCAGCACCTGGCCGGTGTGCCCGTGCCCGCCGAGGTCTCCAACGTGCTGGACCCGCTGGCCGACGATCCCGAGGCGTTCCGCGCGGCGGGGATCGAGCTGAGCACCAGGCTGTGCGAACGGTTGATCTCCGAAGGAGTTCCCGGCCTGCACTTCTACAGCCTCAATCGGGCCAAGGCCACCCGCGAGGTGGTGGACAACCTCGGTCTGGCCGAGGTCGTTCCGCAGCCGGCCTGACCCGTCGCGGCCGCGAGTCCTCCGGTGCCGCCGTCCCCTCCGGGGCGGCGGCACTTTCGTTCGCGCCCCGCCCGTACCTCGCCGGTTCACAGGCGGAGTTCGCCACCTTCAGCTCCAGTGCCAGCGCCTGGGCCGTGTTCGCGGTCAGTGGTGCGGGCTCCCCTCTACGGGGGAGTGACATCGGACACTCGGAGTGTTCGTCCGTGTGCCTCAAGTGATCGCCGTTTCGTGGTCAGCTCCCGTCGGCCCCGTGATCACGTGCCGGTTACCCGCCCGCTGTTCCATCGGGGCGTTCCCGGAAACCGACACGGGAGTATTCCGATGACCAGTGAGTCCAACCCGTCCGCGTCCCACCTCAACCGACGCCGTTTCCTCGCCGCCACCGGCCTGGTAGGCGCCACCGGGGCCCTGCAGGCGTTGATGAGCAACACCGCCGCGGCCGCGGGACCCGGCCGTGGCGACCGGAGCGTCCGCGCCGCGGCCAACGGTGGCTACGGCGCCCTGCGACCCGCCCCGCCGGACGGGGAGCTCCTGCTGCCCGCCGGGTTCTCCTACGTGGCGTTCGGCGAGACCGGCAGCACGATGCGGGACGGCCTGCCCACCCCCTCGCGGCACGACGGCATGGCGGCCTTCGCGGGTGAGGACGACACCGTACGGCTGATCCGCAACCACGAGCAGAGCGACGGCTTCGCGTTCGCCCAGCCGAGTTACGACTCCTTCGGGGCGGGCGGTACGACCACGCTCGTTTTCGACCCGGCCCGGATGCGACTCGTCGAGTCCTTCGCCTCGCTGGCCGGGACGGTGCGCAACTGCGCGGGCGGTCCCACTCCGAACGGTTCCTGGCTGTCCTGTGAGGAGACCTTCACCGGACTCGGCGAGAGCAGCCCGCACGGTTACGTGTTCGAGGTCCCGGTGGAGGCCGAGGGGCCGGTCGACCCGGTTCCGTACCCGGCCATGGGACGCTTCACCCACGAAGCGGTCGCCGTGGACCCGGCCACCGGGATCGTCTACGAGACGGAGGACCGGGGCAGCGCGGGTTTCTACCGCTTCGTTCCAGCGGACCCGACCGACCTGGGCGCGGGTGGCAGGCTCCAGATGCTGGCGATAGCCGGTCAGCCCCGTTACGACACCCGCAACGGACAGCGGCCGGGGCGGGCGCTGCCCGTGGAGTGGGTCGACATCGCCGATCCCGATCCCGACAGCGACGACTCGCTGGCGGTGTTCTACCAGGGCAGGGAGCAGGGCGGCGCGGTCTTCGCCAGGTTGGAAGGCGCCTGGTTCGGGGACGGCTCGGTGTTCATCAACTCCACCAGCGGGGGAGACGCCGGTCTCGGGCAGGTCTGGCAGTACCGCCCCGGCGGTTCCTCCGGCGGGGAACTCGTGCTGGTCTACGAGTCCACCGATCCGGAACTGCTGGAGAGCCCGGACAATCTCTGCGTCTCCCCGAACAGCGGCGGTCTGGTGCTGTGTGAGGACGGCAGCGGGGCCGACATGCTGCGCGGAGTCACCCCCGGCGGTGAGATCTTCGACTTCGCGGCGTTGAACAGCTCCAACACCAGCGAGCTGGCCGGGGCCACCTTCAGCCCCGACGGCAGCGTGCTGTTCTTCAACGTTCAGACACCCGGGGTGACCTACGCCGTCACCGGTCCCTGGAGCGACGGGGCGCTCTGATCGACCCGCCCCACCGGTTTCTCGTCCCCCGGTCCCAGCCGGGGACCGGGGGCGCCTCGGGGAGCGGAGCGGCTCGGATCGTGTGGGTCAGCCGTCCACGCCCAGCTGCTTCATCAGCCACGGACCGTCCGAGCAGACCCAGTAGGCCACGAACCTCCCGTCGCGGAATCGCAGGATGTCGTTGCCCGCGAACTCCACCTCGGTGCCCGGCGCGGCCGTGGCACCGGCCACGTCCCCCGCGTAGGTGCCGTTGCCGATCCACCGCGCGCTGAGCAGGTCGCCCTCCACGATCGGTCCGACGGCTAGCGTGAACCGCAGTTCGTCGAACGGCTTCCTCCCCAGCTCGACCAGTTTCACCAGGCCCGCCGGGCCGACCAGCTCCCGCTCGGTTCCGGGACGGATCTCGCCGTGGTGGATGGCGAAGTCCTCGCTGACCAGCTCCGCCGCCACGTCGTGGTTCCCCGCCCACAGCTCGCTCAGCCAACGCCGGTACAGCTTCTTCGCCGTCTCGCCCATCCCGTGCCCTTCGACCAGCTCGTTGTCCGCCCCTCGTGGTGTTCCGACACGTATCCTCCCTCCGAATCGGGGATGACACCACCGGGTTTCCCGTCGGGCCGGATCGCTAACCGGCACGACCTCAGAGCATCGCCAACGCCGTCCGCTCGATGCTTTCCTCGTCCAGCAGTACGTGGTGAGCCGCCTCGCCGAGCGGGATGAAGCTGTCGGCGCTGCTCACCCTGCGCATCGGCCCGGTGAATCCGGCGTCGATCAGCGCGGTGACCACGCGCTCCGAGATACCGCCGGAGGCTCTGGTCTCGTCGGCCACCAGCACCCTGCCGGTGGCCTCGGCGGCCAGCCACAGCTGGTGCCGGGGAAGCGGAGCCAGCCAGCGCAGGTCCAGCACGCGCACCCCCACACCGCGCTGCCGCAGCCGTCGTGCCACCCGCAACCCCATGGCCAGCCCGTTGCCGGACGTGACCAGGGTGAGGTCCGAACCGTACACGTACTCGCACGCCGAGCCGAGCGGTACGTGGCCCGAATCCCCGTCCGGGTAGGCAGCCGTCCAACCACCGTCACCCGATTCGTGCAGGTCCCGGGTGTGGTACAGCGCTATCGGCTCCAGGAACACGCACACCCGTCCGTCCACCTCGGCCGCGGCGAGGCAACTCCGCAGCATCGCCGCCGCGTCGTCCGGCCTGGCGGGGGAGGCGACGACCAGCCCGGGAATGTCCAGCAACGCGGCGACACTGTTGTCGTTGTGGAAGTGGCCGCCGAACCCCCGCTGGTAGGCGTAGCCCGGCACCCTCACGACCATCGGATTCCGGTACCTCCCGTTGGAGAAGAATCCCGTCGTGCTTGCCTCCCCGCGTATCTGGTCCGCGGCGTTGTGCAGATAGGCCAGGTACTGGATCTCGGGAATCGGCAACAGCCCGGCCAGGCCCGCACCCAGCGCGGTACCGAGGATGCTCTGCTCGTCCAGCAGGGTGTCGAACACCCGCGCGGCTCCGAACCTCCTGCGCAACCCTCTCGTCACGCCGTAAACCCCGCCCTTGCGGGCGACGTCCTGCCCGAAGACCAGTGCCCGCTCGTCGCGCTCCAGCTCCTCGGCCAACGCGCGGTTGATGCTCTGGGCCAGCGTCAACGGGCTCCCCGCCTCCGGTCGGCCGTCACCGGAGACCTCCGCCCGCTCGGCCACGCCCGGGCTCGTCCGGCGCACGCGGTCGGCGATCGCTTCGGGGCTGTGCCGGGCTATCGGCTCGCGGACCTCGGCGGAACTCGCCAGCTTGCGCTGCCCGAGCGCCCACTCCGCCACCTCGGCCACCTCGGCGCGTTTGGTCTCGTAGCGCTCGACCACCTGCCGGGAAGACAGCACACCGTGGCGCACCAGGGCCTCGGCGGTGCCCAGCAGCGGATCCCGCCCGTAGTCGGCGGTGATCTCCTCGGGAGAGCGATAGCCGGACTCCACGTCGGAGCCGGCGTGGCCCATCAACCGGACGGTGCGCAGGTGCAGCAGCGCGGGGCGGCGGTGGGTGCGCACCCAGTTCGCGGCGCGCTCGGCGACCTCCAGGCAATCCAGGGGGTCCCGGCCGTCGGCGCTGAACCAGCTCAACCCGGCACGGGCACCCAGCGAGTGCCGGATCCAGCCGTCGGGGGTGGACACACTGATTCCGATTCCGTTGTCCTCGCACACGAACAGCACGGGCAACGGAATGCGCTGGTAGGCGCAGTGCAGTGCCGTGTTCAGCGCCCCGGTGGCCGTCGAGTGGTTGGCCGAGGCGTCCCCGAAACCGCACATCACCACCGAGTCCCGGGGCCACTCGGTCCGCAGTCCCAGTTTCGCGGCGCGTTCGAGGCTGAAGGCCAGCCCCACCGCTCGCGGCAGGTGCGAAGCGATCGTCGAGGTCTGCGGCACGACGCTCAGCTCGCCGCGCCCGAAGACCTTGTGCCTTCCTCCCGAGATCGGTTCCGCCGCCGCGGCCACGATTCCGAGCAGTACGTCGCGGAGGGGATCCACGTTGGCAGTTCGTGCCGCTCTGCGCAGGTAGAAGCCACCCGAGCGGTAGTGGAGCAGCGCGGGATCGGTGGTTCGCAACGCCGCCGCGACGGCGGCGTTGGACTCGTGCCCGGCGGAGCCGATGCTGTAGTAGCCCACGCCCCGCGCACCCAGCTCGCGCGCGGCCAGGTCCAGGTGTCTGCTGCCGAGCTGGCTGTCGAAGAGCTCGAGCAGCTCCTCCTCGGTGGTGCCCTCCGAACCCACCGGGGGAAGGGGGAGGGGCGTTTCCGTCGCCGACCACGCGGTCACCTCGCGCAGGAAGTGGTCGTCGATCGGTTCGGTTCGCGGTGTTGGCCGATTCAATGTCGCTTCCGATTCGTCGTGGACTCCGCCGGTGGAGTGAGCTCTCACTCGGGGGCGGCCCACCGCTCGGCCAGCACCGCGCAGGTCTTCGCGAGACGTTCCAGTGCCAGTGCGAGCAGTGGGTTGGTGTTGTGCGGGCGGTAGATCACCTGGACGCGGCGGTGGGGTTGTCGTCCCCGGAGCGGTTTGACGCGCACGTCCTCGTCCCCCACGGCCATGGCCGGTAGCAGGGCGGGGCCGAGGCCGCGGGCCACCAGGTCACGGATCACCCCGTAGTCGTTGCTGCGGAAGACGATGTTCGGCACGAACCCCGCCGCCGCTGCCAGGCGGACCAGCACACGTGCCCCCGCTGTGTCGTCACGGGTACAGGTCCACGAGTCCGAGGCGAGCTCGTCCAATCGCACCGACTCCCGCGCGGCCAGCGGGTGCTCGGTCGGAAGGCACAGCCGCAGCGGCTCGGCGAGCAGTTCCTCGACCCGGAGTTCCGCCGGCCAGCTGCGGGGGTCGAGGTCGTATTCGAACACCACGGCCGCGTCCACGTCGCCGTCGAGGACCTCACCGATGACCTCGTCCGGCTCGCCCTCATCGAGCTGCACCCTCGCGTTCGGGCGCTCGGCGACCACCGCGGCCAGCACATCCGGCAGCACCCGTGCGTTGGCGGTGGCGAAGCTGGCCAGCCGCAGACTGCCGGTTTCGCCCACCGCCACGGCCCGGATCTCGCGTTCCACGGTTTCCAGCTCCCCCAACAGTTCCTTGCTGCGTTGTGCCAGCCGTTCCGCGAGGGGAGTGCAGTGGATACTGCGCGCGGTTCGCTCGAACAGATTCGCGCCGACGGCCCGTTCCAACAGCACCATCTGCTGTGACACGGCCGAGGGGGTGTAACCGAGAGTTCGCCCGGCTTCGGCGAACGAACCCGTTCGCACGCATTCCCGCAGCGTCCGCAGGTGTATCGGATTGAGCACGTTGCCTTCCCGGTAGGGGGCTGTTTCGGTGCGCCCGGCGGCGCCGGTGATGGGGAGATCCCACGGTTTCCCGCGCCGGGAGCCCGTGCGGCGGCTGCCGCACGGGTACCATCGGCCGGTTCGCGGTACGTCCGAAGCGCACCCCTGTGGTGCGCTCGGGTCGAGTCGTTCACCGGTGTCCGCGCAGTTCCGTGGGAAGGCGGTAGTCGAGCTGCGGTTCCACCGCCCCGACATCCATCTGCGCCTTCTGCAGTTTGCCCGAGAAGTCCCAGTTCAACGACTGCCACCGCGTGAACTGGTCGATGACCCACATGCCGGACAACCTGCTGCCGTTGCCGGACCTGCCGTTGCCACCGAACGGAAGGTGCGCCTCGGCCCCCGAGGTGGAGTTGTTGGCGCTGACCATGCCCGCGCCGATCCCCTCTCGGAACCGGAAGGCCGTCCCCGGATCGGTGGTGTACACGGCAGCGGAGAGCCCGTATCCCGGCATGTTGCCGAGTTCGACGGCCTCTTCCAGGGTTTCGAAGGTGGTCACCCCCACGATGGGGCCGAAGGTCTCCCGCAGGAAGAGCGTGTCGTCGGTTCGCAGCCCGTCCACCAGCACCGGGTGGTAGTACAGCCCCGTGGAGTGGTCGCCGCGGAACCCCTTGCGTGGGTTGGCGTCGGTGATCAGTCCGGTGGATTCCGAACCGAGCACCCGGTGGTGCGGCGCTATTTCCCCGAGGAAGCTCTCGAACCCGTCGGCGAACTTGCGGTCCAGCATCGGGCCGTAGAGCACGTCCTGGGTCGGATTTCCGATCGTCGCCTCCCGCAGCGCGGTGTCCAATCGGGAGACGAACTCGTCGTGCACGTCCCGGTGCACGATCAGGTTTCCCAGGGAAGTGCAGCGCTGTCCTCCGGTTCCCCAGCCGGAGAACAGCGCTCCCTCCACGGCCAGGTCCAGCTCCGCGTCGGCGGCGACCACCATCGGGTTCTTCCCCCCGAGCTCCAGGCAGGGGGTCTGCAGATGCCGACCGCACAGTTCGCCGATGTCACGACCGACGTCGCTGGAGCCGGTGAACCCGACCTTGTCGACCGCACCGTCCTCCAGCGCTGCCCGCAGCCCCTCGAAGGTCGGTTGGCCCTCCGCGTACACCAGATTCAGCACACCCGCCGGAACTCCCGCACGCCACGCGAGTTCGGCCAGGGCGCGCGCGGTGGCCGCCGCGTACTCGGCGGGTTTCCACACCACGGCGTTGCCGGAGACGAGGGCCGGGGCCAGATACCAGGAGGGGACCGCTACGGGGAAGTTCCCCGCCGTGATCACCGCTGCCACACCGACGGGGGCGCGAAACGTGAACAGCTGTTTGTCCGGCATTTCGGAGGGGACGGTCTGACCGTAGAGCCTGCGTCCTTCTCCGACGAAGTAGTCGCAGGTGTCGATGATCTCCTGTACCTCACCGAGGGCTTCGGTGTAGGGCTTGCCGATCTCGCGGGTGACCAGTCCGGCCAGTGCCTGCTTGTTGGCCTCGACGAGCCTGCCGAAGCCCGCGACCACGCGTCCCCGGACTGGGGCGGGGACGCGGGACCACTCCCGCTGTGCCTGTTTGGCTCGCCGCGCGGCGGCCAGGAACGTGTCCGGCCCGTCCAGTTGGACCCGAGCGACCACGTCGTCCAACTCCGCCGGGTTCCGCGAGAGGTACTGCCCGTACTCCCCTCGCGGTGCGGTGTTCCCCGCGGAACCGCGGGTTTCCTCGGGTGAACCGATCACCGAACCGCACGTCGTAGCCTCCACCTGGGCACCCCATTCCTGCTGGTGTGTTGTCCACGCTCGGGAAGCGGGCCGCGCCGCGCTCCCGTTGTCGCCACCGTAGACCGTGTTTCGCTTTCGGTAGAGGACTTCAAGCACGATTCCTGTTCGTGTCGAGCAACAGTGAAGCTTGTTCCTGCTCCGGTGATGCAACAGTGAAGCTGGTGTGCTCCGGGCGTTCGCTCCTGGTCTCGTTCCGTTGTCGGTAACGTCGATAAAGTTGTGACAATATTCATTATTTTTTCAGTGTTGACTGAAATAATCCCCAGGCGCCCAACGAGCTCCAACACGGGAAAACCCAAGCGAAAAGCCGACGACGAAGACAGCTGTTCCGAGGTGTGCGGCTCGGTCCGCACACCTCGACCCGTGAGCCCGGTTACCGCCGACCAGTGATTCTTTCCGAGGAGTGGGATCCGTTCCGCACTTCCCCGAACAGCGGTAGGAGCCGTTCAAGTGTCGTTCAGCAGGTCCTCCCGACGTAGGAGGCGAAACGAATGTCGTCGGTGCTTCCCAGGTAGGTCACGCCGGGGCCTACGCACTTGGTGTAGTCCCGCGCCCAGATCGTGTCCACATTGATCACGACGTGAGTGTTGTCGGCGCAGTGATTGTACTTGGCGTCGTGCTCGGTCTCGAAGTATCCGCACGGTGTCCTGGCGGGTTCGTTCGAGCTCGCCTCCGACGGTACGGCTGGTGCGGCCGAGGCCACAGTGGCCACGAGCAAGCTTCCGGCGGCGATCGTCAAGGCCGTCATCGTCCTCAGATTGAAAACACTTCGCATATTACCCTCCTGCTCGGTGAACGTCTCGGAACTCGTCGACACCGAGGAAAGCGGCGATTGGCCGCCGTTCTCCGGTCCGGCGCGAACTCCGTGGCGGGGCTCGCCCGGGAAAGTGGGGACGAAGTCCAGGAACTCGGTTCTCAGGATTTCTGGCTCGTGCCGAATCGGAGCGCCGCGAATGGATCACTGCAACAATCTAGAAAGATCCTGCCTGCGGGTACAGCGAATACGGACGTTGCCCACCCGATCGCGTGGAATCCGTTCCCACTCTGGAGGGATATTCGTGCTGGGGTGGTGCTCGCGCTCACTCATCACCGCGATGAACGAATCCACCGTCGACCATGGTCAGGTCCACACCGACGTTGCCGATCTCCTCCGGGGGCAGCTCGAACGGATTCGCGTCGAGTACGGCCAGGTCGGCCCGCTTGCCCGGTTCCAGCGAACCGGTGTGCTGCTCCAGTCGGTGCGCCCGCGCGCTGCCGATCGTCGATGCGCTCAGGGCCTCGGAGAGCGTGATCGCCTCTCCGGGCACCAGGGGTGGTCCGTCGTCCGAGAGACCGGTGCGGTTGACCGCCACGTGCACCGCCCGCATCGGGTCGATCGTCGAAACCGGCCAGTCGCTTCCGGTGGCCAACAGCGCGCCCGTGGCCAGCAGGGAACCGAACGGGTACTGCCGCGCGTACCGCTCCGGGCCGAGGTGGGGAGCGGTGAGCTCCGTCATGGCGGCGTCGTTGTGCGCCCACTCGGCCTGGATGTTGGCCACCACCCCCAACTCGGCGAAACGCGTGAGATCGTCGGGGTGCACCACCTGCAGGTGGGCGATCTGGTGCCGGTTCCCGCTGTCGCCGTTGGCGCCGCGCGCCGTGGCCACGGCGTTCAACGCCTGTCGCACGGCCCGGTCACCCACCGCGTGGAAGTGTACGGCGAACCCCACCGCGTCGAGCCGACGCACCGCTTCGTCCAGCTCGGGTGGGTCCAGGTACGAGATGCCGCTGCCGTGCCCGTGCAGGTACGGGCGCAGCATCGCGGCGGTGAAGTTCTCGCAGACCCCGTCGAGCATTATCTTGACCGAAGGGGTTCCCAACCGTCGACCACGCGCCGCCACGGCGCGCTCCAGCAGCTCGGGGATCTGTTCGATACCCCGTTCCCGATCCCACCACAGCGAACCGGTCACCCGTCCGGTCAACCGGCCCGTCCGGTCGAGTTCCCGATAGAAGTCGAGGGGGTCGGGATACCCCAGATAAGGGCCGAGTATGGCGTCGTGCCAAGCGGTGACCCCGTGCTCGTGCAGTCGACGCTGCCCGGCCAGCAGGGCGCGCAGGTGCTCCTCCTGCCGGGCTCGCGGCACGTGTCGGCTCACCAGCTCGACCGCCGTCTCGTGCAGGGTCCCCTGCGGGGAGCCGTCCAGATCGCGTTCGATGCGCCCCCCGACGGGGTCCGGGGTGTCGCTGTCGATGCCCGCGATCCGCAGAGCGGCGCTGTTCGCCCACCCGCCGTGCTGGTCCTCGTTGATCAGCAGTGCCGGGCGTTCGCCCGTGACGCCGTCCAGACTTTCACGATCGGGACACCCGCCGGGGAACAGCGCCATCTCCCACCCACCGCCGAGCACCCACTCCGCGTCCGGATGTTGCGATGCGTACTCGGCCACCCGCCGCAGGCACTCCGCGCCGCTACCGCTGTCGGTCAGATCGCACCTGACGAGCTGTAGACCGCCGTAGAGCGGGTGCACGTGGGCGTCCTGCAGCCCGGGAAGCAGCATCCGACCGCGCAGCTCGACGACCTCGGTCTCGGCGGACAGCGACTCCTCGACCTCGGCGCGACCCAGCGCCAGGATCCTGCCGCCACCGACGGCCACGGCATCGGTGAACGGCAGGCCGGGGACCATGGTCGCCACCGTTCCGCCGAGGAATGCCGTCTCGGCGCTGGGCATCAGGCGTTCTGCTCCGCGGTGATCACCGAGACCGCCAGTTCGCGGGCCTCATCGTCCACGTAGGGGAGCTGGAAGTCGCGCTCGCGGATGTGCCGCACCAGATCCGCCTGGGGAGCCAGTTCGTGGGTACGCAGGTAGTAACCGACCGCACCCGGCCAGATCCAGCTGCCGTCGGTGTGAAACGTCATGGGCACGGTGGCCCTCCCGTACGGATCGAGGCGGTCGCTGTCGTAACCGCGGGCCGCGAGGATCACGGGGGCGCGTTCGAGGTACTCCAGCACCAGGTCCCGTTCTTCGGGGGGCAGTTCCCCTCGGTTGGTCACCGGTCGCCCCACCGCGTCGGTGCCGTCGAACACCTCCGCCTTGCGGAGTTGTTCCGGGCTCCTCGCGGAGGTGGGCGTGGTGACTCCTCCCCGTTCCGCGAGCCAGGCAGGGATGTTGTGCGTCGCGCGGGGGTACAGGTTCAGTTCCGCGGCGAACTCCGTGTACGGGGGTTCCTGCTCCCAGTCCGGGTTGTGGTCGCCGTTGAAGTCGACGCTGTAGCTCGCCGGGCGGCTGAGCCGGTAGGTGGCGCTGACCCATGTTCCGCGTTGTGGCTGGTACATACCGTGCCGCAGTTCGGCGAACAGCTCTCCCACCTCGGGGGTGACGGTTACCGGGATGCCCGTTCCATTGGGGGCGATCAACTCCGCGTCGAGCTCGCGATACGAACCGACCGCACGGTACCGCACGCTCGCTTCCCGCCAGCCCGGCGGCAGCGAGTGCACGATCCCCCGACCGATTCGCTGGATCATGTCCTGCTGACCCTGCTGATCCAGCGTGCCCGGGGGTTCTTTCCCGGCGGGCTCGCCCGGTGGTTCCGGTTGGCTCATACCTGCATCCTCCCAGTCGGATGGCCGAATCTGGCTGCTCCCGCGATTTCGCGACTGGTGTTCGGCACGCGGTTGTGCGAGACGACTCCGCCACAAGCCTAGTAGTACTTCGACGCCCCTTCGTCGTGCTCGCTTCGCGAGGTCTTTTCCCGCATCGTCGGTCGGGGCGACCACGAGGCGGTCGTTCGATGTCGGATTCCGGTGGCGCGGTCCGGGGAGTCGTCGCCCCGTGACCATCGGCTGGAGCCGGGACGACGAAGTTCCGAGAGTGCTCGGAAAGTTTCGTCCAGCTTTCGGGTGGACGCTCGGTAACCGAAATGACTGGTCGAATTCACCCGTATTGACGATGTTTTAGGCGGTAGGGTACTGGGTGCTGCTGTCGATCGCCTGCGAGGTCCCCGTGCCTTTGCGCGTGTTCGTAGCCGGAGCCACCGGCGTGGTCGGACGACATCTGCTGCCGATGCTGGCAGAGCGTGGGCACCACGTAACCGCACTGGTGAACGGAGAACCGAGATTCTCCTCCGGCGCCGACACCTTGATGTCGGCTGATCTGTTCGACTTTCCCGGGCTGAGGCATGCTCTCCGGGCCGCCGCCCCTGACACGGTGCTGCAGTTGTCGGGCCTCGACGGGGTGGACACCGAGGAGGCGCTGTGGCACACCGCCCGGCTGCGCGACCAGGGGACGCGCAACCTGCTGGCGGCCGCCACCGAGGTGGGGGTGCGCCGTGTGGTGGTGCGCAGTTCCGCCACGGCGTACGCCCCGAAGGGACACGAGGTCGCCGACGAGCAGGCGGACCTGTTCACCACCGCCCCCGGCAGTTGGGGGGAGGCCTGCCGTGCCGTCGAGGAGATGGAGCGAGTCCTGCTGCAGGAACCGGATGTCGAAGGGGTGGCCCTTCGATTTGGCGAGCTCTACGGGGCCGACACCCCCTTCGCCGAATCGGGCGGCGTCTACCGCCTCGTGCGGGGCAGTGCGCTTCCCCTCGTCGATACCGGTGGGGGAGTCACCTCGTTCACCCACGTCGAGGACGCCGCCGCGGCCGTGCTCGAAGCGCTGCACGACGTCGAACCCGCCGCGTACAACGTGGTGGACAACGAGCCCGCCGAGAGCGGGGAGTGGTTGCCCGCCTACGCACGTATGATCGGGGGGCCCGAACCGGTGTCGCTGACCTTGGAGCAGGCCAATCAGCAGCTCGACTGGGCGACAGTACACCGGCTGACCGAACAACGCGGGGCCAGCAACTTCCGTTTCAGGGAGGTCTCCGGGTGGCGCCCTCGCTGGCCCAGCTGGCGCGAGGGGCTGGCCAATCTCTTCGGATTCTGGCCGGTCTGAGCACGGAAGGGTGCTCCCGTCTTCGTGGTTTCCCCACACGGAATCATGGAGGCCGAAAAGGAGGTCACTTTTCGAGCTCGTTCGGATTCGTTCGGCGAAGCTGCTCCGGGCGGGGCCCTTGTCGTTAGAGCGGTTCGACAGGGTTGTCTCCGACTTCGGGACCAAGGTGCGCGATCAGCCGACCAACACGGATTCCGCTGCCCTGAGTCCGAGCTCCGGTGGTTCGACCTGTGCTCGGCCCGGGCCACCGGAGGCTTGGCCCGCGGCACCACGACGGTGAACCGTTGGTCAAATCCGGTGCGAAGCGGGGATTAGCCGTGCTCGTAGTCCTCCTCGTCGGGCACCACGATGTGCTGCTCGGCGAGATCCGCCGGGTTGGCGTCCGAGAATGTCCCACTCGTGGTGAGCTCGTCCTCTCCCGCTGGTTCGTCGAGGTCTTCCGCGTACGGTTCCTCTTGCTCGGCGGCGTCCCATTCCGGGGTCTCGAAGTTCATGAGCGTCACTCCTGCCGCGACGGCGCGTCGATCCTCTCCGCCCAGATGCGGACGGGGTTCGCGGTGAAAACCGGTTCACGAGTGAACGGCGGTCATTTTCCGGCCGGCCAGATCGGTGCTGGACCGATCAGTCCAGCGGCGGAAACCCCGGTTCGTGGCGCTGCCGCGTGTCACGTTCCCGCGTCGGGTCGGTGCCGCCGCGCAACGCCGTGATCATATGGAGCCCGGCGTCGGAGACCGCAGTTTCCAGCCCCGTGTCCAACCCACTGTAGACCCGCTGCTTGACGGCTGCCATCGAGGCCGGTGAGCACTCGCGCGCCAGCGTCGCCGCGTACTCCATCGTCTCGGCCAGTACCTGGTCGCTCGGGACCACCCGGTCGACCAGTCCCAGTTCGTGGGCCCGGGTGCCGTCGATCGTCCGTGCCGACAGCAGCAGGTCCATGGCGGTGCCGAGCCCCACCAGCTTCGGGAGCAACCACGCCAGGCCGTGCTCGGCGACCATCCCGTCCCGACTGAACGCGGTGGTGAAACCCGCCTCCGGCGTCGTGAACCGGACATCGGTGAACAGCGCGGCAGCCAGCCCCGCCCCCGATGCGGCACCGTTGATCGCCGAGATGACCGGTTTGCGCAACCGCATGCTCAGGCTCAGCCGGTGATGAGTGTCGGCGGTGCCGAGGTCCTCGGAATCCGGCGGTGCCGTGATGTCCGAGCCCGCGCAGAAGCCGCTTCCCGAACCGGTGAGCACCACGACCCGGACCGACGGATCCCGGTCGGCCCGTTCGAGCAGCGCGACGTAGCGGGATCGCATCGTGGGAGTCCAGGCGTTGAGCTGTTCCGGGCGGTTCAGCGTCAACAGCAGTACCGCCTCGTGCTGTTCGGCAAGGATCTCGTCGGTACCTGACATGTGATCACCTCCGCCGGGACTGGCTGGAAACTACCCAGCTATGCGAAGCATCACAAGTCCATTACCTCCGGTCGGGTGAGTAGGCCCCGTGCGGGGCTCATCAGCCCGGTACGTCCGGAGCAGTCGGGAGCCGGTTCGAGGAATTCGCCGGCCTTCGCCGCCACGTGCGCGGCCATCGGGATCGCACGTCCCGAAGAGGTACCCACATGCGACGCGAGGATCTCCAAGGGACGCACCATCCGGGAATGATCGCCGGAATGTTCGTGGCGGGCAGCGTCGGGTGCTGGGGTGCCTTCACCCCGCTGGGCAACACCGCGATGTTCTGCCAGATCGCCGACATCGTGTGGACGCAGGGCAACGTCGCCGGCACCATGGCCGCGTTGTCGCAGCTACCACTCGGCACGGTGGTGCTCGCGGTGTTCGTGCTGCTCGTGGTGCTGTTCCCGGCGACCACGCTGGACTCCTCTGCCTACACCATGGTCGCGGTGGCCTCCGCCGAACTCGGAGGTCCGTCGTCCCGTCGGCAGGCCGCGTTCGTCGCCCCGTAAGCGAGCTGCCCCGTGGCGCCGATCCGGCCCGCTGGCCCCGAGTCTTCTGGGTGGTGGTGCCGGCCGCGGTCTCCATCGCGCTGATGTACGCGGGCGGTCTCGAAGCGCTGCAGACCTTGCCGATTATCACCGCCTTCCTGCTGATATTCGTGCCGACGCTGGTCGTGGAGCCGTTGCGTTGGTGGCTCAGGGACGACGTGAAAGCCGAGCGTGCCGTTGGCGACGGGACTGTGGCCCCGAGGCCGAAGTCCCGGACGAGCCCGGTTCACGGGAACCGGAGGAGGAGCCACGCCCCGATGCCGTCGTAGCCCCCGGCGGAGGCTGAACCACCGGCCGGTCCGCTCGTACCGCAGGCCGGAACGAGCCGGCGGTATTTCCCACCACCGCCGTGGCGGGCTCCCAGGGGACGTGATGAGGTGTGGGACGGGTCCGGTCGGCAGCCGCTGATGAGGTGAGCAGTGAGTGGAGCAGAGTCGGCAGCGTCCGCCGTGACAGCGGGAGGCGAAGGGCACGACCGTCGTTGGCGTGTTCTGGCCCTGTGCCTGCTGGCCGGCTTCATGACACTGCTGGACGTCAGCATCGTCAACGTGGCCCTGCCGTCGATCCAGCGCGGGCTCGACGCGCCGCCGGTGGCGCTGTCCTGGGTGATCTCCGGTTACGCGTTGGCGTTCGGACTGGTGCTGGTGCCGATGGGCAAGCTCGGTGACGCCCACGGACGCGGCAGGATGTTCCTGGTCGCGCTCGCTGCTTTCACCGTGGCCAGCGGTCTCGCCGGAGCAGCGCAGAACCCCGCTTGGATCGTGGTGGCGCGACTGCTGCAGGGCGCCGCGGGTGGAATGCTCAACCCTCAGGTGCTGGGGCTCATCCAGCAGCAGTTCCACGGACGGGAGCGTGGTACCGCCTTTGGGCTGTTCGGCGCGGTGGTCGGGATCTCCACCGCCGTGGGGCCACTGCTGGGCGGGTTGATCATCGAACTGGCCGGGGCCGAGCACGGCTGGCGCTGGGTTTTCTTCGTCAACCTGCCGATAGGTCTGGCCGCGCTCATCGCGGCGGCACGGATCATGCCGCGCGGTTCGGGGAACCGGCAGCTCCGGGGAGCCGATGCTCTCGGGGTGTTCCTCCTCGGGGCGGCCGTGGTCTGCCTGCTGCTGCCGCTGGTCGACCGGGAGGGGATGAGCGGCCCGCTGAGCTGGTCGCTGTGGGCCGCCGTCCCGGTTCTGCTGCTGTTGTTCGTCACCTGGGAGCTGCGGTGCTCCCGCCGCGGGGGTTCCCCGCTGGTGGACCTGAGGCTGTTCCGTATCAGCAGCTACACCTTCGGAGCGACGCTGGGCATGCTGTACTTCGCCGGTTTCACCAGCATCTTCTTCGTCCTCGCCGTCTACTTCCAGCGCGGTCTCGGATACTCCGCGTTGCAGGCCGGGCTGGCGCTGACACCCTTCGCGGTGGGATCCGCCGTTTCCTCCGCGTTCAGCGGTCGCGCGGTGCACCGACTCGGTCGCAAGGTCGTGCTGCTCGGGTTGGGCGGAGCCCTGCTGGGGTTGTTGACCACCGAGATCCTGTTGTCGAGGCACCAGGGTGACCTCGCGGGGTTGGTCATCGCGTTGCCGTTGCTGGTGGGGGGAGTGGGCAGCGGCATGGTGATCTCACCGAACCAGACCGTGACCCTCAGCGAGGTCGATGTCGCCAGGGGCGGCACCGCGGCGGGCGTGCAGCAGACCGGCCAGCGCATCGGTACCGCCATAGGGACCGCCACCGCCTCCGGCCTGTTCTTCGCCGCGCTGCCCGGTGACTACGACACCGCCATAGCGCACGGCCTGCTGGCCTCGGTCTCGTTCGTGGCCGCCGCCGTGCTGGTGGGTCTGCTCGAACTGCTCGTCACCCGTCGACGGCGTGATCCCTCCACCACGTGAGGGCTGAGCCGAACCGGTGGTCACACGGAGTCCCGCCGTCCCGTCCGAAACGCGTGGCCTCCGGTTACGGCATCCCTGAACCGTGTTCGGGTGCGTCGTTGCAGGACGTGCAGCCGCGCTCCACAGCGAGCTGACGACGGAGGCCGAGACCGAAGTTGTCGACCTCCCTCTGAGACGGTTGTGTGGTCGGTTTGGTGACGGACGGAGTTCCGAGGGCGATTATGTGTGCTGATTCCGCGGTGTTGCTGCCGAAGCTGCGTGAACCTGACGAGAGCGAGGCGGTGCGTTTCGGGACACACGGACTGAGTTACGCGCGGTTGGCCAGCGTGGCCGGCGAGGTCGCCGCTCGTGTCGGAGGGGCGAAACGGGTGGCGGTGTGGGCCGATGCCGCGCCGGAGAACTGCGCGGCTTTGGTCGGGGCGCTGTGCGCCGGTGCCGCGGTCGTGCCGCTGAACCCGAAGCTGGGGGAGCGGGAGCTGGAGCACATCGTCACCGACAGCGAGCCGGAACTGGTACTCGGTGCGACCGGGTTCTCGGCCCCCTCGGCGTTGTCCCACGTGCCGGTTTTCGAGGTCTCGGTCGAAGTGGCCGGGCGGGAGCTGCCCGAGGAACCGGCGTCGGACTCCGACGCCCTGATCGTCTACACCTCCGGTACCACCGGGATGCCGAAGGGAGTGGTGCTGTCCCGGAAGGCGATTCGCAGCAACCTCGACGCGGTGGCCCGGGCCTGGGAGTGGACCGCCACAGACGTGCTGGTCCACGCCCTGCCGCTGTTCCACGTGCACGGTTTGATCCTCGGGCTGCTCGGGCCGCTGCGAGTCGGGGGGACACTGCGGCACCTGGTTCGCTTCGAACCGGCGGGAGTGGCTGACCAGCTCGCCGGCTCGGGCACGATGCTGTTCGGGGTGCCCACGATGTACCGGCGGCTGGCCGACGACGCGGAACGCGACCCCGACATCGCGCGGGCGCTGGGGCGAGCGCGGCTGCTGGTCTCCGGCTCGGCCGCGCTGCCGGCGGTGGAGCACCGGCGTATCGCCCGCTTGACCGGCCAGCGGGTGGTGGAGCGCTACGGCATGAGCGAGACCATCATGAACTGTGGAGTGCGGGCCTCCGGTGATCGCAGACCCGGCTACGTGGGGACCCCCTTCGGCGGTGTCGAGCTGATCCTGGTCGACGACTCGGGGAGCAGGATCACCGTCTCCGACGACGAGACGGTGGGCGAGATCCTGGTGAGCGGCCCGAATCTGTTCCGGGAGTATCTCAACCGGCCGGAGGACACCCGGGCGGCCTTCACCGACGGCTGGTTCCGTACCGGGGACATGGCGACCCGGGCTCCGGACGGCTACATCCGCATCGTCGGACGCCGCGCCACCGACATGATCGGCAGTGGCGGTTTTCGGGTCGGTGCCGGTGAGGTGGAGAACGTGCTGCTGGAGCACGAGGCTGTTTCGGAGGTAGCGGTGACGGGTGAGTACGACCCCGACCTCGGTCAGCGCATCGTGGCCTGGGTGGTGCCCGGTCGTGCCGAGGTCTCCGAGCGGGAGCTCGTCGAGCACGTCGTCGGACTGCTCAGCTCCCACAAGCGTCCGAGGGAAGTGCGTTTCGTTCGGGAACTGCCGCGCAACGAGCTGGGCAAGATCCAGAAGGGGAAGCTGGACCGGGAATGGGGGGCTCTGCACGCCTTCGCGGGCTGAGCTCGCCGTCGTCCGGGGTCGTGGCCCGGACACGCAGGCGAGCGGGGCGCGACGATGGGGCCGGCACACCCCGGAACGGCTTCCGGGGTGTGCCGGTGATCAGTGCGGTCTCGAGCGTTCGGCGGGTGTCACGACCAGGGAATCTGTTCGGAGCGGTAGTAGTCGATTCCCTGTTCCTCCCAGCTCGGAGCCTGCTTGGCCAGCCGTTGCCGGAACGAGGACCAGTCGAGCTCGTCGGCGGAGGACCAGCCCAGCTCGGCGATGGCGGGCAGTCGGGGGAACGCCATGAACTCGATCTCGTCGGAGTTCGTCAGGGTTTCGCTCCAGAGCGGAGCCTCCACACCGGCGATCGAACTCTCGGGGACCGACTTCATGAAACCGCCCGGATCCCAGTCGTATGCCTCCCGCACCGTGGTGGGGCCGGCCCAGTCCAGGCCGAGCTCGGTGTCCTCGTTGTACTTCTGGTCCAGGTAGGACTTGTGCGCGGGCGAGAGCAGAATCTCGTTGCCCCGTGCCGCTGCCTCGGCGACCTCCGCGTTGGAGTTCGTGGTGCCCCAGTACTGCACCATGGCCGACTCGGAGGGGTTCGCCTTGGCGTACTCGTGCCAGCCGAGCGGGGTCTTGCCGTACTTCTCCACGATCGGCAGCACCCTGGACATGAACTTCCGGTAGTCCTCATCGGTGGTGGCGTGAGCTTCGTCGCCACCGATGTGCAGGTACTGGCCCGGTGTCATCGCGGCGACTTCCCGGATGACGTCGTCGACGAATTCGTAGGTGATCTCCTTGTCGATGCACAGCGAGCTGAAGCCCACCTTGATCCCGGTGTAGAGGTCCGGGGCCTCACCGTCGCAGTTGAGCTCGGCGTAGGAGGCCAGCGCGGCGTTGGTGTGCCCCGGCATGTCGATCTCGGGCACGATGGTGATGTTGCGGGAGGAGGCGTAGCGCACGATCTCGGCGAACTCCCGCTTGGTGTAGTAACCACCCTCACCGCCGCCGACCTCGGTGCTGCCACCGTGGGTGGTCAGCCGCGGCCAGCTGTCGATCTGAATCCGCCAGCCCTGGTCGTCGCTCAGGTGCATGTGCAGATAATTGATCTTGTACTGGGCGAGTTGGTCGATGTAGGTCTTGACCTGGCCGACCTCGAAGAAGTGCCTGGCCACGTCCAGCATGGCCGAGCGCCGTTCGAACCGGGGCTTGTCGACGATCTCGCCCGCGCGCACCTTCCATGGGCCGTGCCTGGGGAAGTCGCTCTCGGCCTTGGCGGGCAGCAGCTGCCGCAACGTCTGGACGCCGTAGAACAGCCCTTCCGAACCGGTCGCGTGGATGGTCAACCGGTCCTGGTCGACGTCCATCCGGTAACCGGACTCGCCGAGCCTCTCCCGCGAGCCGTCCAGCCGCAGCACGATGTCGTTCCGGCCGGGGCTGTCCCGGTTGACCAGGAGTCCGTATCCGGTGGAGGGCCTCAACTGCCGTTGCAGGTAGTGCGCGACCTCGACCGCTTCCGAGCTGTCCGGAGGAGTGTGGATGCCGGTGTTCCACTTGATGTGGAATTTTTCACCGGGCTCTTCCCGCACCGATGTGGGTGCGGGGATCACGTCGTGCAGGGAAGGCGTGTCGTCCGAGTCCCGCTGCTGTCCCGCTTGGGGCTCGTGCTGTTGCGGAGCGGCGACGGACAGGGTGCCTCCCGCCAGCATCGCGCTGGTGGCCAACGCCAGTGCCGCGGGTATACGCCTGTACGGATTTCGGGGTGTTTCCCGAGTTCGTTTCATCCTGGTCTGTACCTCTCGTCGGAGACGGTTGGATAAGGTATAGACCAAAGTTTCGGGGGAGGTATATAGCCTGTTCGGAGTAGAACGGTTGCTGCTGGTGGTCGCTTTCCGGTGTGCGACGCACGTCGGACCCGCCGCGCTCGAGTTGCGACGGGTCCGACGGTTCGCGGTGCCGACCTCACGAGGTGGTGATGGTCAGACCTCAGTCCTGGCCGTGTTGTTCGGAACGCTTTCGGACTCCGAGTCCTCGGTGAGATCGTTGCCCCACCGGGCACGTTCCGGGGTGTCCGGCTCCAACGCGGCCATCGGTACCGGTTCACTCCGGCGGCGGGTGATCGCCGACACCACGACGATCGTCAGCAGGGCCGCCACCATCGTGACCGTGCGGAACGGGAACAGCACCGCGCCGTCCTCGTACCAGGGCCACGGCAGCAGCGGCTGGAGCCCGAATGTGTCCTCTCCCGCGGAGAACCGCAGCACGACCGCGACGAGGAATCCGGCCGTGGCGCCGATCCGGTTGGCGAACGGAACGAACAGCGCGCACACCAACAGCGGGAACAGCATGACGAAGATCAGGTCACTGGCCAGATACCACAGGTCGTAGACACTGCTGGCCCGCAGCGCCATCAGGGTGGCCGCCGCGCCGATGATCACGATCAGCCTGCGGATCACCTTCTGCACCTGCTCCGGTTTCGCGTTCGGCCGTACCAGGCGTCGGTAGACGTTCCACCCGGTCAGTGACGAGGCGGACAGCACCGAGGAATCGACGCTGGACATGACGGCGGCCGCGAGAACACCCAGACCGAGCGCCGCCGCACCGGTGGGCAGCAGATAGCGCAGCACGTAGGGCAGCACCATCGAGGGGTTGTCCAGCGGGGGAGCTCCTTCCGCCTGGAAGTTCGCCGCGGTGGCCACGACACCGATGAGCACCGGCGGGATGGCGGCCAGCACGCACATCACGCTGGCGCCGACCGAGAGCCTGCGCGCGTTCTTCGGGCTGCTGGAGGACAGCACCCGCTGAAAGTAGACCTGCCAGGGGATGCCGCCGAGCACCAGGGCGATTCCGGCGTCCCACCAGTTCCAGTAGGAGTGGCCCCATGCGGGGTCGTCCCAGCCGGTCAACGGTGGGAACAGCGATGCGTAGGACTCGAAGTCGAAATTGGAGGGGTAGGCGCTCCAGGCGTCTCCCAGCCCACCGACGGCCGATGCGGCGAACGGTACCGCCACGATCAGGCCGATGAAGATGACCACGACCTGCACCACGTCGGTGATGGCCACCGACCACATGCCGCCGACGACGGTGTAGGCGACCGCGATCACCGCCGACAGGATGATGGAAACGGTGAAATCCAGGCCGATGATCGTGCCGAAGGTGGTGCCCAGCGCGGTGAGGATCGCCCCGGTCCAGAAGATCTCGCCGAGGATCGCCGGGATGGCGCCGAGACCGGCGACGCTCCTGCCGAACCGGATGTCGATCGGGTCCAGCATGGTGGTGAACCGGCCGCGCCGCATCTTCTTGGCGAAGAACAGTCCGCCGATGAGCAGGCTGACCGCGTAGCCCCACGGCGCCTGAGCCCAGGCGAGACCACTGCTGAAGGTGCTCTCGGCGGTACCGCTGATGTAGCCGCCACCGACCCAGGTGGCCGTCATGGTGAACACGCCGATCCACAGCGGCATGTTGCGGCCCGCGACCATCGTGTCGCCCAGCCCGCCTCCGCGTCGGGCGGCCACGAAAGCACCCAGCCAGTAGAACAACGCGTAGAAAACCAGCATCGCGATCAGGCCCGGCCACGAAACATTCGGTTCCGCGAGGGCGACATACGTCAGGGCGAATGCCAAAACGATCACGAAAACGCCGATCTTCACCATCCCTCTTTTGCCCACGTGGGCAATGGGTGGTCGGGTGCTGTCGTCACCGTTCGTACGTGTTTCGGCAGGCACGTTCTTCCCTTCCGTGTCGCTGTCAGAACGGTTCGAGACCATAGCCAGAAATAGCGTTGATGTACAGATGTACTAGTTACGCGAAGGTAACGAATCACTGTTCCTCGATGCCGCTGCCGCTCAAGGGGAGAGCTCGGTTCAGTGGTGGCTTTTGTGGTCGAAATACCAGGTCAAGAAGTTTTTGATTATGAAGGGGATCCCGGTGTGGACCTCCCCGGCGGCTCGGGTGGGCCGTTGGTTCACCGGAGGCGAAGTGTTAGCCGACTCACCGAGGATTGAGAGACGCGACACACTTCGGCTGCCGTGTGAAGGGAAGGTGGTGCGGTTCGCGAGCGGCCCTGTCGTGGGGGCGCGTTTTCCACACATTGTGCCCCCCCTGTTACCGACTGTTTTTTGATTTTCGCCCCTTCGGGGCTTCGATCATCCCCGTCCGGTGGCGCTTCGCTTCCGGTTCGTCCGGGGATGTGGTTCGATTCGATTCTTCCGCTCTTTTCGGGGGTAAGGTCGGATTCGGAGGCGGTTGTCGTGCGATTTCGGCGCGAGCCGGTTTCGCCGCCGCGGCGGTGAGAGTCACTCGGCCCGGTTCCCTGCCTCGGAAGGGCTTACGAGAACCGCTCGTCGCGTCCCCGGACGCGCCGAGCGGCGGGCGGCCGGAGCGGGCTGCCCAGCCCGGGGGATCGTCCGCGCGTACCTCGGGCCCGGTTCGGCGCTCGAGAAGGACCGCCCGGCGCAACGGGAGATGTGTGCCGCGACACATCCTCGGCCCGCGCGCACAATCGGTACCGAGGGCCCGAAAGCTAACGTTGGACGCGGTCAGGACGACGGTTCTGGCGGAGGTACTACGGAAGATGCGCAGCGATACGTCATCGAATTCGGAGTCCGTTCCCGAGGACGAGACCGGAAGCGGGGGTGGTGGGCTCCCCACGACCCCCTGCTCGGTGGTCTGGAGCGGTGGCCACCCTTTCGTGCTCGAGGGAAGCGGCGGACGGTCGCGCTGGGTCGGCGTCGACGACCGCGGTCGACCACGGTTTCTCAGCGACGCCGAGCTCAACCGCAGAGGTTGGTCTCTTCCCGCGAGCTGACGCCTGGTGCCGCCGACCGCGGGGCGCACGCGTATGGCACCCTGAACGAACAGGCACGATGACGCGTCCGGCGTGACCACGAGCGGGCGCGTCATGGATCGCGGGCCCACTCGTGGAACTGGAGTGGAGTCGGCCCGCTCGCAGGGGAGGGTCTCGTGGTGCAAGACGCCGATGGCGCCACTACGGGATCGGCGCGGAGTTCCCGGGGGGAAGGCTCGGACCAGGGAATCGATCGCATCAGGGAAGTGGCCGCCGGGGTCTGGAGCGATCCGTGGTGGACGGTTCCCAACGCGTTGAGCGTGCTGCGGCTCGCCGGAGTTCCGGTCTTCCTGTGGCTGTTGCTCGGTCCTCAGTGGGACCTGCTCGCGTTGCTGGTGTTGGTCTTCAGTGGCGTCACCGACTGGCTGGACGGCAAACTCGCCCGGTGGCTGAACCAATACAGCAGAGTGGGACAGCTACTGGACCCGGCGGCCGACCGGCTCTACATCGTGGCGACGTTGGTGGCGTTCGTGGTCAGGGGAGTGGTCCCGTGGTGGGTCGCTTCCGCCCTGATCGCGCGTGATCTGTTGCTGACGTTGTGCCTGCCCGTGCTGCGGTACCACGGGTTCGAACCGCCTGACGTGCACTACCTGGGCAAGGCCGCCACGTTCTGCTTGATGTACGCCTTCCCGCTGCTGCTGGTGGTGCAGGGGGACTTCGCGCTCGACTGGATCGCCCGCCCGTTCGCCTACGCGTTCACGGGTTGGGGGGCCGCGCTCTACCTTTGGGCCGGGCTGCTCTACCTCGGCCAGGTGGTCGGCGCCGTCCGGCTCGCCCGCGTCCGCGGTTGAACACTCCATCCGTCGCGTCCCGAGTCGTGCGGGCACGGCGGGTGGGCCGTTGAACGAATGTGATCTTCGCTGCGATGATCGTGTGAACACCCTGGTGGTATCCGGCCCGATCGGCCTGAATATCGGGACTCGCCGTCCGCCGTCGTGTACGGCGAGGTACGTTGGGTGGTACTGGCACGATCCATCCGCAGGAGGAGAGCTCAGGTGAGCACCAACGACGGGCCCGGCGACGTACCGCCGGAGCAGTCATCGGAGACCACCTCGGTCTTCAAGCCCTTCCTCTCCGAGCAGGAGAACGCCGAGAGTGCGCCTGCAGAGTCCAACGCGTCCGGTGTGGACGCGCTGCCCGCCGGATCAGCTCTTCTGGTGGTCAAGCGCGGCCCCAACGCCGGTTCGCGCTTCCTGCTCGACCGGGAGACCACCAGTTCCGGCCGGCATCCCGACAGTGACATCTTCCTGGACGACGTGACCGTTTCCCGCAGGCACGCGGAGTTCCGTCGGGAGGGCGCCGAGTACGTCGTCGTCGACGTGGGGAGTCTCAACGGAACTTACGTCAACCGTGAGCCCGTGGACACCTCGGTGCTGGCCAACGGTGACGAGGTGCAGATCGGCAAGTTCCGCCTGGTGTTTCTGACCGGTCCTGGGGAAGGGGCGCAGGGCACTCGGTAACGAGCGGACTGCTCTGTTCGGTGGTGACCACGGCGCCACCCTGTACGAGACCAAGGGATTCGATACGGCTGCCGAACCCGCGAGCCACGCCCGCTCGTGGGCATTTTCGGGATCTGCCGACCCGACCCTGTCCGGCGAGGCCGTGGGACGTGCCCGATCATTCGGTGTGCGGGGTACGGTATGTACGTCCCATCGGGTGATCCGTGGGGCAGGGGAAGCGGTCGGCGCTTGTGTGGGCGGCGTCTTCGCCGTATCGCGGGTAGCGTCGGAGGCGTCGGTGCGCGATCCTCGAAGGAGATGTCACGCTTCGGCGCGCTGGAGGAGGCGATTTGACGATGAGCAGCGAGATGCGCGTCGTCGGCGTGCGAGTGGAACTGCCGGCCAACCAGCCGATCCTGTTGTTGCGCGAGACCGACGGTGAGCGGTATCTGCCGATCTGGATAGGCTCGGTCGAGGCTACCGCGATCGCGCTGGAGCAGCAGGGAGTGCGGCCCGCCAGGCCGCTCACCCACGACCTGCTCAAGGACGTGGTCGGTGCGCTCGGGCGAGAGTTGGAACAAGTTCGGGTGACCGACCTCCAGGAGGGGACCTTCTACGCGGAACTCGTCTTCGACGGGGACGTGCGGGTTTCCGCGAGGCCGAGCGATTCGGTGGCGCTGGCACTGCGCACCGGTGTTCCGATCCACGCCGAGCAGTCGGTGCTCGACGAAGCGGGGTTGCTGATCCCCGACGAGCAGGAGGACGAGGTCGAGAAGTTCAAGGAGTTCCTGGACTCGGTCTCGCCGGAGGACTTCCGCGGCGCTGACACCTGAGGCATCCCACCACGGCGGTGCCCGCGGACGTCGCTTCCGCGCGAGGGCGCCGGTGGGACGTCCCGAAGGTGTTGAGGGGGCGCGGGACGTCTTGCCGGTAGCGGGGCACCGCCACTCGACGGAAGCGCCGCGCGTCGCGTTGACCGCCGTCACCGGTGGGCATACCTTCGAACGACACGGTGGACGTACGCGCGGTGATCGAGCGGGTGGGGGCGTGACGAGATCGGATTCGGACCGGCCGGGCACCGCTGTCCCGGATTCGAGGGCCGCCGTGGGTCGGCCGAGGGGAGGCGTGCGTGGTCGAGAACGCATCACGGCTGGATACGAACGTAGAGCAAGCTGAGCTGTTCCCGGACGCCGCGCTTCCGGACGAGCTGGTCGGCTACCGAGGACGTGCTGCCTGTCAGATCGCCGGTATCACCTATCGGCAGCTGGACTACTGGGCCCGCACCCAACTGGTCGAACCATCGATCAGGCTCGCGGAGGGTTCCGGGTCGCAACGGCTGTACTCGTTCAAGGACATCCTGGTTCTCAAGGTGGTCAAACGCCTGCTGGACGCCGGTGTTTCGCTGCACAACATCCGCACCGCCGTGGACCACCTGCGCGGCCGCGGGGTCCGCGACCTGGCTGGCGTCACCCTGTTCAGTGATGGGACCACTGTCTACGAGTGCACCTCGGCGGAGGACGTGGTGGATCTGCTGCGCGGCGGGCAGGGGGTCTTCGGGATCGCCGTCAGCGGCGCCATGCGAGAGATAAGCGGCACGATCCGCGAGTTCCCCGCTGAGCGGGCCGACAGCGCCGGTGTTCGCTCATCGGACGAGGACGAACTGTCCCGCAAGCGTCGTGATCGCCAAACGGGGTGACATATGAGGTACGCTCACACTTGTCGCTGACCCCGTACGGGAGAGATCGTGCCGACCCTCGGCACGGCGCCGAAGGAGCAACCCCTCCCCGACAACCTCTCAGGCTATTGGGACCGTACGGGCGAGATACCTCTGGAAAGAGGGATTCACCACAGCGTCGTGGTGAACCCCGCCGACGGTGCAAACCCGCGATCCCGGGTGAAGCTCTCAGGCGCCCGCCTCGCGGGCATTGACAGAGGGGGAGGTCAGTCACTCGACCGAGTGCTGTCTGCCCTGTCCGAGATGCCCGACGATTGAGGTTTTGGCGATGACCGACGAACGTATACCGTTGGCCGCTCTCGAGCACGGAACCCCGTTCGCCGACCGCCACGTTGGCCCCATGCCGGCTGAGCTGGCTCGGATGCTCGATGTGATCGGTGTCGGTTCCCTCGAAGAACTCGGCGAACAAGCCGTCCCGCCCGGAATCCGGGAGCGGGACGCGCGGATGGCGTTGCCGGAACCGGCCACCGAGGCCGAGTCCCTCGACGAACTGCGCGAACTCGCCGACAGCAACAACCCGCATGTGGAGATGATCGGCCTCGGCTACCATCCCACCATCACCCCTCCGGTGATCCGCCGCAACGTGCTGGAGAATCCGGCCTGGTACACCGCCTACACGCCGTATCAGCCCGAGATATCCCAGGGGCGGTTGGAAGCCCTGCTGAACTTCCAGACGATGGTCGCCGACCTCACCGGCGTCCCGGTCTCCAACGCCTCGATGCTCGACGAGTCCACGGCCGCTGCCGAGGGGATGACCCTGGTGCGGCGCGCGGGCCGCTCGAAGTCCCCCCGGTTCGTCGTGGACACCGACGCGCTGCCGCAGACCATCTCGGTCATCGAGACACGGGCCGAACCGCTCGGAATCGAGATCGTCCACGCCGATCTCTCCCAGGGAGCCGCCGGGCTGCCGGAAGGGGAGTTCTTCGGTGCGTTGCTGGCCTATCCGGGTGCGTCCGGTGCGGTGCGCGACCACGAGGAGGTCATCGCCGAGGTGCACCGGCGCGGCGGTATGGCCGTCGTCTCGGCCGACCTGCTGGCGCTGACACTGCTGCGCGCACCCGGCGAGATCGGCGCCGACGTCGTCGTGGGAACCAGCCAGCGCTTCGGCGTCCCCATGGGCTTCGGCGGTCCCCACGCGGGCTACATGGCGGTACGCAAGGGCGTGGAGCGCCAGCTGCCCGGCCGACTGGTCGGGGTCAGCGTGGACGCGGACGGCAACCAGGCCTACCGGCTGGCGCTGCAGACCAGGGAACAGCACATCCGCAGGGAGAAGGCCACCAGCAACATCTGCACCGCCCAGGTGTTGCTGGCCGTGGTCGCCTCGATGTACGCCGTCTACCACGGTCCCGAAGGGCTGCGCGCCATCGCGACCCGCACGCACCGCATGGCCACCGTGCTGGCCGAGCAGCTGCGGCGGGGCGGTGTGGAGGTCTGCCACGACGACTTCTTCGACACCGTGCTGACCCGCGTCCCCGGCCGTGCCGACGAGGTCGTCGCCGCCGCACGCCGCAACGGTGTGAACCTGCGCAGGGTCGATGCCGACCACGTCGGTATCAGCTGTGACGAGACGACCACCAGGCAACGGCTGGCCTCGGTCTGGCACGCCTTCGGACTGGCAGCGGGCGACCTCACCCCGGTCGACGAGCTGGACACGCTCGTTTCGGACGCCCTGCCCGCGGCGCTGCGACGTACTACCGAGTACCTGACCCATCCGGTCTTCCACCGGCACCGCTCGGAGACGGCGCTGCTGCGCTACCTGCGCGGGCTCGCCGACTCCGACGTCGCCCTCGACCGCAGCATGATCCCGCTCGGCTCCTGCACCATGAAGCTCAACGCGGCCGCCGAGATGGAGCCGATCACCTGGCCCGCCTTCGGGGAACTGCACCCGTTCGCCCCAGCAGAGGACGCGGCCGGGATACTGCGAGTCGTCGAGGACCTGCGGAACTGGTTGGCCGAGATCACCGGCTATGACGAGGTGAGCCTGCAGCCGAACGCGGGCAGTCAGGGCGAGTTCGCGGGCCTGCTGGCGATCCGGGCCTACCACCGCCAACGTGGCCAGCAGCAGCGCGACGTATGCCTGATCCCGGCCAGCGCCCACGGCACCAACGCGGCCAGCGCCGTCATGGCCGGCTTGCGGGTGGTCGTCGTGCGCTGCGACGACGCGGGCAACATCGAGATGGACCACCTGCGTGAGCTGGTGGACAAGCACCGCGACGAGCTCGCCGCGATCATGATCACCTACCCCTCCACGCACGGGGTCTACGAGAACACCGTGCAGGACGTCTGCGGGCTGGTGCACGACGCGGGCGGTCAGGTCTACGTGGACGGGGCCAACCTCAACGCGCTGATCGGGCTGGCTCGGATGGGCAAGTTCGGTGCCGATGTCTCCCACCTGAACCTGCACAAGACCTTCTGCATCCCGCACGGTGGCGGCGGTCCCGGTGTCGGCCCCATCGGGGTGCGTGAGCACCTCTCGCCGTTCTTGCCGAATCACCCGCTACAGCCGCAGGCGGGTCCGGAGACCGGCGTGGGGCCGATCAGCTCCGCCCCGTGGGGCAGCGCCTCGATCCTGCCGATCTCTTGGGCCTACGTCCGCATGATGGGATCGGACGGGCTGCGCCGGGCTACGCTGACGGCCGTCGCCTCGGCCAACTATGTGGCCAAGCGGCTCCACGACTACTTCCCGGTGCTCTACACCGGCAGTGGGGGGCTCGTCGCCCACGAGTGCATCCTGGACCTGCGCGAGATCACCAAGGAGGCCGGGGTATCCGTCGACGACGTGGCCAAGCGGCTCGCGGACTACGGGCTGCACGCCCCCACGATGTCGTTCCCGGTCGCGGGCACGCTCATGGTGGAGCCGACGGAGAGTGAGAACCTCGCCGAGCTGGACCGCTTCTGCGACGCGATGATCGCGATTCGTGCCGAGATCGACAAGGTCGCGGCGGGAACGTGGTCGGCCGAGGACAACCCGCTGGTCAACGCTCCGCACACCGCCGCCTCGCTGGCTGGGGAGTGGGAGCATCCTTACAGCAGGTGGGAGGCCGCGTACCCGACGGATAGCCCGGAGAACAAGATCTGGCCTCCCGTTCGGCGGATCGACCAGGCGCACGGGGACCGCAACCTGGTGTGCTCCTGCCCGCCGATGTCGGCTTACGAGGGGTAACCGAGAGTTCCGCGAGGCTGTCTAATACGGTGGGCTCTTTACGTGACCGACTCCGAGAGGGGTATACGAGCAGATGCTCACCATCAGCGAGAACGCGGCCGAGGTCATCAAGCTGATCTTGGTCGGCGGAGAGTCCCCCGAGGGGGCCGGTCTGCGTATCAGCTCGCCCGAGGGGCAGGCTTCGCCAGACGGTCTGGAGGCGGCTGTCGCCAACGCTCCGGAGGACAGCGACCAGATCGTCGAGCAGTCCGGTGTGCGGGTCTTCCTGGACGAACAGGCCGCCACGGTGCTCGGGGACAAGACGCTGGACGCCGAGCGGGACGACAACGGGGAGCTCGGCCTGACGGTCAGTGAGTGACCCGAGTACGGCAGTGCCGAGGTGGGGTGGCCGCGGTGGCGGTCACCCCACGCGCTGTTCCAGCAGGTGTCGGCACGTTTCGATCAGACGTCGCCGCAGCGCGCTCGCTCGTTCGGCGAAGGCCCGCTGCTCGCGGACGTACTCGGCGCGCCCGGGAGCCGTCTCGATCGCCACGGGTGAGTAGCCGAGTTCGCTGAGGTCGTAGGGACTGGCACGCATGTCCAGCTCGCGGATCTCGGCGGCCAGCTCGAAGGCGTCGGCCGTCAGCTCGGCGGGTACGAGCGGGCCGAGCTTGTAGCACCACTTGAAGACGTCCATGTTGTTGTGCAGGCAGCCCGGCTGTTCGAGGTTGACCCGGTCCTGCTGGGTGGGTTGCAGCGTGTTGCGCGGCCGGGCCGCCGTGCTGAAGAACCGGAACGCGTCGTAGTGGCTGCATTGGATGCGCATCGACTCGACGACTTCGTTCGTGCCCTGGATCCCCAGGCGCAGCGGCCATTCCGAGTGCCGCAGCTCGTCCTGGGTGAGTCGGTATACCATGGCCCACTCGTGCAGCCCGAAGCAGCCCAGCTGTGCCGGACGTGACTCCGTGGCGCTCAGCAGGCGGTGCACGAAGTCGGCGGTGTCGAGCAGTCGAGGAGTCAGCGCCTCGGGCGCGACCATCACACCGTCCGGCGTCTCGCTGTAGCCGCGCCGGTCGAGGAACTTCGCGCCGCCCTCCAAGGCCACGCCGAAACCCGGTTGCCAGCGCTCCAGCCTCGACGGGCGCTGGGTGTAGTACGTGAAGAGGAAGTCCAGCACCGGGTGCTTCTCGCCGCGCCGCTGCCGCTCGCGGTGCGGCAGCGTCCAGTTCCGTATCCGTTCCAGGTGAGCCTGTTCCCTGGCACGCCACGTTCGTTCGGACAGTACTTCGGGTGGCACATGGGGAAGGATAGGCCACCCGTGCGGCGTCTCCCCGGAGTGGTGACGTCGGAAGTGAAGCCCGTTCGGGCTCGTTCGGTCGGTGAGTGCGGGTCGTGCCCGCCGTCCGGTGCGCCGGTTCATGCCCGTCGCGTTTCGCGAGGTGGCGTCCCATTCTTACTTATCGGAAAATCCGCACCGAGACGTTTTCCGTAATTCGATAAATCTGGCGCTCGCCCTTGATGTATTTTTTGGCCGAAAAGGATTTTGCGGGAGAAGAAGTGTCTATTTCCGTTGTCCAGGAAACTTCTGTGCCCTGTCCGGCGGGCGAGGTTTCCCCGGGCGACAGGCTGTGCTACGAGATCACAGTGGACTCCGTGTGCAGCCGAGCCGGATAGATCCGCGCCGAACCCGGTTGATCAAGCGTCAGCCGTATCGTCGCCGGCACCGTCGGCCTCATTCCCGTGTCCGTTGCCGTTCACCGTCACCGAGGTCGCCTCCGGGACGGGTTGGGGTGGGGTGGTCGGCTGCGATTCCCGCACCCGCATCGGCACGTAGCGCCGCTCGGCCTGGTCGAAGTTCATCAGATGCGTGCCGCGGAAGAACGCGGGCGCTTCCTGCGAGAGGTGCCAGCCGAGAGCCAACGCGACTGACTTGGGCACCATCGCCACGACCACGAGTTCCCGCTCACCCGCACCGGCCTTGATCATCGCCAGCTTCTCGGCGATCTCCGGACCCATGCGTTCGAGCTCACCGCGCCCGAAATTCGGCTGGTAACCGTTCCGCCCCGGAAGGTTGCCCCGACAGGTGAGCGTGTGGACGGTCCCCACCCCGAACCGGGCGAATTCCTTCGCGGAGAAGTTCTCGGCCTGCTTCGTGAACGCCAGCCACGCACCGACCAGGCTCGCCTGCTGATCGGCGACGCTCGAATCGGCTTTGACTAGGCTCACCGGGTCGGTGTCGAGCGGGTACTCGATCTCCACCCGCGAGGACGAGCCGCCGTTTCGCCGCGTCTTTCGTTCGAACGGGGTGGATTTCGGGGGCGTGCCCTGGTTCTGCGGCTGCAACTCCAGCATTCGCAGACTGTCCGGGTGCGGCAGGGAGAATCCGACGGCCAGGGCGATGGGCCAGAACATGTTCGGCGCGACCGAATAGCCCGTGTCGTCACGATCGGTGTTGATGGCCTCCTCCAGAGCCTGGCCGAGCTCGCGACAGGGCTCCACGCAGTCGATCACTCCACCGTGGAAACGGGACTTGAGGTCGACCCACCGGGTCAGCGAACGCATCGACATGCGCCGGTCCCGGGCGGTGGCGAGTGGCTGCTCGTGCCGGTTGGGCATCGACTCGTCGAGCAGCTGCACGTAGAACAGCGTGCCCCGCTGGTCCTGCGCGATCGCCCGCAGCCCCAGCACCACCAGTAGCAACAGCACGGCTGTCAGGAAGATCCCCCACCGCCACGGCACGACCCGGCCGTCGTCGGAATCCCTCGGGAAGAAATCCTCCACGACCAGCGCCAGCGAGGCGGTGATGAACGCGCCGAGTATCACCACGGACCAGTTGGAGCCGATCATGGGCAGCTGGCCCCAGCTCGGCAGGACACGGCGCAAGGATTTCATCGATACCCCTCTCACGATCCGCACGCGTTCGATAACCTACCGCAACAGATCATCATCGTGGTGTGATCACGCGGACATCGAGCAGGCCCGCTGGGGAGGCATCGCGTGGTCGAGACCTTCGTCAATCCCTACACCTTCGTGCCGTTGCCGGACGCGGTACCGAAGCGCTCCGCGCCGCACGACCACAGCGGCCGGGGCGATCTGTTGTCCGGCACACTGACCGTCACGATCACGGCCGAAACCCCGCTGCTGGTGCGCGGGATCACCGCCGACGACGAACAGCGGCCCCGGTTGCCGCGACGTCCCGACGGCACGGTCATGATCCCGGGCTCCTCGCTGAAAGGCGCGCTGCGCTCGCTGCACGAGACCCTGGCCGGGGGATGCCTGCGGGTGTTCGACAACGAGTTCGCCCCCGGCTACCGCGCCTCGGCGAATTCCGGCGAGATCGGCACAGTGCGGCTGGCGGTGGTGGTGAGTCACGACGACGAGGACTCACCCCCCGAGCTGGAGCTCTGCGAGGAGGGGGACACGCGGACGCACCGGCTGCACCAGAACGAGCTGCTCCGGCTGCACAGCGAAGAGGCCCCACTGACCTCCGGTGACAGGCTGGAAGTCACCTTCGACGAGCACACCGGAAAACCGTCCGAGGCCACCCGCTCCGCCGAAGGGGACTGGGTGGTGTTCCTCAGCGACGCCGGTGTGCGCGACAAGAAATGTCCCTACCGCGCGCACATCCGCAAGCTGCCGGAGGTGTCCGACCGGGTTCGGGTCTCCCAGAGGTCTGGCAGACCTATCAGTACGCGGCCGATGGCGCCGACGACCTGCGGACCCGACGGGGCGCTCGACCAGGACGCCACCATCCAGCTCGTGCCCCACCGCCGCACCACGGCACCCTTCATCGGGAACCGGGACAGCCTGACCGGCGAGTTCGGGAAGCTGCTCGGCTCTGCCTGAGCGGCGAGCGCGGCGCGGCGGACGAAACCGCCATCGGTGGATGAGCGGTTGGCGCTGTTTCCGCCCGAGTGTGCCTTGAACTGCCGCTGCACTCAGCCCAATTCCGACCGCCTTCAGGGCAGCGGCGGAAACGAGACGACTCGCGATTTCCATGCCTGTCGGTCGGGCGAGGTTGTGTGGGGGCCTCTATGGGGTGGGCAAGAGGTGTTGGTGGAGGGTGGCTGTTTTTGAGCATGGCGTGGAGGACGTCGTAGCGGCGTCGGGCGAGGCAGAGTAGGGCTTGGGTGTGGCGTTTGCCCTGGGTGGTCTTTTTGGCGTAGTAGGCCCGTGAGGGTGGGTGGTGCAGCGAGGCGAACGCGGCGAGGAAGAAGGCCCGTTTGAGCTGCTTGTTGCCTCTTTTGGCGGGGTGTTCGCCGCGGGTGCTGCTGCCCGAGCTGCGGGTGGTTGGTGCTAGCCCTGCGTAGGCGGCCGGGTGGGTGGCGGTGGGGAATTGGCTGGCGTCGCCGACGTCGATGAGGATGCGGGAGGCGGTCGGAGACGCCGATGCCGGGCATCGAGGTCTCCGACCGTGGAAAGAGGGGCCTGGCGGCAGGGCCTCGAGCTGGCTTTCCACGTCGTGGCGCTGTGCCAGCACGGTGCGCAGGCTGGCCGTGAGGTTGGGGATGACCACTCCTGCGGTCTCGGTGTCTGCCACGACTACGGTCTGCTCGGCCGGCGCGGTGCGGATGTCGGTGGTCAGGCGGTCGGCCATGTGTGGGGCGTGGTGACGCAGTAGCTCGGCCAGGCCGTCGTGCCCGGTGTCTCGTAGTGAGGCCGGGGTGTGGTGGGCAGACAGCAGTGTCAGCACGGCGGGGTGGTCCAGGCGGGGTCCGAGGACGCGTTCGAGGTGCGGGTGGATCTGGGTGAGTAGTCCGCGTAGCCGGTTGCGTACGCGGGTGGCCTCGGCGGCGAGGTCGTCGTCGTGGCCGCACAGCATGGACAGGGCGGCCACGGTTTCGTCATCGGGGGCCAGCTCCCGCGGCGTATGGGGCATGGTGCGGGCCGCGTCGGCGATCACACCCGCATCCCGGGAATCGGTTGTGGCCTCTCGGGGGTAGAGGTCGGCCAGCCGCCCCTCGGGGCGACGCTCCAGCCTCTATCAACGGTCATGCGGCGCCTGCGGGTCCGGTGACATACCCCGGATCATGCGGGCAGGAGGGACAAGTCCTGCCGGACCCGAAGGCCGGGAGCCCTCTCGCGGGATCACCCAAAAGGTAATGGGGCGGCCATCGTGGAGTCAGGCCACGTGGGTGCCGTCGCGGACGGTGCCGACGTACTCCTCGACCAGGTCCTCCAGCGCCACCACGCCGAGCGGCCTACCACCGTCGTCGATGGCAGTGGCCAGGTGGCTCCCCGTACGCCGCAGCGCCGTCAGTGCGTCGTCCAGCCTCGCTCGCGACCGCACGGTGGGCAGCGTACGGATCCGCGAGGTCGGGACCAGCGTGTTCGGCGAGCTGCCCGCCTGGTCCAGCACGTCCTTGACGTGCAGGTAGCCCACCAGGTTGCCTCCTTCGCCGCGAACCGGGAAACGCGAGAAGCCCGTGGCGGAGACCGCCTCCTCCACGTCCGTCAGTGTGGGGTCACCGGGCAGCGTGGTCAGCTCTCCCAGCGGAACCAGCACGTCGCCGACGGTGCTCTCCACCGACGACAGCGTTTTCGCCAGCCTGCGGTGCTCGGACTGGTCCAGCAGCCCTTCGCGTCGGGACTCCACCAGCAGCTCGGCCAGCTCCGAGGAAGTGTAGGCGGTCTCCAGGTCCTCCTTGGGCTGCACCCGGAGCAGCCGCAGCACCCCGTTGGCCAGCATGTTGAACAGCGCGATGAACGGCCGCGCGATCTTGACGAACCCCACGAGCGCGGGGACCAGCCACAGCGCCAGCCGCTCCGGATCGGCGATCGCGAGGTTCTTCGGCACCATCTCGCCGACCAGTACGTGCAGCACCACTACGATGGCCAGCGCGATCGCGAAGGAGACCGTGTGCACCAGCACCGAGGGCACCGGGATCGGGCCCAGTAGCCGGTCGAGCTGGTGCGCCACGGCCGGTTCGCCCAGCCGGCCCAGCCCCAGTGAACAGAGCGTGATGCCCAGCTGGGCGCTGGTCAGCATCAGCGAGCCTTCCTCGTTGGCCCTGATCACCGTGCTAGCCCGTTGGATCCCCTGCTCACGCAGTGCTTCCAGGCGGTCCCGGCGGGACGACAGCAGCGAGAACTCCGCACCCACGAACAGCGCGTTGAGCAGCAGAAGCAGCACGGTGAGTCCGATGGCCGCACCGTCGCTCATCGTGACACCTCCCGCTGGCGTCCGAGGTCGGAGGAAAACTGCCGTGAACCCGTCTCGGGCGCATTGTGCTGCAGCCGCAACTCCGCGATGCGGTGCCGGTCCATGCCGGTGACCGTCAGCGTCCAGTCATCCTGTTGGATCCGGTCGCCCGCGGTGGGGATGCGCCCCAGCCGGGAGAGCACGAATCCGGCCACCGTCTCGTAGTCCCCTTCCGGCATCTCGAATCCGGTGGCCTCCTCCAGTTCGTCCGCGCGCAGCAGCCCCGATATGTTCCAGCTGGAACCACCGGTGCGCCGTACCGCCGCCACCTCGCGCCGGTCGTGCTCGTCGCGCACGTCTCCGATGATCTCCTCGACGACGTCCTCCAGGGTCACGATCCCCGCCGTGCCCCCGTACTCGTCGACCACCAGTGCCAGCTGCAGCCCGGAACCCCGTAACCGTTCCAGCAGCGCGTCGCCGTCCAGACTCTCCGGAACCGTGGGCACCGGTCGTGTCAGCGAGCCCACCGATTTCTCGGTGCGTTCCCGGGAGGGCACTCCGAACGCCTGCTTGACGTGTACCACCCCGTGCACGTTGTCGAGATCGCCACCGTGCACCGGAAACCGGGAGAACCCGGTGCGGCGGGCGGTGTCTATCAGTTCGAGCACGCTGTCCTCGGCGCCGAGCGATTCCACCCGAACCCGAGGGGTCATCAGTTCCTGGGCGGTGCGCTCGCCGAACCGCAGCGAGCGGTCCATCAGTGCGGCGGTGGCCTCGTCGAGCGTGCCGTGCTCCGCGCTGGAGCGCACGATCGAACCGAGTTCGTCGGGAGATCGGGCCGAGCGCAGTTCCTCCTGCGGTTCGATCCCCATCTTCCGGATGAACCAGTTCGCGCTGTTGTTCATGCCGTTGATCAGCGGGCTGAACACGCGGGAGAACATGGCGTGGTACCCCGACACGGCCCTGGCCGTAGGCAGCGGCCGCGCGATGGCCAGGTTCTTGGGCACCATCTCGCCGAAGACCATCGACAGCGTGGTCGCCAGGAAGATCGCGAGCACGAGCGCGGCCGGCACGGCCACGCTCATCGGTATCCCGACCGCGCTGATCACCGGGCGCAGCAGGTCGCCGATCAGTGGCTCGGCCACGTAACCGGTGACGAGGGTGGTGAGTGTGATCGCCACCTGCGCCCCGGAGAGCTGGAAGGAGAGCGTGCTGTGCGCGCGTCGCACCGACCTGGAACGTCGGTCACCGACTTCGGCGACGTGGGCATCGATGGTGCTGCGTTCCAGCGTGGTCAGCGAGAACTCGGCGGCCACGGCCAGCGCCGTGCCGAACGTGAGCACTCCGACGAACAGCAGCCCCAGGATCGCTAGCGCAACGTCCATCATCGGCCGTCCCGGTCCTGGTGACTACGGTGCCGCGGCCGGTGGTGGGAGACGGGACCGCCGGGTCTTCGACCCGGCCCGGTGGTACTGCCTTCGGGCGAGTGTGCCTCGGGCACTGACGCTGTCACTCCTCTTGCGTCGTGTCGTGATGCCGACCCCGTGTCGGGATCTTCGGGGCCGCACGGCCGTGCGGCCCCGAAGATGGCTGTCTTCGGTGGGTACATTCTACCGTTCGAGGGCCGGTGAGGGCTCCGGTCGTGTCGTGGATATCGCATCGGAGTCCGTCCGGCCCGGTGGGACGGTGAACGGAAGGGCAGGACTCAGGGCTTCCTGCCGAGCATCGCCAGCAGGCGGGTCTGCGGCGCCGCCGACTCGTCGACCGGTTGCGGGGGTGCGAAGAGTCCCGAGTCGGCGAGTTCGGCCACGTGCGGTTCGAACACCGTCCGTACCGATTCCACCAGTTCCGGGTCGAGCCCGGTGTCGACTCCGATGCCCCTGGCCAGGTCCCACGCGTGCACGGTGAGGTCCATCGTCATCTGCCAGCCGTAGTCCTCGGTGGGGATCGTTCCGCCCGTCACGTGCACCCGGCCGGACAGCGAGGAGCCGTCCCAGGCGGCCCGTGCCGCGGAGCTGGCCCTGTCCCAGGCGGCCTGGGGTGCCTCGCCCACCAGGTCGCCGTCGAACCTGTCACCGACCTCCCGCAAGGTGTGGCCGTTCAGCAACCACGGTACCCACAGCTGCTCGCTGACCAGGTGGTTGAGCAGGTCGCGCACCTTCCAATCGTCGCAGGGGGTGGCGTTGTCCAGCTGGTCAAGTTCGACGCGCCGGACGCGGTTGTCGAATTCGCGCATCGCCACCCTGTGCGCGGGCAACAGTTCCATCGAGGTTCCTCCACGGCTCGTCGGCAGCGAGGCTGCCGCGGTGTGCGGTACGAAAGCTGGAATGGTCGTCGGGTCCGGAGTGTTGGGTGTCGGGGGCGTCCGGAGAGCCCGGTCGGCTGTGTCCATGGGGACGGCCCACCGCCAGGGTGTGTCCACGATGTGGACAACTGGCATCGTGAGTTGACTCACCTGAGCCGGCCGCCGCGGACGAGGGTATCCGTTACGGATCCGGCGTGGTCAGCACGGAGTGTGTAACTCCCGTAACGTGTCATGTCCTCGTTCGGGGGTGGGGCACCCCGCTGGAGATCCGAACTGCCCACTGTTGAAACATCTGCTTGTCCAGAGGTCACACCTTTGAGGGACCCAGTGCTCCTGGCCTGCGAAGAAGTACGTATCCTGCCGCAAGTTGTCAGGTGGCTACCGCCGCCTTGCCATGCGTACGAGAGGACGTGATCGTGAACACCTCCACGGTTACGAACGAGTCGCGCGACAGAAGTTTCTTCGGACACCCACGTGGGCTGTCGACGCTGTTCTTCACCGAGATGTGGGAGCGCTTCTCCTACTACGGGATGCGAGCGATTCTCGGCTACTATCTGTACTTCGCGGTAGCCGAAGGTGGGCTGGCCATCCCCAAGTCCACCGCGCTCTCCCTGGTGAGTGCTTACGGCGCCTCGGTGTACCTGACCGGTGTGGCGGGCGGATGGCTCGCCGATCGCGTCCTCGGGGCCCAGCGCTCCATCTTCTACGGCGGCGTGCTGATCATGCTCGGCCACATCAGCATGGCGCTTCCGGGGGGTGTGCCCACCCTGCTGCTCGGGCTGGTGCTGATCATCACGGGTAGCGGTCTTCTCAAGCCCAACGTGTCCAGGGTCGTGGGCAGTCTCTACTCCGAGGACGACCCCCGGCGTGACGCCGGTTTCTCGATCTTCTACATGGGGATCAACATCGGCGGTTTCGCCGCGCCGCTGATCTGCGGCTGGCTCGGTGAGAAGATCGACTGGCACTACGGCTTCGGTGCCGCCGCGGTCGGCATGGCCCTGGGCCTGATCCAGTACGTGCTCGGCCGGCGCCACCTTGGGCGGGCCGGTCTGCACCCTGCCAACCCGCTGCCCACCGCGCACAGGTCCGCGGTGCTGGGGCGCGCCGTCGGGATAGCGGTGGCGCTGGTCGTGGTGATGGCGCTGCTGTTCGGAACCGGGATCGTCGGCCTGGCCGGGCTGGTCAACGTGATCACCCTGATCTCGGCCGTGCTGCCGGTCGTCTACTTCGCGGTCATGCTCGGCAGCAAGCAGATCACCAGGATCGAGCGGGACAGGCTGCTCGCCTACATTCCGCTTTTCCTCGCCACGGCCCTGTTCTTCCTGCTGTTCGAACAGCAGCCCAACACGCTGGCGAACCTGGCCGAGGCCGACACCAACCTGAACGTGTTCGGGTACGTGATCCCGGCCTCCTGGTTCCAGTCGATCAACGCGCTGTCCATCATCGCACTGGCCCCGGTGTTCGCGATGTTGTGGATCAAGCTCGGCAACCACCAGCCCGGTACCCCGATGAAGTTCGTGGGTGGTCTCGTCTCCGTCGGTGTGGCGTTCCTGTGGGTGGTGCTGTCCAAGACCGTCAGCGGTGACCAGCACATCGCTCTGATGCTGGCCTTCGTGTTCGTGCTGATGACGGTCGGTGAGCTGATGCTCTCCCCGGTCGGGCTCTCGGTAACCACCAAGCTGGCACCCGCGGTCTTCGCCTCACAGACGATGGGACTGTACTTCCTGGCCCCGGCGATGGGGCAGGGAGTCGGGGCCCAGGTGGTCAAGCTGTACTCGCTGGACAACCAGCAGATCTACTTCGGCATCGTCGGTGTGGCCACGCTGGCCTGCGCCGTGTTGTTGGCAGTCGCCAACCGCAGCATCAAACGCTCCATGCACGGAGTGCAGTGAGCCCCGCCGTCGCGTCCCGCGCCGCGTACCTCTTCCGACGAGAGGTGCGCGGCGCGGTTCTCCTTTCGGAGGGCAACGACCGGGGAGCTCCTCACGCCGAACGCGGTGGGACTCACACCCGGCCCCGGCCGGTGCGACTCACGGCAGCGTGAACACGTCGCCCAACACGACGTGCTCGGTGGCGACCCGATGCGCCGCCGGGCTGTCGTAGACCACGAACAGCTTGTCGCCGTCCGACTCCGACACGACCGAGATGCCCTCGGCGTGATCATCACCCGCTCCGTGGGGCAGGTCCAGCTCCACCGGAAGTTGTGCGGAACGCACCACTTCGGGAGCCTCGCTCTTCGCCGCGCCCTGCCAGCGGTGCAACCGGACCGGGCCGTCGAGATCCATGGAGGGGCCCGCCAGCACGAGCAGGTCGTCACCGTGTGGGCAGAGATCGCGTATTCCCAGGCCGCCGAGATCGAGGAAGTGCTTGCGGTAACGCGATCCCCCGAACTTGCCCAGGGCCAGCTCACCCTCTTCGGTTCCCTCTACCGGGGTGATCTCCAGCAGCACGGCCCAGCCTCGCAGCACCGGTCCCCGCAACCCGAGGAACAGGTTCTCCCCCTTGACCGCGATCCCCTCGACGTCGATCCCGTTGTCCTTGGCCGGTATCCGCAGGAAGGGGCTCAAGTGCGGGTCCTCGGCCAGCGCCTCGGTCAGACTGTCCCGGCGGCGCGCTCCCAGCACCGCGGAGCGTCTGCCGTCCGAAGCCTCCCGTACCAGGCGGGGCGGACCACCGCCGTCGCGTTCCACCGCCAGCCTGGCGACGATGTGTCGATTGGCCTCGTCCCGCACCTTCGCCAATCGCTTCGCGGCCTTGGTGTCGTCGTGCTTGGGCTTTACCTTCTTGCGCACCAGGCTGTGCGAGCCCACCGCCCACAGCCAGTCCCCGTCCAGGCCGAGTCCCTCGATGTCGGCCTCCTCGTCGGCCGGGCCGGGCAGGGGAATCAGGTCGGACAGCCCGAAGGTACGCTGCTCACCGTAGGAGTCGGGGTGCTCGCCGCCGGCGACGTGCATCCGCTCCACGGTCGCGGTCTCGTCACCCGCCAACCACAGGCACCCGTCGTCTCTCCGGATCGCGGAGATGTTGACGTGCGTTTCCGCTTCCACCGACTCCTCGTGGAACCGCAGTGCCACGCGCCGTTCGATTTCGTGGTGCATGGTCCGCATTATGCGGTCCGCGGCCGCTTCGACCGTGGTCGCCGCCCCCCGCGTCGAGGGTTCACCTCGCGGGCTCTGCGTCCCGGCGTTCGACGAACCCGAACTCCCTGCCCAGATCGTGCAGGATTCGCCCGACCCGGTCGAGCAGGTACACCGTGCGGTGCAGCGAGGTCGGCCCGGCGGGGAGGGCCTCCGCGATGTCGTGCAGTTCCTCCGCACGATCGCGCATCCGCGAGACGACCTCGTCGAAGTCCCGCTCGCCCCGGCCCGTCAGCCGCTCCGCCGTCTCGGCCATGTCCCGAAGCAGCGCGACGAGTCTGTCCCGGGTGTCCCGGTCGATCATCTCGGCGGTGGGGCCCAGCACCACGGTCAGGTTGCGGACGTAGTAGGCGCACCCGCTGGCCATGGTCAGCTCCCGTTCCAACCGGCTGCCCTGGGAACGCAGCCGCAGCCCCGTCAGGGGGCGCGCGCTGCCGCGCAGCCGGTGGAACCGGTCGTCCAGTTCCCGCACGTCCTCGCGCAGTCCGGAGACCGTCCCCTCGTCGTCGATGCTGTCGGCGGCGCTGCGCAACAGGTCCCGCAGTCGTAGCAGGAAGTCCTCCGAACGCGAGCGGACCACGGAACGGGTGCTGGTGGGTAGGATCAGCACAGCGGCGACCACGCCCGCCGCGGCCCCCACCGCCGTCTCCACCAGGCGAGTCTCCAGTACCCCCACGGAGAAGGTGCCCAGGATTCCGTAGAGGATGCCGAGAGCGGTGGTGATGAAGAACGTCAGCGCCGCGTAGGAGTACCCGATGAAGTAGAACGCGAGGAACAGGCACAGCAGCACGAGTCCCAGTTCGGTGGCGAGGTACCCCGTCACCTGTGAGGCCACCAGAATCCCGGCCAGCACGCCCAGCAGCGTGCCGGCGGTGCGTTGCCAGGCCCGCATCAGCAGCTCACCGCGGCTGTTGACGCTGATGAACACGACGAACGCCGTGATCACCGCCCAGTACCAGCGGTTCGGCGACACCAGCTGTCCGCCGAGGATCGCCAGAGCCGCCGCCGTGGTCACCTGCACCGCCGTGCGCACCTCGGGGCGGCGCAGCCCCGTCTCGGTCTCCTCCTGTTGGCTGCGTTCGGCCTCCTCGAACTCTTCGGTCTCCTCCGGTTCCGACTCCTCGGGGACGTAGTCCCCACCCAGTTCGGAGGTCGCCTCGGCGAGCTCCGCCATCGCGGTCCCGAGTCTGCGCACGGTCATGGCCAGCTCAGCCGATCCCTGCCGTTCCAACTCCTCGGCGACGCGTTTGGCCGCTTTCCGGAATTCGGCGGGATCCGTGCGCAGCAGGTACAGCAACGGAGTCAGCGCCGGAACCGCCCCGGAGGGGTGGTCTATCGCCCTTGTCAGCGGTGTCAGCAGGTTCTCGGCGGCCAGCTCGACGTTGAGCAGCCGTTGGCGCAATCGTCGCCTGCCCCGCTCGTCGATGCCGGTCAGCTGCTCCACCGTGCCCTCCAGCATCAGCGCCGTCTCGTTCAGCCTGGTGGAGCGGCTCTGCAGCCGACGGCGGCGAGCCGCCGAGTCGGGATGTTCGGCCAGGTCACGTACCGCGTGCAGCAGTGCGTGCACCTGGGCCCGCATGGTTCGTCTGCCCCTGCGGAGAACGCCCTGCGGATCGTCCCGCAGCACCACGAAACGCACCAGGCAGGCCGCCAGCGCACCGCACACCGCCGCCACCGCCATCATCGGGATCTGGGACAGGTCGGGGCGCAGGAACATCGCGAAGAAGTAACCGAAGAACCCCACGAACCCCAGCGCGAAGTAGCGCACGCCGAACCGGCGGACGTAGGTCGCGGCGAAGATGACCACCAGAAAGACCAGTACCTTGAGGACCGGGAGGGGTTGACTGGCGGTGGCCGCGGTGAGGCTGGCCGCGGCGGGGATCGGCATCAGCAGTGTGGTGATCAACCTGCCGCGCTCGGTGGCGTCGTTGACCGCCACCGACGACTGGATGGCGACGATGGCTCCGATCAGCGCGCTCGAGAGGGGCTCTCCCAACCGGGCGAGCAAGGGCAGCACGACCAGCAGCGTCACGACCACCGAGGACACGACTCGCACCGCCGTCCGGAACCTGCGAAGCGCCGGGTCCGAGGCGACGAAGCGATTCCACCACTCGCTCCACATGCGTGCCTCCGGCTGCCGTCGCTCACCGGCGTCGCCGCGCCGGTCCCCGCCGGTTCTGGTCGGGCCGGGGGCGAGATTACGCCCGGTACCGCACCACGGCATCGCACACGCCGTGGTGCTCGGTGCGGACCAGGGCGGGCTCACACTCCGCCGCGATGGCGCCGCACGCTCTCCTCCACCAGGTCCAGCACCGGATCCATGTCGTCGGCGGGAAAACCCATCGCCAGGTGCGAGACGAGCCCCTCCAGCACCAGTTCCAGGTAGGAGGTCAGCACGTCCACGTCGACGTCGTCACGCAGGTTGCCCGAACGGTGCTGCCGTTTGAGGCGTTCCCTGGTGGCGGCCGTGAGCTGTTCGGAACGTTGCGCCCACCTGCTGCGGAACTCCGCGTCGGTCCGCAGCCTGCGCGAGACCTCCAGGCGAGTGCCCAGCCAGTCCGCCCCGGGAACGCTTCCGCCTCCGTGCGGATCGGAAAGCAGGTCGCGCATCACCTGCACCAACCCCTGCTCGGCGACGACGTCGGCCATCCTGCCCGCGTCGTCCTCGGCCAGTGCCAGGAACAACGACTCCTTGTCCTTGAAATGGTGAAAGATCGCGCCCCGTGAGAGCCCGGTGGCCTCTTCGAGCCTGCGTACGGTAGCCCCCTCATAGCCGTACCGCGCGAAGCAGGCCCGAGAGCCGTCCAGGATCTGGCGGCGCCGTGCCCGCAGGTGGTCCGAGCTTACGCGAGGCATGAACTGATCGTCGCAGCTCGCGAGCATTCTCGCAATCCGTACGTACGTTTTGTGAGATCCACGAACGCCCGAGAGGGAGCGCGGCGTTTCTTAGCAGTCGAACAGCCGCGACCGCAAGTGGTGCGTGTTCCCCCGAGCGCCGGTAATGTCAATGTGTACACCAGAACACAGGTGGTGATGGAACGTGGCCATGCCCATCGAACGGGAGAGTCCCGTCGATCCGGCGGTCCACGAGGTACCCGAGTCGCGCTTGCGGAGCCGTGCCGACGCGGAGGCCTATGTGGCCTCGGTGTGCTTCAAGCACGGCCCACCCCGCTTGCTCGGCATCGAACTCGAATGGACCGTGCACCATGCCGGCGACCCCCGGCTCCCTCTCGACCCCGAACGCCTGGAACGGGCTCTCGGTTCTCACACTCCGACTTCCTTGGCCCCGGACAGTCCGAACCGCGAACTGCCGAACGGTTCCTCCCTGACACTCGAGCCCGGCGGCCAGATCGAGATCTCCAGCGTCGCGCACGAATCGATGACGACGCTGTTCGAATCGTTGACCGGCGACATCGCCTACGTGCGACAACTGTGCGACCGGGCCGGACTCGTGCTCGGTGAGCGCGGTGTCGATCCCTGGCGTCCGCCGCGCCGACTGCTCCCGGTGGCGCGCTACGCGGCCATGGAGCACGCCTTCGAGCGAATCGGAACCGGTGGCAAGCGCATGATGTGCAGTACGGCCGGAGTCCAGGTCTGCCTGGACATCGGCGAACGGAACCGGGTCGGAGCGCGCTGGACGGCGCTGCACGCGCTCGGTCCGGTGTTGACCGCGACGTTCGCCAACTCCCCGGTGCTGCTGGGCGACCACACCGGTTGGGCCTCAGCCCGTGCCCGGGCGCTGCTGCACACCGATCCGCACCGCACCAGGCCCGCCCCGGTGACCGCCGACCCGGCCGGAGCCTGGGCGCGCCACGTGCTGGACGCTCCGATCGTGTGCCTGCGTCGGGACAGCGGTGACTGGAGCACCCCGAACGGGATCAGCTTCGCCGAGTGGATCGGTGGCTCACTCGGTGAGGCGCCCACGTACGAGGATCTCGACTACCACCTCACCACCATGTTCTCCCCGGTGCGACCTCGTGGTTACTTCGAGGTCCGCTACGTCGACGCCCAGCGCGGTGACGAGTGGATGCTGCCCGCCGCGGCTCTGATCGCCCTGTTCCGCAGCGAGACCGCCGTGGACAAGGTGATCGAGGAGACCTCGGCGGTCGCGGACAGGTGGATCGACGCCGCACGTCGCGGACTCGCGGACCCCGAACTGGCCCGTGCTGCCGAAGCCGTCTTCGATCTGGCCTGTCGCTGTCTGGAAGCGACTCCCGACAGTCCCGCGGGCCTGGCCGAACGGATGGCGGAAAGCGTGCGACGGCGCCTCGAAACCGCCCGTCGAGCGGAGCCGGTCACATCTCGGAGGAGGACAACGTGAGCACAATCGGCCCCGAGTCGGTCGAACTGTCCCAGGATGACCTCAAGAGCCTCGTCGCCGCCGAGCTCGAACGAACCCGGCGACGCAGCGCCGCGCTGACCGACGCGGTCGACGACGACGACCTGGTCGAACAGCACTCGCCGCTGATGTCGCCGCTGGTCTGGGACCTGGCGCACGTCGGCAGCCAGGAGGAACTCTGGCTGGTACGTGACGTCGGAGGGCGTCCCGCGCTGCGTCCGGACATCGACGACCTCTACGACGCCTTCCAGCACTCGCGGTGCGACCGTCCCGAGCTGCCCCTGCTCGGTCCCCGGGAGTCCCGCGAGTACATCGCCACCGTCCGCGACAAGGCTCAGGACGTGCTGCACCACGTCAGCCTGGAGGGACGACGTCTGGTGGACCAGGCGTTCGCCTTCGGGATGATCGTGCAGCACGAGCAGCAGCACGACGAGACCATGCTGGCCACCCACCAGTTGCGGCGCGGCGATCCCGTGCTGCACGCCCCCGATCCGCCCCCGACGGCACGAGCACCCAGTTCGCACGAGGAAGTGCTGGTACCGGCGGGCACCTTCACGATGGGAACGTCGACCGAGCCGTGGGCGCTGGACAACGAGCGTCCCGCCCATCCCGTCCACGTGGCCGACTTCTTCATCGACGCCCACCCGGTGACCAACGCCGACTTCTTCCGATTCATCGACAGCGGTGGTTACCGAGAGCCGCGCTGGTGGACCGAGGAGGGGTGGCGGCACCGCGAGCACGCGCGGCTGAGCGCCCCGCTGTTCTGGCGCCGTGACGGGGACACGTGGTTGCGCCGCAGGTTCGGGCGGATCGAACCCGTGCCCCCCGAGGAACCGGTGCTGCACGTCAGCTTCCACGAGGCGCAGGCCTACGCGAACTGGGCGGGAAAGCGCCTGCCCACCGAACCGGAGTGGGAGAAGGCCGCCAGGTTCGACCCCGCCACCGGACGTTCCATGCGCTACCCGTGGGGGGACGACGAACCGGGCCCCGAGCGGGCGAACCTCGGGCAGCGGCACCTGCGGCCCGCCGCGGTGGGCGCCTACGCGGCGGGCCAGGCCCCCTCGGGAGCCAGGCAGCTGATCGGGGACGTCTGGGAGTGGACGGCCTCCGACTTCGCTCCCTATCCCGGGTTCGAGGCCTTCCCATACCCGGAGTACTCGCAGGTCTTCTTCGGCACCGCCCAGAAGGTGCTGCGCGGCGGCTCGTTCGGCACCGACCCGGCTGCCTGCAGGGCCACCTTCCGCAACTGGGACTTCCCGATCCGGCGGCAGATCTTCGCCGGATTCCGCTGCGCGCGTACACCCTCGCGCGAGGAACTCGACTGAGCGGACGTTTTCATGTGCAGACACGTCGGTTATCTGGGTCCGCCGGTGGCGCTGGACGAGCTGTTGCTGCGCCCGTCCCATTCTCTGCTGGAGCAGAGCTGGGCACCGGCCGACATGCGTCGCGGCGGAACGGTCAATGTGGACGGATTCGGCGTGGGATGGTACCGATCGGACCGTCCCGAGCCCGGGCGCTACCGCGCCTGTGGTCCGATGTGGGCCGACGAGAACTTCGCCGCGTTGGCCCCCGACATCTCGTCGGGGGCGCTCGTCGGTGCGGTTCGTTCCGCCACCAAGTCGACCCCGGTGGTGCGTACCGCCTGCGCTCCGTTCCAGTCGGGACACTGGTTGTTCAGCCACAACGGTTCCGTGCCGGGCTGGCCCGAGTCCCTGTCCGAGCTCGTGGAGAAACTCGACACGACCCGGTTGCTGGCCCTGGACGCCCCGGTGGACTCCGCTGCGGTGTGGGCGCTGCTGCTCCGCAGGCTCGACGACGGACAGTCCCCCGCCGACGCGGTCCGCGACACTCTCGTCGAGGTGGTCAGGGCCGTACCCGACGCGCGGATGAACCTGTTGCTGTCCGACGGCGACCTGTTGATCGCGACCACCTGGACCCACGCCCTGTCGGTCTGTCGTACCGACAACGCGGTGATCGTCGCTTCCGAACCGTTCGGGGTCCCCGCCGTCGCGCGCGGCGCTCCCCCCGATACGACTGGAGAGCCGCATTGGCAGGCCGTCCCGGACGGGTATCTCGTCGTCGCCGACCGCGTCGAGACCAGCCTCGTCCCGTTGCCTGAGATCGAACTACGAGACTCCCCACCTTCCGAGAGCAGGTAACAGGTTGAAACCCGTGGAACTGATCAATCGCCGTTCCGATGACGACGTGGCGCGCGAACTGCGTGCCGATGCGAGGGAGGGACTCACCGCCGAGCCGAAACGGTTGCCTCCGAAGTGGTTCTACGACGCGCGCGGTAGTGAGCTGTTCGAACGCATCACCGAATTGCCGGAGTACTACCAGACCAGAGCCGAGTACGAGATCCTCGAGGCGCACGCACTGGACATGCTGGAACTGACCGGAGTGGACACCCTGGTCGAGCTCGGTTCCGGATCCTCGTACAAGACCAGGTTGCTGCTCGACGCGATGCGCAAGAACGGGACGTTGCACCGGTTCGTCCCACTCGACGTGTCCGCCTCCGCGCTGCGCGGTGCGCTCGAGACGATCGCGGTGGACTACCCAGAGGCGACGCTGTACGGGATCGTGGGGGATTTCGACACCGCCCTGGCGGAGTTACCGGCGGAGGGCGTACGCATGGTGGCCCTGCTCGGCGGGACGATCGGAAACATGCGCTCCCGGCAACGGGTGCGGTTCCTACGCACCGTTCGGGACACGCTGTCGTCGGGGGAGTGGCTGCTACTGGGCACCGACCTGGTCAAGGACCCGACACGGTTGCGGCGTGCCTACGACGACAGCGCCGGGGTCACCGCCGAGTTCAACCGCAACGTGCTGCACGTGCTCAATCGCGATCTGGGAGCTGACTTCCCGGTGGCCGAGTTCGAGCACATCGCCCGCTGGAACGGGGATCGGGAGCGTATCGAGATCGGGCTGCGTTCGCCGCGGGCGATGCGGGTGCGACTGGACGGATTGGACTCGACTGTCGAGCTGGTCGCGGGCGAAGTGATAGAGACCGAGATCTCGGCGAAGTTCCGGCGTGAACGGGTCGATTCCGAACTGGCCGAATCCGGGTTCGAACGGGTCGAGTGGTGGACCGACAGTGCCGGTGACTTCGCGGTCTCGCTGGCGCGGGCCCGCTGAACGCGAGCTTCCCTGGCGGGCCGGGGTCAGCCGGTGGTTCGTCCCGGTGGTGCGCCTTCGCCCGGGAGTTCCGAGGCGTTACCGGAGACCGTTCCGCCAAGGGCGGGAGTGCGCGTCAGGCACCGCAGGCACGGCATGCCCGCGGGACGGTCCGCGGTCTCGGCCACGTCGTCGGGGATACGCAGTCCACAGTAGGTTTCCCAGGTCTCCGAAGGGTCACCGGCGTCGTCGAGAGCGCAGAAGTGGACCTGACGCTGGGATTCCCCGACGACCCCGGCACGGTATCGGACGGCTATCGTCCTGTTCACGCCGTCGCTCCGACACGTTCCTTGGCGACGTCCATGCACGCGTCGCAGGTGGGCCAGAGCCAGTTGAGCTCGTTGGAAGCGGCGGCCACGACCTGGCGTCCGCAGAGCGTATCGAGTCGCTCCCCTTCGTTGTGCTGCTTCCCCCCGGGCAGTGGGCCCGCGATGGCGTGTCGCTGATTCTCGGCGGGCTGCCAGTGATGTTTGAGTTCACTTGTCATGTTCACACCTCCGTGGGGGAGACGCGCGAGTCGGGTGGGGGTGATGCGCGTGAACGTATTCTGTGACTGTTTTCACCCATCCGTGTGACTCGAGTGTCTCGAAGACGGAATCGCCCCACTCGATCCTAGTCCGTTTCGGAAAAGAACGGCGCCGTGGCCCCGTCCGAACGGGACCACGGCGCCGAGGGCGAATTCCGCGTCGTGTCAGGAATTGACCATGTTCCGCAGCACGTACTGGAGAATGCCGCCGTTGCGGTAATAATCGGCCTCACCGGGCGTGTCGATGCGGACGTCCGCGTCGAACTCCACGGTGGAACCGTCCTCCTTGGTGGCGGTCACCTTCACGGTGGACGGGATCTCGCCGTCGTTGAAGGCGGTGATTCCGCCGATGTCGTAGTGCTCGGTGCCGTCGAGGCCCAGCGACCTCGCGGAGCTTCCCGCCGGGAACTGCAGCGGGATCACCCCCATGCCGATCAGGTTCGAGCGGTGGATGCGCTCGAACGACTCGGCGATCACCGCACGCACGCCGAGCAGTGCGGTCCCCTTGGCGGCCCAGTCCCGGGAGGACCCGGAACCGTACTCCTTGCCCGCCAGGACCACCAGCGGCGTGTTCTGGGCCGCGTAATTCTGCGCCGCGTCGTAGATGAACTCCTGCGGCCCGCCCGGCTGGGTGAAGTCGCGGGTGTAGCCACCCTGCACGTCGTCGAGCAGCAGGTTGCGCAGCCGGATGTTGGCGAAGGTACCCCGGATCATCACCTCGTGGTTGCCCCGGCGCGACCCGTAGGAGTTGAAGTCCTTGCGCTCGATGCCGTGGTCGCGCAGGTACCGCCCGGCCGGTGAGTCCGGCTTGATGGCCCCGGCGGGGGAGATGTGGTCGGTGGTGACCGAGTCCCCGAGCAGGGCGAGCACCCGTGCTCCCGAGATGTCGCTGACCGGTTCCGGCTCCAGACCCATGCCCTCGAAGTAGGGAGGCTTGCGCACGTAAGTGGAGTGCTGGTCCCACTCGAAGGTCTCGCCCTCCGGAGTGGGCAACTCCCGCCAGCGCTGGTCGCCCGCGAAGACGTCGGAGTAGTCCTTGGTGAACATCTCCTGCGTGATCGCCGAGTCGATGGTGCTCTGGATCTCCTGCGGGCTCGGCCAGATGTCGTTCAGGTAGACCGGGTTGCCCTCGGTGTCGTGGCCCAGCGGATCGTTGGCGAAGTCGAAGTCCATCGAGCCCGCCAGGGCGTAGGCGATCACCAGCGGCGGTGAGGCCAGGTAGTTCATCTTGACGTCCGGGTTGATCCGGCCCTCGAAGTTGCGGTTGCCGGACAGCACGGACACCACCGAGAGGTCGTTGTCCTGCACCGCCTGGGAGATCTCGGTGGGCAACGGCCCGGAGTTGCCGATGCAGGTGGTGCAGCCGTAGCCGACCAGGTGGTACCCCAGCTTCTCCAGGTAGGGCCACAGGCCCGCCTTCTCGTAGTAGTCGGTGACGACCTGCGAGCCCGGGGCCATCGAGGTCTTCACCCAGGGCTTGGTCTGCAGCCCCTTGTCCACGGCGTTGCGGGCGAGCAGCGCGGCACCCAGCATCACCGAGGGGTTGGAGGTGTTGGTGCAGGAGGTGATGGAAGCGATCACCACGGCACCGTGGTCGAGCTCGAACTCGCCCCGCTCCTCCGAACTGACCTTGACCGGTTTGGAGAACCGGCCGTTCGAGCCGTCGGCGGCCGAGACCAGCTTGGGCCTGTCACCCTCGTCGTGGTGGGTCACGGCGGGCGAGTCGCTGGCGGGGAACGACTCCTCACCGGCCTCGTCCAGGGCGCTGTCGTCCGAGCTGACCGAGACGTACTCGCGCAACGAGTTGCGGAACGAGCTCTTGGACTCCGAGATCGCGATCCGGTCCTGCGGGCGCTTGGGCCCGGCGATGGAAGGAACCACGGTGGAAAGATCAAGCTCCAGATACTCGGAGTACTCGGGCTCGTGGTTCGGGTCGTGCCAGAGCCCCTGCTCCTTGGCGTAGCTTTCCACCAGGTCCAACTGGTCCTGCGGCCGACCGGTGAGCTTGAGGTAGCGCAGCGTCTCCTCGTCGATCGGGAAGATCGCCGCGGTGGAGCCGAACTCGGGGCTCATGTTGCCGATCGTGGCGCGGTTGGCGAGCGGGACGGAGGCGACTCCGGAACCGTAGAACTCGACGAACTTGCCGACCACGCCGTGCTCGCGCAGCATCTCGGTGATCGTCAGCACCACGTCGGTGGCGGTGGCCCCGGGCGGGATGTCGCCGGTGAGCTTGAAGCCGACGACCTTGGGGATGAGCATCGACACCGGCTGGCCCAGCATCGCCGCCTCGGCCTCGATGCCGCCGACGCCCCAGCCGAGCACACCCAGGCCGTTGACCATCGTGGTGTGCGAGTCGGTGCCCACGCAGGTGTCGGGGTAGGCCTGCCCGTTGCGGGCCATCACGCCCCGGGCCAGGTGCTCGATGTTGACCTGGTGGACGATGCCGGTCCCCGGCGGGACGACCTTGAACTCGTCGAAGGCGTTCTGCCCCCAGCGCAGGAACTGGTAGCGCTCCTTGTTGCGGCCGTACTCGAACTCGACGTTGCGCTCGAAGGCGTCCGGTTTGCCGAAGACGTCGATCACCACCGAGTGGTCGATGACCAGCTCGGCGGGAGCCAGCGGGTTCACCGAGGAGGCCTGCCCGCCCAGCTCGACGACCGCCTCGCGCATGGTGGCGAGATCGACCACGCAGGGGACACCGGTGAAGTCCTGCATGATCACCCTGCCCGGGGTGAACTGGATCTCGGTGTCCGGCTCGGCCGCGGGGTCCCAGTTGCCGAGCGCGCGTACGTGATCGGCGGTGATGTTGACACCGTCCTCGGTACGCAGCAGGTTCTCCAGCAGGATCTTGAGGCTGTACGGCAGCCGCTGCGCACCGTCGACCGCGTTGAGCCGGAACACCTCGTACGAGGAGTCGCCGACACGCAACGTGTCGCGGGCGCCGAAGCTGTCCTTGCTCGCAGGTGCAGTCACGTTCCACTCCATCTCGTGACGGGCGTGCGCAAGTTCGGGAACGGCACGGGTCCGTGGAAGTCTCGCGCACTTCGGTGTTCCGTGCGCGCGGACCCTTGCTTCAGGTTAAACAGTACGCTTGTCCTGTATTCATGCTCAAGGCAGGGTCGCCCGGAACGAAGGCCGGAATGTGACCGCACGCTCAATCTCGCCGATTTTTCCGGTGAGGCGCCGCCCGTTCGTGACTCCGTCCGGCGGGCGGGCTTCTCCGGGAGGCTCCGCCTCGGGTGGAGAGGCCGCCCCGGGGTCGATCTTGTGGGGCCGGTGCCGAACGGAGGCCCTCGTTCAGCAGTCCTCGTCCTCCTGTTCCTCCTCGGTGGTCGGCAGCTCCGCGAGCTGGGCACGCAGGGTCCGTGACCACTCCAGGTCCCTGGCGAACGTCGCGTCGTAGTGATCGATTCCGTGCGGCGAATTCATATCGTTGCTCATCCTGTGCGTTGCGTGTTTTTCTCTCACTCTTGTGAGGGTGGGGCGCGGTAGAGCTGTTTGCTTCCAGTGCGGGACTCGTTCGAGGTTACCGGGGCGCACTCGTGGGTAAACCCCTGACGTGCGAAGACTCATGGATGCGGTGGCGGAGGAAGGCGTTTCGAACTCACCGGGCGGCGTGGCCGGAAAACTCACCGGGCGGCGTGGCCGGAAGCGACGGTCGGTGAGGCGGGGCCGGCCCCGTATTCCACAGGAGCTCGCGACGACAGCGGCCTCTCGACTTCGGAAGGTGGGGCGACGATGAAGGCAGTCGTTTACCGGGAACCCTTCTCGGTGGAGATCTCGGAGGTGGCCGAGCCCCGGATCGAACACCCCAACGACGTGCTCGTCAGGGTGACCTCCACGGCGATCTGTGGTTCGGACCTGCACATGTACGAGGGCCGCACGGCGGCCGAACCCGGCATCGTGTTCGGGCACGAGAACATGGGGGTGATCGAGGACGTCGGCAGCGGGGTCGCTTCGTTGATGCGCGGCGACCGCGTGGTCATGCCGTTCAACGTGGCCTGCGGGTTCTGCCGCAACTGCATGGCGGGCAACACGGCGTTCTGCCTCACGGTCAACCCCGGTTTCGCCGGGGGTGCCTACGGCTACGTGGCCATGGGGCCTTACACCGGAGGACAGGCGGAGTACCTGCGCGTTCCTTTCGCCGACTTCAACTGCCTGAAGCTTCCGGCCAACGGGGAGCACGAGACGGACTTCGTGCTGCTGGCCGACATCTTCCCGACCGGGTACCACGGTTGTGAACTGGCGCAGGTGAGCCCGGGTGACACGGTCGCGGTCTACGGTGCCGGTCCCGTGGGACTGATGGCCGCCTATTCCGCGTTGCTGCGGGGAGCCTCCAGGGTCTTCGTGGTCGACCGGATTCCCGAACGGTTGACCAAGGCCGCCGAGATCGGCGCGATCCCGGTGGACTTCACCCGTGGCGATCCGGTCGAGCTCATCAGGGATCAGACCGAGGGGGCCGGTGCCGACAAGGGAATAGACGCGGTCGGTTACCAGGCTCAGGTCTCCGATGCCTCCAGGGAGGAACCCGCCACGGTGCTCAACTCGTTGATCGAGAGCGTCCGTCCCACGGGGCGACTGGGAGTACCGGGGTTGTACGTTCCGTCCGATCCCGGTGGGCCCACCGAGAACGCCAAGCACGGCATGCTCTCGGTGGAGATAGGGCGCATGTTCGAGAAGGGTCAGGTCATGGGGACCGGGCAGTGCAACGTCAAGCGCTACAACCGACAACTGCGGGATCTGATCATCGCCGAGCGGGCCCGACCCAGCTTCGTGGTCTCCCACGAACTGCCGCTGGGGGAGGCTCCCGGTGCCTACGACAAGTTCGACCAGCGTGTGGAGGGCTACACCAAGGTCGTGCTGCACCCCTGAGCACCGTCGTTCCCGATTCCTCCCGACGGGGCGGACTCTCGGGAGGGCGTGACAGCGGTGCCGGTCCTCGGTGGCGGTGAGCACGGTCGAGCGCCCGGCCGGATGCTTCGCGTGGCCGGCGGTCGAGTCCGGCGGCGATCACGTCGAATCGGTTCGCGCCGAAAATTCCGTTCCGCACCACGTGCCGCCGCGGTTTCGCGAGAATCCCACGGGGGCGATCGCCGTAGGGCCGCCCCGGCGGAGAGGCGAGATCGGGAGACTCCACCTTGGACGACATCGCTGACTGGGTCGACGATCGGATGCACTGGCACGCCTATGTCGAAGCGGATGATCCCCGCGGCGGACGCAGCGATCGCACGGAGCGGCTGGCGCGTAGGCCGGATCGCGTGCTGCACACGCCCGACGACGCCGCGGAGTGGGTGGCCGAGATGACCCGTAAACACGCGCTGCGTCGTCGAATACGGTTGCTGGGCGAGCGCGCGTGGGCGGAACTGGCCGATGAGGACCAGATCAGCCGGGACCTCGAACGTGACCTGGAAGTGCTGTGCCACGGTCATTCGCTGCACACCGACGTCCCGCGCGAGAGCGACTGGCTGCGGCTGCACGTCGAGGCGGTCGACGACGGTGAGTGCGGACTCACCTGCCGGTGACGGTCCGACTTCTCGGTGGACAATCCCAGCGCCTCGGCCACGAGCGGCCTCGGTCACCTTCGCGGTCGAGAACCGGGCCTTCCTGCGACGGGTGGTGCGTTACCTGCTCGACGCCGGCATCGACCAGTTCCTCGATCCGGGCTCGGGTGTTCCACGGCGGGCAATGTCCACGGGATCGCCGGTGAGCGCGATCCGCGGGTACGAATGGCCTACGTGGATCACGATCCGGTCGCCGTGGCACACGCCCAGCGGCTGCTGCCGGACTCGCCCAACGTCACGATCACCCAGGGCGACGCGCGGGACGTCACGACGGTGCTGAACGCGCCGGGCGTCGCCGGGCTGCTCGACTTCGACACCCCACCCCGCCGCTCACGCCAACGGTTACGCGGTCGTCGGGTGATGCTGAGACCGGCGCGGTGCGCGGCCCGGAGAGCCACGGTTTCGGGGCCAACCTGGTGTCGTCCCTCGTGGGCGTGAATCGGAACCGCTGGTTCGCGGGCGGCGTGGAGCGGTCTCAAGGCCGCCCGGTACGGCCACCGTTTCTCAGGAGGAGAAGGGGACCGTCGACGCCCGTGCCGGATCGGCGCGACACGCGTCGAGATAGCGGCGAGCGATCAGTTCCACCACTTCGGGGGCCTCCGCCAAGGGTTCCGCCGTCGCCCTGGAGGGCATCTCCCGCAACCACCGGTGGAACAGGCCGGGAGCCAGCAGGTAGGGCGCGACGAACTCCCCGCCGGCCCCCGACGCGCACACTTCGGCCGTGCGCGGGTGCGCCGACGTGACGTAGGTGGCGCGCAGAGGCTCCCCCGCGGGGTGCACCAACCGCCCGAGCAGATCGGCGGCGCGGTCCACGTCCTCGAGCGCGCGCTCGTCGGAGGACCCGGCGGCGGCGAACACCACGGGGTCGCCGGAACGCCAGCCGGCTTCCCGCAACCTGCGCAGCATCGCCCGCGCCAGCTCGGGTGCGGGTCCCAACGGCTCGGCAACCACCACCTCGGCTTCGTGTCCGCTCTCGGCGAGTTGGGCGGGCAGGTCGGTGCGCACGTGGTAACCGGCGGCCAGGAAGGCCGGGACCACGACGACCCGTCCGCTCATCCCGCGCAGTGCTTCGGGCACCGTGGGGCCTACGACATCCACGTTGGCCGTCCTTACGCTGGTTCCCAGCGTTCGCCCGACGGCGTGCGCCAACCGCCGGACCACTCGGCCGCCGCGTGGATCGCGGGTACCGTGTGCCACCAGCAGCAGACCGGCTCCGGTGCTCGGTTCCCCGGCCTTCCGGTGATCGGTGGGGTGGAGGGTGTGCTCGCCGCTCAACCGGTGGCCACCTCGACCACACCGTCTCGGCACCGCACGGGGTAGGTGGGCAGCCGTGTTTCCGGATCGTCCAGACACTGCCCGCTGCGTAGCGAGAACACCTGCTTGTGCATGGGGGAGGCCACCGTCGGTTCTCCCTGCCTGTCGCCGACGATGCCGCGACTGATCACGCCCGCCCCGCTGAACGGGTCCACGTTTCCCAGCGCGAACAGCTCGTCGTCGCCGGTGCGGAACAGTGCCACGGGGTGACCCCGGACGAGAGCCGCGACTCCGAACTCGGTCGGTACCTCCGGTTCCCGGCAGACAGCGTGCCACCTCATGCCGAAACCTCCTCGGTGACGGTTTTCCGCCCGGTCGTCGGGACCGGCATGGGCAGATCGGTCGGTTCCGGTCGGATCTGCCCGCGCTCCTCGGTGAAGCGGATCGTGGGGTCGGGGGAGTCCGGCGCGTTGACGAACGAGACGAACCGCGAGAGTTTCTCGGGGTCGTTGAGCACCGCCCCCCACTCGTCGGTGTAGTTCTCGGTGTGGCGCGCCATGGCGGCCTCGAGGTCCGCCGCGATTCCCAGGCTGTCCTCGACGACCACCTCGCGCACGTGTTCCAGGCCGTTGTCGAAGGACTCGATCCAGCCCGCCGTCCGTTGCAGACGCTCCGCGGTGCGGATGTAGAACATCAGGAATCGGTCGATGACCCGGATCAGGTCCTCGTCGGTCAGGTCGGAGGCCAGCAGCTCGGCGTGCCTGGGGCTGAACCCGCCGTTGCCGCCCACGTAGAGGTTCCAGCCCCGCTCGGTGGCGATCACCCCGAAGTCCTTCGACCTCGCCTCGGCACACTCCCTGGCGCAGCCGGAGACCCCCGCCTTGATCTTGTGCGGGGCTCGCAACCCCCGGTAGCGCATCTCCAACCTGATGGCCATGGTCACCGAATCCTGCACCCCGTAACGACACCAGTCGGTGCCCACGCAGGACTTCACGGTTCGCAGGGCCTTGCCGTAGGCGTGGCCGGACTCGAAACCGGCCTCCACCAGCCTGCGCCATATCTCGGGCAGCTGCTCCACCCTGGCCCCGAACATGTCTATGCGCTGACCTCCTGTGATCTTGGTGTAGAGACCGAACTCGGTGGCCACCTGCCCCAGCGTGATCAGCTTGTCCGGGGTGATCTCGCCACCCGGCACGCGTGGAACGACGGAGTAGGTGCCGTTGCGCTGCATGTTGGCGAGGAAGCGGTCGTTGGTGTCCTGCAACCCGGCCTGTTCGTCGTCGAGGATGTGCGAGGTGGTCGAACCGGCGAGGATGGAGGCCACCGCGGGCTTGCAGATGTCACACCCCCGCCCGGTGCCGTACTCGGCTATCAGCCGGGAGAAGGTCGTGATCCCGGTGGCACGAACGATCTCGAACAGCTCCGAACGGGACTGCGGGAAGTGCTCGCACAGCGCGTCGGAGGTCGCCACGCCCGCTTCGTCCAGTAGGTTCTTCAGCATGGGGACGCAGGACCCGCAGCCGGTGCCCGCTTTGGTGCACGACTTGATGCCGGCCACGTCCTCGACGGCTCCGGAGGAGATGACCTCGGTGATGTCCGTTTTACGGACGTTGTGGCAGGAGCACACGGTCGCCTCGTCCGGAAGTGCTCCCGCCGTCGGCCCGCCGGACTGGGACGCCGGCAACAGCAGCTGCTCGGGTGGCCCGGGAAGGGGACCGCCCGTGAGCGGTCGGAGAACGTCATAGGCCCCGGCGTCACCGACCAGTACGCCACCGAGCAGGGTGGTGGCGTCGTCGTCCAGCACGAGTTTGGCGTAGGTGCCCTGCGCGTTGTTGGCGTAGACGACCTCCAGCGCGCCCTCGGAAGTCCCGTGGGCGTCACCGAAGCTGGCCACGTCCACGCCGACGAGCTTCAACTTGGTCGCACCGTCGGCGCCCTCGAACTCGGCGGTGCCTCCTCCGGTCAGTTGTTCGGCCACCGCCGTGGCCATCCGGTAGCCGGGGGCGACCAGTCCGTGGCACTGCCCCCGAACCGCGGCGCACTCCCCGATGGCCCAGACGTGTGGATCCTCGGTCCGGCAGCCACCGTCCACGAGGAAACCACCGCGTTCACCGCGAGGTAGCCCGGAGGAGTCGGCGAGTTCGTCGCGGGGCCGGATTCCCGCCGAGAACACCAGCAGCCCGGTGTCGATCTCGGTGCCGTCGGTCAGCTCCACCGAGCCGACCCCACCGTGTTCTCCGGCGTGGACGCTCGCGGTGGCCACCCCGGTGTGCACCTCTATCCCCAGGTCACCGACGAGTCGGGCCAGCACCGCTCCGCCGCCCTCGTCGACCTGGACCGGCATGAGTCTCGGCGCCACCTCCACCACGTGGGGCCGCATCCCGAGGGTCCGCAGCGCGTCGGCCGCCTCCAGCCCCAGCAGGCCACCGCCCACCACCACACCGTCGGTGCCGGGCGAGGCCGCCGCGCGGATCCCGTCGAGGTCCTCCAACGTGCGGTACACGTGGCACCCCGGGAGGTCGGCGCCCGGTACCGGAGGCACGAAGGGGCGTGATCCGGTGGCGAGCACCAGCGCGTCGTAGTGCAGGGAGTCGCCGGTGGTGATGCTGACCCTGCGCTCGGTACGGTCGATGGCGGTGGCCCCCACCCCGGTGAGCAGCTCCACCCGCCGATCCCGCCGTGTCTCCGGGGTGAGCAGGCTCAGACCCTCGGCGGTGGTCTCGGCCATGTACGAGGACAGCGCCACCCGGTCGTAGGCCGGATGCGCCTCCTCGCCGAGCACCACGATTCGCCAGTTCTCCGCCGTGTCGCGTTCGCGGATCTCCTCGATCAGTCGGTGGCCGACCATGCCGTGACCGATGATGACCAGTGTCTTGTTCATGCCGCACCCTCCTGTGTCGGGGAGTCGGTTCCGGTGGGGACGTGTCCGCTCGACGAGGCGGCCAGCGCCCCGCAGAGCTCGCGCACGGCACCGACGCAGCTTCCGCAGCCGGTGGTGGCACGCGTGGCCGAGGCCAGCGCGGGCACGTCTCTGGCTCCGTCGTGGAACGCCGCCGTCAGCGCGGAGCGGGAGACGTTGTTGCAGTGGCAGAGCACCGGGTCGAGCGTCGTGTGTCCCGCGGCCTCGAAACGGGTGGGTGAGCCGAGCAGCGTGGCCAGCCGGTCCGGGGGGACCGGCATGCCGGTCTCGTAGAGCTGGCTCAGCTTGGCGATCGCCTCCGGCAGCCCGACCAGCGTGGCGGCGAGGACCCGGTCCTCCCGCAGCGCCAGCCGTGCGTAACGGCGGCGCTTCGGGTCGTTGATCGTGACGTGCTCGACCCGCCGGGACTCCCCGGTGAGCAGTTCCGGATCGCCGATACAGGCCAGTTCGAGGCCGGCGCCACGAGCGCGCAGGAGCTCGCCGCCTCCCCGGTGGGAACCGGCCCGACCCGTCAACAGGATCCCGGCCAGGTTCTCGGCCTGCTCCCAGTGGCCGTCGAGCGAGTTCGCGTCCCCTCCGGAGGGTTCGGCGCAGCTTCCCAGCGCGTGAACACGCGGGTCGCTGCTTCGCAGTTCCGCGTCGACCACGATTCCCCGGGAGATCCGCAGCCCGGCCTCGTTCGCCAGTGTGGTATCCGGTCGCGTTCCGGTGCGCGGCACCAGCGCGTCGGTGGAGATCGCCTGTCCCGAGGCGAGCACCAGTTTGCCGGGCAGCAGCTCGGCGACCGTCTCACCCGTGAACACGTTCACGCCGTTGTCACGCAGCGTGCTCGCGACGATGTCGGCCGCGGCCCGGTCCACCCGGCTCCGCATCAGATGCTGCCCGCGATGTACCAGGGAGACTTCGTAGCCGCCGAGGGCCAGCGCGTGTGCCGTCTCCACCCCGCTGGGGCCGCCGCCGAGTACGGTCACCACCGCGTCCGATGCCAGTTCGCGGTGCAGCCGGTGGCACTCGAACGGATCGCGCAGCCACCGGATTCCCCTCGTGGCGGAGCCGGTGGTGTCCCCGATCCCCGGCAGGTCCGGTGCCACGGGGCTGGTTCCGGTGGCAAGCACCAGGGTGTCGTAGCCGTGGACCCGTCCGTGCTCGGTTCGCACCACGCGTCGCTGCCGATCGATCCCGGTGACCCGCGTGCCTCGGTGCACCCGCACTGGTTCGGGGTGAGTGGGCAACGCCGCGAGCTCCGGTTCGAGCCCGGCGGAGAGGACGGCGGGCAGCAGGACTGGGTTGTGGGGAGCGTGCTCCCGTGCGTCGAGGACGGTGATGCTTCCGGGGTACCCCTGCTCCAGCAGTCGTTGGACCAGTCGGTGGGACGCCGGGCAGTCTCCGATGATCACCAGCCGGCTCATGTGTCCACCTCCTCGACACCGGAGATCGAAACGGCCGCGACCTTGAACTCGGGAATTCCGCTGCGTGGGTCCAACACGGGGTTCGTGAGCAGGTTCGCGCAACCCGTGCCGGGGTAGTGGATCGGCAGGAACAGGGTGTCCTGCCGCATCGAGCCGTCCAGCCTCGCGCGGGCGAGGGCAGTGCCGCGAGCGGAGCTCACGCGTGCCAGTTGTCCGTCGTGGACCCCGGTTCGGGCCGCGGTGTCCGGATGCAGTCGTACGAACGACTCGGGTTCCGCCTCGGAGAGTTCCTCGACACGGCGGGTCTGCTCGCCGGTCTGGTAGTGCCCGGATGTCCTGCCGGTGGTGGCGACCAGCGGGTACTCGTGGTCGGTGGATTCGGCGGGACCGTGCCAGTCCACCGCCGTGAAACGCGCCCTGCCGTCCGGGTGCGCGAACGAGTCCAGGAACAGCCGGGGGGTTCCCGGGTGTGGCGAGCCCCCTTCGGGCTCGGCCGGGCACGGCCAGTGCAGTGGCTCCCCCGAGTCGAGGCGCTCGTAGTCGATGCCCGAGTAGTCGGCGGGACCGCCTGCCGAGGCCCGCGCCAGTTCGTCGAAGACCGCGCTCGCACGGGTCGGGAAACTCGTCTCCGATCGCCCGAGGCGGACGGCCAGCCCGCTGAGGACTTCCAGGTCGGACCTCGCCCGGCCGGGTGGGGGAAGCAGTGCCCGTCTGCGCAGCACTCTTCCCTCGAGGTTGGTCATGGTTCCTTCCTCCTCGGCCCACTGCGTGACGGGCAGCACCACGTCCGCCATTCGAGTGGTCTCGGAGGGAAGGAAGTCGGCGACCACGAGCAGGTCCAACCTCGACAGCTGCGCTCGTGCGAGTCCGGCGTGCGGAGCGGAGAGCACCGGATTGGCGCCGAACACGAGAAGCGCCCGGATGCCTCCCGCCGTTCCTGCGGATTCCAGCAACCGGGTGGCCGGTATCCCCGGGCCGGGCAGGCTCTCCTCAGCGACCCCCCACACTCCGGCGACATGCGCGCGGGCACCGGGGTCGGTGATGAGGCGGTAACCGGGCAACTGGTCGGCCTTCTGCCCGTGCTCCCTGCCACCCTGTCCGTTCCCCTGGCCGGTCAGGCAGCCGTACCCGCTGCCGGTCACACCGGGCAGCCCCAGTGCGAGCGCGAGGTTGATGAACCCGGCCACCGTGTCGGCACCGTCGCCGTGCTGTTCGGCTCCCCTGCCGGTGAGCACATAGGCGCGCCGCGCCCCGGCCAGCATCCGAACGGCCTGCCGCTGCGCGGAGGCGGGAACCCCCGTCACCCGTTCGACCCGTTCCGGCCACCAGCCGACCGCTCGGGCCCACGCCTGTTCGAAGCCGGTGGTGCGGCGTGCCGTGTACTCGGCGTCGTGCCACCCTTCGCTCACGGCGATGTGCAGCAGTCCCAGCGCCAGCGCCAGGTCGGTTCCGGGGCGCGGCCGCAGGTGCAGCTTCGCCCGTTCGGCCGTGGCGCTGCGACGCGGATCGATCACCACCAGTTCGGCCCCTTCGAGGTGCTGCATCAGCGGCGGCATGGTCTCGGCGGGATTGCCGCCCGCCAGCAGGATCACCTCGGCCTCGTCGAGGTCGGTGACCGGGAACGGTAGTCCCCGGTCCACCCCGAAAGCGGCGTTGCCCGCCGTCGCCGCGGCGGCCATGCAGAACCGGCCGTTGTAGTCGATGCGGCTGGTTCCCAGCGCCAGCCGCGCGAACTTCCCGAGGGAGTACGCCTTCTCGTTGGTCAGTCCCCCGCCGCCGAAGACGCCGACGGCGTCCGGGCCGTACTCGGAGGCGAGGTCGCGGAGCTTCGCGGCGACCAGGTCGAGAGCGTCGTCCCAGTCCGTGGCAACCAGCTCGCCGTGCTCGTTGCGCAGCAGTGGTTCGTACAGCCGGTCGGCACTCCCGAGTACCTCGGGGGCGGTCCAGCCCTTGCGGCAGAGACCACCGCGGTTGACGGGGAACCACGAGGGGGAGACCGACACCGCGCCCGTGTCGCCGGTCAGTTCCGTGCCGCACTGCAACGCGCAGTACGGGCAGTGAGTAGCCACGTGGTGTTCGGCCATTCGCCGCCTCCCGTTCTCCCCGCACGGTCGCCGTAGCCTGCGGATTCGTTGAAGGAGTCTAGGAAGACAGTGTTTCCTCGCCCCGGGATTCCTGTTGCGCTTCGGAAAAGGTGAGTTACCCGAAGTTCACGGCGCCGGACGGAGGTTGTGCGTTCGAGTCGACCGGTGCGGTGTCGAGAGAGGGGCGACCTGACGGCGCCCCCGGAGAGAGACGTGGGACCGTGGTGGACGTGGCCGAGTGGAACGAGGAAGACGCGGCGGCTTGGCAGCGGGCGTGTGAACTGGTCGCGGCCGCGCGCAGGATCACGGTGTTGACCGGAGCGGGTATCTCCACCGGGGCCGGCATCCCGGACTTCCGTGGCCCCGACGGGGTGTGGACGCGCGATCCGGAGGCGCAGCGCCTCAGCGACATCGACAGCTACCTGGCCGACCCCGAGGTCCGCCGTGCGGCCTGGCGTAGTCGTGCGCGGCATCCCGCTTGGGAGGCCGAGCCCGGACCGGCTCACCACGCTCTCACCGGGCTGGCGAACTCGGGGAGGCTCCGTGCGCTGCTGACGCAGAACATAGACGAGCTCCACCAGCGTGCCGGCCTCGATCCCGAGCTCGTGCTGGAGCTGCACGGCTCGATGTTCGGCACCGTGTGCCTGGACTGCTCCGAGAGGGGAACCATGCGTGCCGCGCTGAGCCGGGTGGCGGCGGGTGAGCAGGACCCGCCCTGCCGAAGTTGCGGCGGTATTCTCAAGTCGGCGACCGTCTCCTTCGGGCAGGCCCTGGACCCGGAGGTGGTTCGGGCGGGGCAGCGGGCCGCGATGGACTGCGACCTCTTTCTGGCGGTGGGTACCTCGTTGACGGTGCACCCCGCGGCCGGTTTCGCCGAACTGGCGGTACGGGCGGGCGCGGACCTCATCGTCTGCAACGCGGAGCCGACCCCCTACGACGGTCAGGCGGCGGCCGTACTGCGCGGTGACCTCGACGAGACACTGCCCCGGTTGCTCTCCGTTCCCACGGTGCCTAACTCCCGCCCACTGCGTACCTGGGCCGATCCCAGCACCTGGTGATTCCCGGGGCGGTTCCGGAAGAGCCCTGGTAGGGCACTGCCGTGTGCCGACCGCTCACGTGCGGTCTTCCGCCCACGCTTTCCCACACATGAGCGGTGGGGCCCTTCGCCCCGCCGCCCCCTCTTCTCCAGGCTTGTTCCGCGGGGTTTCCGCGTGACGGGGCGCTGGTGTCCCACTCGCGGGTGAGTACGGGCGTGTCGCTCCGCTTGATCCGAATCAGACTCGGGTGCTCGTGGCATATTCCGTGATCGAACCCCCGCTCGGTGCGGTGGTTCCCATCGTCGAACGGATGTCCTCGACTCCTCGGGAGGGAGCGGCCATGATGCGATCCCGCGGTGGTGGTAGTCCTGCGGGAACCGGTGCTGCCGGGAGGCGCGGCGGCTCCCGTTCGGGGGCGTCCGTGTCGTGCCGTGTCCTCGTGCCGCTGTTGGTCCTCCTGCTGGGGGGAGCCGTGCCCGGCACCGGGCTCTCGGAGCCTCCGCGACCACCGGATCAGGAGCGGCAGCGGCTCCGGGAGGAACGTGCCGAGGTACGCCACAACGCCGACCGGGTGCGCGAATTGGCGGTCAGACTCGCCGAGGTCGAATCCGAGTTGGCCGGACTCTCCGCCGAGGTCGAAAGTGCTCTGGAGCGGGCGAACAAGGCCCGGGTGGATCTGCGGCGTGCCGAGCGTTCTCTCACCCGGTCCGAGGGAGCGGCGCGGGCCGCCGAGGCCGCCTCCGAACTCGCCGCGCGACGTCTGGTCCGGCATCGCGAGCGAGTGGACGAGTTCATCGAGGGCAGTTACAAGCAGGGAAGCCTGGTGGGATCGATCCCCGCGTTCGTGGGGGCGGACAGTGCCGGTGAGGCACTCGATCGGGCGAGTTTGCTCCGGGCATTGGCCCGATCTCAGCTGGATGTCCTGGAGGAATTGCGCGAGGCTCGCATAGCCAGGGCGAACAGGGACGCCGCCACGCGGGACGCGGTTCGTACGGCCGAGCGAAAGCACCGCGCGGCGGAGCGGGCCCGTGTCGCGGCCGAAGCGGCCCGTCGCAGGGCGGTGGCCGCTCGTAACGCCCGGCGTGCCGACCTGGCCGAGCTGCGCGCCGAACGCCAGCGGGCCCGACGTCGCCTGAACGCCGCGCGCGCCGAGGTGAGCACGCTCGAGGAACGCCGCGACAGGCGTCTCCGTCGTGGGCGGGCGGGTGCCGACGGGGCGCCGGCGTCACCCGGGGCCACCTCCTCCTCGAGCGGAGACGGGACCGAGGAGCCGAACACCTCGCCACGGGTGGAAACGGTGGTGTCGAGGGCGCTTTCCCAGCGGGGGGTCACCTACGCGTGGGGTGGTGGCAGTGCCGACGGGCCGAGCCGGGGGATACGCGACGGTGGTGTGGCCGATGCTCACGGGGACTACCGCAAGGTCGGGTTCGACTGCTCGGGGCTGATGGTCTATGCCTTCGCCGGGGTGGGGATACGGTTGCCGCACTACAGCGGTTATCAGTACCGAGCGGGTACTCGCCTGCCGCTGGCCCGTAAACAGCGCGGGGACATGTTGTTCTGGCGTGACGAGGGCGGTGTGCACCACGTGGCGTTGTATCTGGGTGACGGGCGGATGGTCGAGGCGCCCCACTCGGGTGCTCACGTCCGGGTGACCGGGGTGAGGTATTCCGGGATCGCGCCCTACGTGGTGCGCTTGCTCTGAAGCGGCGACCGGCCGTTTCCCGGACTCGGGGTGCGACCGGTCCCGATGAGGCGAGTCGGATCGTTCCGTGGCGGTGGGGCGGTCTCGACGGCCGCACGCGACGAACGGGGACACGCCGCGTGGCCCTCCGGTCGGGGAGCCGCGTCGGAGGCGTGCCCCGATCCTTACTCGTCCGCGTTGGCCGTGCGCAGCGTCCGCATCGCGGCGGCCAGTTGTTCGGAGGCCTCGGGGCCGAGCGGCCCGAGAACGGTGCGGCGCAGGATCTCGGCGCAGGCGTGTTTCGCCGACTCCGCGGTCACGCGGCCGTGGTCGGTCAGCGCCACGTAGGTGACGCGACGGTCGGTGTCGCAGGGCTGTCTGCGTATCAGGTCCGCCGCTGCCAGCCGGTCCGCCACCTTGGTGAACCCGCCGCTGCTCAGCGCCGCCTCCTTGGCCAGTTTGGTCATCGGCATGCGGCAGTCCGGTGAGCGCACGAGCCTGAGGAGGATGTCGAAGGCACCCGGGGTGAGCCCGAACCGTTCGCCGATCTCGGACATGATCCGCTCCTGCGTCACGTGATACCCCTCGATCACGAGCCCCCACCAGGTGACGATCTCGTCGTCCCGCGTCTCCTGGCCCGCCGTGTCGGGACTGGCGGCGGTGATGTCCTCGGTTCCCACCTGGCTGCCTTTCTTCGCGTATCCGTTTCGCCCCGCAGTCTAGCGGTCTCAACGGTAAGTCTCTCTAAAAAACTTCTTGCATGGAAGATGTTTTATGGTAGTATTCTTCTTGGAAGAAGATAAAGCGTCGGGCGGGTCCCGACGTCGGAGAGTGAAGGAGTCCTGCCGATGAGCAGTCCGGTCAAGCTGGCGGTCGTCTACTACTCGGCCACCGGTGTCGTCGCGGAGATCGCCAACGCCCTGGTGTCCGAGGCCGAGGCGGCCGGCGCCGAGGTTCGGCTGCGACGAGTCGCCGAACTCGCCCCCGAGGAAGCCATCGACTCCAACCCCGCCTGGCGTGCCAACCTCGAGGCGACCCGCGCGATCGCCGAGGTGACCCCGGACGATCTGGTGTGGGCGGACGCGGTGATCTTCGGTTCTCCCACGCGCTACGGCAACATCGCGGCGCAGTTGAAGCAGTTCATCGATTCGCTGGGGCCGCAGTGGCAGCAGGGGCTGCTCGCGGACAAGGTCTACAGCGGGTTCACCTCCACGTCGACCAAGCACGGTGGCCAGGAATCCACCCTGCTGGCGTTGTACAACAGCGTGCACCACTTCGGCGGCATCCTGGTCGGCCCCGGCTACACCGACGGGTCGAAGTTCGTCGACGGCAATCCCTACGGGACCGGCCACGTCGACGGGCAGGGCCAGTTCAAGGTCGACGGCGAGACGCGGCAGGCCGCGGCTGTGCAGGCGCGCCGCGTCGTCAACATCGCCCGTGCCCTGCGGGACGGTGCGGCCTGATTCTCCGGCCGAGAAGCTCCCGGGAACCGGGACGAACCGGAGTGACGCGGTGTGTTCGTGCCGGTCTCACCGGTTCCCGGAGGTAGTCGGTAGCCCCACACCCCGACCTCTTCCCCGTCCGGAGGGACGAGATGAGCATCGTCACCAGCGGGTTGCACCACGTGACCGCCATCGCGGGCGATCCGCGGCGCAACGCGGAATTCTACCTGCGCACCTTGGGGTTGCGGATGGTCAAGATCACCGTGAACTTCGACGATCCGGGCACCTACCATCTCTATTACGGTGACGAGTCCGGACGTCCGGGGACGTTGATGACGTTCTTCCCGTTCCACGGGGCGCCACCCGGCAAGCAGGGCAACGGCCAGGCGACCGCGACCGCGTTCTCCGTGCCCGAGCACTCCATCGGTTGGTGGCACCGTCGGCTCAACGAGGCCGGAGTGGAGATCGACGGGGTGGGGCAGCGACCGGGCGAGGACGTGTTGACCTTCCGGGACCCGGACGGTCTGACCCTGTCACTGGTCGCGCGCCCGCAGCCCGATCCCCGGGAACCCTGGGAAAACGGTCTCGTGCCTCCCGAACACGGCATTCGGGGGCTGCACTCCGTCACGCTCTCCGTCGACAGCGAGGACGCCACCGTGAGCATGCTTACCGAAATGGGGCTGTCTCTGGCCGAGCAGCAGGACAACCGCTTCCGGTTCGCGGCGGGGGAAGGTGGCCCGGGGCCTACGTGGATGTGCTGGTGCGTCCCCGCGCGGAGCGCGGTCTCGTAGCGGCCGGTACCGTGCACCACGTCGCCTGGCGAGCGCCGGACGAGGCGACGCAGGCGGCTTGGCGTTCGGAACTGGCCGACAACGGCGTTTCGGTGACTTCCGTGCTGGACCGGCAGTACTTCCGGTCCGTCTACTTCCGGGAACCCGGTGGGACGTTGCTGGAGATCGCCACCGACGAGCCCGGGTTCACCGCCGACGAGCCCCTGCTCGAACTGGGGCGAGCCCTGAAGCTGCCTCCCTGGCTGGAACCCAGCCGGGAGCAGATCGAGGCCGCCCTGCCCGGCCTCGACCTGCCGAGCGAGAACAATCCGCGAAGGTCGGCCCCGTGATCGCCGGTGAACTCCCGTTCCCCCACGAGCTCGTGGAGGGGATTCGGGTTCGCCCGTGCTGCTGATGCCGCACGGTACCGGTGGGACACCGCACGAGATGCTCGCGCTGGGGCGCGGGCTCCACCCCGACGCGGCGTCGCTGGCCCCCGCCGGGAGGGGCTCGGAGAACGGGACCGCGCTGGTTCCGCGGATACGCCGAAGGGGCTTCGATGAGAGGGACATCCTCGTCCGCGCCGAGGAGCTCGCCGGGTTCGTCGAACAGGCCCGCCGCCACTACGGGACGTCCGGTCTCGGGGGCTGGTCGCGGTCGGGTCTCCAACGGAGCCAACATCGCGGCCGCGTTGACCGTGCTGCGTCCGGACGTGCTGACCGAGGCCGTGCTGTTCGCCGGGATGCTGCCCCGCGGCGATCCGCCCTTCTCCCTTTCGGCAGCCGGGGGATGTCCAACGGTGACCACGACCCCATGGCGCCGTCGCCTCGGTGGACCGCCTCGCGGGCACGTTACGCGCGCGTGGTGCCGGGGTGACGGCGCACCACCACCCCGGAGGGCACGAGATCACGGCCGAAGCCCTGCGGCCGGCCGCCGACCGGCTGCGCGAACCGCGCTGAAGCGGGAGAGGCGGATCGTCGCGGTGGTCGATGGGTAATCCCGTCGGTGCCTCCTCGCCCGTGGGGTCCGTCTGACCGGGACTTTCGGGCCGGTGCCGGGGACGGAGCCCCCGGACGGGGCGGCGTGGAGTCACCCCTTTCCGCTAGAAGCGGACAATCGTTGAAGAAGTCGTTTGCCCCGGCGGTACGCCTCCAGGGCCGCGCGCGACGCGGCGTGTCGGTCACACGCCCGCACCAGGCTCTCGCGCACCCCGGGAACCGGAGGGTGTTCCGGAGGGTGCTGCTGCCGTGGTGGTCGCGCGACGTCGTTTCTGATCAGCTCCGCCAGGGCCTCGAGCGCGACCTCGGTCAGTTCTCCGGGCTCGGGGTGGTCCGGATCCACCGCGGCACCTCCGGTGGCAGCGGGGCGCAGTTCGTCGAGGGCCCCCACCACGTGGTAGCCGCGTTCCGCCAGCGCCGAGACGATGCGTTCGGACTGCCCGTCCAGCCATTCGAGGTGCTGCTCCGGTACCTCGAGCGGGCTTCGGGGGCTGCGGTCCCCGAAGATCTCCTCGGCCACTCGCCGTTTCACGTGCTGGTCGTGGGTGGGCCAGTCGATCCGGCCGTTGAGTCGTTCGTTCAGCCGCCGGACGAGTTCGGTCTCGGCCACGCCGAGTGAGCGGTTCCGTTGCCTCACCCTGGTGTCGTAGTCCTCGGGGCGTACTCCGATGAGCTCGGCGAAACGGTGCCAGACGAGGTCCGGGGCGCTGCCCGCAGGCGGTACCGTCACCACGTGCACTCGTTCGGCCGGAATGTCGCGGCCCCATCTGGCCAGGATCTCCGGGACGTCCTGACGGTGCCAGAACAGCTTGCTGAGCATGTCCGGCTCGGCCACCGTGCCCCGCACCCCGGCCACGAACTCGCCGAACGAGATGGTGTGCCGGTTCTTGACGTCCTCCTGCCAGACGGCGGGCAGCTGGCGCCGCAGGTCCCGCACGGTGCAGACCAGGTGTATCTCCGCGAAGGACAGGTCGGCCATCGCGCGTTCGACCTGTTCCGGGGTGGCGGTGCAGAACAGCTCGTGCGAGATCACGACGGTCGAAGTCCCCGCGGCGGCCTGTTTGACCAGGCGTTCCCAGGCGTTCGGCACGTTGTCGTCGAACCAGTCCGCCTGGAACTGCGTGTGCTGCAGATCCATGGCAGCGTGAAAGTGCGCGTCGGGGCGGTCGCCCGGATAGTTCACCCCCGCGCCGCGCAGGGCTTCTCTGTTGTTCCAGAGGATCTCCTGCAGGTAGGTGGTTCCGGTCTTGGGGGAGCCGATGTGTACGTAGACTCGATTGCCGTCGGTATCGTTCATGTGATCATCTTTCGTGCTTTTCTGGAATTGTGGGACAAGCACCGGCAGCATTCGGCACGACCCCGACCCCGGCCAGTGAGGAGATTCGGTATGGGATCCTTGGGAGCTACGATCTGGTTGACCGGACTGCCCGGTGCCGGAAAGTCCACCGTCGCCCAGGCGGTGGCCGAGTACCTGCGGCGGCGCGGTGGACGGGTCCAGGTCCTCGACGGGGACCAGCTGCGGACCAACTTATCGGCGGACCTGGGGTTCAGCCCTGCCGACCGGAACACTCACGTGCGCCGTGCCGGGTTCGTGGCCCAGCTGCTGGCCGCGCACGGTGTCACCGTGCTGGTCCCGGTCATCGCGCCCTACAACGCCGCCAGGGACGACGTGCGCGCCCAGCACGACAGCCTGGGCTGCCCCTACTTCGAGGTGCACGTGGCCACTCCGGTCACCGAGTGTATGCGTCGTGATCCGAAGGGGCTCTACGGCCGTGCGGCCGCGGGAGAGCTGTCCGGTCTCACCGGCTACGACGCCGTCTACGAGGATCCGGTGGCCCCGGACCTGTGGCTGGACACCAGTACCACCGACATCACCGGTGCGCGGGACGCCGTGCTCGAGCTGCTCTCCCGCAGGGTCGGACTCCCGCTGCCCGGATTGGAGACGGTGGGCGAGCGCTGATCGATCCCGGTATTCCGTCCGGTGCCCGGTGGTCCGTCGACCACCGGGCTTTTTCGTGTGCTCACGCTCTTCCCGGCGGACACGGGAGTTCGTCCCCGGCCGGATATTGACCGGCGCTCGTCGCTCGATTATGTTCGCAGGAAGCACGGACGTTCTCTTTGCGAACAATACGCGGGTATCGTGCTGTTCTCCGGTACCGCGCGAAACCGCTGAACGGGGTGGCCAGTGGCACGCATACTGCAGCTCGACACGGCCGTGGCCGAGCTGGTCAACGACGGTGACACCGTCGCGATGGAAGGTTTTACGCATCTCATCCCGATGACGGCCGGGCACGAGATCATCCGCGCAGGCAGGCGGAACCTGACGCTGTGCAGGATGACTCCCGATCTCATCTACGATCAGCTGATCGGTGCCGGGTGCGCGCGCAAGCTCGTGTTCTCCTGGGGCGGAAACCCCGGTGTCGGGTCGCTGCACAGGTTCCGGGACGCGATCCAGAACTCCTGGCCCGTGCCGCTGGAGATCGAGGAGCACAGTCACGCCGGGATGGCCAACCGTTACGTCGCGGGAGCCTCCGGCCTGCCGTTCGCCGTGCTGCGTGGTTACGCGGGAACCGACCTGCCCGCGCACACCGACACGATCAGCACGGTACGCTGTCCGTTCACCGGGGAGGAGCTGGCGGCGGTCGCCGCGCTCAACCCCGACGTCGGCGTCATCCACGCGCAGCGCGCCGACCGGGCGGGCAACGTGCAGTTCTGGGGTATCACGGGAGTGCAGAAGGAAACCGTGCTGGCCTCGGCTCGCTCGCTGGTCACCGTCGAGGAGCTCGTCGACGAACTGCCGGCGCAGCCCGGTGCCGTGGTGCTGCCCAGCTGGGCGGTCACCGCCGTGGCCGAGGTGCCGGGTGGGTCCCATCCCTCCTACGCCCAGGGGTACTCCGAACGGGATAACACCTACTACCAGGACTGGGACGCGATCAGCCGGGACCGCGAACGGTTCCGGCAGTGGCTGGACACCGAGATCCACGGGTCGGAGAGGAGCCCCCGATGAGCGACGAGCTGTCCGAGGTCCCCGCCGCCTCGGAGTTCACCTCGGACGAGATGATGACCGTGGCCGCCTCGCGTTCGCTGCACGACGGGGCGGTGTGCTTCGTGGGGATCGGGCTGCCGAGCACGGCGGCGAACCTGGCACGCCGTACCCACGCCCCCGGTCTGGTTCTGATCTACGAGTCCGGGACGTTGGGCACCAAACCACAGCGGCTACCGCTGTCCATCGGGGACGGAGTACTGGCCGAGACCGCCGATTCCGTGGTCGGAGTCCCCGAGATCTTCAACTACTGGTTGCAACCTGGCCGGGTGGACGTCGGGTTCCTGGGGGGCGCTCAGGTCGACCGGTACGGCAACATCAACACCACGGTGATCGGTGACGACTACGACTCCCCCGAGGTTCGGTTGCCGGGAGCGGGCGGCGCTCCGGAGATAGCCACCTCGTGCGGTGAGGTGCTGATCGTGATGCGGCACAGCCCGCGCGCTTTCGTGTCCGATGTGGACTTCATCACCTCGGTGGGACACGGCAGGGACGGCGGGGCCCGCGCGGAGCTGGGGCTGCCGGGACGCGGTCCCGTCAAGGTCATCACCGACCTCGGTGTCCTCCAACCGGATGAACGGACCAACGAGCTGACGCTGACCGATCTGGCTCCCGGAGTAGAGGTGGAGCGGGTTCGCGCGGCGACCGGATGGCCGCTGCGCGTCGCCGAGGAGCTCGGTGCGCAACAACCCCCCACGGATCGGGAACTGCGGATTCTGCGGGAACTGAAGGCAACCCTCGGGAACGGAGAGTCGTCGTGAGCAACGAGGTGTACGTACTCGAAGCGGTCCGCACCCCGGTGGGCCGTTACGGCAAGGGGCTGGCCGAGGTGCGCCCCGACGACCTGGCCGCCCACACCATCAGGGCACTGCTCGACCGGCTCCCCGGGCTGGACCCGGCACGCATCCACGACGTGCTGTTCGGCGACGCCAACGGTGCGGGGGAGGACAACCGCAACGTGGCGCGGATGGCAGGCCTGCTCGCCGGGCTGCCCACCAGCGTCGCGGGAGCCACGGTCAACCGGCTGTGCGGATCGGGCCTGGAAGCGGTGATCGAGGGCAGCCGGATCGTGCAGACCGGTGACGGGGACATCGTGCTGGCCGGGGGAGTCGAATCCATGAGCCGTGCTCCCTGGGTGCTGCCGAAACCGGAACGTGCCTATCCGCGCGGCCACGAGACGTTGCACTCGACCACCCTCGGGTGGCGGATGGTCAACCCCGAGATGCCCTCGGAGTGGACCATCTCGCTCGGCGAGAGCGCGGAACTGCTGGCCGACAGGTACGGGATCGGACGTGCAGAGCAGGACGCCTTCGCCGTGCGCAGTCATCGACGAGCCGCGGCCGCCTGGGAGCGGGGACTCTTCGACGATGAGGTGGTACGGGTTCCGGGGACGGAACTCACCAGGGACGAGGGGATTCGGGCCGACACCTCGGAGGAGGCACTCGGCAAACTCGGTCCCGCTTTCCGCCCGGACGGGACGGTGACCGCCGGGAACTCCTCACCGCTCAACGACGGCTCCGCCGCGGTGCTGCTCGGCAGCCGCGCGGCTGCCACCGAGATCGGAGCCGAACCGCTGGCGCGGATCGTCAGCAGGGGAGTCGCGGGGGTCGACCCGGATGTCTTCGGGATCGGTCCCGTACAGGCCGCGCGCACCGCGCTGGAACGCGCGGGCATCGGCTGGGGCGATCTGACCGCCGTCGAACTCAACGAGGCGTTCGCCGCCCAGTCGTTGGCCTGCCTGGCCGAGTGGCCGGAGCTCGACCCCGAGATAGTCAACCAACGTGGCGGTGCCATCGCTCTCGGACACCCGCTCGGTGCCTCCGGAGCCCGAATCCTGACCACGCTGGCACACCAGCTACGCCGGGCAGGGGGCGGTTGGGGACTGGCCGCCATCTGCATCGGGGTTGGCCAAGGCCTCGCGGTCGTTCTGCACGCGTGAACCGGTAATCATCAGGAGCGAGCATGCCCACCGACTCGATCGGAAAACCGGCGGATCGGTTGATCCTGCCCGAGTACGAGCGCGACGATGCGAGCCATCCCGCGCTGGACACCGAGGAATACCACTCGACTTCCCTGCGCAGCCCGCGTCGCCCGTTGCAGTTGCTGCCGCAGAACCTCACCGAGATCACCGGTCCCGTGCTCGGGCACGAACGAGTCGGTGACACCGACCACGACCTGACCGTGCAGCACGCGGGTGAACCGTTGGGCGAGCGAATCGTGGTCAGTGGTCAGGTGCTCGACTCCGACGGCAAGCCGGTGCCGCACACTCTCGTGGAGGTCTGGCAGGCCAACGCCGCGGGGCGCTACCGGCACGCCGGTGACCGGCACCCGGCCCCGCTGGATCCGAACTTCTCCGGCGCCGGCCGCTGCATGACAGACGAGAACGGCCACTACCGGTTCATGACCATCAAGCCGGGCGCCTACCCGTGGCGCAACCACGACAACGCCTGGCGCCCCGCCCACATACACTTCTCGCTGTTCGGTCGGGCCTTCACCCAACGGCTGATCACTCAGATGTACTTTCCGGGCGATCCGCTGTTCTACCAGGATCCGATTTTCCAGTCGGTACGGGATCCGAAGGCACGGGAACGGATGATCTGCGAGTTCGACCTGGACAGCACGATTCCCGAGTGGGCGCTGTCCTACCACTTCGACATCGTGCTGCGGGGAAGGCACGCCACCCCGTTCGAGGAGGACGAGGACGACGAGGACTGACCGCCCTCTCGTTACTCATCCGGTGAACGGAGGCGCCGAGGTCTCACTGGTCGGACCGCGATGTGGGGTGGGGGGCACGCCACGGTGAAACCTCCCCGCCGGGCACGGCAACCCCGGCGGCCTCCGGCCGCTCGCGGTGGAGCCCGCCCGTCACGTCGAACGAGGCCACCGTTCGTCCGACGAGGTCGGGAAAGCCCGCCCGACCACTTCGAGACGAGTCCCGAGAAAGGCACTGAGCACACCTGCCCGATCCGTCCCATCGGACTCGGCCGGGCAGGCCACTAGACTTTGGAGGTGGTCATGGACCACTCGAACCGGCGTTCGGAGGCGGCGTCCGTCGTACACCCCGCCACGACCCCCTCACAGACCGTCGGGCCGTTCTTCGCGCTGCCCGGCGCCCTGCCGTGGCCCGACGGTCCCGAACTCCTGCCCGCGGGCAGCCCCGGGGCGACGTTGCTGCGAGGCAGGCTGCTGGACGGGATTGGGGACCCCGTGCCCGACGGATTGATCGAGATCTGGCAGGCCGATGAGCGGGGTCGGTTCGCGCACCCGGACGACCCCAGGGGAACTTCCACCGACTTTCCCGGTTTCGGGCGGTGCGCCACCGGCCCGGACGGCGAGTTCTGGTTCCGCACCGTCAAGCCCGCCTCGCTGCCCACACCGGATGGAAGCGAGGAGGCGCCCCACGTCAACGTCACCGTACTGGCCCGCGGGTTGTTGGCCCGGGTCGTGACCCGGATCTACTTCCCCGACGAACCGACGGCCAACGCCGCCGACCCCGTGTTGTCCGCTGTCGATCCGGCTCGCCGGGATACGCTGGTCGCGACGGCAGAGGCCGACGGCTACCGCTTCGACATCCGGTTGCAGGGTGATGACGAGACCATTTTCTTTGCGGTCTGAGACCGCCACTGGACTGTTCACCCCCACGTTCGTCACCGAACGCTTCGGGGAGAGTGCCGGGGCTCGCGCCTGGCTGGCCGCCATGCTCGAATTCGAGAGCGCGCTGGTGCTGGCCCAGGCCGACGTGGGGCTGATCCCCACCCGGGCCGCCGAGGAGATCTCCCGTCGGTGTGTGGTCGAGGAGTTCGACATCGACTCGATCGCGCGACGCGCTGCGGAGTCGGCGACCCCCGTCATCCCACTGGTCAAGGATCTCACCGACCGGGTCGATGCGGAGGCGGCCAGGTACGTGCACCGGGGCGCCACCAGCCAGGACGTGGTGGACACCGCCGCGATGCTGGTGGCCCGCGACGCGCTGCGGCTGTCACTGGACGAGTTGCGCGTCGTCGCGGGGGAGTGCGCCCGCCTGGCCGAGGAGCACCGCAACACCCTGATGACCGGACGCACGCTGCTGCAGCAGGCACTGCCGACCACGTTCGGCCGGAAAGCCGCAGGGTGGTTGACGGCCGTGGTCGAGGCGGCGGAGGGGCTGGACCGGGTGCGGAGCGATCGGCTGGCCGTGCAGTTCGGGGGGCCGGTCGGGACCCTCGCGACCCTCGGTTCCCACGGCACGCGGGTGGCCGCCGCGCTGGCCGGACGGCTCGGCCTGGCCGAACCCACCCTGCCGTGGCACACCGATCGGACCCGGGTCGCGGAGCTCGCCACCTCGTTGGGAACGGTGGCGGGCACGCTGGGCAACATCGCCCTGGACATCGAGCTGGGAGCCCAGACGGAGGTGGGGGAGTTCACCGAGGGGCGCTCCGGCGGTTCCTCGGCGATGCCGCACAAGCGCAACCCCGTCCGCGCCGTCCGGGTCACCGCCGCGGCCCGCAGAGTACCGGGGCTCGTGGCGAGTCTGCTGAGCGCGGTGCCGCAGGAGCACGAGCGGGCGGCGGGAGCCTGGCAGTCCGAGTGGGAGCCGTTCGGCGAACTGCTTCGACTGGTCGGTTCGGCCGCTTCGACCACCGGCGAGATGCTGGGCGAGCTCAGGGTGGACGAGGACAGGATGCGCTCCAACCTGGAACTCTCCGGGGGACTACTGCTCGCGGAACGGGTTTCCACCGCGCTTTCCGAGCACATCGGCCCCGGTAGAGCCGCGGAACTGGTGAGCGAGCTCTCCGGGCGAGTCACCCGGAACGGCACCACCCTGCGTGCCGAGCTGTTGGTGGACGAGACCACGCGTGCCGTGCTGTCCGAGCGGGAAGTGGTGGAACTGACCGAGCCCGGTGACTACCTCGGTTCGGCCGACGAGTTCGTGGATCGGGCCCTCGCCGCTTACACGAGCTGGAAGGAGAAGACTACCGGTGATTCCGGACTATGAACTGACGGGCCCGCCCAACGCCCCCGTGCTGGTGCTGTCCAACTCGTTGGGAACCGACCGGACCATGTGGGACGAGCAGCTGCCCGAACTGTCCTCCCGCTTTCGGGTGCTGCGTTACGACCAGCGCGGGCATGGCAAGACCCCCGCCACCCCGGGTCCCTACGAGCTCGAAACGCTCGGCCGGGACGTGCTCGACCTGCTCGACCATCTCGAGATCGTCCGGGTGCGCTTCGCCGGTGTTTCCCTCGGCGGTATGACAGGCATGTGGTTGGCCGCCAACGCCCCGGAACGGATCGAGCGGCTCGCCCTGCTGTGCACTTCGGCCGCGCTCGGCACGCCCGAGGACTGGCGCGAGCGAGCCGCGTTCGTGCGTGCCAACGGCACGGGGGCGATGGTCGACTCCACCCTCGGCCGCTGGTTCACGGCGGAACTGTCCTCCAGGCGGGACGTGGTGGCCAAGTACGGCGGAATGGTGGCCACCACCGACGACGAGAGCTACGCCGGTTGCTGTGAAGCCATCGCCGGGATGACTCTGGAGGGGCGGCTCGGCGGGATCACCGCTCCCACCCTCGTGGTGGCGGGATATGATGATCCGGCGACACCGCCCGAACACGCCGAACGCATCGCGGCCGGCATCCCGAACGCGCGGCTGGCGGTGCTGGAGCGCGCCGCGCACCTGGCCAACGTCGAACAGGCCGAGCGGGTCAACCGCCTGCTCGTCGAGCACTTCGCATCGGAGGGCGAGCCCATGTCCACCGCCAGCGGCGAAGCCGCCACCGCTCGCACTGGTACGGGTATGGCGGTGCGCAGACAGGTGCTGGGAGACGAGCACGTCGACAGGGCCATCGAGCTGCGGACGGAGTTCACCGAGCCGTTCCAGGACTTCATCACCAGGTACGCCTGGGGCGAGCTCTGGGCCTCGGAGGGTATGGACCGCCCGACCCGCAGCTGCGTGACACTGGCGATCCTGGCCGCCACCGGGTGCCACGACGAGCTCGCCATGCACGTTCGCGCGGCACGCCGCAACGGGGTCGAAGCCTCGACCATCCGAGAGGTGTTGATGCACGTGGCCGTTTACGCCGGCGTGCCCAAAGCCAACAGTGCTTTCGCGTTGGCGGATCGGATTCTCGGTGAGGAAGCCGACGGGAACGGTGCTTGAGACCGATGCGGGGGTGGTGGCTATGGACTCCGACGCCGATTCCGGGGTAGTGGGACCGGTTCAGTCCCTGACACGCGGACTCATGGTGATCCGCGCCTTCGACGAGACACGCCCCGAGATGACGCTCAGCGAGGTCGCTCGTGTCACCGGTCTCTCACGCGCGGCGACCCGTCGCTTCCTGCACACCCTCGTGAGGCTGGGCTACGTCTGGACCGACGGCCGACTGTTCGCGCTGACGCCCCGGGTGCTGGAGCTGGGATTCTCCTACCTGTCGAGCCTCTCGCTGCCGGAGATAGCGCAGCCGCACCTGGAACGGCTGGCGGCCCAGGTCCACGAGTCGGTCTCGGTCTCGGTGCTCGACGGCGACGACATCGTCTACGTCGGGCGGGTGCCCACCTCGCGGATCATGACCGTGGCGATCAACATCGGCACCCGGTTCCCCGCCTACGCCACCTCGATGGGACGGGTACTGCTGGCGAACCTGGCGGACCAGGAGCTCACCGAGTACCTGCGGCGGGTGCGTCCCGAACCGTTGGCGCCGCAGACGCTGACCAGTGTGGGATCGCTCCGGCGGGAGTTGGAGAACATCAGGGAGCAGGGCTGGGCCGTGGTCGACCAGGAGCTCGAAGCCGGGCTGCGTTCTCTCGCGGCGCCGATCCGCGACCGGACCGACAACGTCGTGGCCGCGGTCAACGTCTCCTCCCACGCCAGTAGGACAGGTCCGGAGGAAGCCCGTAACGAGCTGCTGCCACCGTTGCTGGAGACGGCCGCCAGGATCGAGGCGGACCTGCGGGTGGCGCCTCACGCGGGCAGGACGGCTCGCTGACCCGACTCCCGTGGCCACTCGTCTTATCGGTCGGGCCCCGCTGTGGTTCCGGAACGCCTCGCGGGGCGGTCACCCTCTTCCACCGTGCGGTAGACGGTCCCGGCGGCAACGACGGACAGGCTCGCCGCGGTGGGCCTCCCGAGTAGCGAGGGAGTCCGGTCAGGTTCCTCGGACACTCTCCGGACGCGGCGGGTTCTCGGGGGAGCGCTCCTCCTCGGCGAACTGGGTCCGGTACAGCTCCGCGTAGTGGCCACCGCGTTCCAACAACTCCTCGTGCGTTCCCCGCTCGACCACCCTGCCCTCGGCCAGCACCAGAATGCGGTCCGCGCGGCGGATCGTCGCCAGGCGGTGGGCGATGACCACGGAGGTACGTCCCGCCAGTGCCGTGCGCAGCGCGCGCTGCACCGCGGCCTCCGACTCGGAGTCCAGGTGCGCGGTGGCCTCGTCCAGCACCACGATCGGTGGTTGTTTGAGCAGCAACCTGGCGATGGCCAACCGCTGCTTCTCACCTCCCGACAGGCGGTAGCCACGGTCGCCCACCACGGTGTCGAGCCCCTCGGGCAGTTCGCGCAGCAGCTCGTCGAGCTGCGCGGTGCGCAAGGCCCGTCGCAGCTCGCTGTCGTCTGCCGAGGGATTGGCGTAGGCCAGGTTCGCGCGGATCGTGTCGTGGAAGAGGTGAGCCTCCTGGGTGACCATCCCCACCGTGGAATACAACGAGGACAGCGTGACGTCCCGCACGTCGTGCCCCCCGACCCGTACGCTGCCGGAGTCCACTTCGTACAACCGTCCGGCCAGGTGGCTGATCGTGGTCTTGCCCGCCCCGGAGTGCCCCACCAGCGCGATCATCTCTCCCGGCGCCGCCCGGAAGGAGACGTCGTGCAGTACCTGCTGCGCGGCGCCGCTCTCCGGACGTGCCACCGATTCCAGCGAGGCGAGCGAGACCTCCTCCGGCCCGGGGTAGTGGAACGACACGGAGTCGAACTCGAGGCTCGCCGAACCAGCCGGCAGCTCGATCGCGTCCTCGCGCTCCCGGATCATCGGTGGCAGGTCCAGCACCTCGAAGACGCGGTGGAAGCTGACCAGTGCCGTCATCACATCGACGTGCACGTTGGACAGTGAGGTCAGCGGGCCGTATAGTCGGGTGAGCAGCGTCGTCAGCGCAACCAGGGTTCCCAGTTGGAGCGATCCGCCGATCACCAGCGCTCCGCCGAGACCGTAGGCCACGGCCGTGGCCAGTGCGGCGAGCAGGGTGAGCCCCACGAAGAACACCCTGCTGTACATCGCCGAGAGCACCCCGAGATCACGGACCCGAGCGGCTTTGCGGGCGAACTGTTCGGTCTCCTCGTCGGCCCTGCCGTACAGTTTGGTCAACATGGCCCCGCCGACCCCGAACCGCTCCGTCATCAGCGAGCTCATCTCGGCGTCCACGGCCATCTGTTCGCGGGTCACGCGCTGCAGCCGTCTGCCTATCCACCGCACCGGGAACAGGAACAGTGGCAGCAGGGCCAGCGCGATCAGCGTGATCTGCCAGGACAGCGCGAACATCGCGGCCAGTACCAGCACCAGGCTCAGCACGTTCGACACCACCGCGGACAGGGTGCTGGTCAGCGCGCGCTGCGCTCCGATGACATCACTGTTGAGCCTGCTGGTCAGTGCTCCGGTCTGTGCCCTGACGAAGAAGGCGAGCGGCATTCGCTGCACGTGGTCGAACACGTCCCGGCGCAGGTCGTAGATGAGCCCCTCACCCAGGCGGGAGGAGAACCAGCGCTGCACCAGCGTGAGCGCCGCTTCGAGCAGTGCCACCCCCGCCACCGCCCCGGACAGCCAGACGACCGTCCCCATGCGGCCCGGCACGATGCCGCGATCGATGATCGCCTTGAACAGCAGCGGAGTGACCACCCCGAGCACGGCGGTCGCCGCTACCGTGCACAGGAACGGCACTATCACCCGCAGGTAGGGGCGTGCGTACCCCAGGATTCGCTTCGCCAGTCCCGGTGGGAGCCGTTGCCTGGTCACCGAGCTGTCCCTGGTGAGCGAACGCATCGTCGCCCAGCTCACTCCGCCGTTGTCCATGTGAGACCTTCCCTGTCGCCGAAGACGATCCGTCGCACACCTGCGAATTCGAGTCCGTTCGAAGTTGATGTTCGACAGGAGTGAACGTCGGATTTTCCCATTCCTAGTTCGCCGCATCGCCCCGGTGGCGATACTTTTCGTGGTGCCGCTGATGCCGACGTGAGTACTTCGTTCCTGCCGCGCGGCGAACGAATTCCCGTACACCGATCTGTCGTACCGTCCGCGGCTCAGGGCGTAGCATGGTTTTCGGGCCGGTGAGTTCTTGCGATCGGGTGAACCGAAATCGGTCGAGGCTTCGACCGTTACCCGGGCGGGTCCGCTCGGCATTCCTGCCCGTCGATCTGTTTCAGGGAGACGGCCCGCCCGGCGGCCAGCGCGGCGATGCTTATGGCGATCATGAGGGCGAGCCAGGCCGACGCCCCAGCTGATGCGTCTCCGCTCGTGGTGCCCACGAACACCCCGAACAACACAGCGGCGATGCCCGAGAACGCGGCCAGGCTCGCATGCGCAGGCATGCTGGCCGATGTCGGGACGCACGTGCCCAGGCAGCCCACGGCCAGCGCCACAAGCACCACAGGCACCACGCCGGTCACGGGACCGTAGTCCTCGCTGACCACGACGCCGGAGTCCGGCTTCATCAGCTCGAACAACCGGAACAGCCCGACCGTACTCTCGTAGTCACGGTGCTCATGCGAGTGCAACCACGGTCCGCCGGACAACGCCAACAGCACGCTACCCAGGGCCGCGTACAGTATCCGGAAGCGTATCGCCTGCGCATCAGCTACAGCGGAGTCCCGATAGGCGGCGAGCCGGCTCTTGAGCTCCTCGATTTCGTGGTCGCGATCCGATGTATCCGGCGGCATGCGGACATCCTATGTGGCAGCGAGCAGCGCACTGATCCCGAACCATCGGTGTGGAGCGGATTTCCGCACACGGTCGGTGTGCCCCGGAGACGAGCAACGATCAACGCGGAAGCTCTCAGCTATTCGTAAAGCTGTGATCAGGATTGAAGCCGCGCTTGTTTTTTGGTTCGCCTCGTGCGTGCGTGTGGCGACCGAGCGGCTCGAGGTCGAATTCGGCGACCGCGGCCAGCATGTTGAACGACGTTTTGGCCTCGGTTCGGCCGGGGCTTGGATCTTCCCACCGGGTGACAGGCCGATGTCGTGCTCGAGGGGAGGTCGCCGCCGCTCCGTCCTCTGGTGTCAACGCGACGACACGGGCCATCACGACGGCACACGGCCGGGATCGGCCCGCCGTGTCATTATCGCCCCTCCTCCGGCGAACGAGATAGGCCGAGCACGGACAGCGCACCGGTCGGGCAGCGAAGGCCTGCCGTGGCTCGTGCGGCGTGACGGCTGCGCACAGGGTCGCCGCACGAGCCGTACCGGCTATTCCTCGCTGTAGCCCGCGCGTCGTAGGGCGTCTGCCATCGCTCCGCTGCCCGCGCCGCGCTTGCTCCGTTGCTTGCCCGTCCGCTGCTTACCACCGTTTCCGCGCTTCGCGGCGGCCTTGCCGCCCCCACCGGCACCACGGGCCGGTTCACCGGTGCCACCGGTTTCCGCTCCGGAGGCGTCACCGGCGGTGACGTCATCGTCCAGCCGCAGCGTCAGCGAGATGCGCTTGCGGTCCACATCCACCTCGCGGACCTTGACCCGAACCACCTCGCCGGGCTTGACGATCTCTCTCGGGTCGTTGACGAACGACTTGGACATGGCCGAGACGTGCACCAGGCCGTCCTGGTGCACACCGACGTCGACGAACGCGCCGAACGCGGCGACGTTGGTGACCACGCCCTCCAGCACCATGCCGGGCGAGAGGTCGTTGAGCGAGTGAACGTCCTCGGCGAAGTTCGCGGTGCGGAACTCCGGGCGTGGATCGCGACCGGGTTTTTCCAGTTCGGAGATGATGTCGGTCACGGTGGGGACTCCGAAGGAGTCGTCGACGAAGTCCGCCGCCCGCAATCCCCGCAGTGCTCGTTTGTTGCCGATGATTCCCTCCAACGAGCTCCCGGTCGACTCGACGATGCGGTGTACGACCGGATAACTCTCGGGGTGGACGCTCGAGGAGTCCAGCGGGTCGTTGCCGTCGGTGATCCGGAGGAAACCGGCGCACTGCTCGAAGGCCTTCGGGCCGAGCCGGGAGACCTCCCGGAGCTCCTGCCTGGAACGGAACCGCCCGTTGGCCTCGCGGTGCCCCACGATGTTCTCGGCCAGTCCCGCGTTGATGCCGGATACTCGACTCAACAGCGGAGCCGAGGCGGTGTTGACATCCACCCCCACCGCGTTGACGCAGTCCTCCACCACGGCGTCCAGCGACTGCGAGAGCTTCGACTCGGAGACGTCGTGCTGGTACTGTCCGACACCGATCGATTTCGGGTCGATCTTGACCAGTTCCGCGAGCGGGTCCTGCAGTCGCCGTGCGATCGAGACCGCCCCACGCAGCGAGACGTCCACCTCGGGCAGCTCCCGCGAGGCGTAGGCCGAGGCGGAATACACCGAGGCTCCCGCCTCCGAGACCGAGACCCTGACCAGGCCGCCGCGGGACTCGGCCAGTCGTGCCGCGAGCTTGTCCGTCTCTCTGGAGGCCGTCCCGTTGCCCACCGCGAGCAGCCCCACCTCGTGCCGATCGACCAGCCGTTCGAGGGTGGCTACCGCCTCCTCCCAACGTCGCTGCGGTTCGTGCGGGTAGATCGTGGCCGTCTCGGCGAGCTTGCCGGTCGCGTCCACCACGGCCACCTTCACGCCCGTCCGGTAGCCCGGATCCAGCCCGATCGTGGCGCGCGGTCCCGCCGGAGCGGCCAGCAGCAGGTCACGCAGGTTCCCGGCGAAGACGCGGACGGCCTCCTCTTCGGCTCGCTGCCGGAGTCTGCCGCGCAGGTCGATGTCCAGGTGGACCATGATGCGGGTGCGCCACGCCCAGCGCACGGTTTCGCGCAACCACGTGTCAGCGGCGCGGCCCCGGTCGTCGATGCCGAACCGCTCGGCGATGCGTCGCTCGTAGTCGCTCGCCCCCTCGGGATCGGCGTTCTCGGGGTCGAAGTCGAGATTGAGTTCGAGGACCTCCTCCTTCTCACCGCGGAACAGCGCCAGGACGCGATGGGAGGGCAACGTCCGCAGCGACTCGGCGAAGTCGAAGTAGTCGGTGAACTTCGAGCCGCTGTCCGTCGCCCCGGAGCGAACCGTCGAGGACAGCCGCCCCCGTTGCCAGGCCAGTTCACGCAGCTGCCCGATGAGGTCGCCGTCCTCGGCGAATCGTTCCACCAGGATGGAGCGAGCCCCCGTCAGCGCGCTCGCCGCGTCCGGAACTCCGTTGTCGGCGTTCACGTAGGCCGCGGCCAGGAGCTGCGGATCCTGCGTGGGGTCGTCCAGCAGGCTCGTGGCGAGCGGCTCCAGCCCCGCCTCCCTGGCGACCTGCGCCTTGGTTCGGCGCTTGGGCTTGAACGGCAGGTACAGATCCTCCAGCCGAGCCTTGGAGTCGGCGGCTATGATCCGAGCGTGGAGCTCGTCGTCGAGTTTGTCCTGCTTGCGGATCTCCTCGAGGATCGTGTCGCGCCGTTGTTCCATCTCGCGCAGATAGCGCAGTCGCTGCTCCAGCGTACGCAGCTGCTCGTCGTCGAGCGCCCCGGTGGCCTCCTTGCGGTAGCGGGCGACGAACGGCACCGTCGCCCCGTCGTCCAACAGCCGCACGGCGGCCTCGACCTGCTCGGCACCCACGCCGAGCTCGTCGGCGATCCTTTGGTGAATCGACGTCGTCACGATCCTGTTCAGCCCTTCGACCGGCCTTGATCCCTTGTTGTGATGAGCATTCTCGCCCATCCGCATCCGATGGTTACCGGCCAGGGCTCACCCGACGCGGAGTATCACCCGGTCGGGGGTCATCGAGCTGGAAACGACCCGTCAGCGGCTTGTGTCAGCGGCTCGCGGACTCCGGAACCAGTGCTCTGGCCGCGCGGGCGATGGCCGTCGAGTCTATCCCCACCTGGGAGAGCAGTTCGGCGGGTTTCCCGGAGCCGGGCATACCGGTGACCGCCAGCTTCGTCACGGGGGCGCTGGCTCCCGTGTCGGCCAGCGCGGCCAGCACCGCGTCTCCGAGCCCGCCCTCGGGCCAGTGGTCCTCCACCGTGACCAGCCCCTCGGTCTCCTCGGCCGCCCGGCGCAGCGTTTCGGTGTCGGTCGGTTTGATCGAGTACAGGTCCACTACACGGGCCCGAATCCCCTCCTCGGCCAGCCGGTCGGCGGCCTCCACCGCCTCGTGCAACGTCACGCCCGCTCCGACGAGCGTCACGTGGTCTCCCTCCCGGACCGTCCGGGAACCGCCGATGGGGAACTCCTCATCCGGGCCGTAGATGACCGGCGAGGCCCCGCGGCTGGCTCGCAGGTAGCAGATGCCTTCCCGGTCGGCCATCGGTTCCAGCAGGCGGGCCGTCTGGTTCGCGTCGCACGGGTAGAGCACGGTGCTGCCGTGCACCGCACGCATGGCGGCGAGATCCTCCAGGGCCATCTGGGAGGGACCGTCCTCGCCGATCGCCGTTCCGGCATGCGAGCCCATCAGGTTCAGCGACGCGCGGCTGATCGAGGCCATTCGGATGAAGTCGTAGGCACGACTCAGGAACGCCGCGAACGTGGAGGCGAACGGTACCCATCCCCGCGCCTGCATCCCCACCGCCGTCGCCAACATCTGCTGTTCGGCGATGTACATCTCGAAGTACCGCTCCGGATAGGCCTCGCGGAACTGCTCCGAGTGCGTGGAGTTGGACACCTCCCCGTCCATCGCCACCACATCGCCCCGGCGGGAGCCCAGGGCCCGCAATCCCTGGCCGTAAGCCTTGCGGGTGGCCACGGAGTTCCCCACCTCGAAGCGGGCCGTCTCCCCATCAGTGGGGGAGAAGGTGCGTGAACCACCCACGGTGTCGGGGGCTGACACCTTCACGCGTAGGTCCCGCACCCCGCCGAGCTCCTCGATGGCGGTTGCCGGGTCCTGCAGCGGTTTGCCGTGCTTGCCCGGCAGGTTCTCCACCTCGCTGGCGCCTTTGCCCTTGCTGGTGCGTGCCACGACGGCCGTCGGCCGTCCCGAGGTGGCCTCCGCCTCGGTCAGTGCCGCTTCTATCCGTTCCGGATCGTGTCCGTCCACCTCGACGGTGTGCCAGCCGATGGCGCGGGCGCGTGCCGAGTACGCGCCCAGGTCCCAGCCGTGCATGGTCTCACCGGTTTGCCCGAGGCGGTTGACGTCGACCAGGGCGACTATGTTGTCCAGCCGGTAGAACGCGGCGTGTTCGAACGCCTCCCATATCGACCCCTCGGCCATCTCGCTGTCGCCGCACAGCACCCACACGCGGTTGTTCAGCTCGTCCAGCCTGGCCGCGGTGAGCGCGAGCCCCACGCCGAACGGCAGCCCCTGTCCGAGTGAGCCTGTGGCCACGTCCACCCACGGCAGGGCGGGGGTGGGATGCCCCTCCAGCCTGCTGCCGAATTCGCGGAACGTCAGCAACTCGGCGTCGTCGATGGCTCCGGCCGCCTTGAAACAGGAGTACAGCAGGGGAGAGGCGTGTCCCTTCGAGAACACGAGGTGGTCGTTGGCGGGGGTCTCCGGGCGATCGAAGTCCAGTCTCAGGTGGCCGTCCAGCAGTGCCGCCATCAGGTCGGCGGCCGACATCGAGGAGGTGGGATGTCCGGACCCGGCCGCGTCAGCGGCTCTGATCGAATCCACTCGCAGCTGTTGCGCCAGTTCGTTCCTGAATTTCGTCCGTTCCACACGCCCCGGATTCCCGGCTGCCCGCGGTGACAAACCCGCGGGTCGTGAGCCCGTCTCCGGATCCCGGTGACGCCTGGGACGAGGAGCGGGTCCGATCCCCGGTGGTCCGGCGGGTGGGCCTCACTCCCCGGTGGAGGGTCCGCCCGAATTTGCGCACCGCGTCGTGCGGGTTTGCAATCGGGAGCCACACGATACCTGGAGTAGGAGGCGCGCCATGGATATGGTCCTAGCGCAAGGAACCGGGTTCAACGTCCTCGACAGCCTGCAGAGCGGGTTCACCCAACTGATCAGCTATCTTCCGCAGTTGATCGGCGCGCTTCTCGTGCTGGTGATCGGTTACATCGTCGCGAGAATCCTTCGAGCCGTCATAACCCGGCTGCTGCGCCGTTTCCACCTGGACGACAGGATGTCCCGTGCCGGCCAGGGGGCCCGCTACGTGGAGCGGCTCAGCCCCAGAGGAAGTCCTTCCCGGTTGATCGGGACCGTCGCTTTCGCCGTGATCATGTTGTTCGTGCTCTCCTCGGCGATCGGCACGCTCGGCATCCCCGCGTTGACCGGCTTCATGAACGTGGTACTGGGCTACCTTCCCCGCGTGATCGCCGCACTGGCCATTTTCCTGGTCGCGGCGGCCGTGGCCGGAGCCGTGGGCACGTTGGTGGGACGCACCCTGGGGGACACCCCCGGCGGCCGCATGGCACGAACCGCCGCCCCCGCCCTGGTGATGGCGATCGGCGTGTTCATGATTCTGACCCAGCTCCGCATCGCCCCGGTGATCGTCACCGTGACTTATGTCGCCCTGGTCGGGGCCATAGCGCTCGGATCCGCCCTGGCCTTCGGTCTGGGAGGCCGGGAGGCCGCCGCGGAGATGATCAATTCCAGCTACCGGCGCAACTTCCGAAGCGCCGAGCGGGAAACCCCCGCCGAGGAGACCGAGACCAACGAGCCGTCCCAGAACTGGAGCGTGCGCGGAGCGGGAGCGGCCACCCAGTCGCAGGGGGCTTCCGCGGAGACCGAGCGGGGCGACGACAGCGGCGGCTCCTACCGGGCGACCTGAGGGAAGGAGGTGGTTATGGTGTCCACACCCCACCACGACCCCGAATCCGCCGGGCAGAGCGCGGCACCCGAATTGTCGGGAAGGAACGTGGTCGACCGCGACGGCACACGGCTGGGCAAACTGGAACAGGTCTATCTCGGACCGGAGAGTGGCTCGCCAACGTGGGGAGTGGTGCGGGCGGGCAGCAGGCAACGCTTCGTCCCCCTGCACGATGCCGACCCCGAAGGGGGTGCCGTGCGCATCACGGCGAGTAAACGCCAGGTGCGTTCGGCTCCCACCGCCAGCGCGGACGCCGAGCTGCGGCCGGAGTTCGAGGGCAGGCTCTCCGAGCACTACGCGGGGGCGTCCAACACCGCTCGTGGCTCGGTGCTGAGCGTGCGCCGCAGTCGTGGTGTGCTCAGCGGGGTGCTGCTGGTTCTGCTGGGGATGTGGACCGGGCTGGTCCCGTTCGTCGGCCCCTACTTCGGTTACGGCTTCGGCAACGCGCAGCCGTGGAGTTTCACCCTCGATCGGCTGTGGCTCTGCGTGCTTCCGGCCGTGGCCATCCTGCTCGGCGGTCTGCTACTCGTCCCCACCGGGAACCGGTTCCTGGCGAGCGGGGCCAGCCTGCTGGCGATGGCCGGGGGAGCGTGGTTGCTCGTCGGCCCCAGCCTGAGCAGGTTGTGGGGGACCGAGGGAGTGGCGACTCCGATCGGGGCTCCCCTCGGCTCCCCGGGGATGTGGGTGGCGGCCCAACTCGGCTTCTTCTTCGCCGTGGGAGCGCTGGTCGTGGCGACGGCGGCGATGGCGTTCGGGCGGCTGACCGTGCGTTCCATCAAGGACTGAGTGTCCTCCTCAGGAGCGGGGTGCACTGGAGGTTGCACTTTGAGTGACTTCCTTCGGTTCCCAAGTCACTCAATCGGACGAGGTCAGCAGACCTGCGCCGTGTCTGTCGGCGATCTACGCTGACGACAATGAACGCTCTCATCAGCTGCGCCGAGTAGGAGGTGGTCATGGCTGCGCTCCCGGACCGTGCCCGCCCCACTCGGCAGTCAGCGCGATCGTTCGAGGTTGTGCTGCCCGGGCAGCTGCCCGAGGCGGACGAGGTGCTGGCGCGGGCCCAGTCGGAGAACTTCACGGTGGCCGCCGGAGTGCTTCCCTACCGGATCCGGCAACACCTGATGGCGTTGTACGGGTTCGCTCGGCTCGTGGACTACGCGGGCGACGAGGCTTGCGGCCCTAGGGAGGGGTTGCTCGATCTGCTGGAGGCGGACCTGGGGCGCGCCTACGAGGGCACGCCGCGGCTTCCGCTGCTGCGTGCGTTCGCGCCGACGCTGCGCGCCTGCGGCATCCCCCGCGAGGTTCCCGCCCGTCTGATCGAGGCGAACCGGCGGGACCAGCATGTACGCCGGTATTCGACCTTCGGGGAACTGCTCGACTACTGCGTCTACGCGGCCAACCCCATCGGCGAACTGGTGCTCTACATCTTCGGCCGCGCCGAGCCGGAACTGATCCGACTGTCCGACCGCATCTGTTCCGCGTTGCAGATCCTCGAACACTGCCAGGACATCACCGAGGATTTCCGTCAGGACAGAGTGTACATGCCCTCCGAGGACCTGAGCGCGTTCGGATGCGACGAATCCGACCTGGCCGCTCCCACCGCCTCGGCCGAGCTGCGCGGTCTGGTCTGGTTCGAAGTGGACCGCGCCGTGGAGATGCTGCGCGCCGGACAACCGTTGATCGCCCGGCTCTCGGGGCTCGCCCGCATGACGGTGGCCGGTTACGTGGCGGGCGGAATGGCCACGGCACGCGCTTTCCGGCCCGCCGGCCACGATCCCCTGGCCGTGGATATCCGTCCCAACCGGACGAGGATGCTCGCCGAATGGGCCCGGTTGTCGGTGGCGCCGACCACGGGACTCGGGCACGACCGGGTTCGCGACGCCTACCGGTACTGCGAGCGGATGACCCGGACCCAGGCACGCAACTTCTACTACGGAATACGGCTGCTGCCGCCGGTCAAGCGCAGGGCCCTCTCCGCCGTGTACGCCTTCGCCCGTCGGGTGGACGACATCGGCGACGGTTCACTGCCGGACGAGCAGAAGCTGCGGCGTCTGCGGCAGGCGAGGCTGGATCTCGATGAGGTTCGGCCGGATGCCAAGGATCCCGTGCTGACGGCGTTGGCGGATGCGGGCCGGCGGCTCCCGCTGCCGTTGCGGGCCTTCCATGAACTCGTCGACGGGTGCGAGGCGGACGTGCGGGGGACCCGTTACGAGACCTTCGAACAGCTCACGCACTACTGCCGCTGCGTCGCCGGTTCGGTGGGTAGGCTCTCGCTGGGAGTGTTCGGGCACGAGGTCACCGGCACGGCCGCCCAGCGTGCCGACGCGCTCGGGGTGGCCCTGCAGCTGACCAACATCCTGCGAGATCTGCTGGAGGATCGACGGAACGGCCGGATCTATCTGCCTGCGGAGGATCTGCGTGATTTCGGCGTCTCGCTCGAACTGGACTCACGGGGAATGTTCACCGACTCCCCGCACGATCTGGCCGAGCTGGTGCGGTTCCAGGTCCGACGTATCGAGCGGTGGTACGCCGAGGGGCTGCGCCTGCTGCCCATGCTCGACCACCGCAGTCGCGCCTGCTGCGCGGCGATGGCCGGTATCTACCACGAACTGCTGCGACACATGTGGAACGATCCCGGATCGGTGACGCGGGGCAGAATCAGCCTGCCCGCTTGGCAGAAGGCGAGCGTGGCCACACGTTCCCTGGCGGGGATGACGTCATGACCCCTGGTCGGGTAGTGATCATCGGTGGTGGCCTGGCCGGTGTCTCCGCCGCGTTCGGCTGCCGTGACGCCGGTTTCGACGTCACCCTGCTGGAATCGCGCTCCCGGCTGGGCGGAGCGACCTACTCGTTCCAGCGGGGCGAACTCACCGTCGACACCGGGCAGCACGTCTTCCTGCGCTGCTACACCGAGTACCTGGAGCTGCTGCGTCGGCTCGGCACGCTGGACAGGGTGCGGATCCAGCCGAGATTCCGGGTGCCGGTGGTGACCCCCCGAGGAGCCACCTGGACACTGCGGCGTGGCGCGCTTCCCGCTCCCGGACACCTGTTGCCCGCGCTGGCCGGGCACCGTGCGCTGTCCCCACGGGAACGCTTCACCGCCGCACGAACCGCGTTGGCGCTGCGCGGGCTGGACCCGGACGATCCCGAGCTGGACGGAACCGATTTCGAGAGTTGGCTGCGCTCCCGAGGGGAGTCGGACCGCTCCGTGACGAACCTGTGGGGGCTGTTCTGCGTCGCCGCTCTGAACTCCCAGCCGGGTGAGGCCTCGTTGGCCCAGGCGGTCAAGGTGTTCCGCACCGGCATGCTGGACAGCACCACCGGCGGCGACATCGGAGTGATTCGACGTCCGCTGGGCGAAGTGCACGGCGATCCCGCCGAGCGGAAGCTGCGCGAGGCCGGAGCGGTGCCATTGACCCGGCACAAGGCTCTGGAGGTGTCCGGTACCTCGGGGAACTTCCTGGTCCGCGTGAGCGGCGAGAGCGAGTACGAGCTGACGGCCGACGCCGTCATCCTGGCTGTGCCGCACACGGCCGCTGCCAGGTTGCTGGGGCAGTGGACCCTGCCGACCAGCGCCGATTTCACCGGGCTGTCGCGCGCTCCCATCGTCAACGTGCACGCTCACTTCGACCGCGAGGTGACCGAGCTGCCGATGGCCGCGGCGCTGCACTCACCGGTGCAGTGGTTGTTCGACCGGACCGAAGCCTCCGACGTGGGGCACGGCCAGTACCTGGTGATCTCGCTGTCGGCGGCCCACGAACAGATCAAGGCCCGCTCAGCGGCGTTGCGCGAACGCTACCTGCCGGAGTTGCGGAGGCTGTTCCCCGCCGCGGAAGGGGCGCGCCTGCTGGACTTCTTCATCACCAGAGAGCCCGCGGCCACGTTTCTGCCCGCACCGGGAGCACGTTCGCTGCGCCCGGCCGCGCGTACGACCGAGCACGGGCTGGTGCTGGCCGGTGCTTGGACCGACACCGGTTGGCCGGACACCCTCGAAGGGGCCGTACGGAGCGGAAACACCGCGGCCCGCGTGGTCAGCGGGACCGTCGATCGCCACGGCGATGTGGCGTGGAGGTGACGCATGACAGTGACAATGCCGTCCGCGCTGTCCACCGCCCGGGAATCCATCGACTCACACCTGCGGCGCGCCGTCGGTAGGCTGGACCCCGACACCCGCAGGGTCAGCGAGTACCACTTCGGATGGGTCGACGCCGACGGGGCCGAGGACTCCCGGCCGGGCAAGGCGTTGCGCCCGGCACTGGTGCTGCTGTCGGCCCGTGCGGTCAACGGCGTCGAACACCGCGCCTCCCACGGAGCGGCCGCCGTCGAACTGGTGCACAACTTCTCACTGCTGCACGACGACCTGATGGACGGCGACATCTCCCGGCGGCACCGCCCGACCGCCTGGACCGTTTTCGGACGCTCCGCCGCGTTGTTGGCGGGTGACGCGCTGCTCGGTCTCGCCAACGACGTGATGCTGGAAACCGACTCGCCGCGGGCGCTGTGGGCCGCCCGTGAGCTGGCAGGCACCGTCCGGGAACTCATCGCCGGGCAGGCCGCCGATCTGGACTTCGAGCAACGCGCCGAGGTCGGGTTCGATGAGTGCCTGCGCATGGTCGCGGGCAAGACGGCCGCGCTGATCGCGTGCTCCTGCTCCGTCGGCGCCCTGCTGGCCGGGGCGCCCGAACACACCGTGCGACGGCTGCGCGGTTTCGGCTTCGAGCTCGGAATGGCCTTCCAGCTCGTCGACGACCTGCTCGGGATATGGGGTGATCCCGGGGAAACCGGGAAACCGGTGCTTTCCGACCTGCGTTCCCGCAAGAAGTCGATGCCGGTGGTGCACGCGCTCAACTCGGACGGCGAGGCCGGCCGTCGGCTGCGCGAGCTCTACCGGCAACCCGAGCAGCTCACCGAGCACCAGGTGGAGCAGGCGGCCGAGTTGTTGCGTGTCGCCGGTTCGGAGGACTGGACCAGGAACGAAACGGAACGCAGGCTGGCCGTCGCCCACCGACAGCTCCGCGAGGCGGACTGCCAAGGAACGACCGAAGGACTGACCGAACTCGCCGATTTCGTTCTCCGGAGGAAGCAGTGACCGGATCTCTGCGCCAGAACAGCGACGTCCGTGAAGCAGGCGGAACCGTCGAGGAGACGGCGCCGCCGCACGCACGGACCTCGGCCGGGAGCCTCGGCTCCGAGTGGCACGGCCCGGCCTCGCGGGAACAGCGGCGTGGTTGGGAAGAGGCTCTCCGGGCAGGGCGCGACCACCTGATGAGGCTGCAGCACGAACAGGGCTGGTGGAAGGGTGAACTGCAGACCAACGTGACCATGGACGCCGAGGATCTGATGCTGCGGCAGTTCCTCGGGATTCGTGAGGAGCAGGATACCGCCGACGCGGCGCGCTGGATCCGGTCCCAACAGCGTGAGGACGGGACCTGGGCCGCTTTTCACGGGGGGCCTGGCGAACTGTCCGCCACCGTGGAAGCCTACGTCGCGCTCAAACTGGCCGGCGACGGCGTGGACGAGGAGCACATGGCCGCCGCGCGGCGCTGGATCCTGCGGTGCGGCGGTATCGAGAGCACTCGCGTGTTCACCCGGATGTGGCTGGCCATGTTCGGCCAGTGGTCCTGGGACGAGCTGCCCGCCATGCCGCCGGAGATCGTGATGCTGCCGAGCTGGGTGCCGCTGAACCTGGCAGACTGGGGCTGCTGGGCTCGCCAGACCATCGTTCCGCTGACCGTGGTCAACACGTTGCGCCCCGTGCGTGAGTTGGGGGTCGGCACCGCGGAGCTGCGCACCGGCGGACCGGTGGGACGGGTGCGCGAGGACGCGGGGACCTCGCGGTGGGAGACGGTGTTCAACGCGCTGGACCGGGTGCTGCACGTCTACCAGCGCCACCCGTTGCGTCCGCTGCGACGGCAGGCCATGAGTCGGGCGGCCGAGTGGATAGTGGCACGGCAGGAGGCGGACGGTTCGTGGGGTGGTATCCAGCCTCCCTGGGTGTATTCCCTGATCGCGCTGCACCTGCTCGGTTACCAGCTCGACCACCCGGTTATGCGGACCGGTCTCCAGGGGTTGGAGGGATTCCTGATCAGGCAGGAATCGGAACGGGGCACACTCCGCAGGTTGGAGGCCTGCCAATCGCCGGTCTGGGACACCGTGCTGAGCATCCAGGCCCTGCACGACGCGGGGGTGCCGGACGACGATCCCTCGATCCGGGACGCCGTCGAGTTCGTCCGTGCCGAGGAGATAACGGTTCGCGGTGACTGGGCCGTACGACGCCCCGAACTGCCGGCCGGGGGCGGCTGGGCCTTCGAGTTCGAGAACGACGGCTACCCCGACATCGACGACACCGCGGAGGTACTGCTCGCCTTCACGCGCACCGGCTACATCGAGCAGGATCGCATCTCCGCCGCCGTGGACAGAGGCAGGCGTTGGTTGCGCGGTATGCAGTCCCGTGGCGGGGGATGGGGCGCCTTCGACGCCGACAACACCCGCTGGTTGGTGAACAAGTTGCCGTTCTGCGACTTCGGGGCGGTCATCGATCCGCCCTCGGCCGACGTGACAGCGCACGTGGTCGAGGCGCTGGCCCACCTCGGCGATACCGACGACCGGGTCGTGCGGGACGGTGTGCGCTGGCTGTTCGAGAATCAGGAGAACGACGGCTCCTGGTACGGACGCTGGGGAGCCAACCACGTCTACGGCACCGGTGCCGTGGTTCCCGCACTGGTCAGCGCCGGCATTCCGCCTGAGCACTGCGCACTCAGGCGGGCGGTGCGCTGGTTGGAGCGGCACCAGAATTCCGACGGTGGTTGGGGTGAGGACCTGCGGTCCTACACCGATCCCTCCTGGATCGGCAGAGGCGAGTCCACCCCCTCGCAAACAGCGTGGGCGCTGCTGGCGCTGCTGGCGGTGGGACGTCACGACACCGACCCGGTGCGGCGGGGGGTCGCTTTCCTGGCCGAGGCCCAGCGGGAGGACGGCAGCTGGGAGGAACCGCAGTTCACCGGTACGGGCTTTCCGGGTGACTTCTACATCAACTACCACCTCTACCGACAGCTGTTCCCCGTGACCGCCCTCGGGCGGTACCGCCAAGCCGTGACCGTCGAATAGGTGCCCGCCATGACATCGGATCTGCTCGTGTGCACACCGCTGCGAGTGGAGGCCCGCGCGTTGCGCCACCTGGGCACTGACCGGGTACTGCGAACCGGATACGGCCGGCGACGCAGTGTCCGCGCCGCGGCCGGACTCGCCGGACACGAGTTCGACGCCCTCGCCGTGGCGGGACTGGCCGGTGGACTGGATCCGCGTCTGCGCAGCGGTGACGTGGTCGTGGGAACCGAGGTCGCGGAGCGGGGAGCCACCGGCCGGTGTCGTTCCCACCGTCCCGAAGCGCTGGCCGCGGAGCTGCGCGGCCTCGGGCTGCGTGTATGGCTCGGTCCGGTGCTGACCAGCCGGCGTCTGGTACTCGGCGCCGCGCGCGCCGAGACGGCACGTGGCGGCGCCCTGGTCGTGGACATGGAATCGGAGGTGTTGGCGGCAGCGGCGTCCGAGCGCCCCTGGGTGGTAGTGCGCGTCGTGCTCGACACCGCTCGACAACCGTTGCTGGGGCCCGGCTCGCCTGTCCGGCTGTCGAGGGCGCTGCGGCGGTTACGTGCCACCGGTCTCCCGTTGCTCCGCTGGGCGGAGGCCGTCGCGGGAGCCGGTTCGCTGGATGCTGTCCGATCTCGCCGAAGCAGAGAGGTGCCGTAATGGGTATCCCGGTCCGTCAAGCGGCCAAGGTAGGTGCCTACCTGGTCAAACAAAAGATTCTGCGACGCAAGAAGTTCGCGTTGACCCTCGAACTGGAGCCGTTGTTCGCGTGCAATCTGGCCTGTGCCGGTTGCGGTAAGATCCAGCACCCGGCCAATGTGCTCAAGCAGCGGATGCCGGTGGAGCAGGCGCTGTCCGCCGTCGAGGAGTGCGGGGCTCCCGTGGTCTCCATCGCCGGTGGCGAGCCACTGATGCACCCCGAGATAGAGGTGCTCGTCAGCGAACTCGTCAAGCGCAAGAAGTTCGTGTACCTGTGCACCAACGCGTTGCTCATGCCGCGCAAGATCGACAAGATCGAGCCGTCCCCCTATTTCTCGTGGGCGGTGCACATCGACGGGTTGGAGGAGCGCCACGACGCGTCGGTGAGCAAGCAGGGAGTGTTCGCCCAGGCCGTGGACAACATCAAGGACGCCCAGCGCCGCGGTTTCCGGGTGACGACGAACAGCACGTTCTTCAGCACCGACACCCCCAAGACGGTCATCGACGTGCTGGACTACCTCAACGACGAGCTCAACGTCGACCAGATGATGCTGTCTCCGGCCTATGCTTACGACAAAGCGCCCGACCAGGACCACTTCCTGGGGGTGGAGGAGACCAGGGAGCTGTTCAAGAAGGCCTTCGCCGACGGCAGGCGCAAGAAGTGGCGGTTGAACCACTCCCCGCTGTTCCTGGACTTCCTGGAGGGCAAGCGTGACTTCGCCTGCACCGCCTGGGCCATCCCCTCGTACTCGTTGTACGGCTGGCAACGTCCCTGCTACCTCATGGCCGACGGCTACGCGCAGTCCTACCGCGAGCTGATCGAGGAGACGGACTGGGAGTCCTACGGGCGGGGAAGAGATTCCCGCTGCGCCAATTGCATGGCACACTGCGGCTACGAACCCACCGCGGTGATGGCGACGATGGGGTCGCTGCGGGAATCGCTGCGGGCGATGCGCGGCTGAGCCGCCGACGGGATGTGTCGGTGGCCACTGGTCGCGGTGAAGCGCTGTGGTCACCAGTTACACTGGTCCACAGCGCCAAGTCCTGTCGCGCGACTCGTCGAACTCCCAACAGCGCGATGCAGCCGTCCACGGCGCCGGTGCGGGGTTCCCCGATCCTGCCCGGGCCGCGTGAGGTAACCATGCACGATCCGACGACCGTCCAGCTGGACGGGCTCCGGACGCACCTCCTGCACGCGGGCAAGAAGTTGTTGGAGACCACTCTTGCTCCGCTCGGGTTGTTCTACCTGCTGCTCCAGCTCACCGATCTGACTGGTGGGCTGCTCGCGGCGCTCGGATGGGCGGTCGCGGCGGTGGTGTGCCGACTGGTGCTCCGTGCGCCGGTGCCGGCGGTGCTGCTGTTGACCACCTCACTGCTGGTCGTGCGCACCGTGGTCGGGGTCGTTTCGCAGAGCACCTTCCTGTACTTCCTGCAGCCGAGTCTGCAGAACTTCCTCATAGCCGGGGTGCTGTTGGCCACGCTGCCGTTCGAGCGGACCTTCCTCGCACGGTTGGCCGACGACTTCTGCGTCTTCCCGCCCGCTCTGGCGGGGCACGCCGTGCTGCGGCGCTTCTTCCGTCGTGTCTCGTTGCTGTGGGCCGCCGTGTTCACCGCGAACGGGGTTGCGGCGCTCTGGATGCTCGCCCAGCACACCGTTGGGCAGTTCCTGCTGGTGAGCACCGTCGGTTCCTACGGGCTCGTCGCCGCCGCGGCGCTGGTGTCGTTGCTGTGGTTGCGCAGGGAACTGCGCGGTCACGGGATCCGGCTTCGGATCGGCGGCGGAGCGTCGACGCTGTTGCCCGGCCTGCCGCGCCCGGCCTGGGCTCCTCCCGGGGCAGGGGTTCGCTGACGGGACCCCCCGGTAGAACGGACCCGGCGATGCCGAGGAGGGCGGACCACCGCTACGGCGGGGCCGCCCTCGCGCGGACGACCAGGACGGTCATTCCCTTCCCCCGAACAGACGGTTCAGCCGCTCGAAAGTGGTGGGCATTCCCCCCTGGATCCGCGCCGCCGCCCCCAGCCAACGCGGCACGAAGCTCTCCCGTCCTCCTCGTTCGATCGCGCGCACCGTACGTGAGGCCACCAGCTCGGCCGAGACCTGGCGCGGGAACCCGCGCTCGTAAGGTCTGCCGCGTCGCCGGAAGAACGGAGTGCGCACCGCACCGGGAAGTATCGTGGTGACCACGACCCCGGAGTCGTTCGTCTCTTGCCGGAGCCCCGCCGCGAAGGCGCGAAGCCCCGCCTTGGTGGCCGAGTAGACCGCCTCGTCACCCACGCCGACAGCGGCTATCGACGAGACGAAGACCACGTGTCCACCGCCACGCTGTCGCATCGCGGGCAGCATCAGGCGGGTCAACTCCAGCGGGGCCGCCAGGTTCACTGTGAGCAACCGGTGGACCTCCTCGCCCGACATGGTGGTGAACCGCCCCGCCCAGCCGACGCCGGCGTTGTTGATCAGGACGTCGGCATCCGTGGCTCGTTCGGCCACCCGGGTGAGTTCTCCCGGGACGCTCAGGTCGGCGGCCACCGCCCGAGCTCCGGTGGCCTCCGCCACGTGCCGCAGCGTCCGCTCGTGACGCCCGACCAGGATCAGCTCGCAACCGCGCTCGGCCAGCGCCCTTGCGGTGGCCGCGCCGATTCCGGAGGAGCCCCCGGTCAGCAGTACCCTTCGCCCGTCGAGACCGGACCGCATCAGCTCAACCCCATGTCACGGTTCCATCACTGTCGATGGACTCGTTGTCCTCTATCTCCCGTCGCAACGCCTCACCGCGGTGCGTGAGCAGCACGATCCCGCCGATGATCGCCACGGCGGCCGCGGCCTGGCCGCCCAACACCGCCGGGGTGGCGACCACTCTCTCGCCGAACCAGCCGATCCCTATCGCCACGCCTACCAGCGGGTCCACGGTGGTGATCACCGCGAGGGCGGGCGAGATAAGTTTGCCCTGCTGGAACGCGTTCTGACTCAGCAGGAAACCGCACGGACCGACGAGGCACACCGCGTAGAGCACCCAGTGCTGGAAGGGTTCGACGAAGCCACCGGCACGGAACTGGCTCGCCACCACCTTCATCAACGCGGCGGTCACCCCGTAGATCACACCGGTGGCCAACGCCAGCGCGATCACCCGGATCTCGCCGGGGAAACGCGAGGCGGCCAACAGGCACACTACGGTGATCACACCCAACACGACCGCCAGCGGGATCGCCTGCGGCTCGATCGTCTCGTCCCCGCCCGCGGGGCGTGCCAGCAGTAGGAACGCCGAGAGACCGCTCATGCAGCCGAGCGCTCCCAGCACGACGATCCGGTCGAGCTTGCGGTGGGCCAGCCAGGCAGCGTGCAGGGCTGCGAACAACACGCTGGTCACCAACAGAGGTTGAACCAACATCAGCGGACCGTAGGCCAGCGCCACGACCTGCAGGGACAGTCCCACGATCACCGTGCCGACGCTGGCCAGCCAGATCGGCTTGCGCACCAGCTCGAACAGCAGGCGGGGATTGAGGGTGCGGATGTTGGGGACCTGCTTGGTGGCACGCTGCTGCACCGCGCTGGCCATACCGAAACTCGCCGCTCCCACCAGCGCCGCAGGAACGGCCACCGTGAACCAGGCTCCCGTTCCCGTCATCGCCGCGCTTCTTCCCGTGTGGTCTCCGGCTGGGTAGCGGTGCCGGATCGGTCCCGCAGCTCCTCGAAGCACTCCCGCAGCCGTTCGGCCACGAGGGAGGGCAGCCACTCCAGGCGGGCGTCAGCGGTGATCCCGATCCCGACCGTCTCCCCCCAGTTGATCAGACCGATCGCCGTTCCCACCCCGGGGGCCAGTGGAAGGATCGGCAGCACTTCCGCCACCAGCGCTCCCCACACCCGGGGTGGACGCCGCGATCCCGGCATCGCCGATACCAGGGCGTTGAAGAAGCGACGCTGGTAGATCGACCGGACGACCAACCGGTGCAGGGGAGTGGGAAGCGCTCCCAACACGGCCATGGCGATGCCAGCGGCGGCCGGTTGCCCGTCGTGCTGGCCAGCCAGCAGTCGTTCCGAGACCTCCCGCAAGCGTTGTTCCGCGCTCATCGGGCCGACCGGAAGGTCCACCGAGACCGCGACGGTGTGGTTGCCGAACATCCCCGCGCCCGACGAGTCCCGCGGTGAACGCGTGGTGCGCGGCACCATCACCCGCACGTACTGTCCCGTGGTCGTGCCGGTCCGTTCGGCGAGTGTGCGGTGCAGCGCCTCCGCCGTCAGGCCGATCAGCAACACGCTGGTGGGAATCCCGCGGGCGCGTGCCCGCGCGCGTACTTCGCTCGCGGGCAACTCGGCGGTGCCGAACACGCGGGCCGAGGTGCTGTCACCGTCGAGCGGACTCCGGGGAGCCGGTCCAGCGGCGGCAAGACCGCACAGACCGCGTACGACTGTCAGGGCCTCGTGCGTCCGGGACCGCACGAGGGAGCGCAGGCGGGGAATCGAGACCGGCCGCTTCGACGTCCGGCCGTGGGGGCGCGGTGCCCGCTCCACGTCCTCGGGGGCGTCACGCAGCAGCCGCACGAGCGTGTTCGTGACCGCGATGCCGTCCCCCAGGGCGTGGTGCAGCTTCGCGAGGATCAGCGTCTCGTCGCCGCTGCGCAGTACCATCAGCTGCCAGGGAGGCCTGTCGGTCGGTACCGCCGCCGTGAAGAACTCGCGCACCACCTCCTCGCGGTCGCCGGTGGTGCGGTGTTCGAGATGTTCCCACGGCTCGATCGTGCGGGCCGTGTACCAGCGGGGACCACGCGAGCCCCGTTCGACGAGCACGCTGTGCAACATCGGCAGCGTGCGGGCGCGCCGTTCGATCAGCCCGGCCAGGTAGTCGGCCCACTGGCCCGCGGTTCGCTCCTCGGGGCCGCCCCGCAGCCGCAGTATGGCACCGGTCTGCTGCGCGACAACGGCATTCGCGGCATGTACGAAGAACCGGTCGGAGTGGTGCAATCGGCGTGCCCCCCGGTGCCGGGGAAGCTCGGTGAGCGCGGCCACCTGCTGGGTGAGATCACCCGCCGTTGCCTGCTCCAGGACACGCTGCTCGTCCCGGCGCAACCGTTCGGGGGTCGTGGCGAACTCGCGCAGCGTCACCGCCAACGATTCCGAGGTCGGGCACAGCTCGGCCAGGCCGGCTCGCGCCATGAGTTCGGCGTTGGCTCGCCCGTGACCGGCGATCGGCTCGAACATGATCATCGTTCGGCCGCACGCCATCGTCTCCAGCGCGGTGGCTCCACCCGCGTTCGAGACCACCACGTCCGCCGCCGCCGTCAGATCGGGCATGTCCTCGACCCAGCCCAGCGGCAGCAGTTTCCCCGCCGCCTCGTCGCGCTCCGACAGCCGCCCACGCAGCTCTTCGTTGCGACCGCAGGCCACGATCACCAGGTCCACCGCCGGTTCGGCCAGCGCCGTGTCCACCGCACGCTCCACCGAGCCGAACGAGAGCGAGCCGCATGCGATCAGAACCTGGAAGCCCTCGGCGGGCAGCCCGAGCTCCAGCCTGGCCCCGTGCCGTTCCCCGGGGCGGAACGCGCTGGTCACCGGAGGAACGCTCACGGCACCCGTGGCGTCGGGTTGCGCGCGGTACAGCGCTCGTAGGCTGGTCTCGCTCATCACGTAGTGCAGGTCGATCTCGGGGTACACCCAGAAGGGGTGGGGGCAGAAGTCCGAGACGAACGCCGCGATCGGTACTCGCGCCTCGCCACGGCGACGCATTCGGTCCAGCCCGGCGGTGGCCATCGGATAGGTCGAGATCACCAGGTCGGGTTGCCAACGCCGCATCCGGCGGCGCAGCAACGGGCCGACCCAGGCGCCCACGAAGCGGCGGGAAGCGGTGGCGAACCACCGCCACCGCCACAGCGCGTCGTAGAACAGGTTGTACAGCCAGGGAGTCGACTCGACGTTGCGAACGTAGATCCACCGAAACAGCGGCCCGACACCGGGCCCCATCACCCGCAGCGTGTCCAGGCGGGTGATCTCGCATCCGGGCCAGAGCCGCCGCGCGGCCTCCTCGACGGCCCGGGCCGTCGCATTGTGCCCCTCGCCGATATCGGCACTGACCAGCAGTATTCGTTCAGGGGGGCGACGATTCGGCTCGTGGGAGGTCACCTGCCAAAGTCCTTCCGCAGCTCTCGGTGTCTCGTCGAAGGTTAACGGCGGTGCCGCGCCTCGGCTCGCCGGAAGCGCGTGCCGTCCTACCGGCAAGACCGTATCGTCCGCGGACACGGTTGGCGATCACGTGAATTCAGTGAGTCGCCATCATAGCCGGTGGCCCGAGCGTCAGTCCTGTCGCGGCAGCTCCGACACCGGCGCGACGTCGAGCCCCGCCCTGCCGACCTTGGCGGCCCCACCCGGGGAACCAATACCGGTAGCGGTGAAGAATTCGGCGTTCGCCGTGGTGTAGCCGGCCCACTCCTCGGGGACATCGTCCTCGTAGTAGATGGCCTCCACCGGGCACACCGGCTCGCACGCGCCGCAGTCGATGCATTCGTCGGGGTGGATGTAGAGCATCCGGTCGCCCTCGTAGATGCAGTCCACGGGGCACTCGTCGATGCAGGACCTGTCCAGCACATCCACGCACGGTTGAGTGATTACGTAGGTCACGGTCAGTCCCCCGTAGGCGGTGAATCGGTTCCGGCCGCCACGGGTACCCGATTACGGCGCTTTCGACGCTTCGTCGGAGATCGACCGCCGGCTGCCGCGGAGGCGATTGATACGTTGTCCGGGGCGGGAGCCCGGGCATCGCCGCGATCGAGCAGGCGTTCGTGGGGCCTCGAGTGGGCGTGAGGAATGAGCAGGACTTCCAGAGGCGGGCGCTCGCGGGAGCAGCGTCAACAGCAGATCGTCGACTACGTGCTGGAACGCGGTTCGGCCAGTGCGGCGGAACTCGCCGAGCTCGTCGGCGTGAGCCTGATGACGGTGCACCGTGATCTCGATGAACTGGCCAGGCGTGGCCTGCTGCGAAAATTCCACGGTGGTGTCTCCGCGCAGCCCTCCACCGTCTTCGAGGGCAGTTCGGAGTACCGGATGGGAGCCAACCGGGAGCTCAAGGACGCGATCGCGAGGACGGCGCTACGGCTGGTCGAACCGGGCGCTTCCATCCTGCTCGACGACTCCACGACCGCGTTGACGCTGGCGGGCATGTTGGGGGGAGTCGGCCCGTTGACGGTCGCCACCAACTACCTTCCGGCCATCCAGGAACTCAAGTCCCTCCCCGAGGTGCACCTGATCTGCCTCGGCGGCAACTACTCGGCCACCCACGACTCCTTCCTGGGGCTGCCGTGCATCGAGGCGGTGGGTGCGTTGTCGGTGGACATGGCCTTCGTTTCCACCTCGGCGATGAACGCGACGATGACCTTCCACCAGGAGCACGAGCTGGTGCAGGTCAAACGCGCCATGCTCGCCGCGGCCGCCAGTAACGTGCTGCTGATGGACTCCAGCAAGATGCCGCGCAAGGCGCTGCACCGCATGGCTCCGTTGCGGGACTACGACAAGCTGGTCGTCGACGACGGAGTCGATCCCGAACTGCTCGCCGCCGTCGGTGACGTGATCGACATCGACGTGGCTCCCACCGGCGGTCCCTGACGGGCCTTCTCCGGAACCGTTGCACGCCGGGTGAACGGTTACGGGGCGACGAACGCGGCCTGCCGCCGGGACGACGGACCTCCGAGTTCGGCCGGATCAGCCGGTGGCCGAGCGGAACATGTCGGCCAGATCGGGGGGAAGCTGCGCGACGGTGTCCTCGATCTCCTCATCCGGTATCCAGCGCAGCAGGACCTCGAACACCGCCTCCACCCTTCGCTCCACCTCGTCGAGGTCCACGGTGTCGATCTCGCCGCTGACCTGGTCGAGGAAGGTGTCCTTGTCGAAGGCGACCGCCTGCCCGCCGAACCCGTAGAGCTCCTCGCGGAGTTCGGGGGGCAGGGCCGGGGCGAGGTCGTTGAGCTGGCCCGCCGCCAGTCGTTCGGAAAGCGCGCGTATCGACGCGCGTGCCAGCCGATCCGCCTCGGTGCCGTCGGCCAGCTCGGCACGTCGCCCGACCTGGCCGAGAAAGCTGGTCATGGTCGGACCGGCCGGTTCGGGGTGCGTCATGACCCACCTTTCCTCCGTCCGGACGGCCGGACGGCTCGCGTCAGTGGCGCCTGGCCAGCGTGATCCCGTCGCTGATCGGCAGCATGGTCAGCTCCACACGCTGGTCCCGCAGCGCGTACCGGTTGAACTCGTGGATCGCGTGGGCGGTCTCGTCCCGCCGCTCGTCGAGAACACGTCCACCGGCCAGCACGTTGTCCACGACGATGAATCCACCGGGTCGGGTGCGGGGGACGATCTCGTTCCAGTACGCGATGTAGCCGGTCTTGTCCGCGTCGATGAAGCTCAGGTCGATCACGGGATCGCTCTCCAGCGCACGCAGTGTCCGGAGCGCCGGAGCCAACCGCAGTTCGATGCGTTCGGACACTCCGGCCCGGTGCCAGAAGTACCGAGCCACATCGGTGTACTCGGTGCTCACGTCGCAGCACAGTAGCCGACCGTCCTTGCTGAGCCCGCGTGCGATGGCCAGGGCGGAGTAGCCGGTGAACGTGCCCACCTCCACCGCGTACTCTGCCCGGAGCGCCTTGGCGAGCAGTGTCAACAGCGAGGCCTGCTCCGGTGAGATCTGCATGTCCGCACTCTCGGGAAGCAATCGCCGCGTGTCCTCGATAAGTTCACGCTGCAGGGCGTCGGGTCGGGGACCGTGTTCCAGCAGGTACTCGTGCAGTTGCTCGTCGAGCTGGGCCGACTTGCGCGTCACGACGCCGACGCTACCCGCGAGGAGCAGTTCCGCAACTCATCGAGGGTTTCTCGGCCCCACCCGACGGCGGCGGCACGGGAAGACATCGTCCGTTCGTCTCCGGCTCCGTTTTACCGGAGCGCCTCGCCGGCTTCGCGAACTCGCGTGCCGAGGCGGGGCTGTTTACGCTGACACACGAGTACCGCGCTCACAGCCGGACGGGCCCGAAAGGCAGGCGTGATCGTCGCCATGAGCAGACTGACGCGGCCGACCAAACAGTCCAGCAGGGCTTATCGAACCGCTGCGGCCCAGGCGAACGAGGTCGACCAGCGGCTGCAACTGGCCTCCGGTATGCGCAGGCAGATGAACAAGGTCTTTCCGACGCACTGGTCGTTCCTGCTCGGCGAGATAGCCCTCTACACCTTCATCCTGCTGCTGGTGACCGGAACGTACCTGGCGTACTTCTTCGATCCCTCGATGGCCGAGGTGACCTATCAGGGAACGTTCACCAACCTGCGGGGCGTCGAGATGTCCCGGGCCTACGAGTCGGCACTGGACATTTCGTTCGAGGTACGCGGCGGAATGTTCGCGCGGCAGATCCACCACTGGGCCGCGCTGCTGTTCCTGGCGGCGATCGTGGCGCACATGTTCCGCATCTTTTTCACCGGTGCCTTCCGCAGACCGCGTGAAACCAACTGGGTCATCGGAATCCTGCTCTTCATCACCGGAATGTTCGAGGGCTTCACCGGATACTCGTTGCCGGACGACCTCCTGTCCGGTACCGGGGTGCGCATCGCCTCGGGGATCACGCTCTCCATTCCCCTGATCGGGACCTGGCTGCACTGGTTGCTCTTCGGTGGCGAGTTCGCCGGTGACGAGATCATCCCCCGCTTCTACATGATCCACATATTCCTGTTGCCGGGGATCATCCTCGGGCTGATCGCCGTCCACCTGGCACTGGTGTGGTACCAGAAGCACACCCAGTTCCCGGGGGTCCGCCGTTCGGAGGGCAATGTGGTGGGAGTGCGGATCATGCCGGTCTTCGCGGTGAAGGCGGGCGGTTTCTTCGCCGTTGTCGTGGGGGTTACGGCCATCATGGGCGGTGTGTTCCAGATCAATCCGATCTGGAACCTCGGCCCCTACGTGGCTTCGATGGTCTCCGCCGCCTCGCAACCCGACTGGTACATGATCTGGACCGACGGCATGGGGCGGTTGTGGCCACCCTGGGAGGTCTACCTGTGGGGGCAGGCGACCATACCGGCGCCGTTCTTCCCGCTGGTCCTCGGGTTGACCGCGGTGTTCACGCTGGCCCTGGCCTACCCGTTCCTGGAGCGCAAGCTCTCCGGTGACGACGCGCACCACAATCTGTTGCAACGGCCCAGGGATGTGCCGGTGCGCACCGGGCTGGGGGCCATGGCGATCACCTTTTTCCTGATCGTGCTGCTCAGCGGTGTCAACGACATCATCGCGTTCAAGTTCGACATCATCCTGGGAGCCACGACCTGGATGGGACGCATCGGCGTGTTGTTGGGGCCACCCGCCGCCTACTACATCGCCTATCGGATATGCGTCGGGCTGCAGCGGGCCGACCGGGAGGTGCTCGAACACGGTATCGAGACGGGCATCGTCAAGCGGCTGCCGCACGGCGAGGTCATAGAACTGCACCAGCCACTCGGCCCCACCGATGAGCACGGCCATCCCGAACCGTTGTCCTACCAGGGAGCGCCGGTACCCAAGAAGATGAACAAGCTGGGCGCGGCGGGGCGGCCTCTCCCCGGCAGCCTGTTGTGGCCCGACCCTCCGGAGGAGACCGAACAGTTGCGCGAGGCGGAACGACGTGCCGAGGAGGAGCCGGAACAGCCTCAGCCGCGAGAGCCGGAGCTGCCCGGCGGACACCCCCGAGACGTCACGGAGTGATTCCGTTCGCGCCCAGCGGGCAGGGCGTGTCCCACGGACGGACGGGGCCCGCTCAAGGGACTATCGTCGCTGGACATCTCCGCGACTCGGGTCCACAGTAATGGTGCGGACCCTCCGAACCGGCCGCGCACGGTTGTCGACGAGTCCTCGAGCGAACGGCACGGGGCCGCCAGGGGTCGACGTGGCCGGCCGGGGGACCGTTTGCCACAGCGAACGGTGGAGGTGATCGAGATGACGCAAGCCGGTTCCATCGAAGGGCACCCGGATCTCCTCGAGATGCGGGCACGCTACGAGGAGGCGAGCGAAACCCCGCAGGGGCAGCTGTTGGAGGGAGCGACGCTGCTCGCGGGAGTCTACCTGGCGATCTCACCGTGGGTGATCCAGTTCAGCGCCACCAGCTTCGACGTGGCGATCGGCAACCTGGTCGTCGGTCTCACGGTGGCGGTACTGGCACTCGGGTTCGCTTCCGCCTACAGCCGTACTCACACGGTTTCGTGGGTGGTCCCGCTGCTGGGAGCGTGGGCCGTCATCGCCCCGTTCGTCATTCTGGGCAGCGGAGTCGGCCTGGGTATGCTGCTCAGTAACGTGATCACCGGTGGCGTGATCGTACTGCTCGGTGTGGGACTGAGTTCGTTGGTGCTGATGCGCAGTCGGCGCTGAGGTGTCGAGAGAGCTGAGGTGTCGAGAGGGGAGTGGCCGGTCCGGTGCGGGACTACCCGTCGGACCGGCCGCTGGGTCGGGGGTGATCCCGTTCGCGGGAGGCGTGCACGATGACCACCGGGCACCGGGCGTGGTGGGTGCACCTGTGACTCACCGACCCCAGTAGGGCCCCGACGAAGCCGCCGTGCCCACGACTCCCGACCACCAGCAGTTCGGCGCCCTCGGCGGTGTCGAGCAGTACCTGCGCCGAGTCGCCCTGCTTGACGCTGGTGCGGACCCGTGGTGGGTTGCCGCGGCGGTCCACGGCGGTGTCCACGGCGTCCTCCACCGTCACGCTGGCCGCGTTCTCGAACTCCCTGGGGGGAACGGCCCCGCCCTCCCAGCTGTAGAACGCCGGGTACTCCCAGGCTGTGACGGCTTCGACGACGGCCCCGGTCAGTTCGGCCTGTCCGAGAGCCCAGTCCAGGGCGGCCAACGAGGGGGCCGAGCCGTCGATGCCGACGACGATCCTGTTCTCTTCGCTCATCACGCATCGCCCATCCCGGCGGAAGCGGTCATGGTTTCGTCGGCGTGTTCGGGTGCTCTCCCCGAATGTCCCATTCCGCGGCTCTCGCCGCTCGTCCACGCGAGTCGCTCACGCGAGGCGGCGGGCCGAATGACGTCGAACCGATATGAAAGTGTGATCTGAAACGTTCGCGGGTACGTTCACGATACCGGCGGACTACCACCGTGCCCCGGACACAGCGGGGCCGCGTCCGGTGATCCCGGCGCCGTGTTCCGGTCGACCACCCGGTCACGGCACGCACGGGACCGGGTGGAACGTGGATCCGCTCGGAGCTGGAGTGCTCGCTCCTGCGAGTACCGCCGATCGGAAAGCGGATCGTGCGACCGATCGGGATCGTCCCTCTGGCACGGTTGTTGGGAGAGCCCGTTGACGAACAGAACGACCGGCACACCTCCGTGGAGTGTCATAGCCCATGACACCGATCGACTCAGGCAGGCCGTGCACGAGCTCGACACCGGTCGGTCCTTGTCATCCGGACAGGAGCTCACCCACGAGCTGCTGCGTACGGTCACCCTGATCGGGGACAGACTCACCGCGCTGCTGGACGCGCTGGCCAAGCGCCACGAGAATCCCGGCGTGCCGGAGCAGGGCACCGCTCACATCGCACTGGACCAGGCCGCGGCCGCGGCCGCGGATCTGGGGTACTGTGCGCGCCGCGCGGCGCGCACGCTCGACGAGGACTTCTGATCGGCCGCTACGCGAGCGTTCTCGGACCCTGGCCCTGTCGACAGGCTTCCGCGTCAGCTCGGTGGAGCTTCGTGAGTGTCGGTGGGCGACGTGCAGGTCCCACGAGTGGCGGTCGCGGCGCCTGCCGTGCCGGAGAAACACCGGACCGCCGACCCGCTCCCCCCGCGGACAGGACAGAGCACTGTCGAGGTCTCCGGAGCGGCGCGGTTCGGGTTCGTTTCGCGGCCCCGTACAGGGCCGCCGCTGAACCACACCAACCGAGGCACCTCCGGCTCTCCGGGATGGGCCGCCGCACCTGCCGGGCAGTGTCCCCGGAACCGGGATCGGTGACCGTGCGCGACGCGTGTGTGCGTCGCCACCGAAGACGGGTTACTCTCCCCGACGTCCGATTCGCGCGACGGCGACCCAGCGAGCAACGGAGTCAGCATGGTCGGCTTCTCCAACGGGAGTTCCACACGTAACGCTCTACCACTGCGCAGGTTGCGGGCTCCCGACTGGGCACGACAGGAGGGGACGTGGCGTGCGGCACGCCCCTCGCTGATCGCGGCGGCGCTCAAACGCGCCCAGGCCCGCCCCTCGGGGAACTGGTTCGTGCTGGCGGGCAGTCGGGAGATCGGTCGGAATCGCCCCTTCTCCCGTACCGTTGCTGGGACCGAGGTGGTCGCCTGGCGAACCGAGGACGGTGCGCTGCACGCGGGACCGGGTGCCTGCCCCCATCTGGGAGCTCCGCTCGGGCAGGCGGCGCTGGACTGCGGGCAGCTGGTCTGCCGGTGGCACGGGCTGCGGCTGGACGAACGGGGCGGGCCGTGGTGGACTCCGTTCCCCGCCTGTGACGACGGGGTGCTGGCCTGGGTGCGCCTGGACGACGTGGGCGGAGAGCAGCCGTTGGAGTGCCCCGTGGTGCCGCGCCGTCCGCCGCTCCGGGACAGCGTTTCGGAAGTGGCCACCGCGACCGGTGTCTGTGAGCCCGAGGACGTGGTGGCCAATCGCCTGGACCCCTGGCACGGTTCCTGGTTCCATCCGTACTCGTTCGCCAACCTCGGTGTACGGCGAGCACCGGAATCCGGCAGTTCCGAGGAGGACGACTTCTTCGAGGTGGTCGTCTCGTTCCGGTTGTCGCGCCGCATCGGGGTGCCGGTGACGGCCACTTTCCACTGCCCGGACCCGCGCACCGTGGTGATGCGCATCGTCGCGGGGGAGGGCACGGGCAGCGTCGTGGAAACGCACGCCACGCCGCTCGAGAACGACTCCTCGGGCAGACCGCGTACGGCCGTAATCGAGGCCACGGTGGCGTACTCCCAGCGGCCCGGTTTCCGCATGGCGCTCCCGGCCGCGGGCGTGCTGCGTCCGTTGATGCGGCGAGTGGCGCTGCGCCTGTGGTCCGACGACCTCGCCTACGCCGAACGGCGTTACGAACTGCGCAGCACCGGCCGGTTCCCGGGCTGATCGGTTTCCCGTTCCGTTTCCCCGCGTCGGGCCGGTGTCGGTTCCCGGCAGTGGTCGAGTCCCCTCCTATCCGGTCCGCCCCAACCGGTGCAGCAGAGCCGACCGACCGCGGTCGGGAACGCTCCACAGGGTGTGGCCCCGCACGCGCCAGCCGCGCAGCAGCTCGTTGGCCGCGCGCATCCCGGTGGTGGCCGCGCGTTCCATCAGGGCCACCGGAAGGTCGATGCGCACCAGGTCACCGGCCAGCACCAGATTCGGGTCCGGAGTGGTGATCCCGGGACGTTCGGAGAAGCCGCCGGGTGGGAACAGTGGACAATCGTCCCGCAGTTCGTGCCGTTCGTCGACGATGCCGGCGACCTTCGTCTCCGGGTAGATCCTGGCCAGTTCGGCCAGCATCCGCGAGCGGACGCGCGCCACGCTCGGTTCCCCCGCGAGCGCGTAGCCGTGCAGCTCGATCACTGATCCGCCGCGTTCGCCCGCCCAGCGTGCCGCGTCGCGCTCGTAGCGCTCCAGCACGCTGATGTTGTCCAGCGGTCCGTAACCACTCGTCCCGAGAAAACCCGGTCTGTCCCCGCGGACCGGTCGGTCCAGCCACAACCTGGACACCAGGAACGGTGGTGCCTGCCGCAGTGCCGCTATCCGCTCTCGCCAGCGCGCCGTTGCCAGGCCCGGCGAGTTGCCCACTATCCCGCGTAGTCCCGCGGTGTCGGTGGCCAGCACCACCGCGTCGAACTCCCCCGGGGCGGCGGCCTCCGAACGCAGCACGAAGCGTCGCTCGTTCCCCTGCTCCAACGCGGTGACGGCGGTGCCGGTCGAGATCGTCACCCCCCGAGCGCGCAGGTAGTCGGCCAGCGGGTTCCACAGCGCTTCCGGGAACGAGTCCGCGGCCACGTCGAACAGCAGTCCCTCACTGGAACCGAGAAAGTAGATGTGAAACATCGTCGCGAGCTCGGCCGCCGACAGCTTCGTGGGATCAGCGAAGAAACTTCGCGAGAACACCTCGAACGCCAGGTGCTTGGCAGCGGCGGGGAAGCGTATTCGGCTCAGTAGGGTGTCCGCGTCCAGATGGTCCAAGCGTTCGTAGATCTCCGGCACCGAGACCTGCGCCAGCGGCAGCGCCGCGCGAGTCCCGAGACGCGGGAGGTCGCGCCAGTTGAAGGTGGGGCTGCGTGCGACGAACGCGAAGGCGTTCCACGGTGGTGTGCGTGGCAGTCCGGCGAAGGTGTCGCGGTAGCCTGCACTGTGCACCAACGGGTAGTCCGGCAGAGCGGTCAGCCCCGAAAGTCGCGGGTCGGCACGGCTCAGCAGGGCCCGAAGGTTGTAGTACTGCCGGAAGAAGGCGTGGAAGCCTCGGTTCATTCCCACGTCGGAACCATCGGCGAGAGTGGTCCGCCAGCCGCCGACCCGACCCCCCAACCGCTCCTGCCGTTCCAGCACCGTGACCGACACGCCGCGTTCGGCGAGGCAGGTGGCCGCGGCGAGTCCCGCGATCCCTCCGCCGACCACAGCTGCGCGGGGAGTTCCGGCGAGGTGCTCCGTGTTCGGAGCGCCGTCGTGCGGTGGGTGCTCCACCGCTTTGCGGTCCCGCCCCGGCGTTTCACGCGAGGCGGCACCGCTCGTTCCGGTGCTCGGGAAACCGTTGGTCATGATCACCGTCCCCCCGGTCGTTGCCCGGTCACGGTGTGCACGATGCCGTGCTGCCAACCCGGCATCGTCCCGAGCCGGAGCCCGACGAGACCGTTCCGGCGCATCCGGGAGGCGAGCTCTCCGGTCGAGTCGAACCGGAGGACGCTGCGCCACAGGTAGGGGTGGATTCCCGACCCCCGGGTGCTCAGCTCACCGGCCGGAATGATCACACTCCAGCACACCGCCGTCCAGACCAACCGTGCGAGCGGGCGCCTCCGCACGGAGAACTCGTGCAGTGCCAGGCGGGCACCGGGACGCAGCGATTCACGCAGGATCCGCAGCCCGCTGTCCGGGTCGGAGAGGTTGCGCAGCAGGTAGGCCGCCATGACTCCGTCGAACGGTCCGCGCACCCCGGCTCGTTCGAGCTCTTCCAGCGGTGCGTGCACGAATTCGACCGTGTCCGGCCACTCCTTCCGACGAGCTCGCGCCAGCATGTTCGCGGAAGCGTCCGTCGCGACGACACGCGCGTGCGGTGCGGCGCGCAGCAGCGCGGCGGTGGAGGCCCCGGTTCCGCAGCCCGCGTCCAGCAGCCGCAGTCCACGTCCCCCGTCGGGCAGGCGCAACCGTCGTGCCGACAGTTCCAGTGCTCGGTGGTAGCCGGGGTTGAGTCCCACCAGGCGGTCGTACTGCCGCGCGCTCTGCTCGAAACCGTGCACCACGGGGTATCGGAAATACATGAGCAGTTCTCACTCCGCTGGTGTGACAGGGGGACCGTCCGAGCCCGATTCGGGACGCCGGGCCCGAGCCGCGCCTCCGCGGAGGCGGCGGGAATCACGTCCTCCTCTAGCGGGCCGGATCAGGGTCCTCCCGTTCCGGTTCGCCGAACCGGCTGCTCAGCAGTGGAATCTGCTCGGCGGCCCACGGGCTGATCGCCCAGGGGGTTCTGGTCGCCAGCATCGCGAAGTCCTCCCAGGCCACCCACTTCCAGTCCGCGATCTCGTCCGGATCCGGACGTGGTGTCTCACGCGTGACGGCTGTGTACACCGGACACAGCTCGTTTTCCACCACTCCCGTCACGTCCACGGCGCGGTAGCGGAAATCGGCCAGCCGCAACCGCAGTTCACCGAGGTGGACCCCGAGTTCCTCGCCGACCCTGCGGTGCACCGCGTCCGCCATGGACTCGCCGGGAGCCGGGTGTCCGCAGCACGAATTCGTCCAAACTCCGGGCCAGGTGCGTTTCTCCAGCGCGCGTCGGGTGATAAGAAGTCCGCCCTCCCCGTCGAACACATAGCAGGAAAAGGCGAGATGCAGTGGTGTGGCACTGTGATGAACTTCGGATTTCGGCGCCGTACCCACCGGCTCACCCGAGTCGTCGAGCAGGACCACGAATTCCCCGTCGGAAACGGGCGAGGCCGAATTCAACGGCTACCTACCACCCAACATCGAACTAGACGACACATCTTCACATCCGTCCGGCAACCGTGCCCGGAGCCGCGCCGTGGCCACAGCTCCGCAGCCGCTCAGCGCCACCCCGAGTCCCCGGGAGCGGGACACCGAGACACGATTGGCGAACACGTCGTACCCGGATTCCACTATCCGGTCCAGTATTTCACCGTAAAGCGTGTAAGCAGTGGAAATACACGGTCGCGAGATCGGATCCAACATCGCGATTCCCGGTGCGGCCCGGCGGTAGACCGCTCTGGTGCGGGCAACCTGATCGGCCAGTGCCCGGCGAACCCGACGGTCCGGTAAACCCCCGCGCAGGCACTGTCGCAACCGGGATTCGTCGACGTCGAACGCGGCCAGCTCGTCAGCGGGGAGATAGACGCGCCCCCTGCGCAGGTCCTCTCCCACGTCCCGGAGGAAGTTGGTGAGCTGGAACGCGTTACCCAGCGCCGCCGCGTACGGTGCGGCCTCCTCGGCGGGGCACCGCGTCCCCAGCACGGGCAGTACCTGCAAGCCGATGACCTCGGCGGAGCCGTAGACGTAGTCGTTCAGTTCGGCCCGGTTCCGGTACGCGGAAACCGTGAGATCCTGGCGCATCGAGGCCATGAAGGAGTGGAAGTAGTGCTGTTCGATCCCGTACCGGTTCGCGGTGTCGACCACCGCGCGGACCACCGCGAGCTCACTCTCCTCACCGGCGAAAGCCCTGGTCAACTCAGCGGCCAGCTCGTCGAGACCGGCGCTTTTGTCTCGCTCGTCGAGTGCGTCACCCGGATCGTCGACGATGTCGTCGACCTCGCGCGCCAACCCGTACAACGCGTGTATCGCCGGACGGCGCGAGGGCGGCAGGAGCCTGGTGGCCAGGAAATAGGTGCGTCCGTGTGTCTCGTTGACCCGGCGGCAGTACCGGTAGGCGGCTCGAAGCCGTCGTGAGCGGATGCCGGCCGCGTCGAGCTCTCGTTCGCTCATCGCGCATCCGACCCGGTGCCGAGCACACGGCGTGCCGTCGGGAGGGGGCGTGGTCCCCCGATGATCCGGTGCGCGGCCAGCTTGCCCGAGAGCAACGCCGTCGGAACTCCTACTCCCGGGGTGGTTCCGCACCCTGCGAGTACCGCGTTCTCCACCCCCCGGACCAGGTTTCTCGGTCGGAAGGGCCCGGTCTGGGCGAAGGTGTGAGCGGCGCTGAAGGGGGTTCCTGCCAGCATTCCCAGCTCGGCCCAGTCAGCGGGTGAGACGATGCGGCTGACCTCGACGGAGGCGTCGAACCCCGGCATGACGCGCCGCTGCAACGAGTCGATCACCTCTTGCGCGTATCCCCGTGCGATGGCGTTCCAGTCGAACCGCGCGAGGTCGAGATTGGGGCAGGGGACCAGTATGTGGTGCAGATGTCTGCCCGGCGGGGCCAGGGACGGGTCACTGCGGGTCGGGTTCGTGATGAGCACCGAGGGGTCGCTCATCAGGGTTCCCTGCCGGGTCAGCTCGTCGAAGGTGCGCTTCCACGAGTCCCCGAAGGAGAGCGTGTGGTGACTCAGCTCCGGCTGGTCCCGGTTGGTTCCGGTGTGCACCAGCAGCGCGGAGGGAGCCGCGCGCAGCCGCAGGGGGCGGCGGGGGGTGCGGCCCAGTAGCCGGTACGAGATCGGGAGGTCGGGGGTGAGGACCACCGAGTCGCACGGGATGCGTTCTCCGTGCTCGGTGTGCACGGCGGTAACCCGCGTTCCCCGGCGCTCCAGACGTGTCACCGAGCTGCCGTACCGCAGGTGTGCTCCGGCCTCGGCGGCGGCCCCGGCCAGCGTGTCCGGTACCGCGCGCATTCCACCGCGCGGGAAGTAGACCCCGCGAACGGTGTCCATGTAGGAGATCACCGCATAGGCGGCCAGGGCGTTGTGCGGTGCCACGCCCGCGTACAGCGCCTGGAACGAGAACACCTTCCGCAGCCGCTCGTCCCGCAGGAACCGGCCGATCGCACGGTGCAGCCCGCCGAAACCCCCGAGCGCCGCCAGCCGGGCCAGGTTGGGGTCCAGCAGATCCCGTGGCGAGTCGAAGTTGGCGTCGATGAAGGTCTCGTACTGCGCCGCGTAGAGGCGGGTCAGCCAATGCCGTAACCGCCGGTACCCGTCCGCCTCGGTCGGCCCCGCGAACTCCCGGACCCGTTGCTCCATGGCCGCCGCGTCGGTGCTCACGTCGATGCTCGAACCGTCCGCGAAGCGGGCGCGGTAGGCCGGATCCAGCTGTATCAGGTCCAGGCGGTCCCGCGTCGATTCGCCCACCGCCGCCAGCGCCTCGTCCAGCAGTTCCGGCATGGTGAGCACCGTCGGTCCGGTGTCCATGCGGTACCCCGCGATGTCCATCCGGCCCGCGCGTCCCCCGGGGAAAGGGGCGCTTTCGACGACGGTCACCTCGCGTCCCGCACCGAGCAGGTGAAGCGCCGTGGTCAGGCCGGAAAGCCCCGCCCCCACTACCACCACCCGATCGGTGGGGCCGGTGACTGTCCGCATGCGGTTTGCTCCTCGGGGTGTCGGGCGGGATGGTTTCGGTCGGGGTGAGTCAGACCGTGTGACGGCGGAACCGTCCGTCGCGGCTCAGTCTAGAAATCCACTCGGGTCCCTTCAAATCCGCGAGATCACTTTTTCGGGTGAGGGTCCGTGAACACGACGCGCGGAGGGGCGCTACGAACGCTATACACGACTGTGCCGTCGCGGTGGGGCGCCGCGCTCCGGAGTTCACCCATCGGTGGGCCGGGGAGGCCTGCAATCGGTCGCTCCCGTACGACCTCCCGCCGCTCGGGCCACGAATCGCCACCAATCCCTTCCCGGCCGGGCTCCGAACACTGTTCGGCGGGGTGTGTGGTCGCGCGCCCCGAGCGCTCCGTTGCCGGTAGCGACGACAGAGAACATTCCGATTACGAGGAGTCAGGCACAGTGATCCAGGATGGTCCTACGAGTGATGCCGACCACGCCGTTCGGAGCCCGAACATGCCGCCGTTGAACGAAACCACCGATGTAGAGGTGGTGCTGCCCTGCCTCGACGAGGCCGTAGCTCTACCAGCTGTGCTGGACTCGATCGTCGGCGGGCTCTCGTTGCCCGTCCTGTTGGTGGACAACGGTTCCAGCGACGGTTCCGCGGAGGTCGCGGCCAGGCACGGGGCACGAGTCGTCCACGAACCGAACCCGGGCTACGGAGCCGCGGTGCACGCGGGAGTGTCACACGCTCGCGGGCGGATCGTCTGCGTGCTCGACGCCGACGGTTCCGTGGACCCGGCGGAACTGCCGAACCTGATCGGGCCGGTGTCCTCCGGGGAGGCCGATCTCGTGGTGGGAAGGCGGGTACCGACCGTACGCGCGGCCATGGCGTGGCACGCACGAGCGGGCAACGCCGCGATCGCGGCACTGGTCCGCCGCCACGGAGTGCCGGTGCACGATCTGGCACCGGTGCGGGTGGCCGAGCGTGAGAAGCTGCTCGACCTGGGGATTCGGGACCGCGCGTTCGGGTATCCGCTCGAACTGCTGCTGCGGGCGGGGCGTGCCCACTGGCGCGTGCGCGAGCTGCCGGTGCGCTATGCCCCTCGGGCCAGCGGCACGCGGTCCAAGGTCAGTGGCTCGGTGAAGGGAACCGCACGCGCGGTGCGCGACATGATCAAGGTGCTGCGATGAACCCGACCGTCGTACTCGTGGTAGCCAAGGCTCCCGAAACGGGGGTGGCGAAGACGCGACTCACCCCGCCGCTTGCACCGGAACGGGCCGCTGCGGTGGCGGCGGCCAGTCTGCTGGATACGCTGGCCGCGGTCGGTGGGATGTCCGCCATCCATCCGGTGGTCGCCTGGACGGGTGAACTCGAACGGGCCTGTCGACATGACGAGGTGCGCGCGGCCATGGCCGGTATGGACCTCCTGTGGCAGCGCGGGGGCCACTTCGGCGAGCGACTCGCCGCGGCGCACGCCGACGTGGCCGAACGCTATCCGGGATGCCCCGTGCTGCAGATCGGGATGGACACGCCGCAGGTCACCCCCGAACTGCTCACTGAAGCGACGAGGACGCTGCGTCGTTCCGGCGGGCCCGAGGCCGTCCTGGGACCCGCCCACGACGGCGGGTGGTGGGCTCTGGGACTGCGCGATCCGCGTGCGGCTGAGGTGCTCGGTGTGGTTCCGATGTCAAGGTCGGACACCGGCGAGTTGACCGGCGCTGCCCTGACGCGACACGGTCTGCGCGTGGTGCGGTTGCCGGAGCTCTCCGACGTGGACACCGTCGAGGACGCGCGCCGGGTGGCCGAGCTCGTGCCGAACTCGCGCTTCGCCGGGGCGTTGTACGCCGAAGCCGGGCGGGAGAACGTGGGGTGACGGTGACCGGGGCAGTGCCGTTCGGCTCACCCCTCGGCCGCGTCGCGTTGTGCCGCGTTCGCGAACTCGGTGATTCCCTCTCCGAACCCCACCCGGGCCCGGAAACCGAGTTCCTTCGCGGCCAGCTCCGGGTCCGCCACGATGTGGCGCACGTCCCCGAGGCGGTACTGTCCGGTCACGATCGGAGCCGGTCCACCCGTCGCGGTGGCCAGTTGCCCCGCCATCTCCCCTATGGTGCGGGCCTCGCCCGAGCACACGTTGTAGGCCGCGAAACCGTTCGGCGGGTGTTCGAGCGCCGCGAGGTTCGCCTCGGCCACGTCGCGCACGTGCACGAAATCGCGGCGCTGCCCGCCGTCCTCGAACACGCGGGGTGCCTCCCCTCCGGCCAGCGCGGAGCGGAACAGCGCGGCCACGCCCGCGTACGGGGTGTCACGCGGCATGTGGGGGCCGTAGACGTTGTGGTACCGCAGCGCCGTGGCGTGTCCCCCCGTCTGCCTGGCCCAGGAGGCCACCAGGTGTTCCTGGGTGAGTTTCGTGGTGGCGTAGACGTTGCGGGGGTCGGTCGGAGCGTCCTCGGGAACCCGCCCGGACTCCAGCAGCCCGCCACAGTGCGGGCAGCGGGGCTCGAACACGCCCCGGTCGAGGTCCTCGGTGGCCCGAGGCCCCGGGCGGACGACGCCGTGGACGGCGCAGTGGTAACGCCCCTCGCCGTAGACCACCATGGAGCTCGCGAGCACGAGTCGCGTGACGTTCCGCTCGGCCATGGCCGCCAGCAGCCGTGCCGTTCCCAGCTCGTTGTGCTCCACGTAGGCGGGAGCGTCCGACGGGCCGGTCTCCAGTCCCACCATCGCCGCGTGGTGGCAGACCGCGTCGACACCGGACAGCGCGGTTCCGAGCGCCTCCGGGTCCCGCACGTCGCCGACGAGGAGCTCGTCCCGGTGACGACGTTGCCGAGCACTTGGTCCGTGCGCGGTGGGCAGCAGGTTGTCGAGCAGCCTGGTCTCGCCTCCCGCGGCGGCGATGCGTTCCGCGACGTGGGAGCCGATGAATCCGGCTCCTCCGGTGACCAGTACCCGCATCTCGACCTCCCGAACTGACGACTACCGCGGCAACGGTTCGTGATTGTCCAACCGCTCTGGAGTGACTCCGCCCATGGGGTGGAACTCCGTGCGGAACGGAACCCTCCGGACCACTGGGAGCCGCGTTCCGATCCGCACGGTCCCCGGGAGACGCGCGACCGGACCCGTTATCCGGCGAACCGGTTCTCGGGCCGGTGAAGACGCTGCCCACCGACCCGAGAACCGTGCGTCCTCCGCCTCGCTCAGGACTTCGGCGGCATCAGAACCTCGTCGATGACGAACACGGTGGCATTGGCGGTGGGGACGTTGCCGACCTGAACATTCGCCCCGTCGATTTCGATGTTCTCGCCGCTGCCGCTGATGGGGACCGTTTCTCCGTTCACAGTTTCGACCTCGCCGGCGTTTCCGAGCTGCTCGGCGCTCATCCTTTCCGGAACCACGTGGTAGGTGAGAATATTGGTGAGCTGTTCCTTCTTCGCGGGATCGTTGAGCAACGCGTCCAGCGTCGCGGGATCCAGCTTCTCGAAGGCGGAGTCAGCGGGGGCGAACACGGTGTACTCGGCGTCCGGCTTGTTCAACGTGTCCACCAGACCCGCCGTTTTGACCGCCTTGGTCAGGTTGGTCAACAACGGGTTGTTGCTCGCTGCCGTCGCCACCGGATCGTCAGCCATGCCCTGGGCGGAACCTTCGTCACCGGGGTTTGTGGGCACCTTGGAGGCCGCCGGACCGTAGATGTCGTCCACGGTGGTGACGCCCTGCTCGCTCATGCCGTCCCGGCCGGACCCATCCTGCCCCGAACCGTCGCCACCCTGCTGTGACTGCGACGGTGCCGACTGGTTCCGCTCGTTCTGGTCGCCGTTCTCGGCGCCGCCGCAAGCGGACAGCAGCAGGGCCATGGAAGCCACGGCACCGGTCACGACGGTTTTCACACGGGTGTTGCCCATAAGGATTCGTCGATACCTTTCTTCTCGTTCCTCGGAGAGGTGAAAGCGAGGTGCTTTCCCGGGAATTCGGAGCGCGGTGACACACCGATTGGTCGTTCCGCGAGTTTTTCCCTCTTTTTCGGGTGACCGTGGTCACCGCGCCGTGAAGAAGACCGAGTGCCACCCCGTGGCACCGTCCGGGACGGTGGGAGCCCGTTTCGCGGTCTGCGTGTAACCGGAGCGGTCGGTTGCACGGGACTCCACGGTGTGCCCGCCGGGAGGCAGGTCCAGGTCGATCCGCCACATCCGCCAGGTGTCCTTGTTGACGGGCTCGGACAGCTCCGCGCGCCGCCAGCTTCCCTCGTCGACGCGCACCTCGACCCGTTCGACACCGGTGTGCTGGGCCCACGCGACCCCGGCCACGGTGATCCGCCCCGCGGGGATCTTCTCGAAACCCGTGGGGCGATCGATGCGTGACTGGGTCTTGACGGGAGCACGCAGCGCCCAGCCGCGCTTGGCCCAGTACGGCCGGTTGTCCCAGGTGGTCACTTCCAGGTCGGTCAACCACTTGGTGGCCGAGACGTAGCCGTACAGACCGGGAGTGACCATGCGCACCGGGAAGCCGTGCTCGACGGGCAACGGCTCGCCGTTCATCCCCACTGCCAGCAGGGCGTCCCGGTCCGGGTCCGTGAGCGCCTCGATCGGCGTTCCCGCCGTGAACCGGTCCACGCTGGTGCTCAACACCTGTTCGGCACCGTCCCGCACACCCGCTTCGGCCAGCAGGTCACGCACCGGAACACCGAGGAACTCGGCGGTCGAGACGTAGGAACCACCGACGGGATTGGAGACGCAGGTCATGGTGATCGGTTTTGCCAGCAGTCGACGACTCGTCAGCTCGTCGAAAGTGAGTTCGATCTCTCGTTCGACCATGCCGTGCACCCGCAGCCGCCATTCCGAGGTCGGTACGCGCGGCACGCGCAGGGCGGTGTCGATGCGGTAGAACTCGCTGTTGGGCGTGATGAAGCTGGGGGCTCCCGAGCGCGCGAAGTCGGCGCCCTCGGGGATCGGAGGTGCCTCGACCTCCGGACGCGGCAGTTCGACAGCTTTCCGCGATCGGCTGACCCCGCGGGCGTCTCCCAGCAGCTGTCCGGCCGTGCCGGCAGCCCCCGAGGCGAGGGCGACCGAGGCGCCCGAGACGAGGAAGCGCCTGCGCCCGCTGGTGGTGCCCACGAGCCCGGTCGTCCCGTCCTCTTCCGCGTGTCGGCGTGGTTCGGTCCGCGCCGCTTCGCTATCCGGGGGGACCGACGGAGCCGTGCGGTGGAGCCAGCCGAAGACCCCGAGCCCCGCCAGCGTCGCCGCCAGCGGAGCCGTCAGGGCCAGCGGATCCGGGCCCACGCGGGAGGCGGCGGCCACCAGCCCGAGCACTCCGAACCCCGTGATCAGCACGCTGCCCGGAAGCGGAGTTCGCCGCGATGCCAGCCCACCCGCGGTGGCCAGCAGTACGATCACGAGACCCATGCCGACCAGCAGCGCGAGTTTGTCGGAGGTGCCGAAGAGGTCGATCGCCAGTTCCTTCACCGGCCGCGGTGCCAGGTCGATCGCCACGTTGCCCACCGCAACGTGCGGGGAGGCTCGCGGCTCGGTCAGCGCGGCGACCAGGTGTCCCGCCGTCAGGGCCGCCGCGACCGAGAGCAGAGCTGTGACCACGGCGGCGGTGTTGCCCAGCCGATGCCGGTGACTCGCACGGTTCATGACCGTTGTTCGGAGCCGCCCCCGAGCGGGACTGCTCGGCCATGTGATCGGCTCGGTTCCCGGCGAGACCGCGGACGGGTGTGCTCGGTGGGGAACGGTGTCCGGGTGGGATCACTCCGAGCCGGACAACCGGTGCAGTCGTAGCGCCACCTGGATCTCCAGGCCGCGTTCCGCGGACCACCAGTCCGTCCCGAGCAGTGTGGACACGCGCTCCAGCCGTTGGGAGACGGTGTTCACGTGCACGTGAAGCGCCCTCGCGGTCCGGCTCAGGTTGGCGCCGTGGTCGAAGTAGCTCCGCAACGTCTTCACCAGCTCGGTGCCTCGCCGGGAATCGTAGTCCAGCACTGGCCCGACAGTGCGACGCACATACCCGGAGAGGTCGTCTCGGTCCCCCAGCAGCACCCCCAGGAATCCCAGCTCCGCCAGGGCCGCCCCCTGACCCTCGCGTCCCAGGGCCAGCAGCGCCTCCAGGCACCGGCACGCCGCTCCGTACTCGTCCGCTATCTCGTCGAGTCCCTCCACCGGTCCGGAACCCCCGACGGTGACCGGCCGCGCCAGGCTCGTCCCGAGCGCACGGGCAGCGTTCTCGGCGGCACAGCCCGCGTCCGTACCGGGAAGCACGAGCACCAGGTGGTCGAGATGGGGCCCCGCCAGACCGTGCCGCTGTCCGGCGTAACGCGAAGCCGCCGAAGCCAGCCGCTCGCGGTCGACCTCGCCCGCGGGAGCGACCAGCACCACCTTGCTCCCACCCGGGTCGAACCCGACTCGCCGTGCTCGGGCCGCCAGACCGCGGTGCGCCCGCTCGGGAGCACCGAGCAGCTCGGTGATGAGCTCTCCCCGCACGCGCTCCTCCGCCTCGGCCGTTCGCCGTCGCAGCAGCAGCACCAGCGCGGTAACCACTCCGGCGCGTTCGAACAGGCGTCTGTCGGCGTTGGTGGGTTCGCGACAGCCGACCAGCGTCAGGCTGCCGAGCAGCTCGGGACCGGCCAGCGCCGCGCACACCAGGTTATCCCGCCACGGCACCGAGCGGCCACTGCCTCGGGACTGCCGGACAGCGTCCCGGGGCCACGGCAGGGGGGACGCCCCGGCGCGCGCCAGTTCGGTGCCGTCCTCGTCGTGCACCACGATCCCGCCACCGAGTACTTCGGCCACGGCTTCCGCGATGTCTTCGAGGTTTCCGTCGCGCAGCACCAGGTCGGTGAGGCGGTCGTGGGCCCGTTCGGCCCGCCGCATCGCCGAGTTGTGCTCGCGAATGGTCTCGTGCGCGGTGTTGAGCTCCACCAGCGCGTCCCGCGTCTCCTCCAGCAGCCGTGAGTTGTCGATGGCTATGGCGGCGTGATCGGCGAGTGAGGACAGCAGTGCCACCTCGTCGTGCGAGAAGTCGCGCGGTGTCCGGTCCGCCGCGTAGAGAACCCCGATCACCGAGCCCCCGACCGACAGCGGGACTCCCAGGATCGCCACGAGCCGCTCGTCGCCGACGGCGCGGTCGATCTCGTCGGTGTGGGTGAACCGTTCGTCCTCGAAGTAGGCGGGGGTGGCGTAGGGGCGGGCCGTCTGCGCCACCAGCCCGCCCAGTCCTTCGCCCATGCCGAGACGCACCTGCTGGAACAACGCAGACGCGCAGCCGTCGGTGACCCGCATGTAGGTGGTCCCCGCCCACGAGTCGTTCAGACTGAGGTAGGCCACATGGCTGCCCAGCAGCATCCGCGCACGATGGACGATGGCCCGCAACACCGCGTCGGGGTCACGCACCCGGGCCAGATCCCCCGCGGTGTCGAACAGAGCGGCCAGCTCCGACTCGTGGCGGCGCCGCTCGTCGAGCGTGTGGCGCACCCGCAACGCCAGCTTCCCGGCGCGTTCCACGCGCTCGAGCTCCGGTGTGGTAAGCCCGGCGGTACGTGCCTCCACCGGAACCTGGGCGAGCTGCTCGCTGGTGCCCTCGCCCGCGAGCAGCTCGAACAGGTGCAGCAGGTAATCCGAGCAGGTGCGCATGGCCGTCATCCTCGGGTTCGGCCATCACCGCTGACAACCATTCAACCGGTCTCCCCGGCGGTCGCCGGGCTCTCCTCCGTGAGCAGGGAACTCCCTCTGGTCTCGGTGGCGAACAGGATCGCGACCGAGGTGATCACCGCACCCAGCGCCACGTAGACCGCGATGGGCACCCAGCTGTCGAAGGCCGCCAGCAGTCCGGTGGCGACGGTGGGGGCGAGCCCGCCCGCGACCACCGATGCCAGCTGATACCCGATCGAGGCTCCCGAGTACCGCACGCGGGTTCCGAACAACTCGGACATGAAGGCGGCCTGTGGACCGTACATCGCGGCGTGCAGCACCAGACCCACCGTCACGCCGAGCGCTATCAGCACGAACGAACCGGTTCCCAGCAGTGGGAAGAACGCGAAGATCCAGAGGCCGGTTCCCACGGCACCGATCAGGTAGACGCCCCTGCGTCCGAACCGGTCGGACAACGCCCCCCAGATCGGGATGACCACGAAGTGCACCACGGACGCGATCAGAACGGCGTTGAGAGCGACGGACTCCGACATCCCCAGCTGCTCGATGATGTAGGTCAGCACGAACGCCGTGATCACGTAGTAACAGACGTTCTCGACGAAACGCGCTCCGGAGGCGATCAGCACCGCTCGCCACTGCTCGCGCAGCACCCGCACGATGGGAGGTTGCTCGGGAGCCGTCCGTTGCCGCGCGCGTTCGGAGGCCTCCAGGAACACCGGTGACTCGCTCACCGACAGCCTGATCCACAGCCCGACCAGTACCAGCACACCCGAGATCAGGAAGGGGATGCGCCATCCCCACGCCAGGAACGCCTCCTCCGACTGCACCGCCGACAGGATCGCCAGCACCGCGGTGGCCAGCAGGTTTCCGGTGGGGACCCCGGCCTGCGGCCAGGAGGCCCAGAAACCACGACGCGCGTTGTCGGTGTGTTCGGACACGATCAGCACCGCTCCGCCCCACTCACCTCCCAGGGCGAACCCCTGGACCACGCGCAGCAGGGTCAGCAGTACGGGTGCGGCCACCCCTATCGTGGCGAAGGTCGGCAGCAGTCCCACCGCGAACGTGGCGCCGCCCATCATCAGCAGACTGATCACCAACAGTTTCTTGCGCCCGAGTCGGTCGCCGAAGTGCCCGAACACCAGGCCACCCAGGGGGCGGAACACGAAGCCGATCGCGAAGCTCGAGAACGCGAGCAACGTGCCGATGAGCCTGTCCTCGGATGGAAAGAAAGCCTCGTTGAACACCAGCGCGGCCGCCGAGCCGTACAGGAAGAAGTCGTACCACTCGATGGTGGTGCCGATCATGCTGGAACCGACTATCCGGGCCAGCGATCTCCCGGAGGGCGGGTCCGACCGTGTCACGCTCATGTTTCACTCCTGGTTGTGCCGGAACACGAGAACAGCTGGGGGAGGAGGCGGTGACGGAACCGGCTTCACCGGGCCGTCCAGGCCCCGTCGATCGGTATGGCGGCCCCGGTGAGGTAGTCGGAATCCGGCCCGCAGAGCCAGCCGACCACCGCGGCGACCTCCTCCGGCTCGATGAGTCGTTTGATCGCGCTGTGCCGGAGGAAGACTCGTTCGGCGACCTCGTGCTCGGGGATGTCGTTGCTGCGCGCCTGGGCGGCGAGTTGCCCCTCCAACAGCGGGGTGCGCACGTAACCGGGGTCTACACAGTTGCTGGTGACCCCGTGTGGGCCACCTTCCAGCGCGGCCACTTTGCTCAGCCCCTCCAACGCGTGCTTGGCGGCCACGTAGGCCGACTTGTCGGCACTGGCCCGCACCCCGTGCACGCTGGAGATGTTGATCACGCGCCCCCACCCCCTGACGTACATGTTCGGCAGGCAGTGGCGCATCAGCAGGAACGGCGCGGTGACCATGACCCGCTGGATGCGGGTGAAGACGTCGGTGGGGAACTCGTGGATCGGTGCCATGTGCTGCAGGCCCGCGTTGTTGACCAGGATGTCCACCTCGGCGGGCAGCCGAGCGATTCCGGACTCGTCGACCAGATCCAGCACGTGCGCCCGCCCACCGACCTCGGCGGCGGCCGCGGTCGCCGCGTGCTCGTCGTGATCCAGCACGTGCACCAGGCAGCCGGCGGTGGCCAGTCGTCTCGCGCAGGCGAGCCCGATCCCGCTGCCCGCTCCGGTGACCAGTGCGGCCGAACCGGAAAGATCGACGCGTCCAGTGGGGTCGTCCGCGAACTCCCTCGTCATGCCGGATCACGCTAGCCGCCAGTCCCGGCGTGATCGATGTGATGATCGGACACAGCTGAGTACTTCGAAGTGTGCGGGGCGCATATTGTCCGCCCATCCGTGCGCCGACGGCGCCGGGATTCTCCGGCGAGGCTCCGGTCGAGGGCGTTCGGGACGGGGTGACGTGCCGAGGCGACCTGCTCGCTCAACGGGCGGTCCGGGCCTTCGGCCACGGCGGTGAGGGCCTCCCGGTGCAGCAGGTACTCCAGCGGGGGTTCCAGGCGTAGAGAATTCCGGTTGTCGCCATGGCGGACACCAGCGGGCGGAGAGCAACCCGCCCAGGAAATGCGCCCGCCACGACACCGGCCGTAGCGCCGCGCGGTGACGTGTGGTTCTTTCCCTCCTGCCGCGAACACGGGAAGGACTGTCGGGGAAGTCGGATGATCGTCGGGACACGCTGGCTCCTGTCGTCGGCGACCGGGGAGTTCTCCGACCGGTCGCGTGAGGAATGTGCGGGTTCCCGCCATCACCGGACTGTGGATCGACACCATTCTGGGGGTCCGCTCCTCCGGTGTATCGATTCCGGAGTGATCGGAGGACGTCACCGCGGATTTCGGTGCTTGACCACGAACCGAGTTCCCCGGGGGCGGGCCTCCGGAGGCTGCTGGCGCGGTGACCCGGTGCCGTGGTCGAGGTGCGGCACCACCGGACCTCCGGTGGTGCCGCACCGGTTCGTTCCCGGTAACGGGTGGCGAGCCGGTCGCGGCACGGATTCGTTCCTGCCGGGGTTACGGGTTCGCTCGCGGGGCCCGGCCACGACGGGAGCAGGAGCGGAGGACGACCGTTTCCGGTCGGTCCTGCCCGGCCCCCGTCATCCCTCGGTGGCGTACTCGCTTTCGGACGTCTCCATGGCGTTCCGGGTGTGCACCGCCCTGCGCAGCGCCACGGCCGCTTCCACGATCAGCCAAACCGCCAACAGGAAGATGATCACGTCGAGCGGTGCGAGCACCCACTGCTGCTGGTTGACGAATTCGACGAGGTTCAGCGTGAGCGCCCACGTGGTCATCACCAGCAGGAACACCAGGGGAATCAGCACGGCCAGCGGGTTGCGCCTGTTCTTGGTCACCCAAACGGCCACCACGGCCAGCGCGAGACCGGCGGTGAGCTGGTTGGTGGTGCCGAACAACTGCCAGAGCACACCGAAGGTGTAGCCCTGTTCGCCGCCACCCGGCAGCAGCGCCATCGCCAGCGGGATCACCACGGCCACCGTGCTCGCCAGCGTCATGTTGCGAGCCAGCGGGCGAACCCTGGTGATCTCGCCGATCTCCTGCACCACGTAACGCTGCAGCCGAACTCCGGTGTCCATCGTGGTGGCGGCGAAGCTGATCACCATGATCGTGGCGAACACCAGCCCGAAGCTGACCGGAAGCCCGAGGTTGTTGGCGAATCCGGCCACTCCCTCCACGAAGTTCTGCGTGGCGCCGTCGGAGGCCTTGGCGAAGCTGGAGTAGAGGTTGTTCCACTCCACGGTCGATCCCACGGCGCCCGCGGTGACCGCCAGCACGGCGGCCAGCGCGAGGGAGCCCTCACCGACGGCTCCCATGTAGCCGATGTAGCGAGCGTCGGTTTCCTTGCCCAACTGCTTGGACGACGTTCCCGACGAGACCAGGCTGTGGAAGCCGGATACCGCTCCGCAGGCGATGGTGACGAACAGGAACGGGAACCAGCTCGGAGAACCGGCGGGCACGTCGTTGATCGCGGGGGCGACTATTCGGTCGAAACCGACGAGGACTCCCAGCAGGATCACGGCGAGTCCGATGAACAACTGGTGGGAGTTGATGTAGTCCCTGGGCTGCAGCAGGACCCACACCGGGAGCCGGGAGGCGACGAAGGTGTAGGCGAACAGGAACACCACCCACAGTGTCCTGGGCTCCACCCCGAGCGTGGCCGCGAGCGGGTCCAGTGACACGGGGAAGGCCATCCCCAGCAGAATGGTCAGGTACAGCACGACGACCCCCACGATCGAGGGTAAGAAGGCCGACGAGCGGGTGTGGTAGACGTACTGACCGATCCCGATGGCCAAGGGTACCTGCAGCAGCACGGGCAGCACGGCAGCCGGGTTGGCTACGAACAGGTTGGCTATGACCACGGCGAACACAGCGTTGACCAGGGTCAGCAGAAAGAAGATGATCAGCAGGAACAGGGTGCGAGCGCGCTTGCTGATCACGTCACGGGCCAGTGTCCCGATGCTCTCCGCTCGGTGCCGCACCGAGACGACCAGGGAGCCGAAGTCGTGCGCGCCCGCCGCGAAGATCGTGCCGAGGGTGATCCACAGCAGTGCCGGTCCCCATCCCCAGAACACCGCTATGGCGGGTCCCACGATCGGTGCGGCGCCGGCCACCGAGGTGAAGTGGTGTCCGAACAGCACGTGCTTGTTCGTCGGTACGAAGTCGACTCCGTCACCCTTGTGGTGAGCGGGGGTGACGAACTCGGGATCCAAACCGTACACGCGGCGCGCCAGATAGGCCGAATAGTATCGGTATCCTAGAGCGAAGATCCCCAGAACGACCAGGGCCGGAACGATCGCGGGCATGTCTCACTCCTCCGGCGTGGCTGCGGCGTCCGACAACGTGGTATAAGCCACCCACGGAGAGTATCTCCCATTCAGGGGTCACACACCAGGTTGAAAGGGCGGAGTCGTTGCGGCAGATCCGTTCAGTGTGGCGCGAGGCGCTGACCGGCGAACTGTGCTGGGTGGACTCGGCGGGGAGTCCGAACGGGATCGCCGTGACACCGCTACTGCGTGGTGAAGCCCCCTGCGTGGCACTGCCGTACTCCTGTAGCGCGACGATCGACCTGCTGGAGACGGCTCACGAGATCGGGTTCGCCGTCACGGATCGGCGTTCGTTGCGCGAGGGGAGGGACGGGCTCACGGCCTTCGGCCCCGTCCGAGTGACACACGATCTGTCGGGTTCGGTGTTCGGCGGGGAGATGCTCGAACAGGAGCTGCGCAAGTACCCGCCCTCGCGCGCGCTCGCCGACAGCCTGTTGCTGCGTCGGGAGAACTGGTGGTGGATGCCGCGAGTGATCGTGGAACTGTCCGCGGTGAACCGTCTCGTCGAGTCCGCTCCCCGCAGCGATCCGGCTCGTCACGCGTTGTTGGTTCACGGTTCGGAACGAACGGAGATGTCCACGGTCGAGGTGGGCGACCGGACGAACGATCGAACGAAACTCACCCCGTTGGATGATGTGTCCTTGCCCGACGGAGTGAGAGGAACGGTGTTCGGCTACGATTACACCAGTGCTGATCTCGAACGATGGGAGAGCTGGCGGTTCTCCGGTCGGGTGAGCGCGGGGGAGCTGGAGGTTTCCGAGAGCGAGGGAGAACCGGGCGAGCGGTTACGCCCGCTGGGGCTGCTGCGGCGGATTCGCCGCAGGCACGGGACGGCCAAGGCCTGCCGCGCCGGGATCATCGCCGCCGAGCGCTGTGTGGACGCGCGTTCCTGACGGTTCGCCGTTCAGGGAAGGCGCGAGAACCTTTCCGAGCCGCCGCAGTGCGGCACGAGGTTGCTCTCGGCCCCTGGGTTCGGGGACTTCGCGGTGGTGCCGCCCCTCCCGACGCGGCGCGTCGGCGAGGTCCGCTCCGCTGGGCCGACCGTCAGGTCCGCGGTCACCGGTAGGTGGTCGGAGGCAGTGCTGGACACTACTTCGGAACTGTCGATCCCGATTCCGGCCGAGACCGCTATGTGGTCGAGCCGAAAAGCGGGGTGTCGAGCGGGGTAAGTGGCCGCGCCGCTGTGCCCGGCCACGTCGCGCAACCGCGTCCAGAGCGGTGTCAGCTCCGGCGCCCGCGAGGCCGCGTTGAGGTCCCCCAGCAGCACCTGGGGATGCCCCGGGTGGTCCCGCGCCAGGGTGGCCACGATCTCGCGCGCCTGGATCCGGCGCGTTCCCGGCTCCTTCCGATGGTCCAGGTGAGCCGCGTACACGTGGAGGGGAGTACCGGCCACGTCCACGACCACTTCGGGGAAACCCGGCAACGTGACGGGGGAATCCGACGGGTGTTGGGTGCTCCGTCTGGACATCGGGTGGTTGATCGTGGCGATGACGGGTCGTTCGCTTAGCACGGCCAGGCCGAACCGCCGTTTCGGTGCCCCTTCCCGGGTGGGGGGAAGGGAGTAGACGGGTGCGAAGAAGGCATGGACCCCCAGCGCACCAGCCAGTACTCTCACCTGATCGCGCCATGCGCTGCGTTCCGACCAGTGCACGTCCACTTCCTGCAGCGCGACCACGTCGGCGTCCGCCCGTTCGATCACCGAAGCCGTTCGCTCCAGGTCCAGCCGCCCCCGCCCGTCACGGCCGGAGTGGATGTTGTACTGCATCACTCGTACGTGGCGGCTCGGCTCGGCGCACCGGTCGGTCCGCTTCGGCGGGGAAACGCCCTGGGGCAGTACCAGCAGCACGCCAAGCAGTGCGATGGTCAGACGGGGCACACCAGGCAGTCTGCCGCCCCGGAATTCCGCGAGCCCCCGCCCGGATCCGGTGTGTCGTCGGATCCACGTCGGGCCGACGGAAGCAGCGGGCCCCGGTGGTCGGAGCCCGGGGGCGGCGGTTCCACTGTCCCGGCGCTCTCGGGAGTCACCTCGGCGACGACGGGCGCGACCCGGTGGGACGTACCCGTCCACCGGTGGAGCTCGCTTCTACCGGGGTGCGGGCGGCGAGTTCCCGAACGGGCGATCACGGCCGCGGTTACAGTGCCCGGCCCGTTCGGTTCTCACCAACCGCGTGCGCGCCATTCGGCCAGCTTCGGGCGCTCCGTCCCCAGCGTCGAGTCGTCCCCGTGGCCTGGGTAGAACCACGTGTCGTCCGGAAGTACGCCGAAGACACGGTTCTCCACGTCGTCGATGAGCGAACGGAAGTCCTCCGGCGAGCCGGTCTTGCCCACCCCACCGGGAAACAGCGAGTCGCCGGTGAACAGGTGGGGGTGGCCGACCGGATCACGGTAGAGCAGCGCGATCGAACCCGGTGTGTGCCCACGCAGGTGTATGACCTCCAGGGCGGACTCGCCGACCTGGATGTTGTCGCCGTGCTCGACCTCCCTGTCCGGTGGTACCGGCAGTGGTTCCGCGTCCTCGGGGTGGGCCACAGTGTAGGAGCCGGTCTGACCGGCGATGGAGCCCAGCGCCTGCCAGTGGTCCGGGTGCCGGTGCGTGGTGACGATGGTGCGCAGCCGTGGCCGGTCCTGGTCGTGGCCCAGCAGATCGGTCAACCGCTCCGGCTCGTCGGCCGCGTCGACCAGCAACGCGTCCCCGGTGCGTCTGCACGTGAGCAGGTACGCGTTGTTGTCCATCCGTCCCACGGAAATCTTGGTGATGGTCAACGCGTCGAGCCGCCGCCGGGCGGCGTCACCGCCCGGCCGTACGTGTCCGGTGTAGTTCTCCTGGATCTCCACGACCCGAGCCTAACCGGTACCGACAGCGGTCGATCACAGCCACGGCGGCAGCTCGGGCGGATCTCCGGAGAGGCCGTCGGCACTCGTCCTGCCCAGTAGCCACCCCAGAGCCGTTCCGGCGTCGCCCCGAACCCGGTGTTCGGACGAGCCCGGCGTACCGAGCCGCCACGTGGCACCGCTGCCGTCCGTGAACTCCACGTCGAGCGCGAGTGGAGGTACGTCGGGGCGACCGCCGAGCTGACGAACGGTGTCGTTGAGCAGCCATTCGATCTCGTGGCGCGGAATGTCGTCGAATCCGAAGCCGAAATCCAGGTCCACCGAGTGCACCCGCACCTCGTGCAGCCGGATTCGCGGTATCTCACGTGCGGGCACGGGTTTGCCGGGGGCCACCTCCACCTCGAAGAGCCACGACGGGGACGGAAGCGTGCGGAACGCCTCGGCCAACCGGCCCGAGGCCGCGGCGAGGTCTTCCACCAGCAGTCGGTGACCACGCCGTGCGCCCTCGGATATGTCCGCGTCCCTGTCCTGCCTGCTGGCGTACATGGTGTGCTCCACCCCCGTGCGCGCCCAGGTGAGCAGGTTGGCGCACCCGTCGGCGTTGCGAGCCAGGTGCGAGATCACGTGAGCCCGGCTCCAGCCGGGCAGCAGACTGGGCTCGCGTACCGACAGGTCGTCCATGTCTTCGAGCATGGTCAGTAGCCTCGCCGTGGCCCGCTCCACGGCCGCCAGCGCTCCTTCGGGCCGCGGGCGATTTCGTACCACTTCCTCGTCGGCGTGGTGGTCGAACTCGAGATCGGTCATGTCTCCCCGCCTTCGCGCAGCCTCGATGTCGTCGTTCCGAGCCATCGGGGCGCGGCCTTGGAGTTCACAGCAGTGTTTCCGAGCCGAGCGCTCGGCCGCCGGCGCGGAGCGAGGTGCGCCGCGTCCCTCGGGCAGGCCTCGGGCAGCGGCGCGGCCCCCGCCCGAGCTCATCGCGAGGCATCGCCCCGCCTGCCGGTACTCGGGCGGGCACGAGTCCTGCTGTGTTTTCGGGCCGTCGCGGTCGAGGATAAGCGTCCTCATGTCCGTGGCGGTAGTCTCGTGGCGTCGTCACATCGGTGTGCGGCCGCGTGGACTCCGCGTTCGTTTCACATATATCACTCGTAAGTGTGAGGCAGCTCGGTCGCGTTCCGAAACCGAGGCGGTTCGGAATGTGTGTCCCGGTCACAGCGTTGCCGAGGAAGGCGGGTGAGCCCCGGATCCCCGTACCGGGGTGACCGTGTCCGGCCGTACTGTCGGTCCGCTGCAATAGCATGGGTGGGACCGCGCCCCGCGCCCACCGAGCTGCGGCGTTCGGTTGTCGGCAGCCGCGGGCGGGGACCGTGGTGAAGCGGTGATGACGGCGGCCGCTGCACCACGACGTGCATCCGCAGACCACATACTTTGTGAAGGGATCTTCGAGTGGCTGACCGCCTAGTCGTGCGCGGCGCGCGTGAGCACAATCTCAGCGGAATCGATCTCGATCTGCCGCGCGACAGCCTGATCGCTTTCACCGGGCTGTCCGGCTCCGGCAAGTCGAGCCTGGCGTTCGACACGATCTTCGCCGAGGGCCAGCGTCGCTACGTGGAGTCGTTGTCGGCCTACGCCCGGCAGTTCCTCGGCCAGATGGACAAACCGGACGTGGACTTCATCGAAGGGCTGTCTCCGGCCGTTTCCATCGACCAGAAATCCACCAGCAAGAACCCCCGGTCGACCGTCGGCACCATCACCGAGGTCCACGACTATCTACGGCTGCTGTTCTCCCGGGCCGGCAAACCGCACTGCCCGGAGTGCGGCGAGGCCATCAGTAAGCAGACTCCGCAGCAGATCGTCGACCAGGTCCTCGCGATGCCGGAACGTACCAGGTTCCAGGTGCTCGCACCCGTGGTTCGGGGGCGCAAGGGCGAGTACGTCGACCTGTTCGAGCAGCTACAGACCCAGGGGTACGCGAGGGTGAGGGTGGACGGCGTCGTCCACCCGCTCGACTCGCCTCCGACCCTGAAGAAGCAGGAGAAGCACGACATCGCGGTGGTCGTGGACCGGTTGACGGTCAAACCCGGTGCCAAGCAGCGGCTCACCGACTCGGTGGAGACAGCGCTGCGGCTGGCCGACGGCCTGGTCGCGCTGGAGTTCGTCGACGTCGAGGAGCAGGATTCCCAGCGGGAGCGCAAGTTCTCGGAGAACTTCGCCTGCCCCAACGGCCACCCCTTCGGCGTCGAGGAGCTGGAGCCGCGGGCCTTCTCCTTCAACTCCCCCTACGGTGCCTGCCCGGACTGCGCGGGGCTCGGCATCCGGAAGGAGGTGGACCCGGAACTGATCGTGCCCGATGAGGATCTCTCGTTGTCGGAGGGTGCGATCGCACCGTGGTCGGGAGGCAACACCGCCGAGTACTTCACCCGTATGCTGACCGCCCTGTCGGAATCGGTCGGTTTTCGGATGGACACGCCGTGGAAGCGGTTGTCCACCAAGGTCAAGAAGGCCGTGCTGCACGGCAGCAACGACCAGATCCACATGCGCTACCGCAATCGCTACGGCAGGCAGCGCTCCTACTACGCCGCCTACGAGGGCGTGATCCCTTTCCTGGAACGTCGGTTGGACCAGACCGAGTCCGACTACGCGCGGGAGAAGTACGAAGGCTACATGCGCGACGTTCCCTGCCCCTCCTGTGCCGGGACGCGGCTCAAACCGGAGATCCTGGCCGTCACCGTGCACAACCCCGAGATGGGGGAGATGTCCATCGCCCAGGTGAGCTCGCTGAGCGTGCGGGACTGCTCGGCGTTCCTCGACGGGCTCGTGCTCGGGGAGCGGGAGCAGATGATCGCCGGCCGGGTTCTCAAGGAGGTGCAGGCCAGGCTCGGTTTCCTGCTCGACGTGGGGCTGGACTACCTCTCGCTGGACCGCCCCGCGGGCACGCTCTCTGGAGGCGAGGCACAGCGCATCCGCTTGGCCACCCAGATCGGTTCCGGGCTGGTCGGCGTGCTCTACGTGCTGGACGAACCCTCGATCGGTCTGCACCAGCGGGACAACCATCGCCTGCTGGACACGTTGAACAGGCTCCGCGATCTCGGCAACACCCTGATCGTGGTGGAGCACGACGAGGACACGGTGCGCAACGCGGACTGGGTGGTCGACATCGGTCCCGGGGCGGGCGAGCACGGAGGACGTGTCGTGCACGCCGGACCGGTGAACGAGCTGCTCGCCAACGAGGAGTCGCTGACCGGTGACTACCTGGCCCGGCGCAAGCGTATCGAGCTTCCCGCCGAGCGCAGGTCCCGTGATCCGAAGAACCAGCTGACCGTGGTAGGCGCCAGGGAGAACAACCTCCGCGAGATCGACGTATCGTTCCCGCTGGGTTGCCTGATAGGGGTGACCGGCGTCTCCGGTTCCGGAAAGTCCACCCTGGTCAACGACATCCTGGCCTCCTCCCTGGCGAACAAGCTCAACGGTGCCCGTACGGTTCCCGGCAGGCACAAGCGCATCAGGGGGATCGACAACGTGGACAAGCTCGTTCAGGTCGACCAGTCCCCGATCGGGCGTACCCCTCGTTCCAACCCCGCCACCTACACGGGGGTCTTCGACCGGATACGCAAGTTGTTCGCCGCCACCACGGAGGCGAAGGTCCGCGGCTATCAGCCGGGCAGGTTCTCGTTCAACCTCAAGGGCGGGCGTTGCGAGGCCTGCGCGGGTGACGGAACGCTCAAGATCGAGATGAACTTCCTGCCCGATGTCTACGTCCCCTGCGAGGTGTGCAAGGGAGCCCGCTACAACCGGGAGACCCTCGAGGTCCACTACAAGGGCAAGACCATCGCCGAAGTCCTCGATCTTCCCATCGAGGACGCCGCGGAGTTCTTCGAACCGATCACGGCCATTCACCGCCACCTCAAGACCCTGGTCGACGTCGGGCTCGGTTACGTCCGGCTGGGGCAGCCCGCCCCGACGCTGTCCGGGGGCGAGGCCCAGCGGGTCAAGCTCGCCAGCGAGCTGCAGAAACGCTCCACCGGTCGAACCGTCTACATCCTCGACGAGCCGACGACGGGACTGCACTTCGAGGACATCCGCAAGTTGCTCGGTGTGGTCAACGGTCTGGTCGACAAGGGCAACACCGTGATCGTGATCGAGCACAACCTCGATGTGATCAAGATGTCCGACTGGCTGCTGGACCTGGGGCCCGAAGGGGGCAGTGGTGGCGGCACGCTCGTCGGGCAGGGGACCCCGGAGCAGCTCGCGGAGGTGGAGGAGAGCTACACGGGCAGGTTCCTGGCTCCGGTGCTGGCCGAACACTGAATCACCCCTCTCGCCTCCCGTACGACGGTGGGCGGGACGGTCCCGGCTCGGTGGGAGCCGAAAGTGCCCGCCTCCGGAGCGTCTCCCGCCCACCCAGCGAGAACTACGCCGGTGTTCGGTTCGGTGCCCGTTGGTGCGGGCTGATCACCGGCACGAGCGGAACGAGGCGAACCGGACCTCGACGGAGATCGGACACTGTGTACTCTTTTCCCCCGCGTGCCGGTGTGTGCCGCCGTGCGGGGCCGACCCGTGTCTCGTTCGGCAGCCCGCGGAACGCCGCCGAGCACACCCGCGTCGTCACAGTGTCGGAACGGAAGGTGGGCGCAGCAGCGTGAGCGGGGTCGACTACTACGAGCTGCTCGGGGTGTCTCGCGAAGCCTCCGCCGCGGAGATCAAGTCGGCCTACCGGTCGCTTGCCCGTGTCATGCACCCCGACGCCGGCGGAACGGCGGGAACCTTCCGCTCCCTGCAGGAGGCCTACGAGACCCTCAGCGACCCCGTACGTCGTGCGGCCTACGACCGGGGCGACACTTCCACCGCCACTGGACGGGACAACCACGGCGGTCCGGTCCGCCGTCGCCGTCAGTCCAAGGGACGTGGGGACAGACGTGATTTCGGGGCCGATCCGAACTTCGTGCCTCCGGCTCCGGAGCCCGACGTCGAGCGGCTGCGGTGGTGGAACGAAGTGAACCCGGAACAACCGGTCCGCTATGTTCCCCGCGCCGTGTACCGACGAGGCGAGGTACTGGGCACCATCGGTGGATGGGCGCTGCTGCTGCCCGTGGTGTTGATGAGCGATGCCTGGCCGCTGTTACTGGTGCTGTGGCTCATGCCGGCCGTTGCCGTCGCCGGGGTCTACCGCCGTGCTCCCGAGTATCTCCCCCCTGCCGAGGAGGACCGGGCGTTTCTGTCCGAGTTCGGTCGTTGCGCCGTGTTCGGAGCTCCGGACGGGGTGAGGGGGGAGTCCGGTGAGCGCTTCACGGCCATGTTGCTGGCGGACTACTTCACCCGTATGCCGGGTGTCAAGGTGTTCCACGGGCTCTCCTGGCCCGGATCGGTCTTCGCCGACATCGACCACGCCGTGCTGTGCGGCAGGCGTCTGGTGCTGATCGAGTCGAAGATGTGGTTGCCCGGGCACTACACCGCCGACGCGGACGGCACGCTGCGCCGCAACGGCGGGAAGTTCCGGGGCGGGGGCACCAGGCTCCCGGAAGGGATCGCCGCCTACCGCGAGCTGCTCGACGACATCGAGGTGGTGGGAGCGCTCGTGATCTATCCGAGCCGGGCGGGTGAGATCACCGCGAGCGAATCCCCCACGACCGCTCCGGCGCCTCCGATGACGCCCGAGGGATTCGTCCGAGAGGTCGGCCAGTACCTCGCCCGTGAGCCCGCCGTGGTGCACCGTGACGCCTTTCGGACGGTGCTGGCTCGCGTCGTTCCCTGACGTACCGCGGTTTTCCGTCCAGCGGGGTGAGACCTCACCTCCCCGGGGCCGGTGGCACAAAAATGATCTTCCCGATTCCGCGGGTGGTGTGGTAGGAGGTTTCCTCCTCGTCGTTCGCCCGATGATTCAGCTGTGATCCGCGAACCCGAAAGGTGGCCTACCGGTTTCGGGTTCTTCGCGGGAAATGATGATCTTGATTCTGCGGAATCGGGGTTTCGTGTCCGATGAAAAACGTCGGTTTCGAGTTGAATTTCCCTCCATCTGCGGTCGCTCGGAAGCGTGATAAAGCGTTGACCGGCGACTTTTCTTGCTTCGGGGATTCTGTGAAAAATATTCATTTGATAATGTCACTCCACAATTCCCGGAAAATGAAATGTGATTCATGTTGAATGATACCACTGGAATCGCCGGGAGTGGGGCCGGCGTTCCGAAAAGGAACAAATCGAATGCCTTCTCGCTTTTGCTCTCCGCCGCGGGGATACTGATCGTCGCGATCAATCTGCGTCCCGCCATAGCGTCGGTGGCTCCCGTGGTCGGCCAGATCCAGTCGGAGACGGGGCTGTCGAACACGGCCACCGGACTGCTCACCACAGTCCCGCTGCTGTGCTTCGTGCTGCTGTCGACCACCGCCCCACGGTTGGGAAGAAGCTACGGCGAGGAGCGGACCATAGCGCTGGCGCTGTTGCTGCTGTTGGCGGGAATCCTGCTGCGCGTCGTTCCCGCCGCCGTCGCGCTGTTCGGCGGAACGGTGCTCGTGGGTATCGCCATCACCGGTGGCAACGTGCTGATTCCCACAGTGATCAAAAAACGTTTCGGCTCTCAGAGCGGTGTCATGACGGGGTTGTACACCATGGGCATCAGCATCGGTACGGCGGCCGCCGCCGGGCTGACGATTCCCTGGCAGCAGCTCGCGGGAGTCGGCTGGCGCACGGCGTTGGCGGTGTGGGCCGTCCCCGTGGGGTTGGCGGTGTTGCTCTGGCTCCCCCAACATCGTGAGGGCAGGCCCACGTCGGGAGGGACGACCGGCAGCCTCCGGGGTGGACAGGCCTGGCGCAGCGCGTTGGGGTGGGGGGTCACGGGTTTCTTCGCATTGCTGTCGTTGACCTTCTACACCGTGATCGCTTGGCTGCCCAAGATGCTGACCGAGAGCGGTATGGACCCCGCCACCGGTGGGCAGATGCTTTCACTGGCCAACCTCGTGGGAATTCCCTTCTCGCTGACCGCGCCCATCGTGGCGGCCCGGAGCAGTCGGCAGGTGTGGATCACCACCTCCTTTCCCGGACTGTTGCTCCTCGGACTGCTGGGGCTCACCCTCTCCCCCGGAGTCGGGACGGTGCTCTGGGTGCTGATCCTGGGGGTCGGCCTCGGTGGAACGATCGGGATCGGTTTCATGCTGGTCGTGCTGCGGGCGGCCGATTCTCAGGGTGCGGCCGCGCTCGCGGCGATGTCGCAGACGGCCGGCTACTCGGTGGCCGCGACCGGTCCGATCCTGACCGGCGCACTGCGCGATCTCACCGGATCGTGGACACTACCGTTGCTTTCACTGTGCCTGCTGGTCGCGATCCAGATTCCGATAGGGATGTTCGTTGGGCAGAACCGCCAGTTCGGCGGCACCGGAGGTACCGGTCAGGTCGTGCTGCGTTCCCGGGTGACGTACCCGCGGTCCTCGGGCCGAAGCTGGACATCCTTCACCGCGCGGAGGCCCGAGGTGCGGGAGGAGCCGTTCGTCCCGGGCGACGACGAGCGTTTTCCGGCGGAGGGCAGCTCGGTGACGCGGGACACCTGAATCCGCCGGGAGCTCGCTCAACGGGGATCACCGGGTACGCCGGGGCGTTTCTGCCAGGGCATCGGTCCCTCCAGCGGGCGGAACTCCACCCCGAACGCGGTCAGCCGGTCGAGGTGCTCGGACTCCAGCCGGGCACGGAAACGTGAGAAGTCCCGCACCGCGCTCCGCGACCAGGCGACCTCGGCGAAGGCGCACAGCCGGGGGAAGGCCGCGTAGTCGACCCTGGACGGTGAGTCGAGGTGCTCGGTCCACACCTGCGCCTGCGTCCCCAGGACGTGTTGGAAGACCGAACTCGGCGACTCCGCCGGTACCGGTTCGTAGGCGTAGACGTCCTCGAGCGTGCGGACGAATCCGACCGGAACCGGCTCGTCCGGATCGTCGGACTGCCGGTGGTCCAGGTACACCCGCTGTTCGGGGCACATGACCGTGTCGTACCCGGCGTCGGCGGCTCGGAGGCCGGCTGCCTCGTCCCGCCACGAGGCCACGATGCAGCCGGTCGGCGGCCGCTCACCGGAGTCGAGCGCCTCGTCCCAGCTGAGGGCGCGTCTGCCGTTGGTGTGCAGGTGATCGATGATCCGACGCAGGAACCACCCGTGCAGCCGTGCCGGTTCCGAGAGGCCGAGCGCTTCACTACGCCGCACGGATCGGGGATCGCGCTCCCACTCGTGGGGCGGCACCTCGTCCCCTCCCACGCATATGACGGGGGAGGGGAACACGCTCATCACGTGGTCGAACACTCGGCGGAAGAACTCCACCGTGCTCTCCTCCGCGTTGAGCACGTGCTCGCTGACACCCCAGCCGGTCCACACCTCCAGCTTTCGTCGCGGATCGTTCCCCAGCTCGGGGTAGGAGGCGATGGCGGCCTGACAGTGCCCGGGTACGTCGATCTCGGGAACGACGGTGATTCGGTGTTCGGCGGCGTGGGCGACGATCTCGGTCAGATCCGATTCGGTGTAGTACCCCCCGTGGGGTCGGTCGACGTAACCGGCGTGGGGGCCCGCGCCCAGCTGGGAGCCCTTTCGCCAGGCGCCGATCTCGGTGAGCCGGGGCAGCCCCGGAACCTCGACGCGCCATCCCTGGTCGTCGGTCAGGTGCAGGTGCAGCACGTTGAGCTTGTGTGCAGCCAGCAGCTCGACGAACCGCAGTACTTCGCGCTTGGGCATGAAGTGTCGCGCCAGGTCCAGGTGACAGCCGCGCCAGGAGAACCGTGGGTGGTCCTCGATCTCGCCGCACGGCAGCGGCCACGGACCCCGTCGGACCGGGGAGTCACGCCACGCGTCCGCCCCGAGCAGCTGACGCAGGGTCTGAGCGGCGTAGTGGGCGCCGGACTCGTCGTGTGCCTCGGCTCGGACGCCCCGCTCGGTGATCTCGATCCGATACCCCTCGGGAACGGCGATCTTCTCGGGGGCGATCCGGAACCGGACGTCGCCGTGTTCGGCCTCGGCAAGGGGAAGACCGGTGGCCGCGCCCACGTGCCTGCGCAACCATTCCCCGGCGGCGGTGTCGCCCGAGACCGTGGTGTTCCTGTCCAGTGTGAACGTGCCCGGTGCCGGTAGCACCCGCACGGGGCGTGGCACCACCGAGTCCAGCGGTGGCGGTGCGGTGCTAGTGCTCAAGCCTTCACCGCCCCCGCGATCCCCGAGACCAGATGACGCTGTACGAACACGAAGAACACCAGTACCGGGATGGTCATCAGCGTCGATCCCGCCATGATGGCTCCCCAGTCGTTGCCGGTCGGTTTGAAGAAGACCAGGATCGCCAGCGGCAGCGTTTGGTTCTCCGTCGCCGAGATGATGAAAGTCTTGGCGAACAGGAAGTCGTTCCAGGCGTGGATGAACGACAACACGCTCATCGCGACCAGGCCCGGTGCGACCAGCGGGAAGAGCACCTGCCAGGTGAATCGGAACCTGCCGGCGCCGTCCAGGGTGGCCGCCTCCTCCAACTCGGTGGGAACGGCCGCGACGAAGCCGCGCAGCATCCAGATCGCGAACGGCAGACTGAAGGCCAGGTGCACCAGGATCAACGAGCCGAGGTGGTTCAACCCGAACCACGGAGCCACCGAACCCACCGAGCGCATCAGGAAGAACAGCGGAATGGTCAGCGCTTCCACCGGCACCATCTGGGCCACCAGGATCATCACCAGCAGCACCGTTCTGCCGCGAAAGCGGAACCGGGTCAGGGCCACCGCGGCCAGGAACGACAGCACCAGCGAGATGAGCACGACCACTCCCGCCACGACCACGCTGTTCAGGAAGTACCTGCCGAAGTTGTCCACAGTGAATACTTGGCGGAAATTCTCCAGCGTGGGGGAGAGTGTCCACGGACGCGGGTCGGTTGACTGGATCTGACCTGCCGGTTTGAATGCCGTGAGCACCATCCAGTAGAGCGGAAAGGCGATAGTGGCCGCCACGAGCACCGTCGCGATCTCGGCCAGCGTCCTCCCGGGACGTTTTCCCGGTAGCACGCGGCCGGTGACGCCGCGTTTCGGGCCGCGCGCCGTGATTGTCATGTACTTTCCCCCGTGCCTCGTTGTAGTCGCAGGTAAATCACTGTGATCACCAACAGCAGGACGGTCATCACCACTCCGATGGCGGAGCCCATTCCGTAGTTCGAACCCGCGAACGCCTCCTGGTAGGCGTATACGTTGAGTACCAGATTCTGTCCCGCGATTCCGCCGCCGTCGGTCATCACGTATATCTGCGTGAAAATCTTGAAGTCCCAGATGATCGACTGGATGGTGGCGATCACCAACAACGGGCGCAGCATGGGCAGCAGCACGCTCCGTGTGGTTCGCCACGCCGACGCTCCGTCCAGCGAGGCGGCTTCGACGATCTCGTTCGGCACCGCCTTGATGCCCGCGTACATGGTCACCATCACGAAGGGGAAGGAGCACCAGACGACCTCACCCGCCACCAGGGCGAAGGCGGTGAACCGGTCGTAGGTCCAGGAAAACCCCGACATGCTCTGCCAGCCGAGTCCGCTCAGCACTTCGTTGACCAGTCCGAAGTCCTGGTCGAACAGGAAGAGCCACACGGTCGAGCCCGCCACGGCCGGGGTCGCCCACGCGCCGAGCGCGGCCAGGAATAGCAGCGTGCGGGGCAGCCAACGGACCCTGCTGGCCAGCACGGCCAGCACGATCCCCACCGCCAGGCTGCCCAGCACGCAGACCGCGGCGAATCCGCAGGTGTTGAGCAGCACCATCCAGAACCGGCCGTCACCGAGCAGCGTCGTGTAGTTGCCCAGTCCGAGGAACTCCAGCGGTGCTCCGCCGCTGGCCTGCGCCTGTCCGTACTCGTACAGCGACAGCTGCACGAGCTGGTAGAGCGGATAGGCCATGACCGCGATCAGCAGTATCCCAGCCGGTGCCAGGTAGAGCGCGGCGGCGCGGGCCTGTCCGTTACCGCTACCGCGCCTCGGACGACGAGCACCTCGCGTCGTCGGTGCGCCGGGTGGGTTCTTCGCGTCCGGCTCGGTGGTCAGCTCGGTTGTCATCGGCTGGAACCTGTTCCTGATGCGGGGAGGGGCTACTCGCCGAACGTGCTGTTCATGCGGCGTGCCGCTTCTTCGGTGGCCGCGCGAACGTCTTCGCCGGTGGCGATCCGTTGCGCCATCGTCGGCAGGATCTCCTGCGCGTCGATCTCGGACCACGCCGGAGTGCTCGGCACGAATCGGGTTCCCGCCTGCAGGGTCTCGATGAAGGGCTCTACGGCGGGGTCGTCGGCGGCGACCTTGTCCTGGACGTCCTCGAAGGTGGGAAGATAGCTCATCGCCTCGTACATCTCGCGCTGGTACTTCTTGCCCGCCAGCACTTTGATGAACTCCTGGGCCAGCGTGGAGTGGTTCGAGGAGCGCATCACACCGAGCAGGTTCCCGCCCGCGAAGGCCGGCGCGACCGAACCGGGCTTCCGCCCCGGCAAGGGGATCACGTCGTAGTCGTCGCCCGCGGCTCCCTCGTCGACAGCGGTGCGGTTGAAGTCGCCGCCGATCGTCATGGCCGCCTTGCCGCCGGCGAAGGCCTGCACGCTCTCGGTCCCGGTCATCTGGGAGCACTGGTCGGGTGGACAGATCGACGGGTCGAGTAGTCGGGTGTAGGTGCGGATGCCTCGGCGGGCGGCCTCGGTGTCGACGGCGGATCGCCACGAACCGTCCTCGCGTTCGGCGAGTTCACCGCCGAAGGCCCAGACGAACGGCATCATCGCGTAGGTGTACTTGCCCCCGGCCGCGATACCGTACATGTCCGGCCGCTGCGAACGGATCGTACGAGCCGTCTCCACGAGTTCGTCGAGAGTGCGCGGTGGTTCGAGGCCCATATCCTCGAAAACGTCGGTGCGGTAGTACAACGCCCTCACGCCGGTGAACCAGGGGACGCCGTAGATCTTGCCGTCCGCTTTCGCGGTGTCCAGCACCGAATCGGACAGGTCGGAGGCGGCGGGCCAGTTCTCGACCATGCCAGTGAGGTCCGACATCCCGCCCGCCGCTACGTAGCTGGCGAGGTCGGTGTTGCCGAACTCCGCGACGTCGGGGGCGCTGGAAGGGTCGTTGAAAGCTCCGGTGAATCGTTCCGATCGTGTGTCCACAGCGATATAGCGGACATCGACGGTGACGTCCTCGTGATCGCTCTCGAACTCCCGCACCGCGGCGTCGACCACTTCTTCCTTCGGCTCCCGATTGGCCTCGTCGAACAACCAGACCCGGAGGGTTCCTGTCCGGCTGTCCTCACCGGAGCCGGACTGGTCGACCTGCGGTGGGCCACATCCCACCAGCAACGTGGCCGTGATCGTGGCGGTGGCTAATTTCCAGAACCGCATGACACCTCCGTTGCTTTTCGTGCAACGTCTGTTCTGGTATGTGCAATGTGGTCGATGCTAGGTGGGCAGGGGAGCGTACACAAGGTCTAGACCTGCAGGAGTCCATCGCGGATCGAACCGCGTCGGCCGAGCACGTGCACTGAACGTGCTTTCCCCGGTTCCGGAGGGGACGCTCATCGTCGAGCGTGCGGGGCGGGAACGTGGCGGGTGCCGTCCTTCGCGGTCGGCCCCGCCGCGCCGTCCGGCGGGGCCGAACTCTCCGCCGTCGCTTCCGCGTCGAGCACCCGCACGATGAGGTCGGCTACAGCGCCACCATCGCCACACCGGGGGCCATCACCGTGTCGACCACCGGACGCAGTTCGCCCGTGACCGTGTCACGCGGCAGGCGGGTCACCGTGCCCGAGTTCTGGTTGGCCACGTAGAGCCAACGGCCGCTGCCGTCGAGTGTGCAGTGCCGCGGCCAGGCCCCACCAGTGCCGATCGTGCCCACCAGGCGCAGTCGTGTTCCCCGATCGCACACCTCGAAGTGGGCGACTTCGTCGTCACCCCGGTTCGTGACGTAGCAGTCCCCCGCGGCTGTCACGACTACCTCGGCGGGATAGTTCTCCCCCTCGGCTCCTCTCGGTCGGGTGCTGACGCTCCCACCCGGTTCGAAGGTGCCCGTCGCGGCGTCCCACGCCAGTACTGTCACCGTGCTGGCCAGTTCGTTTACCAGGTACGCGTGCCCACCGTCGGGGCGGAAGGCCAGATGACGCGGTCCGCTCCCGGCGGACACGGACAGCCGCTGGTTCTCCCGCAGCTTGCCGGATTCGAGGTCGAGTCGGTAGGTGAACACCGCGTCCGCACCGAGGTCGACCGCGACGACCCACCACCCGCTCGGATCGGTCAGGACCTGGTGGGCGTGCGGCGCGCGCTGCTCCGAGGAGTGCCGAACCAGATCGGTCGACTCCCCGATCCCTCCGTCCGGCCGCAGCCGGTGGACCACGACGGTTCCGTCGGTGTAGTTGGCCGTCAGCAGAAAGCGCCCGCTGGGGTGCACGCTGAGGTGGGTGGGGCCGGCACCCCGGCTGGAGCGGGTGTTCAGGATCCTGGGGTTTCGCGGGTCGCGCAGGCTCAGCGCCGTCACCGAGCCCTCCGGGACCAGTTCGTTGGTGGCGTAGAGCACGTGGCGGTTCGGGGAGAACGCCAGCCATGACGCGTCGGGAATCCCCTCGACCGGGTGGGTTGGTCGCAGCTCTCCCGTCCCCAGGTCGTGGGCGGCCACGTCGAACCCCCTGCCGGGCGGGTCGGTCCAGCTGAAACTGCCGAGGTAGGCGGGTCTGAGGTGGCCCTCCATCCGCGCCGCCGCGGAACCGGGCAGTACCGCGGCGGCGGTGCCCGCGGCGCCCAGCGAGGCCAGTAACGTACGCCGGCTCAACGGATTCGCTGACATGACTCTCCTGTTCTCCGTTCGGCGCCCGGAGTGGACACCGGAGGTGGGGTCCGGGCGCCGTCTGGGGGAGGCGATCTTCGTCGCCTCAGTCTGCCCCAGCTCGCCGGGGTGGACTAGACCAAAATTCGCGATGGCGTTTTTCGGACGGACTCTTGCGTGGCGCCGGGCGAACTCGTCCGCGTGTTCGTGCGGAGCCTCAGGAACCGCCGCCGTGTCGTGACACTCGGCGCGGGAGCGCGGGGCACGGGAGTGCCGCCGGGCACCCTCCGACGGAGGGAACGGGAAACCCCGATCAGTGCGGGGCGCTCGCGCCGCGCCGGAGGGCACGGCCCGGGGTGGCGTCGTTGCGTACCCCGTGTTCGAGTACGGGGACACCGTTGACCAGCACGTGTTCGATGCCGCTCGGTAGTGCGCGCGGTTGTTCGAACGTCGCGTTGTCGCGGACCTCGTCCGGATCGAACAGCACGAGATCGGCGACCATCCCCGGACGTACGAGTCCCCGGTCGCGCAGACCCAGGCGGCGGGCCGGTGCGGAGGTCATGTGGCGGACGCATTCCGACAGGTCCAGGAGCCCCAGCTCCCGGACGTAGCGAGCCAGGTACCGGGGGAACGTTCCCCAGCCACGCGGATGCGGTCGTTCGCCGGTCAGCAGACCGTCGGTGCCGACCGTGTGAACCCGGTGTCCCATGATGGCGCGCACGTTCTCCTCGTGACCGACGTGCATCAGGCAGGAACTGCCCAGCTCGTCGGAAAGCAGTGTGTCCAGGTAGAGCTCACCGGCAGCGACCCCGACCGATTCGGCCGCCTCCGCTATGCTCCTTCCCAGGAGGTGTCCCGTCCTGTCGGGGTGGCGCACTCCGTTGACCTCGATGACACTCCAGTCGATCGGCACGCCGTGCGCTCCGTCGGAGCCCTCCACCTCCAGTTCCCGCAGGATGCGTTCCCGGGTACTTGGGTCGGAAAGCCGCAGCAGCGTGGTCTCGACCCCACCGCCGAACACCCAGCTCGGAAGCAGTGCGTGCAGCGAGGTGCAACCGGCGAGGTAGGGGTAGGAATCCAGGGTGACGTCGACGCCCGAGTCCAGCGCCTCGTCCAGCATCCGCAGCAGTTCGGGTGCCCGCCCGCGGTTGACCTCGAAGTTCACGGTCGCGTGCGCGAGGTGCAGCGCGCAGTCGCTCTCCCGGCTGATCCCGATCATCTCCTCGTAGCCCGCCAGCGCTCCAGCCCCGTAGCTGCGGTGGTGGGGACAGTGGTAACCGCCGTGCTCGGCGACCACCTCGCACAGCGAGGCCAGTTCGGAGGTGGTGGCGTACATGCCCGGCGCGTAGGTCAGACCGGAGGACATGCCGAACGCCCCCTCGGACAGCGCCCGTGCCAGCTCCCGGCGCATCCGTCCCAGCTCCGAGTCCGAAGCGGGGCGGTTCTCCGGTCCCACGCACAGCATCCGCAGGGTGCCGTGCGGGACCAGATAGGCCGCGTTGGTGGCGATTCCGTCGTCGAGGCGATCGAGGTACTCGGCCACCGTGCGCCAGTTCCAGTCGAGATCGGGCGGGTCGCCGTTCCAGCCCGTCAGCTGTTTGCGCAGGTCCGGTAGCGTCCTGTCGTCGACGGGGGCGTAGGACAGTCCGTCCTGACCGATCACTTCCGTGGTCACCCCCTGCGCCACCTTCGCCGTGTGCCACGGATCGGTGAGCAGTGCCAGGTCGGAGTGCGCGTGCATGTCGACGAACCCGGGGGCCAGCACCAGGCCGTCGGCTTCGACGGTGCGCCTCCCGCGTGGCACGCCGGGGCGATCGACAGCCGAGACACGCCCGGACTCGATCGAGACGTCGGCTGCGTAGGCCGGGGCGCCGCTGCCGTCGACCACCCGGGCACCGCGAATCACGATCTCGTCCACACTCGACTCCGTTCTGTCGGGAGTTGTTCCTCGACCGGGGACCGGTTCGGCGGATCGTTCACCGCCTCGGAAAGCGCCCGTCGCGGTCGCCGGGGTCAGAAGAAAGTGCGCACCAGGTCGATGACCTCCGTACCATCGACCAGCGGTACGAGTTGCCACTTGTCGAAAGTCGTGCAGGGGTGCGAGAGGCCGCACTCCACCCAGTCCCCCACGGCGATCCCGGAGTCGGAGGGCACCGACATGAAGGCGTGCTGGTCCGCCAGCTCGGTGATGCGCGAGGCGGTCAGTGGGCGCGTGGTGCCGTCCCGCGCCAGCAGGGTGCGCGGCTGGGGTGGTTCCTGGTCGAAGGACGCGTCCCGCCTGCCCAGGGTGAGCAACGCCAGCCCGGGATCGGGGCGGGAGATCACCTGGGCGAGGATCCGCATGGCGGCCCGGAAGGGCTGCTCGGGTCCCGCCAGGCGGTGGGCGCGTCCGAACGGGGACATGGTGCGGTACAGGCCGTGGTCATGGGTGATGTACGAACCGCTCCGCAGCACGGGAATCACCGGCCGGTCCAGTTCCCACGGTGCGGTGAGGGCCTCGGCGACCTGGTCGAAGTAGGAACTTCCACCCGCCGTCACGATGATTCTCCCGGCATCGTCGAACATGCCGACCTCGGCGATGCGCGTGACCGTTTCGCGTATTCCCGCCAGGTAGGTGTCCACCGCGGTCAGATCCTCGTCACTGAGATCGTGCGAGATCGCCCCCTCGTAGCCGCTGACGCCCACCAGCCGCAGCACGGGGCTCGCCGCGACGGCGCGTGCGACCTCGACCGCCTCCGCGACGGTTCTGGCACCGGTGCGGCCGTGCTCTCCGCCGAGCTCCACGAGCACGTCGACGGGACGTCGTGGCCGTTCCTGCGCGAGGACTTCGGTCATCAGGCGCACGCCCGCCACGGAGTCCACCCAGCACCCGAACGAGAATCCCGGATCCGCGTCCAGTTCCCCGGCCAGCCAGCGCAGCCCGCTCACGTCGACCAACTGGTTGGCCAGTAGCACCCGACTTACCCCGAACGCGCGGTAGACCCTGAGCTGACTGATGGTGGCCGCGGTCATCGCCCAAGCGCCGTATTCCAGCTGCCGCTGGAACAGCTGTGGAGCCATGGTCGTCTTGCCGTGCGGTGCCAACAGCACCCCCCGGTCCGCGCACCACTCGGCCATCGTCGCCAGGTTGTGTTCCAGAGTCGGTCGGTCCAATAGCAGCAACGGACCCACGAAACCGTTCCGGGTGATGTCGGGGCGGGCCCGGAGGAACTCGGCGATCGTGCTTCCGAACGCTTCGGACGGCATCCCCTTGAAGCGCCAGTCGATCCGTTCGTCGTGAAGGGCTTCGACCTCGGCCCGGTCCATCGTCGCTGCCCGCACCAGATCTCCAATTGCGTTCAGTGCAACTGATATTGCATATATTGCTAGGATGTTGTCTAGCACCCAGCGTGATGGCCGTCAACGGAACCGGTTCCGGGGGATCGCCTCACTCACCGGCGCGGTCTGTTCGCGGTGTGACGTCGGCCGGTGAGAGTGGACAACGGGAGCGAGAGGGGCCGCGTGATGAGTCAGAGCCTGCGGCGCGGACTCGCGCTGTTGACCGAGTTGGCCGAAGGACCCCGCAACCTCGACCAGCTCGCCGAGGCGGTCGGAGTGCACAAGTCCACCGCGATGCGGTTGTTGCGCTCGCTGGAGGCGGACAGGTTCGTCAAACGCTCCGACACGCACCACTACCGGCTCGGGAGCGCCCTGTTCGAACTCGCCGATCGCGCCCTGGACGAGATCGACGTGCGGGACACGGCTCGTCCCCACCTACTCGAACTGGGGGAGAGCACCGGGCACACCGTCCACCTCGCGGTCCGCGAGAACGACCAGGTCGTCTACGTGGACAAGGTGGACAGTACCCACGCGGTGCGGATGTACTCCCGCGTGGGAGCACGGGCACCGCTGCACTGCACCGCGGTGGGAAAGGTGCTGCTCTCCGAGCTCGAACCCGTACAGCGTCGGGAGCTCGTCACCGCGTTGGACCGCCCCGCACTCACGGACAGCACCATCACCGATCCAGCGGAGTTGCTGGCCGAACTGGACCGGGTCTCACGGTCCGGTTATGCGGTCGACCGCGGCGAACACGAGGATTTCGTGCACTGCATAGCCGCCGGAGTGCGCGATCCCCGCGGTGAGATCGTCGCCGCCGTGTCGCTGTCGACGCCGAAAGTGCTCCTCGACCTCGACGGGCTGCTCGGGTTGACCGGCGAACTGTCCCACACCTGCGACCGTGTCTCGTTCGAGCTCGGTTGGCAGCCACAGGATCACTGAACCCCTCTCGAACAGGAGGAGACGAATGTCGCGGACCGTCGTGACGACTTCCAACGCCCCCACCCCACCGGCGGGAGTTCCGCTCTCGCAGGCGGTGTGCAAGGGCAACCTGGTGCAGGTGTCCGGCCAGACCGGGGTGGATCCCGCCACCGGCCGCCCGGTCTCCGACTCCGTCGCGGAGCAGACCGAGCAGGCGCTGCGCAACGTCTTCGCCATCCTGGAGGAGGCGGGAGCCGGGGTGGAGGATGTGCTCATGCTGCGGGTCTACCTCACCGACGTGACCCATTTCGCGGAGATGAACCAGACCTACGCCCGTGTGGTCGGAGAACCCTACCCGGCGCGAACCACGGTCTACGTGGGCTTGCCGCCCCACCTGCTCGTCGAGATCGACGCGTTGGCCGTGCGTGGGCAGTGAGGCGGTTCGCCTCCGAGGGGGCGGTGTCCGCCGAGACCGGCGCGGAACTCGGCCCGCCCCGTCCGGGGCGCCCGGCTGCGTTGCCGGTGGGATGTCGGTCCCGCCGCCCGGCCGCGCCGGTTCGGTGTGCGGAGACGGCGCGATCACCGCGGGGCTGCCCCACCATGAGAGGCGGAGTCACTTCCGTGCTCATGGGCTCCTCGCGCGTGTGCTCCGCCGCGTCCGCGCTCCGCCGTTCTCATCTTTTTCTTAGCCTCGGGCGTCAGACTGTCCGGGATGGCAAGGCGAACCACGCGACACGAACCCGAAACCGTCTCTGCTCCACCGTCGAACGGTACTCCGGCGCGGCGCCGTTCGGCGGTGGGAGCGTTGTTTCGCCCCTGGCGAGTCCGCGACACCGTCGTAGCCGGACTCGCGGGCCTGGTGAGCGTCGTGCTGCTCTGCCACCACCTGCTGCCGAACCCGATGGGGATCGGAACCTTGCTCGACAGTTTCGTTCCCTGGGTGGGACTCGCTGTCCCGCTGGTGGCGCTGCCCGCCTCGCTCGCGCGCTGCCGGGCCGCGGTGCTGCTGCTCGTCCCCGCGCTGGTCTGGGGACTCGTCTTCGGCCCCTCCGTTCTGCCGAGCGGGCGGTCCGGGAACGGGGGAGTGCGTGTGCTCACCCAGAACCTCTACGCGAGCAACACCGCGCCCCGCGCGACGCTGCGCGACGTCTCGAGGGCCGAGGCGGACATCGTCGGGCTGCAGGAGATCACCGCCGGGACCCGCCAGGTGGCGATCGAGACGCTGCGGGAGCGTTATCCCCATCACACCACCATGGGAACCGTCGGGCTCTGGAGTCGCTACCGCCTGACCGACGTTCGGCCGGTGGATCTCGGGCTGGGCTGGACCCGGGCCGTGCGGGCCACCGCGCACACTCCCGAGGGACCGATGGTGGTCTACGTGGCCCACCTTCCCTCGTTGCGACCGGACTCGGTGGAACAGCGTGACAAGGGGCTGCGCAGGCTCGGAGCCGCGGTGGCCGAGGAACCGGTCGAGGACGTCGTCCTGCTCGGCGACCTCAACACCGCGAGTACCGACCGGGCGCTGCGATCCCTCACCACCCGCCTGCCGAACGAGGCGGGCGAGGTCACGAGCGGCTTCGGGTTCACCTGGCCCGCCGCTTTCCCCGCCGTGCGGCTCGATCACGTGCTGTCCCGAGGAACGTCGGTGATCGACGCGGAGGTGGTCGACACGCGGGGCAGTGACCATCGCGCGGTGCGAGCGACGCTGGGCGGGTGAGCGGACCCTCGGAGCCTCGCGGAGCCGACGTGGGACGGGAAGGGGGCCGGGCTGTGACTTCAGCGGACCGGTCCGGTGTACTTCTCACCCGGCCCCTGGCCCGGCGGGTCGGGCTCGGCCGATGCCTCCCGGAAAGCGCGCTGCAGTGTCTGCAGCCCGTCCCGGAGCGCACCGGCGTGCGGTCCGAGGTACTCCACCGAGGCCGTGATCAGGCCCGCCAGCGAAGTGATCAACCGGCGTGCCTCGTCGAGGTCGCGCTCTGGGGACTCGTCGGGATCCTCCCCGGCCAGCCCCAGCTTCTCGGCGGCCGCCGACATCAGCATCACGGCGGCTTTGCTGATCACCTCGACGCTGGGAACATCGCCCAGCTCACGAACGTTGTCCGTGGTACCCGTGGCATCGAGGCCCTCCCCGGGGCGGCCGCCGTCCGGTGGTGAGACTGTTTCGGGGGACTCGGTTGGCTGCGACTCGGTCACGCCTGTTACTCTCACATGCGCGCAGCGCCCCCGGTCTTGCGGGGGCGGCAAAGTGGAGCCCCGCTCCCACCCACGTGGCCGTTTCTCAAGGTCGCCGGGTCCCGATCCCGTCGAGAACGTTGTTCGACGGCGGATTGAAGCGGTATTGCCATACCGGTTCGGTCGGTTGGAGTAAAAGGGTCTCGCGGATCCGGCAGGATGCCGCGAGGCGGCTGCATGCTCTAGGGGCGAGCTTCACGCCGCGGTGCAGCACGGAAACGCCATCGAACCGAGGAGGCCCCATCAGCTCCGAGACGCGCATCAACGACCGCATCCGTGTACCCGAGGTCCGTTTGGTCGGGCCGAACGGTGAACAGGTCGGCATCGTCCGCATCGAGGACGCACTCCGGCTCGCGGAGGAAGCGGAGCTGGATCTCGTCGAGGTCGCTCCGCAGGCGAAGCCGCCGGTGTGCAAACTCATGGACTACGGCAAGTTCAAGTACGAGAGTGCGCAGAAGGCTCGCGAGTCCCGCCGCAACCAGCAGCAGACCGTCATCAAGGAGCAGAAGCTCCGTCCCAAGATCGACCCGCACGACTACCAGACCAAGAAGGGGCATGTTTCGCGCTTTCTCGGCCAGGGTCACAAGGTCAAGGTGACGATCATGTTCCGCGGTCGTGAGCAGTCGCGCCCCGAGCTGGGGTTCCGGTTGTTGCAGCAGCTGGCCGACGATGTCTCCGAGCAGGGCTTCATCGAGGCCAAGCCCAAGCAGGACGGTCGCAACATGACCATGGTGCTGGCGCCGCACAAGACCGGTAAGGGCAACAAGAGCAAGGCGAACGCGTCGTAACGCGTAGCGCGGCAATCGGGTGCCGAAGGCGGCCGTGTATCGGGTCGTGGATGCACCCGGAACGCAGCCGGGCGGGATTCCGAGCGGGATTCTGCCCGGCGTTCGCACGAAAAGAGGATGATAATGCCGAAGAACAAGCCCCACAGCGGTGCGTCCAAGCGGTTCAAGGTCACCGGTTCGGGCAAGCTGCGCCACGAGCGTGCCGGCCGTAGGCACATCCTGGAGAAGAAGTCGAGCAGGGTGAAGCGTCGGCTGAAGGGCACTGACGAGGTGTCACCGAACGACACCCACCAGGTCGACAAGATGCTGGGGCGCTGAAGACAGCTCAGCCACGGGTGTAGCCGTCGGATGCCTCGTCGCCACACCCTCCGGACCAGCGACAGCCTTATCCGCCGGGGCGGTGCTCCGCCCCCGATGCGAGCAGGACGGAACCAATGGCACGTGTCAAGCGATCGGTAAACGCGCAGAAGAAGCGCCGCAAGATTCTCGAGTCCGCCAAGGGCTACCGCGGGCAACGTTCTCGGCTTTACCGCAAGGCCAAGGAGCAGATGCTGCACTCGCAGGTCTACTCCTACCGGGACCGGCGGGCGCGCAAGGGCGAGTTCCGCAAGCTGTGGATCATGCGTATCAACGCGGCCAGCAGGCAGAACGGCCTGAGCTACAACAGGCTCATGCAGGGCCTGAAGGCCGCCGAGGTCGAGGTCGACCGCAAGATGCTCGCCGAGCTGGCGGTCAACGATCCGCAGGCCTTCACGGCGCTGTGCGACAAGGCGCGTAGCAGCCTGCCGGAAGGCACGGTCTGATTTCGGATCGATCCGGCGCCCGGCACACCGGGGCGGACACCACGGGAGGAGAGGGACGCCCCGACGCGGCGCGTCCGCCGTTGACGGAACGCTCCGCCCGGGTGTCCTCCGCCCGCAAGCTCACGCGTCGTGCCGGGCGCGAACGTGCCGGTATGTTCCTGGCGGAGGGCGCCAACGCCGTCCTCGAAGCGTTGGCGCCGCACACGCCCGAGTCGGGCGTGTCCCCCCAAAGCGGGGTTCGCGAGGTGCTGGTCACCGCCGAGGGGCTGCGACGGGTCCCGGAGGTCGCCGAGCGCTGCGCCGCGAGCGGGGTTCCGCTGTGGACCGTCACCGAGCGAGCGGCCGCCGCGTTGTCCGAGACGGTCACCCCGCAGGGAGTGATCGCGGTCTGCGAGCTGCCCCGGACGGACCCGCAGGCGGTGCTGGCTCCCCGGCCGTCCCTGGTGGTGGTGCTGCTCGACATCGCCGATCCCGGTAACGCGGGCACGGTGCTGCGTGTCGCCGACGCCGCCGGAGCGGGGGCGGTGCTGTTCGCGGGCGAGACCGTCGACCCTTACAACGGCAAGGCCGTTCGAGCCTCCACGGGCAGTCTCTTCCACCTTCCGTTGGCGCGGGAACGTGACACGGACGCGGTGTTGGCGGAGTGTCGCCGTGCCGGATTGCTGCTGGTGGGGGCAGCCGGGGAAGCCGACTCGGATCTGCACACCGCCGAGGAGGAAGGTCGACTGGACGTGCCGACGGCCTGGGTGTTCGGCAGTGAGGCGCACGGTCTCGGTGAGTACGGCCAACGGCTGGACACGACACTGCGCGTCCCCATCTACGGCCGGGCGGAGAGCCTGAACCTGGCCACCGCCGCCGCGGTGTGCCTGTACGCCTCGGCGAGGCGCGTGCGGCGCGGCCCCGAGTGATGCGCTCCCGTCGTCCGCGCGGTGCTCGGTTCCGGCGGCCGTCCGGAGGTCGGAGCAGGCATGCGGCCGAAGGCCCTCGCCCCGGCAGGAGCGGTTCCCCGCCGCGGTCCGTGCGACCACGAGCACCCGCACGGGTCGTTTCGCGAGGTTTCCGAAACCAATCACATAGACTGTTTCCCCGAGGGAACCAGTGTTCACACGTCAAGACCGGTTCGCGCAAGCGGGCCGTCGGATACGGGAGTTACACAGCGACGATGTCTGGAGCCAACGACCCGTACGACCCGAAGGAGGTCGTCGCGCTCGCGCCGGAGACGCTGCAACGCGCGGTTGACGACGCCCGCAAAGCCTTCGACGGCGCCGCCGACCTCGACGAACTGGCGGCGGTCAAGCCCGCACACCTGGGGGAACGCTCCCCGGTGTTGAGCGCGCGGCGCGAGATCGGAGCGTTGCCCCCGCAGGCCAAGGCCGATGCGGGCAAGCGGGTGAACGAGACGCGCCAGGCGATCCAGGAGGCCTTCGACCTCCGCCACGAGCAATTGCGCGCCGAACGTGACGAGCGGGTGCTGCGGGAGGAAACGGTCGACGTCACCCTGCCGACGGATCGCGTTCCTTCGGGGGCCCGGCACCCGATCACTCAGCTCATCGAGCGTGTCGCGGACGACTTCGTGGCGATGGGCTGGCACGTTTCGGAAGGGCCGGAGCTGGAGGCCGAGTGGTTCAACTTCGACGCGTTGAACTTCGGCAGGGACCACCCGGCGCGTACGATGCAGGACACGTTCCACATCGCCCCGGAGGACTCGGGGCTGGTGCTGCGCACGCAGACCTCTCCGGTGCAGGTGCGGGCCCTGCTGGACAGTGAGCTACCGGTCTACCGCGTCTCCCCGGGCAGGGTGTTCCGCACGGATGCGCTCGACGCCACGCACACCCCGGTGTTCCACCAGGTGGAGGGCCTCGCGGTGGACAAGGGGCTGACCATGGCGCACCTCAAGGGAACGCTGGACGCTTTCGCCAGGTCCATGTTCGGACCGGAGACCAGGACCCGTTTCAGGCCCAACTTCTTCCCCTTCACCGAGCCGTCCGCCGAGATGGACGTGTGGTTTCCGGAGAAGAAGGGCGGTGCGGGCTGGGTCGAATGGGGTGGCTGCGGCATGGTGCACCCCAACGTGCTGCGTGCTTCCGGAGTGGACCCCGAGACCCACACCGGGTTCGCCTTCGGCATGGGGCTGGAACGGACCCTGCAGTTCCGCAACGGGATTCCCGACATGCGGGACATGGTCGAAGGGGACGTCCGGTTCACCGAGGCGTTCGGCATCGAATACTGAGTCCGGTCGGGTGCCCGGGCCCCGGCCCGCACCACCGACCCCACATGATCGAGAGAAGGGCTGCGATCCAGTGCGGATTCCGGTTTCCTGGCTGGCCGAGCATCTTGAGTTGCCCGAGGACACGAGCATCGACACCCTGACCGAGGCGTTCGTGCGGATCGGGCTGGAAGTCGAGGAGGTCACCCGACTCACCCCGGTCACCGGTCCGCTCGTCGTCGGACGAGTCGCCGAGATCGAGGAACTGACCGAGTTCAAAAAACCCATCCGCTACTGCCAGGTCGAAGTCGGAAAGTCCGAGACCGGTGAGCAGCAGACGCGCGGCATCGTGTGCGGGGCCACCAACTTCAGCGCTGGGTCACTGGTGGTCGTGGCCCTGCCCGGAACGATCCTGCCGGGCGATTTCGAGATCACCGCCCGCAAGACCTACGGGCGCACCAGCGAGGGCATGATCTGTTCGGCCCGGGAGCTCGGTATCGGTGAGGACCACGACGGCATTCTGGTGCTGCCTCCGGGCTCCGCCGACCCCGGCACCCCCGCCAACGAGATCGTCGGGTTGGACGATTCGGTCATCGAACTGGCCATCACCCCCGATCGCGGTTACTGCTTCTCGGTTCGCGGACTCGCGCGCGAGTTGTCCAACGCGTTCGACGTGCCGTTCGGGGACCCGGCCAACCGGGCGATCCCGGATGACGACCGTCCCTCCCGCAACGTGCGCATCGAGGACGAGACCGCGTGCTCCCGTTTCGTCTTCCGCAGGTTGACCGGGGTCGATCCGACCGCCCCGACCCCGTGGTGGATGCAGCGGCGACTGGCGCTCGCCGGGATTCGTTCTCTCTCCCTGCCGGTGGACGTCACCAACTACGTGATGCTCGAGTTCGGGCAGCCGCTGCACGCCTGGGACGCGGCCAAGCTCTCCGGGGATGTCGTGGTACGACGTGCCGCCGCGGGGGAGTCGCTCGTGACGCTCGACGGTGTTGAGCGGGAGCTCGATCCCGACGACATCGTGATCTGCGACGACTCCGGCCCGGTCTCCCTGGCCGGTGTCATGGGCGGATCCAGCACCGAGATCGGGCAGGACACCAACGACGTGCTGCTGGAAGCGGCGAACTGGGAGCCTGCGGGCATCTCGCGCATGATCCGAAGGCACCGGCTGCCCAGTGAGGCGGGCAAGCGGTTCGAGCGGGGCGTCGATCCCGCGGTGGCCGCTGTGGCGGCGGAGCGTGCCGCCAGGTTGCTCGTCGACTACGGGGAGGCCACCATCAGCGCCGGCCGTACCGATGTCGGCCAGCCGTCCCAGCCCGCTCCGGTGACGATGCCGCTGGCGTTGCCGGACCAGGTGGCCGGTGTCCGCTACGAACGCGGTGTCACCGCCAAGCGGCTCACCCAGATCGGCTGTCGGATCGAGGTGGGAACCTCCGACGACGGCGTCGGCGTGGTGACCGCCCTGCCGCCGAGCTGGCGCCCCGACCTGACGCAGCCCGCGGACCTGGTCGAAGAGGTGCTCCGCCTGGAGGGGTACCACACAATCCCCTCGATCGTTCCCTCCGCGCCCACAGGCAGTGGGCTGAGCGCGGGGCAGCGCAGGGAACGGGCCGTTTCCCGTGCTCTGGCGCACGACGGTTACGTCGAGGTGCTGCCGTTTCCGTTCATCGGCGAGGCCACCCTGGAATCGCTGGGGATCACCGAGGACGATCCGCGCCGCCGTGCGCTGCGGGCCCTCAACGCCCTGGAGTCGGACCGCGCGTTGCTCAGCACCACCCTGTTGCCGGGGTTGCTCGACTCGTTGCAGCGCAACGTCTCCAGGGGAAGGCGTGATCTCGCGCTGTTCCACATCGGGCAGGTCGTGCTGCCCGGGCCGGAACAGCCGTCCGTCCCCGAACTCGGTGTCGAGCAACGTCCCTCGGACGAGCAGCTGGCCGCGCTCCACGCCGCGCTGCCCGCCCAGCCCAGGCACGTCGGCGTGGTCCTGGCGGGACAGCGGGAACGTTCCGGCTGGTGGGGAGCGGGCCGTGACGCGGAGTGGTCGGACGCGGTGCGGGCCGCCAGGCTCGTGGCCGACACGGCCGGTGTCCCGCTGAGTGTATCCGCCGGTGACAAGGCGCCGTGGCATCCGGGCCGCTGCGCCGCGCTGGAGGTGGACGGTGCCGTCGTCGGTTACGCGGGGGAACTGCACCCCAAGGTGGTGGAGGCCCTGGAGCTGCCAAAGCGGACCTGCGCCATGGAACTCGACCTGGACGCGCTGCCGGTGACGGACGATCGCCCCGCCCCGGACATCTCGGCCTATCCGCCGGTGCGGCTCGACGTGGCGTTGGTGGTCGACGAGGAGGTCCCGGCGGCCGATCTCGCCGAAGCGCTGCGTTCGGGCGGGGGTGAGCTGGTCGAGGACATCAGGTTGTTCGACGTTTTCACCGGTGAACAGCTCGGTGCCGACAAGAAGTCGTTGGCGTTCGCCCTGCGGCTGCGTGCTCCCGACCGGACGTTGACCCAGCAGGAGGCTACCGAGGTCCGGGATTCGGCCGTGGCCGCGGCGGATCAGCGGTTCGGGGCAGTGCTGCGTGGTTAGTGGCATTCGACTTCCGTGACCGGTCCGTGTAGCCGTGTCGGAGCTCATCGCTTCGGTGCGGGGCGGTTCCGGTCGAGCGGTTGTGATCCCACCCGGGGTGGGTGGCTCGTGCGCGAGCCACCCACCCCGTTTTTTCGTGCCGCGCTTCGCGGCGGTGTTTTTCTCCTGTTCCGGAGCTCGCCCCCGCGCAGCGGCCGCGGTGTTGGCCATGTCTCGCGGAGCGGTGGCCGGGTGCGGGGTGGGGTCCGAGCCGGAATCCCGCCCCTTGTTGATTGATATTGCATACTAGTGCATAATCATTCGTATGGTTGTACGAGTCGCGGTGGCCGGTGCCAGTGGCTACGCGGGCGGTGAGTTGCTCCGCCTGCTGCTGGCCCACCCGCAGGTCGAGATCGGTGCCCTCACGGCGGGATCGAACGTCGGAAGCACCCTGGGGGAACACCACCCCAACCTCGTGGAGCTGTCCGACCGGCCGCTCCGCGAGACCGACGCCGAGGTGCTCGCCGGGCACGACGTGGTCTTCCTCGCGTTGCCGCACGGGCACTCCGAGGAGTTGGCCACCCGGCTCGGTGGCGCGGTGGTCATCGACTGCGGTGCGGACCACCGTCTCGAGGACCCCGCCGCTTGGCGGCGGTGGTACGGCGGCGAGTATCCCGGTAGCTGGCCCTACGGGCTTCCGGAACTGCCCTGGGCGCGGGAGAAGCTGCGCGGGGCGGAACGGGTGGCCGTGCCCGGCTGCTTCCCGACGGTGACCACCCTCGCGCTGCTGCCCGCGCTCCACGACGGGTTGGTGGAACCGGATCTGGTGGTCGTGGCCGCGACCGGAACCTCCGGCGCGGGGCGCTCGCTCAAGCCCCACCTGCTCTCGGCCGAGGTCATGGGATCGGCCAGCGTCTACGGCGTCGGTGGAGCGCACCGGCACACCCCCGAGATGGTCCAGAACCTCGGAACCGCGGCGGGTGAACCGGTTCGCGTCTCGTTCACACCGATGCTCGCCCCCATGTCGCGAGGCATTCTCGCCACCTGCAACGCGCGACTGCGGGACGGCGTCGATGCCGAGCGGGTGAGGCGCAGCTACGTCCGGGCCTACGAGGCGGAACCCTTCGTGCGAGTGCTGCCGGAGGGGCAGTGGCCGCAGACCTCGGCCACGCTCGGGGCGAACACGGTTCACCTGCAGGTGACCGTGGATCCCGACGCGGGCAGCCTGGTCGCCGTGGGGGCGGAGGACAACCTCACGAAGGGAACGGCGGGCGGCGCCGTGCAGTGCATGAATCTCGCGCTCGGCCTTCCGGAGACCACCGGACTGCCCACCACCGGGACGGCACCGTGAGAACGCCGCCCCGCGGACCAACCGGCGACGAGGGGTTGGCGTGTTCACGCTGTCGGCTTTCGACACCGATCGGATCCCGCCGTTGGTCGAGCGGGCTCACGGCCGCGGTCGAGGTGCGGCGCGGAGCCGGACGCACCGTGGCCGAGCATCTCGAAGGAGAACATTGAGTACGAGTGACCAGACGACCGGCACGGTCGCGCAGGAAACGAGCACCGGCACCCCGAACGGGGTGACCCGTCCCCGCGGGTTCCGGGCCTCGGGGGTGGCCGCCGGCATCAAGGCGGGGGGATCGCTCGACCTAGCGTTGGTCGTCAACGACGGCCCACGCCGGGAAGCCGCCGGCGTGTTCACCACCAACCAGGTGAAAGCGGCCCCCGTGCTGTGGTCCGAGCAGGTGCTGCGCGAACGCAGGCTGCGAGCCGTCGTGCTCAACTCCGGCGGAGCCAACGCCTGCACCGGTCCCGAGGGGTTCCAGGACACTCACACCACCGCGGAGCGGGCCGCGGAACTGCTCGACACCGGCGCCATCGAGATCGGTGTCTGCTCCACCGGGCTCATCGGGCAGCGGCTGCCGATGCGTGCCCTGCTGGACGGTCTCGGAGCGGCGGTCGACGGGCTCGCCGACACCGAGCGGGCGGGAACCGACGCCGCGACCGCCGTCCTGACCACCGACACCCGTCCCAAGCAGGCCTGCCGTACGCATCCCGACGGGTGGTCGGTCGGCGGCATGGTCAAAGGCGCGGGAATGCTGGCACCGAACCTCGCCACCATGCTCGCGGTCGTCACCACCGACGCCGTCGTCGACGGCGAGGGGCTGCAACGATCGCTGCTGGAGGCGTCACGAGGCACCTTCGAGCGCCTGGACGTCGACGGTGGGACCTCCACCAACGACACGGTGCTGCTGCTCTCCTCGGGGGCGAGCGGGCTCACCCCCGCCGAGGAGGAGTTCACCGAACTGCTCACCGAGGTCTGCGCCGACCTCGTGCGGCAACTGCAGCACGACGCTGAGGGAGCCACCAAGGCGATCGACATAACCGTGCGCGGCGCGGTGAGCGAGTCGGACGCGGTGGGCATCGCACGACTGACCGCCGAGGACAACCTGGTCTGCACCGCGCTGTTCGGGTCCGACCCCAACTGGGGGCGCATCGTCATGGCGGTCGGGCGTTCCGGGGCAACCGTGGACGCCTCCTCGCTGGAGGTCACCGTCAACGGCGTGACGCTGTACTCCCGAGGCGCTCCGGTCGCCGAGCGCGACACGGTGGACCTCTCCGGTCGCGACGTCGAGATCCTCGTCGATCTGCACCTCGGTGAGCACAGCGCCACCGTGCTCACCACGGACCTGTCCCACGGCTACGTCGAAGAGAACAGCGCGTACTCCTCATGAGCGACACGAAACCGGATGATCGGTTGAGCACCGCCGCGGCGAAGGCGGGTGTGCTGACCGAGGCACTGCCCTGGCTGGAGCGGTTCCGCGGAGCCACAGTGGTGGTCAAGTACGGCGGAAACGCGATGACCGACGAGAAGCTCAAACAGGCTTTCGCCGAGGACATGGTCTTCCTGCGACTGGCGGGGCTGCGACCCGTGATCGTCCACGGCGGTGGTCCGCAGATCACCGACATGCTCGAACGTCTCGGGATGCCCGGGGAGTTCCGAGGCGGACTGCGGGTCACCTCGCCGGAGACCATGGACGTGGTCCGGATGGTGCTGGTGGGCCAGGTGGGCCGGGAGCTCGTCGGGCTGATCAACCAGCACGGCCCCCACGCGGTGGGGATGTCGGGTGAGGACGCGCACCTGTTCACCGCGCGCCGCCGCGGTGCCGTGGTGGACGGTGAGCAGGTGGACATCGGCCTGGTCGGTGACGTGGAATCGGTCAACCCGGCTGCCGTGCTGGACCTGATCGAGACCGGTCGCATACCGGTGATCTCCACCGTCGCCCCCGACGCCGACGGGGTGGTGCACAACGTCAACGCCGACACCGCGGCGGGAGCCCTGGCCGTGGCGCTCGAGGCGGAGAAGCTCGTGGTGCTCACCGATGTCGAAGGGCTCTACACCGACTGGCCCGACCGCGAGTCGTTGGTCTCGCGGTTGGACACCGAACGACTGGCCGAACTGCTCCCCACCCTGTCCTCCGGGATGGTTCCCAAGATGGAGGCCTGCCTGCAGGCCGTGACCGGCGGTGTCCCCCGCGCCCACGTGATCGACGGCAGACTCGCCCACTCGGTGCTGCTCGAAGTGTTCACCAGCGAGGGCATCGGCACGATGGTCGTTCCTCCCGAGCAATCCCCACGAAAGGACGATGCCTGATGTCTTCCGAGGAACAGAGCAACGCCGCGGCCGCCCGTCGTTGGCGGGAGGCGATCATGCCGACCTACGGCACCCCGGGCCTGGAACTGGCCAGCGGATCTGGGTGCACGGTGACCGACGCGGAGGGCAACACCTACCTGGATCTGCTCGGTGGCATCGCAGTGGCAGCGCTCGGCCACGCCCATCCCGCCGTGGCCTCCGCCGTGTCCGAACAGATCACGAAACTCGGGCACGTGTCCAACTTCTACAGTCACGAGCCGGAACTCCGGCTGGCCGAGCGGCTGCTCCAACTGGCCGGAGTCGACGGCAACGGCAGGGTGTTCTTCTGCAACTCCGGCTCCGAGGCGAACGAGGCCGCGCTCAAGATCGCCCGGCGCACCGGCCGCCCGAACGTGGTCGCCGCTGACCGCGGTTTCCACGGGCGCACCATGGGGGCGTTGGCGTTGACCGGCCAACCGGAGAAGCAGACCCCCTTCGAACCGTTGCCCACCGGGGTCTCGCACGTACCCTTCGGGGACGCCGCGGCCCTCGACGAGGCCGTGGACGAGGACACCGCCGCGATCGTGCTCGAACCGGTCCAGGGGGAGGCGGGCGTGATCATTCCCCCCGAAGGGTATCTGCAGTCCGCCCGGGAGATCGCCGACCGCAACGGCGCGCTGCTGATCCTCGACGAGGTGCAGACCGGAATCGGACGTACCGGATACTGGTTCGCCTTCCAGCGGTGCGGAATCGTGCCGGACGTGATCACCCTGGCCAAAGGACTCGGGGGCGGACTGCCGCTGGGTGCCTGCATCGGGGTGGGACGGGCGGCCTTCCTGCTCGAAGCAGGCCAGCACGCCACCACCTTCGGCGGGAACCCGGTCTGCTGCGCCGCCGCTCTCGCGGTGCTGCACACCATCGAGTCCGAGGGACTGCTGGAACACGCCTGCCGGGTGGGCAAGGAGATCATCGCCGCCATCGAACGGCTCGAACATCCCGCCGTCAAGGAGGTCCGCGGCCTGGGAATGTTGTTGGCCGTCGAACTGGACGGCGACATCGCCGCCGCGGCAGCGGAAAGCGCCCGTGAGCGCGGCTACCTCATCAACCCGGTTCGTCCGGACACCCTGCGCCTGGCACCCCCACTGATACTGGACGAACAACGCGCGAACGAGTTCGTCCGCGATCTCGCCGAAGTGCTCTCCGAGGCGCACGGCGGAGAAGGGAAGAACTGATGCCGCGTCACTTTCTGCGCGACGACGACCTCACGCCCGCCGAACAGCGCGAGATCCTGGATCTCGCCGACGACTTCAAGCACCGTCGCGTCGACAGCACACCGCTGGCGGGACCGAAGTCGGTCGCGGTCATCTTCGAGAAGACCTCCACCAGGACACGGCTTTCCTTCGAGACCGGCATAGTACAGCTCGGCGGACATCCGGTGGTGGTCGACGCGCGCACGATGCAGCTCGGTCGCGAGGAGACGATCGAGGACACCGCGCGAGTGCTCACCCGCTACGTCGACGTCGTCGTGTGGCGCACCTTCGCCCAGGCGCGCATCGACGCGATGAGTTCCGCGTCCGAGATCCCGGTCGTCAACGCCCTCACCAACGAGTTCCACCCGTGCCAGGTGCTCGCCGACCTGCAGACCGTCCGGGAACACCACGGCACCCTCGCCGGTCTTACCCTCACCTACCTCGGTGACGGGGCCAACAACATGGCCCACTCCCTGCTCGTCGGCGGCGCCACCGCCGGGATGCACGTACGGATCGCCGCCCCCGAGGGCTTCGAACCGGAGCAGTGGGTTCTCGACGCGGCACGCAAACGCGCCGTCGAAACCGGAGGCTCCACCGAAGTGTTCACCGCGCCGGAGGAGGCCGTCCGGGGAGCGGAGGTCGTCGCCACCGACTCCTGGACCTCCATGGGCCAGGAGAACGACGGCAAGGACCGCGTGAGCCCGTTCCGACCGTTCCGGCTCGACTCCGCCCTGCTGGGGGCCACCGGGAAGGCGGACACCACGGTGCTGCACTGCCTGCCCGCCCACCGGGGCTGGGAGATCACCGACGAAGTGCTGGACGGCCCCTCCAGCGCCGTGTTCGACGAGGCCGAGAACCGCCTGCACACCCAGAAGGCACTGCTGACTTGGCTGGTGCAACGACGATGACCACACGAGTGGCGCGCCAGGCACGCATCGTCGAACTCGTAACCGGCACGGAGATCCGCAGCCAGACCGAACTGGCCCGGCTGCTCGCCGCCGACGGTATCGACGTAACGCAGGCCACCCTCTCACGGGATCTCGACGAGCTGGGCGCTGTGAAGCTCCGTGCGCCCGACGGTGGACAGCCCGTTTACGTCATTCCCGAGGACGGCAGCCCGGTCCAGGGAGTACAGGGTGGAACCGCGCGGTTGAGCCGGCTGCTCGGCGAACTGCTCGTCAGCGCCGAGGGCTCGGGAAACCTGACCGTGCTGCGGACCCCACCCGGTGCCGCCCAGTTCCTCGCCAGCGCCATCGACAGATCGGCGATGGAGGAGGTGGCGGGCACGATAGCGGGCGACGACACGCTGCTGGTGGTGGCCCGCGAGCCGCTCACCGGTGGAGAACTCGCCGATCGGTTACGCGAGCTCGGCGTGCAGCAGCCCGAATCGACGGCGGAGACGAGCTGAGACGGCGCCGTCACCCAGCACCGCTGACGAACAACCGGACAACACGTACTAGGAGCATGATCATGAGTGACCGGGTCGTACTCGCCTACTCCGGCGGGTTGGACACCTCAGTGGCCATCGGCTGGATCGCCGAGGAGACGAATGCCGAGGTCGTCGCGGTGGCCGTGGACGTCGGCCAGGGAGGCGAGGACCTGGAGACCATCCGCAAGCGTGCATTGGCCTGCGGAGCTTCCGAAGCCGTGGTCTCTGACGCCCGCGCCGAGTTCGCCGAGCAGTACTGCCTGCCCGCGCTGCAGGCCAACGCCATGTACATGGACCAGTACCCGCTGGTCTCGGCGTTGTCTCGGCCTCTCATCGCCAAGTACCTCACCGACGCGGCCCGCGAGCACGGTGCGGACACCGTCGCTCACGGATGTACCGGCAAGGGCAACGACCAGGTCCGTTTCGAGGTCGGCATCGGGGCGCTCGCACCCGAGATGCGGGTGCTCGCCCCGGTGCGCGACTTCGCCTGGACCAGAGAGAAGGCCATCGACTGGGCCGAGCGGCACGGCCTGCCGATCGATGTCAGCAACAAGTCTCCGTACTCGATCGACCAGAACGTGTGGGGCAGGGCGGTCGAAACGGGCTTTCTTGAGGACATCTGGAACGCTCCCGTCGAGGACGTCTACTCCTACACCGCCGATCCCGCGCAGCCGCGTGAGGCCGACGAGGTGGTGATCACCTTCGAACAGGGTGTGCCGGTGGCCATCGACGGCCACACCGTCACACCGCTGCAGGCGGTGACCGAACTGAACCGCCGCGCGGGAGCCCAAGGGGTGGGCAGGCTCGACATGGTCGAGGACAGGCTGGTCGGCATCAAAAGCAGGGAGATCTACGAGGCTCCCGGGGCGTTGGCGCTGATCACCGCCCATCGTGAGCTCGAGGCGGTGACTCTGGAGCGCGACCTCGCCCGTTTCAAGCGTACGGTCCAGCAGCGCTGGGGCGAGCTCGTCTACGACGGCCTGTGGTTCTCCCCGCTGAAGACCTCCCTGGACTCCTTCATCGCCGACACCCAGCGTCACGTCTCCGGACAGATCCGGATGACCCTGCACGCGGGCAGCGCCGTGGTGACCGGCCGCGGCAGCGAGCAGTCGCTGTACGACTTCAACCTCGCCACCTACGACGAGGGCGACAGCTTCGACCAGGGGTTGGCGAAGGGCTTCGTGCAACTGTGGGGTCTGCCCAGCAAGATCGCGGCCAAACGCGAGCAGTACCACTGAACGATCCTCTCGGGTGCGGGGCCTCGCCGAGGTACCCGCACCCGGCGTCTCGTCCGTACCGCTTCGCGTTTCCCGAGGAAGACCTCATGCCCCGACAAGATGACTCCACGACCGGCGACAGCTCCTCGGAGCCGACAAAGCTCTGGGGAGGGCGGTTCACCTCCGGTCCCTCGGAGACCATGGCCGCGCTCAGCCTGTCCACTCATTTCGACTGGTCACTCGCGCCGTACGACATCGCGGGTTCGAAAGCGCACGCCAGAGTACTGCACCGGGCGGGGCTGCTCACCGAGTCCGAGCTGGAGCACATGCTGTCTGGGTTGGACACGCTCGCCTCCGACGTGCGTACCGGACGGTTCCAGCCCGCTCCGGAGGACGAGGACGTGCACACCGCGTTGGAACGCGGGCTGCTCGAACGCGTCGGCACCGAGCTGGGCGGCAAACTGCGTGCCGGGCGTTCCCGCAACGACCAGGTGGCCACCCAGTTCCGGATGTGGTTGCGGGACGCGGTCCGCGGCATCGTCTCGGCGGTGCTCGACGTGATCGAGGCACTCGGTGCCCAGGCGGCCGCCCATCCGAGAGCCGTTCTCGCGGGCCGCACCCATCTGCAACACGCCCAGCCGGTACTGCTCGCGCACCATCTGCTGGCGCACTCCCAGGCACTGCTGCGCGACGTCGCACGCCTGCGTGACTGGGACGAGCGCACCGCGGTCTCCCCGTACGGCGCCGGTGCGCTGGCGGGTTCCTCGCTCGGGCTGGATCCCGACGCCGTCGCCGAGGAACTGGGATTCGAGCACGGCGTGGACAACTCGATGGACGGTACCTCGGCGCGGGACTTCGCCGCCGAGGCGGCGTTCGCACTGGCCATGCTCGGAGTGAACCTCTCGCGCATCGCGGAGGAGGTCGTGGTGTGGAACACCGCCGAGTTCGGCTACATCACGCTGGACGACGCCTGGGCCACCGGCAGTTCGATCATGCCCCAGAAGAAGAACCCCGACGTGGCCGAACTGGCTCGTGCCAAGTCGGGGAGGCTGCTCGGCAATCTGACGGGGCTGTTGACCAGTCTCAAGGCGCAGCCCCTGGCCTACAACCGTGATCTGCAGGAGGACAAGGAACCCCTGTTCGACTCGGTGCACCAACTGCGCCTGGTTCTGCCCGCTATGGCCGGGATGCTCGGCACGCTGACCTTCCACACCGAGCGGATGGCCGAGATGGCCCCGGCCGGATTCACGTTGGCCACCGACGTGGCCGAGTGGCTGGTACGTCGTGGGGTGCCGTTCCGGGCCGCCCACGAGGCCTCGGGTGAGTGCGTCCGGGTCGCGGAATCGCGCGGTGTGGGGCTCGCCGAGCTGACCGAGGAAGAGCTCAGCCGGGCACATCCGGAGCTGACGCCCGAGGTCCGCGAGGTGCTCACGGTCGAGGGATCGGTCTCGGCACGCGACTCCCGTGGTGGCACCGCGCCGCGGCGGGTCGCCGAGCAGGCGCATCGCGTCGATGAACTCGTGGCGCGACATCGTGAGTGGGTGAACGGCGAGTCGCTCCACGATCCAGGGTGAGCCCTCCGGCGGGCGGCCGGGGCCTGCCCTTGCGAGATCCGGCCGCTCCGCTTCGACTTCCGGGGGCGGGCGACCGGTAGTGTGCTCCTCGTGGCTGAGTTGACACGTTCCGAGATAGCACGTGACCCGCTCCGGGTGGCGCGTTTCCTGCTCGGTTGTGAGCTGGTCTCGATTTCTTCCGAAGGAGTGGTTCGCGTACGGCTGGTCGAGGTCGAGGCCTACCGAGGTGCGGACGACCCGGCATCGCACTGCTATCGCGGGCGTACCGAGCGCAACGCGGTCATGTTCGGTCCGGCGGGACACCTCTACGTGTATTTCGTCTACGGGATGCACTTCTGCCTCAACGTGGTGTGCCTGGCCGAGGGAGTGCCCGCTGCGGTGCTGCTGCGAGCGGGCGAGGTCCTGGAGGGCGAGGAACTGGCGCGCCGCCGGCGTCCGGCCGTGCGCAAGGACACCGCGCTGGCCAGTGGCCCGGCTCGTCTCGCAGGGGTACTGGGAATCACTCGTGAGTGGGATGGAACGGACCTGCTTCGCACCGACTCGCGTATCCGCCTGCTGCGGGGCGCTCCCGTGGAGGACGGGGACGTGCGCAGTGGACCGAGAGTGGGGGTGTCCACAGCGACCGAGCTGCCCTGGCGTTCCTGGGTGCACGGCTCGCGCGCCGTCAGTTCCTACCGCCGTGGTGGCAGGCGCACGGTTTCCAACCGCGGTTGAACGGATGTGCGTGGTGGGAACGCCTTCTGGAGGAGACGTTCCCACCGAGCCGGGACCCGCGCGCCCGCGGCGGGGGGTGTCAACGTTGTGCGGTGGGTGTGCGCCAGACTGGCAGCGTGAGTGAGCACATCATTGACGAGCTTTCCTGGCGCGGTCTCATCGCGCAGTCCACCGATCTCGAGTCATTGCGTCGCGATCTCGATTCGCCGCCACTCACGTTGTACGCCGGTTTCGACCCCACCGCGCCGAGTCTGCACGCGGGACACCTGATCCCGCTGCTGACCCTGCGCCGCTTCCAGCTCGCCGGGCATCGCCCCTTGGCGCTGGCGGGGGGCGCGACCGGTCTGATCGGTGATCCGCGTGACGTGGGCGAACGTAGCCTGCACGACGAGAGCGTCGTCTCCGAGTGGACCGAAGGGATACGTGGGCAGCTCGAGCTGTTCCTCGACTTCGACGAGTCCCCGAGCGGGGCGATCATGGCGAACAACGCCGACTGGACGGCGAGTCTGCCCGTCACGACGTTCCTGCGGGACGTGGGGAAGCATTTCTCGCTCAACGCGATGCTCTCCAGGGAGACCGTCAAGCGGCGGCTGGAGTCCGACGGGATGTCCTACACCGAGTTCAGCTACATGCTGCTGCAGGCCAACGACTACGTGCAGCTCAACCGTCGATACGGCACGAAGCTGCAGCTGGGTGGATCCGATCAGTGGGGCAACATCGTCGCGGGCGTGGATCTGCTGCGCCGCCAGGACGGCGAGAGCGCGCACGCGCTGACCACTCCGCTGGTGACCGACGCGGAGGGGAACAAGTTCGGCAAGTCCACCGGCGGGGGAAACATCTGGCTCGATCCGGAGTTGACTTCGCCGTACGCCTGGTACCAGTACTTCATCAACACCGCCGACGCCGACGTGGGCAGGTACCTGCGGCTGTTCACCTTCCTGGAGCGGGAGGAGGTCGAAGAGCTGGAACGGGCCACGGCGGAACGGCCGCAGCAGCGGCTCGGGCAGCGCAGACTGGCGGAGGAACTGACCACCCTGGTCCACGGTGTCACGGCCACCGAGCAGGTGGCGGCCGCGAGCCGGGCGTTGTTCGGCGGGGGGGACTTGAACCAGCTGAACGAGAACACCCTCGAAGCCGCCATGGCCGAGGTCCCCACGGCGCGGCTCCGACTGGCCGACCAGCCGACCATCGTGGACTTACTGGTGGAGAGCGGGCTGGTCACGGGGCGCAAGGCGGCCAGGCGCACTGTCGGCGAGGGCGGGGCCTACGTCAACAACGGCAAGGTGCTGGACGAAACCTGGTCACCGGGGAAGCAGGACCTGCTGCACGGTAGTTGGCTGGTGGTTCGTCGTGGCAAGCGTCACACTGCGGGAGTTCGGGTGGTCCACTAGGCTCCGAGGTGTAGCGGTGAGGCGTTTGACCTGGGGATTCGTTTCAGCCGGCGGTCAGTACGGTCGATTTGACGCCGTTGGTTCCGTGGCGTAGATTGTTTCCCGTCGGCGCTGCGAGGCTGTGCGGCAGTTGGTTCAGCGCCGACGGGGTTCGGTTGTGACCCCCGATGATCCTCGAGGTTATCCGGTTGCTAGGATGAACCGAGAGCGATCCGCTGCGAGATCCGGGCGTTGAGTCTCGGAACTCGGGGTTGTTTGAAGAATTGAATGCTGATCGGTTTGGTGCGGGCCGGCGGTGGAGAATGGGGACCCCCCTGGAAACGCCGTTTCGGTTGGGTGCTAGATTGGTCAGTGCATTCCGGGGGCCGGCTGCGGGGTGACCGTTGGGTGGTTTCCGGGTGTGGGCCTGCCGCGTGTGTGGTGGGTGTGTTCTTTGAGAATTCAACAGTGTTTGTGCACGCGTGTGTGTGTTTGCTTTCTTGTCTTTTTTTGCTTTGAGTAGTGCCCGCGCTGCGGCATCATGGTTGTGGTGTTGTGGTGTGGGTGGT
>NZ_FNJR01000001.1:0-173497 GCF_900104475.1 Actinopolyspora xinjiangensis
TTCCCAGGGTTATCCCCACGCCCAGGGCAGGTTACTCACGTGTTACTCACCCGTCCGCCGCTCTGCACACCGATCCGAAAACCGGCGCCATCGCTCGACTTGCATGTGTGAAGCGCGCCGTCAGCGTTCGTCCTGAGCCAGGATCAAACTCTCCAACAAGAAACCTATTGGAAAAAACCCCAGCACCACCCACACCACAACACCACAACCATGATGCCGCAGCGCGGGCACTACTCAAAGCAAAAAAAGACAAGAAAGCAAACACACACACGCGTGCACAAACACTGTTGAATTCTCAAAGAACACACCCACCACACACACGGCAGGCCCACACCCGGAAACATCCACCAACTAACCAGCCAGCAGACATCCGAATGCTTTTCCGTTGTTCACCGCATTCACCGTAGCACCCCCACCAAACCCCCCACACACCGGGGGGCCCAGCCACCCGCCGATCACGACCCACCACCACAGCGAGCCCCAACCAACGAACCAGAAGGCACCACATGCAGTTCTACAAACAACCAGCCACCACCACGAACCGAAACCAGAAACCACCCGGAAAGCACCCGAAAAAACCGAGCACCAACCCCTAGCGATTCCCAACCCGGCCCCGCCGTGCTGACAACAACCACTCTAACCCCCACCACACACCCCCACACACCCACCCCCCAACAACCAACAAAACAGCAGGACAACAGGGGATTAACCGAGAGAGTCGAGATCGAAGAGCACGGACAACTCGTACAGAGTCGAACGGACACCGGAGTGCGACACCCCCACCATGCCCACGGCGACCGCCGCGGTCACATTGCGCGGTTCGTCGTCGAGCAGGACGCACCGCCCTGGCGGAAGTTCCAACCGTTCGGCCACGTCACGGAAACTCGCGGCCTCGGGTTTCCGGAGCCCCGTCTCACCCGAGACGGCCACCACATCGAACAACCGACCGCAGTCGAGTTCGGCGGGTCGCCGGTCCCCATTGGACAACAACGCGGTGACGACCCCCTCGTTCCGAAGCCGCTCCAGAGCCGAGACCAACGGAGCCCGCTCGTCACCGTCCCCGGTCTCCCCTCCCCGGAACGAGTCCCCGAAGTCGTCGAGGACTCCGCCGTAATCGACCACGAGCGCTGCCAGAGTCATTCGGCAAACCTATCGATTCACCGGTGGCCCTCCAACACGCTCAAGCCACCGGGGGTCATCACATCGGGTGGTTCGGACGCTGGACTCGAACGCACCGAGGGGGCGAGTCACTCCCCGTCTGGTGAGACCACCGGGAAAAGGAGAACACCGCCATGCGCGAAGGTCCCACCGCACTCGCGGCCAGCGAGAGCCGAACCCCGCCGTTCTACTCGGCGTCCGCACTGGCCCACGGGGCGGCCAGAAGCGTGGTGGAGGTGCTGTCCGGCAGAAGGCCACTTCACCAGATACGCCGATGGCTGAGCAGGCCGGTGGCGGGCCTACTGACCAGCCTCACCCGTTCCGGAGCACCACTGGACTTCCGCACCCGCGTGAACTCGGTTCACGCCTGCCCGACCAGTTCCAACACGGTAGAGGTCTGCGTGGTCATCGGTGAGCCCCAGCGCCACCGGGCCGTGACTCTCAGGCTGGAACGACGGCTGGACTCGGGCTGGTCGTGCACTCTGCTCACCCTGGTCTGAATTCCGTAGGGTGGGCAGCCGAGTTCGGTCCACCGGTCACTTCGCCCACGCACCGGTGTCCGGTCGGTGTTTCGCGGGAGCAGCACCGGAACACCGACCGGACACGTCCCGATCCGGGGCGAAAAGACTTTCGACTACCGCTTCCTGCCCTTCTTCGACTCGGCGCGGGCAGCCGCACGCCGCTCCCGACGGGTGCCCTGCTGCTGCCCGGCGCTCTCCGGTTCGGAGCCGCTGGTCTCGACACCACCGTCCTCCGAAGGACCCGAGTAGCTGAGCCGCTGCTTCGCCGCCGCTCCGGAGGAATTGCCACGCAGCGCCGCCGGGACCTGCGACTGTTCGTCCTGCTCCGAACCGAGCTGGCTCAGCGCGGGCCCCGCCGCACGGGAGTTCTTGCCGCGCTTGGAAGTCGGACGGGCAACGCCCTGCCCCGTCTCGGCCGCGACGCCGTCAGCTCCCGAGCTCTGGCTGACCGACACCGGAACCGAGGATTCGGAAGACTCCTCCGGCTCCGCGGCCTCGACCTGAACGTTGAACAGGAAGCCGACGGATTCCTCCTTGAGCGCCTCCAACATGGCATTGAACATGTCGAAGCCCTCGCGGCGGTACTCCAGCAGCGGATCCCGCTGCGCCATCGCGCGCAGGCCGATGCCCTCCTTGAGGTAATCCATCTCGTAGAGGTGCTCACGCCACTTGCGGTCCAGCACGCTGAGCACGACGCGGCGTTCGAGCTCCCGCATGCCACCCTCACCGACCATGCTCTCGATCTCGGCCTCCCGGGCGTCGTAAGCCCGTTTGGCATCCGCCAGCACCGCGTCACGCAGCTTGTTGCTGCTGAGGTCACCGTCCTCCTCGGCGATGTCCTCCCAGTGGATCGAGACCGGATAGAGGGTCTTCAGCGCGGACCACAGCTGTTCCAGATCCCAGTCCTCGGCGTAGCCCTCCGAGGTGGCACCCTTCACGTAGGCGTCGACCACGTCCTCGATCATGTGCTCGACCTGCTCACGCAGGTCCTCCCCCTCCAGCACACGCCTGCGTTCGGTGTAGATCACCGAACGCTGCTGGTTGAGCACCTCGTCGTACTTGAGGACGTTCTTGCGGATCTCCATGTTCTGTTGTTCGACCTGGGTCTGGGCGCTACGAATGGCCCTGGTGACCATCTTGTGCTCGATCGGGACGTCGTCCGGAACCTTCAGCCGGGTCATGACGGTCTCGACCATGTTGGCGTTGAACCGACGCATGAGCTCGTCGCCGAGCGAGAGGTAGAACCGGGACTCACCGGGATCACCCTGACGGCCGGAACGACCGCGCAGCTGGTTGTCGATACGCCGCGACTCGTGCCGCTCGGTGCCGAGTACGTAGAGTCCCCCCACTTCACGTACCTCGTCGGCCTCGGCCTCGACCTGCTGTTTGATCTTGTCGACGACGGCGGGCCACTCGGCCTCGTAGTCCTCCCGGTTGTCCACCGGGTCCAGGCCACGTTTCCGGAGCTCGGCGTCCGCGAGATGGTCGACGTTGCCGCCGAGCACGATGTCGGTACCACGGCCGGCCATGTTCGTGGCCACGGTCACCGCACCCTTGCGCCCGGCCTCGGCGATGATACCGGCCTCCGACTCGTGGTGCTTGGCGTTGAGCACGCTGTGGGGGACGCCGCGCTTGGTGAGCAGCTTCGCGAGGTACTCCGAACGATCGACACTGGTCGTGCCCACCAGCACCGGCTGGCCCTTGCTGTGCCGCTCCTCGATGTCCTCGGCGACGGCCGCGAACTTGGCTTCCTCGCTCTTGTAGATCAGGTCGGGCTGGTCCTGCCGAATCATCGGCTCGTTGGTGGGGATGGTGACGACACCGAGCTTGTAGGTGCTCTGGAACTCGGCCGCCTCCGTCTGGGCGGTACCCGTCATGCCGGCGAGCTTGTCGTAGAGCCGGAAGTAGTTCTGCAGTGTGATCGTGGCCAGCGTCTGGTTCTCGGCCTGGATCTCGACGCCTTCCTTGGCCTCGATCGCCTGGTGCATGCCCTCGTTGTAGCGACGTCCGTGCAGCACACGCCCGGTGAACTCGTCGACGATCGCCACCTCGCCGTTGCGGACGATGTAGTCCTTGTCCCGGTGGTAGAGCTCCTTGGCCTTGAGGGCGTTGTTGAGGTAGCCGACCAGCGGGGTGTTCGCGGCCTCGTAGAGATTCTCGATCCCGAGCTGGTCCTCGATGATCTCGACGCCCTCCTCGGTGACGCCGATGGTGCGCTTGCGCTCGTCGACCTCGTAGTGCTCGTCACGCGTCAGCATCGGGGCCAGTCGCGCGAACTCCTGGTACCAGCGCGAGGACTGGTCCGCGGGGCCGGAAATGATCAGCGGGGTCCTGGCCTCGTCGATGAGGATGGAGTCGACCTCGTCGACGATCGCGAAGTTGTGGTCGCGCTGGACGCACTCGGACAGGCTCCAGGCCATGTTGTCGCGCAGGTAGTCGAAGCCGAACTCGTTGTTGGTGCCGTAGATGACGTCGCAGTTGTAGGCTTCCCTGCGCTGGTCCGGGGACATGTCGGCCGTGATCGCGGCGACCTCCATGCCGAGGAAGCGGTATATCCGGCCCATCCACTCGGAGTCACGCCTGGCCAGGTAGTCGTTGACCGTGATCACGTGGACGCTGTTGCCGGTGATCGCGTTGAGATAGCCGGGCAGCACACAGGTGAGCGTCTTGCCCTCACCGGTCTTCATCTCGGCTATCTGCCCGAAGTGCAGCGCGGCGCCACCCATGAGCTGGACGTCGAAGTGCCGGTTGCCGAGCGTCCGCCTGGCGCCCTCGCGCGCGACCGCGAAGGCTTCCGGCAGGAGCTTGTCCAGCTGCTCGCCGTCGGCGTAGCGCTCCTTGAACTCATCGGTCTTGGCCCGCAGCTCATCATCGGACAGCGCGACCGTGTCGTCTTCGAGCTCGTTGATGTGCGCCGCGATGGAACGCAGACGCTTCAGCATCTTGCCTTCGCCAGCGCGGAGCAGTCGGGACAGGACCATCCGGTCGACCTCACTTGCTGATCGTGACGCGCCCGTCACGGACGCTTTACGGTCATAGTATTAGAAGCCCGCCTCCGCACGGTTCGCTCAGGCACCGCAGGCCGATGCGCACTGCTCGAACGTCGGAAGCGGCCCACGGTCCACGAACGTTTCCGGCACGCACGTGTGTTCCCGCCACACCCGATCGTGCGGTGGCAGGGGGAGTGTGGCCGTCCGTCGGCTGCGTCGACCCACAGACGTGGCCGTCCCCGCGCACCACGGTACGCGGCGGACGGCCACGATGGTTATGGTCCGTACCAAATCGGTACTGTTGTCGCGGCTCGTTCGGGATAGGGCCGGATCAGGCCAGCCGGATCACTCCGTAGTCGAATCCCTTGCGGCGGTAGACCACGCTGGGTTTGTCGGCATCCGCGTCGAAGAACAAGTAGAAGTCGTGTCCCACCAGCTCCATCTCGTAGAGCGCCTGATCGACGGTCATCGGGGTGGCGGGATGTTCCTTCTCGCGGACGATTCTGCCGGGTTCGTAGCCGTTGATGTCCTCACGTTGCCGGGGGACGCCGGAGTCACCCGAAACAGATTCGGTTTTCTGGGAAGTTCGCTGATTTCCAACTGCGCTGTCGCTCACGGTGCTGTTACCCCTCGCCCTGTCGTCTCGCGGCTGCTCGGCCGGCGGCTCCAACAGTGTCGTGCGTGATTGGCCTCGTGGCGTGCCTCCGGCACCCGCGACGGCGACCGGGCGGTCTGCCATGGCCGCGGTTGCCTCCGCCACCGACCGGGGGTTGCGTCGGCCGTAGTGCACCTTCCGACGGTCGTGCATCTTGCGTAGCCGGTTCTCCAGCTTCGTCGAGGCGGCGTCCAGCGCGGCGTAGAAGTCCGGGGCGCTCGCCTCTGCGCGCACCGCCGGTCCGCGTCCCCGGAGAGTGATCTCGACCCGCTGGCAGTTCTTCGCCTGACGTGGATTGCGCTCGTGGTGCAGTTCCACGTCGGCCCGCATGGCCTTCCTGTCGTAACGGTCGAGACGGCTCAGCTTCTCGCCGACGTGCTGCTGATAATGAGACGGCACCTCGACGTTGCGGCCCTTGACGACGATGTCCATTCACGACCTCCGTTGCTCAGCGTGCTTCCGTGAATGACGATCACGGCGACACCGGAGTGAGCGTGCTCAGCTCGTTTCCGGCGTCATGGTCATCAATGCCTCACCTCATTCCGCTGCCGGAAACGGCTGATGGGAACGCACGTTAGCTGGCTTTACGGAGTTGTGACACCCCCCGAGTCGAGTGAAAGTCAATCAGCCACCCGGTGTGATTCACTTCCGCCTCGAGCGGGTGATGGCGCACCTCCGTTCCACCTCTCGCTCTTTCCCACGACCGCAGTACCGGAGACCGCGCCCCGGACTCACCTTTTCGGAGCTGTACACGAATGTGATTCCGGATCGGCGGGGAGCCTCCGGCCATCCGCGTATACCCGGCAAACGCGTGACACAAACCAGTGGTTCCCGAAGCGGCGGAACGGAAGTCGACTCCTCACCCCCGCACCGGCCGCTCTCGCCCCCGGCGGCGGTGCCGGAAGAGCGCTCACGTCTCCCTGGCCGCGTTCGCCAACACCAGCATCCCCGCCACGGGGAGCCCGGCCCCGGCCAGTGCTTCTCGGCAGTTCAGCAGCGTGGCCCCCGTGGTGAGCACGTCGTCGAACAGCAGCACAGGGGTTCCGGGCGATGGCACGCGGCTCCTACGCAACAGCACCCCGCCACGCAGGTTCTCGAACCGCCGCGCGCTGTCCAGTCCGACCGAGTCGCGCACCAGAGGACTCAACCTGAGGCAGTCCGCCGTCCGCACACCCGGCACCCCTCGTTCCGCTCGCCGCGCGAGCCGAACGAGGTAAGCCCTGCCACGACGGCGAACCGCCGCGGGCCTGGAGGGCGCGGGAACCAGTCGCACCGGACCGGTACCCACGAGCGCCGCGTGCTCGTCGAGGATCTCCCGCAGCGCGACGGCCACACGTGCCGCGAGTGGCCCTTCCAGATCACGCCGCCCGCCTTCCTTGCAGGCCAGCAGTGCCGTTCTGGCACGGCCGCAGTAGCGCGCCAGCGCGTGGACGGGAGGGGCCGAGGACAGCTCGGGCGGGTGCACCCTGCGCAACCGCGCGAACCTCCCGCCGCACCCCGCGCACAGCGCGAACCCGGCGAGCCCGCACCCGGCGCAACGCAACGGCAGCAGCAGATTCACGAGGCCGGCCGCCGCACTCCACTTCGCCCGTCGATCGGATGACACACTCGCGAGACTGCCCCGGTCTCCGGGCCGACGGCCACTCCGAGCGCCTCCTCCTCCGGCGTGTCGGGCTCACCCACACCCGGCCGGCAGCGGCACACCCGGCACGACCTCCCCGCGGTGCGCCGCTCAGCCCGGGAAGAACGGGATCGAATTTTTCTTGATCGGGATGTTCTGCAGTACCTCCCAGTAGTCGCTCTGGTCCCTGACCTGCCAGAGGTACTCCTTGTCGGAGACGATGACCCGTTGTCCGGGCCCTACCGTCACCCTGCTGGGATCGCGGAGGTTGGAGGATCGGTAGGTCGGCCAGAAGAAACCGTCGATCGAGACCTTGACCACGGGAACGTCGTCGCTGCCGGTAATGGCCACCAACGAGTCACCGCTGAGCCAGTCGACTCCCTTGATCTCGGTGTCGCCGAGGCCTCCGGTCAGCGTGGTGGGCCGGTGCAGCAGCACCTCCGAACCGCTTCCCGCGATGCCCGCGACGACTATCCTGCCGTTCACCACGGCCGCGAGCCGGGTACCACCACGCGCGATCCGCAACGCGTCGATGCTCCCCCCGTCGGGGAACGCACTGGAGTCGACCTCGGTGACCGACCAAGAACCGTTCTCGTCCCGGGTGGCCCGCATCACCCGCTTACCGTCCACCACGGTCCAGACCTCGGACTCGCCACGCCAGGTGGGTCTGGTCATGAAACTGCCGTGGATGGGCAGCTTCCGCAGCGCACCACCGTAGGGCCCCACGCGCAGATCGACTCCCTCCTCATCGGCGCGCTCCACCGCCGCCAATCTCGAACCGTCGTCCGAACGGGCCGCGTTGGTGATCTGGTAACTTCCGTCCCCGGCCGGGCCCGGCACGGAGGGTGCCTGCTCGCTGAACACCCGCAACTTCTCGTCGACGACAGCGAGCGGTTCCACATCACGGGGAACCTCGTTCTGCTGCTCGTACTCGCTGACGTCGGAGGGACGCAACGAGTCGGAGCTCGGCAGCAACGGGGCGCCCTCGTGCTGCAGCTTCACCCGGGCGGTACGGACATCGCTCAGGGTCAGCACCACCTGAGCGGCGATCAACCGCTTCTTCTTGCTGCTCAACTCACCGAGGCCACGCAGGTCGACCAACAGGGCGCCGCTCTTGGTCTCGCTGACGTTGCTCCCCGTGGTGGTGCCCTCCGGGATGGCGGTGTTCATGGCGGAATCGAAGCTCTTCGACGGTCCCGACAGCAGCAGGCTGATGACGCGGGCGGGCAACGTGCTGTCCGGGTGCTGCCGGACCCAGCGGACATCCGGAATCACGCCGTCCCGCTGCTGGTCCAGGAAGTACACCGACACCGAGCGGTAGTTGTTTATGAACTCCTTACGGTGGACCAGCAGCATCTTCGGCGGATCGGTTATCCGCCACTGCCCGTCGGAGCGGCGCTCGACCCTGACCGTCAGGCTGATGTCCTTCTCGTCGGAGACGAAGGAGTGATCCGGCCGGATCCTGCCACGCTGGTGCATGTCCAGCTGGAGGATCTGGACGGAGTCGTCGTCCGCGTTCTCCCCCTGTTTCGGGAATATGTTGACGCTGTTGACGATGACCAGTTCCTCGGGAACCTTCCAGGACTCGGCCGCCCGTTCGGTCAGGCGCAGCCGCGCCGCTTCGTAGTCGTTTGCCGGTTGCGCGGTGGCGTCGAGGAAACTGCGGACGATATCCTGCGCACCGGATCTCTCGGACGGTGGCTGGGGCTGGGTACTCGTCTCGCGCCCCTCCTCGACCTGGCGGATGGCCTTCGCCTCGGTCTCCTCCGGTATGGAGGCGCAGCCGGTGACCGGCACGGAAAGCACCGACAACACGGCCACCGCACGTACGAGCCGCCCCCGTAACCTCATCGCTCCTCCTGATCGTCGGTCTCGGAGAACCGGATCGGCTCCCGGCCGCTTCGATCCTGCTCCTCGTCCGGCGGAACGGAGCCGTTCTCGCTCGGATCGGCCGGTACGGCGAGCAGCGCCTCGGGCGCGGCGATGCTACGGGCGCTCGGCAGCGGCAGTGGACTCGTGTCGACCTGTTCCCCCGAGTCACGGGGCAGGGTGAGCCGGAAGCAGGACCCCTGCCCAGGTTCACCCCAGGCGTCCAGCCAACCACCGTGCAGTCGGGCGTCCTCCGCCGCGATGGACAGCCCGAGTCCGGTACCACCGGTCTGGCGGTCCCGCGAGGGATCGGCGCGCCAGAATCTGGTGAACACCAGCTCGCTCTCGCCCGGGCGCAACCCGACCCCGTAGTCGCGAACCGTGACCGCCACGGCACGCTCGTTCTGCCCGAAGGTGATGTCCACCGGCCGCCCCTCCGCGTGGTCGATGGCATTGGCCACGAGGTTGCGCACGATGCGTTCGACGCGGCGGGTGTCCGCGAGAATGCTGACCTCCTCGGCCGGAAAATGGCCGCGCAGCTCGACCCCGCCCGTCCGGGCGATGGGCAGCAGCGACTCCATGACGCGGCGCACCAGGTCGGGCACGTCGAGCGACTCGGTGGACAGCTCGGCCACCCCCGCGTCGAGCCGGGAGATCTCCAACAGGTCCCCGAGCAGGGACTCGAACCTGTCCAGCTCGTCGACGAGCAGCTCGGCGGAGCGTTCCAGACCGTCCGGGAGGTCGTCACGGGAGGCGTGCAGCACATCGGCTGCCATCCGCACCGTGGTCAGCGGGGTACGCAGCTCGTGCGAGACGTCGGAGGTGAACCGCCGCTGGAGCTGGCCGAACTCCTCCAGCTGCTGGATCTGCTGCTTGAGGCTGTCGGCCATCTCGTTGAACGAGTCGGCCAGCCGCGCCATGTCGTCCTCACCGATCACCCGCATCCGTTCGTCGAGGTTGCCCGCGGCGAGCCGTTCGGCGGTCTGCGCGGCCTGGCGCACCGGGCGCACCACCTGACGGGTGACCAGATTGGTGATCGCGCCGAGCAGCACGAGCAGCACGAGACCACCCACCAGCAGGGTGCTCTGCACCACCTGCAGGGTGCGCCGCTCCGACTCCAGCGGAAACAGGAAGTAGGCCTGCAACGGACGGGTGGCGGTTCCGGCCGGGCTGCCGATGACGAGCATGGTGACCCTGCTGCCGCCGTCGTTGGCGGTCTCGATCTGGATGGCGAGCTGGTCCTGCTCGACGAGCCTGCGCAGTGACTCCGGAACACTGTCGACCGGACCCGCCGAGGGCTGTGCGCCGTCCTCGGCGATGGCGTGGCCGTCCACCAGCACGGGTTCGTAAGTCCCGGCGACCGAGTCGCTCTCGGTCTGCTCGGCCGCCGTGGTGGTCAGGCGGTTCAGCGCGTCCTCGAGCTGCTTGCCGACATCGTCCTCATTGGGGTCCACCGCGGTCAGCTGCCGTTCCAGCACCGGCAGGTTCTGCTCGACCTGCTGGATCGCGGCTCTCTTCTTGTTCTCCAGCAGCCTGTTCGTGATCTGCGTCTGCAGCACCATGCCGAGCACGAAGACGACCGCGGAGGAGAGAGCGAGGGTGCTGACGACGACGCGCAGCTGCATCGAACGTCGCCAGGTGGTTTCGAACCGGTGCCAGCGCCTGCGCAAGCCCTCGCGGACGCGAACCACGAACGAACACTCGGCGCCGACGGGATGCTCCTCGCTGTTCACCCCATCCGTCCTGTCCAGTAGAGCCGATCAGCCGGTACGGAAGTCATGGCGGGCCGGCCTTGTAACCGACCCCCCGAACCGTGAGCACGACCTCCGGGTGCTCGGGGTCCTTCTCGATCTTCGACCGGAGCCGCTGCACATGCACGTTGACCAGCCGGGTGTCGGCGGCGTGACGGTAACCCCACACCTGTTCGAGTAACACCTCGCGGGTGAATACCTGACGTGGCTTACGTGCGAGCGCGACCAGCAGGTCGAACTCCAGCGGCGTGAGCGAGATCGGGACTCCGTCGCGCGTGACCTCGTGCCCGGGGACGTCGACCGTCAGGTCACCGATGGAAAGCACCTCGGCCGGTTCCGCCTCGGTACGACGCAGCCGCACCCGCAGCCGGGCCACCAGCTCCTTCGGCTTGAACGGTTTGACGATGTAGTCGTCGGCCCCGGACTCCAGTCCGAGCACCACGTCAACGGTGTCACTCTTCGCGGTGAGCATGACAACGGGGACCATCGATTCCGCGCGGATGGCCTTGCACACGTCGATGCCGTTCATGCCCGGCAGCATCAGGTCGAGCAGCACCAGGTCGGGTTTGAGCTCACGCAACGCGGGCATCGCCTTGGTGCCGTCGTTGACCACGGCGGTATCGAACCCCTCACCGCGGAGTACGATGGTCAGCATCTCCGCCAGAGCCGGGTCGTCGTCCACCACGAGCACGCGTGACTTCATGCCCCACATGGTTGCACTTGGCAACGCGAGGACAAGCACCACCCGGCAATCATCACCGCAGGTCGTCGGATCACTGCCCAGCGCGGTGGACCCGATACCGCCGAACGGAGCACTACGTCGGAGTAGGTTAGGCGAGCACCCGATCGGCCAGCGCGCTCGGATCGGTGGTGACCGCGTTCTCGACGACGTGCCAGGGCGACCACCACGACATCTCGGCGAGTTCCCGGTAGACCACGGCACAGCGCTCCTGCAGCCCGGCGTCGGACTCGAACCTGTCCCTTCCGTCCCCCGCGTCGGAACGCTCCCGCCGCTCGGCCCGCTCGGCCGCGACCTCACTCGGGACGCTCAGCAGGATCTGCAGCTCCGGGGCGGGCAGTCCGAAACGAGTCACCTCCAGCTGGTAGGCCCAGGAGGCGAACTCGCCGTCGGCGTGCTGCCACAGCCGCGCGGCACCGTAGGCGGCGTTGGACGCCACGTAGCGATCCAGCAGCAGCACGTCGTGATCGGCGAGCTCCGCCCGCAACCACGCCGCGGAGCGCTGCCGGTCCAGCGCGTAGAGCACGGCCATGCCGTACACCGAGTCGGCCAGGTCGCCGTGCGCGCCGCGGAGCGCCTCGGCCACGAGATCAGCGTGCACGTCCTCCCCGTAGCGGGGAAAGGCCACCCGGCCCACCGACAACCCCCTGGACTCCAGTTCCGAGGTCAACGTACCGGTCAGGGTCTGCTTCCCCGCTCCGTCCAGTCCTTCGATCACGATCAGCCGCCCCATGGGTGCAGACCCTACGCAGCCCGCCACCGCCCCGACCCGAGGCATCCACCCGATGGGCTCCGCGACCAGGCCCCGTCGAGCCGTGCGATCACCGCACCGGTCGCTCGTCCCGGCCGCCGCGAACCGGTCGGCGGTGCTGACCCCGCACCGATCTCCCGGAACTTCCCCGCGATGGGGACAATCTCGGGAAGACGGTCGCAACGAGACCGTCGAGAAGAGACAATCGGAAGGCGACGGGTGCCGCTCCCGAACGAAACGGGACCGTCGGGAACGGACTCATCGGACTCCGACGAGGAAAGGGCGCCCCCGCCGCGCCGACGACCCACAGGAGGAACAGTGCACGTACCCGGGCCGGACACTCGCGTGGTCGAGCTGCGGGTACACGGCGTCCTCGGAACCGAGCCCCGGGAGCTGACCGACTCGGTGGCCTCTGTGGACGTGGCCGGGGACGGTCTGGGGCGGATCGTCAGCCCGGCGGATCGACTGCTGCGCCCCGTTCCCGGCCCCGACCTCAACGCGGGAGAACGAACCGTCCCCCGCTCGGTCGAGGGATACGTCTGGGGCGGGATGACCGCCGGTGGCGGAAAGGCGCTGTGGGCGCTGCTGTTCCCCTTCGCGCTGGCGAACATGGCGCACTGGATGCTGCCGCCGAGCGATCCGGCGCGCCGATCCTCGCGCGCGCTGGGCGCGCTGCTGCGCGCGGGGCTGCGCCTGGCGGCACTCCTGCTGACGATGCTGTTCACCGCCCACCTGACGGTGCTGAGCCTGGACCTGCTGGCCGCCCAGTGCCTGCGCCCGGGAGCCGGCTGCCTGGGCGCGGTCCCGAACGGGCTCCGCACGGTGGAACAGCTGCGCTCGATCCCGGCTTTCGCCTTCGTGGTGGGCATCGTGGTCGGCATGTACCGCCTCTCCGCGATGTCGTGGCGCGTACGCACCCCGCTGAGCCCGGAGACCGGGCAGACGACGCAGGCGCCGAAGCTCCCCGGAAACGGCGTGGTGCGCGATCCCGCCACCCCCGCTCTGCGGACGCTGCACGCGGTGGCGGGGCTGTGCACGACGGTGCTGTTGGCGCTGGGAGGCCCCTCGGCGGGCACGGATCCACGATGGGTGGCCGCGGCCACGCTGACCGCGCTGTGCGTGCTGGGAACGGCCCTGCTGGACGACCCCACCGGTTCGGCGGCGCGGAACTCCGAGAACGGACTCACCCGTGCGGTGAACCCGCTGCTGGGGTATTACCCACGGGTCGTGCTACTCACGCTCGGCGGACTGCTGGTGACGGCCACCGCCGTGGCCCCGAACTCGCTGTCCGGCCCGCTCCCCGGTTCGGGCGGAATCACCGACTCGCTGACCCTCGCGCTGCTGGTGCTCTGCGGCTGTGTGGGAGCGGTGCTGGTTCCGGCGGCGTTGCTGGCGCGCGACTCCTGGCACCGCCTCCCCACCAGGCTGCGTCCGTGGGCGGGTGGCTGGTTCGCCGCGCCCGTACTGCTGATCGCCTGCCTGCTCGGAGCCGGATTCGGGGCAGGGGTGACACTGAGCGCCCGGCAGGCGCTCGACGCGGATCTGCTGCTACCGGTTTCCTACGACACCGTGACGTTGCTGTGGGGCTCGGCGACGGCAACGCTCGTGCTGGCGGGGCTCTTCGTGGGGCCCTGGGCCTGGTTTCGCTGGTGGCGCGCGGTGCGCACCGACAGCGTCTCGCCCGAGGTGGAGCTGCTGCACGCCGGTCGCCCCGCCGACCAGCGCAGCGCCGAACGGGCGTGGAAATGGGCCGAGCTGCAACGGGTCCACGGTCACCGCCTGGTGCTGGTGCTGGCCGGAGCCCTGGCCGGTGGAGCGGTCCTGGCACTGGCGGTGCGCCTGGGCAGCACCGAGACTCCCACCTGGAGCCGCTGGTTGACGCTGCTGGGTGTCGGAGCGCTGGCCACGCTGGCGGCGACGCTGCTGCGGATGGTCTACCTGGCGGTGCGTCGTCCGAACTCGGCACAGCGGTTGAGCCTGCTGTGCGATCTGACGCTGTTCTGGCCGCGTGAGGCGCACCCGGTCGTTCCCCCGTGCTACGCCCTGAAGGTCATCCCCGAGCTGGTCAACCGGGCGTGCGAACACCTCTCGGACCCCAACACACGGGTGGTGCTTTCCGGACACAGCCAGGGGAGCCTGCTGGTCTCCGTAGCGGCCGCGAGGCTGCTCGGCCAACTGGACGAGCAGGATCGCGAGCGGGTCGGTCTCGTCACGGCCGGTTCCCAGCTGCAGTGGGCCTACGCCCGCGGGTTTCCCGGTTTCCTCGGCCACGGGGCGCAGCGCTCGCTGGCGGGCTCGCTGGCGGGGCGCTGGCGCTCGCTGTGCCGTGGCACCGATCCGATCGGCGGGGCGGTGACCACGTGGAATCGGCAGGTTCACGACGGCAAACTGCTCGGCGTGGGGTTCCGGCACGACGGCAGCGAGGGGCCGCTACCCGCCGCCGCGCGTGGCCCGACCGGTGCTCTGGTGCTCGGCGGTGACCACTGGCTGCCCGATCCGCAGCGCGGTCCGTTCGAGCAGCGGCGCTGGATGGCGGGACTGCTGCTGCACTCGGAGTACAGCGGCGATCCCGAGTGGGACAGGGCCGTGTCGATGGCGGCCGCTCTGGAGGTGCCCGCCCGGGGGACGAACCTCCCGCTGCGCACGACGATGGCCGAGCCGGTGGGAACACCGCGCAACGGCAGGGCACAGCGTGAGAGCTCCGACGGGGACCCGGTGAACCGCCACTCGGGGGAGACGCCGGTGGCCTCGCGTCCGTTGTCCACCGACAGCGGCGGGAGGAAGCAGGATGAACGGGCCGGCACAGCGGTCGCCGACCCCCCGGCGGATCAAGAGACGGGCGGGACGGGGAACGGCTCGGCCGAACACCGGGCCGCCGAATCGCCGGGGACCGTCACGCCCCCCGAACCACCGGAGATCATCGATCTGCCGGGTATGACTCCCCCCTGGGAACGCGGCCCCGCCCTGCGCCCCTCCAGCCAGTGAGCCGAGAGGCTCGGTGATTTCGCGCTTGGTTTCAAGGGGTCGGTGCGATGACCCCAATACGGCGGTGTGGCCCCAGCTCCCTCGATTTCCCACGAGATCGCCGGGACACCAGTGCCGACGAGTAGTCGCGCTCCGACCACTCCCGCAACCCGCACCGCCGCGGTTTCTCACGGGTCGTCTCGCGAGGACGACCTCGACGTGGGGTAGTACCTACTCGATGTCGAGGCTCCCGCGGCGAGACGGCCCGTGAGGTTCCGCCACTCGACCAGCCCAGCAGCCGGCACGCACACGATCTCGGCCTCAGTCGGGGAGGTCGCCGGTCCTCTCCCGCTGCCCGAGCACCGAGTGGGTACGGCTGTAGAGCACGTAGATGACCACACCCGCGACCATCCAGATCAAAAACCTGATCCAGGTGAAGGCGGTCAGGTTGATCATCAGCCAAAGGCAGGCCAGCACGGCCAACACCGGGACCAGCGGGACCATGGGCGCCCGGAAACCGCGCGGCAGGTCGGGACGTTTCCGCCGCAGCACGATCACCCCGACCGAGACCAGGATGAACGCGAACAGGGTGCCGATGTTGACCATCTCGGCCAGGCTCGAGAAGGAGAAGAAGCCGGAGGCGACGAACACGGCCGTGCCGACCAGCATGGTGGTACGCACCGGAGTTCCCCGGTTCGGGTCGGTCTTGGCCAGCCCGCGCGGCAGCAGGCCGTCCCTGGCCATGGCGAACAGCACCCTGGTCTGCCCGAGCAGCAGCACCATGACCACGGTGATGAGACCGATCAACGCTCCCACCGCGATCAGCGTGGCGGCCCAGTCCACCCCGTTGACCTCGAAGGCGGTGGCGAGCGTGGCGCTCTGCCCGTCGGGGCCGGTGGCCAGCCGGGTGTAGTTCACCATGCCGGTGAGCACGAGCGAGACGCCCACGTAGAGCACGGTGGTGATCAGCACCGACCCGAGGATGCCGCGTGGCGCGTTGCGCTGCGGATCACGGGTCTCCTCCGCGGTGGTGGCGACCACGTCGAACCCGATGAAGGCGAAGAACACGATCGACGCGCCCGCCAGCAGCCCGTAGACGCCGAAGGTGCTGGACTCACCACCGAGCATCAGGGACAGCAGCGACTGGTGCAGCGCGGGACCGCCCTCCGAAGTGGGCTCCCCCTCGGGGATGAACGGGGTGTAGTTGTCGGGTTTGATGTAGGCGATCCCGGCGAGGATGATGAACAGCACCACCGCCACCTTGATGCTCGTGATCACCATGCTGACCCGAGCCGAGAGTTTCGTACCGGTGACCAGAACGGCGATCAGCACCGCGACGAGCAGCATGGCTCCCCAGTCGAGCTGCAACGGCCCCAGCGGGAGCTTGGTGTCCACCACCAGCCCGAGCCCGGAGGCCACCTGCTCCAGGTACGAGGACCAGCTCTTGGCCACCGCCGAGGCGGCGATGGAGAACTCCAGGATGAGGTCCCAACCGATGATCCAGGCTAAGAACTCCCCGAAAGTGGCGTAGGAGTAGGTGTAGGCGCTTCCGGCCACCGGAACCGTGGACGCGAACTCGGCGTAGCACAGCGCTGCCAACGCGCAGGCGATCGCGGCGAGCACGAAGGCGAGTGAGACGGCGGGGCCGGAGGTGTCACCGGCCACTTGTGCGGTGAGGGTGAATATCCCGGCACCGATTACCACCGAAACACCGAAAACGATCAGATCCCAGGTGCCGAGATTCTTGCGCAGCCTGGTGTCCGGTTCATCGGTGTCCAGGATCGATTGCTCGACCGTTTTGGTCCGCCATATTCCGCTTCCTGGCACCCCTGCCTCCTCGGATCGTGCTTACGGATGGCACCGCACGATAGCGGTCGCGAGGCCGTTTCCGATGGTGGTTGAGAGCACAATCTACTAACGAGCCGAGGAGTCCGCCCGGCTCGGGGCCACCGAGGCGGGCGGAGAACCGCGCCGGGTCGGCGAGCCGTCGAAGTGGTTCCGGAGGTGACGGGATCGAACGGTTGGAACGGGTTCAGACCGCTCCGGGAGCGGCTCGGAACAGCTGGACCCGCTCGTGGGCCTCACCCAGCGGTTGGGCCAGCACGCAGGGATCCGAGGCGGCGAGCCAGACCGAGTCCCCCTGGGACAGCTCCAGTTCCCGCGCGCCACCGGTGTGACCGTTGTGACCGCCGTTGCCGTTGGAGCCCGCTCCGCCCGAGGTGGGGGACAACCGGACGGCCCCCTCGGTGCACAGCAGGATCTGCGGTCCCGCGGAGTCGAGCAGCACCCCCGCGCGGTCGCCGGAGTTCCACTCCACTCTGGACAGCTCGAACTCCTCGGCCTCGGTGCGGTAGACCGTCAGGTTGGTGCCGCGTCGCTCGCCGGTCAGCACCCGCATCTCCCCGTTGCCGAAGTCGAGCACCTTCAGCAGTTCGGCGACGTCCACGTGCTTGGGGGTGAGACCGCAACGGAGAATGTTGTCCGAGTTGGCCAGTATCTCGACCCCGGTGCCGCGCAGGTAGGCGTGCAGGTTGCCGGGCGACAGGTAGATGGCCTCCCCCGGTCGCAGGACGATGCGGTTCAGCAGCAGGCTCGCCAGCACCCCGGCGTCGTTGGGGTAGGCCTCCCCCAGTTCGAGCACCGTGCGGCACTCCTCGACGAACTCGCCGCCCGAACGCACGTACTCGGCGCAGGCGCGCAGCAGGTCCGGTATCAGGGCCCGGAGATTCTCCTCCGGAAGGGTGATCCAGGTGGTGAACAACGCACGCAGACCGTCCCGGTCGGGCTGGGCCGCCAGTAGCCGCACGTGGGCCCGCAGACTCGGTACGTCGAGCTGATGCAGCAGCCGGACGGTGGCCTCGGCCGCGCGGAAACCGGCGAGCGCGTGGAACTCGGTCAACGCGCAGATCAGCTCGGGCTTGGCGGTGGGGTCCGGATAGTTGCGGTCGGGGGCGCTACGCGGCACGTCGAGCGCCTCCTCCCGCGCGAACCCGTCGGCCGCCTGCTCGGCGGAGGGGTGGGCCTGCAGGCTCAGCGGCTCGTCCGCGGCGAGCACCTTCATCAGGTACGGCAGGCGGTTTCCCCATATGTCGGTGCACGCCCTGCCCAGCTGGTGGGTCGGTTCCGCGTCCAGCAGACGCACCAGCGAGACCTCCGACCCGTCCTGGCACAGCAACCGCGAGGAGTCCCCGGGATGGGCACCCATCCAGAGTTCGGCTTCGGGATGTGGGGCGGGCACGGGACGGCCGAGCAGCTCCGCGATCGCGGTCCGAGACCCCCACGCATACGGGCGTACCGCGTTGCGCAGTAACTCCACAGTCGTTCTCGCTTCCTCGTCTAACCGCGTTTCCCCGACGGAGGCGACACCGCCCGGCGGGAGTACAACGAACGTGCCCCGCCCGCGCTTCGCCGGAAGGAGCACCGAAACTCTCCGGGCGGGTCGGTCGGGGACACCACGGGCGCGCCGAGCGCGGAAGGTCTCAGCGCGCCACCGGCATCGGTCTGCCGTGACCGTTCAACGAGTCCGAGGCCAGCCCGATGTAGACCGCCGCCATGTCGAACCCGACCGCCAGGGACAGCGAGCTCCGCACACCGCCGCCCTCCTGGGACTCGGTGGGGGCGAGCACGTCCGCCCCAGGCAGCCCGGCCACGGCGGCGCGCTCGGCGAGCCTGCCCCGTTCGTCCTCGCGCGTGCTCAGCAGCACGACCCGCAGGCCGGGGCCCTCCTCCGGGTCGGCGAACAGATCCGCCTCACCGCCCACCGCGGTGGCGGCGCCGTACAACGCCTCGCGGTTCACCGCCTGCCGGTAGCTCGTGACGTCGCACGGCATCCCCGCGTAGCAGCCCAGCACGAAGGCACCGTGCCGCGCGACCGCCGTGGCGACCTCGTCGACTCCCCACAGCAGCGGAACACGATCGGCCAGCCGCAGGGCCAGCGTCTTGGCCGGGTTCTCCGAGATCTCACGGCCGGGGTGGGAGCGCTCCGCCTGTTCGTCCAACGCGTCGGCCAGGGCGTCGGTGTCGACCGTGAGCAACCCCAGCGCCGCCAGGACCCGCGATCCCGCCGTGAAGACGTGGGCGAGGCCCAACGGCTCCGGCACCGGGACCCTGGGGGAGATCAGCTTCGCCCGCCCGGCGGCCGCGGCTGCCACCGGCCCCTCGTCCGGAGCGGCGAGGACCACGGCCGCACCGCGCCTGGTGGCCAGTTCCAACGACTCGGCCAGCACGGTGTCACCGCCATCGGCGGCGTGGGCGAAGACCACGTCCAACGGTCCGATCCAGGAGGGCATGGCCCCGGTGACCACCACGGGAACCTGGCAGGAGGGTCCGAGTTCGGCGGCGAGCAGTTCGCAGGCGGCGGGACCGGCTCCCGCCGTGGACAACAGCACCAGAGCCCGTGGCTTGTACCCGGCGAGATCGTCCAGGCCCGCCTCCTCGGCGGCGGTGGCCGCCGAACGGACCTGCGCGCCCGCCAGCGCGGCCGTGCGGAGCAGTCCCCGGCTGTCCAGTTCGAAGAGTCGCTGTTGGTCCTCCAGGACGCTGTCGTCCAGCACCGTCGTCACCCCTCACCTGACTCGTCGGGGGCGGGATCGGCTTCCGGTCCCGAGAGCGCTTCCTCCAGCAGGAGGACGGGAATCCCGTCCCGCACGGGAAACCCCCGCCCGCAGGAGGAGCAGGTCAGGTACTCGGCGTCCGGATCACCCGGTAGACCATCTTCCAGCGACGCGTTGCGCGGGCAGGGGCACACCAGGATCTCCCGCAGCTCGGGATCGATCGCGACACTCACTCTTCCTCCCTGGGATCACACCGCACCACTGCCCGAACGGCACCGCGCCGACCGGCCACCACAGCGCCCCGGACGAAACTCCGCGGAGCGGTTCGGGGCGGGCACGACTACTCTCGCACCACCGCCAGCACCTCGTCCCGCAGCGCCGCCATGGCCCCGGCATCGGTTGCCTCCACGTTCAGCCGGAGTACCGGCTCGGTGTTGGACGGGCGGAGATTGAACCACGAACCGTCCGACAACTCCACGGTAAGCCCGTCGAGTTCGTCGATACGAGCACCGTTGCGATCGCGGAACGTGTCGGCGACGGCACGCATCCGAGCGGAGGGGTCGTCCACGGTCGAGTTGACCTCGCCCGAGGCCGCGTAACGGCTGTACTCGGACATCAGCTCCCCGAGGGGCCGCGACTGGCCGCCCAGCGCGGCCAGCACGTGCAGCGCGGCGAGCATCCCCGAGTCGGCGCGCCAGAAGTCGCGGAAGTAGTAGTGTGCGGAGTGCTCACCACCGAAGATGGCTCCGGTCTCCGCCATGGTCTGCTTGATGAAGGAGTGGCCGACCCTGGTGCGGACGGGCTTGCCGCCGTGCTCGCTGACTATCTCGGGCACGGCCTTCGAGGTGATCAGGTTGTGGATGATGGAGGCCCCGGGCTCCTTGGCGAGCTCCCGGGTCGCCACCAGAGCCGTGATCGCGCTGGGCGACACCGGCTCACCCGCCGCGTCGACCACGAAGCAGCGGTCGGCGTCGCCGTCGAAGGCGAGGCCCGCGTCGGCTCCCACCTCGCGGACCTTGGCCCGCAGGTCCACGAGGTTGGCGGGCTCCAGCGGGTTGGCCTCGTGGTTGGGGAACGTGCCGTCGAGTTCGAAGTACATGTCGACGACCTCGAAGGGAAGCCCCTCGAAAACGCTGGGCACGGTGTGCCCGGCCATACCGTTGCCCGCGTCGACGACGATCTTCAGCGGCCGTGTCGAGGTCAGGTCCACCAACCCGCGCAGAAAGTTCGCGTACTCGCCGAGCATGTCGCGCTCGGTGACCGCACCCTGCGCCCCGAGGAACTCGGGCACGCCCTGCCCCACGAGCTCCTTGATCTCGGAAAGCCCGCTGTCCTGTCCCACCGGGGCCGCACCTGCGCGGCACAGCTTGATCCCGTTGTACTGGGGCGGGTTGTGGCTGGCGGTGAACATCGCCCCGGGAAGGTCGAGGTGTCCGGAGGCGAAGTAGAGCATGTCGGTGCTGGCCAGCCCGATGTGGACCACATCGATCCCCTGGCCGGTCACTCCCTCGGAGAACGCGGCCGCCAGTTCCGGAGAGGAATCCCGCATGTCGTGTCCCACCACCACCGCGGGGCCACCGACCAGTCTGGTGAACGCGGCACCGACCTCGCGGGCCAGCTCCGCGTCCAGTTCGTCGCCCACCAAACCCCGGATGTCATACGCCTTGACGATCCCCGACAGGTCCCGCACGCTGCACTCTCCCCGTAATGACGGCATCCTTGCCTGCGTGCCGCAGCTTACCCGCGATCGGCCGGGTCGTGGTGTCCGCCGGATGGCCACCGAGCGTTCCCGCGGAGCGGGTACGGCGACGTTCTTCGCCGCGTCCGAGCACCGGCGGCGACCTCCTCGGAACCCTCCCGCCCCACCTTCCGGGAGCGGGTGTTCGTCGCCGAGCCGGGGCGCCGTGGCCGAGTCGGATGCGTCACACGGCAGCGGGGGCGGCTCGGTCGCCGTCGAGGTTTCCCGCGAGGCCAAGGGACAGCCGCCCGACCGCCGCTGCGGGGACCGATCGGCCGGGGAGCGCCGAAGAATTCGCGGGAACCGGGACGGCTACTCCTGGCCGGGATCGGGCAGCGCGCGCAGGTGACCGCGCCTGCTTCCGCCCCCGTGGAGCCCCGCCGAGTCAGCGGGGTCGGAGCGCCCGGCTTCCCGAACGGCCTCGGCCAGCGCGGTGAGGTCGTCCTCGGATGGCTGGTCCGCCGCGAACTCGCCCTCGTGGCGCACGACGTGCCACCCCTTCGGGACGGTCAACCGCAGCGCGTGCTCTTCGCAGAGGTCGTAACTGTGGGGTTCGGCATAGGTCGCCAGCGGCCCGACCACTGCGGTCGAATCCGCATAGGCATAGGTCAGCGTCGCTACCGCCGGCTCGGTGCACCCGGTTCGAGAGCAACGCCTCACGCTCCGCACGCCTGGCACCATAGCGCCCTTGTCACGCCCGCACCCGACGGCACGCGGAAAAACGGCCGGAATAACCCGATAAGGGAATTGCCACCGAGGGCTCACCACGAAAAAGCGGCACCGTGCGCTGCGTTGATCATCATCTTGGTGAAGTTGCGCACTCCCGCGAAACGGTGATCGGGAAGTGTCCGGAACGTATCGTGCGAACACGTCGGGTAGTCGCCGGTGCGGGCTCGATTCCGTAGTCCGCTCGCCGCGGAGTATCCTCACCGCGTGGTGACCACACGGCAGGCTCGACAGCGAACCGGGAAGCGACGGGACCGACGTGGCCGCGGTATGCGCGGCCCGCTCTATCCGTCCTCGGTACCGGCCGCGCGGAGTCGTTCCCAACGGTTCGACGCGCTGGTACTGGAGGCCCTCGAACCGATCGAGCAGCGGTGGCACACCGAGCTCACCCAGCTCGACGTGGCCGTGGACGAGGTCCCGGAGGTGGACGTGACGTCACCGGAGACCGTGGTCTGGGGCGACGACATGGTCGTGGACTCCAACGTGCCGCTGGCCCGGCTCGTTCCCGCGAGCGCGGATCGCCGGGGTGAACCCACCCGGGCGCGGATCGTGCTGTACCGGCGTCCGCTGGAGGCCCGCGCCCGCAACGGCACTGACCTGGCGGACCTGCTGCACGACGTGCTGGTGGAGCAGATCGCCAGCTACCTCGGACTCGATCCCGGCGTGATCGACGGCAACTGAACCGGTGCGGTACCAGTCCGCCCTCTCGGCGGGTCACTCCCTCGACGGCACCACTGGCACGGCTCTCCCCACGACGAGGCCGCGACGTCGGGGAGTCAACACGACCTCGGGCCTCCTCGCGGGGACCGCACCGGAGACCCCGCGGCGGTTCCGTGGCGGGAGTGGTCGGGATTCGACACCGTCGCGCCCCCGGGTGCGCGGCGATCTCGCGAGAAATCGACACCGCGCGGGGCGACGCCGTCTCAGTGTTCCGTGGGGTTCTCCCGTTGCCGTCGACCGCGACCGGGGAACGCACCGATCAGCGTGAACAGGATCGCGGCCGCCTGCAGAGTCAGCAGGCTCGTGCGCGGGACGGCGGTGAAACCGATCCGCACCTGTGATGCCGTCTCCGGCAGCGGCACGGCCACCTGATCGCCCCAGCCGGTGGCCAGCCCGACGCTCGACCCGTCGACGCGTGCCCACCAGCCGGGCTCGCGCTGGGCGGCGAGCAACAGCACCCTGCCGGGGCCACCCCTGGAGACCCGAATCGTCACGTGGGGCAATCGGGTCGATATCCCGATCGGCCGAGCCCTCGGGCGCGGGGAGACGTCCTCGCGCGCGTTCCGGGCCAGCGCGGGCCCCAGCAGTGCGACCGGGGTGTGCGGGCGCAGGACCCGAAACACCTTCCCCGCGTCCCGGAAGTCCCCGGCCACCGCGACGCTCTCCCCCGCCGAAGCCGCGAACCTCGCCGAACGGCTCGCCCCTGGAACCGCGATGCGGCCCACGCCCCTGGAGGCTGCTGCCGCCACACCGGAGCGGACCCGTCTCGACTCCCCCGAGAGCAGGTCCACCTGGATCTCCGACAGCGCGGCGACAGCACCGGGGGCCGGGGGCAGGGAGGCGCTCCCGAAGTGAGCACGCCGCTCGGGCGTGAGTCGCGGCGCCCCGGAGCCGGGCCGCAGCTTCAACCAGTAACCGGTGTTCCCCTCGGACGGCGGGACCTCGGGCACCGGGCGCAGCGGACCGGAACGCGCCGTGAACAACGTTCCGAGCGCCAACGGCAGCAGCGCCACGAGGGCGGCTCCACCGAGCAGCCGTCGCGGGGCGGGCACGCGGAGCGACCACCTCCCCGGCCCGGCGAGGCTCACCAGCACGACCCAGAGCAGCCCGCAGGCGGTCAGCAGCAGCGGCCCCCCGGCCCACCCGGTGCTGGGGGCGCCGCCGAGCAGAGGCGGCAGAGCCGTCCCCGAGACGGCCAGGGCCGCACCCCATCCGACGACGGCGACCACCGCTCCGGGCAACGCGGCACGGCCGGGCTTCCGGAGCACGAGCAGCACCACCGCGCAGAGCGGCAGCAGCACGGCGGTCCAGCCCCACGCCGAGCCTCCGGGGTTCAGGGCCAGCGGGGACAGCCCCGCGGCCTCCTCGGCAACCGGCGCGCCCGGGGCGTGCCAGAGGATCTCGGGATGCCGCAGCACGGCAGCGGGCCACGGCAGCAGGCAGGCGAGCGGCAACAGCACGAAGGAGGCCAGCCCGGCCAGTCTGCGCACCCCTCCGGCCGGGACGGCGGGCGGGCAGAGGAACCCCACCACAGCCAGCAGCACCAGCAGCACGTACGTGCCGGGGGCGAAGGCGGCGAGCACGGCCGCACCGAGGGCGGTACGACAGGCGGTCCCCAGCCAGTTCGGACGCCCGACCACGCGGCTCGGGGCCAGCCCCAACAACCCGGCGGCGCCCGCCAGCAGGGGCGGGAGCAGCACGTGCGCCACCACCGTGTCGAGGCGTCCGTGCACGGCTCCGGCCATGCCGAGCGGCAGCAGCGCGTAGCCTGCTGCGGCCGAGGCTCGCCAGGCGCGGGAAACCGGGATCGGGCGGCAGGCCAGGTAGGCAGCCAGCCCCGCCACGGGCAGCTGTGCCAGCAGCATCAGCGCGACCGCGGCTGGCGGTCCGCCGAACGGAGCCAGCAGCCCACCCGCCAGCCCCAGCACCAGCAGCGTCGCTGGGGCGGGTGCTCCGGTCCCCCCGTGGACCGGGTGCCACGCGGCGAGGTAGCTCGACCACACCCGTTCGAGGTCGGCGGTGGGCAGCAGCCTGCCGCCGTGCAACTCGGTGGCCATCCGGGAGGTCTCGGCGAACAGCCCGTGCGCGAGCAGCGCGAACAGCGTGAGCCCGACCAGCAGCACCACGGGTGGGTTCAGCAGCAGCTCGCGGAGCACCCGTCGCCGGTCCACCGGCACGAACACCAGTTCGCCGGAAAGGCTCGGCGCCCCTGTCCCACCGGAGCGGGGCGCGGGGGTGGGGCGGGGGGCTGTCCGGTCCTCGTCCTCGGAATCGCCGTCGGCGGCCTCGGGAACCGGGACCACCACCGGATCGCTGGGTCTGCGCAGCCCCGTCGCGGAGCGCCTGCGCCCACTCCCCGAACCCAGCGCCCCGTCCGGCAGCGCGTCCGGTCCGTGCCTGACGGGCTCGTCCCTTCGGGGGACGCCGGTTGGGACCACGCTCGGCCGTTCCCGCCCGACCAGGGCATCGTGCCGCACCCGGTCGCGGACCACCCTGGCGTAGCCGGTCAGCACGGCGTCGCGTATCCGGTCCCGACGCCCGGTCAGCAGCCCGCGCACCCCGTTGCTCGACGCGGGGTCCCTGCCGTGGGAGCTCCGGGCGGTGCGGAGGTCCAGTCGCCCGGTCAGCAGCCCGGCTCCCATCCGGAGCTCGGCGAGCGCCTCGGTCGGTCGGCCCGTCACGAACAGGAGCAGGGCGCGCGGCAGTGCGAACAGCAGCAGGCGCGGCACTCCGAGCCGGTAGGCCCGCTGCCCGACGTTGGCCAGATAGGTCCGCACCTCGCCGCGACGACGTGCGGTCGCCCCCGCCACAGTGGATCGCCCACCCGACGTGGCGGAGCCGTGTTCGCCACCGCGCGAGGAGCTCGCGTGTCGCATGCGAGCGCCGGGAACGCAGAGCACGAGGCGGCCGGTGGCGTTGACCCGCCACCCGAGGTCGACTTCCGCGCAGGAAACCGGCAGCCGCTCGTCGAAACCGTCGAGCTCGTCGAACACCTCCCGCCGTACGAGCGCGCACGCCGAGGAGACCGCCAGCACTTCGGAGACCTGCAACGCCGAGTCGGGATCGACCCGTCCGGCGCCGAGCGCCGGATCCAGGCCGGGCGTGCGGGGGCCGGTGCGGACTCGGCCCGAGGTGTCCATGGACAGCCCCGCGTCGGTGACCAACCGGGGATCGTCCCAGTCCAACCCCAACGGGCCGAGCGCGGCAGCCGAGGGGTCCCCCTCGGCCACCCGGAGCAGTGTCTCCAGGCAGTCGGGTTCCGGGGCCGCGTCGTCGTACAGCAGCCACAACCAGCCACCGGGGTCGCCCCAGCGCTGTTCGGCGTGCCGCACCGCCCGGTCCACGGCCGCACCGAGACCGGTGTCGTTCTCGAGGGTGATCACCCCGTTCAGCGCTCCCGACCGCTCGGGGTCCGCCTCCGCCGCGAGCAGCTCGGCGGTGTCGTCGGTCGTGCCGACGTCCACCGCCAGGAAATGCCGGGGGCGTACCGTCAGACGCCGCAGCGCCGTCAGCACGTCCGGCAACCGCTCAGCACCCCGGCGACACACCAGCACCGCCAGCACCGGTGCCGTGCTCGCGCGGGGATCACCGCTCGTGTCCGCGGTGGGACGTAATCCGGCCACCGTCTCCTCCCGCGTGCCGTGGTCCGATCACCGCACGACAGTAATGGACGAGCACGCGTTCGGGGACACGCTGCTACCGACCGGTAGGAGTTCGTTGTCTCCGCCCGTGGAACGGGGCACCCGACGGATCGAGACCGGATGCCGGTCTCCGCTCATGGACCGGTGGTGCTCCTCGGCACGAGGGCACCGAACGACCGGCGGACCCGCGGCACCGCGGACTCCCCCGAGCGCGCTGCCGCGAGGACGGCCCCGAGGTGGGTGTGGTTCCCACTCGGTGTCGGGCACCGGCTCACGAGCCGGTGGAAGCTCGAACCGCTCGATCCCTTCGGCGATCCGGACGGAGGTGGCCGGTCAACTGGCCTGACGTTTGAGCCTGCGCCGCTCCCGTTCGGAAAGTCCTCCCCAGATGCCGAACCTCTCGTCGTGCTCCAGGGCGTATTCGAGGCATTCCGAACGTACTTCGCATCCGGCGCAAATACGTTTCGCTTCGCGAGTGGAACCGCCCTTTTCGGGAAAGAACGCCTCCGGATCGGTCTGCGCGCACAGTGCGCGCTCCTGCCAGTCCTGATCTTCTTCCGCGTCGATCAATCCGGCCAGAATGTCGAGCTCGCCGACGCGAGCGTCATCCCCCGCCGACAGACCTTCCCGCTCGGTCCGCAACATTTGAACCTCCCCCGTTAAATTTTTCCGTACCCGCGGCCCTCCCCAGGACACGCGGGACGTGAGGAACCGGATCACCGGTTCGACGTGGCCGGAACTCCGGCCGCCGGGCGAAAAACGCGATCACGCCGTCGCGGCTCACCCGACCGTGCGCTCACCGGGCCTCCCGTCACCCGGCACCACCGTTCAGGTGATCGATTTCCCCATCCCACCGAGTAAACCGATCAATCTTTCCGGCGGTAAATAACACCAATGTGATTACACCTGTGTAGCCCGCCACGGTCAAGCGGAGACCATCCCGTGGAGGGACGGTTCCGCCCACCGAAGGAGCACATTGAGGTAACCGGAAAAGACTCATGGGGATACTCCGTTCGGCCTGCTCAAGATCCCGGATCTAGGAATACCACCGATGCGACGACGGCGCCCGGCGAACGGCGGGGAGACTGGAGGGGTGAGAAACACCGCGACGCGCATCAGCCCACTGTTCCTGGCCCTGCTCGGCGCCACGGTCCTCGGCGGCGTGCTGGCCACACTGGACAACCGGGCGCTGGTCATCACCGGAGTCGTACTGATCGTGCTCGGCGGCTGGGCCACCTCGCTGTGCCTGCACGAGTTCGGGCACGCGGTCGCCGCGCTGCGCGGCGGTGACCGCGAGGTACGGGCCAAGGGCTACCTCACGCTCGACCCGAGGCACTACACCGACCCGGTGCTCAGTCTGCTGCTGCCGATCCTGTTCGTGCTCATCGGCGGCATCCCGCTGCCGGGCGGGGCGGTGTGGATCAACCACGCCGCGCTGCGCTCCAAACAGGACGAGGCGAAGGTCTCGCTGGCCGGGCCGGCGATGAACCTGCTGCTGGGGATCGGGCTGACCGCCTCGGTCGCCACGATCGAGATGCCGCTCGGGCTGGCAGCCGGGTTGTCCTACCTGGCCTTCCTGCAGGTGATCGCCTTCGTGCTCAACATCCTGCCGATCCCCGGCCTGGACGGCTACGGTGCCATCGAGCCCTGGCTCTCGCCCAAGGCTCGGCACTTCGGCGAGCAGGCCCGCCCGTGGGCGCCGCTGGGCATCGTGCTGGTCCTGTTCGTCATCCCCGGCGCGAGCTACGTCTTCTTCAGCGGGGCCGAGGCGCTGTTCACAGCGGTGGGCGGCAGCGAACGGCTCTACGTGGAGGGCTACCTGTACTTCAGGTTCTGGGAGTGATCCCGCCGGGTGCGGACTCCTCCTCGGTCCCGCGCCGGGCCGGGCCCGACGAGCTCGCTCCGACCGGGCCGCTCCCCCAGCAACCGGTTCGGGAGTACCGCCCCCTGGCGGGCCGAACCCTCCGCGCGGAAGCTGGTCCCATGACGACGACTCTGATCACGGGGGCGAACAAGGGGATCGGTTTCGAGGTCGCCCGGCGGCTCGTCGAGGCGGGCCACACCGTCCATCTGGGAAGCAGGGATCCGGAGCGCGGACGCCTGGCCGCCGAACGGCTGGGAGCACACCCGCTTGCCCTGGACGTCACCGACGACGCGTCCGTGACCGCCGCGGCCGGGGCCGTGGCGGCCGAGGGCGGGCTGGACGTGCTGGTCAACAACGCGGGGGTCGAAGGCCGCACCGAGGACAACGAGGTGGTCGGCGCCACCGAGGCCACTGCCGAGCAGATGCGCGGGTTGTTCGAGACGAACGTGTTCGGCGTGGTGCGGGTCACCCACGCGTTCCTGCCGCTGCTGCGGCGCTCCTCCTCCCCGGTCGTGGTCAACGTCAGCAGCGGGCTGGCCTCGCTCGCCGGGGTCACCGATCCCGGAGCACCGACGTACTCCTACCCGGGCGTGGCCTACCCCGCTTCGAAGGCGGCGGTGAACATGATCACAGTGCAGTACGCGAAGGCGCTGCCCGGGATGCGGATCAACGCGGTGGACCCCGGTTACACCGCGACCGACCTGAACGGCAACACCGGCACGCGTACCGTCGAGCAGGGCGCCGAGATCATCGTCCGCGCGGCGCTGCTCGGCCCCGACGGGCCGACCGGGGGCTACTTCGACGATGTGGGCCCGCTGCCCTGGTGAGCACTCACGACCGAAGAGGTGAGCTCTCGCCTCGACCGGTCGATACCCCGGCGGGCGGGGCGTCGGCCGGACGACGAGGCCCGGCCAGGGCACTCCGGTGGGGGCTCGCCGAAAAGTCGGTCGGGCCGTGGCGCGGTTCTCGTTCCGGGTTCGACGTGGGCGCGACCCGACTCGTGGGAGGATTCGTCTCGTGAAGGTCGCAGTACTGGTCGGCGGAGTCGGTGGTGCGCAGTTCCTGCTCGGCGTCAAAACGGCCCTGGGGCTACCCGCGGTCGGCGAGCCCGAGCGGTCCTCGCCACACGAGATCTCCGCGATAGTCAACGTCGCCGACGACGTCTGGATGCACGGTCTGCGGGTGTGCCCGGACCTGGACACCTGCATGTACACCCTGGGTGGCGGTATCGACACCGCCAAGGGCTGGGGCCGCGAGGCGGAGACCTGGTCGGTCGCCGAGGAACTGGCCGCCTACGAGGCCGAGCCGACCTGGTTCGGGCTGGGGGACCGCGACATCGCCACCCACCTGATCCGCACCAGGATGCTGCGGGCGGGGTATCCGCTGTCGGAGATCACCGAGGCGCTGTGCGACCGGTGGCGCCCGGGGGTGCGGCTGCTGCCGGTCACCGACGACCGGGTCGAGACGCACGTGGCCATCGACGACCCGATGGGCTCGGGCGCGCGGGCGGTGCACTTCCAGGAGTGGTGGGTGCGCTACGGCGCCAAGCCCGAGGCGGACGCGATCGTCCCGGTGGGGGCGGACGAGGCTACCGCTCACGAAGGGGCCACCAAGGCGATCACCGAGGCGGACGTCGTGCTGGTGGCACCGTCCAACCCGGTGGTCAGCATCGGGACGATGCTGGCCGTCCCCGGGGTGCGTGAGGCGCTGCGCGGCACCACCGCCGCCGTGGTGGGCCTCTCTCCGATCATCGGCGGCGGCGCGGTGCGCGGCATGGCCGACGCCTGCCTGCGCGCGATCGGGGTGAGCAGTACCGCCCAGGCGGTGGGCGAGCACTACGGCTCCCGCTCCACGTCCGGCGAGGGCATCCTGGACGCCTGGCTGGTGCACAGCACGGACACCGCCCAGGTGCCCGGGGTGGCGACCCGTTCGGTTCCGCTGCTCATGTCGGACCCCGAGGCGAGCGCGGAGATGGTCCGGGCGGCGTTCGACATCGGTGGGGTCACGGCACCGGAGGTGGCGGGATGAACGACCACGCAGCGGCCGAGGAGCTGGTGTTCCGCGCCGTCGCGGACCTGCCGGAGTTCTCGGAGGGCGACGATCTCGCGGGCGCGCTCATCGAGGCCGCGCCCTGGCTGCGGGACGGCGACGTGCTCGTGATCACCAGCAAGGTCGTCTCCAAGGTGGAGGGGCGGGTCGTCGACGCCCCACGGGACCCCGAGCGGCGCGACGCGCTGCGGCGGGAACTGGTGCTGGAGGAAGCGGACCACGTGCTCGCCCGCAAGGGCAGGACGCTGATCACGCAGAACAAGCTCGGCATAGTGCAGGCGGCCTCCGGGGTGGACGCGTCCAACGTGGCCACCGACCAGATCGCGCTGCTGCCCCGTGACCCCGACGCCACGGCGGAGCGGCTGCGCGCCGAGCTGGCCGAGCGCGCGGAGGTGCGGGTCGCCGTGGTGATCACGGACACGATGGGCCGGGCCTGGCGGGTCGGGCAGACCGACGTGGCGATCGGTTCGGCCGGGGTGTCGGTGCTGCACCGCTACGCGGGCTCGACCGACTCGCTCGGCAACGAGCTGGAGGTCACCACGGTGGCGGTGGCCGACGAGATCGCGGGGGCCGCCGACCTGGTCAAGGGCAAGCTGGGCGGGATGCCGGTGGCGGTGGTGCGCGGGCTCGACGAGCGGGACGACGGCTCCCGGGCCGGGGAGCTGGTGCGCACGGTCGAGGATGACCTGTTCCGGCTGGGCACCGCCGAGGCGATCGCGCAGGGACGCGGTGAGGCCGTGCTGCTGCGCCGCTCGACCCGCGAGTTCGCCGACACGCCGGTGGAGCCGGCGGCGCTGCGCCGGGCCGTGGGGGCCGCGCTGACCGCGCCCGCCCCGCACCACACCCGGCCGGTCCGGTTCGTGTGGCTGCGGGACCGCGCGCTGCGCGGCAAGCTGCTGGACGCGATGCGCACCGCGTGGCTGGAGGACCTCCGCGCGGACGGTCTCTCCGAGCAGCGGGCGCACCGCAGGGTCGGCCGGGGCGACCTGCTCTACGAGGCCCCGGAGCTGGTGGTGCCGTTCCTGCTGCGGGACGGCGCGCACGACTACCCGGACCCGCGCCGCGCCGACGCCGAACGCTCGATGTTCACCGTCGCGGGCGGTGCGGCGGTGCAGAACCTGCTGGTCTCGCTGGCCGCCGAGGAGATCGGCTCCTGCTGGGTCTCCTCCACCCTGTTCTGCCCCGAGGTGGTGCGGAACGCGCTGGAGCTGCCCGAGCACTGGGAGCCGTTGGGGGCGGTGGCAGTGGGTTATCCGGCCGAACCGCACGAGGGGCCGCGCGAGCGGCGCGATCCGGAAGAGGGTTTGGTGGAGCTTTGAACGGGCCGCACACCGACGCGTTGCACACGCTGGAGGACTGGACGCCGCCCACGCCGGCCGGCGGATCGGTCGATCCGGGCCAGGAGGCGCTGCGGCACGCCTTCGTGGCGCTGCTGCGGGCGCGCGGGGACGCCTGCCTGCGGGAGTGCGAGCCGGGGCACGTGACCTCCTCCGCGCTGGTGCTGGACCACAGTGGGGAGCACACCATGCTGACGCTGCATCCCAGGGTGGGGCGGTGGTTGCAGCTCGGTGGGCACTGCGAGCCCTCGGACGAGACGCTGGCGGCGGCGGCGCTGCGGGAGGCAGCCGAGGAGTCCGGTATCGAGGGGTTGGTGGTGGACCCCGATCCGGTGCACCTGGACGTGCACCCGGTCACATGCTCGCTGGGTAAGCCGACGCGGCACTTCGACGTGCGGTTCGTGGTGCGCGCCCCGGCCGGGGCGGTGCCCACCCGCAGCGAGGAGTCGGTGGACCTGCGCTGGTGGCCGCTGTCCTCGCTGCCCGGCGGCGGTGACCTGCGGCCGCTGGTCTCGGCGGCGTCCTTCCGGCTGAGCGGCGAGTTCTCGCGGAACTGACGCCCGGCCGAGACGGTGAGTCCCGGCGGGGCGTCGCCGGGATCGGTACCGCACCGGAGCGCCATCGGAATGTGACCGCTCCCTCCGGGATCTCACCGCACCGGCCGGACCGTCACGAGGTGTTCGTTTCGGAACCGAGGCGGACCAGGTGCATCGCCCGTCCGCCGGAGAGCAGGCGCAGCGCCGACTCCGGGCTCCGGAACCTACCGTTGAGCCCGCCGTGCTGCGCGAACACCTCGGTTCCGTCCCGGTGGGACAGCCCCCAGTAGCGCACGACGCCATCGGCACGGTCGCCGATCTCCTCGCACAACGCGAACACCTCGGGCGCGCTCGCCCGCACCAGGTCCACCAACAGCTCCCGGAACTCCTCATGAGTGCCGAGCGGGGCGAGCTCGGACTCGTCCACGGCGTTTTCCTCGGTCAGCTCGTGCGTCTCGAACACGATCTCCTCCTGACGATTGTGATCAGCAACACCGAGAACATTAAAGCTAATCGTTAAGCTGGTCGATTACCCAAGCGAGTGAGAGCAGTGGGTTACACCCGATTGGGGCTCGACTTAGGAGATCGTCAGACTTGATGCGAGGTCAGGAGGTACTTGTGGAACGTAGCGACCCTTCGGCACTTCGCTGGTTGATCGGCAACGAGCTGCGACACTACAGAACCGAGGCGGGTGAGACGGTCGCGTCGGCAGCGCGGGCGCTCGGGTGTTCCGCCGCGAAGATCACCCATCTGGAAACGGGCCGCTACCAGCAACAACCGGACGAGATGAGCACGCTGCTCATTCACTACGGAGTGGCCCGGCACGACATCGACCGGTTGACCTCACTGGCCGCCAGCTCCAATTCGCACACCTGGTGGGCTCCCTGGGCGAACGTGGTCCCGGACTGGCTCAAGACCTTCGTGGGATTGGAAGGCATAGCGTGCAGCGAGTTCATCTACATGCCGCTCGTACTGCCGGGGTTGCTGCAAACCGCCGGTTACGCGGCCGCACTGACCTCGGCGAGTGTACGAGTACGCACCGATCACAGCGAACGCTTCGTGAACTTCCGTCTCGCACGACAACAGCGGTTGCTCGCGGAAGACTCCTTACGACTGACCGCTGTGCTGGAGGAATCGATCCTCGATCGCCCGGTGGGCGACCGGGAAGTAATGAACGAGCAGCTACGTCAACTCGCTTCGACAGCACGTCGTGACAACGTAGACATCCGAGTACTTCCCACCAGGGCAGGACCGCATGCCGCGTTGAGCGGAGGCTTCACAGTACTGAACTTCGCGCAGGCTCAATCAATCGGCTATATCGAGCTCCAGGACGGCGCGGTTTACATCCAGAATCAAGAACAAGTAGCGGATTACACGCGTTCGGGTGAGCGACTACTCTCGACAGCGCTGTCTCCGGATGACTCGGTTGCAGCTATCGAAGAACGTATCGATTGAAAGGTTTCTGCGGTGACGACTAAGCACGATACTTCGCGGTGGCGTAAGTCCAGCTATAGCGACAACGGGGCCAATTGCGTCGAAGTCGCCGCGCTGCCCGGCGCGGTCGCCACCCGCGACTCCAAGAACCGCCAAGGCCCCGTGCTCACCTTCGACCACCGGCAGTGGCGGGCCTTCCTGCGCGGCCTGCGCGGCTAAGCACCAACCGGGCCCAAGACAACGGCGATCTCCGGCCGGTGGTCTCGGCGGCGTCCTTCCGGCTGAGCGGCGATTTCTCGCGGAACTGACGCCCGGCCGAGACCTCGGCCGGGTGCCGCTTCAGCGGTCGTTCACCGCACCGCGCAGCGCTCCCAGGAAGTCGCGCCACCGCGCCTCGCTGAAGCGCAGCACCCCGTGTTCGGGAGCCTTGGAGTCCCGCACGGCCACCGCATCACCGCCCAGTCCGACCTCGACGCAGTTCGCGCCGTTGCTGGTGTAACTGGATGTGCGCCAGGTTAACCGGCCCATCGCATTCCCCTCCTGTAATCAGCTCAACGCCTGTGCCCGTTTCGCGATCTCCTCGATCGACTCCTCTTCGGTGAGCGCGGTCGAGCACAGTCTGTTCGCGGCCTTCCCGTAAGCCGCGACCTGGTTCTCGTCCTGGATGTAGATCGCGCCGTTCGGATACTCGATGTAGCCCACCGACTTCGCTTCCTCGAAGTCGAGCACGCTGAACTCACCGTCGAGTCCGTCGTGTACCGGTACGGACAACGGCATCACGTGCATGGTCACGTTGTCCTGACGCGCGAGTTCGAGCAGGTGACGCAGTTGGGAAGCCATCACTTCCGTCCCACCAACAAGTCGGTCGAGCACCGACTCCTCGATTACGGTCCGGAAACTCAGCGGCGACCTCACGTCGAAGAGTCGTTGTTGTCGCTCCATTCGGAGCTTGACCACGCGTTCAGCATCGACCGCGCTCACTCGAAGGTTGTCGGCCAGTAGGGCCTGCGCGTACTCCGGAGTCTGCACCAGTCCCGGCAGCGCCAACGGTTCATACATGAATTCCCGACTCGCCAGGCCTTCCAAGCCCACGAACGTCTTCATCCAGTCCGGCACCACATCCGAGAACGCCGCCCACCAGGTCCCCTGATCGGCCCGACCGGAAAGCGAAGCCAACCGATCTATCTGCGCCTCACCGGCTCCGTAGAACCGCAGCAGCGTGGTCACTTCCTCGGGATGTTGCTGGTTACGACCGATCTCCAAATAGTTGATCTTCGAGTGAGTACACCCGAGCGCTTTGGCAGCGGCGCTCTGCGTCCTTCCCGCATCGAGGCGTGCGAGGCGCAGCTCGTTGCCTATCAACCAGCGCAACGCGGACGGATCTGATCTGTCGGCCACCAACGAACCTCCGTGTGCTCACCCGCTTCCGAACCAAGTTTCCCAGCACCACGCATACGTCCTCAGATTCACCTGTCTGTGGCACTTACACCGGCACATGTGCCTAGTAATGTGCCAAATATCGGCCGCAACTCTGCGTGGGGAACCACCCCTAAGCAGTTACCGAGCCGATTCGGCCAACAGAGACCGAGAAAGGAACGATCGCGATGTTCTCCGAGGAAACGCTGCGCTGGCAGGGACCAGTGGTGTGGTGGCAACCGGTGTCAGGCTGGCGTCACGCCCTGTCACCCGAACTGCGTCCCAGACCGGGACAGCGCCGGACGACGCTGTGCGGCGAGGAGGTCGAGCTGATCGACCCGACCGAGGTGGACTGGCTGATGCCCACCTGCGACACCTGCATGTCGCTGGCCTGCGGCCGGATGGAGCAGCGACGCGCGAACCAGGACGAGCAAGCACGGCGTCGAGCCGCGATCCGTCGCCTGACAGGTGAAAACGAATGAGCACGCCTGGACAGGAGCACCGGCTCATCGGCGATCCCGTTCCGGCGCGTGTGCGGATCTCGCCGGAAGCCACCGGGATCGGGCACCGAACCATCTCGGACAGCACCGAGAGCGCGACGGCACCCGAACGCATCGAACGCGATCGATGATTTGAGGAATGATCCCGCGCATGGCGGCACGAACCGAGTCGTGCCGCCACCCCGCTGTGATGCTCCGCACGAAACCGCTCGTCCTGAGTAGTGACACTCTGCCGATCTCGCACTCCGAAGTGACACCCTGCCGACTGATTCACTTTCACTCGACTGGGGAGGATCGTTGGCGATCGGCGACGAACACGTGTTTCGAGAGCACGAGTCGGAGGCTCCGGCGGTCATCGGCGCGGACTACATCGCCGAACGAGAAGGCATGGAACCGTCCCAGGCCTATCTTCCGTCGAAGCGGGTGCTGGAACAGGACACCGAGGTCACCTTCGAGCTGCGCAGGCTGGCCGACGGCAGGCTGGCGGTGCTGGCCTACTCCTCGCTGGACTCGCTGGTCGCCTGCTGCGGGGAACTGCAACCCTGGGCATCGCTGCCGGAGGACAAGGTCGAGGAAGTGCAGCGGCGCAGCGGCGCGGACCTGGTGCTCTGGGACGCTCAGCTCCCCGACGAACAGCGCAACGACGGCGAGGAGGAGACTCGGCAGTGAGCGGAACACACGTGGATCCGGACGAGCTCACCGGACTGGCCAATAAGCTGCGCAGCGCCGCGACGAGTCTGGACGACACCCCCTCACCCCCACCGGCACCCGACGTGGGCGAAGCGACCGAGGCGGTCGCCGGCGCGATGGCGCTGTTGACCAGTTCCACCGCCGGAATCGTCGAAGGGCTCGGCGCGGCCGGTGACGCGGTCGCCGAGGGACGCGATCTCTACGAGAAGACGGATCGTTGCAACGCCGAACGGTTCAACCAGCAACCGGGCTGACCACTGGGGAGCAACACTCATGCCACTCGAACTGGAGATCCGGGGAACCCCGTCGAGTATCCGTGACAGCGCCCGTTGGATGAGCACTGTCTCGGATGCCGTTCACGACACCGGAACACAGCTAACTCGCGCTCGCAACGGCTCGGAGACCGCCTGGGCCGGCGAAGCCGGGGACTCGTTCCGCGCCGTGATGAGCAAGGTGGCCCCCGAGATCGACGAAGTCGCCGAGGACCACGCGGCGATGTGCCGGGAGCTGAACAAGTTCGCCGACGAGCTGGACACCGCTCAGAAGCGCATGCGCCGCGCCCGAGAGATCGCGCGAGAAGCCGGGCTGACGGTGACCGAACAACGCATCATGGAGCCGGGCCCGGAACCGGCCACCCCGAAACCGCTGCCGAGCGACCGCCCGGCCACTCCGGAGGAGCAGCAGGCCCACGCCTCGGCCACCCAGGCGCAAGCCGCCTACGCGCGCAAGGTCCGCGCGTACCAGGAATGCAGTCAGATCGTCACCGAAGCACGCGAGCAGCACAACAGCGCGCTCGGCGTGCTGAACAGGTTCGTCTCCGGGCTCGTAGAGAAGAGCCCCTTCACCATCACCGACTTCACCACCGGCTTGGCGGGTGCGGTGGCCGGAAGCACCAGCGCGATGCGGGCAGCGGCGGTCGAGATCGCCGACAGCGGCAAGATCGCTCGGGCCGAGAAGCTGATGCACAGCCCGAACCTGAGCCTGCGCGACCAGACCCGTGCCGCCGCCATCCACGTCCGCAACCAGTTGAACAAGACGGCGATGGAGAACAAGGCCACCGCTACCCGGACCGCGCGGCTGGTCGACAAGCTGAGTCCGAGCGTGAAGAAAGCCCTTCAGCTGAACATGAACCTCGGCGTCCGCCCGGAGAACGTCGGCAACAGGTTACTCCGGGGGAGTCTCCGAACCGCGAGCAAGCTCCCTGTCGTCGGACTGGGGATAACCGGATTCAGTATCGGCTACGACGTCCAAACCTCGGACAAGTCCGTAGGCGAGAGCGCCGCCATCAACCTCGGTGGCTACGCGGCCGGTTCCGCTGCCACCGCCGGGCTGCTCGCCATGAGCACCCCGGTCGGCTGGGCCGTGGCCGGAGGCGTCGTGGTCAGCGTCGGTGTCGGCTTCGCCATCGACGAATGGGGCGACGACGCCGTGGACGCCGTGGGTGACGCCGCGAGCTGGACCGGCGACAAGCTCAGCGACGCGGCGGGCGCCGTGGGCGACTTCGTCGGCGACATCTTCTGAAACGAGCACCCATGAGCCACACAGCAGGACTGCCGCCCAAACCCGACCCCCGGACCGGAGAACCACGACCACCGCGCGCCCCGCTGGAGCCCGAGTGGAAGGGAGCCGAGGAAAAACGCCTTGGCGGAGCGAACAAAGCTCCTCAAGCTCCGGAAGGTGAATCACCCGTACTCGAATGGTTCTACCCGTCCCGTGGTCAGTCGTTCGGTATCGGACTGGTGATATCCCTCGTTGTCCTCACATTCGGCCTCGTCAGAGACGGCGGGATCGACTGGATGACAACGTGGTGGCTCTGGCTGTTCATAGTTCCGTGGCCGTTCGTCGCGTTGCTGGCAGGACGCAACACGCGCATGGCGGCGGGAGCCGACTGGCTTCGTTACGGGAAGAACGGTTTCATCAGAACGTACGAACTCACTTCGGTGAAGGTAACCGCGGAAGGCGCTTCCCGAGTGCTGCGGCTGAACGACGCGGATGAACGGATACTGTCAGCACAACTCAACGATCTGCAGCGGAACCGCGAGTTGTGGGACCTCGTCTACAACGGCATCCTGCACTCGGTGCGCGGCAACGGCGCCGAGACCAACAAGCTCGCCCGCACCCTCCTCGACCTCGACAATCCCTTGCGCTTCCGGGGAGAGTGAGCGACGCGGCTCCCGACACATCCGCTGTCGCCGAAAGCCGAACGGCCGACCGAGAGGTGAACGATGACCGGCGAGGACCACCGTCTCGACTGGCGGGTATCCAGCTACAGCGGCAACAACGGCGCGTGCGTCGAAGTCGCCGCGCTGCCCGGCGCGGTCGCCACCCGCGACTCCAAGAACCGCCAAGGCCCCGTGCTCACCTTCGACCACCGGCAGTGGCGGGCCTTCCTGCACAGCCTGCGCGGCTGAGGGCTTACCGTAGATTTCTCGCGAAATCGCCGCCCGTTCACCGGAGCGGGACCGTCTCCACCCGGGGCGTTTCGTGGATCGCCCGGTACCAGCCCTGTGGCGGGGCGGGATCGCCCCACCACTCGTACCCCGAGGAGTCCGTCCACTCCCGTTCCTGCGCGGGAGGGGGACCGGATTCCAACACCACGTCATAGAGGTTGTTGGCGAACCCCACGGCAGACCCCAGGGCATCGTCACGTCGAGCGTGCTCCAGCCGTGTCCCGGTGATCCGGTCCAGGTCGAGCTCGGCGATCCGCACGCCGACCGCCTCTCCGTAATGCCGGTAGCGAACGTAGATCGCGCAATCACCGGCCACCCAGCACTCCACGAAGACGTGAAACTCGGGTGCCGCATCGACACCACCCGAACGCTCGATCCGATGCCGGGGCTCGTGCCCGGCCCTGTCGACGAGATTCCGCGCGACACCGCGTGCCCAGGTGAGCATCAGATCGGCGAAGTGGACATCATCCGGAGCGGGCGTGCCGGTGTCACCGTGGGGGACGGCATCGGTTTGCACAGGGCCACCCGTTTCCCAGCGGACAGTGGGCTCTGGGGCTGAGTGTGAGGGAGCTGGCTGGGGCGGTGAGGCTGCTCAGGACCGACAGTGGTGATCGTGCCGACCGATGGACGGGCGTCGATCGCACGGCGGCCGGACCGGGCCGAATCGCCGATCTCGGGGGGTCACCCACGACAGCGGCCGGAAGCGCCTCGCGGACCGCCGGAGTGATTGTCCGACAACCCGCGCTTCGGAGGCTCGTCTACCGCACGAGCCGGATCTCACAGCGCGGACGAGGAGCACCCGCGAGCCGCGTGTCACCGGTGACCAGCACCGATTCGTACAACTCAGCTGTGGCGACGTAAGCGGCGTCGTAAGCGGAGAGGCTGTCCCGCAGTTCCCAGATCCGCCCGTTCACCGAAGTCGTGAAGTCGAGTGTCTCCACGGCGGCACAGGACCAGCGATCCAGAACCGCGCTCGCGTCGCGCTCGGAGATCTTGCCACCGCGCACCAGACCGCGGAGCACGTTCAGCATCTCGACCGGCTGGTGGGGTGGGGCCGCCCAGTACGGGTCGGTTCCCAACGTCTTTCGCACCATCGGACTACTGCGACCGCCCCCGGAAAGAACGCGACACCGGCGGAAGGGTCCACGACGACCAAACCACCCCTGCTCGGCCCTACGGGCCCGGCGCCTCCCCGCGTGCCTCGCACACGGCCTCGACGATCTCGTCCATGCTGAGCGGACCGCCCCCGACCGGTTGCAGCTCGGTCAGCTCGATGTTGCGCGCGAACCGCGCCTCCCGCTCGAACACCCGCAACAGGTAGTTCTGCAGCGACTGACCACCGCGTCGCGCGGCCTCGGCGAGTAAAACACGGACCTCTTCGGGGACATCGCGCACGATCACCGTAGTCATGCCTGCATTTTGGCCGCGTGCGACCTCCTCGACAACAGCAAGAACCGCATGGACGTGGCCCTCCCGCGAAGACGTCGGGCGAGCAATCCTGGTCCGCCCGGCCGAGCCCTCGTGCGAAGCGCCTCGCGCCCCGGCCCGACGCCTCAGCAGTCGTGCGAGAAGCGCACGCCGCCGGGCGGCAACTCCACTTCGGGCCACACCCGGACTCCTTCGAGCAGCTCGCAGCCCGCGCCGACCACGGCACCGTCGGCGACCACGGCACCCCGCAGCACCGCGCCCTCGCCGATCACGGCCCCAGCCCCGACGACGCTGTCGGTGACCTCGGCGTCGGCGTCCACGCGGGCCCCCTCGAACAGCGTGGCCGCCGAGAGCAGCGCCCGCTCGGCAACGGCACAACCGGCACCGACCGTGGTTCCCCCTCGCAGCGAGGCGCTCTCGGCCACCGAGGCGCCGGGCAGCACCAGCGACTCCCCCACTCGGCCGTCGAGCGCGTCGGTGGGGGCCACCCCCCGCACCAGATCCGCCGAGCCGCGCGCGAAGGCCGCCGGTGTCCCCAGGTCGAGCCAGTAGCTGGAGTCCACGTACCCGTGCAGCCGCGCCCCCGACTCCAGCAGGCCGGGAAAGGTCTCCCGCTCCACCGACACCGGCCGCCCGGCCGGAATGCTCTCGACCACCTCCCGCCGGAAGACGTAGCACCCCGCGTTGACCTGGTCCACGGGAGGGTTCGGGGTCTTCTCCAAGAAGGCGGTCACCCTGCCGTCCTCGTCGGTGGGCACGCAGCCGAATCGGCTGGGATCTTCCACCCTGACCAGGTGCAGGGTGACGTCCGCCGAGGCGGCGCGGTGCTCGCCCACCAGCGCGGGCAGGTCCACCCCGGACAGGATGTCGCCGTTGAACACGAGCACGTCGGGCTCGCGCAGCCGGTCGGAGACGTTGCGGATCGCACCGGCGGTGTCCAGCGGCTCGTGCTCGGTCACGTACTCCAGCTCCAGCCCCATGCCGGAGCCGTCGCCGAAGTACTCGGTGAAGGTCTCGGCCTGGTAGGAGGTGCTCAGCACCACCCTGGTGATCCCTGCCGCGCGGATCCGCGAGAGCAGGTGAGTCAGGAACGGCACTCCGGCGGTGGGCAGCATCGGCTTGGGGGCCGACAGGGTCAGCGGACGCAGCCTCGTGCCACGTCCCCCCACGAGCACCACGGCCTCCGCGCCGCGTACCGGCGCGTGGTCGTCCGGACTCGGCATCGCCTCACTCCTCCCCGGACCGGCGGCCCGTTCACGACGACTCGCACGGCTGATCGTCACCCGCGCCAGGGGAACCACACTCCGTTGATCGTTTCGACCAACTCGTCACCCTGACGTAGGAACCCATGGGGAATACTCTGGCAGTAGCAGCGCCGACCTGTGGTGGCGCCCCTGGCGGCACGCGGTTCACCACGCGAGACCGCCGGGAGCCGGACACTCTGTCACGATGGAGCTGCCACGGCGGGAGCGAAGCCGCTAGACCGGCCGCCCCGGCACCGGCGACTCCACGGACGGACAGGGCCACGCTGCGGCTGAAAACCCACCGGCCAGTATTGAGAGGGACCCATGGACCCCCGCAACCGAGCCGACGAAACGCTTGCTCGCGCGCGGGCAAGGGGGGCGTTCGTCGTCACACCGGACAGCGCCACCTCGCCGATGGACGCGGCGCAGACCGTGCGCATCCCGCGCGACTCGGTGAGTGGCGCGGAGCACGAGGACCCCGATCCCACGGGGCCCGTGCCCGACTCGACGGAGCGGAGAGCCCAGCGGCCCGGGGAAGCGTGGGGAGAACGAGGAGAACACCCCACCGCCGAGCAGCCCGCGGTCGAGCGGCGGAACTGGCCGGAGCACGACGCCGACCTCCCCACCGCGCCGCACGGGATCGAGAGCCAGGGGCACCAGCACGAGCCCCACCACGGCCCGCGGCGCTTCGACTGACTCCCGCCTCAGCGGCCCGGCGGAGCCCGGTAGGAACGCTCAGAACCGCTCGGCGTTGCGCGAGACCACGCGCGCCCGGGTGCCCAGCGCGGCCCGCAGCGCCAACCGCAGCGGAGCACGCGAAGGGCCGGGGTGCCGGTCGGCCAGGTAGCGGTACGCGCTGCGGTGGTGCTCCACCAGCATCCGCCCGGAGGAGCCGGACGTGGCGTGCCCGCCGATATGGGTGATCTCACTGCTCGGCACGTACACGTTGAGCCAGCCCGCCCGGCCCAGCCGGTCCCCGAGGTCGACGTCCTCGAAGTACATGAAGTAACGCGGGTCGAAACCGGTCACCGAGTCCAGCGCGGCCCGCCGCAGCAGCAGGCAGGAGCCGGACAGCCATCCGGCCGTGCGCTCGGCGGAGCTGTCGGTGGAGCGCCGGTAGGCACGGCTGAACGGGTTGTCGGGCCATACCCCGCCCAACAGCGCGTGCCCGGCGCCGCGCCCCAGGGAGGGCAGCGAGCGGGCCGAGGGGTAGACGGCGCCGTCCGGTTCCCGGATCAGCGGGCCGAACGCCCCACCGCGCGGCCAGCGCTCGGTGGCGGCCAGCAGCTCGTCGAGACTGCCAGCGCTCCACTCCACGTCGGGGTTGGAGACCACCACCCAACCGATGTCGTCGCCGAGTTCGGCGATGCCGCGGTTCGCGGCCGAACCGTACCCCAGGTTCGCCCCCATTCTGGTCAGCTCGACACCGGATCGCCGCGCCGCGCGTTCGGGCGCTCCGTCCGTGGAGCCGTTGTCGGCCAGGATCACGCTGAGCTGCCGGTCGGTCGCCTTGGGCAGGGTGTCCAGAAAGCGGTCCAGCGTCTCGCCGGGCGAGTAGGTGACGGTGACGACGGCGAGCCCTTCGCCGTAACTCTGGGAGTCGCGCACGGGGGCCATTCTCACCCATCAGGTCCGAACGCCCGATGCCCGACCCGCCTGCCGGGGTTCCCCGGTAGGCGGGTCGGTGGCCACCGGGTCGGGGGATGCTCCGAACGTCCCGGCACCGGCCGCGACGGCTCGTTCAGCGGGCCCGGCGGTGCAGGAACTCGGCGCGCTCGTAGGCCGCACGGTGCCTGGCCGCGCAGTCCGCCCAGGTGAACTCCTTGGCGCGCTGCTGGGCCGCGCTGGACAGCTCGGAACGCCGCACCGGATCGTCCAGCAACTCGTCGAGGCCGCGGGCGATCTGCCGCTCCTCCACACCGCAGTAGGCCACCGCGTCCCCGCCGACCTCGGGCAGGCTGAGCCTCCGGGTGGTGAGCACGGCGGCGCCGCAGGCCATCGCCTCCAGCACGGGGAGCCCGAACCCCTCCCCGATGCTCGGGTAGGCCACCACGGCCGAGCCGCCCAGGAAACCGGCCAGCCGCTCGAAGGGGAGGTAACCCGCGCGAATCACGCGGATTCGGTGCGGCACCGACTCGAGCGCGCGCTCCACCCTGCTGTCCCAGCCGGGCTGCCCGGCCAGCACCAGGGCGGGCGAATCGGCGCGAGCGGCGGCCGCCCGGGCGAACCCCCGGATCAGGGCGGGGACGTTCTTGCGCGGTTCGAGGGCTCCGAGGAAGGCGACGTAAGGCTGCTCCCCCAGACCGAGCTCGCGTCGAACCGCGGCCACCTCCTCCGGAGCCGGTGGGTGAAACCGCTCCGGATCGACGCCGTGGTACATCACCCGCAGCCGTGCCGGGCTGGCCCCGGCCGCGCGGACCAGCTCGTTGGAAGTCGCCCTGCTGGGCACCACGCAGACCGTGGCCCGGCGCAGCGCCGCCCGGGTCCAGGTGCGGAAGAACCTCGCCTTGACCGGCGAGTGCAGCGGCGCGTCGGAGAAGAACGTCGCGTCGTGCAGGGTGACCACCGAAGCGCTGGTGCTGGCCAGCGGCACAGTGTAGTGCGGGGAGTGCACCACGCGGGCGCTCAGCCGCCTGGCCAGCCTGGGGAGCGTGGTCTGCTCCCAGGAGAGCCGGGCGGTGCGGGTGACCACCGCCTCGGCGGCGGGCACTATCCGGGTACGTGGCGCGATCCTGCCGTAGAGCTCGGCGTCACGCGGCTGGCAGGCCACGCTCATGGGTGCCCCCGCGGTGTCCAGCGCCGCGAGCAGGGAATCGACGTATCTGCCGACGCCACCACGGTCCGCGGGGACGGCGGTGGCGTCGATGAGTACGTGTGGATCTCCTCGGTGCACGTCAGCAGCCTAGGAGTTCGGCGTCGATCAGTGTGGCGGGATGGCCAAATCCGTCCCTTGAACTGTCAACCCGATTTCGGGTCCGGCGGGTCGGCGGACCCCCTCGCCCACGCCCCCTCGCGGCGCCACGAGCTCGCGCGGGCGGTGCCGGTGTGCAGCCGCCAGACTCGGCGGGCGGTCTCCCGCCAGTCGAACCGCTCGGCGCGGGCCCTGCCCGCCTCGGCCATCCGGGCCGACCGCCCCGGATCGGCGAGCACCCCGCGCAGCGCCACCGCCAGCGCGGCGGCATCCGCCCTGGGAACGGTGATCCCGGCTCCGTCGGCGACCTCCACGAGGGCGGGCGCGTCGGAATGCACCACCGGAACCCCGGCCGCCATCGCCTCCAGCACGGGCAACCCGAACCCCTCGGCCATGCTCGGTGCCACGAGCGCGGCCGAGCGCCGCAGCAGCACGGCCAGCTCCCGGTCCGGCACGGCACCGAGGTGCCGGACCCGATCCGTGGGGAGCCCGTGAGGGGCCACGAGATCCGGCAACGACACACCGCCCCAGCCGGGCGCCCCCACCACCAGCAGCGGCACCTCCGGGGCCTCCGGCCGAGCCAGCGCACGGATCAACCACTCGTAACCCTTGCGGGGTTCGAGCGTGCCCACGGCGAGCAGGTACCTGGGCGGCAGCCGCAGCCGACGAGCGATCTCCTCCTCGGAGGCCGGACGCAGCACGGCCGCGCTGGCCCCCTCCCCGACCACCTCGATGTGGGCGGGTCCCCGGACCCGCCGACGCAGATCCTCGGCCACCGCCTGGGTGGGCACCACCACCGAACCGGCTTTCCGAGCGGCCCGCAGCACGGCCCGGCGGTGCCAGGCGGCCCCGCGCGCGGTGAGGGTCTCGGGGTGGGTCCAGGGCACGGTGTCGTGCACGGTCACGACCAGACCGCCACCCCGCTTCACCAGTGGGAACAGGGGAGTCGGGGCGTGCACCGAGTCGGCCGCCACACGCGGCCACCGGCCGTGCTGCCAGGCCAGCGTCAACGCCCGGCGCGACAAGGGCAGCACGTGCGGTCCCCGCACCCCCGCAATCTCGGCGGCGGAGGGATCTCCCTCCGAGCTCACGACCGTGCGCAGCTCCCACCCCGGTGGGGCCGTGCTCACCAACGAACGCAGCAACTCCCGGGTGTAGCGCCCGGTGCCGCCCGGCACCGGTGCCAACAGCTGCTCGGCCACGACCGCCAGTTCCGGCACCGCCACACCCCGTCCGCACCACTCGACTCGGCAGTTCTGCCCGACCACACAACCACACACCGACCGGCGGCGAGGCGATAGGCTGCGGAAGTGGCCGAAGAGCGGGCGCGCAGCACGATCGTGGTGGTGACCTGGCGCGGCGCCGAGCACGTCGAAGCGTGCCTGGACGCGCTGGCACGGCAGCGAGCCCACCGGCTGCTGGTGGTGGACAACGCCTCCGACGACGGCACCGACGAGTTGCTGGCACGGCACCCCTCGGCCCCCGAGGTGCTCCGGCTGCCCCGCAACCTCGGCTACGCGGGCGGTCTCGCCTCCGCCTTCCCCCGGGTGCGGACCCGCTACTTCGGCTGGCTCAACGACGACACCCGCCCCGGCCCGGAGTGGCTGGCCACCTTGGAGGACGCCCTGGATCGCGCTCCCGGGGCCGGTGCCGCGGCCTGCCGGATGTGGAGCCGGGAAGGCCCCGTCTCCCACGGGGTGCGGCTGACCGGAACCGGGCACGGCGCCGACACCCTGGCCGAGGGCGAGGTGTTCGGGTTCTGCGGCGGGGCGGCCCTGCTGCGCACCTCGGCGCTGTCGGCGATCGGCGGCGTACCGGCCGAGTACTTCTGCTACTACGAGGACACCGACACCTCCTGGCGACTGCGGCTGGCCGGTTACGACATCGTGCCCACCACGGCGAGCTGCGCGCACTCGCACGGCGCGTCCTCCGAACCCGGCTCGAAACCGTTCCACCGCTGGAACGAGCGCAACCGGCTGCTGACGCTGCTGCGCTGCGCCCCACCGGAGATCGCGCTGCGGGAGGTGTCACGGTTCGGCGCGATCACGCTCGCGCTGCCCTGGCGCCGGCTGCTGCGCCGGAAAGTCCCGCGCGCGGCGAACTTCCGGGTGGCGCTGCGGTTGCGGGTGCTGGGCGAACTCGCCGCGCGGCTGGTCCCGACGCTGCGGCAGCGGCGCCGGATCACCAGGGGGCGCGCCGTCAACCGTCGCCGCGTCTGGCGCGGCTGGGCCGGGAATTGAGGCACGAAAGTCCCGCCTTCCCGGCCGGTAACTCAGGTTTCGGCGGGCTCCTTCCCACTGAACGTCTCGTAGAGCCGGGAACAGGCGGGCCCCGCCACCACGATTCCGAGTATGCCCACGACCAGCATCGCGGGTATGCCGAGCCACCTGTTCGGCTCGAAGTCGGCCCGGTAGATCTCCGGGCTGGTGCTGGTGGTCCCGGCACCGCCGTCGGCGATGGCCCGCCGGACCACCGCGACCTCCTCACCCACGTCATCGGGCCTCAGCTGCGAACCGGATACCTCCCACATCTCCGTGGTGCCGTCCCGCCAGGTCACCCGCGCCTGACAGATGTAGCCGAAACCGACGATGTTGCCCCCGTCCGGAGCGTTCGACTCCGCGATCGGACCGTCGAACCGGCACTGCTGCGCCACAGCCGTCCCCCGGGCCGTCACCTCCGAACCGGCAGCCCCGATGCCGAAGAACGGGATCACCACGAAGATCACCGACAGGAGCAGTGCCACCCCGACCGGAATCAGCAACACGTCACGAACGACACGAACAACACGCACGCCGAACTCCTGACCAGAATTTCGGCCCCGCCAAGGGGAACCTCCCTCAACTCGCGGCAGGACTCTTACCTTTGAACCTCCGGGACACGCCGGAAAACCCCAGAGCGGCGAGGAAGAACCCGACGAGGCAGGTCGCGAGCACCGAAACACCGGCCAGGAACCAGTTGGGCTCGAAATCGGCGCGATAGATCTGCGGACGCGTGTCACTTCCACGGGAGTAGTCGATCTGGCGCTCGACAACGGCCACTTCCTCACCGACATCGGCGTCGGTGAGCTGCGATCCCGAAACCTCACGCCACTGCACGCTTCCGTCGCTCCAGTGGACCCGAGCTCGGCAGATCCAGCCGAATCCGATCACGTTCTCCCGCTTCGGCGCTTGTGACTTCGCGATCGGCCCCGCGAACCGGCACTGCTGCGCGACAGCGGTCCCACGAGCGGACACCTCACTGCCCGCCGCGCCGAGCCCGAAGTACGGCAGCACGACGAATATCCCGGCCAGGAACAACAACACCCCGAGAAGCAGCGAACACAACGCGAGCACCAGACGCAAAACAATCCTCCAAAATTCTCCGTGGTCCTCACGGGGTGAGCCGAAGGACCACGGAGGAATCAACACCTCGGAGCACCCTACGTTTCAGCGTGCTCGTCGTTGCCGAAAACGTGCTGAGCGTACGCTTGGTCGTCATTGGTCGGAGTGATGGTGGCGGTGTTACGCACGGTGTGGAACACGGCTTCCTCCTTGAAACTCATGTCGTGCAGGCCCGGCTTCTGCGCGAGGTCTTGCACCTTCCTACCGGCGTTCTTGACCGGCTGCATCGCCTCGTCCACCTTCGACAGCGCGGGTTTGACGCGTTCGACGATCCGGGCCAGCTTCTTGAAGGAACTGACGATCTTGTCCAGCCACTCGGCCACTCGTGTGGACCACTTCGCCACGAGGCTTATACCGTCGGCGACGAGAGCCGGAGTCGCCGCACCGAGCGTCAGGCACAATTCAGCCGCCCACTGGGCGAGTTTGCTGGTGAGGTCCGCCATGGCGGAAGCGATCAGATCACGGACGATGGTGCGGACTATCTGTACTGCCGTCCCGGCTCCCGAAACGGCCGCACCGACAGCCGATGCCGAAATGGCCGCTCCCTCGATCAGCGCGGCCTCCCCGGCACCCATCGCTCGGTAGGTCTTGGCCGCCGCACCCTGCCAACCCGAGGTGTCCGACTCCACGACACTGCTCATCTCCTGGGAAGCCTGTTGGAGATGATCGGAGATCCGCGCCCAGGTATGCGCGTTGGCGTGCACCACGTCGGGGTTTCCCGCGATGGAGTTGAGCATCTCGGGCAGTGGCGAGACGTGCTCCATCATCCAGGCGTACGCCGAGGACAACAGCGTGCTGAACGGATCGGCGGCGAGTAAGACGGCGTCCAGAGCTCCGGCACCGAGGTCGATCCCCGCCTCGCACCAGTCTCCTCGGTCGGCGGCCGCGTAGGCATCGTGACCGAAATCGATCAACGCGAGGCCGTCCTCCTCACTGACCAAGGGTTTCGGTTCCTCGACCAGCGGATTGTCCTGCCCCACGTCAGATCTCCCCCAACTCGTTGCGCACGGACTCCAGCAGTTCGGAGACGTGCTGGTCCACGGCGTCGTAGGTCTCCGCGGCTCCCTCGACGCCGGTGGCGGTGGCCTCCACCGCCGCGTTGGCCGTAGCGATGGCCGCCATGCCCTGCACCTCGATCGCACCGATCAGCGGTGTGAGGATGGGGCTGCACAGAATCCCGTACGCGTCCGTCCCGTTCAGCGAGACCTCCCCGGCGGCTTCCTGCGCCGTGCCGATCCGGTCGGTCACGCCCCGCAGGTGCTGGGCGTGCGCGCGCATCTCGTCGGTGTTGACGTCGAAACGCTGTTCCCCCACGTTTCACCTCCTACGCTGGTTGAGCCAGTCGTACTCGTCGTACTGCTCCTCGTCGGACTCCTGTCCACCAGTGGTGGACGCGGCGCCCCCCTGTTCCGGTTCCTCGGGAAACCGGTCGCGCATCCCGGCGAGCACCGAATCCATCGTCTCGTTGTCCTGCCCCAGCACGGGTTCCATCGCTTCCCGCATCCGTTCGGTGAGCTGGGACCGCGCCGAGCGCGCCGTGCTCAGGATCGCCTCGGACAGCTCCTCGGGACGCTGCCGCATCGCCCCGGGTTCGAGCCGCAGATCGGACATGTTGCCGTTCTGGTCGACGGTCACCCGTACCGAGCCGTCCCGGCTGGTCGCCTCACCCGAGACGGCCGAAGCCGCTTCCCGGATGCGCTGGGCCTGTCGCATCTTGTCCTCGATCTGCTGCCGGAACCCGGCCAGCATCTCGTCCGGATCGGAAGGTGTGCTCACTGTTCCCGCCGTCCTTTCACCCGGTCGTGCTCCGAAGTCGTTCGCGGGGATACTACGGAGCGGTTCGCAGTGACATGACACCAGACGAGTGATGCCGAGTTGGGCAGAACGAAACATTCCGGACCACGGACGCCCGGCACCGGGTGCCTGCGCGAAGCGGGGTTTTCCGGATAGGGCAGTCTGGTGCGCGTGGTTGAATCCCGGGACAGTGCCGAGCTGCCGACGGTGTCGGTGATCACCGTCAACTACCACGGCACCGACAGCACCATCACCTGCCTGCGGGCGCTGCGCGAGCTCGACTACCCGCCCGACAGGCTCGAACTCGTCTGCGTGGACAACGAGAGCTCGGCCGAGAGCGCGGAACGGCTCGGCGCTCTCGACGGGGTGAAGCTGCTCACCTCGGAGGAGAACCTGGGGTTCGCCGGGGGCTGCAACCTCGGCGCCCGGGCCGCCCGCGGTGACGTGCTGGCGTTCCTGAACAACGACGCGGTTCCGGACGCCCGGTGGCTGCGCGCGGCGGTCGCGGTGCTGCGCGCCGAACCGACCGTGGGAGCGGTGGCGGGCAAGGTGCTGGACTGGCAGGGCAGCCGGATCGACTTCGTCGACGGGGGGCTGACCTGGTTCGGCATGGGCTACAAGCGCCACGCGGGCGAGCTCGACGACGGCAGTCACGACGGTGCGCGCGACGTGCTGTTCGGAACCGGCTCGTCGCTGTTCGTGCGGGCCGAGGTGTTCGAAGCGCTGGCGGGCTTCGACGAGCGGTTCTTCATGTTCTACGAGGACGTGGACCTGGGGTGGCGGCTGAACCTGCGGGGCTGGCGGGTGCGCTACGAACCGCGTTCGGTCGCCTACCACCGGCACCACGAGTCGATGGCCACGGTCGGATCGGCCCGCGAGCACTACCTGCTGGAACGCAACGCGCTGGCCGCGCTGTACAAGAACGCTTCCGAGCGGACCCTGGCCCGCGCGCTGCCCGCCGCGCTCGCGCTGACCGTGCGCAGATCGACCGCGCGTGGCGAGGTGGACCCGCACCAACTGGAACTGGACCGCAGACCGGCCGACCCGCGCGAGGACGAGGCACCGGCCACTGTCGACCGACAGGCCCTGGCGGGGATGCTGGCCATCGACCGGTTCGTCGAGTCGCTGCCGGAGTTCAAACGGGCCCGCGAGACCGAGCAGCGCCTGCGGGTGCGTTCGGACGCCGACCTGGTTCCGCTGATGCGCCGGGCGATGGAACCCGCCTACCCCCTGCCGCGCTACCTCGCCGCGCACGAGGCGCTGGTGGACGCCTTCGAGCTGGAGGACGTCTTCGGCGGCTCGCGCCGGATAGCCGTGATCACCGGGGACGCGATCACCGAGCGGATGGCGGGACCGGCCATCCGGGCCTGGCACACCGCCGAGGTGCTCTCGGTCGAGCACGAGGTGCGGCTGATCAGCGTCAACGCCGAGGTCACCGCGTCCGAGGGGGGATTCGCCGTGCTGCGCGCGAGTCCCCGGGAACTGCCGTCGCACGTGGACTGGGCCGACGTCGTGGTGACGCAGGGGCACGTGCTGGAGATGATGCCCGAGCTGAAGCGGCGGGACTCCGGCACGATCGTGGTCTGCGACATCTACGACCCGATGCACCTGGAACTGCTGGAACAGGGCAGGGACACCGACGAGCAGCGCCGCGAGGCCGACCTGCGCGGCACCACCGAGGTGGTCAACACCCAGCTGCGGAGGGGGGACTTCTTCCTGTGCGCCTCGCAGCGGCAGCGGCACTTCTGGCTCGGCCACCTGGCCGCGCTGGGCAGGATCACCCCGCCGGTCTACGACAGCGATCCCACCATGCGCTCGATGATCTCGGTGGTGCCGTTCGGCCTGCCCAGCAGCCCGCCGAGCCGCACCGGCCCCGGCATCCGGGGGGAGCGGTCGGGCATCGGGGCCGACGACAAGGTGGTGCTGTGGGCCGGTGGGGTCTACAGCTGGTTCGACCCGTTGACCCTGCTGCACGCGGTGCACCGGCTCTCGGATCGCCATCCCGAGCTGCGGCTGTTCTTCCTCGGGATGCGGCACCCCAACCCGGACGTGCCGGAGATGGGCATGGCGGAGCGGACCCGTGAGCTGTCCGAGCACCTCGGTCTCACCGACAAGCACGTGTTCTTCAACGAGACCTGGGTACCCTACAGCAAGCGGCAGAACCACCTGTTGGACGCCGACTGCGGGGTCACCACCCACTTCGAGCACGTCGAGACCACCTTCGCGTTCCGGACCAGGATGCTGGACTACCTGTGGGCGGGGCTGCCGGTGGTCACCACCGACGGGGACTCGTTCGCCGACCTGGTGCGGGACGAACAGCTCGGCGTGGTGGTGCCCGCCGAGGATCCGGAGGCTCTCGCCGAGGCCCTGGAACGGGTGCTCTACGACGAAGAGTTCATCGCGCGGTGCCGGGAGCGCATCACCGAGGTGCGGCAGCGGTTCACCTGGGAGGCCGTGCTGGAGCCGCTCCGGGAGTTCTGTCGTGATCCGCGTCCCGCCCCGGACCGCCTGCCGGGGAGCGCTCCGCTGACGAAGACGCCCCGCCCGTCGAGGAGCGCGGCGCTGCGCCGCGACGTCGATCTGCTGCGCGACTACCTGGAACGCGGCGGGGTGCGCGAGGTCACCAGGCGCGCGGCGGGCAGGCTCCGCCGGATCGCCGGGCAGCGGTTGAGCGGACGGCGACTCGGTGGAAGGGAGACCGGCTGAATTGCGGGTGGTGCTGGACGGAACACCGCTACTGGGACCGCGCACCGGGATCGGGCGCTACACCGCCCGCCTCTGCGAGGCGCTGGCCGAACTGCCCGGGACGCGGGTGCGGCTGCTGGGGCTGACCACGCGGGGGTGGCGCGCGCTGCGCGCAGCGGCCCCGGAGGGGACCAGGGCGTGCGGCCCGCCCCTTCCCGCCCGGGTGCTGCGCGCCTGCTGGTCGCGTTCGGAGTTCCCGCCGGTAGAGCTGCTGGGCGGGGGCTGCGACGTGGTGCACGGCACGAACTTCGTGCGGCCACCTGCGAGGCGCGCCGCGGGGGTCGTCACGGTTCACGACCTAGACTTCCTCGACTCCTCCACGACGCGAGGGCGCGCACGGCGCGCACCGGAGCCGGTGGCGCGTTCCGTGCGGCGGGCGAGCGTGGTGTGCACCCCTACGGCGGCGGTGGCCGAACGCGTGGTGGCCCGGTTCGGGATCAGCGAACGGCGCGTGGTGGTGACTCCGCTCGGTGTGGATCGGGAGTGGTTCGAGGCACGGCCCCCTGACGAGTCGCTGCGACGGCGGTACGGCTTGCCGGAGGAGTACCTGCTGTTCGTGGGGGACGACGGTCCCCGCAAGGGGTTGCCGAACCTGCGGGAGGCCCTGGACGACACCCTTCCGCCGCTGGTGCGGGTCGGGCCGAGCAGCACCGGGACGGAAAACGCACCTCCCGGCGAGCGGGAACGGCACATCGGCTACCTGCCGGACCACGAGCTGCGCAGCGTGGTGGCCGGGGCCGCCGCGCTGGTGCTGCCCTCGCGGGACGAGGGGTTCGGCCTGCCCGTGCTGGAGGCGATGGCGGCCGGTGTCCCGGTGGTGTGCGGCGACGTCGCGGCGCTGCGCGAGGTGAGCGGGGGACACGCCCGGCTGGTTCCGTACGGGCGCGCCTCGGCGCTGCGCACGGCGCTGCACCGGGCCGTCGAGTCGGCCGCGGACCACGGGAGCCGTGAAGCGGCGCGGCGGCACGCGGCCGGATTCACCTGGCGGGAGTGCGCCGCCGCCACGATGCGCGCCTACCGGATGGCGCACTCCTGACGAGGTCGTCGCCACTGCTGGCGCGCGGCCGCTCGGCCGGTGGAGACTCCGCCGGTTCCCGCCGGAGTCAGCCCTGCTCGCACGGCTGTCCTCGGACCAGTGGCCGACCGTTCCCCGGACACCTCCCGCGACTTGGCCGCCGCCGGGACCGACGCGTCGCGGGCATCCGCCGGGTGGGGCGACGTCCGCTCGACGGCGAGCGTCCGCCCGCTGTCCGAACGGCTGTCACATCCGGACGGAACCCGGTGAGCGGGAAGCCGCACCGGGGAATTCGCGGGAACGTGCCCCATCGCGTCGGCGGGACGGATAAGATCACCGAAAGTGATGGTTCGAGCTCTCCGGGTGCTCACCTGGTTCGACGTGGCCCACGGGCGGGTCCGCTTCGCGGAGGAACGGTGCTCTGGGGACTGAGCGTGTTCGCGATGAGCGCGGGCACCGCCGTGGTTCCCGTGTTCAGCGCCGAGGTCTACCTGGTCTCGGTCGTGCTGGCACAGGCCGGTCCACCGTGGTGGGTGCTCGGACCGGTGGCCGCCGCCGGGCAGTTGCTGGGCAAAACCGTGCACTACCTGGCCGCTCGCGGTGTGGTCCGGCTGCCGGGGCTGCTGAACCGGGCGCGTCGGGGCGAGGGGTGGCGCTGGCCGCGACGGCTGCACGAGCTCTGCGAGCGGCACCCGGTCAGCGGGGCGGGCACGGTGCTGCTCAGCGGTCTGATCGGCGTTCCACCGTTCGCCGCCGTCGTCCTCGCGGCGGGCATGCTGCGGTCTTCGCTGGTGGTGTGGCTGCCCAGCGCCGTCCTCGGCCGCCTCGCGCGGTTCTGCCTGTTGGCGGCGGTTCCCGAGCTGCTGCGGTTCAGCGCACCGCTGCTGGGGGGTGCACCGGCCTGAGGGCCGCTACGGGCGCGGCCCCGGTACCGCCCGAGCTCCTGGGTGCCCCGGGGCGGGGCCGGGAGGCTCCGGTCGCGGACCACTCGGGTGTGGGAGCGAAAAAGCCGGGGTCAGCGCACTCCCCAGGCGGCACCGTGCCGTTCGAAGGCCGCGCGCAGCGCCTCCCGCCAGGGCCGCAGCGGGGTGAGGCCGCCTTCGGTCCACTTCCGATCCGACAGCACCGAGAACGACGGTCTGGGAGCGGGCCGGGGGACGTCCGCCGTGGCGACCGGGCGGACCCGCTCGGGGTCGGCTCCCATTTCCTCGAAGACCGCCCGGGCGAACTCGCAGCGGTTCGCGCTTCCCGTGTTGGTGCAGTGCAGCACCCGCGCCGCGGGCTCGTCACGCCGCGCGACCGAGTCGGCCAGCTCCAGCAGCCCACCGGCCAGGTCGGCGGTCCAGGTCGGCGAGCCGACCTGGTCCTCGGCCACCGAAACGGTTTCGCGTTCGAGACACAACCGGGCCATCGTGCTGACGAAGTTCGTCCCGCCCACCCCGTAGAGCCAGGCGGTGCGCACCACCCAGGCACGGGGATGGGCGGCCAGCACCGCCCGTTCCCCCGCCAGCTTGGTCCTGCCGTACACGCTGCGCGGCCCGGTCTCGTCGTCCGGCTCGTAGGGGACGGAGGCATCCCCGCCGAAGACGTAGTCGGTGGAGACGTGCAACAGCGGCAGTCCCCGTTTCCGGCACACCTCGGCGAGCGCGGCGGGACCGCGTGTGTTCACCCGTTCGGCGGTCACCGGGTCGGACTCGGCATCGTCCACGGCGGTGTAGGCGGCCAGGTTGACGACCACCGGGCGCAGTCCCGCGTCGCCCGCGGCGTCGGCGAACGAGTCGACGGCGTCGGTGAGCACGCCGGAGTCGGTGATGTCGAGTTCCGAGGAACCGGGGGCGTGCACCAGGCCGGCGGGGCCGCGCCGCCCCACCAGATCGGTGCCGAGCTGACCACGTCCTCCGGGGATCAGCAGTGCGGGCGGGGGCATGGTCTCGCTCCTCGACGAATCACGGACGAATACGAAAGGTTTTCGGGAAGAACCTCGGGAATCGGCTTCCACGAGGCGCGGCGACGACTTCGTCAGGCGTACTTGAGCGGCTGCCACCAGGCACGGTTCCGCCGGTACCACCGGACGGTCTCGGCGAGTCCCTCCTCCAGGGAGACGGTGGGACGGTAACCGAGCTCGGTACTGATCTTGTCGTAGCGCAGCGAGTAGCGGCGATCGTGCCCCTTGCGGTCGGTGACCGGCCGCACCATCGACCAGTCGGCCCCCACCGCTTCCAGCAGTTCGGCGGTGAGCTCGGCGTTGGTCAGCTCGGTCCCTCCTCCGATGTTGTACACCTCGCCCGGCTCGCCCGACTCGGCGACCAGCTGTATCCCCCGGCAGTGATCCGCGACGTGCAACCAGTCACGGATGTTGCCGCCGTCCCCGTAGAGCGGCACCTTCTCGCCGTCCAGGAGATTGGTCACGAACAGGGGAATCATCTTCTCGGGGTGCTGATAGGGACCGTAGTTGTTGGAGCACCGCGTGACGCAGACCGGCAGCTCATGGGTGCGGTGGTAGGCCCTGGCCAGCAGGTCCGAACCCGCCTTGGAGGCCGAGTACGGCGAGTTGGGCTCCAACGGGTGATCCTCGGACCAGGAACCCTCGTCGATCGAACCGTAGACCTCGTCGGTGGAGACGTGCACGAACTTGGTGACCCCCGCCGAGAGGGCGGCGCGCAGCAGGTTCTCGGTTCCCACGACGTTGGTCAGCACGAAATCGGCGCCCGCGGTGATGGACCGGTCCACGTGGGACTCGGCGGCGAAGTGCACCACCACGTCGGTTCCGGGCATCAGCTCCGCGAGCGGCTCCGGATCGCGGATGTCACCGCGCACCAGCCGCAGTCTGGGGTCATCGGCGACCTCGGCCAGGTTCTCGGTGTTGCCCGCGTAGGTGAGTTTGTCCAGCACGACGACCTCGGCGCCCTCGAACGCGGGGTAGTCCCCCGCCAGCAGCCGACGCACGTAATGCGAACCGATGAAACCGGCTCCACCGGTGACCAGGACCTTCATCGCACCTTCCCCATCGCCGTGTGTCGCTCCCGCGACAACCCGGCGGGCTCGCGGAAACCGACCGAAGTCTGCCATGCCTTCGGCCGGAACTCCCCAGCCGCTACGCAACCCAACGTGAACGCGACGCGTCACCCGAACAGGAGAACCCGTCCATTTTCGGCTACGAACGACGTACTGCCGTGATCAGCGTTAACCTACACAGGACAAGGGCGGCGGTACCTCGGGGCCGGGTGCCCACCCGCTACGCGCTCAAGGAGGACTCGGCGTGAACAACCGGCCACGACGACCGGGTGACCCGTACGGGCACGCCGGACGGCCCTATTCCCGCCGGCTCCACGACACCGGCGGCCGACCTGACGGCGGACCTCCCGGAACGAGAGGACACGAGGGGCGGTCCTCTTCCCGACAAGGACAACGATACGGCACAACAAGTACGCACAGTAGTCAGTCGGGACGACAACAGGGCCGTCCGCGTGACGCACGACAACCGCCGCCACCCGACGACGTGTGGGGACGCCGAGGCGGACGGGGCCGTGGACCGCGACGCGGCCGCCTCACCGGCAGGCTGCTGGTACTGCTGCTCTCACTCGTCGTGCTGACCACCACCGGGTACGGCTGGGGGACGCTGCATCAGCTCGGCTCCGGCTTGCGGGGCGACATCTCCACCGCCGGAGGTCGGGACTCCCCCGACGGCGCCACCGACATCCTGCTGGTGGGCAACGACAGCCGCACCGACGCGCAGGGCGATCCGCTGCCGGACGAGGTGCTGCGCGAGCTCCGCGCCAGCCAGGCGGGCGGGAACCTCACCGACACGATGATCCTGGTGCGCATCCCCGACGACGGCAAGCGCGCCCGCGCGGTGTCCTTTCCGCGCGACACCATGGTCGACATGGGCGAGTTCGGCGAGAACAAGCTCAACTCCGCGATGAACCGGAAGCGCGCGGCCGAGCGGGAGGAACTCGAAGCACAGGGGATCACCGACGAGAAGAAGCTGAACCGGCTCTCCGAGAAGGCGGGCAAGGAGTTCCTGATGCGCACCATCGAGGAATTCGCCGGGGTGACGATCGAGCACTACGCGGAGGTGAACCTGCTCGGCTTCTACAAGCTCACCGAGGTGGTCGGCGGTGTGAAGGTGTGCCTGAAGAACCCGGTGGACGATCCCTACTCCGGAGCCGACTTCTCAGCGGGGGTGCACACCCTCTCCAAGGGCGACGCGCTGGCCTTCGTCCGGCAGCGGCACGGCCTGCCCGAGGGAGACCTCGACCGAATAGTGCGGCAGCAGGTCTTCATGTCGGGACTGGCCGAGAAGATGCTCTCGGCCGGGATGCTGCGACCCGGCAAGCTGGGGGACCTGATGAGCGCGCTGCAGGACTCGATCACGCTGGACAAGGACTGGGACGTGCTGTCCTTCGCGCGGCAGATGCAGGGGATCGCGGCGGGCGACATCAAGTTCTACACGATCCCGGTAGAGATGACCGGCCCCGGCACCGGGCTGGAGGCCGACCCCCGGAAGGTGAAGGACTTCGTCGACAATCTGCTGCTCTCGCGGAAGAAGCGCGAACAGGCCCAGCGCTCCGCCGAGCGGAACGAGCGACTGCGCGCGGATACCGAGGTCAACGTCTACAACGCCTCGGGCGCCCCGGGACTGGCGGGTCGGGTTCTGACCGATCTCTCCGACAGGGGGTTCGACGAAGGAGTGGCCGCCAACGCGGCGCGGATGCTGTCGGAGTCGGTGGTGCGTTACTCGTCCGGCGCCGAACGGGCCGCGAAACTGGTCGCGTCGGACCTGGGCGGCGTCCCGGTGGAAACGGACGAGGAGGTCGAACCGGGCTCGGTGGCGGTCTACCTGGGTGACGACTACACCGGGCCGGGCGCCCGCGAGTTCAGCGGTTCCGGCGCGGTGCGCCTCGACGGCGCGGCGCGAGCCGAAGGTACAGACACCACCCCGACCGGCGAGGAGCGACCGATCACGGCGGAGGGTGTTCGCTGTGTGAACTGACCGGTCGAAGGTTCCCGGCCACGTAAGGCTCTTCCGGTCGACCGTCGCGGTGGGACGGCGGCACCGATCGGGCACGGTAATCGAACGATCCTCACATGAGCTCGTTGATCACACGTTAGCCTTGGAAAATCCGGATCCGCACGCCGTTTCGGGAATCGCCCCACGCGTCCCGCCCCCTGAGGAGGCGTGCTCCGGTTCCGGAAGGACCGGCCCGCGGCGAGACAGCCGTTTTCCAGGAGGATTGCGTGGACGAGCCCGACACGCGCACGACGCCGCCGGAGGATTCGGGAGGAGACGACGCGGCACGTGACGGCGCGGAATCGGCAACGACGCCCCCGCCTTCGGAAACCGAGCCCGAACCCCCCGAGAACTCCGAGACGGCCGCTGCCGGTGCGACCACTTCGGCGGGAGGGCGCGCTCCCACCGCACGCCGAGGTGGCCGTGCCCTGCGCGGTGGAGCCAGGATCATCGCGCGTTCCCTGCTGACGCTCCTCTCGGTGGCGGTCCTCGCCTTCACGGGGCTGGGCTGGGGCGCGCTGGGGGTGCTGGAGAACCAGCTCAACAGGCTCGACCTGCGGGACGGCGACTCGGCCCGGCAGGTGCCGAGGGACACCGCGACCGACATCCTGCTGGTCGGCAACGACAGCCGCACCGACGCGCAGGGCAACCCGCTGCCGGAGGAGGTGCTCGACATGCTGCGCACCGAATCGGCCAGTGGGCTGAACACGGACACGCTCATCCTGTTGCGCGTGCCCGACGACGGAACCAGCCCCACCGCCGTCTCCATCCCGCGTGACACGGCGGTACGGCGTTCCGGCCGGTTACAGAAGATCAACGGCGTCTACGGGCTCACCAAGCACGACAGAGCACTGGAGCTCCGGTCGGAGGGCGGGCACACCGCCGAGGAGGTCGAACGGCTCTCCAAGCGGGCAGGGGTCCACGCGCTGATCGACGTGGTCGAGTCACTGACCGGTGTCGGGGTGGACCACTACGCGGAGGTGAACCTGCTGGGATTCTACGAGGTCACCAAGGCCCTCGGCGGGGTACGAGTGTGCCTGAAGCGTCCGACCAGCGACAAGGACTCCGGGGCCGACTTCCCGGCGGGGGAACAGACGATCTCCGGTGGGGACGCGTTGGCCTTCGTCCGGCAGCGGCACGGCCTGCCCGACGGTGACCTGGACCGGATCGTGCGCCAGCAGGTGTTCATGGCCGCCGTCGCCGACAAGGTGCTGTCCAGCGGAACCCTGACCGACACGGGGCGGATCAACGACCTGGTCGCCGCGGCCCGCAAGTCCGTGGTGCTGGACAGCAGCTGGGGACTGATGGACTTCGTGCGGCGGATGCAGTCGCTGGCTTCCGGCGACATCGGCTTCGTGACCATTCCGGTGTCGGACACCACGGTGCGGAACTCGGCGGGGCGCAGCGTCGTCACCGTCGACGGTGAACGGGTGAAGAAGTTCGTCGCACGATTCGGGGACGACGTGGGTCCCTCGGCTCCGGTCTCCGAGACCGGTTCCTCTGGTGAGCCGCCCGGCGGTTCCACCGAGCCGACGCACCGCGTGACGGGAAGGCGACCGGTGCGGTTGGACGGTGCGCGCGCCGCCCCGTCGGCGGAACCCCGCGCCGAGGGCTCGGACGACAGGGAGATCACTCCCGACGGGATTCCCTGCGTGTACTGACGACACTTCCGACGGTACGCCCGTTGTGGATCCCACCGGGACTCGCGGCGCGTCGTGCCACCGGAGTTCGCCCCTCGGAAAGGACCTCGGCACCGGCCGGGCTCAGAAGGGCACTCCCCACGTGTTGGCTGCCGCGAACACCAGCGGCACCACCGAGATGAGTCCCCAGATGACGACGGAGCGGGGGGTCGGGCGTGCGAGCTCGGTCCGGTCCGCTCCGTCCGAATCGACGATCCGACCCGGCCGGGGGAGCGTGGCCAACCACAACACGGCACCGGACACCAGCAGTACGGCACCGACCGGGAGGACCAGACCCGGCGGCACCGCGGGCCCGGAGCCGAGCGATTCAGCGGGCTCCGGCAGGGATGCCAACCAGAAAACCACCGGCAACATCATCGGTGAGCAGCGCTGGTCCCGCCGGTATCCCCCGACGAGCAGCGCGGCCATGACCACGAGGAGCGCCGCCACCACCAGTCCGGAGAGGCCGAGCCGGAACTCACCTCCCGTGGTGAGCCGGTGCAGCCCACCGAGCACGGCGAACGCCCCGAGCAGAGCGACGGAAAGAGCCAGGACGCAACGAGGGAAGGAGGGCAGCGGCAGGGTGGGTTCTCGGGCGGCCAGCCGACGAGCGTGCCCCGCGGGATCGCCGAGAACACGCTCCGGAGAGCCTCCCGCTCGGGCGATCGCTTCGATCTCGCTGACGGCCGCGCCGATCCGCCGCCCCGGAAGCCGCCGAAACGAGCGAGCGCTGCCGGCGAACTCGCGCGAATAGCGATGTGCCCGCACCTTCGGGAAGTCCTCCTGGGACTCGTGCTCACGCTCGATTTCTCGTCGCATCCCGCGAAACCACCCCGGCGCGCCGTTCGAAGACTCCACGTATGAGCGAAGTTACCCCGGTAGCCGTCTTCGTGACCACGTCCCGTCCCTACCGGGTTGGGAGTGGGTGACCGAACGTCCGCTTCGCCGGTCTACGAGCCATGCTTACATGGCGGCGAGTTCGTACGTGGTTCCGATCCCGGGTCACCGGCGACCGCTTCGGGATCGTCACCTCCCCGGTTCGGACACCGGGGTATCCACCGATTGGAGAACCGATGAGCGTCACCGCGACTCTGCTGTCCCCGTTGCTGGCCAACGGATCGGCACGGCCACTGATCACGCACTACGACGAGGCCACGGGCGGTCGCGTGGAACTCTCCCGCGCCACCGTGGGCAACTGGGCGGCGAAAACGGCCAACTGGCTGACCGAGGAGCTCGACATCGAACCGGGGATGCCGGTGGCGGTCCGGCTGCCCGCCCACTGGCAGACCGCGGGAATCCTGCTGGGTGCCTGGTGGTGTGGTGCCCGGGTGACCGACTCGGCCTCGGGTGCGGAAGCGGCGTTCGTTCCCGGGCAGCGGGTCTCGGAGGGCGAGGGCGCCGGCACCGTGCTCGCGGTGGGCCTGGACGCGCTGGGGGGTTCCGTGCCGGGACTCGACGGCGACGTGCTGGACTTCGCCTCCGAGGTGCGCGTGCGCGGCGACGAGTTCACCCCCCTGCTGCCGGTCCCCGGCGACACCCCCGCCCTGCTCGAATCCACTGTGGACGAGCTGGTGGGAGCTGCCCGGCGACGCGCCACGACGTTGGGGATCGGCGGCCGGGACCGCGTGCTGTCCGCACTGGAGTGGACGATGCCGGAGGGAGTGCTGGACGGCCTGCTGGCGGTGCTGGCGGGAGAGGCGTCGTTGGTTCAGCTCACCGGACTTTTCGAGGGCGACAACACCGAGCTGCTGGACAAGCGGCGTTCCGACGAGAAAACCACGGTGGAGCTCGGGATCGCCGGATGAGGGGTTTCCCGCCCCACGCGGGCACGGCTCCGGTCTCCCAACCTTCGGGGCTCGATCCTCGGCAACGACGCCCGGCCGCACCGAGTCGGCGAACCGGTCCTGACACGTCTCGCAATTTGCTTTACTCGCAAGTAGCATCAGGGCGTGTCCGATTCGACGCAGACCCTGTTCGAGACCGACGGCGAAGGGTTCGTCGCCACCGAGGCGGCGGGAAACCCGTGGGGCGAGCTGACCGGGGGTGGACCGGTCGCCGGGCTGCTGGCCCGCGCCATCGAAGGCGCGGTACCCGATCCCGAACTGTTCGTCGCCCGGCTGACCTTCGACCTGATGCGCCCGGTCCCCCGGCAGCACGTGGCGGTATCGACCCGCTCCCTGCGCTCGGGCAAGCGCCTGCACGTCGTCGAGGCCGAGCTGACCAGCGGCGCGGAAACGCTCACCCGGGCAACCGCACAGCTGCTGCGGCGCACCGAGCTGGACGGGTCGAACCGCACGTCACCACCGCCGTTCACCGGCCCGGAAGGGCTCGCCGACGGATCGCTGATCCCGCCCGAGCTCGGGCTGCGCTGGGGAGTCCACGACGTGGTCGACGTGCGGTGGGTCGACGACCAGAGCAGCCCGGACGCCAGCAGGGTGTGGATGCGGATGCCCGTTCCACTACTGCCCGCGGAACCGATGAGTCCACTGGTGCACACCGCCACACTGGTGGACTGCATCAGCGCGGCCAGCCCCGTCGGCGAGCTGTTCGGGCCGTGGATCAACACCGACATCACCTGCTACCTGCACCGCGAACTCGCGGGCGAATGGCTGGGCATGGAGATCCGGCGGGACGTCGAGACCAGCGGCATCGGAGTGGCCAGAGCCAGGCTGTTCGACACCCACGGACCGATCGGCACCGCGCACGAGGCGGTGCTCGTCAACGAGCTCGGCTGAAGCCGAACGAGGCTTCGTCGTCCGAACGTTTCCGGACGCGCTCCTACTCCCCGGCTGCCACCCGCTCGCGCAGCGCGGAGTCCTTGTCCAGCACCTTGGTCTCCAGCTCGGCCTGGAACCGGCTCATCCGCTCGCGCAGCCGGGCACCGAGCTCGCCGGAGTCGGCCGCCAGGGTGCGTACGGCCAGCAGCCCGGCGTTGCGCGCGCCGCCGACGGAAACGGTCGCCACCGGGATACCGGCGGGCATCTGCACGATGGACAGCAGCGAGTCCATGCCGTCCAGGTACTTCAGCGGAACCGGCACCCCGATGACCGGCAGGACGGTGGCCGAGGCGACCATGCCGGGCAAGTGAGCCGCACCGCCCGCACCGGCGATGACGACCCGGACGCCTCGGTCCGCCGCGCCGGCGGCGTAGTCCAGCATCCGCCGCGGGGTGCGGTGCGCCGAGTAGACCCCCACCTCGTAGGGAACGTCGAACTCGGTCAACGCCTCCCCGGCTTCCCGCATCACCGGCCAGTCCGAGTCACTGCCCATCACCAGGCCCACCAGCGGTGTCCGCCCGTCGGAGTCCACCAACGATTCCTCCCCGTGCTCGTCGCGTCGCTTTCCCGCCGAGCCTAGATCCCCGGAGGAGGTTCCGGTCGGGTGGTGGCGCGCCCGACGCGGCCCGGCTCCCGTACGGTGCCCTCCGCTCTCGGAGCCGGCGCGGCCACGCGGCTCCGCCCCGGTGGGACGGCGCGAACCGGGTGAGGAGTCCCACTACTGTTGGTCGTGCGGGGCCACCAGGGTCTGCTGTTCGGTGACGGCTGCCAGGGCGTCCACGCAGGCGCGGATCGCCGGACGCTCGGAGTCGGTGCGCCACAGCGCGAGCACCTGCCGTTGCAGCACCGGTCTGGTTCGCACGATCGCGACCCCGGCGGGTACCGAATCGCGGGCCAGCCGGGGTACCAGCGCCCCCGCGAGGTTGGCGGCGACCAGTTCGAGCTGGGTGGGATACCCGGCCACGTTGCAGGTGACGCGCGGTTCGAACCCCTGCGAGCGCAGGGTCTGCACCAACCACTCGTGGCAGGCGGTATCGCTGGCCCAGCTCACCCAGGGGGTGTCGGCGAGCTCGTGCAGCGCGACCGTGCTGCGATGGGCGAGCCGGTGCTGCTCCGGCAGCGCGACATCGGCGGTGTCGGTGCACAGCCTGCGGTAGCTGACCTCGGCGGGCAGCTGCGCGGGCCGCCTGTCCCAGCTCTCCAGCACCGCCAGGTCGAGGTCGCGGCGCACCAGGGCCGGGATCGTCTCCTCCGCCTCACCTTCCCGCAGCGTGACCTCCAGCCTGGGATGTCTGCGGTGCAGCGCGCTCAACGCCCCGGGAACCACCGCCCGCAGCACGGTGGAGATCGAGCCGATCCGCAGCGGGCCGAGTATCTCCTCGCTTAGGCCCTCCAGGTCGGATCGCGCCTCCGACATCCGGGAGAGGATCTCCGAGGCGTGCTTGGCCAGCACGTGACCGGCGGCCGTGAGGCGTACGCCGCGGCCGTGCTGCTCCAGCAGTTGGTGTCCCGTCTCACGTTCCAGCTTGGCGAGCTGCTGGGACACCCCGGAGGGGGTCACGTGCAGCGCGGACGCGGCCAGGGCCACGGAGCCGTGCGCTGCGAGGGCGTGCAACGCGCGCAGTCGTTCCACATTGAACACACAAGTGATTCTACCGAATTCCAGGCAGAAATATTCGCTTGTGCTCAATATTCTCGGCCCGCATCGTCGAATTCATGACCACCGCCGACACCGAGCGGACCACCGCCGGACGCCCCACCTCCCCCGACGCCCGAATGATCCTGACCCTCGGGGCCACGATCCTGTCCGCCTCGGCGCTGTTCATGAAGCTGTCCGGCACCACCACCGGAACGGCGGCCTTCTTCCGCTGCCTGCTCGCGCTTCCGGTGCTGCTCCCCCTCGCGCTGCGCGAACGGCGCGTGCTCGGCGGGCGGAGCCTCCGCTGGGCGGCGTTGGACCTGCTGGCGGGATTCTTCCTGGGACTGGACCTGGTGCTGTGGGGCGAGTCCATCGTCAACATCGGCACCGGAATCGCCACGGTGCTGAACAACGTGCAGGTGCTGGCCGCGCCGCTGCTGGCGCTGCTGATCACCCGCGAACGCCTGTCGGCGACATTCCTGCTGGCCACCCCGGTGATGCTCGCCGGTGTGGCGCTGGTCGGCGGCGTGGCCGACAGCCGGGCGTTCGGGGAGGCTCCCGCCTACGGCGCGGTACTGGGCGCCGCCTCCGGGGTGGCCTACGGCGGCTACCTCTTCCTGCTGCGACTGGGTGGCAAGCGGCACACCGGGCACCGCTTCTCCCCGGCCTGCCTGGCCTCGGCATCGGCCGCGGCGACTGCGCTGCTGGTCGGCGCCCCCTGGCAGGGCGTGGAACTGCTGGTCGGCTGGCCAGCCCTGGGCTGGCTGGCGGCCCTCGCACTGTCCTCGCAGGTTACGGGCCTACTGGTGGTGGGCTCGGCGCTGCCCCGAGTTCCCAGCAGCGTCGGCAGCACGCTGTTGCTGCTGCAACCGGTGCTGGCTGTGCTGTGGGGAGTGGTCGTGCTCGGTGAGGCACCCACGTGGTGGCAGCTGCTGGGCTGCGTGCTGGTGGTGGGAACGGTCTGGTTCGCCGGCCGCCGCACGAGCTCCTGACGCACCGGGAGCCCGGCGGTTCGCGGATGGCCCCGGGCCGTCGAGAGCCCGGGGCGTCGATACGTGGAAGGCAGACCTCGAAACACCGCTGCCCGGCGTCGGGCCTCGACGGAGCGAGAGCCCGCGAGAGGTTCCGCCGGGTGGGTAGGTGGGTACGGCGGCAGGGGTGAGCGGCGAACTCCGGTCAGGAGGACCCGCCGCCGTCACTGCTGTCCCAGTTACACCTGTGCTTCAGCGGGTTGTCCGTCTTCCAGTCGGGGTTGGACTGTCGGTCGGACTCCATGTTCCACTCCTGCTCCTTGCGCGCGAAGGCAGCGTGGCAGTCGAACTGCTGGCGCAGGGTGTCCAGGTTCGGAAAGGTCACGCAGTTCCGCAGGTCGCCCCAGGCCACCCCGACCGAGGGGTGGGGTACGCGCAGGGCGTGCCCCGGAACCATGTTGACCTCGAACATGTTGCCCTTGTTGTTCACCGACGCCTTCTTGATCAGGAGGCTGCCGCAGGAACGCCAGCCCTGGTCCGGCGGCAGCGGGGCGGCCTGCGCCTGACCCGCGGCCGGTCCGGCACCCAGCAGCGTGGCGGCCAGCGTGGTGGCCGCCAGGAGTGCGAACCGCTTCGTCGCGCGGGCGGTCCTGGTGGATCCGAGCATATTCGCGCTTCCTCCGCTCTCGGCAGACGCGGTGCTTTGGCGAGGTCGGTCGAGTGCGGGAACCGCTCACCGGAGCGGCCGGGCCGGTCCCGGGGACGCGGTCGCGAGCCCCGAAGGCTTCCGGCGCTCACCCACGGCTTCCTCCCGCGACGCTCGATGACCATCGCCGGTTGTAACAAGTCCGAATCGCCCGGAAAACCACGTCCGACACATCTGATCGGTTCGAACCAGAAACTCACCGGTTCCGACTACCCCGGAAAGAGCAAGGCGAGCACCGAACCGCACCAATGCGGGGAAAGCGGGCAACGGGATCAGCCGTCCCGCAGCCCCGCCACGAACTCGCGCCACCGTAAGGGGTCGAACACCAGCACCGGCGAGGCGTCACCCCGCTTGCTGTCCCGCACACCGACCACCTCGGGGGCCGAGGAGACCTCCACGCAGTCGCCCTGGGGCCTGCTGAAACTGGACTTGCGCCATGCGGTTCCGGTCCACGGAGACTCACCCGCGTTCACTCGACAACTCCTTCACAGCTCGTTGAATCAGCTCTCTGGAGTCTGCCAGAGAAGCCGAAACATCGAGCAGACGCTCCATGGCCTGTTCGTAGAGTTCGATCTCGCCTTCTTCCTCGTAATAACGTGCATCTCCCAGCAACTCAACGAAGACCACCCCGTGATCACCTACCATCTCCTCGGGAAACGACAAGATCTTGAACGGGTAGTCGAGCTGTCCCTCGAAAGCCCCCACGTCCAGCGGAAGTACTCGCAAAGTTATCTGGGGATGTTCCATGTCGCGCAGCAAGGACAACAGCTGCTCACGCATGTCCTCCGCACTACCTTGACGCCGATAGAAAACGCTCTCGTCCACGACTACGCGCAGACGTGCCGGGCGAGACTCACGTTCGAAGACGTGACGTCGCCCCAACCGAAGATTAATCAACTGTTTCATCGAGTTCTCCGCGTACGCGGAGTCAGCACTGAACATCGCCTGGGCATAGTTCTTCGTCTGCAACAGTCCCGGCAGAAAAGTCGGAGCGAAGGCATCGATTCGAACCGCGCCCGACTCCAGCCCCAAGTAGTGGTCGAACCACGAGGGGATCTGTGAGACTTTTTGCCACCAGTTCTCGCCCCGCCGAGCTCCATCACGCAGCGCGCGATAGTGCTCGATCTCGTCGCTCGCTCCGTACATGTCGAGCAGCACTTCGAGATCGCCGACTGAAGGCAAGTTCCGCCCCGATTCGTAGTGCCCGATCGTCTGACGACGAACGTCGAGACGCGCTGCGGCTTCATCCTGACCGACGCCTGCGTGTCGCCTGAGGTTGAACAGTCCCATACCGAGCCATCGACGCAACAGGATCGGACTGGAGTTCAGAAAAGGCGAGGTCGTCAACGCTTCTCCTTCGAGCTATCCGCACGTCGAGCGCGCCAAGAAAAGCATCACCACCCGAACGTGCCTTCGTAGCCAGTTGTCTTGTTACGGTAACAAAAGTAGCATCAACGGCTAGCTGGATGATCCAGATCACCAGTAGAGCAGATCGGTACACCCATTCAGGAGGAGCCGTGATGAACGGGGTCAGCATGGGCACGTGGATCAAGGTGGACGACGGTCCGATCCGCTACGCGGTGTGCGGCGACGTGGTGGAGATGGAGCTCGGCGGGCAGGGTTCGGGCGCCGAACTCGTCACCACCGAGGAAGGCCTGAGCAACCTGCTGCGCGAAGGCACCGCAGCACTTCACGAACTCCGGCGGAAACGCCACGGCTGACCCACGGGGTACGGTGCGGTGCTCTCGCCACTCCTTCTTCCAGCGGGGAACGGGAGCACCACCCCTTACCGTCCGAGTCGTACAGCCCCAGCACCACTCTGGGAACCGACGGAAGACTTTCCCGGAGCTTCGTGCCGGATACCGTCGCGACTCAGACGCCGAAGATCATGCGGGAAACGAGTTCCTGCCACTCACCAGTGTCACCACCCGGTCTCCGCGCCCCCTCACCGTCCGAGGGCGGACACGAACTCCCGCCACCGCGCCCGGTCGAACACCAGCACCGGCGAGGCGTCACCCCGCTTGCTGTCCCGCACACCGACCACCTCGGGGGCCGAGGAGACCTCCACGCAGTCGCGCTCCGGATCACTGTGACCGGACTTGCGCCATGCGGCCCCGCTCCACGGCACCTCACCCGCGTTCATTCGACAACTCCTTCACGGCTCGTCGGATCAGCCGAGTGGAAGTCGTGATCGAACCACGCGGGATGAGGCCGACGGAACCCACCGCCGCCGGTTCTCACCCGACCGAGCTCGCCCGGCCGAGCACGACAGCGCTCGCTCCCGACCACCGACACCGTGCCGCCCGAACGGCTCCTTCCGCGAAACCGACCCGCCGTCGATCGGATTCAGTGGATGGAGTAACCATCGGGCCACTCGGCGTGCGCGAGCCAGTGCGCGGCCAGCCGGGCCCGCTCACTGACCTCGTCCATCCGCTCCCCGAGCACGTTGACGTGGCCGACCTTGCGTCCGGGCCGCTCGGCCTTGCCGTAGAGGTGCAGCTTGACCCCGGGGAAACGCGCGAACAGGTGATGCACCCGCTCGTCCACGCTCATCCTCGGCTCGGTGGGGGCGGCGAGCACGTTGCCCATGGCCACGGCCGGGGCGGTCAGCTCGGTGCTGCCGAGCGGGTAGTCCAGCACCGCCCGCAGGTGCTGCTCGAACTGCGAGGTCCGCGACCCGTCGATGCTGAAGTGGCCGGAGTTGTGCGGCCGCATCGCCAGCTCGTTGATGACCAGGCCGTCCGCGGTCTCGAACATCTCGACCGCGAGCACCCCCACCACACCCAGCTCGTGGGCGATCCGGAGCGCGATGTCCTGGGCCCGCTGCCGCAGCTCCGCTGAGGCGTCGGGAGCGGGGGCGAGCACCCGCACGCAGATCCCCTCGGACTGCACGGTCTCCACCACCGGCCAGGCGGCGCCCTGGCCGAACGGCGAGCGGCCGACGAGCACGGCGAGTTCCCTGCGCAGCGCCACTCGCTGCTCCACCATCAGCGGGGCTCCCGCGTCGAGCAGCTCGCCGACGGTGCGCCGCGCGCCGTCCGGGGTGTTCAGCACCCACACGCCCTTGCCGTCGTAGCCGCCGCGCGCGGTCTTGAGCACGCAGGGCCAGCCGTGGGCGGCGCCGAACTCGAGCACATCGGTGACGCTGCCGACCTCGGCGAACGGCGGAACCGGCAGTTCCAGGTCACGCAGCCTGCGGCGCATCACGAGCTTGTCCTGCGCGTGCCGCAGCGCCTCCGGGCCGGGGTGCACCGCAACCCCCTCGGCGGCGAGCGCGCTCAGATGCCCGTTGGGGACGTGTTCGTGATCGAACGTCACGGCATCGCAGCCCGCCGCGAACGCGCGCAGCGCCTCGAGGTCGGTGTGCGAGCCGATCTCGACGTTCGGGGCGACCAGCGCCGCCGATTCGTCCGGGGCGCCCGCCAGTACCTTCAACGACTGGCCGAGGCCGATGGCCGCCTGGTGCGTCATGCGCGCGAGCTGGCCGCCACCGACCATGCCGACGACGGGAGTTGCAGTGCGGTGGTCCACAGATTGGATAGCCTACCCGTTCGGGGGAAGCGGCCGAGCGCCGGTATCCCCACCGCAACTCCCCTTCCGAAACATCGGGAACCGCTCCGTGGCACCACACACCGGCACGTGGGCCGGTGCGTGGTTCCGGCGAGCACCCCCCACCACGACGACCACGGAGGCTCGACGTCCGGTCAGCTCAGCGAGTCGAGCAGTTCGCAGGCACCGGAGTACTCGGCGGGCAGGCGCAGCTCGCGAATGCTCACGGCACGGCCCGACTCGTCCATGGCTCGCCGCAGCTCCGGATCGGCCCGCATACGGGCGTTGATCGCCGATTCGGCGCGGCGGCGTCGCTCCACGATCCGGGGATCGTTGCGGGTGAGCACCACCGGGGTGGACTCGCGCAGCAGCGAGACGGTCTCCCCTCGGTCGAAGACCTCCCGCAGCACGTCGGCGGCCAGCACCACTCCCATCAACCGGGACCACCGGACGTCCTCGTGCGGCAACCGGAGGCTGGTGACCAGCAGCTCGTAGCTGTCCCGACCGGTCTCCGTTTCGCCTCCCGCTCGGGCGGCCCCGGTCTCGCGGTACACCTCGTACAACCGCATCCGCAGGTAGGAACGCGTGGTCAGCCCGGTCAGCGCGTCGGTGACCTCCCGCTCGACCGAACGTCCGGCGACGACGTCCGCCCATGCGAGCGCCGCTCGGCGCAGCAGCGCCGGAGGCACCTCCTCGCACTCACCACCGACCAGGGCGCTTCCGGTGTTGCCTCCCGAGAGCACCGCGTGCAGCACAGTGAGATCACGCAGCGTCTCGTCCAGGCCGATCCCGGATTCGGCCCGCTGCGCGGCGAGCCTGCCCACTTCCTCCTCCAGGCCCTCCCCATGCAGGGCGGCGTCGCACACCCGGTCGATGGCGGTGCAGTACCAGTCGCCGGGAAACGGCCACCCGGAGGCGAGCGTGGCGCCGCGCCACCTGGAGCGCAGCGCGCGGCGGTGTTCCGCTCCGCCGGAAGCCGGTGTCGAGCCACCCGGGTGGACCGCCCCCGTTCGGCGCGGCCCGGCTCCCGGAGCGTTCCGCCGCGACTGCCGGGGGGCGTCCGAATCGCGGCTGTGTCTCTGCTGTTCGGGTGATTGTTCCCTCGGTGGTTCCATCCGTCCTCCCCTTCTGGTGACTCCCCGCTGTGGGGACGGCCTGAGAGGTAGTCCGTGACGGTGACCCGAATAGCGTTCACCCGGAGAGTTCGATCACAATCATCGCTGAGTACAGTGCCGACCACACCGCGAACACACTGCGGCTCGTCGCGGCCACGCCGCGACTCGTCATCGACAAACACCGAGGGGAGCGCAGGGTTTGGGGACGGTCCCTGACGAATTCGAGGACGCGGGCGACAACGAGCTGATCGAAGCCGTCCGCTCGGGTTCCACGGCAGCGTACGGCGTGCTCTACGAACGCCACAGCTTCGCGGCCCACAGCATGGCTCGCCAGGTGGCCAACGATTCCTCGGAGGCCGACGACCTCGTCTCCGAGGCATTCGCGAAAGTGCTCACCGGCCTGCGTTCGGGGCAGGGGCCCAACACGGCCTTCCGGGCCTACCTGCTCACGGCGGTCCGCCGCACGGCCTACGACCGCACCCGCAAGGACCGCAAACTGCGGTACTCGGCCGACGTCGGTGCCGAGGAGGGCGCCGACGTGAGTGTCCCGTTCACCGATCCGGCGGTGGCGGGCTTGGAGAGGTCACTGGCCGCGCAGGCGTTCGCCAGGCTGCCCGAACGCTGGCAGACGGTGCTGTGGCACCTGGAGATCGAAGGGGAGTCCCCCGCGGAGGTGGCCCCCGTCCTGGGACTGACCGCCAACGGTGTCTCCGCGCTGGCCTACCGGGCGCGCGAGGGGTTGCGGCAGGCATACCTGCAGGTCCACCTCGGACAGTTGGAAACCACCGAGGAGGACGCGGAGCATTGCCGGGCCACCGCGCAGCGCCTGGGCGCCTGGACGCGCGGGGGATTGTCCAAGCGGGAGTCGGCGCAGGTGGACACGCACCTGGACTCCTGCACGCGCTGTCGCGCGCTGGCCGCCGAGCTGGGGGACATCAACGGTGGGCTGCGGCTGGTGGTCGCGCCGTTCGTGCTGGGCAGCAGCGCGGCGGGTTATCTGGCTGGGGGATCGGGCACGGCCGCCGCTACCGGGGTCACCGCCGCGGGAGGCACCGCGGGCGCGGCGGGGGCGGCGGGCGCGGCCACCTCGCTGCCCCGTCAGGTCCTCGGCACCACCGCCTCCACCGCCGCGATGGTCGTTGCGGTCGCCCTGGGGCTGGCGGCGGGCGGACAGCCGCCGAACCCGGCGGCGGCATCCCCTCCCCCACCCGAACGTCCCGTCCCCGAGGAGCCCACACCACGTCCCGAACCGCCCGCACCACAACCGTCGCCCGAACGACCACCCGTCCCGGAACCACCGCCCGAGCCGAGTCCCGAACAGGCTCCCCCTCGAGCTCCCACGCCCGGTGAACCGAATCTCGTGGCCTCGGGGCCGGGGCAGCCGGTGCACCTGGTCGCGGGCGGCGATCCCGCCGACCTGCCCATCACGATCCGCAACAACGGCGAGGGGCTCTCCGAACCGATAACGGCCAGGCTCTCGCTGCCGGAAGGCATCGGCGCCCGGCTGCCCGGGGCCACGAACGCACCGGGGTCGGAGGATGAAGCCGCAGGCACCGGCCCCGCCTGGGTGACGGCGCGTTCGGCGCGGGCGGCGAGCATCGCGAGCCCGGCGCCCCGCGAGGAGGCTTCCTCCCCCACCGACGGGACGCCCCCCCGGGTCGGGTGCACCTCGACGGGGGACTCGCTGACCTGCGTCAGCGCGCGGGGGTTGCGTCCCGACGAGGAGCTGCGGCTGGGTTTCCGGGTACGTGCGGACCACACCGCCCGCAGCGGCGAGGTCGCGGTGGACATCACCAGCGCGGGAGGACTCTCGCTCTCGCTGGCCGAGGTGCGCGTCCGGGTGAAACCACGCACCGAACCCGGCATAGCGCTGGAGACGAGCAGCTGGAGCGGGGTGTTCCCCTGGAGCGGCTCCCGGGTGCACGCGCACGCCCGCAACACCGGCGACACCACCGGGCGCGCGAGTGTCGTGTTCGAGCTGCCGGAGGGCCTCCGCGCGGTGGGCGTTCCCGAGCACTGCGAGCGGACGGGATCGAACCTCCGCTGTTCGGAGGAGCTGCGCCCCGGGCGGACGGCCGACTTCGCGGTGTGGCTGTGCGACTCGCGATGGCTGACGTTCCACCCGCTCTCGGAGGAGGAGCTGGCGTCCGAATCGCCCGCCGACTGGCTGCGGCCGACGAGCATCCCGGTCAGGGCCGAACTCGGCAAGGCGACCGACAGCGCTCGGATCACCCTGCGGCCGTGGTGGTCCCGACTGCCCGACCACTGGAAGTTTCCCGACAGCTGGTCCGGCACGGCGCAGTGGACGGACCCCGGTTCCTGGCGTCCCGGTACGCGGGACCGCGGCGAGATGCTACCGCCGCCGGAGTCGTCCCGGAAGCCGGAGCCGAGATCGCACCCCACCGGGGAACCGGAACGGGAGAACGGCACCGCCCCCACGGGAACGACCGGCGGTCGCTCCGAGCCCACCGGCGAGGTCCCGTCCGAGCAGGAGCCCTCGACCGGTGGGAACGGCCCGCGGGAATCGGGGAAGGACACCTCCCCACCGGCCGCTTCCGAACGGAAGACCGGGAGCGCCCCCGCCTCCTCGGATGCTCCCGAGGAGCCGACACCAGCCCCGTCCCGACCGCCGGAGCGGTCCGAGCGGCCCACCCCGGAGGAGTCCGAGTCCTCCGGGGCGGGTGACCTCGGCGACTTCCTCCGGCGGCTGCTGTCCGGCTGACCGGGAAGTGGTGGCGAACCGGATGCACCCTCGCCCCGGGCACGGCGATCTCACGGGAAACGCACGTTCCCGGGGCGTCCTCGCCGCCGCGAACGCGGAGGTGGTTATGAGTCGTGCCACCCGAGCTGGGGGAGGAGTCCCTCGTGGGAAGGGGTGTGGTCGACTCCCTCCGTACACTCGTCGGGTGTCGGTAGACGACGAGGTGCTCACCCAACTCCCCCAGCCGCTCCGGAAGCTGGCGCCGCGCTCCCGCGAACTGCTGAAGTTCGCGATGGTGGGCGCGAGCACCTTCCTCATCGACACGGTGATCTTCTTCGTGCTCAAGTGGACGGTACTGGCCCCCAAGCCGGTCACGGCCAAGGTCATCGCCGTGCTGGTGGCCACGATCGTCTCCTACGTCCTCAACCGGGAGTGGGCCTTCCGGGAGCGCGGCGGTAAGGAACGTCACCACGAGGCCAGCCTGTACTTCCTGTTCAGCGGCATCGCGATCGGGCTCTACGCCGCGCCGCTGTGGATCTCCCGGTACCTGCTGCACCTGCAGACGCCCCACACCACCCCGCTTGTGGAGGAGATCGCCGACTTCGCCTCGGGCCAGGTGCTCGGCGTGCTGCTGGGTATGGCCTTCCGCTGGTGGGCGTTCCGCCGCTGGGTCTTCCCCGCCCAGGAGCCGGAGAGCACCGAGCACTCCGACGCACGTCGCAACGTCGCCCCCTTCCCCGTCGGACGAGCCGCTGCCGGACGAGCGGCCGCCGGGGATCGCGGTGACGACCCGAACGACACTGGCAACGGGCCGGACGAGAAGCGGGACGTCTCGCGTCCCGCCGCGGGGTGAGCACGCCCCGGAGCCGGGTGGGGACCGGCGGACCCCACCCGGAAGTCCACGCACGCGGGGGGGCGTCTTTCGTGCGCGGACCGCGTGGAACCCGACCACGGCGCCGGACGAGAGCTCTCGGCGCCGTGGCGGGCGGCTCACCGCAGTCGGAAGGTCGCCCGCTGCCGGTCCGCCCAACTCCGGGGGCGCTCGACCACGAGCCTGCCCTCGCGGTGCGCGAGGTAGCTGTGCGGGTCCTCCGACAGCCGGAAGGACACGCCGTCTCGACCGGCCAGCCCCTCGTCCCGGATGAATCCGCTGGCCCGGCCGTACTCGTCGCTGTCGGCGTAGGGCGCGACCACGGGGGAACCGTCACTCACCCGAACGTGGTGGTCGGGAAGGTCGACGCAGCGCAGCGCCACCCTGCCGGGGTCCAGAAATCCGGGCACGATTCGGAACTGGCTCCGCTCGACGCGGTCGGCGACCCTGTCGACCACCAACCGGCCGTCCCGTCCGTGCCGCACGAAGGACTCCGGGCTGTCCAGCGGTGAGAGCCGAACCACCGACTCGCCCCCGGCGATCGGTATCCCGAGCTCGGGCGTCCCGTCCGGGTGCCAGTTCAACTTCTGCACCCTGGTGTGGCGGTTCGGGTCGTACAGCGGGTCGCCGTCGATCTCGCGGTAGGACCGCGCGTGGTAGACGAGGACGTCGGTTTCGCCGTCCTCGGCGACCGTGAAGGAGTTGTGTCCCGGTCCGAACCGGCTGTTGGCCTCGTTGGTCTCCATCAACGGCTGGGGCGACTTGGTCCAGGAGGCCGGATCGAGCAGGTTCGCCCGGGCGTCGGCGGTCAGCAGCCCCACGCAGTAGTTGGCGTCGGTGGCGCTGGCCGAGAAGGTCATGAAGACCCGCCCGTTGCGGACCAGCACGTAGGCCCCCTCGTTGACCTTGAAACCCCGGGTCTCCCAGTCCGCGGTGGGCACCGCGATCCGCACCGGGTCCCCCTTGATCGCCACCGGGGAGGCCATCTCGGCGATGTAGAGGTTGCTGTTGGTGTCGATGCCGGGTTCCGCCTGCGCCCACACGTAGTACCTGGTACCCGCGTGCTCGAAGGTGGTCGCGTCGAGCGCGAAGGTGTCCCAGGCCGTGGTGATCTGCCCGCGCAGCTCCCAGGCGTCCTCGCGGGGGTCCTCGGCGCGGGATTCGAGCACGTACATCCGGATGCGGAACACGTCGTCGGAGTCACCGGCCGCGAAGTAGATGTACCAGCGACCGTCGATGCGGTGCAGTTCCGGTGCCCAGATGTGGCCGCCCATCCGCCCGGACTTCGGGCGGCGCCAGACGGTGCGTTCACCGGTGTGGGCCAGTCCCTCGATGGTGGGAGCGCCGCGCACCACGATGCGGTCGTACTCGGGCACCGAGCCGGTCATGTAGTACATGCCGCGGTGGGGGTAGGTGATGAGCGGATCGGCGCGCCGCTCGATCAGCGGGTCGCGGGTGGTCAGCACGCCGGTGTCCCGGGCGGGCTCCTGCCCGTGTCCCCTGCCGGGCCGCTGTGTCGCCGCGCTCGCCGAGGTGCCGAGCAGCGGAACCGCCGCCGCTCCCGCCGCGGCCGCTCCGCCGCCGCGCAGCAGCGAGCGGCGATTCAGGTTGTTCTGCGTCATGTCGTACTCCTGTTCGGAGAAAGTGACGTGGAGGCTTTTCGAGTTGTGCGGGGTTTTCCGTGTTGTGACTGGCGAGAGTGATGCTTCGGCTCGGCGGTGCCGAACTCCCACCACTGCCGTAGGCCGCACTCCAACCACTCCCGCGGTCGGCACCGCCGTGGGTTCTCCTGGGCGGCTCTCGCGAGGAAGGCCCGACGTGGTGTAGTACCTACCCGATGTCGGGCCTCGGCGGAGCGAGAGCCGCCCGGGAGGTCCCGCCACCCGAGCTCACGGACGAGCCGAGCGGAAACCCTCGGTCAGTTGCCTTGCGTCCTGATCCGCATCACGGTGATCGAGTTGGCCGGGAAGGTGTGGCTGAAGTTCTCGTCCACGCCCCGGATCACCGACTTCTCGGGTTTGATCGGCCGCGACTCGGCGGTGTTGACCGCCTGGGGGTCGCCCTGGAGCGTGGTCAGTCGGGCCGTGTTCGCCAGCCGCGGGGCGCCGTCGATGTCCAGCCGGGTACGCGCACGGTTGTCCTGGGCGTTGACGACCTTGACGATCAGCTCACCGGTCTTCTCGTCCCTGGTGACCACCTGGCGGAACGGTTCGGCGTTCTGCTCGTCGGTGAAGCTGCCCCACTTCTCGCCGTCGAGGAACAGTGTCACCTTCCGGCCCCGGACCTCGACCCTGATGTCGTACTCCCGGCCGGTCTCGATGGTGGTGTCCTTGGACAGCACGGTCTGCGAGCTGCCCGCGGTGGTTTTCTGCACCGCGGAGCGGGTGTTGTTCCAGCCGCCCAGGTTCCACCAGTAGTAGTCGTCGGTGCCCTCGACGCCGAAGGCGACGAGGAACCCTTCGCTGCCCGCGCGCTTGGTGGCGGTCAGGTGCAGGTCGTAGTCGCTCCAGCTCTTGTCGCCCGCCGTGACCATGGTGTTCTGGACGCTCGCGTCCGACTGCACGTAGGCCCCGTCCTGGATCGACCAGTCGCCGGTGCCGGTGAGCCCACTCCACTTCGAGGCGTCGCCGGAGAAGTCGTCGGCCAGCAGCGTCTCGCCGTCGGCGGAGGTCACCCGCACGTCGTCGTAAGCGGCGCTGGTGTTCCAGGTGGACAGTCCCACCGCACCGCTGATCGGTTTCTCCTCCACCGGGGTCGAGGAGGCCTCGCTGGGCACCACCTCGTCACCGACGTTGTTGCCGAACAGCTTCTGGACCTCGTAGGAGGCCGAGCCCCACGACCGGTGGTTGTCGAACCAGATCATGTCCGGGGTCCACTGCGGATCGTCCTCGTGGGCCAGCAGTGGGGCGTAGGAGCTCATCCGCACCACGTCGGCGTTGCGTTCCAGCCCGGTCATGAAGGACGCCTCGACCAGCGCGTTGTAGAACCTGTTTCCCTCGGAGGCGTACTCGGTCAGCGAGACCTTCGGCCCCGAGCGGTCGTAGGAGTCGTAGCGCCGGTTGTTCTCCAGGAACCACTGGGGATTGTTGTAGTAGTGCTCGTCGACCATCTCCGCGTCCTGCTCGCGCGCGAGTTCCCAGGCGCGGTCGAAGACGGCTCCGCTGTCGTCGGGCCCCGAGTTGGCGACCACGGTGATCCCGGGGTAGCGCTGCTCGATGGCGTCGCGGAACTTCTCGAAGTGCTCGTAGAAGTCCTCGGGGAGGTTCTCCTCGTTGCCCACGGCCAGGTGTGTGAGCCCGAAGGGCTCGGGGTGGCCCATGGCGGCGCGCTTGGCGCCCCACTCGGTGTCGACCGAGCCGTTGGCGAACTGGATCAGGTCGAGGGTGTCCTGGATGTGGCGCCGCAGCAGCTGGGGATCGTGAGTGGCCTCGTTCTCACCGCAGCCGGTGACCAGCGCGGGCACCACCGGCAGCGGCATGGCGCCGATGTTCTCGGCGAACCGGAAGTACTCGTAGAACCCGAGGCCGTAGGACTGGTTGTAGCCCCAGAAGTTGGCGTTGGTGGGGCGTTGTTCGACCGGTCCGACGGTGTCCTTCCACTGGTAGGAGCGGCGGCGTTCCCAGTCGGGGGCCTGGTAGGACTCGTGGCTGCCGGTGTTGACCAGGCATCCGCCCGGGAACCGCAGGAATCCGGGGTTGAGCGCCTCGATCTTGCGGGCCAGATCCTCGCGCAGCCCGTTGGGCTCGCCCTTGAACGTGTCGCGTGGGAAGAGCGAGACCATGTCCAGCCGCAGGGTTCCCGAACCGTGTCCGAGCACGCGCAGCCCACCGGTGTCGGTGTCGCTGTGCGCCACGAAGGTCTTGGTGTACTCGGTCCACTGGTCACCCCGGACTCTGATCCGCATGGTGCGGCCGACCGGTGAGCCTGAGCCGTCGGTGGCGGTCACGGTCAGCGGGGTGCCGCCGGGCTGGTCGCTGCGGGCCCAGATCGAGAAGTCGTACTTCTCACCGCGCTCCAGCGACATCCCGGAGTGGTATCCGGCGTTGGTCACCCCGTAGGCGGCGCGACCGTGGGCGTTCGGCCGCAACCGCAGGTAGCGGCGGTTGTTCTCGTTGAGCCGCTGGGCGTCGTCGATCACCTCGGCGGAACCCTCGGCGCCGCCGACCGAGGTGGTGCTCCAGCCGGTCATCGGGGTGTAGGAGGGGTTGTCCACGGTGTCGTACTCGAAGGAGCGGTTACGCACCAGCTCCGCGTAGATGCCGCCGTCGGCGGCGTCGTTGATGTCCTCGAAGAAGACTCCGTGCATGGTGTCGGGGATCGACGTGGTCTCTCCCCCCGCGTTCACTCGCAGGGAGTAGTCGATCGGTGAGCTTTCCGCTGGCTCCGCCAGAGCCGACGGCAGCAGCGCGCCGCCCAGCAGTACGGCCGTGGCCAGGCCGACCGCCGAGTGTAATCGGGACATGCGGGCTCCAAGTCCTGCTTCGGATGACCGAGATCCTTTTTGTTTGGAATACCGGACCAAGTCCGATATTCCGAAAAAGTAATCGCCCTCACAGTCATGGTCAACAGCATGTGACAGCGTGATCGCGCCCGGACCGCCGCCGAACTGGGATTATCGGCGCGCGGCGACACCGGGGGGCGGGTCCGGTCTCGGACCAGACGGCGGGACCGCCCCGAAGCGGGCTTGCAGCCCGCGGGCAGCGCTTCCCGATGGACGACGTTCCCGACCGGACAGTATTCCCCCACCGAACCGCGCTCCCGGAAGATCACTTCCCGGACGGGCCACTCCCCGCGATACCGCGCTACTCGCTGCCGTGGTTCCCGGACACGGTGGGCGCGGGATCGGTCGGTGTGGCATCGACGGGTGTACCGGCAGCGAGCACCTCGGAGTCGTCGTCGGCGAGCCTGCCGTCCGACATCGCGACGACGCGGTCGCACCGCTCGGCCACGCGGGGATCGTGCGTGGCCACCAGGACCGAGGCGCCCCGCTGCCGCACCGACAGCAGCAGCGTCACGATCTCCCGGGCGGTGGCGAGGTCGAGGGCGGCGGTGGGCTCGTCGGCGATCACCAGGTGGGGTTCGTTGACCAGTGCCCGCGCGATGGCGACCCGCTGCCGCTCGCCGCCGGAGAGCTCGGCGGCCCTGCGGCGCAGTGCCCAGCCGAGCCCGACGCTTTCCACAGCCCGGCGAGCGCGTTCGAGCCGCTGCCGCCTGCCGACGCGCGGTCGGGCGTACTCCAGCGGGATGGTGACGTTGGCCGCGACGGTGTCGGACTCGACGATGGCGAACTCCTGGTGGAGGTAACCGAAGAACTCGTTGCGCAGCCGTGCCCGATCCCGTTCCCGGGTGGGTGCGGGCTCACCACGCACGAGGAGTTGGCCGCTGGTGACCGGCAGGGTGAGCCCGATCAGGTTCAGCAGCGTGGACTTGCCGCAGCCGGAAGGCCCCATCATGGCCACCGCCTCGCCCGCCCAGACCGACAGCGACACCCCGTGCAGCGCCTCGACACGCGACCGCCCCTGCCCGTAGGTCTTGGACAGCCCGGATGCCTCCAGCAGTGCCATGATCGGTTCACCGGCCTTTCAGCTCGTGTCCGCGCTGGTGCTTCACGGTCCAGCCCCACAGCCCCAGGAAAATCACCACGACCAGCACCGCCATCCACCCCGCCGCCGAGGCGAGCGGACCACCGACCAGCAGGAGCCCGACCAGCGGCGGCAGCGGCGGGAGGAGGACCACGACGCCGACGAACCCGGCGAGCCGGACGGCGAGGTGTCCGCCGCTCGCACCGTGGGTGCGCCGGATCGCGAAGACCGCCCGCTCCCGGTGCAGCGTCCGCCGCGCGGTGACGGCGAACGCGAGCAGCACCAGCGCGAGGAAGGCCGCCAGCCCGGCGACATACATCGTGGACATGACCATGATCCCGGAGAGCCGCTTCGGCTGGTCGACCGCGACGCGGTGCGGGACGAGGTAGAGCTCGCCCGCCGCGTTGCCCGCCAGGTAGCTGTCGAGTTCGGAGTCACCCACGTCCAGCAGCACCGCCCGCGACATCGCCTCCTCGCGTTCGTACCGGTCGAGCCGGGGCAGGCTCTCCGGCGGCAGGTTCAGCACCACCCGCTCGTCCAGCGGTACGGCGCCGAGATGGGTCTCGAAGTGGGCGGCGGAACGCGACAGTCGTTCGAAGGTGGTGAAGGTGTGGCCCGCGATCTCGACCGGCTCGGCCGGTTGGGCAACCTCGGCACCGCGCATGGCACAGGGAGCCGGCTCGCAGAGCTCCAGGTCGGGCACGGTCTCCTCGAGTTCCGAGCCGATGAAGAGCACGGTCGGGGTTCCGCCTGCGAACTGGGGATTATTAACGCGCACATTCTTGATGACGGCGGTGTAGGCGCGTTCCGCACGGATCATGTTGACGAGGTCGGTGACTTCTCGCTCAGATACGGCCGTAGGACCGTTGCTGCCGTAGTAGGGGGTAAAGACCACGGCACCGCGCTCGCGCAGCTCGTGGCCGCCGCGCAGCGCCTTGAACTGGACGAGCACGTCGGCCAGCAGCACGGCCAGCACCACGCAGGCCAACCCGATCATGGCGGCCAGCGACAGCATGGTGGGCCGGCGCCGCAGGGCCATCCGGACACCGCCCCGGAATTCACTCGGCACGCCCCACCCCGCTTCGCACTCGGGTTCCGAGCACGGCGGCCAGCAGCCACGTCGGCGCCGCCACCAGCAGCCCTCCCGTGATCGCAGCGGCCATGACCAGCCAGTCGATCCGATCCGGTGGCCGGAGACCGACCAGCGACACCAGCACTCCCGTGATCGCCACCCCGAGCGCGATCCCCAACAACTGGAACGGCAGACCGCGCGGCCACACCTGCCGCACCAACCGGGCACGAGTGGCGCCGTGACGGGTCCGGATCGCGAACTCACCGGCCCGGTCACGCAGCCCCGGCGTCCAGCACAGCACCGCCGCCAGGTACCCGGCGCCCAGCAGCACGCCGGTGGTTCCCACCAACGGGTCATCGCGGAGGTGCCGCCACAACGGCACGCGCTCCGTCGAAAAGTCCGCGAAACCGGCGCGATACGCGATGTCCCGGATCTCGGCCAGCTTCCCGGGGTCGTCGGTGTTGACGAGGTACTGGCCGGGTGGCAACGGGTAGTCGCCGAGCGGACGCACGTACTGCAGGTCCCCGGCATCCTCGGGCGGGGAGACCGTGCCGACGATCTCGACCTCCTCGGGCACCAGCGCGGGGGAGCTCCCCCGCCGCCACTGCCGTTGCGAGTAGGTGCCCTCGAACACGTAGCCCCGCCGCGCCCGTCCCGGCTCGTGCTTATTCATGGGGTTCGGCGGGGTGTACCAGGGCAGCGCATCCCCGGGATCGGCCACCACCAATCGGGGCGGGCCGTCACCGGCGGGAGCGATGACTACTGCCAGCGAGCGCTCGGCGAGGAACTCGCGCAACTCGACCGCCGCCTCGATGCTGTCCGCCCGGGTGGCCTCCTGCGGCCCGTGACCGAGCGACAGCTTGGTCACCGCGCCCGGCAGCTCGTAGGTGGCCTCCTGGTGATCCTCGAACGACCAGTGCACCGCCCACGCGGCGAACGCGCTCAGCACCCCCAGCAGCAGACCGCTGACGACCAGCTTCACCCGCATGCGCGGTTCCGCATCGTCACCGGGGCACCTCCGCGAGAAAGATCATCACGACGGTAACAACCGCTGCCCGCGGCTCAGGCCGGAACGAGAGACCGATGACGATCGTCACATCGTTGCGGACCGGCTCGACGAGCACCCGAACGGGCCTTCCGGGCGGACGAACCACCGGAGACGACGCGGTTCACCGAGAGCGCCCCACCGGGGTCGGCACGGTTCACCGGGATCAACGCGGGGTGGAGTCGGTTCGCCACGGGACCCCGAGTACGTCGTCGGCCCTGGCCACCGGCAGGTAGATCTCGAAGGTGGCCGGACGGCTCAGCTCCAGCCGACCGCTGTCGGCCTCGATGAGGGCTCGGGCCAGCGCCAACCCCACCCCGGTCGAGCCACCGCCGGAGAAACCTCGGGTGAACACGTGCGGCACCAGTTCCTCGGGAACCCCGCTGCCGCTGTCGGCCACCTGCACCAGCACGGTGCCGCTGCCGTACTTGGCGGTCAACGAGACCGTGCCCTCCCCGTGCCGCAACGCGTTGTCCAGCAGCACCCCCATCGCCTCGCGCAGCCGCGCGGGCGTAGCCCTGGCCAGCAGTCCCTTCTCGATCCGCAGCCGCAGGGTACGCCCCTGGGCACGGAACTGCTCCCGCCAATCCTCGGCTACCCCCGACAACTCCGCCGACACGTCGAGGGGTTCGGCGTCGCGTGCCCGGGCGGCCGTGGCGGCGGCGAGCAGGTCGTCCAGCACCCCGGACAGCCGCTCGGCCTGCTCCAGCGCGGCGCCCGCCTCCTCCGAGGTCTCCTCGTCGTCGGTCTCGGCCAGCGCCTCCAGCCGCAGTTGCAGCGCGGTGAGCCTGCTGCGCAGCTGGTGGGAGACGTCGCCGACCAGCTCGCGCTCCCGCTGCATGAGCTGCGACAGCGCCGCCCCGGAGGCGTCGAGCGCGTCGGCGACCCGGTCGAGCTCGGGCACGCCGTGCCGCTTCGGGTCCGGCCGGAAGTCGCCCGCGCCGAGCCGGCTGGCCCGGTCGGCCACGTGGCGCAGCGGGTCGGCGAGCCTGCGGGCGGTGACGATCGCCACGAAACCGCCGGTACCCGCCGACAGTACCGCCAGCAGCGAGATCCCTCCGGCGACCTGCAACTGCTGGGTGCGTACCGGGCCGCTGGGCACGGCCAGCCGAACGGTACCGCTCTGCACCATGGACACCGTCTCCACCAGCGGATTCGCCCCCGGATCGGTGCCGTAGGTGTAGGTACGGTCGCGGATTCGCACGGTCAGCCGGGCGTCGTCGGGCACCACCAGCCGAACGTTGGACAGTTCGATCGGTTCACCGGCCGCGACCTGCTCGTCCAGGCGGGTGGCGATCTGCTGCGCCCTGCCCGACAGGTCCCCGCGCGTGATGTCCTCGACCAGTTTCAGGGCACTGATCACCAGCGGGATGCCGAGCACGAACGCGGTGACCGCGACGGCGAGCAGGGTCGCCTGCAGCAGTCGTTTACGCATTGGTTGGGCTTTTCCGATCGGGTTGTCGGGATGGTTCCGCGCCGCGACCACCCGGAGGCGCTGGGTTGGTGGCGCGGGTGGTCCGGTCGCCCGCTCCCCGATTGTCCGGGAGCGGGATCAGTCGGTGTTGAAGCGGAAACCGACACCGCGCACCGTGGCGATCCGCTGCTCGGCCGTCCGGTAGTGCCCGTCGCCCAGCTTGCGGCGCAGCCAGGAGATGTGCATGTCCAGTGTCTTACTGCCCTTGCGGCTGGGTTCGGGCCAGACCTGCTCCAGGATCTCCTCGCGCGTGACCACTTCGCCCGCGTGCCACATGAGCACACGTAACAGCTCGAACTCCTTGTTGGCCAGCTGTACCTCCTCGTCGTCGACCAACACCCGCCGGGCCGTCAGCTCCAGCCGGACCCCGCCCGCCTCCAGCGTCTCGGGCGAGTTCCGCCGCAGCAGCGCGCGGATGCGCGCCATCAGCTCGGCCAGCCGGAACGGCTTGGCCACGTAGTCGTCGGCGCCCGCGTCCAGCCCGACCACGAAGTCCACCTCGTCGGTGCGCGCGGTGAGCATCAGTACCGGCGTCCCTCTGCCTCGGGCGCGGAGACGACGACACACCTCGAGTCCGTCCATCCCGGGAAGACCGAGATCGAGTACCAGCAGGTCGACACCTCCCGCGCAGGTCTCACGCAACGTCGCGTTGCCGTCCTCCAGCACCCGCACCGAGTAGCCTTCCCGCTGCAGCGCCCTGGACAGTGGCATCGCGATGGCTGGATCATCCTCGGCCAGCAGCACTACGCTCACGGCTCCCAGCCTAGTTGCACTCGGAGTCCCCGAGGCGGTGTGTCGCCGAGCGAGCACCGAGCGCGGAGGGTGATCTCCCCCTCGGGCGCGGCGATCTCGTGGGAGATCGACGGAGCTCGGAGCCCACACAGCCGCACTGGGACGGCGATTTCGCGGGAAGTCGCCGCCCGGCCGGGTGCCCGGTTGCCTGGTCGGGGTCGCAGGAGCTGCGAGAGTCCGGCGACCGCGGAGCCCCCCGGTAGGCACCGCCGGACGAGTGTGGCGGCGGTGGTCTATAGGCTGCGGCTGTGAGCGCAGTTACCGACCACGAGCTGGCGCAGCGCCTGGCCGACCGTGCCGACGAGATCACCACCGCCCGGTTCCAGGCGGCCGACCTGCGGACGACGAGCAAGCCCGACCGCACCCCGGTGACCGATGCCGACGTGGCCGTGGAGGACGCGGTGCGCGCGGAACTGGCCGAGCACCGCCCGGACGACGTCGTCGTGGGCGAGGAGCGCGGTGGCAGCGCCACCACCGGGCGCAGCTGGATCATCGACCCGATCGACGGGACCAAGAACTTCCTGCGCGGGGTGCCCGCGTGGGCGACGCTGCTGGCGCTGGTCGAGAACGGGACGCCGGTGGTCGGTGTGATCAGCGCGCCCGCGATGGGGCGGCGCTGGTGGGCCGCCGCCGGTCAGGGTGCTTTCCGGCGGGTCGGTACCGAGGAGGACGCGGAGCGGATCTCGGTGTCCGGGGTGGCGGAGCTCGGCGACGCCTACGTCTCCACCACCAACCTGGGAAGCTGGACCGAGCTGGGGCGGCGCGAGGACTACCTGCGACTGGTGGACAGCTGCTGGGAGAGCCGCGCGTTCGGGGACTTCTGGCACCACTGCCTGGTGGCCGAGGGCGTGATCGACCTGGCGGCCGAGCCGCTGGGCAACCCCTGGGACCTCGCGGCGGCGCAGGTGATCGTCGAGGAGGCCGGGGGCGGGTTCACCGACCTGGCCGGGGAACCGCGCTTCGACGGCGGCAACGCGCTGAGCTCCAACGGCGCGCTGCACCGGGCCGCGCTGCGGGCGCTGGACGGTTGAGGGGCTGACTGGGGGCTGGCCGACCGGTTGCCGGGGTGGTGTGGGGGCCGCTGATCGGCGGTGCCGCGCTGTGCTCTGTCGGGAGCGCTGGTTGCTCCGGGGAGCGCGGTGCGTTGGGCACACGTGGTGCACGGCATGCGGACTGCCGGAGCGGCGAGGCGCCACCGGGTAGCGCTCGCTGTTCCCGGGGACGAGCACTACCCGCGCGCCGATGGCCACGTAATTTCAAACCGTTCAGGTCGTACCCAGCGACCACAGTGAATGGCACCTCACCCTCGAAGGAGCCTTAATCCTGTTCGAGTTCCCCAAAGCAGCCCCCATCATCAACCTGGAACACTTCCGATCATCAGCGTTCCTCTACGACGAGGACGACATCCGAGACTACGTACACGCAGCCGATGCCCTCCGGCAGACAGCGATGAATCCCGCGGAATCCCTGGACGTCATCGGCCGATACGCCGACAAAATGGAGGCACGGCAGTGACATTACTTCCCGAAGGCTGGCGCAAATCGAGCTACTCCGGACAGCAGTCCGCCTGCGTCGAAGTCGGCCGCGTCAACGACGGCGCGGCAGTGCGCGACGCCAAGGACCGCTCGGCCGGGTACTTCACCACCACCGGCCGACAGTGGGCTGCGTTCATCGACACGGTGAAGACCGACCGCTTCAACTGAACCCCACCAGCAATACAGCGCCTCCGGACCACTTCAGCACTCCGGAGGCGCTTTACTGTCCCCGCTGCCGCGCGCGGAGCCTACCTCACCAGCCGCACCGAACATGCGCCCCCGGTAGTACTCGTCGGTTCCTTACAGCCTGTCGAACCACTCCCAGTTGACTCCCGCAGGACGCTTGCCGGTGGAGACGAACTCGAGAAGAGCCTTCCTGATATCGCCCAGTGACAGAGCAGCGGAACGCGGGAAGTAGTTCGGAGTACCGCCATCGGTGAGAAGATCCACCTGAGGCTCAACCTCCGAGTTGTGGGTAACGTACAGCCCTTCCGGAGGATCCATACCGAACCAACGGATCGCTGCGTAACCCGCTTCGGGATCGACGGCGAGGGTCGCTTCGTGAGGGTCAGCCAATCCTCGTCCACCTCAGCAGGATTAATGAAGGTCTCTCTCGCGTACAGCCACGACTCCCACGAGGAGTAGTCAGTAGTGAGAAGCCGCTCAACGAGTTCCTGAACCAGCTCCCCTTGCTCCGCACTCTTGAACTCTTCGTTGGCGACAGCGGCATTGAGGATCATGAATCTGCTACTCCTCGTATAGTCGTCGGCTCAGCAGAGCCTGGCTCCCAAAAGTTCAGATGCACAGGAGCACCTGAAGCTACTCCCCTCGTGTTAGCCCTCTTCGGACACGAGGAACCTCGGAGCGAAGGCCGGTGCTTCGCACCGTCCGTGACTATCTCTGATGAAGGGGCAGGTTCCAGATGAGCCGGACCGCCACGGTGTCCGCTCATCGCCCTCACAGTTCGTTTTCCCTGGCATGAGACGACGGCAAGGGGGTCAGTGCAGGTTCCTCGTGTGCTTGCACATGAGCAGAAAGACTTTCCTAAGAAGCGAGGAAACTGATTGGTGACGTGCAACTCACTCTTTCAGAGGAATATATCAACTTGTTCGCACAAATAGCGGATCGCAATTACTCCACTCGAAGTCCGTTTCTACGGATTTGAGCAAATCTTGCTCTAGCTTGGATACTGTCAAACGAAAGTGAACCATCGTGTTGATCATCACATCATATTGTCCTGGCCGCATGAGCGCTGCAATTATTGATCTTGCAACAAAAAGAGCTCAGCAGAGTTCAATGAAGATTATGCACTAAATTTTACACCAGGTGGTTATTAGATGTCCGAGTCCGAAGACGATTGCAGGTGGAGTTGAAGGCGAACAAGAGGACGTAGGTACCGTGTTTCTAGTACTTTCCAGTTTTCAGGTGGGTGACGCAACGTTCCACGGGATAGCAAAAAAGCCAAACGAGTGTTGAATTTTCTCGGTCACGACCGAAGTCGCGCCCCTGGTGTTTTGATGGGATGCGTGATGGCGCTGCCCAGATATCCGAGGTACCCAATCGTGTTGGGATGATTCGGGTGCCAGTGCCGCGAGGAACTCCGAAATGTTGTCAGGTCGTGGGGTAGCACCGGGATATATCTCGGTGGTGGCCAGGACAGTCCCGTCGAGATAAGCGACAGTGTAGGTTCGTATCCCGGAACAACGATGTGTGCCGGAGTAAAGTCCGTGCTGATCACATCGGTTTTCCATAGAGATGAGAAACTCGTCGAGGAAGGCGGGGCTCGTTCGCTGTCGTGAGGATCCGGACAGAAACACTCGGCGACCTCGTCCAGGACTGGCTCGATCCGTTCCAGCATGCGCGAGATCATTGAACTGACTCGTACCTCGCAATGCGGCAAGTTGCTTCTGTGTCAGATGGATCCGGTAATACTCCGGGAACACCACCAGTGTCGTAAATATCGACATCCAGTTCCTCAGATAATGGCGAATTTGGTCACCGACTAGCCCGACAACGCAGCACAATTGGTCTTCACTTTAAGGGGCCCCACCCAAAATGAGAAATCCAGTGTAGATCACTTCCTCTTGTCTAGTCTCGCTTATTTTTCTATTAAAGATACGGTATAAAATCACCCGCAAAGAGAAGTTGAATAATATTGATTAAACTTAAGCGCACATCGATCGCCGTAGGGTTGCTGCTAGTAACTTCTTTCGCGGCCCCAACAGGAACAGCACTAGCAGAAGAGCAAACCAAGGGTAAGCAAGGAGCAGGAAGCACTGGCGAGCTAAAATTACTATCAGAGGAACAGTACGAGCTATACAAAGACAAAATGGAAAGCAAAATCAATATCGGGCTCCCCAAGAAAGAGGCATCCAGCGCGGTTATATCCGAATATGAATTAGGATCATCTGAGGAGACGAATAACTCTTCAGGGAATTCTGCTAAAGCCACTGATCCATGGAACATCATGGACAGTCCAAGTGATAGAAATGGTCATACTAACCCAATTCGCTATGGCTGGAAGGGAAATGGACCTAACTGCGATGGCGGTTTTGGGTATGCTAAGTACTCAGTGAAGCATAATATAAATAGTGTCGATCTGGTCGCTAAAACAGTCAGACGTGGTACCCCGCACTACCATAGTCACCCACGCGGTCCTCGCTTTATTGGTCACATTGTAGGAGAAGCGCCTAACGGTGTCTATATTGATGAAAAAATCATAGTTGGTTCAAACAGAGACACATACTCCTACTGCATGCAGAGCAATAGCCCTGACGGCCTCCGAGTGGGTGTCATTACGGCATACTGTGAAGGAAAGAAACTTTGCCCGAGTGAAGTGAATAGGATATAATTCGGCCAAGTTGATGATTCATTAGGGTCAGCTACGCTTCGAGCGTAGCTGACTCCGTATTTTAAGGAAGGCTATCATGACAGGTAAATATTTTAATTCGGATAATTCAAATCCGAAAAACCCAAAGCGATCATCGCCCGCCGATGAATCTTTCTTGCTTCTAAAGAAGGATCTCGAGGCTGCCTCTCTAGATCTTAAATCCGCAGAAAACAGAAACGAGGAACTAACTGAAAGATTTTTCCTTCATGATATCCAAAGGATAGAAGAAAACACAGCGAAGATAATACTTTTTTTCCATGAAACACCAAATATGCTTGCCCGGTTTTTGACTCGAAAAAAGCAGCCTATAGCCATCCTGTACTCTCTAACTTTCCCGGACGGAAGAGCACACAACCTAGAAATGCCCAGCCTGGAGATACACGAATTTGTTTCAACAGGAGGAGCGAACGAGGAAACAGTAAGAGGAGAAGACAATGAAGGAAACTTGGTGATAGACGCTCGAACCAAACTCTGAAATATGAGTAATATTTAATGAAGGTTATGCAGGTGCGTGATTAAAAGGGGGAGACTTCATTTCTCCAGAGTCCCGACCGGAGTTGTTCCCAGCGGGGAAGCCTTCTCCGGGGAGGAGTTTCCTGTCTCCTTCTCTGTGGCAAACCCCCTGGTCAGCGATTCTGTGCATAACCTTCAATGGTCGATCAATTTTTTCACAGATATTTCATATCTTATGTCGGAACGGTCAACCGTTTATCACCGAAAAAGACATGCAAGGAAATATTTATATCAAACCGACTGGACAGATACCAGCCGCAACGTGTACCTGGGAGGTTGCTTCGGCGATCTACGCGTTCGCCACTCGGAACGTCTGCTAAATCTGTACAGTATCCTGAACGCGGAACCACTCCTCCGGGAGGCCACTGATCGTCGTGCCCGCCGTGTCCACGCTGCTCCTCGTCAACCTTTTGTGCCTCGTTGCCATAATCTTATTTTATTTACGAGACAAAAACGGTAACAGCAAGGCTATCGTTGTGCTAGCTTGCGTGTCGGCTTTGACTGCGTTAACATCATCAGGAATTGTTTTGTTTTCTTAGGGTGTTCGAGATGAATCGGATGCGTGAGAAAATTTTCCTCGGTGCCGCACTGCTGACAGGGACGATCATCCTGGCAGCATCGATGCTGCTCGGTGGTGTTCCGTCGAGTATGTTGTGCATCCTACTGTTGCCGCTCATACCGCTGGGCGCACTCACGACAGGAGCTCTCACGCTGGTGTTCACACGGCACAACAGCGGAGCTGCGGAATATCGGGGACCCCTCGCCGAAAAAACTCCGCGTGCCATGTCGACCGGTCTAGTGTCGTGAGTCGGTGATTCGGATGCAGCAGGGGTTTACGGGAGAGCCGGGAAACTTCGAACGTCACAGCTGATCAGATTGCTGCTCAGCCAGCTCCAGGTACCGAGTACATACTCGTCCCCGATGCTGTGACCAGCAGCTGTACACGCTCGCGTTCCACTTCTCCCGGTTCTTTCTAAACCTCGGGCCTTATCCAGTGGTCCGGCCATATCAAGAAAGGCCCCGCGATGCACTCGAATGCCTCCTCACGGAGTGACTACGCGGTTCGCGACGTAAGGCGCCTGTTGCCCGGTTGATCGAGGGTGGTCGGCACTCAGGAGGCACAGGATCGGGGAAGCGTAGCAAGGCCAGGTGACTGAGGAACACAGTCGCCTGGGAGCTCATGGTGTTCGGACCACGAGTTCGGCAACCGCGACCGAACACTGCGTAAGACGCCAGCTCACAGCTCTGGATTTCGCCGAGAAAACGCCGCCGCCAACGTGGTGGTGACGCAGCGCTGGTTCGCCCCGCGCGGGGGGCCTGCGGCAGCCGACACCAACCACCACAGTGGCCAGACGGTCTATCCCCGCGTGCGCGCGGCCTACTGCCGGTGTTCCCCGCTGAGGCGTTTCCCGCCGGTCCATCCCCGCGCGTGCGGGGCCTACACTCACTGCGCTGGGATGTTAGCAGCACGAGTGCCCGTTGAGAACCACTCGGTGCGGCGGCATCGGCTGATTCGGCACTCCTTACTCCCTTCGGCGAGGCGTAGATTTCCCACGAAATCGCCGCGCCGGACGGCTCGGACCAACGGGGAAGCGGCCTCGGTCAACCGTCGCGAACCGTTTCGGCCTCCGGCTCGGCGGGGAGTGCTTCAAGCTCCTCGCTCGGCCGCTCGGGCTTCCGGTCGGATTCCTCGCTCCGGACGGAATCCTCCACTTCGGAAGGAAACGGCGGCGTCGTGGGCTGCGATTCCCGCACCCGTACGGGGATGAAACTGTCGTCGTCGCGGTCGTAGTACATCAAGTGCGTGCCGTGGAAGAACCGGCACTCGTGCTGCGAGAGGTGCCACCCGACGGCGAGCATCACCGCCTTCGGGGCCATCGCGACGAGGACGAGTTCCCGCTCCCCTGCTTCGTGCTTGATACGCACCAGCTGCGCGGCGATCTCCTCTCCCAGATGCCCCATGTCGGTACCGGACAGTTCCGGGAAATAGTTCCGCGCCAACCTCGCGTCCGGATGGGTGATGGTGTGTACGTGGTTGACCCCGAACTCGCGGAACCGCTGAGAGCTCTTCTCGTTGAATCTCCATGCGGCGGGTGTACAAGCCAACCACACCCCCACCCGTCCTGGCGGGGACTGCCCGTCGAGCCGCCGCACCACCGAACTGCTGCGTACACGGGGCCGTCCTGCCAGGGCGAACTCCTCCTCCGTACTCTTCGGCTGCAGTTCGAGCAGCCGCAGGCTGTCGGGGTGAGGCAGGTAGGCACCGACCGTCAGCGCCATCGGCCAGAGCATGTTCGGCGCCACGGTGTAGCCGGTGTCGTCGCGATCACTGTTGATGGCCTCCTCCACAGCGGTACTGATCTCGTGACACGGTTCCACGACGTCGATCACACCGCCGCTGGTGCGCTGTTTGAGATCCACCCAGCGAACCACCGAGCGCATCGACATCCGGCGGTTGCGCGCGGCGTCCAGCGAGTGCTCGTGCCAGTTCGGCATCGACTCGTCGAGCAGGTGGACGTAGAACAGCGTGCCCAGCCTCCGATGCAACCGGGCGCGCCAGGCCAGCCCGAACAGCAGTACGCCCAACGCCGCGATACCCACACCCCAGCGCGTCAGCACGACGTAGCCGTCGCTCGGATCTCTCGGGAACAGGTCCTCCAGCACCAGCGCCAGCGAGGCGGTGATCAGCGAGGCGGCCACCACGACCAGCGCGTTCGCGACGAAGATCTTGGTCTCACCGCTCTGCCGGAACGGACGACGCCAGAACTTGACCATGAATCCCCCTCACGATCGATGATCGTTCGGTAACCTACCGCAGTGATCACCACTGGTGTTCCGCCGAACGCGCATTCGACTCGCGCAGCCTGGGGAGGCAGTGCTTGAACGACACCTTCGTGAACCCCTACACCTTCGTTCCGCTCCCGAAAGCTGCCCCGCACCGCTGTGAACCACACGGCCACCACGGACAGGGCGAGCTGCTCTCGGGAAAGCTGGAGCTCACGCTCCACGCGCGAACCCCGCTGCTGATCCGCGAGATGAACGAGACGGAGAAAGCGGAACCCGACCTGCCGCGCAGACCCGACGGCACCCCGATCATCCCCGGCTCCTCGCTGAAGGGAGCCCTGCGCTCGCTGCACGAGACCCTCACCGGCAGCTGCCTGCGAGTGTTCGACGAGGAATTCGTGCCCGGCTACCGCGATCCCGCCTCCACGGAGAGATCCGGCAAGCGGCACATGGCGATCGTGGAGCGGCACCACAGCGAGGAGACCCCGCCGGTGCTGCGGCTGTGCGACAAGAAATCGCGCGAAGCTCGGCTGCGCCAGGAGGAACTCGCACGAATCCACCGCGAGGAAGGGCCGCTGACCTCCGGTGACCGGCTGGAGGTGGATTTCGATGACGAAAGCGGAAGACCAGTACGAGCCCGCCATCATTCCGAAGGCAAGTGGGTGGTGTTGCTCAGCGACGCGAGCGCACGCAAGCAGCACCAGCCCTACTACGCCCACATCCGCAGATTCACTGGCGAATCCCCCGAGCAGCAGCTCCAACAGGAGGTTTGGGACGACTTCCGCAGCGCCGTCGAGAACGCCGACGAGCTGCGCACCGCACAACAGAACAAACGGGACGAGCAGAACCCCTTCACCGAGGTGACCTTCACCCACGTGCCGAAGGGCCGGAAGCCCGAGCAGGGCACCAGGTACGAGCTCGGCAGACGACACCTGGTCTCGAAACGACTACGGCCGGGCCAGCCGGTGTGGGTGACCACGAAGTCCAACGGCGAGATCGACAGCCTGCGGCTGGGCATGCTCGGACGTCACGCCGGTAAGTACACCGCCGGAGAGCGCATGGAGCCCGAACTGCGGCCCTGCCGCTACGACGACGATCTCTGCCCGAGCTGCCGGTTGTTCGGTTCCGCCGACACGGCGGGCAAGGACAGCGAGGAAGCACAGCAGCGCTCCTACCGGGGCCACGTCCGCGTCGGCGACGCGGTGGCGATCAACGAGGTGACGCCGCGGTCCGTGACGCTGCCGCCGATGGGCATTCCACGCCCCGGGGCTGGGCAGTTCTACCTGGTCAACGACGCCAAGGTTCGGGGCAACGCTGCGGTGGACCCGCCACTGCGGGAATGGGGCTCGGCCGCCGACCACGGTGATCAGCCACGTGGTCTTCGAGGCCGCAAGCACTACTGGCACACCCCGACCGAGAACGGAGAAAAGCCGAGTCGAGCCGAGGCGCGGAAACACCAGCTCAAGAGCAACATGACCAGTGAGGCGAAGCTGTTTCCGACCGGAACCCGCTTCGAAGTCACCATCGCTTTCACCGATATCGACGAGGTCCAGCTCGGTGGTCTGCTGGCCTGCCTGTCCCCGAGCTCGGTGCTGGGCGGAGAACTCTGGCAGCACGTCGGCGGCGGTCGCCCGCTCGGCCTCGGCTCCTGCACGTTCGAACTCGACGAGGACGCCAGTGAGATCCGGCGTTCCGGCGCACGCTACGGCGCGGCGCACGAACCGGTGGCTCCGACACCGGAGCGGTTCTTGACGGAGTTCCAGAGCTGGATGCGCCGACACGCCCCAGCCGCGCACGAACTCTGGCCGAAGCTGGGTAAGGCGCTGTCCCCGAACAGCGTGAATCCGAACTCGGTTTGGTACCCGCCGGGCGCGTACTGGGACCAGAAGGATTCCGAGGACTTCGACCGGGGCTACGAGTTCTGGAAGCGGACCAGCGGTACAGAGCTGAAGCCCAATACCGACGGTCCCCGAACAGGTTACCCGTTGCTGGCACTGCCGGACATCGACGAGCAGCACCAGGAACTGCCGATCATTCCCAATGCCCAGGGCAGCGACGAGGAGAAGGCCGAAAAGCTGCCGAACCAGGCGTGGCCTCCGAGTAACCAGCGAAGCGGCGCACGGGACAACGCGAACCGGAAGAACAACCGGAAAGGCAAGCGGAGATGAGTGACTATCTGGATGTGGCGGTGGTGCGCATCCAGTCGTGGTTGAGCCGGGTCCCGGATCTGCGCGGACGACGGGGGGCCTCCGCCATGATCAGGCGGGCCACCGAACCCGTAGCGATCGACTCGCTGTTGACGGGTTGGCAGGACCACGCGGAGCGGTGCACCGAGGCGGGCCACGTGGACGGCGTGGTGCCGCTGCTGCTGCACGCCGAGGACGAGGAGACACAGCGTCGGGTGGAGCGGCTCGTGGTGGGGCACCTGCGCGAGTGGTTACCGGGAGCTTCGCTGCGCAGCACGCTGCGGCGGGGCGAGGACTGGCTGGCAGCCCACGACGGCGCCCCAGCGTGCTGGGAGCGGGACTGGCCCGCCGCCGTCTCCGAGTGGCCGCTGGGCAAGGAGTGCGACTGGTGCCAGACGTGGCCCGCGAACGGCCACCGCTGGACCGGCGCACAGGAAAATCCCAAGCGGGAGGAGCTGTGTCCGGACTGCCTGCTCCGGTACGACCACGGAAAACCACGCGGTGATCAGAAAGAGCCCGCTCCCGGGACCGAGCGGGAACTGCTGGAACGCTGGGAGCAGCAGTACAACACCGCCGCGAGGGTTCCACACAAGTTCCCCGACCTGGTCGAGGAGTTCGGCGAGCGCGGCGACCACACGCACCTGGCGACCGTGTACGCCGACGGCGACGCCATCAGCCGGTTCGGCAAGGAGCTGCACAAGCAGCGGTCTCGCGGTCGTGGCGGCGAGTTCGACATGGCCAAGGCCATCGACGAGGCGACCTGGACCGCCCTGTTGAAAGGAATCGAGGCGGTCAAGGACTCCGACACCGAGACGCTGCCGCTCGTGGCGCACCTCGTCGGTGGCGACGACGTGCTGGTCAGCCTGCCCGCGCACCGCGCGTGGCTGTTCGCCCTGCGGATGCAGCGGAAGTTCCACGAGTCGCTGCGGGAATCGCTCAAAACCGCCGGTCTGGGGACCATCACGGCACCCACGCAGTCGGTGGGCATGGTGTTCCACCACCACTCGAGTCCGTTGGCCACGGCCTCGGACCTGGCCGAGGAGTTGTTGAAGGAGACCAAGCGCGACCACCGGAGCAGCAGGGCCTCGCTGGCCTGGCAGGACATCACCCACGACGGGCCGCACCCGGTCGGCCGCGGCGGCATCACTCCGGAAACGCTGGAGCGCTGCTGGGGCGACTTGACGAAACTGTCGAGGCTCGGCGGATCCGCACTCGCCAACCTGGCCAAACTCGCCCGATCGAACGATCAACAGCGGCTCCACCAACAGGCCGAACGGCTGGGCCGCGAGGAACTCGTGGCGAAGTTCGACTCCGAAACCATCCCGCTCGCGGACGCGGTGGGAATGGTGCGCTGGTGGAAGGAGTGGTCATGAAATCCACGGTGGAATTCGAGATAATCTTCCACGGACCGTTCCGGGTATCGACCGGGCACGCCCGCTCGGGAGTGGACTCTTCCGTCCCCGATACCGAGCGACTGCCCAACACCAGTCTGAAGGGCGTCATGCGCGCCACCGCCAAGCGGCTGCTCGGTGAGGAAGCGGCGATCGTCGGCGAGGTGTTCGGCTCCTACCGCCACGAGTCCCCGTGGCGCTGGAAAAGCGCGAAGCCTGAAACCTCCAACTGGCCCGCTCCACAGCCCGCGGCGCGGGTGCGGATCGACCCGAACACCCACAGCACGAGCGAGAACATGCTGGCGGTCAGCGAACAGACCTGGGCCGAACGCGCGAGGTTCAGCGTCCAATCGCGCGGCCACCTGAGCGAGGAAACACTGCGCAGACACCAACTGGTGCTGGCCGTGACCGGGCAGGCCATCCACTCGCTGGGCGCGGAGACCCGTCGCGGCCTGGGCTGGGTCGGCATCAGCTGCACCAACGTCGAACTGGACGAACGATCCGTGGCGGAATTCCTGGAGTTGAAGCAGGCATGACCGAACACGCATTGGTGACAGTGCGTCTCAAAGAACCGATGGTGGCGGGCAAGAACCCGCGCGCCGACTCCAGGCAGGACAGTCACGACCACGTCCCCGGCTCGGTGCTGCGCGGGGCGCTGGCGGCGGTGTGGCTGCGGGAGCACGGCACCGCGATCAACACTTCCCCGGAGTTCGAGCGGATCTTCGAGGGAGAAGGCTCCTTCGGGCCGCTGCACTACGCGTCGAGCAAACCCGTTCCGCTGTCGATGCTGACGCACAAGTACGAACCCACCTTCAGCTGCAAGCAGTTGTGGTGGGACCGGGCTCGTGACGAGAAGGAGAGCCACTGCCCCGTCCAAAAATGCGCCAGTCCGCTGGAGGAGAGCAAGGGACAACCGTACGGCAAGGTTCCGAGCGTCGACCGCACCATGGTCGCGCTGTCCACCGACGGCGTGGCGCTGGACGGCAGCCTCTACAGCCAGCGGGCGGTACAGGACGGCCTGCTGTTGCGCGGCTGGGTTCACGGCGACGCCGTGCGGGCGCTGTATCCCGAGGGCACGGCCGTCGACTCGCTGCTGCTGGGGTCACGACGCAGCCTGCGCGGTGAAGCCACGGTGGAGGTGGACACCGAAGCGATCCCCGAACCGGTGGAGCTCTACGGCGACGACCTCGTACTGCGGCTCACCTCGCCCGGCGCGTTCGTGGACGAGTTCGGTATGCCCAGTGCGACGCCGGATCCGGAGGAGCTGTCCGAACAGCTTGATGTGTCCGAGGTGGAGATCATCGACTCCTGGACCCGCTGGGAGGAGGCCGGTGGGTGGCACGCGGCCAGCGGGCTGCCCAAACCCGTCGAGCGGGTGGTCGCGGCCGGTTCGACCTACCGGGTGAAGTGCGCGGAACCTCCCACCGAAACCGCCCGACGCCGACTGATGGCACGCGGAATCGGCCTGCGCCGCCGCGAGGGCTTCGGGGCGCTCTACCGGTGCGAACCGCCGTGGGGAATCAGCGCCTTTACCGGGCACGCAGCCGCGTTGCGAGCTCATCCGGAGCTGGTCTCACGGTTCCGGGCACGGCTCGAAGAGATCCGGCTGGATAACGCCGACGATTCCAGGTTCGACGATGCGCTCCGGTCCACCGAGTACGACGAGCGAATCCACCAGGCCATCCAAGCGGTGCTCACGGTCAAGGACGCGGAAATCTACGAACAGATCTTGAGGTACATGGAGCAGAACCGATGAAAAGCGCGCTGTTCAGCGTCCGGCTGCGCATGCTCACGCCAGGTGGCGTGACCGCGCCTGAAGCACTCTACGCACCGCAGGACACAGTGCCACTGCGCCGGGACCACAACAACGACGTTCATCTCCCCGGCTCGACCGTGGCGGGCAGCCTGCGGGAGCACTGCGCTCGTTACACCGAGCTCGCCCCCACCGAGAGACTGCCCGAGTTGTTCGGCCCGGCCCCGGAAGCGAATGAGCGGCGCGCCGCTTCACCGGTCGGGGTGCTGGGCACACTGCTGCGCTCCGAGAAGGAAACCTCGTCTGCCAAGCGCACCTCGATCGATCGGGAACGCGGGGCGGCGGCCAACACCAAGTTGCACCACACCGAGCTGCTGGCCGCCGGGACCGAGTTCGACGTGGTGCTTCGCTGGGACCGCCCCGACGAGCGCCTCGATACACTCCTGCGGGCGTTGCGGGAGTGGCGGCCGAGCATCGGACGCGGTACCACTCACGGAGCCGGAAAGTGTCAGGTGGTCGGACTCGGACACCGCGTCTACGACCTCGCCGACAGCAAGGACCTGCTGGACTGGATCGGACTCACCTCACCGGAGGACTACCCGACCGCGCAGCCGTGCACGGCCGACGCCGCGGACGACCGGCTGATCGACGTGGAACTGCGCATCGTGGACGGCCTGCACATCGGTACGGGAGAGACCGAGACGGATTCGGAAACCGGACGGGAGAGAAGCCCGGCACTCAAGCGTGACGGCGAGTTCCTGGTGCCGGGTACCAGCCTCAAGGGAGTGTTGCGCTCCCGCGTGGAGTACATCTGCCGCGTGGTAGGCGCTCCGACATGCACGGGCAGGAATCGTGAGGATCGCGAGGATCACGAAGAGCGCGGGAATTGCGGGCACTGCAGACCGTGCCGGATCTTCGGGTTCAGCGGCAAGGAAGCGCACACCCGCCGCGCCAGGATCGCGGTGCACGACAGCATCGTGACCGAACCCGTCAAGGAGTTGCGGCAGCACGTGGCCATCGACAGGTTCACCGGCGGTGCGCGGGAGAAGCTGCTCTACACCGACGAGGTGGTGACGGCGGGTCGGTTCCGGCTGCGCATCGACGAGCTCGAACCGCTCGACGAGCCGGAACCGGCCGGGGCGTCGGACTCAGCTGCGGATACGACCCCCCGTATCGGTACGAACCGGTTGCTGCTGGAAACGGCGCTGACCGACATCCACGACGGGCTGGTCGGCATCGGCGGTCGGACCACGGCCGGATGCGGCACCGTCAGGGTGAGCGATCCCGACTGGCAGCGTCCCGCCGAGATGACGGAGCTGGCCGAACGGCTGCGTGAGGAGCACGTATGAGCACTTCGTGGACGCTGCACGGCAGCGGACGTCGTCGTCTGGATGACGACGGCTGGGCGGAACTGCATCGGATGACCGAGGACTGGACGGCGGCGTGGTCGGACAACAACGGCTTCCACCTGGAGACCATGCCCGAGCGGGCGCCGGTGAGCACGCAGTTGTGGGCCTGGACCCCCGGGAAGTGGTTGCGGGTTCGGCTGGATCCACCCCACTGGTGGGCGGCGCTGCTGTGCTGCGGAGCCGAGCAGGACGACGGCGACGATCTCGTCGAGGAGCCGTGGACCACCGATGAGGTGGAACGGCCGCGAATCGACCGCGTACTGCACTGGAACGGCAACGACAAGCGCATCCAGCAGCTCCGGAGCCCGAAGGAGCGACTGCTCGAACACGAGATCGTCCGGCTGATACCGCTGCGTTCCCGACCGACCACCGCGACCTTCATCGGCGGCAGGGATTCACTGCCGCGATCGCTGCGCGAGTAGCGGTGGGTTCACCGTTAGGTTGTCGACCGGACATGCGAGCGGGCGATGACGACGTGGAGGTCGGGACACAGCGAAACGGACGATCCCGAGAGGAATCGCCACCGTGTTCGCGGTGGCGATGTTCCTGTTACTGCTGTTTTTCGGTGTCGAGAAATGGATACTGTGGACGATCGGCGTGCTGACCGTGGTATCGCTCGCGGCCGAGGTCGGGCGCGAGGTGATGGCACGGAGCGTCGAGAGCCTGAAGACGGACTCGTTCGTATCCCCTGACACCCTCGCTCGGGCCAAGAACGCCGTGGGCGCGCTCGACGGGAGCGTGGCACACACCGCGAGCCTCTACGAGTTCACGGAGCACGCACTGCGCGGCGAGGTCGAACGGCTCGAAGCCGAGCACAACGGCGGGAGCAGGTTCCCGAAGAGGGACGACGAATCCCGCACCGGTTCCGCGTCGAAGCGAAGCGGCTGAACACTCCGTGGCCGCCCTGAGTCCGGCTGCCGAGCTCCGGGACGGGGCCGGGCGAGCGTCGCGATTTCTCGCGAAATCACCGTGCGGATGGGGAGCACTCAGCCGCCCGAGGGCTCCCGCCCCGGCCTGGCGGTGCCCTGCTCGGTTCCGGAGGTTTCCCGGGTGGAGGCCACGGCGTCGGATTCGGCGGTGGGCTCCGGGGTATCGCCGTGATCTCGCTCCGGGGGATGCCCGGCAGCGGTAGCAGCGGCGGGGTTGCCTGTCGCGGGATTCCCGGTTCCAGGAGCCGCCGCGCCGGGAGTGGCCGGGGTGTTGCCGGTGGCGGGGGTCACCGGACCGCTGCCCGCACCGGGTGAACCGCTGCCGGGATCGGCCGAGCCACCGGGGATCGGAACTCCCCTGGGTGGCGTGCTGCCGGAGTCGAGCGGCCCGACCGCGCCCCGCAGCGCCTGGGTCCAGGTCAACCGCCCGAACAGGTAGAAGCAGGCCACCCGCTCGTCCGAGAACCTCGCCCAGTCGTAGCGGTTGCCCTGCTCGCGCCAGAACACGTCCCAGACCGGCTGCCCCTCGGAGTCTTCCCGCAGCAGGCACCAGGCGTCGTCGGTCTCCGCTCCGACGGAGACCACCCGCGACGGCACGCCCATCGTCTCGAGCCACCCCGGCACGGATTCGGAATTCATCACGCCTCCTAAGCAGGACTCTGTTACCTCGATTTGCGTGGAGAGTCACTTGGCGGAATCTCGCGCACGGCTCTCGCTGCGGGTGCCCCGACTTTGGGTAGCGACACACAACGTCGGAGCCGTCCTCGCGAGAGCCGCACGGGAGAACCCGCGGCGGTGCCGACTGCGAGGGCGGTCGGAGTTCGACCCGCGGAAGTGGTGGGAGTCCCATGCGGGGAGCCACAGCAGAACTGTCCCAGCACCAAGAGAACAAAAAGACATCAGCGCATCGCTCCGGCGGGATCATCCGCCGAACTCATGTCGTTGCTCCGGATTCGCACGGTCTGTTCCGTCTCGTCGGGCTCCGCCACGAGGTCCGAGGGTGCGGAGTCCGGTTCGGACTCGGTCACGTTTTCCGAGTCGGTGTCCTGTTCGGATTCGGTGTCCGGATCGACCAGCACTCCCAGCGCCACCAGCTCGGTGATCGGGTGCGTCGTGCGGTAGCGCAGTCCCGTCCCGGGCTGTTCGAACCAGGCGACGGCCCGCGTGTGCCACACCGGCAACGGCCGCACCACGCGGTACCGACGGTAGGGGCGCTCCCGGAACTCCGGGGGAAGCGAGCGGTTCGCGAAGCACGTTCCCGCCGGGGCCAGCACGAGCCCCCACTCATCGCCCAGCCGGTCGAGCAGGGTGTCCGGCGGCATAATCTCGGGACGCGGCTCCTCGGCCCCGTTGTCCGGGAAGCCGTGCCGCACCGGCCAGTCGTAGGCGTGCGTCCCGTTCTCCCCCGGCCCGGGAAGCAGGTAGCGCCGCTCCCACTCGAACTCGCCGACATCGGCCTCCGGACCGAGCGGTTCGTAACCGACCAACAGTTCCCCCGGAATCGCGCGGTCGGGTTCCGCCACCGAGCACAGCGCGGTGCCGGGTGCGGGCTGGCATGCGAATCCCGGCCCGTCCAGCTCCTCGACGAGGTCCGCTCGCGGGTGCGACTGCGGCGGAACCGTGAAGGTGTCCCGTTCGGACGGCTGTCCGGAAGGCGACCACTGCCTGCTGGGCCGCGTCTCGGCCACCGGCATGTGCCCCAGCGGGAACTGGTGCAGCACGAACGCCACGACAGCGGGGTCACGCTGGTTCTCCCGCGCCGGACGCCGCCCCTCGGCGGGCTGCTGCGCGGGCTGCTGCGGCTGCTGCGACATGCCCCCGCCCGGCGTCAACGGAGCCCGCCCCGCCTGGGGAACCGCCCCCGGATGGGCCGCTCCGGTGAACTGGTGCCCCGCCCGTGGCGGAACGCCCGGGCGGGCAGCACCGGCCTCCTGGCCCGGCTGCCCGATCGGCCGACCGCCGCCCGGAGGAGCGGGCGGCGGCGCGGCGCCCGGCACCGGCCGCTGCGGCTGCCCCGGCGAACCGGGTTGTCCCTGCGAACCGAACTGCCCCGGTGGCGGTGCCGGGTTCGGCGGTGCCGCCCCCGCCTGGCCCGGCACGGGTGCTCCCGGCGGAGCCTGCGGCGGCGGAGGTGCCGAAGCGGCTCCGGGAGCGGCCCAGGCTCGCTGGACGGAGTGCGGTGCGGTGCTCGGATCGTGCTCCGCCTCGACCCGCTGCCCGCCGACGCCTGCCTCCCGGACAGCGGACTCGGCAACCGGAGGCGCGACCGGGTCCACGGCGGGGATCGGCCCGGTGCCCGCCTCGGCTCCGGTGTCCGGTGCGGCCCCGGCACGCCGCAGCGTCTCCGGGGACACGGGGCCGGTCAGTTCCCGGTCGGGAGCACCACCGCTCGGAAGCCCCCCGGGCGGGTTCCCGGCTTCCTCCGGCGCGGCGGTCGGCCCCCGGTCCTCGGCTCCCGCCGTGGCGGGGTCCAGCAGTTCCGAGATCCTGCCACCGGGAGAGCGGTCCCCCTGGACTCCCTGGACTCCCTGGAGTCCCTGGGCTTCCTGGGCTCCCGGGGCTTCCGGTACTTCGCCCGGAAGGTCCGCGGCCGAGGCCGTGGGCTCTCCGGCGAACCGCCCGATCCGCCCGGCATCGTCCGCCGCTCCCGCGAGCTCGGCGGGGTCGGGCGGATCGGCGACACGTTCCGTAGCGCCCGGAGGAACACTGGCCGGTGAATCCATCGGTGAATCCACGACCCGCGCGGGATCGACAACGTCGCCGCTGTCCCCGAGGGCCATCACCGCACCGGGCGCCCCGCCGGAACCGACCAACGGCCCAGCCCCCGGAGGAGCACCGGAGTCGATGCCCACCCCACCGGAACTGTCCACCGCACTCACCAGAGCACGGTTGAGCTCGGCGATGTTGGTGGCGGTTCCGCTGACCGCCGACTCGGCCCGCACGGCGGCGGTGGGATTGCCCGCACCGGCGGCCCGCTCGGCCGCGTCGGTCTGTTTCGCGAGCGCGACCAGCTCACGCACGATCCGAACCTTGGCCGCCCCCACTTGCTCCGCCGCGTGATCCAACCGCTCCGCCGCCGCCCTGCACTCCCGCGCACAGCCCGGCAGCTTTCCGGTGTCCGGTTCGACGAACCCCCGCCACTGCCTGTTCGCGGCGCGGCCCGCCTCCCCCTCGACGGCGGCGAGCGCACCGTTGGCGGAGTTGTCGGAGGAGGCGGCCAGCCCGTCCAACGAGTCGGCGGCACGGCGCCAGGCCGAAGCGGCCTCGCGCATGGCGTCCTCGTCCGCCTCGGGCCAGTGCGTGCCGGTACGTTCGGCCACGCCACGCAGCTCCCCGGGAAGTTCGATCCCCAATCCGATCACCCCCGGCCCGGCTCGGTGTCGGTCCCGTCGAGTCGCTCGGCGGCGGACTCGTCGGCGAGGCGGTAGGTCTCGGCCATCTCCGCCAGGTTCTTGCCCATCTCCTCCAACCCGTCCGGCAGGTGTTCCAATTCGCTCAGCGCGCGCTCGGTCCCGGGCAGGTGAAGCTCGGCGAACCTGCTGCCCGCCTCGTCGGCCCCCCAGCAACCCGCTGTCGCGTCCAGCGCGGTGCGCAGCTCGTCGCTGATCCGCCTGGCGCGCTCGGCGTGCTCGGGGAACTCCCCGGCGTGCTCGGTGAGTTTCCGGGGGTCGCTGTGGAAACCTGTCATCACCGGCTCCGTTCCGCCGCTCCGACGTCCCGCAACCAACTCCGCGGTTCGGGCGACTCCTCCTGTTCGGGCTCCGCTGGTGAGGTCTCCGGATCATTGTCCGCACGCCCGGAGCCACGCGGCACCGACACCCCGGTGACGGGCGGCGGGGCGACCTCCGCGCGGAAAGCGGCGGGGTCGCTTCCGGAGGGCAGCACCGTCGCGAGCACGGCGTCGGTGCGCTCGGCGACCCGTTCGGTGGCCGTACCGGACAGCCGGACGATCAGCCGACCGAGCTCCTCGGGCCGGTGCGTGCGGTAGGCCTGTTCGGACAGCCACAACCGCCGCAGCGCTCCCCCCGAGCCCACGGTGACCGAGACGGTCCCCCGCTCGTCGCCGACGGTCTCCTCGATCGCGGCGAGCTCGTCACCGACCTCGGAGAGCCGCTGTCTGCTGCGCCGATAGTCGGCGATCATCTCATCGACCTGCGCGCGGTGGTCGATCAACGCCACTCACCTTCCTCCACTGCCGTCCGCCCCTGCCGCCGGGTGGCCGCCGCTGGGACGCGCCGGGACACGCGGCGGTTCCACCCGGACCGGAACGCCGGAACGATCCTCGCGCCGATACTCCGCCACCCGCCACCGAACGGGAAAACCGGCGAGCCGCCGGACGAGACCCGGCGGAGGATCGCTCATCCGTGACGCGGGTTCGTCACGCGCAGTCCCTCGGTCACCGCCCGGTGCACCACACGGGCCAGCGGCGCACCGATCACGGAGCGCGGCCCGCCGTAGGGTTCGGGCTCGCCGTCGGGCGGGCACAGCACCACGGTCGCGTCGGTGCACGTCCCGGTACCGGCCACACCGGCCTCCAGCAACGCCTGCGCCTTGGCCTCGGCGACGGTGGCGACCAGGTTGACCAGCGCGGACTCGCTCAACCGCACCGGCAGGAAGCACACCGCGTTGATGGTGCCCGGCGTGTAGCCGCGCACCAGGTGGGAGGTGTCGGCGGCGTCGTGCGCGGCCCAGATCGGATAACCCACTCCGGTGGTCACGCTCGCCCGCACCCCGGCTTCGGCGGCGGTCACCTCGTGGCGCACGTCCACGGCGGTCAACAACCCCGTACCCGCCCCTTCGAGGCCGAGCTCGCCCGCCATCTCGGCGACGTGCGCGGCCGGATCAGGGCGGTCGTATCCACTGGGGACGGTGGCGTTGAGCACCCAGCGACGCGTTCCGAGCCCACCACCGTACGAACCCGAGGAGACGGCCAACCACTCGCCGGGGCACTCCCAGACCAGCAGCGGTTGTCCCCGCAGCGTGCGCGGGCTCGTGGCCGGGAAGCGCGCGGCCTCCGCCGCCGTCACCGCGCCAGCGCCTTGACCACCGGCGACGGGCTGGGCTTGCCGAGCCGCTCGGCCATCCAGGTGCTGGTGTCCACCAGCATCTCCAGATCGACACCGTGCTCGATTCCCAGTCCCGACAGCATCCACACGAGATCCTCGGTGGCCAGGTTGCCGGTGGCCGACCCGGCGTAGGGGCAGCCGCCCAGACCGCCCGCCGAGGCGTCGACGGTGCTCACACCCAGGCGCAGCGCCGCGTAGGTGTTGGCCAGCGCCTGGCCGTAGGTGTCGTGGAAGTGCACCGCGAGCCGGTCGGTGGGCACGTCCGCCGCGCGGAACCCGCGCAGCACGCCCTCCACCTGGCCGGGGGTGGCCACACCGATGGTGTCACCGAGGGAGAGCTGGTCACAGCCCATCTCCAGCAGCCGCTTGCCCGCGCTGACCACCTGCTCGACCGGAACGGCGCCCTGCCAGGGATCGCCGAAGACCATGGAGAGGTAGCCCCGCACCCGCATTCCGGAGGCGAGGGCGCCGCGCACGACCGGGCGGAACATCTCGAACTGGTTCTCGAAGCTCCGGTTGAGGTTGCGCTGGGCGAAGCTCTCGGTGGCCGAGGCGAAGATCGCGATGTCGGCCACGCCCGCCTCCCTGGCCCGGTCCAGTCCGCGCTGGTTGGGCACCAGCACGGGATAGCGCACACCGGGTTTGGGCGAGAGCCCGTTGACGACCTCGGCGGCATCGGCCAGCTGGGGAACCCAGTCGGGGTGGACGAAGCTGGTCGTCTCGATCACCGGCAGTCCCGCTGCGTTGAGCCGGTTTAGGAACTCCAGCTTGACGCCGGAGGGGATCACACCGCTCTCGTTCTGCAGACCGTCCCGGAGTCCCACTTCCCAGATCGTCACCCGCTCCGGCAGCTCCGGGCTCTCCGGGGAACGCGTGGCCTCCGGCAGGCCCAGCGCACGTACGCCCATCGAAATCTCCTCCTGGAATCCATAACGGGACTGGCCCGTGTGGTCGGTCGACCGGCGAGCGAACCGGCGACTCGCGGCGGGGCACGGACGACGGCGGGAGTCACCGACCGTCCGGATACCGGTCGTCGGGCTCCTCCTCGACCGCGCCGTACAGCAAGGACTGCACCCGATCCACCTCCGGGATGTCGTCGAACTCCAGCGGCTCGTCCGAGGCGGACTCGACGATCAGCGTTCCGCTGCCGAGCAACCGGTCGAGCAGCCCACGGCGGGAGCGGACGCTGTTGATCCGCCCGAGCGGAATGTGCACCCCGGAACGGGTGAACACCCCTTCACGGATCATCAGGCGGTGGCTGGTCACCACGAAGTGGGTGGTGCGCCAGCGCAGCAGCGGACTCAGCACCAGCCACAGCAGCAGCACACCGCCGATCACCGCGAGCGCCGCGCGGGCCGGGGTCCGCCAGGCCAGCGATTCGGTCAGCACCGCGAGGAAGCCCGCACCGGCCAGCACCACCACCAGCACGAACAACGGCCCCACCAGCAGTTTCCAGTGGGGGTGGCGGTGCAGCAGCACGTGCTCCCCCTCGCCGAGCTGGTCATCGGGATAAGCCACCGGTGGTCCCCCTTCGGATCAGCAGCGAGCCGTGCTCACCGTACCGGCCGGGCCGGTGGTCTCCCCTCCCCTGCCCACGGGAACCCGCGCGACGCGGCCCGGGGCGGCACCGGTCACCGCCGCGCCGGACGCAGGTGCACGACGTCACCGGCCGAGACCGGGGTACGCGTCCCGTCCCGGTCCCGGACGACGAGCCTGCCCTCGGTGTCCACGTCGCGGGCCTCGCCCTCCAGCACGCGACCACCGCCGAGCTCGACACGCACCCAACGGCCGATCGTGCCGCACAGCGGCCGGTAGCGCTCCAGCATGCCGCCGTCCACGGCCTCCTCGGAGACTCCCTCGCGCCAGCGCAGCTCGATCTCGGACAACCGCTCCAGCAACCGGGCCAGCAGCTCGGTGCGATCCACCTCCGCTCCCTCCGCCGCGACGGAGGTCGCCGGCAGCCCGCCGGCGCTCTCGGGCAGGCTCGCGGCGTCGTGGTGCACGTTGACCCCGATCCCCAGCACCACGGCCATACCGTCCAGAGTGGTCACCGCCTCGGCGAGGATCCCCGCCGCCTTGCGGTCGCCGCCGAGCAGCAGGTCGTTCGGCCACTTCAGCTCGGCCGCCAGCCCGGTGGTCTCCCGCACCGTCTCGGCCAGCGCGGTGCCCGCCAGCAGCGGCAGCCAGGACAGCGCGGTACGCGCGGCCACCACGGGGCGCAGCAGCACGCTCACGTGCAACCCGTAGTAGCGCGGCGACACCCAGGAACGCCGCATCCTGCCCCGCCCCGCCCGCTGTTCCTCCGCGACGAGCACGGTGCGGTCGGCGGAACCGGCGTTGGCCGCCGCCACCAGGTCGGTGTTGGTCGATCCGGTAACGGTCACCACGTCGAGCGCGCGGTACGCACCGCCGTCGAGCAGGCGGGCGCGCAGCGCCTCGGCGTCCAGCGGGGGCGGGGTGGTCATGGGACCAGGCTATGCCGAAGACGTCCCGGTCGGAGACGGTCACCCGGTGCTCCCGTCGCCAGCCCCTCCGCCACGGGCGGCGGGCTCCCGCCCCGGCCAACCGGACGGCCGATTCCGCCGCACGCGGGAGTGACGCTCGTCACCGGAGACCTCTTCGTGGAAGACGACCACGTCTGGCTAGGCTGCCGGGCATGAGCAGTGCGACCGAACCGATTGGTGAGCCGTCTGTCGGTGAGCCGGACATCCACACCACGGCCGGGAAGTTGGCCGATCTGTATCGGCGCAACCACGAGGCGGTGCACGCCGGCTCCGAGCGAGCGGTGGAGAAACAGCACGCCAAGGGCAAGTACACCGCGCGCGAACGGATCGACTTGCTGCTGGACGAGGGATCGTTCGTCGAGCTGGACGAGCACGCCCGACATCGATCGACGAACTTCGGGATGGAGCAGTCCCGCCCGTACGGCGACGGCGTGGTGACCGGTTACGGCACGGTGGACGGTCGCCAGGTGTGCGTGTTCTCGCAGGACTTCACCGTGTTCGGTGGCTCGCTGGGCGAGGTGTTCGGCGAGAAGATCGTCAAGGTGATGGACCTGGCCCTCAAGACCGGATGTCCGCTGATCGGCATCAACGACTCCGGCGGCGCCCGCATCCAGGAGGGCGTGGCCGCGCTCGGGCTCTACGCCGAGATCTTCAAGCGCAACACCCACGCCTCGGGGGTGATCCCGCAGATCTCGCTGATCATGGGGCCGTGCGCCGGGGGCGCGGTGTACTCCCCGGCGATCACCGACTTCACCGTGATGGTCAACGAGACCTCGCACATGTTCATCACCGGCCCCGACGTGATCAAAACCGTCACCGGCGAGGACGTGACCTTCGAGGAGCTCGGCGGGGCGCACTCGCACAACTCGAAGTCGGGCAACGCCCACTACATGGCCTCCGACGAGGAGGACGCGATCTCCTACGTCCAGGAACTGCTGTCCTACATGCCGTCCAACAACCTCGCCGAGCCGCCGGTGCTCGACGCGCCGACAGAGACCGGCAAGATCGTCGAGAACCTCACCGAGGCCGACCGGGAACTGGACACGCTGGTCCCCGACTCGCCGAACCAGCCCTACGACATCCACGAGGTGCTCACCCGGGTGCTCGACGACGGCGACTTCTGCGAGGTCTCCAAGCTGTTCGCACCGAACATCGTGACCGGGTACGGGCGCGTCGAGGGGCACAGCGTCGGAGTGGTGGCCAACCAGCCCACGCAGCTGGCCGGCACGCTGGACATCGAGGCCAGTGAGAAGGCGGCCCGGTTCGTCCGCACCTGCGACGCGTTCAACATCCCGGTGGTCACCTTCGTGGACGTGCCGGGATTCCTGCCGGGCACGGACCAGGAGTGGAACGGCATCATCCGGCGCGGCGCCAAGCTGCTCTACGCCTACGCCGAGGCCACCGTCCCGCTGGCCACCGTCATCACCCGCAAGGCCTACGGCGGGGCCTACGACGTGATGGGCTCCAAGCACCTGGGCGCCGACATCAACCTGGCCTGGCCCACCGCCGAGATCGCGGTGATGGGTGCGCAGGGGGCGACCAACATCCTCTACCGCAGGCAGCTGTCCGAGGCCGCCGAGCGCGGCGACGACGTCGAGGAGGTGCGGGCGCGGTTGCAGCAGGAGTACGAGGACACGCTGTGCAACCCGTACGAGGCCGCCGAGCGCGGTTACGTGGACTCGGTGATCCCGCCCTCCCACACCCGTGGCTACCTGGCGAGGTCGCTGCGGATGCTGCGCGGCAAGAAGGACACGCTCCCGGCCAAGAAGCACGGCAACATCCCGCTGTGAGCCGTGGCGGTCCTCCGGTGGCGCTCGCGGCGCGTGGAGCACTCGCCGCGAGCGCTGTTCCGCCGCTGCCCGGGACCGTTATGCTGACTCCCACCCACGCACACCCGTGTATGGAAGGTGCGCCTTGAGCGACGATCCGGTTGCCGATTCCGGCGAATCCGCCCGCCCGGAGACGGGCGAGCCCCAGCGGCCCGTACTGCGTGTCGAGCGTGGCAGGCCCGACGACGTCGAGGTGGCCGCGTTGGCCGCGGCGCTGACCGGGCTGGCGGCGGCGAGCTCCGACGGCGGAGCCACCGAGCGGCCCGCGCGCATGTCCTTGTGGGGGGACCGTGCCGCCGCGCTGCGCTACCCCGGTGGGAGGCGGCCGCTGCGACCGGGCCCGAACGCCTGGCGGGCCTCCGCGCTGCCGCTGTGAGTCCGTCCGTTCGGCGTCGATCTCCCACGAAACCACCGCCGCTGCGGACGAAGCCGGGCGGTGTGCCGAGGGGCATGGGAGTCGGATGCGTCGTGAGGCGTTGAGGCACGTGGCGTAGGTCGCCACTCGAAGCACCCCGTAACGCGGCGAGGCGCTGTCTCGCGGTTCTTCGGCGCTCCCGGCGCCGAAACGACCACGCACGCAGTCCAGCCAACCGCGGGTTCTCCCGCGCGGCTGGGACCACCAAGCTGTGGAATCCACATCATGCGGTGTGAGCAGCGTTCGTGTCCCGGTGCGTGAGTCGGATGCATTGCAAGGCCGGGCCGCTCGCCGCGTAGGTCGCTACTCAAGAGCCGGCCCAACGCCCCTCTTTTCGGCGCTCCCGGCGCCGAAACGACCACGCACGCAGTCCAGCCAACCGCGGGTTCTCCCGTGCGGCTCTCGCGAGGACGCCGGAGACGTTGTGTAGTACCTACCCGATGTCTCCGGATCCGCAGCGAGAGCCGCACGAGAGGTTCCGCCAACCGAGCACCCGAGCGAGGCAACCGGTCCACTCTCACACAGGAGGGCGCAGACCGCGCATGTGTCCGTCCCCCTGGCACTGGGGGCAGGTGCGCCACTCCCCGAGCGTCATACCGGCGTGGGTGTCCTCCGTGGCCCGGATCATGTAGAGCCGGGGTTCGCTGACCTTCTGGAAGCCGCCGCAGTTCGGGCACACCGTGTTGGGGCCGTGTTCGAAGTTCGGTGAGTACTGCTCGTTCATGCCCCGCCTCACTGGAATAGCTCACTGGGATGACCGCTGGGTTGGCACGGACCGGCTCCGTCCATGCTGCCATCGGTGGAACCCGCTGGACCGCCGTGGCCGCTCCTCCCGAGAACCGAGCCCTCCCGGAATCCACCCCTCTCGCGAACACCGCGCGACACCGGCAGCGCGGTGTTCCCACGAAACCACGGAACGCTCCGGGGTCAGGCCCCCGCCGGGGTGGCGACCACCACCGTGGCGTCGTCCTCCTCGGAGCGGACCACGCGGGCGCGCAGCCCGTGCTCGGCACAGACGGCCACCGAGCGGTCGGCCTGCCGCTCACCGGTCTCCAGCAGCAGGTGCCCTCCCGGCGACAGCCACCGGAGGGCCCCGGCGGCGATCCTGCGCTGGACGTCGAGCCCGTCGGCGCCGCCGTCCAACGCCACCCGTGGTTCGTGCTCCCGCGCCTCCGGCGGCATCGAGGCGATCGCTCCGGTGGGAACGTAGGGCGCGTTGGCCACCAGCAGTTCCACTCGCCCGCGCAGCGCCTCGGGCAGCGCCTCGTAGAGATCCCCTCGGTGAACCGTGCCGCCGAGTTCGGCGAGATTGCGGCGCGCACAGCGCACGCAGTCGGGGTCGATGTCGCAGGCGTGCGGCTCGATCCGCTCCGCCGCTCCCGCCACTGCCGCGGCGATCGCGGCGGAACCGCAGCACAGCTCGACCACCACGTCCCCGGGGCGTACCAGCGAGAGCGCCTGGCGAGCCAGGAACTCGCTGCGTCGCCGGGGCACGAACACCCCGGGTTCCACCACGTAGCGGGCGCCGAGGAACTCCGCCCAGCCGAGCACGACCTCCAGCGGCGTCCCGTCCACCCGGCGTCGTGTCATCTCGCGCAGCTCGGCATCCGTGGGGGCGGCGGCCAACAGCAGTTCCGCCTCGCGCTCGGCGAAGACGCAGCCAGCCGTGCGCAGCTCGGCGACGGTGTCGGTCAGCGATCGGGAATCACCCTGGGAGGTCACGAGGTGGACACGCTACCCCGCTCGATCCGCCCGATCGGAGTCCGGGGTCGGCCGACGGCGGTGGCCCACGAGCACGAACCGCCCCGCCGGGCCGCCTCCAGTGGGCGCCGAGGCGGCCCGGCGAGAACACCCGTCCCGCGTTGCCGCGGGAACGGTGCTTTCGGCGTTTCGACGCCGAAGCGAGCACTCCCGCGGCCCGACCGGCCACGGGCGTTCCCTCCCCGCGCTCCCGCGAGGAGCCGGAGAAGCCGCGAGTCGCCCACCCGGTTCCTTCCGCTCCCGGGGCCGGGAGTCGACGGGAGGTCCCGCCGCACGAGCACGTCGGCGAACCGGGCGGGCGACCGGGTCACTCCTCGACCCAGCCGAAGGTCTTGGTGACGGCCTTCTGCCACTCGCCGTACTGCTGCTCCCGGGCCTGCTCGGACATCTTCGGATCCCACTCCTTGTCCTTGGCCCAGTTGGCGCGGATGTCCTTCTCCCCGGACCAGAACCCGACGGCCAACCCGGCCGCGTAGGCCGCGCCGAGCGCCGTGGTCTCGTTGACCTTCGGGCGGATGACGGGGACGTTGAGGATGTCGGCCTGGAACTGCATCAGCAGCTCGTTGTTGACCATGCCGCCGTCCACCTTGAGGGACTTGAGCTCGACCCCGGAGTCCGCGTTCATGGCCTCGGCGACCTCACGGGTCTGGAACGCGGTGGCCTCCAGCACCGCACGCGCCAGATGGCCTCGGTTGACGAACCTGGTCAGACCGGCGATCACGCCGCGCGCGTCCGAACGCCAGTGGGGCGCGAACAGCCCGGAGAAGGCGGGCACGAAGTACGCGCCGCCGTTGTCGTCCACCGAGGCGGCGACCTGCTCGATCTCGGGAGCGCTGCCGATCATGCCGAGGTTGTCGCGCATCCACTGCACCAACGAGCCGGTAACGGCGATCGAGCCCTCCAGGCAGTACACCGTGGGCTGCTCGTCGATCTTGTATCCGACCGTGGTGATCAGCCCGTTCTCGCTGAGCACGGGCTCGGTTCCGGTGTTGAGCAGCAGGAAGTTCCCGGTGCCGTAGGTGTTCTTGGCCTCGCCGGGGGTCAGGCAGGCCTGACCGAAGGTGGCCGCCTGCTGGTCACCGAGTATCCCCGAGATCGGCAGCCCGCCGAGCACGCCGCGCTTCCGGAAGTATCCGTAGACCTCGGAGGAGGAACGGATCTCCGGCAGCATGGACATGGGGATGCCGAACTCGGCGCAGATGTCGGGGTCCCAGCTCAGCGTCCGCAGGTCCATGAGCATGGTGCGGGAGGCGTTGGTGGGGTCGGTGACGTGCAGCCCGCCCTCGGTTCCTCCGGTGGAGTTCCAGAGCACCCAGGTGTCCATCGTGCCGAACATCAGCTCGCCGCGTTCGGCCCGTTCCCGCGCGCCGTCCACATTGTCCAGGATCCAGCGGATCTTGGTACCGGCGAAGTAGGTGGCCAGCGGCAGGCCGGTCCGGGACTGGTACCTGCTCTTGCCGCCCTCGCCCCGCGCCAGCTCGTTGACGATGGCGTCGGTGCGGGTGTCCTGCCAGACGATCGCGTTGTAGACGGGCTCACCGGTGTGCCGGTCCCAGACCACGGTGGTCTCGCGCTGGTTGGTGATGCCGACGGCGGCTATCTCGGACAGCACCAGGTCGGCCTTGGCCAGCGCACCGGCGCACACCTGCCGCGTGTTGGTCCAGACTTCCATCGGGTCGTGCTCGACCCATCCCGCCCTGGGCAGGATCTGCCGGTGTTCCACCTGGTCCACGGAGACCACCTGACCGGAGTGGTCGAAGATTATGCACCTGGTGGAGGTGGTTCCCTGGTCGATGGCTGCGATATAGGAGGCCATGTCGCTACCTTCCGATCGGCGCGTGTGGTTGGCGATGACGGTGTCGGCTCCGAGAATGCCCCCTGTGCGAACGGCGGGCAGGTCCTCCGGGCCGAGGCGTGATCAGACCGCGGGCAGGGCGAGCGCGAGCGCCCCGGCGGCGGAACCTCCGATGATCGGGCCGAGGATCGGCACCCAGGAGTAGGCCCAGTCGGCGCCGCCCTTGCCCCTGATCGGCAGCAGGGCGTAGGCGATGCGGGGGCCCAGGTCGCGGGCGGGGTTGATCGCGTAGCCGGTCGGACCGCCGAGCGAGCTGCCGATGCCGATGACGATGAAGGCCACGGCCGCGTAGCCGAGCGCGGCGTTGCCGAACTCGGGAATCCCGTCCGGACCGGAAGCGGCACCGGGGCTGAGCAGGATCCAGAACACCAGCACGAAGGTGCCGATGATCTCGGTGACCAGGTTCCAGGGCTTGTTGCGCACGGTGGGGCCGGTCGCGAAGATCCCCAGGGTGTTGGCCGGGTCGTCGTGGGTGTCGAACTGCAGCTTGTAGGCCGCCCAGCAGACCGCGGCACCCAGCGCGCCGCCGACGAGCTGCGCCACCAGGTAGACCGGTACCAGCGACCAGTCGAGCTGCCCGTTGACGGCGAGCCCGAAGGTCACCGCGGGGTTGATGTGCGCCCCGGCGGGGGCGGCGATGCTCGCGCCCGCGAACACGGCGAAGCCCCAGCCGAAGTTGACCAGCAGCCAGCCCCCGCTGTTTCCCAGGGTGTCGCGCAGGGTCACGTTGGCGACCACGCCGCACCCGAGCAGGGTCAGCGTGGCGGTGCCCAGCAGTTCGAAGACGAAGATCGCGCCCGCGCTCATCTCGTGCCTCCCGCTCTGTTCCGCATCCGACCGGCGGGAGCGCTACCCGCCCGGCCGAGGGTCGAAGTTTCGTGTGTCCTGTACCACCGCATGTCGGTTACTACCTCCGGCTGAAGCCCGGGTTTCTCACTGTGGAAGATTGGGTCACACTAGACCTGTGAAAAGAAACATTGCAATAACCTCAGCTTGATGTTTTTATCGGTTCAGATGGTTTACTTGTGACGTCCGGGGGCGAATCCCCGTCATCGCGACACCGTCCGGATCACGGACGGGCTTTCGGCGGCGGTGGAGGATGGCACCTGTCCGTGAAACAGGAGTGGTGCGAGAGGAATGACGATGGCCACGCAGGGCAGGCGACCGTCCGGACGACAGCAGGACCGCAGACGCAAGATCACCGATCTGGTCATGGCGGAAGGAACCCTGCGCATCGACGACCTGATCGCGACGGTCGACGCCAGTGCGATGACCGTCTACCGGGACCTGGCCGAGCTGGAGTCCCAGGGGCTGGTGCACCGCAACCGGGGCTACGTCTCCGCCGCGTCCTCGCTGCTCTACGAGGCCGCCTCCGAGTACCGGCTGCAGCAGAACGAGGCGGAGAAGACCGAACTGGCCAAGGCCGCGATCGAGCTGGTCGAACCCGGACAGGCGCTGATGCTCGACGACTCGACCACCGGCGTCTACCTGGCCCGGCTGCTGCCGGAACGTGCACCGCTGACCGTGGTGACCAACCACCGGGGCGTGTTCGACGAGCTCGCCGGACAACAGGGAATCCATCTGATCTGCGTCGGAGGCGACTTCCTGCCCTGGGCGGACGCCTTCGTAGGGGGCATGGCGCTGGATGCGCTCCGCGGAATGCGAGTGGACCTCGCGATCATGTCCGTCTCCGCCGTCACCGACGGTGTCTGTTTCTATCCGCAACAGGAAATGGTGCAGCTCAAAAAAGCCATGCTCGCCTCGGCGAGCCGCCGCGTGCTCTACGTAGACCACACCAAGTTCAGCAGGCGCGCACTGCACGCGGTCTCACCGGCCGAGTACTTCGACACCGTGATCGTCGACTCGAAAACCCCGCAGGCGGAGGTCGAGGTCCTGCGCGAACGGGGCGCGACGGTGCGGCGGGCCGGATGATCCGCGTCCCGACCGCTCCCGATCCGGACACCGCGGGTGACACACCACGCGCGGGGCGTGTCGATCCGGCATCATGAGCACTGTCGGATGTACTCGCGGTGAGGCGTTCCGCCCAGGGGCGGTGGGCTGCGAAACGAGCGAGGAGGACGCTAGTGTCCAGCGACAAACCGGAAGTCACCGGGCAGCCACAGGGCAAGCTCGGCCCCGACGAACACGAGGAGAACTGGCGGCGCCTCGGCGACGAGGAGTTCGACGTCGTCGTCATCGGTGGTGGCATCACCGGAGCCGGAGTCGCCCTCGACGCGGCCACCCGGGGACTGCGCGTGGCCCTGGTGGAGGCTCGCGACCTGGCGGCGGGGACCTCCAGCCGCTCCAGCAAGCTGTTCCACGGCGGACTGCGGTACCTGGAGCAGCTCGAGTTCTCCCTGGTGCGCGAGGCGCTGCACGAACGGGAGCTGATGCTCAACCGCCTCGCCCCGCACCTGGTCAAACCGGTCAGCTTCCTCTACCCGCTCACCCACCGGATCTGGGAGCGTCCCTACACGGCCGCCGGGCTGCTGCTCTACGACCGCATGGGCGGCGCCCGCTCCGTCCCGGGCCAGAAGCACCTGACGCGCGCCGGGGCGCAGCGGATGGTCCCGGCCCTGAAGCGGGACGCCATGATCGGCGGCATCCGCTACTACGACGCGCAGGCCGACGACGCCAGGCACACCATGACCGTGGCCCGCACCGCCGCGCGGTACGGCGCGGTGGTGCGCACCTCCACCCAGGTGGTCGAGTTCCTGCACGAGGCCGACAGGATCGCGGGCGCGCGGCTGCGCGACGTCGAGGACGGCAGGGAGACCGAGGTCCGCGCCCAGGCGGTCATCAACGCCACCGGTGTGTGGACCGACGAACTGCAGCGGCTGTCCGGCGGACGCGGGCGCTTCCGGGTACGCGCGAGCAAGGGCGTGCACGTGGTCGTGCCGCGCGACAAGATCGTCTCGGACAGCGGGCTGATCCTGCGCACCGAGAAGTCCGTGCTGTTCGTGATCCCGTGGGGCAACCACTGGATCATCGGGACCACCGACACGGACTGGAACCTGGACCTGGCGCACCCGGCCGCCACCAAGCGCGACATCGACTACATCCTGGAGCACGTCAACGGCGTGCTCGCCACCCCGCTGACCCACTCGGACATCGAAGGGGTCTACGCCGGGCTGCGCCCCCTGCTGGCCGGTGAGAGCGACGACACCTCGAAGCTCTCCCGCGAGCACGAGGTATCCAGGGTGGCTCCCGGCCTGGTCGCGATCGCGGGCGGCAAGTACACCACCTACCGGGTGATGGCCAAGGACGCCGTGGACGCGGTCAGCAACGACGTCTCCGGCCGGATGGCCTCCTCGATCACCGACAGGGTGCCGCTGCTGGGCGCCGACGGCTACCACGCTCTGGTCAACCAGGCCGACCAGATCGCGGCCGCGCACGGACTCCACCCCTACCGCGTGCGGCACCTGCTGGACCGCTACGGCTCGATGATCCACGAGGTGCTCGCGCTGGGTGACAGCAGGCCCGAGCTGCTGAAACCGATCGACGAGGCCCCCAACTACCTCCGGGCCGAGGTGGTCTACGCGGTGCGCTACGAGGGGGCGCTCCACCTGGAGGACGTGCTCACCAGGCGCACCCGGATCTCGTTCGAGTACCCGCACCGCGGCGTGGACTGCGCCGAGCAGGTGGCGCGGCTGATCGGAGCGGAGCTGGGCTGGGACGAACAGCGCGTCAACAGCGAGGTCGAGCGGTACTCGGCACGCGTCGAGGCCGAGCGCGAGTCGCAGAACCAGCCCGACGACCAGGCTGCCGACGCCACCCGCGTGGCGGCTCCGGAGGCCCGCGAGGGGATCGTGGAACCGGTGGGCTGAGGGCCGGAATTCCCGCCACGGCCGGGTACCGCGCGACACCGCCGGTACCCGGCCCGGCGGGCCGTTCCAGCTCCACCCCGAACCCGGCCTCCGAATGAGGTCCCCGATCAGCCCGTCAGCGGGTCGCCGAGGAGCTCCGCCACTCGCTCGACCAGGCCACGCCGATCAGCGGGGGCGATGGTGCTCCATGCCTCCCCCGAGGAAGTGGCGCGGCGCAGCTGGACGTGACGTCCCTGTCCGGAGTCGAAGAACCCGACGACGTGCTCGGCGCGACGCCGCCCGGTGCTCACCCCTCTGACGGCGGCGCCGAACTGGCCACTGGCGTGAACCCCCTCCAGCATCCCCGCCAGCACGGCCGCGTCGTCGGTGCGCACCCCACGCGAGGACAACGCCCGGCGCAGCACCGACAGGTCGTCACCCGACTCCGAGGCGGCGGCGTCGAGGTCCGCACTCGGCAGGCTGACCGAACGTCCGCTCCCGGCCGGCACCTCGGGCAGCACCGACAGCGCCTCGCGCACCAGGCCACTGCCCGCGGCCGGACGCAACCACAACCGCTCCTCCTCCTTGACCACCAGCACGGCCTCATCGGACTCGCCGGGGGCAGCCGCCAGCACCCGGACGCCACGACCCAGCCAGCAGCGGCCGTCCACCTCGCGGGAGGGGCTGTCGAGCACCGACAGCATCCGCCGCAGCGACTCGGCGAGGCCGTCCCGGCCGCACAGTCCACGCTCGGCCAGCGCCCACCAGGCCGCGTCGGCCAGCTCCCTTCGGTGCGAGTGGGTTTTGCCCGGCGAGGCAACTCTGAGCACCAGCGGCGGATCGATCCCCAGGTGTTCGAGCAGCACGTCGAACTCCAGGGCGGACAGCGAAACCGGCCCGGTGGTGGGGGCCGCTTCGGCGGCATCGCTCACGACGGGTCACCGCCGATGACCGGACGGGCGGAAACGCGGTACTCGTCGAAGAGGCCCTCACCACCCTCGGTCTCGGTGGCCTCGACGGCGACCTCCCGTTCCTCCTCCGGCTCGGTCCGCGGCACCCGCCGAGGGACCGCCGTACGGGGTGTCGGGCTCGGGGCGGTGCTCCGCCCGGTCCCGGCACGTCCCGGAGCGGCCGGGCTCGAACCCCCGCTGCCGCGCCCCGGATTCGACGCCGCTCCCCTGCTTCCGCCGGTCGTGGCGCCGTCCGCCGGGGGGCGGTGCCAGGAGATCGTCACGTCCCCACCGGATCCTCCCGCGACGGCACGGGAGGGAGCGTCGACCACCACCTGAGGAGGGGCCTCGAACGAGGCCAGCGCGGTCGCGTTGGCCTCGGAGGACTCCTGGTACCGGCGCATGACGTCGAAGGCACGCTGTTCGGCCTCGTGCTGCCGCCGCTCCTGCACCTCGTAGTCCGTCTGCCCGCCGAACAGGTGAACCAGCGCGGAGGTGACCCCGTTCGGCTCCTCTGCCGTCACCCGCACGGGCGGCGGCATCTCGGCCCGGGCCCTCGCGACGAAATCGGCCTGCTGTTCGGAGCACTGCCGCATCCGGCCCGCCGCCCCGCTCACGTCCTCGACCCACTCCCGGAGCGGTCGCAGCCCCTGTCGCACGCTCTCCGCCGCCTCACCCTGCCAGTCGGCCGCCACGGCGTTGAGCGCCGCGGCCATGCCGTCGTCGATCTCCCGGAACGTTCGTTCGAGTTCGCGCCACCTGCGCGAGGGATCCCCCGAGGCGGAGGGACCCGGTCCCTGGTGGAGCAGCTCGTAGAGTTCGGCATGGGTGTAGCCCTGCCAGCGGTGGTCATTCAACGACGGCCTCCCGCGGACGTCTCACCGTGTCAGCAACCCGTACGCATCCGGGACGCGTTGGCGTCCTCGGTCTCGCGGTAACGGTTCTCCACCGCTCGCAACGCGTCGGAGGCGGCCTGCAGCCGGTCGCGGTAGCCGTACAGCGCGGTCAGCGCCGCCCGGTCCCCGCTGACCGAGTACTCGTTGAACCTCGCCGCCGCGCCGGTGCTGACGGGATCCCCCGCCCAGGGACGGATCCGCAGCTCGGTGATGGCGTGCTCGATCTGCACACCGACCTCGTCCAACGAGGACTGCAACGACCTGATCAGGTTCGGGACGGCCGAGGCCTCCACCCGCACGGCTCCTGCCGCGTCGGGCGCGGAGGGCGAACCCGTCACACCGTCCCGTTCGGAACCATTCGGCACGATCGCCTCCACTCTCGGGAACCTGACAGCACACTCTAATGGCTCATCCGTGGCGTGGGCAGTAGTCCGATAGCGGAATGATTCGAACACGAAGCGTTGCCGAGAGGCCGTCCTCTCGGGTCACGTGGGATCGCGCGGCGGTGCCGACGGTCAGCGTGGTCGCGAGCGGCCGTGCCACCCGTCGTGTTCCGCGGTGGTCCGCCGTCCGATGCGGCCGTTCACGTGGACCGCAGCGATGCGGCGCGCGACCCCGGTACCGGCCGAAAACGTCGCGCGGTAACCACTTGGACGCGGGAACCGCTCAGTTCCCCGAGTCGGGCGACCGGATACCGCCCGACTCGCGCAACGTTCGCACCGCCGCCCCGGCCACCCGACGCGCCCCGGAACACAACTGGTCCAGTGTGGCCGGACGGTCGGCGCCGTCGTCGCGGTACAGCACGTCGAGGTGCTGCCCCTCCGCCGTGTCCACGGCGACGTTGCAGGCCAGCCGCAGCCCGGGAGTGCGGATCACGAGGGCGGGGAACCCGCCGAGCTCCACGGGTGTGGCCCTGACCTGCGCGGTATCACTGGTCCAGACGCTCATGCCCTCGGTCGTGACCAGGGCCAGCCGGGCCCCCACTTTCGCCCTGCTGTTCCGGTAGCTGCAGGTGACGGCGTTGTCGAACCCCTCCTCCACCCCGGGCAGGGGGTCGCGGTCGAAACCGAGCCCGGCACGCTGCCGTTCGGTCAGCAGCCCGCAGGGCCGCAACCCCCGCAGCGAGAGCTCGGTGGGACGCGGCGGCAACATCCCCGCCTCCCGTTCGGGCAGAGGAACCGGTTCGGGAGGAATCGGCCCCTTGTCCGCGGCCTCACGAGTCGGCAGCACCGCACACCCGCCGAGCAGGCACAGCACCCCACTCAGCCCGGCGAGCAGGCACCGTGCGGTCATCCGGCCGCGCATGGTGGCCATGCGCAACCCAGCGGCCACGGACGAAAGACGACTCGCGCTCACCGACGCGTCCCGAACCAGACGAAGGCGAAGCCCACCAGCGGGAGGAGCACCCAGATCTGCCTGGTCACCACCAGCAGGCCGATCATCGCCAGCACCACGGCGATGCCGAGCGCGGCACCGCGCCGCGGACTCGGCGCTCCGTCGGAGGCGTGCCGCTCCGGCTCGGCCGCCGGTGCGGCACGCCCGGTGGCCAGAACCTCCGGGTGCGGAGAGGGCAGGTCCGCGAACAACGCGGCCACGTCGGAGCGAAACCGCGCCCCAGCCGCCCGCCGGCACCGCTCGTCGAACTCGTCGACCTCCAGCCTCCCGGCGGAAAAGTGCTCGCCGAGCAGGGCGATCACCCGGTCACGATCGTGATCGCCGATCCGAACCTCATCGCCCCGCTCGGCCAACGGTGATCAGTCCTTGATCTCGCAGAGCGTCGTCTCCTGGCTGACCGAGTCACCGGGCTGCGCCTTGAGACCGGTGACCGTCCCGCTCTTGTGCGCGGTGACCGGATTCTCCATCTTCATGGCCTCCAGCACCAACAGCTTATCGCCCGCCTCGACCCGCTGCCCGTCCTCGACGGCCACGGTGACCACCGTGCCCTGCATCGGTGCGGTCACGGCATCGCCGGAGGGGGCGGCACCCGCCGAGGCGGAACGGCGCTTGCGGGGCTTGCCGGCGGGCGCGGCGGGCTCGGAACCACCGCCCACCGCGGCCAGGCCGGCGGGCAACGAGACCTCCAGGCGCCTGCCGCCGACCTCGACGGTGATGCGCTGGCGCTGTTCGCTCTCAGCGGCCTCGGTGCCGCCCGTGTGCGGCTCGATGGTGTTGTCGAACTCGGTCTCGATCCAGCGGGTGTGCACCGTGAACCCGTCGCTACCCGTGAACGCGGGGTCGCGCAGCACCACCCGGTGGAACGGCAGCACCGTGGCGATCCCCTCCACGACCATCTCGTCCAGCGCGCGGCGGGAACGCTGCAGCGCCTCCTCCCGGTCGGCACCGGTGACGATCACCTTGGCCAGCAGCGAGTCGAACTGGCCACCGATGACGCTGTCGCTCTCGACCCCGGCGTCCACCCGGACACCGGGCCCGGCCGGCGGAACGAAACGACTGACCGTGCCCGGAGTGGGCAGGAAGTTCCTCCCGGCGTCCTCACCGTTGATGCGGAACTCGATGGAGTGCCCCCGCGCAGGGGGGTCCTGGGTGATCTCCAGCGGCTCGCCCTCGGCGATCAGGAACTGCTGCCGCACCAGGTCGATTCCGGTGGTCTCCTCCGAGACGGGGTGCTCGACCTGCAACCTGGTGTTGACCTCGAGGAACGAGATGGTCCCGTCCTCACCGACCAGGAACTCCACGGTTCCCGCACCGTGATAGCCCGCCTCCGAGCAGATCGCCTTGGCCGCGGCGTGGATGCGCTCCCGCTGCTGGTCGGTCAGGAACGGGGCGGGCGCCTCCTCCACCAGCTTCTGGTGCCTGCGCTGCAGCGAGCAGTCCCTGGTCCCGACCACGATCACGTTGCCGTGCTGGTCGGCCAGCACCTGCGCCTCCACGTGCCGAGGCCGGTCGAGGTAGCGCTCCACGAAGCACTCACCCCGGCCGAAGGCGCCCTCGGCCTCCCGCACGGCCGAGTCGTAGAGCTCGGGGATCTCCTCGAAGGTGCGGGCCACCTTCAACCCGCGCCCACCGCCGCCGAAGGCGGCCTTCACCGCGACCGGCAAGCCGTTCTCCTTGGCGAACTCCACGACCTCCTCGGCCCCGGAAACCGGGTCCTGCGTACCGGGGACCAGCGGCGCCCCCGCCTTGGTCGCGATGTGCCGGGCGGTGACCTTGTCCCCCAGGTCGCGGATCGCCCGTGGCGAGGGGCCGATCCAGATCAGCCCCGCGTCCAGCACCGCCTGCGCGAAGTCGGCGTTCTCGGACAGGAAGCCGTAGCCGGGGTGCACCGCGTCGGCACCACTGCGCCGGGCGGCCTCGATCACCTTGGGGATGTCGAGGTAGCTCTCGGCCGCGGTGGTACCGCCCAGCGCGAACGCCTCGTCCGCCAGCCGCACGAACGGGGCCTCGGAGTCCGGCTCCGCGTAGACGGCCACGCTGCCGATGCCCGCATCCGCGCACGCCCGCACCACGCGAACCGCGATCTCACCCCGATTCGCGACCAGCACCTTGCGTATCCGATCACGGGGGATCGAGTCCTGCTCGGGCACCTCGTACCTCCTGTCACGACAGCGTGGATCGCTGAAGAGTCTAAGAGCTAAGCACCTCACCTGGGTAGGTGGTCGCCGAAGCACCGGCGGACGTCACCGTCCGAGCCGATGACGGGGCGGAGGACCCGGCCGGCCCTCCGCCCCTCGGGGAAGCGGACGACTCCCCTCAGACCCCGGACAGGGCCGGGCCGCGTTCCCGCGAACCGGCCGACTCGTCGGAGGCGGTCTCCTCCGGGCCGTTGAGCAGCGGAGGAGCACTGGGGGTGTGCAGCACCTCGTCGTCGAGCATCCCCTCGGTGCGAGCCACCACCGTGGGCACGGTGATCTGCCCCGCCACGTTGGTCATGGTCCGCATCATGTCCATGATCGGATCCACGGCGTAGGCGATGGCGATGCCGGTGGCGATCATCGCGGGCGGGAAGTCCAGCGCTCCCACGGTCAGCGTCAGCATGGTGAACCAACCGGTCACACCGGCGGTGGCGATCGCACCGAACACCGCCACGGCGACGATGGTCAGGTACTGCACGGGCCCCATGTGGAATCCGAACAGGTTCGCGATGAAGATCGACCCCACCGCCGGGTACACCGCCGCGCAACCGTCCATCTTGGTGGTGGTCGCGAGCGGCACCGCGAAGCTCGCGTAGGAGCGGTCCACCCCGAGGTTGACCGCCGTCTGCCTGCTGAGCGGGAGGCTCGCCCCGGAGGAGCGGGACACGAACGCGAACTGCAGCACGGTCCATGCCTTGCCGAAGAACTTCGCGGGGCTGACCCGGGCCACGAACCACAGCAGCAGCGGGTACACCGCGAACAGCACCAGCGCGCAGCCGATGTAGGTGGCCCCGGTGAGTTTGAGCAGCGGGACGAAGAACTCGTTTCCGTAGCTGGCCACCGCGTTGCCGATCAGCCCGAGCGTGCCGAGCGGCGCGAGCCTGATGATCCAGCCCAGCACGCGCTGGATGATCTCGAACACGGCCCGGTTGAACTCCACGAACGGCTGGGCCTTCTCACCCAGGCTGTAGGCCGCCGCACCCACGAGCAGCGAGACGAACACGACCTGCAGCGTCTCCCCGTCGGCGAACGCCCCCACCAGGTGCTCGGGCACGAGTCCCTGGACGAGGTCGAGCCACGAACCGCCCGCCATGTCGCTGACCTCGTCGACGCGCTGCTGGTCGGGCGAGATGTTCAGACCCTGCCCGGGGCGCAGCAGATTCGCCACCCCGATGCCGATCAGCACCGCGACCAACGAGGTGATCGCGAACCACATGGCGGTCTTGCCGCCGAGGCGGGCGGCTGTCCGCCCGCCACCGACGGAACGCAGGCTGGTGATGCCGAGCACGATGGCGGTGAAGATCAGCGGCAGCACCGTGAAGGTCAGCAGCTTGGTGAACGTGGACCCGATGGTGTCCAGCGTCGTGATGAGCCAGCCCGCCCCGGTGGAGTCGGCCACCCATCCGAGCAGCGCCCCCAGCACCAGCGAGGCGAGCACTGCCAGGGCGAACAGCTTCGGATCGAAGCGTAACCGGAAGCGGGTCGGTCGCGACGGTTCGGCTTGTGTCTCTGACACGGTTGTCTCCCGACGATTCACGGATTCGACCGCCGCGGGTGGGGCGGTCAAGAAGCGGACACGAGAACGGAATCGGCTTCGGAGGGCTCCCGCGGGATCGCGCGTTCGGAGGCAGCGATCACCGCCGTTGGCGGGAAAGGCGCCCGTCCGGGGGAATCAAGGGCGACAAATGCAGCTGGCCTGCCGTCGCAGATCGACGTGCAGGCGTTGTGTCAGGTATCGCGCCGGGCTCCGGCGACGTCGAGGTGTCATCGCGATGAAGGTCAACAGCACCGTGATTGCGGTTTGTTCCCGGAACGGGCGAGGTGTAAGCGCGCTCACTCCCGCCGGGATCCCGCCGTTCCGGAGACCGACAACCGGCCGGTGCCGCGCGAACCGCCGCGGGCGGGGGTGTCCGGCGAACCGCGCTCAGCGGCTCCGGCCGCCCGCCCGGTCGTGCACGGCGTCGGGATGGTTCCACAGCGAAACCACGCTGACACCGACCTCGGACAGCAGCGACCTGGTCAACGAGAGGCTGATGCCGAGCACGCTGGCGGGGTCACCATCCACTCCGGTGATGAACCAGCCGCCGAACCCGTCCAGAGTGAATCCGCCCGCCACCTTCATCGGTTCCCCGGTGGCGATGTAGCTGTCCAGTTCAGCCCTGGACGGACGGCCGAATCGGACGGTGGTGGCGAGGTGGTCGCTGTGACCGGCGATCATCGCGCCGTCCCGCAGCCGCAGCACCGCGTGGCCGGTCAGCAGCTGCCCGGTTCCGCCCGCCATGCGTTCCCAGCGCTCGGCCGCCAGTTCCGGCGTCTCGGGCTTGCCCACGAGCTCGTCCCCCTGTTCCCCGGGGGCCCAGAGCATCGAGTCGCAGCCCACGACCACGGCCTCGGGAAACTCGGCCGCCACCTGGTCCACCACCGCCTCGGCCTTCGCGCGGGCCAGCGTGGTGACGACCTCGGCGGGCGAGGGATCCGGCAGCGAGGCGGTCACCGCGCGCTCGTCGACCCCGGAGACGCGCACCACCGGTTCGACACCCGCTCCCCGGAGCACGGACAGGCGGGCGGGCGAAGCGGAAGCCAGTACCAAACGCACACCACGAACTGTAGCGGTGACCGAAATTACCCGATTCGGGTGAGGCCGGTAAGAGCTGTCGGCACGGTTGCATACTGGCGGTGTGCGACTATTCGTCCGGCCCGTCGAAGGCGACCCCACCGCCACCGACGTGCTGCGTGCTCTCGAACGACGTGCCCGGAGCCGGGGGCTCCCTCCCCCCGCCGCGTTGACGGGCGACTGGTTCGGCGGGAGCACCGTGCTGGTTCCCTCCGTCCGCGTCCACCCGGTCGAACCGGGGGAGGCGTTCGACGTGCTGGACCGCCGACCCGAGGTGACCCCCGAGCCGGCGGCCCCGGAAGGAGCGGTCGGCGGCGGGTGGGTCGGCTACCTGGGCTACGAGCTGACCGATCCCGCCGGAGCGCGTCATCCCGGGAGGCGGCGGTTGCCTGCGGCTGCCTGGGGGTGGACCGATCACGTGCTGCGGCGCGACCCACGCGGGCAGTGGTGGTTCGAGGCGATCGCCGAGCACGAACCGGGTGCCCTGGTCACCGAGCTCGGCACGCTGGTCGCGGAGGCAGCCGGTCACCACGCGGAGAGCGGCCCCGGACCGGGTGGGGTGGTCGCGCCCGATGCCGAGCGGCACCGCAAGTCGGTCCGGCGGTGCGTGGAGGAGATCGCGGCGGGCGAGATATTCCAGGCCAACGTGTGCAGCCGCTTCGCCGTTCCGTTCGCCGGAAGCCCGCTGGAGCTGTTCGCGACCGGCAGCGCGCGCTTCGACCCGGCCAGGGCCGCCTACGTGGCCGGTGCCTGGGGGGCGGTTGCCTCGCTGTCCCCGGAACTGTTCCTCGCCCGCCACGGCGAGGTGGTGCGCAGCAGCCCCATCAAGGGAACCACGCCGCGACGCGGTCCTCAGGACGACCACAACGCCGACGTGCTGCGCGGTTCGCGCAAGGACATCGCCGAGAACGTGATGATCGTGGACATGGCCCGCAACGATCTGGGGCGAGTGGCCCGGACCGGCACGGTGACCACTCCGAAGCTGCTGCGGGTGGAACCGCACCCGGGGGTGTGGCACCTGGTTTCCGAGGTTCGGGCGGAGTTGCCCCCGGAGATCGGCGACGCCGAGCTGCTGCGGGCCACCTTCCCGCCCGCCTCGGTCACCGGAGCCCCGAAGGTGCGGGCACTGGAGATCATCTCCGAGCTGGAGTCCGACCCCCGCGAGGTCTACTGCGGCGCGGTGGGCATGTCCTCCCCGGTGCGCGGCACCGAGTTGAACGTGGCCATCCGCACGCTGGAGTACGCGGCGGGCGAGGTCGCCTTCGGGGTCGGCGGTGGCATCACCGCCGACTCGGACGCCGAGGCGGAGTGGCAGGAGTGCCTGACCAAGGCGGCACCGCTGTTGTCACTGCTGGAACGGGCCGGGCAGTAGGGCGGCCGACCGGCCTTCCCGGCGGACCGGTACGCGAACCCGTCGGATCCCGGTACCGCGGCACGCGCGGAGGCGCGGCGCGGGCGGTATCGCGACGCTCATTCGGGCACACGGCCGACCTCGGGCCTGCTGCGCTCCGTCAGCACGTGGCCGACGAACAGGTCGTAGACGACAGCGCCGATCACACCGCCGACCAGCGGCCCCACTATCGGAATCCAGAAGTACCACGAGAACCACTCGTAACTGCCCGGGAAGGCGATCTCGTCCCAGCCGGCGACGTAGGTCCACAACCGGGGGCCGAAGTCACGCGCCGGATTGATGGCGTAGCCCGCGTTCGGCCCGAAGGTCAGCCCGACCACGGTGACGACCATCCCGATCAGGAACGGCCCCATGTTGGAGGCCGGGGCCATGTTGCGGGTGTCGATCAGCGCGCAGATCAGGCACACCAGGATCCCGGTACCGACGATCTGGTCGAGCATCGGCCCCCACCACCCACCGCCGAAGTACTCGGCCGGAAAGGTGGCGAAGATGGAGAAGGTGTCCAGCGACTCGGCTCTGGCCAGCCCCTCGGAGGCGTTGTAGGAGTCGATCGCGGGCGCGTAGACCGCGTAGACCAGTGCCGCCGCGAGAAAGGCCCCCACCACCTGGGCGAACCAGTAGGGCACCACCTTGTACCAGGGGAACGCCCTGCGGACGGCGAACGCCAGGGTCACGGCGGGGTTGATGTGCGCGCCGCTGACCCCGCCCGCCGCGTAGACGCCGAACACCACGCCGAAGCCCCAGCCCCAGATGATGATCAGCCAGTTGGCCGGGCCGAAGTCGGTCACCTGCCGCCCCGACTCGGGCAACGCCGCCAGGGCCACCGCGACGGAACCGCAGCCGAGCAGCAGCAGGATGAAGGTGCCCAGCACCTCGGCGAGCATCTCGCCGCCGAGTCCCCGCTTGTAGCGCCAGTGCGATCGTTCGGGTGCCGCGGTTTCGGCCATCGATCCTCCTCGGTCGGAGGGCCGCGTGCTGTCGGTCCGGAGATCCCCCAGTCCGCCGCCCACCGGGGCGGGAACCACACGCTCCGTGCGAACGGACGGGCAAAGCGTAACCGAAGTCCGAGCGGGATGCCGGACAGCCGAAGCACGCTCTCCGGCACGGGAACGGAAGCGGGAACCGACGGCCGAGGCGGAGTCATCGGAGCGGTGCCGGTCGAGGGAGCGCTCAGCGCACCTGCTCGGCGGGCGCGCTCCACGTGTCGCAGGCGGCCGCGTTCCGCTCCCGGAATCCGGTCAGCTTCCAGTCCCGCTGGTTGCGCGGTGAACCGTGGGTGTCGGCGAGCTCGGTGCTGCCCGTGGCCGAGGCGTACCGCCGAGCGACGCGGTCCCGCAGGGTTCCGCCTTCGGCGGCCGCGGCCATGAACATTCCGGAGTAGCAGTCGGCCTGCAGTTCGAGGCGGCGCGAGATCCGGAGCCACTCCGGGCTCCGGGTCTCGTACTCGTCCTGCCGGACGGTGGAGGCGCGCAGCATCCCGGCCCGTTGCTGCACATGGTGGCCGTACTCGTGCGCCAGCAGCATAAGGTGGGCGGGCTCCTGGGTACCGAGGTCGGACAGCACCCATTCCCTGGGCAGGTGGATGGTTCCGTCGCAGTAGAAGGCGGTGGGGCGGGTCCGTTCCTCCGAATCGCGGCAGCTGTCCGCGCGCGCCGACAGACTCACCTCGGGCGGGGCCCACTTCATGTCGGCCCGTACGACCACGGGACGCCAGAGATCATCGAGACAGCGCACGCCCGCTTCGTAGTAGTCCCGCATCCGGTCGGCGGATTCGGCCAGTCCCGGCAGTTCGCAGTCGGCGCCGCCCAGCGACGCGTTTTCGGAGTTGAGCGGGTTGTGCTCCAGCAGCGCCGTGGGTTCGAAACCGGGTTCGGGGAGGCCGTCGTGCATCTCGGGTACCGCGGTCGCCTCCGAACCGTCGTCACCGCCCGCCAGCAGCTTGCCCGGTTCCGCCACCACGGCCAACAGCACGACCAGGAACACGACACCGAGCACGCCGAGGATCGCCCACGGCGAGTTTCCCGTCGCACGGTCGTCCTCCCACGGATCGGGGACCGCACCGCCCCGTCTTCTTCGAAACACCTTCGCTCTCTCCTACCCGCCTCGCGGCGGGACCCCTCGGAAGTGACGATCCCGCATGATTATCCACGATCGGGTGACATCGACCTCGTGGTTCTCCGGGACGGGAACGGGATCGTTCGCGGGCACGGGCGGGAAAGAAAGAGCGTGAGGGAACGAGCACGCTCGCACCGCGTGCCCGGAAGGGATGTGGAACCGTTACCGGCGACACACCGGGTGGATTCCGAGCCCCGCCGAGGGAGGGTTCCACGCGCCCCACCGAGCGGGCGGATCGAGGCCGGAACAGATCGGGAGGCTCGGCAGGCGCGAGAGTCCGTCGAAAGGAAGCGGTGAACCGGGCTCAGTGGCCCGGGCGGCGTTCGGGCGGTAGCCGGCAGGCCGGGGTCTCCCCCGGCAATCGGTGCCGGTTGTCGGCGACCAGCCGGTACACACCCTCCGCGAGCGTGCGAACCACGGGAGCGGCCAGTATCGCCCCGGCGAACCGCCACGGACCCCGACAGTGCCGCAGCAACGCGGCCACCGCCGCGGCCCCGCCGTGGAGCCGGTGGGACTCGTCGACGAGAACGACCTCGCGCCGCGCCCGCTGCTCGGGAACTCCCAACCGTTCGAGCTCGGCTTCCTGCCAGGGCACGGAGCGGACGCGCACCGGCAGTCCGTCGGCGAGGCGCACACTGCGGGTGCAGAACCCGCAGTCGCCGTCGTAGATCAGCACGGGAAGCTCACTCACGACACCACTGTCCCGCAACCCGCCCCCACACCGCATACCGAGGCACGGAAACCTCGATGACCGAAAACCAACATCGGCGTTCCCGGCCCGAATCCGACACCACAACTCCGTCACGGCGCGCAGCGCCGAACGGCCACCAACGCAGCTCGGCCCGCCACGAACCTCCCGAGCAGCTCGCACCGCCGCGGGTTCTCACGGGTCGTCTCGCGAGGACAGCCTCGACGTTGTGTGTAACTACCCGATGTCGAGGCTCCCGCAGCGAGACGGCTCGTGAGGTTCCGCCACAGCACCATCAACGCGGCCCAACCCACTCACTCGTCAATCGAGGTCGTCGTGGCGCATGAGCTGCCTGCCCGCCTCGGTCAACGACCCGGAGAGCGCGGGGTAGACCGAGAAGGTGTTGGCGAGGTCCTCCACCGTGACCTGGTTCTGCACCGACAGGGCCAGCGGCAGGATCAGTTCGCTGGCGTTGGGGGCGACCACCACACCACCCACGACCACGCCGGTGGCCGGACGGCAGAAGACCTTGAGGAAGCCGCGGCGTACCCCCTCCATCTTGGCGCGGGGGTTGCCGGACAGCGGCAGCACGACGCTGCGCGCGGGGACCTCGCCGGACTCGATCGACTGCTGGCTGATCCCCACGGTCGCGATCTCGGGGTGGGTGAAGACGTTGGCGGCGACGGTCTTGAGCTTGATCGGGGTGACTCCCTCGCCCAGGGCGTGCCACATGGCGATCCGCCCCTGCATGGCGGCCACCGAGGCCAACAGCAGCACGCCGGTGCAGTCCCCGGCCGCGTACACGCCGGTCGCGCTGGTCCGGGAGACCCGGTCCACCGGGATGTAGCCCGAGCGGTCCGGCTCGATGCCGATACGCTCCAGTCCGATGTCGGTGGTGTTGGGCACCGAGCCCACCGTCATCAACGCGTGGCTGGCCTCGATCCTGCGGCCGTCGTTGAGGTGGATGAGCACGCCGGAGTCGGTGCGGTCGATGCGGTCGGCGCGCGCGTGTTTGACCACGCTGGCTCCCCGCTCGGAGAAGACCTCCTCCAGCACGGCCGCGGCGTCGGCGTCCTCGTGCGGCAGCACGCGGTCTCGGCTGGAGACCAGGGTGACCTTGACGCCCATCTCCGCGTAGGCGGAGGCGAACTCCACGCCGGTGACCCCGGAGCCGACCACGGCGAGGTGTTCCGGGAGCTCGGGCAGGTCGTAGAGCTGTCGCCAGGTCAGGATGCGCTCACCGTCCGGTTGCGCCCCCGGAAGCACGCGCGGGGTCGCGCCGGTGGAGATCAGCACTGCGTCGGCGACGAGCTCCTCCTGACCGCCGTCGCTGAGATCGACCCGGACACGGTGCTGCGCCAGGCCGGGGGTCTCATCGACGAACCGGGCGCGACCACCCAGGATCCGCACCCCTTCGCGATGCACCCGTGAACGTATGTCGGCCGACTGCGCCAGCGCGAGCCCCTTGACCCTGCCGTGCACCACGGCCGTGTCCACATCGGCCGCGCCCTCCTTGACCCTGATACCGAGTTCCTGCACGTCCCGAACGGAGGAGCGAGCACCCCCGGAGGCTATGAAGGTCTTCGACGGCACGCAGTCGTAGAGCACGCAGGACCCGCCCAGCCCCTCGGCCTCGACCAGCGTGACGTCCGCCCCGTTCTGAGCGGCCACGAGAGCGGCCTCGTAGCCCGCGGGCCCGCCTCCCATGATTACGATGCGGGACACTTCGCTCTACCTCCTAGGGTCCGTCCGGGAAGTTCGCTGCGGTGGTGGCAGTGGAACCGCCGCCGGTCAGGGGCGGATCGCAGCCCCGTGTTCTCGGTACCGCGCGGCTCGCGCCCGGCATCCTCCTCCGGTGGCACGGATCGGTCGGAGCCGTCGTCGGCGGTTCCGGAGTTCCTGCGGAGGAACCGCTCTTGCCCGGAATTGGTAGAGACCATTTTCGCACCCTTCGGCACCCGGGCTCGCGCACCCACCGGCCCAACGGTACGCCGCCACCTCCCCCGCACGGCTCACCGGTACCGGGGGATTCGGCCGACCGGACGGAGGCGAAAAGCGGCGTCCCCGCCCTCACCGCGAAATCAAGCGCCCGGTCGCGTGAAGAGGCCCGGGGGGGCGACAACGCCGCGAAGCGCGGGCGGGCACCGCCAGCAGCGCTTCCGGACACGAAAAAGCGGGGACGGACAACCGGACGCGGCGTGGTTATCCTGTGACCCGTGCCGCTATACGCCGCTTACGGCTCCAACATGGATCCGGCCCAGATGCTCGAGCGCGCCCCTCACTCGCCCATGACGGGAACGGGGTGGCTGATGGACTGGCGGCTCACCTTCGGTGGTGAGGACGTCGGCTGGGAGGGGGCGCTCGCGACGATCGTCGAGGAACCGGGCGCGCAGGTCTTCACCGTGCTCTACGACGTCACCCCCGAGGACGAGCAGGAGCTCGACCGCTGGGAGGGCTCGGACCTGGGGCTGCACAAGAAACTACGGCTGCGGATCCAGACGCTGGACGGCCCCACCCTCGCCTGGCTGTACGTGCTCGACGCCTACGAGGGCGGACTTCCCTCGGCGCGCTATCTGGGACTGATCGCCGATGCCGCGGAACGCGCCGGGGCACCGGACGACTACGTCGAGAAGCTGCGTACCCGTCCCTGCACCAGCCTCGGCCCGTGGCGCTGATCGGCCCCACAGCCGAGAGCGGTTCCGACCCGGTGGTCACTCCGCAGCAACGCGAGCGCACGTCGTGTGCCGCGCCGATCCGCTCTCGTCGCGACACGCCCCCGCACCAGTTCCCCGAGCTGTTCCGCCGCCACCGGGGTGACCGCCGACAGCGCGCGCCGCAGGCAGGCCGAGGCGAACGTGGCGTCGCCCGCCGTGCACAGCACCTCCGCCAGCGCGACGTCGAGTACCTGGGTACGCAGCCCGTCCAGCTCCACCACCTCGGACTCTCTGACCCTGCTCTGCCGCACCACGAGGCGTGACCCGCGAGGGGGCCGCCTGTCGTGGAACACGGTTATGTGCGTCTCGGGCGGTACCGGGGCGCAACCGTGCACCGCGAGCGCGGTCGGCCCCGACAGCACCGCGCCGGGGGCACCCCAGACCAGTGCCGCCAACGCGCGGGCGCGCGGTTGATGCAGCGATTCGCCCGGCACCAGCACCCCCGGCCACGGCGCCGCCAGCTCTCCCCCGGCCAGTGCGGCGCTCAGCCTCCGCTGCCCGAACCGGGCGCGTATCGACTTCCGGGGCAGTGCCCCGGCGGCGCGCACGGCCCGGAGCAGCTCGGGATCGCAACGATGCCGCGGCAGGATTCGTTCCGTTCTTCCGCTCATACCGACAAGAGGCGCGAGCGGCTCGCGGTGATACACCCCGAAAGAGTGAGACCATGACCCCTCCCGGCGGCCGGCATGATGAGGACTTCGCGAGGAAACTGCGCTAAGGAACTGCACAACAGGGGTTTCGTGCTAGGGAGAACTCGTGCTTAGGGGGATTCCGGCCCGGTCGACGGAGCGGAGAGTGGCTACTCCGCGTCGATGGATCCAGCTGATCGCGGCGAGAAAGAATCCTCGCTCAACGAGCTCTACGTGAAAGAACCACCGCGGTCATCATCCAGCGAACGTTCGGCGAACGTGATCAGGTTCTGGCGAACGTGGCGATGCGACCGCACCTACGTACTCGCCATGTCGAGTTCGTAGAGCCAGAACTGTGGGAAACCATCGCCAAGTGGTTCGATCTCGAACGCTGTCCGTGCCTCGCCGGTAAGGTGTTCGACCTCGGACAGGTACTCATCGGCCATCCGACAGAACGCCTCGAAGCCATGCTGGCGCACGTACTCGAAGTCGAACCGCACCGACTCCAGCGCTATCGGGAACGGGTGTCCCCCGAAATGGACACGCATGCTGTCGATGAGTTGATCCACATCGGCCGACCGCACCACCGCATCCAGCTTCGCCCACCGACCGGATTCGCGATACGCCGCGAGCCGGTCGGCAAGCGGTCGGCGAGCGGCGGCCAGGTTGTCCCGCTTCTCATCGAAGAGGCGCAGTGCGGCGTCCCGCGCCTGTTCGCTGCCCGTGTTGTGGACTTCTCACACCGCCGCGACGAGACGGGTCACGAGGGCGCCGTCCTGCGACATGTATGTGCCGAACTCGTCCCACGTCGCGGGGATGTTCGTGCTCGGCGATGCCGTCGAGGAACCGGGTGCCGCTCAGCGGGATGGGAACCTGCCTCCACTTTTCGGCAATCCTGATACCGCGATAGCTCAAGTAGGAACCTAATTTCCAGCCCGGACTCCGATCATGGGTCATACGCTCACAACCGGGTGTCACTCGGACGGGATGATCGTCCGCACGGACGAGTCCAGCGCGTGCAGCGTCGTCTGCCGCTGCTCCCCACTGGTCAGGTCCCGTACGGTGACCAACTCGGAGGCCCAGTCGTCCGGGCCGACGATGACCACCGCTCGCGCCCCGGCCTTGTCGGCACGCTGGATCTCCTTGCCGAGCTTGCGCGTCTCCAGCGGTGTGGTCACCCGCAGGCCCGCGTCCCGCAGCACCCGAGCAGCGCGTCGCGCCGGATCGAACAACTGTTCCTCGGTGGGGATGACCACCACGTCCACATCGGTGCGCGGTTGCGGCAACAGGCCATGGGTGCTCAGGAAGTCGATGATCGTGACGTCACCCATTCCGAAGCCGAAGCCGGGGATTTCCCTGTTGCTGAACAGGCCCACCAGATTGTCGTAGCGACCGCCACCGAACAGGGAACGGCGGTTACTCGGGTCGGTGTCGAACACCTCGAACACCGTGGAGGTGTAGTAGTCGAACCCGCGCACGATCAGCGGATCGAACTCGATCAGCTCGGCCGCGCTCGTGTCGAGCACCTGCATGAGGCGGGACTGGTCACGCGCCTCTGCGGGAAGATCCTCGATCGCGGCGTTACCGTCCTTGACGACCTCGCCCAGCCGGACGAACTGTTCCTCCGACAGACCGATCTCGGCGGCACTTTCGGCCAGCGTGTCGGCGCTTACCTTTTCCCAGCGGTCCAGCAGGTTCGCGGTCTCGCGCACCTTGTCGTGCGGAACACCGACGATGTGGGTCAGCAGCGCGTCCAGCAGCACCCGGTCGCTGACCCGCAACCGCCACATGTCGGTGCTCGCGCCCAGGCCGGCCATCATGTCGTGAATCAGCTCGAAAAACTCCACCTCCACTCCCGTGGAGGACGAGCCGAACAAGTCAACGTTGACCTGCCAGTGCTCACGCACGCGCCCGCGCTGGGGACGCTCGTAGCGGTGACAGTTCGGGTGACTGAACCAACGCACCGGGAAGGTCAACGAGCCCGCGTTGCCCGCGATCATGCGCGCCACCGAAGGAGTCATCTCCGGGCGCAGCGCGAGCCGCCGCCCACCGTGATCGGTCAGCGTGTAGAGCTGCTGGTTGACGATCTCCTGACTGGACTTGGACTCGTAAATCTCGACCGGCTCCAACTGTGGACCGTCGTAGCGCTGGTAGCCGTAACGTTCGAGTACCTCGTAGAGCCGATGGAACACCTGGGTGCGCACCGACATCTCGTCGGGCAGGAAGTCGCGGGTTCCGCGGTAGGGCTCGGTGGACAGGTACTCGCTCACGGTGATCCTTCGTGCGACTCGACGACTACGGAACCGTACTAAGCGTAACGGTCACCTCCGGCAACACGGTGCGTCAGGTGAGCTTGCTCAACCCGTCCAGAGCCTCTCGCGGCAACTCGGGCACCGGCGGAGCCACTGGGACGACCACCCACTGCTCCGCGGCCCGACCACGTCCCCGACCGGGCGGAAACGGTCACGGGTCGGAAGGTCCGGGATCGGGTCACCACGCACAGCCAGCATGCGGCCGCGAGGTTCGGGCACGAGTCGTCCTCGAAATGGAACCGGCCGCCGCTGAGAGGCAGGAGCAGCGACGGCGGGCCGGAGTCCGGTCGATCTGGTTCGTGTAGACGTCACGAGCCGGACAAGCACGTGAGGCGCGCACACGCGGCGCATCGAGCAGGCACGACCGACAACGGCGAACACCCCGCCGGGCGCACGAGCTCAAGGTCGTAGATCACAACGGCCCAAGGCAGGAGCGCGGAAAAGATGATGACTCCGAACATCACGATCCACACGGCACTCACCGGCCTCTTGTGTCGTACCCGAGGTCGATGACCAGCCGCGCCGGTACACGAGTGCGATCAGAAGCAACACCAGGTAGCCGATCGACCTCGGCCCAGCAGAAGCATCGAAGCGCATCCTTGACAAAGCGTCCCCGGTCGCATCGCTCTGATAATGCAGCCACAAAAATGTAATCCTATTTTAGGGATAACACTAAAAACCGGTCCTCAAACAGCGAGTGCGGTGATCGATAATCTGCCCGGCAGAAACTCGACAGTCCTGGAGGCCACGAATGGCCACACCTACGGTCAGGCGGTTGCGGCTCGGCAACGAACTACGCCACGTCCGTCAGGAGTCGGGCCTCGAACAGGCGGATGCCGCACGCATCCTCGACCGAGCGACCACGAAGATCAGCCGCTTGGAGCTGGGCCAGTCCGGTATCACCAAGGGCGATCTGCTGTTGCTGCTCGATGAGTACGGCGACACTCAGGAACACGAGGACGGTCGCTCGAACCGGCACGTACCCGGAGCGCACGCGGCAGTTGGGGTGGTTACCGGTCGGTCTTCCCCGAATGGTTCCGGCAGTACGTGGACCTGGAGACCGACGCCAGTGACATACGTCGGGTTCGCGGCGAAATCATGCCGGGCCTCCTGCGGACAGAGGCATACATCCGAGCGTTGGAGACGTCCTCGCCACGAGCCGATGACAGCGACGCGGACGCGGCGGTATCCGCCGGACCGGAGCGACAGTCGATCCTCACCCGCTCGATCCCACCTTCGGCATCCTTCGTACTCTCCGAGTCGTGTCTACGACGGCGGATCGGCGGTCCCGGAGTGATGCGACGGCAGCTCGATCATCCGTACGACCCGGCTCTGGAGGACAACATCCACATGCAGGTCATACCTTTCGATGCCCAGACGTAGGCGGGGGCGATCAGCTACGACTTCACGATCCTGACGATCCCCTCACCTGGTAACACGCCCGCTCTGGACGTCGTCTACGTCGAATCGTTCGACGATGTGAGGTAACTGGACGGCAAGGAAGCCGTGAACGCCCACGTTCGTTCGCGGAACCGACTGCAAACCGCCGCGGTGGGCACGGGGAATCATTGGAACTGATCCGATCGGTGGCCGAACAGTCGTATTCCCCCGGGACATGAGCGAAAGGTCCCACACCGTGCACAGGCCTGACCTACGGGGCGCTCACTGGTTCAAGAGCAGTCGCAGCCGGACACAGGATGCCTGTGTGCAAGCAGCACTCGTGCCCGGCTTCGCCGGTGTCCGCGACACGAAGAACCGCGACGGCGGCACACTCGTGTTCGACAGCGGCCAATGGGCATCGTTCCCGGATTCGATCAAGAGAGGGGACAACGGGCCCACCCGACCCCCTCGCGTGGAAACGGCTCGTTTCCGGCTTACCCGCCTCCGGTTTACCCGTGGGCATGCCGGAAGCGGGCCGTTCTGCCCAGGAAGAGCTCGTCGAAGGAAGCAGGGGAACGGGACTCCAGGGCAGAAAGCCGGGGACGAAGTCCCACCCTCGCGGGAGGCGACGGTAAGCGGGTCTTCCTCACTCCCGCAACGCCGTCAGCACGGTGTGGACCATCGTGCGGACACCGACCAACAGGGCGCGTTCGTCGAGCACGAAGTTCGGCCGGTGCAGATCGGCGGCGCCCGTCCCCTCCCCCGCCACTCCGAGGCGGGCGAAGGAGCCCGGCACGTGCTCCAGGTACCAGCCGAAGTCCTCACCACCCGAGGACTGCGGCGTACCACTCTGGGCCTGCTCACCCAGCGCCTCCCCGATGGCCGTCCGCATCAGCCGGGTGCTCTCGGCATCGTTGACCACCGGCGGCACACCGCGCCGGTGCTGCAGGTCGTAGCCGACCCCCAGCGGGGCCAGCAGCCCCTGGACCAGCTCCTGCACCAGCGGACCGAGTTCGGCCCAGGTGTCGCGGTCGGCGGTGCGCAGGGTACCGCGCAGCGTGCCCTCCTGCGGGATCGCGTTGGGTGCCTCCCCGGAACGCACCGCGCCCCAGGCCAGCACGGTTCCGGTACGCGGGTCCACCCGGCGGGACAACAGGGTGGGCAGTCCGGTGATCAGCGTTCCCAGCGCGTGCACCAGGTCGGCGGTCAGGTGCGGCCTGGAAGTGTGACCGCCCGGGGACGTGAGCCGCACTTCCAGGGGATCGCTCGCCGAGGTGAGGGCCCCGATCCTGGTTCCTACGGTGCCCACGGGCAGCCGCGGATCGCAGTGCAGCCCGAAGATCCGGTCCACCCCGTCGAGTCCGCCCGCGGCGAGCACGTCCAGCGCGCCCCCGGGCATGACCTCCTCGGCGGGTTGGAAGATCAGCCGCACCCGGCCCGGCAGCGCGGGTCCCGAAGCCAGCGCCATCGCGACCCCCAGCAGCACGGCGGTGTGCGCGTCGTGCCCGCAGCAGTGCGCCACCCCCTCGGTGGCTGAGGCGAACGGCAGCCCGGTGGACTCGCTGAGCGGAAGCGCGTCGATGTCGGCCCGCAGCGCGATCGTGCGCGCGGGGTGCGTCTCCTGCCCGATGTCGCATATCAGCCCGGTCCCCACCGGGAGCCTGCGCGGCCGCAGACCGATGGATTCGAGCTGTTCGGCCAGCAGCCTCGTCGTGCGGTACTCACCGCGCGAGAGCTCGGGACGGGAGTGCAGCTCCCTGCGCCAGGCCACGACGAGGTCCGAGTTGGCCGCCATCCACTCGTCCAGCCAGGCGGGGCCACGCCCTTCCCCCGGATCCGTCACCCCGGAGCGCACGGGTTCGATGGTCTCGCTCCTGGCGTGTTCTGGCTCGGTGGAAACGGGCCGCGCTCCGCTCGCGGGGCTCGTTCGGAGAGCCTGGCCGTCGGAGGAGGCGGCCGTCCGTTCGGCCACCTCCTTCCCGCCGAGGGGGACGGCTGACGAGCCCATCACGGAACTGCCGCCGTGGCTGTTCGGCCCCAGAGAATCCAACGCGGTCACGTCACGCCTCCCGACGCGAAGAATCGGTTCGACAACCGTCGAAACCCGGATGCGGTTCGATTGCGGACGGCGGCCAGCAGGCGTTCCCGCTGGTCCCCGTCGAGGGCGGCCTCGGCCGCGGTGCGCGCGAGCGCCGCGGCACCGTCGAGGACCGCCCGGTCTGCCGAGGGCGAGGCACACGCCGCCGCGAACTCGGCCTGGTGATTGACCGCATCCCCGCACTCCAGGGCGACCATCGGATGCACGGACGGCACCCGGTGGCTGACGTTGCCCATGTCGGTGCTGCCGATCACGTCGTCCCGCTCCACCTCGCGGGTGAGCGGCTCACGCCCGAGACCGACCACGGCGGCGCGGTAGGCCTCGGTGAGCCACTCATCGGTGGACAGTTCGGTGTATACCGGAGAGAGGCGAACCACTTCCACGGCGCAACCGGTGGCGGTGGCCCCCGCCTCGAAGCAGGCGCGTATCCGGCTCTCCAGCCGGGCCAACGACTCCGGGTCGGTCGCTCTCAGATTGTAGTCGGCCGTGGTCCGTTCGGGCACGATGTTGGGAGCCGCTCCTCCCGAACTCACGATTCCGTGCACCATCTGCCCGGCTTCCAGGTGTTGGCGCAGCAGGCCGACCGCCACCTGGGCCACCGTGAGCGCGTCCGCGGCGTTGATCCCCAGTTCCGGAGCAGCGGCCGCGTGTGCCGCCCGACCGGTGTATTCGACCCGCAGATCGGTGATCGCCAGGGAGCGCGGAGCGCACACCTCGGAGGGGCCGGGGTGGATCATCAGGGCCACAGCCAGCGGGTCGAACAACCCGGCGTCGAGCATCGTGATCTTGCCGCCGCCGATCTCCTCCGCCGGCGTTCCGAGCACCCGCACGGTGATCCCCAGCCGGTCCGCTACCTCGGCCAGTGCCAGCGCCGCCCCGACACCGGCGGCGGCGATGATGTTGTGCCCGCAGGCGTGACCGACTTCGGGAAGGGCGTCGTACTCGGCACACAGGCCGACCACGAACTCCCCGGACCCGTAGTCGGCGGTGAACGCGGTGTCCAGCCCTGCCACCGGCTTTCGGACGCGGAAGCCGCGTGCGTCGAGCAGTCCGGCGACGCGGTCGGCGGCACGGTACTCGGCGAAGCTGGTCTCCGGGTCGGCGTGCAGGCCGTGTGACAGTTCCAGGAGCTCGGAGCGGTACTCGTCCACCGCCGCACGCCAGGCCGTCACGGCGCCGGGCTCACCGGTGGCTCGTTCCGAGGAAGGGGAGCCGGGGGGCGTGGCGGCCGGACGGTCTCGGCCCGAGCGGGCTGGGTGCGGGGATTCGGTACTCATTTGGCACCCATAGTGCAGGATTCGGATGCGCGGGAGCTCCGCTGACGCACCTCGGGTAGCTCACCGGTCGGTTCCGCGCGCCGAACGGGTACGAGAGTTCAGGGCGACCGAAGACGGGGCGGACCGGAACACGCCCACCGACGGGAGGCCCACCGCGTGCCGCTGGCCGGGACGGACGCGGGGAGTCGGGTGGATCGGCACCGGTCGGGGGGCTTCCCGGTGCCGACCCACATCTCCGGGCTAGTGCCCGAAGTCGAGAGGCGATTCACCTGACGACGTCACGGTGCCGTCGGTTCGCCACACGATCCGTCGACTGTGAAACTCCCACAAGATTTCCTTCAGGTCTAGTCCAAGTGACGGAAAATTCACGCAAAACAGACCGTGAGTTCCGTTAAGTGGGGGTTCAGCTGCGCTTGCGCCACTGCAGCACGAACGACTGCTTGCCGCGTTTGCGGCGGAGCAGCAGTATGCCCGCGACCAGCCCGATGCCGAGCGCGCCGATCACGTACCTGCGGTCCTGCCCGGCTTCCTCCTCCGAGGGGGCCTGATCGTCCGACTGAGCCAGTCCGCGGGTGGCGCTCCACGTCGAGGAGTTCGCCGAAGCCGCACGAACGACCTCGGCTCCGCCCTTCCCCGCGCGGAGCGGCCCCTCACTCGCCGAGGCGAGGCCGAACTGCCCCATCAGCAACACGGCGCAGCAGACGACCAGTGCCGCGGCCGTCCGCACGGGCTCGGCGCGGTGCCGCACGTCCTCGCCCGCACGCGGGTCGACTCCGCCTGGTCGTCTTCGGGGATCACCGGAAACGGACAACCGAACCTCCAACCGACATCACTCTTAAGTGTGGCCCATTGGACCACACTGCACACCATGAGTGACTTTTCGTAAATAAAATCCCCAGATCGGACTAAAGCAGCTACCAGCAGTCACACGGATGTGTCAAACAAAACGGAAACAGCACCGGACAGAAGAGCGGGAGACGAGACTCCGGGTGAGCTGCCCCACGTCCGCCCACGGCCAACGGAACCCCACCTCACCCGTAGCAGGCCGAAAGCCCCGCTACGACAAAACGGGGCCTCCCGGCAGTGAGCCGGAAGACCCCGTCGGTCCTGGTGAACCGGAGCGTCAGGACTCGGAGTCCCTCTCGCCGGAACCGGAGCCGCTGTCAGCGGTGGCCCCGGCACGCGTCCGGGCCGCACTGCTGCGCATACCCGGCAGCGGGCTGGGCTCACGCTGCACGGCCAGGTTAGGGCGTTCCTGGCTGAGCGCCTTCGCGATACCGACGCACATCAGCAACAGCACGATGCAGAACGGCAGTCCGGTGACGATCGAGGCCGTCTGCAACGCGCTGAGCGCGTCGGCCCCGCTGGCCGCACCCGCGGCCAGCAGCACGCAGGCGATGACACCTTCGGAGATCGCCCAGAACAGTCGCTGCTGCCACTTCGGGTTCGGGTCGCCGCCGTTGGTGAGGATGTCGACCACCAGCGAGCCGGAGTCCGAGGACGTGGCGAAGAACAGCACGACGACCACGACCGCGAGCACCGAGGCGAGGATCGAGACGATGTCGGCCACCGGCAGCTGGTCCAGCAGCACGAACATCGCCTTGTTGAACCCGGCGTCGGCGAGTGCCTGACCATCCTCGCCGCCGGAGAGCACCTTGCGCAGACCGGAGTTGCCGAAAATGCTCAGCCACACGAAGGAGGCACCCACCGGGGCGAACATGGCGCCGCCGATGAAGTTGCGGATGGTGCGCCCGTAGGAGATCCGGGCGATGAACATGCCCACGAACGGCGACCAGGCGATCCACCAGCCCCAGTAGAACAGCGTCCAGCCGCCCTGCCACTCCTGGGCGGTGCCGTTGCCGTTGTTCGGGAAGGTCTGGAAGCTCAGCTCCGGCAGGTGCTGGAAGTAGTAACCGACGTTGCTGGCCAGCATGTTCAGCAGGTCCAGCGTGGGACCGAAGAAGAACACGAACAGCATCAGGGCGAACGCCAACCACAGGTTGACCAGCGAGAGGTTGCGGATGCCCTTGTCGATGCCGAACATCACCGAGACCACGGCCACCGCCGTGATGGCCAGGATGATGATGACCTGCAGCATCGTGGTGTTCTCGATGCCGAACACCGCGTTGAGGCCCGCACCGACCTGGTTGCCGCCCAGCCCGAGGGAGGTGGCCAGCCCGAACAGCGTGCCGAAGACCGCGAGCACGTCGACGATGTGGCCGGGCCAGCGGTAGATCCAGTTGCCGATCAGCGGGTAGAAGGCGGCGGCCGGACGCAGCGGCAGGCCCTTGCGGAAGGCGAAGTAGCCCAGCGCGAGGCCGAGCACGATGTAGATCGCCCACGGATGCAGGCCCCAGTGGAAGAACGTGAAGTTCATCGCGCGTTGCGCTGCGGCCTGGGTCCCCGGCTCACCGACCGGCGGGTTCTGGAAGTGCCAGACCGGCTCGGCCACGGCGTAGAAGACCAGCCCGATGCCCATACCGGCGGTGAACAGCATCGCGAACCACGCGAGATTGCTGTACTCGGGCTTGGAGTCCGGCGGGCCGATCCGGATCGTGCCGAATCGGCTGACCATGACCGCCAGCACGAAGACCACGAAGAACGTGGCCGAGAGGATGTAGAGCCACTCGAAGTTGGTCGTGATGAAGCTGTTGACTTCGCTCGCGACGTTGTTCAGATTCGACGGCGCGAGCACGCCCCAAAGCACGAAAGCGATCACCACGATCCCCGATGTGATGAACACCGGGGGATTGGTGTGCTCTTTCAGATGCTGTTTCATTACCGTACGTCACCTTTCCAGCGCATATCGACGCAATTGCCGACTGCGCCGTAAGCAACCAAAGATCGAAACGGACGCGTTCGGCCACTGTGGTGGCTTCCCCAGCGCGGACCGCATATCACAGCGAACCACGGTAAAGACTGTTCCGCCGAATGTGAAACGCCCCGGCCAAACGATATGCAGTTGAAACACGAAAAATGTCGGAGCTCACAAACTCCCGCCGCGTTCGCGCTCGATCCGCCTCGCCAGGTGGTCGGTGTCGAGGGTCTCGTGCCGGACACTGCCCGCGCGATAGGCGGCACGCCCCACGAGCTGGGCCAACACCGGCGCGGTGAGTGCCTGGAACAGCCCGACCAGAATGAGCCCGGAGGCGTAGCGGAGTTCCAGGTGCACCGCGCTGCCGAGCAGTATCAGCACCAGCCCCAGGGTTTGTGGTTTGGTCGCGGCCTGGAGCCTGGCGGCGACATCGGGAAAAGTCAGTAATCCTATCGCACCGAACAGACAGGACATCGCACCGGCTATCAGGCATACCGCCGAGAACAGATCCAGCCAGCTCATCGGTGCGACTCCTTCTTCTCCACGAGGCGTGCGGCGCTGACCGAACCGATAAACGCCAACAAGGCGAATGCCGCGACCAACGCCACATTCGACCCGTCCTCGTTCAGCCCCATCCCCACACACGTGGCGGCGACGATCAACGTGATGAACACATCCAGCGCCACTATGCGGTCCAGGGTTCCCCCGCCGAGGAGCAAACGCACCAGGGAGAGCAATCCCGCGAGGCACAACAAACCGAATGTGATCGCGAACACCACGCCCATCATCCGACCTCCGAACGGTGATTCCGATCGACCATCCGCACCTGCTCGGCGGTTCCCACCGCACGGACCACGCGGCGTTCCCAGCCGAGCACCTCGCGCCGTACGCGTTCGGTGGCGTGCTCCCCCGCCCCGAGCGCGTACACGTAGCAGATCCGGTTGGCTCGGTCGATCTGCAGCACGAAGTTGCCCGGCGCGAGCGAGACCGCGTTGGCCACCATCGCCATCAGGTGGTCCGAATCGGTGAGCAGGGTCACGGCCACGATCGACGCCCGCGCGCGGGGGCCTCGGACAACGGCCTGCCAGGCCACCCGGACCGTGGAGACCACCAGGTCCCACGCCAGGAAGAGCAGGAGCTGGCCGGCCCGGAACGGACGCAGTCTGATGTCGGTGGCTATCGGGGGTGCCGGGAAGAACCCGATGACCAGCACCCCCACCAGGAGCCCGAAGAAGACCGTCCCCGCGTCGTAGGTTCCCCACAGCAGCAGCCAGACCAGCAGGAGCCACCCCAGCAGCGGCAACCTGCGCACCGCGCGGCCGAAGGGGTGCCGCCTGCTCACCACGTGCTCGCCCCCGCGCCGGGAACGGGCGAGCCGATGGCGCGGCTCCGAGTCACCCACCGGAACCACCCCCCAACACGGCCGCGCGGTAGGCCTCCCCGGTGATCAGGTCCGTGGCGGCACGCTGGCTGACCTCGGCCAGCGGGCCGGCGAGCACGGCCACGAGCACCGTGGACAGCACCAGCACCCCGGTGGCGTGCACCATCCCGCGCGAGGTGTCGCCGGTCCCGACGACGAGCTCGTCGCTGGGGTCGGGGTCGCCCTCCGGCTCGCGCACCTGGCCCCAGAAGGCCCTGCTCCACACGCGGGCCACCGCGTAGAGCGTGAGCAGGCTGGTCAGCACCACGACAGCGGTGGCCACCTGGGCCCAAACCGTGCCCACGCCGACACCGGCCCGCAGCAGCGCCAGCTTCGCCACGAAACCGGAGAACGGCGGCACCCCCGCCAGGCTCAGCGCGGGGACGGCGAACAGCACCGCCACCAGTGGCGATATCTTGGCCAGCCCGCCCATCCTGCTCAGTGCGACCGTCCCGGTGTAGCGGGTGATCAGACCGCTCACCAGGAACAGCGTGGCCTGCACCGTGATGTGGTGGACGATGTAGAGGATCACCCCCGTCAGACCCGCGATGTCGTAGACCCCGAGCCCGAACAGCATGAACCCGATGTGGCTGACCAGCAGGAAGGACAGCATCCGGTTGAGGTCGTTCTGGGCGAGGGCGCCGAGCGCTCCGACGATCATGGTCGCCATGGCCAGCGTGAGCATCAGCGGCCAGCTCGGCTCGCGCTCGAAGACCAGGATCTGGGTACGGATCATCGCGTAGATGCCGACCTTGGTCAGCAACGCGGCGAAGATGGCGGTGATGGGGGCGGGTGCGTTTGGGTAGCTGTCCGGCAGCCAGAAATGCAGCGGGACCATGGCCGACTTCACGCCGAACACGATGACCATCAGCAGCGCCAGGGCCCGCACCGGCGCGGGCGGCAGTTCGCCCATCTCCAGCGCGAGATCGGCCAGGTTGACCGTTCCGGTGGCCGCGTAGACCAGACCGATCATGGTCAGGAACAGCACCGAGGAGGACAGGCTGACGATCGTGTAGGTCATCCCCGCGCGCACCCGGTTCGCGGTGGTGCGCCGCGTGATCAGCACGTAGGAGGAGGCCAGCATGATCTCGAACGCCACGAACAGGTTGAACAGGTCACCGGTGAGGTAGGCCAGCGACACCCCGGAGCACAGCACCAGGTAGATGGGGTGGAAGGTGGTGCTCGCCGTCCCGCGTCCGTAGTCGGTGATGCGCTGGCCGATCGAGTAGAGCAGCACCGCGAACATCACGATCACGCTGATCAGCAGCAGCAGCGCGGCGAGCCGGTCGGCGACGAGGGCGATCCCCACTGGAGCGGCCCAACCGCCGAGGTGCAGCACCAGCGGGCCGTGCACGTCGGCGAAGTAGAGCAGCACCGCGGCGTCCACGACGATGACGCCGAGCACCAGCAGCCCGAGCCAGCGCTGCACGTCCGCGAAACGTCCGAACGCCATGGACAGCCCGGCGGCGCCGAGGGGGAGCAGCACCGGGACGGCTACCAGTTCGCTCACCGGGTGGCCTCCGAATCCAGCTCCTGCTCGGTCTCCTCGTCCGCGTGAGCCAGTTCGGCCTCCAACCGCCTGATCCTGCGGTCCTCGACGTCGTCCTGCACCTCGTCGTGCCCCAGCAGCTGCCAGGCCCGATAGGCCAGCGCGAGCAGGAAGGTGGTCAGCGCGAAGGTGATGACGATGGCGGTCAGCGCCATGGCCTGGGGAAGCGGGTCGGCCATCTGTCCGATCGGGACGTCGCCCAGCATCGGTGGTCGGCCGGCCTGACTGCCGCCCGCGAGTTGCAGCAACAGGTTGGCGCCGTGCCCCAGGATCACGATGCCCAGCAGCACGCGCATCAGCGAGCGCTGCAACAGCAGGTAGAAGCCCGTCGCGTAGAGCCCGCCGAGCACGACGGCCATCGTCAGGTTCACGGTGTTCATCGCCGTCCCCCTTCCCGCTCGGCGATATCGGCCTCGATTCCCGATCCCAGCGTCCGCAGCAGGTCGAGCACCACTCCGATGATCAGTAGGTAGACGCCGACGTCGAGGAACAGGCTGCTGACGATCTTGATCTCGCCCAACACCGGCACGGCGAAGGTGAAGCTCGCGCTCTCCAGCACCACCCCGCCGAACGGCACCGGCACCAGCCCGGTGATCACCGCGATCGTCAGTCCCGTTCCGATCAGGACGGGCGGGCGCATCGACACCGTCGAGCTGTCGTCCAGCCTGCCGCCCGCCAGGTAGCGCAGCACGAAGGCCTGTCCCGCCACCAGGCCGCCGCTGAAACCGCCTCCCGAACGGTAGTGACCGGCGAACAGCAGGTACAGCGAGAAGACGAGCACCGTCGGGAACACCACGCGGGCTATCAGTTCCAGCAGGATGGTCCGTTCCCTGGAGTCCCTGCTGTAGCCGGAGAGCAGCCAGCGCTCGGCCGGAGCGTCCGAGCGGAACCAGGTTCGCTCACCGGTGTTCGGCCATCCCTCGGGCGGTTCGGCCCCGGTCATGCACTCCCCCTCTCACCGTGTTCCCCGGCGGTCGGCCGGGCAGTGGCGGACAGCTGCCGCCAGTCGGACCTGGCGTGTTTCCTGCGGCGCGCGGACCGGGAGCTGAGCACCAGGCTCGCCACACCGGTGGCCGTCACGGCCAGCACCGACAGTTCGCCCACGGTGTCGAAGGCGCGGAAGTCGACGATGATCGCGTTGACCACGTTGGTGGCGGAGGTGCCCTCCTCGGCGTGTTCCAGGTACTCCGCGCTCACCCGCGAGGGAGTGTCGCGCGCCGAGCTGAAGATCAGCGCGGCGAAACCGACGAACACACCGCCCGCCAGCGAGACCAGCACCTTCGGTAGTCGGACGCGCCGGGCGGACGGGGTCTCGGTGAACCGGGCGGGCAGTCGGCGCAGCACCAGCACGAACGCGATCAGCGTCAGCGTCTCCACGAGGAACTGGGTCAGGGCGAGGTCCGGCCCGCCCCCGACGATGAACATCCCACCGATGCCGTAGCCGATCACCCCCACCAGCAGCACCGCGGTGATGCGTCGCGTCGCGCGGACCACGCCGGCCGCCGCGACCAGGATCACCAGGGCCAGCGGCAGCTGCAGCACGTTGTCCCACCAGCGCAGCTGTTCGATGGGGGTCACCCGCATCAGCAGCACCGAGCCGGGCACCACGAGCACCGCGAGCAGGATGATCCCGAGATAGGTGGGCAGCGAACCGACCTGCACCCGACCGGTCACCCCGACGGCCAGCCGCTCCAACGAGCCCATGATCCGCTCGTAACCGCGCTGGGCGTCCAACGGTCTCGGCAGCCGTGAGCGCAGCAGGTTCAACCTGGCGTTGTGGGCGGCCAGTGTCAGACCGGCGAACAGCGTGACCGCCGAGAACACCAGCGGCTGGTTGAAGCCGTGCCACAGCCCCAGGTGGTACTCCCCGGAGCTCCCCGCTGCGCGTTCGGCGTAAGTGGCGGCGAGCTCGTCGGTCAACGGGTAGGCCACGCCGAGCACCAGGCACGCCAGGGCGGTGACGGCGGGAGGCAGCAGCATCCCGGCGGGCACGGGGTGGGCCTCGGTGGGCACCGCGCCTCGTTTCGACGCGAAGCAGCCGAACAGCAGCCGGGCCGTGTAGGCCACGGTCAGCACGGACCCCGCCACGATCCCGGCCTCGACCGCGGCGACCGCCCCGGTGCCGAGGTAGGTCTCGAACGCGGCCTCCTTCGCCACGAAACCGATCGTCGGCGGCACCCCTGCCATGGACATCGCCGCGAGCACCGCCACCGAGGTCACCCAGGGCATCCGACGGCCGAGACCGGACAGCTCACGGATGTCTCTGGTGCCGGTCTGGTGATCGACGATGCCGATGACCAGGAACAGGGTGGCCTTGAACGCGCCGTGCGCCAGCAGCATGCCGGCCAGCGCAAGTTCTCCGGTGTAGCTGCCGGAACCGGCCAGCACCATCAGGAACCCCAGCTGGCTGACCGTGCCGTAGGCGAGCAGCAGTTTGAGGTCGTGCTCGCGCAGCGCGCGCCAACCGCCGAGGAACATGGTGACCAGCCCGAACACCGCCGTGACCACGGGCAGGTAGGACACTTCGGACAGCACCGGGGTGAGCCTGGCGACCAGGAAGACCCCCGCCTTGACCATGGAGGCCGCGTGCAGGTAGGCACTGATCGGCGTGGGGGCCACCATCGCGGCGGGCAACCAGTTGTGGAACGGCACCTGCGCGGACTTGGTGAACGCCCCCACCAGGATCAGGCCGGTGGCCACGGCGACCGCCGCCCCGTCGGGCGGGTCCGCGGCCAGCTCGGAGATCCGGTAGGTACCGCTCGACTCGCCGAGCACGATGAAGCCGAGCAGCATCACCAGCCCGCCGAGGGTGGTGACCAGCAGTGCCTGCAGCGATGCGCGGCGGGACTCCCGGCTGACACCGGACTGACCGACGAGCAGGAACGAGCAGATCGTGGTCAGTTCCCAGAAGACGTAGAGGGTGAGCAGGTCGTCGGCCAGCACCAACCCGAACATGACACCCGCGAAGGCCAGCAGCAGGGACGCGGAGCGCTTCGCGTCCCCGCTCGGGGTGCCGAAGTACCACCTGCAGTACAGCAGCACCAGCACTCCGATACCCGACACCAGCAGAGTCATGACCAACGCCAGGGTGTCCAACCGGAACGCGAACTCCAGCCCCAGCGTCGCCGACCAGTTCATCCGGGTGACCGGCGGCGATCCGGCCAGCACCGAGTCGGCGTGCGCCAGTGCCCAGCACAGCGCGGCGGTCGGCGGCAGTGCCGCCACCGGGTAGATCGCACGGCTGTGGCGCATCGACACCAGCGACAGCACGAGCGCCACCAGCAGGTGCGAGACCACCAGCGCGAGCACGAGTCCCTCCCCTGTCGTGGCGTCTCGGGTCAGCAGCGCCGCGACACGGTCCTGCGGGGGTGCGTTCCTCGCCGCCGCCCGGCCCGGTTACGGGCCGCTTACGAATCCCGGGCGATACCGCGTCTGTGCTGTTCGGGCCAGCCACGATGGCCCGATCACCGTCAAACTTAGCCCACGATCGACCGGAACACCCGGTCGTTCCGGATCACGGACCCCGGGACTGCCCGACCTGTCGTCTCGTTTTCGCTGGGTTCGGATTTTCCTCTCCGCGCTCACGGGAAACCGACGGAGACACGCCGGTGGGAAAGTTCACCGGGCGTAACACGCCGCTCACATGGACGGCGGGGCTCGCCGCCACTCGACGGCGGTAGCGGTCCCGACTCCCCGACCGGTGCGCACCGCCGGTGCCGTGACCTCGAACGGGGCGCCGGCGACGCGGAGACCTTCTCGAATGCCCGCCACTGTGTGATGGACAATGAGGGCGTGCCCGAGGCGGAACCGGACGAGAGCAGCGCCGGCCGGCTGATAGCCGACCGGTACCGAATGCGCAGCAGGATCGGCGGCGGCGCCATGGGTTCGGTTTGGTCCGGTATGGACGAACTGCTGCGCAGGCCGGTCGCCATCAAGGCGGTGCGACTCCCGCCGGGCATCCCGGAGTCCGAGGCCGCGGAGATCCGCGAGCGCACGCTGCGGGAGGCGCGTGCCACGGCGGTCGTCACCCACCCCAACGTGGTCACGCTCTACGACGTCGCCCGCGAGGGCGATGAACCGTTCGTGGTCATGGAGCTGGTGCCCTCACACAGCCTCGCGAGCATCATCGCCGACCACGGTCCGCTGGACGACCGCCAGCTCGCCGTCGCGATCGAAGCGGTCTCCTCGGCGCTGGAGACGGCGCACCAGGCCGGTGTGGTGCACCGGGACGTGAAGCCGGGCAACATCCTGCTGGCCGCGGACGGGCGGATCAAGCTCAGCGACTTCGGCATCTCCCGCAACGTGGCCGAACCCACGCTCACCCGCAGCGGGATCATGCTGGGAACACCGGCGTTCATCGCCCCGGAGGTGGCGGCCGGTGAAACCGTCACCGCCGCCGCGGACCTCTGGGGCCTGGGGGCGGCCCTGTACGCGGCCTCGGAGGGCGTTCCACCGTACGACACCGACGACAACCCGGTGGCCACCATCAACTCGGTGGTCAACGGGCCCGTCCCCCGGACGGGCAGGGAGGGGCCCGTCGGCGAGGTCATCACCGGCCTGCTGGTCAAGGACCCGCAGCGGCGCATGCCGCTGCGCGAGGTGCGCAGGCACGTGCAGCCACTGCTGCCGGAGCCGGGCGTCGAACCGTTCGCCGCTCTGCTGCCCGAGGAGACGGCCACGGTACGCACTCCGCTGCCGGACGCCTCCGACGCGGAACGAGTTCAATCGTCCGGACAGTCGTGGCCGGCGGAGCCCGGTTCGCGGTCCGGTTCGGACGTGGCAGACCCCCCGGGCAGTCGGCCCCACAGCGACAATCCGGGGACTCGCGGCGAATCTCGGTGGGACGGAGACGTACCGAGTGTCCTCGGACCCGCGCGGGCGGAGGAACCGGGCGAACCGGGATCGGCCCCACTGGCGGCCGACCCAGGACCGCTGCCGTTCACCCCCAGCGAGCCACCACCGCGACGCCGCCGCTCACCGGTCCGCGTGCTGCTGCTGGCGCTGGCCACCGTGCTGGTGTTCTTCCCGGCGGCAGGGGCCTCGTTCGTCGCAACCCGGATGCTGGCGGGCGAACCGGTGATTCCCTCCTACGCGGACCCGGGACCCGATACGCTTCCGCGGCGGGAACTCGTCGAACTGCGGGTGCACAGCGGGACCATCGAGCACCGGGGCGACGGTAGGGGCAGCGGTTACTACACGATGCCGGTCCCCAAGGGGTGGACGCGGTACCAGGAATACAGCAAGGAGGCACCGACCCGCGGCATGACGGTGCGGTTCGTCTCCCCGCCGGGCACGACCGAGCTGGCGGTGCAGCGGTTCGGTGGCTATTACGAGCGCGGCTACACCACCGAAGGCTACATAGCGGCCCTCAAGGAGAAACAGCGCAGCTCGAACAACAGGGTCGAGATGCGGAGCAGAACGATCCTCGACTCCACGCGGTCAGGCGGACCGCACGACCTGGAGCTGCTGTACAACGTGGTCACCAGGCCGCTCGACGGGACGAACGGTGCGGATGGACCACTGACTCAGCACGTGGCGGCCCGGCTCATACGCCGCGACGGCGACCTGTGGATCGTGCGGGTGACCACGGAGTCCGACCTGCGACAGGCACAACGGCTCATGGGGCGAACCGCGGGACGGTTCCAGACCCCGGACTGAGCGTCGCCCGCTCGATCCTCGAACGCCGCGGCGGTGGAATCCCGCCACCCCACAGGCACGGGCGGCGGGCCGGTGACGGAATCGTTCGTTAGGCTGACCGACCGTGACGTCTTCCACCACACCGGAGCAACCCGATCCGGCGGCCGTGGCGAGTAGCGCGGCGGCCACCCTGGCCGAACTGACCGGAGTGGCCGGGCACGACCTCGCGGTGGTGCTCGGCTCGGGATGGCAGCCCGCCGCCGAGGAGCTGGGCTCGCCGGACGGCGAACTCGACATGTCCGAACTGCCCGGCTTCACCGCGCCGGGGGCGGTGGGCCACACCGGAAAGGTCCGCTCGGTGCGGATCGGCGACAAACGGGTACTGGTGCTGCTGGGCAGAACCCACCTCTACGAGGGGCGCGGCGTGGACAAGGTCGTGCACGGGGTGCGGACCGCCGTGGCGGCGGGTTGCCGCACGGTGGTGCTCACCAACGCCGCGGGCGGCCTGCGTGAGGACATGAGCGTCGGACAGCCGGTGCTCATCAGCGACCACCTGAACATGACCGCCCGTTCGCCGCTGGTGGGGGCCAGGTTCGTCGATCTCACCGACCTCTACGCGGCGAGGCTGCGCGAGATCGCGACCTCGATCGACCCCTCCCTCTCGGAGGGGGTGTACGCGTGCATGCCGGGACCGCACTTCGAAACCCCGGCGGAGATCCGGATGCTGCGCACCCTCGGGGCCGAGCTGGTCGGGATGTCCACCGTGCAGGAGGCGATCGCGGCTCGTGCCGGTGGCGCCGAGGTGTTCGGACTCTCGCTGGTGACCAACCTGGCGGCCGGTATGACCGGGGAACCGCTGAACCACCAGGAAGTGCTGGAGGCGGGCCGGGCCTCCGCGAGCAGGATGGGCAAGCTGCTGCGTTCGCTGGCCGAGCGGGCCTGACGGTGTCCGCGTACCCGGTCGGCGCGCGTCGCCGGAGGTGATCGCGATGTCCTGGCAACAGCGCGCCCAGGAGGCCGCGCGGGAGTGGATGGCCGGCGAGGTCGACCAGTCCGACAGGCGGGAGCTGGCCGAGTTGTGCCGGGCGGCTGAGTCCGGGGACGAGGCGGCCCGGGCCGAGCTCGCCGAGCGGGTCTCCGGCTCCCCCGCTTTCGGCACGGCCGGGATGCGCGCGCCGATCCGAGCGGGTCCGAACGGGATGAACCGCGCGGTGGTGATCCGCACGACCGCCGGGCTGGCCGCCTGGCTCGCCGAGCACGGCGCGGGAGGCACCGTGGTCGTCGGCCACGACGCCAGGCACGGTTCCCGCCGTTTCGCCGAGGACGCGGCCGACGTGCTGTGCGCGGCCGGATTCGACGTGCGGGTGCTGCCCGAACCGCTGCCGACACCGGTGTTGGCCCGCGCGACACGCGCGCTGGGGGCCGTGGCGGGGGTACAGCTGACCGCCTCGCACAATCCGCCCGCCGACAACGGCTACAAGGTCTACCTGGCGGGTGGCGACCCGCTGGTGACCCCTTACGACACCGAGATCGAGCGGGCGATCTCGGGAGTGGGAGGCGCCGACGCGGTACCACGCGAACGCGGTTGGCACCACCACGAGCGAGCACTGCCCGAGTACCTCGACCGGGTGGCCGCGCTGCCCCGCGGCGATGCCCGGAAACTGCGGGTGGCGGCGACGGCGCTGCACGGAGTGGGCGCCGAACCGCTGCGGGAGGCGCTGCGGCGGGTCGGTTTCACCGACACGCACTTCGTCGCCTCGCAGCGGGAGCCCGACCCCGACTTCCCCACTGTGGAGTTCCCCAACCCGGAGGAGGAGGGCGCCACCGACGCCGTGCTGGAACTCGCCCGCGAGGTCGATGCCGACCTCGCCGTGGCGCTCGACCCGGACGCGGATCGGTGCGCGCTCGGGGTCCGTGCCCCGGACGGGGGTTGGCGGATGCTGCGCGGGGACGAGACCGGCGTGCTGCTCGGCGAGCACGTGCTGGGCACACTCGACTTCGAGCACCACCCCGATCCGCTGGTGGCGACCACGATCGTCTCCTCGGCCATGCTGCGGTCCGTGGCGCGCGAGCACGGGGCGCGCTACGACGAGACGCTCACCGGGTTCAAGTGGTTGATGCGCGCGGGGACGGACGGCAGGGCCGCCGGACTGGTCTACGCCTACGAGGAAGCGCTGGGCCACTGCGTGGATCCGGACCACGTGCGGGACAAGGACGGCATCGCCGCGGCGGTGCTGGCCTGCGACCTGGAGGCCACGCTGGCGCGTGACGGCGGGACGCTGCTGGAGCGGCTGGCCGAGCTTGAGATCAGGCACGGGGTGCACGAGACCGGACAACTGTCGGTGCGCATGACGGACCCCTCCGCGATCGCGGCGACGATGCGACGGTTGCGGGAACAGCCCCCCGAGGAACTGGCGGGAGCCAGGGTGGAGACTCGTGACCTGCTGCCCGAGGCGGACGTGCTGATCCTGCGCGACTCGGCGGACGAGGGAGCGGGCAGGCGGGTCGTGATCCGTCCTTCCGGGACGGAACCCAAGCTCAAGTGCTACTTGCAGACCATCGCCCCGGTGGTGGGGGCGGACGAGAGGGACGGGCTGACAGCCGCGCGGAGCCAAGCGCGGGAACTGCTGGCCACGCTCACCTCGGAAGTTAGTTCACTGCTCGAATCATGACGGGCGGAGGACGAGCCTGTGCCGGGTCCTGGGCCGTTCTCCTCGGCGGGAGGCGCCGGGAACCCGTCGGCTCGTGTGCGCGGACCGGAAGCGGATCACCTACGGCGGTGCCGCGCGACCCCCAAGCCGTGCGGTGGTCTTCGCCGGAAGGCTCACGTACCGGTCGCGACGCACACGAACGAGCGGTTCCGTGCGACTGCCGTGCTCGACGTGCTCGCCCCGAGCCGCCGCGACGGCACCACGCGACCACCAAGCCGCGCGACGTGACCACCAAGCCACGTGTTCCGACCGTTCGACCGCGACGACGTCGGGACATCGGCACGTCGCTCTCCCCGGGGCACATGCCGTGGAGCCCGGTCGCCCTTCGTTTCGTTCCGGACAGGACATGTCCGTTCACTCTCCTGTCGATTCACTCTCTTCGGTTCGAGCGGTGTCGAACCGATGCCCCACCCCGCGGGGCATCACCGATGGGACGCACCGGAGAGCTGTTCGGTTCCACGCACGGACGAATCGGCCTTTCGTCCGGAATGGTGGTTCTCGGCGGGACCGGTTCGCGAGAACGGCGGGACCTCCCGGTTGGGTATCGTCAGCCCCGCCTGGCCACGAGTTCGGCCCAGCCCGCGTACTCGGCCGAGGGGCGTTCGGTCCAGTCCTCGGGCCACTTCCGCCGCACGTCGTTGTCGATCCGGGTCATCGCGCCGTTGAGCACGGCCGTGGTGTTCGTACCGAAGTCCACTTCGCCCTCGAAGGAGGCACCGCGGAAGGTCACCCCCTCGCCCTCGAAACCGACGCGGCGGAAGTCTCCGAGCCCCCTGAAGCGCACCCCCCGGAAGTCGGCGTGTTGCTCGAACAGCGTTCCCCGGAACACGGCGGGACCGTGGAAACTGGCGTCGGCGAAGTTGGCCGAACGCACGCGACAGCGGGAGAACGTGAAGGTGTGCAGCACGGCACCGGAGAGGTTCAGCGCGATGTCCGGCCAGAACCGCGAGTCGTCGTCCGGTTCCTCCGCCAGGCGCAGGTGGGTCACCAGCACCTGCTGTGCCGCCTGCCGCACCTCGAACTCCTGGGGACCACCGTGTTCGGAGCGCTCCCGCTCCTCCGTGGCCTCCGGCGGCATCCGCAGGTAGGCGCAGATGAGGTCGACTATCGTCTGCCGGTGCGTCGGATACGTCTGTCCCAGCCGTTCGAGCGCGAATATCCCGGCCAGTCGCACGGGCGCCTTGTCGGCGCTGAGCTGCTCGGCCGCCCTGCCGTAGAGTTCGGTGACCCGGGTCTCGGTGGCGTCGTGGTCCCGCCGCAGAATGCTGACCTCGGTGCTGCGCTGGCGGCGTGCGGCCAACCAGAGGGCGGCGGCACCTCCCGTCCCCACACCGATGCTGGCGGAGGTGCGCACGGCTTCGAGGACAACCTTGGGCGGCGCGTCCCGGAGTACGACGACCAGCACCGCCGTCGACAGCAGCGTGATCCCTACCACGGCGATCGCACCGATCGTGATCGCCCTGTTGCTGAGCACCCGGGGAACTTCCGGGGGTCGTGCGGAGTCACCCACGGTCGTCGATCATGGCAAATCCAGCGGTGCCGTGGGTGCGAAACCGGCGAAGCACGGTGGAAGGCATCCGTGGGGCGAACTCACCGGTGGTGCCGGGAACCGCGCTACGATCGGGACATGACCACCGCGATGAGCTCCCTCCGAACAGGAGATGCCGCGTAACCGGCCCGCGCGCCTCCGACGCGCACCACGGACGAGCCCGACGAGCGAGATTCCCGGCGTGTCCCGCCGCGTGGCGTACGCCCTGGACCGACTGGGTGGGAAGGACCTGGACGCGGCGAGCGTGGCGACGGCGCTGACGGAATGGACCTCGGTGTGTCACGCCCCTCCCGCGAGGCTTCGGGGCGAGAACAACGACCTCAACGAGTTCGTCGGTCCGTTCGCCAGGCGGGAGTTGGAACGTGCGCTCCGAGTCCTGCCGAGGCACCTGGCCAGGGAACTGCGCTCCCGCGTGACGCCGTTGGACGAGCTGTATTCGGCCAAAACCCTGCCGGAACCCGCACGGAGGACGGGGAACTGGTGGGACGAGCGCCGCTGAGGTGGATCGTGCGCACCGAACCGGGCGGTGAACGGCGCGTGACCCGCTCCGACGTCGAGCGCACGGACCCGTTCGCGCAGCGTGCCCACGGAGACGTCGGTGGGACACGGCCGCATCACGTCCCGCGGAGCTCCCGTTCAGCCGGAGATCCCGACGTCCTCATCTCCTCCTGTGCACGAAGAGGTAGTTCCGCACGCCGTCGACCATGAACGCGGTCTCCCGCCAACTCCCGCCGCCCCAGAAGTACATCCCGTATCCCCGATCCAGGAGCCTGCGAACGAATTTCTCGGGCTCCACCCCGTACCTGTCGAGATGCCTCTTCTCTATTTCCATGAGAAGTGACGGCATGAACCGATTCAAGGTTTCTTCCGCTCCTGCGAGTACCGACGGCTCGTACCCCTCGACGTCGATCTTCATGAAGTCCACCCGCCGTATCCCCATCCTCTCGCGCATCTCGTCCACGGAGAACGTGTCCACACCGACCGTGCGAACACGCCCCGCCGCGGTGCTCCCCGAACCGGGGTGTTCGGAATCGACCACATGGGCATGCCCGTGGATCGGGAAACCGAATCGCACGGGAACGGCCACCGTCTTCCTGATCGAATTCTCCCCTACCGCGCCTCGGGTTATACTCAAGTTCCGATTCCGCATCGCACGGGCCAGCGAGGAAAAGATCCAGTGCGGTTTCTTCTGGGGCTCGAAGGAGTAAACAGCCCCCCACTTCCCGACCAGTTCCGCCAGGGGAAAACTGTACATCCCGTAGGCGGCACCGATGTCGAAACAAACGTCACCCGGGCCGACCACCTGTTTCAGACCCTGGATCTCCGGCTCCACCAGACGCAGCCCAGCGGACCGGTGGAGCCCGAAGGACACGGCCTTCAAAAACATGTCGGACAAATCAGCACTCGGCACGACAACCCCCAATTCACCAGTTCACCCCCGAAAAAGAATCACAAAATCAGCCGCGCCCGGCGCGTTTACCGCACAATCCGCCCCTGAAAAGCACAAACCGACGAACGCGTCCGCCGTCGCCACTACGAGGACGAACCCGTATCAGTGCGAAACACAACCTCTCCGACGGAATGATCTTGATCATCACACGTGTACCAGAAAAGCAGGCGATCACACCACCACGGAACGGACAACCGGAAAACCCCGCGACGCGTCCCCCACGAGACCGGGAGTCCGACCATCCGGACAGGACCGATCGACTGCGGGAATGGGAGCAGTACGCGATGGGACATTCAGCCGGTAACCGATGCGGGGATCAGCGGCACCGGCCGGAGACCCGCACCACTCGTGCCGCGATCACCACGAAGCGAGCGGAGAGATATCGCACTTCCCCGAAAAAGGGGCGGATAACGGTCGAAAAGTTCCTTCGGAACGAATCGGACTCTTCTTCGAAGGCGTGTCATCGCGGCGGTGGACACCACCGCGTGCCCGCCGTGGTACGACGGGGGACGCGCGGCTCCTAGACTGGCGGCCATGGCCCGACTGCTGATCGTGCACCACACCCCTTCGCCGGGGATGCAGGCGATGTTCGAGAAGGTCGTGGAAGGGGCGAGCACCGACGAGATCGAGGGCGTCGAGGTGGTGCGCAGGGCCGCACTGTCCGCCACGGCCGCCGACGTGCTGGAGGCCGACGGCTACCTGCTCGGCACGCCCGCCAACCTCGGTTACATGTCCGGCGCGCTCAAGCACTTCCTCGACCAGATCTACTATCCCTGCCTGGACTCCACCGGCGGCAGGCCGTTCGGAACCTACGTCCACGGCAACGAGGGGACCGAGGGGGCACTCCGCGCTATCCGTTCGATCACCACCGGCCTGGGATGGCAGCAGGTCGCCGAACCGGTGGACCTCACCGGCCAACCGGACGCCACGGGACTGGACGCCTGCTGGGAACTCGGCGCGACCGTGGCGGCGAACCTCATGGAGTGAGTCTGACCACCTCACTCGCGCGCGGCGGTGTCCAGTCTCCGCAACAGCGGGGCGCAGAGCACGGCGACCACCGCGACCAGCGACGCGGACACCGAGATCACCGCGGCCGGTGAGGTGACCTCGGCCAGCGGCCCGGCCAACCCGGCTCCCAGCGGCATCAGCCCCCAGGCGAACACGCGATAGGCGCTGGTGACCCGTCCCATCATGGACTCCGGCGTCAGCCGCTGTCGGTTGGCCGAGGACAGCACGTTCCACGCCCCGGCCCCGAATCCCATGACGAAGTAGGAGGACCACGCCGCGACGGGAACACGCACCAGCTCCAGGATGGCCATCCCCCCGGCCAGTACGAACAGCGCCGCGATCATCACGTTCGCCCCGCCGAAACGCGCCGACAGCCACGAGGTCACCCGCGAAGCCACCAACGTCCCGGCCGCGGCGCAGACGAACAGGACGGGCACCGTCGACGGAGCGAGCCCGAGCGACTCCAGTGCGAAGAGCACCGCGATCGTGTTCACGGCACCGGTCAGCAGTGTCACCGCGCCCACCGTCCCGACCACGACACGCAGTCCCGGACTGCGCAGCACGAAAGCGGTTCCCTGCCGGATCTCCCCGAGCATCGAACGCTCTCCTCCGGCACGTACCGGTTCGACCTCGGCGGAGACCCGGGGTATCCACAGCGCGGCGAACCCGAAGGCCAGCGCCGTCAACGCGAAACACAGCGAGGGACGCCAGGCGAACAGTCCGGCCGCCGCCAACGGCCCCGCGATCTCCACCCCGACGGTCTCCGCGCCGACGAAGCGCCCGTTGGCCCGCTCCAGGTCCTCCTCACCGGCGGCCGAGACCAGCAACGACTGCGTAGCCGAATCGGCGAACGTCTCAGCACCACTGAGCAGGAAAGCGCAGCCGAGCAGCACGAACATCCCCGCTTGACCGGTGTGGACGAACCACACCAGCAGCAGGGTCAGCAGGGCGCGGAAGGAGTGGGCGACGACCAGGGTGGGGCGGCAGGGAAGCCGGTCCACCAACGCTCCGGCGGGCAGCGCGATCAGCAGCCAGGGCAACACCTCGGCCACCGCCACCGCCGAGACGGAAATCGGATCGCGGGTGCTGACAGCCGTGTACAGCGGCAGCGCGGTGGCACGTACGCCGTCGGCCACCGAGGTGGCGGTCCAGGTCGTCAGCAGCCGCCGGAACGGTTCACCCCCCACACCGCGAACGGATCGCTTCGCGAGCTTCTCCGAGGCTCCACTCACCGTTCCACGCCTTTCTCACCGCTCGCGTCCGGCAGCGGCTCACACCGCCATGGCCGGAACCGGCCAGCGGCGGACCCTGGCGGGGGCCCACCACTCCAGGGAGCCCACCCGCACGAGGAGGCCGGTGTTCGCGAAGCGTTCCCGCGCCTCGTCCGGGATCCCCGCGGGTGCCGCCCCGTTCGCCAGTCGCCGCGCCGCGTGGACGAGCTCCGGATCACTGACCGTGTAGCATTCCATGGCCCCTGCCCGCCTGTCTCGTATCTGGAGGAATCCGGGCCCCTCCCGTTGGACGCACTTGCACGGGAACCAGGCCGCGGACCAAGCGGAAGTGTCCACAGCGGACCTACCGAACACCCGTCGCGGGGGTGGGAGGTGGGACAGCGCCGTCCAGTCGAGACCAGGATCGTCGATGCGCAGCTCCCAGCGACAGGACACTCCCCACGCCCCGAGCTCGCGGAGCAGCGTCAGGGCCACCGCGGTCTCCGCTCTCCCACCGAGACGAACGGGTTCCCGCAGCACCACGGCGCGCACTCCCTTCCCGAACAGCTCCGCGGCCTCGGTGACCGGATCCGTTCCCAGCACGGCGGTGGTGGAACGCTCGGCCACCGAGGGGACGGCGGACTCGTGCAGCAGAACTCTCACGTAAACCCTCCGGGGTGGACGGGATCAGCGCAGCTGGAGCAGCTCCTGGTTGTTGTCCTCGGTGACCACGTGCACGTACTCGTCGCCCTCGGTGAAGACGAGTCCGGACGCGATCCACTCGTCGAGCTTGGTGGCCAGTTTCGCGTCGTCGCCGAAACGGCGTTTCAGGTACCGCGTCGAACGCGGGCGGTCGAGGGCGCGGAAGAGCTCCGTTTCGAAGGTGCCGGTGAGCACCAGCTCGGTCCGGGGAAAGGCGGGCCTGTCACCGAGGACCACGATCTCGCTGCCCGCGTCCACGTGCTTGAGCCAGCTGCGGGAGTGGGCCGCCGACCACTCCGCCACGGCGTCCAGCAACCGCCGTTCCGGCTTTTCGCCTATCCCGGCGGGCGGGGCCTCGAACAGGTAGGCGAGTTCCGCCAGTTCCTCCTCTGGGAGGTCGTAGGTCACGAAGTACTGGTCGTCGGGCCTGCGTTCCGGGAACCCCAGTTCCGGGAAGTCGAAGTACGGGCTGAACCTCTCCAGGGCTATCCGGCTCGCGCCGTCCATGGGCGGGAGGTGGGTCAGTGCGGGGAACTGGTCGAGCAGCGGGAGGTAGTCCTCCTCCGACTCGCCGGGGAAGCCGTACAGCAGGTTCCACATCACCGTCATCCCCAGCGACCGGGCGTCGCGCAGCATCCGCACGTTCTGGCAACCGCTCACGCCCTTCTTCATGATGTCCAGCACCCGCGAGCTCAGGTTCTCGATGCCGGGCTGGACCTGCACCACACCGGCGCGCACGAGCTCCCGGAGCTGGTCGTAGCGCAGGTTCGACTTGATCTCGCACTGGATCCTGAGGTCGTAGCCCGCCTCGGCTATCCAGGGCAACAGCGTACGCAGGTAGTCCATGTCCAGGATGTTGTCCACCAGGTACACGTCCAGCAGGCGGTGCCGCCCGGTCAGCTCGACCAGCTCCTCGTAGAAGCGTTCCGGTGTCTTGCCGCGGAACTTCAGGAACGAACCGTTCAGGCCGCAGAAGGTGCAGTGGTGCTTCTCGCCCCACCAGCAACCCCGCGACCCCTCCAACACGAGTTTCGGTTCCACCCGGTTCGAGGCTGGGCTGCGGTCGAACCGTTCCGGGTAGCCGTCGAAGTCGGGGGCGACGATGCCGGTGGCGTCCAGCGGGGTGGCGGTCATGGGGTTGACCACCGGCTCTCCCGAGCTGTCCCGCCAGCACAGGCCGGGCAGGTCGGAGACCTCCCCTCCGTCGTCGAGCCGCTCGAGCAGGCGGGGGAAGACCACCTCTCCCTCACCGCGCACCACGTAGTCGACGCACGGGAAGTTCCGGTGCCAGGCGGCTCCCTGGGCGCCGTCGCAGTTCGCCCCGCCCAGCACGATCCGCACGTCCGGCCTGAGCCGCCTCAGCTCCGCCGCGAGCGCCAGCGAGGCCGTGTTCTGCTGGAAGGTGGTGGTGAATCCGACGACCTCCCCGCAGGAGCCGGCCAGCTCGGCGGCGTACTCCCCGATCCACTCGGCCGCACGGGGCTGGAGGAGTTCGCAGAGCTCCAGCCGTTCGGCCGACAGCTCTCGGGCACGACGCTCGCGGAACTCGGCCACGCGCCACCGCGTCCGCCCGTACAGCGCCGCGGCGAAAACCCAGTCGCCGCACCCCTGGAAATAGGACTCCATCGAGAAGAAGTCGTAGTCCTCCGTTTCCGTTCCCATTCGGCCGTTCAACCAGTCGAAGAAGTCCAGATTCGCGTTCAGCACTCCCACCGAGTTGTTTCCCCCCGAGGCGGACTCCACGGCCGATTTGAGAATTCCACAGGCCAGCGAGGGGTAGTCCACGGAAGCCCACGGCATGTTGACCAACGTGATTTCCACTGTCGCCTCCTCGAGGAGGTGGACGGATGGGGCGAAGTTCGCCCCACCCGAGCCGGTCATTTCAGCGAGATCCGCACACCTACGGGACCGCTCACTCCGGAGGCGTTCGGATTGTTGTGCACGGTTTTCTGTTCCACGGGATACACCTCCCTCCCGAGCACTCGCGAGAACCACGAGAACCAGAACTCCCGGTCGGGGCCACCCGGCCGGAAAATTTCTGGCTCTCCTTGGGAAGGAACAACGTTCCACACCGGACACTAACCAAGGGGGGCGGGGCGGGTTCTGATCCGATAGCAGGAAATTTCGGCGGACTTCACTGGCCCGTTCGAGGTATTCCGGAGGACCGCACACGGACGTGGCGGCAGAGAACGACGAGACTCGCCGGGTCGTTCCTCGACCGCACGGGAACGACCCGGCGAGGAGGAAACACACGATGAACACGAATCGTGGTATCAAAAATTCATATCGTGCTCACCGCGGTTCGCGTCGGCCACACGCGCTCGCCGAAGAGACCGTGATCTCGATGTGCTCCGCCGTGCGCCCCTGGCGTGACCGACTCGACGATCGCGCCCGGTAGCGGGGCCGGGCCACCGAGGACACCACGGTTTCAGAACCGAGCGGCGCGCCCCTTCCAGCTCGTCGCGCCACGGGCCACCTCGACGGCGCCGTGCAGCATGACACCGCCGAACACCGCGTTGGTGAACGGCGCGACCGGGGCCAGCCAGGCCCCCGCGTGCATCACCCGCGCGGTGCGGGCGTGCGTCACGCTCTGGGCGACCCAACCTACCGAGCCGAGCGCGATCATCGTGGGACTGCGGCCGCGTATGCCCGCGGCGAGCACCGCGGGCGAGGCCAGCGACAGCGAGACCTGACCGAGGCCGATGCCGAGCAGCAGGGGCAGCGAACCGTTCGTGCCCGCGACGAAGCTCTTGCGGAAGGAGTCCCAGCCCTGACGAAAGGGGTCCATGCCGCTGGTGGTCGCGTAGGACAGCCCCTCGACGACCCTGGTGACCCCACCGTGGTCGCGCACGGTGGTGGCGATGGCGATGTCCTCGTTGCGGCGCCCCGAGAGGGCGGCCCAGCCGCCGATCTTCTCGTAGTGCGAACGGCGCATCAGGATGCAGTGGCCGATGGCGAACGCCTTGCTGCCCTTGCCTCGGGGATCGGCGTTCTCCCCGATCATCTGCAACCCCGCGGGCATCAGCACCGGCCAGCTGGCGGAGTGCCGGGAGGGCGGCCCGCCGGGGGTGGAGACCAGGTCGGCGTCCGCGCGTTCGGCGGTACCCAGCAGTTTGGCCAGCAGCTCCGGCTCCAGCACGGTGTCGGCGTCGACGAACATCAGCCACTCGCCCGCTTCGGGTTCGCCCGCGGCCTCGACGCCGACGTGCATCGCGTGCACCTTGCCGCTCCACCCGGGTGGCGGTCCCTCACTGCGCACCACCCGCACCCTCGGGTCCTCGGCGGCGTGCCTGCCCGCGATCTCACCGGTGCCGTCGGTGGATCCGTCGTCGACGACGACCACGCGGAGGGCGGGATCGGCTTCGTCCGGGCCGCGTGCGGAACCGTAGGTCTGGGCACGGATGCCACGCAGGCAGTTGTCCAGCACGCCCTCCTCGTTGCGGGCGGGCACCACCACGGTCACGGTGGGAGGGAGGACGCTGCTCGCCGGTTCCTGTTCCAACGGCAGAATGGCGCGCGCTTTCCGAAGGGTGCGCAGGCTGCGATACACGGTTCCGCCCACCGCGGCGGCCAGCAGAGCACCTCGGACAACGTTATGTCGTGATACCACACGCACAGCTTGCCATGCCTGCCAGGGAGCGAGCCCCACCGGCAACGAGAACCGCACGTCAACAACGTGCGTACGCGGGGTTAGCGGCAGTGGTGGGAGCCTCGGGGCGGCGGGATTCGTCACTCTCGGGAACCATCGCTGTCCGCTGCGGGGCGGCGTCCGGGAGTCGGCCGAACGGTACGCGGGTGTTTCTCGGCGCACCAGCTCCGGATCCCATGCACACGGCCTTGGAACACACCCACGAAATCGCCGCCCAGCTTCGACACGGGCCGAACTCCGATCACCCTCGCGGTCGGCACCGCCGCGGGTTCTCTCGTGGTGCTCTCGCGAGGAAGGCCCGACGTTGTGCAGTGACTACCCGATGTCGAGCCTCGCCGCGGCGAGAGCCCGCGAGAGGTTCCGCGACGAGAGCGGCTACGAAAACCTGGCCAGCACGGTTCCGGCGGCAGAAGTCCGCCCCGGCGAGACCGGAGTCGTCGCCGGGGCGAACCACGGGCCCGCCACGTAGCCCGTGCCTGTGGCTCGCGGGATCAGTTCAGGTTCTCGTCGATGGCCGTCATCAGCTCACCGTCGGCGGTGTCGCCGTCCAGCGACCAGATCATGGCGCCGCCCAGGGAATTGCTGTTGACGTAGTCCATCTTCCTGGCGATCTCCGTGGGGTCGTCGAACGTCCAGAAGGTGTTGCCGTCGAACAGCCAGGCGAATCCCGCCTGTTCGTCGCGGTGCACCGTGTACTGTCCGACCTTGTCCTTGAGCACCTTGTAGTCCTCGTACCCCGCTTCGTAGGTGGCGGGGGCAGGGCCCGTGGAGGTCTGGAACAGACCGTTGTCGCGGTTCGGCACACCGGTCCATCCTCGTCCGTAGAACGGGACGCCGAGCACCAGCTCATCCGCCGGAGCTCCTCGGGCCAGGTAGGTGTCGATCGCCTTATCGACGCTGAACCGCTCGGGCGAGGGATCACCGGCCGGGCTGTACAGCGCGGACTGGTGGTTGGTGGTCTCCTCGTAGGCGCCGTGCAGGTCGTAGCCCTGCACGGTGGCGAAGTCCAGCGAGTCGAAGATCTTGTTCACCTCGAAGCCCGCGTCGATCTTCTCGGGAGAGGCGGGCAGGAAGGCGGTCAGGTCGTAGGTCTCGCCGGTCTCGGCTTCCAGATCGTCGAGCTGGGAGCGCCACTCCCGCAGCAGTGCGGTGTAGTTCTGCTTGTCGGCGGGGTCCACGACGTTGCCGGGTCCGCCCTCGGAGGCGGGCCACTCCCAGTCGATGTCGACACCGTCGAAGATGCCGGCGGCCACACCTTCGCCGCCCTGGGGCGAGCCGCCGAGCTTGGGCAGGTTGCCCCGCAACCACATGTCGATGCAGGACTTCACGTGCTGCGCGCGGGACCGCTGGGTCGCGGCGGCCGTGTGGAAGTTCTCCGACCACGACCAGCCGCCCAGCGAGATGTAGACCTTGAGGTGGGGGTACATCTCCTTGAGTTCGGCCAGCTGGTGGAGGTTGCCCGCCAGCGGCTGGTCCCAGGTGTCGGCCACCCCGTCGACGGAGTTGGCCGCGGAGAACCGCTTCTGGTAGTCGGCCCACGCGTCGGCCTCCCCGGCCTGGTTGCCGGTGAAGCACTGCCCGGAGGCGTCGAGGTTGCCGAACGCGTAGTTGATGTGGGTCAGTTTCGAGGCGGTTCCCGAGGTGACCAGGTCCTTGACGTAGAACTGCCGGTCGTAGATCGACCACTGCGTGAAGTAGCCGACCTTTCGCGATCCACTTTGGGCGGTGGCCTCGGCCTGGGCGGGGGCGGCACTGTCCTGCCCGGAGCTGTCACCGCCGGTGGCGGTGGCCGGGGTGGCCAGCAGGCCGGTGAACAGCGCGGCCCCGGTGGCCAGTGCTGATAATCGCCACGCCGAACGTTTGCTCAGAGACATCGATCACTCCCGAGGGGGTCGGTACGGGATGCCCAACACCGTGTGGTCTAGACCACGACTGGTCAAGGTATGAACCAATCTTTCACCCGTTCGGAGGCATACGGCCCGAGTGGAACCTCCGAGGGTTCAGCCGCACTCACCAGGGAGAACGAGCGAAATCGATCCACACCGGAAGCGAAACTCGCGGTTCTGCGCCCTAAGCGGTCAGATCGCCCTAACGAGGGTGGCGGCGGGGCTTCGCACCGGAGGCACGAACCGGCGTCCACCGGCGACCCCGCCGAGGGCGAACGCGGGACTCCGGAGAACTTGCCGATACCGTGGTGCCCATGGATGTGCGGGTCATCGACCACCCCCTTACGCAGGCGAGACTTTCCACCATGCGCGACGCGCGGACCGACAACGCCGCGTTCCGGGCCGCGCTGCAGGAGCTCACCCTGATGCTGCTCTACGAGGCCATCAGGGACGCCGAGTTGACCGAAGAGTCCATCCACACTCCGGTGGCGCGCACCAAGGGGTACCGGCTCGCCAACCCGCCACTGCTGGTTCCGGTGCTGCGCGCCGGGCTGGGAATGGCCGACCAGGCCCACCGCCTGATCCCGGAGGCACAGATGGGGTTCGTCGGTCTCGCCAGGGACGAGGAGACACTGCGGCCGACGCCCTACATGGAGTCGCTGCCGGACGACCTCTCGGAACGTCCGGTGATCGTGCTCGACCCGATGCTGGCCACCGGCGGCTCGATGGTCCACACGATCGGGCTGCTGCACGAGCGCGGTGCCCGCGACGTCACCGCGATCTGCACGCTGGCCGCGCCGGAGGGGATCGAACGACTGTCCGAATCGGAGCTACCGGTCCGAGTGGTCACGGCGAGCGTGGACGAGCGCCTCAACGAGTCGGGGTTCATCGTCCCCGGGCTCGGGGACGCCGGGGACAGGGAGTACGGCCCCCGCTAGTGACGTCGTTCACTCCACCGGTCGCGCGGCGGAACCGCTCACCGTCCCGCGCCGGGAGCCGGGCCGACACCGAAGGGCGACGCGGACTCCCCTCCCCCGACGAGCACCGCTCGCGTCTCCAGCCGGAGGTCACCGAACCCGTGGCCGGGTCGGCTCCCACCGGGTCGCGGAACGCACCGGGAACCCGCGATCAGTCACGCGCGGCGAGCACCGCGTCGTAGAGGTCCTTCTTGCGCACCCCGCCCATCTCGGCGATCTCGGCGACCGCGTCCTTGAGTCGCATGCCGGTCGCCGCGCGCCGTTCGACCTGGGCCACGAGCTCGGCGGGGTCCTCGGGAGCCTCGGGCTCGGCCCCGGCGAGCACCACCGTGATCTCACCGCGCACCCCCGCCTCGGCCCATTCCGCGAGTTCGCCCAGCCCGCCGCGGCGGACCTGCTCGTAGGTCTTGGTCAGCTCGCGGCAGACCGCCGCCCGCCGCTCCGGCCCGAGCACGCGCACCGCGTCGTGGAGCGTGTCGGCTATGCGGTGCGGTGCCTCGAAGAACACCGAGGTGCGCCGCTCGGACACCAGTCCGGCCAGCCACCGCCGCCGCGGGCCCGACTTGCGGGGCGGGAAGCCCTCGAAGCAGAACCGGTCGCTGGGCAGCCCCGACAGCGCCAACGCCGTGGTCACCGCGCTGGGGCCGGGCAGGCAGGTCACGGGCACCCCGGCCTCCGCGCACGCCGAGACCAACCGGTAGCCCGGATCGGAGACACTGGGCATTCCCGCGTCGGTGACCAACAGCACCGTGGCCCCACCGTGCAGCGCCTCCAGCAGCACGGGTTGCCTGTTCTCCTCCACCGCGTCGTAGTAGCTGAGCACCCGACCGGCGGGGGCCACCCCCAACGAACCCGCCAGGGCGCGGACCCTCCTGGTGTCCTCGGCCGCGACGACGTCGGCCGTGGCCAACGCCTCGCTCAGCCTGGGGGAAGCGTCCCGCGCGTCACCGAGCGGGGTGGCGGCCAGCAGCAACGTGCCCGGTCCGGATTCGTCAGTCACAGCAACCACCATACGATTTAGGCGTGAACGTCCTCGTGCCGAGCTCCGGTGGCAGCAACGCCCGCGACGAAGCCGTTCGCGACGGCGAGATACCTCCGGTTCGGTATCCCGGCGAACACGACCGGGCGAAATCGCTGTTACCGCGAGAACCGACGGACCGCCTGCGCGGCTGGGTCGTGACCCTGGTGCTCACGCTGATCGCCGGGGTGGTCCGCTTCTGGCGGCTCGGCCAGGCCACCGACCAGGGCACCCCCGTCTTCGACGAGAAGCACTACGTCCCGCAGGCGTGGCAGATGCTGCGCAACGGCGGCTTCGAGGACAACCCCGGCTACGAGCTGGTGGCCCACCCCCCGGTGGGCAAGCACCTGATAGCCGTCGGCGAATGGCTGTTCGGCTACACCCCGTTGGGGTGGCGGTTCAGCGCCGCGCTGGCGGGCACGCTGATGGTGCTGCTGCTCATCCGCATCGCGCGCCGCATGACGCGCTCCACGCTGCTGGGCGCGCTGGCGGGGGTACTGCTGATCTGCGACGGGCTCAGCCACGTGCAGTCCCGGGTGGGGATGCTGGACATCTTCCACGCGATGTTCGTGCTCGCCGCCTTCGCCTGCCTGCTGGTGGACCGCGACCGGATGCGAGCCAGGTTGGCCCTGGTGGTCACCGAGCACCGAACTGGCGACTCGGCGCTCGGCCCCAGGATGGGATTCCGCTGGTGGCGCTTCGGAGCCGGAGTGCTGCTGGGGCTGGCCTGCGGGGTGAAGTGGAGCGGCATCTACTACGTGCTGGCGTTCGCCCTGCTCAGCGTGGTCTGGGACGCGCTGGCCCGCCGAACCGCCGGAGTCGCTCGGCCGTGGCGCGGTGCGCTGGTGCGGGACGCCCTGCCCACGTTCGCCTCGCTGTTCGTGCTGCCGCTGGCAGTCTACTTCGCGAGCTGGGCGGCCTGGTACGCCAGTGAGACCGCCACCGACCGGCACGCGGCGGCCGTCGCCGAGGACGTCGGTTTCGGTTTCCTGCCCGACATGGTGCGGTCGCTGCTGTACTACCACTTCAACGTGCTGGAGTTCCACACCCACCTGGTCACGGGCGACGATCCCCACCCCTGGGAGTCGAAACCCTGGGCGTGGCCGATGGGCATGCGGCCGATGCTGTACTACTACGAGTCGGGCATGCCCGGTTGCGGGCAGGGGGACTGTGTGCAGGCCACGATGCTGCTGGGGACCCCGGCGCTGTGGTGGCTGGCCCTACCCGTCGCCGGGTGGGCGGTGTGGCGCGCCGCCGCGCGAATGGACTGGCGCTACGCCGCGGTGCTGGTCGGCTACTGCGCGGGCTACCTGCCCTGGTTCGTCAACCTCGACAGGCAGATGTACTACTTCTACGCCACGCCGCTGGCCCCGTTCCTGGTACTGGGGATCGTGCTGGTGCTCGGCGAGGTACTGGGCAGGGCGGCCGCGAGTGCCGAACGGCGCAAGACGGGCCTGCTGGTGCTCGCGCTCTACGTCGGGCTGGTGGTGGCCAACTTCGTGTGGCTGTGGCCGATACTGAACGGTTTTCCGATCACCGAGGCGCGCTGGGCGGCCGAACTCTGGCTCCCGTCGTGGCGGTGAGGGCCCGGCCGCCCCGGGAGGGAGCCCGGTTCCCGGTAGTTGGATGACCACCGGGAACCGGTCGACCAACCACGCGGGACACGGCCGGACAGCCGATCCCGCGCGGGTTCCGTCATGGACTACACCGAGGACAGTTCCCGCAGTGTCGCGCGCAGCGCGACCACCGCGTCGGTGATCTCGTCGGGGCGCACCGACAGCGCGGGGCGCCACCGCAGCGAACGCGGCCCGGAGGGCAGGAAGACGGTGTGGTGGTGTTGCCTGGCCAGCGCCGTCGCCCTGTCCCGCAGCGTGCCGTCGGGGAAGTCCAACGCCGCCATCAGGCCACGTCCGCGCGGGGCGCGCACCAGTTCCGGGTACTCCGCGGCCAGCCCGCGAAGCTCGGACAGCAGCAGCTCCCCCATCCGCGCCGCGTGGTCCAGAAGCCCCTCCGACTCGATCACTTCGAGGATCCTGGTGGCGCGCACCATGTCGACGAGGGAACCGCCCCAGGTGGAGCTGATCCTGCTGGGTTCGCGGAAGGCATTGTCCTCGATGTCGTTGACGCGCCTGCCGCCCATGACCCCGCACACCTGCAGCCGCTTGCCGAAGGCCACGAGGTCCGGTTCGAGCCCCAGAGCCTGGTAAGCCCAGGGGAAACCGGTGATGCCCCCACCGCTCTGGACCTCGTCGGCGACGGTGAGCACGTGGTGCCGCCCACACAACCGCTGCATCTCGCGCAGGAAGGCCGGGCGCAGGTGCCGGTCTCCGCCCTCACCCTGGATCGGTTCGTAGACGAAACAGGCGATCTCGTCGCCGTAGCGGGTCAACGCCGCCTCGGCGGCGTCGAGCGCGTCCCGCTCGACCGGCAGCAGCTCGGGCTCGTCCCAGTCCGGACCGGGGTCCACCGCCGGGCTCGGAATCCTCGGCCAGTCGAAGGCCGGGTAGTCACGCACCTTCCGGGGATCGGTGTTGGTCAACGACATCGTGTAACCGGTCCGCCCGTGGAACGCCCACCGCAGGTGCATCGCGCGGCAGCCGCGCATGGGCACGCCGCGCCGCGCGTTGTGCTTGGTCTTCCAGTCGAAGGCCACCTTGAGCGCGTTCTCCACGGCGGGGCCGCCGCCCTCGATGAAGAACAGCCACGGCAGTTCGGGGTCGCCGAACACGCGCCGCAGTGTCTCGGCGAACCGGGCCTGCTCCACGGTCGCGAAGTCGGGGTTGGCCGGTTTGGTCCTGCCCGCCCGCACCAGCGCGGCCTCGAACTCGGGGGTGCGCAGGCCGGGGTGACCGTGCCCGAGGGGCGCGGAGCTGAAGTACATCGTCATGTCGAGATAGCGGGTGCCGTCCCGCAGGTCGCTCAAGCGGCACCCCTCGCCGGAGTCGAGATCGACGACCACGTCGAGCAGATCACCGGTCACCCGGGAGCGGAGTTCATCGACGACGTCCTGACCGGGGGGTTCCGCGCCGGGGGCGGCGCCGTGTTCGACCGGTGCCAGTCGCTGTGCGGTCATGTTCAGCCTCCTGTGGGCCGCGACTACCTCGCCTAAAGGAATTAATACCTCCAAATCCTCATATAAAGCAATATTTTCCTCTATACACGCCAACTAAGAGAAAGATTTTCTAATAGTCCTTCCAATGGGGGACGTTAGCTGAGAACGATTCATTTTTGGTGATCGCTGAGCTACCGTGACGCGCACCACCCCAGGTGCGGAGGTAGACGAATGGGCAGCGGAAGCGCAGTCGGCAGACGCCCCGTGCTCCGGGGCGGCCTCGCCGCGCTGCTGGCGGCGTCGTCCCGGACTGCCGCCCGGGCCGAGTCCGAACGGGAGCACTACCTGCTGGGACGCGGCATCGGCGACGTGACGGGACAACCCGCCGAGAACGGCATGATGGGCTACGCCCGCCTGGCGCAGCGCACCACGGGAATCCACCAGCGGCAGCGCGCACGCGCCTTCCTCGTGGCCGAGCACGACGCGCCCGAGCGAAGGGTGGCCGTGGTGACGGTGGACACCGGAATGATCTTCGGAGCCGTGCGGCGCGCCGTGCTGGAACGGCTCGCACGACGCCACGGGAACCGCTACGGCGAGCACAACGTGCTGCTGACCGCCACGCACACCCACGCGGTCCCGGGCGGCTTCTCCTGCCACACCCTCTACAACGTCACCACGCTGGGGTTCCAGCCCGCGACCTTCGAGGCGCTGGTCGCGGGCATCACCGAATCGATCGAACGCGCCGAGGCCGACCTCGCCCCCGGCCACCTCCGCGTCGGGCGCGGCGAGCTCACCGACGCCAGCGTGAACCGCTCCCGCGCCGCCTTCGAGCGCAACCCGGCAGCAGACAAGCGGCACTTCCCCAGCGCCGTGGACCCCACCACGGTGCTGCTGAGCTTCGAACGCGGCGGGCACCCGGTGGGTGTGATCAACTGGTTCGCCACCCACGGCACCAGCCTCAGCCCGGACAACACGCTCATCAGCGGCGACAACAAGGGCTACGCCGCCTACCGGTGGGAACGCGAGGTCGCGGGAGTCGACTACCGCGCGGGCGATCCCGGCTTCGTGGCCGCGTTCGCGCAGTCCAACGCCGCCGACATGTCGCCGAACCTCGAACTGCGCCCCGGCACCGGGCCCACCGAGGACGAGTTCGCCAACACACGGATCATCGGCGACCGCCAGTACACCGCCGCCGCCCGGCTGCTGGCGGGAAACACCACGGCGGTGCGCGGAGGCATCGACTGCCGGATCTCCTACGTGGACATGTCGAGCACGACCGTGACCCCGGAGCTCACCGGCGACGGGAGTCCACACCGGACCTGCGCGGCGGCCCTGGGCGCCTCGTTCGCGGCCGGGGCCGAGGACGGCCCAGGTCCCTCGATCTTCGAGGAGGGTGCGGGCAACAACCCGTTCTTCGGCACGATCAGTGGGGCGCTGTACCAGGCATCCCCACGACTGCGGGAGCGCCAGGCACCGAAAGAGATCCTGTTGCCGGTGGGCGCGATGGGCTGGGTGCCCAGGATCCTGCCGATCCAGCTGGTCCGCCTGGGCTCACTGTACCTGCTCGGCATTCCGCAGGAGGTAAGCATCGTCGGCGGACTGCGGCTGCGCCGCACCGTCGCCGCCGAGCTCGGGGCGGCTCCCACCGACGTCGTGGTGGCGGGCTACGCGAACGACTACGCCGGTTACCTGACCACCCCGGAGGAGTACGACCAGCAGGCCTACGAGGGCGGGCACACCATGTTCGGGAGGTGGTCGCTGCCCGCCTACCAGCAGGAGTCGGCCAGGATCGCGGCCGACATGGCCTCCGGCGGGGAGACCGCACGGGGACCTTCCCCCGCCGGGAACCCGCGCGGCGGTCGGGTCCGGCTGCAACCCGGCGTGGTGTTCGACTCCCCACCACTGGGACGGGAGTTCGGCGAGGTGCTGGAACAGCCCGAGGGGCACTACCCGCGCGGCGGGACGGCGCGCGTGGTGTTCGCCTCGGCGCACCCCAACAACGACCCGCACCGGGACGGCAGCTACCTGCTGGTGCAACGCCGTTCGGCGCACGGCTGGGTGACCGTGGCCGACGACGGTGACTGGTCCACCGCCTACCACTGGGACCGCCGGGGAGTCGCGGCCTCGACCGCGACCGTCACGTGGACGATCCCGGCGGACGCGACCGAGGGCGAGTACCGCATCGTGCACCACGGCGACGCCAAGGCTGTGGGCGGGGAGATCACCCCCTTCTCCGGGACCTCGCGGACGTTCCGGGTGGGGTGAGTCGGTCCGGGAGCTGACTGACCGCTCGTTCAGCCCAGCCGTTGTATTCCGGCTGGACAGGACTGCGTGATGTGAATACAGACTGTGTCCAACGTGCCCTGTACCAGCGATACGGACCCATCGGATCGGCCAGTGACGCCCTACCGGATTTGACGGCTCATGCGTAGTGACCTACCACCCCCACGGCGAGTTCGGTCGTGTGGATGGCGGTGAGTGTCAGGCCGGTGGTTGGGGGCAGGTCGATGGCCATCCGGCGAGGCGTAGTCCGCCCACGCCTGTTCACCACAGCAGGCAGGCCAGTGCGTCGAAGAACGCGTGGAGTTCGATGCCTGGATCGCTGGGGTGGGTGATCGTGGTGACCAGGGACAGGTTCAGGACGAGGGTGATCCATCCGCTGTAGGTGAAGGTGGCTGTGGCCAGTCCGGTTCCGGCGCATTCGCGCAGCAGGATGGTGGTGGCCGGGGAGATTCTGGGCATGACGACGGGTCCTGCTCGGTTCGATGGTGCGGTGTTTGCCCCCGGCCGGGGCGGTGGAGAACCGGTGTCGCCCCGGCCGGGGTGGGGTGTCGCGCCGGGGTGGGGAGGGGAGGATTTCCGGCGCGGCACCGGGTTCGGGGGTGGTTCTGGGGGTGGTGCTGTTTTCGCGGGAGATGGGTGTGGCTGGGGTGGTGATGTCGTGGGGCGGTGACGGTGTGGGTGGCCCCGCACGGCGGTGTGCGGGGCCGGGCGGGCGCGTGCCGGAGGTGTCGGGGGTTTTCACGGCACGCGCCCGGGTCTGGAGTGGAGGGTCAGGCCACGGTGGGCAGGTCGTGGTGACCGGTCTCGGTTGGGTGAGGACTACGGGGGAGTTTCCCGGCGGGTGTCTCGGGCTCGTCGGGGTCGCGGGTGGGCCGGTCTTGTCCGGTGTTGCCGTTGGTGATCCACGCGGGAGGCCGCTGGGACAGTCGTGGTGGGCTGGGTGGGAGGTGTCCGATGGTGTGCAGGCAGGGGGCGCAGACCGACCGGCCGTCTCCGTCGTGTTCGGGTGGTGTGGGGTTGGCTCGGCCTTGGTAGGGGCCGTGTCGGGACAGGTGTCCGCACAGTGCCCGCAGTCCGGAGTGTCGGGCTTCGGTGTTGGTGGG
>NZ_FNJR01000001.1:173628-587387 GCF_900104475.1 Actinopolyspora xinjiangensis
AGGATCGCGATACCGGAGGTGGTGGGTTTCAGGCGTAGTTGGGCCCGGCCGTGCCGCTGCTGGCGACACGGCACCACCGACCACTCCGACACGTCGTCCACGGTGGCCGAATCGTCGAGCGCGGCGAGTTCGCGCAGCCAGGACTCATAGGTGTTGGTGGGGCTGGGCGGGTGGTGATTACTGGCGGCGAGCAGGTGTTGGGGGCACACGCGGCAGTAGTGGTGCCACCCGGCCAGCACCCGCTCCGGCGGGTGCGGGGCCAGCTCGATGGCCTGCCCGCACAGGCAGGCCACCAAGCCTCGGCCCGCACGAGCGCTGGCCTGGCGCTGGTAAGGGGCGGTGGCGTGGATCTCGCCCGAACCAAGCCCGGTGACGAACCGAGGCGGGGGAACAGGGCGTTCATTGGTGGGCATGGCGCACCACCCGTCCCCGGAAACTCGACACCGCGATCGTGGAGCAGCACGGCGCGCACAACTCGGGATCAACCTCCGGGGCAGTGATACCGAGCATCTCCCCGAGTCCGAGCCGCATGTGGCACAGACTCAGCACCCACGAGGCCGTGTACTCGCTCGGATGATGCTCGATCGCGTGCATCCGGGGCGACTGGCCGTAGTAATAGTCGGCCTCGGTGGCGGCCAGCACCACAAACACCGGGCTCCGCGGACACAACGGCCGCACTCACACCACCCCCACCGGGCGGACAGAGCACGACGAGTCGAGACGCGCAGCGACACGTCTCCTCCCAAGCGATAGCATCAACAACGCTCCACATCAGTAGTAACTGGCTGAGGGAGCCATCCCCGCGTGATGCTTGCCGGCGTACGCGGGAAAGGCTGCTCGTCCGGTGGTGACCGCCACCGGACGAGTGGTCAGAGACTGAAAAATGTGCCGGATGCGCTGTACGGGAGCACACGAACGCAGTTAGTGCGGCACACGTGAACTTCGTCAGTCGGCGATAGCCCGGTCGTTCGGTGCTGAAACCGGGACCACGTTCCGGCTGTCTCCGACGAACCTGACTCTCTTTCGAAAAACTGGGCTAGTCATACGTGTCATGTCGCACTTCCGAACCAGATGGGTAGACCCAGTGAAGGTTCTTCCCTGTGAGGTATTCAGGTTTCTCCGTAAGGTTCATCAAATCAACCTCCTAACGTGTATCCATACTGGAGTGAAACTCTCACCTGTGCAACCCTGATCAACAGGAAGTCTCACTAATACACCTGATTGGGGTAACAGGATGAGCACATCGGCAGATAGTCTCTACTCGGACCATGCGCGGGAGGCAGCGGTGAACGAACGCATCAGCCCAACAGTCCGACTTCGAAAGCTCGTTCGACGCCTGCGTAGCTGGCGAGAACACGCGCGGATGCGCCAGGAAGACGTGGCTGATGTGCTCGGATGGTCGAAGGCCAAGGTCAGCAGGTACGAGAACGCCGAGCAGATTCCCGGAACCGCCGAGATCATTGCTCTGGCAACCATCTACGGCATATCCGAGCAGGAGCGCGATCAGTACATGGCTCTTGCCGTCCAAGCACGTCAACGGGGCTGGTGGCAAAGCTACGGCACGGAAGCACTGAAACAGGATTTCGATGAGTACGTAGGACTCGAATCGGAAGCCTCCTTGCTCAAGGAGTACTGCTTCGAGCTGATCCCCGGTCTACTCCAGACCGAGTCCTACGCCACCGAACTCATGCGGGCATGGCTGCCAAGCGTGGAGCCTTCGGTGGCTGAGGAGCGAGCCGCGCTACGCGCTCAACGCCAAGCCAACCTCTACGGTGAGCAACCCCTCGCTCTGCACGCGGTCCTACACGAGTGCGCTCTTCGCCAACAGGTGGGTGGCCCCGACGTAATGCGGCCCCAGCTCCAACACCTGCTGTCCATGTCCGAGCTTTCGCACGTGACCATCCAGGTCTTGCCGTTCACAGCAGGGGCGCATCCGGCGATGGACTCACCGTTCATCATCCTCTCGTTCCCCGATCCCGAGTTCACGGATGTCGGCTTCGCCGAATACCTCACCGGCTGCGTCTACGTGGAAGCCCCGAAGGAAGTCGAATCATATAGCCTGAACTTCACCGCCATAGCCGATCAGGCACTGGCACCGAGGGCATCCATCGACCTTATCCGTACGCTTGTCGATGAAGGATGAGCACGGCAAGGGAGCAGTCATGACCACCGCTGACTTCAGGTATGCGCGCTGGTACAAGTCCAGCCGCAGCAACGGCGGCGGTGGAGCGTGCGTCATGGTGGCGCACGTGCCCACCGCCACCGGTGTCGCCGACAGCAAGCTCGGCGAGGACAGCCCCGTGCTGCCGTTCGGCAAGGCCGCGTGGTCCTCGTTCGTCGAAGCGCTCAAAAGTGACCGCTTCGGTGGCTGATCCGGTCTCGTGAAGTCCCGCTCGGTGTGCCATCGGGCGGGACTTTTCGTGTCTCCGGCCGTGCTGGTTTGTCGTGGTGCACGGGGAGTGTGCCGGTGCTCCGGGCAGACAACTGCCCTGCCCTCGCCACGACGTGATCGGGAAGCTCGGTTGCCGAGGCTACGATGGCTCTTGGCCGGAACCGGTCGAGAAGTACTGAGCCCACGGTCGATGTACGGTGTCCCGATGTCGCGGCGGTGTGAAAACGTGCAACGCCGGTTGTAACGTCGCAGGTCGCAGAGGGTGCTCTCCACGCACGTGGAGGTGGACCGGACGCGCAGCGGTGGAACGTCCCCCGGTGGATGTGCTCTCCACGCGTGTGGAGGTGGACCGGCCATACGTCGCAGCCTGATGGTGTTCGAGGAGTTCTCTCCACACGTGTTGACCGGGCTGGGCGGCACATGGTCACCGCAGCGTTCAGGTACTCGGTACACATCCGGCAGTAGTGGTGCCACCCGCCCAGCACCCCTCCGGCCGGTGCTGGGCCAGGTCGATCGCCTCGCCGCAGAACTCGACTCCACGATCACGGAGCAGCGCACACGTCTCGGGATCAGCCTCCGGTGAGGCGATCCCGGACATCTCGCCCAACCCGGGCAGGACGTGACACCGGTTCACCACTCGGCGAAGGCGCCGTCCGGGTGCCGCCAGACCGGTGAGCGCCAGCGGTGACCGCGCTCGGCGGCCTCACGGACCTTCGCCTCGTCGATCTCGACTCCGAGGCCGGGCCCCGGCGGGGCCGCGACCTCTCCCCCGTCGAACCGGAACGGACTCGGGTCGACCAGGTAGTCCAACAGGTCGGACCCCACGTTGTAGTGGATCCCCCGGCTCTGCTCCTGGATCAGGAAGTTGGGGGTCGCGAAGGCGACCTGCAGGCTCGCTGCCAACGCCAGCGGCCCCAGTGGGCAGTGCGGTGCCAGCGTCACATCGTGCGCCTCGGCCATCGCCGCGATCCGGCGCACCTCCGAGATCCCTCCCGCGTGTGACAGGTCGGGCTGGGCCACCGCGATCCCCGACCTCAGCACGTCGCGGAAGTCCCAGCGGGAGAACAACCTCTCCCCCAGCGCGATGGGGACGGAGGTGGAGGTGACGACGTCGCGCACCTTGGCGGTGTTCTCGGGCAGCACCGGTTCCTCGACGAACATCGGAGAGAACGGCTCCAACCGGGGCAGCACCCTGCGGCTCATCGCGGTGGAGCACCGACCGTGGAAGTCCACCGCCACGTCGCGCTCGTCCCCGAGGACCTCCCGCACCGCCGCCACGCGGTCGACCACCGCGTCCAGCTCGGCCGGTGTGTCGATGTGCCGCATCCGGCCGCTGCCGTTCATCTTCACGGCGGTGAAACCGGCCTCGACCTGTTCGGCGGCCGCCTCGGCCACGGCGGAGGGCTCGTCACCGCCGATCCACTGGTAGACCCTCACCCGTTCCCGCACCGGACCGCCGAGCAGGCGGTGAACCGGAACACCGCGGGTCTTGCCCGCGATGTCCCACAGCGCCTGGTCGATACCGGCCACGGCGCTGGAGAGCACCGGGCCACCCCGGTAGAAACCACCCTTGGTCATCACCTGCCAGTGGTCCTCGATGGCCAGCGGATCACGCCCCACCAGCAGTTCGGACAGCTCCTCGACGGCGGCCGCGACCGTGTGGGCCCGTCCTTCCACCACCGGCTCGCCCCAGCCCGCGATCCCCTCGTCGGTGGAGACCTTCAGAAACAGCCAGCGCGGCGGGACCGGGAAGGTCTCCAACCCCGTGATTCGCATGTTCGCCGTGCTCCTCTCCTCGAAGTTTCCAGTCGCTCCCCGGCGGCCACCCACTGCGGAGCTCCCGCCCGCGCCGGCCCCGAACGCCCCGGCACCGCGCGGGAGGACAGGGCGAGCCGACGTCCTGGACAGCTCGCCCGGTCAGGCCGAGTCCTCGGCGACCAGCCAGCCGCCGTCCACCGGCAGCTCCGCCCCGGTCGCGAAGGAGGCGTCGGAGGGGAGCACGGTGTTCGCGCCCTCCGCGACCAACCGCCGGGCCGTGGCGGCACCGATGCCGCGCGCCGCTCCGGTGAGCACCGCGACCCCGCCTTCGAACCGGTTCATCGATTCCGCGTGCTCCTCGCTCCTCCCGGACAGCACCGAATCGAGCGAGGGATTCTGTCTGACAGGTGACTCGAAGTCAACGGCTCGATCGGAGCAATATCAGCGCGGCCATCGGGCCAATATGCTGGTCCTAACCGGTCGTTCGCCGACAGGGTCAATTCGTGCTGGTACTGTCGCACGAGCAACGTATCTGATACGTTTCCGTTCCGAACGCCGGGGATACTCGGCGGATGCCGAGCAGCGACACCCCGAGGACACGGATGAGCGATCCCGAGCACGGCGAACCGGAACCCGCCGGACGCCGGGACGCCGCCACCGAGCTCGAAGAGCTGGTCTTCGAACGGTTCGGGGTCGGCGAGCTGCTGCCCTCCGAGTCGGAGCTGGCGACCCGGCTGGGAGTGAGCAGGCTGACCGTGCGCGAGGCGATCCGCTCCCTGCGGGCACGAGGTCTGGTGGAGATCCGGAAGGGGCGGCGCCCCCGGGTCACCACCCCCGGCGGGGACCAGATCGGGGACTTCTTCAGCACTCTGCTCCGCCGCAATCCGGGATCGGCCTTCGAACTGCTCGAAGTCAGGCACGGGCTGGAGACCCAGACCAGCACGCTCGCCGCGAACAACGCGGGGTCGAGCGAGGTGTCCACGATGGAGATGGCGATCCGGGCCATGGAGCGCGCCGAGGACGCGGCCGAGTACCACGACGCGGACCTGCGGTTCCACGAACTGCTGGCACGCGCTTCGGGGAACCGGATGCTGACGCTGCTCATCGAGGCGCTGGCGGGCAGTCTGCGCGACAGTATGATCACGAGCTACCGGGGTCACCTGAAACTGGGCGGTTCGCACGCCGACGCGGTCGAGCAGCACCGCGAGGTGCTCGAACGGATCCGGGAACGCGACCCCGGCGGAGCCGCCGAGGCGATGCGCAGGCACCTGCGGACCACCGAGCGGGACCTGCGCGCGATGTTCACCAGCACGAGCTCCGGGGAACCGACGGACGGCGCCCCGGCCGAGCGGGAGACTCCCGAGTCATGAGGCGGGGAGGGTGGCGGTGCCCGCACGGCGGGAGACCACCCTCCACTCCGGAAGAACCCAGCGCGAAAGGATCCGTCGGCTTGCACAGCGAATCGACAGTCGCCAACCACCGTGCCGAACAGGTGACCGAGAACTGCGCCGAACACGGCGAGGGACCGGTCTGGGACGAGACGACCGGCCAACTGCACTGGGTGGACATGCTCGCCGGTGATCTGCTGACCATGGCGCCGGGCGGCGTCGTCGGGCGCACCAAGGTCGGAACGGTGGCCGCCGTGGCACGACCGGTGGCCGGGGGAGGTCTGGTACTGGCGCTGGAGCGGGGGTTCGCGTTGCTGCGGCCGGGCAGGCAGACCCCCGATTCGCTGCCCGAGCTCTGGAGCGATCCCTCAGTGCGTATGAACGACGGCGGCTGCGACGCCCTGGGCAGATTCTACGCGGGCTCCATGGCCTACGACGAGTCGCCGGGGCGCGGGACGCTCTGGCGGCTGGACGGCGGACTGCGCGCCGAACCGGTCCTCGAGGGAGTAACCATCTCGAACGGTCTGGTGTGGACCCCGGACGGCGGAACCGCGTACTACGTGGACACACCCACCCGGCGCGTCGACCGGTTCGACGTCGCCCCGGAGAGCGGTGAGCCACACGGCAGGCGTCCCGCCGTGCGCGTGCCCGAGGAACTCGGCGCACCGGACGGACTCACGCTGGACGCGGAGGGGTGCCTGTGGGTCGCGCTCTGGCAGGGTGGCGCGGTGCACCGCTACAGCCCCGACGGCGAGCTGCTCACCAGGGTCGAGCTGCCCACTCCGCAGGTCACCGCCTGCGCTTTCGGCGGCCCCGCGCTGGACACCCTCTACATCACCACTTCCCGGCAGGGAATCGAGGGCCGCGAGGACCCCTACGCGGGCGCGCTGTTCCGGTTCACACCCGGTGTCCGGGGTAACCCCGTACATCCCTTCCGCCCCGAGGAGGACGTGTGATCCCCGAGGTGATCACCTTCGGCGAGACGATGGGGCTGCTGCTGGCCCAGCCGGGACAACCGCTGGAGCACGCGACCGGATTCCGGCGTTCGCTCGCCGGGGCCGAGTCGAACACGGCCGTGGGACTGGCCCGGCTGGGCCACCGGGTGGGCTGGTTCGGGCGCGTCGGCGACGACCCGTTCGGCCGTTCCGCGCTGCGCACGCTGCGCGGCGAGGGGGTGGACGTCTCCCGAGTGGTGGTGGACGGCTCGCTGCCCACCGGACTGCTCGTCCGCGACGCGCACGCGCACCGCCCCATCGAGGTCTGCTACTACCGGAGCGGCTCGGCGGGCAGCGCGCTGTGCGACGGCGACGTGGACGGGGAGTGGATCGGCCGGGCACGACTGCTGCACCTGACCGGGATCACCGCCGCGCTGTCCGACTCCGCGAGATCCGCCACCGAGCGGGCGGTGCGGGCGGCCGCCGAGGCCGGTGTCCCGGTGAGCCTGGATCCGAACATCCGGCGCAAGCTGGCGGGCACCGAACAGTGGGGCGAGCTGCTCCGCCCGCTCGCGGACCACGCCGAACTGGTGCTCACCGGCCTGGACGAGGCGGAAACGGTCAGCGACCGCTCCGGCGAACGCGCCGCGGCGACGTGGTTCCTGGAACGTGGGGCGAAGTTCGTGGTGGTCAAGCTGGGCTCGCGCGGTGCCTGGGCTACCGACGGGGCCGAGGAGTGGTTCCAGCCTGCCGCCGAGGTCCCGGCGGTGGACCCGGTGGGGGCGGGTGACGCGTTCAACGCCGGGTTCCTCTCCGGACACCTGCGCGGACTGCCGGTCCCCGAGTCGCTGGCCGAGGCGGCCACCGTGGCGGGCAGCGCGGTGCAGATCCCGGGGGACATGGACGGGTTGCCCGACGCGAGGCTCCGCGACCTGTCGCTCGGGGACGAGCAGGTCACCGCCCGCTGACGTCGTCCGAACGCGCGGGGCGGAGTCGATACGGCGCGGTGGGCGTCGATTTCTCGCGGAGTCGCCGGGCCGCTTCGGCGCAGGGCCGAACTCCTACCACTCCCGCGGACCGAACTCCGACCGTGCCCGTAATCGGCACCGCCGCGGGTTCTCCCGTGCGGCTCTCGCGAGGACGCCGGAGACGTCGCGTAGTACCTACCCGATGTCTCCGGCCCCGCGGCGAGAGCCGTGCGAGAGGTTCCGCCACGAAACCACCCACGGAAACCGACCTGGCGCGATATTCGTACGGAGGAGAGAGATGTTCCGCTGGCAAGTGAGCAGCACCATCGCCGAGCACGGGGTCGTGGGGATCATCCGGGCCGCCGACGCGGAACAGGCACGGCAGCGGGCCGAGTCCTGTCTGAACGCGGGACTCGGCGTGCTGGAGGTCTCGCTGACCACCCCGGACGCCCTGGAAGTGCTGCGCGGTCTCCGGGACGCGCACCAGCACGCCCTGCTGGGCGCGGGGACCGTGCTGGACGCGGCCTCGGCACGGCTCGCGGTGGACGCGGGAGCGCGGTTCCTGGTCTCCCCCTCGCTGCACGAGGAGGTGATCTCCACCGGCCACCGCTACGGGGCAGCCGTGCTGCCCGGTGTCGAGACGCCGAGCGAACTGGTACGAGCCCTGGAGGCGGGGGCGGACGCGATCAAGCTGTTCCCCGCCAGCAGGTGGACGCCGGAGAGTATGCGCGACGTGCTGGGCGCGCTGCCGCAGGCCCCGCTGGTGCCCACCGGTGGGATCTCGGTGGACCGCGCTCCCGACTGGATAGCGGCGGGGGCCGTCGCGGTCGGCATGGGATCGGCACTGTCCGAGGGCGGCCAGGCGGAGGCCGCCGAACGGATATCCGGCCTGCTGCGGCACATCCGGCAGGCCCGCGACTGACCCGCCGGGACCACCGGATGCCGCCGTGCTCGCCGCCCGCGGCACCGGGCAACGATAATCACAGTGGACGGTCACTCCGGACGCTGCTCCGGACGCCTCCTCAGGAACCTCGGACCGCCGCCGGGGACGGTGCGGCGATCGCAGTTCCGGGACTCGCCGGAGGCGGCGCATCCCGCTCCCGGCCCGGGAGAAGGCGCTACCGGCCCGGGAGAAGGGCCGCCACGCGCCACCCGTCGAGCGCGACCGGTGAACGAGAGGGCCACCAGGACCAGTGGCACGAGCCCGGCGGCCACCGCCCCGAGCCAGGACACGGCGGTGGACATGGGAAGCCAGCGGGTCAGCAGGCCGACGACCACGGCGGGCAGTCCGGATCCGGCGTAGAAGGCGATGTAGAGCGCGGAGGTGATCGCCGCGCGCTGCTGTTCGGGGGCGACCGCGTCGACCGTGGCGGCGGCACCGCCGTAGGTGAGTCCGTGCCCGACTCCGCTGGCCGCCGCCGCGAGCACGGTGATCGACAACGACCCCCCACCGGTCAGCGCGAGCAGCACGAGTCCGGCCGCCAGCGCGGCCAGTCCGAGCAGTTGCGCGAGACGGGGACCGAGCCGGACCACGAGTGGCTGGGTCAACACGGAACAGGTCAACACCGCGCAGAGCAACGCACCCGTCACGGCCGGGTTCTCGATCCCGGCCTCCCTGCCGAGCACCACCGGCACCACCGCCAGGAACAGCCCCGCGGCGGTCCAGGCCAGAAAGCCCGCCGAGGCCGCGACGGCGAACAGCGAGCGCAGCCCGGCGGGTACGCGCGGGCACGTGGGGCGCCAGCGGCGCGAGGTCCCCTCGGGGGCGGGCAGCGCCGAGACCAGGAACCATCCCCCGAGCAGCAGCGCCAGGTGCACGAGGTAAGGGATGTGCCTCGGTGCCGGGGCGTAGTGCGCCAGCACTCCCGCCACGAGCGGCCCTGCGGCGGTACCCGCGACGAACCCGATGCTGGCCAGCACCGAGGCGCGCGGTCTCTGCCCGCTCGCGGCACGTTCGATGATCAACAGGGTCGTGGCGCCTGTGAGCGCCCCCAGGGCGAGCCCCTGCGCGGCGCGGCCCGCCAACAACCACACCGGGCCGGAGGCGAGCAGGAAGCAGCACGAACCGAGCGCGGCGGACAGCAGGCCCGCACGCAGCACCGTCCGCGGCCCCAGCGCGTCCGAGGCCGGCCCGAACAGCAACAACGCGGGGGCGCTCACCAGCGCGAAGGTCGCGTAGACCGAGGTCATCGTCAGATCGCCGAACCCGAATGCCTGTTGGTAATCCGGGTACAGCGGACTGGGCAGGTAGGCCCCGGCCGTGAACACGAGCAGCAGGTACATCGCGGTGCGCACCTCGTACGCCCTGCCGCGCCCGTGCCAGTTCCCATCGGCGTCCACGGGCGCGGGCCCGCCGGGGCCGTGCACCCGCCAGCCGGGCCCGTTCGCCGAGAAGCCACCCCGTCGCGTGCCACGCCGTTCGGAGGTCGTTCCGCTCGCCCCTCCGGTCGGCGACACGTCCGCGTCGCGCGCCGGAGCACCGCCTGCCGGGTGAGTGGAGCGACCGAGTCGAGAAATTCCACCGGAACTTCCGGGGGAGAATCCGGCACCACCTTCGTCGGAGAACCTTTCGAACAGCACGTCCACAGCTTGCCCCGACACGAATGCCGCAGAGAAGCAAACATTATTGCAACCAACCGTGCAAAATAATTACATGATTGATCCGAAGCTACGGGTGCTCCAGCTGGTGGCCCACCACGGCACGGTCACCGCCGCCGCCCAGGCCTCGCACTACACCCCGTCGGCCGTCTCGCACCAACTGCGCCAGCTGGCCGCCGAGCTCGGTGTCGAGCTGTTCACCCAGTCGGGGCGAGGTATCCGGTTGACGGCGGCGGCGAACACCGTGCTGCGACACACCGAGGTGCTGTCCGCGCAGGCCGAACGGGCACGCGCCGAACTGGCCGCGGCCACCGACGAGCCCGAGGGGTCGTTCACGCTGTGCGGCTTCTCCACCGCCGCCACCCACCTGCTTCCCCCGGCCGCGGCCGCGTTGCGGGACCGCTACCCCCACCTCACGGTGCGGGTCATCGAGGCCGAGCCCGCTCGCTGCTTCGACCTGCTGCTGGCGGGCGAGGCCGACCTGGCACTGCTGATAGCCACCGACGAGACGCCACCGGCCTCGGACACGCGCTTCGACCAGCACCCGCTGCTCGACGACCCCCTGGACCTGGTGGTGCCCGAACGGCATCCGCTGACCGAACGCCGAGCGGTGACCCTCGCCGACGCGGCCGACGAGTCGTGGATTCTGGGGCGGCCGGGCAGCACCTACCATCACCTGGTCAGAACCGCCTGCACGGCGGCCGGGTTCACACCCAACATCGCGCACTACGCCGACGAGTGGGAGACCGGGACCGCTCTGGTGGCCCACCGCTTCGGCATCATCCTGGTGCCCCGGCTCGCACGACTGCACCAGGACTGGCCCGTCACCCGCATCCCGCTGCGCGGGGAACCGGCCCCGGCCCGGCGCATCCTCGCCACCAACCGCCTCGGCAGTCGCGAGCGCCCCGCCATCACGACCGCGCTGGACACGATCACCGAGACGGCGACGGGGCTCCTCCCGCCGCCTCCCGGGGCATCCGACTCCGAACCGGCCGAACCGCGATGACGAGCGCTGCCGCGAAGGCGCACCGACCGGGAAACCGGAACTTCGGTTCCGGCGGGCACGGCTGCTCCGGCAAGGGGGGCTGCTCCGGCGAGCGCGGCGGGAGAACCGGAGCACGGCGTTCGGCGACCGTTCCGCCGAGAACCACACCGGAGCAAGGATGCCGGTACCGCGTACTCGTTCGACAACATCCTGTTACCCGTGGTAACACTTACTTTCGCCCCGGGAAGCTCGCCCGGCCCCTCCGGACGAGCCGACCGCCCCCGGAGACCCGCCGAGGACGTGATCATGACGACGAGTCCGCGAGTGAACACCACCGACGGAATCCGGCTCGCGGTGCGCGAGCACGGGGACCGCTCCCGCCCGTGCGTCGTGTGCGTACACGGGTACCCGGACAACCGGCGCGTGTGGGACGAGGTGGTCGCACATCTCGCGGAGCGCTACCACGTGGTCACCTACGACGTGCGCGGCGCGGGGGAGTCGGACCGCCCGCGCGATGACGCCGCCTACGACATCGACCAGCTCGCTGACGACCTCGAACGGGTGATGGACGCGGTAAGCCCGGACCGTCCCGTACACCTGCTCGCCCACGACTGGGGATCCGTGCAGGCATGGCAGGCCGTCACCGAACCACGGCTGCGGGAACGCATCCGCTCCTTCACCACGATCTCCGGCCCCTCGCTGGACCACGCGGGCGAGTGGCTGCGGAGCCGACTGCGCCGCCCCACGCCTCGACGACTCCGCGACCTGGTGAGTCAACTCGCCCATTCCGGCTACATCGGCTTCTTCCAGCTCCCCGTCCTGCCGGAGCTGACCTGGCGCACCGGCCTCATGCGGCGGCTGATACGGCTGCTGGACCCCAGCGCCCGGCACACCTCTTCCGAAACCGGTGACGGCCTGGCCGGGCTCGCGCTGTACCGCAGGAACACCGGACGGCGCTTCCGCACGCCGAACCCCCGCCCCACCTCGGTGCCGGTCCAGGTGCTCGCACCCACCGACGACCCCTTCGTCGGAGCCCCCATGCAGACCGAGATCGGACGGTGGGTCGAGAACCTGCGAGTACGGCACCTCCGGGGAGGGCACTGGCTGCCGCGCAGCGCACCCCTGCGCGTCGTCCGCGCCACCGAGGAGTTCGTGGACTACCTGGAGGGCGGCGAGCAGTCCCGCGGTCTGCGTCGGGCCCGAGCCTCGGTCGAGCGGCGGGGGTTCGCGGACCAGCTCGTGGTGGTTACCGGCGCGGGCAACGGTATCGGACGCGCCACCGCGGCGGCTTTCGCCGCGTCGGGCGCCGAAGTGGTGGCGGCCGATGTGGACGAGCAGGCGGCCCGGCTGACCGCGGCGCGGCTGCGCGAGCGGGGTGCCACGGCGGCGGGATACGGGGTGGACGTGGCCGACGGCCCCTCGGTACGGAAACTCGCCGAGCGGGTCCGGGAGGAGCACGGCATCGCCGACGTGGTGGTCAACAACGCGGGGATCGGCATGTCCGGCTCCTTCATGGACACCACCGAGGGGGACTGGCAACGGGTGCTGGACGTGAACCTGTGGGGCGTGATCCACGGCTGCCGGGCGTTCGGCGAGCAGTTGATCGAACGCGGCGAAGGGGGTCGGATCGTCAACGTCGCCTCCGCGGCGGCCTATCTGCCCGTCCCCGGCCTGTCGGCCTACGCCACCTCGAAGGCCGCCGTGCTGACCCTCTCCGAACGACTCCGGGGCGAGCTGGCCGCCCACGGCATCGGTGTCACCGCCGTGTGCCCCGGCGTCGTCGACTCCGGCATCACCGACACCACCACTTTCACCGGCAGCTCGCCGGAGGAGCAGCGGCGGCTGCGCGAGCGGGCGAGTCGGCTCTACCGGCGTCGTAACTTCACCCCCGAGGCGGCGGCGAAGGAGATCCTGCTGGCCCTGCGGCGCGACCGGGCGGTCGCCCCGGTCACCGCGGAGGCCTCGGTGGGGCTGCTGCTGTCGCGGCTGGCGCCCGGCCCGCTGCGAGCGGTGGGGCGCTTCCGCTCGACCTGACCCGGTTCCGCGCGTTCCGTTGTCGTCGCCGCTCGGCGCGGCTTCCCGTTGCGTCGGGATGGCCCACCGAGCGGCGATGTGCGGACACCGGCCCGCCGGACGGATCGGACGATCGCGGACAGCGGCGAGTGCTCACCGCTCAACCGTTCCTCCATTCGAGTGACTTCCGGCTCGCCTGATTGTCACTTTCGAGTGACGACGACTACGTTCGATTAAAGCTCTACTGGGAAATCAAGCTTCATTCTGGAGGGAAACCACCTTTTCTGAGGCGATTCAGGAAAAGGTGATCACAGGCACATCGGACAGACCGAACGCCTGTTCATGGGGGGCGACGGCATTCGATCCTCTCACGATGTCCGCCGCATGGAAGCCGGCGCAGGAGTTTGTTCATGACGGTACACGGATCACAGCACCGGGGGCAGTCCGCCGCGCAGACCGGAGAGGTTCCCGGAAGATTCGGCAAAATGTTTCCGACGATCGAACCGCGAAAGGCCACCGGCCTGCGGCTCGCCGAGGAGTTCGGCCTGCCCGGCGGCAGGATGGACGCCGGAACCACCACGGACGAACAGCAGAACCCCGTACTCGACTCGGGGTTCACCTTCCTCGGACAGTTCATCGACCACAACATCACGTTCGACCCGACGAGCAGCCTGGAACAGCGAGTAGATCCCAACGCCCTGCGCAGCTTCCGGTCACCACGCCTCGATCTCGACCACGTGTACGGGGGCGGGCCCGCCGTCAACGAATTCCTCTACGACGGCGAGTCGCGACAGACCAAACTCGCGCTGGACCCGGAGGGACACGACCACGCCCGGACCTCGGACGGAGTGGCGCTGATCGGCGATCCGCGCAACGACGAGAACCTGATCATCTCGCAGCTCCACCTGGCGTTCGCGAAGTTCCACAACAAGGTCGTGGACGACCTCCGGGCGGGGGAGATCACCGACGTCTTCGGCACGAGGTTCCCCGGTGCGCCCGAACCGCCCGACGACAGCCGTTCGGTCACCGAGCTGCTGACGCTGAGCAACTACTACGACGATCTGCTGGCCAGCGCTCAACAACTGGTGCGCTGGCACTTCCAGTGGATCGTGCGCAACCAGTTCCTGCCGCTGATCGTCGGCGAGGACCTGATGAACGACATCGCCGAGAACGGGCTGCGGTTCTTCGACCCGAACGGCACCCCGTTCATCCCGGTCGAGTTCGCGGTGGCCGGTTTCCGGTTCGGGCACGCCACGATCCGCTCGCACTACCGGGTCAACGACTCCTTCTTCGCACCGATCTTCCCGCCGGGGCCGGAGGACGCCGACGCCGGTCGGACCGACCTCAACGGCGGTCCGGTCGCCCCGGAGCACACGGTGGACTGGCGCCACTTCTTCCAGGCGGACGAGGACGTGCGCGCCACCCAGGCCAAACGGTTCGAGGCGGCGATCAACACCCGACTGCTGGACCTGCCGGTGCGCGCGGTTCCCGGCGCTGTCGAGGAGGCACTGCCCTCACAGCTGCGCTCACTGGTGGTGCGCAACCTGCTGCGCAGCGAGACCCAGCTCCTCCCGTCCGGTCAGGACGTCGCCCGCAGGATCGGCGAGATCCCCCTCAGCGACGAGGAGCTGGAAAGCGAGGGGCCGATCTACCTCTGGTACTACCTGCTGAAAGAGGCCGAGGTGCTGCGCGGCGGACGTCGGCTCGGGCCGGTCGGGGGCCGCATCGTGGCCGAGACGCTGGTGGGTCTGCTGGAGGCCGATCCGACCTCCTACCTCTCGGTGTTCCCGCGCTGGGAGCCCACCATCGGGGGCGCCGGACGCGAGTTCGGCATCACCGACCTCCTCCGCTACGCCGGGGTCCTCTCGGAGGAGTGACGCGCGGATCGGCGTCGCGCGGGAGCGCGGCGCCGATCCCCGGTGACGCGTGCGCACTGCCACCGACACACAGCCACCGAACCGCGCGGAACCTAGCGGAACCAGACGGTCACGCGCTCCAACCAGCCGCGCAGCAGCCCGGTGTCGCCGACGATTTCGAGGTCCGAATCGGACAGCGGCTTTCGCAGGTAGACGGCCAGCAGCAATCCCGTCAGCGATCCCCGCAGCGCCACGGTCGCCCTCTCGTGCGCCCGACGCCAGGTGATCGACTCTCCGGTGAGATCGACCAGCCACTCCGCCGCGAGCTCGTCGGGCACGTCGGTGGCGTGCAGGTGCACCGTGTTCCCGCCGCCGAGCAGCCGCCGCAGCTCGGGATCGGCGCGCGACAACCCCGGCAGCGCGCACAGCAGCATCCACTCGTCCAGCGCGTCCACCGCGATCTCCGGTTCGACGAGGTACTCAGCCCCGACCGCGAAACCGGCATCGGCCCGGTGCAGCAGGGTCTCGTGCGTCATCCGACGCGCCCAGGACAGCGCGCTCGGCTCCACCTCCTCGACCGGGTTCCACACCACCGCGTCCGGCCCGGCGGCACGCAGGGCATCCACGAGGCTCTCGGCGCCCTCGACCAACCACGCCCCGAGGGAAGCCGAGTCCTGCCCGGTGGGCTCGGGACTTCCCCCGGCATGGGCGGCACAGATCTCCACCTGATCACGGGTGCGCACGATCCGCTCCACCCAGCGGTACTGCCCACCGAGGTGCAGCATCAGCTGCTCCAGGTTCCAGTCCGGGCAGGTCGGCACGCCCGTGCCCGGCGCGGCGCCCTCGACCACCTCCCCCAGCAGCCTGGCCTGCGTGACGATCTCCGAGCAGTAGCTCTCGTGGTCCGGTAAACCCATGGGTACACAGTAGAGCCCAACTACCGCCGCCGGGAGTACTCGGATGATTCCGCACCACCCGGAGTGCCGCGATCCACCGTGAGTTCGCCGCTCCGGTACGGCCGGGCGGAGTGGGCGACGTCGATTTCCCGCCGAGTCACCCGTCGAGCCCGGACGAGAAGCGCTCGGTGGCGCTCCGGCCGAGCCGGAGCGTCACCGAGCAGCGGGACGTGCCGAACACCGACGCGCGAGGAGGAACCGCGCGATCAGCCGTTGTGGTTGCGGACCGCCCGCTCGATCCGCTTGCCGATGTCCTCGTCGATGTTGCGCCAGTACTCGAAGGCGCGCTGCAGGATCGGCTCGGTGACACCGTCGAGCAGGTGCCCGGCGACGTTGTTGACCAGCCGCTCGCGCGCGGCGTCGTCCATCACCTCGCGCACCAGCGTGCCCGCCTGGCCGAAGTCGTCGTCGTCCCGGCGCGGCGTGTAGGCCTCGTGCACGATCTGCCCGCTGGTGTACCAGCCTGCGGGCTCGCCGAACCGATCCGTGTCCGCCTCCGGACCGCCGTAGGAATTCGGCGCGTACACCGGGTCCGAGACCTTCTCGATCCGCATGTTGCCGTCCTTGCTGTAGCTGTGGACGGGAACTTCGGCCGAGTTCACCGGGATCTGCTTGTAGTTGGCCCCCAACCGGGCCCGGTGGGCGTCGGCGTAGGAGAACAACCGGGCCAGCAGCATCTTGTCCGGGCTCGGACCGATGCCCGGAACCAGGTTGTTCGGCTCGAAGGCGGCCTGCTCGATCTCGGTGTGGTGGTCGGTCGGATTGCGATCCAGGGTCATCCTGCCCACCTCGGTGAGGGGGTAGTCCCCGTGCGGCCACACCTTGGTCAGGTCGAAGGGGTTGAACCGGTAGGTCTCGGCCTCGGCGAACGGCATGATCTGCACGTACAGCGTCCAGCTCGGGTGGTTCCCGCTCTCGATCGCCTGGAACAGGTCCCGCTGGTGGTAGTCACCGTCCGCGCCCGCCAGGTGATCGGCCTCCTGCTGGGTGAGGAAGTCGATGCCCTGGTCCGTCTTGAAGTGGTACTTGACCCAGAACTTCTCGCCCCTCGCGTTGATCCACATGTAGGTGTGGCTGGAGTAGCCGTTCATGTGCCGCCAGGTCCGCGGGATCCCCCGGTCACCCATGAGCCAGGTGACCTGGTGCGCCGACTCCGGCGAGAGCGTCCAGAAGTCCCACTGCATGTCCTTGTCGCGCGAGTTCGTGTCCGCGCGGCGCTTCTGGGAGCGGATGAAGTGCTGGAACTTCATCGGATCGCGGACGAAGAACACCGGCGTGTTGTTGCCGACCATGTCGTAGTTGCCGTCGCTGGTGTAGAACTTCACCGCGAAACCGCGCGGGTCGCGCCAGGTGTCCGGGCTGCCGCGCTCACCGGCGACCGTGGAGAAACGGATCATCATCTCCGTCTCGGTGCCCGGCTGGAACACGGACGCCTTGGTGTAGGCGCTGACGTCGTTGGTGACGACGAACCTGCCGAACGCGCCGTTCCCCTTGGCGTGCGGCTGGCGCTCCGGGATTCGTTCCCGGTTGAACTGCGCCATCTGCTCGATGAGGTAGTTGTCCTGCAGCAGGATCGGCCCGTTGGGTCCGACCGTCAACGAGTGCTCGTCGCTCTCGACCGGAATCCCGGCGTCGGTGGTCGTCGGTGGTTTCGGTTTCTCTTGCGTCACTGCTGTTGCCTCCTCGCGGTGGATTCGAGAGGCGGATTGATCACGCTCGTCGAGCCGGACCCATCGGGACCGGGCTGCCGCGCTCACCGGCGACCGGGCGAGCCGACCTCGACCCCGGTGATCAGCTACACGCCGTACTCGCGTCGGGTTCGAAGCGAACGGCGCACTCCCCGGCACACTTCCGGGCGGCTCGGCGGGAAGCACCGACGAAGCGGCGAAACCCACCGGGACGGCACCGGTCGGGGACGGGCCGCCCACCCGATCGCCGTCACTCCCTCACGGATCACACACGTCCGCCCCGACGAGCTCGGCCCCGCTGTCGGCCGACCGGCCCGGGGTGAGCTCTCGTGTACCGGCATACCGCCGTGCCCCATACCCCCAGTGCACTCCCGCATCCGGAACGGAGCAACTCGGGACACGCGGAAGGGCGCTGATCGTCCCGATCCGGGTGAACGACGACGCGCGGTGGAGTCGGGCACCACAAGCGATATCGCGCTCCGCGAGACGGTACGGGAGTAGCCGAACGAGCCCGAGAAAACAGAGGGTGCCGCGGCAGGAGTGGTGCCACCGTACTCGAACCCCGAGCCACGGGGCTTTCCGGACGGCTACCGCCGAACCCCGGGTTCCGTGGGTGTTCGCCACCGATGGAGCCGAGTGCCCCGCACCACGCTTGGACCGGCCTCACCCGGTCGGCGCCTGCCGGGGGTGTTCCGCCGACCGCCCTCTACTGGATTCACTGCCCCCTACTGGGTTCGAGGCGAGGAAGCGCCAGAGTTGTCCTGCTAGAAAACACCGCAGGGGATCGTCCGAGCTCTCCGCTCGTCCTGAAGTGTGAACAGCCGAACGGTGGAAGAAAAAACACGGGGCCGATGCCGACTCCGGCACCAGCCCCGTGAACTACGATTCTCCGGTGGAGCTGCGGGGAATCGAACCCCGGACCTTCTCGATGCGAACGAGACGCGCTACCAACTGCGCTACAGCCCCTGGCGCTCCCGGCCTTCCGACCGAGTGCGCGATTAGCATAGCAACCGCCTCAGGCGGATGAGCACACCCCCCACCCATCCGCCGTTGGACGTTATTCTCCCACCGCACGGCGGTACGGTTGCCACAACCTGTCGTCGAGTTCGTCGAACTCGGGGTCATCGTCGTCGATGTCGAGCACCTCGGTGTCATCGGAGTGCGCCCGCCCGGAGCGCGCCGCCGAGGGCGTCTCCGCCTCCGGGACGAACCCCTCGGCCGGAACGTCGGGCTCGACCGAGGACACGGACTCACCGCGCGGCGCGTCGGACTCGCCGGACAACCGGGCGAGCCTGCGGTTGCGAACGTCCTCCTCGATCCGCACCTGCTTGCGCAGGTACCCCAGGTATCCGACCAGCAGCAGATCGGTGAGCCCGTGCGCCCACCACAGCACCGACCAGAACAGCCCGGCCAGGACGGCGGTCACCACCGCCACGACGAGCATGGCGAGCACGATCCGCTGTCTGCGCGCGTACTTGGTACGCGCCGCCAGCGCGGCCGCGTCCGGGTCGAACCCGCCACGACCGGGTCGATAACGCCGCCCGGTCCTGGCGTCGTCGCCGTCCAGGCCTCGCCACCGCTCCCGTTCGGGAGCGTCGAACTCGTCGTCGACGTCGGTCGCCTCCGAGTCCTCCCGCGCGGCTGCCGAACGGGACTCGCCCGCTGTGCTGTCAGGCATCGTGAGCGCCTCCTTGCTTCCACTGCCGCTCGCTCCACCCGCTCCGGCCCGGGACTGACCACCCCGCCGAACCACTCGCGAGTTCAGCGCGGCGTCCGTCGTACGTGAGTCTCGCCGACCACGGCGGACGAACATGGGCACCAGAACGATGAGCCAAGCCGCTGCCAACCCCACGAAAATCAGTGCGCTGAGCACACCCTGCCACCTCCCCCTGGCAAACGGCGGCACACACCTGCACTGTCCACGTTATCCAGAACGCTCATCGCTGTCTTGGAGCCACGCCGAACCGAGCTCGCTCCGAGCACGCACGAAAATCCCACGAACAGGGGAAAATGCGACACGCAGTGATCATTTTTCGTAGATCGATTTCACCTGGAAGGACCAGCGATCCCTAATGAGATCGTGTGATCACCAGTACACGACATCATCAGAGCGCATCCGGAGGAAACACCACCCCGTCGTCCCGACACGGAACCAGCTTCCACCGGATCGGAGGATCCGCGGGCCGCCCACCTCGTTCACGACACGAAAACCCGTCCGCGACCTACGGCGAACGCCGTCAGGGCCGTTCGGCCCGCCCCGCGCGGATCAGCGCTGGCACCGCGCCTTCCGGGATTTCCTCCCTGGTCAGCGCATAGACCAAGTGGTCGCGCCAGGCACCGGCGACATCCAGGTAGCGCTCGAACAACCCCTCGCGCCGGAACCCGGACTTCTCCAGCACGCGCACGCTGGGGGTGTTCTCCGGGCGGACCGTGGCCTCCAGCCGGTGAAGCCCGACCGGTCCGAAGCAGTGATCGACCGCCAGAGCCACGGCGGTGGTGGCCACTCCCGCCCCCGCACTCGACCGGGAGACCCAGTAACCGATCCAGCCGGAGCGGAGAGCGCCGCGAATGATGTTTCCGACCGTGAGCTGCCCCACCAGCGCATCGTCCAGGGTTATGACGAACGGCAGCACGTGGCCGCGTCTGGCCATCCTGCGCAGCGCGCCCCACTGCCCGAACCAGGCGGTGCTCGTGTTGCGCTGGTTCCAGTCACCACCCGTGGGCTCCCAACGCCGCAGGTAGTCCCTGTCCCGAAGCCGCACCTCGCTCCACGCCGCCGCGTCCCGCAGCCGGGGCGGGCGCAACGCCACCCTGCCCGCCGTCACCAGCAACGGGCCGAGTCTGGCGGGCCAACCGGGATGTCTCCCCTCGGCTAGCTCGAACTCCGGGACAGCTCCCGTCATAACGACCACCGGCTCCCATCGGTCGTCACGCTGACCGTCGAAATGGGCCCCGCTCGGGCTCTTCCAGGACCACCGCCGCCTCAGGACCGCTGGGACAGGAAACTGACCTGGAGCCGCTCCCCCGCTACCGCCTGGGTGACGTCCTCGTCCAGCACCATCAGGCAGTTGGCCTCGGCCAGCGAGGCCAACAGGTGTTCACCGGAACCCCCCACGGGCTGCACCAGGTAGGAGCCACCCTCGGAGTCCCGCAACAGCCTGCCGCGCACGTAACCGCGCCGCCCCTTGGTGGAGGAGACCGGCGAGACCAGCTCCGCCGATATGGCACGCCGGTGCGGATTGGCCTTGCCCAACGCCGAGCGCAGCAACGGCCGGACCAGCACTTCGAAGACGACGAGAGCGCTCACGGGATTGGCGGGCAGCAGGAAGGTGGGTACCCGGTCGGGCCCCAGGCGCCCGAAACCCTGGGTGGAGCCGGGGTGCATGGCCACTCGCGTGGTGTCGAGGTCACCCAGCTCCTCCAGGCAGGAACGGACCTCGGCACCGGCCGAACCGCCCGAGGCGCCCGCTATGACCACCACCTCGGAAAGCAGCAGCCTGCCCTCCACCACCTCGCGCAGGCGCCGGGGGTCGGAATCGACGATCCCGACCCTGGTCACATCGGCGCCCGCGTCCCTGGCCGCCGCCGCCAACGCGTAGGAGTTCACGTCGTAGACCTGGCCCGCTCCCGGAGTGCGGTCCACATCGACCAGTTCCGGCCCCAACGAGATCAACGACACCCTCGGTCTGGGGTGCACCAGCACCTTGCTCCGGCCGATGGCGGCCAGCAGTCCCACCTGAGCGGGACCGATCGCCGTCCCACGGCGTACCACGACATCACCGGAGCGCACGTCCGCACCCTCCCGCCGGACGAAGGCGGCCGAAGGCACCGAACGCCAGATCGTGACCTTGGCGGGGTGCTGGTCGGTGTCCGACGCGGGGACCACCGCGTCGGCCAGGGTCGGCAACGGCGCTCCGGTGGCCACGTAGACCGTCTGTCCCGGCTGCAGTCGGCGGGGCTGCCGTGAGCCGGCGGCCACCTCGCCCACGACGGGCAGCTCCACCGGCTCGCTGTCGGCATGGCGCACGTCGACGCCGCGGACCGCGTAACCGTCCACGGCTGCCTGGTCCGCTCCCGGCAGCGCCCGCTCGGCCACTACCTCCTCCGCGCACAACAGCCCCTGCGCCTCCGCTATCGCCACCCGAACAGGTGAAGGCCGCACGGCGGCCGCGAGTACCCGTGCAAGCTGTTCATCAACTGATCTCATGGCTGTCGACCTCTTCGGCGAAGACACTGTTGACCGGTAGGAACACGGGACCGCGGGTACGGAAGTCAGCTCCGGTTCAACCGTTCGCCCAGCCACTCCCGCAGGTCGGTCCCGTACTCGGAGTCCCGTAGCGCGAAGTCAACCGCGGCTTTCAGGAAACCGCCGGGATTTCCCAGATCGTGTCGCGTCCCGCGGTGGACCACGACGTGAACCGGGTGTCCCTCGGCGATCAGCAACGCTACGGCATCGGTCAGTTGCAGTTCACCGCCGGCACCCGGTTCGATGCGCCGCAACGCGTCGAATATCCCTCGGTCCAGCAGGTATCGACCCGCGGCGGCGAGGTTGGAGGGCGCTTCCGCCGGGGCGGGCTTCTCCACCATGCCGTGCACCCGTTTGACATCGGGCTCGTCGGTGTCCGAAACGTTGAACACGCCGTAGGAGGTGGTCTGCTCGGGAGGTATGTCGAAGGCACACAGCACGCTACCGCCGTAGCGGTCACGTATCTCGGACATCCTGCTCAGCACGCCCGTCTCGTCGGCGCTCTCGGGATAGACCAGGTCGTCGGGGAGCAGCACCGCCACCGCGTCCTCGTCCTCGTCGAGGTTCGACTCGGCGCACGCCACCGCGTGTCCCAGTCCCAGCGCCTTGTCCTGGATGGCGGATTCGGCTGTGATCAGTTCCGGACCTCTGCGCACCTTGCGCAGCAGTTGTCGCTTGTCCCTCGCCTCCAGGGTCGCTTCCAGTTCCGGTTGGGGCCGGAAGTACTCGATCACCGAGCGCTTGTCCGGGGCGGTGACCACGACCAGCCGGTCGGCGCCCGCCTCGGCCGCCTCGGAGGCGACCAGCTCGATACCCGGCGTGTCGACGACCGGCAGCAGTTCCTTGGGCACGGATTTCGTGGTCGGCAGAAAGCGAGTTCCCAGACCCGCCGCCGGAACGATCGCGGTGCGGAATGCCGCAGCCGCCTGCGAGCTCGTCAGGCTACTCATAAACGCGAGCCTAGCGATATTGACTACCCTTCGTCGCTGTGACGCTCTCAGCTGACGAACTGAACCTGAAAGAACAGTGGCGGCGCAGGCTGACCTCGGAGCGCGACGCCCTATCCGAACCTGCTCGCGCCGAGGAGGACCGCGCGCTGCGGGCGGGGATACTCGGTTGGCTGGCCGAGGCCGGTATCGGCACGGTCTGCGCCTACGTTCCGGTGGGCTCCGAGCCGGGATCCCCGGAGCTGCTCGACGACCTCGTGGCTCGGGGGCACAGGGTGCTGCTTCCCGTGGTGGCGGGCAGGAATCCCTTGGAGTGGGCCGAGTACCACGGCCCGGAGTCGCTGCGGCGCGCCACCTACGGGCTGCTGGAACCGAGCACCCCCCACCTGGGCGTGCGGGCCGTCGCGGAGGCAGGGGCGGTGCTGGTACCGGCACTGGCCGTGGACCGCGAGGGGGTACGCTTGGGCAAGGGCGCCGGTTTCTACGACCGCTCGTTGCCGCTGGCCGAGGAGTCGGCCGAGCTCACGGCGGTGGTCCGCGACTCGGAGTTCGTCGAACGGCTGCCCGCCGAGTCGCACGACGTGCGCGTCGCCGGAGTCATCACCCCCGCGCGGGGATTCACCCGCCTGCCGGTGTGATTCACGCGGCGGGGCACCCCCACCGGACACGTCCGGGCACGTGACATTATCGAGGTCGCATTGTGACACAGGCCCGATTGCGTCGGTGCCCTGCCGTACCGCATCATCGTGTTGGCACTCTCCAAGGCCGAGTGCCAATTTCCGTGTTCGGGGACCCGGCACCGCGTGTGTCACCGAGCGCGACGCCGTCGTGCGTCGCCGTCCGATTCCGGAGGTATGAGACCCGTGCCCACTTACCAGTACGCCTGCACCGCCTGCGGGCACGATTTCGAGACCTTCCAGTCGCTGAGCGAGGACTCGCTCACCGAGTGCCCGGAGTGCGCGGGCAGGCTGCGGAAGAAGTTCAACGCGGTGGGCGTCGTCTTCAAGGGCAGCGGGTTCTACCGCACCGACAGCCGTGGCTCGAACTCCTCGAGCGAGTCGAGCTCCTCCTCCGGTTCGGGGAACGACTCCACCACGAGCTCGGGTTCCAACGGGTCCGACTCGTCGAACGGAAGTTCCGGCGGCTCCTCGGAGTCGAGTTCGTCCGGAGCCCAGGCGCAGACCTCGGCCGCCTCGAGCTGAGGCGGTCCCCTCCGCCGCGCTCCCCGAGCGTTCGTTCCACCAACCATCGGGGCGGCCCCACTCGAGCATCCGCGCCTCACCGTCGTACGGGAGGCACGCGCGAGACCGGACGACCGAGGATTTCCACAGCCGGCTCAGCGGTCCACAGCGGGAGCGATCGAAGGGGCCGGGACCGCCGAGACCGCTCTAGGCTCAAGGTGACCGATATCACCACGAGCCGAGCGGGGAGGCCGTCTTGCGACAGGGTGGGGCCGTTGGACAACTGTGGCGACGGGCGCGGGAGCGCACTGGCGAAATGCTGCGGATGCACGCCAGACGGATCGTGCTGCTGCGTCGTGCCCTGGTGGTGGCACTGCTGTTGACGGCGGGCTGGTACGCCTTGCCCGCCGTGTCCGGGACGACGCCGAGCGGAGTGGCGGTGCTGACCGCCTCACACGACCTCGAACCGGGGCACCGTCTCACCTCCGAAGACGTGAGCATGATTCGGATGCCTCCCGAGTTCGCCCCCGATGGGGCGCTGCGACAGCGAGGACGAGCCACGGGCAGTGTGCTGGCGCGTGCCGCTCGCAGGGGCGAACCCCTGACCGATCTGAGTCTGCTCGACGAACCGCTCGTCGAGCTCACCTCGGGCGACGCGGACGAAGCCGCCGTCGCGATCCGTCCCGCCGACGACGCGACGGCGAAGCTGCTGCACCCCGGACGGCACGTCGACGTGGTGGGCAACCGGAACGGGAAGGCCGAGGTGCTGGCCGAACGCGCGGCGGTGCTGGCCGTCCGCACTCGGGAACGCGGTTCGGAACGCGGACCACTGGTCGTAGTGGGGCTCGACCAGCATCGCGCCGCCACCGTGGCCGCCGCCACACTCCGCGAGAGGGTGGCGATGACGCTACGTTGAGCCTCCGCACTCTCCCGCACCGACCAGCTCGTGCCCCGTCCGGAATCTCCGGGGACGCTCCGGACATCGCGCCGCCCGCTCGGGAGACGGTCAGGAGTCGTGGTGGGGCGGTCGGTTCCACCGGTACCAGTCGTCCCGGTCCTCCGCCGGAACGGGACCACGCTCGTCCGCGGTGGTCTCCGGCAACACATCGCCGAAGACCTCCGCGAGATACCGAGCACGTCGCCGCCTGTCTTCGTCCCCGGCGGCCGGGCTCACGGGTTCCTCAGATGCCATCGATACCGGAAAGCTGCTCGATCACGTGCGTCACCAGCGGGGTCAACGTGGCCATACCGTCCCGGATGGCCGCCCGTGAACCGGCCAGGTTGACGACCAGCGTGCTGCCGGACACACCGACCAGCCCTCGGGAGACCCCGGCGTCGACCGCCCCGGCCGCCAGTCCGGAGGCCCGCAGGGCCTCGGCGATCCCGGGAACCGGCCGGTCCAGTACTCCGGAGGTGGCGTCGGGGGTGACGTCCCGGGGCGAGACTCCCGTCCCACCGACGGTGATCACCATGTCCACCCCGCCGATCACCGCCGTGTTCAGCGCGTTCCTGATCTCCACGGTCTCACCCGCGACGGCGACGCTGCCGTCGACGATGAACCCGGCCTCCTCCAACAGCTCGGTCACCAGCGGACCGATGGTGTCCTCGTGCTCGCTCTGGGCGACCCGGTCGTCGACCACGACCACCAGCGCCCGTCCCAACCGCTGCGCGTTGCGTTCCATATCGCTCACCGTAGCGGCCAGCGAATCGGCGCTCGGATCCAGTGGATCCGCCCCCACCACCCCGCGCAGCGGGTGGTCTACGACACGGCCCTCGCGACCGTTCATGTGATTCTCCTGCTCGTCGGAAGTTCACCGGTGTGCCGGATCCGGCACTCGCTTCCGGGACACGTCCCGCACGGCCCGGTGAGCACGACCTCGCCCCGCTGGGACGACACCGGCACAGCACACGCCCCGGAACGTTCGGACCACCCCGACTCCGGCGGCAACCCACCTCGCGTTCCGCCGGTCATCGCCCACCGGAAGACCCGCTCGACGGCAGCGGGCCGCCGCGCCACCGGGCGTGGTCTAAGGACGCTCACTGTTCCTCCCCGGCCAGTGTGACCTCGACCTCGTGCTCGTTGCCGCCCTGCCTGTCGGTGACGGTCAATGTGACCGTATCGCCGGGCGCGTAGGAGCGAATGGCCGCGATCAGCTCGTCACCGCTGGTGATGGTGCGGTCGTTGACCTTGGTGATGACGTCGCCGCTCTCGATCCCGGCCTTCGCGGCGGGACCACCCGAGGGGACCCCCACCACGAGACCACCGTTGACGTTTCCGACGACCCTCACCTGCACGCCGAGGGTGGTGCGGGCAGCCGAACCGTCCTCGATGAGCTGCTTGCCGATCCTGCGGGCCTGGTCGACCGGGATGGCGAAGCCGAGCCCCACCGAACCGGCCTGCCCGCTTGAGGTACTCGGGCTGTAGATCGCGGAGTTGATTCCGATCACACGACCGTTCATGTCGACGAGCGGGCCACCCGAGTTACCGGGGTTGATCGCGGCGTCGGTCTGCAGCGCGTTGAGCACCGTGGCCTGCGAGCCGTTCTCACCGCCCGCGCGGACCGGGCGGTCCTTGGCACTGATGATTCCGCTGGTCACCGTACCCGAGAGCCCGTAGGGCGAACCGATCGCCACCACTCCGGAACCGACCTGGGTGTCCTCGGAGTTGCCCAGCTGCGCCGGGGTGAGTCCGTTGACGTCGGCCTTGACCACGGCCAGGTCGGACCACGGGGCGGTGCCGACCACGGACAGGTCGCTGACCTGTCCGTCGTTGAAACGCGCGACGAGTCCTCCGCCCGCGCCGGAGGCTCCCTCGACGACGTGGTTGTTGGTCAGGATGTAGCCGTCCTCGCTGATGATGATCCCCGAACCGGAGCCCGAGGTACCTCGGACGGTCCGCACCTGGATCTGCACCACACTGGGCAGCACCTTGTCCGCGACGGACTGCACCGAGCCCGAGGGCGCACTGCTGCTGTTGCTGGAAGCCGGGGTCCGCTGGTCGAAGGAGGTGACCGAACCGGAACCACCGGTGGCCTGGTACACGGCGTAGCCCCCTCCGGCGCCTCCCAACAGACCGGCCACCAGCGCCACCGCGGTCATGCCGACGAGCAGCTTGCCTCGGCCTCCGCCGTTGCCCCGCGCCAGGGGCGGCTGGGGGTACTGCTGGGACGCGTAAGGCTGGTTCGGATCGGCCTGCGGCGGCAGCTGCCACGCGCCGTACTCGTACTGTCCCGGTTGCTGCGTGTTCGCGGCGATACCGGGTTGGCCCGGATACTGCCCACCGGAGTACTGACCGGGCTGGTTCGGCTGTCCGCCCTGCCCCGACTGCTGACCGGGGTACTGCGGCGGATTACCGATCCCGTAGGGATACTGGGCCTGCGGCGCGGACTGTTGCGGGCCGTGGGGCTGCTGGGGCTGGGTGCCCGAGTAAGGCCCCCACGGTTGGCCATGGGGCGCGTCGGGGTGCGCGGCGGAGACGTTGGGCTCCGTCCCGGATGTGGAACCGGTGGGAGCGGTGTGCTCGGCTCCCGCCTGCCACTGATCCGGTTGCCCCGCACCGCCCTGTCCGGCATCCTGCTGGGAAGCGGGTCCGGCGGCCTCGTCCCGACCGGTTCGGGCCGAGGTTTCCGCGGTGGAGCTCTCCCCGGACTGTGGGGACTCCGCGACTCCTTCCGGTGGATGACCGGCCGTGCCGTTCTCGTCGGCCCCCGTCCGCCACGGGCCGTCCTCGCCCGGCGTGTTGGAACGCTCCTGACCTTCGTCGGGAGAACCAGGGTGCTGTTCGCTCATGTCTCCACTCTGCGTTATTCGACTGAGAACCGCCTGAGATCAGGCTTGGAGTCGAACGATGAATAGCACTCGACTCAGGCCGTCTCGTACGGATGAGCGGTTCCGGAGACCGCGCGGAGCCGTTCGGCGACCTGTTCCGGGGTCACATCGCTGATCCAGACTCCCATCCCGGACTCCGAACCGGCCAGGTACTTGAGCTTGTCCGGGGACCGCAGCACCGAGAACAGGTTCAGGTGCAACCAGGAGAGATCCCTGCCGGAGCGCACGGGAGCCTGCTGCCACGCCGCGATGTAGGGCAGCGGTCGGTCGTGGAGGCGGTCCAGTCGCCGCAACGTGTCGAGGTAGACCACCGCGAGGTCGTCCCGTTCCTCGTCGGTGAGGGCGGTGAGGTCGGGGACCCGGCGGTTCGGGACCACCATCAGCTCCACGGGCCAGCGGGCGGCGGGCGGCACGAACACGGTCCAGTACCGGGACTCGTGGATCACACGCCGTCCGGAGGAGCGCTCGGCCTCGAGCACGTCCCCCAGCACGTGACCGCCGTGGGTCCGCCGGTACTCCTCGGCGTTGCGCAGCAGCTGGTTCGTCCTGGGGGTGACGAAGGGGTAGGCGTAGATCTGGCCGTGCGGATGGTGCAGTGTCACGCCGATCTCCTCGCCCCGGTTCTCGAAGCAGAAAACCTGCTCGACTCCGTCGAGTTCGGCGAGTTCGGCGGTCCGGTCGGCCCAGGCGTCCACGACCGTCCGCGCCTGTCGCGGGCTCAGCTCCGCGAACGCGCTGCGGTGCTCGGAGGTGAAGCAGACGACCTCGCACCTGCCGCTGGCGGGCGCGCGCCGGACCAGTGGGTCCGTGTCGAGCACACCGGTGGCCGCCTCGGGCGGTTCCCCGCCCGGCCGCGCGAACGAGGGGAACCGGTTCTCGAACACGGCCACCTCGTAGTCGGGTTCCGGGATCTCGCTGGGCTTGCCCGGTTCACTGGGGCACAGCGGACACAGGTCGGCAGGCGGCTTGTACGTGCGGCTCTGCCGGTGCGCCGCCATGGCGATCCACTCCCCGGTCAAGGGGTCGCGTCGCATCTCGGGCGCCGTCGGTGCGCCGTCGAGCTCACGAAGGTCCTCGGCGGTCCGCTCGGGTGCCGTGTCCGCCGAGTCGAAGTAGATGATCTCCCGCCCGTCGGCCAGTCGCCGTGCGGTTCGCCTCACTGCTCACTCTCCACCCGCGTGGTCTCCCCGCGACCGGTGTCGGCCGGTTCGTGCTGTTCACCCCCGACGGGAGCGATCGACAACTCCGCGATCCGCTCCCCGAGCACTCGGCGCGCCTCCTCCGGCAAACCGTCGTCGCTGATCAGCACGTCGGCCTCCTCGAGTCCGACGATGGTGGAGATGCCGACCGTGGACCACTTGGCGTGGTCGGCCACCACGACCAGCCGGTTGGCCGCGCGGGCGAGCGCACGGTTGGTCTCGCTCTCGTCGAGGTTGGGCGTGGTGAATCCCGCCCGGGTGCTCATCCCGTGCACGCCGAGGAAAACGAGATCCAGGTGCAGCGAGTGCAGCGTGCGCACGGCCACCGGCCCGACGAGCGCGTCGGAGGGGGTGCGGACCCCGCCGGTGAGGATCACGGTGCGGTCGGTGCGCCCCCGCTGCTGCAGCACGTCCGCGATTCGAACGGAGTTGGTGACCACGGTCAGATCCGCGACCTCGTCCAGGTGACGCGCCAACGTCCAGGTGGTGGTGCCCGCGGAGAGCCCGATGGCCGAGCCCGGGCGGACCAGCCGAGCCGCGCGGTTGGCTATGGCCTCCTTCTCGGCGGGTTGGTACACCGACTTCGCCTCGAACCCGGGCTCGTCGGTGCTGCGGTCCACCACCGAGGTGGCACCACCGTAGACCTTCTCGACCGCACCGCGCGCCGCCAGGGTGTCGAGATCCCTGCGGATGGTCATGTCGGACACACCCAGGCGTTGCACGAGGTCGCTCACCTGCACCGCGCCCGTTCTGCGAACCTCGTCCAGTATCATGTCCTGGCGCTGACGTGCCAGCATCGCCACTCCAACCCGGCCGTGCTCATCACCGGTCCGACGCGAGCGCCGCACCCGAAATCATCACGATTCCACGCGAACTTGACTCATCAAGTCAACACAAACCAACAATACCCTACACGAAGCAGCACAGAAACCGCGTGAAGTCAGCATCACTCGACCGGGAGACAGCCCGCCCCCGGCCGGGGGCACCAGAGCACGGCCTCCGAGCCCCGCACCCGACCGACCCCGGCGAGGGGGACCCAGCGGCCCGTCCTCACCCGGCTTCGGCTCCGCCTCCCCGGGACTGTTCGGGGTCGACGTGTCCGGGCAGGTACACCGAGATCAGCGCTCCCCCCTCCGGGGCCTCTCCGGCACTGACGCTCCCTCCGTGCCGCTCGGCGACCTGCTTGACGATCGCCAGGCCGAGACCGGAGCCACGCAGCGGCCTGGCCTCGGTGGACCGGTAGAAGCGCTCGAACACGTGGGGACGGTCCTCCTCCGGGATACCCGGACCACCGTCGGCGACCTCGAACACCGCGAACCCCGCGTCGAGCTGTCGTGACTCCACCCGGACGGTGCCGCCGGGCGGGCTCCACTTGGCCGCGTTGTCCAGCAGGTTCAACACAGCGCGCTCCAGGGCGGTGGCATCGCCGAGCATCGACCACTGCCGCAGCCGAACGTCGAACTCGACGTCGGAAGCACGCCGCCTCGCCCTGCTCAACGCCCGCTCGACGACGTCGACGAGCTCCAGCGGCTCGTGCACCGCGTTGGGCGCGTCCTCCCGCGCCAGCTCCACCAGGTCCCCCACCAGCGCGGACAGCTCCGTGATCTGGGCCTGGACATCGCTGAGCATCTCGGCGCGATCCTCGTCGGACAGCTGGGGACTGCCCGGCTGATCGGAAGCGATGAGCAGTTCGAGATTCGTGCGCAACGAGGTCAGCGGGGTACGGAGCTCGTGCCCCGCGTCCGCGACCAACCTCCGCTGCTGCTCCTGGGACTCGGCCAACGCCCCCAGCATCCTGTTGAAGCTGGTGGTCAGGCGCGCCAGCTCGTCGTCACCACTCACCGGAATCGGACGCAAATCGCCCGTACGAGCGATACGTTCGGTCGCCGCGGTGAGCCGCTGCACCGGCCGCAGCGCCGTCCGCGCCACGGCGGTACCGGCCGCGGCGGCCAGCAGGATGCCGGCACCACCGATGACGACCAGCACGACGCTGAGCTGGGCCAGCGTGGCCTTGGTCGGAGCGAGTGACTGCGACATGACCAGGGCCCGGTCGTCCCCGGAGGGCAGCGCCACCACCCTGCTGTTCGTCGCGTCGTCGGTCCGCAGCGAGGAGGACGTCAGACCGCGCGCCACGGCCAGCTCGGCCGAGCCCCAGGGCGGGGCCTTGCCCGGCCCGGTCAGCGCCCTGCCGTCCGCCGTGACCAGACAGATCCGCAGGTTGGCGGCCGCGTAGAACGCTGCGGGCACCGAACGCAGGTTGGGCTCCAGCACCTGCGGGCCGGAGACGGCCTGGCTGGCGCGCTCCCGCAGGTTCTGGTCGACCTGCTCGTAGAGGCTGTCCCGAACCGTCAGGAAAGCCCCGACGGAGACCAGCGCGACGGCCCCGGCGACGCAGATGGCCGCCAGCAGCGTCACCCTGTTCCGCAGCGAAGCCCGCTGCCACCTGCCGCTCTGACCGCCGGAGGACGGCGACTCGATCAGTTCCGGGGGTGGAGGTGCGGGCGTGGTCACGGTGGAGTCTCCCGAAGTACGTATCCGACTCCTCGGACGGTGTGGATCAGGCGCGGCTCCCCCGAGGCCTCGGTCTTGCGTCGCAGGTAACCGATGTAGACCTCCAGGGCGTTGCCCGTCGTGGGGAAATCGTAGCCCCAGACGTCCTCCAACAACCGGCTGCGAGTGAGCACCTGCTTGGGGTGAGCCATGAGCAGTTCGAGCAGCGCGAACTCGGTGCGCGTCAGGCTGATCTCGCGGCTCCCCCTGCGCACCTCCCTGGTGCCGGGGTCCAGCTCCAGATCGGCGAACCGCAGCGACTCCGGCGTGTCCGCCTCGGGGTCGGGCGGGCTCGCCCTGCGCAGCAGTGCCCGCAGCCGAGCCAGCAGCTCCTCCAGCGCGAAGGGCTTGGGCAGGTAGTCGTCGGCACCCGCGTCCAGCCCGGCCACCCGGTCCGAAACGGCCTCACGCGCGGTGAGCACCAGGATCGGCAGGTCGTCGCCGGTCCCCCGTAGTCTGCGCGCGACCTCCAGACCGTCCACCTTGGGCATCATGACGTCGAGAACCATCGCATCCGGTCGTGCGGCGGCGAGCGAGTCCAGGGCCTGCCGACCGTCCGAGGCCAGCTCCACCTGGTAACCGTTGAATTCGAGAGATCTCCGCAACGATTCCCGAACGGCACGGTCGTCGTCGACGACGAGTATGCGCATGTTCCCCAGTCTTACCGGACGCCCTGAGAAAGGACTGAGAAGCGGGGGTGATCGCCGACGGCGAGTCGGGTTTCTGTGCCCGGCATCACACGGAATCAGCTCCCTCCGGTCCGGCGCGGCCGATCACCGGACCTGGTCACGAAACGACCCGAGAGTGTGCGGAGTCATGTCGACACCGGGCCGCTGGGAACCCCACCGGGGAGCACGGCAGGATGGCGAGGATGACAACCGCCGACCGATCCGACCGCGCCGACACCTCGCGGCCGATGGCCGACCTCTACGACGTGATCAACCGGCGACGCGACGTGCGCTCCGAGTTCACCGGCGAGGAGATCGACACCGAGACGCTGTACCGCGTGCTTGGCGCCGCGCACAGCGCCCCCAGCGTGGGTCTCTCCCAACCGTGGGACTTCGTCCTGGTTCGCGACGAGGCGACCCGCCGCGCCTTCCGCGAACACGTGCTGGGCGAGCGCAACGTGTTCGCCGCGGAACTGAGCGGGGAGCGCGCCAAGACGTTCTCCAAGATCAAGGTCGAGGGCATCGTGGAGTCCTCCCTCGGCATCACCGTCACCTACGATCCGGATCGGGGCTCACCCGCGGTGCTCGGCAGGCACGCGATCGCCGACGCCGGGCTGTACTCGGTGTGCCTGGCGATCCAGAACCTCTGGCTGGCCGCGACGGCGGAAGGGCTCGGCGTGGGCTGGGTGAGCTTCTATCGGGAGGACTTCCTGCGCAGACTGCTGGACATTCCCTCCGGGATACGGCCGGTCGCCTGGCTGTGCGTGGGACCGGTGCGCGAGCTCGCCGAGACTCCCGACCTGGAACGGCACGGCTGGCGCAGCAGGCTCCGACTGGAGGATGTTGTACACGACGGCAAGTACCGGCACGATTTCACCCGGTAACCTGTTGCTCGAAAAGCAGGTAATCGATGCGGAAACTCCGGGTGCCCGAGCCTCGCGGGTTCGGTGGAAGCCCGCAGCCCCGCGATCTGCGAGTGCGAGGACGCCGTGGAACAGGACGATCCGCTGCTGGCGGGCCAGATACCCGAGCAAGACCGTCACGTGCGGTTACTGCTCGACTCCGGCCTGATCGAGCAGTGCGAGGCGGCCTTCGACGACTCGGTGGCCAGCGCCCCGAACCTGGTCGGCGGCGAGTGGAACCGCCCCATCGTTCTCGTGCACCGGGCGATCCTCGCCTGGCGGTTGGGGCGGATATCGCTGGCCCTCGAACTGGCCGCCGACGCCTGGACCGAGCTCGACGCGGACAAGCACCGCGACCAGGAGACCGCCCACGCGCTGAGCATGCTGGGCTACCTGCTCGAAGGACACAGCGCCCCGGCCCTGGAGCTGCTCAGCAGAGCGGTGCGCATCGCGCGGGACGTGGGGGAGCCGAACACCCTCGCGCACTGCCTGCTGCGTGAGGGGATGACCCTGGCGTCGCGGGTGCTCGTCTCGGGGGTCTCGCTGGAGCGCTACCTCTCCGAGGCGCTGGAGCGGTTGGACGAGGTGCTCGCCCTGGAGACCGAGGGCTCGACGCACCGGCGGGCACTGGCGGGCAGCGGGCGGGTTCTGGTGGAGCTGGCCGAGGTCGACGAGGCACAGCGGCGCGCCACCGAGGCGGTCGCGGACGCCGAGAGTTCCGGGGACATGTTCGCCCAGTCCATCGCCAACTGGACGTTGGCCGAGGTGCACCGGCGGCGGAGCCTGCTCGACCTCGGGAGAACGATGGCCAGCCGGGCCCTGCACCAGGCGGAAACGATCAGGGAGACCATGCTGATCAACCGCATCTCCACCGACCTGGCCTCGATCTGCCAGCGGCTCGGCGATCACGTCGGCGAGTCCGCCGCACTGCGCCGTGCGGTACGCGCGGGCAACGAGACCATCCACATCCTGCAGGAGGGGCTCGGACAGGCCCTCGAACAACGCCGCATCGCGATACACGCGCAGCGCAAGGCGAACGCGGCCGAGGCGGCAGCGCTGCGTGATCCGCTCACCGGGTTGGCCAACCGGTTGGGGATGGAGCGCTACGCCCCGGGCCTGCTGGAGCGCAGTGCCGCACGGGGCGGCATACCCTGGCTGCTGTTGCTGGACGTGGACTGGTTCAAGGACGTCAACGACGGTGCGGGGCACTCGATGGGCGACGCCGCGCTGCGCGAGGTGGCCTCGCTGCTGCGGGCCGAGTGCCGCGCCGAGGACCTGATCTGTCGCTGGGCGGGCGACGAGTTCGTGGTGGTGCTGGCCGCTTACTCGGCGGATTCGCGGGCGGCCGGTCCGGCCGTGGCCGAACGCATCCGGGCGGCGGTGGACGGGCACGACTGGCGGCAGGTCCTCGGCGAGATAGAGCGCCGCCCCACGGTCAGCATCGGTGCCGCCGCGGGGCCCGCCCGGCTGAACGAGCTGTTCACGGCCGCGGACGTAGCGCTCTACCGCGCGAAGCACGGTGGCCGCAACCGGGTGGAGGTCGACGACTCGGAGCGCCGCGAGCCGCTGCCCGCCGAGTGAGCGGGGCCTTCGGTCGGGGAACAGGGCGTCCGCCCGGCGATAGGATCGGGACTCATGGCGGCAACTGCTGGACCGGAGCCGGCTCGTCGCGAAGGGGTCTGCGACCCGCCGTCGGATACAATCACCGGCCGGGAGCCGGGAGCCGGGAGCCGGGAGCCGGGAGCCGGGAGCCGGGAGCCGGGAGCCGGGAGCCGGGAGCCGTGGGGCACCGTTCCGGTACGTCGCCGCGTGTTGGGGGTCGTGCGCAACCTGACCGCGCTGGACCGGCTCGGTGATGTGCTCCCGCTGCTCGCCGACGACTTCCGCGTGGAGACCCGCTTCACCCGCGCGACGGGCTCGGCGTTCGATACCGACCTGTCCGATCACTTCCGCCGGGCGGGGATGCGCGTGGTGCCGTGGGAGCGGGCGAGCTCGACGGAGTTCGCCCTCGCGGTATCCCCCAGCGGCAACGGTGCGCTGCACGAACTCGACATGCCGGTGCTCACCCTCTCGCACGGCGCGGGGCACCACAAACACCTGCCCTCCGCCGCCGGGTTCGGCCCGGCGGTGGCGGGGTTGTCCGAGGAGCAGCTACTGCGGGACGGCGAGCCGATCCCCACTTCGGTGTGCCTGACGCACCACGACCAGCTGGAGCTGCTTCCCCCGGACAGCCCCTCACTGCGGTCTCTGGCCCGCGTGGTGGGCGATCCCTGCTTCGACCGGCTGCGGGCCAGCCTCCCTGCCCGGAAGCGGTACCGGGAGGCGCTGGGGGTCGGCGACCGGGAACTCGTCGTGCTCACCTCCACCTGGGGAAGTCGCGCGCTGTTCGCCCGCAGGCCGGAGCTGCCCCGGGAACTGGTGGGGGCGTTGCCCTCCGAAACCCACGCGGTCGCGCTGGTGCTGCACCCGAACGTCTGGGACTGGCACGGCTCCTGGCAGATCGAACACTGGACACGACGGGCACGGGAGGCGGGGCTGGTACTGATCCCGCCGGATCGGGGCTGGAAGGCCGCGCTGGTCGCCGCGGACACCGTGATCGCCGACCACGGCTCCCTGGGACTCTACGCGGCGACGTTGGGAAAACGGCTGCTGCTGGGAAGCTTCGGTACCCGGGAGGTGATCGCCGACACGCCGAGGCACGAACTCGGGAGACGGGCCGAGTACCTGCGCGACGACGCGGAGCTGACGGCACAGATCGCGGCCGCCGCACCGGTGCCGGAGTACGAGAAGCTGGCCGCCGAGACGTTCGCCCACCAGGACCGGGCGGCGGGCGAGTTGCGGCGCGCCCTCTACGAGCTGCTGGAACTGCCCGAACCGCCGTGGCGAGCCACCGCACGACCCGTGGACCCGTTCGTGCCCGAGTGACTCACCCACCGGCGCTTTCCCCATCGCACGGTTCCTCCCGACCCGTCGGCGTCGTGGGAGGTCACTCACGCGGTTAAGCCCCACACGGACGTCCGTCTCGGATTCTCACGAGGGCGGCGGTACCCGCTCGATGGCTCCGCGACCGAGGCGAGCGCGAGTCGGGGCCGCCGGGAAACACGTCGAGGAGAAAGGACTTCGATCAGTCCAGTTCGGCGCGGACACGCTCGGCTTCCGGGCTGCCCGCCCGTTCGTAGATCGCGGCGGCCTCCCGCAGGCACTTCTCGGCCCTTTCCCCCTCGCCGAGCTCGCGCAGCGACCGCGCCAGCCCCTCGAACGGCGAGGCCAGTTCGAACAGCAGTTTCTCGTCGTGCTCCTCGCAGCGGTGAGCGCTCAGTTCCGCGATCGCCAGTTCGAGTCGTTCGACGGCCTGCCGGTGCCGTCCCATGCGCCGCAGCACGGTTCCGGTGGTCACCTTCACCTTGGCGGAGGTGCGCCAGTCGTTCGGGAAGTCCGCCAGCCGTGCCGCCGCGGTCTCCAGGTACTCCAGGGCCTTCTCCTGCTCGCCGAGTCCGCTGTGGGCCTGGGCGGTGAAGTGCTCCACCAGGGCCATGCCCCGGGGTTTGCCCAGCTGCTCACTGATCTCCCACGCGGAGCGGAACAGCTCCGTCGCGGACTCGTAGTCCCGCTGCTCCAGGTAGACCCGCCCGTGGAACTCGTAGGCCGAGGCCAACACCTGGCGGTGGCCCGCGCTCGCGGCCGCCTCCCGAGCTCGGTCGGCCTGTTCGTGGGCCTCGGCGAAGCGGTGGCACTCCATCAGCACCCTGGTGCGCAGGATCCGCGTCCTGGCCAGCGCCACAGGATCGTCCAACCGGGACGCCGCCCCGGTCGCCGCCTCGAAGGCCCGCAGCGTCTCCTCGTAGTGCTTGTGATGGTTGTGCAGCGTCCACAACGGACCGTCGCAGAGCGCGAGGACCGTTTCGGCGTCACCGCGGTGACGGGCGTCGTGGACCAGCGCGAGGATGTTCGGGAACTCGGCCTCCAGCCAACGCAGCGCGCCCGGCTTCGTGAACGGGTTGTCCTCGCCGCGCACGAGATCCTCATCACCGGCCACCCGCAGTCTGGTCGGTTCCATCACGGCCCGGTCGGCGTGAGCACCCAGGCGGCGGTAGTGGGTGACCAGCCGCCGGTGGGCCGCCTCGGAGCTCTCGCCGTCGAGGTCCGCCGCGCGTTCGCCGGCGTGGACGCGCACCAGGTCGTGCAGGTGGAAACGGCCATTGTCGGGGCCCCGCACCAGGTTGGCGGCACGCAGCTCGTGAAGCAGATCCTCGGCCTCCTCGGGATCGGTGTCGAGCAGCGCGGCGACCGCCCCCGCCTCGAAGGTGAGGCAGGGGCTCGCCCCGAGCAGCCGGTAGAGCACGGCCTGTTCGGCGGGCAGATCGGTGACGGCGAGCTCCAGGGTGTCGCGAACCTCGGGGTTGTCGTGCAGGACCTGGAGTCCGTGCTCGGGGTCGGCGAGCCAGTCGGCTGCGCGTCGCGGGGTCCAGTGCGCGAGCCTGCGGATCTTCCTCCCCACGAACTCCAGTGCCAGCGGGGTGCGGCCGCAGCGCTCGACGAGCCGCACCACGTCCGGATCCGTCGCGTCGAGGTCCGTCTCCGTGATCCGGGCGAGCAGCTCGACCGCGTGCTCGTGGGAGAGCCGATCGAGGTCGATCGAGCTCACCTCGGTGGAGGGGAACTCGGCCGCGCGGTGCTGGCTGGTGAACAGGATCATGCTCTCCGGGGCAGCGAGCCTGAGCTCGCGCAGCTGGTGCGGGCGCACCAGGCCGTCGAAGACGAAACCCATCCTGCGACCACGGGTGCGGTCCCGCAGCAGCTGCACCGCGTCCTTGTCCAGGGCCGGAATGTCACGATCGGCGATGCCGATCCTGCGCAGGCACGATCGTGCGAGTTCGCCGTAACCCGCGTCGGGGCGGGCGTGGCAGTCGATGTAGCAGAAGCCGTCCTCGAACCGCTCGTGCACCTGCCACGAGAAGCTCCGCGCGAGCGTGCTCTTGCCAATGCCGCTGAGACCGCACAGGGCTATGAGCGCGGCGCCCGACGAGCCGTTCGCCCGCGGAGGATTCTCGAGGGCACTGTGCAGCCTGTCGCGCTCGCACTGCCGGTCGACCAGCAGCACGGGCTCGGCGGGGACGCTCACCGGACGTTCGGGGGTGGGCGTGCCCGCCCCGTGGAAGTGCAGGTGCTGCTCGAAGCTGCCCACCTGTCCCGCCTGCACGACGTTGTGGGCGTCGCCGCGGTACTCGTTGGTCATGGTCACCCCAGTGCCGTCGTCTCGCACACGGTAACGGGAAGTTGACCATACGCGCGAACCCTCCGGGAAGAACCGGGCGAGGCGGGACGGTGAGGGAGCGGACCGGGTGGGCGCGGGCCCTGGCTCGGCGGCTCCCCAGCCTCGGGCCTCCGGGAACGTCCCCGAGGGTGAGTCCGGGCGATGGGGGCGGTGTCGAGCGGGTTCGGCGAGCCGGTATCCTTTGGTGCGGAACCGGGTCGTTGATCCGGCGGACAATCGCACAGGCCCTCGTAGCTCAGGGGATAGAGCACCGCTCTCCTAAAGCGGGTGTCGCAGGTTCGAATCCTGCCGAGGGCGCCCTTCGTCATCTCTGGGAAAGGCCCTGTGAGCTGCACGGACAGCCCACAGAGCCAGTTCGCGACTACCTGGCTGTACCCAGCTGTACCTACTTCACTACAGCTTTGCGCGGACAATGTACGGACAGAGTCCGCGTCTACTGGCCGCCGAGGGCATCCTCCACTTGGCGTCGGGCCTGCACTTCTTGACCATCGACGCAGGCCGCGTACACGTCCAGCAGTACTGCCACGGAGTGTCCGGCCCATTTGGCGACGGTCGTCGGGGCCACTCCCCCGTTGAGCCAGGTCGACACGGCGGCGTGCCGCAGGTCGTACGGTCGTTTCGCCAACGGGGAGTTGAACGCTTGTGTAGTCAGTGCCGCTTTCCGCGCCGCCCGCCACGCCCGCATGTAGGTGATCTGCGGAATCCGACCGCCCTTCTCCCCGTAGAACACGCGGTCGTCGCCGTCGGGCGGGTACATCCGCGAATGCTCCAGCAGGATCCCCACGAGTTCCGGCGGACACGGCACGGGCCTTCCCTCACCTGGCTCCCGGTGTTTGAGCGGACGGGCATCCCGTGTCTCGCCGGAGTCGGTCCACTGGGATCCCGCGTGCGGACTCGCCTTGTCCAAGATGATCTCGCCCCATCCCTTGCTCGGAAGAGTCAGGTTCGACGCCTTCAACGTGACCACCTCTTCGGGGCGCAGGGCGGCGAAGTACATCACCGCGAAGAACGCGTAGAGACGTGGGCCGCTGCGCTGGACCTCTTTCACCGCGTTGAGGATCGTGCGTGCCTGAATCGGGTTGGGCACTGAGCGGCGGTCAACCGCCCGAGTTGCTTTGGGGGCCGACCACTTGACTTCCGGCACGGGGTTGCGGGGTAGCTTCTCCCACTCGACAGCGTGGTTCAGGGAGTTGGACAGCACCATTCGCTTCTGTCGAGCGACGCTGGAGGCAGCCTTCGAACCGTCGACATTGGTGGACAGGGCATCGAGCATCGCCCGAACGGTGCGCAGGTCCAGAACATCGGACAGCGGCCTGGAGTTCTTCGCGATCCACCGCAGAGTCCGGGTTACGTGCTCAGGTTGCTCGACGGAGTCCCGCCGGGCGGTGTTGAAGGCCCAGAGGGTCAGTGCGGAGCGGATGGCCTTGTCGTCGGGCTTGCCACGGCGGGTGGAGAACATCACCGGAGTGACGCTGGTCAGGGATTCCGCGATGGTTCTGCGGTAGGTCGCGGCCGCGAAGTCCCACTTCGCGTCGACATACTGGCAAGCGAACTCGTACCACGTTACGTCGACCTGCTGCCGACTCATCGACACAGGCCTACCCGTCGCTTTGACGAATGCCTCACCCTTTCGAGCGGCACTCATCAACTCCGAGCGAAAGCTGTCGGCGAGCGCTGAGTTCTTGAACGACTCGTAGAACTCTTCACCAGCGACGATCCAGCGGACTCCGTAGCTGGTGATTTTGCCCTTGTCGTTCTTGCGCACCTTCAGCTGCCAGATGCGGACGTCGTAGGTGGTGTCGGTCATGCGGCGTTATCCTCCAGTGTGTCGAGCCAGGTGTCGAAGTCGGTGCGGCGGATGCGCAGTGATCCGTTGGGCAGGCGGATGCATCTCGGGGCAGTGCCCTTGGCACGCCAGAGATCAAAGGTGGACCGAGCGATGCCGAGCTCTTCGCAGAACTCGGCGACGGTCATCCAGTTGCCGCTGCGTTTGGGCATGGGTGTCTCCTTTCCGGTCAGGCTGCTTCCTGGTGTGGGTGGGTTCGTGTCTCGTGGCAGTCGAGGCATTCGCCCCGCAGTGGTGGGGTGGTTGGGATGCGGTAGCCGACGTCGCGTCGGCAGGTGTCGCAGATGCGGTGGGCGCGGTTCATGGCCGTGACGGCGGCCAGTTGGGCGGGGCTGGGGGTGCGTTTCTCGGTGGCCAGTCGGGCGTCGTAGAGCCAGGCTCGGAGCGGTTGGGTGGGGCGGCGTTTGCGGGGGCGCAGGCATTGGGCCGCGGGTGGGTGTCCGCCGGGGCAGAGTCCGGCTTCGCGGAGCTGGCGGCGGGTGACCAGGTGCAGCGGTGCCTGTTTCCAGGGGTAGGTCGGGAGTGGGTGGCGTTCGGCGTTCGGGTCGTAGCAGTCGAGGCTGGTTTCGTAGCGGCGTTTGGGCATGGGTGTCTCCCGGTCGGTGAGCACACGCGGGGCCTGGACAGAATGGACAGAATTGACAGAATCCGGGTTTCAGCCGTGTTTATGCTGGTCACCGGGCCGAAGTGCGGTGGCTACCGGTTTGGACAGTATTGGACAGAATTTGGACAGAATTAGGTCGAGGCCTGCGCGGAGCCCGGATCGGGCCGGGTGGGATGCCTGCCTGACGGGGGCGACCGGTGATTTGTGTCCAGATTCTGTCCAGTTGTGTCCAGCGGGACGCCGATAGTTTTGTAAGGCTGTGCGCTGGAGGTTCGCCACTGTTGGCGGGGTTGTGTCAATTGTGTCCATTCTGTCCAGGGTTCTGGCGTCGGTGGATGGGGTGTGTGTAGTAACGGGGGCTGGGTGGGCGTCCCGGGCCGGTGCGGGTGGGTTCGACGTAGGCGATGTGGCCGTGGTCTTCCAGCAGCGCCAGGGCGGGGTTGAGGTCGTTGGCCTGGCGGAAGCGTTCGCCGCGGTTGGCTCGGTGGGCCTCGCGCTTGGTGAAGCTTTCCTGCCCGGTGCGTTGGATCCAGTCGAGCAGGGTGCGGGCGGCTTCCAGGTCGGGGTCGGCGCCGAGCCGGTCGAACACGGCCAGGGCGTGGGCGGTGAAGTAGCGGGTCAGTTCGCGGGCGCGGCTGACGGTGTCGGCCTCGACGGGTACGGTCCAGGGTTCGTTCGGGTGGGCGGCCAGGTGCAGCAGCGCGGCCAGCCGCACGGTTTGCCCGATCTGTTTGCCCGCCCAGTCGCCGATGTGGGCCCATTCGCCGCGTTGGGGGTCGAGTTTGGGTTCGATCTCGTTGTGCATCTCGATGAGTACCTGGTTGGCCTCGGCGGTGAAGGCCAGCACGGCGGGGTCGGTCCAGCTGTTGAGGGTGTGGACGAGGTTGCGGAGCCGTTCGTCGTAGACGTTGGCGGTGTGCTCGGGCACGGGTGGTGGATCGGCGAGCCGGCGGCCGACGCGGCTGTCGGGCAGGGAGTACAGGAACCGCGCCAGCAGCCCGGAGCCGCGGAACAGCGCGGTCTGGGACAGCTCGTCGATGATGGCCGGTTGCACGGTCAGCCCGAGGGTGATGGCGGGGTTGTCGATGCATTCCGAGGGTCGGCCCTTGCGGTCGATGCGGATCATGTCGCCGCCGTGGCCTTTCAGGAACACGTCCAGGTTGGGAGTGCCGGAGTAGCGCCCGGCCAGGATGGCGAAGATGCCGCCTTCGGCCGAGAGCACGGCGATGCGCCCGTTCTGCTGGGCCAGCATCGAGGCCGCGGTTTCCGGGGTGAGGTCGTCGGCGATCAGTCGTGGCTCGTCGGGCACCTCGGTGCCTTGGGCCTGCAACGCCGCGTCGAGCGCATCGGCCATGGCCTGCTCGTGTTCGTCGCCGTCTTTGCTCACCGCCTGCCGTTCGGCCTTTTCCTGGGTGGCCTCGGCGGTTTTGCGTTCCAGCCGTGCTTGTTCGATGACCGGGCGCGCTTTTTCCAGCAGTTCGGCTTCGGCGCGCTGCAACGGGCGGGTCATGGCGCGAAACACCGGAGTCTTGCGGGTCGCCGGGGGCAGGGCCACCACGGTGTAGATGTTGACCGGCTCGTCCCAGCCGGTACGGGGGCGTGCGAGGGCACGGCCTCCGGCGGCGGTGGACAGCGCGGCCAGGCCGACGCAACCGGCCAGGTCGGGCGGTGTCTGGGTCGCCTCGGCCACGGCTTCGACCATCTCGCCGAGCCAGCCCGTCAATGTGTGGGTGGGAAACTCCGGCCGCGTGCGGGTCTCGCCCAGCGACACCGGAGGCTCCCAACCTGCGGCGGAGCGGGTGGCGGTCTGGGTGTGGTCAGGCTCGGTTGGGTTGGGGATGGCGGTGAGGTGTGTGGGCATGGTCGTGTCGGTGGTGTCCTTGTCGGAGGTGGGGTCTGGGCTGGGGCGTTGGATGCGCCCCAGCCCGGGTGTTTGGGGTTGTGGCAGGCTCACGCGGCCTCCTGGTGGTGGCCTGTGGCTGGGGTGTTCGGCGGGTGGGCCGATGCCCCGGTGCCGTCCGAGGTGTCCGTTGTGGAGGCTCTCGGCGGCCCGGAACCCCTGTTCGGTTGCTGGCTGAGTGGGCCTGTGTCGGCTCGGGACGGTGCTGCCGGTGTCTCGGCCCGGCCGGTGGGCCGTGTTCGGCCGAGTCCGTGGAGGCTGTCGGGGGTGTCGTGGGTGCCGCGTAGCCAGCCGCGGGCGATGTTGCGGCGGGCGGTGGACTCCTCGGTGGGTTTGCCGGTGCGCTGTCGGCGGCGCAGCGCGGCGGCCAGCAGTGCGTCGGTGGTCTCGGTTTCGCTCCAGGGTGCGTGGTCGTGGGTGGCGAGGTTGGCCAGCCGGCGGGCGGCGGCATACAGCAGGCGCCACCGTTCGCCGGGGCGGGTTTCGACCTTGTCGAGCTCGTCGTGCCAGATGCGGCGCCAGTAGGCGGCGGTGTGCTGCCCGCTCCGCCCCGCGCCGAGGTTGGGAGCCTGTCGGGGCGCGGGCTCGGCCGGTGCCGGGGCCGGTGGCAGCACCCGGTGGCGCAGCCAGTCGGGAAGCTCGGCGATGCCGGTGGTGGGCGAGCAGCGTTGGTAGGTGCCGTCCCGGTCTTCGGGTGGGGCGTGGATCGCACAGCCGGGGGCGACGACGTAGCCGCCGTCGGCGCGCAGGTCGATCTGGTGCCCCACCCGGCCGGTGGCGTCGCTGGAGACCGACAGGCCCTCGGGGCAGCGGAAGTACAGGTGCCGTCCCTGCGAGGGGGTTTTGACCGTGAGCGTGTCCGGCCAGGTCACCTGCTCGGCGGCTGTCAGGGCGTCGAGGGCGTGCAGCCCGTCGGTGACCGGGGTGGGGATGTCGGGGGCGGCTGGGGCGGGTGGTTCGGGTTTGCGGTCGAGGTCGAGCACCACCAGCCCGGACCGTCCGGTGTGGATACCGACGTTGGCCCGCGGGGTGTGGCGCCACCACCGGGCGAGCTGGCCGAGGTCGGTGGTGGCGGCCAGCAGCCCGTGACACGGGCGAGCCTTCGTCAGACACGGGCATTCGTGGGGTGTGGTGCAGCGGCCGTGGCCACAGGCGCGGCAGTTGCCGAACGGGCGTTTGCTGTGCGGGCGCAGCGGGAACACGGCGAAGCCGTGCCAGGCCAGCCAACAGGCCACCTGATAGGGACTACTCACTGCGACTCACCTCCGTGAACAGCGCTGTGCGTAGGCGACAGACGGGCGGAGTGGGGGCTCATGCGGCGTGACCTCCGTGGGGGTGTTGGTCGCGGGGCCGGGTGGAGCGGGTGGGCAGCACGGTGAGTTTTCGGGTGGCTTTGACCTGGTACATGTGCGCATCGGCCTGGGCCAGTAGCTCGGACAAGGGGGTGCCCGCTGGGGCGGTGGCCAGTCCGACGCTGCCGAGCACACTCAGCCGGTGCCCGTCGATCCAGAGCGGTTCAGCCAGGGCTCGGGTGATGGCCTCGGCGCGGGCTTCGGCGTGGCCGAGGGTGGTGGTCGGTCCGAGCCAGATGGCGAATTCGTCGCCGTGCAGCCGTACCGTTCGTTCCCGCGGCTGAGTCGTTTCGGCCAGCCGGGTGGCCACGGCGGCCAGCACGCGGTTGCCGAAGGCGTGGCCGTGGGTGTCGTTGAGGGCTTTGAAGTGGTCCAGGTAGACCATGAGCAGCCCCACCGCGCCCCGGCGCGGGCGGAAGCAACGTCGGGCGGTGCGGTACAGCGCGGCGCGGTTGCCGAGCCCGGTCAGCGGGTCGGTGTGCAGCCGGGCGTGGTAGCGACAGGCCAGCATGGTGGCGGCCGTGGCCCATCCGGCGGTGCCCAGCGTCAGGGCGATGTCTGGCAGCATGGGTACTTCCCTTCCATGTGGGAGTGGGAACCCGGCCAGGCCGTTGCTGGCAGGCGAGGGGCCTGGCCGGGCTGTGACAAATCCGTGGGTCAGAACGGGGGCGGCCCGGCGGGCTGCGCCGCGGGCTCACCGGTGGCGGTGTCGCGGGTGGCTTTGCGGACGGTGGCGGTGGCGAACTTCAGGCTGGCCCCGATCTCGGTGACCGCGAGTTCCATGAGGCTGCGTTTCTCGCCGTGCTCGGTCTCCCACGAGCGCTGTTTCAACGCTCCGGTGACCAGCACGCGGTCGCCTTTCGACAGCGACTCGACCACGTTCTCGGCCTCCTGGCGCCAGATCTGGCACCGCAGGAAGGTGGCCGAGGCATCCACCCACGCCCCGCGGTCGCGGTCGTACTTGCGGTCGTTGGCGGCCACGGTGAAGTTGGCGACGCACACCCCGGAATCGAAGTACTTGATCTCAGGGTCGGCGACCATCGTCGCGGCCACGGTCACCTCGGGCAGTCCCGGCATGAGCAGGCTCCTTGTCGATGTGCGGGAGTGATTCGGGGTTACAGACCGGCGGTGGTGTCTCGGGTGGTGCGGTCGAGTCCGTCGAGGGCGCGGGCCACACCCTGCAGCCCGGCGGTCATGCCGATGCAGTCACGGACGAGCTTGTGGAAGGCCTCGAAGGTCTCCGCATAGGCGGCGCGCTGCTGGTTGGTGAGACCGTTGTCGGGATCTTCGGCGCGGTCGCGGGCGCGGCGGCGCAGCACGTCGGCCATGTCCTGCAGAGCGAGCGTCATCTGCATGGAGCGGTCAAAGGCGCGGGCCGCCTCGTAGGGGTTGCTCACGGTGCGGGAGGCGTGGCGCAACTCGTGGGCGGTCTCAACGAGATGGTCGAGGGCGGTCGGCAGTGCGTCTTGAGGCATGGCGTGGTCCTTCCCGTTCTCCATTTGATTACTCTCTGTGTGTGCACTGGGGTGTGCAGTGTCGCCACCGCGTCGGGTGTGCATGATCAACTAGGGTTTTCGCGCGCGTGCGCGCGCTCGCGCGTAGGGCCGGGCTGGCGGGGTGTGTGGCTGTGCGGGCTGTGTACACAGCCACGCCCCCGGCGGGTGGTTACGCGGCGTGTTGCTCGTCGTCGGGGTGCGGGTGGTAGCTGCCGGTCTCCTCGGCGGGGGTGATCAGTCCCTCGTCGGCCAGGCGGGCCAGTTCGCGGGAGGCCCAGGAGCGGTCGCGGCCGTGTAGCTCGGTGGGCACGTCTTTGGGGCCGAACACGGTGGTTTGTCGACCGATCCAGTCGTGCAGGTTGGCCCGTGCCTGGGCCAGGCTCGGCCGGGGCTGTGGGAGTGCGGTGGTGTTGGTTTCGGGGGGTAGTTCGGCGTCGGGGTCGACCTCCAGGTCGGGTTCGTGGGGTTCGGGCAGTGCGAGGACGTTCTCGTCGGGGTCGTCCTCGTCGTGGTCTTCGAGCTGGTCGAGTTGGTCGAGGTCGTCTTCGACCGTGGTGTCGTGGTTGGTGGGCTCGGTGCTGCGGCCGGTGGTGTGTAGGGGCACGACGGTTCCTCCGTCCTGCTGGGTCGTGCTGTGCTGGTTGGAGTCGTGGTCGTGGCGTGGGCTCCTCGGTAGGCCGAGCGTTGCGGCGGTGGCCGCTTCCAACTCCGCGGCTTGCGGGGCGTGCTCGACGATGGCGGCGGTCAGGTCCGCATCGTGGTGGGTGTAGGTGCGTGCCGGGGTGGCGAACAGCTCCTCGTCGATGCCCGGGCCTTCCAGGTACAGGCAGCCCGGGCGGCGGTTCTGCCACTGTTCGGGCCGCGCCCCGGCGTCGATCGTGGTGTCGGACAGGGAGAACCCGGCGTCCTCGCCCGTTTTGACGCCGAAGCACAGCGCCGCGCCAAGTTGGGAGCGCACGTCGGTGCTCATCTGCCGGTAGCTGGACTTCTGTTGCGAGAGCACCAGCGAGATCCCGGCCGAGCGGGCTTCCTGGGCGATGGTGTCGAACTGGTCGACGTCTTTGAGCAGCTTGGAGGCTTCCTCGACCCACACCACGATGTAGGGCATGCCGTGCTGGTCGTAGGCGGCCGGTTCCCACTGGTCCATGCCCCACTGGCCCAGCTGGGAGGCCCGGTCGGTGATCGCCTGGGGCAGTTTTTTGAGCAGTTTCTTGCACCGCCCCGTCTCGGTGAGCAGGTGCGCTGTCGAGTCCTGCAGGAAACTGACGGTCTGATCACCCTTGGACGGGTCCAGCACGATCAGCACCACGTCGCGGCGGGTGAGGATCTCGGTGGCGGCGAGCTTGAACCCGCCAGACTTGCCGGAGCCGTTCATCCCGTTGACCTGCACATGCGTCGCGTTGCGCGGGACCGAAGGGTCACCGGGCAGCCACAGCCGCACCACCTCGGCGTTCTCGTAGACGCCCAGCTGGAGCGGCTCCAGAATCGACCCGCCCGAGGCCGAGGGGCCCGGCCATGCCTGGGGGTCTTTGAGTACGTCCTCGGCCACCACCGTCAACTGGGCCTTCGACGCGTCGGTGGGGTCTTCGGTGACGCGCACCGCGCCTTTGCGCAGCCCCAGCATCGCCGCGATCTTGTCCGAGGCCTTCTGCACATCGGCCACCTCGACCTCCCCGGCGGGAAGCCGCAACGGGCCGGTGACCTTGTTCGGCTGCACCTCCAGCTTGCCGGTCTTGACGCCGGAGAGTTTGACCTTGTCGAACAGATCCGAGGTGGCCGATCCCCCGGATTCGGAGTCGCCACCGCGTTTGAGGGTCTTGTGGATGCTCCAGGCCACCGCGACACCACCGCCGCCGAAAGCCCACAGCTCCAACAACGGGCTCTGCCACGGCCCGGCGATGGTGGCCGCCGTGGTCCAGGCGGCTGTGACCCCGACGGTGGCGGTGGCGAACTGGCGCACCACCGCCGCCCGAGCCCTGGCGCAGTAGTAGGTCACCCCCGTCAGCCCGGCACCCAGCAGCGTCAGCCCCGAACTGGCCCAGGGCATCACCTCCGCCGAGGCGAACCACAGGTGCGCCCCAGCAGAGACCGGCCACACCGCCAACCCGCCGACCCACTCGGGCGCGTAGGGAGCCAAACGGGAGGCCCAGTGGCCCTTCGGCTTCTGATACCCGAACTCCGAGAGGGTGCCGCCGGTGACCGCGAGGTCACCGCCACGCTTACGCTGACTGGCCATTGTTCGCACACTCCTTTCCCGATGGCCTCGCGGTCACCGCGATCACTGGCTTACTGGTCGGTGACGTCGAACTGACGGCGTGGCCGCGACCTGGCGTTCGCCTCGGCCAAATAGTGCTTGCGGAAGGACTGATACGTCCGCGCCAACGAGGCCGAGGCCACCTCGACCGCCTCGGCCGACTGCCGCAGATGCTTGGCCACGATCCGAGCCCGCACCTTCGAGTCCTGCCCGAACAGCTGAGGATTGGCGCTTTGCACGTCACGCAGCACCATCTCCAGCTCCTCCGCCGAGACGTGCAACTCGTGATACAGCGGCCGAATCAACTTGCGCCCGTTCTCGCAGTACTCCCGAACCGCCCGCGGCGAAAAGAACTCCGGCTCACCCAAGCTGAAACCCTGCTCTGCCATGACAAACCCGCCTTTCTCGAAAACACCAGGGACTTACCGACCAGACAGCCCGGACGGCTGCCGAATCTGGGAATCCGCCGTAGCGGAGTGGGTTACGCGGCTACCTCGCTCGGCCCGTCGCCGTGGTTGCGGCGTAGTGCTCGTAGCACTCGTTGGGCGGTGGTGGCGCGGACTCCGAGGTGCTGTTGCACCCGGCGTCGGGTCGGGTTCGGTTCCAGTTCGCCGGACGCGATGGCCCGGCGAATCTCGGCCAGGTACTCGCTGGTTCCCGACTGGCTCTCACTGCCGTTGTGTGAGCGTGTTTTCGCTGTTCCCGCCGGTTCCGTCGCCCCCGGCAGACCGTGGGCCGCAGTGGACAACCAGTCGGTGATCTCGGCGGCCAACTGCTCCCCGGTGCCGGGTTCTTCGGTCTGGTGGGAACCACGCGGAACCAACCCCGGAACCACCGCCGGACGCAGCCGGCGGCCCCACCGGGACAGGGTGACCACACCGGGGGCGTACCGCAGTCGCACCGAACCGTCGGTGGCCAGTTCGCCGATGGCGTGCCGCACCGCGGCCCGTTCCATGCGCACCGCCCGCCGGTGGGCGATCCGCTGGGTGCGGGCGTGGTCCTTGTCCGCCCGGCTGCGGCGGGTGCGCATCGGTGCGGCCGTAATCAACTGGTGCGCCACGACACCGCCGACCGCGACCAGCGCCATGACCACTCCGACGAGCACGCCGGAGACGTCGAGGCCGTGCAGGAAGTTCAACGTCGCGTTGACCGCGGCGAACGTCCACACCCCGACGTGCAGCCACCCCACCGGGCGTCCCTGACGGCGGGCCAGGTGCACCGCGAACGCGAACGCCCACATCGCGCCCTCGGAAAACAGCGGCAACACCCCGCCGAGCGGGCCGTAGATCTCGACGCCGTAAGCGGCCATCGCCGACCACGCCAGCAGCCCCGGCACCACCACGATCAGGCTCATCAACAGCTCGATCTGATGCGAGCCCACCCAGCGGGCCATCGTGGCCAGCTGCTGCCGACGCTCCGCCCGGCGCCACCGCACCCGCTCGGCCCGTTCGGCCCGCTGGGCCCGCCGACGCTCGTCCACGGCTTCGGCCGCCGCACGCTGCGTCTCGGCCCTGACCGCCTCGGCATCCGCCCGAGCCCGTTCCGCCTCAGCCTTGGCCGCCGTCCGCGCCGCACGCGGATCCCGATACGACATCTGCGTCACTGCTGCTCACCTCCCGAACCAGCAAGACTGATCACCTGTTCGGCCCGCTGCCGGGCCTCGACCGCCGCCTGACGACTCCGCTCCGCCTCACGAGCGGCCAACTCGGATCCCGCAGCGGCTTCGACGTCGTAGTCGGCCGCGATCAGCTCCAACACGCGGGCCTTGTCCCGCAGCCACCCGGCCCGCTCGGCCGCCGCAGCGAACGGGCGCGGCATCCTTCCCAGCAGATCCACCAAGGCTCGGCTCGCCATCGACATCGCGCTCACCTCCGGCCCTTCCGGCTCGGCCCGGCATCGGCCTCGGCCTGGGTACGCACATCGACCGTTCCCCGGCCCAGCGAACGCAGCTCACCCACGGTGTGCAGCCACCACAGCCGCACCACCCCAGCAGTCCACACACCACACACCGCGGCGATCCCGAGAAACCACCGCGACTCGACACCGAGAACCATCCACGCCAGCCCGGTGATCAGCACCGGCAGAAACAGCAACTTCACCAGTCGCCACGCCACCCGGAACGGAAACGTCGCGATCCGCACCGCCGTCGCCATCAGCGACCACCTCCCTCAGCGGCGTTGGCCCGCTCCACCCAAGCCATCGCCCACGACTCGAGCTCGGCCTCCGCACTGCCCCAACCGATGCCCGGATCATCCAGAAACTCCCTGGCCGCCCGCGTGGCCGTGGCCATGTCCACCAGCCGCATCGGCAACTGGCGCTTGCCCTCCACCCGCATCACCAGCCAGCGATCCAGCCGCAGCGACAACGCCCGCCCCGACTCGTCCACCTCGATATCCGGGGTGACCACCACCGAGCCCTGCACCTGATGCAGCGGACGCGGAACCTGAAACACCGCACCGCCCACCTCGAACGACGTCATCAACCCCAGCGCCCCCGCAGGGGTGTGCACCATCGGCATCAACGCGACCTCAGCCTTCATGCCGCCTCACCCCCAACGAAGCCCTCACCAGAGCCAGCGGCCCGGCCACGCACCAGCCGCAGCACAGCCCCCGACGACGTCCGCCGCACCGGCAGCCCCTCGCCTGCGGCCTCGACCGCCTCCAGAGCACCCACACGCAGCTCCTCGGCGATCAGACGGTCGTAAAACCGCCGCACACGAAGCAGATCCCACTCAGGCAACGGAGCCTCGACCGCAGCGAGCTCTTCGGCGGTCGGCTCCAGGTCATCCGATATTCGGTCCGGTTGTTCTGGGAAAATGTTCATCGGGTCGGCTCCTCTCGTCTGGCCCGATTCCGGTTCCCCGCAGTGGCGGCTGTGGGGAACCTCGCCTTGTTTCTGAACAGGTACCCAACCTGTTAAGTACAGGTATGGCACATGTCTTCTTGCTCTGTCAACCCTCCGGCTTGAACCGACTCATCGCGTCGACGTCTCCGAGATTGGCCGCTCGGACGGCTCATCAACACGGGACGAGAGGGGGACCGAAGGGGACGGACCTGCTTGCTTGGCCGGTCCTCCCCTGTGCAGAGTGAGAGCGAACAGGCACCTGGAGGGATTCATGGAAGCCACGCCACTGCTGCGTGTGCGACAGGAGCTCGGTCTCACGAAACAGCAGGCCATACGCAAGCTGAAGCGTTCAGCCGAAGAGCTGGGGCAACCGCTGTTCGTCACCGACGAAAGCATCAATCGTCAGATGCGCTACTGGGAACAGGGTTCACGGATCGTTCCGGAGCAGTACCACGCACCGTTCTGCGCAGCTTACGGCCGCTCTCCTGCCGAGCTCGGTTTTACACCGATCGACTCTCAGGAATTCGACGAAACGTCGAGCGATCTGAACGAACGTCTTCAGTTCACGGAGGTCGATTCGTCCCTGGTAGAGCTCTTCGAGAACCAGACACAGAACTTTCGACTGCTCGACCGCAGGTTGGGAGCAGAACGTCTCTTCGAACAGACCAGTAGTCACGTTCAGCAAATAGAGGAAATGCTGAAGTACGCCGTCCCCGGAGACGCTCGGGAGATGCTGGCCGCCGCCCTCGCGGAAGCTTCCGCACTCTCCGGTTGGCAAGCTCTGGACATGCGTAACGCACGAGATGCTTGGCAGATGCATGAAATCGCGAAAACCGGAGCACGAGAGTCGGAAAACCCTTCCATTCTCGCGCACGTGACAGCGCAGCAGGGCTACGTTCTGCTGGACGCGGAACGTCCATCCGAAGCGCTCACGCTCGTACAGCGAGCCCGCTCGAAAGACCAGGACAAAATCCACCCTCGGATGCGTAGCTGGCTCGCTGCGGCCGAAGGGGAAATGCGCGCAGCCGCTGGCGACGTCAGCGGCACTTACAAGGCACTCGACGAAGCCGACCGGCTCCTGCCGAATGAGCCAGGAGACAGTGATCCTGAACTTCCGTTCCTCGCGCTGAACAGTACGCACCTGGCCCGCTGGCGTGGCCACTGCTTGGCGCGTCTGGGAGCGGCCGAAGCGGTCAATGATCTGAACTCCGCCCTATCAGGGCTCGCTGGTGGAGACTTTCGACGTGCGGAGGCTGGGGCGCGAGTGGACCTCGCGATGGCTCTCAAAGCACGGGGCGAGGAAGAGGAAGCACGAAAGCACGCGAAACGCGCTGACGAACTGGCCGGAAACACCGGATCTGCTCGCCAGCGCGCACGCATCCAAAAACTTCAGAACTAATAACCACCTGAGCTGAACGCCAGGTAGTGCAGCACCGCAACCAGCGTTCCGGAATTGACGATCTGGCCGGATGACACCAGGTTCCGCAGCTCGCTGACCGGAACCCAGTGGAACTTTCCCTCGTCCAGTTCCGAAACGTCGCCGACCGTCTCGATGTCACGGCCGAGGTACACGTGATGCGGATTGGTGACGGTGCCGATCATCGGCTCGAACGTCACGAGGTGCTCGACCGAGCGGGCGCGGTAACCGGTCTCCTCCTCCAGTTCACGCGCTGCTGTCTCGGCCGCGGGTTCGTCCTCGTTGAGCAGCCCACCGGGCAGCTCGTAGTTCCACACGTTCGACACGAAACGATGACGGTAGGAGAGCAGGACGTGGCTCTCGTCCTCGTTCAGCACGAGGATCATCGCCGCCGGTGGGAGCCACACCTTGTGGTGCTCGAACCGTTCCCCGGAAGGCACCGTGATGTCGGCCAGCCCGAGGCGGACCCACTCGCTCTCGTAGATCGTCCGTTCACCGTGCACAAGCCACTCGCCGCTCTTGTTCGGCTGCTCCATCTCGGGCTGTTCCCACCGATCTGCCGCTGTGCGGTCGTCTCACTCGTCCGGCTGGGCCACGAAGGCACCAGCCCCGTGCCGAATCACGATCGTGCCCTCGTCCGCCAGCAAGCGATAAGCTCGACGGACCGTATTCCGCGAAACGCCGTGCTGTTTGGCCAACCGTGCCTCACCGGGAAGCGGCATCTCAGACCGAAACTCCCCGGCCGCTATCCGCTCCCGGAACTCAGCGGCCAACCGCTCGTACGCGGTCGTGGCATCACCCGGAGATGCGGGCTCCCCTACGACTCGGCGACCATGACCGGGCAGCACCTCGACAAGCCCGGACTCTTCGAGTACATCGAGCGCGGAGCGAACCGTGTTCCGAGCCACCGAGTGCTCGCCTGCCAGACTCGACTCCGACGGCAGCAGGGTGCCAGGAGCGTAGTGCCCTGCCTTGATCTGCCGCTCCAGCTCAGAAGCGATCACACGGTACGTTCCACGGTCAGCCACGCTCGCCCCTTACTGCGGCCCCTATGCTTCCGCGACAGGAATTTCCTTCCATGCATGCATGCATGACAACCAGTATTGCGCACATATGCCAAGAGCGTGCTTACGGAGGAACCAAGCCATCTAGCAGCGTCGTCTTGCCCCTTCGTGTATTGTCAATGCCTCCAAAACGTGCAGAAGGCTTTCCAAAACTCCTGCTCGCAGAGGGTGCTCTCCACGCTCGTGGAGGTGGTCCGCTGCTGACGAGCATCATCGACGAGACCGGGGAGTGCTCTCCATGCTCGTGGAGGTGGTCCGCTGAAATCCGTGACGATGGGGCACACGCATCGGTGCTCTCCACGCTCGTGGAGGTGGTCCGTCGATGTGCCCACCAGGGATCGCCCAGTGCCCGTGCTCTCCGCACCCGTGGAGATGGTCCGCTACCGCCCAATGGTTCTCTGATGAGCTCCCGAGGGGAGTCCTATCTTCCGTAGTGCGTACGACGCTTCGAGTCACCTACGTCAAACACACCCGTGCGGACAATGCGTGGACACAGCACTTCTGCTCGCTCTCCGGAATGGCAGTTTCTCCAGCACAACAGGCATTCGATTCAAGACAGCGAAGCCCGCTCCTAAAGCGGGTGTCGCAGGTTCGAATCCTGCCGAGGGCGCCCCTCACCAGCCCCGGAAAAGGCCCTGTGAGCTGCACGGACAGCCCACAGAGCTATTTCACGGTTACCTGGTTGTACCCAACTCAGCTCAGGTTTCTACGACGCTCCACGTACAGTGTGCGTACACGGCTCACGTGCGTTGCCCACCCAGGGCGGATTCGACCTGAGCTCGGGCGCGAACCTCCTCACCGTCCAGGCAGGCCGCGTACACGTCCAGCAGCACCGCCACGGAGTGTCCGGCCCACTTCGCGACGGTGGTCGGGGCCACTCCCCCGTTGAGCCAGGTCGACGAGAAGCGGCACCCGCGCAGCAACGTCACGGTCTCGCAGGTGCTGGAGCAGTGGCTGGAGGTCGCGCGGCACGAGGACAGCACCCGCGAGCGTTACCAGGATCTGATCCGGCTCTACATCGAACCGACCTTCGGCACCACGACCGCGGCGAAGATCGACGCCGAACTGCTGGAGCGCTGCTACGCCCGGCTGCGCGCCTGCAAGGACCTGTGCGGCGGTAAACGCGCGAAGGACCACGAGTGCACCCCGCTGGCGTCGAACACCGTGCGCAAGATTCACTTCATCTTCCGCTCCGCCTTCGACCGGGCGGTGCGCTGGCGCTACCTCTCGGTCAACCAGGCCGAAATCGCCCAGCCGCCGTCGTTCGAACACAGCGAACCCGACCCGCCGTCGGCCGCCGAGGCCGCGAGTCTGTTGCGGGAAGCCTCGGAGGATCCACAGTGGTGTCTGCTGTTGTGGTTGACCATGGTCACCGGGTGCCGCAGGGGTGAGCTGTGCGCGCTGCGGTGGGGCGATGTGGACCTCGCGGCAGGGATGCTGTCCATCGAGCGCAGCTACTCCAAGACGCGCGAGCGTGCCCGGGAGAAGAGCACCAAGACGCGGCAGCGTCGCCGCATCGCGCTGGACACGCACACCGTCGAGCTGCTGCGGGAGCATCGAGAGCAGGCGCGGTCGAACTGCGCCGCCCTCGGCACGGGTTTCGACGACAACGCGTTCGTCTTCAGCACCGAACCCGACGGGTCCGCTCCGCTGTTGCCCCGAAGCGTCAGCCAGCGCTACCGACGCCTGGCCCAACGCCTCGAACTGCGCAGCACCCGGCTGCACGCACTACGGCACTACTCCGCGACCGAATTGCTGGCCAACGGCACCGACCTGCGCACCGTCGCGGGTCGCCTCGGCCACGTCGACGGCGGCGTGACCACGCTGAACACCTACGCCGGCTGGGTCACCGAAGCCGACCGCAAAGCGGCCAACACCATCGCCGACACCGTCCCCAGACCCGAGCCCGCCAACCGCCGACCCCGCAGCCCCTACGAACACCTCGCCGCCGAACTCCGCGACGCCATCACCACCGGCACCTACTCCCCCGGCGACGAACTCCCCACCGTCACCGACCTCGCCACCACCCACGACCTCTCCACCGGGACCGTGCAGCGAGCAATCACACTGCTCAGGCAGGAAGGACTCATCGACGTCGCCCGCGGACGACGTGCGACAGTTGCTCATAGGGGTCCCCAAGCAGCTCACTAGGTACACAGGTCCTTGCGCTGTGATCAAGGAGAAAAACTTTGCTTCAGACCTACGAAACCAGCTTCATGCGAAGCGGTCTGTCTGGCTGATCACTAGTGCTCAAGCACCGTCTCGCGGATCTTCAGTGCGGTTTGGTGCGGGTCTTCGGGCTGAGGAGTTGGGAAACGAACAGCGCGATCATGCCTGTACCCAGTCAGAGCAAGCGTGCATGATCAATGTCAAAGCTCGCCACCTCGGACGGAAACTCAGAGTAGGCACAGCCCACATCCTGCTACGATCACTTTTCATGTCTTGGCTCCAGTTCATAGCGGACCTGGTCGGGGTGCTGGCTTGGCCTGTTTTGGTATCCGTCGGTCTTGTGATATTCCGAAAGCCGATCACTGCGTTGGCTCAAGGGATGGCCGCAGGTCGTAGCCTGAAACGCGTGAAGGCTGGGCCCATTGAAGCCGAGTGGGAACAGCAGCTGGACCAAACTGAACAGGCGATGGTGGGGGCGGCGCAACTTCAAAACGAACGCCCGGATTCGGATACTGCCGAGGATCCCCATACCGAGGAGTTGCTGGCCTTGGCATCCAAATCTCCCACCGGTGCTCTCTTGAAGGCGTTCCAACTTCTGGAAATCGAACTGTCTCGTGTTGCAGAAGAGTCCGGAGTCCTTAAAGACTCCAAACGCCGCAGCACACCTCAGCTGTCAAGGCTCCTGCACGCCGATGGCCGTATTGATGACGAGACCATGACAAGCGTGCGTTCGGTCAGCGAGGTACGCAATCAGGTTGTTCATGAGGACGCAGACATTACGCCTGCTCGTGCGGCACAGTATGTGCTGGTAGCAATGGAACTGCGATCACGAGTAGGAAGAATCTCGGGCCGGTGATTCGCTTGCGCCAAGCAAAGGGGAACCTCGTCCTCATCCCGTCTGACCTGGCTTCGCCCGATCAGGCCATGTCAAGGGCGCAACCGCTGAACCCAGTAGTACACCCTAATGCCAGACTTGCGCCCCGACACGGCCTGATTCCTCTCGGGAAGGTCAGGGGATATGAGGACGCTAGGCTACTCCCGAACCGCAACCGATGTCGGGGCCTTTCCATCCCGGCGACCCGTCTGGAACCTGGGGACGGCGAGCTCCTCAAGGGTAGTCTATGTCAACACGGCGGCTACGCCTGAGGAATTGTCCGATATACAGCCATAGGAATTATCGAAAAACCAGGAAACGGTGGAGCGTCTGCAATTCCCTGTCCGGCGATATCTTCCATAACTGAATTTAGACCGGAAACAAACTTGTTTCGATCGATAACATCACCACTTGCGGCCATAAAGTCCATGTTCTTCATTTTTCCAAGATCAGGCTTCTTCGAAAAGAACCCTATGGTCCCTACTACAGTCCATTCTTGTTCCTGCCTGCCATAGCGCGAGAACAGAACTTCGGGCTCTGCATCAAGATACCTTCGCCCCTGCTGAAGCCGTGCCGTAGCCGACCATTCTACCCCCTTTTGCGACGATAGCAGCAAGTGCAATCCATCCGTAAAGAGCGCTCTTGACACTTGCACAAAAGACCGGAGCTGTTCCGCATTAACAGCCTCGGAAAATATAGAGGAATCAAAGTCTTCTACAGCGTCTTCCAGCGTCTTATCTTCAGAATTTTTGCTTTTTGCTGATTTTCCTTTTTGTGCATTCTTCGCATGAGGATTGGATGCCCTATTGAGGCGCCCCAGTCCTGCACCCAACGTGGACATACTTGCCAGTACCTGCGCTACGTGTTGGGAATCAAAGAGTTGACCATTGGCGGTTAGGCGAACTATCGATCCCTCTCGAGCTTGCTCTCGGAGTGCTTGCACATCTTTCACAGTTGAATCATCAAAAATGCCTGATATATCTCTTAGCCACCCTTCTGATTCGAGTATTTCTTCCAGTTCCGGAAATAGGGCATCAAGGAGCGTTCTTTGTTGTGAGTCTTCGGCTGTATGACCACTATCATGACCAAGCCATTTTTGCACTCCAGCGTGGAACTTCTTTGTGCTTGATACAGACTTGCTGTCTTGTTCTGGAACCCCACCGACGCGCTGCGCCAACAATGAGCGGACGCGGTCAATGTCGGCATATAGAAACTCGCGAAGTACTTGCGCATGAGCATCCTCGCTGGATTGTATATTGGACATAGTCATGTCCCACTTATCGAACCCGTGGTGGCGAACGTTACAGCTTTCCTTATTGAAAGGCGGCATCGCCGCGGTCTCTGGCCGCCTGCCTTCCACCCGGTATCTTGGGGATACCGCCCGCTCGTCCGCGTCACGCTCGGCTGCTGGCGCCGGGATCGGCGCCAGCCACACGCCCGTCGTCCGGCCCGAGCCAAGCGCACCAATCGCGAGCAGACTGCCCCGGCAGGGGCCCTCCCTTGATGAAGAATAGAAACTTTACACACACGCACACCGGGACTGGGCTGGTCGATGGTCCAGTCAGCGGCGGTCAGCTGAGATACGGCTCGGAACGTTCCTGCAACGCGTGCTCGATGCGCATCCGCATCGTGGGGTGCATGGTCAACGAATCCAGCTCCGCGGGATCGACCCAGTGCACGCGGCGGCTCTCACCGCTGGGCCGTAGTCGTCCTTCCACCGGTCGGGCGGTGAACACGATCGAGAACTCCTGGCGGACCTCGCCGTCGTCGTAGGCGATCACGTGTCGCGGGTCGGAGTAGATGCCGACGATGCCGGTGATCTCCACCGTCAGCCCGGTCTCCTCGGCAACCTCGCGCAGGGCGGCTTGGCGGGTGGTCTCGCCGAGGTCCTGCGCTCCGCCGGGCAGGGCCCACAGCTCGTTGTCGGTGCGCTCGATCAACAACACACGACCGGACTCGTCACGAACCACCACGGCCACCGCCACCACCAGACTGTTGGCGGCCGGGGCCCGCGGATCGCCGTAGTAGTCCCGCTTGCTCATGGTCCCTGCCTCTCAGATCAACGCCGAAACGGCGTCCCGCACAGCATCGGGTACTGGTGGCGCGCGGTACGGGAGGCAGCGGGCTGCGAAGACGTCCGCCGCCACGACCTACGGCATTTCTACGCGAGCAGGCTGATCGCTTCGGGCTGTGACGTGGTGACCGTGCAGCGGGCGCTCGGCCACTCCACACCGTCGATCACCTTGCACACCTACTCGCACTCGTGGCCGTCAGCCGAGGGCCGGACTCGCGAGGCAGCCGCCCGGACAGGCGCCGAAGTCTGGGGAGACGCTGACGAACACCTGACGAACGACGAATCGAGTCAGGCCGCTGAACTGCCGAAACGGCGTCCACTACACGTTGAAGCGGAACAACTCACCGGGTTTCGTAACCAACACCGATGGTGTCAATAAGCCAGTTGGCCTGGTCAAACGTTGTTCTTAACTTTCCGTAGCTTTATTGTCATTCTTGGTGTCCTGATGGCCAGCTGAGTGGCAGGACCTTGCCCACACTGGTTGGGGTTCGACCGGACGCCACTCTGAGTCAACTCTCCACCTCCCTGCACCCCGTGGATTACCGGCCGTACTCCTCGACATGATGCACTGATCGCTGTCACCTCTTGCTATCTGACCGAATAGCGGGAGCAACTGATTAGTGAGAGCGGCCGTTGTGCGTCGTCTGTCGTTGTTTTCGGCCAGCCGTAGCTAGTCTGGGCCCAGTAACCGCCCAGCCGCGGCAGACGAGCACCAGCTCCCATCATCCTGCTGATCTGTGTTCCCTGGCGAAGACATCCTCGTAAGCCTTGGCGTAGCACCCCTTCAAGATGGTTTAATCCATCCTGTGGTGGATCAACCAGACGAATTCCTACTGGGCCAAAACGGAAGCCGCTTAAGCATTTCGTGAGCCTGGCTTGCAATTAGCCTTGGCATCCTGTCAATAACGGCACTGGGAACGCTAGTTGTTGTGGCGAGCATACAAGGTGCGGATACTCTGTCGACTGTTGCCCTTGCGCTCGCCGTCCTAGCCTTCGCATCACAGCTAATTGTCTCCCTTGTTCAGACGAACTCTAACGCTCAACAGATTTCCCAATCGGAAAGAATTAATACTGAAGGCTATGCAAGTGAGCTGAAGATGAGGGCAGTTAATAAAAAGCAACGGCCTTTCCGGTACCATGCTGTTCGACCAAGAACAAGCTGTACGCCAAGGAAAGACCGTTGCGTTACGAGGATACCACAGGGCTGAGTGAGGACCAGCTGTGCTGGTTGACTGAGCGGATCAGTGGGTTGATTCGGTGGGACCCGAGGAACACGGTGTCGGTGTTCATGGCTCTGGTGGTGACACTGGAGTCCTACCGGACGAATCTGACCCAGAAACAACTGGCGGCGTTCCGGAACACGAGTCAGTCGACAATCTCGCGGGTGCTGCGTCGGTTCGAGCCCGTCCTGGCCGAGCTCCTGGACGAGATACACGCCCCACTGGAGGAGTTCCACGGACGAGTCACCCTCGTCGACGGTGTACTCATCCCCACAGGAAACCGTCGTGACCAGGAGAGACCGTACTCGGGAAAACACCGACGCTACGGCGTGCGCCTGCAGCTGACCACCGATCTCCACGGGAACCTTCTCACGTGTTCGGAGATCTTTCCCGGCGCCACCCATGACCTCACGGTGTTCCGGAACTCATCACTGCACGAGACGCTGAACCATGCCAACACCATCGGCGATCTCGGCTACCTGGGCAGCACCATCACCCACCCCACCAAAACACCGAAAAACGGAACACTCGACCCCGACAGAGAAAAATCCAACACGACAATAGCGTTCCTACACTATCCGATCGAACGCGCCATCGCCCACCTGAAAAACTGGACCATCCTCGCCAGCCGATACCGCCGCCCACTCGTCCAACTCCAACGAATCCTCCACATCATCACCGGACTCCAACGACTCCAAGAGACCTGGTAAACAGTTCAGTGCATAACCTTCAATAATTACAGATACAAATAGTATCGCTCAAACTTCGCGTTCAATAAATACACCGACTCGGCTAATGAAGGTTATGCAGGTGCGCGATTAAAAGCGGGAGACTTCGTTTATCCAGAGTTCCGCTCGGGGTTGTTCCCAGCGGGGAAGCCTTCTCCAGGGAGGAGTTTCCTGTCTCCTTCTCTGTGACAAACCCCCTGGTCAGCGATTCTGTGCATAACCTTCATATGAATTTTTCTCAGTTTGTCTGGGCGTCCTATAAGTCGACTTCCGACATCGATCTCGACAGCAATGGTGGACCCGGTGCATATCCAGGAAATATCCGGGATTCCGTCTTCGCCGTCACTTATCGGACCCTCTGATTGACACAGCTCGCCCAGTAATGGGCAGGTATTCCATGCGGTAGGGTATTATCCGTGAAATTGCGGATGATGCTCTACCGCAGCTTCGTATATTTCGGGAGCCTCATGACTCGATCTTCGTTCTCCTCTGCACGCGCAACGGTTGGGCTCGCCGTAGTCCTGCTGACCACGTCGGCATGCTTGGGTCCTTCGGCGGATGTCGAAGAGCCGCAGGATGTGACCTTGGACGGCGTTCGGGCTGCCGCCTACATTAGCTCTCCGGCGCAGGACGTCGGGGATTCGTCCGCGGGGCACCTCGTCCTGGTCGACGAGGCGGGAGAGATCAGCGTCGCCGAAACCTCCGGCATGGATACCGCGGCGATCGGGTGGTCGGAGGACGGGCTGTTCTTCTCCGACACTGAACAGGACTATCAGCTCACCGCTGAAGGACTCCGTACCACCGACAGCCCCAAGGCCCCATCACAGCACGCGCTGTTCCCGACGGGCGATGGCGGCTTCATCGGCCTGTTCAATAAAGGAACCACAGGAGTCGGTTATACCGAGCAGCTGGTGACCCATACTGACGGCGCATCAAGCCGGAAGAATGTCGAGGGCTACTATCAAGTAGCCGGCTCCTGCGATGGTGAGATCTACGGTCTGGCCCAGCCTTCCGGAGACTATGAACAGGTAGCCGCCAAACAGGGACTCGAAATCCGGGGCACCCATGGGCCAGCGTCGTTCATGCTGACTCGTCTCTCAGGTGACGATTCCAGCTCATCAGACTTGCCCGAAGCGGATGCTGTCGGCCAGAACGAGCGACTCGTCGGGATGGCGCCGGTCTCGGGGTCCGCACAGCAGAACCACGATGCGCCCTGTCGAGAGGAGACGATGTACCACTTGGCTGCGGTTGCTGATGACAGCGGGAATCCTGAGCGGCCGGTTGTCCTTCGAGCCTGGGACGTCTCCACTGGTGAGGTGGTCGAGACGCCACTCACTGATGCGAACGGAGAGAGCGTTCGACCGAACAGTTCTTACGGCCTTGCCATCCTCGACAGTACAGTTCTCTCGGACGACGGCCAGAGCTTTTTGTGGGCTTCGCTGGATCGCCAGGCGTTCATGCGGACCGACATCGACACGGGAAAGACGGTCGAAGAGTTCCCTCTCGAAGACGAGATCGTGCCGCGCAGCAGCGAGGTCAGCGCGACCATCCGTGACGACCGCTTGGCTCTGATTACACAGACCTCGGACGGGGACGAACCGGAGCTACGGATCTACGACCAGAGCACCGGCGAGAGCCTCATGCACACGAGTCTGCCGGATATGTCTGATCTCCTCGAAGGCCCGCATCAGTTGCGTAGCATGGCACTCCGCCCCGAGTAATCCCCTGGGGAACAATCATGACAAATTAAACGCCAGCGAGTATCGATGCTGCTCACAGCGTCAGAGATCAGCACTCGACCGGAATCTAGAGCAAGCTGAAGCAGCCTACCGACCAGCGACATCATTCAATCCTTCCGGGGTCTGAGCAGTAGGAGTGTAGGAACCTCCGGTAACGATCTTCCTTCCTGGTTACAGCAGCGAGAACAGGGAGTCGGGACCGTCCCAGCCGCTCCACAGCTGTGTGTCGACACCTCGATCACCAGCCGAAACCGTGCCTAGCGCCAAATGCCGTACCGCTACTACTCAGACCCCCAATTGGCCCAGACTCCCGCATCCGTCAATGTGGCCGTCTATGGTCACCAAGTCGCCTACAGACTGTATGACACCGCCAAGCGACAAAAACAGCACTGACCAAAGAAGTGGCGTTTTCACTGGCCAGCATCACCAAGAAGACTATGAGGCCAGCTCTTCTTGATCTCCTAGAAGGGGTATCATTACTCCACGGTTCAGGGTCTACCCCTCGGGGCATCCCCACTTTACCCCCACTTTTGCTCAGTCTTCCCGGTGCAGGTCGGCCAGGGCTCTGGCCGCCGAGTCACAGGCCGTCTTCCGGTTCATGTACACGTCCAGGGTCAGGCTGCCTCCGATCGTGCCCGAGGTAGTCCGCGATCCCGCGGGCCGACACTCCGGCCTCGCCAAGGACGATCCCGGTCAGAGCCACTGAGAATGCTCACCGCACGCACGTCAGTTCAGCCGGCACTGTGATCGGTCGGACACTCATCTCCACGAAGCTTTGTTCCACTGTGGATTCCTTGATCCAGACACTTCCCCCAGAGGCCACCACGCTTGCGACGTAGCAAACGCACTTGGCCGTGTTCGCCGAGAAAGGGCCAAAATCACTCAGACGAGGGATCGACAGAGATGATCTGTACGAGTATAATCAGAAAAACATGTAGTACTCGCCGCCCCACGACGAGTACTACATGACGTTGCAGTCGAAGACCGGAGGCCCTTTGACCAGTCTAAACATCCTCAGTGGGTTCCCACTATAGCAGGCTAGTCACCTTACTGTCTATCAGAGCTGAGAAACCTATCAGTCCTGACAGGCAGCACGGGCCTCCGAACCGGAGGGCGTATGGATCTAGGCAGCCTGCCAACCGACGTGTCCGATACCAAAGTAGCTACGCTGTGGTGTCTTGCCATCACCATGTCTGGTGACGTGGCTGGAGCGAGTACGAGCACTACTGTCCTTGGGGGACTCATCGCGCTCCTCCTGGGAGTCGGTGCTACCGTACAGCTCTTTGCCGGAGGCGAAGAGGAGTGAGCTGCTCTCAGCTCACGATTTTCGGACACGCCTCAGTACCTCATGCCAGAGGCACTGGCAGGCTCGTTTGACGTGGGAGTTCAGGTGCAAGACGTTGCGGCCTGAACTCCCACATGACGAATGAAGCTACTGTATTCGAAACCGGCCATCGGCGGTATCGCTTCCCACGCAGTCCCCACACGAGTCAACGGCAACAGCCCGTTGCCACCGCTATGCAACAGCTCCTCGCCTACGGACTCCACAGTTCCGAACCCTGCCGAGGGCGCACGACGAATCAGCCGGTTGACCTGCGACGGGATACCAGATCGATCACCGTCGCTTGATCGTCGCCTCCCGGTCCGCGGGCTCATCCGGGGCATGTCCGGTTTCGTGCATCCGCTTCGCGGTATCGTTCCGCTCCGTGCGGAAGCAGGCATCCGTACGATCCCGACGTGGAATGCCTCTCCTCTCCACGGGACCGAACGGCATCGAAGTTCCACCGTCCTGCCAACACCCCGCACGACGAGGCCCACGCCCTCCAACGACCATCGATATTAGTCCACAACGGATAGACCGCCGCCGGACAAGCCGTGGTCCTGCCGCCTTGGGAGAAGGAGCACCGACCTTCCCCGGTCGGACACTCACATTCGTCCCCCTGGCGGTTCGCGGCACCAGAGCAGCTCCCTGCAACGGCACCGCCGATCTCGTTCCAGGACCATCGGAAAAGAGCTGCTCCAGCAGGATGGCTCACCCGACCGGCACGGCCGAACCGGCCCGCCCGCCGCGCACGACGCGCCAACCGGGCGGAGCAGGCGGAACGGGAAACACATGCTCCCGCCCCGCCCGGTGCGGCTACTCATCAGACTTGGCTACATCACCAGGCTCGGCTGCTCACCTGCTAACACTGCTCATCCGGTGACGGGCAGATGCCCCTCGCTCGGGCTCGGTTCGGGTGCCTGCGGCAGCTCGTCGGGCCCGGGTTTCGGCTCCTGCGTGTCCGTCGGCGGCCCGTTCGAGTCGGTCGGCTCGGGTGGCGGATCAGTGGGCTCCGGGGGCGGCTCGCTCGGTTCCGGTGGCGGGTCACTCGGCTCCGGTGGAGGATCGGTCGGGTCGGGCGGCGGCTCGGTCGGCGTTACTTCCGTCTCCACGCACGAGCGATCGTCCTCCGTGGTGGTCTGCCGCGTCCCCGTGTACATCTCGGCGCAGTTGGGGATCACCGTCCCCGCCGGCAGATCGGGGTTCACGCTCACCGTGATGGTCACGACCTCACTCCGCCCGGGCCGCAGGGTCCCCAGCGGACAGGTCACCGTCAGCCCACCCGAGTCACACACTCCGGAAGCCGATTCGACCGTGGTGAGCTGACCGTTCGTGGCGTCGTGCAGCGTGACGTCCACGGCGTCGGAAGGCCCGTGGTTGGTGGTCGTCAGCGTGTAGGTGATCGTCCCGTCGGGTGAAACCGTCGCGGGCCCCTCCTTGGTGATCTCCACGTTCGTGAGGGTCCGTGCCTGGGACACGAGCCGCGTGCTGTCCCCTGAGGTTCCAGGGGTGGACGAGTCCACGCCGGCCGTGTTGACGATGTTGGTACCGTCCGCGAGCCCCGGGTCCGTCGTCACCGGCACCGTGAACCGGACGGACTCGCCCGCGGGCACGGTCGTCCCGGCACCACCGCAGGTCACGGTCCGGCCGTCGACGGAGCAGTCGGCGGGAAGCTCCCCCACCCGCACCCCGGAGTCGAGCTGGTCGGTGACGACCACGTCCTCGGCGTCGGTGTCACCGGTGTTGGTCACGGTGATCACGTACTCCGCTTCCGCGCCCACGGTCATCGGGTTCGGAGTCACGGTCTTGGTGATGTCGAGCCGCGGACTTCGCGCGGAGCCTTCCGCCTGCCGGGCTCCCGGTCCCTCCCCAGGTCGGTCGGCGGGAGTCGCCGTTGCCGCTCCGGTGACGGTACCCACCGACAGCAGGCACGCGGCCACGGCCGCACCGGTAGCTCGACGCCGCCCTCCCCGAGGGGGGCGGCGAAACACGTTCGGTCCTCGCACCATGATCGCCCTGTTCGTCCGGGAACATCGCGCATCGTCACTGGACCGGGCGATGCGCTAACGACTCCCGGCAGCGTAGAAGCGCGGGGCTCACCCACTCGTCGTCGACATGCCGACGCGTAGCTGTCTCACCCTTCCGAGCGAGGTCGACGATGAGATCCCACCGCGGTCGGGGCTCGCGGCGAACAGCGCTCTCACCCCGCAACGCGGCCACCGGATGACAGTTCCCTGATCCGGAGTGCACGCTCCGGCAGGCGGGAGAACCGGGCCGCCGCGAGAGCGCGGAATGGCAGTGGAGACGACTGATCCATTTCACCGAGCTCGACGCCGCCACCGGACACGCCTCCGAGCGGGGAAAGCGGCAGGGACTCGAACCGTTCCCGCACGAGCAGACCTATCTCCCCGGCATGGGTGGCGGGGTGGTACTCACCGGTCTCGTCGCGGTCGATGCCGTGGATGTCGTGCTCGAAGTCGGGGGAAGCCGGAGTCGACGAGCCCGCTGCCCGATTCGGGACGTCGTGGCGGCACTTCCGATCTCTGCCGACCGGAGCACCGGCTGCGCCGGAACGAGGGAGTGCTTGATCGGTTCTGGCACCACCACACTGGGCTGGACCGCATGGTGGCCGTCACCACGGCCCAGCCAGAGGAGGCACCTTGTTCAACAGGAGAACATTCCTGGGCGGACTGTCCACGGCGGCGCTGGCCGCTCCCGTGCTGGGCGGTGGCGTGGCCGCCGCGCCGCGAAGGCGGGCCCGCCTGCCCGCCGTCCCGCTGCCGCTGACGGTGGTCAACCACACCGGCGCCTACGCCAACACCTCGATCACGCTCTACATCGTCGGAGTCGACCAGTCCGGCCGACAGGTCCACGTCACCCCGGACGGCAGGCGGGTGCCGATCTCGTTCTCCGACAACGAATCCGACGGCTACGCCCACTACGGGATCCCGCTGAACAGCAGCGGTGACACCACGATCAGCCTGCCCGCCATGTCGGGGCGGGTCTACTTCGCCCTCGGCGGCGAGCTCAAGTTCAAAGTGGTCGAGAGCGGCACCGGCCAACCGGCGCTGCGGTATCCGGCGGGGTGGGTGCCCAGCGACCCCAGCAATACGGTGCTGCACGACGTCTTCGAGTTCACGCTCAACGAGACCGGGATGTACTGCAACACCACGATGGTGGACATGTTCAGCGTCCCCTCCTCCATCCGGCTGGTGGGTTCCTCGGACCAGACCACCGGAACGCTGGAGCCGGGTGGTCGTGACCGGATCTTCGCCAACGTCACCTCCACCCCCGGTTTCGAGAACCTGCGGCAGGGCGACCATCGGATCGTGGCGCCCGGGCACGCGCTGGATCTGGGCGACTTCTCGAGCACGTACTTCGACTCCTACATCGACCAGGTGTGGGAGAAGTACCGCTCGACCACCATGACCGTGGACATCGGCACCGGCGTCCACCGCGGTTCGGTGTCCGGCGACCGGTTCGTCTTCGACGGCGAGGTGGGGGCGTTCGACAGGCCGAGCACCCGTGACGTGCTGTTCTGCGACGGTGCGCTCTTCGCGGGCGCGGCTCCCCGAGGCCCGGTGGCGGCGATCCTGGGCGCCGGGCTCAACAGGTCCAACCTGCACAGCGTCACGACCCAGCCCGCCACGAACGCGGCGAGCTTCTACGGTCACTCGGTCACGAACCACTACGCGAAGACGCTGCACGCCAACACGGTCGACGGCAAGGCCTACGGCTTCGCCTTCGACGACGTGGCGGGCTACGCGTCCTACGTCCAGGACAGCGGGGCGAGTTCGGCGACGCTGACGCTCACTCCGCTGTGATCCTCACCGTAGGCGGATCATCGGCCGGGGGCGGAATCCGCGCCCCGCCCCCGGCCGGTGATCCGTCGAGGTGGGCCACGGCGGATTCCGGGGCAGCACCCGTCACGTCGCGCTCGCCCCGCAGGAGCTCACAGCGGGCGGCGGAACCCCTTGATCGCGAAGAAGGCACCGACCAGCAGCAGCACGGCGCTGGCTCCCACGGCGGAGAGCACCCCGGTGCCCACCGGCAGCGCCAGCGACAGGTCGCGGGAGGCGTCGACCGCGTAGGTCAGCGGGTTGACGCGGGCGACGACGCTCAACCAGTTCGGCAGCGCGTCCAGCGGCACGAACGCGCTGGAGGCGAACATCAGCGGGAACATGGCCAGAAAGCCCACGCTCTGCATGACCTCCTCCTTGCGCACCCAGGAGGCGATCGCGAGGAAGACCCAGGTCAGCGACCAGCTGACCATCAGCGCGAGCAGCCAGGCGCTGAAGGTCCCCAGCAATCCGCCCTTCGGGGAGAATCCGAACAGCACGGCGGCCGCGCACAGCAGGATCACGAGCTGCACCGCGGTGCGGAAGAGGTCGGCGAGGCTGCGGGCGAGGAGCACCGAGCCCATGCGGATCGGCAGCGCGCGGAACCGGCCGAGCACGCCGTTCTTCATGTCGGTGATCAGTCCCACGCCGGACTGCAGCGAGGCGCCGATGCCGGTGGTCACCAGGATGGCGGGCATCAGGTAGTTGATGTAGCTGCCGGTCTGGATGCTCGACATCAACGCCTTGCCGAAGACCTGGCTGAACAGCGTCAGCATGATCAGCGGCTGCAGCAGGCTGAACACGACTATCCGGGGGTCCTTCACGACCGCGCGTAAGGACCTGCCGGTCAGGACCACGATCTGGGTCCAGACGTTGGCGCCGTGCCAGTTGGCCCGATCGGGTGAGGACTCCGGCGCTTCGGTGCTGGGAGCGCTGAGTGTGCTGGTCATCTGTACTTCCCGTCGCTTATGAAGCTTTTTCGTTTCGACTGTTCGGGGAGGCCGCGCCGCACCGGCTCGCGGTGCCCGCGGGAGCCGTTCACGGGACCGGACTCCCACGCGCCGCTCCTGCCCGTGGGAACACGGAGCGACAGCGGACACGGCGCGAACCAACGGGGCAGGACCGCGCGTCACGGAGGTGAGTCGTACCGCGCCGCCGGGGTGCCGAACGCCCCGGTAGCGGAGAGCTCGGCTCAGGCGGCCGACTCGGAAGCGTGGTGGGCGAGGTTCAGGTAGACGTCGTCCAGGGTCGGCTCACCGAGGCCGAGACCGCTGACCTCGATGCCCGCCTCGTCCAGCGCGCGGACCACCACGGCGAGTTCGTGCGAGGCGTTGACCGGCGCTGTGACGGCGTGCCGCTGTTCGTCGTGCACCGGGCTGAGCCCGGCACGGCCGAGGGCTTCGAGCGCCCGGGGGGCTTCGGCCGGGTCAGCCAGGGTGGCGGTGGCGGTTCGCTGCCCCACTTCGGCCTTGAGCTCCTCGGCGGTGCCGGAAGCGACGACCTTGCCGCTGGAGAGCACCGTGATGGAGTCGGCGAGCCGGTCCGCCTCGTCGAGGTACTGAGTGGTCAGCAGCACCGTGGTGCCGTCGTCGACCAGGTTCTCCACGATCTGCCACAGCCCCATCCGGCTGGTGGGGTCCAGCCCTGTGGTGGGTTCGTCGAGGAAGATCACGTCCGGATGGCCGACGAGACTCGCCGCCAGATCCAGCCTGCGCCGCATGCCGCCGGAGTAGGTCCGCGCGGGACGTTTGGCCGCCTCGGTCAGCTCGAACAGGGTCAGCAGCTCCTCGGCCCGCTGCTTGGCGGCGCGCTTACCCGCACCGAGCAGCCTGGCGATGAGCACCAGGTTGTCCAGCCCGGACAGTTGTTCGTCCACGGCGGCGAACTGCCCGGTCAGACCGATCCGGGCGCAGACCTGCCTGCTCTGTCGCACCACGTCGTAGCCCGCGATGCGCGCGGTGCCGCCGGTCGGCGGGGAGAGCGTGCTGAGGATGTTGACCAGCGTGGTCTTGCCCGCTCCGTTGTGGCCGAGCAGACCGAGCACGTTGCCCTCGGGAACCCGCAGGCTCACATCGTCGAGAGCCTTGAACTTCCCGAAGTCCTTGGTTACGTTTTCGACCTCGATAGGCGGTCTTGCCATTGGTTTCCCTCTCACCGGTTCGGGCCGGTCGATGTCCGGGGTTTCCGCTCCACCAGCGCGCCGCGCAGCAGTACGTCGATGCGCGGGGCCAGCTTGGAGCGGGCCTCGTCGTCGCTGTTCCCGTCGAAGCTCGCGCTCAGCAGCAGGCCGAGCAGCATGGCCGCGACGTCGCGCACCGGCACTCGCAACCGCCCCTCGTCGGGGGCGATCAGCTCGGCGAACGCCTCGGTCAGTTCGAGCACGAACCGGGGTGGGCCGTGTCTGCCGGGGTGCTGTTCGCCGTGGGCCTCGTGCCGGTGCACGTCGTAGTCGGCAGCGGCCAGGTTGCGCTTCAGTTCCCCCAGGCGGGAGAAGTGGTCGAGCACCAGCACCGCCGCTTCGGTGAGCCTGGTGTCGATGGGCAGTTCCGTGGATATCTCGCTCATCCGAGCACGCACTTCGTCGGTGCGGAACGCTTCCGCCAGGCAGGCGCGGAGGAGCTCGCCCTTGTCCGCGAAGACCCGGAACACCGTCCCCTCGGCCACGTCCGCGGCCTGGGCGATCGACTTGGTGGTCACGTTCGCGCCCTGTTCGGCGAGCAGGGGCAGCGTGGCCCGGACGATCGCGGTTCGCCGTTCCTCCGAACTCATCGCCGGGGCACGGCGTCGGGGTTCCGGTGTGCTCACCCCACCACAATACTGAGTGAGTACTCACTCAGCAAACCTGAAACCGGTGTCCACCCCGCCGCCGGGGTGAACACCGCCCGCCGAGCGAGAACGGGTTCAGGCACCGGCCACACCGGCGGGCCGAACGCTGCGGCTCTCGGTCTCGTCGTCCAGCAGGAAGTCGCAGCGCTCCACGCGCCCCGCCCGAGCGCGCAGCCTGTCCACGGCGGGTTCCACCCCGACGGCGGAGGCCACCACCGTGACCGGCTCGTCGGGGAGGTCGTGCACCCGGTACTCGCCTTCCGGAGAGGTCAACATCCTGGCGATCTGGACACCACGTCCATCCGTCACGGTGACGCTGGCTCCCGGCAATGCGGCCCCGGAGCCGTCGGTCACCGCCCCGGCGAGCGTCCGCCGGTGCACGGGTTCGGGGGCCTCCAGAGCGGGATCGACGGTGACGCCGCTGTCGTCCTCGTGCTCGTACTCCGCCTGGACCTCCCGCTCAGCCCCCTCGTTCCGCTGCCCGGCCGTGTCCCGCTCGGGTGCGTGGGCCGCCGCGAGCCGCTTGGCGCGGAAGTGGTTGAAGGTGACCAGTGCGGCGCCGAACACGAACCAGGCACACAGCACCAGCGTGCTGCGCAGCGCCCCAGTGCCGTCGAAGTAGAGGATGCCACGCATCGCGTCCACGGCGCTGCCCAGCGGCATGACGTAGTGCAGGAACTGGAAGAGCGGGTGCACGAAGTGCAGCGGGACCGCACCCCCGCTGGATGGCATGCTCAGCAGCACGAAGATTCCGATGGCGACCCCGGGGATGAACTGCTTGACGATCGGCACCAGCCCGTACACCGTCCAGACGATCCCCTGCGTGAGCAGGAAGCCGATCAACAGCAGCAGCGGATCGTTGTAGATGACGTCCAACGACAGGGCGGTGAAGTAGCAGACCAGGGACGACACCGCGCCGAAACCGACCATCGCTCCCAGCTTCTGCCGGGTGGTCAACTCCGCCCGCAGCAGCATCATCACCAGGATGTAAGGGGGGATGTTCATGGCCATCAGGCAGTAGAACAGCCCCGTCCCCATCACGTCACCGGGAGCCGTGGATGCCAGATCGGTCAGCGTCAGCTGCTGCCCCGACTGCGCGGCCACCGGCGCGAAGGACTGCCGCAGCATCTGCACGGCCATCCTGCCGTTGGCGCTGGCGTAGAACATCTCCCCGTCGGAGGGGTCGTAGGCGGCGACGACGTCCCGGTCTCGCACAGCCTGCCGGGCGGCCCCCTCGTCGGGCACCGAGGAGATGTCGTAGCCGTCGGGAACCGAGTCGTCGAACGAGATCTGGATACTCGCCGCCGCCCGGTCACCGACCACGGCCACCGGCACGTTGTGCGGCGCGGGGGCGTGGAACGGGATCAGATAGAACACCATGAACCCGACGACGAAGAACATCGGGAACCACAGTGTCGACACCAGCTTGCGAGCCAACGACTTCAGCTCTTCCTTGGGCACACCGGCTCCTCGCCACGACTGCGGAAAGATTGCGAGCGGTTGCGAGCGGTGGGCCGTGTCGAGGCACTGGCCGATCACCGACGCGACGGGACGCCTAACGCGTCGAGCACTACTGTAGCATTTTTATGCAGAGACTGCAAAAATGCATCCGCGCACCTTAACTGTGAGGGCCTCACGCGCCCGGTTTGTCCGGCCGCGAACGGCCCCACTACGATGAACCCCCAGCTCAGCAGCGTCGCGGCATCGCAGCAGCCAGGGAGAGCGCAAATGGCCAGGTCAGCGCGCACCGCCCCCAGCACGGCGACCCCCTCGCCGAATCACGGGGCGGGCGAGACCGGCACCGGCGGACTGCGGGAACGCAAGAAGCGCGCGACCAGACAGGCCCTGCAGCAGGCCGCCGTCCGGCTGTTCCGCGACCACGGCACGGGCGCGGTCACGGTCGACGACATCTGCGCCCACGCCGACGTCTCCCCGAGGACGTTCTTCAACTACTTCACCTCCAAGGAGGAAGTGCTCGTCCCCTGGGACCGGGAGACCATCGACAACACCGCCGCCCGCGTCCTGGGACGTCCTCCCGAGGAGGAGCCCCTCGAAGCGGCCGAAGCCGTGCTGGGCGAGGCCATCGAGACGGCCATGAACGGGCCCACCTGGCGGGACCAGGCCGTGGTGCTCCGCCACCACCCCGAACTGATCGAAAAGGTCGTGACCGCTTTCCGCGCACTGGAAGCCGCACTGGTCGAGGGATTCGCGCAACGGCTCGGCCGGGCGAGTGAGGACGTCTACGTGCGGCTGCTCGCCGCGACGGCCATCACCACGCTGCGGGTCTCGGTGCAGAGCTGGCAGGACTCCGAAGCCGGGGAAAGCATGCGCCACTACCTGGCGGAGAACTTCGAACGGCTGCGGCGGGGGCTGCGGCCGGACGAACTCGGCTGACCGGGGGCAGGGGACCCCGCGAACACCAAGTATCGGCCGGAACGCTCCCGGTGGCCGCACCGAGCTCTCCCGGCCGCCGGAAGGCGAATCCGCGCCGTCACCGCCCGCGGCAGCACGCGTCGTTTCCGCACTATTGTGCTCGCCCGGTGCGAGAAAAGATCGACTGATGATACTCGTCGAAAAACGATCGAGCGTGTTGGAGCGACACGCGTTACGGTGCTTGACACTGACCGATTACCGCACCCATCAGCGATACGAACCGAGAGCCTCCGGCGGGAGTTCGTGCGGAGCGAGCACTCCGGGTGTGCGGACACGTACGGCCGGAAGCGCGGGAAATCGCGGTTCGATCGAAGCGTGAACACATAGAGCATGCGAACGGCCACGACGATCGCCAGCTCCCACGGGCGACAACCGAGCACCCGGGCGAGTTCTATATCATAAGCCCTGAAACCCGAGACTGATTCAAAAACGACTACTCACACTGTTCTTGCGGTGAGAGGGGTAACAGTGGCGGTCACCGAAACGACGCGGGACAAGGAATCTTCTCAGTTATTTTCCAGTGGCGCGATACCGAACCGATCGGAAAAGCGGGAAACCGCGTTGGTGGCCGGTGGTGCCGCACTGCTCGCCGGACTCGTGTTCATGCTCGTGCGGGGCGGGCTCACCGACGATGCCTACATCACCATCGACTTCGCACGCAACCTGGCCTTTCACGGCCACTGGGGAATGATCCAGGAAGAGTTCTCCAACACCGCCACCTCACCGCTGAACGTGCTGGCACTGGCAGCGCTGACCTTCCTGCTACGACAGCCCGTGCTGGCGCTGGGCGTACTTTTCGTGCTCGCCAACGCGGTCCTGGCCGTGACACTGCACCGCTCCGCACGGCACAGTGGTTTTTCGCGCCTGACCGTGGTCCTCGGCACGCTGCTCGTACTGACCAACCCGTTCCTACTCTCCTCGGTCGGGTTGGAGATGACCCTGGCCTCCGCGCTGCTGGGACTGCTACTGCTCGGAGCCACCACACACAACCGAGTGCTGTTCGGCGCGGCGGCCGGACTACTCGCGTTGACCAGACCGGATCTGGGCATCTTCGTCGTGGTGCTGCTGTTGGGCCGTCCCGCGCTGTGGCGGAGATTCTGGCGCTGGCTGGTGCCCGCCTGCCTCGTCTCGCTGCCCTGGTTCGGCTTCAGCTGGTTCGTGTTCGGCTCGGCCGTGCCCGACACGCTGGTACTCAAGCAGATGCAGGAAGCCTGGGGTAGCTGGGACTTCGGCAACGGACTGCGACTGTACTATGAAGTGTATCCCACCGCGACCACCGCGGCGCTGGTCACCGCGGCGCTCGGGGTGCTCGCGCTGCCGGTGTGGCTGGTGACACGACTGCTGCGCAACACCGCGGCGCACAAGCTGCACCCCTGGGCGCTCATGGGAGTGGGCGGGATCGCGCACTTCTACGCCTACACCACGCTCGGGGTTCCGCCGTACCACTGGTACTACGTTCCGAGCATGCTCGGGCTCACGATGTTCCTCGCCGGTGTGATCGGAGCCACTTCGGCGGTGGCCGCCCGACACCGGCGACGAATTCCGATGCTGGCCGCGACCGTGGCGGTGGTCCTGGGAACCGCGGTGTTCGCCAACCAGGCCAGGGTCGCGGTGGAAACCGGGACGCCCTGGCAGCGCGCCACGATCACGACCAACTGGGCGACGCCGTCGGATTATGCCAGAATCGGGAACCTGCTGAAGGAGGAGATCGGCGACGCCACGGTGCGCAGTCCAGGGGAGATCGGCACCCTGGCCTACTTCTGCGAGTGTTCCATAGTGGACGGTTTGGCCGACCGCGGAATCCTGACTCCCGACATCAACAAACGCATCGCGGAGGCCGGGCCGGTTACCGCCACCCTGCTCCGCGCGAACTACCGGAACTTCACCCCCGTGGAACCGCGAGAGGTCGACTACGTACTGACCAGGGTCATGGGACGCGGACCCGCCCCGGCCTGGAACATCGACTCACCGTGGACCGAGCCCTCGCACCTCGTGCTCAAGAAGGTGGACCAGTGAGCTCTTCGGCGGGAGCGGAACCTCACTCGGGCACCGGGTCGGACATCGGGTTGGGCTGCGGCAGGTAGACCTCCCCCTCCTCGGGACGCAGCCGCATGGTGATCAGCGCTTTCTGCGGCAGTTCCGGCGCGAGCAGCGCGCCCAGGTCCGCCGCGAGCGCCGCACCACCCCGTGACCGGACACGCACGGCGAGCCCGGTGATCACCTCCCGCAGGATCCCCCAGGACCGCACGGGGACCAACCCGCAGGACCGCCACAGCAGGTGGACCACCTCGGCCAGGTTGGCCTGCAACGTGGCGTGGCACGTCTTGGCGTGCAGCGCGCTCGGGTCGTCAACGCTCGTGACTCCCGGGCGGCTCGTCGGGACCGCGTGGCCCGCCGCGCGCAACCTCCCCGGGTGGATCCGCACCCCGGCGAAGTCGCGCAGCAGCAACCGCACGGGCCGGGAACCCCGCACCACCACCAGCACGTTCTGCAGGTGCGCCTCCAGCGCGATGCCGTAGCACGACATCAGCGGCAGGGTGCTCGACAGCAGCGCCTCCGCGTACTCCCGCAGGAACCAGCGGGCCGCCTCCGGGCGCGCGACGCCGTGGCGTCGGGCCCTGGCCGCGACGAGTTCCCCCAGCAGGGGCTCTCCCGACACGGGGGAACGCAGCAGCAGCGCCGAGGCGGTGACGGCCTGCTCTCCCGCGCCGAGCGAGTCGGCGGGGTCCTGCCGCAACAGCGCCGACAGACCGCGTGCCCGGCCCGCCCGCGCCGACGACCCCTCCGGGGGTTCGAAGGCGATCCCCGCCAGGTCGGGAACGATCTCCGCCCGCCCCCTGAGAACCGGGTCCCGCGCGAACAGCTCCCCGAGCAGCGCGCTGACCCGAGGACCGTCCCGAGTGCTCTCCGGAGCGATGGTGCGCCTGGCCGAGGTCAGCAGCACGTCCAGCGCCGTTTTGACGGTCAACCGCCGCCCGTGCCTGCCGGGTTGGGCGGTCACCAGGGTGCGCGTCGAGGAGGTGGGCCTGCAGGGCAGCCGCACCTCGTGGAGCGGAAGCAACGCCCCCGAGGCGAGCTCGGCCGGGTACTCGCGCGGCACGGCGTTGCGCAGCTGCCACGGGTGCACCGGCACCAGCTGGTACTCGGCGGGGTCGCGTCCCCGTTCCGACAGCGCCGCGCGCGCTCGCGCGAACGGTTCGGGGAAGTGCTCGGCGAGCAGTTCCCCGACCGAACTTCCGCCCCCGTGCGGGGTGGAGCGGAAGTAGCCCTCGCGCAGGGCCACGAACTCCACGTCGACCGTCCTCGCCGCCTCGGCCGAGTAGCTCACCGAGTCCGCGACGGAGAAACCGCCGCGAACCCTGCCGCAGGGGTGGATGTTGTGCCCCTCGCAGCTCAGCGAGTCCAGGTCGAGGGTGACCTCACTGGCGGAACGTCCGGTGCCCAGCGTGCGCAGCAGGTCACCGGTGTCGAGGCGTGCCGCCCGCAGCGCCACGGCGGCCGCGTTGCGGCGCGCGGCCGCGCGGGACAGCGCCAGGTTGCGCGCCGAGTCGGCCAGCTCCTGACGCAGCCTGTCCCAGCCCGCGACCTCGGGCTCGGTCCCCGGATCACGACGCAGCGTGTCCACCAGTCGCCGCGGCCGGTCCAGTTCCACGGCGGTGACGCCGTCGTCGAACAACACCGGACGGCGTACCCGGTACAGCCCGAACGAGGCTCCCGACTCGCACACCGCCGCGAGCGTTCCCGCGGCCAGCCGCACCACGACCAGCTCGCCCTCCCCGGCTCGTAGCGATGGCCCCAGCATCCGGGCGGCGTCGCGCCCCGTTCGCAGCCGGCTCGCCAACGAGGTGGCGTCGCCCCACGCCACCGGCAGCCGAAAGGTCTCCACCGTGCCGGGCAGCAGCCGTTCGCGCAGCAACGCGGCGAACGCCCGGCGGGTGGTGTCCCCCCGCGCACATGGCAGTTCCGCCGAGCAGCTCTCGGCCAGCCGGGGATCCCTGGCGCGCAGCTCGCGCAGCATCACCTCCTCCTCGGGGTCCGGTGAGGCGGAGTCGCCGAGTCCAGGAGCCCCACCGGGCAGAACGAGCTCGCCGGTCATACGGCCGACAACGGGTTCGGGGCGGGTATGTAGCGCTGGTCGGTCACCAGCCCGGACAACCGCATCCCCAGCATCGTCTTGAGCCGCCACGGTCGCCGCAGCAGGGCATCCGCGTCGTGGGCGCAGTCGTCGGCCTCCTCCCGGCAGCACGCGGTGGAGCGCAACCGGTCGAATACCTCGCCCACGCTGTCCCGCACCACCCGCCACAGCGGGTCCTCCGAGCACCCCGTCGCGGCGGCCGCCGCGGCCACGAGCTCGCCGAGGTGGTTGCCGAACAGTGGAAAGTACAGTTTGTCGCGCAGTGCCGCCGGGTCCGCACTCGCCAGCGCGGAGTCCTCGTGGGGCCGGAACCGGTGGCCGCGCCGCCGGAGCCTGTCGGACAGCACCCGGACACCGCCGATGTCCCGCACGAGGAACCGGTGCGGCAGCCCCTCGCGCAGCACCAGCACGGTGTTCTGCGGGTGCGGCTCCAGCGCGATGCCGTAGCGCACCAGCAGTCCCAGCAACGGGAGCAGCCCCAGGCCGAGGTGCAGCCGCAGCCAGTGCCGCGCGGTGTCGAGCCGGGGGGCCGAGGGGGCGCGGAACCTCCGGTCCCGCCGGGCGGGGTCGGAGTCGGCCAGCACGTCGGCGAGCACGGTGTTCCCGGTCAGCGGGGAACGGGCGAGCAGGGCGGCCACCGGCAGCGCGATCTCACCCGGGGCGGTCGAAGCGGCGGGGTGTTCCCGCAGCACCGCCGCCAGGGAGCGGGCACGCGCCCGGTCGCGCTCCGGCTCCCCCGTCGAGTGAGCGGGCAGGTATCCGACCGAGGCCAGCTCCCGGCACACCGTGAAGAGCGGACGCCCCGCCCCGTCCCGGGGCGCGACTTCCGGGTCCCGCGCCGCGATCCGGTCGAACAGCGCGGACAGGCGCGGTCCGTTGTGGACAGCGCCCGGCGAGATCCCGCGCACCGCACCGGTCAGGCGCACCTCGACGGCGGTCTTGATCTGGAGTCCCGGCGGGTGCTCCGGTTCGCGGGCCTCCAGCGTGCGCAGGGACATCAGTGGTCGGGCCGGTACGGAGGATTCGAGCGGAACCGCAGTTCCCGTCGTGAGCAGCTCCCCGTGCAGTTCGGGGAGGGCGAAACGCAGCTGGTGGGGGTGCACCGGGACCGGGACGTAGTCGGTGGGCGACAGTCCGAGGGCGAGCAGTTCCGAGTCCGCCGCCGCGCTCGCCCGGGGGAAAGCGGCCCGCAGCTCGCGTCGGACCGCCCCGGCTCCGTCGAGTTCACCGGTGTGATCGGCGCCGGAAACGGCGTGCCGGGCGAGCGCCACCAGCGGCACGTCGAACCCGACCCCGAACTCGGGGGCGTAGCGACTCGCGTCCGTTGTGGACATACCTGTCCTGGTCTTGGCGACGGGCTGCATCGGGTGCCCGTCGATCACCCACTGCTCGAAGGCGCTCAGCAGCGGGTCCGCCGCGCCGTGCTCCGCGCGCAGCGCCGCCACGAGCGCGGCGAACGGGGCCGAACCACCTTCGTTCCCGGACACCGAGGCGCGGAGCCTCCGGGCGCGGACCCGCTCGGCACGCAGCGCACGGTCCAGCCCGGTCACGCCCTCCGCGAGGTCCGAGCGCAGCCGCCGCCAGCTCGCCGGGTCACCGCCGAGCAGCCCCAGCCGCAGCAGCACGTCGATCAGTTCCACCGGATCGCGCACCACGCGGGTGGCGACGGCCCCCGCCTCCGACAGCGTGACCGGGCCGGTGGGGGCGAGCCTGCCCGTCGCGGTCACCCTGACCAGCGGGAGCCGCAGACCGCGTTCGGCGGCCCGGCCGGGGTCGAGCAGCTTCTCCCTGACCAGGGAGGAGACCAACCGGGCCAGTACGACCGCCCTGGCGGAGGACGGGGCAGAGGCGCGGTAGTCGGTGGCCGGAAAGCCAGGGTCCCCGCGAGTGCCCGCGACGTGCTGTACCGCCGCGTGGGCAGCGGACACCGCGATATCCGCGCGATCTGTGCTCACCCCCTCAGCCTGATCACCGACCGCACCTGGAGCAACCGCCCGGCGGGCAACTCACCCGCTTTGCGTAACCGGTTCGGGAACCGGTGGACCGGGGCGTCGTGGCGACCGGAACCGATCACCCTTCCGTGGCCCGCTCCAACCTGGTCAGATCGAAGTAGCACCACCCCCAGTGCTCGTCCGGCTCGGCCGAGGCCACGACCGGGTGAGCACACGTCTCGGCGTGAGCGCTGGCGTGCCGGTGCGGCGAGGAGTCGCAGCACCCCACGTTCCCGCAGTGCAGGCACGTCCGCAGGTGCACCCAGTCCCGCTCGCCCAGTCGCAGGCACTCCGTGCATCCCGCCGAGGACGGCAGCACGGGCCCGATCTCGGAGACGTGCGGGCAGGCCGTGGCCGGGTCGGCGCGGAAATCCACGGGAACGCTGGGGTCAGGGTGATCGGATCGGTCGATCTCACCGAGACGCCGCAGCACCGCGTCGGCCAGCGGGCGCGTCACGGCTTCGACCGTGTCCACGATCCGCTCCACCCCGGCGGGGACGAGTTCGGCCGCACCGGCCCGGTCGGTCGGGCGCACCACCACCGGCGTCCCGGGAACGAACCGCGTCACCACGGCGGCGACCCGAGCGGCCTGCTCACCGGTGTTCTCGCAGATGACCACCAGCCGGGCCGTCGAGAGGCCCGCCTCGTGCAGCACGTTGCCGTGCGAGGGGTCGCCACGCACCACCCTGTCCGCCCGCCGCTCGGCGTCGGCGGCCAGCTCGGGGCCGAGGGTGATCACCGCCACCGGGAGTCCCCGCGCGCGCAGCTCGGTGGTCAGCCCGGCGGCCACCTCTCCCCATCCGGAGATCAGCACCTCTCCACCGGTGGTCGGTTCCGAGCACCGCGCTTCCCGCTCGGTGGTGGGACGACGACGCCGCAGCGCCTCCGCCAGCCGCTCCCCCGCCGCGGCCAGCGCGGGGGTGAGGATCATCAGGGTGACGGTGACCGCCACCAGCACCTGCTCCCCGTCCGGCCCCATCTCCAGCGGTTCCAACCCGGCGCTCCGCCCGGCGCGCTGCAGCACGAACGAGAACTCGCCGATCTGGGCCAGCAGGAATCCTCCCGCCACGGCGGTGGGCAGCCCTACCCGCAGCGCCAGCAGCGCCACCCCACCCGTGATCACCTTGAGCAGCACGACCGCCGCCGCCAGCAGCAGGACCAGCCACCACATCCGCAGCACGGCTCGCAGGTCGACCAGCATCCCGATGGAGACGAAGAAGGCCGCGCTGAACAGGATCTGCAGCGGCAGCACCTCGCCGAGCGCGTGCGAGCTGTGCCTGGACTCGCTGACCACCAGCCCCGCGAGGAAGGCGCCGAGCGCCACGCTCACCCCGGCCAGCGAGGTCAGCCAGGCGGTTCCCAGCCCGATGGCCACCACGGCCAGCAGGAACACTTCCGGGGAACACGTGCGCGCCACGCGCTCCAGCAGCGGCGGCATCACCCTGCGCGCCACCACCAGCACCACCACGAGCACCACCAGCGCGGTGCCCAGCGCCCGTAGCAGCCCCAGCGATCCGCCGTCGGCCCGGTCCCCGAGCAACGGGACGACCAGCACCATGACCACCACGGCCAGGTCCTGGAAGACGAGGGTGGCGATCGAGGTGGCGCCCACCGTCGTGGTGGTGCGTCCCGAGGCGGACAGCACCTTGAGCACGATCGCGGTGGAGGACAGCGCCACGAGCAGCCCGGTCAGCACGGCGGCGCGCCACCCGACGCCGAAGGCCGTCGACACCGCCGCGGTCAGTCCCACGGTGAGCACGACCTGGACACCGCCGCCGAGCAGCACGTAGCGACGGATCGAGGCCATGCGGTCCAGCGAGAACTCGATGCCGATGGTGAACAGCAGCAGCATCACACCGATGTCGGCCGCCGCGCGGACCACCTCGGAGTCCGAGACCAGCCCCAGCTGGTGGGGACCGATCAGCACCCCGGCCAGCAGGAATCCCACGATGGGCACGATCCGCAGCCGGATGCTGAGGTAGCCGATCAGGCCCGCCGCGCACAGCAGCGCCACGACCGGCCCCAGGTAGCCGGTGGTCTCACCGGCGGCGAGCACCATGCTGAGTCACCTCGCTTCGTCCCGTTCCGGGATCCCTGCTTACGCGAGGAGGGGTGAGCTCGCACGCGGGATCCGGGCCGCGGACGCGTTCCGGCCACCGCCGAGCCCTCCTCCTCCGGTAGCGACGGGTCGGCTCCGTGCGCTCGGATGCGTAATCGGACCCGGTGCGGGGTAGGCCTCCGTCACCGGACGAGAACGGGCGAACGGGGAGGAACGGGAATGGCCAACACCGCCCACTTCATCACCACGGGCGATAACGGGAACCCGATGGTGACGGTGCGCGACGACCGGGGTGCCGAGGTGACCGAGCTGGAGCTGCCGCCGACGGCCTCGGAACCGCAGCGGGTCGATGACGAGCTGCTCGCCGCCGGCTGGTCGCGCAGCGCCGACTGGACCACCGCCTCCGACGGCTGGGTGGCTCCTGTCGTGCCCGCCTGAACACCGGCGCCGGGGGTTTCGAACCGACGAGCCGGAGCACAGTCGTTCCGGTTCGGAGGTGACCCCCGAGCCGCCGCGCGGCAAGGGGCGGCCCACCGCCCACGGGACCCGCAGCAGCACCGGGAAGGGCATCGAGCACGGCTGAGGTGGCGGCCATCTCCCGAGGGATCGGGATCTCCCGTGCCACACCACTTCGTCGTCCGGCGGCCGGGAGAGAGGTCGCCGGGGATGGAACGTCGCTCACGGGGTGGCCGCCCACTGACACCACGGGGGACTCGCGGCGTGCCCATCCACGAACACCGAGGTGACAAGGCGTCCCCGGCGTAGAAGGGAGTGTGCGGTGCCGCTACTGGGGTTGGTCAGTGATCCGGACTTTCCGAGCGACATCGCCGAATCGCTGGCCGGGAGTCTGCCGGAGCGACTGGGTGAGAGCTTCAACGGGGACGAGTGGACGGTCGAGGTGGTCAGCGACCCGGTGGCGGCGGGCCGCAGCAGTGGCAAGGAGATCCTGGACGCGACCGAGCGGCAACGTGAGCTGCACGGCTGGGATTACGCGGTCGGCGTGACCGATCTGCCGCTGCGGCGGGCCAGGAACCCGGTGCTGGCCGACATCGGTGCGGAGCACGAACGGGTCGCGGTGATCTCGCTGCCCGCTCTCGGAGGGTTCCAGCCGCAGCGCAGGGCCAGACAACTGCTGGTCAACGTGCTCGGCGAGCTGACCGACAGTGGAGATCGGAGCGGCAGCGGACTCTACAGCGGGCCCACCGAGTTGCTGGCCCCGATCCGGCGGGAGCGCGCCGACAGCGAGTCGATCGCGGTGCGGTACCGCTCGACGAAGCGGCGCGGCCGGGCACGGCTGCTCTCCGGGATGGTGCGCAGCAACACGCCGTGGCGGCTGGTGCTGGGGATGTCCGGGGCGCTGGCCGCGGCGCTGGCCACCTCGGTGTTCGCGCTGACGTCGAGCACGGTCTGGCAGATCGCCGACATGCTGGGGCCCTGGCGTCAGATCCTGGTCGTCGTGCTGGCGGTGGCGCTGATGGCGACCTGGCTGATCGTGACCCACAACCTGTGGGAGAAACCCGAATACACCGCTGACCGGGAACAACGGCTACTGTACAACTCCTCCACCGCCATAACGATCGTGACCGGCGTCAGCTGCCTGTACGTGGTGCTGTTCGTCATCAACCTGGCCGGCGGCCTCTTCCTGATCGATCCGGAGCTGCTGAGCAGCAAGCTCGGCGGCGGTATCGGGTTCGGCAACTACCTCGGACTGGCGTGGGCCGCCACGTCGATGGGGGTGGCCGCGGGTGCGCTCGGCTCCGGGCTGGAGGACGACGCCACGGTTCGCCGCGCCGCCTACGGCTACCGGGAAGCGCAGCGCCGGGCCAACCAGCAGCGGGCGGAACGCGCGGACGAGGCTGACGGGGACTCGGGTGGTGAGCGGTGAGCCGGATCGCGCTCCGGCCGCGCGGGACTGGCGACCGGCCGCCCCGGTCGCGCACGGAACCCCCGATCGGGTCCGCGCTCCCGGACTGCTTCGCCCCCGGTCAGGGCCGACGACTGGCGGGAGCGCTGCGGCGCCACTCGTAGAGCCGCTCGTGGCTGCGCACCAGCCGCAGGAAGGTCGTCAGTCCGATGCCGCCGACCGCGTTGCCCAGCACGGTCCAGCCGAAGAACGCGATCCACGAACCGTACCCGTACCCCGCTCCGGCGTGGATGCCGCCGAAGATGAACAACGTGTCCAGCACCGAGTGGTACATGCCGAGCCCGGCCACCAGGAACGCCGTGGCCATCGAGGCGAGCACCCGGGCCACGTCGTCGCCGGTCCCGATGCGCATCCTGGTGAGTAGCGTCATCGTGCTGCCGGCCAGCACCGCCAGCAGGAAGGTGCGCGGCGTGAAACCGGACTCGGCGAAGGTCCCGCCCGTCTCGATCGCCACCTCGCGCAGCCCGGGGAAGGCGACCACCACCATCCACATGCTCAACCAGCCCCCGAGGAGGTTGCCCACCAGGGTGGCCAGCCAGAACCGCGCCAGGCGCCACCAACCGGCCTCGCGGGCCAGCACCACGGCGATGGGTACCAGGAACCCCTCGGTGAACAGCTCGCTGTTTCCCAGCAGCAGCGCGATGAAACCGACCCCGAAGGCCAGCCCGGCCAGTGGTTTGCTGCCGGTGGCCTGTTCGACGGACAGGAAGGCCAGCACTCCGAGGGAGATCTCGATCCCGGCGATGGTTCCGCTGGCCAGCAGCTCGGGCATGGTCCGGAACAGTCTCGGCCTTCCCCTGGAGACGATGGTGTCCAGCGCTCGCTCGACCTCGTCCTCCCGCAGCGGGGCGTGCCTGCCCTTGCTGTCGGTTCGGGCTCCCTCGTCGTCGGACTCCCGCTCGGTCATGCCCCTCCGGGAAAGCTCATCGACCGTTGACCCGGGGAGAAGCCCTTCCCCGAGAGGTTCCCGCCCGCGAGCGCCCGAGCGGCGGAGTCGACGAGGGACCTCGGTCGAGGCGGGCCGCGCCGAGCGCTCACCGCAACAGCTTGGCCAGTTCCGTGCGGGAACGCACTCCGAGCTTGGCGAAGACGTTGCGCAGGTGGTGCTCGACGGTGCGGTCGCTGACGTAGAGCATCCCGGCTATCTCGCGGTTCGTGGCCCCCTCCGCCACCAGTCTGGAGATCTCCGCCTGCCGATCGGTCAGCTCGACCGCCTCCTTGGAGCGGCGGGGAGCGTCGGATCGGCCGACGGCGCGCAGCTCGGCACGCGCCCGCGCGGCCCAGTGCTCGGCGCCGTGGTCGTCGAAGATGGCGCTGGCCTCGTCGAGCAGTTCGCGCGCCGCCGTGGGTTTGCGGGCGCGGCGCAGCCTGGCCGCGTAGAGCAGCTCGGTTCTGGCCAGTTCCAGTCCGCTTCCGCTCTGGCGGTGCGACTCGATCGCGGCGCGGAACCGCTCGTCGGCGTCGGCGGCGCGTTCGGCCAGCAGCGCGTGGCAGCGGTGGGACAGCGCCATCCGGGTGGTGCTGCGCGTGGAGCTCACCCAGTGGTCGAAAGCTCCCAGCAGCGGCACCGCGTCGTCGTGCTCACCGCAGGAGGCAGCGGCCTCCACGAAGTGCGGTGCGGCCAGCACCCGCACGGCGGGGTTGAAGCCGCCGATGCCGTAGTCCATCAGCCGCAGCCGGTGGACGGCCCGCACCGGACGGCCGTGCGCGAGTTCGGCGCAGGCCGCCGCCCACGAGCCGAAGGCGTCCGGTCTCCCGAGCCCCCTGCTGAACAGGCCCTCCTCGGTGGCCTGCGCGAGCCTGAGCTCCACGGTCTCCGGTTCGCCGCGCAACGCGGCAACCAGCGCCAGCAGCGCGATGTGGTCGATCATCCGGTTGCGCTGCCCCAACGCCCGGGAGAGCCGCACTCCCTCCAGCGCCCTGCTCTCGGCCTCGGCGTAGCGTTCCAGCAGCAACGCCGCCAGCGAGACGTAGACCGAGGCCCAGGGCAGTTGAGCCGTCTCGCCCCGCTCCTCGGCGGTGCGCAGCGCCCGGGTGGCGAGCCGGTAGGAGGTGGCGGGCTCGCCCAGCGTGAAGGCCGCGTTGCCCGCCAGCACCAGCGGCGCCGCCCCGGTGACCCGCTCGGCGAGCCGCACGACCTCGCGCAGGGCGGGCGCGGCGACCTCGTGCCTGCCCCGGAAGGTCGCCGACATCGCGGTGAGGTTCCGGAGGATCAGCGCGGTGTCGTGCGAGTCCTCCGGGCTTCGCAGCCACTCGGCCCGTTCGGCCAGTTCGTAGTAGCCCCGGTAGTCACCGGCCACGCAGCAGGCGTCCCCGGCGAGCATCAGTGCGGTGACCGCGAGCTCACGGTCGGTGTCCAGCAGCGCGGTCGATGCCTCGGTGAGCTGGCGAACCGCCGTGGCCGGTCTGCCGTCGCACAGCTCGATGCCGCCGCGCAGCAGGTCACGCATCCCACGTGGTCCCGCCGAGTGAACCAGGGTGCGCGCCCGGCGGGTCATCGCCAGGGTGCGCTGCGGATCGCCGCCGGTCCAGGCCCCGCGTCCGGCGGCGAGGAGGCGGGTGGCCCTGGACTCGTCGTGCTCGCTCAGCTCGGCGGCCCGCTCGTACAACCGCGAGGCGGTCTCGTGCTCGCCGTGCCGCTCGGCCGAGTCGGCGGTTCGCTCCAGCTGCCCGACCAGCCGTTCCGGGGGCTCGTCCCCGGCGGCGGCGCGGTGTCGCAGCGCTCGGGGGTGGTCCCCGGCCCGTTCGAAGACCCGGGCCAGCGACAGCCGCGCGTCCCGCAGCTCGCCGGGGCACGCCTCGACCTCCAGACAGCTCCGCGCCAGTTCACCGGCCGGACGCAGTCCGCCTTCCGTTGTGACGACCAGCCCCGAGCGCACGGCCGACGTCCACGCGTGCGGGTCGCCCGCCGCGAGCGGTGCCGCCGCGAGCACGTCCTCGCGGCCGAGCTCCTCATCCGCCACGGTCAGCATGACCAGCTCCCGCGCCCGATCGGGCAGGTCCCACAGGCGGCGCCTCACCTCGCCCCGGAACCTTCCGCCGGGCGGCGGCACGCGGGGCGGCGGCGCGAGCCCGACGGACTGCTTGCCGGTGAGCGCCCGCGCGAACTCGACCAGCGCCAGCGGGTTCCCCTCCGCTCGCGAGACGACCTCCTCGGCTATCTCGGGGGAAGGCGGGAAGTCGGTGCGCCCGTACAGCAGGCGCATGCTGTCGGAGAAGTCCAGCGGGGCCAGCCGCGCGTGGGGGATGCCGTCCAGCGCGTCGCCGAGGGGGTGGTCGTAGCCGGCTTCCGTGGTGATGGTGAGGACCAGCAGCACCGGCAGCCGCTCGATCCTGCGGGCCAGGAAGGCCAGCGCCCGCAGGGAGGGCGGGTCCAGCAGGTGGGCGTCGTCCACCCGGAACAGCAGCGGCCCGTCCCCGAGCTGTCGGCCGAGTTCCCGCCACAATCGCTGGTACGACGTGGGTTCGGGGGCGGACAGCGGGAATTCGGGGAGCGTGACGGCACCCGCGCCGGACATCCGGTTCAGCCCGGCGAACGGGATGTCGCGCTCCCCGGGAGTGCCGGTCAGATCCAGGCTCGGCAGTCCCGCGTGGACGGCGAGCTGTTCCAGCAGCACCGTTTTCCCGCTGCCGTACTCCCCGCTGAGCACCACCGCCGCGCCGCCGCGCGCGTGCCGGTCGACTCGGTGCAGCAGCCACTCCAGCAGGGAGCTGCGACCGTGCAACCGGATCGGTGTCCCGAGTTCGGCGGTGATCGCGACCGACATGACCACAGTGTGAACCGTGAGTAACATCACGAAAAGACGCAACAGGACCAAAACCGAACGCGGGTCGGCGCACCAGGAGTCGTGTCACCACCGAACCACTCGCGGCGGCTCCCTCAGTACCACTGGCCGGGTTGCCATTCGACGCGGGTGGGGCGCTGTCCGGTGTGGCAGTACTCGGTGATGGCTTGGTGGGCCTGGTCGAGTGGGAGCGAGGCCGTGGCGGGGAACCACAGGTCGCCTTCGGGGTCGAACGGCAGCGGGGGCGTGTCCTCGGTGGCGGCGGGGTTGTAGGAGTCCACGAGCGCGCCGTCGGGTGCGCCGGGGTGCATGTAGTTGAGAGCTGCCCAGCCCACCGCGGATTCTGCTGTGATGCGCATCCGGTGCCCGCCGGGAAACTGTGGTCCGCCGTCGTGGTCGAACGAGAGACAGGGGCGGTCCCAGACGTAGAGCTGCGAATATCGGGTGTCGAGGACGGCCTCGACGAGGTGGGATGTTTCCTCGGGGGTACGTGCGTAGTGGAACTCGTGGCCGAGGATGGCAGTAATAACGACGGTTTCGGTGGCTACGGTCATGGGCGGGCCTTTCCGTGGATCTCTTTTGGCCGCGACGCGCCGGGCTGCCACACCACCAGCGTGGACCCTTGGGGCAGAATCGCGGCTACTGCGGCCTCGCAGTTCTGTTCACCAGGACAGATGCGATTGTTCAGCACGACGACGCCGTGTGTCTGCCCGCGTTCTTTCATCCGTTGGGCGTATTTCGTTTCGACGTGGGTGGACACGGCGGGGGCACCACGGTCGTCGGCCGGGAACAGGGTGGAGTCGTGCAGGGTGAGGCGGGCGCGGTCGGAGACCTCTTCGCGTCCGCTGGTTTCGGTGAGTTCGGTGCCGTCCTGGTCGTAGGTGAGTCCGGTGGTTTGTCCGCCGGTGTGTTCGGGCAGTCGTTGGCGCACCTGTTCGATCCAGGAGTGGTCGTGGGAGGTGTGGGTGGGTATTCGGGGATGGGTGGAGGGGTGGGGCAGGCTCGGTGGGGGTTGGTCGTCGGTCATGCCGAGGGTGGCGAGGTAGCTCACCAGGTGTCCTCGGGTGGTCTCGCTCAGGGCGAGGACGTCGTCGGTGAGTTCGCGGGTTTGTTCGAGCAGTGTGACGGCTTCGGTCAGGTCGGGCGAGGTGCTGCCCTGGCCGATCTCGGCGAGGGTGGGCAGGGCGAATTCCTCGATCCAGGCCCGCACTCGGTGCAGTTGTTCGGGCGGCAACTGACCGGCAGTACCGCTGACCTGGTTGGCCAGGCGTTCCACTTCGGACTCGGACACCGTTGCTCCTCACCGTGCGGCGGTGTGGCCGCGTGCGTGGTGGGCGGCTCGCGCCACGGCGTCGATGGCCCGTTGAAGCCGTCCACGGATCTCGCCGAGCGCCACGGACCCTCCCCTACCAGGAAGGTCCGACAGGGCGGGCGTGCGAACGGGAGCGGAGCGGCCGTGCCGGTGACTCGCACGTCTTTCGCTGGAACCGCCCGGCCGGACGGGGAGGGGAGCGGCCGGCCGGGCGGCGGACGGTCCGGCACCGGAGCTCGGGGGATCGACGGTGCCGGGCCGTGGTTCACAAGCGGTGCAGCCCGTCGAGCACGCGGCGCATGAGTGCCAGCTCGGGAGGCTCCGGTGCCGATGCTGATTCAGGGGAGGAAGCTGAAGCAGCGGTAGCGGTATTCATGGCGATCGGGCTGGTGGGAGTCGGCACGGCCGGTGGGGGCTCCGGTCTCGATACCAGTGAGGGCGCCACCGGGGCGGGTGGGGCCGGCCCGAACAGGTGCGGCTGCTCGTCCGGATCACACAACGGCCAGCCGATCAACTCGACGGTCGGGTACTCGTCCCGGGCGTAGTGCTCCAACCTGAGTGCGGCCAACCGTCTGGCGGCCGGGCCACTGCCGCCCGCGTGACGCGGCCGATAGCTGACCCGATGGCCCCAGCCGCCCAGCACGAGCACGGCCCCCGTCAGCACCACGGCCGTGGCCAGCAGCACCGGCGGCGCACTCATCGCTGGTCCTCCCCTCCGGGTGGCTCGTCGGGATCGATCGACCCCGACCCCGGCGGCCGCCCGCCGCCGAACGCCAACCCCGCCGCGTAGTCCCGCAACTCATCCGACAGCCGCTGCAACACCCCCGCCAACTCCGCACACTGCCTGGGCGTGGCCCGCCGCGCCGGAATGTCGTAGGAGGCCTGCTCCAGCTTCCACTGCTCATGGGCCAACCACATGCCCAACCTGCCCGCATAACTGGTCACCGAGCATCACCCCCAGCACAGCGCACCGCCGCATCCAACACATCCCGCAACACACGAGCCTGCCCCACCGTCCACACCGTCCGGTTGAACACCGTCGGCGTCTCGATCCGAATCACTTCCGGAGTCCACTGCGACCGCCACACCACCAGCGACGACGACCCCGACTCATCCCGACACCGCACCCGCACACCCGGATACGACACGTCGTAGCTCTCCGACACGACACGAACTCCTCTCTGAACATTCCCTGGAACCACCAACTGGTTCCGAGAACCAGTTGGTGTGTTGAGAACCACGATGTATGTCCGGCGTCGCGGTGCGCAATCCCTCTTCTGGGGAATGTTCGAGCAAAAACCGCTGGATAGGATGTGGTTCATGTCCAGAACCACGCAGGCGAATCCACGAGCTCGTGCTCTTGGTGCTGAACTGCGACAACTGCGTGAGGAAGCCAAGCTGGGTGTTCGTGAGTTGGGACGTCGGCTCGGGATCGGCCACACCACCGTGTGGCGTTACGAGTCCGGCACCAAACCGCCGTCTCCCGAGGACACGGCCAGTTTGCTTACCGCGCTCGGTGTTACCGGAGCCGAGCGGGAACGCATCATCGAGATGTCGCGCAGCGTGCGTGAACCGAACTGGCTCTCCTCCGGTGTGCCTGGGATGCGTGAAGAGCTGGCGACACTCATCGACTTCGAGCGTTCAGCAACACACATCACCGAAATGTGCACCCTGGTGATCTCCGGCCTGCTTCAAACCGGTGACTACGCCCGCGCGGTGATGGCCACCGTGCCCTCCGAACAGGTTGAGACGAGACTCGCGTTCAGACTCAGCAGACGCGAAGTCCTAGAACGGGAGAACGCTCCACACTTCGTCGCGATCATCGCCGAGGCGGCTCTCTGGGAGAAACTCGGTGGCGCCTCGGTCATGGCCGAGCAGCTTCGCTACCTGCTGAAGATGGCCGATCGTGGCAACGTGACCATCCAGGTGCTACCTGCCGGTGCCGATACGTGGCATCCGGCGCACGCCGGACCGTTCATCCTATTCGAGTTCGACGACCAACAGCCGATCGTGCACCTGGAGCACTACCGCACCTCGGCCTTTCTGCGGAAAGTCAAGGACGTCGCTGATTACCGTGCGGCAGCGGATACGCTGCGACAACGTGCGATGTCTCCGGAAGCGTCGAAGGAATTCATTGCCCACCGAGTGGAAGCGTTCGACAACGAGAACGGAGAACCATGACTGAGCCACGCGGATGGCGCAAATCCACATATACCCAGCAGGAAACCGCCTGCGTCGAGGTCGGCCGCGTCAACGACGGCGCGGCGGTGCGCGACACCAAGGACCGCTCGGCCGGGTACTTCACCGCCACCGGGCCGCAGTGGGCCGCGTTCATCGATGCGGTGAAGAACCAGCGGTTCGAGTAACCAGCTCGACAACAGAGCGCCCCCGGTTCGCCGGGGGCGTTCCTTCACAGCTTCCATCGTTTTCCGCGACCCCGCGATTTCGCGAGAAATCGCCGCGCCGCCCCGGTGGTGCGCCTCGAACCCCACAGGTCCAGCGCGACGCTGCGCGACAAGGACGACACGACAGCGTATCTCGAAGTGAGAGAGCATCTCGACCGTGCGGCGATGAGCCTCGAAGCCTCAGCGGAACTCATCGCCAGTGTCGCCGACGAAATGGAGACAACACCATGACGGTATCGCACAACCCCGAAAACTGGCGCAAGTCGAGCCGCTCCTCGAAAACTAGTTGCGTCGAGGTCGGCCGCGTCAACGACGGCGCGGCGGTGCGCGACACCAAGAACCGCACAGCCGGATACTTCACCACCACCGAGCAGCAGTGGTCGGCGTTCATCCACGCGGTCAAGACCGACCAGTTCAACTGAACCCCAGCGACACCACAGCGCCCCGTCCCTCGGGGGCGCTCCTTCACGGCTCCCGCGCTTCCCACGCCCCCGACGACTTCGCGAGAAATCACCGCGCCGGGCGATGACGCCCCGAAACGGCCCGACGACCGAGAACCGGTCCACATCTGAGAGAGCAGCTTCCCGCCTCCGCTCGGCGCACCACGCTCACGCCGCGTTCGGACGGCGCAACCGAACACTGGTGATTTCACCGATGTGCCCACCCCGCCGTCGGTTCCAGACTCGTCGCGTCCTGTCCGAGATCGCAGAGGAGGACTCATGCGCAGGATACTCGGCGTTGTGCTCGCGACTGTCGCGATGGCGGCGTTCGGTTCGTTCGGGGTGGCCAACGCGGCCGGTCCGAACCCGGTGGTGTTCGTGCACGGCTACACGGGCAGCGCCTCCAACTGGACCGCCGCTGAGGCGCAGTTCAGAATGAACGGCTACTCCAGCTCCGAGCTGTACGCCTTCGAGTACGACTGGAGCCAGTCGAACAAGCGGAGCGCGGCCGAACTCGCCTCGTACGTGGACAACGTTCTCGCCGAGACCGGCGCGAACAAGGTCGACATCGTCAACCACTCCATGGGTGGCCTCGTCTCCCGCTGGTACATGAAGGAGCTCGGCGGCCACACCGACGTGGCGAACTGGGCCTCGCTGGCCGGGGCCAACCAGGGCACCACCACCGCGAGCACGTGCGTGATCTACGCCTCCTGCCGGGAGATGACGCCCGGCTCGGACTTCGAGGAGCGGCTCAACTCCGGTGACTGGACTCCGGGCGAGTCCGACTACGCCACCTGGTACTCCCCCGCTGACGGGGTCATCATCCCCTACACCAACACCAGGGTGCTGGGCGCGGACAACAACCACGTCGTCGGCCAGACCCACATCGGTTTCCTGAGCGATGTCAGCGTGCTCAACGATGTCATCGACTTCTTCGAGGAGTGAGGCGGCCGGGGAGTCCACTCCCCTCCGGTGGGAAGGGCCCGTCCGAGGGCGCCGAACCGCCCCGGTGACCGCTGTGCCCACCCCCGCACCCGCGGTCGTGACGGGCTCTCCCCTCCTCCGATGAATCCGGGTGCCGCGTGCGGCCCGCGCCGCACGCGGCACCCTTTCGCGTCGTCCGCCCTCCGAAGGAGCGCACCGGGTTGGACACACCACGTGGCACGGCGGGTACTTTCACGTCATGAACGATTCCGGTGTTTGCTGGGCCGACGGACCGCTGCTCGCCTTCGACCTGGAGACCACGGGCGTCGACACCGACACGGACCGCATCGTGACCGCCACGCTGATCTCGATCGTCCCGGGGCGCGATCCCGTCACCAGCAACTGGCTCGCGGACCCGGGGATCGAGATCCCCGAGGAGTCCAGCCGGGTCCACGGCATCACCACCGAGCACGCCCGCACCCACGGCCACCCCGCCCCCGAGGTGGTGGCCGGGGTGGCCGACGCCCTGGCCGAGTCGTGGAACGCGAGCACACCGCTGATCGCGTTCAACGCGAGCTTCGACCTCTCCGTGCTGAACGCGGAGCTGCGCAGGCACCACGAGCGCGAACTGGCGATCAGCGGCCCGGTGGTCGATCCCTTCTGCATCGACCGGCAGCTCGACCGGTTCCGCAAGGGCAAGCGGACGCTCGGGGCGCTGTGCGAGCACCACGGGGTGCGCGCCGACGGGGCGCACACCTCGGACGGCGACGCGCTCGCCGCGGCGAGGCTGGCCTGGCGGCTGGCCAAGAGCTACCCCGAGCGGATCGGCGAGGTCCCGCTGGAGCAGCTGCACGACAACCAGGTCGGCTGGTACCGGGCGCAGACCAGGAACTTCGCGGACTACCTGGACAAGCAGGCGGGCAAGGCCTCGGACCCCGCCGAGGCGGAGCGGTTGCGGCAGCGCGCCGAGCGGGTGCGCGAGGACGCGGAGTCCTGGCCGCTGCGCGGGCGTCCGGAACCGAGCGCCGTACCGGGGGTGTGAGCACGTGCCGGAACGCCACTGGCTGGACGTGCCGTTCGCGGAGAAGGACGAGGCCAAGGCGCTGGGAGCGCGTTGGGACCCGCGCGAGAAGCGCTGGTACGCCCCCGGTGGGCGGGTGTCCGCGCTGCGGCGCTGGGAGGCGCTGCCCGAGGTCCCGGACCCGTTGCCCGGTGAGGACCGGGAGTTCGGGACCGGCCTGTTCGTGGACCTCGTCCCCTCGTCCTGCTGGTTCACCAACGTGCGCTCGTGCGTGAGCCCGCGCGACTGGGAGCGGCTGCGGCGGATGATCGTGCGGCGCGCCGGGGCCGAGTGCGAGATCTGCGGGGCGCGGGAGGACAGGTCGATTCCCCGCCGGTTGGAGGCGCACGAACGGTGGGCCTACGACGAGGCCGGGGCGGTGCAGACGCTGCGCAGGCTGATCTGCCTGTGCGACGCCTGCCACACCGTCACCCACTTCGGGCTGGCCCGCGTTCGCGGCCTGGCGGAGACCGCGCTGGAGCATCTGTGCGCCGTCAACGGCTGGAGCCGGGACGACGCCGAGGAGCACATCGCCGGGATGTTCGAGCTGTGGCACCGGCGCTCGGCCCGCGAGTGGCGGCTGGACCTGAGCATGCTGACCGGCGCCGGGGTCACCGTGGTCCCGCCTCCGGAGGCCGAGCAACGTCCGGACATCGCCAGGCGGCGGTTGGACGAATCGGGGCGACCGGGCTGACCGGGGGCGCGGACGAAGGGGGCCGCTCACCCGGCCCCGGTCCGGCGCGGTGCCCCGGACCGCTTAGCGGCACCTCGTCGTCCGTGCGGGGCCGTCAGGCGTCCGGAGAGTTGTGGTTCCGGCAGCGAGGTCCCTAGACTCGGCGCGATGCCCCAGGTTTCGGAGCTGGTGCGGTATCCGGTCAAGGGATGCGCCGGAGACCCGGTCAGTGACGTCGAGCTGACCGCGAGCGGACTGCGCCACGACCGCCGTTTCATGGTCACCGACGAGGACGGGTTGTTCCGGACGCAGCGCGGGTCGCCGTCGCTGGCGAGGGTCCACCCCGAGGTCAGCTCCGGGGGCGAGCGGCTCACGCTCCGGGCCGAGGGGGTCGAACCGCTGCACCTGAGCGTGGACACCGGGCTGCCACGTCGTGACGTGACGCTGCACGGCGTGAACTACCGGGGAATCGACCAGGGCGACGCGGTGGCCGAGTGGTTCTCCGAGGTGATCGGGGCGCGTTCCCGCCTCGTGTGCGTGCCGCCGGAGCACGAACGCACCACCGACGGCCTGACGCCGGGAAGCGCCGCGTACGCCGACAGCGGCCCGCTGCTGGTCGTGTCCGAGTCCACGCTGGACTCGCTGAACGCCAGGCTGGCCGCCAGAGGCGAGGCCGAGCTGCCGATGGACCGGTTCCGCCCGAACGTCGTGGTCTCCGGCTGGGACGAGCCCCATCTGGAGGACCTGGCGCGTCGCGTCACCATCGGTGAGGCCGAGCTGGGCTACGCGAAGCTCGCGAAGCGCTGCGGCGTGACCAGAGTGGACCAGGAGACCGGGATCAAGGCCGGGCCCGAGCCGATCAGGACGCTGGCCGACTACCGGACCTCCCCCACCCGAACCGGTGTGTTCCTGGGGAGCAAGTTCGCGGTGCTGCGCGCCGGGAAGCTGTCGCTGGGCGACGAGGTCGTCGTGGGCTCCTGGGGCGAGTCGGAGCTGTAGTCGCGCCGGTCGGCGGAGCGTCGGGAACCGAGGCCCCTGTTGTCGTCGGAGACACCCGCCGGGGCCGTCCTTTCGCTCGCTGCGGCGCGCGTGGCACCAGCGGCTGTTCAGGAAGCGTCAGCCCGACCGTTCTCGGCGCGCGGCGGGTCATCCGGCGCGGTGTCCACGTGCAGCGCCAGCCGGTCGAGGGAGATGTCCAGCACCCCGGCCAGTGCGGCGATGGTGAAGAAGGCGGGTGTGGGGATGCGCCCGGTCTCGATCTTGCGCAGCGTCTCCACCGAGATCCCGGCCTTCTCGGCCGTGCGGCTCATGCTCTCCGGCCCGCGGGCGGCGCGGATCATCGCGCCGAGCCTGCGCCCCCGGTCCATCTCGTCGGAGCTGAGTGGCACTCGTACCATGTCCCCAATAATAATACCGGTATTGTTATTGGGGAAAGTACCGTACGAGGGAGACGTCTTGATCGAGCTGAAGACACCCGGACAGATCGCGAGCATGCGGGCGGCAGGAAGAGTGGTGGGACAGGCCCTGCGGGAGGTCCGCCGGAACGCTCGGGCGGGCACGACTCCGCTGGAGCTGGACCGCATCGCCGAGGCGGTCATCGACGACGCCGGAGCCGCACCGGCGTTCCGGGGGTACCAGCCCCCCGGAGCACCGACGCCGTTTCCCGGGGTGATCTGCGCGAGCGTCAACGACGCGGTCGTGCACGGCATCCCCGACGGGACGGAACTGGCCGACGGCGATCTGGTCAGCATCGACTGCGGCGCTTTCCTCGACGGGTGGTGCGGTGACGCCGCGATCAGCTTCACGGTCGGCTCGGCCGATCCGGCCGACGCGCGGCTGATCGACTCGACCGAGGCCGCGCTGCGGCGCGGCATCGAGGCCGCCGTCACCGGCGCCAAGCTCGGCGACGTCGCCCACACCATCGGAGCACCGGCACGCGCGGAGGGTTACGGACTGCTGGCCGACCACGGCGGCCACGGCATAGGGCGCGCCATGCACGAACCGCCCCACGTGCCCAACGAGGGGCGTCCCGACCGGGGGTTCCGGTTGCGCGCCGGGCTGGTCCTGGCGATCGAGCCGATGCTGCTCTCGGGCGGCCGTGATCACTACCGCACCGACCCGGACGGCTGGACGCTTCGCACCGCCGACGGCGGCCGGGCCGCCCACTGCGAGCACACGGTGGCCGTCACCGAGGACGGACCGGTGGTCCTGACCGAGCCGTGACAGCACCCCGGTACCGCCGCCGAAGCTCCGCGTCGTGCACCTCGGGCGACGGTGGTATCGGGCACCTCTCGCGACGTCGCGTCCAACGCCCCCGAAACGACCGGCGCCACTTCCGGAGGGGCTCGCCCGGCCGCACGCGGCGGGTTCCCCGGAGAGGTCTCGTGCGGGCGGCCTCGAGGTGGCGCGACTGCCCGCACGGGACTCCGGCGCGGGGGCACCCCGCGAGCTTCCGCGACAGCGCCGCTGACACGTCCACCCACGCGCTATTCAATGACAGATATTGACATCTGTCATCACATGGTTGACAGTTGAACTCATGCAGCGACACGCACTGGGCAACACCGGACCCGAGGTCTCGACGGTCGGCCTCGGCCTGATGGGCATGTCGGACTTCTACGGCCCCGCCGACACGCGGGAGAGCCACGCCACCATCGACGCAGCCGTCGAGGCGGGCATCAACCTGCTGGACACCGGCGACTTCTACGGCAGCGGGCACAACGAGCTGCTGCTGCGCGAGGCGCTGCGACGGCACGACCGCGACTCGCTGGAGATCAGCGTCAAGTTCGGCGCGATGCGCGATCCGGACGGCGGGATCGTCGGATTCGACGGCAGCCCCGCCGGAGTGAAGAACTCGCTGGCGCAGACCCTGCAACGGCTGGGCACCGACCACGTCGACATCTACCGACCGGCCCGCCTCGACCCCCGGGTACCGATCGAGGACACCATCGGCGCCGTCTCGGAGATGGTCGAGGCGGGCTACGTGCGCCACATCGGACTGTCCGAGATGGGCTCCGAGACCATCCGCCGGGCCGCCGCGGTGCACCCGATCGTGGATCTGCAGATCGAGTACTCGCTGGTCTCGCGGGGCATCGAGCGCTCCATCCTGCCGACCTGCCGGGAGCTCGGCATCGGCATCACCGCCTACGGCGTGCTCTCCCGGGGCCTGATCTCCGGCCACTGGAGCGGAGACGCCCAGCAGGGGGACTCACGCGGCCACTACCCCCGATTCCAGGGCGAGAACCTGGAGCGCAACCTGGAGCTCGTCGAGCGGCTGCGCTCGATCGCCCGGGGGAAGGGCGTCGAGGTGGCGCAGGTGGCGATCGCCTGGGTGCTGGCACAGGGCTCGGACATCGTGCCGCTGATCGGTGCCCGCCGCCGCGACCGGCTCGGCGAGGCGCTGGGGGCCCTGGACGTCGAGCTCTCGACCGACGAGCTCGCCGCGATCGAACGCGCGGTACCGCCGGAGGCCGTGGCGGGCCGGCGCTACGACGAGGGCGGCATGGCGCTGCTCGACAGCGAGCGCGACGCCGAGGGGTCCTCGTGACCGAGGCGCTCACCGCCGAGCGGATACTCGAAGCGGCGGAAGACACCCTCCGCCGCTTCGGGCCCGGCAAGACGACCGTGGTGGACGTGGCCCGCGCCCTGGGCGTCAGCCACGGCAGCGTGTACCGGCACTTCCCGAACAAGGCGGCGCTGCGCGACGCCGTGGCCGCGCGCTGGCTGGACCGGATCAACGAGCCGCTCCGGCCGTTGACCACCGAGGACGCGCCCGCCACCGAACGGCTCCGGAACTGGCTGGAGCTGCTGAGCACGACCAAGCGCCGGATGGCGCGGGAGGACCCGGAGCTGTTCGCGACCTACCACGCGCTGGCCACCGAGTCGCGCGAGGTGGTCGGGGCGCACCTGGAGACGCTGGCCGGGATGATCGCGCGGATCGTCTCGGACGGGGTGGCCCGGGGCGAGTTCGAGGTCGACGATCCGCACCGCGCGGCGAAGGCGGTGCTGTCGGCCACCGCCCGGTTCCACAACCCCGCGCACGCATCGGAGTGGGACGACCCGGAACTCGACGCGGACTTCGAGGAGGTATGGGCGCTGCTGCTGCGGGGGCTGGCGAGCGGACGCCGGTAGGACTTCTACCCGGTTGGGAACTCGCCGTCCCTGAGTGGCGCCCCTCCTTCACCGACTGGCGCCCCGGCGCACCTCCGCGCCGGGGGCCGTCGCTGACGCCCCACATCGATCCGGACCCCACGCCGGTCCGGGGCCCCCGCGCGGTCTCCAGGGCCGCTGGCGGGACCGTGCCCCGTGGGACGCGGCTCCACACGACTTGGTTTTGCACAACCGACTGGTACCCTCCGTGGCGTGTCGGACGGAACGGACGAGGCGCGGGAATCCGGCGGCGAGTCGATCTCGCGGGCGGATTCCGAACAGCTGCTGCGGTTGGAGCGCCAGCTGTGCTTCGTGCTGCACGCCACCTCCCGCGCGTTCGACACGCTGTACCGGCCGGTGCTGGCCGAGCTCGGGCTGACCTACCCGCAGTACCTGGTGATGCTGGCCGTGTGGGAGCACGGCGAACGCAGCGTCAAGGAACTGGGGCGATCGCTGCGGCTGGACTCGGGCACACTGTCCCCGCTGCTCAAACGGCTGGAAAAGGCCGGGTTCGTGCGGCGGGAGCGCAGCCCGATCGACGAGCGCTCGGTGGTGGTGCGCCCCACCGAGGAGGGCATCGCGCTGCGCGAGCGGGCCAGCGACATCCCGCGGCGAATCCTCAGCGCGACCGGGCTGGACGAGCAGCGGCTCGGCGAGCTGCACACCGCGCTGAACAGCGTCACCTCGGCCCTGGACCGGGCCGCCGAGGAGATCGACCGCCGGGAGTGAGCACTCCCACCGGGCCGCGACTCTCCGATCTCCGGCCCGCACCGGAAGTGGACACCACCGCGAGAGGTTCCGCCACCCGAACGGCTGAGGCAACCGAGCGAGCCGTGTCCGAATTCTTCGTCACCGCCCGCGGCGCGGCTCCTTACGTCGCAGGTCCGGCGGGGTCCAACCGACATCGGCCGGGTTGAGGGTGGTGCCGGGCGGCACGATCTCGTCGATGCGATCCAGCGTCGCCGCGTCGAGCCGGATGTCGGCGGCGCCGAGCTGGGACTCCAGCTGTTCCATGGTGCGGGGGCCGATGATCGGCGCGGTCACCACCGGGTGGCTGAGCACGAACGCCAGCGCCAGGTCCACCAGGGTGATCCCGGAGTCGGCGGCCAACCGCGCCAGCTCCTCGACCGCGTCGAGCTTGCGCGCGTTGTCGGTCCTGGTCGGGTCGAACCGGTCGGGCATGGAGTTCGCGCGGTGGGTGTCCGGGGCGTCCCGTCCCCGCCGGTACTTGCCGGAGAGCCAACCGCCCGACAACGGGCTCCAGGGGAGCACCCCCATGCCGTAGTCGCGGGCTACGGGCAGCACGTCGGCCTCGATCCCCCTGGTCAGGATCGAGTAGGGCGGCTGTTCGGTGACGAACCTCTCCCGCACGCGCCGCTCGGCCACCCAGTGCGACTCCACGATCAGGTGGGCGGGGAAAGTGGAGCAGCCCGCGTAGCGGATCTTGCCGTCGCGGATCAGGTCGGTCAGCGCGCCCAGCGTCTCGTCGATGTGAGTGTCCGGGTCGGGCCGGTGTACCTGGTAGAGGTCGATGTGGTCGGTGCCCAGCCTGCGCAGGCTGTTCTCCACCTCGCGGACGAGCCAGCGGCGCGAGTTGCCCCGCTCGTTGGGATCCTCGCCCATCGGCGCGTGGGCCTTGGTGGCCAGCACGACGTCGTCCCTGCGGCCGTCGGCGAGGGCCCTGCCGACGATCTCCTCCGACTCACCGTGCGAGTACACGTCGGCGGTGTCGATGAAGTTGATCCCGGCGTCCAGGGCGCGGTGGATGATTCGGATCGAGTCGTCGTGATCGGGGTTGCCCCAGGCGCCGAAGTTCATGGCGCCGAGGCACAGCGGGCTGACCTTGACTCCGGTCCTGCCGAGTGAGACGTGGTCCACGGGTCGCGGTCCTTTCCTGTCGTTCTCGTTCCGGCCGATCCGGCCGATGAGCGGCGGCGGTTCGGGAAAGCCGGGCCCGATCGTGCCGCCGCGTGTCGGCCCCCGCCCGGTGGCGCGGTGCCGGGGCGGAGCGACGGCCCCGGCTGACCTCCCCTCCAGCCGATCACAGCACTCCCCGGCACGGAAGCGTCCCGCCGCCGGGGCGGTTCGCCCCGACTTCCGAGAGCAATATCAATTGTGCGCAATACAAACTTGGCAATTTAAGTTGTGTACAATGAAATTGGTGTCGCCCCGCCGCACGACGCGGGACGAGATCCCGAACCGAACCACGACCCCGGGAGAACAAGCAGTTGTCACTGCCCGACACAGCACGAGAAGTACGGCTCGCCGAGCGCCCCAGCGGGTGGCCCACCGACAGCACCTTCGAGACCGCCACCGTGCCGGTGCGCCGACCGGCGGCCGGACAGCTCCTGGTGCGCAACCTGGTGATGAGCGTCGATCCCGCCATGCGCGGCCAGATGGACGACCGCCCCTCCTACGTGGCGCCCTTCCAGATCGGTGAGCCCCTCAACGGCGCGGCCGTCGGCGAGGTCGCCGTCTCCGAGTCCGAGGACTTCCAGGTCGGTGACCTGGTCGTTCACACCCTGGGATGGCGCGAGTACGCGCTGCTCGACGCGAACGCCGCCAGACGGGTGGACCCGGAGCTCGCGGAGCCCAACGCCTTCCTCGGCGTGCTCGGCGCACCCGGCCTGACCGCCTACACCGGCCTGTTCGAGATCGCCGGACTGCGGGAGACCGACGTCGTGTTCGTCTCCGGCGCGGCGGGCGCGGTCGGCTCCATCGCCGGACAGCTCGCCAAGCTGCACGGGGCCCGGAAGGTCGTCGGCAGCGCCGGATCGGACGAGAAGGTCCGCCACCTCACCGAGGACCTCGGATTCGACGCGGCGTTCAACTACAAGCGGGGCCCGGTTCACCAGCAGCTGGCCGAAGCCGCCCCCGAGGGCATCGACGTCTACTTCGACAACGTCGGCGGCGACCACCTGGAAGCCGCGATCCACAGCATGAACGACTTCGGCCGCATCGCCATGTGCGGCGCGATCTCGCAGTACAACGAGGTCGACGCGCAGCCGGGGCCACGCGGCATGTTCCAGATGGTCAGCAAGCGGCTCACCGCGCGCGGCTTCATCGTCATCGACCACTTCGACAAGTACCCGGAGTTCATGGCCGAGGTCGGCGGCTGGCTGCGCCAGGGACGGCTGCGCTACGAGGAGACCGTGCTGCACGGCCTCGACAAGGCCCCCGAGGCCTTCCTGGGCATGATGCGCGGCGAGAACACCGGCAAGATGCTGGTCGATCTGCGCTGAGCGCACCCGCCCACCGACGGATCGTGAAATCGACAACCCACCTCATCCGGAGTTCGCACCCTTGAAGGCAACACTGCTCCACGGCCCGAAGGACATCCGCGTGGGAGAGGTCCCCGAGCCCGCGCTGCTGGAGAGCACCGACGCGATCGTGCGGGTGACCCACGCCTGCATCTGCGGCAGCGACCTGTGGCCCTACCGGGGAGTGGGGCTGGACGGCGACGGCCCCGCCGAGCCCCAGCGCATCGGCCACGAGTTCCTCGGCGTGGTCGAGGAGACCGGTTCCGACGTGACCTCGCCGCGCCCCGGCGACGTCGTGGTCGCGCCGTTCACCTTCTCCGACGGCAGCTGCGAGTTCTGCCGGGACGGGCTGCCCACCTCCTGCGTCAACGGCGGCATGTGGGGCTCCGGCGGAGTGGACGGCGGCCAGGGCGAGGCCGTGCGCGTGCCGAGGGCGGAAGGAACCCTGGTGCGGCTGCCCGGCGGTTCCGACGAGGCGCTGAGCGCCTCGCTGCTCACGCTCTCCGACGTGTTCAGCACCGGCCACCACGCCGCCGTGTCCGCCTCGGTGAAGCGGGGCTCCACAGTGGTCGTGGTCGGCGACGGCGCGGTCGGGCTGTCCGGGGTGCTCGCCTCGGCCCGGCTCGGCGCCGAGCGGATCGTCATCATGGGCAGGCACACCCCGCGCACCGAGCTGGCCGAGCGGTTCGGCGCCACCGACGTGGTGCCGGAGCGCGGCGCCGAGGGCGTCGAGCGGGTGCGCGAGCTGACCGGCGGGCACGGCGCCCCGCACGTGCTGGAGTGCGTCGGCACGGACGACTCGCTGGCCACCGCCGTGGGCGTGGTGCGCGACGGCGGGGCGATCGGCAGGGTCGGCGCGCCGACCTACGCCGGCATCCCGCAGTCGGCCGAGACGTTCTTCCGCAACGTCACCATCAGCGGCGGCGTGGCCCCGGCGCGCGACTACATCCCGGAGCTGCTGCCCGACGTGCTGGAGGGCAGGGTCCAGCCCGGCCTGGTCTTCGACAGGACGGTCGGGCTCGACGACGTGGCGGACGGCTACCGCGCCATGCACGAGCGCGAGGCGCTCAAGGTGCTGGTCCGCCCGTGAGAGGCGACGACGTCCCCTCCTCGGAGGAATGACCGTCCGCGCGGAGCACCACCGCGGTCTCCCGCGCGGACCCGATACCGGCCCTCCCGACCGTTCGGGGCGATCGGGAGGGCCTCGGGGTCAGCCTCGCGGCCCGTCCAGCAGCGGCGCGACGGCCTCGACCAGCCGCCGCGCCGCGTCGGTGTCGGTCTCGCCGGTGGGTTGGATCGTCTCGAACTCGCCGAGCTCCACGCCGACCAGCTCGTGCTCGGCGAGCATCCCGGCCACCTCGTGCAACCGTTCCAGGGTGAGACCGCCCGGAACGCGGTAGTCGGTGGCCAGCACGCCGGGTTCGAGCACGTCGCAGTCGAGGTGGAAGTACACCGGCCTGCCCGCCACGGCGGCGCGGAGCTTGTCCACCATGTCCTCGCCCGCCGAGACCGCGCTGATCGTGCCCTCGGAGAGCAACCGCCGCTCCGCCTCGTCGACGTCGCGGAGACCGCCGAGCACGACGTTGCCGAGGGCGAGTCCGTCGCCCAGCCCGGAGTCCCACATGCCGCAGGCACCGGCCAGCACCATGCCGCCCAGGTAGCCGCTCTCCGAAGTGGCCGGGGTGTGCAGGTCGGCGTGGGCGTCCAGCCAGACCACGCAGGCGTCGGGACGGTGGCGCGCCACCACCGGCAGCGTCGCCAGCGCCACCGCGCACCTGTTCACCGCAGTGACCGGCCTGGCTCCCTCGGCCAGCAGCGTGTCGTAGCGGTTGGCGAGCCTGCGCAGCTCGGGCAACGCGGCGGTCAGCTCGGTCTCCCAGTCCGCGCTCAGCGCCGGGCGCGACTGGCCGATCCGGGTCAGCCCGGCCCGCATGTACCGGGCGAGCTCGGAGCCGAGGATCCGCGCCCCCGCCATCGCGCGATCGTTGTGGTCACCCGCGCGCCCGTGAAACGCCGTGAGCGCCCCGTGGGTCGTCGTGGGTACCGAGTCCTCGCCTGCCGACATTCGCCCCTCCTCGCCTGGCTGCGCGTTCGTGTCGAACACCAGCATCCTATTGGGGGACGAACCGAGGGTGACCGGGAGTTGGGACTTCGTGACGGCACCGCCTGCCCGGCAGGGGTCCGTCTCGGTGGCGCGTCGCCGCCGCGCGGCCGGAAGCACCGCGCGACCGCCGGCGGGCCTCGCCGTGAGGGCGGCGGGGCGAGTCCGTCACCGGGTGGGCAGCCCGAGCAGCCGATCCGCGACGGTCACCAAGTCGTCACCGGTCACGTCGGGGGCGTAGAAGACGTCACCCGGCTCACCCTCCAGTCGGGAGCACCAGCCCGACGTGCAGCCCGCGCGCTTGGCGCCGTGGCAGTCCCAGGCGTGCACCGCGACCAGGGCCATGTCCCCGGGGGCGACCCCCAGCTGGTGGGCGGTGGCCCGGTAGACGGTGGGTGAGGGCTTCCAGATGCCCGCCTGGTCGGCCGTGACCACCCGATCGACGTACTTCGCCAGGCCCGCGTTGGCCAGGAAGCTCGCGGTGTTCTCCGCGTTGCCGACGGTCAGGCAACCCACGCGCACCCCGGCCTCGGAGAGCTTGCGCAGCGCGGGCTCGGCGTCCGGGTGGGCGGGCAGATGGGCGAAACCGTCGAGCACGTGGTCGATGTCGGCCTCGCTGGCCGTGTGCTCGCTCTCGGTGCGCAGCGCCTGGCGGGCGACGTCCGGGAACGAGCCGAACTCGCCGGACAGCGACAGCGCCATCGCGTCGCGCTGGAAGCGCAGGAACCAGGGGTGCAGCATCTCCGCGGGCTGGCCGATGTCGGTGAAGCGGGTGCGCAGGGCGCGCAGGTCCAGCAGGGTCTCCAGCACGTCGAAGGCGACTGCCACGGGCCTGGTGTTCATACGGGTACCTCCGTCTCGGATGACTGCCGGGATCCACCGGCGCCCGGACTTTACATACCGGTTTGTATAGTTACAACTCATGGTGGAGACGAAACCGAGCGGCCCCGGGACGGGCGAACCCGGTTCGGCCAGGCAACGCATCCTGGACACGGCTTCGCGGCTGTTCTACGAGTCCGGCATCCAGGCGGTGGGGGTCAACACGCTCGCGGCGCGGGCCGGTGTGACCAAGGTGACGCTGTACGCGCACTTCGGCTCGAAGGACGGGCTGGTGGCAGCGCATCTGGCCGAACGGGACCGACGCTGGCGGGAAACCCTGGAGCGCGCGTCGGCGGGACGCGAGACGACCGAGCAGCGGCTGGCGGCGGTGTTCGAAAGCTACGAGGAGTGGACCGTGGCCGACGGGTTCCGGGGGTGCGGATTCGTCAACGCCGGAGTGGAGCTGACCGCTGCCGACCACCCCGGGCGGGAGGTCATCGAGCGGAACAAGGAGGGAACCCGCACCTGGCTGGCGGAGATCGCCGAGGCGGCTGGGTGCTCCGATCCGTCCGACGTGGCCGAGGAGTGGTTCCTGCTGCTGGAGGGAGCCGTGGTGCGCGCGACGCTGCGGCGGGACGCCACACCGCTGCACCGGGCGCACCGCGCGGCGCTGCGGCTGCTGCGGGAGGAGACCGGCGGCTGAGGTGGTTCCCGGCCGGGGACGTGCCGATCTTTCGCGGGATCCACTCGCGACCGAGCCGGGTCAGCTTCCCATCCTGTCGTAAGCGGAGCGCCGACCGATCAGCATCACCGCGCTGACCACAACCACTCCTGCCCAGGTCAGCTGGAACATCGGATCGAACACCCGCGAAACGTCGATCACGAGCAGAAACCGGGGTACGAGCACCGCCGCGCTCCACGCGGCACCGACGAGTACCGCGGCGAGACGGTGCTCGATCCAGCTCCCCAACAGCAGTGTCACCAGTACGAGCGCGAGACAGGGCAGCAGCCAAGCGGCGGCCGAGATCCCCCCTGTGGGAAAGACGAAGCTCGTGCCCAGCAGCAGCGGGACGGTCACCGCCAGCACGCTGACCGTGCGAAGCAGCAACAACCGCAGCCCCGAGTACGGAGTGGCCAACGTGAGTTCGTAGGCGGGATCCATGCCCGGTCCATAGCTCAGCGCCACTCCCGCCAGCGGTAGCAGTGGCGCGTTCAGGAGCAGAACGGAACCCGCTTGTTCCGCACCGCCGCTGAGCAGACTCAACGCGGCAGCACACGCGACGACGAGCACCGCCGCCACCAACCAGGGCAAGCGCAACGCGGGTGCGGCGGTGAGCAGGCGCCGGACGCGTGGCCAGTGAATCGGTGTTCGAGGTTCCCGGCTCGTCCGGGGAAGCGTTTCGGCGCTGATGTGGTCCAGAACTCTCCCGCGCACGTTCTCCACCCTCGGAGCCAGCTCAGTGTGCTCCACGGCGCCTGCGACCCGGTCGGCACACCTCGCACACTCGACCAGGTGTGATTCCACCGACCAGGCCTCGGGACTGCCGATCTCCCCGGAGACGTACGCGTGCAGCTGTTCCTCCGGAATGTGCCAGTTCATACCAACCCTGCCGTGGTCGTTCGCGTACGTCATGCCAGGGCCTCCCGCAGCAGAACCCGGGCACGTCTGGCGCGGGTCTTGACGGTCCCTTCGGGAATCCCGAGAGCGGTGGCCGCCTCGACGGTGCTCATACCGTCGATGATCGTGGCCTGTACGACGGCCCGTAGCTCCGGTGACAACGTGTTCAGTGCCGCCCCCAAGTCACCGTGTTCAACACCGCTGAGCGCGTGCTGCTCGGCCGACGGCGTCGTACGGGCGGTCTCGATCGTTTCGGTGACGTCCTCCGGCCTGGCGGTCCGGGCCCGCTGGGCGTCTATGAGACGCCGAACGGCGATGGTCCAGATCCAGCCACCGACGGTTCCGCTCTGGTATCGCTTGGCGTCACGCCACACGCTCAGGAACGTGTCCTGGGCGACCTCCTCGATGATCCCCTGATCGGAACAACGACGCTTGAGTCTGAGAAACAACCACGGGGCGTGTCTGTCGTACAACTCCGCCAGAGCTCGCGCCTCTCCCCTGGCGACAGCCTTCATCAACCGTTCGTCGGATGGCCGACCGCGCCTCATATCCCCCGCACACTCCCGTATCGGATGGCTGTCCGTCGTGGTTCTCGCGGGAGGTCACCACTTGATCGCGGGGATCGGGCCGCGAGCGGCGACGAGGACGGTGCCCAGCAGGCAGAGCCCGACGGCGGGCCACCAGGAAGTCGCCGCTGTCGGAGGCAGCACGGGCCACAGGAGCACTCCACCCCAGGGCGCGGTCACCGAGGAGAACAGCCAGGTGATGAGGGCGTGGGTGAACGGGGCCGTCCAGGAGAACCACACCCCGGCCAACGCCCCCGTCGACAACGCCAACCCGCTGAAACCGAGAAGATCGCGCAGCACGGCGAGATCGAAGCCCAGCGTGCCATGCCGATGGAAGAACACCGCGATCGCCAGAGTCACCCCGCAACCGGCCATACCCACCACGGCGTGCCCGAGATGCCACCGCCACCACGACACACAGGCACCGGCATCGAGCTCCGCACTCGGCGCGGCGAAACTACCGGCCAACAAAACAGCCGCGAGCACCACCACGAACACCAGGACCACTCTCGGCAGGGTCCAACCCAGCCACTGCCCGTTCCAACCGCTGAGAACGAGCAACAGAACCATTCCCGCGACCACAGCGGGAACATTACGAGACCGAAGATACAACCACAGAAAACGACCGGAGGCCATCAGGAAACCCGCAATCCTTCGACAGCCGAGACATCACACCGCTCAGCGGCCAGCAGATAACGACTCAGCCATTCTCGCCGTTCTTCATCGGGAAGCGCGGCGAGATGCTGGGACACGTTCGACGCGGAATCACCCGTGCGTCCGAGCAACCAGTCCCGCACCCCGTTCTCCAATCGCGGCACCGGAGACGTGTACACGGGGGTTCCCGGAGGGGACGATTCCGGACACCGCCAGCCGGAAACCCGTTCGGCGAGCATCTCGCCCGCGACCGAAGGGCGCGGCGAAGAGCACTCGATCCCGTCCAGCTGGGAACGGCAATTCTGCGGCCAGACATACGCACTGGCGGAAGTCGAATCGGCCGCTCCCAGCGGAGCCACCTCGGGAAGACCGGCCAGCCGCGTTCGAACCGGTTCCGTCGAAGCGGCCACGGCGTCCGGAGCCACACCGACCTCGTTCGGCACGCAGACACGCACACTGCCGTCGCTGCAGTTCAGCGACGGGCTCGCGGTGTCGATGCGCCAAACCCGGGTCTGGGTCAACGGAATCGCGGCGAGCACCGCGAGAGCGAACGGTACTACCGCCAGCAGGCGGCGTCGTGCCGTAGCCACTACCAGAAACGCGACGGCCAGCGCCACGAACCACAGCGCGGCAGCGGGTGCGAACCACCACACCGGCCGGTCCCACAGTCCGACACTGGTGCGGTGAGTCGCGATGGTGCCGTAGGTGGGTTGCGGAAGAACGGACAACAGACCGTGGGGAACCCGTGAGCCAAGGGCGATCGTGACAACGAACGAGACCACACCCGCCACTGGTGCCGTGAATCTTCCGGGAAGATACGTACCAACGGCGAAACCGAGTGCCGCATAGGCGACCACTGTGGAGACAGCCGCGGTCAGCACCCCGAACAGCGGTGGCCCCGAAACGGCATCCCCGCTGAGCACCCCGAAAGCCGCCAGCGCCGGTAAGCAGGAAACGACGGGCCACATCACCACGGGAACCCAGGCGAGCAGCGCACGCTGGAAGCGCGCACGCGGAGTGGAACCGATCAGTTCCGCGACACCTCTACGGCGTTCACGCCCGGCCCGCCACGCCGCGACCGCCAAAGCCAGTGTGCTGGCCAACACGATCATCGGCGTCATGTTGTAGAAAATCGACGTGGACCATTCGAAGCGTTTTCCTTCCATACTTCGAAACGTCTTGGCCAACACCAACCCCGACACGAGGAGCGGCAGCGGAATTGTCCAGAGCGGCAAACCGCTACGACGGATCTCGTGCCACAGCACGCGTGCGGTCATGCTGCCCTCCTTTCACGAGAACCACGAAGTGCGGCGGTGTAGCCTCGTTCCAGAGCAGTGTCCCCGCCGCGAGCGTCTTCCGCCTCGGAGGTGCCCGACTCGGCCAGTTCGTTCGGTGTTCCCCGGAAAATCAGCTTCCCGCCGTCGAGCAGGGTGACCTCATCGCACACGACAGCCACGTCCTCGACCAGATGTGTACTGACGACGACGGTGCTGGTGGATCCGATGTCACGCAGCAGTTCCCGGAAATCCACCCGTTGCTCCGGATCGAGTCCGGCCGTCGGCTCGTCGAGCAGCAGCAGTTCCGGATCATTGACGATGGCTTGTGCGATCCCCGCACGACGCAACATCCCGCCGGAGAGTCGTCTCAACTTCGAGTCCGCCCGATCGGCCAGGCCGACCCGCTCGATCGCGCGTCCGACCGCCTCCGGCACGCGGTCCTTCGGCATTTGCTTGAGCCAGGCCATGTACTCCACGAACTCCGCCACCGTGAATCCCGGGTAGTAGCCGAACGTTTGGGGCAGGTATCCCAACCGCCGACGCGCTCGCTTCCGGCCGTCCTGTTCCGCGGTGTCATGCCCGAGGAGCTCGACGCTGCCCTCGCTCGGCCGTGCCACCGTCGCCAGCGTGCGCATCAGGGTGGTCTTGCCCGCACCGTTGGGGCCCAGCAGCCCGTGGATACCAGTACCCATGTGCAGGTTTATCCCGTCCAGCACCAACTTTCCGCCGTATCGAGCCCGCAAACCGTCCACCCTGACAGTCACCATGTCGAGCCTCCGTCCACACCAACGACGCACTGCGGCGGGTGAACAGCACTCGTGGCCGTGGAGTGCCGCGAAGGGGCGGTCGTCCCGCCCTCGCGTCAGCTCCACCACGAGCCCGTCTCTCACATCCCGCACACTTCCCTATCGGACAGCACCTCCGTCGCGGTTTTCCCGAGTCGCCCGCCGTCTTTTCGGGAGCACGGACGCGGCTGCGGCACGGCCACACGCTCTGCTCCGGCGACAGGAACTCACCCCGAGCCAGAACCAGGCCGGTGGGGAAGGGCGAGTTCGGAGCGTCACGGGAAGCACCAACCGAGAACGGGAACACCTCCACGCGGGTGGAAAGCATCCGCTGCGAACCGCGAAGTCACAGTCGCCGCGCGCTTCGCGCCTCGTCCGACGGGGTTCGCTCTCTCACCCACTCCCGGGTTTCGTCGTCGCCGGGAACCTGCACGAGCAGTGAACCGGACGTCCCCTCGGTACGCAGCAGCGTGAAGTCGAACCGTAGCCTGCCTCCGCTCCCATCGGTAGCGACCACCGGCCATGTCCCGGAGTCGCGGACGTCGCGGCACTCCCAGTAGCGAGCCAGGTCGGGGCGGCTGTTCCGCAGTGTTCGCAGCACCTCGTGAGCTCTCGGATCGGTGGGGTGCAGGTCCGCCTGAGCTCGGAATCGCAGGAAGAGTTCGTACAGCACGTTCCGCTCGTCGACGAGCACATCGCGCCAACCTGACTCGGTCGCCATCGCGAGCAGCAGGTTCGTTCCTTTCCCCGCCTCGAGATCCGGCGGCCACACCGCGTCGTACACCTCGTTCACCGCGTGCACGTCGAATCGGTGGTCGAGCAGCAGTGCCGGGCTCCGCGACCACTCGTCCAGCAAGGCCGAAAGCCGGGCGGAATCGGCGCTTTCCCCGACTCCTGGCTGGAATCCACCCAACGCGAGCACGTGCCGGTGTTGCTGTTCGCCGAGCCGCAGCGTGCTCGCCAACGCGTCGAGCACCTGCCGCGAGGCGTTGACCCTGCCCTGTTCCAGCCAGGTGTACCACGACAGCCCGACCCCGGAGACGGCAGCGACCTCCTCTCGCCGCAGGCCCCGGACCCGGCGGCTGCCGTACGCGTCCAGCCCGAGATCGGCCGGGGTGAGCTGAGCGCGCGCGGCCCGCAGGAACGCACCGAGTTCGCGCCGGATCGTCATCGCGGACATCGCCCTCCACGTTCCCTGAGCCTGTCAGTGTCGGTAACAGTACGAACCGGCTGCTGGCCCGGCCCCGATTCACCGCAGGAGAGTCGGGTGTCGAACCGAAGCCGACCGAAGGAAGTCCTCTTGCTCGATCAACTCTGGCGCGAACTCACGGATTCCCGCGTCCTTCGACAGCCGAGAACGTTCGTAAGAGTCTTCGTGGACATCGCCGATCTCGAAGCGACGACCTCGTGGTACGAGAGAGTGCTGGGGCTACGGCGGGACATGGTCATGCCCTATCCGGAGAAGAACCTGACACTGACCGCGGTGGGAGGTTTTCTGCTCATCGGCGGTTCGGCGGAAGCGCTGCAACCGTTCCGCGCCACGGTCGGGACGCTGCTCGTGCCGGACATCGAGCCCTACCTCGAACGACTGCGCGCGGAAGGTGCGGAGCTGGTGCGGCGACCGTTCCGAGCCCCGGTGGGCAGCGGGGTGACGGTACGGCATCCGGACGGTTCGATCATCGAGTACGTGCACCACCGTCCCGGCTGATCCGGATCAGAAAGCCCCTGGCACAGGGTCGCGCGATTGACGTCTCCCCTCAGGGCAGCGGACACACGAGCGGCCCGAAGGGACTCGAGTGGTCACCTCCACATACGCGGAGAACACTCCACGACCCGCGAGGCTACAGCCGCCGCGCGTTTCGCGGGTCGTCCCGAGCCATCCGCCACCACCACGATTCCGGAACTCGGTACGGGAAACCGCACCGCGGCGGCCGGGCATGCGCCCGGTACGAGCCCCGGCTCCCCACCTGGCAGCAGGTCGATCAGAGCCTCACACACTCCGAAGTGGCGCCCGCCGGGGATTCTCTCACTCAGGTGCGGCCAGGCAGCGATGTTGAGGGGGGGGGATGTCCCCCGACCGAGGAACTCGAAACGGCACGGGAGCGACTGGGGCAGCTCGACCGTGTCCCGGAGTCGGCTTCGGCGAGCGTGGCGGCGCTGCTCGGTGCTGCTCGGTTGGATACGAAGGATCGAGCTCACCGACGAGGCCGAACAGCAGTGGCGCGTTCTCGTGGCCTCGGAGGAAGAACCGCCCCCCACCGACGCGACGGGGTTGCTCGCACTCACCCGACAGCCGAAAGCAGCTCCCACCCCCAGACAGCCGCGTGGCTGGTTGCGGGCCGACTCGGGGCGTTCTCGACCGCACCCGAACCGTCGACGCGGCCTTCAAGGACGCCGAGCGGGAGTCGAGTCCGGATGAGAGGTCGAACCCGCCCCATGAGGACCCTCACTTCCCGGCACCTGGCGGCGTTCTCGCGAGTAATCGTCGTCCGTCCGGGGCAGCCCAACCGGGCCGGTGTTCGGGGTTTCCGGGACGGGGTTCGCAACGGCGGTGCGGTCCGGCCAACACCCGATGCTGCGGGCCTCCCGACTGTTCGGCCACCTGATCGGACGCCTCACCACGACGACACACCGACTGGCCTTGATCACCGCAGCCGAAACCAACCGCGCCGAACGGAGCCGGACACCACCGGCTCGTCCCGACATGAGGCGACGCCGGGTTACCTCGTACCTGTGACCTCCACATCTCCGCAGCGCGCGTGCGGTTCACACGCATCCGAGGCGGCTCTGTGTGTCCGATGTTCCTCGAATCCCCACGGCAGGCCACGGCTCCGAACAGAGCTCTCGGAATTCCTACATGAATCCGGCGAGCAGCAGCACGAGTTCGGGAACGAGCAGTCCCGCCACGGCGGCGAAGAGCAGTGCTCTGCGCACCGCGACGCGCTCCGGCAGGAAGGCGCGCCGGGTCAACCCGCACAGCAGAAACGACAACGGCGCGCCGAGGAGCATGATCGCCCACACATAGAAACCGAACCCCCCGAGCAGAATCCAACCAGCCTCGGGGGAGTCGTAGTCCCAGCCGGTCGCGACGCCGGCCGCGAGGTAGAACCCGGCCATACTCATCACCATCAGAGCCGGTGCGGCCACGACCATGATCGTTCCCGCCGTCTCGGTGGCCAACCGGACCCGCCCCGCTCCGGTCGCCCCGCGTCCCCTGACAGTGCTCCCCCGTTGTGACATGCCGCCAGGATCGAACCTCGGCCGAACGACGACATCGGCAGAACTACTCAGATCCACCCACGCCCCGGCCGTTCCCGGCTTCGGAGACCACCTCCACGTGCGTGGAGAGCACTGCGCGACCAACTCGCGTTCGACCACAACGCCAGGTCCACCTCCACGCCCGTGGAGAGCACCCTCTGCGACCCGCGACGCTACGACCGCCGATGCACGTTCTCACACCGCCGCGACATCGGGACACCGCATCTCGACCGTGGGATCAGCACTTCTCTACCAGCTCCGATCCGGGCCATCGTAGCCTCGACAACCGAACACCCCCGTCTCCTCACACCACGACAAACCATCGTGGACAGCGGAGCGAAAATCCCGCCCGATGGCACACCGAGCGGGACTTCACGAGGCGGGTCAGCCGTCGAGGCGGTCGCTTTTGAGCGCGTCGAGGAAGGCGGTGAAGTGGTTCGGGGAGACCGCGAGGACGGGGCTGTCGGTACCGAGCTTGCTGTCTCGGAGGAGAGCGGCCCCGGCAGATTCTGGGCGACCTCGACGCAGTTGCCGCCACTGTTCGACCGTGACGACTTTCGCCACGTCGCACGCGAGAGATCCACTGTGCCAGCCTCCTAGGTCTGTGCCGTGTGCGCCTCCCGAATGCTACGTATCAACTCCAGCGAAGCTGGTGCTGGCAGGGCTGTGGATCGTAGTTCGTCTCCGACGTACTTCAAAGCCTCCACATCGTTGGGATCATCCACGGTGTGCCCTCCCAACGGAGTGTCGAGAAATCCGACAGCTTCGTTGTTGTCGAACGAGAGCAACGCGAATGACCCGGACGGGCTGGCATGCGCTCCTGCGCTGTAGGGCAGCACTTGGACAATCACGTTCGGAAGCTCACACCAACGCATCACTTGGTCCAGTTGCTCTGCCACGACCGAGGATTCACCGACTTCACGACGGAGCGCCGCTTCACTGATGACCGCTCGCAGACGTAGGGAATTCAGCTCGGTCAGCCGTTTCTGACGTTCCGCTCTGGCCTGCACCCACCGTGGGGGGTCCACCGCGTTGTAGCTAGCGATGGCAGGGCAGTTGCCTGCCCGGGACACGGCACAATCCCCGTGCACCACGACAAACCAGCACGACCGCAGACGCGAAAAGTCCCGCCCGATGGCACACCGAGCGGGACTTCACGAGGTGGGATCAGCTGTCGAGGCGGCCCTGCTTGACGGTCCGGAGGAACGCGGTCCAGGTGGTGTATTCCACGGCGAGGGTCCCGCCACGACGGTCCTTGGTGTCCCGGATTCCCACGATCCCGGAGGCGTAACCGACCTCAACGCAGTTGCCCCCATTTCCTCCGCTGCGGCTGGACTTGCGCCATACAGCGCCGTGAAGCTCGCTCATGCCGCACCCTCTCGTCTTGCTATGTCTGTAGGTCTCGGGCCGCTCTGCGGATCAGCTCCGAACTCTCCGTGGGACTCGACGCCGTGGCCCGTAGCCGGTCGAAGACCATCGTATATGTCTCTACGTCAGGCTGACGATCGTGGTAAGCGGCCGAGGTCAAGCTCTCCGTGTAAGCCAACGAAGGGGCTACGTCGTCGGGAAAGCGAAGCAACACGAAAGGAAAACCAGTTCCGGGGTGGGCACCGGCCGAGTAAGGAATGATCTGCACCTCGATTTGAGCTTGCTGCTGAACGTCCAGCAACAGGTTGAGTTGATCAGTCATGACACTTCGCCCGCCGACGGTTCTCCGGATGGCGGCTTCGCTGATCACGGCTACCAGGCGTGCTCCGTCGCTGAGCAGACGTTCCTGGCGTTCGGTACGAACCTTGAGCCTGTTTGCCACTTCCTCGGCTGGCATCTCTGGATTGCTGCTGTTGATCAAAGCGTGTGCGTAGTCCGCAGTCTGGAGCAGGCCCGGAATCAACTCCGTCTCGTAGGTGCGAATCTCTGCCGCTGCTGACTCCAGACCGACGTAGCGGCGGAACCAGCGAGGTACAGCACCCCTGTAGCTCTGCCACCAACCGCGCTGGTTTGCTCCTTTGGCTAGTTCCTGAACCTCGGATCTGTCCTCATCGGAGGCTCCGTACGCCTCTACGAGCGCGTTGCGCTCGGCAACCTTGGTGGGTACGTCTCCGTACTCGATTTTGCGGATCTTGCTTTCGGAGCACTCGATTATCGCTGCCGCCTCAGCGGTGTCCTTTCCAGCGGCGATGCGGAGTTCACGCAGTGCTTGACCAAGAGCTCGTCGGCGTGCGGTCGGACTCTCCTTCATGACGCGCATCCTCTCCCCTTCGGAGGCCGAAGCGCGATCACCCAAAAGAGCGACTGGTAACCGTTACCAGTAACCGTTATAGTTCTTCATAATCGATCAGCAACACAAAAGCATTGCTGATGCCGAGGAGGAGGCAATGAGAGGGCTGTTGAACAATACTCTCGAAGAGAGAAGCGCAGGGTGGCTCTGCGGCAGCTACCCGGTGAGAAGTCCTTGCGACAAGCCGACGATCGCCAACTCTTCGTTTGGGACAGGGAAACAACTGTCCGGAGACGATTGCGAAATCCGAGTGCGGCCAAGGGGGATGTGCACTACGCACTGTCCGGCACGCACTCGCACTGCGCTGTGTGAGGCGAGCAGCGCGTTCGCCGTGTTGTGAGCTGCTCGTTCGATGGTCACCACCACCGAACGAGCAGCTCTTCTCCCGCCGTCCCAGCCGGCAAGCACATGGACGCGGGGGCTCCACCAACCGTGTGTGAAAGGGAGCGTTGTTCATGCTAGCGCTTACTACGACGCGTGTCAGGACGCGTCCCATCTCGCGGGGCCACCACCTCTCCCGGCTGGGGGTGAGCTGAGGTGCGGCCGCTGTTTCCGCGTAGCCCGGTGTTTCTGGTGCTGGCCCCGACTGAGGCTGATCACCACTACGGCCAGCCGCCCCGGCTGCACGCCATCGAGCATCATCCGAGCGAGTACACGGCCTCGTGGGTGCTGAGTCTGTGCCGCATGCGGCTCGGTGTCGGGGAGATACTCGGTATCGGTGAGCCGCAGGCTGATCCCGAGCTGTGCGCCCCGTGCTGCTCCACGATCGCGGTCTCCAGCTTCCGGGGACGGGTGGTGCGCCATGCCCACCAGTGAACACTGCGTGCCGCCTCCCCGGTTCGTCACCAGCACCGGCTCGGGCGAGATCCACGCCACCGCCCCCTACAAACACACCGACTCCGCCCGTGCGGGCCGAGGCTTCGTGGCCTGTTTCTGCGGCCAGACCATCGAACTACCCCCACACCCGCCGGACCGAATCCTGGCCGGGTGGCACCACTACTGCCGCGTGTGCACCCAACACCTGCTCGCCGCCAGTAATCACCACCCACCCAGCCCCACCAACACCTACGAACCCTGGCTGCTGGAACTCGCCCACCTCGACACCGACAGCCCCACCACCATCCCTCCCTCGCGCTGGCGCGACATCACCTGCCACCAACAACGTCACGGCCCCACCGTGCTGCGGCTGAAGCCCACCGCCTCCGGCATCGCACTGCTGGCGCCCACCCCGGCCGCGGTGACGCTGCTGACCGCCGAGCAAGCCCGACACCTGCGCGACGAACTCGACTCGGCACTGCTGGAACGGGAGACGTGGCCATCATGACCCTCACCGTGCTGCTGCTCGTGCTGCGCCACCTGCTCAGCGGAAACCGCCTCTCGCGGAGAAGCAGTGTCCTAAGTGGAAACGACAGTCCTGCTGCCGGTACCGCTGATCCTCCTACTGGCACGGTCGACCCGGCCACCGACACGCTGAACAAGCCCGAGCGTCACGCCTGGTTCGTCAGCGTGCACGAATCCCGCTGGCACGCCTGCCCCGCCAACACCGCACTCCGACACTCCGGACTGCGGGCGCTGTGCGGACACCTGGCCCGACACGGCCCCTACCGAGGCCGAGCCAGCCCCACACCACCCGAACATGACGAGGACGACCGATCGGTCTGCGACGCCTGCCTGCACACCATCGGGCATCTTCCGGCCCACTCGCCGCAAGTGCGTCCACTGTGGAACACACACGGCAACACCGGACAAGGCCGACCCACCCGCGACCCCGACAAGCCCAGCGGCACCACCTCTACCAGCACCCGGTCACCTCACGACGGCCCCCGACACACACCACTGGCTGCCTGACCAACGCACAAAACCCGAACGCGTGCCACGAGAGCACCCGATCCTCCGGCGTGCGTTCGTCGCGGCCCCGCACAACGGCGTGCGGGGCCACCCACCACCCCGCCATCCATTTCTCGCGAAATCGGCACCACGAAAACAGAACCACCCCAAGCCGGTGCCGCGCCGGAAATCCTCCCCTCCCCACCCCGGCGCGACACCCCATCCCGGCCGGGGCGGTACCGGTTCTCCACCGCCCCGGCCGGGGGCAAACACCGCACCATCGAACCGAGCAGGACGCATCGTCATGTCCAGAATCTCCCCGGTCACCACGATCCTGCTGCGCGAATGCGCCGGAACCGCCCTCGCCGTAGCCGCCTTCGCCTACAGCGGATGGATCACCACGATCTTGAGCCTGTCATTCCTCACGAAGCTCTTTCACCACAGCGGCTCAGACATCGAACTCCACGCCCTCTTCAGCGCACTGGCCTGCCTACTGTGGTGGACAGGAGTCGCCGGAGTGCGCCTCGCCGGATGGCGGCCGAACTGGCCGATCCTCGTCGGCCTGCTCCTCATCGGCGTTCACACGATCGAACTCGCCGTCATGACGATGATAGTTCACCACCCCGCATGAGACGAAAAAGCTTCCCGAACCGGTTCACAGTCCACCTCCACACGCGTGGAGAGCACCTCGTCGGCGGGCTCGTCCACCCACACCAACGCGGTCCACCTCCACACCCGTGGAGAGCACCCTCTGCGACCTGCGACGTTACAACCGCCGCTGCACGTTCTCACACCACCAACACAACCGAAACCCCCACACATCACGTACCAGCGGCCTGGCAACACCACCTGAACGGACACTACGTCGAGTTACCCTGTCATCCGGAAGATCACATCCACAACGCCTCGCCGGAGGCGAACCACGAGGAATTTCGTGTGGTCCACGAGGTTGTCCCGCACTCAGATTTCAAACCACAATGGACAACACGACTACTCGGTCATTTTGGGGTGTCCCGTACCGGCGTGAATGAGCCATACGGTGCGACGCTGTTCGTCGAGGAGATACCACACGCGCCCGCCGCCGGTGACTTCGATCTGCCATGCGGGCAGCTCCCGCCCCTCGAAGGTTCCGATACGCAGTGATCCCTTGAGCCGATGGTGGCGCTGAGTCTCCATTCGTGGGGCTGGATCATTGCTGAGCTGTTCCCAAGCGCGGCGTGTGTTACCAGGAGCCTGCTGGCACAGCTCGTCCCAGCCTTTACCGGCCTCACTGGTACCGCACCGGATCTCCCATTGGTCCCGCGCCGCCGGTGGGGCGACGCGCTGCTTGCGTCGGGTACCGCCACCACTCATACGTTACTGGGAGGTTCGGTCGCCGGGCCGTGGTCGGTGGCGTCGGTTGTCAGCGAAGCATGCACCTCGGGGTCGGCGTACGCCTCCGCGGTGTGTTTCCAGGACTCGATGACCTGTGCCACGGGTGCCGGATTGTCGATGGCTTCGGTGGCACGCAGTGTCTCGACGAGTTCCACCACGAACGCACGCACATCCTCGGTGGGCAGGAAGCGCACCCAGGGAAAGGCTTCGGGTACGACATCGATCAGTAAGGACAGCGCGGCCCCGTCCTGGCGCATCATGGCCGTGAACAGGGCGGTGGTGGCCGAGACGACCTCGTTCTCCTGCTCGGCCCGAGCAGCGGTGGTCAACACGAGATCCTCGTCGTCACGGCGGCGCAACCACAGGTGACGACTACGGCTCGCATTGATCTTGGCGACCGTGTCCTTGGGATGGTTGACCAGGTCGGAGAACCGAGCCTCCAGAGCACGTTCCATAGTTTCAAACTAATGCGAAACTTGGAGGGGTGCAAGTCCCCCAGTCGTTCACAGACGAGCTCCACGCCCGTGGAGAGCACGAGCAGCATCGTGGTCAGCCAACCACGATCACCGGTCCACCTCCACGCCCGTGGAGAGCACCCTCTGCGACCCGCGACGCTACGACCGCCGCTGCACGTTCTCACACCACCGACACAACGGAACCCCCACGCGGGATTCACGGCCCGACGAGCGAACTACACCAGTACCCACGAACCTGCCCCACACCGAGTCACCCCAGCTATCGACCAGACCAGCCCCCATCACAGCTCACCGGAAACGAGCGGCCCAGAGCTTCGGCTCGAACTTTCCGGATGCCGCATCCCCGAGTCTCGCGATCACCGTGCTGGAGTTTCCGAACAACGGCAGAAGCTCAGAGGGCGGTGATGCGCAGCACGTCGATCAACAACATCCGCTCCCCCACGGTGTACATGACGATACCGCCGTCGAACGCGGCCTTCCACTGGTCACGACCTTTGTCGTAGGTACCGGTGTACGGCTCGACGCGCAGTTCGTCCAGTCGTTTGTCCACCGCCTTCTGAAGCCGTGGCGGGAGATCATTGTAAGTCCGGTCGGCTTGTTCACCCCAGCGAATCACGTAGCGGGCCATCAATGCCTCAACCAAATCGGAGGGGTGGTGGGATCGCTCAAGTCGTCGATCCGTTCCGAGAATCCCGTCTGGTCACCTTCCTCGAACAGGCGACGCATCATCTCCCGATCGTGCTCGGTCGGCGGATTCGCGGCGCTGGTAGCGGTGGCCCACCACTCGGTGAACTGCTCCTCGGTGAACCCGTACTCCCGCTCCAGATCGAACTGCACCAGCTCGTGCGGCTCGCCGTACAGCCGCAACGCCTCCCGAATGTCGTCCAGGTCACGCTCGACCGCCAGGGGGCCCGAATTCATCCGGAACATGGCGCGAAGTATGCCAACACCACCACCCGCCCCGCACCCCTGACCAGCCGGTAATCACCCGACCGACTCACACCACGACGACACCCCGCCGACCACCGCCACGCCAGTGGAGATCACGCCAGCCTGAAGCGATCACCGGTCTTCTTCACCCTCGAGCAACGTTGCCGCCTGATCCGTGTTCAGGGCATCCGCATAACGGTGGGCGGACGCCGTGTAGCGGGGCAGGTGGTCGGCCAGTGCGTGCACCAACCGCGAGACGGCCTCGCGTTCCTGTCCCAGATCCGTCAGCGCGAGCGCGAGAAAGACCACGACCGCGTCGTCGAGCCCGTCTCCCTCGGTGGTGGATTCAGCCATAAGAATCCGCACACTCTCCCGCACCTGTCCGATGTTGCGTAACGAGCTGGCGAGCTGGATCTTTGCTCGTCGGTTCTCGTATCCGCTCAGGCCCGCCTCGAGGGCGCGCCGATAGCCGGGGATGGCCAGCTCGGGAGAGCCCGTCGAGTCGTGGGCGCAGGCCAACTGGAATTCGCGGATCTCATCGGGCACCCCTGGCGACCCGACGATCTTCGTGATCCTGGCAACGAATTCCCCCGGCGACAGGCTTTCCAACTCCTGCCAAGCCACATCCAATTCCTCGTGCAAGTTCATGCGCGCGATCCTTCACATGGAACGGTTACCGACTGTGAGCCAACCGGCGACTACTGCGGAAACCCCAGTGGGCACGCGCATACGCGGCGGCGAGAGTACAGCACACTTCGACCGGAGGACTCTGATCGAGATATCCGACTCCCGCACAACCCGCGGGACGCTTTTCCCATCACAGGCTGGCTCAGTTCCGATCCACCTCCACGCCCGTGGAGAGCACACGCGCGTGAATCGCGCGGCCAACGTCCTTGCCTTGACCAGACTCGCCCCACCAAAGTCACGCCCAACCAAGCCGCGGCTCGCCAGCAGTGACCGCACCACGATTGGACAGGCGACCTCGTGGCGGCTCCCCGAATATCTCCGCGGAGCCGTGGATGCCGGCCCCCGAACCCCGGTGGCTGCCGGTCACCGGCCGTTCCTTGTCTAGCCAAAGTCAGCCATACTCCGCGCAGCCTCGAATCGCCCTGGCGCAAAGCGACACGACCTGGGGCGCTAGGCCGCGCCCAGACTCGCCGGGACTCGACTAGTCTGGCCTGGCGTTCCGACAGGTTGCCCGCCGGATTCCTGTTCGTCGTCACTGGAAAAGCCTTGCATACATTCGAGACGACGAAGTAGCCCGTCCATGCCGGCCACTTCGGAAGCGGTATGGGGTTGCCGTTTGTCCACCGTGTCCACGGCCTCCTGGAATTCGTCGTTTTTGAGATCGAGCCTTCGGACCTGTTCCTGTTGAATCGAGAAAACCCGGACCACGTTGGTGAAGACGATCCACACCTCCGGGATAACTGGTTCATATCGGTGTCTTCGGCCCGAAGCGCTCCCTTTGTCGAACTGGGAGCGAACGCGCGTTTGATACTGATGAGCGAGACCGAGGTGTTGTTCCGGGGTGGCAACGCGGTAGTCTCTCGCTGACGACGGCTTCGACCGAGCGTTCGTCCTGGCTCCGGTGGTGTTTGGCTGTACGGCGGATGGCCCCGCGCATGGTTTGCCGGTCGGTCACGGGGTCGAGTCCGAGCGCGCCGGCGATCTGGTCGTAGGTGAGAATCTCGGCGGTCGGGGTGTCGGCCAAGAGATCGTAGACGATGCGTCAGCGGGCACGCATCTCGGCGGATCGGAGCTGTTCAGGCATCGACGAGCTCTTCCACTGTTCCGATGAACCGGCCGTAGCGAGGAGGCCAGTCCCCGAGCCCGATCAGACGTCCGGCGGTGTCGGCGATCCGGGCGAGCTCGCCGAGGTTGACCACGTTGGGGTCGTACAGCCCCTCGGCGAAGAAGCTCCATCGCCGGGAAACGGGACGTACCCGCATTACGCGATTCATGCCTACCTTGGATGGCTGGCGGTGGACGAAGTCCTTGTCTTGCCACAGGGCGTGCATGTCGCGGGGTCCGTCGTATTCGAGGAGGTTGAGCTCGGTATCGATGAACACCCCGCGTTCGATCTCTTCGTCGTCCTTGGTGATCGTGGCGGAGTCTCTCAAACAACGTTCTAAGTTCTGCCCCGGCAGGTAGAGGCCGTACTCACTGTCGTAGTACATCCCACCCCAGAGCTCCAGGCGGGCGAGTGGCCTCATGATCGGCCTCGGTTTTCACGTACTTGGCGTTGATGGGTTTCATGAGTTTCGAGATCCCGCCCAACGGGCCCGAGAGGCGCGCCTTGCGCATCAACAGCGGCTGAGTGTCGTCACAGGTGATCCGGAACCGCTTCGTGCTCGACACCATGCCCGCATGGCAGTAATAATTTCGAATCATTACGGTCATTGGTGGTCATGATCATCTCTCGCCGGTTTCACGCAAAACTCACGTCCCGCACAGCGGCGCTGAGATCGCGGTAGGCGATGGGCTCGGGGTGGAGCTGTTGGAGCCTGGTCAGGCTGATCGAGTCCTGGTTCAGCGCGACGAGCCGGGAGCGTCCGAGCACCCGGAACTCCCATTGGCCGGGGTCCAGAGCGTCGTAGCGGTCGGGGTCGGTCGTGGTGTGCGCGGCGAACACATAGGCTTGCGAGCGGTACTCGCGTGGTCCGTCGAGATAGATCCCCTGTTCGCCGAGCCATTTACCGCGTAGCCCTGTGTAGACGATGGTGCTGGGGGCGGACTGCGTCCATGCTTGTAGGTAGGCGCCGGACTTGACTTCGACGGTGATGCCGTCGGCGGTGACGGTGTCGTGGTTGCCCCATTCGTCGCGGGGCTGGCTGAGGTCGCCGCCTACGGCGTGAGCGACGAGGTATTCGGCGGCGAGACCGCGTGTGGTGTTGGAACGGAGTGGCAACGCCCAGGCGGCGAAGCTGTCGAAGGAGAACGTGGCCATAGGGGGTCCTTCCTGTACGGTTTCGATGGCGATCCGGTGCCGGACGATCCACCTCCACGCCCGTGGAGAGCACCCTCCGCGACCCGCGACGTCACAATCGCCGCCGCACGTTCTCACGCCTATGTAGCGGCGGAAAAGCACCCTCACGGGGACCACACAGGACGAAAGAACCGGGGCGACGGTCGCGATCCCTCACTGCGCCACCTCCTCCAGCCCGACGTCCTCGTCCAACCACAGCAACCGGTCGCCGAACCGTACGGGAGCGGCTTTCCCGTCCTCGGCAACGGAATGTTCCAGCGCCACCAGCTCCCCCAGCGGCCAGATGTCGCGCCACGGCCGGAGCAACCTCGGCAGCTGGTCGGGCGGCACCGACGTCAACGGCCCGCGCGGCATCGGCACGGAACGCCGCACCATCGCGATCAACTCCTCGTGGGAGAGTTTCCCGTCGCTGGACCGGGGCAAGGCCGGACCGTCCGGCCCGTCCAGGCGCGGCACTCCGTCGTCCCCCCACGAAGTGCGGCAGCCCACGCTCCGAATCCACCTGGAACCACGTGCTCGCCTTCTCCTCCGGCAGCAGTCCATCCGACAGCTTTTCCAACGCCGAGCGAGCTCGGCAAGCGCTCGGCGATGTCGCGTTGCAGCTCGTTGGCGGAGAACTCGGGGAACTCCTCGGCGAAGGAACCGGAGCGCAATCGCAACGGTGAGAACCCGGCCTCGGCCACCACGGCGGGGGCCTCGGCCAACGAGCCGTGGAGGAACGAGTCCAGCGAGGCCACGTCGCCCCGCTCCGGGACGTCCGGCAACCGCTTCAGCACGTACGGAATCCGACTCGCCAGCCAGTCGGCGAGGATCACCAGTCCGGTGACCACGTTCGCGGCGGCGGGCTCGAACCGCCGGGGCACGGGCGGTTCAAGCACAGCCAACCAGACGCGCAGCGTGTCGGAGCGCTGCCGTGCCCACCGCTCGTCGCCGAGCCCCAGGGTGCGGGACTTCACCGGGGAACGGCAGTTCCGGTCGATCGCGTTGAACCGGCCGTGGTGCCCGCCCAGCAGCTGTGCCGCCCACTTGGCGACTTCCACGGGACAACCGAGTTCGATCAGCAGCGGCCACAGCGCGTGCTGCGTGGCCTCGTCGTGGGGAGCGGTCACCTCGTCCGGTTCGTAGCCGTCGGGGATCTCCACCTGAGCCTGAAAGGAGGGCGTGATCTTGCCGATGTCGTGGGCGGCGGCCCAGAACTCCAGCAGTCGACGGGACTCCTCCTCGGACAGTTCCAGGAGCTCGGCGAACCGCGCGCGCAGGTCGGGCGAGACGAACTCCCGCCACAGGCGGCGCAGCATCGCCGCCGCGTCGAGACCGCGGCACGCCACCGGGTAGCACGCGCCTGCCAGGCCGCGTTCCTCGCCCCAGAACCGTGAGTCGGCCACTGGTGGCACGTGATCCGGCACATCCACCTCCGGTTTCGCACACTTCGTGCCGGGACGAACACGGCAAGCCTACTGCGCACCACCGACGATACGGCGGTCGCCGGGTACACCTGGGAATCCGGCCGTGAGACACCGCCGCACGGGACCACGGAAAATCGGAAATTCCCGAGAAATCGTCACTTATCGTGCGGCCGAGTACCGGCTACTACTATTGAATGATTTCCGGGCAATTCCCTACTGTGCTCGCCCTGACTCCAATAGCCTTTTCCACCGACAAGGAAAACGTACTCACCCGAATGTCGGACGCCACCCCAGGGAGACGCGAAAATGAGTGACGAAAAACAGCGTTGGATACTTGCTTTCGACGGGTCGTGCGCCACGTGTCAGGAGATTTCCGACGCTATCGCACAAGCGTGCGACGGAAAGCTCGAAGTGCTGCCGTTGGACAATCCGCAGGTACGGTACTGGCGCGCCGCGAAGTTCGGCGAAGACCCCCCGAACGCGCCCACCCTGCTGCGAATCGAGGGAGCCGAAGCGCGGGCCTGGACCGGCCCAACCATGACACCACCGCTGCTGCGCAGGCTGGGCGCCCGCTCCACCCTCCGGGTGCTGCGCTCGCTCGGCGCGCTGCGCAGGCAGGCCAACGGCCACCCGCTGGAGTCCACCGAGTCCAACACCCTGGGCCGGGCGGGCTTCCTGCGCCTCGGCGGCGGAGCGGCGCTGGCCACCGGGATCGTACTGTTCGGCAAGACCCCCGCACTGGCCGAACAGCGCTGTGCCGCCGCGCGGCGCTGGGTCGAGGCCAACGCGAACAATCTGCCGACCACATACGACGAGATCATCGCTTATCCGATGGCCTATCGACGCGCGATCTACGCCAAACTCTCTCCCGAGCGGAGAAGCGAGTTCTGGAGCCGACACCTCAGGCGTTACCGCACCGAGAATCCCGAGGTCACCACCGAGCAGAAGCAGGTCCTCGACGAGGCCGCCGCGGTCGCGGCGAACCCGAGGAACTTCGAATCCCGGGACGAACCTACCCGCGCGGTGAGAAATCTCGAGGAGAACGCCAAGGCAGCCTTCGGAAAGGACGAGTCGGGTCGTGTGATCGCCACACTGGGACCGGCGGAACGCCGTCCGAGGGAAGCCGCACAGCCCGCTTGCGAATGCAGCAACGAGAGCGAGTACTGCCCCGACCGGAACTACTGCCAGTACAAGTCCAGCAACTGCGTGTTCCAGGACAAGGGCTGCGGCACGTTCGGGCTGTACGTGTGCAACGGCCTCTGCGAGTACGGCGGCTGAACCGGTCAGCCCCGACCGATCACGAACCGCTGAACTCGACGAACAACCGCGATCACCACCCCGAACACGGCGCCACGAACGCGCCGTGACGCCCCGTGCCCCGGACCGGCCCGCACCCCGGCCACCGGGGCACGGACTCGTGCCCGAAACACTTCCCCGCCCACCCGCGCGCTCGACGGGCCGGACCGCTCCCCGCTGAGTGCGCCGCGTCACCGCCCACCTCAGTGACACTCGGATACCCCTGGGGGTACATTCGGGAACCGAGCCGGGAACCGCACCCCACGGAGGTGTTCGACAGTGGAGATGAGACCCGAACGCGTGGGCGACGCCCTCACCCGCCTGCGCCGCGCACAGGGCCAGCTCGCCGGAGTGATCGAGTCGATCGAGGAGGGCGAGGACTGTGCCCAGGTGCTCACCCAGCTCGCCGCCGTGTCCCGCGCCCTGGACCGGGCGGGGTTCAAGATCGTCTCCAGCGGCATGCGGCACTGCCAGACCGCCCGCGAGGAGGGCGAGGAACCGCCCATGACCGAGGAGGAGCTGGAACGGCTGTTCCTGGCGCTGGCCTGAGCGAGCGGCGCCTGCCCGAGTCAACGGGACGACGCGCCGGCACGCGACCGCCGTGACGGCGGAGCCGCGGACCACGGGGTCCCACCGGTAATCGACCCGTCGGCCCCGAACCCCCGGAATCCCACCACCGGGGAACCCGTTTAATAGTTGTATACCCCCCAGGGTATCAGGAGTGACAATGCCGGAAGAATCGATCGAAGTGACCGTCGAGGATCTGGCCGCCGCACGCGACGCGGGTGCGGAGGTCCTCGATGTGCGATCCCCTGAGGAGTACGCGCGGGGACACGTCCCCGGAGCGCGCAACGTCCCGCTGGAACAGGTGCTGCGGGCACCCGGCGAGTTCCCGGACGGCGTACGGGTTGTCTGCCAGTCGGGGGGCCGCGGTCTGCGGGCCGCCCGGGCCCTGCGCGAAGCGGGTGTCGACGCGGTCTCGGTATCGGGTGGAACGGCGGCGTGGGTCGAATCCGGCCGGAACACCGAAGGGGGTGCACAGCGATGACGCGAACCATGACACGCCCCGAGGGGCGGGAGGACTCGGAGACACCGCACGTGGAGGTGATCGCCACCTCCTCGCTGGGGGACCGCAGCTATCTGGCGACCGACGGTGAGACGGCGGTGGTGGTCGACCCCCAACGCGACGTGGACCGGATCATCGCGCTGGCGGGCCGCCTCGACGTGCGGATCGGGCTCGTGCTGGAGACGCACATCCACAACGACTACGTCTCGGGCGGGCTGGAGCTCGCCCGGCTCACCGGGGCCGAATACGGGGTGGCGGCGGCGGACGAGGCACCGTTCGACCACCGCCCGCTGCACGACGGCGAGATCGTGACCGTCTCGAAGAACCTGCGGGTGCGGGCGCTGGCCACACCGGGGCACACCTTCCACCACCTGTCCTACCTGCTGGAGAACGACTCCGGCACCTTCGGAGCGTTCACCGGCGGTTCGCTGCTGTTCGGCACCACCGGCCGCACCGACCTGCTCGGCGAGGAGCACAGCGAACGACTCGCCCGGCACCAGCACGCCTCGGCCCGGAAGCTGGCCGACGTGCTGCCGGACGGGGCGCGGGTATGGCCCACGCACGGCTTCGGCAGCTTCTGCTCGGCCACCCAGGCATCCGGGGACGCCAGCACCATCGCGGAGCAGAAGGAGTTCAATCCCGCGCTGACGCTGTCCGAGGGGGACTTCGTCGAAAGCGTCCTGTCCGGGCTGGACGTCTACCCCGCCTACTACGCGCACATGGGGGTGCGCAACATCGCCGGTCCCGAACCGCTGGACCTGCGCCACCCGGCCGAGGCGAGCCCGGCGGAGCTCGCGCGGCGGCTGGAACACGGCGAGTGGGTGGTGGACCTGCGCTCGCGCAGGGCCTACGTGCGCTCACACCTCGCGGGAACGGTCGGGCTCGGCCTGGACGGCCCGATGGTGACCTGGCTGGGCTGGATGATCGACTGGGGCGCTCCGATCACACTGCTGGGCGAGTCGCCCGAACAGGTTTCCGAGGCCCAGCGCGAGCTGGCCCGCATCGGCATCGACAGGTTCGCGGCCGCGGCTAGCGGGCGGCCCGACGAGCTGGCCGCCGATCCGGCACAACTGCGCGAGACCCGCACCGCGAGTTTCGGCGACCTCGCGGCCGCCCGCGCCGGGGAGCGCAACGGGATGCCCGAGGCGGACGTGGTGCTGGACGTACGCACCAACAACGAGTTCCGGAACTCGCACATCAGCGGCGCGGTGCACATCCCGCTGTACGAGCTGCCGAAACGGGTGAGCGAGGTCCCGGCGGGCACGGTGTGGGTGCACTGCGGCAGCGGTTACCGGGCCACCGCCGCTGCCTCGCTGCTGGAGTCGGCGGGCCGCGAGGCGGTGCTCGTCGACGACGGGTTCGACGCGGCGGGCGAGGCGGGGCTGGAACTGGTCTCGTCCTGACGCACCGGCCCGCACGGCCCCCTCCCCGCCGGGCGGCGCCGCGCACACGACTCCGCGCAGCCGGTCCGAACGCTGCCCGGAACACGACCGACGAAAGGAAAACCCGTTGTCCGACGACGTCCCCACGAACGAAACCCCCGGACCCCCGCGCGCGGCACGACCGCACGAGAACCCGCGAACCGACCCCCGGACCAGGCTGATCGACGTCCGCTCCCCCGGCGAGTTCGACGCGGTGCACATCCCCGGTTCGCGCAACGTCCCTTTGGACCTGCTGCGCGAGCGACGGGACGAGCTCGACCGCGCGCACGACGACCCGGTGGTGCTGGTGTGCGCCTCGGGCACCCGCGCCGAGCGGGCGAGGGCGCTGCTGGAGAGCGCCGGGGTGCACGGCTGCGACGTGTTACCCGGCGGAATCACGGCGTGGGAGCGGGAAGGCGGCGAGGTCAACCGCGGCAGGGGCGTGTGGCCGATGGAGCGCCAGGTGCGGCTGGTGGCTGGCTCGCTCGTGCTGACCGGGGTGCTGGGCAGCCTCGTCTACCGCCCGCTGCGGTGGCTGGCCGGGTTCGTGGGCGCGGGACTCACGTTCGCCGCGATCAGCGACACCTGCGCCATGGCGCGCCTGCTGAGCCTGCTGCCGCACAACCGGGGGAAGACGGTGGACCCGGACGTGGCGCTGTCGGCGCTGCGCGACGCCGAACCGGTGAAACCGGATGCGTGAGCGGGCAGCGGCTGTTCCCCGCCGTCGCGTCACCCCGGCGACCCGCTCGGAACGGCGCGGGCCGGAGTGGGGACCGACATGATCGCGGCGGTGGCGTTCGGCCTGGTCATCGGGCTGGCGGTGGGGCTGCTCGGTGCCGGTGGTTCGATCCTGGCTGTTCCCGCGCTGGTGTACGGGGTGGGACTGCCGTTGCGGATCGCCGTACCCGCCTCGCTGCTGATCGTGGCGCTTTCGTCGGTCGGCGGGCTGCTTACCCGCGAGCGCCGGGAGAGGGTGCTCTGGCCGGTCGCGCTGGTGTTCGGCGCGGCCGGGGTGCCCGCCGCGTTCGCCGGTACCGCTGTCGGCAGGTGGCTGCCGGACCGCTGGCTGCTGCTGGCGTTCGCGGTGCTGATGGCGGTGGTCGCGGTTCGAATGCTGTCCGGTGGGGACGGCGAGGGCGGTTCCTGCCGCACCGACGCCGGTGGGATCGAGTGGCGCAGTTGCCTGCCCAGGTCGCTGCTGACCGGGGCCGGTGTCGGGGTGCTGACGGGGTTGTTCGGCGTGGGGGGCGGTTTCGTCGTCGTCCCCGCGCTGACGTTGCTGCTGGGGCTGGCCGCGCAGCCAGCGGTGGCCACTTCGCTGGTGGTGGTGCTGATCAACGCGCTGGGCGGGTTGATCGCGCACGCCGGGGTGCTGGACGAGGTCCGGTATCCGGTGGTGCTGGCGTTCGCGGGCACCGCGCTGGTCGTCTCGGTTCTCGCGGGCGGGTTGGCCACCCGGCTCCGGGCGGAGACGATCCGGCACTGGTTCGCCTATGTGGTGCTGGTGATCGCGGTGGGAGTGGGAACCTCGGCCCTGCTGGCACCGGCCGCGCTGAACGGTTGAAACAGCAGCGCTCAGGGGCCGTTTCCGCTTCACGCCAACCGGAAACGGCGGGAAAACCGGGAACAAATTTCACTCTTTAGATCGAAGTTTTTCACTCATTCGAGGGATACGCTTCCCGTTACTTCAACTTGATCCGCCCCCGACGCCACGCGGTCGCGGAAGGGGTAAGCATGCTGAGCGGTGAAACCCGTCCCTCCGAACCGTTCGTCTCGAGGAATCGCACCTGCCCGGTGATCGTGGGTCGCGAAGCGGAACTCGACACCATCACGGAGCTGGTGCTGGCCCCACCCGCCGTAGTACTGCTGGAAGGGGAAGCCGGGGTGGGCAAGTCGCGGCTGATCCGCGAGGGCCTCGAACGCCTCGAAGCGGAGCGAACCGTGCTCATCGGGGCCTGCCAGCCACTCCAGGAGCCCTTCCCCTACGGGCCGGTGGTCGACGCGCTGCGCACCCTCGGCCCACCCCCCGAGCCCGACCACCTCAACCCGGTCACCGGTGCGCTGCGAAGACTGCTTCCGGAACTCGGCGAGTTCCTGCCCTCCACCCCGGAACCACTCGGCGACACCGCCGCGGAGCGGCACCGGCTGTTCCGCGGTGTCCACGCGCTGCTGGAGTCCGTGCAGCCCGCCGTCCTCGTGGTCGAAGACCTGCACTGGGCCGACGAGGGCACTCGGGAACTGCTGCGGTTCCTGACGGCCGACCCTCCCCCGGCGCTGTCCGTGGTGCTCAGTTACCGCCGGGAGGAACTGGCGGGCGGCACCCCGTTGGGAAGCGCCTACCGCCATCCGCAACGGGCACGCAGCGCGGTGGTGAAGCTGCGGCCGCTGAACGCCGAACAGGTGGGCACCCTGGCGGGCCTGCTGCTGGGCACGGAACAGGTCGAGGAGAGCTTCGCGCGACAGCTGCACGAACGCACGGCCGGTCTGCCGTTCGTCGTGGAGGAGACGCTGCGGACACTGCGACCGGGATGCGAACGAACCCCGCACGCGGCCGGGGCACTGCGAGCGGTCGAACAGCTCGACGTGCCGGTGCTGCTGCGCGACGCGATGGCCGAGCGGCTGGCCTCGCTGCCGGAACCGGTGGCGGACCTGGTGCGCGCCGCGGCGGTGCTCGGCGTCCCGGCCGAGGCCCGGTTACTGGGACGGGTCGCCGGGGTACCCGACGCCGCGCACCGGATCGTGCGGGCGCTGCGCGCCAACGTGCTGCACGAGGACGGTTCCCGGCGCTACGGATTCCGGCACTGCCTGGCACGCCGGGCCGTCTACGACACGCTCACCGGCCCGGAGCGGACCGAGCTGCACGAACGGGCACTGCGCGTGCTCGCCGAACAGGAGCACCCCCCGCTGATCCAGCTCGCCGAGCACAGCATGGCCTGCGGCAGGATCGCGGACTGGCTGCGCCACGGCACGGCCGCCGCCGACCGCGCCATCGGGATGGGAGACGTCGCCACCGCGACGGAACTGCTGTACTCCCTGTTGGAGGAGCCCTCGCTGTCCACGGCGGACGTGGACCGGCTCGCGGTCAAGTTCGGGCACGCCGCGCTCGGCGGGCTGGCGCAGCGCCACGTCTCGGCCGCGCTGCGACGGGTGCTGTCCGACCCACGACTCTCCGACACCGCCAGGGGCGAGGTGCGCCTCAGCCTGGGACTGCTGTTGCTGCGGCAGACCGCCTGCCTGGCCACGGCGCGCGGCGAGATCGAGCTGGCCGTCGAGGAACTGCGGCCCTTCCCCGACCGGGCGGCGGTCGGGATGGCCGCGCTGGCCCAGGCCCACGTGGGAACCACACCGTTCGAGAAGTGCTCGGAGTGGAAGCGGCGCGTCGAGGAGGTCCTCGACGGCACCGACAGCACGGCCCTGCGCTCGGAACTGCTGGCCAACGTGCTGCCCGCCGCGCTGTCCGGTTCGGACTCGGCGGAGGTGTGGCGGCACTTCGAACTGCTGCCCTCCTCACCGGGCCCCGGCCCGGAGCACCACCACATCGCCCGGGTCCACGGCAACCTCGCCGACGCTTACGCGTGGCTGGGCGAGTACGCGACGGCGCGGGAGCACCTGGCCGAAGCACGGGGGCTCGCCCGCGTGACGGGTGGCAGCCCGTACCTGGACAGCACACTGCACGGCACCGAGACCAGGTTGCGCTGGCTGACCGGCGAGTGGGCGGAACTGCCCGAGAAGGCGGAGCGGGCGCTGCGGGACTACGGGGAACTGCGCCCCGTGGCGGTGGAGCTCTCGCTGGTGCTCGGGCAGCACGCCGTGATGCGCGGCGAATGGGAGAACGCGGAACGGCACCTCGCGGCCACCGGTGTGGACACCCCGGACGAGTCCTTCACCCCCGTGGTGATCGCCGCCGGAGCCGCCCGCGTACGGCTCGGGCTGCTGCGCGGGGACACGGCGGGCGCGGTGAACGCGGCCGATCACGCGGTGGGGGTCGTGCGGCGCAAGGGCATCTGGATCTGGGCGAACGAGCTGCTGCCCGAGGCCGTGGCCGCCTACGCACGGCTCGGCAGGCGAACCGAGGCCCGGAACCTGCTCGACGAGTTCGTCGCGGCGACGGCGAACCGCCGGAACCCGCTGGTGGCACCGGCCACGGCGGCGGCACGCGCGGTGCTGTGCGAAACGGCCGAGCAACCGACGGCGGCGGCCGAATGGTGGGAGACGGCCCGCGCGGGCTATGCCGCGTTGCCGTGCCCCTACGGTGCGGCGCTGGCCGGGGAGCGGTGCGCCGCCCGGGGACTCGAAACCGGAGAGGAGTCGGCGGCGGGACGCATGTCCGAGGTGATCGGCTGGTTCGAACGGCTGGGCGCCGACCGGGACGCGGCTCGCTGCAGGCGGCTGCTGCGGGGCAGCGGGGTGTCACCGCCCTCATCCCGACGGGGACGTCGGGGCTACGGTGACGAGCTCTCGCCCCGGGAACGGGACGTGGCCCGGCTGGTGGGACTGGGCAACACGAACCGCGAGATAGCCTCGATCCTGTTCCTGTCGCCACGAACCGTGGAGCAACACGTGGCGAAGGTGATGCGCAAGCTGGGAGTAACCTCCCGCACCGAAGTCCGGACCGATTGACTGCGGACTCTCCGGCTCGGTCGTCGTAGGTGGCTCCGTAGCGAACCTCCGGCACGGCTCTCGCTGCGGGGAGGCCCGACATCGGGTAGTTACTCCCCGTTCCAGGAGCGAGGCCGGATCTCACGACGATCCCTACCGCACACACGGGGGACCTCCCGCCGTGGGAGCGGCGGGAGGTCCCCTTCGGTCGTGCCCGACAGGGCCGGTGCTCAGGCGAAGCAGTACACCGTGCCGAAGTCGTAGCAGTCGATCCGGTGCGTGTCCGTACCGGTCGCCCCGTCGTTGTCGGTGACGGTCAGCGTGGCGGTGAACTGGCCGCCGCCGTAGCTGTGGCTGGCGGTGCTGCCGGTGGCGGTGGCACCGTCACCGAACTGCCAGGCGTAGGACTCCACCGAGCCGTCCGAGTCGCTGGAGGCGGAGGCGTCGAAGTCACACCCGGCGGTGGTGCAGTTGACCGTGAAGGACGCGGTGGGAGCGCTGTTCTCCGGCGGAGGCTGCGGGTCCCCACCGTCGCTGTCTCCCACGTAGAGCAGCTTGTTCGGCGATCCGGACCCGATGCCGGAGATCTTGCCGGTGCTGGCGTTGTTGACCATCGAGTCACGAACCTGTGCCGGGCTCGCGGAGGGGGTGTCGGCCAGCAGCAGGGCGGCGGCACCGACGACGTGCGGGGTCGCCATGGAGGTACCGCTGATCGTGTTGGTGTCGGTGTCGCTGCCGATCCAGGCGGAGGTGATGTTGCTGCCGGGGGCGTAGATGTCCAGGCAGTCACCGTAGTTGGAGTAGCTGGCCTCGGCGTCCTGACTGTTGGTGGCACCGACCGTGATGGCCGACTCGACCCTGGCCGGCGAGTAGTTACAGGCGTCGGCCGAGGAATTCCCGGCGGCGATGCCGTAGGTGACTCCCGCCGAGATCGAGCTGCGCACCGCGTCGTCCACGGCGCTGCTGGCGGAGCCGCCGAGGCTCATGTTGGCCACGGCCGCACCATCGGCGTTCTGGGTGACCCAGTCGATGCCGTCGATGACGCCCGCGTAGGAACCGCTGCCCTGGCAGTCGAGCACGCGCACGCCGACGAGGTCGACGTTCTTGGCGACGCCGTACTCGGCACCGCCGATGGTGCCCGCCACGTGGGTGCCGTGACCGTTGCAGTCGTTGGCCACGGAGTCGCCGTCGACGAAGTCGTAACCGCTGGAGGCACGGCCGCCGAAGGTCTCGTGGCTGGTCCTGATCCCGGTGTCGATCACGTAGGCCGTGACTCCCTCACCCTGGTTGGGGTAGGTGTAGGAGTCGTCCATCGGGAGATCGCGCTGGTCGATCCGGTCCAGTCCGTACGAGGGCGGGTTCTGCTGCGTACCGAGCGCGTGCACCCGCCGGTTCTGTTCGACGTACTTGACGCTGGGATCGGCCGCGAGTCGTTCGGCGGCCGTCTCGTTCATCGAGACGGAGAAGCCGCGCAGCGCGGTCTCGTAGGTCCGCTGGACCTCACCGCCGTAGCGGCTGCCCAGGTCGGTCGCCGCCGCGCTCACACCACCGGGACCGGTGGCGGCCATGTCCTCGAACACGACGATGTAGTCGTTGGCGATGGCCGTTTCCGCTTCGGCACCGCGGATCTCGCCCGTCGCGGCCTGGGCGGGCAGTGCCGTGGCGAGTCCGAAAGAGGTCGCCACGGCGGCGCCCAGGCACAGGCCCGCGAGCCTGCCACGCCCCGTTGTCGGGTGCTGCATCGTTCCTCCTGCTGATCGCGCCGCCCGAAAGCGGCGGGAACGGTTTCCGCGCACCGCACGACCGGGTTTCTCGCTCTCGCACCCGGTGAAGTGCCGGTGAACAGTGCCCAGAACGATCGGGGCGCGATCGGTGAGGAACAATCCGTGGAACGGTAGGTAGGGGTACCTACGAAACGGAATGCGACATTCCCGGAATTACCGGACGGGCGTCGGGACGATGCGCTCGGCCGCGCACGTTCCCGCCGTGTTCGTCCTTTCCGTCCGGTGTCTTCGCGACAGATCGACGAGGGCGCGACATCCCACGGAACGGAAGTCGTGTCACCGCGAACACCGGGGATTTTAATACCGCTGTCACAATACGAAACCCCTCCCCCGCAGCAGGCTCGAATCGATTCACCCCACCGGAGACCGATCGGGCCGATGAGGGAAAACTCAGCGGTGCGCACGGAGTTGACAGTTTTCCCAATAACGCGGAAAACCGGGAAATACGGCATGGAGAAATCCTGGGATTTCCGATCCCCACGAAGCCCGGCGACGGGACTCACCCTACGAGTTCCGGTCCCGGCTGGGCGGTCGGGCGGGAAAACCCGGGAGACTCGGCCGGCCCCTTCAGGCGAGTTCGCCGTACTCGCCGAACCAGTACGCGAGCCTGCCCCGACGCCCCACCGCCCGGAGCCTGCGCTCGGTGTCGGCGCGCCTGGCGCTGGTGGTGACGATCAACAGCTGGTCACCGATCTCGATCCTGCTCTCGGGCTGCGGCACGAACACGGAACCTCTCCGGACCAGCAGGGCGATCACGCTGGGTTCGGGCAGCTGCAACTCCATCACGGTGACGTAGTGCAGCCGCGATCCCTCCGGGACGGACACGGTCAGCAGTTCGGCGTCGAGCACGTCCAGCGGGGCCGACTCCACCCGCACCTCACGGGCCCCCTCGGGGGTGATGATCCCCAGCGACCGCGCCACCGGACGCAGGCTCGGCCCCTGCACGAGGGTGAACACCACCACCAGCAGGAACACGAGATCGACCAGCCGGTCGCTGCCACTCACCCCGGCCACCACCGGAAAGGTGGCCAGCACGATGGGCACGGCCCCGCGCAGCCCGGCCCAGGACAGGAAGACGTGCTGCCGCCACGGAACCCGGAACGGCAGCAGCGAGCCCGCCACGGCCAGCGGTCGCGCCACCAGCAGCAGCACGGTGCCGACCACCAGGGCGGCCGGCACCTCGTGGTACAGCTCGCTCGGGTCGACCAGCAGGCCGAGCAGCACGAACAGCCCGATCTGCGCCAGCCAGCCGAGCCCCTCGGCGAACGAGCGAGTGGCGGAGCGGTGCGGCAGGCCGGTGTTGGCCAGCACCAGACCGGCCAGGTAGGCGGCGATGAACCCGCTCGCGCCCACCACCCCGGCCGTGGCGAACGCCAGCACTCCGAGCCCGAAGATGGCCAGGGGGTACAGCCCGGAGGCGGGCAGCGCGATCCGTGGCAGCACGACGGCGCCGAGCCCGCCCAGCGCCAGACCGAGCAACGCGCCGACGCCGAGCTGGTAGAGCAACGACCCCACCACGTGCCAGGGGCTCATCAGCAGCGGCGTGGAGCTCAGCAGCACGACGAGGATGACCGTCGGCGCGTCGTTGAAACCGGACTCGGCTTCGAGCAGCCCGGCCGCGCGCCTGGGGATGGGCAGTACCCGCAGCACCGAGAACACCGCCGCCGCGTCGGTGGAGGACACGATGGCGCCGAGCAGCAGCGCCAGCCGCCAGTCCAGCCCCAGCAGCAGGTGCGCCGCCAGGGCCGTGACACCGACGCTTATCCCGACTCCGAGGGTCGCCAGCATCCCGGCCGGTGCCAGCGACTTGGAGACGTCGGACCACCTGGTGGTCAGCCCACCTTCCACCAGGATCATCGCCAGCGCGGCGGTACCGAGGTTCTGCGCCAGTTGGGGGTCGTCGAGGTCGATCCCCAGCCCGTCCTCGCCGAGAAGCATGCCGAGCAGGAGGAACAGCAGCAGGCTGGGCAGCCCGATCCGGGTGGCGAACCTGGTGGCGACGATCCCGGCCAGCAGGACCAGACCGCCCGCGAAGAGGGCCAGGTAGAGCTCCTGCAGGCTCATCGCGTCCCCGATTCTCGGCCGGATGCCACCCCGGGTGGCCGGTACGCCCGCGTCGAGTCGTCACAACGGTGGGTCGTCCAGTACACCAATATCACCGGTCAGGCGCGGCGGGACGCCGCGTCCACCAGGGACTTCGTCGGTGTTCCCACCGCCGCGAGCGGCGACCGCACCCACCGATCCGCCGGGCTGTGGTGCGCCGCTGCCCTCCCCCTACCCAAGCAAGCTACCGTACAGTAACATCTTGCGGCATGACCGCCGACTTCGACTGGGTCGCCGACGCGATGGCCAAGACCGTCCCCTGGGTTTCCACCGCCGGAATCGAGTTCGTGGAACTGGAACGGCAACGGGTCGTGTGCTCGCTGCGCGACGTACCGGAACAGCGCAACCACGTGGGCGGTCCGCACGCCGCCGTGATGTTCGGACTCGCCGAGACCTCCTCCGGCGCGGTGACGCTGGCCGCCTTCACCCCGCTGCTGGAACGCGCCACCCCGCTGGTGTCCCGATCCGAGATCGTCTACCGCAAGCTCGCCCTCGGCGACCTGACCGCCGAAGCGGTACTCGGCCGGGAGATCGAGGAGGTCCGGGCCGAGCTCGACGGCGGGACGCGTCCCGAGTTCCCGGTGCACTGCACCATCCGGGACGGCGAGCACAACACCACCGGCGAGATGACGGTGTACTGGACGCTGCGCCCGAACGACTCCTGAGCCGAAAGGCTCCCCGCGACCGGGATCACTCCCACTCGCCCGGATCGGCTTCGAGCAGGTCGCCCAGCCGGTCGAGGAACACCCGCTGGGCGGGCAGAATCCTGCGGGCCGCCTCTTCGAGGCCGAACCAGGCGACCCGGTCGATCTCCGGGAACTCCCGGATCCGCCCCGATCCCCTCGGCCACTCCATCTCGAAGGTGCCGGGCACCACCGACCCCGGGTCGAGCTGTCCCGGCACCGCCCACACGGTCACGAGCTTGCCGCCCGACTGCCGCGCACTGCCCAACGACTCGAAACGTCCCTCGGGCGGATCGAGGCCCAGCTCCTCCCGGAACTCCCGCCGCGCCGCCTTCCAGGCGGTCTCCTCGGGGCCGTACTCACCCTTGGGAACCGACCAGGCTCCCTCGTCGCGGTTCTCCCAGAGGGGGCCGCCCATGTGCCCGAGCAACACCTCGGCACCACCCTCCCGCCTCCGGTGGACGAGTATCCCCGCGCTGGTCCTGACCACGGTGTCATTCTGCTGCCGAACCCGGGCGCGGGCCCGGCGACCGGGCCGAGCGGTTCACCCGCACGAAGGTCCCAACAGCTCCACCGGATCGGCGCACTCCCCCGGCGCCCGACACGCGAGCGCCCAGCAGCGACTCACTCGGTCGGCACACCACCCTTCCTTCCCTCCCCGGCACCGCTCCTCACCGAGTCGGCACGGCCGATTTTCGACACGGCCGCGCCGAAGCACCACCCGGGCAACCGGCACCACCGCCCTGTCGGCGCGCGAGCGCCGAACCGACACTCCCGCAACTCGCACCGCGGTCTACTCAGCCCGACAGCGCCGAAAACCCCTCCCTCAACCGGTACCGCCGCGGGTTCTCCCGTGCGGTTCTCGCGAGGAAGGCCCGACGTGGCGTAGCAGCTACTCGATGTCGGGGCCAGCCGCAGCGAGATCCGCACGAGAGGTTCCGCCACGGATCACCCACACGAGCCGCATCGTCGAAACCTCGCCGAGGACTCTCGGCGAATTCCCAGTTGCGCCACCGCTCACACCCAGCTGAACGGACCAGAGTCGGTATCGGGCCCCACGGATGCCTCCGCATCCGCGCAGACGCAGAGCCGATTCTTCCGTTAGAGGAGCCATGACCGCGAGTCCGACGAGTCGCGAGAACCGCGGGGCGACGTTCCAGTTCCCCCGCGAGGAACCAGCCGAGTCGAACGAACGAGCCCGCCCGGAAACCGCGCCCCCTTCGCTGGGCCCGAGCACCGTGGACATCGTCATCCCGGTCCACAACGAGGAGCGCGCGCTGCGGGGCTGCGTCACGACACTGCACGAGCGGTTGCGGAACGGCTTCCCGTTCCCCTGGCGCATCACCATCGTGGACAACGCCAGTACCGACGGCACCCCCGCACTGGCCGAACAGCTCGCCGAGGAGATGCGAGGGGTCAACTGCCTGCGCCTCGACCGCAAAGGACGCGGCTTGGCACTGCGCACGGCCTGGGGCGACACCGACGCCGACATCGCGGTCTACATGGACGTGGACCTGTCCACCGGCCTGGACGGGCTGCTGCCGCTGGTCGCACCGCTGGCCAGTGGCCACTCCGACATGGCCATCGGCAGCAGGCTCGCCCCGGCCGCGCGCACCGTCCGAGGGCCACGGCGCGAACTGATCTCGCGCTGCTACAACAAGCTGATCAGGCTCACCCACGGCAGCCGGTTCAGCGACGCGCAGTGCGGTTTCAAAGCGATACGCACCGGGGCACTGCGCCCACTGCTGCACGCCACCAACGACGACGCGTGGTTCTTCGACACCGAGCTGCTGTTGCTGGCCGAGCACAACGGCCTGCGGATCCACGAGGTGCCGGTCGACTGGATCGAGGACACCGACAGCAGGGTGCGGGTGTTCAACACCGCCGTGGACGACCTGCGCGGGCTCTGGCGGATCGCCCGCCGCAAACGCACCGGTGCGGCCCGGGTGGCCGTTCCCCCGCGCGGGCCGGTCACCGCCGAGCACCCCGACGCGGTGCTGGCCCCGGAATCCAAGCGCTCCCGGCTGATCGGGCAGGTCGGCTACTTCGCGCTGATCGGGGTGCTCTCCACCGTCGGGCAGGCGGTGCTGTACTGGCTGCTGCGCCAGTGGTGGCCCGCGGTGGCGGCCAACTTCGTCTCACTGCTGGTGCTGACGGTCCTGAACACCGAGGCCAACCGTCGGCTCTCCTTCCGGGACTCCGGTACCGGGGCGGGGCGGGCCCACATCGGCGCGGGCGGGCTGTTCCTGCTCGGCTACCTGGTGACCTCGGCTGCCGTGCTGCTCTACGACTCGGCGGCGAGCAACGCCTCCCCCGCCTCGGAATCGGTGGTGCTGGCGTGCGCCTCCGTCCTGGTCACCGCGATCCGCTTCCTGCTGCTGCGAACGACCGTGTTCCGCCGCGACGAGTCCGAGCCGTCCCGGCGGGAATCCGGGGAGGCGAATTGAGCACCGAGACAACGGAGGCAGACGACCACATGGGTTCCACGCGGATCTCGGGGACCGTCACCGAGGCCCCGAACGGGAGTGGACACCGCCCCACCGGTCATCACACCGCGAGCGGCGCAGCGTGGCCGAGGATCGCCCTGGCGGCGATCCTGCTGCTCGCGGCCGCGCTGTACGGTTGGGCGATCGGCTCACTGGGCTGGGGAAACACCTACTACTCGGCCGCGGTGAAGTCGATGGGCGAGAGCTGGGTGAACTTCCTGTTCGGATCGTTCGATCCGGCCGGAGTCGTCACCGTCGACAAACCACCGGCCGCGCTGTGGCCACAGGTGATCAGCAGCAAGATCTTCGGCATGCGGGGCTGGGCGCTGATGCTGCCCCAGGTGGTGGAGGGTGTGCTCACCGTGCTGCTGCTGCACCGCACGGTACGGCGCTGGGCCGGTGAGGGCGCCGGGCTGATCGCGGCCCTGGTCCTGACACTGACCCCCGTCACGGTGGCGATCAACCGGGACAACAATCCCGACCCGCTGCTGATGCTGTTCCTGGTGGCGGCGGCCTACGCACTGACCCGGGCGCTGCAGGCCACCCGCGGCCGTGACGCCACGCTGTGGTTGTGCGGATCGGCGGCGCTGATCGGCTGCGGCTTCCTCACCAAGATGCTGGCCGCCTGGATGGTGGTGCCCGCGTTCGGCGCGGTCTGGCTGATCGGTTCCCGGTTCGGTTGGGGAACGAAGCTGGCGCAGTTGGCGGCAGCGGCGGTGTCCCTGCTCGTGTCGTCGATGTGGTGGGTCGCGATGGTCGAACTCTGGCCGGGCGAGCACCCCTACATCGGCGGCAGCGAGGACGGCTCGGCGTGGAGCCTGGTCATCGGATACAACGGCCTCGGCCGGATATTCGGCGGCGAAGGTCCGGGCGGGGGTGGTGCCGGTGGTGGTTCGGGTTCGGCCCCCGTCGGTTCCGGCAGTGGTTCGGCGAACGGCACGGGAGGCTTCCCCGGAAACGCCGGTGAGCTGACCGGCGGTGGTGGCTTTCCCGGCGGCGGTGGCCCCGGTGGCGGTTTCGCGGGCAGTTCGGGCCCGCTGCGGCTGTTCAACGAGCAGCTGGGCGGCCAGATCAGCTGGCTGCTGCCACTGTGCCTGATCGCGCTGCTGCTGGCCGTCACGGTCGGCGTGCTGCGACGCGGCGGTGACCGAACCGTGGGAGAACCGCTGCCCGCCAGTGGCTGGACCCTGTGGGGGACGTGGCTGCTGACCTGCGGCGCTGTCTTCTCGTTCCAGCAGGGCACGATCCACCCCTACTACACGACCCAGCTCGCACCCGCCGTGGCCGCGCTGTGCGGCGGCCTGGTGGTGCTGCTCGTGCGGGCACACCGCGCCGGCTCGCGCTGGGTGCCCCTCGTGGGTGTGCTCGGCGTGGTGGCGACCACCTGCTGGGCCGCCGTGGTCATCAGGCGCACTCCCGAGTGGATGGGCTGGCTGGCCTGGGTGGTGCTCGGTGTCGGTGCCCTGGCCGTCGTGCTGCTGGCCCTCGGCCGGAAGTGGTCGCGGCTGCTGCCGCCGGCGGCCGCCTGCTCGATGGTCGCCGTACTGCTGGCCCCGGGCGCCTGGGCGATCGCCGAACCGGCGGGTGGCTCCACCGGTATGGGAGGAACCAACCCGACGGCCGGTCCGGCGGCAATGGGCGGGCCCGGCGATGGTCCCGGTGCTCCCGGTGGTGGCCGGGACGGCAACGGCGCGGGCAACGGTCGATTCGGCGGTGGGAACACGCCCCCCGGCACGTCCGGTCGGGCGAACGGATCGGGCGACGGGCCATCCGACGACCAGGGCCGGGCCGGTAACCAAGGTCGGTCCGGCAACGGTTCCGGGGGTTTCCCGGGCGGCGGTGGCAACGGCGGCCCCGGCGGCGGAGCCTCGCTGAGCGAGCGGCAGCGGGCGATCCTGGACTACGCCGTGCGGCATTCGGGATCGGCCCGCATCAAGCTGGCGATCAGCGGCGGGTCCATGTCCGCCTCGTCGTTTATCCTCGACAGCGATGCCACGGTCATCGGGATGGGCGGGTTCACCGGCAGTGACAACGCTCCCTCGGTCTCCCAGCTGACGGAGTGGACCGACAACGGTGAACTGCGGTACGTCCTCGGTTCGGACGGCGGTCGAGGTGGCGGCCCCGGTGGCGGCGGCTATTCCCAGCAGCGCAGCGAGTGGATCGAACAGAACTGCTCCGAGGTGGACTCCTCCGAATATCTGAGCGACGGTCGGAGCGAGACCGGCGGTCAGAGCGGCGACGACGGTGACGCGACCGGATCGGCTCCGGGGGCGGGTCGGGCATCGACGCTGTACGAGTGCGAGTGAAGGACCGGGTGGGAAGAACGGCATGAGCGGATCCGACGCGGCCGTCGAGCGGCGCATCCTGGTCGTGGAGGACGAATCGAGCATTCGCGTCCTGCTGGAATCCACGCTGCGCCTGGCCGGTTACACCGTCGGCACGGCCGAGAACGGCCAGCGGGCGCTCGTGGAGGCGGAACGTTTCCGCCCCGATCTGGTGGTGCTCGACGTGATGCTGCCTGATCTGGACGGATTCGCGGTGACCCGCGGGCTGCGGGCCGCCGGACTGGAGACGCCCGTGCTGTTCCTCACCGCGCGCACCGAGATCGACGACCGGATAGCGGGCCTGTCTGCCGGTGGGGACGACTACGTCACCAAACCGTTCAGCCTGGACGAGGTTCTGCTGCGTATCCGGGCGATCCTGCGCCGCACGGGCCACGAGAGCGGCGGGACGGGCACGGAGGCCCCCGACACGCTCCGCTACGCGGACCTCGAACTGGACCGGGCGGCCCACGAGGTCCACCGGGCGGGCGAGTACATCCAGCTCTCACCGACCGAGTTCAACCTGCTGTCGTACCTGATGACGAACGCGACACGGGTGGTGAGCAAGGCCCAGATCCTCGACCACGTGTGGAACTACGACTTCGCGGGCGACGGCAGGATCGTGGAGACCTACGTCAGGTACCTGCGGCGCAAGATCGACCGGTTCGAACCGCCGCTGATCCACACCGTGCGCGGCGTGGGCTACTGCCTGCGGCTGCCGCGCGAACACGCCGGGACGGCGACGTCGTGACGGGCCGCCGTCCGACCGTTCCGAACTGGCTGCGCGCCCGATCGCTCCGGCACAGGCTGCTGATCGGCGCCACCCTGCTGGCGACCATCGCCGTGCTGGCCTCCCAGGTGATCGGCGTGGTCGTGCTGCGGTCGTGGCTGCTGAGCAGGGTGGACGAACAGCTGGAGGACTTCAGGCCGCCCCGGCCGGAAGTGATGCGCGGCCCGGCACCCGGTGAGCCGGACGGCGATGATCGTCGGCTGCCCTCCGACTTCCGGGTGTACTTCTACGGCCCGGACGGCGAACTGCGGAAATCACTGGGCAGTGGCCCCGAGAGCGGTCCCGAGCTGTCCGGGTCCGCTGGTGGGCCCGCCTCGGGGTTCGAAGAACCGACCACCGTGCCCGCCGGATCCGGCGGGGGCAGTTGGCGAGTGCTGCGCCAGGACGTGCCGGGCGAGGGCTCCGCGCTGGTCGCGCTGCCGCTGGACACACTGCAGGGGGCCGTGTCGAAGTTGCTCTGGCTCAACTCGGCCCTACTGCTGGCCACCGTGGTCGGGTTGGTCGCGGTCGGCCGGTGGGTGGTCCACCTCGGTCTGCTGCCGCTGACCAGGATGGAGCGCACGGCCGGAGCCATCGCCGAGGGGAACCTGGAGCTGCGCCTGCGCGAGACCGATCCGCACACCGAGATCGGCAGGCTCGGCCGGGTGCTGAACAGCATGATCGAACGGCTGCGCGCCGCGCTGCGCGAACGCGAGTCCTCCGAGGCCAGGCTGCGGCGGTTCGTCGCCGACGCGGGGCACGAACTGCGCACCCCGCTCACCTCGATGCGCGGCTTCGCCGAGCTCGTGCTCAAGCACGAGAGCCTGCCCGCCGAGCAGCGCCACGAGGCGCACCGCATGATCGAGCAGAACGCCGAGCGCATGAGCCTGCTGGTCGAGGACCTGCTGCTGCTGGCGAAGCTGGACCAGGAGCCGGTCTACGACCGGGAGGAAGTGGACCTGCTCTCGGTGAGCGCCGACGCCATCAGCGGCTCGGCGCACCGGGATTCCTCCTCGCGCGTGCGGTTGAACCCGCTGCGCCCGGACGCCGTGGAACTGGAGTCGGTACGGGTGGTCGGGGACTCCCACCGGCTGCGCCAGGTGGTGGGCAACCTGGTCTCCAACGCGCTGGCCCACACCCCTCCCGAGGCCGACATCGGGGTTCGGGTGGGGACGGCTCCGGCGAGCCGGGCCGACGGGGGGCTGGACGGTCCCGGGCGATGGTCCTCCGGCCCGGAGCTGACCGCGGGCGCGCCGACCGCGATCGTGGAGGTCACCGACTCCGGCCCCGGCCTGACCCCCGAACAGGCGGGGCAGGTGTTCGACCGCTTCTACCGGGCGGACGCGGCCCGCTCCCGCGAGCACGGCGGCAGCGGGCTGGGGCTGGCGATAGCCGCCGCCATAGCCGGCAACCACGGCGGCAGGATCGAGCTGGACACCCGCCCCGGACGAGGAGCGACCTTCCGGCTCGTACTGCCCGGGGCGTACTGACCCGCCCGTTCGCCCGGCCGCACCCGCCCGGCGCGGGCGGGAGCACGCCGGGGCGAACGGGGTCCGCCGGTCAGTCGAGCAGCCGCTCGCGGAGCGTCTTCTTGGAGAACTTGCCCGTGCTGGTCTTCGGCAGCTCGTCGACGAACCAGACCTCGTCGGGCAGCCACCACTTCGCCACCCGCTCGCGCAGGTGGTCGAGCACCTGCTCGGAGGTGAGCCCGCTGCCCGGCTCGGCGACCACGCACGCCACCGGACGTTCGGTCCACTTCGGATCAGACTTGGCGATCACCGCCGCCTCGGCCACGTTCTCGTGTGCCATGATGTGGTTCTCCAGCTCGACCGAGGAGATCCACTCCCCGCCCGACTTGACCAGGTCCTTGGTCCGGTCCACGAGCCGCACGAAACCGTGCTCGTCCATGGTGGCCACGTCGCCGGTGCGCAGCCAGCCGTCGGAAGTGAAGGCGTCCCGCCCCTCGTCGCCGTAGTAGGAGGAGGCGATCCACGGTCCCGCGGCCTGCAACTCACCCGGGGTGGCGCCGTCCCACGGCTGTTCCTGCCCGGTGTCCATGTCCACGATGCGCAGTTCCACCAGCGGAGCGGCCTGTCCCTGCGTGGAGCGCACCTCGATCAGGGCCTCGGCGTCCAGCCCGTCGTGGTGGCTGCGGGGACTGGCGACCGAGGCCAGCGGGCTGGTCTCGGTCATGCCCCACGCCTGGGTGATCGGAATCCCGATGGCTTCGCGCCACCCCTCCGAGAGGGCGGTGGGTATCGCGGCTCCGCCGCCGACGACCACCCGCAGACTGGACAGGTCGTGCTCCCCGAGCAGCGGGAGCATGCCCATCCAGATGGTGGGCACCCCCGCCGTGGTGGTGACGCGGTGCCGTTCCAGCATGCTCACCAGCGCCTCGGGCTGCATCGCCGGGCCTGGGAAGACGATCGAGGTTCCCGCGAAGACGGCCGAGTACGGCAGGCCCCAGGCGTTGACGTGGAACATCGGCACCACCGGCAGCATGACGTCCCGCTCGCTGAGCCCCACGGCGTCGACGGTCAGGCTGACCAGGGAGTGCAGCACCGTGGAGCGGTGTGAGTAAACCACGCCCTTGGGCTGGCCGGTGGTTCCGGAGGTGTAGCACATCGCCGCGGCCGCGTTCTCGTCGGTGATCTCGAAACGCCCCCGGAAGGGCTCGGCGGCGGCCAGCAGGTCCTCGTAGTCCCGTATCCGGGGATCGTCGGGGATCTCGGAGTCGGCCCCGTCGTCCAGGACGACGAAGTAGCGCACGGTGGTCAGCTGATCGGCCACCGGCCACAGCACCGGCAGCAACGAGCGGTCCACGAACACCACGTCGTCGGCGGCGTGTTCGGCGATGTAGGCCACCTGCTCGGCGAACAGCCTGATGTTGAGGGTGTGCAGCACGCGTCCGGTGCAGGGCACGCCGAAGTAGAGTTCCAGGTGACGTTGGGTGTTCCACCCGAAAGTGGCCACCCTGGCCCCTTCGGGGACGCCGAGTTCGTCCAGCACGGTGGCCAGTCGGCGCACCCGCGAGGCCCATTCCCCGTAGGTGCTTTCGACCTCGCCACGCAGCGTGGTGGTGACGATTCGCTTGTCGTGGAACTGCCGCTCCGCCCGGTGGAAGATGTGCGGGAGGGTCAGCGGGCGGTCCTGCATCAATGCCTGCATATCGGGCTCTTTCGTTCTCGTGAGGCGCGAGCACCCCGGGGGGAGAGCCGGCACAGGCCGAGCTCCGGTCGGCGTGACAGATGACACAGTAGTGTGTATCACCCACTCGGGGGTATTGGCACCATCTCGCCGAGCCCGCGATGCGCGGGGGAGCGTCGTACCTCGACACACCGGCGGTTTCCCGTGAGATCGCCGCGCGGGCACGGACACCCCTTCCCGCCGAATGGGAAAAGTACCGGTCAGAAGTCCTGCTCGGAGTCGCTGTCGTGCCGCCACGTGCTTCGCAGCCTGCGCAGGTGCACTCTCCTGCTGAGCCGGATCACGGGGCGGACGGCGAGTTCGATGCTGCCTACCAGGAACAGCCAGGTCCCTTCCGTGGTGGTGGCCTCCCAGAAGAAGAGAACGCTGCCGATCATGAACCACAGCGCGATCAGGATATCGTTGACGATGCTGAGCACCTCGTAGCGTCTGCGGATCAGCAGCTCTTCGCGACCTATCCGAAGCACCAGCGGTGTGGAGTGGGCGGGATCGGACTCGTGCATCGGTTCAACGTCCCATCAGTACGTCGTTCCGCCGGCACCACCGGGCCGGGTTTCTCCGCCACCGGGGTGAGCGGGCCGCGCGTACCCGGCGGCGGGGCCGGTCACGCCCGGGCGGGTGCGACCGGTGAGATCGACGGTCCCGACTCACTCCGGCGCGACGAGCTGAATGAGGTTGCCGCACGTGTCGTCGAGCACCGCCGTCGTCACCGGCCCCATCAGCGTCGGTTCCTGAACGAAGGTCACCCCCACCGCCCGCGGCCGCTCGACCTCGGCCCCGACGTCGGTGACCGCGAACGAGGCCGCCGGTATGCCGTCGGCGAAGAGCGCCTCTTTGTACGGCCGCACCGCCCGATGGCCGTCCGGTTCGAGCAGCGGCTCCGGACCGTCCGGTTGTTGCGGCGAGACGACGGTCAGCCAACGGGCGTCCCCGATCGGGACGTCGTTCTTGCGCTCGAAGCCGAGCCTCTCGGTGTAGAACCGCAGGGTCTTGTCCTGGTTGTCGACGAAGACACTGGTGATGTGGATCCGCCAGTTCGTCTCTCCTCGCTGGGCACCGGCCGTCGATCGGGACGGTCGATGATCGGCGGGGTGGGGCATTCCTTCGCGACGCTCACGGGCGCGGTACCGGGGCCGCGTCGCGCGACCGCGGGCCGGTACCCGGTCAGGCCACGCCCTCGGGGCTGGCTCCCTCGATGGATACCCCCGAAGAGGTGATGCGTTCGATCTCGGCCAGGTCATCGGCGTCGAGTCGCAGGTCGGCAGCGGCGAGGCTCCGCTCGATGTTGCGCGGGCTGCGGGCACCGACGATGGCGACGTGCACGCCGCGCTGCGCGAGCACCCAGGCGATGGCGAGCCGGCTGACGTCGGTTCCCCTGTCGGCGGCGAAGCGGGCGAGCTGGTCGACCACCTCCAGGTTGCGCCGGAACGTCTCGCCCCGGAAGGCGGAGGACTGGGAACGCCAGTCATCGGCCTCGAAAGTGGTCTCGGGGGTCAGCCTGCCGGTCAGCAGTCCGCTGGCGAGGGGGCTGTAGGCGAGCACCCCGATGTCGTGCTGCCGCGCGTAGGGCAGGGTTTCCCGTTCTATGCCGCGCCGGAACAGGTGGTAGGGCGGCTGCAACGTCTCCACCGGACGGGTGCGCTCGAACTCGGCGAGCTGGGCGGCGTCGTAGTTGGACACGCCGACATGGCGGATCTTTCCCTCGTCGACGAGTTCCTGCAGCGCGGCGGCCGTCTCCTCGGCGGGGGTCCGTTCGTCGGGCCAGTGCACCTGGTACAGGTCGATGTGGTCGATCCGCAGGGCGCGCAGGCTCTCGGTGACCCCCTGGCGCAGCGAGTCGCGCCGGGCGTCGCGGGGACGCCGGCCGCCGGGGTTGATACCGCCCTTGGTCGCGATCACGAGGCTGTCGCGGTCACGCTCCAGTTCGGAACGCAGCGCCTGCCCCAAAACCTCTTCGGATTTCCCGAAACCGTAAGCCTGGGCGGTGTCGAAGAAATTGACCCCCAGTTCCCGCGCGTACCGAATAGCCGTAATGGCCTGTTCCGCGTCGAACGAACCCCATTCGCCGCCCAATTGCCAGGTGCCGAAGGCGATCCGCGACACCTCCATGCCCGTCCTGCCCAACACGGTCGTCTGCATACCTCCATGACACCGAAAATTCCGGGAACACGCCACCGCGCGGAGAAACCGCCCTCGGAGCCGACAACGACGAGTCGGAAACGAAACCGAAAAATCACTCTTCCGGGGTGAATCCGACCGATTCGCTGGCGACGGCGCGCGCCGGTTGGCCATGTTGATCACAGGTCTCGCGGTTCGAGACCGCATCCTTCCACCCGTCGAACCGAAAGGTGGCGCGACATGCGCGTTCTCAGCCCCGGCCGGTATTCGCACGACGAGCCCGCGTCCAGTCCGCTCCGCGATCCGCTCACCACTCGTCCCGCCCGCGCGCTCCTACCTCTCCTGACGGCACTGCTGCTCGGCGCGGTGGCCCACCCCGCCCAGGCGGGAGCGGTCACCGACACCCCGCAACCCTGCGACCTGGGCGTCTTCTGCGCCTGGCCCACGGTGGACTACGGCGGCGAACGACGTTCCATGGACCTGCGCAGCACCAACATGGAGGAATGCGTCCGGTTGGGCGGAGATGTCGAGGCGCGTTCCTTCGTGAACCGAATGGACAGACCGGTCACCGTGTACCAGGACGCTCGGTGCGCCACCACGGCGGACTTCAGCACGTACCCGAGCGGGAGCTTCGTCCCTCGGGCGCCGTACGTGGTGCGTGCCGTGAAGGTGTGGACGCACTGAGGGAACCGTCTCCCCTCGCCGGGCGCGGAGCGGATGGCCATCTCGGCGGAACCCCGGCTCCCGCCGAGGTGGCCGTCGGCATCGAACGGCCGAGCACCCCGGCACGCCCACCGGGGACGTGCCCGGGAGTTCCCCGACAGTGGCGGCCACAGGAACGGTGGTTCGGGACGGCCCCGCCGTGGGGACGAGCACGCGCACCCGAACGAGCACCGGGCCGTGGCGGACTCCCGTCAATCCACGAGGCGGGAAATCAGTTCGGACAGTTTCCGCGCCGAAGAGTCCCAGCCGAATCCCGCCGCGTGCGCGCGTGCCGCCGCCACCACGGAATCCCGCGACTCGACATTCTCGGTGCGCCGTACCGCGGCGGCGAATCCGGCGGGCGATTCCGGATCGAAAAACCACGCCTGCCCGCCGCTGACTTCGCGGAATATGGGAATGTCACTGCACACCACGGGGGTTCCGGCGTTCATCGCCTCGATGACCGGTAACCCGAACCCCTCGTCCCGCGAGGCCGTCACCAACGCGGCGGCACCGCGCAGTAGCCGACGGTACTCCCGCTCCTCGACCCCGTTCCGGAAAACCACCTCCACCCCTTCGGGAACGGCCTCGCGCAGTTCGCGCTCCCGCTCCGGGGGGATCCGACTCAGCAGCTGCAACCGGTAGCCGGGCAACCGCGACATGCCCGCCAGGAGCGTCGCCACGTTCTTGTAGGGCATGAACGAGCCCATGTAGAGCAGTTCCCGGCGCTCCCCCGTGCCGGAGCCACTGCTGACCTCCCCGGCCGTCTCCGCCACCCCGGGCGCTTCGCCGTCCCGCTCGACCGATCCGTCCGAGCCGCCGGTCCCCGGCGCGTTGGGCACCACCGTCACCGGGCGAGCGGTCAGCCGGTGCCGCTCGATCAGGTGCTTGGTCGTCTCGCTCACGGTGACCACCGCGTCCGCGCGGTTGAGCAGCACGCGCTGCGGCCACCAGGCGTGGTGGAACAACCACCAGGCGATCCGCACCGGCAGCGGCAGGAAACCGGGCGGCCGGGGGTCGCGGTAGTAGATCAGGTCGTGCAGCGTGAGCACGAGCGCGTACCGGCGCCGGAAACCACCGATCACCTGGAGCGGACTGAACACCACCTCGGCGCCGAGCCGGTGAAGGGTGCGCGAGAGCCACAGCTCACGCGGCGAGAAGGGGCTGTTGATCAACCGGTGGGGCACCCCGCTGGGGAGCAGCCGCAGCTGCCGGGTGTCGTGGATCAGCATGGTCACCGGCCGGATGCGGTGCAGCGCTTCGATGATCCCCGCCCCGTACCGGCTGATGCCGTCCGGGAAGTCGGTACGCGTCCAGCGGGCGTCGACGAAGACCCGCTTCCGCGGAACGGCGCCCTCGGACGGAACGGGAGCGCTCTCGGACGCGGGCTGGTCGCTGAAGCTCATGCGACGTCCAGGAAGTCTCGGATCAGCTCGGCCGCGCGCCGAGGTGCTTCGTAGTGCACCAGGTGCCCGATCTCCTCGATGACCTCCAGCCGCCCGTCCGCTAGGGACTCGCGCACCGGCCACTGCCCCCAGAGGGGGGCTATCTCGTCCGTCTCCCCGGCGATCAGCAGGGTGGGCATCGACAGCCCGGCGGCGTGGTCGGCGACGGTGCTCCGGAGCGAAGCGCGGTAGGTCTCGGCGAGCAGCGCCGGGCTGTGGAAGCGACTGAAGTGCCGCAGGTGACTGTCGTGCACGAAGCGCCGCACCCTGGGGTCCCGGCTGCGCGACATCGCGTGGCCCGCGGCGAGCACGATCCAGCGGTTCGAGAGCAGGGCCCTGCCGAGCCGGGTCGGCAACAGCTCACCGATCCGGTAGTAGAGCGAGGTCAGACGGGACAGCACCGCACCGGCCCCCTGCCCGGCGGGAGCGGAGATCGGGTTGAGCAGCACCAACCGGCCCACGAGCTCCGGAGCTCGGGCGGCGACGGCGGCGGCCAGCACCGAACCGAACGAGTGCCCCAGCAGGTCGATCCGCTCCCCGGTCGGCTCGACCCGCCGCAGCAGCTCCAGCACGGCGCGGGCGTATCCCGCCACGTCGTGGCGGGAACCGCTCATCGGACCCGAATCACCGAACCCCGGCAGGTCCGGGATCACGAGCTCGCGCTCCGGCAGCGCCGCGGCCAGCGGTTCCAAGCCGTGGTGGGTACCGCGCAACCCGTGCAGCAGCACCATCCGGGGACGCCGTCCCGAGGGGGCGGGGCACGGCGCCTCCGCGGCGCACTCCCGTCCGGGCCGACCGGAAAGGAGCGGGGCGTACCGCCAGAAGTGCAGCGTGCTGCCGTGTGTGGGCAGTCGGTCGCGGCTGCGCCGCCCTCGGAGCTCGGGATGGGGCTCCTGCCGTGGCTCGGTGGCTGACACGGCGACCTCAACCCGCCAGTTCGGTGTGGATCTCCACCGGATCGTCGGCCCTCCCCGGGTCGATCAGGTGGTGGTAGACCGATTCGAACCTGGTGAGCACGGCCTCGATGTCGTGGGCCTCGGCGATGATGTGCTGGCTGAAGGCCCCCATGGCGTCCACGGTGGCGCGCTCGGTGACCACCTCGTCGATCGCCTTGGCCAGCGCGTGCACGTCACGCGGGGGGTAGAGCCAACCGTTGCGCCCCGGCCGCACCAGATGCGGCAGGGCCATGGCGTTCGCGAGCACCACGGCGGTGCGGGCCGACATCGCCTCCATCGTCGCCAGGCTCTGCAGCTCGGCGATGCTGGGCATGCAGAACACGTCGGCGCGGGCGTAGGCGGCCAGCAGCTCCTCCTCGTCGACCAGCCCCGCGAAGCGCACCCGGTCGGCGATGCCCAGTTCCCCGGCGAGCTGCTCCAGCGCCGCTCGCCTGCTGCCCTCACCGATGATCTCCAGCCTGGTGGGGGCGTCGGTGTGCAGCAGTGACATGGCCCGCAACAGGTCGTCGATGTGCTTCTCCTCGTCGAGCCTGCCGACGAACAGCACGTTGCGCACAGCCGGATCGGGGTGCTGCTCGCGGTACTCGGCCGCGGCGCTGCGGTAGCGGTCGATGTCGATACCGCACGAGATCGGCAGCGCACGTTTGGTGAAACCGTGCTCCTGCAACAGCCGCACCGCCCTGGGAGTGGGTGCGGTCACGGTGGCGGCCTTGCTGTAGTGCCTGACCAGGTTGCGCCACAGCACCGCGGCGGCGGTGGACTGCAGGAACCGGGGGATGCGGAGATAACCGAAGATGTTCTCCGGCATGAAGTGGTTGGTGGCGACCAGCGGTATGCCCGCCTTCTTCGCCGCGTTGATCAGCCCCCTGCCGATGAAGAAGTGCGACTGGACGTGGACCACGTCCGGACGGATCTCGCGCAGCAGGCGCTTGGCCTCGGAGGAGGCACGCCAGGGCGGACAGACCCGCGTCGTGGGGTGCAGGGGCGTGCCGTAGGAGCCGACCCGGTGAACGGTGACGCCGTCCTCGGTCGCGGTGCACGAACGACGCTCGGGTGCGTGACAGATCACGTGCACCTCGTGACCACGTGCGGCCAGCCCTGTGGCCAACCGGTGGGCGAAGCTGGCGGCACCGTTGACATCGGGCGGATACATGACGGCTCCGAGCACGATCCGCAGCGGCCGCCCGCTGAGTTGCGAAGTCACCTGCTACTCCCGTTACGAACTATCGACCGACGTTACCCGGCGGTCGCTGCCGTCCTCGGCCACGGTATGCGCACCACTGTCCCGGTTCTCCGGGTGGTAGCGCGCCAGCGCGAAAACACCGGCACAGGCCACCGCCGCGCACACGGCCTCGCCCACCGCTGTCCAGGGACCGACGGAGTCGGCCTCCCCCAGCAAACCGATCCCCAGGCCGACCGCGACCAGCGGATCTATCACCGTCAGACAGGCCACCACCAGGTCGGGCGGACCACTGGCGTAGGCGTGCTGCAACAGCCACCCACCGGCCAGCACCGAAACCCCCATTCCGAGCAGCAACCACAGCTGGACATCCGCCAGCCGCCCCGCGGTCACCTGTTGGGAGACCGCCCGCAGCAGCAGCGAGACCAGACCGTAAGCCACCGCACATCCCGAGGCGTAGGCGATGCAGCGCAGCGAACGACTGGTCAACAGCCCCAGCAGCCCGAGCGAGAATACAGCCACGGTCACCAGCTGGATCGCCGTCCCCGCCGCCTGCGAGCTCACGGAGGTCGGTGTGGCGGTGCGGGCCGCGAGGAAGACGAACGCCGAGACACCGGCCGTGATCCCCAGTGCGGCGAGTACCGAGGAGCGTGGCAGCCGGTCCAGACCGATCCCGGACTCTCGGGAGTTCAGCAGCACGGTGAGCGGCAGCGCCAGTACTCCGACGGGCTGGACCACGCTGAGCGGGGCCAACCCCAGTGACAGGGCGTGCAGCACCGTTCCGCCGCCCAGGCAGATCAACCCGAGCAACCAGCGTGTGTTGGCCACCAGCCGCAGCTGGTTGCGGACCCCCAGTTTGCGGTCGGAGATGGTGGCGTGCACCGCACCGTGCTGCAGGTGCGCGCCGAACGCGTTGCCGAAGGCCCCCGCGGCCGCGAGTAATACCGCGATCGTGGTCATTTCGGATCACGTCCGCTCACGGGGCCACCATCCACCGCGCCGGGACCGCGTTCTCACCGTGAGGGGCCGGAGTCGTTTCGGGTGACGGATGTGCCTCGAACCTCCCATTTGGCTCCTCCGGAACTGTTGTCGAGACCAATCTCGCCCACCGAGGTCTCACCGGCATCGGGGGCTTCCCCCACACCTTCCCTGAGTCGTCTCCGACACGTTCACGCGGATACCGCGACCGGTGACCGTGCCGGAGGGGCACACCGACGCGCACGAAGACCGCCGGGCGGGGCCACCGAGCTCAGGCATCCGTGCGCACGACTGTAGAACACAGCTCTCGGACGGCGGGGGCGCTTCGGAAGAACGTCTCCCCAACCGCCGCGCGAGGAGACCGAGCTCATCGGACCGCACACCAGGCGATCGGAACGAACGCACGCACCGCGACATCACCCAACGAGATCAACTTTTCCCGCCGCGTAGTGAGTGAACCCACACGAACCGGTAACCGGTGGGCACTCGACGCCGCCAGGCGACGACGTACCGTGACCTCAATCGAAGCGGGAGAGGAAACCGGTCGGGCCGCGGAAGCACTCGCGGAAGAAACGGGAACCGAATTCGTGAACGGATCGCACAAAACGGAAACGACGGTTGATCTCGCCCAATTCGGGAATACGGAAGCAACCCAGCACCGGCCGACACGTCCTACAAGACAGAAAGGACCGGTCAACGACGATCCCACCGAAACATGGTGGCAACTGGAGGTGACCGCAATGGTCCCGCACCGACCGAACAAACTCGGTCTCCGCGCTGTGGCAGCCTCGACGGCGCTGTTGGCCGGCGCGCTGCTAGGCGGCTGTGGCCAGCAACAACAGTCCGCCACGAACGAGCTGGCAGGCTCGGCCGACAACGCCGTGGATCAGCCACCGAGCCCGAGTGACCCCACACCGACGAACGAGCGCGAGGATTCGAAGATCACCGAATCGGACGACGCGGCCGATCCGGCGGCGAATCGAACGGAATCGAATTCGACGAACGGGGAATCGGCGTCGGAAACCGGCGACGCGAACACCGGACGATCCGAGAGTGGTTCGACGGCACGACGCCCCGAATCACGACGCTGCCACACTTCGATGCTGACTGCCTCGCTGGAACCGGGTCACCCGGGAGCCGGACAGCGCTACGCGGAGCTCACGCTGCGCAACACCGCCGACAGGACGTGCACCGTCCGCGGCTATCCCGGCCTGGAGTTCACCGGCTCCAACGGGACCACCCTGCCCACGGACGTGGAGCGGTCGACCGATCCGGGGCCCTCGACAGTGCGACTCGCCCCGGATGAGAGCACCACGACGACGCTGCACTGGGGAGTGGTTCCCACCGGTACCGCCTCGACGGGCGAGGACTGCGAACCGCTGCCATCCGCCCTGCGGGTGACACCTCCCGACGAGACCGACGTCCTGCGACTGCGGTGGGACTTCGGGCGGGTCTGCGGCAACGGGCACGTCAGCGCCACGGCCTTCCACTGAGCGTCACCACGCTCCACCCGAACGTGCTGACCGAGGCTGCCCTATCGTGTCGATGATCGGCGTGACGCCTTCGGCACCGCGATCGGCGGAACCGCCACCGCCCGTCGGCCCCGAAAACTCCGAGGAAGAACTTCGGCGAGGTTGCTCCCATGATCGAATCGAGACGATGGACGCTGCCGGGCACCGAGGCCCGGTTGGCGGTGCACAGCTGGGTGAGCGACAAGCCGGGCTGGATCGCGCTGTTCTCGCACGCCTATGCCGAGCACGCCGGGCGCTACCACCGCCTGGCCGAGAAGCTGGCCGCCTCGCGGGCAGTGGTGTGCGCGGTCGACATGGCCGGGCACGGCGATTCGGAGGGTGAGCCGGGGGTGGTGGAGGACGTCGAACACCTCGTCGGCGACCTGGAAACCCTCCGCCGTCGGGTGGTCGAGTGGTACCCGGGGCTGCCGGTGGTGTCCATCGGACACGGTCTCGGCGGCACGGTCGCGGTGCGGCACGCCCAGGAGTACCAGGAACACCTGGTGGCGCTGGTGCTCTCGGCCCCGGTGCTGGGCACCTTCAACGCCCTGGACCTGCTGGCCGACGAGCGCATACCGCGTACCCCGGTCGATCCGGCGAACCTCTCGCGGGATCCCGAGGTGGGTCGGGAGTACCTCGCGGACCCGCTGGTCTACCACGGTCCGTTCCCGCGCAGCACGTTGACGGCGGTCGCGAAGATGCTGCGCACGATCGGCGACGGCCCCACCCTGGCCGTACCGACCCTGTGGCTGCACGGCGAGAACGACGAGCTGGTCCCGGAGGCGGACACCCGCGAGGGCATGGAACGGCTGCGCGGGCCGGAGTTCCACGAGCACGGCTACGCGGGGGCGCGCCACGATCTGTTCCACGAGACCAACGCCGAAGAAGTGCTACACGATGTGGTGACATTCATCGGACGAGAACTGAACACCTGACCGAGCTCCGCCGAGGGGCGGCCGCCGGTGGTGGCGCCGAGGAGCCCACCACTGATCGTCCGTCCGTGTGGCTTTTCGGGCCGAATACTCATTCGAACGCGTGAAAGACAACCTCGAACGGGTTGCGGGCCGGTTCCGCGCCAGGCAGCGTGACTTTCCGGAGCGCATAGCCGTTCCGACCCACGACTCGGTACCCGACCGCACGATCGAGGCGGAGTCCATGGACAACGTGCCACACGCGCAGGACCTGATCGGAAACGAAGTATACGACCGGGACGGCTCACGTATCGGACGTGTCGGCAACATCTACGTGGATGACACGACGCACCGCCCGGAATGGGTGACGGTGCGCTCGGGACCACTGGGAGTCCGGGAGAGTTTCGTCCCCCTCGGCGACGCCTCGGCCGAGCGGGGGACACTGAACGTCGGAGTCTCCAGGGAGCAGGTGCGGACGGCGCCCCGGGTGGACGCCGAACACGGCCACCTCTCCGACGAGGACGGTGAACGTCTCCGTGAGCACTACCGGATCGCGGGCGTGGCCGTCCCGGAACCGCGTGGATCCACGGCACGCCGCTCGACCGTGGAACCCCCTTGGCAGCGCGACACCGGTTCCGGGGCGCACGAGCTGCCCGCCGAGGCGATGACCACCTCGGAGTCCGGCAGACACCACCGCCCGGACTCTGTCCCCCGCCCGGGGCACCTGATCCCTCACGCGGAGGAAGGCGCCGGGGGCAAGCACCGCAAGGAGGATTGAGCTCCCACCGCATCGGACGATCGACAACACCTCGGGAGCCCGCGGGACAATATCGGGCGTGACCGCTGATGAGTCCGGTATGGAACTGCTGATCACCGTGGTGGTGGCCGCCGAGGACGAGGGGACGGCGCGCGAGGCATGCGCCGGGATCACCTCACTCCTCGGAGGTCGTGTGATCCACACCGCCGACTGCTCCGACGAGGAACCCGGCTGCCGTTCGGTGACGATCAGCCGGAGGACGACCGCGCCGGGCACCGGCAACCCCGCGGCGACCCTGGCACGCGTCCTACGGAACACCCTGCGCACCCTCGGCAGCGGGTTCACCGGCAGCCGGGTCTCCTGCGAACCGCCGAGCGCGTGGACCGTGGTGGACGCTCCGGAACTGGTGGGCGAGCTGGTTCCGGGCGGGGAGCGAATCCTGCTGGAGGCATGGCAGACGGCCGCGTCCTCCCCGGAGGCCGCGACCGGAGCCCCGGACACCACCGACCGGACCGCCTTCCAGGGCACCCGTCGCTCCGGCTGATGCGGCGTTTCCGGGCCGGGGTGGTGACCGCGGGACGGACGCGGCGACCGCGCCGGCCGTACCGCACCGGTCTCGTGACGGCCACACGCGGTGCCCACCTGAAGACGGGTGGGTGACCCCGACTAACTTGGTGATCGACATCGGCCGCCGGACGGGACGGCCGGACGGTCGGCAACGAGCATCCGACAACGCTCACCCCCGGAGAGGATCCGAGACAGATGGCAGGTGTGGAAGAGGTTCGTGCGGGCATCGCACTGGCCAACCAGAAGGCCTCGGAAAGCGTGGCCGCCTTACAACAGGCCACCCTCTCCCTGGAGGAGGCGCAGCAGGCGCTGGCAACCGCCACCCAGGGCAGCGGACAGGAGGAGATCCAGCACGCCTACGGAATGCTCGCGGAGGCCGCGCAGAGCCTCAACGGCATCCAGGGAACGATCAACGCCAGCATCACCTCGGCCGAGAACTACGCGGGACGGCTTTGATCCCGTGTCGGCACTCGAGGAGCTCCAACAGGCACTGCGGACGGTGTCCGACCACCTGGAACAGGCCCAGCGGCAACTCGTGACCTCGCGTACCGCGCTGCACCAGGCGGAGGGGGCGCTGCGGGGGCTGGATCCGGACAACCCGGAGACAGTGGTCCCTCGGGGGATGCACCGGGCCGACGACCAGATCGAACACGTACTGTCCACGGTGGAGCACGTCGACGAGGCGGTTCGCCGGTTCGCGACCGGGCTGTAGGGCCGTGTCGCGATTCGGTCGTGCTCCGCACCTGCCCCGCCTGCCCTCGACGGGGCCGGTGCGGACCGAACCGGACGAACACTTCACTCGCGAGAGTGATCGTGTGGTGCTCGCCCTGGGGTCGTGCCCACTCCGAGCCGTTCGGTACGCGGGTAACTCCCGACATGCCGAGGAGGAACGAATCACACCGCCGAACGAGCGGCATGATCGGTGGTACTTTGCTTACGGTCAGTGATGCGAGTACCGAGGTGGGGTGTGCGTAAACGCAACGAACGGCGCAACGCCATTCAGGCGGCCTTCGACCGGTTGAGCGCCACCGCAGCCACGGCCCGCGGCGCGGCGACGAACGAACTCGCGCGCGTCGAGGCGGAGAACGCCAAGCAGGAGCACGCACTGCGCATCGCGCGGCACGGGGTCTCCGCCGTGGCGCGCGACCCGGGCGAGTTCGAGGGCTCCGACCGCCCGGAGTTCCGCCGCGCGCTGGAGGAAGCGGTCGAGGAGCGCACGGAGGTGTTCTCCGAGTGGACCGCACGGGGACCGGACGAGCTCGCGGAACTGGTTTCCGACGCCGCCCCCGGCACCGCCTCGGCCCCGTGGCGGGAGTGGCTCGGCAGCATCGGCACGGCCGATGCCCGAATTCCGGCCCCGACACTCTGGCGCTTCGGCACCGCCCACGTACCGGACGCCCCGGAGGCCGCCGAGTTCCCGGCGGCGGTTCCGCTGCTGGACGAGTCGCACCTGCGGATCACCTGCCGCTCCGCCACGCTGGAAAGCGCCACCCGGGACACCGCCGAGTCGCTGGTGCAAAACCTGCTGCTGCGAATGCTGTCCTACTACGAGCCCGGACTGGTCCGGGTGCACGTCTGGGACACCGCGCGGCTGACCGGCACGTTGCCGGGCCTGTTCCCGCTGACGCGCTCCGGACTGCTGACCGCGCACGACCCGACCAGGCTGGACGACCTGCTGGAGGAATTGGCCGAGCACATCCGCCGCATCCACACCACCGCACTGCTCGGCGGCCACACCTCGTTGAGGTCGCTGGCCGCGGAAACCGGCCACCGGGGGGAGCCCTGGCGGGTGGCCGTGCTGTTCGGGGACGGCGAACCCCTCAGGGACGAACAGCAGCAGCAGTTGCAGCGCGTGGCGCGCAACGGGCTGGCCTGCGGGATTCAGCTGATCGTGGTGGATCTGCCGATGACGGTCAACAACGCCCTGGAGTCGGTGACGCTGACCGCGCCCGACGCGGCACGCAGCAGCATGACGGGGCCGCACCTGACGATCCGCCCGGACGAGGTGCCGCCACGGGAACGGGTGAGCAGGGCGTGCTCGGCGATCTCCGAGGCGTTCCAGTCAAGACGCGCACGGGTACGCACCTTCGAGGACCTGCTGCCGGGACAGTTGTGGACGCAGGACTCGACGGGCGGGCTGACCGCGCCGGTCGGCTTCTTCGAGGGGGAACCGGTACGGATCTCGCTCGGTGACACCAGCCCGCACACGCTGATCGGCGGTCCCAGCGGTTCCGGGAAGACGAACTTCCTCTACGGCATGCTCGGCAGTCTGGCCGCGCGCTACAGCCCGGACGAGCTGGAGATGTACCTGCTGGACTTCAAGGAGGGCGTGTCGTTCGCGCAGTTCACGCCCGGCAGCAGAGATCCGAGCTGGCTGCCGCACGCGCGGTTGGTCGGCGTCAACGTCAACACCGACCGCGAGTTCGGACTGGCGCTGCTGCGCTTCCTCGCCACCGAGATGCGCAGGCGGGCCGACGCGGCCAAGGAGCAGGAGGTCACCAAACTGGAAGAACTGCGGCAGCGGGATCCGCAGAGCAGGTGGCCGCGCATCGTGGCGGTGATCGACGAGTTCCAGTACCTGTTCGCCGAGCGCGACGCGGTGTCCAGCCAGGCGGCCACGCTGCTGGAGGACGTGGCGCGCCGGGGCCGCTCCCAGGGGATACACCTGGTGCTGGCCAGCCAGGACGTTTCCGGCATCGAGGCGTTCTGGGGAAAGCCCGCCATCTTCGAACAGTTCATCCTCCGGGTGGCGTTGCCGAAAGCGCGCCGGGTGCTGGTGGACAACAACACCACGGCGCTGGAGCTGCCCCGCTGGCACGCGGTGGTCAACCACGAGTCCGGGGTCAAACACGGCAACGAGGTGGTGCGCGTGCCGGACGCCACCGCCTCGGAGACCTTCGACTCGCTGCAGCACCGCCTCTGGGAACGGCATCTGTGGGAGATGGGCAGGCGCAACGCGCGCCCACCCAGGCTGTTCGACGGTTCGCACTTGCCCGATCTCACCGGCACGGCGGACTTCGAGGAGTTGCGCCCGGGTGCTCCCCGGCGCCCACGGGTGCTGCTGGGGCAGGTGATCGACGTTCGAGGCACGGCGGCGGCACTGTCGTTCGAGCGCTCGCCCGGCAGGAACCTGGCCGTGCTGGGGTCGGCCCAGCAGGATGCCACGGCCGTGCTCGGGGCGGGCGCGGTCTCACTAGGACGGCAGTTCTCGCCGGGGAACGCGGAGTTCACCGTCGCGACGCTGAACGAGGACACGGCCGAGGACGCGTGGGCCGTCGCGGGCACGCTGCGCGAGGACGGGCACACGGTCACGTTCATCGGCCCCAGCGAGCTGGAGGACAGACTGCGGGAGGTGTCCGAGTCGGTCGACGAACGCGGCGGGGCCCCAGCCGGGAGGTCGGAGACCGTGCCGCACTACCTGCTGCTCTACGCGGTGGACGCCGTGCAGTCGATACTGGAACGCAAGGATCCGGAGAGCAGGACCAGCGGTCTCGACCGACTGCGCAAGGTCCTCAAGCAGGGCCCGGAGTGCGGGGTGCACACCATCGGCTGGTGGCGCAGCGCCCAGCGACTGCGCAACACGCTGGGCATGGGGCCCACCGACGACGTGGGGGCCTGGGTGGCCTTCGACGTGCAGGGGCAGGAACTCTCGCCGCTTGCGGCGGGTCAACCGATCACCTGGTCGCCCCGCGTGCACCGGGGGTTGTTCTTCGACCGCTCGGTGCACTCGCATCCCGAGGTGGTCCTGCCGTTCGACCTCACCGAGGTGGTGGGGAGCTTCCCCGAGGAACCGAGCCTGGCGGACGCCGATCCCGGCGACCTCCCCAGGCCGCGCGGTTCGGAGGCCATCTCGTCCAATGCCTCCGGGGAGGAGACCACCGATGACTGAGGAGCCCGGCGAGCACACCTCGCGGCACGGCACGGCGGCCGAACGCTACAAGGAGATCGTGGCACTGGCCACCGACTCGGTGGACAGGCTGCACGAGCTGGAGCGGGATCGGATCGAGCGCCTGGAGCGGGAACTGGCCGGTGAGCGCGAGCGGGTCGAGCGGGCGGAGCAGCAGCGGGAACAGGTCGAGGAGGGCGTCCGACTGCGCTGGAACGCCGCGTTGGAAGCGCTCTGGGAGGAGCGCTGGCTGCGCGTGACCCAGCTTCCCGCCCCGGACACCACGGCCGAGCCCGCCGGAGCCGAAGAGGCCATCCGCTCGGTGCAGCGCGCCTACCTGGACCTCTACGAGGCGCTGGACCAGGGTCGCTGGTCCGCGCCGGGGTGGATCCCGAAGGGTTGGCTGAGTCGCCGGGAGCACGACGACTGAACCGGGGCGGGAGCACGGGGTGCGATGGCACTCCCCGCTCCGTTAGCACGACGCACCGGCGGAACTCCTGTGATACCCCTCATGTCAACTACTCTTCGGAGGCCACAGTGTCGGACACGCCGAAACACTCCGTCAGCGTGGCGGGGGTCGTGGTCGACGACGAGCGGGTTCTGCTGATCCGACGCCGCGACAACGGCCGCTGGGAGGCACCGGGTGGTGTTCTCGAACTGGGTGAGACCTTCGAGGACGGGGTGGAGCGAGAAGTTCTCGAGGAGACCGGTGTGGCGATCGCGGTCGAACGTCTCACCGGCACTTACAAGAACCTCTCCCGTGGAGTCGTCACTCTCGTTTTCCGCTGCCGCCCGCTGTCGGGAACACCGCACCCCACCGACGAGAGCGCCGACGCCGAGTGGGTCGAACTCCCCGACGCCCTGCGCCGCATGGGCGAGGTCTACGCGGTACGCGTCTCGGACGCCTTCGCCGAGCGCCCGGCTGTCCGCAACCACGACGGCGTGACCGTGACCCGGTCGCTGCCGAGCTGACCGGTCGAGCCGCTTCCCGGGACCACCGCTTCCACATCGGCGGACTCTTCCTCGCTCCGTCGGGCCGACCGATCCGAGCCAGACCGACCGGTCGGTACGATCGGGGTGCGCCGAGCGCGCCACATGGCGACACCTCGGCAAGACGGGTAAAATTACGATACTAACCAGTTCCGCATATGGAGGTTCTCGTGAGCGACTCATCCGTACCGAGCACGGGCGTAGAAATCCGGCTGGCCTCCCGCCCCCAGGGCTGGCCCACCCACGACAACTTCGAGATCGCCGAAGCCCCCGTGGCGCAGCCGGGACCGGGACAGATTCTGGTGCGCAACAAGGTGATGAGCGTCGACCCCTACATGCGGGGCCGAATGAGCGCCGCCAAATCCTACGTCGCCCCCTTCGAGGTCGGCGAGCCGATGGACGGCGGAGCCGTCGGCGAGGTCGTCGTCAGCGACTCGGAGAAGTTCACCACCGGCCAACTCGTGCTGCACAGCCTCGGCTGGCGGGAGTACGCCGTGGTGAACGAGTCGCAGGCCACGGCGGTGCCCGACGAGGCGCCGCCGAGCACCTACCTCAGCGTGCTCGGCATGCCCGGGATGACGGCCTACGTCGGGTTGATGGACAAGGCCGAGTTCCAGGCGGGCGACACCGTCTTCGTCTCCGGCGCTGCCGGGGCCGTGGGCTCGATCGTGGGCCAACTGGCCAAGCTGAACGGCGCCAAGCGCGTGATCGGCAGCGCCGGTTCGGCCGACAAGGTCCGTCACCTCACCGAGGAGCTCGGGTTCGACGCCGCGTTCAACTACAAGGACGCCCCGGTGGCAGAGCAGCTGCGCACGGCCGCTCCCGACGGGATCGACGTGTACTTCGACAATGTCGGCGGTGACCACCTGGAGGCCGCCATCGCGGCGATGAACGACTTCGGCCGCATCGCCGCATGTGGCGCTATCTCGCAGTACAACGTCACCGAGGCGCAGCCGGGCCCGCGCAACATGGCCCACTTCGTGACCAAGCGGCTGACCATGCGCGGATTCATCGTCAACGACAACGGCCATCTCAAGCGGGAGTTCTTCGAACACGTCGCCCCGCTGGTGCGCGAAGGCAAGTTGCGCTACGAGGAGACCACCGTGGACGGGCTGCGCAACGCTCCCGAGGCGTTTCTCGGGGTGCTGCGCGGGGACAACACCGGGAAGATGATCGTCAACATCTGAACCGGGTTCGTTCACCCACGACGAGTTGCTCGCGCGGCGAATCCCCGCGAGCTCTCGTCACGGGCCGAAGACGTCGAGTCGTCGGACCGCCGGAACGAAAGCTGACGGGAGCATGACCAGTCACCCGGCAGGCACCCCACCGCGTGCCACCTCGCTGCACGCGGCCAGGCGCGACGCCGAGCTCGCGGAGCTGGCTGGCGGGGTACGCCCTGATGTGCTGGTCGTGGGCGGCGGGGTCACCGGCACCGCTACCGCCCTCGACGCGGCCGCTCGCGGTCTCTCGGTCGCGCTGGTGGAGGCCGAGGACCTCGCCGGCCGCACACCACGGCGGTCCGACGTCCTGCCGGGTGGCCTTCCCCGGGACAACGGCCCGCTGGAGCTCGCCCGAGCACGCCGCGACGCGGTGGAGTGCGAGACGTTGTCGAACACCACCGCCCCGCACCTGGTACGCACGTTGCCGCTGCTCCTGCCGCTGGACAGCGGCGTGCCACGCGGCACGGAGCTCGCGATGCGAGCGCGCCTGGCCGCCGAGAGCGCGATGCGCCTGGCGGCGGGCACTCCCACGACAGTGCTCCCCACTGCCCGCCGGATCCCGGCGGCGGAGGCGCGGGCCCTGGCTCCCGGCCTCCCCTCACCCGGCCCGCGCGGTGGTCTGCTGAGCTTCGGCACCCAGCTGGCCGACGAGGCCAGGCTGGTGGTGGCGTTGGCCCGGACGGCCGCCGGGTTCGGGGCGCGGGTACTCACCAGGGTTCGCGCGACACGGCTGCACCGCGACGGCGCGGACGTGGTGGACCGGCTCGCGGACACCGAGATCCGCGTCAGAGCCCGCGCCGTGATCAACGCGACCGGACTCCGGGCGGCGGAACTGGTGGACGGGCTGCTGCTGAACACGCTGCGCATCCCGGGAGCGGTGCTGGAGACCGGACGGCTGGGGCTCGACGCGACCGGGGTGGTCACCGTACCGGCCGGGCGAGCCTGGGCAACGGTGCGGTGCGTGCCGCAGCCCGACGGCCGGTCGCTGCTCACAGCGGGCGAGGTGGAGCTCACCGGCACCCCGCCGGAACTCCCGGAGCTACAGGCAACGGGCAGGGCCGAGGAGAACGACCTGCTGGAGGCCGCCTCCCGCGTACTCGGCCGGAACGCACGCCGGGAGCCCCCACTGGAGCCCCACGTGGTCTCACACGCGCTGCCCCGGCGGACGGCTCGTCGAAGCGACGACCGGGAAGCGCGCCCGGACCGCCGAGGCCGGGAACACCACGTGCACACCTCACCAGCAGGCGTGATCAGTGTGGTTCGAGGACGTCTCGCGCCGTACCGCACGGCTGCCGCCGAGGCCGTGGACGTGGCCGTACGGGGGTGCGGGCTGCGTGCGGGCGGCAGTCGCACCGCGACCACTCCGCTCGTGGGAGCGGCGTCCCGAGGAAGGCTCGCCGAAGCCGAAGTGGAGCAACGGCTGATCGACCGCTACGGCACCGAGGCCGAACGCGTGTCCGCGATGACCGAGCTCGACCCGGCGTTGGCGGAACCGGTCGCCCCGGGACTGTCGACCAGCGTCGCCGAAGTGGTGTGGGCGGTACGGCACGAGGGGGCGATGAACGCGGCCGACGTCCTGGACCGCCGGATGCCTCCGGGGCTGGGCCCCGAGTCACGCGCGGCGGCGCTGCCCCCCGTGGCCGACGTGGTGACCCGTGCCCTGCGGGGCGTGTACCACTGAACGCCTCGTCCGGCCGAACCCTTCCCCGCTCCCGGCCACCGGAATCCACCGGATCCCTTACTCCGAGGAAACCCGCTTCGGCGACCGCGCCGGACGACGATCTCGCGCGGAACCGGCCTCGGCGTCGCCCGGTCCGAGAGTCCGTGACCGAAAATCTCCCAACCACCGCGCTACCACCGATAGGGTGAAAAACCGAAGTGAGCTCACGTGTGGTGCGCGACCACGTCCGAGCGGCACCGCGCGGGCGGCTCGCGCCCACGACACGCGCCACGGACGACGCGAAAGACCGTCGTGAACGACAACCGAAGGAGTATTCCGTGCCCGAAGGCGCGCTGGAGATCGACCGAGTCTCCAAACGCTACGGGGACGTCGTTGCCCTCGACGAGATGTCACTCACCGTACACGGCGGTGAGATGCTGGGGTTCGTCGGCAGCAACGGCGCCGGGAAGACCACCACCATGCGGATCGCGCTGGGAGTGCTCGCCGCCGACTCGGGAGAGGTCCGCTACGACGGCGCACCGGTGGACCGGACTACCCGCAGCCGGATCGGCTACATGCCGGAGGAACGCGGCCTCTACCCGAAGATGAAGGTCTCGGAGCAGCTCCAGTACCTCGGTGAGTTGCACGGGCTGCCGCGCGCGGACGCCGTCCGATCCGCGAACCGGTGGACCGAACGGCTGGGGCTGGCCGAACGACGCGAGGACCAGTTGCAGAAGCTCAGCCTGGGAAACCAGCAGCGGGTCCAGCTCGCCGCCGCGCTGGTGCACGACCCCTCGGTGCTAATCCTCGACGAGCCGTTCTCGGGGCTGGACCCCGTGGCGGTCGAGGTGATGAGCACCGTACTGCGTGAGATGCGCGACCAGGGCGTACCGGTGGTGTTCTCCAGCCACCAGCTGGAGCTGGTGCAGCGGCTGTGCGACCGGGTGGGCATCGTGCGGCGCGGCAGCATGGTCGCCGACGGCACCGTCGAGGAACTGCGCTCCAGCGGTCCGACACGGCTGACCGTGCACGCGCCCGAGGCACCCGCCGACTGGGCGGAGGGACTTCCCGGCGTGACCGTGGAGAGCCGCGAGAACGGGCGCACCGCGCTGCGGCTCGACGACACCGCCGACGACCAGCGGGTGCTGCGCGCCGCGCTGGCGACCGGGCCGGTGCACGAATTCAGCAGGGAACGCCCGAGCCTGACCGAGCTGTTCCGCGACGTCGTAACCGAGGAGACCGACGAGTGAAACCGACACTGCACACCGTGTGGCTGGTCGCCCGGCGCGAGCTGCGGGCCAGGGTGCGGACTCGGGCGTTCCTGCTGGGAACGCTGTTCATGGCGCTGCTGGTGCTGGCGTTGCCGGTGGTGATGTCCTTCGCGATCTCTTCGGCGGGGGACGACGGCAGCGGCCCGCTCACCCCCTCGGAAGAGACCACCCGGATCGGGGTCACGCCCTCCGCCGCCGGACTCACCGGCCCCCTGGAGCGGGATGCCGGAGTTGACGAACCGGCCATCGCGGTCAGGGAGGTCGCCGACACCGAGACGGGCAAGACCCTGGTGCACGAGGGAGAGCTCGACGGAGTGGTCGCGGGAACCCCCACCGCTCCGAAGCTGTTCGTGGAACAGCACGTCTTCCCGCACCTGGAAAGAGCGCTTACCACGATCACCTACAACAACCAGCTCGACGCCGAGATGTCGGAATCGGGCCTGGAACCCGAGGCGGTGCGTGATCGGGCCGGACAGGGCGAGGTGGCGATCATCTCGATGGGCTCATCACCGGACGCCGCCGGGGAACCGATGGCCGGAACGCCCGGAGCCGAGAAGGCGCAGCGGCTGTTCATCGCGATGATCTCGACGTTCCTGCTGTACATGTTCCTGATCATGACGGGACAGATGATCGCGCAGGGTGTCGTGGAGGAGAAGTCCAGCAGGGTCGTGGAGGTGCTGCTCTCGACGATCCGCAGCACCGAGCTGATGGCCGGGAAGATCGTCGGGATCGGGCTGACCGGACTGATCCAGCTCGCGGTGCTCGGGATTGTCGGGCTCGGTGCGGCCACCGGCGCGGCGGTGCTGACCCTGCCCACCTTCACCGTGGCGGGACTGCTCGGTTGGGCGGCGCTGTGGTTCCTGCTGGGCTTCACGCTCTACGCCACGATGCTCGCGGCGGCTTCCTCACTGGTCTCCAGACAGGAGGACCTGCAGAGCGTGATAACCCCGGTGATCATGCTGCTGATCGTGCCGTTCGTGGTCGGGGTGTCGGTACTGCCGAACAACCCCGACGGCACCGTCGGGACGGTGCTGTCGATGATTCCGGGCTTCTCCCCCATGCTGATGCCGATGCGGCTCGCGCTCGGTGGTGTGCCGCTGTGGCAGGGGGTGCTGTCCGTGTTGCTCTCGCTCGCGGCGAGCGCGGTGGTGCTCTGGCTGGGCGGACGGATCTACTCGAACGCGGTGCTGCGCACCGGGGCCAGGGTCAGGTTCAAGGACGCGCTGCGGGCGTCCTGACCGGAGTCCTCCGCCCCGGTCGTCCCGGCGGGGTGACCGGGGCGGGGGGCTTCCACTCCGGGCAGCCGACCTCGCGGGCGCGCCGGTGGTGCCGCGCCCGGGGAGCGCCCTCGTGGACGGCGGCGAAGAGCAGCGGGCCGCCCCGGAGAGCTTCCGGGACGGCCCGCCCACCTCGTCCTGGGGCACAACGGTTCCGAGAAGGATTCAGCGCTGGTCCATCGGCACGTAGGAGCGCTGGGCCTGTCCGGTGTAGACCTGACGCGGACGGCTGATCTTGCGGGCCGGATCGTCCAGCATCTCGCGCCAGTGGGCGATCCAACCCGGCAACCGCCCGAGGGCGAACAGCACGGTGAAGAACTTCGTGGGAAAGCCCATGGCCTTGTAGATCAGGCCCGTGTAGAAGTCCACGTTCGGGTAGAGGTTGCGCTCGATGAAGTAGTCGTCGGAAAGCGCGCGCTCCTCGAGCTTGAGCGCGATGTCCAGCAGGGGATCGTCGGACCCCAGCTTCTCCAGCACCTCGTCGGCGGTCTTTTTGATGATCCGCGCGCGGGGGTCGTAGTTCTTGTAGACCCGGTGCCCGAATCCCATGAGCTTGACACCGGGCTCCTTGTTCTTCACCCGGTTCACGAAGGAGTCGACGTCGCCGCCGTCGGCGTGAATTCCTTCCAGCATGTCCAGCACCGCACTGTTCGCACCGCCGTGCAGCGGGCCGAACAGGGCGTTGATCCCCGCGGAGATGCTGGCGAACAGGTTCGCCTCGGAGGAACCGACCATCCGCACGGTCGAGGTGGAGCAGTTCTGCTCGTGATCGGCGTGCAGGATGAACAGCAGGTCCAGCGCGCGAGCCATGGTCGGATCGACCTCGTAGGGCTCCGCGGGGAAACCGAACGTCATCCGCAAGAAGTTCTCCACCAGCCCGAGCGAGTTGTCCGGGTAGAGGAAGGGCTGTCCGACGGACTTCTTGTAGGCGTAGGCCGCGATCGTCGGCAGCTTGGCGAGCAGCCGGTGGGTGGACAGCTCGACCTGGTTCCGGTCGAAGGGGTTGAGGCTGTCCTGGTAGAAGGTGGACAGCGCCGAAACCGCCGAGGAGAGCACCGGCATGGGGTGGGCATCGCGGGGGAAGCCGTCGAAGAACTTACGCAGGTCCTCGTGCAGCAGCGTGTGCCTGCGAACTCGGTCCGCGAACTCCTCGTACTGCTGCGCGGTGGGCAGTTCGCCGTAGATCAGCAGGTAGCTGACCTCGACGAAGTTGGACTTCGCGGCGAGCTCCTCGATGGGGTAGCCCCGGTACCGCAGAATTCCCGCACCACCGTCGATGTAGGTGATGTCGGATTCGCAGGCCGCGGTGTTGACGAAGCCCGGATCGAGCGTCACCAAACCGGTTTTGGCCATCAACTTGTCCAAATTGACACCGGGCGTTCCCTCGGTGGGAGCGGTCACGCCCATCTCGTGCTCGCCGGCGTCGTAGCGCAGCGCGACGGTGCGGTTGGCGGTCGCGTCGTCGGGCATTCTCCGAACCTCTCGCGCTCAGTCTGGGGGGTACTGCCGCCGACCAGCGATACGTCCGACACCCGAGGCGTCGGGGTCACCCGTTCCCGATCGAGCGCACACGCTGGCCGGGATCAATCCGAACCGCCGCAGCACCACCCCGTTGGGGTCCTGTCAGTAGTCACGCTAGACCGCGGAAGCCCTCTCACGCAGCAACAGTGTCAGCTGAAACGGGAAGGTGGGACCACGATCACACCCGTTGCCTCCCCCGACGAATCACGCACGGAACGACGGGAGTTGCCGAGGTCACAGCGGAGCGCGCTTCCATCGGGAGAGTGTTGCCCGACAGTACGACACGGGCGGAACGGACGGGTGGACACGGCGATCGACCTCGGCCACTCGATCGCCCTCACCAACAAGTGTCACAAGTCACAATTTCTTGGCCTCGCAACCACACTCACTCGTTCGAGTGGATCTTCACTCTTTCGGGTGTTGGAGCTGCTTCGACGCACCGCAACCGACACACTCGACCGCCTCACGGACCTCCACCCGGAAACGCGCCCCTCGTCACCCCGAAAATCGGGGAGGAAATCAACACGAACAGTAACCACTCCTCACGGGGCAACCTCTGAATAACTTTCACTAAAGTGTTTCATGATTACCCTGCGCACCTCCGGTGCACACTAAGTAGTGATCAGTTTGCACTTCCGTGTGACAGACAAACCCGCGAGACACCACTAACTTCGTTGTCGCGGCCGCAACATGAAAATCAATCGCCAAATTGAGCAAAGGAATATCGACGTGGTCATTATTCAGTCGCTGATCGACCTCCTCGTAAACATCGACGTGCTCTGAAACGAGGACTCCCGTAGACGACCGGCGAGCCAGCGGTGGCTGTGCCGGTTCCACAGGTGAGTGAGGGGCGCCCCGGCTCCCAGGGGCGCCCCTCTTTCACGTCCGCGGGCGAAACTTTCCGGTCCGGTTGTCGAGGTGACCGCTCGACGGAACCTCTCGCACGGCTCTCGCGAGGGAGGCGCGACGTCGGGTAGGTAGAGGTTCAGAGCTCGGAGGCGTAGGGCGGTTCGGCCCCCTGGCGGGAGACCGTGACACCCGCCGCCGCTGCCGCGAAGGACAGCGCGGCACGCCAGTCCTCCTCCGAGAGAGTTCGCACGGCCCCGTCCGACAGCGCCCCCGACCGCCGCAACCAGCACAGCAGAGCGGCCTGGATGGTGTCACCCGCGCCGATCGTGTCCACCACCGGCACCTCGGCGGCTTCCACCTCGACCATCCCACCGTCACCGGTCAGCACAGCGATTCCGTCGGAGCCTCTGGTCAGCACCACCGCCGCCGGACCGCGACCGAGCCAGTTCCGCAGTGCCTCGAACAGCTCCGGCGACTCGGTGGCGGGCTCCGACCCCGCCAGCCAGGCCGCGTCCTCCACCGACAGCTTCAGCAGATCGACGGCGGGAAGCCAGTCGTGGAAACGACGGCGGTAGGCGGCCGGGTCCCCGATCAGATCCGCGCGGATGTTCGGGTCGAGGGCGGTGAACCGTCCCCGCTCGGACTCCCGGAACAACACCCGCTCGTGAACCGAGGCCCCCGGCTCCAGAACCATGGCCAGGGTGCCGAAGCACAGCGCCTCGACCTCCGGGGACAGCTCGCCCGGTTCCTCGACCAGCGGGGTCGCGGTTCCCTCGGTGTGGAAGCCGTAACGAGCCGCTCCCCGCTCGTCCAGTTCCACCACGGCGAGCGTGGTCGGTTCCGGACCCACCTGTACCTCGGTGGTGTCCACTCCCGCCTCGTGCAGCCGCTCCAGCAGCCTCACCCCGAACCGGTCACCGGAGAGCCGGGTGAACATGCCGACCGGGGTCGACAACCTGCCCAGGGCGATGGCGACGTTGTAGGGACCGCCCCCGAGCCGGGGATACAGCGGCGCGAGTTCACCCTCCCGAGCCTCCCCCGGAACGAGATCGACCAGGGCCTCACCACAGATCAGGATCAACTTTCCTCCGTAGACTGCTCGCCGGTGCCGCGCACCGGCTCCTCGGCCTTCGAGGCCGACAGCCCTCCCACCAGGAATTCCGAGAGCGCGTCGAAGGCGGCCGCGTCGGAGAGACCGGTCCGCTCGGTGATCTCGCCACGCTGGATGGCCGAGATCGTCAGCCCGACCATCTCGGCCACCAGGGCGGCGTCGACCTCGCGGAAGACACCGGCCCGTACCCCTTCGTGCACGTCCCGGCGAATCCGGTCGGCGGCCGCCCTGGCGTTGGCCTCATAACTGGCCCTGGTGGCCGGGTTTTCGGCCATGTCGCTGATGAACCGCCGACTAGCCGGGGCGAGTTCGGCCGCGGCGGCCTTGAGGTAGGTGCGCATGCGCGAGCGCGGATCGGTGTACTCGGCGACCCGCCGCTCCATGTTGGCGGTGGAACGTTTGAAGAAGTACCCCACCACGCGCACGGCGAGCTGTTCCTTGCTCGGTGCCAGCGTGTAGAGAGTGGACTTCGAGCAGTGCATGCGTCCGGCCAGCTCGTCCAGCGTGAAGTGCGCGAACCCCTCGGCCAGGAAGAGATCGCACAACCGGTCCAGCAGCTCCGCCCGGCGGGCGCGCACGGCCGACTTCGACGCGGTGCCGCGTGGTTCTCCGACGCCTTCGGCCGGACGGAAATCGCTCATCGTTCGAGGTTGCCACAACCGAGCGGGTGAACCGGTGCTCGGGAGGGCGCTACTCGGAACCGGTTTCGCTCGGTGTCGCGGATGCGTACGATACGCCATCAACAGTACTATATCCAGTCCTTGAGTACTCCACAGAGTACCGTAAGGCGCGACAACCGGGGTCTTTGATGCCAGTCGAACGAATACTCGCCACCACCGAGGCAACCGACCTGCTCAACCTCACGAAGGACATCGCCCGGAACGAACTGGCGCCGGAGGCGGCGCGGGCCGAGGAGACCGGGAACTTCCCCCACGAGAAGTTCGAACTGCTGGGCGAGGCCGGGCTGCTGAGCCTGCCGTACCCCGAGGCCCACGGCGGCGCGAACCAGCCCTACGAGACCTACCTGCAGGTGCTCGAGGAGATCAGCAGCGCCTGGATGACCGTGGGGGTCGGCCTGTCGGTGCACACCATGTCCTGCTATCCGCTGGTCGAATTCGGCACCGACGCCCAACGCGAACGCTGGCTCGGTGAGATGCTGGGCGGGCACACCCTCGGCGCCTACGCGCTGTCGGAGCCGCAGGCCGGTTCGGACGCGGGAGCGCTGCGAACCCGCGCCGAGCGGAACGGGGCGGGGTACGCGGTCACCGGCACCAAGTGCTGGATCACCCACGGGGGTGTGGCCGACTTCTACACCCTGATGGCCAGAACCTCGGAGGACGAGATCAGCTGTCTGCTGGTGGACGGGAACACTCCCGGTCTGGTGGCCGCGAGCCCGGAACACAAGATGGGGCTGACGGGATCACCCACCACCGAGCTCGTCCTCGACGGCGCGCCGGTCGCCGCGGAACGGCTCATCGGCGGTGAGGGCAACGGGCTGCGCATCGCGCTGCGAGCACTCGACTCCGGAAGGCTGGGCATCGCCGCCTGCGCCGTGGGGCTGGCACAGGCCGCCCTCGACCAGGCACTGGAATACGCGCGGCAGCGCACCCAGTTCGGCCGGTCGATCATCCGGTTCCAGGGTCTGGAGTTCATGATCGCCGACATGGAGGCGGCGGTGCACTCGGCGCGGGCCACCTATCTGGACGCGGCACGACGGCGGGACGCGGGACTGGCCTTCGGCAGGCAGGCCTCGGTGGCCAAGCTGGTCGCGACCGACGCGGCCATGAAGGTGACCACCGACGCGGTGCAGGTGCTGGGCGGAGCGGGCTACACCACCGACTTCCCCGTCGAGCGCTACATGCGTGAGGCCAAGGTGCTGCAGATCTTCGAGGGCACCAACCAGATACAGCGGATGGTGATCGGGCGTGACCTCGCCGGGGCGTGAGCCCCCTGGAAATGGGGGCTTTCCTCCGGGAGCGAACCGGGCGGGCACCCGCCGGGAGAGGCGGCTCCGATATGGAATCCCCCCAGCTCAGCCGAGAGGCCGAAGCCCCCAGCGTCCCGACCAGGTCTGCCCCTCATCCAGCACGACCAGGTCGGTGCCCGAGTTCAGCGCGTCGGGCGGGCAGGTCATCGGCTCCACCGCCACCGCCCTGCCCCTGCCCGGGAAGTCACCCGGCGTGTAGACCTGCACCCAGCCGAACGCCGGATCGGCCCACAGCTCCACCCCGTGCCCCGAGGAGTCGGTCACCGAGTGCCGCACCAGCCCCGCCGGGTCGTCCGGCAGCGGTGCGGCCCCGCCGAACGCGGTGTCCAGCCACACTCCTGCGAGTTTCCTGCCCACCCGGAGGTCCTGCTCGTCGCCCTCCAGCCTGCGCGGTGGCCGGTCGGGCAGCATCCGCTCCGGGTCGATCGGAAGCACGCTGGAGGCCGACAACCGCAGCGTGCACTCGTCGGTGTCGGCGTTGCCCGCACGCGGATAGGGATGCACGCCCAGCCCGAACGGCACGGGACGCGAACCGAGGTTCTCCACGGCGTGCCGCACGGTCAGCCCGTGCTCGTCCACCGAGTACTCCACCGAGGTCAACAGCGGAACCGGCCAGCCGGGCTGGACCGGGATCATCGCGTGCAGCACCACGGTCGCCTGAGTGTGCTCCCCGACCGTCCAGGGAGTGTGCCGCAGCAGGCCGTGGATGGCGTTGTGGCGATTCGGCTCGGTCAGCGCGAGCTGCTGCGGCTCGCCCTCCAGACTCCAGTGGCCGTCGGCGACACGGTTCGGCCACGGCACCAGCACGGCTCCGGCGCCGGCGGGCGGCAGCCGGTCCGCCTCGTAGGTCTCGCTGTAGGCAACGCCGTCGACCTCGAAGACCCGCAGCCCGGCGCCGACCTCGGTGATTACCGCTCGCGCACCACCGTGAACGATCTCGAACTGGTGACCTGTCGCCGGGATGTGTTCGCTCACACGACCACTGTATGCCGTAGGTAATCTTCCCCGTTAACCGTAGTGTCACTTTCGACACACCGGGCCGCGCGGCCGGTGTCCGGGGCTTCGCCGGGCAGGCGGCGGGGATCGGCGCCACACCGTGGGAGCGGCGGTCCCACGCTCACCCGCCGCTGCCCGCCACGACGGGACTCGACGTCAGGGCGCCAGTCGCCGCACCTTCCAGGCGCCGTCCTCCCGGCAGAAACGCAGCCGATCGTGCAGCCTGTCCGGGCGCCCCTGCCAGAACTCCACGTACTCCGGCCTGATGCGCCAGCCGCCCCAGTGCGGAGGCACCGGCACCCGCTCGGAGTCGGCGAACCGGCGCTCGATCCCGGCCAGCTTGGACTCCAGCGCGGAACGCCCGGACACCACGCTGGACTGCGGCGACGCCCAGGCACCGAGCTGGGAACCCCGGGGCCGGTGAGCCCAGTACTCCGCGGTCTCCTCCTGCTTGACCTTCTCCACCGTGCCGCGCACGTTCACCTGGCGCTGCAGCGCCAGCCAGGGGAAGGTCGCGGCGGCCACCCGGGTGGAGCCGAGATCGTGGCTCTTGGCCGAGGTGTAGTTGGTGAAGAACACCAGGCCGCGCTCGTCGAACCCCTTGCACAGCACCGTGCGGGAGGAGGGCATCCCCGTGGCGTCGGCCGTGGCCAGCACCATCGCGTTCGGCTCGGCCACCTCTGCCTGCACGGCTTCGTCGAACCACCGCCGCAGCTGCTCGTGCCAGGTGTCGGCCAGCAGCGACTCCTGGAACGGTTCGGCGTCGTAGGACACGCGCATCCCGGACAACGTGGCCTTTGCCTGCGACATCCATTCCTCCTGACTAGACCGACGTCTCAAGCGACGCCACCGCTGGGTCGAAACGTGCTTGCCCTGAACCGCAATGGTGCGCGATACCCACGACGCCCGCGCGCCGGGCGAAGCGACTCCCCGATCGACGGTAAACGGAAATCGAACCGGCGCCGAACCGCAGTCGGTCCCCGATCGATCTCGTAATCGATTCAGCAGGTCTTCGCGGCGGGAACCCACCCCCGAACGGCCCATCAGCGACGACGACCGGACTCCCCCGCGATGTGATCTTTTTCATCACACGCCGATTACCGGCCGCAACGATTGCCATTCCGCACCGTGGGGGTGCACTGTTACCGCTACGACATCGGCCGTGTTCCCGCGACCGTGTGCCACACCCCGCCACGTCCCCACCGCGACCCGGTACGGGTTCGCGGCAAAACCGGCGACGAAGGAGACGAGGCGACGATGCCGAACTCAGCCAGCAACGAAGCCACGCAGCCCACTGTCAGCCCCGGCTTGGAAGGCGTGGTGGCCTTCGAGACCGAGATCGCCGAACCCGACCGGGACGGCGGAGCCCTGCGCTACCGCGGGGTGGACATCGAGCAACTCGCGGGCCGGATCTCCTTCGGCGACGTATGGGCGCTGTTGGTGGACGGCCGTTTCGGGAACGGCCTCGGCGCGGCGGGCGACGACCGCCTCCCCGTGCGCAACGGCGACGTGCGCGTCGACATGCAGTCCGCACTGGCGATGGTCGCTCCGACGAACCAGTTCGCCCCACTGCTCGATGTGGACGAGGAGCGGGCCCGCGCCCAACTGGCCCTCGCCTCGGAACTGGCACTGTCCTACGCGGCGCAGTCCGCCCGGGGCGAGGAACTGCCGGCCGTACCGCGCTCCGAGCTGGACAAGTGCTCCACGGTCGCCGAACGCTTCCTGACCTGCTGGCGCGGTGACCCCGACCCTGCGCACGTGAAAGCGCTGGACGCCTACTGGGTCTCGGCCGCCGAGCACGGGCTGAACGCCTCGACGTTCACCGCGCGGGTGATCGCCTCCACCGGGGCCGACGCCGCCGCCAGCCTCTCCGGGGCGGTGGGCGCCATGTCCGGACCACTGCACGGGGGCGCGCCCGCCCGGGTGCTGCCGATGATCGAAGAGGTCGAGCGGCGTGGCGACGCACGCGCGGTGGTCGAGTCGATCCTCGACCGCGGCGATCGGCTCATGGGCTTCGGGCACCGCGTCTACCGCGCCGAGGACCCGCGCGCCAGGGTGCTGCGCGAGACCTGCAAACAGCTGGGCTCGCCCAGGTTCGAGGTCGCCTCGGAACTGGAGCAGGCGGCGCTCTCGGTGCTCGCGGAACGGCGTCCCGACCGGCAGATCGCCACCAACGTGGAATTCTGGGCGGCGGTGATCCTGGACTTCGCCCAGGTGCCGACACCGATGATGCCCGCGATGTTCACCTGCGCGCGGCTGGCGGGATGGTCGGCCCACATCCTGGAGCAGAAGCGAACCGGACGGCTGGTCCGCCCGTCCGCCCGCTACGTCGGCCCGGGGGCGCGCCAGCCGCACGAGATCGAGGGGTGGGACACCGTCTCACCACTGGCCTCGGTCTGAGAGATCCGGTCGGCCCGGTTCCCGCGAGTTCCACGCGAAGCCGACCTCCCAGCCGCTCCCGCCCAGGGAGGCCCGACATCAGGTGTGGGTACCGCGCCACCTCGGGCCTCCCGTGACGAGCACGCCCGGTCGGCACCGCCGCGTGAGCCCACCTCCGAGGCCGGGAACGGCGAAGCCGCACGTACCTCCCCCATCGCGCGACCGGACAAACCGGGCGGGGCGTGGCCCGGAACACGATCCGGGCGCGGCCTCCGCGACCCCGCCGAACCGATGCGGGAGAGTGTCCGTGTGCACCACGTCGAAGAGCTGACACTCACCAGCGCGCTACTGAGCTGGAAGTTCGCGCTCTGGTGGAACCTGCTGATCGTGTTGCTGGGGGCCGCCTACGCGGCAGGGGTGGTACGGCTCCGGCGCGAGCGGCCGGAACGGAGCTGGCCAGCCCACCGGAGCTGGCTGTTCGCGTCCGGTCTGGTGAGCCTGTTCGTGGCGATGAACAGCTTCGTCGCGGTCTACAGCCACGCGCTGTTCACCATGCACATGGTGCAGCACCTGATGCTGATCATGCTGGTTCCCGCCCTGCTGGTCTACGGGAAACCGCTGCGGCTGTGGTCCGAGCTGGACGGGTCGGGCCGCGTCGAACGCGTCCTGCGGGGACGCACGGTCGGCATCCTCACCCATCCGGCGTGGACCATGGTGCTGTACTCGGTGGTGCTGGTCGCCACCCACCTCACACCGTTCATGCAGGTCATGCTGCTGAACCCCTGGCTGCACCACGCCGAGAGCGTGCTGTACCTGGTCACCGGCTACCTGACCTTCCTGCCGCTGCTGGGCAGGGAACCAACCCGCTGGCAGCGCTTCCCCTACCCGCTGCGGGTGTTCAGCTCCCTGATGGGGATGGGGCCGGACACCGGTATCGGCGTGATCCTGATGATGGCCGACGACCCGCTGTTCCCGGCCTACGGGATGATGCGCGACTGGTGGATCGACGACGGCACGCTGACCGTGCTGGCCGACCAGCGGCTCGGCGGCGGGATCATGTGGTTCTTCGGTGACGCCCTGATGGCCGTGTTCGCGCTGGTGCTGGTCAAGCAGTGGATGCGCGCCAAGGGCTCGGAAGCGGGGTTCGGCAACTGGCTGGAGTCCGCCAGGCGCAGCGCGCTGGCCGAGACCGACAGCGAGGCCGAGTCGGCCGTCCGGAACCTGCGGGCTGCCGAGGACGTGGACGAGGACGAGCGGGCCAGGCAGGCATACAACGCGATGCTCGCCCGGCTGGCCCGCCAGGACGGGGAGCACCGGCGGAGCGGCCGGTAGGCGTGACCGCACTCGGCCCGCTCCGGCCACCCAGCTCCCGGGGCGGGAACCTCCCGGTCGCCGGAATCCCCACCTCAGGTGGACAGCCCCCACCGGGTCCCCGGCCCGGTTCCGCGAAGCCCTATGCTGCCCAGCGGAAACAGCTGCGGCCCACCGCGAGCGCCTCCGCCCGCGAATTCCGCGACCACCCCGATCACGAGGTCGATCCATGTCCGATCCCGCACCGACGAGCAACCGAGCGGAAGACGGCGCCCCACCGGGCGTCCCCGGGGTGAGGCCCTGGGGGCTGGTGGGGACGGCTCTCGCCGTGGCGTTGACGGTCGTGCTGGTGCTCGGCGCGGGAAGCGACGTCTACGCGGTGCTCGGCTACCCCGACCCGGGGGCGCCGACCAAACTCGGCGTCAACCTGCTGCGACTGGTCTTCGACCTCGCCGGGGCCGGTTGCCTGGGCGGACTGGTGTTCGCGGCGTTGTTCACCGTCCCGCAGCGCGGTGGGATGGTCTCCCCCGACGGCTACGCCGCGCTCCGGACGGCGGGAACCGCCGCCTGGCTGTGGGGCGCGGCGGGACTGCTGCTGAGCGTGTTCGACGCGGCCGACTCGGCGGGACAAGCGGTCACCGACGGCCTCACCCTCGACGGCTGGCTCGGGCTGTTGCGAGCACTGGACGCGCCGAAGGCGTGGCTGCTCTCCGCGTCGCTCGCGCTGGTGCTGGGGGTAGCCTGCCGATCGACGCTGCGCTGGCGCACCACCCTCGCCCTCACCGTGCTGGCCGGGCTGGCCCTGCTGCCACCGGTACTGGTCGGGCACGCCGCCACCAACGGCGGGCACGACTTCGCCTCCGACGCCATGAGCTTCCACGTGGTGGCCGCGGCGCTGTGGCTGGGCACGCTGTTCGCCGTGATCGCCCACGCCCGCAGACGCGGCTCGAACCCGGAGATCGTGGCACGCCGCTACCGGAGACTCGCGGCGACGTGCTGGGTGGTGCTCGCGGTTTCCGGGGTGATCGGCTCGCTGGTGCTGGTACCGCCGGGACGGTGGCTGGGCGAGTACGGCTCACTGGTGCTGTACAAGGTGGGGCTCCTGCTGCTGGTGGGACTCGTCTCGGTGCCGCTGCGGCGCCGGGTCACCCGTTCGGCCCCGGATCGGTTCCGGGGAATGCTGCGGCTGGCCGGTGCGGAACTGGCGCTGCTGCTGGTGACGCTGGGGATCTCGATGGGCATGGCCCACGTGCCGCCACCCAACCTGCTCGACCGGGACGCCACCGCATCCGACCTGCTCATCGGCTACAACCTGCCCGACTTCCCGAACGCCTGGCAGCTGGTCACCCAGTGGCGGTTCGACCTGCTGCTCGGCACGGCTGCCGTGGTGCTGGCGATGCTGTACGCGCTGGGGGTCCGCAGGCTGCGCGCGCACGGGCAGCGCTGGCCGGTGGGGCGCACCGTGAGCTGGCTGGCCGGGTGTCTGGTCCTGCTGGTGGCCACCTCCTCCGGGGTGGGAAGCTACGCCCCCGCCACTTTCGGGGTGCACATGACGGCGCACCTGCTGCTGAACATGCTGGGTCCGGCCCTGCTGGTGCTGGGAACACCGGTGAACCTGTGCCTGCGGGCACTCCCCCGCGCCGGGCGGGGTGAGCCGTACGGCCCTCGGGAGTGGCTGCTGGGGGTGGTGGACTCCCCGGTCGCGCGGTGGCTGAGCCACCCCGTGTTGGCCTCGCTGCTGCTGGTGGGCTCGCTCTACGCGCTGTACCCGACCGGCCTGTTCCAGCTGGTCATGCAGGAGCACTGGGCGCACACGATCATGAACGTCTATTTCCTGGGGAGCGGCTGGCTGTGGTTCTGGTCGGTCCTCGGTGTCGACCGCACTCCCCGCCGGGTACCGCAGCTGGCGAGGCTCGGGGTCACGCTGGGCATGATGCCCGCCCTCGCGTTCTTCGGGGTACTGGTGCTGAGCATGTCCGAGCCGATCGCGGAGAACTACTACCGCACGCTGGATCTGCCCTGGTCGGTGGACCTGATGACCGCGCAGCAGGCGGGGGCGCTGATCGGCTGGCTCGGCGGCGAGGTTCCGATGCTGCTGGTGCTGATCGTGCTGCTGCGGCAGTGGCACCGCGAAGAGGGAGATGACGACGACGCCGACTACGAGGGCATGTTCGCGCGCCTGGAGTCCACCAGGAGCTGAGCGGAGCTCCTCCGGCCCGCTCGGCGGCCTCCCGATCGCCGGATCTCGCCCTCGGCGACGAGTCGGCGACGACGATCCCCGGACAGGCCGAGAAGGGCAGTGTGGCACGAATCTCCGAGCGGTTCCGGCCCCCGGTGATCGTGTTCCCGGCACACCTCGGAGTACCGTGAGTTCGGTAAGGCATACCTTACCCGACACGGTATCGATCGAGAGGCGAGATGCTGACGTCACAGGCGGAAGTGGCCACCGAACGGCCACAGCGGTACCTGGCGCAACTGTGTAAGCACTTCGCGCACAAGGCCGACAGCGAGCACGACGAGGAGAAGGGCCACGTCGAGTTCGACGTGGGAAGATGCGACATGCACGCCGAGGACCGGACCCTGTTGCTTCGGGCCCGGGCCGAGGACCGGGAGGGGATCGAACGGGTCAAGCAGGTGGTCGGCACCCACCTGGAACGATTCGGAGCCCGCGACGAGCTCGCGGTCCAGTGGACCGACGCCGAGGGGAGTTGACCTCTCCCGCTGCGTAGCTGGCCTCCGCCTCACACACCAGAGGTCCCATGCGCTACGAACCGCACGGTCGCGTCCCGGCGGCGGTGCGGGGGCGTCGATTTCTCGCGAAATCACCGCCTCGTGCGGCGGTGTGGCAACCACCCCCTGAAACCGCCCGAGAAACCGACGCGCCTGTGGGGTACTCAAGCCGAACCCCGACCACCCCCGCAGTCGGCACCGCTGCGGGTTCTCCGGTGCGGCTCTCGCGAGGAAGGCCCGACGTTGTGTAGTGACTACCCGATGTCGGGCCTGGCCGCGGCGAGAGCCGCACCGGAGGTTCCGCCACGGAACCCGCTACGCGAACGGCGGAACCGATCTATTCCTCGGAGAGGGCGGCGGCCGGCTGTGCCTTCGCGGCACGACGGGCGGGAAGCACCGAGGCCAGCACACCCGCGGGTACCGCGCACAGCAGCACCAGCAGCAGTGGCGCCCAGGGCACGGCGAACACGACCGGCAGCCCTATGTTCTCGAACATCGCCGCCACCCCGCCGAAGGCGAACAGCACTCCGATCACGGCCCCCAGCACCGTCCCGACCACGGCCAGCAGCACCGCCTCCAGCGCCAGGGTCCCCCGCAGTTGACCACGGGTCAGCCCCAGTGCGCGCAGCAGCGCGGACTCCCTGCCGCGTTCCAGCACCGACAGCCCGAGCGTGTTGGCGATGCCGACCACCGCGATGATGACCGCGACCGCCAGCAGACCGGTGACGATCAGCAACAGCGTGTCGAGGACCTGGGTGAACCGCGCACGCATCTGCACCGCTCCCCCGACGTCCACGGGCGTCGAGGCGCTCTCCTCGGCCAACGAGTTCAGCTCGCCGGTGTAGCCGGGCATGTAGGTGTCGGAGGCGGCACGGGCCCAGATCTCGGTGGTGCTGGTCTCGGCTCCCGTGGCGGCCAGATCGGAACGGGTCAGCAGGATTCCGGACCGGAGCAGCTTGGTGGTCGCCACCCGGAAGGTGTCCGAACCGTCCCCGATGGGCAGTTCGACGCGGTCGCCTTCCGACCAGCCCCAGTAATCGAGGATGTTGGTGGGCACCAGCACGGTTCCCGGCCGGAGGTCCTCGGCGCCGTGCCGGGACACCTCGGCGAGTTTCGCGGGGTCGATCCCCAGCGCACGGAACGTCACCGTCGGCGTCTCCGCCGGGTCGGCCCCCTCGGGAGTGCTCGCCTCCGATCTCGTCATCTCGAAACTGGTGCCGGACAGGGCGGCGGTGACCGCCGTGCCGTCCAGGGACTCGAGGCGCTGCCGCACCCCTTCGGGCACCGGTTGGTCCTGCTCCTCGGCGGCGACCTTCACGTCCACCGGGTAACGCTGATCGATCTGCTCGTTGGCGCTGTGCCGCGCACTGGCGGTGCCGGTGAGCAGCAGCACGATCAGCCCGACGCCGATCATCAGCGCGGTGCTGGTGGAGGAGGCCCGGTAGGGATTGCGGACGGCGTTGCCGCTGGCGAGCGTCCCGGTCGGGCCGAAGGAGCGCAGCAGGTACCCGAACGCTCTGGCCACCGCCGGGATGAGCGTGGGGGTGAACAGCAGCACTCCCAGCACGGCCGCGAGTCCGCCGGGCACCGCCATGCCCATCGAGCCGAGCAGGGCACCGCCCAACAGCAGCCCGGCGCCCAGCACGGTGAGCACCACGGCGGACACCAGCCGCACCCGGCCGATCCGGCGGGAGGACTGCTCGTCCGGGACTGGACGCAGCGCGGCCAGCGGCGCGACCCGCATCGCGCGCGCGGCGGGAGCCAACGAGGCCAGGAAGGTCACCAGCAGCCCCGCCGCCACGGGAGCGGTCAGCGCCAGCGGGGTGATGCCGAGCGAGCCGAAGTCGATCGGGGAGTCGGTCAGCCCCAGCGGCCAGCTCACCGCGGCAGATACCAGCACGCCGAACACGGTGCCGATCACCGAGGTGACCAGCCCCACCAGCAGCGCCTCGAACAGCGCGGAGCGCCGGATCTGTCCCCGGGTCGCCCCGACGCACCGCAGCAACGCGTACTGCCTGCTGCGCTGGGCGTGCAGCACCGAGAAGGTGTTGACGATGACGAATCCGGCCACGAACAGCGCGATCGCGCCGAACGGTAGCAGTACCGCGTTCATCGCGGCGGCCACGCTGCCGCTGAACATCTCGACCGCGCGCTCGGCCTGCTGCTGTCCGGTTCGGACCTGGGCGTACTGGCCGGTGTCGAACTTGTCGCGCAGCCGGTCGAGCACCGCCGAGGTATCGGCTCCGTCGGTCAGCAGCAGGTCGATCGCGCGGTAGTCGATGGTTCCGAGCTCGTCCAGCAGCTCCTGAGGGGCGAAGACCGTGACGCGGCTGCCCCCGGTGAGCAGGCTGCTCCCGACGTCCACCAGTCCCGAGACGGTGACCTCGCGCTCCACTGGTGGCTTCTCGGACTCCCCCTCGCGGGCCGAGACGTACTGGGGCTGCTGGAGGGTGATGGTCTCCCCAGGGGAGATGTTGGCCGATTCGGCGGCGCGCTGGCTGAGTACCACCTCGTCAGCGGAGCCGGGATAGCTGCCCTCGGCGAGCTCGTACCAGCGCAGTGAATCCCGTTCGGGAAGCCGGTTCACCTCCACCGAGTAGCGTTCGCCCGCCCAGGAGGCGTTGGCGTAGCTCTCGGTCCTGGGCACGGCCGCGGCGACGCCCTCGGTGTTCCGGACCTTTCGCAGGCGTCGCTGTCTCTGGTCGTCACCCTCCTGCTCCGCGATCCCGGCCGTGTCGTCCGTGACGACTATGTCGGCGGCCAGGTTGGGAGCCGCCACCATGTGCCGAATCGAGGACTGCATGGTGCCGGTGAACACCAGGGTGGCGGCGACGAAACCGACTCCCAACACGATGGCGAGTCCGGCCGCCGAGAGCCGTCCGATGTTGTGTCGTAGCTGTAACAGGGTGTTGCGCAGCACGGCCTTCTCACCCACCCAACCGGCGCAGCGAGTCGAGCACGGCTTCCTGGGTGGGCTCGTCGATCCGACCCGCGATGTTGCCGTCGGCCAGCAGCACCACGCTGTCCGCGTGGGACGCGGCGACCGGGTCGTGGGTGACCATCACCACGGTCTGGCCGAACTGGCGAACCGACCCGCGCAGGAACTCCAGCAGGTTCGCACCGGACTTGGAGTCCAGCGCACCGGTCGGCTCGTCGGCGAAGACGACCTCGGGGCGCGTGATCAGGGCGCGGGCCACCGCTACCCGCTGCTGCTGCCCGCCGGAGAGCTCGCTGGGCCGGTGGCGAAGACGCTGGTCGATGCCCAGCGCCCCGGTGAGCTCGTTCAACCACTGCCGGTCCGGTTTTCGGCCGGACAGCTCCAGCGGCAGCAGGATGTTCTGCTCGGCCGTCAGCGTGGGCAGCAGGTTGAACGACTGGAACAGGAAACCGATCCTGTCGCGCCGCGTGAGGGTGAGCTGCTTGTCCGACAGACCGGTCAGGTCGGTTGTGCCCAGCATCACCCGCCCCGAGGTGGGAGTGTCCAACCCGGCCAGACAGTGCATCAGGGTGGACTTTCCGGAGCCGGAGGGCCCCATGATCGCGCTGAACCGGCCACCGGCGAAGCCGATGTCGACGTTGTCCAGCGCACGCACCCCGGCTTCGCCGCTGCCGTAGACCTTGACCAGCGCGGAGCCGCTGGTGGCGGCCTCCGGCGCGGACTCGGCCGGTTGTCCGGCGGAGCCGTGCTGTCCGTCCGCTCCGCCCTGTTCCGCCGGAGAGGCAGCGGTCCGCTGCGACCCGTTCGGGAAACTCACGTGATTCCCCCATAGTGGTATGTCGATTGCCTGGTTGAGCCTAACGTCACGCTCCGAGCACGGAACGCAGCACGTGTCACCCGTAGGACGAACGGGAGATCAGCCGAGTTGATCACCCACCGGCACTCGTCTCGTGCGGCGAACACGTCGGCACGCGCGGCACGACCGACCGTTCCCGACTTCCTCCCGCAACGGGGAAGCCCGCACGGCGCTCACGGGACACACACTGTCCCCAGTGAACAGCGGATGCGGCCGGCGCGCCTCGGGGAAGATCCCCCAGAAACCCCGGAGCCTCCGCTACGGCACCCCGTAGGGAACAGCCCCACGGGAGCCGCGCGGGACGAGGCGGCGGCGAGTCCGGCCCCGCTCCTCGCGGGGAGTCACGACGGGGAGAAGCGCCGCAGCCGCAGACTGTTGGAAACGACGAACGCCGAGGACAGCGCCATGGCCGCCCCCGCGATCAGCGGGTTGAGCAGGCCGAGGACGGCCAACGGGACGGCGGCGAGGTTGTAGCCGAACGCCCAGACGAGGTTCCCCCTGATGGTGCCGAGCGTCCGCCGAGCGAGCTTGACGGAGTCCGGCACCGCCGTGAGCTCCTCGCGGACCAGGATGAGGTCGGCGGCCGAGATCGCCACGTCGGTCCCCGCTCCGATGGCCAACCCCAGTTCCGCCGTGGCCAGCGCGGGCGCGTCGTTGACCCCGTCGCCGACCATGGCCACCCTGCGCCCCTCCGCGCGCAGCCGCTCGACGGTCTCGACCTTCTGGTCCGGCAGCACGTCGGCGACGACCTCGCCGATCCCGACCTCCTCGGCGACGGCGCGCGCCGTGGCCTCGTTGTCACCGGTGAGCAGCACCGTCCGCACCCCGAGGCGCCGCAGCTCGCTCACTGCGACGGCGGCCGAGGGCTTGACCTCGTCGGAGAGCCCCAGCACCGCCACCACGACGCCGTCGCGCCCGACCAGGACGGTGGTCCGACCCGTGCGCTGCCATTCGGCGTCCCGCTGCCGGACGTCCTCCGGAACGGTGATCCCGCTGTCGTCGAACAGCTTGGCCCGGCCGACCAGGATCCGGTGCCCGTCCACCTCACCGCGCGCGCCCAGGCCGGGCTCGTTGACGAACCCCGACACCTCGGGCAGCTCCGCACCGTCGAGCTCGGCACGCGCGGCCGAGGTGATCGCGGCGGCGACGGCGTGCTCGGAGGCGTTCTCCAGCGCTCCGGCCAGGCGGAGCGCCTCCCGCCGCGCCGCGCCCGCGACGCAGTGCACCTCGCCGAGGGTCATGCTGCCGGTGGTGACCGTGCCGGTCTTGTCGAACACCACGGTGTCCACGGTCCTGCTGGACTCCAGCGCCTGATATCCCTTGAGGAAGATGCCGAGCTGCGCCCCACGCCCGGAAGCGGCCATCAGCGCGGTGGGCGTGGCCAGCCCCAACGCGCAGGGGCACGCGATGACCAGCACCGACAGCGCGGCGGTGAAGGAACGCTCGGCGGAACCACCGAGCAGCAGCCAACCCCCCAGCGTCAGCACCGCCAGCCCGAGCACGGCGGGCACGAAGTAGGCGGAGATCCGGTCCGCCAACCGCTGCACGGCGGCCTTGCCGCTCTGCGCCCGCTCGACCAGCCGCACCATGCCCGCGAGCTGGGTGTCCCGGCCGACCCTGGTGGCCTCGACGAGCAGCCAGCCGCTGGACACCACGGTGCCGCCGGTGACCTCGTCGCCCGCCACGACCTCGGTGGGTACCGACTCGCCGGTCATCGAACTGCTGTCCACGGCCGCACCGCCCCGGATCACCCGCCCGTCGGTCGCGATGGTTCCACCGGGACGGGTGACGAAGCGCTGCCCCACCCGCAGCCGCTCGGCCGGGACCTCGCGCCGCGTGCCGTCCTCGTCCTCCACGAGGGCGGTCTTGGCCCCGAGCTCGGCCAGGGCCCGCAGCGCGCCGCCGGCCCTGCGCTGCGCCTTGGCCTCGAAGTAGCGCCCGGCGAGCACGAAGGTGGTCACCCCGGCCGCCACCTCCAGGTATGCCGCGCCGTCGGTGTTGAGCAGCAGCCACAGCCCGGAGGCGTCGGCGGGCGCCCCGCTGGGGGCGAACATCGCGTAGAGCGACCACACGCTCGCCGCGACGATCCCGATGGAGACCAGGGTGTCCATCGAGGAGCCACCGTGCCGGGCGTTGATCAGCGCGGCGCGGTGGAACGGCCAGGCCGCCCAGCCCGCCACGGGCAGCGCGAGCGCGATGACCAGCCACTGCCAGCCGGGGAAGCGCGCCTCGGGCAGCACCGTGAACAGGATCGCCAGATCGGCCAGCGGGACGAACAGCACCACCGAGACGACGAGCCTGCGCCACAGGTCCCGCAGCCGCTGCCGGGAGTCGTCACCGGGCTTCTCCGCCGGACGCAGCACCTCGGCACCGTAGCCCGCCTTCTCCACCGTCTCGGTGAGCAGCTCGTCCCCGGCCTCGGTGGGGGCGGTCACACTGGCCCTGGCGGTGGCGTAGTTCACGCTCGCCCGCACCCCGTCGAGCTTGTTGAGCTTGCGTTCCACCCGGTTGGCGCACGCCGCGCAGGTCATACCGCTCACGGCCAGCTCGACGCTGCGCAGCTGTTCGACGGACTCGGTTGAGGTGTCCGCGGACGTCGTCATCTGACCACCTTTCGTGCGGTTCACCGCCACGGGCGAAGCTCCCCCCAGCCTGAAGCATGTCGCCCGTCACGTCTCAGGCACTCTCCCGCCGGGCGACCGGAGGCGGGGACGAGCGGAGCGGTTCGACCTCGGCCTCGGAGGGTTCGGGAGCCTCGCCCGATCCGGGGCCGGTGTCGGACGACGCGCGCGCGGCGGGAGCTGGCGCCCCGTGCGGGCCGTTCAACAGCGCCAGCACCGCCACCAGCACCAGGCCCAGCAGCACCGGCAGATGCGAGGCCACCCGCTCGAGACCCACCCGACCGGTGAGCAGGTCCAGCAGGCACAGCGCACCGAGCACCCCGGTGAAGCTCGCGAGCACCGGCAGGTGCGCCGCGGCGTGCCGGGCGCGCAACGCCACCCAGGCCAGCCCGACGGCCACGGCCGCGTTCCAGGCGCCGGTCTCGTGATCGATGTGCGGCATCGTCGTCCGGGCGGCCTCGGCCCCGACGCGAACCTCCACTCCGGTCAGCTGCAACAGCGCCACCACCAGCTGCACCACCGCCACCAGGGCCAGGGCCCAGCGCAGCAGCACGCGCAATCGCCCACCGGCCTCGCCGCGAAGCCGGTCCAGCCGCCCGGGCCGCAGGGCGGGCAGCACGGCGTCGGTGACGTCGGGACCGGGTTCGGCGGGCATGACCCGCACCGCCCGGTGCAGCGCGCGGAACCGGTCGTTCCGCAAGCGGCACTCCACGCACCCCTCCAGGTGCCTTCGCGCCCGCCGGGACTCCTCCTCGGTGGCCGCACCGTCGAGTTCGGCGGAGAGGATCTCGACACTCGTCACGCAGTCCACGTCCGTACTGGTCGTCCGCGAGCCCCGTGTGGTTCCCGGCGCCCGGGCCGGAGATCACTCCGGACGCGCGTATGGTTCTGCACGGTGACGGCGGCTCGCACGCGGCGGGCCGACCGCGACGGCTCACGCGGTCGAGTGGGCCGGACGACCGTGGCAGCGGGCCCGGCCCCGAGAACTCATTGGACATGGGCGTGGACGACCAGGAACTCACACGCTGCGCGCTGGCGGCGAAGCAGGGGGACACCAACGCCGCCACGAGGTTCGTGCGCGGCACGCAGCGCCAGGTGTGGCAGCTGCTGCGGCATCTGGCCGACCCGGGCGTCGCGGAGGACCTCACCCAGGAGTGCTACCTGCGCGCGTTCCGCTCCCTGCCCTCCTACCGAGGTCGTTCCTCGGCCCGCACCTGGCTGATGTCGATCGCACGCCGGGTCGCCGCCGACCACATCAGGCAGCGCGACCGCAGGCCACGTCCCGCCGACCTCGCGGACTGGCAGCTCGCGGCGGAACGGGCCCAGCCGCGAACCACCAGCGTGTCGGACGGCTACGCGCTGCGCAGCGCGCTGGAGGCGCTCGATTCCAGGCGCAGGGAAGCGTTCGTGCTGACCCAGATCGTCGGGCTCAGCTACGAGGAGACGGCCGAGGTCGCGGGCTGCCGGATCGGCACGGTCCGTTCCCGCGTGGCCAGGGCGCGCACCGACCTGATCGAACAGCTCAGCGAGTATGATACCGATCACAACGCGAGCCGCGGTGGCTGAGCGGACGTTCCACCGGACTCCCCCGGCGAAGCCCGGGACGGCGGCACGTCACGGGGCGGCTTCGCTCGGGTGACACCGGGCTCGTCGCTGTAGCCAACCGGGCAGTGGACGCAGTAAGTTGCCCGCGGCTGGTTCACACCGGCGGCACGGTGACGCGATCCGTCCGACCGCGCCGGCGGTGTGTGCCCCGCCGTGCTTGAGCCGGCAACGGCGCCGGTCATCTGGCCAACTTCGTGAATGTTCGCAAGTGGCCCTCGAACGGGCCGAAACCAACACAACAAGGACCGGAGGCGCCGGCATGACGCAGGCCGAAACCAACATCGATCCGACGACGCTGCGGCTGCCCGCTGAGCTCATCCCGTCCGACGGGCGGTTCGGATGCGGACCGTCGAAGGTCAGGCCGGAGCAGTTGAACCGGCTCGCGAACCAGGGCGCCGACGTGATGGGCACCTCTCACCGGCAGAAACCGGTGAAATCGCTCGTCGGACGCGTGCGGGAAGGTCTCCGCCAGCTCTTCTCCCTCCCCGAGGGCTACGAGGTCGTCCTCGGTGTCGGCGGCACGACCGCCTTCTGGGACGCCGCCACGCTGGGCCTGGTGCGGCAGCGCGCGCTGCACCTGACCTACGGCGAGTTCTCCGAGAAGTTCGCCAAGGCCACCAAGTCCGCCCCCTTCCTGGACGAGTCGATCATCGTCAAGTCCGAGCCGGGCGACGCCCCCGAGCCGGTGGCCGACCCGAGCGCCGACCTGATCGCCTGGGCGCACAACGAGACCTCCACCGGTGTGATGCTGCCCCCCACCCGCCCGGCGGGCTCGGAGAACTCGCTGATCGCGGTGGACGCCACCTCCGGCGCGGGTGGTCTGCCGTTCAACCCCGCCGACGTGGACGTCTACTACTTCGCGCCGCAGAAGTGCTTCGCCTCCGACGGCGGGCTGTGGATCGCGGCGATGAGCCCGGCGGCCCTGGAGCGCGTGGGCGAGATCGGCGGCTCCGACCGCTGGATTCCGGAGTTCCTGTCGCTGACCACGGCGCTGGACAACTCGCGGAAGGACCAGACCTACAACACCCCGGCCGTGGCCACGCTGTTCCTGCTGGCCGACCAGATCGAATGGATGTTGGAGCAGGGCGGGCTGGACTGGTGCGTGCGGCGCACCGGGGAGTCCTCGCGCAGGGTGTACTCGTGGGCCGAGGCATCCGAGTTCGCCTCACCCTTCGTGGCTGATCCGGCCAAGCGCTCCCAGGTGGTCAACACGATCGACTTCGCCGACTCGATCGACGCCGACGCCGTGGCCAAGGCGCTGCGCGCGAACGGGATCGTCGACACCGAGCCGTACCGCAAGCTCGGGCGCAACCAGCTGCGCATCGGCACCTTCCCCGCGGTCGAGCCGGACGACGTCACCAAGCTGACGCAGGCGATCGACTGGATCGTGGGCAAGCTCGGCTGAACCGGCCCGGCGTTCCCCGGGGAGCCGAGCCTCCCCGGGGGACCGGCCGACCTCCCTGGCGACGGGCCGAACCGCCCGGGTCCGCCCGTTCACCGGTCGATCTCGGTGGAGACCAGTGGCCTCGTTCCGTCGCAGACCACGGTGATCTCCACTTCCGTCTCCTCGGACTCGAAGGTGAGTTCGGCTTCCTCGGCCGGCCCGTCCCGCACGTCACCGGCCCGGAACCCCTGAGCGGGGCTCCAGGATCGCAACGAGGCCAACTCGTCCTCGGAACAACCGGCGGTCACCGTTCCTCCCGGCGTCCGGTCCACCTCCGTCGAACCAGCACCGCTCGGATCGGGCCGCTCGGAACCGTCCCCGCCGGCGCTGGGGGCGGGGCGTGCGAGCTCGCGGCGCACCTGTTCCGGGGAGGTCATCGGCGGCCCACCGTCGAGGATGCCGCGTCCCAGGGCGGACACGGCGGCCAGTCCCACCCCCACCGCGAGCGCGGCGGCGCAGCACCACCCCAGCACGGCCAGCGCCGTGCGGGCCCTTCCGGTGGGAGATCTCATGGGCACCACTATGCCAAGCCGAGAAGGCGTTCCGATGCCGGTTACCGTGCAACGGTGGCGCAGGTGCTGCTTGTCGAAGACGATTCGGCTCTTCGCGCGTCGTTGAGCGGCGGACTGGGTGAACGCGGGCACGCGGTCACCTCGGCGGTCACCGCGATGGACGGCCTGAACCGGATCGTGACGCACAAACCCGACATCGTGGTGCTCGACATCGGTCTGCCGGACCTGGACGGCCGGGAGATGCTGCGGATGCTGCGCGCTGCCAGCCGGGTCCCGGTGATCGTGGCCACCGCGCGCGGCGCCGAGGACGAGATCGTGTCCGTGCTGGACTCGGGAGCCGACGACTACGTCGTCAAACCGTTCGGGGTGGGGCAGTTGGACGCCCGGATCCGGGCGGTGCTGCGCAGGGACGGTGCCGGAACCGGCAGACCGGAGGCACTCGTGGTGGGCGGGCTGCGGGTGGACCCCGCCACGCGTTCGGCGACCCTGGACGGAACCGCGCTGGACCTCAACCCGAGGGAGTTCGACGTGCTGCATTACCTCGCGGCGCGGGCCGGACGGGTGGTGAGCAAGCGAGAACTGCTCACCGAGGTGTGGCAACTCCCCTACGGGGGAGCGGACAAAACCGTGGACGTGCACGTGTCCTGGCTGCGCCGCAAGCTCGGTGAGACCGCGCGTGACGCGCGGTACCTGCACACGGTTCGCGGTGCGGGAGTGCTGCTGACCGCTCCGGACGACGCCGGTGACCGCTGATGCGCAGGCGCATCGCGCTGCTGGTGGCCGCCACCACGACCCTGGTGCTGGTGGCCTTCCTGATCCCGCTGGCCGTGCTGGTGCGGACGGTGGCTTCCGACCGGGCGGTGAACACCGCGACCACCGAGGCGCAGGCCCTGACCTCGGTGGTGGGCACCGCGGACAGGTCCACCCTGGAGCTGAGCGTGCAGCGCGCCAACGCCCAGGGGAGGTTCCCGCTGACCGTCTTCCTGGCCGACGGCACCAGGCTCGGCGCGGAGGCCGCGCGCACCCCGGCGGTGCGGCTGGCAGCCAGGGGACGCAGCCTGACCGTGGACACCGGCGACGGGGTCGCCGTCCTGGTCTCGGTGGGTGACTCCTCGGGAGGACGAGCGGTGATCCGCAGCGCGGTCGGCGAGCGGGAACTGCTGCGCGGGGTGCACCGCGCCTGGCTGCTGCTGGCGGGGCTCGGCGTGGTGCTGCTGGGGCTGAGTGTGCTCGTCGCGGACCGGTTGGCTCGTTCTCTGGTGCGGCCCACCAAGGAGCTCTCCGGAGTTTCCCACCGCCTGGCGAACGGGGAGCTGGAGGCCCGGGCACGCATCGAGTCTCCCCCGGAGATGCGGGAGGTGGCGACGGCGCTGAACCACCTCGCCGGTCGCATCCGCGAGCTGCTGGCGGCCGAGCGGGAGCACGTGGCCGATCTCTCGCACCGGTTGCGCACCCCGCTGATGTCGCTGCGGTTGGACGCGGAGGCGTTGCGGGACCGCTCGGAGTCCGAGCGGATCACCGAACACGTGGACACGTTGCAGCGGGCGGTCACCCGGATAATCGAGCAGGCGGGCAAACGTGGTGCCACGAGGACCTCCCCGCCCCGTTGTGACGCGGTGACCGTCGTCTCCGAGCGGGTGGAATTCTGGTCGGTGCTGGCAGAGGACACCGAACGCGAGATGCGGGTGGAAATCGCACACGGGCCGCTGCCGGTGGCGCTGGAGGCGTCCGAACTGGCCGACTGCGTCGACGCGCTGTTGGGCAACGTCTTCGCCCACACCCAGGACGGTGTCGGGTTCGACGTGCGGCTGTTCGCGGCAGAAGGGTTCGTACGGCTGGTGGTCGCGGACGACGGTGCCGGTTTCGGCGAGTCGGAGCTGTCCGGGGATCCGTTGCACCGGGGAGCCAGCGGCAGCGGCTCCAGCGGTCTGGGGCTGGACATCGTGCGACGCGCGGCGGGGGACTCCGGAGGGTCGGTGACGCTGGGAAGCGGTGCGCACGGAGGAGCGCGGGTGGTCGTGGACCTCGGCGTGCCCGAGATGTGAGGGCGCCGCGGCCAGCACGGATCGGGGCCAGCCAGCCGGACGGGGCCACCGATCGGCGCGGCGTCGTCCACCGGCACGGGGACGTCGTCGGAGGGGCTGCGGTGTTTCGACCCCGGGGCCACGACGTGCCCGCCGCGCGGGAACACCACTCCGGCGACGGACTCGGCCACCTCACCGTTAACCCGGTTTTAGCGTTCGGACAGGGACCGCTTAGCTTCCGCGCTGCGACCTTGTACTCCGGCAGCGACAGTCGTCCGGTTCTCACCGGGAGAGGAGAACGAAGTTGCCGGGTGTGAAGAAGTCGGTCGTCGCCGTGGCGATCGCCGGTGGGGTGCTCGCCCTGGGCGGCACCGCCACGGCTTTCGGAAGCGGGAACGACCAGGAGGGAACCACCTCGTCGGAGGGCGACTCCCCGGCGGTGCGGGAGGTGTCCGCGCCGGGGTACACCGGGCCCGACCGGGACGAGATCCACACCGGGCCGTGGCACGGCTACCGTGGCCCGTCGCCGAAGGACTGCACCTCGGAGGACCCGAAGATCGACAGCGAGCGGGCGCGCCGCGCTGCCTCGGAGCGGGTTCCATCCGGTGCGCGGGTGACGAGTGTGGAGCTGGATCGCTGCTACGGCCTCGAGTGGGAGCTGGAGCTGCGGAAGGCGAACACCGAGTACGAGGTCACGGTGGACGCGCGCGACGGTGACGTCGTCGGTTACGAGGAGGACCGGGACGACTGAGTGCCCTGTCGTGCCGGGGCGCCCGCGCCGGAAGCGGGCGCCCCGGCCGCCGTTGTCCGGGAGCGCGGCGGGCTCCCGGCGTGGAATCAGGGTATTTCCACGGATGCACGTCGCTTCCCCCTTCCGGCAGGATCGCGGGCACGGAACTCGGCGCGTCTGTCCACACGAACGGTGCCCGCCGAGTTATCGTTATAGCTTGGTGATCTGAAATCAGCGGGAGGCGCGGGGAGGCACCTATGCGAACGCTGCGAGTGGTCGGGCTTGAGGAAGACGGCGAGACCGTCGTGTGTGAAGACCCCGACAACGGCGAACGCTTCGCGGTGCCAGCCGACGAGCGACTCCGCGCCGCGGCCCGCGGTGATCTCACCCGTCTCGGGCAGGTACAGATCGAGCTCGAAGCCCAGATGCGGCCGCGCGAGATACAGGCGCGGGTCCGCGCGGGGGCCTCCGTCGAGGAGGTGGCCGCGGAGGCGGGGATTCCGCAGCAGCGGGTGGAACGCTACGCCTACCCGGTTTTACTGGAACGCGCCCAGGTCGCGGAACGGGCGCAGCAGGCGCACCCGATCCGCGAGGGCGGGCCGGACGTGCAGACCCTCGGTGAGATCATCTCGCACACCTTCGGCATGCGCGGGCAGGACTACAGCGAGACCAGCTGGGACGCCTGGCGCGGCGAGGACGGCAAGTGGGTGGTCACACTGCGCTGGCAGGCGGGCCGGACCGAGAACACCGCGCACTGGACCTTCCACCCCGGGGCGCAGGGCGGCACCATCGCCGCGCTGGACGAGGACGCCCTCGACCTGCTCGACCCGGCGCCGAACCGGCCACTGCGGACGGTGCGGCCGGTCACCGAGCTCGCCAGGGAAGCGCTGGAACTGGACCACTCCGAGTCGGAGGACGCGGAAGCGGAGCCCACCGCCGGTGGGGAAACCGCGACTCCGCTGCTGGGACACACCACCGAGCCGGACAATCGGGGTGACCGCTCCGAGAGCTCCGGGGGTGGCACTCCGCACGTTCCCACCGTGGCGACGGGCACGCTGTTCGGTTCGGCTTCCCAGCCCCACGACGCCGAGCACGGTTCCACGCCCCCCGAGAGCGGCTCCCAGCAGGCGGATACGGCCTCCGGGGACATCGCGGACATGGACCGGGCGGACCTCGACGAGGAGGACGAGCCCTTCGGCGAGGGCCGCAAGAACCACCCGATCGTCCCCTCCTGGGAGGACGTGCTGCTCGGTGTGAGGTCGAACCGGTGAGCGAGGACGGCCTCCGCGCCTCGACGGCGGACTCCCCCGTCGGGGGAGCTTTCCGCTCCGGAGCCCGGTGCTGTCGGGACGGGGGGTCCGTTTTCACCATCCGCCCCGAGGTCCCAGGCACCCGTTGGCCGGGGCGGAGGCTCAGCTCTCCGGTCGCGGGGACTCCCGTTCCGGGTCCTCTGCTTCGCCCTCCCGGGGCTCACCCTTCGATTCCAGGTGCCGCTGCCAGATGCGGTCCCGCACCCCTGGCAGCGATCTGCCGATGAACCTGTTGCGGGGACGCTGGGCAACGGGAACCACACCGTCCCCTGTGGACTTACCGCCGCCGGAGTCGGGGGAGAGCGCCCACGCCACGAATCCCGCCGCGATGGAGACCGCACCGACCGTTCCCGCGATCCAAGTGACGTATCCCACCCCGAGCAGCACCGCCCCGACGAACAGGGCAACGAGGATCGAGACTACGCCGACCAGGAACAATACGCGCGCGGACGGTGACATGTCCTCGATTGTGCCCAACGGCGTTCGTCGGAACCACGCTGACCGCCCCCGGGGACGGCCGGGGCGGTGGTGTAATCCCTCGGTTCGTCACCGAGCGGATCCGAGCGCGTCGAAACCGTGATCGGGGTGGTGGAGCTCCCCGGTCAACCCAGCAGGCTCAGCGGCAGGACCACCCAGGAGGCGCCGACACCGAGCACCACCCCGAACGCCACCCATCGCCAGGTGGGCACGCTCCGTCCCAGCCAGACCGACGGGGCCAGTCCTCCCGCTATCGCCACGTTGATCACCACTCCCAGCACCGGGTTCACCTCACCGAGCCCCAGCGAAACCACCACCAGGACGACGGCGACCAGCGCCGCCAGCGACACGCTGACGGCGAGCCCGGTGGGTCGGGCAGCGGGATCGGTGACCTCACGCCTGGGGTCGGAACCGGGCGACAGCGAGTCGCCCCGTGGGGCGGGCACCGCCCGCCGCTCGCCCGTGAGCGGATCGCGGTAGCGGACCTCGCGGCCGAACTCGTCGGCCACTCGGCCCGCCAGCCGCTCCCCACGACGCGCTACGGTCTCCACCGCCCGCTTGTCGGCGATCTCGCCGCGGACGACGCGCTCCACGACCTCGGCCCACTCGTACAGCACCGCGCAGAGCGCGGGGGAAATCCCCACGTGCTCCGGCTTCAGGCCGAGCCGACCGTCCAGCTCGACGAACAGCGGTCTTCCCCGTTCGACACGCAGCTCCACCGCGTCCGCGACCGTCGCCGCGCCCCCCGGCATCACGTACCCCCTGAACGCATCCCTCGGCCCGCACCTCTCCGGCGGGACCAGCGGTACTCCGTCGGCTCCCGGAGTGGCCGTCTCCGGGCAGGACGCGATCCGCTCTACTCACCCGACCGCCACAACGGGACAGCAGGTCACGGCCTCACGAATCCTCCTCACGCATCGCGTGGAACACGATCGCCGCCGAGGCGGCGACGTTGAGCGAGTCCACTTCCCGCGACATCGGGATGCCGACGGTGAGATCGACCACCCGAAGCGCCTCCTCGCTCAGACCCGGCCCTTCCGACCCCATCAGCACGGCCACCTTCCCGTTCGCCAGATCGGCACGCCCGACCGGAACGGCGTCGGGGCGGGGCGCCAGGGCCGCCACCCTGAACCCGTGGCTGCCCAGCAGTTCCAGATCACCGGGCCAGTTGGGGAGTCTGGCGAAGGGCACGCGCAGCACGTGTCCCATGGACACCCGGACACTGCGCCGGTACAGGGGGTCGGAGCAGCCCCTGCCGAGCAGTACGCCGTCGAGCCCCAGCCCGGCGGCGTTGCGGAACATGGCTCCGAGGTTCTCGTGATCGACCACGCCCTCCAGCACCGCCAGCTTGCGGGAGTTCCGGATCAGTTCCACCGGGTCCGGTTCGGGGGCGCGGTCCGCCACCGCGAGAACCCCTCGGTTGAGGTGGAAGCCCACGATCTTGGCCAACGTCTCGGGTTCGACGATGTAGGCGGGCACGTCGAGGTCGCGCAGGAGCGGTTCGAGGGTGTTGATCCGCTTGCGCTCCCCCAGCAGTCCTCGGATTGGGTAGGGCGAGGCCAGCAGCCGTTCGACCACCAGCCTGCCCTCGCCGATGACCAGTCCGCGACCGCCGGGCCGGTCGGGACGCCGGTCGGCGGTGGTCAGATCGCGGAAGTCGTCGACGGCGGGGTCCTGCGCATCGGTTATCTCGATCAGCCTGGCCACGCTAGTTGAAGCTTTCTGCTCGGTTTGACAGGGTGTTCGCCCCGGCGGGGCCTCCGCCGGTCCCGCTCCGGCCATCCTCCTGGCGTGGGCGGCCCGGGCATCGTCGGAGAAGTCCTCGCGGACGCACGTCTCGGGGGCCGCGGCCGGTGCCGAGGCGGCGAGTCGGGTGCCGAGGAGCGGTCGGACACGGGTCCGCCTCGCGCGGACTCCTCGGTATCCTCGCATCACGCGCGTGACCGCCGACGCCGACCGTCGGCCGAGCGCTCCTCCTCCCTTTCGACATTCGGATTCGTGACAGGGATCACTTAGTCATGCGAACGAGGCGGGCATAACCGCTTCCTGTCACGCGTTCGTGGTCAACGGGTGCGAGTACCCGAACACGGAAGGCCCCCATGAGTGACGCGCGACCGAGCGACACCCGTCAGATCAGCGGCGACCACGGGAACGGTGACACGCGCACCACTACCGGAGAAACGAGCGGGGTGGACAACTCCGGGTTGCGGCGCAAGGCACGGTTCGCCCTCATCCTCGGAGGGCTGACGGCGTTCGGACCGCTGACCATAGACATGTACGTCCCCGCGCTGCCGCAACTGACCCGGGAGCTGGAAGCCACCTCTGCGCAGGGCCAGCTGACGCTGACCGCCGTACTGCTCGGGCTGGCGTTCGGACAGCTGGTGGCGGGAACGGTCAGCGACGCCGTCGGGCGGCGCGGACCGCTGCTGGTGGGGCTCGCGCTGTACTTCACCACCTCCGTGCTGTGCGCGCTGTCCGGGGACGTCTACGCGCTGACCGCGCTGCGCTTCCTGCAGGGCTTCGGTGCGGCGGCGGGAATGGTGATCGCCCGCGCCTCGGTGCGCGACCTCTACTCCGGTGTGGAGGCGTCCCGGTTCTTCTCGTCGCTGATGCTGGTCACCGGCCTGGCCCCCATACTCGCGCCGGTCATCGGCGGTCAGGTGCTCAACCACACCGACTGGCGCGGGGTCTTCGTGGTACTGGCCTCCTTCTCGGTGGTGCTGTTCCTGGTAACCGTCCTGGCCCTGCCGGAGACGAAACCGAGGCGGTGGCGCCAGCCGTTGCGGGCGGGCTCCACCGCGCGCACCTTCACCGGGCTGCTGGCCAGCCCGTCGTTCCTGGGCAACGCGCTGGCGGCAGGACTGGCGATGGCGGCGATGTTCGCCTACATCAGCGGTTCCTCGTACGTGCTGCAGGACATCTACGGCCTCTCCCCGCAGGCGTACGGCCTGGCCTTCGGCAGCAACGCCGTGGGCCTGGTCGCGGGCGGACAGGTGAACGCGCGGCTCGTGGGCAGGGTCGCGACCGAGTCCCAGCTGCTGCTCTGCGCGCTCAGCGCCGCCGTCGTGGCGGGGCTGCTGCTGGTCGTCACCGTGGTGGCGGGACTGCCGCTGCCCTTCCTACTCGTCGCGCTGTTCGTGATGATCTCCAGCCTCGGCTTCGTGATGCCCAACACCACGATGCTCGTGCTCGCCGAACGACAGGAGGTGTCCGGCAGTGCTTCCGCCCTGCTCGGCGTCCTGCAGTTCGTGGTCGGCGCGCTGGCCGCCCCACTGGTCGGTCTCGGCGGAGTCGGCTCGGCACTTCCCATGGCGCTGGTGATGTTCAGTGTGGTGCTGGCCTCGCTGACGGTGCATCTCACGTTGGGCAGGCGGGGTGCCGTCCGGAGCGTTCCCTCCTCCGGCTGAGCCGGGTCGGTTCCGCCGCGCCCGGCCCCACGACAGAGCGGCGGAATCGACCCGACCGGGGGCATTCGCCAGTACGGGGCCCGCGAACGTCATAGCGGTCTCACCCGCGAAGAACCTTGAACACGCAGCGTTTTCCCATGCCTCCCTCGTTCGTCAGATCGTGCCACCATTTTGGCCGCTGGCATCCGCCATCGCAGGTGTGCCACTGTGAAATCCGGCGCTGACCAGCACGGAAGCTGCCGATGTGCACACCGTTGGATCGGGGTGACGCGGCATGGGAAAGCAGAACGTAATCAGTCGGGCGTTCAGACCGGGCGATCGGCAGCGGTACCGGGACAAGATGCAGCGCGGGTTGGACGCGCTGGCCCGGATGCTGGCTGACGGCAACTTCTCCTTCCCTCACCAGCAGATGGGTCTGGAGATGGAGCTGAGCCTGGTGGACGAGGGCATGAACCCGTCGATGTCCAACGCCGAGGTACTGGAAAAGATCGGCGATCCTTCGTTCACGACCGAACTGGGACAACACAACCTGGAGTTCAACGTCCGACCACGCGTGCTGGCGGGGCGGGGGGCTCTCGAACTCGAGGACGAGCTGCGCTCCTCACTGGTGAACGCGGACAGCAAGGCGCGCGACACCGGGGCGAAGCTCGTCATGATCGGAACCCTGCCGACGCTGCGAAGCTCGCACTTCGATCCGCGTTGGCTGTCGCACCCCGCGCGTTACGGCCTGCTCAACCAGCAGATCTGCGCGGCACGCGGCGAGGAGATACTGCTGCACATGGCGGGCACCCCGCTCGGTGAGCGCGAACAGGAGAGGCTGCGTTCACACGCGGAGTCGATTCTGCCCTCCTCGGCCTGCACCTCGGTGCAACTGCACCTGCAGGTGGCCCCCGAGGACTTCGCCGCCCACTGGAACGCGGCGCAGTGCCTGGCCGGAGTTCAGGTGGCCGTGGGGGCGAACTCACCGTTCCTGCTGGGAAAGGCGCTCTGGCAGGAAACCCGGATTCCGCTGTTCCAACAGGCCACCGACACCAGGCCCGAGGAGCTGAAGAACCAGGGCGTACGTCCACGCGTGTGGTTCGGCGATCGCTGGATCACCTCCATCTTCGACCTGTTCGAGGAGAACGTGCGCTACTTCCCCTCGCTGATGCCGGAGTCGGAGGAGGAGGACCCGGTGGCCGCGCTGAACTCCGGCCGGGCACCGACCCTCTCGGAGCTCCGGCTGCACAACGGCACGATCTGGCGCTGGAACCGACCGGTCTACGACCTGGCCGAGGGCGTGCCGCACCTCCGGGTGGAGAACCGGGTGCTGCCGGCGGGACCGACCGTGATCGACATGCTGGCCAACGCGGCGTTCTTCTACGGCGCGCAGCGCGCGCTGGCCGAACAGGACAGGCCACTGTGGAGCCAGATGTCGTTCGCCGCCGCGGAGGAGAATTTCTACAGCGGTGCCCGCCACGGGATGAACTCCCGGCTGTACTGGCCCGGCCTGGGTTGGGTCCCGGCCGACGAACTGATGCTGCGCAAGCTGCTGCCGATGGCGTACGAGGGCCTGCGGGCCTGCGGCGTCTCGGCGGAGATCGGGGAACGCCACCTCGGAGTGCTGGAACAGCGCTGCAAAACGGGGCAGACCGGCGCCGCCTGGCAGCGCGAGACGGTGATGCGGCTGCAGCGCAGCCGGGACCGGCAACCGGCCCTGATCGAGATGCTGCGCCGCTACATCGAGCTGAGCGAGAGCGGCGAACCGGTGCACACCTGGCCGGTGACGTGAGTGCTCACCGCCGGGCGGGCAGCCAGCCCCGCCCGGCGGGCGAGTTACTTCCGCCGTGCGGTGGGGCCGAGCCCGTCCCGGAGATTCCCTTACCGACACGCACCACCCGAGTGGATCGCGCCGCAACTGTTGCTAGTAAGTTGCAACTGCGACAGACTTGCTACCGAAACCCAGCGGCAATAGGGAGACGGTTAATGGCTCAGTACGTGCTGCCCGAGTTGGACTACGACTACTCGGCACTCGAGCCCGCGATCGCCGGTGAGATCAACGAGCTGCACCACAGCAAGCACCACGCGGCGTACGTCAAGGGGGCCAACGACACGATCGAGAAGATCGCCGAAGCGCGCGAGAAGGGGGACTTCTCCTCGATCGTCGGGCTGGAGACCACTCTGGCGTTCAACCTCGCGGGGCACTCGCTGCACCTCGTGTGGTGGAAGGTCCTGAGTCCCGACGGCGGTGACAAGCCGACCGGTGAGCTCGCGGCGGCCATCGACCAGGACTTCGGCTCCTTCGACAACTTCCGCGCCCAGATGGAGGCCGTCTCCACCACGATCCAGGGCAACGGCTGGGGCGTGCTCGCCTGGGACCCGGTCGGGCAGCGGCTGATCACCCAGCAGCTGCGTGACCACCACTCCAACCTGTCGATCGCCACTACCCCGCTGCTGGTCTTCGACATCTGGGAGCACGCCTACTACCTGCAGTACAAGAACGTGAAGGCCGACTACGTCAAGCAGCTGTGGAACGTGGTCAACTGGGACGAGGTCTCGCGCCGGTTCGCCGACGCGCGGGCCGGGTACAACGGACTGCGGCTGCCGCAGTCCTGAACCCGCCACCGGCCCGAGCACGGCAGGGTCGGAGGGCTCGCGACCACCTTCGCGGTCACACCCCAGAACCCCGGCAGTGAATGCTCCGACAAGCCGAGCTGCCGGACGGGAAGGTCCCTCTCCCCGGAGAGGGACCTTCTCATCTGACGGCGGCGGTTCCGCGCGGAACCGGGAGGTGTGGGGGCGGGCAACGGCATCGGCGGCGTCGCGGTCTCCCGGGAAGTCGCCGGGCCGCTGGATGCCTCCCCCGGCACACCGTCGCGGGAGTGGCCCGCCCCTCCCGCGGCGACCGGGCGGGAGGCCTCCCGCATCCGCTGAAGATGCGAGAAGACCCCGCCCGGCGGGCGGGGTCTTCTCGGTCCCCGAACTGACTGCCGCTCCCACCACGAAGCGACATCATTTAGGTTAGCCTAACCTGTATTTTTCGGCAACCCCGGAATCCACCCGGCGTTTCGAGCCGCGAGCCAGCACGGCGGCCCCCACCACGCTCGCGAACACCACGCAGAGACCACCGACCAACAACGGGGCCCTGCCGTTGAAGATCTCCGCCAACCACCCGGAAAGCAACCCGCCGACCGGCCTACCGCCGAGGAACAACATCATGTAGAGCCCCATGACACGCCCGCGCATCACCGGGTCCACGGACAGCTGAACCGTGGAGTTGGCCGCCGTGGTGCAGGTCATCACCGCGATTCCCACGGGAACCAGCGCCACCGCGAAGCTGTGGTAGGTCGGCATCAGCGAAGCGGCGGCCTCCAGAACACCGAAGGCGGCCGCTCCCCCGAAGACCAACCGCAACCGGGGCCGCCCACCCGCCCGGCGCGCCGCCAACGAGGCACCGCTGAGCGTGCCCACGGCCAGGGCCGTGATGAGCAGGCCGTACCCGGCCGCGTCGCGCTCGAAGACGTTGCGGGCGATCACCGCGAAGGCGTTCTCGAAGTTCATCCCGAAGGTGCTGACGCAGCAGACCAGCACGAGGACCACGATCAGCCGAGGACTGCGCGAGACGTAACGCAGCCCGGCCAGGAGTTGGCCGCTCTCCCGGGAGGCCCCGGCGGTCCGGTGCAACCGGCCCGGATCCATCATCAACAGCCCGAGGACGACCGCACCGGTGCTCAGTCCGTTCACCAGGAAGACCGGCCCCGTACCGATGAGGGTTATCAGCCCACCCGCGAGCGCGGGACCGACGATGCGGGCCAGGTTGAACGTCATCGAGTTGAGCGCGACCGCGTTGGGCAGCTGCGCGGCCCCCACCATCTCGACGACGAAGGACTGCCGCACGGGCGCGTCGAAGGCCGAGAAGCACCCCAGCCCGAACGCCAGCGCGTAGACGTGCCAGAGCTCGACCACACCCCCGACGTCGAGCAGTCCCAGCGCCAGCCCGCACAATCCCATCCCGCTCTGCACCGCGATCAACATCCGCCGCTTGTCGAACCGGTCGGCGATCACTCCGGCGTAGAGCGTGAACAACAGGTTGGGCAGGAACTGCAGCGCGACCGCCACCCCCAGTGCGGCGGGCGATCCGCCGGAGAGCTCGAGCACGAGCCAGTCCTGCGCGGCGCGCTGCATCCAGGTGCCGGTCAGCGAGACGATCTGACCGGAGGCGTAGTAGCGGTAATTGCGTTCGCGCAACGAGCGAAACATCCCGCCGCGCGCGCTCCCGCGAGCCGAATCATCCGATGTGGACTTCCGATGCCCCCGTTCCGGCCGCTCGGACTCCTGCTGGGCGGGTTCGACCATCTACGCGATCAACCGTTCCGGCCCCGGATCACCGCTGGGCCATTCGTTCGAGAATCCGCGCCGCACTCGAAAGCGTGTCGCGCTCCTGGTCCGTGAGCTCAGCGAGGCGCTGGTCGAGCCACTGCTCACGCACGGAGACCTCCTGCTCCATGCGCTCGTTGCCCGCCTCGGTCAGCGCCACGATCGCCTGACGGCCGTCGGTGGGATGCTGACGTCGGCGAACGTAGCCCAAGTCCTCCAGGGCCGCTATGACTCTGGTCATCGAAGGCGGCTGCACCCCCTCGCTGGCGGCCAGCTCCCTGGGAGCCAACGGCCCGTTGCGCCACAGGCAGGCCAACGCCGACATCTGGGAGAGCGTCACGTTGGACTCGGTCTGCGCACGCAGCCGCCGGTTCAGGCGAACGACGGCGATACGCAGTCTGCTGGCCAGGGTGCGCTCGCGCTCAGCCGTTTCTGACACCTCGTTAGTTTAGCAAAATACCGGACAAATCCGCCGCGCCGCGACGGCGAACACGAGGCGCGGGTAAGCTGGTGGTTCCCGTGACGACGCCCTCCCGGACGCGTGATTCCACACCGCGGACCAGGGCAGCACCGCTCCGGACGGCGCCCGGCCGGGCAGAGCGGGTGGAGGAACCCGGCGAAGGCGTCCGCCCGAACCACCCACCCCATCGAAGGGAGACGGCACACCGTGGCAGCGGACGAGAAAGGCGCACCCACCGGACCACCAGCGATGCGCCCGGTTCCGCCGTTGCCGCGCAGACTCGCGGGCCCCACCCCCGTCGTGGTCACCGGAACCCTGTGCTGGCTGGTGGCGGCCGTGGTGTTCGGCATGCTGGGTTGGACGGGCTCGGGGGTCGACGTGCGGTTCTGGACCTGCGTGACCGGCAGCGGCCTGGGCGTGCTGGGCTACGGCGTGTTCCGCTGGCAGCGCTCGGCCTCGCGGCGGGGCTCACGCGGCTCCTGGCAGGGACTGGCCGGGCTGGACGGCTGACATCTTTCGGAATCCATAGCAGGAACTGCGTACGTGGCCGGTTAACCGGCACGTGAGTCGGCGTCTCGCGGCGTCGGGCCGGCTGGTGAGTAGCGACTCTACACGGCGAGCGGCCCCGCCTCGCGATGCATCCGACTCACGCACCGGGGCCCCGCCGCTTGACCGAATGGTCGCTTCCCGACGACGGCCTCGGGAGCGGAAATCTCGCGAGAAATCGACGCCGCCCCCGAAGGTGAGCCGCTCCGCAACCGAACGGCGGCAACCGCACCGGGGCGGGCACCTCAGCGGAGCAGCGTCGTGGCGTCGGGATCGGCCAGCAACGCGGCCAGCGTGAAACGGTCCTGCCAACGATCCATCGTCCAGGCCAGCGCCCGCGCCAGACCGTCGGGACTGCGCTCGCTGTAGACCGCCCCACCGTCATCGACCCACCAGTGCACCCGGTGCTCTCCCTCGGAGGTGCGCACCCGCAGACCGTCCCGCAACTCGACCTCACCATACGGCACGGCGGCCCCGAGCAGCTCGCAGGCCGCCGGAACCCTGGCCACGTCCCGCCAAGCCTGCGTCACCCCCTGCCCCAGGATCTCGACCACGCCCTGCTCGGAGGCCAGCGGCAGGTCGAGCAGCTCGGCGAGCGCCTCGGCGTCGAACTCGTACGAGTTCCCACCCGCCACCACCAGGGCCGGTTCGAACACGCCCAGCAGCCACGGCTCGTCCAGCACCACCGCGCGGTCGGCCGAGATCACCGCCGAGCTCACCGAACGCACCGCTCGCGGCGGGTCGATCTCGCCGGAATCGACCCGCTCACAGGCCACCGCCTCGGCCAACGCGCGGTGGGCCGCCATCGTCAGCCCGGCCCGCACCCCGCGCTCCGGATCGGCGAGCCGGGCCACCAGGTCGGCGGCATCGGCGGTGTCGGTCACGGTCAACTCGGTACGTACCCCCGCCAGCCGCAGGGTTTCCCGATCGACGCCGACGTCGGGGACCGGATCGTAGAGGCCGGCCAGCCGTTCGGCGTCCGGAGTCCGCCACTGCCTGGGAGAACGACCTTCGAGCACGGCGAAGCGAGCGATCCACCAGGGGGTGTAGCCGCCGGGCTCTCGCATGGCGCGAGCGGTCTCCGGATTCGCGGTGAGCAACCGCAACGCCTCGGGCCAGACGTCCTCGGCGACCAGGTCCAGATCCCGCACCCCGACGAACCGGCTGGGCGGCCACTCCTCCCCTCGCAGGCGTTCCTGCTCACGCCACCAGACCTCGGCGTCGGCGATCCCCTCGTGCGGCGTGTCGGGTTCCTCCTCGACGAGCACGGCGAACGAGTCCAGTACCCCGACGGCCCGGAGGCGTTCGGGCGAGCAGCGTTCGAGCACGGAGCCCGCGACGGTCCGCAGCGGCGCGTCCGGCCCGACCGCCCGCGGATCGAGCACCTCCAGTAGAGCCGCCTCCGGCAGCAGCAGTTCGTCGGCCCGCCGTACCTCGCCGTCGGCGTCCGGCAGCGCCAGCGCCCCCAGCCAGTCGCGGCTTCCCGCCTCACCGACCAGGCGGAGCACTGGCTCGGCCAGCCGCATCGGATCCGCACCGGCACGGGCGTCGGCCACGCTGTTGTGCACCGCCTCGACCAGCGCGGGAGCGTCCAGCAGGTCGGAAGCCCCCGCCCAACGCGCCCCGAGACGTTCCAACAGCGGATGCACCGCCTCGGCAGCCGCGATCCGCAGGCCGGTCACGTCCAGCTCGGCCAGCTCAGCCACCGCCTCCTCGGCTCCGTCGCCGGGCAGCAGCAGGTCCCGCACCCCGGTCACGGTCCGGCCGTCCGCCAACGGCACCGGCAGCGCGGTGAGCTCCTCGCGCGCCGTGCGGTCGGTGCGCTCCACGGGCAACAGCGCGTCGTACAACCGGTGCCACCACTCGGCGGGACGATCGAGGCCGCTCACCACCTCGACCAGCTCCGCGACCCCCATGCGGTGCACTCCCACGGCCCGCAGCGCCGAAGCGTGGGCCGGTTCCGAGAGCTCGGCCCGCAGCAGGCCGGGCACCACCTCCCCCAACAGCTCGACCAGCTCGGAGGAGAAGTGGTCCAGCACGGTGGCGCGCCGTGGCGCTACGGTGGAACCGTCGGCCGCCCCCAACCAGGCCGACTCGCGCAACCGCTGGACGACCGCCTCGCGCAACCGCTCGTCGGTGTCCGACAGCGGGAACCCCGGCTCCGGAACCAGCGCGGTCCGTTCGAGCGGGTCCAGCCGCGAGAGCAGTTCCGGATAGGTGTGAGCCGCCTGGTCGAGCACCACAGCGGTCGCGGGCGAATCCGACACACGCCTGCGGTCGGGCTCCACCGGAACCCCGGCGAGCAGCCGGGCGGGCAGTGAGAGCCGCTCCTCGGTGGGGGTGGGCGCGTGCAGCACGTCCGTGCTCGGCGGCAGTACCGCACCGTCACCGTCCAGTTCGACCGCCCAGCACAGCCACCAACGCGCGTGGGAACGCTGTTCCACCCCCACACCGGTGAGAGTGGACTCCGGCCACTCGCCGGTGGCCCGCTCGGTCAGCCAGGTCCGGGTGGTATCGGGAGTGCGGATCACCATCCGGTCGTCGGTGGAGCCCGCGCTGGAGTAGTGCCGGTCGCCGATGGTGACCTCGCACAACGAGGGCAGCGCCAGCAGCAGGTCCACCACCTGCTCGGCCATGTAGGCCAGCAGTCCCCCCGGATCGACGTCCTCGCGCAGCGGCAGTCGGACCTCGGTGTCGAAGCCTTCCGGGGGACGTTCGTCGGTCGGCCAGACGAGCCGCAGCACGGGAACCTCGCCCCCTCGGGCCGCGAGTTCCCTGACGGCGGCCGGGGTTTCCTCGCTCGACTCGGCCAGCGCGGCCACCTCGTCGCGGGTGCGTGCCGCCGAGAAGGCCACCCCGCCCTCAGCCGTGGCCAGCCTGGGGGCATCGGTCACCGCCAGCACAGCGGCGAATCCCACTCCGAACCTGCCCACCGACGGTTCGGCGCGCTTGGGCGAGGCGCGCAACGCCGTCAACCCGGCCACCCCGGTGGCGTCCAGCGGCCTGCCGGTGTTGGCCACCCGCAGCTCACCATCGACGAGGCGAACCGACAACCGGCCGGGAACACCGGCCGTGCGCGCGGCGTCGGAGGCGTTCTGGGCGAGCTCGACCAGCAGCCGGTCGCGGTAACCGCCCAGCCTGAGGTCCTCCTCGGCGTTGGCGTCCTCCCGGAACCGGGTCGGCGAGCCGCGCCAGGAAGCCAGCACGGCAGCCCGCAGTTCAGCCGTGTCGAACGGATCTGGCGGGTCACCGCCGGAGCGGTCCCCCTCGGTCAGAGAACGATCGGACGCCTCGCCCGCCGTTCCCGTGTCTGCTGAATCGCTCAACTTCGTCCTCTTGAACAGCGGCTTCGCCGGGCCTTTCGTGCGGTGACACTGTATCCTGCGAGGACACCCGTTCACCGGTCGGCGATCAGGGACCGGCCTCACCACCACGACGAACGGTCCTCGGGATACTCCCGACGCCCCCTCCGGGGGGCGGGCTAGGGGGACCGAGCCCGGCCGGAGTTCCCGCGACCTCACCGAAGCCGTTTCGCCCCTTCGCGCACGGGGATCTCACGGAACCACCGGGACCGCTTCGGGAGGCGGCGTCGAGCACCATCCGCACCGGCCGGCGGGCGTCCCGCGCGGGAACACGCGCGGGTGAATCCAGCGGGGTGCCCGGCCGCGCGGACGGCCGGTCGGCGCCTCCGGCGCCGGGACACCTCGCCCGGGCGGTGATCCGCCCGAAGGACAGCAGGCAGGGGGCCATCTCATGCAGTCACTGGTATCGATGTCGTTCGCGGAGCCCACCGAGATCCGCGAGTTCCCGCACGGCCGACTGGAGCTGTTCGACCTGCACGGCTCCGCCGTCGGCAGGTTCGTGCTCGAACCCGGTTGGCACTGGTCGCGGGACGTCGCACCGCTGGCGGGCACCGAGACCTGCCAGCAGCGCCACGTGGCCTATCTGGTCAGCGGCAATCTGCACGTGTCCATGAACGACGGGGCCTACGGGGTGGTGAAATCCGGTGAGGTGATCCACATCGAACCGGGTCACGACGCCTGGACCGTGGGCGAGGAGACCGTCACCGTGCTGGACTTCGCCGACGTGGCCACCTACGCCGTGGACTCGGCGGCTCTGCGCGCGGCACGCTGACCCCCGGCGACCGACCGCTCGCCGGAGACCGCGCCACTCACCGGAGACCGCGCCGCTCCGGAAGTCCGGGGCGGCGCTGTTCACCGCGCGGTACTCCTCTCGGTGTCCGGCGGAACCGACGGGCCCGCCCTTTCCGCTCAGCTCATCCGGCGTCGCGGGGCTCGAAGTCGAGCGAGGTGTCGTCGTAGACCACCTCGGCCACCGGGACCGTGGAGGACGTATCGACCTCGCCCTCGGAGTGCGCCCCGCAACCGAACTCGACGTGCACGACACGTCCGTCCGCCGGTGAGACCGCATTGGCGCACACGCCGAACGCCGCGCGCATGGACCCGGCCAGTGGCAGGAAGAACCCGCAGCTGCCACACGGCCCGGGGGCGAGCCGAGCGGTCTCGGAGTCGGGACCGAACTCACCGCTCTCCCACCGTTCGGCCGCTTCGAGGCGTCCCTGCCTGCTGAGCACCCGCTCCCGGCCGCCTCCCACCTCGTAGGCGAATTCGGCGACCGGATCGTCGTCCCCCGGCAGCGTGTCCGCCGTGAGCCTGGGATCGTCCTGTCCGCTGGGCAGCAGATCCCCCGCCCCGAGGTCTCCGGGGCGGATCCGTTCGCTCCACGGCACCCACTCCGGAGCCACGAGCGCCTCCGGTCCGGGCAGCAGCACCACCTCGCTGACCGTCACCGGGTCCTCGGGTCCGGAGGTGGCCACGGTGACCGCCCAGCGCCAGCCGACGTACCCCCGATACGTCGTCTCGAAGTAGTGCGTGGCGGCGTGGTCGGACTCGTACTCGACACCGACGTGTTCCCCCACCGCCTCGCCGTCCGCCTCCATCACGAGGACCGGTGATCCGGTGGGATCGGTGCCGGTTACGGCCTCCTCCTCGGCGGCGGCACGCGCGGTGTCCACCGCTTCGGCGAGTTTCGGATCGGGTCGCCGCTCGTCCCCGGCAGCGGTGCTTGGCGCTGACGCCGTCTCGACGTCGCTGATCGGAGCAGGCATAGGCGTCACACTTCCGATTGTGCCGCACGTGTTTTGCGGTGTATCCGGGCGTGCCACGCTTTCCGGGTGCGATTTCGGAACTGGTGGACTCGACTCGGGCATCACCGGCGCCGATCCCCCTCCGGGGCCGGAGTCCGAGACGGAGCGGTCCGAGGGCGGACCGGCGGGTTGTCGCTCGCGTGCCTCGTTCCGCTGGTGGCCCTGACGATCACGGGATGTGGAACGTCGCAGCAGCCAGAACAGCACGGCGAGCAGGGCCGCGATCAGAGCGAACAGGGCTTGTGGCACGGGAGCAGCGTGCCACACCTGCGCGCCGATGTGATCCACGTTCTGCCACATGATCCGTCCTTGTTCACCCAGGGGCTGGAAATCGACGCGGGAACACTCTACGAAAGCACCGGTAAACGCGGTGAATCGGTTCTGCGCGTCATGAGCTTGACAACCGGCGAGGAGTCCGCCCGGATCCGCCTGCCCGACCGCTTCTTCGGGGAGGGAATCACCCTGACGGGCGACCGCATCTGGCAGCTGACCTGGACGTCCGGGACGGCGATACTGCGCGACCGCGCAGGGCTGCGTGAGATCCGCCGCGTCGACTACGAGGGCGAGGGCTGGGGACTGTGCTCCTTCTCCGACGAACTCGTGATGAGCGACGGCTCGGACGAGTTGACCTTCCGGGATCCGGCGTCCTTCGCCGAACGCGGCGGCGTGTCGGTGCGGCTCGACGGTGACCCTGTGACCGATCTCAACGAGCTGGAATGCGCCGGCGACTCGGTGTGGGCCAACGTCTGGCGGACCGACCTGATAGTGCGCATCGACCCGGAGAGCGGGCAGGTGACGGCGGTGGTGGACGCCAGCGGACTGCTCCCCGAGCAGCGGGCCGAGCGGGCGGGGGTGCTCAACGGCATCGCCGCCACGGGAGAGCCTGGCGAGTTCCTGTTGACCGGCAAGAACTGGCCGAGCATGTTCCGGGTCCGCTTCGTACCCGTGCGGTGACCGCTCACCGGGGGAATCCGGGCGTCGGCCCACCCCGGGAGCCGGGACGGTACCTGGCCGTGGGCCTGCCGGAGCGTCGCGCGGCAGCCCGCCGGATGCGAGGGCTCCCGCGCCGGGACCTCCCGGCGCGGGAGCCCTCGCGAGGTCGTAGGGTCAACGGCGTGCGCCGAGGACTGACAGTACTGCTCGTGCTGACCGCGTTGTCGCTGGCGGGCTGCGCCGCGCCGGGGAAACCGAGCGTGACCTTCTACTCACACGGCGAGTCCGCGCGCGTCTCGCCGGTGCAGTACTGCGAGCGGCTCGCCAGGGAGTGCCAGCGCCCTGACCCGGAAGCCGCGGGTGAGCTGCCCATGCCCCCGGGGTATCCGCTGCAGATCTCGGTCTCCGAGGAGATCGCCTCCGCGCCGTGGCAGGTCGTGTTCACCTACCGGGGCGACTCCGGCGAGCGGCTGCGGGGCCGCAGCGGAGTCATGGGCAGCCAGGAGGCGCGACACGCCTACACCCTTCGGCTGCCCGAAGACGGGACGCGGCTGGAACGGGTGGAGGTACAGCGGTACGGCACGGTGAGTGTCAACCAGACCGGGCAGCTGCAGTTCGTCATCGGCGGAACCTGGGTGGTGGGGAACTCACACCAACAGGACCCGCGGACGAGCTGAACACCGCCTCCGGTCGGCCGCCTCACCGCGACCGCCTCCCCGGTGACGAGCCGGTTTCCATCGGCGTCAGGAACCGCCCGGATCGAGTTCGCGGGCCACGGCGCGGACGACCCCGCCGACCCGTTTGGCCACCTTCTTGTCCGGGTAGCGCCCCTTGTTTAGCTCGGGGAGCACGCTGGCTTCGAGCAGCTTGATCATGTCGTCGACCATGCCGTGCAACTCGTCGGCAGGGCGTCGACGGGCTTCCACCACCGAGGGCGGCGGATCCAGCAGCTGCACCCGGAGCGCCTGGGGACCGCGACGCCCCTGGGCCATGTCGAAATCGACCCGTTGCCCCGTTTTCAGCGCCTCGACCCCGGACGGCAGCGCGGAGGCCCGCACGTACACGTCCTCCCCGCCGTCCTGGGTCACGAAGCCGAAGCCCTTGTTCGCGTCGTACCACTTGACCCTGCCGGTCGGCACAGTCCTCACCGTTCCCTGTCAGATACGTGTTCCCGACCGGGCGGTAGCGTGACCGCACGAGCCAGGGAAACGTTGTTGCCTACATTCTGTTGTTGCCAATAAGCGTCGGCGCCGATCGGAAACTGCCCCGGCACGACGAACGCGCCCCGGAGACGCCACCCCTCACGGCCACTGCGAGCCTGTTGCGGCGATTGCGTTCCAGGACGCGTCGACTTCAAGCGTACCTGGCCGTACACGCACAACAACGTCGCAGGCCGCGTTATGCCCGAATAAGGACTCCGCCGTCCCCGGGGCCGACGGACGGACGCACGGAAACCCGTGGGCAGTGCCACCGCGAGACGGCCTAGGCTGGTCGCATGACCGCACGCGGCGTCGCGATACCACTGGCAGTCGGGATGTTCTGCGCCGGACTGGCCGTCATCCTGGTGATCTTCGGCCTCTCGGCGGCCGGCTACCGGGATCTGCCCTGGTGGCTCAACGCGGGCGCGATGCTGTGCCCGCTGGGCCTGGGGATCGCACTGGTTTCGCTGGTGGTGCGGAGCGCCCGGAACACCTTGACTCGGAACTGATCCGTACCGAAAATCTTCGGTGTTGCCCCTGTCACACATCGTGAAGGTGAAGGCCATGAGCGACACCGCTTCGGACCGGGAAACGGTACGGCGCACCGACTTCCACTCGCTGCGGGCGGGTGGCGTCAACTGGGACTCGTTACCGCTGCGGCTGTTCGACAAGGGCAACGCGAGGTTCTGGAACCCGGCGGAGATCGACTTCAGCCGCGACGCCGCCGACTTCCGGGAGCTCACCGAGCAGGAGCGGCACGGGGTCGCCCTGCTGTGCGCCCAGTTCATCGCGGGCGAGGAAGCCGTGACCGAGGACCTGCAACCGTTCATCTCGGCGATGGGCGCCGAAGGGCGGTTCGCCGACGAGATCTACCTGACGCAGTTCGCCTTCGAGGAGAGCAAGCACACGCAGGGCTTCCGGCTCTGGCTGGACGCGGTCGGACTGACCGAGGACCTGCACTCCTACGTGGCCGACAATCCCGGCTACCGCGCGATCTTCTACGAGGCACTGCCGGAGTCGCTGAACACGCTGCACCACGACCCGAGCCCGGCCAACCAGGTGCGCGCCTCGGTCACCTACAACCACGTCGTGGAAGGAACACTGGCGCTGACCGGCTACTACGCGTGGAACAAGATCTGCCGGGAGCGCGACATCCTGCCCGGGATGCGCGAGCTGATCCGCAGGATCGGTGACGACGAGCGGCGCCACATGGCGTGGGGGACGTTCACCTGCCGCAGGCACGTGGCGGCGGACGAGCGCAACTGGCAGCTCGTGCGGGAGCGGATGGACGAACTGCTGCCCCACGCGGTGGAACAGATCCAGTGGCGGCCCGAGTGGGCGGGTGACCGGGAACCGTTCGGCCTCGACCTGGACGAGCTCTCCTCCTACGCTTCGGACAGAGCGGGCAGGAGGCTGGGAGCGATCTCGGCGGCCAAGGGCGCCGACGTGGCGAGCATAGACGTGGACGCGGCGCCGGAACGGCTGGAGGAACAGTTCGGGGCCGAGGACGCGGCGGCGCTGGAACGAGTCGAGGCAGGCGGGGCAAACCTCCACGGCCGTTCTTGCTGACCGGTGATTCGGCCGGGGCATCCCGACGGCGAATGCTGATCATCCTACCGGACGAGCGTTCCGGGACCATGATCGAATCCGGGCATATCGGGGACAGACGGGGCGGGCAGAACACCGCCGGGACGAAGCGGACATCCCGGTGTCCGCTCGCCGCAGCGGCGGTGAGTGACAGAACTCCGTGAGCCGAGACGCGGGCCCGCCTGTTCCGGCGCGGCAGCGCGTGGCCAGCCGATCCGGCATCCCCGCACATCATCGGACCGATTCTCCCGCCATCCACCGACCGGAGGACGGCAAAGTCGCGGCACGCCCCCACTCGCCCCGAAGGAAAGCCCCGACCCATCGGACAAAAGAATCACAAAAGCACCGGCAATCAGCGGAAAACATTCTGGTCATCAGCGCAGAAATCCTGCCAATTACACCGAAAGACCCAGAGAACCAACCCGTTCGCATCACCCCGAAAATCCCACGCGGAAAATTTTCTCGTTACCGAAAAGAAACACGACAAGACTTGCCAAAAATCGACAACGGAAAAACAATGGGAACCTCGGGAACAAAAAGATCACGCCCGATCCGGCATTTCGGGCGTACACCGCACGACGACCGTGGCCGGACAAAACGCCTTAGAAATCAACCCGTTACGGAGCAACGACAAATGCACAGAAACCTTCTGAGGGGATTGGTGGCGGCTCCCGCCCTGGCGCTGGCCCTCCTCGCTGTGCCCGCGGGCGCCGCCGCACAGGACAAAACCGAATCCGTTGCCAAAGTACCGATCGACTGCACCCAGTCCTACAGTGACAAAGACACTTCGGGCTGGGGAAACACTTTCGAAGGCTCGATCAACATTCGAAGCGGGCCGAGCACGTCCTGCACCATCGTCGGCGTAGCCTACCCGGGGCACACCGCCGACTATCACTGCTACAAGTTCGGCGAGAGCGGCTACACCTGGACCTACCTGCGTGACGACGACACGGGGGTGACGGGTTGGGTACGTAACGACCTGCTTTCAGATAGCGGCAGCTACGTAATCTGCTGAAACAGCGCGAGATCACCCGGGGGTCCGGTGAGTGACCACCCGATCCGCCCCCGCATGACAGGTCGCCGGATCGTCCTCGCGTTCCGGCGACCCCTCCGGCGCAAAGATTCACCCGTCTTCCACGGAATCGAGCCGCCCAAGCCGCCACCGAGGAGCGGAACGACCGCAGTCCCATCTCGATCAGAACCTCATGAGAGGAATATTCCCAAGACGGGAACAAACTTTCGAGAAACTCGATCACGCGACCGGAACCCTACGCACGAAAACGCTTCTCTTCTCGACGAATGAATCGATCGTGATGCGCGTGCCCCTCCCCGGAATCCGGTCCCGGTAACCCCCGCAACGACCACCGGGCGGCGAAGTGCTTCCGCTCCCGCCGGACCGTCGGTCTCCCGCGAAACCAGCACGGCACGGGCGAGGCCCTCGACCATCGCGCAGGAACCCGGCACGGTGCGGTTGCCCAGCGCGGGTGCGGTTGCCCGCCGAAGAGCTGGTCGGTGACACCGAGCGGCAGCCTCCGTACCGCTCCGCTGTTTCACCCCATCGGGGAGGTCCGATCTCCATCGGGGGAAACCCGGCGCGAACCGTGGACCACGACCACCTGCCGGGACACGCTAGTGACACCGATCCACCACCACCGGGCGCACCGCCTTCCCGAAGCCGACGCGCACCGAACGAACCGCTCCCAACAACCACCCGGGGAGGAACACAGTGCCGGGCCAGGTACCCGACCGGACGCACTGGAAGATCCAGGGCAACGTCACCCGCGACGCCCAACTCTTCCGCGCCGTTCTCGAAGGCGAGGACCGCGCGGAGTTCGAACGCGAGTTCCGACAAGCACTCACCAGAGTCAGCGAGGACTTCGACACCTCACACATCGACCACGTACTCAACCGCTGGTGGGGGCACGCCGGTATGACGGCGCAGCCGATCACCGACGACGAACGAGACGCCATCGAACGCGCCGACCGGGGTGATCCGTCCAAGTTCTGGACCCTGGACACCGACCAAACGTTCTGGAAGAGGGACGAGAACGGCGACCTCTGGCGCAGCGACGAAAACGGAACATACCGCGAAACGGAATCAGGATTGCGGACGGACGACTGATGTCGAGATACAACGTTCAATGGGCGGATGTTCCGCGCGAGGCCTACAGCAGGCTACCCCCTGAACGAAGGAAGAAAGTCGACCGACTCCACGCGCTGCTGACCAGTGATCCGATCTCGATCGGCGACTACAACCGAAAGACCGACCAGTGGACCACGACCACCGACGACGGCAGGATCATGCTGGTCTACATCGTCCACGAGGGATGGCTGCAGGTGAGGGTACTGCGTCAGTTCGACGTCTAGGCTCCCTCCGTCGGTGAATTCGACGAGCCCTTCCACCGCGAAGGGCTCGGGAGCCGCTCCGCACGCGAGCACCACGCGTTCGCCGGAATCCGGCGGCTCTCAGCCGATCCCGAGCATCTCCTCGGCCCGCTCCCGCATCTCGACCTCGCGCACCTCGCCGGTCACCGTCATCGGGAACTCCTCGCCACAGCGCTCCTCCGGGACGCCGCTCCGCTGTTTCACCCCATCGAGGAGGTCCGATCTCCATCGGGGGAAACCCGGCGTGAACCGTGGACCACGACCACCTGCCGGGACACGCTAGTGACACCGATCCACCACCGCCCACCCGACGTAGCGCTCTCCCGACGACGACACCCACCGGACGGGCGGTTGTCCGAACTCCGGGGAAGGAGGAACAGTGCCGGGCCAGGTACCCGACCGGACGCACTGGAAGATCCAGGGCAACGTCACCCGCGACGCCCAACTCTTCCGCGCCATCCTCGAAGGCGAAGACCGCGCGCAGTTCGAACGCGAGTTCCGACAAGCACTCACCAGAGTCAGCGAGGACTTCGACACCTCACACATCGACCACGTACTCAACCGCTGGTGGGGCTCTGCTGTGGACGCCGCGCAGCCGATCACCGACGACGAACGAGACGCCATCGAACGCGCCGAGCGCGGCGACTTCTCCAGAGTCTGGCAGCACGACACGGACGGTACATCGTGGCGACGAGACGAGAACGGCGTTCTCTGGCGCAGGGACGAGCACGGAGTCCACCGGGAAACCGAGACGGGCCTGCGGGCGGACAACTGATGGCAAGCTACCGAGTCATCTGGTCGGAGGTAGCCGATGACGCCTACAGCAGGCTGTCCGCCTCCAGGAAGAAGAAAGTCGATCAACTCAACGCGACGCTGACGAGCGATCCCAAGTCGATCAGCCGGTACAACCGGAGAACGGACCAGTGGACGACGACCACCGACGGCGGGAGGATACTCATCACGTTCATCCTCAGCGACGCCGTCCTCCAGGTGAACGTGCTGCGAGCACAGGACGTCTGAGCGAGCGGTAGGCGATTCCCGAGGACTGGAAAAGCCCTACTCTCGGGGGATCTTTCAGCACCCGCCCGAACAACTCCCGCCCGCCCTCGCCGAGGTCCGGCTCCGCGCAGGTCTCCCGGGACGAGGACGCCGCCCACGCGTCCCTCGCGTCCGGGCCCGTAGGGGGGGGCGGAACTTCACGTCCGTCCGGTGGCTCTCAGCCGAGCCCGAGCATCTCCCTGGCCCGCTCCCGCATCTCGACCTTGCGTACCTTGCCGGTCACCGTCATCGGGAACTCGTCGACCACCCGCACGTAGCGCGGAATCTTGTAGTGCGCCAGCTCACCGGCGCAGAACTCACGCAACGCCTCGGCGGTGAGCTCCTCGGCGCCCTCCCGCAGCCGTACCCAGGCCATCAGCTCCTCGCCGTAGCGCTCATCCGGAACGCCGATCACCTGCGCGTCCAGGATGTCCGGATGCGTGTGCAGGAACTCCTCCACCTCGCGGGGGTAGATGTTCTCACCACCCCGGATGATCATGTCCTTGATGCGCCCGGTGACGCTGACGTAGCCGTACTCGTCCATCACGGCCAGGTCACCGGTGTGCATCCAGCGGGCGGAGTCGATCACCTCGGCGGTCCGGTCCGGCTCGTTCCAGTAGCCGAGCATCACCGAGTAACCGCGAGTGCACAGCTCCCCCGACTCGCCGCACGGCACGGTCAGGCCGGTCTCCGGATCCACGATCTTGACCTCCAGGTGCGGCCCCACCCTGCCCACGGTGGAGACCCGCCGCTCCAGCGAGTCGTCGGCCCTGGTCTGCACCGAGACCGGCGAGGTCTCGGTCATCCCGTAGCAGATGGCCACCTCGCTCATCCCCATCCGCTCGATGACCTGCTTCATCACCTCCACCGGGCAGGGCGAGCCGGCCATGATGCCGGTACGCAGCGAGGAGAGCTCGTAGTTCGCGAAGTCGGGCAGATCCAGCTCGGCGATGAACATGGTCGGCACGCCGTACAACGAGGTGCAGCTCTCGGCCTGCACCGCCGCGAGCGCGGCCGAGGCGTCGAACCCCTCGGAGGGGATCACCATGGCGGCACCGTGGCTGGTGCAGGCCAGGTTGCCCATGACCATCCCGAAGCAGTGGTAGAAGGGCGGGACGATCGCCACCCGGTCCCGCTCGGTGTAGCCGCACAGCTCACCGACGAAGAAACCGTTGTTGAGGATGTTGTGGTGCGACAGCGTCGCGCCCTTGGGAAAGCCGGTGGTTCCCGAGGTGTACTGGATGTTGATCGGGTCGTCGGCGGAGAGGCCTTCCGCCACGCGACGCAGGCGAGCGGGATCGGCTCGATGCCGCGACAGCTCCGCCCACTCCGGACCGTCGAGGAAGACGACTCGTTCGAGGGAAGCACAGCCGGGGCGGACCCGCTCGACCATGTCCACGTAGTCGGAGGATTTGAACCGCCGCGCGGAGATCAGCATCCGGGTCCCCGACTGGTTGAGCACGTACTCCAGTTCGTGCACCCGGTAGGAGGGGTTGATGTTGACCAGAATCGCCCCGATCCGCGCGGCGGCGTACTGCACCAGGGTCCACTCGGCACGGTTGGGGGCCCAGACTCCGATCCGGTCGCCCTTCTCCAACCCGCTCTCCAGCAGGCCGACGGCGAGCGCGTCCACGTCCGCGACGAACTCGCGGTAGGTCCAGCGGCGCCCGGTGGCGAACTCGACCAGCGCGTCGCGCTCCGGGAACCGCTCGGCCGTGCGCAGCAGGTTGGCACCTATGGTCTCGCCGATGAGGGGAACGTCGGAGGTTCCCGAGGAGTAACTGGGGCGAGCGGTCGGGGAGGCGGGCTCCGCGTGTCGGGTCTGCACCAGGGCTACCTCCGATACTCCGTCCGGGTGGGTCGGAACGCCATGATCGCGCGATGCCACCACGGAGTCGAGAGCTCACGCCGTGAATTCGGAGGAGGTGCGGGGAATTCGGGAGATGCGGGCGAGGAAAACGCCCCTGCCGAACGTTCGACACCCGTTCGACCTCCCGCAGGGGTCGCACGACGGATTCCGGCTCCGCCCAACGGCCCCAGGACCCCAACACGAAAGTCCGCTTCACCGGACACGCCCTCTCGGGCGCACAGCGCCTCGGAACTCCACGACGCTCGGGGCGCTTTGAGCGTACGTGGGTCCTGGCCGAGCGTGGTCGAACTGAACTCTGTCAGTACCCCGAACGCCACATCGCCACCGTTCCCGGAACTTTCTCCGGTTTCTCCTTGTGCAGTCGGTGCTGATTCGGGTGCACTGTAGATAGTTCGGCAGCGAGCCGGACGAGTGGATCACAGTACGGGACAGATGTGTAGGGATATCCGCACCGTGGGGATGTTCTCGGAAATCGTGGGCATCCTCGCGGGAGTGGGGAGCATCCGCGCCGGCCGAGACCTCCGGACAACCGGACTCCGGCGAGCACGGTGATCTGACCGGTCGAGCACACAGATACCCCGAAGAGGCAGCCAGCGAGATGAACACCGCCGATGGTGACGATGCCGGGGGGCTGGGGTAAAGGGACTACCCCAGTCCCCCCGGCATTCTGAGAGTACTCCTCCACATCAGGAAGGCGAACCATGAAGACCGACCCGCCTATCGGAACCTTCGCGGTGGTTCCCATCGGGGTGTTCGTGACCTCCCTGGCACTGGGCACATGGGCCTGGGTGCTGTGGATCATGGGTGTGCTCGCCGTGATTGCCGTAGGAGTCGAAACAGTCCGCATGAAGGTGACCCGATGACCCGCCGCAAGATGGCCCCCTACGTCTCGGAAGACATCATCGAACGCGCCAAGGCCGCGGTGGCCGCCCTCGGCGGCGACGTGGCCCACACCGCCAGCATGTCCGACCTCGTGGAACACGCACTCCGGCGCGAGGTCGAACGCCTGGAACGCAAACACAACGACGGCGAGGAGTTCCCCCGGGTGGCCGGGCAGCTCCGCACCGGCCCCTCCACCGACAAGGGGCGCTGACCCCTCCCCTCCGGAGAAACATCGAGCCCCGGTCACTGGCCGGGGCTCGAACTATTCCCCACGTACGCGGGGCCTACGAGGTCAACGCGGCGGTGGACTACAAGACAGCGGGTCCATCCCCGCGTGCGCGGGGCCAACCCCGGACAGTAACACCCCTGCCACACACGAAAACCCCCGAGCGGAGCCGGGGGTTCGCACTTCCACAATCCCGCAATTGCGTCACCAGTATATCACTGACACCGGTTACGGCACCTCCACCGGATCGCCCGGCTCCCGGTACGGCTGGTCGGCCGGACGCTCGTGGTCGCGGCACACGTGGTGGTTGCCGGACTGCTGCCCAGCATCGGCGTACGAGAGTATGTGCAGCACGAGCACCTTGCGAAACGACAGGTGCCACGGCTGGATACTCCACCGGCCGTGTGACAACGCGGCGGCCAGGTACTGCCACCGATCCGGAATCTCGGCCACCGGCAACGAGAGCGCCCCCTCACCGGGGAACGACGCGAGCGCCTCCTCCAGGTGCCCGCGCCGGTCGTGTGCCTCCTCGGTTTGATCGGCATGGTCGGCGAGCCGCTGATACACCCACCGCAGCACGTCACCGGGCTGCCACGCCACCAGCGACGGAGCGTTGCGCGACTGTTCGGACCACTTGTTCGGGTCGGTCGACCACTCCACGTGCGCGTAACAGTGATGGTGCATCGGAGTTCCCGAGGGAACGTCGAACCAGCTGTCTACCGCCATGCCCGCATCCTCGTACTGGTGCTGGTGCGGCGCCTCGCCGAGCGCGGTGCCACAGTCGTTACCGACCGATCTGATGCCCGTTCCGCCGCTGTTCCTGCGCTGGCACGGCTTCTCCGGCGGCGGGAACAGGCCGTCCTTGTCCTTCTTGCACGCCGTACTTCCCCCATCCTGTCCCTGCCGAGCCTCACCCGCCCGCCGATCAACAAACGATCCACCGGATGAATGAAACGGCTACCAGTGCCGGACGTTGGAGCGCGCTCAGTCCCGCATCCGGTCGCCTTCGTGGGCGGTTTCGTGTTCGGCGGGTAGCACGCACGGGCGACCCTCGGCGTCCACGTGCCGTTCCGGGGCGGTGGTGGAGCATTCGGTGAGCACTGGTTCTCCTCGGTGCTTGGGGCCGCCTGACCGGCGGGGGTGGTTTACTGGTCGGGCGGTGACGGCTCGGCACCGGATACCGGAGGATTCGGTGGTGTCGGGCCGTGGACTACAGGGCGCGGAGCCGGTCCAGCAGGCGGGCGAGGATCGCCGGGTCGCGGGGCCGACCGGGTGGAACTGGCCCGGTGGCGGGTGCGGGGCGAGTGTCTTCGCCTCGGTGGCGACCGTCGCGGCCCCGCCCCAGCTGCGGGGCTGTGTCCGCGAGATCACCGGACAGCGCGGGCACGTGCCCCGGTAGCCGACAGGGACGGAAGCCGTGCCGTCCGAGAGAGGGGCGGGGTCGGCGGGCGCTCACCGCTCGCCCTCCACCACCGCGGGCCGCTCGTCCTGCCCGGTGGGGAGTTCGGCGGGCTCGTCCGTGTGCTCGCGCAGCGCGGCCGAGAGCTCGTCCAGCGCGGCGGCCACGGCGTGCCGATCAGCCTCCGGAAGCTGCTTACCGCCGAGCTTGTGGGCGGCCTCGTCCAACATCCACTGCCCACGGCGCAACAGCGTCGCCAACCGGGTGTGCGGCTGACTCACCGCGAACCACCCCCGGTCGGGAGTTGGCCCAGCAGCCGGGTCAGCGTGTCGCGCAGCCCGCGTGCCTGCTCGGCCGTCCACAGGGTGCGGTTGTAGACGGTGGGCGTGATGATCATCAACCGGTCACGGATCAGCGACAGCTCCAACGTCTCGGTGCCGTCGTGCTCGACCGTGGCACACCGCACCAACACGGGTTCCGTTGATCTCGTGGTCATACCCGGAGCGTGGTGCGTTCGGCCGTGAGTATGAGGTACGTGTTCACGTACCCATCGGAGAGGTACAAACTGTACCCCCGCAGGAAGTTAGACGGTCAGCCCGAGCCGATGTGCCAGCCCCCACGCTTCCGGTTGCACCATGCGCCCGCCCAACGTGACCAGTTCGCCCGCGATGCCGCGTGACAACGGATGGCAGCGCATGGACTCTTCACTGACGTTGGTGGCGCGCTGCAATACGTGCAAGGTCGCTGTGTGCTCCCTGCGCTGATGGTAGGCCCGGGCCGTTTCCAACCACAGCCGTGCGCGCCGATCGACCGAGGGCACTTGGTCCGGATTGATCTGCTCGGCCACATCGATGGCTTGGCCCGATTTACGCAGGTCGACCTGCACCGATACCCCGGTCACGTCTGTATTGGCGCGGCCGAACAGCGTCCACGGGTGCGCGTAGTCGTCCGGAAGTCGGTCGGCCATGTCGCTTGCTTGGTCGAGATGGCGCAGCGCGTCGCCTTCACGGCCGAGCCGGGCCGCGGTAATCGCGGCGTGCAACCGGCATGAGCCCCACAATGCTCGCGTACCGTCGCCGGACGTGTTCAGGTGCGGGGCGAGCAACTCGGCCGCATCGGTGACCAGCCGTAGCGCGTCCTCTTCACGGCCGGTCGAACGCCACACGTTGCCCAGCACCCACGCGGCACCTGCCAACGCTTCGGGATCGTCGGCCTGCTCGGCCGCGGACATGCACCGATCCGCTGCCAGCCACAACAACGCTGAATCAGCCACCCACGCGAGAACCTGTTCGGAGAGCGCATAGGCCGCCGACAGCGCCACGTGTGCCTGCCTGCGCTGGTCACCGTCGAGTACTCGTGTGGCATGACGAGCCTCCCGGAGGATCCGCGGCAACACCGCACCGACCGAGGCTCGCGGAGTTGGGGAGGTGTGCCACAGGTGCCAGGCGTCCGCAGTTCGTTGGTGCAGCATCGCAGAATCCGGCACCCGTTCCGCCGAGACGCTGAGCATGGTCTCTTCGATGGCTTCACGCATCGCGGGCACGACTTCGTGCGTTGCCCGGCCGGTCGCCCCCATCGGTGGTTTGTCACCGGTCAACTCGGCGAGATCCTGCACACCGAGCGCGTCAGCCAGCTGCACGAGTTTTTCCCAGCGTGGCGGGTGTAGCCGCCCCTTTTCGACGGCTTTCAGCCATTCCCCGGAACGCCCGACCAAGCCAGCCAACACCGGGCGCGACTTGCCTTGCCGCTCCCGGAGGATCTGAATCCGTTCCCCGATCGTTTTGTCTGCGAGCTCATCGGCCACACCGACCACCCTCTTCGCGGAAGTAGCCCCCTTCGCGAATCCCCGGCCCGTCGACCGGGGGCAACCCTCCGCGAAGAGGTACGCACCGAGGATAGCGGGAACGCGATCAGGTGACGAGATGTTGGGGCTCCGGCTTCCGCTTCCGTGTCCGCCTACACCAGCCAGGAAACCAACCGCGTCGAGATCGGCCGCGTGGCCGATGGCGCCGCCGTCCGCGACACCAAGGAACGCACGGGCGGGTACTTCAGCACCACCGGCCGGCAGCGGGCCGCGTTCATCGACGCCGTGAAGAACGAGCGGTTCGAGTAAGCCGCCGAAGCAGCCCCCCCCCCCCCCCCGACGCACCGAGGGCGTTTTCGCGCCGCAGGGGCCTGTCCACTGTGGTCGTTGTGTGTGGCGGATGTGGGACAGACTCCGCTGGGATCCATCCCCGCATGCGCGGGGCCTACCGGATCACACCACCGCCTGCACCGGACAGCACGGGTCCATCCCCGCATGCGCGGGGCCTACAAATACGTCAAGCAGATCGGCTGGCTGATGGCAGGTCCATCCCCGCATGCGCGGGGCCTACGGCTAGTCGGAGTAGCGTAAACAACGTTTCACCGGTCCATCCCCGCATGCGCGGGGCCTACTTGTTGACCTGCGATCTTAACAGCGCTTTCCCGCTGTGGGAATCACTTTCGCTCCGGCAGTAGCGCTCCCCGACCGTCCCGTGACGAGTGACCGGCAACTCCGCACCGACCCCTCCCCCCGTCGGCGTCTCCCGGGAAACATCCCGAGCCCTGGTTGACGGCGGGACTCGATCCGTCGGATCGCTTTCCGGGGAACACCTCAGCAGCGGATCACGGTGACCGGTCAGGCCGCCTCCACCGGCTCGACCGCCCGGTTCACAGCGCGAGCGAAGTCGGTCCGCGCCAGATCCACCCGCAACCACCCCCGCGGCGGCAGCGGCGTCATCGACGCTTCCTCGATCGCCCCCATCAGTCCCAGCACCCCGGCGGCGCTGGACGTGTCCACCTGCTCGGCGAGGCCGACCACGTCCCGCCACGGCTGGACCGTCTCCTCGGTGAGCACGATCTCCCGAACGCACGACAGCAGCGCGTGCAGCTCCATCGTCGTGCCCTCCGGAACGTGCTCCCGCTCTTCGAGCAGCCCCTTCGCCTTCACCACGTCTTCCCTGGGGGTCGCCATAGCACTCACACTAGCGGTCTCTCGCTGCCCGCACGGACGGCCTCGCCGCCCCTCGGGACATGCCACCGGGGGCGAGCTCGCCCCCGCTCGCCCCTCGAACCGCACCACTGGCCACACACGGGGCAGTTGGGCCGTTCGTCGCCGCTCGTCCCGCTACCTCCGCCCTGATCCCCTTCCGAGTCCTGATCCCTCTTCCGAGCCCCGCCCACCAGCCGACAGCGGGGAACCACCGGGCGGCTGAGAGCACTCCCGGCGACGAACGTCGTACCGACCCCACCCCGCGATCGCCCTCGTACGTCCCGTTGGGACCACACGGCCGTCCGCTCGCACGGCCCGGCACCGGACTCCGGGAAACCGACGGTGCCGGGCCGCGTACCACGGGGGCACGCGGACCCGCCGGAACGCGGGACACGGGAGTCGAGCGCGGAGCGACCTCGTCACGCGGCTAGCCACTCACCGGCCGGTCCGACGCGGCCGAGGCGCCCGCCCCGAGCACCCGCACCAGTTCCGCCGTGCCTCCCGGAAGGGCCGACAACGTCCTGCCCGCCCCACTAGACTGCCGATCATGCGCGGTTACCTCGTGGACTCCTTCACCGACACCCCGATGAGCGGCAACCCGGCCGGGGTGGTCCTACTCGACGAACCGGCCGATGCGGCCTGGATGCAGGCGGTGGCGGCCGAGTTCAACCAGAGCGAGACCGCCTTCGTGGTCGCCGGGGGCGACGAGAACTCCGCCAAACCGCTGCGCTGGTTCAGCCCCACCACCGAGGTGGACCTGTGCGGGCACGCCACGCTGGCCACCGCACACGTGCTGGCCGGTTCGCAGCGATTCGACACCCGCGGCGGCGAGCTGCGCTGCGAAGTGACCGCCGACGGCACGGTGGAGATGGACTTTCCGCTGCGGCCGAACGAACCCGCCGAGGACGTCTCCGTCACAGCCGCGCTCGGTGACGTCTCCCCGGAGCGGGTGATTGCCGTGGCCCGCAGCGGCACCGATCTGCTCGTTCAGCTCGACGACGCCGGACTGGTGCGCGAGCTGCGGCCCGACCTCTCGGAAGTGCCGCGCATCACCGAACGCGGGATGATCGTCACCGCCGCGAGCGATCGGCCGGACCGGGACTTCGTCAGCAGGTTCTTCGCCCCCGCCGTGGGGGTTCCCGAAGACCCGGTCACCGGTTCGGCGCACTGCTCGCTGGCCCCGTGGTGGGCGGAGCGGCTGGGACGCGCGGAGCTGGTGGGCGAGCAGGTCTCCTCGCGCGGCGGAACGGTACGGGCCCGGCTGCGAGGACAGCGGGTGGGGCTGGGAGGCCGGGCTGTCACGGTGTTGGAAGCGACGCTGACGGCGTGAGAGGCCCTCGGCACCGAAAGCGGGGAAGCACTCGCGGAATTGGGGGACTTCCCCGAACCGGAACGGCCGACGACCTGGCAACGTGGTGTCATGCGACTGCTGCTCAACATCGTCTGGTTGGTGCTCAGCGGCCTCTGGATGGCGATCGGCTACGCCTTCGCCGGGGTGGTGCTGTGCGTGACGATCATCGGGATACCGTTCGGGATCGCCTCGTTCCGAATGGCGAACTTCGCGCTGTGGCCGTTCGGGCGGCGACTGGTCGACGAACGGGGCTCGGGGGCGCTCTCGGCGATCGGCAACGTGCTGTGGATCATCCTGGCCGGTTGGTGGCTGGCACTGGGACACATCACCACGGGAGTGCTGATGTGCCTGACGATCATCGGGATACCGCTGGGAATCGCCAGCTTCAAGCTCGTCCCCGTGTCGCTGGTGCCGCTGGGCAAGCGGATCGTGGACACCGACGACGCCAACGCGCTGGTGCCGCGCCGGTGACCGACAACCCCGACGCCGCTGGGCCCCGGCGTCACGAACCGCCCGGACGGCCGCCGGAAACGGAGAAGCACCGCGGCACCCGACAGGCCGCGGAAGCACCCGAACCCCGGCGGCGGGGACGACGCCGCGACGACCGTTGCCGCTCGCGTGCGCGGGGTTCCACCACGTGCGCTACCGGGAGGAGGCCCGACGCCGCACGAGCCCGACGCGGCGCGGGTCCTCTCCCACGAAGTCCCCTGCCGGAACTCCGCTCCGGTGCTCCGGCCGGGGAGATCGGCCGGAGCACCGGCTCAGTCGAAGGGGTGCTCGACGCGCCCGGCCAGATCCGCCACCGAGTCGATGACCTTGGTGGGGCGGTACGGGAAGCGCTCGGCGGTGTCGCGATCCGAGATCCCGGACAGCACCAGGATCGTCTGCAACCCCGACTCCAACCCGGAGCGGACATCGGTGTCCATCCGGTCGCCGATCATCAGGGTGTTCTCCGAATGGGCCTTGAGCTCCCGCAACGCCGAACGCATCATCAGCGGGTTCGGTTTGCCCACGTAGTAGGGCGCGTGCCCGGTCACCCGCTCGATGAGGGCGGCCACCGCTCCCGTGGCGGGCAGCGTTCCCTCCCGGCTGGGGCCCTTCTCGTCCGGGTTGGTGGCGATGAACCGGGCCCCGCCCTCGACGAGCCGGATGGCCTTGGTGATCGCCTCGAAGCTGTAGGTCCGGGTCTCACCGAGCACCACGTAGTCCGGATCGCGGTCGGTGAGCACGTAGCCGATGTCGTGCAGCGCCGTGGTCAGTCCGGACTCGCCCACCACGTACGCCGAACCACCGGGCCGCTGCTGGTCCAGGAACTGGGCGGTGGCCAGCGCTGAGGTCCAGATCGCCGACTCCGGCACGTCCAGCCCGCTGAGGTGCAGCCGGGCCCGCAGGTCGCGCCTGGTGTAGACGGAATTGTTGGTGAACACCAGGAAGGGCAACCCGTGTTCGTGCAGATCGGCCAGGAAGGCGTCCGCGCCGGGAACCATGTGTTCCTCGTGCACGAGCACGCCGTCCATGTCCATCAAGTAAGTCCAGGGAGATACCTCAGTCACCCCCCGATCATCCATCGGAGACCGGGTGTATGGCCACTTCGGTGGCCTTGACGGCGAAGAAGACCTCGTCACCCACCCGCAGTCCCAGCTCGGCCACGGCGGCGGGGGTGACGTCGGCCGCCAGCGCGGTCTCCGGCTCGCTGGGATCGGTCTCGCCGCGCAGGCGGATCGCGTCGCCACGGGGCTCCATGCCGACCAGCCGTACCGGGATCGCGTTGCGGGGACTGCCCTCCGGCACCTCGCGGTGCACCGCCACGGCGGTCGGCGGGAACACCGCGGCGGCGGGCTCGCCCCGCCCGGCCGGTTCGACGACGCCGCCGTGGACCACCCCACCTCGCGGCGTCTCCACGGAGTCACCGGCGGCGCTGCCGTTGACCAGGTTGAGCCCGGCGATCCGGGCGGTGAAGGCGGTCCTGGGGCGGGCCAGCACCCTGCGGGTCCTGCCCTGCTCGACCACGCCGCCCCGGTCCAGCACCACCACCCGGTCGGCCAGCACCACGGCGTCGAGCACGTCGTGGGTCACCAGCACGCAGGGACTTCGTTGCTCTCCCAGCACCCGGCGCAGCAGTCCACGCATGGCGGGAGCGGTGGCCACGTCCAAGGCGGACAGCGGCTCGTCGAGCAGCAGCAGTTCCGGATCGGCGGCCAGCGCCCGGGCCAGCGCCACCCGTTGTGCCTGCCCGCCGGAGAGCTCGGCGGGTCTGCGGTCGGACAGCTCACCGGTATCGGTGCGCCGCAGCCACTCCAGGGCGGCGCGCCGCGCGGGCCTCCTGCGGACCCCGGCCGTGCGCAGCCCGAAGGCCACGTTGTCCAGCGCCGTGAGGTGGGGGAACAGCACGGCCCGCTGCGCGAGCAGCCCGACACCTCGGCGGTGGGTGGGCACGTCGATCCGACGTTCGGTGTCCAGCCAGGTGCGGCCGTCCAGACTCACCCGGCCGCGCTCCGGGCGCACGGAGCCGGTCAGCGCCGTGAGCAGGGTGGACTTGCCCGCTCCGTTGGGGCCGAGCACGGCAAGCACCTCACCCGGCCGCACCCGACAGGCCATGTCGAGCGTGAAATCGCCGCGCCGCAGCCGCACCTCGGCCGTCAGCCCGGTCGGCCCGTGCCCGGACGCCGGGGCGACGGCCTCCCGCGAGGAGCGGCCGGTCGCGGAGGTCGCGTCGTCGGTGTGCTCAGCCACGTCCCTCCACCGCCTTCGGTCGTGCGACGAGGATGACCAGCAGCGCTATCGCCACCAGCAGCAGCGACATCGCCACCGCCGCGTCCACGTCGGCCTGCGCCTCGGTGTAGATGGCCAGCGGCAGCGTCCTGGTGGTGCCGCGCAGGCTCCCCGCGAAGGTGATGGTGGCGCCGAACTCGCCCAGCGCGCGTGCGAAGGTGAGCACCAGACCGGACCCCAGTGCCGGAAGCAGCATGGGCAGCGTGACGCGTCGGAAGGTCAGCCACGGCCCGGCCCCGAGGGTGGCCGAGACCCGCTCGTACTCGGTTCCCGCCGCGCGCAGCGCCCCCTCCAGGCTCACCACCAGGAACGGCATCGCCACGAAGGTCTGCGCCAGCACCACGGCCGCGGTGGTGTAGGGCAGGCTCAGCCCGAACCAGTCGCGCAGCGGCCCTCCCAGCGGTCCGGTGCGTCCCAGCAGGTAGAGCAGTGCGAGCCCGCCGACCACCGGGGGTAGCACCAGCGGCAGCAGCACGCAGCCGCGCACGAACCGGAGTCCCGGGAATCGGGAGCGCGCCAGCACGACCGCCAACGGTCCACCGAGCAGCAGCGCCAGCAGGGTGGCGGCCAGCGCGGTGCGCACCGACAGCCCCAGCGCGGTCAACGCGGCCGGGCCGGTCAGCAGGGTGGGCAGCCGGGCCGGATCGACGCGGGCGAACAGGCCGAGCACCGGCAGCACGATCAGCGCCAGCGCCAGCAGGGCGGGCAACCGGAGCGGCAGCGGCACTCCGACGGGGCGTTCCCCCTCGCGTGCGCGGCGGGGAACCAGGCGGCCGAGCGGTGGAGCCGAGCCCCTCACGGCGCACCGAAGCCGTACTCGTCGAGGATCTCGCGCCCCCGCTCCCCGCGCACGAACTCGACGAACCGTTCGGCCAGTTCGGGGTGCTCGGAGGCGGCGAGCTCGGCGATCGGGTACTCGTTGGTCACCTCGTCGGCGGCGGGGAAGTCAACCACCTCGACCTCGTCACCGGCGGATTCGGCGTCGGTGACGTAGACCAGTCCGGCGTCGGCCTCGCCCGCGACGACCTTGTGCAGCACGTCCTTGACGTCGTTCTCCTCGCTGACCGGACTCAACTCCACCCCCGAGGCGGACTCGACCCGCTCGGTGGCCGAGCCGCAGGGCACCCGGGGCGCGCAGACCACCACCGAAGTGTCGGGGTCGGCGAGGTCGGCGAACGACTCGACCCCGGCCGGGTTGTCCGGTGGGACCACCACGGTCAGCCGGTTGGTGGCGAAGGGTCGAGGTTGTCCGGCGAGCGCGTCGGCACGTCGGACCTTGGTCATCATCTCCTCATTGGCCGAGGCGAACACGTCGCCGCCGCTGCCCTGCCTGATCTGTTCGGCCAGCAGCGAGGAGCCCTGGAAGTTGAACCGGACGTCGATCCCGGGGTTGTTCCGGGAGAACTCGTCCCCGATCGCACGGAAGGACTCGGTCAGTGAGGCCGCCGCCAGGACCGTCAGGGTCCGTTGCCCGCTCCCTCCCGCGCCGCAACCGGTCACCAGCGACAGCAGGACGGTCAACACCGCCACCGCCCCGCCCCCGCGACGTGCGTGGTTCATCGCCCACCTCCGGGCTTCTCGACCACCACGGCCGTGGACTTGACCACGGCCACAGCCAGCACCCCGGGGCGGAGACCGAGGTCGTTGACCGCTTCGGTGCTCAGCAGCGAGACCACTCGCTGCGAACCGCACTGCAGCTCGACCTGCGACATGACGGTGTCCGAGACGACCTCGGTGACCAGACCGACGAACCGGTTGCGCGCGGAGCGCTCGATCCCGGAGGGGTCGCGGGCGGACCTGGCTCTGGCACGGGCGAACTCGGCCAGCGCTGCTCCCTCCACCACCAGGCGCCCGGAGCCGTCCGACTCGGCCGGTAGTTGGGTCGCGTCGATCCAGCGGCGGACGGTGTCGTCGCTGACGCCGAGCAGCTCCGCCGCTTCCGAAACACGATACTGCGGCACGGGACTCACACTAGGACCGTGAATGCGTCCCGATCCAGGGGTTTCGTTCCGCACACACGGAGCCGATCCGATTTCGTGTTTTTCTCCGAACTCGAGCCGGGGCGGGCATTACCGATTGAGCTCACCGGAACAAAACGCGCTCGAACGATCGAATCAGCCCCGCCTCGGCGGTTACGCTGAACGGTGTGACTTCCGTGGACCTGGGCATCCCGGTCGCCCGCCGGACGATCGACACGTCGGCGCGTCCGGATACGCCGTACCTGGTCGACCGCTTCGGACGGGTCGCGACCGACCTGCGGGTGTCCCTGATAGACAAGTGCAATCTGCGCTGCACCTACTGCATGCCCGCCGAGGGCCTGCCGTGGATGAAGCGGTCCGAGATGCTCGACACCGCGGAGATGATCCGGCTCATCGAACTCGCGGTGCGGGAGCTCGGGGTGACCAACGTCCGCTTCACCGGCGGTGAGCCGCTGTTGCGGCAGGATCTGGTGGACATCATCACCGCGACCAGTTCGCTGCCCGGCTCCCCCAGGACCTCGCTGACCACCAACGGCATCAATCTCGGCAGGTTCGCCGGCCAACTCGCGGCCGCCGGTCTCGACCGAGTGAACATCTCGCTGGACACACTGGACCGGGAGACGTTCCACCGGTTGACGCGCCGGGACAGGTTCGACGACGTGCTCGACGGGTTGCGCGCGGCCAAGGAGGCCGGGCTGGAACCGGTCAAGGTCAACGCCGTACTGCTGCGCGACGTCAACGACCACGAGGCCCGGGACCTGCTGCGATACTGCCTGGAGCGGGACTACCAGTTGCGGTTCATCGAGCAGATGCCGCTGGACCCGCAGCACGGCTGGGACCGGGCGGAGATGATCACCGCGGACGAGATCCTGCGGATGCTGGGCGAGGAGTTCGCCCTCACGCCGTACAGCGCCGAGCGCGGTTCGGCACCGGCGGAACGCTGGCTCGTCGACGGCGGCCCGGCCACGGTGGGTGTGATCGGGTCGGTGACTCGCCCGTTCTGCGCCACGTGCGACCGCACGAGGCTGACCGCCGACGGGCAGCTGCGTTCCTGCCTGTTCTCCCAGACCGAGACCAACCTGCGTGACCCGATGCGGGAAGGCGCCGACGACGAGGAGCTCGCCCGGCTGTGGCGGGAGACCATGTGGGCCAAGGCGGCCGGTCACGGGATGGATGAGGAGGGCTTCGCACAGCCTTCCCGCCCGATGAGCTCGATCGGTGGTTAGAACCTCTCGCGGCTCGGCCCGGTGGTCGGTGGTGGAACCGCACGGGCCGAGCCGACACAGCGCCCGAAAGGACTCCTCGGCCGATGATGGACGAACGGCAGGAAGCACAGCTCGTACCGGAGGAGCGCGCGGAATCGCCGAAGGCGGGTTCGGCGGCGGGGACGGCGATCTCGGTGCGGGTGAGGTACTTCGCGGGAGCTCGTGCCGCTGCCGGGGTCGCCGAGGAGACGCTACGGGTGGCTCCGGCGGTGGCGGACGAGGCCGTCTCGGCGAACGACGTGATCCGAGCCGTACGGGCCTCGCACGACGAATCGTTGGCTCGCGTGGTCGGGGCCTGCGGTTTCCTGCTCGACGGGGTGGCCGTGCGGGACGGGACGGTGGGGGTTCCCGAGGGGGCCGAGTTCGACGTGCTGCCGCCGTTCGCGGGCGGCTGATCGCGGCTCGGTGTGCCGGCGCGGCGAGCCCGGCGTCCCGAACCATACTGCTCCCCCAGCATTGTTGTCCGAGCTGTCTTCTCGGAGTCCCTGGCGGGCCGATCCCCCGGCGGGGGTTCCGGGGGACACTCACGGGCGCGACGCGCGTGTACCGCGAGGAGCAGGGACGGCCTCGCCTCCGAACCGGGAGTCACGCCGAGGCGCCGGACAGCACGCTGCCACCGGGAAACGACACGCCGGGAGTCGCATCTCGGCGTGTTTGGCTAACTCTTCTGCGTGATTCTTGCGGATCACATCGACATTTTTCCGCGACGACGTCTCCCGGATTCCACAGCCGGGTGAGGGATCACTCTGTGAACCCCTTTCGAACGCGCTTCGCGACCACCGAATCGCCATGAGTGTCGGAGCCGACCGACGCGCGAGTTCCTGCCCATGCGGCGACGAAAAACGACGATCCCCTTATCACACTGGATCTACACAATCGCAACCGGGTCAGTAAAAGTGACCCACACCTCACCGCGAGTGATCGATATCGACTAGGAAACAGATCGATAACAAAGCTGTGCGCTGCACAAACAACCCTGATCGAGTGACGCCGACGCCACGTTACTGTGATCAGCATCACATTCCATTAAGTTTCCGTTCGCTTGCGCGATTACGTACTGTTCCCACCGGTCGGCCCCGAACCGACCGGCACAACGAGAAACCGGGAAGTCCGCAGCGCCGAGCTCTGCCCGGCGGGCTTCCTACCCCCGAGCGAAACGAAACCGGGCAGGGACGGGAAACCGCTGGAGTCCCCCGAAGCTCCACGGATTCGGGGTTCCCCACGGAACCACCGGAAACCCCGCAGGCGCGGCAGGAGAGAGGGACATGGCTCGTTACAAGGGCAAGCACCGTAAGTCGTCGAACTTCGCCCGCAACGCGGCTCGGGTCGCGGTCGCGGGTGCCGTGGTGGCCACGCCGCTGGCCGTCGCCGCCCCGGCCAGTGCCGCCGACTGGGACGAACTCGCCCAGTGCGAGTCCAGCGGTGACTGGCACATCAACACCGGCAACGGTTTCTACGGCGGCCTGCAGTTCACCCCTTCGACGTGGTCGGCTTTCGGCGGTGACCAGTACGCGCCGAACGCCCACCAGGCCAGCCGTGCCGAGCAGATCGCCATCGCCAAGAAGGTGCTGGCCGCCCAGGGCCCCGGCGCCTGGCCGGGCTGCACCGCCAAGACCAACTGGGTCAGCGGCAGCACCGACAACACGGGCACCGTCTCCGAGGACTCCTCGCAGGAGCAAGCGGCCGCGCAGCAGCAGTCCGCTCCGAAGCGGGAACAGCCCGCCGAGACGAAGTCCGACTCCGCCCAGGAATCCCAGGAGTCCCAGGAGCTCGTCGTGCGCTCGAACGGCGCCGACTACACCGTCCGCTCCGGCGACACGCTGAGCGAGATCGGTCAGCGGTTCGGCGTGCACTACCAGGACATCTACGAGCGCAACAGCGACGTCCTGGAAAGCCCCGACCTCATCTTCCCGGGGCAGCAGCTGGACATCCGCTGACAGCGCGTCGACCTGACCGCGCAAGGGATCCACGGATCCAGTGCCTGGCCGCGAACCGGTTCTCGGGATCGAGGGAGCGAGCACCGGCCCCCGGCTGACGCCGGGGACGCGGATCAGGCACCCCTGACTCGGGGCCTCGCCGCCTTCCCCCAGCGGCGGGGCCCCGTTCTCGTCCGCCGCACGGCGCTACGAGAACTCGACCCCGTACAGAACCGCGTCCGGATCCCGTTCTCGGTACCGAGCGATGCACTCAGCACCTGAAACCGCCCGCGAGATGACACCCTCGGAGCCGTCGCCGGGACACGACCCTATGACTGAGCAGGGCGCGTATCCCCGGTGCGTGAGGCGGACGCATTGCCAAGCAGGGCCGCTCGCCGCGTAGGTCGCTACTCAACAGCCGGCCCAACGCGGCAAGGCGCCGCTCCGCGGACTCCTTCGGCGCTCCCAGCGCCGAACCACCACCCCCGCCACCGGCACCGCCGCGGGTTCTCTCGTGGTGCTCTCGCGAGGAAGGCCCGACGTTGTGTAGGTCGCTACCCGAGGTCGGGCCTGGCCGCAGCGAGAGCCCACGAGAGGTTCCGCCACTTCAACCGGCTACGACCACCAAACCGTCACAGTCCCTACGGGCAGTTGACCCACTCCTCCTGCCCGTCATGGAACACCTGCCGCTTCCACACCGGCAGCCGCCGCTTGACCTCGTCGACCAGCTCGGCGCAGGTGTCGAAGCCCTGCTTGCGGTGTTCGGCCGAGACCGCGCACCCCAGAGCCACGTCACCGATCCCCAGCATTCCGGTCCGGTGCAGCACCGCCAGCGCACGCACGCCGTCGGAGCGGGAGAGCACGTCGGCCGCTACCTCCGCGATCACCTCCTCGGCCGAGGGGTGGCTGGTGTACTCCAACTCGCGGACACCACGACCACCGTCGTGGTCCCGGACGGCACCGGCGAACGTGACCACGGCTCCCGCCGCGCGGTGCCCCACCCGTTCGGCCAGCCACGACACATCGATGACCTCCTCGGTCATCCCCGCGATCACGACACCGCCGATCCCGGCGGAGCCACCCGGCTCCGCGACCGCGTGTCCGGCGGGCTCCCCGGCGGACCCCCCCGAGGAGGCGGAATCGGCCGCGCGCGGGTGATCGCCCCCGCGCAGCTGCTCCAGGGCGTGCTCCAGCACGCCGTCCAGCACCCCGAGCCCGTCGCGCACACCACCGCGCGAACCGGGCAGGTTGACCACCAACGTGCCTGCCGCCACACCGGCCAGCCCACGCGAGAGGACCGCGGTGGGCACCTCGGGCAGCCCGGCGGTACGCAGCGCGTCGGCCAACCCCGGTACGGGGAAGTCCAGCACCCGCGCGGTCATCTCGGGAGTTCTGTCGGTGGGGCTGATGCCGGTGCCGCCGGTGGTCAGCACCAGCGCCATCCCTTCGGACACGGCCGAACGCAACGCGGCCTCCACGGGTTCCCCGTCACCGACCACCTCGGGGTCGGGCACTCGGAACCCGCGTTCCCGCAGCCAGTCCACGATGACGGGGCCGGTCCGGTCCTCGTAGACCCCCCGCGCGGCCCGGTTGGAAGCGGCGATCACCCGGGCGTCTCGTTCGGTCATGGTGTTCTCCCCTGCTGCCTGCCGCCCTGACACGTGCATCGCTCCGGAACTCATGCCGACTCGTCCGGACGAATCCACACCCCGGTCTTACCGCCCTCCTTGCGCTCGACACGCACCTCGTCGAGCACGGCCGCCGGGTCCACCGCCTTGATCATGTCGTGCAGCGCCAGCCCCGCCCCGGTGACGGCGGTGAGCGCTTCCATCTCCACACCCGTCCGGTCGGTGGTGCGGACGGTGGCCGTTATCCGCACCTCCCGCTCGGCGGTTTCGAGATCGACCCGCACTCCGGCGATCGCGATGGGGTGGCACAGCGGAACCAGGTCGGGCGTGCGTTTGGCAGCCATGATCCCCGCGATGCGGGCGGTGGCGAGCGCGTCCCCCTTGGGGAGGTCGTCCCGGCGCAGCTGCTCGATCACGGCGGCCGTCGTGCGCACCACTCCGGAGGCCACCGCGCTGCGCGCGCTGGTCTCCTTGTCGGCGACGTCGACCATCCGCGCGGCACCGTGCTCGTCCACGTGGCTGAACTCGTGCTGTGTCGCCATGCGGCGAGCCTAGACGATCCGCACGGGCGTGCCACAGGCGCGCGGCCGCCGTTTCGGCGACGACGGCCGTGGCGCGAGCCGGTACCGCGTCGGATGCCGGTTCGCCGCTGTCGGCCGGCGAGTTGTGCGATCCCGTGCCGCCACGACCACGCGAGCGCGAGTCCCGCGACTCGCACCGCCGCGTCCTCGAACGGGCTCTCCCTGGTGGGTCCGACACCGGGTGGCGACCACCCGGTGTCGGACCCCGCGAGGAGAACCGGCGGGAGGTTCCGCCGGTTGAACGGCTACGGGAACCGGGCCGATCCGTTCCGCTCGGAGAGCGGGATCAGAACTCGGCCTCCTCGCCCGGCTCGGCGAAGCCCAGAACCGGGGCGCCGACCACGGCGCCACCCGTGGCCCCGCCCTGCGCCTCCGGGTCGGCCGTCCCGCCGGACACGGCCACCCGGCGAACAGCGTCCGCCACGGCGGGCGCGACCGTCGTGTCGAACACGCTGGGCACGATGAACGAGGCATTGACGCGGTCGTTGCCGTCGACCACGTCGGCGATCGCGTTGGAGGCCGCCAGCATCATCTCGTCGGTGATGTTGTGCGCGTGGGCGTCCAACAACCCCCGGAAGAAACCGGGGAAGGCGAGCACGTTGTTGATCTGGTTCGGGTAGTCGCTGCGTCCGGTCGCGACCACGGTGGCGTGCCGCTGCGCGACCAGCGGATCGACCTCCGGGTCCGGATTGGCCAGCGCGAACACGATCGCGTCGTCGTTCATGGCGGCGACGTCGTCCTCACCGAGCAGGTTGGGAGCGGAGACGCCGATGAACACGTCCGCTCCCCGCACCGCGTCGCTGAGCGTGCCGGTGCGTCCCTCGGCGTTGGTCTGCTCCGCGATGGAGCGCAGGTGCTCGTCGGCGTCCTGGCGCTCGCTGTGCACGATCCCGTCGATGTCCACCGCGATGATGTCGGCGGGAACCTTCTTGTTCAGCAGCCTGATGATCGCCGATCCGGCCGCGCCCACGCCGCAGACCACGACCCGGCACTCCGAGAGGTCCTTGTCCACCACGCGCAGCGCGTTGCGCAGCGCACCGAGCACGACGATGGCGGTGCCGTGCTGGTCGTCGTGGAAGACCGGGATGTTGAGCTTCTCCCGCAGCCTGGCCTCGATCTCGAAACAACGCGGCGCCGCGATGTCCTCGAGGTTGATACCGCCGTAGACCGGGGCGAGCAGCTCCGCGGCGCGGATGATCTCCTCGGTGTCCTGGGTGTCCAGGCACACCGGCCAGGCGTTGACCCCGGCGAACTTCTTGAACAGCGCCGCCTTCCCCTCCATCACGGGCAACGCGGCCTCGGGGCCGATGTTGCCGAGTCCGAGAACGGCGGACCCGTCGGTCAGCACCGCGACCGAGCTGCGTTTGACGGTGAGCCTGCGCGCGTCGTCGGGATTCTTCGCGATGGCGGTGCACACCCGCGCGACCCCGGGGGTGTAGGCGCGGGAGAGGTCGTCACGGTTGGCCAGCGCGACCTTGGAATTGACCTCGATCTTGCCGCCGAGGTGCACCAGGAAGGTCCGATCGGAGACCTTGCGGACGTGCATCCCCGGCAGTGCCTCGAGGATCTCGGTGATGTCCTCGGCGTGGTCGGCGGACAACGCGTTGCAGGTGATGTCCACCACTATGCGGTCGGAGTGCGACTCCACCACGTCGAAGGCGGTGATGACCGCACCGGTACGACCGACGGCGGTGGTCAGATCACCGGCGGCGTTGGCCGAGGGGGGCGCCTCGACCCGGACGGTGATGGAGTAGCCCGGACCTGGAACCGGCATGTAGCACCTCTGTCAGTGATGAGCTCTCGCGAAACCCTGTGGCAGGACCGAGACTAGAACTCACCCTCGCGGCGCTACGGCTACCCCTTCCCTCGCCCCGGCCCCGGCCGGTTCGAAGCGGGGTCGGGCGATCCGCGCGGAGCCGCCGGGACGGAGAGCCGCCCCGGCGGGAGGATCGGAAATCAGCGGCGACGGCTCACTTGTTGATCCGGGTCCGCGGGTGGTGGTACGGAACGGAGCCCTCCGGCAGCGGGAAGCTGACGTCCCCGAACGGGGACATGGCGCCCTGCCGGTCGGCCAGGAACTCGGTCACGGGGTGACCTTCCTCGTCCTGCGGCCATTCCGGGTCGATGCGCTCACGTTTGGACTTGCTCGCGTCGGCCACGCCAACCTCCTTCACGGACTCCCGCCGCGCACGGTCGCGCCGTTCCCGTACGGGGCCGACCGGTTCGCGAAAGGGATTCCAAGCTTGCCTGCTCGAATACCAGTCTGCCTGATACGGCGCCGTCGTCCCCCACTACCCCCACGTGCCGAACGCCATTTACCACAGGCCACCGTGCTTGGGTCCGCACGGGTATGTTGGAAGGGATGCCCGCCAACCCAGCGCCGAACGAACCGTCCTCCGAAGGTGCGGACTCGCTGGCCGAACTGCTGCGCGCCTCCGACGACCGTCAACTGCTCGCGCTGCTGCGTTCCCGGCCCGACCTGGCGACCCCTCCTCCCACGGACTCCTCGGTGCTGGCCGCGCGCGCGACGGTGCGCTCCTCGATCGCACGGGCCTGCGAGGACCTCGACTCGCTCAGCCTGACCGTGCTGGAGGCGCTGGTGCTGCTGAAGGCCGACGAGGGGCCCGTCTCGCTGGACCGGCTCACCTCGTTCTTCGGCGGTGAGGCCACTCGGGGAGAACTCACCTCGCGGATCGGGCCGCTGCGGGAACGCGCACTGGTCTGGGGGCCGGACGAGAAGATCAGGACGGCCGCCACGATGCGGGAGACCGTGCGCGCCCACCCCGGTGGGCTCGGCGCCGAGCTCGACGGATTGTCCGAGCGGCGCGCCCACGAGGTGCTGGCCGAGCTGGACGAGGAGGAGCGCGGCGTCGTCGCCAGGCTCGCGGGGGATTCCCCGGTGGGGCGGACCGAACAGGCCAAGCCCGGAGCCGAGCGCCCGGACACCCCGATCGGCAGGCTGCTGCTGCGCGGGCTGCTGATCCGGCGGAACGGCGACACCGTCGAACTGCCCCGCCAGCTCGGCCTCGCCGCGCGCGGTGACGCTCCCATGGGGAGCGTGGCGACGGCGGAGCCGCCGCTGGAGCTCGACGAGCACGGACAGCGGCGGATCGACGACACGGCGGCCGGTGAGGTGCTGGAGCTCAACCGCCACGTCGAACTGCTGCTGGAGTCCTGGGGACAGGAGCCTCCCGACGTGCTGCGCTCCGGCGGCGTGGGGGTGCGCGACGTCAGGGAGCTGGCCAGGGAACTGGACGTGGACGAGGCACGGGCCGGGCTGATCGTGGAGTTGGCGACCGGCGCCGGGCTGATCGACACCAGCCCGGACGAGGAACCGAGGTGGGTTCCCACCGTGCAGGCCGACGTGTGGCTGGCTGCGAGCCCGGAGCACCGCTGGGCCCTGCTGGCCGGGTCCTGGCTGGAGCTTCCCCGCCTGCCGGGGTTGATCGGCTCGCGGGACGCGCGGGACCGGCTGCTGGGCCCCCTCTCCGAGGGGCTGCGGCGCTCCTCGGCACCCCGCGACCGGCGCCGCGTGCTGGAGTTGCTGGACGAGCAGCCGGGCGGGTGGGGCTTCCGGCGGGAGGACGACGTGGCCGCCGTGCTCGCCTGGCGCGCCCCTCGTCGCGGCGGCTCGATGCGGGACGACCTGGTGCGCTGGACCCTCCGGGAGGCCAGGGCCCTCGGCGTCGTCGCGCTGGGGGGCCTGTCCTCGGCGGGGCGCGCGCTCCTGGATGAGGACGAGAGCACGGCGGCGAGCGTCATGGCCTCGGCGATCCCGGATCCCGTCGATCACGTGCTGGTGCAGGCCGACCTGACCGTGGTCGCGCCGGGCCGGCTGGAACCGGAGCTGGCGGCGGAGCTGGGCCTGGTGGCCGACGTGGAGTCGGCGGGCAGCGCCACGGTCTACCGGGTCGGCGAGTCCAGCATCAGGCGGGCCCTGGACGCGGGCCGCAGCGGCGAGCAGCTGCGGGAACTGTTCGAGCGCCACTCGCGCACCCCGGTGCCGCAGGCGCTGAACTACCTGATCGACGACACCGCGCGCAGGCACGGCAGGCTGCGGGCCGGAGCGGCCTCGTCCTTCCTTCGCTGCGAGGACTCGGTGGTTCTCACCGAGGTCCTGGGCAAGCAGAAGTTGACGCACCTGGGGCTGCGCCGCATCGCCCCGACCGTGCTGATCAGCCCGTTACCCCTCGAGGAACTCGTCGAGGAGCTGCGCGGGGCCGGGTACTCGCCCGTGGCGGAGAGCTCCGACGGCGGTGTGCTGGACCTGCGCGGTGGTCCGCAGCGGATCAAGGGGCGTGGCAGGTTCGGCGGCGCCCGCGGCGAACCTGCCGCGCCCAACCGGCCGGACGAGCAGCAGCTCACCGAACGGGTGCGCACGGTAAGGGCAGGTGACCAGGCCGCCGCGACACGCGGCAACACCATCGCGCCCGAACGCGGCAGGCCCAGCGCGAACGCCACGCTGGAACTGCTGCGGGAGGCCGCACGCCAGAGCCACGACGTGTGGCTGGGGTTCGTGGACGCCCAGGGCGGAGCGACCCAGCGGATCGTGCGGCCGGTCAGCGTCGGCGGAGGTGTGCTGCAGGGGTTCGACTCCACCAGAGGCGAACTGGGCGACTTCCCGCTGCACCGGATCACTTCGGTGGCCGTGGTGGAGAGCTGAGCCGTGCGGGCCCGGCAGCCCGCGCCCCGGCCACCACGCCGACCGTGGAACCGATCGAGCACCCCGCCGAAACGCGGGCGGCGAACCGGTCAGCTCTGGGAGGTGGCCATCCGCTGGCGCATCGCGTGCTGGACGAGCGTGATCAGGGTCTCCTTGGTGGACTCCTTGTCCCTGGCGTCGCACCCGAGCACCGGCACCGACTCGTCGATGGTCAGCGCTTCCCGCACGTCCTCCAACCGGTGGTGCAGCATCCCGTCGAAGGTGTTGACCGCCACCACGTAGGGCAGCTGCCGGTCGTCGAAGAAGTCGATCGACGCGAAGGCGTCGGCGAGCCTGCGGGTGTCCACGAGCACCACCGCGCCGATGGCGCCCCGGACCAGGTCGTCCCACATGAACCAGAACCGGTGCTGTCCCGGCGTCCCGAACAGGTACAGGATCAGGTCCTCGTCCAACGAGACCCTGCCGAAGTCCATGGCGACCGTGGTGGTCACCTTGCCCGGCGTGGCCGTGAGGTCGTCTACCCCGACACTGGCCTCGGTCATGACCGCCTCGGTGGTCAGCGGGAGGATCTCGGAGACCGACCCGACCAGGGTCGTCTTGCCGACCCCGAAGCCACCGGCGACCACGATCTTCGTCGAGGTCTTGCCACCGCCATCTCCACCGTTCACCGCGTGGGGATCAGAGCCTGCGAAGCCCACTGAGCACCCTTTCCAAGAACTCCATGGACGGCCGGTCGCCCACGACCATTCCGCTATCGTGAATCTCGACCAGGCCGAGACTGGCCATATCGCCGATCAGCACCCGCACCACTCCCAGCGGGAGCCTCAGGTGCGCCGATATCTCGGCGATCGAACGGGCATCGGTGCACAGGCCACAGATCGAGCGATGCTCCGGCGTGGCCTGCGCACTCTGCGTACGACCTCGCTCGCTGGTCGAGACCAGCGTCTCGATCGCGAGGTCGTAGTCGCTACGGGTACGCCCACGCGTTCGGGCGTACGGCCGCATCAGCGAGCCCTCTTCCTCCGCGTCGTCGGCGCCCGCGCCGTCCTGTCCCGGGATGGACGGCATCGACGAGGAGATGGACGGCATGGACTGCGACAGCGGGGACATCGGTTGCGAGATGGACGGCATGGACATGGGGCCGCCGTCCGGTCCCTCCTCGCCGCGCGCTCCCGCCCCGGAAGCCGCCTCACCGTACTCCGAGTGATAGTCGGAACCGAACAGATCGGCCCCCGGACCTCCGAAGAGCCCGCGCTGATACTCCTCGGTACTGGCGGCGTCGCCTCCTCGTGGAGCGCGCTGTCCCCCGGAATTCGGGTCCGGCGCGTCACCGAGGAAGTCCTGCTGCCAGTCGTCACCCATCCGCTGGCTATAGAGACGGAACAGGTCACCGTCCCAGTTCGGGTTGGCCCCCTCGCTCATCATGAGCTCCCAACGTCAGCCGCGGCTGATCTCATCGCCCCATACCCTGCAGCTGAGCACGCAGCTCGGGCGTGAGCTGCCGCCCGACCCGCTCCACCAGCAGGGTCATCTCGTAAGCCACCAGACCGATGTCGGCGTTGGGCGCGGCCAACACCGCCAGGCAGGAACCGTCGCTGATGGACATCAGGAACAGGTAGCCCTGTTCCATCTCGACGACGGTCTGGGTGACGTCACCTGCCTCGAAACAACGCGCGGCGCCTTGTGTAAGGCTGACCAGCCCTGACGCGACGGCCGACAACTGCTCCGCACGGTCACGGGGCAGACCCTGCGATCCTGCGAGCAGCAGACCGTCCGCGGAGACGACGACGGAGTGCGCCACGCCGGGCACCCGACGTACGAAGTCGGTGATCAGCCAACTGAAGCTGTTGCTGCTCATGGGTTGCTGGACGGACCCGGTCACTCCTGCTCCTCGGGACGGCTCGGAATCGAGCGGGACTGTTCTGTCGACTCTGGTTCGACCTTTGCGTGCCTACCACGCCGGACGCCTTGCTGGAAGTTGGACATTCTGCCACGGACAGCGGAGGCCGACCGAGGCACTGCCGGTTTGCTGGGCGCCGGCGACTGGTGTTCGGCGGCCGAGCCGGGAACGAGGTTCGACTTCGGCTTGCGCTTGGGCAACCCGGCCGAGGTCTGCTCCTGCTCCTGCTCGGTCCGCTGTACGAGCGCTTCGGCTGCCTGCCAGCCCGCGTCACCGGCACCCCAGCCGGGGTCCTCTCCGGACTGGCGCGCGTCGGCCACGCGGTTGCGCTGCTCGCGCGTGGCCGCCCTGCGACCGGAGAAGGCCCGCATGGCCGTTGCCGAACCGCCGGAGGCGTCGTCGCTCGACGCCGCGTCCTCCGGCGGAGGGCCGGACCTGTCCGCCGAATCGTCGTGGGCGACCCGTTGCCGGTCGCTCCCGTCCGCGGTCGGCCACGACGACCGCCCGTACTTCTCGGCCGAGTCACGGCCGTTCGGTTGGGAACCATTCAGCGCCTCGCCTCCGGTGGCACCGACATCGAGATCGCCACCAGACGATACCGCTTGGTTCACACCATCGTGTGCCGAACCGTTCGAGCGCGTGCCGCCGAGCGTCGAACGACCCGGCCAGCCGATCGCGTCGTCGACCAGTTCGGAATCCGGGGGCAGCTCCGAGTTGCGGTCCAGGCCCGACCTGCTCGGAGCGGGGGTTTCCTCGTCCTCCTCGCGGAACCACTGCGAGAGCACCGCCTCGTAGATGGGTAACCGCTCGGTGGGGGTGTCGTCCACCTCCGGCCCCTCGGCGGCCGATCCGAAGGTGACGGCCGGGACCCGCTCGGTGACCCCCGTGTCGGCGGAGTCCCCGGACACCACCGCGCCGGTCGAGTCCTCGTCCAGCGCCCCGTCGGGCCAGGACATGTGTTCGGTCTTCTCGGACTCGAACGGGCTGCGGAACAGATCCGCCGACTCCTCCAGGCCGGGCGGTGCCGCGCACTGGCCGACGTACTCCCCGTCGGGATCGGCAGCGGGGGGTTCGGGAGAGTCCTCCGGACCGGGCCAGTCCATCGTCGCCCACTCGTCACCGGAGCTCTGCCGCGTGTCCGGAGCGGAGCGCTCCTCCGGTTCGAGACCGTCGTCCCAGTGCGGCACCTCGGTGATCCCGTAGGCGTCGCCGGAGGACAGCCGGACCGAATAGTCCGGTGTCTCGGCCCGCCCCGGTTCGGGGTCCGGTTCCTCGGCCGGCCACGGCGCGTGGGAGGCCGGCTCCTCCTGTTCCGGCCGGAACGGCTCCGGCTCGGCGGGCTCCGGCGACCTCGACGGGAGCTGCTGGGGATGACCGTTGGTCCGCGACTGCTCGAACTGGGCGGCGTGCTCCCCGTCGAACGCCGCGGCGAGCCCGGCGTGCGAACCGGTCTCGCCCACCCCGGACTCGCGCGGCTGCTCGCGCGGCATGTCGGGCATGGGCATGGGCCCGTTGGGGGTGAGCTGCACGATCAGCTCGCCCGGCAACCGCACGGTGGCCGTGGCGCCGCCTTCGAGGTCACCGTTGTTCTGCAGCTCGACGGCGACGTTGTGCCTGCGGGCGAGCTGGCCCACCACGTAGAGCCCCATCCGGCGCGAGACCGCCACGTCGATGTCCGGCGGGCGGACCAGCCGGTCGTTGATCTCGTCCAGCTGTTCCGCGTCCACGCCCACACCGCGGTCCCGGATCTCCAGCACGAGCTCCTGCCTTCGGTAGGCGGTGCGCACCGTGACCTCGGTGTCCGGGTTGGAGTAGACGGTGGCGTTCTCCAGCAGCTCCGCGATGAGGTGCACGATGTCGTTGACCACGCGCCCCTGCATCGCCAGATCCGGCGTCTCGCCGATCACGACGCGCGCGTACTGCTCCACCTCGGAGACGGCGGCTCCGATCACCTCGCTGAGCGGAACCGGGCGCACGGTGCGCCGCGTGAGGTCGGTGCCGCCGAGGATGAGCAGGTTCTCGTTGTTGCGGCGCATCCGGGTCGCGAGGTGGTCCAGCTCGAACAGCTGGCTGAGCTGGTCCGGGTCCTGCTCGTCCTGCTCCAGCCGGTCGATCAGCGACAGCTGCCGCTGCACCAGCGTCTGGCTGCGGCGGGCCAGGTTGACGAACAGGTCGTTGACGTTGTTGCGCAGCAGGGCCTGTTCGGAGGCCAGGCGCAGTGCCTGCGCGTGCACGGCGTCGAAGGAACGCGCCACCCTGCCGATCTCCTCGGTGGTGTGCACCGGGATCGGGTCGATGCGACTGCGCTCGCCCAGGTCCGGGTTGTCCTCCTCCAGGATGGACTCGACGGCTTCCGGCAGTCGGTTGTCGGCCACGTTCAGCGCGGAGCGCCGCAGCGTGCGCAGCGGCAGCAGCAGCGAACGGGCGACGAACAGCGCGATCGCGAACGCCACGATCAGCGCGACGAGCACCAGCACGACGACGAAATAGGTCTGGGTACGGGCGGCTCCGGCCAGCTGGTCGGCCTTGTCCTGCAGCTGCTGCCGGAGTCCGGACTCCACCTGGTAGGTGAGGTTGACCGTCTCGGTGGAGCTGCGCATCCACTCCTGGGCATCGATGTCGGACAGTCCCTGCCCCTGTTGGGACCGCACGATGGCGGTCTCCTCCAGGTTGCGCGCCTGCCCGACGGCCAGACCGGAGACGGTGTCGTTGTAGCGCTGAATCTGGGCGTTGGTGGCCCGCTTGCGGAACTCCTCCAGCGCGGCCTGCATGCTCGCGTCGGTGGCGAGCAGCTGCCGCTGCCCGCCGATGCCGAACTCGCCGCTTTCCAGCGCGGCGAGCAGCCTGGCGCGTTTGACCGACTCCTGTTCCTTGACGCGCGACATCGCGTTGGTGGCCAGGTAGAGCCGGACCACGCTCTCGTTGTTGAGCTTGGCGACGGCCCGTTCCCCGAGGGAGAGCAGGTTCTCCACCGAGGAGCTGTAGGCCCGCAACGCGGCCGTGGCCGGATAGGCGGTCCCGTCGGTTACCGAACGCAGGGCCTGGAGCCGGTCCAACCGGTCCAGCGCTTGCTCGTACGGGCGGGCCACCGCCGTGTTGCCCCGCTGTTGCGCCTCCTCGATGGCCGACCGGAACTCGCCGATGGCGTTGTCCACCGCGCGGCGCTGCTCGGTGAGCTGGCTGCGATCGCCGCGGCGTCCCGCCGCGATGTGGGCCACGGTGAGGTCGCGTTCGCGCTGCAGCTCGTGGACGACCTTGGCGGCGCTGCTGTCCAGGGTGACCTGCTGGCGCATCCGCAGCAGCTGCTGGGTCTGGTTGTAGTCGGAGACGACCTGCAGCGCGCCGAAGACCAGCGCGGCCAGAGCGGGCACGATCAGGACCACCAGCAGCTTGGTGCGCAGTCGCCAGTTGCGCATCCGCAGTCCACCGGAAGGTCGATCCTCGGCTGGATCGTCGGCCGGACCGCCGCCGTTCGGAGTGGGTGTCCGCCCCGACACACCCTGATCACTCGCGGTCGCGGCTTCCTCACCCGTCATCAATGGGTGTGAACCCGCTGACCCCGTCCCGGTCGACCGATCGGGGCCTTTGTTTCCTCCGGCCACTCGTGGCTTCCTCATTCCGACAGTTACGGGCACGTGTCGTTTCCGCAGAGCGGATAACCGACACCGAGAACACGAGAAGTGCAGCTCAGGGGATGGTCGCCACCCTGGCGTCCCGAACGCACCACCCATGGGGCCGGGGCTGCACGACTCCCACGGGCGGCTTCAGCGTACTGGCGCACACCACGATCGGGAAAGTGGGGCGCTATACGTAGCGTTATTCACACTATTGCCAGACTTAGACCTTTCGGGGGTACTGGCCCGGTCAGATCGGCACAGCGAGCCACCCCGAGGGGAACTGTGAGATAGCACACCGAGAACGGCCCGACCAGCGGATGCTGATGGGACTCGTTATGCGAAAGAGATTCATTGTTCGCGGTGCGTGTCCATGTAGCTCATTTAACTTCCTCCTTATGGAGGTGTGACTCCTGAGCTGTTGACTCTTAGTGCCGGAACCGTGAAAGTAATCACCTGTTCGCCGTCCTGTTCAGATCACCCGAAAGAGCATTGCTGACCATGGTTCGACCTGTTGTGCAAGCCGGCCGGAGAAGCCGCTCACTGACCCGGAGCGCGCTGGCGCTCGCCGCCGGAATCGGCCTGATGCTGACCTCCGGCTGCGGTCTACTCAGTGGCTCGGGAGGCAGCGAGGACTCGGAGTCCGGGATGACCACGATCAACCTGGGCACCATGCCCGCCGTGGACGTGGCTCCGCTTCACCTGGCTATGGACAAGGGCTACTTCGCCGAGGAGGGCCTGAAGATCAACACCTCCACCATCGCGGGGGGTGCGCAGGGAATCCCGAAACTGGCCAGCGGTGAGTTGGACATCACGTTCGGCAACTGGGTCTCGTTCATCCGGGCCAAGCAAGAGGGCAAGGTGGACATCAAGGCCGTCTCGGACGCCTACCAGGCCCGGAAGGGCACCTTCCTGCTGATGCACATGCCTGACAAGACGGTGCACAAACCCGCCGACCTCGAAGGCAAGAAGGTCGCGGTCAACACGCGGGCCAACCTGAACGAGCTCACGGCGGTGAGCGCGCTGAAGACCAGGGGTGTCGACACCAGCAAGATCGAGTTCGTCACGATGGACTTCCCCGACATGCCCGCCGCGCTGGACCGCAGCGACGTCGCGGCGGCCTCGGTGATCGAGCCGTTCATCTCCCGGGCCAACCAGCTCGGCGCGGAGACCCTGCTGGACCAGACCTCCGGGCCGACCGCGAACATGCCGATCGCCGGTTACGCGGCCACCAGCGAGTGGACCGAGCAGAACCCCGACGCCGCGGCCAAGTTCCAGAAGGTGATGTCCAAGGCCCAGGCCGAGGCCAACGGCGACCGCAACGCCGTCGAGGAGCTGCTGCCGGACTACACCAAGATCGAACCGAAGACGGCCTCGCTCGTCACGATCGGCACCTACCCCTCCACGCTCGAAGCGAGCAGGCTCAAGAGCGTCGTGAGCCTGATGGAGAACAACGGTGAGCTCCCGCCGAACGAGTTCGACATCAACTCGATGCTCTTCCAGCCCCCGAAGGGCGAGGAGTGAGCCCCGAACCGGTGTCCACCACCCGCGCCTGAGGCGCTCACCCGGTGCCCGGGCGTCCGGGACGAACCCGCCGACGTCGAGCGGCCCGCCGCACCACGACCGGCGGGTTCCCTCGAATCGCACGTGTGGGCGGCGACCGGTCAGGAGGACTCGGCCTGCCGCCGACACGGCGGGAAGGCACCAGTGAGTAGTCGGCGAAACGGCCGGGCCGCCGAACGCGGCCCGGCGTTTGCTTTCCGGCCCGGCCAGCGGGCCACCGATCCCGAGGGCACGAACCCGTGCCCACCTCCCGGATCGACGGATCCCGACCGCCCCTCGAAACCAGTCAGGAAGTCATGCGCAACACCGCACGCGCACTGATCGGGGTCGCCGTCTTTCTCGTGCTCTGCGAGATCGTCGGCCGTTCCGGTCTCGCGCCCCAGCAGTACCTCCCACCTCCCTCGATCGTGCTGCAGGAACTGGTCCGGATGCTCGGCGAGCGGGACTTCCTGCTCGACGTGATCGCCACCGTGCTGGCATGGCTGATCGCGCTGTGCTGCTGCGCGGTGATAGCCGTCCCGTCCGGACTGCTGCTCGGCAGCGTGCCGTTGCTGCGCACCGCCGTGACGGCGCTCGTGGAGTTCCTGCGCCCGGTCCCCTCCGTGGCACTGATCCCACTGGTGGTGGTCGTCGCGGCAGGCAGTCCGGCCGGGAAGATCTTCCTCGCCGTCTACGCGGGCGTGTGGCCACTGCTGTTCAACACCATCTACGCCGTGGGTGAGATCGACGACCAACTGCTCGAATCCGCCAGGGCGTTCCGGATCTCGCGAACTCAGGTGCTGCTGCGGGTGAAGCTGCCCAACGTGATCCCGTTCGTGTTCACCGGGCTGCGGTTGTCGGCCAGCACCGCACTGATCGTGCTCATCAGCGCCGAGATGCTGATGGGAAGCAACGGCGGGATCGGCCACTACATCTATCTCGCCAGCAGCGGCGCGGGCCGCATGGACCAGGTCCTGGCCGGAACCCTGGTGGCGGGCGTGTTCGGCTACCTCATCAACGCCGGGATGGCAGGCGTACAGCGGAAGTGGATCACCTGGGCACCGGCGGGAGGCACGGCATGAGCACCGTAGGAACCAAAGTGCCCGCCCGCGGCCGCCTGTCGGGCGCGGCGCTGCAACTGGCCGTGCTCGTGGTGTGCGTGCTGCTGTGGCAGCTGGCGACCGCGGGCAGCGGCAGCACGTTCTTCCCCACCCCGCTGCGAATCCTCACCAGGATGTGGGAGCTGTGGTTCAGCGGCGGGATCGGCACGCTGTTCCTGACCGAGGCCGCCTTCGACGACGTGCTGCCCAGCGTCGGCAGGCTGCTGCTGGGCTGGCTGGTCGCCGGGGTCGCCGGAGTGTCGCTGGGACTGCTACTGGGGCGGTCGCGCAACGCGCTGGCCTACGTGGGGCCGCTGCTGTCCTTCGCGCGCTCCATCCCGCCACCGGCGTTGCTGCCGGTGTTCATGGTGCTGTTCAGCATCGGATTCAAACTGCAGCTGGCCACGATCGTCTTCGGCTGCGTGTGGCCCATCCTGCTCAACAGCGCCGACGGCGCGCGGTCCGTGGACGTCACCAAGACGGAGACCGCCCGGGCCTTCGGGATATCCCGCCGACTCTGGTTCGGCTCCGTGGTCCTGCCCAGCGCAGTGCCGAAGATATTCGCGGGTCTGCGGATCAGCCTCTCGCTGGCGCTGATCATGATGGTGATCTCCGAGCTGGTCGGCGCCAGCGACGGCCTGGGACACGCCATGGTGTTGGCCCGCGACCAGCTCGACTACGAACAACTCTGGGGCGGGATCGTGCTGATCGGCGTTCTCGGCTACGTGCTGAACGCGATCCTCTCCGCCGTCGAGAACCGTGTGCTCAAGGCGGTGCCGCAATGACGAGAACCCCGGCAGTGGAGCAATCCGAACCGACCACCGACAGGAGCGACACCGTGCCGAAGATGCTGGAAGTCACGGGGTTGAGCCACACCTACGCGGGAAACCAACGGCACACCGCCATCGGCGACGTGTCGTTCGACGTCCGCTCCGGACAGTTGGCCTGCATCGTGGGTCCGTCCGGGTGCGGCAAGTCGACGCTGCTGCGCTGCGTCGCCTCGCTGATCGAACCGACCCGGGGCGAAGTGCGGATGCACGGTGAGCCGGTGCGGGGAGTTCCCGAGGACCTCGCGGTCGTCTTCCAGGACTACAGCCGTTCGCTGTTCCCGTGGATGAGCGTGCGCGGCAACATCGAGTTCCCACTGCGCTCGCGCGGCATCGGCCGGGCCGAGCGCCGTGAACGGGCGGAGCAGACCCTGCACTGGGTGGGACTGTCCGGCTCGGAACGCAAGTACCCGTGGCAGCTCTCCGGTGGGATGCAGCAGCGCGTGGCCATCGCGAGGGCCCTGGCGTGCCGTCCCGCGCTGCTGCTGATGGACGAACCGTTCGCCTCGGTGGACGCGCAGACCAGGTTCGACCTGGAGGACCTGCTGCTGCGGGTGCGCAAGGAGCAGGAAACGACGATCCTGCTGGTCACCCACGACATCGACGAGAGCGTCTACCTCAGTGACCGGGTGCTGGTGCTGTCGAAGTCACCAGCGTCGATAGTGGCCGACCTGCCGGTCGAGCTCGGTGACGACCGGGACCAGATCAGCACGCGCGAGTCGGAGACCTTCGTGCAGCTGCGCGGCGAGATAGCCCGGATGCTGCGCGGCGGAGAGCGCGGCACCGGCTCCGAGCGGAACGGCGTCCGCGCCGAGCCGGAGGGGGCGGGCGAGTCGCACGACGACAGCACCGACGAACAGGCTCCCGAGGAAGCCGCGGAACGGCAGGCGGAGGACGCGGAAGACGCGGGATCGGCCGCCGAGCGGGAAACGGACCCGCCGAACGAGGCGGACGACGAAGGCGAATCGTCCGCGGCGGACGAGCCCGGCGCCGCCGCGGAATCGGGCTCGTCGGACGAGACGGGCGGGGACTTCGCGGCGGAGACCTCCGAGTCCACACCGGAACGTCAGGGAGTGGGCGAGTCCGGCTGACCCGCCGGAGCTCTCCTGCCGCTGAACCGCCGGTGGGCCGGAGCTCTCGTGCGAGACCTCCGGCTCACCGGCTCGCGACCACACCGGTCACCACGTGGGGGGGCTCACGGGGTCATGACCGGCCCGCTCACCGCTCATCCCTGCTCGGCGAGATCCTTCATGCACACCGTGCGCGGGGGTTCCGGGTAGATCGCGTAGTACTCGCCCGGAGCACAGACGGAATCGTCGCTCTTGTCGGCCACCTTCGTGACACGCCACGTGGCGTTCTCCGAGCCACAGTCGACCTTCGTGTCTAGGTACTTCTTCCCCTGGACCCACAGGCAGTCATCGGTGGTCACGTCCATAACCATGCAGTAGGTGTCGCTGTCGACGGTCAGCACCTCGTAGGCGCGGTCTTCCGAGCACTTCGCGCCGCCCGTCAGGTGTTTGACGATCTCGTAGTCCGAGGCGTCGGAACCGCACTCGACCTTCTCCTCCTCGAAGTCGGTCAATCGCGCGTCGACCAGGTTCAGGCAGTCGCCCTTCTCGAAATCAGGGCCGAAGTAGCCGGAGACGGCCTCGGTGATGTTCGAGCGGAGCGGACCGAAGGCGAACACCCCGGCCACCCCCAGCAGTACGGCCACTCCGAGCGTGGTGAGCGTGACCACCAGCGACTTGCTGCGCCTGCCCCCTTCTCGTTCGGGGGCCGGTTGTTGCTCTTCCGCCCGCTCCTGTTCGGGCTGTTCGGCCGGGTCCGGTGTTTGCGGTGGAGTAGTCACGCCGTCCTCTTCGATAGCTTTCACTCGTTCGGACGAAAAACGTACTGGACCCAATGCCGTAGTTGGAGGGCTCATTCCGGCGAATCGGACGAGTGTTGCCGCAATGGAACCTCGCCGCAATCGGAGTTTTGCCCGGTCGGAAACGGTGCGTCCCGAGAGGTGGCGATACGTGTCGACCCGACCGTCGCACGTGAAGGTGGATCCCCCTCGAGATCACCGCCGGGGACTTCGACAGCCGAGAACCGTGACGCGCGACACCGTGCCTCCCCCGCCACCGCCGGTGGAATACTCGACGGGGTCCCGCCGTTTCCGGAACCGGCCGGACGTCCACCACCGCGCGGCCGGGTGGCGACGAACCCCGCACCAGCACCGATCCAGTTCAGCCGGGAGCAAGCACGTGACTGACGGACCGCTGATCACCCGGGATACCAACAACGACGCGCCTCGGGGGCGACCGAGTTAACTCCACCACACGGGTTCGGTTCACCTCATACAGCTACCGCCGTCCCCACGTCGCGGCGGGACGGCGGTCGCGTTCGAGGTGTCCTGGTTGCCGCTCCGGTTGACAGCGCGGCAGTAGGGCGGTGTCAGGTGGGCACCGACGCCGTTCGCACCAGGTCTCGGTAGGGCTCGGTGACTACGCGGTTCCCCGTCACCCCCAACGCGGTTTCGATCTCCTCCAGAATCTCGGCTCCGGAGTCGTCCGTCCTCGTCACCTCCGTCTCCACGAACGAACCGACCGAGTCGACCGAGTCGATGGCGACAGCGACGTCCTCCCGCTCGGGATGGCGGTAGAGCACCCGTTCCTTCTTGACACACGCGAGTGTGCTCATACCGACGCACGACAGCAGTCTGTTCGCGGCCTCGGCCTGCTCGGGACCGGCGAGGCGCACATTGGTCTCCACCTTGGAAATGACATCCGTGACCGAGTGGGTCTCAGCGTCGGAGGCCGGTTTGTAGGTGATCTCGGCGAAGCCGTCCCGCTGCCGTACCCGTAGGCACTCGATCGTTTCCAGGTAATCGACGTGCTGAGGCGAGTAGTAGGTGTCCGTCTCCACGAACGTTCCCTCTCGTCGGTACCCCAACTCGACCAGCCGCTCCCGCAGTGACGACGCTTCGGACAGCTCGCGTTTGCGTTCCACTTCAACAGGACTCATAACCGAATGATCTCCGTGAGTTCATCGCCGTGTATATCCGCGCCAAGTTCTGCTTCCCGCAGACGTGCTGGATCGCTTCCATCGCTCGACGCAACGTGCTCTCGTCGGAACACGGTACGTTCTGGAACAGCACCAGTTGCTTCGCGTCGACCAGTGGGGTCGCCAACCGCTTCCGCAAGAAGCGGTTGTAGTAGTTCCGATCCACTCGGGCGATATCACCCGCTTGAACGGGCATCAGCACTGTCCGGGACTCCGAGTCCGCCGAGCTGACCGCGAACTCGGCCAACAGATCATCCAGCGTCATGTAGGCGTAGGACTCGCGTCCTTCTCTGGCCAACCACGAGGACCAGACTTGCGAACAGGATTCGTCCCCCTTCATAGCAGCGATGAGAAACTCGGTCAGAGCCACGTCAGTAACTTCGTCCAAAATGTCACTGTCGATGGTGTAGTGATCCGCGTACACCTCGCTCATCGCCAACAACGAGACTTGCTGCGAATGGGACAACCAGTCCGTTCCGGTCAGCGTGTAGTGCACCCGCTTGTGGCCACGCTTGAAGTCCACCCAGTCGTGTGCCAGCTGCCCTTCCAGATAGGGTTTGAATCCCAGCACACCAGAACGCCACACGTGGTCGCGCAAGGTGACGTAGTGACGTTGGATCTCCCGAAAAACTCCGACGGGAGCGACGATACTCGCGCATGAGTTCACGTCCAACTGGTCGATGGGCACGATCCGTGAGTTCTGACGAACCACCATGTCGTCCGCCGCGTGGTGGTACGGATGCGTCCCCTCTCGGAGGTAATGCGGAACGAACATCCGGATAAACTGCAACCATGCCAATGAGTCGTAGGATTGAACGGTCCTGTCATGAAGCGATGGAGATTCCACCGCGTACACGTCCCGGTAGACGAAGTAACCGTGGTATCGCAACATCGTCGGCAGCGCTCGCATCACGGCATGGAGACCACTGTAGGCTCCGCTGTACGAGTAAACCTCATGCAGTAGAGCCGATGCGGAGATGACGTCGACCGGTTCAGGAATAATGCTGTCGATGTCTTCCACCAACCCCCGTTTCAGCACGCAGCTCCCGCCTGCGCGGTTGAAATCATCGATCGATTGGGCCAGTGACCGCGACTCGACCCCGGGAGCCTCGATCAGGGTCAGCTGAAGAGCTTCGATGTCGTGGACGTCGAGCGCGGACGCCAGATAGGACACCGCCGCGCCGCCGCCAGGCCCGACTTCGACCGCCGTACGGCTCGACCGTTGAATACGGTCCAGAGCACGATGCAACAATAAACCCTTCTCATCACCGTGCGCATTGGTCGCCAGATCCAAATATTGAGCATTCGTTTTGCATTCACGAAAAAAGTTTTTCTGCAGCATCAGAACCTCAATCATAAAAATTTTCAGTCATGTTCGACGACACCTCGAAGAATCACCCATTCCCCCTGAAGGAAAGCGGATCAACCACACAGCACAACTCACCCTATTCAGAAAAACAGGTCGCTACTTTTCATGTCGACACAACGCTCGCGGAAGCCACCGGATCGATCGATCCACAGCCACATGTACGATCACCAACAGGGCTCGCCATTCTTCTGTCACTGATTCCGACCTCGCACTACTCCTCGCTCTCGCCGGCAGCATCGATACGACCACTTTCGAAAAACATCCACGAACAGCACGACTATAAGATAGTCGTACAGCAAATCCGGAACCCTCGATCACTCCTCCCCAAGACAAACCATCATCCTCATTTGGCCACAAAAACACGGACACGACGGCCACCGTATCCATATTTCACTTTTTCCCGACACATCCCCCGAAAAACATGAAACAGTGCCTTGTCGATCTTCCACGAACAACCACTCCCTCGGTTCCACCGATAAAACTATCGGACAATGACGGAAACAACCCCAAAAGTTTGTTGGGTAAGTCTTTCGGGGGGTCAGTATCATGATGACTATGCGGTTTGACGACACAGCGAGCACGGGCGAACGAATCGCCTACTACCGACGTCGACGGGGATACAGCCAGGTGGTCCTGTCCGGCCTGCTGGGGCGTTCCGAGGAATGGCTGTCGCAGATCGAGCGCGGTGCGCGTGACGTCGACAGGCTGTCGACGATTCTTCAGATCGCCGAAGCGCTCCGGATAGAGCCGACAAAACTCTTGCCGGGTCCGTTCCAGTCACACCCCCGACAGACCAACAGCGGTACGCTCGGCACAGCACCCGACTTCGTGCCGGATATCGAAACGGCCATGTTGCGTTACGACGGCATGGCTTCGTTTCTCGGTGTTTCGGACCAAGAAGCGGTGGACACGGCGGACCTCGAAAACCGGGTCTCGTTGGCCTTCGTCTGCTCACAGACCGAACAGTGGTCCCGCATGGCACCGCTGGGTTCCGGACATGATCGCTGACAGCTACCGAGCTGTCCGGCAGGCCGAGAGTGAGGAGCAGAAGCGTCGAGCGAAGCGACTCGAAGCACTGGTTTACCGCGTGACGAGCGGAATGCTCGACCGGCTCGGCGAAACGCGGTTGCCATGGATCGCGGCGGAGCGTTCGATGGCAGCGGCTGAGCACACCGGGGACCCGCTGCTGATCGCAGGCGGTGCGTGGCGGCTGGCTGTGGTCCTGCGCCACGCGGGGCGCTTGACCGAATCCACCGATGTGCCGATCACGGCGGCTGACGCCCTCCGTGCCAACGACGGGAAAGCCACACCCGCGCAACTCAGCCTCTACGGATCGTTGATGTTGAAAGGAGCGATAGGTGCCGCCACGCTGAACGACCACTCAACAGCCCGTGATTACTTCCGAGAGGTCGAACACACGGCCGAGCGGATCGGCGAGGACAGAAATGACTTCTGGTTGGCGTTCGGGCCGACGAACGTGGCGATCCACCGCGTCTGGCTCTCGCTGGAAATGGGTGACCCCGCACATGCCGTAGATCTCGCCGATGAAGTTCCCCTCGATCGGCTCCCTCCGGAACTGGCCGAACGCCGCACCTCACACCTGATCACGGTTGCCTGGGCGCACTACCTCCGACGCGAGCACCGGGAGGCACTGGACACGCTGAACCAAGCACGCGCGGCCGCACCGGAACAGTTGCTCTTCACGGGTCGGGTACACAGCATGCTGCGCGGGATGCTCAAGCACGAACGCCGATCCATCAAGGGTGATCTGCGGGAACTCTCCGAGTTCGTCGGCGTCGCCGCGTAATTTTCGCGATACGAAAGGATGAGTGACAAACCAGGCACCGCATCCGCCTGCTCCTCCCCTCCTTCAGCGGGTGGAATACTCGACGGGGTCCCGCCGTTTCCGGAACCGGCCGGACGTCCACCACCGCGCAGCCGGGTGGCGACGAACCCCGCACCAGCACCGATCCAGTTCAGCCGGGAGCAAGCACGTGACTGACGGACCGCTGATCGTCCAATCGGACAAGACCGTCCTGCTGGAGATCGACCACCCCGGGGCCGAGGAGGCCCGGACCGCGATCGCACCGTTCGCCGAGCTGGAACGAGCACCGGAGCACGTCCACACCTACCGGGTGACACCACTGGCGCTGTGGAACGCGCGCGCCGCCGGGCACGACCCCGAACAGGTGGTCGACGCCCTGGTCAACAACTCCCGTTACCCGGTCCCGCAGCCGCTGCTGGTCGACATCGTGGAGACGATGGGCCGCTACGGCAGGCTCGAGCTGTCCAACGACCCGGCGCACGGGCTGGTGCTGGTCGCGCGCGACCGAGCCGTACTCGAAGAGGTGCTGCGCAGCAAGAAGGTCAAACCCATGGTGGGGACGCGACTGGACGACGACACCGTGGTGGTCCACCCCAGCGAGCGCGGCAGGCTCAAGCAGACCCTGCTCAAGCTCGGCTGGCCCGCCGAGGACCTGGCCGGTTACGTGGACGGCGAGGCCCACCCGATCTCGCTGGAGCAGCACGGCTGGCGGCTGCGCGACTACCAGCGGCAGGCCGTGGACTCCTTCTGGGCGGGCGGCTCGGGCGTCGTCGTGCTGCCCTGCGGCGCGGGCAAGACCCTGGTCGGCGCGGCCGCCATGGCCGAGGCCGGTGCCACCACCCTCATCCTGGTAACCAACACCGTCGCGGGCAGGCAGTGGAAACGGGAGCTGGTGGAACGGACCTCGCTGACCGAGGAGGAGATCGGCGAGTACTCCGGGGAGCAGAAGGAGATCCGCCCCGTCACCATCGCCACCTACCAGGTGATCACCCGCAAGTCCAAGGGCGAGTACCAGCACCTCGACCTGTTCGACTCCAGGGACTGGGGGCTGATCGTCTACGACGAGGTGCACCTGCTGCCCGCCCCGGTGTTCCGGATGACAGCGGACCTGCAGTCCAGGCGTCGGCTCGGCCTGACCGCCACCCTGGTGCGCGAGGACGGGCGCGAGGGCGACGTGTTCTCGTTGATCGGCCCCAAGCGGTTCGACGCCCCGTGGAAGGAGATCGAGTCGCAGGGCTGGATCGCCCCCGCCGACTGCGCCGAGGTGCGGGTGACGCTGACCGAGAACGAGCGCATCGAGTACGCCACCGCCGAGGCCGAGGACCGCTACAAGGTGTGCGCGACGGCCCGGACCAAGTCCCCCGTGGTGCGCGCGATCCTGGACCAGCACCCCGACGAACCCGCGCTCGTGATCGGCGCCTACCTCGAACAGCTGCACGACCTGGGGCGGGAGCTCGACGCACCGATAATCGAGGGCTCGACCAGGAACCGGGAGCGGGAGGCCCTCTACGAGTCCTTCCGGCGCGGCGAGATCAACCGCCTGGTGGTCTCGAAGGTCGCCAACTTCTCGATCGACCTGCCGGAGGCTTCGGTTGCCGTGCAGGTGTCCGGTACGTTCGGCTCCCGACAGGAGGAGGCCCAGCGGCTGGGCAGGCTGCTGCGCCCGAAGGCGGAAGGGGGCCAGGCGCACTTCTACTCGGTGGTCGCCAGGGACACCCTGGACACCGACTACGCTGCACACCGGCAACGCTTCCTCACCGAGCAGGGCTATGCCTACCGGATAGTGGACTCCGAGGACCTGCTGGGACCCGCCGTCACCGACGCGGACGGTTGAGCGTCCCACCGAGGGCCTCGGTTCCCTCCGGGCACCGGCCGCGTCGCCGAACCCACCGGTTCGGCGCCCGACCGCGCGGAGGTCGCGGGCGGTCCGCGGTGGGCCGCTCCCGCCGCTGCGCCCACGGCAGACACCACCCGTACCGGACATCGCTGGAGGCCAGGAGTGAGCACCGGGAACAACGCGACGCCCTCGATAGGCGGGGCGCACCGGTTCGTCGGGTTGGCCGAGAACCTGGAACGCTACGCGGGAACGCCCTCCGAGGCGGAACCGCCGAACGTGCACGGCCCCGACCGCGGTTACGGACTGGTGTTCTTCCACCTCGACGAGTACCACCTCAGCTCGGTGATCAGCTCCGGACTGCGTTTCCAGCCGATCGGCGCCGAACCGGCCCAGGAACTCGCGTGCACGGTCTACCGGGAGCAGGCCGAGGCTGCCCGCTATCTGGTGGACATCTCGGCGGAACTGCTGGTGAACAACGGCACACATCTGGTTCCGGACCAGATCGTGCCGAACGACAAACCACTTCTGGCGGGCACCGAGTTCCACGCGCTGCTCGCGGGCGGACACCCGCTGTTCCCGCCCGAGTTCACCAGGTTCACCGACGCGCAGGGCGTGGAACAGCTGCAGGTGTTCACGTTGCTGCCGGTGACCCTGGGGGAGCTGAACTTCGCGCTCGACCGGGGGGTGGCCGCGCTGCGGCAGCAGTGGGCACGCTTCGAGGTCGACGTCTTCGACATCGGTAGGCCGAGCGTGGCCTGAGCGCACCGCACGGGACCGTGTCGGCCGGTTCTCGCCGTGCTCGGGTGGCGGAACCTCTCGCGGACTCTCGCCCCGGTGAGGCCCGACATCGAGTAGGTGGACGGTGTGGTCTTGCGAACGACCCCTGCCCCCGATTGGTACGCACGTGCCAGGATCGATGACATGCGCTCCACCAATGGCAAGCTCGACCTGGCCGAGCTCGACGCGGTACGCGTCTACAGTCTGCCGATGCGTACCAGATTCCGTGGGGTCACCACCCGGCAGGGCGTGCTGCTCAGCGGCCCGGCCGGATGGGGCGAGTTCTGCCCCTTCGAGGACTACTCGGACCGGGAATCGACGCCGTGGTTGCGCACGGCCCTGGAGAGCTGCTTCGAGGGCTGGCCCGAGCCGGTGCGGGACGCCGTGCCGATCAACTGCACCGTCCCGGCGGTCGAACCGGAGCGGGCGCACCGGATCGCGGCCGAGTCCGGTTGCCGCACCGCGAAGGTCAAGGTCGCCGAGTCCGGGCAACCGGAAGCGGCCGACCTCGAACGGGTGAGGGCGGTGCGTGCGGCCCTCGGGAGCTCCGGGGCGATCAGGGTGGACGCCAACGCCGCCTGGGACACCGACACCGCGGTGCGGCGAATACGCGAGCTGGACCGCGCCGCGGACGGGTTGGAGTACGTCGAACAGCCCTGCGCGAGCGTGGCGGAGCTTGCGGCCGTCCGGCGCCGGGTGGAGGTACGCATAGCCGCCGATGAATCGATCCGGCGGGCCGAGGACCCGCTCCGGGTGGCGGTCGCGGAAGCCGCCGACGTGGCGGTGATCAAGGCCACCCCGCTGGGCGGGGTCCGGCGCGCGTTGCGGGTGGCCGAGGCATGCGGGCTGCCCTGCGTGGTCTCCTCGGCCGTCGAGAGCAGCGTCGGGCTCGCCGCCCAACTCGCGCTGGCCGGCTCGTTACCGGAGCTGCCGTTCGCCTGCGGACTGGGCACGGTCGCGCTGCTGGACGGCGACATGGTCAGCGAGTCCCTGCTTCCCGTGGACGGGTGGCTGGCGGTGCCGCGCCACGCCCCCGCACCCTCCCCCGCACTGGTGGCCGCCGCCACGCCCACCGCGGAGACGCAGCATCGCTGGCTCGACCGGCTGCGACGGGTTCACGACGCCCTGCCCGGCTGAACAGGGGCACCGGGTGCCGCCCGTAGCTCACGGCCCGAGAACGTTCCACCGGAGAGGAAACCTCGTTCCCGGAACGCTCCCCTCCCCGGAAAGTGATCGCGGCATTCCCGACGAAACGGAACGACGCGCGACGCGGGGGTCGGTTTCCTCGCCCGGATGTCACCGAACAGCCACACCACGGGCGCCGGATGCGATAACCTCTTGCCGCCTCACAACGACACCACGACGTCAGCGGTGACCCACACGCGCCGCGACTCTCGAACGTGGACGGTTTCGCGGTCACGACGAATCCCGCGAAGTGGTTCGTGGCCCCGGGCGGTCGACCTCGGCGAGGCGGTCATCCGACCGCCCGGGCGGGCATTTTCGACAACGAGCTCTTAAGGAGCGAGGCGCATGACCATCGCAGCGGCCGGGCGTCAAGCCATGTCCGCGATGAGTGAGGGCCAGGGGGTGTCCGAAGCGGCCGGTGAGGCCGCCCAGGAGGCCGGCGACGGATTCGCGATCGACCCCGGTGACTTCCTCTCCGCACGAGAACAGGGCAGCTCGACCGGCACCCGGATCGAGCAGCGGAACGCATCGATGGACGAGATCGGTGCGCTGGTCAACAACACCACTCTGGAACGCGGCGGCGACGGGGAGTGGGTCAACGTCATCTGCCCCGTCGTGATCCCCAAGCGCAGCGCGATCATCGGCCTGGCTCTTCCGCTGCTGGGACTGACGCTGCTCGCCGTGATCGGTCTGGTCGCGAGCCGGATCACCGGCCTGGGCACGGCGTGGTTCGGGCCACATATCTGGGTGCTGCTGGTGATCCTGGCGGTGCTGCTGTGGGCCCGGAGCAGCATCGTCATGGTGCCGGAGGGCTGCCAGGCGATGATCACCAAGTTCAGCAAGCTCGACCGCACCGTCGGGCCGGGCCGCACGATGCTGCTCGACCCGCGCAAGAAGGTCAGCTACGTGCTGAACACGACGCGGGAGTACCCCTTCAACGCTCCGATCAGCGAGGCACCCACCCGAGGCGGCATCAAGGCTTCGGTGGACCTGTTCCTGCAGTTCCGCATCGAGGACCCCACGCAGTTCATGTTCGCGCTCGGCGCGGTCTCCGGGTTCTCCGACAAACTGACCAACGCGGTCAGCGAGGTCACCCGCAGCCTGATCTACCAGCAGCGCGCGGAGGACATCTACGACCTCGTCGGGGAGAGCACGCAGGAACTGCTGGACAGCCTGAACGAGCAGTTCCTGCCCGCCGTGCGGCTGACCAGCGCCAACATCACCCACGCCGAACCGTCCAGCCAGCAGTACCGCGCCGATCTGGCGGCTCCGGAGATGGTTCGGATGGCCAAGGACGCCTACACCTACGAGTACGAGCTCAGCCTGCGCAAGGAGCAGGACGAGGGCGACCTGAACAAGGAACTGGCCTCGATGAACGAGAGCCTGTCCGGGATCAGGGCCGAGATCGCCAGCTACCAGGCGCAGATGGACACCGCCCTGGAGCGCGAGACCAACCGCGCCAAGGCGCAGGCCAGGCAACGATTCGTGGAGGCGGAGAGCACCGCCAACGCCAACTCCGCGCTGCTGGAGGCCCAAGCGCTGGACATCCGCGCGGTGAGCGCGGCGGAGAACCCGGAGATCCTGGAGTACCACTACGAGAAGGACGTCCTCGACAAGCTGGAGGGGCTCGCCGAGCACCTGCCGGTGCTCGTCTCACTGGGTGACGAGGACGACGTCGATTACCTGGCGGCCGCGCGGCGGATGCTCGGCACCTCCGACGGTGCCGCCGGGCTCTCCGAAACGGACGTGGCCGCCATACAGCGGCGCACCGAGGCGATCCAGGAACGCATCAGCGCTCGTGAGTCCGAGATCGAGCAGTTGCTGGCCGAGGGAGGGCACACCGAGCCCGCCGGGGAGCCCGCCGATGCCGAACCGGACCCAGCGGCGGACACCGACACGCACACCCCCGGCGGGGAGAGCTTCACCCCGGACGCCGCGGACGGCGGCGCCCCGGGCGGCGACTCGAACGGGGACGACGAGCAGCACCAGGCAGGTGAGCGGTGATGTCCACCCAGCAACGCAGCTTCTCCAAGATCACCGATGTGGTCGCCCCCTGGTCGAAGATCCGCGAACTCATCCGCGGTGGTGACGAGGGCAGGCTCGTTCCCGTCGTGATCCCGAAGGACAGCCGGAGCCTCGGCTGGGTGGTACTGCTGTTCGTCGCCCTCTACCTGGCCGGGACGGCCGCGTTCAGCGGCGGCGGCACGGCGGTGGTCACCGGCCTCGGCGCTGTCGTGGCGCTGGTGCTCGCGGCGATCTCGTTGTGGCGAGGTTCGATCGTGGAGATCGAGCAGGGAACCACCGGGATCCGCAGTCGCTACGGCGCGTTCACCGGCACGCTCTCCCCCGGTCGGCACTACCTCTGGTGGCCGTGGGACAAGGTGGAGTTCGTCGTGGACACCACCACGGAGATCCCGTACAACGCGCCGGTCGCGGCCTGCCCCACCTCCGAGGACGTCCCGCTGAAGGCGATCGAGTTCTTCCTGAAGTTCCGCATCGACAACCCGATCGACTTCGTGCGCACGATCGGTGCGGGCAACTTCGACGCGGTGCTGTCCAGCGCGGTGCAGGACGCCATTCGGCAGCGCGGCAGGCAGGTGCGCACCGAGGAGGCCTACGAGCTGCGCGGCAGCGACGTCGAGGACATGCAGGCGACCCTGAACCGCCAGCTCAGCAAGTACGGCGTGCGGATTCTGGGCGCCAACATCCCGGACGTGCAGCTGCCGGACCAGTACCAGCAGCACCTCGCCACCAGGGAGCGGGTCGCCAAGGAGCTCAGCGCCTACGAACGCGAGTGGGAGCTGACCCGCAAGCGGCGCATCGACAACCTGCTGATGGAGATCGAGCGGGCCAAGAAGACCCGCGACGCCAAGCTGGTCGAGGTGAAGGCGGCCCGCAACCAGGCGCGACGCGACGTCGCCAGGCAGCTGGAGGAACAGGAGACCGAGGCGCAGCGGGCGCAGTGGGAGATCGAGGCCCGCGGCAGGGCGACGCTGACCGAGGCGCAGAACGAGGCGAAGTCCCGGCAGCGGCTCGGCCAGTCCTACCGTGACAACCGCGCCGTGCTGCACTACGAGCTGGCCCGCCGCAGGCTGGAGGTGGGCGCGAAGCTCGCCGAGCGGGCGCCGCGTCCCGTCATCGTGCGGGGCGGTGGTGGTGAGCAGTCGGGACTGTCCACGTTGCTGCTCTCGCAGCTGCTGCCGAGACTGACCTCGCAGGCGTTCACCGACGAACGTTCGGACCGGACGGGGTCCGGCACCGGCCAGGGCGAGGGCCACGCGGACGAGGCGACGCGGGTGCTCGACCGGGGTGGTCAGATCGCGGAGTCACTGCTCGGCGACGACGGTTCCGGGAACCGGTAACCGGTGTACCCGGCGGGGCTCTCCGGGAGCCCTTCGAAGTAGGAGTTTCCCGGGCTCCGCGTGCCCGCCCCGGCGGGCACGCGGTCCGGCCTCGGTACCGCCGCCCCGTTCTCACCGGGGTCGGTGCCTCCTCCTGCGGAGTACGACGAACACCACGGTCAGCCCCGCCAGCACAGCCGTCACCGGAACCAGCCGCTTCAGCACCGGCGCGCCCGCCGTGTCCAGCAGATCCACGGCGTCGTTATCGGCGGTGCCCTGCCGTTCCCCGGAGCGAACGGCCGATAACTCGGCGGTGGAGCGGGAGCGGCTCGCCCCCGGCTCCGCACCGGTGACCTTCCAGCCGGGTTCGATCCGGTTCGTCGCTCCCGCCGCGGCGGCGTTCTCCTCCTCCGCGAGAGAGCCGGCACCCTCCCCCGCGCCCGGGGAGACGCCGTGGCCGTCGTTCGACGCGGCGGGCCCGGAACCGTTTCCGGCGGGGCCGGCGGTGGCCGCCGTGCCCAGTTGCTCCTCGCCCCGCTGCTCCCGCCGCTCCGGTTCGGTCGCCGTCTCCGCCTCCCCGCCGGTCAGCCTGCTCGCCAGGCACTCCGAGAACTGGTCGATGAGCTTCTGCGCGACGTCGGAGATCAGCCCGCGCCCGAGCTGGGCCGGTTTTCCGGTGACCTTCAGGTCGGTCTCCACGTGGACCCTGGTGCCGTCGTCCTCGGAGTTCAACCGGGCGGTGACGGCCGCCGAGGCCGTGCCGTTGCCGCGCGAGTCCTTGCCACTCGCCTCGACCACGGCGCGGCGCGCCTCGTGATCCACCTCGGTGAAGCTGCCGTTGCCCTTGTACATCAACGACACCGGGCCCAGCTTGACCTTCACCGAGCCGGAGAACTCCTCTCCCTCGGCGCTGTTGAGGGTGGCTCCCGGCATGCAGGGAGCGATCCGCTCCGGATCGAGCAACACCGGCCACGCGACGTCGACCGGAACCGGGACGGTGAATTCGTGTTCGAGCCGCACTGCTCCTCCTACTCGTACCACTCCGGTCGCGGACCGCCCGGACCGCGCCGCCCCGGGAATCGGCGCCGGGACGCGCACCGCCGGCACCGCCCTCCCGCTCGGGGCCAAGCGGAAGAGCACACCGTAGGGGCAACCCCGGCGAACCGCCCCGGCCGGACAACGACTAGCCACAGGCCGTGGCCAGCGCCCTGCCGGTCAGCACCTCGGCGAGGTGCTCGCGGTAGTCCGCCTCCGCGCTGGCGTCACTGCCCGCCTGCGTGCCCTCCGTGGCGTGGACCGCGGCCCGCCGGAACGCCTCCTCCGTCGGAGGGGAGCCGACCAGGGCCCGCTCGACCCCGTGCGCACGCACGGGGGTGGCGCCCATGTTCGTCAGCCCGACCCTCGCCCGGGCGACGGCGCCGTCCCGCACCAGCACGGTGGCCGCCACTCCCACGACCGACCAGGCCTGGGCGACCCGGTTGAACTTCTCGTAGTGCGCCCGCCAGCCCGTGTACTTGGGTATTCGAACCTCCACCAGCACCTCGTTGGAGTCCAACGCGGTCGTGAAGTAGTCCACGAAGAACTCGGCGGCCGGGACTGTCCGCCTCCCGGACGGTCCCGCCACGACCATCTCCGCGTCCATCGCCAGTACCGGGGCCGGCAGGTCACCGGCCGGGTCGGCATGGGCCAGCGAACCGCCGAAGGTGCCGCGGTGCCGCACCTGCGGATCGGCCACGGTGCGCGTGGCCAGCGCCACCAACTCCGCGTGCCCACGCACCAGCTCGGAGCGCATCACCTCGTGGTGACTGGTCATCGCCCCGATCACCAGCGTGTCACCGTCCTCCCGGACTCCCCGCGCCTCGGGGATACCGCCGAGGTCGACGACGAGGCCCGGGTCGGCCATCCGCATCCGCAGCACCGGCAGCAGGCTCTGCCCGCCCGCCAGCACCTTGGCGTCGTCACCCGCCCGGTCCAGCGCCTGTACCGCTTCTTCCACCGTGGACGGTGCCACGTACTCGAACTCAGCGGGAATCACCGCGCACCTCCGTGTGATCCGGCCGCGAAACCGCCGCCGTCGTCCATCGATCCGAGACCGCCACCGGATTCCGACCTCGTGGAGGAACCGGATCGGGCGTCGGAAAGCGCACGCCAGACCCGTTGCGGCGAGCACGGCATCCGCACGTCGGTCACTCCGTAGTGCCGGAGCGCGTCGACCACGGCGTTGACCACGGCCGGGGTCGAGGCGATGGTTCCCGCCTCGCCCACTCCCTTCACCCCGAGGGGATTGGAGGTGGCATCGGTCCGGGTGCGGTCGGTGTGGAACTCCGGCAGGTCCGCCGCCGAGGGAACCAGATAGTCGGCGAAGGTGGCGGTGGTCAGAGTGCCGTCGTCGTCGTAGACGGCCTCCTCGTACAGGGCCTGCGCGATTCCCTGCGCGAGACCGCCGTGCACCTGCCCCTCCACGATCATCGGGTTGACCACGCTGCCCACGTCGTCCACGCACACGTAGGACCTGATCCGCACCGCGCCGGTCTCGGTGTCCACCTCGGCGGCGCAGAGGTGGGTGCCGTGCGGGAACGAGAAGTTCTCGGGGTCGTAGTTCGCCTCGGCGTCCAGGTTGGGCTCCACGCCCTCCGGGAGGTCGTGGGCGGTGAACGCGGCCAGCGCCACGTCGGTGATCGCCATGCCCTTGTCGGTCCCCCGCACGGCGAACCTGCCGCCGGAGAAGTCGAGATCGTCGGAGGAGCACTCCAGCATGTGCGCCGCGATGCGCCTGGCCTTGTCGATCACCTTGTCGGAGGCGTGCACGGCGGCGACGCCGCCGACCGTGAGCGAGCGCGAACCGTAGGTGTCCAGCCCACGCGGCGAGGACTGGGTGTCGCCGTGCAGCACCTCCACATCCTCGAAAGGCACACCCAGCCGATCGGCGACGATCTGACTCCACGCGGTCACGTGGCTCTGACCGTGCGGCGAGGTGCCGGTGACCACCTCGACCTTGCCGGTGGGCAGCACGCGGACCTGGGAATTCTCCCAGCCGCCCGCACCGTAGGACAGCGAACCGAGCACCCGGGAGGGCGCCAACCCGCACATCTCGGTGAACGTGGAGACCCCGATACCCAGCTGCACGGGGTCACCGGTCTGCCTGCGCCGCAGCTGCTCGTCCCGCAGCCGCTGGTAACCGAACATTTCCATCGCCCGGTCCGTGGCGACCTCGTAGTTGCCCGAGTCGTAGGTCAACCCCGCCACGGTGGTGTGAGGGAACTCGTCGTGGCCGATCCAGTTCCTGCGCCGTACCTCCACCGGGTCCATGTCGAGCTCGGCGGCCAGCTCGTCCATCATGCGCTCGATGGCGAAGGTCGCCTCGGGGCGCCCCGCCCCCCGGTAGGCGTCGGTGGGCGTCTTGTTGGTGAACACGTTGGTGCAGCTGAACCGGTACGCCGGGAACTTGTAGATCGAATTGAACATCAGCGCGCCGAGTATCGGAATACCCGGCGTGACCAGCCGCAAGTAGGCGCCCATGTCGGCGAGCAGCTTCACATCGAGGCCGGTGACGGTGCCGTCCGAGCGAGCCGCCAGCGACAGCCGCTGCACCTGGTCGCGACCGTGGTGACCGGAAACCATGGTCTCCGAGCGGGACTCGGTCCACTTGACCGGGCGTCCGAGCCGCTCGGCGAGCAGGAAGGTCAGTATCTCCTCCGGGGTGACCTGGAGCTTGCCGCCGAATCCCCCGCCGACGTCGGGGGCGATCACGCGGATCTTGTGCTCGGGCTTACCCAGCGTCATGGCCAGCATGGTGCGCAGGATGTGCGGAACCTGCGTGGCCGACCACATCGTGTACTGCTCACCGGTGGGATCGGCCAGCACCGAGCGGGGTTCCATGAAGGAGGGAATCAGCCGCTGCTGTCGGAAGGTGCGATCCACCCTGATCTCGGCGTCGCGCAGCGCCCGGTCCACGTCCCCGCCGGTTCCCGCTTCGGCGGAGTCGAAAGTCCAGGTCGCGTTGCGGTTGGTTCCCAGTTCCTCGTGCACCAGAGGGGAGTCGTCCCGGGCCGCCGACTCGATGTCGAGCACCACGTCCAGGTCCTCGTAGTCGATGTCGATGGCGTCCAGGGCGTCCCGCGCCTCGGCGGCGCTGCGCGCGGCGACCATCGCCACCGCCTCACCGGCGAAGTTGACCGAGTCCACCGCCATGGCGGGCGCGGCCGGTGCCTTCATGTCCTCGGTGATCGGCCAGGCGCACGGCAGGCTGCCCTGCTGCCCGGCGATGTCGGAACCGGTGACCACGGCGTGCACGCCGGGCATGCGGCGCGCCTCCGAGGTGTCGATCGAGGTGATGCGGGCGTGCGCGACCGGGCTGCGCAGTACCGCCATGTGCAGCATCCCGGGGACGGTCATGTTGTCCGTCCAGCGTGTCCTGCCGGTGACCAGGCGCGCGTCCTCCTTGCGCTTACGCGCGCGGCCGAGTTCCGGTTCGGAGGGGCTCACCGGTGTCGCGGTCATGACTGTCCTCCGGCTACCCGTTGCTGAGCGGTCTGTTCGGTGGAGGTGCGCGGGGCTGGGGTCTCTCCGGAGTGCTCCATCGCGGGCCCCGCGCCCGCACGCATCCGCTGCGACGCCTCGCGCACCGCGCGCACGATGTTCTGGTACCCGGTGCAGCGGCAGAGGTTGCCCTCCAGGCCCTCGCGGATCTGCTCGTCGTCGGGCTCCGGGTTCTCGGCGAGCAGGTCCAGCGCCTGCATGATCATTCCCGGTGTGCAGAACCCGCACTGCAGCGCGTGGTTGTCGTGGAATGCCTGCTGCATCGGGTGCAGCCGCCCGTCCTGCGAGAGGGCCTCGACGGTGGTCACCTCGTGCCCGTCGGCCTGCACGGCCAGCACCGAGCAGGATTTCACGCTGTGTCCGTCCATATGGACGGTGCAGGCACCGCAGTTGCTTGTGTCGCAACCGACGACGGTGCCGACCTTGCCGAGCTGATCACGCAGGTACTGCACGAGCAGCGTTCTGGGTTGGACTTCGTCGGTACAGGTGATTCCGTCGACATCGACGGTTATGCGCGGCATCGGGCCTCCTTCGCGGAGCCTGCCCGCACGGTGCGGACATGCGTGGGAACAACGCCTTCGGGCTCCCCCGGGGCTCGGTGCCGGGCCGGGCAGACGCGCTGAGACCGCGCGGCCTCAGCGGGGTGGTGGGCAGCGGCCCGCCACCGCTGTCTCGCGGGGCCGTGCGCGCGAGCGCGGACACCCCGGGGCCACGCCGACCGCGCACCCCGACGAACCGAACCATCGCGAAAGAACCTCTCGGCAGTGACTGCTGTCACAATTTCGAGGCTGCTACGCCCTCGGCGGCGAGGCAAGCCCTTGCGACTCGTGAAGTCATGATCCCGAACAGCCCGCACCGAGCCCGGACAGCGACACACGGTTCGATCGCCACGATCAGGTGAGAAGGCCCCGTGGAGCCGGCCGGAGTCGGCAGGCCTCGGCCCGGGCCGACCGGGAGCCAACCCCTGCGGGCGGAGCGGGCGACCGCCTCCCGACGACTCCCCGGGACCGGCCGGGTGATCACCGCACTCCGACGCCTCTCACACCGGGAGGTGACGGAGAGCCCGCACCGGACCCGACCACGCACACCGGTGATCGAAGCTGTTCGCCCCGGCCCGACCACTTCAGATCCGAAGTGCCGCCACCGTTTCCACCAGCCCCTGCTCGTCGAGCGTCCGAAGAAGATCACCAGTGGTCATCGGTGGATTCCGGTAGGCATCGGCCATACGTTGGATCGCCCCGAACACCCTGGGCTTGTCGAGATGAACCTGGTCAGCCAGGAACGCGTCGGCCGTCTTGGGCTCGATCCCCCACCGGGCCAGTACGTGCGCGGGGAAGTCACCGAGGTTGTTGGTCACGATCACCTGGGCGCGTGCTTTGATCGCCGCGGCGAGCACGTGCCGATCGTTCTTGTCGGGCAGCTCGACGACGTCGACCAAGGGCTCGTAATCCTCGACCAGGCAGTCCCGAACCGACCGGATCATCAGTTCCCGGGTACGGGCCAGCTTGGCCGGATCCAGATCAGGCCGGTTGACCGAGAGGTTGCCGAAGACCTCGTCCAGGATCGCGTGCGTCCACTTGGCCTGGACCAACCCGCTCTGCGCGACCCGGATCAGCAGATCCCGCGGGATGCCGCCGTAGAGCACGTTCGCGTCGTAGACAACGACGAAGGACACCCACCCTCCTACAGGTCCATGTCCTGACTCAGCCGAGTGAGCTCGTCAGCGGCCGAACGCCGGTCGTGGTCGTCGCGACGCATGTACTCCAGGAGCGACTCGACGTTCACACGCCGATGGGTACCGACCATGCGGTAGTCGATCTCACCGGCCTCCAGCAGACCGATCAGATAAGGACGGGAGACGTTGAGCAGGTTGGCGGCCTCCTGCGTGGTCAGCTCCTCGTTGGTCGGCACGATCGAGGTTCCGGCACCCGCGGCCATGTAAGCCAGGATCCGCTCGAACAGTCTCACGGCGGAACGCGGCACGACCAACGCTTCCCGCCCGGCGTCGTCGACCGTCAGCCGAACAGTGGATTGTTCGTGCGTGTTCAGGTAGTGGCGTACGTGCGGCAACGCGGCGACGGCGGTCTCCCGGTCCGACTCACTCGGCCGGACGGAATCGAGCATCGACTGCGACATCCCGATCACACCCTTCTTCCTACCCACTGTGACCGCATTATCCGCAACAGTCGAAACAAACGCAACAAACGCAACAGCGTGCACCGTCCGTTCCGGAACGGCGATCCCCGGACCGGCCGGGTGATCACCGCACTCCGACGCCTCTCACACCAGGAGGTGACGGAGAGCCCGCACCGGACCCGACCACGCACACCGGTGATCGAACCACCACGGAACGCCTCTACCATCTACGCCAGTGAGCACCTACGACGATCTCGACCACCCGGACACCTCCACCCTGCCGACACGCCAGCGGCGCATCCTGGCCGCGATCCGGGACTGGGTGCTCGAACACGGTTACTCGCCGAGCACGCGCGAGATCGGTGACGCCGTGGGGCTGCGCTCGTCCTCATCGGTGTCGAAACACCTCGCGGACCTGGAGTGGAAGGGCTTCCTGCGACGCGGCACCACGGTCTCCAGACCGATCGACGTGCGCGCGTTCCTGCGGGACTCCTCGGCACGAGGCCCCGCAGACGAGGGAGTGACGGTCCCCCTGGTCGGCGACATCGCGGCGGGCACCCCCATCACGGCGGAGGAGCACGTCGACGACGTGCTCACCCTCCCCCGCGAATTCGCCGGGCGCGGCACCGTGTTCGCGCTGCGGGTGCGCGGCGAATCGATGATCGACGCCGGGATCCACCACGGTGACGTGGTGGTGGTGCGCCAGCAGTCCGAGGCCCACTCGGGCCAGATCGTCGCCGCCATGCTCGACGAGGAGGCCACGGTCAAGGTGTACCGCCGACGCGGCGGTCACGTCCTGCTCGAACCGCGCAACCCGGCCCACGAGGTGATCGACGGGGACGAGGCCGTGGTCCTCGGCACCGTCGTCTCGGTGCTGCGCAGCGTCTGACGGACTCCCCGCTCACAGGGGCACTCCGGCGACACCCGCCTCGGACACCCCGGCCGCTCGGGTGGTCGTTCGACACCGCCACGCCGGGAGCACGGCACCACGGAGCGGAGCCCGTCGGCGGGCTTCGACGGGACTACCGCCCGGCGGAAGGGGGGCGCTCGGAGCTCTCCGGATCGTGGTGGATCGCCCCCGCCAACCGGGTGAGCCGCTGACCGGTACCGCCCCACCGGGAGGCGATCAGCTCCGCCGAGATGGACACGGCCGTCTCCTCCGGGGTGCGCGCCCCGAGGTCGAGCCCCAGTGGGGAGGACAACGCGGCCAGCTCGGCCTCTCCGAGCCCCTCGGCCCGCAGTCGCTCGATCCGATCGCGATGGGTCCGCCGCGAGCCCATCGCCCCCACGTAGGCCAGTCGCCGCCGCAGCGCCACCCGCAGCACCGGCACGTCGAACTTCGGATCGTGGGTGAGCACCAGCACGGCGGTGCGCGCGTCCAGCCTTCCCGCCTCCGCCTCGGCTTCGAGGTAGCGGTGCGGCCAGTCCACCACGACCTCGTGGGCGTCCGGAAACCTGCTGGCGGTGGCGAACACCGGGCGAGCGTCGCACACGGTCACCCGGTAGCCGAGGAAGGCCCCCATCCGGCTCATCGCCGCCGCGAAGTCGATCGCGCCGAACACCAGCATCCGGGGAGGCGGCTCGAAGGAGTTGACGAACACCCGCAGGCCCTCGCCACGCCGCTGCCCCTCGGGGCCGTACTCCAGCGTCCCGGTCCTGCCCGCGGCCAGCATCCCCCTCGCGTCGTCGACCACGGCGTCGTCGAGCCGGTCCGAGCCCAGCCCGCCAGCGCTGCGTTCGTGCCAGACCAGCACGCGCCTGCCGACACGCGACTCTTCCGGCGCCTCGATCACGGTCGCCACCGCCACCGGCTCGCCGACCGCCACCGAGTCGGCCAGCTCCCCGAACCGGGGGAACGACTCTCGGTCCACGCGCTCCACGAAGACGTCGATGATTCCACCACAGGTCAGTCCCACCGCGAACGCGTCGTCGTCGCTGACCCCGTACCGGGAGAGCGTGGGGCGGCCACCGGCGAGCACCGAGCCGGCCGTCTCGTAGACCGCCCCCTCCACGCAGCCCCCGGAAACGCTGCCGGAGACCTCGCCGTGCTCGTCGACGAGCATGGCGGCGCCCGGCGCGCGCGGCGCCGAGGAGAAGGTCGCCACGACGGTGCCCAGCCCGACCGGGTTGCCTGCCTCCCAGTGCCGCCGGAGCGCACCGAGCACGTCACGCACCACTCACCTCCACGGGCTCTCCAGCGGACCGGCCCGGGGAGGCCGACTCCGAACAGCTCCGGACCCGCCGCCACAGCTCGCGCAGCGCCGCGAGGCTGTGCCCGGCCACGAGGCCGTCCACGTGGGGCAGCGCCGCCGCTATGCCCGACTGCACCGGCTCGTAGCCCTCGTGGCCCGCGTGCGGATTGGCCCACAGCACGGCGTGGGCCAGCCTGCGCAGTCCGCGCATCTGCTCGGCCAGTTCCCCGGTGTCGCCCCGCTCCCAACCGTCCGAGAACAACACCACCACGGCCTGCCGCGCCGCACCGCGCCGGCCCCACCGGTCCAGGAACGCCCGCAGCGTGCTTCCCAACCGCGTGCCCCCGGAGAAATCCGGTACCGCCCGTCCGGCCGCGGTCAGCGCGAACTCCGGGTCGCGCTGGCGCAGCTGCCTGGTCACACGGGTCAGCCTGGTGCCCAGCGTGAACACCTCGGTGGTCGAGGGAGCCGCGCGCATCACCACGTGCGCGAAGCGCAGCAGCGCGTCGGCGTAGGGGCTCATGGATCCCGACACGTCGATCAGCAGCACGACCTTGCGGGGGCGCTCCCCCCGCGTGCGGCGCACGAGCCGCACCGGTTCCCCACCGCCTCGGATCATGGCGCGCATGGTCCCGTCGGGATCGAGTCGTCCGTCGCGGGAGCGGCGCCACCGCAGGGCGGTGCGGCGTGGCGGACGCGGATCCAACCAGGCGATCATCCGTCGCAGGTGGGCGCGCTCGCCCTCACTGAGTTCGGCCAGGTCACGGCGGTGCAGCATTTCGACGTCGCCCGCCGCCGCGAGCTGGTCGGCCTCGGCCGACTCAGCCGACTCCGGCTCCTCGCCGCCCAGCGGCAACGCACGGGAGCGCACTCGACGACGCTGCGCCAGTCCCGGCTCGGGGGAGTCCACCAGCCTGCCGAACCAGGCGTGGAACGCCGCGTCGAAGCGGGGCAGATCGTCCGGGTCGGAGCACAGTGTCAGCCTGCCCGCCCAGTAGAGCTGGTCGCGATCGGCGAAGTCGACGTGCTCGGTGGCGTCCAGAAAGGAACGCACCCGGGCCGGACCGCACCGCATGCCGGAATGGCGCAGCGCACGAGCGAACCCGACGAGCCCTTCGAGGGTATTGTCCGCCTCGCGCATATCCACATTGTGCACCCCGTGCGGACGTGGCGACCCCTCGTGGCCCCCGACGGTCGCGCCGGGAGCCCGACCGGCACGGGCGTGGACCGGCACGTCCATCCCTCGCCCGCCCGAGCCGACCGAGCGCCCGAACCGGAGAGCTGATCAGGCGAAGACGATGGTGCTGTTGTCGCTGCGGATCACGCGGTCCTCGCTGTGCCAGCGCACGGCGCGGGCGAGCACGGTGCGTTCGACATCGGCGCCGCGCCTCCTGATGTCGGCGACCGTGTCGGCGTGGCTCACCCGGACGACGTCCTGCTCGATGATCGGCCCCTCGTCGAGGTCCTCGGTCACGTAGTGGGCCGTGGCGCCGACCAGCTTGACCCCGCGTTCCTTGGCCTTGGCGTAGGGCGCGGCCCCGATGAAGGCGGGCAGGAAGGAGTGGTGGATGTTGATGATCGGGACGCCGAGCCGGGCGATGAAGTCGCCGGACAGGATCTGCATGTACCGGGCGAGCACGACGAAATCGACGTTGCCCCGCAGCAGCCGCAGGTGTTCGGCCTCGGCGGCGGGCTTGCCCATCTCGTTCGTGGGGACGTGGACGAACGGGACGCCGAAGGCGCGCACCTCGTCGGCGGTGTCGGTGTGGTTGGAGACGACCATCGTGATGGTCACGGGCAGCTGGCCCCGTCGGTGCCGCCAGAGCAGGTCGAGCAGGCAGTGGTCCTCCTTCGAGGCGAAGATCGCCACTCGTTTGGGTAGCGACATGTCGCGCAGGGTGAAGTCGAGGTCGAAACCCTTGGCCAGCTCGGTGGCGAGGTCCTGCTCGATCGTGGGCAGCACCGCCTTGAGGTTGTCGAGGCCGAACACGGTGCGCTGGTAGAACGCTCCGCCCCTCGGGTCGTCGGAGTACTGGTCCAACGAGACGATGTTGGCGCCGTGGCCGCTGAGCACCGCGCTGACGGTGGCGACGATGCCGGTCCGGTCCCTGCCCCGCACTACCAGGGAAGCGTGGTTCTCGGGCAACGCGTGGTCGCGGGGCGAGTCCGGCGAACCAGCGCCGGATTTCGCCGGGTCGGTGGTCAAGTCGGTTTTCCTTCCTGGTGGTACTCGGTGCTGTCTTCCGCTGTGCTCCCGAGGCTGTACTCCCGGGCGGATCGGCCCGGGAGAACGGTGCGGTGCCGTTCCGGCAGTTCCGCCCTCGAGGCGGTAGTGTGCCGGAATCCCACGGGTCGGGCAGCGCTCGCCCGGGGGCGACCTCGGTCCCGGTTTCCCGCCGTACCGGCGGTCGTCCCCACTCCGACGGGCGTGATTCCGTGATCGGTGCCCTGGCTGCCCCGCGCGGGTGAAACCCGGTCGCTGATCGGGTGGACGCGGCGCGTGTTGTGCGGTGCTCGAGGCGATCCCGCCGGGAGGATCACGGCCATGACGACTCAAACCGTGCCGCAGCAGACCACTCCGTCGACGAAGAAACCGCCGTTCTACATCGACAGGAACGAGGAGCGAGAACTGCGCATGCGCGCCGAGAGGCTCCAGCCCTCGCTGGTGGTCGACCAGGCCGCTTCGTTCGACGAGTACGTGCGGCAGCTGATGATCCCGCCGACGGTCATGGACCTGGCGCGCAAAGCCGCGAACCTGCGACTGGCCTCGTGGGAGGTACAGGCCATTCGCTCCCTGCTCGCCCCTGACTGGGGTGCTTCGGCTCCGCTGCTGCGCAGCATACTCGTCAGAAAAGCGAAGGAAGACAACACCCACCCGCCCTACATCCGTGTGGCCTGCACGGGGAAGGGACTCTACGACGACTGGGCCGAGCCCTACGGTTTCGACGAGACGAAGCAGGCCAACTTCGGTTCACCGGCCGTGCTGGAGATCTGGCCCGCGCAGCACTACTCGCCGATGCACTCGCACGGGGACACCACGGGAATCATCCACTGCCTGGCCGGTCAGCTGGACGTCATGTGCTACGAGAAACTGGACTGGAACGCCACCAAACGCGGACTGGTCACGCTCACCCCGGGACAGTGCGCCTGGCTGTCCAAGAAGCAGTACGCGGTGCACAAGGTGTTCTGCCCCCTGGACGGCGGAGAACAGCCCACTGCCCTGCTCAACGACACCGGAGACTTCGGCGCCAGCTTCCACGTCTACCTCAACGAGACGGAGACCACGGGGGAGGAACCCGTGCCTGCCGTCCTCTCGCGCGACTCCTTCTCGTACATCGACGAGAAGACACACGAGCTCAAGGAGTTCACGACCTACTCCGACCTCTCCTGGCCGGCGCTGCGCGCGGCCATGACGCACGTCGCTTCCGCCGGATGACGAGCACCACGACTCCGGTTCCGCACCTCGCGGACCCGTCCCCTCGGGCCCGCGAGGGACCGGACGCCGCGGGCCACGACCGGCCGTCCGCACCGGACGGCCTTCCACACCGGCACCCGGAGCCCGAGCTCTTCGGACCACGAGAGTGTGAACCGGTACCGCCACCCGGAGCATTGCCCAGTTGTCGACTCGGTAATAGGTTTATTTTGAAACGATTCAATCGCGGGGTGCTCCCGCGACGACCACTACCCGAGGGCGGTTCGTCTTGTCCGCACCCGACTCCGCGAGCACGGCTCCCCGCAGGGGGCTCTGGTACTTCCTGACCCTCGCCGCCACCACGCTGCTGCTGGTCACACCGTCCTCGGCAGCCGACCAACGACCCCCCTCCCACAGCGGCGGAACGGAGTGGGTGGGCTCCTGGGCAGCGGCCGTGACTCCGCCGGACCACCGTCCGGAGGTGCGGCGCTTCCACGACCAGACGCTGCGCCAGGTCGTGCACCTCTCGGTGGGCGGGGACCGGTTCCGGCTGCGCCTGACGAACGTCCACGGTACGAAGCCGCTGCGGGTGGGGGCGGTGACGGTGGCCCCACGTCGAGGCGATCGGGGCACACCGGAGATCGAGCCGCGCGCCGCCGTACCGGTGACGTTCGACGGCCGTCCCACCGCCACCGTCCCGACGGGCGCGGAGTGGGTCTCCGACCCGGTGGAGCTCGACGTCGCGGACAACAGCGATCTGGTCGTCAGCGTTTACCTGCCCGACCCCACCGGACAGCCCTCGGTGCACTACGAGGGCAGGTCGACGACCTTCGTCGCTCCCGGCGACGCCACCGCCTCCCCTGGACGGAACTACGAATCCATCGGCACGGCACGGTACTTCCTGGACGGCGTAGACGTCCGAGCCAAGACGGCCGGTTCGGTGGTCTTCTTCGGCGACTCGATCACCGACGGTGTCAAGTCCACTCTGGACGAGAACCGGCGCTACCCGGACGTGGTCGCCGACCGGCTGCTGAAGCGACCGGAACCGCGCGAGCTCGGGGTGCTCAACGCGGGCCTGAGCGCGAACCGCCTGCTGACCGACGCGGGTCTCGGCGGTGAACCCGCCATCGCGCGGTTCGAACGCGACATCCTCTCCCAGACCGGTGTGCGAACCGTGGTGCTGCTGGAGGGCATCAACGACATCCACCACAGCGCGGGTGAAGTCGAGCCGCGCGAGCTCGTCGGGGTGTACGAACAGCTGGTCGCGCGGGCCCACGAGGCGGGCATCCGCGTCGTGGGGGCGACGCTCACCCCGTTCGAGGGGGCCCCGCGTTACAACGCGGCGGGCGAGGCCGACCGGCGGGCGGTCAACGAGTGGATCCGCGAGTCCGACGTGTTCGACGCCGTGGTGGACTTCGACGCCGTGGTGCGCGATCCGAACCACCCGGAACGGCTGGCACCGCGCTACGACACCGGCGATCACGTGCACCCCAACGACGCCGGGCTGGCCGCCATGGCGCGGGTGGTCGAGCTGAGCGAGCTGTACTGACCGAAAGTCTTCGGTTCGGGTGGCCGGGACCTCGATTTCGGGGACCGGAGCTCACCGCGCCGAAAGCTCCCGGACAGAAGCCTGGTCGGCAAGCCCCGAACACCCCTGCCGGAGAAGCTTTCCGAGAGGCCGAGCACACGGCCGTGGGACGGGAAATCCCGGTCTGGCAGGCTGGCCGGTATGACCGGGCCCGAACACTTCAAGACCGCGCAACGCCTGCTGGACGAGGCACCGGAGCAGGGGGACCAGGACAGGGAACGCACCTACGTCGCCTACGCCCAGGTGCACGCCACCCTCGCGCAAGCGGCGGCCACCGCCCAGGCGGGCGGACCGATCTTCAACGAGGACGGCGAATTCGTGATCGGCGGAATGACCGAACCGCAGGAAACCGCCTGGAAAACCGTGCTCGATCCGGAGGAGAGCAAAGCGGAATAATCCGGAGCGCGAGAACACGACCGATGAGCGGTGGCGCCGGGAAGAGTTCCGCTCGGCGCCACCGCTCCCCGATCCACCGGGAATTCTTCGCGAGCGGTCGGAGCACGGCGGGGAACCGGCGGAGCGCGAACGGGAAGTCACCCGGATGTGGTGGACCGCTCCCTCACCACCTGTCCCGTGAGGAGCCGACCGGAGACCGGTTGCCCCGGCACGACGCGGGTGTTCACCGAATGTCTCCCTGTTACACTGGCACACCGTGTCCGACCCGACGGGAAATTCCGAAAAGGCGACCAGAGTCTGGTCCAGCTTGGCCGCTTTTCTTTTCTTCGCCGCGGCCGTGGCCATGATAATTCTGCATCTCACGACATCGCGGAATTACGCGAGCGTCATAGGCCCGTTTCTGGTCTTCGGCTTCTGTTTCCTGACCCTCTGGCTGAGCGTGCAGAAGACCCGCTGAGGTATCCGGTTGCCGGGAAAGACACCCTTCGGACCAGACCTCGAGCGGGCCTGCGCGGCGCTGGTTCGCGACCTCGTCACGCTGGCCACGGGGGTATCGCAGGGAACCACGGCGACCCTCCATGCGGTCGTGCGTCCCGAGCCGGACGTGCTCTGGTTGGGGCTGGCGCCGCGGAACCAACCGGGCGAGCGGTACGCGCTGCGGACACCACTGCTGAAATCCGACGGCAGTCCGCGCACCTACGACGACGTGCTGCTGGTGCTGCGCCGTTCGGAATCGCTGCGCAGGCACGATCGCGGCCGGTTCGAGGAACTCGACGTGGTGGGGCAGCTGCACGGATGTCCCGTGCGGGACAGCGGCGATTTCGTCGACGATCCCCCGTTGGAGCTGTTCCAGGACTCGTTGCGCGCCACCCTGCTCACCGCCGCGTTCCGGGGGACGGCTCCGCTGCCACTCGCCGGAACGACTCGCCTGGTGGGATTCGCGTGGCTGCTCGACGCGGAGAAGCAGTGGGTGAGGCTCTACTTCGGTTCCCCCGCCGATGCCGGAACACTCGGCGTCGACCTCGATGCCGAGCGCGGCACCGAGTTCGTCCCCGAGCTCATGAACCGCCTCGATGCGGACGTCCCCGCCGCCTGGGAGTGCCACGAGACGAGCCCCGACCCGTTCTGCCGCAGGCTTTTCGACCTGCGCGACCGAGTCGACCGTCGGTGAGGCTCCGTCGCGCGGCGGTGTGGAGCGGGACGGCGGCGATCCCGCGAGAGACCGACACCGCACCGAGCACGTCCCGAGGACGGCTCCGGATACGGTTGCCCGGTGCCCCCGGGGAGCCTCCGACGGCACCGTCACGGGGAAACCACGCTCACCGCTGGATCACGGCCGAACCACCACTGACCACGAACGACAGCGCCGAACGAAACCCGCGGGCCACGAAGAGCGTCCGAACAGGACGGACTGGTCCACTCGAAAGCGGCGAGGTTTCCGCACGGCCGACACGGGAGAGCGTGACGACCGGGAGCTTCAACCACGAGGACGAGAAAATGACCACCTCAGCGGCGGCGCTCCGGATGTCCCGGAAAGTGGGGTCACCATCGAGCGTCGATGCCGAGGCCGGTGGCAGCACTCTCTCGTTCTCGACGATGGTGTCGATGCCCGCCCCGGACGAGCGGAGGTGAACAAGTCCCGCTCAGGGTTCCAGGAAAGGATCGGTGTCGAACGGAGTGCGCAGTCCCCGCATCGCGGCATCGCTGTGGTCGGCCGCCGGTGAGGGTTGTTCGGGCAGCTCCCGCGCGTGCGCGGGTTCCAGGAACTGGACCGGGCTGACCGTGCTCGGAACTGGGGCGCGTCCACGGGACGGCGGCAGCGGGCGGTGGCCCGATTTGACTTGGCGCTGCGGCCGAACGGGACGCGAAGGCGTGGAAGTGTTGATACTGCTCCTTCGGATCGCACCGCCGAATTATCGAACGGCCGGGCGATCCGCGAGATGAGGTCGGGCGGGGTGGCCCCGCCCCGAAAAGCCGGTGGCTCCCCGCCCTGACGGACGGGGAGCCATCGGGAAAGCCCTACGAGCGAACTCAGAGCGCGCGGACGACGTCCGCCTGCGGCCCCTTGCTGCCCTGGCTGGACTCGAAAGACACCTGCTGGTCCTCGTCCAGGCTGCGGAAGCCCGGGGCGTCGATGGCCGAGTAGTGCACGAACACGTCCGGGCCACCCTCGTCCGGGGCGATGAAGCCGAAGCCCTTTTCAGCGTTGAACCACTTCACGGTTCCCTGTGTCATGTCTGTCTCCTAGCGAGAGTTGACGTATGACGAGAGACCACACCTCGTGGACTCCCGGGTCGGCGATCTCAGACGGCAACTACTCCAGCTACAACCAAAGACAGCAGCTCGCCCGCATCAACATCCTGCGAGCGTGCACAAACACGAACCCAGAAACTCAACGACCAAGACCCACTATACACACCCTCGCCACGATTGACCACCCCCGGGTCGATTTTCCGCGAAACCGCCGCGCAACGGGTCAGGAACCGGACTGCCACGGCCCGCCCGCCGTGTGCACGCGCTGGACGTCCTCGCGGTACTTCAGCACCGCGCCCAGCGTCCGGGCGGCCGTCTCGGTGTCCAGCTCCGTGTGGCCGAGCGCGAGCAGCGCGCTCGCCCAGTCGATCGACTCGGCCACCCCCGGCGGCTTGAGCAGCTCCAGCGAACGCATCCTGCGCACCGCGCCCGCCACCTGCTCGGCCAACCGCCGATCCAGCTCCGGAACCCTGCTGCGCAGGATGCTCACCTCACGTTCCGGATCGGGGTGCTCCAGCCAGTGGTAGAGGCAGCGCCGCTTCAGCGCGTCGTGCACCTCCCGGGTGCGGTTGGACGTCAGCACCACCAGCGGCGGCTCGACCGCCTCCACCACGCCGAACTCGGGGATGGTGACGGTGTAGTCGGAGAGGATCTCCAGCAGGAACGCCTCGAACTCGTCGTCGGCGCGGTCTATCTCGTCCACAAGCAGCACGCACGGCGTCTCCCGCAACGCCCGCAACAGCGGACGCGCCAGCAGGAATCGCGAGGTGTACAGCGACGCCTCGGCGGCCTCGGCGTCCAGACCGCCCCCGGAGGCCGCCTCCAACGTGCGCAGGTGCAGCAACTGCCTGGGAAAGTCCCACTCGTACAGCGCCTGGGACGCGTCGATCCCCTCGTGGCACTGCAACCGGATCAGCTCGATCCCGTGAGCCCGCGACAGCGCGTGCGCCAGCGCCGTCTTGCCGGTACCGGGTTCACCCTCGCACAGCAGCGGTCGGTGCATTCTGCCCGCCAGAAAGGACGCGGTGGCGATGCCCTCGTCGGGCAGATAACCGGTCTCGCGCAGGGCCGCCGAAACTTCCGCCGGAGAGTCCATCCCGTCGATTCTAGGACTCTCGGTGTCCGACCGATTCCGGTGAGTACCGACCCCGAGAATCCGACCCGGCGCTGAAACACCGGCCGCGTGAACGCGATACTCCGGCAGGGGTCCACCCGATCCGGAGCCGAGTCGTGGAACCGCCCACCGCCGCGGGAGGGTCGCGGGCATACTCGAAGGTGGTGGAACGACCTACAGTCGAGGTGGAACTTGAGCCGGTTCAGCGAATTCCCCGCGCATGTCGAACACTACCTCGGCAGAATCCGCGGGGCGGACAGCATCGAAGCCGGCTCACGGGAACGGAGCTACCACCTGGTGTACTGCGATCCGCCGCACGGTGAGCACGTGTCGGTGCTGACCAGCGGACTGCGCTCGCGCACGGCGGGGGCTCCGCTGCCGCACGAACTGGTCTGCACCCTCCACAGTGGCCAAGAGCTCCACGCCCGGCACCTCACCGGTGTGGTGGCGGAACTGCTGGACGAGTCGAACAGCCGGGTGGGCCCCGGTGCGCTGATCATGAACGATCGCGCGCTGCTGCCCGACACCGCGATCAGCGGAGCGTTGGCCGCTCCGCACCCCTATCTCGGGGAGGAGTTCGACGTGGTCCGCGACGGCTCGGGGGAGGCGGTGCTGCGTCTGATCACGCTGCTGCCCATCTCCCGTGGCGAGGGGCAGCTGGTGGCGCGTTACGGCAGCGACGTGCTCTACGATCGTTGGCAGGAGCGCGACACCGACCTGCTGGACGTGTTCCGCTCCCCGGTGGCCTGAGGTCCACCGGACGGAGCTCGAGGGCGCACCCGAACCACGCCCGCTGAATCGCCGGTGGCGATGATCGGCGACACGCCCCGGGGAGACCCGTCTCGGGGGCGGGGCGGCGGGACTAAGGGACACCTCAGGGCACTTCCCGGAGGCGGTAGAGCGCCGGAACGAGTTCACTGGGGGCATGACGAACCAGCAACCACTCGGACAACCGCCTGACGGAACGGGAACGCGGGACAGGAACGATCGGCCCCCCGAGCACCGCTTCCGGCGCAGCCGGAACGAGCGGATGATCGCCGGGGTCTGCGGCGGCGCCGCCGAACTGTTCGGGATCGACGCCACGATCGTCCGCATCGTGCTGGTCGCGGCCACACTGGTGGGCTTCGGCACCGGCTTCCTGATCTACCTGGCCTGCTGGCTGATCGTTCCGGAGGAGTGAGCGGGCGGAGCCGCCCACGAACACACGACCGGTCAGCGCATGTCGGGAGCCTGCCGGATGAAGGCGTCGAGCACGCCGTCCGCGAGTCGTACCGGACCCTGCGGCCGGGTCTCTCCCGGTTCGGTGCGCACCGAACCGGCCCGGTCGGCGAGCTCACCCGCGCGCCGGAAGTTCTCGGAGGCCGCCTCCGAATCGCCCGAAGCCCGGGCCGACAACCCGTCCAGGGTCGCCAGCAGGGCATCGCCCCACAGGTCGGTGGCCCGCAGCCAGGGGCGCACGTCGGCGACGAAGTCCTCCGGAGTGCCCTTCCGAATCCGCTCCGGGGCGTCGGCGATCGACTGGGCGTAGCCGCGCAGCTCGGCCACCGCGCGCTTCCGGTTCGCGGCGTCCCCGCTCCATGCCTTCCGGAACTCGTCCAGCCTGCGCCGCAGTTCCGGGGCGGGCCGCAGCCAGGGCTCCCCGTCCGGCAGCACGGCGGCGTGGTTGAGGTCGAAAAAGACCATCAACGCGTCCACCGTCTCGCTGTCCGGCGTGAGTCGCTGCTCGTCGCCGCGGAAGCGGTCTCCCGCCAGGTACTCGGCGGCCGCACGCCAGGCGCGCTGCTCGTCGAACTCCGAACTGTTCCACGCGAAGTCGGCGGCGGAGATCTCGACCACCTTGCTGGCCGCGGCCTGGTTCATCGGGTTGATCACCAGCCCTTCCAGCACCTCGCCCAGACCCGGTTGGCGTTCGGCGTACGGGCCGAGCATCAACCGCCCCTCGGTGGCGTCGTAGTCGTTGACCGGATAGTTGTCCCAGAGAATCGTCTTTCTGCCCCACACCCGCTCGGCCGAGGCGGCGTCGTCGACGGTGATGCTCTCCGGGATCACTCCTGGCCCGGTCCACATCAGTTCGATCTCGGGGTCCAACCGCTCGCGCAGCGCGGACTTGTACGGCGAGTCCTCGGTGTCGGAGTACTCGGTCGGCACCGTCTGCAGCGGCATCGTCCCGTGGTGCCGGGCCAAGAATTCGCGCCGCAACCGGTTGAGCAGCCGCGCCTGCGCCTCGCCCGCCGCGGCCGCCGAGGGCGCACCGTACTCGGCGCGGTCGGAGGAGCAGTTCCACTCGGTGTAATCGATGTCGTCGAACGGTATCGAGAAGCTGCGGACACCGATGTCGTACAGCGAATCGAGCTTGTCGGTGAGCGCGTTCCAGTCCGCCGGATCGCTGAAGCAGATCGACTTGCCCGGCGAGAGCGCGAAGGTGAGCTTGACGTGGTTCTCGGCGGCCTCCTCCTGCAGATCACGCAACCGCCGCAACCGTTCGGCGGGATAGGGGTCGCGCCAGCGGTCCCGGTGGTAGGGGTCGTTCTTCGGCGCGTAGACGTAGCTGTTGAGCTTGACGGCGCCGTAGAACGCGATCTGGTCCATCCGCTCGGCATGGGTCCACGGGCTGCCGTAGAAGCCCTCGATCACGCCGCGCGTGGACATCTCGGGCTCGTCGAGGACGGCGACCCCCGCCACCCGGCCCGGTGTGGCGAGCTGGCGCAGCGTCTGCACCGCGTAGTAGGTGCCCGCCGGGTCCACACCGCCGAGCACGATCTCCGGGTTCTGTCCCCGCCGGATCGAGAGCGCGTAGCTCTCCGGTGCCAACGCCTCCTCGTCCTCGCTCGGGAACTCCAGCTCGGTGTTCTGGTAGGCCTTCATCATGGCCGGTGCCCACCGGCTGCCCAGTCTCACCCGAAGGGTCGAGTCCTCCACCCGACGTCCGGGATCACGTACGACGACCTCCTCGGCACCGGCGGCGCGCAGTACCCGCACCGCGAGGTCGCGGGTCGCCGGAACCACGGCCGGATCGACCACCAGCGAGACCTTGCCCGACACGCGCACGTCCCCGCCCGTGTCGACCAGCTGGCTCGGTCTCGGGACCACGTCGGGAAGTCCCTCGCTTTCGGGCGACGGCGTGTGCTCGCTCGACTCCTGCCGCCCGGTGCTCTCGGGGGCCGGAGACCCGCCCGTGCACCCCGCCACCAGCAGAGCCAGTACGCAGGACAACGACGCCAGCACCGCCGAACGGCGGGAAGTTCGCCGGAAGCGGCTCACGGCGCCTCCTCGGACTCGGTGACGGGACAGTACGCGGCGCTCGCCGGAGACTCCTCGAGCGACAGCACAGAGTGAATCATGATGCCGCCAGAAGTCTCTAATCGGTGACCCGTTTCAGGGGACGTGCGGCAGGACCACACTCCCTGAAAGGGTGATCCAGCTCCGGTTCCGGGCTGACGGGGCCGCCGAACGCAACGGAGGGCCGTTCCCGTCCGGGAACGGCCCTCCGCGAGGCACGCGCTCGGCTGGTGCCGGATGGGCTACCGCCGTCGACGACGGCGGTGGCAGCGGAAACGTCCTAAGCGGACGTCACATCATGCCGCCCATGCCACCCATTCCGCCCATGCCGCCGGTGGGGTCACCGCCACCGGCCTCGCCGCCGCCCTTCTCGGGCTTGTCGGCGACGACGGCCTCGGTCGTCAGGAACAGACCGGCGATCGAGGAGGCGTTCTGCACGGCGGAACGCGTCACCTTGGCCGGGTCGATGACGCCCGCCTTGATCAGGTCCTCGTACTCGCCGCTGGCGGCGTTGAGGCCCTGGCCGGCAGGCAGGCCCTTGACCTTCTCGACCACGACGCCGCCCTCGAGACCGGAGTTGACCGCGATCTGCTTGAGCGGGCCCTCGACAGCGGTACGGACGCTGTTGGCGCCGGTGGCCTCGTCGCCCTCGAGGTTGAGGTTGTCGAAGGCGGAAACGGCGGCCTGCAGCAGCGCCACACCACCGCCGGCGAGAACGCCCTCCTCCACGGCGGCCTTGGCGTTGCGCACCGCGTCCTCGATGCGGTGCTTGCGCTCCTTGAGCTCGACCTCGGTGGCCGCGCCGGCCTTGATGACGGCGACACCGCCGGCCAGCTTGGCCAGCCGCTCCTGCAGCTTCTCACGGTCGTAGTCGGAGTCCGAGCGCTCGATCTCGGCACGGATCTCGTTGACCCTGCCGGAGATCTGCTCGTCGTCACCGACACCGTCGATGATGGTGGTCTCGTCCTTGGTGACCACGACCTTGCGGGCGCGGCCCAGCATGGACAGGTCGGCGCTGTCCAGCTTGAGGCCGACCTCCTCGCTGATGACCTGGCCGCCGGTCAGGATGGCCATGTCCTGCAGCATCGCCTTGCGGCGGTCGCCGAAGCCCGGTGCCTTCACGGCCACGGACTTGAAGGTGCCGCGCATGTTGTTGACGATCAGGGTCGGCAGCGCCTCGCCCTCGATGTCCTCGGCGATGATCAGCAGGGGCTTGTTGGCCTGCATGACCTTCTCCAGCAGCGGGAGGAGGTCCTTGATGTTGGAGATCTTCGAGCTCAGCAGCAGGATGTACGGGTCGTCCAGCGACGCCTCCATCCGCTCCTGGTCGGTTACGAAGTACGGCGACACGTAGCCCTTGTCGAAGCGCATGCCCTCGGTGAGCTCCAGCTCGAGCCCGAAGGTGTTGCTCTCCTCGACGGTGATGACGCCTTCCTTGCCGACCTTGTCCATCGCCTCGGCGATGAGCTCGCCGATCTGGGAGTCACCGGCCGAGATCGCGGCGGTCGCGGCGATCTGCTCCTTGGTCTCGATCTCCGTGGCGTTCTTGAGCAGCTGCTCGGCGACGGCCTCGGTGGCCTTCTCGATGCCCCGCTTGAGGGCGGTCGGGCTGGCGCCTGCCGCGACGTTGCGCAGGCCCTCGCGCACCAGCGCCTGCGCCAGGACGGTGGCGGTGGTGGTGCCGTCACCGGCGACGTCGTCGGTCTTCTTGGCGACCTCCTTGACCAGCTCGGCCCCGATCTTCTCCCACGGGTCCTCGAGCTCGATCTCCTTGGCGATGGAGACGCCGTCGTTGGTGATGGTCGGCGCGCCCCACTTCTTCTCGAGCACGACGTTGCGGCCCTTGGGGCCGAGCGTCACCTTGACGGCGTCGGCGAGGGAGTTCATGCCGCGCTCAAGACCGCGGCGGGCGTCCTCGTCGAACGCGATCATCTTGGCCATTGCGGTGTGGTCCTCCAGCTTTTTGGACGCCGTGGGATCGGCGGATTCCACGGCAGGACTCGTGCTCGGCCAGGCTCGGTGCCCGCGACGGACGACCGGTCACCGCGAGGATGTGCGGCTACGGCCTCACCGTCCCGACCTGGCACTCATCCCTACTGAGTGCCAGTATCGTGTTTAGCACTCACCGGCCGCGAGTGCAAGCCGACGGGCGGAACGCTTTCGGGGACACTCCGTCCGCCCCCACCGGACCGGGCCCGGCCGAGCCGCGAGGAGGACGCGGCCTCCGCCGAACCACACGCCGCCGGGCGGGCGGACACCGGCGGCACCCTAGCCGAACGCGATGATGAGAATCACCACGATCACGGTGAACGCGGAGATGGCCAGCACCGGAACCAGCCAGCGCGCCGTGCTGTCCGAACGCTTCGCGAAGGATGTGGACTGCGCGGGCATCGGCGGCCGCAGCCGAACCGGCTCACCGGGCGGACCACCGGGAGGAGCCCCCGGCGGCATCGGCTGTTGGGGAGCGTTTCCGGGAGGTGGCGCACCGGGCCCACCGGCCGGAGGAACACCGGGCGGTGGCATCCCGCCCGGAGGTGTGCCGGGCGGAACGCCCGGCTGGGGTTGCGCCGGGACCGGCCCCGAGGGCACCGGTTGCGGCCCGGAGGACGCCGGTTCCGGAGGAGCGGGAGGCGGCGGTTGGTCCCCCCTGGCGCCCAACGGGCTCAACGCGTTCTTCGTGGCGGTGATGAGCTCCCGGCAGCTTCCGTAGCGCTGGTCGGGGGTCTTGCCCATGCCACGGCGCAGCACCTCGTCCACGGCGGGCGGCAGGGCGACCCGGGAAGTGACCCTGGGCTGCTCCAGCTTCAGATGCCCCTGGATGACCTCCTGCACCTCGCCCTTGTAGGGAGCACCACCGGTCAGGCAGGCGAAAAGCATGCAGGCCAGCGCGTAGAGGTCCGTCCTGCCGTCGACGGACTCACCGCGCAGGTGTTCCGGGGCCGCGTAGGTGGGCGAGCCGAGGAAGTCACCCGTGCTGGTGCGATGCCCCGTGGCACCGCGACGGGTGAGCCCGAAGTCGGCCAGATAGACGTGCTCGTGCGAGGCTTCCCTGGAGGTGACCAGCACGTTTGCGGGCTTGAGATCCAGGTGCACGAGCCCCTGCTCGTGCAGGGTGTCGAGTGCCTCGGCCACCTGCCCCAGCAGCTCCACCGCGCGGTTCGGGGCGATCGGCCCCTTCGAGATGAGGCTGGCCAGGTCCGAACCGTCCACCAGCCGCATCGCGATGTAGAGCATCCCGTCGACTTCACCGAAGTCGTAGAGCGGAACGATGTTGGCGTGGTCGATGGCCGAGGTGTTGCGCGCCTCGTCCACGAAGCGTTCGCGGAACTCACCGTCCCCGGTGATGTGCTCACCCATCACCTTCAGGGCGACCTTGCGCCCCAGACGGACATCGGTGGCGCGGTACATGACACTCATGCCACCGCGACCGAGCACCCCGTCGATCTTGTAGTGGCCGAGACGACGTCCGGTGAGGTCTTCCGACACGCCGATCAGCCTAACGTTTCGGCACCACCGGCGTCCGCCGGTGCGGACCCCACGCCATCCGGGTGGAGCAGTTCCCGATGAAGCGACGCGCACCACCGTGCGTGAGTCGGACGAACCGCGAGGCCGGGCCACTCGTCGCCACGGAACCGGCCCGACGCAGCGAGGTGCCGCTACCCCGCGGGGTCCCCTCCGGGCGCGCGAGCACCGGGACGACCACTCACGGAACCGAAGCCGCAACGGGTTCCGCCGCGTGCGCTCTCACGGGACGGCCGGAGACGTCGTGCGTTATCTACCCGATGTCTCCGGCACCCGCTCACGAGACGCGCGAGAGGCTCCGCCACGCGACCCGCTACGGCGACGGAACGGAAGGAGTTCCCTCAGAGCTTGCGGACGCCATCGGCCTGACTGCGCCCGTCCCGTCCCGGTTTCACCTCGTACTCGACCCGATCACCCTCGTCCAGGGTGCGGAATCCGTCCATCTCGATCGCCGTGTAGTGCACGAATACATCCGAACCGTTGTCGGTGGCGATGAATCCGTAGCCTTTTTCGGAGTTGAACCACTTGACCGTGCCGACCGCCACGGTGTCCTCCTCGAATGTGATGCGCGACGCCCCGAGACGCCGTTGTAGCGATCGCCACGTTACCGCACGCTGAGACGTCGGTCTCCGTCGCGATCGGACGGATTCCCGCGATCCGGTTCCGTACCCGGTGCGTCACCGGCACCGGCCGCGGCGGAATACCGCGAGATCGCACCCCGGTTTTCGGTGGATTCGCCCGCACGCCCGTCACACCGGTGCCACCGTTCGGACCACACCCCGACGAACATCGCGGGATCAGTGCCCGCCCGCCGCGTGCAGCCAGGAGGACAACCTGCGCGGATTCCGGGTCTGGGTCACCACCCGGCCGGGCCCCGCGAAATCGAGAACCAGTCCCGCTCCTGTCCGCAGGGACTGTGACCGCCCCTGTTCGGACTGCCGCAACCTGGACCGCGCGGTGTCCACATAGGCAACCAAATGACCGGCGTCGATCGTGACGAACTCACCGGACCGCAGCTCGTGCACGTCCAGCGCCCCGCAGCAGGCCAGCACCAGCTGCCCCTGCCCGGTGACATGCGCGAGGAAACCGGCCTGGCCGCCGAACATGGGCTGGAACCCCTGCCAACGGGTGTCCAGCCGCACGGTTCCCGCCGCGGCCAGCCAGGAGTCCCGCGCTACGCACCAGCCCGTCCCGCCGTCCAGCTCGATGGTGTGCACGTCACCGGGAAGACCGGGGGCCACGTCCACCCAACCCCCCTGCGGCCCCGCCGTGTAGGTGGACTCGGGAAACGAGTCCCCGAGCAGCGCCCGCATCCCGCCGTGCCGGGGGGAGCCACTGCTCGTCACCCCGTAGCTGGTGGCCATCGCCTCACAGCCGGTGCGCGCGACCTCGCCCGCGGTGAGCACGAGGCGGGCGACGCCGAAGGACGAGGGATGACGAGAACGGACCTGCACGATCACCCCTCCAGACGCGGCACGGCGGTCCACCGCGAACACGCTCAACCGACCCGTTGAAGTCTGCCATGCACCGCGCGACTCCCGAGCGGGGTGCGCCACGACCGCTCGCCTGTCGGAGCCCGGTACGCCGACCACCTCGGAACGGCGAGGCGGCGTCCGGGGGCGACATCGCGCGGAATCCGGGGACGACATCGCGCGGAAAATGACCGATGATCGGGGTGTGGGCCACACGACTGACACATCGACCCTGGTACCGGTGGACGAGTACCGGGAGCGGATCTCGAACCTGCTCGCCCCCACACCGGGGCAGCGCGTCGCACTGGAGGACTGCCTGGGGCTGGCGCTGGCCGAGGACGTGACGGCGCCGATCCCACTGCCACCGTTCGACAACTCGGCGGTGGACGGCTACGCCGTCCGCGTCGCGGACGTCACCGGGGCCGACGCGGCGACCCCGGTGACGCTGCCGGTCACCGCCGACGTCCCCGCCGGTCGGGTGGATGTCCCGGCGTTGGAGGAGGGAACGGCGCACCGGATCATGACCGGCGCGCAACTTCCCCCCGGCGCCGAGGCGGCGGTGCCGGTGGAACTCACCGACGGCGGCACCGAACGGGTCGCCGTGCACCGCGCCCTGCCGGACGGGAGCAACATCCGCCGCGCGGGTGAGGACGTGACGACCGGACAGGTCGTGCTCGAGAAGGGGCGAACCCTGGGGGCAGCCCAGCTGGGGCTGGCCGCCGCCCTGGGGCACGCCGAGCTGCCGGTGTCCCGCCCGCCGCGGGTGTTGGTGCTGTCCACCGGCTCCGAACTGGTGGAACCGGGTGCGGAACTGCGCCCCGGGCAGATCTACGAGTCGAACGGCACCATGCTCGCCGCCGCCGTACGCCAGTGCGGCTGCCAGGCACGCCTGCTGCGCTTCGTCCCGGACGAGGTCTCACAGCTGCACGCCGCGCTGGAGCCCCACCTGGCCGACAGCGACCTGATCCTCACCTCCGGTGGGGTTAGCGCCGGGGCCTACGAAGTCGTCAAGGACGCGCTGGAGAGCTCGGGCGTGCGTTTCGACAAGGTCGCCATCCAGCCGGGGATGCCGCAGGGCTCGGGCTACTACGAGGCGAACGGACAGCGTGTACCCGTCATCACCCTGCCGGGCAACCCGGTCAGCTCGATCGTGTCCTTCGAAGTGTTCGTACGGCCCGCACTGCGTCGCTCCGGGGGACACCGCGAGATCCACCGCCCGCACCGGCGGGCCACGCTCACCGAGTCGCTGCGTTCCCCCTCGGGCAAGCGGCAGTACCGCCGTGGCGACTTCGACCCCGAGACCGACACCGTGACCACCCGGGGAGGGGCGGGCTCCCACCTGCTCTCCGGAATGGCGGCGGCGAACTGCCTGCTGCGACTGCCGGAGGAGAGCACGGAGGTCGAGAGCGGCAGCACCGTCGACGTCTGGCTGCTGGAGTAGGAACCCGACCCGCGTGCACCGCGCGGCCGGTGCCGTGGCGGAACCTCCCGAGCGACCGAGCACGTCGAGTAGCGGCGCGGTGCCGCCGAACTCGTGGACCTCCCCTTCCGTGAACTGGAACGATCTTGTCCCGCGTCGGGCTCCCTACCGCCGGGGACCAACCGGTGACTAGCCTGACCGGGCATTCGCGGACCAACGTGAGTCGGGAGTTGTCACTGTGCGTGGCCCATGGCGTGCCGTCCTTGCGGTGGCACTGCACATCGGATTCTTGGTCGTACCGGCGGTACTGGTCCTCGGCCTGGTGAGCATCGCGGCCTACACGATTCGCCACGACCTCGGGGACGGACTGCGGGCCGGGTTCGCGGCCCTGCTGGTCGGGGCCTCGGTGGCGATGGTGCTCCGGGGAGTACTGCGTGCGGGTCACTCTCCCCGACGAGGAGTGGTGGTCGACGGTGAGTCCCAGCCACAGCTGTGGCGCAGACTGCGGAAGGTCGCCGAGACCGCCGAGGCCGCGAGACCGGCGGAACTCCGCGTGACATGCGAGCCCACCATGCGGTGGCGGGACCGGACCCGCCTGTTGGGGCTCCTCCGGCGCGAGTCGCACCTGGAACTCGGTCTGCCGCTGCTGGCCGGCCTGACGGTCACCGAGCTCTCGGCGCTGCTCGCCGCCGAGATCGGCCGTGCGGACGGGGGCGGAGCGGACGCGCTCGCCAACCGGATTCGCACGGCGGTGATCGCGGCGGAGCGCGACATGATCGGCGGTCCCACCAAGTGGTTGTTCAGTGGCTACGCCGGCCTCTTCCGGCGGATCACGGCACCGTTGGCGCGCGGGCGGATCATGCGGGGTGACGCCGTGGCGGTGCGGGTGGCGGGCAAGCGCACGACGATGGCGGCATTGCGCAAACAGGTGGGCCTGGAACTCGGCTGGCAGGACTACAGCGCCGAGTACCTGAGCATGGCCACCAGGGTGGAGCGGACCCCTGAGGTGCTGCCGGGGTTCCGGGCCTTCCTGGAACACCAGGAACGCAAACGCGGCCTCGCCGAGCGGGCCAAGGAGAGCATCGCCGCCGAGGAATCGGCTGATGCGGCGCGTCCGACCGTGGCGCAGCGGCTCGACGTGCTCAGGCGGGCCACCCACGAACCCGAGGAGACCGACGACCGTCCCGCGCCGGCGCTGGTCCGCGAGCCCCGTCGCGAGATCCCGGCGATCGAGGAGCGGCTGCTGGTGGACGCCCTGGGAGAGCGAGCCTCCTGGCCCGAGCTGGCCAGGCTCGCCGGGGAGCACGACGTCGCGGTCAAGGCGGGAGCGCTGAGCTCGGCCGTGGAGCAGAGCGGAGTGTCGGTGGAACCCACGCTCGTGGGGGTGCTCACCGCCATTCACCGGGGCGAGGCGGCTGATCTGATCAATCCCGCCCTCAACCCGGGGCTCGCGCCGGAACTCGTCGACGACGCGGTGGTCGACACGATGACCGAGTTGCTGGGCGCGGCGGTCGTGGACGCGCTGATCCGTGCCGAACGCGCCCGACACGAACTGGACTGGGGCGGTCCCTCGACGGTGCGGCTGGCTGACGGCCGCGCGTTGGACCCGGACCAGCTGGTACGTCCGGCGGTGGTGGACCCGCGGCTGGTGCCGGGACTGCACCGGCACCTGGTGCACCTGGGAGTTCCGCTGGATCACGCGCAGCCCGCCGCCGAGGAACCCGAACCGAGGCTCTCGGGAATAGTCAGTCCCGTGCGGTTCGCCGAGGAGCCCTACGATCTACTGGTCACCGATCGCGGAGTGCTGCTGCTGCCGGACCGGACCCGCTGGATGTACCGACTGCTGGCCGGCGCGCTGACTCCGGTTCGCCGCTCCGAGCACGAGCGGCTGGAGAAGCTGGCCACCACCCCGGTGAACCGGCTGCGCGAGCTGGAGGGGGCGCAGTGGGTGGACAGTCGGGACGTGGCCGCGGCCGACCTCCGGGAGGAGGGTGCCGACTGGGAGCTGACGCTGGACCTCTACCTGGACGAGTACTCGGTTTCGGAGGTTTCGCCGCGAGTCACGGAACCGGACGAGTCGGACGTCCCCGAGGACGAGGAGCTGACCAGAATCCGAATCAGGAGCCTCCCCGATTCGGGGACTCGCGGTACCCCTTACTCGGGGTTGGGAGAACTGATGGGAGCGCGCTTGCGGACTCCTGAAAAAAATCATCAATTCGAGTGAGCAAATGTCAGCAATGTGCACGCAAAGTCATTGAATCTGTGACGAAAGTCCTTCTTTCGCGGCTACGCAGTTCCCTGTGAGTTCTATTACACTGGCACTAGCATCACAACCAGTCGATGGATTACATCCAACGGCGTGCCGGATCCTTCCGGCCCGGTCGCCCACCGGGAGACGAATTTCCCATCGGGAGACGACCAGCTCGGGTGCGTGTGCCGTCGGGGGGCACACGGATCCACCGGGGGGACCGTTCGGAGCCAGCGGGGAGACCCCGAGCGGTCGTGACTCCGGGACGACATCGGCGCATCGGGGGCGCTGATGTCGCCCCGGAGCTCACTCGTGTCCGAGCCCTCACGCGCCGCAATTCCCGCACCCCTGCCGCGCCGACGCGCACGGCCCCGGAGGACGACGGGCGGGCGGACTACGAGCGCTTCGCGGGACAGCAGGTCAACGACCAACCCACCCCCTGTGCACAACGGGCCACGTCTTATCAGCGATGCTGTTGTGACAACGGCGACGCGACCGAGACGTCGCATCCCTACCGTCGACGCAGGGGCGAGCCATCTCGATGAACAACGCGGATTCCGCACCCAGGACCGGCCCGTTACACAAGCTGGCGCGACTGGCCCGCGACACCGTCCCGCCGATGCACCCGGCAGGCAGACCGTTCGTGCTGGCCTGCGCGATCGCCACCCTGCTGCTCCGCCGGATCTGGCGCCCCGCCGGAGCACCGGCCGCGCTGCTCACCGCCTGGTGCGCCTGGTTCTTCCGGGAGCCCCGCAGAGTCACGCCCGACAGGACCGGCGTCGCGGTGGCCCCGGCCGACGGCACGATCGCGCACGTCGAGAAGGCGGCCCCGCCCGCGGAACTGGAGCTGCCGGAGGATCGGATGCTGCGCGTGAGCATCTTCCTGACGGTCTTCGACGTGCACGTCCAGCGCGTGCCCGCCGACGGCGAGGTCACCAAGCTCGCCTACCGCCCCGGCGCTTTCCTGTCCGCCGACCTGGACAAGGCCAGCGAGGACAACGAACGCAACGCGATGCTGCTGCGCACCACCGGCGGAGCCGATCTCGCGGTGGTGCAGATAGCCGGGCTGGTCGCCCGCAGGATCGTGTGCTCGGTGAGCGAGGGCAGCGTGGTCAGCGCGGGCAGCACCTACGGCCTCATCCGGTTCGGGTCCCGCGTGGACCTGTACCTGCCGCCGAACAGTCGCGTGTTCGTCGAGCCGGGCCAACGGGCCGTAGGCGGCGAGACCGTGCTCGCCGAGCTCGCTCCGGAACAGAGCGGTGTTCGGGCATGAGCGAGGCACGCGCGAGCCCTCCCGGCGTTCGCTTCCTCCCGAACGCGATCACCGTGCTGGCCATGTGCGCCGGGCTGTCGGCGGTGCAGTTCGCGCTCAACCAGCAGCTCAAGGGTGCCGTCGCGGCGGTGGCGGTGGCGGCGCTGCTCGACGCCCTGGACGGGCGGATCGCCCGCCTGCTCGACGCCACCAGCCGGATGGGGGCGGAGCTGGACTCGCTGTCCGACGCCATGTCCTTCGGGGTCGCGCCCGCCCTGACGCTCTACGCGTGGCAGTTGGCGGGCAACCGGGTGGGCTGGGTGGTCGCCCTGATATTCGCGGTGTGCATGATCCTGCGCCTGGCACGGTTCAACACGCTGCTCGACGACGATGACCAGCCACCGTTCAGCAAGGAGTTCTTCGTAGGTGTGCCCGCACCGGCGGCCGGGCTGCTCGCGCTGCTGCCGATCGTGCTCACCGCGGCCGTGGGCGGGGAAGGCTGGTGGTCGAGCCAGCCGGTGGTCATGGTCTGGATGATCGCGGTGGCCGCGCTGGCCGTGAGCCGGGTTCCCACCCTCTCGCTGAAGACGGTCAGGGTACCGGCGAAGCTGATCGCCCCATTGCTGGTCGTGGTCGCGGTGCTGGCCGCGGGGATCATCACCTACCCGCTGCTGTTCCTGACCGTGGTGCTGGTGGGATACCTGGTGCACGTGCCCTATGCCGCCTACCGGCACCACTGGCTGGCCAATCATCCGGAGGTCTGGGAGTTCCCGCCCCGAGAGCGACGGGCGATGCGGCGCAGCCAGCGTCGACTCGGGCTGCGTCCACCACTGCGACGCCGAGCTACGGGGGCCGCACGACGCGTACGGCTGCCCCGGCGCGGTGGTGAACGGAGCGGGGAGAACCGCCGCAGCTACCGGTCGCTGGGGCTGCGCCACCGCTCCAAGTGATTCCGGGCGTGGACACCGGTTCCGCCGCAGGGGATCGGTGTCCACGCTACCGATCAAATACGAATATTGTTCTATTTTCTACGTCGATCCGAATCGGAGCCGGAAGAATCGCTGCCGCCGAAGAGCATTCGCCTCCTCTCCTCCGTTGCGGAACGGCCCACCGCGGCACCTGATCGGATTTCTCCCTCGCTCTCCACTCCGAACTACGGGGACTCTCCACGGCGACGCGGTTTCGGTCACCGGCGGATGCGCGGGAATCGGCCCGGCGCCATGCTTGCCCCGATGTCGGATTCGCCGGAGGCACCGGGAGCGGGTGGTGCCCGTTCGTCGACGGCCACCCGCAGCCTGCTGGTGTCGGTGGTGGGGGCAGCCGCCTTCGCGGTGCTGGCACTGTTGTGGGGGCTGGCCATCAACTCCCCCATGATCGTGTTCGACGGGCTGTACTCCTTCGTGAGCGTGCTGCTGTCGCTGGTCTCGGTCGCGGCGGTGCGCACCATCGAACGCGGTGCCGACGAGCGCTACCCGTTCGGAAGGCACGCCTGGGAACCGCTGACCGTGATACTCAAGGCGGTCTCACTCGCGACACTGTGCGGCTACGCGCTGATCGGGGCGATCGGCGACATCCTCGCGGGCGGCAAGCAACCGGAGACGGCACCGGCCGTGCTGTACGCGTTGCTGGCCACGGTCGGCGCCTGGCTGATGACCCGATACCTGCGTTCCAGCCGGGACGGTCTGGTGCGCGCGGAGGCCGCACAGTGGTGGATGGACACCCTGCTCAGCCTCGGTGTACTGCTGGGATTCCTGCTGGCGCTGGGCCTGGAGGCGGCGGGGCAGCCCGATCTTGCCGGATACGTCGACCCGGGAATGGTGATCCTGTTCTCGGTGCTGTTCCTGCGGATGCCCGTGCGGCTGTTCACCCGCAGCCTGCGCGAGGTGCTCTCGATCTCGGTGGACCCGGCGCTCAGCGGCGACATCGAGACGGCTGTGAACGGCATCGCCGCGCAGTACCGGTTCGAGGAGGTCTTCACCAGGGTCGCCAAGATCGGTGACCAGCTCGACGTGGAGATCGACTTCGTCGTGGGGCCGGACTCCACCGCGCGTGAGGTCACCGAGTTCGACCGAATTCGGCAGCGGATCTCCGACATCCTGGACACGATGCCGCACGAGAAGTGGATGACGGTCTCGTTCACCGCCGAACGCCGCTGGGCGCACTGACCGGCACCGTTCTCAACGCGCCACCACGGCCGTACTCCTCCCGAGAACGACTTCCCCGACATCCCGGCGCCCCGGCGCCGGTCCCAGTGGCCCGGAGAACGAACTCCACCAGCATTCGGCCCACGAGCGCCGAACCACCACCCTCGCAGACCGAACTCCGACCACGCCCACAGCCCGCACCGCCGCGGGTTCTCCCGTGCGGCTCTCGCGAGGACGCCGGAGACGTTGTGCAGTACCTACCCGATGTCTCCGGCCCCGCGGCGAGAGCCGCACGAGAGGTTCCGCCACGGCACCGGCTACGAAAACCGAGCCGAGGACACCACATCCTCAATCATGCGAGCAGGCAAGGCGCGCGTCCCCGGCGCGTGAGTCGGATGCCTCGCAAGGCAGGGCCGCTCGCCGCGTAGGACGCTACTCAAGAGCCGGCCCAACGCCGCGAGGCGCCGACTCACGCGCCGGCTATCCAACCATCCGCGCCCAGTCTCCAGTACAGATTATTGTCGTAGGGTGAGTGCTTCTGTCTCGGTGCGCGCCCAGCTGTCCACCTCCGCCACCGACCACCGACGCGGCGTGGTGCGGTTGCACCCGGAAGTGCTGGACGCGCTGGGAGTACGCGGCCTCGACGCCGTCCGCATCTCCGGTGCGCGGGACACGGTCGCGCTCGCGACCACCACCCCGGTGCGGGAGTCCACCGGTGTGGTCCTGCTCGACGACATCACCCTCACCAACACGGGGGCGCGGGAGGGTGACGAACTCGTGGTGACGCCGGAGCCGGTGCGCCCCGCCCGCTCGCTGACCGTGTCCGGCTCGCGTCTCGCGACCGCGTCGATCACTCCGGAGACGCTCCGGGAGGCGCTGACCGGCAAGGCACTGCTCTCCGGGGACACCGTCTCGCTGCTGCCGCAGGACCTGTCCGGAACCCCCTCCACGGCCACGAGCAGACTGCGCAGCACCCTCTCGGCCGCGATCGGGATCACCTGGACCAACGAGCTGGTCACCGTCTCCGACACCGACCCTTCGGGTGCCGTGGCCGTGCACCCGGCGACGGTGGTGCGCTGGCAGCGGGAAGTCGCGGCCCCGCCCACCTCGACCGCGCTTCCATCCGGCCCCGGGCCCGACTCCGCCGCCGGGAACTCACCGACCGAGTCCGGCACCGACGATGGGACGGACGAGGAGTCACACCGGGTGCCACCGGTGTCGGACCTGGCGGGCGGGCGCCGGAGCGCCGCCCGGTTGGAGGAGTGGCTGCGGCTTTCCTTCGAGCACCCCGAGCTGCTGGAACGGCTCGGCGCTCCAACCGGGCTGGGGGTACTGCTCAGCGGTCCTTCCGGTGCGGGCAAGGCCACCCTGGTCCGCTCGGTCGCCGCGGCGGTCGGCGCGCACCGGGTGGAGCTCGCCGGCCCCGGCACGGGGGCGCTGGAACCGGCCGCCGCCGCGCGACGGGTCCGCGACGCGCTGCGGCGGGCCGAGGAGAGAGCCGCTGGCGACGAGGGCTGCGTGCTTGTGCTCACCGATGTGGACGGGCTGCTGCCCGCTTCTTCCCCACCACCGCTCTCCACGGTGGTGCTCGACGAGCTGCGCCGAGCCGCCGAGATCGCCGGACTGGCGATCGTGGCCACGAGCTCCGATCCGCGACACGTCGATCCCAGGGTCCGCGAGCCGGGGCTGCTGGACCGGGAGCTGACCGTGGGACTGCCCGACGGGGCGGCACGCGCCGAGCTGCTGCGGGTGCTGCTGCGCGACACCCCGCTGCACCCCGAGGTGGAGCCGGGCGAACTCGCCGAACGAACTCCCGGCTTCGTGGCCGCCGACCTGGCAGCGCTGGCTCGGGAGGCGGCGGTGCAGGCGGCACTGCGCCACCGCTCCGAACCGGACGGCGGAGAGCCCCGGGTCCGGCGTGAGGACTTCGAGCAGGCGCTGTCCTCGGTCCGGCCTATCTCGATGTCTGCCACGGACACCCTGCGCACCGGCGAGGTCGGGCTGGACGATGTGGGCGACATGGCCGAGGTGAAACAGGCGCTGCACGAGACCGTGCTCTGGCCGCTGCGCTATCCGGACTCGTTCGCCCGACTGGGAATCCGACCGGCTCGCGGAGTGCTGCTGTACGGGCCACCGGGCTGCGGCAAGACCTTCCTGGTGCGCGCGCTCGCGGGCTCGGGCAGACTCAACGCGGTCGCGGTCAAGGGGGCCGAGCTGCTGGACAAGTGGGTCGGCGAGTCCGAACGCGCGGTACGCGACCTGTTCACCCGCGCGGCGGACGCCGCGCCGACCCTGGTCTTCCTGGACGAGATCGACGCGCTCGCCCCCGTGCGGGGGCAGTCCTCGGACTCCGGGGTGACCGACCGGGTGGTGGCCGCGCTGCTGACCGAGCTGGACGGAGTGGAACCGATGCGCGACGTCGTGGTCATCGGCGCCACGAACCGGCCCGAACTGGTGGATCCGGCACTGCTGCGGCCGGGCAGGCTGGAACGTTCCGTCGGGGTGCCGCCGCCGGACGCGGCGGCGCGGGCCGAGATCCTGCGCTCCGCAGGCCGGAACACACCGTTCGCGGCGGACGTCGACCTGGCGGACCTCGCGGAGTCACTGGAGGGGTACTCGGCGGCCGACTGCGCCTCGCTGATCAGGGAGGCGGCGCTGACCGCGCTGCGCGAGACGCTGCACGCGGCCGAGGTCTCGGCCGCACACCTGGAGTCGGCCCGTCGACGGGTGAGCCCCTCGCTGAGCCGGGAGCAGATCGCCGCCTTCGAGTCGTTTCGGTGATCCCGGCGCGGCTTTCCGCACGTGGGCATCACGTGGACATTCGGCGAAACCTCTCGCGACTCGCAAGGGGGTGGTCCCGGCATCGGGTATCGGCCCGCACGACCTCGGGCCTTCCTCACGAGAGCGCACACGGCAGCCCCGCGGTGATGCCGACAGCGGGAACGGCAGTACTCAGGCGCGGGAGCGAGCCCCGAAACGACTGGTGCGGGGCGCCTCAGCCGAGACCGTCGTAGTTCTTCGTGACGATGACGATCACTCCGGGACTGGCGTCGGCGATGCCTCGGAATCTGGGTTCGAGCCTGGCGTCCAGCCGCCGCGCCACGGTGCGAGCCTCGGCGCGCTCGTCGGTGCCCGGCCGGTAGTAGACGGTGGTCACAGGGATCCGTCCGCCCGAGTAGTTGCCCACTTCGAGCACTTCGAACCCCGCGCCCCTGAGATCATCCGCGGCGCGGTGGGCGAGGTCGTCGATCTTGCTGTTGTTGTAGACCCGCAACGAGATCCTCACCTGTTCGGCCGCGTTCCCCGTGCCGTCGCCGCCCGAGTCGCCGTCGTCCGGTGCCCGGCTCTCCGAGCCGGGGGAGCGTTGGTCGTCGCGAGTGGAGCTGTCCGAGGCGCCGGAGGTGGGCGAGTCGTGCGGTTCCGAGGTTTCCGGATCGCTCGGCGCCGAAGTGCCGGTGTCCTGGACCGTGGTGCTCGTGCCCGCCGCACTGGTGCTCGTCGAGGACGGGGGTGGGGGCGCGTTCCCCGGGGTGTCCGAACCGGCCGAGGGAGTGGACCCCCCGGTGAGCGCGGTGGCCACGCCGAAGAACAGGGCGAGCACGCCGACTCCGACAAGCGTGAAACCGCCGATCCGGGCGGCGGAGCGCCCGGTGGGGAACTCTCCGGAGGGCATTCAGTACTCCCGTTCGGGTCGCCGGCGCGCGGTGGCCACACCGAGCCGACCGGCCGCGCGCTCCCGGCGCAACCGTTTGACCAGCATCGGTTCGGCTCGCATCGCCGCTGGTTTGTCGAGCAGTTCTTCGAGCAGCCGGTAGTATTCGCCGGGTTCGAGCGCGAACAGCTCCCGGACGGCACGTTCCTTGCTGTCCACGGCTTTCCACCACTGGCGCTCGAAGGCGAGCAGTTCGCGTTCGCGGTCGGTCAGTCCGGCGGCGGAGCCCCCGGCGCCCTCGGACTCCTCCTCCGGAGCGCTCGGCTGCTCCGGAACTCGTTCGATGGGCTGCGTGATCGGCTCCACCGCACGTAAGTGCCGGGCGGGTCGGGGTTCCTCCGGTCGTGGACCGCCGTGCTCGGCCCCTCGCGCCAGTTGCTCGCACTGGCGCGCGATCTCGTGTGCGGTCAACATCTGGGCGGCGTCCATCTCGCACCTCGCCTCACGATCGGCTATCCGCACATGGTGCATCACGAAAGCGTGATCCACCCCTCTCATTACACCATGTCTTGATCAGCACCGGGGTGCATCACACGTAAGGATGATGTCTCCCGATCACGGGAGTCCGATCCTCGCGCAACGGATCAATCCGGCACATCCGGCTCCCACTCGCACCGCTCGCGCTTCCCCGGCAGCGTCGGAGTTCCCGGCCTCCCCGGCGGGAGCGCCTTGGTCGGTCGCGCACCCGGCCGGATAGGCTTTCGAGCATGACCGTCCACCCCATCCGAATCGCGGGCGACCCCGTGCTGCACACCGCGACACGCGAGGTCAGCGCCTTCGACGACGAGTTGCGCACCCTGATCGACGACATGTTCGAGACCATGAACACGGCCAACGGGGTGGGGCTCGCGGCCAACCAGATCGGGGTGGACCTCCGGTTGTTCGTCTACGACTGCCCGGACGACGAAGGGGTGAACCACCGGGGCGTCGTCGTGAACCCGAGGCTGGAGACCTCGGAGGTGCCGCTGACTATGCCCGACCCGGACGACGACTGGGAGGGCTGCCTGTCGGTTCCCGGCGAGTCGTTCCCCACCGGCCGGGCGGACTACGCGAAGGTCACCGGCTTCGACGGCAACGGCTCGGCCGTGGAGCTGGAGGGGCACGGTCATCTGGCCAGGTGCTTCCAGCACGAGACCGACCACCTGGACGGCTACCTGTACCTGAGCCGCCTCACGGGCAGGCACGCGCGCGCCGCCAAGAAGATGCTCAAGCGCAACGGCTGGACCGAACCGGGCAACTCCTGGAACCCGGCCACCGACGCCGACCCGTTCGCCGAGCGGTAGGACTTCGCCGGTCCGGCGCTCCGTCGGGCCCGTTCGGCGGGACCTCTCGCTGATCCTCACCCCGACCAGGCTCGGCACCGAGCGAGCGGCGCGCTTCAGAACCGCGTGGTGTCCAGGCGGAAACCGAACGGCTCGGGCAGCTCGATCCCGTCGCCGAACGGGACCTGAACCAGGTGTCGATAGTGCCCGGAGGTGGGATCGGAGTACAACGACATCGTGGGTCCCCCGGCGCCGTGGCGATCGACGAGCGGGTAGAGCGGCACTTCCGCACCGGCGTAGGCCCGGAGCTTGGTGGTCCGGTCGGTCTCGGGGTCGCCGAGGGAAGTGATCTCGGCGGCCAGCAGCCCGAGCGCGGCGGGCACGGGAGCGGCATCCGCGTCGCTCGGAACCCGGTCGCGCGGTATCACCAACAGATCCGGGACGAAGAAACCGACGCGCGGCGCCACCGAGACACCGGCGGTCTGAAAGATCGCCCAGTGGTCCGGCACGTCGCGCACGAACAGCCGGTGCAGTTGGTCCGCGACCAGATTGTGTTCGTGCCCGGGCGGCGGTGTCATCACGATCCTTTCCTCGATGCTCTCCGCGCACCACCCCTCGGGCACATCCAGTTCCCGCCAGACCTCGAACAGTCCCGTGGAGGTCGGGGGCGAGCCTACCGGCGCGGCGTGCACAGCGCGCTCACCTGCTGCGTCGTATTCGTGACGCATCGAATCCTCCCGGTAGGCGCCGCGGTCCCACGCCTGGTCAACAGCTTACCGACTCGGGAACCACCCGGCCGGGCCAACGACACGCATTGCGCTTCGGCTCGCGGATGGCTAGTGTCTGCCGCCGACAACCGAAACCGCGGGAGCTCGCACCGGAAGCGGGCTGAGAGGGCGGCTGGAGTCGATCTCCGGGGTCGCCGACCGCATGAACCTGACCGGGTAATACCGGCGTAGGGAGGAAGGGCCATGGCCGACGTGTATCCGAACGGGTCCGACTCGAACGGAACGGCCACACCGAGCATCACCACCGGAGCGATCCGGGGCTCGCACAAGATCCACCACAGCACCGAGTCGGGATTGCGCGTGCCCGCGCGCCGGATCGAGCTGAGCAACGGCGAGCACCTCGACGTCTACGACACCTCCGGCCCCTACACGGACGACGACGTCGAGATCGACGTGCACGAGGGCATCCACCCGCTGCGTCGCGGTTGGACGGACGGGCGGGAGCACCGCACCCAGCTGGAGTGGGCCGGGCAGGGCGTCGTCACCCGCGAGATGGAGTACATCGCGGCGCGCGAGGACCTCTCCCCCGAGTTCGTCCGCTCCGAGGTCGCGGCCGGGCGCGCGGTGATCCCGGCCAACCGCTGCCACCCGGAGACCGAACCGATGATCATCGGGAAGAACTTCCTGGTGAAGGTCAACGCCAACATCGGCAACTCCGCCGTCACCTCCTCGATCGAGGAGGAGGTGGAGAAGATGGTCTGGGCGAGCCGCTGGGGCGCGGACACGATCATGGACCTGTCCACGGGAAGCCGCATCCACGAGACCAGGGAAGCCATCCTGCGCAACTCGCCGGTGCCGATCGGCACCGTGCCGATCTACCAGGCGATGGAGAAGGTCGACGGCGACCCGGCCAAGCTGACCTGGGACATCTACCGCGAGACCGTGATCGAGCAGTGCGAGCAGGGCGTGGACTACATGACGGTGCACGCCGGGGTGCTGCTGCGTTACGTCCCGCTGACCGCCCAGCGCGTGACCGGCATCGTCTCGCGCGGAGGATCGATCATGGCCGCCTGGTGCCTGGCACACCACCGGGAGAGCTTCCTGTACGAGCGCTTCTCCGAACTCTGCGAGATCCTGCGCTCCTACGACGTCACGTTCTCACTGGGCGACGGGCTGCGTCCCGGTTCGATCGCCGACGCCAACGACCGTGCCCAGTTCGCCGAGCTGGAGACCCTCGGCGAACTCACGCACATCGCGCGGGAGCACGGCGTGCAGGTGATGATCGAGGGTCCGGGGCACGTACCGATGCACAAGATCGCGGAGAACGTCCGCCGGGAGGAGGAGCTCTGCGGCGAGGCCCCGTTCTACACCCTGGGCCCGCTGGCAACCGACATCGCGCCCGCCTACGACCACATCACCTCGGCGATCGGGGCGGCCGAGATCGGGCGCGCCGGAACCGCGATGCTGTGCTACGTCACCCCGAAGGAGCACCTGGGGCTGCCGAACCGGGACGACGTCAAGGCAGGCGTGATCGCGTACAAGATCGCGGCGCACTCGGCCGACCTCGCCAAGGGGCACCCGCGTGCCCAGGAGCGCGACGACGAGCTGTCCAAGGCCCGTTTCGAGTTCCGCTGGAACGACCAGTTCAACCTCTCGCTGGACCCCGACACGGCGCGGGCCTATCACGACGAGACGCTGCCCGCCGAACCCGCGAAGACGGCGCACTTCTGCTCCATGTGCGGGCCGAAGTTCTGCTCGATGAAGATCACCCAGGACGTGCGCGACTACGCCGAGAAACACGGGCTGGACAGCGTCGACGCGATCGAGGCGGGGATGCGGGAGAAGGCCGAGGAGTTCACCGCCTCCGGCGGCGAGGTCTACCTGCCGATCGCCGAGCGCCAGTAGGTTCATCGGGCTCCTCTTCCGGGAGCCGTGCGGCGGAACCTTTCGCCGACTCGCGATCCGCCGAGGCCCGACGCCGGGTGGCGACCCGCACGACGTCGGGCCTCGGCGCGAGGCTCCGGGAGCCCCCACGAACGTCCGGGGGACGGGGGCCGCCGTCTCGGCAGCACCGTGCACGGTGGAGAGCGGTAGCGAGTCGTCCGAGTTGATCAGACGTCCACCGTGCGCCGCGGCCGGAAAGGCAAGCAGCACATCGTCGTCCGACCGTGTCGGAATCCGATGCCTGCGCATCAATCGCTCGTTCGCCCACGAACTCGGCCGACCGGTGCCCGGTGCCGCCACCGGGGCGGCGACCACCACGAAACAGCCGGTCACAGCGGAATCGAGGGCGTGAGTGTCTCGCGGACGAACCGATCCGCACCGACACGACACTTCCCACGTCGCCCAGCCACCCGGACCACCCACCGCACGGGGACTTCTACGATGAGTTCGATGGACTCCACACCCACGGGCACCGGAATCCGGCCCGCCAACGACACGGCCCCGCCCACGGCCCTGACGATCGCGGGGTCGGACTCGGGGGGCAGCGCGGGTATGCACGCCGACCTGCGCACCTTCTTCTCCTGCGGCGTGCACGGCATGACCGCGGTGACGGCGGTGACCGTGCAGAACACCCTCGGGGTCTCGGACATGGTCGAGATCCCGCCCGAGACGGTGGCCGCTCAGATCGACTCGGTCGCCTCGGACATCGGGGTGAACGCGGCGAAGACCGGGGTGCTGCCCTCGGCGGCGTGCATCGAGGCGGCGCTGGCCGCCTGCGACCGGCAGGGCATCGGCCGGAACGGTCGCACTCCGCTGGTACTCGATCCGGTGGCGGCCTCACGCAACGGTGAACCGCTGCTGCGGGACGACGCGCTGGCGGTGCTGCGCGACGAGGCATTCCCCCGGGCCACCCTGGTGACCCCGAACCTCGACGAGGTGCGGCTGCTGACCGGGATCGAGGTGAACGGCCGGGACCAGCTCTGGGACGCGGCCAAGGCGGTGCACGACTTCGGCCCCGAGTACGTGCTGATCAAGAGCGGGCACCTGCCCGAGGACCCGGAGTGCGTGGACCTGCTGTTCGACGGGCACGAGGCCGTCACCCTGCCCGGTCCCCGCTACTCCACCGTGCACACCCACGGCGCGGGGGACGCCTTCGCGTCCGCGATCACCGCCGCGTTGGCGCGCGGAGCTCCGATGGAACGGGCCGTGCGGCTGGGCAAGCGGTTCGTCAGCCGTTCGGTGCGGCACTCCTACCCGTTGGGCAGCGGAGTGGGGCCGGTCTCGACGTTCTGGCGGGTCAGCAGCCGGTCGATCCACTGATCTCTCCGCGGCGGTGCCGGTGCACCGCCGGAGCCACGGTGATTTCGCGACGAATCGCCGCGAAGCCCCCCTAACGAGTGATTTCGCTCGCTGCTCCGTAACCCTGATCGTGGAGCGTGTCGACATACCCGATGAGGGACTGAACTACCACGGCCACGTGGTTCGGGAACCGTGCCCTGGTAGCAGCCGATCGTCGGCGTCGCCGTCGATACGTCAGTACGAGCACACACCAGGCGAAGCGTGGGGCGAATCCGGTGCTGAAACGACTACGGGCAGAGCTGTCCACCGAAGCGGGCGCACCCGACCCGCGACAACGGCAGTACACCACGGCGGTGCTGGTTGCCGTGGCGGTGGCGACCCTCGTGGGGTGGCTGTCCGACATCGGGGAACCGCTGATCATCTCTGGCATGACGGCGGTCCTCACGCTGGTGACCTCCGGCGGGCACTCGCTGCGCGCGGACCTGCGCATGTTCGCGCGCTTCGCGCCCGCCCTGACGCTGGTGCTGGCGGTGGGGCCGTTGCTGGTGCGGGTACCGGTGCTGGCGGGGGCGTTGGTGGCACTCGTGGTGTTCGGTTCTGGCATGCTCCCGGCCCTGGGGGAGCGCTACCGCACCTTCGGCCAGACCTTCGCCGCCGCGACGCTGCTGGCCACCACCACAGGGATCGGCACCGGGGAGCCCCCCTGGGTGCTGGCCGCCGCCGCGGTGTTCGGCGCGCTGTTCGCGCTGCTGCTGCGCGTGCTCGTGGGACTGACCGACCCGACCAGGACGATCCGGGCCACGGTGGCGCGCACGCTGACGACCCCCGGCCCCGGGGTGGTGGAGAGCGCGGCCGACGCCTGGCGCGCCGACGGCCGGGTCGGTTGGCTGGGGCAGGTGCTGGCGGGGGCCGCCAGGTTCCGAGCGGCCCGCGAGGTGCTGCTGGCGCAGGCACAGCAGTCCCACGGGGAGCAGCGGGAGTGGCTGTACCGGATCGCCGCGCGCGCCGACGAGATCGCGGCCGAGCTGGCCGTGGCCGTTCGCTCCCGGGTGTGCACCGGACTCAACGGCCTGGCCCGTACGCGCCCGGAGGTGCTGGAGGGAGCTGCCAACCGCAGGCTGCCGGACGCGGTGAACGGCATCAACGAAGGGCTCGACCGGATACGCCGGGCGGTGCTGCGACGGGACACCACGGCCACCACCCCGGCGGCGCCCGGGGGGCGCAGGCAGCAGGTCATCGGGGCGGTGCGAGCCCACCTGTCGCTGCGTTCCTCGCTGTTCCGGCACGCGCTGCGGTGCACCCTGGCCGTCACCGTGGGCATGGTGGTCGTGCTGCTGCTGCGGGACCCTTCGGCCTCCACCCTGCTGCTGAGCCTGTACGTGGTGCTGCAACCCGCCGCGCGGGACAGCATGAACGGGGCGCTGGAACGCACCGGAGGAGCGGTGCTCGGCGTGGTGCTGCTGTCGGTGGTGATCGTGCTGGTGCCCTACGCGATGCTGCTGGTGCCGGTGGTCGTCGCGGCGATGCTGCTGCGGATCGAGCGGCTGCGCAACGACTACCGGGTGCTGCTCGGCGCGCTGATCACCATCACCGTGCTGGACCGGATCGTGCGGTTGGACGATCGCTCGCTGGTCAACGCGACGATCAGTTTCGCGGCCAACACCGCCATCGGTGCCGCGATAGCGCTGAGCGTCGGGTTCGTGAGCTATCTGGTGTTGCCCGGCAGCCTGGTGCCGGACGTGCGGGGCACGGTCCGCGCCACCGTCTGGTCGGTCTCCGAGCTGCTGCGCAGCGTCCGGGCGGCGGGGCGCGGTGCCGACCTGAAGGCCCCGCTGCGGGCAGCGCACGTGCTGGCGCTGCGACGCACCCAGGACCTGCTGGGGCTCCCCGCCAAACTGGAGGGTGCGGACGCGGTCGAGGAGGAAGCCGAACGCAGCAGCAGGGCCGCGGCGGTGGCATTGGACGCGCTGCGGCAGGACCTGGCCACCCTGGCGTTCCGGCCCGACACCGAGCGAGCGCTGGCCGTACCGGCGCTGAGCTCGGTGGACGATCTGCTGGGCGGCAGCACCACGGCGCGGATACCGGACATTCCGGCCGGGCAGGCACCGGCCACCGAACTGCTGGCCAACTCCCTGCTGGAGAACGCGCTGCACGCCAGGGCCGCGATCGACGAGACGTTCGGCTACAACGACCCGTGGAAGAGCTACACCATCTCGTTCGTGCGCCCGGAGCGGCTGCGGATCAGGTGAGTCCGGGGCGCCGCGCGGGCGAACACCAGTATTCCCACCACTCACGACTCGACGGTGGCCTCCGAACACGAGACGGGAATAGGATCGAGACAAGAAAACTATTCACGATATCGAGCGACCACTTCGGACGGGGGAAGTCGAATGTGGCGATGGCCAGGGGCGGTCCTGCGACGTTCGAACTCCTCGATTCGAAGCACGCTGGGACTGCTGGTGGTGCTGACTGTCTTGGTGAGCGGACTGGCTAGTGTGACTACGGGAGCACGCACCGCGGTCGAACGCGAGTTGCTTCGTTCCGGTGGGCTGACTCAGCTCGACGTGTCCTCGCTCGAAACCGGCCGGGCGGTTCGCGAGCTCGACGCGGAGAACCTCGACCGGGTGCGCGACGTGGCACACGTCGTCGAAGCGGTCCCCGACCACGTCTCGTCCATCTACACCGGAAGCGCTGATCCCAACGCCCCCACCTTCGATCTGACCACGCATTCCTGGCGCCCCTCGACACGTCCCACCATCGTTCGCGGCGAAGTACCGCGACCGCTCCGACCGGGGCAACTGGTACTTCCCGTGCACGGCTCCGGCGTCGATTTCAACCGATTCGTGGGAGAGGAACTCCCCGTCGCCTACACCCGGGCGACCGGAGAGCGTTCCGGAACACCGGCACACACCACCTTCGAGGTGGTGGCCACCTACGACCCCGGATGGCGGTTCGACGGTCCTGACACGGCTTATGTAGCACCGGAGACGGCAGCCGTGCTGGCAGCCGCCAAGGCGGGAATGTCCCCGGAGCGATACCGGTCCACCACGGGAGCGACGTCGGCGGTGGTCTCGGTGAGCGAACAACGGAACGTCCCCACGGTGGTGGAAAAGCTACGGGAGCTGGGATTCTCCGCATCACCGGTCGCCGACCGGGTGCGCAACCTGCCGGGTGTGCTCGGAGCAGCCGAGCTCGGCTACCGGATCGGTATCCTCGTCGTGCTCGCCGTCGCTGTGCTCACCGGCTCGTCCAGCGCACGTTCCGGCCTCCACCACCGCTTTTCCGAACTCGCCGTCCCGCGCATCCCCGGCGATTCGGTGAGCGGAATCCGTCGGATCCCGCTCGGTGGAACGGTGCTGACCGGACTGCTCGCCGGAGTGGTCGGCGGCACGGCCGGGTTCGGCGGCGCCCTGCTGCTGCGCGGGTCTCTCGAACGACTGCTGGGGCTGGAGGTGGGCGTCACCGACATGTTGCCGAGTCCGCTCTGGGGAGCGGCCCTCGTCCTGGCTCCGCCCATCGGCCTGGCGGTCGGGGCGCTGCTCGGAGGCCACGTGGCCCTCCGACGAGATCCCCACACGCCGGCCCGCAGTCAGGCCTGATCGGACAGGGGTGAACGGTCAGGCCTGAGCCGGCAGGGGGCGCGTGGAGTCCGGAAGGTCCCCTCACACCTCCCTCATCCCATCGGCCGTCCGGGGCTGGAGGCCTCGGCCCAGTAGCGGCGCGGAATCCGGCCCGCCCGCGCGGCGAGGCGACCGGCATCCACCCCGGAGCGCATCGCGGCGGCCATCCGCTCCGGGTCGTGCGCCCGGGTGACGGCCGAGGCCAGCAGCACCGCGTCACAGCCCAGCTCCATGGCGAACGCGGCGTCCGAGGCGGTGCCGATCCCGGCGTCGAGCACGATGGGCACCGAGGCCCGGGAGCAGATCATCTCGATGTTGTGCGGGTTGCGGATGCCCAGCCCCGTCCCGATCGGCGAGCCCAGCGGCATCACAGCCGCGCAGCCGAGCTGCTCCAACCGCGTGGCGAGCGCGGGGTCGTCGTTGGTGTAGGCCAGCACCACGAACCCCTGCTCGACCAACTGTTCGGCGGCGTCGGTCAGCTCGACGGGATCGGGCAGCAGCGTCTCCTCGTCGATCACGACTTCCAGCTTGATCCAGTTCGTCTCCAGCGCCTCGCGCGCCAGCTGTGCGGTCAGCACCGCCTCGGCGGCGCTGCGGCACCCGGCCGTGTTGGGCAACGGGGCGATGCCCAGCCGCCGCAGCAGGTCGAACACCCCGGTTCCCCCATCCGCGTCGGCGCGGCGCATCGCCACCGTGGTCAGTTCCGTGCCGGAGGCGATCAGCGCCTGTTCCAGCGCCGTCAGGTTGGCCGCTCCCCCCGTGCCCGTTATCAGCCGGGAACCGAATTCGTGACCGGCTATGACCAGCGGATCGTCCATGTTCATCCTCCTTGCACGGCGGTGACGATCTCCACCGTCGCGGCCGTGGTGAGTTCGGTGTCCCGCCAGCGGTCCCGGGGGACCACGGCTCCGTCCAGCGCCACGGCCACGCCACGGGACGGACTCTGGAAGCGTTCCAGCGCGTCGGCCAGGGTGGCGCCCTCCTCGAGTTCGTAGCGCTGTCCGTTGATCGTGACGTTCATGGTTGACCTCCACTTCGCGCCGGATCGGCCGGTTCTGCCTCGGCGGGGGCGTGGCCGTCCCGCAGCAGCGCGGCGACCGCCTCGACGGTGATCGGCGCGTGCAGGAAACCGTTGCGGTGGTGTCCGGTGGCCACGAGCACCCCCGGTTCCAGCCAGCCGATCAGCGGCAGGTTGTCGGGGGTGCCCGGTCGCAGCCCGGCGGTGGCCTCGGTCAACTCGTACTCGCCGAGTCCGGCGACCAGGCGTTCGGCGTCCCCGATCAGGTCGCGCACCCCGCCCACGGTGACCCGCGTGTCGAAGCCCGTCTCGTACTGCGTGGCCCCCACGACCAGCCCGTCCGGGGGACGCGGCACCAGGTAGACCTGTCTGCCGTGCACCGGCCCCCGGACGGTGCGTTCCGGCGGTGGCAGCGCGGTGGGCCTGCGGCGCAGCCGCAGGATCTCGCCCTTGACCGGGCGGACCACCCCGGCCAGGCCGTCGTGCAGCTCGCCGGAACGACCGCCCGCCGCGATGACCGCGACGTCGCAGCGCAGCTCGGACCCGTCCGCCAGCTCCACACGTCCGGGCCCCACCCGCCGTGCGGACTCGGCGCGGAATTCCACACCGGCGCGAAGGGCCGCCCGACGCAGTGCCCGCAGCGCGGCGCGGTTGTCCACCGAGAGGTCGCCGGGCACTTCCAGCCCGCCGTGCACGCTCGGCGCCAACGAGGGTTCCAGCTTGCGCAGTGCCCTGCCGGAGTGGCGGTTGACCTCCCACCCCAGAGCCGCCAGGTGCTCGGCCACCTCGTGCAACTGCTCGCGGTCGGCGCTGTCGGCCCCGACGACGAGGGTCCCCCGCTCGTTGAGGCCGGAGGGAGCGTCGGCGGCGCGGGCCAGTTCGGCGGCGAACTCCGGCCAGCGGCGCAGCGAGGCGGATCCCAGTTCGAGCAGCTCCTCCTCACCGAACCAGGCCTCGGCCAGTGGCGCGAGCATCCCGCCCGCCACGTGGGAGGCACCACCGCCCGGTTCGGGATCGACCAGTCGCACTCGGCAGCCCAGCGCGGCCAGCCGCCACGCACAGGACAGCCCGATCACACCGCCACCCACCAGGGCGACGTCGTGGTATTGCCCGTTCGTCAATGCTCGCTCCCTGCGCCGGCATGATCCGGATCAGGTTCGGCGGTCGGGGCTTCAGCCCCCTCTCAGTCCGTTCGGCCGGACTCCCGCGGGTACCCACCGGACAGGTTAGGCGATGAATGCCCTTCGCGTCAGGTGGCGCCCGGGGAGCCGCTGGTCACGTCGACGAGACTTCACCACGACACCCACAGGAGGATGTGACTGGCGCCACGGGCCGCCGGGTGGCCTACCCTGGACCCATGCCCGGAATGGACGGCTACGGAATCCGCGCCCGGCTGGATCAGGCGCTGTTGTACCTGTGCACCGACGCTCGCCGGGATCGCGGTGACCTCGCGGAGTTCGTGGACGAGGCGCTGGCGGGCGGCGTGGACATCATCCAGCTGCGGGACAAGGACGAGTCAGGGGCTCCGCTCGAAGCTCGCGAGGAGCTGGCCGCGCTGGAGGTGCTGGCCGACTCCTGCGTGCGGCACGACGCGTTGCTGGCGGTCAACGATCGCGCGGACATCGCGTTGGCGGTCGACGCCGACGTGCTGCACCTGGGGCAGGACGATCTGCCGGTGGAGACCGCGCGGCGCATCGTCGGCGACCAGATGATCGTCGGGCGTTCCACACACGACGTGGTGCAGGCGGACTCGGCCGCCACCGAGCGCGGCGTGGACTACTTCTGCACCGGCCCGGTGTGGAGCACCCCCACGAAGCCGGGCCGTGAAGCGGCCGGTCCGGAGCTGGTGCGCCACGCCGCCGAGCACCACGGCCACGGCAGGCCGTGGTTCGCGATCGGTGGCATCGGTCCGGAGAACCTGGACGAGGTGATGGCGGCGGGAGCCGAGCGCGTGGTCGTGGTCCGCGCGATCACCGAGGCGGAGGATCCCAGGGCGGCCGCCGCGGAGCTGCGCTCGCGGCTGGTGGGCTGAGGAGTCCTCGCGGAACGACTCGCTCCGGCCGCTGGTGCGGACGGGGCTGCCCCGGTGACGGCGCCCCCGCCGGGAGGGGCCGGGGCCGCCGCCCGGCGCCGTTCCCGCCGTTCCTACATCGGTGGAACAGCACCTACCGCTTGAAACCAAGCACGAAATCGCCGCACCGCTACGACGCGGGGCCGAACTCCCACCACTCCCGCAGCCCGCACCGCCGCGGGTTCTCTCGTGGTGCTCTCGCGAGGAAGCCCCGACGTTGTGTAGTACCTACCCGAGGTCGGGCCTCGCCGCGGCGAGAGCCCGCGAGAGGTTCCGCCACAGGAGGAGACGCGCGAAACGCGAGGGCATGTTTCCAACGATCAGCCGGTCAGGAGTTCGACGTCGTAGTGGTCCAGCGCCTCGTTGACCGGCTGGAAGAAGGTGATCCCACCGTCGGTGCAGTCGCCCCAGCCGCCCGAGGTGATTCCCTGCGCCTGCTGTCCGGAGACGAAGGAGCCGCCGGAGTCACCGGATTCGGCGCAGACGTCGGTGCGAGTGAGCCCCGCCACCACACCCGAGGGGTAGCGCACGCTCTGCCGCTTGCCGAGGATCGTGCCGCAGTGCCAGCCGGTGGTGGCCCCGGAACGGCACACCGAGGCCCCCACCGGCGCCTCGGTGGAGCCCGCGATGTCGACTGTGCCACCCGCGTAGTCGTTGACCAGTGGTCGTCCCCGCGCCGAGCTGCGGATGTAGGAGAAGTCGTTGCCCGGGAAGGATGACCCCTCCGCCCGGCCGGCGGGATCGCTGGTGCTGTCACCCGTCGCGACGCAGTGTCCTGCGCTGAGGAAGCCGCCCTGGACCGCGAATCCTACGGAGCAGCGCGTGTTCCCACCGATGTAGTAAGGATTCCCACCGATCACGTCGGCGTAGAGCCGAGGGGTCCGTTCGGTCTCGACGACCCGCACCGCGTCCGCGGCCACCCCGGTGGAGCGGACGTATTTCCTCGCGGCGACGGCGCTGCCGTGTTCGGCGGTCAGCACCACGGAGTTGTCGGCGGTGTCCACATAGGATCCGGTCACTCCGTCGGGGGCGCTCCGCAGCGACTGGCCCAGGCGTTCGGCTATCCCGGCGAGACGCCGGGAGCTGTACTCGACCAGTCGGGCGTGCGCTCCGGCGGCACGCGCGTCGGCCAGCCGGGAGTGGTCGGTCACCCCGACCACCAACCGCCCGCTCGCGGCGTCGTAGTGCGCACCGCCGTAGGAGTTCCCCAGAGTGCGCCGCAGGGTGTGCCGCACCTGCTCGGCTATCGTCTCCCGGTACAGGCGCAGGCGGGATTCGCGCGCACTCAACCCCAGGTCACGCTGCATGGCCTCCAGCAACGAAGCCGCCCCGTCCGGTCTCTCCGGGGTGTCGGGCACGGAGGCCGAACTCGCCGATGCCGCCGTCGCGGCGGTGGCCGTCGCCAACAACAGGGTCCCCACGAGACGGCAGGCGATCCCCAACTTCACTGACGACCTCCCTGGGCAGCGGGAAAATTTCCACGATCGCGTGAGCGCTGTTGGCGATCAACGCGCCAACATCGATGCGCAACGTAGCAGATCTCGCTTCCATATCGGAGAGGTATCAACCGAATAACTCGTGACGTGTTCCGGTGATCACTTCGCGTCACGAGAATCGCCGAGAAAAGCCGCGAAACGGACAGCCCGAGGGGAAGTGGCGGAACTCGGAATTCACCGTCAGCAGCCGGGAGTCCGGTTTCCGCGCCGGAACCCGTACCCGGAGCACGGGCGTCGCCCGACACCGGTCGAAGACGCCCGCGTCCCGCCTCCCCGGCCGCTCCCGACGCGGGGGCGACTCAGGGCGCGCTGGGCTCCGAGGGCCGGACGTTCCGGCGGGGCCGCTCGCTCGGAGTGGGCTCGGCCGAACTCGTCTCGGGACCGCCGGTGGTTTCGGGCGTGGAACCGGTCGACGAGCTCGGCGTGCGGCTCGGGGACCGCTCCGGGGAGCTCGTCGGGTCCGAGGTCTCGCTCGGCCGCTGACTCTCCTCGGTCCGTTCGGAGGTTTCGGGTGCGGTGCTCGATTCGGAGGCGGGCACCCGCACCGGTCGCTCCTCGGGTGCCGGGGAGCCCCCGGCATCACCCTGCCGGAACAGGTTGCCCACGGTCGTCTCCCCGGAATCGCCGGAGACCGAGCCGCCGGTGACGGCCTCGTAACCGGTGACCAGCACCATGCAGAGCACGAACGCCAGGCCGCTGGTCACCGCGACCACCCGCCAGTCGAGTCCTCGTCGTCCGCGCCGCCCTTCCCGCTCACCGGCCGCCTCCACGGCGCCGCCGGTCACGCTCGCCGTGTCGACGGAAGGGTCGTGCCCGGCCGGGCTCAGGCGCCGGGTCTCCTCGGGAACGGCGATCCGCCTCGTGGCCTCGTCACCGGGGCGGTCGTGTGGCTGTGCTCCCCCGGCAGCGCCGGTGCCCCTCGCGGCGGCGTCCTCGGCGGAATCCGCGGGCCGTCGCAGGGGACGGGTGGGGGCGTTCGGGTCCGCCCACGCCGAGGCCGCCTGGGCCGCCCTGCGCCTGGCCGCCCGCCGCAACGCCGCGTTGGCCGCCTTCTGCTTCGTCGACTCCAACGAGCGCTGGTAGACCGCCCCGCCGAGCGTGATGATCACGCTGGTCATCGCCGCACCCGAGACGGTTCCCGCGATCCCCAGCTGGCCACCGAGCACGGCCGCTGTCGCCGCGGCCAGTCCGACACCGGTCACCTGTGCGGGCGAGACACCCAGTTTCTCGAACGGGCTCGTCCGGTCGCCGCGCCCGGCTTTGTCGGTCCCCTCCTCCCCCGGGGTGGACTTCTCCTGCTGTTGGCTCATCGCTCTCCCACACGGTCGTCGCCTCGCACGTCCAACGGGTGGGGGAACCGCACTGCTCCCGGAGAAGCCCCGCCAGTGAGTACTCCCACTCGGTGTAACGCTGCCGAATCCCCTGGACTCGATCTCCCCGGGAGGGGAACGACCGTTCCTCGCGGCGGCTTCACCGACCGTGCCGACTCCCCGGCCGTTGCCCCGGTCGAGGGATCGGTGAGGATGCCCGCATGTCGTTGGTCACGAACGAGCGGGCGCGCGCGGCGCGGGAGATCCTGGCGCGGTTGGGCGCCGAGGGGCCGGTGCGAACCCCGCTGCTTCCGGTGCCGGACTCCGGGCGCGAACGACCGCTGCTGCTCAAGCCGGAGAGCCTGCAGCCCACCGGCGCCTTCAAGATCAGGGGCGCGCTGCACGCCGCAGCCGTGCTGGACGAACGGGTCCGTGCCCGGGGGCTGGTCGCCTACTCCAGCGGGAACCACGCCCGCGCGGTGGCCCACGCCGGGAAGGTGTTCGGCGTCCCGGCGACCGTGGTCGTGCCGCACACCGCTCCGGCGGCCAAGGTGGCCGCGGCGCGTTCGTTGGGCGCCGAGATCGTGCCGGTCGAGGTCTCGGAGCGGGAGTCGCGCGCCGAGGAGATCGCCGAGAGCCGCGGGGCGAACCTGATCCCGCCGTTCGACGCCCCGGCGGTGATCGCCGGTCAGGCGACGGTGGGGCTGGAGATCGCCGAGGACGTCGACGCGCTCGGGTTCTCGGAGGTGACGGTGCTGGTACCGATCAGCGGCGGCGGGCTGATCTCGGGAGTCGCGGTCGGGTTGGCGCGCTGCCGCGCACGGGTGCGTGTGGTCGGTGTGGAACCGGAGCTGGCCGCCGACACCCGGGAGGGCTTCCACGCGGGCGAGCGGCGCCACTGGCCGGTGGAGGCGCGTACCCGCACCAGGGCCGACGGGCTCACCGCTCAGCCCTCCGAACTGACCTTCACCCACATCCGCGAGCTCGTGGACGACGTGGTCACGGTCTCCGAGGCCGAGATCGGCGAAGCGACGGGCTTTCTGGCCGAGAGCTGCCGGCTCGTCGCCGAACCCAGCGGCGCGGTCACCACGGCCGCCCACCGCCACCGCACGCGGGAGCTGGGGGCTGTCCCGACCGTGGCGGTGGTCAGTGGCGGGAACGTGGACCGGGCCGAGCCGCTCAGCTCAGCGGCGGGTTGAGGCTGGCGACGAACTTGTAGCGGTCCCCCCGGTAGATCGAGCGCACCCATTCGACCGGGGTGCCGTCCTCGTGGAAGGAGTGCCTGGACAGCAGCAACATCGGCAACCCCACGTCGGCGCCGAGCAGTTCGGCCTCCTCCGGACTGGCCAGCGCGGTCTCGATGGTCTCCTCGGCGCTGGCGAAGGAGATGCCGTACTGCTCACGCAGCACCTGGTACAGCGAAGCCCCCGCCTCGATGAGCCGGGTCAGCCCCTTGAAGCGGGTCAGCGGCAGGTGAGTCGTCTCGATGGCCATCGCCTCGTCGTCGGCCAGCCGCAATCTGCGCATCCGCAGCACCGGACTGCCGGAGCCGATCCCGAGCAGGTGAGCCAGCTCGCGTTCGGCGGGCTCCTCGTTCATCTCCAGCAGCCGGGAGTCGGGCTGCCTGCCCTGGGCCCGCATGTCCTCGGTGTAGCTGCTCAGCTGCAGCCGCTGCGCGACCTTGGGCTGCGCGGCGAACGTGCCCTTGCCCTGGACGCGGAGCAGCCTGCCCTCCACCGTCAGCTCGGCCAGGGCCTGTCGGACCGTGGTACGGGAGACGTCGAACTCGGCGGCCAGCGCACGCTCGGTGGGTATCGAGGACCCAGCGGGCATGGAGCGAAGCATGTCCAGCAGGTGCTGCTTCAACCCCCAGTACTTGGGCTCGCGTTGGTTCTTCGTCGGCATGTCGGCCCCGCCGGGCACCGACGCTTCGAGCATGTTTCCTCCTACCGTCGCGCCTGCGAACGGGGCGATCAGCACTACCGATTCCAGCATGCCGGAGTTTCACGGCACAGTAGGAATCGCATCCCGCCACCCCCTGATCGGTATGCGCGGGGTCACAGCTCGTCGCCCTGTTCGCCGGGCCACGGTTCACGCCGCAGGGCTGTCGGCCCGGGCGAGCTGTCGGTAGCATTGGTCTAGACCGAAATTGTCGCACGACGAAGGACGGACCACGACATGACCGAGGACCCCGGAGCCGGGGCCGGCGAGCAGGCTCAGCATCCCGGCAGGCACATGAGCGCCGAGATCGCCGAACAGCCCGCGGTGTTCGACGGCCTGCTCACCAACCGCCCCGAGCTGGCCGAGGTCGCCCGGCGCATCGCGGAACGGAAGCCTCGCTTCGCGCTGCTGGCCGCGCGCGGCTCCAGCGACCACGCGGCGCTCTACGCCAAGTACCTGGTCGAAGTGCTGCTGCAGCTGCCGGCCGGGCTGGTCTCACCGTCCACCACCACGCTCTACGACGCCCAGCCCGACCTGAGCGAAGTGCTGCTGATCTCGGTCAGCCAGAGCGGCGGCTCCCCCGACATGCTCGAAGTCACCCAGGCGGCGCGCCGCGACGGCGCCACCACTGTGGCGGTGACCAACAACCCCGACTCCGCGCTGAACCGGGCCGCCGAGCTCTCGGTGGACATCCGAGCGGGCACCGAACAGGCCGTGGCCGCCACGAAGACCTACAGCGCCACGCTGCTCGCCCTCTACCTGCTGATCGACGCGATACGTGGCGGGAACGCGGAGCGGGCCGCCGAACTGCCCGACCTGGCCCGGCGCGCCCTGGCCCCCTCCTCGGAACTGGACGAGGCGGTGCGCCGCTACCGCTTCGCGGACAGGGTGCTGACCACCGGACGGGGCTACTCCTCTGCCACGGCCGCCGAGGCCGCGCTCAAACTCGCCGAGACCAGTTATCTCTCGGCCCGGGCCTACAGCGGCGCGGACCTGCTGCACGGCCCGGTCGCGGCCGTGGACGCGGAGACGGCCGTGCTGGCGCTGTGCAGTTCCGGGAAGGGCGGAGCCGCCATGACCGAGGTGCTGCGCACCGTTCACGAGCGGGGAGCCGACATCTGCGCGATCGGGTCCGCCGCGGCGGACATGCCGTGCGCGCACCGGATCGTCCTCCCCGAGGTCGCCGAAGAACTCGCCCCGCTGCTGGAGGTGCTGCCGGTGCAGCGGCTGGCGCTGGCGCTGGCACTGGAGCGCGGCTCCGACCCGGACAGCCCGCGCGGGCTGAACAAGGTGACCCGCACCCGGTGACACACCGGGACGAACGGTGGCGGAACTCGCCGCGCCCGGCGAGGATCACGGTGCCGGAGACCTGAAGGCCCGCCTCACCGAGGGGGCGGGGTGAGACGGGCACCGCCAGACTACGCCGATCGGCCCAGCACAGGAGCACGGGGTTCGGAGGGGACCGCATGGTCGAGACCGAGAACGCGGACGAACTGTTGCTGCTCGGGCTGGACGTCGGCGGCACTTCCAGCCGGGCGCTGCTGACCGACGCGCACGGGCGGACCGTCGGCACCGGCCACGCGGGCGGTGGAAACCCGAACACCCACCCTCCCGACCGAGCGGTCGAGCAGGTCGCCCGCGCCACGCGAACGGCGTTGGCGGAGACCGCCCCCGAACGGGTGAGTGCGGTGGTGCTGGGCATGGCCGGGATCAGCAAGCTGGCCGACCCCGCCGTGGCCGGGATGTTCGAACAGGCCTGGCACACGCTGGGGCTGCGGTGTCCGGTGCGGACCGTCAGCGACAGCGAGGTCGCGTTCGCGGCAGGAACCGCCGAGCCCGACGGGACCGTGCTGATCGCGGGAACCGGTTCGATCGTGACGCGGATCATCGGACACCGTTCGGAGCGCACGCTGGGTGGCTACGGCTGGCTGCTCGGCGACGAGGGCTCGGCGTTCTGGCTCGGCCGCGAGGCCGTGAGCACGGCGCTGCGCGCGCTCGACCTCGGCGAGGAGAAGGACGACCCGCTGGTGGCCTCGGTGCTGAACGAGCTGCTGCCCGGATCCGCCAGGGGCAACGAACCCTACTCGATGCTGGTGCGCAGGATCGTCGCGCTGCTCGGCAACGGTCCGCCGGTGCGGCTGGCCGAACTCGCCCCGCTGGTGACCGCCTCGGCCGCCGAGGGCGGTGGGAAAGCGACGGAGATCCTGTCGAGAGCGGCGCGGACGTTGGCAGCGGACACCCTGGCGGTGCGGGACGACTCCGACAGCTCACCGATCGTGCTGGCGGGCAGCCTGCTCTCCGGAGAGGGAGTGCTCGACGAGGCGGTCCGCGCCGAACTTCGGGCGCGAAGCGCCGCGCCGTTGATCACGGCCGGTTCCGGAGCGGCGGGAGCGGCCTGGCTGGCGGCCATTCCCCTGGTCGACGCTGAGCACGCGCGGGAGCTACACGGCAGGCTGCTCGGCGGCGGACGCGGCTGAGCGGGTCCGCCACCCGCTCCGGTGGCCGGGGTCCGTCGCGGCCGGGCGGAACCGACACCGATCTAACGCACCGAGCCCTCCGGGGCGCGGGCGTGCCGGATGCCGGGGTGGCCCGAGGGGAGGGTCCGCCGCAGCACCCACCAGCTCACCACGACACAGAGCACCACCAGCGGCCAGGTCAACACCACCTGGGCGATGCTCAACGGCACCACGGCGCCGAGCATCCACAGCGGAACGAACACCGCCAGCCTGGTGACGTACTGGCCGACCCAGATCCAGCTGGCCCTGCTGTAGGCGCGCAGCAGATCCGGATCACGCCGCCAGCGGGTGCGCTGCCCCAGCAGCGTTCCGACCACCAGCCCCAACAGTGGCCAGCGCACCGCGATACTGATCATCCAGGCCAGTCCGCTGACCGCGTTGGACCCGAGCCTGATGAGGTAGAAGTCGACCGCCTGACCGGTGCGCAGCGCGATGATCGACCCCACCAGCACCGCGAGCAGGCTGAACAACACCGCCAGTGGACGCGCGCCGCTGACCAGCCGCCACACGCCGATCACCGCTCCCACGGCGACGGCCGAGACCCCGGCGGCGGCTATGGACTCACCGCTGAGCACCCACACCAACCCGAAGGCCACCGGGGGCAGACTCGCGTCGAGGGCGCTGGCCCGACCTCCCAGCAGTCGCAGCAACGAGTCGCGCTCGGCGGTGCTGGCTCCCGTGTCGGTCCGGCTCCTGTCGCTGTCCACGGGTTAAGCTTGCCTTACCCGCACCGCGATACGCACACATCGATCCGAGTGCGGTGCGTTACACCAGGTCGCGAACGGTTCGAGGAGCCCTCCCGCTCCGGCCCGCCGGGGGCGCTCACGCACCCCGGACCGATCTCAGCTGCTCATCGAGCCGCGCCGCCACGCCCCTCTGGTCGGCGGGGGAGCAGATGAGCACCTCATCCTCGCCGGAACCGCCGTGACGCATCGTGTAGCGCCCTCGATCGGTGTCGAACCACGCCAGCGTGGGCATCCGGACCCACCCATCGGCCCGGTCGGTGCCCGCCACGACGAAGTGCCCGATGCGGTACTTGTGCAGTCGCGTGATCTCCTCCACTTCGGAGGGGATCTCGCTGGCGGTACGCCCATCCCGGTTCCGCAGCGGGCTCGTCGCCACGCTCGTCTCGCGCCCGGCGCCGGGGTGCGCGGGGGGAAGCAGTCGCGCGCAGGCCTCGGGAAGCGCCTCGGGCGCCATGAAGTCCAGTTGCAGTCCCCGCCTGGTGACCACTCCGACCACCCCGACCTCACCGGTGGCCACCGCCCGCGCCGCCATCCGGTGACCGTTGCGGACGTCGAGCAGACCGGCGGCGGCGATCGAGACCTCGGCGCTGGACATCAGGTAGAGCGCGTCGGCCACCTCCGGTTCGAGCCGCCCGTCCACGGCCAGCCCGGACGTCTCCAGTTCGCCCCAGACCCGCTGGACCAGCTTCTTCCGCTCCGCGGGCGACTCACCGACCTCGGGGACCTCGAACGGGTAACGCCGCACATCGAGTCGCAGGTGCTCGCCCAGCACGTCGAGGGCGGGCAGCGAGAGGGTGATCGTGTCGACCATGCGGGATTCCTAGTGTGACTTCGTCGTCTCGGTAGCTGTCCGAAAGCCTCGGCCTCCCCGACCGGGAAACTCCGGCCCACGCAGGCCGGCCACCCGCCCCGGCAGCGGGAACACGGGCCGGTCCCTCGTTGTCGCTCTCCTGTCGTGTCGCCGTTCGGCGAGAGTCTCCTCCCGGCACGGTGGTGCCGAAACGGCCTCCTCGGGACTGCCCGCGTGCGCTCCCGACAGGACGTTCCCGGGGTGTGGCGGGCCCCGCTCGCCGTCGAGCCCGGTGGTGGGGCCGGGCGCAGGATCCGTCAGGAAGAGGTCCGCCGGCGCGGCCCGAAACCCTCGGTCAGAAGCCCGGGTAACCGGGTGGCCCCTCGCCGATGACGGGAGGCGCGACCAGCCGGTCCTCGCCGAAGTCGGTGCCGTAGGGGTCGTCGGCCCGCACCAGGAACTGCGGCCGTTCCTCGTCCTCGTCGCGGTTGTATCCCTGTCCGCTCCGCAGCTCGTTCCGCCGAGGACTCTCCCCGCCGTCCACTTCGCCCGGATCGGGATGGAACCCGCTTCGTGCCGCGTAGGTGGAGTTCCCACCGCCGGACCAGGCACCCGAGCCCATCGGGCCGAAACCGCCGTCGGGACGGGGTTCGTACCTGGAGGGCTGGGGCGCGGATCTTGCCGCGGGTTCCGGTGGCTGTTCACCGGCGCCCGCCGTACGGGGAGCCGAGGGCTGTCGCCGCGTGGCGACCGAGGGCGCGGGCGGCTGCCCGTTGGGACTCGGCGGGGGTGGTGCCTGCGTTGGAAAGGGCCCACTGCGCGGACCGCTCCTGTCCGGTTGCGGGGGACGGGGTGACGTGGCGGGCGGCACGGGCTGCCCCGGCGGAGTCGGGGGCATCGGCTGTCTCGGCGGTTGCGGCGCGGGGAACGGCCCGCTGGTTGGGTTCACCGGGGGCCGCACCGGCTGGTGACCACCGCTCGGGGGATCACCGCGTCCCGCCGGTTCGTCGGGTGGTTGCGGGAGGGGGAAGGATCCGCTGGCGGGACCGCCCGGACCTCCCGACGGCACGGACCACTGGCCGCCGGCCGGTGACGGCGGAGGGAAGGCCGCGGGATTCAGCGGTGTCGGCTGGTTCGGAGATGGCCGCTGGTTCGGAGGTGGCTGCGGTGGCCGCGACTCCGTCACGGGAGCGGCGGGGGCGGCGTCGGCCCCCGTGGGGTCCGGTTCCGGAACCGCCGGCGCCGGGCTCGCGGGAGGCGGGCTCGCGGGAGGCGGGCTCGCGGGAGGCGGGCTCGCCGCCGCGGAGGCGGCCCCGGGGTCCGCGACAGCGGGAGACGAGTTCGGATCGGCCGAGTCCGCGTCCGCGGAGTCGGCCCGGTGCTCCCGCCCCAGGATGTCGGCGGCGTTCCCTAACGGTGTGGTGGGGTTTTCCACCTCGGGTGGGGAGGTGAGCCGCTCGGGCGTGCGCTCGTCCGGGGATTCAGCGGTTCCCGCCCGCAACGAGCCGGTCATCCCGAGGTGTCCGTCGGGTGGGGGCGGTGGGGCCCCGGTGGCGGGATCACCGGTCTCGGCACCGGGCTCGTCCGAGTACTCCGGTGTCGGCACCCCCGCGAAGGGCACCCGAGTGGTACCCGGCGAGACCTCGTCGAGGTCGGCGGGCTCCTCCGACTCGGCCCGCTGCTCGGTCTCGGGGATCCGTTCGGGACGTGGCGGTTGTTCGCCGGGCAGCGGCAGGGCGCCGCTGAACGTCCCGCCGGTGGAGCCGCCCCGCTCGGCGTGCCTCGACCGCTCGTGGTTGGCGTGCCGCCGCTCCCCGCCGGGTGGGGACTGCGGCAGCGGTAACGATCCCGAGGCCGACTCGGCACGCGGAGACGCTGCCGAGGTCTGTGCCCCGAGCTCGCCGGAGAAGGCGGCGGAGCCGTCGGTTTCGTCCCGCTCAGCGGCCGCGCCGGGGTGGGAGGACGAGTGCCCCCGTTCCTGTTCGAACCGTTCCCGCAGCCGATCGAGGCGATCGTAGAGCGCGACCGGATCGGAGCAGGCGGCGGCGGTGGCGAACTCGGCACGCAGGTCGAAGGGCGGGGCGGGATCGGGTCGCCGCTCAGCCGTTCCGCCGCTCCGAGGACCGGTCTCGGGACGGTTCGGGGGCACGGAACCGTGCCGCGCCCACTCTCCGGCGGAGTCGGCACGTCGCGGTGGTTCCGGTGCTGCCCCCTCGGCGACGGGAGCGCCCCGGGGTGGCGTCGGTGGCCGTCGCCCTGGCCCCGGACCCCCCGGCCGCGCCTCGCGCCGTTCCATCGACCCGGGCATCGGATCCCGCGGACTCGTCACGACTCCCCCAGAGCTTCGATGCTGTCGGCAGACACACCCGATCCGACGTCAGCAGGCATGCTTCGCGTTCCCCATTCGAATGGCCGAGGTAGCACCAGCGACCACTTCCCGATCCTCGATATCCCCTTGATCGTCTCGCCGTTCCGGCAGGACACTAGCAGCCGCGCGACGCGCGCGCGGAGCTTTGCCGTAACCGGCGGAACACTATACCGGCTCAACGGTACGAAATGACCCGTTCGAACAACACGCTCGTCACACGCGAGTGGGTAGCGGGGTTCATCGGACTCCACACCCCTTCACCTCGCCCCCGACGACTCCGGGGTACACCGGCGGGGCCCGGACCACCCGGACGCCGCTTTCGGCACGAAAGCCCCTTCGGCGTGATTCGTCCGGTTCTATCGGCACCACCTGTCGTTCCTCCGGCGTGAGCACCGACAAAAACCGAGACAACATGGTTCTGTAAGTGCCCTTGGTCACTGCCCCGGCAACCGACGGTGGCGTAGGTCAACCCGCCGGGTCCAATGTGTTTTCCGGTTACGACACCGAGGGCACAGACACGTACCGAGTACGAAAGGCGGTTCGATGAGCCAGGAGTCATCGCCTCCACGGGAGTACGCGCCGGAGAACGACTCCCGGGAGGAGCGGGCGGGCTGGCGGACGTTCGTGGCGCTGGGGGACAGCTTCACGGAAGGGCTGAACGATCCCGCTCCGGACGGCGCGACCTTCCGCGGTTGGGCCGACAGGCTGGCCGCCCGGCTCGCGGCCGAACGACCCGGGCTGCGCTACGCCAACATCGCGGTGCGCGGCAAGCTGCTCGACCAGATCCTGCGGGAACAACTGCCGCACGCGGTGGAGATGCGCCCGGACCTCGCCGCGCTCAGCGCGGGCGGCAACGACATACTCCGCCCCTTCGGTGACCCGGACGAGCTGGCGGGCAAGTTCGAGGAGGCGGTGGTCGAGCTGCGCTCCACCGGGGCGGACGTGTTGATCGGCACCGGTTTCGACACCCGGCGGACCCCGGTGATGCGTCTGGTGCGCGGCAAGGTGGGCACCTACAACTCACACCTCTGGGCGATCGCGCAACGACACGGCTGCTATGTCGTGGATCTCTGGTCGATGCGGGTGTTACAGGATGAGCGTGCTTGGAGCGAGGATCGGCTGCACCTTTCCGCGGCGGGGCATCACCGCGTGGCGCTGCGCGCGGCCGAGGCCTTGGGGCTGCCGGTGTCCGAGGACTGGCGGCGACCGTGGCCCGAGCGGCAGGAGCGCTCCTGGTCGGTCCGGCGCGGTGAGGACCTGCGCTGGATCGGCGAGCACCTGGGGCCGTGGGTCGGCAGACGGTTGCGCGGAACTTCCTCGGGAGACGGGCGCGAGCCCAAACGACCGTCGCCACGTCCCCTCGAGAAGGCGTCGCTCCGAGAGGACGTGTGACCTCCCGCCCCGGCACCGCGAAACTCCGAGGCGAGAGGAGAACGAACCGTCCGATCAGGAGAGTGTTGATCGTGGCGGGACGCCGTCCCGTGCTCGGCCTCCCACTACGTCCGAGGAGGCCACGAAGCACGGCGCGCGAAGCGGCCGCGTTCCGCCTCGCGCCGTCCGGGCACGAGGCGGAACGGGTGCGAACACGAGCGCGGACCCCGTGTCGTTGTGGAATTCCCCCAGAACACGGAGTCCGCACTCACCCCCATGTCCTTCCGGCTCCGAAGAAGCCGGAAATAACCTGACCCCTTTTTCGCGGGCGAGGCGGGACTCGGCGATCCGAGTTCCACTCGCCCTCAGCGCCGATCGGCCCGTACCCCCTACGAGCCGCGGCGGTGCGGTCGTGGCCGGTACCGGCCCGGCCGAACGCACGATTCACACGTTGACAGCCACGACTAAGAGGGCGCTAAACGTCGGCTAAACGCCGGAACAGTGCTGCACACCGGACTCCTCGGCGCGGCACTTCCCACGCCGCAGCCGTTCACGAGGCTCCGCCGCACGGGGCGAACCGCCCGCCTCGAAAATGGACAGTGCCGTCTCCCAGCGCCGCCGGGCCACCTGGTGATCCTCTCGCAACGCGGCGACGTCACCCAACCCCAGATACGCGGCGGCCTGCCGCATGGTCGAACCACAACGCTGCGCCACTTCGAGCGCTTCCCCGTAGTAGCGCCGCGCGCTCTCGACCCTGTCGAGCTCGACGCTGACCTCACCACAGTTGTTCAGCACCATGGCCAGAATCTCGAGGTCGTCCGCCTCACGGTAACGCCGCTCGGCCTCCAGCAGGTACTCCAAGGCGGTGGAACGGTTGCCGATCACCTGCTCCACCTGGGCCAGGTTGTTCAGCGCCCCCGCCTCGCGGTACCGGTCCCCCAACGCACGGTAGGTCCGCAGCGCGTCCTCGCAGTGCCTGCGCGCTTCCGGGTAACGCCCCAGCCGGAACAGCGCGCTGGCCATGTTGACCTGCGTCATGGCCAGCTCACCCCGGTCGGACAGTGCCGCCGCCACCCGCTGCGACTCCGCGTAGTACTTCAGCGCCACCTCGGGACTGCCCGAGCGGGAGTGCGCCACCCCGAGTCCGGCGAGCATCAGCACGGTCCCGTTGTCGTCACCGATGTGGCGCGCCGATTCCAGCCCCCTGGTGTAGATGGTCACCCAGTCCTCCCAGGGGCAGCGCACCATGAGGTAGTTGAACTGCAGGCGCACCAGGCACCAGGCGATCCGGTGCCATCCGAGGCCGGCGGCCGTGTCGATCGCCGCCACCAGGTTCGGCCACTCGGCGTCGAACCACTCCAGCGCCTCGGCCCTGCCGGTGATGCCGGGAACCTCCCACTCCGTGGCGGAGAAGTCCAGCTCGTCGCGCGGCGGCCGCAGGAACCTGCGCGCGTGGTCGGCCGCGGCGAGGTAGTGCTCCAGCAGTCTGCGCCGCGCTGCCCGCGACTTCTCCCCGCCGTCGTCGGTGGCGGCGGAGACGAGCTCACGCGCGTAGACCCGGAGCAGGTCGTGCATGGCGAACCTGTCCGGCCTGGGCTCGCTGATCAGGTGGGCGAGGGTCAGGGCTCGCAGGCGGCTCCGCGCGGTGTCGGCGTCGGTACCGCACAGCGCCGCCACCGCGTGGGCGGTGAAGGTGTGACCGGGGACCAGTCCCAGCAGTCGGAACGTCCACGCCTGGCTGGGATGCAGGTTGCGGTAGGAGATGTCGAAGGCACGGCGCACGCTCGTGTCGGTGTCGTCGATGTCCAGTCCGGCGAGCCGGTTCTGCTCGTCGGTGAGTTCGCCGACCAGGTCCCCCACAGCCCGGCCGGGATTGGCCGCCAGCCGCGCGGCGGCGATGCGCAGCGCCAGCGGCAGCCCGCCGCACAGATCGGCGAGCTCCCGGGCCGCCTGCGGCTCGGAACGGGACCTGCCGGGCACACCTGCCCGGTCCAGCAGTTCCACGGCGGCGGTGGTGGGCAGGGTCTCCAGCGGCAGCGCCCTGGCACCGCTGCGGACGACCAGCCCGTCCAGCCGCCTTCTGCTGGTGACCAGCACCAGCGAACCGTCACTGCTGGGCAGCAGCGGACGGACCTGCTCGGCGTCCCTCGCGTCGTCGAGCAGGATGAGCACTCGGCGCCGGGCCAGTAACGAGCGGTAGCGCGCCACGCGTTCGTTCAGCTCGACCGGGATGGCGTCGTCGGCGATGCCGAGGCTCTTGAGGAACCCGGTGAGCACCTCGCCCGGTGAGAGCGGGGCGCGCTCGTAGTCGAAGCCGCGCAGCGAGGCGTAGAGCTGGCCGTCGGGGAACCGGTGCGCGACGCGGTGCGCCCAGGTCACCGCGAGCGCGCTCTTGCCGATCCCGGCGGTTCCGGTGATCGCGGCCAGCACTCCGGCCGAGTCGCGCTCCTGCTCGGACAGCATCCGGTCCAGCGCGGCGCTCTCGCTGGCCCTCCCCACGAATCCGGCCACCGGCGGGGGCAGTTCGGCCGGTTGCGCCGGGATGCCGTCGCCGGTGGTGGCGGTGCCGCCGGTGGAGCGTTTCGGGGCGGCCAGGGTCTCGTCGTCGCGCAGCAGTCGCTCGTACAGCGAACGCAGGTCCGGGCCGGGGTCGATGCCGAGCTCGTCGGCCAGCAGTTCCCGCAGCGCGTGGTAGCAGGCCTGCGCCCGGGCGCGTTGCCCGGAGCGGTAGTAGGCGAGCATCAACTGGCCGGTGAGCCGCTCGCGCAGCGGGTGCTGCTCGACCAGTTCGGACAGCTCCACCACGAGACCGTGGTGCTTGCCGAGTTCCAGGTCCGCCGCGATCCGTTCCTCCAGGGCAACCATGCGCAGTTCGTCCAGGTTGGGGGCGACCATGCGGTGCAGTCGCTCGGAGGAGATGTCCGAGAGCACGGGGCCGCGCCACAGGGTCAGCGCCCGGCTCAGCAACCGGGAGCGCTCCTCCGGTTCGAGGTTGCCCGCCTGGTTGACCAGGGCGCGGGCCCGGTGCGCGTCTATGCGGTCACTGTCGACCTGGAGCATGTACCCGGGAGGCCTGGTGACGATCCTGGGAGGATCGTGGGTGCTCTCGTCGGTGTCGGGGGTGAACAGCTTGCGGAGGCGGGAGACGTAGCCGTGGATGATCGTCCGCGCGGTACGCGGTGGCTGCTCTCCCCAGAGAGCGTCGATCAGCCGGTCCATCGACACGACTTGGTTCGGTTCGAGCAGCAGGCAGGCCAGCGCACTGCGCATCGCCGAGTTGCCCAGCGGCCGCGGCTGTCCGCCGTGACGCACTTCGAGCGGGCCGAGCAGCCCGAACTCGTAGCCGTCCCTCGGCTCCTCGGCCCCGTTGTCGCGCGGTGGCATATCCCCCCGAAGACTGATCCCACGTTCGCGTATATCTTTCCCGATTCCACGACAGCGGCCGCAAGGTCCCGTCTCCCGACAAACCGCCCCGAAACCGATCCACGTTAACCACTAAAACCGATAAACGTGTTCGGTTTCACCCGGCTTCACCCCAACAGAGTAAGATCAACTTTTGTTCGTCGGCGAATATCACAATGTGTGAGCAAACTCCGATACGCGAATGAACGGATCGCTGCCACTGGGCTGTGCGCGGCCAGTAGAGTCGGGGAGCGTATCCGAACGCCAGCAAGACCACTGTGGAGGTATCCCGGGTGTCGACATCGTCCACAGTGGTGGATCGTGCCGTGGGGTGCCTGCTCGGCGCGGCGCTGGGCGACTCCCTCGGTGTTCCCGTCGAGTTCGAGGAGTACAGCGACATCCGCGCGCGGTACGGCCCCGACGGGGTGACCGAACCACCACCGCAGGCGCTGCTCGGCGACGCGGCGCAGATGCTGCTGTTCACCGGTGAGGGATACCTGCACGCCTGGGCGACCGGGAACAACGGCGGCCGGTGGCGTCCGGTGGAAGCCACGGCCGCCGCCTACCGCCGCTGGCTGCTCACCCAGCAGGAGGACAAACCCCACTACGGCGCGATCGGACTGCTGGCCGAGCCCGAGCTCTACGTCAACCGCTCCCCCGGCCTGACCAGTCTGCGCGCGCTGCAGGAGGAGCGGCTCGGAACCCCCGAGGAACCGATCAACAGTTCCAAGGGCTGCGGCGCGGTGGACCGCGCGGCCGGGGCCGGATTCGCCCCCACCGTCGAGATGTCCTACACCCTCGGCTGCCAGTTCGGCGCGCTGACCCACGGCGCGCCGGGCGGCTGGGCCGCCGCCGGAGCCATGTCGGCGCTGGTGCACCTGCTCGCGGTGCAGGGCAGACGGCTGCCCCAAGCGGTGGACCAAGCCGCTGGGCGCGTGCTGCGCGAGGACACCGAGACGGCCACCGGGCTCGCCGACGCCGCCACCCTGGCACGCATCGATGTGCGCACGGCCTACGTCCAGCGGCTCGGACAGGGCTGGGTCGGCCCGGAGGCGCTGGCGATCGGGGCCTACTGCGCGCTGGCGCTGCCCAAGCGCGAGCAGTTCCGCGAGGCGCTGTGGCTGGCGGCCAACCATTCGGGGCACAGCGACACCACGGCCGCCATCACCGGGGCGATCCTGGGGGCCCGGCACGGCACGGCGGCACTGCCCCGTGACTGGCTCAACCGCCTCGAACTCGCCGACGTGATCGAACGCATCGGACACGATCTCGGCGCCTCCTGCGTGGGCGAGAAGTTCAACGACCGCCGGTACCTGACCCTGGGGTGAGTCGCGGTCCGGCGAGATCCGGAAACCTCCAGCCGGACGCTCGAACGGGCGTGGCCGCCGGGAGAACGCCCGAACCGACGAGGTGGACCGTCCTCGGCCGGCTCGGGACGGTCCACCTCGTGCGGGGCGGTCACTCCTCCTCGGTCACCAGCGGGTACACCCCGTTCTCGTCGTGGACCTCCCCGCCGGTCACCGGCGGGTTGAACACGCACACCGTGCGCATGTCGGTCCTGGGGCGCACCTGGTGCTTGTCGTGGTCGTCGAGCAGGTACAGCGAGCCGGGGCCGAGGGAGTGCGTCTCACCGGTGGCGTGGTCGGTGATCTCGCCCTCGCCCTCGTACACGAACACGGCCTCGATGTGGTTGGCGTACCAGAACTCGTTGACCGTGCCCGCGTACAGCGTGGTCTCGTGCACCGAGAATCCCGCCTTCTCCCTGGCCAGGATGATCCGCTTGCTGCGCCAGTTCTCGGTCCTGATGTCGGCTTCGGTGTCCTCGACGTCCCGGACGGTACGAACGATCAACTCGTCTCCTCGGTGTTTCGGTGATCTCGGCACGGCGGGAGTCCCCGCCGGTGAGCCCGCTTCCCGGGACGCGGCACGTCCCGGCCCGGGCGAAGTCGGCGCCTCAGGCCAGCACCGAACGCACGGAGTCCCGGAGTATCCGGATCCCCCGCTCCAGCTCCTCATCGCTGACGGTCAGCGGGGGCATCACCTTGACCACCTCGTCGCCGGGACCGGAGGTCTCCAGGATCATGCCGCGGTCGAAGGCGGCCTTGGAAACCTTGCCCGCCATCTCGGGTTCGGCGAAACCGAGGCCACGCGCGAGGCCGCGCCCCTTGGACAGCAGCCCGGGGTATTCCGCACCCAGCTCCAGCAATGCCTCGCCGACGCGCTCGCCCTTGGCGAGGGTGGCGCGTTCGAGTTCGTCGTCGCTCCAGTACCACCGCAGCGCCTCGGTGGCCGTGACCAGGGCGGGATTGTTGCCCCGGAACGTACCGTTGTGCTCGCCGGGCTCCCAGACGTCGTGCTCCGGCTTGATCAGCGTCAGCGCCAGGGGACTGCCGTAGCCGCCGATGGACTTGGACAGGCAGACCATGTCCGGCTCGATGCCGGCGTGCTCGAAGCTGAAGAACGGACCGGTCCTGCCGCAGCCCATCTGCACGTCGTCGACGATGAGCAGGATGCCGTGCCGTCGGCACAGCTCGGACAGTCCGCGCAGCCACTCGGCTCGGGTGTCGTTGATGCCGCCCTCGCCCTGCAGGGTCTCCACGATCACGGCGGCGGGCGCGTTCAGGCCGCTGCCGCTGTCCCGGAGCAGGGACTCGAAGTAGAGGAAGTCGTCGACCTGGCCGTCGAAGTAGTTGTCGTAGGGCATGGGCGTGGCGTGGACCAGCGGGATGCCGGCCCCGCCGCGCTTCATGGAGTTGCCGGTGACCGAGAGCGAGCCCAGCGTCATGCCGTGGAAGGCGTTGGTGAAGCTGATGATCGACTCGCGTCCGGTGATCTTGCGTGCCAGCTTCAACGCGGCCTCGACCGAGTTGGTGCCCGTCGGACCGGGGAACTGCACCTTGTAGTTGAGTCCTCGGGGCCGCAGCAGCGTCTCGTCGATGGTTCGCAGGAACTCACCCCTGGCGACCGTCGCCTGGTCGAGCCCGTGGTGTATCCCGTCGCGCTCGATGTATTCGAGCAGCTTGCGCTTGAGCAGCGGGTTGTTGTGCCCGTAGTTGAGCGCCCCGGCCCCCGCGAAGAAATCCAGGTAGGCGTTCCCCCGGTCGTCGTAGAGCCAACTGCCCAGCGCCCGGTCGAAGGTGACGGGCCAGGTGCGGCTGTAGCTGCGCACCTCTGACTCCTGGGTTGCGAAGACGTCTTTCACGATCCTCCGTTCGGCCCGGTTCGAAGCGCTCGTGTCACCTCGCCCGTCGGGCCGGTTACGTGTCGCGCCGCGCGTGAACACGGCTGGGATGGTTCGCTGTCGGGGTTTCAGCGCGAACAGGGTCGGTTGTGCCGCGGGGCGTGGGGCCTCACGGAGCGGAGCCGACGAGGGCGTCGGGGACCGTGGCGCCCTCGGGGGCGAGCGGTCCGATGCGGTACAGGTCCTCGCCGACGTGGGAGTCCGGGAACAGCTCGGACGGGAACAGCTCGCTCACTTCGAGTGGAGCGCCGTGATCGCGCGCCAGCGCCGCGAAGAGGTTGATCGAAGCGGAGTTGTCGGCGGTGATGGTGGTCTCCAGGTAGCGGATGCCGTCCCGCGAGGCGGTGCCGAACAGCCGCTCCAGGAGACGGCCCGCCACGCCGTGGCCGCGCAGCGCGGCGTCGACGCCGATCTGCCACACCACCAGCGTGTCGACGGCGTCGGGCCGGACGTATCCGGTCACGAAGCCCACCACGCCGTCGTGCGAACGCGCCACCAGTGAGGTGGAGGCGAAGTCGCGGCACCACAGCAGGTAGGCGTAGGGGGAGTTGACGTCGAGCACTCCCGAATCACGCGTGATCCGGTACAGCTCCGGGCCGTCCGCGACGGCCGGAGTGTCGATCTCCACCCGCCCGGCTGACCCACTCGCGTCATCGGGCCGTGCGCCACGATCGCCAGGTTTTTCGCCGGTCATGTCTCTCGAAACTAACCACGCACCGGTGAAACCGCCAGGAAGGAAAAGATCGACATTCCGCACACCAGGAGAAATCCGGAAAACCCCGTGACAAGCACAACAAATTTCTTGCCATTCCCGAACGAAATGACTAGCGATCGTTTTTTCGGCCCGAAAAAATCAGAAAATCATGAATCTGAGCTGCGAAAACAACGGAACGATCAATTTTCCGATCTCGAAATCGACCGGAAGCGCGCTCCGCCACCGACCCCACCTGGCAGGATGCTCGGTTTCGGCGGGAAAGGTCGACACACGAGTCCGGCGAGTTCCGGCCCGCCCGCACGCGTTTCCCCGCCGCCGGTAGGAGGGCGGCGGGGAAACGGGGCGTCGCTTCAGCGGGAGGAAGCGGCATCACACGCCCGCGAGGGAGCCGATCCAGTCGCTGTAGCGGGTCACGTTGGTGTAGGCCGTGCGGGTGGAGCGGTCACTGGTGGAGGCCACCCCCACCTGCACGTAGTCCCCGTCGGAAGCGGTGGCGAACATCGGCCCACCGGAGTCGCCACCCGCCGGGATGCCGTCGCCGCGGTAGGCGCAGATCGCGGCGCCACCGCGGTAGTCGGAGCACCACGTGCTGGTCACCGAGACATCGGCCACCTTCAGCAGGCGGGACTGGCACTCGATCTCGGGGCGGTCGGTGCAGGTGGCACCCCACCCGTAGGTCTGGACGGTCTCGCCGACCTCGGCGGCACCGGGCGCGCCGATCGGGGCGTACTCGACATTGACGGTGCTGCCCACGTTGACCAGAGCCAGGTCGGCGCTGGGGTGCACGTGCACCCCGCCGGGCACCGCGAAGACCTCGCGGCCCTGGGTCTGGTCCAGGCTGCCCACCCGGAAGCTGACCTGGTTCGCGCCCTCGACGCAGTGCTGCGCGGTGAGCACCCACTTCGGCGCGATCACCGAGGCGCTGCACGCCTGCCTGCCGTCGGCGAACATCCGCGCCGCCCAGGGGGCGTCGTCGGCGTAGCCGCCGTCGATGATCATCGGTTCGGGGGCGGCGGGAGCGGAAACGGCGGCCTGTGCCGGGGCCGCCACCCCGACGGCGATCAGTGCGGCCGCGGCCGCTCTGGAAACGAGTCTCGCTAATGACAAGCTGGGGCTCCTTCTGGGACAGCAGCTGTGTCGCTGCGTGATCAGGACGCACCCAAACGTCACTCGTTCGAGTAGCAAAATCAACGAATTGGTCACTAATCGCCAACGAAGCATGTAACTCGGTAACGCCCGATTCCGCGCCGCACCCCGAGTGCCCCGGACCTTCCCCGCGACGGAGTGCCCCATGAACCACGCACGTCCCCCGGTGCTCGAGTCGGACGCGTCGTCGGGCCGGGGGCATCAGCCACCCTGAAAGCCGATCAGGAGTCGGACGGACGCGGCGAGGTGTCGCCCCTCGGTTCTCTTCGTCCCTCCCAGCTCTGAAACGCCCACTCGCGCGCCCCGGTCCCGCTGGTTCTCACGTGGTGCTACCGCGAGGCGGGTCCGGCGCGGCGCGGGCGCCCGATCGATCTCGGGCCTCACCTCTCGGCGTGACCCGCACCGGGTCACGCCACCAACTCCCCGCGCACGTCGAGCCGACGACCTCCCTCACGGCAGGTAGCCGACCCCACCGACCGCGTTGGCGGAGGCCGTGGCGTCCTGCTCGGCGTTGATGTCGGGCTCCGGCCGCCACTGCGGTAGCGGCACCAGTCCCGGTTCCACGAGCTCGTAGCCCGGAAGCAGTTGGCGAATCCGTTCGACGTCGCGGACGGCCAACGGTGTGTGGGTCACCCGGTAAGCACGCTCACTGCGGTGCACCTGCTCCTCGGTCATCGTCAGCGGGGTGCTGTGCGAGACGGCGAGGTAGCTGCCGGGCACGCAGCTGTCCCGATAGCTGGCCATGAGCCCGACGGGGTCGTCCCCGTCCGGGACGTAGGGCAGGATCGACACCGCCAGTACCGCGACGGGCCGGGTGAAGTCGAGCAGCTCGGTCACCTCCGGCGCGGACAGCACCATCCTCGGATCACGGATGTCGGCGTGCGTGACGGTCACGTTGTCCACGCCGCGCAGCAGCTGCCTGGCGTGCGCCACGACCTCCGGCTCGATCTCCACGTACGCCACTCGCGCGTCGGAACGGCAGCGACGTGCTATTTCGTGAACATTCCCCACGGTCGGCATTCCCGAACCGAGATCGAGGAACTGATCGATTCCACGATGACTCAGAAATCGGATCAGTCGCCCGAGAAAGGCTCGCGTGGCGCGGGCGTAAACCTGGGCCTCCGGAACTTCGGTGACCAGCTGGTCGACCGCCTGCCTGTCGACGGCGAAATTGGCCGTGCCTCCGAGATAATAATCGAACATGCGCGCCGCGCTGGGGCGCTGCATGTCCACCCCCCTGACCTGCAAATCCCCCGATATGCGGTTCAGCCGCCGTCTGGGCGGCTCGTCATCGGCACCTTCGCGTCGTAACGCGTCAGGAGGACGAACATCCGTCATATACGCCACGGTACAGCCGATGACGGCGATTGTGGAGCAGCGTTACCGAGCGCTGCCGAAACATACTGTAAACACGGGGAAAAACTGCGTTGTGCTACCTTTCGTGCACTATTGGTATTCAATGATTTCCACTTCGTGATCGTGAAAAAACGAACAGGCCGACCGGATTTTCGAATCCGTGGCGGAGTCGGGGTCGGCGGCCCCGCACGACGGGAGCGGGCGCCGCCGACGAACCGGTCACACGGCCCCGCCACGGGCCGGCAGGGACGTCTCGGTGACCGGCCCGGAGGCCCCTCACTCCACGGGCACGCTCAGCGTGGCCGGACGGTCGGCCGAGGAGCCGAACACCACCTCACCACCGGAGCTCTCGTCACGGTAGCGGCCGTCGACGGTGTCCACCACCAGCACCAGGCGGTGCCCTTCGGGCAGCTGCCAGGCAGTGGGCCGCAACGGGATGTCCACCCGACGGGGGACACCGGGGGCACTGTCGCGCAGGGTGACGGGTTTGTGGCTGATCAGGCTTCCCCCGCCCAGCGGGCCGACGTCGTAGAGATAGGCGAACAGCGACACGCTCTCGTCCTCCGGGGTGACATCGACCCGCAACCGGGGAGTGCCGCTGACGGTGACTCCCTCAGCGTAGGGCTCGGTCGCCCACACCGCGGCGTCGTCCCGATCGACCAGCGGCACCGAGACCCCGACCGGAATCCGCGCGAAGCCCTGCAACGCACCGCTGAGCATGACGATCCCGCTGTTGGCCAGCGTGGGATCGCCGCTGTCGATCGAGTGCCGCCAGTCGGTGCCACGCTCGGTGCTCAGTCCACCGGTCTCGGGAGCGAGGAGATGCCGCTGTTCCGGGGCGGTGAGGTTGCGGGTCTCGGTGTGCCCGGTCACCGATCGCCAGTCCGGGTAGCGGTGCCACTCGGAGCCGTTGAGCGGCTGGAGCTCCACCGCGCTGTCGGCCATCCCCTCGTCCTCACCGCGCAGCCACTGGTCGAACCAGCGGGCCGCCGTGTCCCAGATGTGGTTGGGCAACCCGGCCGCGCCGAAGATCTCGGGGGTGACGTGGTCGCCGGGGGCGAGCATGAGCCGCTTGGGCCCCTCCAGGGCGGAGAACATGTCGGTCATCTGCTTCGGCGGGAACAGCGAGTCCTGCCAGGCGTTGGCCAGCAGCACGGCGGTTCCGTTGGCGTTGAGCCGCTCGATCCGGTTGGCCGGGGAGCGCTCCTCCGCCAGGTACAGCGCCTCCTCGGTGCGGTGCTCGCGGTAGGCGGTCTCCAGCTCGCTGAGGTCGTCACCGAACCTGCCGGTGAGGTGGCCGATCCCGAGCAGCAGCTCCGCACCGGAGGCGTTGACCGTGCGGTTGGGGTACAGCGACTCGACCAGGTCGGCCCAGCCGCTCATGGCCGCGATCGCGTCCACCCTGTCGTCGGCGGCGGCGGTGAGCGCGCTGATCCCGGCACCGTAGGAGATTCCCGCCATACCGACGCGCTCGGCTCCGGCGGAGGTGTTGGCCACCGCCCAGTCGATGACCTTCCGGGCGTCGGCGACGTCCTCCTCGCCCGCGACCTCGACCTCACCCTCGGAAGCGTAGAAGCCGCGTGCGGTGTAGCTGACTACCACGTATCCCGATTCGTAGGCGAGCCGCGCGGCGGCCCCGACGTACTCGATGTTGGGGGTGGCCCAGCTGGCGGGCATCACCAGCAGCGGTCGTGGTTCGGTCGCGTCGCCGGTGGGTTCGATGATCTTGGCCCGCAGCGAGACGCCCCCCGAAGCGGGAATGCTCGTGCCCCGCACGGTCACTCCGTCGCGCTCGGCCGTTCCGTCGGGCGCTCCCGAGGCGGCCGGGGCGAGCAGGGAGCCGCACAGCACGGCGATGAGGCTCGCGGCGGCTGAGGAGAGTATTCGACGCACGTTTCCTGGCCCTTCCGGCTGTCGGCGGGCGGGGACCGCCGCAGCCTCGTTGTGATCCATCACACAGGGCCGACAGTAAACACTGTTCTACTGACGAGTAGCAACAAGCGGGGATGAATTGAGGTGAAACGGAGTCACCGATTGCTCCGTTCGACGGCTTGCCCCGGAGAGGAACTCACGAGACCGGCGTCGGGACGTACGCGAACCACCGCGCGGCGAGGAGACGGGGGCGGAGCGTCCCGGCCGATCCGCCCGCGATGGGCGTCGCGGATACCGCGACGCTTCCGGAACCGGGGGCGGTGACGAGTCGGCCGCGCCGCGAGGTGGGCCGTTCACCGCACGGTTCGAGAGCCCGACACCGCGAGGCACCGACTCGTCCATCGGCCGCCCGGTCACCCTTTCGAGGGAACCAAACGTGGGATCAGCCTCGGGATTTGTGGAAAACGAGCCGGTACAGCACCAGCAGGATCAGCGAGCCGAGCACCGCCCAGCCGAAGCTGGCGAGGTTGAATCCGGATATCCCGCCGCCGCCGAAGAAGGAACTGCCGAGCCAGCCGCCGAGCAGACCGCCGACGATGCCGATGATGATGGTCACGATGATGCCGCCGGGATCCTTGCCGGGAAGGATCAGCTTGGCCACGGCTCCCGCGATCAGACCGAACAGGATCCAGCTGAGGATGCTCACGGCGAACTCCTTGTCGAGGGTGGGTGTCTCCGCCTGTTCGGTCACTGCCCCGATGGATGATCACCCGAACGGAGCAGCCCCGATGGCACCACCGATCATCACAGTCCGGGCGCCGGACTCGCCGGACGGGGCCGGGCGTGTCGCCGATCGGTGCGCACCGTGGCGGGACTGGACCTCATTCGTCACGGAGCCGGTTCTCGTCCGACCCCGACGCCGTACCGGTGCGCCGGAGGGCCAACCGCCATTCGTCCGCCGCGAGTCGCTCCGCGTGCATCTCCCAGCCGTGGGCGGAGGCGATGTCGAGAATCTCCCCACTGGACAGCGGCCCCAACCGCTGCCGGGGCAGCACCAGCTCGGTATCGGCCGCGTGAGCACCGCGCAGCATACGGCGCAGCCTCCAGCGCGCGAACGGGCGGCCGCTGTCACGGCCGACCGGGGCTTCCGCGGCTCCGTGCCATCGCTCCCGCGGCGCTTTGCGGCTATCGATGGGCCGGAATCCGAGATCGTGGTACTTCGTTCGCTCGAACAGGGTGAATCCCTCGTGCCACCCCAGCTCGCGCAGCATCTCGGTGGAGACCTTCTCGTACTCGTCGGCGTCCAACCACACCAGACCCGCCGCATCAGGCTGCCCGTGCAGATCCTTCCGGGCACGTTCGAGTTCGGGACGCCACGGCTTTTTCGCACGGTGTATCAAGTGCACGGTGAGCGCACCGAGCAGTATGACGCCCGGCAGCGGGGACATCACGAGGATGAGGGCTTCGAGGAGCTCCACGTAATCCACCTCCGGCTGTCTCCGTCGCGGAGGAGGTTCATCCTCCCATCTTCCAGCCGCGCGGCGACCTCGTGGGAAATCGACGGCCCCCGCCTGGCCGCGAGTACTGAAGGTCGGAAGCGGTTCAGCTTCGCTTCGTGGTGTTGGTGCCCAGCGCAGCCGCGACGACGCGTTCGTAACCGGCCTTGTAGTCGGCCACGGCCGCCCTGCGGGCCCTGGCGGCACGGATCGTCGGCCAGAGCGAGAGCACGAAGACCACCGCCGAGACCGCCGAGACGATCAGCAGCGTATCGGCCGCCTCGGGATTGCCCTCTCCCCGATTAACCAGCGAGAACATGAGCGTGACGAACGCGAGCAGCGCGGGCAGCGAGGCGAGCCGTCCCAGCCGGACGTAGCGGCGGCGCAGGCGTACGTGCTCGCGGTGCACTCCGTCGAGCACCGACTCGGACAGTACGCCCATCCCGCTGTCTCGCTTCACCCGTTCGGCCTCCAGCAGGGCGGCCTCGTTGCCGCGCAGCTCGTCCAGCCGTGGTCCCTCGACGAAAGCGGGCCCGGCGATGTGGCGGGCGGTGGCGAAGTCGAAACGTTCGAGCCACAGCCTGGACCCTCCGTCGCCGGTGCGCTCCATACCGGTGAGCCGCCAGCCCCGCTCACCCGCCAGAACGCTGTAGTGCCGCAGCGAGATCTCGCCCTCGCTTCGCGGTAGGTCCACATGGTTCACCCGGGTGCGTTCGGTGCGTGCCTCGTGGAGTCGGCGCAGGAACTCCGCTTCGGCGGGGCTTGTCCCGTCATCTTCGGCGTGGGTTGTCCCGTCATCCGTCATCGGCGAGCAACCGCCTCTCGTCCTGTTCCTGAGCGGTAGTGCCGGGCCGGAAGGTCAACCGCCACTCGGTGTCGGTGATCTCCTCCGACTCGAACGACCAACCGTACTCGGCCGCCAACTCCAGGATCTCCGCCTTCGGCAACGCACCCAACTGATCACGACGCAACGTCAACGAGGAATCCTCGACGGAAGCCCCGTCCAACCACTCCCGCAACAACCGCCGGTGCTTGCCCGAACCCATGCCACCGTGTGGTTCGATCCTTCCCTTCCAGGCATCCGGCACCTCGACGGGATCGCCATCAGTGGGTACCGGACGCCGGAAGTTCATGTTCCTACCAATACTGCCCAGGAAGACGAACCCCTCGTGCTCTGCCAAGTCACGCATCATCTCGTCCGAGATCTTCGGATAGTAGCCCGAGCGTAAGGTGGAGTGTCCGTTCTTCTCCCGCGAAGCCAGGTCTTCACGAATCTTGGCTACATGTGTTCCGAGCGGTTTGAAACGGCTCATGATCAACATGAACATCCCGGAAACTGGCAGCAGTGCGACAATCGCCGGAAGAACCCACTTCAACAATACGAGTGTCAACGGTAAAACTCCCCTTGTCCTGATTCACAGCAGCCCCGCCAGCTTGTCCTCGATCGAACTCCGCGCCGAGCCGCGCCACCGGATGCTGTTACAGATCTCGGCCATCATCGCCACGTAGTCCTCCCAGTCACGCAGACACTCGGTGACCAACCCGAAGATCGCCAGCTGACTCCGCTCGACCAGCGGAACGATCACCCGCAACTGCCGGGAGACCCGCGGCTCGTGGTGTTCGGCCCCGGTCAGGTTGACCTCCGGCGTCGGAGTGTCCTGCTGCACCACGGCCAGGCAGCGTCCCACGGCGAGGTCCACGAAATCGACCTCCCTGCGAGCGTCCTGCTCGCGGAGTCCGGCGGCCAGCGCCTCCAACGGTCGAGTGGCCTTCAGATCAGCCTCGCGCAGCGTGAGCGTGAACTGCGCGGTGGTGGCGGCCGTGGTGTCCCGCGCCGAACGCCCCACGAAACTGGCGGCGTAGATGATCCCCTCCTCGGCCATCCGCCGCACCAGGTACTCGTTGGCGACGACCAGGCGGAGGCACTGCTCCTCCGTCAACCCCGGAAGGGCCGAGCGCGCCGACTCGAACAACCGCTCGGCGCGGTCCGCCGAGGACTCGTTGAAGTCCACGGGCTGAAATCCGGGATGCAGCCCGAAACTCAACGGGAAGGTGTCGGAGGAATCACCGGAAACCGACCGCGTCATGCTCAGCCTCCACTACCCGAGCGCCTTGGCGAAGCTCGACAGCGATTCACCCAGCCCTTGCAGTTCATGGCCTACTTTTCCCCACTCGCCGTAACTCTGCGCGGCCCCTCCAGCGAACGATCCGTGGCCGAAACCATCCTTGAACGTGGCACTCGTATCGTTGTGGTAAATCCAGTCGGTCGCGACGGGGATCTGCGTTCCCACGTTGAATGTTCCCTGAATCGTCTTGGCCATCCCCTCTGCGCCGATGAACCTGTTGGCCAACTTGTCACCAAAGAATCCGAATGTGTCGGCGGGTTGAGCCATATCGGTTACGACTTCGGAAGTCTTACTACCGAACGCCTTCGCACCGACTCGCCCGGCATCGACCAGGCCGTCGCTGACCTGCAGTGCGTCCGTGGCCGCCGCGCCTCCCTTGGCCAGCGGCCCGACCATGGGCAGCATGCCGAGCGCGTCGGTGCCGACACCGACCCAGGCGTTCACATCGGTCCACTTGTCGTTCGCGGCGATGTCCCCGGCGTGCGCCGCCAACGCGACGCCTCCCGCGACGAGGGCGATGGGACCGAAGGCCAAATTCGCACCGGGAATGAACGACAGCGTTCCGGCGACGGCGGCGATCATTCCCGCCACGTCGCCGATCGTACCGAGGTTGTCGACGACGAAGTCGCCCATGTCGGAGAACGCGTCACCGAGCGCGCTCCAGAAACCGGGGGCGATGTCGGTGGCGTCCCGGAGTTTCCGTGCCACGGCCCGCGCGTCCTCGCGCCAGGTCTCCTGTAGCTCGACGGCTTGTTTCCGGATGCTTTCGAATCGGTCCCAGGCGCTGCGGGCCTCGCTCTTGGCGCTGGCGACAGCTTGTGCCTGCTGCTCGGCACGCCGGTTCGCCGCCGCGCGCGCCTCGGGGTCACTCGGGTCGTAGGCGACCGGCTGGTTGGCCTCCGCGACGGTCTGGCTGACCACTTGGTCGGCCTTCTCGGCTTTCTCGATCGCCTCGCGGGCCTTTCGCTCCAGTTTGGCGGCCTCGGTCTGGTGTCCTTTCAGCGTTTCCCGCCAGCCGGACAGGGCCTTGCCCGCGGCTTTCATGGACTCGTGGGCGTCGTCGAGCTTTCCGGGCAACTCGCCGAACCTCTCGACGAAAGCCTTGGAGGCCTCCCCGGTCCAGGTGTCCTTCTGCTGCCTGACGTCCCGCAGCACTTCGTAGGTCTCGAACAGCCAGTTTCCGGTGTCGGTCAGCTGCTTCGCCAGCGCACCGACCGAAGACGGGTCACCTCTGGCCGGATTGAACCCGAGCGCGTGCCAGTCACCGTCGCCGCTCACGTGGCACCTCCGTTGTTGGCGGGTTTCGCCACCGGAGGCTCACTCTGCCCGGCCTCGCCGGACTCGATCGCTTCCCGCATCCGCGTGAAGCCCTCGGTGATGGCGTTCTCCAGCTCCTGGTACTGCTTCTTGGCGGAGCCGAGAGCTTCGGTGATCTTCTTGACGCACTCGCCGATCTCGTCGATGCCGTGCTGCCAGTCGTCGCGGAACTCGGCGCAGGCTTCGTCCAGTTCGTCCGGCCCGATGGAGTGCGGGCCGATGTCGTCCATCGCCTTGAGCGCGCTGCGCAGATTCTCCTCGGCCCGGTTGAGGTTCTTCTCCATGGCGTCCAACGATTCGATGTCGACCGTGAAGTCGGACACTGGCGTTCCCCTCGATCGCTTCACTGTCCGAAGGGGAACGTTAGCAAGCCGATGATCTCGTTCGGGGCTGTTCGGACGATTTCGTGGCAGCGGCCGCCGCCCGGAGATTTCGCGAGAAATCGAGGGGAAAGGGGAGCCGCCCCGGAGCACGCGGCGAGCGGGGAGGGAGACGCGTGCTCCGGGGCGGCGGACGGGTCCACGGCGGAAGTGTCGGGGTTCGTCGCCGTGGCCCGTGGTTCCGGAAATTCGCCGTGACGGCGCCGAAGGGTCGGGGACGCTCGGTGTCTCCGCCTCGCGGGTGCGAACCGAGCGGAGACTTCGTCGTACGAGTCACGGAGACCGGGCCAAGGAGGCCCTACTGGATGCGGCGCAGTCCTTCGAGGACGCGGCCCATCAGCGCGAGCGTGGGATCGGGCTCGGGTAAGGCGCCGACGGTCGCCGGTGCCGGTTGGCACCGGGAGGTGTGGTGGTGAAGACCGGGAGCTCGCCGGGCCGCGGTGCCGCGCGGCGCGGTGTGACGGGAGGCGGCTTGCCAGGCGGCCAGCGCCGCCGAGTTCGGCCGCACCTCGGAGGCCGATGGTGTTGGTGTCGGCGTCGTTTTCGGTGCCGCCGGGAGTTCACGCTCGTCCGAGCGACGAGGAGGGCGGGGCTCTCGCGGTGGTCGCCCGCCGGGAGCGTCGGGGTCGGTCTCGGGCCAGCGGATCGGTTCGGGCTCGGATCGCGACTGTGTCGGTACGACAGCACCGGGCTCGGGGAGGCCACTGGAACCGATAGTCGCGCTCGCGGTGACCGCGGCCCGGAGCTCGGTGCCGGTGGAACCACTGGGATCACCGGCGGCACCGGCGAGTTGGGCTCGTAGCTGCTGGACCGTCAGCGTGCCCCGTCCGGCACCGCCGTGCCTGGTGCGCGGGCGCGGGGCGGATTCGGGGTGCTGGGGCCAGAGGGCAAGCAGTATCGCCAGCGCCGCCAGCAGGATCGGCACGAGCAGCGGGTCAGACATCGGGATCGCTCTCCACGGTGCGGTGCTCGGCTCCCCCGCCCTCGGGCAGCGCGGGTTTCGGAGGGCTGTCGTGCGAGTCGGCGTAGCGCCGCAGCGCGATCGCCGTCTCGAAGAGCTCCGCGGCGAGTTCCCGACAGCGGTCGGTGCCGAACCGGCCACCGCCCAGCGCGAAGGCGGCCTCGTCGCAGTGCCACTGGCAGAGCCGCAGGAACCCGGCCAGCCGGATGTTGTCACCGCTCATCGCGCTTCACCCCGCCGGAGTCGTGACGGGGTGGGGCGCCGACCAGTTCGCGGGTGGTGCGGTCGCACTCCGGGCAGGTGGGCCACAGCCACGCGATCTCGCCGGTGGCGGTGACCACCTCCCGGCCGCACAGCGCGGAGACGGTCAGCTCGGGCGGGAACTCGAGCGCGGGCGGTGGTACCGGATCCCTGCTCGCGTGCCGCTGCTCCTCGGCGGGAACCCAGGTGAAGGGGTGGGACATGCAGTCTCCTCCTTAGAACATCGTTTCTAGTTGCTGAAACTATCTATAGTTGCGACAACTACACAATGCTTCTTTCGAGGGACATACCGTTACCTAGCTCGGAGATCTAGGCTGGCGTCATGGCGAGCAGTGCACGAGCACGAGGTCTCGGCGCGGAACTACGGCAACTCCGGAAAAACGCGAACCTCGAAGCACAGGAGGTGGGACGTCGCCTGGGGTGGTCGAAATCGACCATGAGCAGGGTGGAGTCCGGTGCGAGGCGTGTAGATGAAGCGGACGTGTCCGCGATACTCGCCATCATAGGTGTCACGGGCCAGGAACGTGAGCGATTGCTGAACATGGCTCGTGAGATAGACCAGCCCGGCTGGTGGGAAACCAGCGACAGCGGGCTGCCAGCTCAACTGAAAGCACTGTTGAGTTTCGAGAAGGACGCGACCCGTATCAGTGAGAGCGCGGTGACGCTGGTTCCGGGACTGCTGCAGACCGCTTCCTACACCCGTGCACTGATGCTCGGTGGTGGTGTACCTGAAGATGCCGTAGAGGCACGTGTCGCTGTGCGCCGTGGCAGGCAGGACATCATCTTCCAGAGAACCCCTGCCGAAGTCCTCGCACTCATCGACGAAGGCGTCCTGATGCGTGAAGTCGGCGGCCCCGAAGTGATGGCCGAGCAGCTACGTTACCTGGCCGATACAGCTGATCGAGATAACGTGGACATAAGACTTCTACCGTTCAGCGCTCACCCTGGTGTCGATGGATCGTTTCTCCTGCTTGATTTCCCAAAAGTTCGCTCGATCGTCCACATCGAGCATCATCGATCGAGCGCCTTCCTTGACGAGCCCGATGATGTAGCGGCTTACGTGCGGCTACGAGATAGCCTCATGTCAAAGGCGTGTACCCCTGAACGCACTGTCCGAGCACTGAAGGCATACGCCGAAAAATGGGAAAGTGAGTCACCATGAAGCCCGTGACAGGATGGCGGAAGTCCAGCCGCAGCAGCGCTACACAGACCTGCGTCGAGGTCGGCCGCACCGCCGACGGCGCGGCCGTCCGCGACAGCAAGAACCACACGGCCGGTTACTTCACCACCACACATCGGCAGTGGCAGACCTTCCTGCGAGCTCTGAAGGCCGACCACTTCGGCTGAGCGAGGCACAGCCACGAGCACGGCACCCCCGCCGACCGGGCAGGGGTGCCGCTTCGGCCGCTGACACCACCCGTTCGGACGTGGCGAACTCCCCGCTCCCGGCGTGAGACTCAAACCCGACAGCGATCTCGACGCCACGGAGCACCACCGATGACCACACCGGACGAACCCCGCGACTGGCGGAAGTCCAGCCGCAGCGCTTCCCCACTTCCGCGAACCGCCGAGTGGCCAGTGTGATCTTCGGAGATGTGTCCACCGGGCCGACGGCTGTGGACAACAGTGTTCGTCATCAGCGACAACGTCGTACTTTGGGGCTCAGGACAGCCTCTGGAGTACGGGGCATCCTCACAGCCACGGCGAAAGCCATACCGATGATCGCTGTTCCGGGGTGACACCGGCGGCTCGCAGGGCTTCGTGCCCGGACTGCTGGGCCGCGTCGGCGATGCGGGTTCGCGGTTCGGCCCAGCGACGTTCGACGATGCCGGTCTTGCGGGGAATCCATTCGCCGGGGCCGCCTGTGCCGACGACGCGGTCCGGCAGCCAGGATCCGGTGCCGAGGATGGCACTCATCGGGTCACCTCCGGGACGAGGGGGCGGGCGGCGACGGGTAGGAGGTTGGTCAGCAGGGCGACCAGCGCACCGACCATCAGCAGGGTGAAGTGCACCTGCTGGACCGGGCCGAGGTGCATCCAGTAGCCGAACCACAGGCCGCTGACCAGGAAACCGAGGAACAGGCCGACGAAGGCGACCAGCGAATGATTGACGTGGCGAATGAGCTCGGCCAGGCCCCGGCGAGGGGAGCGCAGGACTCGCAGGCCGGTAATGACGGCCCGCCACATGAGGACAACGGTGCCGAGCTGGTAGACGATCACAGTGATGAGCGCGGGAGTGGCCAGAGAAGCGGGCAGCGCCCGCCATTCCAGACCGTTGCCGCGTACCTGATCGTCGATGAGAGCCCGCATCGTCATCGTCCGTTCCAGTAGCACCCGGTTGGTGCCGAAATCAGTGATGTTGTTGACGGCGATCAGAGTCAGCCAGGCGGCTACTCCCGCGAACAGGAACAAGACCAGCGGGAGGAGGCCACTGCGGCGGGCTGTCCAGGCGGTGAGCAGGGTGTTGGTGGGAACCCGCTCCTGTGGTTGTCCGGTATCCACGGACGAGGAGGATTCGGCGAGTGGAAAGCTCACGGGTTGTCGCTCCTTGAGTGCGGAATCGCTTGTCCGGACGGTTCAGGCGGCTGAGTCGAGGACGGGCTCGGCGGCCGCGCCACCGAGGACGGTGCTCACCGTGGCAGCGGCCAAGCGGTGTTCCTTGGAGGACAGTCGAGCGGAGTCGTGAGCGGTGAAGTCGATCCGAGCCTTGGCCGCGGGAGTACCGGCCTGGTGCAGCGCCAGATCGACGGTCATCTTCAGCCGGGCCGGATCGGTGATATCGGAACTAATCACAGTGCAGTCGATGTCCGCGTCCAACGGAAAAAGGAAATTTTCGAAGCGAATATCCATGCCGTGCCAGACGTAGTAATAATGCCGATCCGGAAGTGCTGTGGCCACGAACTTCTCGCAAAAGGCCATAAACATCTGCCGGAACGCTTCGATGACGACCATTCCCTGGATGTGTTCGCCGGTCTGATGGTCCAGCAGCAGTTCGTTGTCAGGGTGCAGACGTAAGGCGGCTCTGTACTGCCCCTCGGAGATCCGTTTCAGGCTGGACAGCAGCACGTTGGCATCACGGTGCTTGTGGGCCTGCGAACGCGGAACGGCCGGAAGATCGTTGGGCTGCATGAGGACCTTGCGGGCCAGGCCTCTGGTCTCGAGCGCGCCGGTGACGTACTCACGCTCGTACGGGGTGATGCCCTGGCCTTCCCACACCAGCAGTGGCCCGGCCAGCTCGTCGTAGACGCCCGAACGCACCTCGGAGACGAAGCCGGAAACCGTGCGCACGTTCTCGTGGGAACCCAAAGCGGCGAAACGGTCCCCTACCAGACAGACACTGTTCAACATGTGTTCGGACATGATTACTCCCACTGGATCGTTGAAATCGAACCTGGAGATGGTCAGCACGCACTCTCTGGCGTATCGCTCAAAAGAAATTGATTCGCGAGCACAACCGCGCGCCTTCCCCCCAGAAGGTGTGCAAACTGTAGGTGTTCGGCTGACCGCCGACAGCTCACACCTTTCCAAACGTCCAGTTGGTTGGCAACAGGTTTGCCGGATGAACGTATGGTGAGCTAAAACACATCGAGCGGCGGTTCGCTCCCGCCCGCCGGAGACGGGAACAGACCGCCGCTCGATGTGTACCGAGAGGTCGAGAACCAGGCGTTCAGTCCGAGCGCTGGATGTCCTCACCGACGGCACGGGAAGCCAACTCCATGATGCTGGTGCGGATGACCTCCTGGACGTGTCGGGTCTCCACCTGGGGACCGACGATCTGCCGTGCCAGCTGCGGAACGGCACTGGGCCAGGCGGCCAGACCGATCAAGGACAACAGGACCGCGGCCGTTTCGGGGCCGACGGGCAGGCCCAGTCGCTCGGCGAGCACATCGACCTTCATCGAGTAGCGTGCCGCTCGCTCCCGTTCTCCGGGCAGTTCTCGCTCCGGAGCGTGCAGCGCCTCCCACATCAGCAGGCGTAGCAGTTCAGGGCGGTCGCGGTGGAACTCGTAGACCGAGCCGACCCACGCCCCTATGTCGCCGGTCGGCTTGGCGACGGACTCGGCGAGCTCATCCAGCGCGGCAGTGACCACGGCGGCGAAAAGCCCCTCCTTGTTGCCGAAGTGCCCGTAGACGCGTTCTTTGTTGACCTCCGCCCGTTCGGCGATGCGATCGACGCGTGCGCCCGCCACCCCGAGTGCCGCGAATTCCTCTCGTGCCGCCTCAAGCAGTTTCTTCCTGGTCAGCGCTGCGTCTCGTGCCATTACCCCACTATACCTCGCATCCAACTGTTTGGTTGATCTCGACCAAACCGCTAGTCCACATGGACCAGCGGCAGCTGGAACAGCCTCGCCGAGTGCGGCACGTCAAGCCACCAGCGGGGCAGTCCCGGTTTGACATCCAACTAGTTGGTTGCTTTTATTTGAGCCATGACATCGATCCGGACTCCCGCTGCCGACCCGGCAACATCACGCCCACCGTCGCCACCCGAAACACCACCGACGGCCCCGTTCGGTCGGACCGTGCTCGCGCTCTGCGCGGTGGGACTGCTCGTCGTCGGCCAGCTCTACACCGTGCTCCCCCTGCTCGGGCTGTTCGCCGACTCCTGGTCGACCACCACAGCCGCGGCCGGATTGACCGCCACCGTCTTCGGCTTCGGCTACGCCACCGGCTTCCTGTTCTCCGGGCCACTGTCCGACAGGTTCGGGCGCCGACGTCTCATCGTCACCGGCCTCACGCTGACCGCCGCTGCCACAGCGGCCACGGCCCTGGCCCCGAACCTGGTCACCGGATGCGCGGTCCGCGCCGTGCAGGGTCTGTGCGCGGCCACCTTCGCCCCCGCGGCGTTCGCCTACATCGCTGAGCGCATCGCCCCGACCCGCCGGGCCACCGCGATGACCTGGCTGACCAGCTCCTTTCTCGCGGCAGGCGTACTGGGGCAGGTTCTCGCCCAGTCCTTGGCCGCCGTCGTCGGCTGGCGCGGGGTCTTCACGACCGGCGCTATCGCGCTGGCGGCCGGAGCGGTCGCCCTGCGTTTCGTCCTCGGCCCCGACCGCACTTCCACCGGCGGCTCCACCTTGGACGCCTACCGTGCGATGGGACGGCTGTTGACCAATCCCGCGGTGACACTGCTACTGCTGGCTACCCTCACCCTGCTGGGCGGCTTCGTCGCCCTCTACACCGGACTTCAGGTCGCCGGACCGCCCGACATCAGCGGTAACGCGGGCACCCTGCTGGCCCTGCGCGCCAGTGCCCTGCCCGCGATGCTGCTGGTGCCGTTGTTCACCACTCGGCTGTCCAAACTTCCCGCCGCCCAACGCGTGGGCTCCGCGCTGCTGTTCGCCGGGCTCATCAGCGGGCTGACGGCGCTGTTCGGCCGGGGCGGCGACATCGGCGTACTGGCGCTGGGAGCGCTGCTGTTCGTGTTCGTGTTCGGCATCGCCGTGGCCGCTCCCGCCCTGGTCGAGGCGATCGGCTCACTGGCCGGCCCAGCACGCGGAGCCGCGGTCGCGCTCTACACCTTCGTGCTGTTCGTCGGAGCGAGCCTTGGTCCCCAACTGGCGGCCCTGTTGGACAACAGCTTCTCCACCGTGGCCACCGGCGTGGCTGTGCTGCTCATCGGCGGAGCCGCCGCGGCCACGCTCGGCCACCGCCTCCGCCACCGCGTGCCCGCGGGAGAAAAGTGACGCAGCGCTACGAACTCCCCACCGCGCCGATCCTCCGCAAGACGGCCGACACGAAGAACAGCCTCAGCACCTCAATCACTGGTGCCGACACGCCCGAATCCGCCCACAACATCGAGGAAGGCGTCATGAACCGAGCAGAACACGTCCTCACCGCCGCGGGACTGTCCGTGCCCGAGGGCTGGCATCCCGTACAGACCCGGCGCGAATCCCACGATGACCGGAAGGTAACCGTCGTGCGCTACCAGCCACACCCCGAGCGCGCTCTCGGGGGTGAACACGTCAGCGTCGTCATCGACGACGAGGATTCCTTGCTCGGCTACACCCGGATGACCACCACGGCCGCGCACAGACCGCTGCCGGACGATGCCGACGCCGAGCGCGCCGCCTTCGAGTGGCTCAACGGCTTCGCCCACGAGCACGCCGAGAAGCTCACCGTGCAGTGGATCGACCGCCACGACGAGACCATCCACGACAGTGCGGGCACGCAATACCTCATCTCGGGAGCCAAGGTCAAAACCCGCCACTCCGACGGTCTCTACACCTGGATCATCGTCGATGACCGAGGCGAGGTCATCACCTACGAACGCGACATTCGCTGGGACCGCGGCGCAGGCCGCCGAGGCACCGAAATGTGGATGCACGATCGGTGGGTGGCGGCTCGGGAAGGAACCGGCCCCCAGCCGAACGCCCCATACGCGATCACCACGAGCTGACCCGAACCAACCGACAGAAGGGACCCACCGTGCGTGCGCTGGCGTTCTTCGACGTCGACGAGACCCTGCTCAACACCAAGAGCATGTTCGACTTCCTACGCTTCCAGCTCTCCGAGAGCGACTACGCACACGAGATAGGCAAGCTACGCGCCATGGCGGCGCGCGGCGCCGACCGCGGCGACATCAACCGCGCCTATTACCGGCTCTTCGCCGGTGCTTCCTGGACAGACCTCCTGGCCAGGGGAAGACTCTGGTACGCCGAGATCCGCTCTGGCCGTCGCATCGGCCCTCCCTTCATCGCCGCAGGGGTAGCCACTCTGCACAACCACCGTGCGGCAGGGCACTACACGGCCCTCATCTCCGGCTCATTCCAACCATGTCTCCAACCGCTGGCCGAGCACCTCGGCGCCGACATCATCCTGGGCACCGAGCCGGAGATCGACAGCGCCGGGCGGCTCACAGGCGAGGTGTACCAACCCGTGATCGGCCCGGGCAAACGGTTGGCCGCACATGCCGCGGCCAACCAGCACGGCCTCGCACTGCGCGACTGCTACGCCTACGGAGACCACGCCAGCGATCTCGATCTACTCCAGGCGGTGGGCATGCCCACCGCGATCGGCCAGGATCCACTCCTGCTCACCCACGCCCACGCGGCCGACTGGCCCGTACTTTCGGCCACCGAGCTCGTGGCCGATCCCGAGACCGCACTGACCGCGGGCAACACGTCCTGCACATGCGGTTGCGCCGTGGCCGCATGGTCCATACCCACCGAAGCCACGACCGAATGGACCTGCGCGAGTCGATGAACTGACCACACGTCCCTCGACTCGGGATGTCATCAAGAAGTCGTCACCAGCGGCCTCACAGGCTCCCTCAGCAGAGGCTGTGAGGCCGCCGGTGAGAGACGACCGTTTTCCGACAGCGGCCGTTTTCGCCAGTCCAGCCGCTCGGCGGCACCGGGGTGATCCGACTGTGCCACTGGGAACAGCGACGGTGTCCAACCCGTCCAGGAATACGCCACCGCGTTGGTACGGGTGTATCAGGGGCCACCACACCGGCTCGGCCGTCCGCGACAGCACGAACCCCGACTCCGAGGGAGTTCAGTCACCCGCCCCGGACTCCCCGTCCGGCAGCGTCCCGAGCGTGAGCAGGCCGCAACCGTAAGCCTTGGCAGGTCCGATTCCGCGCAGCAGTGCCCGCCGCAGCAGCTCCACCGAGGTGACCCGTAGCCGCCCCTCGAAGGTCGCGGTGTGCAGCACCACGGGTCTCGAACCGCGCCGCTTCGGGAAGGAGTGCCTGTCACGCGCGGCGATGCGAACGTTTCGGGCTGGTTCGATCTCCCCGGCTTCACCGGAACAGGCCGCCCCGTCCGCCTCGAAGCTAACGCCCTCCCGTGTGGAAACCGGCTCCGCAACCGTGGGGTGCTCACTCGTGCCCGTCGTGGGCGGAGCTCCCGGCACGACGAACCCCCACTTCTCGGTGCGCGCCAGGAACCAACCGAGCTGCGCACCGGCGGTGCGGTGGCCCACCCGCTGCGAACGTCGCCGCTGCCCTTCCCGGGCACGCTGCCGCTGTCGCTCGGTGGGGTGCTCCGGCTCGTTGGTATTCTGCACCGGGTTGGCGGTCACCCGGAAGGTGAACTCCTGCCCCACCGCCAGCCGACCCAGCAGCGGCTCGTACTCGCGCAGCTCGTAGTGCTCGCCGTCGGCGTGCGGCCAACCGGCCTGCTCCACGATGTGTGTCCAGTCCGGTTTGGACTCGGAGAGCACCAGCAGCTTCGGCCGGTGCGGGTTGTCGCTGTCCAGCCGCCACAGCGGGCGCTGCTGCTCGGGGTCGTCGGCCAGCCCGCCCATGACAGCACCGTGCAGCCTGCGCGGACTGCCCAGCAACCGGCGACCGGCCGTCCTCAGCGGGTTGATTCGGATACGGGACAGATAGGTCATCGGTTCACCACCCCAGCGGCGCGACCGGGCGGACCGGCTCGCGCGCACCACGTGCTCCTGCCATCACGGACGGCAACACGGTATAGGCGGCCCGACGCGGTGGGAGCGTCGGCCGGGGCGGGAAACCGCCACGTTCTCGGATCGAGCGCTGGAGCCCTCGGGACGCGCCGGCTGGGCGGGGCATCCGGACCGACGGGGGCCGATTCCTCGCCGAGTCACCGCGCCGCCGGTGAGGCGCCGGTCGGCGGATTCCGCCACGGAGGTGCTCGCCCCGTACCCCCAGAACGGGGCGAGCACACTGCCGCGAACCAAACTCCGAGAATAATTCGCATTCCCGCGAGGGAAGTCGATTCCGGAAGCTGTGCTCCCGCATCGGCGTTTGCTACTGTTGACACTAGCATCACCACTGTAAACCATCACGGTGAAACGCTGTCAACAGGTGTTTACAGTGCTCAGCCTGGGGAAACTCATCGACTACCGGCAGACGAGAAGAACGCTATGAGTGCCAACGAAGCCGGACGCGAAAACACTTTCGCGGCCAAGCTCGCCCATCTCATCGCCACGGTGCACCCACCGGACCGGGGGACCTACAGCTACCGCGAGATCGAGGCGGGAATCCGGCACCTACCAGGGGCGATGTCGGCGCAGTACATCAGCCAGCTCAAGACCGGCGCGCGCACCAACCCCAAGATCCACTACGTGGAAGCCCTGGCCGAGTTCTTCGGTGTTCCTGCGGGCTACTTCTTCGACGACGAGGTCACCGACCGCATCGACGCGCAGATCGCCGACCTGAAGACCTGGCGGGACACCGAGGCCCGCGACATCGCCCAACGCTTCGCCGGGCTGGACCGGCGGGACCGCAACACGGTCTCGAACCTCATCGACAGCCTCGACTCGTACAACTCCCGACCGCGCCATCAGCGCGCCCGCCGCAAGACCGGCCGCGACACCACGGCCTAGGACGTAGGATGTGCCGGTGCCGACCCGCGACAGCCGTTCCCCGGGCGAGCGCGGACACCTGCTCGCCCGCCTCGTCACCGAGCTTCTCGCTCCCTGGGTGATCGTGCTGGTGCTGCCGCTGGTGGTGGCCGGTCGGGCCACGGCGGGGTTCGGCTCCACCCTGCTGTGGGGAATGGTCGTGGCGCTGACCAGCAGCGTGCTGCCGATGGGCGTCGTGGTCTGGGGCAGCCGCACCGGAAGGTGGGACGGGCACCACGTCCGGGACCGCCGGGGAAGGCTGGTGCCGTTCACCGCGCTGATCGTGCTGAGCCTGCTCGGACTCGCGCTGCTGATCGCGGGCGATGCGCCCGAGAAACTGATCGCGCTGGACATCAGCATGATCATCAGCCTGTTCGTCACCGGCACGGTCACGGTCTTCTGGAAGATCTCCATGCACACCGCCGTGGCAGCCGGAGCCGTGACCGTGCTGGCGCTGCTCTACGGGCCCGCCCTGCTGTGGGGCGCGCTGGTGACACTGGCCGTCGCCTGGTCCCGCGTGGCCGTACGGGACCACACCCCCGCCCAGGCCACCATCGGCGCACTGACCGGGGCGGTGGTCGGCGGCGGCTCGTTCGCGCTGCTGCTCGGCGGCAACACCGCGCTGTGATCGCGGGGTAGCGGTTCGGGAACCCACGACTCGTTCCATCCAGCCGCTCTCCTCGGGGTGGCGCATGTCGTACTCGAACTTCTGCCAGGCGTTCCACCCCCACCACGTCAGCAGGGCGAGCGGAACCAGGACGACCCGCGCCACGACGAGCCACTTCGTGCGAACGCTCGAACCGCGAACCCTTCAGTTCGGTTCGGTCATTCTCCCGGTCCGCCCGTACACCTCGAAATCACGCACCGTCCCGGTGGAGTGGAGGTGCGCTGTATCGGCCTGCTCGAACTAGACCGACCTCTTCTTCAGGTTTCCGCGTCCCTCGCCGGGGATTCCCCGGCCGTAGTTCTCGCGCACCTGGACGTGACAGTTCGTCGGCCTCCCACCGCTTCCGATCCCGTTCCCGCTCGGTCTCTTCGGTCAGAGGCCGAGAGCGCGCCGCCACCCGGGCGATCTCGTCACAACCGACGATCGAGAGCCCCGTTCGAAACGACCTACCGCTGCGGTGCCTCCCGCCTCCCGCTGTCTCCTCCGGCGGTGTCCGGGCACGAAACACCCCCTGCGGGACCGCGACCGCAACAGGCCGGGGCGAGCATGGCAGTCTCGACTACCCGGAAAAGCTCGGCGAGTGGCACACGAGCACCACGCGGAGCACGCGGCCTTACAGGAGGAGTGAACGGATGGGCGCGGTCCAACGCACCGGGCATCCCGGACAGCGGAACTACCGATTAGCGGTCTACCCGAACCGAACGAGGATGGCACTGGTCGTCCTGGGGGCGCTGGCCTTCGTGCTGTTCGGGCTGTTCATCTGCTACCAGGCGATAACCGCCATGGGCTCGGCACCGTTGGCCGGTTTCTTCCTCGCGCTGAGCGCACTCGCGATCGTGTTCTTCGGCGGCTGCCTGATCTACGGCGTCGTACGGCTCGCGCGGCCGAAGCCGGTGGTGGTGCTGGACAACGAAGGACTGCACGACCACGCCTCGTTCACCGGTGTCGGGTTCGTCGGCTGGGGAGAGATCTCCGGGGCGATGGCGGACAACGACGGCGTGCAGCGCCTGCTCAGCGTGACGCTGTTCGACCCGCGTGAGGTGCTCGACCGCACCACGGGCTGGCGTGGCTTCCTGGTACGCGTCAACGCCAGGATGATGGGAACCCCGGTCAACATCTCGCAGAACATGGTCGCGATGCCGATCTCGCAACTGGCGGCCGAGATCCGGTTGGCGGCCGAGAAGGCCACCGTCGACCGCTGAGAACTCCGCCCTCCGCGCGCACCAGCCTTCGGAAGCGCTGCTCCGATCGAATGATCGAGTTCGCCCGGAAGAAAGTTGTGTTTACACAACGGTCGTTCGCGTCGCATATTCACTGTGGACCGATCACGAACACGGATACGGAGCCGAATTGGCGCTCGACGAGGCGACCAGCGCGATGCTGGCCGAAATGGCGACACAGGACGCGAAACCGCTGCCGGAGATGACCCCGTCCGAAGCACGCGAGTTCGTGGCCCTCCAGCAGCCCGCAGCGGGGGCACCCGTTCCCGAGATGCACCGGGTGGATCCGGTCGAGGTGCCGGTCGACGGTGGTGACTCGATCCGGGTGCGGCTGCTCACGCCGAACGACTCACCGCGCGGGACACTGGTCTACTACCACGGCGGCGGCTGGGTGCTGGGAGACATCGACGGCTTCGATCAGCTGGGACGTACCCTCGCCGTCCGCACCGGCTGCGCGGTCGCGCTGGTGGACTACCGGCTCGCACCGGAACACCGCTACCCCACCGCCGTCGAGGACGCGATGGCGGCGCTGCGGTGGGCCGACAAACAGCGCGCGGAGCTCGGCGACGCGGACATGCCACTGCTCGTGGCGGGCGACAGCGCGGGCGGTAATCTCGCCGCCGTGGTGGCGCGACGCGCCGCGCGCGAGAACGGCCCCGAACTCGCGCTACAGGTACTGGTCTACCCGGTGACCGACCACGACTTCGACACCGCCTCGTACCTGGCGGCGGAGAACCAGCTGATCCTGACCCGCGAGGCGATGCGGTGGTTCTGGGACCACTACCTGCCTGACCGGGAACGACGCGACGAACCCGACGCCTCGCCGCTGCGCGCGGCCGAGCTGTCCGGGCTGCCGCCCGCCGTGGTGCTCACGGCCGAGCACGACGTGCTGCGCGACGAGGGCGACGCCTACGCCGAACGGCTGCGGCAGGCCGGTGTCCCGGTGCACCACCACTGCTTCGCGGGGCAGACGCACGGCTTTCTCCCCCAGATCGACGTGCTTCCCGGCAGCGCGGCGGGACTCGACTACATAGCCGGAGCGGTCGAGCAACACCTCACGTCGCGGCGGGAACACACCTGATTAGGACGACCGCGACAGCGGAACCGGGAGGTCGAACGTGTCCGAACGCCACCACGCGGAACCGGACGCGATCGTGGTCGGAGCAGGCCTGGCCGGGCTCTACCAGCTGTACCGGCTGCGCGGGCTGGGCCTGCGGGTGCGGGTGTTCGAGAGCGGCTCCGACGTGGGCGGCACCTGGTACTGGAACCGCTACCCCGGCGCACGGTGCGACGTGGAGAGCATGTCCTACTCCTACTCGTTCTCGCCCGAGCTGGAGCAGGAGTGGACGTGGACGGAGAAGTACGCCGCGCAGCCGGAGATCCTGCGCTACGTCGAGTACGTGGCCGAGCGCTTCGACCTGCGGCGCGACATCACGTTCGACACCCGCGTCACCGACGCCCACTACGACGAGCACGCGCGGCGTTGGCTGGTGCGCACCGACACCGGTGAGGCGGTGAGCGGGCGCTTCCTGGTGATGGCGACCGGCTGCCTGTCGGTGAGCAAACCTCCGGAGCTGCCGGGTATCGAGCGCTTCGCGGGACCGGTGCACCACACCGCTCGCTGGCCGAGCGAGGGGGTAGACCTCACCGGGCAGCGGGTCGGCGTGATCGGCACCGGCTCCTCCGGCATCCAGGTGATCCCGGAACTGGCCGAACAGGCCGCCGAGCTGACGGTGTTCCAGCGCACCCCGAACTTCAGCATGCCCGCCTTCAACCGTCCGCTGCGCGAAGACGAGGTCACCGCGCGGAAGGCCGACTACCGGCGGTGGCGAGCGGCGCAGCGCGACTCGTACTCCGGCGTTCCCCGCGAACCCGCCGAACGTTCGGCGCTGGACGACCCGCCCGCACGGCGCGAGGAGACCTACCTGCGGGGATGGCGGGAAGGCAGCCTGTTCGGAATCCTGGGCAGCTACGCCGACATCCTCACCGACCGGGCCGCCAACGAGACCGCAGCCGAGTTCGTGCGCGCCAGGATCCGCGACAGGGTGCACGACCCCGAAACCGCCGAGACACTCTCCCCTCGCGAGTTCCCGATAGGAACCAAGCGTCCGTGCCTGGACACCGGCTACTACGAGACGTTCAACCGGGAGCACGTGCACCTGGTAGACCTGCGGACCACCCCGCTGACCGAAATCACCGCAGCCGGGGTGCGCACCTCGCGGCGGGAACACGAGCTGGACACCCTGGTGTTCGCCACCGGTTTCGACGCCATGACCGGCGCGCTGGAGGCGGTCGACATCCGGGGCAGGAACGGCCTCGCACTGCGCGAGTACTGGTCGAGCGGGCCGAGGACCTACCTCGGGCTGGCCGTAGCTGGGTTCCCCAACCTGTTCACCGTGACCGGACCGACCAGTCCTTCGGTGCTGAGCAACATGATCGTGTCCATCGAGCAGCACGTGGAGTGGATCACCGACTGCCTCACCCACATGAACTCGAAGGGGCTGACCGAGATCGAGGCGACCGAGCGGGCCGAGCGGGAGTGGCTCGACCACGCGGCCGAGGTCGGGAAGGCCACGCTCTACCCCGAGGCCGACTCGTGGTACACCGGCGCCAACGTACCCGGCAAACCCCGCGTGCTGCTGGCCTATGTGGGCGGAGTCGCCGCGTACCGGCGGTGGTGCGAGCAGGTGGCCGCCAACGGGTACTCGGGTTTCTCGCTTCGCTAGTGGATGTTCCGGAGTGGCTCGCGTGCGTGGTTACGTGGCGGAACCTCTGGTGCGGCTCTCGCTCCGGTCAGGCCCGACATCGAGTAGGTACTACACAACGTCGGGCCTTCCTCGCGAGAGCCGCACCCGAGAACCCACCGGTGGCCGGGCTGCGTGAGTGGTCGCAAGCGGCTGGTGCCGCTTGACGTGGCCAGGTTCTTCGTTCCCTGCCGGACTGGGCGGGCACGAAACCCGCTGACCCACGTGCTCCTCGTTTCGACGGGCGATTCCGGAACGCGTCGACCAGCGGGCGACCTCGAGGTGCGGCGGGCTCTCACACCAGATCGGTGGGATCGGTGTTGGCGCCGCACAGCACCACGGCGAGGCGCTCGCCCCGTTCAGGCTGGTATTCTCCGGCGAGCAACGCGGCCAGCGCGGCGGCCGTGCCGTGTTCCACGACGATCCGGTAGCGCTGCCACAGCCGCCGCCTGGCCGCGAGGATGTGCTCGTCGTCGACCAGCACCGAGCGCGCCCCCGTCCGCCCCGCCACCTCGTGGGCGATCTCGCCGATCCGGGTGGCGCCGAGCGAGTCCTTGGCGACGCCGGAGACGGCCACGTCGGTGGGACCGCCCTCGGCCAGCGCGGTGTGCAGCGTCGGGACGCCGGTCGGTTCCACCCCCACCACCCGCGCGTGGGATTCGAGCGCGGCGGCCACACCCGCCATCAGACCGCCGCCTCCGACGGCCAGCAGCACGGTGTCGAGTTCACCGCCGGTCTGCTCGAACAGTTCCGTGCCCAGCGTGCCGTTGCCCGCGCACATCTCCGGCTGGTCGTAGGCGTGGCAGAACGCGGCACCGTGCCGCTCGGCGTCCTCGACGGCCGCGCGGTAGGCCTCGGAGTACCGCTCGCCGACCGCGACGACCTCCGCCCCCAGTTCCCGCAGCTTCGCCCGCTTGAACGCCGGGGCGTTCTCCGGCACGTAGACGCGCGCGGGGATGCCGTACCGGGCGGCGGCATGGGCCACGGCCATGCCCGCGTTGCCGCCGGAGGCGGCCACCACCCCGGACTCACCGATCCCGCCTTCCTCCAGGGCCGAGACAACCCGGTTGAACGCGCCCCTGGCCTTGAACGAGCCGGTGTGCTGCAGCTGTTCGAGCTTGAGCCAGGTCCTCGCCGCCGCGGGGACCAGCTCCGAATCCAGCTCGAGGAGCGGGGTGCGCCGGACACTGCCCGAGATTCGTCGCCTTGCCGCGCTAACATCCGAATGAGTGATCACGGTTCCAGCCTGCCTCGCGCTCCGGCGGCGCGAGGCAGCGGCCCGAGGAGCTCGGCGAACGGAACACGGGAACCGGACGAAACCACGGAACTCCCGCCTGGTCCCGGCCACAGGATGGCCAACCGCCCATGCGGCATCTCCTCGACTCCTGTGCTGCTCCACGAGCTCCGCGCCATCCGAGGCGCACCCCGCCGCGGGAAGTGGATCGAACCGGCGAACTACACAGAAAGTGGATCAATGCGTTTCGTGGACACCTTCGGATCGACCTGGGAAGCGAAACGGCAGTGGCTGCCGTGGCGGCGCAGGTTCCGTCTCCGGGACAGCTTGGGGCGCATGGGCTTCGTCGAGGGGATCAGTGAACTGCCCGACCTCGTCGTCGCACTGGCCTTCGCGGTGCTGATCATGCTCCCGATCCTGCTGGAGCTGGTGGTGCGGCTCGTGGTGCTGCCCTTCGTGCTGCCGCCGCGTCTGGTGGGAGCGATGAGCACTCCGGTGCGGATCCGCTGCCTCGACGAGAACCTCGCGACGGAGGGCCGGATATTCAGATTCTTCCAGAAGATATCGATCCCGGACGCCTGGGACATCCGGATCAGCGGTTTCCGCCGGGCCGGGAGGTTCCGCCGCGCGGCCGTGGAGCTGGTGACCGGACACGGTCGCGGCGCCGACCTCGAAGGGCTCGCCACCGCGCATCGGGGCCGAGCGGTAGCGGTCCCCGCACGGGAGGGGCGGTAGCGGAGACCCCGCTGCCGCCTCCGCACGGTGTTCGGCCCCCGCGATCGCCGATTCCGCTACTCGGGCGAAGTCGCGGCGTCCCGGTCGATCGGCCTCTCGAACAGGGTCACGGGAAACAGGCCGCGAACCGCGTGCCTGCCCACCTCCCGGAAACCGTGGGCGGCGTAGTAGGAGCGCAGCACGTCGTTGGACTCGGCGCAGTCGATCCGGAGGGTGTTCACCCCGGCGGCACGGCCGAGGTCGGCGGCGCTCTCCAGCAGGAAGGTGCCCATGCCGGTCCGGGCCATCGAGCGGTCGACCATGAGCCCGTGGACGTAGACGGCGGGCGTGGTGTCCTCGCCCCAGAAGTCGGGGTCCGACCACAGCACCCGCATCCCCGCGACCACGCCGAGCTCCGGCAGTCGCACGCGGTGCCACTCCGCGCGCTCGATCTCGCTCACGATCCGGTCGAGCGTCACCTCACCGCGCGGCCACTGCTGAATCCCCTTCTCGTGCAGCCACTCCGCCAGCCGCTCACGGAGGCCGTGTATCTCGGTGGCCTCCTCGGGGACGGCCGCCTCCAACCGCCAGGTCCGCGTGTCGGTCACGCGGGACAGCTTAGATGACTCCGCGCGGCACCCGGTTCCGCCACCCAGTCCGGTCCATAGTGGACTTCAAGGGTGTCCGCCGCGAGACTTCCCGCATGACGAAGCCGCCCTTCCCGGAAGCCACCGAGCACCGCGAGTCGCGGACGGAGGTGTTCGTCGGCTACCTCGACCACCTCCGCTCGGCGCTGGTCGACAAGCCGCGGGGACTGCCGGAGGACGAACCGCGCTCCAGTCGACTGCCGTCCGGCTGGAGTCCGATCACGCTGATGTCGGCTACGGCACCACGACGATCTTGCCGACGTAATCGCCCTCCCGGAAGCGCCGCCGCGCCCGGTGAATCTCGTCGAGCGAGTAGCTCTCCGCGACGCGCGGGCGCGGCCTGCCGGAACGAGCCGCCGCCACGAGCTCGGCGAAGTGCGCGCGCGTGTGCATCGAGGAGCCGATCAGGCTGAGGTTGTGCAGGTACAACCGGCGAAGGTCGAACTCGATCACCGCCCGCGCGATGGCCCCGGCGACGACACAGCGGCCGTCGTCGCGCAGCAGCGGCAGCAGACGCCCGAGCTGCGGGCCTCCCACGACGTCGGCCACGGCGTCCAACCCCTCCGGTGCGAAGTCCCCGATCCGCTCGGTGAGATCGGCGGACCCCCGAAGTGCCACTCGACGCGCCCCGGCCGCGCGGACCTCCTCTTCCTTGCCGCCGCTGGTGATGGCCAGTACCTCCGCCCCGCGCGCGGCGGCCAGCTGGACCACGGCCAGCCCCACCCCACCGGAGGCTCCGGTGACCAGAATCTTCTCCCCGCCGGTGACTCCGGCGCGTTCGAGCATGCCCATAGCGGTGCCGTAGGCGATCGGCAGCGCGGCCAGCTCCTCATCCGACAGCGGCGAGTCCGTCACGTCGTGGGCCTGCCGATCGGCCACGAGCACGTACTCGGCGAAACCGCCGTCGTACTCGCTGCCCAGCAAACCGACCGGTGGGGCGTGGGGCCCTTCGTCCCGGTACTCGGCCGGATCGACCAACACCCGGCGCCCGATCCGATCGCCGGGCACTCCGTCCCCGACCGATTCGACCACTCCCGCCACGTCACCGCCCTGGATCCGTGGGAACGAGATCGGCCCGCGCCATCCCGCGAGAGCCTCCGGGTCACCGGGCAGACCGTAGGCGCCCTCCCTGGTCCAGATGTCGGTGTTGTTCAGGGCACCGGCACCGACCCGCACGAACAGCTGCCCGGGACCGGGCTCCGGTGTCGCCACGTCGTCGCGGTGTTCGAGCCTTTCCGGGCCACCGTGTCCCGTGAGCAGTACAGCGCGCATCGCACGCCTCCTTTTTGTGTAGACAGGTCTGTCTACTACAGTGTGGCAGAAGCACCGCCGGGGCCGCACGCGGGTAGTCGTGAATCGGGGGTTCCCGGACCGGCACGACCACGACCGGACGCCGGTACGCTCGAGCCGGTCGGCCGTTCAGCGCCCCCGCTTCGAGAGGGCGGGCGTGGCGAGCTCTTCGAGAACGAACGCGGCGCGCTCCCGCGGATCGGCGCGGGGAAGCGTGACGAGCTCGTATCCGAGTCGGCCGTAGACCTCGACCATCATCTCGTGGGTACGTTCGGCCTCGGCGAGATCCTGCCGCCGTTGTTCGTCCCGCTCGAAGATCTCCGGCCAGGGCGCGGCGACGAAGACCCGACGGTGGTAGCGAAACTTCTCGGCCGCGGTGTGAACGTGCTCCGGAACCTCCACTCCGGCGAGTCGCAGGTATCCGACCACGTCGGGAACACCACGATCGAAGAGCACGAGGCCCCGCCGCTGTCTCGCCCAGTGGTGGGAACGCATCTCCCAGGAGAGCATCAGCTCGGCGAACAGCGCGCGATCGCCCCAGGGCAACGCGGAACCGCCGACAGCGGTCTGGTCACGGATCACGGCGCGACCGGCCTCGGGCATGGTGGTCACCCCACGACGCGCGAGCTCGTCCGACAACGTGGTCTTGCCCGAACCGGGGCCGCCGGTCACCACGACGAACCGGCCGGTGTCGTCCTCGGCCACCGAAAAACCTCCCTCGTCATCGCGGAGACGTACGTGAAGAGCGGGGCGTGGGCGGGACGGCGCGCGGATGATGCCGATGAAGATCATGGCGGCCGGACGGGGCGGGGCGATCGGGCTCGAAACCGCGCGGCGGGCGGAACCTCAGTCGCCGCGGCGAATCCCCGGTCATCGCGGAGAGGCGGCACGCGACGGACGGAGTCGCGGCGAGCGGCACCCACGCTACCGCGAGCGCACGGCGGCCAGCACGTCCGGGGTGACCGGGTCCCGGACGTCGTCGAACTCGCGGTGTCTGTCGAGGTACTCGGCCACGAACGGGCAGACCGCGACCGCCCGCATCCCCGACGCCCGCGTGGCACGCAGCGCGTCCGAGATCAGCCTGCTGCCCAGGCCGCGCCCGGCGAAGGCATCGTCGATCTCGGTGTGCACGAATATCCGCTGGTTCCCGCGATCCACGTACCGGGTGAACCCCGCCGTCGCACCGCCGAGGGTGATCTCGTAGCGGTGGGAGTGCGGCACATCGGTCACCGACACCTCGGACCGCGCGTCCTCGGCGTCGTCGTGCTGCTCCTCGGCCATCCACCCACTATGCCGCACACTCGAAGGAAGGACTACCCGAGGCCACGAGGGAACGCGAGAGGACGATGAGCAATCTGGAGACGGCTCCGCGGGAGCTGACCTGCACCAGCGCCGACGATCGGGCGGGACGCGCGCGGGCGCTGCGTCCCCGCGAGGTGCCGCTGGGCGGACCGCGCGCGATGACGGTGCGCCGCACGCTGCCGCAACGGGCGCGGTCGCTGATCGGGGCCTGGTGCTTCGTGGACCACTACGGTCCCGACGACGTCTCCACGACCGGTGGCATGCGGGTACCCGGACATCCGCACACCGGGCTGCAGACCGTCTCCTGGCTGTTCAGCGGCGAGGTCGAGCACCGCGACACCCTCGGCACGCACGCCAGGGTGCGGCCCGGTGAGCTGAACCTGATGACGGCCGGGTCCGGTATCGCCCACTCCGAACACTCCACACCGGACACACGTGTGCTGCACGGGACGCAGCTGTGGGTGGCGCTGCCCGAACGACACCGCTTCACCGAACCCGCGTTCGACAACTACGCGCCGCCGGTCCTGGAACGGGACGGGGCCCGCGTGTCGGTGTTCCTGGGCAACCTGCTCGGCCGGACCTCACCGGTGCCCACCTACACACCACTGCTCGGCGCCGAGATCACGCTGTCGGCCGGGCGGAGCCTGGACCTGGAGATCGATCCCGACTTCGAGCACGGTGTGCTCGTCGACACCGGCGAGGTGACCGTGGCAGGGATCGAGGCGAGCGCGGGCGAGCTGGTCTGCCAGGACACCGGTCCCGGACGACTCACGCTGCGGGCAGCGGACGAGCGGGCACGGGTGCTGCTGCTGGGAGGTCGACCGCTCGGCGAGCGGATCGTCATGTGGTGGAACTTCGTCGGACGCGGCCACGAGGAGATCGCGGCCTACCGCGAGCGGTGGCGGCACGAACGCGAGCACCCGGACACCGGGCAGGACCGGCAGTACGGGGAGTTCCCCGCCCAGTGGACCGAAACCCTGCCCGCGCCGGAACTTCCCAACGCGCGGCTCAAACCCCGCGAGTGACCCGCCCCGCCGCGGTCGTGCACGGCTTTCCACCGGCCCGCTCGCGGCGGGTGGCTACGTGGTGCCGAAGTCGGGGAGGGTGATCGAACCGTCCGGGGCGATGGGGAAACCGGGGTTGTGGGCGATCTCCCAGGCGTGCCCGTCGAGATCGGTGAACACCCCGGCGTAACCGCCGTAGAACGTGTCGGCGGGTGGACGGGTCACCGTGGCTCCCGCCCGCTGTGCGGCCTCGACGACCTCGTCGACCTCGTGCTGGTGACGGACGTTGTGCGCGAGGCAGATCCCACCGAACCCGCCGTCGCCCTCACCGGCCAGACCGCTGTCGGCGGCGAGCTCTTCCCTGCCCCAGAGCGCGAAGGCCATGCAACCCGTCTGGAAGAACACGATCCCCTCCAGCGCCTGGCCTCGCCACCCCAAACTCTCGTAGAACTCCTTGGCCCGCGAGAGGTCGGCGACACCGAGAGTGACAAGGCTGATCCGCTGTTCCATGCTGGCGAAACTACCGCGAAGCACCGACACTCGCCCGGCAACGGAGCTCTCCGCGAAGTCTGCCGCGCCGGGAACCGAGCCGGAGCGGACCTCGGGGGAAGCGAGCACTCTGACCACTGTCCGCCCTTTCCCGAGGTGCGGCGTGCGGCGCCGCTAATCCCCCTCGACGGTGAGCGTGCCGCGCGCGAAGGTCGCGAGGATGCGCTGGTGCGTCTGGCGCGGCAGGTGCCGGTTGCCCGGCTCGCCGAGCGGTGTGCCCGGTCGGGCCGGGGCCTGGTCGAGCAGCTCGTCGATGCCTGGCCTGGTCAGCATCAGCAACCCGTGGGTCGCGCGCGTGCAGGTGACGGCGAGCCTGCCGAAGGCCGAATTGAACTCGTCGAGCCGCGAAGCCCCGCTGAGCGGATGAATCGCCACCGTGAGGCGATTCGTCTGCCCCTGCCACGAGTCGACCGTGGAAGCCACGACCTCGGTCTCGTGCAGTGAGTATCTCGCCCGCAGGCGTTCGGCGATTTCGGTCGCGTCGTCCACCGCCTGGTTGCGCGTCGCCAGGACCGCGACCAGCGGCTCACCGGAACCGTCACCGGGACGCGCCGTGCCCGTACTCCCAGTCGGAGCCCCCTTGTCGTCGTACTCCGCGTGTTCCAGCACGAAACCCGAGGCGAACAGGGCATCCAACATGGACTCGGCCGTCCGCAGCAGCGGCAGGTCGACGTCGGCCGCCTCCGGGTCCGGCAGCCCCGCCACCTCCAGCAGCGTCGGCACCCCGGTGCCGACCTGCCGCCACACCTCGGCGGCCTCCCCCGCGAGTCCCTCCGCGACCAGCGCCCTGTCCCCGGGGCCCGCCACGCAGTTGAGCTCGCCCCACTGCGGGTAGAACGCCCGCCACAAATCCAGGTGCCCGGCCGCCGGCCGCCAGACCGCCGGAAGCTCGACCGACCAGGTGCGCTCGTCGCTCTCGAAGTCGGTCGGCCAAGCGCGGTAAGGGTTGAACCCCGGATCACCCCGCCACGGGTTCGCACCCGCCTCCAACGGAGGGAGCTGTCCGACGTCACCGACCCCGACCGTGATCGGGGCCGCCCCGACGACCCTGTCGAACAGGTGGTGCGGAAGCTGCCACGCCTCGTCGACGAACAGTACGTCGAACACCGCGTCACCGTTGTGCCCCGCGCCGAGGTGCTCGCCCAGCCGGTCCAGCTCACCGGGAGCGCCGAGCTTGTGACAGGTCGAGACGACCACCCGGCACTCGGGCGGAATCCCCGACGCGGAGGTGACCGGCGTCGAGTTCGAACGCGCGTCCTCCGGCACCTCCTCCTCCCGGCCACTGCCGACGAACAGGCACACCCGCTCCCGGCCCAGCATCCCGCCGAGCGAAGCCGCGAGCGGATGGACCTGCTTGTTCGTGAAGGCGATGACCGCCACCCGCGAGCACGCGGGATGCTCGACGGCATCGGCCACCAACCTCTTCAGGACGAAGGACTTTCCGGCACCCGCCGCCGCCCTGAGCAGCAACCGGTCCACCGGAGCCGTTCCGGACAACGCGCCACGCAGCACTCCGACCGCCTCGTCGGCCACCACGGCGTTGCCCACCGCGGCCCGGTCGTGGTGCACGCGGTCCGCGGCCGGGGGATCGGGCCGGGAGAACTCGACCGTCACGACATCACTCCAGGTCGTCCATTGTCGTGCCGTCCGGTGGAGGCGTCACCGGCTCGGCCGTGGCATCCCCGGCGGGCGAGGTCACGGCAGCCACCTCGAACCCGTCCCGGTCCACCACCGGCGGCCACGCCTCCGGGTTGAGCTCGCCGCGAGCGCGGCGCTCGGCGAGCTCGTCGGAGCGCTCCGCCTCGGCGTCCTCGTGCGGACGGCAGCAGTGGGCGTGTGCCTCGGGGTCCTCGCGGTGGGAATCCGGCTCGCACGTCGGCTTCGGGGCCGATAGATCATCGACCCGGGGCCTGGCGACGTTGAGGAACCGGTTGCCCTTGTTCGTCGAGAACCATCCGAAGTCCGCCACGACCAGCCGGTCACCGACCGAGAGCTCGGGAACGCTGTCCGGTTCCCAAACGAGACGACGCGTGGGCCCACCGTCCCCGAGCTCGCGCAACGGGCCGATGGACAGCCCCGAGAACTTGAAGCTCGTCCGCTGGATCTTGAGACCGATCTCCGCCCCCTCCACACACGCCTCGCCGTTGACCAGCAGCAACACGATCCTGCTGGCGTCGCCGATGCGACGGGACTCCACGTCGAGCACCAGCGGTTCGGTCGCCACCACGGTGGCGTGGGCGACCTCGCGCGTCCCCGCGTCCGCGGCGAGATCCTCGGCAGCTCCGGGATTGGCCATCGCCAGCAGCTGATCCCGGCACTTCCCGTCGCTTTCGATGACCGGCACGAGCGCGTCGCGCCAGTAACGGGGCGTCCTGCCGAACCGCACCAGGTCGGAGGCGTGCCGGGCCAACCTTCGCCGCCAAACCGCCTGGGCGTCCCCCTCGATCTCGCGGTGAACCTCGCGCAGTCGCGAGTCCGGCACGGTCTCCAGCACGTTCAGGGCCCGTTCGAGGACTCCCCGCTTGTAGTCGAGCTCCTCGGTCACGAGCGAGGTGTAGTCCGCGAGTTCCGGGGAATCCGCGGCGGAGGACCGTCCGGACCTCGCCGCCACCAACGCGGCGTGAACGGCGTCGGAGCAGCGATTGGTCAGGCGGGCGCCCGGGGTGTGCGGTGCGGCCTCGATCTCGTCCTCGAGATCGCGTGGTTTCACCGGCTCGCCGCCCAGGGATTCCGCCCAGGCCACCAGGTAGTCCAGCCGGTAGGAGGCGACAGGGGGTCCGCCCGCCACCACATGCCGTGCCAGCGCGGCGCGGACGTCGACGACCGGTGAGCGGAGGGTGAGCGCCCTGGCGCGGTCCTCCTCCAGCAGGAACGAGACCGCTGTCCGCTCGGCCTCTCCCAACGGGGGGCGGGATCTCGGCGGGCTCCCCGTCGAACGTCAACGGCTCACGTCCCATCCGCACGTCCCGTTCCCAGCGCAGCCCGCTGAGCTCGACACCGGCCAGGTTGTCGGCGATCGAGACGAGCACGTCGGTCGTCGGCTCGTCCGGGACGACCAGGTGAACGGGGCCGGGGTGCTCCTCGTCGCGGTCGCGCCGCTCCGCCATCGCGTCGGAGAGTTCCCGCCCGAGCAGCCGCATCACCTCGCGGCGGGTCCGCGCGGACTGCGGATCGTCGAACACGGTGGTCCGCCACGGCTCGGAGCCGTGCGCGGTGACGCGCCGCGTGGCGATGCCGTGGACGCCGAGCGCCGCGGCGTCCGATTTGGCCAGTACGACCTCGACGGTTCCCGGCCGTCTTGCCTGGTCGACGCGCCGTTGACCGGTGGACCGCGCGATCCCTTCCAGAGTCGCCGTAACGTTGGCGATCGTGGACGCGGGCACGTTGCCCGGTTCGTCCGACCCGGTCACGAGACCGACGAGCTGGGGGCGCGTGTCGCTGGGGATTCCCAGCTCCACCAGCAGGTCGGCCGGGTCGTCGGAGGCGCGGAGTTCCTCGCGGCAGTAGGAGAACAGGGGGCACGTGGTGCAGGAGGCGGGATCGAACGTCGCCCGCAGGTGCGCCACGTAGTCAGCGAGGTTCGCGGCTTCCTCGGGAGCCGACCGCTCGAACTCGCGCTGCCGCTCCGCCAGCCGCATCCGCACCTCGGCGCGGTGGTCGCCGAGCGCTTCGACCAAGGCCTCGGGCTGCAGGAAGGCGTTGCGCGGGACGGCGAGCACACCGTGCGAGTGAACCGACATGCCGCTCGGCAGGTGCGGGCTGAGCGCGGCGGACTCCGCCGCGAGGGCGACTCGCAGAAAACCCTTCAGCAGGGTGGCGTCCCCGATCCGGGAGCGCAGCCGCTCGTAGTCCTTGGCGTCACCGAGGACCAGCCAGGAACCGCCGGGCACGTCGCCCCTGGGAGCCACCACGGCGAGAGCTGACTCCACGTCGGACTCGGCTGCCACGGCCCGGTCGCCCGGGGGCGCCGCGTTGTCCGCTGTGTCGGGCACGGGCGCGAACGGCAGCGCGGGGGAGCGCAGCAGCGTCACCGAGCCGTCGGAGACGGTTCTGGAGTGCGCGTCCTCCAGCAAGCCCCTGGTTTTGTCGGCGTCACCGTGCGCGTCAGCCGTGACGATGCCGGTGGGCCGGTCCAATCCGAGCCCGCCGACCGTGGTGGTCGCCAGCTCGCTCGCGAAGCGGTCAGCGTGCACCAGGCGTTCGAAGGTGACGGCCCGCGTCCAGCGGGCGGCCGGGATACGGGCCGAGTCGTCGGGGTGACCGATCTCGGCCGCGAGCCGCCGCCGCGTGCGTCCGACGAGCAGCGGGTCGGTACCGCGGAACCGAGCGCAGGCGACGTGCGCGGACGCGACGACGTCGCTCGCCACCGCGAGCGAGTTCTCCACCATGTGAAAACCCCCGTTACGAAACCCCGGTGGCGAGCCGGAGCGCTCAGCCGAGCACGAGGCGACAGGTCACGGCCCACGAGTGTAGGAGACCGTGATCCGGCGGAGGCGCGTGTGCCCAGCGTAGTCGATCGGCGCACTCCTGCGCTCAACTTCTCCCGGAGGCTGATTCGGGGTGTTCAGGAGAGTTCCCCGCCGGCTGAGAATCCCAGGAGCCACGGATGAGATCGGCGACCTTCCGCATCTCCGCTTCGGGCCGCAGCGGAAAGTCCTCGCTGGTCTGCACGATCGCACCGCTGTCCAGCTCTGTTTCCACCACCTCACCCTTGATCACGCTGTCGTTGAGCGCACCGCCCTCGTGATGCGGTGCCAGATGAACGTGCAGGTGGTCGAACGAGCCACCGAAAACGTAGACGTAGACCAGCTCGGCGTCGGTCGCCTGCTTGACCGCGCGCATGCACTCGGCCAGAACAGCGCCGAAGGTGGTCGCCTCCACACCGTCCAGTTCGTGTAGGTAGCGGATGTGCCGCTTCGGCTCCAGAAACGAAAAACCCGGCACCTCACCCAGCAACGCGGTCGTCATCCGCCAGTGACGATCCTCCCAGACCTGCACGCGCATGAGCTCGGAGTCGCCTTGTGTCCCACTGCACAGTAAACAGCTCGCCATCTCCAACATCCTCTCGATGTGCTTGATCCGCACGAAAATGGCAAGGATCAACGACCACGGTCGTACAGCCTGTCACTGTGCTCGCCTCCGAACACACTCGTCGTCGTTTCGCCATGCGGGCGATGCAACGATTCATTGGGCAGCGGGCATTTCGCAGCAGGGGACACTGGCGTCACCGCACCCGTTCGATCACGATGGGCGCGACGATTCGCTCCGGCTGGTCAGGGACTTCCAGCAGCGAATGAGCGGCCCAGTTCGTCGTCGCACCATTGGTGACCACCAAGTGCAGCAGGCCGTTGTAGGCGAGATCCCACATGTCGCGGTCCTCCTGCAGCTCGTCCACCTTCACCTGCACCTTGCGCCCCCCACTGTCCTTGAGGTCGAGGTGCATCGACATTCCCCGGTGGCGGACTTCGATGTCGGTGAGCTCGTACAACAACACCCAGGTGCGGCCCACTTCCAACCAGTCGGCACCCACCGCCGGATCGACCAAGCGGAAGATCTCGTACATGCCCAGTCCAGCCACGGCGAGGGCTGCCCAAGTCCACGGCATACTGAGCCAGCTGTAGTCGAGCCCCTGTCGAAAGCCGATCAGAATCCCGATCAGCACGAATCCGGCGAGGCCCATGCCGATCGAGTAGCGCTGGCTGTGCCTGTACCACTCCAGCACCGGCGCCCCTGCCCCTCGGGCGGCGTGGGTTTGCGCCACTGACTGCGATCCCGTTCCGAATCCTGATCCTTCGGCGGCTTGTCCCACTTGAAAAACCCCGGTGCCCGCGGCGGGCGCGGCTCACCTGTCCACGGATCCGGACGGGGCGGCAGCTGCTCCGGCACCACTGGATTCTCCTCGGACATCCCTCGTCCCGTCTACTCGCCCGTCAGCAGACTTTCCGCCTCGGTCGCGAGGAAATCCCCGGCCATGCTCCCGAGAGCCCCACCGACCACGGTGCCAACACCCGGGAAGATCGCCGAGCCGAGCGCGGCACCGGCAGCGCCCCGACCGCCGCTCCACTCAGGCCGGCGCCGGCATCCATCGCGGCCTCTCCCGCCGTGTCGGTTCCGGACGCGTAGTCGATCCCTTCCGAAACTACGGTCGCCGCTGTCCCTGGATACGGCACGCCCCGAAGCACGGAACCGGCTCCGTCGACGAGCTTGGATCCGCCCTTCACGTACTTGCTCGCGTCCGCGGCGATGATGTCGCCGCCACGCTGAACCGGAAAGTCGGCGGTGCCATCGCCGAACCCTGGTGCCATCGCCGAACCCTCCTGAACGCAGGCGATCCCACGAACCTTGCTGGCAGACAGCAGAATCCACGGCTGATCCGCTCCACCCCCGGCGAGGAACGTGTCCGACGTCGAATACCCCAGAACCACCAGCTGCGCGGGCAGCGAGTCGGTCTCGTCCGGGGCATGTACCCGGGGTTTCTCGGCGAGTTCGACCATCACGGGCTCCGGCTCAACACGGGCTGTGCCGCACGGACTCCAACCGAACCGAACCTCTCCAGTCCTCGGTTTCGCGCAGAATGACCGCCACGGGGTCGAAACCCGCGTAGACATTCACCCGAAGGGCTCCACTCGGAAGCTTCTGGACGCTGCCGCGAGATCGCTCACGCCGGTTCGCAGCCTTCGACATGGGATCAAGTACACGTGATCTCGCCCCACGATTGAGGTCACAAACTGGGTCACAAGAACCGCCAAAGCGGGCCCCTGGAGATGAAACCCCAGTTCAGCACCGGAGCCGCTGAGGGGACTCGAACCCCTGACCTTCCGCTTACAAGGCGGGCGCTCTGCCAACTGAGCTACAGCGGCACGCGTGGATCGACTCCACGCGTCCCCATACTAATCCCCGCCGGCACACCAGTGCGGAACCGGGTCGGTGAACCCTACGACCGGAGCCGCGAAGCACAGCTTCGGCACTGCCGCCGGGAGTTCCCCGGGAACCACTCGAACGGGCGGTCACTCCTCGCCCAGCGCTGTCCCACGATGCGGTAACGGGCGGTTGCCCTGGCGAATTCGGGAGTAGGCTCGGGCGCGGAGCACGGTTCACGCCAGCTCCCAGCACCACCCCGGCCACCGCGAGCACCACGACGCCACACGTCCACCTCATGACGCCGGGAACCGCCGGGGCGGTGGTACCGGCACCGTGAACCGGACTCCTCCGCTCGTCCCGGCTCCCGCACCGACCGACGTGTCCCCGCTCGGCGGGAACCTCCGGACCAACCGGAAACACCGTCGCGACCACGCCCCAGCGGGGCAGCCCTCCGACGAGGCGATACCGGAGCACGACACGCCGAGTCATGTCGTCCTCCAGTGATGGACGCCACCCGGAGGGAATGCAACGGTGCGTACGTGGACGGCGATTCCAGTGGTGAACAGCACGAACCGCGCATCACGCGGAAGGTCTTGCAAGGAGGAAAAGCGGCAGTGGGAATCACGCAGCGCGCACGTGGTGTGCTGCGGCGGCGCGATCCTTCCGAAACCGTCGGGACTCGCAACGTCGTCTACGGCCCCGCCCTGCCTGACGACTCGACGGTCCACCTCGTACTCGAACTGGCACTGCGCATCGGCGAGATCCAGATGGCCAGCGGCGTCGGCGCCTCCGACGTCAGCGCCACCATCACCAGCGTCACCGACGCCTACGGTCTCCCGCACTGCGAAGTGGACGTGATCTACACGTCCATCACGGTTTCATGCTATCGGGGGACGGAGAACCTCCCGATCACCTCGCTGCGCGTGGTGCGCAACCGTTCGCTGGACTACACCCGGCTCGCCGGGGTGGAGCACCTGATCCGCCGTATCGTCGCGGGTGAGATCACCACCTCCGACGCCTACGCCGAGCTGGAGACCATCGCCCGCGCCCCGCACCCCTTCCCGCGCGCCGTGGCCACCCTCGCCTGGGCCGGTATGGCCGCCGCCCTCTCGGTCCTGCTCGGCGGCGGCACCACCCCACCGATGCTGCCGCTGGTGGCCGCAGCCTCCACCGCGCTGGTGGACCGCGTGGGCCGGGTGCTCAACCAGCGCGGCCTCCCCGTGTTCTTCCAGCAGACCGTCGGCGGCGCGCTGGCCACCAGCGTCGCGCTGGCCTGTTTCGCCACCGACATCCTTCCCACGGCCGCGCTCGCGGTGGCCGCGAACATCATCGTGCTGTTGTCCGGCATGACCGTGGTCGGCTCCATGCAGGACGCCATCACCGGCTACAACGTCACGGCGGCCGGCCGGATCGCCGAACTCGCCCTGACCTCGGCGGGGCTGATAGCCGGTGTGGTACTCGCCCTCTACCTCGCCCTGCGCATCCTGGGGGCCGACGCCCTCGGCGGCGGGCTGAACGTCCAGGAACTCGGTGGGGGTGTGTTGCCGTTCCCAGGTCTGCTGGAACTGCCGCTGCAGGGACTCGCTGGAGCCGCCACCTCCGCCTGCTTCGCGGTGGCGAGCTACTCCCCGCCACGCCCGCTGATCATGGCCGCGGGCGGTGGGGCCATCGCCGCCCTGGTCTTCCAGCTCATGGCCCGCCTCGAGTTCAACCCGATCTTCGCCTCGGCGATAGCCACCACCATAGTCGGCTTCATCGGCGGGGTCATAGCGCGCAGACTCCGTATCCCGGCATTGGTGGTGGCCGTCTCCGGCGTGGCACCACTGCTCCCCGGGCTGGCCACCTACCGAGCGCTGTACGAACTGTCGGTGCAGGGCAATCCGGCGGGGCTGTCCACCCTGATGATCGCCGCGGCCACCGGGCTGGCACTCGGTGCGGGAGTGGTGCTCGGCGAGTTCCTGTCCCAGCCCGTGCGCACAGGGCTCGGCAGGCTGGAACGCCGCATGTCGGGCCCCAGAATGTCCGGGCCGCTGCGTCCCACCGGTCGCAGGTTGGACTGAGGCCGTGGTCCCGCCGGTGACGAACCGTGACCGTTCGGGACCGTCACTAACTCCGTTCCGGCGGGAACCGAGTGACGGGAATTCCTGCCCCGCACGCACCCCGCACGGTGATCGGACCCGACCAACCGCGTTGCGACGCTCGAACCACGCGAAGTGGATCACGATTGACTAACCTCGATGCCGGGTAACCGATTTCAGGAACCGACCTAGGAGGCAGACCGGTGACCAAGGGCAACGAGCCCACGAAAGCTGACTTCGTCGTCGTCGCCAACCGGCTGCCGGTCGACCTGGAACGCATGGAGGACGGAACCCAGCGTTGGAAGCACAGCCCAGGCGGGCTGGTCACCGCGCTGGAGCCCTTCCTGCGCGCCCGCCACGGGGCGTGGGTCGGCTGGCCGGGCGTGGCCGACGTCGAAGTGGACCCCTTCGCCGACGGGGACATGTGGCTGCATCCGGTGCGCCTGTCGGCGGCCGAGTTCCGGGAGTACTACGAGGGGTTCTCCAACGCCACGTTGTGGCCGCTTTACCACGACGTGGTGGTACCGCCGGTGTTCGACCGCTCCTGGTGGAACACCTACCAGCGGGTCAACCAGAGGTTCGCCGAAGCGGCTGCCGAAGTCAGCGCCGAGGGCGCGACCGTGTGGATCCAGGACTACCAGCTGCAGCTGGTACCGGCGATGCTGCGCGAACTGCGCCCCGACCTGCGGATCGGTTTCTTCCTGCACATCCCGTTCCCACCGGTCGAGCTGTTCATGCAGCTGCCGTGGCGCACCGAGATCGTTCGGGGGCTGCTCGGCGCCGACCTGGTGGGTTTCCACCGGCCCGGTGGTGCGCAGAACTTCATGTGGCTGGCCCGCCGTCTCGCCGGTTTCGAGCCCAGCCGCGCGCAGGTGGGGGTTCGCTCGCGTCCCGGCGTGGTTCAGGTGGGCGACCGCGTCGTGCGGGTGGGGGCCTTCCCGATCTCCATCGCCTCCGGCGAGCTCGACCAGCTCGCTCGCACGAAAGAAGTACAGCAGCGGGCCAAGGCCATCCGCGCGGAGCTGGGCAATCCGCGCCGGATCATGCTCGGGGTCGACCGCCTGGATTACACCAAGGGCATCGACGTGCGCCTCAACGCGATGTACGAGCTGCTGTCCGAGGGACACGCGAGCGTCGAGGACGTCGCGATGATCCAGGTCGCCACCCCCAGTCGGGAGCGGGTGGAGCACTACAAGCAGATGCGCGAGGACATCGAGCGCAAGGTCGGCAGCATCAACGGCGAATTCGGCCGAGTGGGTCACCCGGCCGTGCACTATTTGCACACTTCGGTGGACCGAAAGGACCTGATCGCGTTCTACTGCGCGGCCGATGTCATGATCGTCACGCCGGTTCGTGACGGGATGAACCTCGTCTGCAAGGAGTACGTGGCCTGCCGCGGCGACCTCGGGGGTAGCCTCGTACTCAGTGAGTTCGCCGGAGCGGCGGCCGAGCTCACCAGCGCCCTACTGGTGAATCCGCACGACCTGGACGGCGTCAAGGACACCATGCTGGCGGCCCTGAATCTCGACCAGGCCGAGGGACGCCGTAGGATGCGCGCATTGCGTAGGCAAGTGCTCACGCACGATGTCGACCGCTGGGCGCGGTCGTTCCTCGAGGCGTTGGGTACTTCGCCGACGAGTTGAAGTGTGATCGACGGTGAACTTTCACCTCTGCGGAACCGGGTGGGACGGATGAGCTACGGCACGGCTGGCGGTGGATCCCGCACCACGGCCGGTCGCCGTCACCGCCCGGAACGCGAAAGACGGCCTCGTCACGAGTCGCCGTTAGTCTCGGCGACCCGACCACTTCAATAGCGACATACCGGTCGACCGGCGGCACGCGCACGCGGCCACCACGGACGGTGGGGCCGACACCGACGACGTGCCCCACGAGGTCGACCCGCGTTCCGAACATCCCGACGACCTCAACAGGAGTGTGGCGTTGACCGCCGAAGCCCTCCCCGCCGAGCTTCGTCGTACGATCGTGCAGCTCGCGCGCACACCTCGCCTGCTGGTCGCCTGCGACTACGACGGCACACTGGCCCCGATCGTGGGGGATCCGAGTCAGGCCAAACCACTGCCCGAATCGGTGCACGCGATGCGCTCGCTGGCCGCCCTGCCCGCCACGACCGCCGCGGTCATCTCCGGCAGAGCCCTGCGGGACCTCGCCACGCTCTCCCGACTCCCCGCCGAGGTCCACCTGGTGGGTAGCCACGGCTCCGAGTTCGACGTCGGCTTCGTCCACGAGCTCGACCCCGACACCACGCACCTGCGGACCCAGCTGCAGCGCAGCCTGCAGGACATCACGGCGGGACAGCCCGGTGTGACGCTGGAGGCGAAGCCAGCCAGCGTCGCCGTGCACGTCCGCCGTGCCGATCCCGAGGTCAGTGAACGGGTGCTCAACGCGGTGCGCAGCGGTCCGGCCACCTGGGAAGGCGTGCAGGTCACCGACGGCAAGTCGGTGATGGAGCTCGCGGTGGTCGAAACCGACAAGGGCAACGCCTTCGAGGCGTTGCGGCACCAGATCGGCTGCACCGGGGCGATATTCCTCGGCGACGACGTCACCGACGAGAAGGTCTTCAGCAAACTGCACGGCCCGGACCTGGGAATCAAGGTCGGCGAAGGCGACACGCTGGCCCACTACCGGGTACCGGACACCCCCGGGGTGGCGACGGTGCTGGCGCTGTTGATGGAGGAGCGCCGGACCTGGCTGTACGGCGAACAGGCACCGGCGATCGAACGGCTGTCGATGCTGGCCAACGAACGGACGGTGGCGCTGCTGACGCCGGACGCCCGGGTGACGTGGATGTGCCACCCCGGCCCGGACGCCGCGGCGGTGTTCGCCGACCTGCTCGGCGGGCAGGCCGCGGGGCACTTCTCGGTGCTGCCCGCGCAGCCGCAGCAGGAGAACGGCGGCAACGGCGCTCCCCGAAGCACGCTGCCGCTGGGGCAGCGCTACGTGCCCGGCACCATGACGGTGGAGACGCGCTGGTCCCGGCTGATGGTCACCGACTACCTGGAGCACGGCGGGGACTCCCACCGCACCGACCTGATCCGGGTGATCGAGGGCAGCACCCGCGCGGCGGTGGAGTTCGCCCCTCGCCCCGAGTTCGGGCAGGTGCCGGTGCGGATGACCGTCGAGGCCGAGGGGATCCGGGTGCACGGCACCTCCGAACCGATGGTGCTGTACTCCCCCTCGGTGAAGTGGCGGATCACTTCGGACGGCATGCACGAGACCGCGCACGCCGAGCTGGACCTCGCCGAGGATTCCCCCGTGGTGCTGGAACTGCGGTGCGGCACCGAGACGCTGGGCTCCTCCGACCTGACCGAGCGGGAACGGCGTTCGATCGCGAACGATTACTGGTCGGAGTGGGTCGATCAGCTGCGGCTGCCCGACGTGGAGACCGACCTGGTGATCCGCTCGGCGCTGACGTTGCGCGGGCTGTGCAACACCGACACCGGTGGGATCATGGCCGCCGCCACCACCTCGCTGCCGGAGGAGATCGGTGGGGTGCGCAACTGGGACTACCGCTACTGCTGGCTGCGGGACGGGGCGATGAGCGCCCGCGCTCTGGTGTCGCTGGGCTCCACGGCGGAGGCCGAGGCCTTCCTGGACTGGCTGCACCGGGTGATGGACACACTGCCGGGTCCCGAACGGCTCCACCCGCTGTACTCGCTGGCGGGTGGCACCCTCGGCCCGGAGGCGGTCATCGACACGCTGCCCGGCTACGCCGGTTCCCGCCCGGTTCGGGTGGGCAACCTGGCCGACCAGCAGGTTCAGTTGGACGTGTTCGGTCCCGTGGTGGAACTGGCCACCGATCTGGCGATGGCGCACGGCAAGCTGCGGGACGCCGACTGGGAACTGGTCAAGGGCATGGCCGAGGCGGTGGAACGGCGCTGGTTCGAACCCGACCACGGCATCTGGGAGGAGCGCGACGTGCCCAGGCACCACGTCTACTCCAAGGTGATGTGCTGGGTCACGATCGATCGGGCTGTCAAACTGGCCGCCCACTACGACCGCCCCGCCGAGCCGAACTGGGTGCAGCTGCGCGAGCAGATCGCCGAGGACGTACTCAAGAACGGTTGGCATCCCGACGTCCAGGCGTTCACCACCGCCTACGAGGGGTCCGATCTGGACGCGGCCTCGCTGCACGTGGGGCTTTCCGGTCTGATCGACCCGAGCGACGAGCGATTCAAGGCCACCGTCACGGCGATCGAGTCGGAGCTGCGCAGCGGTTCGACGGTCTACCGCTACCGCCGTGACGACGGACTGCCGGGCCACGAGGGCGGATTCCACCTGTGCGCCACTTGGCTGATCGAGGCCTACCTGTTGATCGGCAGGCGTACCGAGGCCGAGGAGTTGTTCCAGCAGATCGTGGACAACGCCGGCCCCACGGGTCTGCTCTCCGAGGAGTACGACCCGATCGCGGAGCGTTCGCTGGGCAACCATCCGCAGGCGTACTCGCACCTCGGGCTGATCCGCTGCGCCCAGTTGCTGGCCGAGTGAGTCGAGTTCGGACGACTGGCCGGGTGTCCTCCGGGCAGTACCCCGCCGGTGGCGGGACGCGACAGCGAGATTTCCGCCACCGTTCGGCCGCCCACCAGGGTAACGGCCGAGGACATCGCCACACTCCGATCCCTCTCCGCACGCCGTACCTCCAGTAGCGGGAACCGTACATCGGCAAGCGTAAAGTGCGGCGCATCACACGTGGCAGCACGATATTTCGCCCGAACGGGGGACAACCGTGCGCCACTACCGATACGCTACCGATCGACCGGTCGGTGTTCGGGACTCACTCGAGGGGGGAAGTTGGCGAACGTATTCGTGATCCTTCCGATCGTCGTACTGCTGATCCTGGTGGTGGCGCTCGTGGTCGCACTGGTGCTTCGGGGCAGGAACGCCCGGCACGGCGGCCACGGTAGCGAGGAACGACGAGCCAAGGACCCGTTCGACACCACCGACCAGGACGCGCTGCGGGGAGATCCGCGCACGCTGACGGCGGGCGACATCGTGGAGATCCGGGGGACGTCCTACACGGTGCGAGGGACGCTCCGCCTGTCGGAGGGTGGATGGCGCTGGTCGGAACACCTGTTGGACGACGCCAAGGGGACCCGGGTGTGGCTGGGTGTGGAGGAGGATCCAGACCTGGTCCTGACGCGGTGGACCCCCCTCGGTCCGGAGGAGACGGAACCGCCCGCGCCCGGACCGGCCCGGATCAGGTTCGGCGAACGCGAGTTCCGCTCCGAGGAGTCGGGCTCCGCCCGGTTCAGCAGCGAGGCGACCACCGGGCTCAACGAGCAGGGCAGCGTCCGCTACCACGACTACGAGGCATCCGACGGCACGATGCTCGGTTTCGAGTCCTTCGACGGCGCCGACTGGGAAGCCACCCTGGGTGAGGAACTCACCCGCTACGACGTGCGTATCTATCCGGCTTCGGCCTGACTCGAGGAACCGGACGGGGCGATGAAACCGAAATTCTGGTTCGTCATCGCGGGTATGACGGCGTTTCTCGCGCTGCTCATCGCGATGGTGACGATCTTTTCCACCGGCACGGGGCCGCGCGCCTACGTGGCGAAGAACTACACCAGGGCCGTCCAACTGGACAAACCGGGTGACGACGACAACAAGGCGTACACCTCGAATCTCGAACCATCCACTGTGGTCGACGACATCACCGACACCTGGGAACCGATCTCGCAGTACGCGCGCGGCAGCGGCGTCTACCTGCGCTACAGCGATGACGCCATGATCGTGCAGCCCCGCGACCGGGGGTCGGTCATCCACGTCATGGAACTCGACGAGGCATACAACCACTACCACCACGTCGTCGGCGGGGTCTGGGGCTGGGGCGGGCCGCACGGGCAGACCTTCCGGGGCGGCGGACCTGGATCGGGCAAATGAGCGGGGAGAACAGGAAAACGGGGGTTCGATGAACCGCAACTCCAAGGTCGTCCTCGGAGTGCTGGTGGTACTCGGCCTCGCCGCCTGGGTTATCACCCTGGGCCTCATAGGTTCGGGCGGCGACGACGAGTCCAGCGCGTTCCACAGCGACGAGACCAGTGACTACCACCGTTGGGAGAACTACGCGGGGCAGTCCATCCCCCGATTCACGGACACCGACTCTCGGCAGCTCTCCGAGGAGCTCGCCGAGGCCGAGCAACGCTACGGGCTCTGCTTCGGCTGGAGGCTGACCGACGGCGGCGAGGATCGCGAGACCTCCGGGCCATCCGACTACGACATCGGCGGTTCCGGTGAGGAGGACTCCAGTTCCGAGTCCGACTCCGGCTTCGACTTCGAGACGTCCGATCCGGACGAGTTCACCTCCGAGGAGGACCCCTCCCACAGCTACGACCAGGGATCGAGCCGGGGGCCGAACACCCCGGCCGACACCTGCGAGGAATGGGTAGAGGTCAGAGCCACCGTGGCCTACACCTCGGAGTACAGCGAAGACTGGAGCGCCGTCGAGCTGACGGTGGAGCAGAGCCCCGATTCGGGGATGGAACTGCCGCACGAGTCCGACTTCGCCGAGCTGGGCATCACCGCCGAGCGGTTCATCGAGGCCCCGGTGGACACAACCGGCCAGGCCGCGCTGGCCCTTCCGCTGCTGCTCTCCCAGGAGGGATCGCTGCCGGCTCGCCCGGCCGAGAGCAGCACCGGTACCCAACCTGAAGAATCGCTGCCGGATGCCGGCACCGCGATCCCCGGCCTGTGGCGCTGGATCTGGCTGGGGGTCCTCGGAGCCGTCACGGTGGTCAGCCTCGTGTTCGGCGTCGTGGGCATCGTCCGGCAACGGAGCGCGAACGACTCGGACGGTCCACCACCACCGCACCAGCCTCCCGGCGGAGGCCCACCTTCGGGGCCACCTGGGCCTCCGACGCCGCCTGGGCCACCTGGGCCTCCGGCACCACCGCAGTGGCCCGGCCAGCCACCACCCGACGGAGGAGCACCACCGCCACCTCCGCGGGGGATGTCTCCCGGAGACCGGTGACCACCGCGACGACCCGGTCACGCCCCTCAGCGGCAGTGACCCCGTTCCGCTACGACCCGAAAGGCACAACAGTTGTTCCAGGAACTGCTCTTCGGCCTGTCCGCGGCGATCGCCTACGGCGTCGTCGGGGCCGTTCTCATGATCCTCGGCTACGTGCTCGTGGACGTGGCCACGCCCGGCAAGCTACGCGACCTCATCTGGGTCCACCGGAACGCGAACGCGGCCATCCTGCTGGTGTCGGGACTGCTCGGTGTGGGGATCATCCTCACCACCGCCATCGCCGCCAGCGCGGACGACCTGATCTACGGCCTGATCGGCACGCTGGCCTACGGGCTGCTCGGGCTGATCCTGATGGGGCTCTCCTTCCTGCTCATCGACGCGGTCACGCCGGTCAGGCTAGGCGACGAGCTGGCCACCGAGTCCGTCCACCCGGGAACCTGGGTCTCGGCCGCGGCACACGTGGTGATCGCGACGATCATCGCCGCGGCGATCTGGTGACCGCCCACCCCCGTCCCCTCACCTACAAGGGTGAACACTGGAGGCCATGACCAGCACCGAGCAGGATGACGAACTCGCCGCGGCGGCCCCGCCCCCCGGCGGGGCCGAGAACGCGACGAACCGAACCGCCTGGTTCCACCGGCCCGGCCCGGCTCGGTTCGCGGTGCTGCTGGCGGTGTTCGTCTGCTCGGCGTGCGGGCTCGTCTACGAGCTCGCGCTGGTCGCGCTCGGCAGTTACCTGATCGGCAACAGCGTGGGCCAGGCCTCCATCGTGCTGTCGCTGATGGTGTTCGCCATGGGGATCGGCGCGCTGGTGGCCAAACCGCTGCAACGCTGGGCTGCGCTCTCCTTCGTCGTCGTGGAACTGGTGTTGGCGCTGCTCGGGGGCCTGAGCGTGCTCGGGCTCTACGCCGCGTTCGCGTGGCTGAGCCTGTACACGCCGATGCTGATCGTGACCTCCCTGGTGCTGGGAACGCTGATCGGCGCGGAGATCCCGCTGCTGATGGTGCTGTTGCAGCGGATCAGGCGCCAGGAGGCGGGCTCGGCGGTGGCCGACATGTTCGCCGCCGACTACGTGGGCGCCCTGATCGGGGGCTTGGCCTTCCCGTTCCTGCTGCTGCCGCTGCTGGGCCAGGTCCGGGGAGCGCTGCTGGTCGGCATGCTCAACGCGGCCGCGGGGCTGGGGCTGATCCTGACCGTCTACCGGAACGAGCTGGGAAAGCGGCTGGTGGTGCTGCTGACGGCGCTGGTCGTGCTGATCGGTGGTGTGCTCGGCGGCGCGTTCGCGCTGTCCGGCCGGTTCGAGACCACGGCGCGGCAGGCGCTCTACGACGACCCGGTCGTGCACGCGGAGCGGTCGAAGTACCAGGAGATCGTGCTCACTCGGTCCAGATCGCTGAGCGGGCGGACCGACACCCGGCTGTTCCTCAACGGGGACCTGCAGTTCAGTTCGGTCGACGAGCGCCGCTACCACGAGGCCCTGGTACACCCGGCCATGGTGGGTGATCCCTCGAACGTGCTGATCCTGGGTGGTGGTGACGGGCTCGCCCTGCGAGAGGTGCTGCGCTATCCGGAGGTGGAGCGGGTCACGCTGGTCGAGCTCGACCCGGCGGTGCTGCGGTTGGGGCGGCAGGACCCGCGCTTGACCTCACTGAACGAGCACGCCTTCGACGATCCGCGCGTGAACACGGTCGCGGCGGACGCGTTCAGCTGGCTGCGCCGCAACGGGGAGCTCTACGACGCGATCCTGGTGGACATGCCCGATCCGGACTCCACCGAGACCGCGAAGCTGTACTCCACCGAGTTCTACTCGCTGGTGCGCCGGTCGATGGCCGAGGGGGCCAGGGTCAACGTGCAAGCGGGCTCCCCGTACTTCGCGCCCGAGGCCTACTGGTGCGTCGAGGCGTCCATGCGCCAGGCCGGGCTGGCCACCGTGCCGTACTCCCGTCCCATCCCGAGCTTCGGGCAGTGGGGCTTCCAACTGGGTGTCTCCGGGGACTCCGCCCCACGACCGCGGCTGGCGGAGGACGTGCCGGAGCTGCGGACGCTGGACGAGCGCACGTTGCGGGCGGCGACGGTGTTCCCACCGGACCGGGACCGGATCGCCGACGTCGAGCCCTCGACCCTGATGCATCCGAGGATCGTCGAGTACGAACGGGGCGCCTGGCGGAACTACTGACGGGAGTTCGCCCGGCGGCCGGGGGCTCGCGCGTTGGCCCCGTCCGGTTCCCGCCCGGAGGACGGAGCCGGCCGCCCCCGGAGAGCGGAGCCGGGTGAGCGGCGACCGGCCGGGAACGATCCCGGCACCTCACCGCCGCGTCGGTGGTTCGTCCGGCCCGGGGGGCTGCGGCGCGGGAGCCGGGGTGCCCTCCAAGGAGTAGAGCAGTTCCGCGAGTCCACCGGCCACGGTGTCGCGCTGTTTGGGGTTGAGCCCGGCGAGCAGTTCGCGCTCCGCCTCCAGGTTCCTGGCGAAGGCCCTGTCGATGACCTCCGCGCCGTAATCGGTGATCAGGACTCGTGCGCTGCGTCGGTCGTGCTGGTCGCGGACGCGTTCGAGGAGACCGCGTTCCGCGAGTTGCTGCACGCGTTTGGTGGTCGCCGCGCCGGAGGCGACCATCAGGCTGTTGAGGCGTCCCGGCGTGACCGGTTCCCCGCTGCGGCGCAGCGCCGAGAGAAGGTCGAACTCTGCCCGGTTGAGCCCCTCGTCACTCAGGGTGGTGTCCAACCGCTGGCGCAGCACGGCGGCGGCGCGGAGCACCCGGCCGACGACCTCCATGCTGGAGGTGTCCAGCTCGGGACGGATCTCCTTCCACTGCCCGCGCGCGGCGCTGATGATGTCCGGAGGGCGTTTCATACCACCATCAATTCACTAGTAAAACACTTGTGTATTACGATAGAACGTGTCCTCGACGATACTGGCACGTCATCTCCGTGAAACCGTTCACCTGAACCGGCATGGTCCGATCGTTTGGCCCGCGATGCGGGCTTTCCTCTCCGTCCTGACCCCCCTGCTGGTGCTGCTGTGGCTCGACCGGCTGGACCTGGTGGCCGGAGCGGTGTTCGGCGCGCTGACCAGTGTCTACTGCCGCAGCGAGCCGTACCGCGACCAGACCCGCTCGCTGGCGGCGGTCGCGGCGGGAATGGTGGTCGCCGTGGGGGTGGGCGACGCGATCGCCCTGGCCGACGTGGCGCCCTGGCAGCACCGACTGCTGGTGATCACCGGCACCGCCGCGGTCGGCGCACTGGCCACCGCCGCCACCACCGCCGTCAAACTGGGAGCCCCCGGCGGGCTGATCTTCTCGTTCGCCACCGGGGCCTGCGCGAACCTCACCATCGCCCCCGCCGACGTGGCACCGCAGCTGGCCGTCTGCGCCGTCAGCGGGGCGTTCGCCTGGAGCGTGTGCGTCACCGGAGCGGTGTTCGCCGGGCTGCGCCCGCAGCGCAGGGCGGTGGCAGCCGCCCTGGAGGCCACGGCCGCCTACCTCTCGGACCGCTCCGACGTGCTGGCCAGGCACCGGTCGGCGGTGGCTGTGGAGATCGCCTGGACCCGCCTCGCCCTGGTGGGAAGGCGGCAACGCGACACCGAGGAGCACCGGGAACTGATCCAGACCGCCGAGATCTGCGAGGTGCTGGGGGCCTCCGGACGTGCGGCGAGCGAGACCGTCCGCTCGCTGCGCGAGACGGCCGGCAGTATCCGCGCGGGCACGTCACCGGGCTCCCCCGGCTACGCTCGCCAGGAGTCGGCCGCCGTACCGGCGCTGCCACCCTCCCGTTGGCACACGATCCGAGGGGTGCTGCTGGCCGCGGTGCGACCGGGCAGGGGCTCCGGCAGCTGGCTCTGGCCGTTCGCGGCGCGGGTGGGCATCGCCGCACTGCTGGCGGGCCTGCTCGCCGACCTGCTCAGCATCGGGCACGTCTACTGGGCCGGGGTCTCGGCGGTCTCGGTGCTGCAGGCGACCAGCACCTCCCGTTCCGTTCCCCGGATGCTGCAACGTGTCGCGGGGACACTGGGAGGAGTACTGATCGGCCTGGCGCTGCTGTCCACGCACCCCGCCGTGTGGGTGCTCATCCTGCTGCTGGCAGCGCTGCAGTGGGCGGCCGAGCTGACCGTGACCGTCAACTACGCGTTCGGTCTGCTGTTCGCCACGCCGGTGGCGTTGCTGGTGAGCGGGCTCATGACCCCGGACACCCCCACACAACTGGCCAGCAGCAGGCTCTGGGCGACCCTGCTCGGCGCGGCGGTGGCCGTCCTGGTGGCCTGGCTCTCCCCGCACGGTGCGTGGCTGGCCAGACTGCGGGGATCGCTCGCGCGGGTGCGGGAACTGACCGAGTCGCCGCGAACCGATCCCGAACGGCTGCGCAAAGCGCTGATCGAACTGCACGACGCCTACGAGACGGCCGCGGGCGAGGTCCCGGAGTCCCAGCTGCCCACCGAAGAGCTGCTGGCGGTCTCACGGAGCGCCTACAAGCTGCTGGACACCGGCGGTCTCCTCGGCCAGCCCCGGAACTGAACCGCCGTCCGACCTCTCAAGCCACCATTCGCGGAGCGGGGCGGCCGAGAGGACCGCCCCCGAGGAGTCACGAACCCGCCCGGCCCGGTGCGGTGGAACCGTCACGGACCGAACCAGCGCTCCTCCACCGAGCGGGGTGACCCCGCCGTCGATCCGGTGACCAGTTGGGTCTCCAGCAGCACCTCGCGGGGCTTGCCGCTCGACTCAGCGGCGTCCAACAGCAGCCTCCCCGCTGCCCTGCCCTTCTCCAGCACGGGCTGCCGCACGGTGGTCAGCCCGACCCGCTCGGCGTCGTCGATCCCGTCGAAACCGGTGATGGTGATGTCCTGCGGCACCCGTCTGCCCTGCCTCCTGACCTCGGAGAGCGCACCCAGAGCCAGGATGTCGGACGTGCAGATGATCGCGGTGATCTCCGGGTCCAGCTCCATCAGCTGGGCGGCCGCGGAACCGCCCGATTCCGTGGTGTGGTCGAAGCGCTCGATGACCGGCACCTGTTCCCAGTCCACGCCTATCTCGGCGAAGGCCTCGGACAGCGCCGTGAGTCTGGCACGCTGCACGTGGAAGTTCGCCCTGGACTGCCGCTCCGGGGAGGCGGGGCCGTCGTTGCGCAGCCGGGCCAACCGCATGCACACGACCCCGATCTTGCGGTGACCGAGCTCGATGAGGTGCCTGGCCAGGTCTTTGATGGCCGCCCCGTCGTCGATGCCGACCCGGTCGATGTCGGACAGGCTGGGCTGGTCGCAGATCACCGTCGGAACCGGGCGCTCCATGACGGCGGCCAGATGCGGATCGTCGTCGGGAACGGAGTAGACCACGAAACCGTCCACCCCGGCGCTGTGCACGGAGGCCACGTCCTCGTGCTCCGGGTTGGCCGGGATCAGCAGCAACCCGTGATCGGCGTCCTCACAGGCCAACGCGAGTCCTTCGAGGAAACCGACCGCCGCTGGGTCGCGGAACGCGTAGGACAGATTCTCGGTCAGCAACAGTCCGACCGCTCCCGCCTTGCGGGTGCGCAGCGAGCGCGCCACCGGGTCCGGACCGGGATAGCCCAGCCTGCGGGCGGTGTCGAGTACGCGTTTACGCAGTTCCGGGGAAAGCTGGTCGGGACGGTTGTAGGCGTTGGATACCGTAGTCCGGGAAACGCCGAGTTCCGCGGCGAGCGACGCCAGTGTCGCGGGTCGCCTCGAATTCGTAGACCGCACCATGCGGGAACCGTAACGGTTCAGTAGGTCTGGGTGAAGCTTTGATGACGCAGATCCCACAACCATTTTGACGAAGTTTTCCCTTATCCCCCGGCGGGGAGTCCGTTCGGCGGTGCCGTCCCTCCGCTCACGCGGCGAGCTTCCCACCGTCGAGCAGCCGAAAGGGGCACCGCGACCGAATCAGGAGAAACGAATTCTCTCCGACATTCGGGGGTGGCGGTGCGATCACTCGAAGGATAATTTGTCCAGACCAATCCTTCGGTGAAAGGTGTGTCACACATGGCCGAGGTCGCATACATCAGCGCTTCACGCGTTTTCCCCGGAACGAACCCGGTCCGCGCGGTCGACGAGCTCGACCTGGAAATCGGCGACGGCGAGTTCCTGGTGCTCGTCGGACCCTCGGGGTCGGGCAAGTCCACGGCGCTGCGGATGATCGCGGGGCTGGAGGACATCGACGAGGGCGCCATCCGCATCGGCGGGCGCGAGGTCACGCACGTCCCGCCCAAGTCGCGCGACATCGCGATGGTCTTCCAGTCCTACGCCCTCTACCCGCACATGACGGTGGCCGAGAACATGGGCTTCGCGCTGCGGCTCCGCAAGGAGCGCAAGGACACCATCCGGGAGAAGGTCGCCCAGGCGGCCGAGATGCTCGACCTGAGCGAGTACCTCGACCGCAAGCCACGAGAACTGTCCGGCGGGCAGCGCCAGCGCGTCGCGATGGGAAGAGCCATCGTGCGCGACCCGAGCGTCTTCCTCATGGACGAACCGCTGTCCAACCTGGACGCGAAACTGCGTGTGGAGACGCGGGCCAACATCGCCGCGCTGCAGCGGCGGCTCGGCACCACGACGGTTTACGTGACCCACGACCAGGTCGAGGCGATGACGATGGGACACCGGGTCGCCGTACTCGCCGAGGGGCGGCTGCAGCAGGTCGACACACCGCGCGAGCTCTACGAGCGCCCCGCCAACTCCTTCGTGGCAGGTTTCATCGGCTCCCCCGCCATGAACCTGCGCACGGCACGACTCACCGAGCGCGGCGCGGTCCTCGACGGGCACACCGTCCCGTTACCCCGTGAGACGCTCTCGGTCGCCTCCGAGCGCGGGCTGGACGAGGTGACGGTCGGGATGCGACCGGAGTCGTTGCGACTGACCTCCCCCGGCGAGGACGGCGCCGAACTCACCGTCGAGCTCGTGGAGGAGCTGGGGGCCGACGCACTGGTGCACACCCGCCCGACGGCCGCCGAGTCCGCCTCCCGGCTGGTGGTGCGCACCGACGGCCGCGAGCCGCCGAAGCTGGGGGACCGCGTCTCGGTGGTGGCGCGCGACCCGGAGGAGCTGCACCTGTTCGACCCCCGGACGGGCAGTCGACTGACCGCGTCGTAGACGCCACCGGCGCGATTCACCGACACCCGCTCGTCGGGGCCTGCCGCGGCGGTGCCGACCGCGAGGGTGGTTCGGCACCGCCCCGCCGGAGCGAGGGCGATCCCGCGAGAACTCGACGCGGCGCCCGCACGGCGTGACCACGACGATGCGGCTGGCGACCGGTTCCGGCGCCCCGGACATCCCCGAACGGGAAACCGGCACGTGTCTTCGTACTCACATCATTCGAACGGGTACAGGGTGGAAGCCGTCTTGCGACGGCGCGTAGACTCCAATTGACAATGATTTCCATTAGCGGTCGAGTCAGTTGGCACGATCCGGCAAGCAGGAGTCCCCGTGAACACACCGCGTAGTTGTCACCCTGGGCACACCGGGCGATCCCCTCGCCCGGGCGGAGTCACCGCGTTAGCCGGACTGGCGGCCACCGCCCTGCTGCTGACCGCCTGCGGCGGACCCGGCGACACCTCGGAGGACGGCAAGCTCACCGTCGTGGCGTCCACCGACATGTGGGCCTCGGTCGCGCGAGCCGTGGCGGGCGAGGACGCCGAGGTCGAAGCCATCATCGACGGCGACGAGGCCGACCCCCACTCCTACGAGAGCACCCCGCGCGACGCGGCACGGCTCGACAACGCCGACCTCGTCGTCCACAACGGCGGCGGCTATGACTCCTTCGCCGGCCAGCTGCTCGCCGACAGCGACAGCGCCCCACCCGACGTCGAAGCGGTGAAAGTGGCCGAGTCGGACGGGACCGACGAGGGCTCCGCCACCGCCGAACCCCACCAGCACGAGGGATCCGGACACGGCCACCACCATTCCGGCAACGAGCACGTCTGGTACGACCCGCACACCGTCCAGCTGGTCGCCGACCGCATCGCGGACCGGCTCGGCGAGATCAGCCCGGACAGGTCGCGGGAGTTCCAGCGCTCCGCCACCGAGTTCGGCGACACGCTCGACGGAATCCAACGGAACATCACCGAGCTGCGAGAGGCCCACCACGGCACCGAAGTGATGACCACCGCTCCGGTGGCCGATCACCTGCTGGACGACGCGGGGCTGACCGACATCACACCCTCCTCGTTCGTGCGCTCCGTGGAAGCGGGCAACGACCCGGCGGCGGCCACCGTGGCGGAACTGCAGGAACTCGTCGACTCCGGCCGCCCCGCCGCCCTGATCGACAATCCCCAGACCGCCTCACCGCTGACCGAGCGAGTCACCGAGCGCGCCCGGAACAACGGCATCCCCGTGGTCGCCATGCCGGAGACGCTGCCCGGCGACCGGCCGTACGCGGAGTGGCTCTCCGGCCGGGTCTCCGCGCTGCGCACCGCGCTGGAAACGGACACCTCGGGCAGCGAAGGGCGGTAACAGTGCAGCACCCCCAGTCACCGGCCGTGCCGTCCGAACGATCCGGCGGCCAGGTCAGAACCGACGAAACCACCACACCTCCCGAACGGCCGCCCGCCGTTCGGCTGCGGAACGCCGGACTCACCTACGGCACGCGTGAGCTGTGGCGGGGACTGGACCTCGACGTCTCCCCCGGCGAGTTCCTCGCCGTGCTCGGCCCCAACGGCGCGGGCAAGACCAGCCTGCTGCGCGTGCTGCTGGGACTCACGCCGCTGAGCACGGGACACGTGCACATCGCGGGCGAGCCCGCCCACCGGGGCAACGACCGGATCGGCTACGTCCCGCAGCAACGCTCGCTGCGGAACAGCTCCACGCTGCGCGGCAACGACCTGGTAGGGCTCGGCCTGGACGGGCACCGCTGGGGCATCGGACTGCGGCGGCGCGCCGAACGGGCGCGCCGGGTACGCGAGGCGCTGCGCGCCGTCGACGCCACGGACTACGCCAGAACACCGGTCGGGCTGCTCTCCGGCGGGGAACAGCAACGGCTGCGGATCGCACAGGCCCTCGTCTCCGAGCCGAGCGTGCTGCTGTGCGACGAGCCGCTGCTGTCGCTGGACCCCTCGCACCAGCACCGGGTCAGCGAGCTGATCGCCCGACGGACCAGGGCCAGCGGCGCGGCGACGCTCTTCGTGACCCACGAGATCAACCCGGTGCTACCGCTGGTGGACCGAGTCCTCTACCTGGTCAACGGCGGTTTCCGGATCGGAACCCCGGACGAGGTGATGAACTCGGCGACGCTGTCCGAACTGTACGGAACCGAGGTCGAGGTGGCCCGCGTCGGCGGCCGACTGGTCGTGGCCGGAGCCGAGAGCGAACACGACCACCACGTGCACGAGGGAGAAGCGGAATGAACCGGCTGCTCGAAGCGCTGAGCAGGATATTCGATTTCGGGCTCACCGGAGAGCTGCTCGGCTACCCCTTCGTGCAGCAGGCCCTGCTCGCGGCGGCGGCGCTGGGACTCGTCTCCGGCGTACTCGCCCCCCTCGTGGTCACCAGGAGGATGTCCTTCGCGGTGCACGGCACCGCAGAGCTCGCCTTCACCGGGGCAGCCGCCGCGCTGCTGGTCGGTGTGGGGGTGACGATCGGGGCACTGGCGGGAGCGGTGGTGGCCGCGCTGCTGCTGGGCCTGTTGGGACAACGGGAGCACGAGCGCGACTCGGTCATCGGAGCCGTGCTCTCCTTCGGGCTGGGGCTCGGGGTGCTGCTGCTGTGGATGAACCCCGAACGCGCGGCGAACAAGTTCACGCTGCTCGTCGGACAGATCGTCGGGGTCAGCTCCGCCGACGTCACGCTGCTCGGGGTGGCCGCGGTGGTGGTGCTGCTGGTCACCGCTCTGCTGTACCGCCCGCTGCTGTTCGCCAGCCTCGACTCGGAGGTTGCGGCGGCCAGGGGCGTGCCGATCGGACTGCTGACGCCGGTGTTCGCGCTGCTTGTCGGGGTCGCCACCGCGCTCGGGGTGCACGTGGTGGGCGCGCTGCTGGTCATGGCGCTGATGGTGACCCCGGGAGCCGCCGCCGTGCGGGTGACGGCCAGCCCGGTGAAGGCCACGGTGCTGTCGGTGGTATTCGCGGAGCTCGCGGCGGTCGGCGGAATCCTGCTCTCGCTGGCCCCGGGAGTTCCGGTGAGCGCGTTCGTCACGGCGATCTCGTTCGGCATCTACCTGGTGTGCCGCGTGGTGGGTGGCCTGCGCGTGAAGCGGTTGACCAGGGGCAGCTCCGCCGTCGCGGTGTGACCCGGAGCTTGGGGCGGAACTCGCTCGTGCGATCGATCTCGCGCGCCCGGTCACCGCCCGCCCCCTGAAACCACCCGAGAAATCGACGCGCCGCTTCGACTTCGACGCCCGCACTCTCGCCGTCGGCACCGCCGCGGGTTCTCGCGTGCGGCTCTCACGAGGAAGGCCCGACGTCGTGCGGTACCTACCCGATGTCGGGCCTCGGCGAAGCGAGAGCCGTGCGCGAGGTTCCGCCACCGGCACCGCCACGCGGGGCGAGCCGACACAGCCCTCATACCGGGTTGCGCTTTAGGATCCGGCCGACCCGTTCGGCCATGTCCGGGGCCAGCATCGCGTACCTGCCGCCTGCCAGGAAGCGTTCGGAGAACTCGAAGGTGACCACCTCGCCCTCGGCGAGCATGCGCCCGGCCTCCTCGGGATCGGAGAGCACGTTGTTCGGGTGCGCGATGGTGATGTCGGAGAACGACGCGGCCAGGTAGGGACTGGCGAACTGGGTGAACGAGTCCGCGATCATCCTGGTGGGCTCGTCGATCATCCCGGGCCTGGCCCGCGACTCCAGGCGCAGCGGTTCGTGGAAGTCGCTACCGAGGAACCGGGTGTTGTCGGCCCCGCCGTCCGGTGCCAGCGAGTAGGACCGCACGGTCCACTTCCGGTCCTTGCCGATCAACGCGGGAATGTCGGCGCGGTGCTGGTAGGTTCTGCCCGGTTCCACCTTCCAGGTGTCCGTCACCCCGGGTTCCAGCGACTCCGCCAACCGCCGGACCATCGCCAACCCACCGACGTGTCGCCAGTGGGTGTCGACCTTGGTGAACACCGGCTCGTCCCGGCGCCGATCGAGCTCGCGCAGGGTGGGGCGCATGTCGATCGCTCCGGTGGCTTCGGGAACCCGCTGCCAGAACTCCGAGCGCAACCGGCGCATGCAGTCACGTCCGACGTACTCGTCGGGCATGTGCTCGGAGTACACGGTGGACTTGTCGGGTGCGATGACCAACCTGAACTCGCGGCCGGAGGCCTCCACCACCGAACGCCAGCGGCGCAGTCCGGTGATGATCCTGTCGAGCTCCATGTCGGGCAGGCACTTGTAGGACATGTCGTGCCCCAGGAACAGCCAGCCGTCCTCACCCCGGATTACGTCGGGAAACAGCGCGGGGTCCGGCGTCGACGGAGGCCGCTCGCCGTCGCCTCCACCGCCGCCGACGGGAGCTCCCCCAGGTTCGGAGCCGTGGGGCGCGGGCTCTCCGAACACGCCCTCACTGATTCCCTCCACGGCGTGGACGGCCTGGGGACGAAACGCCAGGCGGTCGCCGGCCCAGTCGTTCAACCCGGTGAAGAACCCCCACCCCTCGGTGATGCTCGGAAAAGATGCGAGTGGCCGGTTCTCCAGCGGTTTCGCGCGGGCGCCGAGCGTCCAGGCCAGCACCGGAGCGGCGAAGAACAGAAAGGCGCAGACCAGCGCGACGTACTGCTTGGCGCCGTGACGAGGCCGGTGCAGCGGGTGCTCCCGGGGCAGCCATGCCTCGTGCACGGGAGGCAGCTCGGTCGGGCCGTCGGGTCTGTCGTCGCGATCGGCCGCGCGAGGAGCGCTGGACTGCTTGCCGGACACGTTCCCACCGTAACGAGTGACCGAGCGGTTCCGGGGGCGGACCGAGGTGAAAACCCGCTCGGCCACCGACAGGCTCCGCGTAGGTCGGCGGCCGGAGAGCCGTGCGGCAGCGGGACCGAGCCGGGCCGAACTCCTCGCGCTCCGGCGGCGTGTTCGGGCTCGAGTTCGACCCGGAGCACGAAGCACTGCTGCCCACCGCCGTGCCGGTGGGAAACGGCTGGCCGGACTCCGGCCAGCCGACACTCACGAGGAGCTTTCGGGCCGCCTGGGATGGCCGGTGGAGGGGCGGTGTTCGACGTGCCGCACAGTGGTTTCCGGCCGAGTTCCATCGGACCGCCCACGCCTCGCGAACACATGCGGCCACACCGACGGGTAGCCCCTTGGCCGGACCTCGCGTTCGGGACCGAGAACGACGAGCTGTGGCTCCGTCCCGCCGGTCCGACCGGGAACCCCCTGCGGGAACTCCGACGTGACTGGTTCGACCGCGCGGAATCGTCCCGGGTCCAAGGCGAGGTTCGACGAAGAACCACACGAACGGGCAACGAACAGCCCAACGACAAAGTCGAGGAATATTCTCGATCCCTGGCACGACCGAGTGATCGATAACCCCCGCATGGATGGCTTCACCGAAGTCGCGGTGCATTCCCGCGAATCCCTTGGTTTCCTGGGACCGAGGAGTTTTCCCACCGGGAATCAACCATTCCGTTCGGCAACCGACGGCAGTTGCTCGGTTCCACACGACGTGATCGCGAGGAGGAAAGTGTCAAGATGAGATCCTTGACCGCTCGGCGGCTGTTGACCGCCCTCGTCCTGGGACCGGCCCTGGTAGCGGCGTCGAGCCCGGCATTGGCCGCGCCGGACCAAGCTGGCGAGGTGGCCGCGGCCCCCGAGAAGAAGAGGGTCTACTTCGACGCCGCCGGTGTCCAGAAGGGCAACAACCGCATTTGGACCGGGGTTCATCCCTACGCCGACGGGTGGCATGAGAACGGCACCGCGAAGATGCGGATCGAAGGCACCCTGTGGGGCGATTGCAGTTGGGCTGACGCCGAAGTCTGGGTGAAGGTCGAATGGAAGAACGTCCTGGAACAAAATTGGGAGAAGGCCGCCGACATCCCCTGCCGCCAACTTCGCAAAGACCCCGTGCACCACTACGACCACGGTAAGTGGTACGACCACACGAGCCAAAAAGAGGCCAACAACCCTCCCAAGAAGGTGGCGTTCCAGTTGTGCCTGAATCCGACCTTCGGAAAAACGGAGTGCTCCCCTGAACAGGGACGCTGGTTCAGCGACTGACAACACCGCGCCCTGCTCCGGGATGGGATACGACCAACCAACGTGCTCGCTGAACGCCGAACCGATGCCACGGCGAACCGGCGGGCACTCGTGATCGAACGGGCCGTTGCCTCGCCGCGAGCACGGCGAGGCACGTCGGCTTCGGCTCGCCACGCGAAGAAGCGACGTCAGGCCGGGCTTTCCGGGAAGTGCGGAAGTTGTTGTCCGCCGCAACCCCGACCAGCTCAAGACCGAGCACCGCGAACAGGTCGGAGACTTCCCACGAGGACCGGTTCACCTCGTGGCCGGCGTCCTCGTCGGGGAGGACGTCGGCCACTCGATCCACAGCGGATTCCAGCGGCGCGTCCTGTGCCCCCGAGGCAGCTGTGTTCCCACCGGAAGTTCGGTCAGGACCGACGAGTGGGAACTCAACGTGATCGCCGGTGTCGAATACCCCGAAGACCGGACCTCACGCCACCGGTAAGCCGCGCTGTAATGGCCCACCTCGAAAGCACCTGGTTACGCTCCTCTTACCAACCCCGGAGAATGCCAGGACGTCCCCGTGTACGGGGTCGACTTCGCAAGACGGCGGCTTGCTGCCGGAGAGCATCGCTCAGAACTGGTAGTACAGAAACGGGCTGAACGAGCCCGCCGCCACCAGCAGTCCGGAGTAGACGGCACCCGCCGTCATCACACCGATCCGGACGCCGGTGGCCGCGCGAGAACGGGCCGACTCGATGTAGGTGCCGGTCGCGGCGCCCGCGGGCAGCAGCAGCACCACCACAGCGACCAGCAGGATGAGCGTGCGCTGGTTGGTCAGCGCCGCTTCTACCACGGCAGGCAGCCCGCCGAGATCGGGAACCAGCATGTGGCCGAGCATCGTGCCCGCCTTCCCCAGGTCCCGCGCCCGGAACACCACCCAGCCGAGTACGACCAACAGCATCGTCAGCGCTCGCCGGGCCGCGCGTGCCCCGCTACCCGTCGGGCTCCGGTAGCTCCCGCTGGCCCGCTCGATCACCAGCAACGCGCCGTGGAACAGTCCCCAGACGAGATAGGTCCAGGCCGCACCGTGCCAGAACCCCGTCAGCACGAAGACGATCGCCAGGTTCCGGTAGGTGCGCGACGTTCCCCGCCGGTTCCCCCCGAGCGGGATGTAGACGTAGTCGCGGAACCAGCGCGACAGCGACATGTGCCAGCGCTGCCAGAACTCCGTCACGGTCACCGAGGAGTACGGCCGCGCGAAGTTCTCGGGCAGCCGGAAACCGAGCATCCTCCCCAGCCCGATCGCCATGTCCGAGTAGCCGGAGAAGTCGAAGTAGAGCTGCAGCGTGTAGACGATCGCTCCCAGCCAGGCGACCGCGAAGGTCATCTTCGAGCCGGAGGTGGCGAAGCAGGCGTCGGCCAGCGGGGCGAGGCTGTCGGCGACCACCACCTTCTTCGTCAGCCCCCAGGCGAAGCGGGGGAAGCCCGCCGCCATGTCGTCGAGCCGGTGCGTGCGGCGCTGCGGCAGCTGGTCGGCGATCTCGCGGTAGCGCACGATCGGACCGGCCACCAGCTGGGGGAACATCGCGATGTAGGCCACGAAGGCCACCGGGTCGCGCAGGGCGGGACGTTCCCCCCGGTAGATGTCGACCACGTAGGAGATGTGGTGGAACGTGTAGAACGAGATGCCGATGGGCAGCACCAGCTCGAAGGTCGGCAGGTGACCGCCGAACCACCCGGCCAGCACCGCCGCCTGCTCACTGGCGAAGCCCGCGTACTTCCACACCCCCAGCACCGCCAGGTCGAACACCACGGCGGCGGTGAGCAAGACCCCGCGACGGTTGCCGTCCAGCCGCCACTCGTCGGGCTCCAGGTTCCTGCCCACGAAGAAGTTGACCACGATGCAGACCAGCAGCAGCATCGTGGTACCGCCCGCGCCGCTGGCGTAGAAGACCAGGCTGGCCACGGCCACGACCGCGTTGCGCCAGGCACGCGGAGCCAGCAACACGGCGAGCAGCACCGCGGGCAGGAAGTACCACAGGAAAAGCGGAGTTGCGAACGACATGGGTGTCCGAGCTCGGGGCGGCGTGGAGCACGCTGCTCCCACCTTGCTGTCCACCGGACTCTATCCGAGCCACCTCGGGAGTGGGCGCGGAACCGGATCATCCGCCGGTGAGACGAGCGGCACAACCGTTGGTCGCGCCCTCACGACGGGCCTTCCGAACAGCGGCACGGCGACCCCACCGCCGACTCGTATCTCCAGGACCGGCCCCGAACGGTCGGGGAACGCACCGGACGAGCACGACCGAGAGGGACCCGCCGTGGCCGAGAGAGTCGAGAGCGGCCGGAACCGAAAGGTCAGCTCAGCCTGCGCCGCCGCGCGATCTCGGACAACGCCACCCCGGCGGCCACCGAGGCGTTCAACGACTCGACGCCGGGGCTCATCGGGATCGAAACCGTCTGGTCGCAGTACTGCTTGGTCAACCTGGCCAACCCGCGCCCCTCGGAACCGACCACGAGCACCAGCGGTTCGGTCGCCAGCTCCAGCTCGTCGGAGGTGATGTCGGCGTCGGCGTCCAGCCCGACGACCATCAACCCCTCGGACCTGAGGCTCTTCAACGTGCGGTTGAGGTTGGTCGCCCTGGCCAGCGGGATGCGCGCGGCCGTGCCCGCGCTGGAACGCCAGGCCACCGCGGTCATCCCGGCGCTGCGCCGCTGCGGCAGCAGCACCCCGTGCGCGCCGAACGCCGCCGCCGAACGCACCACCGCACCCAGGTTGCGGGGATCGGTCACCCCGTCCACCGCCACCAGCAGCGGCGGCAGCCCCGAGTCGCGAGCCGCGGTGAGCAGGTCGTCAGGCTCGGAGTACTGGTAGGGCGGAATGCGCAGCGCCAGTCCCTGGTGAACCGCGCCCGAGGTCATCCGGTCCAGCTCGGTGCGCGGCACCTCGACCACCGAGATCCCCTGGTCGGCCGCGAGCCGAACCGCTTCGGTCACCCGATCGTCGGTGTCGATGCCCTCGGCCGCGTACAACGCGGTGGTGGGGACCCCCGCCCGCACGCATTCGAGCACGGGGTTGCGGCCCGCCACGAGCTCACCCTGGTTCTCGGCCTCCCTGCGGCGCTTGTCCCGCTGTTGCTGCGCCTGCTTCTGGGCGTCGGCCTTGCGTTTGGCCGGGTGGTTAAACCTGTTCTCGGCCTTGGGGGTCGGCTTCTTGCCCTCAAGGGCTTTGCGGCGCTGGCCGCCGGAACCGACGACCATGCCCTTCTTGGTGCCCGACTTGCGTACCGCGCCCCTGCGCTTGTCGTTTCCCGCCACGAGCTATCCGTCCTTCAAAGTCCACATCGGCCCGTCAGGGGTGTCCTCGACGGCGATACCGCAGGCGTGCAACCGGTCCCGGACCGCGTCGGCGGTGGCGAAATCGCGGTCGGCACGCGCCTGACCACGCTGTTCGAGCAGATCGTCGACGAGCGCCGCCAGGGCTCGGTGCTCGGCATCGGAGGCACCGTCCCGCGCGCGCCAGTGCGGTGCCAGCGGGTCGAGTCCGAAGACACCGAGCATCGCGCGAACCCGGGCAGCCCCCTCGCGCGCCGACTCGTCCGCACCGGAGTCCAGGGCGGCGTTGGCCTCGCGGACCACGTTGTGCACGGCCGCGATGGCCTGCGGCGTACCGAGGTCGTCGTTCATGGCGGCGGCGAACTCGGCGGTCACCTCGGAGGGTTCCACCTCCCCGGTGCGCTGCACCACCCGGTGCAGGAACGACTCGATCCTGCGGAACGTGGCGACCGCCTCGTCGAGCCCCTCGTCGGAGAACTCCACCGTGGACCGGTAGTGCGGCACCACCAGATAGTACCGCAGCTCCACGGGGCGGACCCGCTGCAGCAGCGCGGATATGCCGAGCGTGTTACCCAGGGACTTCGACATCTTCTCGCCGCTGGCGGTCACCCACGAGTTGTGCAGCCAGTAGCGGGCGAATCCGTCGCCCGCGGCGTTGGACTGCGCCAGCTCGTTCTCGTGGTGCGGGAACACCAGATCCAACCCACCGCCGTGGATGTCGAACTCCTCACCCAGGTAGTGGGTCGACATCGCCGAGCACTCCAGGTGCCATCCAGGACGGCCCCGTCCCCAGGGGGAGGGCCAGCTCGGTTCACCCGGTTTGGCCGACTTCCACAGCGTGAAGTCCCTCGGATCGCGCTTGCCCGCCGGGACGGCCTCCTCGGCCTGCTGCATCTCCTCCGGACGCTGCCCGGACAACCTGCCGTACGACTCGACGAACGAGGGAACCGAGAAGTAGACGTCCCCGTCGGCGGCGTAGGCGTGATCCCGGTCGACGAGCCGCTGGATCAGCTCGACCATCTGCGTGATGTGACCGGTCGCCCTCGGGGTCGCGGAAGGTGGCAGGCAGCCGAGACGGTCGTAGGCCTCCTCGAAGGCCCGCTCGTGCGTCGCGGCCCACTCCCACCAGGGACGGCCGGCCTCGGCCGCCTTGGCCAGGATCTTGTCGTCGATGTCGGTGACGTTGCGCACCAACCGCACCTCGTAGCCGGTGTGGCTCAGCCACCGTCGCAGCACGTCGAAGTTGAGCCCGCTGCGCACGTGACCGACGTGCGGCAGCCCCTGAACCGTGGCCCCACACAGGTACAACGTGGCCACGCCCTCCTGGCGTGGCTGGAACTCGCGTGTGGCACGGCTCGCGGTGTCATGAAGGTACAGGCTCACACCGTGATGGTACGGGCAAGCCCAACGCGGATCACAGGTCCGGTGGGTTCACAGCGACACGCCATGATCGGCGACCGCGCGCAGCAGCGCGTCCGGCCGCTCAGCGGTGGGGGACGGCTCCACTCGGGCGAAGTGGCAACCGACCTCGGTGGCCGCCCCGTCGGCCTCGACGCTGTCGCCGATCATCAGCGCCTGTTCCGGTGCCACGTCCAGTCGCTCACAGGCGCGCAGGAACAGCTTCGGGTCCGGCTTGATCACACCCTCGACGTAGGACATCAGCACCTCGTCGAAGAGGTCACCGATGCCGACGCGGTCCAGGGCGGGACGGATGTCGAAGGCGATGTTGCTGATGACGGCGGTACGGATCCCCGCTTCGTGCAACTGACGAACGACGCGCGCCGCGTCGGGATAAGGAGTCCAGCAGTCCGGGTCGATCAGCCGCGAGTAGAGCGCCTCTGCCTGCACCGGATCGGTGAGGCCGGAGCTGCGCAGCACTTCCAGATAGATCTTGCGGTGCTGTTCCGGGTAGAGGTCCCGTTCCTCCCAGGCCCGCTGGTACTCCTGCGGCAGCTTGACCACCTGCCCCGTGGGGGCGGTCATCCGCCGCATCAGCTCGGTCTGGGCCTCCAGGTCCCACTGCTTCCCGGACTCGTCGGTCACCCCGGCCAGCCAGGACTCGTCCTGCTCCAGCCGGAACAGGGTGCCGGAGAAGTCGAAAAGCACTGCGCGCACGGTCACGGAACCAAGGTACTCGGGAGTGACACCACGGCGTCCCCCCGATGCGGTGAACATCACCACTTTCGTTCGGTCGGCGGCTCGGGTTGCCTGGCGGTGTGGTTGGCGGAACCTCTGGCACGGCTCTCGCTGCGGGTCCGGCGACATCGGGTAGCGACCTACACAACGTCTCCGGCGTCCTCGCGAGAGCCGCACCGGAGAACCCGCGGCGGTGCCGACTGCGAGGGTGGTCGGAGTGCGGCCTGCGTCGATGGCCCGGCGATTTCGCGAGAAATTGACGCCCCCGGGGGGCTGCCGTCGGGAAGCGACCATGAGCGACGCAGCGCGTGCGTCCCCGGTGCGTGAGTCGGATGCATTGCAAGGCCGGGCCGCTCGCCGCGTAGGTCGCTACTCAAGAGTCGGCCCAACGCCGCAAGGCGCCGACTCACGTGCCGGCTACCCAACCAGCTACGCAAGGGGACCGCTCAGAAGACCAAAGCGGTGGCGATGGCGGCGATCCCTTCACCTCGTCCGGTGAGCCCGAGCCCGTCACTGGTGGTGCCGGAAACCGACACCTCACCGCCGAGCGCCTCACCGAGGACGGCGCTCGCCTCCGCCCTGCGCGAGCCGATCCGGGGTGCGTTGCCGATCACCTGCACCGAGGCGTTGCCGAGCCGGAGCCCCTCTTCGGTGAGCAGGCCGCGCACGTGCCTGAGGAAATCCACTCCGTGTGCGCCGGACCACCGCTGGTCGTCGGTTCCGAACACCGACCCCAGATCCCCCATTCCCGCTGCGGAGAGCACCGCGTCGCAGAGGGCGTGACAGGCGACGTCACCGTCGGAGTGCCCGGAGCACCCGTCGTGGTCCGGCCAGCGCAGCCCGGCCATCCAGCACTGCCTGCCCGCGACGACCGGGTGCACGTCGATCCCCTGGCCCACGCGGGGGCGTTCGCCGCTCACGAAACGTCACCGTTCCTTCCGGAATCCGCCTCCTCAGGGGGACGCACGGGAACGTCCGGCCGGGCGGCGGACAGCTCTGCCGCCGAGGTCGGTTCGGCGGCCAGTACCGCTTCGGCGACGGCCAGGTCGAAGGAACTGGTCACCTTCAGGGCGTGGGTGTCGCCCTCGACCGTCCTGACCGGATAGCCCATGCGCTCCACCAGACCGGCGTCGTCGGTGGCCGCGTCCTCGGCCGCGCCGTATGCCTCTCGCAGCACCTCGGCGGTGAATCCCTGCGGGGTCTGCACCGTACGAAGCAGCGACCGGTCCACGGTCTCGGCCACCACGCCCTCGGAGTCGATCCGCTTGACCGTGTCCGCCACGGGCAGAGTCGGCACCACCGCGCACGCACCGTGCTCGACCGCGGCCACCACGTCACGGATCACCCGTGCCGGCGTGAACGCGCGCGCCGCGTCGTGCACCAGCACGGTCCCGAGCGAGGACACCAATCGGTCCGCCGCCTCCAACGCGGCCCGGACGGAGTCGGTACGCTCCCCACCCCCGGGAACGACGTGCACACGGTCGCCGAACTCGTGCACCTCACGAGTCATCGGGCCGAGCTGGTCGGCCGGAGCGGCCACGACGACACGGCTCACACTTCCCGAGTCCAGCAAGCCGCGCACGGCACGTGACAGCAGGGATCGTCCCCGCACCCGAACCAGTGCCTTCGGAACACCGGCCCCGAGGCGGACTCCCCGTCCGGCAGCCGGAACAAGCGCTACAGCGTCCACACCGCTCGGATCGTCAGACCGTCGTCGCCAGGACTTCGTCCAGCAGGCTCTCGGCCTTGCCCTCGTCGGTGCCCTCCGCCAGCGCCAACTCGCTGACCAGGATCTGCCGGGCCTTCATCAGCATCCGCTTCTCACCGGCGGACAGCCCGCGATCCTGTTCACGACGCCAGAGATCACGCACCACTTCGGCCACCTTGTTCACGTCACCGGAGGCGAGCTTCTCGACGTTCGCCTTGTACCGACGTGACCAGTTGGTGGGCTCCTCGGTATGATCAGAACGCAGCACATCGAAAACGTGGTCGAGACCCTCCTGGCCGACGACGTCCCGCACCCCGACGTGTTCGGCGTTCTCAGCGGGAAGACGAACGGTCAGGTTGTCTTTTTCGACCCGCAGTACGAGGTACTGTTTTTCTTCGCCCTTGATTACACGTGTCTCGACTGCCTCGATCAGCGCAGCGCCGTGACGCGGGTAGACGACGGTCTCTCCGACCTTGAAAACCATGTGTCCTCTGCCCCTTTCGCTGTGTCCAGTCTAGCATGGTCAGCAACGCCACTTCGACGGGCTCGACATCTTCGTTGCAGGTCAGAAGACGATCGGGGGGTTGACAACCCGCCGCCCGACGTGCATGAGGACCTGTTTTCTCACCGAACGTGGGCAACACGAACGGGAGAAACGGCACAGTCCGCCGGGGTGCGGCCAACATCGTCCACGACAACGGTTTAGGCTCATGTCCGGTTGTCCGGCAAGCAGGAAGGACGCTGCATCCGTGAGCCGCCCACAGCACAGCAAGGCAGTTCGCCAGCGGTTGGTACCCGCGCTCGTCGGCCTGGGCGCCGTCGCCGCGCTCTCCGGCTGCGCCACCGGCCAGCAGGCCGAGACCTCACAACAGGTCGCCGCGATCTACGGAGCCAGCGGCGACGCGAACACGATGGCCGTCCGGAACGCGACCCTGAGCTACCCCGGAGGGGAGTCGGTCTACCCCGAGGGGTCGAACGCGCCGGTCGAGACCGTTCTGATCAACAGCGGCGAGCAGCAGGACAAGCTGGTCGGTGTCAGCAGTAGCTACGCACGATCGGTCGAGGTCAGCGGAACCCAGCGGATTCCCTCGGGCACCCGGTTGTACGCGGTGTCGGACGCCGCGGACCGGACCGGGGTCACCGCCGTCGAGGCCACCAGCGACGACGAGCGCGAGACGGTGCGGATCACCCTCGAAGGGCTCACCCAGGGCATTCGCCCCGGAACGACGATCCCGGTCGAGTTCACCTTCGCCGAGGCGGGGTCGGTGACCCTGCAGGTCCCGATCGGGCGCAGCCCCGAGCCCCGGCCGGAGTACGGCAGCCCGCACGGTGGCGGCGGCACCGGCACCGACGGCGAGTCCGACCACTCCGGTGGGTCCGACGAGTCGAGCGGCTCGGGCGAGTCCGACAGCTCGCACGGCTCCGGCGAATCCGGCGAGTCGGGCGACCACTCCTCGGAGTCCGGTGACTCCGACCGGTCCGGGAACTCCTCGAGCGATTCGAACGAGTCCGGGCAGGACGACGAGACCGGCGAGTCCGCCGGGAACTGAACTTCCGCGTCGGGGCGGCCCGCCACGCGTACTCACGCGACGGGCCGCCCCGCTCGTGTCGTGACCACCGGATAGCCTGCCCGCGTGGCTACCAAGAACGCACGCACCGGCAGGGCCGGATACCGCTGCACCGAATGTGGCCGCACGGTTACGAAGTGGGTCGGCCAGTGTCCGGAGTGCTCCCGGTGGGGCACGTTGGAGGAAGCGGCGGCCCAGCCGGCCGCACTGTCCAAAGTCGGCAGTTCCGACCCGGGTTCCCCTGCTCGCCCGATCGCCGAGGTCGACCTGGAGTCCGCGCGGGCGGTCGCCACCGGAATCGGCGAACTCGACCGGGTGCTGGGCGGCGGCATCGTGCCGGGCGCCGTGGTGCTGCTGGCCGGCGAGCCGGGAGTGGGGAAGTCCACACTTCTGCTGGAGACCGCCTACCGGTGGGCTGCGGGTGGCTCCGGCGGGCGCTCGCTGTACGTAACCGGTGAGGAGTCGGCGGGCCAGGTGAGGTTGCGTGCCGAACGCACCGACTCGCTGCACGAGGAGCTCTACCTCGGTGCGGAGAGCGACCTCGCCGCCGTGGTCGGCCAGGTGGAGCGGTTGCGACCGGGGCTGTTGATCGTCGACTCGATCCAGACGGTGCAATCCGCGGAGGCGGAGGGAACACCCGGCGGGGTCACCCAGGTCCGTGCGGTGACCACCGCGCTGGTGGCGCTGGCCAAGGAACGCGGTCTGCCGGTGATACTGGTGGGGCACGTCACCAAGGACGGCGCGGTGGCCGGGCCGCGGGTGTTGGAACACCTGGTGGACGTGGTGTTGCAGTTCGAGGGGGACGAGCACTCCACGCTGCGGATGCTGCGCGGGGTCAAGAACCGCTTCGGCCCCGCCGACGAGGTCGGGTGCTTCGAGCAGGGTGACGACGGGATCGCGGAAGTGCCCGATCCGTCCGGCCTGTTCGTCAACGGGCAGCAGAGCCCGGTGCCGGGGACCGCCGTGACGGTGGTCGTGGAGGGCAAGCGTCCGCTGCTCGCCGAGGTGCAGGCGCTGGTCAGCCCCACCCAGATGAGCATGCCGCGCAGAGCGGTCAGCGGGCTGGACTCGGCCCGGGTCTCGATGATGCTCGCCGTGCTCGACAAGCGCGGCAACATCAAGACCGGCGACCAGGACGTCTACGCGGCCACCGTCGGGGGCATGAAGATCACCGAGCCCGCCGTCGACCTGCCGGTCGCGTTGGCGGTGGCCTCCGCGAAGCTGGACGTGCCGCCGCGGGCGAACACGATCGCGGTCGGCGAGGTGGGGCTCGCCGGTGAGGTGCGCCGGGTCAACGCGGTCGGTCGCCGACTCGCCGAGGCCGCGAGGCTGGGATTCGAGTACGCCCTGGTTCCGCCGGACAGCGGGCGAGCGCCCGCGGAGATCAGAGCCGTGGAGGTGAGCGACCTCCGGGGTGCGCTGCGCGCGCTGCGGGGCTGACCGGCTCCGCCGACGTGCTCGCGGACACCGATGATCTCCGCGGGTATGCTCGGCCGGAGTCCGTGTGCGTGTACGCGGCGACGACTTCCCGCACAACCGACCCGCGAGGTCGGTGTCACTGGTTCGAGGAGCTGCCCGATGACCGCGACCGACGAACTGCTGCGGCGCAACAGCGAGCACGAGGAGAAGTGGGACGGCCAGGTGCCCGGTGCCCCCGAGCTGCGCACGGCGGTGGTCACCTGCATGGACTGCCGGATCGACCCGGTGCGCACGCTGGGGTTGAGGTCCGGGGAGGTCCACGTGCTGCGCAACGCGGGCGGGATCGTCACCGACGACGTGCTCCGCTCGCTGTCGGTGAGCCAGCGCAAGCTCGGCACCACCGAGGTTATGCTGATGCACCACACCCGCTGCGGGATGGGAACGTTCGCCGAGGCCGACTTCAAGCAGGAGCTGGAGGACGAGACCGGGCAGCGGCCGAGCTGGTCGGTGGAGACCTTCACCGACACCGAGCGGGACCTGCGCCAGTCCGTCCGGCGGGTGCTCAACAGCCCCTTCCTGACCGAGACCACCAGTGTGCGGGCCTTCGTGCACGACATCGACACCGACGAGCTGCGCGAGGTCGACACCGCCTCCTGAACCGGGGGCCGGAGTGGGTGGCGTAGGTGGTCGCTTGGCGGAACCTCTGGCACGGCTCTCGCTGCGGCCAGGCCCGACATCGAATGGGCACCTACGCCACGTCGGGCCTTCCTCGCGAGAGCCGCACGGGAGACCCCGCGGCGGCACCTGTCACGAGAGTGGTCGGGGTTCGGCTCGCGGAAGTGCTGGGAGCTCGGCTTCGGGGCACCGAGGGCGCGGCGATTTCGCGAGAAGGCGATTTCGCGAGAAATCGACGGGGTTCCCACCGCGTGGTGGCCGCTCCCCTGCCGCATGGTGGTCGACGGCGATTCGGCGCCGCGCGGCTATGGCGAGGCTCCGCGGCTCCCGAGGCACGGCCAGGGGGCGTTCGGCCTCGTGGCACTATCGAGGGGCCATGACTAATCAGAACGCGCAGGCGGCCGGATCCGCCACGAAGGCCACGGCCACCGGGAAAGCCACCTCGATCGACACCGACGCGCTGATCGAGTGGTTCGCCGCCGAGGCACGCGACCTGCCGTGGCGCGGTCCCGGCGTGGACGGCTGGGGCGTGCTGGTCAGCGAGACGATGCTGCAGCAGACCCCGGTCGCCCGGGTCGTGCCGATCTGGCTGGAGTGGATGGAGCGCTGGCCCAAGCCCTCCGACCTCGCCGGGGCGAGCCAGGCGGAGGTGCTGCGCGCCTGGGGCAAACTGGGGTACCCGCGCCGCGCGATGCGGCTGCACGAGGCGGCGAGCGTCATCGCTTCGGAGCACGACGACACGGTTCCCTCCGACGTGGACACCCTGCTCGCCCTGCCCGGGGTGGGAACGTATACGGCACGTGCCGTGGCCGCCTTCGCCTACGGCAGGCGGGCCCCCGTGGTGGACACCAACGTGCGCCGGGTCGTCGCCCGCGCCGTGCACGGGGAGGGCGATGCGGGCAACCCCTCGCCCAACCGGGACCTGGCCGACGTCGACGCTCTGCTGCCCGAGGACGACCGGACGGCCTCGCGGCTGTCGGCGGCGTTGATGGAGCTCGGTCAGACCGTGTGCACCGTGAGGTCGCCCGGCTGCGAGATCTGTCCCGTGGTCGCGGACTGCGCCTGGCAGCACGCCGGACGGCCCGCCTACGCGGGGCCGCCGAAGAAGGTGCAGCGTTTCGCCGGTACCGACCGCCAGGTGCGGGGGCTGCTGCTGGACGTGCTGCGCCGTTCGGAAGGACCGGTGGGGCGCCCCGAGCTGGACGCGGTGTGGCACGACGCGGCCCAGCGCGACCGGGCGCTGGACTCGCTGCTGGTGGACGGGTTGATGGAGCAGACCGAGGACGGCAGGTTCGGCCTGCCGGGTGAGGAGTAGCTCGGCTACCCCCGGCTCCCCGGTGACGGCGCGACGATCCCTCAGGCACCGAACCGGGGGGCGATCTGGTCGCCCGGCTCCCCTCGGATCCTCACGCACTACGATCCCCGGCATGACCGAACTCGACTTCGTACGGCGCACCCGGTGGTCCTACGACGCGGCGGCCGAAACCTACACGGAGTGGATCCGCGGTGAACTGGCCGCCAAACCGCTGGACCGCGCGATGCTCGACGGGTTCGCCGAAGTCGTGCGGAGCACGGGCGGTGCGGTGCTCGACGTCGGATGCGGCCCCGGCCGAGTGACGGCGTACCTGGCCGATCTCGGGCTGCCCGCATCGGGCATGGACCTGTCCCCGGGAATGGTCGCGGCGGCACGACGGATGTACCCGACACTGCGCTTCACCGAGGGATCGATGCTGGCGCTGGACCACGCCGACGGTGAACTCGGCGGCATCATCGCCTGGTACTCGATCATCCACGTCCCCGACGAGCACCTGCCGGACGTCTTCGCCGAGTTCCACCGGGTACTGGCTCCGGGCGGACACGTCCAGCTCGGCTTCCAGGTGGGCGACCGGGTCAAGCACCGAACCGAGGCCGGAGGCCACGAGGTCTCGCTCGACTTCCACCGACGGCGGCCGGAACGAGTCGCCGAACTGCTGAGCAACGCTGGCCTGGAACCGCGCGCCCGGCTGCTGCGCGAACCCGACGAGCACGGCGAGTTCCCGGAGGACACCAGGCAGGCCTTCCTACTCGCACGGAAACCGGTCCACGCCACCGGCCGGTGAACGCCCCCGGCACCTCGCGGCCGAACGACACCTTGGACAACCGGTTCGCGGACGTGATCCGGCGGATCTCGAGTTGCCGAGGATCGCGCTGGGGTCCACGTTGGATCAGCAGCCGATCCGTTCACCAGGGGGGTCGATGAGCTCCGAAGGGGTGGCCATCACCGCACGCGGAATCAGCGTGCGCGGACCGCTGGGGCCGGTCTTCAGCAATGTCGACGCCGACATACTCCCCGGAGAACTGGCCACTGTGACCGGCCCGTCCGGAACCGGCAGAACCTCGCTGCTGCTCACGCTGTCCGGCAGGCTCCGCCCGATAACCGGCACGATCGAGGTGGACGGACAACCGCTGCCGAAGGGCGCGAAACGCGCACGAACCCTGATCGCGCCCGCCAGGCTGCGCCCCGGATTCGAGCTGGAGGGGCGCTGGCGCGTGAAGGAGGCGGTGCGGGAGCGGCGCGTCACCACCAAGGTCACCAACGACGAGATCTCGGATGCCTTCGACCTGGTGGGCATAGACCCCGAGCCGGAAGCCGTGATCGACTCGCTGCACCCGGGCGAACAGCTGCTACTGGCCGTGGCGCTCGGCATGGCGGAGCTCCCCGCCGGACTGCTCGTCGACGATGTGGAGCTCGGCCTGCCCGCGTCCGCCCGAACCCGGGTGTGGGCGGCGCTGGAGGCGGTCGTCCGGACCGGAACCACGGTACTGGTCAGCAACACCGACCCACCCCGTTTCGAGGCCGGTCCTGTGATCAGGCTGCCCGGCCCGAACGGAGCGGCACCCCACGGTGACCCGGGAACCACACCGGAAACGGCGCTGTTGCCCGGACACGAACCGGACACGGTGGAGCTCGGCACCGCGACGGCGGTGCCGCCCCGCCCGGACGGGACCACCGAACCGCAAGCCTCCGACACCGAACGGACCGGCCACGACCCCGATCAGCTCCCGCTGTTCGAACCGCCCGGCCGACCGGGCCCGGAACCCCCCGGAACGAACACCCGAGGTCGGGGGCCGGAACCGGCCGATTCGGACTCCGGGGAAAACGGAGATCCGCGATGAGGACCGTCAAACTCGCGCTGCTGGAGCTGCGCCGGTTCCGGGGCGGAAAACTGCGCCCACTGGTGCTGGTGGCCCTGGTGCTCGTCCCCCTGCTGTACGGCTCGCTGTACCTCTGGTCGAACTGGGACCCCTACGGCAGGCTCGACCGCGTTCCGGTGGCCGTGGTCAACAACGACCGCCCGGTACGCGCCTCGGGGCAGTTCATCGACGCGGGCGAACAGTTCACCGAACAACTGCGGGCGCGGGACCTGTTCGACTGGCACTTCGTGGGCTCCCGCGAAGCCCGCCGGGGGCTGCGTGAGGGGGACTACTACTTCACGATCACCGTTCCGAGTGATTTCAGCGCCAAGCTCGCCACGGCCACCCGCCGACTCCCGCAGCGGGCCTCGCTGCGCATCACCAAGAACGACGCGAACGGCTACATCGCTGGCATCATGGCCGACACCGTCGAAGTCCAACTGCAGAACCAGGTCAACGCCGCCGCTCACAGCGCCTACGCCCGGGCGCTCTACGACGAGGTGGACAAGGTGCGGGAGAAACTGCGCCTGGCCTCGCAGGCCGCCGGACAGCTCGTCGACGGCACCGAACTCAGCGAGCGGGGTACTGAGGGGCTGCGCGACGGGCTCTCGGACGCCGCATCCTCCACCGGGCAGATCTCGCGGGGCGTGAGCGAGATCTCCGACGCGGCGGACCAGCTCGACCGGCGACTCACCGCGCTGACCAATCTGACCGCCGAACAGCTGCCCACCGCCGTGAACGGCGCCGCCGAGGCCAGCGGCTCCGTGGTGCGGGGACTGAGCACGCTGGCCACGGCCACCGCCTTCATCTCCGACCGCGCCGACCGCGGTGTGGCCGGGCTCAGGGAACTGGGCGACAAGTACCCGACGATGTCCGAGGACCCGGTCTACCGACGAGCGCTGCGCGACGCGCGACAGCTGGCGGGCACCACCGAGAACGCGGACCAGCGCGCCAACGAGGTGCTGAGCGTGGCCCGCGAGGCCAACTCCGAGGCGGTGGCGCTCCGGAACAACCTCGAAACGCTGCGCCAACGAACCCTCGCTGTGACCGAGCCCGCCGACCGAGTGGCCTCGGGCACCACCCAGCTGGCCAGTGGCACGGAGGCGCTGCGCGGCAGCCTGAGCAACCTCGCCTCCAGCAGCGGAACGTTGCACACCGGGGCGCGGCAGCTCAACGAAGGCGCCCGGAAGCTGTCGAAGCTGGTGGACGACAGCCTGTCGCGCGTGCCACCCACCAACCCTCGACAAGTGGCCCAGGCGGCCGAAGTGCTCGGTTCCCCCACCAGGATCACCGAGCACAATCTCAACCCCGCTCACGTCTACGGTCGCGGTCTCGCGCCGTTCTTCTTCGCCATCGCGCTGTGGGTGTTCGGGCTGTTCGCCTACCTGCTGCTCAAACCCGTCAACCCGCGCGCGCTGGCTGGGCAAAACCGAGCCGCGACGGTGGCGCTGGCGGGCTGGCTGCCCGCTGCCGTGCTGGGGGTGCTCGGCGCCGGTGTGCTGCTGGCCGTGGTCGGCTTCGGACTCGGCCTGGATCCGGTGCGGCTGTGGCCCACGGTGGGGCTGCTGGCACTGGCCGCCGCCGCTTTCGTGGCGATCGACCACCTGCTGCGCACCGCGCTCGGCGCGATCGGCGACGGCCTGTCGCTGGTGCTGTTGATAGTGCAGCTGACCGCCTCCGGCGGGCTCTACCCGATGGAGACCACCCCGGCACCGTTCCAGGCGATACACCCCTACCTGCCGATGACCTACCTGGTCGACGGGCTACGCGTGACGATCTCGGGAGGACTGAACGAACACCTGGTGCGCGATCTCATCGTGCTGGGAGGGTTCCTGGTGATACCGCTGCTGCTGACCACGCTGGTGGTGTGGCGGCAGCGGGTCTGGAGCGTCTCACGACTGCATCCAGCCGTGGAGCTTTAGAGTTCGCGATCAACTCGCGTGCCTGGTCGGTTAGCCGGCACGTGAGGCGGCGCCTTGCCGCGTTGGGCCGGCTCTTGAGTAGCGACCTACGCGGCGAGCGGCCCTGCCTCGCAATGCATCCGCCTCACGCACCGGGGTTCCATGCGCTGCGTCACTCACGATCGCGTTTCGACGGACGGTGGGTAATCGTAAATTTCGCGGGGGTGTTCGCGAGGTGGATGTCGCTTACGGCCACTCCGCAGTCGGCGCCGCCGCAGGTGATGGGGCCGGACGTGCGTTCAACGCTGGGCGCGCCGAGGCTGGTCGCGGCGGCGCTTGCGGACACGGCCCCAGGGTTTGTACACGGCCAGGAACACCGCGATCAACAGTCCGATCGGGGAGACGACGGGCGGGAAGATCAGTTCATCGACCTCGAAGGTGAACCGCTCCGAGGCGGCGATCTCGCGTCCGTACTCCACGGCGGCGTTCACCGTCGGGACCAGTCCCAACGGAACCAGCAGGACGAACACGACGTTGATGACCAGCTTGACCGCGACCCACCAGTACCGCACGAGCCCGTACTTGGTGCCCAGTCCCAGCACGAGGCCGGTTGCCAGGCACGCCAGTCCCGCCGCGAGCAGCGGCCAGATCGCGAAGAGCCCGAGGGCCTGGTAGGACACGGCGGCGGTGCGGACGTCCTGGGTGAGCAGCGCGGTGAAGACCAGCACCGCCAGCACCACGTCGATGCCGATCCAGGCACCGGCCGAGACGACGTGCAGCGCCAGGACCGCTTTCCTGGCACGCGGTCCGAGGCGTCGGCGTCGAGCCGCGGCACTGGTCAGGAAGGTGCGGGTACGAGCGAGCGTAGTCATGACGCCCTCCTCGCGGAGGTTTCCGGCCACCGGGCTCCGTGTCCGATCCCATCGGTGCCGTACCGCCCGCGTCGACTGGGTAACGCTGTCCGGCGACCGGACCCGGTCGTCCGCCGGTGGAAGTTCTACACGACCAAAGATAGGCACCTAACCATTAGGAGCCAAATGATTCTAGGGCTAAGAACGGGATACGATGTGCCCATGCCCGTACCACCTTCCGGTCCTCCGCTCGGTCTGCAGCTGGCCGAGACCGCCCGGACCGTCAGCCGCGCCTTCGACGAGGCCCTGAGCACCGTGGGTGGTTCCCGCCCGGCCTGGCAGATCCTGATGGCGCTGAAGAACCGGCCGACCGCCAACCAACGCGAACTCGCGACCGCCGTAGGGATCCGAGGCGCGACCCTGACGCACCACCTCGACGCCATGGAGTCCGACGGATTGCTCACCCGACGCCGTGACCCCAACAACCGACGGGTTCACCTGGTCGAGCTGACCGAGCGCGGCGAGCGCTCCTTCCACACCATGCGCGAGGCCGCGGTCGCGTTCGACCAGCGCCTCCGCCGCGGACTACCCCCCGAGGAGATCGAACGGCTCAGCGAACTGCTCGCCCGACTGCGGGACAACGTCACTGACGAGGAGGACGGCACCGACCACTCGACGAACCGCCACTGAGGGCCGATCCCCCGAACGGCGCCCCTCGGCCCGACCAACCACGAACCGTAGGGGTGAAGGCCGCCGCGCGCTTACCTCTCGCGATTCCACCGCCACTCAGCTCGGTTTCGCTACTCCGAAAGGCCCAGTTACGAGTCGTATGGTTGGGGTATGGCAGTCGTGAAGATCAACGCTATCGAGGTCCCCGAGGGCAAGGGCGAGGAACTGGAGCGCCGGTTCGCGCAGCGCCACGGCGCGGTGGACGGGACTCCGGGTTTCCTCGGTTTCGAGCTGCTGCGCCCGGTCAAGGGCGACAACCGCTACTTCGTCTACACCAAGTGGGAGTCCGAGGAGGCGTTCCGCGCCTGGGCGGAGGGGCCGGCCAAGGAGGCGCACGAGGCCGAGAGCCAGGATCCCGTCTCCACCGGCGCGACCCTGCTGGAGTTCGAGCTGGTCACCGAATCCCACCCCGAGCGGTGAGCGTGCCGAAGCACCCTTCGGCGATCGTGCCGGCTGAGCGGCGGGGAGCCCTCGAGCGGTGAGTCGGACGCATCGCCGAGACCTGGCCGCTCGCCGCGTAGGTCGCTACTCACCAACCGCCCCGGCGCCGCAGCTCACGGACCTCTTCGGCGCGCGAGCGCCGAACCACCACCCTCGCCACCGGAACCGCCCGTCGGGAAAGGATCATGCGAGTCGCAGCGCATGGAACCCCGGTGCGTGAGGCGGATGCATTGCGAGGCAGGGCCGCTCGCCGCGTAGGTCGCTACTCAAGAGCCGGCCCAACGCGGCAAGGCGCCGCCTCACGCACCGGCTACCCGGCCATCCTGCCGAGCGGCCCCACTCAGGACGGGACCGTGAGGTGGGCGAACACGGCCCGATGATCGGTCCCGCTCACCTCGAAGGTGCGGTAGTCGCGCACGGCGGTGTCACCGCTGACCAACACGTGATCGAGCGTGACCGGTGGCGCCCAGGGGCGCCCCAGCTCCGGCCAGGTCGGGGCGAGGCCCTCACCGGTCAGCTCGGCGGCGTCCGAGTAGCCGCGCCCCAACAGCTTTCGCAGCGGTGTGTGGTCCAGCGTCGCGTTGAAGTCCCCCGCCAGTATTCGCGCGGGCTCCTCCCGACCGGTGGTCGGCGCGGGCAGTGAGGTTATCTCGTGCTTCCACCGGGTCGTGGTGTCTCCGCCGACCGGCACCACCGGATGTGCCGCGACGTACTGCACGTCCCGCTCGCCGGGCAGGTCGATCAGTGCGGAAGGCTGCCGCATGGTGGTTCCCGAAGCGAGTGAGAGCTCACGCAACGGGTAACGCGAGACGATCCCCGAACCGTCACCGTCGGTCTCCGGAGTGAGCACGCGGTACGGCAGCGTCTCGAACAAGCCGGCCCCGCGCAGCTCGTCCACCATCCCGGAGTTCAACTCCGGCATGCTCAGCACGTCCACGTCGTTCTCGCGCACCAGCCGAACCAGTTGACTCGCGTCGGCCTCGCCGAAGTACACGTTCGCGCTCAGCACGTTCAGGGAGCGCCCCTGGACGTCAGTGGAATCGTCGGCGATCACACGGGGCGCCACGCTGACGGCGAGCACGGCGGTGACCATCGCCACCACCAGGGCGGTCAACCACCGTCGCAACGACAGCGCCAGGAGCAGCAGCACCCCACCGCCCGCCGTGACGTAGGGAGTCAACGCGATCAGCGCGGAGGAGATCTGCCCCCGCTCCAGCCCGGCGAACTTCCCCAGCGCCACCCCGCCGACGAACGCGACGAGCAGCAACAACAGCAGAGTTACGACAGGGCCACCGGGAGCGCGGCGGCGAGCGCGGCCGGGGCCACCCTCTTCCGTCACCGTTTCGTCCCCGACGGGATCACCAGTGCTCATGTCCGCCGCCTCACGCCCCATACCGCCACACCTACCGGAAAACCCCCGACAGTGACTGGACCTGTGTCTCACCTCACCGAGGATGTGAGCCGATTGTGCGCCTTCTGTCAGAGCTTCGGTTCATGCTGGGGTGTCGGGAAAAGGAGGTCGCATGACACTTGCGGTCCAGGCCGAGGGCCTGGTCAAACGATTCGGAACGACCAAGGCGCTGGACGGGGTGGACCTGGCCGCACCGGCCGGTTCGATCCTGGGGGTACTGGGACCCAACGGCGCGGGAAAGACGACCAGCGTCCGAATCCTCGCCACCCTGCTCAAGCCGGACGCCGGTAACGCCACTGTGGCCGGGCACGACGTGCTGCGGGATCCGGTCGGAGTACGCGGCAAGATCGGACTGACCGGTCAGTACGCCTCGGTGGACGAGGAACTCACCGGCACCGAGAACCTGGTGCTGATCGGTCGTTTACTGGAGATGTCACGTTCGAGCGCCAAAGCACGGGCGAAGGAACTGCTGGAGCGCTTCGGACTCACCGACGCGGGCAACCGGGCGATCAAGACCTACTCGGGTGGGATGCGCAGGCGGCTGGACCTGGCGGCGAGCCTGGTCGGCCGTCCGGAGGTGCTGTACCTGGACGAGCCGACGACCGGCCTGGACCCGCGCAGCCGCAACCAGGTCTGGGACATGGTCGGCGCGCTGACCTCCGAGGGCGTGACGGTACTGCTGACCACCCAATACCTGGAGGAAGCCGACCAGCTGGCCGACCGCATCAGCGTGATCGACCACGGCAGGGTCGTGGCGGAGGGGCGTGCGGACGAGCTGAAACGCCACAGCGGGAGCCAGACCCTGCAGGTACGGCTGAGCGACCCGGACGACGTCACCGCCACCGAGACCATCCTGCGGGAACTCACCGAACGGTCCCCCACCGCGAACCACGAGACGGGACTGCTCACCACACCCGCCGAAGATCCGGTGCTGATGTCGGCACTGGTGCGCAGGCTGGACGAGGCCGGGATCGTCGCGGACGAGCTGTCGCTGCGACTGCCCAGCCTCGACGAGGCGTTCCTTTCCATCACCGGGAAACCGGCCGGTGGCGAGGACTCGACGCCGGAGAGCGGAGAGGAGAGTACGGCATGAGCACGACGACGGTCGAGCGGCCCGAGCAGGCCGATCAGCGGTCACCAGGCGCGACGCGGCGTATCGGGCCGCTGCGCACGCTCCAGCACGGCCTGACGCTGGCCGGGCGCAGCGTCCTCAAGATCCGCAAGTCACCGGAAGGGCTGCTGGACGTCACCCTCCAGCCCATCCTGTTCCTGGCGATGTTCGTCTACCTGCTGGGTGGGGCCATCGCGGGCGACACCGGGGAGTACCTGCAACGAACCCTGCCGGGTGTCATGGCCATGAACATGGTCTTCGGCAGCCTCGGCACCGGCATGCAGCTCAACAACGACATCACCAAGGGGGTGTTCGACCGGTTCCGGAGCCTGCCGGTGGCGCGATCGGCACCGTTGATCGGGGCGGTGCTGGGGGACGTGGTCCGCTACGTGGTCTCCATCGCGGTGCTGCTGGTCGTGGCCACGCTGATGGGCTTCCGCATCGAGACCAATGTGGTCTCAGCGGCGGCGGCGATCGTGCTGGTGATCGGATTCGCGCTGTGCGTGTGCTGGATCTCGGTGATGCTGGGGATGCTGGTCAAAAGCCAGCAGGCACTGCCCGGCGTGGCGATGTCGTTCATGTTCCCACTGACCATGGGCAGCAACGTGTTCGCACCGACCGAGACCATGCCGGGATGGCTGCAGGCCTGGGTGAGCGTGAACCCGGTGAGCAAGCTGGCCGACACCGCCAGGGGACTGATGATCGGCGGACCGGTGGCCGGGCCGCTGTCGGCGACGCTGGTCTGGATGGTCACGCTGGTGGTGGTGTTCTTCCCGCTCGCGCTGGGGGCCTACCGCCGCAGGGTTTGACGGTAGGGGCGTCCCGCTGCCTGCGGTGAGTTCGCGCGAAGCGGCCGAACGGCAGTCGGGACGACTTCTCCGTTCTTTGCGCTACCGGCAAATAATTTTGTCCTCGTGCCGTCGGTGAGGGCAACTTGGTGTCGGAGGTGACCCCGGAGCCGCGAAGACTCCGGAACGCGGATACGCGGCGGTTACCACCATGACCGGACGCTGCCGCCCCTAAAGAGGGCCACCGGCGGTGCGGTCACCGAGCACCGAACGCCACGACCGAGGGCAAGGACGATGGGCGAACAGTTCTGGGAAGACAAGTACAGCGGCACCGAACAGCTCTTCAGTGGCAACGTGAACGGAGTGCTCGCCACCGAGGCGGCCGAACTGTCCCCCGGCCAGGCACTCGAAGTGGGATGTGGTGAGGGCGCCGACGCGCGCTGGTTGGCCCGACGCGGCTGGCGGGTCACCGCCATCGACATCTCGCGCACCGCACTGCGACGCGCCGCCGATGCCACGGACCCGGACCTCGCCGACCGCATCTCCTGGCAGCACGACGACCCGACCGGCACTCCGCCCCCGGTGGGGGCGTTCGACCTGGTGTCGGTGCAGTACTTCCCGCTGGAACGGCAACCCGACCACGAAGCGCTGCGTGGGCTGCTGGCCGCCGTGGCACCCGGCGGCACGCTGCTCTGCGGCAGCCACGACATGTCCGAGCTGCCCCCGGATCACGAGCACGGCTTCGATCCGGGGGACTACTACCAACCCGCCGACATCGCCGAACTGCTCGGCGCCGACTGGATCGTGCAGGTCAACGAAACCCGACCACGAACCGTTCCTCCGCCCGAAGGCACAGCGCACACCCACGACACCGTGCTGCGGGCACGCCGCCTGCGATGACCGCGCTCGGTCCGAACGGGCGACGATTCCCCGCGAGATCGCCGCGTGAGGGCCTGTTCGCGGAATCCGCCCGACCCCGTGAGCAGGGGTCAGCCCAGGGCGATTCCCAACGCCCAGTTGCCGAGCCCGTACAACGCGATCGGGATCAGCACTGTCGCGGTGAGGTTCAACCACCAGCCCGCCTTGACCATCCGCGGGATGGTCACGTAACCGGACCCGAACACGATGGCGTTCGGCGGGGTCGCCACCGGGAGCATGAACGCACAGCTCGCCGCCACCGTCGCGGGCACCACGAGCAGCAGCGGATCCATATCGAGTCCGAGCGCCACCCCTGCCAGGATCGGCAGGAAGGTCGCCGCTGTCGCGGTGTTGCTGGTCATCTCGGTCAAAAAGATCACTGCGGCCACGGTGACCAGAACCAACAGGATCGTGGGGATCCAGCCGAGCGCGCCGACCCGGTTGCCGATGAAAGCGTCGAGCCCGCTGGAACCGACAGCGTCAGCCAGTGAGAGCCCACCCCCGAACAGCAGCAGCACCCCCCACGGCAGCTTCAGCGCCGAGCTCCAGTCCAGTGTGAACACTCCCCGTCGCGCGTCCACCGGAACGGCGAACAGCACCAGTGAGGCGAAGATCGCGATCCCCGCATCGGAAAGCCCCAGTCCGGGCAACAGGCTCGTCAACGGCTCGCGCAAAATCCACAGCAGGGCGGTCAGGACGAACACCACGAGCACGACCCGCTCGCCCCGGTTCATCGGCCCGAGCTTCGCGAGCTCGTTCCGGAAGAGCTCGCGGCCGCCCGGAATGTCGGTGATGGTGGTCGGATAGACCACTCTGGTCAGCAGCGACCAGGCAACGAACAGCAGCACCGCGGCCAACGGCAGACCGAAGACCATCCACTGCCCGAACCCGATCCGGATATCGTAGGTCTCGGACAGGAAACCCGCCATGAACAGGTTGGGCGGAGTACCGATCAGTGTCGCCAACGAACCGATACTGGCCGCGTAGGCGATCGCCAGCATCAGGCAGGTGGCGAACCTCCCCTCTCCGCCATCCCCGGGCTCGTTCATCGCGCGCCGCACGGTCTCGCCGGTGGAGTCACCGCGCAGCTGCTCGAACACCAGAGTCAGCACGGACATACCGATCGGGAGCATGACGACGGTGGTCGCCGTGTTGCTGACCCACATCGACAGAAAAGCGGTGGCGAGCATGAAACCGCCGACCACCCGCACCGGTCGGGTACCGACCGCCAGCACGGTCCGCAGCGCGATCCTGCGGTGCAGGCCCCAGCGCTGCATTCCCAGCGCCAGCATGAAACCGCCCATGAACAGGAAGACGATGTCGTTGGCGTAGGGGGTGGTCGCCGCTTCGACGTCTCCCACCCCCAGGAGCGGGAACAACGCGATCGGCAGCAGCGCGGTCGCCGCCAGTGGCAGTGCCTCGGTGACCCACCAGACCGCCATCAACAGCCCGACCGAGGCGACGGCACGCGCGGGGTCGGTGACTCCGTTCTCCCCACCGGGAAGTGCGAAGTAGACAGCGACCGCCAGCAGCGGTCCCAGGAAGCGTCCGATCCAGGCACGCCGCGAAACCCTCGTCGGTTCGGTGGTCTCTCCCACCTCCGGGGTGGCCGTGGGGCCACCCTCCCGACCGTCCTGATCCATCAACCCCGCCAATTCACGCGAAAACGGCCCGCACCGCGCGGCGCGCGGAAAGAGGTTAGTGAAAGCGACGTTAGTCGGGATTCGGGCACGGCAAAAGAGAGGTCCGTGGCCCGGAACCGCGCGAGGTTCGTGTCGGTTGTGTGGGTGGTGTCGTGGGTGGCGCCCCCCGGGTGGTGGTATGAGTGCGGCCCCACCCCCGGGGTGGGGGTGGGGCCGGTGGGGGGTTGGGTCGGCGGTGTCCGTGTCTCCCACACCCGTGGGGGTGCAGTACCTGGGGCGCTGGAGGGCTTAGCTGCCGGGTTCGGGATGGGGTCCGGGCGTGTCTCCTCCGCTGTGGCCACCGACCCAAGTGTTGGGGGCTGTGTGCCAGCCGGTTGTGTTCAATTGGGGTGATGGGGGGTGGTGGTTGGGTGGGAGCCGTATAGTGGTGGCGAGGGTGTGCTGCTGTGGGGTGCGGGGGGTGTCGTCG
>NZ_FNJR01000033.1 GCF_900104475.1 Actinopolyspora xinjiangensis
TCCTGCCGTTCAAGCCAACCAGCACCAGACCGACGGCCAGCAAGCAACGCTCAACCAGCCGCGGGCCACGACGGCAGCGACAGCTTCAGAGCCTTCCTCGACAAATCACACGGATTCACCTTGCCGACATCATCAGGAGCAATATCCGCAGAAGACATAACTACCTGATTTTCACCCGCAGCCATATACATGGCGCAGCCAGCACTTTCACTTGGAGCTTTAGTATTACCTATCACAGCAGGATAGCCGGAAATATCCAGCTTCTCAAAATAACCGTAAGTTGATTTATTATCGTAATATTGCTGAATAGAACGATCAGGAAAAGCAGTCAAAGACACCGAAGTAAAAGATTTCTCAACACTTTCCCACTGGCATATATCAGGAAGACTCGGCTTGAGATCGTTCGGGCTACTTTCTCCCCGAGGGTCCATACCAAGCGCGTTCGCCGCCTCGTTAGTCAACAGTTCACACGGATCGAGGGCCACGGCGTCCTTCGGGTTGGCTATGTCGATCCCGGACCGCGAAACGGACGAAGTCGCATTGCCAGTCGCTGTTTCTTCCGAAGATTCAGTCTTTCCTGTTGAACCACTAGAACAGGCAGCAAGTGTTATACTCAGTATAAGGCCACCTGCGACGGCGCCACCACGATGCATCTTGCCCACGAAGCTATTCACGATAATCAGCTCCGCCTGTCGGTATCCCGTTGTGCGACCGAAGCGTTTTCTTCGGCCAAACCGTATTCCCTTAGCAGAGCTTCGTAAGCATCTATCTTTTCATTCAACCTAACGCGAATATCATCAGCAGCGGCACGGAGCGAACCTTCAGGTGCGTTCATACGCTTCCTGAACGCCTCACGTGCGCTCTCAGTGGTGTCGTCGTAGGCAGTCAACTCGTCAGGCCCGATCGACTCCGACTCATCAGCAAGATCTTTGGCCTCGTCCCGCGCCTTCCGCAGGTCCTCGATGACCGCTTTCAGCTTATCGTAATCAACGCCGAAACCGTCCTGGGTCACGTCTGCTTCCCCCTAGTCCCCTGGGCCATGATCCGAAACCGGGCCACATCCTGCCGGATCGGCGCATGCCACGTCAGCAGAACGGCCCCAC
>NZ_FNJR01000011.1 GCF_900104475.1 Actinopolyspora xinjiangensis
CCCCCGCTCCGGCGGCGCCCCCGCACAGTCCGACCGGGCCGAAGAGTTCGGCTCGCGGGGACATGCCGAACTCTTCGAACTCTTCGAACCCTTCGCAGGCCACACGGGGTTCGGGTACCGAACTCTTCAGCGATCCCTTCGAACTCTTCGGGCCCGGTTGGGTGGTCGGTGTTTCGGGTCGGTGGGTGGTTGTTCGGGAGGCTGGAGCATCGGGGGGTGGTGCCCGTTCCCCGAGTGCTTCAGCCTGCCGGGCACTGCCCGCTGTGGAGCGGCTCTCACGGGCTCGTGAGTGGCTCACAGAACGCACGGGACGGCCCGCCCGGTGTGATCACCCGGAGGGGAGCAGTGGGACCGGCTCACACGTGGGGTGCTGCGGCACCGTACCGGGGCGGTCACTCCACTCACTTACTCACTTCTCGCGGCGTTTTCGCAGCTCGCCCCGAGTGAGTGGGAAAGTGACCGGTGAGTGGCTTTCCACTTGCCGAGTCCTGCCTCACTCGCCCCGTCACTCGACACTCACTTCCCCGCTGCGGGCCGCGAGAGCGCTGTGACAGGGCGGGGTTAGTTAGTCCGGTGGGGAAAGCCTTCCCACGGGATGTAGGGCCGCGTGGGTGCGGTGTGGGGTGGGACTAACCCGACTCACTCACTAACTTCTCGCAGGCCAGCCGGTACGCCAGGGCGACTAACCCGCACGTTAGAAAACTAACCCACCACACGCGAACTAACCCGATGAGTAACTCACGAGACAGGCTTCCAATCCCGCCCCGGACGGCAGGGAATCGCCAGGGAACCGGGCAGGGAACACCGCAGGGGTGAGGGAAAACTCCCTCACCCGTTCCCTGCCCCATTCCCTCGGTATGACCAGCAACAACGACCGGAGAGGGAACGAAGGGCACCGAAGGAATCCCCTTCCCGCAGCCTTCGAGAAGCCCGCACAGCGCGAGTTCCGTGGTTAGCTTGTCGATTCCCTCCCGCTGCGTTTGTCCACAGCTCAGACCACAAGCGAGGCCCTGCGATCGTCTCAGTTCTAGTCTCAGTTCATTCCCGTTCACACTGACCCCCAATGTTCCAGCATTGCTGCTGACCAGCATCGGAGGACTACAGCGATCCTCGTTGAACCCGGTAGCTGTGACCTGAAAAGCGGAAGGTCGGCGGTTCGACCCCGCCCCTGGCCACGCGGAACGACCAGCGAGAACGGCCCCCACCGGAAACGGTGGGGGCCGTTCTCTTGTTCAGGGGTCTCAGTTCCGGTCTCGGTTGTTGGTCCGGTGGCTTCCGATCCCGCCTCGCTGTGGGGGTGATCACTGAAGTGGCCGTGGGCCAAGCAAGTCCCAGCGGTTGCCCGCGACGTCGAGGAAGACCGCGACCTCGCCGTAGGGTTCCCGGCGCGGCTCGGTGACGAACTCGACCCCCGCCGCGCGCATTCGGGCGTAGGATTCCTGGAAGTCGCCGACGCGCAGGAACAGGCCGACCCGAGCCGCGAACTGTTCGCCCACCACTCGTTCCTGCCGCTCACCGTCAGCTCGTGTGAGCAGTAGGCCTGTGGCGGCGCCGGGCGGTCGTACGACGACCCACCGCTTCTCGCGCCCGTCGTTGGTAAAGGAAGGCGAATCCTCGACGAGCTCGAACTCCAGTGCGTCCAGGAAGAACCGGATCGCCTCGTCGTAGTCGTCGATGATCAGAGTCAGCTGCTCAAGATGCACAACGCCAGGCAACCACGACGACCAGCGTTTGTCTGGAAGCGCGGTCGCTTCGGAATCCCCAGCTCATGTGTGATCGCCTCGATCGACGCACCGTGCGACCCCCGATTCGCGCAGCCATAGCCGCTAAGTTGCTGGTTACAAACTGGATACCGTGGGGCGATGGATGGGAACACGTGGGAAGGCACCGACCTGGCCGACCACTATGCCGAAGATGCCTTCGCCTCGGCGAAGGGCTACGTGCGTAGTTACGTGCTGCATCAGCAACTGCTGGAGCACCTGCCACCGGCTCCGGCGACGGTTCTCGACGTCGGCGGTGGCGCGGGGCATCATTCGTTCCCGCTGGCCCGAGCCGGTTACGAAGTCACGTTGCTCGATCCGTCGCAGGCGATGTTGGACAAGGCTCAGCAGCGACTCGAGCGGTTGACCGAGCAGGAGCGGCGGCGGGTGACGTTCGTGCGAGCCGACGGCGAACGCGCGCACGAGGTGGTGAGCGGCGAACAATTCGCCGCTGTGCTGTGCCACGGCGTGCTCGGGTACCTGGAGCGGCCGGAGACGTTGGTCGATCAGCTGTGCCGTTGCACTGGCGCCGACGGCGTGCTTTCGATCATGACTGGCAATGCCAGGGCGATGGCGGTACTCCCCGCTTTGGAACGTCGGTGGGATGACGCCCTGGCGGCGTTCGAGGCACGGACCGAGACGAACGTGCTGGGAGTGCAGAGCCGAGCCGATACGGTGGAGGAGCTCAGCGAGCTCGTGCGGAACCACGGTGTGGAACCACTGTGCTGGTACGGGGTGTGGCTGTTCGTCGACTGGCTGGAGTTCAGCGGAGCCGAGCTGGATCCCAACGCCTCGCAGGAGGTGGCAAAGGCGGCCGCGGTCGAACTCGAGGCCAGTCGACGAGACCCCTACCGTCAGCTCAGTCGCGCTTTTCATCTCGTGGCGCGCAAAGATCCGAGCTGACGGGAAAGCAGCAGTAATGGTCGCGCGGTGAAAGGTACGATCGACTTCTGAGTCGTTCTGGATCTCGACTCGCACCGTTCGTATCGTTCGGAGTGGCAACGGGAACCGTGCTCGCCTTGGTACGGGCAGCCGAACCAGGACTTGGAGCGATCTCTCTTGGGGTACAGCCATCGCCTCGCCACACGTGAGGATCTGCCCGCGATCGTGGACATCTACAACGCCGCGATCCTGGAGAAGGCGAGCACCTGCGACCTGGAACCAGTCAGCGTCGCTTCCCGCGAGGGTTGGTTCGAGTCCTCGCGGTTGGATTTTCGCCCGATCTGGGTCGGCTACGAGACGGACGATCCCTGTACCGTGACCGGCTATCTGAGCTTCGAACCCTTTCTGAACGGTCGGCCGGGGTACAACGTGACCTCGGACGTGGCGCTGTACCTGCATCCCGAGCACCGTGGTCGGGGACAGGGGACGTACTTGCTGGGCGAGGCCGTGACACATGCTCCGAAACTCGGCGTGCGCACAGTGGCCACCACGATCTTCGGCAGCAACCGGGCGAGTCTGAGCCTGTTCCGCTCGCACGGCTTCGAGGAGTGGGGGAGGTTGCCCGCCGTGGCCGACCTGGGTGGTGGGGTGGTTCAGGACGTGGTGTTCGTCGGGCGCAAAGTGGACGGTTCCGCGGGCTAGGGCTGCCCGGTTCTCCGGGCGACGAGAAGCGGTCGTTCGGCCTGGCCGGGTCGAAGGTGTCGAGCACTTCGCCCGCAGTGAGTTCGATCCAGGTCATCGCCCCCCAACCCGTGTCGGGATCGACGGCGACGCGGAGGTAGGCGGGTGGGTACTCGGGTTGACCATCGTCGTGATGGGAGCGGGCCGGTCGGTCCCACACGGTGACCAGCGTGGTGCGGTTTCCCTCGGTGGATTCGGTGACCACGTGGTCGAGAAGAGTAGCGATTTCCTCGGCTGTATAGGCGTGATGTGACCGGCGGTACTGGTCGAACTTGACCGTGAGCACGGTCGCGGTGCCGCTCATTTCACGTTGCTGGACACTCACTTCGTAAAGCATCGTTCGCTTTTCTTGCTGGGTAAATGGAAGTGGGTAAATGCCGCCCAGTCGAGCGAGCGGAGAAGAACTGCCCGGGCGGTGGACGGCCCGATGCCGGTTGTCTTGGGTGTTTCTGCTCTGTGTCAGAGTTCCAGGATGTAGCGCTGTTCCCGTTTGGCCGTGGTCGGGTGCGGACTCGGATCGTCGAGGGGTGACCATCCGTGTCGCCGGTAGAGCCGGACGGCCGGTTCGTTGTCGGTGTAGGCCGTGAGCGTTGCTCGGGTGAATCCTCTGTCCCTCAGATGTTCGGGCAGTGCCTGGGCGAGTCGACTGCCGATGCGTTCGCCCCAGGAATTGGGAGCGACGCCCGGATAGCGAACCTCGGCTTTGTCGTTCGGACAGCCGCTGCTTCGTGGTTTGGCGGCGACGAATCCGACCGTTTCGGTGGCCGTGCTCGCTACGAACAGGGTGCACCCTGGTGCCCCGACGACCTGTTGGATGAGTGGCCGCGCTTCTTCCGGGGAGGGGGTGTCGCGTCGCCGTCGCGGGTGGCGGTGGCCCAGAGTTGGGTCGCGGCATCGACATGGGTTCGCGTGCCATCGATGATCTCGATCGAATTCATGGTCCCTCCTGAGGGATGCCAGTCGCCCCCGAAGTGCTGGTGGTGCCGTAGAGCCGGGCGGTGATCGAGCGCAGTGCGTGGGCGGTATCGAATGACCGAAGATGAGCCATTCCGGGGACATTGAGGGGACATTCCAGTCCGAACGGGGATCGAGCACCTAGGGTTGGGGACATGGCCGGGGCTTTTGCGGCACGTACCCAGAACTCAGCTCTGATCGGGCTTCGCGAGGACGCTGGACTCTCGCAGGACGATCTGGCCGAAGAGCTGAACGCGTTGGCCGCGAAGAGGCACGGGAAGTACCCGAACGTGACCAAGAAGACCGTGGGTCGTTGGGAGCGTGGTGAGGTCGCGTGGCCGCAGCCGCTCTACCGCGGGTTGTTGGCGGAGTTCTTCGACTGCGCCGCCGATGAGCTGGGATTCCAACGACCGCGTAGGACCACCGAGACCGTCCCTACCAGTGATGGGGAACTGCTGACCCTGGTGGCCTCCCCCGGCACGGTCGATCCGCGCGTGGACAAGGACCAGCAGGATTGGAAGGACACGCGTGCGGTGCTGGGCACGTTCCGGCGGGGTTTGGCCGTCGAAGCCGAGCGGCTCTATCCGGATTCGACGGTGCCGTGTTCCGAAGGGAGCGGCGTGATTGCCGGAACGGATTGGCTCCCGAGCGTGCCGGTGCCGTTGTCGGAGCTGGGGCTCGAACTCGACACGGACGACTCCGCGGTTCCGGCTGTCGATGGTTCGGAGCGGCAGAGCGCAGGCGTACGTCCGTTGGCGTCAGCCGAGCAGCGCTACCATCGCTACAGCCACGCGGTGCGAGACGTGGCCGCGCCACGCCTGTTCGAGAACCGGTTGTGCTTCCGGCTGACCGCCCTGGACCGGTCACAACCGAATCTGCGGTTGCGGTTCGGCACGATGGGGTTTTTCGACTCGATCGACACGAACGAAGTCCTGGCGCACGAGATGGCCGCGCATCACCTCGTTCGCGACCGGCACGGGGATCTCGGTGTCGGTCGTGCGTCGTGGCGGCGGCTGACGTTTCGCAAGCACGTCGGTGATCCGTTCGACCTCTCCCGGCGGCCGTTGCTGGGCGCGATCGACACGTTGACGATTCGGGCGGGGGAGAGCCCGAGCATGGTGCTGCACCAGCGGGACGGCGGCCGGGTGGCCGGTGGCGGCGGGATGGCGCACCTGTTGCCAGCCGGGATCTTCCAGCCGTCGAGCGTCATCCCCGGGGCGGTGCGCAACGACTTCTCGATCTGGCGGAACACGCAGCGCGAGTTCGCCGAGGAGCTGCTCGGGCACGTCGAGTACGACGGCAGTGGCAGGCCGATCGACTACGAGAACCGCGAACCGTTCGCGGGGATGGATCGCGCCCGGAATGAGGGGCGGATTCGGGTTTACTACCTCGGCGTCACGCTCGACGCGCTCACGCTGTCCGGTGACATCCTCACCGTGGCGGTGATCGAGCCCGACACCTACGACGAGTTGTTCGGTGCGGCCGTCACCACCAACGACGAGGGCCGAATCCCTGCCCGGCACCTGCCGTTCGAGGCCAACACCATCAGCCGTCTTCACGAGCTGGGCCCACTCTCGCCCGGAGCCTCGGCCGCGGTGAACCTGGCCTGGCAGCACCGAAGGGCATTGCTCGGCCGGAACTGAATTGTCGGCCGTATGGAGTATTCGGGTGTTCGTCCGCTACCGATGAGCTGTGACGAAGGACTGCGGCACTCTTCGGTGAACCCGGCATGCGCGACTCGAAAGGCGGAACGTCGGCGGTGTGGTGTCCGGTCAGCAGCCAGGCTGCTGGCCGGAGCCGGAAACGCGGCGGAGAAGGGAGAAGCGGCTCCGCATGCCTTCCAGCTCCTGGTTACGGAACCGACGGGGAGCGCGTGCGTTCAATCGTGCTGTTTTCCTCAATCATCCTGTTGAGCAGTGGTAGCGAGCTTCACATTGAATAATTGGGTGCTTTCGTGCTACATCTCATGGTCATGTGGATAGTCAACCTTGTCGTGCTGCTGGGTGCTGTTTTACTCGTCGTTTCGGGAAATTATCTTCTGGCTGGGGTCATCCTGCTGGCGGCGACAGTAACGGACTCCGTTGTTTCCTCGATTCGCCGCCGCAGAATTCACGCCGAGTTTCGCGAGAGATTTCCGAATTCGGATGATGTGGCTCGGGCGCTGGACCGCGAAAAGATTCGACGACTGCGTGACAACGAAGGAAAAGTGCAGGCCGTTCGTCAAGCGCGTCGGGACGTGCCGGGGCTACCGCTCGTGGAGGCTGCGAACCTGGTGGATAAGCTGTGAGTTCGCACCGTACGGACAACCACGACCTCACGGGTTTCAGACCTTGGCCCGCCGACTGCTTCGGCAGGGCCGGCTCGACACGTCGTCTCGTCGACTGTTCTTCGACTGGATTCCTGGGGGATCCACACCGGGACTGAGGAGTGCCGAGCCGGCTTTTCAGGGGATTGTGCGCGGAGCGGGAACGGCGCGCGGGTCGCGATGATGGCACCGGGGGTGGCGGCGACATTCGCGGTTTCGAGCGCCGCGATCGCCGTTTCGACGACCGTCAATGATCCGGTGGATCGTTCGAGCGGCAACACCGGCGTGAGGCCGGAAGTCGCCAGCGACAGGCGCCCGACGGTGCTCGGCAGGAAAAAGCGAGCGACTCCTCGTGTGCGCGGCACGGCTCGACAAGACGCTTGGTAAGTGGACACACAGTCCCCGGTGGAACGCACCCTCGACGTTCTGGTCCACGCCACGAATGGAAGATTTGTCCACAGGTCCGGGAAGCGCGCCCGAAAAGCGCGTTCGCCCCCGCTCGGGCCGGTGGTGGGACGCGAAGGGGGATCCGGGAACTCAGGAGACGCTGAAGTCGACCATCGAGAGATGCGCTGGTCGCCGTCGCAGAAACGATGCATTCGGTTTCGGACATGTCGAGCTGATCCGGCGTCGGAGTCCTCACCGGCCGCCGCGTGCCCGCCACCCGCCCGAGGGCTGGACCGCGCCACGGGTTCGCTCTCGGCGCAGTGCTGACGGCTGCCCGCGCACTCTCTTCCGTGACATGGTGCGGGTGTGACGGATGAGCGGATCGAAGTGTCGGTACAGGCGACTCCGGACGACGCCGGTACGTGGGCGCGTTTGGCGCGTCGCTGCGAGGACCTCGGGGTTCGGGCGCTGTTGGTGGCCGACCACCCCGGTGTGAGCGCCTCGCCGTTCGTGTCCTTGGCCGCGGCGGCCGGTGCCACCTCGACGCTGCGGTTGGGCAGCTACGTACTCAACACCGGCGTGCGGGACCCGCTGCTGATCGCCTCCGACGTGGCCACCCTGGACGTGGTCTCCGGTGGCCGGGCCGAGGTCGGCCTCGGCGCCGGGCACACCCCCGCCGAGTGGGAGATGATCGGACGTCGGCGTCCTTCCGCCGCCGCGCGGGTGCACCGGTTGCGCACCACGGCCTCGGCCGTGCGTCGGCTGCTCGACGGCGCCACCGTGCCCGCCGACGACCTCGGTGCGCTGCGCGACGTGTCCCTGCGGGACCCCCGTCCGGTCCAGCGGAAGGTGCCGCTGCTGGTCGGCGGCGCCAACCCGGATCTGCTGCGCTGGGGCGGAGCACACGCCGACGCCGTCGGGCTCTCCGGTCTGGGGCGCACCCTCTCCGACGGGCACTCCCACACCGTTTCCTGGTCGCCGCAGCGCGTGGACGCCCACATCGAGCGGGTGAACCAGGGCGCCCGAGACGCCGGAACCGGTCCGCCGCTGATCGAGGCGCTGGTCCAGCGGGTCGTGGTCACCGACGACCGTTACGCCGCCGCCGCGCCCCTGGCCGAGCGGCTCGACACCCCGGTCGAGGATCTCCTGGCTGTGCCTTACCTCTGGATCGGCACCACCGACGAGATCCTGGAGCAGCTCCGCGACGCCCGTCACCGCTGGGGCATCACCCGCTGGGTCGTCCGCGAGGACTCCCTCGGGCACGCCGAGTCCGTGATCGAACGCCTGTGAGTCACCCGATTCCGCTCACGTCGCCGACCCGGTAGGATCCGGATCGTGATTACCGGGACGGCCGCTGGCCAAGCACGGATTGGTGACCCGGCGACGCATTGACCCCGCCGTGGGCGTCGCGACGACGCCCACGGACTTCGGCGCGTGGACCGCCGAACCGAGCCCAGCTCGGTTTCCACACACCACGCGACGAACGAGAGGGACACGTCCGCATGCCAGTCACCTTCAACCACACCATCATCGCCGCGCGGGACCGGCACGAGTCGGCCCGCTTCTTCCGCGAGCTCTTCGAACTGGACGAAGCCCCGTCGTGGGGCCTGTTCACCAACGTTCAGCTCGACGAGGGAGTGCTGCTGCAGTTCGCCGAGCCACCGGTGGAGATCCAGATGCAGCACTACGCCTTCCTGGTGGACGACGAGCTGTTCGACCGCGCGTACCGGCGGATCGACGACGCGGGCATCGAGCACTGGGCGGATCCGCGGATGACTCGCCCCGGTGAGATCAACAACGAGCACGGCGGCCGTGGCGTCTACTTCAAGGACCCGGCGGGTCACTTCATCGAGATGATCACCCGGCCGTACCTGTAGTCGCACGCGGTGGGGTTTCCGGTCGTGCGAGCACCGCCGGAAACCCCACCGCGTGCGGCTCCTCGCCGAACGCCTCCTGCGGGGAGCGCGAAGCCGATCGCGACTCCCGTGACCGGGCGGTTCGTTCAAGAGCCCGTCCGCCCCGGTCGACTGGAGCGTCGCCCCATCGTTCTGTGGCGACCCCATCGACTTGTGGAAGGGGCGGCGTACGGCCGCCCGCTTCGTCAGTCGTCGAGTTCCTCGGTGAGCTCGTCGAGGTCGACGAACTTGAAGTTGGTGGCCTCGCGCCCACCGTCGCCGGGCGAGTCGTGGCCGTCCTGCACGACGAGCAGCCCGTCCTCGTACTTCTCGCCGAGCGGGGCGTTGAGCACGGCGACCCCGTCGCACTCCTCGGAACCGTCCACCGGGCCGGAGCCGGGTGCCACCCGGAAGGTGGCCTCGTGCTCGTTGTGGTCCTCGCGCTCCCGGTCGTAGAGCACGAAGGTGTCATCGCCCTGGCTGGAGGCGACCACGTACCCGTCGCCATCCGATTCGGACAGCAGGGTCAGTCCCTCCACGTCGGCGGTCAGGTGTTCCCCGCCGAAACCGGGGTCCGCACCGTTGACGCCGCACTCGTCGGTGCCGGGGTCGTACTCGGCGGGCACCCCGAAACCGCGGACCCGATCGATCAGTTTCGGCTCGCCGCGCAGGTCGGCGCGCACGCGCCACAGCCCCACGGTCTCCTGCCCCGCGTAGAGCGTGCCGTTGGCCGGGTCCACGACCATGCCCTCCACCTGGGGCAGCTCGCCCGGCTCGCCGCACGGCGACCACGAGGACCCGTCCGGCAGCCGGAAGGACGACGGCAACCGGAGCGAACGGACTTTCCGGTAGTCCACCTCGCCCCAGGCGGTGGGGATCAGCTCGACCAGCGCGATCTCGGTGCGTCCGCTCCCGCTGACCAGCGCGTACGAGCGGCCGCTGCGCTCGTCGGTCCAGGTGGTCAGGCCGTACGCGGTCCGTTCCGCGTTGATCTCCTCCTGGTCGGCCGCGAAGATCGGTTCGACTCCGGGCGCGGTGACGTCGACGAGTGGCCCTCCCCGCGCTCCGGGGGCGATGCGGTACACCCGCAGCCGGTCGCGGCCCCGGTCGCTGACCACGGCGAGATCCCGCGTGCCGTGGCGCTGTCCCGCCGCCGGGACGACGTCCACATTGTTGAACCGGCCCGGTGCGTCACCTTCGCCCGGTGCTTCGGGGGCGGGGATCGACTGCACCAGCCGCGCGTCGAGGTCGTATACGCGCAGTCCGCCCTCCTTGGCGGTGCCGATCACGAGGCTGCGTTCGGGGTTCTCGGGGTCGCGCCAGATCGCCGGGTCGTCGGCGTTGGCGTTCCCGCCCGCCGCGTCGTCGAACACGGTGGCGGTTTCGGCCTCGGCGGTCACCGAAAGCGGTTCGGTGGAGCGTTCGGCGAGCGCCTGGCCCGGTACGACGGCACCGAGCAGCGCCAGTGCACCCGCGAACGCGGCCGTCGAACCTCGCTTGGCGCTGTTTCCTGTCACGAATGGCCTCCCGGACTCGGATGTGACTTCCGGGAAATCGTGCGGGCTGTCGGTGTACCCGGATGATCGACACCGTGAGTCCGGCATGGACGGAAAATGAACGGTGGGACGCGTGCGGTTCTCCACCACGGGCTCCCGGTGCGCTCTTCCCCGCCCGCCGGTCCCCTCCGTGGCGGCTGCTCCGTACCCGGCCGCGCGGTGACGCGGGGAGTGGGACGCCGCTCCGTTGGGGACGGTGCCGGTTCGGAATCGCGTGCGCGCACCCCGAGCCGAGTGGTTTCCGCCGTGTGTGCTCGTCGAGCCCGCCGGGGCGGGGGAGTCAACCGGTCTGTGCCGACTGGGAGTCCGCGTACTTGTACACCCAGAATCCGCGCCCGAGGTGGTGGTCCCGTTCGTACCAGGCGACTCCCGCGTTCTCCTCCGAAGCGCGCGGCACGGGCAGGGGGGACAGCGGCTCACCCTCGCCGCTGACGGGAAGCGTGATCTCGCGGCCGTCCTCCGGGCCGCCGAACAGCTCGATCCGGGCGTGCAGATTCATGGCGTGCCTCCGTGTGAAAAACCTCCGCCTTTTATTACTGACGATTAGCTCTCGGGTTTGGTTCCGCTTCTTCACTCGATCGGGGGAAGGTCCGGTTGCCGAACGGGCCTTCGTTCCCTTGTTCGACATCTCCCCGGTGGGTCGCCCCGCCTCTCGACCGGAGCATCGCACGAGGCGCCCGGACTCTCTCGCCGAATCGGGAGTTCACGGCACGAGTCAGCCGGAAAGGTGACACCCGGGGTAAAGGTGCGCCCCCGCTCTCAACCGGCCTGGGGGTCACCGGGAGTGCGGGGGCGCCAAGTCCACCCCTGGGGGTCAGGTGGACGTCCCCCAGGTTACTAAATAGGACCGCAAATGTCTCTAGGGGAAGAGATCTTTTTTCGCCCCGATTCACCGGCTACAACCAGTCGCGTCTCCGGAACGCCGCGTACAGGGCGACGGCCACCAGCAGCATCAGCACCAACGACAGGGGGTAGCCCAGCGGCCAGTCCAGCTCCGGCATGTGCGTGAAGTTCATCCCGTACACCGTGCCCACCAGGGTGGGAGTGAACAGGATCGCCGCCCACGAGGAGATGCGCTTCATGTCCTCGTTCTGCCGCAGGCTCGTCTCGGTGAGCCTGGTGGCCTGCTCGTTCTGGCGCTGCGAGTGCAGCGAGGAGTTGACCAGGAGGATGTTGGCCAGCAACTGCCGGTGCGACTCGACGCGCTCCACCACGTCGGCGGCGTGGTCCCGGACGTCCCGCAGGTGGCGGTTCAGCTCCACGCCGTCGCGCAGCTGTTGGAAGGCCTCTTCCAGCCCGTCCAGCACGTCCGTGATCGGACGGGTGGCCCGCTGGAACTCGATCACCTCGCGCGAGAGGCGGTAGATCCGCTTGGACACCGTGGGCTCGCCGCCGAAGACCTCGGTCTCGATCTCGTCGAGGTCGTTCTGCAGTTCCCGCTCCACCGGCTGGAAGTCGTCCACCACCCGGTCCACCAGCGCGTAGAGCACGGCCGGTGGACCGTGCTTCAGCAGCTCGGGCTGGTCCTCCAGGCGCCGCCGCACCGCGTCGAGGTCGGGTTGCCCGCTCTGCCGCGCCGTGACGACGAAGTCCGAGCCGATGAAGGCGTGCACCTCGCCGAGGGTCACGTTCTCGGTGTCCTCCTGGTACAGCGCCGAGCGCAGCACCATGAACAGTGTCCCGCCGTAGCGGTCGAGCTTCGGGCGCTGGTGCGCGAGCCTGGCGTCCTCCAGCGCGAGTTGGTGCAGCTCGAACTCGGCGCCCAGCCTCTCCAACTCGGAGCCGTCCGGCCGGGACAGATCGATCCATCCGAAGGTGCGCCCCGAGTCCGAGGTGTTCCGCAGTTCACGCAGGGTCTCCTCGATAGCCCCGCACCGCCGCCTGGGCCTGCCGTCCACGTAGATCGCACTGTCGGCCAGCACCATGCCCCGAACCTCCGGAAGTCAGGGGGTATCAACCGTCCGGTGTGAACTCCACGACTGCCAGCGCCTGGTCGTCGTGCCGTTTCGGTCGGGGCCAGCGCCTGCCGTCCGGATCGGACCGTTCGGCGGCCCGGACCCGCTCCAGCACCGCCCCGGGGGAGTCGGTGCGGGCGTGTTCGAGCAGTTCCCGCCAGTCGCGGTAGCTGCCGTACTGGTCGACACCGCAGGAGACACCGTCGCTGGCCAGCAGCGCCGAGTGGACCGCGTCCCTGGGCCAGTCGCGCCGGATCGCGCGGTGGGCGGCGCGCGGGTCCGCTTCGGCGACCCAGAAACCACCCTCGACGTTGCGCCAGCGGCCCGTGGCGTCCACGGCGGCGCGCAGTTCGCGGTGGTGCCGCTCGTCGAACCCGCCGCCGTCGCGCAGCCACTCCCGATAGCCGCCGTTCCCCGGGGTGCGCAGCGCGTCCAGCCGGTCGTCGGTCACCGCGTCCACGCCTGAGCCGGTGAACACCACGACCGGGCTGTCGGCCAGCACCAGTGCTTCCACCAGTCGCTCGTTCCAGCGCAGCACCGACACCGTGCTGGACGGCGAGTGTCCGGGGCTCAACCCGTGCGTGGCACTGACCTCCGCGATGGCCGCTTCGAGCGACTCGGCCAGGTCCGGCTCGGCCGGGGAGTCGAGGTGAGGACGCAGCGCGGCGGCGAGTTCGGCGGCGTACCAGCCGCCGGTGCGCTCCGTCGGGCGCAGCGAGGTGGCACCGTCCAGCACCGCCACCGCGTTCGGCAACGTGAGCACCACGTCCTCGCTCGGTTCGGTTCCCGCCCGTTCGGCTACCTCGACAGTGGGCATGGCCGGATTATCCCGCCGTCGGGCTCCGTACTGCCACCACGGGCATCGCGAGTTGCGTGATCGGCCCGATCGCGAGGGCGTACAGCGCCGTGCCCGGCCCGACGGAACCGCCCAGCAGCCACCCCGCCGACAGCACCGAGAGCTCGACCCAGGTGCGCACGGCTCGCAGCGAGAATCCGGTCCTGGCGTGCAGCCCGGTCATCAGACCGTCCCTCGGTCCGGGCCCGAGCCGTGCCCCGACGTAGACGGCGGTGGCCAGACCGTTGCACAGCACACCGCCCAGCAGCAGTGCGATTCGGGGCGGCAGCGCCGTGACCGGCGGAATGACGTGCAGCGCGGCGTTCACCGAGAGGGCCACGACGCAGACGTTCGCGACGGTTCCGACGCCGGGGAGCTGGCGCAGCGGTATCCAGCAAAGCAGCACGACGGTGCCGGTGATCGCCGTCACGGTGCCGAAGTCGAGCCCGGTGCGTTCCGTCAGGCCGTCGTGCAGCACGTCCCACGGTGAGAGCCCGAGTTCCGCGCGCACCATCATCGCCATGCTCACGCCGTAGCAGGCCAGTCCGACGATCAGCCGCGGCAGCCGGGTGCTCGGCCGATACCTCACCGGTATGGGGGAAAGGTCCACTGAAGCCGGGTTTCGGGGCATATCTCCTTGGTAAGCGATACTGGTATTTCGATTAAGAGCCAATAGTGGAATATTGGCTCCTATGGAAATACCGGAAGCTGGCAGGGTCGGGGCCGAAAGCATGGCCCGGCTGCTCGGGAACTGGTCCCCGGCGGGCCGGCCAAGCGCCGAAGCGCTCCACTCGGCTCTGCGGCGATTGGTGCTGGCCGGGCAGCTGCCGCCGGGTACGCGGCTTCCTCCGGAGCGGGAGCTGGCGCGGCGGATAGGTGCCAGCCGCAACCTGGTGACCGGTGCGCTCGACCGGCTCCGGGAGCAGGGCTTCGTCCGGAGCAGACGGGGTGCCGGGTCGTGGATCGGTCTGCCCCCCACCGCTGGTGGCACGGCCGACTCCGGGGGCTGGTACCCACCGCGGGAGGGCGAGAGCATCAACTTCGCCCAGGCCACCCCGGCCGCCCCGACCGAGGTGTTCGAGGCCGTCGAACGGGTGAGCGAGGAGTTCCCCGCACGGTTCCACGGGCACGGCTACCAGCCGCAAGGGCTGACCGAGCTGCGGGAACGGGTGGCCCGGCGGTTCGAGGAGCGCGGGCTGCCCACCGATCCCGACCAGGTGCTGATCACCAACGGCGCCCAGCACGCCTTCGCGCTCGTGCTGCGCACCCTGCTCATGCCGGGGCAGCGGGTACTGCTGGAGCATCCCACTTACCCGAACGCGCTGGAAGCCGTGCGCGGGGTGCGCGCGCTGCCGTTGCCGGTACCCATGGTGGAAGGGCGCTGGGACGTCGAACTGCTGGAGGCGACGCTGGCCCAGGGCGCACCCCGGTTGGCCTACCTGGTTCCCGACTTCCACAACCCGACCGGTGCCCTGATGTCGGCCGCCGAACGGGAGCGGCTGGGCGACGCCCTGCGACGGCACCGCACGACCGCCGTCGTGGACGAGACGCTGGTCGACATCGACCTCTCGGACGAGGAGCCGCCCCCGCCCCTGGCCGCCTTCGCGGAGTCGCGGACGATCACCGTGGGCTCGGCGAGCAAGTCGTTCTGGGGAGGACTGCGGTTGGGTTGGCTCCGCGCCCCGCACGAACTCGTGCAGCGCATGGTCCTCGGTCGGGCCGCGATCGACCTGGGCAGCCCGGTTTTCGAGCAGCTGGTGCTGGCCGAGCTGCTCGAACACGCCGACGAGGCGTCGCGGCGCAACCGCGCGAGGATCCGGTGCCGGCGGGACTGTCTGGTGACGGCGCTGCGCGAGCATCGACCGCGGTGGACGTTCACGCTTCCCGAGGGTGGACTGTCGCTGTGGTGCCACATCGGTTCCCGCCGCGCCGGGAGGTTGGTCGCGGCCGCCGAACAGCGCGGAGTGCGCCTGGCCTCTCCCGGCAGGTTCGCCGTGGAGGGTGATTTCGAGGACCGCCTCCGGCTGCCCTACAGCCTGCCGGAGGACAGGCTTCGCCAGGCGGTGCGCAGGATCGCCGAGGCCGATGGCTCGCTCACCGACTCCGGTGCGTCAGACCTGGTCACCTAGCTCCCGTTCAGTGCCCCCGAAGGGTCGGCCACCCGCCGGCACGGCCCCTCGACGTGCCGGTGGGTGGCCGCTAACCCCGGTGTCACAGGGGCAGTGCGACACCGGGGCGGGGCTGTCTGCCGCTTTCGTGACGAGTCGTTCGCCGCGACGGCGGCGCCCCGGCCGATCCGGTCGGGCGCAGGCAACCGGATCGGGAGTCTCGGCGTTCGCCGGTGCCCGGCCCGGACGTCCGGTGAACGCTCGTTGCGTGCTGTTGCGTGCTGTCGGTCGGTCGTCGTCGGCTGTTCGCGCGTACTACCGGGGAGGGGAGCCGTGTATCGGGTTCCGGCCCCTCTCCGGTGGGGTGCTCGGCGTCGGTGAGCCCGGATGCTCCCCGTCGTTCGACGTCGTTCGCGTCATCGGAATCACCGCCCCGTGCTTCTCCCGCGCTTCGACCATCATCCTGCCGTGGACTCGGGGGATTGGCATCCGCAAACGCCGCCTGTCACCTGGTCAGGCGGTGTCATATTCCAACGATCGCCGGGTGTGATTCGTCGGTTCTTCACAGTGCGTCCACGGGGTGAGCTCGAACTGGTTCGTTCCGGGAGTCCGAGTCCGGTGTGGTGGCGGTGCGGGTACGTAGGACTACTCGAAAACATGCCCCGTTCGGGGGTTTGCGATCTCGGGACGAATCCGTCGACCGCCTCGGCGTCTCCTATTCGGCGAGACCCGCCGGACCGTGCCCGCTCATCGGTGGCGCGGTTCCGGGAGCGGGACCGGAGCCGAAATACGAAAGGTGTTCCAGTGACGGAGCAGGGACGAACCTGTGGTACCGCCGCGCTGCTCGACCGCGTGGCGTTGGGGGACGAACGTGCCTGGCGCGATCTGGTGGACCGCAACAGCGGTGTCGTGTGGGGAGCCGTTCGCGCCTACTCGGCCAACCGGGCCGACGCCGAGGACGCCTGGCAGGCGACCTGGTTGCTGCTGGCGGAGAACCTGCACCGGCTCCGCGACGCGGAGGGGGTGTCCGCGTGGCTGGTCACCACCGCGCGTCGCGAGTCGCTGCGGTTGGCCCGCGCCCGTCGTAGGGAGTCGCCCAGCGGTCTGGCCGGACTGCTGGCCGAGGTCGACGCCGGGACCGAGAGTCCGGAGAGCAGTGCGGTGCGTTCGGTCTCGGCGGCTCGGATGGCACAGGCGTTCGCGCAGCTGTCCCAGCGCTGTCAGCAGCTGTTGCGGATCATGGCGGTGGCTCCGGACGCCAGTTACGAACAGATCGGGGCCGCCCTGGGGCTGGCCCGCGGCTCCATCGGGCCGAAGAAGCAGCGCTGTCTGCGAGCGCTACGGCAGCGGATGCTCGTCTCGGGGAGTCCGGACAGTGTCGAGGGGGTGGCCGGGTGAACGTCGGCGTCCCCGAGGAACTGCGGTCGTTGGGGAGGTTGTTCCGGCAGGTCGACCCAGCGCCGGAGCGGGCGGTCGGCGTGGCCTACGGGGCGGCCGATCGCCTCGTCCGGCGGTGCGGGTCCGGCGTGGTGCTGGCCCGGGTCGGCGACTCCGCCGCCCCGGTACACCCGGACGGGGCCTCCGGCGCCGTTCCGCGGGTACGGACGCTGAGTTTCGCCGCCCCGGGCAGGCGCGTCGAACTCGAACTGCGGGGCCCGCTCGCCGGGGCGTTCCGGTTGCGTGGCATCGTGCTGAGCCGGTCCGGACAACCCAGCCCGTCGGGAGTGGTGACCGTTCGGCACGGCAGGGGCGAGTGCCACGGTGAGCTGGACAGCTGCGGCGGATTCACCGTTCGGGACGTCCCGACGGGGCCGGTCCGCCTGCTGCTGTTCACCCGGCGGGCCGACGGTGCTCTCGCGCACCGTGCGAGCAGCGACTGGTTCGTGTGCTGATCCGTGGGCCGGGTCCGGAACCCCGCGCACCACGAGGTTCCTCCGATCGGGCGGGCGGCCCGGCCGCCCCCGGCCGCCGGGCCCGCCGCCGCGATACCTGCCGGGAACAGTGATCAGCTCAGCTTCCGCAGCCGCCGGACGGCCTCGTCGATCACCTCGTCGCGCTTGCAGCAGGCGAACCTGACGAGATGGCGCACCGGTTCCGGGTCGTCGCAGAGCACCTGCAGCGGAATGGCCGCCACCCCGGCGCGCTCGGGAAGGGCGCGGCAGAACTCGGCCCCGTCGGTGTAGCCGAGCGGTCGGATGTCGGCGCACAGGAAGTAGGTGCCCTCGCAGGCCAGCACCTCGAAGCCGGTGCCGCGCAGTCCGGCGGCGAGCCGGTCGCGCTTGTACTGGAGTCCGGAGCGCAGTTCCGGCAGCCAGTCCCGTTCCTCGCGCAACGCGTGGGCCACGGCGGGCTGGAAGGGCGCGCCGCCGACGAAGGTCAGGAACTGCTTGGCGGCACGCACCGCGGCGACGAGCTCCGGTGGGCCGCACACCCAGCCGATCTTCCACCCAGTGACGTTGAAGCTCTTGCCCGCGCTGGACACGGACAGGGTTCGTTCGGCCATGCCGGGGAACGTGGCCAGCGGTTCGTGCTCGCGACCGTCGAACACCAGGTGCTCGTACACCTCGTCGGTGATGGCGAGCAGGTCGTTCTCCCGGCACACCTCGGCGATCTCCGCCAGCTCCGCCTCGCCGAACACGGTTCCGGTCGGGTTGTGTGGGGAGTTCACCACGATCGCCCGGGTGTTGGGCCCCACGGCCGCCCGCAGGGCCGTGGTGTCCAGGCCGAAACGTCCGTCGGTCACCCGCAGCGGCACGGTGCGCCGCGTCCCGCCAGCCAGCGACACCGCCACCGGGTAGGAGTCGTAGTAGGGCTCCAGCAGCACCACTTCGTCGCCCGGTTCGACCAGACCGAGCAGCGCCGCGCTGATCCCCTCGGTGGCGCCCACCGTCACCAGGACCTCGGTGTCCGGGTCGTGGTCGAGGCCGTAGTCGGCGGCGCGTTGAGCCGCGACGGCCGCACGTAACTCGGGTTCACCCGGTCCCGGCGGGTACTGGTTCGTCCCGTCCGCGATCGCCCGCTCGGCCCTGCGGAGCATGCCCGAGGGGCCGTCGGTGTCGGGGAACCCCTGTCCCAGGTTCACGGCGTCGTGGCGCCGGGCCAGCTCGGTGATCTCGGCGAAGATCGTCGAGGTGAACGGGCGCAGTCTGCTGGTCAAGGCTGGAGTACGCACGCGAGGCAGCCTAGTACTCGTGGTGGTGCTCACGTAGGTGGTCGGCCGGTACGTGGGACGTGCCCGGTCACCTCGCCGGGACGGCCCGATCCGCTGTGCCGCCTGCCCGCGCGCCGCGAGTCCGCCTCACCGGCCGGAATGGCCCGGTCCGTTCGGGTTGTGCTTACCGGCCGGAGGGGCCGGGCGGTATCCCCGGAGTTCCGGTGACGCGGGGCCGGACCGGTGCTGCCCCGCCGGGGGGGGCTCGGCTCGTGTCCGGAGGGCGGCGGAGCGCTGCCACAATCGTGGGGTGTCGGATACTTCGGTGGCCGAGCTCGCCCGGGTGCGCGGACTGCGCCGCATGAAGGCCGTCGCCACGGGGCTGTTCCTGCTGGCGGCACTGGTCTACCTGGTGACCGGCTGGCTGGTGCCCGACGGTTCCGGGTGGGTCGGTTACGTCAACGCGGCCGCCGAGGCCGGGATGGTCGGCGCGCTCGCCGACTGGTTCGCGGTGACCGCGCTGTTCCGCAGGCCGCTGGGGCTGCCCATCCCGCACACCGCGATCATCCCCACCCGCAAGAACGCGCTCGGGCAGAGCCTCGGCGACTTCGTGGGCACCAACTTCCTGTCCGAGCGGGTGGTGGTGGACAAACTGGACCGCGCGGGAATAGCCCGCCGTGCCGGGGAGTGGCTGTCGGAGCGGGAGCACGCCGAACGCGTGACCGCGGAGCTGGCCACGGCGCTGCGCGGGGCGGTGCGGGTGCTGCGCGACGAGGACGTGCGCCAGGTGTTGGAGCAGACCGTGCTGCGCAGGGTCGTCGAGCAGCCGTGGGGCCCGCCGCTGGGACGCGTCCTCGGCCGGGTCTTCGAGGACGGTTCGCACCGTGGCCTGGTCGATCTGGTCTGCGACCGCGCCTACGACTGGGTGAAGGACAACTACGAGACGGTCTCGCGCGTGGTCGGCCAACGTGCTCCGTCGTGGTCGCCCAGGTTCTTCGACTCGTTGGTGGCGGACAAGATCTACAGCGAGGTGCTGTCCTTCGCGTGGGCGGTCAAGACCGACCCCGAGCACCAGATGCGCGAGGCGGTGGACCGGTTCCTGGTCGAGTTCGCCGGGGACCTGCGTCACGATCCGACCATGATGGCCAGAGCCGATCGGATCAAGTGGCAGGTGCTGGAGCACCCCGAGGTTCGGAACCTGGTCGGTGACGCGTGGACGGCGGCCAAGCACACGCTGCTGGAGGCCGCCGAGGACCCGGACAGCGAGCTGCGGTCGAGAGTCCGTGACGGGCTGGTCTCGCTGGGTGGCCGCCTCGCCGCCGAACCCGAGTTGCGGGACAAGGTGGACGGCTGGCTGCGCGAGGCGGCCCGCTACGTCGTCAACCACTACCGTGCCGAGATCACCACGCTGATCACCGACACCGTCGACCGCTGGGACGCGGCCGACACCTCCCGCAGGATCGAGTTGCGAGTGGGTCGCGATCTGCAGTTCATCCGTGTCAACGGCACGGTGGTGGGGGCGCTGGCCGGGCTGGCCATTCACGCGGTCGCGGAACTGCTGTGGTGACCTTTCCGGCCGGGGCTCACTGGGCGGTGTGGCGCTCCCGCCAGGAGCGGGCCTTCTGCCGGTTGCCGCACACCCGCATCGAGCACCAGGTGCGCGACCGGTTCCTGGAGCGGTCGTAGAAGGCCCACAGGCAGTTCGTCGCGGGGCAGATCTTGATGCGGTGCCAGCGGCCCACCGTGGCGATCCGGAACGCCGCCGCCAGCACGGCGCCGAGCGCATCGCCGCCGGAGGCCACCGGCACTCCTTCCTCGAGGTGAATACGCACCGGCCATTCCGCCGTCCCGGGGGGTATGGCCGTCGATTCGACCGAACCGCGACTGATCGAGTCGCGCATCAGGTCGCGAATCTCGCGTGCTGCTGCCGTGTCCACGGATGCCTGCCCGGTGTGCCGCAGGCACCACTGCTGCCATTGTTCCGTTTCTCTGAGCACGTCCGTGCCGGTCTCGGCGTCGACGGTGTTGAGAAACGCCAGCAGAAGGTCGATGTCCTGTTCCGTGTCGGGCCCGACGGGCTCGGAGGTTGCCGCTGATAGCCCGTTCGGCGCGACGGCTGCGACGGCTTTGCTGTTCACAGTCCCATCGTATGCCAGTGCTTCCTGGCGGTAACGTGGTTGCGAGGTCATGCTCCTGGGGTGGTAACCGTCAAAGTTCTTACGGGAGTTGTGGAGATCCCGGATGGCAGGAACACAACGCGCCGCCTCGGCCCCGTGGCGTCTGGTCTCCTTCGTGCCGGACCGCCCCGATCCGCGCGGGCTGGCCGAGTTCTACGCCGAGCTGCTCGGCCGGCCGGTCGACGAGTCCGAGTTCGACGAGCGGTGGGTGGAGCCGGCCGATCCCGAGGGCGGTGCGCGGGTCTCCTGCCAGCTGGATCCGCACCACACCGCCCCCGGCTGGCTCGACTCGCCCCCGCCGCAGCAGGGCCACCTGGACATCCGGGTGCCCGATATCGAGGCCGCCGAGGACCACGCGCTGCGTGCCGGGGCCACCCGGCTGCCCCAGCCCGCGGACGAGCTCGATTCGAGGTTCCGGGTCTACGCGGATCCCGCCGGGCACCCGTTCTGCCTGTGCTGGGGACCGCCGCCCGAGTGGCGACCGTCCGAGTAGTGGGTCGCCCGCCCCGGTGAGGGGGGCTGGCGGAAGTGGAGCGGGGCCTCCGGAACGGTGCGGACGGTACCGGTACTGCCCGCAGTCGTCACCGGAATTCGGCGGCGGCGGACTCGAACAGCCGGTTCGCCTCGTCGAGAGCTCCGCGCAGCGCTTCCGGATCGGGACGCAGCCCGGCCACGATCCCGTCTATCCCGCCCAGTCCGGCGCGTCGCAGCAGCCGCTTCTCGTTGGTCACCCACTCGCCGCGCGCCGCCAGCACGGCGTGCGCCAGCTGCATGGCGGCCGTGGCCAGTGCGCCCGCTACTTCGGTGACCTGACCCCGACGGACGTGGGCGCCTTCGGCGTAGCGGAGGGTGAGCATCGCCCGGCCGTGCCATACCGGAGGTGCTGCCTCGCGCAGTGCTGCCGGGTACTCGGGATCGGGCAGCGTGCCGTGCAGCACCCGGTTGTGGGCGAGTTCGGCGACGAGCAGGTAACTGGGGATGCCCGCGAGGTGGAACATCAGCGGTTCCCAGTGGAAGCGCCCCTGCCTCGCCTCGGTGAGCTGGTGCTCGACGACGTCCAGGTCACGGTAGTGGATGTCCACGTGCCTGCCGTCGATCGTCAGCCAGGCTCCGCCGTTGAAGACGCCACCCCATTCGCCGATACCGGAGACCTCGCCCTCCCAGCCGAGGTCGCGGAGGTCGTCCGGATCGAAGTCACCCCGGTAGTACAGGGCGAAGTCCCAGTCGCTGTCGGGCTCGTGGGTGCCTAGTGCCCGCGAGCCGCCCAGCGTGACCGCTCGTACGCGGGGCAGCGCCGCGAGCCGGTCGGCGACGCGGTTCGGGAAGGTCTCGTCGTTCGTCATCGGAGCCTCCGGTGAGACAAGGGCGAAGCTGTGTCCGAATGCCAATCACTTAAGTTGTCGAACGCGGAACGCCCCGTCGATATGGCCGAGTGCTTCCCGAAGGCTCATGTCGAGCGCGACTTGACCCTGTGGAGCACCCGATTCGCGATTCGTCTGATCAACCCCGCGGCGCCACCACCTTGAACGGAGAGTCGTTCCAACTGACGGGTCAGCTGCTCGTTCTCGGAGCGCAGTCGTGCTGACTCGGCGTTTCTGGACTCTCGCTCATCCGCCAGTTCCGCTCTCAGGCGTTCGATCTCATCGTGCTGTTCGGAAACCGAGACCGCGAGACGATCGGTGTTGTCGGCGTGTGCGCTCGCCTCGTACTGCAGCTGGAGGACTCTCGTGTACAGCGCGATTCGGTTGTTCTCCATCGCATACAGCAGTCGCGAATCGCGGTAGGGCTCCAGCGCGGCCGGTAAACCGGCGGTGAATGCCTGCGAGTCCTTGCGGTACAGCACTCCCAGGCCGAAGACCGCCGGAATCAGGTCGAACTCCCAGTCGGAACCTTGCGAGCCGCTCAGTACGTCCTCTACCGCTGTGAGCAGCCCGTTGCGCTCGCCGCCGGCGTGCTGGGCACAACAGAACGCACCGTTGCCCACGAATCCGGCTTCGGTCACCTCGTCGTGCCAGATGGTGGGACCGGAGCTGGTGGTCGGATGTCGTTCCGTCGTCTCCAGTTTCTCAGGGGCGTAGTACTGATCTCGGCGGGAACACGGCCACAGCAGATCGTGCATCACCACCGTGGCCCCAGGAGCGTTGGCGAAGATCCACTCGAGTTCGTGACGCAGCGTTGTGTAGTTGTGATCGCCGTCCAGCACGTAAAGCTCGGCGAGCGGGAGCTCCGGCAGGACTTGAGGGGAAGGACGTTCCACCAGTCTCAGCCGTTCGTCGCCTTCGAGGTTCCTCCGGAGCTCATCGGTCGGCTCTGGTTCCACGCAGTGGACCGTTTCGGCACCCAGCTCGGCGTACATCGAACTGACCGCACCGGATTCCACACCGATCTCCACGACGTTCGAAACGGGCCGGTGCTCGAATATGACGGCGAAAATCTCCCGGAACAACCGCATAGAGTGCAGTAGCAGCGGTGTCTCACGGGCCAGCCGGGCCTGAACATGTGGATCATGCCGGGTGCCGAACTGGTGAGGCCCCATGAAAGTGTCTGGCATCAACGACCTCCCAAGCGACGGAAAGCGATCCGTGCGGCGCCGGCGGCGACCCCGGAAACTCCATGCGCACGGAATTCTTCTCGAGCTCGACCAGCCAGCCGCACCCGGCGCGGAGCGGGAGTCATCCGATGGCCGAACCCGGATATGGACTCCGGAAGCATAGCGAAGGCTATCGATATCTGTGCCGAGGTCAGCGGTGAGCCCGCTTTGGTCGCCAGATGCAGCCAAACCGCTGAATGCGGCGCGTTGAACTGAATCATGTTGCCGCCGAGCCACTCGCACTCGGCGAAGGTCAGGCCCGAGAAATCCTCTCCCTGGTCCCAACGCAGCACACGTACCGTCGGATCTCCTTCGGTGGTGATCTTCGCCTCGATCCAGTCGACCCGAACGATCGCTGGTCTGCCGGGGATCGCGAGCGAGACATCACGTACATCGTGGGCCTGGAAGTTGAGTCTGGCGAACGAGAGACCGTTGTGATTGATCCGTACTCGCTGTCTCGATCCGTCATGCCACTTGTCGTCGCCGGTCAGGAATCTGAGTCGCGACTCGAACGGTTCCCCCGCGGGCTCGAACATGTCCGCGCTGATCGTACCCGAGGCGCGAGCACGTACCGCGGCGCCGAGGTGTTTGTCGGAGGCGGCGATCAGGGCGGGCCAGAATGCGTCGCGCATGTGCAGGTCGTCCAGATCGTTGGGGGAGAGATACGGTATGGCCGAGTGCAGATCCTCGGGCACGATCCTCGTCAGGACTTCGGAACCGAAATTGTCGTCGTGAACCCAGTTGCCGAACACCGAAGCTTCCTGATCGGTCGGCGAAAGCAGGGCGCCGACCACGAACGTCGCGAGTTGTTCTCGGGCTCTGTCGCTGAGCTCCGGCCAGTTACCATCCGCGTTGGCCACGTACTGGTTCCAGTGCCGCTGGAAAGCGATCATGCCGTCTCGCGCCGCTTTGCGCTCTCCGTTCTGCGACTCGGTGTCACTGACCTCGCCGAGCAGCGGAGAACCGTCTTCCTCGAAACCGACCAGCGACCCGCACAGTGCGTTGGTGCACTGTTCCAGCACCTCCGGGCTCCGCCGCAGTGAATCGACTACTTCCTTGGGGTGCCCGGCTTGTCCCAGGTATCCTTGCGCTCGAAGACCTTCCCGCAACAACCTGGTGGAGCGGTGGTCGGTGGCCAGGTAAAGTCCGGAAACCCTGATGTTGATCTGTGAGCCGCGCAGTACTTGTGCGAGTTGTAGCTGGATGGTTCCGCCCCAACCGAGATCCACCAGAGTCAGTTCGGAGGCATCCAACGCCCCGGTGGAGCGCAGTGAGCGCAACAACCGGTCGCGCATGGCGGTCACATTGGTGGCCAGCCGGTTGATCAGATGAGGAGTTTCCGTCAGTGCCTTGCTGAGCCTGTCGACGATCTCATCGCTGTCGATCAGCCTGTTCAGCTCTTGCGCCAGGCTGGGCACATCGCCTGCACGCAGGTTCAGCATACCCAGCAATTGTCCGACGGTGACTCGGTAACTCTTGCGGATGAAGTCTTTGACGGAGTCGCGGTCGTAGGGATCCAGCGAAGCGATGGCTGTTACCTGACGGGACAGCCAGACCGGATGGGCCTCGACATTCCAGCCGCGTGTGCGGGCCGCGTTGTTGACCAGCGTGGAAAGTAGTTCCCCTTCCCGCATAGGACACCAGACCACGGGTGTCCCGGCCTCGTGGGCTTGTTTGGCGACCCACTCCGCGAAACCGGTTAGCACCGGACCGAGCACTGAAACGCCGAAGCGCCATGAATAAGCGGAAGCGGCGCTCCCGGTGTCCGGAGTCATGTTGAGAGCCTTCGCGCGCAGGCTGGTCAGGCCGAAATCACCGTTTTCGGGGTCGTCGCCTGCGGCTAGCGAGCCGTAACGCTGTGCGAGTGACTCCTCTCGCTCCAGAACTTGGGCGAAATTTTTGTCGATCTTGCGGTAATGCAGGGTTCGGATTCCGAGTTCCGAGGGGACCTCGTGGTCGGCTTTCTCGTTGTCACCCAGGTGAACCAGTTGGTTCGCGCTGTGTCCCAGTTCTTCGAGGACCGTTTCCCACAACCCCGATGCTTTGTCTCTGCCGTGCTGGTAGGAGCGGAATATGCGCGCTTTGTGCAGCGAGGCGAGCTCCGGGCGGTCGAGCAGATAATTAAGTTGGTCCTCGGCGAAGTAGGTGTCCGAAACCAGCACGATCGGCACGCCGTTCTTGTCGGCTGATTCGATCACCTCGGCGACGTTGAGGTCCACCACAGTGAATTCGCGTTCTAATTCGACCTCGACACGAACGAGATCCTCCAGCGGCGATTCGCCGAAAAACTCCGAAGGGATTTCTCGCCAGATGTCGAACAGTGAGACCTCGTGTCCCCAGGCCTGTTTTTTTCTTCGTGCTTTTTCTTCGGCTTCGATGCGGATTCGACGGAAAGAAGTATTTGTGATCCAGGATGGGGAGTATCCTTTGTCGCGCAGGCGTTCCCCTAGAATGTTGAACAGGTCCGTGGGTTGTGGGACTCTTCTCCAGAGTACTGTGTCGAATATATCCAATGAGAGGACGGAGCAGGACCCGTCCGCGATGACGCGGTAGACATAGTCCAGTTCGCGAGAATTTCTGCTTGAAAGTGTGTCCAATGCTACAGGCGAAACCAACATTTCCTCCAGGCCGATACTGGGACGTGCTTTACGTCACGTATCGGGTTGCATCGGCCGAACCGTGTGACACCCCAGTGAGTCGGTAGTCCGTCTCCGTCGGTTGCCCGTCAATCTGGATCGACCGCGGTGGCTCTTGACTTGTTCTGGTGCGTGCTCGGTGCGAAACCGCACCACAACCCTTCCATCAAACCCGCGCGCGAACCTGGTGAGCAAGGGTGCTTCGGAGTCGTAATTAGATCGATAGGAATCCCTCGAAAAGGTCGTGACGATACGTTTTCAAGTAAACACAATCCGTTTTTATGGTGATCTCGGTCACTCGTGCTTGTCGGTATCGGCTGTGCCGCCTGTGCGGTAGTTCTTTTTGGTCGGTGATTACCCGTGTGCCGAGCGTGCGTACTGGCGCGTCTCCGATCCGTGTGATCGGTGAGGTGCGCGGTGCTTCTCCGGCAGGTGAACCGGTGCGGGAGGTGAACCGGTTCCGTCTTCGGGTGGTCTTTCCGGGCATACCTCCGCTGCCCGAGCGCTTTGTTTCGCCCCCGGTGTGTCCGGCTCGCCGTTCGCTGGAACGTGTTCCATCGGTAGTGGGGTGGGATGTCGCCGCCATCCCTCGGGCAGGTGTACACAGCGTGCTTGCAACAGCTAGCAACGCTGCTAGCGTGGAGGTGACGGGAGGGGTGGTTCGCAAGTGGAACGGATGGACCGCCCGGTCAAGGCAGTCAACCAGGCAGTCAACGACCTGGGGGAATACATCCGCGCGCAGCGCGACACGGCCCAGATCTCGCTGCGCCAGCTGGCGAGGCGGGCGGGGGTCTCCAACCCCTATCTCAGCCAGGTGGAACGAGGGCTGCGCAAACCGAGCGCCGAGATCCTGCAGCAGATCGCCAAGGCCCTGCGGATCTCGGCCGAGGCGCTGTACGTGCGGGCCGGAATCCTGGAGAACCGCCCGGCAGGACCGGTCGTCGACGCCGTGCTCGCCGACACCGAGCTGAGCGAGCGGCAGAAGCAGGTGTTGCTCGACGTCTACGCCTCGTTCCGGGGTGAGGACGCATCGCCCGGCGCGGCGCCCACGCGTGACGGGGCGCCACGGGAGGAGACCACGAGCCACGAGGCAATTCGATCCGATTCCGAGGAGTGAGCGCCATGGCTACACGGACCGACGGCAGGGAGAACGAGCGGGCCGGGGGCCGCGCGGGCCACGTGGCCGAAAGCCTCTACGAACAGGCCCGGACACCGTTGATCGCCGCGCTCGGCGCCGGTGATGTCGCGGCGCACGCCGTGGCTGACAGCGTGCAGAAGGTCCGGGAGCAGCTCAACGAGCACGCGGGGTCGGCGCGCGAGACCGTGTCCGAGTTCCCCACCGACCTCGGCGAGCTGCGTGACCGGCTCCGTTCCGGCGAGCTGCGCGAGCTGGTCGGCAGCTACCGCGATTCCGCGGCGCGGCTCTACGGTTACTTCAGCGAACGCGGTGAGGACACGCTGCGACGGCTTCGCTCCCAACCGGGTGTCCAGCGCGCCAGGAGCCAGGTCGAACACGCCCAGGAGCGATTCGAGGGGGCCGTCGGCGAGGCGCGCGAGCTGGCCGACGACGTGCTCGGCAAGGTGAGCACGACCACCCGCTCGTTCGGGGAGAAGGCCGCTCGCACCGCGGAGACCGTGGCTGGGGAGACGGCCGGGGCGATGCGCGAGACCGGCGCCGAGGCCGCTGAGGAGACCGCCGAGACGGTGCGCGAGACCGGAGCGCGCGCCGCCTCGGAGACCAGGAGCGCGGCGCGGCGCACCGCAGACCGGGCCTCCGGAGCGAAGACCGGAGCGAAGAGCGGCGGAAGTGGTCACTCCGGCTCCCGTAGTCGTTCCGGGGCCCAGGGCGGTTCCGGTTCCCAGGGCGGTTCCGGCGGGCAGCGCGGTTCGACCGGCGGGAACAACCCCTCGAAGCAGCCCAGGTCCGCCGCGCGCGGCAGGGACCGTGGCTGATCGGCGTGGTGATCCCCGGAGGGATCGCCACGCACCGGTGCCGGGGAGACATCCCCCGAGCACCGGAGCCGCTGTCCGGGTGGGGCACGTATCCTCGAGGTGTGCTTCTAGCTCAGGTGATCGTGACGGCTCTCTGGATAGCCGGTATCCCCGTCGGGGTTTACGCGTTCGGGCACGCGCTGATGCAGCGCGCCGACGCCTTCACGGCGGCGGACAAGCAGTCCAAGCCGATCTGGCTCGGGATCACCGGCGCCGGTGCGCTGGTGCTCATACTCATGGCCGGCGGTCCCATGACGATTATCTGGATAGCCGGTCTGGTGGCCGCGTTGGTCTACATCGTGGACGTGCGTCCGAAGGTCGTCGAGGTGCAGAAGGGTAGTTCCTGGTAGTGGCGGGGGATGCCGCGGGGACGACCGGTGCCGCCGAACTCCCCTCGGGGGCGAGGTGGCGCACGTACGGCAGTGGTGGGCCGGTGACGCTGGTGGTGCACGGTCTCGGTGCCACCGAGGGTGAGGCGCGCATCCCGGCGTCCGGCCTGCGCGGCAGCCGTGTGGTGCTCACGCTGCCCGGTCACGGGGCCGCCGCCGATCCGGTGGACGGCTACTGGAGCTACGAGCGTGTGGCGAGCGACGTGCTCGAAGTCGCCGATCGGGTGGATGCCGAGCGGGCTGTCGGGGTCTCGCTGGGTGCCGGGGCGCTGACCCGCGTGGCGGCGGGGCACCCCGAGCGTTTCGAACGGCTCGCCCTGCTGCTGCCCGCCGCGGTGGACCAGCCGCGCGGACCCGAGGTGACCGGGGTTTTCGACCGGCTGGTCGATGCGGTCGCGGCGGCCGAGGCGGACGGCGGCGCGTCGCTGCGCGAGGTCGTCGGTTCCGGGTTGCCCGACGGAGCCGACGTCGGGGAATACGTCGAGCAGCGCGCCGCCACCCTGCGCCGTCTCGAACCCGCGCTGCGCGCGCTGCCCCGGCAGGCCCCGTTGACCGACGGCGCCGAGCTGTCGGCCGTCGGCAGCTCCGCGCTGGTCGTCGGCGCCACCGCCGACCCGCTGCACGAGTCCGCCGTGGCGGAGCGGCTCGCGGCCCTCCTGCCCGGGGCTCGGCTCGAGATGTTCGACTCGGCCGCGCCCATGCTCGACCGGCGCGCCGCGCTGCGACGGCTGTTGACCGGTTTCTTCAACGACTGACCCGGCCGGAGCTCATCGCGGGCCTCGTGCCTACGACCGGGTTCACCTCCCGTTGACCAGCGCGGCCAGCTCGCGGTCACCGCTGAGCGCCGCCGTGCTGGGACGTCCCCACACCCGGCGGTACACCGCGTCCGCGGCGCCCGTGATCGTCGCCCGAGGGGACTCCTCCCGGAAGTCGGTTGGGTGGCTCCGCCGGACCGTGGGGAGGCGTCCGGCCTCGAACGTCACCAGCCACGCCCGCTCGACGTCCACCGCGTGGAACAGCAGGCGTCCCGTCATCCGTTCGGCGGACCAGTCGTGGCCGACGCCGAGCAGCACGTTCAGGAACTCGTCGACGCCGTCCGCCGCGAACTCGGGCTCGAACGCCGCTACTCCGGTGTCCGGGGCACTGTTCGAGAGCGCGTACTCCGCGTCCAGGCGGTGGACGGCCGTCTCGTGCGCCATCCGCCGGGTCCAGCTCCTCGGGGAGCCGCCGGGGAAGAACGACCACACCGCGCGGTCGGGGGAGTCGCCGGCGAGCTGTCGGTCCAACTCCGCCAGACGTTCCTCCATCCAGGTCAGCGCGGCGTCGAAGTCGCGGGGCGGCGAGTCGGGGCGGGGCCTGGTGTCCTCCGGCGTCAGTGTCAACGCGTGCCCGACCATGGCGTAGACCCTGCTCAGGTGCCGGACCAGTCCCAGCACGTCCCATTCCGGGCAGGTGGGCACCGCGGCGCTGGCCCCGGCCTTGGCGGCGGCCTCGCGTAAGGCCGCCGCTTGCTCGTGCAGCGAAGAGCGATTCGGATCGTCGGTCATGTGATCGGAGTCTAGGAGCCGAGCGGGCGGTTCTCCATCCGTTGCCGCCGGTCCGCACCGGAGAGCCGTGCGCGGCGGTTCCGGGACCGCCGGGCCGAGCGGAGGGGCCGCGTCGGTCCGCCGGTCGTGGGGTGAGGGACGAGGTGTCAGCCTCCTCGGCGCAACCAGTCGGCGATGATCTCCCTTTCCCGTTCGATCACCAGCTCCAGCTGCCCGGCCAGCAGTTCCTCGGCCCGCTCCGACAGGAAGGGCAGGTGTACCGCCACCTCACCCCGGAGGGCGAACTCGCTGATCCGTGGCCGTTCCTCCTCCGAAGCCCCTTCGGGAACCGACCGCTCGGCCGGGGTGAGGTCGCGCAGCCACAGCGATCCGGTGATGGTGCTCGGTACTCGCCGCAGGGTGGCTGCCACCTCGCCGACGAAGTGACCTTCCTCCCGGACGCGCCATGACTCGCTGCGTTCCAGGAGGGGGGCCCCGCCGAGCACGCCGCGGATCACGGTCGGCAGCTCCCCTTCCGGGAGCCGCTGCCGGAGCTGGAACCGTGTCTCGTGCTCGGTGACGGTGTGGGAGACCACCTCGGCGGTCCCGTCCTTCGCCGCGCCCAGTCGCTCACGCAGGCAGTCGGCGTCGGTCAGCGCCGCGTGGATCCGCGCCGCGGGCCGGCGCGACATGCTGTGGTGCTCGATGCGGCGTGTCATGCGGCGCAGGTTACCGTTGTGCACCGTGACCTCCAGTTCGATGTCCGAAGGCGGTGCCGTGGAGGCCGCGAGGACCGCCGCGTCGAGTCGTTCGCTGGCCAGCCACACCACGCTGCGGTTGGGCGGGCCCGCGACCGAATTCGTCACCGCGGCCGATTCCGGGGAGCTGGTCGAGCTGGTTCGTGAGGCGGACCGCGCGGGCAGGCGGCTGCTGGTGCTCGGAGGCGGTTCCAACCTGGTCGTCTCGGACGAGGGGTTCGACGGCACGGCGGTGCGCATCGCCACGAGCGGGATCACCTACCACCGTTCGGGGGACGGTCTGGTGCGGCTGACGGTCGAGGCCGGTGAGGACTGGGACGCCGTGGTGGCCGACGCTGTCGGTCACGGTCTCGGTGGTCTGGAGTGCCTTTCCGGGATTCCCGGTCTGACCGGTGCCACTCCGGTGCAGAACGTGGGAGCTTACGGGGTCGAGATCTCCGAGCTGCTGGTTTCGGTCGACCTGCTCGACCGGCGGACCGGTGAGGTGCGCACGGTGCCCGCCGGGGAGCTGGGGCTGAGTTACCGGAGCAGCGTGCTCAAGCGTACGGACCGGGCGGTGGTGCTGCGGGTGCGGTTGCGGTTGCGGGAGGACGGCCTGTCCGAGCCCGTCCGCTACGGCGAGTTGGCCGGTGCGCTGGGCGTGACGGCCGGGGAGCGCGTTCCGGTCGATCGGGTCAGACGGGCGGTGCTCGAACTGCGCGGCGGCAAGGGAATGGTGCTCGACCGGGAGGATCACGACACCTGGAGCGCGGGTTCCTTCTTCACCAATCCGATCGTGGACGCCGAGCGGCTGCCCGGTGTGCTGGAGCGCATCGAGCGGCGAACCGGTGAGCGGCGCGTCCCCCGGTACCCCGCCGGTGACGGTGCCGCCAAGTTGTCGGCTGCCTGGTTGATCGAACGGGCGGGGTTCGGAAAGGGGTACTCCGGCCCCGGTGGTCGGGTGCGGTTGTCCACCAAGCACACGTTGGCGCTGACCAACCGTGGTTCGGCCACGACCGAGGATCTGCTCAGTCTCGCGAGTGAAGTGCGGGAGGGAGTGCGGGAGTCCTTCGGCGTGTTGCTGGCTCCGGAACCGGTGCTGGTGGACTGTCTACTCCGATGAACACTCGATAACCCCCGTAAGGGTGACTTTTCGTGACTAATGTCTAACCCTGCGTGTTAAATGGTGGGCGGAGGCTGCCATGATTAGCGTCAGGGAAGCACGCGATCGGGCGGCTATTCGCCCGATCAAGCGTGCTGTGGAGGATCAGCTGCTGGACCTTCCGGGCGTAGGGGCCGTCGACATCGGGGAGAAGCGGACAGCGGGCCGTCCCACCGGGCAGCAGGTGATCGTCGTCTCCGTCGCGCGAAAGAAACCGCCGGAGCGGCTCGGGGGAACCGAGTGCGTGCCGCCCACGATTCTCGGTATACCCACCGACGTGGTGGAGGAGCGTGTGGTGCTGCACCACGCCCACTACCCGCTCGACGAACTCGTTCCCGCCTCGGAGGTCTCGGAAGGGGCGGCCGTGTTCGGAGGGGTGGGGATAGCGCCCTCCCGCCCGGTCACCCTCGCGCCGGACGGTGCCGATCCGGGAGGCGAGTACCGGCGTGTCGGGACTCTCGGCACCCTGGTGTTCGGCCACGGCGCGGCCGTGCTCACCATGGGACTGACCACTTTCGACGTGGCCTGCATGGACGATGCCTGGTCGGTGGGTGACGCGATGCTCGACCCGCAGTCCGGGCGCGGCTACGCGGAGCTCTCCCGGGCGGCGCTGTCCGGGAGAGTGGACGCCGCGGCCGTCATGATCACCGAGGTGCTGGACAGCTGCCGCATGATTCCCGGAGTGGGGGCCGTGACCGGGCAGGAGGGCGTCGGGCTCGGGGAGACGGTGCGCAAGAGCGGGTTCGGCACCGGCCTCACGTGCGGTTCGGTGATCTCCACCGATGTCACCCTGCGGATCGACCACGGCGCGGCGCTGGGGGTTCGTACCCGTCGCGAACAGCTCAGGGTGGTTACCACGCGGGGCGACCCCTTCGCCGGAGCGGGGGACGCCGGTGCCGTGGTGGTCAATTCGGACGGCCGGGTGGTCGGGCTGCACACGGCGGGAAGCGCGGACGGCGGCAGCGGGTTCGCCTGTCCGATAGCGGACGTGCTCGCCGAACTCGACGTGGAACTGGCCCTGACGTTCCGCAGGTTGCGCGCCCACGACCAGTACGCCCGCTGAGCCGTCCGCGCCGCCGGTCCACCTACCCGACGTCGGGCCCGCCGCCCACGAGACCGCGAGAGGTTCCACCGCGGAAGTGGCTACGGGAGCCGGGCCGAGACGGTCCGCTGGGATCAGGTGCGGTGGGCACGGGTGGCCGATGCCTGGTCCCTGGGCTTGACCACGATCTGGTCGAGGTTGACGTGTGCCGGTCGGGTCGCGGCGAAGGTGATCACGTCGGCGACGTCCTCGGCGGTGAGCGGGGTCAGTCCGCGGTAGACGGCCTTGGCTCGCTCGGTGTCGCCACCGTAGCGGACCTCGGAGAATTCGGTCTCCACCAGACCGGGGGCGACTTCGGTGAACCGGACCGGCTCGCCGAGGTGCTCCCCGCGCAGGGTGCGGTGCAGGGCGGCCTCGGCGTGCTTCGCCGAGGTGTAGCCCGAGCCGTTGTCGTAGACCTCCAGGGCGGCGACCGAGGTCACCGTGATCACGTGGCCGTTCTCCGAAGCGACGAGCTTGGGCAGCAACGCCTTGGTAAGCCGCAGCGTTCCCAGCACGTTGGTTTCCCACATCCAGCGCCAGTCGGACTCGTCGGCCTCCGCGACCGGGGCCGTGCCCTTGGCGCCGCCCGCGTTGTTGACGAGTATCCGGCAGCTGGGCACCCGCTCGACGAAGGAGTTCACCGACTCCTCGTCGGTGACGTCGAGCGGTACCGCCGTGCCGCCGGTCTCCTCGGCGAGTTCGTGGAGCCGCTCCACGCGCCGTGCGCCGAGGACCACGTGGAATCCCTCGGCCGCCAGGCCGCGTGCGGTGGCCGCGCCGATCCCGGAGCTGGCGCCGGTGACCACGGCCACGTTTCGGTCGCTCGCGATCGCGGACGGGTTACTCGTTCCCGCTGTCGACTCTGTGCTCACGTTACGATTGTCCCGTACGCGGGATGTGTTTCGCCCGAGCCACGAAAGTGTGATGCGGCACACTTTCCGTTTCGCTCATCCCTGTGGGGCGGCCAAGCGTCCCAGGGGACGAGGAGCGAGAACACATGTCCATTCGCGATGGATCGAGGTAGGAGTGTCCACTAGGGGAAACGGTTCGCGCGGACGTCCGTCCAGGGGTGCGCTCGGTGTCGTGGCGGCGGCGTTGCTGCTGCTCTCCGGCTGTGGTGGCGGGGCGACGAGCGCGGCCGGGGCCGGAGGCGGGGAGAGTGATTCCGCGCCGGAACCACGGGTGTCACTGCGACCGGCGAACGGTGCGACCGGGGTCAATCCGAAGGACTCGATCAAAGTTTCCACCGATCGTGGGAAGCTGCGTGACGTCTCGCTGGTCAATCCCTCGGGGGAGAAGGTCGAGGGCGAGCTGGTGGACAACGGTTCGACCTGGAAGGCGACCGAGCCACTGGGCTACGACACGACCTATGAGTGGTCCGGTGAGGCGGTGGCTTCCGGCGGGGACGGTACCTCGGTGAGCGGCAGTTTCCGCACCATCGACCCGCGGCGCGTGGTGCGGGCCACCATCAACCCGATCGACGACCGGACCGTCGGCGTCGCGATGCCGATCAGCATCAAGTTCGACGCGCCGGTGGAGAACAAGGCCGAGGTGCAGCGCGCGTTGCGGGTCAACCCGTCGGAGGACGTCGAGGGGGCCTGGGCGTGGTTGAACGACAAGCAGCTCGACTGGCGCCCGAAGGAGTACTGGCCCGCCCACACCACGGTCGAGGTGGACGCGCCGCTGTACGGGCTCGACTACGGCGACGGCAAGTACGGCAAGGCGGACCTGACCACGAAGTTCGAGATAGGTCGGCGCCAGGTCGTCAAGGCCGACGTGAGCAGCCACCGCCTCCGCGTCATCCGCGACGGCGAGGAGGTGGCCGACTACCCGGCCAGCTACGGCAAGGACTCGGTTCCGGACCTGCACACCCACGACGGCACGTACATGGTCATGGCCAAGCATCCGGTCGAGATCATGGACAACCCGAAGTACGGCTACACCGACGTGAAGAAGAAATGGGCCGTGCGCATCTCCAACCACGGTGAGTTCATCCACGAGAACGAGCAGAACCGCGCCAACATCGGCAAGCGGAACACCTCGCACGGTTGTGTGAACCTCACCAACGCCGACGCGAAGGACTACTTCGACAGCGCGTTGATCGGTGATCCGGTGGAGGTCAGCGGTTCGGGAACCGACATGCCCGCCAAGTACGCGGTCTATGACTGGATGCTGAGCTGGGACCAGTGGCAGAGCATGTCGGCCCTCTGAGCTCGGCTGTCGCTGCCTCCCGGCTCCTGTGGTCTCCCAACGGTGCGGGCCCGGCCGCCGGGCCCGCACCGAGTTCGTCGGGGGAGACCGCGGGAGATCCCGACGGGCTGGTGTTCCGAGGAGAGGTACCGGCGGTGATCCGACGATCCTGTCGGCTCCCCGGCTTCGCTGATCCGGTTCGGACGTGGTCCGCTCGGCGAGATCGCCCTCCGGTGTGTCCTGACACACATCCACGGTTTCGGCCGCGGTGCGCGGTGGTTCGTGAGGATCGCGGTTTTCGCCGGTCAGCGCTGTGGTGTCCGGTTATGGTCCACGAGCTCGCCCATCGTTCGGCGACGGTTCCCGGTCGGCTCGCGGAATGTTTCCGGCGGCTTGTGTGTCGTGACCGCACGGGCCCGAAGGTCTCGGGCGTGCACGACGAGCTTGCGATGAGCGTTAGATGACTTCCAGCAGACTTCAGACGCGCCCTCGGCGTGTCGCCGTGTTCTCGTTGCACACCTCGCCACTGGAGCAGCCCGGTACGGGTGATGCCGGTGGGATGAACGTCTACATCGCCCAGACGGCAACCAGGATGGCCCGGATGGGGACCGAGGTGGAGATCTTCACCCGAGCCACTTCCTCCGAGGTTCCGCCGGTCGCGGAACTGGCTCCCGGTGTGACCGTGCGCCACATCGTGGCGGGGCCGTTCGAGGGGCTGGACAAGAACGACCTGCCCGCCCAGCTCTGCGCGTTCGGCGCGGGGGCGCTGCGGGTGGAGGCGCGGCACCAGCCCGGTCACTACGACATCGTGCACTCGCACTACTGGCTGTCCGGGCAGGTCGGCTGGCTGGCGCGGGAGCGTTGGGGCGTACCGCTGGTTCACACCGCCCACACCCTGGCCAAGGTGAAGAACGCCTCGCTGGCCGAGGGCGACGAACCCGAACCCAGAGTGCGGGTGGTCGGCGAGGAGCAGGTCGTCGCGGACGCCGACCGGTTGGTGGCCAACACCGGGGCTGAGGCGCGGGAGCTGGTGTCCCGCTACGACGCGGACGCCGAGGACGTGACGGTGGTTCCGCCGGGGGTGGATCTGGAGCGGTTCACGCCCGGGGACGCCGGTGCGGCGCGGGAGCGGTTGGGGATCGAGCCCGATGCCCGGGTGCTCGCCTTCGTCGGCCGTGTCCAGCCGTTGAAGGGGCCGGACGTGTTGCTGCGTTCTGTCGCCGAGTTGCTCGCCAGGCACCCCGAGCTGCGGGACGGAACGCGGGTGCTGCTGGTGGGAGGGCCCTCGGGCAGTGGAACCGAACGCCCGGAGGCCATGCGGCGACTCGCGGAGTCGCTGGGCATCACCGACGTGGTGCGCTTCCTGCCCCCGCAGCGAGGCGGGGAGCTGACCGCCGTCTACCGGGCGGCGGATCTGGTCGCGGTGCCCAGCTACAACGAGTCGTTCGGCCTGGTGGCCCTCGAAGCCCAGGCGTGCGGCACACCGGTCGTCGCTGCCGCCGTGGGAGGGCTGCCCTACGCGGTGGCCGATGGTGTCTCCGGCAGGCTGGTCGAGGGGCACGATCCGGTCGACTGGGCCGACGTGCTGGCCTCGTTGCTCCGACGCCCCGAGGTGTTGGCCCGGTTGGGGGAGGAGGCCCCCACCCACGCGGCCCGGTTCTCCTGGGAGCGCACCACCGAATCGCTGCTGGAGACCTACGCGCGTACCAGGCGGGACTTCCGGGGGACGTCGCTGCCGTTGAGCGGGGTATCCGCGTGAGCTGAGGCGTCGGGGTACCGTTCGGGGCGACACGCTCCGGTGCCCGGAGACGGTTCCGGGGGCACGGATGGGCAGGACTCGGCGAGGACGGCGATGAGCGAAACGACACGGGACTCGTTGGATCGGGTCATCCGAACCACGCTCGACGAGGGGGAGCTCGAGTACGAGCACCCCGAGCCCGGTCGTTTCTTCGTCACGCTGCCGGGGACCAGGAAGCTGCGGACCAACTGCTGGCTGATCGTCACCGAGCACGCGCTGCTCGTCGAGGCCTTCGTCTGCAGGCAGCCCGACGAGTCGCACGAGGAGTTCTACCGGTACGTGCTGCGGCGCAACGCGCGGCTGTACGGGGTGCACTACACGATCGACGACACCGGTGATCTCTACCTGGTGGGGCGGACGGGCACCCACGCCGTGACGGAGGGGGAACTGGACCGGATTCTCGGTCAGGTCCTCGAAGCCGCCGACGGTGATTTCAACACCCTGCTGGAGATCGGTTTCGCCACCGCGATCAGGCGGGAGTGGGGTTGGCGCGAGTCGCGAGGTGAGTCCCTGGGGAACCTGCGCGCCTTCAGCGAGCTCGTGCGGCGGGAGGGAGCCCTGCCACCCGTGTCCGAGGGTGAGTGAGCCCTCCCCGCACGCCTTCGCGGGGGTGCCCGCTCCGCCGCGCGAGCTTCGCGGGCTCCGGGAGGGCGTCCGTGGTCCGAACCCGGCGCGGGGACGGCTCGGGAGAGAGGGGGAGTCACGAGCTCGAGCCGCCCCCGCGCGGGGGTTTCGCTGTGCCGGGCGCAGTAGGCGGGGAGACCCTGGCCCGGCAGGCACGACCCGACGGGGGGAAGCGGGCCGTACACCAACTCCGACGAGATCGGGGAGTGCGTGGGAGCCGATCACGCCAGAGCGTTGCCAAACTTCGCAGAGTCGGGCTGCTGACCACAAGGCCATTACCCTGCTCTATTCGAGTGAAGTTTGAATTGAAAAGTAACTCTGCGAAGCGGCTTTGTCGTCACTTCACACGAATATGTGACGAGTAACACTTTCAGGGGAACGAAAAGGCGGCGAAACAATAACTCTCCGATTTCGCTCCTCCTCGTTGTCCCACGTCGGGCGGCCGATGGGCGTGTTTTGGGGTGTGCCGAAAAGGGAACGAAATTCTTCGTTCGCGGGGCGAACCACCAAGAGGAGATCCATTCCGTCCGTGGAGAACTCCGGCGGTTCGCCCCCGGCGGGCGATCACCAGCCTCCGCTCCGACTCCCGTCGAACCTCACGAGCTCGCCCCGGGCAGGGGCCGATGCCGGAGCGCTCCCGCTGTCCGGTGAACCGCCCACCCGCGTCTCGCCCTCCCCGGTCCGAGGCGGGATAGCCTGGCGGTATGACTGCTGTCGGGACTCTTGTACTGCTCCGCCACGGTGAGAGCACCTGGAACGCGCAGAACCTGTTCACCGGCTGGGTGGACGTTCCGCTGTCGGAGGACGGCGAAGCCGAGGCGCGTCGGGGCGGCGAGTTGCTCGCCGCCAACGAGCTGCTGCCGGACGTGCTGCACACCTCGCTGCTGCGCCGCGCCATCAGCACCGCCAACATCTCGCTGGACGTCGCCGAGCGCCACTGGATACCCGTGCGCAGGCACTGGCGGCTCAACGAGCGGCACTACGGCGCGTTGCAGGGCAAGAACAAGAAACAGACCATGGAGACCTACGGCGAGGAACAGTTCATGCTCTGGCGCCGTTCGTACGACACCCCGCCCCCCGAGATAGACCCGGGCGATCCGTACAGCCAGGAGGGCGACCCGCGCTACGCCGATCTGGGCGACGAGATGCCGCGCACCGAGTGCCTCAAGGACGTGGTGGCGCGGCTGCTGCCGTACTGGGAGTCCTCGGTGGTCCCCGACCTGCGGGCGGGCCGTACGGTACTCGTCGCCGCGCACGGCAACTCGCTGCGGGCCATGGTCAAGCACTTGGACGGGATCTCCGACCAGGACATCGCGTCGCTCAACATCCCCACCGGCATCCCGCTGCGCTACGACCTGGACGAGAACCTCCGTCCGGAGAACCCCGGCGGCACCTATCTGGATCCGGAGGCGGCCGAGCGGGCGGCCGCCTCGGTGGCGAGCCAGGGGCGCTGAGCCCGGCGGTTCGTGGGGCGGGCGCGACGCCCGGTGCCCGTTGTCGGTGGTTTCGACGCCGCTCCGGCGACGGTGGGCACCCTCCGGGTGCCGATGCCCCGCCTCGCCCGGTGGTCCGGGGTGGGGCGCTCGGAGCGCTCGCGTCGGGAAGCCGGGCTCCGCGAGGAACCGTGGCCCGGCTCCCACATCGTTCCGGGAAACGTTGCTCGCTCCCTCGGGAGATGTGTGTGGAGCGGGTGACGAAGCGGGAGCGCGATGCCACTGATCGCCACGCCCGGTGTCCGTTCGTTGAATCCCTGGTCACTCGAAAGTGAAGCAGGAGTGAAGAACTTCACTTTTGAGTGTCAGAGGCGTCACTGAATGGCCGAATACTATGGCCGACCCCTGCCCCGCCTTGCTTACGATGCGGTTGTGACCGCATTGGGCTATAGCGCCCTGTTGATCGGCGTGCTGGCGCTGGGCTTGGTGGCGGGGTACCGCCTCGCCGTGACCAACGGGCGTTCCCGACGCACCCGGCCGACGGGGCCGACAGTCGCGGAACTGCTTCAGCGTTTGGTGCACACCAGCAGCAACGGGATCGTCGTGCTCAACAGCTTCGGCGACGTCGTGGTGCACAACCCCCGTGCCGACGAGCTCGGCTTCATCAGGGACAACCGTCCCGACGCACGTGCCCGCAAGGCATCCGAGCAGGCGCTGAAGACGGGCAAGCCGGTCCCGGTGGATCTCTCCCCGCTCAACCGCGACGAACCCCACGGACGTTCCCCGGCCGCCGTGCTCGGGGAGGTTCGCCCGCTGGGCGACGGCTTCACCGTGGTGGACGCCGCCGACGAGTCCGAGGCGGTGCGGCTGGAGGAGACCCGCCGCGATTTCGTCGCCAACGTCAGCCACGAGCTCAAGACCCCCGTCGGTGCGCTGGCGCTGCTGGCCGAGGCCGTACTGGACGCCGCCGACGACCCCGAGGAGGTCAGGCGGTTCTCGAACAAGATCCTGCACGAGTCGACCAGGCTGGGTACGCTGGTCTCCGAGCTCATAGCCCTGTCCAGGCTGCAGGGCGCCGAACCGCTGCCCGAGCTCTCCAGCGTCGACGTCGACGACGTGGTCGAGGAGGCCCTCGGGCGTTGCAGGATGGCCGCCGAGTCGGCCGGTATCGAGATCACGCTGGACGAGGCGAGCGGGTTGTGTCTGGAAGGCGACCGGACACTGCTGGTCACCGCGTTGAGCAACCTGATCGACAACGCCATCTCCTATTCGCCCGACGCCAGCCCGGTCTCGATCAGCAGGCGGTTCCGGGACGACTACGTGGAGATCGCGGTCACCGACCGCGGCATCGGCATCGATCCCGCGGACCAGGAGCGCGTGTTCGAGCGTTTCTACCGGGTGGACCGGGCGCGTTCCAGGGCGACGGGCGGTACCGGGCTGGGCCTGGCCATCGTCAAGCACGTAGCCGCCAACCACGGCGGTGAGGTGAAGGTGTGGAGCAAGCCGGGGACCGGCTCCACCTTCACGCTGCGGGTGCCCAGATCCCCGGAGAACGGGGCCGCCCGAACCACTGAAAGCGCGCCTGTCCGGGAGGATCACTCCGAGGGCGATACCGAGGACCGCGCCGAGCGCGGTGCGCGAGGGGCGCGAACCGTCGAAACGGGAGGAGTACGGTGACCAGGGTGCTGATCGTGGAGGACGAGGAGTCCTTCGCCGACCCGATGGCTTTCATGCTCCGCAAGGAGGGATTCACCGCATCCGTGGCCACCACGGGCCAGCAGGCCCTGGAGGATTTCGATCGCAACGGTGCCGACATCGTGCTGCTCGATCTGATGCTTCCCGGGATGAGCGGTACGGACGTCTGCAAGGAGATCCGGCAGCGTTCCTCGGTCCCGGTCATCATGGTCACGGCCAGGGACGCCGAGATCGACAAGGTCGTGGGCCTGGAGCTGGGCGCCGACGACTACGTGACCAAGCCCTACTCGGCGCGGGAGCTCATCGCCCGGGTGCGGGCGGTGCTGCGGCGCGGTGGGGAGAGCGAGGAACCGGCCCAGCCGGGGCATACCCTGGAAGCGGGACCGGTGCGGATGGACGTGGAACGCCATGTCGTCACCGTTTCGGGTGAGGAAGTCGGGCTGCCGCTCAAGGAGTTCGACCTGCTGGAGTACCTGCTGCGCAACGTCGGGCGGGTACTGACCCGGGCACAGCTGATCGACCGGGTCTGGGGAGCCGACTACGTCGGCGACACCAAGACGCTCGACGTGCACATCAAGCGACTGCGGGCCAAGATCGAACCGGATCCCACCGAGCCCAAGTACTTACTGACGGTGCGCGGGCTCGGGTACAAGTTCGAAACGTAGGAGGTCCGCGAACGGGTGCCCCGGGTCTCGTAGCTGGTGTCGTGGCGGAACCTCTCGCGGGCTCGTGAGCGGGGCCGGAGACATCGGGGGTACACAACGTCTCCGGGGTCCTCGCGAGATCCTCCGGGCAAGCCGCACCGAAGTCTCGCACGCATCCCCGGAACACGCCCGGGAAAGCGCCGCCGCACGTCGGAACTCGGAGGAACGCGTCATCAGGCGGGGCTCGCGCGGTAACGGGTGCGCGGAGTGACCGTCGGTCGTCGAACGGTGCCGGAGAATCCGGGGCGAGTTCGACACACCGCGCACCCGTGATCCCCTCACGCACGGTAGGTTGGCCGCCATGCGCCTAGGGGTGCTCGACGTGGGTTCCAATACCGTCCACTTACTGGTGGTGGATGCGCACCCGGGTGCGCATCCCACCCCGATGACGTCCGAGAAGTCGGTGCTGCGCCTCTCCGAGCGGATCGGTGCCAACGGTTCGCTCACCGACCCCGACGTCGAGGAGCTGGTCCGCACCGTGGAGGCGGCGCGGGACTCGGCTCGCGGCCTCGGGTGTGCCGAGCTCATGGCGTTCGCGACCTCCGCGATCCGCCAGGCGGACAACGCCGCGACCGTGCTCGACCGCGTGCGCGGGCGGACCGGCGTTCGACTGGAGGTACTGTCCGGCGAGCAGGAGGCCAGGCTGACGTTCCTGGCCGCACGCCGTTGGTACGGCTGGTCGGCCGGAAACCTGCTGCTGCTCGACATCGGCGGCGGTTCGCTGGAGATGGCGCTCGGCATCGACGAGCAGCCCGACCTCGCGGTCTCGCTTCCGCTCGGCGCCGGGCACGTGGCGCGTACCGGACTGAGCGGGGACCCACCCGGTCGCGATGAGGTGAAACGGCTCCGGAACTGGTTGTCCGAACAGCTTTCGGAGACCGTCGAGCGGTTCGCGGCGTTCGGCGCGCCGGACAAGGTGGCCGCGACGTCCAAGACCTTCCGCTCGCTCGCCCGGTTGACCGGCGCCGCGCCACCCTCGGCGGGTCCGAGGGTGCGGCGCACGCTCACCGACACCGCGCTGCGGCAGTTGCTGGCGTTCATCACCAGGATCTCCGCGCGGGATCTCGCCTCGCTGGACGGGGTCAGCGGCTCCCGGGCCCACCAGCTGGTCAGCGGTGGGCTCGTGGCGGAGGCGGCCATGAACGGCATGTCGTTGCGCGAACTCGACATCTGCCCGTGGGCGCTGCGCGAGGGTGTGATCCTGCGCCGTCTCGATCATGTGAACGGCGTGGAGCGACCGGATGACGGGCTGGCGACACCGTCACCGACAGCTACGAGCGATACTGGGTGACGGCCGCGCGATCGCGGAGTGAACTGGACGCGAGATCTAGCACGGGGCACGGTGGAGTCGATGAGTCGGGACAGTGGGTCCGGTGACCCGAGCCAGCGCACCGTCGCGGAACTGCTGGCCGAACACGGCGGTGGCGGGCAGCGCGGCTCCCGCCGCAGGCGCAGGCGTGCCGAGGACCCGTCCGAAACGGCTCCGCAGGCGATCATCGAGCGGGTGAACTCGGACAGCGGAAGGATGCTGCCCGTCGAGCCCGCCGAGACCGAGGAAGCCGCTTCCTCCGGGGATGGCACCGCGTCCGGTTCCGGGGCCACCGCCCTGCCCGGTGCCGCGAGCACGCCTCCGGCCGTCGCCCCGTCGGAGTCCCCCACCTCTCAACCGCCCCAACCGCCGACGACGGGTTCGCCCGTCGAACAGCCGACCTCGCCGCCCACCACGACGCCACCGCGCAGACGCGTTTCGGGGGCCGGGCCCCGCAGGCCGGACTCCTTCGGCGCCGGGGCCGCCGAAACCGGCGCGCGACAAGCACCGGACGAGGAACCCGGCCAGTGGTCCACCCCTGCCTCCGGTGAGCAACCGGCCGTTCCCGCGGCCGAGCAGGACGTGACGGCGAGCGCGGCACCTCCCGCCGTGCCGGGGCCGTCGGCAGCCGCGAACTCCGCTCCAGCCGCGGAGGACGCCGAAACCACCGCCCAGCACCCGGCGTTGCCCGTGCGGGTTCCCGGGACCAGCGGTATGAGCCGGAAGGATACCCCGCCACCCGAGGTGGAGACCGCCCAGTGGCAGGGCCCCCCTTCCCGAACCTCCGCCCGGGACGCGCCGGTGCCGGACGCGAGCGACTCGGAGGACTCGGCTCCGGCAACCGTCCCGGAGGACGCCACCGAGCGGTTTCCCCCGGTCGGCGGGAGGGTTACCGGCGACCCGGAGGTCACCGACGGTGACGGGACCGCGCTGCTGGAGTACCCGATACCCGCCGGGACCGAGCCCGCCGACTCCGAGGAGTCCGAGCCCGGAGCGGCCGTTCCGAGCGGTTCCCGCGGCCCCGCCCACTACGATCCCTACGAGGAGGTGGGAGCTGGGCTGGGGGACTCCGACGAGTTCTACACCGGCATGGTGGACGACCCCTACGCCGAGTCGGAGGACTACGACGAGGCCCCGAACGGCCACGTCTCCGACCAGCCCCCCACCGGGTTGCGGGTCGAGGACGACGAGGACGAGCCGGAGTCGGCCGAACTCGGACGTTCCAGCGTCAAGGAGTGGGCCATTCTGGTGGCCCAGACGCTGGGCGGTCTGCTCGGTGGTGGTCTGGTGTGGATGGGATTCCGCTGGTTGTGGAGCGGGTTCCCGCTACCGGCCCTCGCGGCCGCGCTGGCCTTTACCGGCGCCCTGGTGCTCGTGGCGAGGAAGGTCCTGCGCACCGACGACCTGCAGACCATCCTGCTGTCCGTGCTGGTCGGGCTGGTCTGTACCGTTTCGCCGGTGGCCTTCCTGCTGGTGGGGTACTGACCGTGCGTCGGGTCCGGCACCGGCTGAGTTCGTCCCGGAACTGTCACCGGGTTCCGGTTCCCGAGCGGGACGGGTCGGTGACCGGCCGGTGGCGGAGTTCCGGGGACGGGTGATCACGGAACCGGTGGTCGGTGCGCGGTCGATCGCCGATCGTTCCGTGTCCGGAGTGTTCCGCTTCCCGGAGCCCGGACTGGGCCCCTGCCGCGAGCTGTTCCCGGCTACCGTGGTGACGCCGTGTACACCCAGTCCGCGTCAGCGCCGAACCTGACGGACACGAGCAGTGAAACGGTTCCAGTGATGTCCGAACCCCATCGACCGGCTGTTCCGGTCGGCCTCTCCAGTGCCTCGGTCTGGCCGCAGCCGGTACGCGCCGCGTTCGAGATGGCCGCCGATCTCGGCTACGACGGTGTCGAGGTGATGGTCTGGGCCGACGCGACCAGCCAGGACGTCTCGGCGCTGCGGAGGCTGGTGGAGCGGCACGGCGTTCCGGTGCTGGCGGTGCACGCGCCCTGCCTGCTGATCACGCAGCGGGTGTGGTCCTCCGAGCCCGAGGAGCGGTTGCGCCGGGCGGTGGTGGCGGCCAGCGACCTCGGGGCCGCCACGGTCGTCGTGCACCCGCCGTTCCGCTGGCAGCGCAGGTACGCCGAGAACTTCACCGAGCTCGTCTCCGAGCTGGAGGAGGCCAGCGGCATCCGGATCGCGGTGGAGAACATGTTCCCGATCCGACCTCCGAACAGCTGGGACAGGTTGCGCGGCAGCCGGGCCTCCGGGCTGTCGGCGTTCCGGCCCTCCCCCGATCCGACCGAGGTCGGTTTCCGCAACTACACCCTGGACGTCTCGCACGCCGCCGCGGCGCAGGTCGATCCGGTGGAGCTGATGCACCGCATGGGTGAGCGGCTCGTGCACGTCCACCTCACGGACGGCACGGGGGCTCCCCGGGACGAGCACCTGCTGCCCGGGCACGGCACGCAGCCCTGTGCCGAGATCTGCGCCGCCCTGGGTTCGGGAGGCTACACCGGAGCTGTCATCGTCGAGGTCAACACCAGGAAGGCCAGGACGGCGGACCAGCGTGCCGCGCGGTTGGCCGAGGCGCTGCTGTTCGCCAGGCTGCACCTGGAGCCGTTGCGGGAGAACCCCGGCTGAGGCCGGGTCGATGTTCCGATCGGGTTCTCCGCGCGGACCACCGGGGCGATCGAGGAGTACGGCGGCCCGCGGTCGGGCGCCGACCGGGCCACGAACTCGCGACCATTGCCGTTCTGGCACCCTGACCGCATGTCGACGATCGCCGTACTCGGGGCCGGGAAGATCGGGGAGTCGTTACTCTCCGGCCTGATCAACGCGGGGTACTCCCCGGAGGATCTGCTGTTCACGGAGCGGTACCAGCAGCGTGCCGACGAGCTGTCCGAACGATACGGCGTGCGGGGGGCGGACCTGCCCGACGCGGTGCGGCGGGCCGACGTGCTGGTCGTGTCGGTCAAGCCGCAGGACATCGAGGCGCTGCTGGACGAGACCGCCGAGATCGTGACACCGGACAAGCTGGTGGTCACCCTCTGCGCGGGGTTGCCGACCTCGATGTTCGAGCGGCGGTTCGCCGCCGGAACACCCGTGGTCCGGGTGATGCCCAACACACCGATGCTCGTCGGTGAGGCGATGAGCGCCGTGTCCGGGGGCAGCCACGCCACCGAGTCGCACCTGGAGCTGGTCGAGCGGATGCTCGGTAGCGTGGGGCGGGTCGTGCGGGTCCCGGAGAACCAGCAGGACGCGGTTACCGCGCTGTCCGGCTCCGGACCGGCCTACTTCTTCTATCTGGTCGAGGCCATGATCGACGCGGGCATACTGCTCGGGCTGCCCCGCGCGGTGGCCGCCGAGCTGGTCGTGCAGTCCGCCGTCGGTTCGGCCGCGATGCTGCGTGAGGGGGAGGGCCACCCGGTGATCATGCGCGAGGGGGTGACCTCCCCCGCCGGAACCACCATCTCCGGTGTTCGCGAGCTGGAGAAGCACGGCGTGCGGGCGGCTCTGATCGACGCGGTCGAGGCGGCCCACTCCCGCTCGGTGGAGCTCGGGGCCAAGCACCGGCAGGACCCCGGGGAGAGCGACTGACCCCGCCCTGGTCGTGCCGGTTCGCCGGTCGCGGTGCCGAGGCGGAGCCCCCGACGCGCCCTGACCGCGTACCGGGGCGACTCCTCGCCTCCCGCGCCGAGGAGCCCTCGCCGCTGCGGCGTCGTGATACCGCGTGTCGTGACGGCGCTGATACACGGTGGTGACACCGTCGCGGTTACGATCGTCGTCGAGGCCCGGTGTCGCGTGGTGGTTCGAGGCACCGGTCCTGCCCGGTTCTCGCGCGTTCGGCGGTGACCGGTGCCCCTGAGAGGGGTGTGTCGTGACCGTCCCGCCGGAAGTGGTTCGGCCCCGAGGCCGAACGCGCTCAGGGAGGCTCCATGGTCCCGAACGTCGTGCTCGTCACCGGAGTCAGCCGTTTCGTCGGCGCGCACCTGGCGGGCAGGCTCGCCGAACACCCCGGTGTCGACCGTGTGCTCGGTGTGGACAGCGAACGCCCGCACCGCGAGCTGTTCCGCCGCATGGGGGCGGCCGAGTTCGTTCGCGCCGACATCCGCAACCCGTTGATAACGAGGATCATCTCCGAGGCGGCCGTGGATACCGTGGTGCACGCCGCGGGCAACTCCGACGAGATGCCGGCGGCGCGGGCCGCGATGAAGGAGATGAACGTCCTGGGCACGATGCGGCTGCTCGCCGCGTGCCAGGAGTCGCCGCACGTGCGGAAGCTGGTGGTCAAGTCCACCAGCGCCGTCTACGGGGCCAGCTCCAGGGACCCGGCGGTGTTCGACGAGGAGATGGCCCCGAAGGACCTCCCCTCCTCGGGGTACGTCAAGGACGCCGTCGAGGTCGAGGGGTACGTGCGCGGTTTCGGCAGGCGTCGTCCCGACGTCGACATCACGCTGCTCCGCTTCACCGATCTGGTCGGCCCACGCATCGATTCCATGCTGACCAGGTACTTCTCGCTCCCCGTCGTTCCGACCGTGGTCGGCCGCGACGCGCGCCTGCAGCTGTTGCACCCGGAGGACGCGCTCGCGGTGCTGCGGCGGGCGACCCTGGAGGACCACCCCGGGGTCTTCAACGTCGGGGCCGACGGGGTGCTCATGCTGGGGCAGGCCATCCGACGCGCCGGTCGGATTCCCGTGCCGATCCCGGGGACGGCGGTCTCGCCGTTGGCCGGATTCTTTCGGGGGGCCAACCTGGCCTCGCTGTCCGCCGAGTGGATGCGGTTTCTGAACTTCGGTCGCGTGGTGGACACCGCGAAACTGCGTGACCGGTTCGGCTTCGCCCCGAGGTGGACCACGCGGCAGGCTTTCGACGACTTCGTGCACGGGCGCGAGCTCCGCCCGGTGATCGACCCCGAGATGGTCGAGGCGGCCGAGCGGGAGATCAACAGGACGATCACCCGGCTACGTTGAGGAGGCGCGATGGCGGACGCACGAGTGATTCCGCTGCGTCCCGAGGAGGACGGTGACGGTCGGCCCGACTCCGAGCTCGGGGATGGCGGTCACTCCTCGGGGGACGGGCCCGCCGGGGCGGGTGAGGAGCCGGACGAGGGGAGCGGTAGGGGCGCGGACCGGCACGAGGCGCTCGTCGAGGCGGTGGCCTTCGTCCGCGGGCGGCTGCTCGGGCAGTACGAGGTGGACGAGTTCGGCTTCGACCGCGAACTGACCGAGCGGGTCTTCCTGCCGCTGCTGCGCACCGTCTACGACAACTGGTTCCGGGTCGAGGCCACCGGGCTGCACAACGTGCCCTCCGAGTCCGGTGCCCTGGTGGTCGCGAACCACTCCGGCACGCTGCCCTGGGACGCGTTGATGACCACGGTGGCGTTGCACGACCACCATCCCGTCGGCAGGCAGCTGCGAATGCTCGGAGCCGACGTGGTCTTCGGGACGCCGGTGATCGGACCGCTGGCTCGCAGGAGCGGGCAGACGCTGGCGTGCAACCCGGACGCGGAACGCCTGCTGCGCGGTGGGGAGCTCGTCGGTGTCTGGCCGGAGGGGTTCAAGGGGATCGGAAAACCCTTCCGGGACCGCTACAAGTTGCAGCGCTTCGGCCGGGGCGGGTTCGTCTCGGCGGCCATGCGCTGCGGCGTGCCGATCGTGCCGTGCTCCATCGTCGGGGCGGAGGAGATATACCCCAAGATCGGCGACATCCGCCCGCTGGCCCGTCTGCTGGGGCTGCCCTACTTCCCGGTGACGCCGTTCTTCCCTCACCTGGGACCGCTGGGGACGGTGCCGTTGCCGTCCAAGTGGTACATCGAGTTCGGCGAGCCGATCCGCACCGCGGACTTCGAGGCGGAGGCGGCGGAGGATCCGATGGTGGTCTTCAACCTCAGCGACCAGGTGCGCGAGACGATCCAGGAGACGATCTACCGGTTGCTCGCCCAGCGCGGGAGCGTCTTCTTCGGTTGACCGGTGCTTCACGGCTCGACCAAAGGTCCGCTAACCGACCGGCGGGGTCGTCGTTTCGTCAGCCTCGTCCGGGCCGGGACGGGAGTCCGAACGGGGGATCCGTGGTGGTCACTCCTGGTTGTGGGGGGTGGGATCCGGACGGGCGGTGAGCAGGTCGGCGGGTTGGGTGGTGCGGTTGGTGAGACTGTTGGCGAGGTCGGTGAGGTGGCGGTCGTGGACGCGGGCGTGCTCGCGTAGCAGTTGGAACGCCTGTTGCATGGTCAGATTTCCGGCTTCGGCGAGGATGCCCTTGGCCTGTTCGATGACGACGCGGTGGTGCAAGGTGGCCTGCAACTGTTCGGACAGGGTTTCCTCGCGGCGCAGCGCGCGGTGGTGCAGTAGGCCCACTGTTGCCTGGTCGGCCAGGGCCTGCCCCAGTTGGACGCCGTTGGTGTCCACGGCGGCGGGGGTGGTGTCCAGTAGCGTGAGAGCACCGATGGTCTGACGGCGAAGCCGCATCGGTACGGCGGCGGCGGTGTGGAATCCGGCGGATACGGCCGCTTCGCTGAAGGTGGGCCAGCGGGCGTGCTCGGTGCTGAGATCGCTGCTGGTTACCGGAGCCGAGGTGGTGATGCTGTCCTGGCAGGGCCCTTCGTGGGTTTGGGTTGCCAGTAGTTGCAGCAGGTGGGCGTCCTCGGTGGACGCGGCGGTGGGGTGCCAGCCACCGCGCTGGTCGGACAGGATCACTCCGGCAGCGGTGACTTCGAGCAGGGTGGTGGCTCGTTCGGCCAGCAGGGTCAGGAAGTCGAGCACGTCGAAGTCGTCGACCAGGGTGTCCGACAGCGTCACGAAGGTCTGGGCCAGCCGTTGTTCGCGCCGGGTAGTCATCGCCGATCTCGTTTCCTTCTCGGTATCGAATCCGTCGTGCCGACTCAGGCGGGTGTGTCCTGCTGATCGTCGTCGGGCTCGTCGGTGAAGCGCAGTTGTCTGTCGGTGACCCGGCGGGCCACGTCGATCAGGGGCAGGGCATGGGTGTAGGCGTGGGCGCGGAGCCGCAACAGCGCGACCTCGGTGGTGGTGTTCAGCTGGGCCTGGATCATGCCGGTGGCCTGGTGTATCTCGGCGTGCGGGTCGGCCAGCCAGCCGGCGTCGCCGCTGGCGTGACCTTCGAGTTCGGTGACGACGGCGTGGGTGGCCAGATCGGCCAGGATCAGCGCGTCGGAGATCTGGGTGTCCGACAGTTTGCCGGGCCGGTCGTGGTACACGTCCAGCGAGCCGAGCCGGGCGGCGCCGATGTGCAGCGGGAACGAGAACACCGCGGCCGCCCCCAAGGCCAGTGCGCCGGGCGTGAAACCGGGCCACCGGGTATGACTGTCCGTCAGATCGGCGACGAGTACCGGCCCGCCGGTGACGAAGGCGTCCAGGCACGGTCCCTCGCCGACGGTCAGCTGCAAGTCCTCCAGACCGGTGCTGACCTCGTTGGTGGCGTGCACCAACCCGCGACTCGGATCCTGTCCGTCACCGTCGGCCAGCGAGGCCAATACCGTGGCTCCTGCCCCGGACACGGCCAACTGCTCGACGGTCAGCGCGCACAGCACGCCCATCCGTGATGCCGTCCCATCGGCGGCGTCGAGCCGGTTTTCCAGCCGGGACATCAGCACTGTTCGCCGGTCCTGACTCATCACCATCTCCCACCGCGAAGGCGGTCTCGATGTACTGTGCGCGGCCGTGCCGACTGCTGGACGGTGAAACGGCACGACCCGCGGCCTCATCGTAGCCCGGGCCACGAGGACGACTCGCCCAGCAGGGGCGTGCCCCGCCGCCACGGCAGGCGGTCCTCACGCGTCCTGCTCGTCCGAGGCCTCGGCTCGGGTCAACCATCGTGCCACCGCCACGAGTTTCATGTTGGCGTCCTGGGAGCTGCGGACCAGCAGCTGAAACGCCGCATCGGCATCCAGGTCGAAGCGTTCCATGAGGATGCCCTTGGCCTGCCCGATCAGGTCACGAGTGGCCAACGCTCGGTGCAGTTGAGCCACGTGGCGGGCCCCGCCAAGGGCGGTGGCCGCGTGCGCGGCGAACAACCCGCCCAACAGCTGTGATTCCGTCCCGAAACTGCGCGGGCTCCCGGAGTACAGGTTCAACGCGCCCACGGTGTCGTCGCGGGTGAACAGGTGAAACGACAGCATGCTGGCCACTCGTAGCGCGGTCGCGTCGGGCGCGAACCGGGGCCAGCGGTCCGTCTCGACGGTCAGATCGTCGACTATGACCGTGTGCTGCTCCCGCAGGGCGGTCACACAGGGGCCCTCCTGGTAGTCGGCCTGCAGCTGATCCACCTCGTCGACGGTGGGGTCGCTGGTCGCCGCCGAGGTGACCCCGCCATCGCGATGTAACAACGACACCCCCGCCTGCTCGGCGCCCGGCACCGTGTCCACGGCGCCGGACACGATCAATCGCAACGCCTCGGTCTCCGAGCTCGACCGCTGTAACCGCTGTGCGGCCCGCGACAGCTCGACCACGAGGCCGCTCTCCTCGTCGGTCGTCTCGCTCATCATCACCACCTGACTGAATTGCTGAGGCACGTCGCCCGGTTGGTCGTGCTGTCCGCACCCGAGGTCGGCCGATCCGCCCGGTCGCGGCGGTGTCACGCGGCTTCGATCACCCGCCTCCTTGTCGTGGCGGTCCGCGCCGTGGCCGTTGCGATGCCGGGCGATGAGATCAGTCGCCGGGGCTCGGTCGTGTCACGGAAGTGTCGACCTCGTACGGCGGCGAACGTTCCCTTGTTGGACGGGCGGGCCGCCCCCGCGTTCTTCGATCGGGATGGCGACAACGGCTCGTCCCGGCCGACCCACATGTGTTGACGCTCCCGTCCGTACCAGCGGTCGGCTGGCCGTGAGGGGCGAACAACTCATACGTACTCACTAGAACCGGGGTCAGTCTCCCGGAGTATCCGAGAGCCCGTCGACGGCCCGACGGTGTTACCCCCTTCTCGTCACCTCGAGTGTATACAACTACACAACGTGTGGTGGTGCCGACCTGGCCGTTCCTTTGGTAGGCTAAACATAGCTGGTTGAGCAGAAGCTGGCACGGTTTATTGATCCTGGCTACGAGCCCGCTTCGACGAATGAGAATTTCTGTGGCTCGACTTATCTCGCTCGATCGGCCCGTGGGGTGGAACCGCCTCTCACGGTTGGCCACGAAGATTCCGAGGCTCACGCCGTTCGCATGGGTACGGTTCAGTCCCGCCTCCGGGGGGACTGATGATTGATTCGCGCCATTTCCTGCGGCGGGACGCCTTGGTCAGCTTGCGGGAGCGGCTGAGCGGCTCGGATGGGCACCACGACGGTGTGCTGAGCCATCTGGAAGCGCTCGATGACGCCATTCGAGTGGCGGGACGGCCGCCACCACCGCGGCTGATACCGGGCCTGTTCGACCTCGTACCGGTGGCCCTGTTCATCGTCGGTGAGTCCGGCGGAGTGCTGGATGCCAACGACGCGGCCGGGAGGTTGATCGGCCGCGACCGCACGGAACTGTTGGGCACGAACGAAGCCTCGTTGCCGGGCGAGGGTGGTTCCGGACCTGCGGCGACACCGGAGAGCCCGCTCCACGGCGAGCTCCGGGTGTTGCCCCACGCCGACGGGCACACCGTGTACTGCCAGGTCCACACCGCTGTCTCGGTCCAGCACGACGGCACTCGCCTGTGGTTGAAGGTGGCCCAGGACGTCACTACGCAGCAGCAGCGCATCGAACAACTGCACCACCGGGCCAACCACGACGAACTGACCGGACTTCCCAATCGCCAGGGTCTGCAAGCCCAGCTGGCCCCCGACCTCGCCCAGGGGCCCCCGACAGGCTTCGCCGTGTTGTTCTGCGACATCGACAACTTCAAACGTGTCAACGACTCGTGGGGCCACGTCATCGGCGACGAACTGCTGATCACCGTGACCCGGCTGTTGACCGACGCGTTGCCCCAGGACTGCCGCGTGGGCCGCTTCTCCGGCGACGAGTTCCTGATCACCTGCCCCGACGTGGCGGCTCACGGGGGGATCGAAACATTCGCCGCCCGCGTGTCCGGAATCCTGCGGGTCAGCCTCCCCCTCGGAGGGCGCCTCGTGCGGATCTCGGGCTCTGTCGGTGCCGCCGCCATCAACGGCGACGCGGCCACCTTCGGCGACCTCGTCCGCTTCGCCGACGCCGCGATGTTCGACGCCAAACGACGCGGAACCGGCCGCTTCGCCATCGCCGACACCACCCTTGACAACAACAGCACCGGTCAGCTCGATCTGGAGGACCAGCTCCGCGACGCCCTGGCCAACGAAGGGCTCGCACTGCACTATCAACCCCTCGTAGACGCCCAGGGCAGGATCACCGGTGCCGAGGCGCTCCTGCGGTGGCCGCACCCGCAGCGAGGCCTGCTCGCTCCCGACGTGATACTGCCCCTGGCCGAACAGGGCGATCTGCTCGCCGAACTCGATCGCTGGGTTCTGCGCACCGCTCTGGCCGAGGCGGCCACCTGGCCCGAGATCGACATCGCCGTCAACCTCTCCGGTCCGCCCACCAACGAACCCGGCCAGCTCGAAACCCTGGCGACGCTCGTCACAGCTTCCGGCGTCGATCCCCACCGGGTCATTCTCGAACTCACCGAAACCGCACTACTGGAACTGCCACTGCGTCAGCAGCACACGATGAGCAACCTGACCGAGCGCGGCGTGGCCTTCGCCATCGACGACTTCGGAACCGGCTACTCCTCACTGGCGCGCCTGCGAGAAATGCCGGCGCAGATCATCAAGCTCGACCGCACTTTCCTGCCCACCACCGATGTCGACGACACCAGCGTGGCCATCATCCGCGCCATCGTGGACCTGTGCCGGGCCACCGGACACCACTGCATCGCCGAAGGCGTCGAAACCCGAGCCCAACGCGACCTCCTCGCCGGCCTCGGTATCGACACCTACCAGGGCTGGCTCTTCGGTCGCCCCGTCCCCGCGGCCGAATTCCGCCAAACCGCGATCACGGCGCTCGACAGGCGGCGGGGTTAGTCGCGGGGCGGCCTGACTGTTGTGGCGCGAGAAATTGTCGACGTTGAGGTGAGGGGGCGTGGCGGGAGCGGATGAGAACCGCCGAGTACCTCGCCCGCCGAACCGCATGGCCCCGTCCCGTGCCGCACCGCGACGTCCCGCCCTGTCGGAGGGGCCGTCGCGCTCGGTACCGCCACCGAGCGATCGCTCATGCGGTCGCCGGGACGGGAGCTCACTAGCGGTCCCTCGACGTGGGACAAGCCGCTACTGTCGGTTCCGCGAACTCGGTTCGGCCGCCCGGGCGTCCCGGACGGCCGAACCGGAGGAGCGTGTCAGCCCCAGCCGTACTGGTAGCTGACGCAGTCGGCGCCGATGTGCCAGCGCATCGCGTCACGGGTCTGAGGCCCGTACACGCCGTCCCGCGCGATCCCGGCCCGCCGCTGCACGTTCAGCACGGCGTCGCGGGTGGCGGGGCCGTAGATGCCGTCCACGGCGATGGACTGCCCCTCGCAGGCTCGCAGCGAGCGCTGCAACGCGGTCACGGCCGAACCGCCGTTGCCCACTCCCATCACGCAGTGGTGGGAGCCGCCGGAGGTCGCCGGGATCACTCCGTCGGCGGTGGTGCAGCTCGGAGTCGCGCTCGTGGCCGCCGAGGACGCGAGCGGAAACGTCGCGACGGCCGCCGCCGAGGCCGCCATCACTCCGAGCGCCCTGAGAGCGCGTCCCGTTCCGGTACTCGTTCGTGACATGGGTGGTCCGCCAATCCTGGGTTCAGTGGGGGAGGTGCGCCGGGGGGCGACGCCGGTCGTGCTCCGTCCGAGCAGGACCGGCGCTCCGACACCCGACCACCGCTCGTTCCCGCCGGGTCACGGCCGGGTGTAGCCGTAGATGTCGGCCGCGTACGGGTCGATGTTGTACTTGCGGCTGACGGCGTTGGAAACGTTGCCGCCGATGAGGTTCAACGTGCCGTCCGCGTTGACCGACTCGACGAGGTCCACGTGGACACTGCTCGAAACGCTCGAGGGTCCGGTGCCCCAGAACACCGCGTCACCCGGTTTGATGTCGGAGAAGCCCTGCGAGGCGGGCACGGAGTGCCCGTTGTTCAGGCCCCACATGTACCAGTTACCGGTGAACCAGTAGCTCGGTACGTCGACCCCGGCCTGCTGCCACACCCAGGTGCCGAACTTGGCACACCAGGGCTCGCACATGCCGCCGTACTTCTGGCAGTTCGAGCTGCCGTCCTCATGGTAGCCGTGCTCACCGACCGCGATCGCGACGATCCTCTCCCGTGTCGAGCCGTCGGCCGGCGGGGCCGGATCTCCCGAGCCGTAGTCGCACATCGTTCGGTCGATGCCCATCTCGCTCATGGTGTTCGGGCCGGCCATGCCGTCCACGGCCAGCCCGTGGGCGCGCTGGTAGTCCTCGACCGCGGCGCGGGTGCTCGGGCCGTAGGCACCGTCGACGGACGCTCCCGCCTCCCGCTGGATCTTCCTGACCTGCTGGCTCATGTGGTCACCGGTCACCGGGCCCGCGATCGCGTCGGTGGAGATGCAGGCGTCCCGCTGGAACTCCATGGTCGCCGAACGCGTCTGCGGCCCGACGATGCCGTCGATCCCGCTCCACGGCAGGTAGCCCATTCCCGCCAGGTTCCACTGCACCTGGTGGGTGTACGAGGAGGGATACGGCAACCCCTCGACGTCGTCGGAGCAGCCCTTCCGCCGTTCGATGCCCATCGAGCTCATGGTCCGCGGTCCGGCTATGCCGTCGTGGGTGAGGTTGTGCTCGAACTGGTAGATCGCGACGCTATGGAGCGTCGACATTCCGTAGACGCCGTCGTCGATCGTGTGGGCCGCCCGCTGCACCTCCTCGACCTTGTCCATCAGCGCGGTGGTCGTGTTGGGGCCGGCGATGCCGTCCACGGCCAGGCACTGTGCGGACTGGAACTTGGTGATGGCCCCGGAGGTCTGCGGGCCGTCGACCCCGTCCACCCCCGCCCAGGGCAGGTAGCCGAGCCCGGCGAGGTTCTGCTGGACCTCTTGGACCGACAGGCTGGGGGAGGCCGTCGACTGGCCGGGGGTGGCGACCGCGCCCGTGGTGGCCAGCAGCAGTGCCAGCAACCCGAACAGCAGGTTACGCGCACCCGCCTTCGGTAAACGTGACTTGCGCATGGATTCCTTCCCGAGGAAATCGAGTCGCCGGTCGTGCTGGAGGGGCCGCCGGGCACCGGAGGCGCACGGCGGTGGATCGGTCCGCGATCCGGGCATCGCTTACGCCCAACCCCCAGCGAGGACGCGTGTCGGAACACGGCCACGGCCGGCGAACCTGTCGGACCGGATCATCGCGGTGATTCGCCCTCGTGGCCAGGGCCGGTGGGAACCGACGGGAATTCCCGGGGCGCGGGTTCCGGGCGCGAGAGGGTGGTGAATCCGGTAATGGGGGCCGTATTCCCACTTCCTGAGTTGTCCACTATGGATAAATCAGTGCGTCCCGAACGACACGGGGCCGGGAATTCCCGGACACGCGTCGAGGAACACAACCGTCCCGGGGGGACACGCCGTTTAGAGTCGATCCGACCGCGGTGACCGTCGAACGGTTCGCCGCACCGCGTCGAGTCAGGGGGACGCGCCACAGCCACGAGAGGACCGGGACATGGCACGACAGGAAGATCGGAACTCCGAGACCGGGGGCGTCGACGAGCTCGTGACCCAGTTGCGAAGACTGCGGGCCCGCAGCGGGCTGACGCTGACGGCGTTGGGGGAACGGACGAATTACAGCAAGTCCTCGTGGGGGCGTTACCTCAGCGGCAGGACGCTGCCGCCGTACCAGGCGGTGCTGGCCTTCTGCCGGGTCGTCGAAGCCGACCAGGAGCGCGTGCTGGCGCTGTGGGAAGCCGCCCACCGAGAACGCGCACGACGGGCGAGTCACTGTAGTGAGCGATCGGAGGAGGATGCCGACGGGGACGCGGTGTCCGAATCGGAGCGCGTTCCGGTGGCGGGGGAGTCATCGGTCGGGGCGACCGGGCGAGACGGCCGGGTCCGCGTGCCGCTCGGGGTGGTGCTCGGCAGCGCGCTCCTCGGCCTGGGGTTGGGCTGCCTGCTCGGTGCCCGGGTGGTCCGCTCCCACGTTTGAGGGGTCGGCGGTTCGGCACCGGGAAGGAGCGCGACGGGGAGTTCGGGGACGACCCGTCAGGAGCGGTCCTTGCGGCGGTAGGCCACCCCGGCGGCCACTCCGGCGGCCAACGCGCTCGCCCCCAGCACGGAGTGCGCGCCGATGCGCGCGGCCTTGCGGCCGGTCCTGAAGTCGCGGATCTCCCAGCCGCGTGCGCGTGCCGTCTCGCGCAGCCGCTGGTCCGGGTTGACGGCCACGGCTGTTCCCACCGCCGAGAGCATCGGCACGTCGTTGGCGGAGTCCGAGTAGGCGGTGCAGCGCCGCAGGTCCAGTCCTTCGCTGGCGGCGAGCGCGCGTACCGCCTGTGCTTTCGCGCGGCCGTGCAGCATCTCCCCGACGAGCTTGCCGGTGTAGACGCCCTGCGAGTGTTCGGCGACGGTGCCCAACGCGCCGGTCAGTCCGAGCCTGCGCGCCATGATCTGCGCCAGCTCCACCGGGGTGGCGGTCACCAGCCACACCCGCTGCCCCGCGTCGAGGTGCATCTGCGCCAGTGCTCGGGTGCCCGCCCAGATCCGGTCGGCCATGAGCTCGTCGTAGATCTCCTCGCTCAGCCCCACGAGGTCGGAGACGTCGCGTCCCGCGACGAACGAGAGTGCCTGCTCCCGGCTGGCCTGCAGATCCGTGGAGTTCTCCGCGCCCCCGATGCGAAACTTGATCTGTTGCCAGGCGAACCCGGCCAGATCCGCCGCCCGGACGAACTTCCGGGCCGCCAGCCCCCTGGCGAAGTGGAACAGCGACGCCCCCATCATCATCGTGTTGTCCACGTCGAAGAACGCGGCCGCGGTGAGGTCTCGCGATGCCGCCGTGTTCCCGTCGTCCGAAGGGGTGGTGACAGCCGCCTCCGCCGAGGCGCGTCCCGCGACCTCGGCGCTGTCCGGGGCGTCCTCCGGCGTCGGCTGCCGCGGTTCGGACACGTTGTCGTGCTGGTCCCCGTCGTTGGTTTCCTCGGCTGAGCCTGGCCGTGTCGGCACCGCCGCGCCTCCCGGTCTCCTCCGGAGTCGTCCGTTCGTTGCTGGCCCGCGAGCGGTGGGGGTTTCCGCCGTCGCTCCTACCGCCAGCATTCCTAGCTTAGAGGTATTGTCCGTTTTCGGTGTTGACCCAGTCGGGGCGGCGTCGTTCCACCGGTGGGAGTGATTTCGAGCCCGTGGCCTGGTGCTTCCGGTGTGCTGCGGTTCCCGGGGCCGTCGGGGTGGGGCGCTGGTGGCGGGGTGTCGCCCGTTCGGGCGTGGTGTGTTCGCGAGGCCCGTGTCACCCGGGGCGGGTCAGCGCGGGTCGTCGGGCAGCAGCTGGGCGAGTCTGCGGATCGCCCGGTGCTGCAGCGCCTTGACCGCTCCCTCGTTGCGGTTCATCAGCGTCGCGGTCTCGGTCACCGACAGGCCGAGCAGGAAGCGCAGCCGGATGCACTCACGCTGGTCCGGGTTGAGTCTGCGGACGCAGTCCATCAGTTCGTCGTACGCCGCCTCGGCCAGCACGTGCTGTTCCGGCCCCGGGGGGTGTTGCGCCGTGCCGCCGTCGCTCTCGCCGGGGTCGGCCAGCGGGATCTCCAGTTTGTTGCGGCTGGACTTGATGTGGTCGAGCAGGAGGTTCTTGGCGATGGTGATGAACCAGGCGGCTACGTCCCTTCCCTGGTAGCTCACCGAGGCGATGCGCCGTAACGCGCGCGCGAAGGTCTCGCTGGTGATGTCCTCGGCCAGGCAGTGGTCGCTGACCCGCAGCAGCACGTAGCGGTAGACCAGGTGCGCGTACTGGTCGTAGAGTCTGCCGAACGCCTGGTTGTCGCCGTCCTGGGCGGCGCGTACGTGGTTCCAGCCGTCCGGTTCCGCGCGTTCGGCGGGTGCCGGGACGCGGGAGGGGGTGTCGGTGGGTTCCCTCGGTTCGTCCGTCGGGGTGTTTTCCCGGGGCACCACTGCCTCCTCCGCCAGTGGGGCGGGTGGCTGTTGGGGAGCCTGCTGACGGGCGGGTGGGCGTCGCAGCGTCCGCTGGTGTTGCACCGTGGCCTGAAGCATTCTCTGGTCCCTGGAGTCTTCGGTGTGATCGTGCGAGCCTCGTCGGGAATCGGTTGTCAGGATCGGCAGCATACGTCTTGTTACTGCCGGGTAGGTAGTGTGTTCGGGGTTCGAATTGGTGCCGATTTCCCGGCGACCCTCGCTGCCCTCGGTTTCTCGGGCCGGATTTCGGTGATTTCGCCCACCGGCGACCGCCCGGTTGGGGTGGGCGGGAGCGGTCGTCGGGGACAATCGCCCCCTGCGGGCGAGCGCCCGTGTGAAGCGTTGAGACGAGGTGGTGCGGGGTGCCCGGTAACGCCGGTCACGAGGTGACGTTGCTCGTTCGGCAGGACTGTCCGGCCTGTGACACCGCTGCCGCCGACATCGACGAGGTGTGCTCAGAGCTGGGGGTGCCCTGGAGCGCTTCCGACGTCGACTCCGATCCCGAGCTCCGGGCGGAGTACGGCGACCGCGTTCCGGTGATCCTCGTCGACGGTGTCGAACACGGATTCTGGAAGGTGGAACCGGGGCGGCTGCGGGCCGCCCTGACCCGTTGAGCGGGGTCGCGCGAGGCGTTCGGAGCGGCTCTCGCGTGTCCGTTTCGTGTTCGTCGCGGCCCGCAGACCACTCGTTTTGGCACCTCGGGGGGCAGTCGGGGAGGATGTCTCAGTACCTGTTCCACAGCTCGGTCCGGTGGCGTCGAGCCGCCCGCCGAGTCGGAGCCCGATTCGTCGCCGAACGTGACGGCTGCCCGTCCGTGTGTGTTCGGTCATTCGAGGGGTCACCCGACTCGGTGAGAGGGTTCGGTCGGGCCGAGTTCGTTCGATCCGGGAATCCGGTTCCGGGACAGGTGTCCACTCGTGGACCGTCCGGGGTCGTCGGTTCGGTGGGTCGGCTGGACGCGGTCGGGCCGGTTCCCGGTCGGGTGCTCGGGTGGGTGTGGGGCTCGTTACTACGGGGCCCGCGAACTTTGTGCACGTGTTCACAAATAGCTACGGTGGGCGGTGTCGTGTTGCCGGACTCGTTCCGCGGAATCTCCGCACGCGATTACTGGTGGCGTTGGCACGCGCCCCCGGGTGTCACTTCTTCGTGGTCGGTGTTGTGGCCAACCGGCCGTCACGTTGCCGAACGGGGCGGCCGCCGGTTCGCGCTTGCCCCGGCCACCGACGGACGCAACAGCAGGCAGGTCGAGGGAGAGCCAGCGTGACGGCGCACGGAGACGACGTGCGAGACGGCGACGCGCACGCCGGGACCGCGGCGGATCCGCAGTCGTCGGACGGGGTCAGCATCCCCGAGCCGCAGGACCGCGCCAGAGCGATCCCGGAAGCGGCGGTGGCGCGACTCGCGGTGTACCTGCGTGTGCTCTCCGGTCTCGACGAACGCGAGGTGCACACCGTTTCCAGCGAGGAGCTCGCCGTCGCCGCCGGTGTGAACTCGGCGAAGCTCCGCAAGGATCTTTCCTACATAGGTTCCTACGGCACCAGGGGTGTCGGCTACGAGGTGGCCGTGCTCATCGGGCAGATCGAACGCACCCTGGGATTGACCCAGCAGAACCGGGTCGCGGTGATCGGCATCGGCAACCTCGGTCACGCGCTGGCCAACTACGGTGGCTTCCCCAGCCGGGGTTTTCCCGTCACCGCGCTGTTCGACCTCGACCCGGACCTGATGGGAGTGCCCGTCGGGGGCATCCCGGTCGACCACATCGACGACATCCCCAGGGTGTGCGCCGAACGTGACGTGACCATCGGTGCCATAGCCACCCCCGCCAAGGGGGCCCAGGAGGTCTGCGACCGCTTGGTCCGGGCCGGAGTGCGGTGCATCCTGAACTTCGCGCCCGTGGTTCTGCAGGTCCCCGAGGAGGTCGAGGTGCGCAAGGTCGATCTCGCGGTGGAGATGCAGATCCTCTCCTTCCACGTGGCCCGGCGGAGTCAGGAGGCACCCGAGTCGACCGACTCCGAGGACACGGGAGCCGGAGCGCCGCAGTCGGAAAATCGTGATGTGAATACCGGGGACAACCCGGTGGACGGGATGGTGGTTCGGCCGTGAATCTGCTCACCGTCGGTCTGTCTCACAACAGTTCCCCGGTACGGATGCTCGAACGCATGGCCGTCGGCGCGGACGACGTCGGCAAGCTGCTGCACGAGCTGCTTCGCAGTGAGCACATCTGCGAGGCGATGCTGGTGGCCACGTGCAACCGCGTCGAGGTCTACGTGGTGGCCGAAACCTTCCACGGCGGTCTCGACGACGTGACGTCGGTGCTGTCCAGGCACGGCGGTGTCGAGTTCACCGAACTGGCCGACCACCTGTACGTGCACTACGCCGGAGCCGTCGTCGAGCACCTGTTCTCGGTCGCCGCGGGCCTGGACTCGATGGTCGTCGGTGAGGCGCAGATCCTGGGGCAGCTGCGGCAGGCCTACAGCGACGCCGACGAGGCGGAGACGGTCGGCAAGACCCTGCACGAGCTGGCGCAGCAGGCGCTGCGCGTCGGCAAGCGGGTGCACTCCGAGACCGATATCGACGCCGCCGGTGCCTCGGTGGTCTCCGAGGCGCTGTCCGACGCGGAGGAGGTGCTGACGAGCCTTTCGGGCCGTTCCGCCCTGCTGGTCGGTGCGGGTTCGATGGGCGCGTTGGCCGCTTCGCAGCTCAGGCGGCTCGGGGTCGCCGAGGTGGTGATCGCCAACCGCACCCCGGCCAACGGTGACCGACTGGCCGAGTCGCTGCGCGCGGAGGGGCTGTCGGCTGACACGGTCGCGCTCTCCGAGCTCAGTGGGGCCATCCGCGACGCCGACCTGGTGGTCACCTGCACCGGGGCCGTGGGGTCCGTGGTCGACGCGGACACCGTGTCGCGGGCCCTGCGGGACAGGTCCTCGGACGCTCCCCTGCTGTGCTGCGACCTCGGGCTGCCGCGCGACATCGACCCGGAGGTGGCCGAGCTGCCGGGCGTCACCGTGGTCGACCTGGAGTCGCTGCAGCGCAGGCTGGCCGACCAGCACGGTGGCGGAGCCAGGCGGGACGCGGGCGACATCATCGCCGAGGAGGTCCGGAGCTATCTGGCCGCGCAGCGTTCCGCCGAGGTGACTCCCACCGTGACCGCGCTGCGCAAGCGCGCGGCGGAAGTCGTGGACTCCGAACTGCTCCGGCTGGACTCCCGGCTGCCCGAGCTCGACACGGACGTCCGGGAGGAGCTGGCGCGCACCGTCCGCCGCGTGGTGGACAAGCTGCTGCACGCTCCGACCGTCCGGGTCAAGCAACTGGCGTCGGCCCCCGGCGGGTCCGGTTACGCCGACGCCCTTCGTGAGCTATTCGAACTCGATCCGCAGACCGCCGCGGCCATCGGCACTCCGCAGGCCGTCGAGGACGCCGAGGGCGTCACCTCCGGTGGGAGCACCTCGGTCTCGCGGGCCCAGCCCCCGAAGGCCGCCGTGGTCTCGCGTGATCGTTCCGAACAGGACGGTGAGGACCGTTGACCAACACGCTCCGGATCGGCACCAGGGGCAGCGCTCTGGCGATGGCACAGAGCTCCAGGGTCGCCGAGGAGTTGGAACGCGCCGGTTACACGACCGAACTGGTCCGGATCGCCACTTCCGGCGACCAGTCGCAGGCACCGATCAACGAGATCGGTGTCGGTGTTTTCACCTCCGCGCTCCGCGAGGCGCTCGCGGCGGGGGAGGTCGATGTGGCGGTGCACTCCTTCAAGGATCTGCCCACCGCGCCCGATCCCCGGCTGTCGCTGGCCGCCGTCCCCCCGAGGGAGGATCCGAGGGACGCGTTGGTGGCCAGGGACGATCTGACGTTGGGGGAACTGCCTCCGGGCTCCGTTGTGGGGACCGGTTCGCCGCGCCGCGCGAGCCAGCTGCGAGCCCTCGGACTGGGGCTGGAGACGCGCGGTATTCGTGGCAATGTGGACACCCGGATGCGCAAGGTGGCCGACGGTGAGCTGGACGCCGTCGTGCTGGCCCGCGCGGGCCTGGCCAGGGTGGGCCGGCTTGAGGTGATCACTGAATCGCTCGATCCACTGCAGATGCTGCCCGCACCCGCTCAGGGCGCGCTGGCGGTGGAGTGCCGCGTCGATGACGTGGACACCGAGCACTTGCTGCAGTCCGTGTTGGACGATGAGGCCAGCCGCGTCGCGGTGGCCGCCGAGCGCGCCATGCTGGCAGCGCTCGAAGCCGGTTGCAGTGCGCCCGTCGGCGCACTGGCCGGAGTGGTGGAGGACCTCGACGAGGACGGCCGTGTGATCGACCGGCTGTCCATGCGCGGGGTGGTGGCGACCGACGACAACCAGTTGGTTCGCGCATCCGCCACGGGTGAGACGACCGCCGCTGAGCAGTTGGGCAGGGACATCGCCGCCCAGCTGCTCGAAGCCAGGGCCGCTTCGCTCAGCGGCCCCGGCAGTAGTTGATGGGGAGTGCCCTGATGACCCGAGCACGCAATACCCCCGGACGAGTGGCTTTCGTGGGCTCCGGTCCCGGTGATTCGGGCCTGCTCACCGTCCGGGCCAGGCAGTTGCTTACACACGCTTCGCTCGTCGTGACCGATCCGGACGTGCCCGCCGAGGTCTCCGGACTCGCCGACGACGCGGCCGAGGTGCGTCCGGCCGTCGGTGATCCCGCCGACGTGGCGGGCAACCTGGCCGGCGAGGCCCAGACCGGTCGCCCCGTGGTGCGACTGGTCGCCGGTGACCCGTTCACCGCCGACGCGGTGGTGCGGGAGGTCCAGGAGATCGCCAAGACCGACGTCTCCTTCGAGGTGGTTCCCGGCGTGTCCTCGGGCACGGCGGTCCCCGCCTACGCGGGTGTGGCGCTCGGCTCCGCCCACGCGGAGGTGGACGTGCGCGGCGAGGTGGACTGGGCCGCGCTGGCTTCCACCAACGGCCCGATCGTGCTGCACGCCTCCGGCAGTCACCTCGCGGAGGCCGCCTCGGCGCTGGCCGAGCACGGCGTGAGCCCGCAGACCCCGGTGGCCGTGACGGCCTCCGGCACCACGGTCTCCGAACGCACCATCGACACCACGCTGGCCTCGTTGCCCGGCGACGCGGGCGAGCTACAGGGGCAGCTGGTGGTCACCATCGGCACGGCGGCGGGCAACCGCGCCGCGCTGTCCTGGTGGGAGACCAGGGCACTGTACGGCTGGAAGGTCCTCGTGCCGCGCACCAAGGACCAGGCCGGGGCCATGAGTGACCGGTTGTGGTCCCACGGTGCCGTCGCCCACGAGGTGCCCACCATCTCGGTGGAGCCGCCACGCAGCCCCGCCCAGATGGAGCGGGCCGTCAAGGGACTGGTGGACGGCCGCTACCAGTGGGTCGTGTTCACCTCCGCCAACGCGGTGCGCGCGGTGTGGGAGAAGTTCCACGAGTTCGGCCTCGACGCCCGCGCCTTCTCCGGTGTCAAGATCGCCTGCGTCGGTGAGGCCACCGCGGAGAAGGTGCGCTCCTTCGGGATCAACCCGGAGCTGCTGCCATCCGGGGACCAGTCCAGCGAGGGCCTGCTGCAGGACTTCCCGCCGCACGACGAGGTGCTCGACCCGGTGGCCAGGGTGCTGCTGCCGCGTGCGGACATCGCGACCGAGACGCTGTCGGCCGGGCTGACCGAACGCGGCTGGGAGGTCGACGACGTCACGGCCTACCGCACCGTCCGCGCCGCGCCGCCGCCGGCCGAGACCCGCGAGATGATCAAGACCGGTGGCTTCGACGCGGTGTGCTTCACCTCCTCCTCGACCGTCCGGAACCTGGTCGGCATCGCGGGCAAGCCGCACGCCAGGACGCTCGTGGCCTGCATCGGGCCCAAGACCGCCGAGACGGCCAAGGAGTTCGGCCTCCGCGTGGACGTGCGGCCCGATCTGGCGCAGGTCCCGTCGCTGGTCGACTCGCTGGCCGAGCACGCCGCGAAGCTGCGTGCGGAGGGGGCGTTGCCGCCGCCGAAGAAGGCCAAGCGCACCCGCCGTTCTTGATTCGTGTTCGTTTGTCGGGTTGCTTGCGTGGTTACTCGGCGGAACCTCCGGCACGGCTCTCGCTGCGGGAGGCCCGACATCGGGTAGTTACTACACAACGTCGGGCCTTCCTCGCGAGAGCCGCACCGGAGAACCCGCGGCGGTGCCGACCGCGAGGGTGGTCGGGGCTCGGCTTGCGGGAGTGTTCGGGTTTCGGCCTGCCGTGTCGAGGAGTGAGTACGGCAGGCGGTCCGAGCCCGCGAGAGGTTCCGCCACGGAACTACCTTCGACAACCGGATCACCCCTCTTTTCCCCGCGAGGTGTTCGAGAGATGTATCCATCGGTCCGTCCGCGCCGACTGCGCCGCAACGCCGCGCTGCGGCGACTGGTCTCCGAGACCGAGGTGCGGCCGCGCCACCTGGTGCTGCCGATGTTCGTCCGGGAGGGCGCGGACGAGCCGGTGGAGATCCCCTCCATGCCCGGTGTCATGCACCACACCAGGGACTCGCTGCGTGCCGCCGCCGTGGACGCGGTTCGAGCGGGCGTCGGCGGGCTGATGCTGTTCGGCGTCCCCAGCGAGCGGGACCCCTCCGGCTCGGCGGCGGCCGATCCGGACGGCATCCTCAACGTGGCGCTGCGCGACGTGGCCTCCGAGGTCGGCGACGACACCGTGATCATGGCCGACACCTGCCTGGACGAGTTCACCGATCACGGCCACTGCGGTGTGCTCGACGAGCACGGCGGGGTGGACAACGATCGCACGCTGCGCCTCTACGGCGAGATGGCGCTGGCGCAGGCCGAGGCGGGGGCGCACGTGCTCGGCCCCAGCGGGATGATGGACGGCCAGGTCGGCGCCATCCGGGAGACGCTGGACGCGGCGGGCTTCCACGACACCTCGCTGCTGGCCTACTCCGCCAAGTACGCCTCGGCGTTCTACGGGCCGTTCCGCGACGCCGTGGACTCCCAGCTGTCCGGGGACCGCAAGACCTACCAGCAGGATCCGGCCAACGGCAGAGAGGGCATCCGGGAAGTGGGGCAGGACCTCGCGGAGGGAGCGGACATGGTGATGGTCAAACCCGCCATGTCCTACACCGACCTCCTCAGGCGAACCGCCGAGGTCTCCGAGGTCCCGGTGGCGGCCTACCAGGTGTCCGGGGAGTACTCGATGATCGAGGCCGCCGTCGAGCGCGGCTGGCTGGATCGGCGGCGGACGGTGCTGGAGACGCTGACCTCGATACGCCGGGCCGGGGCCGACATCGTGCTGACCTACTGGGCGGCGCGGGCGGCTCGCTGGCTTCGGGAGGAGTCCGGAGAGGACGCCTCGTGACCGGCCCGCGCGCTCCGCTCGACGCCCCGGGTGGCCGTCTCCCGGACCGCTCTCCCGAGCCGCCGTACTCGGTGTGGCTGGCCAGGTGGCTCTGGATCGGCGCGGCCGTGGTGGGGCTGGCGCGTTCGCTGCTCCAGCTGTCCGACCGCAGGATGCTCGTCGAGGAGCTGCGGCGGGTCGATCCCGGGCTCTCGCAGCACGAGGTCGATGCCGCGACCAACAGCGGGATCATGGTCGCGCTGCTGTTCATGGTCGGGATGGCACTGCTCTACGTGTTCTTCGGCAACCGGATGGCGCGGGGAGCCAACTGGGCGCGGGTGCTGGTGATGGTGCTGTGCGGGCTGTTCGTGTGCGGCGTTCTGCTGTCGTTGCTGACGCTCGGGTTGGCCGCGCGGGTGTTGCCCGAGGCGGCGATGCCGAGCGTGGCTGTCGGGCCGCTCGGTGTGTTGTTGAGCACGGTGATCGCGGGGCTCGATGTGGCCGTGTTCGTGCTGCTGTTGCGCGGTGAGTCCAGGCGATTCTTCGCCGAGGCGGGGGCGCGGCGTCGCGGTTGAGCCGGGTTCGGACGGGCTCGTGCCCGCCCGCCGGAATTGGACATCGCCACGGCGGGTTTCTACGGTTTCCGCGTGACTTCCCCACAGAACCCCTGGGAGCAGGACCCCTCACGACAGGAGAACTCCCCGCAGCAACCCGGCTACCCGCCCGACCCGCAGTCGGGTGGGTTCCAGCGACCCGATCCGCACTCCGGCGGATTCCAGCAGTCCGGCTACGGCCCGCCCTCCTACCCGCAGCAGGGCTATCCGCAGGGGCATCCGGGCGATCCCTCGCAGGGCGGCCACCCCGATCCCTACGCCGCGCCGCCGATCTCGGCGCAGGAGGTGGAGGGCCCGCCGCGGCCGAACACGATCGACATCGCCTTCTGGATCGCCGTCGTGATTCCCGTACTGTTCACGGTGCTCTCGGCGGTATCGCTGCTGTTGCAGCGCAGCTACATCGAGTGGGTGATGGAGCAGATCTCCGACAGGGCTACGGTCGTCAGCGAGGACCTGCTGCGGTTCGGCATGATGTTCGGTTTCGTGTTCGGACTGATCATCTCGGTGGTGTTCACCGTGCTCTGGGTCCTCTTCGCGTTCAAGATGCGCGCGGGGCGCAACTGGGCCAGGATCACGCTGACCGTCTTCGCGGGTCTCTGGCTGTTCGGATCTCTCGGCAACATAGTCACTGCCGCGAGCTACCGGACGGTGCGACTCCCCAGCGGGGAAAGCCTGACCTTTGAGGTCTCCACGGCGCAGTTGGCTACCAGCTATGCGCAGTACATCCTCACGCTGCTGGCGATGATCGCCTTCATCGTGCTGGTCTACCTCAAGCGGTCCAACGCGTTCTTCCGGGCGGCGCGGCGATGAGCGCGTTCCGTTCTCGCCGGGATCGAGGCGGGCACCGGTGACCGACACCCCGGAGGCGCCCACGGGAGTGCCGCGGACGTTGCGGGCGGGACTGGGGCTCTGGGTGGCGCTCGGCGTTTTCCTGCTCGTCCGCGCGGCGATCTCGTGGGCCGACCTCGGCGCGATGCGCGGCAGGCTCGTCGAGGCCAGTGGGCTGCTCCCGGATGAGGCGGAGCGGCTGGCCCGCGACCTCCTCGTGGCCAACACCCTCCTGGCGGTCGTGCTGGCCGCGGGCTACGCGGGACTGGGCTGGCTGGTGCTGCGTCGGCGCTCCTGGGCCCGGATCGCCGTCAGCGCGCTGGCGGTGGCGCACGTGCTGCTGTTGCTGCTGTCCGGGGCGTGGAGCGCCTCCAACCTGATCGTGCTGGTGCTGGCCGCGCTCGCGTGGGCGTGCTTCTGGCGCCGGGAGACCTCGGAATGGTTGGCCGGCGACCGGTGACCGGATCTCCGCGAGTCCGCTACGCCGAGCGGGGGTCGAGCTGGTGGCCGCTGCTCTGGGGGCCGTCGTTCGCCCTGCTGGGTCTCGTGGTGGAGCTGAGCACGCCGGGGCCGCTGCACCTGCCGCAGTGGCTGGTGCTGGCGGTCCTGTTGGCCGTCATGGCCGTGCCGTGGGTCCGGGCGCGCAGGCGGTTCCGCTCGGTTCGGCTGACCACCTCGGAGTTGACGCTGGGAGGGGAGTCGGTGCCGCTCGGGCTCCTCGCGCTGCCCGAGCAGCCGCCTTCGACGGACGCGGCCCGGGTGCTCGGGGGAGGCGGCACGGTCCCCAGGGGGATGGCCGAGGTTCCGCTGCTGCTGCACCACACCGACGAATCCGGCACCGACGCCGGGGAGGCCACCCCGGCCGGAGCGGGAACCGTGGTGCTGGCCTGGGCCGCCGATCCGGAACGGCTGCGCGCCGAGCTGGTGGCACTGCTGCGTTCGGAGTAGTTCACGGCATGCGATCCTGGCCGGGTGCACGATTCCCGATCCGAGGAGACCGATTCCGGGGCGCGGTCACGTCGGCTGCACCAGCCGTGGCGGCTGGCCGTGGCGGGCGCCGAGGTGCTGGTCGCCGCGCTGCTGATCGCGCTGGCCTTTCCCGCCTGGGAGAACTCGGTGGTCCGCATCGAACTGCCGGAGGCCGCCGGTGGCGCGGTCGTCTCCCGGATGCTGGGCAGCTGGGTGACGCTTTCGGTGCTCGCCGTCACGCTCGGCGGGCTGCTGCTGATCGACGCCTCGCGCCAGTTGGTGCTGGGGGTTCGGGCGGGCCGGTCGGGCGGCCGTTCCCGGGGTGACTCCGGGGCTACCACTTCGGAGGCCACCTCCGGTTCGCAGTGATCCGGCGGTGATCCCCGGCGCGGCCGTGCCGGAAAGGTGAGCGCGCGAGCCCCGGCACGGGTGCAAGATTCGCCACCCCCGGTGGGGAGGCATGGCCCGGTGGCATCCGTGGCCTGGCAAACTGGGCGACGTGACTGCCGATACTCCCGCCAACGCGACGACAGCAGCATCCGATCCGGCGCCCCGCTCCCGGCAGCTCTTCGAACGGGCGGAGGCGGTGACGCCCGGCGGGGTCAACTCCCCGGTGCGCGCCTTTCACTCGGTCGGCGGCACGCCGCGGTTCATGGTGCGCGGCGAGGGCGCGTATCTGTGGGACGCCGACGGCAACCGCTACGTGGACCTCGTCTCCTCCTGGGGACCGATGATCAACGGTCACGCGCACCCCGACGTGGTCGGCGCGGTGCGCGAGGCGGCCCTGGAGGGGCTCTCGTTCGGCACTCCCGCCACCGGTGAGATCGAGCTGGCGCGGGAGATCATCGACCGGGTGGACCCGGTCGAGCACGTGCGGCTGGTCAACTCCGGCACCGAGGCCACGATGACCTCCATCCGGCTGGCCCGCGCCTTCACCGGCCGCCCCAAGGTCCTCAAGTTCACCGGCTGCTACCACGGTCACGTCGACTCGCTGCTGGCGGGAGCGGGTTCGGGTGTGGCGACCCTGGGGCTTCCCGGCACTCCCGGTGTGACGGAGGCCCAGGCGGCCGACACCATCGTGGTGCCCTACAACGACCTGGACGCGGTGCGTCAGGCCTTCGCCGAGTACGGCGACCGGATCGCCTGCGTCATCACCGAGGCCGCCGCGGGCAACATGGGCGCGGTGCCGCCGCGCGAGGGCTTCAACGCCGCGCTGCGCGAGATCACCCGCGAGGCCGGGGCGCTGCTGGTGATGGACGAGGTCATGACCGGTTTCCGGGTCTCGCGCGCGGGTTGGTACGGCGTGGACGGCGTCGCCGGTGACCTCTACACCTTCGGCAAGGTGATGTCGGGCGGGCTTCCCGCGGCCGCCTTCGGTGGCCGGGCCGACGTGATGGATCTGCTCGCGCCGCGCGGCCCCGTCTACCAGGCGGGGACGCTCGCGGGTAATCCGGTGGCGGTGGCGGCCGGGCTGGCCAACCTGCGCGCCGCGGACTCCGAGGTCTACGCCGCGCTGGACCGCAACGCCGAGCGCCTGGGCGAGCTGCTGGGCCAGGCGCTGCGGGCGGAGGAGGTGCCTCACCAGCTCTCCTTCGCGGGCAACATGCTCAGCGTCTTCTTCACCGAGACGCCGGTGCACGACTTCGCGGGGGCCCAGGCCCAGCAGACCTGGCGCTTCCCGGCGTTCTTCCACGAGCTGCTGCGGCGCGGCGTCTACCCGCCGCCGAGCGCGTTCGAGTGCTGGTTCGTCAACGCGGCCATGGACGACACCGCTTTCGAGGTGATCGCGGAGGCGCTGCCGCACGCGGCGGCGGCAGCGGCGGCCGCCGAGCCGGAGGGGGCGAAGTGAGCGGCAGAACGACCGTGGTCCACTTCGTGCGGCACGGTGAGGTGCACAACCCGGAGGGCATTCTGTACGGCCGGCTGCCCGGTTACCGGTTGTCCGAGGAGGGGCAGCGGCAGGCCAAGATCGTCGCCGGTTTCCTGGCCGACCGCGACATCCGCGTGGTGCACGCCTCCCCGATGCAGCGGGCGGCGGAGACCGCGAGCCCGCTGGCCGAGCGGCACGGGCTGGACATCGACACCGACGAGCGGTTGATCGAGGCGGCGAACCGCTTCGAGGGTTGCCGGGTGTCGGTGGGCGACGGCGCGTTGCGTTCTCCCCGGCACTGGCCGAAGCTCTGGAACCCGGTTCGGCCCTCCTGGGGCGAGCCGTACCTCGGTATCGCGCACCGGATGCTCGCCGCGGCGCACCGCGCCCGGAGCGCCGCCGAGTCCGGGGAGGCGGTCTGCGTCTCCCACCAGCTGCCCATCTGGATTCTGCGCCGGTTCATCGAGGGCAGGGCGCTCTGGCACGACCCGCGCAGGCGGCAGTGCTCGTTGGCCTCGGTGACCAGCCTGGTCTTCCGGGACGAGAAGTTCGAACGTCTGGCCTACGCCGAACCCGTGGGCGAGACCGACGCGAGAGCGAGCGGCGCATGAGACCGAACCGTCGTTGGGGCCGTCCGGACAGGCGCGCGGGTGCCTTGCTGCTCACCGCGCTGTTCGCGCTGCTGTCCGGCTGTGCGGGCAGCGGCGACGCGGTCTCCGACAACGGCGAGTTCACCTTCGTGTCCCCCGGCGGCAAGACGCGGCTGTTCTACTCGCCCGGCGAGCGCGGTCGCGTCACGGGGTTGAAGGGCGAGTCCCTGGCCGACGGCGACGACACCATCAGGTTGTCCGACTTCAGCGAGGAGGTCGTCGTGCTCAACGTGTGGGGCTCGTGGTGCCCGCCCTGCCGTTCCGAGGCCGACGACCTGCAGGCGGTGCAGGACGAGCTCGGCGACGATGGCGTGCAGGTGCTCGGCATCAACGTGCGCGACAACCGCGACGCCGCCCAGGACTTCGTGCACAACCTGGACGTCGGCTACCCCTCGATCTTCGATCCCGCCGGACGCTCGCTGCTGGCGCTGGACGGCTTCCCGCGCAGCACCACCCCCGCCACGGTGGTGCTGGACCGCGAGCACCGTGTGGCCGCGATCTACCTGAGCGAGATCACGAAGGAAGGGCTGCTGCCGAAGGTCCGCGAGGTGGCCGACGAGACGTCCGGCTCGGACGGTTCCGGCGAGCAGGGTTCCGGTGAGCAGGGGGCCCGCGAGCAGGGTTCCGGGCAGTAGCTTCCGGCCCGTGCGCTCGCGGTTCGCGGCGCGCGGCACTTCGCCGGTCCCGACCGTCGTGCCCGTCCCGGCCGAGCCCACCGATCTCGGCGGATCCCGGACGGCGCGCCCCGAGCTTCGCCGCGGTCGCCGCGGTGTGATCCGGATCTCGATGTGCTCGTGCCCGCTTCGCGGGGGAGCCGTACGGCCTCGCGGCTGTTGGTTCCCCGCCGGGTCGTCGGCCGCCCGAAGGGGCAGCCGGACTATGTGTCGCAGCACGCTGCGGTGCGGTTTTTGTCCGTTTTGTCCCGGACGATGGTGTCGGTTTCCCGAGGTGTGCGGGGAACGGGACGTCCCGGCTGTGGTTCCGGTCACCAGGGCCGCTGTCCGCGCCCCGCGCGGGCTTACCTACCCTCGGGTTCGTGGATCCGACCGAGCTAGTCCAGACCGGCCCGCTGCTCGCGGCGGTCGGATTCGCCGTTCTCGCCGGGACGGTCAGTTTCGCCTCCCCCTGCGTGGTTCCCCTGGTGCCCGGTTACCTCGCCTATCTGGCCGGGTTGGTCGGCGCCGAGGCCCCGGCGGTGGACGCCGGGGAGGCGGCCGCCGGGCGCCGGAGGGGGCGCTGGCGGGTCGCGGGCGCGGCGCTGCTGTTCATGCTCGGCTTCACCGTCGTGTTCGTGGTCGCCACGGTGAGCGTTCTCGGGCTCTCCGACGCGCTGGCCCTCAACGAGCCGGTGCTGCGGCGGCTCGGTGGTGTGGTCACCGTGCTGATGGGGCTGGTCTTCCTCGGCGTGTTCCCCGCGCTGCAACGTGACGTGCGTGTCCGGCGGGTGCCGCGCGGCGGGGTGTGGGGCGCTCCCGCGCTCGGTGCCGTGTTCGGCCTCGGCTGGACCCCCTGCCTGAGCCCCACCCTCACCGGAGTCGTCTCGCTCGCCTACAGCACCCAGTGGCAGGGCGGCGCCGCGCTGCGCGGTGTCGTGCTGGTGGTGGTCTACTGCCTCGGCCTCGGTATCCCGTTCGTGGTGCTGGCGCTCGGGGCGCGGTGGGCGGTACGCGGCACCGGCTGGCTGCGCAGGCACTCCCGCAAGATCCAGTGGGTCGGTGGGGTGCTGCTCATAGTGGTGGGGCTGCTGCTGGTCACCGGCCTGTGGGGAAGCATGATCGCGTCGTTGCGCGCCCCGATCAACGGATTCGAGTTGCCCATCTGATGAACACTTCGGTCTTCCGGCGAGCCCTGGCCTTCCTGCGCAACACCTGGCGCGGGCTCACCTCGATGCGCACCGCCCTGGTGCTGCTGTTCCTGCTGGCGCTCGCCGCGCTGCCCGGTGCGCTGCTGCCCCAGTGGTCGCTCAACCGCCGGAACGTCGAGACGTTCTACGACAACCACCCGACCTGGGCGAAGGTCCTCGACTCCATCGGCGCGTTCAACGTGTTCAGCTCGGTGTGGTTCGCCGCGATCTACGTGCTGCTGTTCGTCTCGCTGATCGGGTGCCTGGTCCCGCGCAGTGCGGAGTACCTGCGACAGCTGCGCGCGCGCCCGGTGCGTACGCCGCGCAACCTCGCCAGGATGCCGCACCACGCCGAGGGCACCGTCCCGCTCCCGGCCGACGAGATGGCGGCCGTGGCGCGCCGCAGGCTGCGCCGCTGGCGTGTGTCCGAGAACACCGAAGAGGACGGCACCCGCACCCTCAGCGCCGAACGCGGCTACCTGCGGGAGGCGGGCAACCTGGTGTTCCATTTCGCGTTGGTGGGGCTGTTGATCACCGTCGGCGGTGATCAGCTCATGCGCTACGAGGGCCAGAAGATCGTGAAGGTCGGCGACGAGGGGTTCTGCAACTCGGGGACCTTCAACTACGACTCCTTCGACGCGGGGCTGACGGTGGACGGCACGAACCTGAGCCCGTTCTGCCTGCGGCTCAACGACTTCGACGTGCGCTACCTGCACACCGGTCAGCCGGAGCGCTTCCACGCCGACATCGAGTACCAGGCGGGCGAGTCGCTGGAAAACGACAACTGGAAGTCCCACGACCTGCGGGTCAACAATCCGCTACGGGTCGCCGGTGACCGCGTCTACCTGACCGGCAACGGCTACACCCCGGTGTTCACCGTCACCTTCCCCGACGGCACCCAGCGGACCAAGCGGACGCAGTGGCAGCCGGTCGACACGACCACGATGCTCTCGCAGGGCGCCACCAAGTTCGACCGTCCCGGCATGTCGAACGAACAGCGCAGGCACGACAACCAGCTGGCGATCACCGGCCTGTTCGCCCCGACGGCCAGTCTCGACGGCAAGGTGCTCAGCTCGCGCTTCCCCGCGCTGAACGACCCGATGGTGGCCGTGGACGTCCTCAAGGGCAAGCTCGGGCTCGCGGGCGGCAGGGGGCAGTCGATCTTCAGTGTGGATCAGTCCCTCATCGATTCCGGGGAGTTGAACCGGGTCGCCCGCGAGAACCTGGCGGTCGGCGAGACGATCCGGCTCGACGACGGCACCACCGTCCGGTTCGACGGGGTGGAGCGCTGGGCGAACCTGCAGGTCTCGCACAATCCGTTCCAGCGCTACGTGCTGGTGTTCGCGGTCGCGGTGGTCATCGGGCTCGGCGCTTCGCTGAGCATCAAGCGCCGCCGGATCTGGCTGCGGATCAGGCCGTCGCCGGAGGGCCCCGGCGACGACGCGGCGGAGACCACCTCCCGCGACGAGGGCACCGCCGGTGCCTCGGTCGAGATCGGCGGGCTCGCGCGTACCGACCAGGCCGGGTACGGCGAGGAGTTCACCAGGCTGGCCGATGAGCTGCTCGCGAGCGGGGCGGAATCCTCCGCGCGGGGCTCGTCGGAGACCAACTCCCTCGGAAGGAGCAGTTGATGGTCAACCAGGCACTGTCCAATTTGAGCGACATGGCGTTCGCGACCTCGGTCGTGGTCTACATCTTCGCCATGCTGCTCTACTTCGCCGAGTTCGCCTCCGGCAAGGCGACCGAGACCGCCGAGCGGGGCGCGGCCGAACCGGCGAGGGCGACCGTCGGCGTGGGCGGCGTCGCCACCCAGGAGCCGCCTGCGCGGCCCACTGTCGGACGCCTGGAGCCCGAGCCGCGCAAGCCCTGGTCGGAGCGCTTCGGCGGCATGGCCGTGGCCGTGACCGTGCTCGGCGTGCTCGTGCACGCCTTCTCCCTGGTCACGCGCGGTATGGCCGTGGGGCGCGTGCCCTGGGGCAACATGTACGAGTTCGGCTCGGCGATCTGCCTGGTCGCGGTGATCGCCTGGCTGGTGGTGCTCTACCGGCAGTCCCGCTCGATCCGCAAGCCCACCACCGCGCCCAAACTGCGCGGGCTGGGCGGCTTCGTGCTGCTGCCCGCCACGTTGCTGCTGTTCCTTTCCGGCACCGCCCTCTACGCCACCGCTTCGCAGCTGCAGCCCGCGCTGCGCTCCTACTGGATCTGGATCCACGTCTCCGCCGCCATCGTCTCCACCGGTGTGCTGATGTTCGCCGGTGTGGCCAGCGTGCTGTTCCTGGTCCGGCTGCGGAGCGAGAACGACCCGGCCAGGCCCGGCGGCATCGGCAGTCGGCTGCCCAGCAGCCAGGTGCTCGACCGGTTCGCCTACCGCGCGACCGTGCTGATCATGCCGGTGTGGACCTTCGCGATCATCGCGGGCGCCATGTGGGCCGAGGCCGCCTGGGGCCGTTTCTGGGGTTGGGACCCCAAGGAGACCTGCTCGCTGATCGCCTGGATCGTCTACGCGGCCTACCTGCACGCCCGGGCCACCTCGGGATGGCGGGGGACCCGCGCCGCCTGGATCAACATCCTCGGCCTGGCGGTGATGATCTTCAACCTGTTCTTCATCAACATCGTGATCTCCGGGTTGCACTCCTACGCCGGTCTGTGATCGCGGCGCGGGAGCGCGAGGGCCGGGTTTCCCGGCCGTCGTTCGTGACCCGGTGCTCGCGTGGACGCGAGTGTTGTCCGTAAGATCACGGCTGTGGTAGTGGCCCGATAGGCCGGGCGGGCCCGCGGGGAAGCGGCGCGGGCCGGATTCCCCGCGTGGCCACCCGCCGTGAACCGGGAGAGCTCTCGTCATTACCGTGCACACGGGCCGGGTGGGTCTCGATTCGTTCTTGGAGGATTCGAACGGTGACCGGAAGAAGCGACGAGCCGGACGCCCGACAGGACTCGGGAGGGTTTCCCACCGGAGGAGGAGCGGACCCGAACGCGGAGTCGAGCGAGGGCTCGTCCCCGACGGGGTACGTGGCACCCGACCAGGCCGCCGGTGCCCCGGCGACGGGCGGTCATCCCGAACAGGCGCGGCAGTACCCCGCCTACGGCCAGCAGTACCCGCAGTCCGGGCCGAACCCGGTGGTCAACCCTCAGGGGAATCCGGCCGCTTCCGGCCCCAGGCCGGTTCCCGGCGGGGACCCCAACCAGGCGCAGTCCGGTCCCTACCGCATGCCGCCGGGGACTCCCTCGGGGCCGTACCCCGCGCCGGGCAGCGGTTCCGGACCGTACCCCGCACCGCCGGGCCAGCCCTATCCGCCGCAGGGGGGTCCGGCCGGCCAGCCCCAGCAACCCCAGCCCGGCCAGCAACCGCCGCAGCCACAGGGCGTTCCGGGGTGGCAGCAGCAGGTCCCGCCCGGGCAGCAGGACCCCGCCCAGGACCTCTCCTCGGCGCAGTTGCTGCGGCAGTCCAAGCGCCCGCCGCAGTCGGGCTGGCGGCGTGTCCTCTACCTGGCCAGCGGGAAGACCATCAACCCCGGCGAGAGTCCCGCCGACGTGCACCGCCGCGAGCTGATAGCACGGATCAACCAGCCGCTCTACGGCTGCTACAAGATCGCCATGCTGAGCCTCAAGGGCGGGGTCGGCAAGACCACGACCACCGCCACGCTCGGCTCCACGTTCTCCTCGCTGCGCGGTGACCGGGTGGTCGCGGTGGACGCGAACCCGGATCGGGGGACGCTGAGCCAGAAGATCCCGCTGGAGACCACGGCCACCGTGCGGCACCTGCTGCGGGACGCGCAGCGCATCCGCAAGTACAGCGACGTGCGCTCCTACACCTCGCAGGGCCCGAGCAGGCTGGAGATCCTGGCCAGCGAGCAGGACCCGGCGGTCTCCGAGGCGTTCAGCGAGAGCGACTACCGCACCACCGTCGATCTGCTGGAGCACTTCTACAACGTGCTGCTCACCGACTGCGGCACCGGGCTGATGCACTCCGCGATGAAGGGTGTGCTCGACGTGGCCGACTCGCTGGTGATCGTCTCGCCCGGCTCCATCGACGGCGCGCGCAGCGCTTCGGCCACACTGGACTGGCTGGACGCCCACGGTTACGGCGAGCTGGTCTCGCGCTCGGTGGCGGTCATCAACTCGGTGCGGCCGGGATCGGGCAAGGTGGATGTCGACAAGCTGGCGGCGCACTTCGCGTCCCGCTGCCGTTCGGTGTCCAAGATCCCGTTCGATCCGCACCTGGAGGAGGGGGCCGAGGTCGATCTGGACCAGCTGGCCACTCCGACCAGGCTGGCGTTGCTGGAGCTGGCCGCCACGGTGGCCGATGACTTTCCCTACGCCGCGGGTAGGCAGCAGTCCGGCTGACGAGAAGTTTACTTCGCAGGCTGCCCAAGGACTAGCTTGGCGGAACCTCTGGCACGGCTCTCGCCGCGGGGCCGGGGACATCGAGTAGGTACACGCCACGTCTCCGGCGTCCTCGCGAGAGCCGCACCAGAGAACCCGCGGCGGTGCCGGTGGCGAGGGTGGTGGGAGCTCGGCCCGCGAGAGTGCTCGGAGTTCGACACTGCGGGCGTGGCTGGGGCTTGGCACCGCGCGAATCCGCTTGGTCGCGTTCGCGTGGGGTGCCGACCGCGAGGGTGCTCGGCGGTTCGGCCGGTGAGAGTGGCTGGGATCCGTTACCGGCCTCGTTGTCCCGTGCCCGCTCGTCCGGCGATTTGGTGAGGAATCGACGTCGCGCGGGGCACACACCGCCCCAGCGGAACGGCGATTTCGTGGGAGATCGGCGCTCCCGGCGGCCGGAACCCGACCACGGGTACCGGCCCGGGGGCCTTCAGTTCTCGTCGCGGGGTTTGCGTTGCTGTTCGGAGATCCTGCGGAGGAATTCGGGGTCGTCGTCCGGGGCGGGGCGTTCGGGCGGCTCGGTACCCTTGCCGGATATACCGCCAGTGGGGCCGAATCCCTGCCAGAGCAGCACGACGAGCGTCACGGCGCCGATCGCCGCCAGGATGTAGACCATCGTGGTCACCTCCGTTGTTCCGCCGGGTAGCGGATCCGTCCGGGAGCGTTGTCGTCCCGTGGTTCGTTGCCGCATGCCGGATCGCCGGCCGCGGCGCGGGGATTTGTCCGATCCGTGTGGCGTGCGAAGTTCAATGATAACCGGTCGGGAAAGCCGGGCACGGCATCGATGATCCCGCGATGTGGTGACGGATGTCGCGTGGTCCGGTGAGAAACGCCTCGTCCGGCGGGTCGTCCCGCCGGGAACGCGGGTGACGGAGTGGCCCGTCTCGGTGCCCTCGTGGCGGCGGTTCCGTTTCGGGGTCGGCGCCGGGGCGGACGGTGGGAGGTCTCGGCCGGGGCCGAGCCGGGTGCACTGCCGGGCGGCAGGGTACGTGACGTCGAGGTCCTCGTGCCCTGCCACACAGCAAGGCGCCGGCTCGGCCGGGCCGTCTTCCCCGACTCCGGGGGAGTCGGGCGGGTGCCCGTCTCAGTGGGCGGTGCCGATTCCGTTGGTCATCTCCGCGTCGTTGGTCAGCTCGGCCAGCATCGTGCGGACCTCGGACTCGCGGAAGCGGCGGTGCCCGCCCGGGGTGCGGATCGAACCGATCCGGCCCGCGGTGGCCCATCGGGTCACGGTTTTCGGGTCAACCCGGAACATAGCGGCGACCTCGCCTGGCGTGAGCAGATGGTCCTGGCCGTTCTGCGGGATCTGTTGGGTCGACGCTGTCACTGTGACCTCCACGGTCGAAGGATGGTATCCGGGCATTCCGGTCGCATCCTGGCACTGATGAGGCCGGGTACTCGAACCGTTGGGTCCAGGTAAAGGGAAAGTAAGGGACGAAAGGTGCGGTTCGGGCGGAGCGACGGCTCCCCGAGTCGTCCTATACCCTGGTTGACGTGCGACAACAGCAGCAGGAAACGCCCGGGGGCTCGGAGGAACCGCGCTCCGGGGCGACTACGGAGCGGGGCGAAGCACCGCGTGGTGGCGCGCTCGCGCTCGACATCGCGCTCTACACCGTCGCCAGGTTCGGCATGCTCGCCGTGCTGGCGGGTGTGTTGGTGCTCTTTCGGGTTCCGTTGCTGGTGGCGCTGGCCGTCGCGGTGGTGGTGGCCATGCCGCTTTCCCTGGTGGTTTTCTCCCGACTGCGCCGCAGGGTGGCGGCGGGGATGGCCGAGCGCGCCGCCGAGCGCTCGGAACGTAAAGAGCAGTTGCGGGCGCAGCTGCGCGGCGAGGCCGACGAGGTCGAGCCCGACCCGCCGGTGGGCGAGGAGGAGCCCGACCCCGAGGCCAGGAGTGACTGATCTCACCTGGGTTTTTCGGTTTCGTGCGCCGGGTTCCCGGTCTCCGGGCGGGGCGCGAGTGATCCGCCCGGTGGGTTCGCGAGCGGCGCGCTGTCCTCGCGCCGGCGGTTCTTCCGGCGCTCCTCCGGCTCTTTCAGCGATTGCTCGCGGTCTTTCCCGCTGTCGTCGTGGTCGTCATCGTCGTCCTCGGAGATTCCCGCTTTCCGCGCGGATATTCCCGTGGTGTCCGTCCCTGTCGCGCCTTCCCGGTTCCTGCTGGGGTTTTGTATCGGCCCCGTCCGATCGACCAGCCGGATGACGGTCAGCGCGGACTGCGCGGTGAAGCTCGTCTCGGCCTTCTCGCTGCCGCCGGCGAGCTCACGCGTGTCGAATCCGGCCCGGTAGGAGAGCGTGTAGCGCACTCCTCTGTTGGTGGGGATCTCCCGCTGGAGGTAGCCCTGGTTCTCCCAGCCGTCGAGGTCCAAGACCTTCGCGTCCTCGGACGCTGCCGGCGGCGTCAGGTCCGGGTGCTCGAACTCCGGGTGCACCGTGACGGGAATGTCCGGGGAGCTCTCGATGAGGAGGTAGTACGCACTTCCCGCGCTCGATGCAGTCCATGAAGCCGCACCTGAGATCCACGCGCTTGAGGTTTCCCGTCGGCGGTGGTCTGTTTGGTGTGGAATGTTCCGGTCGGGGGCGCGTACCCGTTCCGTTTCAGGCGGGTTTCTCCGGTGCGGACATTCGTCCTTCTCGCGGCGTGCGGGGGCGTGCGGCGGGGGTTCCGTTCTTCGTCTCGTGGCCGCGAAGCTAGTCAGCCCGGAAGGAGGGCCGGAAGGGGAGTTGCCCGAACCGGTGACCTCGCCTTATCCGTTCGTCCCAGTTGTTCTCCGGGGGTCTTGCCCCGGCCGGGTGGCCGGGGCGGTGCTGCCGGGCAGGGGTGGGGATCTCGCGGGAAAACCGACGAGCTCTCGGTCGGCGGGAATGCTGCGGCGGTTTTGCCGTGGTGCACCGGAACGGCGGTGCGGGTGGGCGGGGCGGTTCTATAGCCGGTGGAGCCCGTCGAGCACGCGGCGCATGAGTGCGAGCTCGGGGTGCTCGGTGCCGGGGTCGCCCGACACGCCCGTGGGTGCGCTGTTCCCGGAGGTTGTGCCGGAGTCCGGTGGTGCGGGGGCCGGAGTCGGTGGGCCGGGTGCCGGGATCGCTCGTGGTGGCGCGGGTGCGAACGGCCTAGGGTGCCGGTCCGGGTCGCACAGCGGCCAGCGGATGACTTCGGTGGTGGGGTGTTCGCGCCGGAAGTACGACTCCAGCCGCAGCGCGGCCAGCCGTCGGGCGGCGGGGCCGCTGCCGCCCGCGTGGCGGGGACGGTAGCAGGCGCGGTTTCCCCACAGGGTGAGCACGATCGCGGTGCCCGCCAGCAGCACCGCCGTGCCCAGCAGCATGGCGGGATGGGTGTTCATTCGGGTCCTTTGTGGTTCCGTGGTTGTTCGGGGGTCGTTCCGGTGGTCGGTGGTCGACCGCCGAAGGCGAGTGCGGCGGCGTAGTCGCTCAGTTCGTGGGAGAGGTGTCGCAGTGCCGAGGCGGTTTCGGCGCACTGCCGGGCGGTGGCCCGCCCGGCCGCGATGTCGCGCATGGTTCGTTCCAGGCGCTCCGGGTCGTGGGACGGGGTGGGGTTCGGCCGTGCCGAGGGGCCGGTCATGAGGCATCACCGGCGCGCGGCACCGTGTGCTGCCGGGGCGGTCGCGTGCGGGTGGAACCGCGTTCGGCGGTGGGCATTCGCGTCGTCCTTTCCGCGTCGTCGTGGTTGTCGTGTCGGGAATTCGTCGTGTCGTTCCGGGCTGTCGTCGTGTCGCTTCGGGTGGTGGCCGTGTCGCGCCGTGTCGGGGACGGGGAGGCGTGTGCGGCGTGCTGGGGTGGATGCCGCCCGGCCGGGGCGGTGGACGGCCTGGCTCCGGATGTCGGAGGTCACGGGGCCGGGCCGTGGTTCGGCAGGGCGCGGAGTCCGGCGAGGACGCGGGCGAGCAGCTGGGGGTGTGGTGGGGCGAGCGTGGTCGGTGTGTCGGTTTCGGTGGGGCGTTCTGGGAGGGTGCTGCTGCCCGGTCGGCGCCTGGTGACGGTCGCCAGGGGGAGCGTGCCGTGCCAGCGGGACCAGCGCCCCGATCTGACGGTGGGCATGATCTCGGTGGGGGCCGCGTCGGCGCGCGGCGGGCCGGGCGGTGTCCCGGCGGGCAGTGCTACCGGTGGTGGCGCGTCGTGGGGTGGTGCGTCCGGGGGCAGTGCCCGCTCAGGGGGTCGCGTGTCAGCCATCCGGCTCGTCGTCCCTGTCGTCGGGCGGGGGTTCGGTGGGCGGTTCGCCAGTGGGCAGCTCGCCGGTGGTTGGTTCCCCGGAGGGCAGCAGGTCGGCGTGCTGGCGCAGCGCGGCGGCGAGCTCGTCCAGCACGGTGGCGGCCCGGCGGCACTGGGTGGGGCTGTAGTGCTGCCCGCCGACCGCGAAGGCGGCTTCGTCCAGCAGCCACTCGCCCTGTCGCAGGAAGACCGACAGCTGGGTGTGCGGCTGGCTCATGACCGCTCGCCCGCCCGGATCGCGGCGTCGAGCACGTCCCGCAGCTGCCGGGCCTGCTCGATCGTCCACGCGGTGCGGTTGTAGACCGTGGGGGTCTCGATCCGAATCACCTGAGGCGTCCACTGTGACCGCCAAACCAGCAGTGAATCGGGTCCGGCCTCGTGGCGGCATCTCACCCGTACTCCGAAACCTGTCCAGTCGTACGTCTGTGGCATAGCTGTTAAGTGCTCCGTCGAATCGTTGCATCGTTACGCGAAACAGATTGCCGCTAACTGAAACTTATAAACAATCCCCTAAACGGGGGATCGTTTAAGGAACACACATCTGGTTAGTGTTTGTTTCATGCGACGAAACAGTGGAGGAACGCCGAAAGCACGTGCACTTGGCGCGGAACTGCGTGAGGTACGAAAAAACGCAGGGTATAGCCTGCGGGATCTCGCCAAAGAGCTCGAGGTGAGTCACGTTCGTCTACAACGTTACGAATCGGGCGAAACAGTTCCCGCCTCCGAATTCGTTGCCGCCTACATAACAACCCTCGGTGCACCCGCCCAAACGCGAGATCGGCTCACGAATATGGCCCGTGACGCGGACAAGCTCGATTGGCTATCGACAGCCACGTCTGGAGCACGCAAGGAGCTGACCACGCTCATCGAGTTCGAGCGCAGCGCCAGTCACATCACCGAAGTCGCTACCGGTGTGATCCCCGGACTGTTGCAGACGTCGGACTACGCACGAGCGGTGATGCAACATCTCTCGCTCGACGAAATCGAAACGATGGTGTTGATGCGGGTAGGCCGTCGCGAAGTACTGATGAAGCCGAAGGCGCCACACCTGACGTGCTTCATCTCCGAGGCGGCGTTGCTCGAATCCATCGGCGGCCATGCGGTCATGGCCGAACAGCTTCGACACGTTGTGAAGATGAGCGAATGGGACAATGTCGATGTGCGCGTGGTGCGGATCGGAGCGACCTCGCTGCACCCGGCGCACATGGGCTCGTTCATCCTGTTCGAGTTCCCGAAAGCTACGCCGATCGTGCACATGGAGCAGTACCACTCGTCGGTGTCCCTGCACAACCCGGGTACCGCAAAGGCGTATCAGGATGCGGTTACTAACCTGCACGAAGTGGCGATGAGCCCCGAGGCGTCGGCAGAGTTCATCGCCAACTGTGCAGACGAAAAGGAGAACGACATTGACGATACACCCCCAAGGATGGCGGAAGTCTAGTCGCTCAGGACAACGTACGAGCTGTGTCGAGGTCGGCCGTATCGCGGACGGCGCGGCGGTGCGTGACACGAAGGATCGTTCGGCCGGGTACTTCACCACGACCGGCGCTCAGTGGGCGGCGTTCATCGGTGCGGTGAAGGCCGAGAAGTTCGACTGATTCCGCGTGTGAAATCCAGCGCCTCCGGATGCGTTCCGGAGGCGCTTTTTCGTGCCACTCCCGCTCGTTCTGTCCGGCGCTGAGGCGCCCTCGTAGCCACCACACCCGGACAGCCAATCCCCGCGTGCGCGGGGCCTACCACCGCCGGTGGGTGGTCTCCAGCGTCGCGTTGGGTCCATCCCCGCGTGCGCGGGGCCTACGCCGGATACGTCACCACCCGCCGGTCGGCGAACGGTCCATCCCCGCGTGCGCGGGGCCTACGAACGCGGTGAAACCGGGCCGCGCCCGAAGGACGGTCCATCCCCGCGTGCGCGGGGCCTACACTCACTGCGCTGGGATTCTAGCGCGGCGAAGACGCTGTGAACACCACTCCGTCACGAGTCTGCTTCAGTCGAACGGTAACGGGATCGGATTCGCCGGACCAGTTCCCTGAGCGGTGCCGCCAGCTCGGGGTGATCACCGATCTCGACTCGGCGCAGCAACCGAGCCGCCACGTGCAGCAGCGCGATCTCGCCGTTCGGGGTTTCCAGCACGTCGGCGAAGGTTCGCCACACTGTCTCGGCCGTTCGCGGCGCGAGCAGGCTGTAGCAGTACAGCGTGGCCGCGTCGGTGCCCACTGGTCCGCGTCCCCACAGTGTCCAGTCGAGCAGCCCGAACTCCGGACAAAGCAGGTTCGTCCAGTGCAGATCCCCGTGCACGGTTTCCCAGCGTCCTGCGTTCTCCCATCGCCGCACCGCGTGGTGCGCGCCGACTCGTTCGAGCCGTTCGGCGACTTCCGCCGCGTTCTTGTGCTCGCGTTCGGTGGGAACGGTGGCCAGATGATCGAGTCCGCCGCGCAGCTCGCGCCACCAGGAGTCGGGGAGCTGGATCTCTTCGTGGAGCGCGTCCTCACCACCGCAGGGATGCCCGGCCAGGTGGGTCATGAGCTCGGCGCGTTGGCGGCGGATCCCGGGGATCTCCCATTCGTGGGTGGTGAGCACGCGGGGTTTGCGGATGCCGGTGACGGCGTTCGCATCGGTGTTTCCCCGCCACCGGTCACCGTAGGCCCAACGGGGTTCCTCGGTGACCACGCGCAGCCAGTACCTTCCGTCAGCGCCGAACGCGGGAGCCCCGATGGACAGCAGCCGCCAGCCGTAAACCGGTTCGCCGAGAGCGCTGAGTCCGAAGTGTTCGGCCGAGTGGTCGAGGTTCTCACGCATCCAGGCGGCGAACTCGCGGTCGGCCCGGGCGGTCTCGGACTCGGTGGGGCTCATGTGTCCAGCAGGTGACGCAGGTAGGTGTCGGGGTTGTCGAGATAGCGCCGCCAGTGGTCGACCAGCTCCAGCTCTCGCCACTCTACTCGGTCGATTCCTTGCTCGCCCACTTCGAGGATGTCCGCACCGGGAGTGGAGGCCAGAATCGGCGAGTGGGTGGAGCAGACGACCTGGGCACCGCTCTCGCCGAGCTGATGCAGCAGTGCCACCAAGCGCAGGCAGGAGGTGAAGGACAGCGCTGCTTCTGGTTCGTCCATGACGTAGAACCCCGGGCTGGCCATCATCTCGTGGAACACGGTCAGGAAACCTTCGCCGTGCGACATCGAGCTGGTGTCCGGCTCCCAGTAACCGGGGACGCCGCCGAGTCGCTCGGTCATCCGGAACGCGGTCTCCGCGCGCAGGAAGAACCCCTGCTTCTTCGAGCGTGGCCCGCCGAGCATCCGCGAGCCCGCCGGGGTCGTCTCCAGGCTCAGCCGCTGCCCGAGTTCGGTCGTGCTCGGTTCGGGGTGCCCGCGCTTCGCGGCGAGCTTGCCTCCGTAGGAATCGAGTCCGAACGCTTCGGCGACGGCCTCCACCAGCGTGGACTTGCCGGAACCGTTGTCCCCCACCAGGAACGTAACCGGAGCCCGGAAAGTCAGGCCGTGTTCGACGAGCTCGGTCACGCACGGCACCGTGAACGGCCACCGACCGCGTTCGGCGCGGTCGGGGGCATCCCGCTCGCGTACGCGGGCTCGTCGCACGAACACCCGGCAGGTCTCCTAGGCGTCGTAGTTCGGCTGGCACCCGCACTTGGGGCCACACGGACCCGCCCCGGTAGGCCAGCACGAAGGATTGCAGGCTGGACCGCAGTTCGGTCCGCACTTAGGATCGCACGCCGCTTCGGAGGCCGCGTCGAAGTGGTCACGCAGCTGTCGTTCGACGGAGTACATGCGGTTACCGGCGAGGATTTCGGACAGGGTGTTCTCGCGGGCGTTTCCGACGGGCATCCAGCGGGCGAACACGCAGGGCCACACTTCACCGTCGCAAGCGATCGCGACCGCGCCGTCGCCGCAGTGTCCGCACAGTTGGTCCGGGCCGGTCTCGGCTTCCCGGATGCCGCGACCAACCTGACGCAGCCGGTCGGTTCCGATATCGGTGACTCCGAGTTCTCGTAGTTCGGCCACGGCCTGTTCGCTGCGTTGCGTGTCGGCGAGATCCACGACCCCCACTCGCAGCGGTATCGAGCGGCGGACGGCTTCGGCGATGTTGGCCTTCGTCCGTGCGTGGGTGTCGCGCCACGTCACAGCCGCGTGTTCGGCCGGATCATCGGAGTAGTACGAGGTCGCCAGCCGCACTCCCGGCCGAGAAAGCACTTCCCACATGGCGGGGCGCACGTGCACCAGGTTCGAGAACACCTCGACGTGCATTCGTCTGTTCAGGGCATGGTCCACCAGAGCGGAGCAGGAAGGGTGCAGGGTGGGCTCGCCCCCGATGAACTGCACCAGCCGAGTACCGAGTCGTCCGGCTTCATCGAGGACGCGGCACCAATCGGCCTCGGTCATGTTTCCGTGGCTGCCGCGAGGACCGGAATCGGCGTAACAGTGGGTGCATTCCAGCTGACATTTTCCGGTGATCTCCAGCCAAACGAACGACAAGTCGCGCAAGGCAATCTCCAATAAAAGTCGATGATCTCGAACGCGTTCCACCGGCGGCGTTGTCAGAACGCCGCTCGGCGTCGACCAGGCAACAGGTGTGTTTCCCGCCTTCACGGCTGGTAGGGCGGGGTTTGGTGGTGGCGGTGCGTACGTTTCCTGGGAAATTGACGACCGGCCACCACCGGCCCGGTGTGTCTCCGCGGTTGTCGGGGGCGTGCCGAGAGCACGGTTCCGGGTCGGTCTTCACGGGGAGTGGACCGCGGGGGACGGAAGATCGGAATGATGCTGAGGTATCTAGAGGCGGTGCAGCTCGTCGAGGACGCGGCGCATGAGTGCCAGCTCGGGAGGCTCCGGTGCCGATGCTGATTCAGGGGAGGAAGCTGAAGCAGCGGTAGCGGTATTCATAGCGGTCGGGCTGGTGGGAGTCGGCACGGCCGGTGGGGACTCCGGTCTCGATACCAGTGAGGGCGCCACCGGGGCGGGTGGGGCCGGCCCGAACAGGTGCGGCTGCTCGTCCGGATCGCAGAGTGGCCAGCCGATCAACTCGACGGTCGGGTACTCGTCCCGGGCGTAGTGCTCCAACCTGAGTGCGGCCAACCGTCTGGCGGCCGGGCCACTGCCGCCCGCGTGGCGCGGCCGGTAGCCGGCCCGATGACCCCAGCCGCCCAGCACGAGCACGGCCCCCGTCAGCACCACGGCCGTGGCCAGCAGCACCGGCGGCGCACTCATCGCTGATCCTCCCCTCCGGGGGGCTCGTCGGGGTCGATCGACCCCGACTCCGGCGGCTGCCCGCCGCTGAAGGCGAGCCCGGCCGCGTAGTCGCGCAGCTCATCGGAGAGTCGTTGCAACACCCCGGCGAGTTCCGCGCACTGCCTGGGGGTGGCCCGCCGCGCCGGGATGTCGTAGGAGGCCTGCTCCAGCTTCCACTGCTCATGGGCCAACCACATCCCCAACCTGCCCGCATAACTGGTCACCGAGCATCACCCCCAGCACACCGCACCGCCGCATCCAACACATCCCGCAACACACGAGCCTGCTCCACCGTCCACACCGTCCGGTTAAACACCGTCGGCGTCTCGATCCGAACCAACCCCGGCGACCACCGCGAGATCCACACCAACAACGACGACACCCCCACCTCATTCCGACACCACACCCGCACACCCGGATACGACACGTCATAGCTCTCCGGCATCACTGACCTCCACTACAGCTTGCTTGGCTCAACTCATCGGGTGCAGCCTGCACCATCAATGAGAATCAATCAAGAATCATCTCTATGATGAGCATCAAATGCATCCAATTAGGTGAACTAGCAAGTTCCTTGCTGGACTCAATCCCCTTGATGCTTGCATGATTCGCACTAAGGATCAGCAAAGCTCCAGTGAGGAGAGGTCATGCAACTGAGGTTCTTGGGCACGACCAGCGGCAGCGATGCATGCCCCAATCTGTACGAGACGGATCGCGGCACCTATGTCGTTCAGGGATACAAGATCACTGACTCCGAAGCACTGCGGACGTTGCACGAACGTGGCCTGCCGGAGACTGAGAGCGCCGTGGAGATCCCCAAAGCACTGCTGAGCTTTGCCGAGGAAGCGTGATGACGGAGTGCACGATAACCGGGCGTGACGAGCTACGGAGGTTGTTCACCAGGTTCCGAGACAGCGCGTTTCGGCTGGAAGTACACCGGCACTATCAAGGTTCGGACGGAGCGGAGCCGCTGCATCGGTTCCTCACCGGACAACCACCGGACGACACATGGATACACCCCTGGTTGGAAACGGTCAGAAGCCGAACCGAGCACGGTGCCCGTTTTCAACGGGTACGGGTACTGGCAGAACCCATGACTTCTTACCAGCTCTACGCGCGTGCTCTGGCACTGCGCTGCAACATCCCGGCCGGTGAGGACATCCGGACGCTATCGGAGTCCCGAGCCGGCGAACTCGAACTGCCTGGACATGACTTCTGGATGTTCGACGCGCGATGGGTAACGACGATGCACTTCGACGAAAGCGGGAACTTCACGGGCGCCGAGTTCATCACCGCCTCGGACACTGTCAGTCAGTATCGTGAGTGGGCTCGGATAGCGTGGCAACACTCCACGAGTTACGAGACGAGTCCGATGGGAACGTAGAAGGAGCACGAAGCGAGTGGCCACCTTCGACGAGCGGCGCGCACAGTTCGGCGAACGCCTACGCGGTTTCAGAGCGCAGACAGGGCTGAACGGACGCGACTTCTCCTACGCCCTCGGAGAGGGATGGACCCAATCCAAGGTCTCCAAACTGGAGACGGGAAGACAGACTGCCACCGACTCCGATGTCGTCGACTGGCTGCATGCCTGCGGAGCATCGGAGCCGGTTGTGCAGCGGGTTCTCGACGAGCTGCGTGAGTTGCGCGTCGAAGAGGTCACATGGCGCCGTCAACTTCGGGGCGGTCATCAGGGTCGCCAGTCCCAGATAGCTCGCCTCGAACAACACGCGACGAGGATTCGTGGTCTCAGCACAGCTCTCGTTCCCGGCCTGGTCCAGACGGCCAACTACGCACGGGCCGTCTTCACCACTCAATCGGACCTTCACGGCACTGAGCGTGATCCCGACGAGGCGGTACGCGAACGTCTTCGCAGACAGGAAGTCCTCTACGAACCGGATAAACGGATCGACATCCTGATCACGGAATCAGCTCTGCTGCACTCCGTGGTCCCACCGGCTGACATGATCGCACAGCTGGACCGGCTGAACACCATCCTCGCGCTGCCGAACCTGCGGATGGGCATACTTCCGGCTGGGCGAACTCTGCCGCACACACCGATTCACGGATTCTGGATCCTCGACGACCACGTACTCGTCGAGAACATCACCGCGGAGCTCCGTATCACCGACCCGGACCAGATCGGCGTGTACGAGACGCTCGCCGACCAGCTCTGGTCCGCCGCCGACGTAGGGAACGACGCGAGCGCGATCCTGCAACGCCTTACCGAGCTCTATCGCGACAAGCTCGAAGACTGAACAACCGAGACCTTCGCTCCGGTCGACATCCTGCAACGAACCCCCCAGTTCCGGCCGACGGCACCGGGCGGTTTTCGTAGCAGGATCAGGAACAGCCCCTGCCTCTCGTCATGCGGGGCCCGCAGAACCAATGGCTGCACGACCGACCACAGCCAAGGCGTTGCGGTCCATCCCCGCGTGCGCGGGGCCTACCTTCGTCGATACATCCGCGCCTGGCGAGAAGAGGGTCCATCCCCGCGCGTGCGGGGCCTACCGCAACAACATCCCACGTCATCACCGTCACTCGGGTCCATCCCCGCGCGTGCGGGGCCTACACTCACTGCGCTGGGATTTTAGCAGTGGGAAAGCGTTGTGAGAACCACTTCGTTCTTCCCCTCTTCGGCGTCCTGGGGGCGCGGTGACGAGATTCGGTCGTGCTGGCGGGGGCTCCGCTGAGTACTGAAGAAGAGCCGCTTACCGAGTCATCGAATGACCATTGTGGGTTTGAGGTTCCGGCCCGGATCGCAACATCCGGTCAGGGTTGCCACGGTCTCCCGGCACACCTCAGCGGCGTCGGTGAAAGGAGGCTGGCGGGGTTTCGTTCGTGAGGTAGCGCGTTGTTCGTCCGTAGCGGCACGGCGCTCTCCGTAGTCGGCGCGGGGAGTTCGTGCTGTGCGTTCAGGTCACTCCATCACCCACTCGATGTTCGTCGGGCACTCATGCGTGCGCAGGAACTCCCGCAGGGCCGCGAGCGTGTCTTCGGCGCTGATCTCGTAACCCGCCGGAAGCTGGGAGTGGTGGCCACCGCGCCAGTAGTCCACGGGTTCGGTGTTCGAGCCGTGCGCCGGACGAAAGGAATCCTGCCCGTCCCACCACGTGACGACACCACGGTCACCGTCGAGCCCGACCGAGAACTCGGTCGCGGCGCCATCCGAGATGTTCACGAAGAACGACCACGCTTGCTGCGGTTGCCGCTCGTTCGCCTCCTGAAGGAGATCGATCACGTCCAGATCAGCGGGAAGTTCGCCCACGTCGATTCCGCCTTCGGTCAGCAGCTCGGAGGCAATCGCGTTCGATGTCATGGGTGTCCCTGTCCCCTGTACGTCTTCGTGAACGTGGACCCGTCCTGTCCGCTTCCGTAGACCGTCAAGCTATACCCCTCCGGTAGAAGACTCGGCAGCGCCTTGTCACACGTGTTGGGGAAGTTTCGTTGCCGCTCGATCCCGCACGGGACGTTGTTGATCGCCAGCTCCCCGTGTGGCTGTGCGCTGTCGATCATCAGGGCCGCGAAATTCGCTTCCACGTGGCCATCCACCCATCTGGGGTTGACACCCGCGCGCTTCAGACGTTCGCGGATGATCTGCGAGTAGTGTTCACTCATCCCGGAGCGCATCGGGGGAAGCGGATGCCCGTCCTCGCCGAAGCGACCGACTCCCATCGTCTTCTCACCCACGCCAGGGATCACGCGCTTGTCCAAGTGTTCCGCCAGGCCAGCGGCTTGTGGTGGGTAGGAGTCACCGTGCGGGCTCTTGACCGGCTCGGATGTCCGTACGGAACCCGCCTCCGATCGGGGTGTCTCCAGCGGAGCCGGTTCCCCTTCGATGCTGGTGCGGTAGCGCTGGATGGTGCGGAGGGCCAGCGTGATCTTGCGCCAAGCTTGCCGCATGTCTTCGGCGGTGGTCTCGTGCTGGTTCAGGAGGTGTTGGGCGTTCGGGTCGTTGGTGCCGGACAGGCGTTCGGTGAGTTCCTGTCCTCGTTGGTTCCAGGTGCTTCCGGCCGCGACGATCGCTTCCTGGGCTTCGGTGGCTTTCGTGGTGGTGATCGCCAGTGACCGCCCGATTTCCTCCAACGCGCTCATGGTGAGCTACGAACCGGCCGCGTGCTCGTTCGGTGATTCGCGTCGTTTTCCGAGGATGCCTTCTGGCTTGCCGCAGCGCGAGGGCTTCGCCGGATGTCTCGACTCATGAGCGAGCTTTCTGCTCGGGGCTCTTCGATGCCTGCCGTGTGGGGGCGTTCCTTCGATTCATCCCCGCGTGCGCGGGGCCTACGTCTACCGCGATACGCCGCGGGAGCATCCGCACGGTCCATCCCCGCGTGCGCGGGGCCTACGAGGGTTCGCTGCCTCCGATGGCGATGGTGTTGGGTCCATCCCCGCATGCGCGGGGCCTACTGGGTCGGCAGGGGATGGGATTGATGAGGAGTCGGTCCATCCCCGCGCGTGGCGGATTCGTGGGGTCGTTGCAACGGTGGTTGGTTATTTGCTGGTCAGTAGTGTAGTCCATCGGTGTTTGGGGGTGTCCCAGTTGAGGGTTTTGCGGGGTCGGGTGTTGAGTTCGCGAGCGATGTCGGTGAGCTGGGTTTGCTGCCGGGGAGGGTCGGTGCCTTTCGGGAAGTATTGGCGCAGCAGCCGGTTGGTGTTTTCGTTGCTGCCGCGTTGCCACGGGCTGGCCGCATCGCAGAAAAACACCGGGATGCCGGTACGAGCAGTGAACTCCTCGTGGTAGGCCAGCTCGCTGCCCTGATCCCAGGTCAACGTCCGGGTGAGATGACGAGGAACGCGGGCTAGACTGCGCCGCAACGCCGTGTTGACATGCTGGGGCGTTTGTCCCCACGGCAAAGCCACCAATGTCACATAGCGCGTGGTGCGCTCAACCAAGGTAATGATCGCGGTCGCGTTATTGCGCCCAATGAGCAGATCGCCTTCCCAATGACCGGGCACAGCACGATCAGCGGCTTCGGCCGGACGATGATCCAGCATCACCGACGGAGTCACGAAGAAGTGCTGCCGCTGCCGCGTTTCCCGCCGAGACCGCCGCCGACGACGCCCACTGCGCAACTGCCGACAACTATGCTGCCGCAACCGCCCCCGATGACGGTGATACATCGCCTGATAGATCGTCTCGTGCACCACATGCCGGTCAGGCTGGCCCGGAAACCGCCGCCGCAGATACGCAGCGATCTGCTCCGGACTCCACTGATGCCCCAGCTTGGTCTCCACCACCTGCCGCAGCCGCCCATCACGGGCGATTTTGCCCCGCTTCGGTCGAGGCCTACGCGCCCGCGCCCGCGCATGCGCCCCGTGCGGACGATAGGCACCATTCTGCTGGCAATTCCGCCGCAACTCCCGACTGACCGTGGACGGATCACGCCCCAACTCCCGCGCAATCACGCGCACACCGGCCCGCTCCCGACACCGATCAGCGATATGAACCCGCTCCGACTCAGACAGAAACCGCCCCGACACCTCTGCCCGCCCACCCCGCGGCTTCGGCACCCGACCATTGCGCCACATCTTGCCCCGACGCGGATCCACCCCCACCCGACGACACGCCTCACGACTGGACACACCCTGCTGCATCAACCGGAAGTATTCCGCCCGCGCCTGCGCCAACCGAAAAGACCCACCACTCACACGCCTCTCCAGGCCCATCACAACCCCCACACACTCAGGCGTTGCAACGACCAGCAGAACCCACGACGCGCGGGGCCTACACTCACTGCGCTGGGATTCTAGCGGCACGGAGGCACTGTGAGAACCACCTCGTTCGTACTTCCTCCGAGCGTCCGCTTGGAGCGAGGAGCTTTCTGGCACTCCGCTACGGGAATAGCACATCGTTCGTGTGCTTGGAGCCGCACTAGCGGTTCACGATTGCTTCGCGTTGGCGTCCTCCGGGAACGCCAGGTAGCTGATCGAGCTGAGGTCGATCCCGTACCGAGCGTAGATTTTGGTCGTGTTCTCGCCGGTGAGGTCCTGCTCGGCATACCCGAGTCGGTCGGCGACGGCGAGTACCGCTGACGTGCTCTCGGCTTCGATCTCAGCGTACGGTGGTATGTGCGGCCACGCGTCGATGGTGACTTCGGCGCCGTCGAGCTCGAACCTCACTCGCGTGTTCTCCTGGTACGCCTTCGGTCGGTAGCCCAGTTTGCCGAGCAGGATGTTGGTCGTTTCGAAGTCCGAGACCGTGACCTCGGTTTCGGTGGTGCCGTCGATACCGTCGTCAGCGATCTCCTTGATCGTGAGCGTGGTCTCAGTACCCGTGTCACGTAGGCGAACCCATCGTGATTGGTCGCCAGGAACGATGTCGTAGACGTAACGGCGTTGCCGTGCTCCGTCGATCCTGCGCCCGCCGAGCGCGACTACACGGTGTTCGAATTCGTCCGGATCGATCTCCAGTACCTTCGCCTCGTGCTCGGTCATCATGATGCGGTGAGCCCTTCGTTGACGTGAGGATCGCGGGACACAAGAGGGTAGGGAACTCGCGTGCTGGGCCAGTCGGGCGTACTCCGCTTCGCGGAACCGTACGACCTCGGTGGCGAGCTCCCCGTGCAGGAACTCATCAAGAGGTTGGCACAGGTCCATTCGCCGGATGCAAACACCGACCATCCACCGGCCGTCGCGATCTCGGTACAGGCGCAAACCGTAGAAGCCCTCCTGGCAGTCGGTGCCGTTGTTGAACCGACATCCGGCACACGTGTCCGGCAAGCGCGTGGGGCGCAGACGCTTGAACGAGATGTGCCGACCGTCGGCCATGCGGTACTCGGTGCGGGCACCGGACACGCCCGCTGTGACGTGGTCCGCTACGGCGACCGCACCTCGTTCGGCGAGAACGCGCTCGATCGCGGCTACTGATGCCGTCCCGTGGTCAAGGCTGTTCAGCAGACGTACCGAGATCGTTGACGAGTACTCGTCGAGCAATCGGTGAACCCGTTCGACGTGCGTATCGTCGAGTACGACGATATTCGCCCGTGCTCCGATGCCGTACCGTTCGCAAGTCGCTATGGAAGCACGCAGCGCCTCGATCTTCCTCGCGGCACGTGTCGTGTCCTGAAACCGCGTGCTCTGTACCTGAGCGAGCTCGCTCGCCGTGGTGCCGAACACAGAGAAGTTCACGTGATCGAGCCCAGCGCGAGCGCACGCCCCGAGTACATCAGCGCCGTGTTCGCCGTTCGAGGTCATGCGTACCCGGTAACCGACGTCACGAGCGAGCCGCACGACCTCTACCAACCGGGGGTGCAGAGTGGGTTCGCCTCCCGTGATGTGCAACTCGGTCAGCCCGAGCTCACGTAGCGTGATGAGCGCACGCTGATACTCTTCGCTCGGTTCTACTGTGGCGGGCAAGAAGTTCGCCCCGTTGCTCGCGGCATAGATGGAAACACGTCCCGAGGTGCCCGCTGTGACGAACTCCCCGGCCGTTCGGCGGCTGTTGTCGGCTACGACTGGCGTGCCCTCGTTGTGGCAAAATGTACATGTCATCCCGCACGCGTCCACAACTTTGATCCGCAAGGTCGTGTCTTTGTCCACGTAGGTCGGTACGTTCGCGGCGACATCCGGCATCATTCGATTTCCCGCGTTGATTACAGTTTTCGTGTGGTGGAGCGGAGCCGGCCGAAAAGGTCCGGCGTCGGCGTTACCGATGCAGCGATCCGTCCGGACCAAGTGGACAGACGGGGCAGCGCTCGTAATGTTGGGCAGGAGTGCCGAACCTCGGGAAGGCGAGGCAACCACACTCGGCGATAACGACCTCGCGGCTTTCGTGGAGCTGTATCACCGGGGGTTCGGGTACTTCGTGCCGAACGAACTCTCCTCGAAGGCCCACCGCGTAAACGCGTGCGTCGTCCTCGATCCGAGTCTTCAAGGGCATGGTTCGCCCCCAGGGCACGGGGACTGGTGCTGCGTGTGGAGATTCGTATGTGAATCTCGGATGTGCTTCGGGGCGTCGCGCCCGGACGGCTCTCGTTGTGCGCCGTGTTCGGCGCGGCGTCCGTTGCTCACGTGCGAACGAGCGTTTCGCTACCGCGCGGGTCGCTCGTGCGGTCGATACGGGTGTTTGCACAGTCCGCTACCTCTCCAGCGCTTCGGCAGTGCCATCACGAGCCTCCGTCGTTGTGGCCTGACACGGGAGGGAGCGATGCCGGGAGCGCAAGGGGAGAGTTCGGGGAGAGTTGATTTTCTCCTCGGGTAGTCGGTTCGTTACTGTCGGATACGGACTGATCAGAGGAGCAGGTGTGCCGGAGCCCAACGAAGCCCTACGCGCTGCGCGGCAACGCCTAGGGTCACCGTCATCACCGGGCCAGCCGATGACCCGCCAAGAACTGGCCGAAGCCGTGAATGTCCAGACCTACCGGCTGACGGAGAAGATCACCGAGGTCGACGCCAACCACATCGGCAAGTGGGAGCGCGGCGACATCCGCTGGCCAGCCGCTCACTACCGGTGAGCGCTGCGGCACATCCTGAATGCCGATTCAGATCTCGAACTCGGGTTCAGGCGACGTGGTAACGGGTGTACCACTGAAGACGTGGACAGAAGGACTTACCTCGGAACGACCCTCGGACTTGGTGTCGGGGTGGCGCTGGCGCGAAGTCGCGGTGCCGGTGTGACGGGTGGCTCCAGCGAAGATCTCGTCACGTCGATCGCCGCACCGACCGAGTCTTATCGGCGCATGGAAGCGTCGGTCTCTTCGCGGGATCTCGCACCCGCCGCTGAAGGACATCTGCGGCTGGTGAAGCAGATCGTTCGGAACAAGCCGCACGACGCGCGGGGATTCGCCGCCCTGAGCGAAGTCGCTGGTTTCTCGGCGTGGCTCGCGGCTGATCGGGGCGATACGGTCCTCGCGTGTGCGCGGTACCGGGAGAGCATCCGATTCGCCGAGTCAGCCCGCAATCCCCTGTTGGTGTCCTACATGATCGGAAGTCTGGGACACTTCGCCGTCGAGATCGGTGACTCTCGTCAGGGAGTGCGACTGCTCGACAAGGCGGCTCGGCAGCTCGACAACAGCAGTCCGGCCGCCGCCCGGGCATGGCTCGCGTCCCTGCGAGCGGTCGCCTTCGGCGCGCTGCGGGACCGAGTGGCGATGACCGAAGCGCTCAACACGGCCGAACACCTCGCCGATCGACGTCCCGGTGAGGCCCGATGGCCGTGGATGTTCGCTTTCACCTCGGCGAAGGTGGCTCGCTACCGGTCCAGTGCGCTGGCTAAGTTCGGTGACCTGTCGGCGGCGAAAAGCGCCTACGCCGCCGCACTCCCGGGCATGACGACTCCCAAGCCCCAGGCGCTCGCGAAGGTCGAGCACGCGTTACTACTGGCACGGACGGCCCATCAGGATGAGGCCGCCAAACTCGGCCTGGAAGCGCTGCGGGTCGGCAGGCAGTACGGTTCCGAGCGGATCGTGTCGAGCGTCCGAACGCTGCGGTCCGAGCTGCCGGTGCGCAGCCACGAGGTCGAGGACCTCGACCGGATGTTGACCGAGCTCTACGAAGAGGACCAGCGGTGACGAAACTGGCCATCACGGGACACCGAGGTCTCCCCGACGACACGGAACGACTCGTGGACACCGCGCTGCGCGAGGAGATAGCGGGCACCCCCGAGGTCGTCGGAGTGAGCTGCCTCGCCGACGGCGCCGACAGCCTCTTCGCGCGTGCCGTGCTCGACCACGGCGGAGAGCTCGTGGTCATCGTTCCGGCGGCCCGGTACCGGGAAGGGCTGCCCGCCGAGCACCACCCGACCTACGACGCCCTCGTGGCACGTGCTTCGGACGTCGTGCGGCTAGACCACGTGGAATCCACCTCGCGGTCCCACATGGACGCCAGCCTGGAAATGATCGAACGAGCCGACCGGCTGATCGCGGTGTGGGACGGCGAACCGGCACGGGGCTACGGCGGCACCGCCGACATCGTGAAGGCGGCGCGAGACCGAGGGATACCGACCACCGTGATCTGGCCGGAGGGCGCCCGCCGCGACTGAGGCCGGGCGCGCCCGAGCGGATCGGCGCGAGGAGCACGACATCGATCCGCTGCGGTGCCGCGAGGTTCTCCGGCGCTACTCGGCTGATGAGTGAGAGCTCTGGTCGGAGTTCTTCGATGACTTCTGTGTTGATGGTTCATTCGGTTTAGCCCCCGCGTGGGGGCTACCCAGGTGGGCTGACCAGCCGAGCGAGCGGGAATCGGCTACGTCGTTTCGACCAGGCTTGGGGCTGTCCTGCCCACTTTAGGACGCGGTACTGTTCTCGCCGTCGCGGTTTCTCGAACTCCTGTAGCCAACGCCACGCGACTCTCCGTCCGCCGTTTTCGTAGTCGGTCATCGCGGCTTACACCGACCAGCACAGCACCTGGATCCGTTGGAATCGCTGAACCAGGAGGTTCGGCCGATGGCCGAGCATCACTCCTCTGTGACGGCGATCGGTATGAAGTGGTCGCATCCCACACGGGAACCCCGTGCAGGATGCGACGTGCTCTGCTTTGAACGAGCTGAACGGCTCGATCCGATCAGCGGAATATTCCGCGCGGGGCGAATCCGGGTGGAATCGCGATTATCGCTGGTACTTGTTCACTGCCGGAAGAAGATGACACGGCACGAATGCTGGGGCGCACGACTGGGATTTTCCCGTCGGCGGTGTTCACGCGCTCTGGGCCCACGCGTTGGAGACCCGGGCACCGAGATCGCACCACACGGTCGATGTCTCGTACGCGAAGACCCAAGGACCGTAGTGGGTGTAGGTCTCGCCGCCGAGCTTCTTGCACACGGCCACGGCGCGGAAACTGTCCCCCCGGTCTCCGACGCAGGTGATGGAAACGCCCTTGTGCCCGCCGCTTCCCGTTATGTAATTCTCACTACAGCCATAGACGTCGGTCGGTTGTTCCGGTGTCGCCGTGGCTACCCCGGCGAAGCCGAGCGTGGCTCCGAGGGTCAGCAGAACCGCTGCCGCGATCCGGGAGAAGGTTCGTATTAACTGCATGCTTTTCCTGTTGTCCTGGGGAACCCGGTGTTCCCACCGGTCGGGACGGTAAAGTCCGAGGCGGGATCAAAGACAGGCTTCTTTTCTTTTCTCACTCGAAAAGATCAATATTTACGTGTATCGATTTTGTTTGGTTCATAAATAAATCTTTCTGTGTCGAGTCCCGTCGAAACCCGCGATTTCGGTACGGGGAGCTCGCGTGCCCTGTGTCCGCGCGTCGGTGAGCTGTGTGCTGAGAGCGCACCACGGTGCTCAACGCGAACTCGCTGCTGAGCTTCGTGGGCATACCGTTGATGTCGCTGTTCGGGCCGCTGTCCGGCTGGTTCGGTAGGCGCACCGATGGTGCTCGGCGGCATGGTGATGCGGCTGTGCCGGACGACGGTATGCGGTCCCGGTCCGCCTGCCTCTCCGAGCTGTTCCGACGTCCCCGAGGCGGGATCGTTCACCGAGTCATCGTAAGACCATTGTGGATCGATGGGTCGTACTGGATCGTAGGACCGCCACGGGGCCTCGAAGCTCGTTCCCGTCCTCCGCCGCTTCGCCCGCCCCGATCCCGTTCGTCCTTTTCAAGATCGAGTTCTCGCGCCCTCTTGTGGTCGGCGCGTCCTGTCGTTAACGTTCCCAAAACTTACAGCGTTAGTTATTTACGCCACATCCACCTGTCCGTGCGAGTCCCCGACAGCTTCGACACGAAGGGTGCATACCAAATGGTCGGTACGTCACAGCCGCACTCCCGAAGAGTGGCATTCGCCAGCCTCATCGGCACCACCATCGAGTGGTACGACTTCTTCATCTACGGCACCGCCGCCGCGCTGGTGTTCAACAAGCTGTTCTTCCCCGAACTCGACTCGATGGTCGGCGCGATCGCCTCCTTCGCCACCTTCGCCGTCGGCTTCATCGCCCGCCCGCTGGGCGGCGTCGTGTTCTCCCACTTCGGCGACCGCCTCGGCCGCAAACCGATGCTGATCTGGTCGCTGATGCTGATGGGCGTGGCCACACTGCTCATCGGGCTGCTGCCCACCTACGAGACGATCGGCGCCTGGGCGCCGCTGCTGCTGGTCACACTCCGCTTCGCCCAGGGCATCGGCGTCGGCGGCGAATGGGGCGGCGCCGCCCTGATGGCCGTCGAGCACGCCCCCGCCAACCGGCGCGGCTTCTACGGCTCCTGGCCGCAGGTCGGCGTGCCCGCCGGGTTGCTGCTGGGCAACCTCACCTTCTCGGCGATCTCGGCCAGCGTCGGCGACGAACAGTTCTTCGCCTGGGGCTGGCGCGTCCCCTTCCTGCTCAGCGCCGTGCTGATCGTGGCGGGTCTGCTCATCCGCATCACGATCAGCGAGAGCCCGGTCTTCGAACAGGTGATGAACACCAAGGAGAAGGCCAAGATGCCGGTGCTGGAGGCGCTGCGCTCGCACCCGAAGACGATCCTGCTGGCCACCGGCATGTTCCTGGGCACGCACGCCACGTTCTACGTCACCAGCACCTGGATGGTCTTCTACACCACCGAGGAAGGGCTGTTCGAACGCACCACGGTGCTCAACGCGAACTCACTGCTGAGCTTCGTGGACATACCGCTGATGCTGCTGTTCGGACTGCTGTCCGACTACTTCGGCAGGCGCAGGATGGTGCTCGGCGGCATGGCCGTGATGGCGTTGATCTCGGTGCCCTACTTCATGCTGGTGGGCACGGGCGCGATCATGCTCTACCTGCTCGGCGGCATGGTGATGCAGCTGTGCCGGACGGCGGTCTACGGCCCCCAGTCCGCCTACTTCTCCGAGCTGTTCTCCACCCGGCTGCGCTACAGCGGCATCTCGATCAGCTACCAGCTCGCCTCCATCCTCGGCGGCGGGATAGCGCCGATGATCTGCACCTGGCTGTACGGCACGACCGACTCCGCGATGTCCATCGCCGCCTACGTGATCGTGCTCGCGGTGATCTCGTTCGGCTCGGCCTACCTGCTGACCGAGACCTACGAGAAAGACCTCACCGAGGACGCGGCGGTCCCGACGGCCACCGAGCGCTGAGAACGTTCGAACGAACCGGGCGAGGGTGCCGTCGGACCCGTCACCACCGGCGGCGCCCTCGTCGTTTCGGTTCACAGTGGACCCTGGGACGACGTGACGACGCACCCGGCACCGGGTTCCGTTCCCGGCAGTGACGCGGTGAATCTCTCGCGAGACCACGGACGTCCCGCGCGATGCGGCGTTCTGGTGCATCCTGGAAGCCATGTCTTGTGCTTCTGGCGCCGGTTCCAGGTCGAGGCGCACCGGATCGCGCGTCTCGGCCTGCGCGGGCGCGCTGCTGGTGCTGTTGAGCGGCTGCGGCGGAGGTGGGACGACGACCGACACCGATTCCACCGGTACCGGCCGGAAAACGACCCCCGCGCCGTCGTCCTCGGCCGCGCCCACCACCCCGACCGAACAGCGCGAACAGCTGGCCGACCTCTCGGCCACACGGATGTGCTCGCTGATCGATCCCGCCGAGCTGCGCGAACCGGCCTTCGCGGTGCGCGACGGGCAGCCGGAGGAGGTCAGCTTCGACCCGCCGGTGCGCGGCTGCCGCTACCGGGCGGAGCAGGAGGCCGAACAGGACCGCTCGGTCCTCGTGGCGGCGCAGCCCGACGGGTTCGAAGGGCTCGGCAGCGAGCCGATCCCCGAGCTCCCCGTCGCCGCCTCCAGGACCTCCTACGCCAACGACTGCACCGTCTACTCCGACGTGGCGGGGGCCACGCTGCAGGTCGTGGTCAGCGACGGGGAATCCGGCACCGAGCGGTGCGAGGCCGCGCGGCGAATAACCGGCCGAGTGCTGGAGAAAGTGGCGCACTGATCGGACTTCTCCGGTCGGGCCGTCGGGACGCCAGCTTGGCGGAACCTCTCGTGGTCCCGTGATCGAGACCGGAGACATCGGGCGGGTGCCGCACAACGTCTCCACCGCCCCCTGCGAGAGCACGACACGGGAGAACCCTCGGGCGGTCGAGTCGCTCGGCTCGCGCCGACCGAGCACTCCGGCGAGGTGAACCTCCGCCGGGTGGCCGATCCCCGGATCGCACCTCATCTTGCCGAAATCCGTCGCCGGATGTTCGGAACCGCCCCACCCTCGGACGCGTCACAGTTATGGTCCGAACGTGTTAATCGGCTCCGATGAATGATCGGTCGAATCCGGCTACCAGGGGGAACTGTGTCCGAAAGGGTCGAAGCGGTGCCGTCGCGGCTACGGGGCTACGGCGATCTGCTGCGGCGCAATGCCGAGTCCTTCAAGGAGATCGAGAACTACGCCAACGAGACCGCTTCGGACACCAGCGGATTCACCGGCGTCATGGCCACCCTGGTCCCGGTCGTGCGGGGCGCCACCGCGCTGTACTCGGAGACGCTGCGACTGGCCCACGCCAGGCTGCTCCGGGTGCGTGAGGAGCTGGACAACACCGCCGCCGACTACGAGGAGCGCGAGCGCGAGATCGGGCGACTGCTCGGGGCCGTGGAGAACGCGCTGGACGGGATGCGGGACTGAACACCACTCGGTACGACCGAGCGCCCGAATTCCCCGGTATCCGCCCGCTTCGACCTCGCCCGAACCGGCCGCCGCTGTCTCCGGTACCGACCGGTGGTCGGTCGGGCACCCGGCGCCGTCCCGCCCCGGCGGGCACCGGGGGCCGTTGCCGTGAACCAGGAGCGCTGTCGTGGACGGGAGTTCACCGGCGGAACCGGGGCAGGACGGCGACCGGCCGTCACCGCGGGAGGGCATCCGCCCACGAGAGGACGGAAGGTTCCGCCGGGCGAACCACCGGCGCGAACCGTTACGGGGACAGTTTCCCAGGGGGACGAATGGCATTCGCCGATGTGGACGATCCGACCGCGAAGCTCGAGCAGCGGACCGGGCAGGCGGACGCGGAGACCCTGAAGTCGGCCATCGAGGGGGCGAGCTGGCAGGTACAGGGCGTCAACTGGATCTACGAGCAGGTGACGGGGCAGAACCTCGTCGAGTCGTTGATCTCGCCCATCACCGGTGACTTCGCCAAGATCGAGCAGAACGCCAAGGCGTGGACCGACATCGCGGAGTCACTGCGTGCCGTGCGGCGCAACCTCAACCACGGTGTCAGCGACCTGCGGCAGAGCTGGGACGGCGCGGCGGCCGTCGCGTTCGAGACCATGATGGTCGGCACCTGGACCGCGGCGCTGGAGGCCGACGCCGCCGTGGCGGACCTGGTCAGCACCGCCTTCACCAAGGCGGCAGACACCTCGAAGACGCTCTGCTCGAAGATCCTGGAGCTGATCACCAAGCTCGTGAACCGACTGATCCAGGCCGCGTGCACCGCCTGGATACCGGTCGGGGGCTGGGCGAACGCGGTGCGCATCGTGATCCGGTGCGTCGACATCGTGTTCATGATCATGGACCTGATCCAGGCGATCATCCGGATGTACGAGGGCGTGAAGCAGGTGGTCGAGGGAGTCGAGTCCACCGGTACCTCGCTCGCCAAGATCCAGGACGTCGCCAGTGGCGACGGGCCGCGCGGTACCGGCGACGCCGTCAACGCCGCCCTGGACCGGACGCGCGGGCTCTCCGACTCCGTGTCCGGAGTCACGGACGGCGTCGACCAGGTGCGGGAAGGGGCGACGCGGGTGCGCGGTGGTGCCTCCGATGTGCGGCGGACCGCCTCGGACATGCGTGGAGACGCGAGCACGGACCAGCGGGACGGTGCCGATCAGCCGAGAAGCGCGGGCCGGCGGGGAGGCACCGGCTCACAGGACGGTGCGGGGCGCCGTACGAGCATGTCGGGCGAGCTGTGACACCGGAACCCATCGACCCCGTCGAACCAGGAGAGGACTTGCGGGACTGGAGAACACAGCGAATCCGCGACGCCGAGGCCGCGCTCGACGAGGCCGTGGCGGAGGCGGAGCGCGTCGCGGCACGTGCCGACGAGCTGAACAGCGAGCTGCCGGAAGCGGAGCTCTCCGAGGAGCAGACCGAGCGGATCGAACAGCTCGTCCGGCGCGGAGAAGCGCCCACCGAGATCGCCGAGTTGCAGCGGCGCATCGACGAGGGAGAGCTGAGCTGGCAGGAAGTGACCAGCGGCCGGGCGATGGCGGACGAAGGGGTGCGGCGCGCGTTCGAAGCGGGCGTACCCGCCATGCGACGGGTCAAGGAGATGCTGGACGAGGGGCACGAGGTGGGCGAGATCATCGCCAACGACCCGAACCGTGCCCCCGAACAGGACGACGAGGAACCGCCCGATTCTTTCCTGCGGAGCGGTAACCGGTGAGTGAGGACGGATGTTGCGGAAAGCAGTGCTGTACCTGGCGATCGGCTGGGTCGTACTCGTGGTCGCCGGGTTCGGGGTGCTCTACGGGGCGGCGACGCTGAACGCCACCACGTTGCGGTCCGACCGCGGGGTCACCGAGGAGAACGCGGACGAGTACCGCTGGAGCGGGAAGACCATCGCGCTCACCGACAACCTCAGGAAGAACGGATGGGCCAGTTGCGACGTCGTTCCCGACAGCGGCGAACGGCGCGACATCCGGAGCCCGCGCGACGACTCCACCGTCTCCTACCGGCAGTACCAGCCGTGGTTCTCCGGCACCGCGACGGTGACCTGCGACGAGCGGGTCACCATCAGGTCGGGTGCCACGCTGACGATGTACAAGCTGGCGACCTCGCGGCTGGTGCGGTTCGGCTCCGCCGCGATCGCGGCGATTCCGCTGGCGCTCGCGCTGATCTGGTACTACGGGCTGGTGCGAATCCGGAACTGAAGCGCCTCAGGCGATGCGCCGCGACCCGAACCGGGCCTCGGGTGGGCGCCGTCCGCGTGGTCGGCGCCCACCGCGTCGCGGACTCCGAGCCCCCACCCCGCCGGGCCTCGTCGGCCACCCTCGACTCGACCGAGGGGCCGTGCCTCAGCCGAGCACCAGCCCCACGGCGGTCGCCACGGCCCAGAGCAGCATCGCCAGCCCGGTGTCGCGCAGCACCGGAAGCAGCGCCAGCCCGGTGTCCCCGCGCGTCACCCGACGCAGCGGGGCGATCACCAACGGCAGCGCGAGGAAGCCGAGCAGTGCGGGCGTGAGCCGCAGCGCCGTCAGCGTCGTGATCAGAAACGGCGCCAGCACCAGGGTCACGTACAGCATCCTGGTGTCCCGGTCGCCGAGCAGCACCGCGAGCGTGCGCTTGCCGCTGCGGCGGTCGGTGGGGATGTCCCGCAGATTGTTGGCCACCAGCACCGCGCTGGAGAACGCGCCCATCGCCACGGCGGCCCCGATCCCCGAACCGTTGACGGTGTCCGCCTGCACGTACATCGTGCCCAGCACGGCGGCCGGGCCGAAGAAGCAGAACACCGCCAGCTCGCCCCAGCCCGCGTAGCCGTACGGGTGCTTGCCGCCGGTGTAGAACCAGGCCCCCGCGAGGCTGACCACCCCCAACGCCAGCAGCCACCAGTGCCCGCTCAGGTAGAGCACCGCCAGCCCCGCGACGGCCGCGACGCCGAAGCAGACCAGCGCCGCCCCCAGAACGCTGCCCGGACGTGCCGATCCCGAGCCCACGAGCCGTTGCGGACCGGTGCGCACCTCGTCGGTGCCGCGGACGCCGTCCGAGTAGTCGTTGGCGAAATTGACCCCCGTGATCAGCGACAACGCCACCAGCAGCGACAACAGCGCCAGCGGCGGGTCGAACCCGGCGGCTCCGGCAGCGGCGGCGCTGCCCGCGATCACGGGGGCGATCGCGTTCGGCCAGGTGCGGATCCGAACACCTTCGACCCATTCAGCGACTGAGGCCATGGCGCAATCCTCGCGCACCGCCGATCCGCGACGTCTCCCCAGGGTGTTCCCTCCCGCGCCTGGTCACCGAGCGCCGACGGCGCGCGACGAGGCGCACACGGGAGAGGCGCGGCGACTCACCCGAACATCGCCAGCAACGCCCGCTTGTCGGGCTTGCCCGGCCCCCGCAGCGGCAGCTCGTCCACCACCAGGAACCGTTTCGGGGCCGCCGCGGCCCCGAGGAGTCGCTTGACGAGCCCGTGCAGCTCCCGCTCGTCCGGCGCGGTGCGCTCGGGAACCACGGCCGCCAGCACCGCCTGTCCCCACTCCGGGTCGGGGCCACCCAGCACGCACGCCTCCCGGACGCCGGGGTGCTCGACCAGAGCGCGTTCCACCGAGCTCGGCACCACCTTGACGGCGCCGGTGACGATCATGTCGTCGGCCCGGCCCAGCACTTCGAGGTGTCCGTCGCGCCACTGCCCGACATCGCCGGTGTGGAACCAGCCGCCCTCGAACGCCACACGCCCGGAGCCGTGACCGCCTTCGGATGAGTGGCCGCTGTTCGGGGAACGGCCGCTGTCGGGGGAGTGGCGATAACCACGAGCCAGTGTCGGCCCGGACAGGCTGATCCGCCCCGGTTCGGGCGACTCCACGTGAACCCCGACACCCGCAAGCGGGGTGCCGTCGTAGACGCAGCCGCCCGCCGTCTCGCTCATGCCGTAGGTGGTGATCGCGGTCACCCCAGCCGCACGTGCCCGTTCCAGCAGCGCGGGAGCGGTGGTGGCTCCGCCGACCAGTACCGCGTCGAAGCGGCGCAGCGCGCGGAGCCCGCGCGGATCGCTCGCCGGGTCCAGCAGCCGCGACAGCTGAGTGGGCACCAGCGCCGTGTAGTGCCGGTGCACGGTGTCCAGCAGCGGTTCGGCCGCTTCGGCGAACGCCCCGGCCGTGAACCCCCCGCGCGTGTCGACCACGCCGGGCTCCAGCCCCGCCACGACCGAGCGGACCAGCACCTGAACCCCGGCGACGTGATGGGCGGGCATGGCCAGCAGCCACTGGCCGCGTCCGCCGAGGTGATCGTGGGTGGCCCGCGCCGAACTCCGCAGCGCGGAGGAGGACAGCAGCACCCCCTTCGGGGTTCCGGTCGACCCCGAGGTCGCGATCACGAGGGCGGTGGGATCGTCCCCGGCGTCCTCGCCATCGCCCAGTGGCTCCCCGGCCCCGAGCGAACGGGCCGTCTCCCGGGCCGTGGGGTCGTCCGGCGCCAGCGGCAGCAGCGCGGGCCCCGTGCCGTCCAGCGCGGCACGCAGCTCCGGCAGCACCCCCGGGATCTCGTCCGGCTTTCGGGGAACGGTCAGGGTGCGGAGTTCTCTGACGCTGCTCATGGGGCCATTGTCCGCCCACCGAGCGGTTCGGGCGCGTGCCGCGTCGGTGGCGGTCGCCACGCGGAGTCGGTCGCCGCGCGGAGTCGTCGAGCGCGCACCGGTGGTAGGTGACGTCGGTGAACTCGCGACCCGCCACAGACCGCCACGCGGCCGGATCGAGGACCTGACGCAGTGCCGTGGCAGTCACCGCGGGAAACGGTTTCCGAACCCTCCCCACGCTCGGCCGTCCCCGCCCCGGGCAGGTGGTCGGGACCCGCGTCGTGCCCTCCGCTCCCGGTCCCGCGCACCGTCCCGGCTCCGCGAGCTCCGCCGCCCGACCTGCGAAAGTCGAGGTGAGGCACTGCTATAGAGTGACCGGCGGCCCACATTCGCTGTCGGAAGATCCCGGGTGATCGCTTGAATCCCGCAACGGCCCAGGCCGAGGTGATCGTCGACGAACTCGTGCGCGACGGGCTGCGTCACGCGGTGCTGTCCCCGGGGTCTCGCAACGCGGCACTGGCCTTCGCGCTGCACGCGGCCGCGCGCCGGGAACGCCTCGCTCTGCACGTGCGCGTCGACGAGCGCAGTGCGGGTTATCTCGCGCTCGGCATCGCCGCCGCCACTGGTGAGCCGGTGGCCGTGGTCTGTACCTCCGGCACCGCCGCGACGAACCTGCACCCCGCCGTCACCGAGGCGGGGTACGCGGCCGTGCCACTGCTCGTGCTCACCGCCGACCGCCCGCCCGAGCTGCGCGCCGCCGGGGCCAATCAGACCATCGACCAGCACGGTCTCTACACCACCTCGGTGCGCTGGTTCGGCGAGCTGGCGGTGGCCGAGAACCGACCGGGCCAGAACGCCTACTGGCGCAGCCAGATCTGCCGCGCGGTGCACGCGGCGCTCGGCGGATCGCGCCCCGCCGCGCCGGTACACCTCAACCTGCCGTTCCGGGAACCGCTGGTGCCCGACGAGCCCATCGCCACGGGAACGGACGAGCCGGAGGGCGCCGCGTCGGAGTGGTGCGAATCCCTGGCGGGACGGGACGATCGGCGCCCCTGGACCGAGTTCGCCGCGCCGGAACCCGAGACCGCGCTCCTCCGGCCGCGTTCGCCGCACGGTCTGGTGCTGCTGGCCGAACACGCCCACGAGCACGAGCTCGACTGGGCGGTGCGGCTGGGCTGGCCGGTGCTCTCGGAGACCGGTGGGGTGGGCGCCGGTGGTGAGACCCTCCTGCCCACCGGGATGTGGCTGCTGAACCTCGCCGAGTTCCTCCGCGCCCACCGGCCGGAGCAGGTCGTCTGCGTCGGCAGGCCGACCGTGTTCCGTCAGGTGCAGCGGTTGCTGGCCGACAGCGGGGTGGAGACCCTCCTGCTGTACGGGGGGCACGACGCCTGGCCGGCCCCCGCCCACGACGTCTCGCGGGTCGCGGACTCGGTGGATCCTTCCCCGGTGACCCCTGATCCGGAGTGGCTGGAGACCTGGCGTGCCGCCGACCAGAAGGCGGGCACGGAACTGGCCGCCGCGCTCGCCCGGGAGTCCCGGCCGTACGGCCCCGTGGTCGCCGCCCGGGTGCTGGACGCGCTGCCTGCCGGGGCGACGCTGCTGGTGGGCTCGTCGAATCCCACGCGCGACGTGGCGTTGTCCGCCAGGCGGCGTGCTGATGTGCGGGTGCACCGCAACCGCGGCGTGGCGGGCATAGACGGCACGGTTTCCACGGCCATCGGCGTGGCGCTGGCCCGGCGGAGCCCCACCTACGCGCTGTTGGGGGACCTGACCTTCCTGCACGACGCGAACGGCCTGCTGCTGGGACCGCACGAGCGGCGGCCGGACCTGACGATGGTGGTCTGCAACGACGACGGCGGCGGGATCTTCTCGCTGTTGGAACAGGGCCATCCGAACCACGCCGAGCCGTTCGAGCGCGTCTTCGGCACCCCGCACGGCACCGACCTGGCCGCGCTGTGCGCGGCGCACGGCGTGTCGCACCGGCTGGTGGACGAGACGGAGCTCGGGGAGGCGCTGCGGTACCGGCCCGGGCTCCGGGTGATCGAGGTCCGCACCCCGCGCGACGGGCTGCGCGAACTGCACCAGCGGCTGTCCGAGGCAGTGTCGTCCGCTGTGCTCGGGTGAGCGGGAAGGCTCGGGCGTGTGGGAAGTGCTCGTGATCGCCCGCTGTCGGCGGTCGGGCGAACACCCTTCGTGGTGGTCCGGTGTCGGTGCGAGACTGTCCGCTCGGAGGTCGCCTCTCGCGCCGACCGTGCGCGAGGCCCGCCAGTGAGACAGCCGCGCTTTCCGGGAGACGACATGACCCGTCTTTACACCGCCGAGGAAATCACGGACCAGCGTTTCGAACCGGTCCTCGACAGTGACCGGGGGATCATCGGGTACGAGCTCTTCGTGGCCGGGGACCACCTGGGCAGCGTCATGTACGATCCCGAGCGGCGGGGATGGATCCCCTACACGACCTACACCGACGTTCCGATACCCCACCGACGTGGTCCGATCGCCTCCACCAGCGTGGAGGCCGTGCTCGACCTGCTTCACAACCTGCGGGACCACGACCACATCGGCCCGGCTCCGCCCGGCCGGGAATGACGGCTCCTCGCGGAACGGTTCGTCCCGCACCGCACGCACCCCGGTGCCGCCGACGAGCGGCGGGGGACGCGACATCCGTGTCGGCGTCGCCGTGAGCCGTCCGGGGAATCCGGTGGGAATCGTTCGGCGGGAATCGCCGTGAGGGCGGCCGCGGTTTTTCGGCGTCGCTGAATGAGCCGGACTCGTTCGAACTCTGATTCGGGATGCGTGCCGGACGATTTCGGAGGGGCGGGGACTGTACTGTCCACTTCGACACGTGGTGCCGAAACGGATTCGGAATAAACCCGAATCACCGTGGGATTCTCCCGGTTCACGTGGAAGCGAATGGGAGAATCCACGGTGAGGTCAACCGGTCAGCCCGGTTGTGGCGAGTGCCGTCAGCCGATGGTGTAGCTGCCCTCGAACGGAGCCTGCTTCAGCCCGCCGGTGAAGGAGCCCGCCGTGCAGGACGCCCCGGCCGAGAACAGGTCCACGGAGAAGGTGCCCTCCAAACGCTCGCCTTCGAGGGGGCCTTCCGTGACGTAGCCTTCGAAGCGCGCCTCGTTGAGGGTCTGGCCGCTCATGGTCAGGCTGACGGTGCTCTTACTGGTACTGCCGTCGTCGTACTTCCAGGTGATCTTGGCCGTGCCGTCGACTCCGTCACCGGCGCCGACCTCGCAGGACATCTTGGCCGTGAAGGAACCGGTGAAGGTGCCGGAGACGATCCCGGTGTCGGCCAGGTCGGTGCACTTCTTGTTCTCGCCGTCGAACTGCACCGTGCTCCGCTTGGGGACCGGCATCAGGCCGGGAGTGAAGTTGGCGTTCCCCCCGGACGCGCAGTGCACCGAGACATCCTGCCGCGAGTCCGATACGGACTCGCCCTGCGCGGCAGGGGCTACCATCGTGATCCCGGCGGCGCAGAGCAGGCTCGCCGCGAGAGCCGTACCGAATTTGCGGTTACCCGAGCGGTTGCCGGAGATCCCGGAAACGCTTTCGGACATTGTCAGGCTCCGTTCTGAAACAACTTCGCTTTTTTGCTTTCCTGTTCGGTGACCGAATGCGAGAGGTTCGCCGTATCCTTCGATCACCGGAATCGATTCCGCCAGAAAGCGCAGTGTGGCCGCAAGGATTTTCACCCGCTCGTGCGGTAGCGGTGCTTCTTCGGAGGATTCGCCCACCACCCGGTGTCCGACAGGCACTCGACCATTGCCGGTTCCGCCCATCTCGGCGGCAAATCCCGTGATCCGCGCGTGCTGTTCTCGGCCCCGGCGCGGCGATAGCGTCGCCCGCTGATCCGGAGCGAACGCGCTCCGCGTGCGTATGATCACTTGGTGTGTTCCGGATCGAGCACCGTGTTAGGAGTTGTCACTTGTTGCGGAGACGAGCGCTACGTACCGCTGTCGCCACCTGCGCCGCGACGGCGGTTCTCGCGACTCCGGCGCTGGCGGGAACCGGCGGTGCCGGTGCGCCCGGTGTCGGGGATTCGTACTTCCCGAAGGCCGGCAACGGCGGCTACGACGTGTCCCACTACGACATAAGGCTGCGCTACCAACCGGAGAACGACCTGCTGCGCGGCACCACGACCAACGAGGCCGAGACCACCGAGAGGTTGAGTTCGTTCAACCTGGATTTCGCGCTCGAGATCCGTTCCGTGCGGGTCAACGGCGCGCCCGCCCGGGTCGAGCGGCAGGACGCCACCGAGGTGACCGTCACGCCGAAACGCGCCCTGCCCGAGGGCAGCCTGGCCACGTTCGTGGTCAGCTACGCGGACAAGCCATCCACAGTGGAGGTGAACGGCGAGACTCCCTGGAAGCGCACGGCGGACGGCGCCGTCGCCGTAGGACAGCCCCGGATCGCGGAGTGGTGGTTCCCCGGCAGCGACCACCCCTCGGACAAGGCCTCCTTCGACATCTCGGTCGCCGTGCCGAACGGGACGGAGGTGCTCTCCAACGGCAGGATGACCGCTCGTACCCGCTTGGGCGGTTGGACCAGGTGGAACTGGCGGATGCCCAGCCCCAGCGCCACCTACCTGGCCTTCCTGGCCATAGGTCAGTACGACGTGCACAGCAAGAAGGGCGCCTTCGACCAGCCGATGGTCACCGCCTACGCCGACGACCTCGGCGAGCTGCGGGGAGCGGCCGAAGCCAGCCTGGAACGCACCCCGGAGATCCTGGACTTCCTCTCCGAACTCGTCGGTCCCTACCCGTTCGAGAGCCAGGGCGGCGTGGTGCCCGCCGAGGGCCTCGGCTTCGCGCTGGAGAACCAGACCAGGCCCGTCTACAGCCCCAACTTCTTCCGGATCGGCTCCAACACCTCGGTGGTCACCCACGAGCTGGCGCACCAGTGGTTCGGGAACTCGGTGGCGTTGGAGGACTGGTCGAGCATCTGGCTCAACGAGGGCTTCGCGAGCTACGCCGAGTGGCTGTGGGCCGAGCACCAGGGCAACGGGACGGCCCAACAACTGTTCGACCACTACTACTCCTCCTACCCGGCCGACTCGCCGTTCTGGCGGTTCACACCCGGTGATCCCGGTAAGGAGAGCCTGTTCCACGCCTCGGTGTACAACCGGGGGGCGATGACGCTGCACGCACTGCGCGAGCGCATCGGCGACGAGGCCATGCTGGAGACCGTGCGGACCTGGTTCGAGCGGAAGCGGGGCGGTAACGCCACCGTGTCCGAGTTCGTCGAGCTCACCGAGCGGATCTCCGGGCAGCGACTGGACGGTTTCTTCGACGAGTGGTTGTTCAGCGAGGGCAAACCGCGGGTCGGTGTCGAGACCGGAGTCGCCCGGACGGCTTCGGCGAGATCCGCCGACGCTCCCGAGCCGAAGGCGGTCGAACGGCTGGACCACACCCACGAGCTGCTGGCCCGCGCGCACCGGCGGGGCTGACACCCCGGGAGCGCTCGACGACCGTCCCCGTCCGGCGCGCGGCGGGGACGGTTCTTCCGGCCCGCCGGGTGCGTGGGAGTCGTACCTTCGCGTGAACTTCGAGCCCGAGAGCTGTTCCGTGCCGTGATCCCGCCGATAATCTCCGTGCGGAGGGTGTTCGGCCCGGCCGGTGCGGGCTTTCGGAGCGGAACTCCGGTACGGGAGTTCGACGGTGGAGCCCGGGCGGTGTCGTCGTGCGTGGTGGAGTGTGGAGGTCCGAAAGGGAATGCTGTTGCGGGACGAGGGATCCGGCCAACTCAACCCGACCGGGGCGAGGGTGCTGCGTGATCTGCTCAACGGCGAGGAACCCGAACGCGTGACTGAGAAGCTGGTCATCGCCTACCGGGTGGATCGGCGGACGGCGGCCGACGACGTGAACGCGGTGCTGGAGAAGCTGCACGCGGCGCGGCTCGTCGACGCGGAGTGAGGACTCCACCGGTTTTCCCGGGGGAACCGCTCGCTCGGGATCAACACACCCCTTCCAACGCCTCCCGTACGGGAAGCAGCTTCGCCTCCGCCTCGGTCACCTCCGTGTCCGGATCGGAGTCCGGGACCACGCCGCACCCCGCGAACAGCCGAGCTCGCGAGCCCTCGCCCGAGTGCCACGTGATCCGCGCGCAGCGCAACGCGATGCCGAACTCGCCGTTGCCGTCGGCATCCACCCAGCCGACCGGTCCCGAGTAGCGTTCCCGGTCCATCTCCTCCAGCTCCTCGATCAACTCGATCGCGCTGGAAGTGGGGGTGCCTCCCACGGCGGCCGTGGGATGCACCGCCTGTACCAGGCGAAGCAGGCCCGCGTGGCCGCTCTGCGCGAGCATCGGGTCCAGTTGGCCGGAGACGTCCGAGGCCAGGTGCATCACGTTGCGCAGCCGCAACACCTCCGGGGTGGCGGGTACCTCCAGCTCCTTGCAGAAAGGTTCCAGCCCGTGCGCCAGGGAACGCACCGCGTAGGTGTGCTCTCCCCGGTTCTTGGCTGAGCCGAGCAGTTCGGCCATCAACTGCCGCTGGGTGCGCCCGTCGCGTGGCCACGCCGTGCCCGCCAGCACGCGGGAGCTGACCTCGTTGCCGTTGCGCTGCAGCAGTAATTCCGGGGTGGCCCCCACCAGGCCGTCCACCGCGAACGTCCAGCACCCCGGGTAGCGCCTGCCCAGGTTGCCCAGCATGTACCGCGGACTCAGCGGTTCCGTGGTGGTGGCGATCAGGTCGTGGGCCAGTACCACCTTGCTGAGCTCCGTGGAACCGCGCATCCGGCGCACCGCCTCGGCAACGGCCTGGCGGTAGCGCGTGGTGGGAAACTCGCCGTCGCCGTACCGGACGGTCCCGGGGGAGCGCGCCGGGACGGCGGGTGACAACCGGCGTTCGTGATCGCCGATCGTGGTGATCCAGCGCACGCCGCCGCGTTGTCCGACCACCACCTCGGGAACGATCAGCACGGAGGAACCGGGATCGTCGCCGAAGGCGATGCTGGCGAACGCCACCGGGCCCGTTCCCGGCAGCTCCACCTCGTCGTCGACCTCCATGCGCGCCGCCAGCCGTTGCCACCGCCTGTCCGCCTCGACGAACCGCTCGGTGTGCCCCGTCTCGATGCGCAGTGCCTCCCCCCAGCCGACCAGCCCCTCACCGTGCCGGGTCCAGCAAAGCGGACCCGAATCGGGTGATATCCCTTCGGGCAACAGGTCCAAAAGATCGTAGCGTCCCTCTTGAGGCGGAACCCTACGTGTGCGGACAGTCAGATTGTGCTGGAAGTGGTCCACGTTTCGAGGGTAGGTCTCCTGCGACTCCGTCGGGTGACACCCACCTCGCGCGTGCCCGCTGCCACACGGGCCGACCCGGGAGAATCCGGGGCTTCCTTCGAGGAGAGCGCTCCGCTCTCCCGCCGCGAGCGGCGGGACGGCTCCCGGCGCACCGTCCTCCCGAACGGGTCGTCTCGTGGTCCGTTCCCCGGGGAGCACTACAATCACGGGTCGTGACTGGCGATACGCACGCGGAACGGACGGTCGATACCGCGGAACCGGGCCCGGGCGACGACCGTTCGGCAGCGCGGCGGTCCCCTCGGGGGTTCCGAGCGCTCGCGCCGTCGCTGGTGCTCGCGGTGGGCGGATTCCTCACCGCGCTGGGGTTGGCACTGCTGCTGGCCTGCCACCTCAACGACCGCAGCATCGAGCGGAACATGGGGACCGCGTCGGCCGAGGTCGTGGAGAAGTCCTACCTGCGGGCGGTGGTGCGCTTCAACACCGACAGCGGCCGGGTCTACGTTCCGCCGGGCGGGGTGCTCTACCCCATGGAACTGCAGGAGGGGCAGCTGGTCAGCGTCGAGTTCGACAAGACCGATCCCGACCTGGTGCGCGTCGCGGGCAGGGACGTGTCGGTGGCGTTGTTGCCGGTCGGCAGCGCGCTGGCCGTGGTGTGGGCACTCGTGCTGCCCGGCTACTGGCTGTCGCGGCGCAACCGGCCGAACCGAGGGACTCCGTCCGCCCGGTCGAACGGAGCGTGATCACTCGTTCACTCACTCGGTTGGGGAACTCGGAGCACGGTGGGAGAATGGCGCTGTGATCCGGCGCTGTCGGCCGAAGCCCGGCTGCCCGGCCCGGTGAGACGGAGGCCGCCGCTGGAGCGAGTTCCCAGCGACGGAAGTTCCCAGCGGCGAAGGCCCGCTGTGGGCGGACCGGTGGCCACGACTTCGGGCGGGGGAGTTCGTCTCTCCCGGCGCCCGGTTCACACACCGGTATCCGACCACCTACGCGTGCTCACGCCACGTGTCCGAGTGGTCCGGTGACGAATTGGGGGCGGCCATGGTTACTTCCGGAGCCGGTGGGACACCGGAGCGGTTTCCCGAACGGCACAGGAATTCCGGCCGCGGCGATACCTCGGTGGCAGCCGAGCCGGCGGTTCCGACGGGGGAGCGGGGCTGGACCGTGCGTCCCGCGCCGGGAAACCCGCTGGCGGTCGCGGATCGAAGCGTTCCGAGCGATGTGCCCGCGGCCGACCTCTCGGTCTACTGCACGATGCTCGGCGACGACGCCCTGGTGCTCGCACGGCGGCAGACCGGGTGGTGCCAGCACTCCCCCGACCTGGAGGAGGACTGCGCCCAGGTCGGCATACTGCTGGAGCTGCTCGGGCAGGCCAGGGAGCTGCTGCGCCGGGCCGCCGCGGTCGAGGGAAGCGGCAGGGACGAGAACCTGCTGGCACACGCGCGTGGCGTCGAGGAGTTCCGCAACGTACGGCTGGTGGAGATCGACTGCGGCCCCGGCGCCGGGGGCGACTTCGCCGTCTCCGTCGCCAGGCTGATGGTCTGCGCCGCTTGGCGGACCGCCCTGTTCGGCAGGCTCGCCGCCAGCCGTGACCCGGTGCTCTCGGAACTGGCACGGGTGGCGCTGCCCGAGGTGCGGGGGCACCGCGACCACGCCGCGCGGTGGGTCATCCGGCTCGGTGACGGTACCCCCACCTCCCGGGAGCGGATGAGCGTCGGACTGGCGCGCGTCTGGCCGATGACCGGCGAGCTGTTCGCTCCGCACCCGGTGGAGCGCCGACTGGCCGCACTCGGCTACGCGGTGGACCCGAGCGGGCTGCGCCCCGAGGTGTCGAGACTGCTCGACGAGGTGTTGTCGGTGGCGCGGCTGGAACCGCCCGACTCCCGCGTGTTCCACGAGACCGCCGAGCCGCTCGGCCGTGGCGGGACGCACACCTCCGCACTGGAGTTCCTGCTCGCCGATATGCGCCAGTACGAACCGGTCGAGGCGTAGCGCCCGGCTGCGTTTGAGTACTTTCCCCCAAGCGGAGCGCCCCGCCCGTGGGGCACAGTCGTGTGATGGCGTAGTGCGCGCCCCGGGAGTCCCCGCGGATCGGGATTCGTTCCGTCCGCCACCTCGAGGGGGACCCGGTACACGGCCAGGGGGAGTTCGAGCGAAGGGCACCGCGGGAGATGAGCGGATTCTGGACGCACCTGATCGTAGCGCTGGCCGCCGGTGTGCTCGGTACGCTCCTGGGGCTGCTGTCCCGGCGTTCGCCGAGCGCGCCCCCCGTGGTGGAAGAACAGGCACCTCCCACACCGGCACCCGAGACGGCTGGTGGCACCGCACTCGATCACGTCCTCGCGGAACACCGCGACAAGTGGTTGTGCGAGCTCAACAGGTGTGAGCAGGCCGTCCACCGGGCGGTGCGCGCCGCTGACGCGGTCTCCTCGTTACCCGTGCGACAGGGTCTGCGGCAGGTGGTGCACCGCATGGACGCCGAACTGCCGACGGTTCGGGCGCTCGTGCAGCTGGCCCGCGAGCTCGACGACGGCGGGGCCACGGCCGCCGGAGAGGATTCGACGCGAAGCGTCGCGCTGGAGCGGGTTCACGGTGGGGTGATGGTGGCGGTCTCGCGGTTCACTGCCCTGGGGGACCAACTCGCGGGAGTGGTCGCCGAGCTCGCGGCGGGAGCGGACCAGCAGCAGGCGCAGCGGCGAATCGCGGCGCTGCGGGAGAGCTTTCCGCTGCTTCCCGCCATGTCGGCGATCCTGGCAGGCAAGGCGGCCCGCGACGAGACCCCCGAGACCGACGATCCTTCCTCGCTGGTCGACGCGCCGGTCTGAGCCTTTCTTCCGGAACCGCCGCTCACCCCTCCCCGGAAGCCTGCCACCACCACCCGAACGCGGTGTCGGTCGTGCCGGGAGCGGCCACCAGCAGTCCGTCGTGCGGCAGCGCCGCCGGTCTGCCGCGGCTGTCGAGCACGTTCGCCCCGGACTCAGCCGCCAGGGCCAGCGCACCCGCCACGTCCCACTCCCCGTAGGAGGGCAGCACCGCGGCGACCGCCTGCCCGAGCGCCACCTGCGTGATGGCCAGTGCGGGGGAACCGAGGACCCGAATCCCCACGTGGTCGGCGGCGGCGTTGGCGATGAACCGGTCCATACCGCGCCAGGGGCCGTACTTGGTGAACTCGGTGCAGACGATGCTCGCCCGGGGAGCTCGGAAGTCGTTCAGCCGCACCGGTGTTCCGTTGGCCCGCATCCCCCGACCGCGCGCGGCTGCGTATATCTGGGCCCGGTAGGGATCGGCGACCACGCCGACCACCGGCCCGCGTTCGTCGAGCATCGCCAGGCTGTAGGCGCACCACGGGACCCCGGCCACGTAGTTGGCCGTTCCGTCCACCGGATCGACCACCCAGCGTAGGTCCGCCTCCCCGGCCCCCACCGTGGCGGCGTCGAACTCCTCGCCGTACACGGGGATTCCCGGGAAGTGCTCGGCGAGCACCCTGCGGGTGTGCCGTTCCAGCGTGCGACCGACGTCGGTCACCCAGTCGAACGGGGAGTCCGGGTGGACCGGTGGTGTGTCGTGGCCCGCCGTGGCCGTGATGACGTCAGCCGCCTCGTTGGCCAGCCGCCCCGCGATCTCCAACGCGCGTGATATCAGGGCCTGCTCGGCACGCCCGGTCTTCGGGGGAGGCGAAACACTCATGCCGCACCATGATTGTCGCTGAGGGTAACCAGCGGACTACGAGCGAGTGGACACGCGGAGATACTCCGGTCAAGAATCGCCCGCCGAGGTGAAGCGTTCCGGTAAGCACCCGGTGCCGGTTCCCGCGGTTCCCTCTCGACGCGACGGCGCCGAACATCCACCTACGCGATCGGCGCCGCAGGGCCTCACGTGGTCCACTCGGCGCGTGGCGCCGACCATCCGTTCTCACAGCCCGGCCGACAGCGGGTTCTCTCGTGGTGCTTTCGCGAGGAAGGCCCGACGCCGTGTAGGCCGCTACCCGATGTCGCTCCTCGCCACGGCGAGAGCCCGCGAGAGGTTTCGCCTAGCGACCACCTACGGAAGCCGGGGCGCCGACTCCTACTAGTAAAGTGCGGGTGTGTCTCGTGCCGGCCTGGACAGGAACCCCCGCGCGGTGGCGGCGATGTTCGACGCCGTCGCCCGTGGCTATGACCGCACCAACACGGTGCTCTCGTTCGGGCTCGACCGCCGCTGGCGGGAGGCCACCCGTCGTGCGCTGGCGCCCGTGGCGGGGGAGCGGATTCTGGACCTCGCCGCCGGGACCGGTGTCTCCACCGCCGAGTTCGCCCGTACCGGCGCCCACTGCGTGGCGGCCGACTTCTCGCTCGGCATGCTCGCCGCCGGCAGGCACCGGGCGCTGCCCATGGTGGCCGCCGACGCGCTGCGGCTCCCGTTCGCCGACGGTGCCTTCGACGGGGTCGCCATGTTGTTCGGGCTGCGCAACCTCGCCGACACCTCGGCCGGACTGCGGGAGATGGCGCGGGTCGTGCGTCCCGGTGGCAGACTCGTGATCTGCGAGTTCTCCACCCCCACGCGGCAGCCGCTGCGAGCCGCCTACCGCAGGTTGGCGTTGCGCGCGGTCCCACCGGTCGCGCGAACCGTGGCGAGCAGCCCGGACGCCTACGTCTACCTGGCCGAATCGATCCTCGCCTGGCCCGACCAGCGGGAACTCGCCACGACGATCGCCGAGTCCGGGTGGTCCGAGGTGACCTGGCGGGATCTCACCGGAGGGATCGTCGCCCTGCACCACGCCCGTAAACCTCACTGATCGAGCTCTTCCGGCCGGGTTGCTTCGACTGCTCGCTTGGCGGAACCTCTCGCGGGCTCTCGCCGCGGCGAGGAGCGACATCGGGTAGCGGCCTACACGGCGTCGGGCCTTCCTCGCGAGAGCACCACGAGAGAACCCGCGGGTGGCCGGGCTGTGTGGGTGGTGGTTCGGCGCTCGCGCGCCGAGAAGATCGCGAAACGGCGTTGGGCCGGCTCTTGAGTAGCGACCTACGCGGCGAGCGGCCCTGCCTCGCAATGCATCCGACTCACGCACCGGGGACGCGCGCCTTGCCTGCTCGCATGATTGAGGATGTGGAGTGCACGGCCCGGTTTGCCGGGCGGTCCGGTTGGCGGAACCTCTCGCGCGTCTCGTGAGCGGGGCCGGAGACTTCGGGTAGGTACTGCACAACATCTCCGGTGTCCTCGCGAGAAATCGACGGCAGCCGGGGTGCGTGGGTAGTGACCGCGATCCGGTGCTGCCGCACCGCGCCCCCGCCGATTTCCCGGCGAACGGTCGCCGACCGAACGGCGTAGACGGTCACACCCGGTGGAACCAGTGCCCGTTGCGGCCGCCGGCGGACGATGTGGTGCTCCTTTTCGGCAAGGCACGCGGACTTCCGGACGAGGTTCGCCGTGAACGCGCGTTCTTTCGTCTCCTGCGTCTCGATCGGGCGGGATGTCCGTCCTAGACTGGCTAGTGAACTTATTCACAAAGTCGACGACGCCGGTCGGGCGGTGCGGCACTCCTTCACGCCGGGATGATCGGGAGGCAAAGACGCCGACCCGAACAGCGCAGCTGGACAAGGAGCACCATGACAACCACCCCCACGCGAAGCCGGACCGCCGACGAAGCCGAGGTCATCGTCGTCGGAGCGGGACCGGCGGGGGCGACCGTGGCCACCTATCTCGCCAGGGCCGGACTGGACGTCCTCGTCCTGGAGAAGAGTTCCTTCCCGCGGGAGAAAGTGTGCGGTGACGGCATCACGCCGCGCGGGGTCAAGGAACTCATCGACCTCGGCGTGGACACCCGTCCGGAGGCGGGCTGGCTGCACAATCGGGGACTCCGGGTCGTCGGCGGCGGAGTGCGGCTGGAGCTCGACTGGCCGCGACTGGCCGAGTACCCGCCGTACGGCGTGGTCCGGCCCAGGCACGACTTCGACGACCTGCTGATCCGCCACGCGCAGCGGGCCGGGGCGAGGCTGGTGCAGCGGACCTCGGTGACCGAGGCGCTCACCGACGAGCGAACCGGCCGGATCACCGGGGTGCGGGCCAAGTCCGGCCCGGAACGGGCCGAGGTCACCTACCGGGCGCCGCTGGTCGTCTCCTGCGAGGGGGTCTCCGGCAGGCTGGCGCTGTCCATGGGGCTGGAGCGCAGGGAGGACCGCCCGATGGGCGTGGCGGTCCGGCGCTACTACGAGAGCCCGCGCGCCGACGACGACTACCTGGAGTCGCACGTCGAGCTCCGGGACGAATCGAAGCCGGAGGGCTCCGATCTGCTGCCCGGCTACGGCTGGATCTTCGGCATGGGCGACGGCACGGTCAACGTGGGCCTCGGCGTGCTGTCCACCTCGAAGGCCTACGGCAGGACCGACTACCGGGCGCTGCTGCGCACCTGGCTGGACGGAACCCCGGAGGAGTGGGGGTTGCGCGAGCCCAACGCCACCGGCCGGATAGGCGGCGCCGCGCTTCCGATGGGATTCAACCGAATGCCGCACTACGGCTCCGGCCTGCTGCTGGTGGGGGACTCCGGCGGAATGGTCAACCCGTTCAACGGGGAGGGGATCGCCTACGCCATGGAGTCGGCGCGGTTGGCCGCCGAGTGCGTGGTGCAGGCCAGATCCCGCCCGGACGGGCAGGCCAGGGAACGCGCCCTGGCCCGCTACCCGGACGCCGTCGCCGACTCGCTGGGCGGCTACTTCCGCATGGGAAACCTGTTCAGCAGGCTCATCGGCCACCCGACCGTGATGCGCACCGCCACCAAGTACGGCCTTCCCCGGGTGACGCTGATGCGCTTCGTGCTCAAGTTGCTGGCCAACCTCTACGACAGCAGGGGAGGTGACGCCATGGACCGTGTGATAAGTGCCACTACTCGGCTCACGCCTAGCGCCTGAAGGGTCCCGTCTGATCAGATTTCGGCGACGTTGTGCGGTAATTCATAAAGTTAGGTTCACCTCAATACTGGGTGCGTACGAACAGGCGCATACAGTGCTGAGTGTGGTCGCCGAGTCGACTCGGGGCGTAGCGGGAACCGGACTAAGGAGGCAGGCACGGTGCTCGATCCCTACATCCCGCTGGTGTTGATGTTCGCGCTGGCGTTCGGTTTCGCCGCGTTCTCCGTCGCGATCGCGCCGCTGGTGGGGCCGCGCCGGTACAACAAGGCCAAGCTCGACGCCTACGAGTGCGGGATCGAACCCTCGCCGCAGCCGGTCGGTGGTGGCGGTCGGATGCCGGTCGCCTACTACCTGACCGCGATGATGTTCATCCTCTTCGACATCGAGATGGTCTTTCTGTTCCCGTACGCCGTCTCCGCGGACGCGCTGGGCCTTTACGGCGTGGTCGCGGTGATCCTGTTCATCCTGACCTTCGGTTTCGCCGATCTCTACGTGTGGCGGCGTGGTGGCTTCGATTGGGACTGACCGACGACGTGAGTACGACAGCCGCCCGGTACGGGCTCGTGGGGAACGGTGGTTCCTCCTCCGTCGGGGCGACTCGTGGGAAGGAGTGCCGAGATGGGGCTTGAGGAAAGCCTGCCCAACGGCATCCTGCTGGCCAATGTGGAGAAACTCGTCAACTGGACCCGCAAGACGTCGATGTGGCCCGCCACGTTCGGGCTCGCCTGCTGCGCCATCGAGATGATGACCGTGGGCGGTTCCCGCTACGACATCGCGCGGTTCGGGATGGAGCGGTTCTCGGCGACACCGCGCCAGGCTGATCTGATGATCGTCGCGGGCCGGGTCACCAACAAGATGGCCCCGGTGCTGCGGCAGATCTACGACCAGATGCCCGAGCCCCGCTGGGTGCTCGCGATGGGCGTGTGCGCCTCCAGCGGCGGCATGTTCAACAACTACGCGGTGGTGCAGGGAGTCGACCACGTGGTTCCGGTGGACATGTACCTGCCCGGCTGCCCACCGCGCCCGGAGATGCTGCTCGACGCGATCCTCAAGCTGCACGCCAAGGTCATGGACGAGCCGATCAACGGCAAGCGCGCCGCCGAGCAGGTGGAGCGGGGGCACCGCACCGAGCTGACCGCCTCCTCCGAGAAGTACGCGCCCCGGCGCGGCTCCCAGCGGCGCATGGCCGAGCGGCAGCAGAACGCGCAGCGCCGCGAGATGGGCGCCGAGGGCGAGTTGGGAGCCGCCGGTATCGAGAGCCTTCCACCCGGCGGGTCCCGCGCGAACGGGAACACGAACGGACAGGACCGCGACGAGATCTCGGCGGGCAGGTGATTCGGCGATGAGCGGTGACGAATCCACTGGCGGACTCCCGGAGACGGCGGCCGAGCACACCGGCCCGACCGAGGAGGCACCCGCCGAGCGGGTGGTGGCCGGCCGTGCCAGGAAGGGCATGTTCGGGGTGACCGGCAGCGGGGACACCTCGGGCTACGGCGGCCTCCGCGTCCCCGCCTACGTGCCACCGGCCGCGGAGCGCCCCTTCGGCGGCTGGTTCGACGAGGTGGCCGACGGGCTGTTCGACGGCATGAGGCGGCGCGGCATCCCCGAGGAGGCGGTACTGCGGATCACCGTGGACCGCGGCGAGATCACCTTCTACGTGGACAGGCGGCACCTGCTCGAGATCTGCCGGACGTTCCGCGACGAGCCCGCGCTGCGGTTCGAGTTCTGCAGCAGTTTGTCCGGGGCGGACTACGGTCCCGACGTGCCGCAGCGGCTGCACTCGGTCTACCACCTCACCTCGATGACCTACCGGCGCCGGATCCGTGTCGAGGTCGCGGTGGACGTGGCCGATCCGCACGTCCCCTCGGTGGTCGAGGTCTACCCCACCGCGGACTTCCAGGAGCGGGAGTCCTGGGACATGTACGGGATCGTCTACGACGACCACCCCGCCCTGACCCGGATTCTCATGCCGGACGACTGGGACGGGCACCCGCAGCGCAAGGACTACCCGCTCGGCGGCATCCCGGTGGAGTACAAGGGCGCCGAGGTACCACCGCCCGACCAGCGCAGGTCCTACACATGAGCGGGCCGGGACCCACCGGGTGCGACCGACGGCACCGGCTCCGGCCGGTCGCGCTGTTCGAGGAGGCAGCATGAGTATCGACGCCGAAGCCCCCACCGGCCCCCAGTCGGGCGGCGACCCCTTCGCCGCCTCGGCGCGGGAGACCACCGAAGGCAGGGTGTACACGGTCACCGGCGGGGACTGGGACGACTTCCTGGACGACGCGCAGGAGGAGGAGCGCGTCGTCATCAACCTCGGGCCGCAGCACCCCTCCACCCACGGCGTGCTGCGGCTGGTCCTGGAGCTCGAAGGGGAGACCGTCACCAAGGCCCGCTCGGTGATCGGCTACCTGCACACCGGTATCGAGAAGAACACCGAATACCGCACCTGGACCCAGGGCGTCACGTTCGTCACTCGGATGGACTACCTGGCGCCGCTGTACAACGAGGCCGCCTACTGCCTGGGCGTGGAGAAGCTGCTGCGGATCTCCGCGCCCGAGCGGGCCCAGACGATCCGGGTGCTGCTCATGGAGCTCAACCGGATCTCCTCGCACCTGGTCTTCCTGGCCACGGGGGCGATGGAGCTCGGTTCGACCACCGGCATGACCTTCGGGTTCCGCGACCGTGAAGAGGTGCTGCACCTGCTGGAGTTCCTGACCGGGCTGCGGATGAACCACGCCTTCATCCGGCCGGGAGGGGTCTCGCAGGACATCCCGGAGAACTCCAGAGAGAAGGTCCTGGAGTTCTGCAAGGTCATGGAGAGCAGGCTGCCCGACTACGACAAGCTGTTCAGCGGGCAGCCCATCTGGAAGCAGCGCCTCAAGGGGGTCGGCTACCTGCCGCTGGACGCCTGCCTGGCGCTGGGCACGAGCGGCCCCATCCTGCGCTCCGCCGGGCTGGCCTGGGACCTGCGCAAGATCGAGCCCTACTGCGGCTACGAGGAGTTCGACTTCGAGGTTCCCACCAGCACCGACGCGGACTGCTACGCGCGCTTCCTGCTGCGGGTGGAGGAGATCCGGCAGTCGCTGCGGATCGTCCGGCAGTGCATGGACAAGCTGGAGCCGGGGCCGGTCATGGTGGACGATCCCAAGATCGCCTGGCCCGCCCAGCTGAGCATCGGCCCGGACGGCATGGGCAACTCGCTGGACCACGTCCGCAAGATCATGGGTCAGTCGATGGAGTCGCTGATCCATCACTTCAAGCTGGTCACGGAGGGATTCGACGTCCCGCCGGGCCAGACGTACACGCCGGTCGAGGCCCCCAGGGGCGAACTGGGATACCACCTCGTCTCCGACGGCGGCACCCGTCCCATGCGGGTGCACGTCAGGGATCCCAGCTTCGTGAATCTGCAGGCGTTCCCCGCGATGGCCGAAGGCGGGCTGGTCGCGGACGTGATCGCCGTCGTGGCCTCGATCGATCCTGTGATGGGTGGGGTGGACCGCTAGATGACCGAGCAGTTCGACTACACGACCACCGAGCACGTGCTCACCCCCGGCGGGCAGTCCCCGACCGAGTCGGAGGAGCGGGCAGCGGCCGGGGAGGCGGTGTTCGGCGAGCGCGTCCGGGCCGAGGCGCGGAGCATCATCGAGCGCTATCCCGAGGCCCGTTCGGCGCTGCTGCCGATGCTGCACCTGGTGCAGTCGGTGCAGGGGCACGTCACGGCCGAGGGCATGAGCTTCTGCGCCGAACAGCTCGCGCTGTCCACGGCGGAGGTCAACGCGGTCGCCACGTTCTACACGATGTACAAGCGGCAGCCGTGCGGCCGGTTCCTGGTCAGCGTGTGCACCAACACGCTGTGCGCGGCGATGGGCGGCGACGGGATCTACCGCGCGCTGTCCGAGGAGCTCGGCGTGGGGCACGAGGAGACCGCCGGTACGCCGGGGGAGGAGGGCTCGGTGACGCTGGAGCACGCCGAGTGCCTCGCCGCGTGCGACTTCGCCCCCGTGCTGCAGGTCAACTACGAGTACTTCGACAACCAGACGACGGAGAGCGCGCTGGAGACGGTTCGTGCGCTGCGGCGCGGTGAACGGCCGCTGCCGACGCGGGGCGCGCCGCTGACCGACTTCCGGGACACCGAGCGCCAGCTCGCGGGATTCTTCGACGGTCCCGGCTCCGAGGAAGCCGCCGAGGCCTCGGCCGCGGCCCCCGAGACGGTGCGCGGTGCCGAACTCGCCCGCGAGCGAGGCTGGAACGCGCCGCCGGTGCCGGACGAGGTCGAGTTTCCGCCCATCCCGGAGAAGAAGTGAGGGGCAGGCGATGACCGAAGCGAACGCACCAGACGGCACCGCCCGGGAGGCGGCGGGGAGCCCGTTGACCCCCGTGCTGACCCGGCGTTGGCTGTCGCCGGAGTCCTGGTCGCTGCGCACCTACGAACAGCTGGAAGGCTACACCGCGCTGCGCACCGCGCTGTCGCTGCACCCCGACCAGCTCACCGAACTGGTCAAGGCCGCCGGGCTGCGCGGCCGTGGCGGAGCGGGGTTCCCCTCCGGGGTGAAGTGGGGCTTCATGCCCAAGGACCGTTCCCGGCCGCACTACTTGGTGATCAACGCCGACGAGGGCGAGCCGGGGACGTGCAAGGACGTCCCGCTGATGATGGCCGATCCGCACTCGCTGCTCGAGGGGTGCGTCATCGCCGCCTACGCGATGCGGGCCAACAACTGCATGATCTATGTGCGTGGCGAGGCGTTGCACTGCATCCGCAGGCTGCACCACGCGGTGCGCGAGGCCTACGAGGCGGGCTACCTCGGCGAGAACATCCTGGACTCCGGATTCGACCTCGACGTGGTCGTGCACGCGGGAGCCGGTGCCTACATCTGCGGCGAGGAGACCGCCCTGCTCGACTCCCTGGAGGGAAAGCGCGGCCAGCCCAGGTTGAAACCGCCCTTCCCCGCGCAGGCGGGGCTGTACTCCTCGCCCACCACGGTGAACAACGTCGAGACGATCGCCTCGGTCCCGCACATCGTCAACGGCGGTTCGGACTGGTTCCGCGGCATGGGGCGGGAGAAGTCCCCGGGGCCGAAGATCTTCTCGCTGTCCGGGCACGTGGAGCGCCCCGGCCAGTACGAGGCCCCGCTCGGCACGACGCTGCGGGAGCTGCTGGAGCTGGCGGGCGGGATGAAGGACGGCATCCCGCTGAAGTTCTGGACCCCGGGCGGGTCCTCGACTCCGCTGTTCACCGCCGACCACCTCGACGTGCCGCTCGACTTCGAGGGGGCCGCCGAGGCGGGGTCCATGCTCGGCACCACCGCGTTGATGATCTTCAACGAGACGGTCTCGGTGCCGTGGGCGGTGATGAAGTGGACCCAGTTCTACGAGCACGAGTCGTGCGGCAAGTGCACCCCCTGCCGCGAGGGGTGCTTCTGGCTGGCGCAGGTGCTGGAGCGGATGGTCCAGGGGCGGGGCACCGAGCAGGACATCGACACCCTGCTCGACGTCTGCGACAACGTGCTCGGCCGCTCGTTCTGCGCTCTCGGTGACGGTGCGGTCAGCCCGATCACCAGCGGCATCAAGTACTTCCGCGAGGAGTTCCTCGCCCTGTGCGAGAGCAACCGCGGGCAGGACACGACAGAGGAACCCGCACTGGCAGGAGTGGCCCGATGACGGTGGCACCCGCTTCCGGAAACGACACCGCGCAGTCCCGCCCGGTACCGGAAGGACACGTCCGGCTGACCATCGACGGGATCGAGGTCGACGCCCCCCAGGGCGAGCTGGTGATCCGCACCGCCGAGCGGCTGGGAATCGTGATCCCCCGGTTCTGCGACCACCCGTTGCTCGATCCGGCGGGCGCGTGCAGGCAGTGCCTGGTCGAGGTGGAGGTCAACGGCAAACCGATGCCCAAGCCCGCCGCCTCCTGCACCACGGCGGTGGCCGACGGCATGGTGGTTCGGACCCAGCAGACCTCGCAGGTGGCCGACAAGGCCCAGCAGGGTGTGATGGAGCTGCTGCTGATCAACCACCCGCTGGACTGCCCGATCTGCGACAAGGGCGGGGAGTGCCCGCTGCAGAACCAGGCGCTCAAGCACGGGCGCGGCGACTCGCGCTTCGTGGACACCAAGCGCACCTTCCCCAAACCGGTCTCGATCTCCTCGCAGATCCTGCTGGACCGGGAGCGCTGCGTGCTCTGCCAGCGCTGCACCAGGTTCTCCAAGCAGATCGCGGGTGACCCGTTCATCGAGCTGCTCGAACGCGGTGCCACGCAGCAGATCGGTACCGGTGAGCAACAGCCCTTCCAGTCCTACTTCTCCGGCAACACCATCCAGATCTGCCCAGTGGGAGCGCTCACCAGCGCGGCGTACCGGTTCCGCTCCCGCCCGTTCGACCTCGTGTCCACCCCGGGGGTGTGCGAGCACTGCTCCTCGGGCTGCTCGCAGCGCACCGACTGGCGGCGCGGCAAGGTCATGCGCAGGCTGGCGGGGGAGGACCCCGAGGTCAACGAGGAGTGGAACTGCGACAAGGGGCGCTTCGCCTTCCGCTACGCGACCGCCAGCGACCGGATCACCCGCCCCATGGTGCGGGACGCGGACTCCGGGGAGCTGCGGGAGACCTCCTGGACCGAGGCGCTCCGCAAGGCCGCCGACGGGCTGCTCAACGCCCGCGACTCGCGCGGCGTCGGGGTGCTGCCCGGCGGAAGACTGACCCGCGAGGACGCCTACGCGTACGGCAAGTTCGCCCGCGTGGCGCTGGGAACCAACGACATCGACCACCGCGCCAGGCCGCACTCCAACGAGGAACTCGACTTCCTGGGCTCCTCGGTGGTCGGCACCGGCCCGGAGGACGGGGTCAGCTACGCCTCGCTGGAGGCCGCCCCCGCGGTGCTGTGCGTGGCCTTCGAACCGGAGGAGGAGTCGCCGATCGTCTTCCTCCGGCTGCGCAAGGCGGCCCGCGACTCGGGGACCAGGGTGTTCCACCTCGGCCAGTGGGACTCGCCGGGAGTGGAGAAGACCACCCACATCGCCGACTCGGGCAGCCCGATCCACAGCGGCGGGCTGCTGCGCTGCCTGCCCGGAGGCGAGGCGGCGGCGCTGTACGAACTTCCGTCCGAAGTGGAACAGGCGCTGGGAGAGCCCGGATCCGTCCTGCTGCTGGGCGAGCGGTGCTCCCAGGTCTCCGGCGTCTACACCGCCGCGATGCGGCTGGCCGAGCGCACCGGGGCACGCATCGCCTGGATTCCGCGCCGCGCCGGGGAGCGCGGTGCGGTCGAGGCGGGAACGCTGCCGACCCTGCTGCCCAACGGACGCCCCGTGTCCGACTCGGTGGTGCGTTCGGGCATCGAACGGGCCTGGGGGATGTCGACGGGAAGCCTGCCCAGCGTTCCCGGCCGCGACATCGACGGCATCCTCGCCGCGGCCGAGTCCGGTGAGCTGTCCGGCCTGCTGGTCGGCGGGCTCGACCCCGCCGACCTACCGGACCCCGAGCAGGCGCGTCGCGCGTTGCGGGCGGCCGGATTCCTCGTAAGTCTCGAACTGCGCCCCACCGGGGTGACCGAGCACGCCGACGTGGTGCTGCCGATCGCACCCACGGTCGAGAAGTCCGGCACCTTCCTCAACTGGGAGGGACGTCCCCGCGAGTTCGAGATCACCATCGAGGGAACCGGGGCCGTGCCGGACTGCCGGGTGCTGGACACCCTCGCGGTCGAGATGGACGTGGACCTGTTCACCCAGACTCCGCAGGCCGTGGCCGCCGAAATACGCCGGTTGGGCCCCAATCCCGGCGCCCGCCCGAAGCCGCCGGACATACCGGCCGAGCCGGTGACCGAACCCTCGGGGGACAGGGCGCTGCTGGCCAGCTGGCGGCACCTGCTCGACAACGGTTCGATGCAGCACGACGAGCCGAACCTCGCCGGTACCGCCCGGCCCCCCGTGGCCCGGGTGTCGCACGGGACCGCGCGACGGCTCGGGCTCGAGCCGCACCAACCGATCCGCGTCAGCACCGAGCGGGGGACGATCGCGCTGGAGTCGGAGGTGGTCGAGATACCGGACGGCGTGGTCTGGCTCCCGGGCAACTCGGGACCGGCCGAGGTCAACGAGGTGCTGGGCGTCGGACACGGTGCCGTCGTCGGCATCGCGGCCGGAACCGCCCCCGCGCCCGGCACCACGCCGGGGCAGCGGGAACCGGGTGGCGAGGAGCTCCCGGCCGTGGCGGGCAACGGCCACACCTCCAACGGCCACGGCCCCCCGGCGCACGGTTCGAACGGCAACGGCCAGGCGGGCATCGACGGGGGTGGCGCATGAACGAGACGGCACGGCTGATCGCCGACGACCCCATCTGGCTGATCCTGATCAAGGTCGTGGGGACGTTCGCCTTCCTCGTGGTCATGACGCTGCTGACCATCTGGGCCGAGCGCCGGGTGATCGGCAGGATGCAGCAGCGCCCCGGCCCGAACCGGGCCGGTCCGTTCGGGATGCTGCAGTCCCTCGCCGACGGGCTCAAGCTCGCGTTCAAAGAGGACATCCGCCCGGTGATGGCCGACAAGTGGATCTACATCCTCGCCCCCGTGGTGTCGGCCACCCCGGCGCTGGTCGCGTTCTCGGTGATCCCGGTCGGCGGCAGGGTGACCATCTTCGGCGAACCCACCGCGCTGCAGCTGGTGGAACTGCCGGTCAGCCTGCTCGTGGTGCTGGCCGCCGCATCGGTCGGGGTGTACGGGATCGTGCTGGCGGGCTGGTCCTCCGGTTCGCCCTACCCGCTGCTCGGCGCGCTGCGTTCCGCCGCGCAGGTGATCTCCTACGAGATCGCGATGGGGCTCTCGTTCATCGCGGTCATCCTCTACGCGGGAACGCTGTCCACTTCGGGGATCGTGGCCGCGCAGCAGAACGGCTGGTTCTTCGCGCTGTTGCCGTTCAGCTTCCTGGTCTACGCGATCGCCATGGTCGGCGAGACGAACCGGGCACCGTTCGACCTGCCAGAAGCGGAGTCCGAACTGGTCGGTGGCTTCCACACCGAGTACTCCTCGCTGAAGTTCGCGCTGTTCTTCCTGGCCGAGTACATCAACATGGTCACCGTCTCCGCCCTGGCCACCACGCTGTTCCTCGGCGGCTGGCACGCGCCCTGGCCGCTCTACCTGATCGGCGATGGCGTGCTCAACACCGGCTGGTGGCCGGTGCTGTGGTTCCTGGGCAAGACGTTGTTCTTCCTGTTCGTGTTCGTCTGGCTGCGCGGCACCCTGCCGAGGCTGCGCTACGACCAGTTCATGAACCTCGGCTGGAAGGTGCTGGTGCCGCTCAGCCTGGTCTGGATCTGCGCGGTCACCGCCATCCGCGGCATCCGCGAGGCGGACCTGCTCGGCTCGCAGCAGTTCCTGTTCATAGGTGGCGGCATCGTCGTGCTGCTGCTGCTCGTCGCCTTCCTCGTGCCCGACCGCCAACCGCCCGAACAGGAGCAGCAGGAGCCGGTCGCACCGCTGTCCGGCGGCGGCTACCCCGTCCCGCCACTCGACCTGAAGGTGCCCGAGAGCCCAAGGGAGACCAGGGTCTCGGCCACCTCGGGCACGCGGTCCCGGCTTCCGGAAGCCGGCCAAGAGCCCACCAGCTCAACTAAGGAGGCACCCGATGGGAATGACTGATCCCCTGAAGGGCTTCGGCGTCACCCTGTCCAAGATGTTCAAGACGGTGCTGACCGAGGAGTATCCCGAGGTCAAGAAGATCCCAGCTCCCCGCTTCCACGGCAAGCACCAGCTGAACCGGCATCCGGACGGGCTGGAGAAGTGCGTCGGGTGCGAGCTGTGCGCGTGGGCCTGCCCGGCCGACGCGATCTTCGTGGAGGGCGGCACGAACACCGACGACGAACGGTACTCGCCCGGTGAGCGCTACGGATTCGACTACCAGATCAACTACCTGCGCTGCATCGGCTGCGGGTTGTGCATCGAGGCGTGCCCGACGCGGGCGCTGACGATGACCAACGAGTACGAGACCGCCGACGACAACCGGCAGAACCTGATCTACACCAAGGAGGATCTGCTCGCCCCGCTGCTGCCCGGCATGGAGCAGCCGCCGCACGACATGCGGCTCGGCGACGACGAGCAGGACTACTACGTCAACGGACCGGAACTCGCCCGAGGCCAGGGAGTCCCGGCGGGAGCCACGGTCGAGACCGGTGACGAGGAGGCCGTTCGGTGATGACCATGGCGGCTACCACCGAGGTGCTCGTGCGGACCCCGCTCGCGCAGGCCGCGCAGCAGGGTGTCGTGGGCACCGGGGAGACCGTGGTGTTCTGGATTCTCGGGCCGCTGGCGCTGCTGGGCGCGCTCGGGATGGTCTTCGCGCGCAGCGCGGTGCACTCGGCGCTGTGGCTGGTGCTGACGATGCTCAGCCTCGGGGTGCTGTACATGGCCCAGAGCGCGCAGTTCCTCGGCTTCACCCAGATCATCGTCTACACCGGCGCGATCATGATGCTGTTCCTGTTCGTGCTGATGATGGTCGGCAGGGACGCGTCCGACTCCGTGGTCGAGGTGCTGCGCGGGCAGCGGCTGGCCGCCGGGGTGCTCGGTGTGGCGCTGGCCGCGCTGTTGACGGCGGGGCTGGCGCGTTCGCTCGACGGTGTGGTGCCCGCCGCACCGCTGGACCCGTGGGCCCCCGGTGGCGGAGCCGCGGGCGGTCTCGGCCAGGTGATCTTCACCGACTACCTGTTCCCGTTCGAACTCACCTCGGCACTGCTGATCACCGCCTCGATCGGGGCCATGGTGCTGGCCTACGGCGGGAAGGGGCGCAAACCGCGCATGAACCAGCGCGAGACCGTCGAGGCCCGGTTCCGGGGCGAGTACTCCAGGCCCTCCCCGCTGCCCGGCCCCGGTGTGTACGCCACCGCGAACTCGGTGGCGACCCCCGCGCTGCTGCCGGACGGTTCCGTGGCCGAGGACTCGCTGTCCGAGATCCTCGACAACACCCCGGTAGAGCGGTTGCGCGCCGACCAGCGGTCGGTCTCCGGCAGCGTCACACCGCCCGACCCGCACGCCCTGACCGGGCCGACGGAGCGGGCGGAGTCCGAGCGTGAGACCGGACGGCGGAACGCCGAGGCCCCGGGGGAGCCGAACGGGCGGCCCCCCGACAACGGCGCCGCGGGGAACGGAACCGGCAAGAACGGTTCCGGTGACCACGCCGAGAGCAACGGTTCGACCGGAGCCACCGGTGACGAGACCGCGGACCCCGATGCCGGTTCGAGTTCCCCCGAGGAGGTCAGGCAGTGACCCCCACCTACTATCTGCTGCTTTCGGCGCTGCTGTTCACCATCGGCACGGTCGGCGTGCTCATGCGCCGCAACGCGATCGTGCTGTTCATGTGCGTGGAGCTGATGCTCAACGCGGTCAACCTTTCGCTGGTGACGTTCGCGCGCATCGAGGGATCGATCGACGGCCAGGTCATGGCCTTCTTCGTGATGGTCGTCGCCGCGGCCGAGGTCGTGGTCGGACTGGCCATCATCATGTCCATCTTCCGGACCCGCCGATCGGCCTCCGTCGACGACGCCAACCTGCTGAAGTACTAGCCCGGACGGAACGGACGCACAGCGAATGGACCAACGGAACGGATTGGGAGACGGCGTGACGACCTCCGTGCTGGCCGCTCCGGAGCCGGTGCAGGCCGCTCAGGGAGCGATTCAGAGCAATGCGTGGCTGATCATCGCGATTCCGTTGCTCGGTGCGGCTGTACTGCTGTTGGCGGGCAGGCGCGCCAACGGCTGGGGGCACCTGCTGGGGTGCGCCACGGTCATCGCCTCCTTCGGATACGCCCTGGCCCTGTTCTCCTCGGTCGGCGGTTCGGAGCAGGCCGCGCGCTCGCTGCACCTGTTCTCCTGGATACCCGTCAACTCCCTGCAGGTCGACTTCGGACTGCGTATCGACCCGCTGTCGCTGGTGTTCGTGCTGCTGATCACCGGTGTCGGCTCGCTGATCCACATCTACTCGATCGGCTACATGGCCCACGACCAGCAGGGGCGAACGGGCCGAGGCAACACCGAACGGCGCCGCTTCTTCGGGTACCTGAACCTGTTCGTGGCGGCGATGCTGATCCTGGTGCTGGGCAACAGCTTCGTGACCCTCTACCTCGGCTGGGAGGGCGTCGGGCTGGCCTCCTACCTGCTCATCGGGTTCTGGCAGCAGCGCCCCAGCGCCGCTGGCGCGGCCACCAAGGCATTCGTGATGAACCGGGTCGGCGACGTCGGGCTCGCACTGGCGATCTTCCTGCTGTTCGCGCGGCTCGGCACCACCCAGTACGCCGAGGTGTTCGCCCGCGCCGACGAACTCTCCTCGGGCACGGTGCTGGCCATCGCGCTGTTGCTGCTGCTCGGGGCCTGCGGCAAGTCCGGCCAGGTGCCGCTGCAGGCCTGGCTGCCCGACGCGATGGAGGGCCCCACCCCCGTCTCGGCGCTGATCCACGCCGCCACCATGGTCACCGCCGGGGTGTACCTGATCGCGCGGGCCAACCCGCTCTACAGCATGACCGAGGTCGGCCAGCTGGTGGTCGCGATCGTCGGCGCGGTTACCCTGCTCGTCGGTTGCGTGATCGGCTGCGCCTACGACGACATCAAGAAGGTCCTGGCCTATTCCACGGTCAGCCAGATCGGCTACATGATGCTCGCCGTCGGGCTGGGACCGGCGGGCTACGCCCTGGGAATCATGCACCTGCTCACGCACGGCTTCTTCAAGGCCGGACTGTTCCTGGGTGCGGGATCGGTGATGCACGGCATGCGCGACGAGGTCGACATGCGCAAGTTCGGCGGGCTCTACCGCTACATGCCGATCACCTTCGCCACGTTCGGGCTCGGCTATCTGGCACTGATCGGTTTCCCCTTCCTGTCCGGCTACTACTCCAAGGAAGCCATCATCGGAGCCGCATTCGCCGAGCCCGGTTGGCGGGGCTGGGTCCTCGGTGGCGCGGCGGTCCTCGGGGCTGGCCTGACCGCCTTCTACATGACCCGCCTGATGCTGATGACCTTCTTCGGTGAGCGGCGCTGGCGGAACCGGACCACCTCCGAGGGCGAGGAGTTCCACCCGCACGAGTCGCCCGCCGTGATGACCGGCCCGATGATCGTGCTCGCGGTCGGCTCGGTGGCGGCGGGCTTCCTGCTGACCAGCGGTGAGCGGCTGGTGCACTTCCTGAGCCCGGCCCTCGGTGAGCTCCAGGAGGGACACACCGTGCTGCCGCACTCGGTGATCCCGGTGCTCACGCTGGGACTGTCCGCCGTAGGGGTGCTGGTGGCCTGGCTGGTGGTCGGACGCCGCCGGGTTCCCGACACCGCCCCGCAGCGGGTCTCGCCGGTGGTGCGCGCGGCGCGCGCCGATCTCTACGGCAACGCGCTCAACCGCGCGGTGGCGGTGCGCCCGACCGTGGGGCTGGCGGACGGGCTGGCCCGGTTCGACCGGGCGGGTGTCGACGGCACGGTCAACGGAGTGGCCTCGACCCTCGGTGCCCTCTCGGGGGTGCTGCGACGGTGGCAGACCGGTTTCGTCCGGTCCTACGCGATGTCCATGTTGGTCGGCGGCGTCCTGCTGGTGGCCGCCCTGCTCTCGGTGGGAACTCCATGACGACGGCTCGTTGCCCGAATTCCCGCGAAATCGCCGGAGAAGAGGAGACGCGATGAACCTGCTCCTCGCGCTGATTCTGCTGCCGCTGCTCGGCGCGATCGTCGTGGCGCTGCTGCGTGGCAACGAACGCGCGGCCAAACCGGTGGCCCTGGGCTTCTCGCTGGCCGAGCTGGTGCTCGCGGCGGTGGCGTGGGCGAGTTACCGGCCCGGTGGCGCCAGGCTACAGCTGAGTGGCTCGATCGAGTGGATACCCACCTACGGCATAAGCCTGTCGTTCGGGCTGGACGGCATCGCGCTCGTGATGGTCGCGGTGATAGCACTGCTGATGCCCCTGGTGCTGGGATTCAGCTGGCGGGAGCGGCTCCCCTCGGAGCGGAGCCGGGGCGGGTTCTTCGCGCTGCTGCTGGTCGAACAGGCGCTGACCGTGGCGGTGTTCGCGGCCACCGACGTGTTCGTGTTCTACGTGCTGTTCGAGATCATGCTGATCCCGATGTACTTCCTGATCGGCGGTTACGGCGGCAGCAGGCGGCAGTACGCGGCGGTGAAGTTCTTCCTGTACTCCTTCCTCGGCGGGCTGATCATGCTGGCCTCGGCCATCGGCGCCTACTCCTACGCGGCCCGCACCACGGGGCAGGGGACCTTCGACTGGGCCACGCTGCGGGGAGTGCTCGCCGACGCGCCCACCTCGGTGCAGGTGTGGATCTTCCTGGGCTTCTTCGCGGCGTTCGCGATCAAGGCCCCGCTGGTTCCGCTGCACACCTGGCTGCCCGACGCCGCGGAACAGGCCCCCATCGGGGTGGCGGTCATCGTGGTCGGTGTACTGGACAAGGTCGGCACCTTCGGATTCCTGCGCTACAGCCTGCCGCTGGCTCCGGAGGCGTCCCAGCTGCTGGCGCCGCTGGTGCTCACGCTGGGCGTGGTCGGTGTGCTGTACGGCTCGCTGCAGGCGTTCGCCCAGACCGACCTCAAGCGGTTCATCGCCTACGTCTCGATCGCCCACTTCGGATTCATCGCGTTGGGCATCTTCGCGTTCACCTCGCAGGCGCAGGTGGGCGCGGCGTCCTACATGGTCAACCACAGCATCGCCACCGGCATGCTCGTGCTGGTGATCGGAATGATCATCGCGCGTGGCGGGTCCAGCAGGATCGCCGACTACGGCGGCATGGCGCGGGTCACCCCGCTGCTGGCCGGGATGCTGCTGGTCGCCGGGCTGAGCACCCTCTCCCTGCCGGGAACCAACTCCTTCATCAGCGAGTTCCTCGTGCTGATCGGCTCGTTCGCCACCCGGCCGGTGTTCGCGATACTGGCCACCGTCGGGATGGTGCTGGCGGCGGTGTACGTGCTCCGGCTCTACCAGCGGATCATGCAGGGACCACTGTCGGGGACCGCGCTGCTCGACTCGGCGGGCGGCCCGGGAGCCGCGACCGACCCGGAGTTCGCCGCGAGCGGTGGAACAGGCTCCGGCGCCAGCAGGCTCGCCCTCCGCGATCTCGACGGCAGGGAGATCGGCGTTCTGGCGCCCCTCGTGGTGCTGATCGTTCTGCTGGGGTTGTACCCCGCCCCGGTGCTGGACGTGATCACCCCCTCGGTGGAAGCAACGATGAGCGAGGTCGGCGTCACCGATCCCGTGACCTCTCAGGGAGGTAACTGACAGTGGGAGTGGTAGCGCGAACCGGTGTCCCGGACCGGCATTCCGAAGTGCTGGCCCAGCAGTCCACCGACATGCCGCCGATCGCCTACGCGGCCGTCGCGCCGGTGTTGATCGTGCTGGTCGCGGCGTGTCTGGGCGTGCTGGTCGAGGCGTTCGTCCCCCGGCGCCAGCGCTGGGCGGTGCAGGTGGCGCTGAGTCTGCTGACCGTGGTCTGCGCGGGTGCGGCCCTGATCCGGCACGCCAGGGAGATCAACACCGGCGGCACCACCTTCGCGGACACCGTGGCGGTGGGGCCGGCGACGCTGTTCCTGTGGGGAACGCTGCTGGCGCTGGCGCTCGGGGCGATCCTGCTGATCGCCGATCGTTCGATCGAGCCGGGCGGCGCGTTCGTCGCCGAGACGAACGCGGCGTCGGGCGGAACCGCATCGCGGCACCCCGCCGACGCCCCCGGTGCGGCCTCGGCCGAGGTCATGGACCGGGCGAGCGCCTCGGTGGTCGGGATGCGCACCGAGGTCTTCCCGCTGGTGCTGTTCTCCCTCGGCGGGATGATGGTGTTCTGCGCGGCCAACGACCTGCTGACGATGTTCGTCGCGCTGGAGGTGCTGAGCCTGCCGCTCTACCTGCTGTGCGGCCTGGCCAGGCGGCGCAGGCTGCTCTCGCAGGAAGCCGCGGTCAAGTACTTCCTGCTGGGTGCCTTCGCCTCCGCGTTCTTCCTCTACGGCCTGGCACTGCTGTACGGCTACGCGGGCTCGGTGAAGTTCTCCGACATCGCCGACGCCACGGCGGGGAGCCTGCGCTCGGACACCCTGCTGTTCGCCGGTCTCGGATTGGTGGTCATGGGGCTGCTGTTCAAGGGTTCGGTCGGGCCGTTCCACCTCTGGACCCCGGACGTGTACCACGGTGCCCCGACGGCGGTGACCGGTTTCATGGCGGCCTGCACCAAGGTCGCCGCCTTCGGTGGGCTGTTGCGGCTGCTGCACGTCGCCTTCCGGGCCTCCAGCTGGGAGTGGCACTGGGTGCTGTGGAGCGTCGCGGTGCTGTCGATGGTCATCGGGGTGGTGTCCGGGCTGACCCAACGGGACCTCAAGCGCATGATCGCCTACTCCTCGATCGCGCATGCGGGATTTCTCATGGTCGGGGCGATCACGCTGACCGAGCGGGGACTGTCGGCGACGCTGTTCTACCTGCTCGCCTACGGCTTCACCACGCTGGCGGTGTTCGGGACCATCGGGCTGGTCCGCACCTCGGAGGGTGAGGCGACTCACCTCTCCGACTGGGCGGGGCTGGCCAAACGCTCGCCCGTGGTGGCCACGGTGTTCACCTTCCTGCTGCTCGCACTGGCCGGTATCCCGGCGACCAGCGGTTTCATGGGCAAGTTCGCGGTCTTCTCAGCGGCCTTCTCGGCGGGTATGGGGCCGCTGGTGGTCATAGCGCTGCTGGCCAGCGCGCTGGCCGCGTTCATCTACCTCCGCGTCATCGTGCTGATGTTCTTCAACGACCCGGCGCCGGACGGGCCCACCGTCAGCGTGCCCGGCGCTTTCACCACCGCGGCCATAACACTCGGGGTGGTGGTGACGTTGCTGCTCGGCCTGGTTCCGATGCTGGCGCTGGACTGGGCGAGTGTCGGTGGCTTCGTGTCGTAGGGTGTCCCTCGCAGGGCATTTCCGGGGGAGACGAAGGCGACGGTGACGTGACCAGCCCAGTTGGTGATCCGACCAGCGGTGTGCCGTGGGAGACGGGCACCGTGGCCGGTGGTTTCGACATTGCCGATCCGCAGCTCGCCGAATCGGTGCGGGCGGGGATGGCGCGGGTGGAACGACTGCTGCACGAAGCCGTGCACAGCGATCTGGACTTCACCACCCGCGCCTCGCTGCACCTTGTCGAAGCGGGAGGTAAGCGCTTCCGGCCGCTGTTCACGTTGTTGGCGGCCGAGTTCGGCGAATCGGATCGGGAAGCGGTGACCAAGTCCGCCGTGATCCTCGAGATGGTCCACCTGGCCACGCTCTACCACGACGACGTGATGGACGAGGCCACCATGCGGCGCGGCGCCAGCAGCGCCAACGCCAGGTGGGACAACTCGGTGGCCATCCTCACGGGGGACTTCTTGTTCGCCCAGGCCTCCCAGCTGGCCGCCGATCTGGGCAGCGACGCCGTCCGGAGGTTGGCCCGCACTTTCGAGGCCCTCGTCACCGGCCAGATGCGCGAGACCGTCGGGGCCGGTGCGGACGAGGACATCGTGGCGCACTACCTGGAGGTGATCGACGAGAAGACCGGCTCGCTGATCGCCACCTGCGGTCGGTTCGGCGCCGAGTTCAGCGGTGCCGACGGGGAGCGGGTGGAGATCCTGGAGAACATCGGCAAGATCGTCGGCACCGCGTTCCAGATCTCGGACGACATCATCGACATCGCCTCGCCCCCGGACGAGTCGGGCAAGACGCCCGGTACCGATCTCCGGGAGGGAGTCCGTACACTGCCGATGCTCTACGAGTTGACCGCTCCCGATCCCGACACGCGGTTACGTGAGCTGCTTTCGGGGTCCCTGACGGCGGATGGCGACGTGCAGGAGGCGCTGCGGCGGCTGCGGGAGTCGTCCGGGTTGGCTCGGGCGCGCCGAACCCTGGACACTTACGCTGAGCAGGCGAGTGCGGAGCTGACCCGCCTGCCGGACTGTCCTGCCCGGCAGGCGCTCTACGCGCTGGTCGACTACGTCGTGGCTCGAACCCGATGAAGCGCGACCGCACGTCGTCGCCCACCCCGTCGGCTCCGGGCGTGGTCGTACTCGTCGCCGGTTGACTTCGCGAGAGAAAGGACCGCAGCGGTGACGTGGCTGTTTACCCAGGTGTGGCTGTGGAGCGTGGCCGCGTTCTCGGCGGGTGCGGCCGTTACCTGGCTGCTGTTCGTCCGGCCCGCCCACCGGCAGCTGCGCGAGTCGCGCGAGCGTCCCGTCCCCGAGGGCGACATCCCGGTGTGGGACTCCGAACCGGTTCCGGAGCGAGAGCTACACCGCGACACCGAGGTCTGGCCAGTGGCCGGGGACGAAACCGTGCGGGAGCCGGGATCGGACCCCACCGTCGAACGGACCGCTCACCTTCCCGAAGCCCCGGCTGAAACCGTTCCCGCCGGTGGGCCGGAGCGACCTACCGAGAGCGTGCCCCGGCCGTTGGGGAGCCAACGCGCCCGTTGGATGGCGGCGGCCTCCGAGGACTTCGGCGGCTCCGTCTTCGCGACCCCGGTGGGCGGTGGGACCGCCGGCCAGGGGGAGGACACCGCGGAGTGGCAGCCGGTGCAGGAAGCCTCCGGGCGAACGGAAACCGTCTCGTTCGAGGACGCCGACCTGCGGTTGGAGCGGGAGCGCGAGCAGCGGTCCCGGCCGTACCTCGGCGCGGAGGCCGCCAGCGGTGCCGCGAAGCCCACGGCCCCCGCCGAAGTGGGCTCCGAAGCCGAGCACTCCGGAGCGGAGCCCGACAACACGTGGTTCGCGGCCACCGAGTTCGACATGTACGACACCGACAACGTCGCCTCGGAGCCCTCCACGCCTCGCGCGGAGGGGAGCGAGCACGGCTCGAGGCGGGACGCTCCCGGGGAAACCCGGATGTCCGGGGACGGCGAGGGTGAGCTGACCGGCAGGTTGCGCTCCCTGTTCGAACCGATGGTGACCCCCGGCATCGATCCGGACCGCAGCGGTGCCGAGCTGCCACCCACCGCCGGGGAACCGGTGACCGACGGAGTCGCCTCCCCTCCCACCGCTGATGAGCTCACCGGGGAGCACACCTCCACCGGGCCCGGCACGGCGGCCGAGGAACTGCCGAAGCGGGTTCCCGGAGCGTACACCCGTCCCCGCGGCTCTTCGGCCAACTCGGTGATCACCGGCAACGTTCTGGGCGGGCGGGGCTCCGAGACCGGGGAGAGCGCGGGGAGCGTGGTCTCCGGGGCCGCTCCCCAGGAGTGGTACCCGGACGAGAGATACCCGGAACAGCCGAGGCCGGACGCCGGCTACACGGTCAAGGGGCAGTTCGACTCGCGGCAGTACCACACCGAGGACTCGCCCTACTTCGACCGGGTGGTCGCGGAGGTGTGGTTCCGCGACGCCGCTGACGCCGAACAGGCGGGGTTCGTGGCCTGGGACGGTCGGTCCCGCGCCTGAGCGGATCGACCCGCGAGTCACTCCTCGGTGTCGGTCCTCACCAAGAGCGAGAGCTCGAGAGAGGTTCCGCCGACCCAGCACGGCGAGAAACCGACTCGACGACGCCCTGCTACGCCTGGGGTGGCCTGTCCAACAGCCTCGACAGCACCACCGTGGATACGGTTCGGTTGATGAACTCCACGGCGCGTAGCCGTTCCAAGGCCGTTTCGAGGTGGTGTATGTCGGCGGCGCGCAGATGCACTATCGCGTCCGCCTCCCCCGAAACGGTGTAGGCGCGTACCACCTCGGGGAGCGGTTCCAGCCCGGCGAGCAGCCGATCGGTGGGGACGTTGCCGTGGCAGTGCACTTCCACGAATGCCTCGGTCCCCCACCCGAGCGCCTCCGGGTCCACCACGGCGGTGAAGCCCTGCAGGATGCCGCTGTCCAGCAGTTTGTCCACCCGCCGCTTCACCGCGGGGGCGGAGAGACCGACGGCCTCGCCGATCTCCGCGTAGCTGGCTCTGGCGTCGGTGACTAACTGCGAAACGATCCGTTGATCCAGGGGGTCCATATGCAACATTCTGCCGCACTCACCGCAATGAAGGAGCATTGAATACCACAGAAGTACGCACTAGATTACGAATTATGTCGGTGTCCACTGTCGCAGCGCCCGATCCTGTTCAACGGCACGACACGAGCGAACGCGTACCGACGCGGCGCCACTACGTGATGTGCCCGCCGGAGTACTTCGCCGTGGAGTACTCCATCAATCCCTGGATGGATCCCGAGCGGCCGGTGGACACCGAGCTGGCGATGGAGCAGTGGCGCGAGCTCGCGGAGATCTACCGGCGGCTCGGCCACACCGTGGAGACGGTGCCTGCCCAGCCCGGCCTGCCCGACATGGTCTTCTCCGCCAACTCCGGAACCGTGATCGGCGGCAGGGTGCTCGGGGCGCGGTTCCGCTCCTCGGAGCGGGCCCCCGAGGCGGAGCACTTCCGCCGGTGGTTCGCCACCAGCGGCTACCGCGAGATCGTGATGCCCTCCCGGATCAACGAGGCCGAGGGCGACTTCGCCTGGACCGGGCAGCTGCTGCTGGCGGGAAGTGGTTTCCGCACCGACCCGCAGGCCCACGCCGAGGCGCAGGAGGTGCTCGGCGTGCCGGTCGTGTCGCTGCGGCTGACCGACCCCCGCTACTACCACCTGGACACCGCGTTGTTCGTCCTGCGGAAGGGGGAGCGACCCCAGGTCGCCTACTACCCCGAGGCGTTCTCCGAGGGATCGCAGCGAGTGCTGCGCAGGCTCTTCCCGGACGCCGTGATCGCTGACGCGGCCGACGCGGAGTGCCTGGGGCTCAACGGTGTCTCAGACGGCAAGCACGTCGTGCTGCCGAGCGAGGCCACCGGGCTCGCCGAACGACTGCGCTCACAGGGCTACGAGCCGCTGCTCACCGACATCTCCGAGCTGCGCAAGTCGGGCGGCGGCCCCAAGTGCTGCACGATGGAGCTGCACGAGTGAGCCGGGGACGAACGGCCTGACGGGCGGGGCGGTCGCTCCCGGTGCGGCGGCACGGTCCGGCGAGCGCGAACCGTGCCCGGGCGGGGCCGCTCACTCCTCCAGAACGGCCTGAACGTCCAGCTCGACCCGGACCGTCGGGCCGACCACACCGATCCCCTTGCTCAACAGCTGCTGCCAGTTCACCGAGTAGTCCTCGCGCCGCAGCTCGGTGGTGCAGTGGCACGCCGTTCTGGTGCCGTTCCACGACCGCGTTCCCAGGTAGGTGGTGTCCAGCTGCACGGGACTGCTCCTGCCGCGCAGCGTCAGCTGGCCGCCCACCGACCAGCGGTCACCGCGCAGCTGGGTCAGCCGGTCGCTGTGGAAGTACAGCCTCGGGTGGTTGGTCACGTCCAGAAAGTCCGCCGAGCGCAGATGGTCGTCCCGCATGCGTACGCCGGTGTCGATGCTGGCGGCGTCGATGGAGACCTCGACCTTCGACCTCTCGAACGGCTCGCGGACGGTGACGCGCCCCTCCAGCTCCCGGAACGCGCCGTGGATCTTCGACATGCCGATGTGCTGGGCGACGAACCGAATCTCGGTGTGGTCCTGGTCGAACGTCCACACCCCGGGATCGGGCAGCGCGCTCTCCGGGTCGCGCTTCAGTCTCACGGAACCGATCGCGGTGTGCCGGTTCGTGCGGACCTCGGCCCTGGTGCCCGTGCGCTGGTAGCCGCCCGCCGTGATCGACACCTTGTGCGTACCGGGCTGCACCGTCGCGAGGAAGAACCCGTACCCGTCGGTGCTCCCGCTGGCGACCTGCTGGTTCAGCCGGTTCACCACCGTCACGGTCGCCTCCGGCAGCGGGCGGTCGGCTTCGTCGTGTACCTGACAGCTCAGCGTCCCGCCGTCGAGCGGAGTGGGAGGCAGCGCGTTGCTCGCCCCCTCCCGGGCGGGTCTGCGCGTGGCACTACGTCCGAGCAGTTTCGACAAGACCAATCCGAATCCTCTCCGCCGCCGGCCGGATGCCGGTGGCAGCAGTACGCCTCGGAGCCCGTGCTTCGACCGCGGGTGCGCTCGGGACTCGCCGCTCGACGTCGAGCGGCGGTGCGGGAGCGGGCGGGAGGTTCCGCCGAGTGACCACCACGGCAACCGGTTCAGCAGAGCGCTGCTGGCAGGGCTCGGCCCCGCGCGTCGGCGACGAGCCGAGTGCACGAGCCGTTTGCAAGTTCTCAACAGTTTAGTTTCCTCGCGAGAGGAAGCTGATCGGTGGTGCTGTGAGCCCGGTCTCCATCGATTTTGTGACGTGTTCGGCGTGCCTTGTCACGGAACTGGCGGTAGACGCGCGACGTTGTCCGGGTGAGTTCTTCACGGGGCGCTCAGCGAGCGTGAAAAGCCGGAAACCGTGCGTGGTTCTCGGTCACGACGAGCTCGTCGCCCCCGGAAATCTGGTCCGGAGTCCGGGCGGAGGCGGAGTCACGTTGCACAGGAATTGGAACGGAGTCAAAACGGCGCTCCTGCTCGGCGCCATGAGTGCACTCATCGTGTTGATCGGAGCGCTGTTCGGGCGGTTCGGCATGGTCGTGGCGCTGCTGGTCGCGCTCGGCATGAACGGCTACGCGTACTTCAACTCGGCCAACCTCGCCCTGCGGTCGATGCGGGCCCGGCCGGTCTCAGAGGCCGAGCAGCCAGCCATGTACCGCATCGTGCGGGAACTGGCCACGGCCGCGAAGCAACCGATGCCCGCGTTGTACATCAGCCCCACTGTCGCGCCCAACGCGTTCGCGACCGGCCGCAACCCGCGCAACGCGGCCGTCTGCGCCACCGCAGGCATACTCGAACTGCTCGACGAGCGTGAACTGCGTGCGGTTCTCGGACACGAGCTCTCGCACGTCTACAACCGGGACATCCTGATATCGAGCGTGGCCGGGGCGCTGGCCAGCGCGGTCACCTTCATCGCCAACTTCGGGCTGCTCTTCGCGCACTTCGGCGGGGACGACGAGGACCGGCCGAACCTGATGGCGATGCTGCTGGTGTCCCTGCTCGGACCGGTGGCGGCGGGAGTGATCCAGATGGCGGTGAGCCGCTCACGCGAGTACCAGGCCGATTCCTCGGGGGCTGAGCTCACCGGGGACCCGCTCGCGCTGGCTTCCGCGTTGCGGAAACTGGAACGGGGCACCAAGCAGGCTCCGCTGGCGGCGGAGCCCAAGTTGGTCAGCGAATCCCACCTGATGATCGCCAACCCCTTCCGGCCCGGGGAGCGGATGACGAAGTTGTTCTCCACCCATCCACCCATCGCCGACCGGGTGCGTCGGCTGGAGGGGATGGCCGGGCGCCAGCTGCCCACCCATTACTGAGAGGGAGCATCAACACTCACGTGCGTGGCCGGGTAGCCGGCACGTGAGTCGGCGCCTTGCCGCGTTGGGCCGGCTGGTGAGTAGCGACCTGCGCGGCGAGCGGCCCGGCCTCGCGATGCATCCGACTCACGCACCGGGGACACCCGCGCCGCGACCCGCACGGCCGCGTCCCGACGGCGGCTCTCCGGTGGCGTCGATCTCGCGGGAGATCGACGGCCTCCGCGCGGGGAACCGCCCCCCATGTTCACCGTCGGCCTCGCCCAGCGGCGCGGCGATTTCGCGAGAGATCGACACCGCTCGTACGGGAGCCGACTCACTCGGCTCCGGCGTCCGGCTTCCTTCCGGCTATCGTCTCGGCGATCTCCATCACGTACCGTCCGTAGCCGGACTTGGACAGCTCCTCGCCGAGCCGGTGGCACGCCTCGGGAGTGATGTATCCCATGCGCAGGGCGATCTCCTCCAGGCACGCGATGCGCACCCCCTGGCGGTGCTCCAGTACCTGCACGAACTGCCCCGCTTCCAGCAGCGACTCGTGCGTTCCGGTGTCCAGCCAGGCGTAACCACGGTTCAACTCGACCAGCCGCGCCCTGCCCTGCCGGAGGTACTCGGAGTTGATGTCGGTGATCTCCAGCTCGCCGCGTGCCGAGGGGCGCAGCGTGCGCGCGATGTCGGTCACCTCGTTGTCGTAGAGGTAGAGCCCAGTGATCGCCTTGTTGGAACGGGGGGAGACGGGCTTCTCCTCCAGCGAGACGAGCCTGCCCGCACCGTCGGTCTCGCCGACCCCGTAGCGCTGCGGGTCGCGCACCGCGTAGCCGAACAGGGTGCAGCCCTCCAGCTCGACGGTGCTGCGCTGCAGCAGCTTCGACAATCCCTGGCCGTAGAAGATGTTGTCACCCAGCACCAGGGCCACGGAGTCCTCGCCGATGAAGTCGGCGCCGATCAGGAACGCCTCGGCCAGCCCGTTGGGCTCCGACTGGGTGGCGTACTCCATCCGCAGCCCGAGGTGAGAGCCGTCACCGAACAGGCGGCGGAACAGCGGGAGGTCGTCGGGTGTGGAGATCAGCAGGATGTCCCGGATGCCCGCCAGCATCAGCACCGACAGCGGGTAGTACACCATCGGTTTGTCGTAGACCGGGAGAAGTTGTTTGGACACCACCTGGGTGGCCGGGTGCAGCCGCGTGCCGTTGCCTCCGGCCAACACGATTCCCTTCACCGAGTTCTCCCGTCGACGGTTACGAGTACTGTGCGGGCGGCGGCGACGCCCCGCCGTCCGCCGCACCGCCCACGATCCTCAACGGTAGTTCTCGAACTGCAGTGCAACGTCGAAGTCGCTGTTTTTCAGTAGCGAGATCACGGCCTGCAGATCGTCTTTCTTCTTGCCCGACACCCGCAACTGGTCGCCCTGGATCTGCGCCTGCACCCCCTTGGGAGCCTCGTCGCGGATCTTCTTGGAGATCTTCTTGGCCGTCTCCTGTGCGATCCCCTGCTTGAGGGTGCCGGAGACCCGGTGCACCTGCCCGGAGCTCACCGGCTCGCCCAGATCGACCGCCTTCAACGAGATGCCGCGCTTGACCAGCTTCTCCTTGAACACCTCGACCGCCGCCCTGCAGCGTTCCTCGGTCTCGGACTCCAGCGTCACCGCCTCATCCCCGGACCAGCTGATCTTCGTGCCGGTGCCCCTGAAGTCGAAGCGGTTCGCGAGCTCCTTGGCCGCCTGGTTGAGCGCGTTGTCCACTTCCTGCCGGTCGACCTTGCTCACGACGTCGAACGACGGGTCCGCCATGTCGAAAACTCCTCACAAGCGCTGGTGTGGTGACCGATTACGCTACCCGGCCCCCCTTGTGGTCGAGCGGATGCCGGTATGTATGATTTTGGTACAAGCCAACAGCGGATGGCTGTCGAGCCGGGTTGCCCGAGCGGCCAAAGGGAGCTGACTGTAAATCAGCCGCGTTACGCTTCAGAGGTTCGAATCCTCTACCCGGCACACCGGGGAAACCGCCCTCTGACCTGCGAAGCCAGGACAGGGGGCGGTTTCTCGTGCGTCCGGTTGTGTCCGGGACTGTCCGGCGGTATCCGATCATTCACGCCAAATACGCGCCGAAATCTCAGCGGCCCTCCAGCGCCCGCTGGACCCGCGCCCGTGCTGCTTCCTCGCCGCCGTCGAGGCACTTGGCGTAGACGCGGAGCAGGACCCCGACGCTGTGCCCGGCCCACTGTGCTACCCGTGTTGGTTCCACTCCGGCGTTGAGCCACGTCGACACTGCGGCGTGTCGAAGATCATAGGGACGCTTGGCGAGCAGGGAATCTGTTACCTCGGGGGTGAACGTCGTGGCGCGAGCCCTGGCCCACGCTCGTCCGTAAACGCTGCTCGGCAAGCGCCCACCGTTCCGTTTCCCTCGGAAGAGACGACCATCCGAAGCAGTGCCGTAGGTGTTGATGTGGTTGTGCAAGATCTCGGTTAGTTCGGGTGAGCATGGCACTGGACGTCCCGCATCATCTGCTCTGTGCTTCAGCCCCCGCTCCTCGCTGCGGGTGCGTGTGTCGGTCCACTCCTCGCCCACTTCGGGGGTGGCTCGATCGAGGTACAACTCGCCCCAACCCTCGCTGGGCAACGAAATATCCTGCTTACGTAGGTTCGTAGCTTCCTCCGGGCGTAGGGCAGCGAAGTACATGAGAGCGAAGAACGCCACGAGCTGAGGATGTGTATCGCCCACTGCGCGTAGTAGCGACCTGGCCTGAACCGGGTTCGGAACGCTGCGGCGGTCCACTTGCCGGGCAGTGTTCTTGCTCTTTTTGGTCTTGACTTCGTTCATGGGGTTGTTGGTGAGCAACTTCTGTTCGACGGCGAAGTCGATCGCGTTCGTCAGCGTCGCCCTTCGCAGGCGCACTGTGTCAGGCGCGGCTCTTGTCCCGTCCAGGTTCACCTCAAGGTCGCTCAAGAGGCGGCGAAGGGTATCAGGATGGGCGAGTTCAGCCACCTTCCTGGTGTTGCTGCTGACCCAGCGAAGTGATTCATCGACTTGCTCGGAGCGAGCTTCGTGTCTCGTGTTCGGATTGAATGCCCGCCGCAGAGCTGTGCGAAGGGCTACTTGTCCTTTCTGGCCCGTCTTGCTCGGTGTCGTCTTGAGCATGGCAAAGGTGATCGGAATCAAGGAGTCGGCAATGCTTTTGCGGTGGCCCGGCGAGATGTCCGGCCACTTCATGTCCACGTATGCACAGGCGAAGTCGAACCACGTGGCGGACTCTGTATTGCGCATCATCGTGTGGGGGAGCCCGCTCTCAACGTCGAAGGCGACGCCATCCCCCATCGCCGCAACGAGCTTCGAGCGAAAGCTCTTGGCCAGCGCGCTCGTGGCGAACGATTCCTTGAATTGCCGCTTGTTCACCGTCCAACGGACGTAATATGTCGTCTTGGTCTTGCCTTTCCAGACTGCGGTCTTCCAGATGCGCACGTCATACGTGGTTTCGGTCATGCGGCGTTGTCCTCCAGGGTGTCGAGCCAGCTCTCGACGTCGGTGCGTCGGATACGAAGCTCGCCGTTCGGAAGCTTGAAGCAACGTGGAGCTATGCCCTTTGCACGCCACTCGTAGAAGGTCGATCGGCCGATGCTGATCTCCTCGCAGAACTGGGCCAGGGTCAGCCAGGTGCCGCTGTTTTTGGGCATGTTGTGTCTCCTTGCGGTTCTGTGTGGAAGCGATGACTCCGAATCAGGCCGCACCTTGGTCGTGCCGGTGGGTCGTCCCGGTCGTCCCAGGCGTCCCGATGCTGGTCAGGCTGGGACGGCTGGGTGGGTTGGGACGGGTTGTGCCGTCCCACTCGGTTGGTTGGCCGGGTGATGGTTCGGTGTCGCTGGGACGGCTTGGGTCGTCCCAGTGGGTTGTGCTGTCCCGCTGTGCGCTGGGGTGGGACGCTTGGGACGGCTGGGACGGTTCTGTGGCGGGGGGTGGGCAGTAGCGGTTCCAGGCGTCGAGGAAGTCGGCCCGCCGGTAGCCTTTGGCTTGGCTTCCGTCGGGGAAGCGGGTGTTGGCGCTTTTGATGCCGAATTCGCCCAGGAGTCGGGCGAGGCGGGAGGCGGTGAGGCCGTGCTGGCCCTGTTCGTGCCAGGGGGCTTCGGCGTCGTTGTTGAGCTGGTCCAGCAGGTATCGGGTGGTCACGGCCGCGTGGTCGCCGATGGCGGTGCGGCAGTCGGTGAGCAGCCGCACGGTCAGCGATTCCTGGTCCTGCTGGTCGGCTTCGGCCAGCAGCACGCGGGCGGCCTCGCGGGCGCGGTCGGGCCAGCTTCCTCCGGCGTGGTCGGCGACGATGATCAGCGGCTCCCACGTGTCGGCCGCGCGGTCTTCGACCGGCAGGGTGGGTTCGGCGTGTTCGAGGTGGCGCATGTCGCCGCGCAGCCACTGGGTGAGCTGGTCGGCGAGCTGGCTGAGGTGGGGCCGGTCGCGGCGGTGCCGGTAGGGCGAGACGGTCTCGCCCGGGGCACGGCGCCGCATGTGCAGCACCACCGCGCGATCCTCGATGGTGTCGGGCATCGCCCCGATCCCGGCCAAAGCCGCCATCGCGAAGGTCGGGATGGACTCCACCTGGTTGCTGGCGGCGTCGTAGCGTTTGGCGGGCCGGTTGCGCTGGTGTCCGGCGTTGAGCAGCCCGCGGAGATCTTCGTTGCCGTCGGCCTTGGCGCCGAAGATGGTGTCTGCCTCATCGACCAACATGGTGGGTGGGTCGTCGGTGATGCTGCGGTACACCGCCGAGGGGGAGGAGTTCACGGTCAGGAACGGGTCGTGGCAGGTGGCTTCGATGATGTCGACCAGCCTCGATTTGCCGCAGCGTTTGGCCGGTCCTCGGATGACCAGCCGGGGTGCGTGGGCCCAGGCGGGTTGGGCGTGGCTGGCGGCGATCCACAGCACCACGGCGTCGGTGGCTTCAGGGCTGGGAAGCACGACGTAGCGGGTCAGGGCCGCGTGCAGCTCGTCGAGCAGCGCCTCGCCGTGGGTGGTGGCCGCGGGTTCGGAGTCGGTCATGGATGGCTCGTTTCCGTGGTCGGGGACTGGGTCAGTCATGCGGCGTCGTGGTCGGCCAGGTGCCGGGGCCGTTGTGCTCCGGTGGTCAGTCCGGAGGTGATGGTGCGATCGCGTTGGGCGGGGGTGTAGGCCCCGGCGGTGATGTGGTGCTGGCTGGCGTGCTGGAGCATGCGGTAGACCTCGGCCTTGGTGAGGGCGCCTCCGGCGACGAGTTGGCCGAGGGCGCAGGCGGCCAGGAACAGGTTGCGGTTGCGGGTGCCTGGCTGGGCCTGTCGCACTCGTTGGGTCTCGGCGTCGAGTGCGGCCTTGAGGTAGCCGGAGCGGTGTGTGGAGGCGATCTCACGCGGCGCTGACTCGGCCACAGACGGGCTGGGTGCGAGCCGCTGGGCCAACCATCCGGGCAGTTCGACCGGCTCGCGGTCGTCGTGGAGCTCGTAAGCCCCGTCGGGAAGGGTCGAGCCGGGGGCGACGACGTAGCCACCGTGCGCGCGGGTGTCGACCAGCCACCCGAGCGTTCCCGCGGTGTTGCGGTACTGGGATCCGGCGGGGGCGCGGTAGTAGAGGTGCCACCCCCCGCTGGGAGTGCGCACGGTGTAGGTGGGCGGAAGTGTCTCGCCTACCCGGTGGGCCAGGTGCTCCAGCACGTCGGCACCGGTGCTGACCCCCACCATGCTCCAGCGGTCCGGGACGGGCTCGCCGGGCTTGGCCACGTCGAGGTCGAGGACCACGAGCCCGGCGGGACCGGTGGCTACGGCGATGTTGTAGGCATCATGTGACCAGCACCGGTCGATCACGTGTGCCTCGGTGGTGGCGCGGTGTTCCCATCCGGCGTGCCCGTCGGTGCAGGGGCCGGTGCCGGGGCAGTCGTCACGCCCGTGCAGCGCCGGGCGTTTCCCGTTCGGAACGAGCGGGAACACGGGCCAACGGTGGTCGTCGGTGATCTCGCGGGCGGAGCGGCGGAGCTGGTCGGCGGTACTCATCACTGGTCACGTCCTTTCGTCAACGCCGAGGAGGGGGCTCAGAACGGGGGCTCGGTGGAGAGGCCGGTGCTCGCTCTGGTGGGGCCGCTGCTGCTGGTGGGGGTGTCGCGGTGGGTTTTGCGGATGGTGGCGGTGGCGAACTTCAGCGACGCGCCGATCTCGGTGACCGCGAGTTCCATGACGGTGCGTTTCTCGCCGTGCTCGGTTTCCCAGGAGCGCTGTTTCAGTGCTCCGGTGACCAGCACGCGGTCGCCTTTCGACAGCGATTCGACGGCGTGTTCGGCTTCCTGGCGCCAGAGTTGGCACCGCAGGAAGGTGGCCGAGGCGTCGACCCACTGGCCTGCGTCCTTGTCGAATCGCCGTTCGTTGGCGGCCACGGTGAAGTTGGCGACGCACACCCCGGAATCGAGGTATTTGATCTCGGGGTCGGCGGTCAGCGTTCCGGCGACGGTGACCTCGGGCAGTCCTGGCATGGCTGTGTCCTTTCTGGGGTGTTGCCGTGTGCTGGTGGTGTTGGGGTTCAGTGGTGGTTGCGGCGGTGGGTTAGGCGGCGGGTGTGGTTGTAGAGGTGGCGTCCGAGGCGGAGGCGTAGTCCGGTGGCGTGGCAGTGGGGGCAGAGTCGGGTGGTGTTGATCAGTGGGGAGCGGAGTGTGCCGGTGCCGTGGCAGGCGCGGCAGGTCTTGAATGGCTGGAGTACACACGTGGCGACATAACTGAGGGTGATTGGCAGGGCGGGGAGGGCGAGGGTGGCTAGAGCGCTGAGGGTGGGGGTCATGCGGGTTTCTTTCGGGGGTGTGGGACGTGTTGGTCTGGGCGCCTCTAGGGGCTAGGGCGCTGGTCATTGCGGAGAGAGGTGTCTAGTGGGGCCTCTAGACCTAGAAGCTGCTGTCTCTAGGTCTAGAGGCGTGGCGAGGTCTAGCTCGCTTCCCCACGTCGGTTACGTTGTGCGACTGTTTTGGCGATGTCGGCGCGGGTGATGCCGATGCGGCTGGCGCCTTTGCCGTCGTCGGTGGTGCCCCAGACTTGGCCGGTGTGGATGTCGTGGCGTTTCAGGGCGGCGGTGAGGTCTTCGGCTTTGCTGTAGGTGCCGTAGGCCTCGGGGCGCAGTTCGACCAGCCTGGGGATGACGCGTTCGTTCCAGACCTTCTTTTCGGTCTCGGGCACGACGGTGAGGATGTCTTCCAGCAGCGTGTCGCGGCGGGTCTCGTCGGGTTCGGGGGCTTGGCCGATGGCGTGGCCGGACAGTGTTCCGGCGTGGTGGCGCAGGGTGCGGGCGTGGGCGGCGATTTTTTCCGAGGTGGGCCCGTCGAGTCCGGCGACGGTGCGCACGATGTCGGCGTCGGCGCCTTCCCCGACGAGGTAGCCGATGCCCTTGTCTTCCCAGGCGAAGGTGGTGGCCCGCACGCCCTGTTTGTATTTCGAGGTGCCCAGCACCATGTCGTTTTCGGTCTGCCCTTGGACTTTGAGGCAGAACCGGGTGGAGACGTTGGCGCTGATGCCGGTGGGCAGGCTTTTGGCGTCAGGGCGTTGGGTGGCCAGGATCAGCACGATGCCCAGGGCGGGGCCGCGTTTGACGAGGTCGGTGCAGATGTCTTCGAGTTCGTCGCCGTGCTGGTCGTGTTCGAACCACACCTGGCATTCGTCCACCCCGATCACGATCGGGTGCAGCCCGAGGCTGGTCTTGTTGGCCAGCTCGGGGGTGACCTTGTTTTCCGGGCACTGGCCTTTCTTGGCCAGATCACGGATCAGGCGTGCCCGGCGGCGCAGCTCGTCGCGCAGTCCGCGCATGTCGGTCAGGGCCGCTTCGATTTCCTCGGGTTCGTCGCCGACCCCGTGCCGGTGGGTGACCTTTTCCAGCGGGTCGAGGTCGCCGGTGCCTTTCAGGTCGTAGGTGTGCAGCTCGGCGCGAGGGTCCAGGGCGGCGATCAGCAGCAGCTCGCGCAGGGCGAAGGTCTTGCCCATGCGGGGGATCGAGCCGATGGCCACCGACACGAACATCAGGGTCAGATCCACCCAGCGGCCGCGCTGGTTGGTGCCGAACGGTTGTGGCTGGAACAAATCCACCGCTGAGCCGTTGCGCAGCGGCCACGTGGGTTGTTTGGCCTTGCGCATGTCTTTGTCACCGACCCAGAGCACGAGCCGCCCGGCGTGTTCGGACGGGTCGGATTCCGGCCAGACACAGCCGACCGGGCGGCGCAGACCGGAGGCGAGCTTGCCTCGGCGTTCCAGCACGTCGCCGGGGGTGGCGCCGGGCGGCAGGTCCACATCGGCGCGCCAGCCTTTGCCGTCGCGGCTGATCGGTTTCGGGAACCCGATGCCCGAGCCGCCTTTGGCCAGGGCCTGGTTGATCTGGGAAATGCCCAGCGAGGCCAGGGCGGTCTCGACGATGTTGCTGGTCAGTTTCGGGGCCTTGGTCGATTCGACCGCCCGCGAGACGACCGGCTGATCGGCCGGAGCGCCCAGCCAGCCCAGCCCGGCCACGGCGGTGGCCACCACCGCCCATTCGGCCAGCGCGGGCAGCAGTGCGTGTCCGGTCAGCACGGCCGCGACACCGGCCACACTCAGCCCGCAGGCCACCACCGAGCGGGCACGCACCCGCCCGTCCCGCTGGGTGGCCAGCTTCAGATATTCGCTGGCGTCTTCACGACGCGCCGCCGCGTGCCGCACCGGGCGCCCTTCGGCGTCGGTGACCCACCGGACCAAGCCCTGGAGCAGCCGCCACGAGCCGTGCGGCACCCGAGCCAGCACACGGGCCACATACACTGGGCAGCGCACCGCGTGATACGCCGCGCTGTGGCCTACGTAGGCCAGTGCCCACCGGGTGGCTTCCCGAAACTCCTCGCGATCCGACAGCCAGGTCGGAAGCACCGGACGCCACGCCACCGACTCCGACGCTGATCGAGCGGGTTCGGTGCCTGGCGTGTCCGGCTGGTCCACCGGGCTCGGCGTGGTGGTGTCGTCGACCAGTTCGGCCTCGAGCACCTCCGAGGGATCCGTGGGTTCTGCCTGCCCGCCGGTCGCGGTGGGGAAGGCATACACCCGCGCGTGCTCAGCATCGGCGGTCTCGGTGTGTACGTGGTGAGTGTGGTCGGTCATCAGTGGGCCTCCCGCTCACGCTCGGGGCTGCTGTGCAGCAGGTGGGTCAAGGCAGCGCCCATGCCCAGCACGGCCACGGGCAGACACGACACGGCGGTGGTGATCGGCCACGGGGCGTGGGTCATCCCGGCGGCGGTCATCAGGTGGTAGGCCACCTGCCCGGCGCCTCCCAACGCCAGCGAACCCAACGCGGACCATTTCGCGAACCGGCGGGCCTGGGCCGGTACCCGGCCGGACAGCCACACCCGCAGGGCGTAGGCGGCGTAGGTCTCCACCCCGATCGGCAACGTGATCGCCGTGTTGATCCGCAGCGAGTCCCAGATGCCCGGCAGGGGGTGGACTACCCCGAACCCGGTCAGCGATCCCAGCCCGACCCAGCCGGACCAGATCGCCACGAACGCGGGCAACGCCAGCAGCAGCACCGGCCACGCCGCCGGGACACGAGCCGTGCTGGCCGGTGCGGACCGCTCGCCCGGTTCTGGGTTCGCGACTGGTGTGTCCTGCTCCGAGGCCGACGCAGCCTCCTCGGCTTCCTCGGAGGTCTCGCTGGGGCTTGAGTCCGGATCTGCTTCCGCGTCCTCCGTAGTCTCGGTTTCGTGGGTGAGGGGCTCCTCAGACGGGAGCGAGTCGCTGTCGGTCTCGTCGATATCAACCCCCGGCGCGGACTCGCCCGGCTCGGGCTGGACAGGTTGCTGGACGGACTGGTCCGCACCGGCGGACCCGGCGGTCTCCGACTCGCTGTCGAGCTGAGCCCGCACCGTCGTGGCCTTGCGGGCACCGATACGGAACTCGCTCATCAACCGATTCCGCGACGGGGTCTGCCCGAGCCGCCCGGCCAACTCACGCGCCTGCGGCATCAACTCCTCAACACTGATCGGATACGCACTACGCGCATTCACCGTGGGAGCACTCACCGCCACTCACCCCCTCGCCCGGCACGAGCAGACGACGAGGCGGCCGGGGTCGGGGGAATGCGATTCCCGACAGCCAACAACCGCTCGGTAGCGCGGTCACAGACCCGCACCGCGATGGCCATCACCACAGCCGGGAACCGCAACGCCACCACCACCAGGAACAACAAACCCACTAAGAAAGCACGAGGCGCCGTGTAAGCACTCAGATAATCCATCGACGTCACGCCGCATCCCCTCCCTTCGCGGGTCCGGTGGACGGGGTGGTGTCGGTGGGCTCGGTGAGGTGTTCGGCCAGGTGCTGGGCGCACTCGCAGGCGGTGGTGGTGGGATAGCCCCACTGCTCCAGCAGGCCCACCAGGTCGAGCACCAGCCCGATCGGCAGGCCCCGGCCGGGCTCGGCCCCTCGGGGCGCGGGGATCGTCTCGGGACGACAGGGTGCGGGCGCGGTGCGCGAGACGTTGCCGGTGCTCATGCCGCTTCACCCCCAGCGGTGCGGGCGATGCGGGCGATCTGCTGGAATTCGTGCTGGTCACAGCGCAGGCACATGCGGTGCTGGTGGCCACACCAGTACCCCGGCGTGGCGGGGTGGCGGTCGCCCGAGCACAGGCACAACCGCCACGCGCCCCAGTCGTGCCCGGAGAGGGCGCAGGACCACGTCAAGCGGCACAGGTGGCAGGTGATCCGCCCGTCGTCGCCGATGCTCCAGCGGTACTCGTCGGGCAGCTCGGTGTTGGTGATGAGCTGCCGCAGCTCACGGGGCGACGGCAGATACAGCACACCTTCGCCGTCCTCGCCGAACTGGCGACCGCACTCGTCGCAGAGGGCGACAACACAAGTGATGGTCTCTAGCATGGGGACTTCCTTCCGTGATTCCTGACGGAGCGGTGGGAACCCGGCCCGGCAGGCGGTTCTTGGTCGGATTGCTGCCGGGCCGGGGCGGGGTCAGCGGCGGTACCAGGGCACGTGCTCGGCGGCCTCGGCCACTCGTTGGTTGGCGGTCAGGTAGTCGTCGGACTCGTACCCGTCACGGCGGCTGATCCGGTCGAGTTCGGCCTTGGCCTGCCTGTACTCGTCGATGGCGGCCTTCTTCTCCTGCTTGTCGTTCCTGCGCATTGCTCGTCCTCCGTTTCGTGCTGACGGTCGGTGAGGGTCGGGGCGGGGTCACTGCTTGCTGCGGCGGCGGGCTTCCTGGATTTCGGCGTTGCTGCTGTTGCGTTTAGCCGCGTTCAATGCGGCTTCGGCCTGCCGGAAGAGCTGTTCGCCGTTGGGGCGGTCGATGCACATCGCCGCGTCGTAGTCCTCCTCCATCGCGGCCACCAGGCGCCGCACCTGCGTGTCCCGGACCGGTTCGGACGTGCCCGGCTGGGATTTCTTGTTGAACAGACCCATGGTTCGCTCCTTGTCTCTTCTCGCTCGTCGGTGCTGGACAGGTTCAGTTCGGTGTCGGCGGGATGGGTGTGGGCTCGCTGAATCCGGCGTAGAACCCGCAGACGGTGCAGGTGGGGTCGGTGTTCTCGCCGTCGTCGGCGATGGCCCACCGCCACACCCCGGTGGCCGGGGAACGGCCCTGCTCGGCGCAGCGGGGGCAGGGGATCCGTGGGGTGTCGATGATGTGCGGCACGGTCGGTGTCCTTCCTGGTCGGTGTGTGGTGGGTCAGGTCAGTCCGGCGTCGTGCAGGATGTGGGCGTGGTCGAACGCGAGGTCTGCCGTGTGCAGCGCGTTCAGGGAGTGCCAGGCGGCGTCGCGGGCGTCGTCTCCGGCCTGGAGCGCGGCCCGGCGGGGCAGGGCGAGGTGGTAGGCCACCGAGATCACTCGGCCTCGGGGGTCGCGGTCGGGGTGGTCGTAGATGCCCAGGCGTGTCAGTGCGCCGGCGGGGGGTGTCCAGCCCGGTTTCCTCGCCGAGTTCGCGAACCGCCGCGTCGCGGAACCGTTCGCCGTCATCGACGTAGCCGCCGGGTAGGGCCAGGTGTCCCTGGTACGGGGGCCAGTCGCGGCGGATGAGCAGCACGCACTCCTCGGCGGTGACCACGAGGTCGGTGGTCAGGTGCGCCCCGGTCGTTTCGGTCATGGCAAGGTCCTTTCGTGCTCGGCGGGTAGTGGTCACAGCTGGCTGGCGTAGGACTCGATGGCCTCGGCCCCGGTGTGCAGCAGTCCCCGCAACTGCTCCAGCTCGTCCCGAGCGCGGGCATAGGTGCCGGTGGCCTCCTGAATGGCGGGCTGGGTACTGCTTCCGGCGGCCTGCTGGAGCAGTTGGGTGATCTGTTCGATCTCGTCGATCGCCTGGGCCAGCGCTCCCTGGGCGTAGCGGCTCTTCTCGGTGCTGCTCAGCAGCGCGTGGCGGATCTCGTCGATACCGGACATGGCGGTAGAACCTCCTGACGACGGTGGTGACGGGGCGGCGTCTGGGTGGCTGGTCGCCCCGCGGGTGGGTGCTGGCTGGTGTGCTGCGGGTGGTGTGCCGGGAGCCGGGAGGGAGGCGGGCAGATAGTGGCCATAGCCATGCCGGGTGAGCAGCAGCCGGGCGAAGTGCTCATACGCCGCCAGCGCGGCCTTGGGCAGCTCCCGGGCCCACCACAGGTCATCGCCCCGATGACGCTGCATTCCGCTGATCACGGCACCGGGCAGGTCCGAACTGGGCATCAGCCGGGGTCGCACCGGAGCGTCGAGCGCCTCGCGGTAGCGCGCCAGCATCGACTCGACGAACGTGTCACCGAAGATCTCCAGCACGGTGTCACCGGGCGTCCGCGCGGCCGAATGAACCGGGTGCCACGTCCCGTCGGAGTACTGAGCCTCGACCACGAGCACCGGCCAACCGGTGTAGGACGCGACCGCCCCGGACAAGCCGAAACAGGCGAACCGGCCGAAGTACTCCTGAGCCCACCAGTCGATCTGACCGCTGGTCAGTACCACCTCGCTGTACCCATTCCCCGTCCGATTCTCACCCGTGGTGATCCGCACCTGACCCGAAAAATCAACCCCCAACGGCACCGAACCCGCACCCATCAGACACACGTCCCCTCACACCAGAAAACGAAAACTCGAAAAGAAGACCGAAAACGGACTCAGAAAGTCAGGGCTGCTGAAGCATCAGGCGACCTCCTCACTCACCCAAGGGAAAGCCCCTGACCGGCGCGAACCCAGCGAAACCACCTCAGCAACAGGCCCCTCCGGAACCGTCTCCGCTTCCTCGACGACCTCGCCCACCTCATCCACCACCACCCGATGCCAGTACGCCAGCACCGCAAGCCGGTCCCAGTCCTCCAGCGGCGACTCCGTGGCAGCGAGCTCCTCACCATCCAGCACCTCGGTCACAAGGCTGGTGCTTCGGTTGAACTTCATTGGCTTTGAACCTCCTCGACGTGTTCGCGCTTAAGTTTGCGCTAAAAATCGCGGTAATGCAAGCGCTAGCTGGAACTTGTGGGCCGACTTGGGAGTTCTCTGGGTGACCAAGCGACACGTAGGCGCTAGGATTTGCGCAGGTATACGCGGTTATGGGGAGAGCTGATGACTAGGGACTGGCAGGCGGTCGCCGAGGCGATTAACACTCGAATGGAGGAGTTGGACCTCAGTCAGCAGGAGCTGGCTACGCGCTCCGGTGTCTCCGTGGCCACGCTGCGCGAGCTGCAGCACAACAAGAACCCGCGACGTCGCAGTGCCCGGTTGCTGGCTGCCATCTCCGAAGGACTGCGCTGGCCGTCGGACTACCTCGCGAAGCTCGCCGAAGGCGAAGACGCTAATGAACCTACGGCCGGTCCTGCCCTCGATGCTCTGCGCGAGGTCAGGGAAGAACTCGCCGAACTGCGTCAACGGGTAGCCGCTCTCGAAAAGGATCACTGAGTCCCTTGAGCGACCCTCATGAAGAACGCGGCGAAGCCATCGACCACAGCCCCTAACGCCGAGAAACCACTGTTCACGATCTGAGCTGCCTGCACTGGCTGCTTGACCACCAGCGTCAATACAGCCAGTGCGGCCAACACACCAATGATCTTTCCGAGCTTGCCCCCGCCACCCGGCATCGGCATGGGCATCGGTGACTGCTTCGCCATGACTCGCACCCTCCGTTCCGAACCGCCCATGTCGGCTCGCTGTCTCGGTCATGGCTTCATTTCACCGGTACGAAAAGGACACTCCCACGGCTTTTTCCGGGCGCTTGCAGACGTCTCAGCAGCCCGATAACGTCCCGAATCGTCCCTGAAACGTCCTCTCTTGCAGGAGCTAACTTGGCGAATGAGCGCTTACGTGCAGCTTTGAGTGCCTCCGGGCTGACGGTTGAGGACGTTTCCGAGAAGCTCGGAGTTGATCGCAAGACAGTCGAGCGGTGGATCACCCACGAGAACCGCAAACCGCACCGCTCCACGAGGAAAGCGGTAGCAAGGCTGCTCAGCGTGGACGAGGTTCACCTGTGGCCGCAGCTAGCCGACGATCCGCACACTCATCCGGCCAGCGAGACCGAGTTGGTCCAGCTGTATCCGACCCGCTCCGCGGTGCCCTTCTCGTTGTGGAACGAGCTGATAGCCGGTATAGAGCAACAGATGGATGTGCTGGTCTTCTCCGGGCAGTTCCTCGTCGAGCAGCACAACATCCTGCCCATCGTGCGACGCAAGGTCGAGCAGGGTGTCCGGTTTCGCTTCCTCGTGGGTGACGAGTCCTCCTCGACGGTGATTCAGCGCGCGATGGAGGAAGGCACCAGTGGCGGACTCGAAGGCCGTATTCAGATGATGCGCCGCTACTTGGCGGAAATCTCCGGGCTCAACGGTGTCGACGTACGCACGCACAGCACGATTCTCTACAACTCGTTCTACCGCTTCGACGACCAACTGCTCGTCAACGGCCATGCGTACGGCTCATTGGCTGGCCAGAACCCGGTGATGCACCTTCGCCGCCTGGACGGCGGGTTGATGTGGCAGCACTACATGAAATCCTTCGAGCGAGTCTGGGAACAGGCAACGCCCGAACCTGCCTAGGAGGACAGCGGCGTGGCACGCGTGGACTACTTCGACGACCCGAACGCACCGAAACCGAATTCGGTGGTGCCCTCGGTGACAGCGGCGATCCGCAACGAGCAAGGCGACATCCTGCTCATCCACAAGGTCGACAACGGTCTGTGGGCCCTGCCTGGAGGCGGGCACGACGCGGGCGAGAGCATCATCGACACGGTTGTACGTGAGGTCCGCGAGGAAACGGGGCTCGCTATCGAGGTGACCGGACTCGTCGGCACCTACACCGATCCGCGGCACGTCATGGCCTACGACGACGGCGAGGTGCGCCAGCAGTTCTCGCTGTGCTTCGCAGCGAAATGGGTCGGTGGCTCACCGCGCCAGGACGGCAGCGAAACGAAAGAGGTCCGCTGGGTTTCCCCAACGGACCTCGACCAGCTGACGATCCACTCGTCGATGCGGCGTCGGATCGACGATGCCCTCGACGAGACGAGGACGCAGCCTCACCTCGGTTGAGCCTCGGCGAGCCTACGCTCGGCTCGCCCGACGGCTTCGGCGATGACCGGACGCGCTCTGGTCCACGTCCGGTGCACCGGATCGCCGGGGGCATAGCGGCTCAGGATCTCGTCCATACGCTCGTTGTAGCTCAAGCGCTCACCCGCTGGCCCCGTAGTCAGGTCGGCGGCGACCAGTGCGTCCAGCAGCGGTGAGTCCTCGAACGGAAACTCACTGAGCTTGTGACCAATGTCACGCTCCTCGGCTTCGAAGCGTGCTCCGGAGTGGTGGGCCACCAGATTGACGATCGTGTCTGGCCACTCCTGGTCGCGGAGATAGCGGGCGCCGTCGAGTGGGTGGAACCCGGTATGCGCTATCTCGGGGGCGTAGCCGATGTCATGGAGCCATGCCGCTGCCACGAGGATGTCTCGCTCCTCGGAGGGCACGGCGTCCCGCAGCTCTTCGGCTCGCGCTGCTACAGCTTGAACGTGGAACCACCGGCGGCCCAGCGGCTTCACGAATGACTCGGCTACTTCGGCGGCTCGTTGAACAAGCTCCATGTGGGCTCACGCTACCTTCCTCGGGTTCCGAACGGGTTACTGCGAGCGGGGGGCTGCGAGAGAGCGTGCGCCAAATACACGCCCAAATGGTCTTTTCGTAGTGGGAAATCGCAGGTGGGGACGGGCCCGGCAGACAGCCTGTAAATCAGCCGCGTTACGCTTCAGAGGTTCGAATCCTCTACCCGGCACACCGGGGAAACCGCCCTCTGACCTGCGAAGCCAGGACAGGGGGCGGTTTTCGTTCGTGCCCGGTTGTCCCCGGAGCCCCCCGGTCTTCAGTGGCCAATCTCTGGCCAAGGTTCACCGGAGCGCGCGATCGGCCCGCGCACGAGCCTCCTGTTCACCACCGTCGAGGCACTTCGAACAGACACCGAGCAGAACGTGGAGGCTGTACCCGTTCTGCTCTGCGACCTCGGGTTGCGTCTCCTCGCGCCGGATACGTACAGTTTTTTGTACGCAAGGAGGTGGGTCATGAGGACCATGTCGTACTCGGAATCGCGAGCGCGCTATGCCGAGACGCTCGACAGCGTCACCGATGACCGGGAGGAGGTGGTTATCACTCGGGCCGGTCACGAACCGGTGGTCATGGTCGCTCTCGACGACTACGAATCGCTGCGTGAGACCGCCTACCTGCTCAAGAGTCCCGAGAACGCCCGTCGGCTGCTGGGTTCCATCGATCGGCTGGAAAGCGGTAACGGCATCGTGAGGGACTTGGACGAGTGAAGCTTGTCTGGGATGAGGTTGCCTGGGACGACTATGTCTGGTGGCAGACTCAGGACCGCAAGGTCCTCAAACGCATCAACACACTGATCAAGGACATCCAGCGCAACGGGAACGAGGGTATCGGCAAGCCCGAACCCCTCAAGTACGGATTCCAGGGGTACTGGTCCCGTCGGATCACCGACGAACATCGGCTCGTGTACAAGATCAGCGATGACGAGCTTCGTATCGCCGCCTGCCGATACCACTACGGTAGCTGAGACTGTCCGCTTACCGAACTCCTCGGGGGGGGGCGAACGGATCACTGTGAGCGGAGAACGAGAGAGCGTGCGCCAAGTACACGTCCGGATGGTCTTCTCGAAGTGAAAGCTCTCTGGTGAAAGCCAGTCCGTCAGGCAGCCCGTAAATCAGCCGCGTTACGCTTCAGAGGTTCGAATCCTCTACCCGGCACACCAGGGAAACCGCCCTCTGACCTGCGAAGCCAGGACAGGGGGCGGTTTTCGTTCGTGCCCGGTTGTCCCCGGGCCTGCCCGGCCGACACCGGGCCTCTACGTACAGTGCACGTACGTTCTCAACGCAGCGCCTGCTCGACTCGCTGGCGCGCGAGCTGCTCCCCGCTGTCGAGACACTTGGCGTAGATCTCCAGGAGCACCCGCACGCTGTGTCCGGCCCACTCGGCGACCCGAGGAGGCTCCACCCCGGCGTTGGGCCGGTTGTTCTCCGTAGTTGGAGACGGGTAAGCCCGTGAGTCACGGGATGAGGAGGGTCTTTCCGATCGTGGTACGGGCGGCGATGTCGGAATGGGCCTGCGCGGTATCAACGAGCGGGTACGTCTGCCCGATGGTGGGCCGTAGGATCTTGGCCGAGCCGAGCGCAAGGGCTTCCTCCACGAGGCCGTAGAGGCCGCTGGGAGTGCTGCCAATGGCGTCCAAACCGATGTTGGTGATTCCGCGCGAGGTAGCAGCTTGCTCATCGGGGCTGGTCCAGGTCCCGCTGGCGGCTCCGTGCGTGATGTACCGTCCTCCGCGTCGTACCAGTGGGTGAAGGACGTCACCGGTGGTTCCGCCGACGCCGTCGAACACGACATCAACTCCGGTGGACGCTGCTCGTTCCAGCGAGTTGTCCCAGCCGGTGCCGCGGTAATTGATCACTGTGTCGGCGCCGAGGTCGCGCGCGTGTTCCAGCTTGGACGTGGATCCGGCCAGTGCGATCACGTGGGCACCGGCTTTGGCGGCGAGCTGGACGAGGAGACTGCCGACGCCTCCGGCGGCGGCCGTGACCACCACGACTTCCCCGTGTTCGATTCTCGCCGCGGAGTGGAGTCCTACGGCGGTGCGGCCGTCGGCGAGCAGGGCTACTGCTTCCCGTGCCTCCAGGGTTTCGGGAACTCGGTGCAGGTCGGATTCCTGAGCGACAGCCCGGTCAGCATAGCCACCGGTGCCACCGGTGGAGGTGACGACCAGAACGTTCTTCCACGCGGGGTCGACGTCTTCGCCGAGCGCATCGACGTGTCCGGCGACGCCGTTGCCCAGCACTGCCGGGAACTCGACTTGGGGGCCGACCGAAGTTCCGGAGCGTATCTGCGTGTCGATGAAGGTGATAGCGGCGACTTCTACGGCGATACGGACCTGTCCGAAGCCGGGGACGGGGTCGGGCAACGTTGTCGGGCGGAGCACATCGGGGCCTCCGGGCTGGTCGGCGACTATGGCGCGCACGTGTCATGTCCTTTCGCGGGATGGGGATGATGGTCGGGGCTGACTGGACGACTGGGCAGAAGGGCAGCGGGGACGAGGGAAGCCGCCGCGAAGGTGGCGGCCCACCAGAACGTGTGGGAGAACGCCGCCGCGGCATCGGTGTCGCCCGTACTCGAACTGGCGAGGTTCAGTTGCAGAATGATCGCCATCACGGTGGTTCCGAGAGCGGCGCCGAGTCGTTGCAAGACGCTGAGCAGGCTGGTGGCGTGCGGAACAGAGGTTGGAGGGACGTCGCGGTAAGCAACGCTTGGGACGGCGACGCCGGTCGTGCCGAAACCGGCTCCGAGCAGCAGTAGGCATAGGGAGAGGGTGGGCGTGGCAGCGGAGGCGCCGTTCGCTGCGATTCCGGTCGTCCCGGAAACGGACATGAGAGTTCCGAGGACGCCGAGGAGTCGCGGGCCGAGCCGGTGAGTCCACCGTCCGGCGAGCCACAGCGCGGCCATGGTGCCCAGTCCCTGCGGTACTAGCAGTAGTCCGACGTCGCCCACCTCGACCTCGTGGATCCGTTGGTAGAACAACGGCAACAGGATCAGGCTGCCGTAGAGCGAGAAACCGAACTGGAACATCATCAGTGTCGCGATGCTGAAGCTCCGAAGCCGGAAGAGGCCGACGTCGAGCAGGGCCTGGTGGCCGAGTCGGCGGGCGTGCAGCCAGAAGGCGCTCACCAGGACGATTCCCACACACAACATGAGGGGTGCCGGTGCGGGGACCACGGTCCTCTCGGTGATCGCGGTGCATCCCCACAGGATGGCTACGGCGGCGGGGAGCAGGAGCACCAGTCCGCCGCGGTCGAGCCGGGTCGGTGTTCGCGGGTCGTCGTCGGTGAGGTGGCGGTGGGCGAGGACGAGAGCGAGCAGGCATATGGGGATGTTGACGAGGAAGATCCACCGCCACCCCACCGTTGCCAGTAGCAGTCCGCCGAGGACCGGTCCGAGCATCGGGGCCAGCTGGCCGGGGATTCCGACATAGCCCATGACGCGGCCCACCCGACGGGGCCCTGCGGCACGGGCGAGGATCGCCTGCACGAGCGGCAGAATCAGGCCTCCACCGAGTCCCTGCACTATCCGGAACGTGATGAGAGTTCCGATCGACCATGCCATCGAGCACAGAACTGAGCCCAGCAGGAACACTCCCACCGCGCCCAGCCAGACCCGTCGGCACCCCCATCGGTCGGTCAACCAGCCCATCGTCGTGATCACCGCGACCATCGCCAGCACGTAGCCGGTGGTGACCCATTGGGTCGTGGCTACCGAGGTGTCGAAGTCCTGGGCGAGATCGTCGATGGCGACGCCGATGATGGTGGTGTCGAGCAGCGTCACACTCGCGCCCACAAGGAGTACGCCCATCAGCCGCCGTAACTGTGGGTCGATTCTCTCCGAGGTCGGGGGGCCGGATGCGAACCTTGATGTTGGCACGCCAACAACCATAGCTAATTATTGGCATGCCAACAAACTTCATAGGCTGTCCCCGTGGTGAACAATTCCCAGCAGCGGTCCGCTTCGGAAGTCGAGCCGCAACGTCACGTCGGTACCAGTATCGACGGTGCCCCCGTTGGTTCATTGCTCCTCCAAGTCACCCGTGCGCACGCCCGGCTCGGCACCGAGCTCCTTCAGGAAGCAGGCGTGGTCTCGCCCCACGAGATCGTCCTGCTGTATCTCGATGAACACGGTCCGGTCGCGCAGACAGAACTCGTCCACTACATGGGGCGGGATCGCTCAACCGTCACGGCCACGCTGCAGGCGATGGAGCGGGCTGACTTGGTGGTCCGTTCCTCTTCCCCGACCGACAAGCGAGCGACGACTGTCGCGCTGACGGATCACGGTCGCGAAACCGTTCCCAGAGCACGCGCCGCCTGGGTCGAACTCGAACGACGCACCACAAGTCCACTGACCGCCGATCAGAAGAATGCGCTGGTGGAGGCGCTGGCTCTCATCCGTGACACCCTCAACCAGGCCTAAGCACAGGTGAACAGGCTGAAACCGCTCGCTGCTCCGCGGCACCCAAAAGGTCCTGTGTGGACAAATTGTGTACGGGGAAGTCTCACTGACTCCGCACCGGAGTCTTTCGCGCGGGCCAGGGATCTACGCAGGAGTGGTCAACCCAGGGGTGCGAATCGGCCGCGTTACGCTTCAGAGGTTCGAATCCTCTACCCGGCACACCAGGGAAACCGCCCTATGACCTGCGAAGACAGGCCAGGGGCGGTTTCTTGTGTGTCCGGTTGTGTCCGGCCCACTCGGCTCCCCGAGGAGGCTCTCCCCCCCCCCCGGCGTTGAGGCACATGGAGATGCAGGCGTGTCGCAAGTCATAGGGGCGTTTCGCCAATGGTGAGGCCGCTATCTTCTTGGTGAAGGTGTCTTCACGAACTCGTTGCCAGGCCCTGACGTAGACCGTAGACGGTGTTCCCAACCCTGCCGCCGCTGCGCTTGCCCCGGAACAGACGGCCGTCCGAGCTCGATCCGTCCGGATGCGTTGGGAACAACCGTGGCTGAAGATCGTCGGAGAACGACCACCGGAGTCGGGTGATCGGTGGTGGCGTGCTCGTCGGCGTGTTGGTTGAGGCGGTGGGGCGTCGATGATGATGGAATGAGGTGCTGGCCCTACCCGCTCCTGAGCTTCTGAAAAGCACGGTCGCGCCAGAGCGGATGACCAGAAGCCGTTGCCGGAGACCACGAACACAACGGTGAGCGGGTCAAGCAATGTTGGTCGGCGAACCGTCGAGAGCGCTGCTGGAATTAGCTGTTTTCGACACGAACTGTCGCGTTGACTGCGAGGATGGTTCCGATGTGGGCGGGAACCGGCTCCGGACGAGCAAGAGATGTAGTACGAGTCCGTACTCCGGCGAGGTGTGTGGCATGATTCTTGTGAAAGTCGGTTTCATGTTGCCCCTCCGGTCGAGGCGAAATCGATTCCTTCGTGGCATGACACTTCGCGGACTCCGGTTTGCGTGTGGTGCGTCCTCTCCTGCTGGGGTGGAGCCGGGTGTTCGACAAAGCAAAAATGTCTTCGTGTGACACTCCATCGAATGATTAGACGAACTTAGTGGCCAGGAACTGGTGCATCAGGGAAAACTGTGACGAGAGGATGGACGTGCAACCGTCTACGGACAATCGTTTCGTTGTCCTCAACGATGAGCCCGTGAGTGAGCGGGGAGAGGACCTGCTCGGTACGAGTGAGACGGCGGACAGGCTCTCGGATCTAATTGTCTCATCCAGGGAGTCCACGCCCTTCACCCTCGCGATCGATGCTGGCTGGGGTATGGGAAAGAGCAGCCTCATGCGGCAGCTACAGCTCGGGTTGGAGGAACTGGAAGGAGTGCAGACGGCTTGGTTCAATGCTTGGACCTCGGGCTCCGATGCTTTGGAGGTTTTGATCAAGTCAGTTCTGCTTCGCTTCGATCGAAATATCATACGCAGGGCCTATCACAGGATATCCGGAGCGCCACGACTGTGGAGGTGGATCAGAATCGGGGTTCGCCTCACTATGACTACCTTCGGCCTACGGCGCTTGGTCGACGAACTCTGGGATCAGCTTTCTGTGGATCCGAAGTCGCGCAACGAGATTCGTGGTGCTGTGCGGGACATGGCGCAGGAGTGGTTGAATTCGACGAATTCGCCCGGTAGGCAGATCGTGATTTTCATCGACGATTTGGACCGTTGTCGGAACGATGTCGTGGTGACTGTTTGCGAGGCGATCAAACTATATTTGGACGTGCCGGGACTGGTGTTCGTCATAGGGTGCGATCAGTCCGCTCTCGCTCGTAGTGTTCAGAATGCGGAAATTGGTGGTGAGTACCCATCCGGTTATTTGGAGAAAATTGTACAAGTAAATTATCATTCCCCTCTTCCCGGGCAACGTCAGGTGCGTGACCTGGTCAACGGGTATGCCTCGAAGTCAGGTACGTCGCAGCTGTTCGATGATCACGTTCTGAACTTCGTCGCCGAACGTACCGGCCGGAACCCCAGGCGCATCAAGAGGTTGATCAACAGTTTTGTGCTCGAGTACCACCTCGACAAGGAGTGGCACAGCTTCGGTGCGGACATCCTTGTGAGAGTGCTGCTGCTGCAGCACTTCTACCCGGTTTTCTACAGGCTTCTCACCAGTTCGTCCTTCGAGGACCCTGTGCGGGAGTTCCTCGATTATCGCGATGCTCGTGAGAATATAAACATGGGTGGGACAAATCCCGGATCGTGGAAGGAGGTTTTCGCGAAGTACAAGATTGAGCCTCCCGGTGAAAATGAGGATCGTGATGTTCTTCTTGGTCATCTCGGGCAGCTGGAGAATCAACTTCCGGATTCGTTTCCGGGGCTTGTTGGCGATGAGGTTTTCACAACTACGCTGCGTCAGCTGAAGGACTCGCCGCACTTTCAACATCTGCGGGAGCACCTGCAACGTCGGCGCTTCCAGTTCGATCCGAACGGAATTATCGGTACCGAGGAGCGTTTTTCGGAAGAGCAACCCGATATGCGGGGTGGTTACGCGCTCGTCGTGGACGATGTTTTCGAGGAGAAAGACGGTAGTTTCTCGGACACGGGAAGAATCGTTACCACTCTGCAGCAGTGGGGAGCTCGAGTGGATACCGCCAGTGATTTCGATTCGATGAAGCGAGTGATAAGCGAGAGGACTCCGGATGTGATTGTCTCCGACATCAACCGTCATGGCGTCGAGAACGCCGGACTGCAGGATCTTCAAGCGTTGCGTGACCGAGGTGTATACGGAGGTCCCGTTGTGTTTTACGTGGCGCGTGTCACGCCTGCGCGACGCAAGTGGGCGAGCGACCTGGAGGCAGTCGGAGTAACGAACAGTTTCAGCGAGGCCATGGAATGGGTAAGGATGTCGCTATTTGGCTGAAAGATTCTATGGATCAGCCGTGTATGCTGCCGTTTTTTCTTCGGTAGACGCGTGTGATCCATCCGGGGTCGGTCGTGTTCCGGAATCTTTTTCGGGTGACGGGTTTCTGGCTCCCTTGCCCTCCGCCGTCCGCTGGTGCTCTCCGAGAGGGATCGCGGCGGGACTTGTGAGCTCCCGGTAGTGGTAGTGCGAGGCCCACCGGAACCCCGCTCGCTCGTAGAGCGCGCGGGCGGCGTGGTTGTCGGTGGTCACCTGCAGCCAGGCGTACTTCGAGCCGCACTCGGCGGCCCGCTCCAGCAGGCCCCGCAGGATCGCGCTCGCGTGGCCGCGACCTCGTGCGTCGGGCCGCGTGGCCATGCAGTACAGCCCGGCCCGGGAACCGACCAGGGCGAGACGCCCCACCGCCGCGACGCCGTGCCGGTCCTCGCGCGAGGCGTACAGCGCCGGGACGGCGGTCAGGATCTCGTGGGCGATCGCTCGTGAGTCGGGGCCGCCCCGCCCGTCCACCTTCCACCACAGCTCCGTCCAGCTCGGGTCCGGTCGGTGTTGTACGTGGATCTCCGGCCGACTGCCGGGGAGGTGGTGCGGTACCTCCCCGAGCGCGGCCACCAGCACGACAGTGGGGGTTCGGAGTTCGTATCCTCGCCGCGCCAGCACAGCGTCCAGATCGGACGGTCGTGCGGCCGGGCCGAGCTGGAACGCGGGCAGCAGCCCGTGGCAACGGTAGAGCTCCTCGACCCGGCAGACAGCCCTCTCCGGCTCGCTCGGGGAGCGGAACGGCAGGACCGAGTTGGCCCGCCGCGTCACTCCGCCGGAGAACCGCGCGAGCCAACCGTCGACCGTCGTCTCCCGAATCGCGGGCCAACCCCGCCGCATGAGCTCGTCGAGCTCGGTCGTCGAGATCACCAGGGCAGTATAGGAACCCGTGCTGACGCCCGGCCACGTTTTTCCGGCGAGTGACGGTCAGGCGTTCACGAGCGTCCCGGCCTCAGCCCTGCATTCGCCGGATCGTCTCCCTGCTGTTCGGGGAGTCCGTGGCCCCGGCGAAGCCGGGGTGTGGGGTCGGGACGCTGCCCGGGACTGGGCCTCCCTGTTGCGGTTCGGTGCCTGGATCAGCCAGGACGTCGGGCGGCATTCGAGGTCTTCCGTAGTGTCCCGGCGTCGGCCCGGGGGGCGGCGGACCTCCCCAGCCCGGTGGCTCCGGCGGGCCCTGGTTCGGTCTTTCCGGCCACGTGCCGTTGAACGAACGGTCCCCGTGGAACACGGCCCCGGCCAGGCTCACCCACTCGTGGAACACGGCCCTGTCGAAGTCGGCCTCGGAGTGGAACTCCGCGCGGTCCAGCCGCACGAATCTCCGGAACTCGGTGTCGGCGAACCACGCCTCATCGCGGAAGACGACCTCCCTGGCACGGACCTCCCCGGTGAACTCGGCCCGGTCGAACGAAGCCGGACCGTGGAACCGCGCGCGGTCCAGCCGCACGTGGCGCACCCGGCAGTCGACCATGCTCCAGTCCTGCAACGTCGCGGTGGTCAGGTCCAGGCTGATGTGGGGCCAGAACTTCGGATTGGTCGGCGCGCCGCTCGCATCGGGATCGGGGCGGATGTGGCTCCCGATGAGTCGTTGCGCGGTACGACGCACCTGTTCTTCCTGCTGCTGTTCCTCCCGCTGGTCGAAGGTCTCGGGGCCGTTGATCGGTATCAGCGAGGAGGTCCGTGCTCCGTTCAGCCCTCGTGTCGGTGGGCGCAGCCCCAGTCGCAGCACCCCACCGCTCCGGGGGAGTTCCTCCGGAGCGGTCGTCTCGGGCTCCGGAGGTGTGAACGGCATCCTGAGGTAGGCGCAGAGCAGATCCACGACGGTTTGGCGGTGGGGCGGGTTGTTCTCGCCCAGGCGGTCCAACGCGTAGAGCGCGGCCAGCCGTACCGGCGCCTTGTCCGAGCCGAGCTGCTCGGCGGCGGAGGCGTAGAGTTCGGTGACCCGCCGCTCGGTGGCGTCGTGCCTGGTGTCGGCGGCCGCCCGTTCCTTCTGGTCCAGGGAGAGCTCGGTAGCCCGCTGCCGCCGTGCGGCCAGCAGCAGCGCCACGCCTCCACCACTGCCCAGCACGATGCTGCCCGCGACCTTGACCGTCTCCAGGCGAGCCTTGTCCCGAGCGCTACCGCTGCCGAACGACTCCAGCAGCAGCCACATCGACAGGCCGGCCACTACCAGCAACAGCAGAGCACCCACCCAGATGGCCCAGCCGGGCATGACCGGAGCGGGCCTTACCGCCGCGTCGGCCTGCGGATTCGGGGCGGGCTCGTAGCGCGTTCTATTCCGGACTCGACTCACTCGGACTCTCCGGAAAGTCCCGTTCTCGCCGAGTGGAACGACGCTCCAGCACCAGGCGTGCGTTCCCGTCCGGGGTGGCGCGAAGAGCACTCCCCCCGGAGTGTTCCACCACGACAGCGGGAGACGTCTCGTCGGTCGTCGGGGGAGGGGTGGCCCCGTCCGGGGCGTCCCCACCGGCACCGTTCGCTCCTCCGCCGTCACCGTCGCCCATGACGGGGACCTCCCTCCGGGCGCTTGGCACCGCTCCACGTCCGAGGCTAGCACCGCTTTTCCACGCTGTGTGACGAAACGAGAACGCCGGGTGCGCCCGCCTGCGGGGTTTTGTGGAACGGAGCGGTTTCATGGACGTCGCGGCGAGCGCGGTTGTAGCTTCCCCGCATGCGTGTACTGACCACACCCGAAGAGCGTTTCGAGGCACTGCCCGGATTCCAGTACCGGCCGCACCGCGTAGAACTGTCCGATCAAGACGGTGGGACGCTGCGGATGGCCTACGTCGCCGACGGCCCGGAGGACGGGCCCGTCGTGCTGCTGCTGCACGGGGAGCCCAGCTGGTCCTTCCTCTACCGCGACGTCATGGCGGTGCTGGCCGAAGCGGGAATCAGGGCCGTCGCCCCCGACCTCGTCGGGTTCGGCCGCTCGGACAAGCCGACACGGCAGAGCGACCACAGCTACGCGCGGCACGTCGAGTGGTTGCGCCAGTTCGCCTTCGACGTGTTCGACCTGCGGGAGGTCACGCTGGTCGGACAGGACTGGGGTGGCCTGCTGGGGCTGCGACTGCTGGCCGAACACCCTGAGCGGTTCTCGGGTGCGGTCGCCGCCAACACCGGAATGCCAACCGGAGACCACAACATGCCGGAGGTGTGGTGGGACTTCCGCAGGGCGGTGGAGAAGGCCGAGATCCTCGACGTGGGACGACTGGTGGCCAGTGGCTGCGCCCGGCCGATGTCCGAGGAGGTCCGAGCCGCCTACGACGCCCCCTTCCCGGACGAGTCCCACAAGGCGGGACCCCGCGTGATGCCGAAGCTGGTCCCGACCGCACCGGACGATCCCGCCACGGAGGCGAACCGGGCGGCGTGGCGGACGCTCGCAGGCAGCACGACACCGCTGCTGACGGCGTTCAGCGACAGCGACCCGATCACCGCGTCCATGGGGCCGGTGCTGCGCAAGACCGTGCCCGGCGCGGCGGGGCAGCGGCACGCCACCATCGCCGGAGCCGGGCACTTCCTGCAGGAGGACGCGGGCACCGAACTCGGCCGGGTGATCTCGGAGTTCGTGCGGCCCTCGCGCTGAGGGGCCGCCGGGATCGCCGGTGCTGGTGGAGCCGCTCCCGCCTCGTCCGCACCGGCACACCCGAGGGTGGTGGGCCGTCAGCCCACCACGTCCCGCGAACCGATACCGGTCAGCGAGCGCACCTCCATCTCGTCGAAGTCCGCCGGGTCGGCGGAGCGCGGCCGCACGAAGGTGCCGATGATGCCGCACAGGAACGACACCGGGATGGAGACGATGCCCGGATTGCTCAGCGGGAAGAAGCTGAAGTCCACCGAGGGGAAGATCGAGTCCGGAGCACCGGAGACCACCGGTGAGAACAGCATCAGCAGCAGGCAGGAACCGAGTCCGCCGTACATGCCCCACAGCGTTCCGGAGGTGTTGAACCGCTTCCAGAACAGGGTGAACAGCAGTGTGGACAGGTTCGCCGAGGCCGCGATGGCGAAGGCCAGCCCGACCAGGAAGGCGATGTTCTGCCCGTTAACCAGGATGCCGCCGATGATGGCAGCCGCACCCATGACCATCGCGGTGATCCGCGCGACCCTGACCTCGGAGTCGGGGTCGGCCCTGCCGCCGCGCACCACGTTGGCGTAGAAGTCGTGCGCGAAGGAGGCGGACGCCGTCAGGGTCAGCCCCGCGACCACGGCGAGAATGGTGGCGAAGGCGACCGCGGAGATCACGCCCAGCAGCGGGGTGCCGCCGATCTCGTAGGCGAGCAGTGGGGCGGCCGAGTTCTCCTCGCCGGGAGCGTTCCGGATCGTCTCGGTGCCCACCAGCGCGGCCGAGCCGAATCCGATGACCAGCGTGCACAGGTAGAACAGCGACATCAACCAGGTCGCCCACACCACCGACCGGCGCGCTTCCCGCGAGTTGGGAACCGTGTAGAACCGCATCAGCACGTGCGGCAGTCCGGCGACGCCGAGCACCAGGGCCATCGACAGCGACACGAAGTCCAGCTTGGTCAGCGCGCTTTCGCCGTACTGTGCCCCCGGAGCGAACACCCGCTCGCCGAGCGGGTTGTTCTGCGCGGCTCGCTGCATCAGGTCGCTGAAGTTGAAGCCGAACTTGCCCAGCAGGAAGAGCGTGATCAGCGAAACGGACAGCAGCAGCATGGCCGCCTTCAGGATCTGCACCCAGGTGGTGCCCTTCATGCCGCCGATGAGCACGTAGAAGACCATCACCACGCCGACCACGGCGATCACCAGAGCTTGGCCGCTGCTGCTGTGTATGTCCAGCAGCAGGGCGACCAGGTCTCCCGCTCCCGCCATCTGGGCGACCATGTAGGCGACGGTGATGAACATGGTCGACACGGCCGCGGCCGCCCGCACCGGACGTCGGCGCATCCGGAAGCTGAGCACGTCACCCATGGTGAAACGGCCGGTGTTGCGCAGCCGCTCGGCGACCAGGAGCAGGTTCACCAACCACGCGACGAGAAAGCCGATCGAGTAGAGGAATCCGTCGTAGCCGTGCACGGCGATCGCGCCGGCGATGCCGAGGAACGAGGCCGCCGACAGGAAGTCACCGGAAAGCGCGATTCCGTTCTGCGCCCCGGAGAAGGTTCCACCGGCCGCGAAGTAGTCACTGGTGTTCCGGTTGCTGCTGGCCCGATAGGTGATCAGCAGTGTGAACAGGATCAGTCCGGCGAAGACCGTGATGTTCACGGCGGGGTTCGTCCCGTCGAGGGGGGACTGTTGCTGTGCCAGTGCGTTCACCGCTGACCACCACCGGTCGTCTCCCGCAGTTCGTCCACCTCGGGGTCCACCCGCCGCGCCGTGAACCGGACGTAGAGCGTGGTGATCAGAAGGGTGGAGGCGAACTGTCCGATTCCGAACAACAAGCCGACGTTGATGTTGCCGAACACCGGCTCACCCATGAAATCCGGTGCGTAGGCCGCCAGCAACACGTATCCGAGATACAGCAGCAGGAACAATGCCGTCATCGGCAGTACGAAGCGCTTCAGGCGGGAACGCAGTTCACCGAATTCCGCGGAGCCCGCAATTCCCGTGAAATCGGGGCCGGTGTTTCCGCCACGTGCCGCGCTTTTCTCGATGCCGCCGAAGGAAGCGTGCGTTTTCTCGCCGCGCTCCCCGTGCCGCGCGCGCAGTGGCGGTGGCGTCGTGTCGCTCATGCGCCCTTCTTCCGAAGCGGGTGAACTGTGTCGGTGGGGTTGGTGCCGATTCGGGCGTTCGGCGTGACCACGAGACACTCGGCGCGGCACGCGACGCCCCTGGGCCGTGGTCCTGGTCCGCCGGAACCTGTCCGGTCAGCGCAACATACTACGTCCCTGTTCCCGCTAACGGGGGAATCGTGCTCCTCCTGTCGTCGCAGCCGGACTGACGTACACCTTGCCGTCCACTCCCCGTCCGAAGGTCCCCGCTCTGTGGTCTCGCAGCTCATGGGCCATTACCGATGGGTACCACAGCGGTCCGGCGGCGCTGCGACTGTCCCGGTTTTCACAGTGGGCCGAACAAGCTAGAGTATCCGGGTTCGGCACCTTCGGCGAGCTTTCTCCTCTCTTCGGGTGTCACCCGCTGGGGCGGACATAAAAGATGATCTTGATCGCAATCGAATTGCCTGTTCAGGTGTGGGGGGTGGAAAACTCGCCCGGCGATCGGTACCTTGGCCGCTATCTTTATAATCCGGGATGACCGCGAGCCACACGTCACCCGTTCGAAAAGGCTGGTGAAGTGAACCCTGGCGGTACGCGACTATTGGTGACGGAGCGTATTGTGGGGATCGCGTCCGGCGAGAATGTCGTGAACCGCTGTCGCCCGGGACGGACTCGGATCGACTGGGCGAACACACGGATAAGCCTTCACTCGGCCGGGTGGCACCAGGCGCCGTTCTCCTACGATTGTTCGTTCGGAAGGGACCCGCACCGTGACAGAGCAGGACGAACGACAGCTTGACCTTCGGGAGCTTTCGTGAGTGCGGCGGCACGACGGGCGAACCGGGAGCAGGTCCAGGACACCCGAGCCGCGCGGAACAGGCCCGGTGGCGCGCGGCGCGCCTCGCTGCGCGACTGGCGCAACTGGCGGATTCCGGTCAAGCTCGGGGCCGTCGTGCTCGTTCCGGTGGTGTTCGTGCTCGCGCTCGGTGCCTTCCAGATTCAGCACGAGGTCTCGCAGGCCAACCGGTACGAGGAGATCAGCCGGCTCACCGAGGCGCGCGACAGCATCCAGCCCCTCCTGACCGGACTCCAGAGCGAGCGCACCAAGGCGGCGGAGCTGCTGGGAGGCGCTCCCGGCGCCCGCCAGGCATACCGGGAGCAGTACCAGAAGGTCACCGGTTCCGTGGAGCAGGCACCGCGGGTGCTGGACAACGTGCAGCGGTTCAGCCCGGTCACCTCCGCGCAGTTCGGGGAACTCCGCGAACAACTCGGCAAGCTGCGCGGGTTGCGCCAGGGAGTGATGACCGACTCGCTGGCGCCGGTCGAGGCGATCGGAACCTACAACGAGATCATCAGCTCGCTGCTGTCGATGGAGCGTGCCGTCATCAACACCATCGACGACTCGCGGCTCTACAGCACGATCAGCGCGCTGCACGAACTCTCGCGCGCCGAGGACGAGATCCGGATCCAGCGTGCCCTGGTGGACGCCGCACTTCCCCGGAGCGACTTCACCCCGGCGCTCACCGACGCGCTCAACGATTCCAGGGCGCGGCTGGACTCGCGCATAACCAGCTTCGAGTCGGTGGCCAACTCCGAACCCAGGCAGGCCAGGCAGGTCGTCAACAGCGAGGCCATGCGGCAGTGGCTGGACGTCGAGGACCAGCTCATGCGGGCGATCCGGGTCGAGGACGTGCACTCCTCGCTGACGCTGGACGAGTGGAACAGACTCTCCGACCAGCTGATCAGCCGCACCACCGAGGTGCGCTCGGGGCTGTCGAAGCAGTTCAACGAGCGCGCTTACTCGCTCTACGACGAGGCCAGCGACCGGGCGGGCATCACCACCGTGATCCTGGTGGCCGGGCTGATCGTGGCCGCGGCCGTCATCATCGTGATGGGGCGCAACCTGCTCAAGTCCCTCGACCAGCTGCGGCGGGGCGCGCTGCACGCGGCCAACGAGCAGCTGCCCCGGGCCGTCCACCGCATCCGGCACGGCTCCTCCGAGTCCGAGGTGGAGGTCGACGCGGTGCCCGTCGACACCACCGAGGAGGTCGGCCAGGTGGCGCGCGCGTTCGACGAGGTCAACCGGCAGGCGCTCTACCTGGCCTCGGAGCAGGCGAGCCTGCGGCGTGGTTACAGTGACTCCTTCGTCAACGTCTCCCGCCGCAGCCAGAGCCTGTTGGAGCGGCAGCTGCGGCTGTTCGAGCAGCTCGAACACGACGAGGACGATCCGGACCAGCTGGCGACACTGTTCCGGCTCGACCACCTCGCCACGAGGATGCGCCGCAACAACGAGAACCTGATGGTGTTGTCCGGCAGTGACATGGCCCGGCGTTTCACCCAGCCGGTGCAGCTGTCCGACGTGCTCCGTGCGGCGATCTCCGAGATCGAGCACTACCCCCGAGTCGTGGTGCAGTCCCCGCCCTCGGCACGGCTGGTCGGTTACGCGGGCAGCGACCTGGTGCGGTTGATGGCCGAGCTGCTGGACAACGCCGCGAACTTCTCCTCGCCCGAGACTTCGGTCACCGTCTCCAGCCACCAGTCCGAGGACTCCTCGTTGACCATCGACGTGCTCGACGAGGGGATCGGCATGGGCGAGCAGGAGCTCGCCGAGGCCAACGAGCGGCTCGCCTCCTTCGACGAGTACGACCTGTCCACCTCACGCCGGATGGGGCTGCTGGTCATCGCCCGCTTGGCGGGCAGGCACGGTATAACCGTGCGGTTGCACGGCGGTGACGACGTCGACGGAATCCGGGCCACGGTCCGGATTCCACCCGACCTGGTCGTTCCCGAGGGGCCCGCGCAGTCCACCGCCCAGCGGACACCGGAGCCGAGCCCCTCCACCATCGAGCAGCGGCTGTCCACCACGAAGCAGGACGACTCCGAGGCATTCGGCCCGGAACAGCCCCGCAACGGTACCGAGCAGCCGCCGAGCTCCCGCGTGAACGGTTCGAACCGGCGCCAGGTGCTGGAAGGCGGCCTGCCTCGCTTCGACCTGGGTGACCCGCCGTCGTTACCCACCCAGCAGCGTGGTGGCTCCCGCCCCGCAGGGACCCAGCCGCCCTCCGAGGGCGATGAGCGTTCCCGCGTGCCGGAGTCGGGGACGACACAACTTCCCCCGCCGGCTCCGACGCCTCCCGCCGCGCCGATCTCCTGGCCGGAGTCCCCGGACCAGGCCGAGCCCCATGATCAGCCGGAGCCTTCCGTCCAGCCGGACTCCCCGGCAGAGCCGGAACCCGCGCGCACCGCGGGCCCGGCGACCGACCCGGAACCGGAGGGGCGCTTCCGCGGTCTCTTCGAGCCGCCGGATGGCCAGGAGTACGTGGAGACCACCGAGGACGACGAGGTGATCGGTGGTTCCATGTACTTCGACGGCTTCGCGTCGGAGGGCGGTCCGCAGCAGCGCTACTCCGACAGCGCACCGACCGTGGTTCACGCGATAGCTCCCGGGCACGAGAGCGCCGCGTCCGCCAGCGCCTCACCGCAGTGGTTCCACCCGTCGCCGGAGGACGCCTACCACCAGTCCGCCTCGCGGCAGAACGGTGTCACCGGTGAGTGGAGCTGGCCCGGCGAGGACGGGACGAACGGGCGAGGGGATTCCCCGGCGGCACCGCCCCGCCCCGACAGCGCCGAGCAGACCGCGCAGCACTCCAGAGTGGAGGAACACGGCCCCGCTTCGCAGGCCGGTCCGAGCGGTTTCACCGCTTCCGGGTTGCCGCGCCGCACGCCTCGTGGCCAGTCGAAGGGGGCGAACCACTCGGATCCACGGCAGGGCAGCGGCAGCACGAACTCCTCGGGGACGCGCGGTGGTCTCAGCTGGATGGAGGAGGCCGAGCTGCGGAAGTCCTCCGACGATCCCGCCGCCGATCCGAACGGCGGCGGGATTCCCGAAGAGGAGCAGCGGTCCGGGCAGTCGGCGACGGCAGCGCGGCGAACCGGTGCTCCCGGAGTCGAACCCAAGTACCAGCTCGACGGGCGAGCTCGACAGCAGCGGGACTCGTCGGGTTGGAGCACCCGATCGGAGTCGCCGGTGAACGAGTCCTCCGCGTGGAACTTCGCAACGGACCAGGCACAGCAGGAGGCCGACTCGGCTGCCGAGCCGCGGCCTTCGGAATACACCTCGGCAGGCTTACCCAGGCGAGTGCCCAAGCAGCACCTCGCACCGGGGAGTGTTCCGCCACCGAGCGGCGGGACGGGTGCCGGGGCGCAGAACACACCGGCGCCGGACGAGACGCGCGGCCGGTTGTCGAGTTTCCAGCAGGGTGTGCGTCGGGGCAGGCACAGCGCTGGGGAATAGATAGGTGGAGGCCAAGTTCCGCCCGCTCGGCCACCGCCGAACCAAGCAAAAGGAGGCGACATGTCATCTCAGCAGGCGAAGATCGACCAGTTCAATTGGTTGGTCACCGATTTCACCGAGCGCGTCAGCGGAGTAGCTCACGCGATCGTGGTTTCGGCGGACGGACTGCTGTTGACGGCTTCGAACAAGCTGCCGCAGGACCGGGCCGAACAGCTCGCGGCGGTGGCTTCGGGCCTGTTAAGCCTCACCCAGGGCGCCGCTCGATGCTTCGAAGCGGGACAGGTCAAGGAGACCATAGTCGAGATGGACCGCGGCATGATGCTGCAGATGTCCATCAGTGACGGTTCCTGCCTGACCGTGCTGGCGGCACCGCAGTGCGACATGGGACTGATCGCCTACGAGATGGCGATGCTGGTCGAACGAGTCGGTCGAATTCTCACGCCCGAACTGCGTTCGCAGTTGCAGGGTGCTGACAACTCCGTTTCAGAGCAATTGGTGTGAGGCCACCATGAGCAGGGATTCCGGCTATAACGAGCGTCGTTCCGGCGAGGTCGGGCGGTGGTACGGGCGGGATGAGGAGCAGGACGTCGACGAGGCCACCTTCGCCGACGTCTACAACGCGCTCAATTTCGGCAGCGGGCGTGGCCGGAGCAAGCGCAAGTCGGAGGAACCCCGGGAACCGCGCTCGCGGAGCACCGAGCGGAGTCGTTCCGAAGGCGCCCACACAGCGGAGTCGGCGAGCCGGGAGAGCGAACCGGCGGACCGAACCGAGCAGGGGGAGGACGCTCCAGCTGCCAGCATTCGTTCCTACGCGTGGACGGGGGGACGTACCAAGTCCAATGTGGAACTGGAGTTGGAGACACTGATTTCCACCAGCGCGCAGTACCGTCCGGGTACGCCGTTGCGGCAGGAGTACCACTCAGTGGTACAGCTGTGCGGTCAGCCCCGGTCGGTTGCCGAGATCGGGGCGCTGCTTGGTGTGCCGTTCGGTGTGGCCAAGGTCCTGCTGGCGGATATGGCCGAACAGGGTCTGGTCGATATCCACCAGACCGTGACCGACAGCGGCAGTGAACCGCACATGATGTTGATGGAAAGGGTGTTGAGTGGACTCCGCCGGCTTTAAGGCGCCCCAGCAGACCGGAAAATCCTCCACCAGCTCGGCCAAGATCGTGGTCGCCGGTGGTTTCGGTGTGGGTAAGACGACCTTCGTCGGTTCGGTCTCCGAAATCGTTCCGCTCACCACGGAAGCGGTCATGACGGAGGCCAGCCAAGGGATCGACGACCTGGCCGCCACACCGGGCAAGAATTCCACGACCGTGGCGATGGACTTCGGCCGGTTGTCGCTGGATGCCGATCTGATCCTGTACCTGTTCGGCACTCCGGGGCAGCAGCGGTTCTGGTTCATGTGGGACGACCTGGTGCGCGGCGCGATCGGCGCCGTCGTGCTGGTGGACACCCGCAGGCTGGCCGACTGCTTCTCCGCGATCGACTTCTTCGAGGACCGCGGCACTCCCTACGTCATCGGGGTGAACTGCTTCGACGGCAAGTTGCAGCACAGCCTCGAAGAGGTGCGGGAGGCACTGGCGGTGGGGTCGGACGTTCCGCTGCTGAGCTGTGATGCCCGCGACCAGTCCTCCACCAAGGAGGCCCTGATCGCGCTGGTCCAGTACGCCATGAGCAAGTGGGCCGCTTCCGGCCGAAGCGCTTAGACCTGTCTCCGTGCTTCCCCGGAGCTCTGATGCCGGCACGTGGGTCGGTGCCTTCGGCGGTGACCCGCGCGCCGGTATCCGAGCAGCCGTCCGGGCTGTTCCGAGCTATTCGTCCTGGCCGGTGCCGCCACCGTGAACGAGTTCGTCGGCCTGTGCCAGGCCGGCATCCAGCGATCGCCGCTGCTCGGGTTCCAGTTCCTCCCGGAAGTCCGGGCCCGCCGCACGCACCAGCACCATCAGCTTCTTGCCCATCCCCCTCGCCTGGGTCAGGCGCACGTCCTCGGCCGCCAGCATCTCCCGTGAGTCGTGGATCAGCTTGCGGTAGCGATGGTTGATCTCGGCGTGCCGGTCCACGACTTCGAGTGCCTCGGCGAGTCGGGAGAGCCGGTCCGTCGGCACCCTGAGTCGGTACGGGTCCTGCTGCACACCGAAACCCTAGTAGGCGCTCCCGGAGCCGCTGCCCGAGGGCTTGCCGTGCGGCGCTCCTCGGGATGGGGAGGATGAGATCCGAGGGTGACTTTTCCCACCGGGTCGATCTTCGTCGGCGGGCGGTGCGAGCTGTGTCACGGATCTCTTCGTCGGTACGGGCTCGACCCCGGTCGTTACCGTGGCGGGGTGGCTATAGATCGGGCACGTCGTGCCAGACGCAGGCAGACCCGCCGCGTCGCCCACGCGCGGCGTACGGACGGCTCGGGGCAGACCGTTACCGGCGTCGACGGGTTGTTCGAGGCGGGCAGCAAGTACCGGCTGGAACGCGCAGAGTGGGTCGCCGTCGCCAAGGAGGACGACCGCGAGACCGGCGCCGGTCCGCTGGACCTCGCCTCGGGAAGGGTGCGGATGCGCCCGAGGAGCGGGGCGGGGAGTCGGAATCGGAAAAGTGAGTGACCGCGGCCTCTCGTGACTCGACAGGAGCTGCGGCCGGTCAGTAGGGTCGAAGTCGCGCCCCGCGCTCCCGGTGACCCCCAGGCCGGTTGAGCGCGGGGTGCCTTTCGATTGGACAGCAGCACTTGATCGGGTGGCTGGTTACCGCACGTGAGTCGGGGCCTTGCCGTGTTGTGTGGCACTTCGAGTAGCGGTTTGCCACGTGCCCCGTTGCTTTGCGACGCATCCGACTCACGTGCCGGGCGCTGGATTCGCCGGTGCTGGACTCTCGCGATCGATGCGGGTTTCCACTGCGGGATCGTGGAGTTTTCCAGCGCCTTGTCGGGCGTGCCGTGGCGGACCCTCCCACTGGCTCTCACCGCGACCGGACCCGACATCGAGCAGGAGCTAGGCCACGTCGGGCCTTCCTCGCGAGAGCGCACGCGGGAGAAACCGTGCCCGGCGCGAACCGCGAGAGCCGGTGTTTCGGCGGTGGAGGCGCCGGAGAGGCCGGTCGTCGTTTCGAGTGTTCGGTTGTCCGGAAAGTGACTGTATGATCACCGACGGCGTGTTCGCGCTCCACCGAGAGTGCGGTTCTCCCACTGACAGTGTTCGTGTGGCGGGGCACGTCGCACTGTCGTGGGCTACACGCGGGAGTGAAGACCGGTGAGTGGCTCGTTCACCGGCTGCTGTTTCGGGGGAGAGCGGAACGTGTTGGATCTGGATTCGCTGGAGTTCGCCGTGCTCGCGGAGGCGGCGGGGATCGACCGTGTTCCCACCGTCGCGGCCTACCGGAACTACGGGACGCCAGTGGACGACGTCGACGCCGAGTTCGAGGCGGCGGAGCGAAGATGCCGCGAGCGTGGGCTGCTCGATCGTTCCGGCCGGCCGGATGATCGGGTCGCGGAGCTGCTGAGCCTGTATCAGCGGACTTCGGTGGAGTACGACCTGCGGTTCTCCGCTCAGCGAGGGACCGAGCTGCGTGCGGCGGTGTGCGGCGCGGGACGTGACGCGCTGCGAACCGTGGTCTCCGGGGACCGGGTTCGGCTGGATCGGATTTCGGCAGACCAGCTGATTCCCGCCGCCATCGCGGTGTTGCCGGAGCACGAGCCGCTGCGCATGCGGCCGTTGAGCGTGGATTTGTCCGCGCTGCGCTCGGTGTATGCCGGAACGGACGAGGAGACCGAGCCGGATCAGCGGGAGGTGGAGTCCCGGCTGCGCGCGCTGGGGGTGGACACGCGCGAGTTCCGGCAGATCACGGAGCTGCTGGCGGAGCCGAGGCTCGGTGTCGGTGAGCTCGGCGTGACCGCTTGGGGGAGGGGAGGCGCCGAGTCGCGCGGCGAGCAGACCGTGAAGTTGATCGACGTGGGTCGGGGCAGGATGGCCGTCTACAACGGTGGTGGGCGCCGGATGCTCTGCGGCGCCGATCCGGCGACGGTCGGCAGGGTGCTCGGTGAGGTGGCCGAGCGGGCCCGGTGGCGGCTGCGCGAGTGATCCTCGTCGCCGGTTTCGTTGCCGTCGCCTGTGCCGTTCCGATGCCGTGACAAGGGCCCATATCCCGGGGTTGGTTCGTGGGTTTTCGTCTATGGCCGCGTTCGGGTGCCGTGTTGTGCCATCGTGTGTCGTGCTGGTGATCGTGTTTTCGAGGAGGACGGGATGACGCTGGGTGCCGGTGGTTGGATCGCCCAGGAGGCGGCCGCTTTCCAGCAGCGGACCGGTCGGGCGTTGGTGGCGACCCACGTGAACTCCGGGGGACAGGCGGAGTCGGCCGCCTACTCGGTGGATCTGGAACGGATTCCGGGGCTGATCGAGAAGTACGAGCAGGCGCGGGACAAGCTGCGTGAGATCGACACTAAGGCTGGAGATCTTGTGCAGCTCGGGGAGGCCGGTGCGCCCGGCAACGACGAGGTGAGCCGACGAACGGCCAGGGACTTCGCGGCCAAGGCCGATGACGATCCGGGGGCGTTGTGGTGGGCGATCCGTGACGGGATCGAGCGGTTGACCGAGCAGATCGAGCAGCTCAAGGCTGCCAAGCGAGGTTACGAGGTCAGCGAGGAGCAGGCCACGCCCCGGGGTGTGGAGCTATGAGGCCCCGGAGGTCGCGCGTAGGTGTGCTGGCTGCCGTGCTGTGCGTCGGTGTGCTGGCCGGGTGCGCCGCGCCGGGTGGTTCGGGAGGTGCTCCGACGAGCGGTGCTTCCTCCACCGAGAGCGCTACTCGTTCGGCGGAGTCCGGTGCCGCTATCGAGAATCCGAAGGATCTGGGGGCGGTCTCCAATGCCTGCACGTTGTTGACCGGGCGGCAGTTGGGTGAGCTCGGAATGAACGCCGAGCCGACCTACAGAGAAGAAGCAATGCTCGGGATCAGGCCCTGCGACTGGAGTGGCGACAGGTTCGCCTTCACGATCATTCCCGACACCAAGAGCGGTGGTATCGACGAGCTCTACGCGACCGACAACCACGGCAGGGGATACGAGCGAACCGAGGTCGCGGACTATCCGGCTGCCTGGGTTCGTCGGACCGATCTGACTTGTCGTGCCAAGGTGGGGGTTTCGGCGGATGCCAGTGTCGATGTTCACTTCACGAGCTATCGGGAACCGGAACGAAGCCAGCCGTGCGAGAGCGCGAGCGAGATCGCCGCGATGGTGCTCAAGAACATTCCCGCCGCGTGAGCGCGTCGGTGGTTGTCACAGGGAGGTATTGCCGTGGTCTTCGTGACGGGCGCGGTCGTCGTGGGTGGTTACCTGCTGACCCGTGAGTCGGACAGCCATGAAGCGGGGGAGACCGCCCGCCGGGTCGGTTTCCACCACCAGCAGAAGTACCAGGAGATCCACGGTGGTTCCGGCACCGGGACGATGAGCGAGTCCGTGGATCTCTGGCGACGGAGCATCGCCGGTGATTTCGAGGAAGTCGAGGGGCTCCTCGACGATGCCGCTCGCCAGGCCGGGGTCGCCTGGGAGGGGAAGGCAGCCGAGGCGCACGGGGATTCGCTGGGGCCGCTGTCCCAGTTCGTTCGGGACGCCAACGAGGTTTCCCAGCGGGTCGGCGGATCGACCGAGGACCAGGTGAACAATTTCGCCAGGGTGCGCGACACGATGCCCGAGCCGAAGAAGGTGACGGCGACGGACAACTGGTTGGAGAAAGGTGGGGCGGCGCTTTTCGGCACCGAGACCGATCTGCAGCGCCAGGAGCAGGAGGCGGCCGAGCGCGCGCGGGAGGCCAAACGCGTCTACGACGATTACCAGGCCGACAGCAGCGCCACCACCGCTTCGCTGCCGAGGTATCCCGACGCGCCGAAGTTGAACGTCAGCTCGGGCAGCGAGAACGGCTCCGGCCAGGGCAGGACCACTGTGGACATGAGCGGTACCGATCCGGATGGTTCCGGCTCGGGTGGTCTCGCCGGTGGTGGTGGCTCGGCCGGTTCGGGGTATCCCGATTACTCGTCTTCCGGTGTCGCCGCCGGGAGCGGCTCCGGTGCCGGGAACTCGGCGGGAGACGGTGGGTCGCCTTCCGGAACGGGTGGATCCGGTGCGGGTGATTCCTACTCGCCCAGTGGCAGCGAATCTGCTTGGTCTCCGAGCTCGGGAGGTTCCGCTCCCGTTCCCGGAGCGGGCGGGAGCGGTGTTTCCGGCGGTGCGGGAGGTTCCGGTACCGGCTCGGGAGGCGGTTTCGGCGCGGTCGGTGGGATCGGCGCCGGATCGGGCTCCGGTGGTTCCCGGTCTGGTGGTTACGGCTCCGGTGGTCGGGGAGCGGGAGGTTATCGCGGCGGTTACGGTTCCGGTGGTTATGGTTCCGGCGGCCCCGGGAGCGGATCCGGATCCGGCCAGACTCCCGGTGGGCGTTCGGGAGTCGGCGCCGGTCCGGGCGCGCGAACCCCGTCGTCCACCGGCGGCGCGGTCGGGGGCTCCGGTACGGCCGGTGGCCGTGGCGCGATGCCGATGGGCGGCGCTCGTGGTGCCGGGAACGGCGAGGAGGACGAGGAGCACGAGAACAAGTACACGGTTCCGACCGACGAGGCCTGGGAGGGGCTGGACCTGCCGCGCACCGCTCCTCCGGTGATCGGTGCGGACCTGGAACCACCGCGTGATTGAACGGACCGGTGGGGCGGTCGGAGGTGAGGGGAACCTCCGGCCGCCCGCCGGTCCTGGCGGCTCGTGGTCACCGCTCGGGGCCGGGGCCAGGTGGTGGTGCTGGACGTAGGTGGCGGTGTTCGTGCTGTTCGGACAGTGGTCTGTGGTAGGGGCTGGGCCCGTGCTGCTGGCGGTCGAGGAGCGTGTACCAGCAGTCGGTGCGGGTGGGTTGCCGGATCCAGTCGTAGTCGTCGGCTGTCACCTGGAGTTCCTCGGTGCTGACCTCGGCGCCGCACACCGAGTGCGCGACTCCGCCCGGCTCGGTCGGTCGATGGAGTGACTCGTCTCAGACGCGGCTCGCCGCCCACCCGGTGATCCGCCGTACCGTGATCACGATCACGCTCGCCTCCGGCGGGTGTTCGCGGTACTGCTCGTACTTCCCGACCAGTGCGCGCACCGCCTCCGGGACGTCCTCCGCCGTGCGGACCGACGCCTCCCCGTCCGCGCGCACCCACCACAACTCCTCCCAGCTCTCGGAGTAGTGATCGACGAGCACCGAAACCAGCGGGTTCCGCTCGATGTTGCGCAGTCTGCGCAGCGAGGTGGTGCTTTTGGGCTTGTGATCCACGGCCGTGGCTATCCGCTCACCGGAGTCGTCCGACAGTGCGAACGTCACGGGGACCAGATGCGGTTGCCCGTCCTGGTCCACGGTGCCCAGCCGTGCGACGCGCGCCCGGTTGAGCAATCCGAGTGCCTGCTCCCGGTCGATGCGCATGGGGCGATTCGCTCCGTATGTTCGTGTCGTGTTCCCGGGTTCGCGAGCCAGCTCCCCCACCGGTCCTGCCGGAGCCGTCCCGGACTACCTGGAGCGCACGCACTGGCTGCGCTACCAGGAATTCTTCCCCGGAGCGCTGCGCAGCACCACCGGGGACTGCCCGTCCGAGCTCCGGTGGTCCTGGCGCGGAACTCCGCTGCACCTGGACGTCGTCCGGCGCGAGGACGCGGCGGCCAAACTCCTGGCGCTGCACGGTATCGGCGGTTACGGCAGGATGTTGGCGCCGTACGCCAGGTTGCCCTCGTTGGTCGGGATGGAGTACCTCGCACCGGATCTTCCGGGGCACGGGCTGAGCCCGGCGGGACGCTCTCGGCTCACCTACCGGCACTGGGTGGACTGCGTGATCGACCTGCTGGCGGCGGAACGTGCGGCCGATCGGCGGCCGGTCGTGCTGTTCGGGCTGGGCTCGGGCGGATGGCTGGCCTACCAGGTGGCCGCTCGTGTCCCGGATCGCGTGGCCGCGCTGGTCCTCACCGGACTGGCCGATCCGCGCACTCCGGAGGTCCGGCGGGGGCTCACCGCGAATCCCGGCGCCGGACTGCTCTCCGAAGCGCTCGCCAGGGCACCGTTGCCGGCCGCTCCGCACCGCGTTCCGCTGCGCTGGCTGTTGGACATCACCGCGATCTCCGACAACGCGCGCTTCGCCGCTGCCTACGCGGCCGACGAGCTCGGAGGCGCGGGGACGGTCCCGCTGGAGCTGTTCCGGAGCCACCTGCGGTCGCCGCCGGCGGTGGCGCCTTCGGAATTCACCGGACCGCCGGTGCTGCTGGCCTCCTCGGAACAGGATCGCTGGGCTCCGCGCGCCTGCTCCGAGCGCTTCCTCGCCGGGTTGAGGGTGCCGCGACGTTCGGTCCACCTGCCCGGGGCCGGTCACCTTCCCCGCGAGGAGTCCGCACTGGCCGAACTGGACCGAGCGGTTCGGTACTTCCTCGACGAGTTCCGGGTGCCGCACTGAGCGGAATCGTCACTCGCGGTGTCGGATTGACACGTACCGTGCCCGTCCGTTCGGGTTGCTGCGGTGATGTTCACAGCGGTTTCCGGTTGCTGTATGTGATCTTTCCTGGTTCTGTTTGCCGGTGTGCCGTTCGCAGCCCGCTGATCTTTTCGTGCACTTCGGAGGTTGCTTCGGCCACATTGAGTGTCGGGTTTTAGTAATCTGCTTGGCGTGCCATCCACGATGGCACCAATTGAAGACTGGTCAAGCAGGGTTGTCGTGCGTCACGATCGACGCTGAGTAATGCGGTCCTGTGTGGGTCGCTTGGCGGGAGGAGCGTGGATGATCGAGCATCACCGCTCTTCGGAGTCGGGGTTGACCGCCGATGTTCCCCGCCCTCCGGTTCGGTCCGAAGTCTCGCCGCGAAGGCGGCGAATCTTCCTGGGATTCTCGCTGTCCGTGCTGTTGAGCGGGATACTCGTCTCGCTGCTGGCCTCGCTGTGGCTGCCGTTCCCCCGGGAGCCGGAACTGCTGTTCATCGGCCCGCTGTTGGCCGTCGGCTTCCTGCTCGTCGAGCAGCTCACCATCGACGTGGACGCCAAGCGGGTTGGCTGGACGATCTCCTTCACCGAGATACCGCTCATCCTCGGTCTGCTGACCGCGCCGTTCGAAGTGGTGCTCGCGGCGAACCTCGTGGCGGGGTTGGCGATACAGGTGCGCAAGCGCGCGGCCAGCCACGTGGCCTACAACGCCGGGGTGCTCTGCTGGGAGATCGCCGTTCCCTTCCTGATAGCGGGTGTGTGCAGCGAGGCGTTCGGTGCCGCGGTGCCGCTCTGGCTCTGCGCGGGCATCGGTGCCGTCAGCTCCTCGCTGATCAGCTGCGGCTGCGCCGTGGCCGCGCTGTACGCGCTGGGCAACGGGATGCGCGTCTCGGCGGGACTGCTGCTCGGCGGGCGCACCCTCGTCGTCGGTCTGCTCAACACCTCCATCGGGCTCGTCGGCTACGAGCTCGCGGTAAACACCCGCTGGGGGTGGGCCCTGGTGGCGGTCCTCATGATCGGTGTGCTCGCGCTCTACCGCGCCTACTCCGGGCTGCTGCGGGAACAGCGCGACCTGGAGGCGCTCAGCGATGTGAGCCTCCGGGTCGCCCGTTCCGGGCAGCACGCGGCACGAGTGCTGTCCGATCCGGACGCTCCCGCGGTGAGCGCCATCGGCGAGCAGGTCTCGGTGGACGAGTGGGAACCGGTGGCCGAGCGGATCCGGGAACAGCTCAACGCCACCCGAGTGGTGCTTCGGCTCTCACTGGACCCAAGAGGAGAGGTCAGCACCCTCGTGGCGGGCGGCCCGCAGCCGGAGGAGATGAACACCGAGGGGGCCGCGTTGCTGCGCGAGTGCCCGTTGCTGCAGCTGCCGGGCACGCACGTTCGCTCCTTCCGCTCGGTGGACGCGCCGGAGGAGATCCGCCGGGCGCTGGGCCGTCGGGGCGCCCACGAGGCGTTGGTCGTCCCGTTGCGCGGCACCAACCAGCTGCTGGGTGCCATCGAGGTGCACGACAGGGTGAGCAGGTGGCGCGGGTTCGGGCACGCCGATATCAGGCTGCTGCACACCCTGGCCAGCCACCTCGCCACGGCGATGGACAACCGCAGGTTGCTGGCGCGGCTGCGGCACGACGCCTACCACGACCCGTTGACGGGACTGCTCAACCGCACCGGATTCCGCGAGATGGCCGCCGAGGCGTTGCAGGACAGCACCGCCGTGGTGCTGCGCGTGGACCTGGAACTGCTCACCACGGTCAGCGAGGCGCTCGGCTATGCCTGGGGCGACCGTATGATCGTCGCGGCGGGCAGGAGGATGCGCGAGTACCTCGGGACGCACGTGCCGGTCGCCCGGCTGGAGGCGAACTCCTTCGCCGTGCTGTTGCGGGAACGCACGGAGGGGCAGGCGGCCGAGATCGCGGCTTCCCTCCGCGAACTCATAGCCGAGCCCTACCCACTGGACCGGCTCGTGGTGGAGGCCACCGCCGTAGCCGGTTACGTCTCCTCGGTTCCGGCCGAGGAGGACGCCGAGGGCGATGTGGACGTGCTGCTGCAGCGCGCCGACGTGGCGGTGCGGGCCGCCCGCAACGGTGAGGACGGCGTGCGCGGCTACGTCCCGAGCATGGGGCAGATCTTCCTGCGGCGTTTCCAACTGGTGACCCAGTTCCGTCAGGCGCTGGAGAGCGGGCAGATCGAGGTGCACTACCAGCCCAAGGTGGCGTTACCCGGCAAGCGGATCGTCGGTGCCGAGGCGCTGGTGCGCTGGTCGCACCCCGAGTACGGGCGGCTCTCGCCGGACGAGTTCGTGCCGGTGGTGGAGGCCACCGGGCTGGTGGACGCGCTCACCGAGTTCGTGCTCGAACGCGCGTTGGTCCGGATTCGCGACTGGTTGGAGCGGGGGTTGCGGCTCTCGGTGGCCGTCAATCTCTCGGTGCGCAACCTCGCCGACGAGACCTTCCCGGAGCGGGTGCGGGAGGCCTTCGACCGTCACGGCGTGCCGCCGGGGCTGTTGACCTTCGAACTGACCGAGTCGAGTGTGATGGCCGACCCGGACCGCTCGCTGCCGGTGCTGCGCCGACTGCGGGCGCTGGGGGTGGTCCTCGCGGTGGACGACTTCGGCACCGGTTACTCCTCGTTGGCCTACCTCCGCCAGCTCCCCGTGGACGAGGTCAAGATCGACAAGAGCTTCGTGCTGGGAATGGGAACCGATCTCAGCGACATGGCCGTGGTTCGTTCCATCGTCGAGCTGGGGCACTCGTTGGAGCTGAGCGTGGTGGCAGAGGGAGTGGAGGACGACTCCGCCCGGGACCAGCTCGTGCGGATGGGGTGTGACACCGCCCAGGGCTACCTGATCTCCCGCCCGTTGTCGGAGGAGCGGTTCGAGTCGTGGCTGTGGGCGCGAACCACGCGGGAATACCCGAAGGGAGCTCCGGAGTTGGGGGAGACGGTGCTGCGGGTCAACTGACGGTCCTCACCGCTTCCCGGCGATCGGAGCGCTCTGACCTGCGGATATACCAAAAGGCACCCCCGTTGAAACCCCGGTGCGGATGTTGTGTAGAGTAGTATTCGCTCCGCGAGGGCACGCCCCAATAGCTCAGTCGGCAGAGCGTCGCCATGGTAAGGCGAAGGTCTACGGTTCGAGTCCGTATTGGGGCTCTGTAGGGCGGCCGCGGTACTCGGTTAAACTGAGTGCTGCGGCTGTCTTGTGAAGGTACTGTGTACCAGCGGATGTCCGCGAGGCGGTGTAGCTCAGGGGCAGAGCAAACGGCTCATAATCGTTGTGTCGCCGGTTCGAATCCGGCCACCGCTACTCCTGCGGCTGACATGCCGCCCGGCCCGGGGCGGTATACACGTGGAGTGAACCGGATGAGACTCTCATCCGGTTCCAGGCACGAGAGAGAGGTCCCCCGTGGCTAAGACGCCCACCGATATTCGCCCCAAAATCACTCTTGCGTGTGAAGAGTGCAAGGAGCGCAACTACATCACGAAGAAGAACCGGCGCAACGACCCGGATCGCATGTCGCTGAAGAAGCACTGCCCGCGTTGCAACGCTCACCGCGAGCACAAGGAGACCCGCTGAGTTCACGTCGAACCGTTCGCGGTTCTGAAGACCACCTTCGGTGATCGGGCGTCTCGACCAGGGTCCCACGGAACTCGGAGAACCCGCCCCGGCTCCTGCCGGGGCGGGTTCTTTTTCGCACTGCGGTAACCTGCCGGTGTGCCGCTCGACGAAGGATTCATCGGACGTGAGTACCCGCCCAGCAGCCCCTACGAGGTCGGGCGGGAGAAGATTCGCGAGTTCGCCGACGCGATCAAGGACGACTCGCCGCTGTACCGGGACACCGAGGCCGCCAAGGCAGCGGGCTACCAGGACGTGATCGCCCCGCCCACGTTCGCGATGCGGCTGTCCGTGCTGGCGCAGGAAGCCGTGGTCGGTGACGAACAGTTGGGACTGGACTACAGCCGGGTCGTGCACGGGCACCAGGCCTTCCGGCACCACCGACCGATCCGAGCCGGCGACGTGCTGGTCGCGGTGGCCCACGTGGACGACATCAAGGCGCGCGCGGGCAACGACTTCCTCACCGTGCGTGCCGAGATCGGCACGGTGGAGGGGGAACCGGTGTGCACGGCCACGTCCACCCTGGTGGCTCGTGGCACGGCCGAGGAGGGAGAGCAGTCGTGACGACGCCGCAGCAGGTCGCCAAGGGCGATCGCCTGCCGGAGTCCAGCGTTTCGATCACCAGGACCGACCTGGTGCGCTACGCGGGGGCCTCCGGTGACTTCAACCCCATCCACCACAGCGAGTCGTTCGCCCACGAGGTGGGGCTACCGGACGTGATCGCGCACGGCATGCTCACCATGGCGCTGGCCACGCGGTTGGTCACCGACTGGGTGGGTGACCCGGGCCGGATCGTCGAACACGGTGTGCGTTTCACCCGCCCCGTCGTGGTGCCCGACGACGGGAAAGGGGCCACCGTGGAGCTGTCCGGCAAGGTCGCCGACGTGGCCGAGGACGGGACCGCCAAGGTCAACATCACCGCGAAGTGCGCCGACCAGGGCGTGCTCGGCGGCGCCTACGCCGTTGTGAGGCTGTGACTCGCTCTGGCGCGGTGGTCGGGTAGCCGGTACGTGAGGCGGCGCCTCGCTGCGTTGGGCCGGCTCTTGAGTAGCGACCTACGCGGCGAGCGGCCCTGCCTTGCGATGCATCCGCCTCACGCACCGGGACACCCGCGCTGCGACACCAACGGTTCCGCGACCGGCCATCCCGACCGGACCGAAGAACCGAGCTAGACCAAGCGGCGTCAGCCGCTCACGACCGAGCACGCACTCGGCACCGCCGCGGGTTCTCCGGGGAGTGCCTCGCGAGGACGGCCCCGACGTTGTGTAGTACCTACCCGAGGTCGGGGCACCCGCAGCGAGGTGTCCCCGGAGGTTCCGCCACGCGACCAGCTACGGGAATCGAGCGGCTTACTCCGGCATCTCACTTGGCTTCCGAGAGCAGGGCGGCCATCCGGCGGACCCCCTCGGCGAGGTCCTCGTCGCCCAGCGCGTAGGACATCCGGAAGTAACCCGGTGTGCCGAAGGCCTCACCCGGGACCACGGCCACCTCGGCTTGCTCCAGCACCAGCTCGGCGAGTTCGGCGCTGCTCCGCGGCCGCCTGCCTCGTATCTCGGTACCCAGCAGTTCCTTCACGGACGGGTAGGCGTAGAAGGCCCCCTTCGGTTCCGGGCAGCTCACACCGGGGATGGCGCCGAGCATCTCGACGATGGTGCGCCTGCGCCGGTCGAAGGCCTCGCGCATCTCGGCCACCGCGTCCAGCGGTCCGCTCACGGCCTCCAGTGCGGCCCGCTGCGAGACGTTGGACACATTGGACGTCAGATGCGACTGCAGGTTCGCCGTCGCCTTGATCACGTCGGTCGGTCCGATCATCCAGCCGACCCGCCAGCCGGTCATAGCGTAGGTCTTGGCCACCCCGTTGAGCACCACGCACCTGTCGGCCAGCTCCGGAACCTCGACGGGCATGGAGACGTGCCTGGCGTCGCCGTAGACGAGGTGCTCGTAGATCTCGTCGGTCACCACCCAGAGATCGTGCTCGGCGGCCCACCGGCCGATCTCGGCGACCCGCTCGGGCGGGTAGACCGCCCCGGTCGGGTTCGAGGGCGAGTTGAACAACAGCATCCTGGTGCGCGGCGTGCGGGAGGCTTCGAGCTGCTCCAGCGTCGCGAGGTAGCCGGTGGACTCGTCGGTGGGCACCTCGACGGGGGTCGCGCCCGCCAGCCTGATGGCCTCCGGGTAGGTGGTCCAGTACGGCGCGGGCAGCAGCACCTCGTCGCCGGGGTCGAGCAGCGCGGCGAACGTCTGGTAAACGGCCTGCTTGCCGCCGTTGGTGACCAGCACCTGGTTCGGCTGGATCACGTAGCCGGAGTCGCGGGCGGTCTTGGTCACGATCGCCTCGCGGAGCTCCGGGAGGCCGGAGGCCGGGCTGTAGCGATGGTTGCGCGGGTCGGCACAGGCCTCCTGCGCGGCGCGCACGATCGGCTCCGGGGTGGCGAAGTCCGGCTCGCCCGCCCCGAAGCCGATCACGGGGCGTCCTTCAGCCTTGAGTGCCTTGGCCTTCGCGTCCACGGCCAGCGTGGCGGATTCGGCGATCGCGCCGACCCGCGCCGAGACGCGTGTTTCGGTGGTCGAGCTTGTCTGTGTTCCGGGTGCGGCCATGTGTGCATCGTCGCAGACACGGGGTGCGGCGTCCTAACCGTGCCCACCGATGATGCCGCATCTCGGGACGGGGTTGGAAATCCACTTCGGTCGTGTCGTACACTCCCGTACTCGGGAAGCCCACACGGCTCGATCGTGCCGGACCCGCCGGCGGGCCCGGAGCGGTCGGGAAGTAGGGTGTACCGGAGTGGTCGGGACACCGGCCATGAAGGGGTGTAGCTCAAGTGGCAGAGCAGCGGTCTCCAAAACCGCAGGTTGCGGGTTCAAGTCCTGTCACCCCTGCGTCGATGTTGACGGTGAGCGGAGGAAGTGGACGGTGTCAGCCGTGCGACGCTCGGTAACGACCACTGCCGAGTTCACGCGTCCGACGAGCGCCAGCTAGGAGGGGGCGTGAGCGAGGACCGCGAGCAGGACAAGGGTGAGAACCGCGACGAGGAGTCTCGCCCCTCCAGTGCCGCAGCACGCCGTGGCCGCCGGGCATCCGGGCGCTCCAGCGCCCGGAAGAGCGCGGGTGGTGAGTCGAAGGACGCGACCGCTCCCAAGGGCAGGCCGACCCCTTCGCGGGACGGCCGAGGAGAACGGGTTTCGCCGTTCCGCAAGATCGGCCGCTTCCTCCGTGAGGTGGTCGCGGAACTCCGTAAGGTCATCTGGCCGACGCGCAAGCAGCTATTGACTTATACTGCGGTGGTGCTGGTGTTCGTCAGCATCATGGTCGCGTTCATAGCCGGTCTGGATCTGCTCTTCGCGCAGGGTGTGCTCCAGTTGTTCGGCAACTGAATGCCGACCGTGGGCAACTAGACGCCCGCACGGACTTCGTGCGGTGGCGGATGCCATCCACCGGGCACGCAACGCACGAGAGGAAGCGAGACCCACTGTGACCTCCCACGACGGCCAGGAGTTGACCGGCCTGTCCGACGAGCAGGACGCCGTGACCGAGACGGGTTCTCCGGACCCGGCCGAGGAGCGTCCCGCCGAGGCGGACTCCGAGGTAGCCGCCGAGGCGGATGACTCCGGTGGCACTGCCGAGTCCGAGGACAGTGCAGCGGCTTCCGAAGCCAGCGACGAGGAGGCCGAGGCGGACCCGGTCGAAGAGCTGCGCGCCATGCTCAAGCGTGCGCCGGGCGAGTGGTACGTCGTGCACTCCTACGCCGGTTACGAGAACAAGGTCAAGAACAACCTGGAGCACCGCGCGCAGACGCTGGACGTCGAGGACTACATCTTCCAGGTCGAGGTGCCCACCGAAGAGGTCACCGAGATCAAGAACAACCAGCGCAAGTTCGTGCAGCGCAAGGTGCTGCCCAGCTACGTTCTCGTGCGGATGGAGCTCAATGACGCCTCCTGGTCGGCGGTTCGCAACACGCCGGGCGTCACAGGTTTCGTGGGTGCCACCTCGCAGCCCTCGCCGCTGAGCACCGAGGAGGTGCTCAAGTTCCTCGCGCCGCAGGCCGAGCGGGAGGCGAAGGAGAGCGCGGCCAAGAAGGCCGCCGCCAAGCAGGAGGCGGGCAAGAGCGCCGCCGTCGAGGTGGACTTCGAGGTCGGCGAGTCGGTGACCGTGATGGACGGGCCGTTCGCGACGCTGCCCGCCACCATCAGCGAGGTCAACGGCGAGGCGCAGAAGCTGAAGGTACTGGTCTCGATCTTCGGCCGCGAGACGCCGGTCGAGTTGTCCTTCGACCAGGTATCCAAGATCTGACCCGCTCCCCGTCGCGGGAGTGCGGTTGCCGCGGTGGCCGGCAGGGGCGCATCGCGGCTCTTCGGCGGGCGGTTCGGGTTCCCGGCCGCCCGTGAACGTGCCGGAGCGCGTCGCGCCCGGCACGGACCACAGGTAACGAGGACAGGAAGAACGAAATGCCGCCCAAGAAGAAGCGACTCGCAGCGATCGTCAAGCTGCAGATCTCGGCCGGTCAGGCCAACCCCGCGCCGCCGGTCGGTCCGGCGCTGGGTCAGCACGGCGTCAACATCATGGAGTTCTGCAAGGCCTACAACGCCGCCACGGAGAACCAGCGCGGCGACGTGGTGCCGGTCGAGATCTCCGTGTACGAGGACCGGTCCTTCGACTTCAAGCTCAAGACGCCGCCCGCCGCGAAGCTGCTGATGAAGGCAGCCAACGTGCAGAAGGGCAGCGGTGAGCCGCACAAGACCAAGGTGGGCTCGGTCTCCCGCGAGCAGGTCCGCGAGATCGCCCAGACCAAGTGGGTCGACCTCAACTCCAACTCGATGGACGAGGCCGAGAAGATCATCGCGGGCACGGCCCGCTCCATGGGCCTGCGCATCGAGGGCTGACAGCGGCTCGTACGGCCAGGACGGCCCCGGTGCCGTGACCCACTCATCCACCGAAGGTGTGGGAGGGCTCGCCGCGCGGCCCCGACCACAACTGATCCGTTGAACAGGAACAGACATGGCAAAGCGCAGCAAGGCATACCAGCAGGCAGCCGAACTGGTTGACCGCAACCGGGTCTACACCCCGCAGGAAGCCATCGAGCTGGCGAAGAAGACCGCCAAGACCCGGATGGACCCCACCGTCGAGGTGGCCCTGCGGCTCGGTGTGGATCCGCGCAAGGCGGACCAGATGGTCCGCGGGACCGTGAACCTGCCGCACGGTACCGGCAAGACGGCCCGCGTCGTGGTCTTCACCTCCGGCGACAAGGCAGCCGAGGCCGAGGCCGCCGGTGCCGACGCCGTCGGCTCCGACGACTTGATCGAGCGTATCCAGGGCGGCTGGCTCGATTTCGACGCGGCCGTGGCCACCCCGGACCAGATGGCCAAGGTCGGCAAGATCGCCCGCGTGCTGGGTCCCCGTGGTCTGATGCCCAACCCGAAGACCGGCACGGTGACGCCGAACATCACCAAGGCGGTGCAGGACATCAAGGGCGGCAAGATCAGCTTCCGCGTGGACAAGCAGGCCAACCTGCACTTCGTCATCGGCAAGGCGTCCTTCTCCACCGAGGCGCTGCTGGAGAACTACGCCACCGCGCTGGACGAGGTACTGCGTTCCAAGCCGGCCACCTCCAAGGGCCGCTACCTCAAGAAGGTCAGCTTCACCACCACGATGGGGCCGGGTATCACGGTGGACCCGAACCGGACCCGCAACATGGTCGAAACGGCGGCATGACCGCCGGTTCCGGCGGCCCCGTGGCGGTCGCCGGAACATCCCGAGCGTGACCGAGAATCGGGCCGCTCCGCGACGTCGCGGAGCGGCCCGATTCGTTTCGTGGTGCTTCGGCCGGGTGGTACTCGGGCAGAGTGTTCCCCTCCGGGGCTTCACTCGAGCGGTGCCGCCGGGACGCTTCGCTCGCGCGGTCGCGGTGAACGTCGGTACGGCGGTGTTCCCGGGTACGCGGGTACCGACGGTCCTCGTGGAGACCTCTGTCGCCACGGGAACCGTGGGTCACTGGCTGAACCAGTATCCGTACGAGGTGTAGTCCGGGTAGGGACCGAGGAACTCGGAGGGCTGTTCGAACTCGATCCGCAGCGTCGAGTCGGTCACCAGCTCACCCGGCACGGTGAGGGTGGCCTCGTTCCAGCCGTTGTCGCCCGGCTGCCTGGTCCAGTCCCGCAGTTTCTCCCCGTCGACGGAGACCGACATCTCCAGGGGGTCCGGTGACCGGCCGGAGACGGTGTAGCGCGAGGTGATCGTGACCGGCTCGCCCGGAGTCAGGTTCCGCGCGGTGACGGTCTCGCCGCCGATCACGTGCCTGCCGCTGTCGACGACCTCGCCACGCGGGTAGTTCACCGTGCGGAGGTTGGTGAGGGGCTGGAACTGCCGGTGGGCGGGGAGCACCTCGTAGTCGTGCCGTTGTTCGCTGTCGAGGTCGGCCACGTTGACGTGGTCGCGGATTCGTCCGGGTGCCTCGCTGCGCACCGGTTCGTCCCCGGTGTTGACCAAGCTCCAGTCGGCCTTGTAGATGGCCACCTCGTCGCAGAGTTTCGAGGCCTGGCACGCGCCGGCCGACCCGACTGTGCGGTGCGAGAAGGTCGGTGACTTCGAGCGGAACGTGGCCAGCGGTTCGTCCCCGAACACTCCACCGTTGGCGAGGTCGTGCACCGGCCAGTTGGTGAACACCGCGAAGTAGTCGGGGCGTTCCTCCGGCGGCATATCGCGCAGCACCTCGTAGATGCTGCCCGCGCCGTGGTTGTTGGCCTCGGTGAAGCGGTTCGTGGTCAGCCCGATGAGGTCGACCACCCGGTGGCTGCCGAGGTAGGCGGGTGCGCCCACGTCGTTGACCGCCAGCACGGCGTCCTCGGGCATCTCGTCCTCCAACCAGTCGGTGAAGGACACCTGCTGCCCGCGTATCCCGGCGGCCTGCTGTCCCAGGCGGATCGCCCAGGAGGGCGTCTCGGCCACGGTGAACAGCAGTGCGGTCACGAGTCCGGCGTTGAGCACGATCCGGCGGTTGCGCCGGGAACGCACCAGCCGGCTCAGGCCGTGGACCCCGACCACCGCCAGCAGCAGGACCACCGGCAGGAAAGGCTGGTGGTAACGCAGGTGGTGGATCGTGGCGGTGCTCAGCGTCGAGATCGCCATCGCCACGAGCAGGTAGCCGATCCCCAGGGCCAGTGCCAGCGGGGCCCACTGGGACTTCTTGACCAGCAGGTAGATCGTCCCGGCGACGGCGAGCAGCAGGGTGCCGGGGAACACGAAGTCGAAGGTGTTGAAGCCGGTCAGCACGCGCAGCACCTGGTGGAAGTGGTTCAGCGTCTCGTCGAGGAAGCCCATCGGGTACAGGATCGGCTCGTACAGCAGCGATTTCGCTCGCATGCCGTTCGCCGAGGTGTGGCCGGTCGTGATCTTGTAGAGCAGCGACTCCCCGAGGTAGGCGACCAGCGGCAGCGGCAGCAACGTGAGCCTGCCGATCACCCGGGCGCGCGAGACGTCGGCGGGGCGTGGCCCGCGCAGCGTCGTCCAGGCCATCGCGACTGCGAGTACGAGGACGAAGATGAACGCCTCGGGGCGGGTCAGGGCGGTGAAGAAGGCGATGATCGGTGTCCGGACGAACCGCCCGCGTGGGGCCTCGGAGGTGTAGGCGAGCACCGTGCCCGAAACCATGAGCGCGACGAAGCCGATCTCCATGCCGCTGGCCGAGCCCCACAGCAGTACGCCGTTCGTCGCCACGAGCAGACCGGCCCAGACTCCGACCCGCCGGTTGATCAGGTTGGCGCCGATGCGGTAGACGCACACCGCCGTCAGGGCCATGCACACCCCGCCGAGGACCATCGCGGCGGTCAGCAGGGCCGTGCCGTGCAGGCCCAGCGTGTACAGCCCGCCGAGGACGATCATGTAGAGCAGGCTGCTGGCGCCCGTGCTGATGGGGTCACCGATGTTGTACCGCAGGAACTGGCCTTCGGCGAACTGCTTCGCGTACTGCAGGTGGATGTAGGAGTCGTCCAGCGGGGGGATGAGGTTCCACGCGTTGTACGACAGGTTGACGAGCACGAAGGCCGCCGAGAGCAGCAGCGACAGGAACCCGATCCCCCAGGCGGGGCCGCGCCGTGCCAGGAACCCCGGCAATCTCCCGGCCTTCGCGCGTGTCCCCGGTTCGCGGTAGGACGCGCCCTCGGCCCGTCCCGCTAATCGTCCGGAGTCGGGATCGTCGCCGTGGTCGCGTTCGTTTATCGTGCTGAGACTCATGGAGTCGCCGCTCTCTGATGGGCTGACACTTCGGCGTCGTCGTTAGGCGCTGCGATACGCGGTTATCCTAAAGAGATTCGCATTTTGCCCAGGGCTGGGGCCGATGTCGTCCGAGCCCGCCGACAACAACGTACTTTCGATCCGAGCGGCGCGCCCGGCGCGACCGAACCGCCGCTGTCCCTGTCGTCCTCCAGCGGCTGAGGAGGATACGGCGGTTCCGGCTCCCTGGCGGCACGATCGTCCGCGACGGACCCCGGCGCCGAACGACGAACGGTCCCCGGCGGCTCTGGAGCCGCCCTCCGCGGCCGCTCAGTCCTCGCAGTCCGCGGCCGCGTAGCCGTTGATCTCCCAGCCCCCGGAGGAGTGCTGCCGCAGTCGGAACACCCCGAGCCGTGGTCCGCCGCTCACCTCCAGCTCGCAGGAGGAGATCCTGGCCAGGGAATGCTCCTCGTCCCGCTGCGCCGCGTCCCGGGCGAAGTCGGGGTTCTTGTAGGTGGTCTCGTCGGTTATCCGCTCGTTGAGGCGCAGGGCCGCCGCTCCACAGCTCTCGGCCCCGTGCACGGCGGCGAAGCTTCGGCGCGCGCCGCTGTCGAACAGCAGGCAGACGCTCTCCGGTCGGTTGGCTAGCTCGTCGTAGACGGTTCTGACGGCCGCGGTGGGTGAGTGCGGCAGCATCGCCGACCTGCTCTCCGTCCCACCCGGGGAGGATCCGTTCGATCCCGATCCGCCACCGCCGCCGAACGTGCTGTCGTACAGGTAGGTCAGCACCAGCAGGAGCACCAGCAGGTACAGCAGCCGCCGCACGGGTTTGAACCGCAGCGGCCGCAGCGCGCGGCGGTACCAGGGGCGCTTGGTGGTCGGGGCGCCGTCCGGGACCGGTGGGGTGTCGCCGTACTGCCGCCGCATCTCCCGGAAACGCTGGAACTCCAGGAACTGCTGGTACTCCCGGTGGGCGTCCGTGTCCTCTCCCGCGTAAGGCTGCCCCGACCCGGTCGAACCCTGTCCGCTCGCGCTCTGTCCGGTCGGACCACCTGGGGCTTCGCCCGGCATTGCCGGAGAGCGCTCGGCGGGACGCTCCTCGACCACCTCGGCGTCGATCGGTTCGGGGGCGTCGGCCGCTCCGGTTCGTTCCGGGGGCCGCTGGTGGGGCTGCTCGGACGGCTCTCGGTGATCGGCCACGGTAATCATCATGCCTCGGGGCGCAAGTTCGGCGGGGCGCGAGGGTGGAGTCCTCGTCCGGCAGGCGGCGCGGATCCTCTCGGAGCCGGAACTTGAGGAGTGCGGGGGTGCGTGCCCGTCGGCGCACGTCGTGGCGTATGCTTGGTGAGGTTCCACCAGAGACCGCTGGTCTTCTCCGCCGACGTGGTTCCGGCGAGCCGGGCGACGTGGGGGAGAACGAAGGTCCCGTAGAGACGGGCGACCCGCGCAGGAGGACGAGGCCGCAGCAGCGCGAGAGAACCGTCGCGCGGTGGATGATCTTCCACGCCCCGTGCCGAATGCGCCGGGGCGTTTTTGTCGTCTCAGGGCACTTTGCGACCGGCTCACAGTCGCGAGGCACTAGAGAGGAGGCGACATGGCGAGGCCCGAAAAGGTTGACGCGGTCAACGAGCTCTCCGAGAGTTTCACCAACTCCACCGCGACCGTCGTTACCGAGTACCGCGGACTGACCACGGCCCAGCTCAAGCAGCTGCGTCGTAACCTCGGCGAGGACGTGACCTACCGCGTCGCGAAGAACACGCTGGTCCGGCGCGCGACCGAGCAGGCGGGCGTCGAGGGCATCGACGATCTCATCCAGGGTCCGACCGCGCTCACCTTCATCAAGGGGGAGCCGGTCGACGCGGCGAAGGCGCTGCGCGACTTCGCCAAGGACCACAAGGCCCTGGAGATCAAGGGCGGCTACATGGACGGCCGCCCGATCTCGGCCGGTGAGGTCGAGCGCATCGCCGATCTGGATTCGCGCGAGGTCACGCTGGGCAAGCTGGCCGGTGCGATGAAGGCGAAGATGAACGAGACGGCGGCCCTGTTCGCCGCTCCGGCTTCGCAGGTCGCGCGGATGACAGAGGCCCTGAAGGACAAGAAGGAGGAGTGAGCCGTCACCGCCGTTGTCGGTGGTCGGCCCGTTCTTCCCGCGAACAACTCCCGTGCGCCGCGCGCAGGCGCTGCTGATCCGAAAGGAACATCATCATGGCCAAGATGAGCAACGAAGAGCTGCTGGACGTCTTCAAGGAAATGACCCTGCTGGAGCTCTCCGAGTTCGTCAAGCAGTTCGAGGAGACCTTCGACGTCACGGCCGCCGCCCCGGCCGCCGTCGCCGCTCCGGCCGCCGGTGCCGCCCCGGCCGAGCAGGAGGAGGAGCAGGACGAGTTCGACGTCATGCTCGACGACGCCGGTGACGAGAAGATCAAGGTCATCAAGGCCGTCCGCGAGATCGTCTCCGGCCTGGGCCTCAAGGAGGCCAAGGAGATGGTCGAGAACGCGCCGAAGCCGGTCGTCGAGAAGGTCGACAAGGAGCGTGCCAACGAGGTCAAGGGCAAGCTCGAGGAGGTCGGCGCCAAGATCACCCTCAAGTGATCTCGCCGCTGTCTCACGGGGCGGTCGCCGTTCGGCGGTCGCCCCGTTTCTCGTCGCCACCACGTCGGCCCGCGCTCGTGGTGGCCGGGTGGGCCGGTTCCCGGCCCCGGTGGGACGGTCTCGACGGGGCCGTGCACCACGTCTCAGCCCTGCCGGGCAGCGGGGTGGCTCGGCGTACGCGCGAGCCGCCGTTCGGCGGGACGGGCACCCGCGTGGAACGCGAATTCTTCTCGTAGCGCTCGAGCGGAGGGTATGCGCAGCGTGGCTGCGCCAGGGTCTTTATTCCCCGAACGAGTGATTTCATTTTAGACGATATGTAATAGGAATCCGATGATTTCGCTGAGTTCTTCCTGAGGAATTTCTGAGAGGAAACGGCGCTCGGACACGTTCGGTGTTCACTTCGCGCGGGAACCGGGCTCGGGTGTGGCCGAACGATGATCAAAGCTCTGACCAGGTATAACGCTATGTGTGCGTGGGCTGTATGTCCTTTTTGGTTGTGAGCTGTTTCTCTTGGCGTCCCTTCCTCGGGGTGGCTACAGTCGGCGGTGACGTCGGGTCATGCGAAAGGGACTCTGACGATCGCATTCGCCGAATGCGACACGTCGTGGCGCTGTTATCTGATCAAGAGCGGGACGTCGGCTCTGCGCCACCTTGGTGAAACCAAAAGGTGGATCATATGACTGAATCATCGGTTCGGGGTATCGACTCCGTCGCGGAATACGTGCGAGCTGTCGAGGAGAGCAACGACAACGTTGCGTTCCGGATGAGTACGGAGCGACCGCGACGCGGTGTGATGGTCGTCAGCGTGTTCGGTGAGTTGGACATGGTGACGGTCCCCCGGTTCGCGGAACTGGTCCAGCAGCGGTTGGAGTCCTCGGCATCGGTGGTGGTGCTGGACCTGACCGGCGTGACCTTCCTCGGTGTCGAGGCGATCAAGGTGCTGGCGCAGTCGGACCTGCGAGCGCACCTGACCGGCAAGCGTCTCTCACTGGTCACCGGAGTCCGGGCGGTGGACAGACCCCTGGAAGCCCTCGGTCTGGCGGCCCGCTTCACCTACGGCAGCAGGCCGGTGTTCGAGTCCGCCGCCGAGAACGAGCCGGTCTCCGTACCGCGGCGCGCGCCGTTGCCTCCCGAACCGAGAACGGGCAGGCACGAGGCCGCGATGAGTCGTTGAGCGCGGCGCGGATCGACTGTGCGATCGACAGGGGCGGGCTCCAGCGTGCGGGCCCGCCCCTGGATCGTGTTCGGAGCGGATCGAGGCGGAACCGGTGGAGGCGACGTCGACGAGGGATGCCACTGGCGGAACCGGCGGGAGGAGCGTGCTCGTTCGGCTCGATGGTGAGTTGCTGCCGTTCGTCGCCCCGCGAAACCGGGTGGAGAGCATCCGGGTGCCGCACGACGGGACCGCCTCGTTGGGGCACCTGGTCCAGTCGCTGGGTGTGCCGCTGACCGAGGTGGGGCAGCTGCGGCTGGACGGCGCGCCCGTGGCCGCGACGGAACGGGCCGCTGCCGGTGGTGTTCTGGACGTGGCGCCGGTGCGCTTCCCCGAGCGGATTCGGCAGCGCTTCGTGCTGGACGTGCACCTCGGGGCCCTGGCGCGCCGGATGCGGCTGCTGGGGATCGACACCGCCTACCACAACGACGCCACCGACGAGGAACTGCTGGACCAGGCGGCCCGGCAGCGCGGGGTGCTGCTGACCAGGGATCGCGCTCTGCTGTGCCGCCGCGCGTTGTCGGAGGGCGCCTACGTCCACGCCTCCGACCCGGCCGAGCAGCAGTCCGAGGTGCTGGCGCGGTTCGAGCCGACGCTGCGGCCCTGGACGCGTTGCGTCCCCTGCGGGGGTGAACTCGAAGAGGTGCCGAAAGCCGAGGTCGCCGCCAGGCTGGAGTTCGGCACGCGCAGGTGCTACCAACGGTTCGCCCGCTGCACGGCCTGCGGCAGGATCTACTGGCCCGGGGCGCACAGCCCAGGGCTGCGCCGGATCGTCGAGTCGGCGCGGCACCGCCCCGCGCGGCCGGATCGGCGGGGTGGGGAGCCGGGCTGAGTTCAGCGGTGATCGGCGGATACCCGTTCGGGTGGCCAGGGCCCTCACCGGAATCGGTCACGTATGGCGTGTCAGTAGTCGACACTCGGTTACCGGCCTCGCTAGTATGCCCGGTATGCCGATCTCGTCGAAGTTGCGGGAGCGCATCCAAGGGTTTCTGGAGACCGGTGAGCGCATCCGCTACGCCTTCCCCGCCGAGATCCTGGGCAGCATCTCGCCCGGTGTCGTCGTGGTGGTCACGCAGCAGTCCATCACGGTGCTGTCTACCGGCATCTTCAACCGGAGCAAGCCGAAGGGTGTGCTCGCCAAGAGTCCGCGCGGTGTCCGGCTGGGGCCGGTGGACACCAACGCGGCCGCGTGGTTCACGTTCAACGGGGTGCACTACGAGGTGGACGACGAGTACGTGCCGGTGGTCAACGCCGCCGACGCCGAACTCGGCTCGCCCGACCAGGTGCCGCAGGACCCGCTGCCGGAGTTGTGAGGCGTTTCTGCAGCTGTTTCCCTGCGGCATCGGACTTTTTGGTGCGACCGACGTCAGAGCCCGCCCTGGAGTCCATTGCCGAAACCGCCGCTGCGCCGAGGAACCAGTGACCTGAGAACGAGGGCGGCAGGTTTCGTTAGGCACGTCGACTGGTCAGCACGGATCCACGATCGCGGTGAACATCGCCCGGTCGTCCGTTCCGAGGCGTCCCAATCCCGCGACCGCCGCGCGAACCCCGGAATCAACGGCCGGATCAACTCCCACAGCTCATCTGGTACCAACAGCTGCGACAACCGATCCACCATCACCCACGGTCCCGCCCTGGCAACAACACCACATGAGACAAGGCCTGAAGTTGCTCACGGAAAAACACGAAAAAGAATCCCGGAAAATGCTTGTGCGGGATTTTCCAGGCCTGGGTTGGATTCTGGTGAAACCGACCCAGGGCACCGGGCGGAAAGGTCAGCTGATCACTCCATCTCCCATTCCATTTCTTCATTGACTTTGTTGAAGTAGTGAGCCGTGTGTGCCCCCAGTCCACTCAGGATCGGCATGGGGTGGAAAACTCCCAGGCGGTAACCCGTGACGAGCGCGGGAACGAACCGCTCCGCGATGGCCGTGACGTCGTCTTCCGGAGCGCCGAGGACAACTTTCTCCAACGCTTCGAAGACCTTCGCCCGGCTCGATCGGTCGATCTCGCGGAAGTCGCGGACGAATTCGGCGGCCATGTTCTCGACCCGGTGCTGCAGGTCGTAGTCGGGTTCGGCACTCCTCGTTTCCGTTGATGTGCCCAGCAGCCTGTCGTCGGCGTTCGCCAGGCGATCGCAGGATTCCCGCAGCAGCGCCACGGCGGCACCCGCGGGTTGTGGCTCGGGAGGCTCCCGTAACGTCATCCAATAGGGGACCGCTACTCCCGTCCGCGTGTTCCAGATCTTGATGTAGTGCCGCGACTCCTCGCCGAGCTCGTGCCAGACGGTCGCCAGGTCGAAGTCACCGCGATCGTAGGCAGTGACAAGGGCTTCGAGGAATCCGGTGGCCACAGCGTTCTGCTCGTCTTCGGTGCCGGAAACGAGCACCTCCTCCAGCAAACCGAGCAACCGCTCCCGCTGCCAGGCGCTCATCCGGTCCACCCGAACGGCGAACGAGGACCCCAACGAGATCAGTCGCAACAGCACCGGATATTCGTCCCCCGCTTCGGCCTCCTCCGAAGCACCGTCCGCTTCATCCGCGTGCCAGTCACCCTCCCCGTCGAGACCCTCCGAATCACCATCCCCTCCACCCGCGTGCCAGTCCGCCACGGCCGCCCTGTCCGCGGCGGCCAGCTCGGGACTGATACCGGGTAGTTCGGCCCACAGACGCGAAATCAATATCACATTCCTTCCAACGCGTTCCTCAAATCGCTGATGACTTGCTTCGCGGCATCCCGATCACTGTTGGCCGCTCGCGGATTATTCTTGAGCCACTTCTGCAATGACCTTATCATGTTTTGAGCTTTTTCGTCATGATGCCTCCCTCCGACGGGGGCGCCTATGTTATGAAGAGCACGCTCTATTCTTGCCGCTGCGGCAGTGCTTTCGTTTCCAAATTTTGACCCATTTCGGTATGATTCATCCATCAAGTCTTGAATTTTAGGGTTGTTAACCCGCGGCTTTTCCATTCCCGCGTACCGAGACTTCACGTAAGCCTCATGTAGCGCCCGATTGGTGGGGAGGTCACCCATTCGGGAGCGCTGTTGAACAGAGCTCCTCCATATTGCCAGGCCTATTCTTATTAAAGGACGAGCCACGCTCATCCTTTTTGTCTCTAGGTAAAAGAGTCCTTCTGGAAGGTAGGCATTGTTTATCTTGCCCACTAGGTCGTTCCCGCGGGCCTGCCTGTTTTTCAGGCAGTACATCCTCAACAGGATAGAAGGAGCATGTCCTGTTTCGACAATGTCGTCCGACTGTATGTTGCGATAGTTGTCGCCAATCCATTGATCAACACTTTTTTCTGGCATTTCGCAAGGCTGGTCCAAATCTTTGGTCGGCTTGGCGCCGTTTATGTAGCGGTGTCCTTCAAAGTAAACCTGCGTAGTCCCGTGTGAGTAGCGGTAAACTTTTTCCGGGAATCGGGGAGGTGATTCAGAATTTTTGTGGCTTTCGTCTACCACTTCGGAATGCTTGTCCAGCATTATTCGAAGCGCTTCTCTTGCCGCTGACGATGCTGCCTTCGCATCTTCACCCGCAGACAGAGCTGATTCTCGTGCGGATGCCGCGGATTCATACGCCGCAGCGGCTGATGTACGTGCACTGGCGGCTGAAGCTTCAGCAATGGATGCGGACGCTTTCGCGCTACGTGCATCCTCTCTCGCCCTGCTCGCTGCTTCCCGAGCTGTCCGAGCAGCGTTTTGGGCTCGTTCGGCCGAGTCTTGTGCCTGTTGTGCGGCTCGCTTGGTCCACGGACCACCGGTGCTCAACAGGTTCACCGCTGCTTGACGCCCTTTGCTGACCACGGTGGCCGGATCGGCATCGGGTGCTTCCGCCGCGTTGAGCAGCTTACGGGTCTCCTCGGAGACGCGGTTCCGCTCGACTTCCTCCCACTCAGCTCGGGACCGCTCTTCCTGGTGCGAATCAGCGTCCTCTTTAGCTTCGGCTATCGCCTGTTGCTTGTCCGCACGGATGCGTTCCGCTTCGGCGTCGCGGGCGATTTGAACGACGTTCTGGGCCTGCTTGGCCGCGTCCATGGCCGTGTTGGCCGCTTCGATGGCCGCGTTGGCGTGTTGCGTGGCCTGCTGTGCGGCGTTCTCCGCCTCGCCCGCATGGGCGGCCGCGTCCTCCGCCGCCGTCGCCGCGGCACGAGCGTGCTCCGCAGCTGAATTGGCGGCCGCTGCCGCTTCGTCCGCGGCTGTTGAGGCTCGGTCGGCCTGCTGCTGAGCCCGTGCTCCTGCCTCTCTGGCTCGTTGCGCCTGATACTCGGAGACGTTGGCATAACGACCGACGGCATCGGCGGCCGCACCGGGGCTTCGCTGGACGCGTTGAGCGCGCGTTCGGTCGCCTGTTTGGCCGCGGCTGTCTGCTCTTCTGCTCGCTTTCGAGCGGCTTCGGCCCGTTCCACGAGCTCGGTGACGGTGGCTTTCTCCTGGTCGCGAGCCTCGGCGACCTCGAGGTCGTGCTCCAGGAACCGTTTCAGTGCCGCTGTCGAGCCATCGTTCAGCGCGGCGTTGGCCGCTTCTTGTACGCGCGTCCCGCCTGTGGCCAACTTCTGCACCACACGCACCCGCAGGTCGTCCTCGTAGGGCTTTTCCACCCCTCTTGGACGAACTGTTCGAGTGCCGCGACGCTGCCGTCCTCGAGTGCGTCATTCCCGGCCAGCTTCATGCCGCGCCCGCCGGACGACATCATTCGCAGGACGTTGATACACAGGTCGTTCTCGGCCGCGATGTCCTTGCCGGTGTTGAGAAACTCACGGATGTCCGCATCGGTCCCCGTCAGTGTGGCTGCCGCGTCGTCCTTGGTGTCCGGGCCGCCGTTCCGCCAGAGTTCCAGCACCTGCTGGTGATCGGCCGGGGTTACCTCGGCCGTTTCGGCGGTGGCGATGCTTGCCGAGCCAACCATACCGCTTACTACCGATGTGGCCAGGAATATCGCGGTGAGGGCTCGTCTTCGACCGCGTGATGTGCGTGGTGGAGCGGATCCGTCCACTTCGCGATACTTATGCGTTCCCATGCTCGTATTGATCCAAATGCAGTATCGAAATCGTGCTCCGTCCGGGGGATGGCCGAGCGGGGCCCGCAAGATCCTCGCTTAAATCGTGGAGATCCACAAGCTTTTTCGGATCGAGGTCCACAAAAGGTGTTTGACGCCGCTTGTCAATGGCTGGTTTTCGTTTGTGGCGATCACAACATTTTTCCGGAAATGCTGTTTACCTGTGTTTCTGTTTGGTAAATTCGTTAAGGTTTTTCCTTTGGGAGGTTATTTCTTGTTTGGAGAATGATAGCTTTGCGTAATTATTTTCGGTTCGCCATTTTGGGTGTGTCTGGATTAGTGGCGCTGTCGACGGGGGTGGCGGTAGCTGTAACCGAAAAAAACTCTGGTACGGAATCTGCGGCAGCGGTATCTCCGCCGCCGATCGTGGAGGATTACTCCTATCCGGGTGCGGACAGCATCGAACAACAGCGTGGAATCAGGCTCATCGAGGGTGACGGGAACATCGTGCTGGCCGACTGCGGTGCCTCGGACGAGCTGATCGAAGTCTACAGCAGCAAGACCGAAACGTCATGTTACAGGGTCATCGGTAATACCGGATATCTCAAAATGGAGATCCCTGAAGTTTACACGCTTAAGGGGGATGATCACGCGGTCGAGGCCACTGTGACGGTGAAGGGGCAGGCCGAGGTGGTCGACGTGCCCAAGAACTCCTTCGTTCCGGTTGGTGAAGGCGAGAATTCCGAAAACGGTCCGGCAACATTGCTGGAACTTCGTGCGTAATGACGAGTAGCGAAAAAGGAATGGTTTTGTCGAGTTCTAGATCGAGACGCACTCTGGGGGTCGGCGTGGCCACGGTGGCCGCGACGGTGCTGGCGGGAATGCCCGCCCACGCCCTCAGCGGTGGACAGCAGGTGCCGCAGGGCAGCTACGAGTTTCTGGCCAAGGTGGATGTGGGCAGCAGCGAGCGTTCCTGCTCCGGTGTGCTGGTGTCGCCGCGGTGGGTGGCCACGGCGGCCTCCTGCTTCGCGCAGGACCCGGCCCAGCCGGACACGGTGCCCGCCGGCCCGCCCAACACCGCCACCACGGCCACGGTGGGTCGCGCCGACCTGACGACGGACGGCGGCCAGGTCGCCGACGTGACCGAGCTGGTGCCGCGCACCGACCGCAATCTGGTGCTGGCCAAGCTGGGCAGCGCGGTCTCCGGGATCAGCCCGGCACCGTTGAGCACCGAGGCCCCGAGCAACGGGGAGACGCTGCGGTCTGCCGGTTACGGTCGCACCGCGACCGACTGGACGCCGAACACCGCGCACACCGGCACGTTCGACGTGCAGTCGGTGTCGAGCGGGTCGGCCAGCGTGCTCGGCACGACCGAGCAGTCCAGCATCTGCAAGGGCGACGCGGGTGGCCCGGTGCTGCGGCAGGTCAACGAGAACGTGCGGCTGGTCGGGCTCAACAGCGCCTCCTGGCAGCACGGCTGCTTCGGCGAGGACACCACCAAGCGCGGTGCCACCATCGCCCGCACCGACGACATCACCGGCTGGCTCAACTCCCGGATGCTGGGAGTTTCGGCGCAGCCGGGCAACAAGCACGTGAACAAGGTCAACTGGCTGGACGCCGGCGCCGATCAGTACCGTGTCTACGGCGCCACCACCGCCGAGGTGCCGCTGCGGCAGGCCAACCTGCTGGGCACCGTGACCGGAACCACCTTCCGGCACGAGGCACTGGCGTCCGGACAGACTTGGCACTACCGCGTGGTGCCTGTCTACCCCACCGGAGACGGCGCGGCCTCCAGCACCGTTCAGGCCACAGTGTCCACCGAAGCGGGAACCGACTTCAACGGCGACGGATACGAGGACATCGCGGCTTATAATATGGGATTCGCTGGTAGCGAATTCAGTAACGCGATCTCCGACGGTACTGGTTTCGGCTCCGTGACCAAGTACGCGCAGAATAAGTTCGCCGGTGCCCGCTGGACGATGAGCGGTGATTTCAACGGTGACGGCAAGGCGGATCTGCTCAGCGCCAACAAACTCACCAGCAACAACCCAGGCGTTTACGTGGCGCTGTCCAACGGTGACGGGTTCGACCCGTTCCAGCGTTGGCGGTCGACAGTCCGCCTGGGAGTGGCGCCGAGTATAGACGTCGGTGACTTCAACGGTGACGGCAAGGACGACCTCGTGAGGTTCCCCCGCGGGGCCTCCGGCGGAGCCTACGTCTCACTTTCGAACGGTAGCGGTTTCGAGAAGGAAACGCGGTGGCACGGCTACTTCGCTCAAGCGGGCGAGGTTCCGATGGCCGGTGATTTCAACGGTGACGGCAAGGACGACATCGTCACCTTCATTCAGGGCGCTGACGACCCCGGGTTCGCCAATCGGGTCTACGTCTCGCTGTCCACCGGAAGTACCTTCAAGCAGGACGACGCCGTCTGGAACGAGCGCTTCTCACTCGAAGGCGAGCGTCCCGGTGTGGGTGATTTCAACGGTGACGGCAAGGACGACATCGTTACCTTCGCCAGCGGTAGCGACGGCAGGGTGTACGTCTCGCTGTCCACCGGGAGCGAGTTCCCGGCTGACAGCCCCGTTTGGCACGCTTATTTCGCTCCCTCCGGTGAGACACCGGGCGTGGGTGATTTCAACGGTGACGGCAAGGACGACATCGTCACCTTCCTGAAGGGGAGCGAGGGCAAGGTGTACGTCTCGCTGTCCACCGGTGATTCCTTCATCAGGAACAATGATCTCTGGATCGACGGTTTCTGCGGGCAGGACAGTACGAACCTTGGGATGTGTAATCCGGTTCCGAGTCTGCCGCTGCCGAAAAATCCCTGATTGACCGTCTGTGGCCGTGGCCGGTGCTCCCTCGCGGGGCACCGGCCACTTCATGTTTCAGCCGTCGAGCGCGCCCGGCGCCCCCCGCTCATCGGCCGAAATCCGTTCGCGACTCCGGAGTAACCCAGCCGCACCGGGCTCGTTGACCGGTGTGACGCGTTCAACTCGCGTTAGACGCGTCACAGCGGTCGGGTCGCGGCCTGACCTCACCCGAGCCAAGCACCGGCATGGGTGCCGATGAGCGACGTGGAGGTGCGGATGGGTGTCGAAGTGGCCGTCGAGGGGCTTTCCAAGTCCTTCGGGTCGCAGAACATCTGGTCCGACGTCACGCTGACACTGCCCACCGGCGAGATCAGCGTGCTGCTGGGTCCCTCCGGGACCGGCAAGTCGGTGTTTCTGAAGGCCCTGGTCGGTCTGCTCAACCCGGAGCACGGCAAGGTCGTCATCAACGGGGTGGACGTCTGCGACTGCTCGGAGAGCCAGCTCTACGAGGTGCGCAAGCTCTTCGGCGTGCTGTTCCAGGACGGCGCGCTGTTCGGTTCGATGAACCTCTACGACAACATCGCCTTCCCGCTGCGGGAGCACACCAGGAAGGGCGAGGCCGAGATCCGCCGCATCGTGGGCGAGAAGATGGAGATGGTCGGTCTCGTCGGCTCCGAGGACAAGCTTCCCGGCGAGATCTCCGGCGGTATGAAGAAACGCGCGGGTCTGGCCCGCGCGCTGGTGCTCGAACCGGAGATCATCCTGTTCGACGAGCCGGACTCCGGCCTGGACCCGGTGCGCACCGCCTACCTCAACCAGCTGATCGTCGATCTCAACGCGCAGACCGACGCGACGTTTCTGATCGTCACCCACGACATCAACACCGCCCGCACGGTCCCCGACAACATCGGGATGCTCTACCGGCGCCACCTCGCCATGTTCGGCCCCCGCGAGGTGCTGTTGACCTCCACCGAACCCGCCGTGGAGCAGTTCCTCAACGGCCGCAGGGCGGGGCCCATCGGCATGAGCGAGGAGAAGGACTCCGGGCAGACCGCGGCCGAACTCGCCGAGCTCGGCGACGACCAGGGCGTCCCCGAGATCATCCCGCAGCTGGGCATCTCCCCGGGGGTTCCCGAACGGGCCGCCGTCCGCCGCAGGCAGGACCGGGTGATCGCCAACCTGGGTTCGCTCACGCCGGGTGCCCAGCGCGCCGTGGTCAACAGCCTCTCGGGGGACGAGCGCGCCAGGTACGGCCTGGCGGCGGACGCTCCCACCGGCCCGGTGGACCTCGGCGCCGACCGACCCGCCGACGACGCCGGTGACACGGTGCGGCTCTCCCCGGCGTCGGGATTCGGGGGGGAACTGCCCACCGAGCAGGTCGCGCGGCTGCCCCGGGAGGAGGACGCATCCCCGAGCACGGCGGATTCTCCACGGGAGACCCCGGTACAGGAGGTGTCCGAATCGGACTCCCCGTCCTCCGCCGAGCACGTTCAACCCACCGCCGGGGCAGCGCAACCGCGCCCCACACCGCACCCGCGCCGGGCGCCGGAACAACGCCCCCCGGAACAGCGGCAGCCGGTCGCCTCGGCCGAGCCCGCGGTCTCCGGCGGGCGCAAACGCCGCCGGTTCTGGCGAAAGCGGGGTGAGCGGTGAGCGCTCCGACCCGAACCAACATTCCGGGCACCGGGGCGCTGCGCGAGACCGGCAGGCTGTTCGCGCTCGGCCTCGACGTGATCCGCCTGATGCCCAGGCGCCCGTTCCAGCTGCGCGAGTTCATCCAGCAGTGCTGGTTCATCGCCGGTGTCACGATCATGCCCACCGCCCTGGTGGCGATCCCGTTCGGCGCGGTGATCGCGCTGCAACTCGGCTCGCTGACCGAGCAGATCGGCGCGCAGGCCTTCACCGGTGCCGCGAGCGTGCTCGCGATCATTCAGCAGGCCAGCCCCATCGTCACCGCCCTGCTCATCTCGGGCGCGGGTGGTTCGGCGATCTGCGCCGACCTCGGCTCCCGCAAGATCCGCGACGAGATCGACGCGATGGAGGTGCTCGGCGTGTCGCCGGTCCAACGACTGGTGGTGCCCAGGGTGCTCTCGGCGATGCTGGTGGCCGTGCTGCTCAACGGCATGGTCAGCGTGGTCGGCGTGCTCGGTGGCTACTTCTTCAACGTGATCATGCAGGGCGGCACCCCCGGCGCCTACATGGCGAGCTTCGGCTCGCTGGCCCGGCTCTCCGACGTGTGGGTGGGCGAGTTCAAGGCGCTGATCTTCGGGTTCATCGCGGGCGTGGTCGCCGCCCACCGCGGCCTCAACCCACCACCGGGGCCGAAGGGGGTCGGCGAGGCCGTCAACCAGTCGGTGGTCGTGACGTTCCTGCTGCTGTTCGCGGTGAACTTCATCATCACGCTGCTCTACCTGCAGATCTTCCCGGCACAGAGGTTGTGAGGGAATGACCACTATCTCCCGGCGCGCGCGCCGCGTGGCGCGGCGCCCGCTCCAGACGCTGGACGGCCTGGGCGACCAGATGTCGTTCTACCTGCGGGTACTGGTGTGGCTGCCCAAGGCGGTCGTCCGCTACTCCAGGGAGGTGCTGCGCCTGCTGGCCGAGGTCAGCTTCGGCAGCGGCGCGCTCGCGGTGATCGGCGGCACGGTCGGCGTGATGATCGGCCTGACCATGTTCACCGGTGTGGTGGTCGGACTGCAGGGCTACGCCGCCCTGAACCAGCTCGGCACGGCGGCGTTCTCCGGGTTCGTCTCGGCCTACTTCAACACCCGCGAGATCGCGCCGCTCGTGGCGGGGCTGGCGCTGTCGGCCACGGTCGGTTCCGGGTTCACCGCCCAGCTGGGGGCCATGCGCATCTCCGACGAGATCGACGCGCTCGAGGTGATGGGGATCCCCAGCCTGCCCTACCTGGTCAGCACCCGGGTGACCGCCGGTTTCGTGGCGGTGATCCCGCTGTACGTGCTGGGGCTGCTCACCTCCTACCTGGCCTCCCGGGCGGTCACGATCTTCGTCTACGGACAACCGCCCGGCACCTACGACAAGTACTTCAACCTGTTCCTGCCGCCGCAGGACGTGCTGTGGTCCTTCGGCAAAGTGCTCGTATTCAGCGTGGTGGTGATCATGACGCACTGCTACTTCGGTTACCGCGCCAGCGGCGGCCCCGCCGGGGTGGGAATCGCCGTCGGCCGCGCCGTTCGCACCGCGATCGTGTCCACGGCCGTACTCGACCTGCTGCTGAGCCTCGCGATCTGGGGCTCGACGACCACGGTTCGGATCGCCGGATGAGCAGGCGCGGACCCGGACCGGTCAAGCGGCGCCTGATGGGCCTGGCGCTGCTGATGAGCATGGTGCTGTTCGTCAGCCTGACCGTGGCGATCTACCAGAAGGCCTTCAAACCCGTGGTGGAGGTGCGGCTGCGCGCCGAGTCCACCGGCAACCAGCTGCGCGAGCGCTCGGACGTGAAGGTGCGCGGAATGCTGGTCGGCAAGGTGCGCGAGGTGCGCGCCGACGGCGACGGCGCGACGCTGCGACTGGCGATCGAGCCGGACAAGGCCGACAGCATACCGTCCAACGTGACGGCCCGGCTGCTACCGAAGTCGCTGTTCGGCTCGCGCTACGTCTCGCTGAGCATCCCGGACGACCCCGCGGACACGAACCTGTCCGAAGGGGACGTGATCACCCAGGACCGCACCGAGACCTCGGTGGAGCTGCAGAACGTGCTCTCCGACACGCTGGAGGTGCTGCGCGCGGTGCGGCCCTCCGAGCTGTCGGCCACCCTCAACGCGCTGAGCACCGCGCTGGACGGGCGTGGCGAGGACATCGGCCGCACCCTCACGCGGCTCAACACCTACCTGGAGGGGATCAACCCCTCGATCCCGGACCTCAAACGCAACCTCCGCGAAGTCGTCGGATTCGCCCGCACCTACGAGCGGGCGGCACCGGACGTGCTCAACGCGCTGGACAACCTGACCACCACCTCCAGGACACTGGTCGAGCAGCGCGAACAGCTCAAGGTGCTGACCCGGCAGACCACGAGCACCTCCGACGACGTGCGGGGGTTCCTGGCCGAGAACCGGGACAACCTGATCCGGCTCAACTCCTCGGTGCGGCCCGCTATGGACGTGCTGGCCAAGTACGCGCCGGAGTACCGCTGCTTCCTCGACGACATGGCCGAGTTCATCCCCCGCATCGACCGCGCCTTCGGCAAGGGCACCGACGAGCCGGGGCTGCACATCACGATGGAGATCACCGCCGACCGGGGCAAGTACGTCCCGGGCAGGGACGAGCCGGTCTACCGGGACCAGCGCGGTCCCCGCTGCTACAACTTCGAGAACGCGCCCAGCCCGTTCCCGCAGTACCCGCCGGACGGGCCGGTCAAGGACGGTTCCTACAAGCCGCCGCCGGCCAAGACCTCCAACGGCGGGCTCAACCCGCCCTCGGGCGGCGAGGACTACCTGCCCACCGGCGGTGAGGGCTCCGGTGGCGCGGCGAGCACCTCCTCGCAGTCGGCCACGACCGCCGGCGAGGTCGTGAACTCGCCCGCCGAGCGCGAGTTCATCTCCACCGTGCTCGCGCCGACGATGAACGTTTCCCCCGAGCGGGTTCCCGGTTGGAGCTCGCTGCTGGTGGGGCCGCTGCTGCGCGGAAGCGAGGTGAGCTACCGATGAGCGGGCGCTCCATCACCGGTCCGCTGGTCAAGTTCACGGTATTCGTGCTGGTGACCGTGCTGGCCACCGGTGCGTTGGTCCTGACCATCGCCAACGAGGGGCTGCGGAGCTCGAAGAGCTACTCCGCGCTGTTCACCGACGTCACCGGCCTGAAGGCGGGCGACGACGTGCGGATCTCCGGCGTGAAGGTGGGCCAGGTGGAAAGCATCGGGCTGGTCGACCACGGAACGGCCAAAGTGGACTTCACCGTCTCCGGGCGGCGACTGCCGAAGTCGGCGCACGCGGCGGTGAAGTGGCGCAACCTGGTCGGGGAGCGCTACGTGTCGCTGCGGCAGGGTGCCGGGGAGGTGGACGAGTCGCTGCCCGAGGGCGGGACCATCCCGCTGGAACGCACCCAGCCGCCGCTGGACCTCAACGCGCTGCTCGGCGGCTTCCAGCCGCTGTTCGAGGCGCTGTCGCCGAAGCAGGTCAACAAGCTCTCCTTCGAGATCATCCAGGTGTTGCAGGGCGAGTCCGGCACCGTGGAGAGCCTGCTGTCGCACACCGCCTCGCTGACCAACACCATCGCCGAGAAGGACAAGGTGATCGGTCAGGTGGTCGAGAACCTCAACAAGGTGCTGACCACGGTCAACGACCGCCGTGATCAGCTTTCCGGACTCGTCTCCCAGCTGCAGGAGTTCGTCTCCGGGCTGTCGGCCGACCGCGGTTCCGTGGGCAGCGCCATTACCGCGATGGACGAGCTGACCAACACCACGGCCGGGCTGGTCGAACAGGCCCGGCCCCCGTTGCAGCAGGACATCGCGGGGCTTCGCGAGGTCTCGAAGAACCTCAACGAGAACAAGGCCGACGTGCGCGAGTTCCTGCGCAACATGCCCGACAAGCTCAACACCATCAGCAGGACCGCCAGCTACGGCTCCTGGTTCAACTTCTACGTCTGCGAGGTCTCCGGCACGGTCGGCGTGGGCGAGGCCGAGCTGCCCCTGCCGTTGCTGCCGGTCACCCAGCCGAGGTGTCGCCCATGAAGTCCTTCCAGAAACGCGACCCGATCAGGATCGGCATCGCCGGGCTGCTGGTGCTGGTACTGGGCTTCCTGCTCGCGATGAACTACAAGAGCCTGCCCTTCGTGTCCGGGACCACCTACACCGCCCGGTTCAGCGAGGCGGGCGGGCTCGCCGAGGGCGACACCGTGCGCGTGGCCGGGGTGAAGGTGGGCTCGGTCACCGGGGTCGAACTGGAGAACGCCCACGTCAAGGTGAGCTTCGACGTGCGCGACGCCTGGGTGGGCGACGGCACCGTGGCGGCCATCAAGGTCGGCACGCTGCTGGGCAAGAAGTACCTCGCCCTGGACACCAAGGGGCAGCGGCGGCAGTCGCCGTCCGATCCCATCCCGTTGCGGCGCACCATGTCGCCCTACGACGTCATCGAGACGTTCAGCCAGCTGTCCGAGACCGTCGGGAAGGTAGACACCGCCCAGCTGGCCAAGAGCTTCCGCACCCTCTCGGACACCTTCGAGGGCACCTCCGAGGAGACGCGCGGCACGCTGCGGGGGCTCTCCCGGCTGTCCAACACCATCTCCGAGCGGGACCGCCAGCTCAAGGAGCTGTTGGACAAGACGAACAAGGTCGCCACCACCGTCGCCGAACGCAACACCGAGATCGAGAAGCTGCTGCGGGACGGCAACCGGCTGCTGGCCGAGCTGCGGCAGCGCAGGGACGCCATCCGTTCGCTGCTGGACGGGGTCACGGAGCTCTCCCGACAGCTCACCGGGCTGGTGGAGGACAACTCGGACCAGCTCGGCCCCGCGCTGCGGCAGCTGGACGAGGTGACCGAGTTGTTGCGGCGCAACCAGGAGAACCTCGGCGAGAGCATCGAGCGCATGGCGCCGTTCACCCGGCTGTTCTCCAACGTGCTCGGCAACGGCCGCTGGTTCGACGTCTACCTGTGCGGCCTGCTGCCACCCGCCGTCGGCCCGATCAACCAGGAGGGCTGTCTGCCATGAAACGACTGGGCAAACCTCCCCTCACCCGGGGGCTGGCGCTGGGAAGCGTGCTCGCGCTGCTGGTCGCCGCCACCGTGTGGTGGGTGTTCCAGGGCGCGGACCAGCGCCGCATCGTCGCCTACTTCGACAACGCGGTGGGGCTCTACGAGGGCGGTGAGGTCCGCGTGCTCGGGGTCCAGGTGGGAAACATCGACACCGTGACGCCGCGGCCGAACCGGGTGCGGGTCGAGATGAGCGTGCGCCGCGACCTCGACCTCCCGGCCGACGCGGGAGCGGCGGTGATCTCGCCCAGCGTGGTCAGCGGCAGGTTCGTCCAGCTCACCCCGGTCTACCGGGGCGGGGCGAAACTGCCCCCCGGCGCCAGCATCCCGAACGAGCGCACCGTGACCCCGGTCGAGATCGACGAGGTCTACCGCAGCCTCGACGAGCTCTCCACCGCGCTCGGCCCCGAGGGGGCCAACTCCGACGGTGAGCTGAGCAGGCTGCTCGACACCGCCGCGAAGAACCTGAAGGGCAACGGCGAGCTGATCTCCCGCACCCTGCGTGACCTGGGGGAGGCGGGCAGTACGCTGTCCGGCAGCAGCGAGGACCTGTTCGCCACCGTGGACCAGCTGCAGCGGATCACCTCCAACCTCGCCGAGAACGACGGCCAGGTGCGCAGGTTCAACAGTCAGATGCGCGAGGTCAACAGCCTGCTCGCCTCCCAACGCGACGACCTCGACACGGCACTGTCCGAACTGGCCCTGGCGCTGGACGAGGTCGAGGCGTTCGTGCGGAACAACCGCGAGAAGCTGCACAGCAACGTCGAACAGCTCAACTCGGTGGCCGAGGTGCTGGCGCGGCAGAACGAGGCGCTGCGCGAGACGCTGACCAACGCGCCGCTGGCGCTGGGCAACCTGCAGAACTCCTACAACGCGGCCTCGGGAACCCTCGACACCAGGGCCAATCTCAACGAGCTGCGCCAGCCCCCGCTGGTGCTGCTGTGCAAGCTGTTCAAGCAGATCAGACCGGAGAGCCAGCAGGGCTCGCTGGCGAACGTGCCCGCCGGGCTGCGCGACGGCTGCGAGTCGGTGAGCTCCTTCCTGGGCGGCGGCGGTGAACTGCTCGACCCGGCGGAGACCATCGCCGAGATCCAGCGGGGCGGCAAGCCCGACCTGCCGTTGCCGCTGCGCAGCAGCAGCGACCAGCTGTTCCAGAGCTCGCAAGGGTCCGGATCGAAAGGCCAGTGATGTCCACGCCTCGCACCCAGCCCCCCTCCGCACCGCCGTCGAGCGCCCCCGCGCGGTTCGGCCCGTTGCGCCGGGCCTCGTTCGCGCTGCTGGCCACCCTGCTGCTGACCAGCGGTTGCGGCCTGAGTGACTTCAAGGGGGTGCACAGCCTGCCGCTGCCGGGCGGCGCCGACGTCGGGGACGACCCCTACACCGTCAAGGCGCGGTTCGACGACGTCACCGATCTGGTGCCCAACGCCGGGGTCCGGGTCAACGACGTGCCGGTCGGCCGGGTCTCGAACGTCGAGCTGGTCGAGGACACCTGGCGGGCCGAAGTGACCATGGTGGTCCACGACAAGGTCGAACTGCCGGGCAACGCGCTCGCCGAGATCGAGCAGTCCAGCCTGCTGGGCGAGAAGTACGTCGAGCTCTACCCACCGCCGGAGTCCGAGCGGCCCGAGGGCGAACTCGGCGACGGCGACGTGATCCCGAACGGGCGGACCGGGCGCGGCCCCGAGGTGGAGGAAGTGCTCGGGGCGCTTTCCATGCTGCTCAACGGCGGTGGCATCGCCCAGATCCAGAACATCGCCGAGGAGCTCAACAAGGCGCTCGACGGCAGGGAGGCGCGGGTGCGCGACCTGCTGTCCAATCTGGACCAGCTGGTCGGCGAGCTGGACGAGAGCAAGGGCGACATCACCGCCGCCCTGGACAGCGTCAACCGGCTCAGCGCGACGCTGCGTGAGCAGCGGGGCAACATCGACTCGGCGCTGCGCGACCTCGAACCCGGGCTGAAGGTGCTCAACCGCCAGCGGCAGCAGCTGGTGACCATGCTCGAATCGCTGGACAAGCTCTCCGGCGTCGCCACCGACGTGATCAACCGGACCAGACGGGACATCCTGCACAACCTGCGTCAGTTGCAGCCGGTGCTGCGCAACCTCGCCGCGGCCGGTTCCGACCTGCCGAAGTCACTGCAGATCCTGTTCACCTACCCCTTCACCGACGCGGCGGTGGAGGGCATCAAGGGCGACTACACCAACCTCTACATCAACGCCGACCTCAACATCTCGCGCATCACCGAGAACCTGGGGCGGAGCAGACAACCGCTGCTCGACCTGCCGGGGGAATCGAGCGGTTCCCAGCTCCCCGACATGCCGCTGCCGCTGTCCTCGGACCCCTCGGGCCGGTCCCCCGGAACCGCCGAACAGGGCGGTGAGCGGGACGGGCAACCGAGCCCCACCGAATCGCCGGAACCCACCGGCTCCACCGGCGAGGACGACTCCTCCGGTGGGGACGACGACGGCGGTTTCCTCGACTTCCTGTTCGGAGGTGACTGATGCTCACCCGCAAGGTACGTGTGCAGATCGCGGCCTTCCTCGCCGTGGCGCTGGTCGGGGTCAGCTACGCCGGAGCCAGGTACGCCGGGCTGGACCGGTTGTTCGGCCCGCGCGGCTACGTGGTGACCGTCCAGCTGGCCGACTCCGGCGGGATCTTCCCCAACGCCGAGGTCACCTATCGGGGAGTGCAGGTGGGGCGGGTGGGCGAGCTCGAACTCACCCCCCGGGGCGTGGAGGTCCCGCTCGACATCGAACCCTCCGCGCCCAGGATCCCCTCCGACGTGCGGGCGGTGGTGGCCAACCGCTCCGTGGTCGGCGAGCAGTACGTCGATCTGCTCCCGAACAACGACGAGGGGCCCTACCTGCACGACGGGTCGGTGATCCGCAGGGAGAACACCGACACACCGCTTCCGGTCGAGGACCTGCTGGCCAACTTGGACTCGTTCGTCGAGTCGGTGCCCGAGGACTCGCTGCGTACCGTCGTCAACGAGCTCGGCACCGCCTTCGAGGGCAACGGTGGGAACCTGCAGCGGATACTGGACACCACCGGTGAGTTCACCGCCGAGGCACAGCGTCACCTGCCGCAGACCAGGAAGTTGCTGTCCGACGCGACCACGGTGCTGGGCACGCAGAACGACCAGGCCTCGGCCATCAAGTCCTTCAGCGAGGACCTGCGGCTGGTCTCGCGACAGCTGGAGAAGTCCGACGGCGACATCCGCGCCGTGCTGGACCGGGCCCCGGAGGCCGCCAGGCAGGTGAGCGGGGTGCTGCGCCGCACCGGCCCCGAACTCTCGGGGCTGCTGGCCAACGGCGTCCCCACGGCACGCGCGTTGTCGGACAACAGCGCGGGCCTGGAGCAGATGTTCGTCACCTACCCGGCGGTCAGCGCCGGTGGGTTCACCGTCGCTCCCGGCGACCGTTCGGCCCACTTCGGGCTGGCGCTCAACATCTTCGACCCGCTGCCGTGCGTCTACGAGAGCACCGAGCGTCGTGCGGGCAACGAGCTGGGCGCGGTGCCGCTGAACACCGACGCGCGCTGCGAGGTGCCGGAGGGCAGTCCCACCGCTGTACGCGGAGCTCACAACGCACCTGGTAACTGACGACGACACCGAGGCGAGAACACGAAACCTCCACCGGCCACTCCGGTGGAGCGCGTCGAGGACGGCAGGTTCCCGGCCCGTTCTGGAAGGAACTCCTTATGAGATCGGCAGTCTCGACACCGCCGCGTCCCCGCCGCCGGCGGATGTTGCCGGTGGCGGTGGTACTGCTGCTGGCCAGCCTGCTCGCGGCCGGCGGGTTCGGGGTTTCCTGGGCACTGGCGGCCAACGACTCCTCCGTGCAACTGGCGGCCACCCGCGACCGGGTGCTGCGGGCGGGCAGACAGGCGGTGATCAATTTCAACTCGATCGACCACCGCCGGGTACGGCAGGACATGAGCCGCGCCATCGAGGGCACCACCGGCCCGCTGCGGGAGGTTCTCAAGAGCAGCCGCGAGCAACGCGTCGAGCGGGTCACCAAGAACAAGTCGGTGACCGAGGCCGAGATCCTGGCCTCGGCGCTGACCGAGTTGAACGAGCGCCAGGGCAAGGCCCGGATGATCGCCAGCTACAAGATCACGAAGACCGAGGACGGCGGCAAGCCGACTACGAGCCGCTGGCGGGTTCGGGCCGAGCTCAGCAGGACCGACGGGCAGTGGAAGCTCAGCCGGATGACCCCGAGCGCCGGGTGAACGGCGGAGATCGACTCCGCGTCGGCGTCGCCTCCGGTGCGCGACCCCGTGACACCAAGTCGGTAACGCAGTTCTCGTACAAGGAGAGTGCCGTGAGCAGTTCCCGCCGTCCCACCCGCCGAGGCCGAGGCGGCTCCGCCGTGCGCAAACCGCGCGTGGCCGGTACGCGCAACCGCGCCACCGCCGACGAGGACCCCCGGAGCGGTGGGGCCCCCACGGTGCGGCGAGACGCGACGTCCGGCACCGCGACCGTCCCGGAGCGCGAGTCCGCCGAGCCGGACGCGGGGGCCGAGCCGCGAGTTCCCGCAGACGGGAGCGGGGAAACGAGCACCGGATCCGACGGGCCGGGGTCTTTGGCCGAGGAGTCCGACGTTCGGGACGAGCAGGACTCCGAACCGGAGCACGAGAGCTCCGCGCGGGCGGAGGAGACCGCCGAGCGGAACCACGCCGGGTTACGGGCGGGGATCGAGGACGGCACCGCCGGGGCGGAGCCCGTCGAGACCGAGGCGGGGAGCGGCGCGGAACGGGACGAGGGTGATCCGGCGGAGGACTCGACGACGGCCCCGAGCCCCGAGGCGGGTGGCTCCGAAACGGGAAGCACCGAGGAGGCCGGTTCCGAGGACGGCAGCGCCGAGGAGGGCAGTGCCGCCGCCCGGAGCGGCGCGGAACGGCGCCGCGGGAAGGCGCTCACGGCGGTGCTGCTGGTGTTGACGGTGGGGTTCACCGGCTTGGCCTGCTGGTTCCAGTACTCCGCTCACACGCTGCGTCACGGTGGGCCCGCCGCGAACCGGGCACTGGTGGACGAGGCGGCGACCAGCGAGGTCAAGGGGCAGATCAGCGAGAAGGTGGAGAAGATCTTCTCCTTCGACTACTCCGACATGGACAAGACCGACAAGGCGGCCGACCGGATTCTGGTCGGCGAGGCGGTCGGGCAGTACGACAAGATGTTCAAGACGGTGCGCGAGCAGGCCCCGAAGCAGAAGATGGTGCTGACCACCACCACCGCCGAGTCCGGGGTGACGATGTTGCGGGACGGTCGCGCCGAGGTGCTGCTGTTCGTCAACCAGAACGCCACCCGCACCGGCGACGGGGAGGGCGGCGTCTATCCGGCGCAGCTCAGCGTGGTCGCGGTGAAGCGCGGCGAGGAATGGAAGATCAGCAGCATGACGCAGCTGTAGGTTCGCTGCGAGACCACGGCCGGTCGTCGGACGTCGCGGGCCCCGTTCGGTGCGGTGTGAGCAGGGTCGTCTGTTCCCGGGGCCCGCGCGGCTCGGGGCACGAGCACGAGGGGAGCACCCCGCCGCCCGAAGCGCTCCCGGCTCGGCGGTCGGTCCCCCCGAACCGGCGGCGGGGTGTCGCTGGACCAGCGGAGGATCGTCCGGGAGCTCCTTTCGCGGTCACAGTGGCCAGTGGGTGGGGTTGTGGGGGTGGTCGATCCAGAGCCGTTGGTGGTGTTGGGTGGCGGTGATGCCGAGGCGGGGCCAGTCGGGTTTGCCGTGGGTTAGCCAGGTCTGGTGGGCGTGTTCGACGGGTTCCCACAGTGGGGTGGGTCCGGTTTCGGTGACCTCGTATCGGTTGTTCGTGGTGGTGAGGGTGATGTCGGTGGTGGAGCCGTCGGGGGCGGTCATGGTGGCCGCCGCCGGTCGGCCGGTGTCCGGGTCGAGGCGCATGCCGATCGTGACTCCGTCGGGCAGGCCGTGGAATTGGGCCAGCAGCCAGACCACGCGGTTG
>NZ_FNJR01000012.1 GCF_900104475.1 Actinopolyspora xinjiangensis
CGACGGGTCGGTTCGTCACGGGTGGTCCGATGGGTGACTGTGGTCTGACGGGCCGCAAGATCATTGTGGATACCTATGGTGGTATGGCGCGGCACGGTGGTGGCGCGTTCTCGGGTAAGGACCCGTCGAAGGTGGACCGGTCGGCGGCGTACGCGACTCGGTGGGTGGCCAAGAACGCGGTGGCCGCGGGGTTGGCGAGCCGGATCGAGGTGCAGACGGCGTACGCGATCGGTAAGGCGGCTCCGGTGGGACTGTTCGTGGAGACGTTCGGCACGGAGAACGTGGATCCGGTCAAGATTCAGGCCGCGATCAACGAGGTGTTCGATCTGCGTCCGGCGGCGATCATTCGGGATCTGGACCTGTTGCGGCCGATCTACGCGCCGACGGCGGCCTACGGGCACTTCGGGCGTACGGATGTGGACCTGCCCTGGGAACGCACCGACCGGGCCGAAGCGCTCCGATCACTGGCCGATCGGTGAGCACTCCGGCCGCGCTGCCGATTCTCCGCATCCGCTCAGGCCGGGTTCGGGGTCAACTCCGCCCCGTTCACGGGACGGACGGCCGGAGCTTCGCGAGCTGGGGGACTCCGGGGGTGTCCGCGGACCGCGTGCTCGCCTTCCCGGCCGTTCCGCAGAGCGCACTGCCCTGCAGAGCGGTGAGCCGCCGGTCGATGGGGTGGGGTTCGGGCAGCCCGTCGTCACCGAGCCGCTGGTACCTGGTCAGGTTCACGCCGTAGCTGAGCTGCCGTTCTCCGTCGGCACTGCGCAGCGCCAACGCGGACATGCCCCACACCGCGCCGTCGTGACCCCACAGGGTTCCGCAGGCACCGGTCTCGAACCGCATCAGACCGAGGCCGTACCGCAGTGTCGGGCTTCCCGGCACCGCCACGGTTCGCCGCATCTGCGCGAGCGCGCTCTCGTCCAGCAGTTCTCCGCCCAGCAGTGCGTCGTAGAACCGGTTCAGATCGGATGGGGTGGAGATCAGTGCTCCCGCCGTGCGCCACGCGCTGGGGGTGTAGACGCTGTACTCCCCGCGCCGGTCCGGTTGGTGGTGCAACGCCTCGTAGGCCTTGCTGTTCGGTCCCGGGATGAACGGGTTGAACCTGGGGAAGTAGGTGTGTCGTAGCCCGAGGGGGCGGATGATCTCGCGGGTGATGTATCGCTCGGGGGCCTGTCCGGTGACCTCGCGCAGCAGTTCACCGGCGATGACGTAGTTGGTGTTGGAGTAGGACCAGCTCTGTCCCGGCTCGTTGGTCGGGGGCTGTTCGAGGCCGGTCGTGATCAGCTCTTCGGGGGTGTGGTATCGGAACCGGTTCCGTTCCAGATCGGCCAGTGAGCCCCGAGTGGCCGACTCGAAGATCACGTGGTCGTAGTCGGCGATGCCGCCGGTGTGGTTCAGCAGCATTCGCACCGTGATCCGTTCGCCGCGCTCGCCGGGGAACAGGTCGGGCAGGTAGCGCCCGACCGGGGCGTCCAGCTCGACTCGCCCCGCCGAGACCTGCCGCAGCACGGCGGTCGCGGTGAACGTCTTCGTGATGCTGCCCACCCGGTGCCGGAAGTCGGCTCCCATCGGCCGCCCCGTGTGGGTGTCGGCGACTCCCGCCGCCCCGCTCCAGGTCCGTTCGCCCTGGCGCACCGCCGCCTGTATCCCGGGCATGCCGGCCTCGTGCACGGCTTCGAGCCGCCGCTGTAGTTCTTTCGAACTCGCCGCGGCCGTGGTGTCCGATTCGCCCGCCGGTTTCGCTTCGGGGGTGGCGGCGGTGACGGTGCCGGGAAGCATCACCGCCGCCGCCAGTCCCACCGCCGTCAGTCCGCGTCGCAGTCCGCTGATCCCGCTCATCGCGCTCCTTGTGTCGGGAAAGATCGCTCTCGATTGAAACCGATCTCCCACCCGCACCGCAGCGTTATCACCGAATCATCGAGTGAGATCGTCCTTTCCGTTGCCTGGGTGGTTCCGTGGCGGAACCTCTCGCAAGGCTCTCGCCGCGGGTGCCCCGACCTCGGGTAGGTACTACACAACGTCGGGGCAGTCCTCGCGAGAGCCGCACGGGAGAACCCGCGGCGGTGCCGGTTGCTAGGGCGGCCGGAGCTCGCCCTGCGCCGAAGGCGCGGCGATTTCTCGCGAAATCGCCGCCACGGAGACCGGTGGGGAAGCGACCTCGAGCGAGGCAGCTGGATCGTCTCCGGGTGCGTGAGTCGGATGTGTCGCGAGGCAGCGGGGCACGGCGTAGGTCGGTCGAGCCGACGAGTTCCCGCGGCTCCTACGCGAAGCCCTGCTGGCGCCACGCCTCGTACACGGCCACCGCCGCCGAGTTGGCGAGGTTCATCGAACGGATTCCCGGAACCATCGGAATACGTGCCCGGATCGTCTCGGGCCCTGATGGCAGCACCCCCTCGGGAAGCCCCACCGACTCGGGACCGAACAGCAGCACGTCGTCGGGACGGTAGTCGATCGTTTCGTACGAGCGTTCGGCCTGGACCGTGAAAGCGATGATCCGCCTCGGCTCGATGGCCTTCCACGCCGCGTCCAGATCCGGGTGCACCCGCAGCACGGCCTTGTCGTGGTAGTCGAGCCCCGCGCGCTTGAGGTCCGCGTCGTTGACCCGGAATCCCAGTGGCTCGATCAGGTGCAGCGCGCTGCCCGCTCCGGCCACCATTCGGATCGCGTTTCCGGTGTTGCCGGGAATCTCGGGGTGGTAGAAGACGACGTGGAACACTCGGATTCCTTTCGGACCCGCCGCTCGGGTGTTCACCGCGGACAAGGGAGGAGCCGGCCCGCGGAGTCGCCGACCGGCGCGAACCGGTACGACCGTTCTTCCGGTAATCCTATGAGCGTGTTGCCGGGTGCGTTCGTCCGGCTCCCGGCACTCGCGCCCGGTGCGTGCCGAGAGGGGGTGCTGTCGGGGGCGGCTAAGGTGAAGTGCCGGACCGGTCGTGGTGTGGGAGGTGGCTATGTCCGAATCCGGCGGGAACACCGCTCGCTCCGACGGCCGTTTCCGTTCCGGAACGCGTCGCCGGACCGTCGAACCCGCTCCGGAACTACCCGTGGCCAGGGTGCTCGTCGACGTCTCACCCCACCACCTCGACAGGCCGTTCGACTACCTGGTTCCCAGCCACTTCGACGTCGACGCCGTGCCGGGTTGCCGGGTACGCGTGCGGTTCAACGGGCGCCTGTTGGACGGTTTTCTGCTGGAACGGCTGGCCGAGTCGGACTACCGGGGCCGGTTGGCCTGGTTGCAGCGGGTCGTCTCGTCCGAACCGGTGCTGGCGGGGGAGCTGCTCGAACTCGTCCGCGCGGTCGCCCGCCGGTACGCGGGTACGTTGAACGACGTCGCCCGGCTGGCGGTGCCACCGCGCCACGCCCGGGTGGAGAACGAGGCCGCCCCGGAGCGTCCGGACGAGCCGCCCGAGCCTCCCGAAGCCTCCGCCTGGTCCCGATACGAGCACGGTGCCGCCTTCCTGCGGGCGGTGCGCGAGGGCAGACCGGCCCGCGCCGTCTGGCAGGCGTTGCCCGACGAGGACTGGCCGGTCAGGTTGGCCGAACTCGCCGCCACCGCTGCCGTCGGGGGTCGTCCGGTGATCCTGGTCGTGCCCGATCACCGTGATCTGGCGCGGTTGACGGGGGCCTGCGCGGCCTCGGTCGGTGACCGGCGGATGGTCTCGTTGTCCTCCGAATTGGGGCAGGCCGAGCGCTATCGCCGCTGGCTGGCGGTGCGGCGCGGTGACGTTCGGATCGTCGTCGGCACCCGTGCCGCGATGTTCGCCCCGGTGGTTCCGCGACCGGGGCTGATGGTGGTCTGGGACGACGGTGATCAGCAGCATCTCTACCCCACGGCTCCCTATCCGCACGTCCGCGACGTGCTGACGCATCGCGCTCACAGCACCGGATCGGCGTTGCTGATCGGTGGGTTCGCCCGCACGGCGGAGGCGGAGCTGCTGGTCGAGTCCGGATGGGCGGGCGAGATACTCGCCGACCGGGCCGAGGTGCGCGCTGCCGCTCCTCGGGTGACCGCCATCGGTGAGGACGACACCCAGCTGGCCAGGGATCCCACCGTCCGCTCCGCCCGGCTTCCGTCGATCGCCTTCGAGGCGGTGAGGCAGTCGTTGCGCGACGGCGCTCCGGTGCTGGTTCAGGTCCCCCGCAAGGGATACATGCCCGCGTTGGCCTGCGCTCGGTGCGGTGAGCGCGCCACCTGCAGGCAGTGTGCGGGTCCGCTGTCCGTCGCGGCCGGAACCGGGCGGGACGACCCGAACCCACCGGTCTGCCGCTGGTGTGGCGTGGCGGAGGCGAGGTTTCGCTGCGTGAGTTGCGGAAACGACCGGCTGCGCGCCGTGGTGATCGGTGCCGCGCGTACCGCCGAGGAGCTGAGCAGGGCCTTCGGTGGGGTGACCGTGCGGACCTCGGGGGGCGAGCGGGCGCTGGATCACGTTCCGGCGGGCCCCGCGCTGGTGGTGGCCACTCCCGGCGTCGAGCCCACCGTGGCCGGTGGCTACGGCGCGGCGCTGCTGCTGGACGCCAGGGCCATGTTGTCCAGGCCCGAGCTGCGCGCGGGGGAGCAGGCGCTGCGTCGGTGGTTCGCCGCGGCGGCCATGGTGCGCCCCGCCGGCAGTGGTGGCCGGGTCGTGGTGCTGGCCGAATCCGAGCTGGCACCGGTGCAGGCGTTGATGCGGTGGGATCCCTCCTGGTACGCGGCGCGAGAGCTCGTCGGTCGTGCCGAACTCGGATATCCCCCCGCCAAACGGGTCGCTTCGGTCGACGGCTCCCCGGAGGCCGTGGGGGAACTGCTCGACGGGGTGTCGCTGCCCGAGGGCGGTGAAGTGTTGGGGCCGGTACCGCTGGGAGAGGTGAACGAGGAGGGCGAAGCCGAACGCGAGCGGGCGCTGCTGCGCGTCGACCGGGCGCGGGGTCGGTCGTTGGCGGAGGCGCTCTACCAGGCGCAGGTGGAGCGTGGGCGAAGCGGCGCTGGTCCCGTCCGAGTGCAGCTGGATCCGCTCGAACCGATCTGATCGTGGCCGGCCCCCGCTCGCCGCTGCCGTGGTGGCCCTGACTTCCCGGCGCGGGCGGGAGCGGTGTCGGGCGGTGGTGCGCCGCGCCGGACTCGCCCGGGCGGGGAGAGCACGTGGGAACCGGAGGTGGGTCGCGTGAGGCTGGTTTCGCCACCGGCCCGCCGCGGCATGCGGGGAACCGGCTGCTCGTCCCGGCGGGGTCGGTTCGGTCCGGTGGCTGTTCCGTCAGTCCCGGGGTTCGTAGGCCGCCGCCCGTTCGGAGTACCGCGGTGCCGGTGTGCGAGGGCTGTCCGAGGGGTAGGAGATCACTTCGGGGTCGCCGTCCGAGGTGTAGCGAGTGGACGGGTTGGCCGCGAGTTTGTCCAGCCAGGCCGTCGAACCGAATTTCGCGGACTCCCCTTCGCCGGACTGCGACCGGATACGGGGAACGTTCAGCGGGTCGAAGCGTTGCGTGAAGGGTGCGGGAGCGGGGCGAGCCCCGACGAGCAGCACCGCGTCGTGCCGGTAGCGGACACCGTCGGCCTCACCGGAGCGGGCCAGTTCCTCCCGGTCGGGGTGCACCCCGTGCGGCAGGGCGATGGTGTTCACCTCGGCCTCGGGAACCGCTTCGGTGATCTCGCGCCGCATCCCGGCGATCTGGTGCCTCACCTCCGAGGCCGAACTCCGCGAAAGGGTAGGATGATCCAGTGTGTGGTTGCCGAGTTCGAAGCCGTGCTCGTGCAGCCAGCGCATGCTCCGCGCGGCGTTCTCCCCGCCGAACGGTGGGTTGGTGATGTAGAACGAGGCGGTGGCCGGGAAGTCCCGGTGCTGTTCGGACACTTCGCGGAGGATGGCCACGGCGGTGTTCGCCGCCGGTTCTCCCGAGGAGTCCAACCGGAACTGGGTGGTCGAGGCGTCGTCGAAGGTGAGAACCACCGGATGTTTGCCCGCCGGGATGTCGATCCGACCGTTGGCGTAGTCCGTCGTGGTGATCGGCACGTAGTCCTCCGCCGCCAGCCTGCGGAGCTCGGCCCGGAACTGCTCCGGGGTGCGGTCGTAGACGCTGGTGGGGTCCGGGGTGATCCGGTGGTACATCAGCACGGGGATTCTGCCCAGCTCGTTGGCGCCTACCTCGGCGGGGGAGGGAGGCGGAGAGCTCGTCGGTTCGGTGGTCGTGGACGCCGCCGGAGGGCCACCGGTGCGTTGCGGAGCTCCCGAAGACCCCTGCGTGGCACATCCGCTCGTCGTCAGCAGTCCGATCGCGACGGTCGAGGCGAGCAGCACGCGCAGTCTGTTGGGCGTTCCTCGTGACCTTGACAAGGCTGTGCCGTTTAATTCCCACGTTAGTGCCATAGATTTCACACTGTAGAGAAAGGCAAGCCGGTTTTGGTTACTCCATGCCGGTCATTGCTCGAACCGGTATTACCTGCCACCGTGAATCACGACGTTTTGCCGCGATCTGCGAGCGGCACCGCGTCGGCCTACCGTGGTGGATCAGATGAGGTGACACGATGGTTGATCCGACGCCAGAAAACAGCGACGACAACGAAACGTCAGCGAGCGAACACAACGAGGAGCGGGACTCGGGTCCTTCCCGGCAGCGTCGTGGCAGGCGTGCTTCGCTGGGAAAGATCGCCATGACGGTCGGTGGACTGCTGCTCGTGGTCGGCGGTATCTGGGTGACGAACCTGCTCACCGCGCAACGTCCCGCCGTGCGCGGGCTGCCCGACCATCCGCTCACCCCCGCGGCCGTCACGGAGGGGGACGTCCGGGTGGAGACGGACTCCCCGGAGAAGGTCAGGGCCAGCATCGACGGGAATACCGTGCCCGTCCGGGTGCGGGACGGTACGGCACTGCTGCGGCCGAGCGAGTTGTCCGAGGGGAGCCACGAGCTGCGCGTCGAGCTGCCCTCCGGGGCGTTGCCCTGGAACAGGACCCTGACCGAGAGTTTCGAGGTGGACGCCAGCCCTCCCGAGTTGCGGCTTCCGGAGACCGTCAACAGCGAGTCCTTCTCGGACCCGGTCACCATCTCCGGGACGGCGGAGGGCGCCTCCCGGGTCACCATCGGTGGGAAGGAGGTTCCGCTCGACGGTTCCGGTCGGTTCAGCCGGGAGCTGGGCGACCCGGCCGCGAGTGTGACCGTCGAGGCCGCCGACCGGGCGGGCAACACGACCTCGACCGAGGTCAGGGTCGAAGTGGACCACCCCGGTATGCGGGCGGTGCACATGACCGGTCTGGCCTGGTCCAGCGATCAGCTCCGCGAGCCGGTGCTGCGCATGGCGCGGCAGGGACTCATCGACACGGTGGAACTGGACATAAAGGACGAGAGTGGCGAGGTTCAGTACGACTCCGCCGTGCCGCTGGCCGAGCGGATCGGGGCGGACAAGGGCTACTACGACGCTCGTCGCGCCATCGACCGGCTGCACGACATGGGTGTACGGGTGGTGGGCAGGCTCGTGGCGTTCAAGGACCCGGTCCTGGCCGAGGCCGCCTGGAAGGCAGGCAACCGGGACCAGGTGGTACGCACCGCCTCCGGCGGTCCCTACAACGGCGGTTACGGTGACTACTCGTTCACCAACTTCGCGAATCCCACGGTGCGCGATTACAACATCGACATCGCCGCCGAGGCGGCCCGGCTCGGTTTCGACGACGTTCTCTACGACTACGTGCGCAGGCCGGACGGCGATCGGAGCGGAATGCGGTTCGCCGGGCTGGAGAAAACGCCCTCCGAAAGCATCGCGGGATTTCTGCGGCAGTCCCGGGAACGACTCCGCGAACACGGCACCTATCTGGGAGCATCGGTGTTCGGCATCACCGTGACCAGGCCGGAATCGGTCGGGCAGAACATTCCGAAGATCGCGGAATACGTCGACTACGTGGCTCCGATGATCTATCCCTCGCACTGGGGCCCCGGTGAGTACGATGTGGCCGATCCCAACAACGAGCCCTACAAGATCGTGCGGCGCTCGTTGCGGGACTGGCGTGGGACGGTCGACGGAACCGGATCCGAGGTGATTCCGTGGTTGCAGGACTTCAGCCTCGGGGTGCACTACGGTCCGGGGAAGGTCTCGGCCCAGATCGCGGCCACCAAGGACAACGGGATCGACTCCTTCCTGCTGTGGTCCCCGAGCTGCGACTACACCCAGGCCGCGCTGTCGGCCGCCCCCTGACCGAGCCCGTCCGGTTCGACGGCGGGTAGGGCGCGGTGGCGCGTTGGAAGGACGTCCCGCCCGCTCGCGCTCCGGGGCGCACCGGGCATCCGACGAGTGTGCGCCCGCGGTTTTCCGAGAGGGCGCCTCGGTTTTCGTGACGGAACCCACACGGTTCCGCCACGAAAACCGTTGTCGTCGGTGCCCCGTCTCGGAGCGCCGCCCCGGCGCCACGGCCCTGGACCGGATCTCCGGTACCCCACGATCCTGGAGAGCGAGTGTGAGTGTCCGGCCGATTCGTCTTCTCGGGGACCCGGTGCTGCGGAACGGTTCCGCCGAGGTCGTCGACTTCGACAGGCAGCTCCGGGGGCTCGTGCGCGACCTCTGGGACACGATGGAGAGCAGTGGCGGCGCGGGACTCGCCGCCCCCCAGCTGGGCGAACCGCTGCTGGTGTTCACCTATCATTGTGCCGGGCATGCCGGGCATCTGGTGAATCCTTCGCTGTATCCGCTCGGTGAGCAGAAGCACGACGCCCCCGAGGGGTGTCTTTCCGTTCCGGGAGCCGATCGGGTGTGCCCGCGGTACCGCACCGTGCTCGTTCGGGGGTGGAACATGCACGGCGAACCCGTCGAGGTCGCCGGTTCGGAACTGCTGGCCCGGTGTTTGCAGCACGAGACCGATCATCTACACGGGGTGATCTTCCTCGACCGGCTCGACGAGTGTTCCCAGCCGTCCCGGACGGGACGGGGACCGGCGGAATCGCCCCTGGGCGAGGCCGGGCCGGTGACCGAGCAAGACCCGCAATCGTCGTTCGGAGGACTGCACTAGACATGCGCGTGGTATTCGCGGGCACTCCCGACACCGCAGTGCCCGCACTCCGCGGCCTGCTCGACTCGCGGCACGAGGTCGCGGCCGTGGTCACCAGGCCGGACGCCCCCGCCGGGCGGGGGCGCAGAACGGCGCCGTCGCCGGTGCGCGAATGCGCCGAGCGGCACGGGATCGAGGTGCTGACACCTTCCAGCGCCTCGGACCCGGAGTTCCTGCGGCGGCTCTCCGAACTGGAGCCCGACTGCTGTCCGGTGGTCGCCTACGGCGCGCTGCTGCGGCAGGAGGCGCTCGACATACCCCGGTACGGCTGGATCAACCTGCACTTCTCGTTGCTGCCGGCCTGGCGCGGCGCGGCGCCCGTGCCCGCCTCGATTCGCCAGGGCGACGACATCACCGGTGCCAGTACGTTCCGGATCGTGCCCGAACTCGACGCCGGACCGGTGTTCGGCGTGGTCACCGAGGGGATCCGCGCGGATGACACGGCCGGTTCGTTGTTGGACCGGTTGGCCGTGTCCGGTGCCGACCTGCTGGTCGCGACCCTCGACGCTGTCGAGAGCGGTACCGCACGGGCCGAGCCGCAGTCCGAGGACGGGGTGACCTACGCTCCCAAGATCACCACGGCGGACGCCAAGGTCGATTTCGGTACGCCCGCGCGGGCCGTGGATCGGGTAATCCGCTCCGTGACTCCGGATCCGGGGGCCTGGGCGTGGCTGGCCGAGCACCGGATCAAACTGGGACCGGTTACCGTGGTCGAGGCCGACTCCCCGGAGCTGCGTGAACTGCGACCGGGCGAGATCCTCGTCCAGCGCAAACGGGTGCTGGTCGGTACCGCCACCGATCCCGTCCGTCTCGGCGAGGTGCAGGCCCACGGCAAGAAACGCATGCCCGCCACCGACTGGGCGCGCGGTGTGCACCTCGAACAAGGAACCGTGCTGAAGTGAACCGCAAGCGTCCTCGCGCCAATTCCCGTCCGAAGAACTCCCGGCCGCCCAACCGGCGTGCCGAGCGGGCGAAACCACCGACCGACGACCCCGCCCGCACGGTGGCGCTGGAGACGCTGCGTGCCGTGCGGGAACGCGACGCCTACGCCAACCTCGTGCTGCCCGGACTGCTGCGGCAGTACCGGGTCAGTGGCCGCGACGCCGCGCTGGCCACCGAACTCGCCTACGGCGCCTCGCGGGCGCGGGGGCTGCTGGACGCGGTCATAGCCGAGTGCAGCGACCGGGCGCTCGACGAGGTGGACCCGTTGCTGCTGGACGCCCTCCGGCTCGGTGCCTACCAGATACTGCGCACCCGGATTCCCGGTCACGCCGCCGTCGCGGCGACGGTCGATCTGGTGCGCGGCAACCGCGGTTCCCGCCTGGCCGGATTCGCCAACGCGGTGCTGCGGCGGGTTGGTGAGCGCGAGGAGTACGAGTGGGTCGAACTGCTGGCTCCCGACGCGGAGTCCGACCCGGTCGGCAACACGGCGTTCCGGCACGCCCACCCCCGGTGGATCGCCCAGGCCTTCGCCGAGGCGCTGGAGGACACCGGCGCGGAGCTCGACGCGGCGCTGGCCGCCGACGACGCCCGGCCCGCTGTGCACCTCACGGCCCGTCCCGGTGAGATCAGCGCGGACGAGCTGGCCGCTGTCACCGGCGGTGATCCCGCGCCGTACTCGCCCTACGGTGTTCACCTGGAGGCCGGAGCCGGCGACCCCGGCGAGCTGGAGCCGGTTCAGGAAGGCTTCGCCGCCGTGCAGGACGAGGGCAGCCAGCTCACCGCGCTGGCGCTGACCGGCGTGGAGCTGGACGGTTCCGACACCCGGTGGCTGGACCTGTGCGCCGGCCCCGGCGGCAAGGCGAACCTGCTCGGCGCTCTGGTCACCTTGGACGGCGGGACACTCGACGCCGTGGAGCAGACCCGGCACCGCGCCGAACTCGTCGAATCGGCCACCCGTGGACTGTCGGTGAACGTGCGCGTCGCCGACGGACGTGACTCGGGGCTCTCGGGCGGCTACGACCGGGTGCTGGTGGACGCGCCCTGCACCGGCCTGGGAGCGCTGCGGCGCAGGCCCGAGGCGCGCTGGCGCAGGCAGCCCGAGGACCTGGACGAGCTCGTGCGGTTGCAGCGCGAGCTGCTGCTGTCCGCGGTGCGGCTGACCCGCCCCGGCGGGGTGGTGGCCTACGTGGTCTGCTCGCCGCACCCCGCCGAGACGACCGGTGTCGTCTCCGAGGTGGTCGCCGAATCGGGTGCGCGGGAGCTGGACGCCAGATCGTGTTTTCCCGACGTTCCGTCGCTGGGTGAGGGACCGTCAGTGCAGTTGTGGCCGCACCGGCACGGCACGGACGCGATGTTCTGCGCGCTGCTGCGGGTCTGACGACGTCTCGCGCCCCCGCGAACGACCGTTACGGAAGGTGGTTATGTCCTCAAGCCCCGTCGAGGTCACCCGGACAGGTGCCTCCACGTTCACCGCGAGCAACGATCGCGGCGGTTCCGTCGAGATCGCGGCCACCGGGATGCCGGACGCGTTCACGCCGGGCGAGCTGTTGCTGGCCGCCATCGCCGGATGCGCCCAGCTGACCGGGCAGAACCTGCTGGTCAGGCGGGTCGGTGAGGAGGAGCCGATCACCGCTCGGGCCGAGCGCACCGTGAACGAGCAGGATCCGGACACCTTCGAGTCGGTGCGGGTCTCCTTCGACGTGGACCTCTCCGCGATCGACGACGAGACCGAGCGGACGAAACTCGTCGAGGCCGTTCAGCGCGCCATCGGACGCCACTGCACGGTCAGCCGCAGCGTCGAACGCGGCACTCCGATAACGTTCTCGCTGCCGAGCTGATCCGCCCTGGCGTCGGGCCCCGGCCGGTTCGGACGCCGATGCCGCGGAGCGCTCGGATGTGGCAGGAGACCGGCGTGGCCTGGTGCGGACGACGTCCGTGCCCGGGCGCGGAGCGAAGAGCGGACGATGGAGCCAGCGACGAGGTTGGACGAGTACCGGAACTGGCTGGCCGCCGCCGTCGAGCAGGCCAGGATCGGCGGGGCCGCCGGGGGAGTGCCGATCGGAGCGGTGCTGGTCGGTGAGCACGGTGACGTTCTTGGACGCGGGCACAACAGACGTGTCCAGGACGGCGACCCCACCGCCCACGCCGAGACCACCGCGTTCCGGGCGGCAGGCAGGCACCGCGGCTACGGTGCCACGACGATGGTGACCACGCTGTCGCCGTGCTGGTTCTGCAGCGGTCTGGTGCGGCAGTTCGGCATCGGGCGCGTCGTGATCGGTGAGGCGCGCAACTTCTACGGCGGTCACGAGTGGCTGGCCGCCTGCGGGGTCGAGGTGATCCTGCTCGACGACCCCGAGTGCGTGCGACTCATGGCCGACTTCGTCGAACGCTTCCCTGAGTTGTGGTACGAGGACGTGGGCGACTGAACCCCGGCCGCTTCCGATACGGGCGCCGCGATTTCGCCGGAGATCTGCGGGAGCCGGAAACCCACCCGGCGGAACCGTTCCTCGACTCCCTGCCTTAGATTGTTGGCCGTTTGAACGGCGCTTTCCGGGGCATGTGGGAGGAAAACGGGGTGCGGCAGCGGGCCGAGGAGTCAGAGGGCGGATTACGCAGGGACCTCAGCAGCAGACAGGTCGGGATGATCGCCGTGGGAGGCGCTATCGGCACCGGTCTGTTCCTGGGCTCGGGGCTGGCGATATCCATCGCGGGACCCGCGGTGCTGATCGCCTACGTGGTGGCGGCGCTGGCCGCGCTGGCCTTGGCGTACGCCCTGGCCGAGATGATGGTGGTGCATCCCGAAGCGGGCGGCTTCGGGGCCATCGCGCACCGCTATCTCGGTGGGATGGCCGGTTTCGTGCAGCGGTGGATCTACTGGGCCGCGCAGGTGGTCAACATCGGCAGCGAGGTCGTCGCCGCCGGTATCTACTTCCGCTTCTGGTACCCGGAGGTCCCGCTGTGGCTGCCCGTGGTGGCGTTCTCCGCGATCATGCTCGTGGTCAACGCGGCCGCCGTGCGCTACTTCGGCGAGTTCGAGTACTGGTTCGCCATGATCAAGGTGGTCACGATCGTGGTGTTCATCCTGCTCGGTGCCGTCTACATCGTCTTCGGGCTCCCGGGCGCGCCCGCCACGGGGATGGGGGCGATCACGGCCCACGGCGGATTCCTGCCCAACGGCATCGGAGCGGTGTGGCTGGCGTTGACCGTGGTCACCTTCTCCTACCTCGGCACCGAGGCGGTGTCGGTGACCGCCTCGGAGTCGCGCGATCCGACCCGGGACGTTCCCCGGGCCGCCCGGGGCATGGTGCTGCGGCTCGCGCTGTTCTACGTGCTGGGCATGTTGGTGATCGTCTCCATCCTGCCCTGGAACAGCGCCTCCGGCGGCGACGAGCTGACGCGGAGCCCGTTCGTGCGGCTGTTCGAGATCGCCGGTGTTCCCGCCGCGGCGGGCGTGATGAACTTCGTCGTGCTGACGGCGGCGTTGTCCGCGATGAACACGAATCTCTACGTCACCGCCCGTATGACCTACTCGCTGGCCCGCGACGGTTACGCGCCCCGCTGGTTCGCCGGCCTCAGCGGGCAGGGCACGCCCCGCCGGGCACTGCTGCTCTCCGCCGTCGGGCTGGCGCTGGCGGCGGCCGTCTCCGCGCTGGCTCCCGGCTCGGCGTTCCCGGTGCTGCTCGGTATGGCACTGTTCGGTGCGCTGCTGACCTGGCTGATCATCTTCGCCAGCCAGCTGGCCTTCCGGTACAAGCGTGCCGCGGCCGGGCTGCCGAGCTCCCCGGTGCGGCTGCCGGGAGCCCCGGTCACCACCGTGCTCGCCATGCTCTTCGTGCTGGCGGTGCTGCTGACGACACCGTTCACCGCCCAGTTCGGCATGGCGTGGAAGGCGGGGTTGCCCTTCGTGGCGGTGCTGCTGCTCGCGTACTGGTTGGTTCGTCGCCGGTCGGACCACCGCGCTCCCGAACGAGAGGTAGAGCTCTGAGGGCAGCGGGTACTCAGGCGGAGCCGACGTGGTCGCGCGGGGTGAACGAGACGGCGGGCAGCCGCCGCGCCAGTTCCGCCCTGCCCTCGGGGCTCAACAGCGGCCGGCCGGTCACCCTGGCCAGCGCCCGCGCCACGTGGGGGTGCTTGCGCACGTAGCCCGCCAGCAGGTCGGCCGTCTCGGACTCGTCGAGCACCCGCTGGCGGGGGTACCGGTAGTGCTGCCCGCCGACCCGGATCTCCACGGCGGGGGAGCTGGTGATGTTGCGGTACCACTGGGAGCTGGTCCCCCAACCGGATACCACCACGACCTCCCCGGTGTCGGGCCGGTAACGCACCACCTCCAGAACCGTCTCCCGCAACCGGCCGCTGTGGCGGCCGCGGTGGACGAGGTAGAGGAATCGGTGGCCGAGCAGCCAGCCGAGGTCCCTGCGGTAGAGCCTGACGGGGGCGCGAAGAGCCCGGCGCAGCAGCCCGCGCGGTCCGTGCCGTGTGATGGACACTTCCAGCCTCCAGTCCGTGTTCGGGGCCGCCCTCGGCTGTTGCCCGCTCCACCGTGGCGGTGACGGGCCCGCGGCGTCACCGGCGCGTTCCGCGGCGGCCCATCACCCAGCTCCAACGGTTGTCCGGGGAGTGACGTGCCGTCGCGCCGCCGAGAGCTATCATCCGATTGTGTCGAACCAGCCCATGATCGCTCCCTCAATCCTGTCCGCGGACTTCGCAAGGCTCTCCGACGAGATGGCGGCGGTCGGTGGCCCCGGTCGAGGGGCCGACTGGCTGCACGTCGACGTCATGGACGCGCACTTCGTTCCCAATCTCACCCTGGGACTTCCGGTCGTCGAGTCCCTGCTGCGCAGCACCGAGACCCCGCTCGACTGTCACCTCATGATCGACTCCCCGGACCGGTGGGCGCCGGGCTACGCCGAGGCCGGCGCGCACAACGTCACCGTGCACGCCGAGGCCGCCGAGGATCCGGTCGCGCTGGCCAAGAACCTGCGCGCCGCCGGGGCCAACGCCGGGCTGTCCGTCAAACCCGACACTCCGCTGGAGAACTACACGGACGTCCTCAAACACTACGACACCCTGCTGGTGATGTCCGTGGAACCGGGGTTCGGCGGCCAGAAGTTCATCGCCCGGGTGCTGGACAAGGTGCGTGCGGCCCGGCGCATGGTCGACACCGGGCACCTCAACCTGCTCGTCGAGATCGACGGCGGTATCAACGGCGACACGATCGAGCAGGCGGCGGAGGCGGGCGTGGACTGCTTCGTGGCCGGTTCGGCCGTCTACGGCGCCGAGGACCCGGCCCGCGCGGTCGAGGCCCTGCGCTCTCGTGCCCTGGACGCCTCCGCGCACCGCTCGGCATGAGTGAGACGGAGTGGGCCCGGAGTCCGGCGGTGCTGCGGGCCATGCGGCAGGCCGCCGAGCTCGGGCAGGAGGTGCTCGGAACCACCAGCCCCAATCCCCCGGTGGGGTGCGTGATCCTGGACCGCCGGGAACGGGTCGTGGGAACCGGCGCGACCCGTCCGGTCGGTGGGGAGCACGCGGAGGTGATGGCGCTGCGTGCCGCCGGGGAGGCCGCTTCCGGGGGAACGGCGGTCGTGACCCTGGAACCGTGCGCGCACACCGGCAGGACCGGGGCCTGCGCCTCGGCGCTGCGGCGGGCGGGGATCGCCCGGGTGGTTTACGCGGTCGCCGACCCGAACCCGATGGCCTCCGGTGGTGCGGAGATGCTGCGTGCCGAAGGGGTGAGCGTCGTCGGGGGAATCCTCGAATCGGAGGTGTCCGGTGGGGCGCTGCGGCCCTGGCTGCACTTCACCAGGACAGGGCTGCCCCACGTGACCTGGAAGTACGCCGCCAGCCTCGACGGTCGCTCGGCGGCTTCGGACGGCACGAGCCAGTGGATCAGCTCCGAGGAGTCGCGCACCCGGGCGCACCGGATTCGGGCGTGCAGTGACGCCGTCCTCGTCGGTACCGGCACGGTGCTGGCCGACGATCCGCGGCTGACCGTCAGGGACGGGGACGGTTCCCCGCTCCCGGAGCAGCCGCTGCGCGTGGTCGTCGGTGACCGTGAGATCCCCGGCTCGGCCAACGTGCTCGACGACTCCGCCCCGACCGTCCGGCTTCCTGGGGGAGACCCGGACCACGCGCTGCGTCCGCTGGCCGAGCGCGGAGTGGTGGGCGTGATGCTGGAGGGCGGTCCGACCCTGGCGGGGGCTTTCCTGCGTGCGGGCCGTATCGACCTGGTGGAGGCCTTCGTGGCTCCGACCCTGCTCGGTTCGGGCAGTGCCGCCCTCGGCGACGCCGGAGTGGCGAGCCTCTCGCAGGCGTGGCGCTTTCACTTCGAACGGGTCACGATGTGCGGACAGGACGTGTGGATCAGCGCTGTTCCGTTCGAGGGCTAGAGTGGGGGCAGCGACCTCGGTTCGCTACGTCGTACGGGTAATGACTTTCCGCACGGAACACGTTGGGTACGGTGCCCTTGCGGGAAAATCCCCGAACGTCGTCCCCCAAACGGCTGATTGGAACGCCCAAAGGAGGGTGCCACGTGTTCACCGGGATCGTGGAGGAACTCGGGGAGGTCGTCGCGGTCGAGCGGTCCTCCGGCGGTGCCCGGTTCTCGCTCGGCGCCTCGGTGGTCACCGGTGACGCCTCCCACGGTGACTCCATCGCGGTCAACGGAGTCTGCCTGACGGTGGTGGAAGTAACCGAGAACGGGTTCGACGTCGACGTGGTCGACGAGACCCTGCGCCGCTCCACACTGGCCGACCTCGCCGTGGGGGACCGGGTGAACCTGGAACGCGCCATGGCGCTCGGGGACCGGCTCGGCGGGCACATCGTGCAGGGGCACGTGGACGCCACCGCCACGGTCCTCGGAGTCGACTCCGACGGCCTCACCGAGTTCTCGCTGCCGCCTCACCTGTCGCACTACCTGGTCGAGAAGGGTTCCGTCACCGTGGACGGAGTCTCGTTGACGGTGGTCGCCCCGGCCGAGGACCGGTTCAGCGTGGCCCTGATCCCCACCACCCGTGAGCTGACCACACTGGGGCTGCGCGCACCCGGCGATCGGGTCAACATCGAGGTCGACGCGCTCGCCAAGCACGTGGAGCGGTTGATGGCCCCGCAACTCGACCGGCTCGCCCGCACCGGAACACGGCGTGCGGTGGACAATGGTGAAAGTAGGGAGCAGGCGCGGTGATCTCGAACGAATCCGTCCCGGACGGCAGCAAGGACTCGGACCAGGTGGGCAGCACGACTTTCGCCGACATCGAGCGGGCGCTGGCCGAGATCGCCGCGGGCAGACCGGTCATCGTCGTCGACGACGAGGACAGGGAGAACGAGGGAGACCTGATCTTCGCGGCGGAACTGGCCACGCCCGAACTGCTGGCGTTCATGGTCCGCTACACCTCGGGGTACGTGTGCACCGCGCTGACCGGCGAGGACTGCGACCGGCTCAACCTGCCGCCGATGTACCATGCCAACCAGGATCTGCACGGTACCGCTTACACCGTCACCGTGGACGCGGCGTCCGGGGTGGGAACCGGGATCTCGGCCTCCGACCGGGCCCACACCATCAACGTGCTGGCCGCCGCCGACACCACCGCCGAGGACCTCAACCGGCCGGGGCACGTTGTGCCGCTGCGGGCCCGCGAAGGTGGGGTGCTGCGCCGCTCCGGCCACACCGAGGCCTCGGTCGATCTCGCGCGGCTGGCCGGGCTGCGTCCCGCCGGGGTGCTCTGCGAGATCGTCAGCGAGAAGGCCGAGGGTGAGATGGCCAAACGCGACGAGCTGGAGGTCTTCGCCGCCGACCACGAGCTCTCGCTGATCACCATCGCCGACCTCATCGCCTACCGCAGACGCTTCGAGAAGCAGGTGCAGCTGGTCGCCGAGGCGCGCATCCCCACCGCGCACGGCACCTTCCGCACGTTCGGCTACGACAGCCTGCTGGACGGCATCGAACACCTCGCGCTGGTCTACGGCGACATCGGCGACGGGGAGGATCTGCTGGTGCGGGTGCACTCCGAGTGCCTGACCGGTGACGTGCTCGGCTCGTTGCGCTGCGACTGCGGTCCGCAGCTCGACGCCGCGCTCGAACGGGTGGCCGAAGCGGGCAGGGGCGTGGTGCTCTACATGCGCGGTCACGAGGGGCGGGGCATCGGGCTGATGCACAAGCTGCAGGCCTACCAGCTGCAGGACGCGGGAGCCGACACGGTCGATGCCAACCTGGCACTGGGTATGGCCGTGGACGGCCGTGACTACGGGCAGGGGGCGCAGATCCTGGCCGACCTCGGCGTCCGCTCGATGCGGCTGCTGACCAACAACCCGGACAAACGGGTGGGGCTGGAAAGCTACGGGCTGCGCATCGTCGGTCGCGAACCGCTCCCGATCCGCCCCAACGCCGAGAACCTGCGCTACCTGCGCACGAAGCGGGATCGGATGGGGCACGAACTGCAGTACCTGGACGACGGCGAGGACTCCTCGATCGGCGGTGGCTCGGAGGTGACGGCATGAGCGGGGAAGGAAGGCCGGAGGTCTCGGTGCCTCACGCGCCCGACCTGCGACCGGCGATCGTGGCCATCCGGTGGCACGCGGACATCGCCGACCAGATGCTGCGGCGTGCCCTTGAGGCCGCCGAGCGAGCCGGTACCCAGCAGCCCAGGGTGGTGCGAGTGCCGGGCTCCATGGAACTTCCGGTGGTCTGCCAGCGGCTCACCCACGACTGCGACGCCGTGGTGGCGCTCGGGGTGGTGGTCCGTGGCGGCACTCCCCACTTCGACTACGTGTGCGAGTCGGTGACCTCGGGGCTGACCCGGGTCGCCCTGGACGAGTCCACCGCGGTGGGCAACGGCGTGCTGACCGTGGACAGCCGGGAGCAGGCCACGCTGCGCGCCGGGTTCGACGACTCGATCGAGGACAAGGGGTTCGAGGCCACGGCGGCCGCGTTGGAGACCGCGCTGGTGCTGCGTGAGCTCCGTGGTGACTACAGCAACGAGCGGGGGTTCCTGTGAGCGCCACGGCCGGTGGCGGCAACCTGGTGCAGGTGCGGCCCAAGCGGGTGCGCAACGTGGCCGTACCCGCCGCGCTGGTGGTGTTCGTGATCTGCGGCATCGCCGCGTTGATGCTGCGCAGAACCGCCAACGGGCTGCTGCTGACGGTCTCCGACCAGGTAGCCATGGTCGGGATCGGGGCAGTGCTGGCCGGGCTCATCCTGCTGTCGACCAGGCCGAGGCTGCGCGCCGACGAGAACGGTGTGGAAGTGCGCAACTCGATTCTGACCCGCCGCTACTCGTGGTCCGACGTGCGGGGCGTGAGTTTTCCCGAGGGAGCCACCTGCGCGCGCCTGGAACTGCCGGACGACGAGTACGAGCCCATCACGGCCATCCAGTCCTTCGACGGGGAGCGCGCTGTTCGCGCCATGCGAGACCTACGTGCGCTGCGGCGCGAGATCGGCCACATCGATAGTTGAGGGTTCGTCGGCCCGCTCGTCACAGTGGGCCGGGTGGCGGAACCTCTCGCACGGCTCTCGTGAGGACGGCCGGAGACACTGTGCGGTGACTCCCCGATGTCTGCGGCACCCGCGGCGAGAGCCGCACGGGAGAACCCGCGGCGGTGCCGACTGCGAGGATGGTGGAGTTCGGCGTGCGTGCCGATGAGTGGCACGCGGTCGGGCCTCGGGGAGATCGCATCGCTGCCGGACGAAGCGCTTCCGGGAAATGTCCGGTGTGAAAGCATCGCCAAGGGGACGCCACAGCGCCTGCGCGCCGCACAGCATCTCTACAACTCGGGTGGGAATTACCTGTGCACCCACCGCGTGTGCCGTCGTTCGCCGATGCGCGAGAATGGCCGCGGTGACATCGGATCGGTCGCCGTCCAGGCGGTGAGGGGAGAGAACGTGAGCTTGGCTCAGGAGCGCAACCTGCGGTTGGTTCGTGCTGACGAGACGGCGGGGCCCCACGTGCGGCTCGGGGACATCCGACTCCGCAACCGCCTGGTGACCTCCTCGAGCATCCTCGGCTACGGAGTGGCCAACTCCAAGCTCATCCCCTACGGCATGAGCCCCGTATCGCAGTTCGTGCCGCTGGACAGGTTCGGGGCCATAACCACACGCACCGTCACGGTGGAACCCCGCGAGGGGCACTTCACCACCCGTGACGTCTGGCCGCTGCGCGAGCTTCCCGGGCTGCTGAAGCGCTACGGCAGGGCGTTGCAGCGGGTCGACGGCGGTTGGCTCAACGCCTTCGGCTGGTGCAACGTGGGCATCGACTCCTATCTGCGGGACTACTACCCCCGCACCCGGGGGCAGAACACGATCATCTCGGTGGGCGGCTTCTCGACCGAGGAGTTCGTCACCCTGGTGGACAAGATCAATAATGCGGTGCCCTCGGGGGACATCGCGGCGGTTGAGTTCAACGTCTCCTGCCACAACGTCAACTTCGACTTCAACGCGATCATCGAGTCGGTGCTGGCCGAGGCGGTGCCGCGCAGCAATCACCCGGTGATCCTCAAGCTCTCGCCGGACTACGACTACCTGCAGCACGCCCGGCTGGCCGCCCGGCACGGCGTGTCGGCGCTGACCGCGATCAACACCGTGAAAGGACTGCGCCTGGACCCGGAGACCGGGAATCCGCTGCTGGCCAACGGCTTCGGCGGACTATCCGGGAGAGCGATCAAGCCCGTCGGTCTCCGGGTGGTCTCCGAGCTGCGCGACGCCGGAGTCACCCTGCCGATCATCGCCACCGGCGGAATCCGGAACTTCGACGACTGCCGTGAGTACTTCTGGGCCGGTGCCGACGCGGTGAGCCTCGGCAGCGCGGGGTGGTTCGCCAGCTATCCCGGTTACCTGCTGTCCCCGCTGTACGCGCTGCGCATCAGGGGCCTGTTGCGGCGGATCGAGAACTACCGGCCCCCGAAGCGCTGAGGACGCCGAGAACACCGGGGTGCTGTGGGAGTCGGGTGGGCCTGCGCCACGGCGCGAGGTGCCCGCCCACTCCTCAGAGATCGATGTCGGTCCCGGACCACCGGTCGGCGTAGGTGATGTGTAGCTGGCTGCCCTTGTCGGGATCTTGGTGGAAGCGGAGCTCGTTGCAATGGTGCGCCTTGCCGGTCAGGGAACGCATTCGGGGAGCTCTTGTAGCGAGTTCGAGGAAGTGCGTGCTCAGTTCCCGGAAGAGCGGTGCGTTCCCGGTGAGCAGCAGCGTTTCCGCGTACACGTGCTGCCGCAGCGGGTGCTGGTCCATCCAGTGCTCCTCGAAGGGGAGCGGCGCCTCGTCGTCCGGAGCATCGCTGGCGGGGAGTTCGGCCGTCTCCGGTCTGCCGCTGTCCAGCCGGGCACGTACCTCCTTCCAGCGCGACGGGCGGAACTGCAGGCCGCGGTGCAGTAGCAGCAGGTCCAGCTGCCGTTCGTCCCTGGCCGGCGGACAACACCACTCGAGGCATCGCGGCCAGCACTGCGGCGTGACCGGTGTGGGTCTGCCCCGTAGCGGAATGTGCACCAGCGATCGCGGTGATCGGGCGGCGAGCAGCCAGGCCACCCCGATGCGGTGAGCGGCATGGGCGTCGAGTCGGATGTCGTACTCGTCGTGTCGGTTCCTGAAGTCCCGCAGCACCACGTTCGGCGGGGTGGGTCTGGGCCGGATCACCCGGTAGGAGTGCTTGCCGAGCCGCGCCCGGTGCACCGTGATCGGAAGTCGCATCCCGCGAATTGTTCCCCGGACCCCGCGCCGCTGTCGCCCCGATTCTGGTTGGCACTCCCGTGTGCCGAACTCCTAACACCCTCGAAACCGACACCGCTGCGGGTTCTCTCGTGGTGCTTTCGCGGGGAAGACCCGACGTGGCGTAGTACCTACTCGATGTCGGGTCTGCCCACGGCGAGAGCCGTGCGCGAGGTTCCGCCGAGCGAGCCGCCATGACGGCCGGGCCACGGAGTCGCACCATCGTTGTGCGGGCTGAGCAGCGTGCGTGTCCCCGGTGCGTGAGTCGGATGCATTGCGAGGCCGGGCCGCTCGCCGCGTAGGTCGCTACTCACCAGCCGGCCCAACGCCGCGAGGCGCCGACTCACGTGACGGCTAACCGACCATGCAACACGAGTGCCGCTGTGGATTCTCCTACCGGCTTGGTCAAGAGGGTGGGAAGCGCACGTAGGCTGGGGGCGTGGCCGATCCGTCCACCTACCGACCAGCTCCCGGAACCATCCCGGACTCGCCGGGCGTGTACCGCTTCCACGACGGCGACGGCCGGGTGATCTACGTCGGCAAGGCGAAGAGCCTGCGCAGCAGGCTATCCTCCTACTTCGCCGACCTCTCCGCACTGCATCCGCGCACCCGGCGGATGGTGACCACCGCCACCGGAGTGCAGTGGACCGTGGTCAACACCGAGGTCGAGGCGTTGCAGCTGGAGTACTCCTGGATCAAGGAGTTCGACCCCCGCTTCAACGTCCGCTACCGCGACGACAAGTCCTACCCGGTGCTCGCGGTCACCCTGCACGAGGAGTTCCCCCGGCTGCACGTCTACCGCGGTCCCCGACGCAAGGGAGTGCGCTACTTCGGCCCCTACGCGCACGCCTGGGCCATCCGCGAGACCCTCGACACGCTGCTGCGGGTGTTTCCCGCCCGCACCTGCTCCAACGGTGTGTTCAAGCGCCACGCCCAGATGGGGCGGCCCTGCCTGCTCGGCTACATCGACAAGTGCTCCGCCCCCTGCGTGGGCAGGGTCGAGGCCGACGAGCACCGCCGCATCGTGGAGGAGTTCTGCGACTTCCTGTCCGGCCGCACCGACACCATGATGCGCAGGCTGCGCGAGCGCATGGAGCGGGCCTCCGAGGAACTGGACTTCGAACGCGCCGCCCGGCTGCGCGACGACCTGGAGGCGCTGCGCCGCGCGATGGAGAAGCAGGCCGTGGTGCTCGGCGACGGCACCGACGCCGACGTGGCTGCCTTCGCCGAGGACGAGCTCGCCGCCTCGGTGCAGGTGTTCCACGTGCGCGGCGGCCGGGTGCGCGGCCAGCGCGGCTGGGTCATAGACAAGGTGGAGCGCACCGAGACCTCCGAACTGGTCGAGCAGTTCCTCACCCAGTTCTACGGCGAGCAGGCCGCGCTGGCCGACCAGGCCGACGCGGGGGGCACGCCGGTGCCCCGTGAGGTGCTGGTCCCCGAGCTCCCCGAGGACTCCGAGGCCGTCGCGCAGTGGCTCGGCAGGCTGCGTGGCAGCAAGGTCGGGCTGCGGGTCCCGAGGCGCGGTGACAAACGGACGCTGCTGGAGACGGTGCGCAGCAACGCCCGGGAGGCCTTCAAGCAGTACAAGCTGCGCAGGGCCGGCGACATCAGCGCCCGCTCCGCCGCCCTGCAGGAGCTGCAGGAGGCGCTCGCGCTGGACAGCGCGCCGCTGCGGATCGAGTGCGTCGACGTCAGCCACGTCCAGGGCAGTGACGTGGTCGCCTCGCTCGTCGTCTTCGAGGACGGGGTGGCGCGCAAGTCCGAGTATCGGCGGTTCTCCGTACGGGGCGGGGCCGACGGAGGCGACACCGCCGCGATAGCCGAGGTGGTCCGTCGCCGGTTCAACCGGTACCTGCGGGAGACCGGGGCCGATTCGGCGGGAGCGGAGCCGACGCCGCCTCGGGTGCGACCGGACGCCACCACCGTCGTCGAGTCCGTCGCCGAGTCCGAGCGGCGGCACGCCGACGACCCGGTCACCGTGCGGGAGGAGACCACTTCCGAGGGTGACGGCTCGTCCGGAGCCGAACCCCCGTCCGGTGTGGACCCGGAGACCGGCAAACCCCGCAAGTTCTCCTATCCACCCAACCTGCTGGTGGTCGACGGCGGCGCTCCTCAGGCCAACGCCGCCGCCGACGAGCTCGCCGAGCTCGGTATCACCGACGTCGCCGTCATCGGGCTGGCCAAGCGGCTGGAGGAGGTGTGGCTGCCCGCCGAGCCGGAACCGCTGGTGCTGTCCCGCACCAGCGAGGCGCTCTACCTGCTGCAACGGGTGCGGGACGAGGCGCACCGATTCGCGGTCGCCTACCACCGCAAGCAGCGTTCCAAACGGATGACCGACTCCGAGCTGGACTCCGTGCCCGGCCTGGGACAGGTTAAGAAGAAGGCACTGCTCAAGCACTTCGGGTCGCTGCGCAAGATCCGGGCTGCCACGATCGAGGAGATCAGCGCCGTCCCCGGATTCGGCAGACGGACCGCCGAGGCGGTGCACGGCGCGTTGTCCGGTGGCGGGGAGACCGACGCCGCGCCGGATGTCGCGGCGACGGTGAACGAGTCCTCGGACGCGGACGAACCACGGGGACGCACCACCTCGGGAACCGTCGCGGAGTCGGGGGGAAGCGCCCGGGACTCCGGCCCGGGGTCAACGAGGGGCGACGAGGCTACCGCAGGGGGTTGAACAGTGAGCGAAGAACACGGCGGGATCGAAGTGGCGGTCGTCAGCGGGCTTTCCGGGGCGGGCCGCAGCACCGCGGCGAAGTGCCTGGAGGACCTGGGCTGGTTCGTGGTGGACAATCTGCCACCCGAGCTGATCGCCACCATGGTCGAACTGGGCGCGCGTTCCAGTGACGCCATCACGCGGGTGGCCGTGGTCATGGACGTGCGCAGCCGGGCGTTCACCGAGGACCTCGGTTCGGTGATCAAGGATCTCGACGCGCGGGGCTACAAGCCGAAGGTGCTGTTCCTGGAGGCCACGGACGAGGTGCTGGTGCGCCGGTTCGAGCAGGTGCGGCGCGGCCATCCGCTACAGGGCGAGGGCAGGCTCGCCGACGGCATAGCCGCCGAGCGTTCGCTGCTGTCCAGACTCCGCGCCGAAGCGGACCTGGTGCTGGACACCACGGGACTCTCGGTGCACCAGCTGCGGACCAAGATCGAGGACGCCTTCGGTACCGAGGCCGGCACCCGGACACGGGTGACCGTGCTCTCCTTCGGATACAAGTACGGCCTGCCGATGGACGCCGACCTGGTGATGGACTGCCGTTTCCTGCCCAACCCGTTCTGGATACCGGAGCTGCGCGAGTTCGACGGCACCGACGACGAGGTGCGCAACTACGTGCTGGGACAGGAGGGGGCGGAGGAGTTCCTGGACGGTTACCAGCGGCTGCTGCGGTTGGTCGGTACCGGGTACCAGCGCGAGGGCAAGCGCTACCTGACGCTCGCGATGGGGTGCACCGGTGGCAAGCACCGCAGTGTGGTGCTCACCGAGGAGCTGGCCAGGCGGCTTTCCGAGAGCGACGGGATGACCGTCAAGACGGTCCATCGCGATCTGGGCCGCGAGTGATCGTTTCGGGACCGGCACGGAGCGGTTCCGCGTCCGGCACCGGATGACGCGCCGCCACTTCGCCGCGCACACCGGCGGGGCCTCACCCGGCGTGTGTCGTCGGTGGAGTCGCCCGTTCCGATTCGCCGGAGACGAGGCGGTGGGGCACCGGCCCGAGAAAGCGGCTCCGCGAATCGGGTTCCGAAGTGGTGGGAAGGAGCAGTGTGGAGGCGAGCGAAACGACGAGTCGGCCGGACGGACCGCGCGCCGTCGCTCTCGGCGGTGGACGGGGACTGCAGGTGAGCCTCGCCGCGTTGCGGCGGATAACCCCCGACATCACGGCCGTGGTCACCGTGGCCGACGATGGTGGTTCCTCCGGCAGGCTGCGGCGCGAGCTCGGCATGCTTCCACCGGGTGACCTCCGCAAGGCGCTCTCCGCGCTGGCGGCCGAGGACGGCTCGGGTCACACCTGGGCCCGGTTGTTCGAGCACCGCTTCGGCGGTAACGGCGCGCTGGCGGGGCACGCGGTGGGTAACCTGCTGTTCGCCGGATTGCTGGATGTGCTGGGCGACCCGATAGCGGTGCTGGACGAGGCGTGCGGCCTGCTGGGGGTGCGGGGGCGTGTGCTGCCCATGTCCGTGGAGCCGCTGGACATGGAGGCCGACGTCACGGGCCTGGACGAGGATCCCGGGGCGGTGCGCACGATCCGGGGGCAGGTGGCCATCGCCAGCACGCCGGGACGGGTGCGCCGGGTCCGGCTCAACGCGGTCAACGGGGGGCCGCATCCGCCGCGTGCCGCTCCCGAAGCCGTTCGAGCGGTGCTGGACGCCGATGTCGTGCTGCTGGGGCCCGGTTCCTGGTTCACCAGCGTGCTGCCGCATCTGCTGGTTCCCGAGCTGCGCGACGCGTTGGTCAGCACCTCGGCTCAGCGGATCGTGGTACTCAATCTTGTCCCGCAACCGGGTGAAACAGCGGACTTCTCACCGGAGCAACACCTCGACGTGATCTCCGAACACGAGCCGAAACTGCGGGTAGACGCGGTATTGGCCGACTCCGACGCGGTGCCGACGCCCGATCGGCTCCGTGCTGCGGCGAGCGGACTTGGTGCGCAGACTTTGCTTGATCGAGTCGCCGCCGCACCCGGTTCCGGAAAGCACGACCCGGATGCTCTCGCGGCGAGTCTGACAGCGGCACTGGAGAGGAGGACGGACCGGTGGCCATGACCGCGGCGGTCAAAGACGAACTGAGCAGGTTGCCGACGACCAAGGCGTGCTGCCGCAGAGCCGAGGTGTCCTCGCTGTTGCGCTTCGCGGGCGGGCTGCATCTCGTCGGCGGGCGAGTGGTGGTGGAGGCGGAGCTCGATTCCGGTTCCACGGCGCGCAGGCTCCGGCGGGAGCTGCACGAGCTCTACGGGTACCACTCCGACGTGCACGTGATCACCTCCGGTGGGCTCCGCAAGGGCACCCGCTACGTGGTGCGCGTCGTCCGTGACGGGGAAGGGCTCGCCAGGCAGACCGGATTGCTGGACCCGAGGGGGCGTCCCGTGCGGGGGCTTCCCTCGCACGTGGTCTCGGGCGGGATCTGCGACGCGGAGTCCGCCTGGCGGGGCGCGTTCCTGGCGCACGGCTCGCTGACCGAGCCGGGGCGCTCCTCCGCGCTGGAAGTCACCTGCCCTGGGCCCGAAGCGGCTCTGGCGTTGGTCGGTGCGGCCCGGAGGCTGGAGGTGCAGGCCCGTTCGCGGGAGGTGCGTGGTGCCGATCGGGTGGTGGTCCGGGACGGCGACGCCATCGGCGCGCTGCTGACCCGGCTCGGCGCGCACAACAGCGTCATGACCTGGGAGGAGCGGCGGGTGCGCCGTGAGGTGCGCGCCACGGCCAACAGGTTGGCCAATTTCGACGACGCGAATCTGCGGCGTTCGGCCCGTGCCGCGGTGGCTTCCGCGGCCAGGGTGGAACGCGGCCTGGAGCTGCTCGGAAGCTCGGTTCCGGAGCACCTGCTGGTTGCGGGCAGGCTCCGGCTGGCGCACCGACAGGCCTCGTTGGAGGAGCTCGGACAGCTCGCCGATCCGCCGATGACCAAGGACGCGGTGGCGGGGCGGATCCGGCGCCTGCTGGCCATGGCCGACAAGCGAGCCAGGGAGCTGAACCTGCCGGACACCGAGTCCGCCGTCACCGCCGAACTGTTGGAGTCCGGTGTGGACGGAATGCTGCGGGAGGAGCAGCACGACTGAGCGGGTGGACGGCTCGCACGAGTGACCGGTGAACGACCGCTTCACCGGTCGCGCTCGTCCGGATCGGCTTTCGCCCGGTGGAACTCGCGCCGTATGATGCGTTCGGGGGAAGGCGGTGGTGCGCGCGCTTTCTCGCGCTCACCGCGCTTCACTCGTGGAAGTGAATTTCCACCGGTGTTTGTGAATCGTTACAGTCGTGTTCCGTGTCGCTCCGATCCGGGGCAACCCGTCCCGATTTCTGGGAAACCCGATGTCGGACGGCCGCCCGGAGTGCTCCCGGCGCTTCACGGCGACGGCCGAGGGGACGAGTACCCCGCCGCCGTCCGGAGGCGCGGCGTCTCCCGCGTTCGTAACCGGGACGAGTCGGGCGATAGGGTCGATGACGAGTCCATATGACCGCCACCTGCCGACGATTCGGCAGGGTAAGTCGCGAGGAGAGATCGGCGTGACCGTTCGCGTGGGTATCAATGGCTTCGGCCGGATCGGACGCAACTTCTGGCGTGCGGCAGTTGCCAGCAAGCACGATATCGAGGTCGTGGCCGCCAATGACCTGGGCGACGTCGCAACCATGGCGCACCTGCTCAAGTACGACAGCGTGCTGGGCCAGGTCCCCGAAGAGGTCAGCGTGACCGACGAGGGGATCAAGGTCGGCGGCAAGACCATCAAGATCCTCGCCGAGAAGGACCCGGGCAAGCTGCCTTGGTCGGACCTCGGTGTCGACGTCGTGGTCGAATCGACCGGGCTGTTCACCAAGGCCGAGGACGCCCGCAAGCACGTGGACGAGGGCGGCGCCAAGAAGGTCATCGTCTCCGCTCCCGCCAAGGGCGAGGATCTGACCGTCGTGCTCGGCGTGAACGACGACTCCTACGACGGCACGCAGACCGTGCTGTCCAACGCCTCCTGCACCACCAACTGCCTGGCCCCGATGGCGAAGGTCCTCAACGACAACTTCGGCATCGAGCAGGGCCTGATGACCACGGTGCACGCCTACACCGCCGACCAGAACCTGCAGGACGGTCCGCACAAGGACCTGCGCAGGGCCCGTGCCGCAGCGGTGAACGTGATCCCCACCAGCACCGGTGCCGCCAAGGCCATCGGTCTGGTGCTGCCCGAGCTCAACGGCAAGCTGGACGGCTACGCCATGCGCGTTCCGGTGCCGACCGGCTCGGTCACCGACCTGACCGCCACGCTCAAGACCAAGGCCACCGAGGAGCAGGTCAACGAGGCGTTCAAGGCGGCCGCCGCCGACGGTCAGCTCAAGGGCATCCTGCGCTACAGCGAAGACCCGATCGTGTCCAGCGACATCGAGGGCGACCCCGCCTCGACGATCTTCGACGCGCCGTTGACCAAGGTCATCGGCAGTGAGGTCAAGATCGTCGGTTGGTACGACAACGAGTGGGGCTACTCCAACCGCCTGGTGGACCTGGCCGACCTCGTCGGTTCCAAGATCTCCTGAAGCCGCACCGGCCCCCGGGCAGCTCGGCCCGGGGGGCCGAGCTGTCCCACCACCCCTTGTGATCCCTGGCGAGGAGCTACAGGCTTGAAGAATCTCGACGACTTGCTCGGCGAGGGGGTTCGGGGCAGGTACGTCCTGGTGCGTGCCGACCTGAACGTCCCGCTGGACGGCGAAACCATCACCGACGACGGCCGGGTCCGGGCCGCGCTCCCGACGATCGAGAAGTTGACCTCGGCGGGTGCCCGCGTGGTGCTGACCGCGCACCTGGGCAGGCCCGAGGGCGCACCGGACGCCCGTTACTCGCTCGCCCCGGTGGCGCGCAGGCTCGGCGAGCTGCTGGGCTCCGAGGTCGCGCTGGCCGAGGACGTGGTCGGCGCCTCGGCGCATCGAGTGGTCGGCGGTCTGGCCGACGGCGGTGTCGCGGTGCTGCAGAACGTGCGATTCGACCCCCGCGAGACCAGCAAGGACGGCGCGGAGCGCGGTCAGCTCGCCGACGCGCTGGTCGAGCTGGTCGGCGAGTCCGCGGCCTTCGTCTCGGACGGCTTCGGAGTGGTCCACCGCAAGCAGGCCTCGGTCTACGACGTGGCGACCAGGCTGCCCGCCTACGCGGGTGGGCTGGTGCTCAGCGAGGTCGACGTGCTGCGCACGTTGACCGGCGATCCGAACCGGCCGTACGTGGTGGTGCTCGGCGGGTCCAAGGTCTCGGACAAGCTCGGCGTCATCAACGCCCTGCTGCCCAAGGTGGACCAGCTGGTCATCGGCGGCGGCATGGCATACACCTTCCTCGCGGCCATGGGCAACTCCGTGGGGGACTCGCTGCTGCAGCAGGACCAGATCGCCACGACCAAGCAGCTGCTCGACGAGCACGGCGACAAGCTGGTGTTGCCCGTGGACGTCGTGGTGGCCGACCGGTTCGCCGCCGACGCCAACACGCAGGTCGTCCCGGCCGACGCGATCCCGCAGGGCTGGCAGGGCCTGGACATCGGTCCGCGTACCGTGGAGCGCTACGCTGGCATCCTCGGCTCGGCGAGCACGGTGTTCTGGAACGGGCCCGCCGGTGTGTTCGAGTTCCCCGCCTTCGCGGAGGGAACCCGGGGTGTGGCACGGGCCATCGCCGATTCCTCGGCGTTCAGCGTCGTGGGCGGCGGGGACTCCGCCGCGGCGGTGCGCACCCTCGGACTGGACGAGCGCAGCTTCTCGCACATCTCCACCGGGGGCGGGGCATCGCTGGAGTTCCTGGAAGGTAAGGACCTGCCGGGCGTGGCAGTACTGGAGGGTCGGGCATGAGCAAATCCAGGCAGCCGCTGCTGGCGGGCAACTGGAAGATGAACCTCAACCACCTCGAGGCGATCGCGCTGGTTCAGAAGATCGCCTTCGCCTTGCCGGAGAAGTACTTCGACAAGGTCGAGGTGGCCGTGATCCCGCCGTTCACCGACCTGCGCAGTGTGCAGACCCTGATCGACGGGGACAAGCTGTTGCTGCGGCACGGCGCCCAGGACGTCTCGCAGCACGACTCCGGCGCCTACACCGGTGACGTCTCCGCTCCCATGCTGGCCAAGCTCGGCTGCGACTACGTCGTCGTCGGACACTCGGAGCGCAGGGAGCACCACGGCGAGACCGACGAACTGATCAACCGCAAGGTCCGCGCGGTCCTCAAGCACGACATGTCACCGATCCTGTGCGTGGGCGAGGGCTCCGACGTGCGTGAGGCGGGCGATCACGTGTCGTACTGCACGAGCCAGCTCATCGAGGGGCTCAAGGGGCTCAAGCAGGACCAGGTGCGCCGCGCGGTGATCGCCTACGAACCGGTCTGGGCGATCGGGACCGGCAAGGTGGCCACCGCCGAGGACGCCCAGGAGGTCTGCGGGGCGCTGCGTGCCGCGCTGGCCGACAAGTACGGCACCGAGATCGCCGAGGAGATCCGCGTGCTCTACGGCGGTTCGGTCAAGTCCAGCAACATCTCCGACCTGGTGGGCCGGGAGGACGTGGACGGTGCGCTGGTCGGCGGTGCGAGCCTCAACGGCGACGAGTTCGCCAAGATGAGTGCGCTGGCGGCGGGTGGGCCGCTCCCCTGAGCCCGTTCCCGTGGAAATTCGTCCGGTCGGTTTTCGTGCGGGCTCGCTTGGCGGAACCTCCCGCCGGCTCTCGCTTCGCCGAGGCCCGACATCGGGTAGTTACTACACCACGTCGGGCCTTGCTCGCGAGAGCGCGCCGCGGGAGAACCCGCGGCGGTGCCGGTTGCGAGAGCGGTTGTTCGGCAGCTGGAATGCCGAGAAACCGGCGGAATACCGAGCCGACGGAGGCGAATCGAGAGTCCAAGATGCCGACGGTGGTCCACGGCGGCGAGCCGGTTCGGTAGGCTTGTCACGAACCGTGGTGCGAACGAGGACGTTATGACACTTTTGTTGCAGATCATGGTCCTGCTGACCAGCATCCTGCTGGTGCTGCTCGTGCTGCTGCACCGGGCCAAGGGCGGCGGGCTCTCCTCGCTGTTCGGCGGTGGTATGCAGTCGAACCTGGCGGGGTCCAGCGTCGCGGAGAAGAACCTGGACAGGATGACGTTGTTCGTCATCGCACTGTGGGTGATCTCCATAATCGGCACCGGCTTGCTGATCAAGCTGGGTGGCTGACGACCAGGCGCGCGGCCGGGTCTCCCGGCCGCGTCGTACTGCGGTCCCGGGCCGCACGGTGGCTGTCCGACCGACGGTTGGGAACGGTGGGTAGAAGCGGATGACTGGTGGTAACGCGATAAGGGGCATGCGCATCGGGTCGAGCCCGGTCGGTGTCGAGATCGATCGTGGTGACTCGGCTCCCCGACAGCAGGTCGCCTACTGGTGTGACAAGGGGCACCTGACCGAACCCTCGTTCGCGATGGAGGCACGGGTCCCCGACACCTGGGAGTGCTCACACTGCGGCCTTCCGGCCGGTCGTGACCGCGAGAACCCACCGCCGCCGAAGCGCAACGAGCCGTACAAGAGCCACCTCGCCTACGTGAAGGAACGGCGCAGCGACGCCGACGGGATGCGGCTGCTGGACGAGGCGCTGCGCAAGTTGCGGCAGCAGCGCGGCCGTTCCGAGGAGTGAGCCGGCGGCACTCCGCCGTCGCCACCTTCTGCCGCTTCTTCCCGCCGCGGTTTCTTTCTCGCCGCGGGGCCGCTTCCGGCTCCGCTCGTTTCCGTCGCGGGTGCTCTCGAAGAGTCCGTGGCGCTCCCGACGGGGTGGTTTTAGTCGATGGGCCCGTGCTCGCGCAGCGTTTCGCGTACTTCCATGAGCGCGAAGCCGAGCAGGTTCAGCCCCGGCCACCGCTCCGGATCGTCCGCCGCCGGATCGTCGGCGGCCAGGCCGATGCCCCACACCTTGTCGCGCGGGCTGGCCTCGACCAGCACCCGATCGCCGGTGTCGCGCAGGAAGCGGCGCGGTTCCTCGTGCTGGGCGAACTTCGCCACGTTGCCCGTGACCACGGCGGCGAACCGTTCCCGCTCCCACTGTCGTTGGTCGAAGCCGCGCACCTCGCGGCCCAGTGTTTTCGCGCGGTGCGGGTGCTCGGCGGCCAGGATTTGTTCCGCCATCTCTTCGTCGCCGAACAGCCGTGCCTTGCGCCACATCATGTAATGCTCTGCGGTGGCGAAGACACGATCGTGCGCGATGAATGGGGCGGGCCACCACTGACTCAGGCAGCCCCGGCCGGGACTGCCGTCCCGCTCCGGACGATGTCCCCAGAAGAACACGAACTTCGTCCGCACGCCCAACCGCATTCGCTCGACCAGCTCGGCGACGTCGCGCGGGCGGCGCGCCGAGCCGGTCGCTGCGTCATTGTGCTCGTGCGTGGCGGGCTCGTTGATGGACACGTGGATGATGCTACTTTCCCTCGTCCTCGGCAGGGGCGGTAGCGCTCTTGGCGTTCTCGGATTCCGCCCCGCCGTGCGGCGGTGTCTCGTCGTACAGCGACGGCGTGAACCGCCTGAGCTTCTTGATCGCTTTGCTCTCGATCTGGCGGATTCGTTCCCGGGTGAGCCCGTACTCCTGCCCGATGGTGTCGAGCGTGGCCGGTTCCCCGACGAAACCGTGCCGCCGCCGCAGGATGTCGCGTTCGCGGTCTTCGCACCATCCCAACGCCCGTTCCACGTCCTCGATCTCGAGGCCGAACAGATCCGGCTCGATAGGATCCCGGTAGCGTTCCGCCGCTTCGTGCAGTGTCACCGTGTCCAGCTTCTCCAGCAGTCCTTCCAGCGAAGTACTCGTGGGTAGTTCGGTCAGCAGCCGCCGCACTTCCTCCTCGGAGGTTTCGAGCCGTTCGGCGACGGCTGAGTATTCGACCACCGCATCGGAGCCGCGGAGCGTCTCGATCGCCGCGAGCACAGGGTTCAGCCGCTCCATGACGTGAACCGGATACCTGATCATGCGGGGCTGGTCGGCCAGCGCCCGGGTGATGGCCTGCCGGATCCACCAGGTCGCATAGGTCGAGAACTTGTTGCCCTGCCGATAGTCGAACTTCATCACCGCGCGCAGCAGCCCCAGGTTGCCCTCCTGCACCAAGTCGGCCAGATCCAGACCGTGTCCTTGGTATTTTCGGGCGTTGGAAAACACCAATCGCAGGTTGGCGTTGACGAATTCGTCGAACGCGTCCCTGCCTTGGCGAACCAGTGTTCGTAGTTCCCGCGCCTGTGAATCGTTCTCCGCCCGCTGCTCCAGACATTGTTCGGCGAACAGTCCGACCTCGATCGTCTTCGCGAGTTCCACCTCCCGCTCGGCCGACAGCAGCTCGTATTTCGAGATCTTCTCGCGGTACCGCCACACCCAATCCTTGGGAAAGTCAACGGGACCCGAGGATTCGGAACGGTCCTCCTTACGCGTCTCGGGAGGCCGCTGCGCGGGAATTTCGGGATGATACATCCATCCCCGGGCCGGTGTCGGAGCACTCGCCTGCGCTGATGTCGACGCCGGTTTCACCTCGTTTCCTTCCCGCTCGTCCGAGACCTCCCCGGACCGCTGTTCGGTGGGAACGATGCCGAGGTCGGCGAGCGAGATCCGCGAGAGGTCCAGCACCTCGTCCCCGCGCAGCGCGAGCTCCGTACGCGGTTTCGGGACCCCCGCCCCGCTCCGATTCGGGCCGTACGATCGGCTCCGCCGATCCGGATGGGGAGCGGTTTCCGAACCGGAGGTCGATTCCGGTCGAGGAGTCGTTTCGGGACGGGGACCAGCGGGGGCCGATACCTCCTGCCCCGCCAGTGCCGCGGGCAGTGGGATACCGGCTCGTACCAGTTCGCTGAGCAGCGATCGGAATTCCGCTCGCGGGATGCCGAAATCGCGGATCACTGACTGTACGTCGGGAAAGCCGAGCTCGCGTTGTGCGGCGAGTTCACGCAGCGCGACGACGGCCGCGTCACGAGAGGTCGCGCCCCTGTCCGGGGAGTCGGTCTCGGTGCTGTGCATGGCGGTCTCACTTCGCTGTGGCGTCGTTCGGTGCGAAGCTGTCCGGCAAGGTGCCGTTCCGGCCTGTCTTGTTGGTGACCGCGTTCTCCGGGACAGCGCCCTTCAAGGCAGCGTTTTCCGTGAGGGGAACGAACTCGTGCAGCAGTCGCAGCGCGGCCCCGCGTGAGAGCAGCTCGTGGTAGCGCTGGTTGCGGAATCCCCGCAGGCAGCCGTAGCAGCTCGTTTCCGGTCCGCACTCACAGTCGTGCATACGTTTCGCGGCGGCGCGTACCACGTCCACGAGACCGTGGGCGATGCGTTGTGTGCTGCCCGCACCGCCCGGCGTGGTGTCGAACAGCACCAGCGAAGGCACGCCGTCCTCACCGCGGTGCACCGTGCCGTCGATGTCGTCGCGGCTGATCTCCAGCGCTACGGCCGCTCCTTCCAACAGTGCGTACAGCGCCGAGCGCAGCGCGTTCTGGTCGTGGTCCAGTAGCAGCATCGGCGGGAAACGCAACTCGACGAAATCGGTCTCGTAGCGGTGTGCCAGTGAGGACCTGCGTAGCGGACCGTCACAGTCGCCGTCCTTGAGCAGGTGGCGGTGTGGTCTGGGGGGCTTGTCCGGCCCCACGGGCTGTCCCCATCCGCACCATTGGCACAACTGGAAACCAGCGTGGTTCGGGCCTTCGTTGATGACCACGAACCTCCCGCGCGTCCCAGCGCGCCAGCCCAGTATCTCCCCGCTGGGAAAGGTGACGCTGTCCTCCTCGACGTCCGCGTGCGAGTCGACGATGTAGGTGGTGCCCGTCCATGAACGCCTGGGGGCCTGGCTCGCCTTCTGCTCGGTGTGCTTGGAGGCGACGAATCCGTATGAGGGTTCGACGTATTGCTGTGCCTTGTTTGTGCGGACCGTGTGGCAGGCGGGGCACTCGGCCTCCGGGGGCTCGACGGATTCCCGGTAGTGGCCGCACGCTTCGCACACCGCGTAGTGTCGGCTGACCAGATCCCGCCCCGGCAGGCGGTACACTCCTCCCGACGTCCACCGCCTGCCACCGGCGATGACCTCTGATCCCGGTGCGTACTCGTTGACGGCCATGCTCAGATCCCTGGTCAGTTCGAGATCGGGTTTCCGTCCGCCCCTCGCGTGGTCGGTGCGCAGTTCGACGGTGTCGACCGGAAAACCGTACTTGGGCAGTACATTGTGGGTGGCCAGGAAGTTGATCAACGGGCGCTTCCGAAGCGTTTCGAGTACTTTCTTGTACTGTTCGGCAGCCCGGTAGTTCTGCTGCCGTACCGCTTCTTCCCTGCGCTCCTCGAAAGCGGCCACATCCTGGCGAAGTTCCCGGCGGGTACTTTCCAGCAGCCGTTCGAGTTCGGTGACCCAGGAGTCGGTGGCCACGCCGATCTCCCGGTGCACGCTGTCGGGCAGGATCTCGTCCAGGCTGGCACGCACCGAGTTCGGCACCGGATCGAGGAACTCCGAAAGCCTTGCGACGGGCAGCACGAAATCCGGCGGCGTGGGATCCGGCGGCAGGAAGAACTCGCCCGCCGTGCGCCAGCTCTCCCCGTGTCGCTGCTTCATCGTTCGGAAGAACGCGGCCAGTGCCACCGAATGGGCGTGCCTGCGGTCGATGCGTGCGTTCTCCAGCGGCACCACGGGTGGCCGGGTCTCACCCGCGATCATCTTCTCCGGTTCGTTGAAGCGGAACAGATCGTGCGAACGCCGCTGTGCGTATGTCAGCGCCAGCGCCGCCGAGTCGGCACGTCGACCGGCCCGGCCCGCGCGCTGCACGTAGTTGGCCGTGGTCGGTGGCATGTTGCGCAGCACGACCGTTTGTAGCTCGCCGACATCCACGCCGAGTTCGAACGTGGTGGAGCAGGACAGCGCGTTCAGCTCGCCCCGGACGAATTCGCCCTGGATCTCGGCGGCCTTCTCGTTGCTCCACTGCGCGGTGTGCTCCTGCACGCTCATGGGGACCGGATCGGACTTCTGGTACAGGTGCCGGTAGTGGTCACGCTCCTCGTGCTCGGCTGGTCGGTACCAGGGTTCGAGGGTCCCGTCACAGCGCAGGGTGGGGCAGACACCGTGAACGTCGAAGCCGAGAATGCGACGACAGCGGTCGCAGCGGAACAACCGCTCCGACTCACGCACCGGCCGCAGCCGCAGTTTGCGGTGGTCGATCCTGTGTACCGTGCCGAGTCGGGGCAAGGTCTCGGAGCGCAACCAGTCCGAAGGACCGTCACTACTCTTCGTCGGGGTGAGGTCCTGCCACAGCTCTTCCAGCAGCTTACGCGGGTCCGTATCGCTGCCGATCCGTCGTAGCACTCGGGTCAGGTAGTCCAGGCGCCGGTTGGTACCGGATGTCGGCAGCCAGCTCAGCACTTTCCGCTTGGCGTCGGAACCCGACATACGCACGTGGATCGGCCCGCGTCGAGGTGCGAACGCCTCGTCGTCGGCGTCGACGTCCTCCGGCATGTCCACCGCACCCTGGGTGCGCAGTGTGCGCAGCAGTTCCTGTAGCAGGTTCCAGCTCTCCTCCTGGGTGAGCCCCAGTTCCAGCAACCGCCGTGGGGGCCGCCAGTGGGGTTTGCGTGCCAGTTCCACTCGGAGCAGGCCCACGCCTTCCAGGGATTGGCGGTCGTGGTAGCTGATCACTTCCCGCATCGTCCACAGTGCGGCGAACCGTTTGCGTTCATTGCGGGAGGTGTCCTCCTCGAAGACCCGGGCGTTGTCGGCCGTCCGGGCTGTCCGGTGTGCGAGGTCCTCGATCGTGGCGGGTTCGCCTTTCGCCTCGTCCCAGCCGCGCAGACTCGACAGCAGCAGTCCGCGGTGCGCGAGGCTCTCGTGGGTGTCCTTGAGATAGGGGGCGAAGTAGGCGGCGGTCTGCCTGCTGTCGCTGAAGAACAGCAACTTGCGCCCCTGTCCCGGCAGGTTCACGGTTTCGTCGCTGGTGTCCGGCGGCAGCGCCTGGTACAGAGAGGTGGCCAGCACCGAGGTTGCCGCTTCGGCGCCGCTTTCCAGCAGCCGGATCAGTCCACTGCCCCGAGCTCCGCAGGCCAGGCAGTGGTCCAGCGCTCCGGACTGGGAGTGGATCAGTCGCACCGGGCGCAGCTCGGTGCCCGGGCATTCGTCGACCGGGCATTCGCTCGCGGTGCCCTGGTGCAGCGATCCGCAACCGACACACAGGTGGTACGGACTGTCCTCGGTGGTCTTTCCTTCCTCCAGCAGTGCGTCGTCCTCGTCCACGTGCCGGGGGTCCGCGCTGTCGTGATCCTCCAGCAGCAGCCAGGCGTGCCGGTGGTCCACTCCCGCCCGCCAGGGGACGTGGCGCGGCAGCCGTCCACTTTTGTTCATGGCACCGTGCAGGTGCACTGCTCCGCACCGCTGGCAGCCTCCCAGCTCGAACACCATCCTGGGGCAGCGTTCGCACCGCTCCCGGCGGCTCAGGCTCAGATGTTGCTCCTGGTCGGTTCCCAGACAGCTGAACGCGCCCTCGGTGGCGCGTACGAAGAAGTGGAACCTGGTGGAAAGCACCGGGGTCCGATCCGAGTCGTGCACACTTCCCGCGAGCGTGACCAGAGCTGTGGCGGTCTCGGTGGCCTCGTCGCCGTGTTGTTCGGGGACGAGTTCCGCGGCGATGTCCCGGATCGGTCGCGGGTGTTCGTCGAGCAGCTCGTGCAATCGTCGCAGCCGTGCCTCGCATCGCAGCGCTTCGGCGGCGTCGTTTCCCTCCCAGCCGTGTTCGCGCGCGGTGCGCAGCAGCTCGGTTCGTGGATCGTCCGTCGCCAGCAGTCCGGCATAGCTCGACGGTGGCAATGGTCCCCATTCGACCGCCGTCGTGAGCCGCGTGGGTTTCACGGCGGTGACCAGATCCTGTCGATCCGAATTCTCGGGGGCCCAGTCGAACGGAAGTCCGAACAGTTGGGTGGCGAAGTCGGTGACCGCCTTCGGGTCACGCTCGGCTCCGACGGTGGCGCTGGTGGCTATCGCGCGCGGTTCGTCAGTCGTACCGACTCGGTTCCGCAGTCGGCGCAGCAGCATCGCCAGCTCGCTGCCCTTGGCTCCGTCGTAGACATGCGCCTCGTCTACGACCACGAAGCGCCAGTGGGAGGAGTCGGTGTTGGTGAACAACTCCGTGTCCTGCGGGCGCAGCAGCAGGTATTCCAGCATCGCGTAGTTGGTCAGCAGCAGGTGCGGCGGTGCCGCGCGCATTTCCTCCCTGCTGAGCAGCTCGTTGGGTAGCCGCTGCTCGCCCGGGTTGAGTCGGTGGAAGTGCTCCTCGGCTTTGGATTTGGTTTCGTGGGTGTCGCCGGTGTAGCGGCCGAAAGTGACGTCGGGAATCGTGGCCAACAGTCTGCGCAGTCGTTTCATCTGGTCGTTGGCCAGCGCGTTCATCGGGTACAGCAGCAGAGCTCGAACCCCGGGACCGAGCGTTCCCGCCGCTCGCTGTTCGGCCAGGTGCGCCAGGACGGGCAGCAGGAAACTCTCGGTCTTTCCGGAGCCGGTCCCGGTGGCCACCACGAGATTTCGTCCCGCTCGCGCTTTCCGCACCGCGTTCTCCTGGTGCCGGTGCAGTGGTCGATTCGCGGGCAGCTCCGGTCCGGTGAAATCCAGGAAGGACTCGGGCAGCACTCCTTCCGCGATCAGCTCGGTGATGTCCGCGCCTGCCTCGTAGCTCGGGTTCGCTTCCAGCAACGGGCCGTTGGACAGCAGGGGGCTGCTGGTGATGGCTTCGTCGAGTGCGCCTGCCAGTGCGGAGTCCCGCAGTGGGAGCAGCGAACGCAGGTAGCGGCGGTATGCCTCGTTGATCTGTGCGCTGGCGTGCAGTGGGTTGAATCGGTTCACGAAGGGTTCTTTCTGCTGTGTTGTGGTGTCGGAGAGGTTTCGTTCGACTGCTGTTCCTGCCGCGCCCGCTGCTCCTGCCGTGCCTGGTGTGCCACCGTCAGGAACTCGGCGAGCACCAGATCGGTGGCGACCCGATCGGGAGCGAGTTCGGCGAGGTGGGTCCAGCCGTGGCGCACCAGTCGTTCGACCGCCGCCGCGTCGCGGTCCCGCTGTGCGGCCAGCCGCGCCGTCAGGGCCAGTTCGAGGGACAGCCGTTCCAGTGGAAAGTCGGGATGTGGATCGGCGGTGCGACGTCGCGAGGCGATCTCGAAGAGTTCGGGATATCGCTTGCGGTAGATGAACCGTCGCAGCTCGTTCCGGCAGTTCCGCAGTTCGTCGAGCGATTCCGCGGTGAGGGTCAGTTCGCCGCTCGGGGTGGGGTGCTCGGGTGTCTGTTCGCCCAGCAGCGGGGGTGTGTTCTCGTCCGGATCGGTGCGGTCGCCGGTGAGCAGTTCGAGTGCTCGCGGCGCGCACCGCTGGTCAAATGTGTCCAGCAGTGCGGTTTCCGTCGTGTCCAGTTCGTCCTGCTGCCAGCCCGTCGATCCGGTGCGGTAGAACAACAACGGGCCGGTCAGCAGCAGCGCGGGTAGCGGTCTGCTGGTCCAGAGGGAGCGGACTCGTTCGGGATCGGCCACATGGCGCGAGGCGTGTGCGGCGATTCCGGACCGTACGATAACCGGAATGAGATCGCGCGCGCTCGTTCCGCTGTCGGAACTGGCCAGCAACGAGGCCACGGGATCGTCCCCCAGCCTCATGGCGCATTCCTTTGCCGTGGTGCGCCCCGACGCCGGTTCGAGTAGTTGTTCGGCCCGCGCGGCCGAGGCCCACAGCAGCGGTAACGCCGTGGTGGTGCGGGGCAGCGATCCTCGCCCCGCGAGATAGCCCGCCGTTTCTTGCTCGACCGGTTCGGCGAGTTCCGGAATCCGGCTCTCGTCGCCCACACGGAAGACGCTTCCCGCTTCTGAGGGGGTGACTCCGCCGGTCCGGTTCGGTTGTGCCCAGGAATGGTGCACCGTGACCAGCAGTGGTGCTTCGGTATCGAACCGGGGCGGCAGTTGGACGGTGTCCTCGGAGGCGGCCAGCTCGACGGTGTGTGTGGGTCGCCAGGGCGTGTACGGGCAGTCCACCCGCACCCGCAGCCGTTCCCGAGTCGCCCGCTCGGTGATTAGCAGCCGGGCGTCTTGTTTCCGTACTCCACTCGCCGGTTTCGGTAGCCGTACGGTGGCGAGCTCGACCCCCTGCCCGGGCAGGTCCAGTCGGAGCCGCAGCGAGCCGTGCGCGCGTACGGTGTCGATCAGTCCGGCGAGTTTGTAGCGGATCACATCGCTGGCGGGCAGCCGCTGTCCACGCAGCTGTTGCAGCGTGTCGCTCCCGTCGTGGGCCAGCAGTACGGGACTCCCCTCGTGCGCCTCGCGTATCACCTCGGGTAACGAGAGATCCAGGCACGCGTTCTCGGACAGCTGCCCCAGGGTGTAGTGCAGCCGGTTGATTCCCCAGTCCTGGTTGTGCGTGCCCAGCCGTTTCCGCATCGCGGCGTGCTCGGGTTCCACGCGCAGCGTCAGCCGTCGCGTCTCGTCGGCCGTGCGCAGCTCAACCGCGCCGCTGCGGGCGCTCTCGCGCAGTTGAACGGTTTCCGGAACCGCGAGGACGTTCTCCGGGGTGCGGATCGAAACCCGCGCTCGGTAGAGCTGTCCCGTTTCCCGGAGCATCCGCACCCGTGGAGTGGGGGTGGCACCGAGGCCTTTTACGAGGGTGAATGTGGTGCTGCTCGCCTGCCCGCCGGAGTCGACCGCTCGGATCCGGAACCGTCCCATGGCGGAGCGGGGCATCAGTTCGTCCAGCTCCACCGGGCCGTCCGTCGCGTTCACCTCCCACGAGGCGCTCTGCCCGGGGGTATCACCGATGATCTCCACCGTCCACCGCTGGGTGTCGTCGCCGGTGAGGTGCAGGACCGGCGCGGCGGAATGAACCGAGTCCCCATCCCGGTCGCGTAGCGTCGGAACCGGGGCGTCGAAGGTGAACTCGGCGTGTGTCGCGAGGTTCACGGTACGCCAGGTACCGAACCGCGTGCCGGCCCTGCCGTCGCCGATCCCGGGACGCACGCCCCGGGTCTCGTCGAGCAGTACCCGTCCCAGCCACCAACCGGACCAGCCGTTCGGCGGTGCGAGTTCCTCCAGCACGTGCCGTTTCCCGTCGAAGCACCCCGGCCCCGGTTCGCCCCGATGCAGCAGCCACACCTCCCCAGCGGGGATCGGTTCTCCCGACGGGATGAGCGCACCCTCGGTGTCGAAGACCAACAGCGGGTCGTCCGGACTGACCAGCGGCACCCACTGCGACTGCCCGAAAGGATCGCGGCACTCCACCGTCTCGACGGGTCGTGTCACCAACCAGTGGTTCTCGACCGATGGGCACACGGCGCTTCCGGCTCGAACGCGCCACAGTCGCGGCAATGTCGCGTCGGAGGTCAGCACCACCGTGCCCCGATCCGGATCGAGCCCCGCCTCGAAAGTGGCCGCCTGTGGTTCACCGGTTCCAGCTGTCGAGAGCAGCGCGGCCAGAGCGGTGGTGTGCCGCTCGTCGGGGTGTGCCGTGAGTTCGTTCCGGTCCCGTTCGGTCAGGGTGTGCCAGGCCGCGGCGAAGGCGCGTAGCCAGGTGTCGGCGTCGATCGTGACGGGTGTTTCCGCTGCCGGACCCAGTGCCGTTTCGACGGCCGGTGGGGAAAGCGCGCCACGTGGCTCGCCGGGATCGGGTGAGTCGGCGACCAGCCGCACCAGCGTGACCACGGTGCAGTACGGCCAGCGCCGGAACACGGTACCCGGATCGGAGTCGGTGGCGTGCTCGGCGCGAAGCCGCTCGTAGGCGTGCAGTGCGACAAGCACCAGATTCCGGCGATGTTTCCCTGAAATGGGGTTTTCCGTTGCCCGTGCCGCGTGCGGGGTGTTCCGCCAGCGACGCTCGCTGTCGTCGAGCAGTTTCAGCGCGGGCAGGGTCGGTGCCGGTTCTTCCGCTGGTGCGATGTCCGTGGTCGTCGGAGTCTCGTCAGTCGTGTCCGGTAAGGGGATCACCCCTCGGAGCGTGTAACGCCGCACCGAGGGGCGGACATCGGTCTTGGCCGGTGCTGTGACCGTTTTCGGAGAGGATTCCGGAGGATCGACGGAGACCGGAACCGTTTCAGGGATGATGGGTGACCGCTCGCCGGGTGCGCGTGAATCACTGGGTGGATGTGGCTCGTTAGGCGGGCATGGTTCGCTGGGAGGGCAGGACGTTTCGGGAAGCGCTGTGCTGTGCATCGGGTGTCGGGCTGGGGGGCGGGGTTCGATGACCGCTACGGGAATCGGTTGGGTGGGATGCGAGTCCGGGGAGTCGGGGGAAGGAGCGGGCTCGTCGGTTCGAACCTCGTCAGGGGAATTCGGTGATCGCCCTCGGTGCGGTTCCGTACTGGGCGATTCTTCGTCCCCAGTGGTCCGGAACAGTTTCCGGAGGTCGGCCATGAGTTCGCTGAGGCGGTCCCTGAATCGCAAGGTTTTCCCGGATGGTTACGTCGGTGTGCCGGAGCGATCCCGTTGGTTTCGTGATGGCTCGGGATTCGAGGGGCGGGAACACGTTTCCCGAGACCACGACGAAAGTGATTACCCGGCGCTGGTTTGCCTCGTGGCAGTCTAGTTCACTGCCCGGTCCGCGCGGGTTGTTTTCGGATAACAGCGATGGTTCGCACCGGTCACACCTCGCCCGCGAAGTAGACCGTGTTCGCGGCGAACGCGTTCGGCTGCACGCTGACCTGCAGCTCGCCCGGTTCCTCGGATATCTCGAAGACCATGGTGTAGGTGACGTCGCCTCCCGGTGGCAGTTCGGTGTTCGGCAGCTGGTCACCGGCGGTGTAGTTCTGCTGGGCGACCTTTCCGGCGTGCTGGGCTGTGATGCTCACCGAAGCGACGTTGTACTCGTCGTCGCCGTTGTTGACCACGTGGACGTCGAACTGGACGTATCGTTTGCCCGCCTCCGGCTGGAGGAACTGGTTGCTCTCGGTGTAGGGACTCGGTCGCGAGACGGAGATCGTCTCTCCTCCGCGCCAGGTGTGTTTCTCGCCGAACCCGAGTTTCTTGGGCGATTCGGATGATCCGGAATCGGAGGAGGAACCCGAGTTGTTGTTGGATCGTGAGGTCACCGCTGGTTCGCTGTTGGCGGCCCCAGCCTCCTTCACAGCGTTATCGATGCCTTGAACCAGTGCGACCTGGACCACCACGGTGACCACGATCCCCAGTACGCCCAGTCCGGTGCCGATCCCGGCCATCACCTTCCTGGTGCCGAACAGGGCGATGACACCCAGGACGACGCCCACGAAAGCGGCTACGGCGGTCAGGTTGTTCAGGATGGGGACTATCGATCCGCATGTGCCGATGATTCCCAGCACCAGGCTCGCCACTGCGAGGCCGGAGAACTTTCCGTTGCGTTGTTGCGGTGGAACGGGCGTGTAGGTCATCTCGTTTTCCTTTCATTCGATGCGGACCATCCGTCGGAGGACGCGTCCGTTGGCGAACACGATGTGTTGAATCGAGGTTTATTCCGTACCGTCGACCGGTGGGCGGTACCGCCGTCGAGGCGCGACTACGAACGGCGCCACGCCCGTATCCCCGGTGCGTGAGTCGGATGCGTTGCCGTTTGGCGGTCCTTCGGCGCGTCGGCGCCGAAACGACTACCCACGCGGCCCGCACCGCTGCGGGTTCTCTCGTGGTGCTCTCGCGAGGACGGCTCCGACGTTGTGTAGTAACTACTCGATGTCGGGGCACCCGCAGCGAGAGCCCGCGAGAGGTTCCGCCAAGTGAGTCCCGCGCCAACCGGAACTGAGCACCTTTGGTTATCGGCCTCGGATCCTTCGTCCGTACTGGCTCTCGGGATGCACGATGGCGTCGGCCACCCGGCCTCCCGCGTCCTTGGCGCCGCCCGCGAAGTTCAGCGTGCCCTTGGCGTTGGCGCTGGCCGCCACGCCGTGCCAGTACCTGGCTTCGCGTTCCCAGCGCACTGTGGACAGCAGGTGGAGCAGCTCGTCCTCGGTGAGCGTGCCCCCGGTGGTGGCCCAGCCGGTCGCCTGGTGCGCCGCGATGCCGATGCCCGCCAGCACCGCCGGGGCGGACACGGCCGAGCGCGCGAGGAAGTGCTCCCGCAGCGTCGAGATGACCGTCGACAGCAGCGGCACGAGCCTGCGGGTGGCCTGTTCGGCGGTGACTCCCTCGGGCAGTTCCTCGTCCCGCAGGGTCGATCCCGAACGCGTGAGCCCCGCCCTGCCGAACAGCGTGCACACCACCAGCACGCGCAGCGCCGAGAGGGTGACCACCTCGGGCGCGGAAGCCTTGAGCTGCCTGCCGCGGGTTTCGACGAACTTGCCGAACGGCACGGACTCGCCGTCGCGTTCGACCCGCACGGCGTCGATCACCAGGTGGGCCAGCCGGGTGCCGAAGTCGCGCTGGTCCATCGACATGGCCAGGTTCTTGGCGACCGTGATGCCCTCGACGTTGCGGTCGTAGAAGATCTGCCGTGCCTCCTTGACGTCCAGGCCCCAGAACAGTTCGAAGGGCACCCGTACCCGGTTCAGCTCATCGATGGTGAGCCCGTAGCGCTCGGGTGAGTCGTAGAGCTCGTGCCAGGCGGCGACCTGCGTCTCGCCGTCGATGGCCACCACGGGCGAGCCGGGGGCGATGGACACCGTTCGCATGCCGGTTCCCGCGACGAGTTCCTCACCGATCGAGGCGAGCTGGGATCCCAGCCAGAGCGTGACCGGGGGTGTCGACCACGCGGCCCCCAGATCGCCTTTCACTCCGGCGGCCATGTAACCGGCGTAGGAGGCGACGTTGCGCCCCTTGCTCGTCGATCGCAGCATCCGCTGCACCAGCCCGCGCACCTCGGCGTGCCTGCGCAGTGTGCCGGAGGCGTGTTTGAGCGCCTGCTGGTTCTCCTGTGTTTTCGGTGAGGGGACCAGCTGCAGCAGGGTGGGCAGGCCGAGCGCGCCGATCACCGCGTCCGGGCGGAACGGGGTGACGTGCAGCCGGATGCCCTCCGTTTCGCTGGTGGGCATGGGGATGGACATGGCGTTCCTCTCTCGTGAAGCGGGTCTGGCCTCTCTCGTGGAACAGCTCTGGGTGGTGCGATCGTCTGACAACCGCCCGCGTTGAAAGCGTGATCATAAAAACACAAGCTGAAAGCACTGTCAAACATGTTTACAGATTTGATCGGTGTTGTAGGCTGTTTACGGTTCGGATCCCGGAACAGGACAGGACGTCGCGATGCCCCGATCAGCCGCGCGGCTGACCGCTGCCGAGATCTCCCGCATCGCGGGGGTCACGCGGGCGACGGTCAGCAACTGGCGCCGACGCCACCCGGACTTTCCGGCGCCGGTGGGTGGAACCGACAGCAGCCCCGCCTACGACGCCGAACAGGTGCGGAGCTGGTTGTCGGAGCGGGGCCAGCTCCCGCGACGAACCCCGCGGGAGGAACTGCGCGACACACTGCGCACGGCCGGGGACGAGATCGGCGGCCCGGCCGTCCGATTGCTGCCGCTGCTGTCGGCGCTGGCCGGGCTCGACGAGTCCGAACGCGCCCGGATCGCGGGCTCGCCCGAACCACGGCAGTGGGAGCTGCTGGACCGGGTGATGAACGAACACCTCACGGAGAGCCCGGGGGTGCGTGGGCCGTTTCCGGACGAGGTTCCGGCGACGGTGCTGCGCTCGCTGCTGGACTGCGTGACCGCCGACGGCGTGCTCGCCGCACTGGACGTACTCACCGAGCTGATCACCGAGGATCCGGAGACCGGCACCACCCCGACCCCTCGGCCGCTGGCCGAGCTGATGGTCTCGCTATTGGCTCCCGGCGAGGAGCGGTTCCCGAGGTCCGTTTTCGACCCGGCCTGCGGCGCGGGCGGGTTGCTGCTCGCGGCGGCCGAAGCCGGTGCCGCCGAGGTGTCCGGCCAGGACGCGCACGACCCGCAGGTCGCGCTGAGTTCGGTTCGGCTCGACCTGGCCACCTCGGCCGAGCGGGTGATCCGCGCGGGTGACAGCCTCCGCGCGGACGCCTTCCCCCGGCTGCGTGCCGGGGGAGTGGTCTGCGGCCCGCCGTACGGGGTGCGGGACTGGGGCCACGAGGACGTCGCCTACGATCCGCGCTGGGTGTACGGGCTGCCGCCGAAGTCGGAGTCCGAACTGGCCTGGGTACAGCACTGTCTGGCCCACCTCGAGCCGGGCGGCCGGGCGGTGCTGTTGCTGCCGCCAGGTGTGGCGGAGCGGGCCTCCGGGCGTCGGATCCGTTCCCAGCTGGTGCGTTCCGGCGCGCTGCGGGGGGTGATCGGGTTGCCGCCGGGCGCGGCGGTGCCCTCGCACCTCGGGCTGCACCTGTGGCTGCTGGCCGCGCCCGACCCCGAGCACCGCGAGGTCGCCCCCGTCCTGTTCCTGCAGCCACCGGCCGAGGAGACGGCGCCGCCCGCCGATTCCTCGGGCGAGCAGCGCGCCTCGGGACGTGCCGCGTTGTCCTGGGAGGCGCTGCGGGAGCGGGTGTTGCCCGCATGGCGCGACTTCCTGGCCGATCCGGAGGGTTTCGAGGCCGTACCGGGAGTCGCCTGTGCCCGTCCGGCCGTGGACGTGCTCGACGAGAACGTCGATCTCACGCCGCGACGCCAGGTGCACACCGGTGCCGGGACGGTCGATCCGGCGCGCAGGCACGATCGGGTGCTGCGGTCGTGGCAGCGGCTGCACCGCGCCGGCTCGGAACTGCTCGACTCGCTCGACGTTCCGGAGTGGCGTTCCGCCGGTTCGGAGCCGGTCGCCTGGCAGTCGGCCACTGTGGCCGATCTGCTGCGGGGCGGGGCGCTGGAGCTGCACCGGATCTCGACCTCCGGTGCTTCGGAGGAGACCGCCGGTGCCGAAGTGGCTTGGCGGGTGCTCACCTCCGCCGATGTGTGGGAGCACGCGGCGCCTTCCGGCTCCACCGGGCAGCCGCCCCCGGAGACGGTGGAGATCACCGAGGGCGACGTGATCCTGCCGGACACGCTCAAGGGGTTGCGGCGGGTACCGGTGCGCGTGGCAACGGCCGAGGACTCCGGGGCGCTGCTGGGGCGGCAGTTGTATCTGCTGCGGCCGGATCCGGAACGGCTCGACGCGTGGTTTTTGGCCGGTTTCCTCGGCTCGGAGGAGAACACGCACAGCGCCACCACCGGCAGTTCGATCCTGCGGCTGGACGCCAAGCGGCTGCGGGTGCCGCTGGTGCCGCCGGAGCGGCAGCGCGGCTACGGCGACGCCTTCCGGCGGCTGCACGAGATGCGGGAGTCGGCCCGCGCGGTGGACCGGATCGCGGCCGAGGCGCTCCGCGAGACCACCGCCGGCCTCACCGAGGGCGCGTTGCTGCCGCCGACCGAGGACTCCGAAACGGAATCCGATGTGGACCTTCGATGACCACCGGCGACCCCGCGGCGCCGGGCACCGCCCCCGCAACCCGCACAGAGCCCGCACCCCGCTCTGAATCCCACGCCGCCCGAGAACTCGACGCCCCGAAGCGGTGGGGTACCGACACCGCCCCGGCTTCGTCGTCGCGAATCCGATACCGAACACCTGTCAGTGAAAGATCATTCGTCAGTAGTATTTCAGCAGGTCGCGTTCGTGCGACAGCTGCGGGGAAACCGACCCGGCCGGGGGAAAGCCGATGACAACGACCAGTGAGGGACTGGAGACCGGTGCGCTGGTCTCGGTCCGTGGGCAGAAGTGGGTCGTCAGCGAGGTCGACCAGGGCGAGACCAGCACCCTGGTGGGGTTGCAGAGCGTGGAGGACGGCCGTTACGGCGAGACGCTGGAGGTGCTCTGGGAACTCGAACCGGGCAGGCAGGTGCTGCCCGCCGGTTCGCTGCCGGAGCTGCCCGAACAGGACTTCGACCCGCCGGAACGCCTGGCCGCCTTTCTGGACGCGGTGCGCTGGTCGGCGGTGACCTCGGCCGACGTGAAGACGCTGCAGGCTCCGTTCCGCTCGGGCGTGGCGATCGAGGACTACCAGCTCGAACCGGTCGCCCGCGCCATGGACTCCCCGCGCGTGAACCTGCTGCTGGCCGACGACGTGGGCCTGGGCAAGACCGTCGAGGCCGGGCTGGTGGCTCAGGAGCTGCTGCTGCGCCAGCGCGGCAAGCGCATCATGATCGTCTGCCCGGCCGGGTTGACCGCCAAGTGGCGCGACGAGATGGCCGAGAAGTTCGGCCTGGACTTCACGATCATCGACTCCGAGTGCTGCGCGCGGGTGCGCCGCGAGTACGGCAGCGCGGCCAACCCGTTCAACATCTTCCCCAGGGCCATCGTCAGCCTACCCTGGTTGCGCGGCGCCAAGGCGCAGCGACTGCTGGGCGAAGTGCTGCCCGCCGGAGAACCGACCTACCCGCGCACCTTCGACCTGCTCATCCTGGACGAGGCCCACCACGCGGCCCCGGCCGCGCCGAAGCAGGTCTACGCCGTGGACTCGCAGCAGACCAAGCTGATCCGCACGCTGGCCCCGCACTTCACGCACCGGCTGTTCCTCTCGGCCACCCCGCACAACGGTTACCAGGCGTCGTTCACCGCTCTGCTGGAGATCCTCGACGACCAGCGGTTCGCTCGCGGCGTGGAGCCGGACCGGGCGGCGGTGGACGAGACCGTGGTGCGGCGGCTCAAGACCGAGATCACCGACGCCGACGGCACCCCGCGCTTCGCCCGCCGCCGCGCGGTGGCCCTGCCGGTGGAGTATCCGGACAGCGAGCGCGAGATCCACGGCCTGCTGACCCGGTTCGCCGCGGCACGCCGCGACAAGCTCGCCTCCCGCCGGGGCCGCAAGGCCACCGACCTGGTGACGCTGCTGCTGAAGAAGCGGCTGTTCTCCAGCCCCGCCGCGTTCGAGCACACCGTGGGGGTGTATCTGGACACGCTGCGCTCGCGGTCCGGCTCGGCTCAGCTCGACGACGACGTTCCGGAGTGGATGGACGAGTTCTTCGACGAGCTCGCCACCTACGACGACGAGCACATGGCCGACGCCGAGGACGACGCGCTGGACCGTACCCGCCCGATGCAGCCGGACCCGGCCGAGGACGAGATCGGCCTGCTGGAGCGGATGCGGGAGTGGGCGCGCTCGCACGAGGCCCAGCCCGACGCCAAGGCCCGCGAGCTGATCAAGCACCTCCAGCAGGTGTGCAAACCGGACCGGGACTGGACCGACGAGCGAATCGTGGTGTTCACCGAGTACCGCGACACCCAGCAGTGGCTGGCGAACCTGCTCCGCCAGGAGGGCCTCGGCGGTGACAGGCTGGCCGAGCTGCACGGCGGCATGAGCACCGAGGAACGGGAGCGGCTGCGGCTGGCCTTCCAGAAGCACCCGAGCGAGCACCCGCTGCGCATCCTGCTCGCCACCGACGCGGCCAGCGAGGGCATCGACCTGCAGAAGCACTGCCACCGGCTGGTCAACTACGACATCCCGTTCAACCCGAACAAGCTGGAACAGCGCATCGGCCGCATCGACCGCTACGGCCAGACCCGGGTCCCCGAGGTCCGGCACTTCGTCGGCACGGGCTGGGACGGCGCGGTGGACTCCTACGAGGCCGACCTGGAGTTCCTGGCCCGGGTGGCCGACAAGGTCGCCCGCATGGCCGAGGATCTGGGGTCGGTCAACGCGGTGCTCTCGGACAAGGTGCAGCGCCGGATGCTCGGCCAGACCGTCCGCGACGACGAGGTGGACAGCGCGGGCAGCACGAAGGACCGGCTCGTGGTGGAGTCGAACGTGCGCGAGCAGGTCCGCAAGCTGCGGCAGAACCTTGACCGCACGGTCAGCGAGCTGGGGATCACCCCGCGGCGCGTCAAACGGGTGGTCGACACCGCGCTGGAACTGGCCGGGCAGCAGCCGCTGCGCGAGCACGTCGACGACCGCGAGGCCCCCGTGCCCGGGACGCTGTACGACGTGCCCGCGTTGACCGGCTCCTGGACCCGCGCCACCGAGGGGCTGACCGAGAAACCGGTCGAGCCCGACCAATCGCGAAACGCCGAGCAACCGCGCCAGCTGCCGGTGACCTTCGACCCGGCCGTGGCCGAGGGCCGCGACGACGTGGTGCTGGCCCACCTCAACCACCCGCTGGTGTCGATGTCGACCGGTCTGCTGCGCTCGGCGGTGTCCAACGAGAACTCGGAGCTGCACCGGGTGACCGCGGTGGTCAGCGACGACCCAGAGCTGGAGGACGTGCTGGTCGGCGCGTACTCGCGGTTCGTGCTGGTCGGCGCCGACGGGGTGCGGCTGCACGAGGAGGTCATCCACGCGGGCGGCTGGGCACCGGCCAACGGGCGGTTCCGCAGGCTGGAGAACCTCGGCACGCTCGGCGGCATCCTGGACCGCGCGCTGACCGACGGCACCCCCGCGCCCCCGCCGGTGTGGAACCGGATCGTGGGCCGCTGGCCCAAGGTCCGGGAGGGCCTGCTCTCGGCCATCGACTGGCGCACCCGCACCCGGCGGGACTCGCTGCGGCGCACGCTGGCCCAGCGCGAGGAGGCCGAGCGGGAGCGCATCAACACCGTCATCGACCAGTTCGCGAGCACGCTGCGCGCCAAGCTGGCCGAGGACGAGGACCAGGCGGAGGAGGCGTTGTTCAGCCGCGCCGACGTCAGCCGCAGCCGGGAGGAGCGCGCCCAGTACCGCCGCGACCGGCAGAAGTGGCAGCAGCGGCTGGACCAGCTCGCCACCGAGCGGGACCGCGAGCTCGGCGTGATCGCCGAGCGCTACCGCGAGCAGGAGCCGCACCGTTTCCCCGTAGCCGTGATCGTTGTCGTGCCGAAGCGAGAGGCGACCCGATGAGCCCGAAACCGTTCCACCGCAAGGCACCGGACGCAGCAGAGCAGCACCGCGAGTGGCTGGACCTGGTCGAGGTGAGCGGCCCGTTCCTCTCGCTGCCGGTGCTCAAGCGGCACTGGCCGAGCGGGCCGGACGCGCTGGACAAACCCACCAGGCAGCGGCTGCGTCGCGCGCACTCGGCCTGGCAGGCCGACGTGGTCGCGGGGCAGCGGGACTGGATCGACTACGTGCTCGGCGAGCTGCTCGGCTGGGGCGAGCGGCTGCGCCGCGAGGGTCTGGAGGGGCTCTCGCTCGACGTGGCCGAGCACGACACCCGGCTGGCGCCCTCCTTCGCGCTGGTCGAACCCGAGGAGCGCGTCGAGCCGGACGGGCGGGCCGAGCCGGGCGAGCGGGCCGAGTCGGCCGAGCAGGTCAAGCCGGACGCGGTGCGGCTGCTCGGCATGGTCTGCGAGCCGGGCCAGCAGCCCACCGCCCGGCTCGCCGGTTCCAGCTGGGCCGCCACGCCCGCCGACCGGCTGGCCCAGCTGTGCCGCCACCACGGCGTCGAGCTCGGCCTGGTCACCGACGGCCGCTGGTGGGCGCTGGTGCGCGCCCCGCGCATCGGGGTGACCACCACGGCCGTGTTCGACGCGGTGCCGTGGCCGGAGGCCGCCGAACGCGACGTGGTGCGCGCCTTCGTCTCGCTGCTGGGGCGCAAGCGGTTCTTCGCCGTGCCGGAGGGCGAGCGGCTGCCCGAGCTGCTCAAGGCCAGCGAGGACTCGCAGGAGGAGATCACCGAAGCGCTGGGCGTGCAGGTGCGCGAGGCGGTGGAGCTGCTGGTGGCCGCGTTCGGCCGGGCCAGCACCGAGCAGCGCCGCCGTGGCGAGTCCGAACTGGACTCGGTGCCCGCGCACGAGGTCTACCGCGGCGCGGTGTCGGTGATGATGCGCGTGGTGTTCCTGCTGTTCGCCGAGGAGCGCAGGCTGCTTCCCTCGGACAACGAGCTGTATGCCACCACCTACTCGGCTGGTCGGCTCTACGACGAGCTGGAGCGGCGCGAGCTGGAGTCCAGCGAGGAGGATCTGCAGCAGACCTACACCGGCTGGTACCGGCTGCTGGCGCTGTTCGAGGCGGTCTACCGGGGCGTGAGCCATCCCAGGCTGACGATGCACCCGCACGACGGTTCGCTGTTCGACCCGGACGCGTTCCCGTGGCTGCCGCTGAACATCGACGACCGCACCGTGCTGCACATGCTGCGGTCGGTGCAGCACGTCTGGGTGGGCAGCGGTAAGTCGCGCGAGCGGCGCACTCTGTCGTTCCGCTCGTTGGACGTGGAGCAGATCGGCTACGTCTACGAGGGCCTGCTCTCCTACGACGGGTTCCGCGCCGAGGACACCACCGTGGGGCTGGTGGGCAAGCAGGGCAGGGAGGCCGAGGTGCCGCTGCGGCGGCTGGAGGAGCTCGCCGCCGACAGCGCCGACACCACCGAGCTGGCCGGGACGCTGGCGGCCGAGTTCAAGGACTCCGGCATCGGCACGGCCAAGCAGCTGGCCAAGCGGCTCGCCCCGCCGGACGCGGTGGAGCGGGAGGAGCGGCGCAAGAAGCTGCTCGGCGTCACCAGGGGTGATGCCGCGCTGACCGAGCGGCTGCTGCCGTTCCGGGGTGTGATCCGCGACGATCTGCGCGAGCTGCCGGTGGTGGTGCTGGGCGGGGAGCTGTTCGTCACCGAGTCGCCGCTGCGCGCCAACACCGGCACGCACTACACCCCGCGCTTCCTGGCCGAGGACGTGGTGCGCCACGCCCTGGAACCGCTGGTTTACGAGCCGGGGCCGTTGACCACGGCCGAGCAGCGCGAGTGGCGGCTCAAGCCCAGTGAGCAGATCCTGAAGCTGCGGGTGGCCGACATCGCGATGGGTTCGGCCGCGTTCCTGGTGGCGGCGGCGCGGTATCTGGGCGGCAGGCTGCTGGAGGCCTGGATCGCCGAGGACGACGAGCGGGTGCGCGAGTACCAGCCGCAGGAGCACGCCGGGGACAGCGAGGAGGACCCGGCGGTGGTGGAGGCGCGCAGGCAGGTGATCGAGCACTGTCTGTACGGCGCGGACATCAACCCTATGGCGGTGGAGATGGCCAAGCTCTCGCTGTGGCTGGTTTCCATGGACTCCCAGCGGCCGTTCACCTTCCTGGATGACCGGTTGGTGGCGGGGGACTCGCTGTTGGGGATCACCTCGCTGGAGCAGCTGGAGTACATGCACCTGGACGCCAGGAAGGGGCGGGCGATCCACGAGCGGTCCCCAGTGGACTTCACCGCCGATGTTCGTTCGCTGGTGTCCGAGGTGGCCGAGCAGCGCCGTGAGCTGCGCGAGATCGATGGCACCACAATGGAAGGGCTGAACCGCAAGCGCGCGCTGCTGGCCGAGGCCAACCTCAAGGGCAGGCGGGCCGAGCTGGCCGCGGATCTCACCGTCGGCGCCGCTCTCGCGCATGCCGGGCGCGGTGAGAAAGGGCTGCGCGACGGCTCCATCGCCGCCGCCGACCACGCGCGGCGAATGCACACCGACGAGGCCCGCGCTCGCGAACAGGCCCGCGAGTGGCTGGACACCGACCTGCCCGAGGGCAACTTCGGCCGCGAGACGCTGCACTGGCCGCTGGTCTTCCCCGAGGTCTTCGAGGACGGCGGCTTCGACGCGGTGGTGGGTAATCCGCCGTTTTTGGGTGGGCTGAAGCTCACCGGTGCGCTCGGCACGGCGTATCGCGAATTTCTGGTGCACACTCTTGGCAGAGGCGCACGTGGATTGGCCGACCTCGTGGCCTATTGCGAACTGCGTGCTCACGCTGTGATTAACGAAACTGGCCAGAGTGGCTTGATCGCCACCAACACCCTGGCACAGGGCGACACCCGCGAGGTCGGCCTGGACCAGCTCGTCGATGACGGAGTGACGATTCGCCGTGCGGTCAAGAGCGAACCCTGGCCGTCCAAGAGCGCGGCGCTGGAGTACTGCGCCGTGTGGACCAGCAGGGCTGAGCTGAGCGCGCGGGCGCGACGAATTGCCGATGGGGTTGCGGTGGATGGCATCACACCTTCGCTCGATGTCGAATCCCGTGTGACCGGCAACCCGGAACGGCTTGCGGCGAACCGTGGTATCGGATTCATCGGCTCATACGTGCTGGGCAAGGGATTCCTCATGCGGCCTGAAGAAGCAGCAGCCATGATTGAGAGCGATCCCAGTAACGACGAGGTCCTCTTTCCTTACCTCAACGGGGACGATCTCAACTCGCGGGCGAACTGCGAGGCCAGTAGATGGGTAATAAACTTCTTTGACTGGCCTGAAGAGGAAGCCAAGAAGTACCCGACCTGCTACGAGAAAGTTCTTCGAGATGTCAAGCCTGTAAGGGAAGAGAATAATCGCAAGGTATACCGCGATTACTGGTGGCAGTATGCTGAGCAACGTCCAGCGATGCGGAAGGCTATCGCTGATCTGGATCAGGTGTTGGTGCTCACGCGGGTGAGCAAGACCGTGATGCCAGCGATGCTACCCACCGGTCAGGTTTTCTCAGAGGCGACAGTTGTGTTCGCCACCGAGGACACGGCGATGCTGTCCTTGCTGTCGAGCGCGCAGCACTACTGGTGGGCGAAAACTCGTTCCTCGTCGATGAAGACTGATCTCCGCTATGCGCCCTCCGACGTCTTCGAGACCTTCCCACTGCCGGAACTCACTCAGGAACTACGGGATCTCGGCGACGAGTTGGATCGCTATCGCAGGGACGTGATGCTCACGCGGGATTCGGGGCTGACCAAGACCTACAACCTGGTGTTCGATCCGGAGTGCACCGATTCGGACATCGTCGAGTTACGGCGGATTCATCGCGAGATCGACGAGGCCACGGTGCGCGCCTACGGTTGGCAGGATCGCATCGACGCGGTCGGCGGCCTGGACCACGGTTTCCACCCGGTCGGCCGCGAGACCCGCTACACCATCGGCCCCGCGGCCCAGCGCGAGATCCTGGACAGCCTGCTCGAACTCAACCACGAGCGCCACCAACAGGAAGTCGCCCAGGGCCTGCACGACAAGAAGAAGGGCACCAACAAGCAGGCGACCGCCAAGAAGAACACCTCACGCAAGTCCAGCGAACCCGAGGACGGCCAGGGAACCCTGCTGTGACGCCACCCCGACCTCGACAACTCCAGAACCGGAACCGGTTACCTGTTGGTCGCGGGGCCGCGCCCCGCGCCTGCGGAAGTTTCCCGGCGTTGGAGCGGAAAGACAGTGGTTCTGCGCCGCTTCTCGGGAGGCGGCGCAGAATTCGTCTCTCGTGCTTTACGGGGTAGGCGCGTCTCCCAATGCGCGTGCGGCGTTGTCGAGGAGCTCGGTGTAGGTGAGGACTTCGACGCGGTTGGTGTGGGTGTTGAGGGTGCGCAGGGCTTCGTTGAGCTCGCGCTCGGCGATCTCCGGGTGCAGCTGGGGGTGGCCGATGACCACGGTCGCGCTGGCGCGCTTGGTTTCGAGCCCGAATTCGTCGCGGATGCGCTGTCGGTGCTCGTCGAGGCTGGCGAGGTAGTTGATGGCCTGCCCACGGCGTTGTGCACTTCGGCAGTGGGCACCCAGGCGTTGCGGTGTCGTTTGATTATTCCGGAGACGCCCAGGGAGCGCTTGAGTTCGACGATGTGCAGGGACCCGTCGGCCCGGATCAGTGGGATGTCGAGTTCCTCGCCGTCGACCAGGCGACGTCGTGTGGCCGCATCGACGAAGCGCCCACCGAAGATCCAGGGGTGATGCTGGAGGAGTTCTTGGAGAGCTTCTTCTCCTGTCGTCGGGTCGTCGACGAGCTTGCGGAGCTCGGTAAGGGTGTCCGAGCGTTGTTTGAGTTCGGTGGCTTTGAGGATCGCTTGTCCGTCCGGATCCTTGGCGAGAGCTTCGACTTTTTCCGAGGACATGGCGATTCGCTGCGCTGTTTCTCCGGGATTTTCGATGTCGATTCGTTCGGACAGAACGCGTTGTAACCAGAGCATCAGTTCGGCTCTTCCGCGCACTAGACGGTAGCGACCTGGAGTCTCTTCAGGAGCATCGAGAAGCTGTGCGTCATCACCCAACTCCCTCAAGCGTGTGAGTAGATCGTGAAGTCCTGCTCCCGGCTGCTCGACGAGATAATCGTTTCCTGCTTCGTTGATAAACTTGAGTGTGCGGCTGAGCGTGCCCGCGACGAGTTTCTGCAGGCTGTCTTTACGTTTACTATCCTTGATGAGACGATAACGTTCGTCGAAATCGGGCTTAAGGATCCTGCCAGTTGCGTAGCCATGTGCCTCGTGGAGTAGACAGACGATGTCCCACTCGTTTTCTTCAGATGCACGTAGCCGAGCCTGCTCCAGTAATCTGCGCAAGGTTTGTCCTGCCCTGTAATCTCGACCTTTTCCGCTGCGCATATGCGCGATGACGTCAGTGATGGCCTGTCTCACCTCCTGGGCGGTCGCTTCCCGCTCGGTGTGTTCCAACTGCCGTTCCAGCGTCGCGTCAGCTCGAATCTTCATATCGAACATTGTGTGCAAAGACACGACAGATTACACTAGGGCGATTGAGAAACTGTACTGAAACTACATTTCGATGCAATGCACGGACGATTACATCCGACGGTTCTGCCCTACTCAGCACGACTGCGCCGTTACCAGCGGTGTTCGGGAGTTCGAGTCGGGCTGGGCAGTCAACCGTGTGTGGGAGCAGCGACCACGTCTGTGTTGGTTTCCTGTGTGGCACTGTGTCCGCGTGCTCGTGTGGATCGACTCCGCGAAACCTTGGTCACGGTCGGGTTCGCCGATTGCGGGCCAACGTGGGGGCTCGGTCGGCTAGGGTGATCGTGAACGAGTGGGGTCGTGCACGGTGATCGTGCTTGGGACGTGAAGGGAGCCGTGATGGCGGAGCAGAGCGCCGATGCGTCCGGTTTCGAAGGAGCTGGGGCGGCGTTGCAATCGATCCGAGACGAGAACTCCTGGATCCAGCAACAGATCTCCGGCGGCGGACTGAGCATGGAACCCCAAGCCGCCGACGACGCGGCGGCGGTGTACGAACGCGAAGCCGAAGAGGTTAGTTCACTGATTCGTGCAGCTATGCAGCTGCAGCAGGTTCCCGGGCTGGGTGACTATCCCTCGGGGCGGCAGTTGGCGGCCAAGTTCGGGCAGAAGGCCAGCAACGGTTCCAACGGTGCGGCGGATTTGTTGAGAGAGTTCGCTGACGAGTTGTATCGCAAGGCCGATCTGTTTCGGCAGGCCAAGAAGAAGTACCAGGCCACCGATGACCAGGCCGCCCGGGAACTGCGAAGGAGTACGGAGTGAACAGGCGGATGCGGTCGTTGGCAGCGGTTATTGCCGGGGCGGCGCTGATCGGTGCGGCAGGGTGCTCTTCCGGCGGAGGCTCCGGGAACGCCTCAGAGACAGATACGTCTTCGTCGGAGGAGAGTTTGGCCAGCATGAAGCCGTGCGATGTGCTGCCGCAGGATACTCTGAAATCCTTGGGCCTGGAAGTGCCGGGAGAATCCGTGGAACATCTCCCATGGGCTCCAGGATGCGATTACGACGGCGATCCCGTTGGATTAACATTAGAACTGAATAAGCGCGAAGCGGTCGCGGACGCTGAGCAGAAATCCGTGTGGGCGGAGTTCGAACGTCTCAAGGTCAATGGTCGTGCCGGAGCGCGGGCGATTGTCAAGGGAGCGACGCAAGCGCGAGGCTGCGATGTGATGTTCGATGCTGGAGAAGGGATGGTCCAGGTTCGCACGACTGAAACTGGTCGCTTCGACAGTGTCGACGAGTGTGCGAAGGCGTTGGAGATCGCGAAGAAGGTGGAGCCGAACGTTCCTGAGCCCGCGTGAGTGGGGCTCACGGCACGCTGCGCTTGCAGGCCTGTTGCGACCTTGGCGGAAGTGTGGACGCGGGTAGCGCCTCCGGTGGTGTCGGAGGCGCTGCGTCGCCGAAACTGTCTCAGCTGAACCGGTCGGTTTTGACCGCGTCCAGGAACGTCTGCCACTGCGCGCTTGTGGTGGTGAAGTAGCCGAGCGAGCGGTCCTTGGTGTCGCGTACCGCCGCGCCGTCGCCGACTCGGCCGACTTCGACGCAGGCCGTGTGATTGCTTGACCGGCTGGACTTACGCCAGCGCGTAACCGTTTCCGTCACGATATACTCTCCTCAACAGCGTCTGCACGGTCGGCGATGAAACTCAACGATTTCTCTGTGCTTACGGCCGTTCCCCGCAGGGTATCGAGAGCTAGGGGGTATTTCTCAACTCGAAGAGGCAAAATTCGCTTGAGTGGGTTAATGTCCAGCGGTTTGTTGTGGGAGCGGGGATTGTTCTGGCGACTCCGCTTTTGCTTGCCATGCGTCGCGCTACTGTCAGTATTTCCCAGGAGTTCGAGCTGAGCCGGGCTGTCAGGTTGGGAGTGGCCCCACATATCCGCCGAGTGGATCTGTTCGAAGGCTGAGAGCACCGAGTGTGGGAGCAGTGACCACGTCTGTGTTGGTGTCCTGTGTGGCGCTGTGTCCGCGTGCTCGTGCGGGTCGACTCCGCGAGACCGTGGTCATGCTCGGGTTCGCCGATTGTGGAACAGCGTGGGTGCTGGTTCGGCTAGGGTGATCGTGAGCGTGTGGGGTCGTGCACGATGAGCGTGCCTGTGATGTGAAGGGAGCCGTGATGGCGGAGCAGAGCGCCGATGCGTCCGGTTTCGTGGGTGCTGGGGCGGCGTTGCAGTCGATCCGGGACGAGAACTCCTGGATCCAGCAGCAGATCTCCGGCGGCGGGCTGAGCATGGAACCCCAAGCCGCCGACGACGCGGCCAAGGTGTACAGGCGCGAAGCCAAAGTAGCCGATGAGCTCGCTGTTTCAGCCGGTAGGTTGCAGCAGGTTCCAGGTCTGGGGGCTTACACCTCTGGACAGCAGTTGGCGGCCAAATTCGGAAACAAGGCTCAAAACGGTTCGAGCGGTGCGGCGGATTTGTTGGGGCAGTTCGCTGAAGAGCTGCGGCGCAAGGCGAATCTGTTCGAGCAGGCAAAGAAGAACTATCAGGCTACCGATGAGCAGGTTGCCGACGATCTGCGGAGGGGTGCACAGTGAGGTTGTGGACGCGATCATTGTTGGCGGCTGTTGCCGGGGTGGCGCTGATCGGATCCTCTGCGTGTTCGCCGAGTGAAGGCGCTGGTGACGGCTCGTCAGAGACCACTGGGAACTCGCCTTCCGACGAGGCACTGGCGAGTGTGAAGCCGTGCGAGATGTTGTCGTCGGAGACTCTAAAGTCATTCGGTCTGGAAGTGCCGGGGGAACCTAAGGATCAGCTACCTTGGGCACCGGGGTGCTATTACTCTGGTGAACCGGTTTCAGTGAGAATGGAAAAAAATACACGTGAGACAGTCTCCTCTTCAGAGGAGAAATCTGTTTGGGTTGAATTCGAGCGCCTTGAGGTGAACGGTCGTACTGGGGCTCGGGCTATTAACCAGGGGACCACGAAGGCTCGACTTTGCAATGTGATGTTTGACGCCGGTCAGGGGTTAATCCAGGTTCAGGCTCGCGAAAATCAATTGCCTGACGATGTGGATGAATGTCAGGAGGCGTTGAAAATCGCGAAGAAGATCGAGCCGAACGTTCCGGAGCCGGCGTGAGCGAATGGCTCAGCGTCTGTGCTGGTAGGTGTGCTTCGGCCTCAGCGAGAGTGAGGGCGCGGGTAGCGCCTCCGGTGTTGGCGGAGGCGCTGTGTCGCCGGGGTCAGTTGAACCGGTTGGTCTTGACCGCGTCCAGGAACGTTTGCCACTGCGTGCTTGTGGTGGTGAAGTAGCCGAGCGAGCGGTCCTTGGTGTCGCGGACCGCCGCGCCGCCGTTGATCCGGCCGACTTCGACGCAGCTGCTGTTCGGCCCGGATCGGCTCGATTTGCGCCAGCCTTGCGGGGGCATCGTCATAGTTGCCCTTCTATCTCGTCTTTGATTTTGGCGATGAGCCCGATCGAGTCTTCCGGGGTCATCGTCAGTTGTTGCAGGGCGGTCGCCGCCGTATCGTACGCGGCAACATCCCTACTCTTGTGCAAGAACGTGGTCGAGTGGAAGTTCTCGACGTGCACGATCGGTGCTGACGTGGGGAAGTGGAAGACGAGGAACGCACCTGAAAAGCCACTCTCAAGAAGAACACCTCGGGCGACTCCGACCAGCAGAACGGCATCGAGGCCCTGTTCTGATCGGATGTCCGGCTGACCGGCAGCGAAGCCGTGACCGATCGGGCGACCGGGCTCGCTGCCACAGTCGGGTTCGCTGATTGCGGGCCAGCGTGGGTGCTTGGTCGGCTAGGGTGATCGTGAGCGTGTGGGGTCGTGCACGGTGAGCGTGTCTGTGGTGTGAAGGGAGTCGTGATGGCGGAGCTGAATGCTGATCCGTCGGGTTTCGTGGGTGCTGGGGCGGCGTTGCAGTCGATCCGGGACGAGAACTCCTGGATCCAGCAGCAGATCTCGGGCGGCGGGCTGAGCATGGAGCCCCAAGCCGCCGACGACGCGGCTGCTGTGTACGAACGCGAAGCCCTGGAAGCTGATCGTCTGGCAGAAGATGCTGTCCGGTTGCAGCAGGTTCCTGGCTTGGGCGATTATAGCTCAGGGCAACAGCTAGCTGCCAAGTTCGGCCAGAAAGCGACTAACGGTTCCACTGGCGCAGCTGATTTGCTGAAACAGTTCGCTGACGAGTTGCGCCGCAAGGCGGATCTGTTCAAGCAGGCGAAAAAGAACTATCAGGATACCGACGAGCAGATTTCCGGCGATCTGCGGAGGGGTGCGCAGTGAGGTCCTGGACACGATCGTTGTTGACGGCTGTTGCCGGAGTGACACTGGTTGGTGTGGCCGGATGCTCGCCCGGAGGAGCAGCCGACGGTGGTTCAGGAGACCCGTCGGGTTCGACGATCTCTTCTTCACCGAGGGATAGCTTGGCTGATATTAAGCCGTGCGACATGCTACCTCCGGGAACTCTGAAATCGTTTGGACTTCAAGTTCCTGGTGAACTTGACAACATGTTGGAATGGGAGCCCGCCTGTGATTATCAGGGTGACCCAATCAATGTCAACATGATTAAAAATATGCGGGAGACGGTGAAATCCGCCTCAGAGAAGGATGTGTGGGCGGAGTTTGAACGTCTCCAAGTCAATGGTCGTTCTGGAGCGCGTGTCATCACTAAGGGTGCTACGAAGGCTCGAAGCTGCACCGTAATGTTCGACGCGGGGAAGGGAACCGTCCAGGTCCAGGCCAACGAAGTACGTCTCCCTGACGATGTGGACGAGTGTCAGAAGGCGTTGGAGATCGCGAGGAAGGTGGAGCCGAACGTTCCTGAGCCCGCGTGAGCGGGCGTTGCGGCACTATGCACCGGCAGGCGTGCCTCGGTCTTGGCGGGAGCGTCGGCGCGGGTAGCGCCTCCGGTGGTGTCGGAGGCGCTGCGTCGCCGAAACTGTCTCAGCTGAACCGGTCGGTTTTGACCGCGTCCAGGAACGTCTGCCACTGCGCGCTTGTGGTGGTGAAGTAGCCGAGCGAGCGGTTCTTGGTGTCGCGGACCGCTGCGCCGTCGTTGATTCGGCCGACTTCGACGCAGCTCGTACGTTGCTGGGGTCGGCTCGATTTGCGCCAGCCTTGCGGGGGCATTGTCATAGTTGCCTTTCCATTTCGTCTTTGATTTTGGCGATGAGCTCGATCGAGTCTTCCGGGGTCATCGTCAGTTGTTGCAGGGTGGTCGCCGCCGTATCGTACGCGGCAACATCCCTACTCTTGTGCAAGAACGTGGTCGAGTGGAAGTTCTCGACGTGCACGATCGGTGCTGACTTGGGGAAGTGGAAGACGAGGAACGCACCTGAAAAGCCACTCTCAAGAAGAACACGTCGGGCGACTCCGGCCAGCAGAACGGCATCGAGGCCCTGTTCTGATCGGGTGTCCGGCTGACCGGTAGCGAAGCTGCGATCAACCTGGCGGATGGGCTCGCTGCCACAGTCGGGTCCGCTGATTGTGGGCCAGCGTGGGTGCTTGGTCGGCTAGGGTGATCGTGAGCGAGTGGGGTCGTGCACGGTGAGCGTGCCTGTGGTGCGAAGGGAGTCGTGATGGCGGAGCAGAGTGCGGATGCGTCCGGTTTCGTGGGTGCTGGGGCGGCGTTGCAGTCGATCCGGGACGAGAACTCCTGGATCCAGCAGCAGATCTCCGGCGGCGGCCTGAGCATGGAACCCCAAGCCGCCGACAAGGCAGCCGAGGTGTACTTGCGCGAAGCCGGGAAAGTCGACGAACTTATCGACGCTGCTATTGGCCTTCAGCAGGTACCAGGTCTCGGGGCCTACACCTCTGGGCAGCAGTTGGCGGCCAAGTTCGGGAACAAGGCCCGTAACGGCTCGAACGGTGCGGCTGATCTGCTTGAACAGTTTGCTGATGAGCTGCGGCGTAAGGCGGATCTGTTCAAGCAGGCGAAGAAGAACTATCAGGCTACCGATGAACAGGCTGCCGATGATCTGCGAAGGGGTGCGCAGTGAAATTGTGGACACGCTCGTTGTTGACCGCTGTTGCTGGGGCGGCGTTGATTGCGGCTTCCGCATGTTCGCCGAGTGAAGGTACTGGTGACGGCTCGTCAGAGACGAGTGGGAATTCGCCTTCCAGTGAGGCATTAGCGAGTGTTAAACCGTGCGAAATGCTTTCCTCGGATACCCTAAGTTCATTCGGGCTGGAAGTGCCGGGAAAGACCAAAAGTGAACTACCATGGAAGCCGGGTTGCTACTACGAAGGTGATCCGTTCACTGTGAGGATGGAGAAAAACACCCGTCAAACGGTGGATTCATCCGAGCAGAAATCAGTTTGGGCTGAGTTCGAGCGTCTTGAGGTCAATGGTCGTTCCGGAGCCCGAGTGATCACCAAAGGAGCAACACAGACGCGGGCTTGCGGCGTTATGTTCGATGCGGGGGAAGGGATCGTCCAAGTCCGAGCCCGTGAGATCCGTTTGCCTGACGACGAGGATGAGTGCGCTGAGGCTTTGAAGATCGCGAAGAAGATCGAACCGAACGTTCCTGAACCCGCGTGAGTGGGTGTCGCGGCACACTGTTTCGGTAGATGTTCTTTGGCTCGGCGAGAGTGAGAGCGCGGTGTAGCGCCTCCGGTGGTGTCGGAGGCGCTGCGTCGCCGAGGCTGTTTCAGCTGAACCGGTCGGTTTTGACCGCGCTCAGGAACGTGTGCCACTGCGTGCTCGTGGTGGTGAAGTAGCCGAGCGAGCGGTCCTTGGTGTCGCGTACCGCCGCGCCGCCGCCGATCCGACCGACCTCGACGCAGGCCGTGTGCTTGCTTGACCGACTGGATTTACGCCAGCGCGTAACAGTTTCCGTCACGATATGCTCTCCTCAACAGCGTCTGCACGGTCGGCGATGAAGTTCAATGAGTCTTCGGGGGTCATCGTCGCCTCGCGCAGGGTATCGAGTGCCTGGCGGTGTTCCTCAACTGCTTTGTTATCGGTGAGAAACACTGCCGAACACAGCTGCTCGAAGTGCACGATCGGTGGTGCCTTCGAGAACTCGAACAGGACGAACTCGCCGGAGTGAGCCGGTGTCCAGCGGTTCACCATTGAGGGGAGCACGCGTACGGTCACATTCGGGAACTCCGCTGTCTTGAGCATGTGCCGTAGCTGGTCGGCCATGGTCGCTGCGTCGCAGACTCGCTCTTCGAGCGCACGCTGCATGATGATGGCCTCGAACTCCGGAGCGTTGCGGCCGATGAGGATGTCGCGTCGACTCGCCCGCATCGCCACTCGCGATTCCAGCTCCTCGGGTGGAGCTTCGGTCATGACGGCCCGCGCGTAGTCCCCGATCTGTAGCAGTCCAGGGATGAGCAGTGGGGCGATTTCGGCGATGTACGTCGCGGTGCGTTCGTACTCGATCAACGAGACGAGCTCCTGGTGAGCACCTGGGAAGCCCGATCGTATCCAGTTCGGATGGTGCGCTTCACGGGCTGATTCAACCAGCCGTTCCCGCTCGGAAGTGGGGAGTCCGAGAGCTACGGCGATCCCGGCGACGTCTTCTGGAGTAGCGGCACGTTCGCCCCGTTCGGTTCGGCCGACCCATGCGTGCCCCATGTTGACTCTGCGAGCCAACTCACGAGTGTTGATCCCTGCCTCGTTGCGAGCTTTCCGCAGTTCAGCGCCTAGCGAGCGTGCTCGTGGATTTCCGGGTTTGGATCCGACCATGAGCCAAGAGTAGTTCATGTTCCCAACACATTGGATCACTCAAAGGTGTCATTGCGTAGCTGGCTACAGTCCGAGATCTTTGGATCGAATCCAAAAGCTTTGGATTGGGTTAACAATGGAGAGACTATCAATGAATACCTTTCGTAGAAGACTGGTGGCTTGTGTGCCAGTGAGCCAGCTTCGACAGTGGTCAGTCATTTCCCAGCTGTTTCCCGGGATGTTCCGGTGACTCCGCCGCCGAGCGCTTGGCATGACCTGGCGTTGCACTGGCATGCCCATGCGGATCTGCGGGCCAGTTGTTCCAGGTCTCGTCGTGGACGGCGGCCGGTGGCGGTGTTGTTCACGCCGCGGGCCGCGGCTGCCTGGCTGGCCGGAACCGTGCAGCGCTACCGCAGCGAGGCGGTGGCGGTGCAATGCAACACCGCCACCGGCCCTGCCCCTACCAATTCGGAGTCGCGGGACAGCTGTCACGACCACCATCTGCTGTCGCTGGGCTATCCGCTCGACGCGTTGATCCTCACCGCCAGCGGGGAGCTGTATTTGCACCTCGACCCGCTCGGCCCCCGCGAATGCCCCTACCACCGACCCGAACGATCCGAACGCCCCAACCCAGGAGACAACCATGTTTACTAACACCATGACGCTGTACCGGGTGGTCAACCCCGACTCGCTGGGCTCCTACACCGAACTGCTGCACCACCAACCCACCGAGCACCGCGTCGACGACGCCGAAGCCTTGCCCTGGCTGCGTGAGTGGGCGCTGGCCGTGCTTTACCGCACCGAGGAACGGTTCGGGATGTATCAGATCGCGATTATGCCGCTGGACCAGCACGACAGACCCGACGAGAACGCCTTCCACGACCTCATCGCCGACGACACCGAGGTCATCGAGGACTACCTCTGCTGGTCCGGATGCTCCGAACTCGTCCCCGCATCAGGAAGTTGAGGGTTTCCGGCCGGGTTTCGTGGGTGGCCGCTCGGCGCAACCTCGGGGACGGCTCTCGCTCCGGCCAGGCCCACCATCGAGTAGCCACCTACGCCACGTTGGGCCTTCCTCGCGAGAGCCGCACGCGAGAACCCGCAGCGGTGCCGATTGCGGGAGTGGTCGGAGTGCGGCCCGCGAGGGTGGTTGAGGTTTGGCACCGCACTTTGCCGAGGGCCGGAGATTTCGCGAGAAATTGGCGGTACTCCGGAAGCTGGGGGAGTGGGGGTTCGGCTCTGCCACACCGACGAAAACATTTCCGCGTTTCCTTGGTGGGGAGATGCTTCTCGCGTCTCGTTGATCACGTCGTCGGAACGTGGGGCGGTGCGGCGATCGCCGTGACACTCAGCTTGCGGGGTGTGAGTAGATCAGCCGCATAGCCGGACGCGGCGGCCACCTCGAACGCGAGCGCAGGCCGGGCCGCCGCGACGAGCTCGTGGGCAGTGGTCGACCCCAGCGCGCTGTTTCGTTTTTTGTAACTGGTTGCGAAAATCGAATTAGCTGGCTGGGCACCGAAAGGAGCGAAGATGACCGACCAGGCACGACAGGCCCTGGAGAACGTCCGCCGCGCCCCGTCGTTGTATCGGCGACCGCGCGTCGCGGAGATCGCACTGGCGGTGCTCAGCCTCGGTGCGCTGAGTGCCGGGGCGAGCTGGGTGATCCAATCCGATCCGCCGCTGGTGGGGTCGCTGTTGGCGGCCCTGGCGATCCTCGCTGTTCCGTTCTCGTGGCACTGGGCGGCGTTGCGCGCTCCGGGACGCGCACCGTGGCGGCGTGTCGACACGCTCCTGGCAGGCGCGGCGCTGCTCGCGGGCACGTTTCCCGTATCCGAACTGCTCTGGTCCGATGGCTCCAGTGGGGCATCCGCCCGGGTCGCTTCGGCGGTAGCCGCTGCGATGCTGGCGATTTTCATCGGTGTGCGGTGGCGCCGATGAGCACGGCCCGAGACCCCCGCGAAGCACTTCCGACCATCCTGCACTCACCGGTGCGGCTGGCGATCCTCGGAGCGCTGCGGCACGTGCAGGCCGCCGATTTCGGCGACCTGCAACGCGGCCTGGAAATCACCACCGCCGAACTGTCGCGTCAGCTCGGCGTGTTGCATCGCGAGGAGCTGATCGAGATCAGAAAGGTGCAGCGCCACCGCCACACCATCACCAGGGCCCGGTTGTCCGAGCAGGGGCGATCCCGCTTCGAGGACTACCTCGCCGAGCTGCATCGGGTGGCCTTCGGGCCGTGACCGGCGGTTTCACACGTGCCCTGTCGGCGACAGCGCTCGCGGGCACGCCGGACGCGTACGGGGCACGCCGTACGCGCTCGGTCGGGTCCGTTCAACGATCGGTATCCGATGTATGCGAATTCCGGGCCAACTCCGCCGTGAGCTGGTTTATCCTCTGCCACTGGTGGGACGACGATCTTCACGTCCCGGTGAACGGGACTTCGAGGACACCTCGCCGTTGGACGCCTTGTGCGACGAGAATCCGGGCGAGTCGCCCGGCGCGGCGACCGGTGTCGGACCCGTGTGAGAGAAATCGGGATGATCACCGAACCGCGTGATTCCCGGACCGGGCGGGCGCGTGCGCGAAGCGGTGCCGCGCGGCACCGCCGGATCGGCGCGGCGGTGTACCGGCTTCCCGGTCCGTGGAGCCGTCTCCCACGACCGACCCCGGACGAGCCACCGACAGCGAGCCACCGCCCAAGAAGAGCCACCGAGAGGGAGCACAACCGTAAATGACCACCCCGGACAGCTCGGACGGACTGTTCATGAACCCCAACGGTGAACAGGGCAGCCTCGACATGCCCACCGGCGCGGCGCGCGGCTCGGGCGGCAACGGCGGCACCGGCAACACCGGTACTGGCGAGACCGGCGCGGGGGGCGAGGACGCCGACGCGCGGCCGGACCCGACCCGGCTGCTGGACACCGAGCAGCGGTTCCCCGACACCAGCGGCGCGCAAGTGCGCGACGGGTTGCAGGAACTCATCGTGCGCGACCTGCTCGGCCCGTGGGACGGCGACACCGAGCAGCTGCCCTACGGCTCCAGTGGCCCCCGCGAGCGCTACCTCGTCGGGATGCTCGGCCCCAAGCAGGACGCCTGCCCCACCGCCGACGCCGAACCCGCGCCGGACACCGGGGCCGAGACCGGCGGCGAGGCCAACGGCGAGGGTGGCGGCGAACTGCCCAACGTGCTCAGCCCGCAGAGCCTCGGCCGCATCTGGGCCTCCTCGATGGGGCTGAGCTGCACCGTCGCGCGGGACACCACCGCGCTGCACGTCACCGCGGAATGGGGTCGCTACACCAAGGAGGACACCGAGACCGCCGAAGGCGCCAAACGCAGGCTCTGGACCCGCGAACCCGTCACGGTCAGCCGCGAGGTCCGGCTCGACGGCACCGGCTCGCACCGCCTGCCGCTGACCGCCGACACCGCCGAGGAACCCGGCGTGCTGCTGGCCGTGACCGCGCGCGACCGCGACGGCAAGCGCGTCGTGGAACTCACCCTGGTCAACGCGCAACGAGAAGGCAAGCCGCAGGAGGAGTCCTGGATGTTCCAGACCCGACTGCGCGTCACCGCCCTCGACGGCGCGTCGCCGGTGTTCCTGCCCGCCGACGACCCGCTGTACGACAGCGCCGCCGAGGACGACCCGGAGGAACAGCACCTGCGGCTGCTCTACCGCGACCAGCTGCGCTACGCCTCCGGCCACAACGTCGCCGTGCACCCGCACACCACCCCCGGCACCCGCCGCGCCCACCAGCTCGAAACCACCTGGCTGCCCACCTACGAGGTCCCCGCCACCGTCGCGCCGGGCAACCAGCGGGGCAGCCCGCTGGCGGGCACCGAACTGGCCATGGACACCCTGGCCACCGCCGAACCGTCCGAACTGCGCGCCGGGCTCGCACCGTTGTCCGAGGGCTACCGCCGCTGGCTCGACCAGCGCGAGTCCGAAGCTCGGGAACTGCCCGACTCGCTGCGCGAGACCGCCGAATCCGCCGTCTTCCAGGCACGCCGCGCCGCCGACCGGGTGCGGGCGGGCATCGACCTGCTCACCGACCCCGACCACCCCGGCCACGCCGACGCGCTCGCCGCGTTCCGGTTCGCCAACCGCGCCATGGCCGCCCAGCGCCGCCACACCGACCTCGCGCGGCTGCGCGAGACCGCCGAGATCGACTACTCCGAGGCCAAGCAGCGGGTCGAGGCCAACGGCGCGGCCGGGGCCTCCTGGCGGCCGTTCCAGCTCGCCTTCGTGCTGCTGAACCTGCCCTCGCTGGTCGACCCGGACCACGCCGAACGCGCCGCCGACTCGAACGCCGTGCTCGACCTGCTGTTCTTCCCCACCGGCGGCGGCAAGACCGAGGCATACCTCGGACTGACCGCGTTCACCTTCGCCATCCGCCGGTTGCAGGGCACCTTCGGCAGTGGCGAGGAGGCCCGCGACGGCGGCGCCGGAGTGGCGGTGCTGATGCGCTACACCCTGCGGCTGCTGACCGCGCAGCAGTTCCAGCGCGCCGCGGCGCTGGTGTGCGCGGCGGAGATGATCCGACGTGAGGACGAGGCCACCTGGGGCGCCGAACCGTTCCGCATCGGGCTGTGGGTCGGCGGCAGCGTCTCACCCAACTGGTTCGGCCAGGCCGAACAGCAGATCAGGGAGGCCCGCGAGGCCGGCGACGGCAAACGCGCCAACGTGCTGCAGACCCTGGCCTGCCCCTGGTGCGGCTCCGCGCTGCTCGCCCACCGCGACGCCGAGGTCGACACCGCCACCCGCCGGGTGCTGCTGCACTGCCCCAACGCCGAGGGCAGCGACGCCTGCCCGTTCTCCAAACCGCACTCGCCCGAGGGCCTGCCCATCCTCACCGTCGACGAGGAGATCTACCGGCTGCTGCCCAGCCTCGTCATCGCCACCGTGGACAAGCTCGCCCAGCTGCCCTGGAAGGGCTACGCCGGGATGCTGTTCGGCCGGGTGCGCCGCTGGTGCCCCCGGCACGGCTACCGCCACGCCGACCTCGACGCCGAGACCGGCTGCGCCGACAAGCACCACAAGAAGAGCGGCCACCCGAACGTGAGCAGTAAGCCCGTGGCGCGGCTGCGCGCGCCCGACCTGATCATCCAGGACGAGCTGCACCTGATCTCCGGGGCGCTGGGCACCACCGTAGGGCTGTTCGAGTCCGCGGTGGACGAGCTGTGCTGCTGGCGCACCCCCGGCGGCAACGAGGCCGGGCCGAAGATCATCGCCTCCACCGCCACCACCAAACGCGCCGGCGAGCAGGTGCGCGGGGTGTTCAACCGCGATCTGGCGGTGTTCCCGCCGCAGGTCACCGAGGTCTCCGACACGTTCTTCTCGCATCAGGTGTCCACCGCGGACAAACCGGGCAGGCGCTACCTCGGGATCTGCGCCCACGGGGTGCGGCTGAAGTCCGCCGAGATCCGCGTCGCCGAGATCCTGCTGCTGGCCGGGCAGACCCTGTTCGACCAGCACGGCGCGGCGGCCGACCCGTACATGACGCTGGTCGGCTACTTCAACGCCACCAGGGAACTCGCCGGGATGCGGCGCTCCCTCGACGACGACGTGGCCACCCGCGTGCGCACCCACGGCCGCAGGCGCGGCATCTCCGACCGGCTGCTCACCCGCGCCGCGATGCTCAACATCCAGGAACTGACCTCCCGCATCTCCTCGGCCGACATCAGCGAGGTGCTCACCCACCTGGAGAACGGCTTCGACGCCGAGATCGACACCACCCCACGCCGCCGCGCCATCGGCGCGAACCTGCGCGAGATCTACGGGCAGCGGCGCAAGTCCTCCCGCGGCAAGGACACCCCCGAGCCGCATCCGCTCAGCGCGCGCCGCGAACAGCGCCGCAAGGACGGCCGTGACCCGGTCGACGTGGTGCTGGCCACCTCGATGCTGCAGGTCGGCGTGGACGTCTCCCGGTTCGGGCTGATGATGGTCACCGGCCAGCCCAAGAACACCGCCGAGTACATCCAGGCGTCCTCCCGCGTGGGCCGCACCGACAGCGGGCCGGGGTTGGTCGTCACCCTCTACAACTGGACCAGGCCCCGCGACCTGGCCCACTACGAGGACTTCGAGCACTACCACGCCACCTTCTACCGCCAGGTCGAGGCGCTCTCGGTCACCCCCTACACCCGCCGCGCGCTGGACCGGGGAGTCACCGCCGCGTTCGTGGCGGCGGTGCGCAACGCCGCCGAGCCGCACTCCGGGGAGAACGACGCCCAGGAAGTGGAGCTGGACTCCCCGCTCGTGCGGCGCATCACCGAACGGATGCTCGACCGTGCCGAAGCCGTGCGGGGGCAGCGGGGGCGCGATTACCTGGCGGAACGGCTCGGCCGCACCAAGGACCTCTGGAGCGGCGAGCAGGACGGCGAGCACTCGGTCGGCTACGTCGGTCGTTCCTCCGGCCGTGACGACCAGAAGCGCCGAGCGCTGCTGACCAAACCCGGCGACCACACCTGGCGGGACAGCACCGTGGCGCAGTCGATGCGCGAGACCGAGAACGAGATCAACCTGCTCGTGCCCGGCGGTGAGGAGCTGTTCCAGACCCTCTACAACGCTCCCGCGTGGACCTTCGCGCCCCCATCGGACGGTGACGGCGAGACCGATGCCGAGGACGAGGAGATCCCCGAGGGCGACGAACTCGGCGACACCGCACTGCCCACCACCAAACGCAAATCGTGACAGCGACCCTCGCTCGGCTCTCCCAGGTGTTGGCGGTGCCGCACGCACTGGACCTCCCGACACAGTGGCCGCGATTTCTCGCGAAATCGCGGCGCCCTCGGCGCGGTGCCGAGCACCTACCGCCCCCGCAGGCCGCACTCCTACTACTCACGCAGCCCAACCACCCGCGGGTTCTCCCGTGCGGCTCTCGCGAGGACGTCGGAGACGTTGCGTTACCTAACCGATGTCTCCGGCACCGCAGCGAGAGCCGTGCGAGAGGTTCCGCCAAGCGAGGGTCCTGGCAAGCCCCGACAACTTCTGACACCCGCTCCGGAAGGAGCTCTATGACTACGAACCACCGCCGTCGCGTGGGCTCGGTCCGCCCGAGCCACCTCATGTTCACCAGCGGGGTCGGCGCGCTGGTCGACATGCCCAACTTCTCCGTGCTGGTGCGCGGGCTCGACGACTGGAACTACAACGACGTCCGTGAGCGGAACGACTGGAAGCCGATCGCCGAGCCCCGGCTGCTGTCCGCGGTGCAGGGCATCTTCGGCAAGAACGTGAAGGAACTGCTGCCAGCGCCCTGGCTGGACGGTCTCGACCAGGACCCGCGGGGCCCGGCTTCCAGGGTGGGCGTGCCGACCGTGCCGTTCCCCTCCTGGCTGCGCTGCACCGCCTGCAACGAGCTCGCCCCGGTGGACTCGCGGGTGTTCGGCTTCGAGAACGAGGTGCCCCGCAGGCCGCAGGACGCCCGGTTCTTCCACCAGGGCTGCGGCGTCAAGAAGAGCGGAGCCCCTCCGCTGGCGATCTCCTCCCGGTTCCTGATCTCCTGCACCGCCGGGCACCTGGACGACTTCCCCTACCCGGAGTTCGTCCACCACGGAGCCGAGTGCCCCAAGGTGAAACAACCCAGGATGCGGATGGAGGACCGCGGCGGCAATCGCGGCGTCAACGTCGAGATCAAATGCGTCAGCTGCGGTGAGCACCGCAACATGGGGCAGGCCATGGGCCAGCGCGGCGAGCAGAATCTACCGCGCTGCCGGGGCAGGCACCCGCACCTGAACCGGTTCGACCCGCAGGGCTGCGAGTGCGCGCCCAAGGTCCTCACCGTCGGCGCCTCCAACCAGTGGTTCCCGCAGAACCTGTCGGTGCTGGCGGTTCCCCGCACCGAGGCGAGTGAACTGGAGACCAAGGTCGAGCAGCACTGGAACGCGGTGTCCACGCTGCCCGCGGCGATGTATCCCTACGCGCGGGAGAATGTGCCCGCCTTCCACGAGCTCGCCGGCTGGAGCGACGCCGAGATCGAGGCGGCGGTCGAGCGGGTGCGGGCCAGGATGGAGCAGGAGAGCGAGGAGGACAGCGAGACCGAGCAGCTCGATCTGCGGACCCCGGAGTGGGAGGTGTTCGCCGCGTCCGAGCTGCCCGCACCCGCCGACGACTTCACGCTGCGGCGCGCCGAAGTGCCTGCCGATCTGGCGGGCTACTACGCCGACGTGGTGCAGGCCGAGCGGCTGCGCGAGGTCCGCGCGCTGACCGGGTTCACCCGACTCGACGCGCCCGACCCGGAGGACCCCAAGCTGGTCACCCGCGCCCCGCTGGCCCGGTCCACGCCGCAGTGGGTGCCCGCCAGCGAGGTGCGCGGCGAGGGGATCTTCCTGCGCGTGCCCGAGGACCTGCTGCGCGACTGGGAGAGCCGCGCGGCCGAGTCGCGGGCGATGCACCGCCACCGGCGGGCCTACGCGGAGTTCCGCAAGAACCGCTACTCCGACCGCATCCCCGGCGAGTTCGACGAGATGCGCAACTGGCCCGGTGCCCGCTATCTGGCGCTGCACACCCTCTCGCACCTGCTGATCCGCACCATCGCCCTGGAGTGCGGCTACAGCTCGGCGAATCTGTCCGAACGCATCTACGCCGGTACCGAGGACGACCCGCGCAGCGGCATCCTGCTCTACACCGCCGTGCCCGACGCCGAGGGCACCCTCGGCGGGCTGGTCTCGCAGGCCGAGCCCGACCGGCTGGTGCGGCTGACCCGCCGCGCGCTGAGCGAGGCGCGGCGCTGCTCTTCCGACCCGCTGTGCGCTGAACGGCTCCCGCAGCCGCCCGCCGACCACCTGCACGGCGCGGCCTGCCACGTCTGCCTGTTCGTCTCCGAGACCACCTGCGAACGTGGCAACCGGTTCCTGGACCGCAGGTTCGTGGTTCCCGTCGACGAGCACGAGGACCTGGCGTTGTATCGCGAGCTGCCGTGAGGGTGTGGGCATGACCGGCGAACCGTCCGATCTGGAGAGTGTCGCGGCCGAGGCGTTACCCCGCCTCGGCGCGACCGCGCTGCGCACGCTGGCCGACCGCATCCAGGCGGGCTGGCCGGAGCAGGCCGTGCTGGCCGGGCCGGGGGAGGAGTACACCGAGACCGCGCGGGCCGTCCTCGACGCGCGGGCCGCGGAGGGGCGTTCGGCCGAGGAGACCGCGGGGTTCCTGCGCGGACTGGCCGCCGGTTACAACCGCCGTGCCGCCGAGATCGCGGTCGAACCGGTCTGGAGCGGCCCCGGCACCCACCCGGTGCCGGTGCGCGCCACCGCGCGGGTGCTGGTCGAACTCATCGAGCGGGCCAGCCACGAGCTGATGCTGATGACCTACTCGGCACGTCCGCACGAGCAGCTGCGGCGGGCGCTGCGCGCGGCGGTCGAGCGGAGAGTGGCCGTCACCGTGGTGGTGGAGACCCTGCGGGGCGCGCGGGGTGCGCTCGGCGAGCCCGAACCGGCCGAGGCATTCGCGGGGATCGGCGGCATCGAGTTGTGGCACTGGCCGCCGCGGCAGCGCACCGAACGCAACTCCAGGACCCACGCCAAGATCGCGGTCGCCGACCGGCGCGAACTGCTGGTCTCCAGCGCCAACCTCACCCAGTCCGGAGTGGACCGCAACATCGAGGCGGGGCTGCGGGTGCGCGGCGGGACCGCCCCGCAGCGCGCCGCCGAGCACCTCACCGAGCTCAAGACCCGCGGAATTCTCGAACGGTTGCACCTCGACGAACGAGCGAACCCCGGATGAACCGGCTCGTTGCTACGAAACCGAATCCGCGCACGGTGGAATCATGCTGCGGAGCCATGGTGCGGTAGGCATCTCCCTCGGCCGGGCCGCCGGATTCCGGAAACAACTCGGCAACGGTCGGATTCTCCGACAGTGGGAACTGTTCGTTAGTTCGATGCGCTATCTTACGGAGACGGAAGAAACCGTGGTAGAGCTCGGGGTGTGCGGACTCGCTGATGTAGAACCGCACTAGCCCGAAAAGGGGATAGCCGATTGATCTCGACGGGGCAGGGGCGCGTTCGCCGGTTCCCCATCTCCCGTGTATCCACCGACCCCTGGTCTCGTTTCGAGCGGAACTTTCGATTACGCCGAACGGAACGGATTTTCCGCCGGCGGTCGCGAGTACCTGTCAGCGTCGACATCGCAGGCTCGGCCGGAAGCGGACAACCCAGCGAGACTCGCGCACGGGACTTCGGGGAGGAAACGTGGCGGAACCGACAGTGATCAATGATCGCTACGAACTCCAGGCCGTTCCGCTGGCCAAGGGCGGTATGGGGGAGGTGTGGGCGGGACGTGACACCAAGCTCGAACGGGAGATCGCCGTCAAGTTCGTCCGGTTCCCCGATGCGGAACCCGACGAGGAGCTGGTGAGCAGATTCCACCGCGAGTCCCGCGTCACCGCGCGGTTGCGGCATCCCGGTGTGCCCTCGATCTTCGACGTGGGTGCGCACGGTGATCGCCCCTACCTGGTGATGGAGCGTGTTCACGGCATCAGCGTCTCAGATCTGATCGCCGAGCACGGCACGCTGCCGCTCGGCTGGGCCGCCGCCATCGCCGCGCAGACCTGCTCGGTGCTCACCGCCGCCCATCAGGAACAGCTGGTGCACCGCGACCTCAAACCCTCCAACCTGATGCTGCAACCGGACGGCACCGTCAAGGTGCTCGACTTCGGACTGGCCGTGGCACTCGATGTGGCGGACATGTCCCGGTTGACCCGCACCGGCCAACACATCGGTACTCCCGCTTACATGGCTCCGGAACAGATCCAGGACGCCACCAGCTCCACCCGCAGCGATCTCTACTCGCTGGGTTGCGTGCTCTACGAGGCGCTCACGGGGATGCGGCTTTTCCGAGGGCCCACCGACTACGCCGTGATGAACAAGCAGGTCGGCCAGCCACCGGTACCGGCACTCGAACACCGCCCGGACATCCCCGGCGAGCTGGACGAGCTACTCTCCGAGTTGCTGGCGAAGGAAGCCGAGGAGCGCCCCGACAGCGCGTACACCGTCTACCGGAGGCTGCTGCCGTTCACTCGGCACCTCGAAGCGCTGCCGGGAGCGCTCGCGGCGCCGGACATCCCCAGCCCGACCAGGATGTACGCCTCGGTGCTGAGTCGGGTTTCGCCGTTCGACGACTCCGATCAGGCGGGTCCGGCGTACCCGTATCACGGCGGACCAGCTCACGACGGCCCGGCTCACGACGGTGCGGCCGACAGAGCAACGGGCGGTACCGGGACGGAGATTCCGCACGAGGAGGCACCGGCGCGACCGGAACCACCGGAAACGGGCGAGCCGAGCACACCCGCTGCCTCCGGCGAAGGCCGGGACGGTCGGAGCTCACTGACCCGCGACGAGTTGGAAACGGCCAAGAACCGGGCCGACTCCTACGTACAGCGTTCCCGCTACGACGAGGCCGCCGAACTGCTGCGGACCACGGTGGACTCGGCGAGCAGGGCCTTCGGCAGCACCGACGGCGAGGTCATCGGGCTGCGGTTGGAGTGGGCCAGAGTGCTCTACGACGGCGGTCGGTACCAGCGGGCGGGGCCCGTCTACCACGCGTTGGCCACCGATCTGGCACAGCGCGACGGGCTCGACAGCGAACTCGTCTTCCACTGCCGACTGCGCAACGCGAGCTGCCACGCGCTCGGCGGCAACCACGACCACGCGCTCCGGGCCATGAACAGCCTGCTGGCCGACGAGCAGCGCGTCTTCGGCGACGACCACCCCCGAACCCTGGACCTGCGGCGCCAGGTCGGGATGCTCCAGCTGGGTGCGGGCAGGACCGAGGAAGCCGAGACGACCCTGAGCACACTGCTCGACGACCTGCTCCGCACCCACGACCCCGAGCACTCCACCGTCGTCAAAGTACGCGAACTGCTCGACGGCCTGACCCGTCGAGGAGGATGATCATCAGTGACCTTCGGGGCGCGTCGGGCACCCGAACCGGAGACGGTCGAGTGCTCCCCGGTGAAGGCGACACGGCGGACGACAGTGACAGACAACGACGGACAGCGGGACCGGAGACGGAAGTGGCCCGACTCGGCATAGACAAGGACTTCCTGCGGGAGTTCGCCAAGCTCGAGAAGCAGGTTCAGGAGCGGGTGAGCCAGACCCTGACGAAATTCGGTCAGGTCAGCCACGCCGGAGCGCACCTGGAGAAGATCGCCAACGCGCGCGACTCCCGGTTCCGCTCCATCCGGATCACCGACTTCTGGCGCGGCATCGTGCTCGCCCCGGACTCGGGCGACAGCTACACGCTGCTCACCGTGCTGCCGCACGACGAGGCCTATGCCTGGGCGAAACGGCGCAGTGCCTCGGTCAACGCCGCCACCGGACGGATCGAGATCCGTGACGTCGCCGCGGTGGAGGACAGCCTGCCCGGGCTGTCCAGAATGGCCGAGAGCTCACCCAGCCGCCTGTTCGACCACGTCAAGGATTCCCAACTGCGACAGCTGGGCATCGACGAGCAGACCCTGGTCTTCGCCAGGGCACTGACGGATTCGACGCAGCTCGACGCGGCCAAGTCCTTCCTGCCGGGAAACCAGTGGGACGTGCTGTTCGGACTGGCCGCCGGTTACACCCCCGAACAGGTGTGGGCCGAACTCGCCGCCGAGGTCGGTGACACCGGATTCGACCCGGACGATCTGGACGCGGCCGTGGAACGCAGCTCCGATCGCGTCGTGCTCGTCGACGGTCCCGAAGAGCTCATGGCTGTCTTTCGGCACCCGTTGACGATGTGGCGGATCTACCTGCACCCGGTGCAGCGCTCGGCGGTGGAGGCCTCCTACAACGGCCCCGCGCGCGTCACCGGAGGTCCCGGCACCGGCAAGACCGTGGTGACGATGCACCGCGCTCACCAGCTCGCGGTGAACGGATCGGGGCCGGTCCTGATGACCACCTTCACCGCGACTCTGGCCGAGTCACTCGGCAAGGGAGTGGAACTGCTCGTGGAGGAGCCCGAGGTGCGCGAGCGCATCCACGTGCACCACGTGGACCAGTTCGCCAACCGCGTCTTCCGCGAACACCACGAACAGCCCACGATCCTGACCACGGACGAGCAACGACAACTGTGGCACTCGATCGCCACCGAGCTGGAAGTACCGTTCTCGCCCGACTTTCTGGCCGAGGAGTGGCGGCAGGTCGTGCTGGCCCAGCGGGTCGGCAGTGCCGAGCAGTACCTCGGCGCGAAACGCGACGGCAGGGGACGTGGCCTGGGAAGCCGACAGCGGGCCCAGGTCTGGCAGGCGATCTGGGAGTTCGAGAGCACGCTGCGGAATCGGGGAGTGTGGACCCACGAGACGATCTGCGTCGAGGCGACCAGGCTGCTCGAACGGCGAACCGAGAAGCCCTACCGACACGTCGTGGTCGACGAGGCCCAGGACCTCAGCCCGGTGCAGTGGCGGTTGCTGCGTGCCGCCGTGCCCGAGCTGCCCGACGACGTCTTCCTGGCAGGCGACACGCACCAGCGCATCTACAACAACCGCGTCAGCCTGCGTGAGGTGGGTATTCGGGTGACCGGGCGGTCGAGCCGGTTGAACGTCAACTACCGGACCACCGCCGAGATCCTCGCCTGGAGTCTCGGGTTGCTGCGCGGCGAGACCATCGACGACATGGACGAGGGGCTCGAAGCCATCGCGGGCTGCCGTTCGGAAGTACGCGGCAAGCACCCGTGGGTTCGCGGTTTCCCCACCAGAGCCGCCGAACTCGAACAGTTGGTGACCACGCTGCGGGGATGGATCGACACCGGAATCGCCCCCGGCGAGATCGGTGTGGCGGTGCGCTCCAACAAACTCGTCGACACGGTCGTGGCCGAGCTCGGAAGGGCCGGAATCCCGAGTGTGAAGCTGCTCGGTGGCACGGTCGACGAGGAGGACGCGGTCGCGGTGGGCACCATGCACCGGATGAAGGGGCTGGAGTTCCGCTGTCTGGCGGTGGCCGGGGTCACCGAGCACCACGTGCCACCCGCCAGCGCGATCACACCCGTCGAGGAGGACGCCTCGGCGCACCGCAGGGACACCCAGCGCGAGCGGTGCCTGCTGTTCGTCGCCTGCACCCGTGCTCGGGAGCAGCTCGCCGTGTCCTGGCACGGCGGCAGGAGCCCGTTCCTGCACCCCCAGGACTGACACCGGTCGCGTACGAGGTTTCCGCACTACTCCGCGCGACCCGCCACGACCACAGGAAGGTGGAGCATGCCCACGCTTTCCACACTGCTGTACCAGATCGACTCCGGCTCCGTACTGCTTCCCGAGTTCCAGCGCGGCTACGTGTGGAACCGCGACCAGGTACGGGAACTGATGCAGTCGCTGTACCGGGGACACCCGGTGGGTGGGCTGCTGATGTGGGAAACCGACGCAGCGGGGATCTCCGTCCGGGGCGAGGCGAGCGACCGGCAGGGAACCCATCTGCTGTTGCTGGACGGTCAGCAGCGCATCACCTCGCTGTACGGCGTGGTGCGCGGCAGGGCCCCGGCGTTCTTCGAAGGGGACCCCTCGGTCTTCGCCAATCTCTACTTCAACGTCGTCGAGGAGAAGTTCGAGTTCTACGCGCCGTCCAGGATGGCCGACGACTACCGCTGGGTGAACGTGACCAAACTGTTCCTGGAGAATCTCGGCGAGTACATCACCAGTTTCCAACAGCACGACCCGGACAATCTCGGCGTCTACGTGGAACGGCTGAATCGGCTGCGCAACCTGCTGGAGCGCGAGTTCTACGCGGAGAAGATCACCGGCAACGACAAGAACGTGGACACGGTGGTCGACATCTTCAACCGGGTCAACTCCGGCGGGACGAAACTGTCCAAGGGTGATCTCGCGTTGGCCAAGATCTGCTCGCAGTGGAGCGAGGCGCGCGGCGAGATGCGCGAGAAGCTGCGGAAGTGGCAGGAGGCGGGCTTCGACTTCACACTGGACTGGTTGTTGCGCAACGCCAACGCGGTGGCGACCGGTCGAGCCCTGTTCACCGCGCTGGACAACGTCTCGGCCGAGGACTTCCGGGACGCGCTGCACCGATCCACCGGCTACATCGGCCGGTTCCTCGATCTGGTCTCCGGGCGGCTCGGCCTGGACCACGACCGGGTTCTGATGGCCCGCTACGCCTTCCCGGTGGTCTCGCGGCTGCTGGAGCTCAACGGCGGCGGGTTCGACGACCGTTCCCACCAGGACAAGGTGCTGTACTGGTACGTTCACGCCGCGCTGTGGGGGCGCTTCGCGGGCTCCACCGAAACCTTCCTGCAGAAGGACTACGAGACCGTCGAGCGCTCCGGCATCGACGGGCTGATCACCTCGCTGGAGCGTTGGCGCGGCGGCAACCTCGACGTGCACGCGCACGACTTCGAGGGATCGACGAAGGGATCGCGCTTCTACCCGCTGCTGTACATGTTGACCAGGGTGAACCAGGCCCGCGACTTCGGCAGTGGAATTCCGTTGCGCGCCGACATGCTGGGCAGGAACTCCTCGCTGCAGGTGCACCACCTGTTCCCCAAGTCGTTGCTCTACCAGGCGGGTTACGAGCGTTCCCAGGTCAACGCCATCGCCAACTTCTGCTTCCTCACCCAGGACACCAATCTCGTGGTGGGGAACCGGCCGCCCGAGGAGTACTTCGCCGAGGTGGAGGAGAAGCACCCCGGCGCGCTGGCCTCGCAGTGGATTCCCACCGATCCCGAACTGTGGAAGATCGAAAACTACCCCGACTTCCTGCAGGCGCGGCGTGAACTGCTGGCAGAGGCGGCACAGTCGTTCCTCACCGAGCTGCGCACCGGGGAGCCGGTCGCCGACCGGGAAGAGCTGCAACCGCTTTCAATCGCCGGGGACGACGACATGGACGCCCGGGTGGCCCAGGTCAACGGGCTCATCTCCGAGCTGGTCGAACTCGGCTGCGCCTATCCGGCCACCGACACCGAGATCGCCGATCCCCGCACCGGTCGGCCGTTGGCCGTGGCCGAGGCGTTCTGGCCCGAAGGGTTGCAGACCGGCCAGGGGAGCCCGGTCGTGCTCGAACTCGACACCGCCGACGCCGATCTGCCCCGGCTGGAGGAGCTCGGCTACGAGGTGTTCACCTCGGTCGACGCGCTACGTGGCTACGTGCGGCGCCGCAACCGGAGCGAACCGGAGTCCGATGCCGAGCCCGTCGCTGCCGAGCAGCCGCGCCGAGCGGATCCCGTGCGGGAACCGCTCGTGGCCGAGTTCGAGCAGCGGATGCGTTCGCTGTACGAGCGGGGGCGTCGGGAGGCGCACTACACCGCCACCTACTTCCTGAGCATGCTCGCCGAGCACGGCGGACTGGCCACCGCGCACAAACTGCTGGCCGGTGCGGCGGTTTCCGACGGTTTCGCCGCGCTCTGGGAACGCGGCAGGCTCGACCTCACCGTCGAGGCGCTGGTCACCGAGCCGCGCTTCGCCGAGCTGTTCTCGGCAGAGGAACTGCGGATCGCCGAGTACCGGCTGAGCCAGTTCGGGTACGTGGCCTGACCGGGATCTCCCGAGCGCTCACCGGAGTTCCGATCGGATGGCTTTCCGGGGCACGACGCCGGAATCCGACATCGTGCCACTCCGATGCGCCCACCGCCCGGTGCGCTTCGGCGTGCCGGGCGGTTCGTCGTGCGTGGCCTGTCGGTGCGGCGGGGTTGTCAGGTCAGGTGGGGGTGGGTGGTTGGTGCGGCCAGACGAGGTGGAGGTTCCGGCGAAGGGCGAGGCGGTCGCGGGCGGTCGCGGCGTCCCGGAAACCGATGTGCAGGCTGCCGCCCAGTCCGATGAGGTCGGCGTGGTCGTCGTGGGCCATTCCCCAGTAGTGCAGCACCGCGTCGTGGCGGTCGCCGAGCTCCTCGCACAGCGCGAAGACGCGCGGTGCGTTGTCCTCGACCATCTCCCGCATGGCGGTCATGAACTCCTCGCGGGTGCCCAGGGGCGGGAGTGAGGGGTAGTTAGGAAGCATGTTTCCTCCTTGGTTTGCTGATCTGGCTAACAGGTTAGTAATTAACGGTTAGCGTGTGGATCCTTCGATTGGGTGTTTGTGGCTGTCAAGCGTTGTTGAGGGAGACTGGTGTCCGCTTCGAGGAGGTGCATCTGGTGGATCGATCGGACTCCGCGTCGTTGCGTCGACGGATCGGTATGAGGTTGCGTCACGCGCGAGCCGACGCTGGTAAGACCACCAATGAGGCGGCAGCTGAGCTGGAATGTTCGCGCGGCAAGATCAGCCAGATGGAAGCCGGTATGTACCGCTTCCAGCCTCGGGACGTGCGTGATCTGCTCAGGTTCTACGGAGTTCCACAGTCCGAGCTGAATACCTTGGTCGAACAGGCCAAACGGTCGGGGGAGCCGAGTTGGTGGGCGCCCTACTCCGATGTGGTGGAGGAGTGGTTCGCTTTCTTCCTGGGATCGGAAGGTGAGGCGGTTCGTGAGTTCAACTATGAGCAGTTGGTGGTTCCCGGCCTGCTGCAAACTCGGGAGTACGCGGCGGCACTGACCGAGGCCAGTCGCAGCGTGGCGACCGAGGATCATCAAAAGGTGGCTGAGCTGCGTTTGGAGCGCCAGCGGCTACTCGCTGCGCCGGAGCCGCTCGTTCTGCACGCGGTGCTCGAAGAGTCCGTTCTCTGGCGCCCTATAGGCGGGGTGGACGTTCTTCACGCGCAGATCAGGCACCTGATCGAGATGACTGCCCTGCCGCATGTGGAAGTCCAGGTCATGCCCACCGGGGTAGGCGCTCATTCCGGTATGGACGGCAAGTTTGTGTTGCTGGAGTTCACGGAGTTCGGCCCCGGCGTGTTCTTGGAAAGCCACCCCGTACTGGGAGCCCGCTACGACGTGGAGGATCCGGAGCTCACTGAGACCTATGCCTCTATTGCGAAAGCTCTTCGTGATGAGGCATTGGATCAGCGACAATCGGTCGAGCTCATGGAACGCGTGATCGCTGATCTGACACAGGAGTGAGTATGCGAGCCGTAGCTGCGGTTGCCTGGAGAAAGTCCTCCCACAGCATGAACCAGGGGGCGTGTGTGGAGGTAGCCCCGATGGAGTGTGGGGTTGCTGTCCGGGACTCGAAGGATCCGGCCGCTGGAGTGCTGCTGGTGAACCGTCGTCAGTGGACGGACTTCCTGGCGGCGTTGCGAACCCCTTGAAAGTGACTTGCGTCACCGGTCTGGTTTGTCGGTTTGGCGGATGAGGGGTTCTGGTGTGGGTTAGGGTGATCGTCCGGTCGGAGTGGCGCGGTTGCGGTGAGCTTGTTCGGAGTCGGAGGGGCTGTGATGGCGGACGTGGCGGCGGGGTTCACGGGGGCGAGTGCGGCGTTGGGGGTCATCCGTGAGGAGAACGCCTGGATCCAGCAGCGGATCTCGGCGGGGCAATTGACCGTGGAACCGCAGGCCGCCGACAGTGCTGCCGCGGTTTACGAACGTGAGGCTTCAGAAGCTGATCAGCTCGCTGATTCCGCCGGATGTTCGCCCGATGGCATTGCCGATGATTCCTCCGAAACCACAGGTGCCAAGCCTTCTGGTGAGGTGCTTGCCGGAGTGGATCCGTGTGACTTGTTGTCGGATGAAGAATTGAAATCGTTCGGGCTGGAAACGCGGGGGGAGTCCAGGAGTGAACTGCCATGGGCTCCAGGGTGCTACTACGCGGGGGAGCCGGTTACCGTCCGGTTGGAGAAGAACACTCGCCAGACTGTGGCCTCTTCGGAGAAGAGGTCCGTGTGGGCCAAGTTTGATCGAACTCAGGTGAACGGTCGTGCTGCCGCGAGTGCTGTCCCCAACGGGGCCACTGAAGCTCGTGCTTGTGTCTTGATGTTCGATGCCGAGCAAGGATTGATTCAGGTTCAGACACAAGAAATCCGCCTCCCCGAGGACGTCGACGAGTGCGCGAAGGCGCTGGAGATAGCCGAGAAGGTTGAGCCGAACGTTCCGGAACCTGCGTGAGGGGGCGCTGTCATGGGTATCCGATCCTGGTTTGACGAGCACATGGGGTCGGCGGATGAAGCCATCGCCGGCGCGTTGCGGGATGTTCCCGGTACCATCCGGGACATTCCCGGGACGCTGCGCGACGACGTGGGCAAGCTGTTCGGCTACGACACACGCGCGGAGAACGCCCACCAGGAGCGGGCCGCCGCCGCCGAGGAGGAAGGCGAGAAACGGCGCCAGGAGCTCGAAGAGCGCAACCGGCGGTTGGACGCCCCGGCGGGCTACGACCCGCAGTCGATCAAGCAGCACGAGAACTGGCAGTCCTACGACCACAAGAAGATCTACGACACCAACCAGAGCACGTTGAACTTCTCCGACGCGAAGGCCGTGGGCGAGGCGTGGCGCGACATCGGTAAGAAACTCGCCGAACTCGGTGAACGACTGGAGGGGGATTCCACCAAGGCCATCGACAGCGGCTGGTCCGGCAAGGCGGCGGAGACGGCCAAACAGTCCGCACGACCACTCGCCACCTGGGCCCGCGGCAGCGGCGAGTGCTTCCGGCTGACCGGCAACAAGATCGAGGAGGCCGGTTCGGCCGCAGGTCAGGTCAAGGAGATGGTCCCGCCGCCCCGCGACTACAACTTGAGTCGCTCGTTCTTCGCGGGGATCGCCAGCGGCCCCACCGGTGCGCAGCAGGACGCCAAGCGGCAGATGCAGGAGCGCCAGCAGGAGGAGCGCCAAGCCCAGGAGACGATGGATCGGGTGCTGGGCGCGACTTACCGGGATGTGGACGCCACCGTTCCCGCCTACCGACAGCTCGACGGCGAACCCGCGCAGCCACCCTCGCAGCCTCCCGTCGGTGAACCACCGGCGATTCCGCCCGCCGTGCCGCCGGGGCGCACCGGCCAGGGCACCGCGCCCGGTGACTACTCCGGCAGCGGCGTCGGTGGCAACGGTTCCGGAAGCGCTGGCCCCGGCAACGGCACTCTGCCCGGTAGCGGCGGCTCCTACCCGGGACAGGGCGGTACCGGTGGTGGTTCGGGTACCGGTTCCGACCCCGGAACATCGGGACAACCACCCGGTTCGGGGGACTACCCGGACAGTCCCGCGGGCAGTGGTTCAGCCTGGACACCGGACCCGAGTGGTCCCACCGCGCCGGGTTCCCCGGGCGCGCCGGGCGGTCCCGGCGGGAGCGGTGGTGCCACGGGACGCGGTGCGGGCGGCGCGATCGGTGGTGTCGGCGGGGTCGGCGGCTACGCCGGTGGAACCGGCGGTGGTGGAACTCCCTCCGGCTCGGGACGCGGCGGTACCACGCCCGGTTCGGGTGGCCGTGCCGGTACCGCACCGATCCGAGGCGGTTCCACCTCCTCGGGCGCGGCCGCAGCCGGTGCCACCTCGGGCCGCGCGGGCGGTGGGCGAGCGCCTCTGGGAGCCATGGGAGCCGGTCGCGGCCAGGGTGGTGACGAGGACCAGGAGCACGAACGTCCCAGTTGGCTGGAGGAGTGGGATGACGTGTGGTTCAACGACATGCCCCGGACAGCCCCGCCGGTCATCGAGTAGTGAGCTCCTCGCCGAGCGGCGCTTCCGGAAGGATTCGTGACGACAGCGACGGCGCGACCGGCCCCGGGGCCGGTCGCGCTCGGGCAGGAAGGGAACGACGTGGCCGTTTCCGGCCGTTGGCAGCTGCACCCGCTGCACCTGTACTTCGTGCACAGCTATCTCGGGTTGGACGACCTGGCGCTGCCGCTGGAGGTGGAGCCCTACACCCACACCCGGGAGCAGTTCGCCGAGGTGGGCAACCGCGAGTACGAGACCATGCGCTCCGAAGGGCTCGTCGTGGACGACGAGGTCGAGCCCGGGCTCGCATGGGCGCTGGCGGTGCTGGCCAAGCCCTATCTGTGGGTCGATTCGATGTGGTTCCCGAGGTTCGGCGAACCACCGATGTGGCGCGCGGTCGCCGCCGTCACGGCGGGCAACCGGGTGGTGCTCGGAGTGCAGCCGCCGGGCGAGACCGAACGCTACGGCGGTGCGCTCACCGTCGAACTCCACGACCGGGTGAGCCTGTCCCAGGTGCTGCTGCCGACGCTTCCCCCGGCACCGCCGGGCAACCAGGGGCCGGTACGAGTCCCCGAGAGTTCCTTTCCCAGGCAGGACTCCGAAGCGGAATCCGAGTCGCACGGTCTGCTCCGTCCTGCGGCGGGTTCCGCCGGTGGCAGCAGCGGCGACCGCCAGCTGGAGCTGTACCGGACCATCGGTGCGGCCGAACACCTCCGGGCGGGCCAGCTCGCGGCCAACCTGCGCGACCGCAACGGGCGCGTGACCCGTTCCCGGGTGGTGCGCTGGTTCGACAACGCCGAACCGGACGGCCGCTACCTCGACCACCACGAGCGCGGCACGACCGGCGAGCCCATCCACGCCCTCACCCCGGTGGACGCACGCGCACTCGGCGGCAAGATCGAGGAACTGGTCGCCGAGGTCCGGTGAGCCGTTCGGCGGGCCGCAGCCGTCACCGCCGGAGCACGCGGCGGCCGGGTTCGTTCAGTGCTTGCTGTCCGGTAACAGCTCGTGGAGGCACTCGATCGTCCGGCGGTAGTTCTCATATGCCTCGGGATCGTCCGGCCCACCCGCCTCGATCATCTCCTCGTAGGCACGTGCCTGGGCGGAGACGATGCTGTGCAGCAGCAACGCCTGCTGGCGGAACCCGTCGAGGAGGTCACGCAACGGGGTGCCGCCCATGCCGAGCTCGTCCAGTCTGTCCAGCTCGGGCCGCTGGTCCGGGTGCATCCGATCGGCCAGCAGCCGCCAGCCCGCCGAATGGCGGCGCAGCATCTCACCGTAGTCCGTGTCGCCGGTGCCTCGATCTTTCCCCGCACCGCTACCGCAGGCACCGGAAGGCGTGATGTCGTCCTGTTCATCCCCACCGGCTGCTTCGTCCATTCTCCGATCGTGCCACGGAATGCGGCCGCGCGGCGGCCGTGATCGATCATGGGCCTGCTCCGCGCTGCGGCCGTGCACGATCCGGACGCCGAGGACTCGTCACCAGGCGAGTCGTTCCAGCAGCTCGGAGGCGACCAGCAGGGCCATCCCACCCACCGCGCACGGCAGCACAAGCAGGGCGATCCTGCCGAACTGCCGTTTCGAGCCGACCGCCAGCAGCAGGATCACCAGCACGACCAACGACGTACACACCGCGAACACCGGCTCGACCCGCAAGGACGGGTAGAGCTCCCGGGCGAGGTCACCGAGCAGTATCCCGATCGCGGTGGTGGTCGCGATCGCCGCCGACCAGCCTTCCCGCCCGATGTGGCGGAAGACCGTGCCGCAGGCGATCCCGGCCAGCACCGCCAGCACCAGCCAGGCCGCCATCCGTTCCGGATCGACCGCGTAGTCGGCCCCGGGGTACTCCAGCACGTGGATCCACTGCCTGCCGAGGTAGAACACCAGCACCCCGGTCAGCAGTACCGCGGTGGCGCGGCGCACCGCCGTTCGCAACGTGTGGCCGGCGGTGGTAGTCACCCCGAGCACGACCCAGACCAGGAAGCCGTGCGCGAGCCACTCCAGCCCGGCCACGTAGTAGGAGATCGCGGCCAGTCCGCCGGAGAACGCTCCCGCCGCCACGATCCCCAATCGGGTGCCCGTCGATTTCGCGAGCGAACGATCGGAATGCGTCTCTTCCCGGTCCGCGACTGTCGATCGCACTGCTCACTCTCTCGAACGGCCGGTATCGAACAGCCGAATACTACCGGATGGTGGGATCCGAAGTCGTGACCAGTCAGTTCTCCGACGGATTCCGCGTTGCCGAACGCCGCGTTCCGGGGGAGCGAGCGGCGACGGCGGTTCCGATCTCCGGTGGCGCTACGTATGTGTTCTCTCACTTTCAGGTGATCTTCTGGTGGGGACTCGGTAGTTTCCTCCGACCGGAGTGGAGTTGCGTCGATGCCGTTTCCCCGGGGGGTGCGATATGGGGAGTTCCGGCGGTGGTGGTCGTTACGCCGTCCATCCCGAGGAGCTGACGAAGATCGGCAGGAGAGCCGCTGATCTGGGCGACAGGCTGATCGAACTGAAGCGGGCGACGGCCGAGGATTCCGCCGCGGTGGTTCGGATCCACGGTGGCTGGGCGTTCTCGGCCGCCCTCGAGCGGGTGCAGTCCAGCTGTGAGCGCGACGTCGAGGGGTTCGGCCGCTGGCTCGACGACATGGGCGACAGGCTGATGGGCGCGGCCAGGGACTACGAGGAAACCGACGAGTGGGCGGTGGCCAAGCTCCGAGGAGAAGGTGTCTGAGCACTGTGGACTACCGACAGCTGATGGAGGCCGAGCCGTCGGCGATCGCCCGAGCCGCCGAGGCGTGGAAGTCGCTGGCCGAGAAGTACGACAAGGTTCTCGGGGACTTCGACGCGAAGGTGCGGGGTCCGCTCGACAACGAGGAGGCCTGGCAGGGCGAGGCCAAGGACGCCGCCACCGGCCACGCCGAGCACATCCGCGAGAAGATGCGCGAGTACCTCGACAGGATCGAGTCGGTCCGCGGGACGCTGGAAGAGGCCTCCTCGGAGATCGAGACCTGCCGGGCACGCCTGGAACGGTTGTCAGACGAGATCAACGAGGTTGAGGGCTGGGATATCTACCCCGACGGGCGGATCGAGTATCCCGAGGGCCAACAGGCCAGGTACGAGTCCTACGCCGCCGAGATCGACGGGGTGCTGGCAAGGGCGGAGCAGGCGGACCAGAACGCGGCCAGCGCGCTCGGCGAGGCCGACGAGTCGCTCGGGTACCTCGACGAAGTGCTGCGCGAGGAGCGTGGTGAGGAGGAAGCGGCCGCCAAGCGGGCGGCCAAACTGGCCTCGCAGCCGCCGGGCGAGCTGGACTTCGAGGAGGGCGAACGGCTCGCCCGCCTGCTGCGGGAGCACGGGCAGGACCCCGCCTTCGCGGGCGAGTTCCTGGAACGGGTGCGGCCGAAACAGCTGCTCAAGCTGACCGACCACCTGCAGGACATGGGAATGACCCACTGGGACGGCCACAACGGGGAATCCGGTCCGAACCGGTCCGAGCTGATCGGCCAGCTGCAGCGGCACCTCGGCGAAACGCTCGCGACCGGTACGAGTGAGAGCGGCAGGCGTTATCTCGGTGAGGACCTGCACGGCGACGGTACGGACGGCGAGGCCGACAACCGGGCCGCCAGCTACGGCAAGCGGCTCGCGCGGGCGGCGGAGAACTGGGACACCGGTTTCCTCGGGATGGGCGACCACGAGGACACCGGTTACCGCGCGCTGGGGATGCTGCTGCACAGTGGCGAGTACTCCGCGGACTTCTTGAACCCGGTCGGGGACGCGATGATCGACGCCGACCGGAAGGACACCTTCGACCGGATCCAGAGCAACGACCTCAACCACGTCGATGATCGCGGCCGCGGCGGCGATCCGCTCGTCGGGTTGATGACGGCGTTGGAGCACAGCCCCGAGGCCGCGAGTTCCTTCTTCGACCCCGAGCGCGAGACCGGGAACATGGGTTACCTGATCGAGCGGGACTGGCCGGTCGACACCTACGACCACGCCCCGGGGCCGGCCAGTGACTTCACCCCCACCGAGAAGGAGAAGTCACTGGGGCACGACGTGCTGGGCAAGGCCCTGGAGTCGGCGACCCTCGGCGAGCAACAGGGCACCGCGGAAGGGGCCCGCGTGTTGTCGGGGTTGGTGCACGAGTTGGCCAACACCGAGCAGTCGATGGAGAACCCCGGAGAGGGGACGGTGCCGGAACCGATGCGCGACAGCGTCGGCCGCATGATCTCGCACCACATGGCGGCGGTGCACGATTCGGGAGCCGTGTCACCGAACAGCAGTGGCTCACTGGACCTGGACGGTGACGACCCGAAGTGGGCGAAGGGCAAGACGGGGGACATGAGTCCCCGGTTCAGCCAGGCCGAGGTGTACAAGGTGATGGGATCGGCGGCCTACGATCCTGATGCCTACGCGGAGATGCGCGACGCCAACATGGTGCACACCGGGCTCAAACTCGACGAGATCGCCGGTGACGAGGATCGGTCGATGGGCGATCGACGGGACCACATGGCGACTGTGGCGAAGGAGTCCGCCTCCGTGTTCGGGGCGCTGGACGAGGCGCGCACTTACGCGGTGGACCAGGCCAACGATGACGATGATGCCGAGCACAACGCGAAGATCGACGCGGGCGGCACGCTGGCCTCCTGGGCTCTTACCGGGGCTGGTGGTGCGGTCGGCGGGGCCGCGGGCGGTATCGGTGGTGCGGTGGGCGGTGAGGCCGTCAACCAGATCGCCGAACAGCTCAAGCAGGACAGCTCGAACATCGTGACCAGGGATACCGCTGCCATCAAGGAAAACGGACCCAACGATGCGAGCGACCTGTTGAATCAGGCGTTGTGGGAGAACCAAATGTGGAAAGACGGTGTCTACCCGCCGCCGATCTCGCCCGGATCTGAGGAACTCGAAAATCCTAACAGGATCATCAATTCAGACGGAAATATGCCGCGCAGTATGAGGGACTGGGTGAGCGAATACAATCCTTATGAGGTCGATCAGCAAGTCGTGCAGAATACTTACCAGAATGGTGCCGGAGTCTACTCTGATGCTACCGGTAATCGCCCCGTTTCGGTGAGTGATACCGAGTGAAGGGTATATACATGGGCTGGAGTCGGCTGGCGACCGGTTGTTTGGTATCTCTGCTTGTGCTGAGCGGTTGTTCGGGAGCGGGTGACGATTCGGAGGTCCCTGCGTGGGTGCGGTCACCGCCGGAGTACTTGTCGTGCGAAGGTATGACGAGTCCGAGGCTGATGGTTGATCTGATTCAGGCCGCAGATCTTGGTAAGCCGAGGTCCGAAGGGTCAAGTGTTGAGATAGACAATGACCGTCCCTCGGTCGATTGTAATCAAATAGGGGCGGGTGAGCTCGGAATCGGAAACTATCCGGCTGAGACCGGTTATATGGCCAGCGGTTATAGTCCGCCTCCTCCGTTGTCAGTGCCGATTTCTGATCTTCCAGGGTTTGTGGTGCACGATTACGGTAGGTTGTACGTGTCGTGCACTAGAGACAACAAAGAGATAACTCTGAAAAATTCGATTAGTATCGATTCGTCCGAGCTGGACAATCCTGATGCGCGGTTGGCGATGGCGCGGTTGTTGGTGGATATGACCAACAGGGCGCGGGCGCGGTTCGGATGTGCGGAGTCGGCGAACCCGTTGCCGGTGCCGAGTGAGCTGCCGGAGATCCCGGAGGTGGGGCGGCTGGCGGCGAGTGGAGTCGATGCTCCGTTCCGGGGGACGGCGTGTTCCTTCGTGAAACCGTCGTTGTTGCCCGATTACGAGTGGGAGCGGGGCGAGGAATGGGCGATGGGGACGCCGCAGCCCAGTGGGTTGATCAGCACCTGTGATATCCGGACCGGAAACCGTGCTTCCACGGACGGTGATGTACCGGGCAGGCCGAGGAAGGCGTTCGTGATGTACGAGGGTCCGTTGGCGCGGGCGCGGCACGAGTCGGAGAAGTACTCGCTGCCGGAGTACGACGTGATGTGCCACGGCGAGCCGGTGTCGTTCCGCCAATACGGCCCCAGCGAGGACGATTCGAGTCACTGGGAAAAGGATCCCGCCGATCAGCCTTCCGACAGCGACTTTTTGGATCACTTCGCCCGCGCCGCCGCCGAGCGGGCCGGGTGCCCACTGCCGGAGTAGACGGGACCGCGACGCCGCAACCGCTCGTCGCGGCGTCGCCTCTCGACCTCTGCGGCCTGCGATGGGAGTCCGGGGAGCTCCCGTCACCGTCACACCGCCACCGTGGCCGCACCAACGGCGGCTCACGCCCTCCGACGGTCGCGTTCGGTCGCCACCGCGACCTGCCCGAGGCTGATCCCGCCGTCGTTGGGGGGAACCCTGGAGTGCAGCAGCACCCGGAAGCCGTGCCGCCGCAGCGCGTCCACGGTGCGGCGCACCAGCAGCATGTTCTGGAACACCCCGCCGGACAGCGCCGCCACCTCCACGCCGGTCGCATCGCGCAGCCACTCGCACACCCGTGCGATCAGCTCGGCGACTCCGTTGTGGAGCCCAGCCGCGATTCCAACAACGCGGTCCCGGTCGAGCCGATCAGCCTCGGCCGTGGGCCGCACACACCGGGCAGCACACCGGCTGCGCGTGCAACCGGCGGTTCGCCGGAGCGGGGGACGGCCCGCCCCGGGGAGGTTCCGCTACGGACACCGACCCGGGACGGTGGCGAGCCCGTGGGGGCGAATGTGTGACACGTCTCCTCCCCAGCGAACTGACCTGCCGGTAGGGTCTGCCGCATGGTGGCGCCGTCGTTACTCGCGACCAGCGATCTGCACGTGTCGCACCGCGACAACCTCCCGGTGCTGGACGAGATCCGGCCCCGCAGCGACGAGGACTGGTTGATCGTGGCGGGCGACGTCGCGGAAAGGACCGAGACGATCGGCTGGGCGCTGGGCAAGCTGCGCGAACGGTTCTCCCGGGTGATCTGGGTTCCGGGCAACCACGAACTGTGGACGCCCCCCGGCGACGACGTGCGGGCCAGGGGAGTGGAACGCTACGACCACCTGGTGCGGATGTGCCGGGAACTCGACGTCACCACCCCGGAGGACCCGTACCCCGTCTGGCGTGACGAGCAGCACTCGGTCGTGGTGGCCCCGCTGTTCGTGCTCTACGACTACAGCTTCCGCATCGCCGGGATGGACGCCGAGCAGGCGCTGGCGCACGCCTACGACACCCACGTGGTCTGCACCGACGAGGTGATGCTGCACCCCGATCCGTACGAGTCCCGAACCGAGTGGTGTCACGAGCGGGTAAGGCAGACCCTGACCAGGCTGGAGGCCGTTCCGGAGCACCTGCCCACGGTGCTGATCTCCCACTGGCCGCTGCACCGCCAACCGACCACGCGGCTGTACTACCCCCAGTTCGGCATCTGGTGCGGCACCGAGCTCACCTCCGACTGGCACCTGCGGTTCCGCGCGGTGGCCGAGGTGCACGGGCATCTGCACATCCCGGTGACCGACCGCATCGACGGTGTGCCCTTCGAGGAGGTCTCGCTCGGCTACCCACGGGAGTGGCGCAGGCGCGGTGGGCCGGGAGATCCGCTGCACAGCATCCTGCCTCCGGCCCCGGAGCGGAGCTTCGAGGAGTTGGTGAGGTCCTATCAGTGATCGAAGGAATCCTGCCGCGCGCGGTGGTCTCCGCCGAGGTGTTCGGTGACGATCCGCACGCGCGGCTGTTGCCGGAGGAGGAACAGTACGTCGCCAGGGCGGTGGACAAGCGCAGACGGGAGTTCACCGCGGCCCGAAGCTGTGCCCGGCGTGCCCTCGCCGAGCTCGGCCATCCCGGATTCGCCGTGCACAGCGGGGAGAGACGTGAGCCGCTGTGGCCCTCCGGCGTTGTAGGCAGCATCACGCACTGTCAGGGCTACTGCGCGGCGGTGGTGGCCCCTGTCGAGGAGGTGCGTTCTCTGGGGATCGACGCGGAACCCGACGATGTGCTGCCCGACGGCGTGCTGGAGCAGGTCACCGTCGAGCGGGAGCGCGAGCTGCTGGCCGGTCTGCCCACCGGCGTCAACTGGGACAGGTTGCTGTTCAGCGCGAAGGAGAGCGTGTACAAGGCCTGGTTCCCGCTGACCGGACGCTGGCTCGGTTTCGGTGACGCGTTCGTTCGTATCGATCCCGCCGGTGAGTTCCACGCCGAGCTGGTCGGAGACCCCGCACCGAGCTCGGTGGGCGAGCTCACCGGTTTCTCCGGCCGGTTCCGGTTCGAGACGGGACTGGTGGTCACCGCCGTCACCGTCTTCCCCGACTGAATCGCCCGACAGCGTGCTCTCGGGGCTCGACGTACTCGTTGTCCGCTCGGTTGCTTCCCCGCCGTGCGTTTCCCCGCAGGCCGAACCTCCCACCACCCTTGTACGCACCCCCGGAACACACCCACGAAATCGCCGCGCCACCAGCACCGAGAGGGAGCCGCACTCCGATCACTTACGCAATCGGCACCGTCGCGGGTTCTCCCGTGCGGCTCTCGCGAGGAAGGCCCGACGTGACGTAGGTGCCTACTCCATGTCGGGCCTCCCGCGGCGAGAGCCGTGCGAGAGATTCCGCCGGGTGCGACTCAGTTCGCCCCGCATTCTCAGGAGTTCGTTCGGAGGAAGCGTTGGTTCAGCACTCGAAGAAACCGGGCCGGGTGTCCCCGGTGCGTGAGTCGGATGCATTGCGAGGCCGGGCCGCTCGCCGCGTAGGTCGCTACTCGAGAGCGGCCCAACGCGGCAAGGCGCCGACTCGCGTGCCGGCTACCCGACCATCCGGGCGAGTCTCCTGCAAATTTTTCGACGAAAGGAGTGGAAATGACTACTACCGCTGACCTGGCCGACCGCGACGGCGACGAGGTGCGTAGCTGCGACCTGCAGCTGCGGCGGTTCGGTAACCGCGAGGTGTTCTCCGGGCCGATCCGGACGGTGCGGTGCTTCCAGGACAACGCCTTGCTCAAGAAGCTCCTCTCGGAGCCGGGCGAGGGCGCTGTGCTGGTGATCGACGGTGCGGGCTCGGTCCACACCGCCCTGGTGGGTGACCTGATCGCCGAGCTGGGACGTTCCAACGGTTGGAGCGGGCTCGTCGTCAACGGCGCGATCCGCGACTCCGCCGTGATCGACGGGATGGACTTCGGGGTCAGGGCGCTGGGAACCAACCCGCGCAAGAGCTCCAAGACCGGCTCGGGCGAGTCGGACGTGGTGGTGGAGTTCGGTGGTGTCAGCTTCGTGCCGGGCGAGTACCTGCTCAGCGATCACGACGGGGTGGTGGTCAGCCGTCCCCCGGTGGAATGAGCCGCCGACCGGCGCGGACTGGTGATCTCGGCGAAAGCTCGTACCGTGATTCGGGGACTCCGTCTCGCGGTCCCGGCGCCGGACGGTTCGCCTTCCGGAACCGGGGCTCGCGTGGTCGGTGTCCGCGACGATCCCCGTGGGACGCGAGGTGCCCGATGATCACAAATCCCAAGTTCGTGGTGCTCTACGTGGCCGACCAGCAGACGGTGCTCGACTTCTGCACCCGGAAACTGGGGTTCGAGGTCAGGACCGACGCACCGTACGGGGACGGCAACCGCTGGATAGAGGTGAGCGTGCCGGGAGCCGAGACCTACCTGGTGCTCGCCAAGGGTGATCCGCAGGTGCGTGATCTCGTGCGGCAGCGGTTGGGCGAGCTCAGCCACGTCTGGTTCGACTGCGACGACCTCGACGCCACCTTCGAGGAGCTGCGAGGCAGGGGAGTGCGCTTCCCGGTGGAACCGCGCACGGCACCGTGGGATCCCGGGGGCAGGACCCGCTGGGCGCAGTTCGCCGATCCGGAGGGCACGCTGTACGGGCTCACCGAGCGCGGTGCGTGACCGCACCGGTGTCCCGGTGCGGTCCCGTCGGGCCCGCGCCTCCGGCCGCGTTCCCGAGGCACGTCGTCCGGCCCCCGGCGGGGGCGAGACCCGCGGCGGTGCGGCCGTTCCGGGACACCGGACCCGAGGGGCCGGAGGAACGACGGGCTCCGCGCGCCGTGACGACGGCGCCGGAGCCCGGTGGCACCACCCCCGGACGCGAGGTGCCGGGGCGTGGGGCGGCAGTCGTTCTCAGTCCGCGACGGCGGCTCCCTTGGCGGCGTCGCGGTCCAGCAGCCACAGCGTCCTGTCCCGCCCCCGGGCTCCCGCCGCGGGGATGTCGACAGGATCGGCCCCGGCCATCGCCCGTGACACGGCCTCGGCCTTGCCCGAGCCGGTGGTCATCAACCACACCTCGGAGGCCGCCCCGATGGCGGGCAGGGTCAGCGAGATGCGCGTCGGCGGGGGCTTCGGGCAGTCCCGGACTCCCACCACCGTCCGCTCCTCCTCGCGCACGTACGGCGTGTCGGGGAAGAGCGAGGCCGTGTGCCCCTCCTCGCCGACACCCAACATGAACACGTCGAAGTGCGGCACCGCCGTGTCCGAGTCGGCACCGGCGAGGGTCCGCAGCACCTCGGCGTAGTGCCCGGCCGCCGCTTCGGCGTCCGTGCCGAACCGGCCGTCGGAGGGGGCCATCGGGTGCACGCGTTCCGGGTCGAGCGGGAGGTGGTCCAGCAGCGCCCGCCGGGCCTGGGTCTCGTTGCGCTCGCCATCGCCGTCCGGCAGGAAGCGCTCGTCACCCCAGAACAGGTTCACCGCCGACCAGTCCACGGCCGACCGGGCCGCCGAGTCGCGCACCCGCTCCAGCACACCGATGCCGGTACGTCCTCCGGTCAGCACCACCGAGGCGACGCCCCGGGCCGCCTGCGCGTCCACCACACGGGTGAGCAGTCGGGCGGCGGTCGCCTCGGCCAGCACGTCCCCGTCGGGGTGCACGATCATCTCGTCGCCGCTCATGACTGCTGCCCCGCCGATACCGGTTCCGCCTGTTCCGCGCTGTCGACGGGTTCGCCCCGAACCACGTCCGAGAGCCCGCGTAACGTGCTCTCGTAGATCTCGTCGGGGCCGAGCCTGCGCAGCTCCTCGGCCAGGCAGTCGCGCACGGCCCTGCGGTGCAGCGTCACCCGTCGGTCCTGCTGACCGGGCTGGGTGAGGTAGCCGACCTTGCCGTCGGGCCGCACGACCTCCACGTTCCCGCTCGGACGTTCCAGCACCGCCGAGACGATGCCGGGCCCCCTGTGGACCTCCCGCCGCACCGGGATGCCGAGGCTGGCGGCCAGCCATCCCGCCAGCAGGTCGGTCGAGGGCGAGTCGGACTCGCCGCTGACCACCGCTCCTTCGATGGGTTCGAACGGCGGCAGGTCCAGCGAAGCCGCCAGCAGCGCGCGCCAGGAGGTCAGCCGGGTCCAGGCCAGGTCGGTGTCGCCGTCCACGTAGGAGCGCACCCTGGTGCGCAGCGCCTCGATCGGATCGGGTTCCGCGGCCGCGTCGGTGATCCTGCGGTGCGCGAGTTCCCCGATCGGATCCTTCGCCGGGTACTCGGGCGCGTCGTTGGGCCACCACACCACGACCGGGGCGTCCGGCAGCAGCAGCGGAACCACGGACCCCGCGCCCTCCTCGGCCAGCGGGCCGTACAGCCGCAGCACCACCACCTCCGAGGCCCCGGCGTCGCCGCCGATGCGGATCTGGGCGTCCAGCCTGGCGGCCGCCTGCCTGGCACCCTTGGCGACCACGATCACCCGTGCCGGGTGCTCCCGACTGGCCTCGTTGGCCGCCTGAATCGCCTGTTCGGTCTCGGTCCCGTCCCCGGTGACGATGACCAGTGTCAGCACCCTGCCTAGTGCGACGGCACCACCGGACTCCCGCAGCTCGACCATCTTCTTGTTGACCTGCGAAGTGGTGGTGGAGGGCAGATCGACGATCACGGCCGCCTCCAGACGCGTCCAGTGCGGGCCAGCATCGACTCCGCCGACGGTGGCCCCCAGCTTCCTGCCTTGTACTTCTCGGGATATCCGTGCTCGGCCCAGTAGTCCAGGATGGGGTCCAGGATCTGCCAGGACAGCTCCACTTCCTCGTTGACCGGGAACAGCGACGGCTCACCGAGCAGCACGTCCAGCAGCAGCCGTTCGTAGGCCTCGGGCGAGGACTCGGTGAACGCGTGTCCGTAGCCGAAGTCCATCGTCACGTCCCGCACCTCCATCGAGGTGCCGGGAATCTTCGAGCCGAACCGCATCGTGACGCCCTCGTCCGGCTGCACCCGGATCACAAGGGCGTTCTGGCCGAGTTCATCGGTCATGGTGTCGTCGAAGGGCAGGTGCGGTGCCCGCTTGAACACCACCGCGATCTCGGTGACCCGCCTGCCCAGGCGTTTTCCGGTGCGCAGGTAGAACGGGACGCCTGCCCAGCGGCGGTTCTCGATCTCCAGCGTGATCGCGGCGAAGGTCTCCGTCTTGGAGTCGGAGGCGAAACCGCCCTCCTCGTGCAGCCCGGGGACCTGCTGGCCGCCCTGCCAACCGCCGGTGTACTGCCCCCGGGCGGTGGTCTGCTCGAACGGGCCGACCGGTTTGGTGGCCGACAGCACCTTGCTCTTCTCCGCCCGCAGGTCACCGGGGGCGAAGGACAGCGGTTCCTCCATCGCGGTCAGCGCGAGCAGCTGCAGCAGGTGGTTCTGGATCACGTCCCGTGCCGCGCCGATGCCGTCGTAGTAGCCCGCACGGCCTCCCAGCCCGATGTCCTCGGACATGGTGATCTGCACGTGATCGACGTAGTGGGCGTTCCACAACGGCTCGAACAGCTGGTTGGCGAATCGCAGCGCCAGGATGTTCTGCACCGTCTCCTTGCCGAGGTAGTGGTCGATGCGGAACACCGAGTCCTCGGGGAAGACCTCGTTGACGATCCGGTTGAGTTCCTTGGCGCTTTCCAGGTCGTGCCCGAAGGGTTTCTCGATGACCACCCGTCGCCACTGGTCCTCGGTCTGCTCGGCGAGTCCGGAGTTGGACAGGTGGGTCAACACCGTCGGGAACATCGACGGCGGCACCGAGAGGTAGAACGCGTGGTTGCCACCGGTGCCGCGTTCGGAGTCGAGCTGTTTGACGGTCTGGGTCAGCCGGTCGAAGGTGCTCGGGTCGTCGAAGCTGCCCGGGACGAACCGGATCCCCTCGGCCAGCCGGTCCCAGACGGCCTGGTGGAACGGCGTGCGCGCGTTCTCCTTGACAGCCTCGTAGACGACCTCGCCGAAGTCCTGGTTCTCCCAGTCACGCCTGGCTACTCCCGTCAGGGCGAACCCCGGCGGCAGCAGCCCCCTGTTGGACAGGTCGTAGATGGCGGGCATCAGCTTCTTGCGGGACAGGTCCCCGGTGACACCGAAGATCGTCAGTCCTGCCGGTCCGGCGATGCGCGGCAACCGCTTGTCCCGCGGATCGCGCAGTGGATTGTGCTCGGGGGAGCTCACGTGTTGTCCTTTCCTGCCGCTCGCGCCTCAGCCCGCCGTACGCAGATCCTGCACCGCCTTGACCAGTTCCACCAGTCCGGTGGTCCGGTCCGTCAGGTGCAGCCGGAGCACCGGCCGGTTCCGCTGTGCCAGGACCTGCCCGTCTCCGAGGGCCTGGGCGCGCTGCAGCCCCGAGAGGGTGTACGGGCGTCCCGGAACCTCCATGTCCTCCTCCACGGCCCCGGTCACCTGCAGGAATACCCCGTTCTGGTGGCCGCCCTTGTGGTACTGGCCGGTGGAGTGCAGGAAACGGGGCCCCCAGCCGAAGGTCGTCTGCAATCCGGTGCGGCGAGCCAGCTCGGGACGCAGCACGGTGATCGAGGCGTCGTCGATCCGGTCGAGGTAGGCCTGCACGGCGAGGTAACCGGTGGCGGGGGCCGCGCTCACCAGGGCCCGCAGCGCCTCGGTCACGGTGCCGACACCGGCGGAGAGCCAATCACCCTCGGCGTGGACCTCGATCGACCCGTCCACCGTGGCCGGGGTGGCCACGGGACCGCCCGCCGGACCGTCCAGCAGTCCCCGCGCCGCCTGCTTGGCGGCCTCCACGTCGGGCTGGTCGAACGGGTTGATGCCGAGCAGCCTTCCCGCCAGTGCCGTGGCGAACTCCCACAGCAGCATCAGACCGCCGAGGGAGCCGTACGTGCTCACGGCGGCGTTGTCCGTCGGCGGGCCGATAGCCACCGGTGTGGCGTCGCCACCGGCCGTGGCGAAACCGGGAGCCGCCACGTTCTCCACCGGCACGGGCAGCAGCCCGATCCCGGACTTGCCGGTGGACTCGGCGATCAGCTGCTCCGCCCAGTCGGCGAAGCCCACCACTCCGGAGCCGCTGTCGGCCAGCACCACCTTCTCCGCCCCCGACTGGTGCGCGGCCGACAGCGCCGCGGCCAGCCGGATCGCCGGGTTCGACTCGTCGTCGGCGCGCAGTGAGGGGAAGGTGGACTCGGCGTCGTCCAGCAGACCGGCGATGTCGGCACCGGCCAGCCCGGCGGGCACCAGGCCGAACGCGCTCAGCGCCGAGTAGCGCCCACCGACGTTCGGGTCGGCGGTGAACACCTTGCGGTAACCGGACTCCTCTCCGAGGGTCTGCAGCGGTGAGCCGGGGTCGGTGACCACGATCATGCGCCGGGCGGGGTCCAGCCCCTCCTCGGAGAAGGCCCGCTCGAAGACGCGCCGGTGGCTGTCCGTCTCCACCGTGGTCCCCGACTTGGAGGAAACCACCACCACGGTGCGCTCCAGCTCGCCCTCCAGGGCGTCGCGCACCTGCGCGGGATCGGTGGTGTCCAGCACGACCAGCGCGGTACCCGCCGTGGCCGTGATGACCTCCGGAGCCAGCGAGGAGCCACCCATGCCCGCGAGCACGATCCGGCTCAGCCCCTCCTCGCGGAGCTCGGCGCGCAGCGCGTCGATCTCGGCGACCAGTCCGCGCGAGGTCTCGTGCAGGGTCGTCCACGACAGTCGGACCGACGCTTCCCGTTCGGCCTCCGGACCCCACAGCGTCGGGTCCTGCTCGGCGAGTTTGCCGGCGGCCCGGTCGGCGACCAGCCGCTGGACCAGGGGCTCGGCCTCCCGTGCCAGCGAAGGATCGGTGATCTCGGCTGAGGTCTCAGTCGTCATATGGTTCCTTCGCGTTCGATACGTCAACACGTGACGAGACGGTTGGTGCACACATTGACAGGCGGCCGCCGATCCGCGAGGACCTCGTACGAGCGGCGTCGTGGCACACCGGGAACCGCCCCCGGGGCCACCGCCGTGCTCGGGCCGGTCGTCCGTGCCGAACACCCACTCGCCGGGACTCCTCGGTCCGACCGGGCGGCCGCCTGCTGCCGCGTTGTCGTCCGCTCGCGCGGGGAGCGGTCCCCACGCGAGCGGGTCACCGTTACCGAGCCTGTTCGAGCTGTTGCGAAACCGTCCGGAGCAGCTCGTCCCAGGACTTCTCGAACTTCTCCACGCCTTCCCGCTCCAGCACGGCGTAGACGTCGTCCAGGTCGATGCCCACCTCGGACAGCGAATCGAACACCTGCTGCGAGGCGCCGGCCGTGCCGCTGACCGTGTCACCGAGGACGTTGCCGTGGTCGGCGACCGCGTTCAGCGTGGACTCGGGCATCGTGTTGACCGTGTTCGGGGCCACCAGCTCGTCCACGTACCGCGTGTCGGAGTAGGCGGGCTCCTTGACGCCGGTGGAGGCCCACAGCGGCCGCTGCCGGTGCGCCCCCGCCTGTTCGAGGGCCTGCCAGCGCTGGCCGGCGAAGACCTCCTCGTAGGCGGCGTAGGCCAACCGCGCGTTGGCGATGGCCGCCTTGCCGTACAGATGCTCGGGAGCGTCGATCTTCTTCAGCCGCTTGTCGATCTCCGAGTCCACGCGGGAGACGAAGAACGAGGCGACCGAGAAGATGCGGCTGATGTCGTGGCCGTTGTCCTTCGCTCGCTCCAGACCGGTGATGAAGGCGTCCATGACCTCGCGGTAGCGCTGCACCGAGAAGATCAGCGTCACGTTGACGCTGACGCCCTCGGCCAGGGTGCGCGTGATCGCCGGCAGGCCCTCCACCGTGGCGGGGATCTTGACGAACAGGTTGGGCCGGTCCACCGCCTTGGCGAGTTCCAGCGCCTCCCGGACCGTGCCCTCGGTGTCGTGGGCCAGCCGGGGGTCCACCTCCAGCGAGATGCGGCCGTCCTCGCCACCGGTGGCGGTGTGCACCTCGCGGAAGACGTCCGCGGCGTCGCGGATGTCCTTGGTCATCAACTCGCGCACGGCCTCGTCGACCCCGGCCCCCCGGTTGGCGAGTTCACTCACCTGGTCGCTGTAGTCGGCCGCGTTGGAAAGCGCGCTGGCGAAGATGGTGGGGTTGCTGGTCACCCCGACCAGGTTCTTGTTCGCGATCAGCTCGGCCAGGTTGCCGGAGTTGATCCGCTGCCTGGACAGGTCGTCCAGCCAGATGGCCACTCCGGCGTCGCTGAGTGCCTGCAGATTGCTGTTGCCGCTCACTATTACCTCCGTCGTTCGCAGCTGTTGCGGTTCGGCCGGGTGTGACCGGTCACTTCGACCGCGCGCTGCTCAGGCTCCGCCGGGCGGCGGCGACCACGGCCTCGGTGGTGATGCCGAACTTCTCGAACAACGTCTTGTAGTCGGCAGAGGCACCGAAGTGCTCCAGCGAGACGATCTCGCCGCTGTCCCCCGTGAAGCGGTACCAGGGCTGTGCGATACCGGCCTCCACGGCGACACGGGCACGCACCGAGGACGGCAGCACCCGCTCCCGGTAGTCCTCGTCCTGCGCGTCGAACCACTCGACGCACGGCATCGAGACCACACGGGTGGCAACGCCCTCGTCCTCCAGAACCTTCCTGGCCTCCACGGCCAGCTGCACCTCGGAACCGGTGGCGATTAGCACCAGCTCCGGTGTACCCGAGGACGCCTCGGCCAACACGTAGCCACCCCGCGCGACCCCCGCGTGGTCGGTGCCCTCCAGGGTCGGCACCCCCTGTCGGGTCAGCGCCAGTCCGGCGGGACCCTCGGGCCGCTCCAGCACCGCCTTCCACGCGGCGGCCGTCTCGTTGGCGTCGGCCGGGCGCACCATCGCCAGCCCCGGGATCCCGCGCAGGCTGGCCAAGTGCTCCACCGGTTGGTGGGTCGGCCCGTCCTCGCCGAGACCGATCGAGTCGTGGGTCCAGACGTAGATGGTGGGCACCCGCATCAGCGCCGCGAGCCGCACGGCCGGGCGCATGTAGTCGGAGAAGATCAGGAAGGTGCCGCCGTACGGACGGGTGCCGCCGTGCAGCGCGATCCCGTTGAGCAGCGACCCCATGGCGTGCTCGCGAACACCGAAGTGCAGCGTGCGGCCGTAGGGCTGTGCCTGGAACATGCCGGTGGAGATGCTCTCGGGACCGAACGAGTCGGCGCCCTTCATCGTGGTGTTGTTGCTCTCGGCCAGGTCGGCCGAGCCGCCCCACAGCTCGGGCAGCACGTCCTTGACGGCGGCCAGCACCTCGGCCGACGCCTTTCGGGTGGCCACGCCCTTGGGGTCCGGCTCCCAGCTGGGCAGCACGTCAGCCCAGTCCGCGGGCAACTCGCGGGCGTTGATCCGGTCCAGCAACGCCTTGCGCCGCGGATTCTCCGCGGCCCACGAGTCGAAGGCGATCTGCCACTTCTGATGCGCGGCCTGGCCGCGCTCGGCGACCGTGCGGGCGTGGGCGAGGACCTCGTCGGCGACCTCGAAGGACTTCTCGGGGTCGAAGCCCAGCGCCTTCTTGACCTCGGCGACCTCCTCGGCCCCCAGGGCCGCACCGTGCGCCTTGCCGCTGTTCATCTTGTTCGGCGCCGGGTAGCCGATCACCGTGCGCAGCACGATCAGGCTCGGACGGTCCGTCTCGGCGCGCGCGGCCTCCACCGCGTCCAGGAAGCCCCGCACGTCCTCGCCGCCGTCGACGGTGACCACGTGCCAGCCGTAGGCCTCGTAGCGCTTGGCGGTGTCCTCCGACAGGGCGATGTGGGTGTCGTCCTCGATGGAGATCTCGTTGGCGTCGTAGATCACCGTGAGGTTGCCCAGCCGCTGGGTCCCGGCCAGCGAGGACGCCTCGGAGGTGACGCCTTCCTCGATGTCACCGTCGGAGGCCAGCACGTAGATCTGGTGGTCGAAGACGCTCTCGCCCGGCTCGGCGTCCGGGTCGAACAGGCCGCGCTCGCGCCGCGCGGCCATGGCCATGCCGACCCCGTTGGCCAGCCCCTGGCCGAGCGGGCCGGTCGTGGTCTCCACACCCGTGGTGTGGCCGTACTCCGGGTGGCCGGGTGTGGCCGAGTCCCAGGTGCGGAGGTTCTTGATGTCCTCCAGCTCCATCCCGTATCCGCACAGGTAGAGCTGCAGGTAAAGCGTCAGGCTCGAGTGCCCGGCCGAGAGCACGAAGCGGTCCCTGCCGATCCAGCTCGCATCGTTGGGATCGTGCCGCAGCACCCGCTGGAACAGCGCGTACACGGCAGGGGCCAGACTCATCGCGGTGCCGGGGTGACCGTTGCCGCACTTCTCGACCGCGTCGGCGGCCAGTACGCGGATCGTGTCCACGGCGCGTTGGTCCAGCTCGGTCCAGTCCTCGGGAACTCGTTTGGTGGTCAAACGGGCAAGGTCGTCTGTGACGGACACTCCTCGCGGCTCCAGTTTCCCTCGCGCGGTGAATCGATCGAACTTGACCGATTCGCTCCGCTGTTATCCCTCGTCCAACTTGCAGCGTAATCCCGTCGCGTGGCCGATGTCGCGGCCCGTCCACCTCGTGGTGAAGTTCGATGCCTCACCATCGTTCGGATGACAGCCCGATCCATGCGTCACGTGTCCGATACGTAACATTCAGTAACTGTTCTCGGTTTTGCGATCCGGCCGGTGGGAACCCGCGGCGTCGGAGTCGTTCCCCGGCGACAGCGTCCCTTCCGCTCCGTAGCGTCGCCCATGTCGTTCGGCGCCTTCGCCGTGCGGCGCTCCGGACCTCCTCGCCCGAGCTCTCGGACGCCGGTTTCCCGGGTGCCACCGGCTGCGACGGGACGAACTCAGAACCCGCCGCGTGACTTCGACGCGGCTCCCCGACGGTTCACTCCGCTTCGGCGGAGCCCCCAGGATCGGTGGAGCGCTGCTTCCCGTGCGTTCGGGCGCGTCGGACGAGCAGGAACGTCACCGTCCCGACGGCCAGCGCGCCGAAGACCACCCAGCTGGCGTTGCCGAGCACTGCCCCGACCCGTTCCAGTGAGGCGCGGGCCAGCGCACCCGTGCACACGTAGACCAGGGACCACAGGGCCGCCGCCGACAACGAGGCGGCCAGGAAGCGGTTGTAGCGCAGTTGGGAGACACCCGCCGCCGCGGGGGTGAAGGTCCTGACTATGGGCACCAACCTGGTGAGGAAGATCGCCGCGCCACCGTGCCTGTCCAGCGCGGCGGTGGCCTGGTCCCAGCGCCGCACCCCCATGCGCCGCACGATCGAGGTGGAACGCATCGCGGGTCCGTAGCGTCTGCCCAGCAGGTAGCCGATGTGATCGCCTCCCGAGCCCATCACGGTCACCACCAGCAGCATCACCCCGAGCAGTGCCCGGTTGTCCACGGAGGCGCTGGCGATCAGCACGCCGGTCTCGCCCGGGATGAACATCCCCAGCCCCAGGCCGGACTCCACGAAGGCCATGGTTCCCGCGACGGTGAGGAGCAGCCCGTCGGGAAGCGACGAAAGCGTGTCCAGCACGTCGGAAACCAACGACATTCGTGCCTTCCTCCGGGGCGCGTGATGATCATGCGGGAGCGTTACGTGCACGATCCTACACAGGCTCTCTTTCGGTTCAGCCGTTCGAGCGAATCCTTCGGCCGAACGTGAGCACTCGCGGCGGAGAGGCTTGACGGGCTGGAACGCGACCGGCCCGCCCGCCGCGACCGGAGCGCCACCGGGAACGCGGGAGCGGTGAGGATTCCGGGATACTCGTACGGACACCCGGTGAACCGGCCGTCGAGTGTTCGACGTCCGGGCCGACAAGTTACTTCCGGTGTTCACGCAGTGATTACGCCCCGGAAAAACGAGTTGGATTCACTCGGTGGTGACTCGAATTTCCAGCGCCGGAGGCAGCGATGAACACGATTCACGAGCAGATCGGTGGCGAGCCCGTCGTACGCGATGTGGTCTTCCGGTTCTACGAGAAGGCACTGGCGGACTCCCGGTTGGCCGGGTACTTCCACGGTGCCAACCTGGGGCGGCTGCGCGAGCACCAGGTGCGGCTGTTCACCGCCGCGCTCGGCGGTTCCCAACAGGCCCCCGGAGCGGACGAAGCTCCGACGCCGGGGATTCACCACGACGAGTACGACCTGGTCATCGGACACCTCGCCGACGCGCTCCGCGAGAGCTCGATACCGGAAACCCTGCTGAGCGGAATACTGTTCGCCGTCGCGCCGCTGGCCAGGGACGTGATCAACGTGCCCGTGGTGGCCACGAGCACGTGATCCCCGCTCCGGACACCGGGTGGTGGCCCAGGGCGCGGGTACGCACCCGATCCGCCGCCGGGACACGAGCCGTCCCGGCGGGGAGCGTGCTCACGGCTCCAGCAGAACCTTCCCCGTGGTTCGACGTCCCTCCAACGCCTCGTGGGCACGCGTCGCCTCGGCCAACGGGTAGCTGCCCCCGATACGAATCCGCAGCTCGTTGCGCGTGATCAGATCGAACAGCTCCCCGACCCGCCAGTCAAGTTCCGCGCGGTCCAGCATGTGGTGTGCCAGGGTCGGCCTGGTCAGGAACACCGAGCCCGCCGAGTTGAGCCGTTGCGGATCCACCGGCGGCACCGGACCGCTGGCCGCGCCGAACAGTGCCAGCGTGCCGCGAGGGCGAAGTGAGGCGAGGCTCGCGTCGAAGGTGTCCCTGCCCACGCCGTCGTAGACCACGTGCACCCCGACCCCGCCGGTCAGCTCCCGTACCCGTTCGGTCACGTCCTGCTCGGTGTAGCGAACCACGTCGTCGGCCCCGGCCTCCCGGGCCAACCGCTCCTTCTCCGGGGTGGACACCGTGCCGATCACACGGCCGCCGCGCAGCGTGATCAGCTGGGTGAGCAGCAGACCCATCCCGCCCGCGGCGGCGTGCACCAGCGCCACCGTGCCCGGCTTGACCGGGTGCGTGGAAGCGGTGAGGTAGTGCGCGGTCAGTCCCTGCAGCATCGCCGCCGCGGCGGTCCGGTCACTGATCTCGGTGGGAAGCGCCACCGCCTTGCTCGCGGGCACCACCGCGCGCTCGGCGTAGCCGCCGGGCGCCATCGCCCAGGCGACCCGGTCGCCGACCGCGAAGCCGGTCACCGCGGAGCCAGTGGAAAGCACGGTTCCCGCGCCTTCGGAGCCGGGTACGAACGGCAACGTCGTCGGGTAGACCCCGCTGCGCTGATAGGTGTCTATGAAGTTCACACCGGACGCGGTGACCCCGACCAGCAGCTCTTCCGGGCCGGGCTCGGGATCGGCCGTGTCGACGGCCTGCAGCACTTCGGGACCGCCGTGCTCGGTGACCTGGACAGCGCGCATTCCGGCCTCCTGATCCGTGTTCTCGTCTGGGAGTTCCGTGGGCAGGGGGGCTTGTCCGAGAGTCGCGGAGCCGGGCCCGGCGGACCGAAACGGAGCGGCCCCGAGAGGGGAGGTGCTCGGACAGGTACTCAGATCGTGCCACGCGAACTCCCGGCCGCCCCGCTCGTGCCCATGGCACGGAGAGGCGTGGGTCACTCGGTCCTCCGCCACCGGACCCGTTGCCGTTACGATCAGCCCCGTGACGACGCAGCAGAGTGGTGAGGCCGCGCCGACGCAGCCCCCGAAACGTGCCGTGTCCACCGCCGCCGAGTTCGTGACCGGGCACGGTGGCTCGGCGCGCGCCGTGGTGGAGAACCTGGGCAGGGGAGGCGCACGGATAGTCCTGATCGGTCAGGACGGTGCGCTCGGTGACGTGCTGGTGCCCGACCCCACAGTCGGGCAGGCCGTGGTCGAGGCGGTGGAAGGGCTCGAACTCGGCGATTGGGACTCCGAGACCGCGGCGGCGCTGACCATCGGACCCGCCCACCGCAGGAAGATGGCGGGGTCCCGCGCGAAGTGACCGCCCGCCCGAACACCTCCGCCGCTCGGCCACGCGTGCTGTTGGCGACCTACGCGGAGATGCCCGACTCCCACGAGGACGAGCACTCGTTGCCCGCCGCGCTCGACGAGCTGGGGATCGACGTCTCCTGGGCCGTCTGGGACTCGGAGGCACGAGCCTTCGACACAGCGGACCTGGTGGTGCTGCGCAGCACCTGGGACTACACCTCGCGGTTGGAGGAGTTCCTGCGCTGGTGCGATTCGGTCCCCGCGCTGGCCAATCCCGCCCCGGTGGTGCGTTGGAACACCGACAAGCGGTACCTGGCCGAACTCGCCGACGTCGGACTGCCGGTGATCCCGACACAGGTCGTCGCTCCGGAGCACTTCGAGGCGGGGCCGGACGGACGGGAATCCCGGAACGTCCGGCTGCCGGATCGGGAGTTCGTCGTCAAACCCGCTGTGGGCGCCGGTTCCCGAGGGGCCGCGCGTTTCCTGCCGAACCAGCGGGAGCGCGCTCTCGAACAGGTGCACGCGCTGCACGCCGCGGGCGTGGCGGCACTGGTCCAGCCCTACCAGCCGGCCGTGGACCGGGAGGGTGAGACGGCGCTGGTGTTCTTCGGCGGGGTGTACTCGCACGGTTTCGTCAAGGGGCCGCTGCTCGACCCGGCACGCGAGGCGGGGAGCGCCGCACCGAACGGGCACGGAGTGGGCAAGGGGCCGTTCGCCACCGACCCCGCTCCCGAACTGCGGCGGGTCGCCGAGGACGTGCTCGACGCCGCCGGAGATCTGCTGGGGGTGGCGCGGCACGCTCTTCTCTACGCGCGCGTGGACCTGGTGCGCGGCGAGGACGGCGGACCCATGCTGCTGGAGCTGGAACTGATCGAACCGCGGCTCAACTTCCGGCTCGTCGACCGGGCGGCGCCGTTGCGCTTCGCCTCGGCCGTGCGCGGCGAACTCGCGCGGCGTGCCGTTTGAGACCGGGGCTGTTCCTCCTGCCGCTCCCGCGTTGATCCGCCGCTCCCGCGTTGATCCGCGTGGAGGACGGTATTCAGGGCAGGACGGTGCGTCGTTCGTCGTGAGCGCGGCGATCCGGTGGTAGAGCGTGTTGATCGCTGGAGTGTGGTGGTGTCGCCTTGCCTCCTGTGTCGGTTGCACCTATGGTTTCAGTGTTGAACGAAACCGATCACGGTACTCCCGTGGTCCGGCTCCGGAGGCGAACACACCAGTGGTCGAGTACACCCAGCGCACCGACCGCCCCGCGATGTCGGAGTGGATAGAGCGGATGGCGGCCTACTTCGAGTCCACCGAGGGGATGCCGCTGATCGCCGGGCGAATTCTGGCCTTCTTGCTGATCTGTGATCCCCCGGAGCGCACCGCCGCGGAACTCTCGCACGCGCTCAGCGCCAGCACCGGGTCGGTCAGCACGAACGTGCGGTTCCTGCTGCGGTTGGGGATCATCTCGAAGACCACTCGCCAGGGACGCGAGGCCGCACTCTACCGCGTGGAGGAACACCGATGGCCGGAGCTGGTCAGCGCCCGGATGCACCGCATGGTCGAGCTGGAGAGCCTGATCGACTCCGGACTGCGGATGTTCAGCGGACAGGGGGAGCGCGCCCGCCGGTTGCGGACGGTCCACGAGTTCTACCAGTGGCTCTCCGAGGAGATCCCGGAGTTGTGGCACCGTTGGGAACGTGACTCCCGCAGGCGGACTTGACCGAGCCGGTCAGCCACCCACCGGTCGTGATTCCGAGACATTCGAGCGCGCCCGCCTCGGTTCGGATGGCTTCCCCCGGTAGCGGGATTCGGCCCACAGCAGCGAGGCCGTCGCGATCACGACCGTGGCTCCGAGGACGTGTGCCACCACCAGTCCCTCGGGCACGCCGGTGACGTACTGCACCGACCCGAGCACCCCCTGCGCGAGCACCACGAGGCAGGCGACCGTGTAGGCGCGCAGCAGTCCGCGCGTCGGCGAGGTGCCGCGCAGCCAGAAGCCGAACACCGCCAGCAGGCAGAGGTAGGCCATCACCAGCAGCCCGTGCACCTGGGTCAGTATCGGAATGGGGATCGGCAGCCTCGGGGTGCTCGGGTCACCGGCGTGCGGTCCTGCCGCCGTGACCAGCGTGCCCGCGAACACCATGGCCGCCGCGACCACCATCAGGGCCACCAGCACCCCCCGCATCCTGCCGGTGACGATCGGAAGGGGTTTCTCGTCACCCTCGCCCGCCGCTTTGACCAACAGCCCGGAGAGCCATATCAACACCGCCGAGGCCATGAAGTGCAGCGAGACACTCCACCAGCGTAGGTCCAGCAGCACCGTCATGCCGCCGATCACGGCCTGTACCGGAACCCCCAACAGCACCGCGCCTGCCAGCAGCCGCAGCCTCGGGCGGGTCGGACGCACCCGCCAGACCAGCAGCAGGCAGATCAGTGCCGCCGCCGCGACGACCCAGGTCAGCAGGCGGTTGCCGAACTCGACCACTTGGTGCAGCGGTGCGATGTCGGCGTGCGAGACCGGCACCATGCTGCCGGGGAAGCACTGCGGCCACGTCGGACAGCCCAGTCCTGATCCGGTGACGCGCACGACCGCCCCAGTGACGGCGATCATCATCTGGGTCACCAGCACCGCGATGGTGGAGGCGCGAACCAGCCGGACGGAAGGCCGGGACATTCGTTCTGGCAACGACGGTGTCGGCACGTGACGATGGTAGGCACACCGCGCTTCCGTCCGGTGCGGGGGAGTGTGCCTCGGTGTCGCACGCCACGGTGGTGACCACTCCCCGGGGAAGCCACCACCGTGGCGGTGGAGCGCGGCGAGGTCAGTGCTCGAATATCCCCTTCGGTACGGCGCCCGCCTCGACGAGCTGTTTGCTCAGCGCGCCACCGGTTTCGAGCAGCCTGGAGAATTCCGAGGCGTCCAGGTTGCGCCACGGTTCCAGCGAGGCCGCGTCGGTGGCGTCCTCGATCTCGTCGAGTAGTCGCTCACCGGCCGTTGTCACCACCCCGGAGGAGTCCAGCAGGCCCCGGTCGGCCAGTTCCAGTTGTGCGTCGGTCCACTGTTCCTCGGACCAGGCGCGGGTCTCCTTCAGCGTCGCGGCGTTCATGCCCCGCCTCGCCGAGCTCTGCAGCACCGGCGCCTGCAGCGGGCCGAGCCCGGCCTGTTGCAGCACGGCGATGTGCGCGTCGCCCCGGAACTCCCGTAACAGGGTCAGGGCGTGCCACAGCCGTAGGTGAGGCTCAGCCGGATATTCGATCTCGGCGTGGGCGGCGAACAGGGGTTTGCCCGCCGGTGAACACCCCTCGGCGGCCTTGGTCGCCAGCCGTCCGGCTTCGTCCACCGCCTCCGAGCTCAGCGTTTCCGCGCCCAGCATTCGTTCCAGAGCTCCGGAGACCGCGCGGAACCGGGCGGCGACGATGTCGGCGGGGCTCGCTATCGACCAGGCGGCGGGGATGTGCCGCCGCACCAGTTCGGGGTTGAAGTTGTAGAAGGTGGCGGCCACCACTTTGGGTCCGACCGCTCCCAGTGGGGCGGCCCGGCTCGCGAAATAGGCCCTGCTCCAGGAGTCCAGCCCGATTTCGGCCATCTCCCGTTGTAGTTCGGGAGCGAAGTAGATCATCGCGTGCGGCAGGTCGAGCGCTTTCTTCGCTTCGCGTGCGGCTTGGGTCTGCATGATCCACACCCTATTGGTCCTCGCTCCCCGATGGGGCGCGAATCAGCTGAGTCGGGTGGTGCGCAGCGCGAGTGCTCCCGCGGCTACCCCCCACGACACGAGGACCAGCAACGATCGCGCGGAGGGTGCCGTCCCCTCGGAGAGGCAGGCCGCGAGGGCCTCGGCCAGCGCGCCGGACGGGAGGTACTCGTCGAGTGAGTTCATCACACCGGGAAGATGACGGGCCGGCACCGCGAGACCACCGGCCAGCAGCAGCACGAACCATGTGGTGTTGGCCACGGCGAGCACGGTCTCGGCCCGCAGCGCACCACCCACGAGCACGCCGCCCGCACCGAAGACGAGGGTGCCCAGGACCAGTATGGGGACCGCGGCCGCCACGCCGGTACCGGAAGGCTGCCACCCGAGCACCAGGGCGGTGCCACCGAGGACCACGGTCTGCAGGGCGACCACCAGCAGTGCGGCCAGCACTCGTCCCGCGATCAGCACCCAGCGGGGCAGGGCGGTGGCGCTGAGGCGTTTGATCACCCCGTATCGGCGGTCGAAGCCCAGTGCGATGGCCTGGCCGGTGAAGCCGGTGGACATCACCGCCAGCGCGAGTATCCGCGGGGCGACAGAGTCCACGCGCGGTGGTTCCACCAGGCCGACCTCGAGCGTGCTCATCCCGATCAGCAGCACGAGCGGGATCAGCAGGGTGAGCAGTGCCTGCTCCGGATGTCGCAGCGTCAGCAGCGATTCCATCCGGGTCTGGGTGGCCAGCATCCGAAGCGGGTTGGCCCGTCCGGGGGCGGGGCGGAACGTTCCCTGGGGGAACAACGACCCGTGGGGCGCTTTGTCGGCCTCGTCGGCGATTCCTTCGTACGCGCCGCCGGAGCTTTCCTGTCGTGTCAAGCGCGCAACTCCCGTCCGGTCAGTTCGAGGAAGACGTCCTCCAGACTGCGTCGGCCGAGCCGCAGCTCGTCGGCCATCACCCCGTGCTGGGCGCACCAGGCCGTCACCGTGGAGACGGTCTGCGGGTCGATGTGTCCCCGCACCAGGTACTGCCCCGGACGCACCTCCCGGGCCGAGCATCCCTCCGGCAGCGCGGTGAGCAGCGGTTCGAGGTCGAGTTTCGGGCGGGAGCGGAAGTGCAGTTCACGTCGGTGCTCGTCGCCGGAGGTGAGCTCTTCGGGGCTTCCCCGCGCCAGGACCCGACCGTGGTCGACGATCACCACCCGGTCCGCCAGGGTCTCGGCCTCGTCCATGAGGTGAGTGGTCAGCAGCACCCCGACCCCGTCGGCACGCAGGGCGGACATCAGTTCCCAGACCAGGTTGCGGGCGTGGGCGTCCATGCCCGCCGTGGGTTCGTCGAGGAACACCAGCTCGGGCCTGCCGACCAGCGCGCACGCCAGCGAGAGCCGTTGCTGCTGCCCGCCGGACAACCGTTTGTAGGGGACGGTGCGCACTCCGTCGAGCCCGAGGACCTCCAGCAGCCACGCGGGATCGAGCGGTTCGGCGCAGCAGGCGGCCACCAGGCGGAGCATCTCCTCGGCACGTACGCCGGGGTAGGCGCCACCGCCCTGCGGCATCACTCCGATCCGGGGGCGCAGCCGGGTTCCCTGGGTCGTCGGATCCAGGCCGAGCACTCGGACCTGGCCCTCGTCGGGGCGGAGGAAGCCTTCGCAGATCTCCACGGTAGTGGTCTTGCCCGCACCGTTCGGGCCGAGCAGGGCCAGCATCTCACCGCGTGCCAGGTGCAGGTCGATGCCGGCGACGGCGGTGTGACCGCCGAATCGTTTGGTCAGCCCCCACGCCCGCACAGCGGCGGAATCGGCGTCCTGGTTCACGTCCAGTCAGAGTAGTAGGTGCTTGTTCATCCGGTCCTCGCAGGTGTGCTCGCTCGGCGGAGCCTCTCGCGGGCTCAGGAAGGGGCCTGGTCCCGGTACGGGGCAGGACCGCGCGACGTCGGGCCTTCCCCGCGAGGGCACCACGGGAGATTCCGCGGCGGTGTGAGCTGTGGGAGTGGCCGTTTCGGCGCTGGTGACGCCGGAGGAGACATCGAAGACGGCCTCAGGCGACACGTCTCCGCATGTCTCACCTGACGCCGTCTGCCGAAACGAGGGTTTCCGCTCCGTGCGGACCCGGCCGACGCGGGCGGTGGAGTCCCTTCCCGGTGTGGTCGGGTTCTAGCGTGACTCCGCCGTGGCGGAACCGTCGCGGGTGGGCAGCAGCCGGGGCACTCTGCCGCGGGTCAGCAGCAGGATCGCGGTGAAAGCCAGGAGGGCGGCGATCACGGCGAACGGGATCATGTACGCCCGCAGCACGTACCCCGCCCCGGTCGGCGGCACCAGCAGCGCCACCGACGCGCTGATGGCCGTGGTGACCAGGCGGAACCGGGAGTCGTTGGTGGACACCGCGAGCGGAGCCAGCGCCCACAGCAGGTACCACGGGTGCAGAACCGGGCCGAGCAGGGCGACCGCCCCCAGGGTTATGCCCAACCCCGTCATGGGTTCCATCCGTCCTCGGAACGAGGTCCACAGCAGCCGCAGGCACACCAGGGCGCTGATCCCGTAGCCGACGATCTTGGTGATGCTCAGCATCGCGTCGGTGTGGTTGCCCAGCCGCAGCAGCATGCTCACGCCGCCGCCGCCGAACATGCCGATCGCGGTCATGGGGGCCAGCCACGTCTTGATCCGGTTGGGCACGTCGAAGGTCTCCAACCATCCCAGACCCCAGCCGCTGGCCATCGTGATGATCGTCATGGCGGCCAGGAAGACCACGAGCAGCGCCGCCGCCACCCGCAGCAGGTCGGTGAGCCGAGCGCCGCGTCGCCTGGCGAGGTAGATGCCCAGGAAGCCGAGCGCGATGAAAGCGGGGGGTTTCACCGCGCCGGCCACGACTATGATCACCGCGCCGACGATCAGGCCCACCGGGTGGGGCAGCCGCAGGCCGAGTTCGATACCCGCCAGCATCATGCCCATCAGCAGGGCCTCGTTGTGCATACCGCTGACCACGTGGAACAGCACGATCGGGTTGGCCGCGCACAGCCACAGCGCGCACACGGGGTGAACACCGCAGCGCCTGGCCAGGTGGGGGATGGCCCAGACGGCCAGTGCCAGCGACAGCAGCATCACCAAGCGCCACATCAGCACGCCGAACACGATGTTGTCGCCGACGAGCGCCGCGATGGCCCTGCCGAACATCAGGAACAGCGGGCCGTAGGGGGCGGGGGTGTCGCGCCAGATGTTGGGGACGTTGGCCGTCAGCGGGTTGTCCACGCCCAGCGCTTCGGAGGGGCCGAACTCGTAGGGGTCCGCCCCGCTCGCGGCCACCGCGCTCTGTGCCAGGTAGGCGTACATGTCGCGGCTGAACAGCGGGGGAGCTATCGCCAGCGGAAAGCCCCACATCACTATGGTGCGACCGAGCTGGGTGCGGGAGACGAGGCGGCTCCGGCCGGGCAGGGCGAGTCGGCCCAGCCACAGCCAGCCGATCACCACCATCAGCATGCCCAACCAGGCGCAGGCCATCGCCACGGTGGGCATGCGGGCGGGCAGGCTCAGCACGCGGATGCCGGAGATCGGGTTGTCCACCGGTGCGGCTCCCGCTCCGAGGGCGGCGAACGCGAGCAGCAGGGAGCCGGTGGTGCCGAACCGGCGCACGAGCGCCAGCTGGCGGCGTTCGCTCCGGTCGAGTGGGCCCGGGGTGTCGTCCGTGCCGGGTGCGAGCGTGGCCGTCCCGGTCCGCTCGGGTGCGTGGTCCCGACCGTCGGTGGGGCCGTCCGCGTCCGTTGTTTCGCCTGCCGCCATGGGGACCGAGCCTAGCTACTCCCTCGGGGGGTGTGTGTCAAGGGCGAGCAGTAGGGTCTTGCCCCCCGGGTGTGAGACAACTCATGTGGTCGCCCCTGCCCGCTGCCGCGGGATCGATAATTAGGTAACATCAGTGTTGTGAAAAACGTCGGAACCTCCCCAGCGGACGCGGCGGTCGAGTGGACCGCCGAGGAGCCGGGCTCTGCGCGTCAGGGCACGGCTCCGGGCGTCGGCGACGGGCGGACCCGGCAGCTGGTCGCCCGGATGGTGCTGGAACAGGGCCCCGTCACGGCGGCCGGTGTGGCCGAGCGGCTCGGCTTGAGCCCGGCGGCGGTGCGCAGGCATCTCGATGCGCTCGTCGCCGACGGTGAGGCGTGGGTCAGGGAGTCCTCGCCTCGGGGCCGCAGGGGGAGGGGACGTCCGGCTAAGCTGTTCCTGTTGACCGAGAGCGGGCGGGCGCGGTTCGGCCACGCCTACGACGACCTCGCGGTGTCGGCCCTGCGGTTCCTGGCCGAGCAGTCCGGCGAACAGGCGATACGTTCGTTCGCCGAACGGCGGATGGCCGCTCTGGTGGAACACCACCGTGACGCGTTGGCGGCCAGCGAGACCGTCGCCGAGCGCGCGCAGGTGCTCGCTGACGCGCTCACGCGGGAGGGCTACGCCGCTTCCGCGCGAACCGTTGGATCGGGGGAGCAGCTTTGTCAGCACCACTGCCCGGTGGCGCATGTCGCTGCGGACTTTCCGCAGTTGTGTGAAGCCGAGACCGAGGCGTTCGCCGAGGTGCTCGGCACTCACGTGCAGCGGCTGGCCACGATCGCCAACGGCGACGCGGCCTGCACCACGCACGTTCCGCACGCACGATCGGAGGACCGGGCGGAGAGTCGTCCGGGAACCGGTCGCAACGCTGTCGTGACGGACTCCGCGCGGCGGAGCCCGAACCGACAGGACACAGCCCCGAGTCCTCATGGAGGGGAGCCCGTATGACTGCCGCTGCGGAGCAGCGCACACCCACCACGGTGCCCAGTTCCGAACCAATGTCCCAGGAAGAGACGCTGGCCACGCTCGGTAATTACGAGTACGGCTGGGCGGATCCGGACGTCGCGGGCGCGAACGCGCAACGCGGCCTCAACGAGAACGTCGTCCGCGAGATCTCGGAGAAGAAGGGCGAACCCGACTGGATGCTGCAGGCGCGGCTGAAGGCGCTCGGCCTGTTCGAGCGCAAGCCGACGCCCGCCTGGGGCGCCGATCTCTCGGAGATCGACTTCGACAACATCAAGTACTTCGTCCGGTCCACCGAGGAGCAGGCCCAGACCTGGGACGACCTGCCCGAGGACATCAAGAACACCTACGACAGGCTGGGCATCCCCGAGGCGGAGAAGCAGCGTCTGGTGGCCGGTGTCGCCGCGCAGTACGAGTCCGAGGTGGTCTACCACAAGATCCGCGAGGACCTCGAGGAAAAGGGTGTCAAGTTCCTGGACACCGACACCGCCCTGCAGGAGCACCCCGAGATCTTCGAGGAGTACTTCGGCTCGGTCATCCCAGCGGGTGACAACAAGTTCTCCGCGCTCAACACCGCGGTCTGGTCCGGCGGCTCGTTCATCTACGTCCCCAAGGGCGTGCACGTCGACATCCCGCTACAGGCCTACTTCCGGATCAACACCGAGAACATGGGCCAGTTCGAGCGCACCCTGATCGTGGTCGACGAGGGCGCCTACGTGCACTACGTCGAGGGCTGCACCGCCCCGATCTACTCCACCGACTCGCTGCACTCGGCCGTGGTTGAGATCGTGGTCAAGCGCAACGCCCGTTGCCGCTACACGACCATCCAGAACTGGTCCAACAACGTGTACAACCTGGTCACCAAGCGTGCCAAGGCCGAAGAGGGCGCCACCATGGAGTGGGTCGACGGCAACCTCGGCTCCAAGGTGACCATGAAGTACCCGTCGGTGTTCCTGATGGGCGAGCACGCCAAGGGCGAGGTGCTCTCGGTGGCCTTCGCCGGTGAGAACCAGCACCAGGACGCCGGCGCGAAGATGGAGCACATGGCGCCGCACACCTCCTCGTCGATCGTCTCCAAGTCGATCGCGCGCGGTGGCGGGCGCACCTCCTACCGCGGTTTGGTCAAGGTCGCCAAGCGGGCCAACCACTCCGCGTCCAACGTCAAGTGCGACGCCCTGCTGGTGGACAACATCAGCCAGTCGGACACATATCCGTACGTGGACGTCCGCGTCGACGACGTGACCATGGGCCACGAGGCCACCGTCTCCAAGGTCAGCGACGACCAGCTGTTCTACCTGATGCAGCGCGGCCTGACCGAGGACGAGGCGATGGCCATGGTGGTGCGCGGGTTCGTGGAACCGATCGCCCGCGAGCTGCCCATGGAATACGCACTGGAACTGAACCGTCTGATCGAGCTGCAAATGGAAGGGGCCGTCGGCTGATGACGGAGTCGACTCTCGAAACGTCCGGCCGGAACGGCCTCGACGAGAGCGGCGCGCAGAACTCCGCGGTACCGCCGCGGAGTTCTCGCGGGCATCGCTTCACCTCCTACGACGTGCGGGCCTTCGAGGTGCCCGGCGGCCGGGAGGAAGACTGGCGCTTCACGCCGATGAAGCGCCTGCGCGGGCTGCACGACGGCTCGGCCTCGGCCACCGGTTCGCTGGAGGTGGAGGTCACCGGTGACTCCGCCGCGAAGGTGGAGACCGTGGATCGCTCCGACGAGCGGCTGGGCACGGCAGGAGCTCCCGCCGACCGGATCGCCGCCCAGGCGTGGAGTTCCTTCACCGAGGCGACCGTGGTGACGATCCCGAAGGACACGCAGGCGGCCGAACCGGTCACCGTTACGGTTCACGGGCCGGGGCAGGACCGGACCGCCTACGGCCACCTGCAGGTTCGTGCCGAACCCCTGTCCGAGGCCGTGGTCGTGCTGGACTACCGCGGTTCGGGAATCATCGGCGACAACGTCGAGATGATCGCCGAGGACTCGGCCCGATTGTCGGTGATCACCATTCACGACTTCGCCGACGACGCCACCCAGGTGTCCTCCGAGCACGTCCACCTCGGCAAGGACGCGGTGTTCCGCCACTTCGCGGTCTCGCTCGGCGGTGACCTCGTGCGGGTCAACACCAAGGTCACCTTCGGTGATCGCGGCGGCGACGCCGACTTGCTGGGCGTGTACTTCGCCGACAGCGGTCAGCACCTGGAGCACCGGCTGCTGATGGACCACGCGCAGCCGAACTGCCGCAGCAACGTCACCTACAAGGGGGCGCTGCAGGGCGATTCGGCACGTTCGGTCTGGATCGGTGACGTGCTGATCCAGGCGAGGGCCGAAGGTACCGAGACGTTCGAGCTGAACCGCAACCTGGTACTCACCGAGGGAGCACGTGCCGACTCGGTCCCCAACCTGGAGATCGAGACCGGCGAGATCGCCGGTGCCGGGCACGCCAGCGCGATCGGGCGCTTCGACGACGAGCAGCTGTTCTACCTGCAGGCCAGGGGGATTCCCTACGACCAGGCGCGGAGGCTGGTGGTACGCGGGTTCTTCGGCGAGATCCTGCAGAAGATCACGGTCGACGAGGTCCGCGAGCGGCTGGAGGCCGCGATCGACAAGGAACTGGCGGCGGCCGGAGAATGAGCCGGCCACGGCCGAAACGTCCGTCGTTTCGGCCGCCCGCCCCGCCGCTGACGCGGCGTCACGACACAGCTTTTCGCGCGAACACCTGGAGAAGACGAACACGATGGCCACCCTGGAGATCAAGGACCTGCACGCCGAGGTCGACACCGAGGAGGAAGGGTCCAAGGAGATCCTCACCGGCGTGAACCTCACCGTGCGCTCGGGCGAGATCCACGCCTTCATGGGACCGAACGGTTCCGGCAAGTCCACCCTGGCCTACGCGGTAGCCGGGCACCCCAAGTACCGCGTCACCTCGGGTTCGGTGCTGCTCGACGGTGAGGAAGTCCTGGAGATGAGCGTCGACGAGCGCGCTCGCGCCGGGCTGTTCCTCGCGATGCAGTACCCGGTCGAGGTGCCGGGCGTTTCCATGTCGAACTTCCTGCGCAGCGCCGCCACGGCCACCCGGGGGGAGGCCCCGCAGGTCCGCCACTGGGTCAAGGAAGTCAAGCAGGCGATGAGCGACCTCGAGATCGACGAGTCGTTCTCGGAGCGCAGCGTCAACGAGGGTTTCTCCGGCGGTGAGAAGAAGCGCCACGAGATCCTGCAGCTCGACCTGCTCAAGCCGAAGTTCGCGATCCTCGACGAGACCGACTCCGGTCTGGACGTGGACGCGTTGCGCGTGGTCTCCGACGGCATCAACCGCTACACCGAGAGCGGTGACAAAGGGGTATTGCTCATCACCCACTACACGCGCATCCTCAAGCACATCAAGCCCGACTACGTGCACGTGTTCGTCAAGGGCCAGGTCGCCGAGTCCGGCGGTCCTGAGCTGGCCGACGAGCTCGAGGAGTCCGGCTACGTCCGCTTCACGGGGAAGAAGGAGGCGGCCGCACAGTCATGACCGTTGAGCCTCCCGGTGTCCGGGGAGCGGACACCGCGCAGACAGGTGCGGGCACCGCACCGGCACCGCTGGACGTCGCGGCGCTGCGCGCCGACTTCCCGATCCTGCGGCGCACGGTGCGCGACGAGCGTCCCCTGGTGTACCTGGACTCCGGGGCGACCTCGCAGCGCCCCACCCAGGTGCTCGACGCGGAGCGCTCCTTCCTGGAGAACTCCAACGCCGCGGTGCACCGTGGTGCGCACCAGCTGGCCGAGGAGGCCACGGACGCCTACGAGGGTGCTCGTGCCAAGATCGCCCGCTTCGTCGGCGTGGCGACGAACGAGATCGTGTTCACCAAGAACGCCACGGAAGGGGTCAACCTCGTCGCCTACGCCATGAGCAACGCGGCGACGTCCGGTCCGGAGGCGGAGCGTTTCCGGATCGGCCCCGGTGACGAGATCGTGGTCAGCGAGATGGAGCACCACGCCAACCTCGTGCCGTGGCAGCAGCTGTGCCGGCGCACCGGGGCCACCCTGCGCTGGTTCGGGGTCACCGACGAGGGCAGGTTGGACCTGTCCGAGCTGGACTCGTTGATCAACGAGCGCACCAGGGTGGTCGCGGTGACGCACCAGTCGAACGTGCTCGGCACGGTCAACCCGCTCGAATCCATCGTGGAGCGGGCGCACCGGGTCGGCGCGTTCGTGGTGCTCGACGCCTGCCAGTCGGTTCCGCACGGGCCGGTCGACTTCGCCGCCGCCGGTGTCGACTTCGCGGTCTTCTCCGGGCACAAGATGTTGGGTCCCAGCGGTATCGGCGTGCTCTACGGCAGGCACGAGCTGCTGCGGGCCATGCCGCCGTTCCTCACCGGTGGTTCGATGATCGAACTCGTGCACATCGACCACTCGACCTTCGCCGAGCCGCCGCAGCGTTTCGAGGCGGGAGTTCCCATGACCTCGCAGGTGGTCGGTCTCGGCGCCGCCGTGGACTACCTGTCCGTGGTCGGCATGGAGCGGATCGCCGCGCACGAGCACCAGCTGGTCGAGCGAGCGCTGCGCGAGCTGTCCGCCGTTGAGGGCGTACGCATCATCGGCCCGGAGAGCACCGAGAACCGCGGCGGCGCGGTGTCCTTCGTCATCGACGGGGTCCACCCGCACGACGCCAGCCAGGTGATGGACGATCAGGGCGTCGAGGTGCGAGTGGGGCACCACTGTGCCTGGCCGCTGCACCGCAGGATGGGTGTGCCCGCGACGATCAGGGCGAGTTTCTACCTCTACAACCAGTTGGACGAGGTTACCGCTCTGGTGGATGCTGTCCGTGAGGCCCAGCGTTTCTTCGCGGTGACACCGACGGCAGGCTGAGGATGTGGTGATGCAGCTCGAACAGATGTACCAGGAGATCATCCTGGACCACTACCGGAATCCGCACCGGCACGGCCTGCGGGAGCCGTTCGACGCCGAGTCGTTCCAGGTCAACCCGACCTGTGGTGACGAGGTGACACTGCGGGTCCGGTTGGTCGGCAGTGGCACGGAGGCGACCGTGGCGGACGTCTCCTACGCCGGGCAGGGCTGCTCGATCAGTCAGGCTGCCACCTCGGTGCTGACCGACCTGGTGGTGGATCGTCCGCTGCGGGAAGCGCTGGACAAGCAGGCGGCCTTCACCGAGTTGATGGAAGGCCGCGGCCAGGTCGAGCCCGACGAGGACGTCCTGGAGGACGGAGTCGCCTTCGCGGGGGTCGCCAAGTATCCGATGCGGGTCAAGTGCGCTCTGCTGGGGTGGATGGCTTTCCGGGACGCCGTATCGCGTGTTGTCGATGAGGTGGGAGCGTCATGACCAGTACCGAGAACCAGACGAAGGACCAGACCTCCTCCGACGGGAGTGCCGAAGTGGTGCGCGGGGCGGAGGGCATGCCCGAACCCCCGGCCGCTTCGGCCGAACTCGCGGCGGTGGAGGATGTCGAGGAGGCCATGCGCGATGTGGTCGACCCCGAGTTGGGAATCAACGTGGTCGACCTCGGCCTGGTTTACGGTGTGCAGGTCGAGCAGGACAACTCGGCTTCGATCGACATGACGTTGACCTCGCCCGCGTGCCCGCTCACCGACGTCATCGAGGAGCAGGCTCGTTCGGTGCTGACCGGCGGACCGAACGGTGGTCTGGTCAACGACTTCCGGATCAACTGGGTGTGGATCCCGCCGTGGGGTCCGGAGAAGATCACCGAGGAGGGACGCGAGCAGCTCAGGGCGTTGGGCTTCACGCTGTGAGGCCGCGCCACCGGGCGTGTTCGAGGCCCGGCCGTTCGCGGTGGTGAGTCCGCGACCGAAACGCCGTCGGGAAGAGCCACGAGAGGGGCGCCGCTCCACGGGCCAGATCCTGTGGAGCGGCGCCCCTTCTCGGTTGGTGGGCCCGTGGCGGACAGTGCTCCGGACTGCCCCGGGGCCGGTCCGCCCGATGAGGCGGCTGGGCGGACGGGGACGGCGAAGTCCCGCAGGACGCCGGAGCCGGTCTCCTCTTCCGCCTCGTGGGCGGTGAGCGGCTTGGCCGGGGTCTCCCGGTTGACGCGTTCGGCGCGCACTCCGAGGACCGGTTCGGCGAGGCTGTCGAGCGGCATCACGGCGGCACCGATCAGGAACGCCGGGGGCACGTTCCCCACCCGTTCGGTTTCGACGAGCTGACCGAACGGCAGCGCCGCCGTCGTCCCGTCGACCGTCGTGTCGGCCGTCGTGTCGGCCGAGCTCCCGAGCGGTGGTGATCACCGGCCCTCGTGGTGACGTGCGCCTGACTCCCCGGCAGCGTCCGGTGGATCGGGGTCGCGGGTGGGAAACCCGGGGTCTCCCTGTTGGGGGATGTCACCGTGCGAGCCGCGCAGCACGTCGATCCGGTCCGAGCCGGTCCGTGACATCACCCAGCTGGAGCCCCGCAGTGATTTCGCGTGCTTTTTCAACGGAACGAGCATCCGCGAGACGTCCTGGTACGAGGTGGTGCCGCTCTGCGTGCACACCAGTGTCGACAGGGAGAGGCTGACGTCGATGCCCCCGGCGCGGCGGGGCGGGTCCAGCACCATCTCCGCGAGGTTCACCAGATCGTCGAGATCGGCGACCAGCAGGAAGTCGTCGCCACCGACGTGCCCCACGCGCACCGAGCCCAGCGAGGTCGCCGCGTCGGTGAGGCTCCTGCCGACCGAGCGGATCAGCTCGTCCCCCGCGGAGAAGCCCGCGCTGTCGTTGACGGTCTTGAAACCGTCGATGTCCAACCAGCTCAGGGCGAACACCTCGCCGCCCGCTATGCGGCCGTCGACATCGCGTTGGATCGCGTCGCTGCCGGGCAGCCGGGTGAGCGGGTTCAGTGACGCGGCCTGTTCCGCCTTGAACTCCGCCATCCCCCGGATCAGATGCACCGCCCGCACGGTTCCGAGGCATCTGCCGGCCTCGTCCACCACGATCGCGTCGTCGTGCACCCTGGTGTGGTCGGCCCCGCTGACCAGCGTCAGGGCTTCCATGGCGGTGGTGGCCGTGGTCACCACCCGTGGTTCGTCGGCGAGCCGAGCCGCCGGCCGTTGCGCGTGCAGCGCGTGTCCGTACGGGCCGGTGACCGCGAGCAGGAACCGGTTGCGGTCGATGGAGTACTCGGGGCGGTTGTGCTCGTCGACGAGTACGACTCCGCTGACCTCGGGATGATCGGCCAGCACGCCGCGCACCGAGTCCGCCGTGGCGTCGCGGGAGAGCATGGTCGCGGGGGACAGGAACTCGGTGACTCGGGGCCCCGAGGGGGTGGGGACCGACCCACTGTAGGGCTCATCGGTCTCGGGGACCGCTTCGGCGATCTGCAGCGAGGTCGGTGGTTGTCGTGCGGCTGGGGCCAGCAGGTTGCCCTGGACCACGCGCACGCCCGCTTCGCGCAGTGCCTTGAGCTGTTCCCGCCGTTCCAGTCCCTCGGCGATCAGGATGGCGCCGGTCGAGTTGCACAGGCGTTGCAGTGAGTCCAGCAGCGCGGCGTGCCCCCGGTCCTCGGGCAGGCTCTCGATGACGTCCCGGTCGAGCTTGATCGCGTCCGGGGCCAGGTCGGCGAGCAGGGTCAGCGGCACGTCCCCCTCCCCGACACCGTCCACCGCGACCCGGTAGCCGTGCGAGCGCAGGTTCGCCACTTCCGAACACAGCTTCCGCCGGTCGAGGCGGGCGAACGGCGGGGCCAGTTCGAGGGTGATCTCGGGGGCGCGACGTCCCACCTCGGCGAGTTTGTCGTGCAGTGCGCGCAGCCGTTGTGGTTCGTGCGTCACGGTTCCGCCGAAGAGGTTCAGGTGCAGCGGCAGCAGCGACTGCTGTTCGCTCACCCGGTCCACGGCGGAGACGGCCAGGTCCACGTCCAGTTCCCCGACGCGTTTCTGGCGGGCGGCTTCGCGGAAGAAGTCCGTGATGTGTCCGTCGGCGGGGCGGGCGAGCGCTTCCACGGCGACCACCGCTCCCGTGCGGATGTTGATCAGCGGCTGGAAGGCGAATCGCACATCGTTGGCCGGTCCAAGCACGTGATCGATACTGCCGGGGTTCATGTCGTCTCAGCGAGCCTGTTCACCAGCTGTTCACCGTCATATCAACGCTCCTGCCTGTCGTCTTTCGACAACATAGCGCGCTCACGCGTGCCGCGGCAGCAATCGCGAGCTGAGAATGTGGTAACCGGCACAACACGGTGGCCACGGCTCGACACGTGCTGTCGTCCGTTCACCGTAGGGGGTGCCGTTCGGATGTGCTCCGCTGTTCGGCCCCGCCCTTACTCGCTCCCGTGGTGGACCGGCCGTTCCAGCTCCCCGCCGCTCGGGGAGCTCGGGCCCACCAGGCCACCGACGACCAGTCGCCGGCGCAACCACCAGGGAGCACGGCGGAACAGTTCCGACATGGCACCGCCGCACTCCCGGGGCGAGGCCGACGGTGACAGGAATGCCCGCCGCCGCGGGAGCGGCATGTCGAAGAACACGTCGAAGAACTCGGGCACCACGCGCGGGGGCATCGCGAGCAGCCCCTCGGCGGCGCGCAGCCGCAGCTGCCGTGTGGTCAGCGCCGACACCGGCCACAGCACCGACCGCGCGCCGCGCGCGGCCGTGACGGGGTCCCGCTCCAGCCCGTCGCTCAGTGCGGCGGCCACCAGTGGGGCCGACCGCAGCACGTCGGCGACGCTGAAACCCGTGGCCGGGTGTACCAGCCCGGCGGCGGCGCCGAACGGCACGGTGCCGAACGGTTCGGTACGCCGTCGTTCGGGAAGGGGGTCGTCCAATGGGAACCGCACCCGTTCCTCGGGGCCGGCCTCGGAAATCGGCACCCCCGCCGCCCACAGCCGTGCCCGGAGCCGTCTCCGCAGCGTCGCCAACGGCAGTCCCGGCCGCCGCGCCAGGGCGGTCTCCTCCAGCAGCGTCCTGCCTCCGGGGAGAGGAACGGCGTAGAGGAAGCTCGGCCACGAGTCCTCGTCCGGCCGAGCGGGTCGCCAGTCCATGAAAACGCCGTGTCCCGTGGGGACCAGCGGTTCCGCGTGTTCGCTCGGCACCGTCACCCCCACGGCCGTCTGCTCGCTGGCCACCCGATCCGGGCGCCCTCCCGAGAGCACCCGGTTGCTTCCCGAGGCGTCCACCAGCACCGCCGCGTTCAGTTCTCCTCCCTCTCGCAGCCGCACCGTGCGCCGGGCGGTGTGGTGCTCCACCTCGACCACGGTTCCGGCGACCTCGCGGATCCCGTCTCGGTGCAGCAGCCGGTGCAGCGCGGAGTTGTCCAGCACGCAGTAATGACCGTGCAGCGGGTGCGGTCGCGTACCCACGGCGGTCGTTCGCGTCGCGGCACTGGCGACGGCGCCCTCCGCGACGGTGGCGGGCAGCTCGGCGCGCCAGCAGGCGTAGGTGTGCGGCCATCGACGCCGCGGTGCCGGGTCGACGAGCGTGACTCGCAGCCCGAGGTCGGCACACGCCGCCGCCATCCCTCTCCCGGCGGGGCCGCCCCCCACCACCAGCACGTCCGCCATGCCGCCATCAGATCACGGCGGTTCCTGCGAGGAGTTCGGGCGGTGGTCGCGATAGCGTTGCGGCATGGAACTCCAGCCGCCATCCGGGCGAACCGCGCGACGTGGTCACCGCTCGCGCGTCGCCGACGAGCTCGCTTCCGCCCACCAGCCACCGGATCTGGCGGCCAGCCCGTTCCGGGCCGACCGGGACCGCATCTCCGGGTCGGCGTTCTTCGCCCGTCTGGGTGGGGTGACCCAGGTCGTCAGCCCCAGCGGGTCCGGACTGCTGCTGCACAACAGGTTGACGCACAGCCTCAAGGTCGCCCAGGTGGCCAGGGCCATCGGGGAGAGCCTGCTGGACGACGCGGACACCCGCCTCGCGGTGACACGGCTCGGTGGGTGTGACCTCGATGTCGTGGAGGGCGCCGGTCTCGCGCACGACCTGGGACATCCCCCGTTCGGTCACCTGGGTGAGCGGGTGCTGGACCGCATCGCGCGCCAGCGCTTCGGACTGGTCGACGGGTTCGAGGGCAACGCGCAGACCTTCCGCATCGTCAGCAGCATCGATGTGCGGGGTGGTGGCGGGGACGGCCTCGACCTGACCGCGGCCGTGCGGGCGGCGCTGCTGAAGTACCCCTGGACCCGGCTCGCGGCGCCGGAGCCGTCGTCGCACTCCCTGCCGCCGCGCGGTGCCACGGAGCCGGAGGACGCGCCCGGCACGGGGGCCTCCAAATTCTCGGCCTACGTCACGGAACTCGACGACATGCTGGACTGCCGGGCTCCCTTCACGGAAGTGCTGGCGGGGTGGCAGCAGACCGTCGAGGCCTCGGTCATGGACACCGCCGACGACATCGCCTATGCGATCCACGACCTGGAAGATTTCCACCGTGTCGGCATCCTGCAGCACGCGACCGTGTCCACCGAGCTGACCGAGTGGCTCGGCAGGTCCGCTGAGCTGGCCCGGTTCGACGATTCCGAGCTTCGACGCAGGGCGGAGGCCCCCGGCTATTCGCTGGAGGAGTTGCGCAGACGGCTGCACGCCAAGGACTCCTGGATAGCCGACGACGAGGCGTTCGTGGGCGCCGTCAAGAAGGTGCAGTCCGACCTGGTCACCAAGTTGCTGGAACAACCGTTCGACCGTTCCAAGCAGGCCGAGCGGGCCGTCGCCGCGTTCTCCGGGGCCTGGACGCGTCGACTGGTGCACGGGGTGCGGGTCGATGTCGAGCCGACCACTCGTTCGGGGCATGTCACGTTGGACACGGAGCAGTGGCACGAGGTGCAGATCCTCAAGTTCGTGCACCGGCGTTTCGTGCTGCAGCGTCCCGATCTCGCGCTGCACCAACGCGGTCAGGACCGGTTGTTGAGCAAACTGGTGCAGGCGCTGGACGAGTGGCTGATCGACCGCAGCGAGTCCGCCCGGCTGCCGCACCGGCTGCGTGATCTGTTCGAGCACGCCGCCGCCGAGCTCGACTCGGTCCGGCGCGAGAACGTCGCGCTGCTGGCTTTGCCCACGGAGGCACCGGGAACGCATCCGCCCGACCGCGAACAGCTCGAACGGATGGCCCGAGGCAGGGCCGTCATCGACTTCGTCGCCTCCCTCACCGACGAGCAGGCGGCGGCCCTGCTGGAGTCGTTGTCCGGGCGCACAACGCAGCTGTGGTCCGACACCTTCGTGCTCTGAACCGGTGTGTCGCGGTGTTGTCCCGCCACCGCTGGAGCTGCCCCCGTTCATTTCTGGCCCGGGGTCGTCCGTTCCGACGGGCACGCCCGGTCCACTAGGATTTTCCGACTGTGAGCAGCAGGGTGCGCCAGCTACCGGGCGGCGGTAGAGCGGTGGAGGTGGAACCGGGCCGGCTGTCCGGCTGGTTCGAGCGGTTCGCTCGGCGCCACGACGGGGTGACGCGGAGCCGAGAGCAGTCGAGCACCGTGCGGGTGATCGCCGTCGATGGCGCGGAGGCCCTCGTGCGGGTCCCGTTCGGGGGGCTCGACGAGCCGAGCGGTGAGTCCGAGGGGCTGGTGATCCCCGGGCTGCTCGAACACCTCTCGCGTTCCCGGCGGCTCGGTCTGGTCCTCGTCCGCCACGGGGCACACAGCATCGGTGTGGTCCAGGACGGCGAGGTCGTGGCATCCAGCACCGATCGCCACTACGTGCAGGGCAGGACCAAGGCGGGGGGCTGGTCGCAGAAGCGCTACGCCCGCAGGCGGGCGGGCCAGTCCCGCAAGGCGGTGGGCTCGGCGGCCGGTGCCGTCGCGGAAATGCTGCTTCCGGTGCGCCGGGAGTTGGACGGGATCGTCCTCGGCGGCGATCGTGCCGCCCTGGAGGAGTTGTCCTCCGACGCGCGCCTGTCCGGACTGCTGTCGGCGGCCGAGCCGCGCGTGCTGGACGTCCCCGAACCGAGGCTGTCGGTGCTGCGGGAGGCGGCGGGGCGTGCGATCTCGGTCGAGGTGGAGGTGCGCGAACCGGGGGAGTGAGTTCTCGTCGTTCCGCCGGAGCGCCGGCTCGGCCGAGTCTCTCGTGCTCCGTCGTCCGATGTCGGACCCACCGGGGACGGAGAGTTCCGCCGGGTGGATTCCCTCGAGAATCGTGGGAGTCCACCGGTTCCCTGGATGTCGAAAACGAGTCGTGCGGCCGGTATACTCGCGGTGGTTTGTGATCGCTTTCCGTCGCGGCGCGTGTGGTGCGCGGACGTCGATCGCCGTGGCTCGTGCGTCGATGTCGCTGGGGGACTCCCCCGCCGGGTGGCCGGGTGGTTACGGTCCAGAGGACCGTGGTTCGCCCGGTGGTGCGGCTCGCCGTTTGGCGGCGCGGCCGAGCGCCGTACGCGCGAGGTGACGTTCTCCGCCGTCGTGGGGCGTCCGATTCGCGCGGGCGACGGCGGGGACTGACCGGAGTCACGCGGTTCCGGGGGCGGTGCCCGCCGACAAGCACGTTGACCGATATGTCTCGATCCGGAGTTTGCGTTGATCTCTGCCAATGGCCTCGAACTCAGGGCCGGTTCCCGTATCCTGCTCGAGGACACCTCGCTGCGCGTTCAGCCCGGTGATCGAGTCGGTCTGGTCGGGCGGAACGGCGCGGGCAAGACCACCACGTTGCGCGTGTTGGCCGGTGAGGGCGAGCCCTACGGCGGTGAGATCACCCGGCACGGTGAGATCGGCTACCTGCCGCAGGACCCCAGGGAGGGGGACCTCTCCGTCACGGCCAAGGACCGGGTGCTCTCCGCGCGGGGACTGGACCGTGTCCTGCGCGACATGGAGAAGACCCAGTCGGAGATGGCCGAGCTCGTCGATGACGCGGCGCGGGACAAGGCGATCCGCAAGTACGGCAAGCTCGAGGAGCGGTTCGCCGCGCGCGGTGGTTACGCGGCCGAGGGCGAGGCGGGGCGGATCTGCAGCAACCTCGGGTTGCCGGACGGTGTGCTGCAGCAGCCGTTGAGCACGTTGTCCGGTGGGCAGCGCAGGCGTGTCGAGTTGGCCCGGATTCTGTTCGCGGCCGCGGAAGCCGGCCCGGGAGGTGCCTCCAACACGACGTTGTTGCTCGACGAGCCCACCAACCACCTCGACGCCGACTCGATCAACTGGCTGCGGGACTTCCTCAAGGTCCACGACGGCGGGCTGGTGGTCATCAGCCACGATGTCGAGCTCATCGACGCCGTGGTCAACAAGGTGTGGTACCTGGACGCCGCACGCGGCGTGGCCGACGTGTACAACATGAACTGGCAGCGTTACCAGGAGGCCCGCGCCGACGACGAGAAGCGCAGGCGACGTGAACGGGCCAACGCCGAGAAGAAGGCGGCCACCCTCAAGGCGCAGGCGGACAAGCTGGGCGCCAAGGCGACCAAGGCGGTGGCGGCCAAGAACATGGCGCGCCGTGCCGACCAGATGCTCTCCGAACTCGAGGACGACCAGCCCTCGGAGAAAACGGCCAGGATCAGGTTTCCCTCACCCGCGTCCTGCGGCAGCACGCCGTTGACGGCCACGGGGCTGTCCAAGTCCTACGGCTCCCTGGAGATCTTCAGCGGAGTCGATCTCGCGGTGGACCGCGGCTCCAGGGTCGTGGTGCTCGGCTTCAACGGTGCGGGCAAGACCACGCTGCTGCGGCTGCTGGCCGGTATGGAGGCGCCGGACGCGGGGGAGGTCCAACCGGGCTACGGGCTGCGGATCGGTTACTACGCGCAGGAGCACGAGACGCTGGATCCGGACGCGACGGTTTGGGAGAACATCCGCACGGTCGCTCCCGACACCTCCGAACAGCAGTTGCGCACCCTGTTGGGGGCGTTCTTGTTCAGTGGTGAGCAGCTGCAACAGCCCGCCGGCACCCTCTCCGGGGGTGAGAAGACCCGTCTCGCGCTGGCCGGACTGGTCTCCAGCGCCGCCAACGTGCTGTTGTTGGACGAGCCGACCAACAACCTGGATCCGGCCAGCCGGGAGCAGGTGCTCGATGCGCTGCGCAGCTTCACCGGAGCGGTCGTGCTGGTCACCCACGATCCGGGAGCGGTGCAGGCTCTGGAGCCGGAGCGGGTGATCCTGCTTCCGGACGGCAGCGAGGACCACTGGTCCGAGGAGTACATGGACTTCGTGCAGCTCGCCTGACCGCCGGTGCGGTGTGACCGGGTGCCGTGCGAGGCGACCACGGCCACCTCGGGCACGGTCGCGTCGCGAGCCGGTTCGGGCGAGTCGCGCCGCCGACCGGGAGGCGGTCCAACTGGGATCATTGTCTCACCCGGTCGTCGGCGCTGTACCGGTTCGGTTCCCGAATGATCTCCGCCCCTGGAGGGGCGTTTTTTCGTCTCCGTGCTCTCACGGAACGGATCTCCGTATGCCGGTAACGAAATGTTGATCTTGTTTTGCGGGTCGCAATACCTGATTTTCATGATCAATAGGAATATATCCGCCGTTTGGTCGGGATCTGTTGGCAAGGTCGTCTGGCGTTTCCGGCTTTCCTGTTCGATCATTGGCTTGACAGGGGTCGCGAGCGGCCCGACCTGTTCTACGGGGAAGGCGGGGACACAGTGGTTGATCTGAAGAAGGGTGCGCGAATCACCGGAAGCGCACGAGACAAACTGGCCAGTGACCTCAAGAAGAAGTACGAGAAGGGGGCGAGCATTCGCTCCCTGGCGGAGGCCACGGGCCGTTCCTACGGTTTCGTCCACCGCGTGCTGGTCGAGTCCGGAGTGCAATTGCGGGGTCGCGGTGGCGCGACCCGATCCAAGAAGAAATAGGTACTCACGGCTGCGGCGTGCCCGGCACGCTGTCGGCACCGGGCACGCCGTGCCCGAACGGCCCGTACCGACACGGCCTCCGATCGCGGACCCATGATCGGTCTTCTAGGGTGGTTGCCATCGTCGACCGCTCGGTGTGTAGCGACGGAGGGCCCGTTTGACGGAATCGGTAATTGATCCTGGTGTACTGGATCGTGGGCACGTTCGACTGACGGTGCGCGGTTCCCGCGCGACGATCGTCCTCGACCGGCCTGATCAACTCAACGCGCAGACGCCGGACACGTGGAAGGCGTTACGCGAAATCGGTCAGCACCTCGCTCCGGAGGTGCGCGTGGTCGTGGTCCGTGGGGAGGGCAGATCGTTCTCCGCCGGGCTGGACCGGCGCCTGTTCGAGGCCGAGGAGGTGGACGGTGCGCCGGGGTTGATGTCCCTGGCCTCACGTCCGGTGGAGCAGGGGGACGCGGAGATCGCCGCGTTCCAGCAGGGCTTCAGTTGGTTGCGTGACCCCGAGCGGGTGACTATCGCGGCTGTGCAGGGGCACGCCATCGGCGCCGGGTTCCAACTGGCGCTGGCCTGTGACATGCGTGTGCTCACCACCGACGCCACGCTGCGGATGGCGGAGACCAGCCTGGGGCTGGTTCCCGATCTCGGGGGGACGCTGCCGCTGGTACGGGCGGTCGGTTACTCCAGAGCGGCCGACATCTGCCTGACGGGGCGGGAGGTGGCCGCCGAGGAGGCGGCACGGATCGGGCTGGCCAATTCGGTGGTCGAGCCGGACGAGTTGGAGGCCGCCACCGACCGGTTGGTCGAGGCGATCACGCGTTCGCCCGCCGGAGCTGTGCGCGAGACCCTCGCGTTGCTGTCCCAGGCCGAGGAGGCGGAGGATCCCGAACAGCAGTTCGCCGCGGAGCGAGCGGCCCAGCTGCGCAGGCTCAGGGAGCTGGTCGGTGATTCCGGCGGCGAGTAGCCGACCGGCGTGGGCCCGCCCGGTCGCCGTGGGGCTCGGGCGGTGCTACCCGATGGGGCGGGGCGGGCCCGTCGGTCGTGCGTCCGGCCGCGAACCGCCCCGTCGAACCGGCACCGGGTCGCGACGGCCCGGACCGGTTTCGGTCTAGACCAGTCGCGACAGTCGTCGAGGTCGGCTTTCGGTGTCTCCCGGTGACGCGGTCAGCGTAGTCGGGGAATACGTTTGCCGTACTGCTCCAGTCGGCCCGAGTTGGCCTCGTCCCCACCGGGGACGTTGGAACTGCGCCACCACGGCAGCGATACGCCGAGCTCGTTGGCGCGTTCGTAGGTCTCGACCATCAGCAGATTCCACAGGAACACGTTGGCCAGCGAGGATCCCGGCGCTGTGGCGGGTCGTTGTTCGGGATGCGTGACGTCGCCCGCGGGAACCAAGGTGTCGAGCAGACACGTGGCCTGCTCCGCCAGCGTCCCCTCCGCCGTGCGACGCGGTGCTCCGGCGGAGGCCGCCGTTGAGGTGACCGCGATGACCTCCGAACCCTCGCGTCGTGCCGTGGCCGCCAGTTCCACGGGGTAGGGGTTCGTTCCCGAGTTGGAGAACACCACGAGTACGTCGGTGCCTCCGCGCAGTCCCGCCTCCTGAAGGACCTCCCGGGCCAGACCCTGCTTTCGTTCCGTGGCGGTGCTGGTCGCCGCGCCGTGGAGCGGGAGCAGGTCCGGGTGGTAGAGCGGCCGTACCGCGGCCAGACCGCCGGCCCGGTAGAAGCTTTCCAGTACACCGGCCAGGGAGTGCCCCGCTCCCGCGGTGAACACGAGTCCGTCGTCGTCGAGACAGTCGATCAGCTTCCCGGCCGCCTCGCCCAGCGCGGCCCCGTTGTGCTCGGCCACGCGATCCAGGTCCTGCAGGTTCCGCTCGGCGTGCTTGCGTGCGTGCGAACCGTCCGTCATGCCGTCCTCTCGGCTGGGGGCTGCTGTCGGAAGCCGATAATCGCAGCGAAGTTTCCGGAACTGGGCCATGTGTGACAGATCACTCGTCATCCGTTTCGGTCGTTCGAGGGGTCGTCACGTGGTCCGGGGAAACACCTTCGAACCGTGACCGGGGCACGGTTCGGTGATTTCCGGCGATGGCGTATCGGGCCGAACCGTGTACCCACGGTAGTCTCTCGGGTGATCCCGGAGCCGGCCCCGGGAACTTTCGGTCACCGGCCCGTCCGGACTCCGTCCGAAGCTGGCAGCATGATCGCCAACAGCTTGGTGGGGTCGGACGGGTGCCACCAGGGAAACGGGTACACGGATTGGAACACGGAAGGCATGTCGAATCCGCCGTCACACGACGAGTCAGCCGCGCCGGGCAACTTCACGGAGATCTTCACCCGCCTGACGGATGTGCCGTTGGACCACGTGGACAAGCTGATCGACGCCACCCAGTCCGTCTACGCGGACCTAAACCGGGTGATGGAACATCCCTACTGGGCCGACCTGGTGTTTCACCAGGGAGCGGCCCTGCGCGCGTTGCGGGAGGCCCGCGCGGAGCTGGACGCCTTCCGGGCCGAAGCCGTCGGAGCGCGTAACACCGAGCTCGGAGTCACGGTCGCCACCGGTGTGATCGGTGAGCAGCGGGAGTACGCCGAGCGGGACGAAAGCAAGCGCGAGCTGGTGGAACGACTGCTCCGCCCACCGAAGCAGGGATGCGCCTGCAGGCTCTACGTCTGGGACAGACCCTACGAGAACGAGCAGGAGCCCGGCCCCTACAGCGGCCTCCGGATCGTGACCTCGGCCGACGACGAGATGGGAGTGCTCAACTACACCGAGGAGGACGAGCAGGGCCAGCTCTCCTCCTGGCAGACCCGCAGCTCCGAGCCGGATTCGCGGGCTCCGGTGCTGCGGTTCGACCTCGGCAGCCCGTTGACGTTTCCCACCGATTCGGTTCTCGGGTTCGCCGAGCTCCGGGCGGCCCTCGACGAGTTCGTGAGCACCGGCGAGTGTCCGCGCTCGGTCGGCTGGCAGCGGGCCCGCTGGGGGCAGTAGGCCCCAACCGCGCCGCCACCCGCCGGGCGGTTCCACCGGACCCGGCCCGGCTCAGCCGTAGACCTCCTGCGCGGCGCGGGAGGCCACGGTCGTGATCACCTTGAAGGTTTTCATCGTGGTCGTCATATCGGTGGCCTCGAAACCCACCGTGCGGGTTCCGAGCCGCTTTACGGTGGGCACCAGTTCCGCGGCCGCCGCCAGATGCGTGCCGGTGAACTCGAGCTCGACTCGGTGTGGCGATGCCTCGGGAGTGCCTCGCCCCGCCAGCCGCATCGACCGTTCGGCGGCGGTGCGGATTTCGGTGGCGGTGTGCTCCGGTGGTGAGCAGATCGCGGCGTACCTGCTCACGCACTCCTTGACCGCGACCACGGCGCTGTCCGGCGCGTAGTCCCGTGCGTCCGAGCACGTCAGGTCGTCCCCGGTGACCAGCAGGACCGGGACACCGTGCTCGGCGGCCAGGGCCGCGTTGAGCCTGCCCTCGCTCGCGTGCGCGCCGTCCAACCACACCCCGAGCAGCCCGCTCTCCATGTAGGTGTGCGAGAGCACGCCCTCCACACCCGCTCCGGTGTGGTAGCCGAGGAACACCACCCCGTCCACGCCCGAGTCGATCCCCTCCATCATCGACAGTGGTTTGTGGCGTCCGGTCAGCATCCGCGCGCGTCCGTCGAGCCGTTCCAGCAGCAGGTGCCGCTGGATCGAGTGCGCCTCGTTGACCAGCGTCGCGCTCGCTCCGCCCGCCGCCAGACCGGCCACGCAGGCGTTGACGTCACCGGTGAAGAGCTCGCGGAACCGCTGCCACGCCTCCCTGCCCGCCACCACGTCGTCCGTACCGGTGACGCCGGTGGCGCCTTCCATGTCAGCGGAGATCAGAATTCGCACGACTGTCCACCCTAGATGTCGAAACCACTGACGGCAGCTCGTTGCGCACTCCGAGCCTCGGCGTGCTCGCCACGCCGAATCGGTGAACCATTGACTGGGAACCGTTCGGAGTGGTTCTTTCTTACCACGTAGCGCGAAAGGGTGATCACAGTGGGTGTTGGACCTTCGGGTGCCCCGAGAGCGGCTCCACGGGCCCTGCTGTTGATCCTCACCCTGCTCCTGGCCGCTGCGGTTCCCGCCGCGGGACAGAGCACGCGCTCCGCTTCGCCGGAAGCGGATTCCGGCGGTGAGGTGACCCTCCGCGTCGGCATCCAGCAGGAGTTCGACTCGCTCAACCCGTTCCTCGGGTTCAGCCTGGCCTCCACCAGCGTCTTCAGGCTGATCTATCCCACCCTGACCACCTACGGCGCCGAGGACTTCTCGGTGGTCCCGGAGCTGGCCACCGATTGGAAGTCCTCGGCGGACAAACTCAGCTGGACGTTCCACATCAGGCAGGGGGTGCACTGGTCCGACGGAGAGCCGGTCACCGCCGGCGATGTGGCCTACACCTTCAACCGGATGATGGACGACCCGGCGGCGGCCACCGCCAACGGCAACTACGTCGAAGGCTTCACCAGCGTGACAGCCCCCGACGACCGCACCGTGGTGATCCGCACGACGAGCCCCCAGGCCACCATGCGCTCCATCGCGGTACCGATCGTTCCCGAACACGTCTGGTCGAGCGTCGACGACGTCGCCGAATTCGCCAACCAGCGCATGCCCATCGTCGGCAACGGCCCGTTCATCGCCACCGAGTACCGTCCCCAGCAGTTCCTGACGCTGCGCGCCAACGAGGACTTCTGGCGAGGTACCCCCAACGTAGACAGGCTCCGGTTCGTCAACTTCGAGAACAGCGACGCGGCCGTGCAGGCACTGCGCAAGGGCGAGATCGATGTGGTTCGCGACCTGACCCCCACCCAGTTCGACGCGTTGCGTGGTGCAGAGAACATCCGGCGGGTCCGGGGTAAGGGGCGGCGTTTCTACGAGATCGTGCTCAACCCGGGTGCGGCCAACAGCGCGGGCGAGCCCATCGGCACCGGACATCCCGCGTTGCGCGATCCCCGCGTGCGCAGGGCCATCGACCGTGCCATCGACCGCGAAGTCCTCGTCGAACGCGTTCTCGGCGGTTACGGCACCGTCGGCGCGGGCTACCTTCCCCCCATCTTCGAGGACTACTACTGGACACCACCCCCGCGCGCGAGGCGTCCCTTCTCGATCGAATCGGCCAACCGGGCGCTCGACGAGGCGGGCTACCCCCGCGGGCCCGACGGCGCTCGTCACGGGCCCGCCGGTAGGCCCCTGGACTTCGAGTTCGTGCTGCACGGTGATTCCTCTACCGACGCGCTGGTCGGCGAGTTCGTCAAGGAGTGGTTGTCCCGGCTGGGCATCCGGGTCCGGCTGCGGCCGGTCTCGGACAACCAGGTCAACCAGCGCACCACCGCGGGTGACTTCGACATGGTGGTCAGCGGCTGGTCGGTCAACCCCGATCCGGACTACGTGCTGCGCCTGCAGACCTGCGGTGCCCGCCCCAAGCCGGGCGGGGGCGGGTTGCCGGACAGCTTCCTGTGCGATCGGCGTTACGACGAGCTCTACGCCCGCCAGCTCGCCGAGTTCGACCACTCCGAACGGGTCGAACTGGTCGAACGGGCGCAGCGGCGCTTCCACCGGATGGCCACCGGGCTGATCCTGTTCTACCCCAACGCCCTCGAGGCGTACCGCTCCGACCGCTTCGCGGGGTTCATGCTGCAGCCCACCGAAGGCGGTGTCATCACCGCGCAGCAGGGCTACTGGGGCTACTACCGGGCACGTCCCACCGAACAGGCCAGAGCCGCCTCCGGTGGGGCGGGGTACCGCTCGGCGGCCTTCGTCATCGTCGGGGTGGCGCTGCTCGGCGCGGTCGTGCTCGCGTCGGTGGCGGCACGTCGTCGCCGTACGGCGGAACATCGGGAATAGGTCATGACGGACACACGCGACGAGTTCGAGACGAGCGCCGCTTCGACAGGGCCGCCACCCCTGCTCCGCTTCGTCGCCGCGAAGGCCGGGGGCGGAGTGGTGAGCCTGTTCCTGGTGGCGGTACTCGGTTTCTTCCTGTTCCGGGTGTTGCCGGGAGATCCGGCACGCACCATGACCAGATCCACTCCGGTCAGTGCCGAGCAGCTGGCTGCGCTGCGGCACCGCTTCGGGCTGGACCAACCGCTTTACCTGCAGTTCCGCGACTTCGTGATCGATCTGCTGCACGGCGACCTGGGGACCTCCTACATCTACAACCGTCCGGTCGCGGAGCTGATACTCGAACGGGTCGGCCCCACCGTGCTGCTGGTCGGCACCGCCACGGTGCTGGCAGTGCTGGTCGGGCTCTGGATGGGGGCCCGTGCCGCCTGGCACCAGGGCGGTCCCGTGGACCGCTGGTTCACTTCGGTCGGGCTGACGCTGTGGTCGGTGCCCACCTTCTGGCTCGGCCTGCTGGCGCTGATGGCCTTCGGGGTCGGCGTCGGGCCGCTGCCCGGGCTGTTCCCCGTTGCCGGAATGTCCTCCGCGAACGTGCCCGCCGGCGTCGTCCCCCACGTGCTGGACGTGGCTCACCACCTGGTGCTGCCGTGCCTGACCCTCGTCGCGGTGATCTACGCGCAGTTCATGATGGTCATGCGCACCTCGTTGCTGGAGGAGATGGGAGCGGAGTACCTGACCACCGCGCGCGCCAAGGGGTTGCGTGAGGACCTGGTGCGCCGCAGGCACGCCGTGCCGAACGCGCTGTTGCCGACCGTGACGCTGATCTTCCTGCACCTCGGTCTGGTGGTGGCGGGGGCGATCACGGTGGAGACCGTCTTCTCCTGGCCGGGGCTGGGCCTGCTGACCTACGAGGCGCTGCGGGTGCCCGATCTGCCGCTGTTGCAGGGAACGTTCATTGTCCTCGCGGGGAGCGTGATCGTGATGAACGTGCTGGCCGAGCTGGTCTACCGTCTTCTCGACCCCCGGGTGCGTGACTCGTGAGCGCCCCGCCGAACCCCACGGGTGCCGCGGGGCGACGTCTGGCCGCGCTGGCGGAGGGCTGGCGGGTCTACCGCGCCGACCGGGGCGGGCTGTTCGGACTGGCCGTGCTGTCGCTGGTCGTGGTGCTGGCGCTGCTGGCTCCGGTCCTCACCCCTCCCGCAGAGCTCGACGTCACCAGGGCGGGGGGTGCGCCGCTGCGGCCGCCCAGCGCGGAGAACTGGCTGGGCACCGACGAGTCCGGGCGTTCGGTGCTGCTGCTGACCTGGTGGGGTGCCCGCATGTCGCTGCTGGTCGGGCTGTCGGCCGCCGTGCTGTCGATGCTGATCGGCACCGTCGTGGGGCTGGTGGCCGCGCATTTCGGTGGGTGGGTTTCGACCCTGCTGCTGCGGTTGACCGACTTCTTCCTCGTGTTGCCGGCCCTGGTGCTGGCCATAGCACTGTCCACCGTGCTGTCCAGGGGAGTGCTCACCATCGTGCTCGCCATCGGGGTGACGTCCTGGCCGCAGACGGCGCGGCTGGTGCGGGCGCAGACCCTGACCGTGGAGACCCGTCCGTACATCGAACGAGCCAGGGCGCTCGGCGGGGGACACCGCCACCTGCTCGGCAAGCACGTGTTGCCCGCCGTGCTGCCACTGGTGTTCGCCACCACCACCCTGACCGTGGCCAGCGCGATCATCGCCGAGTCCACGCTCTCCTTCCTGGGGCTGGGCGATCCGGCCATGATCTCGTGGGGGTCGATGCTGAAGTCCGCCATGGATACCGGAGCGGTCACGGCGGGCGCATGGTGGTACCTGCTGCCGCCCGGCCTCGGCATCGCGGTCGTGGTGCTGAGCTTCACGTTGTGCGGTCGCGTGCTGGAAACCGTGCTGAATCCGAGGCTGCGGGGGGAACGTAGATGACTCCGATACTGCGCCTGGACGGGGTTTCGGTCACCTACCGCGGGGAGGACGGGCCGCACCGGGCCGTGGTCGATGCGAACCTGACGTTGCGTCCCGGCGCCACGCTGGGACTCGCGGGTGAGTCCGGTTGCGGCAAGACGAGCCTGGCACTGGCCGTGTTGCGGCTGCTGCCGCGTTCGGCCCGCGTCGACGGCACGATCCTGCTCGACGGGCACGACATCGAGCGGCTGACCTGGGGAGAGCTGCGTGCCGCTCGTTGGACGAGCGCCTCGGTGGTCTTTCAGGGAGCGATGCACGCGCTGAATCCGGTTCGCACCGTCGCCGAGCAGATAGCCGAACCCATCAGGCTGCACTCGCCCGAACGTCCCGCCGCGGCGCGGGTTCGGGCCCGCGTCACCGAGTTGCTGGAGCAGGTGGAGCTCCCCGGTGCCCGGCGGGACGCCTACCCGCACGAGCTGTCCGGTGGGCAGCGGCAACGCGTGATGATCGCGATGGCGCTGGCCTGCGATCCCCGCCTGATCATCGCGGACGAACCCACCACCGCGTTGGACGTGGTGGTCCAGGCACAGGTTCTGGCGCTGCTGCGGCGCCTGGTGTCCGAACGGGGCATCGCGCTGCTCATGATCAGCCACGACCTTTCGGTGCTGGCGGCGAGCTGCCGATGCCTGGGTGTGATGTACCGGGGGAGACTGGTGGAGGAGGGCCCCGCGCGGCAACTGGTGGCCACGCCCGAACACGAGCACACCCGAGCCTTGGCCGCGGCCTTTCCCACGATCGGTGACGAAGGGTCGCGATACCCGGGGGCTGGGGAGCCAGGTGAGTCGGCCGGGGGTGTGCGGGGATCGCTGTTGGCGGCGGAAGGGGTGAGCGTCGAGTTCGGCGACCGCTACCGCAACCGGGTGCGTGCGGTCCGGGACGTCGATCTGGAGGTCATGGGCGACGAGATCCTCGCCCTGGTGGGGCAGTCCGGGTCCGGCAAGACCACGCTCGCCCGCACCCTGTTGGGCCTGTGTCCCCCGAACGCGGGAACGGTGTACTACGAGGGTCGTCCACTGGCCACGTCCGGACGGGAGCTGCGTGCCTTTCGCGGCAGTGTGCAGCTGGTGCTGCAGGATCCCACGGGTGCGTTGAATCCCAAGCACACGGTCTACGAGGCGGTGGCCGAGGGGCTGCGGGTGCACGGTTGCGCGGACGACGAGGCGGTGCGGGTCCGCGAGGCGCTGGAAGCGGCCGAGCTGCGCCCCGCCGAGGAGTTCACCGCGCGGTTCCCGCACGAGCTTTCCGGCGGCCAGCGGCAGCGTGTGGTCATCGCCGGGGCGTTGGTGCTGCGTCCGCGTGTGCTGGTCGCCGACGAGCCGGTCGCGTCGCTGGACGCCACGGTGCGCGGCGAGATCCTGGCGCTGCTGTTGCGGCTGCGCCGCGAGCGGGGGCTGTCCGCCCTGGTCATCACGCACGATCTCGGGCTGGCCTGGAACATAGCCGACCGGGTGGCCGTCATGCGGTCCGGCGAGATCGTCGAGACGGGACCGGTGGAGCGGGTCCTGACCGAACCCCGGCACGATTACACCAAGGAGTTGTTGGCGGCTGTTCCGTCGTTCGAGGGAAGTGTCTCGTGATCGGCGCGTTCGGGAGCGGTCTCCCGGGGCGCGACGAGCCGTTCCCGAGCGGCAGCTACTCCAACGAGTCCACCACCACCGGGCGCTCCGGTCGGTCCATCCGCACCAGACGGTCCGCGAGCAGGTCGGGGCGGGCCTCCCGCTGGTATTCGGTGAAAGCGGGCAGTTGCCACTCTTGCTCCGCGCCCACTCGGCGCACCAGTACCTTCTCGGACATCCAGAGGTGCACCGTGAAATCCAGTTCGAGTCCGCCGCCGAGCAGGAACGGCCCGTCCAGGACGGCCACACCGCCCTCGGTGAGCCGCACTCGTTCCAGGCGGGGTGATCGGTCGAGTTCCGGGTCCCAAAGCGCGGGGAGCACGAGTCCGGATCCGCCCGGTGTGAGCGGGGTGAGCACTTCCCTGGTCAGTCCCTCGAAGTCGAACCAGTCGAACCGGAACGAGTCCGGGTTCTCGCGTCCCCGCTCCAGCCGCAGCGAGGCGGGACGAACGTAGTCCCACAGCCGCACTCGCAGCACGTGACGTCCCCGTAGCCGTAGCTGTTCGGCCAGGGAATCGGCCAGCTCGCCCGTTCCGGTGAGCGGGTGACCGTCGACGGCGACTCTGCTCCACGGGCGCCCGGGGGCGTCGAGCAGTGCCTCGCTCAACTCGGCCGCCAGCGGGTCCGGGGTGGTGGAGCGTACTCGCATTCCTCGTGCCGCCGCCTTTCGAAAACCGTTCCCACCGCCTCCGGTGGGGCGTCCCGATCAGTCCGGGCGGGGCTCGGTGACGGTGAGCGTACCGGCCTCGGCGTCGAGTTCGGCGCGCACGCCGAGCGGCACCGTGAGCTGGCCGTCGCAGTGGCCGAACCCCAGTTCCCGGACCACTGGTACCCCGAGGTCACCGAGTACGTCGAGCAGGGTCTCCAACACCCCCTCGGCCGATCCGCAGTCCCGCCACGAGCCCAGCACCACTCCGGCGGCGGTTTCGAACCAGCCGGCCCGTCTCAGCTGGGTGAGATACCGGTCCAGCTGGTAGGGCTGTTCCGTCACGTCCTCCAGCAGAGCCAGTCCGGGACTGGGTGGACGGGGCAGGTCCCCGGATCCGAGCAGCCCGGCCAGCACGCTCAGGTTGCCGCCGTGGGTGATCCCGGCCGCCCGGCCGGTGCGCAGGGCGCCGGAGCACGGGGCGGTCAGTGAACGAACCTCCTCCGGTTCGAACAGGCTGTGCCACAGGTGCTGTCGGGCCGGGGGATCCTCGGTGAAGGCCTTCGTGGCGATCATCGGGCCGAACAGGCTCGCCACTCCCAGGTGGTGTCCGACCGCCTCGTGCAGTGCGGTCACGTCGCTGGATCCGACCAGGAGTTTGCCGGGTACCCGGGCCATGGCGGGCCAGTCGAGCCGGTCCAGGATCCGCACGCTCCCGTAACCACCGCGTGCGCAGAACACCGCTTTGATGCCGGGGTCGCACCACGCCCGTTCCAGGTCGGCGGCCCGCTCCGCGTCGGAACCGGCCAGGTAGTCCAGTCGGGGGTGTCGGCTCGTGACGTGCTCGCCGACCTCGACCCGCAGGTCCCAGGATTCGAGCAGTTCGACACCTGTCCGCAGCTGTTCCTCCGGCACGGGGCCCGCCGGTGCGACCACCGCGACGGTGTCTCCGGGGCGGGGGAGGGCGGGGAGGCCGCGTGTCGCTGTGATCGTCGGCATCGGTTCATCATGCCCCGAACCGCGCGGTGGTGCGTGCCCACGATCCGATTACTAACGGTCTCGTGTCTGATACGTTTGGTGATGATCGGTGGTGTCATGGCGACGGGAGCGGCCATCCCCCGAGGGGAACCCGGAAACCGGTGCCGTTGTTCGCGGGGGGCGAACATCGTCGACCTCGGGGTGCTTTCGGTCGCTGTGCTCGGCGGACGGCAGTGACGCCGACGCTGCCAGGGACTATTCGCTTGGTGTTCAAGGGGACGGGGCTGCATGGTCGGCACCGCTGTGGCTTAGTGTCGAGGGCGTCATGGCTCGTGTCATCCACGTATTCCGTCAGCCCGACCGTTTCATCGTGGGAACGGTCGGTGAGCCCGGCGATCGCACCTTTTACCTGCAGGCCACCGAGGACTTGCGAACGGTGAGCGTCCAACTGGAGAAGCAGCAGGTCTCGGTGCTGACAGAACGCATCGACGCGCTGCTGGAAGAGGTGCAGCGCCGGTTCGACACCGAGCTGCCCTCCGAACCCCCGGAGGAGCTGGTCGACTCCGGACCGCTGGAAGTTCCCGTGGAGGAGGAGTTCCGCGTCGGCACCATGGGGCTCGGTTGGGACGCCGAGACCGAGGCGGTGGTCGTGGAACTGCTCGCGGTCACCGAGGAGGAGGTCGACGAGTCGGTGGTGCTCGACGATACCGAGGAGGGGCCGGACGCGGTTCGGGTCTTCCTCAGCGCCGCGCACGCGCGGGCCTTCGCCGAACGTGCCCAACGGGTGATCGAGGCGGGCAGGAAGCCCTGCCCGTTGTGCTCGGAGCCGCTCGATCCGGAAGGGCACATCTGCCCCAGGCAGAACGGTTATCGCCGTTCGGAAGAGGAGTAGCGCGTCGTGCTCGCCGACGACGTCGCTGTCGAGCTGCTGCGAGAGGGGCGGCTCGAGGTCCAGGGGCGGCTGATCGAGGCCTCCAACGCCACGCTGCTGTGCTCGGTCGAGGACGGGGACGTGCGAGCCGAGTGCGTGTACAAGCCGGTACGCGGCGAGCGGCCGTTGTGGGACTTTCCGGACGGCACGCTGGCGGGCAGGGAAGTCGCTTCCTACCTGCTTTCAGAGGCGTTCGGCTGGAGCCTGGTGCCGCCGACCCTGTTACGTGAGGGTCCGCACGGCCCCGGGATGGTGCAACTGTGGGTCGAGACCGGACCGGACTCCGAGTTGGTCGACGTTCGCTCTCCCCGGGACGTGCCGTCGGACTGGCTGACCGTGCTGCACGCGCGGGACGAGAAGGGGGAGCCGGTCGTGCTCGCCCACTCCGACCACGAGGAGCTCCGCCGGTTGGCCCTGTTCGACGTGGTGATCAACAACGCCGACCGGAAGGGCGGCCACGTGCTGTGCACCCCCGGTGGGCGGGTGCTGGGCATCGACCACGGTGTGAGCCTCAACGCCGACGAGAAACTCCGGACCGTGCTGTGGGGCTGGCTGGGGCGAGGTCTCGACACCGTGGAGGTGCGTTCCCTCGAACGGCTGCGCGGGGAACTGGACGGCGAGCTCGCCGACCGGTTGGGTGAGCACATAACCACCAAGGAGATCCAGGCCTTGCGGGAGCGGATCGAACGGCTGCTCGAAAGCGGGGTCTTCCCAGCGCCGTCCGGCGAGTGGCCGGCGATTCCCTGGCCTCCGTTCTGACGGGGCGTTTCACCCGGTCCTACGAGCGGCTTTCGGTGCCGCGTCGTCGTGCCCGAAGGTCCGCGCGGCGCGATGACCTCTCCGCGAACCCCGCGGGAGCCTCTCGCCGAACGACCCGTCCGGCCGGCGCCGCTCCTGTGAACGGCGCCACCCCGTGTCACCCGTCGGGCCGCTACGAACGGGGTGTGATCCGTGGCAGGCTGGGATTCTCCCGCTGGTGTTCTCTCCCGGCGGGACCACTCGCTCGCCGAGGCATTCGACCCGGGGTGGTGGGGATGGCGATCCGGTTCCCGCGCGGCACCACGTTCACCGACAGACTGGTGGGGCCGCTGCCGCGGTTCGGTGACGTGCTGCGCTTCATGTGGACCTACGAGGTGCCACGCCGGAGCGAACTCGACCCTCTGCTCGTGCCTGTGAGCCACGCTCCGTTGCCGGCGATCGGCCCCCGGCAGGCGGCGCTGACCTGGATCGGGCACGCGACGTACCTGCTGCGCGTGGCGGGCACGGGAGTGGTGATCGATCCGGTGTGGTCGAGGCGGATCCCGGGCGTACCCCGCAGGCTGAGCGAGCCGGGACTGGAGTTCGCGCGGCTGCCTCCGGTGGACGTGGTTCTGATCAGCCACGACCACTACGACCACCTGGACGCGCCGACGATCGAGCGCTTCCCGCGCGATGTGGCCGTGCTCGTGCCGCTCGGACTCGGGAGCTGGTTCACCGCGCGGGGGTTCACCGCCGTCACCGAGTTCGACTGGTGGGAGTCGGCGCGGATCGGAGCGCTGCGGTTCGACTTCGTGCCCGCCCGGCACTGGAGTCGCCGTGGCCCGACCGACTTCTGCCGCAGCCTGTGGGGCGGTTGGCTCGTGACGGCCCCCAACGGACTCAGGTTCTACCACGCGGGAGACACGGGCTACGGTCGGCACTTCGAGCGGATCGGGCGGGCGTACCCGGATATCGACGTGGCCATGCTGCCCATCGGCGCCTACCACCCCACCAGGGTGATGCGGCCGGTGCACCTCACCCCGGAGGACGCCGTGACGGCCGCCCTGGATCTGGGGGCGAGCCGGTTGGCGAGCATGCACTGGGCGACCTTCCCACTGACCAGGGAACCGGTGCTGCAACCCCTGGAACGATTGCGCGTGGCCTGGTTCCGGGCGGGTGGCACTTCGGAACGGTTGTGGGACATGGCGGTCGGGGAGACGCGGACGCTGCGCTCCTGAGGCCGACGCCACGGCCCGCTCGGGGCGCGCTGGGCGGCCGTGAGCGCGCTCGCCTCCGGCGGAGCCGGGGGCGTTTCCCACGTCGGTGGGAAAGCTCCGGCCCGCCACGGGTCACTCAACCGTGGCGGCTAGGGTCGGACCCATGCAACCCTGGTCATCGGTTTCCGTGCCCAGTCTGCCCGGCACTCCGCATCCGTTGCGACTGTTCGACACCGCCACCGGTGAGGTCAGACCGGTCGGTACCGGGTCTCGGGTGCGGATGTACGTCTGCGGCATCACCCCCTACGACGCGACCCACCTCGGGCACGCCGCCACATACATCGCTTATGACCTGGTGCACCGCATCTGGTTGGACAACGGCAGCGACGTGCACTACGTGCAGAACGTCACCGACATCGACGATCCGCTGCTGGAGCGTGCCGCGCACGACAATGAGGACTGGGTCGTGCTGGGGATGCGCGAGACCGCCCTGTTCCGCGAGGACATGGCCGCCCTCCGGGTGCTGCCCCCTCGGGACTTCATCGGGGCGGTGGAATCCATCCCGGAGATCGAGCAGGCGGTGACCAAACTGCTTTCCTCCGGGGCGGCCTACCGGGTCGACCACGAGTTCCCCGACGTCTACTTCCGGCACGACGCCACCGGCAGGCTCGGCTACGAGTCGCGCTACAGCAGGGACGAGATGGCCGAGGTCTTCCCGGAGCGTGGCGGTGATCCGGAGCGGCCCGGCAAGGAACACCCGCTCGACGCCTTGCTGTGGCGGATGGCGCGCCCCGGCGAACCCTCCTGGGAGTCGGAGCTCGGCGCGGGGCGTCCCGGCTGGCACCTGGAGTGCTCGGTCATCGCGCTCAACCGCCTCGGGATCGGGTTCGACCTGCAGGGCGGGGGTTCGGACCTGGCCTTCCCGCACCACGAGTTCAGCGCCGCCCACGCGGAGGCGCTGACCGGTCAGCACCCCTTCGCCGGTCACTACTCGCACGCGGGCATGGTCGGACTCGACGGGCAGAAGATGTCCAAGTCCAAGGGGAACCTCGTGTTCGTCTCCCGGCTGCGCGGTGACCGGGTGGATCCGATGGCCATCCGGTTGGCGCTGCTGAGCGGGCACTACCGCTCCGACCGTTCCTGGAACGCGGACCTGCTCACCAACGGGGCCGCCCGGTTGGCTCGCTGGCGGCGGGCGGTGGAGCTGTCCAAGGGGCCCGCCGTCGAATCGACGCTCGACCTGCTGCGGGAACGGCTCAGCGACGACCTCGACACGGAGGGTGCGCTGCGAGCCGTGGACGCCTGGGCCGACGAGGCGCTGTGTGGCAGCGGGGAGGACACCAACGCTCCCGCGACGGTTCGTGACGCGGTGGACGCCCTGCTGGGTGTGGTCCTGTAAGCACCTGCCGGTCGCGCCGGTTCGGGCCGGTGGGCAGCACGGGCGGTGGCCCTGTCCCGACGGGTCGCCGCCCCGGACACCGCGAGCGGGAATTCCGTCCTGCCGAACCGGCCGGAACGTGATGCGCGGGTCGGTTTTCGGCCGAGTGATGCGGTGGCGTGCGATATGCTCGCCATTCTCCCTTTTCGGGGAAATACGAATGCCTGCGCTCGTGCTCGTGGCGCGTCGCTTTCCGTGCCATTCCGCTGTGGTCGACTTCGGTGTATCCGACACGTTTCCGACCGTTTCCGTGGACCGGACCGCTTTCGCGTTCCGGGGGAGGTGGGGGCCGCGCCACGTGCGGTGGCGCGTGGTGTTTCGGTCGATCTCACGAGAGTTTTACGCCCTGGTGATGCGGGCGGTGCGGCGTGATCCCGTTCGTGCTTTTGTTTCAGTGAGCTGGGAAAATGCTCTTCGGTGTCGATTTTTCGGTAATACGCGACAGTCACCGGCCACCCCGGACGGTCAATGTGAACGCCACGTAGACTTTCGCCAACCGGTCTGATTGGATCTCGTGACACGAGTCCGCACGAAGCCCGGATCGGTAATAGGCGCTTTGGTTGCGAGGTGGGATGGTGAGTCGGGTATGGGATATGCTCGAGCGCTCGCGCAGATCGTTACGGGACGGCGCGGCCAGACAGCGGCTGGAGGGCTCCACCAGACAGCTGCTGCAGCGCTCCCGCGACACCGTGGCCCAGATCATCGGCCCCGCGCCGTCGCGTGAGCCGAGTTCGCAGGACGTGCTGGCCGGAGTCTGCTCCAGTGTGGCCCTGCGCGATTTGAACCTCGTGGACTCGTTGCTCGAACAGCTCGAACAGATGGAGTCCGAAGAGGACGATCCGGAGTCGTTGGACCGTCTCTACCGGCTCGACCACCTGGCCACCCGACTGCGACGCAACGGTGAGAACCTCCGTGTGCTCGCCGGTCGGGACGCCGGTGGTACGAAACCCGAGACGGCTTCCCTCGTGGACGTGATCCGTGCGGGCATGTCCTCGATCGAGCACTACAGCAGGGTGGAGATCGGCAGGGTCCCGGAACTCGGCGTGGTCGGCTTCGCCGCCGACGATGTAAGCCGGTTGCTGGCCGAACTCCTGGACAACGCCACGGCGCATTCCCCGCCGAACTCGTCGGTGACCGTCAGCGCGCACCTGACCGAGCAGGGCAGCATGATGGTGCGCGTCGAGGACGCCGGGATCGGACTCCCCGCCGCCAGGCTCTCCGCGCTCAACGAGCGGCTCGCGAGCGCGCCGGTGCTCGACCGCGACGCGGTGCGGCACATGGGGCTGGCCGTGGTGCGCAGGCTCTCCTCTCGGCACGGTATCCGGGTTTGGCTGGCTCGCCGTGCACCGCACGGGACGACGGCCTCGGTGCTGTTGCCGGATTCCCTGGTGCACGAGAACGTCTCGCCGCGTGGCGGGAGTCAGCGGCGCTCCGAGACGGTGGAACCGGCGATCCCGGACATGCGTTCCTCTCCGGGAAGCGGGGAGAGCTCCACGAGTGTCGGTGTGGAGCACCGATCCAGCGGTACGGAGAGCGGGCTGGACGCTCCCTCGGTGGCCGCGGAACCCGTTTGGCCCTCGGAGGAGCAGGCGGCGGCGCAGCGGAACCACCAGCAGCCCGCCACCACGGCCAACGGGTTGCCGCGCAGGGTTTCGCGGAGTCTGAAGGAGTCGGCGAGCGGCGGGCGCGGGCAGGCGGCGGCCGCTTCGACCTCCGAGGGCGACGGCACGGAGCGCGACATCCGCGAGAGCCATCAGCGACTGCTCGCCGACCTGGGAGATTTCACAGCGGGCGAGCAGGAGGCCCGGCAGGGGCAGCACAACGACAACGACGATGCCGAGAGGTCACAGCAGTGACGGCTGCAGAAAGCAATGCTCAGTCCGCGAATTTCGACTGGCTGGTCGATGATTTCGTGCACCGGGTGCACGGGGCCACCCACGCGCTGATCCTGTCGGCGGACGGTCTGCCGCTGGCGGCTTCGACCTCGGTCACCAACGATGAGGCCGAACAGCTCGCCGCCATCTCCAGCGGCATGCTCAGCCTGGCGCACAACGGTTCCGCGCTGTTCGACAAGGGTGGTTGTGAACAGATCATCCTTCGGCTGCGCCATGGATACTTCCTGTTCATGGGCATCGGCACCGGTGCGGGGCTCGCCGTGCTGACCTCGGCCGAGGCGCAGATGCGCGTGGTCGCCTACGAGATGACCCAGTTCGTGGAGAACACCGGGCACGCGTTGACTCCGGAGGTCCGTGCCGACTTAAGGCGTGTGGTGACGGCGCGGCGGCCGAGCGACTGATCGGTTGAAGGAATTCCCATGGTCACGAACTCACAGACTCAGCGGGAGAACCGCAGTAGCCGGGTGCGGCCCTACGCGCTCACGCACGGACGGACCCGGACCAGGTACCCGCTCCTCGTCGAGACGATGATCTCGGTGCCGGACTACGACACCGAGTTCTCCCGGAAACTGCTTCCCGAATCCAGGGCGGTCTACGAGCATGCCCGGAGTCCGGTATCGCTGGCCGAACTCTCGGCCTCGCTGGACATCTCGCTCGGCGTGATCCGGGTGCTGGTCAGCGATCTCGCGACGGAGGGGGCGATCGTCATTCACCCCACCGGACAGGCTTACAGTTACGATCACAATATCCTCGAGAGGATTCTCGATGGCCTCAACAAGCTCTCCGCGTGACCCCGCCGAGCTGATGCTTTCGGCGAAGATCGTGGTCGCGGGCGGATTCGGAGTCGGTAAGACCACCTTCGTATCGTCGGTGTCCGAGATCGCCCCCCTGAATACCGAGGCGTGGATGACCGAGGCCAGCGAGGGCGTGGACGATCTCGACCCCGAGGGGGAGAAGACCACCACCACGGTGGCGATGGACTTCGGGCGCATTCAGTTGCACTCGGACCTCATGCTCTACCTGTTCGGTACGCCCGGGCAGTCCCGTTTCTGGTTCCTCTGGGACGACCTCGCGAGGGGGGCGCTGGGTGCGGTGGTGCTGGTGGACACCAGACGGATAGAGGAGTCGTTCGCCGCGATCAACTATTTCGAGCACGACTCGGAAATCCCGTTCGTGGTGGCGGTCAACCTCTTCGACGGGAAACTGACCCACGAGTTGGAGGAGATCCGCGAAGCGCTCGCGGTCGGCCCGGACGTCCCGTTGATCACCTGCGACGCGCGTGATTCAGTGTCCACTGTGGATGCTTTGCGGGCACTGGTTACCCACACGATGCGGCTGAACGTGACGCACGGTGCCGCATGATCCGTCGCCGTGTCCCGCGACGAACGGACGTCGTCAGGTGAAAGGAAGGGTTCGATGCGCAAGATTCTCATAGTCGGAGCCGGGCAGGCCGGCCTGCAGATCGGGCTGTGCCTGCTGGAACACGGCTATGACGTCACGGTCATGTCCGCGCGGACGCCGGAGGAGATCCGCGGTGGCCGCGTCATGTCCACCCAGGCCATGTTCCACACCGCGTTACAACACGAGCGGGACTACAAGCTCAACCTCTGGGAGAGCCGGGCGCCCCGCATCCAGGGGCTGGGCGTTTCCATCGCGGCCGAGGACGGCGCCAGGGCGCTGGACTGGGTGGGGATGCTGGACAACTACGGACAGTCCGTGGACCAGCGCATGAAGATGGCGGGCTGGCTGGAACTGTTCGAGGACAACGGTGGCAAGGTCATCTTCCACGGGGTGACCACTTCGGACCTCGACTCGTTGACCCGGCACTACGAGCTGGTGCTCGTGGCGGCGGGCAAGGGGGAACTCGTCCAGTTGTTCGGTCGCGACCCCGACCGCTCGCCCTACAACACGCCGCAGCGGGTGCTGTCGGTCAGCTATGTGCACGGCGCGGAGCGCCGACCGGAGCACCCGGACATGGACGCGGTGCGGTTCAACGTGGTCCCCGGCGTCGGTGAGCTGTTCGTGATCCCCGGACTGACGCTGAGCGGGCCGTGCGAGATCCCGTTCTTCGAGGGCATACCGGGCGGGCCGCTCGACTGCTGGTCCGACAGGCCCGCTCCCGGCGACCACTGGCGGCGAATGCTGGAGCTGATGCGGCAGTACGTCCCCTGGGAGTACGAGCGCTTCAAGCACGCCGAGCTCACCGACTCGCAGGCGACCCTCTCCGGCGGTTACGCGCCGGTGGTGCGTCACCCGGTCGGTCAACTGCCCTCGGGCGGGGTGGTGCTCGGCATGGCCGACGTCGTGGTGGCCAACGATCCCATCACCGGCCAGGGGTCCAACAACGCGAGCAGGTGCGCCGCCTCCTACCTGGAGAGCATCCTGGAACGGGGGGACGAACCCTTCGACAGCGACTGGATGCGGCGGACCTTCGAGCGTTACTGGTCCATCGCGGAGCCGGTGACGACCTGGACCAACGCGATGTTGCAGCCACCGCCCCCGCACATGCTCGACGTCTTCTTCCGGGCGGCGGACAACGCGAGCATCCGCAAGCGCTTCGTCAACGGGTTCGACAATCCGGCCGACTTCGGCGACTGGTTCCTCGATCCGGAGCTGGCCGAGCAGTATCTGCGCGAGGTCGACGGCTGACGGAAGTCCGGACGACGGGTACGTGACCGAGGGTCGCCGGGGCCGCCCCCTCCGGAGCGGTCCCGGGACACGGCGGAACCGGATTACGCACCAGGGTTCCGCACCTCGATCGGTGCCCGAGGTGCGCCCCACCCCCGTGCTCCGGGAGTCCCGACAGATGGAGGGGGCTCAGCTCTTGCCCGGCCCGGTGGGCCCCTTGCCGCGTCCCCCCGCGCCGCCCGGTCCACCCGGGCCCCGGCGGCGCAGGTAGCGCTCGAACTCGGCCGCGATCGCCTCACCGCTGGTCTCGCTCAGTGAGTTCTCGGCGTCGCCGCGCTCCTCCAGCGCGCGCACGTAGTTGCGGACGTCCTCGTCCTCCTCGGCCATCTCGCTGACGGTGTTCTCCCACTCCTCGGCCTGCTCGGGCAGGTTGTTGAGCGGAACCTCCAGGTCGAGTGCCTCCTCGACCCGGTGCAGCAACGCCAACGTGGCCTTGGGTGAGGGGGGCTGCGAAACGTAGTGCGGCACGGCCGCCCAGAACGAGATCGCCGGGATGCCCGCTTGTACGCACGCGTCCTGGAAGATGCCCAGGATGCCGGTGGGGCCCTCGTAACGGGAGCGCTCCAGCCCGAACCGGCTCGCGGACTCGGCGTCGTAGGCGGTGCCGGTCACCGGAATCGGCCGGGTGTGCGGCGCGTCCGCCAGCAGCGCTCCCAGACTGACCACCGTGCTGGCCCCCGCCCGCTCGATGTGGGCCAGCAGTTCGGAGCAGAACGCCCGCCAGCGCATGTTCGGTTCGATGCCGTGGATCAGCACCACGTCCCTGCTGCAGCCAGGCGGTCGGCACACCGAGAGTCTCGTGGTGGGCCAGGAGACCTCCCGGGTCACCCCGTCGACCAGCTTGACGCTGGGCCGGGACACCTGGAAGTCGTAGTAGGGATCCGGGTCGATCTCCGTCCAGCTGGTAGCGTCCCAGGTCAGCTGGAGGTGTTCCACGGCGGTACTGGCGGCGTCGCCGCCGTCGTTCCATCCCTCGAAAGCGCAGATTATGATGCTGTCCTCGAGGGTGAAACCGGCAGGTGGGGCAGGTACGGACACACGGCGAGGGTACTACCCGCGCTGCGTGCTGTCGGAGATGATTACCGTCGGCCGCCTCGCGCCGGTTCCGAACCGGAGCCGTGGCCGTACTCACATCACGAGCTGCGCGCCGTGAACGAGCCAGTAGGCTGGATACATGCTCAACGATCTTCGGCGGTCCTTCGCGCCGGGCCGTCCCGGAGTTCTGCCTCGGGAACGGACGGGTGAACCACTTCGATGACCGAGACCGATCCCCATGCCGCCGGGCCTCACAGCGCCGCGGCCGCGCCGGAGCTTCCCGCCGCCGTCCTCTTCGACATGGACGGCACCCTGGTCGACTCCGAGAAGCTCTGGACGGTCGCCATGGACGACTACGCGGCCGCCCACGACGGCGAGATCAGCGATGCCGCGCGGGCGAGCATGGTCGGCTCCAACATGTCCCGCAGCATGCGGTTGTTGCTGGCCGATCTCGGCATGCCCACCGAACCCGCCGACGTAGAGGCCGCTGGCCAATGGGTGGTCGCCCGGATGTCCGAGATGCTGAGCAACGATCTCACCTGGCGTCCCGGTGCGGAGGGGGCGCTCCGGCGGGTCAGCGCCAGCGGGGTACCGGTGGCTCTGGTGACCTCCACCATCCGTTCCCTCACCGACATCGCGCTGCGGACGATCGGGACCGGGGTGTTCGACGTCACCGTCTGCGGCGACGAGGTGGACGGCCGCAACAAACCAGACCCGGAGCCCTACCTGCGCGCGTGCCGGCGCCTGGGGGTGGATCCGAGGCACTGCGTGGCCGTCGAGGACTCGCCCACCGGGGTGAGTTCCGCGGTGGCCGCGGGCTGCGCGGTGCTCGGGGTCGCATGTGAAGTACCACTGAACCCCGAGTTGGGGTGTACCCTCCGGGACTCCCTGGAGGGAATCGACGCGGTCGAGCTCGGCTCGTTGTTGCGTCGTGGCTGACCTCCCCGGCGCCCGCGCGGCGGCCGGTGTCCGAACGCGCGCGGCGGGATGTAAGGATCACCGGTCGTGAAGACCTTCGACGAGCTGTTCAGTCAGCTTCAGCAGCGCGCGCACAGCCGACCCGAGGGCTCTGCCACGGTCGCCGCCCTCGACGCGGGAATCCACGCACAGGGCAAGAAAGTCCTCGAGGAAGCGGGCGAGGTGTGGTTGGCCGCCGAGCACGAGTCCGACGAGCAGCTCGCGGAGGAGGCCTCCCAGCTGCTCTACCGGTTGCAGGTGATCCTGCTGGCGCGGGGACTCTCCCCCGACGACGTCTACCGCTATCTGTGAAGTGTTGCTCTGCTGGAGCTTGGGCTCGGTTAGCCGGTCGCTGCGGCGGACGCTTGCGGCGTTGGCCCGCTCTTGAGTAGCCACTACGCGGCGAGCGGTCCTGCCTCGCGATCGAACCCTCGCGACGTCTTGATGTCGGAATCCCGGCCGGGGCGGTGGTTCCCCGCGTCGTCCGGCCGGTATCCGACTCGGACGGTCCCGCGTTCCGATGAGGTGACCGGATCGTGATCCGAACGGCCCATGCGACGCGCGTCAGGACGGATAATGGTGTCCGGAAGACGCCGATCATCAGCGGGAGGAACCATGGGTGTGGTTCCGGTGGGCTCCGCGCCGCCGAAGTGGCAACTGTACGCGGGGATGCCGTGTTGGATCGAACTGGTCACCCCGGACCTGGACAGTGCCTGCGAGTTCTACACGGCACTGTTCGGTTGGCGGTACGAAAACCGGCGGGCCTCGGACGAGGGGGAACACCTGATCGCCTCGCACGACGGCTTCCCCGTGGCCAGTCTGCGGACCTCGGTGGAGTGCGGAGCGCGGTGGCGGTTGTTCCTCGCCACGGGGGACTGCCGCCTCGCTTGCGAACAGGCGGAGAGCAACGGTGCCAGTGTGACCACGCCGCCGCGGCATCTCAGCGGTATCGGCACCAAGGCCGTGCTCGGCGACCCTTGCGGTGTCGAGTTCGGACTGCTGGAACCGGAGACCTCCTGGCAGTTCGACGTGGGGCTTCCAGCGACCCTCATGTGGGCGGAGCTGCTCACCATCAAGGCTCAGACGGCCGATCTGTTCTTCCAGGAGTTGTTCGGCTACACCGCCGCGCAGTTCGGCACCGAGAACCAGCTCGACTACTCGGTCTGGTACCTGGGTGAGGAGTCGGTGATGGCCCGTGTCAGCATGCTGCGCGAATACATCAACGACGAGACCGAGCCGCACTGGTTGATCTACCTCGGGGTCGATTCCGACATCGGTACCGACGAGGCGGTCCGGCGCGCCATCGCCGCCAACGGCAGGGTCCGGGTCAACCCCTACGACTCGCCGCTGGGCAGGGTGGCGGTACTCCGCGATCCCACCGGCGCCAGGGTTGCCCTGGTGGACGCCTCCCGAGCACCGGAGGGGAACGGAATCCCCGGAAACTACGATCCATACGAGGACTGACGGGGCCTTCCCGCCTCGGGTGGCGAGAGGCCGGGGGCGGAAGCCCCCGTCGGTTACCGTCGCCGTGCCGCACCGAACGGGCACCGTGCTACGCCGGTGCCGCCCCGCATGAGCGTGACGCGGCAGCCTTCGGAAGACCGACGGCCTGAGCGATCGGAGCCGACAGTGTCGCCGGGAGTATCCGTCCCGCTCCGGGCCGTGCCCGGGGCGGGACGTGTGTCTTTCGGACGGTTCGCGGGAACGGCCGATGGGGTCGTTCAGAGCCTGGTGGGAAGCAGTGCCTGCGCTCCCTGCCCCACCGGTCCCGCGGCGTCGTGCAGCACGGTTCGGGTCGTTCCCGCGCCGTCCGGGCCGAGCGTCATCCGCGCGTCGAGCCCCATCCACTCGCCGCCTGGTTCCCGTGACAGGTGCACGGTGAGATCGGTGTTGGCGAACGCCCACCGCTCGAACGGCAGGCTGCTCGACACGCCGCTGGCGCAGTCCGCGACGGCGAACAACCGTTGCAGCGGACTCGGTTCCTCCCCGGCGACCAGCGGCATGCGCTGCCTGGCCCACACCCGGGCGCGGCCGGGCTCCGCTGGTTCCGAGGCCGCCGAGCGCCACTCCAGCGCGTTCGCGTAGCCGCCCGACCACCCTTCGGGCAGCGGCATCGGCGGGCAGTGCTCGGGAGCGGTGAGCCGCCTCGCATCGTCGTGTGCCACGTCGGTGGTGTCGGAACGCAGCATCCGCCAGGCCCGTGCCGTGGCCGCGACCCTGCCGGAGGCCGCGATCTCGGCGGTCACCAGCTCCACGGAGCGCCCCGGGCGGGCCACCTCGGCGCGCACCGTCACCTCGTCCACCGGCACCGGGCCGAGCACGTCCACGCTCACCCGGCGGACGGCCCGCCGTTCGTCGGGGGCGCAGCGCTCGACGGCGCGCACCAGCAACGCGGCCACCGGGCCGAGATGCTGCGCCTTGTCCGACCATGGGCCCACGGTGTGTTCGGTGGCTCGGAAAACGCCCTCGTCGAGCGGTTCGTAGAACACGTCCTCGGATGTCGTCAACACGTTCGCCTTTCGGTCATGGTCGTCCCATAGGGGCCGTCACGGGGCCGCCGTGGAGCTCATTCGCCGGCCCCGGCCGGGGTGGCTGTCTCCCGCTGCGGCTCGGGCCATCCCGGATAGGGAGGGGCGGTTCCGCCGTGAGCGGGGCACAGCGGTTTGAAGTCACAGAAGTCGCACAACCGGGACGGATTGGGGCGAAAGTCGCCGCTGCGTCCCGCGCGCAGGATGGCCTGCCAGATGGCGTCGAGGGTCCGCTCGAACCGGCGCAGCTCCGCCTCGTCCGGGGTGTAGGCCAGCGACTGCCGATCGGCCAGGTACATCAGCAGCAACTGCCGTGGCATCTCCCCACGGGCGCGCCACAGCACCAGGGCGTAGAACTTCATCTGGAACAATGCCTTGTTCTCACCGAACTGCCGGGGTGCGGAACCGGTCTTGTAGTCGACCAGCCGCACCTCGCCGGTGGGGGCGACGTCGACCCGGTCGATGAACCCCCGCAGCAGCACACCGCTTTCCAGTTCGGTCTCCACCCGCATCTCGCACGCCTCGGGTTCGAGCCGCCGCGGATCCTCCAGCTCGAAGTACGACTCGAGCAGCCTGCCCGCCGATGCCAGCCATTCGGTCAGCTCGTGCTCGTCGGCGAACAGTTCGGCCAGCTCGGGCCGCTCGGCACGCAGTTCCCGCCAGGCGGGGGTGAGGAGCTCGGCCGCCGTGGTGCGGTCCCGTCTCGTGGCGGGCAGATCGAACAGTCGCTCCAGCGCCGAGTGCACCACGGTGCCGCGCGCCTGCGCTTTCGTGGGGGTCTCCGGAATCCGGTCCACCGCACGGAACCGGTACAGCAGTGGGCACTGCTTGAAGTCGCTCGCCCGGGACGGTGAAAGCGCGGGGCGGCGGCGTTCACCGGATTCCTGGGGCGTGGAGCTCGCGAACTCGCCGTTTGTCTCGTTCCGGGCCGATTCCGCCATGTCCGGCCACCCTAGTAGGGCAGTCCTCGAACCGGTCGCCGTGGTGGCCGCCCCGCCGGACCCGCGTTCCCGCGCGTAGCGACCGGGGACTCGAACCGTCGCGTTTCCCGGAAGGCGTGTCGTGCCGGAGCCGGTACCAACCCGGCGCGACACGCCGTGCTCGCGGCACCGCGCTCCGCTCCTCGTCGCTGCGGCGTTCTAGGCTGCGTTCATGGCCACCGAGCGGACACGAACGGGACTCGGCAGCGGGGGACTGCGCCTCTTCCGGGTCGTGGGGGTGCCGGTGCTGTTGTCCCCGTCCTGGTGGCTGGGGGCGGCCGTCATCGTGCTGCTCTACACCCCGCTGGTGCGCGGCCTGCTGCCCCACGCGGGTGTCTGGGCGAGCGCGTTCGTCGCGGCGGCGTTCACGGTGTTCCTGGCCGGTTCGGTGCTGCTGCACGAGCTCGGGCACTGCCTCGTGGCGCTGCGGCTGGGCCTGCCGGTGCGGCGGGTGCGGCTGTTCCTGCTGGGCGGGATCTCCGAGATCGCCCGCAGTCCTCCCACCGCCTTCCGGGAGGGGCTGATCGCGGCGGCCGGGCCCGTGGTGTCCCTGGTGCTGGCGGGCTGCACCGGTATCGGCTGGTTCGCGCTGCAGCCGCACGGCGCGGTGTGGCTGCTGGTGGCGCAGACGTGCGTGGCAAACCTCGCGGTCGGGGTGTTCAACCTGTTGCCCGGATTGCCGCTGGACGGCGGCAAGCTGCTCCGCGCCGCGACCTGGCGGCTGACCGCGAACCGGCACCACGGCACCGTGGCCGGGGCGTTGGGAGCGGTGGCGGTCGCGCTGGGTCTGCTGGGCTGGGGAATCGGTGGTTTCTTCTCCGACTCACCGGGTGCGTGGCTGCGGTTCGCGGTGTGCGTGCTGATGGCCTGGTTCGTGCTCGCCGGGGCGTTCTCGGAGTACACCGCCGGGCGGGGAGACCGCTGGCCCAGTGGACTGGGGCTGGAAGATCTGCTTCGTCCCGTGCTGCAGCTGCCCGCGGAGAGCCCGGTGGGCGACGCGTTGTCGGCCGCGGCCGGACGCGGGGTGGTGTTGGTACGCGCCGACGGTGTGGCGGTGGGGCTGCTCGACCAGTCCCGAGCCGCCGAGCTGGCGACGATCTCGCCCCGTGAACCCGCCGAGCGGGCGTCGGAGGCGGTGCTGCCGGAAACCGTGCTGCTGCGCGACGAGGAGCACGAGGAGGTGCTGTGCAGACTGCGTACCGTCTCGGCCGAGCAGTTCCTCGTGGTCGACCCGGAAGGCAGGCCGTGCGGCGTGCTGAGTCGTACCGCCGTCCGGGACGCGGCCCGCAGGTACGGCCCGGAGTCCTGAAGCACCGGTGGGGATGGTGGCGTTTTCCCGCGTTGCCCGGCGGTCGCGGCAGGGAGTCCTCGCCGACGGCGAGCGGGGCGTCTGGCAGGATGAGCCGCCGTCTCCGAAACGGGCGAGCAATGCATACGCGGGAGGTTCTACACAGGTGAGCAGCGTCAGTGGGCCGTTCGGGCCAGGGGATCGAGTCCAGTTGACCGATCCCAAGGGGCGACGCAAGACGATCGTCCTGCAGCCCGGCGGCGAGTACCACACCCAGCACGGTGTGCTGCCGCACGACGAGATAATCGGCCGTGATGAGGGATCGGTCGTCAGTTCCAACGGCGGGACCTCCTACCTGGCGGTCCGCCCGCTGCTGTCGGACTACGTGCTGTCCATGCCGCGCGGGGCGCAGGTCATATACCCCAAGGACGCGGCACAGATCCTGATGTGGGGCGACATTCGGCCCGGAGCGCGGGTGCTGGAGGCCGGTGCCGGGTCGGGCGCGTTGACCTGCTCGCTGTTGCGCGCGGTGGGCGAGAGCGGTTCGGTGACCTCCTGGGAGGTGCGTCAGGATCACGCCGATCACGCGGAGCGCAACGTCGAGCGGTTCTTCGGTGAGAAGCCGGACAACTGGACGCTGCACGTCGGCGACGTCACCGAGTACGACGGTGGTCCGGTCGATCGGGTCGTACTGGACATGGTCTCGCCGTGGGAGGCGCTGGAGCCGGTGCACCGTGGTCTCGTGCCCGGTGGCGTGCTGGTGATCTACGTGGCCACCACGACCCAGCTGTCCACGGTCACCGAGGCGTTGCGCGAGCACCAGGGCTGGACCGAGCCGCAGTCCTGGGAGACGTTGTTGCGGCCGTGGCACGCGGTGGGCATGGCGGTGCGCCCGGAGCACCGCATGGTAGCCCACACCGCGTTCCTGCTGGTGACCCGCCGGCTGGCCGACGGGGTGACGCCGTTGCGGGTGCACCGCAGGCCGAGCAAGGGATGACCGGTGGCCGCGCGAGTGGGGGTCGTGCGGCCAAGCCGGGTGGTTCGCCCGACTTCCGGACGGCGGAGCCGGGCGGGCTGTCCCTCAGCCGGTGGACGAGTCGGCGCCGTCGCACATCTTCCACTCGCCGTCCTCGACGATCATGTCGAACTCGTGGTCGAATTCCTGGTTCTTCGTCGGGAGCCCCGGGACGCCCGTGTCTATCGTCATGCTCCCGGTCAGATGTGCCACAGCCCTGGTGTCCGACTTCTCACGCACCTCACGCGCTTCGATGTCGAAGCTCAGGCCCTCGTAGATCTTTCTGGCCCGCTCCTCGCTGAGGCCGCCCTTCTGCATCTCTTCGATGAAGTTGTCCTTCTTGAACCGTGAGACATCGCTGTTCTCCGTCCCCCGGTTCTGCTCACAGGTCATCGAAGCGACCGCGGAGAAGTCCTTGTCGTTGATGCTGTTGACGTACTTCTGTGCAGTGTCCTTCGGATCACCGGGGCCGCCCAGCACCACGAACAGCAGCACGGCGACGCCGCCGAGGACGAGGAGGCCGCCGCCGGTGCCGCCGAGAATCCAGGGAAGTTTGGACTTCTTTTGCTGGGGGTGGTACCCGCCGGGCATTCCCGGCTGCGGCTGGCCCCAGGCCTGTTGCTGTCCCCATCCCTGCTGGGGGTGGTGTCCGGCGGGTTGTTGGCCCCAGCCCTGTGAGTCCCAGGCTGTCGGCGGGTACTGCCCGCCCGGTTGTTGGCCGTAGGGGTCGGGTTGGCCGGGCTGCTGGCCCCAGGCGGGCTGTCCGCCGCTCTGGGGGTACTGTCCCCCGGGCTGCTGGCCCCACGCCGGTTGCTGCCCGGAGTCCGGGTAGTGACCGCCGGGGTATCCACCCTGTTGCCCCCAGTTCTGCTGTTGCCAGGGATCGTTCGGGCCGGGATTCTGCGGTGGGTAGGTCATCTCTCCTCGCGTTTCGGGGATTTCGTTCGAGTGGTGCGGTCACCGGCGGGTGCCGTGCTCGGAGCACCGCGCCGTTTTCGGCGGTGACGCTCGGCATCAGGAGGAAAAACATACCTTCCAGGAGCCTTCCTCCTGGACCGGATCGAGTTCTTGGGTGATCGATTCCTCTCCGGAGGTGCTCATCCTCATCGTGAACGTTCCGCTGCCGTCGTCGTGCTCGACGTTCCGCGCGGTCACGCTCGACCGGCGCAACTTGGACAGTTCCCGGTCATCGAGCTGTGAGGTCTGCTCCGGTTGGCCGCGAAGACTCTCCTTCACGGCTCGTCGCTGTTCCTGGCAGAGCAGGTCGTCGTACTCCGAGGTGGGCGGGTGGGGCCAACGGGTTGGTCAGCTGCCGTTGTGCGAGCGTCTCGTAGCGAGCCACCACGTCCTCGGGGCCGTTGCCGCCCAGCGTCACGAACAGCAGTACGGCGACGCCGCCGAGGATCCAGGGGAGTTTGGATCTCTTCCGCTGCTGGGGATGGTAGCCGCCGGGGCGTGCGTAGGACGGGTAGGCGTTGGGCTCGCCGGACGGCCCCGGTTGTGGCTGGCCCCAGCCCTGCTGTGCACCCCACACCTGCTGCGGGCCGTTCTGAGGGTGGTGTCCTGCGGGGTTGCAGGCCGTAGGGGGCGGATTGGCCGTGCTGCCGGTCCCAGGCGGGCTGTCCGCCGCTCGGCGGATGCTGTCCACCGGGCTGCCCACCGTACGGTCGTTGGTCACCCCGAGGATCACTCTGCCCGGGATGTTGTGGATGTGTCATGTCGTTTCCTCGATCCGAATGTTGCGCGATCACGCGCCGGAGCGGTGAAGAGGTCTCGGAATCGTTGCCCCCGTTTCACCACCCGTTGCTGAGCGGGTGACGCGGAGTCCCCTCATCCGCCGGTCGGTCGCCCGCTGGTTCGCTCGATCCGGCCCGGTGGAGGGACAGCTCCGTGGTGTTCTCAGCGCGCCAGGTCGCAGATCTTCCACCGCTCCTCCTCCCACCGCAGGCCGAGCTTCTGGTCGACCGGATAGGACGCGCTTCCCGCCGAATAGGTTCCGGTGACCCGTACGGTTGCGCTGTCGCCTCGTGCACTGATCTCCCCCAGGGTCAGGTCGAACTCGCCCGCGCTGAGCTGTCCGAGCTGCCGGAGCAGCTTCGCGCGGTTGGCGACGCACAGTTCCCGTTCGAGTGCGCCGAATCGGCCCTCGTTGATTTTGTCCAACAGGTTCGCGGCGGCAGGCCCGGGGGCCTCGGGGCCGGTGAGGAACACGAGGTATCCGCCCGTGGCGGCTCCGGTCAGCAGCACACCGAGCAGTGCCGCGACCACCCACGGTTTGCGGGAGCGAAATGTCGGGGGCGGCTCCGGTGCGGGCGGCTCGCCGCTCTGCTCCGGAACGACGGTGTGGTTGAACTCGGGGGCGCTCCAGTCCGGTGGTGGAGGCGGCGCGCCGGGAGTGTGCCGTCCTGCGGGGGGCGGGCCGCGGTGGCCCGGAGGCAGCGGTTGTCCCACGAACCGCTGTTCCTCCTCGGCGCGTTGCCACGGCGCCGGGGCCTCACCGGGGGCTCCGGGATGTCCGGTTCCGTTTCCCGGCCGACGGGCGTGCCCGCCGTTCCCGGAGCTTCGTGACGGGTGGGTCATCGGATCCTCCCGAACAGCGTGTACCCACTCGGTTTCGGGCTTCCCCGGGGAGGTCCGGTGGGAGGTTCCGCCGGTCACCCACCCACGGAAACCGGGTCGGGGAAGTCCTGCAGGTAGTGCTCAAGTAGATCAGAGTAGGTGTCCCGGCAGGTGGGCAGTTGGCGAAGCCTGTTCGTACGACCGGGTTCGTTCCGAACGGTGGGAACAGTGGTCGGGCGTGTCCGGATCACGAATCGGTTACCACACGGATGCCCGTGTGCTTTCCGTGCGGCTGATCCGCGGCGACACCAGGTGTGCGAACAGGCCTCGTGGCCGGCGCGGACGAGAGCGTTTTCTCCCGAACGGGCCAATGGGACGAAACGCACCGTGGTCGTCGGGCGAGTCGAGTGCCGTCTCGTGACAACGCCGGAGTGGCTCAGTTCATGTGGTGTGGGCGATTTCTGTGGCACGCTGGGCCGTCTAGCGGGATTCGACGACCTCGCGTTGTCGTTGATCGCCGGTACCGTGGTGGTACGAACACGGGAGGAGGGTGCCGATATGCAGCACGACCGTCCCGACAACCGGCCTGAAGAGGGCGTTGGCCAGGGAGCTCGAGGCAGTGCGGAGACGAACAAGCAGATCCGCGAGCTCGAGGACGAGGTCGCCTCGCTTCGCAGCAGGCTCAACGAGTCCCCGCAACAGGTGCGGTTGTTGGAGCAGCGGCTGGCCGAGGCATCCGAGAGAGTGAGCCAACTCACAGAACGGAACGCCAAGCTCACCGAGACCCTCAAGGAAGCGCGGAGCCAGTTGACCGCGCTGCGCGAGGAAGTTGACCGGCTCGCTCAACCACCGAGTGGGTACGGCGTTTTCCTCAGCCGTTACGAGGACGGCACGGTCGACGTGTTCACTTCCGGCAGGAAGATGCGCGTGGCCGTGTCACCGAACGTGAATGTGGAGGAGTTGCAACTCGGCCAGTCGGTGCGTCTGAACGAGGCGTTGACCGTGGTCGAGGAAGGAACATTCGAACGTACCGGCGAGGTGTGCACCTTCCGTGAGCTGCTCCCGACCTCCGAAACGGATCAGCCTCGACGCGCACTGGTGACCGGGCACAGCGATGAGGAACGCGTTGTCTGGTTGACGCCGCCCATGGTCGAGTCGGGCCTGAAATCCGGTGACTCGGTCCTGGTGGACACCAAAGTCGGCTACGCCTACGACACGGTTCCCAAGGCCGATGTCGAGGACCTCACCCTGGAGGAGGTGCCCGATGTCGGTTACGAGGACATCGGTGGCCTCGGTGGGCAGATCGAGGAGATCCGCGACGCCGTCGAACTGCCGTTCCTGCACTCGGATCTCTACGTGCAGTACAAGCTGGCACCCCCCAAGGGTGTGCTGCTGTACGGTCCGCCCGGTTGCGGCAAGACCCTCATCGCCAAGGCGGTGGCCAACTCGTTGGCCAAGAAGGTAGCCGCCTCCAGGGGGGATGAGGACGGGCAGGCCAAGTCCTACTTCCTGAACATCAAGGGTCCCGAACTGCTGAACAAGTTCGTCGGCGAGACGGAGCGCCACATCCGGCTGATCTTCCAGCGCGCCAGGGAGAAAGCTTCCGAGGGCACGCCGGTGATCGTGTTCTTCGACGAGATGGACTCGATCTTCCGCACACGGGGCAGTGGTGTCTCCTCCGACGTCGAGACCACTATCGTTCCCCAGCTGCTCAGCGAGATCGACGGTGTGGAAGGGCTGGAGAACGTCATCGTCATCGGTGCCTCCAACCGTGAGGACATGATCGATCCGGCCATCCTGCGGCCGGGCAGGCTCGACGTCAAAATCAAGATCGAGCGGCCGGACGCCGAGTCGGCCAAGGACATCTTCTCCAAGTACCTCACCAGCGACCTGCCGATCCACGAGGAGGATCTGCGGGAGTTCAATGGGGACCAGCCGTCGTGTGTGGACGCGATGATCCAGACCACGGTGGAGCGGATGTACGCCGAGACCGACGAGAACCGGTTCCTGGAGGTCACCTACGCCAACGGCGACAAGGAGGTCCTGTACTTCAAGGACTTCAACTCCGGTGCCATGATCCAGAACATCGTGGACCGAGCCAAGAAGGCGGCGATCAAGTCCGCGATCGAGACCGGCCAGCCGGGACTGCGGGTGCAGAATCTGCAGGACGCCATCGTCGACGAGTTCGCCGAGAACGAGGACCTGCCCAACACCACGAACCCGGACGACTGGGCACGTATCTCCGGCAAGAAGGGTGAACGCATCGTCTACATCCGGACCCTGGTCAGTGGCAAGAACCAGGAGTCGGGCCGGGCGATCGACACCGCGACCAACACCGGTCAGTACCTGTAACCACCGGTCTCGACGGTCGCGCACCATTCCTCGCCGGATGGTCCGGCCCTCGTGTCGAATCCGGCGGATCGACCACCGGGGCGTCACTCTTTCGGGTGGCGCCCCGGTGTTTTGTTTCGACGCGGTCCACGGCTCCGGTGTCGTCACCGCCGCACGGAGGTTAGGTTACGGCGCATGACGGGTGCCTGTGGTGGTCAGGTGGAGCGGTTCGGTATCGGGTTGGCCGCACTGGGCAGACCCGCCTACATCAACGTCGGGCGCTCCGAGGTGCTGCCGGGTACGCGCACCCTCGACGCCATGCGTGAGCGGACCAGGCAGGTGTTGGACGAGGCCTACGCGGCCGGGATTCGCTGGGTGGACACGGCGCGTTCCTACGGCAGCGCCGAGCAGTTCCTGGCCGAGTGGTTGCGCGACCGCGGCCACGAGGACGTGGTGGTGTCCAGCAAGTGGGGGTACGCCTACGTCGCCGAGTGGCGGATCGAGACCGAGGTCCACGAGATCAAGGAGCACTCGCTGGAGCGGTTCCGGCAGCAGTGGCCCGCGACTCGGGAAGCACTGGGCGACCACCTGAAGCTCCACCAGGTTCACTCGCTGACCACCGACAGCCCGCTGTTCGAGGACACCGCGTTGCAGGAGGAGCTGGCCCGCCTGCGCGACAGCGGGGTGTTGCTGGGGTTCTCCACCACGGGGGCGCACCAGGCGGCCGCGGTCGAGGCGGCCTGGGAGCTGCGCGTGGGCGGTGAGCAGTTGTTCGGAGCCGTGCAGGCCACCTGGAACTCCCTGGAACCCTCCGTCGGCAGGGCGCTGTCCGCCGCTCACGAGGGCGGTTGGCGGGTGCTGGTCAAGGAGACACTGGCCAACGGCAGGTTGGCACTGCGACCGCCCGAACCGCTCGCCGCCGTGGCGGGCAGGCACGGTGCCGGTGCCGACGCGGTCGCGCTGGCGCACGTGCTGGCCCAGCCCTGGGCCGACACGGTACTGCTCGGTGCCTCCAGCGCGGGACAGCTGCGCAGTAACCTGGCCGCGTGCTCGGTGTCGCTGACCCGGCAGGATCTCGACGAGCTGGCGGCAGCGGCCGGGGATGCGGCGACCTACTGGGGAGAGCGTTCCGCTCTGCCCTGGCATTAGGAACTCACACGGGATCGAGTCGCTCGAGCGGTTGCTTGACGGAACCTCCCGTGGGGCTCTCGCCGCGGGTGCCGGAGACATCGGGTAGCGGCCTACACAACGTCTCCGGCCGTCCTCACGAGAGCCGCACGGGAGAACCCGCTGGTGGTCGGGCTGCGTGCGTGGTCGTTTCGGCGCTGTCGCACCGAATGGACGTACGGGATCGCGCCTTGGGAGCGTTGGGCTGGCTCTTGGGTAGCGACCTGCGCGGCGAGCGGCCCGGCCTCGCGATGTATTCGACTCACGCACCGGAGACACGCACGCCGTGACCCGCACGGTCACTTTCCAACGGCGGTCTCGGCGGCGGTTTCGCGAGAAATCGACGCCCGAAACGGCGGTGTGGCACCGGATCCGTCAATTTCCCAGGCGGTCTCAGGCGGTGGTCGGTCACTTCACGAGGAGTTCCTACGGGGTTGGGCCCGCAGGTGCGCCCGTTCGCCCTGCTTGCCGAACAGGCTGAGGAACTCGACGGCCCCTCCGTCGACGCTGCCGAACCAGTGCGGGGTCCTGGTGTCGAACTCGGCCGCCTCGCCGGGGGAGAGCTCCAGATCGTGTTCGCCGAGCACGAGTCGTAGTCTTCCGTTGAGCACGTAGAGCCATTCGTAGCCCTCGTGGCTCTGCGGATCAGGGGTGGCGGGATGGCCGCTCGCCGGGATCACGAGCTTGTAGGCCTGAATGCCGCCCGCCCGGCGGGTCAGCGGAAGCAGGGTCATGCCGTGTCGGTTGATCGGCCGTAGGTGCACGCGCGGATCACCGGTCGGTGGGGCGTCGACGAGTTCGTCGAGCGTGACTCCGTGGGCCCGTGCCAGCGGGAGCAGTTGTTCGAGGGCGGGTCTGCGTGCCCCTGATTCCAGGCGCGAGAGGGTGCTCACCGAGATCCCGGTCGTCTCCGACAGCTCGGCCAGTGTGGTTTCGCGCTGCCTGCGCAGCTCCCGGAGTCGGGGACCGACTGTGTCGAGAGCTTGATCGAGGTCCTCGTCCATAAGCCATAGTTTGCCATAACGGCAATAAAGTTTGCCGAATTTGCCGATGGGGCCGCACGCTGGTCCCGGAGGTGGTCGTGATGACCGACGATTCGGAGAACCGGTACGAGGTGGCGGTGATCGGTGGTGGTGCCGCCGGGTTGAACGGTGCGCTGCTGCTGGCGCGTGCGCGGCGCTCGGTGGTGGTGATCGACGCGGGTGAGCCGCGAAACGCCCCGGCAGCGGGCGTGCACGGCTTGCTCGGGTTGGAGGCGACCCCTGTCGCGGAGTTGCTGGAACGCGGTCGGGAGGAGGTGCGCGGCTACGGCGGTCACGTGCTCTCCGGCCGGGTCACCACCGTCACCAGGCGGGGCGCGGAGTTCGTGATGGGCCTCGGTGACGGCCGAACCGTCCGCGCGAACCGGCTGCTGGTGACCACCGGTCTGGTGGACGAGCTGCCGGAGGTGGCCGGGCTGCGGGAGCGTTGGGGCCGGGACGTGGTGCACTGCCCGTACTGCCACGGTTGGGAGGTCCGCGACCGGGCCGTGGGCGTGCTGGCGACCGGCCCGATGTCGGTGCACCAGGCGCTGCTGTTCCGGCAGTGGACTTCCGACGTCACGTTCTTCTCCCACACCCCGCCTCGTCCCGAGCCCGAGGAGCTCGAAAGGTTGGCCGCCCGTGGCATCGAGGTGGTCGACGGTGAGGTGACCTCCCTGGAGGCCGGGGAGACGGGCATCACCGGGGTTCGGCTGGCCGACGGCACCGTGGTCGAGCGCGAAGTGCTGGCGGTCTCGCCCCGGATGGCGGCACGTGCCGCCGTGCTGGAACAGCTCGGCCTGCACGCGGTGGAGCACCCAGCGGGTGTCGGTGAACACGTCCCCGCCGACGCGACCGGGGAAACCGAGGTCGAAGGGGTGTGGGTCGCGGGCAACGTCACCGACCTCTCGGCCCAGGTGGGGCCGGTGGCGGCCGCGGGTGCCACCGCGGCGGCACGGATCAACGCCGAGCTGGTCGAGCGGGAGACCGCCCGGGCGGTAGCCGAGCTCCGAGCTCCGTTCTCCGCCGATTCCGAGGCACGTGCCTGCGAGCTGGTGGCGGGGAACCGCCGACACGGACTGTGAAACCCGCTGACCGCGAGAGGAGACACTCGTGACCGAGGAGTTCGACCGGGCGTTCTGGGAAGAGCGTTATCGGCGGCACCGGAGCTCCGATCCGGGAGAGCCCAACCCCCAGCTAGTGGCGGAGGTGGCGGAGTTGGTCCCCGGCTCGGCGCTGGACGTCGGCTGTGGTGAGGGGGCGGAGGCGATGTGGCTCGCCTCCCGGGGCTGGTGGGTCACTGCGACCGACATCGCCGCATCGGCGCTGGAACGGGCGCGGAGACACGCCGAGATCCTCGACGACGGTGTCGCCGACCGGATCGAGTGGGTGCGGGCGGATCTGACCGGCGAGGGTGCCGGGGAACGGCGTTTCGACTTGGTCACGGCGCACTACGTGCACCCGGTGGGCCCACCGGAGGCCATGCTGGCGAACCTGGCGGCGGCGGTCGCGCCGGGCGGCACGCTGTTCGTCGTTGGGCACCATCCCTCGCACAGGCGGCATGCCTCCGCCGCCGAGGCCTACGTCGCGGCCGAGCGGCTCGCGACCGAACTGGCTCCCGAGCGGTGGGAGGTGGTGGTCGCCGAGACCAGGAGCCGTCCGGCGGGTGGGCACCACGGGCACGGGACCACGCTGTGGGACTCGGTGCTTCGCGCCCGCAGGCGCGTGTGAGCCGTGGTACGCACGACGGGTGCGGATGGTCCCGTTCGAGCGGGTCCGCGCTCGCCGACGAGGACACCCGGCGACTCCGCGTGCCGACGACGGGAGCGTCAGCGGGAACCTGTTTCCCCGATCGCGCCGCGGATCGCCGGAAGCGCCTCCCCCAGCGCCTCCCACAGCGCGGTCCCGGCGCGCGGTGCTTCGGGGCAGCGGTCGGCGGTGTGTTCCACCGCCACGCGCAGTGCCGTATTGATCATAGCGGCCTCCACCTTCACGGTCAGCTCGTCAGCGTCGCGGCCGGTGCGCTCGGCGATGCTCGCGGCGAACTCCGGTTCCGCGTCGCGGTGGGCCTGCAGCCACACCGCTCTGACGTCGGGTTCGTCCCGCGTCAGCCGCACCAGTGCCAGCATCGTGCTCACGTCGGCGTTCTCGTCGGTGCCCGGCGATTCGCTCAACCGTTCGGGCAGCGTCTCGCCCGGTGCCCAGTCGGCCAGCGCGCCCGCCACGTTCTCGATCCCGGTGTCCAGCAGCGGGCGTACGAAACTCTCCTTTCCCTGGCCCGGGCAGTAGCGCCACAGCGTTCGCAGCGACACTCCGGCCGCCTCGGCGATCTCCTCGGCCGAGGTCTCGGTGACTCCCCTGGTCGTGAACAGTCGGACCGCCTCACGGGCGATGTCCATGCGCGTCGCCGCCTTGCGACGCTCGGTCAGCGGTGGGCGACCGGTGCGCTTGCCGGGACTCCGCTGCTCGCTCGACATCCTGCGTCCCTCCTCCGGTACCGCTTACCCGGCCCGGGTCGTCCGATTTTGGGCACTGTATGCATATGTGACACAGTGTGCCTAGAAGTATTGGGTGAGGCGGTGCCGATCTCGGTCCCGAGGCGGTTCCGCCCGGCACCGGAAGGAGTTCGGGATGAGTGGAACGGGCCTGCGGGATCGTGGTGTGGTCGTCACCGGGGCGGGAGGGGGAATCGGCCGCGCCGCGGCGCGGCGCTTCGCCTCCGAGGGCGCGCGGGTGCTCATCGCCGACCTCGACGCAGAGGGAGCGGCCGCCACGGAACAGCGGATCCGGTCCGAGGGGGGAACGGCCACCACAGTGGTCGGTGACCTGAGCGAGCGGACCGTGGCTGACGAGGTCGTCTCCACCGCCGTGGAGCGGTTCGGCGGGCTGGACGTGCTGGTCAACAACGCCGGGATCATGGACAGCTTCGCCGCCGTGGCCGATCTCACCGACGCGGAGTGGGACCGTGTCCTGCGGGTCAACCTGAGCGCACCCTTCCTGCTCACTCGAGCCGCACTGCCGCACATGCTGGACAAGGGTAGGGGCGTCGTGGTCAACACGGCCTCCGAGGCCTCCCTGCGGGGCAGCGCCGCCGGTGCCGCCTACACCGCGGCCAAGCACGGCGTGGTCGGGCTCACCAAGTCGCTGGCGGTCACATACCGTGACAGCGGTATCCGCGCCAACGCGATCGCTCCCGGCGGCACCGCCACCGGCATCACCGTCGACGCGGATCCCGAAGGACAGGGGCCCACCGTCCTCGCCGGTTACGGCAGGAACATCGGTCGGGTCGCCGATGCCGACGAGCAGGCGTCCGCCATCGTCTTCCTGGCCTCGTCGGCCGCCGGCAACATCAACGGAGTGGTGCTGCCGGTCGACAACGGTTGGTCGGCCGTCTGAGTTCCCCACGGGCGGGCGGTGCGTCGGTACCGGTGGGCGGGATGCCGGTACCGACCGCGTGAGCACCGCCCCGACGCTGGACACGGCGGGAAGGTGTCGGTCAACCGCCGCGGAACTCGAACCACTCGGTGGCGAACTGCCTGCCGTCCGGCACGAACGGCCAATCCGGGTCCCCCGTGCGCTCCCGCAGCTCGGCCAGCGGCATCCACCACCCCGCCGCTATTTCCTCCGGCTGGTGGACGATCGGCCCGTCCCAACGAATCTCGTACACGAAAGCGTGGAACCGCACCGAGCCCAGCTCGTGCCTGGTGCGGAACAGGAACCGCGGCTCCGCGTGGATACCCAACTCTTCGGCCAACTCTCGCCGGGCGGCCGTGTCCGGACTCTCACCGGCACCCACGACGCCGCCCGCCCAGCAGTCGTACATCCCCGGGTAGACGTCCTTGTCCGCCGTCCGGCGGTGTACGTACACCTCCCCGAGGTCGGTGGAGCGCACCAGCACCGAGGTGGCCGCGTGCCACAGCCCTTCGGCGCGCATCCGCGCCCGCGTGGCCGAACCGATCACCGCACCGTGCCGGTCGTAGACGGCCACTCGTTCCTCTCCCAAGGTCACATCACCCGATACTGGCAGGCCGGCCCGTGAGAAGAGCGGACACGCCGTCCGGTGTCGAGCGGTCGGTCGGGGCCCGACTCGCGTCCGTGCTCCCCCCCGTCGTACCGTCACCGCACGAAGGCTCGCCCGGAACGTGCCCGAAAAGCGGGGAGTCGTACACCGTGCTGAACCCGTAGGCTGAGCACCATGCGTCGGATCATGGGAACCGAGGTGGAGTACGGGATCACTGTGCCGGGGGACACGACCGCGAACCCGGTGCTGACCTCCACACACATCGTGCTGGCCTACGCGGCGGCGGCCGACATCCCGCGAGCGCGTCGCGCCCGCTGGGACTACGAGGTGGAGTCGCCACTGCGCGACGCCCGCGGCTTCGACATGGGCGCCTCCACGGCCTCCTCGAACGGCTCCGAGGGGGACGACCTGGGAGCGGCCAACGTCATCCTCACCAACGGTGCACGCCTCTACGTCGACCACGCCCACCCGGAGTACTCCGCCCCCGAGGTGACCAACCCGCGCGACGCCGTGCTCTGGGACAAGGCCGGGGAGCGGGTCATGGAGGAGGCGGCGCTGCGCGCCGCCAGCGTGCCGGGCACCGCCCCGATCCAGCTGTACAAGAACAACATCGACGGCAAGGGTGCCAGCTACGGCACCCACGAGAACTACCTGTGCGCCCGTGACACCCCGTTCACGGCCGTCATCGCGGGACTGACCCCTTTCTTCGCGTCCAGGCAGGTCGTCTGCGGCTCCGGACGCGTGGGGATCGGCCAGGTGGGGGAGAAGCCTGGCTTCCAGCTCTCGCAGCGGGCCGACTACATCGAGGTCGAGGTCGGACTGGAGACCACCCTCAAGCGCGGCATCATCAATACCAGGGACGAACCCCACGCCGACGCCGACAAGTATCGCAGGCTGCACGTGATCCTGGGGGACGCCAACCTCGCCGAGACGGCCACCTACCTCAAGCTCGGCACCACTGCCCTGGTCCTGGACATGATCGAGTCGGGGCTGCGGTTCGACGACCTCAGGCTGGCCGATCCGGTGAAGGCGGTGCACCAGATCAGCCACGATCCGAGCCTCAACCAGAAGGTGGAGCTGGCCGACGGGCGGCAGTTCACGGGCCTGGACCTGCAGTGGGCCTACCACGAGCGAGCCGCCGAGCACGTCGAGAAGCACGGCAGCCAGACCTCGACGGAGGTGCTGCGGACCTGGGGTGAGGTGCTCGACCTGCTGGGCCGTGACCCGATGGAGTGCGCCGACCGGCTCGACTGGCCCGCCAAGCTGAAGCTGTTGGAGAACTACCGCAGCCGGGACAACCTCGGATGGGCCTCGCCGCGACTGCACATGATCGATCTGCAGTACGCCGACGTGCGTATGGACAAGGGGCTCTACAACCGGTTGGTGAGTCGTGGTTCGATGCGCCGCATCCTCGCCGAGGAAGAGGTACGGGAGGCCGTCACGACTCCACCGGAGGACACCAGGGCCTACTTCCGCGGGCGCTGCCTGGAGCGTTATCCGAACGAGGTGGCCGCGGCCTCCTGGGATTCGGTGATCTTCGACCTGGGACGTGAGTCGTTGGTGCGCATCCCGACGCTGGAGCCGTTGCGTGGAACCAAGGCGCACGTGGGGGAACTGCTGGAGGAGGCCGCCAGCGCGGAGGAGCTGGTGGACTCGCTGACCGCCGGGTGAGGCCGCTCGCCTCGGGGAGTGCGTGAGCACTCCGTCGCGGGACATCACGCCCGAAAGATCCAAAACCACCGCCTTCGGATCTGGGCGTGCGGCCGGTTGACTAGGTAGTGTTCACACCAGGATGTTTCAGAGCCCGTTCGGCCGGCGGGCCGGGCCTCGCCCGTTGACCCCGCCGCGCCGTGACGAGCGGACATCCTCGATGAGACCACCGGGAGGCGAGATGTCCCAGGAAAAGGTTGAGCGGCACGGCGGCGGAGACGAAGGCGACAACGAGCAGAACGGCGCCGAATCCGCCGGTCAGGAACGCCGCGAGAAGCTCGGCGAGGACGTGGACACCATTCTGGACGAGATCGACGACGTCCTGGAGGAGAACGCCGAGGACTTCGTCCGGGCCTACGTCCAGAAGGGTGGCCAGTAGGAGGTCTCCCTCGGGGCGGTTTCGTCCGGTCCGTGGTCCGGCTCGGCCGGGCGCCGGATCGCGCCGCCCCGGTGGGACTCCCGATCCGTCGTCCGGTCGGGCTGGTCGGCACCTGGCCGATCAGCCCCGCCGGATACGGCCTAGAGTGTGCACGACCGATCATGTGACGCCAGTTACTTCGAGCAGGAGACGATGTCGCCCATGGAATCCAGCTCGACTCGGAGCCATCCGGGTCAGGCGCTGCCCCCCGAGTACTTCACGCCCGGATCCTCGTCGTTCACCGACTTCCTCCGAGCCGCCGCGCCGGAGATGCTGCCGCAGGTCGCCGAGAACACCGAGGGGTCGGTGGACATGCCCCACGGGACGACCATCGTCGCGCTGACCTTCAGGGGTGGTGTGCTGCTCGCGGGCGACCGCCGTTCCACGATGGGCAACATCATCGCCCAGCGGGACATGGACAAGCTCTACGTGACCGACGACTACTCCGCCGTGGGCATCGCCGGTACGGCGGGCATCGCACTCGAGATGGTGCGGTTGTACGCCGTCGAGCTCGAGCACTACGAGAAGCTCGAAGGTGTGCCGCTCTCGCTGGACGGTAAGGCCAACAAGCTCGCGACCATGCTTCGCGGCAACCTGCAGGGGGCGATGGCCGGGCTCGCGGTTGTGCCGCTGTTCGCCGGGTTCGACACCGCGGCCGAGGATCCCGACCGAGCGGGGCGCATCGTCACCTACGACGTCACCGGCGGGCGCTACGACGAGAGCGCGGGCTACAACGCCGTCGGTTCGGGCTCACTGTTCGCCAAGTCGGCGTTGAAGAAGCGCCACGACCCGGAGGCCGATGTCGACTCGGCGGTGCGCAACGCGATCGAGGCGCTCTACGACGCGGCCGACGACGACAGCGCCACGGGTGGCCCGGACGTGGCCAGGAAGATCTATCCCACGGTGGTCACGATCACCGGCTCGGAGGGGGCGGTCCGCATGTCCGAGGAACGCACCGCCGCCGTCGCCGAGGAGGTCGTCGCCGGAAGGCAGCAGAACCCCGGCGGCTGAGCTCTGGGGCCGGGTGGAGGCCGGATCGCACACCCGGCGGGACGCGTCCGCCGGGCTCCGGAGCCGTCGCGTGCCGCGACCCGGCGACGTTCCGGAACTTCCGTCCTCTCAGGGTCGAACCGCCCGGCGGGCTCGGTGCCGCCCGCCTCCGTTACCGGCGGTGCGGCGATTGGTCGTCCCCGGCCGTGGTGGTCGGGGCTCGGTCCCGCTCCGCGCCGGGAAGCGATGCCCGTCGCCGCGTGCGAAGCAAGCGCCATGTGCCAAGTCGGTACAGCACGATTCGAGCCAGGAGTGCACAGCCGTGACGATGCCCTTCTACACCTCGCCAGAGCAGCTGATGCGCGAACGCTCCGAGCTCGCCCGAAAGGGTATCGCTCGGGGCCGCAGCGTGGTGGTGCTCAAGTACGCGGGCGGGGTGCTGTTCGTGGCCGAGAACCCCTCGACCACCCTGCACAAGATTTCGGAGATCTACGACCGCATCGGCTTCGCCGCGGTGGGACGTTACAGCGAGTTCGAGAACCTGCGCATGGCCGGTATTCGGATGGCCGACGTCAAGGGCTACTCCTACGATCGGCGCGACGTCACCGGCCGTGCGCTGGCCAACTCCTACGCGCAGACGCTCGGTGCCATCTTCACCGAACAGGTCAAGCCCTTCGAGGTGGAGATCTGCGTCGCCGAGGTGGGGGCGACCCCGGACGCGGACCAGCTGTACCGGCTCACCTACGACGGCTCCATCGTCGACGAGCCGCAGTACGTCGCGATGGGAGGACAGGCCGAAACCGTCACGTCCGTGCTCAAGGAGTCCTTCACCGACGGCATGGAGCTCGAACCCGCCGTCCGGGAGGCCGTGCGCGCTCTGGTCGCGGGCGGGGAGAGTTCCCGCCAGTTGGGAGTGGGCCAGCTGGAGGTGGCGGTACTGGAACGGTCCAGGCCGCACCGCACGTTCCGTCGAATCACGGGTGCGGCGTTGCGACAGTTGTTGCCGGAGGACTCCGATGAGCCCGATTCCGGAACCGGCGGCGAAAGCGGTTCGCGTGAGTCCGGGCAGGGGAACGGACAGTCGGAAAACGGCGGCTCACCCGAGTGACACGGCCGGTTCCGGACGCTCGTTCCGGGGCCTGGACTCCGTGACGACGGGCGTGACGGGTGGCTCCGGCGTCGCTTCCCGGGCGCCGGAGCCGGCGCGAACCGTATCCTTTCCGACACGTTTCGTGTCGTGTTCGACCGAATTTTTCCGGTTCCGGCCCCGAACGGCGGACCGCCGAGTTCGACGAAGACGCCTACTGTGGAGGCATGCAACGGAGGATCTTCGGTATCGAGACCGAGTTCGGGGTGACCTGTACCTTCCACGGGCAACGCAGGCTCTCCCCGGACGAGGTGGCCAGATACCTGTTCCGGAAGGTCGTGTCGTGGGGACGCTCCTCGAACGTCTTCCTGCGCAACGGTGCGAGGCTCTATCTGGATGTCGGTTCGCACCCCGAGTACGCGACGGCCGAGTGCGACGACCTCGTCCAGCTCGTCACCCACGACAAGGCGGGGGAACGCATACTGGAGGACCTGCTCACAGATGCCGAGCGCAGACTGGCTGACGAGGGCATCGGTGGGGACATCTTCCTGTTCAAGAACAACACCGACTCGGCGGGCAACTCCTACGGCTGCCACGAGAACTACCTGGTCGGGCGTTCCGGTGAGTTCTCCCGCATCGCCGACGTGCTGTTGCCGTTCCTGGTCACCCGGCAGTTGATCTGCGGCGCGGGCAAGGTGTTGCAAACCCCGCGCGGCGCGGTCTACTGCCTGTCCCAGCGGGCCGAGCACATTTGGGAGGGGGTGTCCAGCGCCACCACCCGTTCCCGGCCGATCATCAACACCAGGGACGAGCCGCACGCCGACGCGGAACGCTATCGCAGGCTGCACGTGATCGTGGGCGACTCGAACATGTCCGAGGTGACCACGCTGTTGAAAGTGGGCACTGTGAACCTGGTGCTGGAGATGATCGAGCAGGGTGTGCAGTTCCACGACTTCAGCCTGGACAACCCGATCCGAGCGATCCGGGAGATCAGCCACGACCTCACCGGCAGGCGCCCTGTGCGGTTGGCCGGGGGGCGCGAGGCCTCCGCGCTGGACATTCAGCGGGAGTACTACGGGCGTGCGGTGGAGTACGTGGCGCGCCGCGGTTCCGATCCGATGACGGACCGGATCATGGATCTGTGGGGCCGGGCGTTGGACGCCGTGGAGTACCAGGACTACTCGCTGATCGACCGCGAGGTCGACTGGGCCATCAAGCACCGCCTGCTGGAACGCTACCGCGACAAGCACGGCCTGGAGCTGTCCAGCCCGCGCATCGCTCAGCTCGACCTGGCCTACCACGACCTGCGGCGTAATCGCGGCCTGTTCGAGATGCTGCAGCGCAAGGATCTGGTGGACCGGGCCACCAACGACGGGGACATCGAGGCGGCCAAGGACACCCCACCCCAGAGCACCAGGGCCAAACTCAGGGGGGACTTCATCGCCGCCGCGCAGACCGCTGGCAGGGACTTCACCGTCGACTGGGTGCATCTCAAGCTCAACGACCAGGCACAGCGCACGGTGTTGTGCAAGGATCCGTTCCGCGCGGTGGACGAGAGGGTGGAACGTCTGATCAGCTCGTTGTGATCAGTTCGTGTCCGATCCCCGTGGGCGGACGCGTCGAGGTGTGCCGTGACGGAGGTTGGGCATGGACTACTCGGAGTACCGCGAACACGACGGCGTGGGCCTGGCCGGGCTGGTGGCCGGCGGTGAGGTCTCGGCGGCCGAACTGTTGGACGCCGCCTTCGACCGCTGCGAGAAGGTCAACGATCGGCTGAACGCGGTGGTCCGCACGGATCGGGAGACCGCCGTGGAGCTGGCGGGCCGGTCGTCCTCCGGTGCTCTCGGGGGAGTGCCGTTCCTGCTCAAGGACCTCAACCAGGAATTGGCGGGACACCCCTCCAGTGCGGGGACCGCCGCGCTGTCGCGGGTGGCCGTGCCGGAGACGGCGGAGGTGGTGCGTCGCTGGCTGGCAGCGGGATTGTTGCCGTTCGGACGCACCAACACCCCGGAGTTCGGCGCGAAGCCGGTCACCGAGCCCGAGGCGTTCGGTCCCACCCGCAACCCGTGGGGTCTGGACCGCACTCCCGGAGGCTCCTCGGGCGGAGCGGCGGCCGCGGTCGCGGCCGGGATCGTTCCGCTGGCCGGGGCCAGCGACGGTGGTGGGTCCATCAGAATCCCGGCGGCGTGCTGCGGGGTCTTCGGGCTCAAACCGGGACGCGGGCTGGTCCCCGCCGGGCCCGCGCGGGCGGAGAACTTCCACGGGGCCGCCTCCGACGGTGTTCTTTCCCGCACGGTTCGGGACAGCGCCGCCGCCTTGGACGCTGTGGTCGGAGCCGATCCGGCCGGTCCTTACTCGCCCGCCGATCCCGCCCGGAGCTTCACCGCCGAGCTCTCCTCCGAGCCCGGTCGGTTGCGCATCGGTTTCACCTCGCAGTCGCCCCTGGGGCGGCCGCACCCCCACGCCACCGAGGCGTTGAGCGATGCCGCTCGGTTGTTGGAGTCACTGGGCCACCACGTGGAGCCGGTGAGCTCGCCGGTCGATCTCGACTCGCTTGCCGTGGACTTCCTGCGTGCCTGGTCGGTGAAGCTGGCCGCGTCGATCGACGACGCCGTGGCGGCCAGTGGGGCTCCGGAGACGTCCTTCGAACTGGACAGCCGGCTGCTGGCCGCGGTGGGACGCGCCATCAGCGGTCCCGAGTACAGCGCGCTGCTCGACCGGTGGCACGGCTACACGCGCGGGCTCGCCGAGTTCCACCGTGGCTACGATCTGTTGCTCACCCCAGGGCTCGCCGGCCCACCGATGCGGGTGGGAGAGCTGTCCACCACCGAGCCGCTGCGTGCGGCGGGCACGGCGGCGCTCAAGCTGCGCATGGGGCGACTGCTGCGGGCCAGCGGTGTGGTGGACCGGATCGCCGGGGAGAACCTCCGGCACGTTCCCTACACCCAGCTGGCCAACATCACCGGTAGGCCCGCCATGTCAGTGCCGCTGTACTGGGATCCCGAGGGGCTGCCCTTGGGCGTGCAGTTCGTGGGGCCGCTGGCGGGGGAGGGGACGTTGTTCCGGCTGGCAGCCCAGCTGGAGCGGGCGCGGCCGTGGGCGCGGAACGAACCGCCGCTGTGAGTGTGCCGGTTCCCGCGCGCGTCGGCCCGGCTCGCGGAGTGCTCGCGCCCGAGAATTCTGGAATGTTTCCAGACTAGGGGTGGCCGGTGGTTCGTGGCTTTTCGGCAGGTCACGGCGACGGCCCGCGAGTGCGGGCTTCGTGTCTGCCGCTAGAGTTGGGACAGTGGGGATTCCGCGCGCCGAACGCCTGGTCAACCTGGTGTTGTGTCTGCTGTCGACCCGTCAGTACCTCACCGCGGAGCGAATCAGAGGGATCGTTCCCGGTTATTCGGACGCGGCAAGTGACGAGGCGTTCTATCGTACGTTCGAACGGGACAAGGCCGAGCTGCGTGACCTGGGCATCCCGCTGGAAACGGGGCACAACTCGGCCTTCGACGGCACGGACGGCTACCGGATAGCGCGCCGGGACTACGAACTCGGGGACATCGCGCTCGAATCCGACGAGGCCGCCGCCGTGGCGTTGGCGTCCCGGCTCTGGGAGGCTCCGGAACTCGGGACCGCGGCACGCGGTGCGCTGCGCAAGCTGCGGGCCGCCGGGATCGATGTCGACGACGCCGCCCCCGGGCCGGTAGAACCCAAGGTCCGAGCGGACGAGCCCGCCTTCTCCCCGTTGCTGGCGGCGGTGCGCGAGGGGCGTCCGGTGACCTTCGAGTACCGCAGACCCGCCACCAGCCACTCGATGTCGCGAACCGTCGAACCGTGGGGAGTGGTCTCCTGGTGTGGCCGGTGGTACGTGGTCGGGCACGACAGGGACCGGCAGGCCCCGCGCTGTTTCCGGCTCTCCCGTATCACAGGGGAGGTGCGTGCCTTCGGCATGCGGGGCGAGGTCAGTTGTCCCGAGGACGTGGATCTGATGGACCTGGTCACCGGTTTCGAGTCGACGCCACCCCCCGCCACCCGGGTGCGGTTGTGGGTGGCTCGTGGTCGGGCCCAGGGGGTGCGCCGGGACGCGGAGGTGCTCGCCGAGCGGGAACTGGACGGGATCGCCGGCGAGGAGCTGTGTCTCGAACTGAGTTATCCCGAGTCCGCGACGGGATGGCTCGCAGGCTACGGCCCCGATGTGGTGGTGCTGGAGCCGGAGACGCTGCGCAAGGCCGTTCGAGAGGCACATCTGGCGACGTTGGAGACGCTGCGGGAGGGGCATCGGTGAGCAGTACGAGCGAGCGGCTGCCTCGGTTGCTCGCCCTGGTTCCGTATCTGGTGAGCAGACCGGGAATCCGGATGACCGAGGTGGCGGCGGATTTCGGGGTGAGCACGCAGCAGATCCGCCGGGATCTGGAACTGCTGTGGATGTGCGGTCTTCCGGGATACGGACCGGGGGACCTGATCGACCTGTCCTTCAGCGGTGACACGGTGACCGTGGTCTACGACGCGGGTATGCGCAAGCCCCTGCGCCTGACCGGCCAGGAGGCGACCTCGTTGCAGGTCGCGCTGCGCGCCCTTTCCGAGACACCGGGAATAGCCGACACCGACGCGGTGCGCCGAGCGCTGGCGAAGGTGGAGAACGCCGTGGGCGCGGCGCGCCCGCACGGCGTGGTGCTCGGGTTGGCCGACGAGTCCCGAACGGTGACCACCGAGGTCGGGGCCACGGTCGAGGAGGCCACCAGAAGGAGCAGGGCGGTGCACATCCGGTACTACACCGCCTCGCGGGACGAGATCACCGAACGCACGGTGGACCCGATGCGGCTGGTGCTGGTGCAGGGAAACAGCTACCTGGAGGCGTGGTGTCGCCGGGCGGCCGGAGTGCGCCTGTTCCGGGTGGACCGGATCGACGGGGTCGAGGTCCTCGACGAACCCGCTCACCCACCCCCCGAGGCGGTGAACACCGATCTGTCGGCGGGGCCGTTCCGCCCCGCCTCACCGCGGCCCAGCGTCGAGCTCGAGCTGCGCCCCGAGGCTCGGTGGGTGGCCGAGTACTACCCGGTCGACGAGGTCACGGACCTGCCGGACGGATCCACCAGGGTGGTGCTGCGCTACTCGGACCGGGCGTGGTTGGTCCGGCTGGTGCTCGGCCTCGGTGGAGGCGGCAGGATTCTCGCCCCCGAGGAGCTGGCCGTCGAGGTTCGACAGCGCGCCGACGAAGCATTGGAACGGTCTCTTCACTCGCTGTCCACCTGAGGGCGATACGGTATGACCGTGCCGTACGCGTTGATGGTGGGACTTGTGCTGGTGGCCCTGATCGCCCCGATTCCGGTGGTGCTGAGCACACTGCGCTCGGTTCGTCGGACACGGTCGACATACGCTCGGGTCGCCGGTGAGGTTTCCGACCGGATCGGCCTGTTGCGGGCACGTAGTGCCGGCATCGGAGTCGCCCTGAAGCGTCAATGATCCGTTCGAACCTGTCGGAACCGGCCTCGTGCGGCGTAGTATCCCCGTTGCAGCAGGCTCGAGAAGAGGTGTACAAGCATGAGTTTCCCCGGTGGCTGGGAGCTGGTCCTCATCGTCGGTGTGTTGGTGTTGCTCTTCGGGGCCGCCAAGTTGCCGCAGCTGGCCAGGTCGCTCGGCCAGTCCGCTCGCGTGTTCAAGGCCGAGACCCGAGGCATGAAGCAGGACGAGCAGGCCGCTTCCGCGCAGTCCGAGCCCGAGCGGAGCGAACCGCAGCAGCTCACCGGCGGTGAGCAGCAGCCGACCGGGTTCACGCCGACCAGCTCGGAACGGGTGAACGGCGAGCGGCCGGTCGAGGACAAGCACCGCAACGACACCGCGAACTGATCCGAGGGCTGTGACGGTGGAAGGCAGTCCGCTTCGCCGCCTCAACCCGTTCGGACGTGATCGCGCCAAATTCAGCCGTCGCCGCAATCCCGACGGCACCATGACGCTGGTCGATCACCTCTACGAACTGCGGTACCGGTTCGGGGTGGCCCTGTTGGCAGTGGTCATCGGTGGGATCTTCGGCTTCTGGTGGTTCTCCCACCAGTTGTTCGGCCTGCCCAGCCTCGGCGAATTCGTCACGGGGCCTTACTGCTCGCTGCCCTCGGACATGCGGCTGAGCCCGAACGACAAGTGCCAGCTCATGCAGACCCGGCCCTTCGAGGTCTTCATGCTCCAGCTCAAGGTGGGGCTCTCGTTGGGGGCCGTACTGCTGAGCCCGGTGTGGCTGTACCAGTTCTGGGCGTTCATCGCCCCTGGGCTGCACGCCAGGGAACGCAAGTTCGCCCGGGTTTTCGTGGGAATCGGCAGCCTGTTGTTCCTCGCCGGTGCGGCGTTGGCCTACTTCGTCGCCCCGAAGGGGCTCGCCTTCATGTCGGGCTTCGGCGGTGACGCGTTCTTCACCTCCCTCACCGGTGGTGAGTACATCAACTTCGTGCTGTTGATGCTGTTGTTCTTCGGCATCAGCTTCGAACTACCGCTGGTCATGGTGATGCTCAACCGGGCGGGGGTCGTCAGCTACGTCAAGCTGCGCAGCTGGTGGCGCGGCAGCGTGTTCACGCTGTTCGTCTTCGCCGCCATAGCCACTCCCGGCCAGGATCCGTTGTCGATGCTGGTGCTGGCCACCGCGCTGTGCGCGCTGTACGGCCTGGCCCTGCTGATCTGTCGCTCCCACGACAGGTCCAAGGCCCGCAAGCAGGGCGCCGAGGGGAACCTCGACCCCGACGAGCCCTCCGAGCTGGATACTCGGCCCTCAGCGGTGGACGCCGATGGTCCGGTGAGATCGGGTGGCGGGGACGACGAAGCCACCTGACCGGTTCCTGCGCGGCCTGGGGTGTCAGTGTGGTGGACACGTTCACGGCCGAGATATGAAAGTCTGGGAGAGTGGCTGACAGCCGTATCGAAACCACGGAGACGAGTGCCGGGCCCGCGACCCCGGCGGAACGCCATGCGGCGCACCGGGAACGGGGTGCGCATCCGAGGTTGCGGGCCTTCACCATGGATCTGTCCTTCGAGCTGGACCCGTTCCAGCGAACCGCCTGCCAGGCGCTCGAGGACGGGCACGGAGTGCTCGTCTGCGCACCCACCGGTGCGGGCAAGACCGTGGTCGGGGAGTTCGCGGTGAATCTCGCCCTGGCCGGTGGGCGCAAGTGCTTCTACACTACGCCGATCAAGGCGTTGTCCAACCAGAAGTACACCGATCTGTGTGAGCGCTACGGTGCCGGTTCGGTGGGGTTGCTCACGGGTGACACCTCCATCAACGGCAACGCCCAGGTGGTCGTGATGACCACCGAGGTGCTGCGCAACATGCTCTACGCCGGTTCGAGCAGCCTGGACGCGCTCGGCTACGTCGTCATGGACGAGGTGCACTATCTGGCCGACCGATTCCGCGGTGCGGTCTGGGAGGAAGTGATCCTGCACCTGCCGCAGCACGTGCAGGTGGCCAGCCTCTCGGCGACGGTGAGCAACGCCGAGGAGTTCGGCGAGTGGCTGGTGGAGGTGCGTGGCGACACCACGGTGGTCGTCGACGAGCACCGCCCGGTGCCGCTGTGGCAGCACATGCTGGTGGGCAACCGCATGTTCGACCTCTTCGGCGGCGAGGACGAGAACCGCGAGCTGAAGATCAATCCCGACCTGTTGCGGCACACCCGGGAGCTGGGACGTACCAGGGAGCCACCCGGTCGGGTACGTCGTGGCCGGGACGGCAAGCGCCGGGTGCAGAACCGGGGTGGGAAGTTCTTCCAGCCCTCGCGGGTGGACGTGCTCAACCAGCTCGACGAGGCCGAACTGCTCCCCGCCATCGTGTTCATCTTCAGCCGAGCGGGGTGTGACGCGGCCGTCGGCCAGTGCGTGCGTTCCGGGCTCCGGCTCACCTCCGAGGAGGAACTGGACGAGATCCGCTCGGTGATCGAGGAGTACACCAGCACGCTGCCCGAGGCGGACCTGGAGGTCCTCGGATACTGGGAGTGGCGGGAGGCTCTCGAGCGAGGGGTGGCGGCCCACCACGCCGGGCTGCTCCCCGCCTTCAAGGAGACCGTCGAGGAGCTCTTCGTCCGGGGGCTGGTCAAGGCGGTGTTCGCCACCGAGACGTTGGCGCTGGGCATCAACATGCCCGCTCGCACCGTGGTCCTGGAGAAGCTGGTGAAGTTCAACGGGGAGTCGCATGTCGACCTCACTCCCGGTGAGTACACCCAGCTCACGGGACGTGCCGGTCGTCGGGGGATCGACGTGGACGGTCACGCGGTCGTGGTCTGGCAGTCGGGTATGGATCCCAAGCAGGTGGCGGGCCTGGCCTCGACGCGTACCTATCCGTTGCGTTCCTCCTTCCGACCCGGCTACAACATGGCGGTCAACCTGGTCGGCAGGCTCGGCACCGACGCGGCGCGTGAGCTGCTCGAACAGTCGTTCGCGCAGTTCCAGGCCGATCGTTCCGTGGTGGGCCAGTCCAGGCGGGTGGAACGCAACACCGCCGCGCTCGACGGTTACGCGGAGGCCATGCGGTGCGACCAGGGGGACTTCGCCGAGTACTTCGACCTGCGCCGCCGCATCTCCGACAGGGAGAAGGAACTCGCCAAGCAGAACAAGGCGGCGCGTCGCGCCGAGGCGGCCAAGTCGCTCGAGAAGCTGCGCAAGGGTGACGTGATCACTATCCCCGCCGGCAAGCGCTCGGGGTTGGCCGTGGTCGTCGATCCGGGCCTGGATCCCATGGGCGAACCACGCCCGCTGGTGGTCACCGAGGACCGTTGGTCCGGCCGGGTCTCGGTCGCGGACTTCACCGACCCCGTCGAACCCCAGGACAGGATCAAACTGCCCAAGTACGTCGACGTCCGCTCCCCGAAGTCACGGCGCCAACTCGCGAACACGCTCCGGGAGAGCGACGCCGTCCCGGCCGGGAAACGACGCGGCAGGAAGGGTTCCTCCGCCGGGGAGGACCAGGAGCTGGCCAGCCTGCGCAGGGCGATGCGGGCCCACCCCTGCCACGGCTGTGACGAGCGCGAGAACCACGCCAGGTGGGCCGAGCGCCACGATCGGTTGCGTCGGGAGACCGAGCAGATCAGGCAGAAGGTGGCTGCCACCACGAACTCGTTGGTGCGCTCCTTCGATCGGATCACCGCGTTGCTGGGGGAGCGGCACTACCTGGATCCGCACAGCCCGGACGAGCCGGTCACCGACCACGGCAACCGGCTGGCACGCCTCTACAGCGAGTCCGACCTGTTGCTGGCGGAGTGCCTGCGGGTGGGCAAGTGGCGTGCGCTGCAACCGGCCCAGCTGGCGGCGGTGGTCTCCTCCCTGGTCTACGAGTCCAGGGGGGACGCGCCCCTGGTACCGGAGGTTCCGCCGGGGGCCGTCTCCGAAGCGCTCTCGGCCACCTGGGAGCTCTGGGCGGAGCTGGAGGAGGACGAGCGCAGGCACAAGCTGGACCGCACCCGGGAACCCGACGCGGGCTTCGCCTGGCCGGTCTACCGCTGGGCCAGGGGGGACTCGTTGGAGAAGGTACTCACCGCCTCCGCCTCGGCGGGCCACGAGCTCTCCGCGGGTGACTTCGTGCGCTGGTGCAGGCAGGTGGTCGACCTGTTGGACCAGATCCGCGAGGTTCTCGGCAGGCAGGATCCGGTCGGTTCGACGGCGAGCAAGGCGATCAACGGTATCCGGCGTGGTGTGGTGGCCGCCGGGTCGGTCTGACCTCGGGAGCGTAAGACTCGGCGAGTTCGGTTCTCCGGGGGTGTAGTGCGGCGGTGGCCCCGCCACGTCTCGTTCCGGCGGGGCTGATGTCGGCTCCTCTCGTGGGGAGCTCGGTACGTCGGGCCGGGCCGTGCCGTCCGATGCCCACCTCCGATCGTTCTCGCCGATTGTGGTTGGATCGGGCCTCGGCGTCGGCCGAGCCGACCCGAGCTGATCTTCCCGTCGAAAGGCGCACATGAGCAACCCCCACGGCTCGTTACCGTCCTGGCAGTCGGACGAACGGCAGTGGTACGGGAACCGGAGTTCCCACGGTGTCGGTTTCGAATGGTGGGGATCGGGGTCGTACCCGGCGGGAAACGGCCCTGATCATCCGGGGGGCCTGGCTCCGGGCGGCGGGCCGGTCGAGGGCGACTCCGGGCGTCCTCGCCGCCGGTTGTGGCCCTGGCTGCTCCCCTCGGTGCTGCTGCCCGCGGTGCTGGTGGGGGCGTTCCTGGGGTTCGTGACACCCGGCTGGTTCTACCGCACGGTGCTGGAGGCCGACTCGGTGCAGCAGGGGGTGCGCCAGGTCGCGCGTGATTCCTACGGCGTGGACGGAATCGAGTCGGTCGACTGCCCGGAGGGCGAGCCGGTACGTGTCGGACACAGTTTCACCTGTGTGCTGCGGGTGGGAGGAGTCGGCAAGGAGGTCCGAGTCGTGGTGCGGAACGAGGACGGGACCTACGCGGTCGACAGACCGCGGTGACCCCTGATTCCGGGAACGGGGCCGAAGACCCGGTGGAACCGCTCGGGTGCCCGCCCCGCTCCTTCGGCGCTCCGAGTGGACCGTGCCACGGGGGCGTTAAATCGTTCGACCGCGTGGAGTACGGGCGGCATCATGAACACGTGATCGAGCACGACGTCCGACCGTTGGTGGAGTCCGAGTACCGAGCCGCGCACGACCTGTTCCGAGCCGCGTTGCACATGCCCGCCGCGACGGATTCGGCCTGGCGGCGCATGGCGCCCTCTTACGAGTCCGGCCGTGTCTGGGGTGACCACATCGACGGTGCGCTGGCCGGGACCGCGATGGCGTTTCCGAGTTCGGTGGTGGTGCCGGGAGGCGCTGAGCTGCCCGCCGCGGCCGTGACCGCCGTGGGGGTCCGGGCGGATCGGACCCGCAGGGGTGTGCTGACCCACCTCATGCGCGTCCAGTTGAACGAGGCGTGGCAGGACGGTGAGGCCATCGCCATGCTGCACGCCTCGGAAACCCCCATCTACGGGCGTTTCGGCTACGGTGTCGCCACCAGGGCGCGAACGGTGCGCCTGGAGAAGGCGAGTGCGAAACTTCGCGAGGACGCTCCCGGTGGTGGTGAGGTGCGCCTGGTCGATCCCGAAAGCGCGCGGGAACTGCTGCCCGGTATCTACCGGGGGATGCCGTCCCGGGCGGGCATGATCTCCCGCCCCTCGGCCTGGTGGGAAACGCGGCTGCGTCGGGACGACCCGAGCGGGGAGCCCATCGTGATCGCCGTGCACCGCGACGAGTCCGGTGACGACGACGGGTTCGCGATCTGGATGGTGCACAGCAACGACCACAGGTTCGGCGACGGTCGCGCCACCCTGCGGTTGCTGGACATGTGCGCTGCGAATTCGGCGGCCCGCTGCGAGTTGTGGCGGTTCCTGCTCGGCATCGATCTGATCGACGAGATCGTGGCGATCGAACGGCCGCTCGACGAGCCGCTGGAGTGGTGGTTGACCGACAGCCGGCAGTGCCGCGTCCGGGACGTCTACGACGATCTGTGGGTGCGTCCGGTGGACGTCCCCGCCGCGTTGCGCGGACGCGACTACGGTGGTTCCGATGCTGTCGTGCTCGAGGTGCGCGACACCACGCTGCCGCACAACGAGGGTCGCTACCTGGTGGGCCCTGACGGGGTCGAGCGCGTGGAACGGGAAGCGCAGCTGAGCCTCGACGTCGCGCGGCTCACCCCGTTGCTGTTCGGCGAAGTCGCTTCGTCCACGCTGGCCGACGCGAACCTGCTCGCGGTCCACGACCCGGAGGCGCTGCCGGTGGCCGACGCGCTGTTCGCCACCGGTCGCGACTCCTGGTGCGGCACCCACTTCTGATTTCCGGGAGCTCGCCGGGCCCGCGTGCTCGGGTGCTCTGCTCGGGATGGAGCGGTGCGCCCCGCCGTCCCGGGCGAGCTCAGCCCGCCAACGCGGCGAGCAGCCGGTCCACCGGGCTGCCGAGGCCCCATTCCCGCTGCAACTCGCGGACCCGCTCGATGTCCAATGCGGTAACCGGTTTCGCGTCGGTGGGCAGGCTGTGGGTCACCGGGGAGTCGGTCACCGTGTTGACCACTGTCGGTGCGGCGTCGAGGTACTCGGCGGCCTCCAACAGCCTCTCCCGGTTGCGGTTGGTCAGCCCGGGAGCCCCTGCCTCGGCCGCCGCGCGCAGTTCGGCCAGCGATCCGAACCGGGTGATCAGTTTGGCCGCCGTCTTCTCCCCTATCCCGGCCACCCCGGGCAGTCCGTCGGAGGGGTCGCCCCGCAGCACGGCCATCTCGGCGTAGGCGCGGCCGGTGTCCTCGATGGGCAGCTCGTAGCGCTGCGCCAGCTCTGCCGGGCCGTAGTCCTGTGCCTTGGCCAGTCCGCCACCGATGTAGACGACCCGGGAGGTGGTGGGGGAGTCCCGTACCAGTTGGAACAGGTCGCGGTCGCCGGTGATCACCTCTACCGGATCGGTGTCCTCCCGTGTCACCAGCGTCGCGATGACGTCGTCGGCTTCGTGACCCTCGGCCTCGGCGGTGTCGATGCCCAGGGCGGCCAGCAGTTCCAGGATCACCGGAATCTGTGGTTCCAGCGTGTCGGGAACCGCCTCCTCCACTGTCCCGGTGTCCGTTGTTCCGGGATCCGAAGTGGGCTCGGCCACCCGGTGCGCCTTGTACGAGGGCAGCGCGCGTACCCGGAACTCGGGGCGCCAGTCGTTGTCCAGGCAGGCCACCAGGCGGTGCGGTCCGCGTTCGGTGAGCAGTTTCGCGAGCATGTCGCAGAACCCGCGTACCGCGTTCACCGGCGTTCCGTCCGGGGAGGTCAGTGACTCCGGCAACGCGTAGTAGGAGCGGAACCAGATTCCGGCCGAGTCGAGCAGCATCACCGATGATTTCACGCCGCTCAGCGTGTCACGTCGCCGGTCCGGCACGCCCTCTGGCGGGTGGCTCGGACCGGTGTGGCGGTTCTCGTCCCGTCCGGGGCGAAATCGGCCACGGCCACCACGGGGCGGGTGTGCCGTTTCTCGTGGCGTGGCGGGGTGGTCTTGGTCCGAACCGCACACGCGTTCCGCTTCGCCGTGCAACCCTCCACGGGTGGATCATGAAAAACGTTCGAACGTGGGTTTTCCACCCCCATCGAGGAAAGTACTGGCCGGGACGGCGGTCGCGGTGCTGACCACACCGGCCTGTTTCGCACTGCTGGGGTTGGTCAGTACCGGATACCTCGACTGGCCGGACAGGATGCGGGAAGTGGCCGAGGGGGTGACGGTGATCGCCGAGGTTTCGGCGCCCGTGGTGCTGTTCCCCGGCCTTCCGCTCGCCCTGCTGACGGAACGGATCTGCGCGCGAGCACGGCTTCCGCTGACGCTGCTGGCCTTCGCACTGGCGGGTGTGGTGGCGGGATTCGTCGCTTCGTTCCTGATCCTCTACGATCCCCTCTTCTACTCCCTCGCCGTTTTCGTCGTCCCCTTCGCGGTGCTCAGCGCGGTACTCGGAAGGGCGTTCGCCGGTCCGGTGGCTCGCAGGCCCGGGTTGTGCTGGGTTCTCGTGTTGATCGTCGCCGCTGTGTCGGTCCTGGCCGTGCTCGGATCGTCGAGCTGACCGCCCCCCGGACAGGCGGGTCCGCGCCCCGCTTCCGGAACTCCGGAACAACGCGATTCACCAAGGGAACTTGGCAGAGTTCCCTTGGTGGTTTAGGTTTCGGCGGGTGACCGAACGGGACAGCTACGAACTCGACGCGGCGAGCCTGCGCGCCCTGGCTCACCCGTTGCGCATCCGGATCCTCGGCGAGCTGCGCGCGAGTGGCCCGGCCACGGCCACGCAGCTGGCCGAGCGGTTCGAGCAACGCTCGGGGACCACCAGCTGGCACCTGCGGCAGCTCGCCGAGCACGGTTTCGTCGAGCAGGACACCGAACGCGGCAACCGCCGGGAACGCTGGTGGCGGGCGATGCACTCGGAGACAGCGCTTCGTCCGGAGAGTTTCAGCGCCGACGCCGAACTCGGCCCGACGCTGAGTACCCTGCTGCACGAGGTGGCCGCCAACCACCACCGCGAACTCACCCGGTTCCTGGCCACGCTGCCGGAGTGGTCCGGTGAGTGGGTCGAGGCCTCGGAACTGTCGGACTGGGTGCTGTCCCTCTCGCACACCGAACTGGCCGAGTTCACGGCCGAAGCGGGCAGGCTCGTGGAGCGCTACCGCCGCGCTCCCGCTCCCGGTGACGAAACGGTGCTGGTGCAGCTGCGGGCGTTCCCGCGAGGGGAGCGGCGGGAATGAACCGGTTACGGCTGCTGACCCTGTGGTTGTCGACCGGCACCGTCAGCACCGCCAGCGCGGCCGGATTCGTGGCGATCCCGTGGTTCGTGCTCCTGACCACCGCGAGCGCGGCGAACGTGGGCATGGTCACCGCGGCGGAACTCGCGGGGATGCTGCTGACCGCCGCGCTCGGTGGGCCGCTGATCGACCGAGCCGGACCTGCACGAACCGCCCCGCTGGCCGATCTGGGCGCCGCGCTGTGCGTCGGCGCGATACCGCTGGCGCAGGCCACCACCGGGCTCGAACTCTGGTCGCTGATGTTGCTGGCCGGTGCGTTCGGAGCGTTCCGCGAGCCCGGCCAGACAGCCCGCCGGGTCGCCGTCCCTGAACTGGTCACCAGGGCGGGGGTGCCCATGGAACGCGGTGCGGGAGGTATGGACGCCGCACTCCGCGCGGGCCACCTGTCCGGGGCACCGCTGGCCGGTGGTGCGCTGGCGCTGTTCGACCCTTCGGGAGTGCTCTGGATCAGCACCGCGACGATGCTGCTCTCCGCGTCGCTCGCGGCCTGCGCCTGCCACGGGGTGACCGTCTCAAGGTTCAGGGAACCCGAAGGGTTCTCGCGCCGGTACGCGGCGGGACTCGATTACCTTCGTCGTGACCGGCTGATCGCCGGGATCATGGTGCTGCTGTTGCTGACGAACACCCTTGACCTGGCGTTCACGGGTGTCTTCCTTCCCATCTACTCGGCTCGGGTCCTGCACGACTCCGTGGCACTCGGTGTGCTGGTCGGCGCGCTGGGCGGGGCCGCGCTGGCGGGGAATCTGCTGTTCACCTGGCTCGGTGCTCGGATGCGGCGTCGAAGAGCCCTGTTCGTGTTCGCCTTCGCGTTCGGGCCGGTACCGCCGCATCTCGCGCTTGCCGGAGGCGCCGGATTCGCGGTGTTGCTCGGCGTGGTGGTGGGGGGCGGACTGCTCGCCGGGATGATCAACCCGATCCTGGCCGCCGTGACCTACGAACGGGTACCGGCCGAACTGCGCGGTCGGGTGCTGAGCCTGACGACCCTCGTCGCACAGGGCGGCACCCCGCTGGGAGTGCTGTTCGGCGGGTTGGCGGTGGACTCCCTCGGGCTGCGTGCCACGTTGAGCTGCACGGCCGTGGCCTATCTGGTGGTGCTGGTGATGCCGGTGTTCGGGAAGAGCTGGCGGGAGATGGACCGTCCCCGGCCGCGGACGACGGCAGCGGAGACAGTGGCCAGTACACCGCACGGCGGACAGGAGTTATCGGATTCGTCACCTCCGGGTGGTGGTCGGCGGGCCGAGAACCCGGGATGGTGATCGTGTCGGTTCCGGAGCGCTTCCCCCTCCCGTTGTGCGCTCCGGAACCGTCACGCGCTGCTCGCCGCTTCCGGGGGACGCACGACCGCCCCGCGGCGCGCGCCGATTCGTCTCCGAGACGCTGCTCGCCCCCAGTGGCCTCGGTCGGGCCTCGAACGGAAATGGTGCGGTACCCGGGGAGCGGTCGTGCGGATGCCGCTCCGCGCGTACCGGCCAGCTGCCCCGAGCGCTACCGGGGCACATAGAGTTGAACCATGTCCACCGTTGCAACGAAGCAGGACCCCACAGTGCTCTCGGCGCGGCTACAGCGCGCCGCCGAGAAGGCTGCCGCCGCGGACATCGACGCGCTGCTGATCTCACCGGGATCCGACCTCGGTTACCTCATCGGGGTCGATGGTGAGTCCTTCGAACGGCTCAGCTGCCTGGTGCTGCCCGCCGCGGGAAGCGGGCTCTCTCCGGTGCTCGTCGTCCCCAAGCTCGAGGAGCTCGGTTACTCCGAGGTGCCCGCCCAGGAACTGGGACTCGAGATCACCACCTGGGTCGACGGGCAGGATCCGCACACCATGGTCGCCGACCTGTTGCGCAGGGGCGGCTCCACGCCTTCCCGAGTGGGGGTGGCCGACGTGATGCCCGCGCTGCACACCCTGCCGCTGCGCGGCGCTCTGCCGGGAACCGAGCAGCTGCTGGCGAACCCGGTGCTGCGCGCGCTGCGCATGCGCAAGGATCCCGAGGAGATCCGGGCCCTGCGCGAGGCCGGTGCCGCCATCGACCGGGTGCACGCCCGGATGGGTGAGTTCCTCCAGGTGGGGCGTACCGAGGCCGAGGTGGGCGCCGACATCAGCCGGGCGATCGTCGAGGAGGGACACTCCGAGGCCGAGTTCGTGATCGTCGGTTCCGGGCCGAACGGCGCCAGCCCGCACCACGCTCTCTCCGAACGGGTGATCCAGGAGGGGGACGTGGTCGTGGTGGACATCGGTGGTCCCATGCCGAGCGGCTACAACTCGGACTGCACTCGCACCTACTCGCTCGGCGAGCCGCGCGGTGCCGACGTGCGCGGCACCTACGAAGTGCTGCACGCCGCCCAGCGGGCCGCGGTCGAAACCGTACGCCCCGGTGCCACCCCCGCCGAGGTCGACGCCGCCGCCAGGGAGCCGATCACCGCAGCCGGGTTCGGTGACTGCTTCGTGCACCGCACCGGGCACGGCATCGGCTTGGACGTGCACGAGGAGCCCTACATCATGGGCGGCAGCGACATCGCGCTCGAACCCGGCATGGCCTTCAGTATCGAGCCCGGCATCTACCAGCAGGGACACTGGGGTGCCAGGATCGAGGACATCGTCGTGGTCACCGAGCACGGCGTGGAGAGTGTGAACAACCAGCCGCACGAGTTGGTGGTGCTGCCGACGTGACAGACCGGAATGCCGCGCAGAGTTCCGAGCTCGAGGCGACCGATCGGGCCATTCTCCGAGAACTGCTTCGGGACGGCCGTTGCAGTTTCACCGATCTCGGGGAACGGGTCGGGCTCAGCGTCTCGGCGGTGCACCAGCGTGTCCGCAGGTTGGAGCAACGCGGAGCGCTGCGTGGCTACACGGCCAGGGTGGACGGGGAGCAGATCGGACTGCCGCTGACGGCGTTCATCTCGCTGACCCCGATCGACCCGGCGGCCCCGGACGACTACCCGCAGCGGCTGGAGCACCTGCCCGAGATCGAGTCCTGCTTCTCGGTGGCCGGGGACGAGTCCTACATCCTGCAGGTTCGGGTGGCCTCACCACTGGCTCTGGAGGACCTGCTGCGGCAGATCCGGGAGTCGGCGAAGGTTTCCACCCGGACCACCGTGGTGCTGTCCACCCCCTTCGAGAACCGCCCTCCGGAACTTTGATCGAAATTCTTCTCGGCTTTCGGGGGGTCGCTTGGCGGAATCTCCCGCACGGCTCTCGCTCCGGGAGGCCCGACATCGAGTAGGTACTACGCCACGTCGAGCCTTCCTCGCGAGGGGCGACGCGGGAGAGTCGGCGGCGGTGCCTGCTGCGTGAGTGGTGGGGCTCGGCTCGCGAGGCTGGTCGGGGTTCGGTCTGCGGGAGCGCTGGGGGCGGTGCTGGTGGTGTCGAAGAGCTGGCGGGATTCACGTTCGGTGGATGCAAGCGGGACACGCCGTTCTCCGGCGTGTCGCGCGAGAGGAAGATCGCCGCGGCTTCCACTACCGTGACAGGGTGGCACGCAATACGATCTACGATCAGTTCGCGGAAGCCTACGCGCTGCACTCCGAGCACAGTCCGGCCAACGCCTACTACGACCGCCCGGCCATCCTGGGGCTGGCGGGCGACGTCTCCGGCAGGAACGTGCTCGAACTCGGGTGCGCGGCCGGAGTGCTGTCCGAACAGCTCGTCGAACGCGGTGCCTCGGTGTTCGGAGTGGACCGCGAACCGAAGATGATCGAACTCGCCCGTCGCAGGCTCGGTGGGCGTGCCCGGTTCGAGGTGGCTGACCTCTCGGAACCGCTCGAGACCGTGGCCGCCTCGAGCGTCGACCTGGTGGTGGCCTCGTTGGTGCTGCACTACCTGCCGGACTGGGAACCGCTGCTGACCGAACTGGACCGGTGTCTGGTTCCGGGGGGCGAGCTGGTCTTCTCCGTACATCACCCGGCGGCGGACTGGCAGTGGTTCGGGCGACCGGACTACCTGCGCACCGAGCTGGTCGCCGAGACCTGGCCGGTGGGGGGACAGGAAGTCTCGGTCTCCTTCTACCGCAGACCGCTCTCGGCGGTGTTCGAGCAGCTGCACCGATGCGGTTTCGTGGTCGACACCGTGGGGGAGCCGCGTCCACTGCCCGAGCTCAACGATCTCTCTCCTGACGCTTACGTGGAGCTGAGCAGCAAGCCCGTTTTCCTGTTCGTCAAGGCCTTCACGGTGGGCTGACGGTGCGTTAGTCGCCCCGGGAGGTCGGTTCGGCGGTGACCCGTTCGATCGGCACCATGCGCAGCGCCCCCTCACCGTCGGGTAAGCAACCCGCTTGACGCCGTTCGGAGGACAGGAACTCGTCGAGGCAGCCGGCGATGCGCGCGTAGCCGGTCGCGTTGGGATGGAACGACTCCTGCATCGCGTGCGAGGCACGTTTCTCGTGCTCCAGGTCCTTCCAGTCGACCGCGAGACGACGGAACCACTCCGTGTCGGCCGATTCGTCGGGCGCGGTGCACGCCTCGTGTCCGTGCCCGGCGCGGGAGAGGTCCAGGAACCGCACGTCCTGCCGCTCGGCCACCTCGCGCAGTCCGGCCGAGAGCCGCGGGACGGCCGTGTTCCGGACCCAGCGCACATCGACGTCTCGCAGCGGGCAACCGGACAACCCGTGCAGATCCGGGCGGATACCAGGTCCCACCGGTGAGGCGTAGGACTGCAGCACCAGTGAGTAGCTGTCCCGCGTGTAGCCCGCCCGGCGCATCACGTCCTTGATGTCGGTCAGGGCCTCGCCGACCTTCGGTCGCATGTCTTCCACCCGCTCGGGCCATTCGCTCCGCAGTCGTTTCGAGCAGCCTCCAGGGGTCTTGGAGATCCAAGCCTGGACGCAGGAGTTCAGTACACCGACGAAGTCGGGGTCGTCGTTCGCCCCGACGGCCACCACGATCTCGGTGATGCGGTATCGCTGGGCGAGCCGCGCCAGTTCGGCCGCCTGCGAGCTCCGCGCCGCGTTCGTTCCGGGGTCCAGGCCGACCGTGCCCGCTCTCGCGCCGGAACAGGCGAGATTGAAGCGTTTCACCTCGGAGGGAAGATCGAGCTGGTGGATCACGGCCTCGGAGGAGCGATGGCACCAGTTGCCGTCCCGCCCGTCCGTGCCGGGGAGATAGTCACCCGCGCCTTCGCCGGAGATCGTGCTGTCGCCCATGGTGACCACCGCCCGGGGCAGCTCCGGTTCGGGCGGGTGCGGGACGGGTACGGGCCTGTCGCTGACCAGCACCACCAGTGCGAACACGCTTCCGACGAGGAACAGGGTGATCAGTTTCGACCGGCGCGTTCGCATCACCGGTGAAGTCTATGGCCCCGCGTGCGGTGCACGGCACGGTACCCGAGGGAAGTTCGGGTAACGTTTCGAGTACCACCGGTTCACCCGTGCCCGGCGGGCGAGCGCCGTCGAGTCGTCGCGGAGTGAACCGGGGCGGGAGTAATTCGGTTTGCTCGCGCGTTGTCCACTACGAAGAGTCTGTCAGCGGAGGTGCCAGCGCGACGTGCCGATACTGATCCTGCTGCTCGTCGGGGTCGCCGTCGAGATCAGCGTGCTTGTCCTGGTCGGCCAGCTCATCGGGGTTTTTCCCACCATCGGGTTACTGCTCGCCGGTGCGCTGGTCGGTTCCTGGTTGCTGCGGCGCGAAGGCCGCAGGGCGCTGCGCGAGTTCGGTGAGGCCGCGCGCACGCGCCGCCCGCCCGAGCGCGAGGTGTCGGACGGCGTGCTCATCGGCGGTGGTGGGCTGCTGATCATGGTTCCCGGCCTGCTCAGTGACGTCCTCGGTCTGCTGGTGCTGCTGCCACCGATTCGAGCGTTGTTGCGGACCCGGATGCGGCGGAGCGCAGAACGTCAGCAGCAACGCATGCGGGAACGCATGGTCGGTTTCGGCCCCGCCGGTTTCGGGCCGGACACCTTCGCGTCCCCCGGCTCCGGTGCCGCTCGGAACGGGAGACGAGGACGTGATGACGAGGACGTGATCGACGGCGAGGTCGTTTCCGTCTCCGAGGACGACGAAGGGCAACCACCCGAGTACGGTTCCAGACCGCTGGACCAGGGTGGAATGGGCGGCCCCGACGACGACCGGGGGCAGTACCGGTGGCGGCCCTGAGTGGGTCGGCTGTAGTCAGGTCGGTACAAGCAGCGGGTTAAGCTACTTCGGGGCGACCGCGACCGACGGCGACGAGTCGTGCCGGTGACGCCGCGTAGCGGTACGGCCGAACACACGACTCGGGAAGCGCCGAATAATGGTTGGGCGGTTCGCGCAGGTTGCACACGCGAGGGTGAACTACAGGGGCCAGGTCCGATACATGTCCGACACCACGCTTTTGCTCGGCGGAAGAATCTATTCGCCGGGCAATCCGGATGCCACCGCGATGGCCGTCAGGGACGGCACGATCGCCTGGGTCGGCACCGACACGGTTGGCCGTGCGCTGCATCCGGACGCCGAGATCGTCGATCTGGCCGGTGCGTTCGTCGCACCGGCCTTCGTTGACTCGCATGTGCACGCGACCTCGAGCGGACTGCTGCTCAACGGCCTCGACCTCACCGGCTGCGCCTCGCTGACCGAGTTCCTGCACGCGCTGCGTGACTACGTCGCCGAGCACCCCGGCAGGCTCGTCTGGGGGCACGGCTGGGACGAGAGCTGGTGGCCCGAGCAGCGTCCTCCGACCCGGGCGGAGGTGGACGACGCGGCTCGCGGCGCCCCCGTTTACCTCTCCCGCATCGACGTGCACTCGGCACTCGTCTCCAGCGCGTTGCTCGACCGCGCGCCCCTGGCGAAGGGGGCCGAGGGGTGGGACGAGGAAGGTCCGCTCACACGTGTCGCGCACCACCACGCGCGCAGCGCCGCGCGTGAGTCGCTGAGCCCGTTGCAGCGCAGGGAGGCTCAGGCCGCGTTCCTGCGACACGCCGCCTCCCAGGGGATCGCCAGTGTGCACGAGTGCGCCGGGCCGGACATCTCGGGTGCCGACGACCTGGCCGATCTGCTCATGCTCTCCCGCCAGGGTGGGGTTCCCGAGGTGGTCGGGTACTGGGGGGAACTGGGAGCGCTGGAAACCGGGCGTGAACTCGGGGCCAAGGGACTCGGCGGCGATCTGTTCGTGGACGGCGCGTTGGGGTCGCGTACCGCCGCTTTGCGGGAGCCCTACACCGACTCACCCAACACCTCGGGTGTGCTGTACCTGGACGCCGACGCCATCGCCGAGCACCTCGTGGACTGCACCCGCAACGGTGTGCAGGCCGGCTTCCACGTCATCGGTGACGCCGGTGTCGCCGAGGTGGGAGAAGGGTTCCGTCGTGCCGCTCGGGTGGTCGGTACCCCGGCGCTGGCGGGCAGCGGGCACCGGCTGGAACATCTCGAGATGATCGACGGCGAACTCGCCGGGGAGCTCGCCGGTTACGGAGTGGTGGCCTCGGTTCAGCCGTGCTTCGACTCGTCGTGGGGCGGCACCTCCCGGATGTACGCCAGCAGGCTCGGATCTCGGCGCGGTGCCAGGCTGAATCCGTTCTCCGAACTGGCCTCCAGCGGGCTGGTGCTCGCCTTCGGCTCCGACGCGCCGGTAACCCCGGTCGGCCCCTGGGAGGCCGTCCGTGCGGCCGTACACCACCGCACCGAGGGATTCGGCATCTCGCCGCGGGCCGCGTTCAACGCCCACACCCGGGGTGGCTGGCGAGCAGCGGGGGTCAACGACGGGACCACGGGCACCCTCGTCCCCGGTGCCGCTGCCACGTATGCCGTGTGGAAGGTCGACGAGTTCGTCTCGCCGGTGCAGGACTCGCGAGTGCGCCGTTGGTCCACCGATTCCCGTTCGGGGGTTCCCGCCCTGCCGGACGTGTCCCCCGGAGCGAGGTTGCCGCGTTGCCTGCGAACCGTGCTACGTGGTGAAACCATTCACCAGCGCGACTGGGGCGACGACGACCACCAGGCCGACACGGCACCGCTGCCGGTCGTTTTCCCGTGAGTTCCCGCACCACGGCGCGTGTTCGGCGCAGCGCGGCGGCGGAGTAGATTCGCGTCGTGCGCCGCCGGTGACGCGGTGGCCGAGTGCTCGTTGGTGGTGAAGGTTGATCGGTTGGTTATCCCCAGAGTGAGCCCGGGAGACGGACAGCGTTCCGGCCCCGCGTCCGGGCGCGGCGTAGGACGTGCTCGCCGCACGCTCCTCGCGCGGCTGGCGCTGGTCGTCTCGGCCGGTCTCGTGCTGTACTGGTCGGGTCCACCGCGCGACCTGTGGTGGCTCGCCCCGCTCGCGGTCGCCGGGTTCGTGCTCGCGGTACGTCGGATTCGCGCCCGCGCCGGATTCGGGTACGGATTGCTGTTCGGGCTGGCCTACACGCTTCCGCTGCTCGGCTGGTTGCTGGACTTCCTCGGAGCGCAGTTCGGTCCGTGGCCGTGGCTCGGTGTGTGCCTGGTGGAGTCGCTGTTCTTCGGTCTCGCCGGAGCGGGTGCGGCGCGGGTGAGCAGGCTGCCGGGAGCTCCGTTGTGGCAGGCCGCTGTCTTCCTGACCGCCGAAGTGCTGCGCTCCAGCCTGCCGTTCGGTGGTTTTCCGTGGGGGCGGCTGGCGTTCACCCAGACCGGGGGTGTGCTGCTGCCGCTGGCCTCGTTGGGAGGCACCGCTCTGGTCGGTCTGGGGGCGGCTCTGGTCGGTGCCGGGCTGGCCGAAACGCTCGTTCGGCTGCCGTGGTTTCGGCGGGACGTCGCCGCTCGGAGCGGTCGAGAGCGGCGTTCGACGGGCCGTGGCCGACTGTTCGTGGTGCCGCTCTGTGCCGTGCTGGTACCGGTCCTCGGCGGACTCGCGGTGCTTCCCACCGTCGGCGCTACCGCGAGCTCGGACACGGCCACGGTCGCCGCCGTGCAGGGCAGTGCCCCGAACGTGGGGTTGGACCTGCTGTATCGTGACCGGCAGCTACGGCTGAACCACATCCGCGCCGCTCGCCGGTTGGCGGACGACGTGGCGGCCGGGCGGGTCAGGCGCCCCGACTTCGTGCTGCTGCCCGAGCAGGTCGGTTCGTGGGGGCCGGAGAGGCGGGACCCGGCGTTGCGGCGCATCGCCGAGCGGATCGGCTCCCCGGTGATCGTCGGTGGTCTCGCCTACGGGCCGGATGGCAGGCTGAGCAATCGCATAGTGCGGTGGGGGCCGGAGACCGGTGCGAGCGGCGAGTACGTCAAGCAGCACCTGGTGCCGTTCGCGGAGAAGATTCCGCTGCGCTCGGTGGCCGGTGCGGTCAGCCCGTTCGTCCGGCGGTTCCAGCAGGACATGGTCGCCGGCGACGAGCCCGGACTGCTCAGGGCAGGTTCCGTCCGGTTGGGTGTCGGGATCTGCTACGACGTCGCCTACGACGACGTGTTCCGGCAGGCGGCCCGTGCTGGGGCGAACCTGTTCGCGTTGCCCACGAACAACGCGTGGTACGGCCACTCGGAGATGAGCCACCAGCAGTTGGCGATGGCGCGGCTGCGTGCCGTCGAGCACGGCCGCTCGATGGTCGTCGCCGCGACCACCGGGGTCAGCGCCGTGGTGCGTCCGGACGGAAGCGTGAAGCGGCGCACGGAGCAGTTCACCGCCGAGACGGTCGTGTCCGAGGTGCCGTTGCGTTCGTCGAACACTGTGGCCACCTTTCTCGGGCGGTACGTGACGTGGCTGGTGAGCGCTCTCGGTGTCGGGGCGGTGCTGACGACCTCGCTGCGTCGGTATCGCGACCGCGCGGTGGAGCCGGTCCGGTGAGTTGTGCGTCGGTGGCCGTTCGGCCGTGCCGGTCGGGGACCGCGCCGTCGTGTGGTGCCGGTCATGTCGGCGCGTATGCGAGGAGACAAGGATGACGAACCCGCGGCGATCATCGAGTGCGCCCCCTTCCTCGGTGCTCGTGGTGATCCCGACGTTCAACGAGCGGGACAACCTGCGAGCCGTCGTGCGGCGGCTCACAGCGGCCGTGCCCGCCGCGCACGTCCTGATCGTCGACGACAACAGCCCGGACGGAACGGGAGCGTTGGCCGACGAGCTCGCCGAGACCGACGAGCGGCTCCACGTGTTGCACCGCGAGGCCAAGGCCGGCCTCGGCGCCGCTTATGTCGCCGGGTTCGACTGGGCGCTGCGACGTGGTTACGAGGCGGTCGTGGAGATGGACGCCGACGGGTCCCACGCTCCGGAGCAGCTGGCCACCATGCTCGAGACGCTGTCCGCCCGAGGTGCGGGGACGGTGCTGGGGTCGCGCTATGTCCCCGGCGGGAGGGTGCTGAACTGGCCCTGGTACCGCTCGCTGCTCTCGCGGGGCGGAAACCTCTACTCCAAGTGGGCGCTCGGCGTCGGCATCAACGATCTCACCGGGGGGTTTCGGGTGTATCGGAGTGAGGTGCTGCGCGGTCTGGACATGCACACCGTCGCCTCGCAGGGGTACTGCTTCCAGGTGGACCTGGCGATGCGGGCCGTGGAGGCGGGCAGCAGTGTCGTCGAGGTGCCCATCACCTTCGTGGAGCGGGAGAGCGGTGAGTCCAAGATGACCGGGGCGATCGTGCGCGAGGCGCTGTTCCGGGTGACCAAGTGGGGATTGCGCAGGCGCGGTGGCAGGCTGCTCGCACTGGCACGGCGCACGATCGTGCCACGGCGTCATCCGCGTCGGTGAGCACCGAGCTGTTGTTCCGGTAGTTGGGATTCTCCGGGAGCCTACGGGTGGCGCTCCGTACGAGTGAGGCGGGACGCACCGCCGAGCGGGTTTCTCGGTGAGGTGAGAACGAACGGGCGCCCGCTCACCTGCCGGAGCGGACGCCCGTGTACGGCTGCACTGTCAGTTCGTACTTTCGCTGGGCCGGTTGCGGCGTGCGCGCAGCTCCTCCAGCCGTTCGTTGAGCAGTTCCTCGAGCTCGGGTATGCTGCGGCGCTCCAGCAGCATGTCCCAGTGGGTGCGCGGCGGCTTGGCCTTCTTCTGCTCCGGCTGGCTGCCGTCGACGATCTTCGACTCGGTGCCGTGCAGGCGACATTCCCAGGTTGACGGGACCTCGGCGTCGTCGGAGAAAGGCACCTCGAACTCGTGGTCCTTGGAGCAGGCATAGCGCACCGTCCGGCGCGGTGCGAGGTCGTGGTTACGGTCCGTCTCGTAGCTAACCGCTCCGAGCCGGCTGCCACGCAGAACGCGATCGGCCATGACGGTTCCTTTCGCTTCGGGGCCCGGGGGGCCGGGCGGCTGTGCTCACCGAGTGCAACGACGTGGACCTCGTCGTCTGTTCCCGGTGTGGGGTTTCTGGTTGCCGTCGGTGACGACATTCACTCGTCAACTGGGTTGACTACCTGTGAGATGCACGGTTGCGAGGTTCGTGACGCGTTTTCCCCCTCGTAACCCACAGGTACGCCTGAACGGGTGATAGTGCCAGAACACCCGCTACTCAGACCAAATGCGAACGCGGACATCTCCCGGAATGGGACCGATATCACTTTCCCATTTGAGTTAGGGAGCGATCATTTTGTTACTCGTAGTGACTGCTGTCGTACTCGATCCGATAGTGACGCAAGGTACTGGAATATGCCAACACACGTATGAGCGGGGGGATAGTGTCACTGATTTGGAGCAGTGTCGCGTGCGGCGACGTGCCGTGCAGTCGCACTACCACCTTTTCGGGCGATACGGACAGGCCCGGTAGAACGGCCCTCACCACCGTTCGCCCCGCCCCGACGCCCGAACCCACCGGCCCCTGGTCGGGGATCTCAGTGCCCCGCGACTCATCTCCGAACCGGTGCGCGGCCGGTACCTCAGAGCGCCTCGGGAACCGAGTTGCCCGCTTCCCGGATCGCACGCCGGACCGGCACCAACGCGACCAGCAGCAGACCGAGGACGAAGAAACCGAGCAGTGACAGGATCGCCAGCCGGAACGATCCGGTGGTCTGCCCCACGACCGCGAAGAGCAACGGTCCCAACCACGAAGTGGACCGCTCGCCGATCTGGTAGAGCGAGAAGTACTCGGCCTCGCTGCCTGCCGGGATCATCTGGCTGAACAGCGAACGCGACAACGCGTTCGTGCCCCCCAGCACCAGTCCGATACCCGCCGCGACCCCGTAGAACTGCAGCGGCTGCCCCTGACGGATGAAGAACGCGCCCACCAGCACCACGATCCAGACCAGCAGGCTGAGCATGATCGTGCGCTTGGCTCCCAGCCCGCGGGCCACCCATCCGTGCAGCATCCCTCCGAGAAACGCGATGAACTGCACGATCAGGATCGTCGTGATCAGAACCTGCCGGTCGAGGCCGAGTTCTAGATCGCCGTACTGGGCCGAAACCTTGAACACCGTGCTGATGCCGTCGGTGAAGACCATGTAGGCCCCGAGAAAGGCCAGGGTCAGCGGCAGGCGCCGCGCCTGCCGCAGGGTCGTGGCCAGTTGCCGGAATCCGGTGCCCAGTATCGTCTCCTTCGAGGTGGCGCCGGAGGCGAAGTCGGGTGCGGAGCCGTGTCCGCGCAGCGTCCGGAGTGGCAGCACGGTGAAGGCCGCCCACCACACGCCGCACGAGACGAAGACCAGGCGTACGGCCGTGCCCTGATCGATTCCCAGGGCCCCGTGCCCTACGTAGATCACCAGGTGCAGTGCGAGAGCCGCGCCACCACCCAGATAGCCGAACGCCCAACCCCGCGTGGACAGGGCGTCACGTTCGTCGGGGCCGGCTATCTCCGGCAGCAGCGAGTAGTAGACCACCACGGCCGCGCCGAAGCACAGGTTCGCGAGCAGGAAGAGTACCGCGCCCAGCAGCCAGTTCCGTCCGTCCACGAACGCCAGCAGGGTGGTGGTTCCCGCGCCGCCGAAGGCGAAGGTGCCCAGCATTCTCCGCTTGTCGCGGGTCCGGTCGGCGATCGCCCCGGCGATCGGCAGGACCAGCACCTGGATCACGGCGGCAGCCGAGAGCAGGTAGCCCCACAGTGAACCGGCCGGAAACGACCAGCCCAGCACGGCGATGTCGCAGCGCTGCAGCGCGTCGCCACCCGGACAGGCGGCCATGCCGTTGCGCGCCACGTCGGACTCGGCGGCACGAGTCGCCACCGTGGTCAGGTACAGCGACAGGAACACCGTGGTGATCGAAGTGGGAAACACCGAGTTGGCCCAGTCGTACCAGCACCAACCGCGATGCTCGCGCCGTCGAGCGGTTTCGGTGGCGAACTCCGCGTGTGGGGCGCTCATGTGTGGCCGTCCTCGAAGTAGGTGACTGCGTCCGACTACTTCGAGGACTTTTCTTGCCCGAGCCGGTCGGGACAATGCGTAGTTCCACTCAGAAGTGGTGCCGGCCGGACGCTGTTCGGGGACGGTTGTTCTACCGAACCACGGGCCACTGCCCTCGCTGCCGCAGGAGTCCACGCAACAGGTCCGGGCGATCAGTCAGCAGTCCGTCGACGCCGGTGTCCAACAGTTCCGCCATCTCCGTCGGCTCGTCCACCGTCCACACGTGCACCTCGGTGCTCCTGGCATGGGCTCGTTCGACGAAACGTCGGTCCACCACCCGCAGTCCACGGTGTCGGCGCGGAACCTGGGCGGCGGCCCCGCTCGGAATCGTGCCACCGCGCACCGCCGCCGAGAGCAGGGCGGCTCCCGGGCGGGACCCCGACCAGATACCCCCGATCTCCAGCGGTCCCATCGAGGTCAGCAACCGGGGATCACCGTGGGTCCGCAGCATTCCCAGGCGCCGGTCGGAGAATCCCGCCAGGCACACCCGGTGCCAGGCGTCGTGGCGACGGATCGTCCGCAACGTGGCCACCACGGCGGAATCGGCCTTGACGTCGATGTTGAGCAGGGCCTCGGGAAGCTCCTCCAACAACTGGTCCAGTGAACACACCGGTTCACGCCCACCGATACGAGCCGCGGCTACGGTCGACCAGCGGTGCCTGTGGATCTCGCCCGTGCTGTCGGTGGTACGGCGCAGATCGGGGTCGTGGTGGACCACGGCCACACCGTCCGAAGTGGCGTGAACGTCGGTTTCCAGGTAAAGGAAGCCCTCTCGAAACGCGCGGCGGAAGGCGCTGAGCGAGTTCTCCATACCCACGAGTTCGCCGATGTGCCAGCCGCGGTGTGCGAAGGCGCGCGGGTGCAGCTCCGGACGTAGGAAGGGGTGCCGTCGAGAGATCGGTGTGAACGAGCCGAACATCGCACCACTGTGCAACGCGGGGTTCGTCGGGGCGTCACGGGGTTTTCCGGAAGCCGGCGGAGTGTTCCCGCGCTGCTGGGCGGCCCTTCCAAGGTCCAGCGGGCCCGGGTAGAAGCACTGTGCGCCGGTCTCGACAGCGGAGGTTCGGAAGTGGGTCGTTCGAGGCTGAGGAGTATCACCGGCGAAGCCGTTGTCGCGATTTTCGGGCTGTGGCGGAGGATTTTTCGGCGTGGCTCCCCGCAAATGAGCTCGATTCGGACTAGCGTGGTCAACCGTGGAGACAACACCCGATCTCGAATCGCTCCAGCCACGCAGCCGAACACCTCGACACTGTTCGTGGTGCGGCCGTCGGATACCGGGCGCGGGCAGTGTCGGTCGTCCGCGCATGTACTGCGCGCAGTCCTGCAGACAGCGTGCCTACGAGCGCCGTGCGGCGGTACAGCGCGGTGGGTTGCCGGAGGACGCGGTGGTGCTTTCCGGCGCTGAACTCGACGACCTGCAGGACAGGTTGTTCCAGCTGCGGTGTGCGGCCGAGGACGTCGCCACCGCGGCCAGGGAAGGCGCGGAGCAGGCCGAGGTCCGTGGGTTGGCGCAACAACTGCTGGACAGCGCGCGTGAGCTGGAACGTATTCGCTAACGGAACGAATGTCGGTCACCGTTGCTCCGAACGGAGCATTGTCAATGTCGGCGCGGTTGGCCAACATGATACGCCGAACTCTGCCCCAAGCGAGTGATCGTCACGGCGATACCGCGGTCGTCGGAACTCCCGGTCACTCCCGGTACCGGCTAGGAAGCTACAACGTTGCCCCCAACCTCTGCGGTCCGCGGCCTGCGCCGCGCCGAGCTGCGTACTCCCGATCCCGCCGCCACCACCCACTTCTACCGGAAACTGCTGAACTGGACGGTGCTGCAATCCGAGGAGGGGTTCGACTGCTGGGTCGGTGAGCGCAAGTGCGCCATCGTTCGTACGAACCGCTCCCGACGGGCTCCGCAGTGGCGGCTCGTGTTCGCGGGCGCCACCACGGACGGAGACCTCGCCGGTCCCGAGGACACTCACGCGAGTATGGTCAAAGGCCGCGCGCAGCACGGTCCCTGGGCGCCCTCGCCGCGCAGGGGCGAACCGTGCTGGGTGGAACTGCACACCGCCCAGGCCGAGTCCGCCGACAGTTTCTGGAGCGAGTCACTGATCTGGACGGTCGGCTCGGAGTGGGGGAGAACGAGTTACACGGTGGAGGAGCGCCCGGTGGCGGCGCGAACCGGTCCGCGCGGTGAGGCGGAAGGTACCGGCTGGTTGTGCTACTTCGTCGTCGAGGAGCTGGACGCGGCGGCCGAGCGAGTCGAGGAACTGGGCGGATCGGTGCTGGAACGCGTGCGGCACGACTCCCTGGGGGACTCCCTGGTGATCGCCGATCCGGACGGGGCCGTCTGCGCCCTTGTTGCTGAGACAGGACGCTGGGGCGGTTGAGTGAGGCGACTCACTCGGACTCAGGGTTCCGCGACAGCTCGTTCAGCACCCCGTGTGTTCGGTTCGCCCGGACGGAGAGTCGTTGTTCGCGGGCGGTCACGTCGATGTAGGTCTGACTCGAGTTGATCGAGGAGTGGCCGAGCAGCTTCGCTATCTCGGCGGCGTTCGCGCCGTCCTCCGCCAACCGGGTCGCGAAGGTGTGGCGCAGTGCGTGCACCATGGCACCCCGCCGCACCCGGTCGGAGACGCCCGCGGCACGCAGCGACTGTCTGACCAGGTACTGCAGTCCCCCGCGCCGTAGCGGTTCACCCCGGTGATTGACGAACAGCGGCTCACCGCCGGGCAGTCGCCGTCCGAACCGTCGTTTACGGGTCTCAAGGTAGTCCTCCAGGACCTTCTCCAGGGACTCGTCGATGGGTATGGATCTGTTGGCACCACCCTTGCCGTGGACGTGCAACCGCCGTTCCCCGCGTCTGCCCGCCAGGGCCGAAACGGTCAGACCCAGCAGTTCCGCCGAACGCAGCCCCGTGCACAGCAGAGTGGACAGTATCGCCAGGTCCCGTTCCGGCCATGGTTCGCGCGCCTTGCGCGCCCCCTGGGCGACCAAGCGCAGCAACCGTTCCGGGGTCTCCTCGCCGTCGAGCGGTTTCGGGGTGGTGGCGGTGAGCCGTGGTTTGGGAACCACGGGCATCGGATTGCCGGAGGTGGCACCTTCCACCACCAGGAACCGGAAGAACCCGTTCCAGCTCGACCACGCGCGTGTGACCGAGGAAGCCGAGCGACTGGCCGCATGCCTGGCGAACGCCGAGCGCAGCGACTGCGCCGTCACGGATTCCACGGGGAGCTCGTCGCCGGTCACCCCGACAATCTCGGCCAACTCCGATGCGATCGATTCGAGGTCGCGCCGATAGGCCCGCAGTGAGTTCTCGGCCAGTTTCCGCGCCTGCAGGTGCTCCAGATAGGCGGCTATCCAGTCCGTGAGCGTGGACGCTCCTCGCGCGTCCCGCGCACCGGTCGGCACCGTGACACCTCCGGATGTTCTCTCGGGGCGGGACCCGTACCGGGCCTTCGCACGAAGTCGATCATACGAGAAGTCTCCGGGCGCAGCGCGCCGCGCGTGGACGATGGTGACCGGTGGGCCGTCGGTCACCACGTCCGTGGCGCGGCGCACATCGTCCTTGGTGGGGGATGCGTATGAGCCGCTCAGGAGGTGCGGAGGAAGTGGTCCAGCACTCGGGTGCCGAATCGCAGTGAGTCCACCGGGACCCGCTCGTCCACCCCGTGGAACAGCGCGGAGAAGTCCAGATCGGCGGGCAGGCGCAGCGGGGCGAAGCCGAAGCAGTTCATGCCCAGCCTGCTGAACGACTTGGCGTCGGTGCCGCCGGACATCATGTACGGCAGCGTGCGGGCGGCCGGGTCCTCGGTGAGCAGGGAGCGGGTCATGGACTCGACGATCTCCCCCTCGAAGCGGGTCTCCACCGGTGGCAGGCCGACCCATTCCCGTTCGACGTCCGGCCCGAGGACGTCAGCCAGCTCCCGGTCGAACTCCTCCTCCCGGCCGGGCAGGATGCGGCAGTCCACCGAGGCCTCGGCCACCGAGGGAATCACGTTGGCCTTGTAGCCCGCGTCGAGCATGGTCGGGTTGGCGATGTCGCGGACGGTGGCGCCGATGATCCGGGAGAGGTTGCCGAGTTTGGCGATCGCACCGTCGAGGTCGTCCTCGGGAAAGCTCCAACCGGTGAGTTCACTGACCCCGTCCAGGAACTCCCGCACGCTGTCGTTGAGCACGACCGGGAAACTGTGCTGCCCCAGCCGGGCGACCGCCTGCGCGAGCTGGGTCACCGCGTTGTCCTCGTGCACCATCGAGCCGTGGCCCGCGCGGGCGCGGACACGCAGTTTCAGCCAGCGGATTCCCTTCTCGGCCGTTTGGATCAGATATGCCCGAACGCCGTCCCCGAAGGTCACGGAGTAGCCTCCGACTTCGCTGATGGCCTCGGTGCAGCCCTCGAACAGTTCCGGGCGGTGGTCCACCAGCCACTGGGCGCCCTGCAGTCCGCCTGCCTCCTCGTCGGCGAGGAAGGCGAACACGAGGTCGCGTGGTGGAGTAATGCCGTCCCGGCCGAGCCGGCGTGCTGTTGCCAGCGTCATGGCCACCATGTCCTTCATGTCGACCGCGCCGCGGCCCCACAGGTAGCCGTCCCGTACCGCGCCGGAAAAGGGGTGTACCGACCACTCGGTCGGGTCGGCCGGAACCACGTCCAGGTGGCCATGTACCAGCAGCCCGCCCCGTTGGCGGTCAGCGCCCGGTAGGCGGGCGACGACGTTGCCACGTCCCGGTGTGTCACCCGATTCCACGTAGGTGGTCTCGAACCCGACCTCGCCGAGCTTCTCCGCCACGTACTCGGCAGCCGGTCGCTCCGGTCGCAGGGTCGCCGGATCACCGGTGTTGCTGGTGTCGAACCGGATCAGTTCGCTCGCGAGATCGACGACCTCTTCCTCGGCCGCGCGCAGGTCCGGATCAGTGCTCGAAGGGCTTTCGTCCTGGGGATCAACATGTGCGCTCACCTGGCCTTTCTACCACCTTCGACGCGAAGGAGGGGGGTGGTTGTAGGGGCGTCGCATCGATCAGTTATCGTAGTATCACAACGCAATGAGGGGTTCGGAACAAACCGAGCTGCTACTGCGTCGGAGTGGCGGAAACGGTAGACGCGCTAGCTTGAGGTGCTAGTGACCTATTAATGGTCGTGGGGGTTCAAGTCCCCCCTCCGACACCCTGTCAGGGGAAATTTCCCCGATGTGCGAGGTTCGAAGGTCTGTTGTCGCGGCGCCGTGGGTGCCGCTGTTTTTCATGTCGTGACGCGCTGGCTGTGTGTGGGTCGTGCTGTGGCCGCCGGGGTGGTGGTCGGCATGGCTGAGTCGGTCGTGTCCGCGGTGGTTCCCGGTGCTGGGTGTGGTGAGTCCGCCCGGATTCCGGTGGCTGGTGGGGTGTCGCCGCGTGCGTTTCCGCTGGCCGAGGTGCCGGAGTCTGTCGGGGTGTCGTCGTGGGTGTTCGGCATGGGCCGGGTGGATGCCTCGGGCCGGGTCGGTGATCGTGCTGTGGTGGCCGCGTTGGGTTGGGGGCGTGATCAGTGCTGTGAGCTCGGTGTGCTCGCGGGTTCGGTGCTGCTGCGGGCCCACTCGGACGGGCTCTACGGGCTTTCCGGGGCGGGGTATGTGGTGGTTCCGGCGCGGGCGCGTTCGCGCTGCGGGATCACCTCGGGTGATCGTGTGCTGTTGGCGGGATCGCCGCGGCAGGGGGTGCTGCTGGTGCACCCGCCGGTGGTGGTGGAAGCGGCGCTGGCCGAGCGGCACGCGGCGGTGCTGGGGGTGAGCCCCGATGAATGATCCCAGGGAGCAGTCAGGCAGCACCGGTCCCGGTCCGTCGGAGCTGGAGGCGGCTCGGTTGGTGTTGGCGCGGATGGGGGTGGCGCCGGAGGATCTGGTCGGGGCCTCGGTGGGCTCTTCTGTGGTGCCGACGTTTGCTGAGTATGTGCCGGTGGTGCAGCAGGCGGTGTCGGTGGGCACTAGGCGGGTGTATGGCTCGTATTGGAAGCGGGTGTTGGAGGTGTGGGGTTCTCGGCGGTTGGATGAGCCCACCGCGTCGGAGGTCAAGCAGTTGGCTGAGTGGGTGCGGTCTCAGCGGGTGCTGCGGCGCAACGCGCGGGGTGGGCGGAGTGCGGTGGAGCACTGTATCGCGGCGTTGCGGTGTGTGTATCGGCACGCGGTGGCTGATGGGCTGCTGTCGGAGTCGCAGGATCCGGCCCGGCGGGTGGTGATGCCGCGTCGGTTGCCGAGTACGCGTCGGGGGTTGGGTGAGCGGCCGGTGGCGGAGTTGAACCGGGTGGCCGCGTCGACGGGTAATGATCCCGCGTTGGACACGTTGTTGTTGCGGTTGCACACCGAGACGGCCTGCCGCCGCGGGGGTGCCCTGGCGTTGAGGGTGGCTGATTTGGATCCGCAGCAGTGTCTGGTGTTGTTGCGGGAGAAGAACGACACGGTGCGGTGGCAGCCGGTCTCGCCCACACTCATGCGGCACCTGCGGGAGCACGCCGACCAGCGGGGCGCGCACGCCTCCGGTGATGGGAGGGTGCTGCGCTACCACAGCGGGGCAGCGTTGACGCATCGGCGGTATGACCATCTGTGGCACCGGCTGGGGCGGCACGTGTCGTGGGTGGCCACGCAGCAGGTCAGCACGCACTGGCTGCGGTATACCACTCTGACGTGGGTGGAGCGCCACTTCGGTTACGCGGTGGCCCGGGCCTACGCCGGCCACACCGACCACGCGGGCCAGGACGGGGCAACGGCGACCTACGTCCGCGCCGGACTCCCCGAAATCGCCACGGCGTTGACCGCCCTGACCGGAGAAGACCACCCACTGGCCCAGCCCGGATAAACGCCGTCGTGGCTGGTGCCCGACGTTCAGTGTTGATCCTCGGGCACAAGCCACGCGGCTGCTCGCCAGCTGTTCGCCGAGCATTGGGTGAGGAAGAAAGTCGGCGTGACAGCTACCCGCATTTGTTACGTCTGTGGATTCAGTATCGAGTAAAATTTTATCGACTCAGGCCACCAGGAGTCGTTAAAGCCATCAGCACCTGCGAGACAAGCCGAGCCTTCAAGACCCCGCTCAACGCGGTCGAGCAGGGCGAGAGCGTGTCCGCGAGACGCTTCGGACGGTGGGTAGCCGCCCTGGTTCTCCGGTGCCGCAGTCCAATGGCGCGGCTGTGAGGAAGGTGCTGGTCCCCCGGCAGGGTCATGCCCACGGCGTTACCGAGCTTGCCGATCGAGTTGCGGCCGCACGCGCCGGCGCCGACGGGACGCCAAACGCCGCCTCTGAACATCGATACCGGGGTGCTTGTCACTAAACCGCCGCAATGTGCCTCGGAGCTTCAGTCCTTGGGAAGGATGAGGGCTCAGGTCCGCGATTGTGGGAAGACAGCTGGTTAAAGTTCGTGCCGTTGTTGGACTACAGTCCCGAGGCCCGCCGGGTGCTCTACAGCACCAACGCCATCGAAAGCCTCGACGCCCGGCTGAGCCGGACGATCTGGGCCCGCGGGCACTTCCCCACCGAGCAAGCCACCTTGAAGTGTCTGTATCTGGCGGTCCGATCGCTCGAGCCGCCTGTCGGTGCCGCTGCGCCCGACCGTGACCGGCTGACGCAGGGAGGGAACACTGCCACCGTCCAATGGATACCGGCACTACGCCGCCGACAGGCCGTTGAATATCTCCTGTGCTGTCTCCTCGTCGTTTCCGAGGGTAGCTGCACGAGTCTGTTCAGGAAGCCCTGAGACCTGATGAGACGGCACCACTGTGTGGGGGGGGCTGACAGAGGCGAGATCAGTTTCAGCCGTGGGAGTCCTCGCTGGGAAACGGGGTATTGGCGCGCAACACGTCCGAGTCCGTCTCAACGGTTGGCGAGGCCGGTGTGGCAGTGGCTCGTGTACGAGTGGGCCAAGGTGGGTTCTTGTTCGCTGGATCAAGTGACGATTTCGACGACGATGTCGCGGAGCCTGCGTTACGGTTCTGCGAGGCGCCCGTTGGAGCATGTCGACGGTCTAGTTAGGTCCGCAGCGTTCTTGGTCATGAGGAAGTCCAGTGTTTGGTCGATTGCCGTAGGCGGGGGCAGCACGACCTGCAGATCCTCGGTGAATGGGGCGTTGCTCGCTGAGCTGTCTGCGCGTCTCGCCCGCTGTCGGGTTCGCATCATCGGGTGGCGGTGTGAGAGGCAGAAATTCAGAGTCCAGCGGTGCGTCGACGGTGACATTGGGGATCGCGTGCGAAAGTGGGACAAGCTCAACGACAAGCAGCATGCCGCGCTGCGACGGATCGCTGACGGCGATGACCTCAGCAGCCCGGAAGCTGTTGCTCTACGTCGGTCGGCGAGAGCGCTCGCAGACCGTGGTTTGGTGACGGTGAGCCGACGCGGTGGCTGGAGCGCATCGATCACCGATGCCGGTCGCTACTACCTCGAGCGCGGTCATCACCCTGAGCGGCCGGTGAAGGGCGGTGGTATGGGTGCGTCGGGTGAGCACAGTAGTGGAGCGCACAAAAGTCAGTCAGGTGGTGGCGGCAGGGCATCCGAGGGGCGGAGGTCGTCGCCCCACACCATCGCGGCCATAGCTGCCAAGCGGCGGGAGACCGCCGAGGAGTTGGTCGCCACGCTGCAACGCGATGGCGAGGTGGTCATTGAGGACGCGAGCACTGAGCAGCGGGATGACTTGCGGCGGGTGATCGACTTCGCGAAGCGGCACGGTCTCGTAGCCGCCAACCAGCGGATCGAGAAGAGTCAGTGGCGGAGGCGCGGTATTCGCGTGCGGTTGATCTCCGGTCCTCAGGCCAACTCGAAACCGATGTCGAATGTGACTCGCATCAAGGTGCCGATCTCGGTGGAGGAATGGCATCCACTGCTGGCGGCACTCAGCCAGCCCGGCGACGTTCTCGGTGTCTCAGAAGACAGCTTGCCGCGTGCGATGCGGATCATGCATGCGATGCTGGTGGAAACCGAGAAGCGTGGCTACGAAGCTGGCTGGTCGGACGACACTTCGCAAGGCGTCGAGATCCGCATCGACGGGTTCGCCCAGACTGTCACGATCGAGGAAGAGCTGGTGAAGCAAGACGTTGTTCCGGGCGCTGCGGAACTCGAGAAGACCGAACTCTACGACTGGCAACGGATCAGACCCGAGGTCAAGAAGATGCCCTCGGGTAAGCTCGTCATGAGAGTTTCTGGGACTTGGCGGTTCGGGGCCCAGCAACGATGGACCGATCGCAAGCGGTGGTCCCTCGAAGATCGGCTCGGAGACGTACTGGCCGCGGTTGAGGACATGGCCAGCGAGAAAGCCGAACGCAAGCGTGCCAACGAGGAGGAGGTGGCGGCTCGGCAGCGGGCGTGGGAAGACGCGATGGCGGCTGCGCGGGGCGCATTTCTGCGTGACAACCGGGTCAAAGCGCTGACGAAGCAGCTCGATGGCTGGGAACAGGCCGATCGCATTCGTGCATTCGTGCTGGCGGCACGTCGTAAGGGACAGGCTGATAACGCGTGGCTCGAGTGGGCGGAGTCCTACGCGGACGAAATCGACCCGTTGACCGGTCCTGTTGAAGCCCCGGATGATGTCGAGCCGAAGTCCGAAGACCTGCGACCTTATCTCGGACGGTGGAGTCCTTACGGCCCAGGCCGCCGCTGATTCGCGCGATTGGCTTGGCGGAGCACCTCGACCGGTATGCCCAGATCGCGTTCCAGCTCACGCGCGGTCTTCTCGTCACCGTTGTTGCGGACGGCGTCGATGGCGCGCTCGACGAGTTCGCCCAGTCGTTTCACCTCGGTGCGGAGTGCCTCGAGTTCGTCTTGCCGCGCGACGGCTTCGGCTCCGCACCATTCGCGTACGAGGTCGCGCAGGGGGCGAAATTCTTTGTCGGTCTCGGCGCAGATTTCTGGTGAGATGTATGTAGATCCCGACATATAGCCCCACCGAATTTCGTGCTCGTGCTCGCGCTCCTCCTTCGTGACCTCGGCTGTGTAATGATCGGCGTACTTCTGCGCTATCAACTGAGCCAGATCATGCATCACTCGCCACGGCACGATCAGTGAGCCGTTCTCGGCGGTGAAGACCACCGGGTCATCGACCACCCTCGCGCGTTCGATTGCGAGGTCTTCCACCAAGGCGTCGATATCCGTGATCTCCAGCGCGCCTTCGTTTCGGCCACACAGTTGCCGTGCATAGTTGTGACCGGGTAGCAGGTCGAAGATCCAACCGGCTGCGTCGTTCTCGGTGGTGCCGCGTGCGTCCGCTGAAGCGTCCCGCACTGCGTTCCACTGCCGATCGCGTTCTTGCCACGCGGCGGCGTCCTTCCAACGTACCTTCAACCGGTTCGGCGGAACCCAGTCCTCACGCCCCTCGTACTCGTCCTCGACGAAGCGCACTCGCACTCGAGCGGGACGGGCGGTACCAAGCCGTAGAACCTCGACACAGGTCACGGGGCCTCGTGCGCCTTTGCGGTACGCCCACTGTTGCTTGGGCTCGATGGGCTCGTCATTCACCGCTTTTATTGTCGGATGCTCGCCGTTGCCCTTGCCCGTCCGACTCGCCACGCCGTGCTCCTCCCCTGAGTCAGTCGTCCTCGTCCTGGGAACCCGTGTCGACATAGCGAGGGGCCATGGCTTCCATCTGCTCGATGACAAGCCGGACCGCCTCGGATTGCTTGTCGGGCGGGTACTTGTACTTCACCAACAACCGCTTGATGGACGACCGCAGCTTGGCTCGTACATCGTCACGGACGGTCCAGTCGGTCTTTACGTCGCGCTGCATGATCCCGACGAGGTCGCGGGCGATCTGCGCTAGCACGTCCTCGCCTTGCAGCTCGACTGCCGACTCGTTGGTGCATACCGCGTCGTAGAAGGCGAGTTCGTCGGTGGACAGCGGAGGAGAGAAGTGCTGACCGCGGTTCCCTTCATCGGCGACCTCCTTGGCCATCGCGATCAGTTCGGCGATGACCTCTGCCGACGTCAGCTGTTGGTTGGTGTACTTGCGCATGAGCTCGGTGATGCGTTCGGAGAACGTGCGCTGGCGCACCAGGTTGTGTTTGGTGACCTTGTCCGATTCCTCGGTGAGCAACGAACGCAACGCCTCGATGGCGAGGTGCGGATTCGACGCGGACTGCGCCTTGACCTGGAAGTCCGGTCCGAGTTCGGACAGCGACGGCTTCGGTAGGCCCGCAGCGTCGTAGATGTCGACGATCTCGCCCGGTGCCGTCGAGGTGGCGATCAGCGACGACAGCATGCGCTGGACCTCCTCGGGCACCGGCTTGCCCTCGGCCTGCCGTTCAGCCGCGTCGAACTTGCCCATCCAAACGCGGACCTCTTCGTAGAACCGCACCACCGGGCGCAGCTCCTGCACGTCCTGGCTGCTCGAACACAACGCCCAGGCGCGGGATAGCTGGCTTGCTAAGCGGCGGAACTTCGCACCGAGGGCTTCTTCGTCTTCGGGTACCTGGTTGCCCGGCGTGGCGGGTGAGCGGAGATAGCTGGTGAGTCCGTGGGCCGCTTTGAGCCAGCTCTTGCCGCCACCGTCGAGTTTCTTCCGCCACGGGTAGCCCGTGCACAGCGCGTCGAGCGTGTCGACAAGCTTCTTGGTCAGGTCCACAGCCTCGTCGATGTTCTTGCCGACCGGCTTCTGGGCCTGATCGGTCTTGGTGTACTCGGCCAGAGCCTGGTTGAGGTTCTCCGCCAGCGGCGCGTATCCAACGAGCAGACCGGAGGGTTTGCCGCGGAAGGTGCGGTTGACCCGCGCGAGGGTCTGCATGAGCTGGGCGCCTTTGAGCGGTCGGTCGAGATACAGAGTGTGCAGGGGAGGCGCGTCGAACCCGGTGAGCAGCATGTCCTTGACGATCACGATTTGGAGTTCGTCGTCTGGGTCGCGCAGGCGCTGCTGGATGGCCTTGTTCTGTCCTTCCCGTCGGACGTGTCTGGCGATCGCGCCGGTGTCGCTGGCTGCCCCCGAGTAGACGACCTTGACCACGCCCTTGTCGTGGGCGTCGTTGTGCCACTCGGGGCGGAGCTTGATGATCTCGTCGTAGAGGTCGGCGCAGATCTGGCGGGTTCCGCCGACGATGAAGGCCTTGCCGGGGGACTCGATGAACTTCCGCATTTCCGCCGAGCGCTGTTCCCAGTGCTCGAGGACGTCGGATGCGAGGGCCTCGAGGCGGGCGGGAGCGCCGTAGATGGCATTGATGACGGCGACGGACTTCTCGAGGTTCGTGCGTTCGACGTCGTCGAGCCCGGTGGTGACCTCGTCGGCCACGCGGTCGAGGTCCTCCTCGCTGACATCTTCGGACAGCGACACTTTGATCAGGCGCGGCTCGAAGTAGACGGGAACAGTAGCGCCGTCGTCGACCGCACGGGTCAGGTCGTAGGTGTCGATGTAGCTACCGAAGACCTCGCGGGTGTTGCGGTCGGTGAATGAGATCGGCGTCCCGGTGAAGGCGATCAGCGCGGCGCACGGGAGGGCGTCCTTGAGATGACGAGCGTAGCCGTCGAGGTTGTCGTAGTGGCTGCGATGCGCCTCGTCGGCGATGACGATGATGTTGCGACGTTCCGACAGCAGGGGATGGTCGAGTCCGGCGTCCTTCTCCTCCTTACTGAGCCCGAACTTCTGCAGTGTCGTAAAGTAGATGCCGCCGGTAGTGCGGTTGGACAGCTCCTCGCGCAGCTGTGCGCGCGAGGTCACCTTGGTGGCCTGTTCGGGAAGCAGCTGGGAACGCTGGAAGGCTTCGAAGAGCTGGCCGTCGAGTTCCTTGCGGTCGGTGACCACGATGATCGTGGGGTTCTTGAGTTCGGGTCGCTTGCTGACGAGATGAGCGTAGAGCTCCATCTCCATCGACTTGCCGGAGCCCTGCGTATGCCAGACGACACCGGCCTTGCCGTTGCTCTGCACCGCCGTCACGGTGCTGCCCACCGCCTTGGTCACGGCGAAGTACTGGTGCGGCTTGGCGATGCGCTTGAGGTGGCCCTCGGCGCCTTCGTCAAAGGCCGTGAAGTTGCGTTGCAGCTGCAGGAAACGTTCGACGTTGAACACGCCGTTGATGAGCAGCTCGAGTTCCAGATCGGCGTCCGGATCCTCCGTGTCGACGGGCGCGCCGTCGTCGTCGACGTTCCACGGCGAGTAGTGGTTCAGTGGCGTGAACGGCGTGCCGTAGCGGGCGGTGATGCCATCGCTGATCACCGTGGTCACGGCGAACCGAAACGCCATGGGGAACTCGCGTAAGTAGGTTTCCAGCTGCGCGTGGGCGGCAGCGATGTCGGCCTTCTTGGCACCTGCCTGCTTGAGCTCCACGATGGCGATCGGCATGCCGTTGAGGTAAAGCACGACATCGAAGCGGCGTTCGACCTCGGCGGAGCGGATCGTCACTTGGTTGACGGCGAGGAACTCGTTGTGCTCAGTTTTCTCGCTGACCAGCCGGATCGTGGGGTTCTGCTCCACACCGTCGCGGTCGATGTAGGTGATGCGGTAGCCGCCCACGCAGATGTCGTGGACCCGGCGGTTCTCCGCGATCGCGTCCTGCGAGGTCGGCTGGAGGATCTCCGCGAGCGCCGGCTCGAGGTGCTCGGCGGGCACCTGCGGGTTGAGCTCGCGCATCTTCGCCAGCAGGCGGCCGCGCAGGACCAGGTCGTCCCACGAGTTGCGGCCGTTCTCACTGCCGGGCGTGATCGCCGTGCCCGGCAGCGGCCGCCAGTCCTGGTCGGCAAGTGCTTCGAGGGCGATGTTCTCCCACTCGGCCTCGCTGAAGCCATCGTTCGTCGCCATCAGACGACCTCCTCCACAGTTCTCTCCGCATCCCGAACGCGGATCTTTCCGGACATGAGTAGGGGGAGCAGCTCGTCGCGGGTTTTGGTGAGGGCGCGGGATTCATCGACAGCCGCCTTAACCCGCGGCAGTAGGCTGTCCGCTAGTCGCCCGAACTCGGCAAGAGCTTCTGGGGCGGGGAGACGCACCTTGAAATCCTGCAAGTCTGCTGCGGCAAGGCGCTGACGGCCGGACGTCCCCGCCATGTGCCGGATCGCGAACTCACGAAACCGTTCGCTCGTTGCGAGGAAGTAGGGGAGAGCAGTCGGAATCCCTTCGTTCGAGCGCAACACGATGTACTCGGTCGAGCCGACACCGACGTCGCCTGGTTCCAGGAAGTCGATGAACCCGACCTTGCCGTTCTCCAGGCACGGGGTGATGCGCGCAAGGAGCGTGTCGCCGTTCTGAAAGCGCGCCCCTCCACGCGGTTCACGATGACCCCAGCTCTGTACCGTCATCGCCCGATCGGGCAGGCTCTTCATGTCCAGGTAGACCGCTGGGTTGCTCTTCGGAGCTGGCAGCTTCGGATTGGTCGTGACGAGCTCACAAAGCGCGACCGCCTCGCCGGGGCCGGCCTCCACGTCTATTCGTAGGCCGCGAAATCGTGTGCTGAGGAGTTCTTTTGTGGTTGCGGCGATGCGGTCATTGGCGTCGATCTTGTCGTCGAGTGCTCCCAGCACCTCCGCGATCGCTCGTTGGTCGTGGAGCTCAGGCAATGGCGGGAGGAGGAGCGCTTTCGCATCTGCGACTCGGAGATGCGCGACGGTTGATCCCATCGACTGTAAGGCGATTCGGTTTTGGACTTCCGGGCTTATAAGGAGAAAGTAGAGGTATCGAGGGTGAACGATGTTGGGATCTGCGCGTAGATGCATGGTCCTCTGTCCTGCGGCGATGTTGCCACCGGGTGGGATTCGGACAACGGGGCCCACAGGAGCCTCGCGTGCGAGGAGCAGATCCCCTTCTCTTGGTGTGAGTCGCCTCGTCCATCGTGCGAATGTTTCGCTAGAAATTCGGCGCGCTTGTCCTAGATCAATCGTATTGCCGCGCATCGCGGGTGTGCCGACTGCAAAATAATCGCCGTCTGCGGACTCAGGCGCGGTCCTGTTGACACAGTCGACGATCTCTTCGCATACTCCTGCGAGGGCGATCTGCTCAGCCATCGATCCGTTCCATCTGCTCGCGGACGACCTTCTCCAGCCGTGCCGACTCCTCGAAGGCGTCAAGGAGCTCCTTGGTCAGTCGCTGGATCTTGTCGTCGATCGGTTCCCTGTCGTCTTCCACCTCAGGCGCGCCGACGTAGCGGCCGGGTGTCAGCGCGTAGTCGGCGGCTTTGATGTCAGCCAGGTCCACCGACTTGCAGAAGCCTGGCAGATCTTCGTAAGTCAGCTTCTTCTTGGAGGCCGACCGGGTGCCGCGCCAGGAGTGGTAGATGTCGGCGATCTTGGCGATGTCGTCTTCGGACAGAGCGCGCTCCGCACGATCGACCATGTAGCCGAGTTCGCGGGCGTCGATGAACAGCACCTCGCCGGAACGGTCCACGGCGCCGTTCGGGCCCGCGGTCTTGTCCTTGGAGAAGAACCACAGGCACACCGGGATGCCGGTGCTGCGGAACAGTTGTGTCGGCAGGGCGACCATGCACGACACCAGGTCGGCCTCGACGATGCCCGCGCGGATCTCGCCTTCGCTGTTGGCCTGCGTGGACATCGAACCGTTGGCCATCACGACACCGGCGCTGCCGGTCGGCTTCAGCTTCGACAGGATGTGCTGGATCCACGCGTAGTTGGCGTTGTTGGCAGGGGGGACGCCGAACTGCCACCGTGAGTCGTCCTCGTAGCGCGTCCAGTGCTTGATGTTGAACGGCGGGTTCGCCAGCACGTAGTCCATCTGCATACCGGCGTGGTGGTCGCGCGCGAAGGTGTCGCCCCAGCGGGCGCCGAGGCCGGAGTTGTCGATGCCGTGGATGGCGAGGTTCATCTTCGCCATCCGCCAGGTTTCCTCGATGCTCTCCTGACCGTAGATGGCGACGTTCTTCGGGTCGCCGTCGTGCTCGTAGATGAACTTCTCGGTCTGCACGAACATGCCACCGGAGCCGCAGCACGGGTCATAGACGCGGCCGCTCGACGGTTCGAGCACTTCGACGAGCACCTTGACCACGCTCGGTGGGGTGAAGAACTCGCCGCCCCGCTTGCCCTCGGCGCGGGCGAAGTTGCCGAGGAAGTACTCGTACACTTCGCCCATCAGGTCGCGGGCGCGGTGCTTGCCTTGCCTGCTGAAGCGTGCGCTGTTGAACAGGTCGATCAGTTCGCCGAGGCGACGCTGGTCGATGTTGTCCCGGTTGTACAGGCGGGGGAGCGTGCCCTGGAGCGTGGGATTGGCCTTCATGACCAGGTCCATCGCTTCGTCGATCAGCTGACCGATGGTCTTGGCGGGTTCGTTCCCCGTCGCGGTCTTGCCCTTAGCGTTCTCGGCCAGGTACGACCACCGCGCGGCAGGGGGTACGACGAACACGCCGTAGCCCTGGTACTCCTCGGGCTCGTTGATGAGGTCGGCGATCTGGTCTTCGTCGTAGCCCTGCTCGGACAGCTCGGCCTGAATGGCCTCGCGGCGCTCGTCGTAGGCGTCCGAGACGTACTTCAGAAACACCAGGCCCAGGATGACGTCCTTGTACTGGCTCGCGGACAGCGATCCGCGAAGCCGGTCCGCCGCCTTCCACAGCGTGTCCTTGAGCTCTTGCGTCGTCGACGGCACCGACGGTTCTTTCTTCGTGCGTGGCGGCATGGGCGTACTTCCTATTCCTTCCTCGGCACGGTGAGCGTTACCGCACCGGCGGCAACACCGTCGATCATGGCTGACACCAGGTCATCAACAGCGGCGAGGTGTTTCCGCAGGCGCGTTTCGTACTGGGTTGCTGCGGTGAGCGCGTGTTCGAGTTGCTCGATGAGCTCCGCGTCGACGATGGGCACGTTCCAGGTGCGCCACTCGGCGGTGCCGTCCGAACGACGATTGATGATCGCTGCCGTGGCATGCGGCCCGATCCCGGTGCCGGGCTTGATGCGCAGGATTCGGGAGGGCGACGCGACCATCGAGCCTCCCACATCATCGACGAACGCGGCGGGACGGGGACGCTCGGTGAAGACGACATCTCCGGGCTCGGTACGCGCTGCACGAGGGTAGAGCCGTACCGTATCGAGCGGATCAAGTGCGAAGAGCTCGCCGCCAACGCTGGCCGAGACAACGGGCACGGAACCCGCGGGATGCGCGTGCGCGCGGTCGATCCTGCTGCCTCGCTTGACCACGAGCTGCTTGCGGTCACTGAGCTCGCCCAACGAGTGTCGGCGCACCAGCCTGGACCCCGGAGCAGCGTCGGCGAGGACGTCGAACGGCGGTACGGGCTCGCCGGTGACCAGGGTGGCTGCGTTGATGCGCGCCAGGTGTTCCTTCACCGCCTTCGTCGCCAGTTGGAGCGCCCGGATACCGCGAGGAACCACGGGGAGCCGCGAGCTGAGGATCTGCGTGAGGTCGTGCGGTCGCAGATAGCGATACGCGCGGGCGCGCTCGGATTCGAGGGCACCGGTGACGTCGGCGACGAGATCACCGGCGTCGAGTTCGTTGTCGCCGACGGCCGCGAGATCAGCGACCAGCGGGCGGTCACGCGAGACGCCTCCAGCGCAGACCCACAACCCGAGCGGTTGCCGATGAGCCTCCTGCCACAGGCCACGGGGCAGACGGAGTGCGAGAACGAGGTTGCCTGACCGCAGCGTCTGAGACCGGTTCTGCTCGAGCTCCCCAGGCAGGTCGTCGCACAGGACCGCCGCAGGGCCGAGGATGACCGCGAGCTCCGAGGCAGCGAGATCAATGATGAGCTCGTCTACGGCGTCGAGGGCGCGTCTGGGCTCCGCGCCAACGGTCGAGAGTATGCGCACGTGTGGGCTCGTGGGCTCGCTCGTCGTGGCGATCCCGCGGATGGTTGCTCTCCTGCGCAAAGCCCGCTGCTGCGATCTGTCACTCGTCACGACCACGTGGTTGAAGTCGGCAGCCAGCTTCAGCGTCAGTTGCGTGGCCTCGCCGGCATGGACCAGGGGCGTGCCCTCGGTGTCCAGGTGGAGCCCGCAGCTCGCTGTGATGTGGCGGACCAGGTCGATTGCCTCAGCCGTGAGGTCTCGCACGCCGATCGCTCGTCCGACGCGACCGTGCTCCAGGCGGTCGAGTGCCTCGGCGGCACCGAATGACGCTTCGATGAGGTCGTCGATGAACCTCACCGTTGCCGGTGAGGGTGTCATGGCTTCGACTTCGCGGCGCAGGAACTCATCCTGGGGGTCGAGGTTTGTGGCCAGCTTGTGCCGGTCCTGCGTCGTGGTCTCGGCCAGCTCCACGCCGGTTTCCGTGGCCAGACACAGCAACGTCACCAGCTCCTCCAGCTCCGCATCATCGGGTGCGCTCAGTGCCGGGGCGTCGAGATCCGCTTCGCTGTTATTCCCACGGCCCGTGCGCTGTAGCCAGTCGACGATCGCGGTACGGTCGAAGTGCTCGACACCGCTCACCACGCGGACGGGACTGGGGAAGGGGATCGCCTCGCCGCGCGCGATCGGTCTCTTGCGCCACATGCTCACGACCGGGCGCCGAACGCGGGCGAGGTCGGCGATGTCCTGCATGGTCAACGTCTGCGCGGTGTCCGACATGCGCTTCCTTCCCTCGGTCCGGTACGTAGCTTATCGAGTCGCGGTGACAGATAGTTACGACCAACACCGATAAGCCCCCTTATCGGTGTTACGGATTCGCAGTCGTTCTATGGTAAGTCGCGCTCCTGTCCTGAGCTGCCGGATGGCGGCGGCGACGAGAACAGGAGCGCAACGATGACTGACTACTGACAGGGCGCGGCACGGTTCACGAACAACATGCCGCAGTGTTGATTGAGCATCTGACGATGCGCGATCGTGATATGGTGCGAGAGGCCCAGCATTGGATGCCTGGTGAGCGCGGCCTCGTGGTGGGGGATCCCGAAGCACTGACCAGCGCGGATCTGACGGCCTTCGCCGGCGAGGCCCTGCGTCTCGGTGCGCATGCATTGACCGCGACTGGACAGGCCCAGCGAGTCGCACGCTTTCGAGCACATGCTCAAGGACGTCGGCAACCGCACCTCCAGGTCCACCGCTCAGGCGACCGAGGCCACGCAGCGGGCTGCAAACGACGCAGCCGAAGCGGTCGAAGGCAGCGTGGGATGCCCAACAGGCGATCGCTGATGCCGACGCCCGCAGTCGCAAGGAGTTCACGAATGCCGTGGATACCGCGAAGCAGACCATGAATACCGAGCTCCAGCGGATCTTCGGCGGTGAGCGTCCCGACCTCCTCGAGCTTCTCAGACTGGTGCTGGACGCATTCGGGCGCGAGCTCGACACGAAGGCAAAGGCGGGAATCACCGAGCTGGTCTCGACAAAGTTGTCAAGCAGTTCGACCCGAACTCCCCGATCGCCAAGCACGTCCAGCAGCTGTAAACGCACCAGTCCGAGCTGATCGAGAAGTTGAATGAGCATCACACAGCTGTCAACGTGAAGCTCGACGAACTGGCGACCGCGGTGAAGGTCCAGGAAGCCACGACGTCGCTGGCGAACGTGACCCCGCTCAAGGGCGAGTCGTACGCCGACCGCGTGCATGGGCTGATGCGTGACATCGCGTTGGGACTGGACTCGTCATTCCTAGTCGGTCTCGTCCGGAGGGGGCCGGGGTGGTCCTCGTCGGAGCACTTTGCCAGATGCAGGGGCAATGGTAGGCGGATGCGGTCATCCCAGGTGGCGGCTTGGTTGCACAGGCGCGCGGTGAGGGCGGCCGCCAAGTCGCGTCGTTGTCAGGTACCGGCTCGAGCGACGGCGATCTCGATGGCGGTTAGGCCGTGCCAGTCTCCGTCCATTGTCATGAGGCGCCCCCCGAGGTCTGCCTGCCGTCAAGCGGGCAGACCTCGTTTTCGGGTGGCAGGCGGAACCGTGTGGAGGGTGCTCGTTTATGGGGCCGTGGTGCTGGTGGGATGGGCGTGGGCCAGCTGGGTGTATTCGTGGGCGAGGCTCAGGAGGTGGTGGGTGTCGGCGTTGGTGTCGTGGGTGGTTGGTGCCGCGATGATCGAGGGGAGGGCTGCCTGGGTGCGTGTGGTGGTGAGGGCGGTGTGGACGAGTTGTGCTTGGTGTGCCGGAGTGTGGTTGGGGTGGATGGGTTCGGGGAGGTAGGGGCTGAGGCAGACGAGTCCGTCGCGGCATTCGATGATGCGTCGGTAGTAGCGCAGTCGCATGTGGCGCAGTTGCCAGGCTTCGCGGCGTGGGGTGGTGGGGGCGAACAGGGCGATGTTGGGGAAGTGCTGGTACAGCGCAGCCCAGAGTGGGCGGAGTTGCCGGTGGTGGCGGCGCATGGTGATCCACAGGCGGGCTTTGATGATGCCGGTGCGCAGTCCGGGGTAGCCGATGCCGAGGAAGAAGAGACCGCTTCCGATGGCCAGCAGGGGTGGTGTCCAGTGTGCTGTTCCGGGAACGGGATCGGTGCCCAACAGTAGTCGGCCGGTGGTCGACAGCACGCGCGGCAGGTGCGTTCCCAGCAAACACACGATGAGCCCGAGAGCGGCCACGGTCAGGCTCTGACGGGCACCGGAGTAGGTCTGCCTCGCCGAGGCTCGGCACAGCCAGGCACCGTGAGCGGTGGCGTAGCTCATGTAGAGATTGCCGATGAGATAGAAAGCCAGCACACCGGGATGCTGACCCGCTTCGGGATAACTAGCCCCGCGCCACTCCACGCTGGTGGCGGCGAAGGATAGCGTCAAACCGAAGCTGGTCAGGGACGCTA
>NZ_FNJR01000031.1 GCF_900104475.1 Actinopolyspora xinjiangensis
GACTTCGTTTATCCAGAGTTTCGCTCGGGGTTGTTCCCAACGGGGAAGCCTTCTCCGGGGAGGAGTTTCCTGTCTCCTTCTCTGTGGCAAACCCCTGGTCGGCGATTCTGTGCATAACCTTCATTATTAATGTGTACTAGTACATTCAAATTCATGCGTGATGTCGACCAACTCGCCCGGTTCAGCCTCGAGGGAGCCCGAGCGGACGAGTGGGAGCTGCTCAACAGCCTCGTGCACGGCGCGCTGACCGACACCGGCGACGACGAGTTCCGGCAGACGCAGCGCCTGCCCAGTGCCGAGGAGGTCAACGCCGCCGATGCGCTCGCCGCGCTGCGCCTGCTGGTCCTCCACCGCAAGGTTCTGGATGCGATGGAGCGGAGCCTGATCGAGACCTACATGGACCGCGCCGGCACCTGGCAAACCGGGGCCGAGGCTCTAGACTACCCCAGCAGTGGGGCCCTCCGCCAACGTTACCGCCGCCTCGACGGCACCCGCACCTGGTCCGCCGGACGGCCGCCGAGGTGACGGAATTCCCCCGAAGACATGAGGGCACCGGTGCCGACGCGACCGTTAGTCTCGAGCCACGATGATCCGTGAGCGCAGCAACGAGGACCTAGACCGCCTGTGCGACCTCTTGGGCGAGTTGGACGAGCATGCCCGCGTGCTCGGAAGGTGGCAACCGCGAGACTGGCTGCAGGAGGTCGACGCCGAGCGCTCATGGGTGTTCGACCAGGCACCAGTGAGCATCGCCCCGACCCGGAACGTGGTCGGCCACGTCCAGATCTACCGACCACCCCAGGCCCGCTGGGTCCGCGACGTCGCCGCACACACCTGTCGTCAGGTCGACGAGCTGCTGGTGATCGGAAGACTGTTCGTGAAACCGGCCAAGCACGACTACGGCATCGCGCGGTACCTGCTCAAAGAATCGGTAAAATACGTCGAAACGCGCGAGAGCCTGCCCGTGCTGGATCCCTCCGACCTCGCCCTCATCCCACCATCGCTGTGCACCAAGCTGGGCTTCACAGAACTCCACACCGAGGACCACACCCCAAGCCCCCTGGCTCGGACAGAGTGACCCACATGGCCTGCCCAAACCGTTCGCAGTCCTTGCACAAGACCCTCGCGCAAGCAACCAGAGTCTCCACACCCAACGAAACTCCCACCACCCCCGTCTCAATAGTCGATCGGTCTGCGAGAAGGACAGCTGTCCTCGACCGAGTGACCTCCTACCTGACCATCAGCTCAACTACCTCAAACTCGTCCGATATCCGGCGAGTACTATGGTGCCTCCAGCTCATCCGGCAGCAAGCTGAACATCACGCTATCGCGTCGCTCGCCCTGGAAGCGGATATGCGAGCGCAGTACGTCCTCGAGCACGAACCCACATCGTTTGGCGACGCGCTGGAACGCGATGCTGTCAGGCGCACACGTCAGCTCTAATACTGCAACGGCGCTCAGAGTGGGTAGCCGCGTTGTTGGTAGTGGCAGTGTCGGGCTTGGTGGTGTGCGTCGTCGGCGCCAGCGTGACCAG
>NZ_FNJR01000014.1 GCF_900104475.1 Actinopolyspora xinjiangensis
TAGTACTGCAACGGCACTCGTGTGAGTCGGTAGTGGATCGTGGTGGGTGTGGTGCTGGATGTGATCTCGGTGGAGTTGGAGCGGGTGCACGCGCGGATTGCGGGGCGGTTTGTGCGTTCCGAGCCGCGGGCGCGGGTGCGTGAGTATGTGTCTGGCCTGGTCGCGGGCTTGGAGCGCAAGAACGGGTGGACGATTGCCGAGCAGGCTGGTGAGGTCAGTCCGGACGGGATGCAGCGGCTGTTGCGGCGGGCGGACTGGGACATTGCTGGGGTCCGCGATGACGTGCGGGACTACGTCATCGAGCATCTCGGCGAGTCCGACGGGGTGTTGATCGTTGACGAGACCGGGTTTGTGAAGAAGGGCACGCGTTCGGCGGGGGTGCAGCGGCAGTATTCCGGCACGGCGGGGCGCACGGAGAACTGCCAGATCGGCACCTTTTTGGCCTACGCCTCTGGGTCCGGGCATGCGTTGATCGACCGGGAGCTGTATTTGCCGAGGTCGTGGACTGACGACCGGGATCGGTGCCGAGCGGCCGGGATACCCGACGAGGTCGGTTTCGCCACCAAGCCCCAGCAGGCCCAGGCCATGATCGACCGTGCTGTGCAGGCCGGGGTGCCGTTCGCCTGGGTCACCGGCGATGAGGCTTACGGGCAGGCGCATTACCTGCGGGACTGGCTCGAGCACCGTGATGTGGCCTACGTGCTGGCCACCAAACGCACCGACACCCTGACCACCGCCGGCGGTGACACGCGCCGGGCCGACGAGCTCGTCACCACACTCTCGCCGGGCTCGTGGCGGCGGCTGTCGGTCGGGGCCGGTGGGCACGGGCCACGCCTGTATGACTGGGCCCGCGTGCCGCTGGGCACGGCCTGGCCGCCCGGGCGGGGTCGCTGGCTGCTGGCGCGACGCTCGATCAGCGACCCCAGCGAGATCGCCTACTACATCGCCTATGGGCCCCGCCGATCCCGGCTGCTCGACCTGGCCTGGACCGCCGGCTCGCGCTGGCATGTCGAGGAATGCTTCCAACAGGCCAACAACGAGGCCGGACTCGACCACTACCAAGCACGTTCTTGGCGAGCCTGGTACGCCCACACCACCCTGTCCCTGCTCGCCCTCGCCTGGCTAGCCGTCGCGAAAACCCAGGCCATACAGGGGGAAACCGCGTCAGCAACCAGGGCATGATCGACTACACCTTAGCAGAGCTCCGTCGCCTGTTGATCAACCTCATCACCCGAACACCACACCCCGCCGACCACGTCTGGTCCTGGTCACGCTGGCGCCGACGACGCACACCACCAAGCCCGACACTGCCACTACCAACAACGCGGCTACCCACTCTGAGCGCCGTTGCAGTATTAGGGCCGAGCACGGGTGTGCTGCTTAACGATCGTCATGTCGCTCAGCGTTTTCCCGTCTAGTACTCGAGCTCTTGGAAGATCTGGATGAGTTCGTCTCCCGCGTCGGGGGTTGTGACGAACTCGCCGTTGCTGGCGGCTGTGATGATGCCGCGCATCGCATCGTTGGTGCCGGTGAGGCTGTTGGTGACCCCCTGCGGGGCGTTCATCGGCGTGATATCCCCAGCAACATCCCGCAGTGTGACGTCCGGCGACGTCACTGATCAGGTGCTGACGGGGGCAACGACGCTGCGTGGGTCTCCACGTGTGTCCTGACGCGCTGTCCCACGCAGAGAATCCGTGGAGTTCGCGGGAAATCGAGACCCTGGCCACGGTGTAGCGGCGTGTGGCTGGATCAGCCCCGGTCGTAGTCACCGGTCTTGAGCCGCTCCACGAACCCGCCCCAGGCCGCGGGAGTGACAGTGAGAGTGCCGCCCGCCCGGTCCTTGGTGTCGCGAATACCCACTGCGTCACTGGTCAAGGCGACCTCGACGCAACCTTGGTCATCGTTGGAGTAGGAGGACGTCTGCCGGACGTGGGCGGTGAAGCGCATAGTCTGGAGCTCCTTCAGCTTTTCCCTGAGCGGCTTCTTCGGCTCTTCCGGAGTGTTGGCCAGCGCGCGTAGGTCGTTCATGACCTGGGTGTATTGGTCGATTTCGGGTTTGTCCTCGAACCACACCGCGCGTACTCGGGTCTCAACGTAGACGACACCGGGATTTTCGGGAATCGGGAAGTGCAGGATCTCGAACGTGCCGGTCAAGCCAGGATGCGGTCCTACGCTGGCGGGACAGATCTGGATCTGGACGTTGTCGAGTTCGGCGAGCTCGACGAGGTGTTCGAGCTGGTCCCGCATGGTCGCCGTATCGCCGACGCGACGATCGAGCGCGCACTCGTCGATGACCACCCACGTGTGCGGCGGATCGGTGGAGCGGGTGAGCTCTTGTTGGCGTCTGCCGCGCGACTCGACCTTGTACTCCAGGTCGCTGTCCGACTGTTGGCCGCCCTGAACGACCTCGCTTGTGTAATCGGAGGTCCGCATCGGTCCCGGAGACAGCGTGCACGACGCCCGCACCCCCTCGATCAACAGCGTGATCAAGATTCATGGAAGAACCACCCACAATCCCTTCATGCTCTCCTGGTCGCGTGACCCACGAACGTGGTATCGGGATCATGCCCCAGGAGGAAAACTCCGTTTCTGGTGAAGTCGACGCGATGATGAGTGAGAGTGACGGTCCGACTGCCCGTGGGCCGCTGGTTTTTCCTTTGGGTGCTTGGTTGTTCGTTCGCCAGTCGCTACCACGAAAGGGCTAAAGATGGTATCGCTGCGTGGTGCGACCCGCGGGTTCGCGATTTTGTGTATATCTTTCTCGTTTTTCACGCGGAAGTGCTATTGATCTTGCTTCTCGTGTTCTGTGACTCTTGTCGGCGCAGTGCTGGATACCTACATGGAAAGGAAAAAATCCAGTCATGCCGAAAAAGCGAATTGCCCTTGTTTTCGTGGCGGCTTTCTCCATGGCCGGAATCGTGGGAGGCGGAGCCGCTGCCGTCGAGCAGCACGCGCCGCAGCGACAGGAGAGTCAGCAGCGAGACGACGTGATCGTGCTGCGTGAGCCGTACCATCTCTACAACGGCAGTTCCAATCTGTTCATGCTCGCGAAGAGTTGGAATAATGACGAGAACGGTCTGATAGACCTCTGGTACGAGCACAAAACGGGATCCGACGCTCTTCGTGAGCAATGGGAGTTCCGCGCCACTTCCGAAGAGGGCGTGGCCCGTATCAAGAATGTCGGGTCGGGGCTGTGCCTGCAACCCAATCCCAACAAACTCGACCCTCACAAACACGTGGTCCAGAAGGAGTGCGACAGGGGGGAGCGCGAGCAGTGGTGGAACATAACCTGGGATCGCGGGCTCCGTATCTCCAGCTTCAACAACGACAACCGCGTGTTGGCTCCGTACAACGGTCCGCAGGCTTCGCACAACATCGTGCTGGCCCGGGAGTCCGGAGGCACTGCTCAACGGTGGCGTGCTGTGATGGTCGACTGACATCCGACTGATGTGAGATTCCTCCGATCAGGCCGGATCCGTTCTCACGGGACGGATCCGGCCTGATCGGTACCGCTTTGAACGTCTTCACGGAATTGGGCCAGATCGATTCCCGGAAACCGGAACATCTCGAGGAGTATCGAGGTGAGTACGGCAGTTCGCGCGGTGTACTCGCCCACGATAACGGTGGGTTGGCCGCTTCGTCCTCCCCGGGCGGTTCGTTGAACTCCCTGTCGGGAGCGTGTCGTGTCGGATACGGCTCATCGCGTACTCGCGATCGTGTTCCAACACGCGACTTCGGCGTTCGAAAAACGAGCCCCGAGGAACATGCGTTCCGACCCCAAGCCCACACCGACCGAACAGCTCGCCCCGCCCGAACCCCCGAACCCGGTCACACCGGCGAACGCCGGAGCGCGGCGAGTCGCAGGTTCCGTATTCGCAGGTCAGGAGCGGGCGCGGTGCGGAGATGAGGAAGAAGTCCGGAAAAACGACGAACCGCCACCATGTTCGCGAGCTGTAGCCCCTGAGAGGTGGAAGCCGACCGTATCGACTGCCGGTCGGCGGTTCACACGAAAGAGATATTGATCTTCGCTGTCAGGTACTCGATAGTTTTTCATGAATCCGGGCAAGATCATGAGAAAGGATCGGGTTTCAGTGAAGCCGAAGAAGCGGATCGCGCTGGTACTCGCCACGGCGTTCTCCCTGGTGGGCATCATGGGGGCCGGCGCGGGCGCCGCCGAGCAGCGCGAACAGTCGCCCCAGGCGCGCGAGGCGCGGACCTCGATCGTGCTGGGCGAGCCCTACCACCTCTACAACCGCAGCGCGCACCTGTTCATGCTCGCCAAGGCGTGGAACACTTCGGAGAACGGCATCCTGGACCTGTGGTACCAGCACCGCACCGACTCGGCGCGGCTCCAGGAGCAGTGGGAGTTCCTGCCCACCGGCCTGAGCGGAGTGCTCCGGATCAAGAACGTCGGCTCGGGGCTGTGCCTGGAGCCCAACAACCAGGACCCACTGCGCCACGTGGTGCAGCGGCAGTGCGACCGGGGTGACCGTGCGCAGTGGTGGTGGGTCGACAAGGACGAGGGCCTGCGGATCGCGCCGTACAACAACGCCAACCGGGTGATGAACCCCTATCAGGTGGCCTACCCCTCGCGCGACATCGTGCTGAACAAGGACGTGGACAGCCTCTCCCAGCGGTGGAGTGCGATTCCGGTCGAGTGATTCTCGGCGTTCGGCTTCGGATCGGCTCGTCCGCGCTTCCGTGCAGGCGGAATCGAGCCGATCCGTTTCGTTTCCGGATATTTCGTCGCGCCGCCCGTTTCGAACGCGGAGACTCGGCGGAACACCGGGTCTCCGGGAGCGTACCGAGGGTGTTCGTAACAGTCTGTCCTGCGTATTCGTCCACAGGTCCGTTGGCGGGACCGTCCTAACCGGGGTTAGGGTCCGAGCGGAAAGCGCCGGTAGGGCGCCGTGCCGGGAATTCGAATCAGTGTTTGATCCGGAGCCGTGTTTCGACCCCTTCTCCGGCATTCGACCATTCGCACGGGAGTGGACATGAATCGTTTCGACGGACGCGGGGTACTGGTGACCGGGGCTGCCTCCGGGATAGGGCAGGCGACCGCCCTGCGGCTACTGGACGAGGGGGCCCGGCTGGTGGCCGCCGACATCTCGGAGGACGGCCTGGCCGAGACGCGGCAGCGCGCCGAGGACGCGGGAACCGCCGAGCGGCTGACCACCATGCGGCTGGACACCGCCGACGAGGACTCGGTCACCTCCGTGGTCGCTGAGGCGGTGGAGCGGCTGGGTGGACTCGACGCGCTGGTCAACGCGGCGGGCATGCTGCGCGCCGCGCACACCCACGAGACCTCGCTGGAGCTGTGGAACCGGATCATGACGGTCAACCTGACCGGAACCTTCCTGGTGACCAGGCAGGCGCTGCCCGCCCTGCTGGAGAGCGAGCACGGCGTGGTGGTCAACTTCAGCTCCACCTCGGCCTCGTTCGCCCACCCGTACATGGCCGCCTACGCCGCCAGCAAGGGCGGGATCCAGTCGTTCACGCACACGCTGGCCAGTGAGTACTCCAAGTGGGGGCTGCGCGCGGTCTGCGTCGCCCCGGGCAGCATCAAAAGCGGCATCACCGACGAGACCCCGAACTACCTGCCCGCCGACGCCGACATGTCGCTGTTCGCCAAGCTATCCCCGGCGCTGCGCACCGACCAGGAGGCGGGTGGAGCCACCATGGCGGGCCCGGAGACGGTGGCCGGAGTGGTGGCGATGCTGGCCTCCGACGACGGGGCCTTCACCACCGGCACCGAGATACGGATCGACGGCGGCACCCACGCGTAGCACCGTTCGGCGCCTCCGCGCACCCGGCCGCGCGTGGATCTCTCGCGAGATCGCCGCGCGGTCCGGCGAGCGCGGTACCGGTGGGCCGGGCGGGCGGCACCACGGCGAAGAGAGCGTGGTAGTGGCTCAGTCCAGGGTGTCGCGCACGATCGGGGAGGACATGCAGCGCGGTCCGCCGCGCCCGGAGCCGAGTTCGGAGCCGCTGATGCGCAGTACCTCGATGCCCGCGTCCTCCAGCCGCGCGTTGGTCTCGACATTGCGTTCGTAGGCCACCAGCGTGCCGGGAGCCACCGCCAGGGTGTTGTTGCCGTCCTCCCACTGCTCGCGTTCGGCGGTGACCGGGTCCAGACCGGTGTCGATCACCCGTAGCCGGTCCAGTTCCATCGCCTCCGCGGCCGCCCGCAGGAACGGTTCGGGGCCGGAGACCTTGATCCCGCCGCCTGCCGGGCGCAGCACGTAGGCGGTGAGGTGGTCGCGGATCGCGGGATACATCAGCACCGCGTCACGGTCCACCATCGTGCACACCGTGTCCAGGTGCATCGATGCCCTGGTCTGCGTGATCGGCACGGCGAGCACGGTGTGGGCGAGCCCGTCGGCGAACAACGAGCGGGCCAGCGACTCCGCCCCGGCGGGAGTGGTGCGCTCGCCGACCCCCACGGCCACCACGCCGGGTGCCAGCAGCAGCACGTCCCCGCCTTCCACCGGGGCCGAGTGCGCGCCGTAGGCGCGGGCGGACCACGCGAACCTGGGGTGGTAGGCGTAGACCAGATCGGTCAGCGCGGACTCGCGGATTCGCGCGGGCATCGCCAGCGAGGTCACCGCGACCCTGTCGTCGATCCAGACCGAGGAGTCCCGGGTGAACAGCAGGTTCGGCAGCGGATCGATGGCGAAGTCGTGTGGTTGGTGCATCCGGCGCACCAGTGACTGTCCCTCGGCGGCGGGCAGTTCCTCGAAGGTCATGCCCGCTATCAGAATGCCGGTCAGCGTCTTCTCGTCCACGCTGGACAGATAGGAGCGCAGGGTGTCAGCGACCTCGGCGCCCAGCCTGCGCTCGTCCACGCCGCTGTGCAGCGCGGCGGTGCGGGCTCTGGGGTCGCGCAGTGCCTCGGTCAGCAGCTCGTCGAGCAGCAGCACCTCCACGCCCTGCTCGCGCAGCACCGCCGCGAACGCGTCGTGCTCCTGTTCGGCGCGGTCCACCCAGGGGATCGCGTCGAACAGCAGTTGGTCGTTGTTGCGCGGGGTGAGCCGCTTGAGTTCACCGCCGGGGCGGTGCAGCAGCACGGTGCGCAGCGGGCCGACTTCGCTCGTCACGTGTGGAGTGCTCACGGTCCCGCAGCCTAGCCGTATCGAGCGAAAATAGCCGCATTCGGCGCGAAATTCGACGGATCGTTAATCCGAAAGCGGGTTGAAGTATCGGTTCGTTGTCCGAGGTTGTGCGATCAGGGCAGCCAGCCCACCCGCTCGCGCAACAGGGCGTAGCCGACGAAGGCGACGACGTCGATCAGCGCGTGCCCGACCACCAGCGCGTGGATCCGGTTGGTGCGTTGCCACACCCGGCCGTAGACCAACCCCATCACCACGTTGCCCACGAAACCGCCGACCCCCTGGTACAGGTGGTACGAGCCGCGCAGCACCGCCGAGATCCACAACGCGCGGTTCTCGGTGGTGCCCAGCTGGCGCAGCCTGGTGAGCAAGTAGCCCACGACCAGCACCTCCTCGGCCGCCGCGTTGCCGAGGGCGGACAGCACCAGCACCGGAGCGCGCCACCAGCTCTCGTCCAGGGTGGATGGTTGCACGGCCAGGTTCAGCCCCAGGGCGTGCGCCGCCAGGTACAGCCCCAGCCCGGGGATGCCGATCAGCGCCGCCAGTCCGGCGCCACGCGCCAGGTCGCGGCCGGGGGCGGTGCCGTCGAAACCGACGCTTCGCAACGCCACCCCACCCCGCCACAGCAGGTAGAGCCCGAGGGCGGCCCACCCGAACAGCCGCAGCACGCCGGCCAACTGCTCCGCCAGGTCCAGCAGCCCGAGCTGGGCCCGTGAGGTGTTGATCGCCACCGCCTGCTGGTCCAGCGACTCCGGCCGCAGCAGCGCGTCCAGCAGTGACAGCAGGCTCCGCAGCCCCGACATGCCGAGCGTGATCGTGAAGACGATCACCAGCTCGACGACGATCGCCCTGCGCTGCCCGGCATCCGTGACCGGAGCCGGTTCGGCGGGACGTCCTGGCAGCAGCCAGGCACGCGGCGTGGCGAGACCGTGACGGGGTTTCACTCCGGCGACTGTAGTAGGGGCGCGCTGCCCGGCCGTCCGGGTGCTCGGCACCCCGCGCCCGGCACCGCGGAACCGGGGACCGGCTCGTCCGCGCGCCGGAGGATGTGGCCGGTCACCGCTTCGCGGCCAGGAATGGACATCCCATCAGCCGTCGCAGTTCGGTGCTGAGTTGTTCGGAATCCGCCACCGGCTGTGAGAACCCGAGCCGGACGTCGTGGTCGCCGTCGGCCGACTCGACCCGGAGCCGGACCCCGTAGCGGTCCAGGCCCAGGGGGCGCACGTGCCCGCCGCGCAGCCGCTCCGGCAGGTAGCGGGTGAGCAGTCCGACGACGTCCCGGTGGGACAGCTCCAGGTGGCGCAGCCAGCCGTCCTCGTGGAGACAGAACGGGTCCGGCGGGGAAGCGGCGAAGTCGGCCGGGTCGATCGAGCAGGTCTCCTCGGAGTCGGCCAGCACCAGGGAGACCGCCTCCAGCCGCAGGGCGGTCACGCCGTTGCCGACGTCCAGCAGGCGAGGGTCGGGGCGGTCCTCGGCGACTTCGAGCACCCTGGTGTGCCGCTCCCCGGGTTCCGGGACGCGCAGCCACCCGGTCAGCCAGATCAGGCCGCGCACCGGTTCGCGGAGCCGTACCGGCGCGGCGTCGGCCACCTCCAACACGGCCCCGAACTCGCCGCGTGGCGCCTGCCAGACGGCCCCCACCAACGGGTGGTCGTCGGCCAGCAGCACCGTGGCGGTGCCGTCCCGGTGTACGTGGTGCAGCAACGGTTGGATCCGCCGAGCTCCCGAGCCGGACGGTTGCACGGCCGCTCTACCGCCCCGTTTGGCGATCGTGCGGGCCCGTTCGGCCGGAGCGGGTCTCGCTGGCGTGCGAGCGGTCTCGGGCATCACTCACCTCCGGGGCAGCACACGGCAGAGTTTCTTAGGTAACCCTAACCTAGTTGTTTCCGTCGCGGAAGTGACCCGATCGGGGAGTGGAGTGCCGCGTGTCGGGACCGCGTGCGGCGCCCCGCCTCGCCGACAGGAGTGGACTCCTCGCGAGACCGGCGGACGAGTGCCGCCCGCCGGTTACGATCACGCCCGCGGCGAGAGCCCGCGAGAGGTTCCGCCATGCCGCGCCGCCGGGCGAACCGGACCGACTCGTTCAGTCCTCCGGTTCGCCGCGCACCCAGCTGCGGTAGTAGGAGGAGTCCTCGGTCGCGGTGGCCGCCTCGCCGAGCCGCAGCGGCCGGAATGTGTCGATCATGACCGCGGTCTCGTCGAACCGTTCCGCCCCCAGTGATGCCTCCGCCGCGCCCGGCTGCGGTCCGTGGGTGCAGCCGGAGGGGTGCAGCGACAGCGATCCGATCCCGATTCCGGATCCCTTCCGCGCCTCGTAGTCGCCTCCCACGTAGAACATCAGCTCGTCGGAGTCCACATTGGCGTGGTTGTACGGCACCGGTATCGAGTCCGGATGGTAGTCCACCTTGCGGGGGCAGAACGAGCAGACCACGAAGTTCGGCCCCTCGAAGGTCTGGTGCACCGGCGGTGGCTGGTGTATCCGGCCGGTGATCGGCTCGAAGTCGTCGATGTTGAACACCCACGGGTAGAGGCAGCCGTCCCAGCCGACCACGTCGAACGGGTGGTGTTCATACGTCATCCGGGTGAGGCCGTCGTGGTGCCGGACCAGCACGTCCACGTGCTCGCCCTCCAGCAGTAGCGGTTCGGTGGGGCCGCGCAGGTCACGTTCGCAGTACGGCGAGCTCTCCAGGAACTGCCCCCGGGCGCTGAGGTAGCGCTTGGGTGGCCCGATGTGTCCGGTGGCCTCCACGAGGTAGAGCCGTGGCGGCCGTTCGCCCCTCGGCACCACTCGGTAGGTGGTGGAGGCGGGCAGCAGCACGTAGTCGCCCTCGGCGACCTCCAGGGCGCCGTAGATCGTCTCGAACCGCGCCGCACCCGTCTGCACGTAGCACAGCTCGTCACCGGTCGCGTTGCGGTAGAGCGGGCTGGTGACGTCGGGAACGGCGAAGCAGATCGACACGTCGCCGTTGCCGAACAGCAGCCTGCGTCCGGTCACCGCGTCGCTGCCGGGATCGCCGTGCGGGAACGCGAGTTCGCCGGTGCGGAAGTGTCGGGGACGCAACGGCAGGTTGGGGGCGGTCTCGCGGCCCCGCTCGTCCACCGCCTCGGCCGCTACGACGGCGGTGGGAAGTCCTCGGTGGTACAGCAGGGCCGATTCCGAGGAGAAGCCCTCGATCCCCATCAGCTCCTCGGCGTGGAGACTGCCGTCCGGTTGGCGGAACTGGGTGTGCCTCTTGCGTGGAATCTCGCCCACTTGGCGGTAGTACGGCATACCGGCCTCCGGTCGCTCGACTGTCGAGGTGCCGGGAAGCGCGGGAACGGGACCGAAGCCCCCGGAGGGTGCCTCGCGGCCCGCCGCTAGCACGAGGCGGACCCCTCGCGCGGTGTTCGTTTTACGGACACTTTTGTTCACTGCCCGGCACGGCATTAGCGTGACAGTCGTGTCAAGCGCTGTTGAACTCCACGCGCCCGGTCCGCGCGGTATTCCGCCCCTGTTCGCACGTCTGGTGGACGATGCTTCGCTCTTCCCGCCCGCCAACGCGTCCGTCGCCCAGGCGGTCGAGGAACACCTGCGTGCGCGGGACGGCGAGTACGCGGGGCTGCTGGGGCCGATCCTGTGCCAGGTCTCCCGACTGCCGGAACTGATCACCGAACTGGCCAAGGCGAAACCCGCCGAGCCCGTTCCGATGTCGCTGGTCTGCGACACCGGTCTCGGGGAGGTGCCGAAGGCGCTCTCGATAATCGAGGGGCGCCAGGAGCTGCTCTCGCTGCGGATGGTCGAGATGCCGGGACCCTCCGAGGTCGACGACGTGTGGTTGGAGCGCGTTTCCGAGTTCGTCCCCGAGGACGTGGTCCGCGTCGTCGAGCCACGACGAGGTGAGGGGTGGCTCGACGGAGTGCGCCAGGTCGCCGAGTTCGGGTGCTGGCCGAAGCTGCGTTCGGGAGGCCAGACCGTCGAGTCCTTCCCGAGCGTCGACGTGGTGGCCGAGTTCCTGGCCGTGGCCACCACGCTGGAGGTTCCCTTCAAGGTGACCGCCGGGATGCCCCGTGCGGTCCGCCGCACCGACTCGGAGACGGGGTTCCCGCACCACGGCTTCCTGAACCTGCTCGTGGCGGTGGGGCGAGCCCTGTCCGGTCAGGACGTGCGCGGCGCCCTGGCCAGTACCGACGAGCGGGCACTGACCGAGGAGGCGTGCTCGTTCTCCGACGAGGCGGCGAAGGCGGTCCGGAGCGTGTTCTCCTCGTACGGGGCCACCTCGCCCACCGACCCCGTGTCCGATCTCGTCGAGTTGGAACTGCTGTGACCTGGATCGAGGATCCCGAATTCGCGCCGGACCGCCCGTTCGGCCCGCAGACACTGCCGTACGGCGTGCTGGGAACGGCCACGGGTCCGACGGTGGCCGTGCGGGTCGGCAAGCACGCCATCCCGCTGCGGGGACTCGCCGACGAGCTCGGCCCGCGAGTGGCCGAGCTCGTTTCCGGGGACTCGTTGGACCCGCTGCTGGCCGCCGGACCGGCGGCCTGGCACGAGCTGCGGGAACGCCTGATGGAACTGGTCGGGTCCGACACCAGGCCGTCGAAGGCCGAGCTGATCCGCACCGACTGGCACACCCAGCTGATGCCGTTCACCGTCGCCGACTTCGCGGACTTCTACTCCTCGCGGGACCACGCCGAGAACGTCGGCAGGATCTTCCGCCGTGATACGGACCCGCTGCTGCCCAACTGGACGCACCTGCCGGTCGGCTACCACGGCCGTTCCGGCACCGTCGTGGTCTCCGGAACGGACGTCTCCCGCCCCAACGGTCAGCGCCGCGTCTCCGGCGACCCCACGCCGGTGTTCGGCCCCACCCGCAGGCTCGACTTCGAGGCCGAGGTGGGGTTCGTCTGCGGGGGCGAACCGGCCTCGTACGTCAGCCCCGACGAGTTCGCGGACCACGTGTTCGGCGCCGTGCTGGTCAACGACTGGTCGGCCCGCGACGTCCAGTCCTGGGAGTACCAGCCGCTGGGGCCGTTCCTGGCCAAGTCGTTCGCGACCTCGATCTCGGGCTGGATCACCCCGCTGGCCGCGCTGGAGCACGCCAGGGTCCCCACCACAGGCTACGACCACCAGCTGCTGGACTACCTCGTCGAGCAGCGGCCGTGGGGACTGGACCTCAGGTTGGAGGTGCGGTGCAACGACACCCTGCTGTCCCGCCCGCCCTTCGAGCGGATGTACTGGTCGCCCGCCCAACAGCTGGCGCACCTGACCGTGAACGGCAGCCCGGTCCGGCCGGGTGACCTGTTCGCCTCCGGTACGGTTTCGGGGCCGGAGCCCGACCAGCGGGGCTGCCTGCTCGAACTCAGCTGGGGCGGTTCCGACCCCGTTACCCTCGACGACGGCGAGCAGCGCACTTTCCTGCAGGACGGCGACCGGGTGACCATCAGCGCCACCGCACCCGGGGAGCACGGTCGTCCGGTCGGGCTGGGTGATGTGACCGGCACGGTGCTGCCCGCGGTTCGGAGGTGACCCGATGAGCACGAGCTCGGCCCGCCCCGCCGGGGATCCGACTCCCGAACCCGAGCGGGAACCCGCCGGGGCCACTCCGACGAAGGAGAGCTCGCTGACGCTGGAGCGCGGTCTGAACCTGCTGCAGGCGGTGGCCGACGCCGACAGCGAGGCACCGACCATCAGCGACCTGGCCAACATCGTCGGGGTCAGCAGGGCGGCGGTGTATCGGCTGCTGGGCCCGCTGCAGAGTCGGGGACTGGTGCGACGCGAGGGCTCCAAGGTCCGGTTGGGGCTGGGCGTGCTGTGGCTGGCGGGCAAGGTGGTGCCGCAGCTGCGGTTCGCGGCCTTACCCGCGTTGCGCGCCCTCGCGGAGCGGGTGGGGGCCACCGTGCACCTCACGGTGGCCGACGGCAACGAGGCCCAGGCGATCGCGGTGGTCGAACCCTCCTGGACGAGTTACCACGTCGCCTACCGGGTGGGAACCAGGCACTCCGTGCAGCGCGGCGCCGCCGGTCGTGCCGTGGACCTGTCGGAGGAGGGCCCCAAGTGGATCACCAGTGTGGGCGAACTCCAGCCGGGGGCCTACGGGGTGGCGGCTCCGGTGCGCGGTGTTGCCGGGCTGCGGGCCAGCGTCGGGGTGATCGCCATGGAACCGTTGTCACCGGACGAGGTCGGGCCGCTCGTGGTACGCACCTGTTCCGCCGTCGCCGACGCTCTGGGATAGAACCGTTCACCCGGAGAGTTGCTCGATTACCCGAGTGGCGGAACCTCTCGCGCGGCTCTCGTCGCGGGGCCGGAGACATCGGGTAGGTACTACGCGACGTCTCCGGCGTCCTCGCGAGAGCCGCACGCGAGAACCCGCGGCGGTGCGGGCTGTGGGGGCGGAGCTCGGCCCGCGTGAGTGGTGCGGGTTCGGCGCTGCGCGCCGGATGCTCGGGCGGTGTGCGGTTTTTCGGCGTGTTGGGTCTTCCTCGCGAGAGCCGCACGGGAGACCCCGCGGCGGTGCCGGTGCGGGGATGGTGGGAGCTGGGCCTGCGAGGGTGGTGGGGGTTCGGAACCACACCGAAGAGATCCGGCGGTCTCGCGGGTGCGTTCCGGCGGAGTGAGCCGATCGGTGCCCGTTCGAGGCCTGCGTCCCGACTCCGAGAAGCGGAGTGTCCTCTCCGGCGGAATTTTCGGAACGACTGTTTACAACCGACGGTTTCCGGGGTGAGAATTCCGCTCGTTCGTGGGTGATGCCCCAGCTGGTCGTTCGTTGGCCGGCCCGACCGGCCCCCGGTCCGCCCCGAACCGGACCACTGGTCCCACCTCCGCCGGGACCAACGTCCCGGCCGCCACCGGGACCCTCGTCCGGGGGAATGAGGACGATTTGTCCTGCAATTCCCGCCCGCTCGGGGGCAGGGTTGTGAGCGTGGATCTTCTCGGCATCGCCAGGTGGCAGTTCGGGATCACGACGGTCTACCACTTCCTCATGGTCCCGTTGACGATCGGACTCGCGATCCTCGTCGCGGGGATGCAGACCGCCTGGTACCGCACCGGCAACGAGCGGTACCTGAAGATGACCAAGTTCTGGGGCAAGCTCATGATGGTCAACTTCGCCATGGGCGTGGTGACCGGCATCGTGCAGGAGTTCCAGTTCGGCATGGCCTGGAGCGAGTACTCCAGGTTCGTGGGGGACGTCTTCGGGGCACCGCTGGCGATGGAAGGCATCGTCGCCTTCTTCGTCGAATCGGTCTTCCTCGGGCTGTGGATCTTCGGCTGGGGCCGGCTGTCCAAGCGGGCGCACCTGGCCTGCGCCTGGGCCTTCTCACTGGCCACCGTGGCTTCGGCCTACTTCATCCTGGCCGCCAACTCGTGGATGCAGCACCCCGTCGGGGTCGAGATGGTCGACGGTGAGCCCCGGCTGAGCTCGATCTGGGCCGTGCTGACCAACAACACCCTGTTGGCGGCCTTCCCGCACACGATATTCGGCTGTTTCGCGGTGGCGGGCACCTTCGTGCTCGGCATCGCCGCGTGGAAGGTCTGGAAACGGGACCGCCAGGGGCTGCCGCGTGACGAGGACCGCCGGGTCTGGCACAAGTCCATGCGCGTCGGCGCCTGGGTGGCGCTGGTCTCCTTCGTGGGGCTGGCGATCTCCGGGGACGTGCAGGGCAAACTGATGTTCCAGCAGCAGCCGCTGAAGATGGCCTCGGCGGAGGCGCTGTGCCACACCGAACAACCCGCCAGCTTCTCGGTCTTCGCCTACGGCGACGTGAGCCGCCCCGACTGCGAGAGCGTCAAGAGCATCACCGTGCCGTTCATGCTGTCCTATCTGGCCCACGGCGACTTCGACACCGAGGTCAAGGGAGTGCAGCAGCTGCAGCGGGAGTACGAGGACGAGTACGGCACGCACTACCCGAACGACCCCAGGTTGGGCGACCTCGCGGGCGAGCGGATCGAGTACCAGCCGAACCTGCCGGTCACCTACTGGGGCTTCCGGTTCATGATCGGGTTCGGCGCTGTCTCGGCCCTGGCGGCGCTGGGCGCGCTCTGGTTCACCAGGGGCGGCAGGTTCCCGCGCGGACGGTTGTGGGGGCCGCTGGCACTGGCGTCCATCGCCACCCCCTTCCTGGGCAACGTGTTCGGGTGGATCTTCACCGAGATGGGGCGTCAACCGTTCGTGGTCGCTCCCAATCCCAATCCGTCCGGGGTGGATGGTGTCTGGATGTACACGGCGCAGGCGGTCTCCTCCGGGGTGTCGCCCGGCGAGATGATGACCTCGCTCATCGCGCTCACCTCGGTGTACGGCGTGCTGCTCGTGGTCGAGGTGTTCCTGATGGTGCGTTACGCGCGCGGTGGCTTCGAGGCCGTGATGCCGCCGAAGCATTCGGACGACGACTCCGGCTCCGGTGGGGACGACGTCCTCTCCTTCGCCTACTAGCACCAGCCCGGGGAGGAAGGCGGCGCTTTCGCCCCGGGCGCTCACGTGCCCCCACACGACCGCGTGGCACCAGCCGCGCACGACCGACCAGCGGAGTGACTGATGGATCTGCCGACCGTCTGGTTCTGCGTCATCGCCCTGCTCTGGCTGGGCTATCTCTTTCTGGAGGGCTTCGACTTCGGGGTCGGCATGCTGCTGCCGGTCCTGGGACGCCGGGAGACCGAACGCCGGGTGCTGATCAATACGATCGGGCCGGTCTGGGACGGCAACGAGGTCTGGCTGATCGTGGCGGGCGGCGCCATGTTCGCCTCCTTCCCGGGGTGGTACGCGGGGCTGTTCAGCACCGCCTACCTGCCGCTGACCCTGCTGTTGCTGGTGCTCATCGGTAGGGGAGTGGCCTTCGAGTACCGGGGCAAGGTCGATACCGACCGGTGGCGACGCGCCTGGGACGCGGTGATCGTGATCGCCTCCTGGGTCGCGCCGCTGATGGTCGGGCTGGTGCTGTCGGCCACCGTGTTCGGACTGCCGCTGGACGCCAACGGCGACCGGGTCGGCGGCCCGTTGGTCATCCTCACGCTGCCCAACCTGCTCGGCGCCCTGGCCGTGGTGGCGTTCTCGCTGCTGCACGGTGCCGCGTTCCTCGCGCTGAAGACCGAGGGCGGTGTGCGGGAACGCGCCCACCGGTTCGCGCTGCTGCTCGGGGTCCCGCTGCTGCTGCCGGTGGTCGGGCTGCTGCTCGTCGCCCAGCTGCGAGAGGGCGCGGCGTGGACCTGGATATCGCTGGTGATCGTGCTGCTGGCGGGGGTGGCCGCGCTCGCGCGGCAGGCCGTGGGGCGCGACGGACAGGCCTTCGTGCTGCAGGGGGTCGCGCTGGCCGGGGTGGTGGTCACGCTGTTCGGTGCGCTGTGGCCCAACGTGCTGCCGTCCACGCTCGATCCGGCGTGGTCGCTGTCGATCGCCGAAACCGCCTCCAGCCCCTACACGCTGACCGTGGTCACGTGGGTGGCCGCCTTCGGCACACCGGCGGTGCTGGTCTACCAGGGGTGGACGTACTGGGTGTTCCGCAAGCGGATCGGGACCGAACACATCCCCCCGGTGCACGCCGCTTAGGGCAGCGTGCGGAAACGGGCTGCGTTGGTGGTGCTGTGGCGGAACCTCTCGCACGGCTCTCGCTGCGGTCCGGAGACATCGAGTAGGTACTACGCCACGTCTCCGGCGTCCTCGCGAGAGCCGCACGGGAGAACCCGCGGCGGTGCCGACGGCGGGAGTGGTGGGAGTTCGGCCCGTGAGGGTGTCGGGAGTTCGGCACCGCCACTGGGCGCGGCGATTTCTCGAGAAATCGCCGCCGTCCGGGTGCTGCGGCTCGGTCGTCGGCACGGCGGTGCGAAGCGACGGCGGTCGAGTGCGGATGGAGAGTTTCGACAGGACCGGGGAGAGATCGCGCGAGGGAGTCGGAAAGCGTGACACGTCGTTCGAGCAAGCCGAGCGGCACCACGGGTGTCGGGGAGGGCGAGCGGGGCAGCGCCGTTCTCGCGAACGGCCCGCTGGGGACGCTGCCACGACTGTCGCCCTCCACCCGGCGTGCCCTCTACCTCAGCGGCGTGCTGGCCGTGTTGGGGGCGCTGGCGCTGATCGTGCAGGCGTGGGCGCTGTCCGACGCGTTGGCCCGGGTGGTCGTGCACGGCTTCGACGCCACCGCGATCGGGGACCGGTTGGCTGTGCTGTGCTGCGCCGTGCTTGCCCGTTCCGCGCTGAACTGGGCCACCGCGAGCGTCTCCGCGCGCGCCGCTGCCGGGGCCAAGGAGGAGCTGCGCTCCGTGGTGCTGGACTCCGCGCTGCGGCGCGGTCCCGAGTGGATCGACCGCCACGGCGCGGCCGAGCTGACCACCCTGGCCACCAAGGGGCTGGACTCGCTCGACGCCTACTTCACGCGCTATCTCCCCGCGCTGGTGACCGCCGCCGTGGTCCCCCCGATCGTCGGTTTTCGGATTCTGCTGGCCGACTGGGCCTCGGCCGTCACGATCCTGCTCACGGTTCCGCTGATACCGCTGTTCGCGTGGCTGGTCGGCCGCTATACCGAAGGCCGCACCCAGCGGGCGGCAGCTTCGCTGCGGCGCATGTCCGGTCATCTGTCCGAACTGGTCCGCGCGCTGCCGGTGCTGACCGCGTTCGGGCGGGCCGAGGCGCAGCGCGAGGCGGTGCGACGGGTAAGCGAGCAGTACCGGCGCAGCAGCGGCTCGACGCTGCGCATCGCGTTCCTGTCGGCGCTCGTGCTGGAGCTGTGCTCCTCGCTGTCGGTGGCGCTGGTGGCCGTCAGCATCGGGATGCGGCTGGTATCCGGGGATCTGGACCTCTCCACCGGTCTGCTGGTGCTCGTGCTCGCGCCGGAGTGCTACCTGCCGCTGCGCGCCGCCGGTGCGGCCCATCACGCCAGCGAGGACGGTCTGGAAGCGGTGCGCCGTGTCGAGGAGGTGGGGCTCGGGACGGAATCGGCGGGTGGGGCCCGCACCGCCGAACCACCGCCGGAGCACGGCGGTCCGGCGGTTCCGCTGCGGGTGCGCGGTCTCCGGGTGGCTCGACGGGAGGGGCACGCACCCGACGGGCTCGATTTCACGGCTCCCCCCGGCCGGGTGACGCGGCTGGACGGTTTCGACGGGATAGGGCCCAGCGGCAGCGGCAAGTCCACCACCTTCGCTGTGCTACTCGGCTTCGCCACCCCCGAGAGCGGGACACTGCACTACGGCGACACCGAGATCACCGAACCGCGCTCCGCGAGTTGGCGGGCCCAGCTCGCGTGGATTCCGCAGCGCCCCGCCTTCTCCGGCGGGAACGTCGCCGAGGAGCTGCTGCTCGCGGTCAGCGACCAACCGGGGGGAACCGCCGACCACCTCGACGAGGTGCTGCGGGCGGCCGCGGCCGAACACCTGGCGCATCGCCCGGTCGATGCCCTGTCCACCGGGGAACGCCAGCGGGTGGCGGTGGCCCGTGCGCTGTTGCGGTTGCGCGGCCGGGCCCGCGTGCTGCTGGCCGACGAACCGACGGCCCACCTGGACGCTCCCACGGCCGCGCGGGTCGAGGCCGCCATCCGTGCGGCGGCGGACGCCGGGGCAGTGGTGGTGCTGGCCAGCCACCGTCCCGGGGCCGCCGAGCCGGGCGGCTCGCCAGGTGGCGACGCCGTGCCCTCCACCGAGATGCCCGAGGTCGCCCCCGGCACCGCCCGTATCGGGGAGCTGGTCACCGGCAGGGGAGTGGCCGGTGCGGCGCTCGGTGTGCTCTCGCTGCTGTCCGGGACGGCGCTGACCGCCACCTCGGCCTGGCTGATCGCGCGGGCCGCGCAGCAACCACCCGTGCTGACGCTCAGTGTCGCGGCGGTCGGGGTCCGCACCTTCGCGCTGTCCCGGGCCGTGCTGCGCTACGTGGAGCGGCTCGCCACGCACGACGCCGCGTTCCGGTTGGCGGGCAGGCTGCGCGAACGCCTCTGGGAGGGGTTGGTCCGCTGGGGCCCAGCCCGGTCCGCCGTGCTGGCCCGAGGTGACGGCGCGACCAGGCTGGTGGACGACACCGACACCGTGCGGGACCTGGTGCCCAGGGTGCTGGCGCCGCCGCTGACGGCGGTCGGAGTGGGGTGTGGCGCCGTCGCCGTGCAGAGTCTCGTGCTTCCCGGAGCGGGACTGCTGCTGGCGCTGGCGTCGCTGCTCGCGGGCGTGGTGGCCCCGCTCGTGGCCCTGGCCGTGCAACGGCGCGCCGCGGCGGCCGTGGCGGCGGGGCGTCGCGAGGTGTCCCTCCGCGCGCGGGGTCTGCTCGGCTCCGCCGCCGAGCTGCTGGCGATGGGGGCCGCCGAGCAGCGGCGCCGCGAACTGGCGCGTGCCGACTCGGAACTGGCCCGCAAGGCCCGCAGGGCCGCCTCGGGAGAGGGGGCGGCGGGGGCCGTGATCACGCTCGTGATGGGAGCGGCGGTGGTCGGCTGCACCGCACTGGCCGCCCGGGCGGTCGCGGCCGGACGGCTCGCCCCGGAACTGGCACCGCTGCTCGCGCTGGTGCCGCTGGCCGTGACCGAGGCGGTGTCCGAGCTCCCCGCCGCGGCACAGCATTGGTCGCCGCTGCGACAGGCACAGCGACGGCTGAGCCCGTTCCTGGCCGAGCGGAACACGGGTCGTGCGAGCACCGCGAGCACCGAGCCCACTCCCGGACCGGCACACCGCGAGGGGACGCAGCCGGACGCCGCGACGGTGCCCCACCGGCCCGCGCTCCCGGTGAGTCCCGGCGAGGTCCGGCTCGACGACGTGCACGCCCGGTGGCCCGGTTCCGGGGAGGACACGCTGTCCGGGGTGACGCTGCGCGTGGCGGCGGGATCGCACGTCGCCGTGGTGGGGGACTCCGGCGGCGGGAAGTCCACCATGCTGGCGGTGCTGGCCGGACTACTGCCGGTCGAGAGCGGGGATCTCGCGATAGGCGGCAGGGTGGCCTGGTGCCCGCAGGACCCGCAGCTGGTCTCCACCACCATCCGCGAGAACCTGCGCCTCGCGGACCCCCTGGCGGACGACCAGCGGCTGGTCGGAGCGCTGCGCTCGGCCGGTCTGGCCGGTTGGCAGGACTCGTTGGACACCGTGGTCGGTACCGGTGGTGCCGAGCTCTCCGGTGGCGAAGCGCAGCGGCTGGCCCTGGCCCGGGCGCTGCTCGTGCCCGACGCGGAGCTGCTGCTGCTCGACGAACCGACCGCCCACCTGGACGAGCCGACCGCGCGGGAACTGCTGGAGAACCTGGAGCGCGAGGCGCGCGGGCGCACCGTGGTGCGGGTTACACACCGCGACAGTGAAGCGCGCCGGGCGGACACGGTGATCCGGGTCGCCCGGGGGAAGGTCCACGTCGTCCCCCGGGTCGACGAGGTGACGGGGTGACCGGTGCGCGGAGCGGCGCCTCACGGCGCGGTGCCCTCCTCCCCCGAAACTCCCCCGGAAGACCGCCGCGCCCGTCGGATGCCTGACCCGCTAGGCGCGGGGTCCGCGCGACGAGGCGCCATCGGCGTTCGACCACCGGAGGAGCCGCGTCGGGCGGTGCCTTCGCGGGTGTGAGGTTGGTCGTAGCGGGCGCCGTCACCGCGCGGGGCGCTATACCGTCGTGGGTGCGATGGATTCGACGCTGGCCAGGCGCATGCTCGCCGCCTCCACCGAGATCACCAAGGCCGCCCTCGCCGAGGAGGACCCGGGGGCGGTGCTGCCGCTGGTGGTGAGGCGGGCCGCCGCGTTGGCCGAGGCCGACCTGGGGCTCGTGATGGTCCGCGACGAGCAGGACAACCTCACCGTGGAGGCCTCCTGCGTCGGGCCGCACGCTCCCGAACCGCTGACCGACCCGGTGGGGTCGGTGCTCTCGCCCCACTCGGCGGCCTCCCACGTCGCTCACGGCGGTGTACCGGTGGTGGTCGACGACCTCATCGACGACCCGATGACCGCGCCCTACGTGCCGTGGGCGTTGCGGGTCTACGGGCCGTTCGCCGTGGCCCCGTTCGGGACGAACGAGCGCAAGCTCGGGGCGCTGGCGGTCTACCGCAGGCGCGGGGCCGAACCCTTCACGAGGGTGACGGTCGATCTGCTTACCTCGTTCGCCGCCCAGGCGGGACTGGCGCTGGTGCTCGCGGAGGGCTCCACTGCTCGGCAGCGCATCGCCGTCTACCAGGAGCGCGAGCGCATCGCCCGCGACCTGCACGATGTGATCGTGCAGCGGCTCTACGCGGCCGGTGTGCAGCTCAACGTGCTCGACCGCAGGGTCGCCTCCGAACTGGCCCCCTCGGACGCGAAACGGCTGACCGAGATAACCGACCAGATCGACCAGACCATCGCCGAGGTGCGCGCCACGGTGCGCACGCTCACCTCCTCGGACCCCCAGCAGCAACCGGCTCACGCGCCCGCGTTGGCGGATTCGCTGCGCTCCGAGGTGCGCATCGCGGGAGAGCTGCTGGGAAAGTCGCCCGATCTGGAGCTGGTGGGCGATCTGGACGACGTTCCGGTAGCGGTGGCCGATCACGCACGAGCGGCGCTGCGCGAGGCGCTGTCCAATGTGGTGCGCCACTCCGGGGCCCGAACCGTCTCCGTTCGGGTGAGGCGCGGCTACACCGGCCTGCTGTTGCAGGTCACCGACGACGGCTGCGGCATCCCGAGGGACGTGACCAAGCGGGGGCTGCGCAACATGGCGGAGCGGGCCACCGCGGCGGGCGGGAGCTGCACCATCGACTCCTCCCCGGACAGCGGCAGCACCATCACCTGGGAAGTCCCCCTGTCAGGGGACTGAGGAGGCTGCCAGGGGTCTTTTCACCCGGATCACCGGGCGCGCGAGGCCGAGCCGCCCCCGCGTCTCGCCCGGATCAGCCCTGCCTGCGCGCGTACCAGGCGGCCGCCTGGGTGCGACGTTCCATCCCGAGCTTGGCCAGCACCGAGGTCACGTAGTTCTTCACCGTCTTCTCGGCGAGGAACAACCGTTTGGCGATCTCGCGGTTGCTCAGCCCCTCCCCGATCAGTTCCAGCACCCGTTGTTCCTGCTCGGTCAACGCGTCCAGCTCGTCGGACTGTTTCTCGCCGTCCTCGCGCATCCGGTCCAGCACCCGTCGGGTGGTCACGGGGTCCAGCAGGGAGCGTCCCGCCGCGACCTCGCGCACCGCGTTGACGAGGTCCTGCCCGCGCACCTGTTTGAGCAGGTAGCCGGAGGCCCCCGCGTTGATAGCTCCCACCAGGGCCTGCTCGTCGTCGAAGGCCGTCAGCACCAGGCAGCGCGGTGGGGCCGGTAACTCGCGCAGGCCGCGGCACAGCTCCAGCCCGTCGCCGTCCGGCAGCCGCATGTCCACCACGGCCACGTCGGGCTGGTCCGCTCTCGCCCGGACGAGTCCTTCGTCCACGGTTCCCGCCTCGCCGATCACGGTGACGTCCGGCTCGGTGTCGAGCAGATCGCGCAGCCCCCTGCGCACGACTTCGTGGTCGTCGACCAGCAGCACGCGTACCCGCACGACCACCACGCTACTGGCGCATTCGCCCGAACGGACGGGCAGGGTGGGGCGCGTCGCGCACCCCGGCTCTGGTCTCAGCCGCGTCGCCGGAGGGGGTCAACGTCCCTTGCGCTTGCACCGCTTGGTGGGGACGGCCCGCTGCGTCTGCTCGGCCACCCGGTGCGCGCCGTGCCGTGCCCGGTAGCCCACCGAGGGCTTGCCCTTCGTGTCCACCGCGGTCATCAGCAGCCCGCCGAGCAGGCCGAGGTTCTTCAGGAACTGGGTCTGCTGCGCGGCACGCTGCTCCGGGTCCTCGTACTCCCAGAAGGAGTGCGCGGCCAGCGTGGTCGGGACCAGGCTGCCGGAGAGCAGCAGCGCGGCCAGCCTCGGCGTCTTGCCGAGCCCCAGCAGCACACCCGCACCGATCTTGACCGCCCCGTCGATCTTGACCAGCGTGTGGGGATCGGTGGGGATCTCCTCTGGAAGGCTGTCCCTGACGGGGGAGGTGGCTCGCTCCAGCAGCGGCTTGGCCGCCTGGGCGTGTCCCTCGGTGTCGCGGAAGGTCCCGATACCGCCCCAGACGAAGATCGAGGCCAACAGCGGACGTGCGAGCCTGCGGATGAGCATCGACGAAACCTCCTAGCCAGCCGGCGACGTCGCCGACGTTACGCCTTCGCTCCCCGTTTCGCTCGGGGTCGGGCTCCGGAGGCGCCTCGGGGCGAGCCCCGCTCCCGAAATCGGAGTTCAGGCGGTGTCGACCCTGGTGAAGGCCTCGTCCCACGCGGCCGCTACCTGCTTGGCGCACAGCTCGGGTGCGGCTCCGCCGACTCCGGTTCCCAGGCCGGGCAGCGCTATGGAGCGGACGACGTGGCGGACCGGCGTCCCGTTGTCCAGCACCGCCCCGGCCCACAGCCGCAGCATCGCCCTGGCCGCCAGATAGGGGTGGACGGTGTCGCCCGGCAGCGTTTCACCGGGGGCGCGCATCGTGGGCGCGCTGATCAGCCAGGCGGGGTTGCGGCAGCCGGTGGGCACCAGCAGTGCCTCCCCGACCGGGAGCTCGCCGCCGTGGTAGGCCAGCACGGCGCTGCGCACCTGCTGTTCCACGTCGGGAAAGGCGTTCGCGTAGACGGCGTCTATGCCACCGCGCATCCAGCCGTACGAGTTCGCCGGGCTGACCACGGCGTCGACCCGCGTGTCGAGTACCGAACCGTGGTGGACGCTGATGCCCTCTCGTCCGCGGGCGATGCTGTTCCACGCTGCGGCCAGCGGCTCGTCCAGTGCGCACAGGACCAGCCGCAGCTCCGGCTCCGCCCCGTTCGTCGAGCGCTCCGAATCCGCGGTCACGTGCACAGCATCGCAGGAAAAGCCCGGTTCGCGTAATTGGGTGGGTCACACTCCAAGGGCATGATCTTTACCACCATTGTGTGAACTGCGGTTTCTCGGCGAATCCGGGGTCGTACGCCATCGCGAAGCGCGGCAGTAGGCTGGCGGCGTGCCCCGAATCGCGTACCTGGGTCCGCAAGGAACATTCACCGAGCAGGCGACGCGTGCGCTGACGGCGGACTTCGCCGCGGAGCTGATCGCCCACGACACCGTGCACTCGGCGTTGGACGCGGTACGCCTCGGAGACGTCGAGGCCGCGGGCGTGCCGATGGAGAACTCCGTGGAGGGCGCGGTCGCGGCCACGCTGGACGGGCTGGTCGGCGGCGCTCCCCTGGTGGCCGTCGCCGAGCTGGTGCTGCCGATCCGGTTCGACGTGCTGCTGCGCCCCGAGGTGGATCCGCTCCACGCGACCTCGGTGGCGAGCCACCCCCACGCGCTGGCGCAGGTGCGTGGTTGGCTCTCCGAACGATTGCCCCGGGCGCTGGACGTGCCCACCGCATCCACCGCCACCGCCGCCGCCGAAGTGGCGAACGGCACCGCCGACGCGGCCGTGGTGGCCCCGGTGGCAACCCGCTACCACCCCGAGCTCACCCGGTTGGCGAGCGAGGTGGCCGACGTGGACGACGCTGTCACCAGGTTCCTGCTGGTGCGGCGCCCCGGCCTGCTGCCCGACCCCACCGGCGCGGACCGGACCTCGATCGCCGTGGTCGCGCACGACGAGGTGGGGGCGCTGGGGGAGGTGCTCTCCGAGCTCTCGCTGCGCGGCATCAACCTGAGCCGGATCGAGTCCCGGCCCACCAAGGACCGTCTGGGTGCCTACCGGTTCTTCCTCGACTTCGACGGCCACGTGGCCGACACCAGGATCGGGGACGCGCTGACCGGGCTGCACCGGCGCTGCTTCGAGGTGCGTTTCCTGGGGTCGTTTCCCAAGGCCGACAGCAAACCGGTCAACGTACGGGCGGCGGACTCCGAGCAGGCCTTCCGGCGCTCGATGAGCTGGCTCGACGAGGTACGCGCGGGACGCATCGCCTGAAGCTCCGGGAACCGTCCGCGACGGCGTGGCACGAGCGCCCGACACCCCCGCGGCCGCGACTCCCACCGGGCCAGGCCGAACCAACCGGCCGAGCCCGGCACCGGGAACGGTGAGCATCCCGACCGGCACCCGCTCCGGCCGCCGGTGCTAGCCCCAGCCGAGCGCGTGCAGCTTCTCCTCGTCGATCCCGAAGTGGTGCGCCAGTTCGTGCACCACGGTCACCGCGACCTCCTCGACGACCTGCCGCTCGGTGGAGCACATCTCCAGCAGCGGCTCCCGGTAGATCGTGATCCTGTCCGGCAGCACCCCGCCGTAGTCACTGTCGCGTTCGGTCAGCGCGACCCCCTCGTAGAGACCGAGCAGCGACTCGTCTTCCGGGTTGTGGTCCTCCACCAGGATCACCACGTTGTTCAGCTCCCGCAGCAGTCGCTGGGGCACCCGGTCCAACGCGTCACCGACAAGCTCCTCGAAGCGCTGTCGCGACATCTCCACCGGCAATCTCGTTCACCTCGTGCCGTCGGCGGGGACTCCGGGGCGGGGGGTCGTCTCCGGGGCCGGTCGGTCGCTGATGGAGATCTCGCCGGTCACGCTGCCGGTGACCGGGGCGAATCCGCCGTCCTCGCCGAGCGTGGCCGCGACCTTGCAGTTGACCTTGCGCGACCCGGCCTGCCAGCTCTCCTCGGACAGGTTGTCCCAGTACAGCGACAGCCCCTTGTCCTCGGCCACGTTCTTGCCGCCCGCGTAGTCGGCCAGCTGCTTCTGGCAGGTCGTGAGCAGGAACTCGTCCTGGCGTTCCGTCGGGGGGAAACCGTCCTTGAATTCCTGGCTCAGATCGGCGAGCCCGGTCATCTCCACCGAGTGCGGCTGCGAGCACTCGACGGGAGCCGAGACCGAGGAGCCGCTGATCCCCAGACAGGTCCCCACTTCGTAGGTGTCGGACTGGTCGAGTTCGTCGACCTTGCCCGTGAACCGGTACAGCTGACCGGCCGGGCCCGGTTGCTGCAGCGCACAGTACAGGGTGCGGTCGCCGCTGTTCCAGCTCTGCTTGCTCGGCAGGAAGGCACTGACCTCGAAGCGGCCGTTCGGGTCGAAACCGCCCTCGAGGTACTGCCGCGCCACGTCGGCGCAGCGCTTCGACTTGAGCTCGTTGAGCACCTCGGTGCTCGGGAAGTCGGCGTCGGGACCGAACCGCGCCCACACCTCGGCCGTCCCGGTCATCTCGAACAGGTGCGGTTCGGAGCAGTCCACCCTGCTGATGTCGCTCGCGTCCGGCTCGGTCCAGTTCAGGCAGGTTCCGGCGGGCGCCTCGAACTCCGGGGGCTCGGCGGTGGTCGTCGGCTGCTCGGCCAGCCCCGGCGCGGGATCCTCGGCGGAGGGCCAGTTCAGCAGCGCCGCCACCGTGAACACCAGCAGAGCGCCGAGGACGGCCATCAGCATCACCAGCCGTGCGTTCGCCGCTCCCCGCCGGTCGCGACCGCCGCGGGAGGAGCTCTTCGCGCCGGGAGACTGCTCCGGCGGTGGTGATTCGGGAGGCTCGGCCATCACCCCTCCATACTGCCTGGCCACTCAGCGGGGCGCGCAAAGTGCGGTGCGTGCCGTCGCTCGCGTCCTGCGGTGGCCGGTGGCGGGGTGGGCGCGCCGACCACCCAGGCTGGGCCGTTCCGGTCGGGACAAGCTAGGCTGACCTGCCGTGATCGACCTGAAGACGCTGCGCGAAGACCCCGAGGCCGTGCGCGCTTCCCAGCGCGCCCGGGGGGAGGACCCCTCCCTGGTGGATGCCCTGCTGGCCGCCGACGAGCGGCGCAGGTCCGCCGTGGCCGGCGCCGATGAGCTGCGCGCCGAGCAGAAGCGGTTGGGCAAGGAGGTCGGCAAGTCCTCGGGTGAGCAACGCGAGCGGTTGCTCGCCGAGGCCAAGGAGCTCGCGAACCGGGTCAAGGAGGCCGAGGCCGAGCAGACCGCGGCCGACGCGGAGCTGGAGCGGACGCAGCGGGCCGTTTCCAACGTCATCGAGCCCGAGACTCCGCACGGGGGAGAGCAGGACTACGTCGTGCTCAAGCACGTCGGCACCCCGCCCGAGTTCGACTTCGACACGGCCGATCACCTCGAACTGGGGACCGCGCTGGGCGCGCTGGACATGGAGCGCGGCGCCAAGGTCTCCGGAGCGCGGTTCTACTTCCTCACCGGAGTGGGCGCCCAACTCGAACTGGCACTGCTCAACATGGCCGCGGCCAGCGCCACGGCGGCCGGGTTCACGCTGACGGTGCCGCCGGTGCTGGTGCGCCCCGAGGTCATGGAGGGCACCGGTTTCCTGGGCGCGCACTCCGACGAGGTCTACCGGTTGGAGCAGGACGATCTGTACCTGGTCGGCACCTCCGAGGTTCCGCTGGCCGGTTACCACCAGGGTGAGATCCTCGACTTCACCGACGGGCCGCGCCGCTACGCGGGTTGGTCCACCTGCTTCCGCAGGGAGGCGGGTTCCTACGGCAAGGACACCCGGGGAATCATCCGGGTGCACCAGTTCAACAAGCTGGAGATGTTCTCCTACTGCCCGCCGGAGCGGGCTCGTCAGGAGCACGAGCGGCTGCTCGCCCTGGAGGAGGACATGCTCGGCAAGCTCGAACTGTCCTACCGCGTGATCGACACCGCCGCCGGTGACCTGGGGGACAGCGCGGCCCGCAAGTTCGACTGCGAGGCGTGGATTCCCAGCCAGGGTGACTACCGCGAGCTCACCTCCACCTCGAACTGCACCACGTTCCAGGCGCGGCGGCTCAACATCCGCTACCGCGACGAGGAGGGCGCCAACCGGATCGCGGCCACGCTCAACGGCACGCTGGCCACCACCCGCTGGATCGTCGCGATCCTGGAGAACCACCAGCGGGCCGACGGTTCGGTCCGGGTGCCGGAAGGGCTGCGTCCCTTCATGGGTGGTGTCGAGGTCCTCACTCCGTAGGTGCCCCCGCCACGAGCGGCGGGGCGACCAGCCGGTGATGGCGGTCCCGGGCGCCTCCCCGATCACCTCACCGGGTGCCTCGGCGACGCGGGGCGTCGGGTCATCCGGTGGCGGCGGGTTGCGTCACCCGCTCCGCCGTCCCCTTCTCCAGAGTCACCCGGACACAGGCGGCGGCGAGCCGGGCCAGATCCTCCTCGTCGACGAGTTCGGCCAGCTCCTCGGCCCGGCCCGGCAGGCCCACCCGCTGTGCACCGGTGAGCGCCTTCTTGTCGAAGTAGGGGCGCAGCTCCGGCCACACCGCCTGCGCCTCGCGGCAGAAGATGTCCGCGCCCACCGGGCCCAGTCTCGGGATCCGGCGCAGCGACTTCCGCAGTGCGCCGGGATCTCCGTCCGCCTCCGCGCGCATACCGCGCGGATCGCCGCCGTACTCGTCCCGCAGCAGCTCGGCACCCTGCCCGAGCGCGGTGGCGGTGCTCTCGTCGTAGCGCACGTAGTGCCCCCGCCCCAGCGCGTCCACGCGCTGTTGCCAGGTGGCCCGCAGCATCCGCTCCGGGGTGTCGAACTCCGCGAGCTCCCGGTTGGCCGCGACCGCTATCTCCGCCTTGATCCGGGTGGACAGCAGCACCGACAGAACCAGCAACCGGTACAGCGGTTCGGGGCGGTCCCGCAGCGTGATGCTCGCCTGCGCGGCATAGCTGGTGCCCGCCACGTCCAACAGGCGACGGGCCGTGGTTCGTGTCGACATTCGCGGGATCTCCCGGTACGTGGCGACGATCGGTTCCGGCGTTCGCGTTCGACGCCTCACCCCGGGAACTACCCGGCGCACCCGGCGGGTATTCCGGGGCTCGGCGGGGTGGTCCCGGCCGGGCGGCTCAGCGCTCCTTCAGGCCGGGCAGCACCTCGGAGGCGACCTCCTCCAGCACCGACTCCCGCCCCTGGAAGGGGGTCTCCTGCCTGGGCCAGTGCACGATCACGTCGGTGAACCCGAGTTCCCCCGCCCTGCCGAGCAGGTCCCTGAAGTGCTCGACGCTGGACAACGAGTAGGTGGGGCCGGCGTCGGCGTTGAGGTAGCGCGGCACCCGTCCCGGTACCCGGCCGTGTTCCAGCAGCACCTCCTCGAAACGTGCCGTGTTGTCGCGCAGCGAGCGCCACCACCGCTCGCCGTCCGTCACGTCGGTGCCGGAGGGGCGGCCGGTGGTCACCCAACCGTTGCCGAACCTCGCGGCCACCCCCATGGAACGGGTGCCCTCGGCCGCCACCACGAACGGGACGCGCGGCGTCTGCACGCAGCCGGGGGAGCGGCGCGCCTCCACGGCCGAGTAGTACTTGCCCTCGAAACTGACGTTGTCGGTGGTGAGGATGTTGTCCAGCAGCTCGGTGAACTCGGCGAAGCGCTCGACCCGGTCGGAGCTCGACACCGGTTGGCCACCGAAGACCCGTACGTCGAAGCCCTGGCTCCCGGACCCGGTACCCAGCAGGAAACGTCCGTCGCTGACGTCGTCCAGCGCGGTCACCTCCCGGGCGAAGTGCACGGGGTGCCGGAAGTTCGGCGAGCTCACCAGCGTGCCCAGCTTGATGCGGGAGGTCACGGTGGCGGCGGCCGTGAGGGTGGGCACCGCGTCGAACCACGGTTTGTCCACCAAAGATCTCCACCCCACGTGATCGTAGGTCCAGGCGTGGTCGAAGCCGTACTCCTCGGCCATACGCCAGAGCGGTTCCGCGGCCCACCAGCGGTGTTCGGGCAGAATCACTATCCCAACGCGCACACCCGTGACCGTATACGTTCACCCGGCTCCGCTACGAGAGGACGGCGCGGCGTAGGCGAGAGGTTCTCCCGGAAGTGGCACGCATCGCGTCCGCCGAACCGCTTCGGCAGGGCAGAATGGGGGAGTGCGCAGACCACGCCTTGTCGCCTCCGACGTCGACGGAACCCTGCTGGACCCCGCCGAGCGGGTGACGGAACGGACCGCGCGCAACGCGCGTGGCGTCCACGAATCGGGGACGCCGTTCGTGCTGGTGACCGGCCGTCCACCGCGTTGGATACCCCGGATCGTCGCCGGTCTCGGAGTGGCGGGGACGGTGGTGTGCTCCAACGGCGCGGTCGTCTACGACGCGGCCGCTGACCGTGTGCTCCACAGCACGTCGATAGACCCGATAGCACTGCGGGACGTCACCGGTGAGCTGCGCGAGGCGCTGCCCGGCTGCTCCTTCGGGGTGGAGCGCTCGACGAACGGCGCGCACGACCGGCTGGACCAGCAGTTCATCGCCGAGTCCTCGTTCCACCGCTGCTGGCCCAATCCCGATCTCCGCGTCGCGCCCCCCGACGAGCTGGTCGGGATGCCCGCCGTGAAACTGCTGGTCATGCACGAGCGGATGACCAGCGCCGAGATGGCGGTCGCGGCTGCGGAGCTCGTCGGCGGGCGACTGCAGGTCACCTACTCCACCGGCGCGGGACTGCTGGAGCTGTCAGCGCCGGGGACGAACAAGGCCGCCGGGTTGGCTCGGGTGGCCGAGGACCTGTCGGTGGAGCCGTCCGACGTCATCGCCTTCGGCGACATGCCCAACGACATCCCCATGCTGGAGTGGGCGGGGCACGGTGTGGCGGTCGGCAACGCCCACCCCGACGTGCGCCAGATCGCCGACGAGGTCACCGCGGGCAACCATGCCGACGGGGTGGCGACCGTGCTCGAACGCTGGTGGTGAACTCCTGTTGTCGGCGGCTCGGTTTGCGTGGCGGTGCGGGTGGCGGAACCTCTCGCACGGCTCTCGCTGCGGGTGCCCCGACATCGGGTAGCGACCTACACAACGTCGGGGCCGTCCTCGCGAGAGCCGCACGCGAGAACCCGCTGCGGCGCCGATCGCGTAAGTGGTCGGGGTTCGACTTGCGGGAGTGGTGGGGTTCGGCTCCGTGTCACAGCGGCGCGGCGATTTCGTGGGAAATTGACGGCCGTCCCAAGCCGGACCGCCGTACGCACCGGGGCCCTTGCCCAGTGGCGCGGCGATTTCGCGAGAGATTGACGCCAGCTGGGGTCGCACCGCCGCACCCGCGAAATTGACGCCCCGCACCGGTTGTCAGGTGGCAGCGGGCACTGATTCCCGTCTGATGGTGTCCATCCGGGCGTGGACGTTGTCGCCGGGGCACGCGGTGTCGCCGACGTCGCGGTGGCTGAAGATCCGGGGCAGGGTCACCGCGGTGCCCTCGGGGTATTTGTTGCCCTGTCCGCCGCCGGAGATCAGCGTGGTCTCGCCCAGCGGGTCCCTGCCGACGGTGCCGAGCTTCCAACCGGCGATCCGCCCGGTCGAACGCAGCGCGCTCCAGGTCGGAGCGGCGGTCTGGAAATCGCCGATCAGCGCCACCCCGAAGGTCTGGCCGTTGAACCCCTTGGTGTGGCCACCCACCACGTGCCGTCGCAGCCCGTCGGTGCGTCCCTCGAAGATCGTGCCGCACTTGTCCACCAGCGCGTGGTAGCCGATGTCGCCCCAGCCGAGCTCCACGGCGTGATAGTGGTAGAGCCCACGGACGACCTCGGCGGAGCCGGCACAGGTGTAGTCGTTCGTCTCGACGGTGTGGTGCACGATCGCGGCCCGCGTGGTGGCCGAGTACTCCGGTGGCCAGCGCATCAGGCTCTCGTCGGCTCCCCACTCCGCGCGGGTGACCACCGGTGGCCGTGCGGTGCGTCCCTCGGGCTCGGAACGCACCGGCTCGGTACCGGGCGTGATCGCGACCAGTTCCAGCTCGTCGGTCACGTGCTCGCCCGCCCGGCTCGCGCGTATCCGGATCTCGGAGCTCGGCCCGGTCCACCAGGCGCCGCTGGCTCCCCCGGACCCCGAACGACCTGTCCCGCCGTGGCCGGAAACGCTCAGCGGTGTGAGCTCGTGCCACCGGCTCCACCGCCCGTCCTGCCGCTTTCGCGCCGTTATCCGGTCCGGCGCCCTTCCGTCCCAGGTGACCGCGACCATGCTGAACGGTTGTCGGGTCCGCACCGTGCGGATCCCCGGGGCTCCACGCGCTGCAGGAGCCTCCGACAGGGCTCTGTGCACCGCCGTCGTCTCCTCGTGAGCAGGGGCGCGTTCTTGCGCGGCCGAACCGGCGGAAACGGTGGTGACCAGTGTCGTCGCGGCCAGTGCGATGGTTCCGGCGATGAAGCCGCGGAGCATGTTCGCCTCGCTCACGTTGCCGGGGCCCTGTCGGCGGTTTCCGGTGTGACTCGTTCACATCACTGTCGGTGAGTATGCGACGGAATCACCGCGAACGCCCGGTGGAGCCACCCTTCTCGGAGAGACGATCGCGAAACCGACACGCTCCGGCACGGATGGCACGCGGTTTCGGCACCCGGTTGGGCCAACGCTACCCTCGCGGCTGTGAGCTTCGGAGGTTATGACCTGATTATCGTAGGTTCGGGATTTTTCGGACTTACCATCGCTGAGCGTGCCGCAGCCCAGCTGGACAAGCGAGTACTGGTACTGGAGCGAAGGCACCACATAGGTGGTAACGCCTACTCCGAGGCCGAGCCGGAAACCGGTATCGAGGTGCACCGTTACGGTGCGCATCTGTTCCACACCTCGAACAAGCGGGTGTGGGACTACGTCAACCGTTTCACCGACTTCACCGACTATCAGCACCGGGTCTTCACCCGCTATCAGGGCCAGATCTACTCCTTCCCGATGAACCTCGGGCTGATCTGCCAGTTCTTCGGTCGGGCGTTCACCCCGGACGAGGCGAAGGCGCTGGTCGCCGAGCAGGCGGCCGAGATCGAGACCGCGGACGCCAAGAACCTGGAGGAGAAGGCGATCTCGTTGATCGGCCGCCCGCTCTACGAGGCGTTCGTGCGTGGTTACACCGCCAAGCAGTGGCAGACCGACCCCAAGGAACTGCCCGCGTCCAACATCACCCGCCTTCCGGTGCGCTACAACTTCAACAACCGCTACTTCAGCGATACCTACGAAGGCCTGCCGGTGGACGGTTACACGGCCTGGCTGCGTCGGATGGCCGAACACCCCAACATCGAGGTCCGGCTCAACACCGACTACTTCGAGGTGCGCGACCGGTTGCCCGCGGTTCCGGTCGTCTACACCGGTCCGCTGGACGGCTACTTCGACTACTCCGCGGGTGAGCTGGGCTGGCGAACCCTCGACTTCGAGACCGAGGTCGTACACACGGGAGACTTCCAGGGCACGCCGGTGTTGAACTACGCCGACGAGGAGGTCCCGTACACGCGCATCCACGAATTCCGGCACTTCCACCCGGAGCGCGACTACTATCCCAATGACAAAACCGTAATCGTCAGGGAGTACTCGCGGTTCGCCGAGAGCGGCGACGAACCCTACTACCCGATCAACACGGCCGAGGACCGGTCGAAGCTGGAGACCTACCGCGAACTGGCCAAACGGGAGGCCAAGGAGCGCAAGGTGCTCTTCGGCGGCAGGTTGGGTACGTACAAGTACCTGGACATGCACATGGCCATCGGGTCCGCGCTGAGCATGTTCGACAACAAGGTTTACCCCTACTTCACCGAGGGCCGCTCGTTGGACGGCTCGATGGAGGACTGACGTGACTGAACGGACTTCTCCGACCGAACCGGACCTGGCCGAGTCGGACCAGTCGGAGCAGGGCTCCCCGGAGGGACTGCCCGAGGCCGACGCCGAACAACCGCACCCGCCGGAGTCGGACTCACCCGTTCCGGATTCGGACGGTGAGTCCGCCCCCGCCGTGGGCGAGAGCAAGCTCGCCGACTCGGCCACGGTGCGCACCGGAAGCAGGCGGGTCGGAACGGGGCAGGTGCTGCAGCGGGTGCTGCTGCCGCGCTCCGAGGACCCGCTGGACGTGCGTCCGCTCTACATCGACGAACCGAAGACGGTCGCCCAGCGCGCCACGGTGCTGTCCCGGCGTTCGGTACGTGTTCCCGCGCACACCAACGTCTCGTTCGCCTCCTACTTCAACGCGTTCCCGGCCAGCTACTGGAAACGCTGGACGAAGCTGGACGAGGTCGTGCTCCGGTTGAAGGTGCGCGGCGCGGGCAGACTGGACGTGTACAGATCCAAGGCGAACGGCGACATCGTTCACCTGGAGGGCACGGCCGTCGCAAGCTCCAAGTCGTGGCGCTGGCTGGAGTTCCGGATCTCCCTCAAGCCCTTCGAGGACGGTGGCTGGATCTGGTTCGACCTGTTCACCAACGACAGCGACATCGAGGTCGACGAGGCGGCCTGGACCACCGACGTCAAGCTCCCCAAGCAGCGGGTCGTGGTCGGAACCACCACGATGCGCCCGCAGGACTGCGTGCAGACGCTGCAGACCCTCGGGGAGGACTCCCAGGTCCTCGACATCGTCGAGCGCGTGGTGGTGGCCGACCAGGGTGCCCAGAAGATCCGGGAGACCGAGGGCTTCGACGAGGCCGTTCGCCGGATCGGGGACAAGCTCCACGTCATCGAACAGCCCAACCTCGGTGGTTCCGGTGGATTCACCCGCGTCATGTACGAGGGGATCTACAATTCCGACGCCGAACAGGTGATGCTGTTCGACGACGACATCGCGATGGAGCCGGACGGCATCCTCCGCTCCAACGCCTTCGCGCGGGCATCGGTGCGGCCCGTCATCGTCGGCGGCCACATGCTCAATCTGCAGGCCAGGTCACGGCTGCACACCATGGGTGAGGTCGTCGACACCGGCGTGGCTATGTGGCGGGCGGCTCCCGGAGCGGCGACCGACCACGATTTCGCCGAGTACCCGCTGCGCAAGAGCAGGAAGCTGCACAAGCTCATCCACGCCACCTACAACGGCTGGTGGATGTGCCTGTTCCCGAGGGAGGTCATCGAGCGGACCGGGCTGCCGTTGCCGCTGTTCCTCAAGTGGGACGACGCCGAGTACCACCTGCGCGCCGGGGCGCACGGTTACCCCACGGTCTCGCTGCCGGGGGCCGCGGTCTGGCACATGCCCTGGACGGACAAGAACGACGCGACCGACTGGACGGCCTATTTCCACACCCGCAACAGGCTGATCCTCGCGGCGCTGCACAGCCCGGAGGACGTGCGCAAGAACCTGCTGAAGCAGAGCCTCAAGCTCACGCTGCGGCACCTGTTCTCCATGGAGTACTCCACCGTGGCGGTGCAGCTCAAGGCCGTCGAGGACTTCCTGGCCGGGCCGGAGGGGTTGTTCGAGAGCCTGCGCACGGCGCTGCCCGAGGTGCGAAAGCTCCGCGAGCACTACTCCGACGCGCAGACCTTCTCCTCGGCCCGGGAACTCCCTCCTCCCTCGGCGGATCCGGTGCTGGCCGAGTCGTTACTGCAGCCGCCGGCGAACTCGGCGCGGATCGCCAAGCGCGCCTCGCAGGCGTTGTTGCACAACCTCAAGCAGCCCGACCCGGAGGCCAAGCGGCGACCGCAGCTGAACGTCCCGTCCTCGAACGCTCTCTGGTTCCTGCTCGGCGCGCTGGACAGTGCCACCGTCTCCACCGCTGACGGGAGCGGTACCGTGTTCCGGCGACGTGACCCGGAGGAGTTCCGCAGGCTCGGCAGGCGAGCCCTCGCCGACTACCGCAGGCTCGTCAGCGAGTGGCCCCGCCTGCGGGAGGCCTACCGTCGAGCGCTGCCGGAGCTGACCAGTCCGGAGGCCTGGAAGCGGATGTACGAGTGACCAGTGAGACCTCGGTGGCTCGGTTGCCACGGGTGTCGGTCCGGTGGAACCTCCCCTCACCCGCTCGGGACCGGCGGGAGACACCGGGCCGGTTCCGGGCCACGTCTCCGGCGTTCCGGCGAGAGCGCGGCGCTTCGGGACTCGCCGACGACCGGGCCGAGTGCCCGACCGTCTCGAGGCCCACCGTGCCGGGCAGCGACGCCCCCGCGTCGCGGTCGCGCGGGCACGCCGGGACGGGGCGAGGCACCACCGAAAGCGAACCAGGGAGTCGGGCACGGCCGGGTACGCGCCTCCGGGAGCACAACACCGCTCCCGGCGACGTGTCCGGAGCGTACGTGCCCCGGCCGGAGAGAAAGCCGGAGACGAAGTGGACGCAGAGTTGACGACCGTGGCCACCCCCCAGGACGAGTCGGAGCCGACCACGGCGGAACGGCCACCCGCCGCCGTTACGGCGGAGACCACCGCGGTGCGTCGGGTGCAGAACGTGCTGGCCAGGGAACCCGTGGTTACGGTCGCCAAGGGTATGTCCAAGTTCGGCGACCACGCGCTCGGCTGGCTGGCGCTGGGGGCGGTCGGGGCGATCACCGACCGCCGCAGGCGCCGGGAGTGGCTCCTGGCCGCCGTCGGGGTGGCCGCATCGCACGGTGCCTCGATCGCGGTCAAACGACTGGTGCGGCGCGAACGTCCCGGTGATCCGGGGATTCGCGTGCTGGTCAGCACTCCGAGCCGGTTGAGCTTCCCCTCATCGCACGCCACTTCGACGACCACGGCCGCCGTCCTCTACGGCCGGCTGCTCGGACGCGGCTTAACTCCGGTGCTGGTGCCGCCGATGATGGTCAGTCGTCTGGTGCTCGGGGTGCACTATCCGAGTGATGTGGTCGTCGGCTCGAGTCTCGGCGGTGCCGTCGCGCTGAGCGTGCGTCGATACGTCAAACGGCGGAGGAACTGTGGCTGACAGGAACGAAGCGGGCTCCCAGCTCGGTGAGGAATCCCCTGGGGGGACGGACGAGCGCTCCGAGGGGGCGGCGGGTGCGGGTTCCGGTGGTCTCGACACCGCCACCACCGAACAGGACGCGGAGCTCGAACGTGACTCCGAGGCGGACGGTGCCGGGGCCTCCGCGGCGGGGGCGGCCCACGCCGACTCCGAGGGGCTGATCGGTTCGGAGGCCGGTGGTGAGGCCGGTGCGCTGGAAACGGAACCGGCCGGTGAGGTAGCGGCGAGCGCGGCGCGCGACGGCAAGTCCTCGGACGCTTACCACGCGAGGGTGGTGGCCGCCGCCGGAACTCCCGGTGGACTGATCAACGGCCTGATCCGGGAGCTGCGGCCCAAGCAGTGGGTCAAGAACATCCTGGTGTTGGCCGCGCCGTTCAGCGCGGGTGAGCTCTGGGCGGTTCCCACCCTGCTGGACGCGGCCGTGGCCTTCGCGGTCTTCTCCATGGCGGCCTCGGGGATCTACTTCATCAACGACGCCCTCGACGTCGAGTCCGACCGCGCGCACCCGACCAAGCGCAACAGGCCGATCGCGGCCGGGCTGATCCCGCTGCCGGTGGCCTACGCGGTGTGCGCTCTGTTGCTGGTCGGCTCGCTGGTGATATCCGGCCTGGTGAGCATGGGGCTGCTGGCCGTGATGGTCGTCTACGTCGCCGTGCAGCTCGGCTACTGCTTCGGGCTCAAGCACCAGCCGGTGATCGACCTGTGCATCGTGGCCTCCGGGTTCCTGCTGCGTGCGGTGGCGGGCGGTGCCGCCGCCGGTCTGGAGATCACCCAGTGGTTCTACATCGTGGTGGCCTTCGGTTCGCTGTTCATGGTGGCGGGCAAGCGCTACGCCGAGGTGAAGCTCGCCAACGAGACCGGCGCCAAGATCCGCAAGTCGCTGCGCGCGTACTCGGCCTCGTACCTGCGGTTCGTATGGGCCATCTCGGCGGCGATCATGATCATGTCGTACAGCCTGTGGGCCTACGACATCAGGCAGGTGGACAACTCGATCTGGGGGATCATCTCGATCATCCCGTTCGTGATCGGCATCCTGCGTTACGCGGTGGACGTGGACAAGGGCGTGGCCGGGGAGCCGGAGGAAGTGGCTCTCAAGGACAAGGTGCTGCTGGTCCTGTTCGTGATACTGGCAGGCTGCCTCTTCCTCGCCTTCTACCTTTGAGTGAGTTTTCGACTCGGTCGTCGCGGGTGGTGGCTGTGTGACCTCCGACCGCCTGGCGGTGACCGCCGACTGCCCCGCGATTTTCCTCGAGAAATCGCCGCACGGGTGAGAGTCGAGCGTTCGAGAAGCGCGCCGCTCAGTCGTCCGAGCCGACCGGGAGGGAACGGCCGCCGGTCATCCGCACCAGTTCGTCGTGGGTGGTGGGAAACACCGTGCGGGGTGTGCCGCCCGCCGCCCAGACCCGCTCGTAGTCGGCGAGCGCGCTGTCCACCACCGTGGGCAGCGCTCGGGGATGTCCCAGGGGAGCCACCCCGCCGATGGCCTGGCCGGTGACTCTGCGCACCTGTTCCGGTTTGGCCCGGGTGAGCGGTTGCCACCCCAGCCGCTCCACCAGCGCGTCCGTGTCGACCCGGTGACGTCCGCTGGTCAGCACGAGAACGGGCTCGTCCCCGGTGAGGAACACCAGGCTGCTGGCGATCGCTCCGGGGTCGCAGCCGAGTGCCGCCGCGGCGTCGGCGGCGGTCCGGGTCGACCCCGGCATCTCCCGGATCTCACCGGTCACCCCGGCCGACCGGAGGTGGCGGGCCACCTCCTTGCTGCGTTCCGGGAGCAAGCTCTCCGAGGGCACGGTCGTCTCCGACTGCACGCGGCGAACCTCCGTACGGTTTTTCGGCGCACTGGGCCGACCTGTCGAGACAGTTCGCACTCTAGCGCACCATACTTCGGGCATGACCGAATCGGCCGGGCATGGTGCCCGTTTCCCCGTGTCGTTGGAGACGTTGCGCCGACTGCGCGCCACCCGTTGGTTCACCGACGCCGAGGTTACCGAGAGTGACCTGCGTTCCGTGCTGGAGGTGGCACGCTGGACCGGTTCGGCTCGCAACCGCCAGCCCTGGCGGGTGCACACCGTGCGCGATCCGGACACCCGGGCGGAGCTCGCCGATTGTGGCGGTTACGCCCTGCATCTCGGGCAGGCGCCGGTGGTGGTGCTGCTGGCCCTGGATCGCAGGGGAGCCGATGCCGAGTTCGACGGTGGCAGATTCGCGCAGAATCTCATGACCGCCGCGGGACTGCTCGGGCTGGGCTGCTGCCCGGCGACGTTCTTCCCGGAGGCCAACGTGGAGCGGGTCACGGCGCTCGCCGGATTCGGTTCCCCGTGGTCGGTGCGTACCGGTATCGCGCTGGGCTGGCCCGCACTCGCCCCGCCTGGCAGGTCCGCGATCCCGCGCGGCAGGCTGCCGCTGGACTCCCTCTGGTCGGGGGAGTGAGCCGGTTCCCGGCAGGAGATCCGTGTGAGGGGCGCGCTTTCCACAAGGCGCCGTACGGGCACGGCTGATCATCGGGTTTCCGGTCGCGGCGACGAGCAGGGCGATCCCCTTCGTGGTTTCCGGGTGCGCCGCAGGAGGACCAGCTCCCGGGCAGTGGTGATCTCGCGGGGATCGCCGTTCCCGCGGTGAGGTACGATCCGGGTGACGTCGGTTCTTGGCGAAACGCGCCCGGCAACCGGAGCGAACCGCGAACCCGTCAGTAGTAGGAGTACTCCGGCAGGGGTTGACCGGATGCTTTGCGCAACGCGTCGGCCACGTTCTGCAGCCACCACACGGCGAACCGCGCGGGGGTGAGCGGATCACTCCAGTCGGCCGTCTTGTCGAAGTGCTCGTCGATGGGCGGACGGCCCGGGCCGAGCACACCGTGCTCCACGCCGTAGGCGATGCGCATGTTCACCAGCACCCAGAACCACGCCTCGACCTGTTCGGCGTCGCGCAGCACCAGCCGTTCGCCCGTGGCGGGGAGGGTGCTCAACGCCACGTCGGCGTCCTCGCGGAGCCGGTTGATCAGGTCGGCCTCCAGCCAGCCCCGCAGCGCGTCGTCGTCCACGGGGTCGCACCAGCTGTCGCGCAGGGCGCGCAGCATGGTGGAGTCCAGCGGTGTGACGGGAAGCGGGAGCGAGAGTCGTTCGCACAACCAGTCGTACTCGCGGTACTCGTCCAGCCTTCCCTGGATGAGCTCGCGATATCGTGGCAGTGAAGCGCGTAGCCACTTGAACATGGTCGAATCGAACTCAGCGACCAGCTCGTCGTCCACAATGGAGCACTTCACGGCCATATCCGAGTCTCCCATCGCCCGGCCCCGAATCCGATGTCGATTCTCGCAGCCGACCCGACGGGAGTCACAACCGCATCCGCGATGTGATAACGAGTGGCGCTCCTGGGGCTCAACCGCAGGTCACGCCACTCGTCCGATCGGTGCTCGGTCGCTCAGTAGCGGTGTGCCTCGGCCTTGCCGGTCTTGGAGTTCCAGGTGATGTAACCGTTCTGGAAATCGCTGCGCCGTCCGATTTCGATGTCGTACTCATTGGAAGTGGGAAAGCCCAGCCAGGATTTCTCGGCGCCGAGCTCCAGCCACAGATCGCGGATCGTGCCCTGCACCGAGTGCGGTCCGGTGGATTCGCTCCAGTAGACCGAGGCTCCCAGGTGGTCGGCGCCGCGGAAGTGGGTGTAGACGCCCTTGCCGCCGGGGGTGTCGGTCGTGGTGGACGTCGGGTAGTCCAGGAAACCGCGCTCGTAGCCGTGCTTGGCCCAGAACTGCCTCGGCGGTCCCCACACGCCCTGAGCTCCGGTATCCGGGGTCCAGTAGATCGAGGCGACTCCGATCGCGTCGGTTCCCACGAAGTGGTTGTAGCGCCCCTTGCCGTCGGGGGTCGTCAGCTCGTCGGTGGTGGGCACCCCGTAGGTTTCGTGCGTGCCGACCTCGGTGTAGCGGGCCGCGATGGCGCCGTGCACCTCGTGTGTCCCGGTGTCGTCGGTGTGGTACATCCAGCCGTTCTGGAACTGCTGGTAGGAGATCCCGTCCACGTGGTACTCGGTGTCCACGGGGTGCCCGAGCGTCTCGCGCAGCTTCGGGTCGTTCCAGTAGCGATGTTCGATTGGGGTGAACTCGGCCGACGAGGCCCGCTGCTGGGCTCGTTGTCGCTCGCGCGGCGTGTCGACGTCGCCGCTGGCGGTGCCGGACAATCCCAGGGAGAGGGTGGCCGCGAGCAGAGTGGCGGCTGCCGCCACCGCTCTGCGGAAGATCGAACCGTTTCCGGAAAACACGGGATGCTCCTGTTCAGCTCGGCGATTCCGAACGACGTCCAGCGTGGGCGCGGGGCCCCGAGTGTTGTGGTACGGACACGGCCGAACCCGTGGCTCGTCCCGGTTTTTCACCTGTTCGAGATAACGAAGGGCCTTCCGGAGCGGATCCGGAAGGCCCTTCTGGACTATCGGAGCGTCACACCTCTCGGGTGCTCAGCCCGGTGCGACCGGTTCGGTCACCACGGCCGGTCGACGATCTCGCCGGTCTCCGGGTAGTAGGTGATCTGACCACCCTGGAAGTCGACTCGATAGACGCCGTCCACCTCGTACTGACCGCTGGTCGGGTAGCCCAAGTAGGAACGCTCCCAGCCCAGCTGCTGCCACCGGTCGCGGATACCGCCGAAGATCCCGTGCGCCCTGCCGACGGCCTTGCTGTAATAGATCGAGCTGCCGCCCGCACCGTTGAAGTGGTTGTAGGCGCCCTGTCCGTCCGGGGTGATGCGCTGGTCGGTGGTCGGGTAGCCCAGGACACCGCCCGGCCCGCCGTACTTGGAACTCGCGTACTTGTAGGCGATCTTGCCCTGCACCGAGTGCGCCTGCGTGGGCTTGCTCCAAGCGATCAGGGCGAACTGGCCGTTCTGACCGCTGAAAGCGTTGTACCTGCCGCTGTAACCGAAATCCTCATAGCCGGGGAGTTCGTCGGTGATCGGGTAGCCCAGCGGGCCGGTGACCCCGCCGCTCGCCGTCCACTTGTCGTAGATGGCGCCGTAGACCGCGTGGGTGCGCCCGTTTTCCGCTATCCACCAGCCCTCTTTGGCCCAGTAGATGGCGCCGCCGCCGGTTCCGGCGAACTCGTTGTAGCGGCCCTGACCGTCAGCGGCGGTCTTCTCGTCCGAAGTCGGATACCCCAGCGGGCCGGTGACACCGTTGAGTTCCTGCCACTTGTCGTAGATCTCGCCGTAGACCGCGTTGGCCTTACCGGTGTCCGGGTTCCAGTAGATGGCGCCGCCGCCGGTTCCGGCGAACTCGTTGTAGCGGCCCTGACCGTCAGCGGCGGTCTTCTCGTCCGAAGTCGGATACCCCACCGGACCGGTGACGCCACCCAGCTTCTGCCACTTGTAGTGAATCGTGCCGTACACCGCGAACGCCTCATCGGCCTCCGGCGCCAGGTAGATGGCGCCGCCGCCGGTTCCGGCGAACTCGTTGTAGCGGCCCTGACCGTCAGCGGCGGTCTTCTCGTCCGAAGTCGGATACCCCACCGGGCCCTGCCCGGCGCCCAGCGCGCGCCACTTCGCCAGGATCTTGCCCTGCAGCACGTGGGCCTGCGTCTCGTTGGTCCAGTAGATGGCGCCGCCGTTGGCGAACTCGCTGTACTGGCCCCGGCCGTCCGGTGTGGCGGCGGTGTCGGTGGTCGGGTAACCCAGGTGGCCACCACCGCCACCCTCGGCGCGCCACTTCTTGAGCACGGGCTCACCGAGCACGTGGGCTTGCGCGCCCTCCGGCGCGTAGATCGCGCTCGTTCCCCGCTCGGAGTTCACGAACTCGCCGTAGGGGGTTCCCAGGTCGTCGGTGAGCACGTTGGTGGCGGGAACGCCGAGCGCCTCGTGGCCGCCCGCGTTCAGGTATGCCTCCAGCACGGCACCCGAGACGGAGTGCACGCCCTGGCCTTCCGACCAGTAGATCCGGGCGTTGTCGTACTGCTGGTAGCGGACCGAGTCGCTGACCACCTGTTCCTCGCCGACCGGCTCGCCCAGCCGCTGCTGCTCGGCCTCGCTGAGGTTCTGGTAGTACTCGTCGATCTTGCCTGCGCCGGGGCCCTCGTCGACCTGGTCGCCGCCGTCGCCGGAACCGTCGCCCGAGCCGTCGCCGGTGGAACCGTCGTCGGTGGAACCGTCATCCGTCCCGCCGTCGGAGTTCCCGTCGGTGGAGCCGGAGTCGTCGGTGGAGCCGGAGTCGTCGGTGGAGCCGGAGCCTCCATCGGTGGCTCCTCCGTCGGTGGAACCATCGCCTGAGCCGTCGGTCGAGCCGTCGGTCGAGCCGTCGGTCGAGCCGTCGGTCGAGCCGGAGTCGTCGCTGGTCCCGCCGTCGGAGTTCCCGTCGGTCGAGCCGGAACCGTCACCGGAGGTGTCGTTCCCGGAGTCCCCAGAGTCCGAAGAGCCCGAGCCGTCGGTCGAGCCGTCGCCGGAGCCGTCGTCGGCGGAACCGGCCTTCTCCTGGGTCGACTGGGTGGTCTGCGTGTCCTGCTCGGGCTGTTCGGTGGCCGCGGCCGCGGGTGCGGCCGTGACCAGGGCGGCTGCCGTGCTCAGCGCGACGGCGTGCCCCACGAGATTCTTGACCGTCACATTGTCCCCTTTCTGGTCTCGTTCCATGATCGGACGAAAGGGGCGTGAATGTCGCGTCCTGTTATCGTTTCGCAGTCGAATTTACCCGTGCAACTGTCTCGTTCGAAGGTGTAACGCGGTGACTCGGACAACACACCACGTTTCCCTCGTGACTCCGCGTCGTCAGTGCTCGCGGCTTTGGCCGAGTGAGGAAGTGGCGTCGAATGGGCAAACGATCCCGAGCGGTTCGGTCACGGCGGGCGGAATTCCGGGAAAACCCGTTTACCGCCGGTGGTGGAGTGTTTCGGACCGTTGTTCCGACGGGCGGGGCGACAAACCGGTGCACGAGTCCGGCACCGCGGCGAACGGCCCGCGACACGAATACGCCCGGTGCGCGTTCCCCGAAGAACGCGCACCGGGCGGCGTCCGGTAGTCACTCGGCCGTGATTGCCCGCTCGTCGTCGCGGCCCCAACCGCGCGGATCAGGTGGGAAGGCCGACGGACCGGAGCGCTCCGGCCGGGGAGGCCGGCTGAGCGAGGTCAGAACGGCAGCCTGCGGAACACCACGCGGGGCAGGTGGCGCAGCACGCTCATCACGTAGCGGAACTGGGCCGGGGCCCAGACGAGTTCCCTGCCCTTGCGCACCGCGTTCACGATGATGTCCGCGACCTGCTCGGGGGTCTGCGCCAGCGGTGCCTCCTTGAGCCCTTCGGTCATCTTCGACTTGACGTGGCCGGGGCGCACCACCGTGACCTTGATCCCCGAGGGGCGCAGCGCCTCGGTCAGACCGGTGTAGAACCCGTCCATGCCCGCCTTGGCCGAGCCGTAGGCGAAGTTGGAGCGACGCACCCGCTCCCCGGCGACGGAGGAGAGCGCGACGATGTGGCCGTGGCCCTGTTTGCGCAGGTGCTCGGCGAGCAGCACGCCGACGGTCACCGGGGCGACGTAGTCGATTTCGGCCATCTCCCGAGCCGCCGCCACGTCGGTCCAGAGTTTCTCCTGGTCACCGAGCACGCCGAACGCGACGATGCTGATGTCGATGTCCCCCTCGCCGAAGGCCTTGTCCAGGGTCTCGGCGTGGGTGTCGGGGTCACGGGCGTCGAACGGCACGGTGGTCACCGTGCTGCCCGTCCCGCGCAGCCGCTCCGCCGCCGCCTCCAGCCGCTCCGAGGGGCGGGCCGCCAGGACGATGCGGAGCGGGCGCTGCCGCGCGTAGCGCTCGGCGGTGGCCAGCGCGATGTCCGAGGTGCCGCCGAGCAGCAGCAGGGACTGGGGGTTGCCAACCGCGTCGATCACAGGTTCAGCCTCCTGGCCAGGTCGGAGCGGAAGATTCCTTCGGGGTCCACCGCGGCGCGTGTCTCGCGCCACTCGTCGATGCGCGGGTACATGCGCTCGATCATCTCGGGAGTGGTGCGCGACTCCTTCGCGAGGTACAGCCTGCCGCCGGCTTCGAGCACCATCTCGTCCAGGTCCCGGCACAACCGGTCGAGGCCGGGGGTCACGGGAATATCGACGGTGAGCGTCCACCCCTCGTCCGGGAACGACATCGGGGCGGCGTTTCCGGGGCCGAACGTTTTGAGGACGTTCAGGAACGAGACGTGTCCCGAAGCGCTGATCTTGTCGATCGAGCGCCGGAACATCTGCTCCTGGCCGAACGGCACCATGAACTGGTACTGCAGAAAGCCGTTCGAACCGTACACACGATTCCATTCGCCGACCAGATCGAGCGGGTGGAAGAACTGTGTGATGTTCTGCACCGAGCCGTACTTCGTAGGTGCTTTGCGGTACCAGACCTCGTTGAAAGCGGTGATGGTGTACTTGTTCACCAACCCGTTCGGAAATACCGGTGGTGCCGTCATCAGTTGGGGAGCGTCGAATCCGAGCGGATTCTTCCGCAGTTTTTTCGGGAGTTCGTTGAGGGTGGCCGGATTGCCACGTGTGAGCAGGGCGCGCCCCATCCGGTCGCCCCGCGCCAACGAGTCGAACCAGGCGACCGAGTACACGTAGTCGTCGTCGGAGCCGTCCGTGAAGTGCTCGAGCAGTTCGTCGAGGTTGCGGGTCTGGATGTTGTCGACCACGAAGTAGGCCGTCTCGACACGTTTGAGGCGAATGGTGGCGCGGACGATGATCCCGGTCATCCCCATGCCGCCGACCGTGGCCCAGAACAGCTCGGCGGACTCACCCTCGGGAGTGAGCGTGCGCACCTCGCCGTCCGCGGTCAGCAGATCGAGGGAGAGCACGTGGCTGCCGAACGACCCCTGGGAGTGGTGATTCTTGCCGTGGATGTCCGCCCCGATCGCCCCGCCGACGGTCACCTGCCGGGTGCCGGGCAGCACCGGTAACCACAGTCCGTGCGGCAGGAGCCTGCGCATCAGGGTGTCCAGCGACACGCCCGCGTCCACGTCGACGACCGCGTTGTCGACGTCGATCGTGTGAATCCGGTCGAGCGCGGTCATGTCGATGACGGTGCCGCCCGCGTTCTGCGAGGGGTCGCCGTAACTGCGGCCGAGCCCTCTGGCGATCAATCCTCGCGGGCCGGCCTCGCGCACCACGCGGGCGATGGTCTCGACATCCGGCGTGCTGACGACCTCGGCCATGGTGGGTGCGGTGCGACCCCAGCCCGTCAGCATCCTGTGCTCGTTGTTAACCGATCCCACCGTGACGAGTCTATCCGCGTGCCGTGCCACGACAGCGCCGGGTGAACCCGTCCCCCACTCGACTGACCGGTTGGGTGGCTACACTTGCCCCGAGTCAGGGGCGGCGGGTGACCTGTGGGCGGATCGTCGTCGGGCCCGGAGCCCGCTCCAGTGTCGTCGCGACAGCCGAGGTGAACGAGTGGCCGTGGCCGAAAGCACCGCCGAACCCGAGACCAAGCAACTGGGAATCCTCAACCAGCTCGTTCGGTTCGGTCTCATCGGGGCCGTCTGCGCGATGCTGGACTACGGCTCGTACATGACGCTGCTCGCGTTGGACTTGCCGAACTGGCTGGCCCGCACGCTGGCGTTCGTGCTCGGCACCAGCGCTTCCTACGTCGCGAACCGAAGACTGACCTTCGCCGGTGCCAACACCGGCAACACCAAGGCGAAGGCCGGGGCGTTCGTGCTGGTCTACGTGGTGACCTTCTTCGTCAACATCGGCACCAATCAGCTGCTGTTCCTCTGGCTGCCGGAATTCGGCTTCGTGTACGGGGCCCAGTTCAAGTGGACGCTGTGCTGGCTGGCGGGCCAGGCACTGGGCACCGGCATCAACTTCGTGCTGCTGCGCTGGGTCGTCTTCCGCGAGTGAGCCCTGGCTCGTCAGGCCCGGTACTCCGGCCCGAGCGGCGTTCCGCGACCGGCGCCGCCGGTCGCGGAACGGTCGGTCAGTCCGTTCCCCGCTGGTTGGTGGAGCCGTCCACGTGCCCGATGTCGTCACCGTCGGAGCCGGAGTCATCCCCCGACGAGGTGTCGTTGCGGTCGTCCGAGCTCGGGACGTCGCCGGGCAGTTGCACCGGCCTGCTCAACGGCCCCGGACTCCAGGTGCCCCAGTGGGTCTCCCACTCGATGTCCATGGCGGCCTGAGCGGGCAGGGCCTCCGGACGGTACGGATCCACCGTGTAGAGCGTTCCCCAGTCGCGGTGGATGTTGCCCCGCAGGTAGGTCGGCATCTCGCGCATGCTCGCGGTGACGTTGAGCCAGCCGAAAGGTCCGGCGGCGTCCGGCGAGGACCATCCCTGGCCCACCGAGCGCAGCGTGCCGCCCGCGCTGACGCGGAAGCGCGGTACCTCCGCGATCCCGTGCCGGATGTCCGGCAGGTCCAGGCACGGGTGCTGGAAGGCGGCCGTCCACTCCACGAAGGTGGGGGCGTCGCCGATGAACTCGGTCATGTTCGTCAGGCGAGGAGCGCGGGGTGCGCTCACGGCGAGCCAGCCGTCCTCGCCGAGGGATTGATCGACGGCGATCACCCGGGCCTGCTCGGCGCCGTCCGCCCTGCCGTCCACGCTGATCCTGGCGTCCCGCCAGTCGGGAGCTGGTCCCGTCAGCACGGGACGGCGGTCCATGATCTCGAAGCCGTCCTCGGTCCGCTTGCCGAACTCCACGTAGAGCCTGTTCGCCCCGCGCACGTTCCCGGCCAGCGTGAGCACCACGGGCACGTTGCCCTCGCGGGCGCGTTTCGGCAGGTCGTACCACTGGGTGCGAAGTTCACCGGTGTTGGTGCCGGTGCCGCCTTCATCGTGGCTGCCCCAGACCGGCGCGTCGTCATCGCCCAGCCCGTAGGGTGGGTTCCAGTCCTTGCCGCCGGACTCGTTTTCGGAGGGCAGCCCGTCACGCCGGTAGCCCTCCATCTTCGCTCCGAGGTAGTCCCGCGGGGACTCCTCGGGCGAGACCCGGTCGGGGGCCTCCATGTCCGAAACGGGGGTGTCTGGCTGTCGTTCGGAGACCCGGAGCATGCCCTCGGTGGGGTTCTTCTCCACGTACACGTAGTCCGACAGGCCGCAGCTGTCACCTGCCAGCTGCTTGGCCGAGTCCTTGCCGAGGCTGTAGCTGCCCCACTGCTCCTGTATGGCCTTGCCGAACGTGGCCAGCTCGCCGATGACCAGCAGTGCGCAGACCACGGACAGCGGCGCGGTACCCAGCCGCAGCGCACGGCTGCGGCCTTCAACACCGGTACGGCCGTTGCGGTCGAGCTTCGGCGGGTGGACCACGTGCGGTCGGTGCTCGTCGATCCGCAGGTGCTCGATGACCGCCACCACCAGTGCTATCCCCGCGACGACCAGCAGGAGGGTGCTCGCGCTGTAGCCGCTCACGGAGGGGGGGATGTTGTTCCAGGGGATTCCCCAGCCCGAGACGTACCACCAGGCGTTGGGGCCGGTGGCGGCGAGCGCGCAGATCGCCATCAGGCCGGCGAAGAACGCGGCGCGGTTGCGCCGTGAGCGCAGTACCGTGCCGCTCGTGGCCAGCGCGGTGAGCGCGGCGAGCGCACCCCCCACCGCCGCGAAGATGCCGAAGTGGTGCGTCCACTTGGTGGGGGTGAGTACGAGCACGAAGAACGTCAGCGCTGTCATTCCCAGCAGTCGCCTGCTCGGGCCGAGGGCGGCCCCCCTGATACGGCCGCGGCGCAGCAGCACCACGGCGCAGGTGACCAGGCACAGGATCACCAGCAGCACCGGGAAGCGCCGGGTCATCGACCCGTCGGGGATCTGGCTGAACAGCAGCGAGTAGCGGCTCAGTTCCTGGTACCAGCTCAGGCTCGGACCGATCTCGCCCCGCAGCTGCGTCGATTCCAGCACCGACTGCCAGGTCTGGTCCCAGTAGACGATGTTGAGGATCGCGAAACCGCAGGCCGATAGGGGCGCGAGCACCGGCAGCCAGCCGAACTCCCTGATGCGCTGGCTCACGAGCCGGAACAGCGGTTTGAAGGCGACCACGAAGGGCAGCACGGCCATCAGGCCGTGCGGGTTGGCCCCCACCGCCAGCGCCGCTCCGAACAGCCCGACGGCGGCGGGCAGCAGCCGCTTCGTGGCCACCGCTCGCTCCACCCCGGCCAGGGCCAGCAACGAGAACAGCACGACCACGGGCTCCGGGCGGAGACCGTTGTTGTAGGGCAGCCAGAAGGCCAGGAAGACGGCGGCGGCGGCCCATCCCGCCGCGCGGCTGCGGCGGACCTGCTGTCCGAGTCTGGGGAGTATCTCCCGGCTGATCAGCAGCCAGCTCGCTATCCCCATCAGCAGCGCGGGCAGCCGCATCCACGGGGTGGCGGCGGAGACCCTCACCCACAGCGAGTAGAGCTCGTAGAACCAGCCGAACGGGGATTCCGGCGCCCCGAACCAGCGGTAGTAGTTGCTGATGTAGCCCGCGCTGTCACGGGAGCGGGCTATCGAGAGGATGTAGCCGTCATCTGAGGTCATCGCCCCGATCAGCCACCAGATGACCAGTGCCGCCAGTACGGAGGCGTCCCGCCAGGTCGGTTTCCACCACCCGGCCGGTACGAGCTTGGGGGGACGCCGCCCGGCACGGAGGTCGAGTCGGCGTATCACGATCACGCAGCCTATGAAGCACAGCAGCCCCAGCCCGATGACGACGAACTTGAGGATCGTCGCGCTGGTGGACCAGCGAGTGTCGACCTGAGCCCGGAACGAGACGCCGTCGATCGGATCCTGTCGCTCTTCGAGGTCGGAGTAGATACCGGTCAGCTGCGGGCGACGGTCCCCGCTCGTCACGCTGGCCAGCGGTTTTTCTCCCACGCTCGCGGTGGTCCGCGTGCCGTCGGAGGTTATCGAGATCGTGCAGTCGCCGTCGGGGATGGTGGCGCTGCCGAGCCGGCTTCCCCGCGACAGCAGGGTGAGCCGTCCGTCCTCGACACGTAACACCATTCCGGTGAGGTCGCCGTACTCGGAGGAGGGCGGGGTCGTACTCAGCAGGGTGGCCGGCCCGGACGTCCTGGAGTCGAGGCTGCGGGCCGCCGAGCACGGCGCGGTGAACTCGAGATCGACCGGCGAGTAGACGACCAGCGGCGCGGAGACCGGGTCGGTCCCCTCGGCCGTTGGCCACCTGAGGTTGGTGATCCCGTGGTTGACGGGCAGGAACGGAACCGACAGCGAGAGGATCGTTCCCACGATTCCGAGTGCCGCGGCGATCACGCGAAGGCGTTTGCGGGAATCGGCACTCGCCGTGTTGTCGCGACCCCCAACGTCGTCGGGGTCGTTTCCCCGATTGGGCCGCTCGTCCTCTTTCCGCCCGACGTTAAGCACGGGTGGAGAATAGTAGGTGCTCACGCGACGCCGTTTCGCGGCATCGCCGGTCTGTGTGGCCCGACACGTCCTGCCCAGCGTCGTCGATGCGATTCAGTGGTTTTGTCCGATGTCCGCCTTCGGAGTGATCCCGGAGGGGTGCGGTGGAATTCTCGCCCGGCCGTCGCGTGGCCGGGCGAGCGTGGAACGGGAGGTGTCCCGTTCACCTGCGGAAGAAGCGTTCGCGCCTGCCGAGCCGGAGAAGCCGGAGCCATTCCAGGAAATCCTTCGGGCTGCGACGTTGCCACACGAAGTAGAGCCCGAATCGTGCCACCTCGAGCATGCCGATTCCGCGCATGCCGGGCTGGGCCAGCAGATAGCCCCGATTACGGTAGGTGTAGTAGCGCTTCGTGCTGTCCTCCGGATCCTGCGCATGAAATTTCCCACGCAGCATCGGCTTGAATTCGGCGGAGCCGTCGGGGTGCAGGAAGCGGGTGCGCAGCGTGGTGCCGAACGGCAGTCCCGATCGGACCATCCGGCGGTGGATCTCCACCTCGTCGCCGCGGAAGAACAGCCGGTAGTCGGGCACGCCGACCACGTCCAGCGTGCCTGCCCGGAACAGCGCGCCGTTGAACAGCGAGGCGATGCCGGGCAGGAAGTCGTGCTCGGAGCCGGTGCCGCGCAGCTCCTCCGGGTGGCGTTTCCAGGTCAGCCCTCGCCGCAGCGGGAAGGCCAGCGTGTCCGGGCGGTCGATGTTGACCACCACCGGTGAGACGGCCGCGAGACCGCGGGTGCGCGCCTCTTCCAGCAGGGTGCTCAGCGCGTGCTCGTCGGCGGGGCGCCCGTCGTCGTCACCGAGCCAGATCCATTCCGCCCCGAGTGAGAGGGCGTGCATCATGCCGAGCGCGAAGCCGCCCGCGCCGCCCAGGTTCCGCCGCGAGGGCAGGTAGGTGGCGGGTACCGGGCACTCGGCCACCACCTCGGCGGCGGGTTGGTCGGGACCGTTGTCCACCACGACGAGGTGGTCGGGCGGCCGCGTCTGGTTCCCGATCACCTTCAGCGACTCGGCCAGCAGTTCCGGGCGGTGGCGCGTCACGATCACCGTCACCACCGCGTCCGCCGGCAGTGGTGCGGATTGTCCGGATTCCGTCATCAGCCCTCGTTGCTTCCGATGGTCGCGGTCGAAGCCTGCTCCTGCTGCATCCTGGCCTTCGCCTGCGGGCTGAGGTTCTCGAAGGGGTCCTTGCCTTTGTAGTGCGTGAGCACCTCGCGCAGCGGGCCGTGCTCCTTGATCCGGCCCTTCTCCATCCAGATGGCCGTGCTGCACAGCTCGGCCAGGAACTCGTCGGAGTGCGAGGCGAACACCAGCATTCCGGAACGCTTGACCAGCTCGTTGAGCCTGCTTTTGGCCTTGTCCAGGAACTCCGCGTCCACCGCGCCGATGCCTTCGTCGAGCACCAGGATCTCGGGGTCGATGGAGGTGACCACGCCCAGCGCGAGCCGGACCCGCATACCGGTGGAGTAGGTGCGCAGCGGCATCGACAGGTAGTTCTCGAGTTCGGTGAACTCGGCGATGTCGTCGATCCGGTCTTCCATCTGCTTGCGGCTCATGCCCAGGAACAGGCCGCGGATGATGATGTTCTCCCGCCCGGAGATCTCCGGGTCCATCCCCACACCGAGGTCGAAGACCGGTGCGACTTTGCCCTCCACACGTGAGCTGCCCCTGGTCGGCTCGTAGATGCCGGACAGCAGTCGCAGCAGGGTGGACTTGCCCGCGCCGTTGTGGCCGACCAGCGCCACCCGGTCGCCGTGCCGAAGCGAGAGGTTGATGTCGCGCAGCGCCTCGATGATCGGCACCTTGCTCTCGGTGCCGATCTTGCCGCCGGTCTTGCCGAGCACGGCCTTCTTCATCGAGCGCGACTTCGCGTCGAAGATCGGGAAGTCAACGTCTGCGTTCCACACGTCGATACTGACCACGGTTCGTCGCCCTCCTTCTAGACCCAGTAGGAAACGCGGGCCCGGTAGTTGCGCATCATCAGCAGTGCCAGGGCCCAACCGCCCACTGTGATGGCCAGCACGATCAACCAGTGGTACAGATCCTGGTCGCTGCCCAGCAGCGGCGAACGGACGATGTCGACGTAATGGTAGATGGGATTTATCTGTGCGAGCCAGGCGCGCGGCCCCGCGTTCGCCTCCAGTGCCGACATGGGCCACACGATCGGTGACATGAAGAACAGCAGCTGCATGAAGCTGCTGACCACCGGTGGGATGTCGCGGAACCGGGTGCTGACGATGCCGAACAGCAGCACAACCCAGCCCGCGTTGACCAGCAGCAGCAGCAGCGCGGGGAACACGCTGAAGAAGGTCCACTTCAGGTCGGGCTGGAAGATCGCCAGAATCGCGAAGTATATGACCAGGTTGTGCAGGAACAGCAGGAACTCGCGCCACACCGTACGGAAGACGTAGATGCTGATCGGCGCGGGTAGCTGCTTGATCATGCCCTCGTTCTGGATGAACACGTCCGTGCCGGAGATGAGGCATCCGGAGATGAAGTACCAGATGATGAATCCCACGGTCATGTAGGGCACGTACTCGCTGGCATCCATGTTGAAGATGGTCGAGTACAGCAGTCCCAGCCCGGTGGCCGTGACACCCATGCTGATGGTGATCCACAGCGGCCCCAGGACGGAGCGGCGGTAGCGCTGCTTGACGTCCTGCCATCCCAGGTGCGCCCAGAGCTGTCGCTGGTGCGCTGCCCTGCTGATGTCGTCGAACACCCTGCGCCAACTGCGGGAGCGCGCCGTTACGGGCGCTGCCGCGTGTGTTTCGGTTTGGTCTGTCGTGCTGGTCGCCTGCACGTTGTGCAGCGTACCGACCGTGGCACGCGCGGTTGCGGTGGGATTCACCGCGAGGAGCATTGTCCGGTTTGCCTCGATGATCTTGCCCGGCAGGGCCGTTCGGAGGCGTGAGAGTCCCCCGAACGGTGCGAGGGGAACGCCGTACCGGGGGAGTGGGCGTTGGTGTCCGCTGCCACCGCGTCGGCCGCGGCGCGCGGGAGGTCCGAGATGCGCGGGAGATCCGAGGTGGAACGCGTGGCGGAGGGACCGGCACCGGGGTGGGCGGTTTCGGAGGCGCCCCGAAGCGGCTGGGGTGGCGAGGCGGGCGCACTCGTCCTCCCGCTCCGCTTCCGGGCGAGAAAGGTGGGAGCTTCGTCGGGGCGAGCGCCCGGAATCCGGTGTGCGGGGCCGCTCTCAGAGGTACTGCCCGTGCGTCCCCGTCCGGGGGGCGTGCTCTCCGTCACCGTCCGCGCCACCGGCGGGCAGCGCGCCCTGGCGCATCTTCTCCAGTTGGCTGCGGGCCGCGAGCTGCTGGGCGTACAGCGCGGTCTGCAAGCCGTGGAACAGGCCCTCGAGCCAGCCCACCAGCTGTGCCTGCGCGATCCGCAACTCCGACTCCGAGGGAGTTTCCTCCCGCGTGAAGGGCAGGGACAGCCGATCCAGCTCCTCGACCAGTTCCGGTGCCAGGCCCTGTTCCAGCTCGCGGATGGAGGACTGGTGGATCTCCTTCAGCCGGTTCCTGCTGGCTTCGTCGAGCGGGGCGGTACGCACTTCCTCCAGCAGTTGTTTGATCATCGTGCCTATGCGCATGACCTTGGTCGGTTGCTCCACGAGCTCGCCGAGGTTCTGCTCACCGTTCTCGCCCGGTTGCTCGGTCTTCCCCTCGTCCGAGGGCCTGCCGTCGCCCTGGGCGTGCGGGGTGGCCGCCGCTCCCACCGGTGCGTTCTCGTCACCGACCACGAACATGCGTCCTGGTTCGAAGTCCTTGCCGTCCATTCCTCAATAGTGGCGCGTCGGTGACACCGAACGCGAACGGGTGTGCGTGCTGTGTCACCGCCCCTGGGTGAGTCGTCGTGACCCGCGGTGTTCGCGGGCACCGTCGAGCGGGAGCCGGCGGAGGTTCCGCCGAGCGCGTCCCGGGAACCGGTTGGCCGATACCCCGCTGGAAGGACTCGCGTACGTGTGTGGCCGGAGCCCCGCCGGGAGCCGAGCACACGGGCGAGGTGGACTCCCGCCGCGCGGCCCGGGGCCCACTATTCGGTGGTGAGCAGGATCTTGCCGTGCACCCCACCCGCTTCCATCAGTTCGTGGGCGCGCGCCGCCTCCCGCATCGGGAGCCGGTGGTGAACGACCGGTCGTACCTCGCCGCGCTCGATCATCGGCCACGCCCGCTGGCGCACGTCGGCGACGATCGCCGCCTTGCCGTGGGGGCCTTCCAACGGCCTGCCGCGCAGTCCCAGGGCCGACATGCGCAGTCGTTTCATCAGCATCTTGCCCATGTCGAGTTCGGCCTTGCGGCCACCCTGCATCCCGATCACCGCCAGGTGGCCGTCGGGGGCGAGCGCGCTGAGGTTGCGGTCCAGGTACGAGCCCCCCATGTTGTCGAGGATCACGTTCGCTCCGCCGAGTCGTTTGACCTCGGCCACGAAGTCCTGCTCGCGGTAGTCGACGGCCGGCTCGGCGCCGAGCTCCTCGCAGAGCCGCAGTCCCGGCCCACCGCCCGCGGTGGCGGCCACCTGTGCTCCCAGAGCGCGTCCGAGCTGGATCGCGCAGGTGCCGATGCCGCCGGAGCCGCCGTGCACCAGCAGCAGCTGACCCCGCTCCAGTCCGGCCTCGTGCACGATGTTGGACCACACCGTGCAGACGACCTCGGGCAGTCCCGCCGCGTCCACGGGGTCCACGCCCGTGGGGATCGGCAGTAGCTGGGTGACGGGCACGACCACCCGCTCGGCGTAGCCGCCGCCCGCCAGCAGGGCGCACACCGCGTCACCGGGTCGCCAGCCGGTGACGCCCGCGCCCACCTCGGCGACGGTTCCGGAGCATTCCAGCCCCAGTAGTTCACTGGCGCCCTCGGGGGGTGGGTAGGAGCCCTGGCGCTGTGCCACGTCCGCCCGGTTCACGCCCGCCGCCGTGACGTCGACGGCGACCTCCCCGGGACCGGGTTCCGGGGTCGGTACTTCGCGCCACTCCAGGACATCGGGTTCACCGGCTTCGCGGATGGTGATCGCGTACATGTTCCCGACCGTAGCGCCGAGCGGTTCCTCCCGGGGCGGTGACCGGCCGGTGTTCGGCGTGTCGGTGGATTCGGGGGAGTTTCGCGGAATTGTCGCCCGATCTTCCCGTAAGGCGTTTCGGGAAAAACGGGAAATGTCTTCGTGTGTCCCGTTCCGCCACCGGAAGGGGAGTTCGCCACGCTCCGAATGTGTTCTCGTCCGTTGTGGAGTCTTGACTCGGGCGGGGAGCGTTATGAACTCTTGACCGGCACGTATTCACCCGATACGGGGAGTGAGATGAGAGTGCACAACGTCCGATCAGGACGCTTCGTCGCCGCACTGCTCGCGGCGGGGGCGACCGCCGCCTTCACGGCGGCCCCGGCCACCGCGACTCCGGCGGCGAGCTCCGGGCTCAACGTCAACGACGTGAACCGTCATCTGGTCGCCTTGCAGCGGATCGCCGAACGCAACGACGGCACACGTGCTTCCGGGACTCCCGGCTACCAGGCGAGCGTGGACTACGTCGCGGGCAAACTCCGCCGCGCGGGCTACGAGGTGTCCACTCCCGACTTCGAGTTCACCAAGTACCGGCTCGACTCGGTCGAGCTGACCGTGGCGGGCTCCCCCGTCGAGGTCGGTGCGATGGAGTACTCGCCCGCCACACCGGACGGAGGGGTGCGAGCCCCGCTGTCGGTCACGCCGGTGGACGACTCCACCGGCTGCCAGGCCGCCGACTACGAGGGCAAGGACGTCACCGGCACCATCACGCTCATCAAGCGCGGTGCCTGCACTTTCGCCAAGAAGCAACGGATCGCCGCCGAGCACGGCGCCGAAGCGGCGGTCGTCTACAACAACGTCGAGGGCGCGCTCAACGGTACCCTCGGGGGCGGTGACGCGGGTGTCATCCCCACGGCCTCGGTCAGCAAGGCCGTCGGGGCGGACCTGGTCACCAAGGAGGGCGAGAGCGCCTCGCTGACCCTCGACGCCACCTTCGACGAGATCACCACCGAGAACGTGATCGCCGAGACCCGCACCGGCCGCAAGGACAACGTGGTGATGGCGGGTGCCCACCTCGACAGCGTGGACGAGGGCGCGGGCATCAACGACAACGGCACCGGCAGCGCGGGGTTGTTGGAAACCGCCCTGGAGATGGGCGGCAGCCCGGACGTCGACAACGCGGTGCGCTTCGCCTGGTGGGGCGCGGAGGAGTCCGGCCTGATCGGCTCGACGAAGTACGTCAACGGGCTGACCTTCGAGCAGCAGCTCGACATCGCCATGTACCTGAACTTCGACATGATCGGCTCGCCGAACGCCGGTTACTTCACCTACGACGGTGACGACTCGGACGGAGTGGGTGCCGGTCCCGGGCCGTACGGTTCGGCGCAGATCGAGCGGGACTTCACCGAGGCGATGAAGCGCCAGGGCATCGAGGTCGAGGGCACCGACTTCAACGGTCGCTCGGACTACGGGCAGTTCATCGCCGTGGGCATCCCCGCCGGTGGCCTGTTCACCGGTGCCGAGGGGACCAAGACCGAGGCTCAGGCCGCCAAGTGGGGCGGCGAAGCCGGTGTGGCCTACGACCCGAACTACCACGAGGCCGGTGACGACCTCGGCAACGTCGACCGCACCGCCCTGATCCGCAACACCAGGGCCATGGCCGACGTGGTCACCCACTACGGAGAGACCACCGAGGAGGTCAACGGCATGCGTAGCAGGGCCGAACGCGCCCAGGTCCGGAGCATGGCCATGGCGCGGCCCATGAGCGCCGCGGCGCACACCGAGTCCCACGGGCATTCCTGCCAGCTTCCGCTGAAGTGACCCGGTCGCCGTAGGGCCGGGTTCACAACTCGGCCGATCGGTCGGTGACTCGACGGCTGGGGCGTCCAAGGGGCGCCCCAGCCGTTTCGGTCCGCGCGCTCCGCACGGGGCAGCGGATCCGTCGCCGTCGATTCCTCGCGGAATCGTTCCGCAGCAGGAACAGGACCGAACCTCGACCACTCACGCTGTCGGCACCGCCGCGACTCTCTCGTGCGGTTCTCACGAGGACGGTCGGAGACGTGGCGTAGTGGCCCTCGATGTCTTCGGCACCCGTTCACGAGCCGTGCGAGAGTTTCCACCACTCGCCCCCGCGAGTGAACCGAGCCGCCGAGCCTCCGTCAGTCCAGGGCGCGGCGCAGGAAGAACCTCATCCCCAGCGCGCCGAAGACCGCGCAAGCTCCCAGCAGGGCCAGCACGCACACCCACGGCGCCATGTGCGGCACATCCGGCAGCAGTGCTCCACGCATGCCCTCGCTGACGTAGGTCAGCGGGTTGAAGGCGCAGACGACCTGGAACCAGCGCAGCTGGTCGAGCTGTGCCCACGGGAACTGGCTCGCGCCGGTGAAGATCAGTGGAGCCAGGATCACGGCGAACATGATGTTGATCCGACGCGGTGGTACGGCCGCCCCCACGGTGAGGCCCACGGCCCCGCCCGCCAGTGATCCGAGCACCATGCACAGCACCGCGAACGGCAGTCCGGACAGGTCCCAGGTGACGTTGCCCAGCATCAGCAGCCCGATCGGGAACATCAGCAGCGCCGCGAACAGCCCCCGTAGCGCGCCGAAGAGCATCTTCTCCACCGCCACCCAGGTGATCGGTAGCGGGGCGAGCAGTCTGTCCTCGATCTCGCGCGAGTACGAGAAGTCCAGCACCAGGGGGAACGAGGTGTTCTGCAGTGCCACGAGGAAGGAGTTGAGCGCGATCATCCCCGGCAGCAGGATCTGCGCGTAACCGGGCTGGGTGTAGCCGAGCTGGCCCAGCACCTTGCCGAAGATGAACAGCAGCGCCACCGGCTGCACCAGCACCTGAGCCAGGAAGCTGGGCATCTCGCGTCCGGTGACGAACACGTCCCTGCCGAGTACCGCCCAGAAGGCGCGTAACGAGCTCCGTGCCGTGCTGGTCATCGCAGATCCCTGCCGGTCAGTTCGATGAAGACGTCCTCCAGGCTCGCCGAGCCCGGCGAGAGGTCGCTGACCACGACGTCGTGTTCGTGCAGCTCGGCCGCCACCGGCCCCAGCAGCGAGCCGGGGTCGGCGTCGACGTAGAGTCGCAGCGCGATCTCCGGGTCCGTGCCGTCGGCGGTGGCGGGACCGCTCAGGGGCTCGACCCGCCGTACGCCCGGGAGTTCGGCGAGCAGCTCGGTGAGCTTGTCCCGGTCGGCACCGTTCGGGCGGATTCGGGTGTCCACGGTTCCGCTGCCGGGCAGCGATTTGATCAGCGCGGCGGGGGTGTCCACGGTGAGCATCCTGCCGTGGTCCACCACACCCACGCGATCCGAAAGTTTTTCGGCTTCTTTCATGTCGTGCGTGGTGAGTACCACGGTCACCCCCTCGGCGCGCAGGTCGTTGATCCGGTCGTGCACGAACAGTCTCGCCTGCGGGTCGAGGCCGGTGGACGGTTCGTCCAGGAACAGCACTTCGGGGTGGTGAATCAGAGCCCTGGCGATCATCAGCCGCTGTGCCTGGCCACCGGACAGGTCGTCGACGCGTGCCCTGGACTTGTCCGCCAGTCCCATCCGCTCCAGCAGCTCGCTCGCGAGCGCGTGTCGTTCGGTGCGTCCGATCCCGTGGTAGGAGGCGTGGAACAGCAGATTCTGCCTGACGTTCAGCGAGCGGTCGAGGTTGACCCGCTGCGGTACCACCGCGACCTTGCTTCTGGCCGTGACGGGGTCACGTGCCACGTCCACTCCGCCGATCGCGGCATACCCGCTGGTGAGTACGACACGGGTGGTCAAGATGCCCACCGTGGTGGTCTTGCCCGCGCCGTTGGGGCCCAGCAGCCCGAAGATCTCGCCCGGCGGCACCCGGAAGCTCAGGCCGTCCACCGCGTTGTGCGCGCTCTTCGGGTAGTGCTTGACCAGGTCCACGACTTCGACCGCGGCAGTCACCCGTCCCCCTAACAGGACTCCGTCGTCTCGTTGAAGTTCTCCGGCCCGGGTGACGTGGTGGTCACGTGGCGGAACCTCGCGTCGGTGGTTGCTCTCCCTCGGGGCGCGTGAATCGTGCGGTGGGAATCACGGGGCGAGCGGCGCACGAGTGCGATTGTACGCCGCGAACCGGTGAACGAGGTCGACTCTCGCCCGACTCGGCCCCCTGTTGGCGTGGTGGCCGTCTAGGGCTACCCTACTGCGCGGAAGCGTGGCAGAGCGGCCTAATGCACTCGCCTTGAAAGCGAGCGGTCCGAGAGGGCCCGGGGGTTCGAATCCCCCCGCTTCCGCCAGTGTGTGCGGAGGAGACGGTGCCCGGAGGGGAGTGCTCCACCGGGCTTCGCCGAGCTTCGTGCGGTCGTGCCCTCGGAGAGCCGGGGAGTTCCTACGGCGCGTCGGGGATGTCCGGGTTCCGTCTCGATGTCGCTTCCCGGCGGGGCTCGGCCCTTTCGGCCGGAGCGCCTCGCGAGCACGCGCGTGGGCCGGTCGTCGTCCGGCCCGGTTCGTTTACCGGGCTGCCGAGCCGGGGTGAACCGGTTCGGCCCGCCCGCGAGTGGTTCGAGCCGTCAGCCGTTCGACCTCCGCTAGATCGATTTTCCGATTTTTCCTCCTGAAGCGTGAGTTTGTGTCATTCGTTCGAGTGAAAATTCGATCGTGCTGAAGCGAAAAAAACTTCGTGTTGAGGAGTTCGAGATCGATCATCGTGGTTGTTTGCCCAGGTGATCGGGCTTTAATTGGAATTTTCCCGCGGCGCGCGAACCACGGACTCGCGATTGCTATACATCGGTGATCGGTTAGCGTTCGCTCGGAATCTGGTCATGCACTTGAGTCAGTTCCGCCGCGGATCGCACTCGGGGCCGGTGGACCCGGCCCGCGAGGAGATCGGTGCACACCGCGAAGGCAGCCACGGCCGCAAGGACGTTCGCAATGGAGTTCTCGAGAGTCGAGTTCCACCGCAAGGGCTCCGGTCTCACCGGGGCCCGTCGTCGTGTCGTGGCTGTACTCGGCCTCCTGCTCGTCGTGTTCACCACCGGCTGTTCGCAAGCCACGTCCGAGTCGGGGCGGGTCGACGAACCCCGGCAGCCGGCCCGGCGGGCGAAGGTGGACCTTTCCGCGCTTCCGGAGGCCACCACTTTCGGAACGACTCCCGCGGCTCCTTCCGATCCGGCACCGCGTTCCGGCACCGACGGCGTGGTGCTGCGTGTGGAACGGGACATCGCGGTCCACGATTCCGTGGGTGGCGAGGCGATCGCGCGACTACCCGCGACCCAGTTCGAATCACCGACCTGGGTCCCGATAGTCGCCGAACGCGGTGATTGGGCACGAGTTCTGTTGCCTTCGCGCCCGAACGGTTCGACCGGTTGGGTTCGGTTGGGAACCGAGAAAGTGCACAAGGCGCACTCCCCGTACGTCGTCGACGTGGACGTGGGGAACCGCCGGCTGGTGGTACTCGAGGATGGTCGGGAGATCGGCTCCTGGAGCGTCGGGGTCGGTTCCGCGGATACGCCGACTCCGAGGGGGCGGACGTTCATCCTCGCCTCCATCAAGGAGACGGTCAGCGATTTCAGCCCGATCATCCTGCCGCTCGGGACACACTCCGAGACCTACACCACGTACGGCGGTGGTCCCGGAACAGTCGCTCTGCACGGTTGGCCGAATCCCGAGGTGTTCGGTGCTCCGAGCAGCGACGGTTGTGTCCGAGTTCCCGGTGACGCGCTGCGGTTACTGCGGTCGCTGCCGTTGGGGACGCTTGTCCGGCTGCGCTGAGTGGGAGGACGGTGAGGCGTTCTCCGCGGCTCACCGTGCGAAATCCGCAGTATTCGATGAAGGAAGTGTGAGAGTGGCTAAGAAGACATACTTCGCGGGAAGCGTGGCCGCGACGGCGGGTCTCCTGATCGCGGGCACCCCGGCTCTGGCCGACACGGTGGACAATGACGGCATCAACGTCGCCAACGACAACAACGCGAGCGTCCTGCCGATCCAGCTCTGCGGTAACAACGTCGCCGTGTTGGGAGTCGTCGCCAACGTTCTGGCGGCGCAGTCCTCCGAGTGCGTCAACGCGCCGGTCGTCGACCACCCCTCCACCGGTGATCACGGCGACAAGCCGGACGAGCCGGAGAAGCCCGAGAAGCCGGACGAACCCGACGAGCCGGAGAAGCCCGAGAAGCCGGACGAACCCGAGAAGCCGGACGACGAGGGCGACAAGCCGGACGAACCCGAGAAGCCGGAGAAGCCGGAGAAGCCCGACGACGAGGGCGAGAAGGAGCTGCCTTCCGCTCCCACGCCGGTGAGCCACGAGGGGCACGCGGCCGTCACGGGCTGACGTCCGCGGACCGGGACTCCGCGACCGTCACGCGACGGAAGCGGAGTCCCGGTCCGCTCTCCTCATGGTCATCCTTCGAACGACGCGGCGGCGTCGAGCATCGCGTCGTTTTCCTCCCGCTTGCCGATGGTGATCCGCGCCCCCGCTCCGGCGAAGGCGCGCACCACCACTTTCGCCGCCGCGCAGTGCTCGTCGAACGCGCCGCTGCGGTCACCGAGCGGCAACCACAGGAAGTTCGCCTGCGTGTGAGGGACCTCGTAACCGAGTTCGAGCAGCGCGTCACGTACCCGGGTGCGCTCCGCCGCGATCTCGGCACATCGTCGTTCCAGTTCGACGGTGGCCCCCAGCGAAGCCACCGCCGCCCGCTGGGCGACGGCATTCACGCTGAACGGGATGTAGACCTTGCGCAACGCCGTGGTGATCTCGGGGTTGCCCACCGCGTAACCGACCCGCATCCCCGCCAGGCCGTAGGCCTTCGAGAAGGTCCGCATCGATACCACGTTGTCCCACTGGCGAGTGAGTTCCACACCGTCCGGAGCCTCGGGGTCGGTCACGAACTCCCGGTACGCCTCGTCCAGTACCACCACCACCTCAGAAGGAACACGGCGCAGGAAGCTCTCCAGGTCCTCCCTGCGCAGCGAGGTTCCGGTGGGGTTGTTGGGAGTGCAGACGAAGATCACCCGGGTCGCCGGGGTGATCGCGGCCAACATCCCCTCCAGGTCCAGCGCGTGTTCACCGGTGAGCGGGACGCGTACCTCCTCGGCCCCCGCCACCCTGGTGAGGATCGGGTACGCCTCGAAGGAGCGCCACGGAAAGACGACCTCGTCACCCGGTCCGCAGGTGGCCTGCACGATCTGCTGGCACAGCGCCACGGAGCCGCAGCCCACCGCGATGCGCTCGGTGGCCACCTCCAGCCGCTCGCTCAACGTCGCCACGAGTTCGGTAGCGGCCATGTCGGGGTAGCGATGTACCTCGTACGCGGCGTTCGCGATGGCGTCCACCACGCTCGGCAACGGTCCGCCGGGGACCTCGTTGCTCGCCAGCTTGATCGACCCGGGCACTGTCCTGCCCGCGACGTAGGCGGGCAGCTCGTCGAGGTCGGAACGGATGCGCACGCTCATTGGCCACTCCTTGCTCTGTTCGTGGCGACTCGGACGGGCCACGGTGAGAGACAGTATCCCGCCGCGGCGTGGCGGCAAGAGGTGTGGGATCGTCGCCGCTTCGTTCACCCGATCCTCGGCCGGACGGAGCACTGGTGGGATGATCTTCCGGGCGTAATGTCGACATTCCTGTCGCTCTTTCCGTCACAACACGTTGACGCGTGTTCACCCCGGCGTGGTTACGTGCGAGTATGATCCAAACCAGGACCGAGACGATCGCGCTCACCAATGACACCCGACTTCGGCTGACGGCCGCCGAACCCGAGAACGTAGTCCGAGGCGGGATCGTGGTCCTGCACGAGGCCGGAGGGGTGACGGAGCGGACGAGGGCGCTGGTCGCCGCGCTCGCCGAGGAGGGCTGGCTCACGGTGGCCCCGCACCTGTACCACCGGGACGGCGCCGACGAGGACGGATCGGCCGGGACGGCCGAACAGGTGGGCGGACTTTCCGGTGACTCCGTGCTGGCCGACACCGACGCGGCTTTCGTGTGGCTGGCCGACCGGGGGGTCTCCACGGATCGGCAGGGCATCATCGGGTTCGACGTGGGCGGGAGCGCGGCGCTGCTGGTTGCGTCGAGCAGGCGTCTGGGAGCGGCGGTGACCGTGGGCGGCGACGGGATCGCCGCTCCGCTGTCGGAGGGCTTCCCGCCGCTGATCGACATCGCCGGGGAGCTGAGCTGCCCGTGGTTGGGGCTCTACGGCGAGGCGGACACGAACACCGGCGGAGCGGAACTGGACAAACTGCGCGCCGCCGCCGCGACCGCCGATGCGGTCACCGACGTGGTGCGCTATCCGAAGGCCGACCACCGCTTCGACGCCGATCCGGACGCGGCGGGGGAGGCGTGGCAACGGGCCCGCAACTGGCTCGACGTGCACCTGCGCTGATCGGGAACCCTTCGCCGTCCTCGTCGGATGCTCGTCGGTGGAGCCCCGCTGCCGTGGCGGGGTTTCGAGCGGGGTGGTGGAACGGGACAACGTCGTCGCCCGAAGTGTCCGGGTGTCACATGTAGCCCTGCGAGGTCTCGGTGGGTTAGGAAGCGGTTATGACTTCAAGCACCACACCCGAGTTGCTCTGGCAACCTTCCCCCGAGTGGGTCCGGCGAACCCGGATCGGCCGATTCCGCGACTGGCTGCGCGAGAACCGCGAGCTGGACCTGCCCGACTACAGTGCGCTCTGGCGGTGGTCGGTCGAGGAGCTGACGGGATTCTGGTCGGCGGTGGCGGAGTTCTTCGGGGTCTCGTTCCACGAATCCCCGGAACGAGTGCTGAGTGCCGAGACCATGCCCGGAGCCGAGTGGTTCCCGGGCGCGCGGCTGAACTACGCCGAGCACGCGTTGTGCGTGGGGCCCGGCAAGGAGGGCTCGGCGATCGCGGTGATCTTCGAACGCGAGGACGGTCACGGCGAGCGGATCACGTTCGGCGAGCTGCGTTCCCGCGTGGCGGCGGCCAGGGCGGGACTGGCGGAGCTCGGGGTGGGCAACGGTGACCGGGTGGCCGCGCTGGTGCCGAACAGCCCCGAGACCCTGGTGGCGTTCCTCGCCACCGTCAGTCTCGGCGCGATCTGGTCCTCCTGCTCCCCGGACTTCGGGCCGCGCGCGGTGGCCGACCGCTTCGTCCAGATCGAACCCGAGGTGCTGCTTACCGTCAACGGTTACCGCTACGGCGGCAGGGAGTTCGACATCACCGAGACGGTCGAGGAACTGCGGGGACGGTTGCCCGGTCTCGGTACGACGGTGCTGATCGACTACCTGCCCGGTACCGGATCGTTGCCCGACACCGTCGGCTGGCGGCAGCTGCTGGAACAGCACGCCGACGCGGAGCTCGCTTTCGAATCGGTGCCGTTCGACCACCCGTTGTGGGTGCTGTACTCCTCCGGGACCACCGGGCTGCCGAAGGGGATCGTGCACGGCCACGGTGGGATTCTCCTGGAGCACCTCAAGGCGATCGGTCTGCACTGCGACCTGGGGCCGGGGGACGTGTTCCTCTGGTTCACCACCACCGGGTGGATGATGTGGAATTTCCTGGTCGGGGGCTTGCTGACCGGTTCGTCCGTCGTGCTGTTCGACGGTAGTCCGGTGCATCCCAGCACGGACACGCTGTGGGAGCTGTCGGCGCGGCACGGCGTGAGCTACTTCGGCACCTCCGCGCCGTTCATCCAGACCTGTCGCAAGCGGGGGCTGCGCCCCGCCGAGGAGTACGACCTCTCGCGGCTGCGCACCGTCGGCTCGACCGGGGCGCCGTTGACGGCGGACGGGTTCGGCTGGATAGCCGAGGCGGTCGGCCGGGACGTGCAGATCGCCAGTGTCTCCGGCGGGACCGATCTCTGTACCGCGTTCGTCGGCTCCTCACCCGACGTGCCGGTGTGGCTGGGGGAGATCTCCTGCCCCATGCTGGGCGCCTCGGTTGCCGCCTACGACGAGCACGGTGAACAGCTCCACGACGAGGTCGGCGAGCTGGTGCTTACCAAGCCGATGCCGAGCATGCCGGTGTACTTCTGGAACGACCCGGACGGCAGCCGGTTGCTGGACGCCTACTTCGACACCTACCCCGGTATCTGGCGCCACGGGGACTGGGTGCGGATCACCGAGCGGGGTTCGCTGGTCATCTACGGTCGCAGCGACTCCACGCTCAACCGGGGCGGCATCCGGATGGGCACCGCCGAGTTCTACCGCGTGGTCGAGGGCTTCGACGAGGTGTCGGACTCGCTGGTCATCGACACCTCCGGTGCCGGGGAGACGGACGGGGAGCTGTTGTGCTTCCTGGTGCTGGCTCCGGGGGCCGAGCTGAGCGAACTGGAACCGGCACTGCGGGAGAGGCTGCGTGACGAGCTCTCACCCAGGCACGTCCCCAACCGGTTCGTGGCGGTTAGTGAGGTACCGCACACTCTGAACGGCAAGAAGCTTGAGGTTCCGGTCAAGAAGATCCTCGCCGGGGCCGCGCCGGAGAACGCCGTCAGTATGGACGCCCTGCGGAACCCCGAGTCACTGCGACCCTTCATGGAGATGAGCAGGGAATGAAGTGACTCGCCCTTCGAGAGGGGCGGGGGGTCGTCTCCGGTGATGTTCGTTGACGACCCCCCGTTGCGAGTCGACTCGAAGGGGTGTGTATGGTTTACATCAGTGGCCGAGAGGAACTACCCGGAGGCTTCGCCTAGTCTGGTCTATGGCGCCGCACTGCTAATGCGGTAAGGGGCAACCCCCCTTCCCGGGTTCGAATCCCGGAGCCTCCGCCGGGACTCCCACCTCGGTGGGAGTTCACAACTGAACATGCGCCCGTAGCTCAACGGATAGAGCATCTGACTACGGATCAGAAGGTTTGGGGTTCGAATCCCTACGGGCGCGCATCATCGCAGGTCAGGGGCGGTTTCGGAATACTCCGGAGCCGCCCCGCTGCTGTGCGGTACACATTTTGTACGCATCACGCCTGGTCGTCCCCGATTGTGTCGGCCGGTGAGCGGGCAGTGTTCGCCGAGCACCACCGCGGTTTGGACGACTTCGTGACCCGGTTGCGGTTCGAGATGCACGAACGCCGTCGACCTGGCGTGCTCCCACCACCTCCGGCATGAGCCCGGCCAACCGGAAGACAAGAGTCATCCGGCGGGCCATCGCGACGTATCTTCCGCCGTCAACACGATTGTTCGGCCCGCACGTTGGAGCGCGCTCAGTCCCGCATCCGGTCGCCTTCGTGGGCGCTTTTGTGTTCGGCGGGTAGCACGCACGGGCGGTCCTCGGCGTCCACGTGCTGTTCGGGGTTCGTGGTTCCACATGCGATGAACATGGTGTCTCCTCGATGGTTGGGGCCGCCTGACCGGCGGGGTGGTTTACTGGTCGGGCGGTGACGGCTCGGCACCGGATACCGGAGGATTCGGTGGTGTCGGGCCGTGGACTACAGGGCGCGGAGCCGGTCCAGCAGGCGGGTGAGGATCGCCGGGTCGCGGGGCCGACCGGGTGGAACTGGCCCGGTGGCGGGTGCGGGGCGGGTGCCTTCGCCTCGGTGGCCGCCCTTGTGGTCTCGTCCCGCTGTGGGGCCGTGGCCGTGAGATCACCGGACAGCGCGGGCACGTGCCCCGGTAGCCGACAGGGGCGGAAGCTGTGCCGTCCGAGAGAGGGGCGGGGTCGCGAAGGTGCTCACCGCTCGGTCTCCACCACCGCGGGCCGTTCGTCCTGCTCGGTGGCGGGTGCGGTGGGTTCGTCCGTGTGCTCGCGCAGCGCGGCCGAGAGCTCGTCCAGCGCGGCGGCCACGGCGTGCCGATCAGCCTCCGGAAGCTGCTTACCGCCGAGCTTGTGGGCGGCCTCGGCCAGCATCCACTGCCCACGGCGCAGCAGCGTCGCCAACCGGGTGTGCGGCCGGCTCACCGTGAACCACCCCCGGTGGGGAGTTGGCCCAGCAGCCGGGTCAGGGTGTCGCGCAGCCCGCGTGCCTGCTCGGCGGTCCACAGGGTGCGGTTGTAGACGGTGGGCGTGATGATCATCAACCGGTCACGGATCAGCGACAGCTCCAACGTCTCGCTACCCTCATGTTCGACCGTGGCACACCGCACCAACACGGATTCCTGCATAGCGTCACCTCCAGTAATCGAAGCGACGCTATGGGGATTGAAGGACGCGGCTTTGACACAGTGGCAAACCCACTCGAATGGGTTATACGTGAAGTCCTGCTCGATAGGCCATACCGCGAAGTTCGCGTCCCACCGCGTCGCGATTGGTCTTGAGCAGTAGCTCAGCGAGGGTGGAACGGGTGAACGGGTGTTTGTGTACGCGTGGCGGCGAGATTCGTTCCGCCGTGCGAAGCGCCCACACCGCCGTTTCTCGTTGCTTTGGTATCCGTGCCAGCGCACGACCGTAATCGGCCCAGTACGCTGCTTTCCTGGTTGGAGACGGGATCATCCGCGGATCTACACTCGCGCCCAGACGGGCGGTCTCGGTGAATTCACCGCACTCCAGGGCAACGGCCATGCGCCACACGGCGACATTCGAAGGACCGAAACCGAACCACAGCGCGTTGGCCTCCCCCGTCCGTTCGGCAAGTTCAGCCGCGTGTTCCAACGGCGGGACACGTTCGCTCGTTCGCCCAGCCGCGGCAGCCAGCAGGGAGTTGGTGAAGGCCAACATTCCGGACAACTGCATCTCTTCCGAAGTCGCCGTTCCCGGTGAAACAGCCTCGAGCGTGTCGGTGGCCAGGTCGAATGCTCCGGCCGCCATGAGCCCGTGCGAGACCCCGAAGCCCGCTACACCGAGCATGAGTGGGTCGTCCAAGTGGTGCGCAGCCTGTTGTGCGAGTTGGGCCGCTTGCCAGCCGAGGTCGAGGGAACCACCGATGTCCCGCAACCAGGCTTGCGTTCCTTGAACGTGCAACAGGACCAATGAGCGCAGCACCGCGCCATCGTGCTTGCCAGCACGCAGGGTTTCGTGCGTATCTCGAATCAACCCCGGCAGCTCTTGTCCGACCTCTGCGTGTCGGCATGCCTGCTGAGCGCTGAGTAACGCGGCCAGCCGATCGTTCAATCCCGCCACGGGCCATACCCGGCCGCGTGGTTCGCCGATACTCGCGCCGAGAAGGGCGAGCCGTACTTCGTTGAGCTGCCCATCCTCGTTCGTCTCACCCGCGCCGCCGAGTGTGAACTCGGTGAGTTCAGTGGGGGCGACTTCCAGAGCTTCGGCAAGAGCAGTGATCAGAGACCGGCGGTCGAGGGCACGTTCACCGGACTCCAGTCGAGACAAATAACTAGCGCTGATACCCGTTAATCCGGCGACCACGGACAAGGACTTGCCGCGCGCGTGCCGGATCTGACGCAGCTTGCGACCGATATCCGACTCCACGTGAGCAAGGCTACCCAGCAGACTGTCCGGAGTTAATCGTGATCACCGGAGGTTGGGACTCATCGTCCGGTGACTCGTCGACCATATGGGGGTTCTTCTCCGAAACTCCGGCCCGTCGACCGGGGTAAAACCTCCGCGAAGAGGTACGCACCGAGGATAGCGGGAACGCGATCAGGTGACGAGACTGCGGGAGCTACTCGCCGACGGCCTGCCCTGGCGGCCGTTCGTGGCGAGCGAGCCGCAGCCTCGCAACAGATCGATGAGAAACCCCGCGCGTGCGGGGCCTACCGCACCGCGTGGCTGTACCACACCGTATGCGACGGTCTATCCCCGCGCGTGCGGGGCCTACTTCGGACGCTGAAACGGACACCGCTGCTGACGAGGTCTATCCCCGCGCGTGCGGGGCCTACACCGAGCACCGACTTGCCGTCACCCGGCGCGAGGGTCCATCCCCGCGCGTGCGGGGCCTACCCTTTTTGTCCTGCGGTTCCGCAGTGTCGTTATTCGATTGTGACCATCAGTGGTGGCGACGTGGATCTTAGTAGGCGCCACCGGCATCCACAATGCCCCATTGTCGCACCGAGTCGGGTAGCTGTCGTCGCTCGTGGGGCGGACCTCCGGTGTCTGATCAAGGCCCGGCCGGTGGTGGAGTCACCGCGTCCGGGGCCGTTTTCACGGGGAGACGACGTGACCGCACGGTGGTCGCGTACAGCGCGTTCCTCGATGGTTCGAGACGCGGTCGGATGGACAGAAAATAAGCCGTGACCAGCGTCAACGGTACTCAACAGAGCGCGTTGGTATACCTGTGATCTCTCTACGGATCAGAAGGTTTGGGGTCCGAATCCTTACGGGCGCGCTCAAGGCCCCAGGTCAACGGCCTGGGGCTTTTTGGTGTCGCGGGGTGGTCGCCGATTTGTCGCCAACTTTCACGAGCCCTGCCTCATCACCGAGTTCAGCGCATCGGCACTCGCGTGAAAGGCGTGATCGCGCTCCGTGTGGTTGCCCGACGATCGGGGCGCGTTGCTTCGCTCGGCCGGCGCGAGAGCGCGACCTACGGCGAACGGATGAGGATTTCCGGGCGTGGTTCCTCGGTCTCCACGCGGGTAACGACACCACTACAACACCATCGGGTGAAGCGCTCGGGCTTTCGACTGGAAGAAGGGTCGACTCGGTGGGACCGTGCTGTCCGGAAGGCTCCCGAAACGGAGGTGGACATCATGGAAATGCCCATCGTGAACGAGTGCGTAGCCACGGACTGCGCCTACAACCAGCACCAATCCTGCCACGCACTCGCGATCACCGTGGGAGAGCCGACTCACCCGCGATGTGACACCTTCACCACCGCCGCTTCCCCCGGTGGCGACCCCGGGACGGTCGGTCACGTCGGGGCCTGCAAGATGTCCGACTGCGAACACAACGTGAACCTCGAATGCCAGGCTCCCGGAATCACGGTCGGCTACCAGGAGAACATCGTCGACTGCCTGACCTACGCACCCGCGTAGCCGACACACCGGTTCCCACCGGCCGATGCGACGGATGGGATGTCGGTGGAATCGTTCTCGTCCTAGCCGTGATCGATTCCTCCGGTCGGTGCGCTCCTCCCGGTCGAGATTTCCGGTGTTCCGGTTCGGAGCCTGACGCGAAGCTCCGGCGCCGTCCCGGGGCACCGGGTTTCGATGAGGAGGTCCACTGCTCGGCTGGACTCAGGGACATCGGGAACCCCCGCCACGAGGGGAGTCAGGTTCACACCACCGAATTCCCGTGTCGCGCCCAACCGGGGTGATCGCCCCGGCCGTTCCGTCGTTCGCCTTCGCGCGGCGGTGTCCGGCACCGGGAAACCGAGGGAGTTCTTCCGAAGAGATTCCTGAACCGGGTGGGAGTCGCTGCAGCGGGTCAGAAAACGTTCCCGACCTCCCGTGCCACGATCTCGTCCATGTTGCGCTCGGCCAGCGCGGCGATGGTCATGGACGGGTTGCAGGCACCCGTCGAGCCCGGGATGAGTGCTCCGTCGGTGACGTAGAGCCCGCGCTGGCCGAGCACTCTGCCGTGGGTGTCGCACACCGTCCCGATGGTGGCGCCGCCGAGCGGGTGGAAGGTGGTGGTGTCGAAGGCGGTGGCATCCAGCGTGATGTTCGTCAGCCGATCCGTCAGGCTTCCGCCGACGATGCTCCGTATCCGTTCGCGGATCCGGCCGGTGAGTTCCGCGTCGTAGGTCCGGCTCCAGTGCGGCACGGCGTCGTCGCGATGCGGGTCGTAGCGGAACTCACCGCGCGGCCGCACGATCCCGAAACCGATGACGCTGGTGGTGCCCAGGTCGACCGGGAACGGCACCGGACCGTGCACGACGGTCACCGGGCCGTCCGGGTTGTCCCAGTCCCGGACACCCATGCAGGCGGGGCCACCTTGCAGCGGCCCGGGACTGTCCCCCAGCGGTGTCCAGAAGAAGATCCGGTCCCCGTTGTTGCCCCAGTTCGTCCCGACCGCCTCGGGCAGGTCCGGGATCAGCCCCTTCGCTCCTGCCTTCACGAGCAACCGGGTGGTCCCCGCTGAACCGGCGCCGAGGAACAGCGCGTCGGTGGTGATCCGCTTGTGCTCCCGGACCGTGCCGTCGGTGGTGATGTGGTCGACCCACACGACCCACTTGCCGGACGGGGCGCGCTCGATGTCGCGGACCACGTGCAGCGTGGCCACCCGCACGCGCCCGGTCGCCTCCGCGGCCGCGAGGTAGGTGACGTCGACGCTGCGCTTGCCGCCGTTGTTGACCCCGTAGAGCACGTCCCCCGTGGTGTAGGAGGGCGTCATCTCTCCACGCAGCTCGCGGCGGGCGAAGTTCCAGTCGATCGGCAGCGGGACGCGGTACGGCTCCATGCCCGCCCGCGAGACGTGGTCGTGGAACTGCTTGACGGCTCGGTACTCCGGCGCGTGCAGCAGGTCATCGGGGATGCCCGCCGGACGCAGCACCGACTCGACCCGGCGGTAGTAGTCCCGGTCGAACCGTTCGTAGTCGAGACCTCGCGGCATCGAGCGGGTGAAGTGCTCGGCGCTCGGCTGGATCGTCATACCGTGATAGACCAGCGAGCCGCCACCCACCCCGGAGCCACAGAGGATGTCCATCCCCACACCGCGCACCCGCTCCAGAACCCCGGTGTAGGGCCACCACGCGCTCGGTGGTGAGCCGGTGAGCACCGGTCCCGGTGTCAGCCAGGAAGCGCGGCGGTCGGGGCTGAACATGTGCGGGAACGTCTCCGCGTTCGGCCCGGTGCGCCACCGGATGCCGCGTTCCAGCATCAGCACCCGCACCCCGGCACGGGCCAACCGCAGGGCGGCGATCGAGCCGCCGAACCCGGAGCCGATCACCACCGCGCGTCGATGTTCCGACACGGTCGGCGCGGCGGAGGCGGTCCCGGCCGTGCTCGTGGTCATCCCCAGCGCGGCCGTCGCGGCGGTGCCCTTGAGCAGTTCCCGGCGTCCGAGTGACCCAGGCATACCTTCTCCTCCCGATGGTTTCCGGGCGGTGATCGTGCGAACTCGCCCGGTGGTGGAAGGTATCCGCTGGAACGAACGGAGCTGTAGTCACTCGACCGTGTGGTGTAATGCCGAGTGCCGCTTCCGGTGCGCGTTGGGAATGGCGATCAGCCCCATCGCTCGTTCGTGGACCGGTCGGTCAGGACGGACAGGAGCGGTGTGGCGTCCACCGCTCCGCTCGGCCCACACCCGAGAGGAGCAGTCGGTGATCCGGCTGTAGTGTTTCCGTCGCGGTCGGTATTCTCCGTCCCGGAGCCATCGGAGCGACCTCGGCGTGGGGGAGAGTTGGTTTCGTTCGTGATCGCGGTGCTCGTGCTGCGCAAGCTTCGTTCCCGCTGGGTGCACCGCAGGCGCCCCGCCGGATGAGGCGGTCCCACGTTCGGTGGGGCGTCCCGTCGATTCGGGAAGCCGCCTTCCTCGGGGAATTCGGTGTTTTCCGGTGGGGTTTCGTGGCGGGACGCGAAACGTGTGACTTCGGATTTTCGTGTTCGATTCACTGACCCGGGAAATTCACTGAGAAGTGCTCCCGGAATGCGCTCGTCCCGTGTCGAGCGGCGGGCCCCGCCGCGGCGGGGCCCGCTAGCGCGTTCGTCGACGCGTCACATGATGCCCGTGTTGACGATGCTCTGGTCGTTCTGGAGGTGGTAGTGCTTCCAGCCCCAGAGCCAGAGCTGCTTCTTCTTGTGGGCATTGACCTTGCAGGACTTGTGGACGCACTTGTCGGCGTGGTCCTTGTGGTACGACTTCCCGCTGTCCGCCGAAGCGATACCGGCACCGCCGATGGCCAGCGGAAGGGCCATGGCCCCGACAACTACTGCCCGCGTGAACGAACGCATGCTAGCGCCTTTCGTCTCGATTCTCGGAAATCTCCGCCGGCGGCCCTCCATCGGCCTGCCGACACCTCGTTTCTACACTGGTGAGATCCTTTTCGCCGCGTGACACGCGATTTCATCACCGTATTGTGTGGTATCGCTTTCGCGGCGAGTCACTTCTTGGTGGGTGCGGTGGAAAACTACCGTATAGAATATTTTTCATTTTTCTGGGTTCGCGCGCACCGCGATCGCGGTGGCCTGGCCGACGCCCACGCCGGTGGCGGCGATGCCGAAGCCGCCGCCACGGTGGTTCAGGTGTCTGCACAGGTCGACGACGACCCGGGACATGGAGGCGCCCAGCGGGTGCCCGTAGGCCAGTGCGCCACCGTGTACGTTCACACGCTCGTGTGGAGCTTCCGGCAGTCGTCGCAGTACCGAGAGCACCAGTGCGGCGAACGTCTCGTTGATCTCCCAGAGGTCCACCTCGGCCGCGTCCAGCTCCAGCCGCTCCAGCAGTCCGCGTATCGCCGTAACGGTGGCGAACACGAAGCGGTGCGGTTCGCAGGCCACGGTGTCCGCGCCCACCAGCTCGCCCAGCGGCGCGATGCCCAGCCGTTCCGCCTTCCGCCGCGAGCCGATCAGCGCGGCGACCGCCCCGTCGCCGAGCGGAGCGGAGTTGCCCACCGTCACGGAACCGTGCCGCGAGAACGCCGGGGGGAGTTCGGCCAACCTGGCCATGCCGGTCTCGACCCCCACCGGTTCGTCCCCGCGTATCAGAGTGCCGCCCGTCCCCGTCACCGGGAAGACGAAACCGTCGTGCACCCCCGCGTCCCATGCGGCCGCCGCCCGCCGATGCGAGCGCAGCGCGTACTCGTCCATCTCGGTCCGGCCGATTCCCAGTTCCTCGGCGATCCGCTCGGTGATCAGCCCCAGCGGGGCTGTCCACTCGGGACGCATCCTGGGGTTGACGAGGCGCCAGCCCACCGCGGTGGAAACGGCCTCCAGGCGGTCGGGCAGCGCGCGTTCGGGGCGCGGCAACACGAAGGGGGCTCGGCTCATTCCCTCCACACCGCCCGCCACGACCAGTTCGGCGTCCTCCGCCCGCACCGCGCGTCCCGCCTGCACGAGCGCCTCGCCTCCGGAGCCGCACAGCCGGTTGACGGTCACACCGGGCACGCTCTCCGGCAGGCCGGCCAGCAGCGCCGCCATGCGTGCCACGTCGCGGTTCTCCTCGCCAGCCCCGTTGGTGTTGCCGTAGATCACCTCGTCGATCGTCCGGGGGTCCAGCGGGTGCTCGTCCCGGTCGGTGTGCCGTTTCACCAGTTCGGTGATCGGCATGGCGGCGAGGTCGTCCACCCTGATTCCGGAGAGTCCGCCCCGGTACCTGCCGAAGGGGGTTCGGCTGGCGTCGAGCAGCATCGCGCGGGCCATGGGGCCATGATGCCGCAATCGGGGGTACATCCTTTGCCACTTTCGGGTGAGTTCGGCGGATATTCGCCCCGTGGCCGCCTGCGCTCGTCGTGGACGGCGCGCCGCGCGGGGCCTCGGGAACGGAGAACGCGTCGAGAACGCGGTGGGCCGGATGAGGGGAGCGGGGTGAGCGCTCTCGGGGTCCGGCGAGCGCGGCGCGGGTCGGGACGAGGCGGAAGTTCACTCCTCCGGGGCGGATTCCTCCGGTGCCGGGGGCAGTTCCACCACCGCCGTGTCCCCGCGCAGCGAGACGACGCGTCCGCCGCTCTCCCCGATCTCGCGCAGCCTGCGCAGGGCGTGCCCCGCGTCGAGCGGAACGCTCCCGCGAACCGGCTCGTGCTCCCCGCGCGCCTCGAACCCGGCGCGAGCCAGGTAGCCGGAGCGCAGCGTGGAGTTCAGCGACCCCGTGGAGGCCAGCGAACCCCGGGCGGCCCCGAGCCGTCCCAGGGTGTCGTCGAGCGCGTCCAGCAGCGCCGCCCGGTTCCCCTCGGTCATGGCCCGCACCAGGTCGGGGTCGGTGGAGCTCACCCTCGTGCCGTCCCGGAACGATCCCGCCGCCAGCGACACGGCGAGCGGCCCGCCGTCACCTCCCACCGAGGCGAGCACGGCCGCCAGCACGTGCGGAAGGTGCGAGATCCGCGCCACCGCCGCGTCGTGCTCGGCGGGCGAGGCGGGTACCACCAGCGCGCCGCAGTCCAGCGCCAGCGTCGCCGCTTCCCGCCAGGCGTCGAGCCCGGTACTCCCGTCGATCGTCACGGCCCAGAGCGCTCCCTCGAACAGCTCGGCGCTCCCGGCGTCCCAACCGGAACGGTCCGTGCCCGCCATCGGGTGCCCGCCCGCGTAGCGCGCGGCCGGAGCTGACTCCCGCACGGACTCCAGCACGGGTTCCTGCACGCTGACCACGTCGGTCAGCCACGCCGTGGGGGCGTGCCGGTTCACCTGCCGCAGCACGGCGCCGACCGCGGGCAGGGGGGTGGCGATCACCACCAGCGCGTCCGCCGCGGCCGCGCGGTCCAGCGCCTCCTCCGTGCTCGGCAGCACCTCGTAGCCCGCCGCCCGGGCGGCCGCGGCGTCCTCCTCCGAAGCGGTCGCGCCCCAACTCCGCCTGCCGGAGCGGACGGCGGCCCGGAGCACGGACCCGCCGATCAGTCCCAGTCCGATCACACACACGGCTCGCATGCGCTCATCCTGCCCCACGGTCGACACCGTGCACTCGGCCGGTGACCGGGCGCACGCGCGGAACGCGAAACACTGACCCGGTGGGTGAGCTGTTCGCAATCGTGCTTTCGGGTGGCGTTCGCACGCTTTACCGTGGCGTCATGACGCTCCAGGAGCAGGTCGCGGGGTTCGCCGTCGCCGCCGTTCGCGAGGACGGACGGTGGCGGTGTGACATGTTGGACGGTTCGGTGCTCACCGGGTTGGACGCGATCATCACGGCGCTGCGCGAACTGCGTTCCAGCGGGGCCGTGGTCGGCATGTGCAATGTGGATGACGAGTTCTTCGTGCTGGTGCGCCCGGTGCCCGGCGGGGTGGAGCTGGCGTTGTCCGACGCCGCCGCCGCGCTGGACTACGACGTGGCGGCCGACGTGCTGGACCTGCTGCGTACCGAACCCCCGGACGAGGAGGACGAGGAGATCTGGCCGGAGGGCAACCTCTCGTTGCTGTCCGACCTGGGGCTTCCGGAGGAGGAGCTGCTGTTGATCACCGAGGAGGTGGACCTCTACCCGGACGAGCAGCTCGAGATGATCGCACAGCGTTGCGGTTTCGGCGATCAGTTCACCGCCGTGCTGGAGCGGCTGTAGTGGACAGGGAGCGAGACGAGGACACGGTGCGGTGGCGATCGGGCCGAGCGCGATGATCGCCACCGCCCGCGACAGAGAGCTGGTCGGCTCCGCCCTGGACGTGGCTCCGGGGGCCACAGCGGCGGGTGACGTGCCGATCGGGGCCGTGGTGACAGCTCCCGACGGCCGGGTGCTGGCCAGGGAGCACAACCGCCGTGAGGAACTGGACGATCCCACCGCCCACGCCGAGATGCTGGCGCTGCGCGCGGCCGCCGCCGAGTACGGCGACGGCTGGCGGCTGGGAGGATGCACCCTGGCCGTGACCGTGGAACCGTGCACGATGTGCGCCGGGGCGCTGGTGCTCGCGCGGGTCTCCAGGCTGGTGTTCGGCAGTTGGGAGCCGCGAACCGGAGCGGTCGGCTCGCTGTGGGACGTCGTCCGCGACGACAGGGTCAACCACCGCCCCGAGGTCGTCGGTGGTGTGCTCGACCGGGAGTGCGCCATCTTGCTCGCGGACTTCTTCGCCGAACATCGGGTGTGATTTGAGTCACTATTTGGTGGTTCGGTCGAGTTGCCGGGTATCCACCGGGAGCAATCGGCAACAGGAGGTCGCGATGAGTACGTTCGACAAGGTCAAGCACCAGGCCCAGCAGCTCGCGGGCAAGGCCAAGGAAGCGACGGGCCGCGCGACCGGCCACCGGAACATGGCGGACGCGGGCAAGCGGGACCGCCTCGAAGGAGAGGCCAAGGAGACCGGTCAGAACCTGAAGGACCGTGCGGCCGGAGCGGCCGAGGACATCAAGGACAAGTTGCGCGGGGACCAGGGCGGCAACCGGGAAGGCGGCGAGGAGCGCCGCTGACCGCTCCTGAGGCGATTCGCCCGTGGTGCGCGGGGAGAATCCGGTGTCGCGCCCCCCGTTTCGGGTTCGTGAAGGCCGTTCGCTACGCTTGCTGGCGGTAGCGTGTCCGAGCGGCCTAAGGAGCGCGACTCGAAATCGCGTGAGGTGAGAGCCTCCGTGGGTTCGAATCCCACCGCTACCGCGTCTGGCGAGAGCGGCGCCGGTCCCTTCGAGGAACCGGCGCCGCTTTTTCGTGGTGACCGTCCGGCACGAGCACGACGCGACCGCCGTCCGCGACGGGCCCGGCCGAGCCGTCAGCAGTTCGCCGGTTTCGACTCCACCCGGGTCTCCCAGGCCGGGTTGTCGCGCGGCCCGTCGACGGTCACGTTGTTCACGTACCAGTAGTAGTGCCCGTAGTAGGGGTCACCGAAGTGCAGCTCGTAAGTTCCGGTGACCTTCTGCCGCATCGGCGCGGCGTAGATGTTCACCGCCTGGTCCGGACCCAGCTCGTGCCTGATCTCGTCGGACTTCGTGGTGCTCCAACTCCACTGCCGCTCGTAGCTGGTCTCGAAGCCGACCTCGAACACCTCGCCCAGAGTGGCGTTGGCGCTGATGGTCACGCTCACGTTGGTGCTGGTGCTTCTGGTCGACTCCCACCTGATGATCCGGGTGGAGGTTCCCCCGGAGCAGTTCGTGGCGCCACCCACCAGATCGTAGGAACCACGGTAGTCCTCCGGCGGCCCCGAAGGGTGGAACTCGCAGAGATCGGTGTTGCCGTTCTCGCACTGCTCCAGCAGCTGCCGAACCGTGGGCTCGGCCTCCGTGGCCGCGCCCGCCGGGGCCACCAGTCCGGTCACCGCCAGCGCGGCGGTGCTCAGGCCGATCGCCAGTCGATCGCCCAACCTCATGTTCTCGACCTCACTCAGCTCAGTCCGACGGTCACGGTCCGGTCGTTGATGTGGTCGCCCACGTCGGGGTGGTTCTCCTTGTAGGGACCGGCGCGGTCGCCCGAGTCCGGGTAGAGCCACACCCAGCAGGTGGACCAGGTCTGGACCGAGGAGATCCGGTTCTGCCAGTGGTCGTCCAGATCGAGCCAGAAGTCCACGTTGTCGTTCTTCGGGCACGGTTCCGGCACCGTGATCGTCAGCGAGGAGCCGCCGTAGTCGACGTCCTCGAAAACGGTGGCACCGATGACCTCACCGGTGGTGTCCGCGATTCGTTGACCGCGCTGTCGCGCGTCGGCCGGCGTTCCGTGGCAGGTGTACTCGCGGGAGGAGACGTCGAGTACGCAGTGCTCCTCCGAATCGGAAGCCTGTGCGGCCCCCGCGGTGGTCGCCGTCAGACCGGCGGCCACGGCCAGCCCCGCCAGCGCCACCGCCGCGCTCCGCGTTCGGAGCGGGCCGCTTCCAGTCTCGGTCGTTGCCAATTCCGCTCTCCTCTCCCGCCGGTTGGGGTCGCCACCGGCGGAATCGGTTTAGTGGGTAGCACGAGCACTATCGACCGCCGAGAGGGTGGAGATCCAGACGCGCGACGCGATTGCCCGCGAACGCCGCATTCCCGGGAGCAGTCGGTTGCCGCGTTCGGGGTCTCGAGGGGCCTCCACTCGGAGCAGCGACGCCGAACGGGTGAATCGCCCGGCGGGCGAGATGGAAGGAACGCGGTGAGGGCGACGAGGTCCGAGCCCGGGACGGTTCCGGTGGGAAGCGTTGAAACGAGAACGGGCCGGGCGCGACGCTCGCGCCCGGCCCGTCGACCGGCGGAGGATGCGGGATTCGAACCCGCGAGGGCTGTTAACCCAACACGAATTCCAGTCGTGCGCCTTAGGCCGCTCGGCCAATCCTCCGCGAAAGAGTGTACGGGACGGGGTCGAGCGATCTCGCGGCCCCCCTCCGGAACGGTTCGCCCGTCAGGAGTCCCGTGGTCGGCGCGTGGTTCGGGTAGGGGTGAAGGCCGCTCTCCCGGCTGGTCGGGAAGACGGTTCCCCACCCCCCGGTACCCAGAGGCGGCGGCGGGTTACACTGAACGCGGACTCCGTGCGGCGTCATCCTGTGAACTCCCCCAGGGCCGGAAGGCAGCAAGGGTAAGCGGGCTCTGGCGGGTGCGCGGGGTCCCCTTTTTTCGCGGGCCCCTTTTCGGCGGTGGTGTGCGGGGCTCGCGGCAGGCGAGCGCCCCTGCGGAACCGAGCCCGCGAGGGCGCTGCCCGCGGCCTCCGCGTTCCGAATTCGCTCACTCCGTCGCTCTTTTCACTCCGGAGCGGAGCTTCCCGGGCACGTCGAGCCGCGTCGCTCCCGATGCCGGGGGCGTCGGGGGTGGCACGTATCGTTGCCGGTGTGGCGCTCGCGCTCTATCGCAAGTATCGGCCGGCGACCTTCGGCGAGGTCGTGGGACAGTCACACGTTACGCAACCGCTGCGAACCGCACTGGCCGCGCAACGGATCAACCACGCCTACCTGTTCTCCGGACCGCGTGGTTGCGGGAAGACTTCCAGCGCGCGCATCCTCGCGCGTTCGCTGAACTGCGCCCAGGGGCCCACGGACGAGCCGTGCGGCGAGTGCGACTCCTGCGTGGCGCTGGCCCCGGACGGCGGGGGCAGCGTCGACGTGGTCGAGATGGACGCCGCCAGCCACGGCGGTGTGGACGACGCCCGCGAGCTGCGGGACCGGGCGGTGTTCGCCCCGGCGCAGTCGCGCTATCGCATCTTCGTCATCGACGAGGCCCACATGGTCACCCAGCAGGGGTTCAACGCCCTGCTCAAGATCGTGGAGGAGCCGCCCGAGCACCTCGTGTTCGTGTTCGCCACCACCGAGCCCGACAAGGTGCTGACCACGATCAGGTCCCGCACCCACCACTACCCCTTCCGCCTGATCCCGCCGGGGGAGCTGCGCGAACTGCTGGAACGGATCTGCGCGGAGGAGGGCGTTCGGGTCGATCCGGCGGTGTACCCGCTGGCGATCAGCGCCGGTGGCGGTTCCGCCCGCGACGCGTTGAGCGTGCTGGACCAGCTCGTCGCCGGAGCCGGTGAGGAAGGGATCACCTACGAGCGCGCCGTGGCCCTGCTCGGGGTCACCGACGTGGCCCTGATCGACGCCATGGTGGACGCGCTGGCCGAGGGGGACCCGGCCACCGTCTACGGCACCGTGGACCGGGTCGTCGAGGCCGGGCACGACCCGCGCAGGTTCGCCTCCGACCTGCTGGACCGGTTGCGGGACCTCGTGCTGCTGCGCTCGGTGCCGGACGCGGCCGAACGCGGTCTCATCCAGAGCGCCGGTGACGAGATCACCAGGATGCGCGAACAGGCCGAGCGGCTCGGCCCGGCCACGCTCACCCGGTTCGCGGAGATCGTGCACGCCGGGCTGTCCGAGATGCGCGGAGCCACCGCGCCCCGCCTGGTGCTGGAGCTACTGTGCTCGCGGATGATGCTGCCCGCCGCCTCCGGCGACGAGACGGCGGTACTGCAGCGGATCGAGCGGGTCGAGCGGCGCATGACGGTGGCACCGCCACCGGAACCGGCCTCCGGCGCCGGTGGGCCCGCCCGCGCGGAGAGCCCAGCACCGGCGCGGGAGACCACGGTGAGCGCCCCCCGAGCGGGAACGCGATCCGGGGACGGGGACGTGACACCCCCTTCAGGAGAGAACGCCCAGGCCGCGGCCGGGCGACGTTCCGCTCCCTCCCGCGCGGACGACGCGGCGGAGCGCCCTCCGGCCCCGCCCGCCGAGAGCGGGGTGAGCGAGCGGGTTCCCGCCGAAGCCGCCGACAGTGGTTCGACGGGCGGTGGTAGACCGGCCGCCGAGCTGCGCCAGGTGTGGAACGACCTGCTGCGCGCCGTGGCGGAGCGGAACCGGCCGACCCAGGCGCTGCTGCTCAACGCCTCACTGCTGGATCTGCGGGACGACAGGCTGGTGCTGTCGATGCCGACCGGCGGGTTGCGCAAGCAGCTCATGCAGGCTCGCCGGATCGAGTGCGTGCGGGAGGCGATGCGAGCGGTCGTCGGCGGCGATTGGGAGGTGGAGTGCCTCGTCGAGGGGGAGGAGCGCTCCGCGGGTTCCTCCGCATCCCCGCTGAGCCGGCCCGAGCAGGGCGGGGGAGCGGCCGAACCGCGCCCCGCACCCCCTTCCGGTCCCGCCACCGGGCGGCCCCCCGCTCCGGAGCCCCCCGCCGCTGAGGACCGGTCCGCACCGGAGCCGGACTCCCGTGTGGAGTCAACCCCGGCGGCGTCCGATCCCCCGGCACGGCCGGAGCAGGCCGAACCCCCCGTGCCGCCGGAACCTCCGCCGGAACCGGAGGACGAGCCGCCGGAGTGGGAGGACGCGGAGGAGGTGCCGCCGGAACCCGAACCGCCCCGGCCTCCCGAGCCGGTCGCCGCCGAGGCCTCCGGTACGCCGGAGGTTCCCGGTCCCGTCGAGGCGGTGGGAGGTGGGTCGACTCCGGACGCCGGCTCCGAGCGAGGGGCTCCGGTCGAGGACACGGTGGCTGCCGATCCGCCCGCCGCGGCCGAACGGTTCACCCGTCCGTCCGCGCCGGGTGGCTCCGCGAGCGCCGCGACGCCCGCTTCGCCGCCGGGGGACGGCCCGCTCGAACGCGATCCGGAGGACGAGGCGCTCGAACTGCTGGTCAACGAGCTCGGCGCGCGCAAGCTCGACTAGCGGGAACGTCCGCCCCGGAAGCTCGGGGCGGGGCGCGCGCCGTCCGGTGACGGGTTCCCCGCCCGTGCCATGCCGGGGTGTCGCGGGGGGGGTGGGGTGGGTCCCGCCGACGACCGACGGGGAGCCCCCGGGCGGGCCGCGCCGCCACGGATCGACGACTAGGCTGGACGGTACGAGACGCCTCGCTCGAACAGGTGAGCCCAGCCCGAACCGGGAGAGGAGCCACGGTGCAACCAGGTGGCCAGCAACCGAACATGCAGGAAATCATGAAGCAGGCGCAGGAGATGCAGCAGCAGCTGATGACCGCGCAGCAGGAGCTCGCCGAGGCGGAGGTGACCGGCACCGCGGGTGGCGGCATGGTCACGGCCACGGTCACGGGAGCGGGAGAGCTCCAGTCCATGAGCATCGACCCGAAGGTCGTCGATCCCACCGACACCGAGACGCTGTCGGACATGGTCGTCGCGGCGGTGCGGGACGCCAACCGCGCGGCGCAGCAGATGCAGGCGGAGAAGATGGGTCCGTTGACCAACGCGCTGGGCGGCCAGGGCGGAATGGACATGGGCGGACTCGGTCTGCCGGGGATGTGACGGTACTCGCGTGTACGAGGGGCCAGTCCAGGATCTGATCGACGAGCTCGGCAGGTTGCCGGGCATCGGTCCGAAGGGCGCGCAGCGCATCGCTTTCCACCTGCTCTCCGCCGAGCCCGCCGATGTCACCCGGTTGCAGGACGCGTTACAGCGGGTCAAGGAGGGCGTGGTTTTCTGCGAGGTCTGCGGCAACGTCTCCGAGCGGACGCGCTGCAGGATCTGCCAGGACACCAGGCGTGATCCGCGGCTGGTGTGCGTGGTCGAGGAGCCCAAGGACGTGCTGGCCGTCGAGCGGACCCGCGAGTTCCGGGGGAGGTACCACGTGCTCGGTGGTGCGCTGGACCCGCTCTCCGGGGTCGGGCCCGACCAGCTGCGCATTCGCGATCTCGTCAGCCGGATCGGTACCGACGAGATAACCGAGATCATCATCGCCACGGACCCCAACACCGAGGGGGAGGCCACGGCCACCTATCTCGTGCGGCTGCTGCAGGACTTTCCCGGGCTCAGCGTCACGCGGCTCGCTTCCGGCCTGCCCATGGGGGGCGACCTGGAGTTCGCCGACGAGCTCACCCTCGGCCGGGCGTTGTCCGGGAGGCGTTCCGTTTGATCCCCGAGACGGCGAGGGAGGCGCGGTGACCCGGCGGGAGGTGCTCCCGCCCGCCCGGCGGTGGCGGGCCCCCGTCCGCGCCGGAAAAGCAGAGACTCGGAGCGCGGTCGGGCACACCACCTCCGCGGTGCCGAGGTTGCCCCGGAAGGCCGACCGGTCCGTCGCGGAAGCCCTGGCTCGCCGGTTGCGGTGCGGCCCACCCCGGCTGGGGCCGGTGCGCCTGGTCGCGGTGGACGGTCCGTCCGGTGCGGGCAAGTCGACGTTCGCGCGCTTGCTGCTGTCCGCGCTGGTGTCGGCCGGAACGGACGCCGCGCTGCTCGGCACCGACGACTTCGCCACCTGGCAGGAGCCGGTGCGCTGGTGGCCCCGGCTGCGGGACGGTGTGCTGGAGCCGCTGCGCCTGGGAAGGCCGGGGCGCTACCGACGCACCGAGTGGCCCGACGGGGTGCCGGTTCCGGGGGCGACGTTCGACGTGCCCGTGCCGGAGTTGCTGCTGCTCGAAGGGGTTTCGGCGGGTAGGCGCTCGGTGGCGCGCCACCTCTCGGGGCTGGTCTGGATGGAGCCGCCGAGCGCGGCGGTGCGGCTGGAGCGCGCGGTGCTGCGTGACGGTGAGTCGAGCCGGGGAGAACTGCTCCGGTGGCAGCTGTTCGAAGGGAACTGGTTCCGCTCGGACCGCACCAGGTTGCGGGCCGACTTCGTCCTGCGGACCTGACGATCGAGCCCGCCGCTACAGGTGATCTTCGGAGATATCCTCGCCGACCGGTGTCGAGTCCCACATTATTTTCGTCTCTGACCAGGATTTTTGCAAATTTTTCCACTTTTCCCGGGGATTGGATCGAACGTTGTAGTCGAATCGTAATCCTGAGGTCCTGATCGGGACACACTCGCCGGGTTACCGTCTCCACCACTTTGTGAGGCATGACACTGAGGTGAGTGATGGGCGCAGCCAGTCGACCGGGCTTCCGGTTATCGAGAGTGGGACGCAGGCTTGTGACGGTCGGGCTGACGGCCGTGCTGGCCACCTCCCTGTCCGCGTGTGTGCAGTCGCAGCGTGGGGACGACAGTGGACAGACCATGGTGTTCGGGGCGCCGGGAGCCCCGGCCCTGTTCGATCCGTTCTACGCTTCGGACGGAGAGACCTTCCGCGTCACCCGGCAGATGATGGAGGGGCTCGTCGGCTTCGAGCCGGGGACCGTCCAGGTCGAGCCGGAACTGGCCACCGACTGGAGCTCCTCCGAGGACGGCAAGGAGTGGACGTTCCAACTCCGCGAGGGCGTGAAGTTCCACGACGGCACGGACTTCGACGCCGAGGCCGTATGCGCCAACTTCGAACGCTGGTACAACCAGACCGGCCCCGGGCGGAGCGCCGCGCTTTCCTACTACTGGATCGAGACCTTCGGCGGTTTCGCCGGTGACGACGAGCCCTCGCTGTACTCCTCCTGCGAGGCGAAGGACCCGACCACCGCGGTGATCGAGCTGACCCGCGCGACCTCCAAGTTCCCCGCCGCGCTCGGCCTGGACTCGTTCAGCATCCAGTCGCCCACCGCCATGAGGAAATACGAGGCCGACAACGTCGTGGCGCAGGGATCGAGCTTCGACTACTCCGAGTACGCCGAGAAGCACCCCACCGGCACGGGGCCGTTCGAGTTCGGTTCCTACGACCAGAGCAACCAGTCCGTCGTGCTGAACCGCAACGACGAGTACTGGGGTGAGAAGGCCCGGCTGGACCGGCTCGTCTTCAAGGTGATCCCCGACGAGTCGGTGCGCAAGCAGGAGCTGCTCTCCGGCGGGATCGACGGTTACGACTTCCCGAACCCCGCCGACCTGGACTCGTTGCGGCAGCAGGACTTCAACGTGCAGGTCCGCAAGCCGTTCAACATCCTCTACTTGGGGATCTCGCAGAAGCACAACCCCGCGCTGCGCGACCTCAAGGTCCGCAAGGCGCTGGCCTACGCCGTCAACCGCGAGAACCTGGTCAACGCCAACCTGCCGGACGGCGCCGAGGTCGCCGACTTGTACTACCCGTCCAACGTGGACGGATACGCCGAGGACGTCGAGAAGTACTCCTACGATCCGGAGCGCGCCAAGCGACTGCTCGCCGAGGCCGGTCACCCCGACCTGACCATCGAGTTCTGGTGGCCCACCCAGGTGACACGGCCCTACATGCCCGACCCGCGCGGTATCTTCAACGCTCTCGCCGGGGACATGCGCAAGGCGGGCATCAACGTGAAACCGGTGAGCAAGCCCTGGAACGGTGGCTACATATCCGATGTGAACAAGGGCGAGGCCGAGGTCTTCCTGCTCGGCTGGACCGGCGACTACAACTCCCCGGACAACTTCATCGGAACCTTCTTCGGCACCACCGAGAACCAGTTCTACACCAAACCGGCCCCCTGGGGCGAGGAGCTGGCCAACCGGTTGGACGCCGCGGACAGGGAACCCGACCCCGCCGAGCGGGAGCGGATGTACACCGCGATCAACCGCGACCTGAAGTCGGAGTACCTGCCCGCCGTGCCGCTGTCGCACTCGCCGCCGGCGATCGTGACGGCCCCGCACGTCAAGGGGCTGGTCACCTCGCCGTTGACCGCTGAGCAGTTCGCTTCCGTGCGCATCGAGAAGTAGTCCCGCCGACAGGGCTCCGTCGAATCCGGCAGTCCCGCTCGGGTGGGGGCCACCGGTGTTGTCCGGCGCACGGTCGCCGCCGGGCCTCCCGGGGACGCACAGCGGGGCGAGCGGGAGCGGAAGCACCGGCTCAGCGGAGCCCTGCCGGGCGGTGCCCACGGGTTCCCACAGACCACGGAGGATTCCGGTTTGCTTCGTTACACGGTCCGGCGACTCGGCCAGCTGCTGATCGTCACGGTCGTGCTGTCGGTCCTGCTGTTCGGATGGCTGCGGGCACTACCGGGAGGTCCGGTCTCCGCGTTGCTCGGGGAGCGCGCCACCGAGGAGTCCCGCGCTCGCCTCGTGGAACAGCTCGGGCTGGACCAGCCGCTGTACGTGCAGTACTGGAAGTTCCTGGGACGGGCGCTCACGGGGGACTTCGGCGTCTCCACCGGGGTGCAGCCCGGCACCCCGGCCATGGAGGTCTTTCTGCAGCGCATGCCGGCGACCCTCGAACTCTCGGTGCTGGCGCTGCTGCTGGCGGTCGCCGTGGGAATCCCGCTGGGATACCTCGCGGCCCGCAGGCAGGGCGGTTGGCTGGACAACCTCAGCATCACCTGGTCGCTGATCGGCGTGGCGGTGCCGGTGTTCTTCCTGGCCTTCCTGCTCAAGTACGTCTTCGCCATCGAATTCGGCGTGCTGCCCGCCTCGGGAAGGCAGGAGGCCGGGCTCGACGCCACCCACGCGACCGGCTTCTACGTCCTGGACGGGCTGCTCACCAGGGAGTGGGACGCGGCGTGGAACGCGTTCGTCCACCTGCTGCTGCCCGCCGTGGCGCTGTCCACCATCCCGTTCGCGGTGATCTTCCGGCTCACCCGCGCCTCGGTGCTCGACGTGGTCGAGGAGGACTACGTGCGCACCGCCCGTTCCAAGGGGCTCGGCGCGATGGTGGTGCGCGGCAGGCACATCCTGCGCAACGCGATGCTCCCGGTGGTCACCACCATCGGGTTGCAGACCGGGGCGCTGCTGTCCGGGGCGGTGCTGACCGAACAGGTGTTCAACATCGCCGGTCTCGGCCAGGCGCTCTCGCTGGGATTCCAACGACAGGACTACGCCGTGCTGCAGGTGGTGATCCTGGCCACCGCGATGGTCTACGTGCTGGTCAACCTGCTCGTCGATCTCGCCTACGCGGCGATCGACCCGAGACTCCGGACGCGCTGATCGGAGGGTGGTGCTCGCCATTCGACGGATTTCGCCGGGGCCGAACCCGCTTTCGGGAGAGAGCGTGCGGTGGGGCGTTCCGAGACCTCCGGCGCCGGGGACACGACACCGGTCGCGCCGACACGACAGGAAAGCAGCAGTGAGGGGTCGCGCACAGTGCTTGGTACCAAACGCAGGGAGCGCATCGACGGGCTGGCCGAGTCCGGCGGGGACACCGCCGCCGGGGTCAGCCTCGCGGCCTCGGCGTGGCGGCGGTTGCGTCGCAGTCCCACGTTCCTCGTGGGCGCGGGGATCATCTGCGCGTTCGTGCTGCTGGCCCTCGTCTCGCCGTTGCTGGCCCAGCACGACCCCGCCCTGCGGCTGCTGGAGGAACAGGTCTCGCGGGCGGACAACAGCATCCCCCCACCACAGCCCGGTTTCCCGTTGGGAGGGGACCAGTACGGACGGCCGCTGCTGTCCAGACTGTTGCTCGGCTCGCAGCAGACCCTGCTGGTGGCCCTGCTGGCCACGGTCATCGGACTGGGCGGCGGTCTGACCCTGGGCATCCTGGCGGGCGCCTTCGGCGGCTGGGTGGACACCCTCGTGATGCGCGTGGTCGACGTGCTGCTCTCGGTCCCCTCGCTGCTGCTGGCCGTCTCCATCGGAGCGCTCTTCCAGCAGCAGTCCCAGTTCACCGTCATCATCGCGGTCGCCACCGTGCAGATCCCGATATTCGGGCGACTGCTGCGGGGCACCATGCTCGCCCAGCGGGCGAGCGATCACGTACTGGCCGCCCGGGCACTGGGGGTGCGCCAGCGGTCGATCGTGTTCCGGCACATGCTCCCCAACGCGCTCGGGCCGGTGATCGTGCAGGCGACCCTGATGCTCGCGGTGGCCATCATCGACGCGGCCGCGCTCTCCTTCCTCGGGCTGGGAGCGGCCGACACCTCCACGCCGGAATGGGGGCAGATGCTCGGCTCGGCGCAGAACTTCTTCGATACCCACCCACACCTGGCTTTCTGGCCCGCGGGCTGCATCATCGTCGTCGCGCTCGGCTTCACGCTCGTCGGCGAGTCGCTGCGGGACGCCCTCGACCCGAAGAAGCGGCGGTGAACGGCGACATGGCACTGCTGGAAGTGCGCGACCTGTCCGTGCGGTTCGTGCGCAGGCACGAACCCACGGTTTCGGCGGTGGACGGGATCTCGTTCGACGTGCACCCCGGCAGCACCGTGGGTCTCGTCGGCGAATCCGGCTGCGGCAAGTCCGTGACCTCGCTGGCGATCATGGGGTTGCTGCCGCAGCGCGGCACCGAGGTGTCCGGTTCGGCGAAGCTGGCGGGCAGCGAGCTGCTGCGGCTCTCGCGGCGCGAGTTCGACCGGCGCAGGGGCAAGGAGATCGGCATGGTCTTCCAGGACCCGCTGACCTCGCTCAACCCCGTGGTTCCCATCGGGGTGCAGATCTCCGAGGTCATCGAGCGCCACCGGGGGCTCTCCCGCCGCGACGCCAAGCGGGAGGCGGCGAGGTTGCTGGACAGGGTCGGTATCCCCGACCCGACGCGCAGGCTCGGGGAGTACTCCCACCAGCTGTCCGGTGGGATGCGCCAGCGCGCGCTGATAGCCATGGCGCTGGCCTGCGAGCCGCGACTGCTGATCGCCGACGAGCCCACGACCGCGCTCGACGTCACCATCCAGGCGCAGATACTGAGCCTGCTCCGGGAGCTCGTGGCCGAGACCGACACCGCACTGATCATGATCACCCACGACCTCGGCGTCGTCGCGGGGATGTGCGACGAGGTCAACGTGCTCTACGCCGGGCGGATCGTGGAACGGGCCCAGCGGCACGAGCTGTTCTCCCGGCCACGGCACCCCTATACGGCGGGGCTGATGGCCTCGGTCCCCCGCCTGGACTCCCCGCGTGGGCAGCGGTTGGCGCCGATCGACGGTTCGGTGGCCGACAACATCCCGTGGGAGCGGGGGTGCGCCTTCAGCCCGCGCTGCGGCAACGCCCTGGCGGTGTGCGGGCAGCGCGCTCCCGAGCTGGAGACCACCGATGCGGGCGAACAGCTGCGATGCCACAACCCCGTCGACGCGACCGAGACAGTGGAGCGAGCCGATGACTGAGCCGGGCAGCACGACGACGAGTTCCGGCGCCTACGCCGCCGAGGTGGGCGAACCGGTGGCGGACTCCCTGGTGGAGATCGACGACCTCCGGGTGCACTTCCCGATCAAGCGGGGGATCGTGCTGGACCGCACCGTGGGGCACGTCTACGCGGTGGACGGGGTGTCGCTGCGGATCGGTCGCGGCGAGACCTACGGACTGGTGGGCGAGTCGGGCTGCGGGAAGTCCACGCTGGGCAAGGCCGTGCTGCGGCTGGAGAAGCCCAGTGGTGGTTCGGTTCGCTTCGACGGTACGGACATGTCCCGGATGTCCGGCGAACCGCTGCGGCGGATGCGGCGGCGCATGCAGATGGTCTTCCAGGACACGCTGTCCTCATTGGATCCCAGGCAGTCCGTCGAGTCGCTGCTCGTGGAGGGGATGCGGGCCCACGGGCTGGACAGGGGGGCGGAGCGGACCGAGCGCGAGCTCCGCGAGCTGCTCTCGGCCGTCGGGTTGCCCGCATCGGCGCTGCGCAAGTACCCGCACGAGTTCTCGGGCGGGCAGCGGCAGCGCATCGGCATCGCCAGGGCGCTGGCGGTGCGCCCCGACCTGGTGGTCGCGGACGAGCCCGTCTCGGCGCTGGACGTCTCGGTACAGGCGCAGGTGCTGAACCTGCTGGAGGACCTGCAGGAGGAGTTCGGCCTCACCTACCTGGTGATCGCGCACGACCTCGCGGTGGTTCGCCACGTGGCGCGGCGCATCGGGGTCATGTACCTGGGCGGCCTGGTGGAGGAGTCCGATTCGGACTCCCTCTACGAGCGGCCGCTGCACCCCTACACCAAAGCGTTGCTCTCGGCGGTGCCGGTCCCGGAGCCCGAGGTGGAGGACCGGCGGGAGCGGATACTGCTGTCCGGGGACCTGCCCTCGCCCGCCGCGCCCCCCACCGGGTGCCGGTTCCACACCAGGTGTCCCTGGCGGCAGCCCACGCGCTGCGACACCGAACGCCCCGAGCCGCGCGACCTCGGCGGGGGGCACCGGGTCGCGTGTCACTACGCCGAGGAGATTCGCGACGGCCTCATCACCCCGAACCCGGCCGAGGGAAGCTCTTCCGCCGGGATTTCGTAGTCGGTCGCTTGGCGGAACCTCTCGCGGGCTCTCGCTCCGGGAAGCCCGACATCGGGTAGGTACTGCACAACGTCTCCGAGGTCCTCACGAGAGCCGCACGGGAGAACCCGCGGCGGTGCCTGTTGCGAGGGTGGTAGGAGCTCGGCTTGCTGGAGTGGTCGGGGTTCGTCCCGCGGGGGTGATCGGGATCCGAGCTGCGGGGGTGGCCGGGGGGCTCGTCCTGTGGGAGTGGTCGGAGCCCGCCCCGATGGAGCGGTCGGGGTTCGAGCTGTGGGACCGGCAGGGGCTTCGGTCGTGAGCGGTACTCCGGCGCTCCGGTGCCCGAAGGCCCGGCGATTTCGCGAGAAATCGGCGCCCACCGGGGCGGATCACCTCACGGAGCGGGGGATCCGCCAGTGGCCCGGTGAGCTCGTCGGAAACCGACGCCGCCGGAACCAGGAGCGGTTCGTCGGTCCCGGAGCGATTTCGATCCTGTCCCCGTTGGGATGACGCACGTTGCTCCACCGGCGCTTACCCGGTTGACTGGCGTGGTGATCTTCCCGAACGGAGGTGCGTGTGGTGTCCGATGCCTCGGAAGGTGACCGGCTCGACCCCGAACGGCTGAGCTGGAGCGTGCCGTGCCAGGGCTCCGGCGGTGAGGACGGTACGGACGACGAGGTCAAGGTGCTGGTGCTGGGTGACCGGGTCGCGCTGGTGCTGCCACCGGGAGAGACCCTGGTGTTCACTCCCGAGGAGGCGGGCGAGTTCGCGAAGCTGCTGGGCACCTCCACAGCGCGCTGACCCCGTTCGTCCGGCGGGACGGCCCGCACCGGTGCCGACCGCCCATCGCGGGGACGGACGGAGCTCGCCCGGTGCCACGCGCGGTGCGGGCACCGGGCGAGCGCTCCGAGGACCGGGTGGGCCCGATCAGCGGTTGGCGCGGTTGACCGCCGAGACGACCGCGCGCAGCGAGGCTGTGACGGTCGAGGTGTCGATGGCCGCGCCCCACAGCACGCTCGGCTCGCCCGTCCCGTCGTCCACCGAGCACTCCAGGTAGGCGGCGGCCTTCGCGTCGTCGCCCGCCGTCATAGCGTGCTCGTGGTAGTCGAGCACTCGCACCTGATAGCCCACCGTGCCCAGCGCGTCCACGAACGCCGCGATGGGGCCGTTGCCCGAACCGCTGATCTCGTGCTCGGTTCCCTCCACCAGCACGGTGGCCTCGATGGTCTCGTCCCCGGCCTCGCCGCTGAGGCGCTGCCGCACCAGCTCCAGCGGGGACGTCGAGTCCAGGTACTCCTCGGCGAAGGTGTGCCACATCTCGCTCGGCTCGACCTCGCCGCCGTCCGAGTCGGTGCGCTGCTGGATCAGTTTGGACAGTTCGATCTGCATCTTGCGCGGCAGGTCGAGCTGGTGCTCGGTCTTCATCACGTAGGCCACGCCGCCCTTGCCGGACTGCGAGTTGACCCGGATCACCGCCTCGTAGCTGCGGCCCACGTCCTTCGGGTCGATCGGCAGGTACGGCACCTCCCACGGGTGGTCGCTCTCCGCGACCCCCGCGCGTTCCGCCGCCTCGCGGTGCGCGCGCAACCCCTTGTTGATCGCGTCCTGGTGGCTGCCGGAGAATGCCGTGTAGACCAGCTCGCCGCCCCACGGCTGCCGTTCGGGAACGGGCAGCTGGTTGCAGTGCTCCACGGTGCGCTTGACGTAGTCGATGTCGGAGAGGTCCAGTTGGGGATCGACGCCCTGGCTGAACAGGTTCATCCCCAGCGCCACCAGATCCACGTTTCCGGTGCGCTCGCCGTTGCCGAACAGGCAGCCCTCGATGCGGTCGGCACCCGCCTGGTAGCCGAGCTCGGCGGCCGCGATGGCGCTGCCCCGGTCGTTGTGCGGGTGCAGCGAGAGGATCACCGAGTCGCGCCTGGACAGATTGCGGTGCATCCACTCGATCGAGTCGGCGTAGAGGTTCGGCGTCGCCATCTCGACGGTGGCGGGCAGGTTGAGGATGACCGGGCGCTCCGGCGTGGGCTCCCAGATCTCGGTGACCGCGTCGCAGATCTCGGCGGCGTAGGACAGCTCGGTCCCGGTGAACGACTCGGGGGAGTACTGGAACCGGAAGTCGGTGTCCGGGTACTTGGCCGCGTACTCGCGCACCACCTCGGCGCCCTGCGTGGCGATCTTGGTGATTCCCTCGCGCTCCTCGCCGAAGACCACGCGCCGCTGCAGGATCGAGGTGGAGTTGTACAGGTGGATGATCGCCGAGTGGGCACCCTCCAGCGCGGCGAAGGTGCGCTCGATCAGGTCGGGGCGTGCCTGGGTGAGCACCTGGAGGCGCACGTCCTCCGGGACGGCCCCGTCCTCGATGATCTCGCGTACGAAGTCGAAGTCGGTCTGGCTCGCGGCGGGGAAGCCGACCTCGACCTCCTTGAAGCCCATCGCGATCAGCAGCTCGAACATCCGGCGCTTGCGCGCGGGCGACATCGGGTCGATCAGCGCTTGGTTGCCGTCGCGGAGATCCACCGCCGACCACAGCGGGGCACGGGTGATGCGCTGGTCCGGCCAGGTGCGATCCGGCAGCGAGACGTTCTCGACCAGCTCGTCGAACGGTCGGTAGCGGTGGAACGGCATCGAGCTGCCGCGTTGCGGGTTCCAGGGCTTCTGGTCGGGAGGAGCGGGACGCGAGGGGGGGCGCGGGCCCGCGCCCGTCGAGGGTTCGCCGCGCCTGCCGGAACTGGATTCGGAAGCGGAACCGTTGCTCATTCTGGCTGAATCTCCTGCTTGTGCTCGGTTCGGGAACTCATCGACCGGCACGCTTCACCTCCGCGACGAGGGGCCGGTCTAACTGACCCCGTCGCGGCGGCGAAGCAGGAGGCTGAAAGTCACGTCAACAGCCTAACCGCATCCCGTGTTCGGAACGCAACCTCCTGTTTCGCATGGTGGACCCTTCTCCGTCGCGGCGCCGAGCGATGTCCGGGTTCCGGCGGCACCATACCGGCCGGAACTCCCGGTGATCCCCGGCCGCCAGGTAAGGCAGGCTGGTGACATGGCCGCGAAGAAGACCAACTCCGGTTCGGCTCTGGCGACCCTGCTGCAGGGGATCGGTTTCCTGCTCGCCGTGCTGCTGGTCGCGCACACCGTGTTCGTACTGTTCGATTTCCGGCCGGAGGGACAGCTGGCCCAGTCCGTCGCCCGTGCGGCGGAACCGCTCGCGCTGTTCTTCCCCGGGCTGATCGACGCGCCGAGCCGGGTGCTGCAGGTGCTGTTGGACTACGGCCTGGCCGCGATGTTCTGGATGCTGCTGGGAGGACTGCTCGCGCGGATCCTCGGCTGAGTACGACGCGCTCCGCTGCGGCGTTCCCGGATCCCCGGCCGGATCGACCGGGTAGCCGAATTCGGCGGACGTTCGGCTACCCACTGGTAATTCGATCGTGTTCCGTGTCACACTTCCCCCATGTCCGAAGACGTGGCGGACCCGGCGCGCACCTCCGGCCGGAGCGGGCACCGCCGCCGTGCGTCCTTCGATGTCGCGCGGTTGTGGACCCGCACGTCCGGTGCGCTCACCACGGTGGTGCGCTGGGTCTGTTCCCTGGCAGCGGCCCTGCTCGCCGCGCACGTGGTGTTGACCGTCGGCGGCGCCAACCCGGAGAACTCGCTGACACGCTTCGTGGCGGACTGGTCGGGAACTCTGGCGTTCGGTTTCCGCGACCTGTTCCTCAAGCCCGAGCAGCCGAAGCTCGAAGTGCTGCTCAACTACGGACTCGCGGCGATCTGCTGGTTGCTCGCCTCGGTGCTCGTGGTGCGGCTGCTCCGGGCGTTCGGTGCCGCGTCGCGTTGAGTCTCCACCCGGTGCCGCGGTCATCCCGGCGGCGCTCTCCCGCGAATCGCGGTCCCCGGCCGCGAGGCGGGCACCGGGTGCTTCGCGCGGGGAGCGCTCACCAGGAGCCGGCGATTCGCAGCAGCTCCTGTCGGAGCAGCGTCACGTGGTGGTTCTCCGTGGCGTCCGCCCGCTGGGCGAGGAAAACCGTGTTCTCGGGGGGATTCGCCGGTTCCAGTGGGTCGGTCAGCTCTCCGGAGACCAGTTCGGACTCGCACAGGTAGCGTGGCAGCACCGCGATCCCCTGTCCGGCGGTGACCGTGGAGCGTATCGCCCTCAGATCCGGTACGACGATCGTGGCCTGCTCGGTCGGCCGCGTGCCGAACACGTGCCGCCAGTACTCCCGCGCGAGCGGGAGGTCGTCCGCATAGGCGACCAGCGGTATCCCGCCCAGCGCGGCCGGGTCCCGGTCACGGAGGCGGACGCGGTCGATGCGCGTCGCGGTGCCCGGGGCGCAGACCAGCACCAGTTCCTCGTCCAGCAGCGGAACGGCGTTGACGGCCCGTCCCCGGGGGCGAGCGGTGGACAGCACCAGGTCGAACCTGCCGCCGCGCAGTCCGTTCAGCAGCTCACCCGGCTGTCCGAACGTGACACCGAGCCGAATCCCCGATCCGATGCTCGGTGCCAGTGAGGGCAGCACGCGGACACTCAGCAGTGTCGCGGGACCCGCCAGTCGCACCGGCTCGCTCGGGGTGGCGGGTTCGTTCCTGTCCCGCTCGGCCACCGAGGCCAGTTCGTCCAGAGGGGCCGCGACCTCGGCCGCCAGCTCGACGGCGGAGGCCGTCGAGGCGACACCGCGCGGCAGCCGCTCGAACAGCGGCGTGCCGAGCCGTTCCTCCAACGCTCGGATCCGCGTGGTCACCGTGGACTGCGAGAGTCCCAGCAGCTTGCTCGCCGCCGTGAACGACCCCGCACGGTAGACCGCGAGGAACGTCCGCAGCTGTGGCAGGTCGAGCGACGACTCACCCGCTCGCCGAGCGGTGTCCAGCCGCCGGGGCGAATCGGTACTCGGGTGGTGGAGCATGGCGGAGAGACTATTGCGCGGTCAGCCGAATGGCTATCCTCTTTTGTCGCGCTCGCGCGGGGACGCCCACCGTCTTCCCACTTTCCGGGAAGTGCCGGTTGGTGGAGGCGGTGTTCCGACGATGCTGGTTCGGCGAGCCCTCCCAGGCTTCGTCGAGCCTCCCGCCCCGGCACTCCGCCGATGTCGAACGGGCGACGGTCAGAACGTGGGTTCCTGCCACGAACCGCTGAACACGAACTCCGCGAGCGGGACACGGCTTCGGGGGGCGGCTTCCCTCTCACGCAGCCGGTCGGGCAGTTGTTCCACATCGCCGGGAGTCCCCACGGCGATCACGACCATCGGTTCGTGATTGTCGGGAACACCGAAGGCCTCCCGGGCGGCCTGCCGGTCGAACCCGGCCATCTGGTGCGCCACCAGTCCCTCGCCGACGGCCTGCAGCACCAGGTTCTCCGTGGCCAGTCCGAGGTCGTACTCACCGTAGGGCAGCGCTTCGCCGTCCTCGTTGGTCAGTTTGGCCACCCCGAGCACGAGAGCCGAGGCGTTGCCCGCCCAACCGTGATTGCCCCGGGAAAGCGTGCCGTGCAGCTTCTCGAACGTCTCGTCGCCCCTGCGGCCGGCGATGTAACGAGCAGGCTGGGTGTTGCCCCAGGAGGGGGCCCACCGCGCGGCCTCGAACAGTGCGGTGAACTGCTTGTCGGTCAGCTCGGCTCGGGGGTCCAGCGCGCGCGGACTCCACCGCTCGGCCAGCAACGGGTGCAGCGGGACCGATGAGTCGGCGGGTTTCAACAAGGTGCCTCCGTGGCCGCTCGGCGCTCACTTGCCGCCCTTGATTCTCCCCCACTCGGGTGGCTCCCCGATGTCGGGCGCTCGTTGACGAGACCTCGCGAGGTCGGTGCCCTCTCGACTCAGGGACCGGGTGAACTTCTCGCGAAATCACCGGACTCTCGGCGTGAGGCCGAGCCCCGAGCATCTTCGCGGAACGCGCTCCGAGCACTCCCCGGCCGACACGGCCCGGCGCCGCCCGTCGAAACGCGACCATGCGGGTAAACGGGGCGCGTGTCTCGATCGGCGTGAGGCGGACGCATCGCGAGGCACCGCCTCACGTACCGGCTGACCGAGCCACCGGCCGAAGGTCTCGGCGATCGTCAAAACGCGTAAGGCCAAACCACCAGGGCGTAGGCACTGAACCAGCTCCCGAAGCACACGAACGCCGCCAGCCCCGAGAGCATCACGGGAGCGCGCCGGTCGCTCAGCCCCATCGCCAGCGGAAGAAGTAGTGGGAAGGCGGGCAGCAGCGCCCTCGGTTTGGCGAACATCAACCCGTCGGTGCCCAGGACGAACGCCACCACCAGCAGCGCGTACACCACCAGGGGCCACGCGATCCGGCGATCGAGGCAGCAGAACAGCAGCACCACCGCGGCCAGCAGGAGCCATGCCGCGAAGGTCACGAACACCGACTCGTCCGTGAACAGGGCTTCGCCGACGAAGCGCGCGGTGGCCACCCCGCCGTCCGGCGCGGAGGACCAGCCGCTCCGCCGCACCTGGAAGTAGCCGTCGAGCTGACCCGTGCGCAGCGCCACCCACCCCAGGTAGCCGAGCATCCCGCACGGGGCGGCCAACAGCGCGAACCAGGGGCGCGCGCCGTCGCGGCGGCGCAGCAGCGCCACGAGGGCCACCAGCATCACCACCAGGATCAGCGCCACCCCGGTGTGCCGGACCGCGCCGGCGAGCGCGCAGGCCACGCCCGCCCGCGCCCAGTGCCCCTCCAGCAGCCACAGCAGGGTCCACACCGCCAGCGCGCAGAACAGCGGTTCGCTGTAGGGCATGGACAGCACGATCGACATCGGCGCGGCCGCGAACAGCGCCACGAGCAGCAGGCCGGTGCGGTTCGAGCCGTTCACGAGGCGGCCCAGCCGGGCGAGCCCGTAGGCGCAGGCGAGCCCCGCCGCGAGGTTGAGCAGCATCGCGGCGGCGGCCGGGTCGATCCCGGGCACGACAGCCAGCCAGCCGGTCAGCAGCGGGAAACCGGGGAAGAACGCCATCGAGGCGAGCGGGTTCCGGTTGCCGTTGCCGTCGAGCATCGACCGGTCGTTGCCGGTGTATCCGTGCCGCGCGATCTCCAGGTACCAGTCCGCGTCCCAGGAGAAGAGGCCGTCGACCAGCGACTGCTGGTGCACCGCCGAGAACGCGCCCAGCACCAGCAGACCCACCAGGCGAACGGTGAGGTATACCACAGCTGGTCCGGCCGCGCGCGCCCAGTGAGAACTCTCGCTGCCCGGCTTGGGGTCCGGTGCTCGTGGCGGAGTCGGGTTTCCAGCTCGCCGCGCGGCGGAAAATTCACTGCTTTCCCGGCGGGCTGTCCCGATCGTTTCGTCGGTCGTGGACAACTCGCGCACCTTCTTCGCCGGGCCTGGAACATGGGGGTGTGCCGCCGGAGCCAGGTTAGCCACGCCAAACGGCTCTCGGGTGGTGAGGGGTTGGTTCGGTAGGCTGGGCAGGCAGCGGAACGGCCTGGTTAAGGCGCCCGATGAGGTTCGTGGCCGGTACTTCGGACCTCGGGGTGGGGTGAGGTGTGTCCGTGCCTCTAACACATGGCTCGATCGAGTGATCGCGGCCTCGGGGACGGAGGGCGTCACGCTGCCGATTGCCCGGCCGTCGACCCGGTGTCGGTGCGGGGCGTCTCGCACCCGGGGCGTCCGCGCGGCTCGAGGAGGTTTGTTCAGGTGGCGCTCGTCGTCCAGAAGTACGGCGGTTCCTCGCTCGAGAGTGCCGATCGAATCAAGCGGGTCGCCGAACGCATCGTGGAGACCCGCAAGGCGGGCAACGATGTCGTCGTGGTGTGCTCCGCCATGGGAGACACCACCGACGAGCTGCTTGATCTGGCCAATCAGGTCAACCCGGCTCCGCCGGAGCGGGAGCTGGACATGTTGCTCACCGCCGGTGAGCGCATCTCCAACGCGCTCGTGGCCATGGCGATCGAAGCTCTCGGTGAGCAGGCTCGTTCGTTCTCCGGTTCGCAGGCCGGTGTGATCACCACTTCCGCGCACCAGAACGCCCGGATCATGGACGTCACTCCCGGTCGGGTGCGGGAGGCGCTGGACGAGGGCCGGATCGTGATGGTCGCGGGTTTCCAGGGGGTCAGCCAGGACAGCAAGGACATCACCACGTTGGGACGCGGCGGATCGGACACCACGGCCGTCGCGGTAGCCGCCGCGATGAACGCCGACGTGTGCGAGATCTACACCGATGTGGACGGTGTCTACACCGCCGATCCCCGGATCGCGAGTGACGCCAGGCACCTCGACCGCGTCACTTACGAGGAGATGCTCGAACTCGCCGCCACCGGCGCCAAGGTGCTGCACCTGCGCGCGGTGGAGTACGCGCGCAGGTACGGCGTGCCGCTGCACGTCCGCTCGTCCTACTCGGCCAACCCCGGAACGATCGTGTCCGGATCAGTGGAGGATCTTCCCATGGAACAGGCCATGATTACCGGCGTGGCGCACGACCGGTCGGAAGCCAAGGTCACCGTGCGCGGTGTGCCGGACGCGCGCGGCGTCGCGGGCAGGATCTTCCGGGCCGTCGCCGACGCCGAGATCGACATCGACATGGTGCTGCAGAACGTCTCGGGGGTGGCCTCCGGGCGTACCGACCTCACCTTCACCGTGGCCAAGAGCAACGGGGCCGTCGCGGTGGCCGAGCTGGAGAAGATCAAGGGCGAGGTCGGCTTCGAGGAGGTCGTCTACGACGACGACGTCGGCAAGGTCTCGCTGGTCGGCGCGGGTATGCGTTCGCATCCGGGGGTGACCGCGCTGTTCTGCGAGGCGCTGTCGGACGCGGGCGTGAACATCGAGATCATCAACACCTCCGAGATCCGCATTTCGGTGCTGGTCCGGGACGCGCAGCTCGACGACGCCGTGAGCGCGCTGCACTCCGCCTTCGAACTGGGCGGTGAGGAAGAGGCCGTGGTCTACGCAGGGAGTGGTCGCTGATGAGTTCCGGACGTTCCGAAGGGCCCACCGTCGCCATCGTGGGAGCCACCGGCGCGGTCGGTTCGGTCATGATCGAGATCATGAACGCCCGGGAGACCGTGCCGTGGGGTGAGATAAAGCTGATCGCCTCGCCGCGCTCGGCGGGCAAGCGGATCGACGTCCGGGGTGTCGAGCACACCGTGGTGGCGCTCTCCCCGGAGGCCTTCGACGACGTGGACATCGCGATGTTCGACGTGCCCGACGAGCTGTCCGCGCGGTGGGCGCCGGTGGCGGTCGAGCGGGGCGCCGTGGCGGTGGACAACTCGGGCGCCTTCCGGATGGACCCCGAGGTGCCGCTGGTCGTCCCGGAGGTCAACGCGCACCGGGTGAGTGAGCGCCCCAAGGGCATCATCGCCAACCCCAACTGCACGACCCTGTCCATGATGGCCGCCCTCGGCGAGCTTCACCGGGAGTTCGGGCTCCGCGAATTGGTCGTCTCCTCATACCAGGCCGCTTCCGGGTCCGGTCAGGAGGGCATCGACCGGCTGCGCGCCGAGATCGAGGCCGTCGCGGGCAAGCAGGTTGGAGACCGGGCGGGCGACGTCGCCGAGGCGTTGGTCGCTGCCGGGCTGTCCGAGGAGACGCCGTTCAAGGCGCCGCTGGCGTTGAACGTCGTGCCCTGGTGTGGTTCCCGGAAGGAGGACGGCTGGACCTCGGAGGAGCTCAAGGTTCGGAACGAGTCGCGCAAGATCCTCGGCATCCCGGACCTGAAGGTCTCGGCCACCTGCGTACGGGTGCCGGTGGTGACCACGCACTCGCTGGCGGTGCACGCCACCTTCGATCGCGAGGTCAGCGTGGCGCAGGCGCATCGGGTCTTCGAGGGGGCCTCCTCGGTCGTGCTCCGGGACGACCCGGACGGGCCGGACTTCCCGACCCCCGCCGGTGTCGTGGGCGGCGAGCCGACCTACGTGGGGCGGGTCCGCCAGGCGGTCGACTTCCCGAACACGCTCGACTTCTTCGTCTGCGGTGACAACCTGCGCAAGGGTGCGGCCCTGAACACCTACGAGATCGCCGAGACGCTGGCGTCCGAGGGGTGACCGCCTCACTCCGAGCCGGGGTGGTGGCGACTCGCGCGAGGTTCCCGCGAGGGTCGCCACCCGGACGGATGGTCGTGTTGTCACAGGTGTACTGGGCCGGCCGGTAGGTGTCGATCCTGGAGGCATCGCGATTCCTGGCCCGCTCATCTGTCGAGCCTGGAAGAGTTCGAGCGGTTGCCGGAGGACGTTCGCACTTCACCGAGGGCGGTGTCTTCCGGGAGGGCGAGCCGTTCGAGTTCGAGACGGAGCTGGAATCCCCCGTGCGGCGCGGTGGTGCCCCACGGTGAAGCGCTGCCGTGCGGAAGGCGTCGGCTCCGTGCGCTCTCCGGGACAGGACCTCGGACACGAGTGGGCTCGTCGTTGCCGTTCGCGGCCGGGCGAGGCATCGTCGGGGTAGGTGGGCTTGTGCCGTGCGTCTCGCACGCCGGGAGCGAATCGCCCGGCCGGATAGGTTGGGGGTATGAGCGCAGCCGACAAGGATGCGGTCGTCCTCGGTCTCGATCTCGGCACGACGGCCACCAAGGTCGTCGCGGCCGACCGAACGGGCACGGTGCTGCATCACACCGAACGTGAGAACCCGATGCGCACCGAGGAGCCGGGAGAGGCCGTCCAGGACGCCGAGGCAGTACGTGATTCCGCCGTCGCCGCGTTGGCCGAGTGCGTGGGGCGGGTTCGGGAGGCGGGACACGAGATCCGCGCGCTCTCCTTCAGCACCGCGATGCACACCCTGGTCGGGTTGGATTCGGCGGGCGATCCGGTCACCCCCGCGTTCAACTGGGCCGACAGCCGCTGCGCCGACCTGGCGGACAAGCTTCGCGAGGAGTGGGCCACAGCCGCCCGGCTGCACCGCGAGACCGGGACGCCGGTGCACCCGCAGTCTGTGATGGTCAAGCTGGCCTGGTTGACCACCCAGCGCCGCGACCTGGCACGCGGGGCGGCGTACTGGTGCGCGTTGAAGGACTTCGTGTTCGCCGCGTTCACCGGGGAGTTCGTCACCGACCGGTCGTTGGCCTCGGGCAGCGGGCTGCAGGACACGGCGACGTTGGACTGGCACGGTTCCGCCCTGCGCACGGCCGGGATCGAGGCCGGGCGGCTTCCCCGCATCGGCGCCCCGACCGACACGTTCCCGCTGGGGGAGCGGATCGCGGGTGCGACGGGGTTGCCCTCGGGGCTTCCGGTGGTGCTCGGGGCAGGCGACGGGCCGCTGGGCAACCTCGGGGTCGGCGCGGTCGACACCGGGGTCGCCGGGTTGTCGTTGGGCACCAGCGGCGCGTTGCGCGTGACACGGGACGAGCCCGGGGTCGACGAGCGTTGCCGCACCTTCTGCTACTACCTGGCCGACGGTCTGTGGGTGTCCGGTGGTGCCGTCAGCAACGGTGCCGTGGTCGGCCAGTGGGCGGCCGAGTCGTTCGGCGTGGACGTGGCGTCGTTGCTCGACGAGGCTTCCGAGGTGCCGCCCGGGGCGCGTGGCCTGGTCGCGCTGCCTTACCTGATGGGGGAACGGGCTCCCTGGTGGGAGCCGGGCCTGACCGGCTCGCTGATCGGGCTCCGGCGGGTCCACGGCCGGGCCGAGATCACCCGTGCCCTGGTGGAGGGAGTGGCCCAGCAGCTCGCGCTGGTCCGGGACGCCGTCGTGGACACCGGTGCGCGGGTACGGGCGGTGCGAGCCACCGGTGGTGGTTTCCGCAGCCGGATCTGGGCGGAGACGATCGCGGCCGCCCTCGGTACCGAGCTGGAGCTGACCGAGGACAGCGGTGGTTCGGCGGTGGGCGCCGTGCTGCTGGCCTGGCGCGCGCTGGGGGAGCTGGAGTCGTTGGACGAGGCCGCGGACCTGATACGTCCCGCGCGGACGGTTCCGCCCAGGCCGGAGGTCGTCGAGGAGATGCGCGCACGGCGTCCCGGGCTGGAGCGGTTGCACCGGGCGGTGGCGGATCTGACCCCGCTGGGCTGACCCCGCCGGATCGGGGCTGGCGGAGCTCGCCTTTTGAAAGGCTTTCGCGAGTGACCGCTGAGCGGAAAACTCCCCTGGTCGGCTACGCGGGGTTAGCACCCGTCGGAGTTCTGTGTCAACAATGTGAACACCATCGAAAAAAAGTATGACTGAAGCGATACAGAGCTCTGGCGGGCGGGGCGCCCACCTTGTGAGGATTCTGCCCGTTCGGCATCCGTTCGGGTGATGCCCGGTGACGACAAAGGGGCAGATTCTTGCGAGGAGTAATCGCGGCGGCCGAGCCCGCCGCCCACTCCGCACTGGGGCCGGGAGTCACGCTCGCCGTGGCCGCGGGCGCCGTCGCGGTGTTGTTGTTGCTGATCGTCTTCCTCAAGCTGCAGCCGATGATCGCGCTGCTGGCTGTCAGCATCGCGACGGCTCTGGTGCTGGGTATACCGCTCGACGAGGTGATGGGAACCCTCAACGACGGGTTGGGGGGAACGCTCGCCGAAGTCGCCCTGATAGTCGGTTTCGGCGCGATGCTCGGCCGGATGCTGGAGATATCCGGCGGTGCCTCGGTGCTGGCCGAAGCGCTGGTGCGCCGGTTCGGTGAGCGCCGGGCACCGCTCGCGCTCGGGATCGCCGCGCTGCTGTTCGGTTTCCCGATCTTCCTCGACGCGGGTGTGGTCATCTTCCTGCCCATCGTGTTCACGGTCGCCCGCAGGCTCGGCGGCTCGGTGCTGCGGTACGCGCTGCCGGTGGTGGGTGCTTTCGCCGTCATGCACGCGTTCGTCCCACCGCACCCCGGACCGGTCTCGGCCGCGGGACTCATCGGCGCCAACACCGGTCTACTGCTGCTGATCGGGCTCGTCGTCGGTATCCCGACCTGGTTCGTCTCCGGTTACGCCTTCGGCATCTGGAACGGCAACCGGGTCTTCCTGCCCATCCCGGAGGACTCCACCGCCTCGGGACAGGACACCGCACCGGACAAGCCCCGGCCGAGCATGGGGGCCGTCCTCGGCCTGCTCCTGCTGCCCCTGGTGCTGATCTTCCTGCGCACCGGCTTGAACACGCTGATCTCCGAGGACGTGGTCGACTCCGGCTCGCAGGCGGTGCAGGCCGCGATCCTCATCGGACAGAGCCCGGTGGCCCTGGCGGTGGCGGTGCTGGTCGCCTCGGTCGTGCTCGGCCTCAAGCGCGGTATGAGCGGCAAGGAGATCGAGAACGAGCTGACGTCCAGTCTCTCGACGATCGCCGCCGTAATTCTGATCACCGGCGCCGGTGGCATGTTCGGTGCGGTGCTGGCCGAGGCCGGTGTCGGCAACGCGCTGGCCGAGGGGCTCAACAGCGCGGGGATTCCGCTGATCGTCGCCGCATTCCTGATCGCCGTGGTGATGCGCGTGGCGCAGGGTTCGGCGACCGTCGCGCTGACCACGTCGGCCGGTTTCATCGCCCCCGCCGTCTCGGCGGCTTCCGGGCTGTCCTCGGTCGACCTGTGCCTGATCGTCATCGCCATCGCCTCGGGCGCGACGGTGCTCTCGCACGTCAACGACTCCGGCTTCTGGCTGGTGGGCAGGCTGCTCGGCATGGACGTGCCGACCACGCTCAAGACGTGGACGGTCATGGAGACGTTGATCGGTGTGGTCGGGTTCCTGATCTCCTGGATACTCTCCATCTTCCTGTGATGGTGAGTGTGGCGCCCCGGTTTGTTCGGGTGGTCGCTTGGCGGAACCTCCGGCACGGCTCTCGCTGCGGGTGCCCCGACCTCGGGTAGCGACCTGCACAACGTCGGGGTTGTCTTCGCGAGAGCCGCACGCGAGAACCCGCGGGGGTGCCGGTTGCGGGAGTGGCGGGAGTTCGCCCCGCGTCGAAGCGGCGCGGCGATTTCGTGGGAAATCGACTCCCACACTGCCGCGCCACCGCCGCTGGCCCGAGATTTCGTGGGAAATCGCCGGGCGTGGGGTTTGTGCCCCCTGGAGCGATCCCTGGTTCAGCGTGACCGGGGTGGGAAGTCGTCTCGGTCGGCGTGGCTCGGCCGGATTCGGGTGGCCGATCACAGGGCTCGCCCGTGGTCCGGGGCGTGCCGCTCGTGTTCGGTGCTGTCGTCGTCCGGGGCGTGGCCGGGGCGGGTGCCGGGTGGCTCAGGCGTCGGGCAGGTTCTCGACGGCGGCCGCGGCGAACTTCTTGAACAGGCCGCACTTGGTGGGGATCGTTCCGTCATCGCTGATGCTGGATACGCCGCTCACCAGTAGTGAAGCTTCCTCGGACACGTCGACGTAGTAGAGGCAGCCGACGCTGGTCTCGGACTTGTAGGCCGGATATCCCGCGACGCTGACTTCTTCGCCATCCGGGTGTGCCTGGATGGATTCGTTCAAGCCACGGGCTCGGTTCTTTCCGAGAGAGACCGACCAGCTTCCTGCCTCACCGGCCTTGCCTTTCTGATACTGGCAGACGCGGTTGCCGTTGGAGTCGCGTGATTCGGGTGGCTGGTTGGCTCCGAGCGCGCGCCAGCGGTTCTCGGGGACGAGGTCGCATACGTCGGTGAGCTGGAAGGCTTTGGCCGGGGCGGTGCGCTCGGGTAGGGGGCTGCTCGTGTCGTCCGGGCTGGGTTGCCCGGTCTTGGTGGTGGTCTCGGATGCCGGGGGTTCCTCGGCGGCGGGTCCGCCGCAGCCCGCCAGCAGCAGGCTCGCCAGTGCGGCGATTCCGAGGGCTGCGGGGTTACGCAAGGTCGTTCCCTCCCCGTTCGAGGCTCTCGGCGGCCTCGGCGTCGTCGGTGCGGGTCTGTTTCGCGCTGGAGCGCAGGCTGGCGGCAGTGTCCTGGAACACCTTGACGAGTTCGAGGTAGTTCTCCAGGTAGGCTCGCTCGTCGCCCGCGCCGACGCGGCCGTGCTGCTCGGCGGCGCCCGCGCTCACCGGATCGGTGCCCGGCGCGGGAACACTACCGAGTTGCTGAATGTCATCGACGCGATTCTGTAGCTCCTCCGCCTTGCCCTCGAAGAAGCTCGCGAGGGCGTCGACTTCCTCGGGGTCGACGACCATGCGGGTGTCCTCACCGCGGGCTTCGGCGAGCTGGGCCTTGTCGTTGGCCCGTTCCTGGATCCGTGCGATCTCGACCAGCTTTCGTGCCGTGGTGCCGGTCAGCAACGAAGCGGGCAGCTCGCTGACGGTGCTCTCCATCGCCGCCCGGTCCGCGGCGTCCATCTCGACGGGTTCTTCTTCATCCGTCGGTGTGTCGTTGTTCTCGGCCACGGCCTCTCCTGGAACACTGTTGGGAAGCTGGATGACCGGCTCGGTCTCAGCTCACTCGCGAGTGTGATCGCGCTCGATGGGAGTCTATCGTGATCATCACTCCACGAGGTCGGGAACGCGTGATCCGAGAGCGCGGTTCCGGCCGCTGGAGTGATGGGGCACGGCACCTCGCTGCTCCTCGGTCCCGCACGAGGAATCGACACCCACCTCGCCTGACGCGGTGCCGAGTGCCGGCCCTGTCCCGGTGCCCCGTGAACCGTGGCCGATGTCGCGTCCGTCACGGTCTTCGCACGATCGGTGGTCGTTCTCCGAGTGTTTTCTTGACTAATTCCAATCTGGCCGTGGCATACTGGGACAGCTATGACATCCAGTACGACATCCGGCGGTCAGGCGGCGGACAGCACGCGGGAGCGGCTGCGCGCGGCAGGACTGCGCGCGACCGGCCCGCGAGTGGCCGTGCTCGGCTGGCTGTCCGAGAATCCGCACTCCACCGCGGACCAGGTGGCGGGTGCCGTACGGCAGACCCTCGGTTCCGTGTCCACCCAGGCCGTCTACGACGTGCTTCACGCGTGTACTTCGGCCGGGCTGCTGCGCAGGATCGAACCGGCCGGTCATCCGGCCAGGTTCGAGTGCCGTACCGCCGACAACCATCACCACCTGGTGTGTCGGAGATGTGGCCGGGCCGAGGACGTGGACTGCGTCCACGGTTCGGCCCCGTGCCTGGTCCCGTCGTCGACGGCTGGCTACAGCATCGACGAGGCGGAGATCGTGTTCTGGGGTCTGTGCCCCGACTGCGAGTCCGCGACGGACTAGTCGACGGACACCGTAATCACCACACAAGGAGGACGCTCGTGAGTTCGCCACGGCCCACGACCACCAATGCCGGCATCCCGGTCGGCAGCGACGACCACTCGCTGACCGCGGGGCCGAACGGTCCTGTCCTGCTGCAGGACCACTACCTGATCGAGAAGAACGCGCAGTTCAACCGCGAGCGGGTCCCCGAGCGCGTGGTGCACGCCAAGGGTGGCGGCGCCTTCGGCTTCTTCGAGACGACCGAGGACGTCAGCCAGTACACCAAGGCCGCGCTGTTCCAGCCGGGCGTGAAGACCGAGACCCTGATCCGGTTCTCCTCGGTCGCGGGTGAGCTGGGCTCCCCCGACACCTGGCGCGATCCGCGCGGTACCGCGATCAAGTTCTACACCTCCGAGGGCAACTACGACCTCGTGGGCAACAACACGCCGGTGTTCTTCATCCGGGACGCCATCAAGTTCCCCGACTTCATCCACTCCCAGAAGCGCAGGGCCGACAACCACCTGCGCGACCACGACATGCAGTGGGACTTCTGGAGCCAGTGCCCGGAGTCGGCGCACCAGGTGACCTGGCTGATGGGTGACCGGGGCATCCCGAAGACCTGGCGGAACATGAACCTCTACGGGTCGCACACCTACCTGTGGGAGAACGCCAAGGGCGAGAAGTTCTGGGTCAAGTACCACTTCAAGACCGACCAGGGCCACGACTTCCTCACCCAGGAGGAGGCCGACCGGCTGGCCGGTGAGGACAGCGACGCCCACATCCGTGACCTGTGGACCAGCATCAAGTCGGGCAACAACCCGAGCTGGACGCTGTACGTGCAGGTCATGCCCTATGAGGAGGCCGCTGACTACCGGTTCAACCCGTTCGACCTCACCAAGGTGTGGCCGCACGGCGACTACCCGCTGATCAAGGTCGGCCGGTTCGTGCTCAACCGCAACCCGGACAACTACTTCGCCCAGATCGAGCAGTCCGCCTTCGAGCCGTCGAACATGGTGCCGGGCATCGGTCCCTCCCCGGACAAGATGTTGCAGGGCCGGCTGTTCGCCTACCCGGACACCCACCGCTACCGGATCGGTCCGAACTACATGGACCTGCCGGTCAACCGTCCGGTCTCGCAGGTGAACTCCTACTCCAAGGACGGCCCGATGCGGTTCAGCTACGGGCAGGATCCGGTGTACGCGCCGAACTCCTACGGTGGCCCGCACGCCGACACCAGCAACGGCAGCGAGGACAGCGCCAGGGGGATCGAGCAGGAGGTCATCCGCTCGGCCTACCAGTTGCACTCCGAGGACGACGACTTCGGCCAGGCCGGGACGCTGGTCCGCGAGGTCTTCAGCGACGAGGAGCGCCAGCGCTTCGTCAACAACGTCGCCGGGCACCTGTCCAAGGGCGTCAGCCAGCCGATCCTGGAGCGCGCGCTGCAGTACTGGCGCAACGTGGACAAGGACACCGGCGACAAGATCGCCGAGAAGGTCCAGGGCTGAGGAGTTCACCGACAGCCCCGATGAGGTGGGGCGTCTCCTGAGGAACGTCCACACCGCCCGCTGACTGCGGTGACCGCCACGGGGCCGGGTTCCGGCGACGACCGTCGCCGGAACCCGGCCCTCCCGTGTGTAACGCGCGATTCTTCCGTTCGAGTCGGGGGCTGATCCCCTTTCGGGTAGATTGACCCTCGATGCGGACCGACCAGACGATTTCCGAGCGCAGTTCCCCCGGTCTCTCCTCCGTCGTCGGGAGTGTGAGATCGAACACGACAAGCGGAAATTCTGGTCGAATTCTCTCAATCGGAATAATCGCGTTGTCCGTCGCCGCGCTCGGCTGGGAGTTCTGGGCGTGGGTCTCGAACCAGGACTTCTGGCCGGACCACAGCGTCTACCGCTGGGCGGTGGATGCCTGGGCGCACGGCCGGGAACTGATGCCCTCCGAGGCTCCGGTGCGCAACGGGGAACCGTTGCCCTGGGTGTATCCCCCGTTCGCCGTGCTCCCGCTGGCCCCGCTGGCCGTGCTGCCGCTCAAGGTGGACATCGCCCTGCTCTACGCGCTCAACGCCCTCGCGTTGAGCACCACCTTCCACCTCGTGCTCCGGCGGACCTGGCCCGGTGCCGAGCCGCTGCTGTGCTTCGCGCTGTCCGTGGCGCTGGCCCGGATCTCACTTTTTCTGGAACCCGTTTTCGGTTGTTTCGCACAGGGGCAGATCAACATTCTGCTCATGGGGATGGTGGTCGTCGACTGCCTCGCGCGTCATCCTCGCTGGCCGCGAGGAATGCTGGTCGGAATCGCCGCGGCGATCAAACTCGTTCCCGGTGTTTTCGTGCTGTTCTTTCTGTTGCGCAAGAATTTCCGCGCCTCGGTCACGGCGGTGGGGACCGCTTTTCTGGCCACGCTGGTCGGTTTCCTGGTCGACTTCGAGGCATCGGTCAAGTACTGGTTCACCCAGGGGCCCGCCTCCGCCGCCTTCGGCTCACCGTTGCGTACCAACCAGACGGTGCTGGCCGTGCTTACCCGTACCGATCTCCCCCAGGTGCCTCGGGTGTCGCTCTGGTTGCTGGCGTGCGCGATTCTGGGGGCGTTGGCCGTCTACTGCGTCCGCCGCTCCTCGGACGCGCCGGCCGTGGTGCTCATCGGCCTGGTCTCGCTGCTCGTCTCGCCCACCTCGTGGTCCAATCACTGGGTCTGGCTGGCACCTCTGCTGCTGTTCATGGTGGTGTACGGACTGCGCAGCCGTAGCAAGCTCTGGCTGACGGCAGCGGTGCTCTCGATCCACGTGGCTCACTGGGCCCCGTTCGTGCGGTTGCCGCTGAACCGGTACCTGATGCTGCACCTCCCTCCGGTGGACCAGGTCCGCGCCGCCTCGTTCGTGTTCCTGGGAGCGGCACTGCTCGTGCTGGCGGCGTTCTCGTCGTTCCGCTCCTCGCGGAGTTCGTCGCGGCGCGATTCGGGCGAGTGGTATCCGGTCTCGTTGCTCCGAACGGGGGAGCGCGTTCCCTGAAACCGCCGCGGCGCTCCACCCGGCCGACCGAACGTCGTGACGCCTCCGGGGCGGCGCCGGTGGTGTCGCGCGGCCGACCTACGCCCGCTGCTGCCCGCCGCCGGTGGCGAGCAGGCGCTCGCAGCTGCGCAGCACCGTCCACACCGCCTCCCGGTGCTCCCGGTCGCGCAGCGGATCGGCGGCCAGCACCCGCCACCGCCGCGCCGCCTCCCCCGCGCGTTCCGCGATGTCCCTGGCCGGGGCCCGTTCGGTGAGCCCCAACCTCGCCGGTGCGCCGTCACCGTGCGCGCCGAGCAGCCGCTCGGCCTCCGCGCGGAGCCTGGCGGGCAGGGACAGCTGCCCCGACCACAGTCCGGAGAGCACCCGCAGCTCGTCCCACTCGTGCGCGTTGGCCAGCAGCCTGTCCAGTTCGCCCCGTAGCTGTCCGCTGCCCTGCCGGGGGTTGGCACGCAGCGCCATGTCCACCGCGAGCAGGACTGAGCGGGCCCGCAGCGCCTCCTGCCGCTCGACGAACTGCAGGTGCACCGCCTCCTGCAGCTCACCGATGCGACTCTCGGCGAGCAGGCTCCTGCGCAACCTGCCGTGGTCGATCCCGCCCTGCCCCAGGATCGCCAGCGCGCGGTGCAGCCCGAACAGCCCGAACCGGCGCAGCAGTTCCCGCCGCGTTCCGGCGTCCACCGACTCCGGGGTCCTGGAACCGGCGAACCTGTCCGCGGACAGCAGCAGCTCGTCCAGCCGCTCGCGGGGGAGCCGCGCCAGCTCTGACAGTGCCTCGAACTCAGCCTGCCCGAGTGTGGTGCCGCCCTGCGCCAGCAGCCCCGCCACCGGCAGCACGTACTGCACGAAGGAACGGATCTTGGGGTCGTCCCGGTAGGCGTTCGCCACCCGCCCGGCCGCCTCCACCGAATCCGCGTCGCCGGTGGCGACCTCGTCCGCCCGCGACAGCGCGAGGATCGTGTTGATCGGCGCGCGCCGCGCCACCCCCAGTTCGTGCACCGATTCGAGGAACTGCACGTCGGTCTGCTGCGGCTGCCTCGTCAGGTAGAGCACGGCGTCGGCCTCGGACAGTATCTGTGCCAGGGCCGACCTGCCGGTCTCCTTGACCGCGGTGGAGGACACCCCCGGGGTCTCGATCAGGGTGATCGCCTGCAGACCTGGTGACGGGGACTCGATCACCAGGCGCGCCACCTCGTCGGGGCGCCAGCGCTGCAGGTCCCGGATGGTGGCGGCGTCCAGCTCGCCGACCGACATCCGCTGCTGACCCCCGTGCGGGGTGTGCACCGTTATGCCCGGTTCCGGGGCGTAGCGGAAGACCGTGTTGACCTGGGTGCGCTCCTCCGGGTCGCTCGGGGCGAGTTCCGCGCCGACCAGCGCGTTGATCAGCGTGGACTTGCCGGACTTCACCCGGCCGGTGACCGCCATGCGGAGCGGTTCGGAAAGGCGTTCCAGCCGTGCCCGCAGCCAACCCGCGGTGCGCGGATCGTCCCGGTAGAAGGTCATCGTCCGCAGCAGCAATTCCCTGGCCCGGCCGAGCAGGGCGGTGGTGGGGCCGTTCTCGCGCGCCGTGGTCATGCCGCCGCTATCCGGTTGGAGGTCAACGCGTTCGCCCGCTTGCGGAGCGCACCGAGTTCCTCGAGCTTCTTCTTGATCTCCTTGGCACGGGCGTCGCGGTCAACGGCGCTCTGTTCGGCCATCCGCTTGGTCTCCTGGATCGAGCGGCTGATCCGGATCTGTGCCTGTTCGGTGATCCGGTTGCAGTGGTCGTGCAGTGTCTGGTGTGTGTTCCGGATGGCGTCGCGGGCCTCCTTGTTGACCTGGAAGACCACGTGCTCGACGTAGCGCTGCACGGCGGCGCGTGCTTCGGTCTGCCTGCGCTTGAGCCGTGAGTCCTTCTCCTCGTTGAGGCTCTTGCTCCCCAGCAGCAGTCCAGCGGAGATGGAGATCACGTTCATCAGCGGCAACCCGGCCATGCTCGTCATCAGCCCGAACATCAGCACACCGCCGTACGATCCGCGCAGCCCGGTGAGCAGCTGGTCCCCACGCGGGTAGTTCGCGTTCTTCGGCGCCTTGGGGGCCGGTACCCGCGACAGCGGATCGGGGACGGGGATGCTGTCGCTGTTGGGCAGCGTGCGCACCTGCTCGCGCAGCAGCTCGTCGGCCACCTGCTCGGTGAGCCGCTCCCGGCGGCGGTCCAGCCAGTCGAAGGTCTCGGCGACGGCGGTTCGCAGGCTGTCGCGGAGCCACTCCTCGAATTCGTCCCAGGTTGTACTCGGGTCGGCTTCGTCGAGGGTCTCGTTGGCCTGGTGCAGCACCGCCCAGCTTCGCTCCCTGAAGTCGTACTCGATGTCGGAGTACAGTTCCTGTATCCCGTCGGAGAGGGTCTTCTGCCAGCGTCCGGACAGCCGTTTGAGGTCCTCGGCGCGACGTTGCGCCGTCTCCAGTTCCAGCAGCGTCTCGGTGGCGGTGCGAGGGTTCTGGTTGTTGAGCTCCTCGCGCAGGTCAGCGGTGATCCGGTCGATCGAGTCCGTGACGTTGTGCGCGACCAGTTTACGGGTGAGTTGCTCCTGCGCGCCTGCCATCTCCTTGCGGAGGTGGTCCAGCAGGGCGGGGAAGCCGGACTCGGTGTTGAGATCCTGGCTCTTCTCCCGTGTGGCGCGGGCTCGGATTCTGGCCGACACGGGGAAGATTCTGCCCGCGATGCCCGCGTTGGACAGGTGTTTGCGGTTGAGCTCGACGATGTGCCGCCAGTCCGGTACCAGGTCGGTCTTGGGCTGCACCAGTGCGATGTTGGGGCACACCGCGGTCACGCGACGCAGGAAGTTCAGCTCGTTCGTGGTCAGTTCCTGGGTGGCGTCGGAGACCATGAGCAGCGCGTCGGCCTCGGCGGCGGCCTCCTCGGTGACCGAACCCAGTGAACTGGTCACCCCGCCCACCGCTGGTGTGTCCATCAGCGCGAGGCCGTTCTCCAGCAGTGCTCGGGGAAGCCCGATCTCGGTGCGCCGGACCTGTCGACCCGCTCCCAGCGCCCGTTCCAGTTCCTCGCGGATCTCCTCGATGGGTACCGGGGTTCGGTCGCCCCCCACCGGGCTCCGCGTCGTCTCCTGCTCGACCAGGTGCGCCGACGGCTCGTCCGCGTGCCTGACCAGGCTGGGCACGATCGTGCTGACGTTCTCGCCGCTGCCGCACACCGGTGCGTTGACCAGGGAGTTGATCAGCTCGCTCTTGCCCTGGTCCGGTTCGCCCACCACGAGGACGAGCTGGGCGGGATCGAGCACCCGGTTGCGGATCCGCCGTAGCCGGTTTCCGAGATCCGTCCGCCCCGCTTCGACGCATTCCGCTTCCGCGCTGTCGAGGAGTTCCACGAGTGCCGTTTCGATCACGGTGGGATTGTGCACGTGCACACGCTCTGAGGTGAAGTCGGACAACGCGAGGCGCCGTCGGGTGGGCAGGAGGAGCTGCCAGCCCTCGGCGTCGGCGTCGAGGAGAGGTCGAATCGTACGTGATTTCGGCGCGGGCGTTGCTCGGGAGTCGCCGGGACACCGGCAACGCGCGGGATCGCCGCCGCGAAGCGCGGTCGCGGCGGCGATCGGGACGTCGGGATCCGCGGGGAGAAGGGGCAACGAATCCCGACGTGTCCGCCCGCTCAGGTCAGAGCACGTTCAACGGCTTAGCCGCCGTGTCACATCAGGTCCAGCGGCAGGTCCGAGGTCACGCCCCCGACAACGCCCTCGGCCTCGCCGACCACTCCGCCGACGGCGCCGGTGGCGCCGTCCAGCGTGCCGGCCGCGCCGTCCTCGGACAGCCCGCCGGTCACGTCACCGGCCACCGGCAGGTCACCCGCCACGCCGTCGACCGTGCTCGCCACATCGTCGACCGGCAGGTCGTTCGCGGTGCTCAGCGCGGTGTCGGCGGCGCCCACGGCCACGTCGACACCGGTGTCCACAGTGCCCTCCGCGGTGTCGGTGACCTCGCCGACGGTGTTGTTGGCGGTGTCGCCCACCGTGTTCACCGTGTTGTCCACGGTGTCACCCACGCCGCCGACGGTGTTGCCGACCGCGCCCACGGTGTTGCCGACGGCACCGACGGCGTTGCCCGCTACCTCGTTACCGCTGACGACGTCGTGCACACTGACGAGGTTCTGCGAGTCCTCGTTCTCCACGTTGATGTTGGTCTCTGTGGTGTTGCCCTGCTCCATCTCCCTGTCGGCGTCGCCGTCGGAGGAGTAGTTCGGGCTCGCGGAGTTGTCGTTGTCCAACAGGCTCATATTCGCTTCCGTCGCTTCCTGCGGTTCGGGAACTTGTGCGGGATCGAGTTGGTCGATCGCGACGTGTTGCGTGCTGGCCGCGAACGTGTCGATGCTGGGTTGCACCGTTCTCCCGTACTCGCTCACGAGTTCGGCGGGTGCGTAGTCCAGCACCAGCGACGAAGCCTGCAGCACCTGTGTCGCGCTCAGTTCTCCGAGACCGGCGCTCTCCAGCTCACCACGCGGGTCGGCGTCGAACGCCGAACGCGCTTCCGGGTTGCCGACCAGACGAGCGAGGAACTCCTGCAGTGTCGGCTGCTCCGGGGTGGCCGCTGTTCGAGTCTCCGTTCCCGAAGTCGGTAACTGGGCACCGTCCCGCCCGTCGGCCTGCTCCGGCTGTGCGTTCGGCATCGCTGGCGTTCTCCTGAACTCAAGCCGTAGGTCTTCTCAAGCCGGGCGGGTGAATCGGTGTCCCCGTTCCCGGTTAATGAAGCTACGTGGCTGGAGGGGCTCACCCATCGGGAGCCACTCCTAGTTATTGATGAACCTGTTAGGGGGACTTTGGTGCTTCACTCTTTAGGGGATCAATGGATCGGGTCACATCTTTGCGTAATCGAGTCCGCGCTAGGTTGGACTGGCGGGCCTACCGGACGAACCCCGCGTGATCGCCCTGTGGCACAGCAAGTGTGACCAGGTAAGCCGGAAGGGATGGCATGCCTTACGTTCTCGGGGTTCATCTGGGCGCGACCAGCACCTCGGCGGCGGTGGTCGTTCGTGACGGCGGGCAGTGGGCGCCTCCCGCTCCGTTCCCGCTGGGAAGCGCTCGTGCCGAGGTCCCCACTGCGCTGGGGCGGTTGCCGGACGGTACGCGACTGGCCGGTGAGGCTGCCGCGAGCAGAGCGGCCGAGTCCCCCGAATGGGTGTGTACCGATTTCGTCACCGAAGTCGGTACGGACACCCCGCTGCTCCTGGGGGGCGAGTTCGTGCCCCCGCACCGGTTGGCCGCGAGCATGGTGGAGTGGGTGGCCGACCAGGTGGCGAACCGGTACGGGTACCCGGCCGAGCACATCGCCGTCTCCCACGGCGCCTGCTGGGGCACGCACCGAACGCACCGACTCCACCGCGCGTTGGCCGAACTCGGTCTGACCGACGTCACCCTGTTGCCGGAGCCGCTGGCGGTCGCCACCGACTACGTGTCCAGGCAGCCGGTTTCCCCCGGCCGTTCGATAGCCGTCGGCAACGTCGGCGGCAGTGGTGCCGACGCCACCGTGCTGCGCAGAGGGGAATCCCGGTGGGGCGAGGGCAGCGTACGCGGCCCCGGAGCCGAACTGGAGCTTCGTGGTGTCACGGTGTCCGGGTCCCGGCCGGCCGGGCGCGAACTGGACGACCTGGTCCTCGAACAGCTGCGCGCCGAGCTGGGCGAACCGCTCGCCGAGCTGGACCCCTTCGAGGCCCGTCACCGCGCCGCGGCCGCCCACCTGCGGGCCGAGTGCACCCGAGTGAGGGAGGAACTGTCCACGAGGGAATCCGCCGCCGCGAACGTGGTCCTGCCCTCGTTCTCCGGGGAAGTGCCGCTCGCGCGGTTGCGCTACGAGGAACTCGCCCGGCCGCACTTGGAACTGCTCCCCGAGAAACTGGCCCAGGCCGTGCAGTCCGCCTCACTGGTCCCCGACGACCTCGAAGCCGTGGTGCTGGCGGGTGGACCCACCCGCACCCCGCTGCTGCGGCGGCTGGTCCGGGAACGCCTTCACGAGCGGTCCCCCGCGGCGGAAGGGGCGGGGATCGCGGTGCGCGTCGACGGTTCTCCCGAACTGGTCGCCGCGCGCGGAGCGGCGTACTGCGCGGTCGACGTGCTCTCCGCCGCCACCGACCGCGCGGCAGCGCGGGCCGAGACCAGCGTCCTGGTGCGGGTGGACGACTCCGTGGCGGAGGCGGAGCACGTCCAGCACTACGACTACGATCCGATGAACGAACAGGCCGTCGAGGCCCCTGTCGACGCAGCGGATCGTTCGGCCCGACCACCCCGGCCCCCCGTGGAGGTCGAACCGATGCACATCGAACCACCGCCGAAGCGGAAGGCGGTCAAAATCGTCAAGTTGTCGCTGGCGGCGATTTTGATCATTTTCGGGCTGGTGATGACCTTCGTGCAGGGATTCGGCGGACAACAACCCGAACAGCCGGGTGTCCTGCGACAGGTCGGGAACTGACCCCTGCCGGGCGAAGCCGTTCCGCGGCGCCTCCACCGAACACCGCTCACCGATTGGGACCGCTCGTGAATCACTCCAGCGCCACACGGCCCGCACCGGACGCGGATTCCGCAACCGGGTTGTGGGAGGTCGCACAACAGCCCGAGGTCGCGCGGTTACGTGACGAGATAGCGGCCAACCCGGCCAGACCCCTGACCGCCGTGGTGCGCGGTCCCGGTGGTTACGGCAAGACGACACTGCTGAACCTGCTCGCCCGCGTCTACCGGGACGCGGGGGTCGCGGTCCGCGAGTCGATCGAGTTCGATACCGAGGAGATCCGTTGCGGCGGGGCGGCACTGCTGCTCGACGACGTGCACCTGCTGCACGCCGCGAAGCTGTCCGAACTGGAGTCCCTGCTGGCCTCCGGCCCGGTTCGCGTGGTGCTGACCTGCCGCCCCTGGCCGTTCCCCGAGGAACTCGCGCGGCTCTGCGCACGGTTCGCGAACAGCAGGCCGGTGGTGGAGCTGCGCGAACTCGACGGAGCCGAGGTGGCCGAGCGGCTCCGCCGCTCTTCCGGCCGGGGCGGTGACGCGGAAACCGCGGAGCGGTTGCGCTCCTTCACCGCCGGAATCCCCGTGCTCGTGGGACGCGTGCTCGAGAACCTGGATCCGCGCCGGCTCACCGAGGGAGCCCCGGAACGCCTGCCGCAGGCAGTGCTGGACAGGTTCGACCGCGAACTGTCCATGCTGGATGGTGCCACGCGTGACTGCCTCACCGCGCTGGCGGTCGGCGCCGAACCGAACCCGGCGCTGTTGGCGACCGTGCTCGGTGCCGACTCCCCCGAGGTCACCGGTGCGCTGACCGAGCTGCGCTCGGCCGGTCTGCTGGACACCACCGACACGCCGCCGCCCGTGGTCGGTCGTGCCGTGCTGGCGCTGACCGGCTGGCAGCGCCGGTTGGCGGTGTTGCGCGTGCTGCTGCGCATCCGACTGGATCGGGGTGGTGCGGTGCTGCCGCTGCTGCGACCGCTGCTGGGAGCGGAAGCCGCCCTGCCGTGCGATACCACGCTGGCGACCGCCTTCGAGACGGCGGGCGGGCAGGCGCTGGCCGAGTCCCCGGAGCTGGCGGTGCGGATGTTCGACGCCGCCGTGACCACCGGTCGTCCGCCCGCTTCGGTCGCCGCCCGAAGAGCCTGGGCCGTGGCGATGACCGGCAGGCTGGACGAGGCGCTGCGGCTGGCCGACCAAGTGATAACCGATGAGACCGCCGAGGACCGGGCCGTCGCGATCCAGGTGGCCGCGGTCGTGCTCACGCACCGCGGGCTGCCCGAGCGGGCCGCCGAGCTGTGCGGCTGGTCCGCTCGTCACGTCCGGTGGCAGGGGGACAGTTCCTGCGCGGCGCTCGGCCTGATCACCACCGGCAGACTGGCCGAGGCGGGTGAGCTGTTGCGCGCGAACGTCGACGCGGCGCCGCCCACCTCGGTCTCCGGGGCCAGTTCGCACCTGGCCACCGGGCTGTACGACTCGGTGATCGGTACCGCATCGGAAGCGCTCACGACGTTGCTCCGCGCCGCCTCGCTCGCGGAAGCCGTCGGTGGTTCCCTGCTGACTCCGGACACCCCGGCCGCGGTCGCGGCCACGGTCGCGCTGCAGTGCGGTGAGTTCGAGCTCGCCGAGTCGGTGCTGGAACGCGCGGTGGCGGCGGACAGCGGGGGGCCGATGTTCCGGACGCGTCACCGGTTGCTCGCGACGTGGCTGCCGCTGCTGCGGGGCGAGACCACTGTGGCCAGACGTCAACTGTCGGCGGTGCTGGCGGAGTCGCAGGAACCGAGCCCCCGGGACCGGCTCCACGCGGTCGCCCTCGAAGCGGGCATCGCGAGCAGGGACAACGACATGTCCGCGCTGGGGCTGGCACGTACGAAGGCGCGCAGAGCGATGGCCGAGCACCCGGTGGACCTGTTCGGCCTGCTGCCACTGGGTGAGCTCACCGTGGCCGTCGCTCGACTGCGGGACGGGGACTGGCTGCTGCCGCAGCTGCGCCAGGCGCACGAGCTGCTGTCCGCGCTCGGTGGTCCGCCACTGTGGACAGCGCCGCTGTGCTGGCGCGAGGCGCAGGCGGCCATCGTGGTGGAGGAGTACGACAGGGCGGCCGGGAAAGTCGCCGAGCTGGAGCGGATGGCCTGGCACAACCAGCTCGCCGGGGCACTGGCGAAGGCGGGTGCCGCGTGGCTGCGCGTTCTCGAGGGGGAGGTGGAGCCCGCCGAGGTGGAGAGCGCCGCTCGGGGGTTGCACGCCGTCGGGCTCACGTGGGACGGAGCGGGGCTGGCCGGGCAGGCGGCGCTGCACACCACCGATCGCGACGCGATGCCCGCCCTGCTGGAGTGCGCGCGTTCGCTGCGGGGCAGAGGGGGGCGTTCGCGGCGGCGTCCGAGCGGCGAGCTCGGCGACATCGCCCCCACCGAGGGACACGAACAGCTGCTCAGCGAGCGGGAGTGCGAGGTCGCCGAGCTGGTGCTGAGCGGAATGACCTACAAGCAGGTGGGGCAGCGGCTGTTCATCTCGGCGAAGACGGTCGAGCACCACATCGGCAGGATCAAGCAGCGGTTGGACTGCTCCGACAGGCAGCAGCTGCTCGAAAAGCTCCGTTCACTGCTGGGATGAGCCGGTCTTCCCGGGAGTAGCTGGTGCTGTGGCGGAACCTCTCGCGGGCTCTCGCTGCGGGACCGGAGACATCGAGTAGGCGCTACACAACGTCTCCGGTGTCCTCGTGAGAGCCCCCCGAGAGGACCCGCGGCGGTGCTGGTGGCGTGCGTGGTGGTAAGCGGCTGGCGCCGCTTGGCGTAGCTGGGTTGTCGGTCCTGCCGGGGCATCGGTCGCGGAACCGTGTGTGTCGCAGGGTGCGTGTCCCCGGTGCGTGAGGCGGATGCCTCGCAAGGCAGGGTCGCTCGCCGCGTAGGTCGCTACTCAAGAGTCGGCCCAACGCCGCGAGGCGCCGCCTCACGTGCCGGCTACGCAACCACGCAGGCAGGTCCTGCCGCTACCTCAGCTCGCAGCGTGGAGGGAAAGTCCGGCTCGGAATTCGCCGACGATCTCGAACATGGCCTCCCGCAGCCTGGGGCTGGCGCCGAACAGGTTCGCGAAGCCGTGGATGAGGTCGGGGAACCGGCGCGCGATGACCGGCACCCCGGCCTCGGCCAGCCGCCTGGCGTACTCCTCGCCCTCGTCCCGCAGCGGATCGAAGCCCGCCGTGACCAGGACCGCGGGTGCCAGCCCGTCGAGCTCCTCGTTGAGCAGCACCGACAGCCGTGGGTCGCCTCGTTCGGAGACCTCGGGCTGGTACAGGTCCATGAACCAGTCCATGTCCCCGTCGGTGAGCAGGAAGCCGTCGCCGAACAGCTCGCGGGAGCGGCGTCGGGTGCTGGCGTCCACCGCCGGGTAGAGCAGCAGTTGCAACACCGGACTCTTGATCCCGTTCGCGGCGGCGTGCTGGGCGACCATCGCGGCGAGGTTGCCGCCCGCGCTGTCCCCGCCGACCGCCACGGAGTCGGGGCTGGAGCCGAGGTCCTCGGCGTTCTCCAGCACGTGCTGGTAGGCGTCCACGGCGTCCTCCACCGCGGCGGGGAAGGGATGTTCGGGTGCCAGCCTGTAGTCCACCGAGAGCACTCTGATGTCGGCGTGCTTGGCGAGGAACCGGCACAGCTCGTCATGGGTGTCGAGATCGCCCACCACCCAGCCGCCGCCGTGGTAGAAGACGAGCAGCGTGCTCGGTTCGGTGCGGTCCTCCGGCCGGTAGAGCCTGGCGGGAAGCTCACCCGCCCGGGTGGACACGGTGCGCCTGCTCACCTGGACGCCCGGGACGCCCGCGCGGACCACCTCGATGCCCTGCGCCATTCCTGCGCGGGCCCGTTCCGGGGTGTCCGCGGCCATGCGTTCCTGACCGGCCAGCGCCTGCAGCCGCAGCAGCGCCTGTACTTCCAGCGCCAGTTCCTGGCCGTCGACCCTGATCGGGCTGCCCGCGATCCTCCGAAGCAGCGGCCTGGGGAGTCGGAGCACGCTCGACAGGACGGCCGACTGGACCCGTCGTTGCACCGAGGAGGGGATGGCGTCGAGAACCTTGGACACGGCTGGACCTTTCCACGAGACCATTACTGTGTGATGCGCACTACGCGGAGGCTACCGGTGGGTAGCGCGTGGTGCGAGACACGCGGTGGACAATTGACCTCGACTGGACTCCAACTTTTACCGTTACGGGGTTGGTCGATCCAGTGGGAAGGTCGATCGTGTGAGGGTGACCGCCAACGTGGTGACACCATGTAGTTGATCGTGTGACTCGTGGCACGGCGAGCCGACCGTGCGGGTGAGGAAGGATTGTGTCGATGGCGGTGACCGTAGTGGGGATCGGTGGTTCGGTCCGGGCCGACTCGCAATCCGAACGTGCCCTGCACGCGGTGCTGGCCGGTGCCAGGGACGGTGGTGCCAAGGTACACGCCGTGACCGGTGACGAACTGGTTATGCCCTTCTTCGACACGGCCGTGACCGAGCGCACGTTCAACGCCAGGGAACTGGTGCGGGCCCTCCGCGAGGCCGACGGGGTGGTGCTCGCCTCCCCCGGTTATCACGGCACGGTTTCCGGGCTGGTCAAGAACGCCCTGGACTACGCGGAGGACCTCCGTGAGGACGAGCGCCCCTACCTGCAGGGGCGGGCGGTCGGCTGCGTGGGCATCGCCTACGGCTGGCAGGCGACCGTGACCACGCTGCAGGCGCTGCGCTCGGTGGCACACGCGCTGCGCGGGTGGCCGACACCGCTGGGAGCCGCCGTGAACTCGGCGGAGACACGACTGGGGCCGGGCGGTGAGTGCTCCGACACCAAGGTCGCCGCCACACTGCACACCATCGGCAGACAGGTCACGGACTTCGCTCTCGGCCACTGAGCGGGCCGCCGTGCGCTGCGCCCCGCGGCCGGGCGCGGCCGCCCGGTTTCGGAGCTGGGCATTCCGGGTACCCCCGGAGCAGCCCCCTGATCCAGTGCCGTACCGGGGGCTGCGAGGAGGTACGACGAAATGGCCGAGAAGGGTCCGATCACCAGTCCGTTGGCCGATGCCGAGCGCGATATAACCGCGAAGTCCCTGCAGGCCACCCTGGTTGACCTCGTCGACCTGCACCTGGTCGCCAAGCAGGCGCATTGGAACGTGGTGGGCAGCGATTTCCGCAGCGTCCACCTGCACTTGGACGAGCTGGTCAGCAGCGCCAGAGAGTTCGCCGACAGCGTCGCCGAGCGCGCGGCGGCGATCGGCGCCGCGCCGGATGCCCGGGCGGGCACCGTCGCCGAGAGCTCGGGCGTGCCCGAGTTCGAGTCGGGCTGGCGGCAGGACCGAGACGTGATCGAGGCGATCGTCGAGATCCTGGGCAGGCTGATCAGGCGGTTGCGCGCGCGGATCGACGAGACCGACAAGACCGATCTGGTCACGCAGGACCTGTTGATCTCGGTCGCCGCCAAGCTGGAAGAGGCGCACTGGATGTGGCAGGCCAAGCTCTCGGGAAGCTAGGCACGCATCGCGTGTGGAGGCGAGGATGGTGCGCAAGATCGCGGACTGCGGGGAAACCCCCAGCGTCATGAACTGCACCCTGACCATCACCGGTGAAGAGCACGAGGTGGTGCGAGCCGCGGCCGAGCACGCGGTCTCGGTGCACGGTCACGAGGACACCGAACAACTCCGCGAGATGATTCGTCACTCGTTGAAGGACGAGCGGAGCTCGACCGCGACCGGTTGAGCGGTCCTCGGCCGAGCACGGCGGTGGTGGCGTCCGAACCACCGCCGCCGACTCCGGAAGGCACCCCTGGGGAGGGGACCGGACTCCGGGAGGAGCCGGTCAGGGGGCCGGGTGGTGGCATTACCCGGGCGAGGGTCCGTCGTGGGTGAGGTCACCACCCGGTTCTTCGTGCTCCGGGCGGGCACCGCCGCGCCGCGGTGCATTACCCCTCAGCCGTTGTGATGCTTTCTCATGTTCCGCTGTTGCTTTCGAGCCGGTACGCCCAGGAGCTGAGCCCCCGAGTGACGAAGTGCGCCACCAACGCGGTGGACACCAGACACAGCGCGGGGAGCCACTTTCCGTGCTGCGCCGGGTACACCGCCAGGGGCAGATACGGTTCGGCATCCGTGAACAGATTGTCGGTGAGCGCCAGGGCGAAGTATCCGGTGATGCTGACGGCCCCGCCCAACGGAGGCCCCACCAACGCCGAGAGCAACAGCGTGAATCCCCCCATGGTGAGCGTGTTCGGCAGTATCCAGCCGAGTTCGACGTCCGTGGGCATGGTGTGCTCGCCGACGAGTGCGGGCAGCACCGGTAGCGCGATGGCCGCCGCGGCCAGCACGACGGCGAGCACCCTGACTCTGATTCCACCGAGACGTTCCCACTCCCAGCAGCGTGGTCGCAGCACCGCGCTCGCGAGTACGCCCGTGACCACGGCGATCAATTCGGGTGTGGGGATCTTGTGGGGTTGGGCGAACGGATTCACACCGAGATCGACATTGATGGCGGTGCGGTAGAACGTGTACGACACACCTGTAACCGCGACGAGGAGTGCCAGCAGCAGTGGCACCCGCCGCGCGAGCAGAACGAGTCGCACTGTCGTCATGGCCTGCTGTCCAGTGCGCATTCGGTGATTCGCCGCTCGTGACTGGCGATCCAGGTCCTGACCTCCTGAGGTGGGACGCCATCGAACGCCGGAATATCGGATGTCCTCGGGCGCAAGCCACTGGTCTGTTCGGCGCGACCTGCCAGCCAGTAGGACAGTTCGGTAGCGATGTCCGCCGGGTGCCGGGATTCGAGCACGGCACGAGCCATGCTGGGCTGCACATGTTCGGGGAACCGAATCGCGCAGGAGGTGGAACCGGCCAGACCGTAAGCGAGCTGCCGTTGCGGGCTTCTCATCGAGTCAGTCCGCCCAGCGCGGATCCGGATTCCGACGCTGACGACGTCATCGGGGGTGGAACCAGCCCGGGAGCCATCCAGCAGCGCGCTGTCCCAGACCTGTTCACCGTGCGCGGGAACGTTGCCGTAGGCCTGATAGACAGGTTCGGCAGCGGTGATCAATTCGTCGAGCTCTGGCCGGTGGGCCTGGTGCACGCAGTAGCGGACCCCCGCCTCGGTCCGACAGGTTCGTGGTGGTTCGGAAGCCGCTTTGGCGAGTCGGGGATCAGTGCCGAGCGGAGCCAGCGACATCACGAGCACGAGCACGATCATTCCCGCGGTGCTCCAGGACGGGATCTTCCATCGTCGCGAGCGTGCCAGTGCACGGGAGGCCAGGAGGCTTGTCACGGTCGTGACCAACAGTAGGAACGCCAGTCGGTAGCCGACAACGGGCAGGTTCGCGACCTGTCCCACTCCCGCCCCGTCGTACGTGAGCGGGATGACTTCACGGAAACTACCCTGACTGGCCATGTTGAGCTGGATCACCAGGAATCCGAGCACCAACACCAACGGCGCTATCCACGCGGTGGTGGCCAGCACTCCGGCGAAGTAACCGACGGCGGTGGCGGTGAGCACGCTCAACAGGCCGGTGAGCACCGGGAGCGGACTCGGGCCTCCCGCGTGAGCTGTCAGAGTCGTAAGCACCACCAGCGGGAGCATGCCCAACACATAACTGGCGGTGAACACGCAACCGAGCGAACCGAGCTGGCGGATGACGACCGGTGCGCCACTGCGTAACGAGCTGGCCAGGTTCGTGATCCGATCCGGGCCGGTCAGACGTCCCGCCGCGTAGGCCGCGGCAGCGGCGCTCAGCGGAACCGCGAAGATCAACGGTTCGGAGACGAACAGCTGCGAGGTGCGCGCCCACACCTGGTACGGCCAGGAAAACGTTTCCAACGTTTGCGAGAACACCGCCAGGGCGATCGATATCGCCGGCAGCAGCAGTGGCAGCCACCCCAGTGGCCAGCGAGAGGGTCGAATCATCCGGACACCCCCAGGCTGTTGACCAGCGTGTCGTAGGCGCGTTCGAACGGAGAACCCAGTGCTGACGAGGTCGAGTCCGGGGCATTGGCCTCCAGCAGGCAGTGGAACTCATCGTTACTGCCCGCGAAGGCGAGGCGCCCTTCGGCGAGAACGGCGACGGTTCCGCACAGTTGCGCGATGTCCTCGAGCAGATGGCTGGAAAGCAGGACGGTTCGCTGCTCGCCGAGTTCGCCGAGCAGCTCCCGCAGGCGTAGTCGTTGCCCCGGATCCAGGCCCACTGTGGGTTCGTCCAGCACGAGAACCGATGGATCGTGCACCAACGCGGCCGCGAGACCGAGGCGTTGCCGTTGGCCGCCGGAGAGCTTTCGTACCCGCAGTCGCGCATGTTCGGACAGCGATACCGCCTCGAGAGCACGTTCGGCAGCTGGTAAGCATTCCGCGTCGGGCAGACCGTTGATCCACCCCGCGTAGGCGACCGTGTCACGGGTCCGCATCTCGGAGGCCAGCGAGAACCGTTGTGGGACGTACCCCAGCAGTTTCCGCGCTTCCTTGCGCCCCCGCGCGGTACTCAGATCGTTCCCGTTCAGTCGTATTCTTCCTTCGGAGGGAAGGGAAACGGTGGTGAGCAGTGACAGCAGAGTCGTTTTGCCGGCACCGTTCGGGCCCAGCAGACCGTTCACTCCTTCACCGAAGGTCCACGAGATGTCGTGCAACGCGGTGTGTCGTCCGTACCGGAGGGTCACCCGGTCCAGCTCCACGTCCAAGCGGTACAGCCCCTTTGAATCCGTTGATCACCCCGGCGGATCGAGTGTCTCACTAGGAAACCGATCGAATCCGCCGGGATGTTTTGTCGCGTACTCACGAACAGTTTTCCTGCGGTGAATACATGGGGTCTTGTCGGTTTTTTACCGTTTCATGGTCAGGTTGTTCGCTGTGGAGCGGGTGCTTCAACAGACGGCTTTGTGGGTTCCTTCGGTTTCCTGTCCACTGTTTGTGAAAGTGTAAGAATAGTAGGGCGTATCGGATTCCTCGCAAACTCCGTGTGCCCTTAATCCGGCAGTGTTCTTCAAACGCTGCGTTTTTTCGGCCAGTGTGTTATCGGGCCACATGGGACGTCCTTGTTTAATTTTATGGTCACGTTTACGGCCCTCGCGCAACTAGGCCCTCGCCTGGCTTGTCCGAAAAGTCCCGTGCTGTCGAATCCGGGAACATCGGCGGCCAGTCCGCAGCCCGCTCGTTGGCTGGAGGAGGTGTCTGATCAGGCGGGAGCGGCGAGTGCTGTTCCTCCCGCGGCGACGCTGGCCGTAATGCAGGCGATCGCGGCGACTTTCCTGAGCATTGTTCTCCCCGCTGTTTATTTCTTCTCGGTCGGCTCCGGAGAGAAGGAAGTTCGAAACATGAAATCTCTCCGTTTGTCTGAAATTTTTGTATCAGCTCTTGTCGTGAAGATCAACAGCGTAACCGAAATGTCCTTTAGGGTGGTCTTTTCGAGGAAGGAAGGGGTGACTTTTGTCACTTTGTTTGTGGGGTTGAGATCGTGTTCAACGAGTCCCTAACACGTTGGTGGTGCCGGGCTGGGGTGATCGTGGGTGGTGGCTGTGCCTGCGGGAGTGGCAGGAGGCAGGGGGTGTCGAGTGGCTCCACGAGGTGCTGCTGGCCGAACTCGACGCGGCCGGGCAGATCGAGTGGTCGC
>NZ_FNJR01000005.1 GCF_900104475.1 Actinopolyspora xinjiangensis
GCAGACGACTGGGTCGATAGGCCCGACATGTACGCACAGCAATGTGTTCAGTGGACGGGTACTAACCCGCCGAACGACGACACCCCCCGCACCCCACAGCAGCACACCCTCGCCACCACTATACGGCTCCCACCCAACCACCACCCCCCATCACCCCAATTGAACACAACCGGCTGGCACACAGCCCCCAACACTTGGGTCGGTGGCCACAGCGGAGGAGACACGCCCGGACCCCATCCCGAACCCGGCAGCTAAGCCCTCCAGCGCCCCAGGTACTGCACCCCCACGGGTGTGGGAGACACGGACACCGCCGACCCAACCCCCCACCGGCCCCACCCCCACCCCGGGGGTGGGGCCGCACTCATACCACCCCCCGGCACCGGAAAAACCGGTTGCCCCCGTGCGCCGGGCTGTCGAGCATGTTGGTCATGCGCGTCGCCCCCCACGATTCGTTCGCCTCGTTCCGGCGGTTCGCCGAACCGTCCTACTTGACCGACCCTGTTCGCCACACCATTCCGGTGACGGTGTTGGCGGAGGCACGCGAATACGAGGCCGGTACGAGTCCTGTGCTGCTCACCTTGCACGAGGCGGGAACCGTCCTCGGAGCCTACTTCCGCACGCCGCCGTTTCCGGGGGACGTCGGAGCCCTGCCGTGCTCGGGTTCGGCTCTCCCCGAGACGGTGGAGGCGCTGCGTGCACACGATCCGGAGCCCGGTTCCCTGCGAGGTCCGGCCGAATTCGTGGACCGGATCTCGGCGGAATGGTGTCGTCAGACCGGAGCTAGCCGCGAGCTCAGAACTCGTCAGCGCCTCTACCGACTGGGCACTCTGGACTTCCCGGTAGAGGTGGACGGAGAGGAGCGTGGTTTCTTCGAGTCCGATGTCACCTGGCTGGCGGACTGGCGTGCGGAGTACGCCAGGGACGCCGGAGACGTCGCGATCGGTACCGAACCCTCCGAGCGGAGACTGCGGTCCTTCATGGACAGCGGACGTGTTCCGGTGCTGTGGTCCGACGGTGTTCGCCCGGTGTCGATGGCCTTCTACACCATCCCGAGGCGCGGGATGTCCAGGATCGGAAACGTCTACACTCCTTCGCGGTTCCGCCGCAACGGATACGGTGCGGCCGTCACGGCATCGGCCGCGAGGCGGGCCTGGCGGGCGGGAGCGAGCCGGATAGTGCTGTTCGCGGACCTGGCCAATCCCACGTCGAACTCCGTCTACCTACGCCTGGGCTTCCGCCCGGTGCACGACACGCACGAGATCGCGCTGCACCCGGTGTGATTCGGACGCCGCTGTTCGTATCCTGGCGGGCATGACCGGAGTGCGGATTCTCGTGGTGCAACCGTCCGAACACGCCCCGATCGGCAGGTTGGGTGAATGGCTCTCGGAGCTCGGGGCCGAACTCGACGTGCTCGATCCGTGGCGCCACGAGCTGCCGGGGACTCCGGAAGAACACTCCGGCCTCGTGGTGCTCGGTGGGGAGACCAACGCTCGGGCGGATCTGGAGCACGCCTGGTTGGCTTCGGCGAGGAAGCTGCTCAGCAGCGCGACCTCCACCGGCATGCCCGTACTGGCGATCGGGCTCGGGGCGCAGCTGTTGGCCACGGCGACCGGTGGTCGGACCGCTCCCCGCCGTGACGGCCCGGAGGCGGGAACCCTGCTGGTCGCGAAGCGGGACGCGGCGGCCGAGGACGTGCTGGTCGGCCCGTTGCCGCTGACCCCCGACGTGTTCCAGTTCCACCGGGACGAGATCAGCACCCTGCCGCCTACCGCTCAGCTGTTGGCTGCCTCGCCGATGGGGGAGAACCAGGCGTTCCGCGTCGGAAGCCGGGCTTACGGCTTCCAGTTCCACATCGAGACCACGCCCGAGATCGTCCGCGGGCTGGCCGAGCGTGATCCGGAGCTCGCCCGGAGCGCGCGTGCCGGGCAGTTCGATCCCGAACACCTCCGCGAGTTCCACGACGACCTCGCCGAGACCTGGCAGCCGGTGGCGCGACGGTTCTTCGAGCTCGCCGCGACTCCGCCCCAGGAAAGAACCACCACCAGGTCCCTTCCGCTGGCCTGATTCCGGTGGGGGCGCTGCCGGGAGGGGATCAACTGTCCCGTTCGTTAAAGGAGAAACCCCACGGCCGGATCCCCACGACCGCTGCTTCGGATTACGGTACGGGCATGGCCCAAGCCAACTGGCAGCGCTCAGGGGCGGTGCCGTCCCCGGCGCGGTACGGATTCAGCGACGTCGAGCGAGCGGAGAACCAGCTCCGCGCGGCCGGTTGGTGGGGGGACAGCGGTCCGCTGCCGGAGGCGGAGGCCGTGCTGGAAACCCTCTCCCGCACGCCCGACCCGGATCTGGCGCTGCACTCGGTGGACAGGTTGCGGGAGTCGTTGGGACGGCAGTGGGGTGAGCTCGTCGAGCGGCTCACCTCCGAAGCCGGGCTGCGCGCCAGACTGCTGGCCGTGCTCGGCTATTCGAGCGCGTTGGCGGACCACCTGGTCGCGCACCCCGACGACTGGCGTCGGCTGGGCGGTGAGGACGTCCGGTGGCGTGGTGTCGACGAGTTCAGCGCCGAGCTGCTGTACAGCGTCGGGGCCGTGGACAGCCCCTCCCCCGAAGGAGGAGTTCCGGAACGGCCGCTGGCCACGGTGGACAGTACCGCCGCGGTCGCTCCGCTGCGGGCGGCCTATCGTGGTCTGCTGCTGGAGATCGCCGCCGTCGACCTGGCGGGTGTGGTCGATCCGAATCTCACCGCTCCCTCCTACGAGGAGGTCACGGGGTGGCTCTCCGACGCGGCTGTCGCGGCGTTGCGCGCGGCGTGGGCCGTGGCCGCCTCCGAACTCTCCGGGCAGCACACGCCCCGGCTGTCGGTGATCGCTATGGGCAAGTGCGGTGGACGGGAGCTGAACTACGTCAGCGACGTCGACGTCGTCTTCGTGGCCGACGCGGAGGAGGACGTCGCTCCGGCGACCCGGCTGGCCAGCACGCTCATGCGCGTCGCGGGGGCGGCCTTCTTCGACGTGGACGCGGCACTGCGGCCGGAGGGCAAGGCCGGTGCGCTGGTACGCACCCTGGACGGGCACCTGAGCTACTACCGCCGCTGGGCCCGCACCTGGGAGTTCCAGGCGCTGCTCAAGGCGCGTCCGGTGGCCGGTGACGTGGAACTCGGCGAGCGCTACTCGGAGGCGCTGCGGCCGCTGGTCTGGACCGCGGCCGAGCGGGAGGACTTCGTCGCCGACGTCCGTTCCATGCGGCAACGCGTGGAGCACCACGTCCCCACCGAACAGGCCGACCGTGAACTCAAACTCGGCAGGGGCGGGTTGCGCGACGTCGAGTTCGCCGTGCAGCTGCTGCAACTGGTGCACGGCAGGGGCGACGAGAACATTCGGTCGCGCTGCACGATGGAGGCGCTCCGGGCGCTGGGGGAACGGGGGTACGTGGCCCGCAGCGACTCCGGTGGCATGGCCGACTCCTACGCTTTCCTGCGGCGGGTGGAGCACCGGCTGCAGTTGCGCAGGTTGCGTCGCACGCACCTGTTCCCTTCCTCGACCGAGCGCACCACGTTGCACCGCCTCGCCCGTTCCCTCGGGTTGCGTTCGCAGGGCAGCCAGGAGGCCGCCGACGTGCTGCTCGGTGAGTACCGCAAGCACAGCAACCGGGTGCGCAGGCTGCACGAGAAGCTCTTCTACCGCCCGCTGCTGGAGTCCGTCGCCAAGGTTCCCACCGAGGCGTTGCGGTTGACGACAGGTGCCGCCGTCGATCGGCTGGCCGCGCTGGGCTACACCTCCCCGGAGGGCGCGCTGCGCCACATCGCCGCGTTGACCTCGGGGATGACCCGCCGTGCCAGTATCCAGGGCACTCTGTTGCCGGTGCTGCTGGACCTGCTGGGGCGCACACCCGATCCGGACGGTGGGTTGCTGGCCTACCGCAACGTCTCCGAGGCGTTGGCCGACACACCCTGGTACCTGCGGTTGCTCCGGGACGAGGCCGTGGTGGCCGAACGACTTGCCTTCCTGCTGGGGACCTCCAAATTGGTCCCGGAACTGCTGGTGCGTGCTCCCGAGGTGCTGCGGTTGTTGGCCGACACCTCCGAGCTGTCGGGGCGGGACCCGGACGAGGTGGCGGGTTCGCTGTGCAGCGCGGTCTCGCGACACGTCGATCCGGAGCGGGCCGCTTCGGCGGCACGTTCGCTTCGGCGGCACGAACTGCTGCGGGTGGCGGCGGGGGATCTGCTCGGTGTGCTCCCGCCGCACGATGTGTTCGCCGCGCTTTCCAGCGTGTGGGTGGCGGTGTTGCAGGCCACGCTGGACGCCGCCATCCGTGACGTGGCGGCCAGGTCGGAGTGGTCCGGTCCGAACGGGGTGGTCAGCGGTGCTGAGCTGCCTGCCCGGATAGCGGTGATCGGAATGGGAAGGCTGGGCGGTGCCGAGCTCGGCTACGGCTCCGACGCCGACGTGATGTTCGTGTGCGAACCCGAGGGGGGAGTGCGGGACAGCACGGCCGTGCGGTTCGCGACGGCGGTGGTCGAGCAGGTGCGCAGGGTACTGGGCAAACCCAGCCAGGACCCGCCGCTGGAGGTGGACACCGACCTCCGGCCGGAAGGCAGGTCGGGACCGTTGGTCCGCACCCTGGACTCCTATCTGAACTACTACCAGCGCTGGGCGCAGGTCTGGGAGGCCCAGGCCCTGCTGCGCGCGCGCCCGGTGGCCGGCGACGCGGAGTTGGGGGAGCGGTTCCGCGCCGCTGTCGATCCGATCCGTTACCCCCGGGGAGGGCTGGATCTCACCAAGGTGCGGGAGATCCGGCGCGTCAAGGCCCGAGTCGACGCCGAACGGTTGCCGCGCGGTGCCGATCCGACGACCCACACCAAGCTGGGACGCGGTGGACTGGCCGACGTGGAGTGGACGCTGCAGTTGTTGCAGCTGCGTTTCGCCGACGAGTTCCCCGAACTGCGCACCACCTCGACCGTGGCCGGGCTGCACGCCTCGATCCGGGCCGGGCTGCTCTCCGAGGAGGACGCCACGACCTTGGAGAACGCGTGGACGCTGGCCATGCGGGCCCGCAACGCCGTGATGCTGGTGCGTGGCAAGGGGAGCGACCAGCTTCCGAAACACTCCCGGGAGCTCAACGCCGTGGCGGCGGCGCTGGGGTATCCGGCGGGTTCGGACGCCGGGCAGGTGCTCGACGACTACCTGCGCGCCACCAGGCGTGCCAGAGCCGTGGTAGAACGGGTCTTCTACGAGGACTCACCGCGTTGATCGGGACTTTCCCGGAGTTCGATTGGCGGATCCCGGTGCCGACAAGACCGGGACGCTCGGGACACGCTTCGACCGGACTGCTCCGAACGTAGGAATAAGAGCCCGAGAAGACGTCGTTGTATCGATTATGAAGGCTATCGCGCTCACCGAATTCGGCGAACCCGACGTTCTTTCGTATCAGGAACTGGACGATCCGCTGGTCGGCCCCGACCGAGTGCTCGTCGAGACGAGGGCAGCGGGGGTGAACCCGGTGGACTGGAAGATCCGCCGCGGTTACCTGCGCGGGCTCTTCCCGCACCACACCCCGTTGATCTCCGGCTGGGACCTGGCCGGAGTGGTGCGGGCCGTCGGCCCCGCCGTCACCGAGTACAAGCCAGGTGACGAGGTCGTGGGGTACGTGCGCGAGGACCACGTGCAGTACGGCACCTACGCGGAACTCGTGGCCGCCCCGGAGCGCACGCTGGCGCACAAGCCGCGCTCGGTGGACTTCGCGCAGGCCGCCGGGCTCCCGTTGGCGGGATTGACCGCGTTGCAGATGCTGCGTGCGGTGGACACCGGTTCCGGTGATTCCGTGCTGGTGCACGCCGCGGCTGGTGGAGTGGGGCATCTGGCGGTGCAGATCGCGTTCGCGCTGGGAGCCTCGCGCGTCATCGGTACGGCCTCGGAACGCAACCACGAGTTCCTGCGGCAGCTGGGCGCGGAGCCGGTCACCTACGGTGCGGGCCTGCCCGAACGCGTCGCGGAACTCGTCGGTGGGGACGGCAAGCTCGACACCGCCGTGGACATGGCGGGGGGAACCGCGCTGCGCGAGACTCCGGGGATTCTGCGGGACAGCACGCGGCACGCCTCGGTGGAGGATCCCGAGACAGTGCTGCAGCAGGGCGGGCACTACGTGTTCGTCCGCCCGGACACCGCCGACCTGACCTGGCTGGGCCAGCTGATCGATCGTGGTGAGCTGCGTGTCGAGGTGCAGCGCACGTTCCCGCTGCGGGAGGCGGCCCAGGCTCACGAACTGCTGGAGCAGGGTCACGTGCGGGGTAAGTTGGCGCTCACCGTCGAGTGATCCGCCCACGAACGCGCCGATAGCGGTCCGGGGAGGTCGGTGTTCCGGCCGCGGAAACCGATCGTCCCCGCCGCTCCGCGTGGTTCCGGCAGGGCCTGGTGGCACGGCGGTGCGGGTCGGCTCTCCACCGGTGCGTCGTCGCCGAACGTCCGAGGGCGCCGTGCACCACGATCGTCCCCGCCTCCGGTGCCCACCGGCGTCATCCGGTACCCGACCGTCTTCGGCCTCTGACGATCTCCGGTGAGGTTCGGGCGGGAGTTCGAACGAAACGGGCCCCGCCGACGGCGGGGCCCGTAGCGCCATGTGCTCGAACCGTCGATCACACGTCGAAGTAGAGCGCGAACTCGTGCGGGTGCGGGCGCAGCCGGATCGGGTCGATCTCGTTCTCGCGCTTGAGCGAGATGAAGTTCTCCAGCAGGTCCTCGGTGAACACGCCGCCCTCCAGCAGGTACTCGTGGTCGGACTCGAGGTTGTCGACCGCCTCGCTGAGGCTGGAGGGAACCTGCGGCACGCTCTTGGCCTCTTCCGGCGGCAGCTCGTAGAGGTCCTTGTCGATCGGGTCCGCGGGCTCGATCTTGTTGCGGATGCCGTCCAGCCCCGCCATCAGCATCGAGGCGAAGCCGAGGTAGGGGTTGCCGGACGGGTCCGGGCAGCGGAACTCGACCCGCTTGGCCTTCGGGTTGGTGCCGGTGATCGGGATGCGCATGCACGCCGAACGGTTCCGCTGCGAGTAGACCAGGTTCACCGGCGCCTCGAAGCCGGGCACCAGGCGGTGGTAGGAGTTCACCGTCGGGTTGGTCAGCGCCAGCAGGCTCGGGGCGTGGTGCAGGATGCCGCCGATGTAGTAGCGCGCCGTGTCCGACAGTCCCGCGTAGCCGGACTCGTCGTGGAACAGCGGCGAGCCCCCCTGCCACAGCGACATGTGGCAGTGCATGCCGGACCCGTTGTCGCCGAACAGCGGTTTCGGCATGAAGGTCACGGTCTTGCCGTGGCGCCACGCGGTGTTTTTGATGATGTACTTGAACAGCTGCAGGTCGTCGGCGGCGTGCAGCATCGTGTTGAACTTGTAGTTGATCTCGGCCTGGCCGCCGGTGCCGACCTCGTGGTGGGCCCGCTCCACCTCGAACCCGGCCTTGGCGAGCTCGGTGGTCATCTCGTTGCGCAGGTCGGCGAAGTGGTCGTACGGCGAGACGGGGAAGTAGCCGCCCTTGTAGCGGGTCTTGTAACCCAGGTTCCCGCCGTCCTCGGCGCGGCCGGTGTTCCACCAGCCCTCGATCGAGTCGACCTCGTGGAACGAGGAGTTCGCGTCCTCGGAGTAGCGCACCGAGTCGAAGATGTAGAACTCCGCCTCGGAGGCGAAGAAGGCGGTGTCGGCGATGCCGGACTCGCTCAGGTACTGCTCCGCCTTGCGGGCGATGTTGCGCGGGTCGCGGCTGTAGGGCTCCAACGTGAACGGGTCGTGCACGAAGAAGTTGAGGATCAGCGTCTTCTCGATCCGGAACGGGTCGATACGGGCCGTGTACGGGTCGGGCAGCAGCAGCATGTCCGACTCGTGGATCGACTGAAAACCACGCACCGAAGAACCATCGAAGGCCAGCCCTTCGGTGAAGGTGTCGTGGTCGAACGCCGAAGCGGGGACGGTGAAGTGCTGCATGACGCCCGGCAGGTCGCAGAACCGAACATCGACGAACTTCACGCCCTCGTCGGAGATGAAGCGTAGGACCTCGTCTGGATTCTTGAACACCCTCGATGGCTCCTTCACGCGTTGGTACCGCTCACCGGGGCAGTTCCGCGCCGCCGGCTCGGGAACGACATTAGGGTCGGGGTGTTGCCCGGTCGTCACTCGCGTGTTTCGCCGACGTTAACGAAACAGTTCGTTTCATTTTCGATGCCGAACCGGGTGTGGCCGGGCCTCGTCGGCCGCGTCCGAACGCCCCGTATGCTGGTCATGTGGGTAGAATACTCGGTTCCTGGCTCTCCGGCCCCGCTGCCGTGCGGGAGTCGGGAGAACCGGAGCAACGCTGGCGCGGCGAACGTCTCGGGCTGCCCGAACAGGGGTCCGGGGCCGTAGCGCCCACCGGGCGGCGCGCGCTGGGATTTCTGGTCGACATCGTGCTCGCGGCGCTGGTGGCCGGGCTCTTCACCGCACCGGAGCTCCCCGGTAACTGGAGTCTGCTGTCGTGGACGCTGATCACGGTGCTGCCCGTCGCGTTCTTCGGGTTCACACCCGGAATGGCCGTGGCGCGAGTCTGGGTGGCCCGGGTGGACGGCACCCCCGCCGTGGGGCTGCCCCGTGCGCTGCTTCGCTGCGTGCTGACGGCGGTGATCGTACCGGCGGTGTTGTGGAACATGGACGGTCGCTCGTGGCACGATCGACTCAGCGGCACCGTGGTGCTGCGCCGTTGACCAGCCGTTGACCAGGGGCGATGCCGCCCTCGGTGGCTACAGTGCCCGCTGGTGACACGATGGTGAACCGCTTCACTCATTCGGGGGAAGCGAGTGATCCGCTCGTCATCGAGCGGAAAGCGCGGCACGCGCCGCGCTCTGCCGTGCTCCGTTACTTCCTGCGGCTCGCGCGCTGCATGTTGCGCATCTTCGCGCCCTGCGGGGCCGGTCCCTTCGGCATCGGGTTCGCCCTGTTGCCCAGCGCCTCGAGCTGTTTCTCCAACGAGTCGATCTGCCCGGCGTTGATGTTGCGGGGCAGCTTCATGATGTTGGACTGCAGCTTGCGCAGCGGAACCTGCTCCTGCCCGTCGCCGACCATGATCTCGTAGATGGGGGTGTCGCCGACCAGGCGCGAGATCCGCTTCTTCTCCTGGGCCATCAGGTTCTTGACCCGGTGGGGTTCCCCTTCGCCGACCAGCACGATGCCCGGTTTGCCCACCACCCGGTGGACCGCGTCCAGCTGGCTGGTCCCGGTGACGCCCTGGGTCAGTTCCCACTTGCCGCGCATGTTCTCCAGCGCCCATCCCGCGGCCCCTGGCTGGCCACTGGCCTTGCTGTAGACGTTGCGCTGCACACGTCTGCCGAACACGATCACCGCGCCCAACGCGCCGAACGCGACGCCCACGGGCAGGAAGAACCACTCCAGCCCCCAGACGAGACCGAGCAGGAACGCGACCACTGCCGCACCGAGCAGTACCGCCAGCATGAGCGGTACGAGCAGCCGGTCCTCCCGGCGTTGCATCTTGAACGCCTCGAACAGCTGTTTAAAACGACCGCTCGACGCCTGCCGTTTCTGTTTGGCCGCTTCCTTCTTGGCGGCCCGGTCCTGCTTGGCCATAGCACCAGGATACGGCGGAGCCTCAGGAGCACGTCCATACGGTCTCCGGGGTTTCCACTCCGAAAATGCCCCGGTCGGGCACCGCGTCGTCCTACACTGCCCTCCGGAACCCTCACCCGGAGGTGCCGCAGGTGTGCCTGGCCGCCCCTTACCAGCTGGAAGCCACTTTCCATGCCGTCGGGATGTCCCCACCACCCCCGGCGCTCGCCGAGTCCGCTCCGCCCGCGACAGGGCGGCGTGATCCCCTGGAGGAATCGGAGTTCGGTTTCCCTGCGGGGGTGTGGCGCTCGTTGACCCGGCTCCGTCCCTCGGGGGCGCGCAGGGCTCGGACATGGCGCAGCCCGTTGCGAGGTCCCTGGCTGACCTCGGTTCTCGGCGCGGTGCTGCTGGTGAGCCTGCCGCTGGTGACCATCACCGGTCTGCTCTCCTACATCGCTTACGGGCCACAGTTCGGCCAGGCCTTTCCCCGGGAGGTCGGCTGGCTGCGGTTGCCCCCGTTCGAGTGGCCCACCAGCCCTGCCTGGTTGTACGTGTTGAACCAGGGGACGCACGTGATCCTCGGGCTGGTGCTCATCCCGGTGGTGCTGGCCAAGCTCTGGTCGGTGGTCCCGAAACTGTTCGAATGGCCGCCGGCCCGTTCCCCCGCGAAGCTCCTGGAGCGCCTCTCGCTGCTGTTGCTGGTCGGCGGTGTGCTGTTCGAGATCGTGACCGGGGTGCTCAACATCCAGTACGACTACGTGTTCGGGTTCAGCTTCTACACCGCTCACTACTACGGCGCCTGGGTGTTCATCGCGGGGTTCGTGGTGCACGTCGCTGTCAAGCTTCCCCACATGGTCACCGCGCTGCGTTCCCGCTCCCTGCGTTCCGAGCTGCGCACCTCCAGAAGCGCGACGCGTCCGGAGCCGCTGGACAGCACCGGCCTGGTGGCGGCCGAACCGGCCGCTCCCACGATGGGTCGTCGCGGTGCGCTCGGTCTGGTCGGAGCCGGATCGCTGCTGCTGGGGGTGCTCAGCATCGGCCAGGTGGTGGGCGGGCCCGTGCGGCGGACCGCCCTGCTGTTGCCCCGCGGCAGAACGCCGGGGTCGGGGCCCAACGACTTCCAGGTCAATCGCACCGCGGCCGCGGCGCGGATCGACCCGGGCGAGACCGGAGAAGAGTGGCGGCTCGTGCTGCGGTCCCCGACCGGCCGAAGGAGGTTCTCCCGCCGGGAGCTGCTGGCCATGCCGCAGCACACCGCGACCCTGCCGATAGCCTGCGTGGAGGGCTGGGCCACGACCCAGCGCTGGAGCGGGGTGCGGCTGCGGGACCTGGCGGAGCTGGCCGGCAACCCCGTCCCGGGGTGGGCCAGGGTGAGTTCGGTCGAGACCATCGGTGCGTTCCGGGCCGCGACACTACAGGCCAACCAGGTGCTCGATCCCGACGCGCTGTTGGCCCTGCGGGTTAACGGCGTCGACCTGTCCATGGACCACGGTTATCCGGCCCGGGTGATAGTCCCCGCGTTACCGGGGGTGCACAACACCAAGTGGGTGCGCGACATCGAGTTCGGGAGCGATTGAGGTGTCCGCTGTGCTGCGACGGTTCTCAACGGCCTACGGTGCGGGCCCCGCCCGGCTGCTGGTGGTGTCCGGGGCGTTCGCGCTGACCGGTTACGTGGTGCTGTTGCTCCTGCCGAATCCGAGCGCCACCCGCATGCTGGTCTGGTTCCTGGCCGCGGTGGTGCTGCACGACCTGGTGCTGTTCCCCGTCTACGCCGCCGCGGACCGACTGCTCCAGCTGGGAGCGGGAGCGCTTCGGAGAGGAGAAGAAGGGCCCGGCCCGGTGAACTACCTACGCCTGCCGGTGCTCGGCTCCGGCCTGTTGCTGCTGGTGTTCCTGCCCGGGATCATCAGACAGGGGGCGTTCACCTACCACGCGGCCACCGGGCAGACCCAACAGCCCTTCCTGGGGCGCTGGCTGTTACTGACCGCAGCGATGTTCGCGGTCTCGGGCCTGTGCTACCTGATCCGCACTCTGCGCACCCGACGTGCCGGAACCGGCCGTGGCGGACGCTGATCCCCGCCACGGCCGCACGGCTCCAACCAGGACCGGCCCCTCGTGTCGTCCGACAGGAGCCGGTGCCGGGGGTCAGCGCGAGAGCAGGTTGCTGGCCTCCTGTGCGGCCGTGCCCGCCTGCGCCAGGTGGGCGAGGTTCTCCGGCAGCGGCATGCCGCGGTGCTCGGTCGCCTTGGCGTAGAGGCGCCCGGCCCGGTAGCTGGAGCGCACCAGCGGACCCGCCATGACGCCGGGGAACCCGATGCGCTCGGCGGCCTTGGTGTGCTCCACGAACTCCTCGGGCTTGACCCAGCGGTCCACCGGATGGTGCCGGGGGCTGGGGCGCAGGTACTGCGTGATGGTGATGATGTCGCAGCCGGCCTCGTGCAGGTCGCGCAACGCCGGCTCGACCTCCTCCGGCGTCTCGCCCATGCCGAGGATGAGATTGGACTTGGTCACCAGCCCCGCCTCGCGGGCGAGGGTGAGTACCTTCAGCGAACGGTCGTAGCGGAACGCCGGGCGCATCCGCTTGAACACGCGCGGCACGGTCTCGACGTTGTGCGCGAGAACCTCGGGGCGGGAACCGAACACCTCGGCCAGTTGGTCGGGTTCGGCGTTGAAGTCGGGGATCAGCAGCTCGACGCCCGTGCCGGGGTTGAGCTCGTGGATCCGCCGCACCGTCTCCGCGTAGAGCCACGCACCGCCGTCGTCCAGATCGTCCCTGGCGACACCGGTCACGGTCGAGTAGCGCAGCCCCATGGCCTGTACCGACTCGGCGACCTTCCGGGGTTCGGTGGTGTCGAGCTCGGCCGGTTTGCCCGTGTCGATCTGGCAGAAGTCGCACCGACGGGTGCACTGGTCACCGCCGATGAGGAACGTGGCCTCCCGGTCCTCCCAGCACTCGAAGATGTTGGGGCAGCCCGCCTCCTCGCAGACGGTGTTGAGGCCCTCGCGTCGCACCAGCCCTTTGAGCTCCTGGTACTCCGGGCCCATGCGAGCGCGCGTTTTGATCCAGGACGGCTTCTTCTCGATCGGCGTCTGACTGTTGCGGACCTCGAGCCGCAACATCTTCCGCCCCTCCGGTGCCACAGTCACGGGGACAGGCTACGCCTCGTCCACCGGGGAACGACAATGACCGAGCTCACCCGTATCTCCCCCCCCCAGGGGGCGCTCGGCGGCGGCGAGACGCCCCGGACGGGGGCTCGGTACGTGGTCCCATCGGGGAGACCGAGGTTCAGGTGGGCTCGGGAGTGACCCCGGTCAGCTCGGCCGTGAGCTCCCACAGCCGCGACGCGCTGGCGTCGTCGCGTGCCGCGGGACTGAGCCTGGCGCGTTTGGGGTGGCCGCGTGTCTCGGCCAGCCGGGCGGGGCCGAAGTAGTCCCCGCCGCGTACGCCCGGTGCGGTGGCGGCGTACAACTGGGGCAGCGCTCCGAGCTCCACCCGCTGGGTGATCAGGGCGTTTCCCCTGCTCACGAGTTCGCCGACGAACGAGGGCAGCGCGCGCTGCCGCGCGGAGTTCGGAGCCAGCTGCGTCTCGGTCGTGCCGGGGTGCGCGGCCGCGCTGACGACGTCGAGTCCCGCGGCTCGGACTCTGGAGTCGAGTTCCCTGCTGAACATCAGGTTCGCCAGCTTCGACTGGGAGTACGCCCGCAGCGGGGAGTACCGGCGGTGCAGGAAGTTCGGGTCCGAGATGTCCAGCCCGTTGCCGTGGTGCGCGAGGCTGGACAGCGTCACCACCCGGGGCTTCTCCCCGCCGCGCAACGCGGGCATCAGCAGCCACGTCAACGCGGCGTGTCCGAGGTGGTTGGTTCCGAACTGCAGTTCGAACCCGTCGGTGGTGCGGCGCGGGGGAGTGGCCATCACCCCCGCGTTGTTCATCAGCACTTCGAGGCGGTCGTCGGTGCGTTCGCGGACCCGGGAAGCCGCCTCGCGCACCGAGCCCAGACTCGCGAGGTCGAGCTCGACGAGCTCGGGGGGTACGTGTGCGGCTTGCCCGACCTGTTCGACCGCTCGCCGCCCGCGTTCGGGATCCCGACACCCGAGCAGCACCCGGGCACCTCGGGCGGCCATGACGCGCGCGCTGTACAGCCCCAGCCCGGAGTTGGCGCCGGTGATCAGCACGGTCCGCCCGGACTGGTCCGGCACGGCTGATTCGTCCCACTTGGTCATGGCCGCATTTCTATATCCCACCGGGTTCTCGAACAAACTTCGGTTGTTCGTTCAGACCGTCACCGGTAGCGGGAATTCCGCCTCCGGGCGTTCCGAGGAGTGCAGTAGCCGGAGCAGTGCCGCACCGGAACGGCTGATCTCGGTTTCGGGTTCGGAGTGCTCGGCCAGTCCACCGGTCAGAGCCAGAAGCCGCCGCTCCCGTTCCACGGCCCGGCGCAGTTCGCCCTCGGGGGCGGTCACGTGCCGATCCAGCACCTCGCGCAGCACGGGGTTGGCGGTGGCCGTGTCCTGCCAGGCCCGCCGTACCGCCTCCAGGCGGTCGCCGCCGCGCCCGCCGCACTCGCCCAGCCGCGCGTCGAGTCGCCCCGTCAACTGCTGCGTCCATTTGTGCTGCAGCGCGCACAACAGCTGTTCCCGGTCGTCGAAGACGTCCGACAGCTCGTCGTGCGCGCGGGGGTCCGGTAGTTGTTCCGGGGTCTTCGCGAGTCGCTCCAGCAGGAATCGGATCGCTGCCTGCCTGCGGTGGAACTGCTGCCAGGACATGCCTACCTCGCAAGTGGCCGTACCTGTGGTGTGTGGCATACCGACGGTATGTCGGTTGTGACCAAAAGTATCAGCTCGTACATACCGGCGGTATGGTGAAGCGATGTGAGTAGGGCGACAGAGCGACCTCGCCGGGTCGAGTACTCGGAATCCACCCGTGCCGCGCTGGTGGAGTCCGCCATCACGCTGTTCACCGAACGCGGCTACGCCCGGGCGTCGTTGGACGAGATCACCGGCCGGGCCCGCGTGACCAAGGGCGCCCTCTACCACCACTTCGGTGGCAAGCGTGCGCTGTTCGAGGCCGCCTTCGAGGCCGTCGAGATCGGTGTGGTCACCCGGCTGTCCGACGTGATGCCGGGGGAGAACGACCCTTGGGAGGAGTTGCGTGCCGGACTCGACGCCTTCCTCCGCGTCTGCCTGGAAGCTCCCTTCCAGCGGATCGTCGCCCAGGAAGGTCCCGTGGTGCTGGGTTACCAGCGCTGGTACGACCTCGGGGAGCGCTACACCTTCGGGCTGGTGCGCGCGAGCGTGCAGCGACTGGTGAGCACCGGGCGCATCGAGGGCACGATGTCCGTGGACGTGCTGGCTCGGGTGATCTTCGGTGGTCTCGCTTCCGGCGCCGCGACCATAGCCGGATCGGACGATCCCAACCGGACCAGCGTGGAGGTGGGTGAGGCCCTGGAGCGACTGCTGCGCGGGCTGCGTGACGGTTGAGCGGAGCCCCGGCACGCCGCGCCCGTACCTCGGGAGCCGGTTAGCCTCGGGACGTGACCGAGGAATTCAAGCTCAGAATCTTCACCGAACCCCAGCAGGGGGCCACTTACGACGATCTGCTCCGGGTCGCCCGCACCGCGGAGGCGGCGGGCTACGACGCCTTCTTCCGCTCCGACCACTATCTGCGGATGGGGGAATCCAGCGGTCTGCCGGGACCGACCGACGCATGGCTGACACTGGCCGGGCTGGCGCGGGAGACCTCCCGGCTACGGTTGGGAACCCTGATGAGCGCCGCGACGTTCCGCCTTCCCGGGCCGCTGGCCGTGTCGGTGGCGCAGGCCGACCAGATGTCCGGCGGACGTATCGAGTTCGGGCTCGGCAGCGGCTGGTACGAGGAGGAGCACACGGCCTACGGCATCCCCTTCCCGCCGCTGAAGGAGCGTTTCGAGCGTTACAGCGAGCAGCTGGAGATCATCACCGGTCTGTGGGCCACCCCGGAGGGGGAGACCTTCGACCACTCGGGAACCCACTACCGGCTCAGCGAGTCGCCCGCGCTGCCGAAGCCGGTGCAGCGGCCCCGGCCACCCGTCCTGATCGGGGGAGGGGGCAAGAAGAGGACGCCGGAGCTCGCGGCCAGGTTCGCCGACGAGTTCAACCTGCCGTTCGTCGACCAGGAGACCGCGGCGGCACAGTTCGAACGGGTCGGCCGGGCCTGCGCCGAGATCGACCGGGACCCGGCGGAGATAGTGCGCTCGGCCGCGCTGGTCCTCTGCGTGGGCAAGGACGAGGCCCAGGTCGCACGGCGCGCCGAGGCCATCGGTCGTGACGTGACCGAACTCCGCGCCAACGGGCTCGCCGGAACTCCCGCCGAGGTGGTGGACAAGATCGGTCAGTGGCGGCGGAACACCGGTATCACCAGGCTGTACCTGCAGGTGCTCGACCTGTCGGACCTGGATCACATCGAGCTGGTCGCCTCCGAGGTGGCGAGCGGGCTCGACTGACGGAGATCCCGCCGGGGCGGCTTCGCCGCGACGGGTGCGGTGGGCGAGCGTCGTTCGCTCACCGCACCCGAGCCGGTGTGTTCGTTCCGCGACCGGCGGCGGGTCAACGCAGTTCGGGGTCCAGCGCGAACGTCACGCCCGCCGGTGCCTCCTGCTGCTTCCTGACGTCGCACTCGGTGACCGGGAGCGTTCCCTCCAGCGCCTCCGGAACGGCCTCGCGCACCAGGGGGAGTGCCTCGGCCACCGTGACGTCCCTGCCGAGCTCGGCCGAGAGCGAAGTGACTCCGGCATCGCTGATTCCGCAGGGAACTATCCGATCGAATTCGGCCATGTCGGCGTCGCAGTTCAACTCCAACCCGTGCATGGTCACGCCGCGCTGCACCCGAATCCCGATCGCCGCGATCTTGCGTTCGGGCCGTTCACCGTCGGCGGCGAGCCACACCCCGCTGCGTCCTTCGACTCGACCGGTCCGCAGTCCGAACCGCTCGCATACCCGGATCAGGGCCTGCTCCAGCCTGCGCACGTAGTCGACCACATCGACCGGGTCGGCCAGTCGCAGGATCGGATAGCCGACCAGCTGACCGGGGCCGTGCCAGGTGATCTTCCCGCCCCGGTCCACGTCGATCACCGGGGTGCCGTCCCGAGGCCGGTCCTCCGGCTCGGTTCGTTTTCCGGCGGTGTACACCGAGGGGTGTTCGAGCAGCAGCAGGGTGTCCGGGCCGGTTCCCTCGGCGCGGGCAGTGGCCAGTTCCTGCTGGCGTCGCCAAGCCGTCAGATAGTCGATCGTGCCAAGCTCGTGCACCTCGATCGGCTGGCCCGAGGCTCGGCACGAGGTTTCACCGTGACTCACGGACGCCACCCTACCGCTGACGGACGCCACCCTACCGCCGGCCGCGCCACCCGCCACGGCGCAGTCTTCCCGGAATCGCCGTTCCACGTGGGAAGAGCGGAGGATGAGAGAGCGAGTTTCCCGATATATCGTGTGAGTGCCGATCAGGCTGAGACCGCCGCTCCGAGCGCGGAACGCACCGTCCGGTGCTGGAAGGTGAAGCCGTGCTCCTCCAACACCGAGGGAACCGCCCGCTGCCCGGTCAGCGCGACCTCCTGAGCGAACTCGCCGAGCACCGCCCGCATCGCGAATCCGGGGATGATCCACGGTGCCGGGCGGCCGAGAGCCTCGCCCAGCGCCCTGGTGAACTCAGCGTTGCTGACCGGTTCGGGGCCGGTCATGTTGACCGGCCCCGAGATCCGGGGGTTCTCCAGCACGAACCTGATGGCGGATATCTCGTCGTCCAACGAGATCCAGGGCATGTACTGCGTGCCGTCGCCGAGCCTGCCTCCGAGCATGAACGAGAACAGCGGTTTGAGCTGACCGAGCAGACCTCCGGAAGGCGCCAGCACGGGGCCGGTGCGCAGCCGAACCACCCGTGCGGGGGCCGCCGCCTCGGCGGCGGCTTCCCAACGCTGGCACAGATCGGCGAGGAAACCACTGCCGGGGCCCGCCGCTTCGGTGATCACTCTGCCGCCCGTGTCACCGTAGAAATCCACGCCGGAGGCGTTGATCAGCGTCGGAACACCGCGTTCTCCGATCGCCTCGGCCAGCACGGCGGTCGGTCGGGTCCGAGAGCGGAGCAGTTCCCGCTTGCGCTCGGCGGTCCACCTCTTGCCACCGAGCGGAGCACCGCACAGGTTGATCACGGCGTCGGTGCCGTCCAGGGTGCCCTCCTCGATCACCCCGGTCTCGGGGTCCCAGCCACGTTCGTCCGGGGCCTTCGAGTCGCGCCGCACCAGACGTATCACCTCGTGGCGGGCGTGCCGGAGGGCGGGCACGAGATGGCTTCCGAGCAGGCCGGATGATCCGGCGATTACCACACGCATGCCCCGATCCTGTCGCAATGATCGCCAAAGTGCGAGATACTCACTCGATCAGGTGGGGAAACTGTCGTCTCCCGTGGAGCTCCGGCGCGCGAGCCCGCTCCGGACCGGGACGGCTCGAGACCCGGCCGGGTCCGTGCCCCAGCAGGAGACCCGTGGATGAGGAACGGGGCCGCCCACCGAAGTGGACGGCCCCGGGAAGCCGTACCTGGACGGCCACGTCACCGGCCGTGCGAGGCCCGCGAGCTCACAGCCCGAGATCGGCGTCGAAGGCGCCCTCCTCGAGCCGTTGCTTGACGGTGTTGAGGAAACGCGCGGCGTCGGCACCGTCGACGAGTCGGTGGTCGTAGGACAGCGCCAGGTAGGCCATGGAGCGGATGGCGATGGTGTCGCCGCCCGCCTCGTCGGAGACGACCACGGGTCGCTTGACCACGGCGCCGGTTCCCAGCATCCCCACCTGTGGCGGATTCAGGATCGGGGTGTCGAACAGGGCGCCGCGACTGCCGGTGTTGGTCAGCGTGAACGTGCCCCCGGACAACTCGTCCGGCTTGATCCTGTTGTCCCGGGTCCGCTCGGCCACGTCGGCGATCTTGCGGGCGAGCCCGCCCAGGTTGAGGTCACCGGCGTCGTGGATGACGGGAGTCAGCAGTCCCCGGTCGGTGTCCACGGCGACCGACAGGTGCTCGGCGCCGTGGTAGGTGATCTCCTTGGCCTCCTCGTTGATGGAGGCGTTCAGCTTGGGGTGCAGCTTGAGCGCTTCCACCGTGGCCTTGGCGAAGAAGGGGAGGAAGGAAAGCCTGACCCCTTCGGAGGCCTCGAAGTCGTCCTTGGCGCGCTGGCGCAACCGGGCGATCCGGGTGACGTCGACCTCGATGACGGTGGTCAGCTGGGCCGCCGTCTGCAGCGAGTCCACCATCCGCTGGGCGAGCACCTGCCGCAGCCGCGACATCTTCTGGGTGGTGCCGCGCAGCGTCCTGTCCTCAGGCGAGGGCTCCTGCCCCGCGGCGGAGGTGGCGGGTTCGGTGGTGGGAGCGGCGGCGGGCTGCGACGCGGTTCGCTCACCGCTCGACCGCTGCGCGATGGCCGCCTGCACGTCCTGCTTGCGGATGCGCCCCCCGACTCCGGTGCCCCGCAACGTGTTCAGGTCGATGCCGTGCTCGTTGGCCAGCTTGCGCACCAGCGGGGTCACGTAGGGTGCCGAACTCTCGGAGCCCGTGGCCTCGGAGGTCTGCTGCGCCGGAGCTTGCTGCGTGGGAGCCGGTTGCGCGCTGGGGGGCGCGGGGGCCGGAGACGGCTCCGCCCGCTGCGCGGACTGCGGCTCGGTGGGTTGCGGCGGTTCCGGAGCCGGTGCGGGGGTCGGTTCGGGAGCGGGCGTCGAGGCGGGCTGGCCAGCCGGTGCCGCCGACTGGTCGCCGACCACCGCGAGCTTGGCGCCGACCTCGACGGTGTCGTCCTCACCGGCCGACAGTTCCAGGATCGTGCCCGCCACCGGAGAGGGAACCTCGGTGTCGACCTTGTCGGTGGAGACTTCCAGGAGGGGTTCGTCGACCTCGACGGTGTCGCCGACCTGTTTGAGCCACCGGGTGATCGTGCCCTCGCTGACGCTCTCACCGAGTGCCGGCATGTGTACGTCGGTGCCCTGCGCGGGCCGCTCGGCCGTGGGCTGGGACGACGGCTCGGGGGTCGGCTCCGTTCGGGGCGCGGCGGCCGGTTCCTCCGACCCGGGCGAGGGTTGTTCGGCAGCCGGTTGTTGCTGCGGTGCGGCCTGCTCACCGCTGTCCCCGATCAGCGCGAGTTCGCCGCCGACCTCGACGGTGTCGTCCTCGCTGGCGATGATCTGCTGGATCACCCCAGCCGCGGCGGAGGGAAACACGGTGTCGACCTTGTCGGTGGAGACTTCCAGGAGGGGTTCGTCGACCTCGACGGTGTCGCCGACCTGTTTGAGCCACCGGGTGATCGTGCCCTCGCTGACGCTCTCACCGAGTGCCGGCATCTGGACGGAGAAGGCCATCTGTTGCTGACTCCTCGTACTCGTGGCGTGTGATGGGCTCTGACGTGACCGGTTGAGCGGAGTGCGTCAGCCGTGTACGTGGAGCGGTTTGCCCGCCAGGGCGAGATGCGCTTCACCGAGCGCCTCGGACTGGGTCGGGTGGGCGTGCACCAGCGGAGCCACGTCCTCCGGAAGCGCTTCCCAGTTGTAGATGAGCTGGGCTTCGCTGATCAGCTCGCCCACTCGGTCGCCGATCAGGTGCAGGCCGAGCACCGGGCCGTCGGCGGCACGAACGATCTTGGCGGCACCCGCGGTCTTGAGGATCTGGCTCTTGCCGTTGCCCGCCAGGTCGTAGGTGAAGGTCTCCACCTTGTCGTACTGCTCCCTGGCCGCGCTCTCGGTCAGCCCGACCGAGGCGACCTCGGGGTTGCTGTAGGTGACCCTCGGGATTCCGGCTTCGTCGATGACGGGCGGGTTCAACCCGGCGATGTCCTCGGCGATGAACACGCCCTGCTGGAAGCCGCGGTGCGCCAGTTGCAGACCGGGGACGATGTCGCCGACCGCGTAGACACCGGGCAGGTTGGTGCGCAGCCGCTCGTCGGTGCGCACGAATCCGCGCTCCAGTGCCACGCCCGCCTCCTCGTAACCGTGCCCGGCCGTGTTCGGCCCGCGTCCCACGGCCACCAGCAGCAGGTCGGCGTCGATGGTCTCGCCGTTCTCCAGGTTCACGGTCACGCCGTCGTCGGTCTGCTCCGCGCCGGTGAACTTCACCCCGGTCGAGAACTTGATCCCCCGCTTGCGGAAGGCGCGTTCGAGCTGCTTGGAGCAGTACTCGTCCTCGTTGGGGACCAGGTGCGGCAGCGCCTCGACGATGTTCACCTCGGCCCCGAAGGAACGCCACACGCTGGCGAACTCCACGCCGATGACGCCGCCGCCGAGCACGACGACCTTCTCCGGTACGTAGTCGAGGTTGAGCGCCTGCTCACTGGCGATGATCCGGCCGCCGAACTCCAGTCCGGGCAGCGTCTTGGAGTAGGAACCCGTGGCCAGCACCACGTTGGTGCCGGTGTAGCGGGTTCCGTCGACCTCCACCGTGTTGGCGTCGACGAGGGTGCCCGCCCCCTCCACGTAGTTGACCTTGTGGGCCTTGGCCAGCCCCTGCAACCCCTTGTGCAGCTTGCTGACGATGCCGTCCTTGTACGAGTTGACACCATCGATGTCGATGCCCTCGAGGGAGGCCTTCACACCGAACTGGGAGCTCTCCCGGGCCGAGTCCGCGACCTCGGCGGCGTGCAGCAGCGCTTTGGTGGGGATGCAGCCTCGGTGCAGACAGGTCCCACCGAGCTTGTCCTTTTCGATGAGGGTGACGGAAAGGCCCAGCTCCGCCGCGCGGAACGCGCAGGCGTAGCCGCCGGAGCCGCCACCGAGAATGACTAGATCGGCGGACGTGTCGGTCACTTCGCACTCCTCGACAGGCATCATTTCTTCGACTCGTTACCGGCGCTCGGAGCGGTCCTCCGGCACCGCAGGCCATCTTGTCACCACGTGAGCCACGGGCGCGAGACGGGCTGCCCGTGTTCCCGGCGCACATGGAGCGAAGATCACACTTACCACGGAGTACAACGCCGCGGCGGTAGTTTTTATGCCCCGGCTGGCAATATCGTGGTATCCGGTCAAGGAGGGAAAACCGTGGGGCTGTTCGAGCGTCTGCGCCGTCGTGGCCGGTCCGGACGCACGCGACCCGAGCGGGACCAGGACACCGAGCACCTCCGGCAGTGGGCGGCCGAGCGTCACGGTGTGGAGGGGTTCCTGGAGCCGCCGACGCAGGTGACGGAGACGACGATAGTCTTCGTCGCCCACGACGGTGAGTGGACGCGGCGTCGGATCGGAGGCAGGGATGCCGCGATTCGTTTCACACACCGATTGGGCATCCCGTTCTACGAGGTCAACAAGGTGGGATACCCGCAGCGCATGCGTGACTACCAGCGCAGGCAGCGCGTGCTGCGCCGTCGCGAGTACCGCCGCCGGCTGGAGGAGTGACCGGTCGGCGGCGGTACTCGCGACGGGTGGAGCGGCTGAGTCCGGGAAGCCACAGCGGAAACCTGGCCCGCTCGGGAGCTCGGCCGTCGACGACCGGGCTGTCCCCGGTGCGTGAGTCGGGCACATCGCGAGGCCGGGCCCGCCCGTCGCGTGGTCGCCGATGGAGGAGTCGGCCCGACGCGGCCGGGGCGCCGCCCCCGCGAGCCGACTGCCCGGCTCCACGAGCGAGCTCCGTCGCGGGTTCTCGTCAGTTTCGTTCGGCGATGTCGGCAAGCACGGCGGCCATCGTCCGCACCGGCACACCGGTGCCGCCCTTGGGGGTGTAACCCCACGGGGAGTTCGAGTTGTACGCCGGTCCCGCCACGTCGATGTGCGCCCAGGCCACGTCCTCGGCGACGAACTCACTGAGGAACTGTCCGGCGACCAGCATCCCGCCCCAGCGCTGCCCGGTGACGTTGGCGATGTCGGCCAGCTTCGAGTCGAGGTCACCGCGCAGCTCCTCCGGCAGCGGCATGGCCCACCCCGCTTCGCCGACAGCCCGGGACAACTCCGCCACGCGGTCCCGGAACCGCTCGCTGCCCATTACGCCGGGTGTCCGCTTGCCCAGGGCGACCAGCTGGGCACCTGTCAGGGTCGATGCCTCGATCAGGTACTCCGGCTCGTCCTCGCAGGCGCGCGTGATCGCGTCGGCGAGGATGAGCCTGCCCTCGGCGTCGGTGTTGAGAACCTCGACGGTCTTGCCGCTGTACATGGTCAGCACGTCGCCGGGGCGGTAGGCGGTTCCGGACGGCATGTTCTCCGCCATCGGGACGGTGGCTGTGATGTCGAGCGGATAGTTGAGCTTGGCGGCCAGCACCATGGTCGCGACGACCGCGGCGGCGCCGGACATGTCCGAGGTCATCTCGTCCATACCCGCGGCGGGCTTGAGGGAGATGCCGCCGGTGTCGAAGGTCACGCCCTTTCCGACCAGCGCGACCTTCCGGGCGTTCTTCGGGCCCTTGTGCCGCATCCGGACCAGCCTCGGGGGGCGGGAGGACCCCTCACCGACCCCCAGGATGCCGCCGTAGCCGTGTTTGCGGAGATCGTCGGCGTCCAGCACCTCGACCTCCAGTCCCGCTTGGCGCCCGAGCTCGGAGGCGCGGTCCGCCATGGCGGCGGGAGGCAGGTCGTTCGGGGGTGTGTTGATCAGATCCCGGGCGTTGTTGACCGCCTCCCCGATCACGGTGGCGCCCTTCAGCGCGGACTTCGCCGCGTCCTCCTTGGAGTCGGGGACCACGAAGTCCATCTTGCCCACCGGTTCGTCGCCGGGGGAGGACTTGTACCGGGTGAACGCGTAGGAGCCCATCACGGTTCCCTGCACCGCTGCCGAGACGTCCAGTGCGGACAGCGTGGTGGCGGCGTGCGAGACACCGGTCATCGACCGCGCCGCGACTCCCGCGGCGCGCCGCACCGACTCGCCGGGGATCTCCTCCTGCTGGTCGCGTTTGCCGAGACCGACCGCGAGCAGGACCTCCGCCCGTACCGACCCACTCGCCGCCAGTCTGACGACCTCCTCGGCCTTGCCGGTGGCACCCAGCAGGGTCAGTGTCTCGGTCAGGTTGCCGTCGAAGGCCGCGGCGATCTCGTTGGTTCCCGGCGCCAGTTCGAGCCCGTCCGGGCCCTCCACGGTTCCGATGACGAGTGTCTCCACCGTCAGTTTCGCCGCGCTGCCGTCGACCAGGGCGAGTTTGGGGGTTGTCACCTGTGGCTCCTCCCGCTGTTGTGCCGTGGGGCCGGTGCGAGTAGCACCCGCCCACCACGTACCGCTTCCGCAGGCACTGTAGAACGGCGTGTCCGCCCCGGCGCGTACCAGCCCGTGTTCGTGTCGGCACGTCGCCGAGGGATCACCCACCGCGAGGAGTACCCCGTTCCCTCGGTACCGGCGATTCTCCTTCGGAAGTACGGTTCTCGTGGGGGATCGGTGTTACTACGAGGATGGTTTGCGTGACCGAACGATCGGTGGGCCCGGCCGGTTCCGCGGCGGTTCTGCGGGCTATTCCGCTCGGGCTCGGTGCGATGTTGGGGGCCGGGGTCTTCCTCGCCCCGGCACCGGCCACTGCGATCGCGGGGCCCTGGGTGCCGCTCGCCGTCCCGGTGGCGGTGGTGACCGCCTGGTGCGCCGCGCTCGCCGCGCGGTGCCAGGCCGAGTCCTATCGCGCTCCCGGCGCGGGCTACGTGTGCGTGCGGGACAAGCTGGGGACGGTTCCCGGCCGGATCGCCGCTGGTACGGGGCTGTTCGGCCATGCGGCCGCGATGGCGGCGGTGGCGGGCACGGCCGCTCGCCACCTTCCGACGCCGCAGTCGTCGACGGCGGTTTCGCTCCCGCTGTTCGCGGTGTTGGTGTCCACCGCGGGGCTGCGGATCAGGGGAGCGGCCGGCTGGCTCTGGCTGGTGCCGCCGCTCGCCGTGGTCGTGGTGGTGATCACCGCGTGTCTGAGCATCACGCCGGTGGACTCACCGGTAGCTCCGGCAGCTCCGACGAGCGGGCCACTGGCCGTGACAGGGGCGGCCGGGGTGCTGTTCCTCGCCTTCGCGGGGTTCGAGCGGTTGACCACCCCCTCGCGCGGAAACGTTCGCCTTCCGTCCGCCGCGGTGGGACGGGCGCTGCCGGCCGTGCTGCTCGTGGTCGGTGTGGTGCTGACCGCGCTGCTGTCGGCGGTGCTGTACCAGCTCGGTTCGGCCAGGTTGGCGCTGTCACCCGCTCCGCTGCTCGACGCGTTGCGTGCGGCCGACGCGGCCGCGTTGACTTCGGGAGTGGGGCTGGGGGTCGCGCTGGCCGCGCTCCCGGTGCTGCTCGCGGTGCTGGAGTCGGCGCGTCCCACGGGGACGGCCCTGGTCGCCGACGGTGAACTGCCGCTGCTGGCGCGGCGCGGCGGGGCCTCGGGCACTCCCGTCGCGTTCGACCTGGCGGTGGCCGCGGTGGCCGCTTCGCTGGCGTGGTTCGTCGAACCGGAACTGGCCGTCTCGGTCGCCGCATGCTGTCTGCTGGTCCACTACGCGCTGGTCAACGCGGCGACGAGGGTGCTGTTGCTGGAGGGGCGGAAACTGCCCAGGCGGACGGCCTGCCTGGGGATGGGGCTTTCGGTGGTCCTCGCCATGAGCATGCCGGTGCCCGCGATGGGGATCACGCTGGGCGTGGCGGTCGGCGCGCCCCTGCTCGCGGTGGTGGGTCAACGGGCGCGCCGAAGTGGTCGGGAGCGGCCGCGGGAGTACCGCCCGGGTGGCCCCGACACCCCGTGATCGCGCGAACACCGAACGGGGTTCGACGGTCGTGCGGCCGACCATAAGCACTATTAACACTCGGACGGCAAACTTTTTCCGGTCAGGTTTCCACTGCTCTCAGGCGCGCGATACGGTACGTCCATGAGCCAACCCCTCGTTTTCTCCCGGACCGAGAACCCGAAGCCGGCAAGCGCCGAACATCGCGCGAAGGTACTCGCCGACCCCGGGTTCGGGAACCACTTCACCGACCACATGGTCACCGCGCGGTGGAGCGCCGAGCAGGGTTGGCACGACGCCAGGTTGGAGCCCTATCACCCCATCGAGTTGGACCCGGCCACCACGGTGCTGCACTACGGCCAGGCCATCTTCGAGGGACTGAAGGCCTACCACCAGCCCGACGGTTCGATCGCCTCGTTCCGTCCCAGTGCCAACGCTTCCCGGTTCCGGGCCTCGGCACGCAGGCTGGCCATGCCCGAGCTGCCGGAGGAGGCTTTTCTCGACTCGCTGCGCGAACTGGTCTCGGCCGACTCCCAGTGGGTGCCCTCGGAGGGCGAGAGCTCGCTGTACCTACGACCGTTCATGATCTCCACCGAGCGTTCCCTCGGGGTCAACCGTCCGGCGGGCAGCTATCTGTACACGCTGATCGCCTCCCCGGCCGGCTCCTACTTCGCCAGCGGCGTGAAGCCGGTCACCGTGTGGCTCAGTCGCGAGTACGTCCGCGCCAGCCCGGGCGGCACCGGGGCCGCGAAGTTCGCGGGCAACTACGCCGCCTCCTTCGTGGCGCAGCGCCAGGCCGCCGAGCAGGGGTGTGACCAGGTCGTCTGGCTGGACGCCGTGGAGCGGCGCGCGGTGGAGGAGATGGGCGGCATGAACCTGTTCTTCGTGTTCGGTTCCGGAGCGGACGCGCGACTGGTCACCCCGGAACTGACCGGAAGCCTGTTGCCCGGCATCACCCGCTCCTCACTGCTGCGGATGGGGGAGCGGCTCGGTCTCGCCGTGGAGGAGCGCCGGATCACCACCGACGAATGGGAGGAGAAGGCGCTGTCCGGTGAGATCACCGAGGTGTTCGCCTGCGGAACCGCGGCTGTCATCACCCCGGTGGGCAGGGTCAAGTACAGCGAGGGCGAGTTCACGATCGGTGACGGCACCCCGGGAGAACTGACCATGCGGCTCCGGGAGGAGTTGACCGGCATCCAGTACGGTCGACTGCCCGATCCCGAGGGGTGGATGACGAAGCTGGCCTGAGCGCCGTAGGCCCCCGGGGCGGGCGGTTCCGCGTGGCACGGCGATTGTCGGTGGTTCGGCGTACCTTTCCGGTGAGAGCCCAATCACGTCCCGACTGGAGGCGGCCGTGTCCTCGTCCGTACTGCTCATGATCGGCACCCGCAAGGGGCTGTGGCTGGCGCGCCGGAACGGTGACGGTGGTGGCTGGCAGGTGACGGGCCCCCAGCTGCCCATGACCGAGGTCTACGCTGTGGCTGTCGACACCCGGAGCGCGCCACGCCTGCTGGCGGGGACCGAGAGTCCCCACTTCGGGCCGACCCTGGTCACCAGCGACGATCTGGGGCACAGCTGGCAGGAGCCCGACCACGCCCCCATCGCGTTTCCCGCTGACACCGGAACGGCGCTGCGGCGTGTCTGGCAGATCGTTCCCGGCCCGGTGAGTGAACCCGAGGTGATCTACGCGGGGACACAGCCGTCCGCCCTGTTCCGTTCCGAGGACGGTGGCAGCAACTACGAACTGGTCCGGGGGTTGTGGGACCACCCGCACCGCGCCGAGTGGTTCCCGGGGGCGGGCGGGCAGGCGGTGCACACGATCCTGCCCGATCCCCGGGAGCCGAGCCGCGTGCTGGTGGGGATGTCCACCGGCGGGGTGTATCGCACCGTGGACGGCGGTTCCGAGTGGAACCCGGCGAACAGCGGTATCCGGGCCTACTTCATGCCGGAGGACGAGTACCCGGAGTTCGGGCAGTGCGTGCACAAGATGGCCCGGAACACCTCGGCCCCCGACCGGATCTACTTGCAGAATCACCACGGTGTCTACCGCAGCGACGACGGTGCCGACACCTGGGAGTCCATCGCGGAAGGGCTTCCGGCCGACTTCGGTTTCCCCATCGGTGTGGACCCGACCGATCCCGACACGGTTTACACGTTCCCGTTGGTCGCGGACGCGCACCGCTTCCCGCCGGAGGGAAGTTGCCGGATCTACCGCAGCAGGGACGCGGGCCGTTCCTGGGAAGGCATGGGGGAGGGACTGCCCGGGGAGGGCTTCTGGTCGGCGGTCATGCGTGACGCGCTCTGCCTCGACGACGCCGATCCCGCCGGGGTGTACTTCGGGTCCCGCTCCGGTGAGGTCTACGCGAGCTCCGACCGGGGTGAGAGCTGGACGTTGGTCGCCGAACACCTGCCGGACGTGTTGTCGCTGCGCGCGGCCGTGGTGTGAGGCCCACGTCCACCGGTGAGCGACCGCACCACGAGACGGGAGGCGATCATGCGAATCACCCTGGTGATACCGCGAATGCTGCGCTCCACCGCCGACGGCGCGGGCAGGTTGCGGCTGTCGCTGGAAGAGCGTGCCACGCTGCGGCAACTGCTCGACGAGCTGGCGATCAGCCACCCGGCGCTGGAGCGCAGGCTGCGCGACGAGACGCGGACGTTGCGCCGCTACGTCAACTTCTACGTCGACGGCACCGAGTGCCGAGCGCTGGACGGTGCCGCCACCACGCTCAGTGACGGTGCCGAGGTGATGATCGTACCCTCGGTCGCGGGTGGATAGATCCGCGACAGTCGAACTCCGACCACTCGCGCGGCCCGAGCCCCCACCCCTCTCGCAGCCCGCACCGCCGCGGGGTCTCCCGTGCGGCTCTCGCGAGGAAGGCCCGACGTCGTGTAGGCCGCTACCCGATGTCGGACCTCCCGGAGCGAGAGCCCGCGAGAGATTCCGCTTCTCGACCAGCTACGACAACCGAGTTGCCAACCCTGAGAGTTCAGCCGAGGGCGCACAGCGCCAGCAGCAGCGTGGTGCCCAGTTCGCAGCAGGCTCCGAGCACGTCGCCGGTCACTCCGCCGAAGCGGCGCAGTACGTGTCCGCTCAGTGCCCAGAGCGCGCCGAAGGTCAGCACCACCGCGACGGGACCGACCCACCAGTTCCCCGCAGTGGCGAATCCCGCCGCGACCAGCAGCACCGCCCACCAGGCGAACACGGTCGGGAGGGGCTGCGAACCCGCCACCAGCGCGCCCATGCCGTCCGCACGAGCGGCCGGGACTCCTCTCCTGCAGCACAGCGGGAAGGCCGCCCGCCCACCGGCGCAGGCCAGCACCACCACACCCCACCGGCCGTGGGAGGCGGCTTCGGCGAGTCCCGTCACCTGCACCCCGATCACGAGGACGAGCCCCGCCACCGCGAACGGTCCGGTGCTGCCGTCGCGCATCACCGACAGCGCGCGTTCCGCGGAGCCGTAGCAGCCCAGCCCGTCCACGGTGTCGGCGAGTCCGTCGATGTGCATTCCCCTGGTGGCCAACGCCAGCGCGGCCACGGTGAGCAGTCCGGCGAGCAGCCCGGGGGCTCCCAGCGCGAACAGCACCCACAGCAGCAGAGCCGCGAACGTTCCCAGCGCTGCACCCACCAGGGGGGCGAGGGAGATGGCCTGCCTGCCGGTGCGCTCGTCGACGCCGTCGACCCGCACCGGCAGCACACTCAACCAGGCGAACGCCAGTCGCAGTCCCCCCACGCCGCTCAGTCCGCGGCGTCGGCGGGCGAGGAGCCCGTCGTCTCGGACTCGGTGGGGCCCTCGATGCCGGCTTCGGCGAAGGTCGCCATCTCGCCCAGCACCCTGATCGCGGCGTTGACGACCGGCAGGGCCGCCACCGCTCCCGATCCCTCGCCGAGTCGCATCTCGAGATCCAGCACCGGACGCAGGTCCAGGTGCTCCAGCACCAGCGCGGCTCCCGGCTCCACGGAACGGTGCCCGGCCATCCACCAGCGCGCGGCCCCGGGAACGAGTTCTTCGGCGACCATGGCGGCCGCGCCCACCACCACGCCGTCGAGGATCACCGGGGTGCGGCGCACCGCTGCCTGGGCGAGGAAGCCCGACATCGCGGCGAGGTCGGCTCCAGCGGCGGTGCGCAGCAGCGCCACCGGATCGTGCACCACTTTGCGGGCACGTCGCAGCGCGTCCCTGATCGCCGCGGTTTTGCGCATCCACGCGCTGTCGTCGATGCCGGTGCCGCGTCCCACCACCGCGACCGGTTCGCTCTCGGTCAGCGCGGCGATGAGGGTGGCGGCGGGGGTGGTGTTGCCGATGCCCATGTCACCGGCGATCAGCAGGTCCGCGCCGCTGTCGACCTCCTCGTCCGCGAGCGCCCTGCCCGCGGTGACGGCGTCGAGGGCCTGCTGCTCGGTGAGCGCGTCCTCGACGTCGAGGGAGCCGGACGACCTGCGGATCTTGTAGGCGGCCACCGTACGGTTCGTCTCGCCGTCCACCGCCATGTCGACGACACGCACCCCTGCCCCCGCGTTGGCGGCCAGCGCGTTGACCGCGGCCCCGCCCGCGAGGATGTTGTCCACCATCTGCGCGGTGACCTCGCTGGGGTAGGCCGAGACTCCGTTGGTGGCGATCCCGTGATCGCCGGCGAAGACCACGACCCGGGGGCGGTCGAACGGCCGGGGCGGGCAGGTTCCCTGCCTGGCGGAGACCCAGACACCGATCTCCTCCAGCCTGCCGAGCGAACCCGCGGGCTTGGTGAGTCCCGCGTGGCGCGCCACGGCCTGCCGGTGCGCCTGCTCGTCGGGTGGCCTCACCACGCCGAAATCGACACCCGGCCGGTCCGTTCCGTCCGCCGGCTCTGCCGAGGGGGTGCCCCCCGGTTGTGAATCGGACACCGTGGACAAGCCTTACCTCCGTAGTCGTTCGGCAGGAGCCGTGCGTGGCAACACCGCTTCCGGTGACGCACCGCCGCCGAACTCCCGGGCCGGGGCGTGCTCGCGGTGACCGACTCCGGGAACTCAGCGTATGACAGCTACTCAACGTAGTCGCAGTGGTAGTCCGGCGACCAGCAACAGCACCTCGTCACAGACCTCGGCCAGGCGCGCGTTGAGCGCCCCCAGCTCGTCGCGGAACAGCCGTGCCGCCCTGTTGCCCGGAACCACCCCGAGCCCCACCTCGGCGGAGACGAGGACCAGCCGTGCCCGGCAGGAGGCGCATGCGCGCACCAGCTCGCCGCGCTGCCGCTCCACGGTTTCCAGGGCCGAATCGGCACCCTCCCACGCCCCGGCGTCGTCCAGCGCGCCCGTCAACCAGGTCGCCAGGTCGTCGACCAGGATCGGTGGGTCCGTCCCCAGGGCGTTGTCCAACAGTTCCACCAGGGCCGCCGGTTCCGGGGTCTCGACCGTCCGCCAGTCGTCCGGGCGTCGTGCGACGTGCTCGGCGATGCGCCGGTTCCACTCCGGGTCGTCGGGGTCCCGCCGGGCGGTGGCGGCGTAGGTGGCGGCTCCTTCCGGGGGGAGCAGCCCCTCGGCGTGGGCGGACTTGCCGGAGCGCGCTCCGCCCAGCACCAGCGTGCGGTGGGCGGGGACGCTCACGGTGTCGTGGTGTGACGCGGGTCGGTCTCGGCCACGTGCCCGATCACGTCGTCGATCTTGTCGAGCACGTCCTGCTCCAGTTTCACTCCTGCCGCCCGCACGTTGTCGGTGACCTGCTCGGGACGGGAGGCCCCGATGATCGCGGCGGAGACGTTCGAGTTCTGCAGCACCCAGGCGACGGCCAGCTGGGCCATGGACAGCCCGAGGTCCTCGGCGATCGGTTTGAGCCGCTGTACCGGTTCGAGGACCTCGTCCCGCATCCAGCGCGAGATCATGTTCGCCCCGCCCTCCGAGTCAGTGGCCCTGGAGCCCGCGGGGGCCTCCCGGCCGGGCAAGTACTTGCCGCTCAGCGCGCCCTGGGCTATCGGCGACCACACGATCTGCCCGATGCCTTCCCGCTCGCACGTCGGGACGACCTGGGACTCGATCACCCGCCACAGCATCGAGTACTGGGGCTGGTTGGAAACCAGCGGTACGCGCAGTTCGCGCGCCAACTCGGCCGCACGGGTGATCTGCTCGGCGTTCCACTCCGAAACACCGATGTAGAGCGCCTTGCCCTGCCTGACGAGGTCGGCGAAAGCCGTCATGGTCTCTTCCAGCGGAACGGTCCGGTCGAACCGGTGTGCCTGGTAGAGATCGACGTAGTCGGTTTGCAGCCTGCGCAGCGAGGCCTCGCAGGACTCCATGATGTGCTTACGCCCCAGCCCCCGGTCGTTCGGTCCCTGGCCGGTGGGGAAGTAGACCTTCGTGAACAGCTCGATGCTCTCCCGGCGTACGCCGGACAGCGCGCGCCCGAGTACCGACTCGGCGCGGGTGGCCGCGTAGACGTCGGCGGTGTCGAAGGTCGTGATTCCTTCATCGAGTGCGGTCAGCACGCACGCCTGTGCCTGTTCCTCCTCGATCTGCGAACCGTGGGTGAGCCAGTTGCCGTAGGCGATCTCACTGATGTTCAGGCCGCTGTGGCCGAGCCGACGAAACTCCATGACCATCAGCCTAGATCCACGTCGCCCGTGCGCCCAGTGGTGTCACCGCGCGGTCCTCACCCCACCTGGTTGATGTCCTTCGGAGTGACCCTCGGGCGAGGGACGCGGAGTTTGCGCAGCTGCATCGCGCGGGTGAAGGCGTACCACCCCAGGCTGATCCCCTTGTCCCGGGCGTCGGGGAACTTGGCGCGTACCCGCTTCGTGACGAGCCGCCCGAGCATGGTGCCCTCGAAGATCATCGTTATCAGCAGTGCCAGGCAGAACACCGTTGCCACCTGCTGAACCAGCGGGATCCGCACCAGCGTCGCCGCGAACACCACGAGCACCAGCGGCATGAACAGCCCCATCAGGTGCCTGCGGGAATCCACGATGTCGCGGACGTGGGCCCGAACCGGGCCCCGGTCGCGGGGCATGAGGTAGCGGTCGTCACCCGCCATCATCCGCTCGCGCCGTTCGGCGGCGGCCTTGCGCCGCTCCGGCTTGTTGCGGCGCATCCGTTTGAACGCCTCGCGCTGGGTGCGCGGCGGTGGCGGGACCGGACCGCGGCGTTTGCCCTCGGACTCCCGACGTTTCGGGGTCGGCCTGCCCTTGGGGCGGGTCGGATCGGCGGCGTCCTCCCGCGTCGCCTCGTCACCGTGCTCGTCGGTGTCGACGGTGGCGCTCTGCTCGGCGGTGTTGCGACGGAGGAACTTCACACCACCAGCGTAAGTGAAAGCCTCCGCACCATGAATACTGACTCCGGAGGCGGGTGGTCACGGGTCCGCTCAGTCGGGAACCGGGCCGCGAGGGGCCGGCTTCTCCGGACGAGCACCGTTTCCGGTGCGTACCATGTGCGGTGCTACCCGTGGGTGTCACAATCGGCGTGCGCGGGTTGGCCCGCGGGAATACTCGCACTTACCGTGACCGTTGACTGTCGCGGGAACCTGCCAGCAGCCGCTAACCGCAAGGGAGAGCCATGACCGCCCAGGAGACAACCGTGGAGACCGAGGCGCCCGCTCATGGCGTCACGTTGACCGACTCGGCGGCCAGCAAGGCCAAGACCCTCCTGGACCAGGAGGGGCGCGATGACATGCACCTGCGCATCGCGGTGCAGCCGGGTGGGTGTGCCGGACTGCGCTATCAGCTGTTCTTCGACGAGCGCACGCTCGACGGGGACGCGGTGCGTGACTTCAACGGCCTGGACGTGGTCGTCGACCGGATGAGCGCCCCCTACCTGCAGGGCGCCGTGATCGACTTCGTGGACTCGATCGAGAAGCAGGGCTTCACGATCGACAACCCCAACGCGGGCGGCTCTTGCGCCTGCGGTGACTCGTTCCACTGAGCGGGACGACCGCCTTCGTGCGGGGACGGTGCGGCGATCACTCACCGCGCCGTCCCCGTTTTCGTGCTCTCCGTCACGGGCCGTTCATCGCCCACACGTAGTCGTCGGACCCCTCCGCGCCGCGACGGGAGCCGGAGAGCGGTTCCGCCGCGCGGCGATCAGGCGGCCGAGCCGACGAAGTCTACCGAGGGCGGGTGTGCCCGTCGCCCCACACCAGCCACTTCGTGGTGGTCAGCTCCGGCAGGGCCATCGGGCCGCGGGCGTGCAGCTTCTGCGTCGAGATCCCGATCTCGGCCCCCATGCCGAACTGCCCTCCGTCGGTGAAGGCGGTGGAGGCGTTGACCACGACCGCGGCCGCGTTCACCCGCGTGGTGAACCGCCGAACGGCGGAGACGTCCTCGCTGACGATGGCCTCGGTGTGTCCCGTGCCGTGCCGGGAGATGTGGTCCATTGCCGCTTCCGGGGAATCGACCACCGCCACCGCGAGGTCCATCGACAGGTATTCGGTGTCCCAGTCCTCCCGTGTGGCGGGGGTGACCGGTGCCGCGTCCCCGATCGCCTCGGCGGCGCGTTCGTCGGTGTGCAGCGTCACACCTGCTCCGCTCAGCTCCCGGGCCAGGTCCGGCAGCAGGGTTTCGGCAGCCTCCCGGTGCACCAGCAGCGTCTCCGCCGCGTTGCACACGCTGACCCGGCGCGTCTTGGCGTTGATCACCACCTGCCGTGCCTTGTCCGTGTCGGCGGCGCGGTCCACGTAGACGTGGCAGTTGCCGACACCGGTCTCGATGACCGGCACCGTCGCCTGCTCGACGACCGTGGAGATCAGTCCGGCACCGCCGCGCGGAATCACCAGGTCGACCAGCCCACGGGCGGTGACCAGGTGTCGGACGGAGGAACGCTCCGTACACGGCAACAGCGTCACCAGCTCGGGTGAGAAGCCGGATTCGACGAGGACGTCCCGCAGGATCGAGACCAGGGCGGCGTTGGAACGCGCGGCCGAGGAGGAGCCGCGCAGCAGCACGGCGTTGCCCGATTTCAGGGTCAGTCCCGCCGCGTCCACCGTGACGTTCGGGCGCCCCTCGTAGACGATGCCGACCACGCCGAGCGGTACCCGCACCTGCCGGAGCTCCAGCCCGTTCGGCAGTACGTTGCCGCGCACCGTCTCTCCGACCGGGTCAGGCAGGCCCGCCACCGTGCGCAGCCCGGAAGCGACCTCGGTCACGCGCGACTCGGTCAACTTCAGACGGTCCAGCATCGCCTCCGACATGCCGGATTCGCGTCCGGCCGTGAGGTCGAACTCGTTGGCGTCGAGGATCTCCCCGGCGCGGCGCGACAGCGCGTCGGCCATCGCCGCCAGCAGGGCATCCTTCGTCTCGCGAGTCGCCGCCGCGAACTGCTCTGCCGCCTCCCGCGCCCCCCGCGCGGCGGACAGCACGTCCTGGCGGACGGCGTCCGTGCTCTCGTCGAGATTCGTCTGTGATTTTTCCGGCATAGTGGTGCTCACACCGTCCAGGGTAGGAGATTCGTATCCATCGGCGGGATCGTGGTGAGTCGGTCACTGCGAGTAGAACATCATGTCCGGAATCACGGACGGAATGCTCTTTTCGGGGTATTGCGAAAACCCGCGGAAATCTCCTCAGGGGTTTCCCGCTCGTTTCGGTTCCGATCCGGATTTCTCCGGGTGGCGATCCGGAAATTCTTGACAGCTGAAAGAAACCCTTTTGCCGGGAACTCTTCTTTATCGATTGCGCAAGTGCCGTTACGTGTGTAGAACCCCGTGCCGAACGAATCACCGGCCGGGCCTCGTGCGGTCCCCGGGAGGTGGTTCACCGACCTTTCGAGCAGTGGAGAGGATTCCAAGATGGCATCACCGCCGAAGCGGCGAAGGTGGCGCGAGGGCGGCCGCGCGACCGTGCTCCCCGCCGCCGTGTTCGCCCTGGTGGCCGGCCTCGTGGTGGAAGCGCCGGCCGGAGCCGCCCCCACATCCGCCCCGGGCGCCCCGGGCATCTCCTCGGCGTGGACGACGGGAGCGAAGCGAGGTGTCGGTACTTCCACCACGTTGGAGTCGAAGGTCTGGCACACCCTGGGGCAGGGAATCCTCAACGAGGTCTACTACCCGCGCCTGGACGTGCCGAACGTGCAGGACATGCAGTACGTCGTCAGCGACGGGCGCAGCTTCACCGAACTGGAGCGCGACGCCACCACGCGTGAGATCCGGCTACCCGACTCGCGCTCGCTGCGGTACCGGCAGGTCAACACCGACCGCGACGGCAGGTACCGCATCACCAAGACCTACGTAACCGACCCCCGGCGTTCGGCGCTGCTGGTCCGGACGCGTTTCGAGGTGCTCGAAGGCGGCCCGTTACGGCTCTACGCGCTCTACAACCCCTCGCTGAACGGCAGCGGGATGGGCGACAGCGGAGCCACGTCCGAGGGGACCCTGGTCGCCAGCGACGGCGAAGTGGCCAGCGCGCTGGCCTCGTCGAACGGATTCGACGCCGTCACGAGCGGCTACAGCGGTACCGCCAGCGACGGTTACCGTGACCTCGGGGCCGACCACCGGCTCGACAACCGCTACGACCGGGCCGCCGACCCCGGCAACCTGGTGCAGACGGCACGCATCCCGGTCGGCACCGACAGCACCTTCACACTCGCCCTCGGCTTCGGCGCCGACAGGGCGGCGGCGAAGTCGACCGCACGGGCCGCGCTGGCGGACGGCTACAACGCGGCCAGGCGTGGGTACGACGTCGGCTGGCACCGCTACCTCGCCTCGATCGACCACGTCCCCCGCTCCGTCGCCTCGCGTGGGCTGATCACCCAGTACAACGTCGCCGCCATGACGCTGAAGTCCCAGGAGGACAAGACCTACCGGGGCGCTTTCGTGGCGTCCACCTCGATCCCCTGGGGAGGCGCCAAGAACGCCGACAGCTGTTGTACCGGTGGCTACCATCTGGTCTGGGCGCGTGATCTGTACCATACCGCGACGGCGGCGATGGCGATGGGTGACCGTGCCGCCGCGAACCGGGCGCTCGACTACCTGCTGGACGTGCAGTGGCGACAGGACGGTTCGTTCCCGCAGAACACCTGGCTCGACGGCGAACCGCACTGGCCGAGTCTGCAGTTGGACGAAGTCGCCTACCCCATCGTGCTGGCGCACCAGCTCGGCCGGACCGGTGACGAGGAGTGGGCCAAGCTCCGCGAGTCCGCCGACTTCATCGTCGAGAACGGTCCCGCCACGCCGCAGGAGCGTTGGGAAGAGGAGAGCGGCTACTCCCCGTCGACCATCGCGGCCGAGATCGCGGGCCTGGTCACCGCGGCCGACATCGCCCGGCAGCACGGTGACCACCGAGCCGCGCGGCGGTATCTCACCACCGCCGACGAGTGGCAGCGCGAGGTCGAGGACTGGACCTTCACCACGAACGGTCCGCACGGTGACGGCGAGTACTACCAGCGCGTGGACGACGACGGTGATCCGAACAACGGCCACCGGCTGTGCCTGAACAACGGCGGGGGCTGCCACGACGAGCGCGCCGTGGTCGACGCGGGATTCCTGGAGTTGGTGCGACTCGGCGTCAAGCCCGCCGACGATCCGGCGGTGCTCGACTCGCTGCCCGAAACCGACGAGCGGCTGCGAGTCATGACTCCGAACGGTCCCGGCTGGTATCGCTACAACCACGACGGTTACGGCGAGGCCACCGGGGGCGAGCCCTACACGGGAGAGGGTATCGGCAGGTTGTGGCCGCTGTTGACCGGCGAACGCGGTGAATACGAGATCGCCTCCGGTGGTTCGGCCGGTACCCACCTGGAGACGATGGCCGGGATGGCCAACGAGGGCTACCTCATCCCCGAGCAGGTCTGGGACCGCGAGTCCGGTGACGGATTCGTATTCGGCGAGGGAACGGGAGCGGCCACTCCGCTCGCGTGGTCCATGAGCCAGTTCGTCCAGCTGGCCCACAACATGGACGCGGGCAGGAACCTGGACACACCGGAGGTGGTGGCCCGTCGCTACACCGGCTGACCGGTGCCGGTGTCGAACGGCCCGACGAGTCCGGTGCCCCGGAGAACATCCGGGGGCCGGACTTCCCGAGCGGTGGGACCGGACCCCTCGGGGAGGCTGTGGACTTCGTGCCCTGTCGTCGCTGTCCGGTGCTTCCTAGCGTTGGTGGTACGGGCGGCTCACCGGAACCGTTCGTTGACGACTCGACGGCCCGAAGTCGAGGTGACCGGAGATGAACGGACAGGACGGAAAAGCCGGAGCGTTCGAACAGCTCCGTGCTCGGTTCCACGGCGCGATCCGCACCCCGTGGGACGCGGACTACGCGCGACGGCGCGAGATCTTCAACGCGATGATCGAGGACCGTCCCGCAGCCATCGCCGAGTGCGCCGACGTCGAGGACGTTCGCCGGGCACTGGGGTTCGCGCGGGAGCACGAGCTGGAGATCGCGGTACGAGGCGGCGGGCACAGCGTCGCGGGCGCGAGTCTCGTCGACGGCGGGCTGGTCATCGACATGCGCCGGTTCAACCACGTGTCGGTGGACCCCGCCGGACGTCTTGCCACCGTGGGCGGCGGCACGCTCTGGGGGGAGTTCGACGGTGCTACCCGGCCGTACCACCTCGCCACCACCGGCGGGCGGGTTTCCACCACCGGGGTAGCGGGACTGACGCTGGGAGGCGGTTCCGGTTGGATGGAGCGGAAATGGGGGTTGGCCTGCGACAGTCTGGTCTCGGTGGACCTCCTCACCGCCTCGGGGTCGAGAGTGAGCGCCGACGCCGAGCGGAACCCGGAGCTGTTCTGGGCGCTGCACGGTGGTGGGGGCAACTTCGGCATCGCCACTTCGTTGACGTTCCGGTTGCACGAGATCCCGGAGTTCTCGATGGCGCTGCTGATCTGGCCCGCCGAGCGCGGACGTGCCGTGGCGGGCGAGTACCGGGACTTCATCGCAGGGGCGCCGGACGAGATCAGCGGTGGTCTGATCTACCTGAACGGGCCGCCGGAGGAGTTCGTGCCCGCCGAACTCGTCGATGCCCTCTGCTGCGCGGTGCTGGTCACCTTCATGGGGAATCAGACACGGCTGCGCGAGTTGATCCGCCCCCTGCTGGGACTGCGACCGGCCGGGGAGTTGATCGACGACATCGACTACGCCGACCTGCAGTCGCTGCTCGACGACCCGCCCGGCTACCGCAACTACTGGTCCGCCGAGTACATGGCCGAGCTGCCCGACGAGGCGTTGGATCGGTTCTGCGCCCGGGCCCACGACATGCCGGTCCCCTCCCCGTCGCAGCACGTGCTGTTCCCGTGGGGTGGGGCGGTCGCGGCCGACGGCGTGGGGGCGGCGATGTCGGACCACTCGGTTCCGTGGGTGGTACACCCCTTCGGTCTGTGGTCGGATCCCGCCACTGACGAGAGCGCCGTCCGCTGGGTGCGCGAACTGCGCGCCGACATGCGTCCGTGGAGCACCGGGGCCGTCTACCTCAACTTCATCGGCGACGAGGGCGAGGATCGGGTCAGGGCGGGTTACGGCGAGGACAACTACCGGCGACTGGCGCGGGTCAAGGCCGAGTACGACCCCGACAACGTCTTCAACCGCTGGCACGACATCCTTCCGGCGACCGCGCCGGAGCGCGGCACCGCGACGTCGACCTCCACCGCCGGCTGAACACCGCCCCTCGACTCGCTTGCGCGGCGATTTCTCGCGAAATCGCCGCGCAAGCGATGCCTCAAAGCTGAACTCCGGCCACCCTCGCGGTCGGCACCGCCGCGGGTTCTCGCGTGCGGCTCTCGCGAGGAGGGCCCGACGTTGTGTTCGCTACCCGATGTCGGGCCTCCCACGGCGAGAGCCGTGCGAGAGGTTCCGCTATCCGCACCGTCGCGCAAACCGAGCCGAGAAGAATCGAGAGATTCACTAAAGCTTCACGGGGTAGTGGGGCTCCGGCACCTCTGGCGTGAGCCGGTTCTCCACGAATATCCCGTGCCAGATCATGAACACCAGCAGCGCCCACAACCTGCGGCTGTGGTCGAGCACGCCGGAACGGTGCTCCTCCAGCAGCTGCAGCACGGCGGGTTTGTTCAACAGGGCGTCGGTCTGCGACTCCTTGATGATGTCGCGTGCCCAGTCGTGCATCTCGTCGCGCAGCCAGTGCCGGATGGGGACCGGGAAACCGAGCTTGCGCCGGTTGAGCACGTGGCCGGGCACCACCTTGGCCAGCGCGCGGCGCAGCGCGTACTTGGTGGTCTCCTTGGTGATCTTCTGTTCCAGCGGGATCGTGCTCGCGGTGCGGAACACCTCGTGATCGAGGAACGGCACCCGCAGTTCCAGCGAGTTGGCCATGGTGACCTTGTCGGCCTTGACCAGGATGTCGCCCCGCAGCCACGTGAACAGGTCCACGTGCTGCATCCGGGTCACCGGGTCCCAGCCCTGCGAGGTCCGGTAGGCAGCCGCGGTCACGTCGGTGTGCGAGACGTTCGGGTCGAAGTCCGGCAGCAGGTTCCGCAGCTGCTCGTCCCGGAAGATCCGCGCGTTGCCGTAGTAGCGCTCCTCCAGCGGCAGCGCGCCCCTGCGGAGCAGGTCCTTGCCGCGCACGCCCTCCGGGATCGCGGTCGAGACCCGCCCCATCACCTTGCGCACCGAGCCGGGGACGCGTTCGAACGGCGCGAGCGAAAGCGGCTCCCGGTAGATCGAGTAGCCGCCGAACAGCTCGTCGGCGCCCTCCCCGGAGAGCACGACCTTGACGTGTTTGCGCGCCTCCCGGGCGATGAACCACAGCGGCACCAGGGCCGGGTCGGCGACCGGGTCGTCGAGATACCAGATGATCAGCGGCAGCGTCCGCATCATCTCTTCCGCGGAAACGGTCCGCACGACGTGCTTGACACCGATGGCCGCCGCCGACTCCGCCGCCACGTCGACTTCCGAGTAGCCCTGCCGCTCGAACCCGGTGGTGAACGTGATCAGGTCCGGGTTGTGCTCCTTGGCCAGCGCGGCGATGGCGGTCGAGTCGATCCCGCCGGACAGGAAGGCCCCGACCGTGACGTCGGCGCGCATGTGCTTGGCGACCGAGTCGCGCATCACGTCGACGATCTCGTTGTGCAGTCGGTTGGCCTCGCCGTCGTTGTGAATCTCACGTGCGGTGAAGTTGGGGGAGAAGTACCGCTCGGTGACCAGCTGGCCGCCCGGCGCCACGGTGAACGAGGTCCCCGACTCGATCCGCCGGATCGAGCGGTGCAGCGATTCCGGTTCCGGCACGTACTGCAGCAGCAGGTAGTGCTGCAGGGAACGGCGGTCGACGTCCTCGTTGATCCCGAGGGTGGCCGCCAGGTGCAGCAGGCTTTTCTTCTCGCTGGCGAAGGCGACTCCGTTGGGGCCGGTCGCGTAGTACATCGGTTTGATCCCGAAGGGGTCCCGCGCACCGAAGACCACGTGTCGCTCGTTGTCCCAGATCAGAAAGGCGAACATCCCGCGCAGTCGTCCCACCATCGAGGTTCCCAGATAGTGGTAGGCGACGATGATCGTCTCACTGTCGCCGTCGGTGTTGAACGTGGCGCCGTACTGCTCGGTCAGCTCGGCCCGCAGCTCCAGGTAGTTGTAGATCTCACCGTTGAACAGGATCGTGTATCGGCCCGGTGACTCCGGTGGGCCCCAGCTCAGCGGCTGGTGCGAATGCTCGACGTCGATGACCGACAGGCGGTTGAAGCCGAAGACGACTTCGCCTCCCTGCCACGTGTCGCTCTCGTCCGGTCCTCGGTGCCGCTGACACGGCAGCGCGTTGGCCACCGCGTTCGTTGCGTTGCTTGCGTTCTCTTCGGTGGGACAAACCAGTCCAAGCAGGCCGCACACGCGTCTCGCGCACCTCTCGTGTCGCGGGTTGTCGGGTTCGCTCAAGCCCAGTAGGGGTGATCGTCCTACAGTATGCCGTGTGGCGGCGTGAGGGCCGCACGCACGGGTTCATTGTGCCCGTGCGCGTGTCGCCCCGGGGAGTCTCCGCCGCGCGTCGCGTGACGGGCCCGCTGAGTGGTGATCTTCGGTCGTGGGCACGACCATGATTCGGGCGGCGTCACGACCCCGGAGCAGTATCGCGGCTACTACTGGGCTAGGGTCGCTACAGTATTCCGGCGGCCGATCTTCCCGCCTCGAACCAGGGGTCGGGGGAGCAACGCCAGCGCCGTGCCGGTGAGTTTCACATGGAGGAGGCGTCGCGCAGTGGCCCTGAAAGACGGGACCCGAGTGCCACGGCTGGTCAAGGTCGGTGGACTGGTCGGCTTGGTGTGTGTCGTGGCCACGGGCTGCTCGCCTGACCAGGTCCTGCGGTTCGGCTGGCCCACCGGTGTCACCAGTGACGCCGATGCCATGCGCCAGCTGTGGACCTGGTCGGTGATCGCGGCTCTCGCGGTGGGTGTACTGGTGTGGGGGCTGATCTTCTGGACGGTGACCTTCCACCGCAAGAAGAGTGACGAGCTGCCTCGTCAGTTCCAGTACAACAACCCGCTCGAGATCATATACACGGTCATCCCCTTCGTCATGGTCGTCGTGCTGTTCTACTTCACGGCCACCACCCAGCAGGAGGTGCAGGCCGAGGAGGAACCCGACGTCGCCGTCGACGTGATCTCGTTCCAGTGGAACTGGGAGTTCCGCTACCCCGGCTACACCACGCCGAACGGGGAAGCGGTCAGCACCGTCGGCACGACCGACTGGACTCCGCTGCTGGTGTTGCCGACCGACTCCAACGTCGAGTACCGGCTCAGTTCCAATGACGTCATCCACTCGTTCTTCGTCCCCAAGTTCCACTTCAAGCGGGACACCTTCCCGCACCCGGACAAGAACAATCAGGACAACGTCTTCCAGAACACGATCGACCGCGAGGGATCGTTCGTCGGACGTTGCGCGGAACTCTGCGGCACCTACCACTCGATGATGAACTTCGAGGTCCGCGCGCTCTCGCCGGACAAGTTCGAGCGCTTCATGGATCTGCGTACGCGGGTGAACCCCAGCACGGGCCAGCCCTACACCACGGCCGAGGCGCTGACCGAGATGGACTGCGGTGAGCTCTGCGACCCGAACTCGGTGACGACAATCCCGTTCGATCCCGACCGGCAGAGCTCGACGCCGCAGACCCAGGGTGGTCAGACCGTCGGCGCGGGCGACTGACGGTGTGGACGGGGAACCAGGTCCGAGTGCGTCGCGCGCGGCGCACGGGGTGAGAGTGAGGACTCCATGAGGGTCGAAGCCAAGATTTTCAACATCATTACCTTCTTCTTCTTCCTGTCGGCCCTGGTCTACGGACTCTGGGCCAAGGAACCCGTGGGTACGGTGGCGCTGATCCTGGTCGGTGCGCTGTCGTTGCTGATCGGCAGTTACTTCCAGTTCGTGGCACGGCGCATCGAGCTGCGGCCGGAGGACCGGGACGAGGCCGAGATCAGTGACGGCGCGGGTGACCTCGGGTTCTTCAGCCCCGGCAGCTACTGGCCCTTCGGGCTGGCGGCCGCTTCGGCCCTGACCGGCGTGGCGCTCGCCTTCGGGCACGTGTGGATGATCGTGCTCAGCGCCGGAGCGGTGCTGATCACCGTGTCCGGTCTGGTCTTCGAGTACCACACCGGCCCCAACCACGAGTGAGCCGTCAGGTGCCTTCACTCGGTGCGCACGAGTCGCCCCGAGTCCCGCAGCAGGAGGTCCCCAACCGTGATTACCGCGTTCGTGTTGATCCGAACCGCAGCTGAGCGCCTGACCGAGGCCGCCCAGGAGATCGCCGACATCGACGGTGTCACCGAGGTCTACTCCTGCGCGGGTGACGTCGACCTGATCGCGATGATCCGGGCCTCCGAGCACGAGCGGATCGCCGAGATCGTGCCGGGCGCGATCAACAAGGTCGAGGGAGTGCTGGACACCGACACCCACATCGCGTTCCGCTCGTACTCGAAGCTGGACACCGAGGCCACCTTCTCCATCGGTCTGGAGTCCTGAGGGATTCGACTCGGGCACGGTTTGCTTGCCTGCCCGGTTGGCGGAACCTCACGCACGGCTCTCGCCGCGGCCAGGCCCGACCTCGGGTAGTTGCTACCCAGCGTCGGGCCTTTTTCGCGAGCCGCGGGAGTGGTTGTCCGTCGCCTGCCGCGTCGAAGCGAGCCTGAACCGTATCGCCCACGCGTACGCGTATTCAGTGAAGATGGCGGTAGTTCGTGGTCAGGGTGCCGTCTCTCGGGCACGTGGAACGCCGCCTCCGCTGGTAGCGGCTGGTCCAGGACCTTTTCGTCTTCCCCTGGGCAGCCTCACCCCGAGACGATTCCCGGAGCCACCACCAGCGGCTTCACCGGCGGATGGTGCGAAACCGGAGTCGTCCGCGCTCACCCGCTCTCCCGCAGCTTGCCGGAGAGCTGCGCCCAGGAGTCGAGCAGGCGTGCGGCGGCACCCGAGTCGATGGCCTCGGCCGCACGTTCCAGGCCGTGGCCCAGCCGTTCGTTCAGGTCGGTGACGGGCCCTTCGTAGGCGGCCAGCGCCCCCGCCGTGTTCAGCAGCACGGCATCGCGGACCGGGCCCCGGTGGCCGTCCAGCAGGTCGCGAACCACTCCCGCGTTCACCGTGGCGTCGCCGCCCCGGAGTTGTTCGGCCTCGACCAGCGGCAGTCCCAGTTCGGTCGGTTCGATCCGTTCCTGCCGGACCCGGCCGTCGCCGATGACCCAGGCTGTGGTGCTCGTGGTGGTGGTGATCTCGTCCATGCCGTCCTCACCGCTGACCAGCAGCACCGAGTGGCCACGTCGTGCGAAGACCTCGGCCATCACCGGAGCCAGCCTCCGGTCCGCGCAACCGATCAGGCCGGTGCTGGGGCGAGCCGGGTTGGTCAGCGGTCCGAGCACGTTGAACGCGGTAGGAATCCCGATCTCCCGCCGGGGGGCCGAGGCGTGCTTCATGGCCGGGTGGAACAGTCCCGCGAAGCAGAAGCCTATTCCCAGCTCGGCCACGCAGTGCGCGACGCCGGCCGGGGGCAGGTCGATCGCGACCCCGAGCTCTTCGAGGACGTCGGCGGTACCGCAATTCGAGGACGCCGCGCGGTTGCCGTGCTTGACCACCGTCGCCCCGCAGGCAGCCAGCACGACCGAGGTCATCGTGGAGATGTTGACCGTGCCGGCCCGGTCCCCGCCGGTGCCGACCACGTCGACCGCACGGCGGGAGACCTCCAGCCGACGCGCGTGCGCGAGCATCGCGTCGGCCATGCCGGTGATCTCGGACGAGGTTTCCCCCTTGGCGCGCAGCGCGACCGCGAACGCCGCTATTCGGGCCGGGGTGGCTTCGCCGGTCATGACCTGGTCCATGGCCCAGGCGGTCTCCGCCACGGCGAGGTCCTCACCGGAGACGAGCCGGTTCAGCAGGTCGGGCCAGGTCGTTGTCGCTGTCTGCACTTGGCGTCCTCGAGAGTCCGTGTCAGCCGCTGGTGGCGGGCAGTGCGTGCGCACGCAGCACCTCGGCCACCGACTCTGCCGCCGCCAACGGGTCGAGCGGGTGAACAAGTACCGCGTCCGCCTGGGACCAGGTTGCCAGCCACCGGTCGTCCTTGCGTCGCACGGTGACCACGGTCGGCGGGCACGAGGCGAGTTCGTTCTTCAGCTGCCGTGACACTCCCATGCCGCCGGTGGGCTGGGCCTCACCGTCGAGAATCAGCAGATCCACGTTTCCGGCGTCCACCTCGCCGATCACCTCGGCCACCGTCGATGCCTCAATGTAGTGCACCCGCCTGATGTCGGGGGAAGGGCGGCGCCCGACGGCTGTGATGATCGCCTCACGGACTTCCTGGCGGTGGCTGAACACGAGGACGTCGCTCGTCGATGTGCTCATGAACACTCCTTGGTCGCCGGTGTGCCCGGCGAGGACGGGGGTCGTGCCGGGTGGTCACGCGTGTTCGCATCGTATCCGTGACCGCGCTCCGGAGGGTAATACACCTCACTTACGTGGCCGATCATTCCGGAGTGGGGCTTGCAGGGCCTGCCATCCGAGCAGACGTGCCCTGTGTCGCTGCGCCAGTCCCACCATGCGGGAGTTCTCCCTGGCACACGTCACGGCATCGATCGGACGAACACACTGCGCGATCAGTGTCGCCGGTTCCGGCTCGGCGGTCGGTGTGGAGCTCTCCGTTCCCGTGCCGGTGCGCAGTAGCCATCCCTCGGCCTCCAGTGGCGCGCGGAGGTCTCGCGACGCGGTGGTGCCGATCGCGAAGCGGTAGCGCAGCACGGCGGGTGCTTCCGGGTTCCACGCAGGTGAGCGGGCCAGTACTTCGGAGGCGGACTCCGTTTCGTCCGCCGCCTCCACCACGATCACCAGGTTCGGGTCGTCCGGGTCGGGGAATCCCGCACCCCGAGAACCCCCTTTCAGGCGAAGCAGACGCGACAGGCCATTGCGGATGTTCACGCGGGGTAACCTCCCGTGGATCTCGTAGTAGGTGAGCGAGGCGCTGCCGGGACCCGACCGGGCGCCGCGAAATCGTCCGCGACATAATGCGTCGCGTGACAACGGCAGCGCCCTCAATCAGTCAACGCGTGCACTCGCTGAACCGGCCGAACATGGTCAGCGTGGGCACCATCGTTTGGTTGGCCAGCGAGCTGATGTTCTTCGCGGGGCTTTTCGCCATGTTCTTCACGGTGAAAGCCCAGAACGAGGGTCACTGGCCACCCCCGCCCGCGGAACTCAACGTGGCCTACGCCCTACCGTTCACGGTGATTCTGGTGGCCTCCTCGTTCACCTGCCAGTGGGGTGTGTTCGCGGCGGAGCGCGGCGATGTCTACGGCCTCCGCCGCTGGTACATGCTCACGCTCGCCATGGGACTCGTCTTCGTGCTGGGTCAGGCGGGCGAGTACTACACCCTGATCACCGAGCACCACACCACGATGGCCAGCTCGGCGTTCGGCACCGTCTTCTACATGACCACGGGCTTCCACGGGCTGCACGTGATCGGCGGGCTGATCGCGTTCGTGATCCTGATGATCCGCACCAGGATGAGCAAGTTCACGCCGGCTCAGGCGGTGGCCTCGATCGTCGTGTCGTACTACTGGCACTTCGTGGATATCGTGTGGATCGGCCTGTTCATGGTCATCTACCTGGTGCCGTGACGCGGCGGCGGACGTCGTGACAGCCATGGGTAGGGCAGCGAGGCGAGAAGTCAGAGCGTGATGTTGTTGCCGCTGAACCACCCCGAACATGACAGCAAGGGTTTTGCGCACTCATGACCACCAACAAGAAACGCAACCGCGCGGGTTCCAAGTTCCGGCGACGGCTTTCGGGTGTGCTGGCGCTCGGAATCGCCTTGGTGGCTGCGGGCGGCCTGTACAGCGTGCTGCTCCCCGAGCCGCAAACCGCCACCGCGGCCGAGGACCCGGCACTGATCAGGCAGGGTAAGGAGCTCTACAGCAAAGCCTGCATCACTTGCCACGGCGAGAACCTGCAGGGCGTTGAGGATCGAGGCCCCAGCCTGATCGGTGTCGGTGGTGCGGCCGTGCACTTCCAGGTCTCCAGTGGCCGGATGCCGCTGATGCGGCAGGAGGCGCAAGCTCCGCGCAAGTCTCCGAAGTACTCCGAGAAGGAGATCCAGGCGCTGGCAGCCTACGCGCAGGCCGTCGGTGGTGGACCCGAGCAGCCCAAGGAGGAGGGCGAGGCGCTCCAGGGGGACGACCCCGCACGCGGTGCCGAGCTGTTCCGGTTGAACTGCGCTTCCTGTCACAACTTCACCGGGCGCGGTATCGCGCTTTCCTCGGGCAAGTACGCCCCGAACCTGGACCCCGCGTCCGAGAAGCAGATCTACGAGGCGATGGAGACCGGACCGGAGAACATGCCCAAGTTCTCCGAGCGCCAGCTCACACCGGACGAGAAGAAGGACATCATCGCCTACGTGAAGTCGGTGACCGACGGCAACAACAACCCCGGGGGCAACGCGCTCGGCGGTTACGGTCCGGGCCCGGAGACGGTCGTCGCCTGGGTCATCGGGCTCGGTAGTCTCGTCGGCCTCACGCTGTGGATCGGAGCCAGGGCATGAGTGAGCGGGATATGAGCGGACACAGCAGCAGCGAACAGCACGACGAGGAACGCTCCGCCGAAGAGCACGCCGCGGCGGGAGCGGGAACCAACCCGACCGACGCCGAGCTCGCGGAGATGAGCCGGGACGAGAAGGTACGTCTCGGACTCGCCCAGGACGACGTCGAGCTCGTCGAGTACCCGGACCCCTGGCCGGTCAAGGGAACCCGTGCCGAACGCCGTGCGGAGCGCGCGGTGGCGGCCTGGTTCTCGCTGGCGGGACTGTCGGCCCTCGCCTTCATCGGCGTGTTCATCTTCTGGCCGTGGCGCTACGTCAACCCGCTGGTCGACGAGCGGGGCCACTTCCTGTACTCGCTGTACAACCCGTTGATCGGCTTCTTCCTGGGGCTGTCGATCCTGTCGGTGGGCATCGGGGCCATCCTGTACTCCAAGAAGTTCATGCCGCACGAGACGGCGGTGCAGCAGCGGCACGACGGTCACGGTTCCTCCGAACTGGACCGCCAGACCACGGTCGCGGAACTGGCCGACGCCGGCAACCGCAGCACCATCGCCCGGCGCTCGATGATCAAGCGGACCGCCGGATTCGGCGCCGGGGCCTTCGGCCTCGGGACCGGTGTGCTCGTGCTCGGCGGCATGGTCAAGAACCCCTGGGCGGAGACGGGGCCCGACTCGCTGAACCACACCGGCTGGATGCAGACCAACGGTGAGAAGGTCTACCTGCGTCGCAACACCGGCGATCCGCACGACATCTCGCTGGTGCGCCCGCAGGACCTCTCGCCGGGCGGCTTCGAGACGGTCTTCCCGTTCCGGGAGTCCGAGCGGCACAACGAGGAGGCGCTGCTGCACGCGTTGCGCCGTTCCGACAACCCGACCATGTTGATCCGACTGCGGCCGGGTGACTCCCCGGTGGAGCGCAAGGGCCAGGAGGACTTCAACTACGGCGACTACTACGCCTACTCGAAGATCTGTACCCACCTGGGATGCCCCACCTCGCTGTACGAGGCGCAGACCGGCCGCTTGCTCTGCCCGTGCCACCAGTCGCAGTTCGACGTGGCCAACAGTTACGCCAAGCCGGTCTTCGGTCCCGCGACACGCGCGCTGCCGCAGCTGCCGATCACCGTGGACGAGGAGGGCTACTTCGTGGCGCGGAGCGACTACATCGAGCCGATCGGCCCGGCTTACTGGGAGCGGAATTCATGAGTTCGATCACTACCCCGACCAAGTCGGAAGGTGCGTTGCAGCGTGCCGTCGGCCAGCAGGCCGACGAGGTCGACAAACGGTTCCACGTAGCCTCGGGCCTTCGTCGGCAGATGAACAAGGTGTTCCCCACCCACTGGTCGTTCCTGCTCGGTGAGGTGGCGCTCTACACCTTCGTCCTGCTGCTGCTGACCGGTACCTACCTGGCCTTCTTCTTCGACCCGTCGATGGCCGAGGTGCAGTACCAGGGCGCCTACACCAACCTGCGCGGCATCGAGATGTCCCGCGCCTTCGCCAGCGCGCTGGACATCTCCTTCGAGGTGCGCGGCGGAATGTTCGCCAGGCAGGTGCACCACTGGGCCGCGCTGCTGTTCATGGCCTCGATCGTGGCGCACATGCTGCGGGTGTTCTTCACGGGCGCGTTCCGGCGTCCCAGGGAGACCAACTGGATGATCGGCATCCTGCTGTTCATCCTCGGCATGTTCGAGGGCTTCACCGGCTACTCGCTGCCGGACGACCTGCTGTCCGGTACCGGTGTGCGCATCGCCTCCGGGATCGCGCTGTCCATCCCCGTGGTCGGCACCTGGATCCACTGGATCCTGTTCGGCGGGGAGTTCCCCGGCACCGAGCTGATCCCGCGCTTCTACATGATGCACATCTTCCTGCTGCCGGGGATCATCCTCGGGCTGATCGCGGTGCACCTGGCGCTGGTCTGGTACCAGAAGCACACCCAGTTCCCCGGTGTGCGACGCAAGGAGAGCAACGTCGTCGGCGTCCGGATCATGCCGGTGTTCGCCACCAAGGCGGGCAGCTTCTTCGCCGTCGTCACCGGTGTCACGGCCATCATGGGCGGTGTCTTCCAGATCAACCCGATCTGGCACCTGGGTCCGTACAACGCCTCGCAGGTGTCGGCGGCCTCGCAGCCGGACTGGTACATGATCTGGACCGACGGTTCCAGCCGACTCTGGCCCGCATGGGAGGTCTACCTGTGGGGCGAGTACACGATCCCCGCGGTGTTCTTCCCGACGGTGCTGTTCATGGGGCTGATATTCACCGTCGCGCTCGCCTATCCGCTGATCGAGCGCAAGCTCAGCGGGGACGAGGCGCACCACAATCTCCTCCAGCGTCCGAGGGACGTTCCGGTGCGCACCAGCCTGGGCATGATGGCGCTGACCTTCTTCTCAGTGCTGATGATCTCGGGTGCCAACGACATCATCGCCTTCAAGTTCGACATCTCGTTGAACGCGATGACCTGGATCGGCAGGATCGGTCTGCTGGTGGCTCCGCCCATCGCGTACTTCATCACCTACCGCGTCTGCATCGGGCTGCAGCGGTCCGACCGCGAGGTGCTGGAGCACGGTATCGAGACCGGCATCATCAAGCGGCTGCCGCACGGTGAGTTCGTCGAGGTGCACCAGCCGCTCGGACCGGTCGATGACCACGGCCATCCCGTGGAGCTGGAGTACCAGGGTGCCCCGGTGCCGAAGAAGATGAACAAGCTCGGTGCGGCGGGCAAACCGGTCGAGGGTGGCTGGCTCAAACCGGACCCCTCGGTGGAGACGGCCGCGCTGGAGCACGCTCGCCAGGAGGAACACGGCCTGGAGGCGCACCAGGAGGACGAGGACTCCGAGGAATCGGAGCGGGGCGAGCTGGTCGGTGGCAGGACTCGTCAACCCGAGGAGTGATGCCGCGAGGCCGCTGTCGTGATCACCGGTCGGTTCGGGACGTCGGTACGTCCCGGACCGACCGGTTTTTTCCTGCCGGTCCGTTTTCCGTGGCGACGTGCCCAACGGGAGGCTCGGCACTACCGTGGACGCCATGACGACGATCACGGCGGAGAAGGTGCGTTCGTTCCTGGACGAGGGAGGGCGCACCGGCAAGGTCGGTTACCTGGGGGCGGACGGTCGGCCGCTGGTGGTGCCGGTGTGGTTCGCGCGGGACGGGGACCGGATCGTGTTCAACACCTCGGCGGACAGCGCCAAGGCAGCGGCGATCGCCAGGGATCCGCGACTGGCGATGTGCGTGGACGAGCAGAGCGGCCGCACCTTCGTGCAGATCCAGGGCGACGCGGAGACCACCGCCGAACAGGCGGAGGTGCTGCGGGTCGCCACCACCGTCGCGGCCCGTTACGTCGGTGCGGAGAAGGCCGAGCGGGTGGGCGGCAAGATCGCCGGTCCCGGACAGCTCGCGGTGTACCTGCGTCCCACCAGAGTGACAACCAGCGGTGATCTGTCCGGGCAGGACGGCTGAGCGGCCGACGACCGCACCCGCGCGGTGCGCCGGGCGGCGGCCGGGGCCCGCTCGGCGGGTTGTCCGGCGGAGCGAGGAGTGACCCCGGTCAGTCGGCTCCTTCGTAGGGAACGCGCGCCCTCGAGGCGGACTCCGCCCACTCGCGCCAGCTCCCCGCCGCACCCGCCGGTTCCGACCAGGGGGAGTCACACCGCACCATCCTGGCGTCCCCTCCGGTGAGCCACCGGTGGACCGCCTGGACCTCGTCCACCTGAGCACCACGCAGGGGGCCTTCGCCCGGCAGCACCGTCCGGGCCGCCGCCTGGAGCCGGTCCACCACAGGCATCGGTGGGGTGCCTCGTGGCGCCGTTCCGGCGGAGGCCAGTCTGCCGTGGCGCACCACCGCGAACAGCCAGCCGCCGGAACCATCCGGCCGCGCGGCCACCAGTTCCGGCACCGATGCCAGCGCTGCCAGCCGGTGTCCCCGGTCCAGGCCGCGGACGAGCTCGGCTAGGCGATCCCGGTGCGTGGCAGCCTCCTCGAAGCGCCGCGTCTCGGACAGCTCCGCTATCGTGTCCCGCAGCCGTCGGAGCGCGGAGTCACCGCTGCCCGACAGCACTTCCCGGACCGGTACCACCCGTGGTTCGTAGTCCGTTGTCCCCTCGTATCCGACGCACGGTGCGCCGCAGCGTCCCATCTCGTGCGCGGCACAGGGGTGCCGCCGGGAGCCCCCGCCTTTCGGAATCCGGTCGGTGCAGCCCCGCAACCGGGTGGCGTCCTCCAGGGCCTCCACCGCGTTCCCGGCGGCCTTCCGGCTCCGGAACGGCCCAAGCGAGGAGCTCCCGGGTTTCCGGGTGATCGTCAGCCGGGGGAACGGCTCCTCGGTCAGCGAGATCCACCACACGGAACTCGGGAACTTGGACCTCCGGTTGTAGCGCGGCTGGTGCGCTTCCAGCAGCCGCAGTTCACGGACCTCGGCCTCCAGGGCGTGCGCGCACTCCACGTGGTCCACTCGATGGGCCAGCGCCACCATTTCGCGCATCCTGCCGCGCCGTTCACCCGCCGTGAAGTACTGGCGCACTCGTCTGCGCAGGTACGTCGCCGTCCCGACGTAGAGCACCTCGTCGTTCGGGCCCAGGAAGAGGTAGACCCCCGGCGAGTCGGGCAGCCCGTCGGCCAGCGTGCGCTTGCGGCGCTGCTGCGGTGTCACTCGCGGCAGGTAGTCGAGCAGGTCCTCCAACGAGTACACGTGGTGGCTTCCGAGCCGCTCCAGCAGGGCGTGCAGCACGTCCACCGTGGCCCGCGCGTCGTCCAGCGCGCGGTGTCGTGGCGTGGTTCTCGCGCCGAGGACCCGGGCGAGGGTGGCGAGTTTGTGGTTCGGCGTTTCGTCGGGAGAGAGCACGCGGCGTGACAGTCGGACGGTGCACACCACCGGCGGTGCGGGCCAGCTCAGGTCCGACCGCTCGCAGGCGGCTCGCAGGAAGCCGGTGTCGAAGCTCGCGTTGTGCGCCACCAGCGCGCTTCCCGCGCAGAACTCCAGGAAAGACGGCAGCACGGCGGCCAGGGGCGGAGCGTCGGCGACCATGGCGTCGGTGATGCCGGTGATCGACGAGATGCTCGGAGGTATCGGCCGTCCCGGATTGACCAGGGTGGAGAACTCTCCGATCGTCCGTCCGCCGCGCACCTTGACCGCGGCGATCTCGGTGATCTCGTCCGAGGCGGCCCGGCCGCCCGTGGTCTCCAGATCGAGGACCACGAAACTGACGTCGCGCAGCGGCTGTCCCAGTTCGTCGAAGGACAGTTGCTGGTCTTCGGCGATCCGGCTCATCGACAACGACGGTATGCCCTCCCGAGCGGCGGGTGAGGGGCAGGCCGTCCGACCCGGTGGCCCGAACCGACACGGAGAAACCGCCGGATGCTGTAGTGGCAGGACAAACACTTAGCCTGGAAGAGTGATACCGCCTACATCGGGCGACGACGTCGACCCTCAAGCAGCCAACGAGGCCCCAGGGACGGAGAGCGACCCGCCGGGAAGCCATGACGCAACCGTCGTCGACTGGGACGGGCTTCCGGGGCCGCTGCGGGGCCGGATAGCGGAACTGGCGGCCGCGGCGCTGGGAGCGATGCGTCCCGGTGACGTGCCGGTGCGGTTGCGCCCGATCACGCGTTTCACCGTCGCGAAGCGGGCCAAGCTCGGCCAGTCCGACCTGTTGGCCGCGATGCGGGACTCGGCGGTGTTTCACACTGCCGTGCTGGACTGGTGCCGCAAGAAGCATCCGGAAGCACTGGAACAGCAGCAGGCGGACCCGCTGGCGGCGGCCACGGCGGCCGTGCTGCTGAACACCGTGACCGCCGCCCACTACGTCGAGCTCATCGGCCACCGTGTCGAGCACGGCAAGTTACGCGAGCAGCGCGACTCGGCGGTCTCCCGGGCGGAGCGGCTCGCCGCTGACAACGAGCGACTGCGCGGTGAGCTCGAGGAGGCGAATCGACTGGCCCGTTCCGCCGAACGGCACAACAGCTCCGATGCCGACCGGCTGCGCAACCGACTGCGTCAGCAGGGGGTCCGTCTCCGGGAGCAGAAGGACGAGGTGGCGCGGCTGGCGGCCGAGTTGGAGCGGGTGACCGAGCAGAAGGACCGGGAGATGGCCGAGCTCGTGGCCGAGCGTGACCGTGACCGGGCGAGAGCGGCGGAGGAGCGCACCAGAGCCGAGCGCTCCGACCGCGAGGCGGAGACCGCGCGGCAGTCCGCGCGCGAGGCGAGACGTGGTGACGAGGTCAGACTGGCCCTGCTGCTGGAGACCCTGGAGGGGTCGGTGGCCGGGCTGCGACGCGAGCTCGGTCCCGCCAGGCGTGGGCACGACAGTGGTGGGCACAAGCCCGCGGACACCGTGGGCGGGGTGCGCGCGCAGGCGGCCTCCACCGAGGACGTGTCCGATGTGGCCGCGCTGGACCGACTGCTGGCGTTGCCGGCCGTGCATCTCGTGGTGGACGGCTACAACGTGACCAAGACCGGTTATCCGGAGCTGCCGCTGGCCGACCAGCGCGACCGGTTGGCACACCAGCTCGCGGTGCTGGCCGCCAGGTCCGGTGCCGAGGTGACGGTCGTCTTCGACGGGGCCGACGTCGTCTCGGTCCCCAGGAGTGGGCCGCGCGGGGTCCGGGTGCTGTTCAGCGAGCCCGACGTGCAGGCCGACGACGTGATTCGCGAGCTGGTAGACGCCGAACCCGACGGCCGCCAGATCGTCGTGGCCACTTCGGACCGTGAAGTGGTCAACTCGGTGCGACGGAGGGGAGCTTACGCGGTGGCCTCGGCCGTGCTGCTGGAGCGCGTCAATCCACTCTGACCCCGCACGATGGTGAGTCCTCTTGGTCGAGGGCCGGTTAGTTACGGCTAGCCAACTTGGTCATCTTCCGCAACGCAGTCGACATCGCCGACATTGTCCGCGAGCCGGTAACGGCGGGGTGGGCCATCACAGCCAACGAGCTCGCTCGGATCGAGCCCTACCTGCGGGCCCACATCAGCCGCTTCGGGCCTACGCCACCGAGGAACTTCACCACGAACCGCGCGCGTTCAAACCCGTACCGGCAGAAGTCGACTCCACCACCGGGGAACTCGCGGCCTGGCAAGGGGAAGAGCCGGGATACGCCAGATCCGACTTCCGCACTGTATGACAGGCCCGGTTCATGCGTGGGTGTTGTGGGTCTGTGGATCGCCGGTGAGTTGTCGGCTGTGTTCGACGAGGGCGGGATAGTCGGTGGCGATGCCGCGCAGGAGGGCTTCCACGGCGTGATCGACCTCGGATTCGGTGGTCGGGGCGTGGCCGAACAGGGCGCGGTAGTACACCAGGGAGCCGAGCATGTCCAGGATCAGGCCGCGGTCGAGGTCAGCTCGCAGATCGCCCCGGGCCACGGCGTGGTCGAGCATCCGGGCCACGGCGGCCCGAGGGGGATCGAACAGCGTGGTCATGAACTCGTCGTGCAGACGCGAGTCCGCCGTGCAGTCGGCCAGTAGGGGACTGAGTACGTCCGGGTGGATCCTGCGAAACGCCGCGACGAAGACGTTGAGACCTTCGGTGAGGTCGCAAATCGTACAGCCACTGTCGGGGGTCTCTACGCCGCCGAGTCGGGTGGCCAGAGCGGCCAGGGCCAGCCGCGGTCGATTCGACCAGCGACGGTAGATCGCAGGCTTGGTCGTACCCGCGCGGCGCGCGACCTCTTCGATGGCGAGCTGTCCGTAGCCGGACTCGTCGAGCACGGTCAGCGTGGCCTCGAGCACGGCCATGTCGATCTGCGGATCGCGGGGGCGGCCACTGTGCGAGGGCGTGGAATCCGACTGGGAGGTCATTGCACCAGTCTACTATATAAATTACGATACGGATCGTAATATAATATTATCGCCTGGAAGTGCAAGTTGCTGTCTTCCGGTGACTCGAGGAGGCTGCGTGTCCTCATCCGTTGCACCTGATCCCGTACTGCGGGCGGCACCACGGCAGTGGGTCGGGCTGGCCGTGCTCACCCTGCCGCTGCTCGTGCTGGCGCTGGACGTCAGCGTGCTGTTTCTGGCTGCCCCGCATCTGAGTGCCGATCTGGCTCCCAGCAGCACACAACTGCTGTGGATCATGGATGTCTACGGGTTCATGATCGCCGGTTTCCTGATCACGATGGGCACCCTCGGCGATCGGGTCGGCCGACGCAGGCTATTGATGATCGGAGCGGCCGCGTTCGCCGCGGCCTCCCTGGCGGCGGCTTTCGCGAGCACCCCGCTGATGCTGATCATCGCCCGTGCCGTACTCGGTGTCGCGGGGGCTACCCTGATGCCGTCCACACTGGCTCTGATCAGCACCATGTTCCCCGATCCCCGACAACGTGGGGTCGCCATCGCGATCTGGATGACGACTTTCTCGGCTGGAACAGCACTGGGCCCGATCATCGGTGGCGCCCTGCTGACGGCCTTCGGATGGGGATCGGTGTTCCTCCTGGCGGTGCCGGTCATGCTGCTGCTGGTGGTGCTGGCCCCGGCGGTATTACTCGAACACCGCAACCCGAACCCGGGGAGGCTGGACCTGACCAGCGTTGCGCTGTCCCTGGCAACGCTGCTGCCGATCGTCTACGGTCTCAAGGAAATCCCCACCCACGGCCCGTCCTGGTTGTCGAGCACGATGATGGTGGTCGGACTCCTTGCCGGGGTAGTGTTCATACGCAGACAGCGCAGGCTGGCCGACCCACTCGTCGACGTGCAACTGTTCGGCAGTCGCGCTTTTTGTGCTGCCCTGGCCCTGCTGTTGCTCGGCATTCTGGCCATCAACGGCGTCAACTACCTCTACCCGCAGTATTTGCAGCTGGTCGCCGGACTCGCCCCGCTCCGAGCGGGGCTGTGGATGATCCCACTGGCCCTGGCCGCGATCATCGGTTCCCTGCTGACCCCGTTTGTCGCACGCCGCCTGCGCCCGGCCTTCACCATCGCCGGTGGAGCACTGGTCTCGGTACTCGGTTTCCTCCTGATCACTCAGGTCACCGGGAGCAACGGACTCGGGTGGCTCATCGCAGCCGGCGTCGTCGCACTGCTGGGACTTAGCCCGATGGGGGTGCTGACCACCGACATGGTCGTGGGCTCGGCCCCACCGGACAAAGCCGGATCGGCCGCGGCGATGTCGGAAACCAGCGGCGAACTCGGCGTCGGCCTAGGTGTGGCGATTATGGGCACCCTCGCCACAGCGATCTACCGCATCCAGATGTGGGACTCAGTGCCCGCCGGTATCCCGCCCCAGACGGCTGAGGCCAGCCGGGACACCCTCAACGGTGCCCTCGCCGCCGCCGAGCAACTACCCCAGGACCAGGCCGCTACCCTGCTCGTCTCCGCGCGCGAAGCCTTCACCGCCGGTCTGAACACCGCGAGCGGGCTCAGCGCGGCCCTGCTGATCGCCCTCGCGGTCATCGCAGCCACCCTCCTGCGCCATATCCCTCCCACGGGCAGTACCGACACCACCGGAGGCGGTGAGACCGCTGGCACGTAAATACCGACTGCACGGCAACCACCGACGTCGGGGAAGGGGCCGTTACGTGAGGCGGTGCCGCTGGCATCGGCGGCGCGGCGATTTCCCGGGAAATCGCCGCGCCGCCCGGAAGTTCAGTGGCGCAAAGTCTCACTCGGTCAGATGAATCGATCACATACTGTCGTATTACGCCCCCCGCTCTGGACTGTACGGGCGACCTCTCGTAACCTAACCGAGACTTCGCGGCGATCAGTTGCCCAAACCGGGCGGCTCCGCGGAGTTGCCGCCTGATCGGCTCGTCGGGGGAGCCGACCCGGGAAACCTCCCGGGCACGCCATCGGTACTGAGCGCACCCCTTCGGGGGCGCCCGCTCGCGGTGCGACCGAATTCGCCGGTGGAACCCCGTGCCCGTCGCGGAACACTCTTCCCGAGAGGGCGGCCGAGTGGACGAAGGAGCAATGCGCGACGTGGCCTCGCACGGACTCAAACGCTCGATGCGGGGAGCACTGACGGCCACGGCGGTTGCCACCGCCGTCACAGTAAGCTCCGCGCCTGCCATCGCAGACCCCGATCTTCCCGACAACAGGTCCGACGCGGTCGAGCAGCTGCAGGAGCTTTCCCGCAAGGCCGAGAAGCTCACCGAGAAGTACAAGCGGGCCAAGGACGACCACGAGGCCCGTCTCGCCGACCTGGAGAAGGCCAAGGAGGAGGCCGCGCGGGCCGAGAAGGCCGTCGAGCAGGCCCACACGAAGGAGGAGCGGTTCCGCGGCAAGGTGGACGAACTGACCAGGTCCGTCTACCAGGGCTCCAGGATGAACCAGCTCTCGGCGCTGCTTTCCAGTGAGTCGCCGGACGCCTTCCTCGACCGCGCTTCCATCCTGGACGAACTGGCGCGGGACAAGCAGAACGCGGTATCGGAGTTCTCCGAGGCCACCCAGCGGGCCGAGGAGGCCAGGAAGCGGGCCGAGGAGGCCAGGAAGCGCGCTGCGCAGGCCGAGGCCGACGCGAAGAAGATCCAGGACGAGATCGCCGAGAAGAAAGCGGCGATGGAGGATCGCATCGCCGAGGTCGAGGAGAAGCTCGAGGAGCTGACCGCCGAGCAGGAGCAGGCCTACCAGGGCGGCGGGGAGACCGACTACGAGTACGCCGGTGGCGCCGGTTCGGCCTCCGGGGCCGTGCAGGCGGCCCTGAGCAAACAGGGTTCGCCCTACGTCTACGGCGCCGAGGGACCCAGTCAGTTCGACTGCTCGGGCCTGATGTACTGGGCCTACGCCCAGACCGGTGTGGACCTGCCCCGTTCCAGCAGCGCCCAGGCCCAGGTCGGGCAGCCGATCTCGGCCTCGCAGCTGCGGCCGGGTGATCTCATCTTCTACTACAGCCCGGTCAGCCACGTCTCCATGTACGTGGGCAACGGCAAGGCCGTGCACGCGCCCACCAGTGGCCAGGTGGTCAAGGTGGTCCCCTACGACGACATCGCCCCCATCAACCGGATGCGCCGCGTCGTGGGCTGATCCGGCCACACTCACCCGGAAACCGTCCTCTCGGTGACGGACGAAGCCGGGCGGGTACGGACGAAGCGGGGCGGTGCACCGATGACGTGCCCCGCCCCGCTTTTTCGTTCCGCACTGATGTTTTCCCGTGGTGTTGTGTCGACAGGAAAGGGGGTTTCTTCGGTTTCGACTCGTCGAAAGCCACGTCACCAACGCGATCACCCGCGGGTTCTCCCGTGCGGCTCTCGCGAGGACGCCGGAGGCGTGGCGTAGTACCTACTCGATGTCTCCGGGCCCGCGGCGAGAGCCGTGCGAGAGGTTCCGCCGAGTGAGCGATCCGCCAATCCGACCGGAAAATTTCAATCAGGAGTAGATGGCGGCTATCTCCGAGGCGTAGTTCTCGGCCACCTTGTTGCGCTTGACCTTCAGACTGGGGGTCATCTCCCCCCGGTCCTCGGAGAAGTCCTGCGGCAGGATGCGGAACTGCTTGATGCTTTCCGCCTTGGACACGGCCTGGTTGGCCTCGTCGATCGCCCGCTGCACCTCGGCCCGCATCTCGGGGTCCTCGGCGAGTTCGCCGGCGGGGGTGTCGGTGGGCCTGCCCCGCTCGGCCAGCCAGGACGGCAGGAACTCCGGATCCAGCGTCACCAGCACACCGATGAACGGCTTCTGGTCACCCACCACCATGCACTGGCTGATCAGCGGGTGAGCGCGGATGTGGTCCTCCAGCACGGCCGGCGCCACGTTCTTGCCGCCCGCGGTGACGATGATCTCCTTCTTGCGGCCGGTGATCCGGAGGAAACCGTCCTCGTCCAGCGAGCCGAGGTCCCCGGTGTGGAACCAGCCGTCCTCCAGCGAGTCCGCCGTGGCGGCGTCGTTGTTCCAGTAGCGGTGGAAGACCACGTCCCCCTTGACCAGCACCTCGCCGTCGTCGGCGATGCGGATCGTGGTGCCCGCGATCGGTTTGCCGACGGTGCCGATCCGATAGTCGTCCTCCACGTTGACCGCGGCGGCGGCGGTGGTCTCGGTCAGGCCGTAGCCTTCCAGGACCGGTACTCCCACCCCGAAGTAGAAGTGGGTCAGCCGCTCGCCGAGCGGCGCACCTCCCGAGACCGCGGCTTCGCAGCGGCCTCCCAACGCGGCGCGCAGCTTGCCGTAGACCAGTTTGTCGAACACGAAGTGCTTCGCGCGAAGCGCCAGCCCGGGACCACCGGACTCGTTCTTGGCCCGGCTGTAGGCCACCGCGGTGGCCTCGGCCGCGTCGAAGATCCTGCCCTTGCCTTCCCCGTGAGCCTTCTGCTTGGCGGTGTTGTAGACCTTCTCGAAGACGCGGGGCACCGCCAGCACGAAGGTGGGCCGGAACGAGCCCAGGTCGTTGACCAGGTCCTTGACGTCGCCGGTGTGGCCCAGGGTCAGCCGCGCGTAGACGCAGGAGATGGAGATGGCCCTGGCCAGTACGTGCGCCATGGGCAGGAACATCAGCATCGAGTTGCCGGGCCGCATCAGCTGCGGGAACGCGTCGAGGTCCCCACGGACCTCGGCGAGCATGTTGCGGTGCGTCAGCACGCAGCCCTTCGGCCTGCCCGTGGTACCCGAGGTGTAGATCAGGGTGGCCGTGTCATCGGCTCCGACGGCGCGGCGGCGCTCGTGCACCCGTTCGTCGGCTATCTCCGCACCCGCCGAGGTGAGCTCGGCGACAGCGGTGGAGCCTCCGTCGTCGACGGGGCCGTCGATCTGCCAGACGTGTTCCACGTTCGGCAGGTTGCCGATTATCGAGTTCACCTCGGCGCGGTGTTCGGGCGACTCCACGATCAGAGCGGCGGCCTCGGAGTCGCTCATGATCCATTCGATCTGGTCGGCCGAGGAGGTCTCGTAGACGGGTACGGTCACGCACCCTGCCGACCAGATCGCGAAGTCGAACAGGGTCCATTCGTACCTGGTCCGGGACATCAACCCCACTCGGTCGCCCTGGCGCAGACCTGCCGCGATGAGCCCCTTGGACACCGCGAGCACCTGCGCGGCGAACTCGGCCGTGGTCACGTCCACCCAGGTGCCGTCCACCCTGCGGCGGAAGCCGACCGCGTCGCCGAACCGCTCGGCATTGGCCCACACCATGTCGGTGAGGTTCTCCTCGGCGGCCACCGTGACGGTGGCGGGGGCGCTGAACTCTCGCACGTTGCATCCTCCGAAAGCACGCCAAATTGTGATGGACAACCTAACCCCGAGCGCTACTGGGCGGTAGCCCCCCGTGCCCTCGGCATCGTGCCGATCGGCCGGGATGTGTCGTACGACGCATTGTTCCCCCTACCTCCCGCCGCCCGCCTCCGGCACCCGTCGGGTTGGTTCGTCCGAGGGCACGTCAGCCGGTTAGGTTGGTCGGGCAGCGGATTCAGCGGCGAACGGAGACACCTTGCGGGTGCACGTGGTCTCGGATGTGCACGGGAACGTCGAGGACCTCAAACGTGCGGGCGACGGCGCCGACGCACTGGTCGTACTCGGCGACCTGATCGACTTCGTGGACTATCTCGACCACGAGAAGGGCATACTGGGTGCGGTGTTCGGGCCCGAGAAGGTCGGGCACTTCGCGTGGCTGCGGCGGAACAACCGAGGTTCGGAGATCGCCTCCTACCTGCGCTCGCTGTGGGACAGCCTTTCCGACCCGGCCGCCGTGGTTCGGCAGGCGGTGCGTGAGCAGTACGCCGAGCTGTTCGCGGCGATGACGGCGCCGACCTACGCCACGGCGGGCAACGTGGACGACCCGACCCTGTGGTCCGAGTTCACCGGGGACGGCATCCGCGCCCTCGACGGCGAGACCGTCGAGATCGGCGGTCTGCGGTTCGGTTTCGCGGGTGGGGCCCTGCTGCCTCCCGGCGGTACCCTGCGGCGCGATCTGCCGTGGGTGCCGAATCTGCGCACCGAACCGGAGTTCGACGCGGTGCTGGACCGGATGGAGCCCGTCGACGTGCTCTGCACCCACGTGCCGCCCCGGGTTCCCGAACTGGTCTACGACGTGGTCGCCCGCCGCCAGGAGCTCGGCTCCTCGGGAGCCCTGCGGCGCATCCACCGGGACCGTCCCCACTGGTCGCTGTTCGGCCACGTGCACCAACCGCTGTCGCCACGGACGCGTGTCGGCCGTACCGAGTGCGTCAACGTGGGGCACTTCAAGCAGCTCGGCAGGCCCTATGTGCTGCGGTGGTGAACCGCCCCAACCCTCCCGCCAGTGCTCGGAGACGGGTGGACGACCTGTAATCTGCGCGACATGGTCGACCAGTCCACCCAGTCCATCGTGATCGAGGCCCCGGCCGCTGAGATCATGACAGTGATCGCCGACTTCGGCGCCTATCCCGAGTGGGCCGAGGCGGTCAAGGAGACCGAGGTGCTCTCCTGGACGGCGGAGGGGACCGCGGAGCGTGTCCGCTTCGTGCTGGACGCCGGTGTGGTCAAGGACACCTACACGCTCGCCTACGAGTGGAGCACCGACGGTCTCTCGGTGAGTTGGACCCTGGTGGAGGGGCAGGTGCAGAAGTCGCAGCGCGGCAGCTACACCCTGCGGCCGTTGGAGCCGGGACGTACCGAGGTGACCTACAGCCTCGCTGTCGACCTGTCCGTCCCCATGATCGGGATGTTCAAGCGCAAGGCGGAAAAGATGATCATGGACACCGCGCTGAAGGAACTCAAGCGCCGCGTGGAATCGGCCGACTAGTGCCGCCGACGGACACCGCGCGGTTCGGCCGGGCGAACGAGGGTCGAGCTTGCGAATTCTGATGTTCACCGGAAAGGGCGGGGTCGGCAAGACCACGCTCGCGGCGGCGACCGCCGCGTGCGCCGCCGCCCACGGGCGCGAGGTGCTGGTGGTCTCCGCCGACCCCGCGCACTCCCTCGCCGACTGCCTGGGGACGGAGCTCGATGACACGCCGCGGGTGGTCCGGTCACCGGACACCGCCGAGCACGTCCGTGGCCGGCTGTACGCGGCCGAGGTGCGGACCCGCGGCCTGCTCGACCGATCCTGGTCCGAACTGCGTGAGCACCTGCACACCGTGCTCACCGGTGCCGGGGTGTCCGAGCTCGACGCCGCCGAGCTCACCCGGCTGCCCGCCGTGGAGGACCTGCTGGCGCTCTCCGAGGTCCGGCGCATGGCCACCGAGTACCGATGGGACGCCGTGGTCGTGGACTGCGGCCCCACCGCCGAGACCCTGCGGCTGCTGACCATGCCGGAAGCGCTCGCGGGGTACCTGGAGCGGCTGTTCCCGACCCACCGTCGGGTCGTGCGGGGCATGCTCGCGGGGATGGCGGGCAGCGACCGCACCGAACGCTGGGACGCGGTCGCCGAGGCGCTGGGCGGGCTCGCCGAGCGATTGAACTCGCTGGCCGAGCTGCTCACCTCACAAGAGACCAGTGTTCGGCTCGTCGCGACCCCGGAATCGGTCGTGGCCGCAGAGACCCGCCGCACCCTGACCTCGCTCGCGTTGCAGCAGATCCACGTCGACGGTGTCATCGCCAACCGGGTGGTCCCCGATCCCGGTTCGGCCAGGGGAGCCGCGGCCACCTGGCTGCGTACCCGTCGGAAGCAGCAGCGCGGGGTGCTGCGCGAGCTGGAACAGATGGGACTGCCGTTGCGCACCGTGGAACATCGCGCCGAGGAACCGGTCGGAGCCGATCCGCTGCTGGAGCTGGGCGGCGAGATCTACGGCGGAACCGACCCGATCGCAAGTACGGAGCGCGCTCCGGTGATCGAGGTCGACCGTGACGGGAACGGCCCGGAACCACGTTACACTCTGCGCATAGCCGTGCCCCTGACCCGAGGGGCGGAGCTCGACCTGGCCCGGATCGGCGACGAGCTGGCCGTGACGGTGGACGGGCACCGGAGATTGATCACGTTGCCCTCGGTGCTGCGTCGCTGCGTGGCGGTGGAGGCGACGGCGGGCGACGACGGCGTGAGGGTGACCTTCCGGCCGGACCCGGCGCAGTGGATGCGTTGACCTTCTCTCCACCCGGGCGGCTCCTGCCCGCCGACCGAGAGGAGCCGTTGTCCCGGTTCCCACCCGTACGGCGGCCTCGGTCGGGGCTCACCGCCCGAACGGCGGCGGGGATGTTCCCGGTCGCATCGCGCTCGGGACGTGCCAGGGCGTACCGGACGGAAGAACCGGGGCACCTCCGCGCTCGATCGGACAAGGACCAGCTTGCCCAGCTAACACCCGCGAGCAGAGCACCCACCGACCGGAGAACAGGTGAGCGGTATTGCACGAGGAACACATCGGTTCACCGACCACGGGCGATCACGATCGGCTCGTCGAGGAGCTGCGCTCGCTGCTGCTGGCACTCGCGGCCAGGGCGGAGGAGTGGCTGAACACGCTCTCCCGAGGTGAACACCCCCTCCTGCGGACGTTCGCGGAGAAGGCGGGACCAGGTGCGGACGGTTGTCCGCTGTGCGTCGCGAAGTCGGTGCTCCGCGAGGCGAACGCGAGGTCGCACGCGGGTGGGCTGCCCGAACAGTTCCTGGGGCTGCTGACCTCGTTGCGCGAGGCGTTCACCGCCGCCACCGAGGAGGACGCCGCTGATGAGCCCGCCACCGCGGGGGCAACCGACGGCGGCGATCGGTGGCCAAGCGGTGGCGCCGATTCGGAAACGGCGGAACCCAGGGTCCACCCCATCACCGTGCGCCGGGTGCACGGCAACGTACTCGTCGAGGATTCTCCCGTCTGACCCTGTATCCCCCTGGGCACGGGATCGGAACCGGCGCGCTCCCGTTCGCGACCGGCGCGTCGCACGGAGGCGACCCGTGGCACGGATCGGGTGTTCGAAGCGCGGGGAAACGACCGGTGGGCGGCCCAGCGCCGTCGTGGGCCCTCAGACCTGGGCGCCGTCGTCCCAGCCCGAGTCGTCGTCGGAGGAGCCCTGCCGCAGCCGCAGCAACAGCCAGCCGATACCGCCGCTGATCGCGATCAGCCCCACGGGCAGCGTCAGGGGCCCCAGTGAACTCGCCGCGAGGGGTACGAACAGGATCAGCAGCCCGAGCGCCACGAGCACGACGCCCCCCACGGTGCCTGCGCCGGGCTTGGGCAGCGGGGGCGGTTCCGGTGGCTCGTAGTGCCCCTCGTCCTCCTCGGCCTCCGGGGGTGTCCAGTCGCGGGGGCCGTCGTCCTCACCGGTCACGGGTGGCGCTTCGGAGCTCGTGGTCCCGGTGGTCGCCGCGGCCTCGGTTCCGGAGTCCCCGGGCCACTGCGGAAGCGAGGAATCGCGCTCCAACTCGGCCACGATCTCCGCGAAAGCCTTGTCGATGTCTTCGGGGCCGTCGGCGTTCTCATGGCGCGTGTTCATACGGGATTCCTGACGCGCTCGAGGTGGATGGTGGGCTCGTGGGAGACCGGTTCCGCCGTCACGGTTTTCCGCTCCCCAGGGGTGACTGTGCTTGCAACGATCCGGTCGAACGACGCACCGCTGAAGTGCGCCGCTCGTTCCCAGGGTCGCTGTTCGGCGCCGAGTGGGCAAGGTCGTGTTCGGGGCGCGCCCGAAAGCGTCGTGTCGAATCCGCCCGGAGACCGTTCACCCACACCGCTCGCGTGTTCATGCACGGTCACACTCTGCCATGTTCACCCGCACGAGCGATCCACCGTGGTGCGGCGTCTCCCGGTGACGAAGACGCGCGGGGGCGTGTTGTGACGATCGTGATTTCGGCCCCGCGTTGTGTGCCGCACAGCGGCTCCGTACCCTGTCAACGTAATCCGGCCGTGAGGGAGGCAGCGACGCGGTGCTGTACTGGGTGATGAAGTACGTTCTTCTCGGGCCCCTCATAAAACTGTGGTGCCGGCCCAAGGTGGAAGGCGCTCACCACGTCCCGGAGTCCGGTGGGGCGATTCTGGTCAGCAATCACCTGGCTGTGGCCGATTCCTTCCTCATGCCGTTGATGCTGCCCCGCAGGGTCACTTTCCTCGCCAAGCGCGAGTACTTCACCGGGAAGGGAATCATCGGCGCGCTGAAACGGACCTTCTTCAGCGGAGTCGGGCAGGTGCCGATCGACCGTTCCAGCGGAGCGGCGGCACAGGCCGCCTTGGACACCGGTATCCGCCTGTTGCGGGAAGGACGGCTGCTGGGGGTCTACCCCGAGGGAACACGTTCGCCGGACGGCAGGCTCTACAAGGGCAAGACCGGGGTCGCCCGCATGGCACTGGAAGCCGATGTGCCCGTGATACCGGTGGTCACGATCGGGACGGAGAAGGTCAACCCGCTCGGTTCCAAGATATGGCGCCCTTACAGCGTGCGGGTTCGGGTCGGGGAACCGCTCGACTTCTCCCGGTACGAAGGTCTGGCCGGTGACCGGTTCGCGGAGCGTTCCATCACCGACGAGATCATGTACTCCTTGATGGAGCTCTCCGGTCAGGAGTACGTGGACATCTACGCCGACCGGGCCAAGGACGACATCGCCGAGCGCGGACGTGTGATCAGCAAGCGGGAGCGGCAGGCGGCCAAGCAGGCCGAGAAGCGGGTTCCGGACTCGAAGGCGGGTTAGTCGCGCTCTCCCGCCTCACCGGGCGCTCGGCGTTCCGTCCTCCGACTCCCTCCTTCGGGGCGCCTCCGTCGTCTGGGCGGGAGAGCATACCCTTTTCCAGTGCGGTTTTTCTACGACTGCGAGTTCATCGAGGACGGCCACACCATCGAGCTGGTCTCGATCGGTGTGGTCGACGAGACGGGCCGGGAGTTCTACGCCGTCTCCACGGAGTTCGAGGCCGGGCGCGCGGGGCCGTGGGTGCGTGAGCACGTGTTACCGCAGCTGCCCCCGCCCGGCTCCGGTTTCTGGCGTTCCCGGGCCACGATCCGGGACGAACTCTACGGGTTCCTGACCGCGCAGCGGTCCGAGATAGAGCTGTGGGCCTGGTACGCCGCCTACGATCACGTCGCGCTGGCCCAGCTCTGGGGAGCGATGCCCGCGTTGCCGCCCAGGATTCCCAAGTTCACCAGGGACCTGCGGCAGCAGTGGGAAGCCGTCGGCAAACCGAAGTTGCCCTCCGCGCCCACCAACGCACACGACGCGCTGGCCGACGCCAGGCACAACCTGCGGCGCTGGCAGGTCATCGAGCAGCGGATGCGGGAACTGGGGTGCTTCCGCCGGTAGTCGCACCGCTCCCGGCCGTCGTGGTCCCGCCGCCCGCGCTCGACCGGTGACCCGGCCGGAACGATTCCGGCGATTTCCCCTCGTGGCGGTGGCCGGTTCGAGGTGCGAGGAGTCGCAAACCGGTCTCGACAGTCACACATCGCGCACGTTTCGATACTTGCTGCACCGATTTAGTCCGTGAAAGGCTCTCCCGCTGAGATCAATATCACGCCGTTGGCGTTACGTGTTTTCGAGGAGGCGGGATGTCGGCTGCCGAACGTATCGGGGTGCTGACCGGTGGTGGGGACTGCCCCGGTCTCAACGCTGTGATCCGTGCGGTCACCCGGAAGGGGATCGAAGTGCACGGCAAGGAGATCGTCGGTTTCCGCAGCGGTTGGCGTGGACCGCTCGAAGGGTTGACCACGCCGCTCGGGCTCGAGGAGGTCGAGCGGATCCTGGACCGCGGTGGCACGATCCTGGGCTCGTCCCGGACCAACCCCTACAAGGAGGCCGACGGCGTAGCTCGGATAAAACGGACGCTGGAGGAGCACGGGATCGACGCGCTCGTCGCCATCGGCGGTGAGGACACGCTGGGCGTCGCCAACGGGCTGTTCGAGGAGGGCGTCCCGGTGGTGGGGGTGCCCAAGACCATCGACAACGACCTCGACGCCACCGACTACACGTTCGGTTTCGACACCGCCGTGCACATCGCCACCGAGGCGATAGACCGGCTGCGCACCACGGCCGAATCGCACCACCGTGCACTGGTCGTGGAGGTGATGGGCAGGCACGCGGGGTGGATAGCCCTGCACTCCGGCCTGGCCGGGGGCGCGAACGTGATCCTCGGCCCGGAGCAGCGCTTCAGCGTCGACTGGGTCTGCGACTGGGTGACCCGCCGGTTCGAACGCCAGTACGCGCCGATCATCGTGGTCGCGGAGGGAGCGATCCCGGAGGGCGGCGCCGAGGTACTCCAGGGCGGCGAGCGGGACGCGTTCGGGCACGTACGGCTCGGTGGTGTCGGCACCTGGTTGGCGGAGGAGATCGCGGAACGCACCGGTAACGAGTCGCGTGCCGTGGTGCTCGGCCACACCCAGCGCGGGGGGACTCCCACCGCCTACGACCGCGTGCTCGCGACGAGGTTCGGGCTGCACGCGATGGACGCGCTCGTCGAGGAGCGGTACGGCTCCATGGTCGCGCTGCGCGGGACGGAGATCGTGCGGGTCCCGCTGGCTGAGGCCACCGCGAAGCTCAAGACCGTCCCACTGCACCGCTACACGGAGGCCCAGGCCCTGTTCGGCTGAGACAGGTCGGAACCGGGTGCCGGGCTCTCCCCGGAACGGTCGGTCGACCGCCCCTCGGTCGAGGGGCGGTCGACCACTCCGCCCGCGCGTCCCGGTCAGGAGATCGTCACCGGAGCGTGTCCGCTTCCGCGTGGCGCTCCCTCCACGGTCCCTCGCCCGAGGTCCACGGGCACATCGCTGTTGCGTGACGCCGGCAGGCCCAGCACTCCGTACCGGGGCGCGGGGACGTGCTGTTCAACACTCGGGACAGCATCACAGGATGCGAGACGGAACCGCTACGCTGGGCAACATGCCCGTTGACCCCGAAACAGCAGCTCAGGGCGCGCCTTCGGACGGTCTCAAATCGTGGACCGTCGACGTGCCGGTGGACACGCTTCCCGAACTCCCACCGCTGCCCGCCGACCTGCGGACCCGCCTCGACGAGGCGTTGTCCCGCCCGGCGGCTCAGCAGCCGCGGTGGCCGGACCCGGAACAGGTGCGCAACGTGCGCTCGGTGCTGGAGAGCGTACCGCCGGTGACCGTCCCCTCCGAGGTGCGGCAGCTGCGCAGCAACCTGGCCTCCGTGGCGCGCGGTGAAGCGTTTCTGCTGCAGGGTGGCGACTGCGCGGAGACCTTCGCGGACAACACCGAGCCGCACATCCGTGCCAGTATCCGGACCCTGCTGCAGATGGCCGTGGTGCTGACTTACGGCGCGAGCACCCCGGTCGTCAAAGTAGGACGGATGGCCGGGCAGTACTCCAAGCCGCGCTCCAAGGACACCGACTCCTTCGGGCTGCCCGCCTACCGGGGCGACATGGTCAATTCGCTGGTGGCCAATGAACAGGCCCGCGGGCACGACCCCTCCCGCATGATCCGCGCCTACGCCAACGCGAGCGCGACGATGAACCTCTCGCGTGCCCTGACCAACGGCGGTATGGCCGGACTGGAGCGGGTGCACGACTGGAACAAGGACTTCGTCCGCAACTCACCCGCCGGGGAACGCTACGAGTCCATCGCCGCCGAGATCGATCGTGCGCTCCGCTTCATGTCCGCCTGCGGCGTGGACGACACCAGCCTGCACGGCGTGGACTTCTACTCCAGCCACGAGGCACTGGTGCTGGACTACGAGCGGGCGATGCTGCGCCTGGACACGAGTGGTCCCGAGCCGATGCTGTTCGACCTGTCCGGACACTTCCTCTGGGTGGGGGAGCGGACTCGGCAGCCGGAGGGCGCGCACGTCGCCTTCGCCGAACTGATCGCCAACCCGATCGGCCTCAAGATCGGACCGACGACCACGCCGGAGCAGGCGCTCGAGTACGTCGAACGGCTCGATCCGCACAACGAGCCGGGAAGGCTCACCCTGATCAGCAGGATGGGCAACGACAAGGTCCGCGACGCGCTCGGGCCCATCGTGGAGAAGGTCACGGCCTCGGGCCACCAGGTCATCTGGCAGTGCGACCCGATGCACGGCAACACCCACGAGTCCAGCACCGGTTACAAGACCCGCCACTTCGACCGGGTGGTCGACGAGGTGCAGGGTTTCTTCGAGGTGCACCACCGGCTGGGCACGCATCCCGGCGGCATCCACATCGAGCACACCGGTGAGGACGTCACCGAGTGCCTCGGGGGGGCTCAGGACATCTCCGACACCGACCTGGCCGGTCGTTACGAGACAGCCTGCGATCCGAGGCTGAACACCCAGCAGTCGTTGGAACTGGCGTTTTTGATCGCGGAGATGCTGCGGGGCTGAGGTGCGAGTTCGGGTGCCGGGCCCGCTCGGCACCCTCGCGCTCCCGCCCACGGGCAGGGCTCGGACCCCCGAGCCCGATCCGGCCCGCCCGGTGGTCCTTCAGAACACCGTGATCCGCACCTGCGTTCCGCGCTTCACGGCGCTGCCCGGGCCGGGGTCCTGCCGCACCACTCGACCGTTGTCCCTGCCGAACACCGAGTTGACCCGCAGCGTCAGCCCGGCCCGCGAGGCCTGCTGACGTGCCTGCTCCACGGTCTTGCCAGTGAAGTTGGGCACGCTGACTGCGTTGGACAGCACCACCCCGACCCGTGGTTCGCCGCTCATCGGAACCTCGGTGCCCGCCGAAGGGCTGGTCCGCACCACGTGGTCCTTGGCGACGTCCCGGGCGAACTCACGTCCTGCCTCGTAGGGCTCGAACCCCGCCTTCTCGAGCGCGGTGAACGCCTGCTCGCGTCCCATGCCCCCGACATCGGGCACGGGCTCCGGCCGCGGCCCCCGGCTCACGATGATCGTGACGGAACCGCTCGTGCGCACCTCGGTGCCGGGAGCGGGTTCTACTCCGATCACCCTGCCCTTCGGCACGCTCTCGTGGTAGCGGTTGACCGAGGAGTCCAGCTTCGGGGAGAGCTTGGCGTTGCGCAGTTCGCTCTGCGCCTCGCTCACCCGGCTGCCTCGCTCGATCTCCGGAACGGTGGGCCGTCCCCGCGAGACGCGCAGTTCCACCTGACCGCCGCTGCGCATCCGAGTCCCCTCCTGCGGGGCGGTGCTGATCACGGTGTCCTCCGGCACCGTGTTGTGGAACGCCCTGGAGACGTCGGGTTCGAGTTCCCTGGCGTGCAACGCTTCCTCGGCCTCGGTCAGTGACTTCCCGGACAGTTCAGGTACTCGCACGTAGGAGTTGCCGCCCAGTAGCCACGAGCCCCCCGCGATCAGGGCGCCCAGCAGCAGCACGACTCCCACGACGGCCAGCGTCCTGCCACCCCGGCGGCTTCCCCGTGTGGGGGAGTGGTCCTCGTCAGGCACCGGTGCGATCTCGTTGGTGGTCTCCGAGGAGGACGGTGCGGGGGAGTCCGCCGGACGCCGCAACGCACGGGTGCCCTGGGGGCCCGGTGTGCTGGTGGCGCCGTTACGGGCCGAGGCCGTGGACTCCAGCGGCGAGATCCGTTCGGTGGGCGGGGCGGAGGGCTCCCCTCCCGCCGCATCGCCGGGGTGGGGGACCGGCACCGGCACGGCGGTCAGCCCCAGTCCGTCACGTGCGTCCCGCAGCTCGCGCAGCGCGGCCGCGCCGTCGGTGGGACGGCCGGCCGGGTCCCGGCGGGTCAACCGCAGGACCAGTTCGTCCACCGCCGCGGGCAGGTCGGCGACCAGCTCGCTCGGCGGGCGCACGTCCTCGTTGACGTGCCGGTAGGCGACCGAGAGCGCGGTGTCGCCGGTGTAGGGCGGGCGGCCGGTCAGCAGCTCGTAGAGCACGACCCCGGCCGCGTAGACGTCCGACCTGGCATCGGCCGCCCCCGAGGTCACTTGCTCCGGTGCGAGGTAGGCCACGGTTCCCAGGATCACGTCCCCGCTGGTGGAGCCCGCCTCCGCCGCAGCCCGCACCAGTCCGAAGTCGGCCACCTGCACCGAGCCGTCACGGCCGATCAGCACGTTCTCCGGCTTGATGTCGCGGTGAACCATCCCGGCCCGGTGCGCCGCCGAGAGCGCGGCCAGCACCGCTTCCAGCACGGTCAACGCGACCGGGAGTGGGAGGGGGCCACGAGCTCGCAGCAGGTCACGCAGCGTTCCTCCCTCGACCAGTCGCATGACCAGGTAGAGCCTGCTCTCGCCCGGTGTCTCCCGGTCCACGCCCTGGTCGTAGACGGAGACGATGTTGGGGTGGTGCAGCCGCGCCGCCGCCCGGGCCTCGCGGTCGAACCTCTCGGTGAAGGACTGGTCACCGGCGTACCGGGAGTCCATCACCTTCAGGGCGACCGGACGGTCCAGCCTGGTGTCCAGCCCCCGGTAGACCGTGGACATGCCACCCCGCGCGAGCACGGTGTCCACCCGGTAGCGCCGCTCCAGCAGGTGGCCGAGCGGATCGTTCGTGCCGTTCTCCGGGGGTGTGGAGTTCATGGAACCGCCACCGCCCGGGGTGAGCCCGGTCCTCCGGGCCGGTTCGGCTCGGCGTTCCTCGCCTGGATGGGAGTCGTCATCCCGCACCTGGTGCGGATGCTCCCGAACTCACCCTCGAACACGCTACCGATGGTAGGCGAGGTCGTGGCCTCGCCGTGGGCGGCATACCGAGGTGGAAATTTGATCGGCGTAGTGGCACGCTGGTCGGCGTGAGTTCGGTTCCTTCCGCTCCGGATGTACTTTCCACCGACGTGGACGTGGTTTCCCTTCACGCCGTCGCGGAGCGTCTCGGCTACCCGTTGACCAGAGTGCACCAACTGATCCGTGACGGGCAGTTGGTGGCGATGCGCCGGGAGCGTGAGCTCGTGATCCCCGAGGCGTTCCTGACGAGAGGAGCCGTCGTCAAGGGACTTCCGGGCACCATCACGCTGCTGCGGGACAACGGCTACACCGAGGACGAGATCCTCGAATGGCTGTTCACCCCCGACGACACCCTGCCCGGGACACCGATCGACGCGCTGCGTGGAGACCGCGGCCGCGAGGTCAAGCGGCGTGCACAGGCCATGGCGCTGTGATCGGCACGCGGTCCTGAGCTCCGGAGACCCCGTGGCCTCAGCGGTTCCGGTCGGTCACCGTGACGGCGAGCTCTTCGAGTCTCGTCGCGGCGGGATCCGCGAGTTCGCCGCTGTGCAGGGCCGACATCGCGGATTCGGTCAGGTCGTCGATGCGGCGCTCCACGGCGTCGACCGCACCGAGCCGGGTGAGCGCCTCCTGCACCAGTTCCACGCGCGAGCGGGTCAGCTCGGGGTCGCCGAGCGCGGAGTTCAGCAGTCGCGAGGCGGCCTCGTCGTGCCGGCGTCCGGCGCGGAGCATCCCCTCGGCCACCAGCACCGTGCGTTTTCCCTCCCGCAGGTCGTCGCCCGCCGGTTTACCGGTGACCTCGGGATCGCCGAAAACACCGAGTAGGTCGTCGCGCAGCTGGAACGCCACACCTATGTCCGAACCGAAGCGGCGCAGCGTCGACACCGTGTCGGCCTCCGCCCCGCCGATCAGTGCCCCGAACTGCAGCGGGCGTTCGACCGTGTAGGAGGCGGACTTGAGCTCGTCGATCCGCAGCGCCGTCTCGGGGGAATCGTCCGCGCGCGCCTGCCCGAGCATGTCCAGGTACTGGCCGGCCAGTACCTCGGTTCGCATCGCCCGCCACGGTTCCAGCCCCCGGGCCAGCGCTCGTCGTGCGAGCCCGGCGGAGTGCAGCATGTCGTCTGCCCAGCTCAGCGCGAGATCGCCGAGCAGCACGGCAGCGGCCAGACCGAACCGTTCCGGGTCTCCGGCGTAGCCGTTGTCCCGATGGGTTCCGGCGAACCGCACGTGCACGGTCGGGCTGCCGCGCCTGGTGTCCGACCGGTCGATGAGGTCGTCGTGGATCAGTGCGCACGTCTGGATCAGTTCCAGCGCGCTGGCGGCGTGCAGCATGCTCGCCACTTCCTCGCCCCTGTCACCCTGTCCCGCGGCCCGCCACCCCCACCACGCGAAGGTGGGGCGGAGGCGCTTTCCACCTCGCAGCACGAACTCCGAGACAGCCTCGGCAGCCTCCGAGATGGCCGGGTCCAGCTCGGCGCACTCCTGGACCCGGCCGCGGAGGTAGTCGGCCAGCGTCCGGCTCACGTGCTCCGCGACATCGCGATCCACCGTGAGAGTGGCTTCGGCCTCGGCCGAGAGGTTATCGAGGGGCATGCCTTCATCCTCCGTGACGAGCGCGTGCGTTCGTATCGCGGGGTACGGCGGCCCGTCCGTCGCACCCGCTCCCGCCCCGGGGGTCGTGGCCGATTCCTCGCCGGATCGGGCCTCTTCCCGCCGCCCGGGAGGTACCTGCGGCTTTCGTCCGGAGCCGTGCCGGTCAGCGCCTGCCGCTCTCGGAACGGGCGCGCTGGCGGGTCACCAGCGCCAGCACCGCGACCAACAGCGCCGTACCGAACGTGACCCCGCCCAGCACCATCGACCAGCCGAACAACCCCGCGCTTCTGGCGTCGGTGAACTGGAAGGTCGCCGATATCTCGGTGACCTCGCCCGGACGGGGGTGCCAACTCACCATCCCCGCGTTGATCTCACCGTTGGTGGTCGTGACCTCCCCAGGGGCGCTGATCTCCACCAGCACTTCCGAATCGGTCTCGGCCAGTGGCGTCAGGTCGACCGAGCCGTCCACCTCGACGAGCGAGCCGGACCTGGAGACGGAGAGCTTGTACCGCGAGTTCGACCCGCTCAGCCCGGCCGCGAGCCGTTCCAGCTCGTCGAAGTCGAGCTCGTCGAACTCGATCTTGTAACCGCGGCTCTCCCCCTGCCGGTACGGATGCTGATTGACCTTGTCGGACAGCTCGTCCGGTATCCGCAGCCGGAAGTCGCGCCGGTCCGAGGTCGGCGGAACGGCGACCATCACCTGACCGGAGACCTCGTCCTGACCGTTGATGCTCAGCGACACGGTCGCGTTCAGACACCCGGAGAGCAGGATGCCCACAAGCATGATCATCAGCGACGCGCTCCATCGGGAACGAGTCGCGTTACCGGTACACCACACACCCCGCACCTTTGTGATCGTGCCACGTCACAGCGTTTTTCACCGGGTGCGCGACGTGGTGGGCGCCCGTTGTGAGCCGGATCCGTGTTCGGTCCCTCGGGGCGGCGAGGTAGCGTGCTGCCATGTCAACCGAGGCCCGGGGCGTGCACGAGATCAGCAACAGATACGTCGAAGAGCTCGCGGAGCTCGATCCGATCGCCGCGACCACGCTGGGATTTTCCGTCGGCCAGCGGGAGTTGCCGGACTACTCGCCGGACGGCCACACCGAACGGGGCGAACTCGCGCGCCGTGCCCTGGCGGAGATCGCCGCCGTCGAGCCCGACGACGAGTCGGAACGGATCGCCAAAGCCGTGTTCACCGAGCGGGTCGGGCTCGACGTCGAGCTGCACGACGCGGGGGCCGACATGTCGGCGCTGAACGTCATCGCGAGCCCGGTGCAGGAGTTGCGGCAGGTTTTCGACCTGATGCCGGGTGAGAACGAGCGGCAGTGGGACGACATCGCCAAGCGGATGTCGGCCATGCCCGAGGCCGTCAAGGGGCTGACGGCTGGGCTGTCCGAGGCGGCCGCCAGGGGAGACGTCGCGGCGGCGCGGCAGGTCAAACGCGTCGCCGAACAGTGCGACACCTGGTCGGGCAGGACCGACGGCAGGTCGTTCTTCGGCGATATGGTCGCCCGCGCCGAGAATGTCTCGCCCGCGCTGCGCGACGAGCTCAACGCCGCCGCGAACCTCGCCTCCGAGTCTTACGCCGGGCTCGCCGACTTCCTGCGCGGGCAGCTGCTGCCGCAGGCCCCGGCGGAGGACGCGGTCGGGGAGGAGCGCTACCGCCTGTGGTCGCGGTACTTCACCGGCGCGCAGCTCGATCTGCGTGAGGCGTACGAGTGGGGCTGGCAGGAGTTCGCCTCGATCGAGGCGGAGATGAAGCGGGTCGCCGACCGGATCAAGCCCTCGGCCACGCTCGCGGAGGCGGCCGCGGCCCTGGACGCCGACCCGCGTTACCGGGTGCACGGTCAGCGCGCGTTCGCGCAGTGGATGCAGCGGCTCTCCGACCAGGCGCTGCGCGACCTCAGCCGCACGCAGTTCGACGTGCCCGAGCGGTTGATGAACCTGGAGTGCCGCATCGCCCCGCCCGGCGGCGGTACCGGTGCCTACTACACCCCGCCCACCGACGACTTCAGCAGGCCCGGACGCATGTGGTGGTCGGTACCGCCGGACAAGGACGAGTACTCCACATGGCGCGAGGTCTCCACCGTCTACCACGAGGGAGTTCCGGGGCATCACCTGCAGATCGCCACGGCCGTCCACCAGGCGGCGAGGTTGAACAAGTTCCAGCGGTTGAGCTGCTTCGTCTCCGCCCACGGCGAGGGATGGGCGCTCTACGCGGAGCGGCTCATGCGCGAGCTGGGCTACCTGTCGGACGACGGTGATCTGCTCGGCATGCTCAACGAGCAGCTCTTCCGGGCCGCGCGCGTGATCGTGGACATCGGCATGCACCTGCGGCTCCGTATCCCGGAGGGGACCGGGTTCCACGAGGGCGAGGTCTGGACGCCGGAGCTGGGGCTGGAGTTCATGCTCACCCGGACCATCACCGATACCGCCAACGTGCGTGACGAGATAGACCGCTACCTCGGCTGGCCGGGCCAGGCCCCCTCCTACAAGCTCGGTGAGCGGCTGTGGTTGTCGGCCCGGGAGGAGGCGCGGCAACGCCACGGTGAGGAGTTCGACCTCAAACGGTTCCACCGCGACGCGCTCGAGATGGGGCCGATGGGGCTGGACACCCTGCGGGAGCAGCTCTCGTACCTGTGACCGACCCGGCCTCGGCGCGGGCAGTACGTTCCCGCCCGCGCCGAGGCGCGCGAAAAGCCGGTCCGACGCCCGGTGGAGCGGTCCCGGTGACCGGAAGGGGCCGGGAACGCTCCGTGCTCATGTGTCCAGCGGCAGCGTGCGGCCCAGCACGGCGAACGGACGGGGATCCCCGCTGAAGCGATAGTCGCGCAGCACGTCGACGAAACCGACCCGGCGGTAGAGCCGCCAGGCTCGGGTGGGCCCCTCCGGAGTGGACAGCAGCACGTTCTTGCCCGGAGCGGAGGCGAGCAGCCTGCGCAGGATGCTCTCCCCCAGCCCCTGCCCCTGGGTGTCCGGGTGGACGTGCAGCTCGGTCAACTCGAAGTAGTCGTCCAGCCACTCGTGCGCCCGCTGCTGCGGCATGCGCTCCAGCATCCCCCGCCGTACCTGCTCGTGCCACCACTGCCCGGTGGCTCCCGAATAGCCGTATCCGATGCCGCTCAGCTCGTCGCGCTCGTTGAACGCCGCCACGCAGCGCCAGCCCGCGCGTGACATGTGTGCCGACCAGATCGGAATGCGCTGCTGCGTCGCCCAGTGGGGGTAGCCCATGGCCGTCACGTACACCCGTACGGCTTCGGGCAGCCTGGCACGCAGCTCGTCGGCGGAGAGTTCCACCACTCGTTCGCAACGCGGAGACGGTGCAGCGGTCACAGCTCCGCACCCTAGAGGATGGACCATCGGTTCCGCCCGCCGGTGGGAGCGGGAACTTCACCCCGGGTTCCTCGGCGACAGCGTTCCGCGCGGCCTCGGCTCCGTCGGTTTCAGTTCCGCAGGCGCAGCCCCTGCGGAGTGGCACGGAACCCGGCCGCGACGAGGACTTCGGCCAGTCCGCTGCCGATGGCGCCGACACCGTCGGCGCGCCGGAACGACAACCCCTCCAGCGTGCCCTCGCGCACCGCCTCCGCCAGCCGTTCGGCCGCGGCCCGCAACCGGGGCTCTCGCTCGGTGAACGACAGCAGCGATCTACCGCCCCGTTCGACGTAGAACACCGGTTCCCCTTCGACGAGCACCACCAGTGCCCCGGCCCGGCGTCCGGGGCGGTGTCGGGTGTCGCCGACCACGTCGGGCCAGGGCAGCGCCGCGCCGTACGGCTGGGCGGGGTCGGTCGCGGCGAGCAGCACCGCCCGACCTGGTTCTGCCGGTGGGGACGAACCGTCGAAGGCGCGCAGCCGGTCGATCGCGCCGGGTGCGGCGAACTGCGCGGGTCCCAACCCGGCCACCACGTATCCGCGTCCGCAGCCACCGGACTCCTCCATGGTCCGCAGTACCCGGTACACCGCCGCGAACCCGCCTGTCACCCGTTCGACCTCCAGGGAGCCGCGGGTCAGCACGCCGTGCCGCTCCAGGAAGGTCTCGGTGCGCGCCGTCGCGCGGCGGGTGGCGTCCGAGCTGGGCAGCGGTGCGAGCGACCAGCGCCCCGCCGCGCTCGGCGGGCCGGAACCACCGGTGGCCCCGGCCCGGACCGAGGTCGGCCTCGCGTACCTCCCCCGGCGCCGGGGGAGTCGCCTCGGGCGGGAAGGGGACGAGCCGCCGGACAGCACGGCCCGCAGCGGTGCCAGGGTGTCGTTGGTGACCTCACCGGACCACACCAGGTCCCACAGCGCCGAGACCGTCGCCGCGTCGGTTGGCCTCGCCTCCTCCCGTCCCGCGAGCAGCTCCGCTGCCCGGTCCGCGAGCTGCCGGAAGAACAGTGCGCCGCCGGACAGGGCCTCCCGGATCGCTTCGTGAAGTCCTGAGCTCCCGGCTGGACCCACCCGGTCCGGAAGCACCAGTTCGGCGATGTCGGAGGGCGCCAGCGACACCCAACCGTCCTCCCCGGCCAAGGCACCGGCCCCCACCCAGACCACCTCGCCGCTCGTGGTGAGCTCGTCCAGCATCCCGGGCCGGTAATCGGGTACCCGTGCGGGCAGCACCAGCGACTCCAGCGAACCCGCGGTCAGCGGAACGCCGGCCAGCTGCTCGACCACCGCGAGCACCTCGGGGGCAGAGCCCTCCCGCCACGAGTCGACGCCGTGCCACACCGGCAGGAACCTGCCCAGCGCGGCGGGCTCGACGGGTTCGATCTCGGAACGCAGCTTGGCCAGCGAGGCCCGGCGCAGCCTGCGCAGCACCTCGGCGTCGCAGTACTCGGTGCCACCGTCGCCGCCCGCACCCACCGGGCGCAGCTCGCCGCGCACCAACCGACCCGAGGCGCGCAGCCGCTCCAGGACCTCCGTGACAGAGGCGCAGCTCAACCCGAACCGTTCGGCGAGCGCGGCGGCCCGGAACGGTCCCCGGCAGCGCGCGAATCGGGCCACCAGCTCTCCCAGCGGGTCCTCCACCGGTTCGGTGAACACCTCGGGGACCCAGCCGGGCAGCTCGCTCCCGAGTGCCTGCCGGAACCTGCCCGCGTCCTCCACCGCGATCCACCTGGTCTCGCCCGCGACACGTACTCGCAGCGCCCGGTGCTGTGCCTCCAGCTCCACCAGCCACTCCCGGCCGACACCCCTGGCGGTCGCCTCCGGCTCGGTGAGGTCGCCCAGCGCGCGCAGCATGTCGGCCGTTTCCTCCGGCCCGCGGGCGTGGCGCCGCGGATCCAACCGCAGCAGGCCGTTCTCCACCTCCGCGACCACCTCGGCGTCGAGCAGTTCCCGTATCTCCTCCGAGCCGAGCAGTTCGGCCAGCAGCGTGGTGTCCAGGCTCAGCGCGGCCGATCTGCGTTCGGCGAGCGGGGCGTCGGACTCGTACAGGAACGTCCCGGCGTAGCCGAACAGCAGGGTCCGCGCGAAGGGGGACGGGCCGGTGGTGGGTACCTCCACCACCCGGATCCGGTGCTGGGCGATCTCCGACATCAGCTCGCGCAGCCCGGCGACGTCGTGGACGTCCCGCAGGCACTCCCGCATGGCCTCCAGCACGACGGGGAAGTGCTCGTAACGTGCGGCGACCTCCAGCAGCCGGGTGGCGCGCTGCCGCTGCTGCCACAGCGGGGCGCGGTGCCGAGGGTCCCGACGCGGTAGCAGCAGCGCGCGGGAGGCGCACTCCCGGAAGCGGGCGGCGAACAGTGCCGAACCGGATATCGAGTCGGTGACCAGCTGTTCCACCTCTTCCGGGGGTATCACGACGTCCTCGGCCCCCGGGGCCACCTCGGCCCCGGAATCGTCGAGCGCGTCGCTCACGCGCAGCACGATTCCCTCGTCGGAGGACACCGGTCGCACGTCCGCGCCCCCGCGCTGCCGCAGCCTGGCGCCGATGGCCAGCGCCCACGGCCCGTTGACCCGTCCCCCGAACGGGGAGTGCACCACCACCCGCCAGTCGCCGAGCTCGTCCCGGAACCGTTCCACCACGATCGTACGGTCGTCCGGCACGCGGCCGGTCGCCAACCGCTGTTCCTCGGTGTAGGCCAGCAGGTTCTCCCGGGCGTGGGCGTCCAATCCGGCCTCGTGCGCCCGTGCGCGCGCGGCCTCGGGGTCGGCGGAGGCGATCTCGCGGAGGAAACCCCCCACGGCGCGGCCGAACTCCAGCGGTCGGCCCGTCGAATCCCCCTTCCAGAACGGCATCCTCGCCGGGGTACCGGGGGCGGGTTCCACGATCACCCGGTCGGGAGTGATCTCGGAGATCCGCCACGAGGAGGTTCCCAGCAGGAAGGTGTCGCCCACCCGGGACTCGTGGACCATCTCCTCGTCGAGTTCGCCGACCCGCCTCCGACCGGCCCCCGCCGCCTCGGCACCCCGCGTGACCACGGTGAACATCCCCCGATCCGGGATGGTTCCGCCGGAGGTGACGGCCAGCCGCTGCGAGCCGGGACGCGGGCGCAGCTCGTCGGTGGTCCTGTCCCAGACGATCCTGGCCCGCAGCTCGCCGAACTCCTCGCTCGGGTAGCGCCCGGCGAGCATGTCCAGCACCGATCGCAGGGCCGAGTCGGGCAGCCGGGCGAACGGTGCCGACCGCCGCAGCAGCGCGGCCAGCTCGCCGACCTCGCGGACATCCATCGCCACCGCCGCCACGATCTGCTGCGCCAGCACGTCCAACGGGTTGCGCGGTACTTCCAGCGCCTCGATCAGCCCGGACCGCATCCGTTCCGCCGCCACCGCGCACCCGACGAGGTCACCTCGGAACTTCGGGAAGACCACCCCGCGCGAGGGTTCGCCGACCCGGTGCCCGCCCCGCCCGATCCGTTGCGTGCCCGACGCCACGCTGGGAGGGGCCTCAAGTTGTACGACCAGGTCCACCGCGCCCATGTCGATCCCCAGCTCCAGCGAGGAGGTCGCGACCACGCACGGCAGCTCACCCGACTTGAGCTCCTCCTCCACCCGGGTGCGCTGCTGTTTGGACATCGAGCCGTGGTGCGCACGGGCCACGACCGCTCCGACGCCGCCGGTGACGCCCGAAGAGCCGACGGCGGCCGCGGGAAACGACCGGGGCCCTCCGGTCGGCGCGGCGGCCTCGCCCGCGCCACGGCGCTCGGCGGCCAGCTCGTTGAGTCCGGCGGTCAGCCGCTCGGCGAGTCTGCGTGAATTGGTGAACACGATCGTGGAACGGTGCTGTTCGACCAACTCCAGTACGCGTTCCCGCAGCGCGGGCCACACCGACGGTGCCCGGCTTCCGTTCGAGTCCTGTCCACCCTCGCTACCCGTCTCGGGGTGGGCCATGTCCGCCACGGGTGCCCGTACCGAGACGTCCACCTGCTTCGGATCGGGCGGCCGGACGACCCGGACGGGACGCCCGCCTGCGAGGAACTCGACCACCTCGTCGACGGGCCGCACCGTGGCCGAGAGACCTATCCGCTGGGCCGGAGCCGGTAGCAGCTCGTCCAACCTGTCCAGAGACACCGCCAGGTGTGAACCGCGCTTGCCGCCGGCCACGGCGTGCACCTCGTCCACGATGACCGTCCCCACCCCGCGCAGCGCCTCCCGCGAGGCCGAGGTCAGCAGCAGGAACAACGATTCCGGAGTGGTCACCAGGACGTCGGCGGGACGTCGTCCGAACGCCCTGCGCTCCCGGGGAGGAGTGTCACCGGTGCGACTGGTGACGCTGATATCCGAGATCTCCTCGCCCAGCCGGTGTGCCGTCCGCTCGATCCCGGACAGTGGGGTGCGCAGGTTGCGGCGCACGTCCGCGGCGAGCGCCTTCATGGGTGAGACGTACAGCACCCGGCACCGCCGCTTCGGGTCGCTCGGAGGAGTCGAGGTGGTCAGGTCGTCCAGCGCAGCCAGGAACGCGGCCAGCGTCTTGCCCGAGCCGGTGGGTGCGATCACCAGGGTGTGCTGTCCGGAGGTGATCTCCCGCCAGGCCTCGGCCTGCGAGGGCGTGGGTGCGTCGAACGTCTCGCGGAACCACTCCCGGGTCGGTCGTGAGAACCGCTCCAGTGGGTCGGTCACGTTCCCATCGTGGAGCAACGGTCCGACACGTGCGCCGTTTCCGCTCCCACGGTGTCGGCCGTGCTCAACGCCCCCGCTGGTTCCAGAGCCTGCGCAGCAGCAGGATCACCACGATCAGCAGCATGGCAGCGAGGGCCACCTGCCCCCACACCGAGGACAGTCCGGTCAGTTCCGCCTGCGACATGGCACCAGCCTATCCCGCGGCCCCGCTCCGGGGCGCGTACCGCGAGCGGCGTCGCCGATCCCGGTACTGGGGTCTGATGCCGGGGCGTCGCTCCGCTCGCCCGTAGCGAGCCCCGCCCGGCCGAGGCGCGTTCGGGCGGCGCGGTGCACGTAGTCTGGTGTGGATGCGTTACACGGCTCTGCGGCAGCGAATGGCCGAGGAGTTCGGCGAGCTCCGCGCCGACACTCTGGCCAGGGACCACGTACTGGCGGGGCTGGGTGAGCGCACCGTCAATCAGGCCCTGGAAGCGGGCTGGGAGCCCAAGCGGGTCTGGGCGGTGTTGTGCGAGAGCTTCGAGGTGCCCGGGAACCGGCGCTGAAACCCCGCCCCGCGTCCGGCGGAGGGGACGGCCGGCCCTCAGCCGCCGGTGTCGGGCTCCCGGGAGCCGGAGGGGCGTGATTCTGAGGTCTCCCGCTCGCCTCGCAGCGCCCGCTGGATGTGGGCGTAGTGCTCATAGGCGCGCTGTCGCTCCGCTCGGGCCAGTCGCAGGGCCTCGGCGCGGACGAGCTGTTCCTGCTCGGGGGTGGCGTGACCTTCTCCCAACGCCACCTCGGCCTCGGCCAGGGGCCTCAGCTCCTCGGCCCGCTCCTGTTCGGCCGTGCGCTGCTCGGGAACCTCTCCCTCCGGTGGTTCGCGGTGCCGGTAGCGCACGAACGGGTTGTCCTCGGGAAGGCCGCCGCTGACCCTGCCGTACAGCCCGACGAACAGCAGCAGCATGCCCGCCACCAGACTGAACACCACGTTCTGCATCTCGAACGCCAGCAGGTTCCACCGCGTTTCGAGCACTGCGAGGTTGGCCAGGCCGGAGAGCAGGAACAGCGCTCCGATGGTGGCGGTGGTGGTGGAGGCCAGCGGGCCGCCGATGGCGGCGGCGGCGATCAGCACGGCACCCACCACGATCGAGATCAGCGACAGCAGTCCGTTCGTGGACAGCCCCAGGATCTGCTGACCGCTGGTGGAGAAGAACCCGAGGTTGTTGGTGAAACCGAGTATGCCGAAGGCGATCAGCGCGCCTCCGAAGGCGGCGGCGCCGCCACGGTAGACCTTGCTCAGCCAGTGTGTCGGCGGCAGGTAACGATCGATCCGCATTCGGCCACCTCCCGAGGCCCGCCGTGGCGGGCCGTAGTGGTCGTCTCCCCGGCGGTGGGAGGCCGGCGGGACAGGTTCAGTCTCCTCCCGGCGGGGGCAGATCGCACCCGGTGGGAAGCCGGTACGGCGGAGTGTCGTGGAGCTGTCGAACACCAGTTCGGTTAGAATGGGTCCACAGCGGGGCAGGTTGTCCACGGATCCGCCGACCCGAGGTCGGATTGTCGGCCCTGACCCGTAGCGTCGGCCCCGAGACCACGACATTCGACCCGACCGAGGTGGACCCGATGGCAGCAGCATCCGACAAGGGCAGCGACAAGAGCAACGACAAGAGCAAGGCTCTCGAACTGGCCATCGCCCAGATCGACAAGCAGTTCGGCAAGGGGTCGGTGATGCGGCTGGGCGAGGACACCCGTCCGGCGGTGGAGGCGATTCCCACCGGCTCGATCGCACTGGACGTCGCGCTCGGCATCGGCGGACTGCCGCGTGGGCGCGTCGTCGAGATCTACGGCCCCGAGAGCAGCGGTAAGACCTCGGTGGCCCTGCACGCGGTGGCCAACGCCCAGCGGGCGGGCGGCACGGCGGCGTTCATCGACGCCGAGCACGCCCTGGATCCCGAGTACGCCAAGGCGATCGGTGTGGACACCGACTCGCTGCTGGTCTCCCAACCCGACACGGGTGAGCAGGCGCTGGAGATCGCGGACATGCTGATCCGCTCCGGTGCGCTGGACCTGATCGCCATCGACTCGGTCGCCGCGCTGGTGCCCAAGGCCGAGATCGAGGGCGAGATGGGCGACAGCCACGTGGGGTTGCAGGCGCGGCTGATGAGCCAGGCACTGCGCAAGTTGACCTCGGCGCTCTACAGTTCGCAGACCACCGCCGTGTTCATCAACCAGCTCCGCGAGAAGGTCGGCGTGATGTTCGGCTCCCCGGAGACGACCACCGGCGGCAAGGCGCTGAAGTTCTACGCCTCGGTGCGACTGGACGTGCGGCGCATCGAAACGCTCAAGGACGGCTCCGACGCGGTCGGCAACCGCACCAGGGTGAAGGTGGTCAAGAACAAGGTCAGCCCACCGTTCAAGCAGGCCGAGTTCGACATCATCTACGGTCACGGCATCAGCCGCGAGGGCTCGCTGATCGACATGGGGGTCGAGCACGGCTTCGTGCGCAAGTCCGGTGCCTGGTACACCTACGAGGGGGATCAGCTCGGCCAGGGCAAGGAGAACGCCCGCAAGTTCCTGCGGGACAATCCTGACGTGGCCAACGAGATCGAAAAGCGGATCAAGGAGAAGATGGGGATCGGTTCGGAGGCGGGCGCCGACACCGCCGAGCAGCAGCAGAGCGAGCCGGCCCCCGTCGAGTTCTGATCGGGTCGGTGGCTGTCGTGGCTGACACCGAATCCGGGGCGGGCAGCGTTCGGCCCCTTCCCGGAGAAGCGTCGGGACCGGTCGCAGGGGAGGTTTCCGGGGACGTTCCGGACGGGGCCCCCGAGAGCCCGGCGGAGGAGCGGACCGCGCGCGATACCGTCTACCGGCTGCTCGCTACCAGGGCACGCAGTCGTGCGGAGCTGTTGCGTGCCCTGCGGCGAAAGGGAGTGGCGACCGATACGGCCGAGACCGTGCTCGACAGGTTCGCGGCGGCCGGACTGGTCGACGACGCCGCCTTCGCGGCGGAGTGGGTGCGTGGTCGTCATCGACAGCGGGGACTGGGACGCGGCGCGCTCCGCGAGGAACTGCGCGACAAGGGAATCGACGAGGACACGGCAGCCGAGGCGCTGGAGTCGGTGGACACCGACGCGGAGGTGGAACGGGCCCGGGAACTGGTGCGTCGCAGGGCGCGCGGGATGACCGCCGTCGATGCGCGGACCAGGACACGGCGGCTGCTGGGGCTGCTCGCGCGCAAGGGGTACGGCCGGGCGCTGGCCTTTCGCGTGGTTCGGGAGGAACTGGAGTCCACCGGGGTGCAAGCTTCCGCGCCGGACGAGGAGCTGTGGTTCGAACCCGATGACTGAGCCGTTCCCGTGCGGCGTCGGTTGCCGCGCGGAACGGTCGGTCGGTGTCGGCCGTCCGGCGAGCGGGGGTTTCCGGTGCGGCCCCCGTGGAGGCGAGCAGCGACGATAGGATCCGCCGGTGAGCGGATCTGGTGAACTGCCGCCGACGCGGCACATCGTGTGGGACTGGAACGGCACGCTGCTCGCCGACAACGAGGCCGTGGTGGCCTCGGTCAACGCCGTTTGCGCCGCCTACGGGGTCGAGCCGGTCGATCTCGCCGGCTGGCGCGCGGTGTTCGGCAGGCCACTGCGCGGGGCCTACGAGCGGGTGCTCGGACGCGAGCTCGATCAGCGGGACTGGCGGGCCATCGACCGCATCTACCACGACACCTACCGGCGGTCGCTGCACACCTGCGAACTGGCGGCCGACGCGCCGCACGCCCTGCGGGAGTGGCGGGAACGGGGCGGCAGTCAGTCACTGCTTTCCATGTTTTTCCACGACGAGCTGGTGCCGCTGGTCGAACGGTTCGGGTTGGGCCCGGTATTCGGGCGGATCGACGGGTTGCGCGACTCCGACGTCGGCGGTTCTAAGGCGGCCTTCCTCGGCGCGCACCTGCGCTCGCTGGAGCTGGAGCCGGCGGAGACGGCCGTCATCGGCGACGTCGTCGACGACGCGCACGCGGCCGAGGAGGTCGGGGCGCGCTGCGTGCTGGTCGCCACCGGTGTCATGTCCCGCGAGGCCCTGGAGAACACGGGCAGTCCGGTCGCGGACTCGTTGCGTGAGGCGGTGACGCGACTCACCGCGGCGGTGGTGCTGTGATCCCGCCCGCAAGGGGTGGGGCGCCCTTGAACCGGGCATTTCGATTTGTTTAGGCTAACCTAAACATCGACTCCGGTAGTTGGGGTGTGCAATGCCACGCGACAAGTTCGGTCCCGCCCGTTCCGAGATCAGCCGCAGAGGTCTGCTCGGCGGTGCCGGGGTGTTACTGCTCACGGCCTGTGCTCCCGGGAAGGGGAGCGGCGGGTCCGGTTCGGGTTCCGGTTCCGGCTCGGGTGCCTTTCCGGTCCGCATCGAGCACAAGCACGGCACCACCGAGATTCCCGAGCGCCCCGAGCGCGTCGTCACGGTGGGGCTGACCGATCAGGACACCGTTCTCGCGCTCGGCACCGCCCCGGTAGCCACCCGCGAGTGGTTCGGTGGGAAGGACGGCGCGCTGTGGCCGTGGGCCAGGGAGAAGCTGGGCGACCGCGAGATGCCCGAGGTGCTGGCGCGCCAGGAACTGGAGTTCGAGCGGATCGCGGCCCTGGAACCGGACGTGATCATCGGGGTCAACTCCGGGCTGAAGAAGCAGGAGTACGACAAGCTCTCCAAAATCGCGCCCACGGTCGCCCAGCCAGCCGAGTTCGCCGATTACGGCGTGCCCTGGCAGGACATGACCAGAATCATCGGCAAGGCCCTCGGGAGTAGTGAGAAAGCCGAGCAGCTCGTCACCGACATCGAGGGCAGGTTCGCCGAGGCCCGCTCGCGGCATCCGGAGTTCGACGGTGCCACCGGCCTGTTGGCGACCTCCATCAGTGGACAGGCGTGGGTCTACGCGGAAGGACCGGCGCCGCGACTGCTGCGCTCGCTCGGGTTCCAGCTCCCCTCCGCCACCGAGCGACTGTTCTCCGGCGAGAACCGGGAACCGCAGCAGCTCAGCAAGGAGCGCCTGGGGCTGCTCGAAGCCGATGTCCTATTGCTGGGGGTCTACGGCGCTCCCGAGGACAGCATCGCCCGCAAGCAGGTCTACCAGCAGCTCGACGTCGCCAAGCAGGGACGCGACATCAGGATGCCGCGCCAGACCGCGCTCAACGGAGCGGTGTCCTTCTCCAGCCCGCTCAGCCTGCCCACAGCGCTCGACGGCCTGGTTCCCCGGCTGGCGGCCGCGATCGACGGTGATCCGAGCACCGAGGTCCGACCGGTGAAGTGACTCCGGGCCGCTCGGGTTCGGAACGGACCCAGCCGGTGCGTGGGGCGGTGAGGCACCCGCCCACGTACCGGCGTACGTTTCGCGAGGACGTACGTTTCGCGAGGAATCGCCGCGCACGGGGTCGCACCGCCGCACCGGGTGGCGTCGATTTCGCGAGAGATCGCCGCCACCCCGAGGTGCCGCGGGGCGGGCGCGGGGAGAACCGAGTCGACGGAGCCCTCCCGGCCTCTCGGTCAGCCCAGCGAAACCGCCTGCCGAGCCAGGGCCTCGACGTGGCCCCAGTCACCCTTGCCGAGCGCTTCCTTCGGGGCGAGCCAGGAACCACCGACGCAGCGCACATTGGGCAGTGCCAGGTAGCGCCCGGCGTTGTCCGGGGTGATCCCCCCGGTGGGGCAGAAGGTCAGGTCCGGCAGTGGACTGCTCAGCGCCTTGAGGTAGGGCACCCCACCCGCCGGTTCGGCGGGGAAGAACTTCAGCGCCCGCATGCCGCGCTCGGCCAACCGGAGTGCCTCGGAGACGGTGCTGACCCCGGGCAGTGCGGGCAGGCCCGTCTCGGCCACCTCGTCGAGCAGGCGGTCGGTGCTGCCCGGCGTCACCAGATACTCCGCTCCGGCCCGGGCCGCCTCCTTGGCCTGCCCCGGCTGGGTGATCGTCCCGGCCCCCACCGTGACGCCCTCGACCTCACCGGTGATCCGCTCGATCGCCTCCAGGGCGGCCGGGGTGCGGAGGGTGACCTCGATGGTGTGAATGCCGCCACGCTGCAGCGCTTGGGTGAGCGGAACGGCGTGGGCGGCGTCGTCGAGCACGACGACGGGGATGATCGGGCTGATCTCGAGGATGTCGGTTGCGGCTCGCATCGTGGAATCCGTTCGGTTCTGCTGGTGGCTCAGGCGGAGACTTCGTCGTGGGAGCGCTGCTGCTCCGGCGTCGGGAAGACGCTGGCCCCCTGGTCGGCTCGGCCGACCGCCTGCCGGAAGGTGGCGAACAGCTCGCGCCCCGTGCCGAACTGGTGCAGCGCGGCGGGTGTGGCGGGTTCCCTCGCGGCGAGCTCGTCGTCGGGAACCAGCACTTCAAGCGTGCCCTGCTCGCCGTCCACCCGGAGCACATCACCGTCGCGGACCTTCGCCAACGCGCCACCGGCACTGGCCTCCGGTGTCACCTGGATCGCGGAGGGGATCTTGCCGGACGCGCCGGACATGCGCCCGTCGGTGACCAGCGCGACCTGGTAACCACGGTCCTGCAGCACACCGAGGCCGGGGCTGAGTCCGTGCAGTTCGGGCATCCCGTTCGCCTGGGGCCCTTGGTTGCGCACCACCACGACGACGTCGCGGTTGAGCTCGTCGGCCTGGAACGCCGCCTTGAACCGCTCCTGGTCGTCGAACACCCGTGCCTGGGCGGTCACGGAGCGGTGCTGCTGCTTGACGGCCGAGACCTTCATGACCGAGCGCCCCAGGTTGCCCTCCAGCACCCGCAGGCCGCCCTCGGAGTCGAAGGGGTCGGAGACGCCCCGCAGCACGCTGGTGTCCAGGCTGCGGCCCGGTCCTTCCCGCCAGACCAGCTCACCGTCCTCGAGGAAGGGCTGCTGCCGGTAGCGCTCCAGCCCGTCCCCGGCGACGGTTCGCACGTCCGGGTGCACGAGTCCGGCATCGAGCAGCTCGGCGACCAGGGTCTGTACCCCGCCCGCCGCGGTGAAGTGGTTGATGTCGGCCGAGCCGTTCGGGTAGACGCTGCCGAGCAGCGGCACCACCGCGGAAAGGTCGGAGAAGTCGTCCCAGGTCAGCTGAATACCGGCCGCCGAGGCCACCGCGGGCAGGTGCATCGTGTGGTTGGTCGATCCCCCGGTGGCCAGCAGCGCCACGACGCCGTTGACGATGGCGCGCTCGTCGATGATCTCTCCGATCGAGGGAGCCTCCTCGGACTTCGCGGCCCGGACGGCGTTCCTGGCGGCCTCCTCGGTGAGTGCCCTGCGCAGCGGTGTTCCCGGCGGCACGAAGGTGGATCCCGGCAGGTGCAGCCCCATCATCTCCACGACGAGCTGGTTGGAGTTCGCCGTGCCGTAGAACGTGCAGGTGCCGGGGGAGTGGTAGGAGGCGGACTCGGCCTCCAGCAACTCCTCGCGGGTGGCCTTGCCCTCCGCGAACAGCTGCCTGATCCGGCTCTTCTCACCGTTGGGGAGACCGGAGGGCATGGGGCCGGCGGGGACCAGGGTGATCGGCAGGTGCCCGAAGGTCAGCCCGCCGATCAGCAGGCCGGGCACGATCTTGTCGCAGATGCCCAGCAGCAGCGCGGAGTCGAACATCTCGTGCGAGAGCGCCACGCCGGTGGCCATCGCGATGACGTCGCGGGAGAACATGGACAGTTCCATGCCGTCGCGCCCCTGGGTGATGCCGTCGCACATGGCGGGGACCCCGCCGGCGAACTGCGCGACACCGCCCTCGCCTCGGGCGGCTTCCTTGATCCACTCGGGGAACTCCGCGTAGGGCTTGTGCGCGGAGAGCATGTCGTTGTAGGCGGACACGATGGCCACGCCCGGACGGACGAGGCCCTTCACGGCCTCCCGGTCGGTGCCGCTGATGGCGGCGAAGCCGTGGGCGAGGTTGCTGCAGGCCATGTTGGCCCTGGCCGGTTCGGTGTGTTTGGCGGCGCGAATCCGCTCCAGGTAGTCGCGGCGCGAGGCGGAGCTGCGCTCGGCGATACGGTCGGTTACTTCGCGGACAACGGGGTGCACGTCTGTCGGTGTCACTCATCGCCTCCCGGTGCGTACGGGGGTGCGGTACGGGCGGGCGACGACACTGGCGCCTCGATTGGTCTGAACCGGTTGCGGACCCTATCCCGTGTCAACCACGTCTCACAACCGATCCAGTCGAACCCGAGCCTACCGCAACACCTCGTGGGCCAGGTGGACACCGCCGGGCGAACAGGACGAGGATTACGAGCATGTGGCTGCGAGTGGTCCCCCGCACGGTGCTCGGAGTGATCTCCGTGCTGCTGTTCTCCGCCTGCGCGACCACCGGAGACGAGCGGGGGGCCGCCCAGCTTCCCCCGCTGGAGCGGGACACGGGCTCCGCGCCTCCGGTTACTTCCTCAGTCGTTCCCACCGGAGGGGTGGAGCTGCCCGGATCGCCGACCGTGTCCCGGATCCGCTCCCGTGGGGAGCTGCTGGTCGGCGTCCCCAACGACGCCTCCGACTTCGTGCGGCGGGCAGAGGGGGAGTACCGCGGTTTCGACACGCGGATCGCCAGCATCCTCGCGGCGGGGCTGGACCTGGATCCCGAGTCCGGGGTCGCCTTCCGTCTGCTACCTTCCTCGTTGCGTACCGGGGCTCTCGACCGGGGCGGCGTGGACGTCCTGCTCGGCGGGTTCCGGACGACGGCGGAGGGCGTGACCGTGGTGGCTCCCTACGTCGTCACCGGACCCGCCGAGCGGCCGGTCGAACGTCGGGTCGGGATCGCCGAGGGCGACGAGAAGTTCCGCGACAGGCTCCGCGCGATCCTCGCCGACGCCGTCGACGACGGGCGGTGGGAGGAAGCGGCGGAGGAGACGCTGCGGGACAGGCGTCCCCGCGCTCGTGCTCCCGAGATCCCCCGCTGATCCCCACGCTCGCCGAGCCGGGCGCCCGGCTCGGATCGCTTGTCGGTTGGACCGGCCCCGGGGAGGAGGTCGGGTCCGCTCCCGCGTACCGTCGCCTCCCCGCGGCGTGTTCAGTCCCCGGTGGCCGCGGCGCTCTCCGGTTCCTCCGTCGCGGCGGACCTGCGGCCCCGGCTCAGCCTGCGCTCGGTGTAGACCGCGAGCTTGCTCAGCGTGTAGTTGATGACGATGAAGATCAACGCGATGAACAGGTAGAGCTGGATGGGGTTGCCGAGGTTCTCGATGGCGGTCTCGCCGCGCTGCACGAACTCCGGGTAGCTGATCGTGAAGCCGAGCGAGGTGTCCTTGAGCACGACCACCAGCTGACTGATCAGGGCGGGAAGCATGGCCCGGAACGCCTGCGGCAGCAGCACGCTGACCATGACCTGCCCCCGGCGCATGCCCACCGCGTAGGCCGCCTCGCTCTGCCCCTTGGGCAACGAGTCGATCCCCGCGCGCACGATCTCGGCGATGATCACGCAGTTGTAGGCGGTCAGCCCGATGACCAGCGACCACATCACCGGCAGGTCGAGTCCCACGACCGGCAGCGCCTGGTAGGCGAAGAAGATCAGCACCACCACCGGGGTGCCGCGCAGCAGTTCGATCACCCCGACCACGGCCCAGCGGTACCAGGCCGCGGCCGTAACCCTGGTCAGCGCGAGGATCGTGCCGATGACCAGGGAGAACAGGATGGACCAACCGGCGGCCAGCAGGGTGTTGACCAGTCCCCGCCCCAGCAGCGTCCACAGTGGGGCGAAGTTCTCGTTGCCCGGGTCGATCAGCGGGCCCCACTTGTCGTAGGTGAATTCGCCCGCCCGCGCGAGCCGGTAGATCACCCACGCGAACGCGGCGAGCAGCACCAGGCCGGTCACGGCACTCGCGTAACGGGCACGGAGTTTGGCGCGTGGTCCGGGCGCCTCGTAGAGCACCGACTCGCTCATCGCGCGATCGCCACCTTCCGTTCCACGTAGCTCAGCAGCAGGCCGGCGGGGATGGTGATGATCAGGTAGCCCAGTGCCACGCCCACCAGCACGGGGATGATCGCCTCACCCTGGGCGGAGGACTGCCGGATTCCCACCGCGTAGAGATCACCGCCGATTCCGAAGGCGCCCGCGATCGCGGAGTTCTTGATCATCGCGATCATCACGCTGCCCAGCGGGGGGATGATGCTGCGCACCGCCTGCGGCAGGATCACCAACCGCAGGGTCTGCCCGAAACCGAGCCCCACGGACCGGGCCGCCTCGGCCTGGCCGGGTGACACGGCGTTGATGCCGCTGCGGATCGCCTCGCAGACGAACGCCGAGGTGTACAGCGCGAGCCCGATGGTGCCGAACACGAAGTACGAGGCGTTCACACCGAGAGCGGGGATGCCGAACGCCATGAAGAACAGCACCACGGCCAGCGGGCAGTTCCGGAACACCGTCACCCAGGCGGTGCCGAACGCGCGTAGCGGGGTGAGCGGAGCGACGCGGCACCCCGCGATGAACGTTCCCACCACCAGGGTGAGCAGACCCGCGTAGAGGCAGATCCGCAGCGTCGTGCCCAGCCCCCGCAGGTAGAGATGGTAGTTGTCGATAAGGACTTGCACGGTTAACTCCAGCAAGCTGAAAAGGGGCACCGGGATCGCCGGTGCCCCTGTACAGGCGGGTACGGCTCAGCTGCAGGACCGCAGCTCGGGCAGTTCCGGTGTCTTCTCCGACACCTTGCCCGCGGTGGAGTTCCAGGCCTCCTGGTAGGTGCCGTTCTCGGCGGCGGTCCGCAGGCTTTCGTTGATGAACCGGCAGAAGTCGGTGTCGCCCTTGGCGATCCCGACGCCGTAGGGCTCCTCGCTGAAAGTCTCGCCGACCACCTTGAACTTGTTCTCGTTCTCGCTGACCAGGCCCATCAGGATCGAGTTGTCCGTGGTCACCGCCTGCGCCTGGCCGTTGCGCAGCGCGTCGGCGCACTTGGAGTAGGTGTCGAACAGCACCAGCCGGGAGTTGTCGATGTACTCGCGAATCCGTTCGGAGGGCGTGGATCCCCGCGCCGAGCACACCTTGGCGTCGCTGTCGCGCAGCGACTCCGGGCCGGTGATCGAGTCGTTGCTCCGCTTGACCATCAGATCCTGGCCGGCCTCGTAGTACGGTCCGGCGAAGGTGACCCGTTCGGCACGCTTGTCGTTGATCGTGTAAGTGGCCACGACCATGTCGACCTTGCCCTGTTCGAGATAGAGCTCGCGGTTCTTGCTCGGGGTTTCCTTCCAGTTGATCTTGTCGGCCGGGATGCCGAGCTTGCCCGCGATGATCTCGCCGATGGCGACGTCGAAGCCCTGCATCTCGCCGTTGAGGTTCTCCAGCCCGAACAGCGGCTGGTCCTTCTTGGTCCCGATGGTGATCTCGCCGGATTCGGCGTACTCGGCCATCGTGGTGCCGTCCTCGAACGAGGGGTTGTCGGCGACCGGGGCGGAGAAGCCCTCCTCGTCGGCCGAACCGCCTCCGCAGGCACTGAGCAGCAGGCCCACCGACGCCGCGATGGCCGCGGCGGTCAGCTTGCCGTTACGCATGGATGTCCCTTCCAGTGGTGATCGTGGAACCGATCGAGATCCGTGGGCCGAGAGGTTCTAGTGGGTGAGGATCTTGCCCAGGAAGTCCTTGGCGCGCTCCGACTCGGGGGAATCGAAGAACGTGTCGGGGGCGGCGTCCTCGACGACCTCGCCGTCGGCCATGAACAGCACCCGGTGGGCGGCACGGCGGGCGAAACCCATCTCGTGACTGACCACGAGCATCGTCATGCCCTCCTCGGCCAGCCCCGCCATCACTTCGAGCACCTCGTTGACCATCTCGGGGTCCAGCGCCGAGGTGGGCTCGTCGAACAGCATCACCTTGGGGCGCATGGCCAGTGCCCGTGCGATCGCGGCGCGTTGCTGCTGCCCGCCGGAGAGCTGTGCGGGGTACTTCTCGGCCTGGTCGGCGATGCCCACCCGGCGCAGCAGTCGCATGCCCTCCTCGCGGGCCTCGTCCTTGCCGAGCTTGCGGACCTTGATCGGCCCCAGCGTGACGTTGTCGATGATGCTCTTGTGCGCGAACAGGTTGAACTGCTGGAACACCATTCCGACGTCGGCCCGCAACTCGGCCAGCGCGCGGCCCTCCTCGGGAAGCGGTACTCCGTCGACCGAGATCGCTCCCGAGTCGATCGTTTCCAGCCGGTTGATCACTCGGCAGAGGGTGGACTTGCCGGAGCCGGAGGGGCCGAGAACCACCACGACCTGTCCCCGGGGGATATCCAGGTTGATGTCCTTGAGTACGTGCAGTGACCCGAAGTACTTGTCGACCGCGGATACCCGGATCATCGGCGTATCCGTGGAAACTTCGGACATTCGATCTCCAGACCGGTCGGAAACGGCGAACACGATGAAGGCAACCTAAGGTGCGTGAGTCGCTGAGTCCAGGACCGAGCCACCAACGGAGGTTGCGACTCGATTACGTTCCCCGTTTCCGGCGCGTCACGCGGAATGTCGAGCGCGGCGGCGGCCCGGTTGTTCACGCGGGGTGTTCCCCAGTCGCTCGCCCGGGGTGGCCGGCCGGTTACGGACGAGACCCGTGGCCGCGCTCGCCGGGCCCGACCGGGTTCCGAAGCGGAAGCGTCGTCGATCAGGCGTGTGGCGTGCCGACGCGGCACCGCCGTCCTCGTCACCGGCGTCGTTTCCGGCCTTCGAGTTCGTCCGCCTGCGGCCTCGACCACCGGGCGCCGCGTGTGCTCCACCGGGTTTCTCCCCAGCCCGGGTGCGTGGCCGCGAACATCCTCCGATCCGGTGACCTGGAGCTGTTCCCCACCCGGGGGCGGGTTGCCGGGGCGAGTTCCATACCACGGATGACTGCTTTCTACCAGGGGATATGGTGGGAACGTGACGGACAAGCGGGTGCCTCAGTCATTCGAAGTGCGCACGTACGGCTGCCAGATGAACGTGCACGACTCCGAACGACTCTCCGGAGTGCTGGAAGAAGCCGGCTACGTGCGTGAGGAGGGTGAGAACACGGCCGACCTGGTGGTGTTCAACACCTGTGCGGTGCGGGAGAACGCCGACAACCGGCTCTACGGCAATCTCGGACGGCTGCGGGCGGACAAGCAGCGCAACCCCGGTATGCAGATCGCCGTCGGAGGGTGCCTGGCACAGAAGGACCGCGGCGAGATAGTCCGGCGGGCCCCCTGGGTGGACGTCGTGTTCGGCACGCACAACCTGGGGTCGCTGCCGACGCTGCTCGAACGCGCCAGGCACAACCAGGAAGCCGAAGTCGAGATCCTGGAATCGCTGGACAAGTTCCCCTCCACCCTGCCCGCCCGCCGCGAGTCGGCCTACTCGGGTTGGGTCTCGGTCTCGGTGGGCTGCAACAACACCTGCACTTTCTGCATCGTGCCCTCGCTGCGCGGCAAGGAGAAGGACCGTCGCCCCGGTGACGTGCTGGCCGAGGTGGGCGCGCTGGCCTCCGAGGGTGTTCTCGAGGTGACCCTGCTCGGGCAGAACGTCAACGCCTACGGGGTCGAGTTCGGCGATCGCTACGCCTTCGGCAAGCTGCTGCGTTCCTGCGGCGAGGTCGAGGGCCTGGAGCGGGTGCGCTTCACCTCGCCGCACCCCCGGGACTTCACCGACGACGTGATCGAGGCGATGGCCGAGACCCCCAACGTGTGTCCTCAGCTGCACATGCCGCTGCAGTCGGGGTCCGATCGCGTGCTCAAGGCGATGCGGCGCTCCTACCGCGCAGAGCGCTTCCTCGACATCGTGCGCAAGGTGCGGGAGGCCATGCCGCACGCGGCGATCACCACCGACATCATCGTCGGTTTCCCGGGCGAGACCGAGGAGGACTTCGAGGCGACGCTCGACGTGGTGCGCAGGGCGCGGTTCGCCAGCGCCTTCACCTTCCAGTACTCCAAGCGGCAGGGCACCCCCGCCGCCGAGATGGAGGGACAGCTGCCCAAGGAGGTGGTGCAGCAGCGCTACGACCGCCTGATCCAGCTGCAGAACGAGATCTCGCTGGAGGCCAACCAGGAGTTGGTGGGAAGCGAGGTCGAACTACTGGTCGCCGAGGGCGAGGGTCGCAAGAACGCGCACACCGAGCGCTGGTCCGGACGTGCCAGGGACGGCAGGCTGGTGCACTTCACCCCGACCGGGGAGCTCGACGGTGAACTCCGTCCGGGTGATCTCGTGCACACCACGATCAGCCGCGCCGCACCGCACCACCTGCTGGCGGACGAGGGGATTCACCGACACCGCCGCACCGTCGCCGGTGACCACTGGGAGAGCGGCCAGCGCCCCAAGACCTCGGGGGTCAGCCTCGGGCTGCCCTCCTTCGGTGCCCCGAACGCGGAGACCGCCGAGAGCACGGCCGGGCAGGGGTGCGGATGTTGAGCGAGAATTCCGGTGGACAGCAACCGCGTCCGGACGGAGACGAGGAAGTGGACCAGGTCAGTCAGCAGCGGTTCCGTGCCGAGTTGTCCCGTGCCGAGCGGGATATCGCTCGCAGGATCGATCCCGGTGCTCGCGCGATGGTCATCACCGGCGTCATGTTGGTTCTGGTGCTGACCGCCGTGCTGCCGTGGGTCGGCGGTGCCCAGGGGTGGCAGATCGTGGCGGGCCAGGCGGACCCCGCGTTGGAGGTCGGGCTGCTGCCCCGGTTGTTCTCCGTCAACGCCACCGTGGCGGGAATCCTGCTGGGGGCACTGGCGCTGGCCACCCGCCGCTGGTCGATCGCCTGGGTGGCGGCCATGTTCTGCGGAGTGGTCACGGTGGAAGGGGTCATCGCCATCTGGTCCCGCCAGACCGTTCCGGCCGGACAGGAGGGGCCCTCGTTCGGGCTGGTGATCGCGGTGATCGCGATGGGTGTGCTGGCCACGCAGTGGCTGCGAATCGTGTGGTCCCGTCCCTAGGGGCGTCGACCGTGTTTCTCCGGGACTCTCCTCGAAAACTTTCCGCCGACCCTTCAGGCGGGTTCCGGCGTCGAGCGGGTGAGTCGGCACGGAACCGGCGTCGTCGCCTCCCGTTCCGGTAAGCGCGACGCGCCGGTTCCTCCTGCCGAGCGTTCACCGGGCGCTCAGCGATCGGCGAGGGCGTTCTCCGCGGCGGTGAGCCACTCCTGCCACTGCTGGGCCTGCCGTTCGGCCTCCTTGGCACGCTTCTCGTTACCGGCCGAGCGTGCCTTGGCGGCCTGCTGCTCGTACTGCTCCACCCGTTCGCGGAACTGCTCGACCCGGGCCTGGGCCTCCGGGTCGGTGCGGCGCCACTCGGTCTGGGCGGCCGAGCGGACCCGGTCGTTGACCGCCCGCAGCCTGCCTTCGAGTTCGCGGATGCGTTCCCGCGGCACCTTGCCGATCTCGTCCCAGCGCTGTTGGATGCGCTGCAACTGCGCCTGGGCGGCGCCCAGGTCGGCGGACGGATCGATCCGCTCCGCCTCGGACAGCAGCTCCTCCTTGCGTTTGGCGTTCTCGGCGAACTCGGCGTCGCGCTCGGCGAACGCTTCGGAACGACGGGAGAAGAACCTGTCCTGCGCGGAACGGAAACGCTTCCAGAGCGCCTCGTCGCTGTCCTTGGGAGCGCGCCCGACCGACTTCCACTCGCTCATCAGCTGCTTGTAGCGGTCAGCCGTGGGGCCCCAGTCGGTTGACTCGGTCAGCGATTCGGCCTCGTCGACCAGTTCCTGCTTGCGTTCCTTGGCCGCGTTGCGCTGCCGGTCCAGCTCCGCGAAGTGCGACCCTCGACGCCGGTTGAAAGCGTCCCGGGCCTTGGTGAACCTCTTCCAGAGCTGTTCGTCGGTCTTGCGATCGACGCCCCGGACGCCCTTCCACTCCTCGAAGATGGCGCGCAGCCTGTCCCCGGCGGCCTTCCAGTTGGTGGCCTCGGCGCCGATCTGCTCGGCCTCCTCGACCAGCGCCTCCTTGCGGGCCACCGCCTCGGCACGCGCCTTCTCGCGCTCAGCCTTGGCGCGTTCGACGGCCTCCTCGGCACGCTGGACTATGTGTTCCAGCCGAGCCGCCAGCGAGTCGACGTCGCCGACCACGGAGGCCCCCGGGAGGCCGTCGCGCAGGTGCTTGGCGTTGGACAACGTCTGCTTGGGATCACCCGAGCCCGAGGAGAGCCGTGTCTCCAGCAGCTCGGCCTCGGTGCGGAGATCGTCGAACCTTCGTGCGAAATGGGCCAGCCCTTCGTCGGCGTCTCCCGCCTGCCACGATCCGACGAACCGTTCTCCCTCGGAGGTTCGTACGTAAACCTCACCCTCGGAGTCGACCCGGCCCCAGCGCGCCGGATCGCCGGAAGCGATCGGTACCGCGGGCGCGGCGCCACGTCCCGAACCACTCGTCGTCGAGTCCGCGGCCGCCGACGCGTCGGCGGTGTTCGGCGTCGTGTCCTGGTCTGTCATGGCCGGCTTCCTCCTTCTGCCCGCTCAGGTGCTCGTGTCGAACACGAGCGCCCCGCCGTAGGACGGGGCCCGGCACCCCGGCGGCACGTTGTCGGGTGTGCCGCCGTCGGCGCATTCAAACAGCTCGGGCGCGTGTCGACCAGTCCGAGGCAGCCGACGCCGTCAATCAGCGAAGCCGGTACGACCGGTGGGTCCGATCGAGGACCGGCTCCGGGGACGGCGGAGCCGGCTCTGGTCCGAACGAGTGGCCGAAGCGCCCGGTGACAACTTTCGTTGTGAGTGTGTCCCCACCACGATATTGGACGACACCACCCCGTTGGCGGTAGGAAGGCTTTTTCGTGACTACCGCGTGTCGGCGCGTGGACGGCGGGGCGGCTCGCGGGAGTTCATTCGGTCGGGTCGAGCGAACCGGTGGGCCCGTGTCCCCCGGTGGGGCTCGTGAAGTCCCCGGCCCGCGGTGGCCGTACCGGCCCGGGGCGACCACCCGCCGGACCGTGCCGCGCGGAGTGCCTAAGCTGGAGGAATGCCCGCCACGACGCCACGCCCGGTGGCCGTTCTCGGTCCCACCGCCACGGGCAAGTCCGAACTGGCGCTGCGACTGGCCGAACTCCTGGACGGCGAGGTGGTCAACGCCGACGCCATGCAGCTCTACCGGGGTATGGACATCGGCACCGCCAAGCTCCCACCGCAGGCCCGGCACGGCGTTCCGCACCACCAGCTGGATGTTCTCGACGTCACCGAAACGGCCTCGGTGGCCGCCTACCAGCGGCACGCCAGGGCCGACGTCGAACGGCTGCTGGAATCCGGAACCACACCGATCCTGGTAGGGGGCTCCGGACTGTACGTGCAGGCAGTGCTGGACGAGCTGAACTTCCCGGGTACGGACCCCTCGGTGCGGCAGCGCTGGCAGCGGCGGCTGGACCGGATCGGCACCGAGGCGCTGCACCGCGAGCTCGCCGAGCTCGACCCGCCCGCGGCGGAGTCCATCCCACCCTCGAACGGCAGGAGGGTGGTCCGGGCCATGGAGGTGATCGAGCTCACCGGCCGCCGCTTCTCGGCCAACCTGCCCGCGCCCGGGCCGCCCCGCTACGACACCCTGCTGGTGGGGTTGGACCGCCCCGTCGGCGAACTCGACGCCAGGGTCAACACGCGAGCCGCCGAGATGTTCGACGAGGGGCTGGTGGACGAGGTCCGTGGGCTGGAACGTCTCGGGCTGCGTCGTGGGCGTACCGCGTCCAGGGCGCTCGGCTACCAGCAGGTGCTGGCCGAGCTCGACGAGGCCGGGGACATGACCGCGGCGGCGGCCGAGACCGCGCGGGCCACGCGGCGTTTCGTGCGCAGGCAGCGCTCCTGGTTCCGCAGGGACGGGCGTATTCACTGGTTCGACGCGAATCGGGCCGATCTCGTGGCCGAGATCTCCCGGCTGCGGCGTCACGTCGATCCGTGGTGAGCGGGTCGTGCGGGGCCGTCCCCTCCGCCCGGGTGTCCGGAACACCCGGTGTGAACCGGATCGGGAGGTTCGGGGCGGATAGACTGGAGCGGTGCAGTCTTACGCGGGACCGGAATTTCTCAAGGGGCACGGCACCGAGAACGACTTCGTGGTGCTGCCAGACCCCCGGGGTGAACTCGAGCTGACGACGGCACGGGTGCGCGCGCTGTGCGACCGGCGGAGCGGGCTGGGCGCCGACGGTGTGCTGCGCGTCGTACCGGGTGGTCTGCTCGGCGAGGAACTGCCCGCCGACGTCCCCGCCGACGCCTGGTTCATGGACTACCGCAACGCCGACGGTTCCGTGGCCGAGATGTGCGGTAACGGGGTGCGTGTCTTCGCCCGCTACCTGCTTCAGTCGGGGTTGGTGTCGACCGGAACCGTTCCGGTGGGCACGCGTGCCGGGCTGCGCAGCGTCGTCGCCGGGGAGGACGGCCGCGTGACCGTGGACATGGGGGCGGCTACCGTGCTCGGGCACTCCAGCCTCGGCATCGCCGGTTACGCCATGTCAGCGCTGGCCGTGGACCTCGGCAATCCCCACCTGGTCTGCGTCACCACCGGAGTCGCCGAACTCGACCTGTCCGTACGGCCCGGCTACGACCCCGAGCTGTTCCCGGCGGGCGTGAACATCGAACTCGTGGAACCGCTCGACGAGCGGCAGGTGCGGATGCGGGTTTACGAGCGCGGTATCGGTGAGACGCGTTCGTGCGGGACCGGCACCGTCGCCGCCACCGTGGCAGCGCTGCGCGCGGCCGGAGCGGAGAACGGGGTCCGGCTGGTGCACGTGCCGGGTGGAACGGTGGAAGTCGAAGTCACGCCCGAGACCACCACGCTGACCGGGCCCGCCGAGCTCGTCGCCCGCGGCCGGCTCGACGCCGGGTGGTGGGGGAATGTCGAAGAGCCCGCGTTGGTTACTTCGGGTGCGATCCAGTGAAAAGCACTGGGCGCTCGTGTAACAATACATGGTGGCAAGGCCGAGCCGGCATCCCGGGGCGGTGGTGGCCACGGCGTGGCCGGGCCCACTCGTACGGGTATTACTTCCGGATCGGCCGGGCCGTAGCCGGATACCCACGAGTGACTGAGTCAGGATTACTTGAGAAGCCTATACAACACCGAGGAGAGCCCCGCCGTGACCGAGTGGAACACCGGCACGGACGGCGCTGACGTACGGACGACGGGCGAAGACCTGAGCTTCGACTCCCGGGAACCCTCCGTCGGGGAGATGGAGCGGGCCGAACGCGCTTCGCTGCGTCGTGTCTCCGGTCTTTCCACCGAACTGTCCGACATCACCGAGGTCGAGTACCGACGGCTGCGACTCGAACGGGTCGTGCTGGTCGGAGTCTGGACCGAGGGCACCTCCGCCCAGGCCGAGGCATCCCTGGCCGAGCTCGGCAGGCTGGCCGAGACCGCGGGGTCGGAGGTGTTGGACGGGGTCGTCCAGCGTAGGGATCGCCCCGACCCCGCGACCTACGTGGGCTCGGGCAAGGTACGCGAACTGCGCGACATCGCGCTCGCGGCCGGGGCCGACACCGTCATCTGCGACGGTGAGCTCGCACCGGGTCAGCTCAGGCAGCTGGAGGAGAAACTCAAGATCAAGGTTGTGGACCGCACGGCTCTGATCCTGGACATCTTCGCCCAGCACGCCAGTTCCAAGGAGGGCAAGGCCCAGGTGGAGCTGGCCCAGCTGCAGTACTACCTGCCGCGGCTGCGCGGTTGGGGTGACAAGATGTCCCGGCAGGCCGGTGGTCGCGCCGGTGGCGGTAACGGTGGTGTGGGTACCCGCGGTCCGGGTGAGACCAAGATGGAGACGGACCGTCGTCGTATCCACAAGCGCATCAGCAAGCTCCGTAAGGAGCTCGCCTCGATGAGCACGATCCGGGAGACCAAGCGCTCGCGCCGTGTGGCCAACGCGGTGCCGGGCGTGACCATCGCCGGTTACACCAACGCGGGCAAGTCCAGCCTGCTCAACGCCCTCACGGGCAACGGGCTGCTGGTGGAGGACTCGCTGTTCGCGACTCTGGACCCGGCCACCCGCAGCGCCCGCACCCCGGACGGCAGGCCCTACACCCTCAGCGACACGGTCGGTTTCGTGCGGCACCTGCCGCACCAGCTGGTCGAGGCCTTCCGCTCCACGTTGGAGGAGGTGACCAGGGCGGATCTGCTGCTGCACGTGGTGGACGGCACGGACCCCGCCCCACAGGAACAGGTGAGCGCGGTACGTGAGGTCGTTTCCGAGATCAGTGCCGAGCAGGGAGGTTCGGTCCCGCCGGAGCTGGTCGTGGTGAACAAGGCCGACGCCCTGGACAACACCAAGCTGGTGGAGCTGCGCAGGCTCCTGCCGGAGGCGATCTTCGTCTCGGCGCGTTCCGGAGAGGGGATCGAGGAGCTCAAGAGGGCCCTCGCCGACTGGTTGCCCAAGCCGGACGTCTACGTGGACGCGTTGGTGCCCTACACCAGGGGAGAGCTCGTCTCCCGGGTTCACACCGAGGGAGAACTCGTGGAGCGGGAGCACACCGCGGAGGGGACGAGGCTGCGCGCCAAGGTTCGGACGGATCTGGCGAACGCGCTCGAACCGTTCGTGACCACGGGGTGAGCGGTTCCCGGTTCCGACGCGTCACCGTGGTGCTGTTGCTGGCCGCCTGCCCAGCCCTGAGCGGTTGGCAAGCCGTCGGGCAGGCGGGAACCGCCGAACCTCGGGTCCGGTGCACGCCCCGGGACGAACGGCTCGCCGAGCTGTCGGGGCTGGCGGCGGGCCCGCGGCACTGGTTCGCGGTCGGGGACGGCGGCAGCGCGGTGCGTGTCTACGAGCTCGATCCGGGGGACTGCTCGGTCGTCGGCGTGCGCTCCGCCGATGTCGATCCCTACGACGTCGAGGACCTCGCACGGCGGGCGGACGGCACGCTCTGGCTCGCGGACACCGGTGACAACAGCTCCCGCAGGGACACCGTGGCGGTGCACGTGCTGGAGCCCTCCGGGGCGGTCGAACTCCACCGGTTGAAGTACCCCGACGGTCCTCGGGACGCCGAGGCCCTGTTGTTGGGGCGGGACGGTGTGCCTCACATCGTGACCAAGCACCCGTGGGGTGAGGCGGGAATATACCGACCGGTGGCCGCGCTGGACGGCCGGGGACCGGTCGAGCTCGAACGGGTGGGCACGCTGTCGCTGGAGCCCACCGACACGCCGGGCGGGCCGTTGCCTGCCTCGTTCGGCTCGGTGGTGGTCACGGGTGGTGCCGTGTCGTCCCGCCACGACGTGGTGGCGGTACGTACCTATACCGACGCATACCTGTACCCGGCCCCGGACGGTGACGTGGTGGAGGCATTGCGCCGTGATCCGGTGCGTGTCCCGCTGCCGAACGAGCCGCAAGGGGAGGCCATCGCGTTCGAACCGGACGGTGACATGTTGACCGCGAGCGAGAAGCTGGCGCCGGTGCGAGCCGTCGAGAACGCGGTGAGCTCAGTGGCGGCCAGAGCGGAGGACACCGTCATCACCACGAGTTCAGCGGACCGGCCGGTCTCGTCATCCGAGCGGTGGTTCCCGCCCACCCGGCGTGTGCTGCTGGGGCTCGGTGGGGTGGCCGTGGTGACGTCGCTTCTCCTGCTCGGGGGAGTACGCCGTCGCGCCCGCAGGCGGCGATGAGCCTCGCGTGATCCCGCCGTTGGCGAGCGTCTGAAACTGATCATTCCAGTGCTGGAGTGCCCGCTGTCGTGACGGCGTACTGCTCAGGTGTGCCCCGTTCGTTTCCGTGGGGGCCAGTGGCATGATCGGTTTTGACGGCCCGGTCGTCGCGGCACAACACCGACATCCGATGCGCACATGTCGGCCGGGAGGTCTCGTTTCGAGAGCGGAATGACTTGTGCCCGAAAACCGGGCTGACTCCTTCGATCCGGGTGTGCGGTCACATCTTGCGCAGCACGGCCACCACTTTGCCGAGCACGGTGGCCTCATCGGCGAGGATCGGGTCGTAGTCGTCGTTGTGCGGCAGCAGCCACAGGTGCTCCGCCGTGCGTTTGAAGGTCTTGACGGTGGCTTCACCGTCGAGCATCGCGGCTACGACGTCCCCGTTCTCCGCGTCGGGCTGTTGCCGGACCACCACCCAGTCGCCGTCCGTGATGGCCAGGTCCACCATGGAATCGCCCACCACGCTCAGCAGGAAGAGTGAGCCTTCTCCCACCACCTCTCGGGGGAGCGGGAACACTTCGTCCACGGACTGCTCGGCGAGGATGGGCTCGCCCGCCGCGATACGTCCCACCACCGGAACGTAGGCGGGATTCGAGCTCTCCGGTAGTTCGGGGGAACCCGGTTCGTCGTTGGTCACGACCCCGACCGTGCGCGGACGGTGCGGGTCACGGCGCAGGTAGCCGCGTCCTTCGAGTACACGCAACTGGTAAGCGACCGAGGACGTCGAGGTCAGCCCCACGGTGTCGCCGATCTCGCGCACGCTGGGCGGGTAGCCGTAGTCGCGCATCCACTGTCGGATCGTGTCCAGCACGCTGCGCTGGCGGGAGGTGAGATCGTCCGCCGGTTCCGGAGGGGAGGCGTCACCGCCACTGTTCTCCGTGGCCGTCGTCTCGGTTTCCCCGGACATTCCGTCGTCGAGCCGGTCGGACGTGTAGCCGGTCACCACGTACTCCTGTCCATCGCCGCTCGCGCGTGCACGCACCTTTTCAGGATAAACGGCGTTCGAGGCGGGATCAAACACCAGTTCGAGTGAATTCGGTGCGCTGCTTCTTTTGTCGGGCCGGTTCGGGTGAAGTCTTCGGAGGTCACGCGGAACGTTCCGATGTCGATCAAGTTCGCCCTCTCGCGCCGGGCCGGATGCCATGCTACACCGTTCGTACAGCAGTTCGATCGAACTGGTGTTCGATTCACGGTCGGGTGGGGTGCCGGTGCTCCGGTCGTGGCGCCGGTGGCCAGGGGGTCGGGCCGATCGATACCGACGATCCGTTGCGGAGTCGTGATGCCGGTGTTTCGTGTTGTCGTTCGGAAGTGTGAGGGCGGTGGGTGCCGCGCTGCCCCTGATCGCCGAGCGCGGTATCTTTCCCCGGCGCCCTCGCGTGATCCGGTGGTCTCCCGTGCGGCGGGTGGGTGCCCGAGGTGGGGGCGTTCTCCTGGCTGTGGTGCGCAGCGCGGCCCGGTCGCTTGTGCCGGTACGGCGGGTCCGCGGCCCGGTGGTGGGACCCGCGCGCGTGGGAACGTGTCGCGGTCGGCGGTTCGCCGCGCGTTCGTCGAGGTGGTCTGGCTCGCCGCGGTGGCGTTGGGGGCGTGGGGCCTCGTCGTGCTCGCGGGGATGTCGGTACTGCTGGGGTGACGGACACCGCTTCGCGACTCCGATCCGGTCGTCGAGCTGGGAGCTGATCGGGTAACGGGGGGCGGTCGACGATCCGGTTCCCGATTTGCTTATGATGCGGTCCGGGATTAGGCTCAACCACAACATCTAGTAGTTGCATCGTTGTGATTAATCCATCACTTGAGCGTGGCCGCTTTTTCGGTGGCCGTGCGCGTCCAGTGGTGCCAACCGCCCGCGGCGCATCGGCTCTCGCCCGTTGCGTACTCGTGGGCCATCGGGCCGTGTCGAAGGGATGACTGGCGATTGCGTTGTCCGTTCTGCCGAGGTGACGACTCGCGCGTCGTCGATTCCCGTGAAGTCGAGGAAGGGCAGTCGATCCGCCGCAGGAGGTCCTGCGCGAGCTGTGGGCGCAGGTTCACCACCGTCGAGGAACTGGTTCTCACGGTGGTGAAGCGTTCGGGGGTGACCGAACCCTTCAGCAGGGACAAGGTCGTGCGGGGGGTCCGTCGCGCGTGTCAGGGGCGCCCGGTCGAGGAGGACGCCCTGCAGCAGCTCGCCCACCGGGTCGAGGAAACGATCAGGTCGCTCGGTGTTCCCGAGGTGCCCAGCCACGAGGTGGGCCTGGGAATCCTCGGGCCGCTGCGCGAGCTGGACGAGGTCGCCTACCTCCGGTTCGCCAGCGTCTACCGCTCGTTCACCTCGGTGGAGGACTTCGAGCGCGAGATAGCCGAACTGCGCAGGGTGGACGACCCCGTGGACGGGGGCGTCTCCGAGGGGAGTCCCTCGAACGGCGAAGAGGAGAACGAATCCACCGGTCAGCGGGACGAGGCGAGTACGAATGCCTAAACCGGGCAGGGGGGCGGCGCGCCGGAAGGGCGGCGCGAAGCACAAGCGGGGGGCTCGTTCGGGCGATGCCCCGCGACGAAAGACGCGACCGAGCCGGACGGGGAGCCCGGACGGTGGCAGCAGGAGAGCGAGCGAAAAGGGAGAGGCTCGAATCATGACAGAAACCGTCGGTACCCCGACAGCCGCAGGGGAGTCGGAGTCGGGTAGCCGTGAGGCGGGCATCCGGGTGGAGCGCGTCTACACGACCGAGGGTGTGCACCCCTACGACGAGGTCAACTGGGAACGTCGCGACGTCGTGATGACCAATTGGCGCGATGGCTCGGTCAATTTCGAGCAGCGCGATGTCGAGTTCCCGGACTTCTGGTCGCTGAACGCGGTCAACATCGTCACCAGCAAGTACTTCCGCGGTGCCCTCGGCACCCCGGAGCGGGAGAGCAGCCTGCGGGAGCTGATCGACCGGGTGGTCAAGACCTACGTCCGCAACGGTCTCCAATTCGGGTACTTCGCCACCGAGCAGGACGCCGAGGTGTTCGAGCACGAGTTGACCTACATGCTGCTGCACCAGGTGTTCAGCTTCAACTCGCCGGTCTGGTTCAACGTGGGGACCAGTTCGAAGCAGCAGGTCTCGGCGTGCTTCATCCTTTCGGTGGATGACACGATGGAGTCGATCCTCGACTGGTACAAGGAAGAGGGGCTCATCTTCAAGGGTGGTTCGGGAGCGGGGCTGAACCTGTCACGCATCCGCTCCTCCAAGGAGCTGCTCTCCTCCGGCGGTACCGCATCCGGGCCCGTGTCGTTCATGCGGGGAGCCGACGCCTCGGCCGGGACCATCAAGTCGGGGGGCGCCACACGACGCGCCGCGAAGATGGTCGTGCTCGACGTGGACCACCCCGACGTCGAGGAGTTCATCGAGACCAAGTCCAAGGAGGAGCACAAGATCCGCGCGCTGCGCGACGCGGGCTTCGACGTGGACCTCGGCGGCTCCGACATGGTCTCGGTGCAGTACCAGAACGCCAACAACTCGGTCCGGGTCAGCGACGAGTTCATGCGTGCCGTGGAAAGCGATGGCCAGTTCGGCCTGCGGGCGCGCACCGACGGGTCGATCACCGACAACGTGCGGGCCAAGGACCTGTTCAATCGGATGGCGCGGGCGGCCTGGGAGTGCGCCGACCCCGGAATCCAGTACGACGACACCATCAACGACTGGCACACCAGTCCGGAGTCCGGCCGCATCACCGCTTCGAATCCCTGCTCCGAGTACCTGCACCTGGACAACTCCAGCTGCAACCTGGCCTCGCTGAACCTGATGAAGTTCCTGCGCGAGGATCTGACCTTCGACGCGGAGCTGTTCCGGCGCACCGTCGAGATCGTGATCACCGCGATGGACATCTCGATCAGCTTCGCCGACTTCCCCACCGAGTCGATCGGCCGCACCACGCGGGATTTCCGGCAGCTCGGCATCGGCTACGCCAACCTCGGTGCGCTGCTGATGGCCACCGGCCACGCCTACGACTCCGACGGCGGGAGGGCGCTGGCCGCCTCGATCACCTCGCTGATGACCGGTACCGCCTACAAGCGCTCCGCCGAACTCGCCGGTGCGGTCGGACCGTACGCGGGCTACGCTCGCAACGCCGAGTCCCACCAGCGTGTCATGCGCAAGCACGCCGCCGCCAACGACCTGGTGCGGACCTACCACCACAACGACACCATGGTGCACGAGCAGGCGACCCAGGTCTGGCAGCGGGGACTGGAGATCGGCAGCCGCAACGGCTGGCGCAACGCCCAGGCGTCGGTGCTGGCGCCGACGGGAACCATCGGCCTGATGATGGATTGCGACACCACCGGTGTCGAGCCGGACCTGGCGCTGGTCAAGTTCAAGAAGCTGGTCGGCGGCGGCTCGATGCAGATCGTCAACCGGACCGTGCCGCGTGCGCTGCGTGCGCTGGGTTACCCGGACGAGCAGGCCGAGGCGATCGTCGAGTACATCGCCGAGCACGGTCACGTGGTCGACGCTCCGGGGCTTCGTCCGGAGCACTACGATGTCTTCGACTGCGCCATGGGCCAGCGTTCCATCGCCCCCATGGGGCACGTGCGCATGATGGCCGCCGTGCAGCCGTTCCTGTCCGGGTCGATCTCCAAGACCGTCAACATGCCCGAGCACGCCACGGTCGAGGACGTGCAGGAGATCTACTTCGAGGGTTGGCGGCTGGGATTGAAGGCCCTGGCCATCTACCGGGACAACTGCAAGGTCGGACAACCGCTGTCCGCGGGCAACGGTGACAAGGCCCAGGGTGAGAAGCGGGTCGAGAAGGAGATCGAGTACCGGCCCGTCCGCAAGCGACTGCCCAAGAAGCGTCCCAGCCAGACCGTGTCTTTCACGGTCGGCGGAGCCGAGGGCTACCTGCACGCCGGGTCCTATCCGGACGACGGCCTCGGCGAGATCTTCATCAAGCTCGGCAAGCAGGGTTCCACCCTGGCCGGTGTGATGGACGCGTTCGCGATGTCCATCTCGGTCGGCTTGCAGTACGGCATCCCGCTGGAGTTCTACGTCTCCAAGTTCCAGAACGTGCGTTTCGAACCCGCCGGTATGACCGACGATCCGGACGTGCGGATGGCCAGCAGCGTGCTGGACTACCTGTTCCGCAGGCTGGCCCTGGACCACCTGTCCTACGAGAAGCGGGCGCAGCTGGGAATCTTCACCGCCCAGGAGCGCACCGAGCAGGTCAACGGTGCTGAGGAGGCCGAGACCTCCAACCACGTGGAGTCGATGCGGGGATCGGTGGACTACGCCGAGCAGCCCAGGCCCCTGGTGCAGAACCACTCCGAGGATTCCGAGGCGGGCAGCTCCACCGAGCTGTTGGAACTCAAGCTCGGCAAGGCGGCCGACGCGCCGTTGTGCATGACGTGCGGTACCAAGATGCGGCCGTCGGGCTCCTGCTACCTCTGCGAGGGCTGCGGCGCCACCTCCGGGTGTAGCTGACAGCCGTGGTTGAGCCGGCTCGTCAGCGGTAGCCAGCCGTGCGAGCTCCGTGCCGTCGTAGCGCGGAGCGAGTCGAGCGGGCACCGTGCTACGCCGCTGAGGGGGAACCGGCCGCGAGGTCGGTTCCCCCGTCTCGTCCTCCGCGCCGGAGCTCCGTGAGTTTCCGTGGCTTGGTCGTCCGACCACGGAGCCTCCCCGGGCCTCCTCATCGCCGGTTCTGACGTGTGGGACGGTTCGTCCTCACTGGACGGGTGGGACCCGCGTGGTTCTCCGGTGACACGTTGGCGCAAAGCCGCCGCGTTTCGTGATTGACATTCCCCCGGTGGGTGGCAAGGTGCTGGTTGACCTTGCAACCTGATCGTGGAGTTCGCATGTGGCGAGCGCGAGTGGCTGTCGTCTCCGCCCTGGTGGTCCTCCCGCTGAGTGGGGCACCCGCGGCGGCGGAGACCACCCGGTCACCGGAACCGGTGTTCGAGCACGGTGCGGCACAACCCGTGTTCGACGCTTCCGAAGCCGTGCGCGAGGATCTGTACGTCAAATCCGGAGTGGATAGTGACGGCGACGGGCGTGACGACAGGGTGCACGTACAACTCGTCCGTCCGGAGGAGACCGAGCGCGGGATGCGGGTCCCGGTCGTGTACCGGGCCAGCCCCTACTTCGCGGGGGGCAATCCGGTCACCAATCACGATGTTAACCGTGAGCTCTACGTCCCGGACCGGGTCAGCGGGCGGGCGGCGAGTACCGGTTCCGCCTCCGGCAGAGCCGAAGCCGCCGAGATCGGTTGGGCCTACCAGGACTTCCTGCTGGAACGCGGGTACGCGGTCGTCTACGCCGAGTCCCTGGGCAGCGGGGCTTCCGATGGCTGCCCGACCTCGGGCGGACGCAACGAGACTCTCGGAGCCAAGTCGGTCATCGACTGGCTGAACGGCCGGGCCCCCGCCCACGACTCCGCGGGTGAGCCCGTGGTGGCCGACTGGTCCACCGGGAAGGTCGCCATGATGGGGGTCTCCTACAACGGGACGCTGCCGAACGCCGTGGCCACCACCGGGGTGGCGGGGCTGGAGACGATCGTGCCGATCGGGGCGATATCCAGCTGGTACGACTACTACCGCTCGGACGGTGCCGTGGTGGCTCCCGGTGGTTACCAGGGCGAGGACACCGATGTCCTCGCCGAGTACGTGCACACCAACGACAGTGACTGCTCGGCGGTGATCGAACGGCTGCGCCGCGAGCAGGACCGCCTGACCGGGGACTACAACGAGTTCTGGGAGGAACGGGACTACCTCGACGACGTCTCCGGGATCGAAGCCTCGGTACTGGCGGTGCACGGGCTCGACGACTGGAACGTCAAGACCAGGCAGGTCGCCCAGTGGTACGAGGCGTTGCGCGAGCACGGCGTCGAGCACCGGATCTGGTGGCATCAGGGGGGACATCTCGACCCCATCGGAGTGCGCCGGGACGAGTGGCTGCGTACGCTGAACCGCTGGTTCACGCACTACTTGCACGGAGTGAACAACGGTGTCCGCCTCGAACCGAGGGTGACCATCCAACGTGCCGACGGCAGTTGGCACCGCGAGTGGGAGTGGCCCGCACCAGCCGCTCGCGAGGTGTCGTTGAGTCCCACACCGGGTGGGGCCGAGCGGGGTGGTCTACGGTTGTTCGGTCGTGGCCCGGCCGGGGCGGTCGAAACCCTGCGTGACGACGCGAGCAGGACCGTGGAGGAACTCGCGAAAGCGGCTCGTTCACCGCATCGGCTGGCTTATTTCACCCGTGAGGTCCCTCGACGGGTTCGAATCAGCGGAACGGTGCGAGCCCGCCTCGCCCTGTCGTTCGACCGTCCGGCCGCCAACGTCACCGCCGCACTGGTCGACCGTGCTCCGGACGGCACGATCACCACGGTAACCCGGGGCTGGACCGATCCGCAGAACCGACGTTCGCTTGAGCGGACCACTCCGGTCGAACCGGGGCAGCGGTACCGGATCGAGGTGAACATGATGCCCGACGACTACGTCCTTCGGCGAGGGCACCAGCTCGGGCTGATCGTGCTCTCCAGTGACCACGACTACACGTTGCGCCCGCCCGCCGGTGGCGGTCTGAGCCTGGCGCTTTCGGGGACCGAGCTCCGCCTCCCCGTGGTGCTCGGTCCCGGCAAGCGGAACGGCGTATTCGGAAGGTCCGCCGGGCACTCGGCGGGTTGAGGGGTTTCTCCGGCGCTTACGCGTTCCTCCGGGGAGCACGCAGCACATCCCGCCGAGGGCGGCGATGAGCGAGCACGGCCCGGCGCCGGCCACGGCCGGGCCGTGCTCCGGCCCGGGTTCCAGCCCGGCCGGATGAACCAATTGTGCACAGTCCTCCAGAGTTTCCACAGCCGCCGGAATCCGATTTTCCGTCCCCGCCTCCGAACGCCGATGTTGGAGGCATGGGTTCTACCGCGAAACAACGCACTGTCCGGCTCTCGGCCCCGCAGGAATACGTGGCGGCGATCCCGCACCTGCTCGGGTTCTACCCCCGCGACTCACTGGTGCTGACCACGCTGCACGGTGGACCGGAGGTCTCGCGGCTGGGGCTGACCGCACGAGTGGATCTCCCCGGGCCGCTGCGTCGCCACGAACTGGTGCGGGAGTTGGTGGAGGGGCCGATCTCGCATGACGCTCCCGACGGGGTGATGGGGGCGGTCGTGGGGAGCGGCTCCCGGGAGGAGGTGGCTCCCGCCTGTCCCCGGCCATCCGCTCCGCACCCGGAAACCCCCGATCCTCCACCGCACTCCGAACTGGTGGAGACCCTGCGGCAGGTTCTGCGCGAAGCGGGGATACCCCTCGTGCGGGCGCTCTGGACCCCCGAGGTCCGTCCGGACGGGGTCTGGCGCTGCTACGACGAGCAGTGGGAAGGCATGACGCCCGATCCCGGTTCCTCGCCGTTGGCGGCCGAGCTGGCCGTCGCCGGAGCGGTCACGTTCTCCAGCAGGCAGGAACTCGCCGCGACGCTGACCCCGGAGTCCTCGGAGATCCGGTCCCGTTGGTCCGCGAAGTTGAACCTCCTGCAGGACGAGGCCGAACCCCACCGGGGTGAGGCGGCCACGTGCGCAGCCGACACCGAGGCGGTCTTCGGCGCGATTCGCCGTACCGCGCGCGGCAGGCCGTTGACGGAGGAAGACCTGCTGCGGGTGCTGGTGGCGCTGTCCGACTACCGCGTGCGTGATCTCGCCATGGGCGCCGCGTTGACCCCGTGGTCCCGCGCGGCCGAACAGCTGTGGTTCACGCTCGTGCGGAAGGCACCCGAGCCCGAGGTCGCCGACGTCGCCGCGCTGCTGGCCTTCTCCGCCTACCTGCGGGGCGACGGAGCACTGGCCAGCGTCGCGCTGGAACGGGTCGAGAACACCAGACCGGCACACCGATTGGGGGAGCTGCTACGGCGGGCGCTGGACTCCGGCATCAGCCCTCGGGAACTCGCGGTGGTGGTGCGCGACACCGCCGCGGACGCGCGGATGATGATCGAGCAGGAGGAAACCTGATTCCGGCGGGGAGCACCCGGTGGGGATCTCCAGCTGCCCGGCAGTCCGGGGAGTCCTGTGGGCGTGCCCGGGGCAGGAGGAAACCCTCGCCCGCCGAGGCGGGCACGCGGCCCCGGCTGGAGACCTCGTTCATCCCCTGTCGTCGCGGACGAACTCCCACGCGTCGCGCACGATCTCCTCGATCTCGCGGCGTTGCGGATACCATCCCAGCTCCTGCTGGGCCCGCTCACTCGAGGCCACCAGGGTGGCGGGGTCACCGAGGCGGCGTTCCGCCACCTCAGCGGGGATTCGCCTGCCCGTCACGTCGCGGCAGGCGTCGATGACCTGCCTGACCGAGAACCCCGTGCCGTTGCCGAGATTGTAGATGCGGTGATTGCCCGGAAGGGACTTCTCCAACGCCAGCACGTGCGCCTCCGCGAGGTCACGGACGTGGATGTAGTCCCGCACGCACGTGCCGTCCGGGGTCGGCCAGTCGTCACCCGCGATGTGGACCTGTTCCCGCAGTCCGCGTGCCGCTTCGAGAACGATCGGAATCAGGTGCGTCTCCACGGTGTGCCGTTCGCCCAACCCGTCGTGGGCGCCCGCGACGTTGAAGTAGCGCAGGCTCGTGGCCGCCAGACCGTAGGCGGTGGCGTAGGAGGTGATGGCGTGGTCGATGGCCAGTTTGGTGGCCCCGTAGGGATTGGTGGGGCGGGTCGGTGCCTCTTCGGTGATCGGGACCGACTCGGGCTGTCCGTAGACCGCCGCGGTGGAGGAGAACACGATTCGCGTGACGCCGTGCTCGCGCATCGCGTCCAACAGGCGCACCGAGGTGAGCACGTTGCCGTGCCAGTAGCGTGCCGGGTCCCGCATCGACTCCGCCACCAACGACTTGGCCGCGAAGTGCAGTACACCGTCGAATCCTTCGGCGAGAACCTCCCCGGCACGCTCGGCGACATCGCCGGTCACCAGCCGACACCCCTCGGGCACGGCGTCGGCGTGCCCGGTGGACAGGTCGTCGAGCACCACCACCTGGTGGCCCGCTTCGAGCAGCCGGGCGGCACAAACACTGCCCACGTACCCAGCGCCTCCGGTTACCAGCAGTTTCACCGTTGCTTTCCCTCCCGGCGGTATCGATTCACAACCAAGGACGACTTCCGACACGTCTACCGAGGCGCTCCGGCCCCCGCCGAACGGGCCCCGCAGCGCCTACGATTCCCGTCCCGCTCCCGAGGAGGGGACGGTGGTGAACAGCCGTGGTGCGGTGAAGCCGCGCCGTTCGAACGCTTCGCTTACGGCCCGCTCCGTCCGGGGGCGCAGTTCGGAGGAGACCAGCGCGATAGCCGACCCCCCGAAACCGCCTCCGGTCATCCGGGCCCCCAACGCGCCCGATTCCAGCGCCGCCTCGACGGCGACGTCGAGCTCCTCGCAAGAGACCCGGTAGTCGTCCCGCAGGCTCCGGTGCGAAGCGGTCAGCAGCTCACCGACCTCGGTGAGCTCGCCCCGCCGGAGTCGCCGCAGCGTCTCCAGCACCCTGTCGTTCTCGGTCACCACGTGCCGCACCAACGGACGCAACCGTTCGGGGAGCTCCCGCAGGCTCGAATCCAGCTCGGCGGCGGTCACGTCTCGCAGCGCCGGGACACCGAGCAGTTCGGCCGCCTGCTCGCATCCTCTCCGCCGATCCCCGTAACCGGACTCGCTGTGCGAGTGGTTCGCCCGGGTGTCGACGACCAGCACTTCCAGCTCGCTGCCCGCCGCGTCGAACGGGACCTGCGCGGTATCGCCCGAACGTATGTCGAAGAAAAGCGCGTGGGCCGGTTCGCAGCGCAGCGAGGCGGTCTGGTCCAACAGTCCGGTCGGCGCCCCGACGAAGTCGTTCTCGGCCCGCCGGGTCCACCGGGCGACGTCCATGACCTCCGGTGCCTCCGGCCCGTCGAGCGCCCGACCCGCCGTATCCAGCAGGGCCAGCGCGGTGGCGCACTCCAGGGCCGCCGAGGAGGACAACCCCGCTCCGGTGGGAACATCCCCGGCGATGACCAGATCCGCACCGGGCAGGGTGACACCGGACTCCCGGAGAGCCCAGGCGACCCCCGCCGGGTAGTTCGCCCACCCGCCGGGTTCGCCCGGTTCGAGCGCCTCCAGCGACACCGCTCCGGCACGCTGCAACGCCCCGTCCGAGCCGTGCGTCGCTATCGTCAGCAGGCCGTCGTCCCGCCTTCGCGTGGCCACCGCGGTGCGGTGCGGCAGCGCGAACGGAAACACATAGCCGTCGTTGTAGTCGGTGTGCTCGCCGATCAGGTTGACCCTGCCGGGAGCCGACCAGACCGCGTCGGGATCCGCCCTGTGCTCCGCCACGAAGGCCTTCGTGGCTCGCTCCGCCGCCCCGTTCACCGGGGCCGGACCAGGACGGCGTGCGCGACGGACGGCGGCAGCTGCGTGGTCCCGGAGTCGCCTCGTACGTCGATCGGTTTGTTGCTGCCGACCACGGAAACTATCTCGATGTCGTTACCGGGGATCACGTCCACGGTCTTCAACGAGTTCATCAGCTCGGGATCCAGCTGTACGTGCTCGGCGATCCTGCACACCAGAGCGTGCCCCCCGCCGTTGCGGGCTATCTCGTCCACGCGTTGCAGTTCGGTGTCCACTTCGGGCGCCCCGTCACCGACGCCCAGGTCGTCCAGTCCCGGAATGGGGTTTCCGTAGGGGGAGGTGCTCGGTGCTCCGAGCAGGTTGACGAGCTTGCGTTCCACCGCCTCGCTCATCACGTGCTCCCAACGGCACGCCTCGCTGTGCACGTGCTCCCATTCCAGACCGATGACGTCGACCAGCAGGCGTTCGGCCAGACGGTGCTTGCGCATGACACCGATCGCTCGTTCCCTGCCGGCCTTGGTCAATTCCAGATGCCGGTCCTCGGCGACCGACAGCAGTCCGTCCCGTTCCATCCGGGCCACGGTCTGGCTGACGGTCGGCCCGCTCTGTTCCAACCGCTCCGCGATGCGGGCTCGGAGCGGGACGAGCCCCTCCTCCTCAAGTTCGTAAATCGTCTTGAGGTACATCTCGGTGGTATCGATGAGATCGTTCACGCCAGCTCCCCATTCGGTCCACCTCCAATGCTAGCCCGGACGGAGGTCGACGACGGCTGCCCGGTCCGAGTCATCGGTCACCGTCCGAGCCCTCCGGAGATCCCGTCTCCGTCCGGAATCGGCCCGGCGGTGGTCCGGCCGAACGCGTCCCGGAAGGTCGCCCGTCAGCGACGCGCGGTCCCCGGGTGAGCGGCCCCGCCCCGGCCGGGACTCGGAGCTCGGATCGCGTCCCACGCGGCGGGCCGTGCGGCCGGGCCCGTCGTGCTCCGGGCGATGATGGGACCACCTGAACCGAAACGGAGGTTCGAATGACTCCGCTGATCACGCCCGGGCGGCTCGAATCGGAGCTCGCCGGGGCCGAGCCCCCCACCGTGCTGGACGTTCGCTGGAACCTGCTGGGCCCCGCCGGTGCCGAGGAGTACGCCGAGGGACATCTGCCCGGGGCGCTGTTCGTCGACGTGGAAACCGAGTTGGCGGCTCCACCAGGAGGCGAGCGCGGAGGGCGTCATCCGCTGCCGGACCCCGAGGTCCTGCAACGGGCGCTTCGCGCGGCGGGGATGGATGCCCACCGGCCGGTCGTCGTCTACGACTCGGGCGACGGCTCGGTGGCGGCACGGGCCTGGTGGTTGTTGCGCTGGGCGGGACACGCCCGCGCGTTCGTGCTGGACGGCGGGTTCGCGGCGTGGGTGGCGGCCGGACTGCCGGTGACCACCGAGGTTCCGGATCCCGCCCCGGGGGACTTCGTGGTCCACCCCGGAAACATGCCGGTGACCGACGCCGACGGAGCGCGGCGACTGGCGCGTACCGGCGTTCTGCTGGACGCCAGGGCCGGGGAGCGCTACAGGGGTGAGACCGAACCGGTGGACCCGCGCGCCGGGCACATCCCCGGTGCGTACAACGCTCCGGCGGCCGGGCACGTGGCCGACGGAGCATGGCGCTCACCCGCGGAACTGGCTGAGCGCTTCACCGAACTCGGCGTCACCGGGGAAGGTGAGGTGGGAGCGTACTGCGGTTCGGGGATCAACGCCTGCTCGGTGATTCTCGCGCTGGAGTACGCGGGACTGCGTGGTCCGGAGAACCCGGCGGTGCTCTACCCGGGTTCGTGGTCGGAGTGGTCGTCCTCGCCGGAGCGTCCCGTCGCGACCGGAGCCGAATCGGGGTGATCGAACGGATGTGCCGTTGCCCCGGTGGCGGGTAGCTTGCCAACCATGAGCGACGAGTGCGCGGTTGTCTGGGACGACTCCCTGCTGTCCTACGACCTGGGTGGTGATCATCCGCTGCACCCGGTCCGGCTGGACCTGACGATGCGACTGGCGCGTTCGCTGGGGGTGCTCGACGGCGTGCGTCCGCTGGTCCCCCGGCAGGCGGAGGAGGCCGAACTCGCACGGAGCCACACATCCGGTTACCTGGAAGCCGTGCGTGTCGCGCCGAGCGAGGGGCCGGACGTGGGCCACGGCCTCGGCACCGCGGACAATCCGGTCTTCGAGGGGATGCACGAGGCTTCGGCGCTGGTGGCCGGGGCCTCGATAACGGCGGCCGAGCAGATCGTCTCCGGGCGGGCGGACCGGGCCGTCAACCTGGCGGGCGGGCTGCACCACGCCATGGCCGACAACGCCGCCGGGTTCTGCGTGTACAACGACTGCGCGGTGGCCATCGCCTGGATGCTGGCCAACGGGGTGGAACGGATCGCCTACCTGGACATCGACGTGCACCACGGCGACGGGGTGCAGGCGGCCTTCCGGGACGACCCCAGGGTGATGACGATCTCGCTGCACCAGCACCCCCACACCCTGTGGCCCGGTACGGGGTTTCCCACGGAGGTCGGAGACGGGGCGGCGAAGGGCGAGTCGGTGAACGTGGCGTTGCCCCCCGGCACCGACGACGCGGGATGGGCGCGGGCGCTGCACGCCGTGGTCCCTTCGCTGCTGAAGGCCTTCGCCCCGCAGGTGCTGGTGACCCAGTGCGGGGCCGACCCGCACCGGGAGGACCCGCTGGCCGACCTGTCGCTGTCCGTCGACGGGCAGCGTGCGGCCTACCGCGCGCTGCGGGACTTCGCCGATCGCTACGCGGGCGGGAAGTGGTTGATCCTGGGCGGAGGAGGGTACGCGCTCTACCGGGTCGTTCCCCGAGCCTGGACGCACCTGCTCGCCACGGCTCTCGACCGGGACGTCCCGGCCCACCGGAACGTCCCGGCCGACTGGATGGCCCACGCCGCCACGGTCGCGGGCAACGTGCCGTTGCCCACCTCGATGACCGACTGGCACGATCCGGGATTCACCCCGTGGGACGGGACGGTCGAGTGCTCGGTGGATGCCGCTGTCCGGGACACGCGGCACGCCGTTTTCCCGTTGCACGGGTTGGATCCCGCGGACAGCAGGGACTGAGCGTCCTCCGGCAACGGGTGGTCCTCGGCTGAACGAGTTGCAGGGCAGTCGCTGAGAGGTTCACGGTGGAAGACTCCGCGAGCGAGCAGCAGCGGGAAGCTCCCTACCCGCGACACTGGGAGGCCGATGTCGTCCTCTCCGACGGGGGAACGGTCCATCTGCGCCCGATCGTTCCCGCCGACGCCGACCAGCTCGTGGCCTTCCACGGCAGGCTCAGCGATCGGACTCGCTACTACCGCTACTTCTCCCCCTACCCGCGTATGCCGCAGCGGGACGTCGATCGTTTCAGTCGGGTCGACTACGTCAATCGGGTGGCGTTGGTGGCGCTGCTGGGTGACGACATAGTCGCGGTGGGGCGCTTCGATCGGCTCAGCGGGTCCGAGTCGGCCGAGGTCGCCTTCGTGGTCCAGGACGGGCACCAGGGCAGGGGACTCGGTTCGATCCTGTTGGAACACCTCGCAGCGGCCGCCCGGGAGTGTGGTCTCAGCCGGTTCGTGGCCGAGGTCCTCGCCGAGAATTCCCAGATGGTCCGCGTGTTCCGGGACGCGGGCTACCAGGTCAAGCGTGCCATGGAGGAGGGCCTGGTCCGTCTGGAGTTCCCACTGGATCCGACCGAGGAGTCGGTGGCCGTAGCGAGGGCCCGCGAACAGGCCGCCGAGGCCCGCAGCGTGCACAACCTGCTGCACCCGCGCTCGGTAGCGGTGATCGGGGCCTCCACCGATCCGGACAAGATCGGGCACGCGGTGTTGGCGAACCTGCTCGGGGCGGACTCGGCCGCCCCGGTGTACCCGGTCAACCCGGAGCACCGGGCTGTGCGGGGGGTGCGTTCCTACGCCTCGGTGCACGACATCCCCGACGAGGTCGATCTGGCGGTGATCGCCATCCCCGCCGGTGGTGTGGCCGAGGTGCTGGAGGCCTGCCTGGCGAAGGGGGTCAAGGCGCTGCTGATCGTCAGCTCGGGGTTCAGCGAGGCCGGCCCCAGCGGTCGGGAGGCCGAGAGCAGCATGGTTCACCAGGCGCGGGTGTACGGCATGCGCGTGGTCGGGCCCAACGCCCTGGGCGTGGTCAACACCGACCCCGCACAGCGGCTCAACGCCAGTCTCGCCCCTACGTTGCCGGGGCGCGGCAGAACCGGGTTCTTCTGTCAGTCCGGGGCGCTGGGAGTGGCGATCCTGGCGGCGGCCACCGAACGCGGTCTCGGGGTCTCCACGTTCGTCTCGGCGGGGAACAGGGCCGACGTCTCCGGCAACGATCTGCTGCAGTACTGGCAGACCGACACCGCCACCGACGTGGTGCTGTTGTACCTGGAATCCTTCGGCAACCCCCGCAAGTTCGCCCGCCTGGCGCGCAGGCTCGGCCGGAGCAAGCCGATAATCGCGGTCAAGTCGGGGCGCAACGCGGTGCGGGCCGGGCTGGCGGCGACCTCGGTACGCGTCGACGAGACCAGTGTGCAGGCGCTGTTCGACCAGGCGGGCGTCATCCGGGTGGAGTCCGTGGCGCAGATGTTCGACGCCGCGCTGCTGTTGGCGCACCAGCCGCTGCCCGGCGGGGAACGCGTGGCGATCGTGGGCAACTCGAGCGCGCTGGGGATGCTGGCCGCCGACGCCGCCCTGGAGCAGGGGTTGCGTCCGGTGATCGATCCCGTGGACGTGGGGGCGGCCGCCGGGCCGGAGGAGTTCGCCGCTGCCGTGCGCGCGGCTGCCGAGAACAGCGAAGTGGACGCCCTGGTCACCGTCTTCGCCCCGCCCGTGGCCGTGCCGGGTGCCGCTTACGCCAGACAGCTGCGCACCGCGCTGCACGAGGCGGGAACACTGCGCACCAAACCCGTGGTGAGCACCTTTCTGGCCGCTGAGGGAGTGCCCGACGAACTCGCCGTCCCGGGGCCGGACGGCACCCCCGGCCCCGGTTCCGTCCCGTCCTATCCCAGCCCGGAACGAGCGGTGCTGGCGCTGGCCCGGGCAGCGCGGTACGCGAACTGGCGTGCCGCCCCGCAGGGCGAGTTCGTCCGCCCCGAGGGGATCGACGTCGAGCGAGCCCGTCGTTCGGTCGAGGAGTGGACCGGGCGGGGAGTCCGTCGGCTGTCCGACGAACAGGCGGTGGACCTACTCGCGTGCTACGGGGTGGAGGTGGTGCCGTTCCGGCTGGTCTCCGATGAGGACTCGGCCGTGTCCGCCGCCGAGGAGGTCGGGCTTCCCGTGGCGTTGAAGTCGGCCAGTGAGCGGCTCCGGCACCGCACGGATCTGGCGGGGGTGCGGCTCGACCTCGGCGGCACCGAAGCCGTACGAACCGCCTACCGTGACCTGTGCGGGCTTTCCGGCACGGCGGAGCTCTACGTGCAGCGGATGGCACCGAAGGGGACGTCCTGCGTGATCCGTCTGCTGGACGATCCCTCCTTCGGGACGCTGGTGTCCTTCGGACTGGCCGGGCCGGCCAACGATCTCATCGGTGACCGGGCCTATCGCGCCGTGCCGTTGACCGACACCGATGCCTCGGCGCTGATAAGGGCTCCCAGGGCCGCGCCGATGCTCACCGGCTACCGCGGTGGGCAGGCCGCCGACCTGGGAGCGATGGAGGACCTGGTGCTGCGCGTGGCCACCCTGGCCGAGGACCTTCCCGAGGTGCGCGAGCTGGTGCTGGAACCGGTGCTCGCGGCTCCCTCGGGGGCCTACGTGACTGGGGTGGTGCTCGGCCTGGGGCCGACGCCCGACTCGCCCGACTCCGGACCTCGCAGGCTTCGGTGACCGGGTTCCCGTTTCGGGTTGTCGCCAATGAGCCACGCGGCGCAACCGGTTGGTGGGGTGCCCACGTCCATCCGGTATGAGACGTCTACCAACACTACTGGGTGCCTGCGCGATGCTGTTCGCGCTGACCGCCTGTGCCGAGAAGCAGTCCGACGTCGGTTTCGGAGCTCAACCGCCACCACCGCCCTCCGAGCAGCAGAGCTCCACGGGTGGGTCTTCCGGCGGTGCCGGACAGCCCCCGCAGCGGGCCCTGAAGGGTACCGAGGTGCCCGCCGAGCGGGTCGACGCGTCCGCGCTGCCGGACGGTTACCCGCGCCAGGTGTGGACGAGGAACTCGGGCAGGGAAATCGTGGCGATCGGCCAGGAGGGCGGCTGCGGCAGTGTGCGCGCCGAGGTGACCGAGCAGAACGCGGAACGGGTCGAGCTCGCTCTCGTCGAGGAGACCGAGGAGCCTTCCGGGCCGTGCACCATGGATCTGCGCTATCCACCGGTCGTCGCCTCACTGAGTGAGCCTCTCGCGGATCGAACCGTGATTCTCACCCAGCGCGAGGTGAAGGTACCCGCGGACGGGTGAGCGGCTCCGCCCGTGCTCGCCGCGTCGTCGTTCCCCGTCGTTCGAGGTCTCGGGCTCCGGGGCTCGCAAGACGTGGGGTGCGGAAGCAGCGCCACCGATTCCCCGGACAGTCCGGCGAGGGTCTGTGCTCTCCCGCGGGAGGCTTCTCCCCGCGGGAGAGGTGTGCATGCCGGTGCTGCGTTCTCCGCGCCGTTGCCACGGCCGGAGCCTTCAGACCGGGCGGAAAAACTGCGACCCTGTCGATGATTGCGTGTGCGGAAGATTTCCGGGGCACGTGTTACGACGAAAGGTCGCATTCCCATGGCAGAACGGAGCGGCGGCGTTCCGAACGGACTGGTCAACTTTCGAGACCTGGGGGGATTGCCCGTCGAGAACGGCGTCACCACCAGGCAGGGCGTGCTGTTACGCGGCGATGCCCCGTACGCGGGAGACCGGCATCCGGAAGAGGCTACCCACTGGCCGCCCCGCGCGGTGATAGATCTGCGCGACACCGGCGCGGAAAGCGATGCCGTGCACCCGCTGGAGGGCGTGAGCACGGTTCACCGGATTCCGCTGCTCGAAGGGCTGCGGAGCGAGTCGGGCGAGGACCCCTGGCGGACCCTGTCGGAGCTGTACGGCCACATCCTGGACTTCGCGCCGAAGCGGTTGCTGGAGACGTTCCGGATCGCCGTCGAGACCGACGGTCCCGTGCTGGTGCACTGCGCCGCCGGTAAGGACCGCACCGGTGTGGTCTGCGCATTGCTGCTGCGTACGGCGGGGGTTCGCTACGACGCGGTGGTCGCCGACTACACGCACACCGACCGCAACATGCACCAGGTGCTCCGGCGGCTCCGGATCACGCCGGAACTGCCACCGGGAGTGGAGGAGTCCGACGTCAACGAACTCGTCTCCGCTCCGGCGTACGCCATCGAGCACGCGCTCCAGCGCATCGAGTCACACCGCGACGGTGCCGCCGGGTGGCTGATGCGGCACGGAGCGAGCGCCGATGAGATCGAGAGCTGGCGACGGCGGTTCCTCCTCCCCGGGGAGTGACGTCGCCCGGGTCACCGCGGGCACCCCGGGGTGCCGGACGAGCGGGTCCGGTCACCCCGGTGCGGGAACTTCCCGGCTCAGCTCGCGTAGGAACGCAGCTTGTTCGCCCGGTCGCCCTGCCGCAGCTTGGACATGACCTCCCGCTCGATCTGGCGAACTCGTTCCCTGGACAGGCCGAACGCCTTGCCGATCTGGTCCAGGGTGCGCGGCTGCCCGTCGTCCAGGCCGTAGCGCATCCGGATCACCTGTTGCTCACGACCTTCCAGGGTGTCCAGCACACGGCGGAGGTCGTCCTGCAGGAAACCGGAGATCACGGCGTTCTCCGCGTCGGCGCTCTCGGAGTCCTCGATGAAGTCCCCGAGCGGAGCGTCCTCCTCCGAACCGACCGGCATGTCCAGGCTGACCGGGTCCTTGGAGTGGTCCATGAGGTCGATCACCTTCTCCACCGGCATGTCCGCCTCGGTGGCGATCTCCTCCTCGGTCGCCTCTCTGCCGAGCTTCTGGTGCAGGTCCCGTTTGATCCGGGCGAGCTTGTTGACCTGCTCGACGAGGTGGACCGGAAGGCGGATGGTGCGGCTCTGGTCGGCCATGCCGCGTGTGATGGCCTGCCGGATCCACCAGGTGGCGTAGGTGGAGAACTTGTAGCCCTTGGTGTAGTCGAACTTCTCGACCGCACGGATCAGGCCCAGGTTGCCCTCCTGGATCAGGTCCAACAACGCCATCCCCCGCCCCGTGTAGCGCTTGGCGAGGCTGACCACCAACCGCAGGTTGGCCTCCATCAGGTGGTTCTTCGCGTCACGGCCGTCGCGTACCACCGCCTTGAGCTCGGCGCGACGCTCCCTGGTCATGTCCTCGGTGTCCAGCAGGTGCTTGGCGAACACACCCGCTTCGATTCGTTTGGCGAGGTCGACCTCGTCCTGGGCGCTGAGCAGCGCGGTACGCCCGATACCATTGAGGTAGACCCGCACCAGATCGGCCGATGGCCCCTGGTTGTCGAGGTCGGCCTCGTTGGTGACGTCCGGGGCTGTGGTCTGCGGGACGGTCATAGAGCTACCTCCCTGACGGGCTGGTTGTCGGGTGCCGGTGCGTCGGCACGCCACCGCGCCGGACGAAGGACGGGTACGCTCGGTGTGGTGGGAACGGTTCGTCCTTCGTCGGTAGTATCGTTGCCCGGTGGTGCCGGCGGTTGGGTCGGTTCGGTTCTCGGTGTCCGCGCGGTCGGCCATGGCGGGGTCGAACCGGCGGAACAGAACTGCGGCCTTGTGGTTCGGGTACTCGGAAACGGCTGTCTCGCGGCCTGTCGCATGTCCGTTGTCGCGTGTCGCCGCCCTTCCGGTGCTCCCACACCGCCACCGTGGGGCGGTGGTGCGTGGGCTCGTCCGGTGCGCCGGTCATGGTGACCGGAGGTCGGGCGTTGTGTTGTGGTTTGGTTACCCGGAAAACGCACACGGCTTCGAAATCGTTCCCGGATCCGTCGAACGGTGGACGTCAGCGTCGTCACATTCCCGATGTCCGGTTTTCGGGAACCCGGACGGCCGCCAACCGTCGTGGCGCCCCCGACGACGTTCCAGCGCCGAAGAGTTGGAATGGCCCGGCGCGGGCGGAGCGGGCGTGGTGAGGCGGTGTTCCTCGCCCGACCCGGGAACGTTGCGGGATTCCGGCGGAGCCGTCGAGTGCGCACCGCCTACCGGGCACGGCAACGCCGTTGGGCGGGCGGCCCACGTCTCGGGGGTGGCCCGAACCTCGCCGGGAGGTCACCGGACTCCGGGGGCGGTCCCGCGGAAACGTCGCGAGAGGACCGGGAGCCCGTCAGGTCTCCACCAGCAGTGTGAACGGCCCGTCGTTCGTGCTGTCCACCGCCATCTCGGCCCCGAACACCCCCGTGGCCACGCGGGCGCCGCGCTCGCGCAGGTGCTCGACCACGGTCTCCACCAGTGGTTCGGCGTGCTCGGGGGCCGCCGCCTCGCTCCAGGACGGTCGTCTGCCCTTGCGGGTGCTCCCGTAGAGCGTGAACTGGCTGATCACCAGCAGTGGGGCGTCGGCGGTGGCGCAGGACCGCTCCTCACGCAGCGCGCGCAGCTCGTGGAGCTTGCGCGCCATCGTCCTCGCCTGGTCGGGGCTGTCCGAGTGGGTCGCCGCCACCAGCACGAGCAGTCCGGGTTCGGTGATGCTGCCCACGACTTCACCGTCCACCCGCACGGCGGCTCTCGTGACCCTGGTCACCACGGCTCTCATCGTTGCTCCCGCCATTCCGCGGGCAGCAGCATGCCGTGCTGGATCAACTCACGAAGCACCGGCTCGGCCGAGCGGGCCAGTTCCACCGGATCGGCCCCATAGCCGGCTGCCAGCAGTTCCAGGAGCTCGTCGGTGGCGAGCGCGCCCTGGCAGCCCGCGATCAGCTTGGCCCCCGTTTCGTCGACCTCGTGCTGCCATCCGGGGCCGTCGGTGCGGTGCAGCCGGTGCACGAACGTGCTCCAGCCGTCCGACTCCGGGGAGCTGACCTGTTCGAGTACCAGACCGGGAGCGGTCACCAGCGGGCTGCCCAGCAGTTCCTCCGAGGTGGGGCGCTGCCGGAGCCACTCGATCCTGCGCAGCCACTCCTCGGCCTCGGCGCCGAGCGGATCGTCGAAGGCCTGTCGGAGGTCCTCACAGACCACCCGTCCGGGCTGCCCCCCGGAAGTGCGGCGCAGCGTCACGAAACCGAAGCCGACAGCCGTCACATCGTTGGCCTCGAACCACTCCAGCCACTCCTCGGCCTTGCGCCGACCGGCGTCCGACTTCGGGTCCATCCCGGCGTCGCGCAGCCACGTGCCGACGTAGAGCTCGGGGTCGGCCACATCGCGTTGCACGAACCAGGCGTCCACGTCGTCGTGCCGCAGCCAGCCGCTGACCCGTTCCCGCCAGTCCTCGTCCTCCCGGTGCAGCCAGGAGGCCAGCACGTGCCCGGTGCCTTCCTCGTCGAGCAGTTCCGGAACCCTGCCCACCACGAGGGCGCTGGCGTCGTCACCGGACATCCCGGAGTCGCGGTAGACGAAGTCGGTCCGGGCTGGGCCGACCACGAACGGCGGGTTGCACACCACTTGGTCGAAGCGGCGGCCCTCCACGGGGGAGAACCAGTCGCCCCGGAGCCGCTCCACCTCGATCCGGTTCAACCGGAAGGTCGCCTCGGCGAGTGCCAGGGCCCGCTCGGAGAGGTCCGTGACGGTCACGTGGTCCGCGTGTGTGCTCGCGTGCAGCGCCTGCACCCCGCACCCCGTTCCCAGGTCCAGCAGCGAGCCGACCCTTCTGGTGGGGGTGGCGCGGACCAGGCTCAGCGAAGCCTGCCCCACGCCGAGGACGTGCTCGCGGGAAACCGGCAGGTGTGGAGGACGCACCTCCGCGTCCAGGTCGGAGATGATCCACCACGAGTTCCCGGTGGCGGCGTGCGGCCGGATGTCCAACCCGGCACGCACCGACTCGCCGTCCCGCACGAGGATGCCCCCGGCCAGTGCCTCCTCCAGAGGAAGCGGGCGCAGCGCCCGCTCGGCCGCTTCCGGGGCCACCGGATCCCCGACGAGGAACAGGCGGATGAGCGTGCCGAGCGCCCCGACCTCGGCGGTGGCTCGGATCGCCGGTTCGGGTTCGCCCCTGCCCAGGGCGGCGTGGGCATGGGGCCCCAACGAGTCGACCACCCCGTCGGCGGTGTAGTTCGCGGCCAGCAATGCTTCGCGTAGTCGGTCGATGCGGTCGTGCGACAGTTCGGGAATCACGTCCTCGATCCTCACACGGCTTTGTCCTCCCGGTTCGGCGCGCCCCTGACCGTCGCGACGACGTCGTCGGAGAGGTGGGTTCCGCCGCTCTCGCTTTTTCCGGGGCCGATTCCCCGTGGGGGCCTGCGTCGCGGTGCGGGTGAGTGGGACGATGCGAGTGTGGAGGTGGTGTCGTGAGTGGCTTCCAGCGTAGTGACGACACCCCGGTGCTGATCACCGAGGCGGAGCCGTCGTACGACGATCAGCAGGCGGCGAGGCGCAAGAAGTACGCCCTGATGATGTCCTTGCGCATCCCGTGCCTGGTGCTGGCCGTCCTGGTCTATCCGATCTGGTGGCTTTCCCTGCTCATCATCGCCGTCTCCATTCCGTTGCCCTGGATAGCGGTGCTGGTCGCCAACGATCGGCCGCCGCGCAAGAGTGAGCACGTCAACCGGTTTCACCGGAGCTCCCGGCAGCGGGAGGTGGAGACCTCGGAGCACCGGATCATCGACGGCCGGTGACCGCGGCGCTCAGCCGCGGGTGATTTCGCGGGAGTGCCGCCACCGATCCCGTCGGCGGTCCTTCGCGTGGGGCATCATGGTGTTATGAGTACGACTACCCTTCCCGAGACCGACACCCGGCCGGAGAACACTGAGCAGACCAGTGACGACCGGCCCGAGGTATTCCACTACGTCCAGAAGGACAAGATCGCCGAGAGCGCCGTGATGGGCAGTCACGTGGTGGCGCTGTGCGGTGCCGTCTTCCCGGTGACCAAGTCGGCCAAGCCCGGCTCCCCGGTGTGCCCGGAGTGCAAGGAGATCTTCGAGGGGCTTCCGCCCGGCGGCGACGACGAGTAGGACCACTCGCGGGCTGTCCCGCTTCGGAGTCCGTGCGGGGGCTCGTTCGCGTGGCCGGTCACCCCCGCGTGATCGGAACCTCGGGGCCTGGTGGCCCGTGTCGAGTGGGATCCGACGCGTCCGGCGGCCCTCGACACGTCCACCTCTATCCCGGGGGTCCGCGCGGGATGGGTGTACCCGGGGACACCGGGCGGGGCGCCGCCTGTCGTGGAGTCCTCATCGTGGCGCGGGGCCGGTCGGCGGGTGCCCGTGGGGAGGCGGTTCGGTCTTCGGAGGCGCACCGGTGGGGCGTGCCCCCGGGGTGTCCTGGTCCCGGTTGTCCTGCCGGCTCCGGGAGTTTCCTTCCCGCCAGACCTCGTAGCCCCGCTCGGTGCGCAGCCGCTGCGCGGCGCGATGCATCTCCAGCCGTCGCCAGCGTCGTCGTTCCCGCCGTGTCATCCCGGCGGGCCACGTCCGTTGGATGGCGTTGTTGAACTGCGCCCCGCCCACCACGGCGAAGCCGATGAAGAAGGCGAACAGCAGGAAGGCTATGGGGGTGGCCAGCGCGCCGTAGGTGTATCCGGTGCTGGTCACCCAGGTTATGTAGACGCGCAGTCCCACGCTGGAGCACAGGAACACCAGCATCGCCAGCAGCGCTCCGGGCAGGCCGCGGTGCCAGGGAAGCTTGCGGGGGAGCGCGAGTTTGTACAGCGTCGCCAGCGCCAGTACCAGCAGCGTCCCGGTCACGGGGAAGTACAGCAACCGGATGAGCATGGTCACGTCCGTACGCAGCCATTCCGGCATCACGTCCAGCAGCCACCTGGGGCCCAGTGCGGTCAGGGGCAGGACCAGTACCGCGATCACCAGACTGGCCAGGTACAGCAGCAGTGCCAGTACCCGTTGCCAGATTGGGTTGCGGACCATGTACTGGTCGTAGGCCAGGGTGATCGAGTCGATCAGGGAGGCGAGGGCGGACGAGCCTGCCCACAGCGACAGCAGGAACGCCACCGAGACCACTCTCGTCCTGCCGCTGGTGAGGATGTCGGCGGCGGTGGGGCGGATGATCTGGTCGACGACGTTGTCGCTGAACACCGTACCGGCGAACTCCACGATTCGCCGTTGCATGGCCCCGACCGCTTCGGGCCCCAACCACTCGCCCACGAAGCCGAGGCTGCCGAGCAGGCCCAGCAGCAACGGCGGCAGCGACAGTGTCTGCCAGAACGCGGCGGCGGCCGACTCCGAGAAGATGTCGTCGTCCCACGACTTGCGCAGGGTGTGCCCCACCAGGCGCGAGAGTCCGCGCGCCGTGCCGCGTGAGCGCCTCCGCCCGTCGCGGTTGGAACTCGGATTCATGCCACTTCCAGGATGTCGTCGCACCGGTGGCCGCTGTACGAGCGGTCGTCGTCACGGCTCCTCATTCTCGACCGGCCCCGCCCCTGCGGGCTCGCTGGCGCGGGGGCGAGCGGTAGGCTCCCGGGGGTTCTCGGTGTCGCACGAAGTATCGCCGCCGAGTAGTTCGGCCGACTGAGGCGGATGGCTCCGGCCGGGGGTGTTGATCGGAAAGGAGTGGCAGACGAGCGTGTCCGAGGCGCAAGTTGACCAATCCGTTCGTTCGGTGCTCAGCGACCCGTCGAAGGCCAACGAGAAGCCGCTGCGCGACTGGCAGCGCAGAGCTCTGACGAGGTACCTCGCGAGTAAGCCGAGGGACTTCATGGCGGTGGCCACTCCGGGGGCGGGTAAGACCACCTTCGGGCTCCGGGTGGCCGCCGAGCTGTTGGCGGATCGAACGGTGGAGGCGGTGACGGTGGTGACCCCCACCGAACACCTCAAGCACCAGTGGGCGCTCGCGGCGGGCGGTGCGGGCATTCCGCTCGACTCCGAGTTCAGCAACTCCGACGGTACGACCTCCCGGGACTACCGAGGGGTGGTGCTCACCTACGCGCAGGTCGCCACGCATCCCAATCTGCACCGGGTGCGCACCGAGCGCAGGAAGACGCTGGTGATCCTGGACGAGGTCCATCACGCCGGTGATGCCAAGTCCTGGGGCGACGCCGTCCGCGAGGCATTCACACCGGCTCAGCGCAGGCTCAGCCTGACCGGCACTCCGTTCCGCTCCGACGACAACCCCATCCCGTTCATCACCTACGAACCCGATTCCGACGGGGCGCAGCGCAGCAAGGCGGACCACCTGTACGGCTACTCCGACGCGTTACGGGACGGGGTGGTTCGTCCGGTCATCTTCCTCGCCTACTCGGGGGAGGCCCGCTGGCGGACCAGTGCGGGGGACGAGTTCACCGCCCGACTGGGTGAACCGATGACCGCCGAGCAGACCGCTCGCGCGTGGCGCACCGCGCTGGATCCGGGTGGGGAGTGGATTCCCTCGGTGCTGCAGGCCGCCGACACCAGGCTCACCCAGCTCCGCCGGGACGGGATGCCCGACGCCGGAGGGCTGGTGATCGCCTCGGACCAGAAGAGCGCCCGCGCCTACGCCAAGACGCTGCGGCGGATCAGTGGCGTGGAGCCGGTCGTGGTGGTCTCCGACGATCCGCAGGCCTCGGAGCGCATCGCGGAGTTCGCCGAGTCCGACGATCGGTGGATGGTCGCGGTTCGGATGGTCAGCGAGGGGGTGGACGTCCCCCGGCTCGCCGTGGGGGTCTACGCCACCAGCGCTTCCACCCCGCTGTTCTTCGCGCAGGTCATCGGCAGGTTCGTACGTGCGAGGCGATCCGGCGAGACCGCGAGCATCTTCCTGCCCAGCGTCCCTGTGCTGCTCGAGCTCGCCAGCCAGTTGGAGGCCGATCGGGACCACGTGCTCGGCAAGCCGCAGCGCGAGAAGGAGGGCTGGAACGACCAGGAGCTCGTCGAGGCGAACCGGCAGCGGGACGAGCCGGGTGAGAACGAGCAGCCCTACACGGCCCTGGGCGCTGAGGCCGAGCTCGACCAGGTCATCTACGACGGCTCCTCGTTCGGGACCGCCGCGTTCGCCACCACTGAGGAGGAGCAGGATTACATCGGCCTGCCCGGTCTGCTGGAACCGGATCAGGTGCGGGCGTTGTTGCAGCAGCGTCAGAAGGAGCAGCTGCGCGAGGTGGACAAGCGCGAGCGGCAGCACAAGGCTGAGCAGCCCGCCGCGCCGGCGTCCGGGGCGGGAAGCGGGGCCACAGCCGGTGCGGGAGGGTCGGACGGGGCCAACCAGCGTCCCCAGAGCGTGCAGGAGCGCCTCAAGGCCCTGCGCAAGGAGCTCAACAAGGTGGTCTCGCTGCACCACCAGCGGACCGGCAAGCCCTACGGGGCGATCCACAAGGAGCTGCGTCGGGTCTGCGGCGGTCCGCCGACGGCCAGCGCCACCATCGAACAGCTGGAGGAACGCATCGCCACGCTGCGCTCCTGGTGAGAGGTCCGGAACGTGAACGTGCCCGGTCGGATCGGATCCGACCGGGCACGTTCGTCCTCGTCGTTCGAACTCCGGAGCGGGTTGCCGGGAATCGCCGGTTCCGGGGTCACCGACCCGGTTCCCCGTCAATCCGACGGTTCGCCTCCGTGGAGTCTCAGAGCTCGATCTGTTCGTCTTCCTGGAGATCGGCCTCGATCTCGTTGAGCCCCGACTTGAATTCGCGAGCGTGGTGTCCGCAGAACAGCAGCTCTCCGCCGGACTGGAGAACTGCCCTGAGCTTTGCGGCGGCCCCGCAGCGGTCACAGCGGTCGGCGGCGGTCAACTCGGGGCGGGTGAGCGTGTCAGGCATCGGAATCTCCCTCCGTCCCGGCGTCGGGGGTACCCGACGCCTCGATCCTGCTGCAACCACCGGTAGCCCGCTGGCGACGGGGCCGGTGTCGCAAGTTCCACTCTTACAGACACTTGGCCTCGCGTCACTGTTCCAACGTCGATCAGCGAGTTGCGTCACCCGGAAATGCCCGAATGGCGCAGTGACTGGGAGCACACTGTAGTCCCGATCGCGATCGGCTGGTTGACCAGGAAAAATATCTGATTTCTCAAGTCACGAGCTGTGATTTGTTGCAACGGGCAAGAGGTTTTCGAAGTGCTTTCCGACACATTTTCGGCTGTTCCGCTGCGAAGGGTTCCGCTGTGGGCGAACGGGCGGATGGGGGCTGTTCCCGGCGTATTGAACGAAAATTGTGACGTGAATCACTTGTATGTTCTGTGGAAGGGAGCTCTTCTCGGTGACGTGTGGCCGAGGAGTAATGCGATGGAGATCCTTCGACCGCTCATCGCGCGGGACTTCTCGGCCCTTTCCGGTGATGTCGGTTGCCGCGGACAGTGCGCGAGTGGCCGTTCCCGGTGTCCCAACGGCACCCGTCGGGCGTCGCGGGGCGTCGGGGAGTAGCGGCCGGGCGGCGGGGTTTTCGTCCCAAGCAGAAAAAAGGCGCCCACCTCGGGTCCCGAGGTGGGCGCCTGGAGCGCCGGTTGCCCTGTTGGACCTCCTGCCCGGGTAGAGGGCGGCGGAGTCGGTTCTCCGTTCCGGCCACGAGCGGATTCCGGGCACAAGAGGTATCCCGCGCGGGCGGGACGCGCCTCAGTCCAGGTAGTCGCGCAGCACCTGCGACCGCGAGGGGTGCCGCAGCTTCGACATCGTCTTGGACTCGATCTGACGGATGCGCTCCCTGGTGACGCCGTACACTTGACCGATCTCGTCGAGCGTGCGCGGCTGTCCGTCGGTCAGTCCGAACCGGAGCCGGACCACACCGGCCTCCCGCTCCGACAGCGTCTGCAGCACCGACTGCAGCTGGTCCTGCAACAGGGTGAACGAGACGGCGTCCACGGCCACCACGGCCTCGGAGTCCTCGATGAAGTCACCGAGCTGACTGTCACCCTCGTCACCGATGGTCTGGTCGAGCGAGATGGGCTCCCGGGCGTACTGCTGGATCTCCAGCACCTTCTCCGGGGAGATGTCCATCTCCTTGGCGAGTTCCTCGGGAGTGGGCTCGCGACCGAGATCCTGCAGCAGCTCACGCTGGATGCGGCCGAGCTTGTTGATGACCTCGACCATGTGGACCGGGATGCGGATGGTGCGGGCCTGGTCGGCCATGGCGCGCGTGATGGCCTGCCGGATCCACCAGGTGGCGTAGGTGGAGAACTTGTAGCCCTTGGTGTAGTCGAACTTCTCGACCGCACGGATCAGGCCCAGGTTGCCCTCCTGGATCAGGTCCAGGAAGGCCATCCCCCGCCCGGTGTAGCGCTTGGCGAGGCTGACCACCAACCGCAGGTTGGCCTCCAGCAGGTGGCTCTTCGCACGCTCACCGTCGCGCACGATCCAGCGCAGGTCCCGCCGCAGCTGCAATGGAGGCATCTCTCCGGCCTCCTCCGCCTGCCGCAGGCGTTCGGCCGCGTACAGACCCGCCTCGATGCGCTTGGCGAGCTCGACCTCTTCCTCGGCGTTGAGCAGCGCGACCTTGCCGATCTGCTTCAGGTAGGCGCGGACCGAGTCGGCCGAAGCGGTGAGTTCGGCATCCTTGCGGGCCTGCCGGAGAGCTTCGGACTCCTCCTCGTCCCAGACGAAATCCGGATCGGTCTTGCCTTCCTCGTCCTCGACGACCTCGGGCTCCTCGGGGATGTCGACCTCGATGTCGTCGAGGTCGCCGATGTTGGCCGAAGTCAGGTCGGTCTCGATCGGTTCGTCGATCTCCAGGTTCTCGCCGTTGGCCTGGTCCGGAGTCGATTCCCCCGTCGATTGGGACGCGGTCTTGGCGCCGGCCGACTTCGTGGTCTTCTTCGTCGTCTTGCTCGACGACTTGGAAGTGCTCTTGCGGCCGGTCGACTTGCTCCCGGTCGATTTCGTCCCGCTCGACTTGGTTCCGCTGGACTTGGTTCCGCTCGACTTTGTCGTGGCCGAGCCCTTGGAGCTCTTCTTGGTGGTGGACGAGGAACTCGACGCTTCGTCGGCTTCGGCCGCCGGGGCCGTCTCCGTGTTCGAAGCGGTCTTCGTCTTGCTGGGCTCGGACCGGGCCCCGCCTGATGCTGCAGCGGAGCCGGAGCGTCGGGTTGCGGTTTCTGCGGCTGCCACGTACGCCCTTTCGCGACGGTCTGTCAGGGCTGGCCGGGGGCGCGAAACCTCGGCCGCCAGGGGTCGGGGACAACCCACCGTTCGAGCCCTACGAGGCGTGCCGGAAGGCCGTGAATTCGGTGGGACGTGTTCCATTGTAACTGCGTCAGGTGAGTGCTGTTCCGCTGCAAGGCTGATCAGAGCCCCGTGTCGTGTGCACGGGATCCCGAACGGCCCGGTTCCTCGCGCCCGGAACCACGTTCACCGTCCGCCGCGATGCGACCTCCGGGCCCACGCCGCACGCTCCCCTGACGGGAACGCCCGGTGTAAGGGTCGGGAGGGTCGGCGCGACCGTTCTCGCACTACAGCCGAATGTTACGCGCGTTGCGCGGCGGCTGTGGCGGCACCGACTATACCCGCGTCGTTCTTCAGTGACGCCGCCACGATCGGGGTACGGGTCTGCAGTAGCGGGAGCCACTTGTGCGCCTTCTTGCTGACGCCTCCGCCGGCGATGATCAGGTCGGGCCACAGGAACTTCTCCAGGCTCCGGATGTACCTGCTCACCCTCGGGGCCCACTCCTCGTAGCTGAGTTCGAGGGTGTCCTTGACCGAGGCCGCGGCCTCCGCCTCGGCGTCCCGCCCCGCGACTTCGATGTGCCCGAATTCGGTGTTCGGCAGCAGCTGCCCGTCGAGGAACGCGGAGCTGCCTATGCCGGTGCCGAAGGTGAGAACGACTACGAGCCCGGACTCGCGATCCGCTCCGGCGCCGAAACGCATCTCCGCCAGACCCGCGGCGTCGGCGTCGTTGAGCATCACGATTTGCTCACGAGCTCTGCCGAGCCGTTTGGCGAACATGCCCTGGGCGTCTGTATCGATCCAGTCTTCGTCGATGTTGGCCGCTGTCAGCGCCGTACCGTTCTTGATCACGCAGGGTAGTGTGATGCCCACCGGGCCGTCCCAGCCGAACTTGCCGACGATCTCGGCGACCACGTCGGCCACGGCTTCCGGTGTGGAGGGGTGGGGAGTCGAGATGCGCAGCCGTTCGTCGGCCAGGACTCCACCCTCGACATCGACCGGGCATCCCTTGATGCCGGAGCCGCCGATGTCAATGCCGAATCCGCGGGCAGTGCCCATGCCTGATCCTTCCTATTCGATTCAGGACGAGGTGTGCAGACTTTAACCGCGCTGTGTTGCGATGTGAACGTGGGTTTGACACATCAGTATGACGTCGCGGAATTACGCGCCACTTCGGTAAGTGTCGCGCGGGAGGCCGCCGAGCTGGCCCTCACCATGCGAAGCGAGATCGCCACCACGGGTGTCGTGGCCACGAAGAGCACCGAGACCGACGTGGTGACCGCCGCCGACCGCGCGGTGGAGAAGCTGATCCGGGAAAGGCTCTCCGAACTTCGCCCGGGCGAACCAGTGCTCGGAGAGGAGGAGGGCGGAGCCGCGGCGGAGGACGGGCTGCGCTGGGTGGTCGATCCCATCGACGGCACGGTCAACTACCTCTACGGATATCCGAACTACGCGGTGTCGATCGCCGCGCAGCTCGACGGCGCCTCGTTGGCCGGAGCGGTGGTGGAGCCCTGTTCGGGGCGGGTCTGGAGCGCCGCCTCGGGGCGAGGGGCCGAGCTCGACGGGCGGCCGCTCCGAGTGTCCGACTCGGGGCGGCTCGACCTGGCGCTGCTCGGGACGGGGTTCAGCTATCTCCGGCAACGCCGGATCCGGCAGGCCTCGCTGCTGCGGGAGCTGCTCGGTGAGATACGCGACATCAGGCGTGGCGGTGCGGCCTCCCTCGAACTGTGCGCGGTGGCGGCCGGATGGTTGGACGGCTACTACGAGCACGGCCTGTCCCGTTGGGACTGGGCCGCCGGTGCCCTGATCGCCGCCGAGGCGGGAGCTCGGCTGCGACTGCCGGGGGAGGAAACCACCGACGGGCTGGGGGACGAGGCGATCCTCTGCGCCTCTCCCGGTATCGCCGACGAACTGACCGCCGTGCTGCTCAAGTACGAGGCAGCCGATATCTGACCGGGACCACTGTAGGGGTCGACGGGCTCGTCCGGTCGGTGCGACCCCACTCGGGGGTCCCCTCCGGGGCTCGCGCCGATTCGGGGAGCCCCGGAACGAGCACGGCGCCGCGGGAAAGTGGCGACGCGGAACTGCGTGGTCTCGGTCGAGCGGGGGGCTCCAGGCAGGCGAAGGGCGGCCTGGTGTCAGCAGTGCACGTCGCGTGCGGCCTCGAGCAACTTCCCGGACACGTCCGGTTCTCCTACCCGCTGCTGATCGGCCCCCTGGCTACGGTTCTCCTTCGCCCAGTTCCTGAGCTGTTGCAGCACTCGCTGGGCCTGCTGGGTGGCTCGAACGCTGTCGAACTCGGATCCCAGCGCCAGGTCCACCGTCGTACCGGAACGCTGGTCGCGCACCAACTGCGCGCAGGGAGCCATCAGGCTCAGCGTGCGGGCCGCCCCGGCTCCAGCCCGGCCGTACCGGATCTGTCCGTGACACTTCAGGTCGAGGTCGGTGTAAACCGGGTCGTTGGCGGGTTCCCCGCCCTTCGCGAAACCGAGGCTGCTGAGTTCCTCACTGACCAGCGTGGCCTGGTTGGCCTCCCCATTGGCGTTGAACACGTGCACCGGCACGTCCTGTGGTGGTATCGGCGCGGTGTCGTCCAGGGCGTCACGGGGAAGCATCGTGCCCGCCCGGGTCCTGGTGGGCGGGTCTCCCGGCTTGGCCGCCGAGGTTCCCGGGTCGGCGGCCGGCACGTTGCACCGGGTCGCCATCTCCACGGTCTCGGTCGACTCGAACACCCTGGTCCAGACGAAGCCGGACAGCAGTGCGAGTACGGCGAGCAGGATCAACGCGGGCAATGGACGCCGGCGTCGATACCGCGGACCCCGCAGCCCTCTTCCTGTGCTCGCGGTGGACACGTTCTGCCAGCCTCCCCTGATCGAGCCGTCGTTCGTCCCGGTGAGTTCGATCGAAACGGTCGCGTGCCGAATCGACTGTCCGCACGGCCAGCTTAGGTGTTGTAGCGAGGCTACGCGGCACCGCGCGGGCAGTCGTGTCGAAGTTGTTGCCCGCTGTAGTCCTCGTGTTGCGGACTCCCGGGACAGCGCGCACTATCTCCGGTCACCGTCGGTGTGGTTCTCGGAGTTCTCGACGATCCCCACCCTGCCACGTCGTGAGGTGGTTCACCGGACTCCCGCGCGGCGGGCTGCAGCACATACCACACCTACGGGTGACCCGGTGCGTGTCCCGTTTCGGGATGAGCTACCCTTCCCGCGCTCCACGCTGTGACGGCGGAGGTTGGTCGCTCGTTTCGGGGGAACTTGGAGCGCAGGACAAACGGAGACCTCCGCCACTCTCGGGTGCGGGCACAAATTGGAGCCCTGGAACGTTGACCAGCGGCACACCATTGCAAATCTCCACAAATGCAGGGGTGAAACGAGATGGCCACCGACTACGACGCTCCGCGGCGCGGTGAGAGCGAGGATCTGCCGGAGGACTCGCTGGAGGAGCTCAAGGCCAAGCGCAATGACGCTCAGTCCGGTGCCGTGGACACGGACGAGGGTGAGATCGCGGACAATTTCGAGCTGCCGGGCGCCGACCTCTCCGGTGAGGAGATGACGGTCAAGGTGCTGCCGAAGCAGGCCGACGAGTTCACCTGCTCCAGTTGCTTCCTGGTGCACCACCGCAACCGTTTGGCGGGGGAGCGCAACGGAAAGTACGTGTGCCGCGACTGCGCGGCCTGAACTCCGCGGGCGGCGAGAGTTCGAGGCGGGCTGGATGTGAGACAGGGCACACGTCCAGTCCGCTGTCCCCGGCTCGGCAGGTGCCGGTAAGTACCAGCGGTGTCCCGGGGCGCGAGTTCCGTGGTGGAAGGACGCCCTCGGGGGCACCACGGGTGCCGGTGTCTCCCCGGAGATCCCGGCCCCGTCCCGCCCGGGCCGGCGAGGGTGGAGCTGCACCGTCGGGTGGTCCCACGGTTGCCGAACCGCTCGCGCGACATGTGAACATCGCGTCGCGCCGTCCGGGCCGGTGAGGGCCGCGCGCTCGTCCGGAAGTGCCCTACTCGGAGTTCTCGACGGCCCCCAGCACCTCGGCGAGGCGTTCCGGATGACGCGTGCTGATCACCCAGTAGGGCGTCGGGTCGTCGGGGTCGTCCAACCAGATTCGCGCCGCCGTGGGAGCCCAGGGACTGTGCATCAGGAAGGCGGCCGGGTCCAGCTCCGGGCCCAGCGCCCGCCGTTTCCGCTCCCGGGGGATCACCTCGACATCGGACACGAAACGCAGCGGGAGCCGGGCGTCGCCGGCTCGTAGCTCCTCGTCGGTCACGACGACACGTGTTCTGCTGAGCCAGAGCGGCAGGGCCACCGAAAGCGGCAGCAACACCACGTAGGGCAGCCAGGCGCGAACGCCCGGATATCCCATGTGCACCTCGGCTGCCAGCAGCGCGGCCGCGATCAGCGGCAGCGGCCAGCTCCACCACGACACGTGCAGCCGTTCGCGGTAGCGGACCGATCCGCCCGCGTCATTCGACCCGGTCGTGGGACCACTGTTGGGGACCGCTTCTGAACTATCCGACACGTCCTCAGGGTAGTCTTGCGCCCCGTGCCAAGCGTGAAGGTCCTGCTTAATCGTCTCGACCCCGACGTGCCGCCGCCGTCCTACGCCAGAACCGGCGATGCCGGCGCGGATCTCGTCACCACCGAGGATCTCGTGCTGCCTCCCGGCAGGCGGGCCGTGGTGGGAACCGGCATCGCCGTGGCCCTCCCGGAGGGCTGTGCCGGGTTCGTGCATCCGCGCTCCGGACTCGCCGCCCGGTCGGGGCTCGGAGTGGTCAACGCTCCCGGAACCGTTGACGCGGGCTATCGGGGCGAGATCAAGGTGTGCTTGATCAACCACGATCCGGACCGGGAGATCGTGCTCCGGCGCGGGGACCGAATAGCCCAGTTGGTGGTGCAGCGTGTCGAACACGCTGTTTTCGAAGAGGTCGGCCAACTGCCGGAGTCGGTACGCGGTTCCGGCGGTTATGGTTCGACCGGAGGTCACGACGCGTTGACGGTTTCGGCCGAAGTCGGCGACACAGGCAATACGACCGGTAGTACGGAGGTCTGACGGGATGTTCGGATGGCGCCGTCGCGACGGGCGCGAGGATGACGCGGGTGGCTCCGAGATCGGGGAGGACCACCACGGTGAGGTGGACTCCGTTCCCGAGGGCGGTCCCTACGACAGGCAGGAGGCCCCCCACGACGAGGTCGAGCGACTCGACCTCGGCTCGGTGCGGTTGCCCGTTCCGGAGAACAGCCAGCTGCAGGTGGAGGTGGATCCGGCGGGGCCCGTGCGAGCGGTGCACCTGTTGACTCCTTCCGGGCGGCTCACGGTCAGCGCGTTCGCCGCTCCCCGGACCGGAGACCTCTGGCAGGAGGTGCGACAGGAGCTGGTGGAGCAGCTGCGTTCCGACGGAGCCGAGGTCCGCCACGAGCAGGGCATCTGGGACACCGAGATCGTCGCCGACACGGATCGGACGTCGCTGCGGTTCGTCGGGGTGGACGGGCCGCGCTGGTTGCTGCGCGGTGTGGCGGCCAGTCCTTCCGAGGACCTCGACGCGTGCACCAAGCTGCTCTACGCCGTGATCGACGAGACGATCGTCGACCGTGGTACGGAGCCGATGCCGGTGCGCACCCCGTTGCCGATAGAACTCCCGGAGGAGATCGCACAGCACATCCAGCGACAGCAGGAACAGGCCGGAACCTGACGACCGTTCGGAGTCCGGCCGGGGTGGGAACCGGTCTCGGGGAATCCTCTCCGACCGTGTTCTCGTTGTCCCGATGAGGCTGGACTACGAGACTAGGCTTGAATCGCACGGGTGGAACCCGCGCGGGCACACTGGCCCACTGCGCACGGGAGCGCGAGATGAGCAATACCCGAGACGGCTACTTCCGCCGCCTCGTACGCCGCCTCACGAGTGACGTCGCCGAACTCGACGCCGACGACCTCTCCGAGAGGTCCAGGGCGAGCGGAGCACGGCGCGCGTGTGATTGCAAATGTGGTGAACAGGCGGAGGTGCTGGGCCGCGTCCGTTGTGTCGGGATGGCTCCCAAGGCCTCGGTTCCCACGCTGGAGGCCGAGTTGTACGACGGTACGGACGGGGTGACCCTGGTTTGGCTCGGCAGACGTCAAATCACCGGGATCGAACCCGGTCGGACTATCAAGGCACGCGGTCGAATTGCCGATCGTGATGGTCACAAGGTTCTCTACAATCCCTACTACGAGTTGCAGAACACCGCATGACTGAATCCGGTTCATCGACTCCGGACGGGACGGATCCCGTCCGGAGTTTCAACGAGGCGTCCGACGGCGAATCCACCGAGGTGGCCGATCCACCCAGGGCGCCGTTCGGGGTGCGCGTTCCCGCCGCCGGGGCGGACGGAACCGAGCAGACACTGCTGCAGCAGATGGGCGGCGTCAGTGGCCTCGCCTACTCCGCCGTTCCCATCGTCGTGTTCGTGGTCGCCAACTCGCTGGTCGGTATGGTCCCGGCCATCTGGATCGCCGTCGCGAGCTCGCTGTTGCTGGCCGTGGTGCGGATCGTCCGTAAGGAACCCCTGCAACCCGCGATCTCGGGTGTGATCGGCGTGGCGGTGTGTTCCTTCATCGCCTACCGCACCGGGGACGCCAAGGGTTTCTTCCTGCTGGGAATCTGGACCAGCCTGCTCTACGGCGGCGTCTTCCTGGTCTCGATGCTCGTGCGGTGGCCCCTGGTGGGAGTCGCCTGGTCCTTGCTCAACGGGCAGGGGTTTCGGTGGCGACACCAGCGCGAAGCCATGACCGGTTACGATCTGGCTACGCTGGCCTGGACCGTGGTCTTCGTCGCCAAGTTCGTGGTGCAGCAGTGGCTCTACGCCGCGGACGAGACGGGGTGGCTCGCGGTGGCGCGCATCGCGATGAGCTATCCGCTCACGGCGCTGGCGTTGTTGGTCACGGTCTGGGCCATCCGACGGGCGGGCAAGGTGGCCGAGCGGGACGGTGGGACCGCTTCTCCGGGATCGGTGAGCGGCAGCGGCGACGTGGCCGCTCCGCGTCCCGGATCGGGGGTGTGAGGCCGTCCGGTAGGAACAGTGGAGCTCGGCTCCCTCGGTTCACCCCCGGGATGTTCGTGCCGTGGAACCCCGCCGCCGTACCACGTTTCGGCGGTGGGCCCAGGCGAGGCAATGACCAGCGGTGGCTCGCGCCTCGCGGTCACCCGAGCGGGCCGGCCAGCCCGCTCGGACTGGGTCTCCCGGCTCTCACTCCACGGCGGGCGGATCGTGCACCAGCTCGCTGATCCGCTGCTCCACGTCGCCCGAGGCGACGAAGAGCATCTCGTCGCCGGCCTCCAGCGGGTCGTCGGGTTGCGGGACGATGACCCGCCCGCCCCGGAGGATGGTGACCAGCGCGGCGTCCGACGGAAGCGTCAGATCGCGTACCCGTCGACCCGCCAGCGGGGTGCCCTCGGGCAGGGTCATCTCCACCAGGTTGGCCTGCCCCTGCCGCAACGTCATCAGCCGGACGATGTCGCCGACGCTGACAGCTTCCTCCACCATCGCGGCGAGCATGCGCGGTGTCGAGACCGCGACGTCGACCCCCCACGCCTCGTTGAACAACCACTCGTTGCGGGGATCGTTCACCCGCGCCGCCACCCGCCGGACCGCGAACTCCGTCTTGGTCAGCAGCGAGACCACCAGGTTCACCTTGTCGTCACCGGTGGCGGCTATTACCACGTCGCAGGTCTCGATGCCGGTCTCCTCCAGCGAGGAGAGCTCGCAGGCGTCGGCGTGTACCCACTGAGCGCCGGGGATGGCCCTGGGCTGGTAGTTCTGCGCGGAGCGCTCGATGAGCATGACCTGGTGCCCGCCCTCGAGGAGTTCTCCGGCGATGGACTGTCCGACCGCGCCTGCTCCGGCGATGGCGATGCGCATTACTCGGTCTCCTCGGGTGGGCGCTGCGCCGTTGCGGTGATCTCGGTGATCGTTCCCGACAGGGCCGCGATGTAGACGGCGTCGTCGGCCTGCACCACCGTGTCGGGTTTCGGCAGCACACCGTTGCCGAACCGCATGATGAACGCCACCCGGCAGCCGGTGGCGGTCTCCAGGTCACGGATGCGGCTGCCCACCCATCCCTCGTGCATCGGGAGTCGCAACACGGCCACTGACCCGGAGGGGTCCCGCCACTCCGTCGCCACTCCCTCGGGGAGCAGCATCCGGAGGAACCTGTCCGTGGTCCACGGCACCGTGGCCACCGTCGGGATTCCCAGGCGCTGGTACACCTCGGCCCGCTTCGGATCGTAGATTCGAGCGACCACGTGATCCACACCGAAGGTTTCCCTGGCGACGCGCGCGGAGACGATGTTGGAGTTGTCCCCGTTGGAAACGGCGGCGAACGCCTCGGCCCGGCCTATCCCGGCTTCGGTGAGCACGTCCCGGTCGAAGCCGTTCCCGGTCACGCACTGACCGTGGAACTGCTTGCTCAGCCGGTGGAACGCCTCACCGTTCTTGTCCACCACCGCCACGGTGTGCTCCAGCCGTTGCAGTGCGGCCGCGAGGGAAGCCCCCACTCGGCCACAGCCCATGATCACGACATGCACGACCGGTTCCTCGCTCTCGGCTGGTTGCCGGACCCATCGCGACGGGATCCGTGCCCCTTCCCACAGCTCTGACAGTACCCGCCGGTGTTGTACGGCCCCCGTGTTTCGAAACGACCCGATCCGGTGGCGGATGACAGGTCTGATCGACACGGCGCGCTACGTCGAGGCGGGCCGGTGCACCGTATCGAGTGAGGCGGAGTTCTGTCCCTCAGGGGGGCGGCCCCGGGTGAGTCGTCCGATTCCGGTGCACGCTCCCGGGGGGGGGCGGGGAACTGCGAGGTAGTCGGTCGGCGTCCTCTCGCCGGTCGGCGAGGGGACTCTCCGCTCCCGCCACCCCTCCAGCGGCGGGACATCGCGCCCGGATCGATGTTTCGATCCCGCGGCGCTGGTTGGCGGGATGCCTCCTACGCTCTTGGCCGTGTCCAAGCTCGCGACCGCGACCAAGCGCCTGCTGGTAGGACGACCGTTCCGCAGTGATCGGCTCTCCCGCACGCTGCTGCCCAAGCGCATCGCCCTGCCGGTGTTCGCCTCGGATCCGATGTCCAGCGTCGCCTACGCGCCGCAGGAAATCCTGCTCACGCTGTCGGTGGCCGGGGTCTCGGCGTACGCGATCAGCCCGTGGATCGGCCTGGTGGTGGTCGCGGTGATGCTGGTCGTGGTGGCCTCCTACCGCCAGAACGTTCGTGCTTACACCTCGGGCGGCGGTGACTACGAGGTCGCCACCGTCAACCACGGTCGTCGCTGGGGGCTCGTGGTCGCCAGCGCGTTGCTGGTCGACTACGTGCTCACCGTGGCTGTGTCGATCTCCTCGGCGGCAGCCAACATAGGCTCGATCATACCTTTCGTGGCCACGCACAAGGTCGCGTTCGCCGTGGGGGCCATCGCGCTGCTAACTGCGTTGAACCTTCGGGGCGCCCGCGAGTCCGGGACCACCTTCGCCGTGCCGACCTACGCCTTCGTGCTGGGTATCCTCGGCATGATCGTCGTGGGGCTGTACCGCACCTACGTGCTCGGTGACGAGCTGCGCGCCGAGAGCGCGGGGTTCGAACTGGCGCGGGAACCCTCCCAGATAGCCGGACTCGGTTTCGCGTTCCTCGTGCTGCGGGCCTTCTCCTCGGGCAGCGCCGCGTTGACCGGGGTGGAGGCCATCAGCAACGGCGTCCCCGCATTCCGCAAGCCCAAACCGCGCAACGCGGCCACGACCCTGCTGATGATGGGGTTGATCGCCGTCACCATGTTCATGGGGCTGCTCATGCTGGCCCGCATCACCGGTGTGGTCATCGCGGAGGACCCGCGGCACCAGCTCGTCGGGGCGCCGGAGGGGTACGAGCAGAAGACGCTGATCGCGCAGCTCGCGCACGCGGTGTTCGGTGGTTTCAGCCCAGCCGTCTACTACCTGATCTTCTTCACCGGCCTCGTCCTGGTGCTGGCGGCCAACACCGCGTTCAACGGTTTCCCGCTGCTCGGTTCGGTCCTGGCGCAGGACCGGTACCTTCCCCGGCAGTTGCACACCCGCGGTGACAGGCTCGCCTTCTCCAACGGCATCCTGTTCCTGGCCGGATTCGCCATCGTGCTGGTCCTGGTGTTCGAGGCCGAGGTCACCAAGCTGATCCAGCTCTACATCGTCGGCGTCTTCGTCTCGTTCACGCTCAGCCAGAGCGGCATGATCAGGCACTGGAACCGGCGGTTACGCACCGAGGAGGACCCCGCCGCGCGGGCGAGCATGCGCCGGGCGCGCGTGATCAATTCGATCGGTCTCGCCATGACGGCCACGGTGCTTCTCATCGTGCTGATCACGAAATTCGTGCACGGTGCCTGGATCGCGATCGCGGCCATGGCGGCCGGCTACGTGCTGATGCGCGGCATCCGCAAGCACTACGACCGGGTCAGCGAGGAATTGCGGCGCACCGACGGCCCGGCCGTGCTGCCGTCCCGCAACTACGGACTGGTGCTGGTCTCGCAGCTGCACCTGCCGAGTATGCGGGCACTGGCCTACGCGCGCGCCACGCGTCCCGACGAGCTGGAGGCCATCACCGTCAACGTCGACGACTCGGACACCAGGCGACTCGTCGCGGCGTGGGAGGAGCGTGAGATCGCGGTGCCGCTCAAGGTGCTCGAATCCCCTTACCGGGAGATCACTCGTCCCATCGTGGACTACGTGAAGCGGATCCGGCGGGACAGTCCCCGCGACGTGGTGACCGTTTTCATCCCGGAGTACGTGGTCGGTCGTTGGTGGGAGCAGCTGCTGCACAATCAGAGTGCGCTCCGTCTCAAGAGCAGGTTGTTGTTCGAGCCGGGTGTGATGGTCACCAGCGTCCCTTGGCAGTTGGAGTCCTCCACCAGGGTGGATCTGCGCGCGCCCACGCCGCGCGGTTCGGTGCGTTGGGGAGCCGGGCAGGACGAGAAGGGCAACGGACGACGTTGAGCGGTCCCGGTCGTGCCCCACTTCGGGTGCGGTGTTCCTCGTTCGTTCCCGGGCTCCTGGTAGCGGCCCCCACCCCGTGCTCGACCCGTCCGCCGGTAGGAGGGCGAGATTTCCACCGATTGGAGCTACTCAGTTGAACGAGAAACCGGACTGGAAAGGGCGGCGGCTCCGCCTCGAGATCGGTGCGGTGGCACACGGCGGGCACTGCGTGGCTCGTCACGAGGGGAGGGTCGTATTCGTGCGGCACACCCTGCCCGGAGAGACGGTGGAGGCGCTGGTGACGGAGGACCGCGGCGGCGGGTTCTGCCGGGCCGACGCCGTGGCCGTGCTCGAAGCCGCGCCGGGCAGAGTGGAGCCGCCCTGCCCGCTGGCCGACATGTCACGCGGGACCGATCGCTGCGGCGGCTGCGACTGGCAGCACGTGGATCCCGCCGTGCAGCGGGAGCTGAAGGCAGCCGTGGTGGGTGAGCAGCTGAGCAGACTCGCCGGGGTCGAACATCCGGTCGAAGTGCTTCCCCTCCCCGGTGGGCCGTTGCGCTGGCGCAGCCGTGTCCGGTTGGCCGTGGACGAGAGCGGTCGGCCCGGTTTCCGGGCGCACCGCAGTCATCGGGTCGTACCGGTGCGGGACTGTCCGATCACGGTCGAGGGAGCGCTGGACGGAGTCACCTCCCGAACCTGGACGCCGGGTTCCGAACTCGGGGTCACCCGGGACGGTTCGGGAGGCGTGCACGTCACCGAGTACTCGGTTCGGTCCCGGGGCTCGGCCGGACGCGGCGCCCGGCCGACCAAGCGCGCGCGCAAGGTGCGGGGAACCGGAACGGCGCACGAGACGGCCGCCGGACGGGAGTGGAGCGTTCGCTCGGACGGGTTCTGGCAGGTGCATCCGGCCGCTGCCGAGCGGTTCGCCGAGGTCGTGGCGCGGATGGCCGACGTCCCGTCCGGAGGACGGGCGTGGGATCTCTACGGCGGTGTCGGGCTGTTCGCGGCCGTGCTCGGGCGGCAGGTGGGGCCCAGCGGGGAGGTGGTGCTGGTCGAGTCCGGGGAATCGGCGGTGCGCGACGCGGAGGCGAACTTATCCGATCTGCCGCAGGTGCGTGTCCGGTCCGGCAGGGTGGAGCGCCTGGTGGCCGAGCCGACGATTCCCGCCCCGCACGTGGTGGTGCTCGATCCGCCCCGCAAGGGTGCGGGTGGTGCCGTGGTGGAGGCGATCGCCGGGGCGAGGCCCCGCAGGGTGGTCCACGTCGCCTGTGACCCGGCCGCCCTGGCGCGCGACGTCGGTCTGTTCCAGGGGCACGGGTACCGGCTGGCGCGGTTGGAGGCGTTCGACGCCTTCCCGATGACCCAACACGTGGAATGCATCGCTCTGTTGGAGGATACTGAACGGGATTCGTGAGTCAGCGCGTCGCGCCGCCTTGTGGAGCCGCCTCGTTCGTGACTCCGTAGACTGGCGAAGTCACGTGGTGGCCCTGTAGTACATGACGGGTAGTACGTGATGTGACAACCGAAGTCCGCACAACGCGGCCCACTCAGCGAGGAGGTCGCGCGGTGCGGACCAGGCCGGCCGGTGAGGCGGACCGGCCCTTCCCAATCGACCTGTAGCCGGTCACGACGAGCGAGGTGGAGCGGTGACGCTGCTGGAGTCCGTGCACAGTCCGGCCGATGTCCAGCGCCTGGAGCACGGTGAGTTGGTTGAGCTCGCCGCCGAGATCAGGTCTTTTTTGATCGAGAAGGTCTCGCGCACGGGTGGTCACCTGGGCCCCAACCTCGGTGCGGTGGAACTGACCCTGGCGCTGCACCGTGCGTTCGACTCACCGCACGACGCGATCGTGTTCGACACCGGGCACCAGTCCTACGTGCACAAGATCCTCACCGGCAGGCAGCGGGGCTTCGACCGACTGCGCAAACGCGGTGGGTTGTCCGGCTACCCGTCCCGGGCCGAGAGCGAGCACGACCTGGTCGAGAACAGTCACGCCTCCACCTCGTTGTCCTACGCGGAAGGGCTGGCGCGGGCGTTCCGGCTGAGCGGTTCCGACCGCCACGTCGCGGCCGTGGTCGGTGACGGCGCGCTGACCGGTGGCATGTGCTGGGAGGCCCTCAACAACATCGCCGCCGACCAGGAACGTCCGCTGGTGATCGTGGTCAACGACAACGGGCGTTCGTACGCGCCCACGATCGGTGGCCTGGCCGAGCACCTGGCCTCGCTGCGGCTGCGTCCCGGTTATGAGCGGGCGCTGGAGAACGGTCGACGCACCGTGCGCAATCTCCCGGTGGTCGGCAGGCCGCTCTACACCGGGCTGCACGCGGCCAAGCGGGGCATCAAGGACGCGTTGAGCCCGCAGGTGATGTTCTCCGACCTCGGGATCAAGTACCTGGGCCCGGTGGACGGGCACGATCTCAGGGCGCTGGACTACGCCCTCGGGATGGCCAAGGCGTTCGGTGGTCCGGTGATCGTGCACGCTGTCACTCAGAAGGGGAACGGTTTCGCCCCGGCGGAGAACCACGAGGCCGACCAGATGCATCAGGTGAAGGTCATCGATCCCGCCACCGGAGCCCCCACTGGCCCCAGCGCCACCAGCTGGACCAACGTGTTCTCGGACGAACTGGTCCGGATAGGTGGGGAGCGCGACGACATCGTCGCCCTGACCGGGGCCATGCTCGGTCCGACCGGACTGGACAAGTTCGCCAAGAAGTACCCCGAGCGGTGTGTGGACGTGGGCATCGCGGAGCAGCACGCCATGACCTCGGCCGCGGGGATGGCGATGGGTGGTCTGCACCCGGTGTTCGCGGTGTACTCCACCTTCCTCAACCGGGCCTTCGACCAGTTGCTCATGGACGTGGCGCTGCACCGGCAGCCGGTGACCGTGACCCTGGACCGTTCCGGGATCACCGGGGACGACGGCCCCAGTCACAACGGCATGTGGGACCTGTCCGTGCTGGGCGTGATCCCCGGCATTCGGGTCGCGGCCCCCAGGGACGCCGTCACCCTCCGCGAGGAGCTGCGCGAGGCGGTCGCGGTCGAGGACGGCCCCACCGTGGTGCGCTTCTCCAAGGGAACGGTCATAGACGAGGTGCCCGCGCTCGAACGGGTCGGAGGAGTGGACGTGCTGCGCCGCCCCGGCGAGCACGAGAACCGGGACGTGCTGCTGAGCGCCGTCGGTGCCTTCGGCGAACTCGCCGTCGCCGCGGCCGAGCGGCTCTCGGCGCAGGGGATCGGAGTCACCGTCGTCGACCCGCGCTGGGTGTTCCCCGTTCCCGACGCGGTGCTCGACATGACCCGTGAGCACAGTCTCGTCGTCACCCTCGAGGACTGCGGCAGGCACGGTGGGTTCGGCTGGTCGTTGGCCGCCGCCATGCGCGACGCCGACGTCGACGTCCCGTTGCGCGATCTCGCGGTTCCGAACCGTTTCCTGGACCACGCCTCGCGCGGGGAGGTGCTCGCCGAGCTCGGACTCACCGAGCAGGACGTGGCGCGCAGGATCACCGAGTGGGTCGCCGACCGCCTGGAGGGGCGACTCGACGAGGAGGGGGACATCGCCACCGATCTGGACACTCCGCGACCGGAGTGATGCGAGCCGTCGCCCTGATCGTCCGGCACCACCGTGCTGTGGCACGGTGAACACGTGCGGATCCTTGTGGTGGAGGACGAACAGCCGCTCGCCGACGCGGTCGCGCGCGGGCTCAGACGCGAGGGGCTCGCCGTGGACGTCGCCTACGACGGCCTGGCGGCCCAGGAGAAGATCGCGGTGACGCGCTACGACGTGGTCGTGCTGGACCGCGATCTGCCCTCGCTGTCGGGAGACCGGTTGTGCGCCGAGCTGGTCGAGGCCGAGGAGCTCAGCAGGGTGCTGATGCTCACGGCCAGTGGGACGGTCGACGACCGGGTCGAGGGGCTCTCGCTGGGGGCCGACGACTACCTGGCGAAACCCTTCGCCTTCGACGAGCTCGTGGCCAGGGTGCGGGCGTTGGGAAGGCGTTCCACCCCCGCCACGCCGCCGCTGCTGACCGCGCGGGACCTCGAACTGGACTCGGCCAGGATGCGGGTCCGCCGCGGTGGGGGCGAAATCGAGCTGACCCGCAAGGAGTTCGGGGTCCTGCAGGTGTTGCTGGCCGCGCGCGGTGCCGTCGTCAGTTCCGAGGAGCTGCTGGAACGCGTGTGGGACGAGCACGCCGATCCGTTCACCACCACCGTGCGGGTGACGGTGATGACGTTGCGCAAGAAGCTCGGCGAACCGAGCGTCATCGAGACGGTGGTCGGCTCGGGATACCGCGTTCCCTCTGCTGACTCCCGGGGCTCCTCCGAGGCCCCGGACGCCGAGGTCTCCGGTACGGGCGAGAAGTGATGCCGCTCCGGGTTCGTCCCGCGCGGCGCTTCACGGGCTCGGAGCCCGCCGAGCGGCGGGGGCCCGGACTGCGACTACGACTGACGATTCTGTCTACCGTGCTGGTCGCCCTGGTCAGCGGTCTGCTGTTGTGGCTCGGCTGGTTGCTGGTTGGAGACGTCGTGGCCGCGGTGCCCCGCATTCCCTCCGGAACCACGGTGCGCGTGGACGGCGTGTCGGTTTCGGCGGACGAGCTCGGGAAGGCGCTGCGAAGCCGCGCGCGCGAACGGGTGCTGCTGGCGGGCGGTTTCGCGTTCGTGGCCGTCGTGCTCGCGGCCGCCGTGTTGGCCTGGACGGTTTGTGGCAGGGTGCTGCGGCCGTTGCACGAGGTGACCGGCACCGCGCGGCGGCTCTCCGCGCGTTCGCTCGGGGAACGGATCCGGTTGGACGGCCCCAGGGACGAGGTCGCCGAGCTGGCCGACACCTTCGACGGGATGCTGGACCGGCTGCAGAGCGCGTTCGAGTCCCAGCACCGCTTCGTGGCCAATGCCAGTCACGAGCTGCGCACGCCGCTGTCGGTGATCCGCACCGAACTCGACGTGACGCTGTCCGACCCGAATGCCGACGCGGCCGAGCTGCGCCGGATGGCGGAGGTGGTGCGCGAGGCGACCACCAAGTCCGAGCGACTCGTCGAGTCGCTGCTGCTGCTGGCCCGCACCGAGGGGGCCGAACTGCCGAGCCGCGAGCCGGTCGACCTCACCGAGTTGGCGCGCGGCGCGTTGCGAACCCTGGACGAACAGACGCGCGGGTCGGGGTTGCGGACGGACGTGAGTCCCGCCTCCGCCTTCGCCATGGGGGATCCGGCGCTGTTGGAACGGGTGGTGGGCAACCTGCTGGAGAACGCGGTGCGGTACAACACCGACAACGGCTGGATCGCCGTGATCACCGGCACTTCGGGGGAGTGGACCTCGTTGACGGTCGCCTCCTCGGGAGCCGAGATCTCCCCGGACCAGGTGGAGGGGTTGTTCGAACCGTTCCGACGGGTCGGTGCGGAGCGCACCGCCCGTACCGGCGCCGGGCTCGGCCTGTCCATCGTACGTGCGGCGGCCGGGGCGCACGGGGGCAGCGTCTCGGCGTGTCCGGTTCCCGGAGGCGGACTCTCGGTGACCGTGCGGCTTCCCGCCGCGCGGTGACGAGCCCCGGCTGAACCCCGGGTAACCACCACCTCGGCAAGCGCCCGCGTGAGGGCTCTCAGAGCCGCAGGGTGGCGATGTCCGGTTCCAGCGGTGCGGGTGATTCCTCGATGTGTACCGGTCCGTCACCCAGGCGCACCGATGTGGCGGGGGTGTACCGTCCCCCGTCCAGGCGGTAGGCCACCAGCTCGGTCGGCCCACGACCGTCCTGGGCCACGCTCCAGAAGAACGGGATGCCCGCATCGGCGCAGGCGTCCAGCTTGTCGCGCTGTTCCCGTGCGGTGTTGCCCGGTGACCAGATCTCTCCGGCGAGCCGTACGTGCTCGGCGCCGAACGAGTTGCCGATGGGGGCGGTGTCCAGCACCACGAAGTCCGGGATCAGCGCCGTCCGCCGCGCGGTGCCGAGCTCCACGCCGATGCCGCCCACCGCGTACAGCGCGTTCGGCGTGGACGCGATGGCCCTGTCGAGCAAGTTCACGAGCTGTTTCTCGGCCCACTGGTGCGGGCCGCTCGGTGGTGGCGTCACCAGCCAGTACCCCTCGAGCAGTTCCAGGCGCGACCCGTCGGCGCGGGCGGGCAGCGCGTGCCAGTCGTCGATCGTGAACGGGCCGATCTCGTGCTGTACAAGCGCGGTCACCGAGCATCACCTCACCTCGTTCGCGATCCATCCTGCCACGACCGGCGAGCCGCCGTGCGTGCGATTCACCGTGCGCCGGGGACAGCTGTGCTCCGAGGCTACCCACGCGAGCGCCGTCACCGGGAACGAATCGGCACGGGCTCCGAGGAATCCGTGCGCGACGCCTGCTCCGCTCGGGGCGTCGCGGACCACTCCACACCAGAAGGGCCGGGACGGTGGGTACCGTCCCGGCCCTCGAGCACCGGCCACTCCGTGACTCCCGGCCGGAGTCTCCGGAACGCTCGCTCAGCTGCTGGGCAGGCTGGCCACCCCCGGCTGCTGGAAGCGCTTGCCGTTGACCAGCTCGGAGTAGCCCGAACGGTCCAGGTACGGAGTGATGCCGCCCAACCAGAACGGCCAGCCCGCACCGAGGAGCATGCACAGGTCGAGGTCGGCGGCCTCGACGACGACGTCCTCGTCCAGCATGATCCGCGCCTCCTCGGCCAGCGCGCGCAGCGCGCGATCACGGACCTGCTCCTCGGAGAGCGGGTTGTCGCCCTGCTGCCACAGCTCGGCGACCTCGGGGTCGACGATCTGGTTGCCCGCCTCGTCGGTGGTCCACACGGCCGTCTTGCCCGCGTCGACGAACCGCCGCAGGTTGTCGCTGATCCCGAACCGCTCCGGGTAGGCGGCGTGCATGGTCTCGTTGACGTGCTGTGCGATGGCGGGCCCGACCAGCTGCAGCAGCACCATCGGGCTCATCGGCAACCCCAGCGGGTTCAGCGCCCGGTCGGCAACCTCGAAGGGGGTCCCCTCGTCGACCGAGGCGATGACCTCGCCGAGGAAACGGGTGAGCAGTCGGTTGACCACGAACGCCGGGGTGTCGGCGGTCAGCACGCAGGACTTCTTGAGCTTCTTGCCCACGGCGAACGCGGTGGCCAACGTGGCGTCGTCGGTCCGCTCGCCACGCACGATCTCCAGCAGCGGCAGCACCGCGACCGGGTTGAAGAAGTGGAAGCCGACCACCCGTTCGGGGTGGGCGAGCTTGGCGCCCATCTCGCCGACCGAGAGCGAGGAGGTGTTGGTGGCCAGCACCGCCTCCGGCGAGACGTGCTGCTCCAGCTCGCCGAACACCTGCTGCTTGACCGACATCTCCTCGAACACGGCCTCGATGATGAAGTCGGCGTCGGCGAAGGCCCCCTTGTCGAGCGAACCGGTGACCAGCGCCTTGAGCCGGTTGACCCCATCCTGCGAGAGCCGCCCCTTCGCGCCGAGCTTGTCGATCTCGCCGTGCACGTAGGCAACGCCCTTGTCGATGCGCTCCTGGTCGATGTCGGTGAGCACCACCGGCACCTCCAGGCGCCGCGCGAACAGCAGGGCCAGCTGTCCGGCCATCAGCCCCGCACCGACGACACCCACCTTGTTGACGTCCCTGGCCAACGACTTGTCCGGGGCACCGGCGGGTTTCTTCGCCCGCTTCTGGGTGAGGTCGAAGGCGTACAGACCGGCGCGCAGCTCGTCGGTCATCAGCGCGTCGGCCAAGGCCTCGGTCTCGGCCGCGTAACCGGCGTCGAGGTCGCCGTTCCTGGCGATCTCGAGTAGCTCGACGGCCTTGTCCACGCCGGGGGAGGCGCCGTGCGTCTTGCTCGCCGCGATCTCCCTGGCGCGGTTGAGCGCGTCGTCCCAGGCCTGGCCGCGGTCGATCTCGGCGCGCCGCACCGTGCGGGAGCCGTTGATCACGTCAGCGGCCCAGCGCAGCGACTCCTCCAGGAAGTCGGGGGATTCCAGCTGGACGTCGAAGATGCCCATCCCGGTGGCCTTCTCGGGGTTGAGCATCTTGTTCTGGTTCAGCGCGTTCTCCAGGATCACGGTTACCGCCTGGTCGGCACCGATCAGGTTGGGCAGCAGCTGCGTGCCGCCCCACCCGGGGAACAGCCCCAGGAAGCACTCCGGGAACGCGATCGCGCCCGCGTTGTCGGCCACGGTGCGGTAGTGGCAGGACAGCGCGAGTTCGAGTCCCCCACCCAGGGCGGCGCCGTTGACGAAGGCGAAGGTGGGGATCTCGGACTCGGTCAGCCGCCGGAACACGTCGTGTCCGGCCTTGGCGATGCGGTGCGCGTACTCCCGCTCCCCGAGCTGGCCCATGCCGGAGAGGTCGGCCCCGACGGCGAACACGAACGGTTTGCCGGTCACGGCGATGGCGGCGGGTTCGGCTGCGAACGCCTCGTCCAGCGCGGCGTCCAGCGAGGCCAGTCCGGCGGGACCGAACGTGGACGGCCTGGTGTGGTCGTAGCCGTTGTCGACCGTGATCAGCGCGACCCTGCCGCGTATTCCCGGCACCTCGACGACCCGGGTGTGGGCGTGGGTCACGACCTCGTCGGGAAACAGGGCTGTGGTTTCGCTGTCGATGCTCACTTGGCGCCCCCGGCGGTCTCGTCGTGGTTCGGGTTCTCCCAGATCACCGTGCCGCCCATGCCGAAGCCGACGCACATCGTGGTGATGCCGTAGCGGACCTCGGGGTGTTCGGCGAACTGCCTGGAAAGCTGGGTCATCAGCCGCACGCCGGAGGAGGCCAGGGGGTGCCCGCAGGCGATGGCTCCGCCCCACTGGTTGACTCTCGGGTCGTCGTCGGCGATTCCGAAGTGCTCCAGGAAGGCCAGCACCTGGACCGCGAACGCCTCGTTGATCTCGAAGAGCCCGATGTCGTCGATGGTCAGCCCGGCGCGCTTGAGCGCCTTCTCGGTGGCCGGGACGGGCCCCACTCCCATGACCTCCGGTTCGACACCGGCGAAGGAGTAGCCGACCATGCGCATCCCGACGGAGAGCCCCAGTTCACGGGCGGTCTCCTCGTCGGCGACCACGCAGCCGGTCGCGCCGTCGTTGAGCCCCGCCGAGTTACCGGGGGTCACGCGCCCGTGGGGGCGGAAGGGCGTCTTGAGGCCCTGCAGCGATTCCACGGTGGTTCCCGGACGCGGCGGTTCGTCGGCGGTGGCCAGCCCCCAGCCGCTCTCGCTGGAGCGGGTGGCGACCGGAACGAGGTCGGCGGCGATCTTGCCCGCCGCGGCCGCCGCTTCGTAGCGCTGTTGGCTGAGGGCCGCGTAGGCGTCGGTGCGCTGCTTGGTCAGGTTCGGGTAGCGGTCGTGCAGGTTCTCGGCGGTGGAGCCCATCACCAGCGCGGAGGAGTCGACCAGGTTGTCGGAGACGAACCGTGGATTGGGGTCCACCCCTTCACCCATGGGGTGGTTGCCCATGTGCTCGACACCGCCCGCGATGGCGATGTCGTAGCCTCCGAACCCGATGCCGCCCGCGATGTTGGTTACCGCCGTCATCGCGCCGGCGCACATCCGGTCGATCGCGAATCCCGGGACGGACTTGGGCAGTCCCGCCAGCAGCGCCGCGTTCCTGCCGATAGTCAGTCCCTGGTCGCCGATCTGGGTGGTGGCCGCGATCGCGACCTCGTCGATCCGTTCCGGGGGGAGTTCGGGCTGCCGCCGCAACAGTTCGCGGATGACCTTGACGACCAGGTCGTCCGCGCGGTTCTCGGCGTACATGCCCTTGGTGCCTGCCTTGCCGAACGGCGTGCGGACGCCGTCGACGAAGACCACGTTCCTGAGGGCACGCGGCGCTCCCGCCGATGCGGGGCCGCTGCTCGTGTCGGCTGTTGCCGACGCAGGTGCTGCCACGGCGTGCTCCTTGTCGATGTGGGTACGCGCAGACCGGGCGGCCACGCTGCCCGACGGCGGGCCATGCCGCTACCGGCCGGTAACGTGCACTCTAGCGCTCATTACCGAACGGTAACCACCGGGATCGGTGTCTACTGGACCACACCCGCCGAGCCGTTGCCACGAGAACGGGGAACGCGTGCCTCCGCCGGTTGCCGGGAGGATTATCCCCCCTGGTCGGCATGGGTGTCGTCGGACTCGCGGATCGCCTTCGCGATCGGTTCCGCCGTCAGCTCGACCTGCCACCGCCTGGCACCACGCTCCCGCAGGTGTTCCGCGATCGGCTCCACCGCGATCTCCGAGGGCGGCTGCCAGCACAACCTGCGTACCAGATCGGGCAGCAGCAGGTTCTCCACCGGAAGCCTGTTCTCCTCGGCGATCCCGTTCAGCACGTTCCGGACCGCGTTCAGCCTGGCGGCCGCGGTGGCGTCCCGCTCCGCCCACCTGTTCGCGGGGGGCGGGCCGTCGGTCGGGGCGGCGGTGGAGGGCAGCGCGTCCTTGTCGAGTTCCCGGGCGCCACGCAGCGCCTCGAACCACTGTCCCGAGCGCCTGCGCTGCTGCTTGCCGCCGAACACCGGCAGCGCGACCAGATCCTCCCTGGTGGCGGGGTTCTCCTGTGCCGCTCGGATGATCGCATTGTCCGGAAGGATTCGGCCCGGTGCGATGTCCCGGCGACGGGCGATGTCGTCGCGCAGCTCCCACAGCGCACGCACTATCGCCAGCTGTACCGGGGTCCGCAACCGGTGGATACCGGAGGTGCGGCGCCATGGTTCCGAGCGGGCGGGGGTGGGCGGTGTGGTGCGGACGGCCTCGAACTCCTGCGTCGCCCAGTCCAGCTTGCCCTGCCTGTCCAGCTCCGCGTGCAACGCGGTACGCAGCTCGACCAGCAGTTCCACGTCCAGGGCGGCGTACACCAGCCATTCGCGTGGCAGCGGCCTGCGAGACCAGTCGGCCGCGCCGTGGCCCTTCTCCAGCCGGTACGCCAGCAGCCGCTCGGTGAGCGCGCCGAGTGACACCCGTTCGTAACCGGCCAGCCTGGCCGCCAGCTCCGTGTCGAAGAGCCGGTTCGGGCGCAGGCCGAGCTCGGCCAGGCACGGCAGGTCCTGCGAGGCCGCGTGCAGTACCCATTCGGTGTCGCCGAGTGCGGAGACGAGCGGCCCCAGATCCCCGTTGAGCGCGATCGGGTCGATCAACACCGTGCCGCTGCCCTCGCGGCGTAACTGCAGCAGGTAAGCCCGCTGCGAGTAGCGGTACCCGGAGGCACGTTCGGTGTCGATCGCGATCGGCCCGCTGCCCGCGGTCAGAGCCGCTGCGGCGAGGCGAAGGGATCGGGGCTGCTCGACCACGGGTGGAACACCACCAGCGGGACGTGTCAGCAACACTGGTTCGGAGCGGTCCGGTTCGGCGGATTCGGGGTGAACAGCATCCACGGCTCCCAGACGATACGTCCCTCTGTCGACTGAGGGAGCCGAACGGTCCGATTCACCGGTCCCGGACCGGTTCGATGTGCGTTGTCAGGTCATCGAATCACTCCGGCCCGCATTGCCAACGCGACCATTTGGGCTCGGTCTCCGGTGCCCAATTTGCGCCCGATCCGCGACAGGTGACTCTTCACCGTGAGAGCGGACAAATTGAGCGTCTCGCCGATCTCCTTGTTGGATCGACCATCGGCCACCAGCTGCAACACCTCGATCTCACGAGCGGACAGCTCGCGCGGCGTGTTGTCGGTACCCGGAACCCGGGTACCGGCAGCCAGTACCGGAGCCACGTTCGGATCGGCGTAGACCCCGCCGTCCAGCACGCGGCGCACTCCGTCCGTGACCACTGTGGGTGAGGCCGATTTCAGCAGGTAGGCCTGTGCCCCTGCCTGAAAGGCGGCCCGAACCGCGTAGGGGTCGTCGGACGAGGCGAGCACCACGATGCGTGGCCAGCCCTGGGTACGCAGTTCCGTAACCAGGTCTACACCCGTCCCGTCGGGCAGTCCCAGATCGAGTACTGCCAGATCGCACGGACCGGTGGCCAAGGCGCGTGCCTTGGCCTCGGCCATCGATGCGGCTTCGTGCACCGTGCCGGCGCCCATCTGCAGCAGCCGGGAGGATATGGCCTCCCGGAGCAGCGGATGGTCGTCCACCACGAGCACCGTGAACAGCTCTTCCCGCGGATGCGGAACCATGTTAGCCGGCAATGCACCGGCTGGCGTGGTACGAGCGGCCTGACCTAAGCCGACGGCAGCCACGTCACTACCTCCCTGGAGTCGGTCGTGCCCCCCGACCGGCACCGGGACTCTCGGCCGATCAGCCGCGCCACTGATCGACCGAAAGTGGTGTCGTTCAGGTTGTAGCGTAACCGTCCGAGCGGATTATTGGGACGATCAAACGGGTATGTATCCCGATCGAGTTGCCTTCGATGTGACGCTGCCTACTTCTTTCGGGTGGTAATAAAAAACAGTGTTAACGCCGGAACGTAATGATTCGATACAGCGCTTTCGATCTTCGTGTGCTCGATCCTTCCGGTCCGGTACGGAGCACCGGGGTGTGACGCCTCGGTGGTTTTCGCCGAGAGCGAACGGCTCGCTGCCCGGAACAGGCAGGTGGATTCCGTTCGTCCGGAAGGGGCTTCGGTGACCGGTACGCCCGTGTTGAGCGGACTGCCGGGGCTGGTCCGGCATGAACCGCTTCCCGGCACGGTCTCGCCGCCGGGCGGGCGGTTCAGACGTGCCTGCGGCGTTCGGGGGTGCGGTTGCCCAACACACTCACCCCTACCGGCGGCAACCCGGCCGCGGCGGTGATCATCTCTTGGAAAGCCCGGGCGTGCGCCGAGAGGTCGGTCTCCGAGGGGGTCCACGAACCCCGCAACTCCAGCTCGTGCTCCTGAGCCGGCTCCGCTATCTCACCGAACCGGGCCGAGGAGGTCACGGTCACCGTGCCCCCCAGCGCCGTGTACTCCGCCCGGCACGAGTGCAGTGCCCGCGCCAGCCACGACCACCCCAGTTCCGCGACGCCGGGGTCGGAGGCCAGGTCGCTGCCCACGTCGGTACGCAGGTAGGCGACCAGTCGCAGCACACCGTCCCAGGACGGCTGCCCGTCCGGGTCGTGCAACAGCACCAGCCGTGCCGTGACAGCCGTCCCCTCGGGGCCGCTCGCCTCGGCGGCGAGTGCGTGCGTCCACGGTGCGAGCCGCTTCGGGGGGCGGATCTCGCTGAGCTCGATCTCCCTGCGCGGAGGAGGGGACTTCAGTGTTTCCACCGCGTCCCGGAAAACCATGGGAATCGCCGACATCTCGGTCACAGCAGGGGACTGTAGGACCCCTCCGGAACCACTTGGCGGCGCCACGCCGGAGATCACGAACAGTCCACCGGACGCGTGTCCCCGTATCCGGACGTGCGAGCATGAGGAAGGACTCGTCCCGGCGGATCCGCCGTTCCGGCCCGGCAACGGAACCGGCCCGTTCCACGGAAACCGGTGGGACGTCGTGGCTCCGGACTCCGGTGCGGTCGCGCGGTGGAGCCGTCCGTCGGCGCTCGCCCGCGGTGGTCCCGCTCCGGGCGGGTACCGTGCCGCGGTGACCGTGGGAGCGCGAGGCGGTGAACCCGTCGTGGCACACCGCTCGCGTGGGGCGGTGCGGGCTGTGAGCGTCCCAGCGGGTACGACGCGCGACCGACGCGGCAGGATCCGGCAGAGCACTACCGAGGGGTACTTTCGGAATGGCCCGTTTCGACGAGCGGCGCGCGCTGCCGACGCCGATGGCGATGGTCCGGACAGCGCGTGACGGGGCGCCGGGCACCGGGGCACATCCCGTGACTTCGTTTCGACGGTCCCCGGAACAGGGCGGGGCACGGGCGTTGCCTCCGGAGACCGGACACCCGAACGGGCCGCTCGCCGGAGCCGCCGCGGTACCGGGCGGCCCCCGCTCGGCCGCGCTCCTTCCCACTCCGCGACACTTCGTCGTGTCGGCGATCGGGGCCCCGCACCGGCCCCACGGCGCCGCCAGCTCTTTCGAACCAGCGGAGGACTCCCGATGACCGATCCCACGCACGTCTCCAACCGGCGCCGACTCGACGATGCTCCGTTGCTGGTGGCCGCGAACGGGGGGACACCCGAGCACACCCCGGTGTGGTTCATGCGACAGGCCGGCCGTTCCCTGCCCGAGTACCGCCGGGTACGGGAAGGCGTCCCCATGCTGCGGGCCTGTCTCACCCCCGACCTGGTCTGCGAGATCACCATGCAGCCGGTCCGCAGGCACGGGGTGGACGCCGCGATCCTGTTCAGCGACATAGTGCTCCCGCTCTACGCGGCGGGCGTGGGGCTGGACATCGTCTCCGGGACGGGTCCCGTGGTCAACCAGCCGGTTCGCGGTGCCGCCGACGTGGCGGCCCTGCCGCAGCTGGAACCCGAGCACGTCGAGGGGGTCTCCGAGGCGATCCGGCTGTTGCTCGACGAGCTGGGGCGGACCCCGCTGATCGGTTTCGCGGGGGCGCCGTTCACCCTGGCTTCCTACCTGGTCGAGGGCGGCCCCAGCCGCAACCACGAGCGCACCAAGGCGCTCATGCACTCCGATCCGGAAACCTGGCACGCCTTGCTGGGCAAGCTCGCCGAGACCACGCTGAACTTCCTGCGGGTGCAGGTCGACGCCGGGGTGGACGCGGTTCAGCTGTTCGACTCCTGGGCCGGTGCGCTCTCCCCCCGCGACTACGTCACCTACGTGCAGCCGCACACCAGCCGGATCCTGCGGGGGATCGCGGAGTACACCGGTGGCGAGGTCCCCCGGATTCACTTCGGGGTGGGGACCGGCGAGCTGCTCGGGGCGATGCACGAGTCCGGTGCGGACGTGGTCGGCGTGGACTGGCGGGTTCCGCTGGACACCGCGGTGTCTCGGATCGAGCGGCGAGGGGAGTCGCGTCCCGTGGTTCAGGGAAACCTGGATCCGGCCGTGCTGTTCGCCGACTGGCAGGCGGTGCGCGGTGAGACCGAACGGATACTCGCCGAGGGCGAGTCGGCCGGTGGGCACGTCTTCAACCTCGGGCACGGGGTGCTGCCGGACACCGATCCCGAGATGCTGACCAGGCTGGTCGACTTCGTGCACTCCCACCGAGGCTGACGGAGGGCGTGGGATGTCCAGGGTCGCGGTGATCGGCGGTGGCGTGGCGGGGATGACCGCCGCCTACCGGCTGCGCGAGCTGCTGGGGGAGCACGCCGAGATCCTCGTGTTCGACCAGGCCGAGCGCACGGGTGGGAAACTGCGCACCGTTCGGCTCGCCGACCGCGGTTACGACCTCGGAGCCGAGGCGTTCCTGGCGCGGCGCCCGGAGGTGCTCCGGCTGGCCGAGGAGCTCGAACTCGACGGCGAACTGGTCCACCCCGGACCCGCCTCGGCGAGGGTGCGCGCCGGAGGCGAGAACCGGGCGCTACCGGCGGGGATGCTCATGGGGGTCCCGGCCTCCGGCCGGGCCGTCAGCGGAGTCCTCTCGGACAGCGGGGTCCGCGCCGTCGAACGGGAGCCCGAACTCGAACCGCCGCTGCTGACCGGGGGCGACGCCTCGGTCGGCGACCTGCTGCGGAAGCGGTTCGGCCACGAGGTGGTCGAACGCCTCGTGGAGCCGTTGCTGGGGGGCGTCTACGGCGGTTCCGCCGACGCGTTGGGGCTGCGTGCCACGATGCCGGCGCTGGCCGACGCGTTGGACGCGGGGGCCGAGTCGTTGACCGCCGCCGTGAACGCGGCCATGCCCGAGCCCACCCCGCCGGGTGCGGACAAGCCCCCCGTGTTCGGGGCGTTCCGGGACGGCTACGACACCCTGCTGTCCGAACTGCGCGAGCGCTCGCGGGCTAGTTTCGAACTGGGACTGCCGGTGCGCCAGCTGCGTCCGCTGCGCCGTGGCTGGAGCCTGTCGATCGGTACGGCCCCCAGCCCCCGCACCCTCGACGTGGACGCGCTCGTGCTGGCCGTTCCACCCCCAGCCGCCCGCCGACTGCTCGCCGGAGCGGTTCCCCGGGCGGCCGAGGGATTCGGTCGCATCCGGCTCGCCTCCATGGCCGTGATCGGTTTGGCCCTGCCGTCCCACGTCGAGCTGCCGGACGCCTCCGGTGTCCTGCTGGCGCGTGGGGAGCGTCACGCGGACGGCACCCCGTTCACCGCGAAGGCGTTCACCTTTTCCAGCCGCAAGTGGCCGCACCTGCGTGGCGGCGGCGGTCAGGCACTGGTCCGGGCCTCGGTCGGCAGGGGGGACCCGGCGGACCTGCGCCCGGACGACGGGGAGCTGGTGCGCAGGGTGAGCGCCGACCTGGCCGAGCTCACCGGGGTCCCCGACGCGCCGCTGGAGAGCCGTGTCGTCCGGTGGGGTGGTGGACTGCCGCAGTACGGCGTGGGGCACCGGGAGATCGTCGCCGAGATCGAGGACGCGGTGTCCCGGACGCCGGGTCTGGCGGTCGCGGGTGCCGCGTTGCACGGTGTCGGGGTGCCCGCGTGCGTGGCCACCGGCGAGTCGGCGGCCACGACGATCGCCGATCGGCTCGGAGCGAGTTGAGGCACACTCCCGCCGACCTCCCGACGGCGGCCGAGCCGCCCGGTGGCAGACTGGCGTCATGGCCCGCCTGAACTACGCCGAGTTGAACGAGACCATCCGTTACACCATGTGGTCGGTGTTCCGCGTCCGGCCCGGGGAGCTCCCCGAGGACCGGGAGAAGGCCGGGGTGACCACCAGGCGGTTCCTGGAAGGGGTCGAGGAGTCCTCGGACCTGGTGGTGCGCGGCCTCTACGACGTCTCCGGGATGCGCGCCGACGCCGACTTCCTGATCTGGTGGCACGCCTCCCGGATCGAGGACCTGCAGGCTGCCTACTCGGACTTCCGGCGCGACACGCCGCTCGGCCGGGCCAGTGAGCCGGTGTGGAGCAACGTGGCCGTGCACCGCCCCGCTGAATTCAACAAGAGCCACGTGCCCGCGTTCATCGCGGGGGAGGAGCCGCGTGCCTACGTCTGCGTCTACCCGTTCGTGCGTTCCTACGAGTGGTACCTGCTCCCGGACGAGGAACGCCGGGACATGCTCGTCGAGCACGGCAAGGAGGCCCGCGACTACCCGGACGTGCGGGCGAACACCGTTCCCGCCTTCGCGCTGGGCGACTACGAGTGGATTCTGTCCTTCGAGGCCGATGAGCTCCACCGGCTCGTCGACCTGATGCGGCACCTGCGCGGGACCCAGGCCCGGCTGCACGTGCGTGAGGAGACCCCGTTCTACACCGGCCCGCGTGTCGGCGCTGAGGACCTGGTCGCGCGGTTGCCGTGAGGTTCTGTGCGGCGTCGGACGTCTTGTCGATCCGGTGCTCGTGCCGCTTCGTGGTCGTGTTCCGGTGCGGTGGCTCGTCCGGACGTGGCTGAGGGGGCCGTCCCGCCGCTCCCGTGTCGCCGGTGGGTCGTTGTTCGCGTGATCCCGCCCCTCGGAAGACCGCGTCGGCGGCAGCGGCCCGAACCGGATCTCCTCGCTGAGCGGGAGCGAGCGCTCGGGACGAACACGGGAACCGGTGTGACCGTCGCCAGTTTCTTCGAAACCCCGGAGACGGATCCTCGGTGAAACCGTGGCCGTCACCGTGGTTTCGACCGTCCGCTCTTTCCCGCTCCCGAGGCGACCGCGAATCGTCAGGTGTGGTCGGGGTTCCGGCGGCGCCACGCACGTCGTCCCGGCTTCGCGGTGGCTGACGGTGACCGGCCTGCCCCGCCCGGGCGTCGGGGAACCCCGGCCGGAACCCTCCCCACCTGGGCGAGGGCGCTACGCGTCACCTCCCGGGTGAGTCGCTGCCGGCCGGAGTTCCGCCCGCCCGATCGCTTCCGTCAAGCGTTCTCGTCCGGCTCCAGCCGCAGTGCGACGGAGTTGATGCAGTAGCGCTGGTCGGTGGGGGTGGGGTAGCCCTCACCCTCGAAGACGTGCCCCAGGTGGCTGTGGCAGGACGCGCACAGCACCTCCACCCGCACCATCCCGTGGGACCGGTCCTCCCGCAGCAGGACGGCCTCCGAGTCGCTGGGGTCCCAGAAGGAGGGCCAGCCGCAGTGCGACTCGAACTTGGTGCCGCTGCGGAAGAGTTCGGCGCCGCAGGCGCGGCACTCGTAGACGCCCGACGTCTTCTCCTCCACGTAATCACCGCTGTACGGGGCCTCAGTGGCTCCGTTGCGCAGCACGGCGTACTCCTCCTGGCTGAGCTGTTCGCGCCACTGCTGTTCCGACTTGACGACCTTCGGGGTGGCTCCCACTACCGGATCCATACCTCCACGATAGTTCCGTGTGCCGGCGGCGGCACCGTAGGCGAGGGGATCTCGGGGACGGATCTCAGGCTGAGAACGCGGCCACCACGAAGACCAGGGCGTTCCATATCGTGAAGACCACTCCGAGCAGGATCAGGGCGACCACGACCACCGCGAGCAGTCTGCGCTCGCCCCGCAGCCGGTTCGCGCTCTGCGCGAACTCGTCGACTCCCTGCAACATGCCCTCGACGGTGGCCCGGGAGCCGCAGTGCTGCATCCGGTCCAGATGCGCGGCGAACGCCTGCGCCTCCGGGTCGTGCGGGTCGAGTCCTATCAGGTCGTCGGCGAAACGGCCGGCCGGCTCGTCCGGTTCGCCGTGCTCGGCGCGTGCCATATCCCCACGGTAACCGTACGTGCTCCTCCGTGCGTTCCTTTCGTCCCGGGCGGAACCCACCTGATCGGTACGGATGCCGTCGAGGAGCCCGTCAGCGGAACGACGTGGCGGCCATGGTGTTCATCGACGTTTTGTCGCCCGTCCAGCGGTATCGGTGGCCCGGGAAGCGGGGCAGGATCGATGTGTCGATATTCCTGCGACAGGGAGGCCGTCATGGAGCAAGCCGTGGCACAGACCGCGACGGAGACACAGTTCGGCGGCTGCAGCTGCTGCGCCAGTTGCAGCGGACCGTCCTGCGGGTGCTGCAGCAGCTGCTGACAGGACTTCGTCGACCCGACCCCGGTGGGTGGGGGTGGTTGCCGGCAGCCCCCACCGACTCCCGATCCGGCAGACTCGGAACCGGTCGTGCATCCACGACCCAGCCGGGCCTTCGCGGTGAGTGCGAGTCGCGGGGAGCACGCTGCGGCCGTGCCGGTCGCCGGGACGGGGGCGTCACGACGACCGGCGGGGTCGGGGGGGGGGGGCGGTGGATCACGCCGGACAGGCCGCGTCTCGGGGCGGTGGCTCCCCCGAGACGAGGAAGTCGCTGACCAGTCCCGTGACGCACTCGGAACGTCCCAGGGCGCCGTGCCCGCTGCCGAGCCAGTTCACCGTGCTTCCGTTCGACAGCGCCGCCGCCGCGTTCTCACTGCCGGTCGCGGGGGTGAGCGGGTCGTTCTCGGTGGCGATCACCGGTATGCGCGGCAGCTGGACGTTGCCGGGTGAGGGTAGCGCCTGCTGTGGTCTGGGCCATGCGGAGCACCTGATCAGCCGCTGGGCGAAAACTCCGCCGAACAGCGGTCCGCTGTTCACCCACTCCTCGGCCGTGTCGGCCGCCCGCTCCGGCGGGAGCCGCAGCATGGTGTCGTTGCAGCGCGTCACCATCCGCTGCCCCAGGCGATCGGCCCCGGCCTCGGAGTTCCGGACGAATTCGGCCAACGGGCCGCCCTCCCCGTTCTCCGCCGCGGCGATGGCCTCGCCCAGCCGCGGCCAGTTCTGCCGGTCGCCCAGCCCGTGCAGCACAGCCCTGGTCAGCTCTCCCGAAGTGAGCGGAGCCCCGCCCGTCGGCAGCGAGCGCTCGCGGGTCCGTTCGATGAGAGCGTCCAGCCGCTCCCGGGGGGAGTCGCCCAGCGGACACCCACCAGAATTCACGCAGTCCTCGGCGAACACGTCGAAGGTCCGCTCGGCGCTCTCGGCACGTCGTTTCAGCTGCGCCTGGGTTCGCAACGTCGGATCGGGCGCTCCGTCGAGGACCATCCTGCCCACGGCGTCGGGGTGATCCCGGGCGTAGACGCTCAACACGCGCGATCCCTCACCACGTCCGATGGCGTGCAGTCGGGGAACCCCGAGTCGCAGTCGCAGCTCCTCCAGGTCGTCCGCCGTGTGGCGCGTGTCGTACGCCTGGGCTCGTCGTTCCAGCTCCAGCAGGCACTTCTGGCTGGCCGTGCGCACCGATTCCAGCAGCTCGTCCAGCGTCGAGTCGTCGCTGGCCCGCGTGTCGAACCGTAGGATGTCCTCGCGTTCCCGCTCGGGGACGCAGTTCGCCGGATCCGAGTCCCCGGTGCCTCTGCGGTCCATGCCGATGATCCTGAACTCGCGCAGCACCTCCTCGGGCAGCTCCGAGGCCAGGCGGGCGGCGAACACGGTTCCCGGCTCACCCCTGACGTCGTTGACCACCACCAGCGGGACGTCACCGGAGCCCGCTGCCAGCAGTGCGAGCCGCGTGGTGCCGCCTCGGACGGCACCGGGTGGGTCGAGACTGGTCAGCAGGTGGGTACACGAGAACCGCACGTCCCCGGAGGGGCCTCCCGGAGGCAGCTCTCGCCTGGTCGCCTCGGTGCAGTCCGACCAGTCCAGCGCGTCCCGACTCGACGGTCCCAGCGGGGGCACGGTTCGCGGCTCGGAAGTACCGGGACTTCCGGTGCCGGGCTGCTCCTCCCCGCGGTAGGCGACGGCCGGGCGGTCGGAAGGCCCGGCGGAGCACGCCGTGAGCACCAGAAGCAGCAGGATGGCACCGACTCTGCCGATGACGCGCGGCACGGGAACTCCTTCTTGGCGCGGTGTGCCGGTTCGGACGGGCGCCCTCCGCCCGCTGTGCACTCCGAGGATCATCGCACGTTCGGCGTTAGCAGCGGGTGAACGGTCGCGGCGCGCACATCGGTGGTACCGGCGGTGCGGCGTTGCAGTAGTCTGCCGTCCGGCCGGTCCCTCACACGTGCCGGGGTGACGACACCGGTCACCGAACCCCTCGACATCCGTCGGCACCACCGGCCCCGATATCCCGGACAGCCGGGGCGCGGCGGGCACTCGCACGCGTCGAGCCGGTGGCGGCGGGTCCGGAAACATCGAATCGGACAGGAGTGGAACGCGACCGTGGCACAGTTGGACGAGGCATCGGGCACCGGTCACAACGCCGGGCGGTTCGGCGCGCTCACCGCGAGGGCCTTCGGGGCGGTGCCGCCACCGATGCTCGTGGTCACCGGCATGATCAGTCTGCAGGTCGGTGCGGCCTTCGCCAAACAGCTGTTCGCCATGGCCGGTGCGTTCGGGGTGAGCGCCATCAGGCTCACCTTCGCCGCGCTGGTGCTGTTGCTGGTGTGGCGTCCCTCGTTGCGGATGGAGCTCAGGACCTTCCTGGTGGTGGCCGGTTACGGCGCCATGCTCGCCGGGATGAACACCAGCATCTATCACTCCTTCGAGCGAGTACCGCTCGGTGTCGCGGTGACGATCGAGTTCCTCGGGCCGTTGGCCGTCGCGGTGTTCGGATCGAGGCGCAAGCTCGACGTGGTCTGGGCACTGCTCGCGGCGGCCGGGGTGCTGCTGCTTTCCCGCGTGGAGGGAGGGCTCGATCCGGTGGGGGTGGGCCTCGCGCTGCTGGCCGCGGTGTTCTGGGCGGGCTACATCCTCATGGGGGCCAAACTCGGGGATCGCACCACGGGAGGCGGTGGGCTCGCCGTGGGGATGGCCGTGGGGGCGGTGCTGGTGCTGCCGTTCGGCGTGGTCGAGTCGAACACCGCCCTGTTGAACCCCCACGTGCTGGCCGTGGGGCTCGTCGTGGCGCTGATGTCCTCCGTGCTGCCCTACTCGCTGGAGCTGGAGGCCCTGCGGCGCATACCGCGCCGGGTGTTCGGTGTGCTGATGAGCCTGGAGCCGGCCGTGGCGGCCCTGGCCGGACTCCTCGTGTTGGGGGAGGCGCTCGGCGCCGTGCAGTGGTTGGCGGTGGGCTGCGTGGTGCTCGCGTCGATCGGCTCCACCAGGAGCGCCAAGGGAGCGTGAGCGGTGCGACGGGCGTCAACGCACGCGCTGGGCCGGTGAGCTGTCCAGCTCCAAGCGGACCACTGTCGGGAGCGTCTCGACGCGCAGCGCCTCCCGTGCGCGGGAGAGCACCCTGTCGTCGAGTTCCTCCCAGACCTGTCGTACGTCGGTGCCCTGCTGCAGCGAGAGCACCAACCGCAGTCCGGGGTTCTCGGGTGTTCCGGTGGTGCGCACCCGTGCTCGTGTGACGCCCGTGACCTCGCGCGCGTCCGTGCGCACCGCGTCGGTGAACGCCCCGGCGGCGAGCGAGGTGCTTCCGGCGTCACCGCCACCGATGTGGACGTTGGGGCGTGTCTCCGGGCGAAGGGCGTGGATCGTCCACCACAGGCCCAGCAGCACCAGCAGCACCCCGAGCGCGGCCACCACGATGAGGCTCAACCGAGGATTGTCCCGAATCCACTGCTCCAGCAGCGGGTCCAGCACGGGGCGCCGGGCCCGGTAGGTCCCGAGCACGCCCGAGCCCACCAGCAGTGCCAGCGCACCCACCAGTACGGCCAGCCCACCCACCGCGTGAACGACCGACCGTTCGAAGGTCAGCGAGCGCCCCAGCCGGTTCGGGCCGCGCGCGGTGCGTCGTGGTGTGCTCGACTGTTCGACCGCCATGATCGCTCCTCGACAGGGCCGTGCTCATCGTTTTCTGGCGGGTTTGACCGCGACCGAAACCCTGGGCGTCGTGACCAGCGGCAGCTCCTCCGTCGCGGCTCGCGCCGTCTCCCGCAGCCGTGGTTCGAGGTCGCCGACCTCGGTGAACTCGCTGACGGCGTTGACCCGCACCGCCTTGCGGCGCGCCACCACCGAGGCCCGCGCCACGCCGTCCTGTTCCCGGACCAGGTGGCCCACCATCCGGGCCAACGCCCGGGGGCGGGTCACCACGACCACTTCCGGCGCGGGGTCGTGCAGCCTGACGTAGCCCCTGCCCGCTCGGGCCGCCACCAGGATCAGCAACAGACCGATCACGGCCGTCACGGCCGCCCCCGTCCGCACCGCGGTGTCCCGCCAGGAGACCCCGACCAGCGCTTCTCGCAGCGTGGCCCGGTCCACCGGCAGTGGATCCGCTCCGGGGAAGGCGGCCGCCCTGACCGCCTCGACCACCAGCAGCAGCCCCGCCGCCAGGACCAGCAGTCCCAACAGCGTGGTGAGAACTCGGACGAACGCGCGCATCGTTCAGGGATCCTTCCGGCGTGAGTCGGTCAGGTCATCGGTGGCGGTGACCGGTTGAGCGTCCGGGCCGGTCCGATCCCTCCGGGGCGGCTCCTCCGAGAGCGGTGCGAACCGGGTCGCCGCGGAGCCTCGGCCGCTCCGGCCGCGACGGGTGGCGCTCAACCGCCCCTCACTCCACTCGTGGTGCGCGGGGGTGCGGGACCAGTGCCGTGACAGTCACGTCGACCGAGGACACGCGGCAGTCCGCCATGCGTTCGAGATCGGTGCGCACCCGTTCGCGAATGGATCCCACCGCGACGGAGATCGGCGCCGGGTAGCGAAGCGCCAGGTCGAGACGTATCCGCAGCTGTTTGTCCGGACCGGCCACTCGTGCCGTGGCGCCGTGCTCGCCCATGCCGAGGCCCGCCACGCGGCGGCGTACCCGGACGCAGTCCGGTTCGGCGTCCGCCGCGTGTTCGGCGATCCTGCGCAGCACGCTCCGGTCGATCCGCAGTCCGCCGCGTTCCGCCGGTTCGGCCACGCTCCCCCGCGCCGGGGGTGTGGTGGTGGAGGTCTCGGTGGTGCCGGCTGTCCCGCTCAACAGACCTTGCCCCGTCCGAACAGATCACCGAACTCCATGTCGCCGTCCACGAACCGGCCCACCGCGAAACCGATCAGACCGACCGCCAACGTGACCAGGAAGGCGGTGAAACCTCCCGTGGTAACCGCTACGCCGAGAATCAGCCCGGCTATCAAGCCGGTCTGCGTCGCGTTCATGGCACAACCTTCCTGTTCATCAGCGAGCCAGTGCGTTCGCCCGGTACTCGGCCGACCCCGCGCGGGTCACACGACTCGCGGGCCGCGCCTGCGGCGCTCCCGCCAGTCCCGCATCCGGGCCAGCAGTCCGCGCAGCCCGTGCCGGTGCACGAGCACGACGGGGCCGTCCCCGTGATCGGCCGGTAGGGGGGTCGGTGTTTCGGGGGAGGGAGGCACACCGTCCCGTGCCGCTTGCAGTTCCGCCAGCCCGGCCGCGAACACCTCCGGATCGCCACCGACGTCGGGGTGGTTCGTGCGCACGAACTCCCGCAGCCGGGTACGGGCGTTCCGGGTGTCCCCGGGGTGTCGGCGCGGGGCGGTCACGTCCGCTCACCCGCCCGCTGGCTCGACTCCGGCTCCACCACGTCCGCGACCGTCACGTCGGTCCTCGCTTCGCCGGTCACTTCACGGACCCTCTCGCGGATCTCGGCCACCAGGTCGGGCAGCGGGCGCCGCGGCAGCAGCACGACGCACACCTCGGTGGGACCCTCGGTGTCCGCCCCGGTGCGAACGCCGGTCACCCGACGTCCCGGCAGGTACGTGGCGACGGTGCCGTGCTCCCCGCCGTCGAGTCGAGCCACGCAGGGATGTTCGAGGACCGCCGCCGCTATCCGCTCGGCGAGGTGTTCGTGTGCCCGTTCGGTGCCCTGGTCCGTGCTCATCCTCGTGCTCTCGTGCCGTGGCTGGGGAGCGGAGCGTTCCCGGAGCGGTCGCTCGTCGGCGGCCGTTCCCGTGCTGTCACTGCACGCGGGACCCCGCACCGTTCTGCTGCGCCTCCTCCTCGTCCTCGGAGGGGAGGTGGATGTCGTTGACCGAGATGTTGACCTCGGTCACCTCCAGTCCGCACATGCGTTCCACGCTGTGGATCACGTTGCGGCGCACCGCGCGGGCGAGGTCCACGATGGCGGCACCGTACTCCACGACGATGTCCAGGTCGATCGCGGCCTGTCGTTCCCCGACCTCCACCTGCACACCCGAGATGTTCGAACTCCCGCTGCCGCCCGGAATCCGTTCGCGCAGGGCGCCGAACGCCCGGGACACGCCTCCTCCCATCGAGTAGACCCCGGAGATCTCCCGCGCGGCGATCCCGGCGATCTTCTGCACCACCGACGAGGAGATGCTGGTCTTGCCCTGCGAGGTGTCGTCGGCGAGGCGGGCGGGGGTTCCTCCCGAACGGGACTCGGGAATGCCGGTGACGTCCGGGGTCTCCGACTGCTCCGACTGGGACGACCCTGATTTGGTGGAACGGGCGGAGGTGCTGCCTGACTGCGTCATGCCGACTCCTTTCGGGAAAGTACCGGTCGTCGTCCGCGGCGTGACGTGCTCCCGGTGTGGGCTCCTACCCGATCAGATGCTAATTCGTCCCCCACCCTTACGGCTCAGTGCGCGGTATCACCCGATCGGGGAGTGCCCTGTTCGGCTCACTGCTCGGTGCCGTCGCGTGGTGCCGCGACGTCGACCAGCCGCACGGAGAGTTCGGGGGTGCCCGCCCCCAGGAAGTCGTGCAAGGCCGCCGTCAGGCGCCGGTGGATCTCGGGAAGCAGTTCGTGCGCGGCGGCCGGGTAGGTGGCCACCAGGTCGACGCGAACCGCGTCGTCGGTCACCAGGCAGGAACGCACCGCCATGCCGGGGAAGTCCGCCAGCACCTCGGTACTCAGCCTGCGGGTCAGGGTCAACGTCGCGGGCGACTGGATCCGGAGGGTGCCGTGTTCCTGCGACAGCTCCAGCGGGTCACCACCGTGTCTGTCGCGCAACCCCCGCAGGGTGGTCAGCGTCCGCTCGACCAGATCGTCCGAGGGAACCACGCGCGTCCGCGCCAGTCGGCGCACCGGCTGCCACCGGCGGGCTATCTCGTCCAGCTCGGCCCGGCAGTGCGGACACCCCCGCAGGTGCTCCGCGAACTCGGAGGAGAAACCGTCCAGGTGATAACCGATCAGCTCGCCGACACGGTGACCACAGGGCAGGAGCCGCTCCGAAGCGAAGGTCTCTTCGTTCAAGGCACCTCCTTCAGCTCGGCCAACAGTGCCAGACGGGCTCGGTGCAGCCGCGCCCGCAGCGCGGTGATGTTCACCTCCAGCACTTCGGCGATCTCCTCGTAGCTCATCCCCTCGAGTTCACGCAGCACCAGTGGCAGCCGCTGGGAGGGTTCGAGGCGGGATATCGCCGCGTGCACTCTTCTGGTCTCTTCCTCCCGTAACGCCGTGCCCTCGGGATTGCCCGTGTTTCCCGCCGGTGCCAGATGTTCGTCGGTCAGGTCCATCGGCACCGTGGGACGTCGTTTGCGGATCTGGCTCAGCGCGGCGTTGGTTACCACCCGGTACAGCCACGTGGCCGCGGCGGAGTCACCGCGGAACGTCGACAGCGAGCGCCAGGCGGACACCCAGGCGTCCTGGACCGCGTCCTCGGCCTCCGCGGGGTCGCCCACGATCCGCAGCGCCACGCGGTAGAGCCTGTCGGTGTGCGTGCGAACCAGGAGGTCGAAGGCCGAGGTGTCGCCGCTCTTGGCCGCCATGAGCAGGGCGCTGTCGTCCCCGACGCGCTCGTCGGCCTGTTGGGCGGAATCGACCCCGTCGGTCACTCGGTCAATCTCCCGTAGCGCAGCAGGAGCATCGATTCGTCGGCGTACAGCGCCGAGAGCAGCCGCATGCCGCGCGGCGTCCTCGTCACCGGGCCTGTGGCGATCCTACTGCTGTTCCCGCCGGTCAGCAGCGGAGACACCGTCAGGCAGAGCTCGTCGACGAGGTCGGCGGCGATCAGCGAGCCGAACAAGCCGGGACCTCCCTCGCAGCCGATGCGATACAACCCGCGCCGCGCCAGTTCGCGCAGTGCTGTCGGGAGATCGACCTCGGTTCGTCCGGCGGTGACGACCTCCGCGCCCGCCGCTCTCAACGCCGCGAGGCGGTCGGAGGGCGCCGTCTCGCTGGTGAGCACGATCGTGGGGACGATCGTGTCCGTCACCAGCGGCGAGTCGGGGTCGACGGAACCGCTCCCGGTGACCACCGCCACGGGGGGAACCTCGCCCAGTCCGCGCTCCGCTCGTCGCCTGGTGCGGTTCTCGGTGCGTCGCAGCCCCCGGTAGTCCTCGGCAGCGGCGGTGCCCGCCCCCACCAGTACGACATCGGAGAGGTCCCTGACCAGGGAGAGCACACGGCGGTCCGCCGGGCTGGACAAGCCGCGCGAACCGCCGTCCACCGCGGCCGAGCCGTCCAGGCTGGAGACGAAGTTCACCCTCAGCCAGGGGCGGGTCAGGGCGGAGGGGTACTCGTAGAAGCGCTCCAGGTCGTCGGCCGTTTCCGACCCGCTGTCCACCTGTTTCGGTCCGGGAAGGGGCCACAGCTGATGCATGCCCCCATCTCAGCACGGCGGCGGACGAGCGGGAGCCTCCGGTTACAGTGCCCACATGAGCATGCCGCGCCTGGTGGACCGCCATCCCGAGCTCGGTTCCGACGAGCTGGTCGCCGCGCTGACGCCCCCGCCGCGTTTCGACGAGGTCAGCTTCGACAACTACCTGCCGAACCCCGGGGAACCGAGCCAGGCCGACGCCGTCGTCGCCTGCCGCGAGTTCGCCGCCGAGACCCGGCGCTCCGCCTCGGGGGGAGGTTCCTGGCTGCGGGCGCTGTTCGGCCGGGGCAGCAGGAGCGGCGGCGCTCGGAGCCTGCCCGGACTCTACCTGGACGGGGGGTTCGGCGTCGGCAAGACGCACCTGCTCGCCTCGCTCTGGCACGAGGTGGAGGGACCGAAGGCGTACGCGACGTTCGTGGAGCTGACCAACCTCGTGGGTGTGCTCGGATTCAACGAGGCGGTGCGCAGGCTCTCCGACCACCGGTTGCTGGCGATCGACGAGTTCGAGCTGGACGATCCCGGCGACACGATGCTGGTCACCCAGTTGCTGAGCAAGCTCACCGAAGCCGGGGTGAAGGTGGCCGCGACCTCGAACACGCTGCCGGACAAGCTGGGGGAGGGCAGGTTCGCCGCGGTCGACTTCCTACGGGAGATCCACGCGATGGCGGAGCGGTTCCGCGTCGTGCGCATCGACGGACCCGACTACCGCCACCGCGATCTGCCCGAGCCGCCGGAGCCGCTCGACGAGACCGAACTCGCCGAACGGGCACGCCTGACACCGGGTGCCACGTTCGACGACTTCGAACAGCTGTGCGCCCACCTGCAGCGGGTCCACCCGTCGAAGTACGGGCGGATGGTCGACGACGTCACCGCGGTCCACCTCGGCGGGCTGCACAGCGTGCCGAACCAGGGGGTGGCGCTGCGGATCGTGGCGCTGGCGGACCGCCTCTACGACCGCGCGGTGCCGGTGCGCGTCTCCGGCGAGCCGTTGTCCGCGCTGTTCGGCGAGGAGATGTTGGCGGGCGGTTACCGCAAGAAGTACCTCCGCGCGCTGAGCAGGCTCACCGCGTTGTCGCGGGAACTGGAGACCTCCTGAGCCGATCGGGCCTGGGTGCTCACCGGCTCGCGGTCAGCACCCGTTCGACGGCGTCCAGACCGGAGTCCAGCTCCTCGGGGGTGATGACCAGCGGCGGGGCGATCCGGAGCGTGCGGTCCTGGGTCTGCTTGCACAGCACGCCGTGCCGCATCAGTTCCGCGGCCGCGTCGCGCCCATCGGGGCCGCCCGCGGCGATGTCCACGCCCGCCCACAGGCCACGCCCCCGGACCTCGGACACCCCGTGTCCGACCAGCCCCTCCAGACGCTGGTGCAGTCGGGCACCCAGTTCACGCGCCCGCTGCTGGAAGTGTCCGGTGGACAGCAGGTTCACCACGGCCCGGCCCACCGCGCAGGCCAGCGGGTTGCCCCCGAACGTCGAACCGTGCTCGCCGGGACGCAGAACCCCGAGCACCGCCCGGCTGCCCACCACCGCGGAGACGGGCAGGATACCGCCGCCGAGGGCCTTGCCCAGGGTGTAGAGGTCCGCTCGCACGCCCTCGTGCGAACTGGCCAGCAGCTCGCCGGTGCGAGCCAGTCCCGACTGGATCTCGTCGGCGATCAGCAGCACGTTGTTGTCGTCGCACAGCCTCCGCAGTTCGCGCAGGTAGCCCGGGGGCGGGACGATCACCCCGGCTTCGCCCTGGATCGGTTCCACGAGGACCGCCGCCGTGTTCGGGGTGATCGCCGATTCCACCTCGGTCGCGTCGCCGTACTCGGTGACGACGAAACCCGGTGTGTAGGGGCCGTAGTCGGCACGGGCCTCGGGGTCGGTGGAGAACGAGACGATCGTGGTGGTGCGCCCGTGGAAGTTGGAGCCGGCTACGACGATCTCCGCACGGTCCTCGGCGACGCCCTTGACCCGGTAGGCCCACTTGCGGGCGACCTTGACCGCCGACTCCACGGCTTCGGCCCCCGAATTCATGGGCAGCACCATCTCAGTGCCGGTCAGCTCCGCCAGTTCCCGGCAGAACGGGCCGAACTGGTCGTGGTGGAACGCCCTGCTGGTCAACGTCACCCGTTCGAGTTGCTCCATCGCGGCAGCGGTCAGCTCCGGGTGCCGGTGCCCGAAGTTCAACGCTGAGTACCCGGCGAGGAAGTCGAGGTAGTCGTTTCCCTCCACATCGGTCACCCACGCTCCTGACGCCTTCGCGAGCACCACGGGGAGCGGGTGGTAGTTGTGCGCGGAGTAGGTCTCGTCCAGTGCCAGGAACTCGGATGTCTCGGAAGGCGTGCCGCGCACGCCGGGTACGGCCGCTGTCATGGCAACAGGTTATGTCGTCACGGCGACACTTTCAGCCGAGACACATTGCTTCCTTTGGTTGTTCGTTGCGTCGTCGGTGCCACGAATGATCGTTCGTTGCGTACATCCCACTGTCGGGTGTTCGCGAACGCCGGTCGGTGCCGCCTTCGCGTGCTGCGCGTGCCCGCTGCTCCGTGCGGACTCCGGGGCCTTCCGGCTTTCCGGCGACGGCCTCTCACACGATCGCAGCCAATTCGGCCGGATTCGTCGTGTTCGTCTTCCGTGATCTCCGGTGTGTTGATAATCACGAACGGTCGATCAAGGCCACCGGAGGTGTCCCGTGCGCAAATCCGCGCTGTCGAACCGTTGTTCCACCGTTCTGGCTGCCGTCCTGCTCCCGTTCCTGGCCCCCGTCGCGAGTGCGGCCACCGCTGAGGACCGTGCCGATGCGGTCGAGTACGTGGCCCTCGGGGACTCCTACGCCTCCGGCGTGGGGATCGGGAACTACACCCCCGAGAGCGGTGACTGCCTGCGGAGCCCGCAGGCCTACCCCGAACTGATAGCCGACCGAGGCCTGGTCGGTTCCCTGGATTTCGTCGCCTGCGGCGGCGCGAAGACCCCGGACGTCGTCAACGAGCAGGTCGCCGCGCTGAGCGCGAGCACCGATGTGGTCACCGTCTCGGTCGGCGGCAACGACGCGGGATTCGGTGAGGTCGTCACCACCTGCACCACCGGCGGGGACCAGGCGTGCGACGACGTGGTCACCGAGGCGGAGAACTACGCGACCCAGCAGCTTCCCGCCGAACTCGCCGGTACCTACGACGCGATCGCGGATGCGGCTCCGGCCGCTCGGGTGGCGGTGGTGGGCTACCCCCGGCTGTTCGAGCTCGGGCCCTGCCTGTCGCTGCTCAGCGAGTTCGAACGGGGCAGGCTCAACGAGGCCGCCGACACGCTCAACAGCGTGATCGCCGAACAGGCCGAGGCGGCCGGATTCTCGTTCCGCGACGTGCGTGAGGAGTTCGCCGGGCACGGTGTGTGCGGTGGGCAGCCCTGGATCAACGGCCTGTCTTACCCGATCGAGGAGTCCTTCCACCCCAACGCCGCCGGGCACGAACAGGGCTTTTTGCCCGAACTCGCCGGGTTCTTCGACGCGCAGAGCTCACGGGTGCGGTGATTCCCTCGGGTGTGCCGGTCCGGTCGCCGGACCGGCACCGCGCCCGTAGCCGAGTACGATCCGGCGGCTTCTCGGGGCCGGACGTGACCACCTCGAACTTCCCGCGACGCGGGGAAGTGCCGGTACGATCCCCGGCCCGCCGCCGGGGGGCGCGGAGGACCGTACCGAGAGCTCAGAGCAGTCGGGGATCGTAACTGCGCGGCGCGTACTGCCGCAGGGCGGCGCGAAGCCTTCGGGCCTCGCGCCGCCTCCGCCACCACCCTCCGGTGGCCCCCACGGAGAAGATCTTGTTGCCCCCGTAGTACTCGCGGGTACGGTGCCACCACTTGGGATGCGGGGTGAATTCGCGGTGCACCCACACCGTCAGGGCCTGCTTCTTGCCGTTGCCGACCAGACCGACCCTGCTGACCCGGCTCCAGGGGATCTCGCGGTGCAGTCCCATACGCGATATCCGCAGCCCGTCGCTGTTGATCCGTACACGGATGCCGGGAGTAAGCGCCTGCCCCAGGCACAGCACGCTGCTGAGCACGAGCAGGAACACCCCGAGGACCAGCAGCACCCGCGCCGAGCCCCCGGCTCCGGTGTTCGCCGCCAGCACCACCGTGCCGTAGGCCAGCAGCCCGGAGAACGCCGACCACAGCAGCGCGTTGATCCGCCTGCCGCTGTGGAAGGTCGGCCCCGGCAGGTCCGGCCGCACCAGCGGCTGCTCCGTCTGGTCCGGCGGTGGTGCGGCCACGTGTGCTCCGCCGTTCGGGCGAGCTTCGGGCCGCCCCGCCTCCGGGGGACGGGAAGCCGGAGCGACCGCCGTCCCCTTTGGCGCGGCGGCGGGTGTCGCGCCGGCCGCGACCGACCCGTGCCGGTCGTGGTTCCCGCTGTCACGGGGTGTGGGGGAGTGGTCCGGCGGCACGGGTTCCGCGCCCCGCGTGCCTTTCGCCCCGCCACCCGTCGAGGGGAGATCGCCGCGGAACACCCGGTCCAGCTCTGCGGTGTGTGCCGAGATGAGCGCCGTGACCCCCCGAGGTAGCCACTCGCCGTCGGGTGAACCGGAGTGCCCGAGGTGGTCGAGCAGCTCACCGGTGCTCGGGCGCGCGTTGGGATCCTTCGCCAGGCAGGAGGCGATCAGCGAGCGCAGACCCTCGGGCACCGGGCCCAGGTCCGGCTCGGTGTGGACCACCCGGTAGAGCATGGCGGCGCTGTTCTCGTTGCCGAACGGCGCGGTTCCGGTCGAGGCGAACACCAGCACCGCGCCCAGCGAGAACACGTCGCTGGGCGGGGCTATCTCCCCGCCGGTGGTCTGCTCGGGGGAGAAGAAGCCCGGCGTTCCGAAGAACATTCCGGTGGCGGTCATGCCCGTGGCCGCCATGGCTCTGGAGATCCCGAAGTCGATCACACGTGGGCCGTCCGGGCCGAGCAGCACGTTCGAGGGCTTGAGGTCGCGGTGCACCAGCCCGGCCCGGTGCACCGCCTGCAACGCCTCGGCCAGACCGGCCCCGAGCCTGCGCACGGTGTGCTCCGGGAACGGGCCGTGCTCGGTCACCGCCTGGTGCAGCGTCGGCCCCGGCACGTACTCGGTCGCCAGCCAGGGGTGCTCGGCCTCGGGGTCGGAGTCGACCACGGTGGCGGTCCAGAAACCGCCGACCGAGGCCGACATGCTGGCCTCCCGACGAAACCGTTCGCGGAACTCGGCGTCCTCGGCGAGCTCCGGTTTGGCCACCTTCACCGCCACCGGACGCCCTCCCCGGGAACATCCGAGGTAAACCGCACCCATCGCCCCCTTGCCGATACGGGCGAACAGCCGATAGTCCCCGACCTTGCTCGGCTCGCTGCTCAACAGCGGCTGCACTGAGCTCCCCCTTCACCGTCTCGCCAACCAAGCCTAATGGGTCGGGACGGGCACACGGTTCCGAACCGGGGACGTTCGGCACCGTCCGAGGGTTGACGAGGACAACCGGAAGGTCCGCGTTGAGCGGGCCGGCTCCACACGCCCGAGTACACCGCCGGGTGCGATCCACGCGCTCCCCGACACCGCCGAGCGCTCTCCGGAATCCGCTACGGGGACTCCGACTCCATCCGGTCGACCACGTGCTCGGCGATCGCCAGGCCGGAGGTGGCCGCGGGGGAAGGCGCGTTGCGCACCGTGGTGACGCCGTCGGCGTGGTTGATCCGGAAGTCGTCCACCAGCGACCCGTCCCGGTCCACGGCCTGCGCGCGGATTCCGGAACCGGCGCGTCGCACGTCGGCCGGCCCGACGGCGGGGACGTACCGGCTCGCCGAACGCATGTAGGCCCTGACCGACAGGCTGCCCACCACCTCCCGCACCCCGGTGCGCCAGTGCGCGCGGGCCATCCGCCAGAACCCGGGCCAGGAGGCCATGTCGCGCAGCTGTCCGGGGGAGACGTCCCGACGACGGTAGCCTTCCCTGGCGAGCCCCAGTACGGCGTTCGGGCCGACTTCGACCTCGCCCGAGACGCGGCGGGTGAAGTGCACTCCCAGGAACGGGTAGCGCGGGTCCGGCACGGGGTAGATCATGCCGCGGACCAGTTCACGAACCGACGGCGCGAGGCGCATGTACTCCCCGCGGAACGGCACGATTCGCGGCCCGTCCGCGCCGTCCGCCCAACGCGAGACCCGGTCGGAACGCAGTCCGGCGCAGACGACGAGCCGGTCGACTCGGTGCACCCCGCCGGTGGTGACCACATCGATGCCGTCGTGCCGACGCCGCAACCCGGTCACGGCGGTGGAGAGCAGCACGCGGCCACCGGCCCGCCCGACGTCCTCGCCCAGCGCGGCGGCCACCGCCGCGTAGTCGGTGATCGCGGTTTCCGGGGAGTGCAACGCGGCCACTCCGTCGGCGTGGGGTTCGATCTCGGTGATACCCGAGCCCGACACCCGCCGCAGCCCCGGTACGCCGTTGCGGCGCGCGTTCACCTCCAGGGCGTCGAAGCGGCCCAGTTCGGACTCGTCGACGGCGATCACGAGCTTGCCGCACTCGACGTACGGCACCGACCGTTCGGAACAGTACTCGCGCAGCATAGAGCGCCCACGCTTGCACAGCTCGGCCTTGAGGCCGCCGGGTGGGTAGTAGATACCGGCGTGCACGACACCGGAGTTGTGCCCGGTCTGGTGCGCCCCGAGCCGGTCCTCCTTCTCGAACACGAGGACGCGCACGCTCTCGTGTCGTCGGCTGAGCTCGCGCGCCACCGCGAGCCCGACGATGCCGCCACCGATGACGCCGACGGTCTGTTCGGTCACGGGTCTCCCCTTCCAGTACGCCGTTCCCGCGGCGATGGCCCCGGACGTGGCCGCCGGTCGACGCGACCGGGGCCGGGCCGGGAGCGGAGTGGTTGAGCTCGTTCGCGCTGGCCCGCCGCACTAACCCCGCGAGGCGTGGGCCGCTGTCAAGCACGTTGCCGCAGGAACTCGATCGCCTTGTCCGCGTGGGCCGCCATCCGGAACTCGCCGCGGATCACCCGCAGAATCCGGCTGTCGCGGTCGATGAGGAAGGTGTGGCGCTTCACGGGGAGCGGTCCGAAGCGGCGTCGAACGCCGAAACGGCGGGCCACCGCGCCGTCCGCGTCGGACAGCAGCGGGAACTCCAGCGAGTTCGTGCTCGCGAACCGAGCCTGCTTGTCCACCGGGTCCGGGCTGATGCCGACCGGTTGGGCCCCCAGCACGGCGAATTCGGCGGCCAGATCCCGGAAGTGACAGCTCTGGGCCGTGCAGCCGTGGGTCATGGCCGCCGGGTAGAAGAAGAGGACGACGATGCCTCCGGTCAGCAGTTCGGACAGCGAGCGGCGCGCTCCGTACTGGTCCGCCAGCTCGAAATCCGGTACGAGTTCGCCCGACTGCACTTGACGCCTCCGATGATCGGTTTCGCTCCCGCCCCAACCTACCCGGGGCGATCCCCGCGCCGGTCGGAGCGAGGTTTGGCGCTCGTCCGCGCCGGGTACCGCGATGCCACGGATCGCGTCCGTCGATGTCGAGGGGAGGTGGTCCCCGACATGTCCGGAAGCCTGAGCGGACTGCGGGTGGCCTTCCTGGTCGCCGGTGAGGGAATCGAGCAGGTGGAGCTGACGCGGCCCTGGCAGGCCGTCGAGCGGGCCGGCGGGCAGCCGGAGCTGGTTTCGGTCTCCTCCGGTTCGGTGCAGGCGTTTCACCACCTCGACAAGGCGGACACGTTTCCGGTGGACCAGATTGTCGGGGACGCGGACGTCGAGGACTACGCGGGGTTGGTCCTGCCGGGAGGGGTGGCGAACCCGGACGCGCTGCGCCGGGTGCCGGAGGCCGTTCGATTCGTCGCGGACTTCTTCGCGGCGCAGAAGCCCGTCGCGGCGATCTGTCACGCGCCCTGGACGCTCATCGAGGCGGGCGTGGTGCGTGGCCGTCGGTTGACCTCCTACCCGAGTCTGGCCACGGACCTGCGCAACGCCGGGGCCGAGTGGACAGACGAACAGGTGGTCGTCGACTCCGGCCTGGTCACCAGTCGTGATCCCGATGACCTCGACGCCTTCTGCGCCAAGGCGGTCGAGGAGATCGCCGAGGGCAGACATCGTTCCCAGTCCCGCAGCGCCCCCAGCACCGATGTCGGTTGATCGCGGGGTGGGCAACCGCGTCAGGGGCGCGGTGCCGGGGAATCCACCGGGAGCACCGGAGCGCGGAGGAGGGAGAAGACAGTGGCAGTCGATCGAGCCAAGCTGAGAGCCAGTCTGTCCGGGGTGGATTTCCCGGCGGACAAGGACCAGCTCGTCGCGCACGCTGAGGCCAACGAGGCCGACGAGGAGACGCTGGCCGCGTTGCGCGCCATGCCGCGCGCCGACGAGTACGGGAACCTCACCGAGGTGGGGCGTTCGCTCCAACTCGACCCGGCCGCCGAGGCGGGGCAGACCGAGGCGGACAAGGCGGACCAGAACACCGGGCGCACCGCCGACGGGCTCGCCGAGCACGAGACGGAGACGGCGAGCAATCCCATCGTGGAGGAGCTGGGGTACAACCGCGGTAGCTGAGCGCTCCGTAGGGATACGGCTCCCAGGCACGGGGGCCGGTGGTGTTCGGGGCGTCCGTCCGGGTGCTTCGCGTCGCCGACCGCTCGACACCGGGCCGGGAGCGGTGGCGAGGTGCCACCGCACGCTCACCCTGTGATGGTCGAAGAGCCCGGTCAGTCGACCAGTGCCTGGTAGACCAGCGCCTGCAGGCGCGTCCTGATCGGGTGAACGCTGGAGGGCATCAGCTGGGTCAGGAACAGCACCGTGAGGTCCTCCGCCGGATCGACCCAGAACGCGGTGCTGGCCATGCCGCCCCAGGCGTACTGCCCCTGTGAGGACAGCACTTTCGACGCCTGCGGGCGGTCGTTGACCGAGAAGCCGAGTCCGAATCCCTTGCCCGCGTTGGTGACCTCGGAGAACGACCCCATCGCCATGTCGGCCAGGTCCGCCCCGCCGGGCAGGTGGTTGCGGGTCATGAATCCCACGGTGCGGTTGCTCAGCAGCCGGTTGCCGTCGAGCGTTCCGCCGCCGAGCAGCATCTGCGTGAAGCGGTGGTAGTCGCGGGCTGAAGAGACCAGCCCGCCCCCTCCGGAGAGCACGTGCGGCAACTCGGTACCCACCCGGTTCAATCGCTCGTTGCGCACCGCGCGACGGTTGCGGTCCACACTGTAGAGCGCGGCCAGCCGGTCCTGTTCCGACTCGGCGACGGCGAAGTCGGTGTCGCGCATGTCCAGTGGTTCGAAGATGTTCCCGCGGAAGAACTCGTCGAGCGTGCTGCCGGAGACCACCTCGACCACGCGTCCGAGCACATCGGTCGCCACGGAGTAGTTCCAGGCATCACCGGGGTCGAACAGCAGCGGCAGTCGTGCCCAAGCGGCGCAGGCGCCCGCCAGGTCGAGTCCTTCCGGGTAGCCGTTCTCGAAGCCCTGATCGCGATACATCTGGTCCACCGGGTGGATCCGGTGGAAGCCGTAGGTGAGCCCGGCGGTGTGGGTGAGCAGGTGCCAGATCCTGATCGGCTCGGTGGCGGGGCGGGTCTGCGCGGCGGCGGCGGAACCGCCGGTGTAGACGCGGGGCTGGTCGAATTCCGGCAGGTACTCGGCGACCGGGTCGGTCAGTTCGAGCAGCCCCCGTTCGTAGAGCATCATCGCCGCCACCGAGGTGACCGGTTTGCTCATCGAGTAGATGCGGAAGATGGTGTCCGTCTCCACCGGGAGCCCGGCTTCCAGGTCGCGCATCCCGTGGGTGCGCAGGTGGGCGATCTTGCCGTGCCGTGCGATGAGCACCAGCCAGCCGGGCAGTCTGCCGTCGGTGACGTACTCCGCGAAGTGCTGTTCGATCCGTTCCAGCCGTTCGGGGCAGAGCCCCACGTCGGTGGCCTCGACCTCGGTTTGTAGCTGCCCCACGTCGTGAACTCCCTTCCACGGCCGCCGCGCGAGCGGGCCCGTCCCGCCGGTGCCGGTTCCCGGCGAGGACGGTGGTCCGTCCTCCGGGGCGGAAAGCCCCGATCCCATCGCATTCTCGTACATCCTGCCCGTCCGCGACAGGCACCACAGCGGCCCGTGGTGCTCCGCGCCCGTTGAGCCCGCCCGAGAGGTCGTCCCCGGAGTTTGCGCGGTGGACCCGAGCGGGTAATCGTGCGGGCGGCGAGCCCCACGGTCGACGGGGTGAACCGTCGTGGAAGACGGAGGTGACGATGTCGGATCCGTTGGACGGTGAGACACCTTCGGCCGACGAGGCCGTTTCCAGCGGTGATCAGCCGACGGATCCAGCGCGATTGCAGTCGGCCGCCGATCTGGACGAGGACGAGCTAGCGGTCGACCCGTTGGAAGGTGGGCTCGAACCGCCGGAGGACTGGTCCGAGGTCACCAGGCGGCGTCCGACGCCGAGTGAGCACGCGGAGGTGCCCGATCTGGACCAGCGGCTGTCCGAGCAGCGCCCCGACTTCGGTGAGCGGGCGGCCGAGTCCGCCGACTCCGCATCGGCGGTCGGACCCGGGGAGCTGTCCGAAGCCCCTGAGTCCGGTGGGGAGACGGGCACGGCCGAGGAGTGGCCGATACGTACGAACGGCGCGACCGTGGTGGAGGCCGAGCGGGTCGAGAGCACCGGGTTGAGCGCTTCCTCCACCGAGGGGATCGATGCCACCGATCCCGAGGTGGTGGAGCGGGCCCCTGAGGAGGACGCCGAACGGGTGGAGGACAGTGAACGCTGAACGGTACCCCACAGCCGGTGGTCCGGTGAGGGCGGAGATCTCGTTGCCCGCCCGGGAGGCGGCGGGCGGCGAGGAGCTGACCGGGGATCTGACCGGGCCCGACGAAGCGGCCGGGCTGGTCGTGTTCGTGCACGGCAGCGGTTCCTCGCGGCACAGCCCGCGCAACGTCGCCGTGGCCCGGTGGTTGAACGGGATGGGGCTGGCCACGTTGCTGCTGGATCTGCTGACGCCGTCAGAGCGACTCCAGGACGAGCGGGACGGCAGGATACGGTTCGACGTGGAGCTGCTGACCGCCAGGGTGCTGGGAGTGTTGGACCGGATCGCCGAGCGTGAGGATCTCCGGAACCGCGCGCTGGGGCTGTTCGGCGCCAGCACCGGAGCCGCTGCCGCGCTGGGAGCCGCGGTCCGTCGCCCGCGCGAGGTGCGCGCGGTGGTCTCGCGGGGCGGGCGCCCCGATTTGGCGACGGAGCGGCTCGCCGGGCTGCGGGCGCCCGCGTTGTTCATCGTGGGTGAGCGGGACGCCGAGGTGCTGCGGCTCAACGAGAATGTCGCCCGCGAGCTCACCGTCGAGCACGAGGTGCATCGGGTGCCCCACGCCACCCACCTGTTCGAGGAGGCGGGGGCGCTGGAACGGGTGGCCGAGGCGGCCGGTGCCTGGTTCTCTCGTTACCTGCTTCCGACGACCACCTCCTGATCGGGATTTTCGTTCGGTCCTCCCTCGGTTCGGGTTGCGGGCGCGCACTCGCGGTCGGCTCGCGCCGACTCCGGACGCGGGTTCGGCGGCACATCACCGAGCGTCGGCACGAGCCCGGGGTGACACGGCCTGGTTTCCGTTCCGGTACCGGGCTACTAGAGTTGTCGGCCACCGAGGTTACTGGTCGGTAATAGTCGGATCGAGCGGTGCCCGGACGGCGAGCGGTCGCTCCCCGGCCGGGTGTGAGGCGAAAGGAACTCAGTGGTGGGGCAGATCCAACGTGTGGGTGTCGTGGGCGGCGGCCTGATGGGCTCGGGCATCGCCGAGGTCAGTGTCCGGGCCGGACTCGACGTGGTGCTCTCCGAGATCGACGAGAACGCCGCGGCGGCGGCCCGGGCGAGGATCCAGAAGTCCATGGACCGCGCGGTCGGCAACGGCAAGCTCGACGAGACCACCAGGGACTCGGCCCTGGAACGGCTGAACATCACCACCCGGCTGGCGGACCAGGCGGACCGGCAGCTGGTGGTCGAGGCCGTGGCGGAGAACCCCGAGGTCAAGACTTCCGTGTTCGCCGAGTTGGACCGGATCGTCACCGACCGGGAGGCGGTGCTGGCCTCCAACACCTCGTCCATCCCGATCGCCAAACTGGCCGGGGCCACCGAGCGTCCCGGCAACGTCATCGGCATTCACTTCTTCAACCCGGTCCCGGTCCTCAAACTCGTCGAACTGGTGCCCTCGCTGGTCACCACCGAGGAGACCGTGCGACGGGCGGGCGAGTTCGCGACCGAACAGCTCGGCAAGCAGCCGATCAGGGCCCAGGACAGGGCCGGTTTCGTGGTCAACGCGCTGTTGGTGCCGTACCTGCTCTCGGCCGTGCGGATGTACGAGAGCGGCTTCGCCTCGGCCGAGGACATCGACAACGGCATGGTGCTCGGCTGTGCCCACCCGATGGGGCCGCTGACGCTGGCGGACATGGTCGGACTGGACACTGTCGTGGCCATAGCCGACTCCATGCACACCGAGTACGGCGACCCAGGCTACGCGGCTCCGCCGCTGCTGCGACGCATGGTCGACGCCGGGCTGTTGGGCAAGAAGTCCGGAAAGGGCTTCTACCAGTACTGACCGCCGTTTTCCGGCCCGCCGGTCGGCGGGGCGCTCGCCCGGCGGGATCCCGCCGGGCGACGTGCTCCGTGGCCGGGCCCGCGAGCGACGTCAGTCGTTCGCCGGTGGGTCCAACGTCGCCCGCAACGCCGTCACGGCGTGTTCCCGGTGTTGCCGCAGCAGCCGGGCCAGTTCCGCGCCGTCGCGTGCCTCGAAGGCACGCGCGATCGATTCGTGCTCCGCCAGCACGCGGTCCCGGTTCTCGGGAGAGTTGTAGTACACCGCGCGGTAGGCGTCCGTGGTGTCCCACAGCGTGCGCACCATGCGCATCAGCCACGGCATCCCGGCCGGTTCCAGCAGCGCGAAGTGGAACCGGCGGTTGGACGAGATCATCTCGACCAGGTCGTCGTGCGCCGCCGCCCCGGCGACCGCGTGCAGCTCCTCCCGCACCCGCGCCGCGTCCTCTTCACCGGCCCTGGCCGGGGCGAGCGTCGCGGCCTCGGTCTCCAGCAGTTCACGCAGCCGGTAGACCTCCAGCAGATCGGCCAGCGAGAGTTCGGCGACCGTGTAACCCCGGTGCGGACGGTAGACCACCTGCCCCTCGGCTTCGAGCGTCTTGAGGGCTTCCCGGAGCGGTACCCGGCTGACCCCCAGAGTGTGGGCCATGCTGTCCTGGCGTATCGGCTGGTTGGGTGCCAGTTCGCGGGACAGGATCGCCCTGCGCAGTTCGTCGAGCACGAACTGCTGGGTCGTCGGCGGTCGTGGCATCTCGCTCCCGTGGTCCGAGGTCGGAGCCGAGCGTCCCGTGGGAGCGGGCCCGTGTCCTCCTCGTTAGGGCCGCTACTTGACCGATGCGGCCGGGCCGACGGGTCCGCGCACGTCCGGTTCGGCTTGACCGGTGCCCGTTCAACTGTATATTGGATCCAACTTTACGCTGGCGCAAGCCGTCCGCCTCTCCGGAAAACCGGTGCGGCGGCCGTCCGCGCGTCCGGGGACCGCGGTCGCCTCCGAACGGCGGTGGGTGGGCAGTCACAGAACGCGAAACGCGCCGTGAGTGCGGAAAGGTGAGAGCCGAATGGCGCGGACTCTGCCGCTGGAGGGTGTGCTCGTCGCGGACTTCAGCCGGGTGCTGGCAGGCCCCTACGCGACGATGCTGCTCGCCGATCTCGGCGCGACCGTCGTCAAGGTCGAGCGCCCCGGCAGCGGGGACGACACCCGGTCCTGGGGGCCGCCCTGGACGGAGTCGAGCTCGGCCTACTTCGAGTCGCTCAACCGTGGCAAGCACAGTGTCGCGCTCGACCTCACCGACGAGCGCGACCGGGAGGCCGCCGTCGAGCTCGCGCGTCGCGCTGACGTGCTGGTGGAGAACCACCGGCCGGGCTCGTTGGAACGGTTCGGGCTCGGTTACGAGACCCTGCGGGCGGACAATCCCGGGCTGCTGTACGTCTCCATCTCGGGCTTCGGCAGAGCCGAGGGGGCGGAACTGGCCGGGTACGACTTCGTCGTGCAGGCGGTCGGCGGGTTGATGAGCATCACCGGTCAACCGGACGGGCCTCCCACCAAGGTGGGCGTGGCCGTCGTGGACGTGCTCACCGGCAAGGACGCGGCTCTCGGCGTCATGGCGGCGCTGCGCCGGCGCGAGTCCACCGGAACCGGTCAGCACATCGAGGTCAACCTGCTCTCCAGCCTGTTGTCCGGTCTGGTCAACCAGGTCGGCGGTTTCCTGGCGACCGGGGAGAGCCCCGAGCGGATGGGCAACCGCCACCCCAGCATCGCCCCGTACGAGACGCTGCGCTGCGAGGACGCCTCCCTCGCCGTCGCGGTGGGCAACGACGAGCAGTTCCGCAGGCTCACCGAGACGCTGGGGCTCGTCGGCATGGCGCAGGACGCGCGGTTCGCGACCAACGCCGACCGGGTGCGCAACCGGGAGGAGCTCGTGGCCGAGCTGGAGAACGTGCTCGGTGCGCGCCCCGCTGCCGCCTGGCAGCAACGACTGCAGCGGGTGGGGATCGCCTGTGGGCAGGTCAACGACCTCTCGGGGGCGGTGCGTTACGCGGAGTCCCTGGGGCTCGCGCCCACGATCTCCCATGAGGATGGGGAGGCGGTGGGGGTGCGCAACCCGATAGGGCTCTCCGAGTCCGGTCACGCTCGCCCCACGGCGCCGCCCCGGCTGGGAGAACACACCACCGAGATCCTGGACTGGCTCTTCGGCCGTGGTGGCCCACCGGCCGCTCCCGAACCCGAGTCGTACTCCCGCGACCTCACTGGGTCGGGGATGGACATTCACCCGATCTGACGCTTGCCTGGAGGCTGGAGCAGATGAACGCCGGATTCCGCCCGGACTTCGACCCCCGTGATCCGCTGGGGATCGACGACGAGCTCACCACCGAACAACTGGCCGTCAGGGAGAGCGTGCGGGCACTGTGCCGTGACCGGGTGGGGCCCTACGTGGGGGACTGGTTCGAGCGCGGCGAGCTTCCCGCCGCACGCGAGTTGGCGCGCGAACTCGGCAAGCTCGGCGTGCTCGGGATGCACCTGGACGGTTACGGCTGCGCCGGGATGTCCGCGGTGGACTACGGGGTGGCCTGCGAGGAGCTGGAAGCCTGCGACTCCGGTCTCCGCTCGCTGGTCTCGGTGCAGGGCTCGCTGGCCATGTTCGCGATATGGCGCTGGGGGTCCGAGGAGCAGAAGCAGTACTGGTTGCCGAGCATGGCGGCGGGGGAGACCATCGGCTGCTTCGGATTGACCGAGCCGGACCACGGGTCGGACCCGGCCTCGATGCGCACCTCGGCACGCAGGGACGGCACGGACTGGGTGCTCAACGGCCGGAAGATGTGGATCACCAACGGCACGATCGCCGATGTGGCCGTCGTGTGGGCCACCACGGAGGAGGGAATCCGAGGGTTCGTGGTTCCCACCGGCACACCGGGTTTCAGCGCGCCGGAGATCCACCACAAGCTCTCGCTGCGCGCCTCGGTCACCAGTGAGCTGGTGCTCGACGAGGTCCGGTTGCCGCAGGACGCGGTGCTGCCGGAGGTCGTGGGACTGCGCGGCCCGCTGAGCTGCCTGAACGAGGCCCGGTACGGCATCGTCTGGGGAGCCAACGGTGCGGCGCACAGCTGTCTGCGTGCTGCCCTGGACTACTCCACCACCCGCGAACAGTTCGGCAAGCCGCTGGCCGGTCACCAGCTCACCCAGTCCAAACTCGCCGACATGGCTGTGCGGGTGCACAACGGTCGACTGCTGGCGCTGCACCTGGGGCGGCGCAAGGACGAGGGCAAACTGCTGCCGCAACAGGTCAGCTTCGGCAAGCTGGACAACGTGCGCGGGGCGCTGGAGGTGGCCCGCACCGCGCGGACCGTGCTGGGGGCCAACGGGATCTCGTTGGAGTACCCGGTGATGCGGCACATGACCAACCTCGAGTCCGTGCTGACCTACGAGGGAACCTCCGAGATGCACGCGCTGACGATCGGGGCGGCCATGACGGGGGTGCAGGCCTTCCGGGACTGAGAACGGGACCGAGGCCGGATCGGTGCCCGCTGCCGTGGATCTCCCGGGAGGTCGCCGTCCCGACGGTCCCGAACCGGCGATTCCGGATCGGCCGAGGCGGTGACGGGGTGGCATCTCGGGGAGGGATCGGTCACTCCTCCGTTCGGCGCAGCGGCCCGGAGTGCTATGACGCCGTTGGGCCGACCGTCGGAGCCGACCAGGAACGGGTGCCGTGATGCCGGACGCGATGCCGTTGACGCGCGAACCCACGGTTCGACTGCCCGGACGTGCGTTGCTGGCGGTCGCGGCCGTGGTGACCGTGGGAATCCTGCCCGCCTTCCTCGTCGGCGGTCTCGGCGTGCAGCTCCAGCGGGAGTTCGGTTTCGGCCCGGCCGTGCTCGGTCTCGGTGCCGCGGGGTTCTTCGCGGTGGCGGCGCTCTCCTCACGCCTGATGGGCTGGTTGTCCGAACGGATCGGTGCCGTCCCGGCGATGCGGCTGGCCGCGGTGGGCAGCGCGGTGTGCTCCTCGGGGATCGCCGCTTCGCGACACGTGGGCTGGTTGCTGGTCATGACGTGGTTGGCCGGTCTGCCCAACGCCCTGGGGCAGCCGGCCTCGAACCTGCTGATCTCCCAGTGCGTGCCCCCGAACCGCCGTGCCACCGCCTTCGGCATCAAGCAGTCCGCGATCCCGGCCTCCACCCTGCTGGCAGGGCTGGCGGTCCCGGCAGTCGCGCTGACGTTCAGCTGGCGGTGGGCCTTCGCGGGCGCGGCGCTGGTGGGACTGTGCGCGGCGGTCTTCGCGCCCGCGAGGGTGGTAGTACACGGGGAGCGCGCCACGAGCGCCGAGACCGGGATCGCTCCGCCGGGCAGGGACGTACTGCTGCTGATAGCCCTGGCCGCCGGTTTCGCCTCGGCGGCGGCGAATTCGTTGGGGTCCTTCGTGACGACCACGGGGGTCCATGTCGGGTTCGGGCCGGGTGCCGCCGGAATGGTCCTGGCGGTCGGTTCGGTGGCCGGGCTGTGCATGAGGTTGACGATGGGGGTGCTGGCCGACCGCAGGAACCCGAACCCCGTGGGGGTGATCGTCCTGCTGCTGTCGGTCGGTTCCGCGGGTTTCGTGCTGATGGCCTTTCCGCTGCCCGCGGCCTTCCTCGTCGGCGCGGTCGTCGCGTTCGGCGCGGGATGGGCCTGGCCGGGGCTGCTGAACTTCGCGGTCGCCGGGTTGTACCCGGGGCGAGTGGCCAGCGCGACCTCGGTCAGCCAGACCGGTGTCTACATCGGTGGCAGCTGCGGCCCGTTGCTATTCGGCGTACTGGCCGCTCGCGCGGGGCTGGCCGAGGCGTGGTCCGCCGCGGGATTCGTCGCCCTGCTCGCCGCCCTCGCGCTGTGGGTCGTCCGGCGCCGCACCGCCGCGCGGCGCGCCCACTGAACTCACCGCGGGCGGGTTCAGCTCGCTTCCGGACCGCTTGCGGCCGATCCCGCCGTAGAGCACCTGGCACCGTTCCGCCTCGGCGGTGCCACGGGGATCGGGGCGCCACTCGGTGAGCGGCCTCGCTCCGGGATCGAGTATCTCGAAGTCGCCGAACAGGCTGTCGATCCAGCCGGTGCTGCGAGCGAACATGGGGTCCGAGCTCTCCGCGTACAACCGTTGCAGCGCCCGTGTCCGCTCCGGGCAGAAACTGTCGGTGAAGTGCGCCAGTACCAGGTGGCTACCCACCGCGAGGCTGTCCCGGTAGGCCCTGACCAGCGAGCGGGGGTCCGAGCTCTCCGGGAGGGAGTGCACCACCCCGGTCAGTATCAGCGCCACCGGTTCGTCCAGGTCGATGAGCCGCCGCAGCTCGGGGGCCGAGAGTATCGAGTCGATCTCGCGGCAGTCCTCGTGCAGCAGCGCCGCCTGCGGGTGGTCCGCGAGCAGCCGTGAACCGTGTGCGGCGGTCAGCGGTTCGTTGTCCACGTAGACGACTCGGTGGTCCGAGGTGATCCTGCCCGCTATCTCGTGGATGTGTCCTACCGTGGGCAGCCCGGAGCCGAGATCGATGAACTGCCTGATTCCCGATCTCAGCGAGTGGTCGACCGTGCGGCGCAGGAAGGCCCGGCTCTCCCGGACGGTGGTGGTGATCCCCGGTACCGCCCGTTCGGCACGTTCCACGAACTCGCGCTCCACCCCGAAGTTGTGGCAACCGCCCAGGAAGGCATCGGTGATTCGCGCGCCGCAGGGACGTGTCAGGTCCATCTGCCGTCGGTATCGGGACTCTTCCCAGATCATGCCCACATCCTGTTTCTCTCTTCCGGTGGTGGAACGTTACGGAGCGGCCCGGTGCGGGAGGTTCACCGTGGAACTCGTGCCGTTCCGGCGGGGTGACGGCGAAGGGCGCAATCACAGTGTAGTTCCACGGTGACTGAGTGTGCTTAACATGTGATCGGACGGTGGACCGACCCGCACGATGGCCGTGGTTCTCCGACAATTCGATCGAGCGATGATCCCGATGCCGTGGTTGTGCTCGCCCGGCTGTCGTACGACGATGATCAAGCTGTGGTGTTCCGCTCGATTCCCGGAGGTTGTTGGTGGCGAACGAGGTTCGTGGGGTGGTCGCGACCGGCGCGTCCCGGCCGGTCGAGGTGACCACGGTGCTGGTTCCGGACCCCGGCCCGGGGGAGGCCCTGGTGCGCGTACAGGCTTGCGGGGTGTGCCATACCGACCTGCAGTACCGCGACGGCGGGGTGAGTGACGAGTTCCCCTTCCTGCTGGGGCACGAGGCCGCCGGGGTGGTCGAGGCCGTAGGCCCCGATGTCACCGACACCGCCGTCGGCGACTTCGTGGTGCTCAACTGGCGTGCGGTCTGCGGCCGGTGCCGGGCCTGCCGCCGTGGACGCCCGCAGTACTGCTTCGACACCCACAACGCGACCCAGCCGATGACGTTGCGCGACGGCACCGCGCTGTCCCCCGCACTGGGGATCGGGGCCTTCGCGGAGAAGACGCTGGTGGCCGCGGGGCAGTGCACCAAGGTCGATCCGGCCGCCCGGCCCGCCGTGGCCGGTCTGCTGGGCTGTGGAGTGATGGCGGGGATCGGCGCGGCCGTCAACACCGGGGCGGCGGGTCCGGGTGACACCGTGGCCGTGATCGGCTGCGGTGGCGTGGGCGACGGCGCCGTGACGGGTGCCGTCATGGCCGGAGCGCGCCGCGTGATCGCCGTGGACACCGACCCCCGCAAGCTGGAGTGGGCACGCGAGTTCGGCGCCACCCACACGGTGGATGCCGCTCGGACCGATCCGGTGGCGGGAATCCGCGATGCCACCGACGGGTTCGGCGCTGATCTGGTGATCGAGGCCGTCGGCAGCCCCCGCACCTACGAGCAGGCTTTCTACGCCCGTGATCTCGCGGGCACGGTGGTGCTGGTCGGGGTGCCCACTGCCGACATGCGGCTCGACCTGCCGCTGCTGGACGTGTTCGCCAGGGGTGGGGCGCTGAAGTCGAGCTGGTACGGGGACTGCTTGCCCACGAGGGACTTTCCCGCGCTGGTGGAGATGTCGTTGCAGGGCAGGATTCCGCTGGAGAAGTTCGTGACCGAACAGATCGGACTGGAGGACGTGGAGTCCTCCTTCGGGAGGATGCGCAACGGTGACGTTCTCCGTTCGGTGGTGGTGTTGTGAGCGCGCGTATCGACCACACCACCACCTCCGGGACGTTCTCCCTGGATGGGCAGACCTTCGAAGTGGACAACAACGTCTGGGTGGTCGGGGACGACCACGAGTGCGTCGTCGTGGACGCACCCCACGACGTGTCCGCGATCCTGGAGCTGGTCGGTAACCGCGACGTGCTGGCGATCGTCGCCACCCACGGCCACGACGACCACGTGCGGTTCGCCCCCGAGCTGGCGGCGGCCGTGGGAGCACCGATCCTGTTGCACCCGGAGGATCTGGTGCTGTGGCGGATGACCCATCCGGAGCGGGAGCCGGACCGGATGCTGGCCGACCAGGAGGTGATCGGGGTCGCCGGGACCGGGCTGCGGGTGTTGCACACACCGGGCCACGCTCCCGGGGCGGTGAGCCTGTACTCGGTGGATCTGAACACGGTGTTCACCGGTGACACCCTCTTCGCCGGTGGCCCGGGGGCCACCGGGCGCTCTTACTCGGACTTCGGCGTGATCATCGACTCGATCGAGAACCGGCTGTTCACCCTGCCCGACGAGACCACGGTCCGTCCCGGGCACGGCCCCAGCACCACGATCGCGACCGAGCGACCCCACTTGGGTGAGTGGCGGGACCGGGGGTATTAAGTCCGTCACCTCGGGTTTCGGGGTTGGCCCCTGATGGTCCCTCAGTAGCGGCGGGTGAAGTGGTACGCCGAGCGGGAACCACGTCACGTATCATCCCTCCGCACGAGAGCACGTGGGCGACTCCCGCCGCGCGAGGGGGTAACGGCTGTTCGGTGTGCCCGGTACGGTCGGGCCCGCACTCCGAAAGGACACCCTCTTGCGTGGCGGGAATCCCGGCGCCACCTCCGCACCGCTCCCGGTTCGGTGGCGATGGCGCAGAACACTGCTGGAACTGGGGCTGGTGTCGGTCTTCGTGGGCTGCCACCTGCTCGTCGTCTTCCTGCCGTCCAACCAGCAGGAGACGTTTCGCTGGTCGCTGTTGCTCGGGCTGCCCGCCGTGGCGACCCTGCTGCTACGGCGTTTCCTGCCGTGGGTGAGCCTGGTCGTGCTGGTGACGGTGACCATCGTGCTCACCCGGATCGAGGAACCCGTCGGCCCGCTGAATCTGGCCATTCTGATCAGCGTGTACTCGGTGTGCGTGCGCGGTGAGCTGCCCGCCACCCTCGGCGCGGGCGCGCTGGCCATGATCTGGCCGATCAGCAGGTTGCCGTCGTTGCCACCGCACGCCGCTACCGTGATGCTGCTCGGCGCGCTGGTCAACGTGGTCATGGTGCTCGGCTGGGGAAGGGCCATGCGGGTCAAGCGCAGGCAGGCGGCCCAGCTGGAACAGGCGGTGAGCCTGCTGGAGCAGGCGCGCGACCAGCTCGCCCGGGACGCGGCGGCGGTGGAGCGGGCCCGGATCGCCCGGGAGTTCCACGACATCGTCTCGCACAACCTGTCGGTGGTGGCGCTCCGTGCCGGAGTGGCACGCTCCCTGGTGGACCGTGACCCCGACCACGCCAGGGACACGCTTGGCGAGCTCGAACGGACTTCTCGGTCCTCGTTGGAGCAGATGCGCCAGTTGCTCAGCGCGTTGCGCGTCGTCCCGGACGGGGGCCAGGAAGGAGAGGCCGCCCCGGGGGAGGACGGGGATCGGGCTCCCGTACCGTGTCTGGCCCGGTTGGACGAACTGATCGAGTCGGTGAGCGGCACCGGGGTGAGCTGGCGATTGCGGCGGTGCGGCCGAGTGCGCGAACTCGACCCCGGGATCGAGATGACGGCCTACCGGGTGGTGCAGGAGGCGATAACCAATGTGCTCAAGCACGCCGGCCGGGGTTACGCCCGCGTGTCGCTGTGCTACCAGTCCACCAGGTTGGACATCGAGGTGAGCAACCACACCACCGACGTGCTCGGAAGGACGGGATCCGCCGCACCGGCGCCGGAGAGCGATTCGGGGGCCAACGGGCACGGGTTGATCGGGCTGCGCGAGCGGGTGTCGTTGCTCGGCGGAACGTTGACGGCGCATCCTGTTCCGAACGGGTTTCGCTTGTCGGCCGTGCTACCGTGCCCGGAAACTTCGGACCCGGAGTGATCCGAGGAGGTCCGCTCGTGGTGACGCAGTCGGTCACGGACGTACTGGTCGCCGACGACCAGGCGATGATCCGTGGTGGGTTGGTGGCCCTGCTGTCGGCCGAGCCGGACCTCCGAGTGACGGCCGAGGCCGACGACGGTCGCGGTGCCGTGGCCGCGGTGCGGCGGCGCAGGCCCGACGTGGTCTTGATGGACGTGCGGATGCCCGGCACCGACGGCATCGTCGCCGCCCGCGAGATCGTCCGGAGCACCGAGGGGCGCACCGCGGTGATCATGCTTACCGTCTACGACCTGGACGAGTACGTCTACTCGGCGCTACGGGCGGGGGTCAGCGGTTTCCTGCTCAAAGACGCGCCCCCGGAGGAGCTACTCAGAGCCGTCCGCACGGTGGCTTCCGGGGACGCGTTGCTCGCGCCGAGCGTCACACGCAGACTGCTGCACAGGTTCGCCTCGCTGGAGATGCGGGACGCCTCGGTGGAGTTGGCCGCGCTGACCGACCGGGAACGCGACGTGCTGCTGGAAGTGGCGCGCGGCGGTTCCAATGCCGAGATCGGCGAGAGCCTCGGGCTGGCGGAGCTGACCGTCAAGTCGCACGTCTACCACGTGATGCAGAAGCTCAACCTGAACTCCCGCACCCAACTCGCCATCCTCGCCTACGAAACCGGGTTGGTCCGTCCGGGGCACGACGTCTCGGTGCGGGGAGAGGCTCTCGGCGCCGAGTCCGCCGCCCGGCGCGGGAGCGGCGAGTCCGCCTGAGAACGCTCCGCCGTCCCGGTGCCGTGATCCGGGGCGATGTGGCGGCTTGGTGTAATGAAGGGCATGGATTCGACGGGGCAGTTTCGGGTCGGCCTGTTCGGTTACGGTCTGGCGGGAGCGGCCTTCCACGCACCGCTCATCGAGGCGCAGCCACGACTGCGCCTCGACGCGGTGGTCACCTCCAGTCCGGAGCGGGCCGAGCGAGTGGCTGCGCGGCATCCGAGGACCCGGGTGCACACCACGGCCGAGGAGCTCTTCGAGCGTGCCGATGAACTGGATCTCGTCGTGGTGGCCACCCCGAACAGCAGTCACGCGGACCTGACGGCACGTGCGCTCGACGCCGGCATCCCGGTCGTAGTGGACAAGCCGTTCACCCCCACATCGGCGGAGGCCCGCGAACTGATCTCGCGTGCGAACGACCGCGCGGTGCCGCTCACCGTCTTCCAGAACCGTCGCTGGGACAGCGACATGCTCACGCTGCGCGAGCTCCTCGACTCCGAGGCGCTGGGCGAGGTGCACCGTTTCGAGTCCCGCTTCGAGCGCTGGGTTCCGGTGCCCAAGGACTCCTGGCGCGACCGGGGAGGCCCGGAGGAAGCGGGCGGAGTGCTCTACGACCTGGGAAGTCACCTCGTCGACCAGGCACTGTGCCTGTTCGGCGACGTCGAGTCGGTCTACGCGGAGACGGAGACCATCCGTCCCGGTGTGGGCGCCGATGACGACACCTTCCTCTCGCTGCGGCACACCGGTGGGGTGCACAGCCACCTCTGGGTGAGCAAACTCGCCGCGCAGCAGGGACCGAGGTTCCGGGTCCTGGGGGACCGGGCGGCGTTCACCAAGTACGGGCTCGATCCCCAGGAGGCGGCGCTGCGGCAGGGCCGCGTTCCCGGTGAGCAGGGCTGGGGAGAGGAACCGAGGGAGAGCTGGGGCTCGCTCGGGGTCGAGCCGGAGACGCGTCCCCACCCGAGCGCTCCCGGTCGCTACCAGGACTTCTACGCGGCAGTGGTGGAGACGTTGGAGTCGGGCGCGGCGCCTCCGGTGGATCCCGCGGACGCGTTGCGGGGGTTGGAGGTGATCGAGGCGGCGCGCCGCTCGGCGGCGGGCGGTTCGGTGGAGCACATCCGAGCGGCTCGGTGAGTCCCGGTTCCGCTCCGGTGAGATTTCCCGCGGGGGCCGGGAACACCGCGCGGCACCGGACGGTGTGTCGCGGCGCGTCCGTCCGGGACGTGCGTGCTCTTCAGCGCGTTCCGAGGTCCGGCAGCGTCCGTCGGCCGCGCGGTACACGCGCTGCTCGTTCCCGCCGCAGGTGTCCGGCCTGCAGCGCCAGCACACCCAGCGCCACTCCCAGTGCGAGGAGCGCCAACCACCCGGCGGCTGCGTTGTCGTCGAACAACCACAGTCCGAAGGCGGTGCCGCCCGCGAGTCCGGTCAGCACGACGAGCAGGTGGCAGATCAGGTGGACCGAGTAGTTCCTCACCCCGATCCCCTCTCCCGAGCGGTCGTCTCTCCCCGGTGGTCATGGGGTTGGCCATCGCCCCGAACGCGTACTCCGCGGGTCGTCGAGGTGATGCTACCGCCGCGCTCGCGGGTACGCCCGCCGCCGAGGGAGCACGGTGGTGCCGCGGAGCCGGTTCCTCGCCGCGGGGCCGCGACACCTCCGGCTCACCTGTTCGGGGGATGCGCGGTCCGCCGTCCGGCGCTGCTTCGCACCTGCCTCTACCGTTGACCGGGAGTCGACGCACTCGAAACGGTCAGTTCGCGTGGCCGGAATCCTTCCGTACGGATCCTCGCGGGACACGCCGCTCCGACGCGGACGCACGAGTCGAAGCATCCTCGGGGGTGGTTGCTGGTGAACTCTCTTGCCGTCTTCGCTGTCACGGCCACCACGTGCACGGGCACCATCGTGATCGCCTCGCTGGCGATGAGCTGGGTGGAGCGGCGGTGCGTCGGCACCGTGCCTTTCAGCCCAACACGACTCCCCGCCGCTCCGGGCCGGCCGGAACCGCACGATTCCCTGTCGGACCCCCGTTGTCCCGTCGGGACCGAGTCAGATCATCTGGAAGTCGGCGAAGTCGAAACCGGGCGAGACCACGCAGCTGACCAGGGTGTCGGTGTCCCCGGTGTTCTCGGCGCACTGCCAACTGTCGGCGGGAACGAGTGACTGGGGTACTTGTCCGTCCGCCAGGCCCGGCCCCAGTTTGACCGCCTCCGTACGCTCCTCGGGCTCCCGTCCGCGACCGGCGCCGCGGAGCAGCAACGCCGGACCGCGGTGCCACATCCACAGCTCGTCCGACTCCACCCGGTGCCACCGGGAGCGTTGCCCCGCGGGAAGCAGGTAGTAGATCGCCGTCGCGCTGGGGCGGACACCACGCCCTTCCGGACGCGAGGTCTGCGCACAGGTCCACGTGCGCCGGTACCAACCACCCTCCGGGTGGGGCAGCAGATCCAGTCGCTCGGCGATCTCGCCCCTGCTCTCGAACGAGACGAAGCGGTCTTCGGCGTCCCGCCGTGCGTAGCTGACCCCGCGTATCGCCGCCCGGTCCAGTGCTCCGTAGACGTGCGGGAACAGCGTCCCCGCCGGAACCCCCTCCGGCGGGACCGGAGCGGGAGCTTCCCAGCGCACCGGTGCGGAGAGGGAGGCGGCGTCGAGCTCCAGCAGCACCAGCTGCTCCTCGGTGGAACGGTAGAGCGAGTTGGCCACCGCCAACGCCGTCTCCGCGTCCGGGGAGCAGTGCACGAACCCCTCCCGCTCCAGGGAGGCGGCGGTGATCGGCTCCCCGGGGGCCGAGTGGTACGACTCCGACGGCAGCAGGTGGAACACGGTCGAGGTATTCATGTCGCCAGTCTCCCGGTGGACTTCGTGGGGCTCGCGGACGGTCCCGCGCGGCAGCGCGCCCGAGTGGGAGCGGGGCCGCCGACCCGCGATGCCGCCGACGCCCTCCGTCTCGGCCGTTCCGCCGAGTAGTGTTGCCGCCCCCGGTGGTAAGCAGCCGGGTGCGCCGACGAGCCGACCAGAGAGCCGGGAGAGACATGCGAGCAGACAGCACATTCGTCCGCGGCGGTTCCTCCGCCTCCGCCGACAGCGCCAACGGGCGGGGTAGCCCGCTCGGGATCGCCGTACTGGACGACTACCAGAACGTCGCCCGGGAGTTCGGGGACTGGCACACCCTTCCCCCCGATGCCGAGGTCGCTGTGTTCGACGAGCACATCGCCGATCCCGAGGAGCTGGTGCGCGAGCTCGAACCGTTCGACGTTGTCGTCGCGATGCGGGAGCGGACTCCCTTTCCCGCGACGGTGCTGCGCCGGCTGCCGAACCTGGAACTGCTGGTCACCACCGGTATGGGAAACGCGGTCATCGACATGGCCGCCGCCGCCGAACAGGGCGTGACGGTGTGCGGCACCGGCAACGGGATGCGGGAGGGAGCCGAGTGGGCTCCCACCGCGGAGCTCACCTGGGGGCTGATCCTCGCGCTGGCGCGGCGGATACCGGAGGAGGACCGCTCGGTGCGCGAGGGCGGCTGGCAGCACACCGTGGGCAAGGACCTGCTCGGCGGTACGCTCGGCGTCCTCGGGCTGGGGCGCCTCGGCTCCCAGGTCGCCACCGTGGGACGTGCGTTCGGGATGGAGGTGCTCGCTCACAGCGAGAACATCACCGAGGAGCGCGCACGGCAGGTGGGAGCTCGAGCGGTCGGGAGGCGGGAGCTGTTCGCCGAGTCCGACGTGGTGACCATTCACGTGAAGCTGAGTGAGCGAACCCGCGGTCTCGTGGGGCGTGCGGAACTCGACCTGCTGGGGCCGGAGTCATACCTGATCAACACCTCACGCGGGCCGATCGTCGACGAGCGGGAGCTGCTCTCCGCGCTGCACGAGGGCCGCATCGGTGGTGCCGGTGTCGACGTCTACGAGCGCGAACCGCTCCCCGCCGACGATCCGTGGCGCCGCGCCCCCCGCACGGTGCTCACCCCGCACCTCGGCTACGTCTCGGAAACCGTCTACCGGGCGTTCTTCACCGAAGCGGTGGAGGACGTCCGGCAGTACTTGGCGGGGGCACCGGTGCGGGTGCTCAACGCGAGCTGATCGAGTTTTCCCCGCTTCGGGGCGGGGAGGTTTCCCCCTTCCCGGCAGGACCCGAGGGCGCCGCCGAGCGCGTCGGCTCGACAGCGGAGCACCGGTGGGCACTCCCGCGCCCGTCCGCCCCGCCGGGCGCGGGAGCGACGGTCAGACCTCGTCGGCCAGCTTGCGCACCCGCTCGATCAGTGCGGTGCGTTCGGCGGCGCTGCCCGCCAGCGGGGTCACGTTCAGGGTGGTAACCCCCGAGTCGCGGAACGCGGCGATGCGCTCGCGCACGTGGCTCTCCGGGCCGATCAGGGAGGTCTTGGTCAGCAGTTCGCGAGGCACCGCCGCCGCGGCTTCCTCCTTCTTGCCGTCCAGGTAGAGATCCTGGATCCGCTCCGCCTCGGCCTCGTACCCGTAGCGACGGGCCAGATTGTTGTAGAAGTTCTTGCCCTTGGAGCCCATCCCGCCGATGTAGAGCGCCAGCATGGGGCGCATCGAGTCGAGCAGCTCCTCCAGATCCTCACCGATGGCCAGCGGTGCCTGCACCACCGTGTCCAGCTCGGGCAGCGAGTCGTCCCGCTTGGCCTTGCCCTCGGCCAGCGGTTCTCCCCACACCTCGGCGGCCTTCTCCGGGACGTAGAAGATCGGTTCCCATGCCTCGGCGATCTCGGCGGTCATCGCCACGTTCTTGGGACCGATCGCCGCGATCATGATCGGGATACGCTCCCGGACGGGGTGGTTGACGAGCTTGAGGGGCTTGCCGAGACCGGTGCCCTGTTCGGTGGGCAGCGGGATGTTGTAGTGCTTGCCCTCGTGGGTGACCTTCTCCCTGCGCCACACCTGACGGCAGATCTCGACGAGTTCACGGGTGCGGCCCAGCGGTGCGCTGTAGGGCAGCCCGTGGAAACCCTCGATCACCTGCGGCCCGGAGGCACCGATGCCCAGGGTGAAGCGACCGTCGGAGACGAAGTCCAACCCGGCGGCCGTCATTGCGGTCAGCGTCGGTGTCCTGGTGTATATCTGCAGAATGCCGGAGGCTATCTCCAGGCGCTCGGTGCGGGCCGCTATGAACCCCAATTGGCTGACCGCGTCGAACGAGTACGCCTCCGGGACGTAGACGATGTCCAGCCCGGCCTTCTCGTAGTCGATCAACTCGTCGACCGTCTCCTTGAAACCTCCGCTGAAGTTCAGCGGCATCCCGATCCGCATGCTGCTCGCTTTCTGCCGGTTGCGTCGGCTGTGGGGGTCGCGTTCGTGTTGGCACGGGCCGCGACAGGGCCACCGATCGCACACAGGTTACCGACGAGTACGGCGATTCGGCAGTCCCGCACCTGGAATCCTCCAGGTTGGTTCTCGCCGTCGAGGGGTGAGCAGGCCCGAACCGCTGAGCGGCGGCTGACAGGAACCCCGGTGGAACCCGAGAGGGCGGCCGTGCGGGGCACTCGGAGCAGGAAGCGCGCGTGGCGAGTTCCCGGCGAGGGGCGTCCGCCCCGAGCCTCCAGTAGCACGACCGGAGGAATCACGGCGGTGGGCCGGAACACGGTGATCTTTCCGAGTAGCGTGGTGGCCGCGGACGGCAGCAACCACGGGAGGAAGCATCGTGGCGCTCGTAGTGCACATCCTGATCACAGCCGTGGCGGTCTGGTTGACCACCGCACTGCCCGGTATCACGCTCGGGGACCAGGGAGCGGGAACCGAGGGCGTCGCCGCCCAAGCGTTGACACTGCTGGTCGTGGCCGTGGTGTTCGGCGTTGTCAACGCGGTGCTGAAACCGGTCGCCAAGACGTTGGGCTGCCTGCTCTACGTGCTCACGCTCGGCCTGTTCGGGCTCGTGGTCAACGCGTTGCTGTTCTGGTTGACCGGTTGGATAGCGGGCAGGCTTGAGCTGCCGTTCCACGTCGACGGTTTCTGGGCCGCCTTCTGGGGAGCGATCATCGTCACTGTCGTCAGCAGCGTGCTGCACGGGATAGTCCGCCGGACCACCTCGATCGGCGACTGAGAGCTGTTGCGCCGTACCGGTTACCGGGTTGTCGGCTTTTCGGCTCGGGGCCGCGGCAGGGGAGTGCTGGGTATCCGTTGATCGCTCTCCCCGCGGTCGGGTCTTCGGTTGTCGAGCGGCCGGAAGAATCGATCCGTTCCGAGCGGGGACGATGAGCGCTCGGTGTTCGCGGTCCTGACGACACATTCGGTTTTCGGTTGGGCGCGAACGGTTGTCAAATGATTGTGGTGTCCGGGGCGAAGGGCGTTCTTGCCACGGTTGATCGGAGCGTTCCGCCCGGTGCGGGCCGAATGTAAGGATTCACCGTGTTACCGCGCGGGTGTGAAAACCAGGAACGAACCCCGAGCCGTACATGAATCCCCGCTCGAGATTGTGATTTCGACTCGCTGTCGCCGATCGGTCGCTGTCGGTGACGGGCTCGGTGGATATCGAGGTCTCGGGGGAGGAAGAAACCCCGCCCAGGGGAGGACTTCGGTCGAGCCGGAGCTCTACACGATCGTGGGAGACGAGTAAAGCGCACGAATTACAGTGTGATTCCAGGGTTTACCCGAGGGAAGGAAACCAGGACTTCCGAAAGTGAAACTCCCCGAGGCGGCATACCCCGGGGAGTGAGTTCCGTGGTGGGCGATGCTGGGTTCGAACCAGCGACCTCTTCGGTGTGAACGAAGCGCTCTCCCGCTGAGCTAATCGCCCGTCGTCGCCGTCCTCTGTCAACGACACCGAGAAGCTTACACGATCCTTTTCAGGCGTCGAACAGGGGGGAGGCCAACCAGCTCCATTCCAGACCGAGAGCGTTTGCGACCAGCTCAAAGGCGCCGATGAGCCAGAGGGTGGCCACCACGACGAGTCCGGTGGCGGTCATCACCGCCAGGCGTGTGACGGGGTGCTGGCGGGACAGCCAACCGATCCAGCGCTGGTAGTGGTGTTTGGCGAACATGTTCACGTGATGAGCCCAGGCGAACTCCGTGGCGAGCAGGCCGAGGCCCGCGAACACGCACAGCCACCCGGGTCCCGGGTAAGGGATCATCACGATTCCCAACAGCAGGACGATCCCGCCGACCAGGCCGAGAGTGAAGCGGTACAGGGTGTTCAGTGCCGGCTTGGCGCGTATCCGTTCCCTGCGCGAGCGGAGTCGCTCTCGCAGGCGGTGCACGCGGGCCCGCCAGTCCGAGAGGTGTGCGTGCTGCGGCTCGTTCTCCCGCTGCTGTGAACCGGGCTCTGCTGTCTTGCTCAGAACACACCTGCCAGCTGACTGATCCTACTCCTTCGGGGGGCCTCGCCCGCTAGTGTCCCAGCCTACGTGGCGCGGGGGCGTCTGTAGAGTGGCTCGTGCGGCGCATATTTCCGTTCGTGGCCCCCGGTCGCGTGCGCGGCGGTATCGCGATCGTGTATATCACAATGTGACCCCGGTCTCGCTTTTGGGCGTCGGGTTCAGGCGTGAGAACCCTTCCCGGGAGTATTTGATATTAGCCCGTTTTGGTGAATATTTGTGGTGTGCCTCTCCCTCGGCTCTTGTGCGAAACGGCTCGTCGTATAACTATCGACTATCCTGAAATCAGCGTCCCGCGGTGGTCGAAGCGTCGGTCGGGAGTTGGAGCGTTGTGGTGGCCGTCTGGGGGCGTTGACTACGGGTTCGTGCACGAGCTCCACCGTGGGTGGTGCGAGTGGGCTGTGCGAAAGGTCCGGAAGCACTATTACGGGTTACCGCGGAACCGGCCGGGTTTTCGATCGTGGGATCGGTGCCCGCTGGTTTTCTCCGGCGTGGCGGGGGTGAGGCTCGGTTGGTGAATCGTGGAATTTCTCGCCCTTCGGAGTCGTTGACTACGCTGCGGAGTTCGGTGGTAGCTCAGCGAATTAATTTTACCCCGTACGGGTGATCTATTCGTCGGTTGCGAGCGAACGGACCCGGATAACCGTCACAACTGTGTTGCTCGGTCGATTTCGCGACGGCCGGGAGGGAGTTAGGAAGGCGAGGACGATGCGTAACGATCATGTGACCCTTCGCTCGACAGCGGTGTTCGATCTGCTGGCTCCGCAGACGCCCGCCGTGCCCGTTCAGGTGGAGCTGCGTTACGACACCCGCGACCCCTACGCCGTTGTCGCGGCGTTCCGTACCGGTCGTTCAGGCTGGGTCGAGTGGGTGTTCGCCCGTGATCTGCTGGCCGACGGGCTGATCGCGCACGCGGGCGAGGGCGACGTGGCGATCAGGCCCGCCGCCGACGATCCGGAGGTCGTGGTGATCGAGTTGAGCTCCCCCTCGGGGCACGCCGTCTTCGAGGCCTCGGCCCAGGAACTCGCGGACTTCCTGGACCGCACCTACGACGTCGTGGTGCCCGGCAACGAGAGCCTCTGGGTCAGCATCGACGAAGCGCTGACGAGGCTGCTTCCGCACGACCTGTCGTGATCGTGTTGGGGGGGTCCGGTGTCGCGGCGGCAGGCTCTACGGTGGTGGCGGGCTCCGGCCCGCTGCAGTGCTCGTGTCTCGGATGGGACCCCCCGGTTTGATCGCCGTTCACGGCGTGGTCTAGAGTTTTGTCCGAACACGGCGGAGGCGCCGAGCGGAGAACTTCGGTGACGTCGTGGGATGCGGATGTAGCGCAGCGGTAGCGCATCACCTTGCCAAGGTGAGGGTCGCGGGTTCGAATCCCGTCATCCGCTCGGTGGCCGCCCGGCTCGTCTGACCGACGTTGTCGGCCGGTGGTTTCGGCGGAGTGGCCGAGTGGCTTAGGCAAGGGCCTGCAAAGCCCTGTACGCGGGTTCGATTCCCGCCTCCGCCTCGCGCGATTAGCTCAGCGGGAGAGCGCTACCTTGACACGGTAGAGGTCACTGGTTCGATCCCAGTATCGCGCACCGAATGAGCGATCCGGCTTTCGCCGGTTGTCCGGACAGCGGCTCAGGAGCCTCTACCGCTCTGCTCGCGCGTGGTTTTTTCCGTGCTTCTCCCGGGCGGGGAGATCCCGGCGGCCCGAGTCGATGGCCGGGATCCCCTCACCGCTGGTTCCGCGCGGTTCGGGTCGTTTTTCCCGCTGGTCTCACCAGGGCATCTGGCTGCCGTCCCAGGAGTGGAACAGGCCGGTCGGTTCGTCGTCGGCCAGCATGGCCAGCCGGATCGCTGCCTCGGCGGCCTCCGCCGGATCCCCGCCGCTCCTGGCGGCGCGCCCGTTGAGATCCGTTTCCCGCAGCCCGGGGGCCAACGAGTTCACTCTGAATCCTTCCTCCGCGAGTTCGTGGGAGTAGAACACCGTCAGCGCGTTCAGCGCCGTTTCAGAGGAACGGTAGGCCGCGTCCGTCCCCGTGGTGGAAAACCACTGGTTCGGCCCCGGTGCTCAGGTCGAGCGAGGCGGTGCCGCTGGACACGTTCACGATCCTGGGACGGTGGGAACGGCGCAGCGCGGGCACGAAGGCGTTCGTGACGGCCACCACCCCGAACAGGTTCGTCTCGTAGGTCCGCCGGAAGCTGTCGCGATCGGTCTCCGTCACCGGCACCTCGTCGGCGCTGATGCCCCGCGTTGTTCACCAGGATGTCCAGCTCGTCGAGTTCCCGCGCGGCGCGTGCGATACTCGTGTCGTCGGTGACGTCGATCGGCGGCACCGCGACGTCACCACCGATCTCCTCGGCGGCCGCGAGTCCCCGTGCGGGGTCTCGCGAACCGAGGTGGACCCGTCCCCAGCCGTGACCAAGAGGCGCGCGATCTCCTTGCCGATGCCCTTGTTGGCACCGGCCACCAGTGCAGTGGAATCGTTCATGGCATCGAGCGTGCGGCTCGGCGCGGCCGAACGCGTTCACCTGTTCCGGACGGCCGGGGTGAGTCCGGAGCCCCCGCTTCGTCCTCCCCACCGGGTTGGTCAGCGGGTGGAACGAATGCCGCGCCGGATGCCGGACGTGGCGGCGGTGGTGACCGACGCTCATTACGATGTCGTCGCGTTCACCCCGCTCGCGGACGTACTACTCGGTGACCTCCGGCGGGAGCCGAACCCGATCCGCAGGCACTTCCCGGGTGGCGAGATCCGGGAAACCTCCGGCGGGGAGGAGTTCGCGTGGATCGCGGTGTCGCGGCTGCGCGGTTCCCTCGCGCGTTACCCGTTGGACGAGTCACTCGACGCGCTGGTGTCGGAGCTGCGAACCGAGAGCCGGGAGTTCGAACGGGCGTGGCACACGGCCCTGGTGCGCGTGCCGAGTCACCGCCGGAGGACGATCACTCATCCGCGAGCGGGCCCGTTGCGGCTCAACTGTGACGTGATGCCGCTGCCCGAGGACGACCAGCAGCTGGTGTTCGTGACCGCGGACCGGGGCAGCTTCGAGGAACGAGCACTGCACCGGCTGCGAGAGTAACGCGTACCGAAGCCGTTCCGCGCACGAACTCCGCCCGCCCGTCCCCCGATCGGCGGTGACAGCGGGACGAGCGGGCGGAAGCGCGTACTCAGCGCGTCAGCAGTGAGCGCAGGAAGAACCCGATGTTGGCCGGTCGCTCGGCCAGCCTGCGCATGAAGTAGCCGTACCACTGTTCGCCGTAGGGCACATAGACGCGCACGTTGTGCCCCCCGGCGGCGATGCGGCGCTGTTCGGCGGGCCGGATGCCGTAGAGCATCTGGAACTCGTAGCTGTCGGCGCTCCGACCGGCACGGCCGGCCAGCTCGGTGGCGATGGCGATCATGCGGGGGTCGTGGGTGGCGATCATCGGGTACCCCTCGCCGGTCATCAGCGCCCGCATGCAGCGCACGTAGGACCGGTCCACCTCCTGTTTGTCCTGGAAGGCGACCGAGGACGGCTCGGAGTAGGCGCCCTTGCACAGCCGGACCCTGGATCCCGCCGTGGCCAGCTCCCGACAGTCCTCCTCGGTGCGGTGCAGGTAGGCCTGCAGCACCGCTCCCACCCACGGAAAGTCCACGCGCAGGTCGGACAGGGTCCGCAGCGTCATGTCCGTGGTCGTGTGGTCCTCCATGTCCAGGGTGACCGTGGTCCCCACGGCGGCCGCGGACTCGCAGATCCTGCGGGCGTTGTCCAGCGCGATCTTCTCCCCGTCCGGGGAGAGCTGCTGCCCCACGGCCGAGAGCTTCACCGACACCTCGGCACGCCCGGCCAGACCGGCGGCGTGCAGTTCGGAGAGCAGTCCCTGGTACGCCCGTACGGTGTCCTCGGCCTGCTGGGCGTCGGTGGTGTCCTCACCCAGGTGATCCAGGGTGACGTGCAGGCCCTCCTCGGCCAGGCGGCTGGTGACACCGATCGCCTGGTCGGACTCGGACCCGGCCACGAACCGGTCCACCACCGTCCGGGTCAGCGGATTGGCCTCCACGAGCCGGCGCATCGCACCGGACCGGGCCGCGGCCAGCATCACACTGCGCAGCATGTCTCATCTCCTCGCGGATCGTGCCGGGCTCACTGATGCTTTCCTGTCGTGTTGTCGAGGAACGCGGGGCTTCTCGGTTCCGAAGCACGGGAGCCACGGCACCAGCCGATCGCCCGCGGGGACTCTCGCGCCGCGCTCTCGCGAGGAAGGCCCGACGTTGTGTAGTACCTACCCGATGTCGGGCCCCGACGGCGCGAGGGTCGGCGGGAGGTTCCCGCTGACCGAGCGGTCCGACAATCCGACCGGAAAACTTCAATCAGTCCTGGTGCGGGTAGGTGTGGTTCGTGGGCGCGTCGAACGTCTCCTTGACGGCGCGGGGGTTGACCCAGCGCTGCAGGTTGAACATCGAGCCCGCCTTGTCGTTGGTGCCGGAGGCGCGTCCGCCGCCGAACGGCTGCCTTCCCACGATCGAACCGGTGGGCTTGTCGTTGACGTAGAAGTTGCCCGCCGCGTGGCGCAGCTGCTCGTGGGCCCGTTCGATCGCGCCGCGCTCGGTCGCGAACACCGCTCCGGTCAGGGCGTAGGGACTCGTCTCGTCGACGGTGCGCAGGATCCGCTCGTAGTCGTTGTCCTCGTAGACGTGCACCGCCATGATCGGCCCGAAGTACTCGGTGGTGAACGCCTCGTCGTAGGGATCGGTCCCCACCATGACGGTCGGCTGCACGAAGTAGCCCACCGAGTCGTCGTACTCGCCGCCCACCAGGATCTCCAGCGAGGGCTCCTCGGCCACCCGGTCGATCGCGGCCTTGTGCTTGGCGAAGGCGCGGTGGTCGATGACCGCCGCACCGAAGTGCGAGAAGTCGGTCGGGTCACCGTAGGTGACGCGCCGGGTGGCCTCGATCAGGTTCTCCCGCAGCCCGGACTCCCAGAGCGAGCGTGGCACGTAGGCGCGCGAGGCCGCCGAGCACTTCTGCCCCTGGTACTCGAAGGCGCCGCGTACCAGGGCGGTGACCACCTTGTCCGAGTCCGCCGAGGGGTGCGCGACCACGAAGTCCTTGCCGCCGGTCTCACCGACGATGCGCGGGTAGCTCCGGTAGTTGTCCAGGTTCTCGCCGATGGTCTTCCAGAGCTTCTTGAACGTGGCGGTGGAGCCGGTGAAGTGCAGTCCCGCCAGGTCCGGATCGGTCAGCGCGACCTCGCCGACCGCCTGTCCGTCGCCGGTGACCATGTTGATCACTCCCGGCGGCAGTCCGGCCGCCTCCAGCATGCGCATCGTGTAGTGCGCCGCGAACTGCTGGGTGGGGGTGGGCTTCCAGACCACCGTGTTGCCCATCAGCGCGGGTGCTGTCGGGAGGTTGGCCGCGATGGCGGAGAAGTTGAAGGGCGTGATCGCCGTGACGAACCCGTCCAGCGGCCGGTACTCCATCCGGTTCCACTCGCCGGGCACCGAGTTGGGCTGCTCGGCGAGGATGCGGCGCGCGAAGTGCACGTTGAACCGCAGGAAGTCGGCCATCTCGCAGACCGCCTCGATCTCGGCCTGGTGCACCGACTTGGACTGCCCCAGCATGGTCGCGCCGTTGATGGTGTCGCGCCACGGGCCGGAGAGCAGATCCGCGGCGCGCAGCATCACGGCGGCGCGTTCGTCGAACGGCATGGCGGCCCAGCCCGCCGCGGCGTCCTTGGCGGCCTGCACCGCCTCGGCGACGTCGGCGTTGGTCGCTTGCGCGCAGACGCCCAGAACGCGGGAATGATTGTGCGGTTGGACAACGTTGAACCGTTCTCCGCTCGCCATGCGCTGCTTGCCGGCGATGGTCATGGTCAGCTCGATCGGCTCGGCCTGCAGTTCGGCGAGGCGCCGCTGCAACGACTCCCGCTCGGCGCTCCCCCTGGCGTAGGACTTCACCGGCTCATTGGCCGGCACCGGGACCGAAGTGATGGCATCCATGGTCTTACGCCTCCTCGCGCGACGTCGGTGTCGGGTGCGGGCCGGACCTTGGCTCACCGGCCTTCCCTCCTGTCGAGGATAGAAGTTCGGCCGCCCCTCCGGCTTGTACGAGCGGCTATCGTTGTCGGTGATGGATTGGACGATCGAACAACTGGCTGCCGAGGAGCGGTATCCGGCCGCCACGGGTGGGGAAGAGGTAAGACCGCGTACCTCGGGGGTGGCGTTGCGCCAGCTGCTGATCGCGGTGGGAGAGCCGTTGGTCGACGTGCTGGCCGCTCCGGGCGGGTTCGACGTCGGTGTTCACGACGTGGTCATCGTCGATCCGGAGGAGCCCCCGGGGACGGGGACCGGGGATCTCGTGCTGGTGATCGGTTCCCGGGGACGTTCGGCGATCCCGCTGGTGCGGCGGGTGGCCCGTTCCGGTGCGGCGGCGGTGGCGGTCAAGGTGGACGCCGATCAGGACGCGCGAGCGCTGCGGGACGCCGCCATCGACGGCGGGATCGCGCTGCTCGGGGTGAGTCCCGAGGTGCGCTGGGAGCAGCTGGAGTCGTTCGCCCGCTCGGCCGTGGACAACGCCAGGCTGACCGGCGAGACCGAGGTGGGGGAGGCGCTGGGGGACCTGTTCTCGCTGGCGCAGACCGTGGCGGCCATGACCGAGGGGATCGTCAGCATCGAGGACACCGCCAACCGGGTGCTCGCCTACTCGCGTTCCGACGACGAGGTGGACGAGCTGCGCAGGCTGTCCATCCTGGGCAGGCGGGGGCCGGAGCCCTATCTGGTCATGCTGCGGGAGTGGGGGATCTACCAGCGGCTGCGCTCCGGTGAGGAGGTCGTCCGCATCGAGCCCCGGCCCGACCTGGGAATCCGGCGGCGGATGGCGGTCGGTATCCACGCCGGGACGCAGCCGCTGGGCACCATATGGGTGCAGGAGGGGGCGAGACCGCTCAGCCTGAGCAGCGACCGCGCGCTGATCGGAGCGGCACGGGTCGCGGCCCTGCAGCTGATCCGGCAGCGCAGCGAGTCGACGATGGCGCCCAGGTTCCGGGAGAACCTGCTGACGGGGTTGTTGGAGAGCCGCATAGACGGCGACTCCGCCGCGGCGAACATCGGTGCCGATCCCCGGAAACCGGCCGTGGTCGTGGTGCTGACCCTGCGTCCGAGGGAGCACACCGAGGTGTCCAACCGCTCCGAGATCGAGCTGGAACGCGCCGAGATGACCAGCCTGATCTCGGTGCACGCCGCTTCGTACCGCCGCAGCGCGTTGGTCACCACGATCGGTTCCCGGGTCTACGTGCTGCTGCCGGACCTGCCGGACCGCAACGCCGACGCGGCGGTGTCCGGACTCGCCCAGGAGATCGTCACGGCGGCACGGGGCCAGCTTCGCTCCGGTGTCCAGGCGGGGATCGGCTCGGTGGTCGCCACGCTGGACGAGGTCCCGGTGTCCCGGATCGAGGCGGATCGCATTCTCGACGCGCTCGGACACGACGTCAGCGCCGAGGTCGCCACCATCGACGACGTCCGCTCTCGCGTGCTGCTCAGTGAGGTGCTGACGATGCTGCGGGACAACGAACGGGTGCGTGACCCCAGGCTGGCGACGCTGCGCGAGCACGACGCCGACAACGGCACCGAGTTCACCCGCTCGTTGCTGTGTTACCTGGAGTTCTTCGGCGATGTCCGGGGGGCGAGCCTGGCGCTGCACGTCCATCCCAACACGCTGCGCCACCGTGTCCGGCGGGCCGCCGAGATCGGCGGTCTCGATCTGGACGACTCGGCCGAACGGCTCAGCGTTCAGCTGCAACTGCTGCTGCTCAGACGCACCGAGGGTGTCGGGCGCGGCTGATCCGGTGGGTGCTTTCCGTCCGAGGCCGTCCGAAGTGCTGCCACGAGGGTGGTGGGGCGTCCGGGAGTCGTCGGGCGTAAACGGCGCGAGACCCCCGTGACGCTCTCGCCGCTCGGTCGTTGAGTCACACGTCCGAGTTGTTACCGCCAACGTCCGGTAAGGGGTCACTTCGGTCTTCGGGTGCTTGTCGTCCCGCTGCGTCGTGCTGTTCCCGCGCTGTGACGGGAACGCCGGTCGGCCGCGGGGCCGGGCGGAACACTGGTTTTCCCGCCCCGTGAACATCTCGGAGTTCCGAGGTGGCGGCCCGGCGGGCGGGGAGTGAGAGATCGATGACTGGTTACCGCACGGTGGTCGTCGGGACCGACGGATCGTCCCCCTCGATGGGTGCTGTCCGCCGGGCCGGGCAGTTGGCGGGTGACGCCGCCGACCTGGTGATCGTCTGCGCGTATTATCCCAACAGCAGACGCGAGGTGGAACAGGCGTTGGACGAGATGGGGCAGGAGGCCTTCCAGGTGGTCGGTTCCGCGCCCGCCGAGGACAGCCTGCGGGATGCCACCGATCAAGCCCGTTCCGCCGGAGCGCGCAGTATCGATACCGTGCCCGTGCTGGGTCCGCCGATCGACTCGCTGATCGAGGCGGCCGAGCGGCGCTCGGCCGATCTGCTCGTGGTCGGCAGCCGTGGCCTGAACACGTTGAAGGGGCGGATCCTGGGCTCGGTTCCCTCGGAGGTATCCCGACGTTCGGAGTGTGATGTGCTCGTCGTTCGAACCACACGATGATTTCGTGGCACCGGACAACCCGGTGGAGCGGGCGCTGCTCGGTGGTGATCCCCGCTACCGCAAGGCCGACGTGGCTCGGCTCGCCGGCGTCGAGCTCTCCAGGGCCGAGCGGCTCTGGCAGGCCATGGGATTCGCGCACGTGGCCGCCGACGCGGTGGTGTTCACCGACTACGACGTGGAGGCCATGCGGACGGTGGACCAGCTCGTCTCGGCCGAGGTGATACCTCCGGAGCTGGAGACAGCGGTCGCGCGTTCGCTGGCGCAGACGATGTCGCGGTTGGCCGAGTGGCAGATGGGGATCTTCCGGGCCGTGCTCGGCGACACCTTCGCCGCCGACGTCGAGACCACCGCCGAGGTCGCCGAGGCGATCCTGCCGGTGATGGAGAACCTGCAGGGTTACGTCTGGCGCAGGCACCTCTCGGCCATCGCCGCGCGGGAGCTCGACGAGGCCGACACCGGCCCGGAGGAGCCCAACGTGGTGGTGGGGTTCGCCGACATCGTGGGCTACACCAGGCTGGTGCGCGACTACAGCGAGCGCGAGCTGGCACGGTTGATCGACGATTTCGAGGACCTGGTCACCCGGGTCATCGCCGAGAACCACGGCCGGATCGTCAAGACAGTCGGGGACGAGGTGCTGTTCGTGGCGGACACGGTCCGTGACGGCGCCGAGATAGCCCTCTCACTCAACGAGAAAGTCGCCGAGGAGCCGCGCCTGCCACCGCTGCGGATCGGGTTGGCGCACGGCAGGGTGCTGGCCCGGTTCGGCGACGTGTACGGTTCCACCGTCAACATCGCCAGCAGGCTCACCACGCTGGCCAGGCCCGCGTCGGTGCTCGTGGACCGGGAGTGCGCGGACGAGCTGCGTGATCAGGATCGTTTCTCCCTGACTCCCCTCGGGCCGAACAAGGTTTCCGGTTTCCGCGGACTACGCGCCTGGGCGCTGCGCCGCGCCGGATGAGGACTGTCGGGCCGACGGGAAGCGGCGGAGACTCCCCGGCGGTCCCGGACGCGCAACCCCGGTCGGGCGCGACGATGCCCAAAACGGGATGCCTTCACCGCCGTCGCGGCTTAGAGTCGTAGATCATGGAGAGCGTTCCACCCGCGCCGCCCGGTGATGTCGAGCACTCCGACGAGGTCGCCGCGCTGGCAGCTCGCTACCGCCGGATTCCCGCTTCCGAACGAGTTCGGCTGGCCAAGTCCACGTCCAACCTGTTCCGTTTCCGCTCGCCGGTCAGCGGCGGTGGGCTCGACGTCACCGGGCTCGACAGGGTGCTGCGGGTGGACCCGGATCGGCGGGTCGCCGACGTGCAGGGGATGACCACTTTCGAGGACCTTGTGGCGGCGACCCTGCCGTACGGCCTGATGCCGCTGGTCGTGCCGCAGCTGAAGACGATCAGCCTCGGTGGCGCGGTGGCGGGGCTGGGCATCGAGTCCTCCTCGTTCCGCAACGGACTGCCGCACGAGTCCGTGCTCGAGATGGAGATCCTCACCGGTGACGGCAGGGTCGTGCTGGCACGTCCCGACAACGAGCACGCCGAACTGTTCCGTGGTTTCCCGAACTCCTACGGGTCGCTGGGTTACGCGCTGCGGCTGCTGATCGAGCTCCAACCGGTGCGGGACCACGTACGGCTGCGGCACGTGCGGTTCGGGTCCGCGGCGGAGTGCGCCGAGGCCATCGGGCGGATCAGCGGCTCCGGAACCTGGGAGGACCGACGGGTGGACTTCCTGGACGGAACCGTGTTCGGCCCGGACGAGCTGTACCTGACGTTGGGAACCTTCACCTCGCGGGCCCCTTACGACAGCGACTACACCGGTAACAGGATCTACTACCGGTCCATCCGCGAGCGGGAGGTGGACCACCTGCGGGTGCGCGACTACCTGTGGCGCTGGGACACCGACTGGTTCTGGTGCTCCCACGCGTTCGGCGCGCAGCACCCGGCGATCCGCCCGTTCTGGCCCCGTCGGTGGTTGCGCTCGGACGTCTACCGCAGGTTGGTGGCGCTGGACCAGCGGTACCGCCTCTCCGACCGTCTCAACCGGCTGCGCGGGCGCCCGAGTCGTGAACCGGTGATCCAGGACGTGGAGATCCCGCTCGACCGGCTGGCCGAGTTCCTGGAGTTCTTCCACGCCGAGATCGGTATCAGCCCCGTCTGGCTCTGCCCGGTGCGACTGCGCGACGGGGAGGGCTGGCCGCTCTACCCCATGGACCCGGCGACGCTGTACGTCAACGTCGGCTTCTGGGCCACGGTGCCCCTGCGGGAGGGGCAGGCCGACGGTACGCACAACCGCGCCATCGAGGCCAAGGTCAGCGAGCTCGACGGGCACAAGTCCCTGTACTCGACCGCCTACTACGGGCCGGAGGAGTTCTGGCGCCGCTACGACGGTGCCACCTACCAGCGGCTGAAACGGCGCTACGACGAGTCGGGCAGGCTCCCCGGCCTCTACGACAAGTGCGTGCTGGGTACCTGAGCGAGGAGTCGCGCCCACTCTTCCCGTTCGCCACCGGTCCGGCCCCGGAAGCGGCACGCCCGGTCGCGGACACGACGGAAAGGCCGGGGCGAGCGGCTTCGGTCCCGTCCACGATGTTCCCGTAATCGCAGATGGAGGGTTTGACGATGGCATTGGCAGCCGTGTTCGCACGTCTGTTCGGTGACGATCCGCCGATCGAGTTCCGCGCCTACGACGGAAGTCGTTGCGGATCCTCCGGATCGCCCGCCGCCATAGTGGTCAACTCTCCGCTGGCACTGGCGCACCTGGCAGCCGCTCCCGGTGAGCTGGGCCTGGCGCGTGCCTACGTCAACGGCCACATCGAAGTGCTGGGCGACATGTACACCGCGCTGGCCGCGTTCCCGTCCTTCCGGGTCTCCGACATCCCCTGGAAACTGCGTGCCGAACTGGCGGCCAGGCTGGTGGGGTACCGCTTCTGGTGGCCCGTCCAGCCCCCGCCGCAGGAGAACCGCGGCAACAGCGGCAGGAGGCACTCCAAGCGCAGGGACAGCGAGAGCATCTCCTACCACTACGACGTGTCGAACCTGTTCTACGAGTGGGTGCTGGGGCCCTCGATGACCTACACCTGCGCGGTGTTCGAGCACGGTGACGCGACCCTGGAGCAGGCGCAGTACGCCAAGCACGACCTCGTGGCGCGAAAGCTCGGACTGACCGAGGGCATGCGGCTGCTGGACATCGGTGCGGGCTGGGGCGGCATGGTGCTGCACGCGGCCGAGCACTACGGCGTGCGCGCCGTCGGGGTCACGCTCTCGCGGTCCCAGGCGGAGTGGGCGCAACGGGTCATCGCGGACCGGGGGTTGAGTGAGTTGGCCGAGGTGCGCCACCAGGACTACCGGGACGTGCCGGAAACCGACTTCGACGCGGTCAGCTCGATCGGGCTCACCGAACACATCGGACGGCAGCAGCTGCCGAGCTACTTCCGCTTCCTGCGGGGCAAGCTGCGTCCGGGCGGAAAGCTGCTCAACCACTGCATCACCCGCCCCGACAGTTCCTACCCGGCGAGGACGGGCAAGTTCATCAGCCGCTACGTCTTCCCGGACGGTGAGCTGGAGCCGCCGGGCGAGCTCATGTCCCGGATGCACGACAGCGGTCTGGAAGTCCGGCACGAGGAGAACCTGCGTGAGCACTACGCGCTGACGCTGGCCGGTTGGTGTGCCAACCTGGACCGCAACTGGGACAAGGCCGTGGCCGAGGTCGGACACGGCCGCGCTCGCGTGTGGCGGTTGTACATGGCGGCCTCCCGGTTGGCCTTCGAGCGCGACCAGATCCAGTTGCACCAGATGCTGGGAGTTCGCTCGGAGGGAACGATCAGTCCCATGCCGCTGCGCCCGGACTGGTGAGCCGGGCGCTTCCTCGGCCGAGGGCGTCCGGCGGGGACCCACCGGCCCCCGACGCGGCGGCGTGGTCACGGGTGGGCGTTCCGTGCCCCGGTTTCCCCGCGAGACGCACCCGGAGGGTCGGATCGCCAGCTGGGGGCGGGGGCGGTGCCGGAAGTGCTTTCCCGCTCTTCTCCGGCCGCCGCGCCGTCGGTGCCGGTCCCGCCGGTGAGTGAGGGGCTCGACAGCGAACGGCGAAGTCGAAGTGCCACGACCCGCGTGGTTCCGATCACTTGAAGTGGAATCCAGGATTCGTATTTGGCTAGGCTTCGACCGTGCGATTGACCAAGAGCACCGATCTCGCCTTGCGTATCGTGATGCGTCTGGCGGTGCTGGAGGAGACGACGCCGACCACTCGTGAGGTGGCCGCCGCCGTCGCCGTTCCGTACAGCCACGCGGCGAAGGTCGTCACCCGGTTGCAGCGTCTCGGTCTGGTGGAGGCGCGGCGTGGCCGAGGTGGTGGGCTGAGCCTCACCGTGTCGGGTCGCTCCGCCTCGGTCGGATGGCTGTTGCGAGAGCTGGAGGGTCAGGGGGACGTCGTCGGCTGTGAGGATGATCCGCCCTGTCCGCTGCGGAACGCGTGTCGGCTGCGTACCGCGTTGCGGGACGCCCAGGAAGCCTTCTTCGTCTCGTTGGACCCGATCGCCGTCGAAGACCTCGTCGCTGCTCCGGCGGGGCCGGTCCTGCTGAGTCTGTCCACGCCGTCGAGCGGTTGATCGTCCCGTGAATCGAGCCCCGGTGCCGGTAGGTACCGGCATCGTGGCTTCGCACGCCGTCAAATACGAATCCGAGATGCGAATTCGAGGTTCCCGATGTTGTCCGAGAGGTCGGCCGAGACCGTCCGCGCCACTCTGCCGGTCGTGCGCGGTGCCATCAGCGAGATCGCCGCTCGTTTCTACAGCAAGCTCTTCGCCGAGCGTCCGGAGCTGTCACGGGACCTGTTCAACCGGGGAAACCAGGCGAACGGGACGCAGCGGGAGGCGCTGGCCGGTTCGATCACCGTCTTCGCCGCCGCGCTGATCGACGAACCGGGCACCTCGCCCGAGCGGATGCTCTCACGCATCGCGCACAAGCACGCTTCGCTGGGCGTCACCCAAGAGCAGTACCGCATCGTGCGGGCGAATCTATTCGCGGCGATCGCCGAAGTGCTGGGGGACGCCGCGACCGACGAGGTCGTGAGGGCCTGGGACGAGGTCTACTGGCTGATGGCCGAGTCCCTGGTAACCCGCGAGGAGAAGCTGTACGCGGCGGCGGGGGCGCCGGACGGCGACACCTGGCGCGAGTACCGGGTCGACGGTCGCACTTCCGAGACCACGGATGTGGTGACCTTCCTGATGCGCCCGGTGGACGGCGGGCCGGCACCCGAATGGCGGCCCGGACAGTACGTCTCGGTCCGGGTCAGGCTGCCGGACGGGGCACGGCAGATCCGCCAGTACAGCCTGACCGGCGATCCCCGTGACGACGCGCTCCGAATCACCGTCAGGAGGGTGAACGGCGAGCCGGAGGGCGAGGTCTCGAACCGGCTGCACGACCACGTCCGCGAAGGAGACGTGCTGTGGCTGAGCGCCCCGTTCGGCGATGTGGTCCTGGGGGAGGGGAGCGGTCCGGTGCTGCTGGCTTCCGCCGGGATCGGGTGCACCCCCGTGATCGCGATGTTGCGCCACCTCGTCGCCACCGGTTCCACCCGCCGGGTCATCGCCGTGCACGCGGACCGGTCCCCGAGTACACACGCGTTCCGTGCCGAGTTCGAACGGTTGGTCGGCGAGCTCGACGACGCCGAGGCGCACGTCTGGTACGAGAGTCCCGAAGGGCCTTGGCCGCGAGAGCGGACGGGGCGGCCCGACCTGGCGGGACTGCGGATTCCGCCGGGCACCGAGGCCTACCTGTGCGGCCCACCCGCCTTCATGCGCGAGGCGCACCGGCAGCTGGTCTCCGCCGGTGTCGCCGAGACGGACGTCCACTACGAGATCTTCGAACCCGACTCCTGGTTCGCCGAGGGGTGACCGGGGCTCGCCCCGACAGGGCGAATGGTGCCGTTCCGCCGGGGTGTGTCCCGGGAACGGAGGGTGGGGCCGTGCTCGTGAGCGGCCGGTCGCGACCGACGGATTCGGTCCCCGTGGCGGGGCGGCCGTTCAGTCGTCCGGTGTCACGTCGTCCAGGGAGACGGCCGGGATCAGTTCGGACACCGGGGTGCGCACCCACCAGGCACCGGACTCGCGTCTCTCGGCCGGAGTGCTGAACCGGTACCGGAAGAGCCGGGCCCGGACGTGACGCGGTGGGGCGTGCGGGAACGGGTTGTGCCGCAGCAGCGACAGGATCCGCCGTTCGTCGCGCAGCATCGCCACCACCAGTCGCTCCAGCCAGCCCCTGCCGTAGGACGGCGAGATCGCCACGAACCACATCAGCCAGTCCAGCCGCAGATGGTACGGGGCCACCTGCGGTGAACGCCGCGTCACCTCCCCGGGTTTGCCCCGGAAGCCGTACTCGTACCACCGATCGTCCTCCGCGCCGCGCCCCTCCAGCACCACTTCGAAGCGAACGCGTGTGACGCTGCCGAAGGCTCCGTAGGTGTTGGCCAGGTGCAGCTTGTTGAAGCTGCGGTTCATCACCTGGGCGCGTCCGAGCAGGTTGCGGACCGGCCAGTAGCTGAGCACCACCATCAGCACGGTCAGGGCCAGCACCGCAGCCCGGTGCCACAGCGGAGTGGCCGTTACGGCGGCGGAACCCGGTGTGAGCGCCCCGACCGGTACCCAACCGAGCAGTGTGGTGTCCATCGCGGCGAACGCCAGTGTGATGGTGATCAGGTTCAGCCAGGCGAAGTTCCCACTGAGCATCAACCACCCCTGTGTGACGATCATGATCACCGCGGCGGTCGTCGCCACCGGCTGCGGGGCGAACAACCCGAACGGCACGACGAGTTGGGTGAAGTGGTTGGCCAGTACCTCCACCCGGTGCAGCGGGCCGGGAAGGCGGTGGAAGACCCGGCTCAACGGGCCGGGCATCGGTTGCGTCTCGTGGTGGTGGTGCAGCGCTGTCAGGTTCCGCCAAACGGGGTCTCCCCGCATCTTGATCAGACCGGCGCCGAACTCGACCCGGAACAGCAACCAGCACAGCAGCCAGATCACCAGCACCGGCGGCTCGGTGTGGGCGGGGCCCAGGAACGCGGCGAGGAACCCGGTCTCCAGCAGCAGGGATTCCCAGCCGAAGGAGTACCAGATCCGACCGATGTTGACGACCGAAAGGTACAGGCCCCACAGCAGGAACCAGACCGCCATCGAGGCCCACAGCGGCAGCGGGTCGGTGAGCCCGAGGAACGCGACAGCGCTCAGCAGCAGTCCGAACCAGCCGCAGCCCACCACGAACCGGTCCGAGTAGTGCGCGTGGAACAGGCTGGGCGCGCGTCGGAAGCTCACGGCCCGCAGGAAGCGCGGTGCCGGGGTGAGCCCGTTCGTACCCAGCAGGGCGGGGAACTGGTTGATCACGCAGAGGAACCCCATGGCGTAGCACAGCGCGAGCAGCCGCCGCACCACGAACCGCGCCGGAGCGTACTCCGGCGCCCAGAACCAGTCCCAGCTCATCGCCCGCTCCAGCTCCACGGCGTCGACCGGTCCGCGCGCCCGCCCACGGCGCGAACGCTCCTACCGCTCGAACGGTAGGAGCGTCATCGATTCCGGTCGAACCCGCCTCGCACGGTGGCGTGCGATGTCACCGCGTCAGGTGGTGCCCTCGCGGCTGATGCGCACCATCTCGTCGCGTTCGACGACCTTCATGCGTTCCCTGCCGCGCTGCTCACCGAGAGCGCGTTCGTGCTCGTCCAGCAGGTTCCACCCCTGCCAGGTCGTGTAGGCGATCCCGCGTTCGGCCAACATGCGCGGGGTGGCCTCGCGGTCGTGGCCCGCGGGTTCGGTCACATCCGCCAGCAGGTTGTTCACGGTTTCCATCGCGTCGCCCTTGGTGTGCCCGATCAGGCCCACCGGGCCGCGCTTGATCCAGCCGGTCGTGTACACGCCGGGGATGTGCTCGCCGTCCATGTCCAGCACCCGTCCCCCGTGGTGCGGGATCGTGCCGGAGCGGTGGTCGAAGGGAATGTCCGGCAGCGCCGAGCTGAGGTAGCCGACCGCGCGGTAGACCGACTGCACCTCGACGGTCTCGAACTCGCCGGTACCGTTCACCGAGCCGTTGCCGTCCAGTTCCATGATCTCGGTGCGCAGCCCCTCGACCCGGTCGGTTCCCAGCACCTCGACCGGGCGCCGCAGGAAGTGGAAGTGCAGCCGGCGGCGCGTGTCGCCCTTGGGGTCCCGCAGGGCCCAGTCCTGCAGGGTCTTGACCACGGACTTGACCTGGTTGTTGGTCCTGACGGCCTCCTCGCTGGCCTCGTCGAGCTCGAAGCCCTCGGGGTGCACGATCAGTTCCATCTCCGACTGGTGGTCGAGTTCGCGCAGTTCCAGCGGGGTGAACTTGGTCTGGGCGGGACCGCGCCGCGCGAACAGGTGCACGTCGGTCACCGAGGAGGCGCTCAGTGCGCGGTGGACGTTGTCCGGGATCTCCGTGCTCAGCAGGTCGTCGGGCTGCTTCGCGAGCACCCGCGCGATGTCCAGGGCCACGTTGCCCGCGCCCAGCACGGCCACACCGCTGGCGTCCAGGTTCCAGTCGCGCGGGGCCTCCGGGTGCCCGTCGTAGAAGGAGATGAACTCGGAGGCGCCGTGGCTGTGCGGCAGGTCGATTCCCGGGATGTCCAGCTCGCGGTCGTCGGCGGCCCCGGTGGAGAACACGACCGCGTCGTAGTGCCGGCGCAGGTCGGTCAGCTTGCAGTCCACGCCGTACTCCACGTTTCCGAAGAACCTGATCTCCGGTTTCTCCAGCACCTTGTGCAGGGCGTTGACGATGCCCTTGATCCGAGGGTGGTCGGGTGCCACGCCGTAGCGCACCAGCCCGTACGGCGCGGGCATTCTGTCGAACAGGTCGATCTCGACCGGCGTCTCCGATTTGGTCAGGATGTCCGAGGCGTACACGCCGGCGGGGCCGGCTCCGATGACGGCTACTCGAAGCGGATGGCTCACGGGGTTCCTCCCGGGGCGGTGCCCTCGCGTCGTTGACGGTGTCGGTTCGGTTCCTGGGCGGCGGTGTCACCACGGTGCCGCTCCGGCGCGCCGTGGTTTTCGGTCCGGCTCGGTCGCCCGGCGAGTGGGACTCTCCACGAAACAGCTTAGGCATACCTAACCGTGCGGCCCGCCATGTGGACGGGTGAGGCTGGTTACACCACGAAAGGAGTAAGGGGGGAGCCCCGGGCGAGGAACAGCACCGACGGTGAGTGATCGAGTGCGCCGAGTCGCAGATATGATTCGTGTTGATCTCTCGGTGGTGGTCCCGGGGAACCGGGAGCGGGGTGGCCGCGCCGTGGACCGAACGGACGAACCGGAAACGGGCCGAGGTATCGGGGGGTGCCGTTGGTGGCCCACGATCAAAGGAGCTTCCATGACCGACCCGAGTCGGCTGCCCTCGGACGTGGATCTGGAGAAGGCCAGCGCGGCGCGGTGCTACGACTACTACCTGGGCGGTTCGCACAACTTCGAAGTTGACCGCGAACTGGCCCGGAAGGTCGAGTCCCGCGTCCCGCACGTCAAACCGCTGGCGCAGGACAACAGGGCCTTCCTGCGCAGGGCTGTTCGGTACTGCCTGCGGCAGGGGATCAGGCAGTTCCTCGACATCGGCTCCGGCATCCCCACCGTCGGCAACGTGCACGAGATCGCCCAGGAGCTCGACCCGGAGGCACGCGTGCTCTACGTCGACAACGAGCCGGTGGCCGTGGCGCACAGCCGTACGATCCTGGAGGGCAACGACCGTGCCGACGTGGTCCAGGCCGACCTGGCCGACAGCGACGGGATCCTCGGTTCGGAGCAGGCGGCGAGGCTGCTGGACCCCGAGCGTCCGATAGCGGTGATGATGGTCGCGTTGTTCCACTTCGTGCCCGACTCGGCGCGCCCGGCCGAGATCCTGCGGAGTTACCACGAGTGGATGGCCCCGGGCAGTTTCCTCGGCTTCTCGCACGTCACCGGCGACCACTATCCAGAGTTACTGCGGAGTATCGTCGATCTCTACGCCGACAGCAGCAATCCGGTGACAGCGCGCAGCCACGGCGAGATCAGCGGGCTGTTGAAGGACTTCGAACTGGTGGAGCCGGGCCTGGTCTACGTGCCGGAGTGGCGCCCGGACACCGAGGAGGACCGTTGGCAGGACCCGGCGCGTTCACTGGTCTACGGCGCCGTCGGGCACAAGGTGTAGCTCATGAACGACACTCCCTCGGAAGCGGAGCGCTCCGACACGGCCGCCCCCGCCGGAGAGGGGACGCCGGACCCGCGGGTGGCGGAGTTCGCGCGACAGTGGGCGCGCACGGTGCTCGGCACCAGTTACGTGCCGATGAGCCGTCCCGAGCTGTGGAGCTTCCTGGAGGAGCGGACCGAGCGACTGCTGTCGGCCCTCGCGGCGGAGCCCTTCGACGCCGGGGCCGCGGCCGAGGTCGGAGCCGACCTGGCCGGGGTCCACCTCGTCGATCCCCTCGCGCTGCGCCGCACGCTCGAACTGCTCGGTTCGCGGTTGCCCGGGTTGGCGCGGGAGCTGGGACGTCCCCCGGCCGAGACCTCCGAACGGACGGTCGGGCTGCTCGCCTCGCTCGGCGAGGGGTTCGTCGGGGCCGTTCGGCGACGCGTGCTCGCCGATCAGGACGTCATCCAACGGGCGGTGCGCCAGGCCCGGGACGACGCCGAGGAGGCGCTGCGTGCCAGCGAGGCACGTTTCCGGGCGGTGTTCAACTCCTCCGCGCTGGGGATCGCCATCGTGGGACTGGACGGCCTGATACAGGACGTCAACGACTCGATGGGGGTGATCTTCCGCACCACCGGCCCCGAGCTGCTCGGCAGGCACGTGCTGGAGCTGTGTGACGCCGAGTACGGTGACTCCCTCCGCGAGAAGGAGGACGAACTCGTCGCCGAGGTGTCCGAGCGGTTCATGGTGGACGTCCGTTACACCGCCCCTGACGAGACGCTCGTGTGGACCCAGGTCTCCGGCGCGCTGGTGCGGGACGGCAACGGTGTGCCGGAGTACCAGGTGTTGCTCTACGCCGACGTCACCGACCGGCACCTGCTCTACGAACGGCTCAACCTGCAGGCGAGCACCGATCCCCTGACCGGGCTGGCCAACCGCACCCGGTTGCGCAACCGGATGGAGGAGGCGCTCTCCCCGGTCCCCGCCGATCGACGGGTGGGGATCTGCTACTTCGACCTGGACGGCTTCAAGACGATCAACGACAGCCTCGGTCACCCGATCGGCGACGATCTGCTGCTCGCCGTGGCCCGGCGGATGGAGGCCGTCGCCGAGCGGTGGGGCGCGCTCGCCGCCCGGATGGGCGGTGACGAGTTCGTGCTGCTCGTGCCGGACACCGAGGGGCCACGGGGCATGGTGCCGCTGGTCGAGCGGACGCTGGAGGAGATCCGCAGGCCCGTGCGGATCGGCGGGCACGAGTTGAAGGCATCCGCCAGTGCCGGAGTCGTGGAACAGCCGGTCGCGGGTACCGACGCCGAACGGTTGCTGCGCGAGGCCGACATCACGCTGTACCGGGCCAAGGAGGAGGGCAAGGCGCAGTGGGTGCTGTTCGACGCCGAGCGCAACAGCGCCGCGCGGCGCCGGTTCGAGCTCTCGGCCAAGATGCCGGCCGCGCTGGACAACAACGAGTTCTTCGTGCAGTACCGCCCCGTGCGCAGACTCGACGACGGTGGTCTCGTGGCGATGCACGCCGAGCTGCGCTGGGACCACCCCGAACTCGGCGAGCTCACCCCGCCGTGGTTCGTCGAGCTGGCGGAGAACACCGGGATGATCACCAGGCTGAGCAACTGGCTGTTGCGGCAGGTCTGCGAACACGCCGGGGAGTGGATGCGGCGGCTGGGGGAGCGGGCTCCCGTGGTCGCCGTCGATCTCTCCGGCAGGTATTTCCGCGATCCCGACCTGGTCAACGAGTTCCGGAGCGTCCTCGCCGACAGCGGGATGCCCGCCGAGCGGTTGCGGCTGGGAGTCCCGGAGGACGCGCTGTTCGACGAGGTGGGTGACCCCGTGGACACCGTCGAAATCGTCCGAGAACTGGGCGCGGCGCTCGTGATCCGCGATTTCGGTGCCCGCTACACCGACACCCGCAGACTCCGGGAGCTGCCGGTCACCTCGGCACGCATCGCGGGTGGTTACCTGGAACGGCTCTCCGAGCGGCCGCTGACCGATCCGCTCGACGAGCACCTGGTGGGCAGCGTGGTCACGGCCGCCAGACTGCTGAACATGTCGGTGGTGGCGGGCGGGGTGCACACCCGGCGGCAGGCCGAACGGCTGCACGAGATGGGTGTTCACGCCGTGCAGGGTGACCACGCCGGGGAGCCCTTCGCGGCCATGGAGGTCGAACGGGCCCTGGCCGCCCCAGTGAAGGGGGTGGGTGGGACGAGTTCCTGAGTCTCCCGCTCGCCGCCGAGCCGAGCGGCAGTCCCGGGTGCGCCGGGGACGCGGAAGGGCGGAATCAGCCACGAGCCGGATGGTGGGCGCCGTGGCGGTGCCCGATAGCATCGACGGGAGAGTTCCGTATTCGGTGGGCGTCTCGGTGGCGCCGCCGCCGGAGCGGTTTTCGGCTCGCGTTCGTTCGATCAGCAAACCGTAGGAGTAACCGTGTCAGTCTCGCCGCCCCAAGCCCAGCAGGAGTCCCGGGTGAAGGTACCGGCGGGCACTACGGCCGGCGACGCCGTCCAGCAGGCGGGGTTGCCTTCCAAAGGCCCCGAGGCGATCGTCGTCGTACGCGACGACGAGGGACAGCTGCGCGACCTGGCCTGGGCACCCGGAACCGATGTCGAGGTCACCGCGGTACCGGCCGACACCGAGGAGGGGCGCGGCGTCATCCGCCACTCCACGGCCCACGTGCTGGCGCAGGCGGTCCAGCAGCTGTTCCCGGAGGCCAAGCTGGGGATCGGCCCGCCGGTCAAGGACGGTTTCTACTACGACTTCGACGTCGACCGGCCGTTCACCCCGGAGGACCTGCGGGCGCTGGAGAAGCGCATGAAGCAGCTCGTCAAGTCCGGGCAGAAGTTCGAGCGCCGCGAGTTCGGCTCGCTGGAGGAGGCCCGTGCCGAGCTGGCCTCGGAGCCCTACAAGCTCGAACTCGTCGACCTCAAGTCCGGTTCCGACGAGGTCGACACCAGCGAGGTCATGGAGGTCGGTGACGGCGAGCTGACCGTCTACGACAACATCGACCGCCACGGCCAGACCGTGTGGGGCGACCTCTGCCGCGGTCCGCACGTGCCGCACACCCGTTTCCTGCCCGCCTTCAAGCTCACCCGCGTGGCCGCGGCGTACTGGCGGGGCGACCAGAGCAACCGCCAGCTGCAGCGGATCTACGGGACGGCCTGGGAATCGAAGGAAGCGCTCGACGAGCACCTGGAGTGGCTGGCCGAGGCCGAGCGCAGGGACCACCGTCGGCTGGGGGCGGAGCTGGACCTGTTCTCCTTCCCCGAGGAGATCGGTTCCGGGCTGCCGGTGTTCCACCCCAAGGGCGGCATCATCCGCCGTGAGCTGGAGGACTACTCCCGGCGCAGGCACGAGCAGGCCGGCTACCAGTTCGTCAACTCGCCGCACATCACCAAGAGCACCCTGTTCGAGACCTCCGGACACCTCGGTTGGTACTCCGACGGCATGTTCCCCCCGATGCACCTGGACGAGGAGCGCGACGAGAACGGGGAGGTGCGCAAGCCCGGGCAGGACTACTACCTCAAGCCGATGAACTGCCCGTTCCACAACCTCATCTACCGTTCGCGCGGTCGTTCCTACCGGGAGCTGCCGCTGCGGTTGTTCGAGTTCGGCTCGGTGTACCGCTACGAGAAGTCCGGCGTGGTGCACGGCCTCACCAGGGTGCGCGGGATGACGCAGGACGACGCGCACATCTACTGCAGCCCCGACCAGCTCCAGGAGGAGCTGAAGTCGCTGCTGGGGTTCGTGCTGGACCTGCTGCGCGACTACGGTCTGGAGGACTTCTACCTGGAGCTGTCCACCAGGAACGAGGAGAAGTACTCGGGCACCGACGAGCAGTGGCAGCGCGCCACCGACTCGCTGCGGGAGGCCGCCGAGAGCTCGGGGCTGGAACTGGTCCCCGATCCGGGTGGGGCCGCGTTCTACGGCCCGAAGATCTCCGTGCAGGCCAAGGACGCGCTGGGGCGGAGCTGGCAGATGTCGACCATCCAGGTGGACTACGACCTGCCGGAGCGGTTCGACCTGGAGTACACCGCCGCGGACGGTTCCAAGCAGCGCCCGATCAAGATCCACCGTGCGCTGTTCGGCTCCATCGAACGCTTCTTCGGGGTGCTCACCGAGCACTACGCCGGTGCCTTCCCGGCTTGGCTGGCGCCGGTGCAGGCGGTCGGCATCCCCATCGCGGACGAGCACGTGCCGCACCTGGAGCGGGTGTTCGACCTCCTGAGGTCCAAGGGACTGCGGGTCGAGATCGACGGTGGTGACGACCGGATGCAGAAGAAGATCCGCAACCACACCACCCAGAAGGTGCCCTTCCTCCTGCTGGCTGGGGGCAAGGACGTCGAGGCCGACGCGGTCTCGTTCCGGTTCCGTGACGGCAGTCAGCTCAACGCGGTCCCGGTCGAGCAGGCCGTGGCGGCCCTCTCCCACTGGGTCGAGCGTCGTGAGAACGCCTCGCCCACGGCGGAGAACTTCGGAGCGGAGCTCGTGTGACACGACTGCCCAACGGCGCCGATGACGAGTCGGAGAAGCCCGTGACAGGAATGGGAGGCTCCGGGCAGGAGTCAGGGCCCGAGACGGCCACGCAGCACGGCATCGGGGTTCCGGACGCGTTGCAGCGGCTGTGGACCCCGCACCGGTTGACCTACATCCAGGGTGAGAACAAACCCACCGGGGACAACAGCGACGGGTGCCCGTTCTGCCATCTGCTCGGCGACGAGCGTTCCGACGACGAGACGCTCATCGTGGCCCGGGACGAGCTCGTGTTCGCGGTGCTGAACCTCTACCCCTACAACCCGGGGCACCTGATGGTGCTGCCGTACCGACACGTCGCCGACTACACCGACCTGACCGACGAGGAGACGGTGGCCGTGGCCGGGTTCACCCAGCGCGCCATGCGGGTGATCCGGAGCGTCTCGGCGCCGCACGGGTTCAACATCGGCCTGAACCAGGGGCCGGTGGCGGGTGCGGGTATCGCCGCGCACCTGCACCAGCACGTCGTCCCCCGCTGGGGAGGGGACTCCAACTTCATGCCGGTGATCGGTCACACCCGGGTGTTGCCCCAACTGCTGGGCGACACCCGCGAGCTGCTCTCCGACGCCTGGCAGCGGTTGGACTGAGGCTCCGCCGCCCGGGACCGGCCCCACGGGATCCGGTATGACGGAACGCGGGCGGGTGCGAGCGCGAGATCGGGGTCGCGCGGACTGACGCGCGACCCCGATGGTTCCCCGGCGGTGCTCCACCGGGCCCGGTTGTGATCGCCGGGCGGCCGGTTCGGCAGCGGTGCCCGCCCGGAGCCGCCTCCGCCGGAGCGAGGGGGCGGGATACGCCGCCCGGGCGGGGCCGCGAGGTTCGGGGCTCCGCGAGGTCCGCCACGACGAAGCGCGCCGGGCTCTCGCCGGTGTCACTTCGGTGTCACTTCCGCAGGGTGGCCTCGATCTCCAGGGTGATCTTCACTTTCTCGCCGAGCATCGCGCCGCCGTCGGGGCCGACCTTGAAGTCGGTGCGGTTCAGCGTGGTGCTCGCGGACAGTCCCAGCATCTTGCCGCCGTCGGCGGTGTCCGTGATGCCGCCGGGCTCGACTTCCAGGGAGACCGGCAGGGTGACGCCGTGCAGGGTGAAGTCGCCGTCGATGACCCACTCGTCACCGTCCTGGCGGATTCCGGTGGAGCGGAAGGTCGCGGTCGGGTGGTTGGCCGTGTCCAGGAAGTCCTCGTTGCGCACGTGGGCGTCCCTGTCGGCGTTGCCGGTGTTGACCGAGGCGGTGTCGATGGTGGCGGTGACGCTCGACTCCAGCGGGTTCTCCGCCGTGACGATCTGGCCCTCGAACTTGTCGAAACGCCCGCGCGAGCGCCCCACTCCCATGTGGCGCAGGGTGAACTCGACGTCGGAGTGCACCGCGTCGATGTCCCAGGTGCCCACGGTGTAGCCGGGGACGGGAGCGGTTTCGGTCATGTTCGGACCTCCTGAGTGTCGGGGAACGGGCTTTCCGGAGAAGGGAACGGTTGTTCGTGCTCGAACCATCCCGGCTGTGGCGGACCTCATTCGCCGTGCGCGTGGCGCGTGGTGCGCTTCGGCCCACCGATTGTCGCCGGTTAGGCTTCGCGGTGCGGGCGATCGCCCGCATGGCGGCGGATGAAACGAAGCGATGTTGAACGTTTTCGCGCGATCCTCGGTTTCCAGGCTCACCGATCCGATCGGTGGTTGGCTGGTGCGACACCGTGTGTCACCCAACGTAGTGACAGTGGTGGGGACCGGTTGCAGCGTCCTGGCCGCCGTGACGCTGTTCCCGCCCGGCTTCCTGCTTGCGGGAACCCTGGTGGTGACCGTCTTCCTGCTGTTCGACCTGCTCGACGGGGCGATGGCCCGGGCGCGGGGCAGCGGTGGTGACTTCGGGGCCGTGCTGGACGCGGGCTGCGACCGGATAGCCGACGGGGCCGTGTTCGGGGCACTGCTGTGGTGGGCGCTGGTGACCACCGGGGACGAGGTGCGCGGGCTCGCCCTGTTGATCTCCCTGGTGGCCGCACAGGTCATCTCCTACGTCAAGGCCAGGGCCGAGGCCCAGGGCATCTCGGCCACGGCCGGGGTGGCGGAACGAGCCGAGCGGCTGGTTGTCCTGCTGGTGGGCACCGGTCTGCACGGTATGGGGGTCCCCTACGTGCTCGACGTCGCGCTGTGGGGGCTGGCGGCGATGTCGGTGTTCACCGTCGGCCAGCGGCTGTTCGGCGCGTATCGGGGACGACGCGGTGGTTGAGCGGGCCACTCGCTCGTGGACGTGGCACCCGAACGGTGGCCGGGGAGCCCCGGTCGAATCCGCGCGGTGACCGAGGCGGTGGTGAGCGGGTCGCCTTCCCGATCTTCCCGAACGTGATGCCGCGGACCGGGCGAACACCACCTCGACGCGGACCGTCGTGGTTCGCATCCAGGTGGCCGCTTGGCGACGCGGAGTGATCGTGGTTTCGTGGGGCGGTGATCGGGTTTGGGCGGCCGCGGTTCTCGTTCGCTCCGACGGAGCCGGGCGTTCCGCCTCCAGGCCCTCGGCGGTTCGCTCCACGGGGGTGGGGGTTCCGCCGAGCGGGCGTCCTGGTCGGCTCGCCCCGGCATCCTACGAGGAGGGATCGTGAAACGCGGAGCCGTCCTGTTGGTTCCACTGCTGCCGGTCGTCGCGTTGCTCGCGTCGGTGTGGCTGCCGTTCGTCAACACGGCACGGCTGTGGTTCGGGGTGCCGTCGCTGTTCGTCTGGATATCGGTCTGGGTGATGCTCATCCCACCCGCACTGGCGGTCGTGGAGTGGGGGAGGGGTGACGGGAACGGCGGTGAAGGCCGATGACCGTCACGTTCGGCGTCGCGCTCGCGGGAATGCTCCTGATCGGAGTGCTCGGTTTCCTGGGACGTCGCGGCAGAACCACCGAGCTGTCGCAGTGGGCCGTCGGCAACCGGGGGTTCGGCGTCCTCACCACGTGGTTCCTCCAGGCGGGGGAGGTCTTCACGACCTTCACCTTCCTGGGGGTGGCCGGTCTCGCGTTCACCGGTGGCGCGGCGGCCACCTACGCCGTTCCCTACATGCCGCTGGCCTTCGTGGGGCTGTACTTCCTGGGGCCGAGGGTGTGGCGGCTGGGCAGTCGGCACGGCTACGTGACCCAGGCCGACTTCTACGAGCACCGCTACGACAGCGGGGCGTTCGGCACCCTGGTCGCGGTCACCGGAGTGGTCTTCCTGCTGCCCTACCTCCAGTTGCAGATCACCGGGCTGGGCATGATCGTCACGCTGGTCACCGGCAGCGAGAGCAGCGGGACGCTGAGCATGGTCGTGGCCACGGGGTTGACCGTGCTGTTCGTGCTGTGGTCCGGCATTCGCGGTGTCGCGGCCACCGCCTACCTCAAGGACGCGCTGATACTCCTCGCGATGGTGGTGCTCGCGGTGGTGATACCCCTGCACTACGCGGGCGGGATCGGCTCGGTGTTCGCCGAGATCGGCACGAGCAGACCGGAGATGCTGCGGGTCTCGGGTGGTGAGTACGGTCCGGTGTGGTGGTTCACCGGGATGCTGATCAGCACCATCGGCAGTATGTTCCTGACGCTGCCGCACCTGTGGCCCCCGCTGCTGTCGGCGGGCGGGCCGCGCGCGCTGCGGCGCAACTACATGTTCCTGCCGCTGTACCAGGTCGTGATCATCCTGCCGATCCTCATCGGCTACACCGGAGCGCTCGTGCTTCCCCCGGGGACTGACGGCGACGGTGTGCTGCTCACGCTCGCCGCCGGTGCGCTGCCGGACTGGGTCACCGGGGTGGTCGCGGTCGCTGCGGCCTCGGCGGCGATGGTGCCCGCGGCGGCGCTGTGCATGGGAATGTCCACTCTGGTCGCCAACAACGTCGTGCGCGCGCGTGACCACCGGCTGAGCCTGGCGGTCAATCACGGAGTCGTCGTGGTGGTGGCGGTGCTGGCGCTCGTGCTGGGCATCGTCCGGCCGGACCTGCTGGCCAACCTGCTGCTGCTGACCTTCAGCGGGCTGGCCCAGCTGGCGCCGTCCTTCGTCGCGGCGCTCGGGGAGCGTCCGTGGTTGTCCGCACGGTCGGCGATGTCCGGGCTGCTCGCCGGTGAGCTCGTCGTCGTGTGGCTGACGTTCGCCGACGTCGCCACGGGCGACGTCAACGTCGGACTGTTCGGTCTCGCGGTCAACATCGCCGTGGCCGCGACGGCGGAGTTCCTCCGACGCGCCCGTTCCCGGAACGAGGGCATCCCGGCCACGTCCGTGGAACGGCCCCAACCCGCGAGGAAGTGATCATGAACATCCGCGAGATGTCCGCCACGGCGCTGCGCGCCGCGTTACGACGTCGCGAACTCTCCCCCCGGGAGGTCCTGGAGGCGCACCTGGCGCGCGTCGAGGAACGCAACCCCGGGATCAACGCGATCGTCACCCTGACCGAGCAGCGCGCCCGGCGCGAGGCCGGTGAGGCCGACCGGCGTCTCGCACGCGGTGAGCCCGTCGGTGCGCTGCACGGCTTGCCGATGGCGCACAAGGACACCCACCTCACCGGGGGAGTACGGACCACTTTCGGATCCCCCGCGATGCGTGAGCACGTCCCGGCGGAGGACGAGCTGCTCGTCGCCCGGTTGCGTGCCGCTGGTTCGATCCGCCTCGGCAAGACCAACGTCCCCGAGTTCGGCGCCGGTTCCCACACCTTCAACCCGGTGTTCGGGGTGACGCGCAATCCCCACGACCCCAGCCGGTCGGCGGGCGGCAGCAGCGGCGGGGCGGCTGCCGCGCTGGCCAGCGGCATGCAACCGTTGGCCGACGGCAGCGACATGGGCGGTTCGCTGCGCAATCCCGCGTCCTTCTGCGGCGTGGTCGGGCTGCGCCCGTCCCCCCGGGCTGGTGCCGAGCTACCCGAACCCGACACCCTGGTCGCCGCTCTCGACGCAGGGACCGATGGCCCGCACGGTGGCCGACGTCGCGTTGCTGCTGTCGGTGATGGCGGGCGCCGACGAGCGGGCCCCGCTCTCGGCGCACCAGCCCGCCTCGACGTCGGCCGGTGAACTCGACCGCGACCTTCGCGGGCTGCGGATCGGCTGGTCCGCCGATCTCGGCGGAAGTGTCCCGGTGGAATCCGAGGTGGCCGAGGTGGTGCTTGCCGCTGCCGAGCGGTTCGCCGAGCTCGGGTGCCGGGTGGAGGAGGCCTGCCCGGACTTCACCGGTGCCGACGAGACGTTCCGGACGCTGCGGGCCTGGCAGTTCGAGCTGTCGCTGGGGCGGTTGCTGGACGAGTCCCCGGAGCTGGTGAAGCCGAGCCTGGCGGCCAACATCGAGGAGGGGCGGAAGTTGTCCGGGCCCGATCTGGGGCGGGCCGCCGTGACGCGGGCCGAGCTCTACCACCGGGCACGGGTGTTCTTCGGTGACCACGACGTGCTGCTGCTGCCGGTGAGCCAGCTTCCGCCGTTCGACGCGGAGCTGGAGTACCCGCGCGAGGTGGCCGGAGTGGCCGGGCGGGACTACCTGGACTGGATGGCCTCGTGCTCGTACGTGTCCGTGCTCGGCCATCCGGCGCTGTCCGTTCCGGCGGGTTCCACCGCCGACGGGCTGCCGGTCGGGGTGCAGCTCGTGGGCCGGTACCGGGAGGACTTCGAGCTGCTCCGGGTCGCGCACGCCTTCGAGCGGGCCGCCGACGGGACCTGAGCCGACCGGAGCGGTACTTTCCGCCGCGGCACTGTGCCGAACTTCCGCCCTCGCGGTTTTCAGGTTCGGCGCAACGGCGTTTTCCCCGGTATTCCAGTGATCCACGTAAGACGGAGCGAGACCGGCGCGTGTGGTGGGCCTTCCCGGTCGGGTGTCGATTTTTCGTTCCGCTTCAAGCGGTTCGACTTCGGTCCCGAAGTCGAACACCAACCACCCCCGCAGACCGCACTCCCAGCCCCCTCGCGGCTCGCACTCCCACCACTCACCCAGCTCGGCCAGCCGCGAGGTTCCGCCGAGCAACCACCCAAGCGGACCGGCCGGAAACTCACCTCCCCGGTGCGGGAACGAGTTCGGAGCATCCGGACCAGCACAGGTAGTCCTCGAGGACCTCGACGTCGTCGGCGATGAGGTCGTGGAAGGCGTTCTCGTCGGGCCGGCCGCGCGCGTTCAGCGGCATGATCGCGATCTGGTACATCCCGAACCGTTCTTCGGTGCGGCCCAGCACGGCCAGCGCCCACTCACGCAGCCGGGGCCACGCGGCGGCGTCGTCCACACGGTGCTCGGTGGGCTCGTGGTGCAGCAGTTCGGTGTAGGAACCCAACGAGTCGGGATTGACCACCCGGTACAGCGTCATGGCATTACGCATGGTTATCTCCTTGGCGGTGTTCGTGACGAGTGGCAACGATGATGTGGAGTAGATCACCGTCGTGTTGAAATATACATAGCAAAATTTGCTGACACTACTCCCTGTTTGGGTGAGTTCTGCGTTCGAGCTTGAGTGGTTACCAGGAGTAGATGTGAACCACGTTGAACTGCCGGAGATTCCGACTGTCAGCCCGACTGTCGGGCGACGTTGGTTGGCAGAAGAAGTCCGACGCTTGCGTGATGCCGCCGGACTCAAGCAGAGCGACGTCGCGAAGCGACTTCGATGTGGCACCGCGAAAGTCGCTCATATGGAGAGCATGCGCAACACGATCAGCGGTCCTGACCTGGAGGTGATGCTCGCGCTCTTCGAGGTCCCGGCCGATCGCGTCGAGTGGTACCTGCGGCTGGCCGAACTGGCCAAGGAGAAGGGCTGGTGGGACGGCAACCGCGCGGTGCCGGACTGGTTCTCGCTCTACGTCGGACTGGAGTGGGGCGCCGACCGTATCCGGGAGTGGGAGTTGGGCTTCCCGCCCGGCATCCTGCAGACCCGCCCCTACGTCGAGGCCCTGGTGCGTAGCGAGGACGGCCCTTCCGACGTCGAGGTGCGCGAGCTGGTCGAGGCCCGGCTGCGGCGCCAGGAGGCGCTCTGGCGCCTCGAGGATCCGCTGTGGATGCACGCGGTGGTCGACGAGGCGGCGCTGCGACGACGGGTGGGCGACGCGGAGGTGATGCGTGAACAACTGCGTTATCTGGCGCGGGCGGGCCGGTGGGAGAATGTCACCGTTCAGGTGCTGCCGTTCGTCGTGGGGCCGCATCGAGGTCATCTCGGCTCTTTCCAGTGGCTGGGATTTCCGCGCGTCGGTGATCCCGGCGTGGTGTATCTGGAGAACCAGCGGGGTGGGATCTACCTGGAGGAGGTCGATGAGGTGGCGATGTTCAACGGGGTGTTCGAGTCGTTGGCCGAGCAGGCGTTGTCCCCGGCGGAGTCAGCCGAGTTTCTGTCCGAGCTCGCTAAGGAGATCACGTGATGCGGTACGGGTGTGTTCGGAACGCGGCCGAGTTGGCCGGAGTGTCCTGGCGGCGCAGCAGCCGCAGTGGCCCCAATGGGGGATCGTGTGTGGAGGCGGCTTCTCTGTCGGGTGGTGAGATCGCGGCGGTGCGGGATTCCAAGTGTCCGCACGGTCCGGCGTTGTTGTTCGACCGTCGGGCGTGGACGGCGTTCCTGCGTTCGCTGCGCTGAGTCCGGCGGTGTGCGGTGGGCCCGGACAACCCGGCCGGGCTCACCGACGAAACCAGCGACGGGACGGCAGGGCGGGTATGAAGGCACTCCCGCGCGGATGGCGGAAGTCGAGCCGGTCCGGGCCGAACAGCGGTCGCGTCGAGCTCAGCCGGGTCGGCGACGGCGCGGCGGTCCGCGACGGCAAGGACCGCTGGCTCGGCTACTTCACCACCACGAGCACGCAGTGGCAGGCGTTCCCGCACGCGGTCAAGGCCGACCGGTTCCACTGAGACAACCCCGGCGACACAGCGCCTCCGACACCGCCGGAGGCGCTGCCCCGCGCCCACGCTCTCGCAGCGGCCGAGGTACGCCTACAGACACAGCGTGCCACGACACCCATTCACCTGGGCTCAGGAACGTTCGACTCCACCTTCTTCGCGATCTCCAACGCCTTCTGGCATTCATCAGTGTTGTAGGGGCGGCCAGACTCAGTAGTAATCACTTGTACCACTCCCTCGCCAGAATTGAACATCACACCACAACTCTGCGCCTTCGTTGCGCCTTTTGTAATGAATCGAGCTCCCTCTCGCCCATTGACTTGAACGCGCTCGAACTCGGCCCAGGATGTTTTCTGTTCGGCTGAATCAACCGTTTGACGGTCATTCTTCCCCAGGCGCGCTCCAACTGGCTGACCACTGTAGTCGCATCCCGGCTTCCAAGGTAACGTGCTGGTGGGCTCCCCAGGAGGCTCTAGCCCGAAGGATTTCAGAGTTTCCTCTGGCAATATCTCACACGGCTTCACACTCGCCAATGCTTCCCCCGAAGGTGTGGTCCCACTCGTCTCCGGCGAACCATCACCAGCACCTTCTCCCGGGGAACACGCGGAGACCCCGATCAACGCCGTTCCAAAAACAGCCGTCAACACCGACCGCGTCCACACCCTCACTCCGCGCCTCTCCGCAGATCATCGGCAGCCTGTTCATCGGTAGTCTGATAGTTTTTCTTGGTCTGCCTGGACAAATCAGCCTTGCGACGCAATTCTTCGGCGAACTGTTTCAACAGATTCGCCGCGCCGGTCGAACCGTTGCTCGCCTTCTGACTGAACTTGGCAGTCAACTGCTGGCCCGACAGGTAGTCTCCCAGCCCGTTGACCTGTTGCAACTCGATAGCAGATCGGACTAACTTATCGGCTTCTTCGGCTTCGCGTTCGTACACCGCCGCCGCGTCGTCGGCGGCCTGCGGTTCCATGCTCAGCCCGCCGCCGGAGATCTGCCGCTGGATCCAGGAGTTCTCGTCCCGGATCGACCGCAGCGCCGCTCCGGCACCCTCGAAACCGGACGGATCGGCGTTCAGCTCCGCCATCACGACTCCCGTCACGTCCCGAGCACGCTCACCGCACGCGATCCCACTCGCTCCCGGTCACCCTAGTCGAACCAGCACCCATGCTGGCCCCGATTTCGTCGTCGTGGTTGTTCTACCCGCGTGGTCGTAGCGAGTCCGGCGCCGTATCGCCTAGTGATGGAGTCGTTGGCCGAGCAGGCGTTGTCCCCGGCGGAGTCAGCCGACTTCCTGTCCGAGCTCGCTAAGGAGATCACGTGATGCGGTACGGGTGTGTTCGGAACGCGGCCGAATTAACCGTCAGGTGGAGCCGCAGCAGCCACAGTGGTCCCAATGGTGGGCAATGCGTCGAGACAGCGACCCTGCCGGGCGGTGAGATCGCGGCGGTGCGGGATTCCAAGCGTCCGCACGGTCCGGCGTTGTTGTTCGACCGTCGGGCGTGGACGGCGTTCCTGCGCTCGCTGCGCCGAATCCGGCGGCCCCGGCCGAACGATCCCCTGGTCTGCCCGTGAACGGCGCCCCGACCGTGGCCGCGTGATCTCGCGTGACCATCCGAGCGATCACGTGCTCGCGGCACCACGCGGGAACTCCGCACGGCCGTCGCCCACTGCTCCCTTCTCCGACTCTCAGTGTTCGATGAGGTTCGCGCTGCGGATGCGGTCCACTCCCGCTTGACTGCCCAGCTCGGCTCGCATTTCCGGATGTCGCTGGTAGTAGTGCAGCGCATGGTAGGCGAGAGCGGGGTCCACGGACAGATTCACCCCTTGCACGCCCAGGTGCGGCGCCAATGACAGTTCGGGCTGCCGCCACATGCGGGAACGGCGGTGAAAGTACGGTGTGCTGTTGTCGTAGACAGCGGCGGTGATCAACTGTCCCCCTGTCGTGCCCGCTGTCACCGATATGACGCTTTCCCAGGAGAAGAAGCTCGTGAAGGCCCAGGAGCGGTGGTAGACACCCGTGGGCGCGAGAGCCAGAACCCCACGGCTCAGTGCCCCCCGGAGCGCTTCGACAACCAGCAGGAGCAGGTAGAGCGTGGCCGTCCCGCTGGCGACGAACAGCAGGATCATGCTCCCGTCACCGGAACCATCATCTGTGATGATGAGTAGGGAGATCGTGGCGAAGAACCCGAACAACGCGAGCATGGACGCGGTCATGACCACGTAAGTGGACGTGAGTCCCCGCGAGTACGGGATCACGACCGCTTCGGAGGCCGGGTCTCCGATGCGTGCGAGGTGTACCGAGGCGATACCGCGGTCGCGGACCCGCACTCGGGTGAGCACCGCGATACCTGCGAAACCGAGGAGAAGTGGAGCGCACGCCGCCATGATCACGCCCCGGGCGTCCGGTGGGTTCGCCGACAGGGCGATCACGGCCGCGATCGCCGATCCCACCCCCAGGACAGCGAACGCCGTGGCCCTGGCCCGGTCCTTCAACCCGTCGGGGGTGGGCCACTCGTCCGGCCAGGGCAGGTGTCGGGTCAGCTGCCTGTCGAGTCCGGACACGCCCGCTCAGCTCCCAACCTCGACGGCGGACCGGCCCGAAGGAGCGGTACCCGGTCAGAACACCGCGTTCCAAGCGTCCGAGACCGCGTCACCGACCGCTCCCGCCGCATTCGATACAGCATCACCGACCGCCTTGACTCCTTCGTTGATTTTGTCCCGCACGTTCTGCGGGAGGGCGTCGTAGACGAAGTCGGCCGCCACGCCGACACCGATCCCCACTCCGACAGCGGCCAACGCGCCCCAACCGACCGGTGTGGAGGCCACCAGCGCCGCGGCACCGGCTCCTGCGAGTCCCGAGAACACGGCTTTGCCCGGTGGTTTTCCGGTGTGGATGTCGTAGCCGATCCCGACGGCGGTTATCCCCAGGCCGACCACGGGGAGCTTTCCGCCGACACGGCGTGCGAACCTGCCCGCTCGAACCCGTGTGTCCTCGGCCTGGCTCGCCTTGGCCATCTGTTGCTGGGTCTGGAACTTCGACTCGGCACTGCCGCCGGGCGATCTGAGATAGCGCGACTCGGCTGTCCTGGCCTCGGCGTCGAGCCGGTTCGCTTCCGCGCGCATGATGCTCGTGTTCCTGGCGACCAGCCCTCCCACCACGCCGTTGGTGAAATCCGTGGCGTGGATGTACCTCTTGTTCCAGAGGTCGTTCCAGTACTTCTCCGCGTATCTTTTCGCGCTCAGCAGCAACGAACGGGACTTGTTCGCTTCCTGCTCGGCCTCGGCATAGGCAGCGGCCTTCCGTGCGTGAGCCTGTTGCGCCGAGACAATGGCGTCATACGCCCGCGTCTGCCGCGGAGTGGCATCGTCGGGCAGTTCTCGCGGAGCCGCGGGCGGGCTTCCCGGATCGAAGATCTTGGTGTCGGTCACCCGCAGTCCCGCTCCGACAGCGATGTCCCTCGCCCGCCGCATTCCCTGCTGCGCCGTGTGGAGGTCGTCCGCGTAGCGCTCGAAAGAACGGCCCACACCGTCGATGTCGCCTGCCAGCTCATCGACGCCGGGGGCGATACGTCCCAACGTGCCCCGAAACGCTTCCCCGGCGTCACCACGCCAGACTCGTTCCGAGCGAGTCCGGACGCGGTGGTTGCGCGATGCGCAGTCGTGCACGGCGGCAGCGAGGTCCGAACGCAGCCAACGGGCAGCGCTCCGGATGCTCTCCGGGTCCCCCTCGATTCTGGTGTCGATCGGCACGCCGCCTCCTCAGCCTCCCGTACTCGGCAAGTTTCGTTCGGCGAACTCCTCGTTCTCGACGTAGACGCGACCGCCCTCGGAGACCGCATCAGCGGCAGCGGCCACCCCGGTCGACAGTTCTCCCGCCGCTCCGGTGAGCAAACTCATCAGCTTGCCCATCTCGGAACTGAGTGGCCCGGCATCGGGAACACCGGGCGCGCTCCCCAGCTCCTCGACGGAATCGCTTCCGTCCCGCAACGACCCCGCGAGATTGTCGAGCTCTCCGGGATCGACCTCGTATCCCATCGAAACGCACCCACCTCAGCGCCGAAACTGTCGGGGTATGTCCACATCGAGCAGAATCAGGTCGAAATGGATTCTCCGATCGAGTTCGTCGAGCTTCTCGGTGTGTACGGCCACCCAGGGCTGCTGCTCGCCGCAGCACCGAACCAGACGCTCGTTGCTGGAATAGACCAACAGCGCCGTACGCCCGTCACGTGTTCGCCGTAGATCGACGGACAGCTCGCCGTTGTTCGGCGAAGCCGCCTCGCAGGGTACGTACACCACCGGTGGGAAGGAGGGTTGCCCGTGGGGCCGCTCCTCCGTTCCTCCTCGCTCCTCCTGCTCTTCCGGGGTTTTTCCCCGATCCAGGTAGTCGGCCCCCAGAACAGCTGGAGCGACGGTCTCGTCCCGATCGCCGCTACCCGCCATACGTGGCGGCATAGTCCCCTCCGCGCTCACGCTCAGAACGGTCTTCCAGCCAGTGTCGAGGTGACATCATAAGGGTTGGGAGCGGTGATATGGGATTGTTCGAAACAAATTCACCCGCATGGAACCGGAAGGTGAATGCTCCTGGCGGACAGAAGTGCTGTTTCTTGTTATAAGATCGATCTACGCAATTACACATTCTGATGATTTCGATAGCGCGTTCGGTGGAATCGCTAGTGTCGTCAACAGCGTGCCGCCGTCCCACTTCTTCGGCACCGGGCCTGTCGTGGTGAATACCGTGCGAGGGCTGCCGCCAAGTGGTCGCCCCGCCGATACCTCCGAACACCCTCATCCGCTCGTGGTCGGACGGAGTTCGCCGCCTCCGAGGAACGCACGGTCCTCGGCCGGCTCGGCGTCGTCCACGCGCTCACCGGCGGACTCGCGGAGTGGCGGTTCGACACTGGGGCACCGTGCGGGCCGTGGGTCAGCCCTCGACGGTGCCGCCACCGACGGCGATCCCGAGCGGGCCCTGATCGACACTGACCACACCGCCGGTCACCCGCTCCGGGAGGCGACTCCGTCCGAGCGTGTGTCCACTTTTCTCGGGATCCGCCGCGAAGCTGTGGAACTGGTCGGGAGGCGTCGTCTCCTCGCCGGGGCGCTTCCGCGTGAACCCCTGGCTCAACCGACGGGCATCGGAGTCTCGTGATCGGTGGTGCGGTCCGCCCGGTGCGACGCCTCCACCGTTTCCTCGGCCGCCGAGTCCGGTTCGGACTCCCACGGACGCAGTGAACTCAGATAGCGCTGCCACAACCACACATTGGTGGCGTTGAAATCGCGGAACTCGTGCCAAAAGGCCCGCAACCATCGCATGTCGACTCCTCGGTTCGCGGTGTTCGGTCGTTCCCGCCGGCCGCTGAGCGGCGGGTGATCACGTCCGGCAGCATGCCCAGCCACCACGAGTCCCCGCGACTGGCAGGACTGTCGATCATCGATGATTTACTGCCACAATCGCCGCGTGTCACACCCTTGGAACGTGGCAGTGCTGGTCGGGGACGGGGTCGCTCCGTTCGAGCTCGGCGTGGCCTGCGAGGTGTTCGGTACCGATCGCGGTGAGCAACAGCTGCCGGTGTACGACTTCGCGTTGTGTTCCGAGAGCACCTCCTCGGTCAGCACCAAGAGCGGCTTCCGGCTGATCGCGACCCACGGGTTGCGACGTTTGTCGGAGGCCGATCTCGTGATCGTTCCTCCGCTGGACGAGCCCGCTCCGCCCGAGGTCTCCCGGCCGGTGATCGAGGCGTTGTCGAGGGCCGTCGAAGGAGGTGCCTGGGTGGCGGCGCTGTGCTCCGGCGTCTTCGTGCTGGGACAGGCGGGGTTGCTGCGGGGACGCACAGCGGCGGTGCACTGGTACAAGGCGGACGACTTCCGCCGCGAGTTTCCCGACGTCGAAGTGGACGAATCGGTCCTGTACACGGCGGACCCGCCCGTTTTCACCAGCGCGGGGACCGCCGCGGCGATCGACCTGTGCCTGCACCTGGTCCGAATGCGGTCCGGTGCCCGCACCGCCAACGCCATCGCCCGCCGGATGGTGGTGCCACCGCACCGGGAGGGTGGTCAGGCGCAGTACATCGAGCTACCGGTGCCGACCTCGACCGACACGCTGGGCCCGGTGCTCGAGTGGATGGGCCACAACCTGCGCCGCGATCTCCCCGTCGCCGAGCTCGCCCGCAGAGCGCGGATGTCCCCGCGCACTTTCGCACGTCGCTTCAAGGCGGAGACGGGGACCACACCGCTGCACTGGCTGACCACGCAGCGGACGGCGCGTGCCCAGCAGCTGTTGGAGGACACCGACAGCACTCTCGAATCGGTAGCCGACAGCTGCGGGTTCGGCAACGCCACGACGATGCGGCACCACTTCCTGCGCAGGTTGGGGGTGACCCCCACCGAATACCGCCGCACCTTCCGGACCGACCGGGGGGTCGCACCAGGAAGAAGGGGTCACCACGGCAGCGGCTCGTAGCCCGCGAAGCTGCGGCTGAAGCTGGCGCTGCCGGAGCTCAGCGAGCGCACGTTGACCGCGTAGTGCGTCAGTTCCGTGGTGGGGACGTGGGCCCGCACCACCGTCCAGCCGGTGTCGGCCGGCTCGGTGCCGAGCACCTTGCCCCTGCGGCTGGACAGGTCCCCGAGCACCGCCCCGAGGTGGTCGTCCGGGATGCGCACCTCCACCTCGTCCACCGGCTCCAGGGTGAGCAGTCCGGCCCGCTCGGCGGCGGACTTCAGGGCCAGGGCCCCGGCCGCCTGGAAGGCCGCGTCCGAGGAGTCCACGCTGTGCGTCTTGCCGTCCACCAGCGTCACGCGTACGTCCACCACGGGGCACTCCGGTTCGATCCCCCGCTCCAGCTGTGCCCGGATCCCCTTCTCGACGCTGCCGACGAACTGCTTCGGGATGGCACCCCCGACGATCCGGTCGGTGAACTCGAACCCGGCTCCGCGCGGCAGCGGCTCCACCTCTATGTCGCAGACGGCGTACTGCCCGTGCCCGCCCGACTGCTTGACGTGCCTGCCGTGCCCCTTCGCGGGCCCCCGGAAGGTCTGGCGGAAGGCCACGCGGACCGGTTCGGTGTCCACGTCCACCCCGGTCTCCCGCAGCCGTCGCAGGACGACCTCGGCGTGCGCCTCGCCCATGCACCACAGCACCATCTGGTGCGTCTCGGTGGAGCGGTCCAGCCGTATGGTCGGGTCGGCGGCGAGCAGCCGGTTGAGGTTGCGGGACAGCGCGTCGTCGTCGCCGTGGCCGGTGACCGCCATCGGCAGCAGCGGGTCGGGCATGTCCCACGGCTGCAGCAGCAGCGGGTCCCTGGGGTCGGACACCGTGTCGCCGGTCTCGGCGGAGGTCAGTTTGGTCAGCGCGCACAGGTCACCCGCCACGCAGTGCGGCACCTCGCGCAGCCCGGCCCCCAGCGGGCTGTGCACGTGGCCGATCCGTTCGGCCGAGTCGTGGTCGGGACGTCCCCGGTCCGCCATGCCGTGGCCGGACACGTGCGCGGGGCTGTCGGGCCGCATCGTCCCGGAGAACACGCGCAGTACCGAGACCCGCCCCACGTACGGGTCCACGGAGGTGTGCACCACCTCGGCGGCCAACGGGCCGTTCGGGTCGCACCCCAGTTCGCGGGGGTTGGCGTTGTGCGGGTCGGTGAACTCCGGCGGCACGCGCTCCAGCGGCGAGGGGAAGGCGCGCACCACGCCGTCCAGCAGTTCGGTGATCCCGATCCCGGTCTCGGCCGAGACCGGGATCACCGGGTGCAGCCCGCCGTGGGCCACCGCCGCCTCGAGGTCGCCGAGGAGCGTGGCCTCCTCGATGTTCTCGCCCGCCAGGTAGCGCTCCAGCAGCGTCTCGTCCTCGCTGCCCGCGATGATCCCTTCCAGCAGCCTCTCCCTGGCAGCCCTGGTCGACTCGTCCAGCGGTCGGTTGTCCGCGCGCACGATCGGTGTGCTTCCCCGCGAGTAGTCGTAGCTGCTCCCGGTGAGCAGCCCGAACAGCTCGGTGGGCGAGCCCCCGTGCTCGCGCGGCAGGTACAGCGGTACCACTCCGTTGCCGAACGCGGCCACGCACGACTCGATGGCGGCCGTGGCGTCCGCCCGAGGCTGGTCCAGGCGGGAGATCACCACCGCCCTCGGCATGCCGACCCTGGCGCACTCCTGCCACGTCGTCCGCGTGGCCGAGTCCACGCCCTCGGTGGCCGCGACGACGAACAGGGCCGCGTCGGCGGCACGCAGGCCCGCGCGCAGCTCGCCGAGGAAGTCGGCGTATCCGGGGGTGTCTATCAGGTTGATCTTGGTTTCCCGGTGCCGCAGCGGGGCCACCGCCATGCCGACCGAGCGCTGCTGCTCCACGGCGGCGGTCTCGTGGTCGCAGACCGTGGTGCCCTCGGTCACCGAGCCCCGCCTGCTGATGGTCGAGGTGGTCGCCAGTAATCGCTCCACCAGTGTCGTCTTGCCCGCGCCGGACGGCCCCACCAGCACCACGTTGCGGATGTCGGCGGGGTCGGTCGGTGCCGGTGCCTGCTGAGCCGTTCCGTTCCCCGTGCGCTTGTTGCTCATCGCTGCCCCCTGCCACGCCGCACACCGGACTCGGTTGTGGTACCGATCACACACCCGGTGGGGGAGGTGTGCAAGGTCGAACCCGTGCGCACGGCCTCGTGCCGGGTGGGGTCCGGCACCGTGCCGGGTGGGGTCCGGCACCGTGCCGGGGCGCTCGCGCCCCCATCCGCCGGGCGGGCCTCGGGCGAAGTGGACTGGTGAGAAAGGCGCGCAGTGGCCCGTTCGCCATACCGCGGCGGTTCCTAGGCTCGAAGACGCAACCCCGCCCCGGCGCGTGTCCGGGACTCCGATCGAGGAGTTGTCGCGTACCGCGTGTTCCGAAGACGGTCCACCGGGCGGGGGACCACCCGAAGCGTCCGCACCGCGAGCGACGCGTGAGAAAGGATCGATCGAACGTGACCAACGGCGACGCCACCGACCTGTCCACCACCGCCACCGGGACCGACGGGGTCAAACGGGGCATGGCGGAGATGCTCAAAGGTGGCGTGATCATGGACGTCGTCACGCCGGAACAGGCGAGGATCGCCGAGGACGCCGGGGCGGTGGCGGTGATGGCGCTGGAACGCGTGCCCGCCGACATCCGTGCCCAGGGCGGTGTCGCCCGGATGTCGGACCCCGAGATGATCGACGGCATCGTGAGCTCGGTATCCATCCCGGTCATGGCCAAGGCTCGTATCGGCCACTTCGTCGAGGCCGAGGTGCTGCAGTCGATCGGGGTCGACTACATCGACGAGTCCGAGGTGCTCACCCCGGCCGACGAGGACAACCACATCGACAAGTGGCCCTTCACGGTGCCGTTCGTGTGCGGCGCCACCAATCTCGGCGAGGCGCTGCGCCGGATCTCGGAGGGAGCGGCGATGATCCGCTCCAAGGGGGAGGCCGGTACCGGCAACGTCGTCGAGGCGACCAGGCACATGCGGCGGATCCGGGCGGACATGCGCAGGCTGTCGGTGCTGGACGCCACCGAGCTGTACGCCGCGGCCAAGGAGCTGCGGGTGCCGGTGGAGCTCGTGCGCGAGGTCGCCGGGACCGGTGAGCTGCCGGTGGTGCTGTTCACCGCGGGCGGGATCGCCACCCCGGCGGACGCGGTGATGATGCGCAGGCTGGGCGCCGAGGGCGTGTTCGTGGGCTCGGGGATCTTCAAGTCGGGCGATCCCGCCGGGCGAGCCGAGGCCATCGTCAAGGCGACCACCTTCTACGACGACCCCGACGTCGTCGCCAAGGTCTCGCGGGGGCTCGGTGAGGCGATGGTGGGCATCAACGTCGACGAGCTTCCCGAGGAGCAGCACTACGCCCAGCGCGGCTGGTGAATCCCGCCGGGTCGGTTCCTCCAGGGGCCGGGGCGCCGAGCGTCGTTCAGGCGATCGGCGAGCGGGCGGGGCTTCGGAGTTCCTCGCGTCGCCCCGGCCCTCTCGGTGCCTCCGGCCCGGGCGCTACCCGTCGGAGGTGAGTGCGCCTCCGGTCACTTCCCGGTGCTACGGCCGTCACATGTTCGATGCCCCGGTTCCGGTGCCGAGGTGCCCCGGAGCGGGTGCCCCCGGTACTCGGCTCAGGAGTGCTCCATGATCAGCACCGCTGTGGCGGGGCCTCCCACCGAGCGGTAGAGGTGGGGGACCGCGCCGGAGAACGTCGTGTAGTCACCCGGATCGAGCTCGACGGGGGAGGCGGTCGGTCCGCTGCGCATCCGCCCCGAGACGACGACCAGGTGTTCGACGGTCCCGGCTTGGTGCGGTTCCGCCTCCCTGCTCTCGTCGGCCTCCAGGGCTATCTCGTAGATGTCCCGGCTCGCTCCGGCGGGGGAGGAGGACAGCAGCCCGGCCGCGAAGGCGGAGTGCTCCGCCCGGAGCCGCGGGGCCCGTCCGGCGCGAATCACTCTCGTGCTGGGGGTCGGCGGCTCCACGAGCCTGCTGAAGGGCACGTTCAGCGCCACGGCCAGCGCCCACAGCGTCTCCACCCCCGGGTTGCCCTCGCCCGACTCCAGCTGCGAGAGCGTCGACTTGGCGACCCCCGCGCGCTTGGCCAGCTCGGACAGCGAGACGCCCGCGCGTTCACGGTGGTGGCGCAGCGCGATCGAGATCGTCTCGATCGCCTCGCTCTCGGATCTCCGCATAATCGTTCCCGCTGAGCTCACGATCGTTCGGTTTGACGAACAGAGTTCATTTTGTTCAGTATAGCGAACGATGGGGTTGTCAAACAGAACGGATCGTGCCTCCGACACGGCCCGGCTGCTGCCCGCCGTGGCCTCCATGGCGCTCGCGCTCGCCGTGATCGGGGCCTCGCTCGGGGCCATCGCGGTCTCCAGCGGGGTGCCGCTGTGGCTGGTCACGGTGATGGCGGCGCTCGTGTTCGCGGGAGGTTCGGAGCTCCTCGTCGTGGGGTTGACCACGGCGGGCGCCGCGCCGGTGACCGCGCTGCTGGGCGGTTGGCTGCTCAACGCGCGGCACCTGCCCTACGGGTTGGCGCTCGGCGACGTCATGGGGGAGGGGATCGGGCGCAAGCTGTTCGGGAGCCACCTGCTGGTCGACGAGGCGGTGGCCTTCGCGCTGGCCGAGTCCGAGCCCGCGCGGCAACGACGTGCCTACTGGGTGGCCGGAGTGACGCTCTACTGCGTCTGGGCTCCGTCGGTGCTGCTGGGCGGGCTGCTCGGGCGCGGGCTCGGCGATCCCCAGCTGTTCGGTCTCGACGCGGCCCTGCCCGCCGGACTGCTGACCCTCGTGCTGCCCTCGTTGCGCGACCGGTCGGTGCTGCGTGCCGTGCTGCTCGGCTGTCTGCTCGCCGTGCTCACCGTCCCGTTGTTCGACCAAGGCCTCGCGGTGCTGATCGCGCTGCTCGGAACCGTGGCGGCGCTGCCGCTGCCGAACGACCGGCGGAGCCGGGCGGGGGAAGGAGGAACGGCATGACGCTGGGGCTGGTGCTCGCGTTGGCGGCCGGGACCTACGCGATGCGTCTCGCCGGCCCGCTGCTGCGTGACAGGTTCCGGGTCTCCGAACGCGGCGGACGGTTGCTCTCGACGGCCGCGTTGACGCTGCTCGGTGCGTTCGTGGCCGTCAGCGCGTGCTACGAGTCGGGTTCGTTCGCCGGGTGGCCGCGCCTGGCGGGAGTGCTCGTGGGCGGTGTCCTGGCGTGGCGCGGGGCGCCGTTCGTGGTGGTCGTGATCGCCGCCGCCGGGGTCACGGCCGTGTTGCGCGCACTGCTGTGAGCACCCGCGCCCCCGGATTTGAAGTGGTGTCTTTCACATCGCGCCGGGCGAGAGGCTGGGCGGCGCTCGCGGCTCTCCCGCCTGGCCTGCGGCCCCGCCGGGCGATAACACGTCACCGACGTGAGCGTTCGTTAACCCGTGCTCGGGTCGTTCGTTAGCGTTGTTTATGGTTTTGCCGACCGATTCGGGGACGCGATCCGTCCCCGGTTGCGCAACCTCGGGCCCCACCACGCGGCCCGTGTCGACTGGGAGGCAGACCTTGGTCAGCGCGCCCGAACCGCCCGGCGGCACCACCACCGACGGCGATCCCGCCGCACACTCGAACGCCGAGGGCTACGCCACCGGACTCGGCAACCGTCAGGTCCAGATGATCGCCATGGGCGGCGCGATCGGTGTCGGCCTGTTCCTCGGCGCGGGTGGCCTGCTCGAACGGATGGGACCGGGGATCATCCTGTCCTACCTGGTCTGCGGCATCGCCGTGTTCTTCGTGATGCGCGCCCTGGGCGAGCTGGTGCTCCACCGGCCGCTGTCCGGCAGCTTCGTGGAGTACGCCCGCGAGTTCATCGGACCGTGGGCGGGCTTCGCCTCGGGCTGGATGTACTGGGTGAACTGGGTCGGCAGCGGAGTCGCCGAGATCACCGCGGCGGGGATCTACGTGGGCAAGTGGTTTCCCGACTTCCCGCAGTGGATCACCGCCCTGCTGGCCCTGCTGGTACTGCTGGGGGTCAACCTGCTGTCGGTGCGGCTGTTCGGGGAACTGGAGTTCTGGTTCTCGGTGATCAAGGTGCTGGCCATCGTCAGTTTCCTGGTCCTCGGCGTGTGGCTCGTGCTGACAGGGGCCCAGGTCGGGGACACCACGGCGGGAGTCGGCAACCTGGTCCACAACGGCGGGTTCCTGCCCATGGGGATACCGGTGGTGCTGATGAGCCTGCAGGGAGTGATCTTCGCCTACGCCTCGATGGAGATGGCCGGTATCGCGGCGGGCGAGACGAAGAACCCCGCCAAGGTGATGCCCCGGGCGATCAACAGCGTCATCGTGCGCATCGCGTTCTTCTACGTGGGCTCGCTGCTGCTGCTGTGCATGGTGCTGCCCTGGACCGCCTACAGCGGCTCCGAGAGCCCGTTCGTCACGGTGTTCTCCAGCATCGGTATTCCCTGGGCCGGCGACATCATGAACTTCGTGGTGCTCACCGCCGCGCTGTCGAGCTGCAACTCGGGGCTGTACTCCACCGGACGCATCCTGCGGTCCCTGTCCCGCAACGGTGAGGCCCCCGCCTTCACCGCCCGGATGAACGCCCAGCGCGCTCCCTACGGGGCCGTGCTGTTCACCGCCGCGGTCTTCCTGCTCGGAGTGCTGCTGAACTACGTGGTGCCGGACGAGGCCTTCGAGATCGCCACCTCGATCTCCTCGCTCGGTGTGATCGCCACCTGGGCCAGCCTGCTCTACAGCCAGCTCCGGATGCGCAAGCTGGCCGAGGCCGGGGTGATCCGGCGGCCGTCCTACCGGATGCCCGGTTCCCCCTACAGCAACTGGGTCGTGCTCGGCTTCCTCGCGCTCGTGCTGGTGTTGGCGGGCTTCTCCTCCGACATCGCCGCCCGCTGGTCGCTCTACGCGATCCCGCTGCTGGTCGTGGCCCTGTGGGTGGGCTGGCTGGTGGTCGGCAAGCGTTCGGCTCCCGCCGAACGCGACTGACCCGGACGTTGCCCGCTCGCGCGTCTGCAGGACAATCGGGGTGTGAACCCAGCTCAACCGGTCGTCGGCGTGCTCGCCCTGCAGGGCGGTGTCGCCGAGCATCTCGCCGCGTTGCGGCGCACCGGAGTGACCGCCTGCCCGGTGCGCCGCCCAGAAGAGCTCGCCGAGGTGGACGCCCTGGTGCTGCCGGGCGGCGAGTCGACCACCATGACGCGGTTGTTGGACACCTTCGAGCTCTTCGAGCCGCTCCGCGCGCGGTTGCGGGAGGGCATGCCCGCCTACGGATCCTGCGCGGGCATGGTGCTGCTCGCCGACAGCGTGCTCGACGATCGCCCCGACGTCCGGGACAGCCCCGGCGTCCGGACCCTGGGAGCGCTGGACGTGGTGGTCCGCCGCAACGCCTTCGGGCGCCAGGTGGACTCCTTCGAAGCCGATCTCGCCTTCGAGGGAATCGAAGGACCGGCACTGCGTGCCGTGTTCATCCGGGCTCCCCGCGTCGAGAAGACGGGCGCCGACGTCACCGTGCTGGCGAGCGTCCCCTCGTCGGGTGAGCCGGCGGACGGGGAGGCCGAGGCGACGGGCGGGGGTACCATCGTCGCGGTTCGACAGGGGCCGGTGCTCGCTACGGCGTTCCATCCGGAGTTGGTCAACGGTGATGATCGCGTGCACCGGCTGTTCGTAAGGATGATCCACGAGAACAGCGGGCATACCGGCCCGGTGCGACCAGATACCACGGAGGACACATGAGCGGCCACTCCAAGTGGGCCACGACCAAGCACAAGAAGGCCGCCCTCGACGCCAAGCGCGGCAAGCTCTTCGCGAAGCTGACCAAGAACATCGAGGTCGCAGCGCGCACGGGTGGGGGCGACCCCGAGGCCAACCCCACGCTGTACGACGCCATGCAGAAGGCGCGCAAGTCCTCGGTGCCGCAGGACAACATCGAGCGCGCCCGCAAGCGCGGTGCCGGTGAGGAAGCGGGCGGTGCCGACTGGCAGACGGTCATGTACGAGGGCTACGCCCCCAACGGGGTGGCCGTGCTGATCGAGTGCCTGACCGACAACCGCAACCGCGCCGCGGGCGAGGTGCGCACCACCATGAACAAGCACGGTGGTTCGATGGCCGACGCCGGTTCGGTGTCCTACCTGTTCAACCGGCGCGGCGTGGTGATCCTGCCCAAGAACGGGCTCAGCGAGGAGGACGTGCTCGGCGCCGTGCTGGAGGCGGGCGCCGAGGAGATCGAGGACCTCGGGGAGAACTACGAGATCCTCTGCGAGCCAGGCGACCTCGTCCCGGTTCGCAAGGCGCTGCAGGCCGAGGGGATCGAGTACGACTCCGCCGAGCCGAGCTTCCTCCCGTCGGTCAACGTCCCACTGGACAGTGACGGCGCGCGCAAGGTCTTCAAGCTGATCGACTCGCTCGAGGACTGTGACGACGTGCAGAACGTCTACTCGAACTTCGACGTCTCCGACGAGGTCATGGCCCAGGTCTCGGCGTGAACCACGCGGGGTTCCCGGTTCATCGAGGACCGCGAACCCCGCGCGTCGTCGCGGGCGCGGGCACCGCGACCACCGGGAAGCCCGGGGCGGATCGGCCAGCCCCGTGGTTCCGCCGACCCTCCCGAGGAGGGACTCAGAGCCTGCGGACCCGTGCCAGCCAGGCGGCCGTGTCGACCGCCTCGTCAGCCGCGACGTCGAGCCGGGCGGCGTACTCCTCACCCGCGATGCCGCGGTAGATGTCGGGTTCCAGGGATTCGACGCTCCAACCGTCGCCGAACGAGTCCCGCACCTGCTCGGCGCTCAGCCGCGGCCCGCCCGCGTCCTCGGTGTCCGAGAGCGCGAGCACGTGCACCATCGCCCCCGGCCCGCACACCGCGTGCAGGGCGCGCGTGTAGGCACGTCGTTCCTCGGCGCCGAACACGTGCAGCAGCGCGCTGTCCACCACGGTGTCGAAGCGTGGTTCGGAGCCGAGGCCGAACGCGTCGGCCACCGCGAAACGCGCCGCCACGCCGCGTTCGGCCGCGTTCCGGCGCGCCCGTGCCACGGCCGTCTCCGAACCGTCCACGCCGAGTACGTCGTAGCCCAGTTCGGTGAGCAGGATGGTGTGCTCGCCCTCACCGCAGCCGGGGTCGAGCACCGCCCCCGAGATCCAGCCCCGCCGTTCCAGCTCGACCACGGCTGGTTGAGGCTGTCCGATCACCCACAGGGGGTCGCCGTCCCGGTAGGCCCGCTCGAAGTGGTCCCGCGCGATGGAAGTGTCCACGGTGCTCTCCTCGTCTCGTTGGTTCGTGAGATCACCACGAGCATGCGAGTTCGAGCGAACTGGAAGTCAAGCCGAGGTCGCTACGCGGCTCGGTGGCTCCCGGGGCGCGGGCGACGGGATGTCGGCCGCGCCTCTCGGTGAACTAGGCTTCGCCCTCGACGCGGCGTTCCCGGGGTGCGGTCGGGCCGCGAACGTACCCGTCGACGGAAGAGGTGAGACGTGATGTCCGGCGCGGCGAGCTCGACGGACGAACTGCGCAGGTGGTTGGTCGACACCTCCGAGCGGCACGGGGCGGCCGTCCTGCACGTGCCGGAGGACGAGGAGCACGCGCCCTACGCGTTCTCGGTGGGCGCCTGGCGACGTTTCGGCAGGCCGGAGGTCGTGGTGATCGGACTCCCCGAGAAGGTGGGCCAGAGCGTGGTCGACACCTACGTCGAACGCGCCCGCGCCGGAGAGCGCTTCGTCCCCGGCAGGCTCTACGAGGGTTTCCTCGCCGAGCAGCCCGTCACCTTCGAGCGCGTGGCCCGGGCGCACTACCCGATGTACCTGGGCAGCGCGATGCTGGTTCACGGCGACGACGACTTCCCGGCGCTGCAACTGTTGCTGCCTACCCCGGACACCGGTCTGTTCTCCTGGTCGGAACGGGCTCCGGAAGGGTTCGCCGCCTACCAGCCGGTGCTCACCGACAGCGGTGCGCCGGAGAGCTGGACCCCCGGCCACGACGGGGTCTGAGTCCGCCGCTGCCGATGGCAGCGCCGCCCCCGCGCCTCGCCCGCTCACGGCCACGTCCCGTCGCCGTGCCGGAAAACCGTTGGACACGGCTCCTCGTGCTCTGCGTGAATTCGGCCCGTGACCGAATCCGAGATCTCCTTCGAGGACAAGTACCGCGCGAACCGGATCAGCTGGGACGCGAGCGCTCCGTTGCACGCCGCCAGTTCGTTCTATGACCTGGAAGGCATCGTCGCGGGCAACCAACCGCTGGCCGATTTCGAGTGGGAGGCGCTGGGGGATCTTCGCGGTCGCGACGTGGTGCACCTGCAGTGCCACATCGGCTCCGACACCGTCGCGCTGGCCAGGGCGGGGGCCGACGTGACCGGGCTGGACTTCTCCCCGCGGTCCGTCGAGGTGGCCGAGGAGCTGGCCGTACGGTGCGGACAGCGCATGGAGTTCGTCACCGCCGATGTCCACGAGGCGGCCGAAGTGCTGGGGTGGGCGCGGTTCGACGTCGTCTACACCGGGAAGGGGTCGTTGGGGTGGCTTCCCGACCTCGACGCGTGGGCGAGGGTGGTGGCCGAACTGCTCCGCCCCGGTGGTGTGCTCTGCCTGGTGGAATTCCATCCGGTGCTGGGCGCGGCCGCTGACGAACAGCCCGATGTGCACTCCGGTCTGTGGCTGGACTACGACTACCATCACAGTGCCGTCCACAGTCATGGTGAGGTGACCTACACCGGCGATGCCATGCCGGAGGGCAACGAGACGTTCGAGTGGGCGCACGGACTCGGTGGGACGATCAACGCGCTGATCGGGGCGGGGATGCGTGTCGAAGCACTGCACGAGCACGAAAGCAGTCCCTGGCTCCCCTGGCCGGGCGGAGTTCGGGACGCGTACTGGTTCCGCCTGCCGCCGGGTGCGCCTCGGCTGCCGATGCTGTTCACGCTGCGGGCGAGCTTGCCCGGTTGACCCGTTCCGGGCGATGGGTCTCCGCTCGGCGCGGCGTGCGTGTCGCCGTGCGCGGTCCCGTTCCTCCGGCCGGTATCATTCGAACGCGTGTTCAAAACAGCTCGCGCGAGAGGATCAGGGTGTGCGCGTACTGGGAGTCGATCCGGGGCTGACACGCTGCGGGGTCGGTGTCGTCGAGAGTGGGCATCGGCGCGGGGTGAGCTGCCTCGGAGTCGGCGTGGTGCGCAGTCCCACCGACGACGAGCTGCCCCGGCGCCTGGTCGCCATCGCCGAGGGGGTGGAAGAGTGGATCGACGAGCACGCCCCGGAGGTCGTGGCGATCGAGCGGGTGTTCAGTCAGCAGAACGTGCGCTCGGTGATGGGGACCGCACAGGTCTCCGGCATCGTCGCGCTGGCCGCCGCGCGACGTGACATTCAGGTCGCCTTCCACACCCCGAGTTCGGTCAAGGCGGCCATCAGCGGTTCGGGCAAGGCCGACAAGCGTCAGGTCACCGCCATGGTCAGCAAGGTCCTCGGCATGTCCACCCCGCCGAAGCCCGCCGACGCGGCCGACGCCCTGGCGTTGGCGCTGTGCCACCTCTGGCGGGCCCCGATGGCGGGCAGGCTCGCCGAGGCGGAGCAGCGCGCCGCCGAACTCGCGCACAACCATCAACAGCGGCTGCGGCGAGCCGCACGGGACTCGTCCGGTACGAAGGGGGGCCACCGATGATCGCCTCGGTGCGGGGTGAGGTGCTGTCGGTCGGGCTGGATCACGCGGTGATCGAGGTCGGCGGCGTGGGAATGGCCGTGTACGCGACACCCGCCACGTTGGGCGGGCTGCGGCGAGGTGAGGAGGCCAGCCTGGCGACCTCGCTGATCGTCCGGGAGGACTCGCTGACGCTCTACGGCTTCGCGGACGCGAGGGCGCGCGACCTGTTCGCCCTGTTGCAGACCGCTTCCGGCGTGGGGCCGCGACTGGCGCTGGCCGCGCTGGCCGTGCTCGACCCGTCGCAGCTGCGCGACGCGTTGAGCCGGGGCGACACCGGTGCCCTGACGATGGTCCCAGGGATAGGCAAGAAGAGCGCCGAACGGCTCGTGCTGGAACTGCGCGACAAGGTGGCCGCGCTGTCCGCCGCGAACGGGGCGGAGCCCGGGCAGCCGACGCCGGTGAGCGGCTCGGACGCCGGGGTCGCGGCCGTGGACACCGCAGGTATCCGGTCCGAGGTCAGCGAGGCCCTGGTCGGGCTCGGGTTCTCCGCGAAGCAGGCCGAGCAGAGCGTCAACGCGGTGCTCGCCGAGAACGGTGGGGAGACCGACACCTCCACCGTGCTGCGCAAGGCGCTGGCCACACTCGGTCCCAAGTAGTCCGGGACGGTGCGGGCGTGGCGGAACCACGATCGCGGGTAGTACGAGCGGAGTTCGAGGAGACCATGCACGAGGACGGGCCGGTGGAGCAGGAGAGCGGTGCCGTGGACGCGACCGAGGCTTCCGAGGACACCCTCTCGCCACACCGAGCCACCGGCGAGCAGGAGATCGACGCGAGCCTGCGTCCGCGCAAGCTCGACGACTTCGTCGGTCAGCAGCGTGTCCGGGAGCAGCTCCGGCTGGTCCTGCACGGGGCGCTCGGGCGGGGCGAGCAGCCCGACCACGTGCTGTTCGCGGGTCCGCCGGGGCTGGGCAAGACCAGCCTGGCCATGATCCTGGCGTCCGAACTCGGTTCGGCCATCAGGGTGACCTCCGGCCCGGCGCTGGAACGACCGGGCGATCTGGCGGCGATGTTGTCCAACCTCGCCGCCGGTGACGTGCTGTTCATCGACGAGATACACCGCATGGCCCGCCCCGCCGAGGAGATGCTCTACCTGGCGATGGAGGACTACCGGGTGGACGTGGTGGTCGGAAAGGGGCCGGGAGCCACCAGCATTCCGTTGGACATCGCGCCGTTCACCATGGTGGGGGCCACTACGCGCTCGGGGTCCCTGACCGGGCCGCTGCGGGACCGGTTCGGCTTCACCGCGCACATGGAGTTCTACGAGCCGAGCGAGCTGGAGCGGGTCATCAACCGCTCGGCCGGAATCCTGGGAGTGAACCTGCGCGCGGACGGGGCCGCCGAGATCGCCAGGAGGTGCCGGGGAACCCCGCGCATCGCCAACCGGCTGCTGCGGCGGGTCCGCGACTACGCCGAGGTGCGTTCCGACGGGGTGGTCACCGTCGAGGTGGCCCGCGCCGCGCTGGAGGTCTACGACGTGGACGAGCTGGGGCTCGACCGCCTCGACCGGGCCGTGCTCGGTTCGCTGGCCCGCTCCTTCGGCGGAGGGCCGGTGGGGGCCTCGACGTTGGCCGTCGCGGTGGGCGAGGAGCAGAGCACCATCGAGGAGGTGTGCGAGCCGTACCTGGTCCGCGCGGGCATGTTGGCCCGGACGCCGCGCGGGCGGGTGGCCACCGCGGCGGCCTGGCACCACCTGGGTCTGGTGCCTCCGGCGAACGCTTTCGGTGCCACTCCGGTGGCCGCTCCCGAACCGGCCGAGCCCGGCTTGTTCGACGAGTGAGCGGATCGGGCCGGGTGCGGGTGGACCGGCGACGGGCGGCATCGGCTCCGGCGTGGCGTTGTGCGCTGCGCCACTCCTTCCTGTGCTCCTTCCGGCGGGTCGGCCGTCAGGGCAGGGACGTTTCTGCGCTGGTGAACCTGGCACACTGGGGGAGGTACATCCGAATAGTCCGGGCGCCGGTGGGGCACGGCTCCGTTGTCGCGGTCGCCGCGCTGTCCGGGTCACGTCCGTGGATGGAGCAAGATGTCGACAGAGTATTTGATCCCGATTCTGTTCATCGCGTTCGCGGCGCTGCTGTTCTTCCAGATGCGTAAGCAGCGCAAGGCGATGAGCGAGCAGCAGAAGCTGCAGAACTCGCTGACGGTCGGCGACCGAGTGATGACCACCTCCGGATTGTTCGGCACCGTGGTGGACACCGAGGACGACTCGATCGAGCTGGAGATCGCCGACGGTGTGGTCACGACCTGGCTGCGTCAGGCGATCCGCGAGCGCGTCGAGACCGAGGTCGACGAGGACGACGACGAGGATGACGACGACGAGGAACTCGTCGACTCCTCGGACCGCGATTCCTCACGGGACGAGTCCGACACCACCGAGAACGCCGAGACCCAGAAGACCGGCTGAGAGTCGTTCCGGGTCGCGCGGTCCCGACGTGAGGCCCGGCGCGTGCTTTCGGCGGCGGGCGAGCCGACCTCGGGAGCACGCGCTCCGGGCGCGGACTCGCGTTGAGGAGCTAGTCGCGGCGGGAGCGCTCGGCGTCCGAACCGGTGTCGTCGGGACACGGTCCCGGTCGTTCCCCCGCGCTTCGTAGATCACGATTCAGTACCTGCGCGACAGGACCGCGATGTGACCTGTCAGACTGGACGCCGTTGTCGCGTCAGCCACGTGCGGTGGCCGGCACCGTGAAGGGCCGGGCGCGGCGACGGCCCTGAACGACTGCCGGACCTTCGGCACCGACCCCGGACGAGGAGACGGACCTAACGTGGCACCTCCACGCGGGCAGATCCGGCCGGCGCGTTACCTGCTGGCCTTCGTGGTGATTCTGCTGGGCATATACAGCCTTGTGTTCTTCACCGGTGACCGCAAGCCCGTACCCGAACTGGGCATCGACCTGCAGGGCGGGACCAGGGTCACGCTCACGGCGCGGACCCCCAACGGCAAGCCCCCCACGGACGAGTCGTTGCAGCAGGCGCGCGAGATCATCGAGCAGCGCGTCAACGGGCTCGGCGTCAGCGGTTCCGAGGTCACCATCGACGGCACCAACCTGGTGATCACGGTGCCGGGCAAGGACGGCGAGCAGGCCAAGCGGCTCGGGCAGACCGCGGAGCTGAATCTGCGCAAGGTCAAGCAGGTGGTTCCGGTCAGCGCCCTGCAGGGCAACCAACCCGGACAAGGCAACCAGCCGGGGCAGGGAAACCAGTCCGGCCAGGGGAACCAGTCGGGGCAGGGTGACGAGTCCGGCCAGGGTGGCGATTCGAGCGGCTCCGAGGAGCAGCAGTCATCGGGCACCACCCCGCAGTGGGCCGCCGCGCGGGCCCAGCAGCCCTCGGATCAACAGCGACCGGACGGGCAGTCCCAGTCCGGAGGTGGTGACCAGCAGGGCAGCGAGGAACCGCAGACCAGGGCAGAGCGGATCCAGCAGGCCAAGCAGCTGCGGCAGAGCGAGGACCCGGCGATGCAGCGCCAGGCGCTGCTGACGCTGGACTGCGATGCCCCCGATCCGCTCCGTGGCAACGCCGACCCGAAGCTTCCGCTGGTGACCTGCGGCGACGACGGCCAGCGCAAGTACATCCTCGAGCCGGTGCTGATCCCCGGCACCCAGATCAGCGACGCCACATCCTCCCCGCCGGGACAGCGCAAGGCCCAGTGGACCGTAAACCTGGAGTTCAAGAACCAGGGTACGAAGACCTGGGCCGACTTCACCTCCCAGAACGTGGGGGAGCAGGTCGCTTTCGTACTCGACAACCAGGTGGTATCCGCTCCGTCCATCAACAGTGCGATCGTCGGCGGGAACACCTCGATCGAGGGCAACTTCAACCAGGAGACGGCCAACAACCTCGCCAACACGCTCAAGTACGGTGCGCTGCCGCTGGCCTTCGACCAGTCCACCGCCGAGACCGTCTCACCGACGCTGGGGGTCGCCTCGCTGGAGGCGGCGCTGCTGGCGGGCGGCATCGGACTGATCCTCGTGGCCGTCTACTGCCTGTTCTACTACCGGCTGCTGGGGCTGTTGACGATCCTCTCGCTGGTGCTGTCCGGCGCGGTCGTCTACGGCGTGCTGGTGCTGTTCGGCCGCTGGATCGGGTTCACACTGGACCTGCCGGGCATGGCCGGTTTCATCATCGCGATCGGTATCACCGCTGACTCGTTCATCGTGTTCTTCGAACGACTCAAGGACGAGATACGCGAGGGGAGGACCTTCCGGTCGGCGGTGCCGCGTTCCTGGGCCCGTGCGCGCCGGACCATCCTCTCGGCCGACGCGGTGAGCTTCCTCGCGGCGGGTGTGTTGTACCTGCTCGCCGTCGGTCAGGTGAAGGGTTTCGCCTTCACGCTCGGTATGTCGACGGTGCTGGACCTGATCGTCGTCTTCCTGGTGACCCATCCACTGGTGGCGTTGGCCTCGCGTAGCAAGTTCCTCTCCCGCCCGGCGCTGACCGGGCTCGGCGCGGTCCAGCGGATGGGCGAACGCGCCAGAGCGCAGCGGAAGGGCGTCAACCGGCAGCAGAGTGCTTCCAACGGCACTCCGAAGGAGGCGTGAGTCGTGGACACGACCGGCAGCAACGGGACCGCTCCCACCGCGGCCGACGCGGGCGGCACCGAGGCCAAGCGCGGGGTGCTGCAACGGCTCTACACCGGCACCGGCGCGTTCGACATCGTCGGCAAGCGCAAGTACTGGTACGTCGTCCTCGGGGCGCTGATGCTGGTCTCCGCCCTCTTCGTGGGTGTCAAGGGCTTCAACCTCAGCATCGAGTTCGAGGGCGGCACCAACATCTCGATGCCGGCTCAGGGCGCCTCCGGGCAGATCACCACCACCGAGGTCGAGAACTCCTTCCAGGAGGCGCTCGGCTCCGAGCCGTCCTCCGTGCAGCTGGTGGGCAGCGGCGGCAGCCAGACGGTGCAGATCAACACCGAGAAGCTCTCGCAGGCCGATCTGGTCAAGGTCAAGTCGGCCCTGTTCGAGGACCTGCGTCCCCTGGGAACCAACGGTCAGCCCAGCGCCGACGCGATCAGCGACAGCGCCGTCAGCGGCACCTGGGGCAGTGAGATCACCCAGCAGGCACTGATCGCGCTGGCGGTGTTCCTCGTGCTGGTCACCGTGTTCCTCGCGTTCTACTTCGAGCGGTGGATGGCGGTCGGGGCGCTCGTGGCGCTGCTGCACGACGTGCTGGTCACCGCGGGCATCTACTCGATGACCGGGTTCCAGGTCAGCCCCAGTACGGTGATCGGTCTGCTCACCATCCTCGGTTTCTCGCTGTACGACACGGTCGTGGTCTTCGACAAGGTGAAGGAGAACACCTCCGGTCTGCTGAGCACGAGTCGCCGCACCTACCCCGAGGCGGCCAACCTGGCCGTCAACCAGTCGCTGATGCGCTCGATCAACACTTCGGTCATCGCGCTGCTGCCGGTGCTCGGTCTGCTGGTCGTCGGCGCGGGACTGCTGGGTGTGGGCGTGCTGCGGGATCTCGCGCTGGTGCAGGGCGTCGGCATGCTCGCGGGTGTGCTCTCCTCGCTGTTGCTGGCCACGCCCCTGCTGGTGGACCTGAAGATGCGCGAGTCCAAGTACCGAGCTCACGCGGAGAAGGTCGCCCAGCGCAGGCGCAACCGGAACCAGGAGGGCTCCAACACCGTCAACGGGGCCACCGCCGAGGCCGACTCGGTCGAGAGCACGCGCCACGCAGGCAACGGAACAGGTGGCGCGAAGCTGGCCGGGGCCGGTGCTTCCGGTGCGCCCAACCCGGGCACGGCCCGACCCTCCGGGAAGGCCGGGCGCCGTTCGTCCGGCAGGAAGCGGCGGTGACCCTACGCCGGTCGCCGGAGGTGTCTTTCGTTTTCCGGTGATCGGCGCGACCGGTCACCGGCAGCGGCCGGAAGGTCCGTTTCGAAGCCGCGTGGGGACCGCTCGGCGCGGCGCCGGCTCTCCCGGGAAGGCTCACGGGGTTCGCAGCGTTATGCTCGGTGTCCGGGTCGTCGCACCGGAACGCAGGGACGTTTTCGAGTGCGGAGAACGGACCCGGGCCGAGCGGATCCTCGAATACCCGGGAGCGTGCTGTGAGCCAAGAAGTCGAGTCTCCAGCTGGCGGGGGCCAACCGCCCGCGCAGCGACCGGCCTCGGCCACTCGGCGGGTACGCGCGCGGTTGGCCCGGCGTATCACCGCGCAGCGGCCCACGCAGGTCAAACAGGTGCTGGAACCGTTGGCCTCGGTCCACCGCGAGATGCATCCGCAGGCGGACCTGGAGCTGCTGCAGTACGCCTACGACATCGCCGAGGAACAACACAGCGATCAGCGGCGCAAGTCCGGCGATCCCTACATCACGCATCCGCTCGCGGTGGCGACGATCCTCGCCGAGCTGGGGATGGACACCACCACGCTGGTGGCGGCGCTGCTGCACGACACGGTCGAGGACACCGACTATCCGCTGGACCGGCTGCGCGCGGACTTCGGCGAGGAGGTGGCCCACCTCGTCGACGGCGTGACCAAGCTCGACAAGGTCAAGCTGGGCAACGCGGCCGAGGCCGAGACCATCCGCAAGATGGTCATCGCGATGGCCCGCGACCCGAGGGTGGTGGTGATCAAGCTCGCCGACCGGCTGCACAACATGCGGACCATGCGTTTCCTGCCGCCCGAGAAGCAGGTCCGCAAGGCTCGTGAGACCCTCGAGGTCCTCGCGCCGCTGGCCCACCGGCTCGGCATGGCCACCATCAAGTGGGAGCTGGAGGACCTGGCCTTCGCGATCCTGCAGCCCAAGAAGTACGACGAGATCGTCCGGCTGGTCGCCAACCGCGCCCCCTCCAGGGACACCTACCTGCGCACCGTGGTCGACGAGCTGTCGTCGAACCTGAACGCGGCGCGGCTCTCGGCGAAGGTGGAGGGGCGGCCCAAGCACTACTACTCGATCCACCAGAAGATGATCGTGCGTGGTCGTGACTTCGACGACATCCACGATCTGGTGGGGGTGCGCATCCTGGTCGACCAGGTGCGGGACTGCTACGCGGCGATGGGCGTGGTGCACGCGCTGTGGCAGCCGATGCCGGGGCGATTCAAAGACTACATCGCCCAGCCCAAGTTCGGCGTCTACCAGTCGCTGCACACCACCGTGGTCGGTCCGGAGGGCAAGCCGCTGGAGGTGCAGATCCGTACCGAGGAGATGCACCGCACGGCCGAGTACGGCATCGCGGCCCACTGGCGCTACAAGGAGACCAAGGGCCGCGGCCGCGGCACCGGCGTCGAGATCGACGAGATGGCCTGGATGCGTCAGCTGCTCGACTGGCAGCGCGAGGCCGCCGATCCCGGTGAGTTCCTGGAGTCACTACGCTACGACCTCAACACCAGAGAGATCTTCGTGTTCACTCCCAAGGGGGACGTGATCACGCTGCCCGCAGGATCCACCCCGGTCGACTTCGCCTACGCGGTGCACACCGAGGTGGGACACCGCTGCATCGGCTCCCGCGTCAACGGCAGACTCGTCGCGCTCGAGCGGAAACTGGAGAACGGCGAGGTCGTCGAGATCTTCACCTCCAAGGCCGAGGGGTCGGGTCCGAGTCGGGACTGGCTCTCCTTCGTGGCCTCGCCGCGCGCCAAGACCAAGATCAAGCAGTGGTTCGCCAAGGAGCGGCGCGAGGAGGCCATCGAATCCGGCAAGCAGGCCATCGCCAAGGAGCTGCGCAGGCTTGGCCTGCCGGTGCAACGACTGGTCTCTGCCGATTCGATCGGGTCGGTGGCCAAGGAGCTGCACTACACTGACGTGACCGCTTTGTACGCGGCGGTCGGGGAACGCCAGGTGTCGGCCCACCACGTGGTGCAGCGGCTGGTCGCCTCGTTCGGCGGGGTCGAGCAGGCCGAGGACGAGATCGCGGAGCGTTCCACGCCCTCCACGGTGCAGCAGCAGCGCCGCAGTTCCGGGGACTCCGGAGTGCGAGTGGAGGGGGCCAACGCGGGCGAGATCTGGGCGAAGCTCGCGCGTTGCTGCACCCCGGTTCCGGGGGACGAGATCCTCGGCTTCGTCACACGCGGCGGTGGTGTCAGCGTGCACCGCACCGACTGCAACAACGCCGAGGAACTGCGTTCCAAGCCGGAACGGCTGGTGGACGTCTACTGGGCCCCTTCCAATTCCTCGGTTTTCCTGGTGGCCATCCAGGTCGAGGCGCTGGACCGGCACCGGCTGCTTTCGGACGTGACGAAGGTGCTGGCCGACGAGAAGGTCAACATCCTGTCCGCCTCGGTGACCACTTCCAAGGACCGGGTGGCGGTCAGCCGGTTCTCCTTCGAGATGGGCGACCCCAAGCACCTGGGGCACGTGCTCAAGGCGGTGCGAAACATCGAGGGTGTCTACGACGTGTACCGCATGACCTCCGCTGCTTGACCGTCGCTCGATCCGGCTGTGTGGCGGTGCGGGTGGCGGAATCTCCGGCGCGGGCGGCGCCCGGGAGCGAGCACATCGAGTAGGTACTACGCCAGGTGCCCGCTGTCCTCGCGGCGCCGACGCCGGAGAACCCGGGGCGGTGCGGGCTGCGGCAGTGGTGGAAGCTCGCCCCCGCGTCGAAGCGGCGCGGCGATTTCGTGTGAAATCCACGCGGTCCGGGCCGCACCACGCCCGCGTGGCCCGGGCCACGCGGGCGTTCCCCGATGTTCCGGGCCGGGGCAGGGTTTCCCGGGTCAGGACTTCACGGTCACCTTCTCGAAGGTGACCTTCTTGTTGGGGTGCCCGCCGCCCGCCGTCGAGAACGCGCCGTCGTGGCCTGCCCGGGCGACCTCGTCGACCACCTTCAGTCCCTCTTCCGACACGGTGCCGAACACCGTGTACCTGGAGTCCAGCGGTGCCTCGCCGTAGACGATGAAGAACTGGCTGCCGTTGGTGTCGGCACCGGAGTTGGCCATCGCCAGGTAGCCGCGCCCGTACTGGATGTCCGAGTACGTCTCGTCGTCGAACTGGTAACCGGGTCCGCCGCTGCCCTTGCCCGTCGGGTCACCGCACTGCAGCATCTGCAACCCGGAGGTGGACAGGCGATGGCAGGGAGTGTCGTCGTAGAACCCCGCCTCGGCGAGGTGGACGAAGCTGTTGACCGCGCAGGGCGCCAGGGAGCGGTCCAGCGTGATCGGGATGGTGCCCACGTTCGCCTCGATCGTGGCCTTGACGGTTCCCTTCGACGAGACCTCTCCGTCCTCGGGCGGCTCCACCGGCTTGGCCGGTTCGCCCTTCGGACGGTAGGTGCACGAAACCTGGTCCGGCAGGGGCTCGGGCCGGCTCGGCGCGGGGGCGAGTTCGGTCGGTATGGAGATCTGCTCCGAGTCCGACTGCTCGGACGGTGCCGTGGTGCTCGGCGGGGGGCTCGCGGCGCTGTCGCCCCCACCGCCGGTGCGCGTCAGGAAGTAGACCCCGACCACCGCCGCGATCACCACGACGATCGTGGTCGTCACCGCCACGGTCCGGCGTCTGCGGGCCTGCTCTTCCCTACGAGCGAGCTGACGTTCCAGCTTGCTCTTGGCTGCCTGGCGACGTTGTTCGTTGCTGGACACCTGTTCCCACTCCGCGATCGGGGTCGGTCGGTTCGTCCCGGGGACGTGCCACGGGACCACGTTTTCCGGGGAGTGTAGAACGGCCCGGTGTGCGAAAACCGTGAGACCGCACGACTAGGCTGGGAGCACTGGAGTGACCCGGATGGCCCCTCGGTGAGTGGCGGGGCGGTCCTCGGTCGCCGAAGTTTCCGGGTCGTACGTCCCCTAACGCTGAAGAGGTAGCACCCCGTGCTTGTTGTTGGTTTCCCCGTCGGACAGCTCCAGGCGAACTGCTACGTGCTCGCGCCGCACGAGGGCGGTGAGTGCGTGGTGGTGGATCCGGGGCAGGACGCCGTCGAGGCGGCGCGCGAGCAGCTGGACAACCACGGGCTCACCCCCGTGGGGGTGCTGTTGACCCACGGGCATTTCGACCACGTGTTCTCCGCGGGGGAACTGTGCGAGTCCTACGGGATACCCGCCTGGGTGCATCCGGCGGACCGCTACATGCTCTCCGATCCCGGTGCCGCGCTCGGCCCCGAGGGTCGGCAGTTGTTCGACGGCGTGTCGGTGAAGGTTCCGGGCGACCTGCGCGAGCTGTCCGGTGACACCGTGTTGAAACTGGCGGGCATGGAGTTCGACGTGCGCCCGGCTCCCGGCCACACGGGTGGCTCCGTGCTGTTCGGGACGACCACCGAGGAGGGGGGACGGCTGTTGCTGACCGGCGACACGCTGTTCGCGGGAGCGATCGGCCGCACCGATCTGCCGGGAGGAGACCACGAACGGATGCTGGAGACACTCCGCGGCGAGATTCTGCCGCGTCCCGACGACACGGCGGTGCTCCCGGGACACGGCACCACCACGACCGTAGGACGTGAGCGCGCGGGCAACCCGTTCCTGCGGGGGCTGGGTACATCCGACGACGCGGTGGACTGACGGCCCGTGACAGCGAACCAGGACCGACGAGACCAGAAGAAGTCAGCATGAGCACGTTTGCCGCCCCCAAGGGCATTCCCGAGTACTACCCCCCGGAATCCGCGCGGTTCCTCGCGGTGCGCGAAACCCTCGGCGAAGCGGCACGCCGAGCCGGGTACGGCTACATCGAACTGCCGTTGTTCGAGGACACCGCGCTGTTCGCACGCGGGGTGGGTGAATCCACCGACGTGGTCACCAAGGAGATGTACACCTTCCCGGACCAGGGCGGACGTTCGATCACGTTGCGCCCCGAGGGAACGGCGGGGGTGATCCGCTCGGTCATCGAGCACGGGCTCGACCGAGGGCAGTTGCCGCTCAAGCTGTACTACAGCGGAGCGTTCTTCCGGTACGAACGGCCGCAGGCCGGGCGGTACCGTCAGTTGCAGCAGGTCGGGGTGGAGGCCATCGGCGTGGACGACCCCGCCCTGGACGCCGAGGTGATCGCCATCGCCGACGAGGGGTACCGCAGGCTGGGCCTGACCGGGCACCGCATCGAGCTCACCTCGTTGGGTGATGACAGCTGTCGCCCGGAGTACCGTGCCAAGCTGCAGGAATTCCTGCGGGGGCTGCCGCTGGACGAGGAGACCCGCCGTCGGGTGGAGCTCAATCCGCTGCGGGTGCTCGACGACAAGCGGCCGGAGGTCCGCGAGATGGTCGCCGACGCCCCGTTGATGGCCGACCATCTCTCCCAGCAGGCCGCCGAGCACTACGAGCGGGTCAAGACGCACCTGCGGGACCTCGGCGTGCCGTTCACCGAGAACCCCCGCCTGGTCCGTGGCCTGGACTACTACACCAAGACCACCTTCGAGTTCGTCCACGACGGTCTCGGGGCGCAGTCCGGTATCGGCGGGGGCGGTCGTTACGACGGACTGATGGCCGACCTCGGCGGGGCGGAACTGTCCGGAGTGGGATTCGGGCTCGGGCTGGACCGCACCATGCTCGCCTGCGAGGTGGAGGGAGTCCACCCCGGTGATCAGTCCCGCTGCGACATCTACTGCGTGCCCCTCGGGGAGCAGGCGAAACGGCGACTGGTCTCGTTGGCCGGACAGCTGCGCCACGCCGGGATCCGGGTGGAGGTGGCCTACGGCGGCAAGGGGCTCAAGGGAGCCATGAAGGCCGCCGACCGCTCCGGGGCCCGCTACGCGCTGGTGCTGGGGGAGCGGGATCTGGCCGAGGACTCGGTACAGCTGAAGGATCTGGCCGGCGGGCAGCAGGAGAGCGTGCCGCTGTCCGCTGTGGTCGAGAAGGCGCGGACGGTGCTGTCCGGATGAGCGAGGAACAGTCCCAGGAGGCCGTCCCGCTGGATCTGCTCGATCGCCGTGTGGTCCGCAGGCGGGCGATCAGCGTGGCGATCGCCGCTGTCGTGGTCGGTGCGGCGATCGGCGGCATCGCCGGGCTGTTCGCCGGAACCGCCGGTTTCTTCGTTCCGATGACCGTGCTGGCGTTGCCGCTGCTGCTGATGGCTTTCGGCGAGGCGCGGAAGACCTACTGGCTGCGTGGCAGCGAAGTGGCCGCGCGTGCCTTCGGCACGCGTCGGGTGGACCTCTCGCGGGCCACCGCGTTGGACGTGCTGATCACCGACATCAGGGGCACCCGCACGATCAGTCTGGTGGTCACCGGCCCACCCCGGCATCGCACGTTGAACGTGGCGCTGGCGATGTACGCGGGCACCGGTGGCAAGGAACTCGGGATCTACCCGCTGCGGCGGCTGGCCGACACGCTGGCGGGGACCGGGGACACCCGCGCGCTGGTGCTCTCGGAACTGATCGTGGCACAGCTCAAGGCGGAGGCACGCGGCGACGCCGCCGCTGACCGTCCGCTGTACAGACTGGCCTCGGCGGTCCCCGGTGGCGGTGTGGCTCGGCGGGTCTCCAACACCGATGTGGCGAAGTTCGTGGCCATGCTGGACTGAACCCGCCGTTTCCGGGGAGCGGGACACGGCTTCCGGTTCGACACCGACCGCGGGATGGCCGATCGCGACGGCTCAGCGGTGCGGCCGGGAGCAGCGCCGTGGTTCCCAGCCGCCGAGCACCGCACGAGCGGCTCCCTCCGCCGCGGCCCGGCGCACGACCCCGACGATCCCCGAGACCCCGTCCTGGGGGCTTGACTCGGATCGCGAGGTGTCGCCGTGACGGTTCGCCCCGTTCTCGCCGAGCACCACCGCGGCGGCTATGGCCGTGGTCAGCGGAACGGCCGCGATGATCCCCAGGCTTCCCACCAGGGTGCGCACCACTTCCTGGGCGACGTCCTGGGTCGTGGCGATCTCGCCGAAGGACTGCCCGGACAGCGTGTAGGTCAGCAGCAGCGGCAGGGCCGTGCCCGTGTAGGCCAGTACGAGCGTGTTCACCGAGGAAGCGACGTGGTCGCGGCCGATCCGCAGCGCGGCCGAGTAGAGCTCCTTCCAACGCAGTCCGGGGTCGGCGTGGTGCAGCTCCCACACCGCGCTGGTCTGGGTGACGGTGACGTCGTCGAGCACTCCCAGCGCGCCGATCACCACTCCCGCCAGCAGCAGTCCCCGCGCGTCGATGTCGTGTCCGAGGGCACCTATCAGCGCCGAGGTGGACTCGTCCAGTCCGGTCAGCCGGGTCAGGCCCGCGAATGCCGTGCTGAGCAGGCCGATCAGGGTCAGGCTCACCAGTGTTCCCAGCACGGCGGTGGAGGTGCGTGCCGAGAGACCGTGCGTGATGTACAGCGCGCAGAACATGATCAGCCCCGCGCCCACCACGGCGACGGCCACGGGGTTCGCCCCGGCCAGGATCGCCGGGAGCACGAATCCGGTCAGCACGCCGCAGGTCAGCGCGAGCGCCAGCAGCGAGGCCGCTCCCCGGAGCCGTCCCAGCGCGAGCACCGCCGCGCCGAACAGGCCGACGAGGAGCAGCAGCCAACCACCCCGCTGGTAGTCCACTATCCGGTACGAGGTGGATTCCCGGGGCGAGTCGCCGGAGTAGGAGAGCACGACCTCGTCTCCCACCGCGAACTCCGGGGTGGTCGGTTCTCTCGGAAGCCGTTGTTCGATCGTGCGCCCGGACGCCGGACCGCTTCGCAGCTCGACGCGGAGCAGCACACAGTGCTCCCCGTCGCCGGTGCGCTGCCCGGTGGTCGCGCCCGTGGTGCAGGAAGCGGCACGCGCCGCGACCACGGAGCCGTCCACCGGGTCACGGGTGAATCCCTGCCTGGCCTCGGGCGTCGAGTCCTGCCCGAACGGGTAGAGCAGCACGGCGCCGAGCACGGCGGCCAGCGCGAACGGCGCCAGCACCGCGGTCAGCAGCCGTCTGGTGCGTCGCGAGGAGGGTGGAGGCGAGTGCCCGTGACCGTGACCGTGCCCGGCTGGAGGGACGCAGGTCGAGTCGTTCGCGGAGTCCTCGAGAGCGGGCACCGGATCATGGTAAGTCCGCTCCCTCCGGTGAGTTCCGCGCCTTCGGTCGGTCCGGTTGTAAGCGGCGTGTCAGCCCCGAATCAGCTCGTCGTGCCATCAAGGAACGACAACGCCGGGAACCGATTGGAGAGCGCGTCATGCGAGCCGACGGGGATGGTCGTTCCTTGGTTCGACGGTTCGACGAGGAAGTGAACAATCCGGGGCTGGAGACGTTGCGGCACGTGCTTGGCGGGAACGCCGGTGAACGTGCCGCTGGAATGCTGCCCGCGGCGGTCGGGCAGGAGCACGCGGCGCTGTGCGCGCAGCAGCGCGTGTTCACCGTCCTGTCGAGCAGGTTCGACGACTCCGGTCCCGCCGGGTTCTTCCTGGCGCTGGCTTCGGCGGCCGTTTCGAGTCGTGTCCGCTTGACACGACTGGTCGAGGGGGAACCTGGATTCTCCTCGTGGGGCCGGAGCCGGTCTCCGGCGGGGATTCGTTCCTTCGAACGGGTGCTCTGCCGTTCCGCGCTGCTCGGTGGCCGTGCCGAAGTGGCCGCGGCGTTCCGCGTCGCGCAGATCTCCTGGGGAAAGCAGTGTGCTCTCTTCGCGAACGCGCTGCGTTCCGAGGACGACTTCGCCACCGCCTTCGCGGACTACTTCGCCGCCTACGCGGAACCTCCGCGAGCGCTGCTGGAGCAGGCCGTCGAGGTGGTGGAGGTCGGGCTGGCCGACGGTGAGGACCCCTCGGCCGTTTCCGCCGCCGTCGAGGACTTCCGGATGAGCCTGTCCGACTTCTGGTTGCTGGCCGCCTCATCGCCGATGAAGGAGCCGATCCGTGACGACCGCGAATTCGCCGAATCCGGTGTGGCCCCGACACTTGTTCGATAGATTCACGTCCCCGTGAAGTCCTGGGGTGGTCCCGTTGGGGGAATCATACCGCTCGTGAGGAATTGGCGTTCGTCGGAGTTCGGGTCGCCGCTCCGGTGAATCGGCGTCTTTTGTCGCCGCGAAATCCGGAGAACTCTCCGTGCCCACCGGGGTACCCGGACGGTGCGCTCGACACCCCACCGTGGGAGTCCGAGCTCTCCCGCTCTCCTGGATGTCATCGATGTTCCCGGACTCCCTCCCGGTGGTGGGGACCGACTCCGAGGCGAGAGAGGACGGGCCGGTCATTCGGCCGCCGCCGCTCGTGGAGTTCGCCTTCGACGTCGTTGATCGCTATTTTTGCTCACGAAGAGTGAGGTGAAAATCAAATTTCATATTTGATCAAGTTTTTGTTTCACTCTTTCGGAGTATGGGTGGCGAGGTTTTTCGTGTGTAGTATTGCTGGCAAGGAGTTAAAAGTGAAGCATCTTTTAGATTTTGGGAAGTCACGAGTTTCGCGGGCTTGGCCTCGGGTTTCAGGTGTATCCTGCATCCAAACGTTGAGGGCGTGTTTTTGTTTTCGTGGGTGATATTTTCTTGCTTGATGTTTTGTTCGACAGGAGAATCCAGTGATTCTTTTTCGTCTTCTTGGTTCGGTCGAGATGTGTGGTCACGACGGAGAGCCGAAACCTATTTCGGGAGTGCAGCGCCGCGCGCTGTTCGCCCTGTTGCTCTTCAACGCCGGGAAAACGGTCAGTTGTGAGCAACTGATAAGTGAGCTGTGGCCCTCGGGCGTGCCTTCCTGCGGCGCTAACGCCTTGCAGGCGCACATGACGCGACTGCGTCGTGACCTGGAGCGGTGCTTCGGTGTCGAGGAAGCCGCTACCCGGCTGCCGAGCAGTCGTGCCGGATACTCGGTTCACGTCGGCCCGGGCGAGCTCGATCTGGAGGTTTTCGACACGCTGCGTGCGGAGGCACGGGCGATCTCCGAGAGTGATCCGGCCGCGGCGGCGGAAATGCTGCGGCAGGCGCTGGCACTGTGGCGAGGGCCGGCTCTGTACGACGTCCGCGATCGGACCTCCTGTCTGTACGCGGCGGCGATGCAGGAAGAGGAGCACTACGCGCTGACGCTGGAAGAACTGGTGGAACTCGAACTCAGGCAGGGAAATCACGAACGGATGATCGGTTGGCTGAAGGCGTTGACCGAGCGGTACCCGTATCGGGAGAAGTTGCTCGAACAACTGATCGTGGCTCTCGGTGGTACCGGTCGCAAGGTCGAGGCCACGGACCTGTTCCGCAGGATGCGCTCCGAGATGGTGGAGCAGTTCGGGGTGGATCCTTCGGGCAGACTCAGCAGGGCCGTTCAGAGCATGCTGGAGGACGACCTCGCCGCCGAGAGATGATGTTCCATTCGCCGGGCCCGTGGCCGGCCAGGAACCCGAATGGTCGGGGCGGGGCCGCTCTCGTCTCGTGTGCGGCGGTCGCTGACCTGGCCGCGTGCGTCCGTCTCGGGGAGTCGTGCTCGCGGTGCCGGGGTTCGCCCCGGTCCGCCCCGGGCGTCTTCGCACGCTGGACATTTGTTCGAATGTGTGTTCGAATGAGGTCGTGCGTTGGGAGAGGCAGCGGATCACTCCGCCGGACGGTCGCTCGGGTACCGCCGACAGCGACTTCACAGGTGGTGGGACTCCGGAACTCGATCTGGGGATCTCCCCGGAGCCCGCACGCGGCGGCGTTCGCGGGGTGGGCGCGGGACTGCGGCTGCCGGAGTCGGTGCCGATCGAGGCGGGGACGCAGGACGCCTACGCCATCGAGGTTCGCGCGAAGTCGATCCTCAATCGCGTTCCCGGGGACTCCCACGTGCCGTTCCAGTGGACCCTGAACCCGTACCGGGGCTGCGGGCACGCGTGCCGCTACTGCTTCGCACGCAACACCCACACCTATCTCGATCTGGACGCCGGGCACGACTTCGACAGCAAGATCGTGGTCAAGGTCAACGCCGGACGACTGCTTCGCGGCGAGCTGGCGAGCCCGAAGTGGCGCGGTGATCCGGTGGCCATGGGGACCAATACCGACCCCTACCAGCGCGCCGAGGGGCGCTACGGTCTGATGCGCGAGATCATCACCGCGCTGACCGAACGAGCCAACCCGTTCTCGATCCTCACCAAGGGGACGCTGATCCTGCGCGATCTGGACCTCATCGAGTCGGCGGCGGAAGTGACCGACGTTTCGATCGCGGTCTCGATCGGTTCGCTCGACGAGCGGCTCTGGCGCAAGGTCGAACCCGGTACACCCGCCCCCGCCAGAAGGCTGGAGGTGGTCCGGCGGTTCGCCGAGGCCGGAGTGGGGTGCTCGGTGCTGATGGCTCCCATCCTGCCGGGGCTGAGCGATTCCGCCGAGCACATCGAGCACACGGTGGCGGCCCTCGCGGAGGCCGGGGCGAGGAGCATCACCCCCTTGCCGCTCCACCTGCGTCCCGGTGCCCGGGAGTGGTACCGCGCCTGGCTGCAGCGTGAGTATCCCTCGCTGGTGCCGCTCTACGCGCGGCTGTACCGGGAGGGCTCCTATGTTCCCGAGTCGTACCAGCGGGAGGTGATCGATCTGGTGGAGCGGGCGAAACGGGCGCACGGGGTGCACCGGCCCTCCTTCGGTGCCGAGAGGGGGAGAGCTCGTGGGGAAGGCGCTGGCGGCACCGAAGCGGAACCCCAGCAACTCAGCCTGCTCTGAGGTTCCATTCCCGACCGGAGAGGACCAGCCTTCTTCTCCGTCAGTGGTGCGGGATCGGTGGAGGCAGGCGTCAGTGCCGTGTCATTCCCGTGTCCAGGTGCGCCGCTGGTAAGAGAGCGTGACAGAGACACGTTCCTCGGATGGCGGAGACCTGATGGCCACTCCCGAACACGAGATATTCCGTCGCGAGGAGGATCTTTCGGCGGCCCGCTTTCGGTTCGTCTCCGAAGAGCTGCCGATCTCCGACCGCGACCGACTCGTGTCCGAACTGGCCCGCGAGACGGGCGACCGTGCGAGCACGATGCTGGGATTCCAGGTGAACGAGACCCCGAAGGACTTCCGGAGGCCGGACGCGCTGTTGCGGTACCACGCGAGCAACGCGGGCGATCCCGAGGTCGACGTGGGCTCGCTCGTCCGGCTGGTGGAGTTCTTCGCCGCGCGGGGACACTCGGTGGTGGTGAACTTCGACTACGGTGCCACTTCGAACGGTGCCTTCGACGACGTCGAACGGGTGTGCCGCGCGTTGCGCCCCGTCCTGGTCGAACACGGCATGTACGGTGACGGTGGATCGGATCGGCGGTACTGGTTCCATATGGACGGTGCCTTCGGGGCCGCTTACATGCCGTATCCGGAAACGGGGTTCGAACGGGGCATGACACGGCGGTGCGGCCCGGTGTTCGACTTCCGTGTCCCGAGGTGTGTTCGATCGTGTGCAGTGGAAACAAGTATTTCGGCATGCCGTGGCCGTGCGGAGTTTACCGCACCAGGTGCGAGTTCTTCGGAAAATCCGGGAAAACAATAATCGGATCTCCGGAAAACACGCTCGGCGGCTTCCGCGACGCGCTGATTCCGGTGTTCCTCTGGTACGAGATCGCCGGTACTTCCATCAGGCAACTAACGTTCTCGGTGCTTTCGTGCCTGCGGACGGCAGATCATGCCGAGCACCGGCTGCGAGAACTCGACGGGGAACCGCGTAAACGAGGAGGGCGGACTCGACGTCGAACGTGCACCGCTCTCGTTGAGTGTTCGGTTCCGCGAACCGGACGCGGAGATCATGGTCGAGTACGTCCTGCCGGAGTTCGTTCTCCTCGAAGAGGAGATCTCGGATCACGCGCATCTGTACGTCCTTCCCCGCCTGGACGAGCGGTCGGTGGACGCGCTCGTGTGGGATCCGCGGGCCGGGACTCGGGGTTCCTGGTGGCGGTGTGACCATCTGTTTCGTAGTGGCATCCGCCGTTCGGGGGCCTCGCGACGCCCCGATCGCGCTTCGCGTGCTGTGGGATCATTACCGCGATGCCCCCCGTTGTGGAGGACTCACTCGCCAAAGGGGAGAACGGCCCGATCGGTTCGGTGCCGACCGAGGTGTTTTTCGGGGCGGTTTCGTTCTTCCGACAGTGTCGAAGGTGTTTTCTTTGCGCCGGCGGAAGCGCGTTCGGCCAAAAGTGATTGCCGTTGAGCGGATCATGTTCCGTGCGGTGTCTTGATGATCTCTCCGGTGTCGGAATATTCCAAGGGGGGATGGAATATTCCTGTCTGGTTGATTCACACGTTTGGAGTCTGGCTCCCGGGTCGTTTCGTCCATATTATTCATTTCGCTCGGTTCCCGGCGAACGGGAAATGTTCGTGTGGCGGTACCACCGGACCGAACGAACGAAAAACCGACACCCACGGCGAGGAGCGGCACCTCGCGGGCGGAGTTCGCGCGGTCGTTGTCACCGCGAATCCGTCCCGGAGAGTTCGGGTGTCTTTCAGTCGGGAAAACTTGCCCCACAACGGCGCGATCGCGATCCGTTGATCTCTTTCGAGCGGAGCGAACCGATGATTCGATTCCGGGTTTTCGGCCAGGTGCGGATGTGTGACAGCAATGGGCGGTCGATCGAGGTCTGTGGAGTGCACCGAAGAACGCTGCTGGCCTTGCTGCTGCTCAGTGCGGGAAAGGTGGTTCCGCGCGAACAGTTGGTGGAGCAGCTGTGGGGCGGTGCGCCTCCGCAGGGCGAGACCAACGCCCTGCAGGCGCACATCGCACGACTGCGCAGGGATCTGGAGCGGTGTTTCGGTCCCGGGGAAGGAGCGAGGCGACTGTCCACCAGCACCTTCGGGTACTCACTGCACGTCGAGCAGGGCGAGCTCGACCTGGAAGTCTTCGACACGCTGCGGCTCACCGCGCGGCAGGTCGCCGACGCGGATTCCCCGGCGGCCACGGAGATGCTGCAACAGGCCGTCGAACTCTGGGCGGGCCCCGCGTTCGCCGAGGTCCGTGAACGCAGCGCCCGGCTCTACGCCGCCGCCGTGCAGGCCGAGGAGCACTACGTGCTGGCGCTGGAGGAGTTCGTCGAGCTCAACCTGGAACGCGGTCACTACGACTGGGTGATCGGACGGTTGAAGGCGTTGACCACGCAGTATCCCTACCGGGAACGGCTGTTCGAGCAGCTGATCATCGCGCTCGGAAAGACCGGACGACGGGCCGAGGCCGCCGAGGTGTTCCGCCGGGTCCGCTCGGAGATGGTCAACGAGTTCGGTCTGGAGCCCTCCAGCGACCTCAATCGGGCCTTCCAGCACGCCTTGGAGGACGAGTAGGAGGGGCGCACGGGCCCTTGCCGAGAGCCGTGATGCCGGGGGTCCTCCCCCGGCGCCGCGGTGGGGGAGGAGGTGGGCGGACTCCCGCGGCCACCACCGGAGGTGACGGTGAACGCGCCTCCCGCCGCGCGGAGATCCCGACTCGGAACGCTCCCGCCGCCCCGAGTCCTCCGACGGCGGGAGGTACCTGCCTACCGTGCCGGCGAGTGGTGCGGTCTCGGCTGAGCGGGGTGCCATCGCACGCAGAACGCGCCGAGGCCGAAATCGAGCGCCACGGCATGCGTGCGTCCGCGCGAGTCCACCGGCATCGGCTTCGGCGGTTCCAGTTCAGAACCGTCCGGGCGGGCGGCGAAGCTCTCGCAACGCGCGGGCGGGTTGTCCGGGTCGAACCGCAGTTCCACCAGGTACTCCCGCACCGGCAACCGGAACCGGCGGGAGTAGGTGTGGTCCTGGTCGGTGCCGACCAGACCGTTCGGGCCGTGGGTGATCTCGTACTCCAGCAGCGCGGTTTCGCCCTTCTCCAGGCAGCGCTCGAACAGCAGCTCGGCGGCGACCACCCCGTTGCGGTTGTCCGAGAGGGTCTGCCCCAGGGTGCAGCCCTGCGAGGCGCGGATGGTGGGGGGTGCCACACCGCCACCCGCGTTGTCGAAGACGGTCACCCAGCGGTCCACCCCGTTGCGCTCCGCCTGCACCAGCTGCCGCACCCGCAGGCCGCGCTGCTTGCCCGTGCCGTCGATGTCGAGCACGTCGTGCTGGCTCAGGCGGGTCAGGTGACCGTCGGCGCTGGTGTCCAGCCTGCTGAGCAGACCGGCGGCGGAGGCGTTGTCGGACCACAGCGTCGTCAGCGGTGGCGCCGAGGGTTCCTCGCGGTTGCGCCCCCTCGGCTTCGGGGGGCCGAGCAGAGCCGACAGCGCTCCGTCCGGCACGCCGAGCACGTCCTCGAGCTCGCGCAGCGCCACCAGGGAGTCCGGCCGTTCCGGCCTACGACGTCCCGACTGCCAGTAGCTCAACGCGGTGATGCTCACCGGCGTTCCCCTGGCGCGCAGCCGGTGCTGGATGCGTTCCAGGCTCAGTCTGCTCGAACGGATCGCGGCGCGCAGCGCCACGTCGAACGGGCCGGTCCGCAGGAGCTTCGAGAGTTCGGGCGAGAGTTGTCGGTGCTCGTGTCCGGTTATCGGGGATGCCGTGGAAGGTGTTCGGGTACGGGGAACGACCATCACCACTCCTCGCGCTGGCTAGCCTCGCGCGGAACGCTAATTGCACTGATCACGTTCGTGCAACGAGATTGCGGGAATTGGACGTCCCAGAAAGATGTACGTTACCGGTTCGGCCGTGCCCCGGGCTTTCCGTCTCGTGGTTCGGGCTCCGGTTCGTCCCTCCCGGGAATCTCCCCGAATTCCGCTGCCACGTTCAACGACACCGAGGTCCGGAGGTGCGGGCACGCGGTGTCGAAGGCCCGGTGCGGACCCGAAACCTGGTGCGAGGCGAGTGGGTGGCGTTGGCTAGCCTGGAGTGGTCCTCACCTGGAGGAGCACCCCCGTTCACGCCGTAAAGGAGATCAGCAGCCGTGATGCGCACGCACCAGGCCGGCTCGCTCCGTGCCGACCAAGCCGGGCAGTCCGTCACCCTCGCCGGATGGGTGGCGCGTCGCCGTGATCACGGTGGAGTGATCTTCATCGATCTGCGCGATGCCTCGGGGGTCGCACAGGTGGTCTTCCGCGAGGGCGAGATGGCCGAGCGGGCACACCGGCTGCGCGCCGAGTTCTGCGTCCGGCTCACCGGGGAGATCTCGCCTCGCCCCGAGGGCAACGAGAACCCCGAGATCCCGACGGGGACCATCGAGGTGACCGCCACCGATCTCGAGGTGCTCTCCGAGTCGGCCCCGCTGCCCTTCCCGGTGGACGAGCACCTCGACGTGGGCGAGGACGTCCGGCTGCGGCACCGTTACCTGGATCTGCGCCGGTCCGGACCGGCCAAGACGATCAGGATGCGCAGCGAGGCCAACCGCATCGCGCGTGAGGTGCTGCACGGACAGGAGTTCGTCGAGGTCGAGACCCCCACGATGACGCGCTCCACCCCCGAGGGCGCCCGTGACTTCCTGATCCCGGCTCGCCTGCAACCCGGCAGCTGGTACGCGCTGCCGCAGTCCCCGCAGCTGTTCAAACAGCTGCTGATGGTCGGAGGTCTGGAACGCTACTTCCAGATAGCCCGTTGTTACCGCGACGAGGACTTCCGGGCCGACCGGCAGCCGGAGTTCACCCAGCTCGACATCGAGATGAGCTTCGTCGACGCCGAGGACGTCATCGACATCAGCGAGCGCGTCGTCCGCGCCCTGTGGCTGGAACTGGCCGATCACGAGATCCCCACGCCGATCCCTCGACTGCCCTACGCCGAGGCGATGGCACGCTACGGCACGGACAAACCGGACCTGCGGTTCGGACTCGAACTGACCGATCTCACCGAGTACTTCCGGGAGACTCCCTTCCGGGTGTTCCAGGCTCCCTACGTCGGTGCCGTGGTCATGCCCGGTGGCGCCGACCAGCCGCGCCGGCAGCTGGACGCCTGGCAGGAGTGGGCCAAGCAGCGCGGGGCGAAGGGGTTGGCCTACGTGCTCGTCGGCTCCGACGGGGCGCTGTCCGGTCCGGTGGCCAAGAACCTCTCCGAGGAGGAGCGGGAGGGGCTGGCCAAGGCGGTCGGTGCTTCCCCGGGCGACTGCGTGTTCTTCGCGGCCGGGCAACCGGGTCCCTCGCGGGCGCTGCTCGGTGCGGTTCGGCTGGAGGTCGCGGAGCACTGCGGACTCATCGACCATCGGGCCTGGTCGTTCGTGTGGATCGTCGACGCCCCGATGTTCGAGTCCGTCGACGACAGTGATGACGTCGCCGTGGGCAGCGGCCGTTACACGGCCGTGCACCACCCGTTCACCGCACCGGTGCCGGAGTGGGCCGACAGCTTCGAGCGGAACCCGGATCAGGCCCTGGCCAGCGCCTACGACCTGGTGTGCAACGGCAACGAGATCGGCGGTGGCTCGGTGCGTATCCATCGCTGGGAGACGCAGCAGCGGGTGTTCGAGGTGCTCGGCATCTCCAGGGAGCAGGCCGAGGAGAAGTTCGGCTTCCTGCTGGAGGCATTCCGGTACGGCCCACCGCCGCACGGCGGGGTCGCCTTCGGCTGGGACCGCATCTGCATGCTGCTCACCGGCGCGGAGTCGCTGCGCGACGTGATCGCCTTCCCCAAGAGCGGTGGCGGGTTCGATCCGCTCACCGGAGCCCCGGCACCGATCACCGCCGAGCAGCGCAAGGAGGCGGGGGTCGATGCCAAGCCGGCCCGTCGCGGTGCCACGGGTGAGGGCAAGAGCTCCCAGGAACAGAGCTGAGTCCGCTTCGCCACGCTCGGGGCCGGTCTTGGCGGCCCCACCACGCTGCCGGGACGGTGCCGTCCGGAAGGCCGGCCCCGTCGGTTCCCGGCCTCGGGAGCCGGTGGCCCGGGGCGGCGGTGCCTCCGACGGTTCGTAACGACTCGGGAACACCGTGCAACCTCACTCCGGATCGATCCGTCGCCGGAACGGGTAGCTCACCACGGTGGCGAGGGTTGCCGAGCGCTCGGTGACCGCGTAACGGTGGAGGGTGTTCGTGTTCTTGCGGATACCCTCGGTACGCAAGAGCGTTACCCGAGTCGGGTGTAACTTAACCGGTCAGGCCCGTGGAGAATCGGGCGGTGGCGGTAGGGTCTGGAGACGATGAGCGTGGAAATCACCACCGGTCCGCCGGAGGTTCGTGTGCCCGCGAGTGCGGAGGTTACCGATACGCTCGGTACCGCTGAGACCGTGCTCACCCGTAGAACGGGCGCACCCGTCCGGCTCGCCGACCCGGAGGATCTGGGCGGTAGCGGCCGATCGGTCGTGATGCGGGTGCGTGTCGCCGAGACACCGTTCGAACTGCCGCGCACCCTCGTGGTCAAGCACTACGGGGCGGTTCCGGCCAAGGGGTACGCCGATCCGTTCGCCCACGAGGCGGCCAGTTGTCAGCTGGCCACGGCTCTTCCGCCGGAACTGCGGGTGGGGCCGGAGCTGATCGCTCAGGACACCGAGAAGCGACTGCTGGTGCTCGAGGACCTCGGGCGGGGCGCCAACCTGGCCGACGTGCTGTTCGCCGACGACCCGCGGGCGGCCGAGCGCTCGTTGCTGGCGTGGGCACGCGCCCTGGGCAGGTTGCACACCTCGATGGCGGGCCGGGAAGCTGACTTCGACGCTCTGATGCGCAGGCTCGGGGTCGAGTCGTGGACCGATCCGGTCGCCGACGACATCCAGCGTTCGCTGCGGGAACTCCCCGAACTGCTGGCCCGCACCCTGGACCTTTCGCTACCCGAGGAGATGCGTGCCCGTCTCGACTCCGCCGCCGGGTTGCTGAGCTCCACCAGGTACCGCTCCTTCAGCCCCTCCGACATCTGCCCGGACAACAGTCTGGTGACGGGCAACGGAGTGCGGTTCCTGGACTTCGAATGGGCGTGTGTCCGTGACGTCGCCCTGGACGCCGCCTACCTGCAGTTTCCGTTCCCTTCCTCCTGGTGCTCCTACGCGATGCCCTCGGGACTGGTGGACAACATGCTGGCCACCTGGCGCTCGGAGATCGTCGAGGTCTGGTCGGACCTGGACGACGACGCGGTCCTGATGCCCCGGTTGCTGGATGCCCAGCTGCTCTGGGTCTGGGTGTCGACGTGGTGGTTCCTGCCCCGTGACGGACAGTTGGACGGCCCCATCGACGCCCACATGCCGTCACCGCGTCGCAGTACCGCTCTCGCCGACCGCTGGCAGCGGCTGGGCAAGGACGCCGAGGCGGGCGGCATGCCCGAGGTAGCCGCCTACGCCGAGCGGATGGTGCGTGCCCTGGTGGAGCGGTTCGGCTCCGGTGCGTTGGAGCTGCGGCCTTACCCGGCGTTCCGTTGACAATGGCTCGTTCTCCGGGCGGTGGTCGCGACCACCGCTGCTGCCGTGCTCGCCGGTGAGTGGCCGGCCCGTTCCCCTGGTTCCGGCGCGTGTGCCGATGTCCGGTTCCTCGTGGGAGTGGTTCCCGCTCCGACAGAGCGGCGTAATCCGCGTGACTCGCCCGTCGGTGGTCGAACCGGCGGGCTGAAGTCCGTTTTCACCGTATTTTCATGTATTGCTCGATCGGGTGACGAGCTGTTGGGGCAGTGTGCGATATCTTTCACTCGAAGGTCGTATTGATTTTCTCGTCGTTCCGCTGACCTGAACAAATTCTCGTGTTCGTTGTGGTCGGCGGCGCTGACCGGCGTTTCTTACCGTTTCGGGTTACTATTGGTTCACCTCGAGTACACATTCCCCGGGTAGTATCGGGAATGTCCGCAACAGACAGTGGGCAGGTTCGTTCGCTCGGCGGTCGGGGGGTGACGATGACACGAGTAACGGTGAAGTCGGACTGCGTTTCGGTGCTACGGGCGGTCTTGTTCCTGGCCTTCACCGTGGCTCTTCTCGTCCTTTCCCCGATGCACTCCGTCGGCGCCGTGCCCCAGGTCGGCAGGGCCGCGCTCGGCGAGTACAAAACCGAGCAGGGTGCTCCGTGCGAGAGCGAGAAACTCCGCAAGCGTCCCGGCGTGGCCGAGTTCGCCCGGCGGTGTGGACGACGGACCGAACGCTCGCGAAACGCGCGGGCCACGAGAACTCGCCCCGCTCAGGAACGAACTGACGCCCGAAAATACGCGAGAAACATTCGCACTTCGGGTGGTTCCTCGACGAAGTGCAGATCAGCCCACTCACAGGCGAGACTTCAGGTCTATCGCAGGTGATCCGACAGTCGATTCGGTTTGACGGGGACCTGCGCTGCTCGCGAGGTCCCTGGTTTCGTCTTCGCGACAGCGGCGGTTGTCCCCATCGGGAGCGACAGCCCGTGGGTGTCCCCGTCGAATTCTCCTCGCAGTGACGCGAGTCCTTCGAAATCCATCCCAAGAGGTCCTTTCGGAGTGGTTCCTTCCCCACCGGATCACCCGGTGCGGAAGGGATGAGCGGTTCCGCCTCGTGAACGCCGTATCACGGGAAGACAGGGTGCCGACGTGAGTCGACCGTTGCGTGCCCTGTGAACTTTCCCGGCATACCCGGTCGCGTGCCGGAAACCGCGCATCCGGACGAACCGTTCCGCGAGGAACTCCGAGAAGTCCGTCCGAGTCGAGTTCCATCCCGCACGGGAACCGCACCGCAGTGGACAGTCACGCACCCGGCCGGGCAGCGCCCGTTCCGCGGTGTGGCTTCCGCTCGGGTGCACGACGATCCCGCCAGGGTGACGACTCGACCGAACCGGGAGCGGGCCACCGCCGCCGACCGGGGACGGACGACGCTCCGACCGAGCAGTCCCAGTACCCCCGGGATTTCCGGCACGGATTCCCACTCGTACCAGCGACAAGTTTCGACCGACGTCCCCGCGGGCCCACGGTGTCCGTTTCACCGCCACGGGCCTGTCGAACTCTCACGGAGTGAATCGTGACCACACAACTCGAGTCCCCGAGCCCGGCTCGACCGGGTTCCCTGGGGGAGCACCTCCGCAGGAACAAGTCGGTGTTCGGCTTCGACCTCGCGGCCTCGCTAGTCGTGTTCCTGGTGGCATTACCACTGTGTGTGGGCATCGCCGTGGCCTCCGGCGTGCCCGCCGAACTGGGCATCGTCACAGGCATAGTCGGCGGCATCGTGGTCGGCTGCATGCCGGGCAGCACCATGCAGGTCAGCGGCCCGGCGGCGGGCCTGACCGTGCTGGTCGCCTCCACCATCGCCCAGCACGGCCTCGCCATGCTGGGAGTGGTCGTGCTCGGCGCTGGCCTGTTGCAGATCGTGATGGGGCTGACCGGCGTCGGGACCTGGTTCCGCGCCATCTCACCCTCGGTGATCCAAGGGCTGCTGGCCGGGATCGGCCTGGTGCTCATCCTCGGCCAGATCTATCCCATCGGGGGGCTGGACCAGCCTTCCAGTACCGGGGCCAAGTTCGCGCGGCTGCCCGAGCTGTTCCACGCCGTGTTCACCACCCCCGCCGGGCGGGCGGGAGTCACCATCGCGGTGGCCACCCTGCTGGTCATGGCGTTGTGGGCACGGTTGCCCAACCGCCTGCGGATCGTCCCCGCCCCGCTGGTGGGAGTGGCCTTCGCCGCGGTGCTCACCTATGTGCTGGGTCTCCCCTTGGAGACGATCCGGGTCGGTTCCCTGCTGGAGACGCTCAACGTTCCCTCCCCGGCGGACTTCGGCGCGGTGACCAGTTTCGCGGTGCTCGGCTCGATCCTGACCTTCGCGCTGATCGCCTCGGCGGAAAGCCTGTTCAGCGCGGCCGCGGTGGACCGGATGCACGACGGTCCCAAGACGCGCTACAACGCCGAACTGGTGGCCCAGGGGACCGGCAACGCGGTCTGCGGGGTGCTCGGCGCGCTGCCGATGACCGCGGTGATCGTGCGCAGCACCGCCAACGTGCACGCCGGAGCGCGAACCAAGCTCTCCCGCGTGCTGCACGGTTGTTGGCTCCTGTTGTTCGTGATGCTGCTGCCCGGGCTGCTCTCCTACATCCCGCTGGCCACTCTCGCGGCGCTGCTGGTGCACGCGGGTTGGAAGCTGCTCGGGGTGCGGCAGGTCGCCGCGCTGTTCCGGGAACAGCGTTCCGAGGCGTTCATCCTGGTGCTGACCGCCGGCACCATCCTGGCCACCGATCTGCTGATCGGTGTGCTCACCGGCATCGTCGCGGCAGTGATCAAGACCGCCTGGGAGGTCTCCGGGCTTTCCGTGGAGGTCGAGCACGAGGACGACCACGCCAGGGTGAGGCTGCACGGCAACGCCACCTTCCTGCGGTTGCCACAGCTGCAGGACAGGCTGGAGCAGCTGCCCCGAACACGTAGCGCTCATGTGGACATGACGCTGCTGCGCCACCTGGACCGTGCCTGCCACCAGGCCATCGAGCACTGGGCGGAGCAGCGGCGCAAGGACTCCTGCGACGTGGAGCTGGCGAAGCCCGGCACGAGCTGATCCCGATGCCCGGCGAACCGTCCCGTCCCGCACGTTCGGGGCGGGGCGGCGCGGGTAGCGTCGGGAACGTGACTGATGGTCTGTTCGGCAACGGTTCGTTGCACAGCGGTCTGCTCGACGGCGGCCTGTTCGGCGCCGATGCCGAGGACCGCGCCGAGCGGCGACTCGCCGAGAACGCGCCTCTGGCGGTGCGGATGCGTCCCAGGACGCTCGACGAAGTCATCGGACAGGATCACCTCCTCGGGTCGGGCGCCCCGCTGCGACGTCTCGTGGAGGGAGCCGCACCCGCCTCGGTGCTGTTGCACGGGCCGCCGGGTACCGGCAAGACCACGCTGGCGGGACTGGTCTCGCAGGCGACGGGCCGCCGCTTCGTGGCGCTGTCCGCCCTGTCGGCGGGGGTCAAGGAGGTACGCGGCGTGATAGAGGAGGCGCGCCGCAGGCTCGGTCACTCGGGTGAGGCCACCGTGCTGTTCATCGACGAGGTCCACCGGTTCTCCAAGACCCAGCAGGACGCGCTGCTGTCGGCGGTCGAGGATCGCACGGTGCTGTTGGTGGCGGCCACCACCGAGAATCCCTCGTTCTCCGTGGTCTCACCGCTGCTTTCGCGCTCGTTGGTGCTGCAGCTGCGACCGCTCGGTGAGCAGGAGGTCGAACAGCTGGTGCTGCGCGCGTTGCGCGAACAACGTGGGCTGAACGGCGCCTTCCGGTTGGCGGAGGAAGCCGAGCGGCACCTGGTCTCCCTCGCCGGAGGTGACGCGCGTCGCGCGCTGACGGCGCTGGAAGCGGCGGCCGAAGCGGCGGCGGCCACCGGCGCGGACACCATCGATCTGTCCACGGTCGAGGCGACCGTGGACAAGGCGGCCGTGCGCTACGACCGCGACGGTGACCAGCACTACGACGTCGCGAGCGCGTTCATCAAGTCCATCCGGGGATCGGACGTGGACGCCGCGCTGCACTACCTGGCCAGGATGATCGAGGCGGGCGAGGACCCGCGGTTCATCGCTCGCAGGCTGGTGGTGCACGCCAGCGAGGACGTGGGAATGGCCGATCCCACCGCGTTGCAGAGCGCCGTCGCCACCAGTCAGGCGGTCCAGTTCATCGGTATGCCGGAGGGCAGGCTGGCACTCGCGCAGACCACTGTGCACCTGGCGACCGCGCCGAAGTCCAACGCTGTCATCACCGCGATCGACGAGGCGTTGGCCGACGTCCGAGCGGGCAGAGCGGGGACCGTGCCCGCGCATCTGCGGGACGGGCACTACGCGGGGGCAGAACGACAGGGCAACGCCATCGGGTACCGCTACCCGCACGACCGTCCGGAAGGAGTGCTCGAACAGCAGTATCCCCCCGACCAGCTGGTCGGCAGGGACTACTACGAACCCAGCGGTCGCGGTGAGGAACGTACGTTGGCGGACCGCGTGCCGAAACTGCGCGGCATCGTACGCGGTGATCAGCCGAGGACGCGCTCCGAGTGACTCCTTTCCGGGACCTGCGCTCCTCACCGCCACACGGCCGTGGTCGGGCGCCTCGCGGGAGGGCGAAGCACCTCGGGACGTTCGGTCGGCTCACGGCGCGGGAGAATCCGAAGCCGGTCCGGTCACGTGGTGGGGTGCCGCCTGTCGGTGCCCCTGCCGGACGTGCGCGGTGGTCCGCCTCCCGCCGGGACGGTTTTCGGTAGCCGCCCCGGTTTCCGGGACGTGCCCGACCGAGCGGAAACGCGATGTCAACGGCCCGGCCGTAGTGGCGGTCGGTTCAGGAAGGGACGGACGAGTGACTCCTCGAATCCTGGTGACCCGTCGGATTCCCGATTCGGCGGTGCGACTGCTGGAATCGGCGGGTGAGGTGTGGGTGTGCGACCAGGACCGGGCCATGACCCCGGCGGAGCTGCACGAGGCCGTGCACGGCGCCGATGCCGTGGTCACCATGCTGCACGACCGCGTCGACGGGGAGATGCTCGACGCGGCGGGCTCCTCGCTGCGCGTCGTCGCCAACGTCGCCGTGGGCTACGACAACGTCGACGTGACGGCGCTGGATCGGCGCGGAGTGCTGCTGACCAACACACCGGGGGTACTCACCGACGCCACGGCGGATCTGACGTTCGGGCTGCTGCTGATGACCACCCGCAGACTCGCCGAGGGAGAACGATTGATCCGCTCGGGCACCCCCTGGGCGTGGAACTTCTCGTTCATGCTCGGTAGCGGGCTGCAGGGCAAGACGTTGGGAATCGTGGGGATGGGCCAGATCGGCCGTGCGGTGGCCCGCCGAGCACTCGCCTTCGGAATGGACGTCGTCTACACCGCCAGGAACCGGGTGGAGGCCGAGGTCGAGAACGAGTTGGGCGCGGACTTCCTGCCGATGTCGGAGCTGCTGGAGCGTTCGGACGTGGTCTCGCTGCACTGCCCGTTGACCGACTCGACCAGGCATCTGATCGACGGGACCGCCCTGTCCCGCATGAAGTCCTCGGCCGTACTGGTCAACACCAGCCGGGGAGCGGTGGTCGACGAACGAGCGCTGGCGCGGGCACTGCGGGAGGAGACCATAGCCGGTGCCGGACTGGACGTGTTCGAGAACGAACCCGAGGTGGATCCCGAACTGCTCGAACTGGACAACGCGGTGATGGTGCCGCACCTGGGTTCGGCCACCAGCGAGACGCGTACCGCCATGGCGGTGCTCGCGGCCCGCAACGTGGTCGGCGTGCTCGACGGCAGTGGCCCGGTCTCACCCGTCAACGGCTGATCCTCCCGCCCGGTACCCGGTGCGTGGACGGGAAAGGCGCTCCCCTCGGTGTGCTCAGGCACTCAGCTGTCGCCGTCCCGCCCGGGGCACCGAGGCGCCCGCCGCCGCGACGAGCGCGGGCAGCAGCATCCCGAGCAGAATCCACGCCGGACTCGGCACGAGCATCCACCAGTCGATCCGCAGCCCCAGGAACGCCTCCATCGGGGCCCGCAGTGCCAGCGCCCCCAGCATCCCCAGCACGGTCGCGGGAACCGCCGCCGCCAGGCCGGAGACGGCGGCGACGCCGGCCACCCGTGGGAGGGGTTCCTCGGCCCGGTTCCGCCGGAAGGTGAACACGCCGAACAGCGCCGCGCCGACCAGCAGCCCACCGAGCGCGATGTAGCGCCAGGTGTCCACTGTGGCGATCATCTTCCGCTCCCGCAGCGGCAGTGGGAAGGTCCCCAGTCCGGTCTCGCGCAACCGCTCGGCCACCACCTCCGGGTCGTGGGAGTCCTCGACCATCACCCCGACCCGGTCGGCGCCGTTGGTGATCCGCAGCAGGGAAGCGGTCTTGCCGTCGGCGGCCGAAGCCAGCTTCGCGGCGGTCACCGGCGAGAGGTAGGCGGTTTCCGGCCCGTCCGCGTGCCAGCGGGCGTCGTAGGTGGCCACGATCTCCAGCTCGATCGTCTCCGAGACCAGCGGCGGTTTCCTCTGCAGGTCGGCGGCCTGCTCGGCCCCGTCCTCGGATGAGGGAGGTGGAGTGTCCTCGGCCTCGCTGCTGTAGGCGAAGAGGACTGTGCGACCGAGGTGGCGGGTGAAGTCCACTCCCTGGCTGTGGCTCGGGACCACCACCTGTCCCGGTTTCAACCCGTCGACCACCGAGCCGCTCGTGATCGGCGGCGGGACGTAGCTCCCCCAGGAGTGCGTCGCCAACGAGAACCGTGGCAGTGGGCTGTCCTCGGGGCTTCGGATCGACGACACGTAGTCCCCGACCGCCCACTCGACACCGGGAATCGAACGGATCATCTCCAGCTTCTCGGCGTTGAGCTGCCCGATGGTGCCCTTGCTGTCCAACGGCGAGACCACCAGGCGCTGCGCACCGTCGGCCCGAAGCAGGTCGCGTGCCGTCGCGTGCTGGATCCCGGCGCTGACCCCGGCCAGCGTGCCGAGCAGAAACGTGAACACAAGCATCACCGGCAGTGGTGCGCTGCGGAATCCCGACCTCAGTGCGGCCGATACGGCCCGCTTGAGCATTCGACGTGTCCCCTCGTGCTAGTCCGGCGGTGCCAACACGGCCGGTCAGGCAATCTATCGTGCCGGCAGTCCCCTCGCGCCGAGCACCCGCGCTCGATCCTAGTAGGGGCCCTCGCACCACTCGCCCGATACGTCCACTCCCGTTCCGGGGGGCTCGAGCGGGTACGGAAGCCATGTTGCCGGTACCGGCGCCGCGTTCGCCTCCCCGGTCCGGACCTGGGGCTCCCTCTGGTGGTGCCCCCGCTGCCTGCTCGGCGAAGTGTGCCGCAAAGCCGCACACGCGCCGAGCACGGCGGCGCGATAGCCTGACCGCGATCATCGCCGTCGTTTCGGGGCGACCGCTACGACGGCCGCACGCGAATCAGCTGGAAACCGGGAGGACACGTGACGCCCACCGAGATCGCCGCGCTGATCGCAGCAGGTGCTTTCGTGCTGCTGGTCGTGCTGCTGGCGATCCCGTTGGTCAAGCTCGGCCGTACCCTGGACGAGGCGACCAACGCGATCCGCAAGGCGCAGGAGAACTCCGATCCGCTGTTCACCGGGGCGAACACCACCCTCGACCACGTGAACACGCAGTTGGAGCGTGTTGACGGCATCACAGCCAACGCCCAGTCGGTCTCCAACAATGTGTCCGCACTGTCTTCGCTGTTCACCGCTACACTGGGAAGCCCGCTGGTGAAGTCAGCCGCCTTCACCTACGGCGTGAGCAAAGCCCTGCGCGCCCGCCGCAAGCGTGACGAACAGGCCGCGGGCAAGCATTCCCGCAGGCGCAAAGGGGGTCGTAAGTGAGCCGTCTGTTCTGGCTCGGTGCCGGTGTCGCCGCGGGCGTGGCGCTGAGCCGCAAAGTGAATCGGACCGCGCGCAGGGCCACACCCGCCGGGGTGGCCGACCAGCTCGGCGACGCGGTTCGGGAACTGGCGGAGGCGGTAGGCTCGTTCGGAGCCGACGTGCGCGCGGGGATGAGCGAGCGCGAACGCGAGCTCCACGAGAGCGTGACCGAGCGCACCGGCATCGTCACCGGAGGCCGCGAACCGAGGACCGTCACGTTGCCGGAGAATGGGAACCGGCAGGTGACCCGGATGGCCGGAACGCTCGAGGAAGCCGGTTCGTACGGGCGGCGAGCTCGTAGGGCGGGGCGCTGACGTTCGTCGCGAGTCGCCGCTCACGCCGACCGGTGTCCCGCCTGCTCCGTGCCGGTAGCCCGCATCCGCGTAGAAGGACCCCATCGTGCAGACCCACGAGATAAACAACCGTTTCACCGAGCACTTCCGTGGCAGGGGACACACCGTGGTCCCCAGCGCCTCGCTGATCCTGGACGATCCCAACCTGCTGTTCGTCAACGCGGGGATGGTGCAGTTCAAGCCCTACTTCCTCGGTGACGCGCCAGCCCCCTACCCGCGTGCCACGAGCATCCAGAAGTGCGTGCGCACCGCCGACATCGACGAGGTCGGCAAGACCACGCGGCACAACACGTTCTTCCAGATGGCGGGCAACTTCTCCTTCGGGGACTACTTCAAGGAGGGGGCCATCGAGCACGCCTGGAGCCTGGTCACCAATTCGCAGGACTCCGGCGGTTTCGGTTTCGATCCCGACCGCATCTGGGTGACCGTCTACGAGCACGATCCGGAGGCCGAACGGCTCTGGCAGCGGATCAGTGGACTCCCCCCCGAACGGATCCAGCGCAGGGACGCGCACGACAACTACTGGGACATGGGTGTTCCCGGTCCCGGCGGCCCCTGTTCGGAGATCTACTACGACCGCGGTCCCGCCTACGGCAAGGAGGGCGGTCCCGTCGTCGACGAGGACCGCTACATCGAGATCTGGAACCTGGTGTTCATGCAGGACATCAGGGGCGAGGGGAGCCCCAAGGACGGGCACCCGGTCCAGGGGGAGCTGCCCACCAAGAACATCGACACCGGCATGGGCGTCGAGCGGGTCGCCTGCCTGCTGCAGGGCGTGGAGAACGTCTACGAGACCGACCTGGTGCGGCCCGTGATCGCCAAGGCCGAGGAGTTCTCGGGCAAGCACTACGGTGACAACCACGCCGACGACGTGCGGTTCCGGGTGATCGCCGACCACATGCGCTCCGGCATGATGCTGGTCTCCGACGGGGTCACCCCCAGCAACGAGACGCGCGGTTACGTGCTGCGGCGACTGCTGCGCCGCGTGGTGCGCTCCACCAGGCTGCTGGGGGTGCACGAACCGGTGCTCGGGGAGTTCACCAAGGTCGTCCGGGACGCGATGTCACCGGGCTACCCCGAGCTCGCCACCGACTTCGACCGCATCGACTCGGTGATCCGCAACGAGGAGGAGGCTTTTCTCGGCACCCTTTCCGCCGGGTCCCGGATCTTCGACACCGCCGTCGAGCGGACCCGCGAGAAGGGCTCGAACCAGCTTCCCGGTTCCAAGGCCTTCCAGCTCCACGACACCTACGGGTTCCCGATCGACCTGACGCTGGAGATGGCGGCCGAACGCGGCCTCTCGGTCGACGAGCAGGGCTTCCGTGAGCTCATGGAGCAGCAGCGCCAGCGCGCCAAGGAGGACGCGCGTTCGCGCAAGACCGCGCACGGTGATCTGTCCACCTACCGGAACCTGCTCGACGAGCACGGCGCGACCGAGTTCATCGGTTACACCGACCTCCAGGCGACGAGCCGGGTGCTCGGACTGCTGCGGGACGGCGCCCCGGTGCCGGTCGCGGGTGAGGGGAGCCAGGTCGAGCTTGTCCTCGACCGCACGCCCTTCTACGCCGAGGGCGGTGGGCAGATCGCCGACACCGGCAGGCTGGTCGGTCCCGGTGTGGAGCTGGAGATCACCGACGTGCAGCAGGCGGTGCCGGGATTGTCCGTGCACCGGGCCAAGGTGCTCGGAGGAGAGGTCGCGGTCGACACCCGCCTGGAGGCCAGCGTCGACGCGGAGCGCAGGCACGCCATCGCCCGTTCGCACTCGGCGACGCACCTGGTCCACGCGGCGGTGCGCAACGCCTACGGCAAGCGGGCCGCCCAGGCCGGTTCGTTGAACTCTCCAGGGCGGATGCGGTTCGACTTCACCGCCCCCTCGGCGGTCTCGGGGACGGTGCTCGGCGGTGTCGAGGAGGAGGTCAACGAGTACCTGCAGCAGGACGTCGAGGTGAGTTCCTACACCACCTCGATGGACCGCGCCATGGAGCTCGGTGCGGTGGCGCTGTTCGGGGAGAAGTACGGCGACCGGGTCCGAGTGATCGACATGGGTGACTACTCCCGCGAGCTGTGCGGTGGCACCCACGTCGGCAGCATCGGGCAGCTCGGGGTGGTCAAGCTGGTCAACGACTCCTCGGTCGGTTCCGGGGTGCACCGCGTCGAGGCCCTGGTCGGCATGGACGCGATGCGCTACATCAGCAAGGAGCACATGCTCGTCAACGAGCTCGCCGACAGGTTCAAGGTCCGGGCCGAGGACCTGCCCGAGCGCATCGACAACATGGTCACGCGGTTGCGGGACGCCGAGAAGGAGCTCAAGCAGCTGCGGGTGGCCAAGGTGCTGCAGTCCGCAGGCGAACTGGCCGACAACTCCGTGGACGTGGGCGGCGTCAACCTGGTGGCCGTGCGCGTGGCCGACGGGGTGGACGGCAAGTCGCTGCGGGCCCTGACGGGTGAGGTTCGCGGTAAGCTGGGCTCGCGCCCCGCGGTCGTGGCGCTGTTCTCGGCGGACCCGGAGACTTCCAAGGTCGGTTTCGTGGTGGCTGTCAGCCCGGGTGCTCAGGACCGGGGCGTGGCAGCGGGTGAACTGGTGCCCTCTTTCGCCGCGCACATCGGGGGACGCGGTGGTGGAAAGGCCGAGATGGCCCAGGGCGGCGGGTCCGACCCGTCGGGCATCGACACCGCGATCGAGGCGTTGCGCAAGGAGCTGGAGCAGGTGGTGGCACGGGCGTGAACCCCGAACGGTCCGAAACCGAGGCCAACGACGCGGGCTCCGGTGGCCGGGCGGATCCGGGACCGGGCAGGCGCATCTGCGTGGACGTGGGGGAAGCCAGGGTGGGGGTCGCGGTCAGCGACCCGGCGCCCATCCTCGCCAGCCCGCTGACCACGCTCAAGCGCGACAAGTCGCGCAAGTCGGATCTCGACCGCCTCGCCGAGCTGGTGCGCGAGTACGAGGTGGTCGAGATAGTCGTCGGCCTGCCGGTGACCCTGGCGGGCAGGCACGGTCCGGCGGCCGACATGGCGCGTTCCTACTCCGACGCGCTCGACGCCAGGACCGGTGACGTTCCGGTGAGACTCAGTGACGAGCGACTCACCACGGTCACGGCCACTCGGATGCTGTCCGACCGCGGAATCCGTGGTAGGCGTCAACGGGACGTGGTGGATCAGGCGGCCGCCGTCGAGATCCTGCAGTCCTGGCTCGACGCACGTGCCCGGAGCGAATGAGAGGACCCCGGCGTGAACGATGATCTGGGCCTGTTCACCGATGACGCTGGAGAGACGCCGCGCGGTGGTCGCAAGCAGGAACGTGAGCGGCTGCAGCGCAGGCGACGTCGCCGTGTCGTCACGGCGTCCTCCGGAGTCCTGGTGCTGCTGATCGTCGTCGGCGGTGCCTGCTACGGCTTGTTGCAGCTGCTTCGGCTCGGCGGCTACGAGGACTACGAGGGGGGCGGCGAGGGGCAGGTCGTCATCGAGGTCCAGCGGGGCGACACGACCAGTGCCATCGCCACCACGCTCTCGGAGCGGGACGTGGTCGCCTCGGCCAAGGCCTTCGTCGAGGCGGCGGAGGACAACAGCGAGATCACCGGGATCCAACCGGGCTTCTACCTGATGCGGGCCAAGATGTCCGGTGAGGCGGCCGTGCGACGCATCGTCTCCGACGAGGCCAGAGCCGGCAGGGTGGAGATCCGCGGCGGTATGCAGCTCGCCGACCACAATCTCCCGGGCGGGAAGGTGAAGAAGGGAATCCTCACCCGGCTGGCGGAGGTCACCTGCACCGGGGGAGAGGAGTCGTCCGGATGCGTCGACGGGGAGCGGATGACCGAGGTCGCCACCCGGGCACCGCTGTCCGAGCTCGGTGTCCCGGACTGGGCCGCCGAGGGGATCTCGGACGTTCCCCATCCCAGGCGACGGCTGGAGGGACTCATCCTGCCGGGCATCTACCACGTGGAACCCACGGCCGCTCCGGTGGAGATCCTGCGCTCGGTGCTGGAGGAGTCCTTCGGCAAGATGCGGGCCGTGGGGTTGTCGAAGCTCGCCTCCGATACCGGCCACTCGCGCTACGAGCTGATCAGGATCGCCTCGCTGGTGCAGAGCGAGGGCATCACGGAAGACTTCGACAAGGTCGCCCGCGTGATCGAGAACCGACTGGCGATCGACATGCGGTTGGAGCTCGATTCGACGATCAACTACGTGCTGGAGGATCCGCAGCTCTACACCGACGACGAGGACAGGGCGAGGAAGGGGCCGTACAACACCTACGACAGGTCCGGCCTGCCCCCCACGCCGATCTCCGCGCCCAGCACGGCGGCCATCAAGGCGGCTGCCAATCCCGCCGAAGGTGACTGGAAGTACTTCGTCAAGTGCCACAAGGACGGCACCTCGTGCTTCTCCGAGACGTTCGAGCAGCACAAGAAGGCCCAGCAGAAGGCCGACCGCAACGGCGTCTGACGTTCGCCCGCGCGGTCCGCGTCGTTCGTACGAGAGTCCGGTTCCGAGGGGAGCTTTCGGGAATGTCAGCTCAGTCACCCGAGTCGGTGGGGCCGCGTGCGGCCAGGGCCGGGGTGGTGGGGTCGCCGGTGGAGCACTCGCTCTCCCCGGTGCTGCACGGCGCCGCCTACGCGGCGCTCGGCCTGCGCGACTGGTCGTACCAGCGCGTCGAACGGGACGCGGAAGGATTACGGGAACTGGTCGGTGAGCTCGGTCCCGACTGGCGCGGGTTGTCGGTGACGATGCCGGGCAAGCACGCGGCGCTGGAACTGGCCTCGGAGAGCAGTGAGCGTGCCGTCGCTGTCGGTGCCGCCAACACGCTGGTCCGGTGCTCCGAAGGCGGGTGGTACGCCGACTGCACCGATGTCGACGGCGTTTCCGGTGCGTTGCGCGGGGCCGGTGGTTTCCGTGGCGGTGCTCCGGGAGCGGGTACCGGGCTGGTACTCGGCGCGGGGGGTACCGCCCTGGCGGTGCTCGCGGCCTTCGCGGAACTGGAGGTGCGGACGGTGACCCTGGCGGTGCGGGATCCCGCGCGTGCCGGGGCCGCGCTGGCGACGGCCGAACGTGTCGGGGTGCGTGCCGAGGCGCGGGCGCTGGGGTCGTTGGACCTGGCCGAGGCCGCCGCTGCCGCCGACGTGGTGGTCTCCACGCTGCCGGCCGGGGCGGTGGACGGGTACGCTCACGAGCTGGCGAAGGCCGGTTGCGTGCTGGACGTGGTCTACCACCCCTGGCCGACACCGTTGGCCGAGGCGGTGCACGCCGTGGGCGGTCGGTTGGCCACCGGGCTGGACATGCTGCTGCACCAGTCGTTCGGCCAGGTCGAGTTGTTCACGGGGGTTTCCGCGCCGCGAGCGGCGATGCGGGACGCGTTGTCCGAAGCCACCGGTGGCGGGGTGCCGCTCCCGTTGCGGTGAGCGATCGGCCCCGTGGTGAACGTGCCTCCGGCTCTTCCCCGGAGGGGCGGTCCCGCGAGGTCTTGGCGCGAGAAGTGGGCCGGCCCTCCACCGTGCGAGAACCGGCCCACAGCCTGGTGTGACGGGTTTTTCAGGATTTCCGGTGCCCGGTATCTCCCGCGTTCGTCACCGCGACGAGCGCGGATCCGGCGCCGAACTCCGACCCCCGCCGCGCGTGCTCTCAGGCCCGGCGTCGTGCACATCCGCCCGACGTCGGGCCCTACCGGCGGCGAGGGCTCGCGAGAGGTTCGCGGGCCGGCCCACCACCGAGCCACCGCGGTTCGTTCAGGAACCGTCCAGCTCGCTGCCCACGAGCTCAGCGATGCGGTCCAGCGCGTCGTCGGCGCCCTCGCCGTCGGCGGCCAGCACGACTTCGTCGCCGTACGCGGCCCCCAGTGTCATCAGTCCCAGGATGCTGGCGGCCTCGACCGGCTCCGTCTCCTGCTTGCGGATGGTGATCTTCACCGATTGCGCGGCCGCCTCCTTGGCCAGCAGGGCCGCGGGCCGTGCGTGCAGCCCTACCTTGCTCGCGACGGTGACGTGTCGTTCAGGCATCTCCTCGTCCGTTCTCGTCGTTGCCTGTCGGTCCTCGCTCTCCAGCGGGGATCAGGTCTTGTTCCCGCTCGCCGCCGAATCGGCACTCCCGGACGAACCGGTGGTGACCGAGCCGGCCTCGGAGTCCGACTGTTCGGTTTCCGTGTCCTCCTCCCTGCCCGGCGTCGGCAGGTTCATCTTCGTGATGATGATCCGGAACAGGAAGTAGTAGATGACGGCGTAGACCAACCCGATCGGTATCAACCACAGCGCCTTCTGCGCGATTCCGAAGTTGAGCAGGTAGTCGATGGCTCCCGCCGAGAAACCGAAACCGTGATGGATGTCCAGCGCGTTGACCAGGGCCAACGAGGTCCCCGTCAGGATGGCGTGCACGATCAGCAGCGGCCAAGCCACGAAGATGAACGAGAACTCCAGCGGTTCGGTGACACCGGTCAGGAAGGCGGTCAGTCCCGTGGAGAACATGATACCGCCGACCAGCTTGCGCTGTGACGGCTTGGCGGAGTGGTAGATCGCCAGCGCCGCGGCGGGCAGCGCGAACATGAAGATGGGGAAGAACCCGGTCATGAAGGTGCCCGCCGTGGGGTCGCCCTCGAAGAACCGGTTGATGTCGCCCTGCGTGCCCTGGTACTCGCCGGTGCTGAACCACAGGATGGCGTTCGGGATGTGGTGCAGGCCGATCGGCAGCAGCAGTCGGTTGACCACGCCGTAGATTCCGCCGCCCACCACGGCGCTGCCGGTGACCGCCTCACTGAAGCCCGTCAGCGCCTGGTCGAAGTAGGGGAAGACGATCCCGAGCAGCACACCGATGACCAGCATGACCACCGAGGTGATGATGGGCACGAAGCGCCTTCCACCGAAGAAGCCCAGGTAGGAGGGCAGCTTGATCCGGTGGAAGCGCTGCCACAGGCCGGCTGCCACCAGCCCCGCGATGATGCCGCCCAGCACCCCGTAGGGGCCCTTGTTGTAGACGGTCTCGCCCTCGGTGCCGGTCATCTGGTACAGCACCCCGGCGAGAACCAGGTATCCCACCGCTCCGGCCAGGGCGGTGGATCCGTCGGCCTTGCGCGCGAACCCGATCGCCACGCCGATCGCGAACAGCAGTGGCAGGTTGTCGAACAACGCCCCGCCCGCGGAGCTGATGACGCTGCCGACTTCGGCCAGGCCGGGGATGGCGCCGATCAGGTCCTTCTGCCCCAGGCGGAGCAGCAGTGCCGCCGCGGGGAGTACGGCGATGGGGAGCATCAGGCTCTTGCCGAGCCGCTGTAGCTGAGCGAAGGCCTTGCTGCCGCCCGAGGACGGGCTGGCGCTGGTGCTCATCGAGTACCTCCTGGGATACACCGGTGCGTTGGAACGGTTTCGACGCGTCGCGGCCAGTACGCTCCGGTGGTGCCGGTCGGGGTCGGGCACACCTGTCGCTCACTGTCCGCCGAGTCACTCGTACCGTCGCCTGGCGGTTGGTACGGTAAGGTCTAAACCAGTTGGAGGGAACCTTGCGCCTCCAGGTGAACGAGTGTCAAGCGGGTGGCGGATTCGTTGCCGGTTCGACATCGGACGCAGCCGGGACGGCGTGGTTAGCTGTGGGCACAACACTCGACGCGCGAGTGATCGAAGGTGGAGGATTTCGGTGGCTGATGACAAGGCTGCGGCGATTCTGGCCGCCCTGGGTGGTCAGGGCAACGTCGTCGAGATCGAGCCGTGCATTACGCGGCTCCGTTGCGAACTGGAGGACGGCGGCAAGGTCGACGAGCCCGCGCTGAAGAAGGCGGGCGCGCACGGCGTGATGCAGCAGGGCACGGTCGTCCAGGTCGTGGTGGGTCCGGAGGCGGACACCATCGCGAGCGATATCGAGGATTTGTTGTGAGCATTCAGGTACTCAGTCCGGTAACGGGTCTGGCGGCGCCGATCAGCGAGGTGCCGGACCCGGTCTTCTCGCAGGCGATGGTGGGGCCGGGAGTGGCGGTCAAGCCGAGCGGCGGTAGCTCGGAAGCCGTGGCCCCGGTCGAGGGAACCCTCTCGACGCTGCACCCGCACGCCTTCGTCGTCTCCACCGACGACGGCAAGGCCGTGCTGGTGCACCTGGGAATCGACACCGTCAAGCTCGAAGGTGCGGGATTCACGCTCCACGCCGCCAAGGGGGAGCGTGTGACGGCGGGTCAGCCGGTCGTCACCTGGAACCCCACCGAGGTCGAGCAGCAGGGCTACTCCTCGGTGTGCCCCGTGGTGGTGCTGGATGTCGGCCAGGAGGCACTGTCGGACATAGCCGACGACGCCCGGGTCAGCGGCGGGGATCCGCTGTTCACCGTGGACTCGTGACGCGGACCGGGTCGCCGCGGGCCGGTGACCGGGATTCGCGTCCGGTTCGCGGGCGCGAGTCCCGACACGCCGAGGAGGTCCGGCGACCTCACGGGCGACTCGGCGAGCGGGCTCCGAGGATGCGGTCGTGTTCCGGAGTTCGCTCACCACGTTGGTACCGGTCGCCGCGGCGACCGCGGTGCTCTTCCTGCTCGGATGGTCGGCGGGTGCGCGCTGCGCCCGGCTCGCGGCCGACGCGACGTACGAGCGGGGAGCGGTCCGCCTCGCGCCGTGCCGCTCGGCACTCGCGGTGCTGTGGGCGTCACTGGCCCCGGCCCTCGGCTGCGGTGTTCTCACCGTCCGGTGGGCACCGGTTCCTGCGGTGCTGGGGTGGTTCGCCGTGACGCTGGCCGCCTGCGACCTGACCGAGGCGAGACTGCCGGACCGGTTGACGCTGAGCGCACCCGCACCCCTGTTGACCGCGCTGTCCTGCTGGGCGGTGGCCACGGGGAGGTACGGGGCGCTGTGGAGCGCCCTCCTCGGCTCGTTGCTGTTCGGCGGCGGTTACGCCCTGGTGCGTTCGACGCGTCCGCGACTGCTGGGTGGCGGGGACGTGAAGCTGGCCTTCGTGCTCGGCCTGCCGCTGGGAGCGGTGGCTCCGGTGGCCGTGCCGGTGGTGATGTTCGCGGCGGCACTGCTCACGCTGCTGGCGGCGGGGCTCACCCTGCGGCTCCGGTTGCCGCACGGCCCGGCGATGCTGCTGCCCGCCTGGCTGGTGACGGCGTCGCCCGCGCTGCTCGTTCCCGAGCGCTTCGGGGGCTGAGGTGCGCGGGTGGTGGGAACCCGACATACTCCGCCACCCGGGCTGCCCGGAACGGAGGACCCCGTGGCAGGATCGCGGACGTGCTGCGCTGGATGACCGCCGGGGAATCACACGGTCCCGCTCTGGTGGGAGTTTTGGAAGGAATGGTGGCCGGTGTCGAGGTCACCACCGAGGACATCAACGCCCAGCTCGAGCGTCGTAAGCTCGGGTTCGGCCGCAGTCCCCGGATGAACTTCGAATCCGACGAACTCGAGGTGATCGGTGGTATCCGACACGGCCTCACCCAGGGGGGACCGGTGGCCGTGCGGATCGGCAACACCGAATGGCCCAAGTGGCAGCAGGTGATGGCCGCCGACCCGGTCGATCCGGAAGTGCTGTCCTCGCTGGCCCGCAACGAACCGCTGACGCGGCCCCGGCCCGGGCACGCCGATCTGCCGGGAATGCAGAAGTACGACTTCGACGAGTCCCGCCCCGTGCTGGAACGGGCGAGCGCCAGGGAAACGGCAGCCAGGGTGGCCGTGGGAACCGTCGCGCGTCACTTCCTGAGTCAGTTGCTCGGCGTGGAGCTGGTCAGCCACGTCGTCTCGCTGGGGGATGTGGACGCCACACAGGACGCACTGCCCACGGCGGCCGACCTGCCCACCATCGACGAGAACCCGGTACGCGCCTTCGGTGAGCAGGCCACCGAACGCATGATGGCCGAGGTGGAGTCCGCCAAGTCCGAGGGCGACACCCTGGGCGGCGTGGTCGAGGTGGTCGTCCACGGGCTGCCCCCCGGCATCGGTTCGCACGTGCACTGGGACCGCAAGCTCGACTCCAGGCTGGCCCAGGCCCTGATGAGCATCCAGGCCGTCAAGGGTGTGGAGATCGGGGACGCGTTCGCCAACGCGCGCCGCCGGGGCAGCGCGGCCCACGACGAGCTCTACCCCGCCGCCGGACCGAACTGGGTGCACCGTGCCAGCAACCGGGCCGGAGGCCTGGAGGGCGGCATCACCAACGGGGAGCCGTTGGTCGTGCGCGCGGCCAAGAAGCCGATCTCCAGCCTGCCCCGCGCGCTGTCCACGATCGACGTGCGCACCGGCGAGCAGGCGCAGGCCATGCACCAGCGCTCGGACATCACGGCCGTGCCCCGCGCGGCGGTGGTGGCCGAGACCATGGTCGCGCTGGTGCTGGCCCAGGCCGTGCTGGAAAAGTTCGGCGGGGACTCCCTCGGGGAGACCCGGCGCAACGTGCGGGGCTATCTCGCGGCGCTCACCGAGCGAGCCGAGGCGCGGGAGGGGAGCCCATGAGCCCGCGAGTGGTCATCATCGGACCCCCCGGAGCGGGCAAGACCGCCGTGGGGCGGTTGCTCGCCGAACGTCTCGGGACGGCGTTCCGCGACACGGACACCGACGTCGAGGCGCTGGCGGGCAGGACGATACCGGAGATCTTCACCCACGAGGGCGAAGAGGCGTTCCGGGAACTGGAGAGCCGTGCCATCGCCACCGCGCTGGCCGAGCACCACGGCGTGCTGGCGCTGGGTGGGGGTGCGGTGACTGTCGAGCGGAACCGCTCGCTGCTGGCCGCCCATCCGGTGGCGTTCCTGTCGGTGGGTGTCGCCGAGGGGGTGCGGCGAACCGGTCTCTCCGCGCCCAGACCGCTGCTCACCGGGGTGAACCCCCGGTCCACGTTCCAGGCGCTGTTGCGGGAACGGCTTCCGCTGTACCGCGAGGTCGCGGACTGGGAGATCGACACCGACGAATCCGCCCCGGCCGAGGTCGTCGAGCACCTGCTGGAGCGCCTCGACGGCGCGGACACCGGGAGCTCCGCCGGGGAGTGATCCGGGCGTCCCCCTCGCCGGGGGAGCGGGGGTACGCGGGAGAATGCGGCACGAGCCCGTCGAAAGCGAGAGGACACGATGAGCGAACCCGAGCTGATCTCCGTCAACGCCGAAAAGCCCTACGATGTGCTGGTGGGACGCGGACTCCTCGGTGAGCTCGTCGAGTTCCTGAGCAGCGCTTCGGTGGTCGCGCTGCTGCACCAGCCGACGCTGACCACCACCGTCGAGACCGTGCGGGAGGAGCTCACCGAAGCCGGTGTGGACGCCCACCGCGTCGAGGTTCCCGACGCGGAGGAGGGGAAGAGCTTCGCGGTGGCGGGGTTCTGCTGGGACGTGTTCGGCAAGATCGGCATGGACCGCGACGGCGTCGTGGTCTCCTTCGGCGGCGGTGCCGTGACGGATCTGGCGGGCTTCGTCGCGGCCACCTGGATGCGCGGTGTTCGTGTGGTGCACGTGCCGACCACGCTGCTGGGCATGGTCGACGCGGCCGTGGGGGGCAAGGCCGGGATCAACACCGACGCGGGCAAGAACCTGGTCGGGATGTTCCACGAGCCGGCGCGGGTGTTCGTGGACCTGGCGACCCTGGAGGAGCTGAACCGCAACGAGCTGATCGCCGGGATGGCCGAGGTCGTCAAATGCGGTTTCATCAGTGATCCCGAGATCCTGCGGCTCGTCGAGACCGACGCCGACGCCGCGCTGGACCCGACCGGCCCCGTGCTGGCCGATCTGGTCGCGCGCGCCGTGCGGGTCAAGGCCGGCGTCGTCGGTGCGGATCTGCGCGAGTCCCACCACCGCGAGATCCTCAACTACGGGCACACCCTCGGCCACGCCATAGAGCGGCGGGAGCGGTACCGCTGGCGCCACGGTGCCGCCGTGAGCATCGGGCTGGTGTTCGCGGCCGAGCTCGCGCGGCTGGCGGGCCGGCTCGACGACGAGACCGCCGACCGCCACCGGGCGGTGCTGGATCGGCTGGGGCTGCCGGTCACCTACGACGCGGACGCGCTGGGCGACCTGCTCGAACTGATGCGCTCCGACAAGAAGACCCGTTCCGGCACGCTGCGCTTCGTCGTGCTGGACGGCCTGGCCAAGCCGGGCAGGCTGGAGGGGCCGGACCCCTCCCTGCTGGCCGCCGCCTACTCCGCCCTCGCCGGGGGCGAGGCCAGGTCCGGACAAGAGGTTCTGCTTTGAACGTGCTGGTGCTCAACGGTCCCAACCTGGGGCGGCTCGGTACCCGGGAGCCGGACAAGTACGGTCACGACACCTATGCCGACCTGGTGGACTCGTGCGAGCGCACCGCCGTCGAGCTCGGGATCGAGGTGGAGGTGCGCCAGACCGACCACGAGGGCGAGATGGTCGGCTGGTTGCACGAGGCCGCCGATTCGCGCCGTCCCGTGGTGCTCAACGCCGCGGCCTGGACACACTACTCGATCGCGGTGCGCGACGCCTGCGCCCAATTGCGCGCACCGTTGCTCGAAGTGCACCTGTCGAACGTGCACAGCCGTGAGTCGTTCCGGGCACACAGCTACATCTCCGAACTCGCCACCGGCGTGCTCGTCGGGCTCGGGGTGCGCGGTTACACCCTCGCGCTGCGCTGGTTGGCCGAGACCGCGAGCTGACCGGTCCCCGCCGCGCGGCGGGAGGTCCGTGCGGCGGGCTTCCCGTGCTCGGTCGTCCCCGGACAGGGCCGGATTCCCGACGTGACCGGACCTTCTTTCACCTGAGCGCGACGCGGCGCCCCCGTGCGTCGCCTGCCGTCGTGACGGAGCGGTTCCCGAGCCGTCCCCGGTAAGCGGGCGTGGTGCGTCCCGAGCTCTCTCATCGTTGTGTCGTTCCGGCCATTGGCCGCCTCCGGAGCCGGCCGCCGTGCGCCGTCGTCGTGGTATCCGCTCCCCGCTGGAGCGCCCCAGCGGCATCTCCGCTCGTCTGCCGTCCGTGTTCGCGCGGCCGGTTCGGAATCATTCACCATTAGATATCGCAGAAAGTGTTAACAAAGTGGTGCTTGTCTGCTAAGAATGATCCCGATCACATGTTCGGGTGGAGCATCGGGAGGGCCCATGGCCGATCCGAAACCAGCCACCGTCAGCAGAAGACGTCTACCGACGGGAACACTCCCCGGCGGAGGGGCCGTCGTGGTCGGTGGTGGTGTGCTCAGCGGCTGCTCCGGCCGTCGGGACGTGGCACGGCACGACACCGCCGACCCCTGGCGTCGGTTCGCCGGGTGCACCTTGAACCTCGTCTCCGAGAACACGGCGCCCCTCGGCGCCATCGCCGCCGACGCCCGGCGCTTCACCGAGCTGACCGTTATCCACGTCGACATCGTCACGCCGGGACTGTCCGTGCTCGTGCGGAAGGCGGCCCTGGACCTGGCATCCGGCCAGTCGCGGTACCAGGTGTTCGAGCCCTGTGCCGACGGGCTGGTCGATCCGCTCGACCCCGCCGGGGACCCCTCGTTTCCGGGCGAGTCGTCGGAGTTCGACGACTCCGTCCCGCCGCAGATGGACGTGTCCGGGCGCTTCGGGGGCCAGCGGGTACTGGCGCTGCCCTACGACTGCGCCACGATGATCTGGCAGCACCGTAGGGACCTCGGCCCTGCTGTCCGTGACGCCGGGAGCGCCGGCGGGTTACGGACTGGTCCGCGGCGGGACGCGGGGCAGGAAGCACCTGTCCTTTCGGATCATCTTGGTTCGGATGACCCCCGTCGCCGCGGTGGTGCTCCCGCTGTTCCCGATGTTCCGCCAGGTCGTGCTGATCGACACCGTGGCGGGGCTGGTGCTTGCCTATCTCACGTTCGATCCGCCGCTCGCGGTCTGGCTGCTGAGCGCGTTCTTCGCCGACGTCCCGTGAGCACTCGAGGAATCGGCCAAGGTGGAGGGGCGCACCGACTGGCAGGCTTTCCGACACGTGGTGCTGTCGTTGACCCGGTCGGGACTTGTGACCACCTTCGTGTTCTGTCCGCTGTTCGTCTGCTGGTGTTCACCTGGAACGACTACACCCTCGCGCTCGTATTCAGCGGTCCGCACTCGCGGACGTTACCGATGGCCGCCGGCCAGCTGGTCACCCGGTCAGGTATCGACTGGGGGCAGCTGTGCGCCATCGGCACCTTCGTCGTGGTGCCGATGATGCCGGCGGGACTGGCAGTCCGCCGGTGGTTGGTCACCGGCCTGACCCTGGGAGCAGTGACCGGAGAGTGAACGAACTTCCAACGTCGATGCGCGCTTCCGTGCTGCGTGACGTCCACGACATCGTCGTCGAGGACCGGCCCGTTCCGCGTCCCGGCCCGCACGAAGTGCTGGTCCGGGTGAGCGCGGTGGGAACCTGCGGTTCCGACACGCACTACTACGAACACGGCAGGCTCGGGGAGTTCGTGGTCCGCGAACCGCTGGTCCTCGGGCACGAGGCCTCCGGCACGGTCGTCGCACGCGGTTCCGAAGTGTCCGGACACGAACCCGGCACCCGGGTCTCTCTCGAACCGGGGGTTCCCTGCATGGCGTGCCACGAGTGCCGGTCGGGGCGCTACAACCTCTGCCCGGATGTGCGGTTCTTCGCCACCCCGCCCGTCGACGGGGCGTTCTGCGAGTACGTGCTCCTGCACGAGCGGTTCGCCTACCCGGTGCCCGAGGACATGTCGGACGAGGCCGCCGCCCTCGTCGAACCGCTCTCGGTGGCCGTGTGGGCGTGCCGCAGGGCGCGGGTGGCCCCCGGCGACCGTGTGCTGATCACCGGGGCCGGGCCGATCGGGTTGCTCGCGGCGCAGACCGCGCGTGCCTTCGGGGCCACCGAGGTCGTGGTGACCGACGTGACCGAGCACAGGCTGCTGATGGCCTCGGAGCTGGCCGCCGCCGACACCGTCAACGTCGGTGAGCGGAATCTGTCCGCCCGCGGGTACGAACCGAACGTGCTGCTGGAATGCTCCGGCAACGCCGGGGCCGCCGCCGAGGCGGTGGGCACTCTGGCCCGCGCCGGGCGCGCCGTGTTCGTCGGCCTGGGTGGGGACGAACTCACCCTCCCGATCTCGCACGTGCAGACCCGCGAGATCGAGCTGACCGGCACCTTCCGGTACGCCAACACCTGGCCGACCGCCATCGCGCTCGCCGCGTCCGGCGCGGTGGAGCTCGACAGGCTGGTCACCCACCGGTTCGGACTGGACCGGGTTCCCGAGGCGCTCACCCTGTCCGCACGCGACGACACGGCGATCAAGGCCGTCGTCCGCCCCCAGGAATGACGATCCCGAACAGGACCCGCGCAGCCACGCGCTCGCTTCCCGGCGAGGCCTCGGAACCACCGAGAGGTCCACCAAGCGAGCGCTCCGGCAACGGAGAGGACGAACCCGGCGAAGCGAAAGGGAGGGGCCGTGGCCGCCGCCCGACCATCGGAAGCCGCGGTGGAGCGCCGCAGGCGGGAGATCTTGCGGTTCGTCGTCGATCGGGGCAGGGCTCGCATAGACGAGCTGGCCGAGCGTTTCGGCGTGAGTCTCATGACGATGCACCGCGATCTCGACGACCTGGCCGCGCGCCATCTGCTGCGCAAACTGCGCGGTCGGGTGGAGTCCTTCCCCTCCCTGACCATGGAGACTGCAACCAGGTTCCGGGTCGGGCTGCACGTCGCGGAGAAGGAGGCGATGGCGGCGGTGGCGGTCGGCGAGGTCCGCCCGGACACCACCGTCATCCTGGACGACTCCAGCACGCTGTTCCCGTGCGCCCGCAGGCTCACCTCGGTCGAGAGTCTGACCGTGGTGACCAACTCGTTCGTGGTGGCGCGGACCCTGTCAGGCGCAGAGCGGGAGGTACTGCTGCTGGGGGGACGTTTCCGCGGCGAGTTCGAGTCCTGCACCGGGCCGGACGTGCTGCGCGGCCTCTCGCGGTTGCGCGCCGACCTGGCGGTGATGTCGGCGACCGCGGTCGCCGACGGCCGGTTGTACCACCCGATCCAGGACTTCGCCGAGATCAAGGAAGCCATGTGCGCTGCCGCCGAACGCAGCGTGCTGCTCGTGGACCACTCGAAGTTCGGCAAGACGGCCACGTACTCCCACGGCACAGTGGCGGCGTACGACCTGGTGGTCACCGACGGGACCACCCCGCAACAGGAGATCGCGGCCATCCGGGCGTTCGGCACCGAGGTGCGGGTCACCCCCGCCGACCCGGACGAACACCTTCCCGGAGAGACCGTCCGAGACTGAGGAACGAGGCCCCAGTGCGCGCAGCTGTCATCGAAACACCCGGAAAACTGTCGGTCACCACCGTCCCCGATCCCGAACCCGGTCCCGGGGAGGTGGTCGTCGAGGTCGACGCCTGCGGTATCTGCGGCACCGACATCCACATCGTCGACGGCGACTTCGCCCCGGCTCCCTACCCGATCGTGCCCGGCCACGAGTTCGCGGGCAGAGTCGCCGCCCTCGGATACGGAGTGACGAGCCTTCGGGTCGGGGATGCCGTGGCGGTGGACCCCTCGTTGTTCTGCGGCAGCTGCCACTACTGCGCGCTGGGCCGCGGCAACCTCTGTGAGGACTGGAACGCCATCGGCAACACCAGGGACGGGGCCTGCGCGGAGTACGCGCTCGCTCCCGCCGCCAACTGCCACCGGCTCCCGGAGGGCGTGACAGCGGCGCGGGCCGCGCTGATCGAACCGCTGTCCTGCGCCGTGCGCGGTTTCGACCGGCTTCCCCGCCGGCTCGGCGAGCACTACCTCATCTACGGGGCGGGGACGATGGGGCTGCTGATGGCCCAGCTCGCCCGCCGGGGCGGCGCCACCTCGGTGTCGGTCGTCGATCTCAACGAGGAGCGGCTGGAGGTGGCCGAGCGGCTCGGCGCGGACGCCACCGCCACGTCGGCCGAGGCGCTGCACGCCCGCCACGGCTGGGAGGTCGTGGTGGACTGCACCGGCGTCGTCGCCGCGATCGAGGACGGTCTCGGCAGGGTGCGTCCGGGGGGAACCTTCCAGCAGTTCGGCGTGGCCCCGGGCGAGGCGACCGCGTCGTTCTCCCCGTTCCGGGTCTACAACGAGGAGATCACCATCGTGGGCAGCATGGCGGTGCTGCACAGCTATTCCCGGGCCGTGGAGCTCATGGGCAGCGGAGCGGTCGACGCCGACACCATGATCAGCGACGCCTTCCCGCTGGACTCCTACGAGGACGCGGTCCGCAAGTTCCGGGCCGGAACCGGCCGCAAGCTGCAGATCCTTCCGAATTCGACTCCCGAGTCGCAGGACGGCACCAGATGAGCACCGAACACGAGTCAGCACCCGGTTCCGGGGAGCTGGTCGCTGGGATCGATTCCTCCACGCAGTCCACGAAGGTCGTGGTGTGCGACGCCGCCAGCGGAGAAGTGCTGCGCAGCGCCAGCGCCGAGCACCACGACGGAACCGAGATCGACCCCGAGGTCTGGTGGAACGCCCTGTGCCGCGCCACCGACGGCCTGCTGGACGGCGTGTCGGCCATCGGGGTGGGGGCTCAGCAGCACGGGTTGGTCGCGCTCGACGCGGACGGCGCCGTGGTGCGGCCCGCCCTGCTGTGGAACGACACGCGCTCGGCGGAGGCCGCCGAGCGGATCACCGCGGAGTTCGGCGGGGCGGCCGCCGTGGCGGGCATGACCGGAACCGTTCCGGTGGCGAGCCTGACGGTCGCCAAACTCCGGTGGATGGCCGAGCACGAGCCCCGGCTCGCGGACCTGGTCACCGACGTGGTGCTGCCGCACGACTGGCTCACCGCCAGGCTCACCGGCGGGGAGTACGTCACCGATCGCGGGGACGCCTCGGGCACCGGCTACTGGTCGCCGGGCGAGGGACGCTACCGCCACGACCTGCTCGCCCGGGCCTTCGGCGGACGTTCGCCGAACACCCCGCGTGTGCTCGCCCCCGGCGAACCCGCGGGGACCACTCCCTCCGGCGTGCTCGTCTCGGCGGGCACCGGGGACAACATGGCAGCGGCCCTGGGGTTGGGGATCGCTCCCGGCGACGTGGTGGTTTCCCTGGGGACCAGCGGTACCGTCTTCGCCTGTTCCGGGACCGCCACCGGGGATCCGACGGGCACCGTAGCCGGGTTCGCCGACGCCACCGGCAGGTTCCTGCCGCTGGTGTGCACGCTCAACGCCGCGCGGGTGCTCACGTCGACAGCGGAACTGCTGGGTACCGACAACGCTGGATTCGACCGGCTGGCCCGTTCGGCCGAGCCGGGGGCGGGCGGGCTGACGCTGCTGCCCTACCTGGACGGGGAGCGCACCCCGAACCTGCCCGGCGCCACCGGGACGCTGCACGGGCTCTGCAGGGACAACATGACCCCCGAGAACCTGGCCCGCGCGGCGGTGGAGGGAATGCTGTGCGGCCTGGCCGAGGGGCTGGACGCGCTGCGGGGCCAGGACGTGCCGGTGCGCCGCGTGCTGCTCATCGGCGGAGCCGCCCGTTCCGAGGCGGTGCGCCGGGTGGCGCCGGGGATCTTCGGCGTGCCGGTGACCGTTCCCCGCCAGGCCGAGTACGTCGCCCTCGGGGCGGCGCGGCAGGCGGCCTGGAGTCTGGCGGGCACCGACCGGCCGCCGGAGTGGCCACTCGCGACCGAGGTCGATCTGCCCGTGGACGACGAGTCGGACGGCGCCCGGATCAGACAGGCGCACCGTTCGACGCTGCACCGGATGCATCCCGGTGTCCACGGTTGAAGTCCACCGCCCGGGTGACGGGCGGGTTCCCACGGCGGAGGAGCGTGTTGCGTGGCTGACGCTCAGCTACGGTGACGCGATCCGCCGACAGCGGGGAGCGGTTGGCGTACCAGGAGGGCCTGGCCGGGCCGCCCCGCGAATGCTCGCGTGGGTGATCGCGCGGTGAAACGCGCCCTCCGCTTCCCGCGTCGGACGCCGACGATTTCGAGCGGTCCCCACGACGCGCCGGGCTCTCGTCACTGGCTGCTGTCCGTACCAGCCTGACACCGGCCATGACGGGGAAACATTTCTTCGGACGAACGTGGTCATCGGTGGGCCGAATAAGTTCCTCGACGATCGGACCGGATTCGGAGAAACGGATGTCGAGGTCGAAGTCCTCGACAGCAGGAGACTCGGCCTCCCCATCGGTGGTGGTCTCGGCCACCGCCGGCATGGGGACCTCGGAATCGGTGGAAACAGTCAACGCAACCTCCATCATTCGGTAATCGTGGTTATCGCGGGGCCCTGCCTGTCAGGGATTCCGCGCTCCCGACCAGGAGACGACGACACGCGTGTGCTTTTTCTCGATGACGCGTCACCTGGAGAGTTCGCTGGTCGGCCGCGTAGCGGGAAACACCTCGATACGCGCGCCGGGACCGCCCCGCAGATCGCGGTCCCATCGCCGCAGCAGCTCGACGTACTCGTCGGCCACCGCGTCCGCCTCGGGCCCATGGGCGTACACGCCGTTCTCGAACGTGTCGCCGCCTTCGAGAGGCCGCTTCGTGCGGTAGGCGAAACTGCTTCCCCGGAGCAACGTCGGAACTCCGCGCAACGCGGCACGTGTCACGAGCCCACGTTCGACCGCGTCTTGCCGTGCCGCGAGCAACCCGAGCGGGCCGCCGCGCTGCTGTTGGAAGCGCTGCCGTTGGCCGAGCCCCGAAGGTCCGGACGAGTGGGAACGAAACTGCTCGATTTCCATCGGGAGTCCCGAGCGTTCGCCTCCGTCCCCGCCGTGCGGCGGGCGCGGGAGGCGATCATGGACCTCATCCACCGCTGACTTCGACGAAAGGTGCCGTGTTGATCCGCGTCGGTATCACCGGGCATTCCAGCCTGACCCCCCGAACCCGTGAGATGGTGCGCGCCGCGCTGCGCACCACCCTGCGGCCCCACGTCCAACACGGCTTGCACGGGGTGACCTGCCTGGCGCGCGGTGCCGATCAGCTCTTCGCGCACGCCGTGCGCGATGTGGGCGGTTCCTACGAGGTGGTCCTGCCCGCTGACGACTACCGTGACGCGAAGGTCAAGCCCGACGACCTGCCCGAATTCGACACCTTGGTCGAGTACGCGACCACGGTCCACATCATGCCGTTCTCCACCTCCGGACGTGCGGCCTACCAGGCCGCCAGCGCTCACATACTGGACACTGTGGACTGGCTTGTCGCCGTCTGGGACGGACAGCCCTCCGACGGCGCGGGCGGAACCGGTGACACCGTCGCGGCCGCCCGCGAGCGCGGCCTGCCGGTGACCGTCGTCTGGCCCGAAGGGGCCGCACGCGATTGACCCGGGGTACCGGGGCGAACCCGCTCGGCCCGGGAGGATTCCCGTGAGACCGCGCCGCGCGGATGATCGTGAGCGGACAACGAAATTCGGTGGCCGGTCGCTGTATGATCACACCGAGCGGGCCGCTCGTCGCCGAGTGCGTGCCGTGTTGCCGGGCGAGAACACCGACGAAACGAGCACCCGTGGCCGACGGTACCGAAGTCGAGACCGACGTCGAGCTGATCGACCCGCCACCGGGGCGGGTGGTGCTCACTGATCGCCGGACGCGGCGAAGCTGGCCGGTCGAGCTGGCTGCCTACCGCATCGCCGCGACCCCGGTCACTCAGGCCCGCTACGCCGAGGTCACAGGGCTGCGTCCCAGCGCGGCACGGGGTGACCAGCTCCCCGTTGAGAGCGTCTCCTGGTGGGACGCCGTTCGCTTCTGCAACGCGTTCTCCCGGCTGCGGGGGTTCGAGCCCGCCTACCGCCTGCACGAGCACGACGGCTCCGCCGAATGGGACACCACGGCCGACGGCTACCGGCTGCCGACCGAAGCGGAATGGGAATACGCCTGCCGCGCGGGCACCACCGGGCCGCGGTACGGACCGCTCGACGAGATCTCCTGGTACCGCGACAACTCCGGCGAACGGCCGCACGAAGTGGGCCGCAAACAGCCGAACCCGTGGGGTGTGCACGACACGCTCGGCAACGTCTGGGAGTGGTGCTGGGACTTCTACGACCCCGAGGTCTACGGCACCTACCGGGTCCTGCGTGGCGGCGGTTGGTTCGACGAGCACTGGAGCTGCCGCGCCTCGGTGCGCCGCCGTACCCACCCGACCAACCGGCTCGACGACATCGGTTTCCGCGTAGCTCGCGGGGCGGTGCCGGAGCGCGAGAACGGTTGAGGGCTTCACAGCGCTTCCCGTCCGTTCGGCGCGGCCGACAGCGACGGGGTTGTCGCGGCGACCCGCTCGGCCAGCTCGAGGGCCCATTACAGGATCCAGCGGGTGCGCAGGGCCAGGTGACAGGCGAGGTGGTCACCGCTGACCGGGTCCGTGGTGGGGGTTCCATCGACGACGCTCGGCGTCGTAGCCGGTCAGGAGGACGCGCCGGTCGTGTGTACCGAACAGGCGCTCGTGCGGCACCAGCGTGCCGAGATCCTCTTAGCGACAGCCGGTCCCGGAGCCCTCGAAGTCGATGACGTCCGGATGTTCACCGTCGGTGAGCAGGATGTCGCAGCTGGAGAAGTCCTGTGCACGACCCCTCGGGCACAGTGCGTTTCGGCCGCCGGTGCCGTCTCGCTCAGGGCGGCCCCGAGCTGGGTCGCGGCCGCGTGTGCGGGGCTGCTGCCTTTCGGCAGGGTGCGCAGCCGTCGGCGGTGTTCCGGCAGCTCCGCCAGGAGGCTCGCCCGACAGGCTGTGCGGTCGGGCGGCTACCTGCCCGATCTCGTGGTCGCCTCGTGCGGGGAAGGTCGGGCACCCTCATTCGGGTGGCGGCCAGCTAGGACAGCTGTCCGGCCCGCGCATCGTGGGCGAGGACGTCGGGCACGCGTGGTTCGGGGGGTGAGCGGCCGCGCGCGGGCCGGTGTTCTCGCGGTGGCAGCGGTCCCGCCATCGGTGGGTGTAGATCTTCAGTGCCGCGCGTTCGGCGAAGAAGATCACGCCGCGTGCGCCGGAACCGAAGGGGAGAGGCGGAGCGAATCCGAGGTCGAGGGCCGTTTCGGCGCCGCGGCGTGCGCGGTCGATGTCGTGTTCAAACCGTTCTCCGGAGCGGGGTGTGCCGATCCCGAGATCGCTGGAAGGTTGGCGCCCGGGCCACGCCCGATCTCCCAACTGTGACGAACCGACCGCACAACGGGGCCACCCGTGCCCAGGCGAGGGCTCCCGGGCGGGAACTAAGCTGCCCTCATGCCCGAATCGCACGTACATCGCCGTGAGTCCCTTCGCGGCCACCTGCGCGAGCGTGAGGTGGACGCGATGCTGGTGACCAACCTGCTCAACATCAGGTACCTCACCGGCTTCACGGGATCCAACGCGGCCCTGCTGGTGCACGCGGCCGACGCCGAGAGCTCCGAGACGCGCACGGTGTTCTGCACCGACGGTCGTTACGAGACGCAGGCCGCCTCCCAGGTCCCCGAGCTCGAACACCTCATCGACCGGGCCAGCGCAGCCGAGCTGGCCCGCCGGGCCGAGTCCCGGTCCGAGACCTACCGGCGGGTCGGTTTCGAGAGTCAGCACGTCACGGTGGACGGGTTGGAGGAGCTGCGGGGCACCGCGCCCGGGGTGGAGCTGGTGCGCGCTCCGGGACTGGTGGAGAGCCTGCGGTTGTTCAAGGACGAGAGCGAGATCGAGGCGCTGCGCATGGCGTGCGCGGCGGCCGACCGGGCGCTGGCCGAGCTGATCGAGCACGGCGGGCTGCGCCCCGGGCGCACCGAACTCGCCGTGGCGCGCGAGCTGGAGAGCCGGATGCTCGACCACGGCGCTAGCGGTCCCTCCTTCGAGACGATCGTGGCCACCGGAGCCAACTCGGCCGTGCCGCACCACCGCCCCACCGAGGCGGAGCTGGCGACGGGCGACTTCGTCAAGATGGACTTCGGTGCCCTCGTGGACGGCTACCACTCCGACATGACCCGTACGGTCGTACTGGGCCAGCCCGCCGAATGGCAGCGCGAGGTCTACGAGCTCGTGGCCGCGGCCCAGGCGGCCGGGCGCGAGGCCATCAGGGTGGGCACCGAGGTGCGCGACGCCGACTCGGCGGCGCGTGACGTGGTCACCTGGGCCGGTTACGGGGAGCGGTTCTCGCACGGTCTGGGGCACGGTGTGGGACTGGAGATCCACGAGGCACCGGCCCTGTCCCAACGCGGGGAAGGTACCATCGAGGCCGGGATGGCGGTCACCGCCGAGCCCGGTGTGTATCTGCCTGGGCGGGGCGGCGTCCGCATCGAGGACACGCTGGTCGCGCGTGCGGACACGCCGGAGTTGCTCACCTTGACGACGAAGGAGCTCGTCGTCCTCTAGGTGGGGCAACGTGCGCTCGATCCCGCTTCTCGGTCGCGCGCCAGCTCGAACGGCGAACATCTGCAGCCTTAGCACAGGAGAGACTCCGACCGTGGCCACCACGAACGACCTGAAAAACGGAATCGTGCTCAACATCGACGGGCAACTGTGGACCGTCACGAGCTTCCAGCACGTCAAGCCGGGCAAGGGCGGCGCCTTCGTGCGCACCACCCTCAAGAACGTGCTCTCCGGCAAGGTCGTGGACAAGACCTTCAACGCCGGTGTCAAAGTCGAGACCGCCAACGTCGACCGCAGCGAGATGACCTATCTCTACAACGACGGCGTCGACTATGTGTTCATGGACCCCGACACCTACGACCAGGTGAGCGTCTCGCCGGAGACCGTGGGTGACTCCGCCGGCTACATGCTGGAGAACAGCACCGTCACTCTGGCCCGCCATGAGGGGGAGCCGCTCTACGTCGAGCTGCCCGCCTCAGTGGAGCTGACGGTCGCCCACACCGATCCCGGTGTGCAGGGGGACCGTTCCACCGGCGGCAGCAAGCCCGCCGAGCTGGAGACCGGGGCGACCGTGCAGGTCCCGCTGTTCATCGAGACGGGCGAGAAGATCAAGGTGGACCCGAGGGACGGGCGCTACCTGGGACGCGTCAAGTGAGCGGCTCTCGGTCGGTCGGTATGCTGGCCCGACTGTGCTGTACAGGACCGCGCGCTGCCGAAAAGAGGGTGTGAGTTGGGCGCACGTAGCAAGGCCCGCGAACGCGCGGTGGAAGTGCTTTACGAGGCCGACCTGCGGGAGCTTCCCCCCGACACGTTGCTCCGGGAGCGCGTCGGGTCCACGGAGGCGCCGGCCGTCGGTGAGTACACCATCACGCTCGTCTCCGGCGTGGCCGAACACCGCGAACGGATCGACGAGTTGATCGTCGAGTACTCCCAGGGGTGGGCGCTCTCCCGCATGCCGGTCGTGGACCGGGCCGTGCTGCGGCTCGGCTTCTTCGAGCTGCTGTGGGAGGACGACATTCCCCCCGCCGTGGTCATCGACGAAGCCGTTCAGCTGGGCAAGGCGCTCTCCACGGACGACACCCCCAGGTTCGTCAACGGGGTGCTGGGCAGGTTGGCCGGTATCGACGAGCGGCAGCGGAAGTCGCTGCGCTCCTCGGGGGAGCGGTCCGACGCCGGGGACCAGGACGCCGCCCCCGACGAGGGGTCCCCGACGGCCTCCGAACGCTGACCGGCCTCTCCGCCCGGGGTGGCTCGCGAGCCGAACTCCCGGTCTCCCCGTCACCGGCGGGAGGGACCGGGTAAGGGGCGTGCCACCCCGGCGGAGTTCCCACCGGAACGCATCCGGCTGAAGTCCGTGCCGGTTGGCCGCCGCCGGGCGGGACCGTAGGCCGCACGGGGCCGTGCGGAGCGGTACGGCGCCGTACGCCGAAATCTTCCGGTGGTTCCCCGGATCGCTGTTCCTGCAGTCGGTGGACCGCGCCCACCGGCCGGGAACGTCCCGGAAACGGCCGCGCTGTCCCCACGAACGAGGCGCGGCCCGTTCCCGGTGCGGCCCGCACCCGCGCGGGGCGGACGCGGACCGCCGGCTCATCACTCCTCGCGGGCCGGACGCGCCTCGGGGGGAAGGACGCCCCAGTCGATGAGCTGCTCGGTGAGCTCCCCCGGGGACATGTCGTAGATGATGGCCAGGGAGCGCAGGTCCTCGGTCCGGATCGACAGGACCTTGCCGTTGTAGTCACCCCGCTGGCTCTGGATCGTGGCCGCGTAGCGGGCCAGCGGTCCCACCTTCTCCGCGGGAAGCTGTTGCAGCCGTTCGAGGTTGATGACGACCTTCGTGGCGGGTTCCGCGCTGGAGGGAACCCTGCCTTCCGGCAGCAGCTCGGCTACCGGAACACCGTAGAAGTCGGCCAGCTCGGCGAGTTTCTGCACGGTGACCGCACGGTCACCTCGTTCATAAGACCCGACGACCACGGCCTTCCACCGCCCGCCTGACTTCTGCTCGACGCCGTGCAGCGAAAGACCCTGCTGCTGGCGGATAGCGCGGAGCTTGCTGCCCAGCGCCTTGGCGTAGTCGCCCATGTGGCGTTTCTCCGTTTCATTCGCCCCGTCAGCCTAGTTCAAGTTGCCGGGGAGGAACGCTCAGTATTGATACGGAGAGTAATATTCGCTCGCGAGCGTCACCAGGTCAAGTTGCTCATGGAGTGAGTGTGGCACGAATCCCGTTACACCACCCCGGCGGTTGACCCCCCGACGCTGATAGCGTACAGGGCAAGCCCGGCGAGTGCCGGGCTCCTGGCGTCCTTTAACGGCCCGTCCAGTGAGGCGGGGAAGGAGGTCCTTCCGTGGCGTCACGCCAATCGGCGGACGCGGCGGTTCCGGCCGGGGAGCGCGAACTCCTCTCGGCCGGTGACGTCGCGCGCACCGTCGCCCGAATGGCCCATCAGATCATCGAGAAGACCGCGCTCGACAGCGGTGCCGAGCACGTCGTGCTGCTTGGGGTTCCCACCAGAGGAGTTCCCCTCGCCCACCGCATCGCGGAACGCATCGCCACCTTCAGCGGCGTGACCGTTCCCTCCGGGGCGCTGGACATCACCCTGTACCGCGACGACCTGCGTCAGCAGCCGAATCGTCCGCTGGAACCGAGCAGTGTGCCCGCCGAGGGCGTCGATGACGCGCTGGTCGTGCTGGTCGACGACGTGCTGTTCTCCGGTCGCACCGTCCGCTCCGCGTTGGACGCGCTGCGGGATCAGGGCCGTCCCAGGGCCGTGCAGCTGGCCGTGCTGGTGGATCGCGGGCACCGCGAGCTCCCCATCAGGGCCGACTACGTGGGCAAGAACGTGCCGACCGCACGCAGCGAGGACGTCGCGGTTCGGCTCACCGAGGTGGACGAGGCCGACGCGGTGCTGCTGCGCCGCCCCGACACCTCCTCGAGCCAGCACACCGGTGACCACTCCTCGAGCGCGGCGACCGACCCAGCCGAATCGGCCGGAGGAAACCAGTGATACGACACCTGCTCACGGCCGACGGGCTCGACGGCGAAACCGTGAACACGGTGCTCGACACCGCCGACACGCTCAAGCGGACGCTGCTGGGCAGGGAGGTGCGCAAGCTCCCCACCCTGCGCGGACGCACCGTGATCACGATGTTCTACGAGAACTCCACCCGCACCAGGGTCTCGTTCGAGGTGGCGGGCAAGTGGATGAGTGCCGACGTGATCAACGTGTCGGCCTCGGGTTCGTCCACCGGCAAGGGCGAGTCGCTGCGCGACACCGCGCTGACCCTCTCCGCCGCCGGGGCGGACTGCGTGATTCTGCGGCACGGCGCCTCCGGGGCGCCGCACCGGCTCGCGGAGTGGCTGGATCACACCGGTACCAAGGTCGTCAACGCCGGGGACGGGACCCACGAGCACCCCACCCAGGCGCTGCTGGACGCCGCGACGCTGCGGGAGAGGCTCGGCGAGCTGGCGGGCAGGCGGATCGGCATCGTCGGTGACCTGCTGCACAGCCGCGTGGCCCGTTCCAACGTCCACCTGCTGCGCACGCTCGGGGCCGAGGTCGTGCTGATCGCGCCCCCCACCCTGGTTCCGGAGGGCGTGGAGAGCTGGGGCGCCACCGTCACGCACGAGCTGGACCCGCAGCTGCCCGGGCTCGACGCCGTCATGGGGCTGCGCGTGCAGGCCGAGCGGATGAACGGCGGGTTCTTCCCCACGGCCAGGGAGTACTCGATCGGCTACGGGCTCAGCGCCGCCCGGACGGCGAAGCTGCCCGAGCACGCGGTCGTGCTGCACCCCGGGCCGATGCTGCGCGGAATGGAAATCGCGCCGCAGGTGGCGGACTCGCCACGCGCGGCCGTCGAACAGCAGGTCCGAAACGGTGTCCACGTGCGGATGGCCGTGCTGTACCACCTGCTGGCCGGAGAGGAGAGCACGGCGTGAACGATGTCGAGCGACCGGCGGGCGATCCCGGCCGTCGGACACTGCTGCGCGAAGTACGCCCCTACGGCACCGGTGAGCCGGTGGATCTGCTGATCGAGAACGGTGTCGTCGCCGCGATCGGGCAGCAGACCGGAACCGACGCCGACGAGATCGTGCACGCCGGGGGAGCGGTACTGCTGCCCGGCTTCGTGGACCCGCACACCCACCTGCGGGAGCCCGGCAGGGAGGACGCCGAGACCGTCGAGACCGGTTCGGCGGCCGCCGCGCTCGGGGGCTACACGGCGGTGCTGGCCATGGCCAACACCGACCCGGTGGCCGACAACGCGGTGGTGGTCGAACACGTGCGGCGCCGGGGCCGGGAAATCGGACTGGTGGACGTGCGCCCCGTCGGCGCGGTCACCGCCGGGCTGGCCGGGCAGCGGCTCGCCGAGATCGGGGCGATGGCGCGCTCCCGGGCCGAGGTCAGGGTGTTCTCCGACGACGGTCACTGCGTGGACGACCCGCTGCTGATGCGGCGCGCGCTGGAGTACACCCGGGCGTTCGGCGGGGTGGTGGCCCAGCACGCCCAGGATCCGAGGCTGACCCCCGACTCGCAGGCGCACGAGGGGCCGAACGCGGCGCGCCTCGGGCTGGCGGGCTGGCCCGCCGCCGCGGAGGAGTCCGTGGTGGCGCGGGACTGCATGCTCGCCGAGCACACCGGCGGGGCGCTGCACGTGTGCCACGTCTCCAGCGCGGGCACCGCGGAGTTCCTGCGGTGGTGGCGCTCCCGTGCGACGGGGGGCTCGGTCTCGGCCGAGGTCACGCCACACCACCTGCTGCTCACCGACGAGCTGCTGGAGACCTACGACCCCCGCTACAAGGTCAACCCGCCGTTGCGCACCGACGAGGACGTGCGCGCGCTGCGCGCGGCGCTCGCGGAGGGCGTGGTGGACTGCGTCGCCACCGACCACGCGCCGCACGCCGACCAGGACAAGGACTGCGAGTGGTCGGCGGCCAGGCCGGGCATGCTCGGCCTGCAGACCGCGCTGTCGGTGCTGGTGCGCACGATGGTGCGCCCGGGGCTGCTGGACTGGCGTGGAGTCGCCCGGGTGCTCAGTGAGGCCCCCGCCCGCATCGCGGGGTTGTCCGAGCAGGGGCGCCCGGTCGCCGTCGGCGAGCCGGCCAACCTGACCCTGGTCGACCCGGACGCGGAGTGGACGGTCCGGGGGGCCGAACTGGCGAGCACCTCGGTCAACACGCCCTTCGAGGGAATGGTGCTGCCGGGGCGCGTGCTGGCGACGATCTCCGCCGGGCGGATCACCGCCCGGGACGGCAAGGTCGAGCCCGTAGGGGGGCGGTTCTGATGGCGCGCACGCTCTGGGTCATCGGACTGGCCGCGCTGGCCGTGCTGGTCCTCTACGGGATGCGCAGGGGCTGGAACAACCGCAAACGCGGGCACGCCGAGCTCGTGGGATCGCTGCCCCCGGTGCCGGGGGAGCTGAGCTCGCTGCGGGAGCTGCTGCCCGCCTCGGTGGGGCTGTACGTGGGGACCACCGTCGCCGGTGACTGGCAGGACCGCGTCACGGCGGCGACGTTGGGCAACCGCTCCGGTGCCACGCTCAGGCTGTACCCCGAGGGGCTGCTGCTCGACCGGGACGGTACCGAGCCCCTCTGGATTCCGGCCACCGCGATCCACGACGCACGCGTCGACCACAAGCTGGCGAACAAGGTCGTCCCGGGTGTCGGCATGCTGGTGATCACCTGGCGCCCGGGAGACCGGCTTTCGGGGAGCCGGCTGGTCGACAGCGGGTTCCGGCACGGCGACGAGAGCGATCCGGGGACGTGGGTCGACGCGATCAGGGCACTGCCCGCCGCAGCCACCGATTCCGAATCCGACCACGACTACGCCGCGGTTGAGCGGCAGGAGGAAACATGACCGCGCAGGCCCCCGCCGCCCTGGTGCTGGAGGATGGCCGGATCTTTCGCGGCGAGGCCTTCGGAAGTGAGGGCTCTTGCTTCGGGGAGGTCGTCTTCAGCACCGGCATGACGGGATATCAGGAGACGTTGACCGATCCGTCGTACCACCGGCAGATCGTGGTGGCCACGGCGCCACAGATCGGCAACACCGGCTGGAACGACGAGGACGACGAGTCGCAGCGCATCTGGGTCGCGGGCTACGCGGTGCGCGACCCGGCGCGCAGACCGTCCTCGTGGCGCGCCACCCGCACGTTGCAGGAGGAGCTGCGCAGGCAGGGCGTGGTCGGCATAGCCAACCTGGACACTCGGGCGCTCACGCGCCACATCCGGGAACTGGGCGCGATGCGCGCGGGTGTCTTCTCCGGCGAGGACGTCACCGACGACCAGCGGATGATCGAGCGGGTCGTTTCCGGAGACCGGATGCTGGGCGCCGACCTGGCCGGTGACGTCACCACCGCCGAGTCCTACGTCGTGCCCGCACGGGGGCAGCGCCGGTTCACGGTGGCAGCGCTGGACCTGGGGATCAAGTCCAACACCCCGCGGATGCTGGCCGAGCGCGGCGTCGAGGTGCACGTGCTGCCGCTGTCGTCCTCGCTGTCCGAGATCACGGCGGTGGAGCCCGACGGGGTGTTCCTGTCGAACGGTCCGGGTGATCCCGCCACCGCCGACCACGCGGTCGAGCTGACCAGGCAGGTGCTCTCGCGGCGCCTGCCGCTGTTCGGGATCTGCTTCGGCAACCAGATCCTGGGCCGCGCGCTCGGGCGGGGAACCTACAAGCTCCCCTACGGGCACCGGGGCATCAACATCCCGGTGATCGACTCCGACACCGGCAGGGTCGCCATCACCGCGCAGAACCACGGCTTCGCGGTGCGCGGTGAGCCGGGGGAGCACTTCGACACCGAATTCGGCCGTGCCGTGGTCAGCCACCACTGCGCCAACGACGGCGCGGTCGAGGGACTGCGGCTGCTGGACGCTCCCGCCTTCAGCGTGCAGTACCACCCCGAGGCCGCGGCGGGGCCGCACGACGCCGCCAACCTGTTCGACTCCTTCGTACGACTGATGAGCGAGGCACGCTGATGCCGAAGAGGACCGACATCAACCACGTTCTGGTCATCGGCTCCGGTCCGATCGTGATCGGCCAGGCGTGCGAGTTCGACTACTCCGGAACCCAGGCCTGCCGGGTGCTGCGTTCCGAGGGGATGCGGGTCACGCTGGTCAACTCCAACCCCGCCACGATCATGACGGATCCGGAGTTCGCCGACGCCACCTACATCGAGCCGATCACCCCGGAGTTCCTGGAGAAGGTGATCGACGCCGAACGTCCGGACGCGCTGCTGGCCACGCTGGGCGGCCAGACCGCGCTGAACACCGCCGTGGCGCTGCACGAGCGGGGTGTGCTGGAGAAGTACGGCGTGGAGCTGATCGGCGCCGACATCGACGCCATCCAGCGCGGCGAGGACCGCCAGCGGTTCAAGGACATCGTGCGCTCGGTGGGCGGCGGTGTGCCCGAGAGCAGGGTGTGCAACTCGATGGACGAGGTCCGCGACTTCGTCAGCGAGCGCGGACTGCCCGTGGTGATCCGTCCCAGCTTCACCATGGGCGGGCTCGGTTCGGGCATGGCTCACACCCACGAGGAACTGGAGCGGATGGCCTCGCTGGGGCTGACCGAGTCCCCGGTGCACGAGGTGCTCATCGAGGAGAGCGTGCTCGGCTGGAAGGAGTACGAGCTGGAGCTGATGCGCGACCACGCCGACAACGTGGTCGTGATCTGCTCGATCGAGAACGTCGACCCCATGGGGGTGCACACCGGCGACTCGGTCACCGTGGCCCCGTCGATGACGCTGACCGACCGCGAGTACCAGCACATGCGCGACGTGGGCATAGACGTGCTGCGCGAGGTCGGGGTGGACACCGGCGGTTGCAACATCCAGTTCGCCATCCACCCGAGCACCGGCCGCATGGTCGTCATCGAGATGAACCCGAGGGTCTCGCGCTCCTCGGCGCTGGCGTCGAAGGCCACGGGTTTTCCGATCGCCAAGATCGCGGCGAAGCTGGCCATCGGGTACTCGCTGGACGAGATCCCCAACGACATCACCGAACAGACCCCGGCCAGCTTCGAGCCCACGCTGGACTACGTGGTGGTGAAGGCCCCCAGGTTCGCCTTCGAGAAGTTCCCGGGCGCCGACACCGGGCTGACCACCACGATGAAGAGCGTCGGTGAGGCCATGGCACTGGGGCGCAACTTCACCGAGGCACTGGGCAAGGCGATGCGGTCGCTGGAGTCCTCCCGGGCCGGTTTCTGGACCGTGCCGGATCCGGAGGGCGTGACCCTGGACTCCACGCTGGACGAGCTGACCAACGGTCACGACGGCAGGCTCTACACCGTCGAGCGGGCGTTGCGGATGGGGGCCACGGTGGCCCAGGTGCACGAGGCATCCGGGATCGACCCCTGGTTCATCGACCAGATCGCGGCGCTGGTGGAGCTGCGCGAGGAGATCCTCGCCGCCCCCGTGCTGGACGCCGAACTGCTGCGGCGCACCAAGCGCGCCGGGATCTCCGACAGGCAGATCGCCGCGCTGCGGCCCGAGCTCGCCGGTGAGTACGGGGTCCGCTCGCTGCGGCACCGGCTCGGGGTGCGTCCGGTGTACAAGACGGTGGACACCTGCGCCGCCGAGTTCGCCGCGGCCACCCCGTACCACTACTCGGCGTACGAGTCCGACCCGGCCGCCGAGTCCGAGGTGGCGCGGCAGCGCGAACGGCCGAAGGTGATCATCCTCGGTTCGGGCCCCAACCGCATCGGCCAGGGCATCGAGTTCGACTACTCCTGCGTGCACGCCGCCATGGGGTTGCGCGCCGCTCCCGACAACGGGGGCAGCGGCTACGAGACGGTGATGGTCAACTGCAATCCGGAGACCGTCTCCACCGACTACGACACCTCGGACCGGCTGTACTTCGAGCCGCTGACCTTCGAGGACGTGCTGGAGGTCGTGCACTCCGAGCAGGCCTCGGGGACGGTCGCCGGTGTGGTGGTCCAGCTCGGTGGTCAGACACCGCTGGGGCTGGCGCGCAGGCTCGCCGAGGCCGGAGTGCCCGTCGTGGGAACCCCGCCGGAGGCGATCCACCTCGCGGAGGACCGTGGTTCCTTCGGTGAGGTGCTGGCCCGGGCCGGGCTGCCCGCCCCCAGCTACGGCACCGCGACCTCCTTCGAGGGCGCCAAGCGCATCGCCGACGACATCGGCTACCCGGTGTTGGTGCGCCCGTCCTACGTGCTCGGCGGTCGCGGTATGGAGATCGTCTACGACGAGGCCTCGCTCGAGAACTACATCGCCCGCGCCACCGAGGTCACACCGGAACACCCCGTGCTGGTGGACAACTTCCTCGACGACGCGATCGAGATCGACGTGGACGCGCTGGCCGACGGGACCGACGTCTACATCGGCGGGGTGATGGAGCACATCGAGGAGGCCGGGGTGCACTCCGGCGACTCGGCCTGCGCGCTGCCGCCCATCACGCTCGGAAGGCAGGACATCGAGAAGGTCCGCCGCTGCACCGAGGCCCTGGCGGAGGGGATCGGGGTGCGTGGCCTGCTCAACGTGCAGTACGCGCTCAAGGACGACGTGCTCTACGTCTTGGAGGCCAATCCCCGGGCCTCCCGCACCGTGCCGTTCGTGTCCAAGGCCGCCGCCGCGCCGCTGGCCAAGGCGGCCGCCCGGATCATGTTCGGCGCCAAGATCGCGGACCTGCGGGCCGAGGGCATGCTGCCACCGCAGGGGGACGGGGCGGACCTGCCGCCGCACGCCCCCGTCGCGGTCAAGGAGGCCGTGCTGCCGTTCCACCGGTTCCGCACGCCGGAGGGGCACGGCATCGACTCGCTGCTCGGCCCGGAGATGAAGTCCACCGGCGAGGTGATGGGCATCGACACCGCTTTCGGACAGGCCTTCGCCAAGTCCCAGAGCGGTGCCTACGGCTCGCTGCCGACCTCCGGGCGGGTGTTCGTCTCGGTGGCCAACCGGGACAAGCGCTCGATGGTCTTCCCGGTCAAGCGTCTCGCCGACCTCGGGTTCGACGTCTGCGCCACGGCGGGCACCGCCGAGGTCCTGCAGCGCAACGACATCGCCTGCACCGTGGTCCGCAAGCACAACGAGGACCCGGCCGACTTCGGCGCCCCCTCGGGCGTCGAGACCGACGGGGACCGCGACGTCATCGACCTGATCAAGGCGGGGGAGATCGACATGATCTTCAACACCCCCTACGGCAACCCGGGCCCCAGGGTGGACGGCTACGAGATCCGCACCGCGGCGGTTTCCCGCGACGTCCCCTGCATCACCACCGTGCAGGGCGCCGCCGCGGCGGTGCAGGGCGTGGAGGCGGCCATCCGGGGCAACATCGGTGTGCGGCCGCTGCAGCGGCTGCAGGCCACGCTGCGCGGCGATCGGAGTGGTGAGATCCGATGACGGCTGTTCAGGCGGCCTTCGGGCAGCGCCTCCGCGAGGCCGTGAGCGCCCGGGGGCCGCTCTGCGTGGGGATCGACCCGCATCCCGCGCTGCTGCACGCGTGGGGCCTCGACGAGACCCCCGCCGGGGTGGAGCGGTTCGCGATGACCGTGCTCGAGGCGGTGGGCGAGCAGGTGGCCGTGGTGAAACCGCAGTCGGCCTTCTTCGAGCTCCACGGCTCACGCGGTCTAGCCGTGCTGGAACGCGTGGTGGCCGAGTGCGGCAAGCTCGGCACCCTGGTGATCCACGACGTCAAGCGCGGCGACATCGGTTCCACCATGACCGCCTACGCCAACGCCTACCTCGACGATTCCTCGCCGTTGGCGGCGGACGCCATCACGGTGTCCCCCTACCTGGGGTACGGCTCGCTCGCGCCCGCCGTGGGCATCGCCGCCCAGACCGGGCGCGGGATCTTCGTGCTGGCCCGCACCTCCAATCCGGAGGCGGTCGGGCTGCAGCGTTCGGTCACCTCGGAGGGCAACACGGTGGCTCAGTCCATCGTGGACGCCGCTGCGGAGAGCAACGCCGGATCCGAACCGCTGGGGCACGTCGGCGTGGTCACGGGCGCCACGATCCGTCCCGGTGAGCTCGACCTCACCGCGCTGAACGGTCCCGTCCTCGCGCCCGGCCTGGGAGCGCAGGGCGCTACCGTGCAGGGGCTGCGTTCGGTTTTCGGATCGGTGCTGCCCAACGTGCTGCCCGCCGCCGCTCGGGAGCTGCTGCGTCACGGTCCGGACGTCGGGGAGATCCGCGCGGCGACCCGGCGCCTGGCCGCCGATCTCTCGGGTGTGTTCGGTCACTGACCCTTCCGCCGGGCCTCGTTCCGGTAGGCCGGTGGGTGCCCCGTGGAGCCCGTGGCTTCGCGAGGTACTCACCGGCTCCGCCGCGACGATGGTGGTGAGCTCGGATCTCACGAAGCAGCGGTGTCACCCGTAGGCGTGATGATTCAATTCCGTCCGTGTCCACAGAAGTCATTCCACGATGGCGGGCGCCGTTCCACGGAGCCGGAAGACGGGGAAGAATCGCTCGGCACATCGCCGGTTTCCTCGGCGCTCTGGTCGTGCGGCATCGGCGTCTCTCCCTCGTGATCGCCGCGTTCGTTCTGCTGTTCTCCCTGGCCGGTCTGTGCGCGGTCTATCTGTTCAGCGGGGGCGAGGCCGTCTACCAGATACGTGGCGACCTGCAGGTCTACCCGTGGGCGGTCCGCTCCTGGGTGACCGACGGCCGGATTCCCCGAGGCTGGGCGCCGTTGAGCAACGGAGTGTTGCTGCCCTGGGTCTACCCCCCGTTCGCCGTGCTGCCGCTGAGCCCGTTCGGGCTCGTACCGATGTGGCTGGCCACGGCCTCGCTCTGGGCGCTGAACGTCCTCGCGTTGGCCACGGTGATCCACCTGGTCACCAGGCACTGCTGGCCCTCGGTGGGGCCGCGTGGTGCGGCCGTGGTGACTCTGGCAGCGCTCTCGCCGAGCCTGTGGCTCGAACCGGTGCACTCGGGCTTCGGTCAGGGGCAGGTGAACCTCCTGCTGATGGGCGTGATCGCGCTCGACTGCCTGGCGCCCTGGCCGAGGTGGCCTCGGGGCGTGCTGATCGGCGCGGCCGCCGCGATCAAACTCACCCCGGCGGCCTTCGTGCTCTTCTTCCTGGTGCGGCGCGACACGAGATCCGTGATCAGACTCGTCGTCACCGGAGCGGCCTGTACCGCCCTCGGTTTCGCGGTGGACGCGCGGGCTTCGGTCGACTACTGGTTCCGCGCCGGGCCCGCTTCCGAGGTGGCCGGGCACCCGCTCAACAGCAACCAATCGGTCATGGGCGCGCTGGCCCGGATGATGCCGAACTCGCCCTGGCAGGTGATCGCGTGGGCGATCATCACCGCGTTGCTCGTCGGGGTGGTCGTGGGAGTGCTGCGTCGGTGTGACGCACCGACCGGAATGGTCGCGGTGGGGTTGCTCACGCTGCTGGTCTCGCCGACCTCCTGGTCGAACCACTGGGTCTGGTGCGTGCCGGCCGTGCTGCTGCTGTTCGGTGCCGCGCTGCGCCGGGGTGGTTACCTCCTTCCGGCCGCCGGGGTTCTCGTAACCGCGACCGTCGTGGTGGCTCCCTACCACTTCCTGCCGCACGGGCAGCGGCGCGAACTGGGCTGGACACCTTGGCAGCACCTGATCGGCGACTGCTACGTGCTGCTCGCGGTGCTGGCCCTGCTGCTGCTGTGGTGGCGGCTGCGCCGCGTCGAACCGGGCGTGAACACCGGCGTGTCGCTCGTGTGGACGAGCCCGAACGGCGCTGACAGCCCCGCGTCGGTGTGATATCAACCACTTTTCGGTGGGGTTTTTCGAGGCGGGGATCACGAACCGGCTCGATACCGGCCCGAGAACCACTTCCTCGCGACGTTCGTGAACGTCCTCCCGGTCCCTCTGTCGAAGAGCCGGATGCGGTTTCGCTCACACCTGCCGCGACCACCTCGTGCGTCCCGTACTGACCTGCGATGAGTCGCTCTGCGTCGCTCAACCGCACGGAAATCGGACAGTTGGAGGCAGTTTTGCCCCGGGTTAGTGCACTTCAGCCTCGTTGTTGGTAGTACTTGCAGCGGCCGGTGCTCGTCAGCGTCGCGGGCGAGTCATCCGACAGGCCGGGCGACGGGAGAACCGATGAAGCCGACACCGAAAAGGCGGACCCGCGTTGTAGCGAGCTGACCTGGGTCGGTACCGTCGCCGCACCGATCAAGAAAACCCACATCACGGAGGACATGGTGGCCCTTCCCCAGCTGACCGAGGAGCAGCGGGCTGCGGCACTCGAAAAGGCGGCTGCCGCCCGTCGCGCCCGCGCTGAGCTCAAGGAGCGCCTCAAGCGCGGTGGGACCAGCCTGGCCGAGGTCTTGGACAGTGCCGACAACGACGAGACCCTCGGCAAGATGAAGGTCTCCGCGCTGTTGGAGGCCCTTCCCGGCGTGGGCAAGGTCCGCGCGCAACAGATCATGGAGCGGCTGGAGATCGCGAACAGTCGCAGGCTGCGTGGTCTCGGTGAGCGTCAGCGCAAGGCGCTGCTCGCCGAGTTCAACGGGGCGTGATCGACGCGGACGACGGCGTGCTGCCGGGGAGTGCCCCCAGGGGCACACCCCGGCTCACCGTCGTTTCCGGTCCCTCCGGTGTGGGCAAGTCGAGCGTGCTCGACGAACTGCGCGAACAGGCACCGGAGATCTACTTCAGCGTGTCCGTAACCACTCGTCCGCCGCGTGCCGGTGAGATCGACGGGGTGCACTACCACTTCGTCGGCCGCGAGGAGTTCGAACGCATGATCGCCACGGGCGAGATGCTGGAGTACGCCCATTACGCGGGCAACTACTACGGCACCCCGCGCGAACCGGTGGAACGCGCGCTCGAGTCCGGTCGCCCCGCGGTGCTGGAGATCGAACTGCAGGGGGCGCGCCAGGTGCGGCGGAGCATGCCGGACGCCCAGCTGGTCATGCTGTTGCCCCCTTCCTGGGACGATCTGGTCCATCGGCTGACCGGCCGGATGACGGAGGACCCCGAGGTGGTCCGGCGGCGGCTGGAAACGGCGCGTGCCGAACTGGCGGCCCGCTCCGAGTTCGACGCCACCGTGGTCAACGCCGACGTGCGGAAAGCGGTGGACGAGTTGGTACGATTGATAGTCGGTCCCCCTGCCGGGCAGTCGCTGTCCTCGGGCGATCGGTAAACGTTCCGGCGCTCCGGTCGTGGTGTCGTCCGCGTCGTGAACCGAACTTCCCGGGCGACGGCCCGAGGGATTTTCAGCGGTTCGACGCGGCTTCGCGCCCCGGGCGGCGGGGACTCGGATCGACCAATTTGATCGCCGTCGGAGAGCACAGGAGCCACACAGGTGAGCATCCCCAACTCGCTGACCGCCTTCCCCGGCGGCCAGTCTTCCAACACCAAGTCCCAGCCGAGCGGTGGCGCGGCCGAGGGGATCACGGATCCGCCCATCGACGATCTGCTGGACAACGTCAGCTCGAAGTACGCGCTGGCCATCTTCGCCGCCAAGCGGGCGAGGCAGATCCAGGACTACTATGCCCAGCTCGGCGAGGGACTGCTGGAGTACGTGGGCCCGCTGGTCGAGCCGGGGCCGCGTGAGAAGCCGCTGTCCATCGCACTCCGCGAGATCCACGCGGGTGTGCTGCAGCACTCCGAGGGCGCGTGAGTGACGAGCGGGGGGCGCGGAGCGCGCCCCGCATCGTTCTCGGCGTGGGCGGTGGTGTCGCCGCCTACAAGGCCTGCGAAGTGCTGCGGGGACTGACCGAGAGCGGTCACGACGTTCGGGTGGCTCCCACCGCCGCCGCGCTCCGCTTCGTGGGGGCGGCCACGTTCGAGGCACTGTCCGGGCATCCGACACGAACCGACGTGTTCGACGACGTGCCCAGCGTTCCCCACGTGCGGCTCGGGCAGGAGGCCGATCTGGTGGTGGTCGCTCCCGCCACCGCCGACCTGCTGGCACGGGCCGCCAACGGCATCGCCGACGACCTGCTCACCTCGACCCTGCTGACGGCGCGCTGTCCGGTGCTGCTGGTTCCGGCCATGCACACCGAGATGTGGGAGCACCCGGCGACGCGGCACAACATCTCGCTGCTGCGCTCCAGGGGAGTGGTGGTCGCCGAGCCGGACAGCGGACGGCTCACCGGTGCCGACTCCGGGAAGGGGCGTCTGCCCGATCCCGTCGAGATCGTCGACCTGGCGCGGTTGCTGTTGGCCGAACCCACCGGGCTTCCCCGTGATCTGGAGGGGCGCAGTGTCGTCGTCTCCGCGGGTGGCACGCGCGAGCCGCTGGACCCGGTGCGCTACCTCGGCAACCGTTCCTCGGGCAGGCAGGGCTTCGCCCTGGCCAGGGTGGCCGCGCACCGGGGTGCCGATGTCACGCTGGTCGCCGCGAACACCGCCGACCTCGTGGTTCCGGCCGGGGTCCGGCTCCGGCGGGTGGGTACCGCCGAGGAACTCCGATCCGAGCTGCTCGAGGTCGCGGACGGGGTCGACGCGGTGGTGATGTCGGCCGCTGTGGCCGATTTCCGGCCCTCCGGGAGCGCCGAGCACAAGATAAAGAAGAATTCGGGCGATCCGCCCCCGGTGGAACTGAGCCGCAACCCGGACGTGCTGGGAGAGCTGGTCCGCCGGCGTGCGAACGGGCGACTTCGCACCGAGGTGATCGTCGGGTTCGCGGCGGAGACCGGTGACCCGGACACCACGGTGCTGGAGTACGGCAGGAAGAAGCTCGCGCACAAGGAGTGCGACCTGTTGGTGGTCAACGCGGTCGGTGACGGCCGGGCCTTCGAGGTCGAGGACAACGCGGGATGGCTGTTGGCCTCCTCGGGCATGGAGCACCCCGTGCCGCACGGTTCGAAGACCCTGCTTGCGTCCAGATTGTGGGATGCCGTGGTCGAGCAGTTCGCTGCCGGGGACAGCTGAGCTTAGTCTGAGACCGGACGTTACCCGCCGTGCTCGCCCTCGGGCGTGACCAGTGCGATGAGGTTTTTCGATGGGTCCCGACCAGCGTCGGTTGTTCACCAGTGAGTCCGTGACCGAGGGCCATCCGGACAAGATGGCCGACTCGATCAGTGACGCGATCCTGGACGCGATGCTGGCGCAGGACCCGCGTTCGCGTGTGGCGATGGAGACCATGATCAC
>NZ_FNJR01000016.1 GCF_900104475.1 Actinopolyspora xinjiangensis
GTGATCATGGTCTCCATCGCCACACGCGAACGCGGGTCCTGCGCCAGCATCGCGTCCAGGATCGCGTCACTGATCGAGTCGGCCATCTTGTCCGGGTGGCCCTCGGTCACGGACTCACTGGTGAACAACCTGCGGTTCATCTCAGTCACGGCTGATCTTCACCTCACTGCTTGTTGCTTCGATTATTCTTCGTACTCGACGGCCTGTCATGCCTTGGCGTGGATGATGCCCCAGGCAAGGTTCCCGCCATTTCCGCCCTGCACCCAGTTGCGCAGGCCGGTCTTCATGCGAGTCCGGTATTCCTCGCCGATGAAGTCGGCGAGTTCGTTCTCCCGGCTTTCCAGCACTTCCAGCACCCGGCCGTAGTGCAGCGGCAGGTACTCGCTGAGGTCCTCGAACTCGACGTTCTGCAGCCCGAGCCTGGCCAGCTCCTTGCGGTAGAAGCCGGGAGACCCGAGCGAATCCAGGTGCAACCGGTCCAGGATCGGCCCGAGAGCACTCTTGTCGGCCGAGTCGGCGGCCATAGGATCGGTGAACAGCACCGAGCCCTTGGGCTTGAGGACCCTGGAGATCTCCTCCATGACCCTGGTGCGGTCACCGCTGTGCAGGAAGGAGTCCTGCGACCAGACGATGTCGAAGGCATTGTCCTGGTAGGGAATGTCCTCGAACGATCCGTCGGCCACCTCGATTAGGTGATCGAGCCCCTCGGCACGGCTGATCTCACGGTTGCGCTGGTTCTCCACCTCACTGAGGTTGAGGCAGGTCACCTTGCAGCCGTAGGTGCGCGCCAGGTAGCGCGCGGCACCGCCGTAACCGGCACCCAGGTCCAGGATGGTGGTGTTGGCGTCGATGTCGACCTTGCTCGCCATCCGCTGGACCGTGCGCTCGCTCGCGGCGGCGATGTCCTCCTGCGGGGTCTGGTAGAGCCCGACGTGGATGTCGTTGCCCCCCCAGACGTGATAGTAGAAGTTGTCCGCGTCCTCGGAGTTGTAGTAGTCCCGCGCGGTGTGCACCGCGTTGGAGTACATGTCCAGGAACTCGTCCTCGGTACGGTAGGTCTTCTCCGCCACGTGGATGAAGAAGTCCGGCTCCGTGTCACCGTAGGTTTCCTGAAAGTCACCGTAGGTGTCAATCCGCTGGAAGCCGACCTCCCGCATGAGCCGCCGCATGTAGTCCTTCCGCAGCGGGTACATGTTCAGGAAGAATTCGGACTTGTCCGGGAAGGTGTACTTGAACCGTGCCAGACCGTCATCGATGTGGTCCGGCTCGGCGGAGACGTCCTCACCAGCGTAGTAATAGGTGTGCTTGCTGGAGAAACCGGTGTCCAGAATGGAATCGTAGTTACGCTGATCGATGATCAGAACACCGTCGTGCTTGAGCATCGCGTAGAACTCGGCCAGTGTCTTGCGGCGGTCCCGCTCCGAGAACAGGTGGGTAAAGGAGTTGCCCAGGCAAATGATCGCGTCGTATTCGCCGTGCACGTCGCGGTTGAGCCAGCGCCAGTCCGCGTTGACCACGCGCAGAATGTGGCCACCGTACTCCAGTCCGTTACTGAAGGCCTTGGCCAGCATCTGCGGGCTGCCGTCCGCGCTGACGGTCTCAAACCCCTCTTCGAGCAACCGGACCGAGTGAAAACCGGTCCCGGTGGCCGCGTCCAGCACGGTCTTGACACCGCGCGCACGCAATTGATCGATGAAGAAGGTCCCCTCGCTCTCGTAGCGGGCCTTCCAGTCGATCAGATCATCCCACTTGTCGACGAAACCGCCGACGTACTCCTGGGTGTAGTGATCAGTGTCGCGTACTTCCAACGGATTGTCGCCGAACGCCTGCTCCTCGAGGTGCACCGGGTCCTGATCGTTCGGCCCCTGGTCACCACGGGCAAGATCGTCCACGCTCTTGGTCATACTCAGCTCCCACTCGCGTTGGTCAAGCGCCACTGCATCGCTCGGAACCGCGGCGAATTCGCCGCCCCGAGCCCTCACGGGCGCGCCGGGTACCTCGCACAAGGGGCACACCGCACCGGTGCGGGCAGCCGGACAAACGGGCCGCGCACTGGCACCGGTCAGCACACTCGGTCGGCACCTTTGCCGCCCGATCCCGACGCAGATTCCGTACGCCGAGAACCCAACTTATTCGTATTCACGAGAAATGCAAGCACATTCAGCTGTGACCCTAATCATACAAATAGGATGATCGCGTGATTCGCGCGGTTACCCTGGGTAAAAAAATACACCCTCACCAGGAGTAATTCCGTTTTTCGACCCACGAGTCACGATCCGGCAAAGGCAATCACGCCAAAGATCCAGTATAATGCGCGTGCGCCACATACCACAGCCGGCGCGAACAATGCAAGGGTGCGATCCGATGAAATGAACAACTCGACCGCGGGGCGCGCCCATTCTCTATTCCCCTGTGCCCCTTCCATCGACGGCGGGGCTCTGGATGTTACGCCCTCCACCACGGCCGAGGTGTGATACCCCACTCACGAGCTAGAACGCCCCGTCGCCCCAGGTCAGTGCCATTTTTCGACAAGAATGATGATCAATACCTCATCGACTTGCCGAGCACGCTTCACCTGATCCGCGAAAACGGCCCTTTTTCCACTTTATTATTGTCGACAATCAGGATAATCGATTGTGCTGGATTCTTGTTCCGCCGTCCGGGGATCGTGCGGCCACGGGAAAGCGCCCCGACGGGCACCGAGCGAGCGGAGGTGACGCGTCCCGCCTCCGACAGCGGGCCCCACGCGGACAGCCCGAGAAACCCGGGCGGATCGACACCCGGTCTCGGCTCGCCCGAACGTGGAAGACCGCACCACCCTGCGGTCGCGCGAAAAGCAACGCCTGCCGCGATGCTCGCGGGGACCTCACGAGGGGCCGCGCCTGCCGCCGGTCCACAACCGCTCCACTTCGCCAGGACCTTTCGTCACCGCCTGCCGACTCGGCGCGTCTCGCACGGCTCGCCACGGAACACGGGACATACTGACGGTGTGACCTTCACCGGACCCACAGTGTTACGTCGGACGGAGCAATCTGGCGCACCAGTGTTGACGTGAGATGTGCTCTTGCTCATTAATGTTCGCTGATGGTGATTCAAGTCCGTTTGTGTTGCTATTTGTGGCCATATGTGCCCGCCTGTGACGGGCTGAGTATTCGCCGCGGACGCGGATCACCACATGCCGTGTGAGGAGGATCGATGCAGCCCCGACCATCGTGCCGCTCGCCGGTGCGGCACCTCGGTGCCCTCTCGATGGCCGCCGCGCTCGCGCTGGGTGCCGCACCGGCTGCGGCAGCTCACCCCGCGAAGAGGTGGGAACCCGTCGAGCCGCCGCTGGCCACCCCGTGGACGGAACAGGTGGGACCGAACAACGCGCTGCCCGAGTACCCCCGCCCTCAACTGAGACGACACCGGTGGAAGAACCTGAACGGGGAATGGGCGTACGCGGGCGGGACCACTCCTCCGGACCGGCAGCGGCGATTGGACGAGCGGATACTGGTCCCCTACCCGGTGGAGTCGGGACTGTCCGGCATCCAACGGCACGACGACCACATGCTCTACCGGCGAAGTTTCGAGCTGCCTTCGGACTGGCGCGACGACGAGCTCCTGCTGCACTTCGGCGCCGTCGACCAAGAGGCCACGGTCTGGGTCAACGGTGAACGCGTCGGCTCGCACCGGGGCGGTTACACCTCGTTCACGCTCGACGTCACCGACGCGCTGCGGCCTGGCTCTCGCCAACAGGTCACGGTGGCCGCCGAGGACATCAACGAACGGGGCGAGCATCCGATCGGCAAGCAGACCGACACCCCCGGAGGCATCTTCTACACCGGTTCCTCCGGGATCTGGCAGACCGTGTGGATCGAGCCGGTCTCGCGGACCCACTTGACGGAGCTGAACATCACGCCACGCCTGGACTCGGAGACCTTCCACCTCGCGCCGGAGATCAGCGGCCCGGACGCCGCCGCCGTGGAGACGGTGGTCTCACGCCCGAACGGTGAGGTGATGTCGACAACCACCACGGAGGTGGGGACGGCGGTCGAGGCGCCGGTTCCCTCTCCCAGGACGTGGAGCCCCGACGATCCCTACCTCTATGACCTGACCGTGCGTCTGCTGGACGCCGAGGGACGCGAACTCGACCGGGTCGACAGCTACGCGGGCATGCGCTCGACAGGGCTGGTCGAGGACTCGCGGGGCAGACAGCGCATCACCCTCAACGGGAAGATCCTGTTCCAGCAGGGGATGCTGGACCAGGGATTCTGGCCCGACGGGTTGCACACTCCGCCCACCGACGAAGCCATGCGCCACGACATCGAGCAGGCCAGACGGATGGGCTTCAACATGCTGCGCAAGCACATCAAGGTCGCTCCGAAACGCTGGTACTACTGGGCCGATCGGCTGGGCATCCTGGTCTGGCAGGACATGCCCTCCCTGACGGCCCGGATCGGGGGCACCAACGGCGCTCCCGCCGAGGAAGCGCGGACCAACTTCGAGGCCGAGACCAAGACCATCGTCGACCAGCTCGACAGCGTGACCTCGCTGGTGACCTGGGTCCCGTTCAACGAGGGCTGGGGCGAGTTCGACACCGCCAGGATCACAGAGAGGATCGAGCGGCTCGACCCGAGCAGGCTGGTCGACGCCTCCAGCGGAGTGAACTGCTGCGACTCACTGCCGGACACCGGGGCGGGCGACATCTACGACGACCACACCTACGTGGGCCCGGGAACACCGCAGGCTACCGCCGAGCGCGCGGCGGTCAACGGTGAGTACGGCGGTCTCGGCCTCGTCGAACGGGGACACCTGTGGCCGGGTGAACCGAGCGCCTACGAGATGATCGACAGCCCCGCGCTACTCACCGAACGCTACGGCCAGCTCAGCGAGGCCCTGATCGGCACGATCGAGCGCAACGGGCTCTCGGCCGCGATCTACACCCAGGTCTCCGACGTGGAGAACGAGGTCAACGGTCTGATGACCTACGACAGGAAGATCACCAAGCCGGATGTCGCCTCGGTTCGAGCGGACAACGAGGCGATCATCGACGCGGGTACCCCGTAACCCACTGATCACCGCACACCGGACGAACGAGCCGTGCCATGATCCACCCGGCGCGACGAACCGGGAAACGACGTCTCCCGATGCTCACGCCGTGCGGGTCCCAGCGACTGCGTTCCGCCGTCCAGCGGTTCACCGCCACAGGCGATGGGGCGATTCCGGCGGAGAACGAGTTCGGGCCCACGGGGCGGGAACGAGGATTCACGAGGAAAGGACTCCCATGAACGATGCCGGATTCACGGAGCGTGCCTGGAGCAGGCGCGGCGCGTTGACGACCCTCACCACTACGGCCGCCACCGCCGCGCTGGGCGCCACCGCCGAGGCACGATCTACCGGACACGGACACCGCCCTCCCCTGCACGACCGTGCCGAGCAGACCGCCAGCGGCAGGCTCTACGAACTCCGTTCGGGCCACCACCGCGCCGTGGTGGGCGGAGTGGCGGCGTCGCTGCTGTCCTGGCAGGTGGCGGGCACCGAGATGCTGCTGACCCACCCGCCGGAAGATGTCGGGGAGGGGTTCCAGGGCAAGACCATCCTGCCCTGGCCCAATCGGATCGACCAGGGCACCTACGAGTTCGACGGAGAGCGGTTCCAGGTGCCGATCAACGAACCTTCCAGGCAGTCGGCGCTGCACGGACTGATGAACTTCGTCGAGTGGGGACCGGTGCGCCACCGCTCCGACAGCGTGACACTGCGGTACCTGCTGCACCCGCAGTACGGCTACCCGTTCCGGATGGAGTTCCTGATCGAGTACACCCTCGACCGACACGGTCCACGGTGCACCCTCACCGCCGAGAACACCGGCGACACCCGGGCCCCTGTGGGCTGGGCCAATCACACCTACATAGCGGCCGGAGCGGGCGGTACCGACGGCATGGATCTCCGGTTACCCGCCAAGACCTACTATCGTACCAACGACCGGCTCATTCCGACGGGTACCGCTTCGGTCTCGGGCACCGAGTACGACTTCCGCGACGGTCGCACCATAGGTTCCACCAGGATGGACACCGCGTTCACCGACCTTTCCCGGAACAGGTGGGGTCACGCCACCGTCCGATTCGGAGGCACTCCCGGCCCCGACGTGCTGCTGTGGGTGGACGAGTCCTACGGCTACCTGCAGGTCTACACCGACGACTCTCCCAGTGAGCGGCGTCCGCAACCGGCCCGTTCGGGGATCACGGTGGAACCCAACACCTGCCCGCCGAACGCTTTCGTGACGGGTGAGTCCGTGCTCGTCCTGCGGCCGGGACAGCGACACACCGCGACGTGGGGACTGCGGGTGCTCGGCTGAGGCCGGAAACGCACCACCGGTCCCGCTGATGTACTCGGACGGGCGTGCGTGAGCCGGTGGCTCGGCGACGGCGCGCCCACCCCATAGCCCGGAGGGCGCGCGGTCGAGTCATCCCGCCGTGGCATCCCGGGCCGACGGCGAGATCACCCGAGCGGAGACGACACCGATCCCACGACGCGGTCCCTCTCCCGTCGGCCCGACCACAGCTCGGTCTCGTCCCACCGACTTCCAGGAAGGCTCCGGTCGCACATCAGCCTTCCAGGGGAGTACGGCCCCCACCCCCGACGGCCTGGAACGGGCAGCGGGGCGCTCCGGGTGCCCTGAGATCACCGGCAGCGATGATCAACTCGCTTGGTGGAATCGGCGAGAGCGCCCTCCGCCGCTGTTCCCACAGCACGGAAACAATTCTTCGCTGTCGTGCTGTTCACGATTGGACACCACTAGTACGACATTCGGTTCCCGACACGAATCGACACCGCGAAGAACGCACCAGCCGAATCGACGATTCCTCTCCGCTCACTTCTGGTATTTATTCGACGCGAGGCGGATACCGGTACCGTTGCCGAAGCGGGACGTGCCCCAGGGCGCGTCGGCCGTGCCATTCGAAGAACCGTTGCGCCGATGAGTTCCGGGAAACGAGAATCTTCCCGCTGAGCCGCTGAGCGGGCACTGGCCGAGGAACACTGTCCTGGAGCTGCTCCAGGGGCGCCTACAGCGTCAACGGCGCGTTCCCCACGGCACCGGGGAGCCTCATCACCTTCGCCGCGCCGGTGATCGCGACCTCAGCAGCGGATCCGGGAACCCCGCACGGCAAAGCACTCGATCACCCGAAGGAACCGGGAGGTTACGTGAAGGGCCTCGTGCCGGAGTGCCGCGCATCGCGTGCCCGCGCCTGTGGATGGTTCGCGTGCATCGGCCGCGCCTATGCTCTCCCGCAGCGGCACCGTGGTCTCCTCCCGGTCCTGCGCGAACGAGGTGTGCGCCGGCCGCGAGTGCTACCGCACGGGAAGAAGGCACAACGGATTCCCGCCGGATCTGCTGCGGCTCCCGGAAAAACGGGAAGCATGGGCCGCGGTTCCGGCACCATCGTCGTCACCGTCGGGGCGAACACTCCGAGACAGCAGGCAGTATTCTGGGAGTGGTGCGGAATTCTCGACGGCGCCGTGCTCGCGATGGAAATCCTGCTCGAGTTCTACCTCACGTCGAGAACGGCGAGACGTGGCAACGGCTGACCGAGAAAGATCGAGGTACGGCGCCGGGACCTTTCCTCACCGCACGAACGCGCACCGGCCGTGCTGCGCGGAAGGGGTGAGGGGGTCCGAGTTCCGCGCCGCCGCCCGTAGCATGGAGCGCTAACGCTCGGGAGTGGCCGAGACGATCCGAGGACGAGTTCACTTCCCAGAGAAGCGAGATCCGGAGCCTCCGGGGAGGAGTCCCCGGACCTCGGGCCTGGAAATCGGACGGGGGGCACGCCCCGGGATCCGTACTCACGTCCGTCCGGGTCTGTCAACCGGACCTCGGGTTGGACTCGCCGTTCGTTCGGTCTCACTCCCTCCGACAGCGGCGCGGCCGAACGAGGTGCTCGAACGACGCACTACCACGACGGGTCCCCCTCCGGGGGATCCAGCAGGCTGTGCCGCACCGCGAAAGTGGCCGCCTCCAGTCGGGAATGCACCCCCAGTTTGCTCAGTAGTGCCTGCACGTGGGTTCGCACCGTCGTGCTGGAAACCCCGAGTCGGTTGGCCATCGTGGTGGTGCGGGCCCCGGCGACGAGCAGCCGCAGGCAGTCGTGCTCCCGGGGAGTCAGCGACATCCGCAGCGGTGCCGGCGCACGTGCGGTCCTCGCGCTCGCGGTGCTCGCGCGACCGTCGGGGAAACGGGGAAGCCTGGTGACCGGTTCCCCCATGGCGGCCTTTCCCACAGCCTCAACCAGGGCGGTGACTCCGCACATCTTGGTGACGTAACCGATCGCTCCCGCTCGCATCGCACGACGCATGGCCGCGGCGTCGGAGTCGGCCGTGAGCAGCAGCACGCGCATTCGGGGTCCTCCGGCCGCCACGATCTCGTCCATACGTTCCAGTGAGTCACCGTCGGTGAAGAACCTCTCCAGCACGCAGACGTCGGGCTTGTTGCGTCGCACGCAGCGCACTGTCTCGGTGATGCTGTCCGCGGTGTCCAACACGTTGAGCCCCCGCTGTGGGAGCACGGTCACCAACGCGTCCACGAAAACGGCATGATCGTCCCCCAGCACCAGATCAGCCATCGTCCCCCCTAGTAGCCAACTCGTGAGACCGCCGGACCCGTGCACCGTCAACCCCGGAGTGTGATCACACCTCGCGGTCTCGAACCGAACGACGCGGACACGCCCCCCACGTGTCCACGGGAGTCCCGTTCGGCGGGGTCCGGAACGCCTCTCGTCAGGTCGTGCTCGAAAAAGCGCGACACTCGCCACACTGGTGTTATACCCGCCCCACCGGCAGCACGCACGTGCTGTCGCATTGACACAGCAAAGAGTAGTGGCCATTCATTCCCCGAGGTACACGGAGCGCAGCTCGCCCAGCACGGCGTCGATGCCGAACCTGTCACGTTCGACTCGGCGATGGCCCGCGCGTCCCATCCTGGTGCGCTTGGCGGGGTCGTCGAGCAGTGCGGCGACCGCTTCGGCCAGTAGGTCCGGACGCCGAGGCGGCACCAGCACGCCGGTCCGTCCCGTCGCGACGAGGTCGGGAACGGCGTTGACGGCCGTGGCCACGACCGGCAGGCCGCACAGCATCGCCTCGATGACCGCAAGTGGCAGTCCCTCGTACCTGCTGGGCAGCACGAACACGTCGAGCGCGGGAAGCAGCTCGATGACGTCCGAACGCTGGCCCGCCAACACGAAACGGTCACCGAGCCTGTCTCGTGCCAACCGCTCGACCTCTCGTTCACGTTCCCCCGTACCGATCCAGACCCCTCGGAAGTCCCGACGCGGCAATCTGGCCAGCGCGTCGACGAGGTCCTCGGGGGCCTTCTGGTAGGTCAGCCTGCCGACCGCACCCACGAGCAGGCAGTCCTCGTCGACACCGAGTTCGCGACGGGCACGTCGCCGATTCCCGGTGTCGGCGAGCGGGGCGTCGAGCGGGACCGGTACTCCGACCGCTCGGATCCGGTTCGGGGACGCCAGACGACGCCGGACGGCCTCCCCCGCCACCCCGTCCCCCACGCACAGCACATTGTCGGTGACCCTGCCCAGCAGGCGTTCGACAGCCACGTAGCAGCGCCGCTTTCCCCACCGCTGGAACCGGTGGAACGGGAACCCGTGGTAGGTGTGCACCACTCGCGGGACGGCCGACAGTCGTGCGGCCATCCTCCCGAGCGCCCCCGCCTTGGCGGTGTGCGTGTGGACGACGTCGAACCCGCCGCGGGAGAACAGCACGACGAGCCGGAACAACGCGAGCAGGTCCCACCAGGGCGTGATCGGCTTGCGCAGCGCCGGTTCCACGACGACTTCGACCCCGGCACGCTGCGCGCGTCGCACCAGTGGCCCGTGAGCGCCGGTGACGAGGGTGACGGAGCACGAGTCCTCTCGCAACGCGACCGCGCACCGCAGCACCACCACCCCTGCCCCACCTTCCAACCGCGTGATGACGGTGGCCACTCGCGGGGAAGCACTCATACCGTCTTTCGGGGCAACGCACGTACGGTGGCGCCCGAGGGCTCGGGCAGCGAGCCCGCCGACCGGGCGAGCATCACCGCTTCGAGCTGGCTGTGCACGTTGAGCTTGGTGAGGATGCCCCTGGTGTGCTTGCGAACCGTCTGAACCGAGATGAACAGCTCGGCGGCTATCTGCCAACCGCGCTTGCCTTCCGCCATGGCCGCCAGCACTTCCCGCTCGCGTTGGCTGAGAGCCGCCAGCGGGTCGTCATTCCGGGTGTCCGCGAGCCGGATGTCCTGACGCAGGGCGCGCAACACGGTACCGAGCACTTCAGGGGGATACCAGGCGTTTCCCCGAGCGACGTCCCTGATGATCCCGACCAGCTCGGTGACCCCGCGCTCCTTGGGCAGCCAGGCGGCCGTCCCCGCGCGCGCCGCCTCAACTGCGAGCTCCGGACTGGCCGTGGAGGCCAGCACCACGATCCGGACCGGGGGACAGCTCTCGTCGAGTCTTCGTAACGCTTCGTGAACACGGTCGCCCAGCACCGCGAGATCGATCACCATCACCTCCGGTCTGGCTCTGCTGATCCGCTCGACCAGCTCCGCGTCGGCGCGATCGGCGCTGTCGGCCACCCACAGGTCCGGCTCGGTACACAGGTACTGCGAGAGAGCCTCGACGAACATGCGCTGTTCGCCCACGAGCAACAGGCGCAGCATGATCCCCCCAGAACGACGAACGCTACTACCGCCCCATACCGGCGGATTCTCCAGCAGCTCCGCGCACCACGCAGCGCGGAGCCGCGTCGTGACGTGTTCCGCGCGAGTGCTCCGGAGAGCGAGAACCGGTCAGCCACCGGAGCCACCCGAGGTGGTCGCGTCGGGCTCGGTCGAGGGGGCCGACTCCACCGGCTCCGCCCCCCGCGCGCGGCGCCCCGGGCTTCGCCAGCGTCCCGTGGACCTGGTCAGCCAGGCCATCGGCAGGGTGTACAGCGACAGCGCGGCGTCCAGAAAACGCAACGCGAGGAAGAACGCACCGAAAGCGAGGAACCTGGCCCTGCGCTGCGCCACCGCCACCAACAGGGTCAGCAGCAGATCCACCGCCACCACCCCGAACAGCAGCGAGAAGAGACTCACGTACGTCGACAGGGCCTCGTGCAGTGGGCCCAACACCAGCAGCTCGGCCGTGGCCGGGACCAGCAGCGGAAGCAGCAGCACCACGAGAACCAACGGCAGCGCGACCATCAGCAGGCTGCTGGTCAGCAGTTCGAGCAACAACAGCGAGACCATGCAGGTGAACAGGTTGGCCCTGGGCCGGTGTCTGCGCACGGTCTGCCACCAGCCCAGCGCCCAGCGCCTGGTCTGGCGGACGTAGTCGCGCAGGTTGTCGGGGTCCTGGGTCACCGCCACCGCGGCAGGAGTGAAACCGACTTTGCCGAGACGCTTCTGGTACACCTCGAAGGTCATGTTGAAGTCCTCTATGACCAGCCCCGGTGGGTTCATCTCGATGTGCGGCAGCACGGAGGTGCGGTACATGCTGGCGAAACCGGGGACGATGTGCGTGGCGTTGCACTTGGGCCACGTCTGTCCGAATTTGAGCAGGTACTGGCCCAGCGCGTAGATCCGCTGTCTGTGGCAGACCAGCAACTTGCCCAACCAGGACATCCCCTGCCGATCCCAGTCGGTGCGCACGAAACCGGCGACCGCGACGATCCCGGGGTCGGTGAACAACGGCAGCGCCGCCCGGAAGTAGTTCCTGTCGAGCCGGGTGTCGGCGTCCAGCAGCAGCACGGCCGGATAGCGTTCGACGAGCCGGAAACGTTCGATCGCCTGCCGCAGCGCCCCGGCCTTGCCCACGTTGCTCCAGGTACTGATCACGTTCACTCCCGCACGCTCCGCGAGTTCGACGGTGCGGTCCGTCGAACCGTCCGAGACCACGTGCACATTGCCCGGCGGGACGAGCTCGGTGACCGACTCCAGGCTTTCGGTGATCACGAGCTCCTCGTTGTGGGCGGCCATGAGCACCGCGACACGGTCGGTGCCGAACGGGGCTTCGGCCGCCGGAGACCCCCCGGCGAGCTCGGTGTCAGTGGGAAAGCACCCGAATCCCCGCACCGGGCGTCGCGTGAGGAAGAGGTGCCGGCGCCGCGACCACCGCCGCGTCCGGCGGTACGCGGCGGCGCAGCTCGTCGCGGTAGCCCGGAGCAACCCCACACCTCCCCAGAGGATGAAGTTCGTCCCGAAAACCAGCACGGCTACAAGCCACCACGGAACCACCTGGTCACCTCCTCAGTGCCCCGACGGTGCCGACCCGCTCGGCCCGGGCCCGACCCGAGCGGTGCGCACGGGATCGCACGGACCGTCGTCATCCCCGCCGCCTGCCGGAACGGCGCGCCACCGGAAAGCTCTCGCGGAGTCGTGGCCAGGTGGCGGGATCGGCTGGGCCGTACATCCACAGGTAGACACCGCCGATGCCGGCCCGGTCGGCAACCTCGAACTTGGCTCGCGAACTGGCCGCGTTCTCGAACCACACCTCGTGCCGCGTCCCGTCCGAATCGGTGTAGGCAAACCACGGGCTCCGGCTGTCCTCGTCGAACCTGACGCGTACGTCGTGCCGTTGTGCGATGCGCGTGGCCTCACCCCAGGTCACCGGTTGCCCTTTTCCCTCCGACCAGTCATAGCCGTAGAGCGGGACACCGAGCACGATCTTGTCGGGGGGTATCGTTCCGCGCGCGTAGGCGAGTACGTCTCGGATCCAGTCCACCGGTGCCACGGGTCCCGGCGGGGAGGTCGACCAGTGCCGGTCGTATCCCATCAGGCGTACCTGGTCGGCGGCACGACCGATGGCCGCGTAGTCCTGCGCGGCGTTGCGTTCGTCGTAACCGCGTTCGCTGGCCTTGGCGAACAGCGCCACCGACAGGGTTCTGTCGTGGGCGTGCAGGGCATCGGCCAGTTCCCGGACCAGTGCGGTGAACTCCTCGCGGTCCTCGGCCCGGAGTTCCTCGTAGTCGATGTCGATGCCCGCGTAGTCGTTGGACAGTACGAGATCGACGATCTCGCGCACGTGCCGCTTCCGTCGTTCGGGGTCGTGCAGCAGGGGCGCGACCGAGTCGTAGGACCAGGCACCGTGAGTCATGTTCGCGATGCTGGGAGTGAACCGCAGCTCCGTGCCGCGCAGGGAGTTCATGGCCGCGCGGGTCCGGCCCGCTCGGTCGGACGGGATCTGGCTGACGACACGTCCCGCCGGGTCGAGTCCGTACATCCAGGGCGATACCTCGGTGAACGCCTCGGTATGACTCATCAGCGCCGAGGTGCCGTCCTCGAAGTTCCAGAACGGCAGGGCTGCCACCACCTCCCTGGACTCGGAGGCGGGACGCGGGACGGGATCGGGTCGCACGGAAAGCACCACCAGCACCAACGCCAGACAGAGCACCGTCGCGCCGGCCGCCAGGGCGAGGCGCCGCGTCCTGGCTCCGAACGGGGTGAACCGTCGCCGGGCTCCGGGTTTCTCACGCATGAGCGTGCCCCCATCCTCGTCTCAGCCGGTGTCCGTCCGGCCGGACGCCACGGTGGTGCCGCTCCTGTCCGCGCGGGTGTGCTCGTCCACGATCGACCTGATGATCGAGTCCAGGTCGTGTTCGGGGCGGAAACCGACCAGTTCCCTTGCCAGTGAACAGTCGGGAACCCGACGCAGCATGTCCTCGTAGCCGGATCCGTACACCGCCTCGTAGGGACGGTGCACGATGTCGCTGGGTGAACCGGTGGTCGCGATCACGCGGCGGGCCAGCTCCTCGATCGACACCTGTTCGGTGCTGCCGAGGTTCACCGCACGGCCTCGGGCGGGCTCGCTGCGCACCAGGGCGGCCAGCGCGGGAACCACGTCGTCCACGTGGCAGAAGCACCGAATCTGCTCGCCGGTTCCGAACACCGTCAGCGGATGCCCGCGAAGCGCCATGGACACGAAACGTGGCAACACCATGCCGTAACGACCGCTCTGTCCGGGCCCGACCGTGTTGAACAACCGCACGATGACGGCCCACAGGCCCTGTTCGTCGACGTAGGACCTGGTCATGCTCTCGTCGACGGCCTTGGCTTCCGAATAGGACCACCGGGACTTCAACGGCGAACCCACGATCCTGTCGTCCTCCTCGGTGAGGCCGATCTTGTCGTTCTTGCCGTAGATCTCGCTGGTGGAAGCGATCAGCACGCGGCTGCGGTTCCGGTGGGCGGCCCGCAGCACCTGGTGGGTGCCGTGGATGTTGGTGAGCAGGCTTTCCAGGGTGCGGTCGCGGATCACGAAGGCACCGACCGCCGCGGCCAGGTGAAACACCACGTCGCAGCCCTCGGCGGCACGCTCCACCGTGTCCTGCTCGACGACGCTGCCCCGAACCAGGCGCAGCCGTTCGTGCCGGGCCACGCCGGCCAGGTTCTCCCAGTCGCCGGTACTGCCGTCGTCCAGACCCACGACCGTCTCCCCTGCGGCGAGCAGGTGTCGTACCAGGTGCGAGCCCACGAAACCCGCGGCTCCGGTGACCAGCGCTCTCATCGCTTCACCCCCGAACCGGCGGTGTCCTCCAGGGTTCCGCGCTGCCGAGCACGTCGTCCGCCGCGCCGAGCGGCCAGCAGATCCTCGTAGAGCTGGTCGATGCGTTCGGTCACCGCGTCCATACCGTAGAGCTCCCGCAACGCGGGGACCTGAGCCCGAGGTCGGGCGGCGGCCAGCTCACCCCGCAGAGCGGTACGCAGCGAACCGACCTCGCCCGCAACCTCGAGCGCGCGGTCGGTGTCCACACCGTCCAGTGCCGGGCACGTGGTGTAGAGCGCCACCAGGCCGTTGGCCAGGGCCTCCAGCACGGACAACCCGAAGGTCTCCTGCTTGGAGCAGGCGACGAAAAGATCCAGCGCGGACAGCACAGCGGCCACGTCACTGCGCTTGCCCGCGAAGATCACGCGGCCCGAGACCCCGTGGGCCGCGGCCAGCTCCTCCAGCCGCTGCCGATCGGGACCGTCGCCCACCAGCAGCAGCCGGGTCCCCTCGTCCAGCAGCGGCGCGGCGGACTCGATCAGCAGGTCGAACCGCTTGTTCGGGTCGAGCCTGCCGAGCGCCCCCACCACCCGGTGCCGTTCGGAGAGGCCGAGTTCCTCCCTGGTCCGCGCACGGGCGGCCGGGTCGAAGGCCACCCTGTCGAAGTCGAGCCCGTTCGGAATGACACGGAGCTTGCGCTCCGGGACTCCCCAACGGCGCAACCGGGTGGCCACGGTGTCCGAGACCGCGATCGTGGTGTCGGAGAACAGGTCGCTGCCCAGGTACAGCATTCGCACGCCCGTGGTCATGCGCCTGCGTTCGAGGTGGGTCTCGCCGATGGAGTGCTCACTGGCGACCACCACGGGAACCCCGGCCAGCCGCGCCGCGACGCGCCCATAGACGCAGGATCGGTAGAGGTGGGTGTGCACGGCGTCGAACCCGCCGTCGCGCATCAGGGAGCGAAGCCGGAACAGCGCACCCAGCTCGGTGTTGCTGCTCATGCCGAGGTCGTGGACCGCGATCCCCGCCTCGGAGATCATCTTCGCGACCTCGCCCGCGTTGTACAGGGTCGCGACCTCGCAGTCGTGCCCGCTACGACGTACCAGCTCGTGGAGTTGCAGCTCGGCTCCGCCTATTCCCAGACCGGTGATCACGTGTAGGACTCGCACCATTCCCCCCTTGCCGGTTGTGCCGGGATCCGAGAACTCCCGTGAGCACGACACCGGCCGTGCGCACGAGGATCACCAGATCCAGCCACGGTGACCAGTACTCGACGTACTGGTTGTCGAAACGGGCCCGCTCGACGATCGAGGTGTCACCGTGCAGCCCGTGGACCTGCGCCCAGCCGGTGAGACCTCCCGCGACGCGGTGCCGGTCCGCGTAGCCCGGGATCGCGGCGGCGAACCGCACCGCGTAGTACGGCCGTTCGGGACGCGGTCCCACCAGGGACATCTCGCCCCGCAGCACGTTCCAGAACTGTGGTAACTCGTCGAGATGATTGCCGCGTAGCCAGTTACCCAGGCGATCGCACTGATGAGGGGGCGGCGTCCAGGCATCGTGCCCACTATCAGTCACGGTACGTAGTTTTGTCACGCGGGTAAGAGCACCTGCTCTGGTGATCCGCTCCTGCCGGAAGAACGCGGCCGGGTTCCGCGAACGCACCGCGAGGCTCAGCGGCAGCAGCACCGGCAGCGCCAGCAGCGCCAGCACCGGCGCGAGCAGCAGGTCGAACGTCCGCTTGGCGAGACGTCCCCCGGCCGCGCCCGCCCCCTGACGCAGCGGTAGCAGCGGTGTCCCCCACACTTCGTCCATCGAGGTCCGCGACGCGGCGAGTCCCAACCCGGGCAACCGGGGCAGGACGCAGATATCGATCTTCGGGGAACGACAGCGACGCACCACCTCGGTGATGCCGGGACTCGTCTCGTCGGTGCAGCACAGCAGCACGCGGGTCACGCGGTACCTCCGGACGACCTCGGCCAGCTCCGCCGGTGCCGCCAGCACCTCTTCCCCCGGCGTCTCCGCCGGGCCGCGGTGGTCGAGGAATCCCACGAACCGCAGCCCCGGGACGCGGTGTTCCGCCAAGGCGCGGGCCAGGTCCCGTGCGGCGCCGTCACGCCCGACGATCACCACCGACTCGACCAGCCTCCCCCTTCCGCGCGCGTGACGCAGCACCACCACGGTCAACAGCCTGCCGAGCAGCAGACCGGCCGCCGAGCAGCCTCCCAGCAGCAGCACCCGGGATGCCGGTACCCAGGCGAGCAACATCAGCAGAGGCAGCCCCGACGCGGCGACCAGGCTTCCGACCCGGTCGGAGACCCGCCCGCACAGCGGGAGCCGCTGTGCTCCGCGAACGGCCAGCACCAGCAGCACGGCGGGCACGTAGATCGCGGCGGCGGGGCCGGGAAAACCCAGCGCGAACGCCACCACGCAGAGCACGAGCAGGTCGGCCGAGGGGAACAGCCAGGTGAGCAGCGACGGCGTCCAGCTACCGGACGGCACTGCCGCCACTCCTGATCCCGCCGAGAGCTCGGCGGACCCGCCGGGACGGCGCGTCCCCCACGAAGCTGGCTCCCGCGGCAGGGGCACCGACCGGTGCGGTTCGCGGACCTGCTGCCAGTTCATCTGCCCACCCCCGGCAGCGCGAACGCGCGACGTTCCCTGGCGGGAGCGACCCGGCCCGTCACGGCCCGCGCCGCGTGGTCGGCGCCGTAGACGAACCGCATGACCGGACCGAACGTGGCGGCGACGGCGGGTCCGACGAAGAACAGCCCCGGCACGGTGGACTGGTAAGCGGCGTCGACCCTCGGTGCGCGGTCCAGCGTGCCCACCCTGCCGCGCAGCTCGGGGGCCAGGAAAGGCAACCGTCCCAGGTCCGGCCGATAGCCGGTGGCGCTGATGACGTGATCCAGCGAAAGCGTGGAGGTCTCCCCGCCGCGACGCAGTCCCAGTCGCACCCGGTCCCCCGTCGGGTCGGCCCAGTCCAGCTGCCGCTCCAGCAGCATCGGGATGCGTCCGTCCACGCGATCCCGCAGCCACCAGGCCCCGGCGGGACCCAGCGCCGTACGGGCCAGCCTCACCCTCGTCGCCACCGGCAGCCTGCGGAACAGCTCGGGGTGTTCGGAGTAGAACCACGTCGCCCAGCCGGTACCGAGTCCGGCCTCGGGTTCACGGAGTCTCCGGCGCAGTGACCTGTCCTCGGTGGGAGGCAGACCGTTCCACACGATGCGCCCCGAACGGGCGATGATCCGGACCGAGGCCCCGGACTCGCGCAGCAGGGCGGCGGTTTCCAGTGCGGACTGTCCGGACCCGACGACGGCCACCTCGCGGTCGCGGAAGACCCCCAGGTCCACGTGCGCGCTGCTGTGCGATGCCAGGTGGGCGGGTAGCTGGGCCAGCACGTCGGGCACCCGGGCGAAGTGCTCCACCCCGGTGGCGATCACGACGTTCCGGGCGGTGGCACTCCTGCCGTCGGTCAGCTCGAGCTCGTAGCGATCACCGACTCGGCGGACGTCGTCGACCAGCACCTGTTCCACGTCGGGTGCCTGGTTGCGCTCGAACCAGGTCCCGTACTCCAGGAAGGTGTCCAGCGAGACCGGGATCCCGATGTCGGCATAGGCCCGCCCCGTTTCCCGGCAGAACTTCTCGAGCGTGTGACTGGCGTGGGGGTCCGAGAGGCTGCAGGCGAATCCCTGCGACTTGAGGTACATCCCCCGTGGCATGGCGGTGCGCCACAGGTTGAGCGGCACGCCGAACTGCCGGTGGCTCACGCCGGCCGCTCGCAGGTGGGCCGCCAGCGACAGTCCGTACGGACCCGCTCCGACAATGGCGACGTCGACTGTTTCGTTCATCGTTGGACCCCCTCAACTCGGTACTCGGTTCGTCCGGTTCGGTGGCCGGGCCGAGGTCTCCTGCCGGTTCCCGGCACGTCCGGTGTGAAACTCGGGGGGACGTGCCCGCCGTGCCCGTCGTGGCAGCGGAATCCGGCGCGACAGCGCCCGCCACCCCATGCGCAGGCACATCAGCCCGAACGGAGCCAGGTCGTCCCGTGCGAACCAGGCCGGTTCCTCGGCGCCACGCAGCGAGTCGACCCACTCCCGGACTCCGAGGCGACCGCTGCGCCAACCGTCGAACGCGGCCAGCGGGTCGTAGTTCTCCACCACGAACCGGCGTTCGGGGCAACGGGCTATGTTCGGCACCCGCTGACCGGTCAGTTCGAGATAGGCGGCCACTGCCAGGTCGATTCCGGCCCAGTCGCTGAACAGCCGGAACTGGGCACCCAGCCGCGGGTTGCAGTCGAGCAGCTTGTAGCGGTCGTCCCTGGGGTCCCAACGCCAGTCCATGTCGACGATGCCGCGGAAACCGGTACTTCGCAGCAGCTCGATGGCGCTCCGCTCGATCTCGTCGTTGACCACCCAACGGCCGAAACTGGTCAGACCGGCCGAGGACGGGTAGGAACGTTCCTTGACCCCGGTGCACACCGGACTCCGCGCCGGTTCGTCGGCCAGGTAGCCGTGGAGGAACCAGTCCTGTCCCCGCCCCGGTTCTTCCGCGGCGCGGGGCAGGAACTCCTGCAGCACGATCGGTTGCCCCGCCGCACGATGCAGTTCGGCGAGCTGGTTCGGCGTGTGCACCAAGCTGGTGCTGGCCACTCGCGAACCCCGCCGAAGCCAGGGAGCGGCGAGCTTCGCCACCAGCGGATAACCGGCCGAGGCAGCGAACGCGCGCGCCCTGGGCCAGGTGGTGACCGTCTCGGTCACGGGGCCGGGTACACCGTGGGCACGGCAGAGCCGGTGCAGCGAGTCCTTGCCCGCCAGTTTCCTCGGCAGGTCGGCCGGGGGGCGCGGGAACAGCAGCCAGGGGTGCAGCTCGGCGGCGCGCTCGGCCAGCAGGATCGCTCCCGCGTCGTCGGTGGGCAACACCACGGTGGGGCCACCGAGCCGTTCGGCGATCCGCGCCAGCCCGTCCACGATGTCCGGTTCGGTGCCCGCACCGGCGCGCCACTGCCAGCGGCCGTGCAGGTAGCGGGAGTGAGCCGCGGGCGCGAGCGGATCCTCGCAGACACCGTAGACCGGCACACCCAGCCTTCCCAGGCCGCGAATGACCCCGAGGCCACCGTGGTGCAGCGGGTTGCTGTCCAGTTTGAGCACCACGGCGGGTGTGGTGGTGTCGAACGCCCCGGCCGCGGGCGAAGGTGTGTTCCGTGGACCGCGCACGGCGTCCTCCCTCACACGAGCCTGCGATGTGGTGCGTGTTCGAACCGGTAGGTGGCGTCGAGCACGAGCGGAAAACGGCCGACCCAGCGGTAGTCGAACTCCGGGTGGGGCGTGTGCACCAGCACGAGGTCCCACTCCCCTGCCGCCGGGCTCTCCCGGCTCGTCAGCTCGATGCCGTCGGGGAGCCGGACTCGCGGAACCAGCGGATCGTAGTAGCCGATCTCGGCCCCCAGGTCCGCGAGCCCGGCCAGGATGGGCAGCGCCGGCGACTCGCGCAAGTCGGCCACTCCGGCCTTGTAGCTGACCCCCACCACCAGGACGCGTGCGCGCTCCACACCGACCTCGGTCTCCTTCAGCAGTTCGGCGGCACGCGTGACCACCTGCTGCGGGCGGTCCCGGATCACGCGCATCACCTGTTCCAGCAGCGGAGCCGACCTTCCCTGACCACGCAGCTGCCACAGCAGGTAGTAGGGGTCGCAGGGAATGCAGTGGCCGCCCACCCCGGGGCCGGGGAAACCTCCGAGGAAACCGTACGGTTTGGTCCCCGCCGCCAGGGTCACCTCGATCGGATCCAGCTCCAGCTCGCGGCACACCTCGGCGAACTCGTTGGCCAGCGCGAGCGTGACGGCGCGGAATATGTTCTCGTACAGCTTGGTCAGCTCGGCGGCCTCCGGCGAGCTGACCAGGAACACGGACCCCGTTACCTGGTTGATCACCTCGGCGGCCAGGATCGAGCAGCGCCCGGTGACCCCTCCGACGACGCGCGGCGTGTCCTGTTGTCGGTGGTCGGGGTTTCCCGGGTCGATCCGCTCAGCGCTGAACGCCACGTGGACGTCCTGCCCCGGGGACAATCCGCGACGCCGCAGGGGTTCGACCAGCAGTTCGCGCGTGGTGCCCACGTACGTGGTCGAGGTCAGGATCACGGTTTGGCCGGGACGGGCGTGTTCGGCCACATCGGTGCAGGCGGCGCGCAGGGCCACCAGGTCGGGAGTGCCGTCCTCGCGCACCGGTGTGGGCACGCAGACGACGACCGCCTCCGTCTCACCGAGGGAACCGCTGTCCGAAGTGAGCCGGATTCCGCCCGTAGCGATCCCGTGGCGCAGTGCGTTCCGATCGGGCTCGGCCAGCTCGACCTCGCCGTCCAGTATGGTTCGCAGCCGTTCCGGGCTGGTGTCCACACCGATCACGTCGATCCCCTTGGCGTGGAACTCCACCACCGTCGGCAGTCCGACGTAACCCAGCCCGACCACCGCCACCGACCCCAGAGCGGAGGGCACCACGCCGTTGTCGGTGTCCCTGATCGACGAATAGCTCACGAGCCGGTCGTTGAACTCGTACTCCCGGCCGTTGACCGCCAGTGAGAGCGGAAGTTCCCCCACGGTTCCTCCCCGGATAGACGGTGCCGCATCGCTGCCGACGCGGTTCGACCATCCCACCGGAAGAGCCCGTTCTCCTCATCCGCAGTGGTGAAAAGCGTCTACCCCTTCGGGGGTGTGCCGCACCCGTTCACGGGGTTCTCGACCGCCGTCCCCGCCCCGCCGGTTCGACGGGTCGAAGGCGGTCGCGAGAAGCGTCCCGGGGTCACTGGACGGGGCGCAGGCGTGCGCGCCACCTCTTGGCTTCCAGCCGGAGCTCGTTGTCACGGTCTCCCACGTGGATGCGCGGTATGGCGAGTCCGCACGCCAGTGAGGCCGGACGCACCGCGCAGGCGTAGGAGTACCCGGCCTGGTCGACCTCCCGCATCGTCCGCCGGTCGAGGTCCCCGTAGGGATAGCAGAACCCCTCCACGGCGACCCCCAGCAGCTCGGTGAGTTCGGCGCGGCTGCGGTGCACCTCGTCGACCATCTCGGTGTGCGGGAGCTCGGACAACGGGCGGTGCAGCAGACCGTGCGAGCCGATCTCCATGCCCTGTCGCGCGACGCGTCGGACCTGTTCGGCGTTCATCAGGGACTTGCGCGGGCCGTCGCCGTCCCAGGCGTTGTACCCGCCGAGCCGGTGGGCGAGCACGAACACCGTGGCGGTGAAACCGTGCTCGCGCAGCGTCGCCACCACGGTGTCGTCGAAGTCGGCGTAGCCGTCGTCGAAGGTGAGTCCCACGAGTCCCCGGGCACGTCCCCGCCGGTGCGCGCGCAGCAGTTCCCCCATCCCCACACCGGTCCAGCCGCGCAGGCGCAGCCAGCGCAGCTGCCGCGCGAACCGCTCCGGACGCACCGTCACCCGGTAGGGATCGCTCACGTAGTCCTGCACGGAGTGATACATCAGCACCGGCGGTGCGCCGCCGGGCAACCGCTGATCAACACCCGCCAATTCCGAGCCGATCATCGTCCACCCCCGCTACGACCACTCGCGCGGAGTTGACGGTAACCGGTCCCCAGCCGGGACGAATCCCTCAAGGCGGGTATCGGGACTACCTCAGATTGTCCAGGTGTCGCGCCCGGTGAGCAGCTGTTGCAGGTCGGCGGGACGTTGCTGGGCGGCTTCGTCGAGCTGCTGCCTGGCCTGGTCGTCGTAGGTGGGGCGATCGACGGCGCGGAAGACGCCGGTCACGGTGGGGTCGAGGTCCTGGCCGCCGAGCCGTGAGAGAGCGAAAGCGTGGGAGGTGTCGGCACGCTGGGCGTCGTGCACCACCAGGTCCCGCTCGTCCACCTCGGCGAGCTTGGCCACCCGGAGCTCGCCCCGTTCGTCACGAACCACCCCGAAGCGCTCGTCCTCCGGTCCGAACGTGACGGGCTCGCCGTGTCGCAGCTGGATCAGCCTGCGCTGCTTCTCGTCGGCGTCCTTGAGCACGTCGAAGGCACCGTCGTTGAAGATGGGGCAGTTCTGGTAGATCTCCACCAACGCCGAACCGCGATGCTGGGCGGCGGCCCGCAGGGTCTCGGTCAGGTGCGCGCGGTCGGAGTCCAGGGTGCGGGCCACGAAGCCGGCCTCGGCCCCCAACGCGAGCGAGACCGGATTGAACGGGGTGTCCAGGGAACCGGCTGGGGTGGACTTGGTGACCATACCCTGGTCCGAGGTCGGTGAGTACTGCCCCTTGGTCAACCCGTAGATCCTGTTGTTGAACAGCAGGACGGTGATGTTGACGTTGCGCCGCAGCGCGTGGATCAGGTGGTTGCCGCCGATGGACAGTCCGTCACCGTCCCCGGTGACCACCCACACCGACAGGTCGGGGCGTGTGGTCGCCAGACCGGTGGCGATGGTCGGGGCCCGGCCGTGGATGGAGTGCATCCCGTAGGTGTTCATGTAGTACGGGAAGCGGGCCGAGCAGCCGATGCCGGAGACGAACACGGTGTTCTCCCGCTTGATGCCGAGTTCGGGAAGAAAACCACGAACGGCGGCCAGCACGGCGTAGTCACCGCATCCGGGGCACCAGCGGACCTCCTGGTCGCTGGTGAAGTCCTTGGCCGAGTACTCCTCGTCGGCGGCGGGTACCCCGGCCAGTCCACCCATCGTGGGAAGTCCCAGATTCGTCGTCACAGCTCGACTCCCTGCACCACATCGGACAGCACGTTTTCCAACTCCTCGGCCTGGAACGGCAATCCCGCCACCTTGGTGTAGGACTGGGCGTCCACCAGGTACCGCGACCGCAGCAACATCGCAAGCTGCCCCATGTTCATCTCCGGCACCACGACCCTGTCATAGCGGCGCAGCACCTCACCGAGATTGCCCGGCATGGGGTTGAGATGCCGCAGATGCGTCTGGGCGACCGGCATGCCGCGCGCCCGCAACCTGCGGCAAGCGGCACCGATCGGCCCGTAGGACGAGCCCCACCCGAGCACCAGGACCCGAGCGTCCCCGTCCGGGTCCTCGACCGGCACGTCGGGCACCTCGATGCCGTCGATCCTGCGCTGCCGGAGCCGCACCATCGCGTCGTGGTTGTCCGGGTCGTAGGAGATGCTGCCCTTGCCGTCCAGTTTCTCCAGTCCACCGACCCGGTGCTCCAGGCCGGGAGTACCGGGGACCGCCCACTCGCGCGCCAGGGTCCGCGGATCGCGTTGGTAGGGCCAGAACTCCTCGGAACCGTCCGGGGCGTTGGGGGAGTCGGCGAAACTCACGCGCAGGTCCGGGAGTTCGGAGACGTCCGGGATCAGCCAGGGCTCGGAACCGTTGGCGGTGGCTCCGTCCGACAACAGCAGCACCGGGGTGCGGTAGGTCAGCGCGATCCGCGCGGCGTCCATCGCGATGTCGAAGCAGTCCGCAGGGGAGCGCGGCGCCAGCACCGGCACCGGTGACTCTCCGTTACGCCCGTACAACGCCTGCAGCAGGTCGGCCTGTTCGGTCTTGGTGGGCAGTCCCGTCGAAGGGCCGCCGCGCTGGATGTCGCAGATCAGCATCGGCAGCTCCAGGGCCACCGCCAGCCCGATCGTCTCGGACTTCAGCGCCAGCCCGGGCCCGGAGGTGGTCGTCACCCCCAGGGAACCGCCGAAGGAGGCTCCCAACGCGGCTCCGACTCCCGCGATCTCGTCCTCGGCCTGGAAGGTGGTCACGCCGAAGTTCTTGTGCTTGGCCATCTCGTGCAGCACGTCCGAGGCCGGAGTGATCGGATAACTGCCGAGGAACACCGGCAGCTCGCTGCGCTGTCCCGCCGCCACCAGACCGTAGGCCAGGGCCAGGTTGCCGGTGACCTGCCGGTAGGTTCCTTCGGGCAGGCTGGCGGGCTCGACCTCGTAGGCCACGGCGAACGACTCCGTGGTCTCCCCGTAGTTCCATCCCGCCCGGAACGCCAGCAGGTTGGCCTCCGCCACCTGGGGCTTACCGGAGAACTTCTCGCGCAGGAAGCGCTCGGTGTTGTCGGTGGGACGGTGATACATCCAGGACAACAGCCCGAGCGCGAACATGTTCTTGCAGCGCTCGGCCTCCTTGCGGGTCAAGCCCGTCTCGGCCACGGCCCCCTTGGTGAGTTCACTCATCGCGACCCGGTGGACCGTGAACCGCTCCAGTTCGTCGGTCTCCAGCGGGGACTGCTCGTAGCCCACCTTCTTCAGGTTCCGCTTGGTGAACTCGTCGGTGTTGACCACCACGGTCGCTCCGGCCGGGAGATCACCGAGATTGGCCTTGAGCGCCGCCGGGTTCATCGCCACCAGCACGTCCGGCCGGTCACCCGGGGTGAGGATGTCGTAGTCGGCGAAGTGCAGCTGAAAGCTCGACACCCCCGGCAGGGTCCCGGCCGGGGCCCGGATCTCAGCCGGGTAGTTCGGCAGCGTCGCCAGATCGTTGCCGAACGCGGCCGCCTCCGAGGTGAACCGGTCGCCGGTCAACTGCATACCGTCACCGGAGTCCCCGGCGAACCGGATCACGACACGGTTCACCTTGCGCAGCGTGTCCGGCTGCTGCCCCTCAGGATCGGACTCCGTCCGCTGCCCGTTCGTCGCCACCACTTGACCAGTTCCCTTTCACCGTGCGAGGAAGCACCCATCGCGGAATGGGCCACTCGTCCACCGCCGCTGTTCGTACCGTGAACCGCGTCCGGCGATCAAGTCGCGGCCCGCCCGCAGCATACTCGTAGTACGACGAGTTCGGCAGTCGTCGTATTCCGTTCCGCAGCTGGCATTCCGCAGAGCGATCGGAAGAAAACCGCATTCGACGGAAGAATCGGAAACACCCCCGCACATCGCACGGACGTCCTCCACACGGCTGGGGAATCCCGACAAGCACCGCACCGACGTCCAGCACCCCTCGTCGTTGGCCGCTCGCCCGAGGAGGCCCGGAAAGAGCGGTTCCCCGGAGTAGATCTCGCTCATCGGAATTGAGGACGGCCACGCCGCGTCCCCGGAAACGAGGGCACGGGCACGGTCGCGCGTCTCCGGGGGGCGACGCGCCCCGCTTCCGGGCCGCCCGGGGGCCGCCCCGGTCGGCTGATCGCTGTGGGACACTCCGCGACCACGGCACTCACCGCCGAGCACGTCTCGAGGGGTGCACTCCACCACGGGGAAATTCCGGCGGAGACGGACATTCGCCGTCGGACTCGTCGTTTTCCGGGAAATTCCTGATCGCGGTTCCGAATTCCCGAAACAGCCACAAAACGATGAATGTGACTTCGGCCATATCGCGCTTCCACCGTTTTCGCGCCACGGTGCGGCACTCGCGATCTCCGCCCGGCAGGGGTGCTCGTACCGATTTTCCCACGATCCGGGAAGCGGCGCCGTCATTCCCGACTCGGGGGACGGTTTCGGAACTCCCCGACATCACTCCCCTCCCGGAGCGACCATGCCGTCGCGGAAGATGCGGGTGTACTGCTCGGCGATCCCCCGAACGCTCATGCGCCCGCTCGGGTTGTACCAACGTACCGAGGCGGAGACGGAGTCCCTGATGAAGCGGTGCGCCAGCCGAGGACTGAGCCCCGCTCGAAACACCCCGTTTCGTTGCCCCTGCCGCAGCACCCGGACCCAGATGCGCTCGAACTCCCGGTTCGCGGACTCGATGTAGCCGAACCTGTCGAACTCGGCGAGGCGCCCCGCCTCGTTGTGCAGGATCGCCATGGCCCAGCGGTGACGGTGCAGCGCCGCGAACGACTCGTGGATCAGCTCGCCCACCGTCGTATAAGGCTCGTAACCGGCCTCGACCACTCGCCGGAACCGCTCGAGCTGGGCACTCAGGTAGCCGCGCAGGATCTCGTCGACCATCGCCTCCTTCGACTCGAAGTGGTGGTAGAGACTGCCGGACAGGATCCCGGCCTCGTCGGCTATCTCACGCACCGTGGTGGCCGCGACTCCCCGAACCGCGAACATCTCCGCGGCTATGGACAGCAGCTCCGCCCTGCGCCCCGAACCGCGCTCTCCCCCGCTCACCCGATTCCCGCCGGTCATCACCGACATTGTCCGGCCTCGAACGCGAGTTCGCCGGGAGCACCGCCGATCCGCCCACAGCGCTCGGACCAGCCCGCCACGCTGTCCCGAACGGGTGCCTAAGCTGATCGAGGTCGAGCTCACCGGGAGGAGAGTCAGTAGTGCCCGCCTTCTTACCCGCCGTCGAACAGCACGACGTGCGACAGCGCACCGCGACCTCGGTCGCCCCGCTGGCGCGAGTGCCGGTACTGCTGCTCGCCGGCACCACCGCGGTGTTGTTGCTGCTGCTCAGCGGACGCTACGGCTATCTCTCCGACGAGCTGTACTTCCTCGCGGCGGGCAAGTACTACCTGGACTGGGGCTACATGGACCAGCAACCGCTGGTCCCGTTGCTGGCCCGGTGGGCCGATGCGGTGGCACCCGGGTCGCTACTGGTGTTCCGGTTCGTCCCTGCCCTGGTGACCGCCGCCGGAATCCTGCTCACCGCACTGATGGCCAGGGAGCTCGGTGGGGATCGCCGCGCGCAGACCCTGGCCGCCGCCGCCTACGCGGTCTCGCCGTGGCTGCTGCTCAGCGGGCACTGGTTGGCGGCGGCGACGCTGGCCCCGCTGGAGTGGGGACTGGTCCTGTGGCTGCTGATCCGCTGGACCCGCCTGCACCACACCGGTTCGGGCGGGGACCGGCTGCTGTGGGGCGCGAGCGCGGTCGTCGCCGTGGGGGTGCAGACCAAGTTCCAGGTGGTGCTGTTGTGCGTGGCCGTACTCTCGGCCGTTGCCGCCGTGGGACCGCGCCGGCTGCTGCGCCGTCCCGCACTGTGGGGCGGCGCGGGGCTCGTCCTGGGCACAGCCGTGCCGACCCTGCTGTGGCAGCACCGGAACGGATGGCCCGCCCTGGACATGGGGACAGTGGTGGCGGGCGAGACGCGGCGCTGGCTGTTCGTGCCGAACGCGCTGCTGTTCTCCGGCGTCGTGGTGGGAGCCGTGCTGTGCTGCTACGGCCTGTGGCAACTGCTGCGCGCTCCCGAACTGGCCCGGTACCGCTTCCTCGGTTGGACGGTGGTCGGCCTGGTGCTGTTCTTCGTCGTCGCCAGCGGCAGGCCGAACTATCCGGCGGGACTCTTCGGGATGCTGTTCGCGGCCGGGGCCGTCGGGCTCCAGCACCGCCGAGAACGGCGCGGGAAGAACCGCAGGCGGTGGATACCCTGGGTGGCCTACCCGTTGTCGGCGCTGCTGCCGATCGCACTGCTGCCGATCTACCCACTGCCGCTGCTGGCCGCCCACCCGGAACTGACCAACTACAGCAGGATGTACGAGACGGGCTGGCCGGAACTGGCGCGAACCACCGCGGCCGCCTACCGCGGGCTTCCCGCCGAACTCCGCGAGGACACCGTGGTGGTGGCGGAGAACTACCCGCTCGCGGCGGCACTGGACGTGCACGGGAGGGAGCTCGGGATACCCCGGGTCTACAGCCCGCACCGGGGCTACTGGTTCTTCGGCGCCCCGCCCGACTCGGCGAGGGCGGTGCTCTACGTCGGCATCGAGCAGCCGCTGGCGCCCTACTTCGGGGAACGTGAACAGCTGGACACCGTGCGCACCGAGCACGACGTGGTCAACATAGCGCGCGGCGTCGCCGTCACGCTCCACACGGAGCCCGAGCTGAGCTGGTCCGAACTCTGGCCCCGGATCCGGACCGCGTGATCCGGGGCGCCGCCCCGCCGACCGGCGCTCAGGCCACCACGGGCCTGCGGCAGACGTAGGTCCGGGCGGGCGGGACATTGCGCCACACGGTGCGTGTGGTGATCACCTCGTCGAACGCGTCCCCCAGTCGACTGCGGAACCGCCGGGCACCGGACATTCCGAGTGCGTGCGCATAGGCGATGGTGGTGAACCCGCCGCCCGGGGCGAGCACGGAGCCGACCTCGCGCAGGATCCGCCGCTGCGACTCGGCGGTGAACAGCGACCAGGGCAGTCCGCTGACCACCGCGTCCACCGAGTCAACCCCGTTCTCGGCGAGCAGTTCACCCAGCCGCATCGCGTCCCCCCGCACGACCTCCAGCCAGGGCGCTGTGCTGCGCAGGTGCTCGCACATACCGGGATCGACCTCCACGGCGATGTGGCGGCCTCCCTCGGGGACACGTTCGGCGATGGCCCCGCTGAGCGCGCCGGTTCCGGGCCCCAGTTCGACGACCACCGGTCGTTCGGTGCTCGGCACGATGGCGGCCATCTCCCTGGCCAGCACCGGCGAGCTGGGCAGGACGGCACCGACGGTGGAGGGTTCGCGCACCGCACGGGTCACGAAGGTGCGGTACTCGGACAGCATCGTGCTGCCGCGCGATACGAGCCCGGCGGCACCGGGGCGGGACTGCGAGGATCGTGTCAAGGGTGGCCTTCTCGTCCGGTTCGGTCCGTGCCGTGCCCACCGACCGTGACCGGCTCTTCGGTCATGGACCACGGCGCGAAGTCTGATTCCGAGCGTCGCTGGGGCGGGCAGTCGCCCCGAATCCGGAACGCACGCCCCACTCGATAACAGCCTAGCTGCCGGGGAGAACCGCTCCTCCCACGCCCGGCGACAACGCGCCCCTACCTCGCCTCGGCGTGCGGGGATCACACGGACGAGTCGGCGGCACGCAGCGCCTCGACCAGCGCGCGGGCACCTTCGACCGCTTCCTCTTCGGTGAGGCTCAACGGAGGCGCGACGCGCAGCACGTTGCCCTCCAGTCCCCCCTTGCCGATCAGCAGACCGCGCTCGCGCGCCCGTTCGGTGACCAAGGCCGCCGTCTCGGGAGCGGGACCGCCGTCGGAACGAACGAGCTCGACCCCGAGCATCAGCCCCTTACCCCGGATCCCGCCCACCGAGGCCAGGGACTCCGCCGCCCGGAGTTCGGCACGCAGCACCGCACCGACCCGCCGCGCGTTCCCCCGCAGATCGTGACGTTGGTGGTAGTCGAGGTTGGCCAGTGCACCGGCGGCCGTCAGCGGACTTCCCCCGAAAGTGGAGATCGAGTTCGCCGCCACGCTGTCCATGACCTCGCCCCGGGCGACGACCCCGGCTATCGGCAGACCGTTGCCGATGCCCTTGGCGAAGGTGACGACGTCCGGAGGCCCGTTGTCGGCGTGCGCCTGCCAGCCCCAGAAGTGCTCGCCGGTGCGTCCCCAACCGGTCTGCACCTCATCACTGACCCAGAGGATGCCGTGCCGGTCGAGCACTTCCCTGAAGCGCGCGAACAGGCCGTCGGGGGGAGCGGCGAAACCGCCGACGCCCTGGATCGGCTCGGCGATCAGACACGCCACGTTGCCGTGGAGCTGGTCGAGCGTGTCCTCCAGGTCGCGTACGCAGGCCTCGGTGAACTCCTCGTCGGTCAACCCCTCCAGCACGGTGCCGCGCCTGCGGCTGCCGTGGACGTAGCTGGTCTGCACCGGCGACAGGCTGCTCGGTGACCAGCTCCGGTTACCGGTCACGGCCAGCGAGGCGAACGAACGGCCGTGGTAGCTGTTGCGCAGCGCCAGGATCTGGTTGGAGGAACGGTAGCCCGTGGCCAGCAGCAGGGCGGTGTCGTTGGCCTCGGTTCCGCTGGTGGTGAAGAAGACCCTCGGGTCGTCCAGGCCCGACAGCTCGGCGATCCGCTCGGCCAGCTCCACCATCGGCCGGTTCAGGTACAACGTCGAGGAGTGCAGGATCCTGCCCGCCTGCTCGGACACCGCCTTGGTCACTTCCGGTACGGCGTGCCCGGTCATGGTCGTGAGGATACCGCCGAAGAAGTCGAGGTAGCGGTTGCCCTCGGCGTCCCACACGTGCCGGCCCGACCCGCTCTCGATGTCGATCGGCTCGGAGTACATGGTCGACAGCCAGGACGGCATCACGGCGGCACGTCGCCGCGTCAGCCGCGCGTGCTCCCCGCCGTCGTCGAAGCCAGCTTCGGTGCTCATCGTCGCTCCCATCCTCCGCGCCGCCGGTACGGCTGGCCGAACCACCTCTTCGGACCAGCGTGGTGTCGAACCTATGGGCGAAGCGGGGGCGGAGCAACACCGGGGCGGCGCGTCGAGCGGCCGGGAACGGCACGAGTTATTCGGGGGGTCGGCGCCTGCGGACCTCGTCCCGGGTGGCCCTGCGGACCTCGCGGTACATCGCACGGGTCTCGCGCCCGATCCCCGGCGGGTAGCCGTGCTTGATCACGCGGTGTTCGCAGCTCTCCCCCATGGCGCTGATCGAGTAGAACAGCCCCACGAGCAGGCCGAGCGTCAGGGAGGAAAGCCGGATGTGGAGCGGACCGGGCAGCAACAGCACCACCACGCAGAAGGGGGCGAGCTGTGTCAGCGCCCTGAGGAGATGGCGAAGCACCCAGGTACGACAGGTCACGTCGTGCAGCACCCACTCGGCCAGGTGAGCGGGTAGCCTGCCACCGAACGTGTACCAGACCCACTGCGGGGCGTTGGGTCGGTGCTTGCCCATCGCCCCGACGATAGCCCGCTCTCGAGGAAGCGCTCGTGACCGGAGGGGCGGGCACGAGCACCACCCCCGTTTTCCGGGGCCGTGAGAGGTGGTGTAAGCTGATCACAGTTCAGCAGGAAACGGGACGTGGCGCAGCTTGGTAGCGCACCTGACTGGGGGTCAGGGGGTCGTGGGTTCGAATCCCGCCGTCCCGACCAGCGGTGAGGCCCGCTGATCCGGCAAGTGGTGTCGGATCAGCGGGCTTTTTCGTTGCCTCCCGCCCACAGCGGTGTCGGTCCGGGCAGGCACGTCACGGTGTCCGGAACCCGCGGAAGGTCACCGGCTTGCGGATCACGAAGCCGAGCCGCTCGTAGAGCGCGACGGCACCGGTGTTGGACGCGACCGCGTGCAGGAACGGACGCTCGCCCCGGGACTCGATACGCACCACCAGCGCACGCACCAACCGGGCGGCGTAACCCCGCCCGCGCCCTTGGTTTCCAATCAACCTCGCAACACCCGACATGTGGGTAGGTGATGAAGCACAGGAGAGGCACTGTCGGGGACGCCCTAACGGCAAGAGGGCGCCCCCGGAGGTGAAGCAGAGGTTTCTCGGGCTGATAGACGAAGCATCAGTGAAGCCAGCCGCGTTGTCGGCATCAACCGCAGAACCGAACAAGAGTGGATCAGTGGGGGTAGTGAGCGCGTAAGGACTACGAAGCCGGGCCGAAATGCAGTTCTGACTGCGGTTCAGCCGCTCGTTGGCACGCGAGCCGGCGCATCCGGAGATCTTCAAGTGAGAAGACCGTCCCCTTCTTATCAGTGCAACCACGTCTTATTACTGTAGTCCGTATCATCGAAATCTTCATCGTCTTGCACGCCAGAAGCAGTTTCCCTCGAGAGATCCTTCCCTAGCTCCGAGAGTTGATTCTCACCAGCGCGCGCGAGCCTATCGAGCTCCTCGCTGTCCATCGAGGAAATTTCCATTGAAGCTTTTTCGACCTGAGAGTCCAGCACCCTTGAGAACAAGTCGGATTGACTTGCCTCACGCAGGCTTCGCTTTCCTGCGATAACCTCATCGGCCATTTCTTTAAATTCACTGTCGTTAGTCTTGTCACGAATAATTCGCAACGAATTCCTGAGGTGTCGCGACAGCCCGACATCACCGCGGGCTACGTCCATCATCGGCTCTTGGTCTTGACCTGACAACTCACACTCCAGGGTGATCGTAATCATTTTCAGGAAGTACGTGCTTCTCAATATCCTTGAGCGCTGAGGCGTAACCGGCGACCACACCTACGGTGGCTTGAACAGAATTCCATGCAACGGTGTGAGCCTGGAGTGCTTGCCCCGCCACTCCCATCGCTTTCGTCAAAGTAGCAGCAAACGCCGCTCCAGCAGCTACCGATCCGACCACGTTCCATCCGTTCAACGCTGCAGCAGCAAGTTCTAAACCCATTGCGATAGCATAGTCGAGAAGCATGTCCAAAAATCCTTTAATGGCCTTTGCTGTCTCGTACATTCCAGTGGCCATCTGATCGAACTGCTGACTCAGACCGTCAAGTGTCTCTTGTTGCTCCTTTACCGTTTTAGCCAGATCCTCAAAATAAGTTCTGGCCTGATCCGCAGCAACACCTTCCCAATCATGGGAAACATCCTGCATCGCATCATTAATCTCTTGGGCAAATTCAGCATTGAATTTTTTCAGATTTCCGAGTGCGATACCGGCTTGCTGAACAACCTCCCAGTCGCCGGAGAACTGCTCGGAAACCCACTCTCCAGGGTTAAACCCGAGCGCTAAATCAAAAGCTCTGCCGGTCCAGTATGAAACGCTTATGTACTGACTAGCACCTATGACGTTTTCCGCAAGATCAGGAATCGGGTCGGACGGTGTCGGTTCAGACAGGGCAGATGATGGTTCCCTAACCATAGAAGTGACCTCAGTCGGTTTTCCTGTAGGAGCTGTCCAGGCGTGCCGCCTCGCCCCGATCTGTCTGTTCATATAAATTAGCGGCCTTTTCTACCTGGGCAGCCGCAGAGCGTTGAACTTCCGCCAACCGCTGATAATTGCTGACCAATGACCGCTTAGCGTCTTCTGCGGCTTCAACCGCAGCGATAAACATCCTGCCTTCGGAGTACCCAAACGATAGCCATTCTTCACAATACGATTGAGCGATCCGAGAATCATCAACCAAGCTGTTCAATCTTTCACTGAACCCTTGAACACTTTCAGGGTTGACCCTAAAGTTCATAAACTTTCCCATGTTTCCTGCTGACAAGAAATATACATCATTGGCAACCTATCACACACCTGGTACTCTCCTACAGAGAACCCCACCAGGAAACAGTAACGGTTTGGTGACACCGGAGGAAAGATGGAGCGACGACAAGAAATAGCCTTGCCAGCGGATACAGTGGAAAAACCAGACAGTTTACCATCGTACTGCGTTCGGCATGGACGCCATATGGTCCAGCGGCGAGACTTTGTGCTCCAGTCACGCGCTAAGCCGCAAGGAAATCGTTTCATGAGCGCCAATCCTCTCGGCATGGCTGGCCGGCTGGGCGAAAAAGCAAGAAAAACGCAGATCATAGGAGTGCGGGACTGGCCACTCTGCGACCGGTGCATGCGAACGCGCAAGATCCTGTTCGTGCTTACGCAGCTCATGTTCTGGCCTGCTCTCGTGTTGATTCCCGGTGTACTCATCGCACGTCTTGTTATCGGCCACCCGAGCGGCGTGCTCGGCGGATTTCTAGGACTCGGATTCGTCCTGCTTTTCAGTTCACCTTTCGTTTTCTACGCAGCTTCCATGACTCGTTTGGTGCAAGCCCGTGCTTCCGAAGACGGAGCATCAGTAATCGTGAACCGACCTCATCGAAATTTTTCTGACGAGGCCGTGGACAGCTGATTGAAACAGAAAAAGAATAAACACTGACAACGCGCTGGCAACAGTGATCTACCGACTAACAGTCAAGGCTCACCCCACAGGACTGCACAGGTGTATTGGCACGATATCCTTCGAAGCGCTAAGTGAAACCGATCCGCACACAGATTCTGAGAAGGTTTCGGTGACGGCCACTACCAGTCATCATCTGGGACTGCGCTCCAAACACCTCCCATGACCACACAAAATACTCAAGGCAGGGCAAGGGAGAAGTTTCTGTACACCTTCGAATCGCCCTCCGCCCTGTCCAAGCCTCGGGAGACCCGATGCACTACTTCACAGGCTCTGCCCTGAGAGACAGTGAAAGAGTACAATGTTGGTGCACGCGACCAGCGACTGATTGATTCCATCCTGGATGGGATTCCGCTCCCGCCGCCGGATACTCAAAACCGAGAACATTGGATTGTCAGAGCTACTTGACAATTTAATTCCTGCTGTGCGCGCACTGGTTCTGGGTGCCCACCGATCCCCCTGACAAAACAAGGACCACGGGACGGAGGACGAGTGCGCGTCGATCGTCTGAGAACCATGACGCGCCAGGGCAGCGGGCTTCTTTCGTTGTTCTTATCCCCTCGGCGCTGGTGCCGATCCACCACGCTTCAGTACGTGGACAGTGCGTAGACCGCTGTTTTCCGAGTACTGACAGGGCTGTCCGGTTTCTCGTCTCGACCTCTGCTGACGATCGCCGATTCGGCGGCCAAACCGCGGAGCCCCCGGTGCCCCGGACCGCTCTCAGTAGCACTGGTTTCGGGAGCACGGCCCCTGGGCTGATGTTCCGCCGAGATACGACAAGGACTCACGGTGTCCGGAACCCGCGGAAGGTCACCGGCTTGCGGATCACGAAGCCGAGCCGCTCGTAGAGCGCGACGGCACCGGTGTTGGACGCGACCGCGTGCAGGAACGGACGCTCGCCCCGGGACTCGATACGCACCACCAGCGCACGCACCAACCGGGCGGCATAACCCCGCCCGCGCGCCTCGGGAGCGGTGCAGACCGCGCTGATCTCGGTCCAGCCCGGTGGGCGGAGCCGTTCGCCCGCCATCGCGACCAGAGCGCCGTTCTCCCGAACTCCCAGGTAGGTGCCGAGCTCGTGGGTCCGGGGCCGGAACGGCCCCGGAGCGGTCCGCGCGGTGAGGTCGAGCATCTCCGGAACGTCCTCGGCACCCAGCTGCAGCACGGCCGGGTCTCCTTCGGCACCAGCGCGCTCGACTCGACCGTCACCGGGCCGGATCATCTGGAGACCTTCCAGTGAGAAGACCGGCTCCCAGTCGGCGGGTGGAGCCGCCGGGCAGCTGAACATGTCGGCCAGTCCCTCGCGACCGAGCAACCGCGCCAGGTCCGCCCACGCCGCCTGCCCCGGATCGGGAGGTAACGCGCAGAAGGTGGCGACCTCCGGCTGGTAGGTGGCGGCCCGGCCGACTCGACGGGCCAGGTGCGCGTGATGCCCGCGCAGCGACTCACCGACCGGGTCGTCGAGTACCTCCGCGTCGTGGTCGACCATCGTGATGCCCCTCCTCAGTGTGAGCCGGGAACCCGCGGCCCCTTCCCCGGAGCATCCCACTGGGCGCTCCCCTCCCCTCCGGAGCCCCGGGAAGCTGGTCGTGGCGGAAATCGTCGTGCTGGGGGCGACGAATCGGAAGGGGTGAACACGACGACAGCCTGACCGGAGTGAACGACCTCACCCCCGATTCGCCGATGCCACCGCCCGTCCCACCCCACGAGATTGACTTCGAGTTCGATCGAAGTCCTAACCTCGGTCCGATTCCGTTCGAAGGAGCAGCGCATGACCACGAAGATCCGCCCACGACTGGACGATCCGGCAGCACGGGAAGTGGCCGAGCAGGCGGTGGAGCGATTCACCGCCCAGCTGCAGCGGGGCCTGGACACCTACGACGCCGAGCTCTACGACAGCGACTTCGCGGCGGACGTGCTGTGGGGCAGTCCCTACGGGGAGACCCTGGACGATGCCGAGGAGCTGCTCGACACGCATCGCGTGCTCATGGCGACGGAGGCGGCGCCACCCTCGCGGTTCGAGGTCGTGCGGGTCACCGCTCCGGCTCCCGGCGTGGCGATCGCGCACATCCGCCGCCGGGCGCTCGACGAGACGGGCTTCTCCGAGATGGCGCTGTACACCCTGATCGAACGGGACGGGCGGTGGTGGCTGGCCGCCGCGCAGAACACGCCGATCGTCGAGCCGCACGCCTGAGCAATCACCGCACTCCGACCGAGGGAACGGACAACCGCGCGGTCACGACCGCTGTGGACCGAACAGCGATTTTCCGAAAGGTTCCCTGCGGCTGTCCGACCCCAGGTGAATACCGGTGAACGCGTCGTCGAGCACGAATCCGCGGCGACGACGCGTTACTCCGGGCGACGCCGCATCGGCTCACGTATCCGACAACCAGACCAGTCGGAGCTCGCGAGCCATCCCCAACACCTCGCACGCGCTCTCGGCGGAGCCGAAACTTCCCCGCATCCGCCCCGACGCGCCGAACACTTCGGCGTGCTCCTCCAGGGCGATCCCCCACGCGAAGATCTCGGCGTCGCCACGCTCCCCCATCTCCTCGACCAGCGCGAACACGCGCGGCGCCTGCTCGCGAACAAAGCTCTCCACCAGCGCGGCGAACTCGGCTTCGTCTCCCAGCGGCTCAGCCGGTGCGTGCTCCGCCGCGAGGATCTCGTTGTCGCTCATGACTACCTCCTGACCTGAGAAGTCTTCTGACGTGCACCGAAGCGGACGGTGATCACCGCTTCGGTTGTTGTTAACTATATTTTTTGAGTTAACATCATGCGATCACTCGATCGAGTACTACCGCGATCGGGCAGACTACGGGGCGGTGAAGCACATCGGAGGAGTCAGCGAGTGACGGAGACATCGAGCCCGACCGTGTGGCGACGGTGGCTGGCCTTCGAACTGGTCCGACTCCGCAGAGAGAACGGTCTCGAACAGAAGGACGTGGCCAAGGCACTACGCTGCACCAAAGCGAAGGTTTCCTACATCGAGACCGCCGAACGCCCCGTCGTGCTCCGGGACCTGGAAGAGGTCCTGCTTCCGCTCTACGGAGTTCCGGAGGAACGCTGGCCGACTTACCTCGAAGCTGCCAGTAACTCCCGCCGGAAAGGTTGGTGGGAAAGCTACGGCTCGGAGACGTTGCCCGACTGGTTCTCACTGTTCGTCGGGCTCGAACAGGGCGCTTCCCGGATACGAACCTACGAGGCCCAGCTCGTGCCCGGACTTTTGCAAACCAGCGATTACGCGAATGCACTGCTACGCCGCAGTACGATGGAGCGCAGTGAGCACGAGCTGGAAACCTCGGCCCGGTTTCGGCTGTCTCGCCAGTCGGTCTTCGGTCGCGAGAACCCGCCACGTCTGTGGGCAATATTGGACGAAGCCGTCCTGCGACGCCTCGTAGGCAGCCGGGAGACCATGCGATTCCAGCTCGAACGTCTCGCGAACGCCACCCGTGATCCCAAGATCACCATCCAGGTGGTTCCTTTCACCACTGGAGCGCATCCGGGCATGACAGGCCCCTTCACCATGTTGGGGTTCCCCTGGGAACACGACCCCGGCGTGGTTTTCCTGGAATACCGTTCGGGTGCGCTCTACCTCGAGGAAGCTCATGCGATCGAAAGTCACACCGTGGCTTTCGAACATCTCTGCGCTCTCGCTCTACCGCCGGACGAATCGATCAGCATGATCCGAACCATCGCGAAGGAGTTCTCGGATGACGAGCACTGAGTTATTCGACGTGGATTCATTGTATTGGCGTAGGTCGAGCCGCAGCTCGGACCAGGGCGGCAACTGCGTCGAGGTCGCCTACCCGACCGGCGGCGTGGCGATGCGGGACTCGAAGAACCCGCACGGCGGCGTGCTGGTCTTCGACCGCTCGCACTGGAACAGCTTCCTGGACACCGTGCGGCGGGGAGCGCTGGAGCGCGGCTGAGAGCGGGAACCGGTTCTGGTTGGATCGGGGCATGGCGACCGAGAACGAACCGGTGCTCGAATTCGCCTCCGGCGAGGAGTGGCGGGACTGGTTGGCGGACAACCACGCGGACTCCACGGGAGTGTGGCTGCGCATCGCGAAGAAGAACGCGGCGACGAACTCCGTCTCCTACGCGCGAGCCCTGGACGAGGCGCTGTGCTTCGGCTGGATCGACGCTGTCAAGCGCTCCTACGACGACAGCTCCTGGTTGCAGCGCTTCACCCCTCGCAAACCTCGGAGCAAGTGGTCGCGGATCAACCGGGACAATGCGGAGCGCCTCATCGCGGAAGGACGGATGCGCGAGCCCGGACACCGCCAGGTCGAGAGGGCCGAGCAGGAGGGCAGGTGGCAGGCGGCCCACGAACCGCAGCGCACGGCCACGGTTCCCGACGACCTGCGGCGTGAGCTGGACGCCGACCCGACGGCCGGGGAGTTCTTCGACAACCTCGACAGCCAGAACCGGTACGCGATCCTGCACCGGGTGGCCGAGGCCAAGCGCGCCGACACCCGCGCTCGCCGGATCTCGCGGTTCGTCGCCATGCCGGCCGAGCACCGCGGGTTGCGCTGAACCAGACCGCCCCACCCCCTTCCGCGTGGTTCCGGGGCCGCCGATCAAGCCAACGAGTCGTCGTAGGACGCCGTCAGCGAGCTGTCCGCCGCGTCACCGGTGTTGACCACTCCTCGCGGCTCCATGAGAACCGCGTGCACCTCTCCCTCGGCCACGGGGCAGTGCTCCACACCGCGAGGAACGACGTACAACTGCCCGGGGCGTAGTCGAACGTCGCCGTCGGGCAGCTGAATGGTCAGTTCGCCGTCGACGACCAGGAACAGCTCGTCGGTGTCCTCGTGGGAGTGCCAGACGAACTCGCCCTGGACCTTGACCACCTTGATCTCGTAGTCGTTGAGCCGTGCCACGACCTTGGGCGCCCAGTGCTCGGCGACCCGGGACAGCTTCTCGGCGATATCCACCGGTTGATCGCTCATGCCCGGAGTCTGGCACGGCGACCCCGTCGGATCGAGCGGTTTCGGACGAGCGCCACCGCACGACTCGTGAGCACGGGGACGGCGAGCTCCGCTACAGGACCAGACGTTTCGGCTGCGAGGGCACCACCGGCCGAATACGGTTGTCGCGTGACGGTCTGGATCTGCGGCACCTGCGGCGTGGAGCACCCCGACTCCGAACGACCACCGGAGTCGACCTGTGTGATCTGCACCGACGAGCGGCAGTGGGTCCCCGAGTCGGGGCAGTGGTGAACCACGGCGGCCGAACTCGCCGCCGGTGGTCGACAGCTGCGGCACGAGCGCCCGGAACCGAACATTCACCGCTTCCGCAGGGAACCCGTCTTCGCCATCGGGCAGTGGACGTACCTGGTGCGTACGCGGGAGGGCAACCTGCTGTGGGACCCGCCGAACCACCTCGACCGGGCGTTGCTCGACAGGAGCGAGGAGCTCGGCGGCATAACGGTCGTCGTGGCCAGCCACCCCCACATGTACGGCACGCAGGTGGGGCTGAGCCACCTGTTCGACCAACCGCCGGTGCTGGTGCACGCGGCGGACGAGCGATGGGTCCGCCGCCCCGACCCGGTGATCAGGCAGTGGCGGGACACCGAACGAGTGCTGCCTGGGGTGACCCTGGTCGAGACGGGAGGACACTTCCCGGGGTCCGCCGTGGCCCACGTCGCCGACGGCGGCGAGGGCACGGGCAGCCTGCTGGTCGGTGACACCGTGATGCCCGTGGCCGCCACGGGACGGGTGACGTTCATGCGCAGCTACCCCAACCAGATCCCGCTGTCGGCGCGGCTGGTGCGGCGGATAGTCGAGCGGCTCGAACCGTACGAATTCGAAAGGCTGCACGCCCTGACGGGCAGAACGATGCACGGCGACGCGAAAAACGCGGTGCGCCGTTCGGCGGCGCGCTATGTCGAATGGGTCAACGGCGCGTACGACCACCTTGGCTAGGCACGCCCCACCGGTTAGGTTCACCGGAACACGGCTCCTCGCCCGCGGCATCCGGCGGCAGTGCTCTTGAGCAGCGGGAACAGTATCGATCCGCTCCACGGCAGCTCGTGACGACCCTCTTCGTGCGACTGCGGACGCACATTTTTTCCGGACACAGAAAAAACCGAGCCGATCCCGAATCAGCCCGGCTGTCACATATCGCCAATAATCGGAACAACGTCCTCACCCGAACGGGCTATTAAGCACATTGGGAATCTGTCACTAGAGTGATTACTCATCAGTAGCACGAAACACGGAGCAAGAACCGTGTTCACGAACCGGTTCTCCTCGCCTCCGTTCCACGAGGGAGGGTTATGCCGAGACTGGCCAACAGTACCGAGTCCACCAGACTGTGGGCAGCACTCCCCGACAATCTCGCGACCCTGCTGCGCCCCGAGATCCCGAGCCTGGCGACTCAGATCCTCACCGAGATCCAACGGCGGATCCCCGAGTACGCCCGCCCGATGGACCAGCACTACGTGCACGCCATACGACGCGGTATAGAGGAGGCGCTGACCAGGTTCGTCGACCGGATCGCCGAACCCGGCACACCGCCGCGGCGCTGCGCCGAGGTGCACCGCGCACTGGGCAAGGCCGAGATGCGGGAGGGGCGCAGCCTCGACAGCCTGCAGGCCGCCTACCGGATAGGTGCCCGGCTGGCCTGGCGACGGGTCGCGGGCATCGGCGAGCGGGTGCGCCTGGCACCGCGCACCACGCTGCTGCTCGGTGAGGCGATCTTCGCGCACATCGACGAACTGACGGCCCTGGCGGTGGAAGGCTACGCCGCCGCGCAGGCACGCGCGGCCGGAACCCTGGCACGCAGGCGCAGACGGCTGCTGGAACTGTTGGTCTCGGAGCCGCAACCCGCACAACGGGCCATCGAGGAGTCCGCGGTCACCGCGCAGTGGCACCTTCCGCGCCAGGTGACCGTGGCGGCGCTGGAGCGGTACGACGAGCCCCACACCGGAACCAGCAACCCGCTGTCGCGCTGGAACGCCCTGGTCGATCTGGAGTGCGTCGAGCCGCACGTGCTGTTGCCCAGCGACCACGGGGAACCGGACGAGATCGACTGGGAGACGGAACTGGCCGGATGGCGGGTGGTGGTCGGTTCACCGGTCCCGCTCGACCAGGCGGGCAAATCGCTGCGCTGGTGCCGCAGGATGATGGGACTGATCCGCTCGGGTGTGTGGCCGGACCAGCACGTCAATCGCTGCCACGAAGACCTCTCCAGCATCCTGCTGCTGCAGGACGAACACCTGATCAAGGAGCTGGCCAGGCAACGACTGTCCCCCCTGAACGGACTGCGCCCGAAACAACGCGCCCGACTGGCCGCCACCCTGCTGAGCTGGCTGCAGACCCGCGGCGGAGCTCCCGAGATCGCCCAGCGGCTGCGGGTGCATCCGCAGACGGTTCGCTACCGGTTGCGACAGCTCGACGAGCTGTTCGGCGAGGCACTGCACGACCCGGAGTCGCGCTTCGACATGGAGATAGTGCTACGAGCCTCGAACATGCTCTCCGGTGACACCGAGGACTGGCTGGCCGACTGAGCGAAGCTTTCCGGCCGACTCGCCCGGGAAAAGGTGGGCGCGACCCCGACGAGCTCCACATACCGGGCGGACTCGCGGACCGGGGGCGACTTCCCGCGAAACCGTCGGACGTTCGTCGAGGATCCGCGCGGCGAGGCCGCCGGGGTCCCGCCCGCTTCCGAGCGGCGGTTCGGAGACGGCCGGGACCTCCGGAGGCGACAACGGGTCACGGCGGCGGGGTCACAGCGGCATCGTGCCGTGCTTCTTCGGCGGGGACTCCTCCCGTTTGGCCTCGAGCATCCGCAACGCCTCGACCAATCGTTCACGTGTCCGGGACGGTCTGATCACCGAATCCACGTAGCCGCGCTCGGCGGCCACGTAGGGGGTCGTCATGGTGGCGCGGTACTCCGCCACGAGTTTCGCCCGCACCGTGTCGCGGACCCCGTTGGCTGCGGCCTCGGACAACTCGTCGCGGTGCAGCAGCTCGACCGCCCCCTCCGCGCCCATGACCGCTATCTCGGCGGTGGGCCAGGCCAGGTTGACGTCGGCGCCGAGGTGCTTGGACCCCATCACGGCGTACCCACCACCGTAGGCCTTCCTGGTCACCACGGTGACCTTGGGAACGGTGGCCTCCGAATAGGCGTAGATCAGCTTGGCGCCGCGTCTGATGACACCCCGCTGCTCCTGCTCCCTGCCGGGGAGGTAGCCGGGGACGTCGGCGAAGGTGAGCAGGGGGATGTTGAACGCGTCGCAGAACCGCACGAAACGCGCGGCCTTCTCGGAGGCGTCGATGTCGATTATCCCCGACTGCCACAGCGGCTGGTTGGCGACCACGCCCACGCTGTACCCTCCCAGCCTGCCGAAACCGCACAGGATGTTGGGCGCGAACGCGGAGTGCACCTCCAGCAAATCTCCCTCGTCGAGCACGGCCGCGAGTACCCGCCGCATGTCGTAGGACCGATTGGGGGAGTCGGGCACCACGGCGTCGAGGTCGGCGGCGGGAACGGTCGTCTCCGCTGCCGGGCACTCGGGCGGGGCGGTCAGGTTGTTGGGGGGCAGAAAAGTCAGCAGGGCGCGGACCCAGTCGAACGCGTCGGCCTCGTCCGAGGCGACGTAGTGGGCGTTGCCGGAGACGCTACCGTTGACCTCCGCCCCGCCGAGCTCCTCGGCCGAGACGCTCTCCCCCGTCACGGAGCGGACCACGTCGGGGCCGGTGACGAACATGCGCGAGGTCCGGTCCACCATCACGGTGAAATCGGTCAGTGCGGGCGTGTAAACGGCGCCACCGGCGCATGGCCCCATGATCACCGATATCTGGGGCACCACGCCGGACGCCTTGGAGTTGCGTCTGCTCAGTTCCGCGTAGTAGGCGAGCGAGACTACCCCCTCCTGGATCCGCGCCCCACCGGAGTCGTTGATGCCGATGACGGGGCAGCCCGCTTTCATGGCCATGTCCATGATCCTGAGGACCTTCTCCCCGAAGACCTCTCCCATGCTTCCGCCGAAAGTGGTGAAGTCGTGCGAGAAGAGGCAGACCCGCCTGCCGTCCACCGTGGCGTACCCGGTCACCACGCCGTCGCCGTGGGGAGGGTTCCCCTCGGCGCCGAACGAGGCGCCGCGACGCAGCGCGAACTCGCCCACCTCGACGAACGAACCCTCGTCCACCAGCATCCTGACGCGTTCCCGGGCGGTGTGCTTGCCCCTGGGATGCTGCTTGGCCGCCGCCGCCTCGTCGGTCTCGGAGACCGCTTCGGCGCGCCTGCGTTCCAGATCGTCGATACGTTCCGCCGTGCCGCGGGGTTCGTCGGCCATCGTGGATCACTCCCTGCCTTCTCCGCTGTCGCCGGTGCCGAGCAGTCGGCCGAGGTGATCGCCCACGACGTCGACGTGGGGTGGGTCGATCATCGAGAGGTGGTCACCGGGCACCCGCACGACCTCCAGGTCGTCGACGAACTCGTCCCAGCCGAGCGCGTCGTCCGTACGCAGGTAGCGGGGGTCGAGCGCGGTGGTGGTGCTTTCGGCCTCCTCGGCGCGGTAGAGCACCACGGGGCCTTCGTAGCGGCCGGGCTCGTAGCGCTCCGCGATCCTGGCGTCCACGTAGGAGGTGTACTGGTGCCGCAGCACCCCCTCCCCGATGCCGAGTTCCTCGTCCGCCAACGCCGTCATGACGCGCCGCATCTGCTCGTGCTCGTCGAACTCGGCCAGTTCCTCGGTCGAGACCGGGAGCGGAACCCCGTAGGTGTGCTCGATGTGCTCGACGAACCGGCGGAAACGCCCGGTGACCAGTTCCCCCTCGGAGAGCTCCGGGGCGGGCAGCGGCAGGATGGAGTCGATGAGCACCACCGCTTCCACCTCGGCTCCCCGGTCGGCCAGCTGCCGTGCCGTCTCGAACGCCAGGCACCCGCCGAAGGACCAGCCTCCCAGGCGGTAGGGCCCCTCAGGTTGGATCTCACGGATCAGACTCGTGTAGTGGGCGGCCTTCTCCGGAACGGTGTCGTACTGGTCCAGCCGCTCCATGCCGTAGCAGGGCTGCTCCTCGCCGAGCCGCTCGACCAGGGGTTGGTACACGCTGGTGGGTCCACCCGCCGGGTGAAACAGGAACAACGGGGTGGCACTCCCACCTGCGCGGAGCGTGCGGACGGGCCCCTCGGAGGTCTCGAACGGCTCACGGACGAGGTCCGCCATCCGTTCGATCGTGGGTCGCTCGAACAGTCCGGGGATCTCGGTGCCGAGTCGTTCCCGGACGGCCGAGGCGACCTTCTCCGCCAGGACCTCGTCACCGCCCAGCCGGTAGAAGTCCCACTCGACCCCCACGTGCTCCAGTCCCAGCACTTCACGCCACAGGTGTGCCAGCCAGCGTTCGGTGGCGTCCCTCGGTCCGACCTCGCGCCGGGGCGGTGTCTCGGCGGAAGGCGTGGACGGTGGAGCGCCGTCGATTCCGAGAGCGGTGAGCAGTCGCGCCGCCAGCTCGCTCGTGCTGCACCCGCGCAGCAGCACGGCCGGGGCGACGCTGGTGCCGAACTCGCGCTCCACCGCGTTGCGCGCCCGCATGGCCATCAGCGAGTCGAGCCCGAACGAGGTGAGCGGACGTTCGGGGTCCACCTCGTCCGCCGCCGTGCCGATGATCTCCCCGAGCAGCTGTGACAGAGTCGAGGTCACCGTGCGCAGCGCCTCCTCCGGTTCGAGCTCGCGCAGCCGTTCCGGATCCACCCCCTCCGCCGGAGCGGACCGCTCTCCCACCACGTGCCGGAAGAACGGGCGCGCGGTCAGCTCCGGAAACATCCGGCCCGCCTGGTGCGCGTCGAGCCAGGCGATTCCCGTCACCGGTTCGTCCGCCCCCAGCACCGCCTCGAACGCCTCGGTCCCGGTTTCGGTGGACAACGGCCGCAGCACACCGGTGAACGTCTCGCTGGCCGCCCCCGCCTCGCCCCACACTCCCCACTGCACACTGGTCCCCGGCAGGCCCAGTTCACGACGCCACCGCACCAGGTCGTCCAGCGCCGCGTTGGCGGTGGCGTAGGCGGCCTGCCCCGGCGACCCGAGCAGCGCCGCGGCCGAGGAGAAGGCGACCCACCAGTCCGGGGCGAATCGCAGAGTGGCCTCGTGCAGCCGCAGGCCGCCCCGGACCTTGGCGTGCCAGACCCGTTCCACGGCCTCCTCGGTCGTCCCGGTGAAGGGACCGTCCTCCAGCGCCCCCGCCGCGTGCAGCACGCCCCCAAGCTCGGTTCCACCCGAGGTGGCGGCGTTCACCAGCCGTTCGGCCGTTCCCCGCTTCCCGATGTCGCCGGTCACCACGAGCACCTCGGTCCCGGACCGGCGGAGCCGTTCGATGTCGTCCTCGACGGCCCCGGAGGGATCACTCCTGCCGTTGAGCACCACGCGCGCGGCGCCTCGTTCGGCCAGCCACCTGGCGAAGGTGTAGCCGAGTCCGCCCAGCCCACCGGTGATGACGTAGGCCTCCGGGCGCACCGCGGTGGTGGTCTCCGCCCGTTCCAGCGGGACCCGGCGCAGTCTGGCCACTCGGCGACGTGGCCCGTCCCGGTGAACATCGTCTTCGGGGGTGTCGGCGCACAACTCGTCGGCCAACGAGTCCGCATCCGCCCCCTCCAGCAGCGAGACGCGTGCACAGGGATGTTCGAACGTCAGTACCCGGACCAGCGCCCGCAGTTCAGCACCGGCGGGCGAAGGGCTGACCAACCACAACCTGGCGGGAGGACCGTCGTGCTCGGCCAGCACGCGCAGCAACCCGGCCAGTCGCGGCAGCCGCCGCCGGGCCGCCGCGAACCGTTCGTCGAGGCTCTCCGACGCCCTTTCGACGGCGACCACCACCCCGGCGGGAGCGGTGGCTTCGCGCAGGAACCGCTCCAGCTCGTCGAACCGCTCCGGCAGCCCGCCGTCCTCGCCCAGCGCGGCGCGGACGACTCGCCGTCCACGACCTCGCAGCCGTTCGGCCAGCTCGGCGGACTCGCCGAACAGCAACCAGTCACCGTCCCCCCGGGGCGCGTCCGGTACGGAGGAGTCCTCCCAGCAGAGCCGCAGCCCCGCTCCGGACGAGTCGCGCGGTACCGGAGTGGCGCCCATGCGACGGGCTCTGACCAGGCCGATCCGCAGCACCGCACGGTCGTGCTCGTCGGTGACCAACAACGATCCGGTCACCTCCGGCCCGGTCGAAGTCGTGGCCAGCGCACCGTGGCAACGAACCCGGGAGGGTACCCGGCGGAACAGCCGCACTTCCCGCAACTCCACGGGCACGAAGAGCTCGACCCCCGCGGGTCCGTTCGTCCCGATCGCCGCGGCGACCAGGGTCTGCAGGCAGCCGTCGGTGAGCACCGGATGCGCGAGGAACTCCAGCGCGCTGCCCGCCTCGGCGGGCAACGCGAGTTCCGCCACCGCCGTGCCCTCCCCCGCACTCACCCGCCGCACGGGACGGAAGGCCGGACCGTACTCCTGCCCGGCCGCGCGCAGCGCGGGGTACAACCGCACTGGTTCGGTCCCGTCCCGACCGGACTCACCCCCCCGGACGAGCTCTTCGTACGCGGGTTCGTCGGAGGGGACGAGCGCCACCTCGGCGACGGCGTGGCGGTGCCAACCGCCCGTGGTGGACCGGCTGTGCAGCTCGACGGTCGCCCCGGATTCATGGGGCGTCGCCACCGTGGTGACCGTCAGCTCCGGGGCGAGCACGAGCATGTCCCGCAGTTCGAGCCCGCCGACCGCCAGGCGGTCCGGCTCGACGCACAACGCCCGGCCCGCGGCGGCCAGCGCCATCTCCAGACAGGCGGTACCGGCCAGGACCGGTGTGTCGTGCACCCGGTGGTCACCCAGCCAGGGAAGCGAGTTCGTCCCGATCTCGCCCTGCCAGGCGTGCCGCCCGTCCGGCAGTTCCACGTGGTGCCCCAGCAGCCTGTGCTCCCCCGACGCCGAACTCGTCCTGTCCACGGGGATCCAGTACCGCTCGTGCTGCCAGGCCGGCAGCGGCAGCTCGGCGATCTCGCCCGTCGGGTACCCGAGCGGTTCGGGGATCCGTCCGTTGACGTACAGCCGGGCGAGGTTCTCGCGGAAGGTGGCCGTCTCGTCGCTGTCCCGCCGGGAGGTGAACACCAGTACCGGTTCCAGCGCCCCGGCGTCGAGGACCGACTCCTCGATCCCGCCCGTGACTATCGGGTGCGGGGACACCTCGACGAAGGTGTCGAATCCGTCGGCCACCGCCGCTCGCACTGCCCGGTCCAGCAGCACCGGGCGGCGCAGGTTCCGCGCCCAGTAGTCGGCGTCGAACGTCGGGCCGTGCGTCGGGTCCCGCTCGACCGTGCTGTACACGGTGGTTCGCGGAACGGCGGGCGCGAGGTCGGCGAGCTCGGCACGCAACCTGTCCAGCAGTGGATCGACGGCGGCGGTGTGCCCCGCCCCGGAGACGTCGAGCACCCGGGCCACGCGGTCGTGGCGTCGGAAGTGCCCGGCCATCAGCTCGACCTCGTCGGCCGGACCGGCCACCGTGCACCGCCGGGAGGAGGTGTGCACGGCCACCACCACGCCGGGGAACCAGTCGGACAGTTCGTCGATCTCCTCCGGCGAGCCCTCCAGCACCGCCATCGCTCCCCCGCCGGAGGACTCCATCTCGGACAGCAGCCCGGTGCGGGTCGCCATGACCCGCAACCCGGTCCCGTGGTCCAGGGCTCCGGCGACCACGGCGGCGGCCACTTCACCCATGGAGTGCCCGATGACGGCTCCCGGGCTCGCTCCCCGGGAACGCCACAGCTCCGCGAGCGCGAGCTGGGTACCGAACAGTCCGAGCTGGGTCCGGTACAGCCCGTGCAGCTCCTCGCCCGCCGCCAGCGTCTCGTACAGCGAGAATCCGGCCACGGCGCGGAACTCGGTGTCGTTCCGCCGCAGCGACTCCGCGAAGGCGGGTTCGTCGCGCAGCAGTTCGCGGCACATCCCCGGCCACTGCGAGCCGTAGCCGGAGAACACCCACACCGGGCCGCTGTCTCCCCCCACGTGACCACGCACCACTCCGGAGGCGGTGTCCCCGGTGGCGAGCGCGTCCAGCCCCTCCGCGAGGTGCGCGCGGTCCCGCCCCACCACCGCACCGCGTCGCCACCGCCGGCCGCGGTGACGCAGCAGAGTGTGGGCGATGTCGGTGAGGGGCGTGTCGTCCTGCCCCGGGTCCCGCAGCCGTTCGGCCAGCCGTGCCGCCGTCTGCCGCAGCCGGGATTCCGTGTCGCCGGACAGGAACAGCGTGTGCGGCCCGGTGTCCTCCGCCGCACCGTCGGGTGCTTCCGGCCAGGACTCCAGAACCACGTGCGCGTTGGTCCCCCCGAAGCCGAAACCGGACACCCCCGCACGGGCGACGCCGGAGTACTCCGGCCAGCCACGGGGCGAATCCACCACCCGGAGCCTCTCCCGCTCGAAGGAGATGTGGGGATTGGGGGTGCGGTAGTGCGGTGTGGCTGGCAGCCGACCGTGCCGCATCGCCAGCACGACCTTGATGATTCCGGCGATGCCCGCCGCGGCCTCCAGATGCCCCAGGTTGGACTTGACCGAACCGAGCAGCAGTGGCCGGTCGGACGTGCGCCCGCCCCCCAACACGGTTCCCAGGGCGGACGCCTCGATGGGATCTCCCAGCAGGGTTCCCGTCCCGTGGGCCTCCACGTAGTCCACCACTCCCGGGTCGAGCTCGGCGGCGGCGTAGGCCGAACGCAGCAGCTCCACCTGGGCGGAAGGGTTCGGTGCCATCAGCCCGTTGGAACGACCGTCCGAGTTGACCGCTGAGCCGCGGATGACCGCGTGCACCCGGTCGCCGTCCCGGTTGGCCTCGGACAGCGGCTTGAGCACGACGACGCCGCACCCCTCGCCCCGGACTATGCCGTCGGCGGCCGCGTCGAAGGGTTTGCACCGCCCGTCGGCCGCGAGCGCGCCGGCGCTGTGGAAGTTGGCCGTGACCGCCGGGGACAGCAGGAGGTTGACCCCGCCTGCCAGGGCGGTGCGACTCTCCCCCGAGCGCAGGCTCGCGCACGCCTGGTGCAGCGCGACCAGCGAGGAGGAGCACGCGGTGTCCACGGCCATGCTCGGCCCGCGCAGGTCCAGCAGATACGACAGGCGGTTGGCGATCACGCTCATGGCACCGCCCGTACCGGTCCACGCGTCGACCGAACCGAGGTCCCTGGTGGTCAGATGGCTGTACTCCGTCGAGGAAGCACCGACGAAGACGCCGGTGTCCGAACCGCGCAACCGTTCGGGCACCACCCCCGCGTGCTCCAGCGCTTCCCAGCTCACTTCGAGCAGCAGCCGCTGCTGCGGGTCCATGACCTCGGCCTCGCGCGGGGAGATCTCGAAGAACTCCGCGTCGAAGGCGGCGACATCGTCCAGGTACCCGCCGGAGGTGGGAAGCTCGTCCAACACGATCCCCTGCCCGGGGGCGAAGTCCCGCCAGCGCTCCGGAGGGACCGTTCCGATGGCGTCGGTGCCGGAACACAACAGCTCCCAGAAGCGTTCCGGGCCGGTCGCTCCCGGGAATCGGCAGCCGAGGCCGATGACGGCGATCGGTTCACCGGGGTCGGGGCCGGGCGCGGTGGAGGTGCTGGACCCGGTTCCGGTGAGCGCCTCGGTCAACCGCTCGATCGTCGGGAACTCCCACAGCAGCGTGGTGGGAAGCGACCTGCCCAGCAGGGTTTCCAGTTCACCGGACAACTCCACGACGTCGCGAGAGGAGAGTCCGAACTCGTCGAACGGTCTGTCGGTTTCGACGTGCGTGGGATTCAGGCCGGCGCGTTCGGCGATGCGGTGTATCAGCCACTCGCCGAGCTCCGAGTGCTCAGTCATGTGTGTTCTCCGGTCCCAACTCGCCGTCCAGGTAGTACTGCCTGCAGGCGGAGCGCGCCACCTTGCCGCTCGAGGTCCTTGGAACGGTGTCCGGTTCGAGCAGCAACACCTCGTGCACCCGCACGCCGTGCGCGGCGGCGATCTCGCCGCGCAGGGCAGCGCTGATTTCCGGGGAATCCCGTTGTTCGGGCGGCAGCGAGCGAGAGTACTCGGCGGCCACCACCACTCGTTCGGTCTCGTCGACGGTGACGGCGAACACCGCCGTGTGGTGTTTGCGCACCGCTGGATGCAGCTCCACCGTCTGTTCGAGGTCCTGCGGGTAGTGGTTCCGACCGTCGAGGACGATCAGGTCCTTGATCCTTCCCGTCACGAACAGTTCGTCGTCGTAGCGCACGCCGAGGTCCCCGGTGCGCAGCCACCCCGTTTCCGGCAGTTCCCCGGAACCGCGCAGTCTGGCCCGGAAGGCCTCGGCCTCCTCCGAGCCTGTCCGGTTCCAGTAGCCCTGGCCGGTGTTGGGGCCGTGCACCCAGATCTCCCCCACGGTCGTGTCGGGGAGTCTGTGGTGCGACTCGGGGTCGACTATCGCTACCCGCTGCCCGAGCGGCCGACCGCAGGAGACCAGCGTGCTCGACATGGCGTTTCCCGCCGCGGCCACCGCGATGCCCTTCCCGAGGGAGTCCCGGTCGAACCGAACGCCGCGAGGCGGGGAACCGGCCGGGGTGGTGGAAACGAACACCGTCGCCTCCGCGAGCCCGAACGAGGAGCGGTGCGCCTCCGGACGCAGACCACAGGGTTCGAAGGCCCGGTTGAACCGCTCCACCGTCGACGGCAGCACCGGCTCGCTGCCGTTGATCATCGAGATCACTCGGTCCAACCTCGTGCGGGCCTTCTCGCGCTCGGTCACCCTGGCCGCGGTGTAGTCGAAGGCGAAGTTGGGGGCGGCCGTGATGCAGCGCGGGTTCGCCGAGAGCTGGTGCAACCAGCGCACCGGCCGCCGCAGGAACGCGGTGGGATCCATGAGCACGGACCTGATTCCGCCCACCACGGGCGCCGCCACGGAGAGCACCAGCCCCATGTCGTGGAACAACGGCAACCAGCTGACGGTGGCGCCGCCCTCGACGCGGTCACCGAAGTAGGCGGACAGGGCTTGCCGAGCGTTGGCGACCACATTGGCGTGGGTGATCCGCACGCCGGCTGGTACCCGGGTGGAACCGGAAGTGTACTGCAGGTAGGCGACGTCGTCAGCCGACACCGGGGCGGGAAGTCGCTCGGGGAGCCAGTCCCGCTGAGAGGCGTCGACCGCCAGGCATTCGGGTGGTGCACCGCCGCCACGCCGCCCGGTCACCTCGCGGACTCGGTCGAGCACCTCCTCGGTGGTGAGCACACCCGCCGGTTCGCAGTCGTCGAGCACGGCTTCGAGCCTGCCCCGCTGACCGGGCATGTCGGGCTGGAACAGCGGGACGGCTATCGCCCCGGCCCGGATGGCTCCCAGGAAACCGACCACGTAGTCGATCCCCTGCGGAGCGAGGATCGCCACCCGCTCCCCCGGTCCGCAGTGGTGTGCGGTCCAGGACGCCACCGCACGGACCCGACGGTGCAGTTCGGCGACGGTCAGCGACCTGGCCAGGCCGTCCCCGCTCGCCTCGTAGTCGACGAAGGTGATCGCGGTGGCGTCCGGTCGCTCCCTCGCGGAGCGATCCAGGCACTCGGTCAGGCTCTGCCCACCGCTCTGCGACGCGAACTCCGCGGTCGTTGATTCCATAAGACCTTCCCACGCTGCGGAGGAACTCGACCCCGAAAGCGAACAACACGAAAAACCGAGAATTCCGAATCCCAAGACGGACGGAATTTTTCACTCCGCGCGTCCGATGTGTCAAGACGACCGCGAATCAAGGAATTCAGCGAGGACACAACGCGCATTCGGATGCGTACGACCGAGGATCTTGTTGTCACGCGAATGACAACTCCAACGGAATCCCGACCAACGGTGAAATCAGGGGCTTTCGAGAGGGGACGGACGGAACCGGACCGCTCCCGAGAGTGACCCGCCGGGTGGAGCGAACCGATCCCGAACGGCTCGGCCACACTTCGCCGGCCCCACCGCCCAGCGGTCGATCGCCCCACGCGGACGTCCCGAGAAGTGATCCGCGCGGACGACGAACTCGCCCCGCCGGGGGAGCGAGCACAAGACTTCACCGGCCGGTTCCACCCAGGAGCCCAGCTCGTCCCCGGCCGCCGGGAGACCATCGGCCTCCGGAGAAACCGGACAACCGAACGGAAAAGGAACCGAGTTGCCGAACTCCGCGGCAGCTTCCTTCGAAAAGCTAAACAACCCTACGAGCGTGCGAGCCCCGACACTTTTTCGCGATCGCGGAGCGGCGCCGCCACCAGAAAACCAGATTCCACCAGAAAGCCGTGCTGCCGTTCGGGGAGGAATTCCTCGAACGCCCGACGGGCGAGCGGAGCAGCGATCACGGTGAGGTGTTTCGCCCACCGGGGCCGCCGGGATCACTCTCCCCCGTTCGGCGGCACCGGTCCCGCGAAGTCGGCCCGCCGGACCCGGAACACCTGCAACAGCAGGCCGTAGTACTTGGTGGTCTCCCCGACCCACTCCATGCCGAGCTTGCGCGCGGTGGCGACCGCACGCGCGTTGGAGGAGCGCGCGACCGCGAAGATCTCGTCGACGTCCTGGGTGAACGCCCAGCCGAGCAGGGCGCGCGCCCCTTCGGTGGCGTAGCCCTTCCCCCACTCGTGTTGGCTCACCTGCCAGCGAATCTCGATGTCCTCCTCGTAAGGGGGCAGCAGGCGCAGTGCGAGCCCCCCGACGAGCACGTTGTCCGAGCGCCGCACCATCGCCCACCGACCGGTCGGCGGAGCCAGGTTGGGAGCGGACTCCACCCACGCCTCCAGCACCGACCGCATCGCGTTCGGATCGGTCACTCGCTGCATCATGGGGGCCAACCACATGGCGACCTCGGGGTTGCCGTAGATGCGGAAGGCCGCCTCGGCGTCGTCGACGCTCCAGTCACGTATCAGCAGCCGCTCGGTGGTCAACGAGAGTGGCGCCATAGGGCCACGTTACCCCCTCACGTCCTGGTCGGCCGGTTCGCACGGCGTGGCGGGGCCCAGTGCGCACCGGCACGCTTCCCACGCGGCCGTGTTTCGGGAGCGCCGCGAGCCGGCCGGGGAATCCTCCGCCCCGTCCCCGCTCCCTCACCCGACCACGTGTCCGGTCCACGCGTGGAACGCCCGCGCCCGCCTTCGAGAAACTCCAATAGAATCGCCGCCGACGACACGCCTCAACCACGCGAAGGATTCCGGGTGACTTCAACCGCGAGAACGGAGCCCACGACCGACGCCGACCTTCCACGCGAGCGGATTCCACCGAGACTGCTCGATGCCGCCCGCTCCGCGACGGGCTTCATGCCCGAGGACGAGGGTCTGGCGCTGTTCGACGCGGCCGTGGAGCACCTGGCCGACGGAGTGGCCGTGGAGATCGGCACCTACTGCGGCAAGTCGGCGATCTACCTGGGAGCCGCTGCCGCCGCGACGGGGGGCGTGGTGGTGACGGTGGACCACCACCGCGGCTCCGAGGAGCACCAGCCGGGCTGGGAGTACCACGACCCTGAACTCGTGGACCCGAACGACGACCGGCTGGACACCCTGGGGCGTTTCCGCAGGACCATCGCCGACGCGGGGCTGGAGAACCGGGTCATGGCGGTAGTGGGGGACTCGACGACGCTCGCCTCGATCTGGCGTACCCCGGTGGCGTTGCTGTTCATCGACGGCGGGCACACCGACGAAGCGGCCGGAGCCGACTTCGAGGGCTGGGCCCACTGGGTGCGGCACGGCGGGGTGCTGGTGCTGCACGACGTCTTCCCCGATCCCGCCGACGGCGGGCAGGCACCGTACCGGGTCTACCGCCGGGCCATCGACAGCGGCGAGTTCCGCGAGCTGTCGGTCACCGGCTCGCTACGGGTGTTGCGGCGCGTCGGTGGTGACGTCGGCCTCGACTAGACAACCGCACTCGGTGCCCTCCTCACCAAGCAGCCCGCGCGGCAGTCGTTCCCCCCGGAACACGCCGCTGCCCGGTGTGGTCCGGGAGAGCGCGTCGGCCGCCAGCACCACGGCGGCCGCGGTCCAGGTGGTGTGTTCCACGGGCCAGTTCTTGCCATCGGGGTAGACGAAACCGGTCCAGTAGGAACCGTCGGTATCACGCAGGTGCTGCACGTCCCGCAGCAGCCGCACGGCGTCGGCGTGCCACCCGACCGCGTCCAGGCTCAGCACGAGTTCGCACGTCTCAGCGCCCGTGACCCACGGGTGGTCCACCACGCAGCGCGCTCCGAGTCCGTGGACGACGAACTCGGGCCACCGGGCGCGCAAACGCTCGCGGGCGGCCTCCCCCTGGAGGGCTCCCCCGAGGACGGGGTAGTACCAGTCCATGGAGTAGCGGTCCTTGAGCGTGAAGGCCTCCGGGTGCGCACGGAGCACGTGCCCGAGCCTCCCCAGCGCCATCTCCCAGCTCGGCTGAGGGGAGCCCACCTCCTCGGCCAGCGCCAGCGCGCAGCGCAGGCTGTGGTGGACGCTGGAACACCCGGTCAGCAGCGATTCCGGCAACGCGACCCCGTCGTCCCCACCGACTGCCCAGCGAATCTCGCCCCGGGCCACCTGGGCCGAGAGCACGAAGTCGATCCCGGCGCGCACGGTGGGCCACAGCCGCTCGGCGAAGTCCCTGTCCCCGGTGATCAGGAAATGGTGCCAGACCCCGACGGCGAGGTAGGCACAGAAGTTGGTGTCAGCCCCGTGGTCCTCGATCCATCCGTCCCGGAACCGCATCGGCCAGGAACCGTCGGCACGTTGGTTGCGGGCGGACCACTCGTAGGCACGTTCGGCCGCGGCGAGGCGTCCCCCCGCCGAAAGCGCCATGGCCGACTCCACGTGGTCCCAGGGATCGACGTGCCCGCCGGGGTACCAGGGGATCGCGCCGGAAGGTTCCTGGACTGCGAGCACGGAATCGACGGTGGCGGTCACCTCGGTCGCCGACAGCACCCCGTCGACCGCCGGGACCTCAGGCAACGGTCGCCCCTGGCTTGTAGAGGTAGGTGACGATGCTCTTGCCCAGCAACGGGTTGAGCGCCCGCTCCAGACTCCTGGTGATCCAGGGTGCCTTGAGCATGTCCCACACCAGCAGGCGGTGGTACAGCCGGGGCAGCGGATGGTCGGAGCGGTTAACCCCCACGGCGCACTTCAGCCACCAGTAGGGCGAGTGCAGGGCGTGGGCGTAGTGGTGGTGCACCGGCCGCAGCCCGGCGGCCCGCAACCTGCCGAACAGCTGCCGCCTGTCGTAGATCCGGACGTGGCCGCCCTCGACACGGTGGTACTCCTCGGAGAGCGCCCAGCAGATCCGCTCGGGGAACCGGCTGGGGACGGTGACCGACACCCGTCCGCCCGGTTTGAGGACCCGCACCAACTCATGCATCGCCTTGTCGTCCTCGGGAATGTGCTCCATCACCTCCGAGGCGATCACGTGGTCGAAGGACTCGTCCGGAAACGGCAGATCGAGCACGTCGCCCCGAACGGTGGTGGCCTCGGCGCCCTCCGGCACCTCCCCCGCCTGCTCCATGGCGGTGAACATGGCGGACACGTCGGCCAGCTCGGCTTCGTCGTGGTCGAAGGCCACCACGCGAAGCCCTCGCCGGTACAGCTCGAAGGCGTGGCGCCCCGCGCCACACCCCAGATCCAGCACCCGCTGACCGGCTCGTACCCCGAGCGTGTCGAAATCCACCGTCAGCAACGCTTCACCGCCCTTTCCTGCTTGCTTCGATCGCCTCGGCGTAGCAGTCGACCGTGGCCGCGGCCACCGAGGACCAGCTGTAGTGCGTGAGCACCCGCTGCCTGCCCGCCGCCCCCAGCGCGGCTCTGCGTTCGGGGGCGTCGAACAGCGCTCCCAGCCCGGCGGCGAGTGCTTCGGCGTCACCGGGCGGCACGAGTTCGGCGGTGGTGCCGTCGGCCCCCACCACTTCGGGAATGGCGCCCGCCCTGCTGGCCACCAGTGGTGTACCGCAGGCCATGGCCTCCACGGTCGGCAGCGAGAAGCCCTCGTACAGCGAGGGGACGCAGGCGATCTCGGCGGAGCCGAACAGCTCGGCCAGTCGCTCGTCGGTGAGCCCGCTGACGGTACGGACCACGTCCCCGATGGCCAGTTCCTCGATCAGCCGTTCGGTGGGGCCACCCGGGGTAGGCCTGGCGACCAGCACCAGTTCCACGGCTCGTTCGGTACGCAGTTTGGCCACCGCCTCCAGCAGGGTGCCTATCCCCTTCATCGGGGTGTCGGCGCTGGCCATGGCCACGATCCGGCCCGGTACCCTGGGTCGAGTGGGAGGCCGGAAGACCTCGGGGTCCACCCCCAACGGAACGATCCGCAGGTTTCGACGGTCGACGGCGAAGTCGCGCACGATGTCATCGGCCGAGGACTCGGAGACCGTCAGCACGCGTGGTATCCGCCGAGCCACTCGCCGCTGCATCCGCAGGAACCCGTACCAGCGGCGGACACCGAGCTTGCGCCACCCCCGGGCGGCGGCCAGCTCCACGCGGCGGTCGTGGGTGATGGGGTGGTGCACGGTGGACACCAGTGGAATTCCGGCCCGGCGCAGCCCGAGCAGGCCGTAACCGAGGGACTGGTTGTCGTGCACGACGTCGAACTCGTCGGCCCGGGCGCGCAGTATCCGCGCGGCACGCAGACTGAACGTGAGCGGTTCGGGAAACCCCGCCGACCACATGATCCCCAGTTCGGCAAGGTCGAGCGGACCGCGCAGTTCCCGGGGGTGCGGGGTGCGGAACGGGTCCGGCTCGCGGTAGAGATCGAGGCTGGGAACGCGGGTCAATCGCACTCCCTCGTCCAGCTCCGGGTAGGGCTGCCCCGAGAAGACCTCGACCTCGTGGCCCAGTTCGGCGAGCCCGCTGCTGAGACGGCGCACGTAGATCCCCTGTCCACCGCTGTGCGGCTTGCTTCGGTAGGACAGCAGCGCAATTCGCACGACTCACCTCACGCTATTCGGAGCAGCGCGGAACGAACGGGCCGAACATGGTTCGGTTCCGGCTCCGCGCAAGCTTACCCGGTGGTAACTCGAACCGGTCACCCTCCTCGGCGCAACGCCGGAAGCAAAACCGAAACTGCTGTGTACAGCATATTGGAGAGACGGTCAGGAGTCTCCGAACACGAACGCGGGGGCGCCCACCCTCGGGTGGGCGCCCCCGCGTCACCGGCCGCCCGTCATCGGGCGCGGGGTGGACCTCACTGGGCGAGTTCGAGCAGATCGGACCCGCTGCCCTGGAACAGGTTCCTGTCCACCGGGCCGGTTATGCCGGGCACGGTCCCCTTGTTGGTGTACTGCCAGAACGAGTAGGCGTTCCAACCGCCGAACACGCTCGGCTGGGGGACCCCGTAGGAAGCCAGCCAGAGCGGGTGCTCGGAGAACGCCTGCGAACCCGCCATGCAGTTGCTCCAGAACGAGGGGCTGGCGTAGACGATGGCCTCGTCCCCTGTCTTGGACTTGACACGATCCAGGAAGCTCTGCGTCCAGGCGTGCATCTGCCCCGAGGTCTTGCCGTAGCAACCACCGGTGTTGGGCGAGACCTCCAGGTCCAGCACCGGAGGCAGGGTGCGCCCGTCGTTGGTGTTCCCCATGGTGTTCAGCAGCCGGTCCGCCTGTGCGACAGCGGAGCCGGTCGGCCTGCCGAAGTGGTAGGCGCCGGCGAGCATGCCCGCGTTCTTGGCACCGTTGAACTGCTGCTGAAACATCGGATTGGTGAAGTTCCCACCGTCGGTGGCCAGCACGAAGGCGTAGTGCTCACCCGAGGCGGCCACCCGGTTCCAGTCGATGGGGCCGTTGTGATTGGAGACGTCGATGCCGTGCGCGTTCGGCGGTATGTCGACCTCGGGCTTCGACGAGGAGCTCCGCTGACCCGGGGCGTTCCCGGACTCGAGGGACGCGCCCGGCGCCCGGCCCTGTTCGTCACCGGGCGAGGAGTCCCGCCCTGTTCCACCCTGCCCGGACTGCGCCTGGTCGGGGGAACGCAGCTCGACGGTGTGGGCGGCGGGGGTCGTCCGCTCGCCGGTGTCGGGACCGGCAGTACCGACGATGATCGCCAGCACACCGAACGCGGCGACAGCCGCGGTCAGCTGCACCGAACGACTGCGCACCGAAGCACGGTGCCGAGCTGAGCTCTCCGGCAGCTTCGCGCGCAGTTCGGCCATCCGGGGTTCGAGCTCGGCGCGGATCCGCCGCGCCGTGGGGGCGAGGCGCCGTCGGACGCGTTCGACCACCGGTGAGAGCCGCTGCCACACGCGCCGCACAGCCGGATCGATTCGGCGCTTCGCGCTCTCGATGGCGGGAATCAGCCGCTCGTGCGCGCGCCGCGCGTAGGGGGCCGCCCGACGCACCACGCGTTCGGCCAACGCGGTCAGCGTGGCCAGTACCCGCCGCAACCACCGAACGATCCGGTCGGTGGTTCGACGCGCGACTGGGCGCAGCCGGTCGGCGGTGTCACGCGCGAACCGCTCGGTTCCACGCGCGGCGCGCTGCCAACCAGTGGAAGCACCCGGTGCGTTCGGGGGGCGCTCCGGGTTCGCTCGACGCTCGGTGGCGTCTGCCGACTCGGAAGAGCCGACCGGTTCACGGGGGTCTTCTTCGGGGTTGTATTGGCCGGGGGTATTCACGAGTCCCCAGACTCCCAGCACTCAGCGTGCACGTAACCACCGGAAAACACGTACACGACTACCTAGATTGCCCCCGTAGGTAGTACCCGGCGAGCCGATACGTCACTCGCTGTATTCAATTGTGCCCGCCGCGTCGAAAACACGTCGCCACGGAACGGCGGCAACGAGGTCCGAACCACACCGCGACAAGCCTATCCCCCGCCGCCAGAGTTCCGAAGCGCCGGTGATCCATGTCGCACCGGCTGCCATCCTGGGGGTATGAGCAACGAGCGCAACGTCCTCGGCGAGCCCCTCGAAGAGTGCGGAACCGATCCCCTGACCGGCTTCTACCGTGACGGTTGCTGCGCGAGCGGACCGGAGGACACCGGAAACCACTCGGTGTGCGCGGTGGTCACCAAGGAGTTCCTGGAACAGCAACGCGAGTCGGGCAACGACCTCACGGCCGCGCTGCCCCAGTTCGGCTTCCCCGGCCTGCAGCCGGGCGACCGCTGGTGCGTCTGCGCCTCCCGTTGGCTGGAAGCGTACCGCGCCGGGGTGGCCCCTCCCGTCGTACTGGCGGCCACGCACGAACGCGCCGTCGAGGTCGTCGCGTTGGAGGTACTGCGCGAGCACGCCGTCGACGTCCCCGCGGACCCGAGCGCGTTGAGCTGAGTCCCACGCAAGCGGGAGGCCCGGGGAGGCCACGCCCACAACGGCCGTCGCGCACGGGCACTCGAAGGTCCCTCGACCTGGAAGGGAGCACCGAACGATGCGGGACCGATCACGCGGACTCGTCCTGGTCCGGCACGCCAAGTCGGATCGCACCGTCGCAGGTGCCGACCACGATCGACCGCTCGCCGCCCGTGGTCGGAACGAGGCCCCGTTGGCGGGTGAATGGCTGCGCGAGCACGAAAAGCCTGTCGACCTCGTTCGCTGCTCCACGGCGACGCGGGCACGGCAGACCGGAGAACTGCTGCTTCCGGAGCTCACGGGGCCCCCGAGGGTCGAACACGACCCTCGGCTCTACGGCGCTGGAGCCGGGGAGCTGCTCGAGGTGGTGCGCGACCTCCCCGCCGGGGACCACCTCGCGCTGCTGATCGCGCACAACCCCGGGCTGGAGGAACTGGTCGCACTGCTGAGCGGCACGGCCGTCGAGCTCAAGACATCGGGCATCGCCGTGCTGCGCGCCTCCGGCGAGTGGAGCGAGGCGAGCGGAGGCTGGGCCCGGCTGGAGACGCACGTGACACCGCGGCGATCGGAAACGTCCTGAGCCACCACCGCGCCCAGCGAAGCCGAGCCCTGCGTCCGGGGCCGCCGGTCATCGGGTCGGCGGGCGAGCCATCGCATCGAACGTCGTCCCACCGACGCGGTGGCCGTTCCGGGTCACCGCGAGAGGTGGTGGCGGGGCAGTTCCTCGACACGAGGACGGTATCGCCCCGTACCGGCCTCACCCAGGTGTGGAACGGTCGATCCGCGACGGTGTCCCGTCGGCGACACGCGCTCGCCGCTCCCTTCCGCACCCTCGCTGCACCGCGGCGTGCTCGCCCTGTCCCCGGTTCCGAGCACGAACCGGCGCACCAGGACCGTTCCGGCCGTTGAGCACGCGCCCCTCGAAACATCGACAGCTCCGAATCCGCCGGGGCGGGCTCACCGAACGCACCGGCGAGCACACCCCGGCATCCGAGCACGGCAGCCGAACACCGATCGCACCGCTGGTCGCACGTGCCCGGTGCCCGTTCCGGAAGTACCGCGAGCGGGCACCGCACACCGTGCGAGCCGAGTCATCACACCGGCTTTCCTCACGAGGGCCCGGCATCACCCCGTCGGGACAGCCCGGAAGGGCTGTTCCGCGGCGGGCGGGTACTGGACCGCTCAGCTCGTCCCGCCCTGCGTGCCGGAAACACCGGACAGCACCGTGTCCTCCTCGTCCGCCGGAGCATCCGAGTCCTGGGCGACCGCACGCTGCCTGGGCAGTTCCACCGGTTCGTCCCGGACTTCTTCCGAGGTGTCCTCCTCGGTTCCCACCAGGGCGTAGGCATCGGCCTGCTCGGACTCTGTCCCGTTCATCGAAGCGGCCAGGAACGGCTCCGCCTCGTTGAGCAGTTGCTGCCCCGCTCTGACCTGCTCGGCCATGTTGCGGCGCAGCGCCCGCATGGCCTCGACCTGCTCGTTGGCCCGCTTGGTCCGCCGTTCCGCCTCGGCCGCCGCCTCACTGATCCGACGCTCTGCCTCCTGCCTGCTGGCGCGGTCACGTTCGGCCAGTTCCCGCATGGCCTCCTGGCGACGTGCCGCCATCGAGATCTCGAAGTCGCGCTCGATCTCGTTGCGTCGCTGTTCGGCCTCCCGGTCCAGCCTGCGTCGGTGCTGCTCGGCCTCGTCGGCCATTCGCTCGATCTCACGACTGGTCTGTTCCAGGGCCTGCTGTCGCTGGTCCTGCGCCTGCTGACGCCACTCGTCGGCCTCGGCCACCAGGCTCTCGTACCTGGCACGCAGCTCGGAAGCGGCCTGCTCCGAACGCGACCACTCGTGCTCGGCGGTCGCGCGGGCCGAGGCGATGATCTCGGCGGCCTCGTCGTTGGCGAGTTGCACCATCCGACGTAACCGGTCCGAGAGCGCCGTTTCCTCGACCGGTGTACGGCAGACGTCGTCCAGTTGCCTGCGCAGCGAGTCGATCTCGGCACGCGCCTGTTCGAGCTGCGCGTTGAGATCCGAGACCTGACTGAGCGCGGAATCGCGGTCCTCGGTCAGCATCCGGACCTCGGCCTCGGTCTGCTGAATGTAGAACTGCACCTGTGAACGTCGGAATCCTCGCCACACGACATCGAAGTCCGACTTCAGCGGCACGAGCTCACGGCTGTCATTGTGCCCCACGGTCTCACCCCATCCCTGATCACTCAGTGGTTGCATGCGGTTGGAGCGAGCCACGCCCCCGACGCGGCAGTTTCCGTTGTACACCCGAAATGCGTCCCGCGATGTCCGCCGGTCGACTGAACCACGGACGGTTCACATCGCACTGTGCACACGGTGTCGAACGAATCGCTTCCGGACATTGTCCACACCAACGAGCGACACAATCAACGGCCGGGACGAAAAAACGAGTAACCCTCCGATGTCGTGTCGGACAATACGAGGCAACCGGATCAGTCGGAACAGTTGCCGTCGACGGCACGCCGGAAGATCATCTCGATCTCATCGCGATCGGGTAGCGGTTCGCGAACGACCCCCTGCCACAGCAGACCACAGAACACGGCCGCGAGCATCTTGCCCGACACCTCGTCGGTGTAGGCGGTGAAAAGGTCCCGCAACGCCGCGTCCCACTCGGTGCTGGCGGAACGCAGAGCCGGTCGGTGCAGCGCGGCGACGTAGAGTTCGTGCTCCACCACGGTACGTTTCCGCTCGGGGCCGAGATAGCGCAACACCAGGTCGGTCAGCAACGCGGGCAGATCGACACCGGAGTCCATTCCCTCCGCCCACTCGCGCAGCTCCGCGACGTTGTCCTGGGCCGCCTGGCGCAGCGCCATCGCGAGCAGGTCGTCCAGTGTGGCGAAGTGGTAGGTGGTGGAGCCGAGCGGAACGCCCGCGGCGGCGGCCACGGCACGATGGGTGACCTTCTCGATGCCACGTTCGGCGACAACGCTGATCGCCGCCCTGGCGATCCGTTCCCGCCGCCCCGGGTCCTTGCGCGAGCCGCCGTTCCTGCCCCGCCGCTCATCGGCCGCCGTGCGGAGCGACTCGGAGTCCGTCGTGGTCATCGCCTGTCGTGCGCCCTCCGTCGGTTCGATCACAGCCGGTGCCGCCGGAACACCTCGGCGGTTCCAACCCTTCGAGCGATCCACACCTTGCCACGAACCGCGGGGGAAGCGATGCGACCTACCTCACGAAATCCACTTATTGCCTGGTCATGACCCTGTCAAAGATGAACCGGCCCACCGGCGGAACAAGTATGTGTACATCTGTACACAAAAACTGCTAGAGTCTGGCCCCGGCAGTCGTCGAGACACGTGCCGCCCGGTCCGCCGGACGCACTACCACGAGAACGGTGACCGCACCGGACAATCGCACCACGACGAGAACTGCCCGCCGATCCCGGCGCGACGGACACGCGACGGTCGGGCCCCGCCCGATCCGATGACTCCGCCCGGCGTTCCCCCACGGGTCCCGGCGGCCGGGTGAAGCACGGTCCGGTGAACAAGTAAGCAGCCTCGACAGGGAAACTCACTATGTCGCAGACCCACGCCCCGCCGAACGAGTCGGTCAGCACACGAACAGGAGATCCGAAGGCCTCGGGAACCCTGTTCATCGATGGTGTGTGGCAGGCGGCCTCGGCCGGGGGAACCCGCGAGATCCGCTGCCCCGCCGACGGCTCCCCGGTCATCACGGTCTCGGAGGGGGATCGCACCGACACCGAGCGTGCGATCGCGGCGGCCAGGACCGCTTTCGACGAGGGAACGTGGTCGGCGACCTCACCCTGGGAACGCGGGGACCTGCTGCTTCGGGTGAGCGACATCCTGGTGCGCGACCGGGAGGAGTTCGCACGGGCCGAATCGCTGGACACCGGCAAGCGGCTGGTCGAAAGCGGTTACGACATGGACGACATCGCCGCGTGCTTCCGCTACTACGGCAAGATCGCCGGAACCGACGCCGGACACGTCGTCAACACCGGCTCCACCGAGGCCATCAGCAGGGTCGACTACGAACCCGTCGGCGTGTGCGGCCTGATCACTCCTTGGAACTTCCCGCTGCTGCAGGTGGCCTGGAAGGTCGCTCCCGCGCTCGCGGCGGGCAACACCTTCGTGCTCAAGCCGAGCGAACTGACCCCGAGCACCGCGATGCTGCTGATGCGCGCCCTCCGGGAGGCGGGAATGCCGGCGGGAGTGGGCAACCTGGTACTCGGCAGCGGTGCCGAGACCGGGGCGCCGCTGGCCGAGCACCCCGACGTCGACCTGGTCTCGTTCACCGGCGGCCTGCAGACCGGACGGATCATCGCCGCCTCGGCTGCCGCGACCGTGAAACGAGTCGCCCTCGAACTGGGCGGGAAGAACCCGAACGTCGTGTTCGCCGACGCGGACTTCGAGACCGCCGTGGACTACGCGTTGACCGCCATCTTCCTGCACTCCGGCCAGGTCTGCTCCGCGGGCGCCCGGCTGATCGTGCAGGACGAGATCCATGACGCCCTGGTCGACGAGATCGTGCGGCGCGCCGAACTGATCAAGCTCGGCGGCCCCTTCGACGAGACGGCCGAGACCGGACCGTTGATCTCGGCCGAGCACCGCGCCAAGGTCGAGGACTACGTGGCGCGTTCGACCGCGGAAGGGGCGGTGCTGCGCACCGGCGGAGCACGGCCGAAGGACACCGAGCTGGAGTCCGGTTACTTCTACCTTCCCACCGTGCTCGACGAGGTGCGGCAGGGTTCGACCGCCGTGACCGAGGAATCCTTCGGTCCGGTACTGACCGTGGAACGGTTCCACGACGAGAACGACGCCGTGCGCATCGCGAACGAGACGCACTACGGACTGGCCGGTGCGGTGTTCACCTCGGACGTGAGCAAGGCGCAGCGAGTGGCCGGGAAACTGCGGCACGGCACCGTGTGGATCAACGACTTCCACCCCTACCTGCCACAGGCCGAGTGGGGCGGTTTCAAGCAGTCCGGCATCGGGCGGGAGCTCGGCGGCGGCGGACTCCGGGAGTACCAGGAGGCCAAGCACGTCTACCAGAACCTCCGCCCCGGTCCGCAGTACTGGTTCGCCGGACCTGAATCGAACGCGTGAGGTCCGGCCAGGCCTCTGCCCCCGGCGGGCGAACAACGGACCGCGAGCCCACGGTTCGCCCGCCGGCCCGCAACCACTTCGAGTCCCGACGCCGACGCCCGTGGCGCTGCCCGCCGAGGGCCCACCGGTGAGTTCCGGGCCTTCCGCGGCTGTTCCGCCCCGGAGGAACCACGGCGGCGCGCACAGAACAGGAGAGCAATGATGAGCGATGAGGCGACCGCTTTCGACTACGTCGTCGTGGGTGGCGGCAGTGGAGGTGCCGCACTCGCCGCACGACTGTCGGAGGATCCGGAGGTCACGGTGTGCCTGCTGGAAGCGGGCCCCACCGACGAGGACAAGCGCGAGGTCCTGGAGCTGAAGCAGTGGATGTCGCTGTTGGAGTCCGGCTTCGACTGGGACTACCCGATCGAGCCGCAGGAGAGCGGCAACTCGTTCATGCGGCACGCACGGGCGAAGGTGCTCGGCGGCTGCTCCTCGCACAACTCCTGCATCGCCTTCTGGGCTCCGGCCGAGGACCTCGACGAGTGGGAGTCGATGGGTGCCACGGGCTGGGGCGCCGCGGACGTCTTCCCGCTGTACCGCAGGTTGGAGAACAACGAGTCGCCGGGAGAGCACCACGGCCACGAGGGGCCCGTGCGGCTACGCAACGTCCCGCCGCACGACCCCTGCGGCAGTGCGCTGCTGCGGGCCTGTGAGCAGACCGGCATCCCGATCACGGAGTTCAACTCCGGCCGGACGGTCACCCACGGTGCCAACTGGTTCCAGATCAACGCCCGCGAGGACGGCACGCGGGCGTCCTCCTCGGTGTCGTACCTGCATCCGATCATGGGCAATCGCCCGAACCTGCACGTGCGTACCGACGCCAGGGCGAAGCAGGTGGTCTTCGACGGGAACCGCGCCACCGGCGTGGACTACCTGGCCCCCGACGGCCTCCGAACCAAGCGGGTCACCGCCCGCCGGGAGGTCGTGCTGAGCTCCGGGGCCATCGACACCCCGAAACTGCTGATGCTGTCCGGTATCGGTCCGGCCGAGCACCTGCGTTCGGTCGGGGTGGACGTGCTGGTCGACTCACCCGGAGTGGGGTCCAATCTGCAGGACCACCCCGAGGGAGTCATCGGCTGGGACGCGGCCAAACCCATGGTGCGGGACTCCACCCAGTGGTGGGAGATCGGCATCTTCACGACCACCGAGCCCGGGCTGGACCGGCCCGACCTGATGTTCCACTTCGGTTCGGTGCCGTTCGACATGCACACCGTGCGCCAGGGCTACCCCAGCACCGAGAACGGGTTCTGCCTGACGCCGAACGTGACGCGGAGTCGCTCGGTGGGAACGGTGCGGCTGCGCAGCAGGGACTTCCGGGACAAGCCGGCCGTGGACCCCCGGTACTTCACGGATCCGCACGACATCCGGGTGATGACTCACGGCATCAAGCTGGCACGCGAGATCGTGGGACAGCCCGCGATGCGCGAGTGGGCGGGGGCCGAGCTGCACCCCGGCCCGGACGTGCGCTCCGACGACGAGATCGCCGACTATCTCCGTGCCACGCACAACACGGTGTACCACCCGGCGGCCTCGGTTCCGATGGGGGACGACCCGAACGCGCCGTTGGACGCCCGGCTGCGGGTGAAGGGCGTGCACGGTCTGCGGGTGGCCGACGCGTCGGCGATGCCCTTCCTGGTGGCGGTCAACCCGAACATCACCACCATGGCGATCGGCGAGAAATGTTCCGACATGCTCAAGGAGGACGCCGCCTGACGCCACTTCCGGTCCGACCGGAAACGAAACTGGAGGGCTTTCCGCGGAAAGCCCTCCAGTTTTTTCGTGTCAGCTGATGTCAGTGGTGGTCAGCACAGGGTTGGGGGACGGATAGCAACTAGTGGGGACGTCGATGCTTCCGAGAATCGAGGAGACCTGTGCGTTGAACGTGAGTCCCGGATTGTCGTAGCTGTCACCGTAGAGGTGGGTCTCGATCGCACCGGAATCGCCCGCCTGCAGCGTGGCGGTCACGGTGGGCAGCTCGAACTCCGCCCCACCGGAAATCGGCCCGGAAACGTGCAGCGTGGCGATCCCGTCGCTGACGTCGATCGTGGGTGCCGGACTGCCGAGGTTGGAGCCACCGCTCTGGGTGGTCGAGACGTGGGTGGAGTTCTCCGGGATCGGCAGCTTGAGGTCCAGGTCGCCGATCTGCTCCACTCCGAAACCGTTGACCTCCGTGGGCACGGTGTTGACGGCCGGATCGATGACGATCTGGAACTGCTCGCCCGGAGCGACACTGGCCGGAGCCGTGACCTCCGAATCCTGCTGGTAGCTGAATTCCTGCGCGCCGAGCGGGGACTCGCCGGAGCACTCGAAGTTGTGCGAGAAGCTTTCCGCAGCGGCGGGCTGGGCGAAAGCCACCACGGGGGCGATGGCGAAAGCAGCCGCCGCCAATAAGCGCGCTCCGCCCGAACGAATCGACGTTGCCATTGGTACCACCTCGAAAATTGTTGTCGAACACGTGGATTCCGTCTGGAATACCGCGCGGCAACCAAAGTATCTACCGACCAGTAGGCCTTTTCGTCAATAACGCTTCCCACATCCATCGAAAGACAGATCCGAAACAAAATACGACTCGTGATAACCCCAAAGAAAAGATTTCGCCGAAAAACAGCAGTAACCCGCCGAGCGGAGTCACACTTTCAGCGGATAGTCAACACGCACAGTTCACATACTCCGCCATTCGAGGGATCTTCGTTTTTCCCCCGTTCGCGTGTGATCCACGTTACCGAGACATCGGATGAGGCCACGTTCCGAAGTCGCTACCCTCGACACGACGGAACACTTCGTTGAGGCTGCGCTCTGGTCAGCATACCGGCTAGTCGGTATGCTCCGCACCATGCGGACGGAACCCGCCATAACCACCGTGGTCTTCGACTACGGCGGAGTGCTGACCACACCGGGACGGACTGCCGTCGAGTCCTGGACACGCGCCGAGGGGATCCGGCCGGAGAGCTTCTCCGCCGTCCTGAAGGAGTGGGTCGGGCACGACGCCCCGGAGAACACCCCGATCCACCGGCTCGAGACGGGCGAGCTTCCCCTGGAGGAGTTCGACAGGATACTCGCCGAGCGACTGCGGCGGCATGACGGACGTCCGGTCGCGGCCGAGGGCCTGCTCTCCCGGATGTTCTCGTTCATGCAACCGGACGAGGAGATGATGCGGCTGGTCACGACGCTGCGCCGCTCGGGCAGGCGAACGGGCCTGCTGTCCAACAGCTGGGGCAACAGCTATCCGTGGCGACGACTGAGCGGAATGTTCGACCACGTGGTCGTCTCGGGCGAGATCGGTATGCGCAAACCGGACCCCAGGATCTATCGACTGACGCTGGAACGACTGGAGGTGGCACCCGAGCGGGCACTGTTCGTCGACGACGTCAGGGCCAACGTCGCCACCGCCGAGGAGCTCGGCATGCGCACGATCCTGCACCGGGACGCGACAAGCACCCGCGCCCGGCTCACCGAGCTCGTCCCCGACCTCGACAACGCCGACCAACAGGAGTGAGCATGGCCGACGGCACGACAGCACAGCCACCGCCGGGGCTGGACCTCGACCGGCTGCGCGCCTACCTGGAGCGGGAACACCCCGGCCTGGTCGACGGCGAACTGTCCGGAGAGCTGATCCAGGGCGGACGCTCCAACCTCACCTACGTGATCGGCGACGGTACACGGCGCTGGGTGCTGCGGCGCCCACCACTGGGACACGTGCTGGCCACCGCGCACGACATGAGCCGCGAGTACCGGGTGCTCAGCGCGCTGGCCGACACCGACGTACCGGTGCCGCGCACCTACCTGCTCTGCGAGGACGAGCAGGTGCTCGGCGCGCCGTTCTTCATCATGGACCTGGTCGCCGGTACGGCCTACCGCAGTGAGGAGCAGACCCGGGAGCTGAGCACCGAACAGCGCCGGGACCTGGCGATGCGACTGGTCGAAGTCCTGGCGCGGCTGCACGCGGTGGACCCCGACTCGGTCGGACTCGGCGACTTCGGCAAGCCCGACGGCTTCCTGGAGCGTCAGCTCCGCCGCTGGAGCAAACAGCTGGCCGCCTCACAGCAGCGGGAACTGCGCGGGGTCACCGAACTGCGGGACCGACTGGCCGCGGGAGTACCCACGAACGGCAGGGTCGCGATCGTGCACGGTGACTACAGGTTGGACAACGTGCTGGTCGACCAGAACTGCGACATTCGGGCGGTGCTGGACTGGGAGATGGCCACGCTCGGTGATCCACTCACCGACCTGGGACTGCTGGTCGTCTACTGGGAGGGCTTCAGCGGAATAGCGGACAACCCCGTCGCCAAGGGGGTGGGACCGGAATTCGGCTTCCCCGGTGCGCGCGAGATGTTGCGGCACTACGCCGAGCTCAACCGGATCGACACCTCCGAACTCGACTGGTACGTGGCTTTCGGGTTCTTCAAGATCGCGGTGATCCTGGAGGGAATCCACTACCGGTTCACGCAGAACCAGACCGTCGGCGAAGGCTTCGAACACGTCGGAGCACTGGTCGAACCGTTGATCGAGCAGGGACTCGCGAACATTCCGGAGAAATGAATGGATTTCACTTTTGATGAGCGGACCGAGAGCCTCCGCTCGGAGATCAATTCCTTCATGGACAGCCACATTCACCCGGCCGAGGAGGAATTCGAGCGGCAGACGAGCGGGAGCGACGACCCCTGGTCGGTGCCACCGGTCGTCGAGGACCTCAAGCGGGAGGCACGTAGCCGCGGCCTCTGGAACCTGTTCCTGCCCGGCGACCACGGTGCCGGACTGACCAATCTGCAGTACGCCCCGCTCGCCGAGATCACGGGGCGTAGCCCGCACCTGGCCCCGCCCGCCATGAACTGTGCGGCTCCGGACACGGGAAACATGGAAGTACTCGCCATGTTCGGCGACCAACGGCAGCGCGAGGAGTGGTTGGAACCGCTGCTGCGCGGCGAGATCCGCTCCGCGTTCTGCATGACCGAACCCGACGTCGCCTCCTCGGACGCGAACAACATCGCCACTCGCATCCGCAGGGAGGGCGACGAGTACGTCATCACCGGACGCAAGTGGTGGTCGTCCGGGGCGATGAACCCGAACTGCCGCGTGCTGATCGTCATGGGCAAGACGGACCCGGAGGCCGAGCGGCACCGGCAGCAGAGCATGATCCTCGTTCCGGTGGACACTCCGGGAGTCCAGATCCGGCGCGGCATGCACGTGTTCGGCTACACCGACGGTGACCACGGCGGCCACGCCGAGATCGACTTCAACGAGGTCCGAGTCCCGGCGGCCAACATCATCTCCGGGGAGGGCGAGGGCTTCGCCATCGCCCAGGCCAGGTTGGGGCCGGGACGCATCCACCACTGCATGCGGGCCATCGGCATGGCCGAGCGCGCACTGGAGCTGATGTGCCGTCGGGTCACCGATCGCGAGGCGTTCGGACGTCCGCTGGCCGACCAGGGCGTGGTCCAGCACTGGATCGCCGAGGCCCGGGTGCGGATCGAGTCGGTCCGCCTGCTGGTGCTGAAAACGGCCTGGTTGATGGACACCGTCGGCAACCAAGGTGCGCACACCGAGATCCAAGCGATCAAGGTGGCCGTACCGGAGATGGCGACCACCGTGATCGACCGTGCCATTCAGGCGCACGGGGGTGCCGGGGTCAGCCAGGACACCCCGCTGGCCAACCTGTACGCGCACGCCAGGACGCTGCACCTGGTCGACGGCCCGGACGAGGTGCACCGCCGCTCGCTGGCGCGCCGCGAACTCAAGCGGTACCGGTGACCGATCACGTCCCTCTCGAAACACGCTCCCGACGGAGAGCACCCCGACGCGGGGAACGCGGCGGCACCGCGTGTGGCCGTGCCGTCGTGCCCGCCGGAACCACAGCAGGAAACGATCAGGAGGAGCCGAACATGCCCGTGTTCAGCAGTGCCGAGGAACTGCACGCCGCCAACGGCACCGATCTCGGAAGCAGCCAGTGGTGGACGGTCACCCAGGAGATGATCGACAAGTTCGCCGAGGCGACGGGGGATCACCAGTGGATCCATGTCGATTCCGAACGGGCGGCGGCCGGCCCGTTCGGAACCACGATCGCACACGGTTTCCTGACTCTGAGCATGCTCAGCGCGCTCAACGCCGAGATCTACGGTGTGCGGGGAGCTCGCATGGTGATCAACTACGGATTGAACAAGGTTCGTTTCCCGAGTCCGGTCAAGGTGAACAGCCGCGTGCGCGCGCACTCCCGCCTCGCCGACGTCGCCGAATCCGGTGACGCGCTGCAACTCACCATGAGCACCACGGTGGAGATAGACGGCGAGGAGAAACCGGCCTGCGTCGCCGAGGTGCTCTCTCGCGTGATGTTCTGATCACCCGTCCGAGGCCCCGGTGGTCCCCACTGGGAACCGGGACGGTGCCGGGGCGGTCCCCGGCACGGACGACCAGCGCCCCGGACGGCTTCCGCCCCTGGGGGTGGAAGCCGTCCGGCCGGGAACGGTCCCGGTCGGAGCGCTCACGCGTTGACGTAGACCACCCTCCCGACGGTGTGCCCGTCGGCGACTCGTTGGGTGGCCCCGGGCAGTTCCGAGAGGGCGACTCGCTCGCTGACCAGTGGCGACACTCCCCCCGTGTCCGCCATCCGGCACAGCTCGTCGTGGGCCCGGCGGACGGCAGCGGGGTCACGCTCGTTGTAGAGCCCCCAGTGCAGCCCCACGATCGAGTAGTTCTTGATCAACGCGTGGTTCAGTCCCGGGGTGGGGATGGTGCCACCGGCGAACCCGACGATCAGGATGCGCCCCTCGAAGGCGACGCACTTGGTGGAGCGCTCGTAGGTCTCACCGCCGACCGGATCGTAGATCACGTCGGCCCCTCTTCCACCGGTCCTCTCCTTGACCACGCTCACGAAGTCCTCGGTGTGCCGGTCCACGACCACGTCGGCCCCGAGCTCGCGGGCCACCTCGGCCTTCTCCGGGCCTCCTACGACGCCGATCACGGTGGCTCCGGCCGCCTTTCCGAGCTGTATCGCGGCGCTGCCCACGCCACCGGAGGCGGCGTGCACGAGCAGCGTCTCCCCTTCCCGCAGCGCGGCACGTCGGTGCAGGCCGAACCATCCGGTCTGGTACCCGATGAACAACGAGGCGGCCTCGGCGTCGGAAAGGGCAGCGGGTGCGGGGAAGGTACGCGCGGCATCCATGAGGGCGTACTCGGCGAACCCGCCGGCGGGGACGGCACCGGCCCCGATGACCCGTTCACCCGTTCCCAGCCCAGTGACCCCGGAACCGACCTCGACGATCTCACCACAGAGCTCGACGCCCGGAGTGAAAGGCATCTCCGGTTTGACCTGGTACTGACCCCGACACATCAACGCGTCGGGAAAGTTGACCGGGCAGGCGGAGACCCGGACCAGCACCTGGTCGGGCCCCGGCTCCGGGGTGGGTGACTCGACGAGCTCGAGCACGTCGCGTGGATCGCCCAGCTCTGAGACTCTGAGTGACTGCACTGATCACACCTCCAGTGTTGCCCCCGGTCGGAAACGACCGGGAGGGATGGTCGGAACTCCTGGAACCGCCTGCGAAACGGTTCCAGGTGGACCGTCGTTCGACATCGAGCTCGCCCGCGGGCAGGGGCGCTGCCCGGCTGGAGCCGATGCGGGAGTCCTCGCGACGACGCGAAGCCACCGGTGGCGATACGGGCCGGGTGTCCTGAACGCACGGCCCCCACGCCGCGTGTCGGACGCCGCTGCCAGAACCGAGGCACCGACCGGTCGGTATGCCGCAGCCGTACTGCCACTTCCGGAAGCGGCCCCGGACTCAGGGTCGCAGTGCGTCCAGCAGCAGATCGGCGAACTGCTCGCCCACCTGCTGCCCACTCATCGGCCCGTCCCTGCGGTACCAGGTGCCCAGGTGGTGCACGGCGCCGAAGAAGAAATCCACCACGAGTTCGGGGGAACGGTCAGTGCGGAACACTCCGGCCCGTTGCCCCTCCTCGATCAGTTGCCTCACCCTTTCGTGATAGCGCCGGCGTTGCGCACGCACCTCGGCCTGCTTGTCCGGGTGCAGCAGGTGCATGGAGCGGAAGAAGATCACGGTGTCGTCCAGGTAAGCGACCGTGGTCACCACGACGTCCGCGGCCACCGCCCTGAGTCGCCGCTCGACGGATTCCGAGCTGTCCGCGGCCTGCTCCATCCGGGCCATCTGAACCCGCAGCACGCGAGCGTAGATCTCGTAGAGCAGGTCGTCCTTGGAGCCGAAGTAGTGGTACATGGCCCCCTTCGTGACGCCTGCCGCGTCCACGATCTGCTGCACCGAGGTCGTCTCGAAGCCCTGCTCGGCGAACAGCCGGGTGGCCGCGCTCAGCAACCGCTGCGGCACCGGCTCCTGACCGCTGCGTTCCGTTCGCTCGGCGGTGCCGCTTTCCTCGGTGAACGAGCTCGGTGCCATCTCTTCCTCCCATGACTGGTGCCACTCGGCACCCCAGGGTACCGACCGGTCGGTCCCCACTGCTCAACTCGACAGGCCCGTCGCGGGCGCGGCGGCTCCGGCCCGGCTCTCGGTTCCGGCCGCATGGGGGTTCACGCCCCGTCCCGTCCCCCGGGCCGGCCGAGCCCCGCTCCCGATGCCCCGTCGAAACCATCCGGGGTTCAGGACTGCTCGAGCTGGCCGCGCAGCGAACGCATCCCGGCCAACCAGCGGTCCGGATCACTCGCACGCTGTGCGTAGCGCTTGGCCACCTCTGGGTGCGGCAGGATCAGGAACTCACCACCCAGCGAATCGGCGACCATCTCCGCGACCTCCGCGGGCTCGACGGCATCGGCGTCGAGCAGTCGCCGACCGGTTCCGCCGCTGTTGGCGAGCATGCCGGTCCGCACTCCCTGCGGGCACAACGCCTGCACCGCGATTCCGCGATCGCCGTAGGTCACCGACAACCACTCGGCGAAGCCGAGGGAGGCGTGCTTGGTGACCGAGTAGGGCGCGGCACCGAGCATGGTGAGCAACCCCGCCGCCGAGACCGTGGCCAGAAAGTGTCCACCACCGGTCTCCAGCCAGTGCGGCAGCACCGCCCGCGCCGCCCGCACGTGCGACATGACGTTGAGCTGCCACGCCCGGTCCCAGTCCTCGTCCGGGGCTTCCGGACCACCGGCGGTGGCGACACCGGCGTTGGCGCAGAACAGATCTATCCTGCCGTGGGCCTCCAATGCCCCCTCGACGAGCTCACGCGCCCCCGAGTCGCTGGCGGCGTCGCCCGGCACGGCGGTGCCGCCGATCTCAGCGGCCACGTCTCGCGCCGCCTCGGCGTCGATGTCGTTGACGACCACGCTCGCGCCCCGCGAGGCGAACTCACGCCCCATGGAAGCGCCTATACCGTTACCCGCACCGGTGATCACGGCCACGGAGCCGGCGAGCCGCATGACGGACCTCCTGTCCCTGTTGTTACGAAACCGACTGGCGAGCGGGGCGCCGGCACCGGACGAGGTCCGGCACCGAGCACCCGGCGGCGGCGACACGAACGGCCACCGTCACCTCGCCTCACGTCCGTCGGCGGACTCACATCCCTCCGGTGAGTGACACCCCGCCGTCCAGGGTCAGGATCTGGCCGGTGACCCAGGAAGCCTCGTCCGAGAGCAGATAGGCGGCGGCCCCGGCGATGTCGGAGGGAACCCCCAACCTGCGCATCGGGTACTGCCCCGCCACCTCGTCCTCGTTGTCCTGGTAGAGCGCGGTGGCGAACTGCGTTTTGACCACGGCGGGGGCGACCGCGTTCACCCGCACCCCCGGACCGAGTTCGACGGCCAGTTCACGGGTGATGTGGCTGAGCATCGCCTTGGTGGCTCCGTAGTAACCGATCCCGGGAGCCGGGTTCGACCCCGCCAGCGAGGTGACGTTGAGCACCGCTCCGCCGTTGGTCGACATCCACTCGCGGTGGACCAGCTGCGTCCACGCCAACGAGGCCAGCACGTTGACCTCGAAGGTCTTGCGGGCTATGCCGTGGTCGAGTTCGATCAGCGGTCCGTAAGCGGGATTGATGCCGGTGTTGTTGACCAGCATGTCCACTCGCCCGAAGGTCTCCAGGGTGCGGCTGACCGCATCGGCCTGGTGCTCGGCGTCGTCGGCCTTGCCCGCCACGGCGAGCGCGTGCTCGGCGCCCCCGAGACTCTCGACCGCCTCTTCCAGGGATTCGGGCTTGCGGGCGGTGAGGCACACCTTCGCCCCCTCCGACACCAACCGCTGCGCGATGCCGAAACCGATTCCCCTACTGGCTCCGGTGACGATCGCCACTCGACCGTCGAACCGCTTGCTCATGCGTTTCCTCTCCGTTGTCGTTCGTCGTTCAGCCACGCGCCTCGTCCCGAAGCCGCCGCCGGAGGATCTTGCCGGTGGCGGTCTTGGGCAGCTCTTCGAGCAGTTCCACCTCGCGCGGGTACTTGTAGGCCGCCAACCGCTGCTTACAGTGTTCGGCGAGTTCCTCGGCCGTCGCGGTTCGCCCGGGAACCAGGCTGACGTAGGCCCGGACCGTCTCACCCCGGTAGGAGTCGGGCACTCCCACCACGGCCGCTTCCCGGACGGAAGGGTGGGAGTAGAGCACGTCCTCGACCTCTCTCGGCCAGATCTTGAACCCGGAAGCGTTGATCATGTCCTTCTTCCGGTCGACGACGTAGAACCAGCCCTGTTCGTCCATGAACCCCACGTCCCCGGTGTGCAGTCTGCCCTCCGGCAGCGCCACCTCGGTCTGCTCCGGCCGGTTCCAGTAGGAAGGCACCACCATCGGTCCCTCCACGACGATCTCGCCTACCGACCGCACCGGGAGATCCACTCCGTCGTCGTCCACCACGCGCAGGACGCAGTTGAACGTCGGGACACCGACGCTGATCGTTCCGGTCTCCTCGTCCACCGGTGCCTCCAGGTGTGGTGGCACGGAGGTCGCCGTGGCCGTGGTCTCGGTGAGCCCGTAGCCGTTGCGGATGTAGAGGCCGAACTCCGCGCGGAAGCGCTCGACCATGGCCGAAGGCAGCGGCGCACCACCCGCGTAGACCTGTTCGAACGACCGGAAGTCGTCGGCGCTGACCTCGGGGTGGTTCATCAGCGCCGTGTAGGCCGTGGACGGGCCGATCATGTACCGCGGCCGCCACCGGCGCAGGGCCCGCAGCACCACCGACGGCTCGAATCGGTAGACGAGGTCGAGACGGCCTCCCAGCGCCAGCACCGCGCCGAACTGACACACCAGGCCGGTTATGTGGAACAGCGGTGCCAGGGCGATCATACCGCTGCCCTCTTCGCTTCCCGCGCGCCGCGTGAACGCCTGTGTGTTGAAGCTGAGGTTGCGGTGGGTGTTCGTCGCTCCCTTCGGGGCGCCGCCGGTTCCCGAAGTGTAGGTCAGCAGTGCTATGTCGTCCGGGTGCACCCGGATGGCCGGTGGTGTGGCCGTACGCCGGGCGGCCGCCGTTTCCAGGAGGTCGTCGGTCTCCTCCGGGCGGTCGCGCTCCAGCGAACACAGCGGGGTTCCCTCGTGTTCGGCGGCCAGGTCCAGCTCACTGGTGGTGAGCGCGACCGTGACGCCGTTGGCGGAGGCCACTTCCCCCAGCACGTCGTGCCACCCCCGCTCCGAGGAGACCACGGCGACGGGTTGGGCGTCTCCCAGGACGGTGGTCAGTTCGTGGGAGCGGTACATGGGATTGAGCGGAACCACGATGCCACCCAGCTTCCAGCCGGCCAGCACGGCGACGGCGAACTGGGGAACGTTCTGCAGGTACACCGCGAGGCGGTCTCCGCCACCGAACCCCTTGTCGACGAGGTGGTGGGCCACGCCGTTGGCGAGCTCGTCCAGCTCACGATAAGTGATCTCGGTGCCGAAGTAGGTCAGCGCGACCCGCTCGGGAAACCGCGAACGAGTGTCCGCCAGGACGGACAGCATGTCCTCGTACGGCGGCGTGATGTCGGCGGGCTCGTTCTCGGCGTAGCGATCCAGCCAGGGGCGTTGGTCATAGACACTGGACATGAACACACCTCCGCAAGACCGACCAGTCGGTACGCCCAGTAGACTGATTACACCCGCCCACGTCAACCCACCCCCGGAACTCGGCGGAAAACCGAACGACTCTTGACGAGATCCATTGGTCTAGTCCAACTTCGGTTACTCGACCCGCAACGCCGGAGGTTCCGATGCACATCCGCCGCATCACCGCCGCCATAGCCGCGATCGCCGTCCCCCTGACCATGGGCGTGGGCCCGGTCGCGGCGGCACCCGACAACGGAGAGAACGAAACCCGCCCGAGCACCACCGCCGGCAGCGCCGCGTTGCCCGAACACCAGCTGACCGGCTACTGGCAGAACTTCGTCAACAACGCCGAGCCGCTGCGCGTGAACGATGTCCCGGACAACTACGACCTGGTCGCGCTCGCGTTCGCGCAGTCGGACGCTACCCGGCCGGGCGCCGTGAAGTTCAACGTCGATCCGGAACTCTCCGCGGCACTGGGCGGTTACTCCGACGCGGAGCTCAAGGCCGACATCGCCGCGAAGCAGAGCCAGGGCACCGATTTCGTGATGTCCATCGGCGGCGCCAAGGGTTCGCTGAACCTGAGCACCGAGCGACGTGTGAACAACTTCGTGGACTCGATGACCGCGATCATCGAGGACTACGGCCTGAACGGCCTCGACATCGACCTGGAACACAGTTTCGACACCGCCGGACTCACCAGCGCCGTACGTCAGCTCCGGGCCCACTTCGGTCAGGACTTCCTGCTGACCATGGCGCCGCAGACGTTGTACGTACAGCCAGGCGGCTCGTACATGCAACTGATCGACAACCTCAGCGACATCATCACCACGGTGCACACCCAGTACTACAACTCGGGTTCGATGCTCGGTTGTGACCAGCGGGTCTACAGCCAGGGATCGGTGGACTTCATCACCGCCCAGGCGTGCATCCTGCTGGACAAGCTCCGCCCCGACCAGGTCGCACTGGGACTGCCCGCGTCCCCCTCCGCAGCGGGCAGTGGCCACGTCGCGCCCTCGGTGGTGACCGACGCCCTGGACTGCCTGGCCTCGGCGACCAACTGCGGCAGGTTCACCCCCGAGCGACCCCACCCGTCGATCAGCGGCGTGATGACCTGGTCGATCAACTGGGACGTCAGCAACGGCACCGCCTTCTCCGACACGGTCGGCGCACACCTGGACACCCTGCCCTGACCTTCGCGGCGGACGCGGGCCCGTGAAGGCGATATCCGCCCAGACACACCGGCGCGACCGAGCCCGGCACGGGCCCGTGGCCACGGAACAGCGACCGCACGACCGCCATCCGCTCGAAGCGGGTTCGCGATCCCTCCAACACATTCCCGGACACGGTGTCCCGCTGAAAGTGGACGACCCGAAGCCGCGATCGGTGGAAAGTCGTCCACTTTTCTGCGCCTTTTCGAGGATTGATTACACAAAGCGATATATTAACTACTGAATGTGATTCTTCTGGTAACCCGCACGCTGGCGCACACAATCTCGCGCTCAGCGGTTAAGCTGGGACCATGACAGTCGCGCTGGAGACCGTGCTCGCCAGAGCCGGTTTGAAGGTGACCGCGCACGAATTCCTCGTACTGGTCGAGGACGCGGCCAAGAGGCTCACGCCGCCGGAGGCTGACCCCAGCGCGCACTTCGACGAATCGGAACAGGCCGCGCTCACCGAAACCGGCCTGGACCTGTCACCCCTGGACGAGCGGGAGACCGACCCCCGGGCCCGCGCGGTGGCGGAGCAGACCGTGCTGCGCGACACCGCGCTGTCGGTGGGGCAGGCCGCGGAACTCGTAGGAGTGGACAGCAGCCGCATCAGGCACCGCGTGGCCTCCAGGAGGCTGATCGGCTGGAAGGACCGCGGGGGCTGGCGACTGCCTGCCTGGCAGTTCACCGAGGACGACGTACTACCCGGGCTGGAAACGGTGCTGGCCGCCATGCCGAGTGATCAACCCGCCCTGGTCCTGGCCAACTTCATGACCACTCCGCAGGAGGACCTGGAACTGGGCGACCGCCCCGTGAGCCCGCGTGACTGGCTCATGGCGCGCGGCAACCCGCAGCGGGTCGCCGAACTGGCCTCGGTCATCGGAACTCCCGCCTAGTCGCCGACGGACACAGGACCACGAATGGCTCGGCTACCACAGCCGCCCGCCCCCGCGGTGCTGCAGGCGATACTTCGCCGTACCGAGGACGTCGTCGCGCTTCCCGCCGGTACCCGCCTCGTGCGAATCTTCGCTTCGGGCGGTAATCACCCACAGCAGTGGAACAGTTTCCGCTACGCCGGTCCGCTGCCGCACGCGAGGTTCGATCCGCACCCACCGACCCCGCAGGGTGGACCCACCGTCACGCGGGAGCACGGTGTGCTGTACTTCTCGCTGGCGGTGCAGACCTGTATCGCCGAGGTATTCCAAGCTACGTCCACAGTAGACCGCAGAACCCGGGCTCCACAGCTGGTGATATTCCGGCCACGTCGGACGGTCCGGCTGCTCGACCTCTCCGGACTGTGGCCGACCAGGGCCGGCGCCTCCCAAGCGATCAGTAACGGGACCAAGGAACGCACCCAGTCCTGGGCCCGCTCCATCCGGGCGGCCTACCCGGAGCTGGACGGGCTCTGGTACCGGTCCTCGATGGACGCGGGCCAACCATCGGTGTGCCTGTGGGACCCACCGGCCGCGACGGTGCTGCCGGAGGCCCCCGACCTGTTGCTGCCGCTGGAGCACTCCGGCCTCGACCTGCCGCTCGGACGCGTGTGCGGGGAGCTCGGCTACACTTTGCTGAGCTAGAACGTCGGCGCCGGCTGTTCACCGGACCGCATCACTCACGTACCGCGCACACCTAGCGGCGACAAGTCCCGGAAACCGGCGAGCCCTGGCCGGCGGGTCCCACGGGGCGCGTTCACCGACGACCCGCCCGCCAAAACGCGCGAACCACGCCGGGAGCACTCAGCTCGTCCCGGCGTTCTCCGTGTTCACGGCATCCCGCTGCTGCCGCCGGGACTTGAGCAGACTGGCCACGGCGGTTACGAACAGCACGAAGGCGATCACACCGAGGGACAGGAAGTTGCCTATCTCGAACCAATGGGGGATCAGCGCGTACTCGTGCAGCGCGTGCACGACCAACTTGAACCCGATGAACGCCAGGATCACCGAGAGCCCGACGGACAGGTAGACCAGCCTGTCCACGAGATCGCCGAGCAGGAAGTACAGCTGGCGCAGCCCCATCAACGCGAAGGCGTTGGCGGCGAACACCAGGAAGGGCTCCTGCGTGATCCCGAAGATCGCGGGAATCGAGTCCACGGCGAACATGACATCGGCGCTGCCGATCGCCACGATCACGATGAACATCGGTGTCAACCAGCGCTTGCCCTCGACCTTGACCGACATCCTGGTGCCGTGGAACTGTTCGGTAACCGGGTAGGCCTTGCGAACCCACCGCACGACCGCGTTCTCCGCCTCCTCGCTCTCCCCCTTGTCGCGGAGCATGCTGATCGCCGTCCAGAGCAGAAAGGCGCCGAAGACGAAGAACACCCACACGAAGCGGGAGATCAACTGAGCACCGATGGCGATGAACAGACCTCGGAACAGCAGTGCGAGCACGATGCCGATGAGCAGCACCCGGTGCTGGTGGATCGAGGGGACCGCGAAACTGGACATGATCACCATGAAGATGAACAGATTGTCCACACTCAGCGAGTACTCCACCACGTAACCCGTGAAGTACTCGACCGCGAAGTGATCGCCCCCGAACCACCACACTCCCAGGCCGAACAGGATCGCGCAGGCGACGTAGAAGACCACCCACCGCGCTGCCTCACCGGCCTTGACCTCGTGGGGCTTGCGATCCACGATCACCAGGTCCAGCAACAACAGCACGGCCAGCCCGCCCAGGGTCGCCAGCCACACCCACCAGGGAACACCGAGAGTGTCCTGCTGACTCCGCTGCGTCGCTTCCGTCAGCACGTTCGTTCCGACGCGCATCGATCACCTCCGGTACAGGGCTGATGCCGGGGACCGGAGGTCTCTCCCACCGACTGAGCCGGCCGACGGCACCGGGAACGAGCGGCCGGACCAGCCGGAGATCGATCCGTGATGACGACACCGTCGCGACAGGAATACTCCCCTCCACAACCTCGTGAATTGTCACCCACGCCCGAAAACGGACGCCATCCGGGGTGCCACGGCGGTCAGCCGGAAGACGACAGGCGACGCATCGACACCAACTGTGGCCAAAGTCACCACCGAGTGGTTGAATGAGGGCGCTGGCACGAGGATGTCCCGAGGCGGGAGACGATCCGCCTAGCGGGTCGCGCGACGCTCGTGCCGATGCCCACCGCGGCAGTGGGAGGAGGTGCCGCTTCCTCGGGGGTTCGTCCCCCGGTGAACGGCTCGTCCCGTCACCGGAACGTCCCGGCGACGGCCCGTGTGGAATATTCCCATCGCGATGCGATTGCGTCCCGATATCCGATTCATAGCTTCTTTCGCTCGTAGCCGATCGAGCTGCCCCGCGAAACGATCCGTTGCCCTAGAGTCACCCGCGTGTTCCCGTCCCGCCGGTATGTCCCGAACTTCGCGCTGCTGCCGATCCTGCTGGTCGCCCTGATCGTGGCAGCCACCGCGATGTGGTTCTCCGAACAGGATCCGGCCGACAGCCCTCCCCGGGTCGACACCCGGGACGCGCGCATCGACGTGCTGGACGGACCGGGACAGCGGAAACGGGTCCAACTCGACCTGAGGCTCTTCGTCCCCGAACGCACCCCCGCCCCGGCAGTGGTGCTGGCGCACGGCTTCGACGGAGACAAGACCGAACTCGCGGTACCGGCGCGGCGGCTGGCCGCGCGCGGCTTCACCGTGCTGACCTACTCGGCCCGGGGCTTCGGCCACAGCACCGGCAGGGTCGCGCTGAACGCACCGGACTACGAAGTGACCGACGCCCGCCGAATACTGGACTGGCTCGCCCGCCAACCCGAGGTCACCACCCAGGGCCAGGACGACCCGCTCGTCGGGGTCGGCGGAGTCTCCTACGGCGGCGCCCTGAGCATGTTGCTGGCGGGCAACGACGACCGAGTCGACGCGATCGCCCCGCTGACGACCTACAACGACCTGCGCACGGCGATGCTTCCCAATGACGCCTCCACCGAGCCGATCTCGACCACCACAGCCGCGCGGGGCGGTGACGCGGACCGGGGAGTGTTCCGCCGGGCGTGGGCACGCTCACTGTTCCGGATGGCCACCCGCCCGCAGGTAGAGCGGAACACCTCGTCGAAACCGGACACCTCGTCGACCGCACCGCCCCCGCCCGAGGAGCCCCCAGACACAGGTGATCAGTCATTGACCTGCGGAAACCTCACCATCAGGGTGTGCCGAGCCTACACCGAACTGGCCCGAACCGGGCAGGCCGGACAAGAGACGCTCGACCTACTCGAAGCGGCATCCCCCAGCAGCGTGACGAGTAACATCGACATCCCCACCCTGCTGGTACAGCGTCAGCGCGGCACGCTGTTCGGCCTGGAACAGGCCGACGCGAACGCACGGCAGATCAACGAGGCGGGCGGCACGGTGCGAATGCTCTGGCTGGAGGGCGGTGACCGCGAAGAGCTGCCAGCTTCCGTCTGGGGAAAGGTGGCGGACTGGTTCTCCCACTACCTGCACGACTCCGATTCCCCCCGCCCACCCGCTCCGGACATCGGATTCGAGTACCAACTGGTCGACCGGCTCGCCTCGGAACGTTCCCCACCGACGACTTGGCGGGCCGACGGATATCCGGGCCTGGAGGCGGGTGAGGTGGCTCGCTTCGAGCTCCCGTTGCGGGGCTCCCCCACCAGTGTGATCAATCCGCCGGGTAACGGCGCGGACACCACCAGCTCCTCCGGGAACACCGCCGCCGGAGAGCGAGCGGTCGGAACCGTCGAGGCGCCCCGAAGCCCTCGGCTCAGCAGGCAAGGAACCAGCTCGGCCCAGGTCGCGGTGTTCGAAACCGCACAGGTCGAACGCGCCACGCGGATCACCGGACTACCGAGGACCCGACTCTCGGTGGCCTCGGTTCCCGGACAGCCTGGCGATTCCCAGGCCGTGTTGTTCGCCAGGCTGCTCGACGTCGGCCCCGACGGTTCCCGCGCTCCTGTCGGTGACGGAAGCTCACCGCTCCGGGTGACTCGGTTGCCCGAGGACGGAACAGCGGTTCAGGTGGACGTCGCCCTCCCCGCCACGATGCACACCCTCCAGCCAGGACACCGACTGGAGCTGCGGGTGAGCACCACCGACGGCGCCTACGCCGGCCCCCGTGACACCGCGGTTCATCGGGTCGCCCTGGCCGGCGGGAAAAGCGTCTCGCTGCCTTCGGTCTCGGCCTCTCCGGTCGAGGAGACCTCGGTTCCGCTGGGTGCGCTGATCGGTATCGCGGCGTTCGTGGTGTTGCTCGTGGTGGCCGGAGTGCTGGCGATCCGGTTCGAGCGGTCACGGCGAAAACCACCGACCCCGGAACTCGCCGACCTCCCGCTCGCGGTGGAGGACGTGAGCAAGTCCTATCCCGGCCGCCCGGACGCGATACACGACCTGTCACTGCGGGTCGAGACCGGTCAGGTAGTCGGGCTGCTCGGACCGAACGGCGCGGGCAAGACCAGCCTGCTCCGCATGGTGCTCGGCATGACCAGAGCCGACACGGGCCGCATTCACCTGTTCGGTCACCTGGTGGCACCCAGCGCGCCCGTGCTGTCACGCGTGGGCGGCCTCGTGGAGTCGCCGGGCCTGCTGCCGCATCTGACGGGTCTGGAGAACCTGCGCAGCTACTGGCGAGCGACCGGCAGGCCGATGGAGCAGGCACGACTGGACGAAGTGGTGCGGATAGCCGCACTGGGTTCGGCGGCCGACCGCAAGGTGCGTACTTACGGCCCGGGCATGCGGCAGCGGGTGGCCCTGGCCCAGGCCATGCTGGGGCTGCCGGATCTGCTCGTGCTCGACGAGCCGATGAACGCGTTGGACCCCGCGCACACGCAACGGATGCGCGAGGTGATCCGGGAGTACGCGAGGACCGGGCGCACCGTCCTGCTGTCGAGCCACCTGCTCAGCGAGGTCGAGCAGACCTGTACACACGTGATCGTGATGCGCGAAGGACGCCGGGTGGCGGGCGGAACGGTGGACGAGATCACCGCGGGGGAATCGCTGATCGCCTTCCACGTCGATCAGCCGGACCTCGCCGCACGGACCCTGCGCTGTCTGGAGGGGATCGGCAGCGTGCGGACCGTGGGTGAGGTGGTCTACGCCGAGCTCGCCGGGCACTCGACGGCGACGGCGGTCAACGTACTGGTCGCCTCCGACATCTCCATCAAGCGCGTGGGCCCTCACCGCAAGCTCGAGGACGCGTTTCTGGAACTGGTCGGAGAGGACCACTGATGCAGCACGAGCGGGACCACTCGACCGAACGTGCCGTTGAACTGGCCACACCCACGAAGCGAACCGCCGACGGCAGCGCGCCGGGTTACCGTGCCAACCGCACCCTGCCGCTGAACGTGGAGCTCCGCAGGCAACTGGCACGCGGCCGCAGCAAGTTGGTGCTGGGGTGCCTGGTAGCGCTGCCGCTGCTGCTGATCGGCACCTTCGCCCTGAGCGATGACGAGCCCTCCTCGGCCCCACCCACGGACTACGGTGATCTGGCCACCACCACCGGACCGAACTTCGCGGTGTTCACACTGCTGCTGTGCACGCCCCTGCTGCTGGTGCTGCTCGTGGCACTGTTCTTCGGCGACGCGATCGCGGGCGAGTCCTCCTGGGCGAGCCTTCGTTACCTGGTCGCCATCCCGGTTCCCAGACATCGGCTGTTGCGGCAGAAAGGGCTGGTCGCCGGCCTGCTTTCCTGCCTGAGCCTGCTCGTGCTCACCGGTGCGGCGCTGGCGCTGGGCACTCTCTGGTACGGCGGCGGCGGGCTGCGGACGCCGCACGAGGGAGTGCTGCACCCTCCGTGGAACGTACTGGTTCTGCTGGCGATCTGCGGCTACCTGGCGATTCACCTGACCTGGGTGGCCAGCCTGGCGCTGCTGTTCAGCGTGATGACCGACAACCCGCTGGCAGCGGTGGGCGCGACGCTGGGAGTCTCGATCCTCTCGCAGATCCTGGACGAGATCCCCCGCCTGGACCGATTCCGCATCCTACTCCCCAGTCACCACGCCACCGCGTGGACGGACCTGCTGGACACCCACGTGGACTGGACCGACATGGCGAGCGGCACGCTGTCCGCCACCGCCTACGCGGCGGTGTTCGTCACCGCCGCGCTGGTGCGATTCCACAGGGCCGACATCACCGGCTGATCCCATCGGATCGTCGAAAATCCCGGTCGCGGCGTCGTCCGCACGGTGTGCGGAAGCCGTCCCGCTCCCCTTGCCCGGTGACTGACCGGCGCTGGAGTGGGCCGAGGAACGTCCGCCGGGAGCGGGGAACTCCGGTCAGTGGTGTGTGACGTCCTCGTTCTCGGCCGCTCCCCAACCGTGCCAACGGTCCACGTCGATCCAGGCGCTGATTCGGGCACGGTCACGCACGTGGTACGGCCCTCCGGTGTAGTGCCGGGCGATCCGGTCGATGTCGGAGAGCCCGGGGTCGTCCAGCAGGGCGGTGACACGTCCCTGGAGGCTGACGTGGGTGTACCAGTTCTCGGAGGCGAGCACGGTCAACGAGACCCTCGGTTCGGCGCGCATGTACTCCAACCGCTTCCGGCCCTCGTCCATGTTGACGAGGATCCGGCCGTTGTCCAAGAGGTACCAGGTAGCCACCGACACCGGTTGGCCGTCGGGCCGCATCGTGGTTATCACCGAGGGGTTCGGGGCCGAAAGCAGTTTCATGACCCGCTCGGGAAACGGGGGCTTCGCCACGGACCGACACCTCGCTGCTCGAAGAGTTCCTGCGGTAGCACCGCCATCCTAGCGGGGTTTCCCCGTTCGGTCGGCTCGACACGGCGCTGCCGGTGCGGAGGGGAACACCGCCATCCGGGGGAGTGCCACGGCCGCGACCACCGGCCTTCCGGAGTAGTCTCGGCGGCGATGGAGATATTCCACCTGCGTTACTTTCTCGCGGTCGCGGAGAATCTCAGTTTCTCGCGTGCGGCGCGGCAGCTGCACATGGCCACCTCACCGCTGAGTCAGCGAATCCGCGACCTGGAGCGAGAGTTGGACGTGACGCTGTTCGAACGCGATTCGCACAACGTGGCGCTGACCGAGGCGGGAAACCAGCTGTTGCCGGTCGCCCAGGACGTGCTGAACCGGTTCGACGACATTCCCGGGCGGATGCGCCGCATGGTCGTCAACACCGTTCCCACGGTGTTCATCGGCATAGCGCCGGGACTGCACTCGTGGGTCCGCGAGCGGATCGGCGAGTTGGAGCGTCGCTGTGCGACCAGCCACAACGTCAAACGATGGCCCGCCAACACCGACAGCCTGGTGCGTTCGGTCCGCCGGGGTGAGCTCGACATGGCACTGGTGCACCTGCCGGTCCACGCGGTGGGGCTCGAGGTCCGGGAGGTGATGCGGGAACCGCTCGGCGCCGTGCTTCCCCGGAAGGAGTTCGGTGACCACACCAGTGTTTCGCTCGCGGAACTGGCCGACTATTCCTACGTGGTTCCGGCTCCGGATACCGCACCGGTGTATTTCGAACAGCTGGAAAGGCGATTGGACAAAGCCGGAATAAAGAAAAGAATTCACCTCAGTACGGGTGACTACTCGGGCATCGGAGAACTGGTCGGCAACGGTTCGGCTTTCGCCATTTCCATGCTCGACCCGGAGAGCAGTATGCACAAGTACCGCACGGGAGAGCAGATCGTCCTCCCGTTCGAGGACTTCTCCCCTGCCCTGTCCACCGGCCTGGTGTGGCGTTGTGACCGGGATGAACGGGACTCCGGGCTATACGAAGCGCTCGAGGCCGCCAGGAAAGTCCTCCCCGACGAGAACTGTTCCGAAACCGCGGGACGACAGAAAGCGACACGCTGACCCTTTCCGGACATTCGACCACGAAAGGCGTGACCACAGCGGTCACGCCATTTTTCGCGAATTGATCGCGCGAATCGTTTGAAACCGAACCAGTACGCTCGTACTGTCGCTAGTGAGGTTAAGTAATTTCCCTGCTCTACAGGAGCATTCATGTGGCAGACGACCGCTCACGAGGCGGGAACCAACGAGAATGTCACCCCCGGGCCGCTGCACGGTGTCCGGATAGTCGACATGTCCACCGTCGTGATGGGACCGTACGCGGCACAGATACTGGGAGATCTCGGTGCCGACGTCGTCAGGATCGAGTCGCCGCGGGACAGCGCGCGGCTCGGTACGACCTACCGCTCGCCGGGGATGACCCCGCTGTACCTCAACGTCAACCGGAACAAGCGCAGCGTCGAGCTCGACCTCAAGGACGAGGAGGGACGTCGGCGCGCTCTCGAACTGATCGACGGGGCCGACCTGCTGATCACCAACATGCGGGCCGGTGCGCTGCGACGGCTGGGGATGGACTACGAATCGCTCGCGGAGCGGAACCCGGCCCTGGTCTACGCCCACGCCCAGGGATTCCGCCCGGACTCCGACAGAGCCGAGCTCGCCGCCTACGACGAGACGGTGCAGGCGGCCTCCGGCATGATCGACATGGCCCACCGCGCCGACGACCTCGGCGTACCAGCCGTGCTGCCCAGCATCCTCGCGGACAAGATCACCGCGCTGACCATCGCCTACTCGACGACGGCGGCACTGCTGCACCAGCGCGCCACCGGTGAGGGCCAGCGGGTGGAGGTCCCGATGGCCGACACCCTGATCTCGTTCAACATGGTCGAGCACTTGCAGGGCCACACCTTCGATCCGCCACTCGGCCCCACCGGCTTCCCGAACTCCCTCAACGAGGGGCACCGGGCACGCCCCAGCAGGGACGGATTCGTCATGATCATCCCGTACACCCCGCAGAACTTCCGAGACCTCTTCGCGGCCGCCGGACGCCCCGACCTGGCCGAGGACCCGCGAGTGAACGGGGAGTTCATCGACGTGCGCCGGGACGGGCCCGATCTGGCCGCGCTGATCGAATCGGTGACCCCCGAACTGAGCACCTCGGAATGGATCGAGGTGGGCACCAAGCACAGCATCCCGGTGGCGCCGGTGCTGCGCATGGAGGAGGCCACCGCGGACCCCTACGTGCGGGAGGGGCACCTGCTGGACGTGGCTTACCACCCGACAGAGGGAAGCTACCGGCAGATCGGCGTGCCGACGACGTTCTCCCGTACCCCGGCGTCGATCCGCAGGCACGCTCCCCGTCCCGGCCAGCACACCGCCGAGGTACTCGGCGGTTCTCGGCCGTCGACTGATTCCGAGGAGTGATCATGACACCAGGAGAACCTCCCGTGGTGCGTACCGACATCCACGAACGCACCCTCGTTATGACCATCGACCGCCCCGGAGCCCGCAACGCGGTCGACTCCCGGGTGGCCCGCGAACTCGCGGACGCCGTTCGGCGCCTGGAGGAGGACCCGGGACTGCGCGTCGGCATCCTCACCGGAGCCGAGGGCGTGTTCAGCGCGGGCATGGACCTCAAGGCAGCGGCCAACGGCGACTCGGTCGAGGTCGAAGGAGCGGGCTTCGCGGGGCTCACCGAGCGGGAACCGGGCAAGCCGCTGATCGCGGCGGTCGAAGGATACGCGATGGGCGGCGGCTTCGAGATGGCCCTGGCCTGCGACCTCGTCGTGGCGGGCACGAACGCGAAGTTCGCCCTTCCCGAGGTCAAGCGCGGGCTGATCGCGGGCGGCGGCGGTGCCGCGCGCCTGCCGAGCAGGATTCCCTACCACCTGGCCATGGAACTGATACTGACCGGCGACCCGATCACGGCGGAACGCGCGGCCGAACTCGGGCTGGTCAACCGGGTGACGACGGACGGGGCTGCCGAGCAGGAAGCACTCGACCTGGCGGCGCGGCTGGCCGAGAACGCACCCCTGGCCGTGTCCGCCGCCAAGCGGATCTCCCGCCTGGCGGCGGACGAGTCCGAGCGGCGGGCCCTCGAAGCACAACGCGGGGAGATCCGCGAGCTGCTGCGGTCCGAGGACTTCGCAGAAGGGGCCAGCGCGTTCGCGGAACGCCGGGCACCGAGCTGGTCCGCACGGTGAGGAGGACGAGATGCGCGCCGAACAAGTGCGCCAGGCACTGACCACACCGCTGACCAACCCGGCCTTCGCGGCCACCGTCCCCAGGTTCACCGACCGGGAGTACCTCAACATCGTCTACCGCACCGATCCCGAGGCACTGCGTGCCGTCGTACCGGAGCCCCTGGAGATCGAGGAGCCGCTGGTGCGCTTCGAGATCATGCGGATGAACGAGGTCACCTCGTTCGGACCCTACACCGAGGCGGGGCAGGCGATACCCGTGCGGTTCGGTGACGAGCACGGTGAGTACCTGCACGCCATGTACCTGGACAACTTCCCGGCCACCGCTTCGGGACGCGAACTCAGTGCCTACCCCAAGGTGCTGGCCGCACCACGGCTGCGCACCGAGCACGCTGCTCTGGTGGGCACGCTGGATTACGGTAACGAGCGAGTGGCCACGGCCACCATGGGATACAAGCACCACGCGCTGCCGGTCGAGCAGGCCACGCGACAGATCACGGTCCCCACCTACATGCTGGACATCCTGCCTGGCCGTGATCGCGAACCACGAGTGTGCGAGCTGGTCCGGACCGAGATCACCGATATCACAGTCACCCAGGCGTGGACCGCACCGGCGCGGTTGCAGCTCTTCGAACACGCACTGGCACCACTGGCCGACCTGCCGGTGCGGGAGGTGGTCTCGGCCAGTCACATCCTCGCCGACCTGACGTTGGGACCCGCTGTACCGGTCCACGACTACCTGGCTTCGGCGTGACCCGCGGAAAGGAGTGGATCATGACAGAACACGGCGATCACCGCTTCGAAACCGCGGCGGTGCTGGGCGCCGGAACCATCGGGCTGGCTTGGGCCGGGTTGTTCGCCGCTCACGGCATGCGGGTACGGCTCTCCGACCCCAGGTCGGACCTGCGGCACACGCTCGACGAAACCCTTCCTCTACTCACCCACGGTCTACCCGGTGAACCGGATCCGGCGCTGCTGCGGGAACGCATCGAGCTCGGCGACGACACGGCCTGGGCGGTGTCGGGAGCTGACCTGGTGCAGGAGAACGGTCCCGAACGGCTGGAGTTCAAGCGGGAACTGTTCGCAGCGGCAGCCCGGGCCGCGCCGGAGCACGCGGTACTGGCCTCCTCGAGCTCCGGCCTGCTGCCGTCCAGCATGGCCGAGCCGCTTCCGGAGGATGCGGCGGCACGACTCCTGGTCGCCCACCCGTTCAACCCGCCGCACGTAGTGCCGCTGGTCGAGCTGGTGCCGGGTGAGCGCACCTCGGAGGAGGTCGTCGACACCGCGCTCGGGTTCTACACCGAGCTGGGCAAAACGCCGGTGCGGCTGCACCGGGAAGTGCCCGGCTTCGTCGCCAACCGACTGCAGAGCGCGGTGATGGCCGAATCGTTCGGTCTCGTCCTCCGCGGTGTGATCGGCGTCGAGGAACTGGACACGGTCATGAAGAACTCGCTCGGCGGCCGGTGGGCGACGGTGGGACCGTTCGAGAGCTTCCATCTCGGCGGAGGCGGCGAGGGCATTCGGCACATGATCGAGCACCTGGGCAGGGGCATGGCCGAACGCTGGAAGGACCTCAGCGCCCCGGAACTCACCGAGAACGCGGTCGAGACCCTGGTGCGGCAGACGGAGAGCGCCTACGGAACCGGCACCGAGGCCTACCTGGCCAGGAGCCGGGCGAGGGACGACAAACAACTCGCGGTGAACGAAGCGGTGCGCGACGCCGGGACGGCGGATCGGACCGCTCGGAGAGGCACGAGCTCCACTCTCGGTTCCGACCACTCGCAGGAGTGACCCCCGACCGGGAGCCGCTCGCAACACCACCCACGAGAACCATCACAGTAGGAGACGGGTGATCACCATGGCCAAGACAGCCAACACCGATTCCGACTTCTTCGGTTTCGAGGAACTGCTCACCGAGCAGGAGCGCAACGAGTTGGCGCGGATCCGCGAAGTCCTGCGGAGCGAGATCAAACCGATCGCCAACCAGGCATGGGACCGAGCGGAGTTCCCGTTCGAGGCCATCGAGACCTTCGCCAAGCTCGGCATCGCGGGGTTCCAGTTCCCCGAGTACGGCGACGGGTCCGCTCGCCGGCCGCTGTTCAACGGATTCCTGAGCGTCGAGCTCAACAAGGTGGACCCCTCGCTGGCCGTGGCCTCCGGGGTACACACCGGGCTGGCGATGGGTAGCATCTACGGTGGCGGTGATCAACGCCAGCGGGATCGCTGGATGCCGGACATGGTGGCTTGGAACAAGATCGGGGCGTTCGGGCTGACCGAGCCCGAGGGGGGCTCCGACGTGGCGGGGGGAATGCGCACCACCGCCCGCCGTGAGGGCGACGAGTGGGTGCTCAACGGGGCCAAGCGCTGGATCGGCAACGGCACGTTCGCCGACCTGGTGGTCATCTGGGCGCGCGACGAGGCCGACGGCAGTGTCAAGGGCTTCGTGGTCGAGAAGGGCATGCCGGGATTCCAAGCGAGCAAGATCGAGGGCAAGATCGCGCTGCGCTCGGTGCAGAACGCGGACCTGTCGCTGGAGAACGTGCGCGTGCCGGAGGACAACCGGCTGCAGAACATCGAGAACTTCCGCGACACCGCGAAGGTACTGGCCAAGACCCGGGGGAACGTGGCCTGGCAGGCGCTCGGAGTGGCCGTGCGCGCTTACGAGCTGGCCCGGGAGTACGCGGTGACCCGCGAGCAGTTCGGCAAGCCCATCGGAGGATTCCAGCTCGTCCAGGATCTGCTGGTCAAGATGCTGGGCAACATAACGGCCATGTTCGGGATGGTCACCCGGCTCGCCCAGAAGATGGCGGACGGCACGGCGGGGCCCGACCACGCCGCGCTGGCCAAGAGTTTCACCACGACCAGGATGCGCGAGTGCGTCTCCTGGGCACGCGAGTTGTTCGGCGGCAACGGGATCGTGCTGGACTACGAGGTGGCCAAGTTCTTCGCCGACGCGGAGGCCGTCTACTCCTTCGAGGGCAGCAGGGAGATGAACACACTGATCGTGGGCAAGTCGATCACCGGTCAGAGCGCCTTCGCCTGACGTACCGAGCGGAACCGCGGGGTGGGTGGGCCCCTGCTCACCCGCCCCGCGCCGTTCAGCTCACCCCGGCCTCGTCCATGGCCCGGAGTTCCTTCTTGAGGTCGTTTATCTCGTCGCGCAGCCGGGCGGCCAGCTCGAACTGCAGTTCCCTGGCCGCGTTCATCATCTGGTCGTTGAGCTGCTGCACCAGATCGGCCAGCTCCGCACGTGGCATCGACTTGGTGTCACGATCCTTGAGCACGCCGGAGCTGGTGCTCGCCGAGGTCTCCCCGCCGGGCTTCTTGCCCCGCGAGGCGTTGCGCGCCGAACCGCCCTCCGCAACGGTCTCCTCGGTGTCCTCCGACTCCGAGTACACCCGGTCGAGAATGTCGGCGACCTGCTTGCGCAGCGGCTGCGGGTCGATGCCGTGCTCGGTGTTGTAGGCGATCTGCTTGGCCCGCCTGCGGTTGGTCTCGTCGATGGCGCGACGCATCGATTCGGTGACCTCGTCGGCGTACATGTGCACCTGCCCGGAAACGTTACGGGCAGCTCGGCCGATGGTCTGCACCAGACTGGTCTCGGAGCGCAGGAAGCCCTCCTTGTCGGCGTCCAGGATCGAGACCAGCGACACCTCGGGGAGGTCCAGTCCCTCCCGCAGCAGGTTGATGCCGACCAGCACGTCGTACTCCCCCAGCCGGAGCTGGCGCAGCAGCTCGACCCGGCGCAGCGTGTCGACCTCAGAGTGCAGATAGCGCACCCGGATGCCCAGTTCGAGCAGGTAGTCGGTGAGGTCCTCGGCCATCTTCTTGGTCAACGTGGTGACCAGCACCCGTTCGTCCTGGTCGGCGCGTTGCCGCACTTCGGCCACGAGGTCGTCGATCTGCCCCTCGGTCGGTTTGACGACCACTTCGGGGTCGACCAGTCCGGTGGGACGGATGACCTGCTCGGTGAACTCGCCACCGGAACGCTGCATCTCGTAGGAGCCCGGGGTCGCCGACAGATACACCGACTGGCCGATGCGATCGGCGAACTCCTCCCATTTGAGCGGCCTGTTGTCCAGCGCGCTGGGAAGCCGGAACCCGTGGTCGACCAGGGTGCGTTTACGTGACGCGTCGCCTTCGAACATGCCGCCTATCTGCGGGACCGTCACATGGGACTCGTCGATGACCAGCAGGAAGTCCTCGGGGAAGTAGTCGAGCAGCGTGGCCGGGGCCGAACCGGGCTCACGGCCGTCGATGTGGCGCGAGTAGTTCTCGATGCCGGAGCAGAACCCGACCTGCCGCATCATCTCGATGTCGTACTGGGTGCGCATCCGCAGCCGTTGCGCCTCGAGCAGTTTGTTCTGCCGCTCCAGCTTGCCGAGCTGCTCGGTCAGCTCCTCCTCGATACCGCGGATCGCCTGCTCCATCCGCTCCGGCCCCGCCACGTAGTGCGTGGCCGGGAAGATCCGCAGGTCGTTCACCTCGTGCACCACGTCGCCGGTCAGCGGATGCAGGTAGTAGAGCCTGTCGATCTCGTCGCCGAAGAACTCGACGCGCACCGCGAGCTCCTCGTAAGCCGGGATGACCTCCACGGTGTCCCCGCGAACCCGGAAGGTGCCGCGCTGGAAGGCCAGGTCGTTGCGCTGGTACTGCACGTCTACCAGCGCGCGCAGCAGCACGTCGCGGTCGATCTCCCCGCCGACCGCGAGCGCGATCGAGCGGTCCAGGTACGACTGCGGGGTCCCCAGACCGTAGATGCACGACACCGAGGAGACCACCACGCAGTCCCGCCTGCTGAGCAGGTTGGAGGTCGCCGAGTGCCGCAACCGCTCGACGTCCTCGTTGACCGAGGAGTCCTTCTCGATGTAGGTGTCGGTCTGCGGTACGTAGGCCTCCGGCTGGTAGTAGTCGTAGTAGCTGACGAAGTACTCCACGGCGTTCTCCGGGAAGAAGCCGCGCAGCTCGTTGGCCATCTGGGCGGCCAGCGTCTTGTTAGGCTCCATCACCAGGGTCGGACGCTGCACCCGTTCGATCAGCCACGCGGTGGTCGCGGACTTGCCGGTACCAGTGGCTCCCAGCAGCACCACGTCGGTCTCCCCGGAGTTGATCCGGCGTTCGAGCTCATCGATCGCCTCCGGCTGGTCACCGGCGGGCTCGTAGTCACTGACGACCCGGAACCGTCCGTCCTTGCGCGGGATGTCACCGACCGGGCGGAATTCGGAGTGCGCCAGCACGGGGTACTCAGTCGCGAATGCCACTCCCCCAGCTTACGAGCCGAGTACGACATCACGCCGCCGCCGTGGGATCGTTCTCGGACGAGGACAGCGACCCCTTCGAACTCGTAGAGTGGCGCTGTGACGACGCAATGGGAGATCGCCGCGAACCTCGGACTGCCGATCCACCCCCCGAAGGTGGAGATCTTCGACCTGACCGACCGGACGAACACCGACGCCAAGCGACAGGTGCGGCCGGTGGACGAGTACCGGGTGGAACCGTGCGGGCTCTACATGGCGCGCCCCATGATCGACCACCCCAGCCTGGACTACCTCGAGTCATGGCTGCTGCCCGAGCTGGGGCTGCGGATCAGCGATTACCGCTGTCGCCCCGGACACGTCGGGAGCCAGGACTTCTACCTCGACATCGCGCTGATAGAGCCCGGTGAGCACCGCTGGCGCACCGTCGATCTCTACCTGGACGTCGCCGTCACGCAGCGGGAACGAGCGCGGGTACTGGACAGCGACGAGTTCGTCACCGCGCTGCGGGCCGAACTGCTGGACGACGAGACCGCCCGGCGGGCGATGGACACCACTCACCTCGTGGTGGACGGACTTGCGCGGTGCGACTACGACCTTCCTGCCTGGCTGCGGACCTTCGGAATCGAGCTGGACTGGCGCCACGTGAGATGACCGAAATCGGTCGTCCCCACCACACGCCGGGCACGTTGCGCAACCGCCGGATTTCCGAACCACCCAAACATAACCCTACCGTGACTTATACAACACTCAAAAGTTACGTAACGGATTCATATTGTTGATCATTTCACAGTTTTTCCGGGGTTATGGTCGAACTCGTGGGTTCGGTGATCACTCCTCAGCACGTGGACGTCGTCGATGTCGCCGATGCGCGGCGACACCTGGGCTCCGGGGCCACCCAGCAGCTGGACCACTGCCGGCTGGAACGGTGGGGACTGTGCCTGGAACGCGGCACCCCCGACGACCCGGTGCACAGCGGTGAAGTGATCTGGCTGCTCCCCGAGCTGGGGCTGAGACTGACGCGCTACCGACCGCGCAACAGGCACGCCCGGCCGGACGGCAGCCTGCTCAGCGCGGTGCTGATAGACCGGGACGCCCGTTGCTGGATAACCACCGACCTGCTGCTCGGGTTGGAAGTACCGGAGCACGGCGCCGCCAGGATCGTCAACTCCGAGGAGTTCGCCACCGCCGTCAGCGACGGGCTGCTCACCCCCGAGGAAGCCGACCTGGCGGTGTGCACGGTGCACCGCACCTACGAAGAGGTCCGCCTGCACCGCGACGTCGAACAATGGCTGGCTCACCGGGGAGTGTTCGCCGTTCCGTAGATCGGGGTGCCACTCCCCACCCGGAGGCGGTGCTCACACCCGTGGTGGCCGCCAGCCCGACTCGGCGGCCCACCGTTCGGCACGGGGTAGCGCGCTTTCGAACCAGGGCTGCTTGGCCTCGATGTAACGACCCGGGTCGGGGTCCGAACCGAACCGCACGGCGAGATCACGTTTGAGCGCCGCGTACTCCTGGCGAGCCTCGTCGTCGGCACGCAACCAGGCCGTGCACAACAGCGCGAACCGCCAGTTCGCCGCGCCGGCCACCCGCAGGTGCAGGTTCACCCGCTGCCCGGGGTCGGCCGAGACGTGAGTCCGCTTGCGCCACTGCTCCGGATCGGAGGCCACGTCGTGCGCCTCGTCCGCGTCGGCACCCGACAGCACGGGCAGGCCCGCCTCGGCCAGTGGGACCGCGAGCTCGTCGGCCTCGGAAAGGTCGCGGACGGTCAGCTGCAGGTCGATCACATCCCTGCCGGGCAGCCCCGGGACCGAGGTCGAACCGATGTGGTCCACCCTCGGGGCACGGTCACCGAGCGCCCTGTCGATCCTCGCCAGCAGCCTGCGCGCCCGCCGTGGCCACTCCGGATCCGGCTCGACGACCCTCGGCCAGCCGAGCGGCCACGGGCTGTGGGAACGGAGGTTCGCCTCGAAGGGAACGAGCCGCTCCCGCCAGAGCTCGTCGACGGCGGCGTGCAGCCGTTCCAGCTCGCCGTCGTTGTCCAACCAGACGTCGGCGGCTTCCCGACGCCGTTCCTCGCTCGCCTGTGCCTCGATCCGAGCCCGGGCGTTCCCCTCCGGCAGCCCACGCGCCACGAGCCGTTGGACGCGCTGTTCGACCGGAGCGTCGACGACGATCACCAAGTGGTAATCCGCCTGGTAGTCGTTCTCCACGAGCAGTGGGACGTCGTGTACCACGACCGCGTCGGCACCGGTTTCGGCCACCAGCTCCGAGGTACGTGCGGCGACCCTGGGGTGGACGATGCCGTTCAGATCACGTCTGGCCTCCTCGTCGGCGAAGACGAGACGCGCCATAGCGGCCCGGTCCAACGCCCCGTCGTCGTCGAGCACCTCTGTCCCGAACCGGGCCACTATCTCGGCCAGTCCCTCGGTCCCGGGTTCGACCACCTCCCTGGAGACCCGGTCGGCATCGATCACCACGGCTCCCAGCCGCGCCAGCCGTTCGGCGACCGTCGACTTACCCGAACCGATTCCTCCGGTGAGGCCAACACGCAACATCCACATCATCCTGCCAGGCGCCTCCCGCCGAACCGAGACCGTCCACGCCCCGCAGGAGGAGATGTGATCGAAACCTCGCCCGATCCAGGCGCACGGGAAGGCGGAGAATGAACGACGGCCCCGCCCCCGCTCGTGCGGGGACGGGGCCGTCGCGAAGGTGTCAGCCGTCAGTCGGCCGAACGTCACGCACCGCCGGAGAGCTTCTCGCGAAGAGCGGCCAGCTGGGCGTCACTGGCCATCGCGCTCGGCTCCTGCTCTTCCTCCTCGGCGGCGCCACCGGAGGTGTAGTTGCCCTCCTGCTGCTGCTCCTCGTCGCCACCGGCGGCGGCCGCCGCCGCGTCCGCCTCCGCGGCCTTGGCGACCTGGCGCATGTGGGCCTCGTAGCGCTCCAGGGCCTCGGCGTACTGCCGCTCCCACTCCTCGCGCTGGGCCTCGTAGCCTTCCCGCCACTCCTGGGTCTCCGGGTCGAAGCCCTCGGGGTAGATGTAGTTGCCGTCGTTGTCGTACTCGGCGGCCATGCCGTACTGCGTCGGGTCGAACTCCGAGTCCGGCGTGAAGCCCTCGTTGGCCTGCTTCAGCGAGAGCGAGATGCGCCTGCGCTCCAGGTCGATGTCGATGACCTTGACCATGACCTCGTCGCCGACCTGCGCGACCTGCTCGGGGATGTCGACGTGGCGCTCGGCCAGCTCGGAGATGTGCACCAGACCCTCGATGCCCTCGTCGACACGGACGAACGCGCCGAAGGGCACGAGCTTGGTGACCTTGCCCGGCACGATCTGGCCGATCGCGTGCGTACGGGCGAACTGGCGCCACGGGTCCTCCTGGGTCGCCTTCAGCGACAGCGAGACCCGCTCCCGGTCCATGTCCACGTCGAGGACCTCGACGGTGACTTCCTGGCCGACCTCGACGACCTCACTGGGGTGATCGATGTGCTTCCAGGAGAGTTCCGAGACGTGGACCAGTCCGTCGACCCCACCCAGATCGACGAACGCACCGAAGTTGACGATGGAGGAAACGACGCCCTTGCGGACCTGGCCGTTCTGCAGCTGGTTGAGGAACTCACTGCGCACGGCGGACTGGGTCTGCTCCAGCCAGGCACGACGGGAGAGAACGACGTTGTTGCGGTTCTTGTCCAGCTCGATAATCTTGGCCTCGAGCTCCCGACCCACGTAGGGCTGCAGGTCGCGGACGCGCCGCATCTCCACCAGCGAGGCGGGCAGGAAGCCTCGCAGGCCGATGTCGAGGATGAGACCGCCCTTGACGACCTCGATGACGGAGCCGCGCACCGGCTCGTCCTTCTCCTTGAGGTCCTCGATCGTTCCCCAGGCACGTTCGTACTGCGCGCGCTTCTTCGACAGGATGAGGCGGCCTTCCTTGTCCTCCTTCTGCAGGACAAGAGCCTCGACAAAGTCGCCGACGGCCACGACCTCGGCGGGGTCGACATCGTGCTTGATCGAAAGCTCCCGGGAGGGAATGACCCCCTCGGTCTTGTAGCCGATGTCGAGCAGGACCTCGTCCTTGTCGACCTTGACGATAGTGCCTTCGACGATGTCCCCATCGTTGAAGTACTTGATGGTCTGGTCGACGGCGGCGAGGAAGTCCTCCTCCGTCCCGACGTCGTTCACTGCGACCTGCGGCTTGGTGGCGGCTGCAGTCGGGACGGTGGTGGTGTCGGTGGACATCAGGTGGGTTGCTCCGGTACGGATAGATCGGTTGTCGGGTCTCTAGGTTCTCATGCACCCGGATCGGCTCCGCACGGACCACCCCCATCGCGGCCACGGCGCCCTCCGACGACGGAAACCGCCGTCCCCGAACACCGGACGTCGCCTTCCTGCCGGAAGCCGCAGCTTCCGGCGGGAAGCAGCACGGCCGGTGGCTTCCCGCGCGGCTTTTCCTCGAGAATGACCGCCTCGAGAACGCGTCACGAGGAGCGATCCGACCACGCGAAAACGGGCGACTCCGGCGCCGTGCGTGAACACGGGCCCTGACGGAGACAGACCCCTGGTGCGAGCGATAGCGTACCCGTCTCGGCGATCGTGGGGCAAATCGCCCGGCGGTCTCCGGGAAGGTCGAACACGGCACACACCCACAGCACACGAGCCCCAGGAGGAGACGACGGTGACGAATCCCGCATTCGAACCGACGGGTGAAACGGCGGAGTCGCAGCACAGCAACGCCGAACGAATTCTCGGGACGATCGGGGTGGCCAACCGTGCCGCGGGCGGAACCGAGTCACGTTCGGCCAGCAAGCTCTGGTGGGACGCCGACGCGGACGACTACCAGGCCGAGCACGGCCCGTTCCTGGGAGACACCGAATTCGTGTGGTGCCCGGAACGACTCCTGGAGCGAGAGGCCAACCTGCTCGGCGACGTCGAAGGGGCACGGGTGCTGGAGATCGGCTGCGGTGCCGCCTCCTGTTCCCGGTGGCTGGCCGAGCGGGGAGCCCACCCGGTGGGGCTGGACATCTCCGGCGGGATGCTGGGGCACGCCCGCGCGGGCAACGAACGCAGCGGGATCCACATACCGCTGGTGCAGGGCAGTGCCGACATGCTGCCGTTCGCCACCGACTCGTTCGATCTCGCCTGTTCCGCGTTCGGCGGCGTACCGTTCGTGGCCGACTCCGGGGCCGTCATGCGTGAGGTCGCGCGCTTGTTGCGCCCGGGCGGACTGTGGGTGTTCGCGGTCACGCACCCGATTCGCTGGGTCTTCCCGGACGACCCCGGCCCCGAGGGACTCACCGCCGTGGGCTCGTACTTCGACCGCAGTCCGTACGTGGAGATCAACGGCACGGGCAGGGCGACCTACGTCGAGCACCACCGCACGCTCGGCGACTACGTGACCCAGATCAACGAGGCCGGGTTCCGACTCCACGACCTCATCGAACCCGAGTGGCCGGACGACCTCACCGAGACCTGGGGACAGTGGAGCCCGCTGCGCGGCAGAACCCTGCCCGGCACCGCTATCTTCCGGTGCGGACTCGTGGCGTAGTCGACGCGGCGGAAGAGCCTGCCCGGGGGCGCCCCGGGTCCGCCCGGCGCACCAGCCGGCGGGTGAAGAACCGTTCGACATCGGCCCCCGCGACTCGATCACCTCCGCGCGCCGCGAACCGGGACGAGCTCGACGAACGGGTGCCACACGAGCGGGAGACTCCGCACAGGAAGCAAGGCAGTGTCTTGACCAGCGCTCAGCAACTACTGGAAATCCAGCAGGCACGATTCCGCCGGATGGACCCGGCGCTGCCGGACGCCTATCCGCTACCGCGCGGCGGCGAACCGGTGATGGCCCGACTCGGGGACGGCGAGCCGGTCGCCGGGCTGACGGCCCACACGAGTCAGCCACCGGCGTCGCCGGCGAGCCTGTGGTCGACCAGGGAGACCTACGAACTGTTCCCGCTGCTGGGCGAGGCCCCGCGGGAGGGCATGGACGTCCTGTTGCACGCCTTCCGGCGGCAACTCGAGCGGCTACGAGCACCGGAATCGGATTCCTCGTGCCTGGTCACCTGGCCCAGCAGGGATGTCGGGGCGAGCCGCGCGCTGCTGGACCACGGTTTCGTTCCGCTCTCGTGCCTGGCGATACGCACACCCGCCGTCACGATAGATACGGAACTGTCTGGTACCGTAAAAATGCGCCGGGCGGAACCCGCCGACGTGGACAGTGTCGTGGAGTTGGCGATGCTCGAGCTCGAGTACGCCAGCCTCGTCGGTGCCTCCGTCCCGCGCTCCGGAGCGGCCGACCTCAAACGCCACGCCGTCAGGGTCCGGCTGCGCACGAAGAGCGGGCCGCGCGGCATCCGCCGCGGGGACGGCGCACCACAGGGCGACCCGGTCTGGTTGGCCGAGCGGAACGGAAAGCCGGTCGGACTTGCCGAATGTGGCTGGGTCGACACCGACAACCACCACAGTGGACACCGGCTCGGCAACGGGCTCTGGGGTTACGTCAACTGCCTCTCGGTGCGCGAGGAAGAGCGGGGCATCGGCATCGGACGAGAACTGATGTCGCGGGTCCACGAGGACTTCGCCGCCGCGGGCGCGGTGGGCAGCTACCTCTACTACAACCCGGCGAACCCGTTGTCCCCGGTGTTCTGGCACCGCCAGGGCTACCGCCCCCTGTGGACGCTCTGGGAGATCCGACCGGCAACCGCGCTTCGCTGAGGCGTCGAGGGTGCCGGTCGCGGACGCGAAAGGCACACCGAGCCGTGGAGATCGTGGCAGTGGGCGCCGGGGTGACCGGGCCGCACGGGACACTACTCGAACCGACCTCCCTTCGGGCACGCTCGGGGGAACTGCTGTTGGCGACCGGCCCGCCGAGATCGGGACGCACCGCACTCGCACTGCTTCTCGCGGGCCGGCTGCGCCCCGGCACGGGAACGGTGCTGCGAAACGGGAAACGCGACCCCACAGAGCTTCGCCGCACCGTGGCCGTAGTCGACGCCCCCGGCATCACCGAACCGGAAGGCAGCATCGAGCTGCGCGAGGTGATCGCCGAAGGACTCGGGATCGCCGGACGCCCCTTCGGCGCCAGAGCGGTAAGAACCTGGCTCGCCGAGCGCGGGCTGCGACAGCAGGCGGGGGTCAGGTTCGAACAGCTCGCCCCGCACTACCGCACCTGGGTGCTGCTGGACCTGGCTCGCGCGAGGCGCGAGGTCGAGACGCTGGTCCTGGACTGCCCGGACCGGCACGGCGGCGAGGCGTCACGTTGGCACGCCGTGGCCCGCGAGGCCGCGAACCACGGATACGCCGTAGTCGCGTTGTGCTCGCCGCACACCGCCGTGGAACTGGGCGAGGTACCGGCACGGATCGGCGAGCACAACGGCGTCTCCCCACCGGAAGAACAGGCCGAAACGACCACGCCGTCAGTCGCCGACTCCGGCTCGTTGTGAGGAAACCAGCATGACCACGTTCCGCCTGGCACGAACCGAACTACGCCGGTTGACCTCCGGAAAGTTACCCAAACTGGCGCTGGTGGCGGTCACGCTCGTGCCACTGCTTTACGGCGCGATGTACATCTACGCCAACCTCAATCCCTACGATCGCTTCTCCTCCGTTCCCGCCGCTGTCGTCGTCGATGACGAGGGGGCCGACAAGGACGACGGCGGCAGGCTCACCGCGGGCGAGAAGGTCTACGACCGTCTCATCGAGTCCGGCGACTTCGACTGGCACCGGGTGAGCGAGCGGCGGGCCACCACCGGAGTCTCGGAAGGGGACTACGCGTTCGCGCTGATGATCCCCGAAGGATTCTCACGTGCGCTGCTCTCGCCCGGCGACTTCGACCCGGAGCAAGCGCGACTGCGGCTGGTGACCAACGACGCGAACAACTACCTGGTCGGCACAGTCGCCGACCGGGTGGCCACCAGGGTGAAGCAGTCCGTGGCCTCCGATGCCAGCAGCGACGCGGCTCGTGAACTGTTGCTGGGGCTGAGCACGGTGCACGACCGCACGGCGCAGGCCGCCGACGGGGCGGGAGACCTCGCTAACGGGGCCGGGGATCTCGATTCCGGGCTGGACGACGCCGCTCGGGGTGCCGAACAGTTGTCGTCGGGCACTCACGAGCTAGTCACCTCGCAGCGGAAACTCGCCGACGGCGCCGCGAAGCTGGCCGAGGGTTCGGGCCAGGTCGCCGAGGGCAACAAGCGACTCCACGAGGGCTTGGGCGAGCTGCGCGAGAAGACGGCCGACCTACCCGCCAAGAGCGAACAACTCGCCGACGGCGCCGAACGGGTCGCCGAGGGCAACGCCGAGCTGGCCGCCACGGCCGAGCGTCTCGGCGGTTTCTCGCAACACGTCGTGGACAAGCTGGACGACGCCAACCAGAAGATCGCCGCCAAGCTGCGCGCGCTCGGCCTCGACGAGCGGGAGATCGAGCGGATCACCAGCACGCTGGACGAGCTGAACCAGCCGGTCGACGACACCAACAAACGAATACAGCACGAGGTGAAACGCGTGACCCGGCTCTCCGACGGCGCCGAACGCGTGGCGGAGGGGGCCCGTCAGCTCGCCGACCAGGCCCCGGAGATGACCAACGGGATCGACAAGCTCCACACCGCGTCGGGACGCGTCTCGAAGGGGGCTGACGAACTCGACCAGGGGATGGAAAAGCTGGCCGCGAACCAGCGACGAGCCGTCTCCGGAACCGAGCGGCTGGCCACCGGTGCCGACGACCTCGCCGACGGAACGAGCCGACTCTCCAACGGGTCGGAGAAACTGGCCGACGGATCGACCGAGCTGGCCGGAAAGCTCAACAACGGGGTCGACGAGATCCCGAACCCGGACGACTCGGCCCGCGAGGCCACCGCCGAAACCATCGGCGACCCCGTCGCGGTGCGCGATCAGGCACAGACCAGCGCGGGCAGTTACGGGGCGGGACTGGCCCCGTACTTCATGGGACTGGCGCTGTGGATAGGCGGGTTCGTGCTGTTCCTGCTGATGCGGCCACTGTCCAACCGTGCGCTGGCGGGCGGGGTGGCCCCGTGGCGCATCGCGATCGGCGGGTGGCTGCCCGCCGCCGTGGTGGGAACCGTGCAGGCGGTGCTGCTCTACCTCGTCGTGACCTTCGGAGTGGGGATCTGGCCCGCCAAACCGGTGACGACGCTAGTCTTCCTGGTGCTGACCTCGCTGGCGTTCACGGCCGTGGTGCACTCGCTCAACGCCGCTTTCGGGCCGCGCGGCAAGTTCCTGGCACTGGTTTTCCTGGTGCTGCAGCTGGTCAGCGCGGGCGGAACGTTCCCGTGGCAGACGACCCCGGAGGCGCTGCACCCGCTGCACCATGTGCTGCCGCTGAGCTACGTGGTGGACGGGCTACGGCAGCTGCTCTACGGCGGGCAGCTCGACAACGCGGCACACGCGGCGCTGGTGATGGGCAGCTATCTGCTGGGCGGACTGCTGCTGAGCACAGCCGCCGCGGCGCGGCAACGAGTGTGGACGGCCAAACGGCTCCGGCCGGAGCTGTCCCTCTGAGCGCGGAACGGAACGGTCGTGGATGGAACCGGCCGTCGAGCCGTGTTCCCACCGCGGGCGGTGGCCCCTCGAGGGGCCACCGCCCGCGGGTGTCACTGTTCGGGGCCCATCTCGGGATCGTCGTAACGGGCGATCTCGATCAGGTTCCCGTCCGGGTCACGCAGGTACAGCGAGGTTATGGGCCCGTTGGTTCCGGTGCGAACCACGGGGCCCGCCTCGATCCGCACATCGTTGGCGCGGAGATGCTCCTGGACGTCCCCGAGCGCGTCGCCGGTGACCAGGCACAGATTCGCCGATCCGGGGACCGGGTGTGTGGCGGTGGGGTCCACCAGCTCGCTGGCGGCGTGCAGTTTGATGGTCTGCTGTCCGAAACGCACCGCGCGCCGTTCCTCCTGGAACGTCACGGGCTCCATACCGAGAATGTTCTCGTAGAAGTCCAACGCACGCTCGACATCGGCCACGGTAAGCACCAGGTGGTCCAGTCTGTCGACGCTGATCATGATCCTCCTTCGCCGACGCCAGGCACACTCCCCCAACACCACGCGTCGACACCGCGGTTTCTCGTGTCGTCCAATTACGTCGGCTCCCCGGCGATTCGAATCCCCTGACCGAGTGAGGCAGGCGGAACCCCCGACGGAGCCGGTACCGCCGACGCATCGATGAATCCTGGGCAGCCTAACGGCAGCCGTTGATCGCCGGAGCAGCAGGCTGGCACGGTTCAGCGCGCCTCAGGCAACACCGCGGGCGCCGGGGCCGCCTTCCCGCACCGGGGAACGGCCGACCCCGCGCCGGACTCCCCGACGCTCAGTGCGCCGCCGCGTCCCAGGAAACCCCGGTACCGACCGAGACCTCCAGCGGGACGTCGAGCTCGGCCGCCGAGCTCATCTGCCCGCGCACCAGGCGGTCCACGGCCTCCGTCTCGCCCTCGGCCACCTCGATGATCAATTCGTCGTGCACCTGCAACAACATGCGAGAGGCCAGCCCCTCCTCCGTCAGCGCGCGGTGCACACCGAGCATGGCCACCTTGATGATGTCGGCCGCGCTGCCCTGGATCGGTGCGTTGAGCGCCATGCGCTCGGCCATCTCGCGACGCTGCCGATTGTCGCTGGTCAGGTCGGGAAGGTACCGGCGACGCCCCAGGATCGTGGAGGTGTAGCCGTCCTTGCGCGCGCGTTCGACGATCTCGTGCAGGTAGTCGCGCACCCGCCCGAACCGCGCGAAGTAGGCCTCCATCTGCTGCTTGGACTCCTCGTTGGAGATCTGCAGCTGTTGGGCCAACCCGTACGCGGACAGCCCGTACGCCAAGCCGTAGGACATCGCCTTCACTCGGCGCCGCAGCTCGTGGTCGACCTCACCGATGGGAACCCCGAAGGCCTGCGCCGCGACGTAGTTGTGCAGGTCCTCACCGGTGCGGAAGGCCTCGATGAGCCCTTCGTCACCGGAGAGGTGCGCCATGATCCGCATCTCGATCTGGCTGTAGTCGGCCGTCAGCAGCGTCTCGTAGTCCTGCCCCACCACGAACACCTCGCGGATCCGACGCCCCTCGTCGGTACGGACCGGGATGTTCTGCAGGTTGGGTTCGGTCGACGAGAGCCGCCCGGTCGAGGCGATCATCTGGTTCAACGTGGTGTGGATTCTGCCGTCGGAGGTGACCGCCTTGTCCAGTCCTTCGACCGTGGTCTTGAGTTTGGTGGCGTCGCGATGCTCCAACAGGTGTCGCAGGAAAGGATGCTCCGTCTTCTCGTAGAGACCCTGCAACGCCTCGGCATCGGTGGTGTAGCCCGTCTTGGTGCGCTTGGTCTTGGGCATGCCCAGCTCGTCGAACAGCACTGTCTGCAGCTGTTTCGGCGAGCCGAGATTTATCTCCCTGCCGATCACGGCGTAGGCGTCCTCGGCGGCCTGCTTGACCCGTGCGGAGAACCGGGAGCCCAGTTCGCTCAGCCGGTCCCGGTCGACCGCGATCCCCGCCTCCTCCAGATCGGCCAGCACCAGCAACAGCGGCAGTTCCAGGTCAGTGAGCAAACCGTGGTTCTCGATGGCACGCAGCTGCTCGTCCAGCGCATCGGCGAGTTCCAGGACCGCCTTGGCGCGGGTCAGCTCGGCGGCAGCGGCGTTCTCCTTGACCTGTTGCTCGTCCTCGAGCAGCGAGAGCTGACCACCGCCGGTGGCCGGCTCCGCGTTCAGATCACGCTGCAGGTAACGCACCACCAGGTCGGGCAGGTCGAAGGAACGCTGGCCGGGGCGGACCAGGTAGGCGGCCAGCGCCGTGTCGCTGGTGAGCCCGGCGAGCGACCAACCGCGCTCGCGGAGCGCGTGCAGCGCCGCCTTGACGTCGTGGGCCGCCTTGGGAACGCCGGAATCGGCCAGCCACTCCGCGAACGCGCTGTCGTCATCCGAGGTCAGCGCCGCGGTGTCCACGTAGATCCCGGCACCGGAGGCACTGACCACGGCCACGCCCTCCAGATCACCACTGTTTTGCGCCCAGCGCCCGACACAGGCCAGGCCCACACGCGAACCGTCGCGCGCGTGACGGTCCAGCCAGGAGCGCAGTTCACCCGGTTTCGCGATCCCCCCGGACACCTCGAACCCCTCGACGACCTCGGGCTCGGCCGTGGACAACGTGGCGAACAGCCGGTCCCGCAGTACACGGAACTCCAGGTCGTCGAACACTCGGTGCACCGCGTCCCGGTCCCACTGGCCCATCCGCAGGTCCTCGGGCGCGAACTCGAGCGAGACATCGGTGACCAGCTGGGTCAGTTGCCGGTTGAGCAGCACCTGGGCGATGTTGGCGCGCAGCTTCTCCCCTGCCTTGCCCTTGACCTCGTCGGCCCTGTCGACGAGGTCATCCAACGAGCCGAACTGCTGTATCCACTTGGTAACAGTTTTCTCCCCCACACCGTCGATCTTGGGGAGGTTGTCGGAAGGATCACCGCGCAGCGCGGCGAAGTCGGGGTACTGCACGGGGGTGAGTCCGTACTTCTCCTCGACCGCCTCAGGGGTGAAGCGGGTCATCTCGGAGACTCCCTTGCTGGGATAGAGCACGGTCACGTCCTGGCTCACCAGTTGCAGCACGTCCCGGTCGCCGGTACAGATGCTGACCTCGAAACCGGCCTCGACGGCCTGGCTCGCCAGAGTCGCGACAACGTCGTCGGCCTCATAGTTCTCCCTGCTCAACACCGGTATGTTGAGGGCACCGAGCACTTCCTGGATCAGGCTCACCTGACCGCGGAACTCCTCGGGGGTGGCCCCCCGGTTGGCCTTGTAGTCGGGATAGGTCTCGGACCGGAAAGTCTGCCGCGACACGTCGAAAGCCACCCCGAGGTGCGTGGGCTGCTCGTCCCGTAGCAGGTTGATCAGCATCGAGGTGAAACCGTAGACCGCGTTGGTGTGCTGTCCGGTACCCGTTTGGAAGTTCTCCTTGGGCAATGCGTAGAACGCTCGGTAGGCCATGGAGTGGCCGTCGATCAGCAGCAGGCGTCGGTGCTCGGATGCCATCACGGCATGCGAGTCTAGGCTTATCCCCCGACAAGGGTCGCGTGCAGGGCAGGAGTTTGAACAGTGACCGAAAACACGAATACCACGGCGCTGAACGGCGCGGAAGACCTGGAAGCGGTATCGGCTGTCCCTGCCGAGGAACAACTCGGGCACCGGATGGGCATAACGGTGACCGAGTATGCCCCCGATCGTGTGGTCGGAACCATGCCGGTTGCAGGCAACCGCCAGCCGTACGGGCTGCTGCACGGGGGCGCCAACGCGGTGTTGGCCGAACAGCTCGGCTCCATCGCCGCGGCGCTGCACGCGGGCGCGGACCGAATCGCCGTGGGGCTGGAACTCTCGTGCACCCACCACCGCGCGGCCACCGAAGGAAGCGTCACCGGAGTGGCGACTCCGTTGCACCGGGGGCGCGGCACGGCCACGTTCGAGATCGTCATCACAGACGAGAACGACAAGCGTACCTGTTCGGCCCGGCTGACCTGCGTGCTGCGGGAGAAACCGCCGGCGAACTGAACAGCTGGCACGGAAAACGCTCCGCCGTGGTCCGGTAGTCGCCGACGTCGAGCCCAGCGACTTCCCGCTTCAGGAGAGGTCGCCTGGTCCGCCGTGAGGACCGGGCGACCGCGCCTCGGCCGGTAGCTACTCCGGTTGCTCCATGCTGTCGAGCACCGCCTGGGCCACCGCCTTCATGGTGGTTCGCCGGTCCATGGCGGTTCGCTGCAGCCAGCGGAACGACTCGGGCTCGGACATGTCGTGGTTGCTCATCAACAGGCCCTTGGCCCGCTCGATCGTCTTCCGCGACTCCAAGCGCTCGGAGAGGTTGGCCGCCTCGGCCTCCAGCGCCTGCACCTCGGTGAACCTGGAGACGGCGAGTTCGATGGCCGGAACCAGGTCCCGCTTGGCGAAGGGTTTGACCAGGTAGGCCATGGCTCCGGCGTCCTTGGCCCGCTCCACGAGGTCGCGCTGGCTGAATGCGGTGAGGATCACCACGGGGGCGATCCGCTCACCCGCGATGGAGGACGCGGCCTCGATGCCGTCCATCTTCGGCATCTTGACATCCAGGATCACCAGGTCGGGACGCAGCTCCTCCGCGAGACGAACAGCCTCCTCACCGTCACCGGCCTCACCGACGACCTCATATCCCTCCTCACGAAGCATTTCCACCAGATCAAGCCTGATCAGCGCCTCGTCCTCGGCCACGAGTACGCGGTGCCGAGCAGCGTTCGACGCACTCGCCGCGTTCGGGTCCTCGGCAGCCGGCGTGGTCACCGGGTCCTCCTGGATGAGTCTCGGGTCTGCCGGTGCGGTCGCACCGGAGACTGCAGCTTATCGTCCTGCGCACTCCCTCCTGAGCGGCAGGGGCAGCGCTGGCCGGGCTCACCTCCCGGAGCGAACCCGGCCGGCGAGGTGAGCGCGGCACCGTTGTCGTGGCCCTGTCGGACGGCTGAGCCACGACAACGGTGCCTGAGGGGCGCACACCCCCACTGTCGAGGGATGATCACCCCTGTCGTATGCTGTTCCCAACGGCGGCCCCCGTAGCCCAATCGGCAGAGGCGGCGGACTCAAAATCCGTGTAGTGTCCGTTCGAGTCGGACCGGGGGCACCCTTCCTAGCAGCCGAAACCGGCCGCTGCGCTGGGGCGACGCGAGCAGCGGCCGATCACGGGATCTGCGACTGTGCCCGGCTCGGTGCGGAGCTGTGCGAGTGTTCGCGGCGAATACACGGCGAAGTTTTTCGCCTTATGTATCGCCCGGCTCCTCCAGGAGCTTTTGGATCCGGTTTCGTGCCGCTTTTTCCTGCCCCGTGAGTACCTTGGCGTAGATCTGCAGCAGCACGTTGACGCTGTGTCCGGCCCATTCGGCGACTTGGGTGGGTGGTACTCCGGCGGCCAGCCAGGTGGACACGGCGGCGTGCCGCAGGTCGTAGGGACGTTTCGCCAGCGGAGAGGCGAATTCGGCCGGAGTGAGTGCGGCTTTGCGGGCGCGTTCCCAGGCGTGCCCGTAGGTGCTTTGCGAGAGCTCTCCACCGCGCAGTCCGTAGAACAGCTGCCCGCTGGGCTTGGGTGGGTAGGCCCGCATGTGCTCCCGTAGGAGTTTCACCAGCGGTGGGGGGCAGGGCACCGGCCGGGTGTCTCCCCTGCCGCGGTGTTTGAGCTGGCGTCGGTCCCGGCGCCTGCCGGTGCTGCTCCAGCGCGCCCCGGTCTCCGGGGCCGACTCCGACAGCAACAGCTCGCCCCAGGCACCCTCGGGTTCGCACCACTCCCCCGTGTCGGGGTCGGCTACCAGCTCGGGCAGGGTCACGTCCTGGCGGTGCAGATTGACCGCCTCGCCGGGCCGGGCGGCGGCGTAGTACATCACCCCGAACAAAGCCACCAGCCGCGGACCGCTCGGCCCCTGCTGCCGGACGGCGTCCAGCAGTTTGCGTGCCTGCTGGTGGTTGACCACGGTGCGCTTGTCGATCGCTTGAACCGCCTTCGGCGGCGACCACTTCAGTTCCGGCAGCCGGTTGCGGTCCAGCAGCCCGCGTTCGACGGCGTAGTCGAGCGCGTTGTGCAGCACCGCCCGCTTGCGGCTGACCACCGAGGCAGCCGAGGGCTTGCCGTCCAGCCGGGTGGCGATCAGTCCCAGCACCTCACGCAGCACCGCGGGCTCGGCCAACACGCTGACCGGCTTGGTGTGGGAAGCCAGCCACGTCAACGCCGCCCGCACCCGCTGGGGCTGCTCGACCGTATCCCTGCGCTCCCGGTTGAACGCCCACCCGAACAACGCCTCCCGCAGCGTCCTGTCATCGGGCCTGCCCCGCTCGGTGGCCAGCAACGCCGGGGTGACCGTGGTCAACGTCTCCGCGATACCCTTCCGCGAATTCCCCGACTGCTCCGGCCACTTCATATCCACATAAGCACACGCGAAATCGAACCACGACATCTCTTCGACGGTGCGGCTCATCGACACCGGCAGACCGGTATCAAGCCGGAACGCTTCACCCTTACGCTGCGCGGAAACCAGTTCGGAACGGAAGCTGTCCGCAAGGGCCTTGGTTTTGAAACTGCCCCGATGTTCCTGACTACCCGTGGACCAACGAACCCGGTAGGTGGTCCCCCGCTTGCCGTTGTAACGACTGATCTTCCAGATCCGCACGTCATAGGTCGTCTCGATCATGCGGCGCCCTCCTCCAGCGTGTCGAACCAATGAGGAACGAGAACTGAACGAGGCGGCACCGCCTCGTTTCGAACCCAAGCATCGACGCCACTCTCGAATGGGTGAGACGCGATGTCGGATCGTCCAGCGGACAAGCACCTCAGGAAGTGTCTTGGCGGTTGTCGAGTCTGGATTCAGACGGTTCACAGGACCGACGATCTCTCCGCAGCCGTGTGGACCAGCATCAGCTAACCGAAGCACTCGTGGAGTGCTACCAGAATTCGCACACGGAGAAGAGAATCCACTCCACACACGTCGGAAGCTCCAACACCATCAACAGCGTGCTCACCCACCCGAACTGGCTGGATCTCGCTTTGCCGATGGAGGCAGTCACGCGGCGGCCACGAGCATCGCCCGCTCGTTGGGAACCACAGCGTGCCGCAAGTCCTCAGCACGGTTCGCGACAGCTCGAACGTGCAACCACAGACGGCCCAACGGCTTCACGAAAGACTCGGCGACCTCGACAGCACGCTGAACAAGCTCCACGCGTGCTTACGCTCCCCTGCTCGGAGTCGCGATGATGCCCCTGCACGAGGGCCGTACCGATGCCTGCCCACAGCATAATGGGCAGACATTTGAGCTCCGGGTCTCAAACGCGACTCAAGGGCTTGTTTGTCTGAATCTCTCCCTCAGCCCTGTGAATCGGCCGCATCACCTGTCCCGGCTGTCACGTGTCGAGTCGACTCCCGCGAGTGCGTCAACAACAGGGCGATGGAACACTTGCGCTCAGGATGTGCTCCAAGCTCAGGGACTGCCCTGGTACTCGGTTACACGCGCGCGTTCAGCAGCGGCGAGGTCGAAGTCGATACTGGATTCATCCGGCCAGTGCAGTTTCGCCTTGGTGATCTTCAGTTTGGGGCACTGCTGTCCGGTCGCTCGCCACAGTACCTCGGGCCGATGGTCACCGTTCGCGCAGAGTAATGCGACCTGGGAACGGGACCAGGCCAGCGACAGCTCGTGTTCGGCGTCGCGTACTGCGTCCGCGAACGAGAGTGCCGCGCACGAGGGGGAATTGCCATGAACTGTGGTCTTGCTCTTTGTCCGCGACCGGAACTGAATACCAATGTCTTCCAACATACCGAGGACGACGATGACCGGGAAGACGAGGATCGCGTAAGGCACCAGTATCACCGTACGCAGGAAACGCTTCACCTTGTTGCTTGCGCGAGGCGTGCCGTCCGTTCTCCGGTCAGGCACCCGGTAGACCACGGAGCGAGCGGAGAAGTGCACCACCGAGGTGGTCTCGCCGGCGAGTTGGGCCGCCACGCGACGGACCTGCTCGCGATGCTGTTCGGAAACCGGTGTATTCGTCGCACGTCCCATATCAACCGCTGAGCGGCTCCCATCCAAACGAGTCGAAGATGTCCAGCGCCAACGTGCAGACGTGTTCCCAGTCCTGGAACGAGTTGGTCATGACGGAGACTACGGCGATCGTCGTCCCGTCCGGGTCCGGAACCCACGCTGTCAGTTGCCGTGTAAGTACGTGGATGGGCTCCTCATCCACGACCAACGCGTTCTCCTCTTCGGTGACCGTCACGACGGCCGGTCCCACCGGCAGCCGGATCTCCTCGAAAGTACTGTCCGCGGATGCCCTGTGGAGTTCGAGGAGATCTGCGACGGCTTCGCTCTTGCGGTGGTGGTCCGATGGCATCGCGATCCCGGTCAGTGTCACCATGATGGGCCGCATCGATCATCCGGTGACTTGTAGAAGGCGATCGCGGAGTAGTCGACCCCGGCATCCCCCATCACTGATCCCAATTGGGCGAAGGATGCTGCCGCGGCAATCGAGCTGTCATCTGTTTCGGACAACCCGAACCGTTTCGCCACGAAGAATGCCAGGGACTTGAACTCTTCGGACCACCTGATGGTCACAGCACGATCACAGTAGCAAGCTCCGCGGGTTCTGGTGGCCGATACACGGACAGTCCGAGCCGAGCGTCAGCAACGTCGCAGTTCACGGGCAGAATCGCGGAACCACTCAACCTCCGTGCGGTGTCCGTTCGAGTCGAACCGGGGGGCATCCCGCGACCACCACCCGAAACCGGTCGCCGCACTGGGACGATGCCAACGGCGGCCGTTCTCGGTTCCCGCGGTCGCATCCGGCCCGGTTCGCCTCCCCGCGGATGTTCACGGCGAAGACCCGGCGAAGTCTCCCGAGCTGTGTATCAGTTCTCGGCCAGCGGCCTCTCCGCCTGCCGTGCGGCGCCACCTCTGGCGCGCCGATCCGCGCCGGGTCGCTCCGGCACAACAGCACGAGCGCCGTTCCCGCGACTTCGGTCTCCCCTGGTCGATCTCACCGCCTCCCGGGAGCAGAGTCCGCTCTTGCACTCCCGCCGTCGGTGTCGCGGCGAACCTCCCTCCTCCCAACTGGACAGCACCGATCCCTGCGGGACGATGCACGTGATCGTCCGGCTTCACGACTTTCCGAACGCACGACACGCGGACGGACCAACGGGAGTTTCCGAGCCGAGGCCGCCGAGGCGACCTAGAATCCCCTCCGACACGGCCCGACCACCGCCAGGAGGGATCTCGTGAGCCACGATCCCGCTCCACAGCGAGCACAACAACCGGAACAGCCCCGCCTGATGCGGTCGGAAGGTGCTCGACGTTCGGAAGTCGCGCCGATCGAGTTGTTTTTCGACCTGGTCTACGTCTTCGCGATCATTCAGGTCTCGCACACGCTGCTGGCTCACCTCAGCTGGTTGGGTGTGCTGGAGGTGGCCCTGCTGTTCGGGGCGGTGTGGTGGGCCTGGAACTACTCGGCCTGGGCGATGAACTGGCTGGATCCCGGCAGCGGGCTCGTGCGGGTCCTCAACGGCTTGCTGATGCTCGCAGCGCTGGGCATGTCACTCGGGCTGCCGCACGCCTTCGCCGAGGACGGCCTGTTGTTCGCGACCTGCTATGTGGCCGCCCAGGTCGGACGAGCGGCATTCATGGCCGTGGCGCTGCGTGGGCACGTGCTGGCGAAGAACTACACGAACCTGCTCGCCTGGAGCACCTCAGCGGGTGTGCTATGGATCGTGGGAGCGTTTCTCGACCCCACGGCACGACTGGTCGTCTGGCTGGTCGCGTTGGTCGTGGACGTGGCGGCCCCTCGATTCGAGTTCCGCTTCCCCGGCCTGGGCTCGGCACCAATGCACACCTGGCCCACCGACCCCGAACACCTCGCCGAACGCAACCGGGCAGTGTTCATCATCGCGCTCGGCGAATCCATCCTGATCATGGGTTTCACGCTCTCCGAGCTCGACCCGATCACCTCCCGCGCCGTCGTGGCCACACTGCTCGGGTTCGTCGGTCTGTTCGTGCTGTGGTGGGCCTACTTCGCGCTGGCGGGCCCCGACACCCAGGCCAGCAGGGGTGACGCGAGCACCAGGGCGTTGCGCTCGGCGTTCGCCTACG
>NZ_FNJR01000015.1 GCF_900104475.1 Actinopolyspora xinjiangensis
CCACCACCCCCCATCACCCCAATTGAACACAACCGGCTGGCACACAGCCCCCAACACTTGGGTCGGTGGCCACAGCGGAGGAGACACGCCCGGACCCCATCCCGAACCCGGCAGCTAAGCCCTCCAGCGCCCCAGGTACTGCACCCCCACGGGTGTGGGAGACACGGACACCGCCGACCCAACCCCCCACCGGCCCCACCCCCACCACAAAGGGGGTGGGGCCAAAACACGTCCCCACTTCCCTAAACGCCCCCACCGTCGTATGACTGCGATTCCACCCCCATAGTCGGGTTGGCGGCCCCTCCCGGATATGACTCGTCCATCCCACTGGCAGGGGGCTTACCCGGCTAAGCTGGGGGGTATCATGTGCATAAGTTTCAGGAGGTCCGGTGTCCAGTTCTGATGACAAGCGTGATGCTCGGCGTCGTGCCAACGACACCGGTGGCGGACCAGGCAAGGCCCGCAGGCCGAACCGTTCCCACACGGGAGGTTCCGGTGGGGGGCCGCCTGGAGCCAGAAACAGCGGCGGAGGTGAACGCCGCTCGAGTCGTTACGGTTCCGGATCCACTGGGCAACGCCGTGATCAGGCTCCGGGCCAGCGCGACGATTCCCGTGGTGGAAACAACCGCGTAGGACGTAATGACCGGAGGCGAAAGCCGGACGACCATCGTGCCGGGAACAACCGGGGACAGGCCGCTCACTCGCGAGACGCCTCCGCCCCACGGCAGGACCGCCGTTCGCGGGATGACCGCCCGCCGAAGCGGAAGGATCCCGCCTCCGGTTCGGCGGGCGGTGGAGCGGGACGTTCCCGCCGTGACGCGGAGCAGTCGAACGCGACGACCGACGAAGATCGCGCCCGGGCTCCGAAGCTGCCGGAGGAAGCCAACGCCTCACAACTCGATCCGGAAGTACGCAGGGACTTCCGCGCGCTGCCCAAGATGGTCGCCGAAGACGTGGGTGCCCACGTGGTGGCTGTCGGGATGTTGTTGGAGTCAGAGCCGGAAAAGGCGCTGGAACACGCTCGGTACGCCCGCCGGAAGGCTTCCCGGTCCCCAGCGGCCAGGGAGGCCAACGGACTGGCCGCTTACTACGTCGGGAACTGGAGCGAGGCGCTTTCCGAACTGCGTGCGGCACGAAGGATGGGGGGGCAGTCCCACTTGGCCACCATCGCCGACTGCGAACGTGCCCTCGGCAAACCACAGCGAGCCCTGGAGCTCACGCGTGAGGAGGAAGCCGCTCGGTTGCCCAAGGACGAGGCGATCGAACTGCTCATCGTGGGTGCTGGAGCACGCCGTGATCTCGGCCAGGTGGAAGCGGCTGTCGTGAGCCTGCAGGTCCCCGAGCTGGATCCGCAGCGGAACGAGTCGTGGAGTGCTCGGCTGTTCTACGCCTACGCGGACAATCTGCTGGCGGCCGGGCGTACCAGGGAGGCCTTCACCTGGTTCGTGCATGCCGCGAACGCAGATGACGATGAAGTCACCGATGCTCCCGAACGGCTCGAGGAACTCGTCTCCGAACTCGGTGGACCCGAGGAGGCGGAACGGTTGGCCGCGCACGCCGAAACCGAGATCGCCGTTTCGCAGGAACAGGAAGGCGCCATCGGAGAGGAAGGTGGACCGGATTCCGGACGTATTCCGCAGCACGATCGGTCCCCCGCCTCCCATGATGTCGATCTGGGGATCTGGGACTGATTCCGTAACCGACGACGGTCCAGCGACGATCCGGAAGGAGTACCGTGCGGCAATCGCTCGGTGCCGAACACGACGCCCTGCTGTTCGATCTGGACGGCACGGTTTATCGCGGTGGTGAGGTCATCGAAGGAGCCGAGTCGACTATTTCCCGTGTTCGTCAGGCGGGTGTGTCGGTTCGGTACGTCACCAACAATGCCTCCAAACCTCCCGAGGAGGTGGCGGCCGCTCTGAACGAGCTCGGGGTGGCAGCCACGGTTCCCGAGGTCAGCACCAGCGCCCAGGCCGGAGCCGCGTTGCTGGCCGAACGAGTGCCCCCAGGTTCCCCCGTCCTCGTGGTCGGTACCGGTGCTCTCGCCGAGGAGCTCGCCAATGTCGGGCTGTCCCCGGTGCGCGGCGCCGACTCGGCTCCGGTGGCCGTGATACAAGGACACTCCCCGCACACCACGTGGGCCGATCTCGCCGAAGCCTGCTTGGCGATACGTGGTGGTGCGGTCTGGGTGGCTTGCAATCGCGATGCGACTCTTCCCACCGAGCGGGGTGAGTTACCCGGTAACGGGGCGCTGGTGACAGCGTTGGGGGAGGCGACCGGCAGTAGTCCCCTGGTGGCGGGAAAGCCGGAACGTACTCTGCTGGACCGGGCTGTGAACACGGCCGACGCGCTGCGGCCCATGCTGGTGGGAGATCGGCTGGAGACCGATATCCTCGGAGCGTATCGTGCCGGTATTCCGTCGATGATGGTGCTCAGCGGTGTCAGCACTCCCGCCGAGTTGCTGGCCGCCCCGGTCGAATGCCGCCCCACCTACGTCGCGGCCGACCTGACGGCCCTCGAAGCCCCGGCCGAAACGACGATGATCGCGGAGCAGGCCGGGTGGAAGGTCGATGTCACCGGTTCCGGGCTGTCATTGGCCGCGGTCAGCGCGGCCGGATTCGGAGCAGCGATCGGATCGCCGGGGGAGTGGACCGGGCTGACGGCCCTGCGGGCCCTGTGTACCGCACGGTGGGCTGTGGGGAGCGGAGAAACCACGGTGACCCCCGAGGACTCCACCGCAGAGGCAGTACTGCGTGAGTTGGGCCTGCTTGGGTTCGATGACGAGCGTTTCGGTACTTCCGCGGTCGGCTGAGTCACCTACCTGTCCTTGGCCTCTCTGCCGTGCGCTGCCCGTGTGCCGTTCCAGCTGAGACGAGAGGAGACCGAAGGGCGGCCAGCGGGGTGATCCGATAGCGTGGAATACCCGTCCGTCCTTTGGACCGTTCTTTCGATGCCTTCGTGGCATGGTGTTCGGCCCGTGTGATTGGTATCACTGTGAGTGGTGTGTGATGAAGCAGGAGGAGATGGAGTCCGCGGGGCAACATGGCGAGGGAGCGGCTGATTCGGTGGCTGCCGCCGATTCGGTCGTGGACCGGATCCAGGAAGCCGAGGAGGCCGTGGAACGGTCCCTGGCGGATCTGCGTGAACTGGAGCGGCTGCCTGTTTCCGAGCACGTCGCCCGGTTCGACGCTGTTCACGACGCGTTGACCGATGCCCTCAACCGGGCCGAAGAACTGCTGTCCGGACCGAGCAGTAGCGGGAGTTGAAGCGGTGCCTCGAAAAGCACGACTGGATGCCGAGCTCGTACGGCGCAAGCTCGCGCGGTCGAGGGAACACGCCGGCGAGCTGATCGAGGCCGGGCGTGTGACTGTACGTGGTTTCGTGGCACGGAAGTCGGCGACCTCGGTGGAAAACGATGCCTCGATCGTCGTCGCCGACGATGTCGAGGACCCCAAGTGGGCCTCCCGAGGCGCCTACAAGCTGCTCGGCGCGCTGGAGGTGTTCGAGAAGGAGGGCCTGCGGGTCGAGGGCAGGCGGTGCCTGGACGCGGGTGCTTCCACCGGAGGGTTCACCGATGTGCTGCTGCGACGGCGGGCCGAGGAGGTCGTGGCCGTCGATGTCGGCTACGGTCAGTTGGACTGGAAGCTGCGCACCGATGAACGTGTGACGGTGTGTGAGCGCAAGAACGTGCGCAACCTGACCCCCGAGGACATCGGGGAGGCCACGGACCTGGTGGTCGCCGACCTGTCCTTCATCTCGTTGCGGCTGGTTCTGCCCGCCCTGAGTGAGTGCGTGCACAGAGGCTCCGACCTGGTGCTCATGGTCAAACCCCAGTTCGAGGTCGGTAAGGAGCGCCTCGGTGCGGGAGGGGTTGTGCGGGATCCGGCGTTGCGCGCCGAGGCGGTGCTCGGTGTGGTCGCGGCGGCGGCCGAGCACGGGCTGCGACTGCAGGCCGTCGTGGCGAGCCCGTTGCCCGGCCCGTCGGGAAACGTCGAGTATTTCGTCTGGCTGCACCGCCGCGGCGACCAGGCACCTCGTGACGTGACCACCATGGTCACCGAGGCGGTAACGGTTTCCTCGACCGACGCCACCACGGCTTCCCGGTCGGCGGAGACCGACACCGAGACCCTCGGAGGGGATGACGCCGGTTGACCCGTGACGTACTTCTGGTGATACATACCGGCAGGCAGTACAACCTGGGCACCGCTGAGAAAGTCGCCGGGAGGCTGATCGGTGCCGGTATGCGGGTGCGTGTCCTGGCCGAGGAGGCTCCGCAACTCAGTCCGGCCTGCTACAGCCGGGTGGTCGCGCCGGGGCCCCTCGCCGCCGAAGGCACCGAGCTCGTACTGGTGCTCGGTGGTGACGGAACCCTGCTGCGCGCGGCCGAACTCGCGAGGATGGCGGGTGTGCCGGTCTTCGGGATCAACCTGGGGCGGGTCGGTTTCCTGGCGGGAGCCGACTTCGACGCGCTCGACGAGGCCGTCGACGCGGTGGTGGAGGGACGCTACCACGTGGACGAGCGCATGACCATCGACATCACCGCGAGGATGGGCAACCAGGTGCTGGCCACCACCTGGTCGCTCAACGAAGCCAGTGTGGAGAAGAGCAGTCGCGAACGCATCCTCGACGTCGTCGTCGAGGTGGACGGTCATCCGGTTTCCACTTTCGGCTGCGACGGGGTGCTGTGCTCAACCCCGACCGGCTCCACCGCCTACGCGTTCTCGGCGGGCGGGCCCGTCATCTGGCCACAGGTGGAGGCTCTGCTGGTGGTCCCCAGCAACGCGCACGCGCTCTTCGCGCGCCCGCTGGTTCTGGCGCGGGACTCCGCGCTGGCCCTCGAGATCGATCAGAACGGTCACGACGCCGTGCTGTGCTGCGACGGACAGCGCCATTTCGACCTGCCGGCGGGCTCCCGGGTGGAAGTGGTGGCTTCGGAGAGTCCGCTGCGGTTGGTGCGCCTGCACGACACCTCGTTCACCGACCGGTTGGTGCGTAAGTTCGAGCTTCCTGTGCACGGTTGGCGAGGGCCAGTATCCGAATAGAACTCGGTTCCGTTGTGCGACTCGCCCTGCCCGACTCCGTCACGCGCACCGTCCGGCGGCGGAGTCGCCCGCCCGTGACTTCGGTGCTCCTCCGGTCCCGGTGAGAGCGGAACCGATCGGGAAACGCGCCTAACCGTCTCGCCGGGCCTCCTGAGGCGAGGCGGCGCCAGCTAGGGTGCTTGCTGTGTTGGCGGAGATGCACATCCAAGGGCTGGGCGTGATCGACAGCGCCACGCTGGAGCTGCACCCGGGGCTGACGGTGGTGACCGGTGAGACGGGTGCGGGAAAGACGATGGTGGTCACGGGCCTGCACCTGCTGAGCGGTGGCCGAGCCGACAGTTCCAGGGTGAGGTCGGGTGCCCAGCGAGCCGTGGTGGAAGGCCGGTTCGTCACCACTCCCGATTCCGGGGCCGTCGAAGTGGCGGGCGAGGCGGGAGCCGAACCCGACGAGGACGGCAGCCTGATCGCCGTTCGCAGCGTCGGTTCGCAGGGACGTTCGCGGGCTCACCTCGGGGGACGTTCGGTCCCGAACACGGTGTTGGCCGAGCTCGCGGACCGGGTGCTGGCGGTACACGGCCAGAACGACCAGTTGCGGTTGTTACGCGCCGATGAGCAACGTCGTGCGCTGGACCGGTTCGCGGGTAAGGCAGTCGAGGAACCACTCGCGCGGTACCGCGCGGTGCGGGCGGAATGGCTTGAGACCGTCCGGGAACTGTCCGACCGCACCCAACGTTCGCGGGAACTGGAACGCGAGGCCGATCTGCTGCGTCACGGACTGTCGGAGATCGACAGCGCCGGCCCCGAGAGGGGCGAGGACGTCAAGCTGGTGGAACAGGCCCGCAGACTTTCCGACATCGACCAGTTGCGCGAGGTCGCGACCGGTGCCCGAACCGCCATCAGCGGTTCGGAGGAGGACCCGGACGTTTCCGGGGCCGTGAGTCTGGTGGGGCAGGCCCGCAGACTGCTGAACTCCTCCGAGGACCCCCGGCTGCGCGAGATCGCCGACAGGCTTTCCGAAGCGGACGCCCTGCTCGGAGATGCCGGCGCCGAGTTGAGCGGGTACCTCGATGAGCTGCACGCGGACCCGGCCGAGCTGGAGCGGGTGCTGGCGAGGCAGGCGCAGCTCAAGCAGCTCACCAAGAAGTACGCCGAGGACATCGACGGTGTCCTCGAATGGGCCGAGCAGGCGCGTGAGAGGTTGCGGAGGATGGACACCTCCGAGGAGGCCCTCGCGGAGCTGGCCGCGCGTCGGGACCGGCTCGCGGCCGAGCTCACCGAGCACGCGCGCGAGCTCACCCGAATCCGAACGGAGGCGGCGGGCGAACTGGCCGCCGCGGTGAGCGAGGAACTGTCCGGGCTCGCCATGGCCCAGGCAGAGCTCGAGGTGACGGTGACGCGGCGTCGAGGCGGCGAGGGTGGGCACGAGACGATCGTGATGGATGGACAGCCGACGCACGCGGGACCGGACGGAGTCGACGACGTGGAGCTGCGCCTCCGAGCGCATCAGGGGGCTCCGACACTGCCCATCCAGAAGGGAGCCTCCGGCGGAGAGCTATCCAGGGTGATGCTGGGGCTCGAAGTGGTGCTGGCCGATTCGGACACCGTTCCCACACTCGTGTTCGACGAGGTCGACGCCGGAGTCGGTGGGCGAGCCGCGGTGGAGATCGGGCGACGGCTCTCGCGCCTGGCCCGGAGCCATCAGGTCGTGGTCGTCACCCACCTGCCGCAGGTGGCGGCCTACGCGGATCGGCACCTGGTGGTCGACAAGGCGACCGGTGACGCCGGACTCACCCACAGCGACGTGCGCACGGTCTCCGACGGGCAGCGTGTCACCGAGCTCGCCCGCATGCTGGCGGGGCTCGACTCCACCGAGACGGGGCGCGCTCACGCCGAGGAACTGCTCGAGGTCGCCGACCGCTACAAGGCAGGTTCCTGACCGGGACCGACCGGCGGAGGGCGACGCGGCGCGGATTCGCGGTGGCCGGGCGAGGTGGGCCCGGCCGCGGATGAACGCCGTCGGAGCGTGCTGTCGACGGCACGCTCCGGCGTGGCGTTGAAACAATCGGTCACTGTTTTGTCACCATCGGTGCATGCGACTCAGTGGCCTGGTCGGAAGTCGGCAGGAAGCATTGCCGGGGCTCATCGGTACAGCGCGCGTCCAGCGGCGGATCGGCGAACTCCCACCTCGGATCGGAGCTCGGGAGATCGTCGTCCTCGACGAGCCCGATCTCGACCGGCGTACCGCTGAGTCGCTGGTCGCCCACGAGGTGGCCGCCGTAGTCAACGCCGCTCCCTCCATCTCGGGCAAGTATCCCAACCTCGGGCCTGAGGTTCTGCTCGCGGCGGGCACAGTGCTCGTGGACGACGTCGGTCCCGAAGCCCTGGAGCGGGTCAGAGACGGCGCCACGTTGCGGTTGTACAACGGCGATGTGTTCCTCACCGGCAAGCGCGGCGAGGAGCTTCTGCTGCACGGTTCGGAGCAGGACACCGAGAGCGTCTCAGCTCGGATGGCGGAGGCGAAGTCGGCGATGTCCGCGCAGCTGGAGGCGTTCTCAGCCAACACCATCGAGTTCCTGCGCAACGAACGCATGCTCGTGCTGGACGGCATCGGCGTTCCCGACGTCGGTGTGGCGATGGCGGGACGTCACGTGTTGGTGGTGGCCCCGGGACGTGGTCACGCCGAAGAGCTCAGGCGGCTGCGTCGCTACATCCGGGAGTACCGCCCGGTGCTGTTCGGGGTCGGCGCCGCGGCGGACACGCTGCACGAGGCGGGGCTGTCCCCGGACGTGATAGTGGGAGATCCGGCCGTGCTCGACGTGAGCACGCTCAAGGCGGCGGAAGAGGTGGTCATCCCCGCCGACACCGACGGCTACGCTCCGGGAATCGAACGGATCCAGGACCTCGGTATCGGGGCGGTCACCTTTCCGGCCTCGGGAAATCCCGAGGATCTCGCGCTGCTGCTCGCCGACACGCACGACGCGGCGCTCGTCGCGACGGTGGGGATGCGCGCCACGCTGGACGAGTTCCTGGATCGTACGCGGGCCGGGACCAACCCCTCCACGTTTCTGACCAGGCTTCGGTTGGGTGGCAAGGTCGTGCACGGCTCGGCCGTGCTCGAACTGCAGCGCAACCGGGTTCCCACCCTCGCCGTGCTGTTGTTGGTGCTGAGCGTGATGCTCGCGATGTTCACGGTGGTGAGCACCTCGGGGATGTTCGGCTCCTACCTGACCGTGCTCGGGGCCTTCGGCGACACCGTGGTCGAGTTCTGCAGGGGGCTGATCACGTGATCTCGGTGCGTTACCACGTCGTCTCGATCGCGGCGGTGTTTCTGGCCCTGGCACTGGGGGTGCTGCTCGGCTCGAACTCGGTCAGCCGAAGTCTGCTGACGACCGTCGGCGGGCAACGTGAGGAGCTGCGCCAACAGCTGCGGCAGCTCCGCTCGGAACGTGACACGCTGCGCGACGAGCTGGCCGGTGCCACGGCCCTGACCGACTCGATCGCTCCGCGAGCCGTACGGGGGGAGCTGCGCGGGACGAAGGTGGCGCTGCTGGTGGCGCCGGGGGGTGACAGTGCCCGGCCTCGTGCCGTGCGGCGGATGATCGAGGTCGCGGGGGGTTCGGTGACCGGGACGCTGCGGCTGACGGATAAGCTCACCGGCCCGAACACGGCCGCGGGGGTGCGCGAGCTCGCCCCGCGGCTGCTTCCGGCCGGTGCTCGTCTCCCCGTGACTTCCGATCCGGGGACGCTGGCGGGTGGGATGCTGTCCCCGTTGATCCTGCTCGACGGGGGCGACGGCGAACCGAGAGCCACCGAGCGGGAGCGTACAGTCGCTTTCGAAGAGCTGCGTGACAATGGTTTCGTGCGGGTCTCGCCCGGATTCGGCCCGGCGGAGCTCGCGGTGGTGCTGACCGGTGACGGTGAGCGTCGGGACCCGCTCGGGATCGTGCCCCGCCTCGCGGCGCGACTGGATCGCGGGAGTTCCGGAGTGGTGCTCGCGGGCGCGACCGGCTCGGCTCGAGGGAACGGAACGATCGGGATCGCCAGGTCGGACGATTCGGTCGTTTCGAGCGTTTCCACGGTCGACAACGCCGAAACCACCGGGGGACGTGTGGCGACGGTGCTGGCGCTGCGGGGTGAGCTCCGCGAGCGGGTGGGAAGTTACGGTATCGGGGCGGGCGCCGAGAGGCGGCTTCCGGAACCGTTCTGCGAGCACCTTCGTGGTGTGGCCGCGCGGTCCGGCGACTGCTCCGAGCGATGACCGCTCCTCCGTGCACCACGTGGCGCACCAGGGGTTGTTTACCCGCTTCGTCCGCGGGACGGTCCACGGGCCCGGACGAACTCGTGCTCGTGATGCGCCGGGCGGCGCGACCAGGGGTGGCGCCGCCCGGCAGGGGTCCGGCGCGAATGGGGAGGGGCGCCGCGCCGGACCGGTTCAGGTGAACTTCGCTGTGGCGAGCATGCCCGACGATCCCGTGCAGTGGCATACTTCGATCGGATGATTCGTTCGACACGTTTCGTGGCATGTCCGTTTCGGTCGCCGCGAGGTCGGTGAGGCGGGCCGTCGCGGAGCCATGTGGGGTGCTCACCGGGGTGGGACGGCGGAGCGCCGGCCCGCTTCGCGCGCAGCAGCGGGCTCGCCGGTGGCCGTCGCCCCGGGCGCTCCGGGGTGCGGTGCGGGGCGTGCGGCGGGTGGGATATGCTGTAGTCCCGTGGGAACGACGGTGTCGACGTTCCTGCCAGCACAAACACCAGCACGGTGACGGCATCGACCACGGGGAGCTTTTTTGGTGCCGCAAGCACGCACGATCAAGCATGTATTCGTCACGGGGGGAGTCTCCTCCTCCCTCGGCAAGGGGCTCACGGCCTCCAGCCTGGGGGAATTACTCACATCCCGCGGGCTGCGGGTGACCATGCAAAAGCTCGACCCGTATCTCAACGTTGATCCGGGAACGATGAATCCGTTCCAGCACGGCGAGGTCTTCGTCACCGACGACGGAGCGGAGACGGATCTCGACATCGGGCACTACGAGCGCTTCCTCGACCGAGCCCTGACTCGGAACGCCAACATCACCACCGGTCAGGTTTACTCCTCGGTGATCGCAAAAGAACGCCGCGGCGAGTACCTCGGTGACACGGTGCAGGTGATCCCGCACATCACCGACCAGATCAAGGCCCGCATCCGGGCGATGGCCGAGCCGGACGAGAACGGGCAGACGCCGGACGTGGTCATCACCGAGATCGGCGGAACGATCGGTGACATCGAGTCGTTGCCCTTCCTCGAGGCGTGCAGGCAGCTCCGCCACGACGTCGGCAGGGACCACTGCTTCTTCCTGCACGTCTCGCTGGTGCCCTACCTCGCTCCCTCCGGTGAGCTCAAGACCAAACCGACCCAGCACTCGGTCAAGGAACTGCGCAACATCGGTATCGCCCCGGACGCGCTGGTCTGCCGTGCCGACCGCGAGCTCTCCACCGAGCTCAAGAACAAGATCGCCCTGATGTGCGACGTGGATTCCGACGGTGTGGTGGCCTGCCCGGACGCCCCCTCCATCTACGACATCCCGCGGGTGCTGCACTCCGAGGGGCTGGACGCCTACCTGGTCCGCCGACTGGGGCTGCCGTTCCGTGACGTCGACTGGTCGGTGTGGGGCGATCTGCTCGAACGGGTGCACAATCCCACCGAGAAGGTTCGGATCGCCCTGGTGGGCAAGTACGTCGATCTTCCGGACGCCTACCTGTCGGTCACCGAGGCATTGCGCGCCGGCGGTTTCGCGCATCGGGCCAAGGTGGAGATCTCCTGGGTCGCTTCCGACGACTGCGAGAGCGAGGCCGCCGCCGCACGCGCCCTGTCGGGCATGGACGGCGTGCTCATTCCCGGCGGGTTCGGGGTGCGGGGTATCGAGGGCAAACTCGGTGCGATCGAGTACGCCCGTACCAACGGCATCCCTCTGCTGGGGCTCTGCCTGGGACTGCAGTGCATGGTGATCGAAGCGGCACGCAACCTCGCCGGGCTGCGGCGTGCGAACTCCACCGAGTTCGCCGCCTCCTGCCAGCACCCCGTCATCAGCACCATGGCCGACCAGCACGACGTGGTCTCCGGTGAGCGCGACATGGGCGGAACCATGCGGTTGGGGGCCTACCCCGCCACGCTGCGGGAGGACTCCGTGGTCGCCGAGGCCTACGGCACCCTCGAGGTCTCCGAGCGGCACCGGCACCGCTACGAGGTGAACAACGCCTACCGTGAGCAGCTGTCCAAGGCGGGGCTCGTCTTCTCCGGTACCTCGCCGGACGACCGACTGGTGGAGTTCCTCGAACTGCCGAGGGAGCAGCACCCGTTCTTCGTGGGGACCCAGGCACATCCGGAACTGACGAGCCGTCCCACCCGCCCGCACCCGCTGTTCGGCTCGTTCGTCCGGGCGGCGTTGGACTACCGTGCCGCCGAGCGGTTGCCCGTCGAGTTGCCCGGCTCGGTGCAGGCGCCGGCGAACGTCTGAGCGTCCCACCGGTTCCGCTGCCTCGTCGGCTGCCGCCGCGGAGCGGGAACCATCACGGGCCCCGGGAGTTCCGGGCTCGCCCGGAACTCCCCTCGGGGGAGTGGCTCAACGACGGCCGGCCCGTCCGGTAGACAGGTCGGCACGTGATAACACCGAGATCGTTCAGGAGTGTCATGTCCGCCAACCCCGAACAGCCCGACGCGCCGGTTACCCGTACGAACGGTCGGCACGAATTCACCACGGTGTCCAGTTCCGACGTCTACGTGGGGGGCATCCTGGCGCTGCGCGCGGACGAGGTCGCCATGCCGGGTGGGGGGCGTTCGCGTCGCGAGGTCGTCGAGCACCAGGGTGCGGTGGCGGTGGTGGCTCTGGACGAGCGGGAGCGCGTCGTGCTGATCCATCAGTACCGTTACCCGCTGGATCGCAGACTTTGGGAGCTCCCGGCGGGGCTGCTCGACGTCGCCGGGGAATCCCCGCTGAACACCGCTCGACGGGAGCTGGCCGAGGAGGTCGGTCTCGCGGCCGAGGAGTGGTCGGTGCTGGTGGACGTCGCCGCTTCCCCCGGTTTCACCGATCAGGCCGAACGGGTCTACCTCGCCCGCGGACTGTCCGAGGTCGGTCTCCCGGAGCCGGTGGGTGACGAGGAGGCGGATCTCGTGGTGCGTCGATTCGAGCTGGACCGCGCCGTCGAGATGGTGTTCGCGGGCGAGATCGTCAACGCTCCCGCTGTTTCGGGGCTGTTGGCGGCCCGGGCCGTGCTGCGGGGGGAAGCCCGGCCGAGGGAGCCGGAGGCGGAGTGGGGGGATCGTCCCACCCGATTCGCCGCCCGCTCCCGACGTTGACGGCTTTCCCGGCGATTCGGCCGCGCCGCCCCGGCGTTCGTGTGAGGGTGGTCCCGGAGGGAGGTCACCGATGCGCGATCTCGACGACGTTCCCGACGAACTGCGTCGGGTGATCACGGCTTATCTGGATCACCTCGTCGTGGAGCGGGGAACCGCTCCCAGCACGCTGGAGGCCTACACCAGGGATCTGCGACGCTACGGCCTCCATCTGGCCGGGGCGGGGGTGGGCACGGCGAGTGCGGTCTCCGCCGATCACGTTGGTGAGTTCCTCGCCACACTGCGTCGGGGTGGGCACGACGGGGGCACAGCCCTGGCGCCGGCCTCGGCCGCCAGGACGATCGTGGCGGTGCGGGGGCTGCACCGGTTCGCTTTCCTGGAAGGACTCACGGCTCACGATCCCGCGCGCGAGGTGACGCCACCAGCCCTGCCGCGACGCCTGCCGAAGGCGCTACCCGTCGACGAGGTCATGCGGCTGTTGGAGAAGGGTACTGTCGAAGGCATGCGCGGATTGCGGGACCGTGCCTTGCTGGAATTGCTCTACTCCACTGGAGCACGAATCTCCGAAGTGATCGCCCTGGACGCGGACGACCTCGACGAACGGGAACGTACCGTGCTCCTGAACGGCAAAGGAGGCGTTCAACGCCGGGTTCCGGTGGGGCGTCCGGCACTGGCCGCGGTCGAGTCCTACCTGGTCCGCGCGCGTCCGGCCCTGGCGAACAGGGGGCGAGGCGACCCGGCGTTGTTCCTCAATTCCCGCGGAAGCAGACTCTCCCGGCAAAGCGCTTGGACAGTCCTGAAGACGGCGGCCGAACGTGCCGGTGTGTCCACCTCGGTCTCACCGCACGTGCTTCGGCATTCCTTCGCGACTCACCTACTGGAAGGAGGAGCCGATGTACGCGTCGTGCAGGAGCTGCTCGGACACTCGTCCGTCGCGACGACTCAGATGTACACAATGGTCACCATGAACACGTTGCGCGAGATCTACGCCACCACGCATCCGCGAGCGCACGACTGAATTCGACGGGTTCACCCGAGATGAGTTCCGGGTGAGCGAGCGGCACCGCCGAGCGTTTCGACCGATCAACGGCGAGGCGCGTTGCCGCCGTGTGCGCGTGCCGCTTAGGCTGCGCACCGAACGAGGTTTTTCGAATGCCGTCGCACACGAAGGAGTCACCACCGCCATGTCGACGCCGCAGCCCTCCGCCGGTGGGCGGTACCGGGGCGCGGTCGACCTGAGCATCACCCCGGACACCTCGGAAATCGCCAGTGGCGACGGGATGGGACCCGATCCCAACGACGCGAATATCGGACCGACCGGTAGGCCGCGTCGGCACATTCCCGAGCCCGCAGTGTTGGACGCGCACGGGCCCGCCTCGGTACTGGCGATGTGCAACCAGAAGGGCGGTGTCGGCAAGACCACGTCCACGATCAATCTGGGGGCGGCGCTTGCCGAGTACGGCCGCAAGGTGTTGCTGGTCGATTTCGATCCACAAGGTGCACTGTCGGTAGGTCTCGGCGTGCAACCGCACCAGCTGGAGCAGACCATCTACAACGTCATCATGGAGCGCTCCGCCGAACTCCGGGACGTGATCAGATCCACCAGCGTGGCCGGGATGGACCTGTTGCCGAGCAACATCGACCTCTCCGCGGCCGAGGTGCAGCTCGTCGCCGAGGTCGGGCGGGAACAGGCGCTGGAGCGCGCGCTGCGTCCGGTGCGGGCGGAGTACGACTTCGTGCTGATCGACTGCCAGCCTTCGCTGGGGTTGCTGACGGTCAACGCGCTGGCCGCCGCCCACGGCGTGATGATTCCGCTGGAGTGCGAGTTCTTCAGTCTGCGCGGGGTGGCGCTGCTGATCGACACGATCGAGAAGGTCCGGGAACGGTTGAACCCCGACCTGGAGATCAGCGGCATCCTCGCCACGATGTTCGATCCTCGTACGCTGCATTCGCGAGAGGTCATGTCGCGCGTGGTCGACGCCTTCGGGGATATAGTGTTCGACAGCGTGATAAACCGTACGGTTCGTTTCCCGGAAACCACCGTTGCGGGCGAGCCCATCACCCGGTGGGCGCCGCGCTCTTCCGGCTCGAAGGCCTACCGTTCGCTCGCCCGCGAGGTCATCGCGAGATGAGGCCCGCGGGCGAGCCACTGCTGCTGATGAGGAGAAGTGACCGAGGCACGAACAGCCGCCGAATCGGTGCACGAGATGCCCGGGCTGGCCGCCGCCCAGGAGACCCAGGGCGGGCGCTTCACCGTACGGCTGGAGAACTTCGAGGGGCCGTTCGACCTGCTGTTGCAGTTGATCTCCCAGCATCAGCTCGACGTGACCGAGGTGGCCCTGCATCGCGTCACCGACGACTTCATCGCCTACACCAAGGAACTGGGGCAGCGTTCCGAGCTGGACGAGATCAGTGAGTTCCTCGTGGTGGCGGCCACGTTGCTGGACCTCAAGGCCGCCCGGCTGGTGCCCGCCGCCGAGGTCGAGGACGAGGAGGACCTGGCCTTGTTGGAGGCGCGCGACCTGCTGTTCGCGCGGTTGTTGCAGTACAGGGCTTACAAGCGGGTCGCCGAGCTCTTCCGCGAGCTCGAGGCCAACGCGTTGGGACGTTACCCCCGTGCGGTGTCGCTGGAGCAGCGCTACCTCGACCTGATGCCCGACGTGGTTCTGGGGGTCGACGCCGCGGGCCTGGCCGAGACGGCCGCCGCGGTCTTCCGGCCCAAACCTCCGCCGACCGTTTCACTGGAGCACCTGCACCAACAACGCGTCTCGGTGCGCGAACACGCGGCCGTGCTCAGGGTACTGCTGGCGGAGCGGGGCAGTGCGCGGTTCGCCGAGCTGGTCGAGGAGTGCGGTGCGACCCTCGAGATCGTCGCGCGGTTCCTGGCGCTGCTGGAGTTGTTCCGCGAGACGGTGGTCGCTTTCGACCAGCCCGAGCCGCTCGGTGAGCTCACGGTGCGCTGGGTGGGCGGGAGCGCCGAGCAGGCCCGTGCGGCCGCCGAGGCGGACCGGGACCGAGATGAGGAAGAGGAATACGGGTGAGCAGCGAAACACACCCGGATGGGGCAGAGCCCCCTCAGGACGACACGGCCACCGAGCAGTCGGTCGTCACGGATCGAGGCGGCGGCCGCGAGTGGCCCGATCTGGCCTCCGACACCGCCCTCGACTCCGCTCTGGAGGCGGTGCTGCTGGTGGTGGACTCCCCCGCCGGGGAGGAACTGCTGGCAGAGGTGCTCGATCAACCGGTAGCGCGGGTCACCACCGCTCTGCACCGGCTGGCGGAGGGCTACACGGCCGCTGCCAGCGGTATCGAGCTGCGCAGGGTGGGCGATGGCTGGCGGTTCTACACGCGTGACGTCTACGCTCCCGTCGTGGAGCGCTACCTGCTCGACGGGCAACGCGCCAAGCTCACCAAGGCCGCGCTGGAAACGCTCGCGGTGATCGCCTATCGGCAACCGGTGACTCGCTCGAAGGTGGCCGCGGTGCGCGGTGTTAACGTGGACGGGGTCGTACGTACCCTGCTGGCGCGTGGACTGATCCACGAAGCCGGTACCGACCCGGAATCGGGCGGCACTTCCTATCGCACGACCGAGTTGTTCCTGGAGCGGCTCGGTTTGTCCTCGTTGCGGGAACTGCCGCCGTTGGCCCCCCTGTTGCCCGAAGTGGATGCGATCGACGATGTCTGAACTGCGTGACCCGACGAGCCGAAGCGGCCGGAAAGCGGCGGAGGGCGTCCGGCTGCAGAAAGTGCTTTCCCAGGCGGGCGTGGCTTCGCGTCGCTCCGCCGAGGAGATGATCGTCGAGGGCCGTGTGGAGGTCGACGGCGCTCCGGTCACCACCCTCGGCACCCGGGTGGACCCGGAGACCTCGGTCATCCACGTCGACGGCACCAGGGTGGTGATCGACCGCGAGGCCACTCACCTGCTGCTGAACAAGCCGGCGGGCATCCTGTGCAGCATGTCCGACGATCAGGACCGTCCCTGCATCGGCGACTACCTGCCGAAGCGCGACGGCAAGCTCTTCCATATCGGGCGGCTGGACTTCAACACCGAGGGCCTGCTGTTGATCAGCAACGACGGTGAGCTGGCCAACCGGTTGATGCACCCCTCCTACCGGGTTCCCAAGACGTATCTCGTCGAACTGCAGGGCCCGATTCCCAAGGACCTGGGGCGCACCGTCAAGTCCGGTCTGGAGCTGGAGGACGGGCTCGCCCGGGTCGATTCCTTCCGTTTCGTCGACACCAACCAGAAGGGCACTCGTGTCCTGGCGCAGGTGGTGCTGCACGAGGGGCGCAAGCGAATCGTCCGCAGGTTGTTCAAGGAGGCGGGCTATCCGGTCCAGCGACTGGTCAGGACCGGAATCGGCGAGGTGCGGTTGACCAACGAGCGCCCCGGCGCGATCCGTCCCCTGGACAACAAGGAGCTCGGCTCGCTCTACCGGGCGGTCGGGCTGTAGGCGTTCGGCCCTCGCCACTCGTGGGCCCGGGGTCAACGCTTCGCGGCGGGCCGCAGTGTGACCAATCGTTGCGCGGCCGGTTCCACGACACGGGCCGCCACCGGGCCGAGGACGGCCATCAACAGGACGTAGGTGGTGGAGAGCGCTGCCAGTTCACCGCTCACCGCTCCGGAACCCACCGCGAGCCCTGCGATCACGATGGAGAACTCACCTCGGGCGACCAGGGCGGCGCCCGCTCGGGCCCTTCCCATCCGTCGGACGCCCTGCGAGCTCGCCGCGAACCACCCGGTGGCGAGTTTCGTGATCGTGGTCAGCAACGCCAGCAGCAGTGCGAACGGGAGAACCGGGGGAATCTCGGACGGATCGGTGTTGAGCCCGAACACCACGAAGAACACCGCCGCGAACAGGTCCCGCAGCGGCGCGAGCGTTCGTGTGGCGTTGGCAGCCGTCGAGCCCGATATGGCGATCCCGAGCAGGAAGGCACCCACGGCGGCCGAGACCTGGAGTTGGGACGCCACCCCGGCGACGAGCAACGCCGCCCCGAGCAGCCGCAGCAGGAAGACCTCCGGGTCCGGGCTGTCCACCAGCGCCGAGACGTAGCGCCCGTAGCGTAGCGCGAGCAACAGCACCAGAGTGATCACCAGGACGGAGACCCCTACGGCGCCGAGTCCTCCCACGAATCCCACTCCGGCCAGTAACGCCGTCAGTATCGGCAGGTATATGGCCATGGCCAGGTCCTCGAACACCAGTATCGACAGCACCACCGGTGTTTCGCGGTTGCCCAGCCGTCCCAGATCGCCGAGAACCTTCGCCACGATCCCCGACGAGGAGATGTAGGTGACCCCGGCCAGTGCGATCGCCCCGATGGGGCCCCAACCGAGCAGGAGGGCGATCACGGCGCCGGGGGAGGCGTTGAGGACGACGTCGACCAGGCCGGCCATCCAGGAACGCCGCAGGCCCGTCACCAGTTCCCCCGCCGAGTACTCCAACCCCAGCAGCAGCAACAGCAGCACGACACCGATCTCCGAGGCGATCTCGGTGAACGGTTGGATGCCGCCCAGCGGGATCAGACCTCCCTGCCCGAAGGCCAGCCCGCCCAGCAGGTACAGCGGGATCGGTGAGATCCCGATGCGCCAGGCGAGTCGCCCGAGCACTCCCAGGCCGAAGAAGACGGCCCCCAGTTCGATCAACGTGACCGCAGTGTGTTGCACCTGGTTCCCCTCGCCCGCGCGGACGTCCACCGGATCCGGTCGTGCCGGGACTCCGTGTTCGACGCGATTCGGCGGCCCCGACGGATCCGGGCCGGTTCGAGCCGAATCAGCCGTTTTCCATGATCTCGCCGGCTGCGCGCAGACCTTCGGCGGTACCCACGACGACCACGAGGTCGCCCGCCGCGAAGACGAAGTCGGGACGAGGTGAGGGTAGTACCGAGCCGTCCCGTATGACGGCCACGATCGAAACGGAGGTGCGGGTGCGCATCTCGGTCTCGCCGAGGGTGCGACCGTCGAACGGTGATCCCGGCGGCAACGGAAGCTGCCAGGTCGTCACACCGGTGACCTCACGTTGCTGCTCGCTGAGCTGCCGCACCAGCTGGGGCGCGCCGAGCAGGTTGGCCAGCGTGTTGGTCTCCTCCCCGGTGAGGTCGGTCGCGGCGCAGATCTTGTCCGGGTCCCTGGGGTCGGAGACGATCAGTTCCATCCGGCCGTCGCGGTAGGTGATAACTCCGATGCGGCGGCCGGAGTCGGTGGTGAATTCCTGCTGCGTGCCCAGCCCCGGCAGCGGGGTCACGGTGACGTCCACACGACCGATCTTAAAACGTCTCGCGGCGTGCGGGTAGCCGGCCGAGTGATCCCGGGGACGCGATTGAGCCGCCCGCTTCGCGGACAGGCAGAATGAGGCACTGTCGGTTAGCCCGACCGAGCGACGTGGTCAATCGTGTTCGAGGAGGTCAGTCGAGGTGTCCCAGCCCGAGCTCAACGGAATCGTGGCGGTGGACGGGCCGTCCGGGACGGGGAAATCCACGGCGGCCCGAGGGCTGGCCCGCGCGCTCGGTGCTGCTTATCTGGATACCGGTGCGATGTACCGGGCTGTGACGCTGGCCGTTCTGCGTGCCGGGGTCGCGCTGGACGACGCGACGGGGCTCGCCCGCGTCGCCGGGGAGACACGGCTGGGGATGCGTACGCATCCCGATGATCCGGGGGTGTTGCTCGACGGTGTCGACGTGCGGCAGGAGATCCGTGAGCAGGAGGTGACGGGGGCCGTTTCCGCCGTCTCGGCAGTGCCCGAGATCCGTGAGCTGCTGGTGGAGCGGCAGCGCTCACTGATCGACGCGTCCACCCGCCCCCGAGGTGGGATCGTGGTCGAGGGACGCGATGTGGGGACCGTGGTGGCTCCTGACGCGGGGCTGAAGGTGTACCTGACCGCCTCGGCGGACGCCCGGGCCCATCGCCGTACCGCTCAGGACGCGGCCGAGGGACGACCCGCCGACCGGGAACGGGTGCACGCCGACGTGCGCCGCAGGGACACTCTCGACTCGAACCGGGCCGTCGCCCCGCTGCGGATGGCCGAGGACGCGGTCTCGCTGGACACGACCGAGCTCTCGCTGGAACAGGTGCTGTCGCGGCTGCGAGAGCTGGCCGACGGGCGAGGACTGCTGGTCACCGACGAACGAGCCGGGCGATGACGCCAGGGGGGAGTCACCCACGGCGTTCTCGTCTCACGCAGGGTATGCTTCCGTCGGGCAGTTCGCTCGGTTCACGTCGATTCGCGCGTGGCGTCGGCGGGATCGTGCTGCGGATGTCGTATCGGATCCGTGTTCGACACGGGGGGCGGTTCCCCGCGGCCGGCCCCGTGGTTCTCGTCGCCAACCACAGTTCGCTCGCGGACGGTCCGGTGCTGTTCGGGACGCTGCCACGCGGCGCGGTGTTTCTGATCAAAAGGGAACTGTTCCACGGCCCGCTCGGCTGGGCACTGGGTAAGCTGGGGCATCTTCCGGTTCGTCGTGGCGCCCCCGATCGCCAGTCGCTTTCGGCGGCCCTGCGGATACTGCGTTCGGGTGGTGTGATCGGGGTGTTCCCGGAAGGGACACGTGCTGGATCGGTGGACACCGCGCAGCACGGTGCCGCTTGGTTGGCCCGTTCGACGGGGGCGTGGTTGCTGCCGGTCGTGTGCCGGGGTACCGCCCGGGAAGCGGGGCGAGCGCCTCGCTTCCGGCCGCGCGTGGACGTTCTCGTCGGCCACCCCCTCCGGCTTCCGGGAGGTGGGGGCAGGGCGGGACTGGCCGCGGCGACCGAACGCGTGCGCGGCGAGCTGGTCGATCTGCTCGCCGAACTCGACGGGAGCACGACCGGCTCCGACGAACCAGACGATGATGTGAGAGGGAACGAGGCGTGAGCGAAGAGCTGTTTGCCGACGCCGCCGAGGGTGCCGGACTCGACGGCACCTGGTCCGACGAGACGGACTGGGCCGACTACGACCAGTTGGACGAGGAGTTCGACGAGGACTCGGAGGCCGGAGGGGGGCGCCCCGTGCTCGCGGTCGTCGGGAGACCGAACGTGGGCAAGTCCACCCTGGTGAACCGGCTGCTGGGTAGCAGGCAGGCCGTGGTCAAGGACACCCCCGGCGTCACCCGCGACCGGGTGAGCTACGACGCGGTGTGGAGTGGCCGCGCCTTCAGCGTGGTCGACACCGGCGGTTGGGACCCCGATGCCGACGGCATGTACGCCAGCGTCACCTCCCAGGCCGAGATGGCCATGTCCACCGCCGACGCGATCCTGTTCGTCGTCGATGCCAACGTGGGCGTCAGCGGCACCGACGAGGCCGCGGCCAGAGTGCTGCGGCGATCCAAGCGCCCCGTGATCGTGGTCGCGAACAAGGTCGACAGCCAGGGAGCAGAGGCCGGCACGGCCGAGCTGTGGTCCCTCGGCCTGGGGGAGCCGCACCCGGTGAGCGCGTTGCACGGTCGCGGTTCCGGGGACCTGCTCGACGAGGTGCTGCGCGTGCTGCCGGATACCCCTCGGGAACGCTTCGGCGGCGCGGCGGGGCCGCGCCGCGTTGCCCTGGTGGGCAAGCCGAACGTCGGCAAGTCCAGCATGCTCAACCGCCTCGTCGGGGAGCAGCGGGCGGTCGTCGACGAGGTGGCGGGTACCACCGTCGATCCCGTCGATTCGCTGGTCGAGCTCGATGACGAGGTGTGGCGGTTCGTGGACACGGCCGGGCTGCGCAAGCGCGTCAAGACGGCCGACGGCACCGAGTACTACGCCTCGCTGCGGACCAAGGCCGCCATCGAGGCCGCCGAGGTCGCCATCGTGCTGATCGACGGTTCGAACCCGCTGACCGAGCAGGACCTGCGCATCATCAGCATGGTCATCGAGGCCGGTCGGGCGTTGGTGATCGCCTACAACAAGTGGGACATGGTCGACGACGAGCGCAGGCGGAGCCTGGAGAAGGAGATCGACCGTGATCTCGTTCGGGTGCGCTGGGCCGAGCGGGTGAACGTTTCGGCGTTGACCGGACGTGCCGTCGCCAAGCTGGCCCCAGCGTTGCGGGGGGCACTCGAGTCCTGGGACCAGCGCGTGTCCACCGGACAGATCAACTCCTGGTTGTCGGACATCGTCGCCGCCCACCCGCCGCCGGTGCGCGGCGGCAAGCAGCCCAAGATCATGTTCGCCACCCAGGCCCACTCTCGGCCGCCGACACTGGTGCTGTTCAGCTCCGGCTTCCTGGAGGCCGGTTACCGCAGGTTCCTGGAGCGTAAGTTCCGAGAGGCGTTCGGTTTCACCGGTAGTCCGGTTCGGGTCGTCGTCCGAGTCAGGGAACGCAAGAGCTCCCGCTGACCACCGACCGCTCCGGCGGCCGCCGTTCGTGGTGTAGTGTGACGCGGAGCCCGGCACCTGTCCGAGTTCCGAGACGACAAGGTGCGAGTCATGCGTCGACTACCGCTGCCCGGCGGTGGGGAACTGCCCGTGCTCGGGCAGGGAACCTGGGGAATGGGAGAGCGCAACGCGCGGCGTGACGCCGAGGTCGAGGCGTTGCGTCGTGGTCTCGACGTGGGGATCGAACTGATCGACACCGCCGAGATGTACGGCGGTGGCGGTGCGGAGCGGGTCGTGGGAACCGCGCTCGAAGGACGTCGGGACGAGGCGTTCCTCGTCTCCAAGGTGTTCCCGCACAACGCCGACCGTTCCGGCACCGTGGCCGCCTGCGAACGAAGTCTGCGCCGGTTGGACACGGACAGGTTGGATCTCTACCTGCTGCACTGGCGCGGTTCTACCCCGCTGGAGGAGACGATGGAAGCGTTCGAACGTCTCCAGCGTGACGGCAAGATCCGCCACTTCGGCGTGAGCAACTTCGACGTCGCGGACATGAACGATCTCTTCGTCGCCGGAGCGGGTACCAGGGCGGTGACCGACCAGGTGCTGTACAACCTCACCCGGCGCGGTCCCGAGTTCGACCTGTTGCCCTGGTGTCGGGAGCGAGACCTGCCGGTGATGGCGTACTCGCCGATCGAGCAGGGCAGACTGCTCGATGATCCGGTGCTCGGTGCGGTCGCCGCCGAACGCGGTGTCACCCCTGCCCAGGTGGCGCTGGCCTGGGTACTGCGCCAGGACGGCGTGTGCGCCATCCCCAAGGCGGCCACGGTGGAGCACGTCGACCACAACCGAGCCGCCGTGGACCTCTCGCTCTCCGACGACGAGCTCACTCGTCTCGAAGCCCGCTTCCCGCCGCCCGACGCTCCCGAGCCGCTGGAGATACTCTGAACGGCGATCGTCCCCGGCCGCGGGGCCGGCATCACCGCACCCCGTCGAGCTGAAGGGGAGGGCGAACGGCCGGCGGGCCCACGCCTCGTGCCGCCTGTCACCGCCCGGATCGTCTCCTGACGCGAAAGTCGTACCCCGCCGGAGTCGTACCCCGCCGGGTACGTCCCCCTCGAGGGAACACGACGCGGGGGTTCCGGCGCCGGTACGGTTCGCGTGGTGCCTTCGGCGGGATACGTCGAAGGCACCACGCGGTGGACGGCCCGACGGGCGAGGGGTCAGTCGGTCGGCCCGCTGTCCCCCGGGGAACTCGCCGACAGCCCGAGAGCGCGGCGCAGGAAGTCCAGCTGCAGCAACAGCAGGTTCTCGCTCTTGCTCTCCGAGGTCGGCATGTGGGTGACGCCTGGCAGCGGCAACAGGGTGTGCGGCCTGCCAGCCGCTGTCAGCGCTTCGGACAGCCGCAGGGAGTGCGCGAACACCACGTTGTCGTCGACGGTGCCGTGCACCAGCATCAGGTCCCTGCGCAGCTCGGGTGCCATCTCGAGCAGTGAGTTCGCCGCGTACGTCTCGGGGTTTAGCTTCGGGTCACCGAGATAGCGTTCGGTGTAGTGCGTGTCGTAGAGCCGAAAGTCGCAGACCGGCGCTCCCGCCACGGCCGCGTGGAAGACGTCCGGGCGCCGCAGCACCGCCAGCGCGGCCAGGTAGCCACCGAACGACCACCCCCTGATCCCCACTCGGTCGAGGTCCAGGTCGGTGCGTTCGGCCGCGCAGGCGTGCAGCGCGTCCACCTGGTCGTGCAGCGGAACCCCGGCGAAGTCACCGGCGATCGCGCGGTCCCATTCCGGGCCGCGCCCGGCCATACCCCGGCCGTCCGTGACGAGCACGGCGAATCCCTGATCGGCGAACCACTGCGGTGTCAGGTAGCCCTGCTGCTTCCGCAGCACCCGCTGCGCCTGCGGGCCCCCGTAGGGATCCAGCAGCACCGGAAGCTTCCCGTGCTCGGGACGGTGTCCGTGTGGCAGCAGCAACGCGCTGCACAACTCGCGCGCGCCGAGCCGTAGCAGCTCCACACGTGGCGTGATCGTGCTCGACTCGGCCAGCGAGGCGATCTCTCCTATCGGGGTGTCCTCGCGCAGCACGCGCACCGTGGTGTGCAGCTGCCGCAACCCGCTCGAGGACAGGACCGTCACCGGGCCGCCACGCCTGGCACCGTGTACCCCTGCCTCGTCGGACAGTCTCCGCACCCCGGCTTCGGTCACACGGTAGACGTGGGACTGGGTGGGGTCCCATTCCGAGGCGGTCACCAGGATGTCGTGGGGGCCGACGTCCAGCACCGCACGGACCTGCAGTTCAGGGCCCGTCCAGTCAGCTCCGTCGACCAGCAGCCGGTAGGCGCCGTCCAGCGCGGCGATCCGAACCAGGCGTCCGTCGGGGGTCCAGGCGGGCCAGCCGGTTTTGATCTCGATCCAGTGCGGGTCAGTGTCGCGGTGCAGTTCCGTCGTGTCACCGGTCTCGGGATCCACCGCCAGCACCAGCTGGCTGCGCTGGTCGCGGCTCTGCACCGCCAGCAGTGGCCTGCCGTGTGGCGACCAGTGAACCTCCACCAGGTACGGATGACTCCCGCGGTCCCAGCGCACCGGAAGCCGTTCGCCGAACCCCGCGTCGTCCACCCGCAGCAGTTCCAGCGTGACGTCGGCGTTGGCCTCGCCGGCCGCCGGGTACGCCATCGTCCTCGGTGCTCGTGCGGGATGGGTGGGATCGGCCAGGCTCCACCGCGCCACTTCGGACTCGTCCACCCGGGCGGCCAGGACCGTCGAACCGTCGGGGGACCACCAGTAGCCGCGGGCACGGTTCATCTCCTCGGCCGCGACGAACTCCGCGATGCCCCACTGGACCCGTTCGTGCTCGGGCTCGGCCAGTGCTCTGTCACCGGAGCCGTCGAAACCGATCACGCGCAGTTCGCCCCGCGAGGTGTAGGCCACGCGGGCGCCCGAGCCGTCCGGACGCGGGTCGGCGGCCGGATACTGTGCCGGCAACCTGCGGACCAGCCCGGTTTCCGGTTCGCTGACGAACAACTCACCCGAGAGTGTGAAAACCACCCGTCGGGCGTTGTCGTCCACCGCATAGGCGGTGATCCCGGAGGCGCGCTCCCGGACGCGTTCCCGTCGTGCCAGCTCCGCTTCCGAGACGACATCGGTGTCTTCGAGCTGTGCGGGATCGGCCAGGAGGCGTTCCGTCGCTTCGGTGGTGTCGAACAACCAGAGTGCGTTGCTCCGATCGGTACCGCTGGACGACCGCAGGAACAGCACCCGTTGCCCGTCCGGTGCGACGGTGAAACTGCGAGGGGCGCCCAGTGTGAATCCTTGGGTCCGGGCGCTGTGGCGAGGGAACGTATCGGCTGCGGTCATGACCGCAGCCTGTCAAAAGGCTCCGGGGTAGTGACCGGGTGGTCCGGTCGACCGTGCCGGGCATCCGCCGGTGGGCGGTCACCGTGACGCGAGTTACACGTACGGTGACCGCCGCTTCGCTCAACCGATGACCATCCCCGCGATGGTGGCGCTCATCAAATTGGCCAGTGTTCCCGCCAGCACGGCTCTGAGCCCGAGCTTGGCTATCAGCGGCCTGCGGCTCGGTACCAGACCGCCCAGTCCGCCCAACAGGATCGCCAACGAGCTGAAGTTGGCGAACCCGGTCAGGGCGAACGTAATGATCACGGTGGTGCGCTCGGTGAAGGCGCCCGCCTCGGCCTGGGGGCCGAAGTCGGCGAAGGCGACGAACTCGTTGAGGACCAGCTTCTGCCCCAGGAAGGTGCCGGCCTCGATCGCCTCGTTGAACGGGATGCCGACCGCGACCATGACGGGAGAGAAAACGTAGCCGAGGATCTGCTGGAAGGTGAGGTCCTCCAGGCCGAACAGCCCGCCGACGCCACCGATGATCAGATTGAGCAGCGCGATCAGCGAGATGAACGCGAACAGCATCGCTCCCACGTTGAGGGCGAGCTTGAGCCCGTCGGAGGCCCCCACGGCGGCGGCGTCGATGACGTTGCGGGGTTTTTCGGTCTCCTGCTCGTGTTCGGTGGCCGAGCTCGCGGCTCCGCCTCCGGTTTCGGCTTCCTCCGCCGGTCCGGCGGCAGGCTCCTCCGGAGGCTTGGCCGCGCCCGTGGTGCTGGCGACGACGGCCTCGTCACTGCGGGGTTGCTCGGTCTCGGGCACGATGATCTTGGCCATCAGCAGTCCGGCGGGTGCGGCCATGAAGCTGGCGGCGATCAGGTACTCCAGGTCGGCCCCCAGCAATGAGTAACCGACGAGCACGGTGCCTGCCACTGTGGACAGCCCGCCCGCCATCACCGCGAAGAACTCGGAGCGGGTCATCCCGGCCAGGTAAGGCCGGATCACCAGTGGAGCCTCGGTCTGTCCCACGAAGATGTTGGCCGTGGCGTTGAGTGACTCGGCCTTGGTGGTGCCCAGTATCTTCTGCAGTCCGCCGCCGATGATGCGGACCACCCACTGCAGGATGTTCCAATGGTAGAGCACCGCGCTCAGCGAAGCGATGAACACGATGATCGGCAGTACCTGGAAGGCGAACAGCGTGGTCCCCTCGTCCATCAGGTCCAGCAGCGGCCCCACCATGAAGTCGATGCCCTCGTTGGCCGAGTCGATCACCTTGCCCACGCCGTCGGCGACCCCTTCCAGGGCCCGCTTCCCGGTTTCCCAGCGCAGCACGAGAAACCCGAAGACCACTTGGAGAGCCAGGGCCCCCAGAACCGTGCGAGGCCTTATCGAGCGCGGGCTGGTCGACAGGGCGACCGCGATCAGCAGCAGTATGATCATGCCGCCGATACCCCATAGCACGTGCACGAGCATCGTCCTTTCACGCTGTTCCGATCGCGCGGCGGGGTCTCGCCCGAGGCGAACCGGAACTGTCGACGCCACGGATGGTTTGGTCGCCGAATATTGGCATGCGGCGGGTTGGCACGACATCTCGGGAGCGGCTTCGTTTCTCTTCGGAAACAAATTTTTCCGTATCGCGGAAAAGATTCGTTCGTGTTCGGCACAGTACCGGATCACGTGCCGTCGCCGGGGGTCCTGCCGTTCGTCGATGTGACGACTGCGCTCAGGCATGGTGGTGGGCCGGCGACGGGCCGGGGGAGCGATCAGAGCGAGGGGCGTCACCCGGCCGGAGAAACCTCTCAGATGAGTGAGAGGCTGCCTCGCGCGGAGTGATGGAAGGCTGGGTCAGCGGCGCTGCTCGATCGCGGCCGCCAGTTTGCGAATGAATACGAACATCAGCGGAAACGCCCCCAGGATCGCCCAGCGTGCGTCATCGAGCCACAGCCACAGCAGCAGGCCGATCAGCAGGGCGAACAGCCCCGCTCGCGCCGCCCAGTCGGCCCCGGCGTGTCGTAACCGGGCCCACACCAGAGCGATGGCCGCGATCAGTATCCCGGCGAGCAGCCAGTCCCAGTGCAGCGTGAACATCGCCACGAGCAGGCCCAATGCTGGTCCTGCCGCCGCGATGTAGATGTCGTTGCGGGTGATGGCGGGTTTTTTCATCCGGCTGGGTCCTTGCCTCGCCGCGGGCGCGACGCGTGTTGCTGCCAGTCCGACCGTGTTCCCGCGAGCACGTGCCGTGGGGAACCGGCATCGAGGTTGGAAGTGTTCGCCGGGGAGTCTACGACGGCTGCGGAGCGGTGATCGTCGGGCGGACCCCCGCTGGGACGGGAATGTCGGCAGGGAGGGGCCGCCGCGTGCCGATCGCGGGGACAGGCTCGACTCCGTTCAGGGAGTGGTTTCCTCCTTTACCCAGGAGAGGTACTGGTCGTTGCCGGTCACGATGGGGACGGCGATGATCTCGGGAACGTCGTAGTTGTGCCGCTCCTCGAGGTGTTCACGCAGTTCCGTCACCCGGTCCCGGGATGTTTTGATCTGAAGCTGCCACTCCTGCTCGTCCTCGACGCCTCCCTCCCACCGGAAGAAGCTGCGGATGGGCACGACCTGTACGCACGCACCGAGCCGGGCGTCGACGACACCGCGGGCCAGTTCTCCCGCGGCGTGTTCGGAATCTGTGGTGGTGACAACCTGCACGTATTCGGTCATGTCGTCAGGCTAGCGACCGCGTTGCCGAAATGATCCCACCCACCGAGGCGCTCGGCACGAACGCGGAGCGCTCCGTGTGCGAACAGGTGTCGAACCCTGCTCACCGGGGTAACCCGTTCGGCGGGAAACGTCGTGTGCTGCCGGGCGGCGTTGTGAGACTGTCGTTTCCGCAGCGCGTACTGAGGAAGGATCGAGTGATGACCGATGCCGACGAACGTCGGGTGAGCAAGGCGCTGCAGGGACTGGAGTTCCCCGCGGACAAGGCGGATCTGATCCGCTACGCAGAGGACGGGGAGGCCGATCCCCGTACATTGCGCGCGCTGCGGGCGCTGCCGGAGGGCGCATACCAGGACAGCGGCGAGGTCGAGCGCTGTGTTCCACAACGCCCGGAGCAGGCACCGGGGCGCTGAGTCCGCCGCGCGGTTCGACACGCCGACGCGAAGTCCGTTTCCGCGTCGGCGCGCCGGGCAGGGTGATCATCGGGGTGCCGGTTCCTCTGGTACAACTCCCGAGCCGGCACCACGTCCGGTGACCGTCGACGAGCAGCGTTGAGGAGAGCTCGATGCCCGAACTGTTGTCGCAGGACACGATCGAGAACAGGCTCGCGGAGCTGGAAGACTGGCATTACCGGGACTCGGCCGTGCACAAGACTTGGAAGCTCAAGGGCTTCCTCACCGCGATGAGCTTCGCCAACGCGATCGCCCATCTCGCCAACGAGGCCGACCACCACCCCGATCTGTCCGTGCACGACTACAACCGACTCACCGTGCGGATCACCACTCACTCGGCGGGCGGGGTCACCGAGAACGATCTGTCGATGGCCGAGCGGATAGAACGGCTGCGTCACGGTGGTTGAGTCGCGGGCGTGCCTTACCAACGTGTGATGATCAGGTGGTTGATCAGCAGTGCCAGTGCCGCCTGCGCGGCCAGCCACCAGCGGTGCTGTCCGCGTGGCAGCACCGCGCACGGCACCGCGAGCCACATGGTGAACGGTAGCCAGATCCGCTCCACTTCGGCCTTGCTCATGCCCGAGAGATCGGCGGCCGCTATCGCCAGCAGTGCGGCGACAGTGAGCAGGCGCGCTCCGAGGGCCAGACGTCGAGGGGCCATCGCGAGTCGCCGCAGCCCGGCGAGGACAGCCGGGCCGGCGACGAGCACCACGCAGGCCAGATTCGCCCACACGAAGTAGCTGTAAGGCCGGGTGGCGGCTATTCCCTGGTAGTAGCGGATACGGACGAGCTCGTAGCCTTCCAGCCACCAGAAACCGTGCACGGTGAACAGCACCACGACCACCGCGGCCCCGGCGATCGCGAACAGGGTCGGACGCAGCCTGCGTGTCAGGGCCAGCACCACCAGCGCGAAGACCCCGGCCAGTACCAGCCCGTACGACAGGTACAGGGTGAAGCCGAGCAGTATACCGCCGGCCAGCGCCGCCAGGTCACCACGCCGGTCTCCCCGGCTCGTTCCCACGGCAAGCAGTGCGATCCCGCACGCCGTGACCCCCGCGAACATCGCGTCGGCGCTGACCCCCATCCACACCATGCCGGGCAGTAGTACACCGAAGGGCAGCACAGCCCGGGCGATGTGCTCCTCACCGAGGGCACGCAAGGTGGTCGCGATCGCTAGCACGGTCGTGGAGCCGACCAGCATGCAGAACACGGATGCCGCGATGCCCCCACCGAGTCCGATGCGGTCCAGCCACACGAACACCATGAGCACGCCCGGTGGATGACCGGATACGTGCACCGCCCACGAGCCCGGCTCCAGCAGGATGCGCTCGGTGAAGTGCCGCAGCATCGACGCGACGGTCTCCACCCGGTCTATCTCGGCGAGGTAGTTCTTCGGATTGGACAGCTTGGTGACCACACCGAAGCTCCAGCCCTCGATCATGGTCAGGCTGAACATCCAACCCAACGTGACCGGATAGGTCACCGCCAGCAGCGGTCCCCAGCGCATGCGCGAGGCCACGGTCGGCCCGGCGATGACCACCAGCAACGCGAGCACGATCGCGGGTACCGTCCCGGGGCCGGTGTGCGGGGCCCAACTGGCGAACAACGGCGGCAGATCCAGGTAGATGTTGACCCCGCGAGCCAGCAGCCGTTCGCCCACCACCCAGGCACGCCAGACCAACAGCGCCCCGGCCAGGAACACGAGCAGATCGCTGAGCGGCGAGAGCAGTGCAGGCCAGCTCCTGCGCTCGTGCTCCGCCGACGGTGACTGTTTCAACTCGGTCATCACTCTCGAAAGGTAGACGGCCCTGGATCTTAGACACCAAACGGAGCCCCTTCGGTACCGCTCGTGTCCGTGGGTTGTGGACAACTGTCCCCGGTGGTTCGGAGCAGGGCGGGTACGGGACGGGTCGGTCGGAGAACCTCTCCCGCGGCCGACGGCCGTCGTCGTGTTCGGCTCGCGGCTCGCGGCGGACCGGTGACCGCCTCCGCTGCCCGCCGTTGCGCTCGTCGTCGTGAAACGCGGAAGGCCTCCGATACCGCAGTGCTTCGTTCGTGCGGCTTCGTGGGAAGAAACCGGAACCGCTCGACGGGTTCGGTTCGGAGCTTCGTGAGGTCGCTGCCGACGCTGATTCGTGTCCGGGCGAGTCCGGGTAACGGCACCGAGCCGCTCCAAGGAAATGGCGGATTGGTCGATGGAGCGGTCGCCGGGTGGATCCCGGTACAACGCGAGTCCGCTCCATCCACCGAGGGAGACAAACAGTGTGAGCGAGTTCGGGGAGAGCCGGATTCAGGGGAGGGTGGGCACGTACCGGTACCGGACCTCCTCCACCCGAACGCCGCTGTCTCCGAGCGTGTCCACCCGGGTGGTTCCGAGGCACGCCCAACCACTGCGCTCGTAGAACCGGCGGGCGTGATCGTTCGCGGTCAGCACCCAGAGCGTGATGCTCGCGTAGCCCTCGTGGCTCAGGACGCGCAGCGCCCGCTCGTGGAGTCGAGATCCCCATCCGCGTCGCCAGTGCCGCGGGTGCAGGTACAGCGACTGCAGTTCCCCGGTGTCCTGTCCCGCGTCACGGTCCCGGCTCGGACCGGTAACCGCGAATCCGACCACGTGCTCGCGCTCTTCCGCGACCAGGACCGTGACTTCGTCCGGCAGCGTCCGCAACCGTTCCTGCCAGGCTCGTCGCCGGTCGGTCACGGACAGCCGTGTCAGGAACTCCGCGGGGAGTACTTCGGCGTAGGCGGCTCGCCAGGAGGCCACGTGGATCTCCCCGATGGCGTGAGCGTCGTGGTGCCGCGCCGGGCGGACGTTCGTTGTGACAGGCCGCACCCTCCCGAGTGTTCCACGGTCGAGCGGTGGCGCCCCGAGTCCCGGCTGTACTGATCGTTCCGCGGGCGATGAGCCCTCTTCTGTCGGCGCTGTCGGTGGAGGAGTCAGTAATCCACGTATTCGTGGTTTTGTAACTACTGCTATTTCAGTGTTTACTGAAATAAAATCGATCAAATGGACGTAGCAAGTTATCCTGAGAACAACACAGCATCGAGAAGGCGGGTAATCCCCGTGGTGGCTCTTCCGAGGTCGGCTCGGCGCGACGGCGACCCTGTCGTGCGGTGCTCGAAGTGCGTGCGCCACTACGTTTCGCGTTCACGCTGTCCCAGACTCCGGGAACAGGACGTGCGGGTGTAACACGTGTTACTTACTCGTAGTCGAACAACCCGGAAATCTGTATAGTTCCGCAAACTGACCAAGAGTGCAACGGCGCATCCTTCTTGTCAGCTCCGGAGAGGTTTCTACGATCTCGCCCCCACTGTCCGCGTGGCTGAGATCGTTGCCTGACGACGGGAGGATCCGAATGCCGGTTTCCCAGAATGCGAGAGGTCGGACGCAACGGGGCGCCGACGTCGAGGGTCTCTACGACCCTGCCAACGATCACGACGCGTGCGGTGTGGCGCTCGTCGCCGACATGGCCGGCCGCAAGGATCACGCGATTGTGCGGAACGCGCTGACCGCGCTGCGCAACATGGAACACCGGGGCGCGAAAGGCGCCGATCCGGACACCGGTGACGGAGTGGGAATCCTGACCCAGGTGCCGGACGCGTTCTTGCGCGAGGTGGTTCCGTTCGAACTTCCCGCCGCCGGCGGTTACGCGGTGGGTAACGCCTTTCTTCCGGACGAGGAAGCGGACTGCGAGCGAGCGGTGTCCGCGATCGAGCGGATCGCGGCGGAGGAAGGGCTCGACGTGCTCGGTTGGCGGACGCTGCCGGTCGATCCCGGCTGCGCCGGTTCGCTGGCCAGGGAAGTGATGCCGCGTTTCCGTCAGCTGTTCGTCGCGGATTCGAAGGGCACCTCCTCCGACGACGGGCAGGACCCGGTCATGCGGCTGGAGCGCCGCGCGTTCTGCCTGCGCAAACGTGCCGAGCACGATGCCGACGTGTACTTTCCGAGTCTGTCGGCCCGCACCCTCGTCTACAAGGGGATGCTGACCGAGACGCAGCTCGACGCGTTCTTCATCGATCTCACCGACGATCGGTTCAGCAGCGCCATCGGGCTGGTGCACTCCCGGTTCTCCACCAACACCTTCCCCTCGTGGCCGCTGGCGCACCCGTACCGCTACATCGCGCACAACGGTGAGATCAACACCATGCGCGGTAACCGCAACTGGATGCGCACCCGCGAGAGCATGCTCGACACGGACCTGATCCCAGGGGACCTCTCGCGGCTGTACCCGATCGCGACTCCCGACGCCAGCGACTCGGCCACCTTCGACGAGGTTCTGGAACTGCTGCACCTGGGTGGGCGTTCGCTGCCGCACGCCGTGCTGATGATGATTCCGGAGGCCTGGGAGAACCACACCGAGATGGATCCCAGACGCCGTGCCTTCTACGAGTTCCACAACAACCTCATGGAGCCCTGGGACGGGCCCGCCCTGGTGACTTTCACCGATGGCACGCGGGTCGGCGCCGTGCTCGACCGCAACGGACTGCGGCCGGGAAGGTACTGGGTTACGCACGACAACATGCTCGTGCTCGCCAGCGAAACCGGCGTGCTCGACATCGACCCCCAGCGGGTGGCCCGCAAGGGCAGGTTGCAGCCCGGGCGGATGTTCCTGCTCGACACCGAGCAGGGCCGCGTCGTCGACGACGACGAGATCAAGGGTGAACTCGCCGAGCAGCACCCGTACCGGCAGTGGCTGGACGACGGGATGGTCCACCTCGAGGACCTGCCCGCGCGTTCCCGCGAGGTGCCGACGCACTCCTCCCTCGTGCAGCGCCAGCAGCTGTTCGGCTATACCGAGGAGGAAGTCGACACGCTGCTCAAACCCATGGCCTCCGGAGGGGCCGAGCCGGTCGGCTCCATGGGCAACGACGTTCCGCTCGCACCGCTGTCCGAGCGCCCGCGACAGCTGTTCGACTACTTCACGCAGCTGTTCGCCCAGGTGACGAATCCGGCGCTGGACGCCATCCGCGAGGAACTGGTCACCTCGCTGAGCACCCACGTCGGGCCCGAGCACAATCTGCTGGACACCGATCCGGCTGCCTGTCACCAATTGGTGCTGCCGTTCCCGGTGCTGGACAACGACGAGCTCGCGAAGCTGATCCACATCAACGACGACGGGGACCGGCCCGAACTGCGCTCGGTGACCATCCACATGGTCTACCGCGCGGCAGGAGGAGGACAGGCGCTCCGCCAGCGGCTGGACGAGATCTGCCGTGAGGTTTCCGAGGCGGTCGCCGACGGGGCGCGCATCATCGTGCTGTCCGACCGTGGTGCCGACACCGAGTACGCGGCGATCCCCTCGCTGCTGCTGACCGGGGCGGTACACCACCACCTCATCCGGGAGAAGAGCCGTACCCACGTCGGACTGGTCGTCGAGGCCGGTGACGTCCGCGAGGTCCACCACGTGGCCCTGCTGGTCGGTTACGGTGCCGCCGCGGTCAACCCCTACCTGGCCATGGCCAGTGTCGAGGACCTGGTGGCACGCGGTGAGATATCCGGCGTGGACGCCAAGCAGGCCACCAAGAACCTGATCAAGGCCCTCGGCAAGGGGCTGCGCAAGACCATGTCCAAGATCGGTGTCTCCACGGTCGCCTCCTACACCGGTGCCCAGATCTTCGAGGCCATCGGTCTCGGCGAGGAGATCGTCGACCGTTGCTTCACCGGCACCACCTCCCGTCTCGGGGGCATCGACTTCGACACCCTCGCCACGGAGATCGGCCAGCGTCACCGCCGCACCTTCCCGGTCGACGGGCTCAAGGCTCACCACCGCGAGCTCGCGGTGGGTGGTGAGTACCAGTGGCGCCGTGAGGGGGATCCGCACCTGTTCAACCCCCACACGGTGTTCAAGCTGCAGCACTCCACCCGCAGTGGGCAGTACGACATCTTCAAGGAGTACACCAACCACGTCGACGAGCAGTCGGAGCGGCTCATGACGCTGCGTGGCCTGCTCAAGTTCCGCGAGGGCGAGCGTGAGCCGGTCGACATCGACGAGGTGGAGCCGGTCTCCGAGATCGTCAAGCGGTTCGCCACCGGTGGTATCTCCTACGGCTCGATCTCCAAGGAGATGCACGAGGTCCTCGCGGTGGCGATGAACCGGCTCGGCGCCAAGTCCAACACCGGTGAGGGCGGTGAGGACGCCGACCGGTTCACCGTGGACTCCAACGGTGACTGGCGACGTTCGGCCATCAAGCAGGCCGCGAGCGGCCGTTTCGGTGTCACCAGCGAATACCTGGTCAACTCCGACGACATCCAGATCAAGATCGCTCAGGGGGCCAAGCCCGGTGAGGGCGGGCAGTTGCCCGGCCACAAGGTCTACCCCTGGATCGCCGACACTCGTCACTCCACGCCGGGGGTCGGGTTGATCTCCCCGCCGCCGCACCACGACATCTACTCCATCGAGGACATCGCCCAGCTCATCTACGACCTGAAGAACGCGAACCCTCGGGCCCGGGTGCACGTCAAGCTCGTCTCGGAGGTCGGCGTCGGCACGGTCGCCGCGGGCGTGAGCAAGGCCCACGCCGACGTGGTGCTCATCTCCGGTCACGACGGCGGGACCGGTGCCTCGCCGCTGTCCTCGATCAAGCACGCCGGGGCGCCGTGGGAGCTCGGATTGGCCGAGACTCAGCAGACGCTGCTGGCCAACGGGCTGCGCGATCGCATCGTGGTGCAGACCGACGGACAGCTCAAGACCGGCCGTGACGTGGTCATCGCCGCGCTGCTCGGGGCCGAGGAGTTCGGTTTCGCCACCGCTCCGCTGGTGGTCTCCGGCTGCGTCATGATGCGGGTGTGCCACCTGGACACCTGTCCGGTCGGAGTGGCGACCCAGAACCCGGAGCTGCGTGCCAAGTTCGACGGCAGGGCCGACTACATCGTCAACTTCTTCGAGTTCATCGCCCAGGAAGTGCGTGAGCACCTGGCGGCGCTTGGCTTCCGCTCCATCGAGGAGGCGGTGGGGCACACCGAGATGCTCGACACCGATCCGGCGACCCGGCACTGGAAGACCGAGGGCATCGATCTCTCTCCGATCCTGCACGTGCCCGAGGTCGCCGAGGGCGCGGCCCGGCACTGCACCGGCAAGCAGGAACACGGTCTGGAGAAGGCGCTCGACAACACCCTGATCCAGCTCAGTGAGGGCGCGCTGTCCGACGGCACTCCGCTGAGCCTGGAGATGCCGGTGCGCAACGTCAACCGGTCGGTGGGCACCATGCTCGGTTCCGAACTCACCCGCCGATGGGGTGGTGCCGGGCTGGCCGACGACACCATCCACGTCACCTTCACCGGCTCGGCGGGTCAGTCCTTCGGGGCCTTCCTGCCTCGCGGCATCACCCTGCGGTTGACCGGTGACTCCAACGACTACGTCGGCAAGGGGCTCTCGGGCGGCCGGATCGTGCTGCGCCCGCAGGACGACGCCGCCTTCGTCGCCGAGAACAACGTGATCGCGGGTAACGTGCTGCTCTACGGCGCCACCGGTGGTGAGTTGTTCGTCCGCGGTGTGGTCGGGGAGCGTTTTGGTGTGCGCAACTCCGGTGCACTGGCCGTCGTGGAAGGTGTGGGCGACCACGGGTGCGAGTACATGACCGGCGGCAGGATCGCCGTGCTCGGCGGTACCGGGCGGAACTTCGCGGCCGGCATGTCCGGCGGTATCGCCTACGTGCTCGATCCGCGTCCCGACCGGATCAACCACGAGATGGTGGATCTGGATCCGCTGGACTCCGATGATCGCCGCGAGCTCCACGCGCTGATCGAGAAGCACCAGCACGAAACCGGATCGACCGTGGCCCGCGATCTGCTGGCCGACTGGGACGCCGCCGTGGCTCGGTTCGGCAAGGTGATGCCGAAGGACTTCAAGCGCGTTCTCAATGCCAAGGCCGATGCCGAACGCGACGGCCGCGACGTCAACGAGGCGATCATGGAGGCCGCTCATGGCTGACCCGAAGGGCTTTCTGACCACGCCGCGCGAGACGCCGCGGCGCCGGCCGGTCGACATCCGGCTCAAGGACTGGCGCGAGGTCTACGAGGAGTTCTCCCACCAGAAGCTGCAGCAGCAGGCCGGTCGCTGCATGGACTGCGGTATCCCGTTCTGCCACCAGGGATGTCCCCTGGGAAACCTCATTCCGGAGTGGAACGACCTGGTTTGGCGGGAGGACTGGCGCGGCGCCATCGAGCGGCTGCACGCCACCAACAACTTCCCCGAGTTCACCGGGACGTTGTGCCCGGCACCCTGCGAGGCCGCCTGTGTGCTGGGGATCAACTCGGACGCGGTGAGCATCAAGCAGGTCGAGATCGAGATCATCGACCGTGCCTGGGAAGAGGGCTGGGTGCGTCCGGAGACCCCCGCCGCCGCGACCGGCCGCACGGTGGCCGTGGTCGGTTCCGGTCCCGCCGGGCTCGCGGCCGCGCAACAGCTCACCCGTGCCGGGCACCGGGTGATCGTCTACGAGCGTGCCGACCGGATCGGTGGGTTGCTGCGTTACGGCATCCCCGAGTTCAAGATGGAGAAGTTCCGCCTCGACCGCAGGCTCGAACAGATGCGGGCCGAGGGGACCGAGTTCCGCACCGGCGTCAACGTCGGGGTGGATCTCACCGTGGAGCAGCTGCGTTCCGAGCACGACGCCGTGGTGCTGGCGGGTGGGTCCACCGTTTCCCGCGACCTGCCGATCACCGGCAGGGAGCTCGGGGGCATCCACCAGGCGATGGAGTACCTGCCGCCGGCCAACCGCGTGCAGCAGGGCGACCTGTCGCACTCGCCCATCAGCGCCGAGGGCAAGAACGTGGTCATCATCGGTGGTGGGGACACGGGCGCGGACTGCTTGGGAACCGCCCACCGGCAGGGTGCGGCCTCCGTCACCCAGCTGGAGATCATGCCGACCCCGCCGAACGAGCGGCCGGACAACCAGCCCTGGCCCACTTATCCGATGCTCTACCGGGTCTCCTCGGCGCACGAGGAGGGCGGCAACCGCATGTTCTCCGTCAACACGCAGGAGTTCCTCGGTGACGAGAACGGGAATCTGCGTGCGCTGCGGCTGGTCGAGGTCCGCAGGGAGAACGGCGGGTTCGTCCCGGTCGAGGGGACCGAACGGGAGTTGCCGTGCGAGCTGGTGCTGTTGGCGATGGGATTCGTGGGCCCGGAACGAGCCGGCATGATCGACGAACTCGGCGTGGAGCTCGACGCGCGCGGCAACGTCGCGCGGGACCGTTCCTTCATGACCAGTGTGGACGGTGTGTTCAGCGCTGGTGACATGGGACGTGGCCAGTCCCTGATCGTCTGGGCCATCTCGGAGGGCCGTTCCGTCGCGGCCGGTGTCGACCAGTACCTGATGGGGCGTGACGCGCTTCCCGCGCCCATCGGTCCCAACGACCGTCCGCTGACCTGATGCTCCGGTGACGAGACGTCGTGGGTGGGGTGCCTTCGCCGCTGGCGAGGTGCCCCACCCACGTTCGTCCGGTGCCGTGCTCGCGGCGGGACCTCGGTTCCCGTGCCCTCACCCGTTCATACCAACACCGCGAGAATTGATCATACTTTTTCTTTCCCATTTTACGCGTTCGGTTCCGAGCTCGTGAAAGAGTTGCGGGATGTTCGGACACATAACGTGATCCGGCCGCTCGGATCGGTGGCGACCCCCGGTGTTTCCCGGAGTCGGTCCCGGAATCGCTGCTCACGAGGTTGTTCGCCGGAAAGGAAAAGCGTAAAGCCTAAGATGCATGGAATGCGATGTCAATGCGCTGACCGGTTCGGTGCCGACACTTCACCCGCATTCTGCGGTTTTCGGTCTCCGCTCTGCACGGATCGTGTTCTGATTTCGTGTGCTCCGATTGCGAATCGCTGCTGCAAACGCAGTATTGTCGCGGGATCCTCTTCCCAGGAAACTTCCCTGCCACCGAAGACAAACCGTTTTCGCGCACAGGGAGATCACAGATGCAGCGGAAAATGCCCGGCCGAATCGCGGCGAGCGCGATTCTCGCCGCGGGGACGCTGACCGCCATGACCGCACCGGCCACAGCGGACACCACGAGCGTTTCCCAGGAACAGAGCCCGCAGTACGCGAGCACGATGATGCAGGCCATGCAGCGCGATCTCGGTCTGAGCCGCGCACAGGCCGAACAGCGGCTCGACGCCGAAGCGGCGGCGCGCCAGGCCGCCGACGGGATGGCCGACAAGCTCGGCGAGAGTTTCGGCGGATTCCACTACGACGCCGGACTCGGAAAACTGGTCGTGGGTGTTACCGACCGCGCCGAATTCGGCAGCGTGCGGGCCAAGGGCGCCGTTCCTCGTCTGGTCGACGACAGCAGAGCGCAACTGCGCGAGGCCAGCACCACGCTGAATCAGCACTCCCAGCGGGCACCGGAATCGGTCACCGGTTGGTACGTCGACACCACGAGCAATTCCGTGGTGCTGACCACGCGGAAGGGTACGGCCGGCAGCGCGGCGGAATTCGTCCGTTCCACCGGTGTCGACAGTGACGCGGTACGCGTGGTCGAGTCCGCCGAGCGGCCCCGCACCTACGCCGACGTGATCGGCGGACAGCGTTACGTCATCAACAACTCCACGGTCTGCTCGGTCGGATTCGCCGTCTCCGGTGGGTTCGTCTCGGCGGGGCACTGCGGAGACTACGGCGACAGCACCAGCAGCCCCAGCGGGACCTTCGCCGGATCGTCGTTCCCCGGCAACGACTACTCCTACGTGCGGACCGGCTCCGACGACACGCTGCGTCCCTGGGTCGACCAGTACAACGGCTCCGCCAGGACCGTGAGCGGTTCCCAGGAAGCCGCGGTCGGCTCCTCGGTGTGCCGCTCCGGTCAGACCACGGGCTGGCACTGTGGCACCATCCAGGCCAAGAACCAGACGGTCAGCTACCCCAGCGGCACCGTCTACGGCATGACCCGCACCGATGTCTGCGCCGAGCCCGGTGACTCCGGAGGATCGTTCATCTCCGGCAACCAGGCCCAGGGAATGACCTCCGGCGGCTCGGGTGACTGCACCTGGGGCGGAACCACGTACTTCCAGCCCGTCAACGAGGCCCTCAACGCCTACGGCGTGAGCCTGGTGACCAGCTGAGCCACCGGTCGAACCGCCGGGGCGCCGTCACGCGCCCCGGCCTCCACCACGGTTTTCGGGGCCGCCCGCGCGAGCGGGCGGCCCCGAAAACCGCTCCGGGACGGTGCGGGAAGCGCTTCGGCGCACGCCGCCGCTCCCGATCGGGCGTTCTCCCCGGCGTGGGCCCGGACCGGGCCCGCCGAGGTGGTGCCTTTCGAAGGGCTGGGGCTTCGTCGGGCCCGGATGTGATGAACAATCGAGCCATGCGGATTTCGGCCAAGGTGGACTACGCGCTGCGCGCGCTGGTTGAGATAGCCCGTGCACAGGCCGGGCCGGTCAGTGCCGAGGACGTCGCTGCCGCTCAGGACATTCCACGCAACTTCCTGCAGGCCGTGCTCAGCGACCTGCGGCGTGCCGGTTTCGTCGCCAGCAGGCGCGGCCAAGCAGGAGGGTGGGTGCTGGCCCGCGATCCCGGCACGATCTCCATAGCGGATGTGATCCGGGCCACCGATGGCCCACTGGTCAGCATCCACGGCTCCCGAGCCGAGGACGTGCGCTACGACCCTTCGGTGGCGGTGCTGCAGTGGGTCTGGATCGCCGTGCGCAGCAGCCTGCGCGAAGTGCTCGAGAATGTCACCATAGCCCAACTCGTCTCCGGCGAGCTTCCATCGGACGTTGTGGCGCGCACCAGTGAAACAGGGGTGTGGGAGTCGCGCTGAACGTGCTCGCGGGGCACTGTCCCGAACGCTGGGAGCGTGTTGACCGGCCCGTTGGAAAGTGTACCGTTTTTATCAACTTAGTTGGAAAAGCCGCTCGTGGCTTCCGATCACGGGCGGGAACGGTCTGGAGGCATTGGTGCCCACTCTGTTGCTCGTGGCGATAGCCGGATTCCTCGCTCAGTTGGTCGACGGCTCGCTGGGGATGGGATTCGGCGTGACAGCCACAACCGGCCTGCTGGCCGTGGGCACCGCGCCTGTGATGGCTTCGGCGTCGGTGCACCTGGCCAAGATCGGGACAGCGGTCGTTTCCGGCGCGGCGCACTGGCGGATGCGCAACGTCGATTGGCGCATGGTCGGCTGGTTGGCGCTGCCCGGCGGCCTCGGAGGCTTCCTGGGGGCTTCCGCGCTCTCTTCGATAGCGGCGGGAGCCGCCCGTGGCTGGATGGCACTGTTGTTGGTCGTGCTGGGAAGCTACGTGGTGCTGCGGTTCTCAGCGTGGTCGACACCGGTGCGTGGCAGCGGCCTCACGCCGGCTGGGCGACGCTGGTTGATTCCGCTCGGCGGCGTCGGCGGTTTCGTCGACTCGGTGGGCGGCGGCGGTTGGGGGCCGGTCACCACCTCGACACTGCTCAGCACGGGCCGGATCCTGCCCCGGCGCACCGTCGGCACCGTCAACACCAGTGAGCTGATCGTCTCACTGGGAGCCACATGTGGGTTCTTGCTGCACAACGGTGGTTCGGCTTGGAAGTGGCCGGTGACCCTCGGCTTGCTCGTGGGTGGGGTAGTGGCCGCGCCGCTCGCGGCGTGGCTCGTTCGCATCCTGCCGGTCCGCGTGCTGGGGGTGGGCGCCGGTGGGCTCATCGTGTTCAGCAATTCGCGGTTGCTGCTCGATTCGATCGGTGTGCCTTCCTTGCCGGGGATGTTGCTCACCGCCCTGCTGGGGGCGGCCTGGCTGGTCGGGTTGACCTGGGCGATTCGGGCGGAGATCCGGCAGCGCCGCTCGGCCAGGTCGGGAGCGTCCGAGGTCGGGGACCCGGACTACGCCTACGAGGTGAGGTGACTTCCGGCGCGGACTTCCCGACGATCGGCGAATGCAGTGACCCCGCGAGCGGGAAGTGACGCGGGTCGATGCCACGTAGCGACACGGCGGTTCGGGAACGTTTCCCGAACGGAAGTGGCGAACCAGGGCACGTAGGCTGCCCGTATGGCCTCGACGAGTGGATTCGCCGGGATCGTGCTGGCGGGCGGCGCGGGCAGCAGGCTGGGGGGACGGGACAAGCCGGCGATCCGTCTCGCTGGCCGCTCCCTGCTGGATCGCACCCTGGAGGCGGCTTCGGAGGCAGAATCGCTCGTGGTGGTCGGGCCGCGACGACCGACCACTCGTCCGGTCCGCTGGACCCGGGAACAACCTGAGGGGAGCGGTCCCGTGGCCGCCCTGTCCGCCGGTCTGGCCGCCCTGCCGTCCGTCGCCTCGTTGGTCGCCGTGCTGGCCGCGGATCATCCCTGGTTGAGCCGTGACACGCTACGTCGGCTGCTGGAAGCCTGCCGGGCTGTTCCGGACAGCGGGGGAGCGATGCTGGTCGATCCGGGTGACAGGCCGCAGTGGTTGGTCGGGGTGTGGTGGGTGGAGCCGTTGCGTGGGGCCGTGCCGGCCCGGCCACAAAACGTCGCGCTGCGCGATGTACTGAATCGACTCCGTCCGCTGCGGGTGCCCGCCGCCCCCGGAGAGGCGAGTGACGTGGACACCCCGCAGGACCTGCGCCGGGCGCTGCGTGAGATGCGCTGAGCTCATCGAGGGAGAAATCGGGAGTCGCCCCGTGGTCGTTCGCTGTGTTTGTTATTACTGTGATTTCAGTGTTGAACGAAATTAAACTTCACAACACACATACGTCCAACGAGATGAAATAGGCAGAACAAAACGCCCCGACGCGTGATCAGTACGGTCACGTGCCAATATCGGCAACAACAACGATCACCCTGTGGTGGTATCCGCGCCTCACGGGGTGCCGAGCACTCAGTTGGAGGTTTCCCAGTGACCGATCCGGGGCAGGGCGGTAACGGCGATGGCGCGGGGGCGGCCGGGACGGCCCACCCGGCGGATCACACCAGCACGCCCGCCAGGGACGCGCAGCTGCTCGAACGGACCGTCTTCGAGGTCAAACGCGTGATCGTCGGCCAGGACCGACTCGTGGAGCGCATTCTGGTGGGTCTGCTGGCGGGCGGGCACATCCTGCTGGAGGGAATCCCGGGCGTCGCCAAGACACTGGCCGTGGAGACCTTTTCCACGGTGGTCGGCGGGAGCTTCTCGCGGTTGCAGTTCACACCGGACCTCGTGCCCGCCGACCTGCTGGGAACCAGGATCTATCGACAGGGCAGCGAACGGTTCGACGTCGAACTCGGCCCCGTCATGGCCAATTTCGTGCTGGCCGACGAGGTCAACCGGGCCCCCGCCAAGATCCAGTCGGCCCTGCTGGAGGTCATGGCCGAGCAGCACGTCTCCCTGGGCGGGCACAGCTATCCCACGCCCAAACCCTTCCAGGTGCTGGCCACGCAGAACCCCATCGAGAACGAGGGTGTGTACCCGCTGCCGGAGGCGCAGCGGGACCGCTTCCTGTTCAAACTCCTGGTGGAGTACCCCACGGCGGAGGAGGAACGCGAGATCGTCTACCGGATGGGGGTCACCCCACCCGAACCGCAGACCGTGCTCGATCCGGCGGAGCTGATCCGGTTGCAGCAGGTGGCCTCCAACGTGTTCGTGCACCACGCTCTGGTCGACTACGTGGTCCGGCTGGTGCTGGCCACCCGTGGGCCGAACGAACACGGCCTGTCGGACATCGCCGCCTGGGTCTCCTACGGTGCCTCGCCGCGCGCGACCCTCGGCGTCGTAGGGGCGGCCCGCGCGCTCGCGCTGCTGCGTGGCCGTGACTACGTGCTCCCCCAGGACGTCGTCGACGTGGTTCCGGACGTGTTCCGGCACCGCATCGTGCTGTCCTACGACGCGGTGGCCGACGGAGTCCCCGTGGACCACATCGTCAACCGGGTGCTGCAGACCGTTCCGCTGCCCCAGGTGTCCGCACGACCCCAGGGACCCGCGCCGCAGAACGGGGCTCCGAACCCCGCCGGTCCCGCGGTGACGGGAGCGGCGTACGGGCAGCAACCGTCCCCCGGCATCGCCAACCAGTGAGGAGCCGATTCACCGTGTCGACTGGCGGTGACCGCCCCGAATGGGCGCCGCCCGCGTTGCACACCGGACGTGTGCGGGAAGCGCTGCGTTCCCTGGAACTGACGGTGCGCGGCAGGCTGGACGGCCTGCTGCAGGGCAATCACCTGGGGCTCGTCCCCGGTCCGGGCACGGAACCGGGAGAAGCCAGGGCCTACCAGCCCGGTGACGACGTGCGCAGGATGGACTGGGCGGTGACCGCGCGCACCACCGAGCCGCACATCCGCGAGACGGTCGCCGATCGCGAGCTGGAAACCTGGGCGGCCGTGGACCTGTCCGCCAGCCTGGATTTCGGAACCGCGGGATGCACCAAGCGTGAGCTCGCGATAGCGGGACTCGCCGCGGTGGGACACCTGACGGCGGGGGGCGGCAACCGGCTCGGTGCCGTGGTTTCCAACGGCCAGGAACTCACTCGTGTCCCCGCCAGAGGTGGGGCCGACTACGCGAGAGCGTTGCTCAGGCGGGTCGCCGAAGTGCCGCACCCGGAGGAGGGAGTATCGGGCGATCTGGCCTCACTGGTGGAGGCGCTGCGCAGACCGCCACGCAGGCGGGGACTGGCCGTGGTGGTCTCCGACTTCCTGGGGCGGATCGAGTGGCAGCGGGCGATGCGCGGGCTGTCGGCGCGACACTCGCTGCTGGCGATCGAGGTCGTCGATCCGCGCGACCTCGAACTTCCGAGTGTGGGAACCGTCCAGCTGAGTGATCCCGAGACCGGCAAACAACGCGAGGTGACCACCACACCATTGTTACGACGTGAGTTCGCCGCCGCCGCGGCAGCACACCGGGAACGTGTCGCCGCGGAGCTGAGGCGGGTCGGAGCGGCCCATCTGGTGCTGCGGACCGATTCGGACTGGATCGCCGACATTGTCCGGTTCGTCGTCGCCCGCAAACGCGGCTGGTCCGGGGGAGTAGTGTGATGCCCAGTCTGAGCGGATTCACCAGCCCGGCGTGGTTCCTGCTGCTGATTCTGGTGGGCGTTCTCGTCGCCGGATACCTGTGGGCTCAGCGCAGACGTAGGCGTAGCACGATGCGCTTCAGCAATCTCGCGCTGCTGGACCGCGTCGCCCCCAGCCGTCAGGGATGGCGCAAGCATGTGCCGATGGCGCTGCTCGGGGTGGCGTTGGTCCTGTTGACCGTCGGTCTGGCCGGTCCCACCTCGGAGCAGCGTGTTCCCCGCAACCGCGCCACCGTGCTGCTGACGATGGACGTCTCGCTGTCGATGAAGGCCCAGGACGTCGACCCCAGCCGGTTGCGCGCCGCCAAGCAGGCGGCCAAGGAGTTCGCGGACAAGCTCACCCCGGGGATCAACCTCGGGTTGGTCTCCTTCGCCGGTACCGCCACCGTGATGGTCATGCCCACCACGGACCGGCCCAGCGTCAAGCAGGCCATCGACAGCCTCCAGCTGTCCGAGGCCACCGCCACGGGGGAGGGGATCAAGGCTTCGCTGTCGGCCATCGACTCCTTCGGGAGGATGATCGGCGGAGGGCAGGGGCCGCCACCGGCCAGGATCGTGCTGATGGCCGACGGTGGGCAGACCATCCCGCGTGAGCTGGACGCGCCGCGCGGCGCCTACACCCAGGCCAAGGCCGCCAAGCAGGCCGGGGTTCCCATCTCCACCATCTCGTTCGGCACCGAGCACGGCAGCATCCGGATCCAGGGTCAGCGCCAGCCGGTTGAGGTCGACGATCAGGCCATGCGGCACATCGCCGATCTCGCCGGTGGTGAGTTCTACAAGGCGGCCAGCGCGGAGCAGCTGCGGTCGGTCTACGACACCCTGCAGGAGCAGATCGGTTACGAGGTCAAGCGGACCGACGCGAGCAAACCGTGGTTCGTGCTGGGGACGTTGGCCGCGATCGTGGCGGCGGGCGCTGCGTTGCTGGTGGGGCAGCGGTTGCCCTGAGCGGTGGGTGATCTCCGGTGGGAGGACCCTCCGGCACGCCGTCGCGCGTTCCCGCCGAACTCGGCGGAGTGGCGGTAACTTCGGTGGATGACCTCGTCGATCACGGGCCTCGGTGAGCTGCCACTGCTCGTCGAGCTGGGGGCGGCCCTGTTGCTGTCCAGCCTGATCGGCCTGGAGCGGGAGGTTCGCGCCAAAAGCGCGGGCCTGCGCACGCACGCGCTGGTCGGGGTCGGTGCGGCGCTGTTCGTGCTGGTGTCCAAATACGGTTTCCTCGACACCCTGACCTGGCCCAACGTGCAGCTCGGACCGTCCAGGGTGGCGGCGCAGATCGTCTCCGGAATCGGCTTCATCGGTGGCGGGCTCATCTTCGTTCGTCGTGACGCCGTTCGGGGGCTGACCACGGCCGCCACGGTGTGGGTGGTGGCGGCGGTGGGGATGGCCTGCGGTGGTGGGTTGTTGTTGCTGGCGGCGGCGACCACGCTGGCGCACTTCATCGTGGTGGTCGGTTACCAGCGGCTGGTGGCGGTGCTGCGCAGGGCGATGCGAGAGCCTCGGATTGTGCGCATCGGTTATCTGGACGGGCACGGGGTGCTGCGCAACGTGCTGACGCTGTGCACCAGTCGGGGGTGGGCGGTGCTGGACCTGCAGGTCGAGCGGGAGGACAGTGACGACAACCGGCAGCGTACCGCGGTGGTGGCGCTGCGGCTGCGGGGGAAGCACGACGTCTCCGCGCTGGTCGACGAGCTGGCCGTACTGCCGGGGGTGTTGCACGCTTCGGCGGGTGACGCGGGGGAGAACGGGTTCTAGTTTCCGTGCTGTTCCACGGGGGCGTCGGCGTGTCCCTATGTGGTTACCCCCAGCGTGCGTGCGAGCAGGCTCGCCAGGTGGAGGGGTTCGCTGTTGGTGGCGTGCCGGAGTTGGGTCCGGCAGCTGAACCCGTCGGCGAGCACCGTCGTGTGCTCTCCAGCCGCGCGTACTTGCGGCAGCAGGCTGTCTTCGGCACAGGCCATCGACACTTCGTAGTGGCCGCGCTCGAAGCCGAAGTTGCCCGCCAGTCCGCAGCACCCGGAGTCCAGTATTCGTGTGCGCAGTCCGGTGGCTTCCACCGCGGCGCGGTCCGGCTCGAAGCCGGACTCGGCGTATTGGTGGCAGTGAATCTGGACCAGTGCCTGCCCGCTCGTGCCGGTACTGTCCCGCCGCCACAGGTCCCGTCGCGGCGCGACCTGTTCGGCGAACGTGGTGACCGCAGCGGCCATGGCGCTCACGTCCTCGTCGTCGGGACACAGTTCGAGCGCGTCGTTGCGCAGGAAGGCGGTGCAGCTGGGTTCGAGTCCCACCAGCGGTATGCCCGCGCCGGTCCGGGGACGCAGCCGACGCGCGGTGCGGCGGACCATCTCTCGGGCGATGCCGAGTTGCCCGGTGGAGTGCCAGGTCAGTCCGCAGCACACGGGTCCGGGGGGCAGCTCGACCCGGTGTCCCAGTCGGCGTAGTACCGCGATCGCGTCCAGGCCGAGGTCCGGTTCGAGGTAGTTGGTGAACGTGTCCGGCAGCAGCACCACCGTTTCGCCGTCGGCGCCGGGTTCGCCGCGTTCGCGGTACCGTTCGCGCAGGGTTCGGTGGGCCAGTGGAGGTAGTTCCCGTTCGGGGGTTATGCCGCCGAGCCGTTTGAGTAGCGGGGCGAGTCCGCCCCGGGTGATCCGGTTGGCCAGGCCCGGTGTCCGGCTGGCGAGGTGAAGCCACAGTGGCAGGAAGCCCATCGAGTAGTGGCTGGCCGGGCGTGGCCGGTGGTGGTAGTGCCGGTGCAGGAACTCGGCTTTGTAGGAGGCCATGTCCACGCCCACCGGGCAGTCGGTTTTGCAGCCCTTGCAGGACAGGCACAGGTCCAGCGCTTCGCGCACCTGAGGGGAGCGCCAGCCGCCTCGTACGGTCTGGCCCGCCAGCATCTCGAACAGCAGGTGGGCTCGGCCGCGTGTGGAGTGCTTCTCGTCGTGGGTGGCCCGGTAGCTCGGGCACATGACTCCACCCGAGGTGTTGAGGCACTTGCCCATTCCGACGCATCTTCGGGTGGCGGGAGCGAGGTCGCCGTCGTCGGGCCGCAGCGCCAGGGTGGTTCTGCTGGGGATGCGGGGTGGTGCCACCAGCAGTCGCAGATCACCGTCGACCGGTCTCGGTCGGGTCAGCACGCCGGGGTTGTGCAGCCCTTCGGGGTCGAACGCGGTTTTGAAGCGTTCGAAGGCGGTCAGTATCGGCTGCGGGTACATTTGGGACAGTAGTTCCGAGCGGGCCCGGCCGTCGCCGTGTTCCCCGGACAGGGAGCCGCCGTGTGCCACGGTCAGCTCGGCGGCCGATTCCAGGAACCTGCGGTAGTCGGCCGCGCCTGCGCGTGACATCAGGTCGAAGTCGATGCGCACGTGCACGCATCCGTCCCCGTAGTGGCCGTAGCTGGCTCCGTGGTAGCCGAAGTGTCGCAGCAGTTCGTCGAACTCGCGCAGGTACGCGCCGAGGTTGCGGGGTGGGACGGCGGCGTCCTCCCAGCCGGACCAGCGTTCCGAGCCATCGGCCATCCGGGTGGCGTAGCCGGAGCCCTCCTCCCGGATCTTCCACAACGCGGCCATGTGTCGCGGGTCGGTGTGTATCGCGGTGGTGGCGCGGGTGCCGAGGGAGTTCGCGATCGTTTCCGCGGCCTGTCGGGCCGTGTCCTGGTCGGTGCCGCCGGTTTCGACCAGCAGCCAGCTTTTCGCCTCGGGCAGTAGGGACAGCGCGGGCGAGTCGGGGTTGCGGTTCCTGACGACGTCGACCAGTTCGCCGCTGACGCCCTCGATGGCGAGGGTGTCCTGTTCGAGCAGGTGGGTGACTTCGTCGGCGGCGGCGTAGGTGGTGTCGAAGCCCAGTACCACCATCGCGCGGGCGGTGGGGAGCTCGACGAGTTCCACTGTGGCGGACAGGATCGTCGCGCAGGTTCCCTCCGAACCGACCAGGGCCCGTGCGAGGTGGAACCCGTTCTCGGGCAGCAGTTGCTGCAGGTTGTAGCCGGATACGCGTCTGGGCAGCTCGGGTGTGTTCTCGCGCAGGTTCGTGCCGAATTCCTCGGCCAGTGCGCGCAGCTGGTGGTACAGCCTGCCGGTGCGGTCGCCCCGCGCGCACAGGGTGTCCAGTGTGTCCGGTGGTGTGGGGCCGAGTGTCAGGCGGGTGCCGTCGGCGAGCAGCACGTCCAGCTCGTGGACGTTGTCCGCCGTTTTCCCCCAGGCCACCGAGTGGGTGCCGCAGGAGTTGTTGCCGATCATGCCGCCGAGGGTGCAGCGGCTGTGGGTGGAGGGGTCGGGGCCGAAGGTCAGTCCGTACGGCTGCGCGGCCGCGCGCAGCGTGTCCAGCACCACCCCGGGTTGTACCCGGGCGAGCCGTCGATCGGGGTCGAGGTGTTCGATCCGGTTCATGTGCCGGGAGAAGTCCAGTACCAGGCCGGGGCCCATGGCGTTGCCCGCGATGCTGGTGCCCGCTCCCCGCGAGGTGACCGAGAGTCCGTGTTCCCGTGCCACGGCGAGGGTGGCCGCCACGTCGGAGGCGTGGCGGGGAAACACCACACCGACGGGCACCTGCCGGTAGTTGGAGGCGTCGGTGGCGTACAGGGCGCGGGTGCCCGGGTCGAAGCGGGCCTGCCCCGAGAGCGCGGAACGCAGTGGGGCCGCGAACTCCGGGAGGTGCGCGGCGGTGGGGACCGTTCTGCTCAACGCGAGGCCTCCTCCCGGGGGGCGTGGGGCCGGTGTCGTGCCGGAGGTCGGTGTCCGCCCTGTGTGGTCTCGATCGACGTTGTTCACGGGCATGTTACCGGCCGGGCGTGGGGTCTCGCCCAGTCCGGTGCCGGTGGGGTCGTCGTGGTGACGAGGGTGTTCCTGGCGCCGCGGTGGACAGCGGTGCCGCTCGTCGAGGGCGGGATTCTCTCGTCGTCGCACCACGTCCGATCCGATGTCGGAGCGCATCGGCACGGCCGATAGCCTCAGCGAGGGTTCGGGTGAACATCGCTGGACGACGAACGGCGGTTGACAGTGTTTTTGGAAAGGGAGTTGCGGCAGTGACACGGTCCGTGTTGGTCACCGGCGGCAATCGGGGGATCGGGCTGGCGATAGCCCAGGCGTTCCAGGCGGCCGGTGACAACGTGGCGGTCACCCATCGTGGATCGGGAGCGCCTGACGGGATGCTCGGTGTGCGGTGCGATGTGACCGATCCCGACCAGGTGGCGGCCGCTTTCGACGAGGTCGAGGCCGCCCACGGGAGGGTGGAGGTGGTGGTGGCCAACGCGGGCATCACTGACGACGGGTTGCTGTTGCGCATGGGGGAGCAGCAGTTCCAGCGGGTCGTGGACGCCAATCTCACCGGCGCCTACCGGGTGGCCAAACGCGCGGCCAGCAGCATGCTGCGCAACAGGAAAGGCCGGATGATCTTCATCTCGTCCACGGTCGCCCTTTCCGGCGCGCCCGGCCAGGCGAATTACGCGGCGAGCAAGGCCGGGTTGATCGGTTTCGCCCGCTCGTTGGCCCGGGAACTCGGCTCGCGCGGTATCACCTCCAACGTGGTCACCCCGGGATTCGTGGCCACCGACATGACGGAGGAGCTGTCCGAGGAGCGCAAGCAGCAGATCCTCGATCAGGTGCCGTTGGGGCGTTATGCCGAGCCGGACGAGGTCGCGGGGGCCGTGCGGTGGTTGGCCTCGGAAAGCGCGGGCTATGTCACCGGAGCGGTGATCCCGGTCGACGGTGGGGTCGGTATGGGGCACTGATCATCCCGAGGGTGCCGGTGTCATGCCCCCGTTCGTCGCCGTCCTTCCCGGTGGGGTCGTGCGTGAGGGCGGGGCACGTCGTGGCACCTCTTGCGATCCGAGCAAACAGAACGATCAGTAGAAGGAAGCGGCAAGTGAGTGGACTGCTGGAAGGCAAGCGAATCCTGATCACCGGTGTGATCACCGATTCCTCGATCGCGTTTCACACGGCCAGGGTCGCCCAGCAACAAGGGGCCCAGGTGGTGCTCACCGGGTTCGGGCGGCTCAAGCTGGTGGAGCGGATCGCCGCCAGACTGCCCGAGAAGGCCCCGGTAATCGAGCTGGATGTCACCAACGACCAGCACCTGGCCGGTCTGGCCGATTCGGTCTCCGAACACGTCGACGGCCTCGACGGTGTGGTTCATTCGATCGGCTACGCTCCCGAGTCCTGCCTGGGGGCGGAGTTCATGGCAGCCCCGTGGGAGGACGTGTCCAACACGCTGCAGATCTCGGCGTATTCGTTGAATTCGCTGACCAGGGCATGCCTGCCCCTGCTGGGTGAGGGCGCCTCCGTGGTGGGGATGGATTTCGACGCCCGGGTGGCTTGGCCCGCCTACGACTGGATGGGGGTGGCCAAGGCCGCCCTGGAGTCCACCTCGCGGTACCTGGCGCGCGAGCTCGGCCCACGCGGCATCCGGGTCAACCTGGTCAGCGCGGGCCCGGTCCGCACCATGGCCGCCAAGTCGATCCCGGGCTTCCAACAGCTGGAGGACACCTGGGGTGAGCGCGCCCCGCTGGGGTGGGACGTGGAGGATCCGGAGCCGGTGGGCCGCACCGTGTGCACCGTGCTGTCGGACTGGCTCCCGAAGACCACCGGCTCCATGATCATGACCGACGGCGGGTTCCACGCGCTGGGGGCCTGACCACCGGAGGTGTTCACCCCTCGGTGAGGAGGGGCACATCGGGCTCGGCCGCGCACCCCGCCTGTGCGGCCGAGGGCCCTCCCCGGCCTATCATGGTCGCGTGAACAGCTCGGATGACGTTGACGCGCTGCTGTACCTCTCCTTCGGTGGCCCGGAAGGACACCAGGAGGTACGGCCTTTCCTGGAAAACGTGACTCGCGGTCGCAATGTTCCCCCGGAACGGCTCGACGAGGTAGCCGAGCATTACCACCACTTCGGCGGTGTGTCACCGCTCAACCGCCTCAACCGCGACATCATGAGCTCCCTGGAGGGAGAGCTCGCCGAGCGCGGGCTGAACCTGCCGGTGTATTTCGGCAACCGCAACTGGCACCCGATGGTCGAGGACACCGTCGAGCGAATGGCCGCCGACGGGGTGCGGCGGGCCCTGGTCTTCGCCACCTCCGCGTGGGGTGGCTACTCGGGGTGTCGGCAGTATCACGAGGACATCGCGCGAGCCAGGGACGCGATCGGGCAACAGCGGGCTCCCGAGTTGGTCAAGCTCCGGCAGTTCTACGACCACCCGTTGTTCGTCGCCGCCAACGCCGACGCGGTGACGCGAGCCTACGCCCACCTGCCCGAGGATGTTCGTACCCAGGCCCGGTTGGTGTTCACGGCCCACTCGGTGCCGTTGAGCGCGGAGGAACGAAGCGGCGCCGACGGACGCCCGCGGTGGTACTCCAGGCAGGTTCACGAGTCCGCCCGCCTGGTCGCCGAGGCCGTCGGTGTCACCGGGTACGACGTGGTCTGGCAGTCCCGTTCCGGCCCGGCGAGCGTGCCGTGGCTGGAGCCCGACGTCTGCGACCATCTGGATCAGCTGTCGGCCAGGTCGGTGCCCGCCGTGGTCACCAGCCCTGTCGGGTTCGTCTCCGATCACCTCGAGGTGATCTGGGACCTGGACAACGAGGCCGCGGAGAAGGCCGGGGAGCTCGGGATGGGCTTCGCCCGGGCCGACACCGCCGGTACGGACCCCCGCTATGCGCGGATGATCGCCGAGCTGGTTTCCGAGCACGTCGAGAACCAGCGGGTTCGCAAGCTGTCCCCGCTGGTCACGGCGGGCTGTACGGCCAACGGTCAGTTGTGCGTGGCGCAGGGGTGCTGCTGAGCGCTCGACAGGAGTGATCTCCCGCGGTGGTGGTTCGTGGGCACTCGCCGGCGGCGGCAACCACCACCGCCCGCCCCATGCGGCCGGGGCCGCGCACGCGGCGTGCTCAGTGCTGCTCGGCCCGCTGACGCAGTACCCGCACCATCTCGTCCACCGCCGCGCGTCGGGCGGTTCGCACCGATTCGAACAGCGGGTTGAGTGCTTGACTGCGCACCCTGTCCGCCGAGGCGGACACGGCTCCTCCGGGGGCGTCGTCAGCGGCCACTCGCAGGATCGCCTCGAGTTCGGTGGAGCGTTGCAGCACCCGCAGGCAGCGTTGTGGCACTCCCTCTGGCCAGGAGGGCTGGGGACGGGCCGAGACGGATTCGGCGATCTCCCCGCGAACTCCCGGGCGTCGGCGCGAGACGTCCAGTTCGGTCAGCGTGCTGGCGGCTTCCCGCATGGCCGAGGACATGCCGTGCTCGGCCTCACCGACCGGGACGTGCTCTGCTGGGGCGAGCTCGCCGATCTGGTGGATCGTCCAACGCAGCATCCCCTCCACGTGCCGCTCCGGGACCAGCCCCAGCCGGGCGTCGGGGAAGACAGCGGCCTCACCCCGCCGCAGGGCGTGGCGGGAGAACTCGGAGGCACCGTCGAGGCCGCGCACGTCGCCCGCCACCGGCAACGCGAGGCCTCCGGATCCACCTCCGGCCCTGCGCACCGCCGCCAGCAGCAGCGCGAGCCCCGCCGGGGTCTCACCGGGCTCGGGGAGTTCGAGTCGCGTCGCCGTCTCCGCGTCCGCGGCACACACCTGATGAACCTCGGCCCACGCCTGTGCGGCGTCGAGCACGTCATCCGAGGCGGCCGCGCCGTGCAGCCACGCGGACGTCCACACCACCATCGTTGCGCTCGGACATGGCACGTCCACCGACGATACCGACGTGGCCGTGATCGTCGCCAGCGGGTCGAATCCCCGTCGTGGTCGCATCGCGTGAACACCCTCGCGGCACGTCGCCGGCCTCCGAGCGGCCGGGGAGGATAGAGTGATCCCCGTGCGTTCGACCGACTACGGCCGCGATGTGCTCGCCACCGGCCGCGACCGGCGCGAGTCCCCGCCCGAGCTGCCCGCCGAGCCCGGCACGGTCGTCGAGGACGCGACCGGCGAGTTCTGCGGCGCGGTCGTGCGGCTGGAGCGCGGGGAGTTCACCAAGCACAACGTGATCCTGGAGGACCGCCACGGGTGCCAGCGTGCCTTCCCGATGCGCACCGGTGGTTTCCGCCACGAGGGCAGGAGGGTCACGCTCGTTCCCGCCGTCGCGGCCACGGACCGCTTCTCGCGCCGCTCGGCCTCGGGTTCGCTCGCGGTCGCCGACGCTCCGGCGCGCACCGCTCGCGCCAGCAGGATCTGGGTCGAGGGTCTGCACGACGCCGAACTGCTCGAACGGGTTTGGGGGCATGATCTGCGTGTCGCCGGTGTAGTGGTCGAACCGCTGCACGGGCTGGACGACCTGCCGCGGCAGGTCGCCGAGTTCGAGGCCGGTCCCGAGCGCAGGTTGGGGGTACTGGTGGACCACTTCGTCACCGGCAGCAAGGAGACCCGCCTCGCCGAACGGGTCGACACCGCCGATGTGCTGGTGACGGGGCATCCCTACGTGGATGTTTGGCAGGCCGTGCGCCCGGCCGCTGTGGGCATCACCGAATGGCCGGAGGTCGACAGGCGCTACGACTGGAAAACCGGGGTGTGCCGCGAACTGGGGTGGGCGGATCCTACCGAGGGGTGGCGCAGGGTCCTGGCCGGGGTGCGTGACTTCCGGGACCTGCGGCCCCCGCTGCTCGGTGCCGTGGAACGCCTCATCGACTTCGTCACCCTCGCCGGGGACTAGCCTTTTCCTCCGGGAACGATCCCGCGAGCCACTTGACCGGTCACGAAGATGATTCGATCTGTCACCATGGGTGTATGGCCGCGTTGGTGTGGTTGCTCGCCGGAGTGCTGCTGGTGGCGGCCGAAGTCACTTCCGGCGAGCTGGTGCTGCTGATGCTGGGGCTCGCCGCCATGGGCACCGCCGGTGCGGCGGCGCTCGGTGCCCCGTTGTGGCTGGACGCGGTTGTTTTCGTCGCCCTGTCCGGTGGCCTGGTCTTCCTGGCCCGCCCCGCGCTCAAACGCAGGTTGCTGCGGGAGACGAGTGAGGGGATCGAGCCACGCACGAACGTGGACGCGCTGATCGGCAAGCGTGCCACTGTGGAGTCCACGGTGGATGCTCGGGACGGTCGGGTGCGTATCGACGGTGACGTGTGGTCGGCGCGTTCCTTCGACGAGACGCAGGTGTTGGACGTGGGGCGCACGGTGATGGTCATGGAGATCTCGGGCGCCGTCGCCGTGGTGTGGGCCGAACCTTGAGGAGGCGGACGTGGAGCCTGCCGTGTGGATTGTGCTGCTGGTGATTGTGCTGCTGGTGGCGGTGCTGCTGGCCAAGACCATCCTGGTCGTGCCGCAGGCCACCAGCGCGGTCATCGAACGTTTGGGACGGTTCCGCACCGTGGCCTCTCCGGGGCTGAACATGTTGTTTCCGTTCCTCGACCGGGTGCGCGCCAAGATCGACCTGCGGGAACAGGTGGTCTCGTTTCCCCCGCAGTCGGTGATCACCCAGGACAACCTAACCGTGTCCATCGACACCGTGGTGTACTTCCAGGTCACCGAGTCCCGTTCGGCGGTGTACGAGATCTCCAACTACATCGAGGGAGTCGAACAGCTGACCACCACCACACTGCGCAACGTGGTCGGCGGTATGAGTTTGGAGGAGACGCTGACCTCGCGTGACCAGATCAACAGCCAGCTGCGCGGGGTGCTGGACAGCGAGACCAGCCGGTGGGGAATCCGGGTCGCCCGGGTCGAGCTCAAGGCGATCGACCCACCGCCGTCGATCCAGGACTCGATGGAGAAGCAGATGCGCGCCGACCGGGAGAAGCGCGCCATGATCCTCAACGCCGAGGGGGAACGCGAGTCCGCCATCAAAACGGCGGAGGGGCAGAAGCAGTCTCAGATCCTCGCCGCCGAGGGCTCCAAGCAGGCCGCCATCCTCAACGCCGAGGGGGAACGGCAGTCCAACATCCTGCGTTCGCAGGGGGAGCGGGCCAGCAAGTACCTCACCGCCCAGGGCGAGGCCAAGGCGATCGAGAAGACGTTCGCCGCCGTCAAACGGGCCAAACCCACCCCGGAGATGCTGGCCTACCAGTACCTGCAGACCCTGCCCGAGATGGCTCAGGGCGATGCCAACAAGGTCTGGGTCGTGCCCAGCGAGTTCAGCAAGTCGTTGGAGGGCTTCGCCCGGATGCTGGGCACCCCCGACGAGGAGGGCGTGTTCCGCTACGAACCGCCGGAGCAGGAAATGCCCCACGAACCGCCGGAGCAGGACGACCCCTCGGTGGCCAACTGGTTCGACATGTCCTCCAACCCCGAGGTCGCCGAAGCCGTGCGCGCGGCCGAGGCGGTGGCCCGCAAGGAGGTGCCCACCGATCTGAGCAGCACGCCGCGCGCGGGAGGTCCGGGAGACCGGCAGGCGCTCGGCGGGCGTTCCGGGGACGCTGACCAGACCGGTGGGTGATCCCCCCTGGGCGGTTGGGAACCGGTGTGGATGTTCCGCGATCGGATTCCACTGTGTTTGCGAACAGCGCGGGGCCGTCGTCGGACCTGTCGCCTCGGGGCGAAGATTCATTGCCTCGCTAGCGGGTCCATCACCCACCGCAACTGCCACATCCTTCGCGCGGGGCGTAGTCGTCCTCGCCCTGGACCGCGCACCACTCCCGAACAAGAAGTGGCACGAGATGTTCGGCCCGTCGGTGCCGTTGAAGAAGGTCAGCGAATCCTCGCGCTCGTTCGACGCCCCCCCAGGAATTCATCGAGGACAAGTTCCCAGCCGACATCACTCCCGACCACGTCCCCGAGACTCACCAGCTACGCACCACCGCGCTGGTGGCGCTGCTGATCGGCACCGGCTGCCGCGTGGAACCTTCGGCTGCAGCGACACAACAAGGCCAGCCCTCTCACCTCACAACGGGGAAGAACGGGCCCGGTGCTGAACGCGGTGCGGTCTCGAGGGGTGTCTCGGTCATTCTGTCCGCTGCGGGCGTCGAGTCACTGGCGGATCACGCGGCCTTCGCCGGTGCCGGTCTCTCAGGGGGCCAGGTAACCGATCCAGCCGTTGTCCTGCACTCCCGTCCTCATGCCCTGGGCCAGTGGTGCGGGCTCCAGCAGCGCCGCGGCCGCCGCGGGAAGTTGTTCGTCGACGAAGCCGCCTGTCGGCCCGCTGCTGCTGAAATCATGCGTGATGAAGAACTGGCGGTCGACGATACCGAGTGGGCTGCCGGTGGTGTAGCTCGGTATGGCGCCGCCCGACACGGGGCGGTGAACTGTGCCGTCGGCGTCGACGGCCCAGGACGGGCCGTCAAACCGCGTGACTGCCTCGATCCACTCGCAAGCCACGACGTACACCTCGTCGGTCCGTTCGTAGCGCGTCTGCCGCCCCTCGAAGCCGGCATCCCGCGCGATATAGCGGGGCAGCGCAGGCGCACCATGGCGGCGGGCGAAGGCGAAGAACTCCTGCACCTGGCGGCGCTGCCGGGCCTCCTCCCGTGCGTCGGTCCGTTCGGTCTCAGCCTTCTGCGCGGCGCGCTCCCTCAGCCAGCGCGCGTACTTGGTGGCTTTCTCCTCGAACCCTGACACGATCCCCTCCCTCAGCTCTGGGCTTCCCCACCCAGGCCCCCGGGGGGAGGCTCAGATGTTTCCACGCCTGGACAACATCATCCACCCCTGAACCAGACCTTCCAACCGCTCAGCAACAGATATTCCCGAAAATTGTCTACAAGGGGGTGGAACCGGATACGCCGAAAAGGGGCCAGTCGGACCTGTCGCCTCGGGACGTCGAAGAGCCAGCCTGGCTGGCGCCATCAAGCCGTGGTCGAGCGCAGTGCGTTCAACCGAGCGCTGGCCGGCGTCGGGGCGTCCGGATCCTCAGGTGCGCAGGATCGGATCGACACCGCGCCGCGGTGTCCTTGCCGTCCCCTTTTCCCGAGGTATCCGGTTCCCACCGCTACTGCTGTAGCCGGTGACCGCACGCATCCGTGTGTCACCGCCGTGCAGTAGCCGCAGACCGCCTCGGCAGCACCGCTTTCTCGTGGAGGACCGGTGGACCCGAACCTGCGGGAGTTACCGGTCCTCGCCCGGCCGTGTGGGCGGTTCGGAGGAGGGGTCCGCGGACTCGGACGAGTCCGAGGTGTGGGTGGACAGATCGTCGCGTACCGGCGGTTGTGGTCCGTCCACACTGGCTAGCAGCTTGCTGTCCACGGGACGACCCTCGGGGTCGACGGTCAGCACCGATACCTCTCCGGTGGTCTCCAGCACGACCGCCTCGACCTGTTCCAGCCGGGTGATGCCCGCCAGCCGCAGTTTCGCGTAGAGGTCGTTGCGGGTCATCTGCGCCTGGTCCAGGTTCTCGCGCAGTTCCCGGCAACCGTCCATGAGAAGCAGCGGTCGGTTGTCGGAGAGCCGTTCGACCCTGCCGTGCTTGCGCAGGTACGCCAGCAGGCTCTGCGTGGTGAACAGCGCCGCCAACGCGAACATGCCCTGCAGCAACGAAACCTCGGAACTGACCGCGGTGGTGGCGGTGATGGAGCCGAACGCCACCGTCGCCGCGTAGTCGAAGTTCGTCATCTGCGAGAACGAACGCAGCCCGGCTATGCGGGAGAACGCGATCAGCGCCACATAGATCGACACCGTCGATATCGCCACGAGCGCCAGTGTCTGCCACGAGACGTGCAAACCTGCGGTCACCGGGTTGCTCCTCGAACGAGCCGGGGTCGACGAACGAGTCGATTGCTCGTGCAAACTAGCATCGACGTAGGTCACCGGGTTTCTTTTCGGTCGGCGGGTCGCTCGCCGCGCTTTTCGAGCACCGGCATGTCAGCGGGTTGGGTGATTCGTGGGTCACCTGGCAGCATCGGGGAGTGACCAGCACCCCGTCGTCGGCGCGCCGTCTGGACGAACTCACCCGGCTGCGCCGGGTCCGGGACCGGATCGATCGGGAGTACGCGCGGCCACTGGACGTGGCGGCACTCGCCCGTGGCGTGCACATGTCCGCCGGCCACCTCAGCCGTGCCTTCCGGCGCGCCTACGGCGAGTCCCCGTACTCCTACCTGATGACACGGCGCATCGAACGTGCCATGGCGCTGCTGCGACGGGGTGACCTCGGCGTCACCGAGGTCTGTTTCGCGGTCGGCTGCTCCTCCCTGGGCACCTTCAGCACCCGCTTCACCGAGCTGGTCGGCGTGCCGCCCAGCACGTACCGGCGCGAGGCGGTACGCGTCACGGCCGGAATGCCGGCGTGCGTGGCGAAACGGGTGACCAGACCGGTCAGGAATCGAGAAGCGCGGATCACCGATCCGCAACTACTCTGACCGGCATGGGCATCACCATCCACTCGAGCTTCCTCCCGCACGAGGACCCCGACGCCTCCCTGGCCTTCTACCGCGACGTCCTCGGTTTCGAGGTCCGCAACGACGTCGGCAGCGGCAGAATGCGCTGGATCACGGTCGGACCCCCTGAGCAGCCCGGCACGTCCGTGGTCCTCGACCCGCCCGCCGCCGATCCCGGCGTCACCGACGAGGAACACCGCACCATCACCGAGATGATGGCCAAAGGCACCTACGCCATGCTCCTGCTGGCCACCGACGATCTCGACGCCACCTTCGAGCGGCTGCGGCTCGCCGACGCCGATATCGTCCAGGAACCGGCCGAGCAGCCCTACGGCGTCCGCGACTGCGCCGTCCGTGACCCGGCGGGCAATCTGATCCGCGTCCAGCAGCGGCGCTGACCCGTCCGGTGACGGCGGCAACGCCGCGCACGGAGCGGTAACGGGGTCGGCGTGCCACAGCCGATGAGCACGGCCGACCGGTTACCGGACGAGACCGTCGAAAGCCGCTCAGCACCGAGCCCGGCCCCAGTCGACGGGGGCTGCCGAGAGCCCACGACCGAGGGAGACACGAGGAGCATGACCGGAAGCACGCACACGCGGTCCTCCGCGCCGCACCCCGCCGACAGCCACGATCTGATCCGCGTGCACGGTGCGCGGGAGAACAACCTCGCCGACGTCAGTGTCGAACTTCCGAAGCGTCGGCTGACGGTGTTCACCGGAGTGTCCGGTTCCGGGAAGAGTTCGCTGGTGTTCAACACGATCGCCGCCGAGTCGCAGCGGTTGGTCAACGAGACCTACAGCGCCTTCCTGCAGGGTTTCATGCCGACGCTGGCTCGCCCCGAGGTCGACCTGCTCGACGGGCTGACCACCGCGATCATCGTCGACCAGGAACGGATGGGAGGCGATGCCCGATCCACGGTCGGCACCGCCACCGATGTCAACGCGATGCTGCGGGTCCTGTTCAGCCGGCTCGGACAGCCCCACATCGGTTCACCGAAGGCGTTCTCCTTCAACGTCGCCTCGATCAGCGGAGCGGGCGCGGTCACGTTCGAGCGCGGGGGCAGGACCGTGAAGGAACGCCGCGATTTCAGCGTCACCGGCGGCATGTGCCCCCACTGTGAGGGGCGGGGCGCGGTCACCGACTTCGACCTGTCGCAGCTCTACGACGACAGCAAGTCGCTCAACGAGGGGGCTCTCACGGTCCCCGGTTACAGCACGGACGGTTGGTACGGTCGTATCTTTCGGGGCTGTGGCTTTTTCGACCCGGACAAGCCGATCCGCGAGTTCACCGCGCGGGAGCTCGACGACCTCCTGTACCGGGAGCCGACCAGGATCAAGGTCGACGACGTCAACCTCACCTACGAGGGGCTGATCCCCAAGATCCGGAAGTCGATGCTGTCCAAGGATGTCGAGGCGATGCAGCCGCACGTGCGCGCGTTCGTGGAGCGGGTGGTCACCTTCACCTCGTGTTCGGAGTGCGGCGGCACCCGGCTCAACGAGGCGGCCCGCTCCTCGAAGGTCGCCGGAATCAACATCGCCGAGGCCTGCGCGATGCAGATCAGCGATCTCGCCGAATGGGTGAGAGGTGTGGACGAGCCGTCTCTGGCCCCGCTGCTGGCCACGCTGCGGCACACGCTCGACTCGTTCGTGGAGATCGGGTTGGGCTACCTCAGTCTTGACCGCCCGTCGGGAACGCTGTCAGGTGGCGAGGCGCAGCGCACCAAGATGATCCGCCATCTGGGGTCCTCGTTGACCGATGTCACCTACGTCTTCGACGAGCCCACCACCGGGCTGCACCCCCACGACATCCGGCGGATGAACGAGCTGCTGCTGCGGCTGCGGGACAAGGGCAACACGGTGCTCGTGGTCGAGCACGAGCCTGAGGTGATCGGGATCGCCGACCACGTCGTCGACCTCGGTCCCGGCGCCGGCACGTCGGGGGGACGTGTCTGTTTCGAGGGCGCCGTCGAAGGGCTGCGAACCTCGGGCACCGTCACCGGTGGCCACCTCGACGACCGGGTCGGGCTCAAGGACGGCGTACGCACCCCCACCGGGGCGCTGGAGGTGCGCGAGGCCACGGCGAACAACCTGCGCGGGGTCGACGTCGACGTCCCGCTCGGTGCGCTCGTGGTGGTCACCGGGGTGGCGGGCTCCGGGAAGAGTTCGCTCGTGCACGGCTCGCTTCCCTCCGAGGCCGGTGTGGTGTCGATCGACCAGGGGACGATCCGCGGTTCGCGGCGCAGCAACCCGGCGACTTACACCGGCCTGCTCGACCCGGTCCGCAAGGCCTTCGCCAAGGCCAACGGGGTGAAACCCGCGCTGTTCAGCGCCAACTCCTCAGGGGCCTGCCCCAACTGCAACGGCGCCGGGGTGGTCCACACCGACCTGGCGATGATGGCCGACGTGGCCACGACCTGTGAGGAGTGCGAGGGCAGGCGGTTCCAGGACTCGGTGCTGGAGTACCGCCTCGCCGATCGCGACATCAGCGAAGTGCTGGCGATGCCGGTCTCGGAGGCTCTGGAGTTCTTCGGTTCCGGTCGGGGGCGCACACCGGCCGCGCATCGGATCCTCGCCAGACTCTCCGACGTCGGCCTCGGCTACCTCACTCTGGGGCAGCCGTTGACCACGCTGTCCGGGGGTGAACGGCAGCGGCTCAAACTGGCCACCCGCATGGGCGAGAAGAGCGGTGTCTACGTGCTCGACGAGCCCACCAGCGGGCTGCACCTGGCCGACGTGGAGCAGCTGCTCGGGCTGCTCGACCGGCTCGTGGACTCCGGCGAGTCGGTCATCGTCGTCGAGCACCACCAGGCGGTGATGGCACACGCCGACTGGATCATCGACCTCGGCCCCGGCGCGGGGCACGACGGGGGACGCGTCGTCTTCGAGGGCACCCCCGCCGACCTCGTCGCCGCCCGCTCCACCCTCACCGGCAAGCACCTCGCGGAATACGTCGGTGCCTGACCGCGGTGGGCGAAGAGCCCCGATGGGGCGTTCGTGTCGGTCGAAGGTCGGGCGATGAGTCGGTCGCGGCGGCGCGGGGCGACTTTTCGGCCGTGGCTTCGCGGTCGTCGAGACCCTCCCGAGGGGGCTGGACCGGCCTTGGCCGGGGCGCGGACAAGCCCTGAGGTGATAGTCGAGACTGTCGTTTCAGTGCTGCACGAACACTACACACAAAGCGATGACCACGACGACGAAAAGCCGAACGAATTTGGCGAAGCGGACTAATCATCCCCTATACTCAGCCAAGAGGGGAGTACTTCCGCGCGTTCACCCGGTCAGTACGGACATCACCACGGTGTCCCCGGGATCGGCCCCGCTGCCGGGGTGAAGGAGACCTCGAACGACGTTGTTCGGGAGGTCTCAAGTGTTCGGTGCCCCGTCTGCTCTGGCTGCCGCTCCGCAGTCGGTGGGCTCCCCGTGGTTGTGGGCGATCAGTATCGGTGTGCTGCTGGCCCTGCTGGTTGCCGACTTCGCGGTCACGCACCGCCCGCACGAGGTCTCGCTGCGGGAGGCGGTCGGCTGGTCGGTGTTCTACCTGGCTCTGCCGCTGGCGTTCGGGCTCGGGCTGTGGTGGTGGTTCGGTACCGCTCAGGCACTGGAGTTCTTCGCCGGGTTCGTGGTGGAGAAGTCCCTGTCGGTGGACAACCTCTTCGTGTTCATGCTGCTGCTGACGGCCTTCGCCGTTCCCAAAGCGCTGGTACAGCGCGTGCTGCTCTACGGCATCGTGGGAGCGCTGGTGCTGCGCGGGGCGTTCATCGCGATGGGGGCGGCGTTGCTGCAGGCGGGCACCTGGGCCTTCCTCGTGTTCGGTGCGATCCTGTTCGTCACGGCCGTGAAGATCCTGCGCGAAGCGCTGGGCGGTGAGTCGGTCGAACGGGACGTCTCGCGGATGCGTTCGGTGCGGTTGTTGCGTCGACTGATGCCCGTCACCGACGACTACCACGGGACCCGTCTGACAGTGCGGCAGGTCGGGCGCCGTGCGTTGACCCCGATGACCGTCGTGGTAGTGGCGGTTTTCGCCACCGACGTGGTCTTCGCCGTGGATTCCGTACCCGCCGTGTACGGCATCACCGAGGATCCCTACCTGGTTTTCACGACCAACGCGTTCGCGCTGCTGGGGCTGCGGGCGTTGTATTTCGTGCTGCGTTCCGTGCTGGGTAAACTGGTGTATCTCAACCACGGGTTGGCGCTGATTCTGGCGTTCATCGGTGTGAAGTTGATGCTGCACTGGGCGCACGGGATCTGGCCCGCCGTTCCCGAGATCGCCACTCCGGTTTCGCTGTCGGTGATCCTGCTCATTCTCGTGGTGGTGACGGTGGCCAGCCTGCGGGCCGGGAGTCGAGCCGTGGATGAGGCCAGTCACGGGAGGTGACCATGCCCATCGGGGTTCTCGTCGAGATCGGCGCCACCGTGTTCGTGGTGGTGACACTGGTGATCACGTGCGCGGTGTTGCTGGCGGCCCGACCGCCGCGCTCCTCACGTGATGCGACCTGCCGGCACCGCCGTTCGGGCAGGCCGCTGTTTCCTCGGGGGTCGAGCGCGGGCTGACCCTTCGGATCGAGGTGGTCCCGGCCGATTCGGCCGCGACCACGTGAGGGGGCTGGGGAGACCTCCGTGTGGAAGCCCCGGGGGCTCGGGGGCGGGCGCTCGCCGCGCGATCAGTTCGTGCCGGTTGGCCACGGCTACGGTGCGGTCGGCATCGCCGCCGTGGCCAACCATCCGCACTCCGGCCGCGGCCGGAGTGCGGACTCGCCGTGCGCACGAGGTCGCCCCGCTCCGCGGACTCGTCCTTGCCCGGTTACACGACCGCGAGGGGCCCTCGATTCGCGTCAGGTGTCGAGGTGCGGCAGGTGTTCGCTGATGCCGATGGCGCGCATGGTGTGGGCGAGATGCTCGCGCAGCCTGTGCTTGGCCAGGGCCGCGTCCCCGTCCCGCAACGCGGTGGCCAGCCCGTTGTGTTGTTCGGTGACCGCGGCTCGGCGGGAGGACTCGTGAGTCCGGGCGGTTGCGGTGATGCGTAGCTGACGGTCCCGCAGCGCGCTGTAGAGGTCGGTCACCACGGGATTGTCAGCGGCGGCGACCAGCCGCGCGTGGAAAGCGCGGTCGGCTTCGTGCGTTTCGGCGTCGGAGAGTTCGCCGGGGTGGCAGGCGGGGTGCTCGAGCAGTTCACGGCCGATCGCGGCGAGTCGTTGCCGTCCCAGAGCCGCGAGTTTGTCGATCGCGAAGCTCTCCAGGGTCAGGCGGGCCTCCATCAGGGAGTGCGCCTCGGCGGGGGTGATCGGTACGACCAGGGCTCCCCGTTTGGGGTACAGCCGCAGGAAACCTTCGCTCTGCAACCGCAGGAAGGCTTCCCGAACGGGGGTGCGTGACATCCGCAGGGTTTGGGCGATCTCCCCCTCGGACAGCAGGTGCCCGTCGGGGTAGCTGCCGTCCAGCAGGCCGGTTTTGACGTGCCGGTAGGCGCGGTCGGCGGCGGGTTCCCGCTCGTGGTCGCCCGTGCTGGTCGGGGACGCGGGGATCGTCTCCGAGGATGTTGTGTTCGACACGGCGCCATTCTACTTCCGCCCGGCTTGTATCTAAGATGCATACAAGTTTGGAGGTGGGTGTGCGCGTCACGATCGGTTCCTCGGAGTCCTCGACCACGGCCCCCGAAACGGGGACGGGACCACCGCTGCGGCGAGCCTGGTTGGTGTGGTCGGTGGCGGCGGCGTGCTATTTCGTGGCGCTGTTTCACCGGGCCAGCCTGGCCGTGGCCGCCGACGCGGCCCTGGCGCGGTTCGCGGTGGGACCCGCCGCGCTGTCGGCGTTGTCGGCGCTGCAGCTGGGGATCTACCTGGCCTTGCAGATCCCGGCGGGGGTGCTGGCCGACCGGATCGGCCCCCGACGGGTGATCACCGTGGCCACCCTGGCGCTGGCGGCGGGATCAGCGGTGTTCGCGATCAGCGCTTCCCTGGTGGGCGGGCTGGCCGGGCGTGCGCTGATCGGCCTGGGGGACGCGTTTTTGTTCACCAACGTGCTGCGGCTGGCGGCGCACTGGTTTCCCGTTGACCGGTTCGGTCGCGTGGCGGCGCTGACCGGGCTGGTCGGCGGAGTGGGCCAGCTGGCCGCCACCGCCCCGCTGGCCACTTCGCTGCGCGTGCTGGGGTGGTTGGGCACGTTCCTGGGGGCGGCGGCGTTGACCGCGGTGCTGGCGGTGTTGGCGTGGGCGGCGGTGCGTGACCGTCCGCAGGATTCGGGGTACGGCGGCGCCGGGGCAGGGTTGCCGACCTCGTCGGAGTCCGAGCCGGTGCGGGCGGCCCTGCGCGGCGTGGTGAGCACCTCGGGCACGTGGCACTCCTTCTGGGTGCACTTCGTGATGATGGGGCAGTTCGTGGCCGTGACGGTGCTGTGGGGACCGCCGTGGTTGATGCGGGCGCAGGGGTACAAAGCCGCGGCCGCGGGCAACTGGGTGCTGTTGTGTGTGGCGGGCTTTCTGCTGGGGGCTTGGTTGTGCGGGCAGTTCGTGGCGGGGCGCCCCCTGCGGCGCGAACGGTTCGTGCTGGCGCTGTCGGTGCTGCTGGTCGCGGTGTGGGCGACCGTGATCGGCTGGTCCGGCGTGATTCCCGCCGCACTGTTGGCCGTGCTGTTGGTGCTGATCGGGTTCGGTGGCGGTGCGGCGATGCTGGCCTTCGACGGTGCCCGGGCGGCGAACGCGGCGCACCGCTCGGGGTTGGCGGTGGGGACCGCGAACATGGGCGGGTTCGCCGCCGCGGTGCTGATCCAGCTGGCTGTCGGTGGGGTGTTGCGGTTGGCCGAGGGACTTCCGGCGGGGCCGTCCTACCGGTTGGCCTATGTGGCGGTGCTGTCGCTGGTCGTGGTGGGCCTGTTCGGCCAGGTGCGGCAGTCACGGCGCAGCCGGCGGGGCTGGCGCGGGTGAGACCGGCCGTCGAGATCCTGTCCGGGACACCGCGTGCGCGGCGACGAGGAGTTCCGGCGGTCCCCGCGGGGGATCCGGGGCCGTCGGAACCAGGACACGGCGGGGTGTTCGGAGCAGTCGAGAGGGAAGAACGGACACTGTGGCCGGAGGACGGTGCGGCCTAGCCTGAGCGGGAAAGCGTTTTCTTTCCCGTTGTGAAGAGGTAAGAGCTTTGTTGTCCGGTATTTCGTCGCGAATCGGGAAAAGCCTGTACGGGGCCGTGTTGGCCGCCCTGACGGTGTTGGGCACGGTGATGGTGGCCCCGCTGGGGCATGCCGAGGTGCCCGTGCCGGAAGCTCGGGGTGAGCGGGCGGTCAGCGCCACGATCACCGTCGAGGGCGCCATGGACGGCGGCCTCACGCGCTACTACGGCGAGGGTGAGCTCGGCGGGGGTGACCAGACCGAGGGCCAACCGCCGATCTTCGAACTGGCCGACGGGGCCACGTTGCGGAACGTCATCATCGGCGCCCCCGCCGCCGACGGCATCCACTGCCTGGGTTCCTGCACGCTGCGCAACGTGTGGTGGGAGGACGTCGGTGAGGACGCCGCCACCTTCGACGCCGACTACGCCTCGGCCACGATGACGATCCGGGGCGGTGGTGCGCAGTACGCCGCGGACAAGGTGTTTCAGGCCAACGGTGCGGGAACCATGACGATCAGTGACTTCCGGGTCGAGGACTTCGGCAAGCTGTACCGCTCCTGCGGCAACTGCAGCGACCAGGTCGACCGCCACGTGGTCATCGACGATGTGACCGCCACCGCCCCCGGCGACACGCTGGCCGGGGTCAACATCAACTACGGCGACACCGCCGAGTTCTCCGGTATCACGATCGTCGGTGACTCCGAGATGGGAATCTGCTCCTGGTACGAGGGTACCGAGGGTTCCGGCGAACCCGAACAGGTCGGCAGCGGCCCCGGTGACAACTGCCGTTACGACCGTTCCGACATCACGTTCGAATGATCGCGCGTGTGTGGTCTGGCTGGCGCGGCAGGGCCAGCCAGACCACACACGGTTCGCGAACGGTCCGGTCGTTTTCGGGGGAGGCCGGATCGCTGGGGGAGAGTGGTGTGTGCGGCCGGGTAGTGCCCGGCAGGTGAAGGTCGGGCGCCGCCGGTAAAGCGCTTGGTCGCGGTCGGGGGCCGAATCGGCGGGGCGCGGCGGGGTGGCGACTCCGGTGGGCAGAGATCGTTTCCACCGCGGTGCGCGGTGTCGCCGCGACGGTTCGGGACGTGTTTTCCCCGGTGCGACGTCTCGGTTGCCGGGCGGGATCGGTGACGCGGTGTCGATTCGGTCGACACGGGCCGTTGATGCGTCTCGCCGCTCGGTATCTGGTTCCCTTCGTGGTTAAGGGACGTGCGAGCGAGGGGGTAGCATTGTCAACAATCGGCGTCTCGGGTGCGATGGTCGGACGCCGTCGTGCGGGCCCGTGCGGGCGCGCATCCGCGAAGGGAGTTTTCGGTGGCGCGTACCGCGAGCGCGAGAGCGCTGTCCGCGGCACGCGTGCCTTCGCTGCTGGTGAGCGGTGAAGACCGTCCGTCGCCGGGACGCCGATCGTGCCGGGAGCCGGGTGGGCATCGTGCGGCTGAGTTCCGCGTTGCCGTGCCCGTGGCTGTTTCGGACTCGGATGTGGTGTGTCAGGCGTGTTCACCGAAGCCCGCGCACGGTCGGCCCCGTCCTCGGATTCGGTGCCGGCCTGCCTGTGGTGTGGGAACGCGTCGTCGACGAGCCGCAGCCGCCCCGCCCTCGCGGTCAGGGGTGGGGACCTCGAATAACGAGAGGGTGCGAGATGTTGGGAGTCGACGAACAGAACCAGGCCGGGGAGTTGGAACCGGTCCAACGGAAGTCCACGGCGGCGATCGTCGCCGACCAGTTGCGTTCGGCGATCATGTACGGCTCGTTGGCTCCGGGAAGCCAGCTCGGTGAGGCTGATCTGGCCACGCAGCTGGGTGTCAGCCGTGGGCCGCTGCGGGAGGCGATGCAGCGCCTCGTTCAGGAAGGACTGCTGCACAGTGAACCCCACCGGGGTCTGTTCGTGACCACGATGGAGCCCGAGGACGTCCACGACGTGTACGTGGCGCGGCTGGCTGTGGAGCGCAGCGCGTGCGAACAGATCGTGCGGTACCACCGGGTGGACGCGGTGGCGGAGTTGACCGCCGCGCACGCGAAGATGGTCGCTGCCGTGGCCAAGGACGACCGGGACGGGCTCACCGAGGCCGATCAGGAGTTCCACGAGACGCTCGTGGCGGCCTCCCGCAGCCCCAGGCTGCAGCGGATGGCCCAGACGTTGTTGGTGGAGAAGCGGATGTGCCTGGCCGCGTTGGTCGACACCTACCCGGCTGACACGCAGGCTCTGGTCGACGAGCACAAGGGGCTGGTGGATGCGATCGAGGCCGGTGACGAGGGGTTGTTGCTGTCGCGTTTGGAGGCGCACATGAACGATGCGCTGCAGCGGTTGACGGCCTCGCTCGACCAGTAGGCGTCTCCGGTCCCCGTGGGGCGGCCCGTTTCCGGTGACGGTGCCGCCCGATGGGTGGGAACGTTCCGGTGTCACGGTCCGCCGACGGCGACGTATTTGGTTTCCAGATATTCGTCGATGCCGATCTTGCCGCCTTCACGGCCGATACCGGACTGCTTGACCCCTCCGAAGGGGGCGGCGGCGTTGGAGACCACGCCCTGGTTGAGTCCGACCATGCCTGTCTGCAGGGATTCGCTGACCCGCAGGGCGCGGCGCATGTTTTGGGTGTAGGCGTAGCTGACCAGGCCGAATTCGGTGTTGTTGGCCGCGGTGAGCGCTTCGTCCTCGTCGGTGAAGGTGCTGATCGGTGCCACGGGGCCGAACACTTCTTCACTGGTCAAGCGTGCCGTGGCTGGGACGTCGGTCAGTACGGTGGGCTGGTAGTAGTAGCCCGGTCCGGAGTCGGCTTTGCCGCCGGTGAGCACGCGGGCCCCCTGATGGACGGCGTCGTCGACGAGTTCGGTGACCTTGTTCAGCTGGGACGCGTCGATCAGCGGGCCGACGTCGACGTCGACGTCGTCGCCGACGCCGCGGCCCACACGCAGGGCGCGCATGCGTCGGGTGAGTTTGTCGGTGAACTCGTCGGCGATGTCGCGGTGCAGGTAGAACCGGTTGGCGGCGGTGCAGGCCTCGCCGACGTTGCGCATCTTGGCCAGCATGGCCCCCTCGACGGCCGCGTCGACGTCGGCGTCGCCGAAGACGAGGAAGGGGGCGTTCCCGCCGAGTTCCATGGAGACTTTCAGTACTTGCTCGGCGGACTGCTCGATCAGGGTGCGTCCCACCGCTGTGGATCCGGTGAAGGTGAGTTTGCGGGCTCGGGGGTCGCTGATCAGCGGGCCCATCACGGCGCCGGCGTCGCGGGCGGTGATGATGTTGAGCACGCCGTCGGGCAAACCGGCCTCGGTGAGAATCTCGCCGAGGGCGAGCATGGTCAGCGGGGTCTGGTGGGCGGGTTTGAGCACCATGGTGCAGCCCGCCGCCACCGCGGGGCCGATCTTGCGGGTGCCCATAGCCATGGGGAAGTTCCAGGGCGTGACCATCAGTGACGGCCCGACGGGTTGACGCATCACCAGCACTCGCCCGGTGCCGTTGGGTGAGACGGTGTAGTCGCCGTCGACGCGGACGGCTTCCTCGGCGAACCAGCGGAAGAACTCGGCGGCGTAGGTGACTTCGGCGCGGGACTCGGGCAGGGGTTTGCCCATTTCCAGCGTCATCAGCAGGGACAGGTCCTTGTGCCTGCTGTTGATGATCTCGAAGGCGCGGCGCAGGATCTCGCCGCGCTGGCGGGGCGGGTGAGCGGCCCAGGAGGACTGGGCCCGGTCGGCGGCGTCGAGGGCCCGTAGCGCGTCGTCGGCGGTGGCGTCGGGCACCGCGCACAGGGATGTGGTGGTGGAGGGGTCTTCGACTTCGAAGGTGCGTTCGGCGGTGGCCGAACGCCACGTGCCGTCGATGAGCAGTGCCCGGGGCACGGCTTCGACAACGGTGCTTTCCCGCGGGTGGTGTGGCTGGTCGTCAGCGTTCATGCCACCGATGATGCCCGCTTTCGGTGCGGTGTTCGACAGCGGAGGCGTGGTGGTGCTCGTTTCCGGTGCGGGGGTGTGGGGGTGTCGTGGGCGCGATCAGGGGAGTGCGGTGCGGCTGTTCGGGCGGTTCGCGGCGCATCATCGGGTGATGACCCGTTTCGGTGGGGGTGGGCGGTGCGGATAGATTACCGGGCATGAGCGATTGGTCGGCCAAGCAGCCGAACGGACGAAGCTCGGCGGGACGTGGACAGTGGGGCGGGGACGGCTCCCACCGCGGTGCGGGTTCGGGTGGGAGGCGGCGTTCTCGCCGGCAGCGCTCGGGGGCGGCCTCGACGTCCGAACGTGGCAAGAAACGGCGATGGGGCCGCGGTATCGGGATCACCCTGCTGCTGGTGCTGCTGCTGGTAGTGGGCCTGGTGGTCTACGTCGACAGTTCGCTGCAGCGCACCGACGCGCTGGCCGACTACCCGGAACGGATCGAAGACACCCCGGGCACGAACTGGCTGCTGGTGGGTTCCGACAGCCGGGAAGGGCTCGACGAGTCACGTCGGGAGGAACTCTCGGCCGGTGACGCCGGGGGACGGCGCACCGACACCATGATGTTGCTGCACATCCCCTCCGGTGGGGGCCGGCCGGTACTGGTCAGCCTGCCGCGGGACTCCTCGGTGCCCATCCCCGGTCACGGGCGTGCCAAACTCAACGCCGCGTTCGCGTTCGGTGGGCCGCGGCTGCTGGTGCGCACTGTGGAAACCGTCACCGGGGTGCGGATGGACCACTACGCCGAGATCGGGCTGGGTGGGTTCGCCAATCTGGTCAAGTCGGTGGGTGGGGTCGAGATGTGCCTGGACCAGCCGTTGAAGGACCCCAAAGCCGGTGTCGACCTGCCCGCCGGATGTCAGCAGCTCGACGGGCCTCAGGCATTGGGGTTCGTGCGCAGCCGCGCCTACGCCGAGGGGGACCTGCAACGGGTGGAGAACCAGCGCAGGCTGTTGGGCGCGTTGATCGACAAGACCACCAGCCCGGCGACGCTGCTCAACCCGTTCCGAATGGTTCCGCTGGTCTCGGCGGTCGGGGACACGTTCTTGGTCGACAACGGTGACCACGTCTGGCACCTGGCCGGGTTGGCCGGCGCGATGGGGGACGTCTCCGGTGGGCGGGGCCTGTCGGGCACGGTGCCCATCGCCGGGTTCGGCACACTGCACGGCCAGTCGGTGGTGCGCTGGGACTCCCAGCGGGCCTCCCGGCTGTTCGAGGCCATCGCCGCCGACCGGGAGGTCTCCGAGCGCCTGCTGGGCTGATCAGGCCGGGGCCAACCGCCGGTGTTCTCGTGCTCACGGGGCTGTCGGGCCCATGGCGAAGCGTTCGAGCGCGGCCATGTCGCCGTTGAACAGGTTCTGGTCGCCGGGCAGTGGTCCCCGGTTGTCGTGCTGCCAGATCGCGTGGGTGCGCCAGCCCGCGGGCAGGGCGCCCACGCGGGGGCCGTAGCGCGCCACCCACAGCGGATTGTTGGCCGCGAAGTCCGGGTTGCCTCCGGTGCAGGTGTTCCACCAGTTCCTGGTGGTGTAGATGACGGGGAAACGCCCGGTCAACGCGCGGTAGGTGTCGCTGAACTCGGCGATCCAGCCCGACATGGCCGCCGGGGTCAAGCCGTAGCAGTCGTCGGGCCCGTAGGGGTTGTACTCGATGTCGAGTACCCCCGGCAGGGTGCGCCCGTCGGGTGACCAGTCACCGCCGTGGGCGACGAAGTAGCGGGCCTGTTCGGCGGCGCCGGAGATGTCGGGGCGTCCGAAGTGGTACGCGCCGCGCAGCATGCCCACGCGTGCCGCACCTTCGTACTGGGCCCGGAAGGTGGGGCTGCGGAACCCGGTTCCTTCGGTGGCTTTGACGTAGCTGAACCGCGCGCCCCGGTGCCAGGCGGTGGCCCAGTCCACCGTGCCCTGGTGGCCGCTGACGTCCATGCCGCGCACGGTGGGCCCGGCGGGAAACCGGGGGGTGGCGGCGTTCGTCGCGCACGGTGTGGCCAGCCCCACCATGGTGACGGCGAGCACGCCGGCCAGGCGTGCGTAGCCGCGCGGTCCACGTCGGCAGCGGCGGCGAATTCGGTCGACTGGGGAGCTGACATCGCCCACGATGGTGGTCCTCCTCAGCAGTCCGGGGGTGATGACACACCAGTTTGATCACACAACGTGTCTAACTGATCCGTGCTGGACACTACCGGATCTGCCGGTCTCGCCCCGTCGTCACGCGCCGGGCGGGACTCGATTGGATATTCACAGTCGCCTCGGGTACCCATCGGGGGATGGCACAACGAGCTAGTAACAATCGTGGCCCCGGCGGGCGTGGTCAACCGGCCAATCCGAGCAAACGCACCGCCCAGGGGCTGCGTGACCAACTCAGGTCGATGCACGGCGCCAGTTACGGGCGCTACAAGTCGCTGACCGGCAACTGGTCCTTCGACGGGTTCACCCTGGAGGTGCAGCGGGTCCAACCCGACCCCTACGCCCCCGCCAGCCGCTGCGAGGTCCGCGTCGACCCCGGCCACGCCGGTTTTCCCTCCGACCTGTGGGCCAACCCGGTCCGGGCTCGCGGCCTGGCCGGGGTGCTGGTGCGGGCCGTGCACCGCAGGCTCAAGGACAGCAGGCTCAGCGTCGACGCGGGCAGGCAGCAGGTGCTCGACCGCAGTTCCTGCCAGATCGTCGACGGCACCGTGCTGCTACGGCTGGGCATCGACATGCCGGGCAGGGGACGCAGCATCGACGGCAAGCAGGCCGAGCAGGCACTGTGCCGCGACCTGCCCGACATGGTCGAATCCGCGCTGCGCTGGCACTCCGCCGATCAGAGCAGAGTCCGCGAGTTCGTCGACTCCATCGAGGACACCGACGCGCTGCGGCGCGAATTGGCCCCGAACAACCTGGTGGCCTTCGTCGCCGACGGGGCGGTGCTGCCCCGCCGCAGCGGCATCGACGATCGCCCGCTGCAGCAGGCCGTTCCCTTCACCTCCCCGGAATCACTTCGGGTGGAGTTCGACCTGCCCAACCGGGGACGCGTGTCCGGCATGGGCGTGCCCGAAGGGATCAGCCTGATCGTCGGCGGCGGGTTCCACGGCAAGTCCACCCTGCTGCGCGCCCTGGAACACGGCATCTACGACCACGTGCCCGGCGACGGCAGGGAACTGGTGGTCTGCACCCACGACACCGTCAAGGTCCGTGCCGAGGACGGCAGGCGCGTGCACCGCGTCGATGTCAGCCCCTTCGTCAGCCACCTGCCCACCGGTTCGGGCACCAGTGACTTCTCCACCGACAACGCCTCGGGATCGACCTCGCAGGCCGCCTCGATCGTCGAGGCCGTCGAAGCGGGGTCGCGCACACTGCTGCTGGACGAGGACACCGCCGCGACCAACCTGATGATCCGCGACGCGCGGATGCAGGAACTGGTGGCCAAGGACTCCGAGCCGCTGACCCCGTTCCTCGACCTCATCCGCCCGTTGTACCAGCGGCACGGTGTCTCCACCGTTATGGTCATGGGCGGCTCCGGCGACTACATGGACGTCGCCGACCGGGTGCTGATGCTGGACTCCTACCGCTGCTACGAGGTCACCGAACGGGCCCGGGCGCTGGCCACCACTCCCACAGGGCGACACCGGGAGGCCGAGACGTTTCCCGACACCCGCGCCCGAGTGCCCGATCCCCGCTCGGTCGAGACCGACCGGCCCAAGGTGCGCTCCCGCGGCACCGACGCGCTGACCCTCGGCCAGTCCACAGTGGAGCTGCGGGCCGTGGAGCAGCTGGTCGACCCCAGCCAGGTCACCGGCATCGGGCTGGCGCTGGTCACCTGTGTGCGCGCCGGCCTGCTCGACGGCACACGCACCGTGCACGAGGTGCTCGACGCCTTCGACGCCGAAGTCGCCAAACGCGGCATCCACGCCGTCGACGACCGCTACGTCGGCGACTTCGCCGTGCCCCGCCGCTTCGAGCTCGCCGCCGCGCTCAACCGGCTGCGCACCCTGCGGATCGGCGCGTTCCGCGACTGAGCTCCCGAGCAGGTGGCGGCGGGTTTTCCCGCCGCACCGAGACGGGCATCCTGGCGGCAGGAGGCAGGACACGGGCCGTCGGCGGCGCCGCGCACCCGCACCCGGGCCGAGGAGGCCGACCATGGGCCATGGCGATGCGTTCGACAGGGAAACGGTCTACACCGACCGCTCGCACGCGGGGCGAGTGCTGGGGCAGGCCCTGTCCCAACACCGGCTCGACGATCCGGTGGTGCTGGGACTGGCCCGTGGCGGCGTTCCGGTGGCCGCCGAGGTGGCGGCGGCGGTGCACGCGCCGATGCGGGTCTGCGTGGCCCGCAAGATCGGGGCCCCCGGGCAGCCGGAACTGGCGTTGGGCGCTGTGGCCGCGGAAGGCCCCGCCACCTACGACGACCGGCTGCTGCGGGCCTACGGGCTCGACGCCGAACAACTCGCCACGCGGTGCGAGCGGCAACGGGCCGAGGCCCGCCGGCAGGAGCGGGCCTACCAGCACGCCGAGACGGTGCGGCTGGCCGAGCGTGACGTGATCGTCGTCGACGACGGGTTGGCCACCGGAGCCACCGCCCGCGCCGCCGTCCGGCGGGTCCGCCAGCACCACCCGGCCCGGGTGGTGCTGGCCGTGCCGGTCGGGGCGCCCGAGGCCGTGGCGGCGTTGAGCGAGGAGGTCGAGCTGCTGGTTTGCCCCAGCACCCCGGCCGTGTTCAGTGCGGTGGGCCAGTGGTATGACGACTTCCAGCCGGTCACCGACAGCCAGCTGCACCGACTGCTGGGCCACGGCATGGCCCACTAGGCACCACCCGCACACCGGCCCGTCGGTATTGGCCAGGATGGACTGAGGACACCGCGATCACCGCGGTGGTCCACCACGAGCAGCCACGCCGATGGGGAGAGTGACGTGAGTAGCGGCCGGACCTCCGATCCGTCGCCGGGTGTCGAGTCGCTGCTCGACGAACTGTTGCGTGCCCGCGACGACGCCGCCACCGACACGGCCCGCGAACGGCACACCGGTCTGCTCGACGAGCAGGCCCGCACCGTGCTGTCGGCGGCCGTGCACGCCGCCCGCGACTGGGGCAGCACCGCCCTCGACGACACGCACCTGCTGTGGGCGCTGACCCAGACAGGCCAGACCGCCCGCATGCTGCGTGAGACCGGGGTCGCCGTGGACCGGCTGGCCCGCAGCCTGCGCACCCTGGCCGGTGCGTACGAAGCCGCCAACGACTCGACCGACCCGCGTCCCTGGTTGACCAACGCCGCCCGGCACGCACTGCTGGGCTCCTACCGGCAGGCGCGCCACGAGGGAGCCGACCAGCTCGGGACACGGCACCTGCTGCTGGGCATCGCCACCGATGCCGACTCCGCGGCGGGACGGGCGCTGGCACGCGCCATCGAACAGGGCGATTCCGCCCGCGGCGTCGCCGACAGCTCCGGCGAGCCCTCCCCGCACGAAACCACCAGCCGGCCCACCACACCGTGGCTGGACGAGTTCGGCCACGACATGACCGCGCACGCCACCACCGAGGAGTTCGACCCCGTGGTGGGGCGGCAACAGCAGATCGACCAGGTCGTGGAGGTGCTGGCGCGGCACGGCAAGAACAGTCCCGTGCTGCTGGGCGAGGCCGGGGTGGGCAAAACCGCCATCGTGGAGGGACTGGCCCACCGCATCGCCGCCAACACCGCCCCGCCGCTGCTGGCGGGCAAACGACTCGTCGCGCTCGACGTCACCAGCCTGGTGGCCGGCGCCCAGCATCGAGGCGACTTCGAACGCCGCCTGCGCGAACTGCTGCGCGAGATCACCGAACACCGCCGGGAACTGGTCGTGTTCATCGACGAGATCCACGCGCTGATCGGGGCCGGTGCCGGTGACGGTGCGCTGGACGCGGCCACCGTGGTCAAACCGGCCCTGGCGCGTGGCGAGCTGCCCCTGATCGGGGCCACCACCACCGAGGAGTACCGCAAGCACATCGAGAAGGACCCGGCGCTGGAACGACGGTTCCACCCGGTGGTGGTGCCCGAGCCGTCGGTGTCGGAGACCGTGGAGATCCTGCGGGGGGTGCGGGAGCGCTACCAGCGCCACCATCGGGTGCGCATCGACGACCGGGCCCTGCACCATGCCGCGTTCCTGGCCGACCGTCACATCAGCGACCGCTTCCTGCCCGACAAAGCCGTCGACGTGCTCGACCACGCCTGCGCCCGGCTGCGGCTGCGGCACGACCGCGACGACACCCCGCCCACACGCCGCCCCCTGCTGGGCACCGATACCGTCGCCGAGGTCGTGGCCACCCGCACGGGGCTGCCTCTGACCGAACTGGGCACCACCGAACGCGCCAAGCTCCGCGAGCTCGGTGCCCGGCTGTCCGAACGGGTCATCGGCCAGCCCCACGCCACCCGCACCGTCGCCGAGACGGTACGCCGCGCCCGCACCGGACTGTCGGATCCGCAGCGGCCCCTGTGCAGCTTCGTGTTCACCGGCCCCACCGGGGTGGGCAAGACGGAACTGGCGCGGGCGCTGGCGGCCGCGCTGTTTTCCGACAGTGACCGCACGGTGCGGTTCGACATGGGCGAGTTCCAGGAAAAGCACAGCGTCTCCCGACTGATCGGCGCCCCACCCGGGTATCTGGGCCACGACGAGCCCGGCCAGCTCACCGACAGCATCCGCACCCGGCCCTACAGCGTGCTGCTGCTCGACGAGATCGAAAAGGCCCACCCCGACATCCTCAACACGCTGCTGCAGGTGCTCGACGCGGGCAGGCTGACCGACTCCAGCGGCAGAACCGTGGACTTCAGCAACACCGTGGTGATCATGACCTCCAACATCGGGGCCGATCAGGCGCTGCACGCCGGGGAAACCGACCAGCCCTACGACCCCGTCGCCGAGCTGACCCGGTGTTTCCGGCCGGAGTTCGTCAACCGTGTCGACGAGATCGTGCCGTTCGAACCGTTGGACACCGACGCCCTGGTCGGCATCGCCGAGACACTGCTGGAGCAGACCCGGCAACGACTGCGGGCCCGCCGCATGCGGCTGGAGATCACCGAACAGGCCGTGCGCTGGCTGGTCGACCGTGGCCATCACCGCGAGTTCGGGGCACGGCAGCTGCGGCGGGTCATCGAACGCGAGCTGCACAACCGCCTCGCCGCGCTGCTGACCGAACACCCCAGTCCGGAGGGAAGCACCGTGCACGCCGAAGTCACCGGGGACGCGCTGACCGTGCGGCTGGCCGAACCGCACCGCTCGTCCGGTCTCGCCTGCGAGCACGCGGCGACCGCCACGGCCGTCCCCGGCGACGGCGACGGTGTCACGATGGAACGATGACCGATCAGCAGCCGCGCTACCCGTGGATCTCGTTCACCACCGACTACGGCACCGCCGACGGTTTCGTCGCCGCCTGCAAGGGGGTGCTGGCCCGCCGCGCCCCCGGCGCGGCGGTGCTCGACATCAGCCACGACATCCCGCCGCAGGCCATCACCGCCGCCTCGGCGGTGCTGACCCAGACCGTGCCCTACCTGCCCACCGCCGTGCATCTGGTCGTCATCGACCCCGGGGTGGGCACCGCGCGTCGCGGCATCGTCGTGGAAACCGCTTCCGGCGGCGTCCTCGTCGGCCCGGACAACGGGGTGCTGCCTGCCCCGGCCGAACGGCTCGGCGGGATCACCACAGCGGTGGAACTGGCCGAGCCCGACTGGTGGTTGCCCGAGGTCTCGGCCACCTTCCACGGGCGCGACGTGTTCGCTCCCGTGGCCGCCGCCATCGCGATGGGAGCCGACATCCGGCGAGCCGGTCCCGCCCTGCCCACCGCCGAACTGGTGCCGGCCCCCACGCCCTACTGCCGACGCGACAACGACCAGGTGCGAGCACAGGTGATCACCATCGACCACTTCGGCAACCTGCAGCTGGCACTGCCCGGCACCGAGGCGCCCTGGCGACACGGCGAACCGCTGCGGATCACCACCCCCACCGGGAGTTTCACCGCCCGCTTCGGCCGCACCTTCGGCGACGTCGCCGAAGGTGACTGCCTGGTGCTGGTCGACTCGGCCGGTCAGCTGGCCGTGGCCGTCAACACCGCCTCGGCCGCCGCCCTGCTGGGCACCGAACGCGACCAGACGATCAGCATCACCCCCGCCGAGGACGAGAGGTGAGCGGGCCGGAGGAGGGCGCCCGGCACCAGCGAGCCGGGCACACCGCCGGCACGGCGGCCATCGACCTCGCCGCGTCACTCACCGCCGGGTTGATCGTTGTTTCCCACGAAAACAGAACCTGCCCCGTCGCACACCCCGGGAGCCGCCGATGAGCCCCGGCATTCGCCCACGAGGATGGCGCCCACCCCCGCCTCGCCCCGGGCGGGCACGACGAATCGCGGCACCCGGCCTGCTGCCGGTCAACGGGCTCGGCCCCGAAGACGTCGCCGTCGACCGACACGAGCGCGTCATCACCGGCGTCGACGACGGACGTCTGCTCGCCGTCGACCCCGCCGGTGGGCCCTCGCGCACCGTGGCCGACACCGGCGGCCGCCCGCTGGGCATCGAAACGCTGCCGGACGGGCAGCTGCTGGTCTGCGACGCCGAGCGTGGGCTGCTGCGGGTCGACCCCGAGCGAGCGACGGTGCGAACCCTGCTCGCCTCCGACGAGCGGGCAGGGCCCGCGCTGTGCAACAACGCGGCGGTCGCCCGCGACGGCACCGTGTACTTCAGCGACTCCTCCCGCCGGTTCCCGCTGGCTCGCTGGCGCGACGACCTCATGGAACACTCCGGCACCGGACGGCTGTGGCGCCTGCCACCGGACGGAGACGCCGAGGTGGTACTCGACGGGCTGCAGTTCGCCAACGGGGTGGCGCTGACCCCCGACGAATCGAGCGTGGTGGTGGCCGAGACCGGTGCGTACCGGCTGCGACGTGTGCTCCTCGACGGTCCCCGCACCGGCTGCGACGACACCCTGTTTTCGGCGATGGCGGGTTTCCCCGACAACATCTCCACCGGCCCCGACGGGCTGATCTGGGTGACCCAGGCGGCCGCACGCAGCCGTCTGCTCGACACCGCCCACGCCCACGCCCCGGCCCTGCTGCGGCTGGCCGCCGCGCTGCCGCCACCACTGCAGGTACAACCCACCGAGACGCTGTGGCTGCTGGCCGTCGACCCCCACGGGCAGGTGGTCCACGAGCTCAGCGCCGACCCGACCGGATTCGGCATGGTCACCGGGGTCCGCCGACATCGGGACAGCCTGTACCTGGGCAGCCTGACCAGCCGCGCGGTGGCGGTGCTGCCCCTGCCGCCGGACGTCGCGGGCTAGCGCCCGTCCCGAAGCGGCAGCGGTGGCGCGTCGCGGCACACCGGCCGCTGCCGCGTGTTCACCACACTCGGGCAGCCCGCAGGGCGGTGTCCAACGTGCTCATGAGCCGCGCGGTGCGATTGCTGCCGGTCGGCGCCGGGGGATACCGGCCAAGGACATCGACCAGGACCGGCGTGGCCCGCTGCCGCGCCCGTTCGAGCAGCGCGTCCCCGACCGAGGGATCGTCACCGGCGTTCAGCTCGGCCACGCGCGCGGCGCTCGCGGTAGCTCGCAGAATGTGTCCCACCTGCTCGGCCCGCGCGATGGGGTGCAGGTAGGCGGCGGAGGCGGCATCACCGGCGGCGCGTGCGGCCAGCCGCGCGGCCTCGGTGCTCGCTTGCCGCGCGGCTCGATGCGCTTCCAACGAGGTGACGCGCTGCAGTTTGCTCCGCCTGGCCCCGTGGACGAATTCCCAGGCGGCGTCGACGGCCGCACGGGGACGCGGATCACCGGCGACGGTCTCTTCGAACACCGGCAGCACTCGCCGGGCGCTGTCGGCGGCGAAACGCGCCACGATCCGCAGCTCCTCCATGGTCAACTCGAAGTCACCGGCCACAGTCGGCATGGCCCCGATCCTGCCACCGACCGCGCGGTCGCCCCCAACCGAACCCCACCGGAACACAGCCGCGGCGCGAGTCCAGTGAAGAGCATGGACCCGGTGTGCGGAGACCACCGAACTCTTCGCGCGGGCCCGTCCCGACGTCGTCCTCCTCGTAATCAAGCACCATGAAGTCCAAGTGGGCAACAGCCTCCGCTCCGGCGGTCTGATGCTGATCGGCGAGTCGTACTGGCGCCGGCGAGTGCCGGACCGGGAAACAGCCCAGGCCTGCCACGCCAGCGGTGAGGACGATTTCCTGGTGCTGCCGGAGCTGATCGAGCGGTTCGGTGACCTCGGCACGACGTCGTAGAAATGATGCTGGCCGACCAGGACAGCTGGGACCGATACCGAGCGGCACAGTGGCTCAACCTGCGCCGCTGGCTCGACCAGAACCCCGATGACGAGCCGGCCGTCGAGGTGCGGGCCGAGCTCACCACCGATCCCGCACGCTACACGCGGTACGAACGTGAATACCTCGGCTGGGGAGTCTTCGCGCTGAGGGGCCGCTGACGGTCCGACCGGGCGGGTCCGGACGGCACCCCGCCCGGACCCGCACCATCTTCGTGGGGTGCTCCCAGGAGATGCCCGCCACCGGTGGGCACGGCTCGCGGTGTTCCCCCAGCTACGGGATCCTCTCCCCGTACCCGCCGCTCGACATGTGCCCCCTCCGCGCGCCGGGGCGACCAACAGCACCACCGGCGCGTCAGGCGTCCCTGACATCACGGGCGTACTGCCCGGCTGATCGTTTCAACTCCACCCCTGGCGGGTAACCCGAGCACGGCCCACTCGGGGCCGAACCCGACCAGAGGGGCACCGGCACCCGGTGAGCACATGATCACGAAAGGGGAGACCCGCCGTGCCCGCACGTACCCTGGCGCACAAACTCATCGCCGACCACCTCGTCGACGGCGATCCGCACCCCGGCCAGGAGGTGGCGCTGTCCATCGACCAGACCCTGACCCAGGACGCCACCGGCACCCTGGTCATGCAGGAACTGGAATCGCTGGGGCTGCGGCGCGCCCGCACCGAGGTCAGCGTGCAGTATGTCGACCACAACCTGCTGCAGGCCGACGAGAAGAACGCCGAGGACCACGAGTTCCTGCGCACCGCCGCCCAGCGTTACGGACTGTGGTACTCCAAACCCGGCAACGGCGTGTCCCACCCCACCCACATGCAGCGCTTCGGGATCCCGGGGCGATCCATGGCCGGCTCCGACTCGCACACCTGCGCGGCCGGCTCCCTGGGCATGCTCGCCATCGGCGTCGGCGGCCTCGAGGTCGCCCTGGCCATCGCCGGTGAGCCCCTGCGTCTGCGCATGCCCGAGATCTGGGGCGTGCGCCTGACCGGCCAGCTGCCCCCGTGGGTCTCGGCCAAGGACGTCATCCTGGAAATGCTGCGCCGACACACCGTCACCGGCGGAGTCGACCGCATCATCGAATACCACGGGCCCGGCCTGGCCGACCTGTCGGCCATGGACCGGCACGTCATCGCCAACATGGGCGCCGAACTCGGCGCCACCACCACCGTCTTCCCCGCCGACGAGGCCGTGCGACGGTTCCTGCGCGCCGAAGGCCGCGAACACGACTTCACCGAACTGGCCGCCGATCCCGAAGCCACCTACGACCTCACCGACGAGATCGACCTCAGCGGCCTGCAACCCCTCATCGCACGCCCCTCCGCGCCCGACAACGTCGTGCCGGTCAGCGACGTCGCGGGAGAACCGGTCAGCCAAACCGTCATCGGCTCCTCGGCCAATCCCGGGCTGCGCGACTTCGCCGTCACCGCCCACATGCTGCGCGGACGCTCCACCAACGACGCGGTCAGCGTGGACATCAACCCCACCTCCCGCGAGATCCTGCAGGATTTGGCACGCACCGGCGCGGTGGCCGATCTGATCGGCGCCGGAGCACGCATCCACCAATCCGGCTGCATGGGCTGCATCGGCATGGGCCAGGCACCGGCCGTGGGGCAGAACTCACTGCGCACCTTCCCCCGAAACTTCCCCGGCCGCTCCGGAACCCCCGAGGACTCGGTGTGGCTGTGCTCCCCGGAAACCGCCGCCGCCTCCGCCCTGACCGGCACCATCACCGACCCCCGCGAGTTGGCCGAACAGCTCGGCATCACCGACCACAGCCCCGAAACATCCGAGCGCTCCGCCGTCAACACCGCCATGCTGCTGGCCCCGCCGGAGGAGACCGAGGCGCTGCGCATCAGCCCCGTCAAAGGCCCCAACATCTCCGCGCTGCCGGAGCTGGGCCCACCCCCGGAACGGTTGGAAACGGCCGTGTTACTCAAAACCGGCGACAACGTCTCCACCGACGAGATCTCCCCGGCCGGAGCCCAGGCGCTGCCGCTGCGGTCCAATATCCCGGCGCTGGCCGAGTTCACCTTCACCCGACTGGATCCCGACTACCCCCAGCGAGCCCGGCAGCACGGCCACCCGCACGCGGTGATCGGCGGGCACAACTACGGGCAGGGCTCCTCACGGGAGCACGCCGCCATCACCCCCCGCCATCTCGGGCTGCGCCTGGTGGTGGCCAAATCCTTCGCGCGGATCCACTGGCAGAACCTGGTCAACTTCGGCATCCTGCCGCTGGAATTCACCGACCCGGCCGACTACGACGACATCGACCACGGCGACGTGCTCCGGATCGAGCAGCTGCACCACCATCTGCCCCGCCGGGGCGAGATCACCCTGCACAACCTCACCCGCGGCGTCGACTACCGAGTCGGCCACCGGTTGTCCCCACGGCAGGTCAACGCCGTGTTGGCGGGCGGGATCATCCCCATGCTCGCCGAGACCACCCCGGCACGACAGAGTTGAGACCCCAGTCGGATGTATTCGTACGCCCGAACGTCGCAGCGGTTGTAGCCCCTCCGGCGGGGCCACTACGGTGGGAGACACGGCTGGGCGAACAGTAATCACATCAACACGAGGGGTCACAACGCGGTGACCCGGCCGCCGACACCGCTTCCTGTTCGCCGGCCCGGCGGACGTCGCAGGAGGAAACGTGATCGTTTCTCGACACACCTCGCGCTCACTCGACAGTGACGAGCCCGACACGGCCACGCCGACCCCGCCGCGACCGACCGTGCCCACCAGACGCCCGGGCGAAGGTGAACTCACCCAAGGACAACACCGGCTCGATCCCGCCCTGCGCCTGTCCGTCCAACGCCCGGCACCCGGCGTGGTGGTGGTGAGCATGAACGGCGACATAGACCTCGCCGCCGCCCCCCGGGTCACCGAACTCATCCGGCAACGCCTGACCGCCGCCACCCTGCGAGCACTGATCGTGGACCTGAGCATGATCTCGTTCATCGACACCACAGGGGGCGAACTGCTGCTGCAGGCCCAACGCCGCGCCCAACAGCGCGGCATCGACATGCACGTGGTCCCCGGGCAGGGCTGCGTGCGCCGCCTGCTCGACCTCACCGGCATCGACGCCAGCCTGAACTGCCACGACAGCGTCAGCACCGCGCTGGCGCACGCCCGCCACCAGTAGGCAGGGGGCTCGCCGCTCGGCGGCGGCCCGATCGCGGCCCCTGCCGAGCCTAAACTGTGATCATGTATTTGCAGAACCTGATCATCGACGCCATCGAACCACAGCGGCTGGGACGGTTCTGGGAGGCGGTGGTCGGTGGGGTGCGGCTCACCGACGAGCCCGACATCTTCGAGACCCGGCTCACCGTCGAGGACGGGCCCGTGCTGGACCTGTGCTTCCAGCCGGTTCCCGAACCGCCCGCCGAGCCGCCGCGGCTCCACCTCGACCTCCTCGGCGGGGACCACCAGGCCGGTGAGGTCGACCGGCTGCTCGAGCTGGGCGCACGACACCTCGACATCGGCCAGGGCGATGTGCCCTGGGTGGTGCTCGCCGACCCGGAGGGCAATCCCTGCTGCGTGATGGAACACCGGGCGGTCTACCTCGACACCGGCCCGATCGCGGCGCTCCCGCTCGCCTCCGCCGACCCGGACACCGACCGGGAGTTCTGGGCCTGGCTGACCGGCTGGACCGATGCTCCCGGGGTCGCTCCCCGCACGTTGCGCCACCCCTCGCGGCGCGGCCCCCTCTTCGAACTGTGTCCCGAACCGGCTTCCAAGGGCGCGGCCAAGAACCGGCTGCACCTCGACATCCGGCTCGAGGACGGTGACGATCCCGACGAAGTCGCGGCAGGCATCGCCGAGCGCGGCGGTCGGGAACTCCACCCCGACCAGGACGGGTTGCCATGGCGGCTCTATGCCGACCCCTCGGGCAATGAGCTGTGCGTGCTGCCTGCTCACTCGTGAGGCGTGGTGTCCACGTTTCACCGCACCCGAGCGAGGACAACCCCGCTCTCGGGTTTCCCGTGCTCGTCCACGCTCGTGCGGGGGCGGGCCTGCGGTCGCACCGACAACAGCGGAGGTACGACTCGCCGAACTCAATACGAATAAAATTCACAGAAGGTGCGACAATTCACGGATGAGCAGCATCGAACGCCCCATGCCCCCCCCTCAACGCCGACGAACGCGACGTCCTCGAAGGCTGGCTCGACTTCCACCGCGCCACCCTCGCCAGAAAATGCGAAGGACTCGACGACAACCAAGCGTCCACCGCGGCCACCCCACCGTCCGAGCTCACCCTGACCGGACTCGTCCAGCACATGGCCGAAGTGGAACGCAACTGGTTCCGCCGAGTGCTGACCGCTGAACCCCTGCCACCCATCCCCACCGGCCGGGCACACCCCGACGGCACCGACGGCGGATTCGAACTCGCCGAGGACGCCACCCTCCACGACGCCCTGCGCACGTGGCACACCGAAGTGGAACACTCTCGACGGAACTGCCAACGGCACTCGCTGACCGATCTCGGCGACCTCGGCGGCCAAGCGGTCAACCTGCGCTGGATCTACGTGCACATGATCGAGGAATACGCCCGCCACAACGGTCACGCCGACCTGCTCCGGGAACGCATCGACGGCACCACCGGTATCTAAACCAGCAGCGAGGAACAACCGACCGGCGAGAACATCGACAGCGGCACCGCCAAGCACCACGGCAGACGGGACCACGCAGCGGCGAGAACACACGCCGCGACGCCGCGAGAAAACACCGATCACCCCACGGCGAACACCGCCGATGACACCATCAACACATGTCCCCGACAGCCTCGATCCGGTGCTTGGCGACCCTCGCCTGCGGTCTCGTCCTCACCAGCTGCGGCGCCACACACACCCCCGGCACCCTTCACGAAACCACACCCCCGGCGAGCACACCCAGCCCAGCGCCCAGCTCCGAAACGATCGCCCAGGCAGAACCGAGCCACGTACCGGACCCGCGAACCGACTGGCAGCGCGAACACGCCGGAAACCATGCCTACCGCGAGCGCTACCCGCTCACCCCCGAGCAACAACGCCAGGCGGACAGGATCACCGCCGCGCTGCGCCCCCAGCTACGGAACCTGGCAGAGAAGGAGAACCCAGACATCGAACGGACGCGCCACGCGCTGCGTCACGTCGGACTCACCCCGCGAGAAGTAACCACCACCCAGGACGGCCTCGGATTCCGAGCCGAAGCAGACGGAATCTGCGTCACCGGCCAGATCGACGAAGACCACGTGTCACTGCACACCCAGGGACCGAGCCTGGACGGCGGCTGCGCCGAACCCGACGGCGGCCACTGAGGCCACACGGGAGAGCGAACTCCGGCTACGCAGAACCGGAAGGGGACTCACACCCGAAACCGACACGGGCGGGGGAGCGAACCGCGCCCACCCGGACAAGCCCGCACCCCCGCGCGCCGAAGATCCCTCAACCCGGATGAACACCCACCGCATCCCGCAACTCACCGGCCATCGCCGCCCCCGCCTGCCGGGCACAGTGCGCGCAGCAGAAGAACTGCCCCGAATCCTCCACACCATGCCCCAGCACCCGGCACCCGCAGTGCTCACAGTGCGGCGCCAGCCGGTGCGCGGCGCACTCGAACGAATCGAACACGTGCACCTGATCACCGGCCGTACGCACCTCGAACGTCATCCAGTAGTCATTGCCGCAGACCTCGCACGTACCCATCACGACCCCCGTTTTTCCCGAACCGATGCCGTCCTCGACACCACAGCATGCGGCCACCCCGTGATCACGACAACCGCACACGCCGATACCCAGCGCATTTCCTCCGGCGATCACCCCACCGAGGCCGAACCGGCACCCTTCCATGATCGACGATGTCTCCCGTGACCCCCAGGTCACCACCGAAACGCCCACGAGGAGACCAGTCGAGGAGAACCACCGTGGATCGGCTCCGGGAGTTCCTGCGCACGCAGATCCCGCACGACCTGGCCGGAACCGACACCTGCTCCACCACCCACATCACCCGAGGATTCCGGGAATGCGAACTCAAAGCCAAAATCCTCGACCAGCACCGCCACTGCGGAACCGGACACGGCCCCCGCGACATCCTCAACACCTCGTCCCCCCCACGAGGACGAACGAGGATGCCCCACCGGGCCCGGCTCGGACTGCCCTACAACGACCGCCCCGCCTACCACCACCGATGGCGCCCCTGAACACCACGCGGCACCCAAAAGCGACGACGATCCGACGAAGTAGAAGTACCGGCAACAACCGCCCACACGCGCGGAAAACCCCTCACCTCCCGACGAACTGGCCGGGAATCGCGCTCGATCCCCGCACACCGCGATTCCCGGCCGAAACGTCCCACAGCGGTTACCCTCACCGGATGAGCGTCCGCAGCGCCGACGCCCCCGTGCCGCTGCACTCGGCACGGGGAAGGCGGATCATCCTCGCCACCATGCTCGGCTCCGGAGTCGCGTTCCTCGACGGCTCGGTGGTCAACGTCGCCCTGCCCGCCATCGGCCGCGATCTCGGCGGAACCTTCGCCCTGCTGCAGTGGGTGCTGGACGCCTACCTGCTGACGCTCAGCGCGCTGCTGCTGCTCGGCGGAGCGCTCGGGGACCGTTACGGTCGCCGTCGAATCTTCACCGCCGGTCTGGTGCTGTTCACCCTGGCCTCACTCGGCTGTGGGATCGCACGCGGGGGAGCGGAGCTGATCGCCGCGCGACTCGTGCAGGGAGTCGGCGGGGCATTGCTGGTACCGGGCAGCCTGGCCCTGATCAATGCCTCCGTGCGACCGGAGGACCGGGGCAAAGCCGTCGGCACCTGGGCCGGACTGACCGGTGTCGCCTCGGCGGTCGGCCCGTTCGTGGGTGGCTGGCTGGTCGACACCGCGTCCTGGCGCTGGGTGTTCTTCATCAACCTGCCCGTAGCGGCGCTCGCGCTGGCGGTGACCCTGCGGCACGTTCCCGAGTCCAACGACCCCACGATCTCAGGACCTCCTGACACCACCGGTGCGGCAGCGGTCACCCTCGGGCTGGCCGGAGCCGTCTACGCGTTGATCGAAACCCCCGCGCACGGCTGGAACGCGGTGACCGTGGCTGCCGCGCTCGTCGGGATCGTCGGGCTGGCCTGCTTTCCGCGCATCGAGGCCAAACAGCGGGCTCCACTGCTGCCGCTGTCACTGTTCCGCTCCCGGCAGTTCGTCGGGGCCAACCTCACCACTTTCACCGTCTACGGTGCGCTGAGCACGGCCCTGTTCCTGTTGTCGCTGCAGCTACAGCAGACGCTGGGCTATTCGGCGATGGCCACGGGGCTGGCCACGCTGCCGATCACGGTCATCATGCTGCTGCTGTCGAGCAGGATGGGAGCGCTGGCACAACGGATCGGACCGCGGTGGCCGATGACCATCGGACCGGTGGTGTGCGCCTGCGGGCTCGTTCTGATGACGCGAGTGACGCCGGGGGCCTCCTATACGACGGGTGTACTCCCCGGCGTGCTGGTCTTCGGGATCGGACTGTCGATCACCGTGGCACCATTGACCTCGGCCGTGCTGGCCTCGGTCGGTTCTGAGCGCGGTGGGGTGGCCTCCGGCGTCAACAACGCCGTTTCCAGAGTGGCCGGATTGCTGGCTGTGGCGGTGCTGCCGCCGTTGGCGGGGTTGTCCGGCACCGCGACGGGGCAACCGCTGGGGCAGGGCTACGGCAACGCCATGCTGATCTCCGCCGGACTGTGCGTGGTGGGGGCGGCACTGGCGGCGTTGACGATCGAGCGGGCCGAACATGTTCGCACGGTACCGCTACCGGCGGTCAACCACGCCTGCCAGGATCCGTGCACCGAGAACGGCCGCTGAGGTGATCGAACCAGCGCTGGGACAGGAGCGGATCAACAGATTTGATGGATAATATTCATTATCCACGTTTTACGGCAGCGGAACCGACCGTATACCGGGGGCGCGGTCGACGTTTTCACGAGCGGAACGACGGCCCGCAGGCCCGCTTCAAGCACTCAACAACATCACGGTGACGAATCCGCCCGTGCTTCCCGGGTTGGCAGACGCCTCGGCAGCGAGATCATCGATGGCGGCGGCCCACGTGGGGTTTCCACAGCGTGCCGCACCGAGCCGTGAAGCGCGCCGCGCGTCTCCGGGCCGCGAACGCGACATCGCGATGTCGCGGCTGGTTCGGTCGGCTGGCCGGTTTCACCACCGGTGACCACCGGATACAGTTTTAGCCGATAATGCACATTATGTTAAGTAATGCTTCTCGCGGAGACCATGACCGCTCCACCCCACATCTGTCACACTCGCCTGAGGTCGTTGAGCACGCCTGTGCCGACGGCCGAACGATTCGTAACGATTCGTATCGGACTCGTTCGTCCACCAGACACCGAGCGAATGCGAATTCGGCCCACTGTGACCTGGGAAGCACCCCGATTTCGTCCTTCTGCTGTCGGAACCTGCGGTACTTCGAGCTTCTGACCGTCCTGTTTGGATTGAGACGGTGATGAACGGCTCGTTTCGCACCGGCCGTGCGGTGCCGAGTGCTGGGTGTTTCGCGTCGTTTTTTCGCGATGGGACGGTTGGAGGTGACGTGGTGGTGACTGCCCGCTGTGGCCGCGGTGCGGGGCTCGCGGGGCGTGCTGCGGAACCTGTTGTGGTGTTACCGCTTCCCTCTCCTCACTCGACCGCTCTGTTCCGCTGGGTGGTGCTCTCATTCGGAGCGTGCAGCCCGATCAGCCGGGGCCGTTCGGCTGTGCAGTGCGGCGCTGACGAGTTGGGGGTTGTCGTCGGCGATGTTGCCGTCGGGAAGCAGCAGGGTGTCTTCCAGGCCGATCCTGCGATGCAGGTCCAGCTGTTCGGCCAGGCGCAGTACGGGCCAGGCTCCGGCGGCTCTGCCGTGCAGCAGTACGGGGGTTCTGGTGGGACGGATTCGCCCCAGCAGTGCCTCGGCGGTGGCGGTCGCGCCGGTTGTTGTGGGGTCGACGACCTCGGCGAGGATGCGCAGCACCCGATCGCGGTGGGGCCATTCGGCGAAGCGTTCGGCGGCCTCGGTGCCGGAGCGGACACCGGCTTCGACGCCGATCCCCCGTCGCAGCAGTGCGTGGGCGATTCGTTCGGCTTCGGGTTCGTGCCAGTTGACGGTGGCATGATCTGGTAGGCTAGTCCAGCTCTCGATGGCTTCGAGTCGGGATCGCGTGTCGGGGGTGGTCCAGGCGCCGGTGGTGATTCCCACTGGAATGCCGGGCGCTGCTGCGCGTACTGCATTGATGGCGGCGGCCACCGTGGTGGCGTCGAGGCTGTCGGTACCGTCGGGACTCTTGGGGTGCAGGTGCACGTCCTCGGCGCCCGTCGCGACGCTGTGCGCTGCTGCCGCGGCCAGCTCGTGGGGTTGTACGGGAAGGTGGTGGTGTTCCCGAACTCCCCGGGCGCCGTTGAGGCAGACCTGCAGCATGGCTTCATTCTGCGTGATCGTGACGTGTGGCGAAACACGGTGTGTCGGTGGTGTGCGCCGGTCGGGTTCGGTGTCGTGGGGAGCGTTGTGGTTCCGGGTTCGTGGGCGGCCGTGTCCCGCGAGAGCTGAATCGGTTTCGGTTCTGTGGGGATGGTTGTGGAGTGTGATCCGTGCCGGGGGCGCCTGGCACGCGGTGTGCGGGTGGATAGCATCGCTTCGGCAATACCCGGCGACCAGGAGAGAACTCCATGACTCGTTCCCCCGTTACCGTCACTGTCACCGGCGCCGCTGGTCAGATCGGCTACGCGTTGTTGTTCCGGATCGCGTCCGGCCAGCTCATCGGTCCGGACACTCCGATCAATCTCCGGTTGCTGGAGATCCCGCAGGCGGTCAAGGCCGCCGAGGGGACGGCGATGGAACTGACCGACTGCGCTTTCCCGCTGTTGCGCAGTATCGAGGTCACCGATGACACGCATCGTGCCTTCGAGGGCACCAACATCGCCCTGTTGGTGGGGGCTCGGCCGCGTACCCAGGGAATGGAGCGCGGCGACCTGTTGGAGGCCAACGGCGGGATCTTCAAGCCGCAGGGTGAGGCGATCAACGCCAATGCGGCTGATGATGTGCGGGTCCTGGTCGTGGGTAATCCCGCGAACACGAACGCGCTGATCGCCCAGGCTCACGCTCCGGACGTGCCCGCGGAGCGTTTCACGGCGATGACCAGGCTGGACCACAATCGCGCGTTGGCTCAGCTGGCCATCAAGCTGGGTGTGGGGATCGACGAGATTCAGCGGCTGGCGATCTGGGGCAACCACTCCGCGACACAGTATCCGGACCTGTTCCACGCCGAGGTGGGTGGCAAGATCGCCGCCGAGCAGGTCGAGCGGGAGTGGCTGAGCGAGGAGTTCATTCCCACCGTGGCCAAGCGTGGTGCGGCGATCATCGAGGCGCGTGGGGCGTCTTCGGCCGCTTCGGCGGCCAACGCGGCCATCGATCACGTGCACACCTGGGTCAACGGTACGGCTGAGGGTGACTGGACCTCGGCCGGTGTGGTTTCGGACGGTTCGTACGGTGTGCCGGAGGGGTTGATCTCCTCTTTCCCGGTGAGGGCGCGTGACGGGCGTTACGAGATCGTTCAGGGGCTCGAGATCGACGAGTTCTCCCGGCCGCGTATCGACGCTTCGGTGCAGGAGCTTGTCGACGAGCGTGAGACCGTGCGTCGGTTGGGGCTGGTCTGACCGGTTCGGTGTGGTTCGGGGCCGGTGGGAGCGAGTTCTCCCGCCGGCCCCGCGTGTCGGGGCGTCGGTGTGGTGGTGTCAGCTCGATGGTCTCGGGTGAGGGCGGCCGGGCGAGCGGGTTCTGGGATGTGGTGCTCGTCGTGGTCGCCGGTGGCTCGCGCTGTTTTCTTCGGTGGTTTCGGCGCTCGGTGTCGGCGTTGTTCTCGGGGCGCTTCCGTTTCGGGTTTTTCGGTCGGTTCGATTCTTCTGGGACGTCGTGTGTGCGCGTGTTCGTTCGTTTCGGTGTCGGCGGCCGGTGTGGAACAGGCTCGGCGAAATCGGTTCACATGCTCCGGTGCGCTCCGACGGGGCGTGCGGAGCGCCGGGTGAGAAAGGTCGAATGAGTACTGTGGTGTTCCCGGTTCGGTGGTTGTCTTTCGTGGCGGGTGATCGCTTCGCTGGTGGTGTGGAGCGAGTGCGTGGCCGGAGCGTGGTGGGTGTGGCCGGTTTGGCAGGATCGGCGGGTGCGCTTCTACGCTGACTTGCATATCCACTCCAAGTACTCCCGTGCGTGCAGCAAGGACTGTGACATCGAGCATCTCGCCTGGTGGGCACGTCGCAAGGGAGTCACGGTGGTGGGCACGGGGGACTTCACGCATCCGGCTTGGCGTGCGCATCTGCGTGAGGTCCTGGAGCCGGCCGAGCCGGGGTTGTTGCGGTTGCGTCCGGAGTACGAGCGTGAGGCGTTGCGTACGCTGCCCGCCAAGTGCCACACGCCGGTGCGGTTCATGCTCTCGGTGGAAATCGCCACGATCTACAAGTACGGGGACTACACTCGCAAGATTCATCACCTGTGCTATGTGCCGGATTTCGACGCGGCTGAGGAGTTCAGCCGCAGGCTCGGCAACATTGGCAACCTGGGGTCGGACGGGCGTCCGATTCTGGGGTTGGACGCGCGGGATCTGTTGGAGATCACGTTGGAGTCCGGGGCGGGTTCGTATCTGGTTCCCGCTCACATCTGGACTCCGTGGTTCGCCGTTCTGGGCTCGAAGGCCGGGTTCGATTCGATTGAGGAGTGCTATCGGGACTTGGCCGGGCACGTCTTCGCGTTGGAGACGGGGTTGTCCAGCGATCCGGAGATGAACTGGCGGTTGTCGGGGTTGGACGGCTACACGCTGGTGAGTCATTCCGATGCGCATTCGCCGCCGATGTTGGCGCGGGAGGCGACCGTGTTCGACACCGAGTTGGACTACTTCGCGATACGTCGCGCGCTGGAGACCGGTGTTGGTTTCGAGGGCACGGTGGAGTTCTTTCCCGAGGAGGGCAAGTACCATCTCGACGGGCATCGCAAGTGCGGGGTGCGGTTGGATCCGGCCGAGACGCGTCGTCACGGGCGCCGGTGTCCGGACTGCGGCAAGCCGTTGACGGTGGGGGTGCTCAACCGGGTTGATGCGCTGGCCGATCGTGCCGAGGGGGTGCGGCCGTCGGGTGCGGCGGAGTATCGCAATCTGATACCGCTTCCGGAGATCGTCGGTGAGATCCGTGGGGTCGGTCCCAAGAGCAAGAAGGTCTTCGGGGAGATCAGTGAGCTCACCGCGCGGCACGGCTCCGAGCTGGCGATTCTGGAAAACGTTCCGGTGGAGCGGTTGCGGCGGGAAAACGGGGCGTTGGCCGAGGCTGTCGAGCGGTTGCGGGTGGGCGCGGTGCACCGGGAGGCGGGTTACGACGGGGAGTACGGCACGATTCGCGTCTTCGAACCGGGTGAGCTCTCGCGGGTTCGCAGTGGTGGTGCCGCCTCGTTATTCGACGACGAGGAGTTGGCGACCTCTACCCCACTGGCCCTGGAGGCGGTGGGTGAGCCGGAGGCGTTCGACGACGAGGTGCCCACCACTTCCCCGCCGTCGGATGCCGAGGGGGGCGCGCGGCACGAGGAGCGAGAGGGCGAACGTCGCGAGCTCTCGGACAGTGCCGTGGGCGGTGTGCCCGCCCCGGTGGGAATGCTGGCCGAACTCGACGCCGAACAGCGGGCCGCGGCCGAGGTGGAGTCCGGGCCGTTGATGATCGTGGCCGGCCCGGGGACGGGTAAGACCCGCACCATCACGCATCGCATCGCTCATCTGATCGAGGAACGGGGGGTGCCTGCTTCGGACTGTTTGGCCATCACCTTCACCCGGCGGGCCGCGGCGGAGATGAGCAACCGGATCACCGCGTTGGTGGGTGAGCGGGGCAGCGAGGTCACGGTGGCGACGTTTCACTCGTTGGGGATGAGTCTCGTGCGGGACAACCACGCGGCGCTGGGGTTGCCCGAGGATTTCGCGCTGGTCGACGCTGATCGGCGGCACCGGATTCTGGTGTCGTTGACCGGTGACGAGCGCAGGGCGCGGCAGGTCGTTTCCGCGTTGTCCCGGGCTCGTCGGGGCGGGGTTGTTTCCGATGAGGTGGTGGAGCTGCTTTCCGGCTACGTCGCCGCGTTGCGGCGGGAGGGGCTGGTGGATTTCGACGATCTGCTGGTGTTGCCGGTCGAGTTGTTGGAGTCCGATGGTGAGTTGGCCGAGTGGTACCGGCGGCGGTACCGCTGGGTCAGCGTCGACGAGTACCAGGACGTCGACGAGGTGCAGTACCGGTTGCTGCGGTTGTTGGCCCCGGCCGGGGCGAACCTGACCGTCATCGGTGATCCGGATCAGGCGATCTATGGTTTCCGTGGCGCTGATGTGGGGTTCTTCCTGCGGTTCGAACAGGACTATCCGGATGCTCCGGTGTTGGCGTTGACGCGGAACTACCGGAGTGGGCGACGGATCGTCGAGGGTGCGGTGCGGGCGATCCGGCCGGAGAGTCTGGTGCCGGAGCGGACGTTGCGGCCGGTGGGCGCCGACAGTGATCACCCGGTCGTGCTGCACCAGGCGGCCGACGAGACTTCCGAGGCCAGGTTCGTGGCCCGCACCGTCGACGGGTTGCTCGGTGGTGCCACTTTCCATTCGCTGGACAGCGGTAGTGCCGATGGCTACGAGACCTCGTCGTTGGGGTTCGGTGACATCGCGGTGGTCTACCGCACTGACGCGCAGTCGCGGGTGCTGGCCGAGGAGCTGACGCGGCAGGGTTTCCCGGTGCAGAAACGCAGTCACGACCCGCTGTCGTCGCGGGACGGGGTGGAGCCGTTGTTGCGGGAGCTCGGCTATGCCGGTCCTCGTTCCGGCACGGTGCTGCGGCAGTTGGAGCAGGCCGCCGCCTCGTTGGTCGAGACGACGGGCGAGCGGGCCGAACAGCTGCACACGGCCGTGGAGTTGTTGGCGCCGCTGGCCTCGCGTTTCGGTGAGGACGTGGCCGGGTTCCGCCAGGAGGTCATGCTGGGCGCGGAGGTCGACGCACTGGATCCGCGTGCGGACGCGGTGACGTTGCTGACGTTGCACGCCGCCAAGGGGCTCGAGTACCCGGTGGTGTTCGTGACCGGTTGTGAGGACGGGTTGTTGCCGTTGCGCTGGCCGGGTGAGCAGCAGGACGGCACCGCCGAGGAACGGCGGCTGTTCTTCGTGGGGATGACGCGGGCCCAGCGGCGGTTGTATCTGACGCGGGCGGCGCGTCGGGGCCAGGCTGCCGCCGCGCAGCGCTCCCCCAGCCCGTTCCTGTCCGAGTTGGGGGACACGGCGGTGCGGGGTGACGACGGTGGGGGCGGCAGACGACGTGCCGCTCGGCAGTTGAGTTTGCTCTGAGTCCGCGTCGTGTCGTCGGGCGTGGGCGGTGGTGTGGCGGATACGATTCCGGGGCGGGACTGGGAGGTGTGACTGTGGTGGAGTCGATCGCGCTCACCGGCGTCACCGGTGAGCTCGGCAGCAGGGTCAGTCGGTTGCTCGAGCAGAGCGGGGTGCCGCAGCGCCTCGTGGCCCGGGCTCCCGAACGTGTGCCCCGGGTGGAGAACTGTTCGGTGGTGCGGGCGTCCTACTCGGATGCGACGGCGTTGCGCGAGGCGTTCCGGGGGGTCGACACCGTGTTGTTCGTCTCCGCGCACGAGGAGCCGGATCGGTTGTGGCTGCATCGCACGCTCATCGACGCGGCCGCCGAGGCCGGGGTGCGTCGGATGGTCTACACCTCGTTCATGGGGGCGGCGCCGCACGCGACGTTTCCTTTCGCCCGGGAGCACTCGGCCACCGAGCAGGCCGTGATGGCCAGTGGGATGCGGCTGACCGCGTTGCGTAATTCGATGTATGCCGATGTGGTGCCGCACTTCGTCGGGGCGGGCGGGGTGATTCGTGGTCCCGCGGGCATGGGGCGGGCCGCGTGGGTCGCCCGGCGGGATGTGGCGCGGTTGGCGGCGCGGGTGCTGCTCGACGACGACCACGCCGACCGGATCTATGACGTCTCCGGTCCCGAACCGCTCGATCTGCGCGAAACGGCCCGGTTGCTGAGTGAGGTCACCGGTCGTGAGATCACCTATCACGCCGAGGACGAGCAGGAGGCGCGTGACTCGCGGGCGGGTGCCCGGCAGTGGCAGATCGATGCCTGGGTGGGTTCGTATCTGGCCATCGCCACGGGTGAGACCTCGGTGACCAGTCACACGGTCGAGCGAGTCACCGGGGTGCGGCCGTGGAGCTTCGACGAGTTCCTGCGGGCCGAGCCGGACAGTTGGCGGCACTTGCTCGCCTGAACCTCGCCGGTGTGTGGCGGGAAGGTGGTCGAGTCGATGTGGTGCCCGGTCACGGGACCGGAGACGGCGCGCCGGTTGCAGGAGAGGGTAGCCAGGGCGCTGCCCGCCGAGCACGTCGAACGTCTCGGTGGCTGGTGGCTGCGCCACGCCCCGGGCGCGTCCTGGTGGACGTCCACGGTGCTGCCGCACGGCGTGCTCGGCGATGATCGGCTGATGCGGGCGGTCTCGGCCGCTGAGGGGTTCTACGCGGGGTTCGGTCGGGCCGCGACTTTCCAGATCACACCGGGTGCGTGTCCGGTCGAGCTCGATGCGTTGTTGGCCGAACGCGGCTACTACCGGCACACCCCGATGTCGTTGTGGGCGGCGGCGGTGGACGACGTTCGCGCTCAGGTGCGAACGAGCGGTGCGAGGACCCAGTTGGTGGAGTCACCCACCGCCGGGTGGTTCGACGTGTGGCACGCGGTGCACGGTGCTGGTGGTGATCGTCGGCCGGAGTGGCAGATGCTTGCCCGGGGGTAGCAGCCGAGCGCCTATGCCGGGGTGCTCGACGGTGGTGAACTCGTGGCGGTGGGACGTGCGGTCGTCGACTCCGGGTGGGCCGGTGTGTTCGGGATGGCCACCCTGCCGCGGGTGCGCGGGCGGGGTGCTGCCGGGGACGTGCTGCGGTCGTTGGCCGACTGGGCGTCGGGGCTGGGAGCCGGTGGGATGTATCTGCAGGTGGACGTGGACAACACCTCGGCGCTGCGGTTGTACGAGCGGGTGGGGTTCACCGAGGTGTGCCGGTACCACTACCGCAGTGAAACACTGTCGTGACGATGTCGCGGGAAAGCGTCCGCCAAGCAGCGGATGCGCCGGGCAGGACGCGAGAGTCACGGTGAGGCTGAACTGTTCCGTGTTGGCTTCGCTCGACGGCTACATCGCTGACGAACACGGCCGTTTTGACTGGTCTGTACGGGTGCGGGCTCTACGCGGTGATGACCGGGTGGGAATCCGATCCCGCTCTGGCCGGGCGCTGTCCCGCCGTGGACGAGTTCGTGCGACTGTGACGAGCGGCTGGCAAGGTCGTCTACTCCACCATGTTGGAGACGGTGCCCATCACCTGAAGGCTTCGGCCGAACACGACCTCACCGTGGGCGGCCCGGCGTTGGCCGCCCACGCGTTCGAGGTGGGGCTGGTCGACAGGTGTGGACTGTTCCTCGCGCCGGTTGTGGTGGGTCGTTCTTCGCCCGGGATGCGTGCCGAACTCGAGTCGCTCGACCACCATTGTTTCGGTAATGGCATGGTCTGTGTGCGCTATCGTCTCCGGTACCGGTCTTGTCAGCCTCCGCGTGGTCGGTCGGGTGCGGCGTTCCACGGGTCCTCCGGCCAAGGGTGCTTGAGGTACTGGCCCCGCAGCTCGGCGCGGACCTGGTGGTAACCGTTGTTCCAGAACGAGGTCAGGTCGCCGGTGACGGCGGCAGGGCGTCCGGCGGGGTCGAGCAGCCGCATCAGTACCGTGACGCGGCCGTCGGCGATGGTGGGCACGCTGGTCCAGCCGAAGACTTCCTGGAGCCGCACCGGCAGGACGGGCTGTTCGTCGTCGTAGTCGAGGCGGATCCGAGCACCGGACGGTACCTGCATCCGTGGCGGGGCCAGTTCGTCGAGCCGCCCGGCTTCGGGCCACGGCAGCAGGCGGCGCAGCGCCTGACCGGCGTCGAGCTGTTCCAGATCGGTTCTGGTGCGTGCGGCCGAGAGTTCGGGTTCGAGCCAGGTGTCGACCGCGGCCAGCAGGTCGTGCTCGTCGGTGCTGGGCCAGGGCCGGCCGAATGTTCTGCGCAGGAACGCCAGCCGTTGTCGGAGCTGGTGTGCTTCGGTGTCCCAGTGCAGTAGCTGTAGCCCTTCGGTGCGCAGCCCGTCGAGCAGTGCTGCCCGTACCGCCTCGTTCGGGGGGTGGCGCAGCGGGGTGTCGGACAGCACGATCGATCCCAGGCGGCGGAGGATGCGGGCGCGCACGTCACCGTCGTGCCAGTCGATCTCGTCGGCGTGTTCCACCAGCCCGGGGGCGGCCTGTTCGGCGAGGCGTTGGTCGGCGCGGGCGGCCAGCCGCACGAAGCCGTGCACGCGGCTGGGGTCGCGTTCGGCCACGGCTACGGCCAGCCACTCCGAGCCGGCCATTCCTTCGGAGGTGGGCATTCCGGAGGGGTCTTCCCGCACTTCGGAGCGGGGCAGTTCCACGGCGGTGCCACCGGCCATGAGGTACACCCGGGAACGGGGGGCGCGGCGTCGGGCGAGCCGTTCCGGGTGGGCCAGGGCCACTACCAGGGCTTCGTCGTCGGCGTCGGGAGGCTCCGGTGTGGCGGGCACCATCTTTTCCAGGCGTCGTACTTCGCGGCGCCAGCGGCGGGAGCCGGGCCCGTTGTCGCGGAGCTCGCGCAGGCAGGTGGCGAGTTCGGTCCGCGTGGCCAGGGTGTCGTCGTCGAGCAGCGCGACGACTTCGGCCGCGGTGCGTCTCCCGACCCGGGCGCTGCCGTCCAGCAGGGCACGGGCCAAGCGGGGGTGCAGTCCGAGTTCGGCCATGCGTCGGCCGCGTTCGGTGATCCGCCCGTCGCTGTCGAGGGCGCCCAGTGCCGACAGCACTTGGTGGCCGGCCGTCAGCGGGCCTTGGGGTGGTTCGTCCCACCAGCGCAGTGTTTGTCCGTCCGGGGTTCCCCAGCAGGCCAGCTCCAGCGCGAGTCGGGTGAGGTCGGTGGTGCGGATCTCGGGTTCGGGATAGCGGGCGAGGGTGCTGTGTTCGTGTTCGGGCCAGCACCGGTAGGCCTTGCCGGGGGCTTCGCGGCCGGCGCGTCCGGCGCGTTGCTCGGTGACCGCGCTGGGGGTTCGCACGGTGACCAGGCCGGATAGTCCCCGTCGGTGGTCGACGCGGGACACGCGGGACAGGCCGGAGTCGACCACCGCGCGTACGCCGGGCACGGTGAGGCTGGATTCGGCCACGGCGGTGGCCAGCACCACGCGTCGTCGTGCTCGTGGTGTCAGGGCGTCGTCCTGGTCGGCGGTGGGCATTCTGCCGTGCAGCGGCAGCACGTCCACGTTGGTCTCGTCGGAGAGCAGCTCGCGGGTGCGGGTGATCTCTCTGGCGCCGGGCAGGAAGGCGAGCACGTCGCCGGGCTGGTCGTGCAGCGCGGTGCGCACGGCGCGTGCCACGGTGTTTTCGATGGTCTCGTTGCGCAGCGGGGCGAGGTGGCTGGTTTCGACGGGGTGGGTTTGTCCGGCGGCGTGCAGCACGGGCGCCGGGGCTTGGTCGCCGAGCAGGTTCGCCAGCCGGTCGCTGTCGACGGTGGCGGAGGTGGCCAGCACACGCAGGTCGGGACGAAGCCCGTCGCGGGCGTCCAGCAGCAGCGCCAGCAGCAGGTCGGCGTCGAGGTGGCGTTCGTGGCACTCGTCGAGGATGACCACGTCCACTCCGGACAGTTCGGGGTCGGACTGCAGTCGTCGTACCAGCAGTCCGGAGGTGACGACTTCGACGTGGGTGCGCGGGGAGCGGCGTCGTTCGCCGCGCACCGCGTAGCCGACGTGCTCGCCGACCGGTTGTCCCAGCAGTTCGGCCATGCGGGTGGCTGCGGCGCGGGTGGCCAGGCGGCGTGGTTCGGCCACCACCACCCGCAGCCCGCGTTCGGCCAGCGCCAGTGGCACCAGCGTGGTTTTGCCGGTTCCGGGTGGGGCCACCAGCACGGCGGCCCCACCGCGGTCCAGTTCGGTGCCGATGTCGCCGAGAACGGTCCGGACCGGCAGTTCGGGAAGCTCGGGCAGTGTCAGCGTCATCGGTGAGACGGTACCGCCGCGTCGGGTGGGGGTCGCCTCCGCTGCGACGGAGGGTTCGACGCGTCGTGATGGTGCCGGTTCGCGGCCCCGGCGGGGCCTGGGTGGGTCTTTCGGGCGGTCACAACTCGGTGGCTTTGACTCGTTGTGGGGGGCCGCCGACCACGACGAGGTCGAGGTCGGGGTTGGTGCGCAGCCCTTCGGTGACCGTGGAGGGGTCGATCAGTCCTTCGGTGTGGACGTGGTCGTCGGTGGCCACGCTGGTGACGTCGAAGAACGGTTCGAACACGTCGGAGGTGAGCAGCCCCAGCATCTGGGTGTTGTGTGCGGCGATGGCGAAGCTGTGCACGGTGCCCGCCGGGGCGTGCAGGAAGTCCCCGCCGGTGAGCAGGATCTCGTGGCCGTTGACCCACAGCCAGATCCGGCCGGACAGGCACAGGAAGTTCTCGGTGTGCAGTCGGTGGAAGTGGCGGATGATGTAGGGCTGCGGGGCGGCCAGGGTGTTCACCGCCAGGTAGCGGCCTGCGGTGTTGCGGCCGCGGGCGGTGTAGGCGTTGATCGCGTCCGGCCAGCCGCGCCGGTCCCCGGAGCGGGAACGCAGGAAGTAGCCTTCGCCTCCGGCGGGAAGGGTGTCGTCGTCGGCGTCCTGGGCTGTGGCTCGCGGCAGCTCGTGTGGCAGGGCGCCGGTCAGCGGCGGGAGATGGCCGTGGGCCGTCCCGCCGGCGGAGTACACGTGCCGGTGCACCGGTTGCGCGCAGGTCACTAGTTCGTCCAGCGCGCCGCTGGGGGCGGAGAACAGCAGCATCCGGCTGAGGTGGCTGAGCATCCGGTAGGCCACCGGGGTGCCGTCCGGTATCTGGATGGAGTCGCCGGGCACCAGTACACGGCTCTGGCCGTCCAGCCAGAACTGCACGCTGCCGTCGAAGACGTAGTAGGAGCACTGGTGCTCAGGCAGACTGTGAAACGGGGTGTCGGCGCCGCGTGGTCCCGACACGAACGCGGCGTCGAACAATCCGCCGGTGTCGGCGCCGCGGGCGATGACCGTCCACAGTCGGTTGTCGATTTCGAACCGTAGCCCTTCGCCGCTGGCCAGGTAGTAGGGCACCGGCTCGCCGGGCAGGGCGTTGATGACGGGGGCGAGGTCGTGGACGCTTTCGGGGTCGGCTGTGCTCACCGTGGTTGTCCTGTTTCTGTGCGGGAGTTCGTGTTCTCGGTGGTGGTCGCGAGGTGTTCGCGGAAGAACGCCTCGATGTCGGTGAAGCCGAAACGGGTTCGTTCGGCTGTGGTTTCGGGGCGTGCCGAGGTGCGGTACAGGGCCGTGGCGGGCTGCTCGGTCCACAGTCGGCCGTGGTCCATCGTCGGGCTGGCGGGCACGTCGGCGCGGCCCGGCGGGTTGAGGAACCCGTGTCGGTAGCCCGTGAGGAGGTAGAGTTCGCTGGGTACGTTCGCGGTGGTCAGTGCCTCGTGCAGTTGTTGGCTCTGCTGCTGCGGTACGAGCACGTCGTCGGTGCCGTGCGAGATCTGGAACGGCGGAGCGGCGGGGCTCACCCAGCTCAACGGGCTGGCCTGTCTGGCTGCCTCGGGGTGGCTCGCCGGGTGGGTGCCCAGCAGCCGTTGTTCGGGTGAGGCGGCGTCCGTGTGGCCGTGGCTGTGTTCCGCCTCGGCGACCACCCCGGCCAGGTCCACCGGCGGATAGGAGACCGCCACCGCCTGCACGGAGACGTCGCCGCCGGTGGTGGGTTCGCCGAGGACGTCGGGACGGTGCCCGGTCAGACCGGCCAGCGCGGCCAGGTGCCCGCCCGCCGAGCCGCCCCAGAGCCCGAAGTGTGCGGCGTCGAGGTCGTAGTGCTCGGCGTGCTCGCGCAGGAAGCGGATGGCGGCGCGCACGTCGTGCAGCTGGGCGGGGAACACGGCCTGCCCGGAGAGTCGGTATTCGACGGCGGCCATGGCGCAGCCGGTGGTGCGGGCGTGGTGGGCCAGGTCGGGGGCCAGGCTCCGGTCGCCGGTGAACCACCCGCCGCCGTGCAGCCACAGCACCACCGGCACCGCACGACCCGCCGCGGCCGGGTGGTACAGGTCCAGCAGCAGTTCCCCGGTGTCCCGGTGGGCGAAGTCGATGTTTCTGGTGATCCGAACCGGCTCGTCGGATGTTGAGGATGCTTCAGGCACGTTTTCCAGTGTGTGCCCGGTAGCGCCGCGAACACCAACGTGATTGTCCGAACGGCCGTTCGGACGTTCCGCATGATCAGCTGGGGTGGCTGCCGGCGATCTCTTCGGCCAGCTGGGTGAACTGCCGCAGCGCTGTCGGGTGGTGTCCCCGGCGCAGGTACAGGTAGGTGCTGGCCGGTGGCGCGTCCACCACCGGCACGAACCGCACCCCCGGTCGGGGGTAGGTTCGTGCCGCGGAGACTCCGGCGATGTTGACGCCCTGCCGCGCTCCGCACAGCTCCAGGACTTCCTCGAAGGTGCGCGCCACCGGACGCAGGCGACAGTCCCGGTTCTCGCCGACGACCGAGGAGAACCAGCGTGCCGCGACGGCCTCGTCCTCGGCCGAGACGAAGGTCTCTCCCGCCAGTTCGGCCAGCCGCACCGAATCACGCTCGGCGAGTCGGTGCTGCTCGGAGACCACCAGCACACTTCCCTCGTCCCACAGCGGGACGGCGTCGAACTCCGGAGAGGGGGTCTGGCCGATCTCGACGACGAAGGCGCAGTCCACGTCCCCGTCGGCCAGTGCCTCGTAGCATCCCAGAAATCCCAGCTGCCGGATGCGCAGCCGTACTCGGGGCATCCGTTGTCCGGCGGTGGTCATGATCGTCTGGAAGGTGGGGCTGGAGACCATCAGCCCGATCCGCAGGCACGGTTCGGCGGCCTCACCACTGCCCCATTCGAGCACTTCGTCCATGGCGGCCACCGCCCGGCGCGCCAGTGGGAGCAGCTCGACGGCGTGGTCGGTCAGCTCCACCGTGCGGGACGAGCGGCGGAACAGGGTGCGGGAAAGGCGGCGTTCCAGGGTGGTGATCTGCTCGCTCAGCGCCGAGGGGCTCAGTCGGAGCAGCTCGGCGGCTCGGCCGAAGTGCAGTTCTCTCGCCACGGAGAGAAAGCACCTCAGTTGGTGGACGGTGAGATCCATGTCCCTTCCCGCGTTTGACGACGAAGAATTGCCCGCTCACATTCTCGCGCCCGCGGCGCGGGCGAGCGCCGCGCGGCCGTATGACCGGGTGGGTGCTGGAGCGTGTTGGTCGGGTACAACGGGACCATGCCGCGAGACGGCCGTACCGGCCTGGTGATCCCGGTTCCCGCTGCCGACGAGGCGCTGGCCTGGGTGAGCGGGTGGTATCCGGAGGCGGTGCGCGACGGAGTGCCGGCGCACCTGTCGCTGCTCTACCCGTTTCTGGCCGCCGGTGACCTCGATGCCGGAGTGCTCACCGCGTTGCGCGAGGTGTTCGACCATCAGCCGCCGATGCGGGTGGTGTTGTCCCGGTGCCGCCGGCGGGGTGGGTTCGTGTATCTGGTGCCCGAACCGGTCGCGCCGCTGCGGGACCTGATCGGGGCGCTTCGGAGTGACTGGCCTGCTCCGGTCGCCCATCGGGGGCTCGGCGAGGAGGTGGAGCCGCACGTGACGGTGGCCATGGGAGTGGCCGAGCGGACGGCGGCCGTGATCCAACGGGAGGCCTCGGAGTCGTTGCCGCTGACCGTCGAACTGTCCGAAGCCTGGCTGGTGGTGCTGCGGGGGCGGTGGCGGCTGCACGGCAGGTTCGCTTTCGGTGGTTAGGGAGCCGATCGCCGTCGCCACGGTTTCGCCGCCGGTGGAGGGTCGGCTGGTGTGCCCGTTCGGGCGGAGTCGGTTTCAGGTGGGTGTCACACCGCCGTCGAGATGCAGGTCCTGCGCGTTGATCCCGGTGTTGGTCAACAGGAACTCCATCGCGTGCACGACTTCGGCGGTGGTGACCAGTGGTTCGTCGTCGACGTGCTGTCGTTGAGCACGCACACCCAGCCCTGGGCGGCATAAATCGAGGGGGGCACTTGGTCGTTTCGAGTGTGGGTCGACCTCGGGTGAGTCGTCGGTTTCGCTCGTGGTGATCCCGACGACTCCGGGCATGCGTGTGGCTCAGGTTGTGCCAGCGGGGGCGGGTGGCAGGTGAACGGTCATGATCAGGTGGCAGGTCTCGGTGCCCGCGCCCCGGTAGGTGTGCGGGGCGTCACCACCGAAAGTGGCGGTCTGGCCGGCTTCGACGGTGTAGTCGGTACCGTCGACGACGAGGGTCATCCGCCCGCAGGTGACGTTGACCGTCTCCACGACTCCGCTCTGGTGGGGATGACTGGGGTACTCCTCCCCTGGTTCCAGCTGCCAGTGCCAGATCTCGGTGGGAGCTGCTCCCGGGGTCGTCACCACGAGGCGAGCCCGGCCGCCCTCTTCCCCGGTCCACAGCGGTGCCACCTGGTCGGCGGTCACCACGCGCACGTGGTTTTCGGTTGAGCCCCGCATCAGGGCCGACACCGAGATGCCGAGGGTGTCGGCCAGCCGGACCAGGGTGGCCAGGTTCGGGTTGCCCTCGGCTTTTTCCAGTCCTACCAAGGCGCCCTTGCTGACCTCGGCGCGACGCCCGAGTTCTTCCAGTGACAGGCCCGCCCGCAGGCGTGCCGCCCGAACGTTGAAGGCGACTGAGCGCAGCGCCGCTGTTGTCTCGACCATGTGTTCGTCACACTTCCCGATGGGTCATTTCAATAAACGAATAGGTCGTTTTATTGACCTTACTGGTTGTTTCATTGTACCTTCTGGTCGTTTTGCTGACTCGCGAGAGGTGTGCCGTGTTCGCTCTGCTGCTGGCTCTGGGTAGTTCACTGGCTTACGGGTGCGCCGACTTCTTCGGTGGACTCGGTGCCCGCAAGGCTCACGCGTTGCGGACCGTCGTGGTCGCGGCCCCGGCCAGTCTCGCGGTCGAACTGGTGCTGTGGCCGTTGCTGGGCGCGTCGTTCAGCCCAGCTACGCTGGGCTGGGGCGCGGCGTCGGGACTCGCCTCGGCCGCCGCGTTCGTCCTGCTCTACCGCACGCTGGCGATCGGTCCGATGAACGTGCTCTCGCCGGTGACCGCGTTGGTCTCGGCCGCGCTGCCCGCCGGTGTGGGACTGCTGCAGAGCGAGCACCTGGCCGTTGCCGGCATCCTGGGGCTTCCGCTGGCCCTGGTGGCGGTGGTGCTGGTCAGCACCGGCCCAGGCACGGGCGCGACACGGCCCTCACGGGGCGCGCTGCTGCTGGCCTTCGGGGCCGGAGCCGCCATCGCAGGGCAGCTGATCTTCCTGCACCAGGCGCCGAGCGACAGCGGTGTGGCTCCGCTGATCATCGGTCGGGCGGTCTCCTCGGCGATCACCCTGGCCGCAGCGGGACTGCTGCACCGCGCGCTCGGCCCCGAACGGCCCGCCTACGCGATGTCGGCCGCTGCGGGCGCGTTGGACTCGGTGGCCAACCTGCTGTTCCTGCTCGCCGCCCGCGGCGGCGACCTCGCCGTCGTCGCCGTGATCGTCGCGCTCTACCCTGCCGGAACGGTCCTGCTCGCCTGCGGCGTGACCGCCGAACGCGTCCATCGCGGCCAACTTCTCGGACTGGGCACCGCCGCCGTGGCCGTGAGCCTGCTCGCCGCGACCTGACCCGGACAGGAGGACGACATGTTGATTCGTCCCTGGGACGCCGGCCTGGACGAGGTCGAATGGCAGGCCTGGTTCACCGAGGGGAATGACTTCGGGCACCTGGCCGTCAACGGTGTGCGCGGCCAGCCACCCCTCGTCCTCCCGACCCACTTCACCTGCCATGGAGACCACCTGCTCGTCCACCTGGCTCGATCCAATCCGGTCTGGACGACCATCGAAGACGCCCCGAACGTCATTTTCACCGTCCTCGGCGACTACGCCCACGTTCCGGGATCTTGGCGGGCCAGGTGCAGATACGCCGCCCTTCGACATGGTAGCCAAGTTCGAATACGACGAGCGGAAATCCCGTCGAGAACCGCGCCGCCGCCGACGACGCGCTCGTCGAACGCGGCCAGGATCTCGACGCGCCGACCGCACGCCAGCAGCGCCGCTGCCTGGACCGCATCGGTCCCTGGAAAACCTGATGCCGGATCCGATGACCGGCGGTTCAGGCGGTCCCTCCCGGACGAGGTGCCGCTCTCCTCGCGATCCCCGCGCGAGCGGATCTCGAGCCTGTTACAGGCGAACAACATATGCCCCTCAAGTCAGGATGATTTCGTCACGGTGATGACAGGTGAGGTGCTGCGGGGATCGGTGAACGCCACGTTCTCGACACTGAGGCCCCGGAAAAGTGTTCACGGAATGCTTGCCATACTCCCGGCCGTTACCCCTGTCCGCCGGACGATTCCGGTGACGAGTCCGAAACCGCTCGGTGGAGACAGCGCCGGTACCGACAGTGAACGCGCGGGTCGGTTCCGCTCACGGTGGCGCTGCTCCCCGGCCGCCGATCCGCTGTCCGGCGGGGCGCAAGCACCACGGTGGCACGTCCACAGCGGCGATGTCCTTACCGTTCGTGCTCGCCCGAATGGGACGCGGTCGCGGCGATTCACGGTTTCGCCGGGGAATCCCCGTCGGAGCCGAGCCTGACGGCCTGGTTCCGCGACCGCGTGGCGACACCCGATGCTCGGGCTGCGGAAGTGATCGAATTCTCCTCCGCTCCCCTCCGGAGCCGAGGTACGTGTTGAGGTTGCCCTCGGGTCAGGGCTCACACTTGATCACATGAGCCTCTCGAACTCGATCTTTTCGTCCGATTCGGTCTGGACCGGTATGGTGCCGGTCGAAGACACCGCGCTTGCCACGACCGATACGCGTGGGCCCGGCTGTCCCGTGGTCTATCTCAACGGTTCCTATGCCGATCAGTCGCACTGGCGGCGCGTCATCGGTGAACTCGGCAGCGACTGGCGACACATCACCTATGACGAGCGTGCTCGCGGCGGATCGAAGCGGTCCGCGGACTATTCGTTCGAGGCGTGCGTCCGTGACGTCGACGCCGTCCTCGAAGCGAGGAGCGTGGACCGGCCGATACTCGTCGGCTGGTCCTACGGGGCCGCGCTCGCGGTGCACTGGGCCAACCGCAACCCGGGCCGCGTCCTTGGAGTGGTCCTGGTCGACGGTGCGATGCCGTACGACTGGATCGACGACGCGGCCCGGGAACGGATCAGGACGTTGTTCCGCCGGTTGAGGTGGATGTTTCCGATCGCCCGTCGATTGGGCCTGGCTGCACGATTCTCCGCCGAGCAGCACGCCGAGATCAACATCGAGATCAACGAGGGCCTCGGCGCCCTCGGCCCCGTGCTGGACGGCCTGGCCTGTCCGGGCCGGTGGGTGATCGCCTCGGGAGGCAACCTGGGGGGCGGAGCCGAGGAGATGGAACGGGCTCGCGCTAGTCTCGCTCCCGCACTCGCCCGCAACTCGAACCTCGAGGTAAGCGCGAAGGTCGCGAGCAACCACTCGAAGATCCTGCGCAAGGATTTCCGGGCCGTCGCCGACGCGGTTCGCGAGATCGCCTCCACCCACGAAGCCCCATGTTCCCGCGAGGTGACCTGACAGGATGGCCTATGGCGTCACGATCGGCCAGGCGGCGACGTTCGCGGGCGTCACAGTGAAGACTGTGCGGCACTATCACAAGCTTGGCCTGATCGAAGAACCACCGCGTGACCGCTCCGGCTACAGGAGGTACAGCTCGGACGAGCTGCTGCGACTGGTTCAGATCCGTACGCTGGCGGCCGCGGGCGTGCCGTTGGCCGAGATCGGGGCCGTGCTCGAGGCGGATGCCGAGCAGTTCGACGCGGCGATCGCCGATGTGCGGCGACGCCTCACCGAGCGGATCGCGGAGCTGACCGCGCGACGCGAGACGTTGCGGCAGCTCGCCGAAGGCGACCGTGCCCTGCTGCCCGACCGCGCTCTCGATCTGCTGCACCGGATGTCCGAGCTCGGTTTCGAATCCGACTATGTAACCACCCAGCGGGAAGCCCTGGTGCTGTCCTTGGCTCTGGTGCCTGAGGGATTCGACGGTTTCCTGACCCTGCTCGAACGCCGGCTCGACGACCCCGGGTACGTCAACCTGGCCAAACGCTGCTGGGAGACCGAGACCTGGCAGCCCGACGACCCCTGTATCGAGGAACTCGCGACCGCCGTAGCCGAGCACTTTCTCGCCAATCCCACGCTGCTGGGGGATCCCACTGATCTGCGAACCTGGTCCGAAGCTGTCCCACAGTACAGAATGATCAACTACCACCGGCAGGACCGGATGCCGGTCTCAGCTCGGTTGACCGCGCTCATCGAGGCCAAACTCCGCACCGCTGGCGTACCCGTTCCACACCAATGAGGGAAGCACAACCCGCCGACGGACACGGCCCGGCATCAGGAACGTGCAGCCGCTGTCCACCCCCGGACGCCGGTGTTACGAGTCCGGTTTCAACGTACGGTCGAACAGGTCCAGCAGCGCCGACCAGTGCCGCTCGGTGGCCTGCTCGTCGTAGGCGGCGGTGTCGGCCTGAGTGTAGCCGTGCCCGGCACCCGGATACACTTCGCTACGGAAAGACAGCCCCGCCTCGGTCAGCGCCCGGTCGAGTCGTTCGATCTGCTCGGGTGGTAGCGCGTGGTCCTGGTCGGCGTGACCGAAGTAGAGTTCCGCGGTGATGGAGCCGGCCAGCCGATGCGGACTGTCGGGCTCCTCGGTGGCCAGACCGCCACCGTGGAACCCGGCCATGGCCGCCACCTGGTCCGGATACGTCCCAGCTGTGCGCAATGCCAGTACCGCTCCCATGCAGTAGCCGGTGACACCGACCGCTGCCCCGTCGGCCTCCGGCCGCTGCCGTACCCAGTCCAGGTAGGCGCCGGCGTCCCGCATCGCCAGCTCGGGGGTGAGCGCCTGCATCATGGGGCCGATCTCGTCGAAGATCTCGGGACGCCTGCCCGGATCGATGAACTCGGGCAGCTCGACCACCGGTGCCCGGCCGTGGCGATAGAAGACGTTGGGCACCAGCACGGTGTAGCCGGACGCGGCGAGCCGGTCGGCCATCACGATCAGATGTGGCCGTATCCCGAAGGCGTCCATGTAGAACAGCACGACGGGATGGGCGGCACCGTCGTCCGGGCACGTGAGGTAAGCATCAGCCACGCCGTCCGGCGTGGGAATGTCCACCGTTGTTCCCTGCACGGCAGTCATCAGCCCTGTCCTTTCGTCCGAAGCAGTACTCGCGACGGCGCGGTGAGCTCGGTCCGAACCACCGCTCCGCACTGGTTTTCACACCGTCACGGCCGTTTTAGCCTATCCAGGCCCCGAGCATCGCGTCGTGCCGGTGTGAGCACACCACTGCCTCAGAGGAACCGGCCGGAGCAGGCCGCGTCGCAGCTGATCACGCAGTGTGCGCGCCACCCAGGCCATGACCGCATCGGCTTCGGGCTGGTTGGCCGTGGCCAGGTGCGCTTCGGTCAGCGCGGCGACCGCGAAGGTCCGACCGTCGGCGTGTTCGACCACGCCGACCTCGTGCCGCAGGTTCAGCAGCGTCCCGGTCTTCGACGACCATGCCGAGGAGTCGGAGACGAACTCCGGTTCCAGGCGTTGCCGGAGCAGGTTGCTGGCCATGAGTTCGCGCACCCGCGTGCCGATGTTTCGGGGGTGCGGGAAAGTGCTCACAGTGCCCGCAACAGATCGACGAAGGCCCTGGCCGATCCCGCGTTGGCGCCAGTGGACGCTCCAGAGTCGAGCCCCGGTGGCTGGCCACTGACTGGGGAATGCGCGCGAGAGCGGCTCCCCGAGTGAAGCTGCCCGCCTCGCCAACGGCCACGAAGGCTTCGCGACCGCCAACCAGGTCCACATCCACGGCTTATACGCGTTCGGCATCGGATCATCCGTTCGTGGCTTGGACGGGATGAGTCGAGGTCGATGAGAGTGGCTGTAGTAGTCAACGACGAAAGGAACCGCCTTGTTCGTACGGCGTACTTGCGGGGGTCTGCTGGCCTCGCTGGCTTTGCTCACACTTGTCGGCTGCACCGGTGTCGGAGCCGAACAGTCAGCTCCCCCGCGGAGCTCGACGCCCACGCCTTCCACCGCGTCGGTGTCTCATGAGGACTTTCGGCGGCTCGAACACGAATTCGACGCTCGCCTCGGTGTCTACGCCGTGGACACGGCGACGGGGCGGGAACTGTCCTATCGTGCCGACGAACGATTCGCCTATGCCTCCACGCACAAGGCGCTGGCGGCGGGGGCGGTGCTGCGGCGAACTTCGCTCGAGGGACTGGACGAGCCGATCACCTACGATCGAGCCGATCTGGTGACCTACTCGCCGATCACGAAAGAGCACGTCGACAGCGGTATGAGTCTGCGTTCCGTGCTCGACGCCGCCGTGCGCTACAGCGACAACACCGCCGCGAACCTCATGTTCGACGAGCTCGGCGGTCCTGAAGGGCTCAGCGCGGCGCTGCGCGAGATCGGTGACACCACCACCCACGTAGACCGGATCGAGCCCGACCTCAACGCGACCGAGCCCGGTGACATCCGCGACACCAGCACCCCTCGGGCGCTGGCCACCAGCCTGCGCGCTTTCACCGTCGGAAACGCGCTACCGAAGGACGAACGTGCCCTGCTCAACAGGATGCTGCGCAACTCCACCACCGGTGACGAGCTCATCCGTGCCGGAGCCCCGGATAGCTGGCGTGTCGGGGACAAAAGCGGCGCCGCCGACTACGGCACCCGCAACGACATCGCCGTGCTGTGGCCCCCGGAAGGGGCGCCCGTCGTGCTCGCGGTGCTGTCCGACCACCCGAGTCGGGACGCCGAGTACGACAACGCGCTCCTCGCCCGAGCGGCGGAGACAGCGCTACGCGAGTTCCGATGATTTCGGCACCGTCCCCGAAGGGGGATCGGCGGTCGCCGGTCTGGCCGTGCTGTCGCGTGGAGTTGCTGACCGGGCGGCGTTCCACCGGCACTCGGCAGAGGCCCGGAGGTGATGTCGTCGCGGGATCGAGCAGGGCGATTCGGGAGAGGAAACCCCACGGGCAGGGGGATGTTCGCACCGCCCTGGCAGCGTCAGGCGGTCGTGGCGGTTCGGCCTCGACTTCAGTTCATTGTTAACTGTACTGTTGAGTATATGGTGACTTGTGAGACGCGCGAGGCGGTGTTGGCCCGGTTGGGACGGGCACTGGCCGATCCGACGCGGTGCCGAATCCTGGTGCGCCTGTTGGACGGGGCGCAGTACCCGGGGCGGTTGGCCGAACAGCTGGGACTGTCGCGGTCGAACGTGTCGAACCATCTGTCGTGCCTGCGCGGTTGTGGTCTGGTGATCGCCACCTACCAGGGAAGACAGGTGCAGTACACGCTCGCCGATGAGCACTTGGCCGGTGCGCTGCGGGAGTTGGTGCAGGTGGTGCTGGCCGTCGAACCTACCGAGGCCTGCGCCGAGGAGGACACACCGACCGAGGGGGCAGCGCCCCGGGAAGTGGGGGTCTCATGATGGAAGCTTCCCGGCAACACGCCCCGCAGGGCGGGATCACCGGCGAGGCCGAGTGTTCCGACGGATGCTGCGCACCCCCGGCGGCGGCAGCGGTCGAGGCCACCAGCGCGGCCCCGAGCTCGCGCAGGCAGGCGGTGCTGTCCCGGCGGATCCGGCTGCTGGTGGCGGCCACCATCAGCTACAACGTGATCGAGGCTATCGTGGCCATCACGGCGGGAGCGCTGGCCTCCTCGACCGCGTTGATCGGGTTCGGGCTGGACTCGGTCGTCGAAGTGGCCTCGGCGGCGGCGGTGGCCTGGCAGTTCTCCGCGCGTGAGGTCACGACGCGGCAGGCCCGTGAGCGCAGCGCGCTGCGCGTCATCGCGGTGTCGTTCTTCCTACTGGCCGGCTACGTCGCCGTCGAGGCGGTCCGCTCGTTGGTCGGCGGTGCCGGTGCGGAGTCCTCCACCGTCGGGATCGTGCTGGCGGCCCTGTCGTTGGTGGTCATGCCCGGGCTCTCGTTGGCGCAACGCCACACGGGGCGGCGGCTGGGTTCGGCCAGCGCCGTGGCCGATTCCAAGCAGACCCTGCTGTGCACCTACTTGTCCGCGGTGCTGCTGCTCGGTCTGGTACTCAACGCCGCCCTCGGTTGGGCCTGGGCCGATCCGGTCGTGGCCCTGGTCATCGCCGCGCTCGCTGTCAAGGAAGGCGTGGAGTCCTGGCGGGGTGACGGTTGCTGCGCTCCTACCGGACTGGCGTTGACCGGCCCTCGAAGCGGTGAGGGAAGCTGCTGCGATTCGGAGTGAGAGGTGCGGTGACGCCGCGGAACGTCGATCTCGACGAGATCGTGGTTCGCTCCACCTCCGGTGCCCGGTGCCCGGTGCCCGGTGCCCGGTGCCCGGTGCCCGGTGCCCGGTGCCCGGTGCCCGGTGCCCGGAGACAGTGCGGCTCGGACCGCGTTTGACGTGGGACGTGGGCCAAATCGTGATCGAAGGTTCAGCCCGCGTCCCGCGACGGTGCGGTATGGCGTGGTCATGCTCCATGATCTGGTAGGACTCAGCGGCCTGTTCCGGCGGTAAGGTGAGGCCGAAGATCTTGTCGGGATCGCTCTCGCGGTGGAAGACCGATCCGATCAGTTCCCGCGAGAAGTGGCCCATCGGTGCTGGGCCACTGTGCAGATGCACCGCGCGGATTCCACTCCTCTCCCTGGCGACTACACGTCGTGAGCGACGCGAATGTAGCCGAGGTGTCCGCCGGTGCTGGTGGTACGGATTGCCCGCTGTATCGAGCTCTGGGGCCGACCACCTCGCCCTCGATTTCCGGTGCCCTGTTCACCAGCTCCTCGTTATCGATATCTCTCCGGTGCCGTCTCGCGGCCGGGATGAAAACCCGTGTTCAGGGAGTCGCTGTATCGGCTTCCCTGGGGTTATCAGGTTTGTTTGTGCGGTTACAGGAGGTTTGTGTTTCCCGGCGTCGAGGACAGGTGCCTAGCGTTGGGTGCTGCGGGCGGTGGGATCGCCTGCCAGCATCGAAACGACATCGAGGGAGGGGAGATCATGACCGGGAAGTTGCAGGACAAGGTCGCTGTGATCGGTGGTGGCGAGAAGAATCTGGGCGGGTTGCTGGCCACGACCTTCGCCGCGGACGGAGCGAAGGTCGTGGTGCACTACCACAACGACAGCTCCAGCGCCGAGAACACGGTCAAGGCGGTGCAGCAGGCCGGGTCACAGGCGGTCAGCGTGCAGGGCGATCTGACCCAGGTCAGCCAGGTGCGGCGGTTGTTCGACCAGGCGGTTGATTCCTTCGGCGGGATCGATGTCGCGGTCAACACGACCGGGATGGTGTTGCGCAAGCCGATCCTGGAGACCACTGAGGAAGAGTACGACCAGATGTTTGGCATCAACGCCAAGGCCGCCTACTTCTTCATCCAGGAGGCCGGACGCCGACTCAACGACTACGGCAAGATCATCAGTCTGGGCACGTCGTTGTTGGCGGCCTTCACCGACGGTTATTCCACCTACGCGGGGGGCAAGGCGCCGCTGGAACACTTCACCCGGGCGGCGGCCAAGGAATTCGCCGACCGGCACATCTCGGTCAACACCGTGGCGCCGGGGCCGATGGACACCCCGTTCTTCTACCCCCAGGAGACGCCGGAACGGGTAGAGTTTCACAAGTCGATGGCCATGGGCAACCAGCTCACCCGGATCGAGGACATCGCCCCGATCATCGAGTTTCTGGCCACCGACGGCTGGTGGTTCACCGGCCAGACGATGTTCCCCAACGGGGGCTACACGAGCCGCTGACTCCCATAGCCGCGGCGGTCCGTGTCGGGTGGATTCCGACCGGCCCGCTGCGGGCGGGCTTGTTCCGTTCCGCACGTGGCGGCAACCTGCTCTCCTCTGTTCTGTGCCGGGGCTGCTGGGCATGAGGCGAGAAGGAGATCACCAGGTCACAGAAACCATCGACAGTCAAGTGTGGTGAGCGCTCGGGGTGTGGCTCGCAGCACTCCGAGCCACTGTGGTGTATGCGGCCGATACTGACACGGCTGCGGGTCGGCTCCGTCTGTCAAGGAAGGTTGTTGTGGGTCAGGATTTTGCGTCGGGGGGAGTGCCCTCCCCGGAACGGCCTCGTTTGATGCGGTCGGAGGGTGCTGGGCGGTCGGAGGTCGCGCCGATCGAGTTGTTTTTCGACCTGGTCTACGTCTTCGCGATCATTCAGGTCTCGCACACGCTGCTGGCTCACCTCAGCTGGTTGGGTGTGCTGGAGGTGGCCCTGCTGTTCGGGGCGGTGTGGTGGGCCTGGAACTACTCGGCCTGGGCGATGAACTGGCTGGATCCCGGCAGCGGGCTCGTGCGGGTCCTCAACGGCTTGCTGATGCTCGCAGCGCTGGGCATGTCACTCGGGCTGCCGCACGCCTTCGCCGAGGACGGCCTGTTGTTCGCGACCTGCTATGTGGCCGCCCAGGTCGGACGAGCGGCATTCATGGCCGTGGCGCTGCGTGGGCACGTGCTGGCGAAGAACTACACGAACCTGCTCGCCTGGAGCACCTCAGCGGGTGTGCTATGGATCGTGGGAGCGTTTCTCGACCCCACGGCACGACTGGTCGTCTGGCTGGTCGCGTTGGTCGTGGACGTGGCGGCCCCTCGATTCGAGTTCCGCTTCCCCGGCCTGGGCTCGGCACCAATGCACACCTGGCCCACCGACCCCGAACACCTCGCCGAACGCAACCGGGCAGTGTTCATCATCGCGCTCGGCGAATCCATCCTGATCATGGGTTTCACGCTCTCCGAGCTCGACCCGATCACCTCCCGCGCCGTCGTGGCCACACTGCTCGGGTTCGTCGGTCTGTTCGTGCTGTGGTGGGCCTACTTCGCGCTGGCGGGCCCCGACACCCAGGCCAGCAGGGGTGACGCGAGCACCAGGGCGTTGCGCTCGGCGTTCGCCTACG
>NZ_FNJR01000018.1 GCF_900104475.1 Actinopolyspora xinjiangensis
GACAACGCCGCACCGACCTCCACCACGACTTCCACACCCTGCCCACCAGCCTCACCCGCCGGCGCCGACTCCCCAACCAAATACGTTAGGGGCTCCAAGATGGCATTCTTGCAGTTCATTGAGTGCTCATGTATCGATCGTGCCAACACGAGCCCGTCGCAGCGGTGATCGTTGCACGGCCCGATTGGTCCGTAACCATCCGCAGGATTCGGTTTCCAGTCGATCCATGCAGGTACAGGATATCTCCGATGAGGTCGTATGCGGTAGGGAGCACGATTGGTTGGTGGTCAGTGGTAACAACGGAGTGGTACACGAACGTCGAACCGGTTATTTACAGGAAGTCGGACAACTGGGGTCGGCTGCGTTCAGGATTTCGGCGAACTCGAGTTTGTTCGGTTGACGGCAGGTGGTGGTTTGTTGTGGTCACCGCAATTCCTTTCGGTTTGAAGCGAGTTGCTGTCCGGTCGATTACTGACCTCTATTTGAGAGGGGCAACTATGCAAGCCACGCTGGTCACGTTCCCGAGTCGCACTGCTGGGACGAGCACAAAGAGCGATGCTCAGCTGACTTCTGCAGGGTCCGACTGGCCAGGACTCTCATTTTCGGCGCGCCGGCTGAGGCGTGTGCCAATGCCTAGCTGTGCCCCTGCCGCTACCAGGCCGACTGTCAGACAGCCGATCCAGAGTGGATCGACCCCCCAGGAGTGGATCACCCATCCACCCAGCAGGGGTGCCACCACCAAAGATCCCGTCCATGCCAGTTGATAAGCACCTTGATAACGACCGCGCAGGTGTTCTGGCGAGATGCGGGCCACGATTGCGAAGCTTGTCGGTGTGTTGCCGATCTCGCCGAGGGTCCACACTATGACAGAGAGTCCGTAGATCCAAGCGGAGTCGCCCAACGGGAGGATGGAGTAGCCGATCCCGATCAGTGCTGAGGAACCGGCGAGCACCCACGACTCCGGAAACCGTGTGTAGATCCGGGTGAGTGGAAGCTGCAAGACGGCGATTACGATTCCGTTGAGCGCGGCCACCTGTCCGAACGTATTAGGAGAAAACCCGTCCTGAACCATTGCGATCGGCAAGCCGCTTTCGTTCTGGAAAAGGATCGTGAGTACCAGAAATTCTGCGACGACGAACGCTATGAAGGATCGATCGCGAAGGACTACGCTGAATCCTTCACTCTTCTCGGAGGGATTTTGCGATCCTGTCGGGCGGCGTCCTGGGACTCCGATGCCGATTAATATGGCACTGATCATGATCGTAGCAGCGTTGAGCCAGAAAAGTGCGGTGTATCCGGTGTAAGAAACGATACCGACCGAGAGCATGGCCACGGAGTATCCGATGTTAATTGCCCAGAAGTTCAGCGCGTAGGCTCTGCTCTGGTTGGCTGAGGGAACCGTATCCGAGATGAGTGCGTTATGCGCGGGTCGTGTGGCGTTGTTGGCTAGGCCGACAGCGAAAGCTCCGAGCAACAGGGCCCACGGCGAGTAAGCGTAGGCGAGCACAGTCATGCTTACACCGGTAGCGACCTGCGCACCGACAAGCGTTGGCTTGTGGCCGTATCGGTCGGCCAGAATTCCGCCGAGTGGCCCCGCTGCGAGCGACCCGATGCCAGTCGCGGCTACGACGGTGCCTGCGAAGGCCGCATCGAGGTGTAGTTCATCGGTGACGTAGAACGCGAGTAGTGGCATCACAAAGCCGCACGCGCGGTTGATCAGCTGAGCGGCCCAGAGCCACCAGAAGCCGCTCGGCAAGCCTCCGAAAGTCGCGACCAGAGACGCCTGCGCCCTAGTCAGTGGCCTGAAACACATGCATGCCCCTCAGTCGTAACGATGTTGATCAAGAAGGATGCTACGGCACCTGTCTCCTGGTGACCAGATGGAGGTGGGGAGACAACACTGGGAAAATGTGAATTTCTATACTTTTGTCGTTTTTACTGTAGTGGGGTTGCCCCGGGAAGATCTGTTCAGAATGCTCCGAATGGTGGTGCGATGTACGGCCGGTAGGACGGTGGATTTGCGTTGACCTGTGGATTCTTGGATTCGCTCGTTTGTAGGTATATTTGTGATCGAGAACACTTTTGCGGGGTTGACTCTGCCTGATGGTTGCGTATGGCTACGGCCCGTGCTTCCATGATCACGAGAGCTTTCTCCGGGGTGTCGATGTGACTGCCAGAAATTGAGTCTGGTTGATGTCATTGAATGCAGCTGGTGAAGGCGACTGGGGGCTAGTCGATGGTTCCTGGACCGTTGAAGGCCCTACCTGGTAGTCGCGATCTGAGGGCGGAGACGAAGTGCGCATGACAACGACGGCACACGGTCTGCAGATGGGGAGCACCGTCGGATGAACCCGTTGACTTACTCACCGCGCCTGGTGAGAACGCTCTCGCCGGTGGAGGTGCGTGGTCGTGTATGGAAGACGTACACGATGTTCGCGAATCCGCATGATTCCGCGGTCCTGCCGGATATGGAATGGCTCCGAGAGAGCGTGGCCTCGGTGTTGAGTGAGTTGCCCCCACATGGGAGGGACCACGAAGTTGGCTTTCTGATCCTGCACTACGGGATGGAGGATGCCTACCTGTTGCTGAGCCAGTGGTATGACGCCGACATGCTCAAGCACTGGGTGCGTGGCTCGGTGATCGACGCCGACGGGAATACAACGTTCGTCCCGTTGGCCCAGCAAGATTTGATCGCCTGTGTCTGGGAGCTCGAGGTCATCAAGTTCGAGCGCGATGCCTGGGTCAACACCGTGCTGACACATGGTCAGCTCGACAAGACGTCACTCGACGCGTACCTGGATACGACCTTCTCGGGGTGGGTGTGAGTCACGAAATCAAGGTCCAACCGATCGAACCGGGTCAGCTGGACGGGCTGCTGGAATTGTGTCGTGAGCACGCGGCGTACGAGGGGGCGGAATTCCATGAGAACGGGCAGGTCGAGCGGTGGCGTTCGGCACTGTTCGAGGGAAGACCGTCACTACATGGATGGATGGCGCTGGACTGCGGGAAGCCGTGTGGCTTCATGACCGTAACGACTGATTTCGCCACGTGGAGCGCTGAACGGTTCGCTTATATGGACTGTCTTTTTCTTCGAGACGGGTACCGCGGTATGGGGATCGGGCGTATGTTTCTCGACCGATTGCGGGAGTTTTCGGCTGCCGAAGGATGTGGATGGGCCGAGTGGCAAACACCCACAGATAACGAACTCGGCATCGGCTTCTACCGACGTATGGGCGCCGAAGCCAAACACAAGATCCGCTTCCACTACGATGTTGGGATGCGTGGCGTTTCGTGACGAAGCATTCGGTACGGACAGGCTCACCGACTCCACTGCCGCCGTGGTCGATCGACCCGGTCGACCAGTCCGGCCCAGCTCCGGCGCTCGGGGACCTTGTCCATGCGGCGGCGAGCAATTGGCCGGATCGACTGGCGCTCCACGACGGACGAGGTGGACTCACTTTTGACGAATTGGAGCAGCAGGCGCGGACACTGGCGGGCTGGCTGATCGAGAAAGGGGTCGCTCCGGGGGATCGTGTTGCGATTCTAGCTGAAAAAAGTACGATCATGCCCGCCCTGGCAATCGGCATATGGAAATGCGGTGCCGTCTACGTGCCGCTCGATGGTACGCAGCCCGGCACGCGTTTACGTGGTCTACTCAGTCGATTGCGGGCGCGTGTAGTGGTCGCGCTGGACAACCGAGACCCATTGCTCGACGATGCTTATTGGGTTGACCGGATGCAACTGGACAATATTCTGTCGGGTTCAGCTCCGGACCAGCGGACAGTGGCACACCGGCCCGATGACACCGCCTACATTATCTTCACGTCAGGATCTACCGGAGAGCCCAAGGGAGTCGAGATCACCGCCGCCAACCTGGTGGCATATTTCGGAAACCACAATAGGGTACTTCGGTTCACGCCGGAATCGCGCGTATTCAGTTTGTCGCCGTTTCACTTCGATGTATCGATTGAGGATACGTTGCTGCCCTTGTCTCTTGGGGCCTTCGTGCACCAGTTTCGGGGTGTGCATGCCGGTGCCATCATGCGTGCTGTCATCATGCGCGAGCGAATTACGCACCTGATCGCGGTGTCGACATTACTCACGCTGATCACAGAGGATGGGAAACAGATCAATAGAGAGAACTTCCCGGAACTGGAGATGGTGATGACGGGCGCGGAGGTTTGCGATCCGGACGTCATCAATGCCTGGAAGAATAGCCTCCCCGAGGTTCGCGTCATCAATGTCTACGGACCGACCGAAGCGACGATCGTCTGTGTCGCCCATGAAATCGAGCGAGTCCACTCTGAGCGGTTGAGCTCGTACCCGATCGGTCGCCCCCTGCGGGGTGTAGCAGCACGAATAGTGGAGGACGATACCGAGGTCCACACACAGGGTCAGATCGGTGAGCTCTGGATTGGTGGCGAGCAGGTGATGCGCGGCTACTTCGACCAACCAGAGGAAACCGCCCGCCGTGTGGTCGAGGTGAATGGCGTCCGCTACTACCGCACGGGCGACATGTGCAGCTATGACGAGGACGGCAACATCGTTTTCCATGGCCGGAACGACGACGAGGTAAAGCTGGCCGGCCGCCGCATCCACCTGGGCGAGGTTCAGCAGGCCGCACTGGGTTGTCCGGGCGTGGAACGGGCAGCCGCCGGGATCGTCCCGCGGCGCGATCACGACGTGATCGCGCTCGTGGTGGTGGCTCGAGACAGGATGGTAGTGGCGGGTGTCGAGAAGCGGTTAGTGGAAGTGCTGCCCGAGTACATGCGCCCGACCGTCGTCGCCTGGTCACCCGAACTCACTGTGTCGTCGACGGGCAAGACGAACGAGAAACTGCTACTGCAGCGGCTCTCTGAAGTGACACGAGAGGCGAGTGCGACCCACTTCGCATTCACATCAGACGGTGACATTGAGACCGTCGAGGAGAGCCATGCCTGACATGGAAACGTGGGGCCTGAACGAGGAGTTCGGCCGTCTGGCCATGGCTCGAAAGATCATGGCGGTGCCAACGTCCACTGGTTCATATGTGGAAGATCGCGACAACGCTGCACGCTGGATCGCTCGCTTCGGAAGTGGGGCCGAGGCAGACGCTGGCACGTGGGTCGACAGCGGCGAGCACTCGGTCGTCATCCGACCGACACAGGAGTCCGTGGACAGCCCTTGCGTCCTATACATCCACGGCGGTGGGATGGTCTACTATTCGACTGCGGTCTTCCGACCATTCCTGTGTATGCTGGCCGAGGCTCTCCAAGCGCCCGTGGACGCTTTCGATTACCTAAAAGCCCCGGAGCACACTGTCGAGCAGTCGGTTGAGCAGTTGGCCCAACATATCACGGCACGGTGTCGCGGCTGGACGGATCGTCAGTTGGTCCTCGCCGGGGACAGCGTTGGCGGATTGCTCGCGCTCTACATCAGCCTGCGGATCTTACCCGAGATCTTCTCACGTATAGTGTTGATTTATCCGGTACTGGACCTGCGGACGGAGCGTGAATCCTACCGTACTTACGGAGAGGGCCACTTTCTCGACCGCGACAGCATGCGATTCTTCAAGTCGATAATAACCCCTTTCTTCTTGGCCCGCGACTTCGATCCGATGGCCCTTCAGGGGAGCGATCTGTCCAGGCTTCCGGACTGCTCGATCGTAACGGCTGGCTGCGATGTGCTCCGTGATGAGGGACTCGTATGGGCGGAGCACATGGCCGATCGGTCGATCGACTTGCGGCACCAGCACTTCCCGGATCTTCCACATGACTTCTGCCTGTATGCCGGACAACTGAATTCGGCTAGGAGGGCCGTGGCAGAAATCGTCAGGACTGCGTTTCCGATGAAAGGACAGAGTTAAGCATGGCCGCTGATGCCGATCCTGTAGCACTACCACCGTGGTCGATCGATCCTGCCGCCAAGAGCAGCACGCCACCTGCTCTTGGCGACCTGTTGGCGGCTCCGTCGCTCAAATGGCCGGACTGCCTCGCGATCGATGACGGAGAGGTCAACTACACGTTCGCCCAGCTCGAGCAGAGCGCTCAGACTGTTGCAGCCTGGTTGACCGAGCAGGGGGTCGGTGCGGGGGATCGCGTAGCGGTCCTGGCAGAGAAGCGCGCTGTCATGCCCGTGCTCGCCGTCGCAATCTGGAAATGCGGTGCCGTCTACGTCCCTCTTGATTCGACAGAGCCGAATAACCGGCTTCTGGGACTGCTCAAACGGCTTCAGCCGATGGTAGTCATCACGCTGGGCGACCAGGAGCTCGGCTCTCCCGTCGGCCGTCGGTTGGGCAAGGAGCAACTGGCTGAGATTCTGTCCGGACCGGCGGTAAGCCATGCCACTGTGGCGCGTCGGCCGGATGAGGCCGCCTACATCGTTTTTGCCTCTGGCGCGACTGGTGAGCCGCAGGGAGCTGAGATCAGCGTCGCCAACCTACTCGCCTACTTCGGCAACCACAACGAGATACTCAGGATCACCCCGGAGTCACGCGTACTGAGCATGACTCCGTTCCATTTCGACGTTTCGCTCGAGGACACCCTGCTCCCATTGTCACTGGGAGCCTTCGTCTATCAGTTCCGTAGTCTCTCGGCTGGCGCCGTGATACGATCCGTGATCGCCCGTAAGGAAATCACGCATCTGATCGCGGTCACGATGCTCCTGAACATGATTACAGGCGACGGGCGGCAGATCAGCCGGACAAAGTTGCCCAGTCTGGAGCTCGTGATGACGGGCGCCCAGGTCTGTGATCCGGGCGTATTGCAAGTCTGGACCCGGGGAATGCCGGATACCAGAATTGTCCAGGCGTTCGGCCCGCCAGAGGCGACGATCTTCAGTTTTACTTACGAGATCGAGCGCGAGGAAGCGGAACGCATGGCGGCTTGTCCTGTCGGCCGGCCACTGCGGGGAATGCAGGCGAAGATCATCCGAAATGGAGTTGAAATTCACGATTCCGGTGCGCAGGGTGAGCTCTGGGTGGGCGGAGTACAAGTAATGCGCGGCTATTTTGACCAGCCCGAGGAAACTGCCCGGCTTGTTGTCGAGATGGATGGAACCCGCTTCTTCAGGACTGGGGACATCTGCAGTTACGATGGTGATGGCAACATTGTGTTTCATCAGCACGACGACGAGTGCATCGCCTGGCTGGCCGGACGTCGTACTCACCTGAGTGAGGTTTACCGGGCCGCCTCGAACTGTTCCGGCGTTGACCGGATCCTGACGTCCGTGGTTCAGCGTGACAATCGTGACCTGGTCGCCCTGGTAGTCGAGTCGGCGAAGCGGCAGGTCGTTACTAATGTGGCGGACCACCTGCGCGGAATACTGCCCGAGTACATGTGCCCGACCCTGATGGTCTGGTCGCCCGCGACATCGGATAAATCCACCGAAAAACGCGACGACCGAAAAGTGCTTCAACAGCTCACAAAAGTAGCTCAGCAATCGAACTCAAACTATTTCGTAGTGTCGTCCGATGGTTCCCTAGAGATCATTGATGAGGTGTAAGAATGCGTGTAGTTGTTAAGGACAAGGTCGCCGGGTACCTGGAGGAAGCGCTGGGTAAGTCGGTGGAGCTTTCTTCGCTGTCCGACGATACGGAGCTGAACACCCTCGGTCTGGACTCCCTCTTGACTGTCAATGTCCTGGTTACACTCCTGGAGGACTGCGGCGTCGACCTGGGCCAGCACGCGGACTCGCTGGTAACTCCGAGTACCCTCGGCGACCTGTACGCCATCGCCGATCGGTTCGTGGGGGAGCCGGACGCGTCATCGGGAGAGACTGACCGGTCCGGCGAGTCCTCGAGGGCGAGTGACCAGTCCGAGGGACAGAGTGACCAGCTCGCCTACTACCAGGCGAAGCTTGCCTATGAGACTGATTCCGCGGATCTGAGGGATGCCCTGGCGGAGGGCCGGGATGTGGTCGTTATTGATGGCCGCAGCAGCGAGTCCTACGAGGCCGAACATATCCCCGGTGCGGTCAGCATCCCACACCGCTCGATCTCCCAGGAATCGTTGGCTGCTCTCTCCAAAACACCGTTGTATGTCGCCTATTGCGATGGAATTGGGTGCAATGCCTCCACCAAGACTGCCGTCAAGCTAGCGACCGCAGGATTCCGGGTCAAGGAACTTATCGGCGGGCTTGACTGGTGGAAACGAGACGGACATCCAACCGAAGGCAAAGCCGTTCAGGAGCATGTCCACAACGCCGAATGCGGATGCGCCGGTTAGTCGACGCGACGTGAGTGCGGAAGTAATGCAGAGAGTTAGCCCAAGAAAATGGATGGTAGTCACTCTGTGAACACTCAGAAGTATGATGATTCGTCGGTCGACGTCGCGGTGGTGGGGGGAAGTCTCGCCGGCTGCGCCATTGCGATTCACCTCAGCAAAATGGGGTATAGAGTCGCGGTCTTCGAGAAGAAGGTCATGGCCGAGCAGTCTTACAAAAAGCTGTGCACTCACTTCGTGCAGCCCCATACGGTGCCGCTCTTGGCTGGACTGGGACTGGACCACCTTTGTGAGCCCGCCTGGTCGGTGGCCACCAAGGCAGTTTTCATCACGCCAGGAGGCGTGGTCGAGACGCCGGGCAGTGACTACGACCCCGAACAGCCGGGTTCTTATGCGCTCAATCTGGAACGGCGGATTCTGGACCCTGCCATACGCGCCGCCGCCCAGCGGCAGGGCGTCGAGTATATCGAGGGCACCAGTGTGGAGAGCCTCGAGGAAGACGATTCGGGCTGGACTCTCGACACCCGCAGCCGGAACGGATCCCAACTTTACCGTGCCCGGATGGTGGTGGGTGCGGATGGACACCGGTCACGGTTGGCCCGGTTGCTGGGAAATCCAACCGAAAGCCGTCCGAATGAGCGAGCGGCTCTCTTTGGGTATTTCACGGGTATCGAGGCTCCTGAGGGGAACCGATCGATATTTGTCATGAATGACAGGGACCTGGCCTGCACGTATCCGCTCATCGACGGCAGAACAGAGCTCGTCCTTTTCGCTGAGAAATCCCGGGTCGAATCCTGGCATGGCCCGGAAGGTCGGCTCCAGGAGTTCCTGAAGTACTTCGACGGCCTGGACCAGGCGCCGTCAGTGGCCAACGCGGTCCCGGAGTCACCTCTGTTGGGGTACAGCGATTACCCGAGCCAGCTTCGCCAGCCGGTGCTGGGGTCCGTCCCATTCGTCGGTGATGCTGCTCTGTCCCTGGACCCCATGAGCGGTGTCGGGTGTGGATTTGCGTTGCTTTCTGCGGATCTGCTGGCTCGCTCGCTGGCCGACCGATCTCTGGGCGGGGCCAGTTTCCGCGAGGCAATGGATGACTATCGTCAGCGGTTCGAATCCACTGTCCTACCGCATGTCGAGGGAATCTGTGGAGACTCCCTCGTCGATAAGGATCAGGCGTCCCGTAAACGAATGTTCGAGACTATCTGTGAAAGTCAAGAACTGAGTCAGAAGTACCTGGCTCTGACTGGCCGTATGGTACTTCCCGAAGAATTTCAGCGGGCTTTTATGCGTGGTCTTATGACTCGAGGTGTGGGTGCCGTGCGGAAATAGGTACGATCTGTCCGAGGAAAAACAGGGGAAGTCTGGGCGGCCAAATCAACGAAACAGGGAAGAAAATACCTATGTCACGCGTCGCGTTCACAACTTTCGCGATATTGAAGAAACCGTACGGGAACCCTGAGGTTCAGGAGTTTGACGATCTTACACCGCCCACGTTCGAGGAGGCGGAGCGAAGCCCGGGATTCATTGCTCGGGCGAAAGAGATACCTGGTCAGGAGCACCTGACCAACTTCGAGCGAGACTGGGGGGACTGGGGGAAGTTCGACGTCCCACGCTTCTACACGGGTGGTCGAACCAACGAGACCGACAGCCGGGCCTCTACCCTGTCACTGTGGGTCGACCTGGACTCCGTTGTTTCTTTTGTCTATAGTGGACTACATCGGTCGACTCTGAGGAGGCGGCACGAGTGGTTCCTGAAACCCGAGTGGCCGACTTACGCGGCTTGGTGGGTCTCCGACGACACTATCCCCACTTGGTCGGACGCCTGCAGACGACTGGAGTATCTGCATGACCACGGCCCGACTCCATTTGCGTTCTCGTTTCGTAAACCCTTCGCTGCTGACGGCACTCCGACTCGGCTGCGCGGGAAGTCCGAGAATTGAGTGATCGATGACTGACGACAGGTCATCTCGTCCATTTCACACTATCTAGGGGATCGCTTTGATCACGCGTGCCTTTGACCGGTCGGCGATGAACTGGTCATACGATATGTACCTGCAGTCCATGCTTTCTGCGGCTGACATCGAGGGGCTTCCGTTCGGTTCCGTCTTTGGCAGCGTTCCGGCGCACACCGTCTCGAAGAGACACGCCCACCAGGACGGTGAGATGTTCATCGTCCTGGCCGGTAGAGCCGTCGTTGTGCTCGAAGACGACGAACGCGAGCTAGGACCGGGCGAGGTCGTCCACCTGTCGCCCTTCGGCTTCCATGAGATCCGCAACGAATCCGACGATTCGTTCGACATCGTTTCTATCTATTGGGAGCACATTCCCAGCGCAGTCGCCGCGCTCGACCAAGCTCCCCCGCGCAACCAACTGGCTGAGCGAACACTGGTGTTCTGCCCTCCGCCGACGCCCAATGGTGGGCTGCACTTGGGTCACCTTGCGGGCCCGTACGTCAGGGCCGATATGTTGGTGCGTGCGCTACGCAGCATGGGCCGAGACGCCCGCTTTGTCACCGGTACCGACGACCACCAGTCTCATATTGCCGCTGCCGCTCGACTGCGCAGTACGAACGCGGCTGAGTTGGCAACGGCCGAAGGTGACGCCATCGTGACGACCCTGCGCGCGGCCAGCGTCGGTTGCGACCTGCTTACCCGTCCGGTCGGCGATCCGGAGCACACCGACCGTATTCGTGAACTGTTCGCCCGCGTGGCCTCTTCACCCGCGGTGAAGGAAGAGGAGCGCGAGACGGCTTATTGCCCGACGTGTGACCTGTCGCTGCACCAAGCCTTCGCCCACGGGTACTGCCCGCATTGCAGCGAGTCCAGTGATGGCGAGATCTGTGAGTCCTGCGGCCGCCCCAATGAGGCGCGGGAGCTCGATGACTTGCGGTGTCGGATCTGCGGGACCTCGGCGGAGACCCGTTCGGAGCGGGCGCTGTGGCTGGATCTCAATGCCTATGCGGAGCAGCTTCGGAATTACCTGCAGGACTCCTACACCTCACCCGATTTGCAGACCCTGGTCGAGCGGCTGTTGGATGAGGGGCTACCATCGTACAGGCTCGCCCGATCCACCGACTGGGGCGTTTCCCTGGGGGAGGGCCAGAGTGTCGACGCGTGGGTGGACCTCGCGCTCACTTTCCTGAACGCCGCCCACAACGAGTCCGAGCACAATGGACCCGCGAAGATCACGCTCTTTCTCGGCTGGGACAACAGCTTCTATTATGCGGTTCTTCTCCCGGTCTTGGCCTTCGCCGTAGGACTCGCCGAGCAGTTGCCGGCCGCGTTCGTCACCAACCAGTTCCTGCACTTGGACGATGAGAAGTTCTCCACCAGCCGGGGCCACGTGGTCTGGGCCGACGGGGTTCTCGACGCGGTAGGGGCTGATGTTGTACGCCTGGCCCTGCTGCGCAACGCCCCGGAGGGGCGAGTCACTCGAATCACTCAGGAGCGTGCCGACCAGCTCACGGAGGATCCGCTCTATCGGAATTCGCGGGAGTGGCTGAGCGGCTTCTCGGAGCTGACCGAACGAACCGATGGCTTGGTGCCCGGTACCGGTGCCTGGACAGACGCACACCGTGAGTTCTACCGGTACCTCAACATGGCCACTCGTCAGTTCGACGGTCTGCTGTTGCCGGAGTCGTTCAGTGCACGCGGCTACATCGACTTGCTGGAATGTTTTGTGACCCGCTGCACCGAGTTCCGAGCTACTGAGGAAGTGATGCGCAAGGTTCCGTCACTGGCGGAGGAGACGCGAACAAGTCTGGCGCTGGAGTATCTGGCTGCCAAGGTTTTCGCTGCACTGGCCTGGCCGGTCACGCCTGAGCTGTCCCAGCGGGTCTGGGACTGGTTGGGTCTTCCGGCACAGCCAGTTCGCGAGGCCGACTGGGCCTTCCTGCCTTCGGGGACCCAGTGTATGTCGCCCGCACCCAGCTTCGCGCCAGTGGCTGTCGGCGATGAGAGCGGGCGGTCGTGAGCCAGATTGGTACGGGAGCGTCCTGGCGCGGTGGGGACATACCCACCCGTGTGGACGTGGTGGTGGTGGGCGCCGGCATCACCGGCGCCGCCGTCGCGCACCATCTCGCACACTGGGGTGTGTCTGTCCTCGTGCTGGAGCAGGCGTCGCAGCCGAGCGCCGGAGCCACCGGCCGCTCCGGCGGTATGGTTCGGGCCTACGATCCCGACCCCGCGATCGCAGAGTTGGCACAGTTGAGCCTAGCCGCATATCGGGACGCCGGACGATGGACGTCGGGGCGGGCTCCGCTGCACTCGGTCGGCGCGGTGACCGTGGCCGACCCCGCCGAGGAAGCTGCCCTGCGAGAAGCCGCCGAACGGATCAACGGTGCGCTTCGCACCTCGGCACACGTGGTGGCGGGGCATGCCGAAATGGCGGGCGCGCGACTGGCCGGCGGCGTCGCGCTGGTCGAGCCGGCTGCAGGCTGGGTGGCGCCGACGGAGGTCACGGCGGATTGGCTGGAACAAGCGGTCGCCGACGGTGCTGTTATCGGCTGCGGAATGCGCGTACAGGGGGTGGAGGAACGCGGTGGACGTCCGGAGGTGCTGACGGACAGGGGTGTCGTCCAAGCCGGAGCCGTCGTTTCGGCGGTGGGGCCCTGGGCAGCGCATCCGGTGCCCGGCTTGCGCCCAGCTTCGCCAGTGCGGTCGCGGTCGATCCAGGTGAGCATCGTCGAGCGTCGCCCGCCTGCATCGCCCCACTCGACATTCGTCGACCTGCGCACCGGTCTATACGCCAAACCTGTTGGGCTGGACCGGACGCTTATCGGCATGCCACACCTCGTCTGGGACGCTCCGTTCGACTCGCAACCGGACCCCGCGCACGCGCAGGCCACCGTTTCCGCGCTCACCGCTCATTTCCCATGGCTCGCGACGGCTCCGTACGTCAGTACGGTCCGCGCCGCGGACGCCTACGGCACACCGAAGGAAGTAGAACCGGTGTCCGGTCTGCTGGAGGCCACTGACGTGCCGCACGTGTGGTCCGTCCGGAGTTGGAACGGTGGGGGTGTCAAGACGGCGCCGGCGGCGGGCCACCGCATCGCCGCCGCGGTCGTGGCTGACGTCTGTTCCGATATCCGCTGACAGTCGTCGACCCGGCAACGGAAGGCCGTGGTCTTCCCACTTGTCTGGAAAGACCGTACTCAACAACCGAACGTACGACGTTTTCTGCACGAGGCCGCAGATCCTAGGCGCCTTCAACTGGATTCGACTATTCATGCTCGCCTTCCATCTAGGGAGAACTATGACCCGCTGCCACGACGTTCTGGGTATTGGATTTGGTCCGGCCAATCTGGCTCTGGCAATCGCCCTCGAGGAAGAGGGATACGATCTCGACGTGCGCTTCCTGGAAGCCAGGCCGGGACCCTCCTGGCAGAGTGCGATGATGCTCGATGGGTCGGACATTCAGAACCATCCTGTGCGCGACCTGGTGTCGCTGCGCAATCCGCGCAGTCGTTACAGCTTCATCAATTACCTCTTTGAAAACGGATGGTTGATCGAGCACCTTAATGTCCCGATGGAGTTCCCATTACGAAAGGAGTACGCACAGTACGTCACTTGGGCGGCCGATCATTTCAGTCGACTGGTGGACTACGGCGTGGAAGTTATCGGCATAGCTCTAGACCGAGATACTGATGGCAGGCCACAATACACTGTCACCACCTCAACTGGCGAAACTCTCTTGGCCCGCTCTCTCGTGATGGGCACCGGGCGTACCCCCTTCATCCCGGAGCCGTTCAACGCGGTGGACTCGCCCCGCGTCTTTCATCTGACACGGTATCTGCCGGCCCTTCAACAGCTGGAGGAATCGGGCGTGGTCCGACAGGACGAACGGTCACCGCGTGCGGTGACGGTCATCGGAGGTAGTCAGAGCGCGGTCGAGCTCACACTCGACCTCGCGCGGCGCTTCCCTCGAGCCAAGGTGAACACTCTGGTGCGGTCGCTGACACTCCGTGAGAAGGATGCCAGTCCATTCAGCGAGGAAGGGTACTTTCCTGGATTCACCGACTACTATTATCACGCTCCCCGTGAGCGAAAAGAAGTCATCGATTCGTTCACACGGCTGACGAATTATTCGTCAGCCGACGGCGATGTACTTCGTGAACTGTACCGGCTCATCTACGAACAGCGTTTGGACGGTGACCAAAGAGTGTTCGTCAGGGGCAGTCGTCAGGTCCGCGGCCTCGATGTCCGTGAAACCGGTGTTCGGCTCAGTGTCGAGGAGCTGAATACCGGGGAGTTCGAGGAGTATGAGTCCGACTTCGTCGTCCTGGCTACAGGATTCCGCGATCTCGGGCCAGCCGCTCATCAGGAGCATGTCCCCGCCCTCATGCGCGAAATCGCCGATGACTTTGCCTTCGACAGCCATGGCCATTTGGCCGTCGGGCCGGACTACGAAGTTCAATCGAAGCATCCTGATACGCCCGCGCTCTTCCTGAACGGTCTGTGCGAATCGAGCCATGGCATTGGCGATGCCGGCTCATTCAGCTTGTTGTCACTCCGAGCCGGGACCATCGCGGACAGTCTCAGGAAGCGACTTCCGTGATGGATGGAGTGGAAAACTCTGCTTCTGGCCGGATTCTCGCGCCGGGTGGGCAGGGAACAGATACCGGGGGCCGAACGGCGCGGAAGCCGGAGCTGGAGATCGGTTCCCATGTATCTCGGGCTGTCCTGGGCGCCGGGATGGTGCTCATGCCTCCTGTTGTTGAGGCGCTGACGGGTCAGCACAGCATCCTCGTCTGGTCGGCCCACATCCTACTTGGTGGATTGGTTTGCTTCATGCTAGCCGGCCTGGTTCGTGCGAGGGGTCGATCGAACTCATTGGCGGGTGCCGTTGGGGCCCTGCTGGGTCCGTGGGCGGAGCGGGTGGTGGACGGTGCCTTTACCATCGCCTTCGCGGCCGGGCAGGCGGCGATAGCCTGGTTCGTCTCCGCTTGCCTGCTCACGGCTTCCACCGGTTCGTTGCCGCGGCCGGGGACAGCGGCTTTGCTGCTCGCGCTCGGCGTGCTCGCGGTGGCTGTGCTGGCGGCGCTCAGTCCGATCAAGCCATCGGACACGGTGCTCCGAATGCGTCGCTGGGGCACCGGAGTCCTAGCGCTGGCCTGCGTTATATCGGGCTGGCCTGCTGTACCGGCGATGGGATCACCAACACCCCTGGCGCCATCGGGGCTCTCTCCCGATGCTGCTCAGTGGTTGGCGCTCGCGGCGTTGTTTTTCGCCGGTGTCGGTTGGGAATCGGTCACCAACGTTGTTCCAGCTGGCGTTACCAATCTGCGGCGCATCACCATAGGTGTCGCTCTAGGAGTGACCTGCGTGGCTGTCGTCTATCTAGGGTTGGCGTCTCTCTTGCGGCTAAGTGCCGGAGCGGCGGTCGTACCTGAGCAGCTCTCGGCGCCGCTGAACTGGGGGCTTGCCGGAGTGACGGCTATCGTACTGACCTCCTACTGCTGGACCAACCTTCGCACCGCCGCACGGATCGCGCAGCGGCTGTACGGCAGTGGGCGGCGCTCGGCTGAACGAGGGCCTGCCAAGGCAGTCGTGGCGGTCGTCGGTGCCGCTTGCTGTGCGTTCGTCTGGGTGGGGGCTCGCGATGGCGCCGTCCCCCTGCTGCTGCTTGGGCCAGCCGCTGCCGCGCTGATCGGCTACGGCCTGGCCGCTCTCGCCGCCGTGCGCTGTGGCGGGCCGTTCCTTCGGTGCTTCGCGGCGGTGATCCTATCGGTGCTTGTGTTCCTGGCGGCCCCCGCCGTGCCGTTTCTGTTCGGTGTCTGAGTAGTGGAAGCTGTTCCCACACCGATGACCTCTGATTGTCCTTACTGATTTACTGTTCCAGCTCATCTCTGAGGAGAATACTCATGAGTTTGTCCGCCATCGAATCCGAAGTGCGCAGCTATTGCAGGAACTGGCCCGTTGTCTTTGAGGGGGCGCGCGGCAGCCATATATTCGACCGCGACGGGCGTGCGTACCTGGATTTCTTTGCGGGCGCAAGCGCGCTGAACTACGGTCACAACCACCCCGTGCTCAAGCGGGCGCTGCTCGACTACATCGAGCAGGACGGCGTCACCCATGGCCTCGACATGTCGACTAACGCTAAGGAAGACTTTCTCACCGAGTTCTCGGCGCGGGTGCTCGACCCTCGCGGACTGGATTACCGAGTCCAGTTCCCCGGTCCCACCGGCACCAATAGTGTTGAGGCCGCGCTCAAGCTGGCTCGTAAGGTGACTGGGCGTCAGACAGTCGTCGCTTTCACCGGTGGCTTCCACGGGATGTCGTTAGGAGCCCTTGCTGTTACCGGTAACCGTGCCAAGCGTGCGAGCGCCGGTGTGCCACTTGAACACACCTGGTCCATCCCCTACGACGGGTTCGCTGAAGATCGGATGTCCGGGCTGAAGTTGTTGGACAGCATGCTTTCCGATAGCAGCAGCGGATTGAATCTCCCAGCAGCCGTCATCGTGGAGACGGTGCAAGGTGAGGGAGGTGTGAACCCGGCCAGCCCGAGCTGGCTCGCTGATCTCGCGGAGTTGTGCCGTCGTCGAGGCATCCTCTTGATCATCGACGATGTACAAATGGGATGCGGTCGGACAGGCCCATTCTTTAGCTTCGAAGTTGCCGGGATCACCCCAGACATTGTCTGCTTGTCCAAGTCGATCAGCGGCTATGGTTTGCCGATGTCCCTTACACTGTTCCGGACTGAACTGGACGTCTGGCAGCCTGGAGAGCACAACGGTACGTTCCGCGGCAACAACCCAGCCTTTGCTACGGCGGCCGCCACCCTGCGGGAATTCTGGGCGGACAGCGCCCTGGAGAAACAGACAGAGGAACGGGGCCACTTGTTTGAGCAGCGCCTTGGCGAACTCGCCGACCGGCACGCGGCGCACGTAGCTGCCTTGCGCGGTCGCGGCCTGGTATGGGGTCTGGCTTTCCGGGATCCGCACATGGCCAGGAAGGTCGCTGACATGGCATTTACCCGAGGGCTCCTTGTGGAGACGGCCGGTTCCAGTGACGAGGTGGTTAAGCTTATGCCACCCCTGACCACCACAGACGAAAACTTGGCCGAGGGGATTTCTGTTCTGCAGGAGTCGATGAGCTCAGCCGTCGCCGATTGAAGGAGTGCTCTTATCGGTCGGATCCGGTCGAGAACATTTCGACGCATCCTCCGAAGCACGAGAAGGTAATGTATTTCTGGTTTGGTGGCAGCCCGGTGAGTATTCGATGTCTGCGTGGGAGAGAGTCGGCCGAACGGAATCATGTTCAGGCTGACTGTATGTGCCTATATTGGAAGTGTGGATCGTGGCGTGCGGACCACTGAATACCGTAATGTTAAGCTGATACTGCACAGTAGGCGCCACGCTACGGGGGGTTAGTAGACATGGAGCGATTCAGAATGGAAACCCAATGGTCGGAAAGGTGGGAGGTTCGGTTGGATATTTTTTGATTCGCTCTTGTATTTATTGTGTTGATGTAGGTGTGGCGCTTGAAGCCGATTGGGCATGAGGTGCGCCACATCCCCACGGCATCGTAGCCGCATCGGGTGGCGTCGAACTGGAGGAATCCTGTTGAATTATTACAGTGACCGCTCATCCGCCGTAATTGTCATGAGTGACTTGGCGGCTTTGGCGCGTCAGCACCGTCTGATCACTGACATTGCAGAACGTGGGTTGGCTCCACTTGTCATCGTAGGACCGACCACCGATCTGGCGAAATTGACCAGCCACATGGAGGACAACACGCACCCGCTGTCCCGGATCGCGGCTGTCCGTCAGCTTCCGGACGCCGGGGTTTCCGGTGTACTGGCATCGGTGCAGGATTGGCTCAGGGACTTCGACGTAAGTGGTGTCATCTGCAGCGGCGAAGTCTTCGTTGATCCTGCCGGGGCCTTGTCCGAGGCACTGGGCCTGCCTGGCCCCGGATCCTGGGCGTCGCGGGTGTGTCGGGACAAGGTAATGCAGCGGGTCATCTTGCGTGACTACGGTCCATCGTGGCGTGCTTTCGCTCCTCACGAGCGGGACACCGCAGCGTCCAGCGTGTACCCGTGCGTCGTCAAGCCAGCGGGCCGAATGTTCAGCTCAGGGGTCGTCCGGGTCTCGGACGACTCACAGCTTCGAGCTGCGCTGACCGCTTACAAGCCAGACGAGACGATTTTGGTGGAGGAGCTAGTTACCGGGCCGGAGTTTTCGGTCGAGGCCCTGGTTCACAACGGTGAGCTGCTGTGGAGCGGCGTCACCGCCAAGATGACCAACGAGGCAAGTAGTCGATACTTCACAGAGGTCGGTCATACCAGTCCTGCTGACCTCCCACCTTCCCAGCGTGAAGCGCTCGTGGCGGCGAATGCCGCAATTCTGAAGGACTTGAGGTTCGAGAGCGGCATCACACACGCCGAGTTTCGAATGTGTGGCGGGCAACCGGTGTTGATGGAGGTAGCGGCCCGCCTTCCCGGGGATGCAATTACCATGCTTTGGCACCTTGCCACCGGGCAGCCTCTCGAACCGGCAATCGTAGACCTCGCTCTCGGGGTGAGGCCGGAGTACCCAGTGCCGACCCGACGAGCTGTGCAGCACTTCATTGAGCACAGCCCGGGGCGTCTAACGGATGTTCGGTGCGAGGGGCAGACGGTGTCGTGGATAGCCGATGACGGATACTGGCCGACCGTAGCGCCATCCAGCGCCAACGCGCCGGCTCGGTGTGCGTCGGTCATGGTCGGACTTCCACGGGGAGCGGAGCTTGGTCCTTTGAACGACTCGAGCGGGCGTTCTGCGTCCGTGATCGTCGATCTGCCATGGGATGCGGAGCCTGACAGCAATGTAAGCGCTTACGCGGATCAGGTCGAGTTGGTGATCGACCGAGAAGCTGAGCTCTTTTCAACTTGATTTCAGCTGGTTCGGTAAGCACGCTGGCGGCCTTGATCAGGTGAGTTGCCTGTTTTCGTGAACTGTGGATCTCACGGAGGTCCTTCCACGACTCGAGCTGGGTGATCGACCGTTTTTCCCGGGAGCTGCGGGAGAAGGGGGCATGGGGGCGGGCTCCGTGTGGTCGGGGAGCGGTGGGTTCTCACTGCTGATCGGGGCCGGTTGCGCTGTCGAGGAGAACGTCGAGGGTGTCGAGCTGTTCGGACATCGGGGGGCAGGGGTGGGAAGGTCACTCATCGGCGGTCTCCTCGCTGGGGGAGTTCTGGGGAGTAGGGAGAACATGACAACGCGAGAATTTTTCGGAACGAGCGTGACTCGCGGGGTGTGTCTCTGGGGCGGGTCAAAGGAGTGTGGGATGGGTGAGTATGGCGTGGAGGAGGTCGCAGCGGCGCCGGGCGAGGCGGAGTAGGGCTTGGTTGTAGCTTTTTCCCGGGGGATTTTTGGTGTAGTAGAGCGCGTGAGGGTGGGTGATTCGGGGAGGCGAAGGTGGCGAGGAAGAAGGCGCGTTTGAGCTGTTTGTTGTTTCGTCGGGCGGGGTGTTCGCCGCGGATGCTGCTGCCGGAGTGGCGAGTGGCTGGTGTTTAGGGTCTGTCTGGTAGGCCTGTGGTGTGGTCAGACGGCATGAGTTGACGGATGCGGAGTGCGTTGTTGGCGCCGTTGATGCCGGGTAATCCGGTTCAGAGGCACCAGCGAAACGATCCGTCGGACGATCAACGGGATTTTGTGGAAGGTTCGCGTCCGGGGCGCTGTGGTGGGATCTGCCGGAGCGTTACGGGAATTGGAGATCCGTCGGTGATCGGCACCGTCGCTGGTCACTTGATGGGATGTGGGACCGTATCGCTAAGGCGTTGCGCATCGATGCCGACACCGGCGACGCGTTGGACGCGCCCACGGTCGAGATCGACTCGGCCAGTGTGCGAGCCGGTCATCACGCTGCCAAAGCTCCGTACGAGCCTCCGGCCGAATCCCTACCAAAAGGGGCTCGTCAGCCGGAGCGGATCGTGATGGCCGCGAAGCCCCGGGGCGGTCCCAGGACGGGTTGGCCACCACGATCCCTCTGGCCGCCGACCTGCGCTGCCGCTCGATCGTGATGTTCATCAGCCCGGGCCGGCGGGACGACTCGCTGATGTTTCCCGCCGTGTCGGGCATGATCCGATCTCCCAAACCGCGGCCAGGCCGGATACGCGCCAGACCGCGCCGGGGAGCCGACAGGGCCTGCTCCAGTCGCGCTGTCCGCATCGAGTTACGGCGCGGTCATATCACGGCTGTGGCGTCTGAACACCGTGCTCACCGCGCCCGCACAGGCTCGCTCGGCGGTTGCCCAGCGAGCTTCGACGCTGCGGATTACCGACAACGCAACACCGACGACTGCTGCTGCAACAAGCTTAAACAACACGGCGCCGCGGCCACCCGCTATGACAAATGCGATTCCATCCAGCAGGGCACCCTGACCATAGCCGGCATCCGCACCTGGATCAGACACCGTCTAGAGACGGTCACGAGAAATCGCGTCTACGGCGGCGCTGACCGAGTTGGCGGCGATCGTTGCCTGGCGGATCTTTTTCAGGGCGGCGACGATCTTGTATATCTCGTTCCGATCCAATCCACGCAGACAGTCGTGGCTGACTTGATTCTCCAGTGTGATGAATTCCTGCCAGGCTGGCCTGATCTGAGGCGCTGGAGCCGGAAAGTAGTCGCCGGCCTCCTGGGCGATCCGGCCGAACTCGACGCACACGGGGCGGAGACCTGACAGGATCACGGCATCGCCGTCCGCGGAGCGCTTTGCCTCGGCCGCGAGCGCACCGAGACGGTTGACCACGTTCCTGTGGCGGGCTAACAGATCCTGTCCACCGTGGCTGTACCAGGCGACTACCTGTGTCGCCTGGATCTTGGCGGTCAGAGTCGGGTTCTTGACCTCGATGTTCGGGCGCGCTGTGGCTGGCGCTGGGACGCTCAACAGGGCCGTGGTGATTCCCACCGCGCCCGTGCACAGCACGCCCACGATCCAGCGGCTGAGGGCCAGCTTGCGATGTGGCGCGGGGATCACGTGTCGTGCGCGGGGACGCCGCGCTGCGGCTACGAGCGCGGCAGCGATGGTGGCGACAGCGGTGGAAAGAACGAGGATACCCGAGAGGGGGAATTGAAAGGCTCGCCATATCGCAACGGGGCGCCAGCCGCAGGTGGAGCTGAATGTGGTCAAGGCCGGAATGCAGCCGTCCGTCGCGGACAACAGGAACAGACCGCTGTAACCTGCCAGGACCGCGAACTGCGCGGCGATGAGGGCGACAATGAGCCGGTAGTGCTCGGCCGACATGCTCGCGACGAGCGCTGCCACGGCGGCACCGACCACCACGGTGGCCGACGTCCATCCTTGGAACATGAGGGCAGCACTCAGCCCTTGGTGTGAGGGCGAGGGCTGCCACGTGTGCATGTACGCCTTTACGGCCGCGATCGCGATCCAGCTCAGTCCGCCGCCGAGTAACGCGGACAGCGTCACGCGCCGTAGCCGAGGTAACGATGCTCCGGGGGTGGAAACTCCGTCAGCTTCCAGTGAGACGCTGGGTATCCAGCGGGCGACGCGTAGTCGAGTCGTCCACGCCAGTAGCGGTACGACCCACAGGACGGTGACCGCGGGCAGCATCAAGGGAACCGCGAGGACATGGCCCATGTTCGCCGACACGACCGTGACAGCGAACACGGTGGACGAGTGGTGTTCTGCCGGAGCACCCGGAATCCCGGGAGCGGTACCACCGAATGGATCAGCCCACAGCCCGGCAATATGAGCGAGCACGATCCCGGAGGTCTGCCACCACCAGAACCATGCGGACAAAGCCAGGAACGCCACGGCGAGTACCAGCAGCGTCGGCGGACGGATCGTCCGCCCCTGCCAAACGCTGACCCATAGGCGGGCGCACTGCGTGACCCATCCGACGAACACGATGCCCACAAACACGAGCAGCACTACGACGACCGGATCACCAGCGAGCCATTGACTGATGGTGATCCTGTTCAAGAACGATTCACCGAGAACCATCCCGGTTCCCAACCACAATCCCGACCGCAGGCTGGAGTGCACTGCCCGCGCGGTCAGCAGACCGTGAACCACGGCACGTGCCACCGCGCTCCCGGCGATCCCCGTGATCAGTGCGGCAGGTGGGAGTGCCACCACAAGATTCCACAGCGGCTGACCGACCACACCGTATTCGGGACCGAGGGCCCCCAGGTGCCCGTTGATCAGGATGGCCGCGGCCCCGCTGAGCACCATCGGCAGTGCGGGCACGCCGAACAACACTCCGGAGTTGGTCAGGGCAGCTCGGCGCAGTTCCCACCGCGGGTGTGTGTGCCACAGCTCGGTGAACAGACCCAGTGCTCGTCGTAACCGGCCGGTCGTGGGGTGGGGTGCGCCGGAGCTCCAGTTGATCGGATCCGCGCCCCACCGAAACGCCGTGACGTCAGCGTGGAGTTCGCGGGTGCGCAGCACGTCGGACCGTGCGAGATACACGAGCACAACCATGAACAGCGGGAGCAGTAGGTTGCGTGTCGTCGCGGGGACCACGAGTTCAGTGCGTGCCGGATCCTGGAGGAACGTGCTGACGACCAGCCCCGCGTATCCCACCGCGTAGGGAACCAGCACGACGGCGATGAATGCTCGCCACAGGGCGACTGTGGTGTAGGTGAGGGTGATATCGTGGTTGTGGATGTGGGCGAACTCGTGCAGCAACACAGTCCGGAAATATTCTGGGGATGTGCTCCTGCGGGCGAGTAGAGCACCATGCAGACATACCGTCGGACGTCGGTTGCGGCCGAACACCACCGCCCCTGATGAGACCGCCCCGGGGTCGACGACGAACCGCGGCACCCGCGACAGACCTGCCACCTGTGCCAGATGCTCCAGTTCCCGCAGGATCTGACCATCGTGGTCCAAGGTCTGCAAGGGGATACCCCGTCCACCTCGTTCCTTCCAGCGGGGCAGACAGAAGAACAGGACGCCGGCCGTGACCAACAACACGCCTGGCACCGCTAAGGGGAGCCATCCAGACAGCGACATCAGTGTGTAGCGGGCGACACAGGCCTGGTACGCGGTGCTCTGCGCGAGATCAGCGGGGGGTTGTTGGAAGGGGGAGTTGCCGGAAGCGAGCAGACATCCCTTTCCATCGCTGACCCCGGTGGTGACAAGCGTCGTCAGGCTCATCGAGCTGCTGCTGACCAGGATGAGGATCACCAGCGAGGTGAACCGTGTCGTTGTGCCCGCAGGCACGGCCCGTTCATCAAGCCGTATTGGGGAAGACGCTGCCGTCATTCATCGCCCTGATCGGCGGTCAGGGCGCTGCCGTTTCCCGGACCGTCTTCTCTAGTCGTGGCCAGCACCAGCCTGGCCACGACCGCGTCGGCTACCGTTTCAGCCCGCTCGGGCGACAAACCTCGCTGGATGGCTGTTTCCAGCACCCGCTTCCTTACCTCGTCGAGCTGCCCGGGGGTCAGCGGGGGGATGCGCGCAGGCGCGGTCTTCCGACGAAACACCTTGCGCAACGCCGCCTTGGCTCCCTTGACTGATCCATCCACTGTGGATGTGGCGATCCTTTGCGCCATCTGGTCCAGCGTTAGCCACACCACCGGAGTCACCGCCACCAGGACGTCGGTCCATCCGAAGCCCAACGGTTCTCGCCTGCCACGGCGACTACGCAACCGTCGCACCGCGGTGGCGTCGTCAGACTGGGTCAGCCCGTCCACCAAGGGCAGCTCTTCCGGAGCGACCTCGGCCATTACCTCCCGGACCACGTCTCGCACTCTGAGCTCGGCTGGTGCGTTGGTGTTTCCGGCGGAAGAAGCTTTCCCAGAACTCACTACGACTCCTGCGCTTCATCGTCGACGGCTACACACACGAGTGTTGCACCACCCCGATTTGTCCAGGAGAGCCTTGGTAAGAAGTCACTCGAATAGACCAACTCCCGCCAAGCTGGGGTCACGCCAGGTGTGCCGTCCGATGTTACGGTGAGGCCACCGAGGCGGCGGCGCAGCAGAGACCATACCGAAGTGTCCGCTTGTGTACTCCGCGACGGCGGCGGTGACTTCGTTGGCAGCTTCGAGCCCGCGTCGAGTTATCGTTGCTCGCAGGGAGGTCGGTGAACCGTGCTGTGGCCTACCAGGGTTTCTCGCGTCTGTGCCCACCGCTGATCGTGACGACTTCTTCCACAACCGGCGGATGAATCCGCCGGTCAGCTGGGAGCCGTGGTGGCCGAGGAAGGCCTGCGGTTGAGCAACAAGGGCCGCCGTTATGAATGGCAGGTATCTACCGGGTTGGCTGCGGCGTCGTAGGACGAGGTCGATCCGAACCGGCGTCGTCGGCGTTGCGTTGTTGTCGACGCCGATCTGCCCGGTATGGTTCGGCGTGCCCGGCGGATCACCGATGACCGGCGATTCCTTTCATCGATGATCAGCGACGGACCCTTTCACAGGCCAGCGTGACCTTCCTTCACTCCACCACTTCCGTGGCGAAACTCGCGCGGTGGCCGGCGTCTGCTGTCCCGTAGCCGATCACAAGACGGAAACCCGTATTCGCAGTCTGAAGCTGACGTCGTCGAACATTGGGTAGCTCGCCGAAATCGTGCGCAAACTTCACCGAGCGGAGCGAGCTGGTCCAGCGTGCGTCGCGGTGACACGTTTCCGACGTCGCTCCGGACACGCGGGCCGAATGTCGACTGAGGCGTATCGCGAGAGAAGCCTTGGGGGAACACGAATGTCGATAGCCTGGGTAAGTCTACTGTCAATGCCTCCGTTCAGCGGGTATCTTGATGGGTGAGGTGGAGGCGCTGGCATGGTGATCGCCCGTGGATGATCACTGTGCCACCGCTCCCAGACCACCCGTCAAGACACCCTCTTGACCCACTCGCCCCCGTCTGAAATCAGCCGCCTGTTCTAGGATCTACTGGGCATCTCGCCCGAGCGGATTACTCATATTCTGGCCTGTCCCACCCGGCGACGAGGTCACCGATATCGTAATCGCAGAGCTCACTGCCAGCGGAAATCTACAAACGAACCATGATCATCGAGAACTACGGATGCAGTGCTAGTCTAACCGAGTGAACATTGCTCCTCTTGAGTTGACCACGCTTCTCCGGTTCGATAGAAATATGTATTAGATCCACAAAATTGGAGCGGGTTTGCTTTGTCGAACTGAGAGCGAAAACATTTTGGCGCCGTAGAGCTGCTGTACAGGCGGATTGAATCCTGGGGTTCGACGCGAAAAGCAACGGTTTTTCCTGTGTGAGGGTTTTCGGTTTAGATCGAGGAGTGCTGGAGCATGTACACGATATCCGATCAATTGATAAAAACAGAGAAAATCGAGTTACTCGACTGTACGCTCCGGGATGGCTCGTATTCTGTCGATTTCCAATTCGAAGAAGATTTTGTCGTCGACCTGCTCGAGCGGATCAATGAAACACCTATCTGCAAGGTTGAAATCGGTCACGGCTTCGGTGTCGAGGCAGAAAAATCTGGAATCAGGTCATGCAATATTGACCACTACAAGTGGAGTGAAATAGCTTGTTCGGTTCTTACTGAAAAGTCTTGGGGGATGTTCGCGCAGCCAGAATTCACGCAACTGGATACCGTGGCGAAACTGTGCGATCGCGGCATGTCATTTGTTCGGGTCGGCATGGAACCAGATAGAGTTCCTGAAAACATCGAGTATATCCAGCAGGCAACTGACGTTTGCGAACAAGTCTACCTGAACTTGATGAAGTCAAGTGCTACTCCAGTAAACGATCTACTTAGCTTGCTCGATGGAGTCAGTCCGAGTATTGCTGGATTGTACATTGTAGACTCGTATGGTGCGATGCTTCCAAGAGACGTCCACGAGTACGTCAATGCGGTCAAGAAGCACTTCTCGGTGATCGGGTTCCACGGTCACAACAATCTTGGTATGGCCAACGTAAACAGCATCGCAGCTATCGAAGCTGGCGCGACAATTGTCGACGGTACGCTCAACGGTATTGGCCGAGGCGCTGGAAACGCGGAGATCGAGTCACTGGCTGGCCTTCTGACTGTCCTGGACACTGATAGATTCGACTACAAGAAGCTAGCCAAGCTTGCTGAACTCTGCCGGGTAAACATGGCTGCTATCCCAGAGGATCGAGAAATGCAGGTGCTCGGTAGTGTGATCGGGATCCACTCGGGCTACTTTTCACTGGTCGAAGAGCTTTCTGCTGAGTACGACACCGACCCCGCTCATATTATGGAAGTCGCGGTCGATATAGCAGCGCAAAGCCCGAGCAAGGCCGATATGCGGGCCGCGGCACGGCGGATCGCCGACCGTTCTGAAATGCGATCTAACTCTCACTCCGGCCAGCCGACACTAGGAGGAACACGGTGAAGCTGGCGAAGATCAAATCCGATATAAAAGGTAATCAGCTAGTAATAGGACATCATAACAGATGGTTTCCGCTCGGCGATTTCTCAGGCTATGAGAACGTTACTCGTCTCAGTGATATCGTAGCCGATCAGCAGCTACGTGAATTGACGAAGCTCGTCGAGTCTCACGGGAGTGAGCTCGATATGACGGACTTCAGCCCGGAACAGGTCGCCACAATCGCCGACCGCGACGCCAATATTTGGGGAGCCGGACTCAACTACCAGCGTCACTCCGATGATTTGGGATCCGAGCAGCCTGATTCAGGACCGGGATCTTACTTGAGGCCTGCCAGCTGTCTCATCGACAACGGACAGTATATCGAGTTGCCGAGCCAGTCCGGTCGAGTAACTGCGGAAGCAGAGCTGGGGCTGGTCATCGGTGCTGTATGCAAGAACGTGAGACGTGAACGCTGGCGATCAGTTATCGCGGGTATCACGGCGGTCCTGGACATGACTGCGGAGGACGTCATACGCGAGAATCCGCGTTACATACCTTGGGCGAAAGGTTTTGACACATTCTGTAGTATAGGTCCCGTATTGGTGACTCTGGACGAGTTCGACGAGAAAAGTCTCGACTCTCTCTGCATAGCCACCGTTCAGAACGGCGAGACCATCGCTTCAGCGGCTCCTTCCGAGATGAAATATGATCTCGGTTATCTCGTTGAATATTTCACTGCAGGTAGGACGCTTGAGCCGGGAACGGTGATTTGTACCGGAACACCAGGAGCTGCGGTAATCAGTCCCGGAGACTCGATTAATTCAGTTGTCGAACAGGTCGGAACTCTCACGCATGCAGTTCGATAACAAGATTGAATGAACACGAGCAAGAAACTGTAGGTATCAATGTATTGTCTTGATAAAAAACAAGCGCTCGTGTTGTGCGGCACCAGAGGAATTGGTTTAGGTGTCGCGCGATCGTTGGCGGGGTACGGCTGTGCCGTGACCATTTCTGGCAATGACCGAGCTCGTGCCAAGGAAGTCGCACAAAGCCTTCCCGGCTCTGATAATAGATCTTTTGCTTGCGATTTCCGAAACTCTGCCAGCGTTGGTGATAAAGTCGCCGACACGGGACCGTATGATATAGTACTGCTCAACTCGCCAGGGTTCGATCCTGGCACGGTCGACGAGCTTTCCAGCTTGCAGATCCAACAAGCGATGGAACTCATGCTGTTCTCGATTCAGCGTGCTGTCGAAGCAACTTTGCCGGCGATGAAAAAAAACCGGTGGGGTCGTTTCATCGGTATCACCTCAAGTTCTTTGTCTACTCCGGTCGATGGTCTTGCTGGATCCACGATCGCAAGATCAGCGGTGCAATCTTATCTGAAACTACTGGCAAACAGTGTGAGTCAGTTTGGTGTAACGGTCAATCATGTAATTCCGGGAAAAATTGATACTGATCGTCTACGTTCGATCGATGTCGTTGCAGCCGAGAAAACCGGTAAAAGTGTTGAATCGATAAAAAATGGAACCCTGGAAGAGATACCTTTGAAGCGTTATGGGACTCCGGATGACGTAGGAGAGTTGGTTTCTTTTCTGGCGAGCGATAAGGCGGAGTACATCACCGGTGCCGGCATTCGATGTGATGGAGGATATATGAAGTCAGTTTGATCGAGAGGTTGATAGCGGCATGTATAACCCAGTGCCGTATCAATACGGCCTTTTTGTTCAGAAAGTAGACGAGGAAGCGAGAATTCGGCAGATGTCGATCGTGGATCTTATTGACAACTCCGTGAAAAATTATCCAGACAACGATGCGGTGGATACATCCGGAGGGATTATTAATTATCGGAATTTCGGTGAAAAAATCCAGGATTTCGTGCGTCAACTCGAGGGATGCACCTCGCCCGGAGAGTTTGTCGGAATCGAGGCTGATCGAAAATTCGGTGCGATTGTTGCGATGGTCGGTGCGTTAAAAGCCAGACGTCCGTTTGTCTTTATCGATACCCGTGATAGCGAGTCGTCAAACGCGGAGAAAATTTCCTCTCTTGGTATTAAGTTTATTGCTCGAAATCATACTGGTGAAAACAGGGCGTATCTAACCGGAGTCCCAGCGGGATGGTACCTATCTTCGAGCGACCAGACGGTCGGAATCCCGTCTGTCGAAGACGAGATCGGCTACGCGATCCATACGTCAGGTTCCACCGGTGATCCCAAATGTGTTCTGGTTCGCACGGACCCACTAACTTCGGTGATCCAATACCACATGGATCGCCTGTCCGTGGGGTCGAAATCCAGGACGCTGCAGTTTGCCCGTCTAACCTTCGACGGATGTATCACCGAAATTCTCTGGACACTGGCTGCAGGAGCGTGTCTCGTCGTGCTGGACGAGGCTCAGTTGGTCCCGGGAACCGTACTCCAGAACACGTTGGAAAACTTTCGGATCACTCACCTCAAAACAACGCCCTTCGCGCTGACCGCGACAGAGCCCAGCAGTGCGATGAGCCTCAGTCATGTGATCAACGGTGGTGGAGTATGTCGACCCAGCGTAGTGCAGAAATGGTCCGAGGTGGCGAAATTCCACAACGCTTACGGGACAACTGAGACCACAGTATGCAACTTCCTAAGCGGTGAGCTGACACCTGGCGAGTGCACTCGAGCTGTACCGCTCGGGGACATCGTGGGAGACTGCGACTACTATATCCAGGGATTGGCACCAGCGGACGAGCAATCTTCCTCGGAGGAAGTTACGAGTCGAGGTGAACTCGTCATTACAGGAGAGAGCGTCGCAGTAGGCTATTTTACCGCGCAGGGCGTGCAACGGTTTACCGACATAGAAGGACGTAAAGTCTACCATACCGGTGACATCGTCGAACGTCGAGAAGATCAGCTCTACTTCGTGGAGCGATTGGATCGGCAAGTGAAAGTGCGAGGTTATCGGCTCGATCCGGGTGAGATAGAGATCGCGGTGTGCGAGATCGGCTCTATTAAGGATACGGTGGTGACCGTCGAGTCTCACGAGGGTGATAAAACTTTCGAGCCAGATGCTTTGGTGTGTTACTATCAAGGTGACGTGGAGCCTCGCGCGGTGCGGCACCATCTCGAGGACGTCCTTGATTCGTACAAGATCCCCTCAGTCATCAAACGGATTGATGCCTTTCCCTACACGCCAAACGGGAAAGTTGATCGCGATGCTCTTCAAACCATTCGCCTTGAGGTCGACTGTGTCGATGAAAAAATGTCGTCTGCTCAACAGGTTTTGCATCTTGCGCGTCAACTTACCGGGGTGGACGACGCTATGCTGCACGACAATTTCTTCGATCTTGGTGGCGACTCGGCATCGGCAGTAATCTTGATTAACAAGATAAAAGAACTAGGTTGGGTGGATGCTGGGGTGCGAGACGTGCTTCGAGCTGAAAACCTGAAGGTCCTCGCCGACCAGCTACAAGAACGGAGCGTGTAACTTAATGTGCGGCATTTGCGGGACCTTCGCTCCGGACGGCCGCTTGGACCGCACGGTCGTGACGGATATGAATTCCCGACTGCTCCATCGTGGACCTGACGAGACTTATTCTCTGGATACACCGACGCTGTCGATGAAACTCGGACGTCTTAGTATGACCGGGTTGATGGACGGCTGGCAGCCCGTAGAGGACCGTAGTGGTCGGTTCGTAGCCATGACCAACGGTGAGGTATTCAACTTCGAGGATCTTCGCAGGAGGTTCGGGGACGTCCGATGGGCCAACGGTGTCGACGTAGCGGTCATCCCGGAACTCGTCGCGCGTCACGGACTCGAAGGTCTCGAGTTGATAGACGGACAGTTCGCAACTGTGATCCACGATCGTGCGGAGAACTCGCTGTATCTTGCCAGGGATCGTTTCGGAATCTGTCCGATGTACTACACGGTGCTGGATCACCGTGTTCACTTCTGCTCAGAGCTCAAGTCGTTGGTGCACTGTGTTCCTCACATGTGGCGATTGGATATCGGTGCAGTCGACCAATATTTGGCGTTGGGGAATATAGTCGCGCCGCGGACACTGGTCGACGAAGTGCAAGCCGTCCCACCAGGATGCGTGGTCCGGTTCAGTGAGAACAGTCAGAAAACCACTCGGTATTGGCGATACGGTGAATTCGTTGCGGTGGAAGACGCTGTCGAAGCAGGGGACGTACGTGACCGCTTACAGCAGTCTGTCCGCGACCGTTTGTGTGCGGATGTGGAGATCGGTTCTTACTTGAGTGGTGGTTTCGACTCCACCGCTCTTGTCATGGAAGCGGCTCGTGTCCTGGAGAAACCGGTCAGGACATTCTCTGCGGCATTCGACAATGCCGCATTGAATGAGGGGCATTTTCAGCATGAGGTTTCGGAAGCTGTCGGAAGTGAACACCGGCGGATCCAGTGCAACCCGGTTGACATCGCCTCGGATTTCGAGAAGATGGTGCGCTACTGCTGTTACCCGCAGCGCGAGACGTACAATGTCGCGGCTATGATGTTGTCGCGTGAGGTTCAGCAGACCGGGATCAAGGGTGTCATTTCCGGGGAAGGTGCTGATGAGCTATTCTTCGGCTATGATTCCTACGCGTTCGATAGTGCGCGCAAGAGGCCGCGGGAGGCTTGCGCTGAGAATGAGCAGGCATGGGGAAGAGCAGATTTCAGCTGGGAGGTAGACTGGAACAAGGTCGCGCTACGACGAGACCAATGCCTTACTCCCGCCGCCAGGGAAGCTGTTTCGGGTAACGAGTTCTGGCGGAATCGACTAATTCCTTTTGCTGAACACGAAACCAGGTCGCTGTCGCACATGCAGCTCCGTTCGATCGCTGACGTGTATGTCCAGCTGTCTGGTCATCTCCTCGGTGACCATGGCGACGCAATGCTCATGGCCAATTCAGTTGAAGGACGCTATCCGTTCCTGGCGAACTCTGTGGTTTCCCTGGCGCTGCAGGTTAGAGACAGTGAGAAGGTGTCCGATTTTGAAGGCAAGGCCTGTCTGAAGGCAGCTTACGCAGATATCGTTCCTCAATCGGTTCTGCAACGTGCGAAGCAAGGATTCACAGCATACGAGTTGTCCACGGTCGTCGACGATTCTATCTGGACAAGTTGGCGAGAACTCGTCGCGACCAGCGGCATCTTTTCGCTGGATTGTCTGGATGATCTGAATACAAACCGTGCATCGGACAAGTGGGACCCTCGACTGAGTCTAATCAGTATCAGTATGGTGATGGACGAACTGGGGCTGAAAGTATGAATTATAACTGGAGCGACGTGATTCACGGTGACCGTTGGAACTCCCTGGAAACACTGTGGATCGAGAGCGGTACCGAGTACAGCTGGAAGCAGGTTGACGAACTGGCCCAGTCGATCGAGGAAGTCATTGACGGTCAGGACGAGATCCGGGTCGTGCTGGTCCGATCTCCCTCGAAACTGGGATGTTTTGCGGGACAGTTGGCCTCATGGCGAGCCGGTTGTGTCGCAGTGGCAGACGATGGTGATCTCGGACAGGGCGAGCTCGAGCATGTTCGTCCAGATCTCATTGTGTCTGTTGACGGTGACCGACCGAACGGGGTTGAACGCGAAACGCATGCAGCGGAACGTTCCCCCAGAAGTCGATTACCCGACGAAATTGTGGCTGTAAACTTCACTTCCGGAAGCACCGGTAGCCGGAAGGCTGTCGGAGTAACCCGGGGTAACCTGCAGGCGCTCTTTAGATGCCGTGATCTGGAAGTACCGACGAGCGGTGGACCGGTTTCCGGGAGCTTCGCGACGCCCACTTACGACGGCTGGTGGTTCGATACCTGGAAAGCAGTGGCAGCGGAAGGTGCCGTCGTTTGCATGCCGAACGTGAACGAAGACGTCTTCGACTGGCCAGAACTGTCGAAAAAGTACGGTATCGATCGTATGCTGCTTCCCGCCGCCGTGCTCGCCACTGTTGTCGAGTCTCTGCCTGGATGCATCTCGGATATTCCTTGGTTGTACAGCGGTGGTGAGCGGTTCCGAGTGTCAACCTATCAGCAGGCTCGCCGTGCCAGACTGACGAATCAGTTCATCAACCTCTACGGCCCAGCCGAAGCCACGTTCGCCACACACAAGTACGAGTTGTCCGACGACATTACTACCGGTCCCGTTCCGATCGGGAGGCCGTTGGAAGAGTGCAAGCAGATACTGGCAGACCCTGGAGATCGTGCGGATGGCTATCACGAACTCGTCATCGGCGGGCCGTTGCTCTGTCTGGGATACATCGAGCGCGGCAGTCTCGGCACCCGATTCAGTGCGGGCGACGGAGAAGCGTCTTTCCGAACGGGCGATGTTGTACAAGTCGACAACGACGGAAGTCTCGTGTTCGCTGGCCGGTTGGACAGCCAGATCAAGGTGAACGGGATGCGAGTCGACTCGGCTGCCTTGGAGCGCGATGTGGCGGCTCTCCCAGAGGTTTCCGACTGTCGAGTCGTCCAGAACGAGAAGCACACCTTCGCTTTCGTGCGAGTTGACCAGGACCAGCTAGCCGATTCCTCCGTCAGATCTCGGATCGAATCTGTTGTCAAACAGTTCTCTAATGCTGTCAAGGTAGAGCTGATGGACCGGTTTCCGGTCAAACCTGGCGGAAAGATTGACACCACTGCCCTGGTGAGTGCGAGTTTGGTGAAAAATAAGGAGCAGGAATAGTGGTTGAGATTACGGCCGAAAAAATAATAGAGTGCGTCCAGGAGTTCTCGGAAGCAGAAATCGCAGAAGATACCGACATATTCTCTGCGGGGGTCGACTCTTTGACGATCTTACGGTGTCGAGCACGTCTAAAAGAGCGGACAGGTGTAAAGATCCCTGGTCATGTCTTCTTCGGAGGGCGCACCCCGGCAGGTATAGTCGATCTGATTGGAGAAGAAAATGCTGATCGTTGAGAATAGTCCACTTTACTCGGCGGAATTTTTTGCGAACGACGATCCGTGGAAGTACCTGTCTGATCTCCGTGAGAACCATCCTGTCTCGATTCATCGTCGATCTGACGGTTATGAGTTCTACGCGCTGACGCGTTACGAAGACGTGTACTCGGCTTACATCGACTATGCCAGATTGAGTTCCTCGTACGGGACCATGATTGATGGTTCGTACCGGCCAGAGAAAGACTCTGCTTCTGGACGTATGCTGATTGTGGCGGACCCTCCTTCACACGGTGCGCTCAAGAAGCCGATCAAGTCGGCCGGGTTTAACCGGGCGATGCTCATGAAGATCGGTGACATCGTCCGTAAGAACATTCGTAGTGTACTGAACGATCTTTCGGTCGGTGATCAGATTGACTTCAGTCAGGTGGTAGCCCCGGAGTTGCCGAAGGGGGTTTTGGAGGCACTTTTCGGGATTGGTACGGACGATGCGCAGAGGCTTTTGGAAGCGACGAGAACAATGATCGGATACAGGGATGAGGTGTATGCTGGAAATTCTCCGCTTGACTCGCTGGTGGATTCGCAACTTGACGTTCTCGACTTTATGAGTGAACTAATAGATCAACGTATCAGGACAGAATCGTCCGACGACATGATTGGTTTTCTCGCTCAGTGTGTCGCGACAGGTGAGATGCCGCGTGATGTCGCTCTGCTCAACGGGTTGAATGTCGCGGTCGGTGGAAACGAGACCACGCCCCACACGGCCAGTCTGACCGTCGATACCATCAATAATGAACGGAAAGAATGGCGAAAGCTTGTCGACGGTAAGGTTTCTTGTGAAGTTGCTACACAGGAGTTCCTGAGGTGGACTTCGACTAATAGCTATGTACAGCGTCTGGCGGTGGATGATTTTGTGGTCGGCGATCATGTAATTCCTGCCGGTAGTTTCGTGACTCTGTGGAACATGTCAGCGAACCGGGATGCTTCAGTGTTCGAGCATCCCTCGTCGTTCTTGATCGATCGAACCAATAATAAGCAAATCGCTTTCGGTGCTGGTATCCACCGTTGTATCGGTGCTCCTGTAGCGACACTGGAGATTCAAACTTTCATTGAGGAACTGGCCTCTTGGGACAAGGCGTTCGTGGTGGTCGAGCCACCGCAGCGACTTCATTCCAACTTTATGCTCGGGTTGACAGAGCTGCAGGTCGAGGTAGCCAAAGCAGAGGACCTGAAATCGTGACTGAATTCGGGAAAATCGAGAGCTTGATAGTATCCTTCCCGGCCGCTGGAGCTGGCAGCACCACGTTCCAGTGGCTGGAAAGTTGTGCTGCTCGGCGCGGTGCGGTATACGTCAGCATGCTGAATGCGGATTCAGTTGACGCTCTCGTATCACGAGACTGGCATGAAGGTACTCTTGACGAAATTCAGCAGGTCGTGGATCGAACGCGCCCAGAGCAGGTAGTCCTGGTCGGGCACAGTATGGGGGGACTGTCGGCATTCTGTCTGTCCCATGACCTCGGTTCGCGGATCGCTAGACCAATCGGGACACTGTTAATAAACACGCCGTGTCCCGACGCTGAAGGACGAATACCGACGATGTCTGAATGCTCAGATTCAGAAATCGGGGAAATGCTCGCCGACGATGGATTTCCAGAAGATTTGATCAGTGATAAAGAAATGCTTTCCGAGGTGTCCGCCGGTCTGCGATCGGATGCCAATGTCGCTGATTTTCTTGCTGTGTCTGTGAGCGAAACCAACACTATTGGAAATCTGCACGTCCTTGCGACGCGCGATGATAGGTTTATCGGGACGAGTCGGTGCGCCATGTGGCGAGACTGGGCCTCGCACGAATTTCACCTGATAGTGGAGCATGGAGGTCATATGCTCAATGGTACGCCGTTTGCTACTCTGGAAAGAACTGTCGGTTCGGTGATTGCGTCTGTACGAGGAGCATAGCGTGGACAAGCTACAAAAAACTATGGGTGGGACCGTAGGCACATTCGTAGCGTTGTCTACAATTCTGGGCAGTGGGATGATGATCCTTCCTGGGACGAGTTACCACCAGCTTGGTAAGTCAGCGTGGCTACCCTGGGCAGCTGCTGCGGTTTCTGTTGTTCCGTTGCTTTATTGCTATGCTTGGCTCGGTAGACGCTATCCATCGGCATCGGGTGTTGCTTATTATTCCGAGGTGGCTCTCGGGGGGACTACCGGACGTACCTCAGGATTGCTCGCGACTTTTGCGCTGACCACCGGAATTCCGGCAACAGCCATAACGGGGGGACGTTACGTAGCGGAGTTTTCTGGTATAAGCGCCTTGGCATTGGTCTTCCCAATTATGGTCCTGGTCGGTGCTACTGTGGCCGCGTCCGCCGGCGCGAACGTGTCGGGAAAGCTGCAGGTAGGTTTGATCCTCGGTTTGTTCGTGATGGTCTCTTGTACGGCGGTGATCGTACTGAGTGTTCACGGGATCGAACCACCGAATTCGAGTATGGAGCTGCTCTCATTGAGCAGCTTTGGAAGTGTACTCACCGCTGTCTATGTAGCATTCACCGGTTGGGAGACGGTATCTTTCACCTTCGAGGAGCACAAACGTTCCGATCTTATTCCGCGTATTTTCGTGTCCTCTTACGTGATCGTGGTTGCCCTGTACTCGCTTCTGCTGTTGGGGCTGTTCGCCGCCGCGGACTCCACGGACAGCACGCTGAAATCGGCACCACTTTTGATCATCGCAGAAAAATCACTGGGTGATTTGGCACGTCCCGCAACTCTGTTGTTGGTGATCGCTTGTATTTCGGCGAATGTGTTCGCTTCGGTGCTGGCACTGTCTCGCTTGGTGTTTGGTCTTTCGCGTAGTGGCTACCTTCCAGCTTTGCTGAGCAAGGTGCGTGATCGGGATCTTAACCCAGTGACGTCAGTAGTGGTGGTCGGCTCGATATTGGCAATGATCGCGCTTCTCGGATCCAGTGGTCTCTTTCGGTTCGAGCTGTTGTTCGTCTTGTCTGGCGGAATCTACTTCGTCCTGTACGGTGTTGGTGCTGCATCGTTCGCCAAGCTCGCACGTGGGAGCATGGCGCGAGTAGTCAGCTTGATGTGTGCTGTGACGGTTCTGCTGGTGACCATCCTTGCGGGGCCGTCTATGTGGTTTCCCTGGATATTGTTCTTTCTGGTCTGGATAGGAATCAGCGTCCTTAATCGCTGGACGTCGAACGTTGAGAAGAAAGACGTGCGCGTGTGAGCTTTATATTTTTTGGAGGAAACAGTGGGTGAGATTTCTGGAGATACGATTTTCTTTCCGGGTGCAGGTTCGTTCGGTGGCGAGCTTCGGCCAATAATTCGAGAACTTGAACCGATGGCATGGCTCGTCAAGTACCCTGGCCGTTTTGGCAGTGACTTCGGTACGGTCGCTGAGTCCTTCGAGGAGATCGTGCAATCATGTACCATGCAGGCGAGCTGTCGAGCATCGATGAGTTCAGTGCTGTTCGGACACAGTTTTGGTGCTTACGTTGCGTATGCTACTGCGGCGAAGCTGGAAGAGCTTGGTATGGAGATCTCCGCGTTGGTGGTCGTCGGTGCCACAGCACCCATGTGGCTCGAGGTGTCGGAAGCAGTTTCGAGTACATCATCCGGAACGGCTGCGTATCTCGACAGTGTCGATCCCGCTGTGTTGGCCGATCTGCCGTCAGATGAGTGGCGAGAGGTCATTATCGATACCGCGATGCATGATCTGCGTCTGCTCAGGCAGTTCACCACCTTGCAGTGCGGGCCGGTGAACTGCTCCATTTTGGCGGTCCATGGGGATTCGGACCCGTTGACCTCGGATACCGGAGTTGGTGATTGGGAACGCACTACCCACGGCGGGTTTTCCCGACACGTCTTCTCTGGTGGGCACTCCGACTTTCTTCGATCATCGGACTATGTGTCATGGTTCCGTGCTGTTCGGGCTGATCTGGGCTAGGTAGTTACCGATGGATTTCATAGTTGTCGGTTGGGTGTGTCATACGAAGGAGGGCGTACCAGGAATTGGACCTGTTGGAATCGTTGTTGCCGCAGGTCACGCCGCTAAGAAAGTGGCTAAAGGCGCTTCGGTGGTCTCGAGAAGGATTGAGCAGCAGGATTTACCTGCTCGGCGAGGAGGAATGGTCGTCTGAGCCTGCCGGTGGCTCCGGGGTAAGCTGGTGACACTCCGCAGTTTCTGTCGTTGTTGGTGGCCATCCGAGTCCCCCGGTCGTGGAGATCCGCACAGTAGCTCGGTGCGGGGTATCGCCGACAAGGCTTACTCGTCTCGTGCGATCCGCGCTCACCTACGGCATCCCTCTGCGGGAAACATTTTACTACGATGGCAGTATCGGAGCTGCTATGCCGTTGCAAATCCTCTCCCGTGCTGATGTCCAGGTGATCGAGGAGACCGCCTCTGCCCAGTGGCGTGAGTTGACGTTGGAACCGTATCGGCACGATTCCCTGCCTGGCGGTCACTTCTACGCATCTGAGATGTGGCGGGCTCTGCCAACCCACATCACCGTGATCGATCGATAGGCGTGGTTCGACCGGGAAAGTCTCAAGAGAACCTGATCATGACCGATCATTTCACGGCCAAGGCCACCTATGCTCAGGTCTTCGCGGTCGCTCAGTTCCGCGTCATATTCGCAAGTCGGCTGCTTGGCGTCATGTCGGATACGCTGCGGTCCGTCGCGCTGGCGGCGCTGGTGTTCAACCAGACCGGCTCTCCGTTGTTGACGGCGATGGCGTTCACGATCAACTTCCTTCCTCAAGCCGCGGGTGGTCTGTTTCTCGCCGCGATGGCGGACCGGTCCTCACCGCGGACCCTCATCACCACGGGCTACGCACTCCAGTGTGCGGTCGGGCTGCTGGGGGGGGCACCTTCCGGTCGCGGCGAGTCTGTTGCTTGTCGCAGCCGTGGCCTGCCTGACACCGGTCACTACCGGTGCCACCGGCCGCTTCCTGTCCGAGGTGCTGACCGGGGACGTTTACGTGCTCGGCCGTTCGCTGCACTACCTGGTCGTCGTCGGGGCGCAGCTGGTGGGCATGGCCGTTGGTGGGGTGCTGATCGTGTGGCTAGGTCCAGAGTGGACGGTGTTGGTCACCGCAGGTGGGCACCTGCTCGCGGCGTTGATCAGCCGCTTGTTCCTGCCGTACACCGAGGTGGTTGGCGCGGACGGGTCGATCGTGCGTAAGACCTTGCGAGGTAACGCCGCGCTCGTCGCTACCCCCGAGCTCATCAAACTGATCATGGTTCAGTGCTTGCCCGCCGGGTATTTGGCCGCCGCGGGAAGCCTGGTCATCCCGTACGCCGGACAGCGTGCGTTCAGTCCGGCGGAGACCGGCCCTGTGCTGGCGGCCATCTCGGTCGGCATGCTCATCGGCGACCTCGTGATCGGGCCGGTGTGCACACCTGCCACCCGAGAACGACTCGTCCTGCCGTTGCTGTTGGTCATGGGCGCGCCTTCGATCGCGCTCGTCCTGGATCCGCCGTATCCGGCGGTCCTCGCGGTGTACGTGATCACCGGTATCGGACCCCGCCGCACGTTCGGCTGTCACCGATGGGTCATCGAACGCAGCCCGGCCCGACTGACCGGCTACCGACGATTGACCACCCGCTACGAACGCACAGCCCACCACGTCGCCGCCTTTCTCACCCTCGCCGCAGCCCTCACTTGCTACAAAAAACACACCACATGAGACAATCTCTTAACCTTCTGAAGACTATCGATATAAATATCCTGGAAGAGCTGGATCTGCATCTGGTTTGTGATCGCTATGTCACCCACGAAACAGCGACCCTCAAGAAACGGCTCTTGCGGCAACCGCGCTTCCACATGCTTTTCACGCCGGCCAGCGCTTCGTGACTCAACCTCGTGAAACGCTGGTTCGCCGGACTCACTCCCCACGAACTCCGCCGCTCGGCCCACTACGGCGTTGCCGAATTCGGAGCCGACGTACCTGGTCAGAGGCCTGGAAGGCCGTTCCCGGGCCCTTCGTCCGGACCAAGACCGCCGACGACATCCTCGACACCCTCGCGACCTGCTGCCAACGAATCAACAACGCAGCACACTAGGACAGGTCCCAGATCTGCCGGGGCAGCCCCGTGAGGTAGTCGACCAGGTGGCGCAGAGCGGTTTCACTCGACTCGATGGTGGGAGCGGGTGGGCCGGCGGGAATCCGGCCCAGCGAGGTGGGGAACGGCTCGGCGTTGTCGTAGGCGGCCATGAGGTTGGCGGCACGTTCGATGACGCTGGGGGCCGCGGAACTGGAGGAGCGGGAGAGGACGGCGGTGAGCACCGTGGAGGCCACCGCGGGGTCGATCAGCCGGGTGTGGAAGATCGTCTGGTCGATGTCGCGCAGTTCTTCGTCGTCCTGGGCACGGGCGGCGACGGCGTCGGTGGCGATCTCGATGACGCGTTCCATCGGTAGGGCGGCCGGACCGGCGGTGAGCCAGTGGTCACCGTGCGCGTCGTGGTCGTGGGCGAGAGCGGCCAGCGCGGCGGCGACGGTGTCCCGGGAAACGAGGTCGACGCGAGTACCGGGCGTGCAGGGCAGGAAGGGGAGCTGGCCGGACAGCGCGAAGCCGAGCAGGTAGTGGAACGCCTGGAGCCGCGGGACGTCGCCGATCACGGTGGAGATACGGGCGATGCAGGCGGGCAGGCCGGATTCGCGGACCAGGGTCTCGCCCGCGGATTTGGTGGCGGCATACGCGTCGATGGGGGTGCCGTCACCCGCGCGGGTGATGAACGCCGTGGAGCCGTGCACGAGGCGGGCTTCGGCGTCCGCGACGAACCGCAGGACGTGGCCGGTGCCGACGACGTTGATCCGGTGCAGGTGCTCGTGCGAGGCCGAGAGGTTCACGGCCGCCGCGCAGTGCACGACCACGTCCACCTTGGCCGCGAGCTCGCGGTACTCGGCCGGGTGGAGACCGAGCCAGGGCCGGGTCACGTCGCCGCGCACGGAAGCGGTGCCGACCGGTTTGTGATGGGTGAGCGCGATGACCTCGTCGGTGCCGTCCAGCTCGCGCAGCAGGGCGGAGCCGACGGCGCCGGAGGCTCCGGTGATCAGGATCATGGGGTCCTCACGGTGGCGGAGTCCTCGTCCCAGCTGACGTCGTCGAGACTGGTCACCTCGACCGTGCTCGGGTGGACACCGGTGGTTCGGGCGACGTGTTCCTTGAGGGCGATGTGGGGCAGCCATTCCGTGCTGCGGGCGCCTGCGGGCAGGCCGTAGACGGCGTTGGCCGTGCCCGGCAACGTGTCGATCCGCTCCACGTCGTGCCGTCGCAGCACTCCGTCCGAGCCGGTCAGCAGGAGGCGGGAGTCGGGCGCGCCGTCGCGCAGGTAGGCGCGTCGTTCCGGACCGGGAACCTCGGTCAGGGGTCCGGCCGGGATGTGCACGACGACGGTCCGGAACGCGACCAGCACGTGTTCTCCCCGGCACATCTGGATGTCGATCGCGACGAGGTCGTCCGGCAGCGTGCCGGCGAAGCGGGCCTCGACCTCGATCTCGCCGTGGTCGGGCAGCGGCTCGTGCACGGCGAGGTGGCTGAGCCGGTGCGGGAACGCCAGCCGGTCGGACCCGATCGCCGGATCCCACCGGTGCAGCGCGTCGTGCGGGATGGTGTGCAGCGCGGCGTCCAGCAATCCTTGGTGCAGCGCGCCGTGGGGTACCGATCCGCGTTCGGCGTCGAGGATGCCGCTGGCCCCGGTGGAACCCATCCTCAGCGCCGTCAGGTACTGGAAGCTCGGCCCGTGGAAGAGGTTGGCGTTCTCGTACGGGTCCGGCACGTCCACGAGGTCCGCCAACGGGGCGAAGCGAGCCGGGCGGGGTGGCGGCTCGAAACCGACCGTGGTGGTGGCCACCGGCACGAATCTGGAGAGCGAGCCGGCCTCGTGCCACACCGCGAGCCGCGCCTGCTCGTCGGTGCAGGTGGCACGAAGCCGGACCGGCTCAGCGACGGGCAGCCAGCGCTGCATGCTCAGGTCGCGCAGCACTCGCGCCGGGCGTCCGGCACGGTCTCCGGCGGACCGGGCGAGGAGTTCGGCGATCGACATCAGCGGCACGGCGGGGACCGTCCAGGTGGGGCAGTGGTCCGCCAGCCACGTGTCCGCCCCGGGGTCGAGTACGGTGTCGACCGTGGAAGGCGAGTCCGGTGTGCCGGGCACCACGCGCACCCGCAGGCGGGGCACGTGGTAGATCTTGCGACCGTCCACCCACAGCCAGGCCTCGGCCTCCGCGTGCCCGCCACCGGGCCCCAGCTCGATGTCCAGCACGTCCAGTTCGACGGTGACGAGCGAGTCGGAGGGCAGGATCTGGCCGCGATACGTCCACGAGTCGGGCACGACGGGCTCGAAGCGGAACCCGTCGTCGACGCCGCGCTGGATCAGGTAGCAGGACAGCAGCTGGCACATCGCCTCGACACCGAGGGAACCGGGCTGCACCGGGTCGTTGAAGAAGTGCGCCTTGAAGTACCAGGCCTCGGCCCGCACGTCGCACTCGGCGCGTAGCTGTCCGAGTCCGGCCGGGCCGCCGTCGGGCCAGTAGCCGGTGAGCCGGTCGAGCATCAGCAGCATCTGGCCGGGCAGGCGGGCGGAGCGCCCGAAGAAGCGGGCGGGGCGGGATCGCAGGTCGACAACGGGGTGCTCGCAGGGGCGGGTGACACGGGAGCGGTCGTGGTCGGTCACCGGCAGACCGGTCTGGATCGTCAACTGCTCCGCCGAGGTCAGGGCGAAGACCGTGGTGCCCTCCAGGGCGGTGACGCCGTCGGCCTCGCAGTGGATCCGGAACGTCTCGATCGTCGTGCCGTCCCAGTGCTCGATGTCGGTGAGCTCGACCGTGGTGCGTAACGAGCCGACGTAGGGGGGCACCTCGCGGACCGTCGAGAGTCGACCGTCGAGGTTGCGGATCCGCGGTTGCCTCTCGGCCGTCCCGTCGTCCATCAGGGCGCTCAGGAAGCCGCAGGGCTGTAGCGCGATCTCCATTAGCACGGCGACCGGCACCGTCCCGCTCTGCTCGCGGAACCACACCTGCCGGGGCACGTCGTACTCGGCTACCAGGCTGCTGCCGAGGCGGAACTCCCCATGGGTGACGCACAGCTCGATGACCCGGGTGAGGAACAGGTACGGCGGTCCGGGAAGCCGGAACGCGTCGTCGCTCGCACCGGGGAGGATCTCGGCGCGCGGTCCCCAAGCGGCGGTGAGCATCGTGGCGTGGTCGTAGCGGATCCGCCCCATGGTCGCAGCGGCCGGATCATCGTGGCCACGAAGACCGGCGAGCGCGCTGAGCGGGACCGGATCACCGGTGTGCTGGACCGCGGGGGGACCGAGAAGTTTCCAGTGCGGCAGGGGCGTGTCGGCGACCAGGTGCACGGCGAGCCCCTCGGCGCAGAGCACCACCCGCTCGTCGATCGTGCCGACCACGTCCGCGTGCGCGGTCGTGCCGGTGACCGACCGTACGGTGAGGTGGTAGCGGGGCGTGCCGCTCGGAGCGTTGAGCATGATCCGCAGGCGGGTGGACGCATCCGGCAGTGGCTCGAAGCGCCAGCCGTCGTGGTGGATCGTGCGGCCGGTCGCGGCGAGGTGGAACGCCATCGCTTGGAGGCCACCTTCGAGCAGCGCGGCGGGCGAACGCCACGTGGTCGGCGGGGTGCGGCCGGTCGCGGTGAGCCCGCGGTCGGGATCGAACGCGGTGACCTCGCGCAGCAGGAGGGTGCGTCGTGAGCCGATTCCGGGGCTTCGGACGTGGGCGCGTGTGATCTCCCACTCGGGACCGGTGAAGCAGTCGGCCGGGCGGCCCTCGGCGAACGCCGTGACCGCGTCGGTGCCGAACGTGGCACCGGGGCGCTCCGTCGGCAGGGGCACGTCCAAGCCGTCCGAGAGGCTGCCGTGCAATGACAGGTGGCCGTCGACCTCGCCTCGCAGTGCCGCTCCGGTGACGGTCAGCGAGCTGAGCAGCTGATCTCCCGGTGCGGGCAGGGCGTGGTGGAAGGTGAGTTCGCCGTCGAGCACGCCGTCGCGCTGCGGCCACAGCGCCAGCAGTTCGTCCAGCACGGCTCCGGCCGTCATCCGGCCGGCCCGGTCGAGGTACCAGCCGTCGAGCTCGACGGTGGCGCGGGCCGTGCGGGGCGGTTCGGTGGCGGGCTCGACGGACGTCCCGGTCGCCGTTCCGGTGGCCCTCCCGGTGGTGGACGGGTGAAGGCTCGCCTGTGTGGCCAGGAAGCGCTCGTGGAGCTCGGTGGCCTGCCGCAACTGTTCGGAGATCAGTGCCGCCGCGCTCCTAGGGGCCGGTGTCGGCTGGTGGGAGCGCGGAGCGCGAGGCATGACCTCGAAGTCCTGGTCATCCATTGGTGGCCTCCCCGAGTCGCGTCAGCGCGCGGCCGGCGGTGAGCAGCACGCGCGGGTCGCCGGCAGGGGCGCTCAACTCCTGGGCGAAGACGCGCGCTCCGTCTCGCAGGGGGATCAGGTCGACGCCGCCGAGACGGAACACCTCGGCCAGTTCGGGGGTGACCATGCCGCCTTCCCACGGTCCCCACAGCAGCGAGCGGACCACCGCGTCCGGCCGAGCGTTCTGTTCGGTGGCGAGTACGTGGTTGAGGGTTTCGTTGGCCATCGCGTAGTCGCACTGTCCGGCGTTGCCGGTCGCGGCGACGACCGAGGAGAACACGCACAGCAGTCGCAGTGGGTCCTCTCGGGTGGCGTCCAGCAGTGCTCGCAGCCCGTCGACCTTGGTGCTGAACACGGCCTCGAACTGGTCCTCGGTCTTGTCCTCCACCCGCTGGTCGTGCAGCACCCCGGCCGCGTGGACGATGCCGGTGATGGGGCCCCACCGCTGCCGGACGTCGGCGAGCGCCGTCCGTACGGCGTTTCCGTCCCGGACGTCGACGCGCAGGTAGTGGACCTGCTCCAGCCCTTCCACCTCGCGGCCGGAACCGCGGCTGAGCAGGACGAAGCGTGCGCGGTGCCGGGATCCGAGCTCTCGCAGCGCCGCCGCCGTGACGGCACCGGTCCCGCCGGACACGACGATCACCGGGTCGGTTTCCCATCCACCGGCCCATCCACCGGCCCAGCCATCGGTTGCGGTCGGTTCAGGGGCCTCCGTGGCGTCGAGCGTCCACCGGGTGCCGTCCGCGCCGAGTGCGACGTCGAGGTTCGGGCCTCCGGTGAGCAGTTCGTCGACGAGGGCGGTGGCGGTCTCGGTCGCCGAGCGGTTCGCACGCTGGCAGTCGATGGCCTTGACCGTGGCGAGCGGCCATTCCCAGCGGACGGTGCGAGCGAGCGCGGCGAGGCCGCCGATCCAGGGCCGTCGCGCGTCGCGGTGGCCGAATCCGCCTCCGGTGTCCTGCACGGTGACGAAGACACCGCCAGCGGCGCGCAGCCGGGGCGCGATCGCCTGTGCGGTTCGGAAGGCGTCCCGTTGGGTGGCCAGGGCCTCGTCCGCGGACGCGGTCTCGGCCAGTCCGCCGAGAAACACCAGACCGTCGGCCTCCAGCGTGGTGATGTCGGCCGCCGTGCCGACCCGCGCGTGGACGCCGCGCTCGGTGAGCAGTCGTGCGGTCTCCTCGGCGACTCCGGTTCCGTCCTCGGTGACCAGGACGGTTCCGAGCTCCTGCATGGCGCTGCCCGCTGCGGGCGCGCGCCGCAGCGTCGGCACGTGTCGGCGGATCGTCCCGTCGGGGGCGGTGGTGACGGGCTGGGCGGGTGCGTTCAGCAGCTCGTGTAAGCGGTCGGCGATCTCGCCGAGGGTTCGCAGCGTCAGCAGCGGGGAGAGCCGTTCCCGGTCCATTCCTTCCAGCTGCGGGAACATCGGGCGCAGGGCCGAGAAAACCTGGGCGCGGGTGATCGAGTCCAGGCCGAGGTCGGCCTCCAGCTCCATGTGCGGTTCCAGGATCTCCACCGGGTAACCGGTCTTCTCGGACACGGCGGCCAGCACTTGGGATTCCAGTTCCTCGAGGCCGCGTGACGGCAGGGGTTCCGAGGGCGTGGCGGTCACCGGGGCGACGGAGGCGGTGAGCGGTTCGGAGATCGCAGGGGGGTCGGGGGACGCGGGTGGTTCGGCCGATGCGGGTGGTGAGGTGGTGGTCTGGAAGGTCGGCGAGGGAGCGGCGGTCCGCCCGAGGCCGTGGCCCGAGTCCGGATCCAGCGAGGTCAGCGCGTCGATCGACTTCTCGGCCATGCTCAGGTACGCCGCGTGGGCGCGGGCGACCTCCTGCTGGGCTTCGGCGACCGCGCGCAGCGTCTCGTCATCCCGGTTGCCGGATCCGGTTCCGGACAGCGTCGGGGCCGGTGTGGTCGGCGCGGACTCCGAGCTCGGCGGGTAGGGCCTGCCGTGATTGCCTCCGTTGATCATGATGGGCGTCGCCGGTCGTGCGGGTTCGGGCTCTTCCGGACCGTGCCACAGCCCGGCGAAGTCGAGCGGGACGCCGAGTGTGGTGAGCTGTCCGAGCGCGTCGAGCAGCCCGGTCACCCCGTTGGAGCTCGCGCGGTCCAGGGCGATCGCATGGCCGTCGGAGAGGTTCTCCTTGACCAGGCTGGTCAACGCGCCTCCCGGGCCTACTTCCAGGAAGATCCGCACTCCGTCGGCGTGCATCGCGTGCACCATGTCCACGAACCGAACCGGTGAGGCGACGTGGTCGGCGATCGCCTGCCGGATCTCGGCCGGCCGCAAGGGGTGCACGGCTGCCGTGGCGTTGCCGTACACGTTCAGCAGCGGTGCGCGCACCGTCTCCGTGGACAGGAAGTCCCGTAGCGGTTCGCTCGCGGGAGCGACGAGGGGACTGTGGAATGCGGCCGAGGTGTCGAGCGTCCGCGCGGTCATTCCGGCCCCGCTGGCGTGCTTGCTCACCAGCGCGCCCGCCTCGGCTGTCGCGGCGACCACGACCTGGCGCGGGCCGTTGTGGTTGGCGATCCAGGCTTGACCGAGGTTCTGCCGCTCGAGGAGGTCGGTCACCTCGTCCACGCCCGCGTCCAGGGCGATCATGACGCCGGAGCCCTCCCGCATCAGTTCGCCCCGCCGGGCGGCGAGCCGCATCAACGTGTCCTCGTCGAACGCGCGTGCCGCGTGCAGCCCCACCAGCTCGCCGAAGCTGTGCCCGGCCACGCAGTCCGGCCGCACCCCCACGGTCTCCAGCACGTTCAGCAGCGCGAGGCTGTGCGCGGCGATGGCGGGTTGCGCGACGCCGGTGTCGGTGAGCGCGTGCTGTTGCGCCTGCCGCTCGGCGTCGGTGAACACCGGTGGCGGGAAGACCAGCGGGGAGACTCCGTGCCGGTCCCACACCGCGTGGGCCTGGGGGAAGTGCGTCGCCAGGTCGGCCCCCATACCGACGTACTGGGCTCCCTGACCGGGGAAGAGGAACGCTGTCCGACCCGGAGCGCGCCCGACACCGTAGTGCAGACCGGAGGGCGTCGAGAACGGCTTCGTGCCGACCAGTTCCCGGGCCTGCTCCAGCTTCCGCTCGAGGTCCTCCGTGGACGAGGCGACCACTGCCAGCCGGTGCTCCCGCGTGTGCTGGAAGGCGTTCTGGGAGCGCCGCGCGACCGCCGTGAGGCTTCCCGACAGGTCGAGCGAGAACAGCTCCCGCGGCGTCGCGGCGGACAGCACCACCAGTTCTCCCGGTCGTGCTTCGCAGCGCACCGCGGGGCGGGCTCCCACCGTTTCGTCGGTGTATTCCTCCAGCGTGACGTGGAAGTTCGAGCCGCCGAAGCCGAAGCTGGACACCGAGGCCCGCCTGGGATGCTCGGTCGTGTTGATCCACGGCCGTGCCCGCGTGTTGAGGTAGAAGGGACTGTTCTCCAGGTTCAGCGCGGGGTTCGGGCGGCCGATCTTGATCGTCGGCGGTAGCACCTTGTGCCGCAGTGCCAGGGCGGCCTTGAGCAGGCTCGCGGCGCCGGCGGCAGCCTTGGTGTGTCCGATCTGGGATTTGACGGACCCGAGCGCGCACCACTGGCGGTCCGTCCGCCCGCTCGCCTCGAACACCGAGTGCAGGGCGGCTGTTTCGGTGGCGTCGCCGACGGCGGTGCCGGTGCCGTGCGCCTCGACCAGACCGACCGTGTCCGGTCCGTAGCCGGCGGTCTCGTACGCCCGGCGCAGCGCCCGCGCCTGCCCGGTGTCTCGCGGCGCGTACACCGAGGTGCCGCTGCCGTCCGATGAGGAGCCGATGCCGCGGATGACGGCGTGCACCCGGTCGCCGTCGCGTTCGGCGTCGGCCAGTCGTTTCAGGGCGAACAGGCCCAGGCCCTCGCCCAGCATGGTGCCGTCCGCGTGCTCGTCGAACGGGCGGCAGTCGCCGGTGGGAGACAGGGCCGGGGTCTTGCTGAAGCACTGGAAGGTCATCGCGTCGTTGAGCGTGTCGACCCCGCCGGTGATCACCATGTCGGAGCGGCCGAGCAGCAGGTCGTCGACCGAGACCGACAGGGCGGCCAGCGAGCTCGCGCAGGCGGAGTCGACGGTGAAGTTGGTGCCGTGCAGGTCGAAGCGGTTCGCGATCCGCCCGGCGACCACGTTGCTCAGCATGCCGGGGAACGTCGCTTCCTGCCACGGTGACGAGTACTCGAGGATCCGGTCGCAGACGGCGTCGGCGTCCGCTTCGGACAGTCCGCTGTCCAGCAGTGTCCGATGCCACTGCGGGCGTCCGGACCGTATCGCCATCTCACCGAGCAGCTGCAGGGAGGCGCAGCCGAGGAACACGCTGACCCGTTCGCCGTCGATCTGGCCGAGCCCGGCGTCGGAGAGCCCGGCCAGCAGGCGTTCCGCTGCGACCAGGGCCAGCAGTTGGGCTGTGTCGGTGGCGGGCAGGTTGCGGGGCGGCACCCCCAGGGCCATCGGGTCGAACTCGACCTCGGGCAGGAAGGCCCCGCGGCGGGCGTAGGTCTTGTCCTGCGCGTCCGGGTCGGGGTCGTAGAAGTCCTCGATCAGCCAGCGGTCGGCCGGCACATCGGTCATGAGGTCGCGTCCTTCGACGACGTTGCGCCAGAAGGAGTCCACGTCCGGCGCGCCCGGCATGATCGCGCTGACGCCGACGATCGCGATCCGGTGGTCCATGTTCGTTCTGCCGTTTCTCAAACCAGTGGGCGGGGGCGGAAGTCGAAGGCATCGGAGGGGAGGCGGGCCCCGAGCGCGCGCAGCTGGTGCACGCGGGTGAGCACGGCGGCTCCCTGGAGCAGGTTGCGGGCGAGCTGCGTGACCGTGCGTCCGCCGGGTTCGGCCAGGAAACTGCCCGCGGTCCAGGTGTTGAACGCTCCTGCGGCGGGGCCGCACCACAGCTGGTAGTCGCTGCGACGGCCGGGCGTGCCGTCGACCGCCCAGGTGACCGAATTACCCAGGTACCAGCGGAAGACCAGCGCCATCCTGTGCTTGGGGTCCGCCTGCGCCCGGGTGATCTCGCTCGGGCGGCGCTGCGCCCAGTACTCCTCGGTGCGTCGCCACACCTCGTCCAGGCCGGCCCCGAGGACCTCGCGCTCCAACGATTCCCTGGTCTCGGCGGGGAGCGATTCCAGCGAGGGGTGCTCGAGGTAGAGCTGGTACAGCCGGGCCGCCCGGCCGGCGAACATGGTGCCGCGGCGCAGCACCTGGACCTTGGCGCCGAGTTCGAACATGTCCCCCGCCGGCGCCATCGCCACGTCCGCCACCCCGGCCTGTGCGAGCATGGTCTTCGCCTCGTCGCTGACCGCGGCCTCACGCGACATCTGGTTCACCGAGCCGGTGAGCACGTAGGCCGCGCCGAGGGCGAACGCCGCGGACACCGCGGCCGGGTCGCCGAGTCCGCCCGCCGCGCCCACCCGCACTCCCGGGCTCTTCCGCCGCGCCAGGGACAGGACCGCGGGCAGGATCGACACCAGCGGTCTGCCGTCGGTGTGCCCACCGCTGTCCGCCTCGACGGTGATGTCGTCGGCCACCGGTATCCGGCTGACCAGACGGCCCTCCTCCTCGGTGATCTCGCCGGTGTCCACGAGCCGACGAACCAGGCCGGGAGGGGGCGGCGACATGAACAGCTCGGCCGTCTCCGGGCGTGAGACCTTGGCGAACAGCGCGGTCTTCCGAATGATCCGGCCCGTCGTGTCGGTGCGCAGTCCGGAGGCCGCGCAGCGCACCACGGCGGGGGTGATGTCCAGGAACGCCGACAGGGAGATCTTCGGTACTCCGGCGCGTAACAGGCGCGCCGCGACCGCGTCCTCCATGGCCGCGTCGTCGGGGTGGTGGATGAGGTTGACGCCCCAGTTCCGTCGTCCGGCGAGACGGGTCCGCAGTCGTTCCAGTTCCCGGTCGAGCCGTTCGAGGCCGAGCCCTGCCGTCCCGAAGAAGGCCAGCATCTCCGCCCGCGCCATGGCCTCGACCAGCTCGACGCCGGTGATACCGTGCGCCATCTCGCCCGCGACGTAGGGGAACCGCACGTCGTGCGCCTCGGTGAAGCTCTGGTCGCCCAGCCACTCCGGGTACAAGGCCGGCACCGTGCCCACGGCTCCCGGAATCGGCCGATCCGAGAGTCCCAGTGCGCCGTCCCGCTCGTGTGCCACCAAGTGCGCCGGCTTCGTCACCCGCTGGGCGAGCTCGACGAGACCGGCGCCGTCGAACACTCCTGTCACGGCGTCAGACGCGTCCGAACGCCCGGTTGCCCAGTGCCTGCGGGTCGGTGCTGATGATGAAGTCGGTGACCGCCATCAGGATCTCGGGGTAGCCGAGGTAGCCGTTCTCGTCGGAGTCCAGTACCGACCACGCGTGCTCGGCGTGCTCCCGCTCCACGCGCAGCACCTCCGTGACGAGCCGGAGTCCGTCGTCCCGGGCGATCCGTCCGTCGTTGTCCTCGTCGGCCATCGCGAAAGCCAGGTTCGTGACCACGCCGATGTACTGCAGCGTTTTGTCCGGCTTCTCCGCCACGCTGTTCGCCATCACCGTGACGAACTGCTCCCTGTCCAGTCGTTCCTGGGCAGGTACCCACGCGGGTTTGACCACCAACGAGTGCCAGATCCGGTTCACCGTGGCTTCCAGCTGCTGTGCCCGCGGTGAGTTCTCGGTGTGGCCGGTCAGCCGTGCGAGGCGGTGCGCGAACCGCATCGTGTCGGCGGGCGTCACCGCGCCGTCGCCGTCATCGTCCAGCACGTCGAACATCCACAGCTGCTTGCGCCGCAGGTACGGGTCCTGGTTCGCCGCCAGTCGCTCCGCCGCGGCGATGGTGGTCGCCGCGTCCGGTTTGGACTCGGCGGCTGCCGCGCCCGCCATGGCCATTCCGGACACGGATCCGGCGGCCAGACCCGCCGTGCCGCGCAGTACCGACCTGCGGGTCACCTCTGCCGTTTCGTCGTCCTTCGGTATTTCCGTCACCACGAGCCCTTCGAATTCACGACATGATCACTGTCGGAACGTCGTTCGCGATCTTGCGTGCGGGATATTAGCAACTCTGTGCGCTATTGATCTTAAAAAACACTCGATCCAGCTATATGAGTGAAGATTTTTCCGATAATTCGATGTGTGTTGTAGCGCGAGGCGCTCGTGGGGTTCGCGTGTACCGGCGTCGCGTCGAAATCGTCGACTCTCGTATTTTCAGACACTGTCGCGCACGGGCGAGCAGCGGGCCGGTGTGATGCGGTCGATGGCTGCCCGGGTGGTGTGTGGCGGCGGGGTGGAGCGATTCCGAGGGGTGTGCTTCCAGCGCGGAGCACGACGAGGTGAACCCGGCAGGCCGCGCACCGACGAGGGGTACGGTCACGACGAGTTGCGCGGTGCGCTGTTGACCGGGCAACGGTTGGTGTCGCCTGTGTGGAAGGCATCGGCGAACAACACGAGCACCGCGCCGAAACGAGGGGCGAGCGTGCTGCGAGTCAGCATCTCGCAGCACGCTCGTACGTTCGGAGATCCCGCCCCGGTCGGAACCCGACGACACCAGCCGCGCGTCGAGGTGTCAGAAGGGCATACCGACTGGGCGGTATGCATGTTGGTGTTCGGCGACTAGACTCGGGCGACCTTCGTGCTGCAGCGAGTGCTGTCGCTACGAAAGTCCGACTACGAAAGGGAGTTGTCGATGGCAGTCGATCCTACGGGGGACGATCTCGCACGCGTGCTGGAGGAAGTCCCGGACGGGCCCTTCGTGATGCTCAACCTGCTGCGGTTCGCCCCGGACGGCCGCGCCTCGTACGAGGAGTACTCGCGGCGGGCGAGGCCCTTGCTGCGGCGTTACGGAGGTGAGGTCCTCTATGCCGGCGATGGAACGACACCCTTGGTTGCCGAGGAAGGGCAGGATTGGGACGCGGTGCTGCTCGTCCGATACCCCGGCCCGGAGGCGTTCAGTCGTATGGTCGCGGATCCCGACTACCAGGAGATCACCGGTTTGCGCTCCCGTGGCCTCGCCGAGGCCGTGCTCCAGCCGACTCTGCCCTGGGGAGCGCGTCGCGAATCCTGACGAGCTCGGTCGGAGAGTGAACGTCGGGCAGACCTCCGGCCAACCACCGGATCGCGAGGCGGATCCCCGGCAGGTGTCAGCTGCACGTCGGGCTGTCGGCCATTCCGGGGCAGCCCGGCGACGCCGCCGACGAGGCGATGTGCTGGGACTTCGGGCACGTCGATGTGGACACGGGCGAGTCCCTCCGCCGTGTAGGCCACGTGCCCGGCTACCGTGCCCGTTCCGGGGTTCGTCCGCGTGAAATCGTCGTCCTCCCAGCGGATCGCCCAAGAGACGGTGGTTTCACGTCGGAGGGATCAGACGGTGGAGCGCGACGTGTCGACTCGAGGACACGATTCGCACACCGACGCTCGTGGACACGCTCAGCTCTCGGGCACGTCATCGGCCGATCGCCGCAGCCAGGTGATCGTCGCTTCGCATGCCCTGGTTTCGGCACGCTCCGTTCCCACACCTTCCGCGACACCCACTCCGTGTTCCCAAACCCCTCGGGAACACCGCGTCTCCGCGGATCGTTGACATGACGAGGCGTAATCGCGGCTGCTCATGAGTGCGGAAGGGGCGGCGGGTTTAACAGGCCCGTGATCAGGGTAGAGCGGTGGCAACGTCCGAGGAACTCGAGTGGGCCGTTCACCGACTCGGCGAAGGAGAGATCGACATGAGCATGATGGACAAGCTGAAGGGGCTCGCCGGCAAGAGCCCCGACAAGGTCAAGCAGGGGATCGACAAGGCGTCGACGTTCGCCGACGAGAAGACCGGCGGCAAGTACCACGACAAGATCACCAAGGGGACCGAGCAGGTCCGGAATTTCGTCGACAAGCAGGGATCGCAGTCCCAGGGCGGCCAAGAAGATCGGCAAAATCCCGGACAGCAGGGACCCGATCAGAGTGGTGACCAGTCCCAAGGTGGCCAATCCCGCCAGTAACGGTTTTCGCGGAAGAGCCGGGCAGGATCGAACGCCCCGCTGGTCAGGCGGCAGGATCGACCGGATTCACGCCGGTCACGCGCTCGTGCCCGATGCCGCGACCAGCAGCGGCACTCGCAAGCGTTCGATTCCTCCCGTGTTCTTCCTTCCGAGCCCGACTCGTCGGTGTCGAGCTGCTCCAGCGGGATGCGCCGTGAGCTCGACCCGGCGATGACGCTGGTGACGGGCCGGTGCGGTGCGACGTCACACTCGACGACCACTCGGTGTCGGTTCTCGTCCGTGTCCGCCGCATGATGGGCGGCGACGAGTGGGCGCCGGTGCTCGACTCGCTCGGGGCCCTGACCGAGAAGTCGCTGTCGGTCTCCGACAGCGGGGACCGCTACCGGATGATCGACACGACCCGCACGAACGCCTCCGTGATCGTCGTGCTGGTTCTGACCTCCGACCACGATGGACCGACTACCAGGCCTTGGAGTGGATCCACGCTGCGCTCGGTCAGCAGGGCGCCCGCAAACAGTCCGTCGAGCACCTCCGGGCTATCCGATGAGAACACCACGGGGAAGTACATGACCTCGCCGTGATCGAGTACGGCCGGTGCTGTGTCCGGAGTGGAAAAATCGCGGATCGACGATTTCCAGGCTGATTACCGGTCTTCCGAGGAACTGCCGCAGCTCCTCGTGCCTTTCGGGGCTGGAGCGGATCCCGGATCCGCCGAGGACGGTTTCGCCGGAGAAGAGGAAGTCGCCCTCGCTGATGTTCCAGGCCTGGCGCACGGTCGCCCAACTCTGCTCGGGGAACCAGTCGCGGAGATCACGTGTCGCGTGGTGCGAGTTCCTCAGGTCAATCCCCATGAAGGTGGTACCTCGTCTGGAGCGCTCGTGCGAGCCTGTTGATCATCCGTACGCCCCAGACGGTAGGCATCGACGGCCCGGACCGGGTATTGGAGAAGCATGAACGTTGCGGTCTCGATGGACAGCCTGTTCACCACTGCGAGTCACGACCGTCTTCGTGATGAGGTGCGTCGCTTCGCCGAGACCGAGGTGCGTCCGCACATTCCGGAGATGGAGCACTGCCGGTCGGTCCAGTATGAGCTCTCCCGTCTGATCGCCGAACAGGGCTGGATCGGGGTGACGATCGGGCCTGAGTACGGTGGCATGGGCTTGGGGCATCTGGCGAAATCCATCATCATCGAAGAGCTCTCGCGGGTCAGCGCGGCGATGGGTGCCATGGTGCAGGCCTCCCAGCTGGGGGTGGCCAAGATCCTGCACTTCGGGAACACGGATCAGCGGCACCAGTGGCTTCCGGAGATCAGCGCGGGACGCTGCTTGCCGACCATCGCTGTCACCGAGCCCGACTCCGGCGGCCACGTACTCGGTATGACGGCGACCGCGCGCCGCGAGGGCGACGAGTACGTGCTCAACGGACACAAGGTCTTCGTGGGCAACAGTCACGTGGGCGACCTGCACGGTGTGGTGGCTCGCACCGGGGAGGGATCCCGGGGGTTGTCGGCGTTTCTGGTGGAACCGGACCGACCCGGGTTCTCCCTCGGGGAGCACCAGGCATCGATGGGGTTGCACGGGTTCAGCTACGGCGAACTCGTCTTCGACGAGTGCCGCGTCCCGGCCGAGAACCGACTCGGCGACGAAGGGCAGGGCCTGGCGGTGGCCTACAGCTCCAGCATCCTCTACGGGCGGCCCAACCTGACCGCCGTCGCGCTGGGAATCCACCGCGCCCTGGTAGAGGAGACCGTCGCCTTCGCGGCGCGGCAGTACCGTTACGGACAACCGTTGTCCCAGCTGCCGACGGTGCAGCAGAAACTGGGGCAGATGCAGTCCCAGTTGATGACGGCCCAACTGACCGCGTATCACGCCGCGCACTCGCTGGACAACGCCATGCCGTGTGACGCGGAGCTGATCAATGCCAAACTCGTCAACGTGGAGTACGCGCTCGATTCGGCGCGGACCGCGATGGAGGTGCACGCCGCGTACGGGCTCGGTACCGACAGCCCGGTGGAACGTTACCTCCGCGACGCGCACCACATCTTCGCCCCCGCCGGCACCTCCGACATCCAACGGTTGCGGCTGGCCGAAACGGCCCTGGGGACCTCGCATACCCCATGGTCGGAGCGACTGGCCTCCCAGCTCGGTGTTTTTCCACACTCGGGCTGACATGCGCTGCGGAGGGGGTCCGTGCCCGCCAGTATCTACCCACCGCGGCGGACACGGATCCTCAACGGGGCGACGTGTGGACCGGCGTGTCCTGGAGATGTCCCCGCATGAGCGCTACGCCGTGCGCTCCTCGGACGTCACGGGCGCTCGCGGCCGTGCATCAACTCCATCACCTCGGCCGCGAAGCTTTTGATCGTCTCCAGTTCGGGGCGGCCCCATGACTGGGTCTCCGGCGCGACGGTGCAGACCGTGCCCAGCGCGAGGCCGGTGTGGTCGATGAGCGGGGCCCCCATGTAGGACCGGATCCCGATCTGATCCACTACGGGATTGCTGGTGAACCGCGGATAGGAGCAGACGTCGCCGAGGACGAGTGGCAGCCTGCGGGCCACCACGTGCGGGCAGAATCCGTGATCTTTCGGCATCTCCCGCCCCGGCGACACAGCCGTTTGTGCCGCTTCCATCGCGGCGCTGGTTTGGGACTCGGCTCGAGTGTACAGCCCGGTGAAGTACTGCCGCTGGCCGCTGATGATGTTCACCATCGCGTAGGGGGCGCCCGCGGCCTCGGCGAGTCGGCGCGCGACGGCATCGAACTGTGGGTCCGGTTCCTCCCGGATGCCGAGTTCTCGTAAACGTTCCATTCGGTGCTGAACGTGCGGATCCGGTGGTGTGCCTACGAGTCGCATATTGGTGGCGGACATCATGCCCTTCCTGGGGTTAGCCGATCGGGTGCTGTGACGACGTCGTCGATACGTGTTCGAGTAGTGTGATGAGTGTCCGCGTCGCGGAGTGGGCGTCGCGGGCGTCGCACATCACCAGCGGAACGCTCAAGTGCAGCGCCAGAGCGTCGCGCACCTCGTCGGGGGTGTAGTACATCGCGTTGTCGAATTCGTTGACGGCGACCAGGAAGTAGATCCCGCGTTGCTCGAAGAATTCGATCGCTCCGAAACAGTCCTGAAGTCGGCGCGTGTCGGCCAGCACTATCGCACCGACAGTGCCGCGGGACAACTCGTCCCACATGAACCAGAACCGCTCCTGGCCCGGTGTGCCGAACAGATACAGCACGACGTTGTCGTCGGGGAAGGTGATGCGGCCGAAATCCATGGCCACCGTGGTGGTGGACTTGCGTTCCACACCGGCCAGGCTGTCCGTGTCGAGACTGGCCGTGGTGAGGTGTTCCTCGGTGTTCAACGGCTCGATCTCGCTGGACGCGCCGACGAAGGTGGTCTTTCCGGCGCCGAATCCACCCGCGATGAGAATCTTGAGCTGCCAGGGGAACAGGTCAGAGTCGGCTTCTAAGCCCATGGAGTACCTTCTCGATCAAGTCCGGGGTGACGTCAGCGGTCGCGGTGGGATCGTGAGTGGTTACCGCACCGGTGCCGATGAGATCGGAAAGCAGAATCTTGACTACCACGGCGGGCTGCCGCAAGTGTCCTGCTACCTCGGCGACTGTGGTCGGGGAGCGGCACAGACGTAACGTCTGGGAGTGCTCGGGACCCAGCACGTCGTGAGGAACCTGCCCTGTGCTGCGGACCATGGACAGCAGGTCCAGTGGCGCGCTGGGGTGGGTGCGTCCGTTGGTGACCAGGTAGGGACGTATCCCCTGTTCCCGCTGCGATCGACCGTCGAATGCGTTCATACCGGCCGACTCTCCTCAGTCGGGGAACGTCGGGACGGTGTGGCCAGACTGCTGGGTACTTTCCTGCCGAGCTGTTGCATCTCGTAGCTGAGAACCCCGGCGTTGACCGTGCTGTCGGCCAGGACGGCGAGAATGCTGCCTGCGCTGGCGGCCGTGATCGCCAGGATGCTGCCGTCACCGAGCTCGGCGTTGGCTTGGCGCATCCCGTGTCCACCTCCGAAACACTTGCCCACTTCCTGGACCAACGAGCACAAGGGACTGGCCAGGGAAGCCAGCCGGTCCGCGTCGTCACGCTCCAGGCCGTAGTAGAACCGCGGGATCGCATCGGTGGACAGTAAGAGGGCGCTTCGGGTGTGGGGGACCTGGTTGACCAGGTTCGCGAGTAGCCAGGTCAGATCCTGTGGTTGGGTCACGATCGACTCCTTGGGGGTCAGGTGGACGTCGAGGGGTCTTTCCGATCTTCCGAGGACGCCGACTGATCGGTCTCGGACTGGCCCAAGGCACTCAACAACCCCGTATTGTGGCCGGGGATCGGGGTGACGCTTTCCCGCGGTGTCCGCAACGGTTCCGGAAGATTGTCCGTGCCGGGCCTGCGTTGCGGAAGCTGTGACGCGTCGCCTCGGCGGCGGTGTTTGCCCGCGGGTGAGCTCATCGTCTCTGTCGAAGGGGGAGCGGCCGGTGCCGGCTGTGGCGTCGATGCGGGTTCGGAAGTGGGCGGTGCCGACGCGTCTTCTTCGGGCCAAGGTCCGGCGACCGGCTCCGCTACCTCGCCGGTCCATTGCATACGGCTGGCAGAGTAAGAACGAGAAACCCTCGGTGGTGGTCCGCTGGCCGGCGGTGTGGGCGTCAGATCTTGGGCGATGTGACCGGGCTGCGCGGGTTCCCGGGGCGAGGTGCTGAGCAAGCTGTCCGGCAGCAGGACGACCGCCTCCATCCCTCCGTAGATGCTGGTCTGCAGGCGGACCCTGATGTCGTAGCGCTGCGCGAGGACCCGGACCACCGATAGTCCGATCCGTCCGTCCGCGAGAAGTTCGTCGAGGTCGACCCGATCGGCGTCCTCGAGCAGGCGGTTGTACCGGTGGATCTCCTCGCTCGTCATACCGAGACCGCGGTCTTGGATCTCGATGGCCACGCCGGCCGTGACGGTTTCGGTCCGCACCACCACAGGAGTGTTGTCACTGGAGAATTGGGTGGCGTTTTCCAGCAGCTCCGCCAACAGGTGAATCACCTCAGCGGTGGCGGGGCCTTTGAGCGTTCCCCCGACCGCGGTCATCTTCACTCGGGAGTAGTGCTCGATCTCAGCCACGGCTGAACGCAGCACGGTCTGGAGGCTCACATCCTCCTGCGTCTGCCGCTGCGGTGCTTTGCCGCCGAGTATGGCCAGACTTTCCGCCTGTCGGCGAGACAGGTTGACGAGGTGGTCCACGCGGAACAGGCGTGCGAGAAGATCGGGGTCTTCTACCTGATGTTCGGCTTCGTCGATCTCGGTGATCGCTCGGTCGGCCATGGCCTCCAGACCCCGCGCCAGCTTGGCGAACGCGGTCTGGAGCGCGTCGTTGCCGTACGACGGGGAGGGACGCCCATCGGAAGTGGAAGCCGCGTCGGAGGAGGGGACGGCAGTGCCATCCCTGACCGCGTCGTGCCTTCGCAGGAGGCGCCCGACATCGTTCTTGGTCCGCTTGAAGACGATGAGACCGATCAGCAGGGCCGAGACGATCGCCAGAGCACAAAGCGTGAGCGCTGCTCCCAGAAATGAACGATCGGCGATCACGAGCATAGTGGTGACAGTGCCAAGCACGACGAGCAGAGGCACCACCGGCAGCAGAGCAGGCCACAGGATGCGGTCCCGTAGATCCGTGGCAGCTTGATCCCGACAGCCCTCAGGGTTGTCTGCCTCAAGACAGCCGGCAGTAGGTAACAGTGCAGACATCAAAGTCCTCAACGCAGTGATGTACAAAGGACGGGTGGCATGGCGTCACACTCGAATCAACGAACGTGGCATCTCCAGCTCACCCTGTTCCACGCATCCACGGACGGTGCCACCGACCATGCCCGCCACTCCTCGCAGCTCCATCAGGTGGATTATCCTGTGTGGTCTTGCGGATACAGATCGTACCTCAGCCAGTTGTACGTACTCTGATCCTCCGTGAGGAGCAACCCTGAACTCGTGACCGAGCAGGCCAGGGTGCACACCCCGACAGGGGAGATCGGCAAGGCGCCGACCGTGCGGGTACCGGGAGAGGGCTGGCGTGACGTGCTGTGCGGCGTCGGGCCGCGCGTCGCCGATACCGCGGGCTACGCGGTGTCGGTCATCCACATGAATTGGTCCCTGAAGTCCGGGCGGCCGGCGACCAGCGGCGAGACGATCGCGGCGATGTGTCTCGCCGCGACGATCGCCCGGGGCGGGCCGACCGACCGAGTCGGATGGCGCCACCTGTGGGGCGCTGTTCGGCGTTCTCCGGGCGATTCCGATGTTCCTGCTGGCCAAGCGTCGTTGACCGCCATCATGATCATCGTGGGAATCTTCCGAGCGGTGTGTCAGAACGCCCTGGCTGGGGCGCAGGCCGCGTGGTTTCCCGACCCGCGCCAGGCGCCACCGCTCCGCCGGTGCGTCGCCGATCTTGTTGGATATTGGCGATGATCTCCGGCGCCACGCCGTTCGTGACCACCCTGATGTCCATGTGGCCGGACCGGTTCGGACCGGCCGTGCTGTGTTCCCGCTCCGCTCCGCATCGGGCCCGTTGTCTGCCCCACTGGTGCACGAGGCGTGAGGCCACGGGGAACACAGCGCCGCACAGCGCGCCACCGAGTAATCCATCGCCCCGAAGGGGAGTCCAGTAAGTGGAACCAGTGCGACTGGCTTGAGTCGCTTTGGGTCGACAAGGGTGACAGCACGTTGCTCGCGGGAGAACGGCTCGGTCGTCGGCCGCCGACGAAAAGCGGTGAACGTGGGTGCGATCCTCCGCGAGGGCGCGGTGGAACGAACGGTTGCGCCGTAGGGTCCGGTGGTCGACGGAAGCGCGTCCGCTCGAACTCGGCCTCGAGCGCGACGTCGCTGTTCATGTTGTCCGCGTAGCGGATGAGTCTCGCGGAGCACATTACTCTAACAGAGTCTTTCTTTCCCTCCGCGGAGGTAATCTCGGCGCTCACCTTAGACGGTCGTTTTGATTACCAGTAAGCTCTCCTCAGTAGGGTGTGATCAAGATCACAAACAGGGGGCCGCTATTTCTTTGATCCGACCAGAGGGCCTGTACACGGACGAAGTGGTCTACCGGCTCTTTACCAACGGCTTGAACGCCCGCCCCTGGAAGGTGAGCGAACTTCTCAGCAGTCCGGAAACCGAAGATCCACGCACGGAGGTCGCCTGGAAATTCGCCTCGAGGGGCTACTACGCGGAGCAGGCTGGTCTGGTGACAGCCGCGGCTCTCGCGGCGGAAACCGATGATCTCGCGTATCGCTTCGACATGGCGACAGCCGCCTCGGACGAGGCAAGGCATGCCGACGCTTTCCTGAGGTTCGCGCAACACCTCGGCGGCGACGCGGAGGAATGCTTCGAAATGCTGGAGCCGCTCGACGAAGCCCTGACTTCCCTGCCGTACCCCGGCAAAGTGCTGGCGCACACGGTTCTCGAGGGATTCGCGGCCGACGAATTCCACCTGTTCACCGAGTATTTCAAGGGCCACCCGGCAGCGCGCATCTACGAACACGTCCGCCACGACGAGAACCGACACGTCGCTATGGGCGTGTCCCACCTGGCACGTGCCTGCCGGGACCCCGAGTTCAGCGCCGCCCTGCGGGAACACGGCGATGCCTGGCTCGAACGCATTCGCGAGCACGCCGATGTCACGGCCCTGTCGGCGATGTTTTCCGAACTCACGGGAAAGGATCCCGCTGACTTCGAGCGGTGGTTCACCGCCCGTCATCGCCAGCGAATGGCCTCGGCCCGAGTCGTGATCGAGGGGAGGTGAGCATTATGGCCATCAAGCGAGTCGAGATCAAGAACCGCACCCGCGGTGTGTGCCGGTACGTCATCCGCACCAGCGTCTCGAAGACGAAGACGTCCAGCTGACGGAAGACGTCGGATCAGGCGCCGGGAGGCCGAGCGAGTAGCCCGGCTCCCGGCACCTGCCGGGGAGCGAGTTGTCCGGAACCGCCACGAATCGGAAGGGGTAACCATGCGGATAACGCTTGCGTCCATGCCATGGCAGGCACTCGAGTCACCGTCCTTGCCCATCGCTTTGCTCCGTTCCGCCTGCCGTCGCGAGGGCCTCGAAGTACCGAGTGGTTATCACGGTGGCATCCACTGGTGCGAGTACCTCATGGAGAGAACCGATGGCGAGTTGGGGGTTCCACAGTACACCGATATCGCCGAGAACGGTCTGTTCGACGAGATCGGCGACTGGATCTTCGCCGGAAACCTCTACGGAGCGGACTTCGGGGTCGAAGCGTTCCGGGAATACGCGCGAGGACGCACTATCGACCTCGAACTCGCGTTCGAGATGCGAGAGCTCACCGCCGGTTACCTCGAGGAGGCATACAGCGCGGTGATGAACACCGCCCCGGACATCGTCGGGTTCACGACGACGTTCATGCAGAACGTACCGAGCCTGGCGCTCGCGCGGATGATCAAGGAGCGACACCCCGATGTGACGATCGTCTTCGGCGGGGGCAACTGCGACGGTGCGATGGGCCCGGCGCTGCATCGGAACTTCGAGTTCATCGATCTCGTGGTCAGCGGCGAGGCGGAGATCGCCTTCCCCGAGCTCATCCGCCGTCTCCACGCCGGCTCGGATCTCACACCCGTTGCCGGGCTGAGTTGGCGCGACGGGGCCGAGCTCCGTGCGAACCCACCTGCCAGGGGGCCGGTCCAGCCGGATCAACTGGTGGTCCCGGACTACGACGACTGGTTCGAGCTGCTGGAGACGTCGCCGGTGGCGGAGCACATCGAACCCCAGCTGATAATCGAGACCTCGCGCGGCTGTTGGTGGGGTGAGAAGCATCAGTGCACCTTCTGCGGCCTCAACGGATCACTGATGAAGTTCCGAGCGAAAACGCCGGAGCAGGCAATAGACGAGATCTCGACATTGGTCGAGAAACATCAGGTGTTGGACGTGATCACCGTCGACAACATCATCGACAACGGCTACTTCTCCACGGTTCTTCCCGAGATCGAGAAACTGGGGTGGGACGTCCGAATCCACTACGAGACCAAGTCGAACCTGACCCGCGAGCACATAGCCCGGTTCAAAGGCGCTGGCGTCGCGCATGTGCAGCCGGGGATCGAGTCGCTGGTCTCTCCGGTGCTGAAGCTCATGGACAAGGGCGTCGCCGGTATCCGTAACGTTCGAACGCTGCGGGACTGCGAGTCCGCCAGCCTGACGGTCTCATGGAACTGGCTGTACGGCTTCCCCGGAGAACGGCTCTCCGATTACCTGCCCGTCTTGGAACAACTCGACCGACTACACCATCTGCAGCCACCCGCGAATGCCGCTCGCATCCTCATAGAGCGGTTCAGCCCGTACTTCAACGACTCGGCACTGGGCTTCAACGAGCTTCGTCCCGCCCAGCAGTACAAGTACGTGTACAACCTTCCGGAGAAGTCCCTGGAGGACATGGTGTATTTGTTCGATGCCGAACAACGCGGTCTCAGCGAGCAGGAGATCTCCGGGCTCAAAGAGGCGATCGAGCGCTGGATCGAGCATTACCAGGACAGTTCGCTGGAGGTGAGTGGTGACGACGAGCTGCTGTGGATCTCGGATCGGCGCGTGGGGCGTGAACCCGCGGATCACGAGATCCGCGGTAGAGAACTCGTGGCGCTGTACGGCGAGCTCGAGCACGGCCGGACCACCGGTGGTCTACGCAAGATACGCGACAGGGAGGGGTTCGGCATCACCGACGGTGAGCTCGACGCGTGGCTGTCGGAATTGGACGCGCGCGGGCTCGTGTTCGTGGAGCACGGTCACTATCTGGCGCTCGCTACCCATTCCGTCCCCGTCAAGCTCGAGACACGGCGTGCCTGACCGTCCGCCCGCACGAAGGGAGCCGACTTGACCACCACAATCGCAGTCACTGACGACACCAGTGATGTCCGCACCCGTCTCGAGGATTTCGTCTCCTCCGGAGCGCGCGGCTTGGTGATCACCGACCCCGTTGACCTCACTCTCCCGGATCGAACTTCGGTCGATACGGTGCGCCTGCTTCGGGACGCCGTGGGACACGGGCTGAGGATCGACTGGCGAGCCTCACCGGTGGACGGCCTCTCCGTCACGGACTTCACGCACTTGCCGCCACCGGCGAACCTCGACGAGCTCAGTTTCCTGCCGGACAGCGACGCGGAATCGTGGTTGGACCTGTACTCCTACGGGCAGCTCTTCTATCGGGTGGGCCCCGGATTCGTCTCCATCAAGGACGTTCGTCCGACCGTACCGGCCGCACGGATGACCCTCGAAGAAGAGGAAGCCAGGATTTTTCTCGAACTCGCTGAGGGGGGCGGTGAAACGGGGAATTCCGAGTCTTTGCGCTCAGAGCTCGTGGAGTACGGCTTGGGTATTGCCGCTGAGGGCGGGTTTCTGGTGCTGCCGTACCGGATCAGGCAATGGCCGATACCTTTCTCGGCCATCTGAGGGTGTCCGGAGGCTCGCGTCTCAGTGCTGACTACGACACCGGTTCGTGGGAGTCGTCCTCGGAACTGGATGCTCACAGTATCCCCCGTGACGCATGCCGAGGTTGTGCTGAGGAACAACGTGGCGCACTGTCACCGATATCACCGATTCCAGCAGAACGACCTTGGTCGGCTTCCCGGGGAAATCATGATCATGCCACGTACAGCGCGCCGACCAGGGCGGAGTTTGCCACAACGCACAGTTCCGCTGTTGATTACCTCGCGCCTCATCGGACAGACAGGCGACAGGTTCACCTTGCTGGCGTTGCCTATCTTCACTGTGGCGGCGGGAGCGACGCCCGCTGAGGCCGGTCTGGTGTTCACCGTCTACGCGGCCCCTGGAATCGGCGCCTTTCTCATCGGCCGCCCGCTCGATCGAACTCACCGCTTACGCGGCATCTGCGCGTCCGCCGAGCTTCTTCGCGCCGTGCTACTGCTCGGCTTGGTGCTGATCATCCCGCGGATCACCAGCGGGGGATGGTTGCTGGTGCTCGTCGTGACCTTCGCCTGCGGCTGCTGCTCCGCCGTGTTCGACGTGGGGTTGCAGGGGTATTTGCCTCGCGCCGTGAGCGGGCTGGAGCTGCGGAACGTGAACTCGTGGTTCGCTCGTGCGCAAGCGGCCGCTGATGTCGCGGGTCCGCCTGCGGCGGGGGCTGTGGTGGCAGTCGCCGGCAGTGGAACAGCGCTCCTCGTTGACGCCGCGAGCTTCCTGCTGTCGGGGTTGTTGCTCTGCGGGGTGAAGAAACAACTGGCCCCCGCCGTCCCGGAGCAGTGCAAGCCGACCATCGGATGGTCGTCGGGTATGACGAGGCTGCTTAGCGACACGGTCCTGCGCAACGTGGTGCTGACCATGCTCGTACTCAACTTCGGCGGGGCGATGATCGGTTCGCTGTGGGTCGTCTACGCGACGGAGAGCATCGGCGTCGGCCCCACAGCATTGGGGGCCATCACTTCGTTCGGTGGTATCAGCGCGCTCGTGTCCTCCGTGTTCATCGGTAAGCTCACCAAAGACCGAAACATGGTGCGGTGGGTAACCGGCGGCTTCGTTACCTCCTTGCTGGGGCTTCTGTGCATCCCCGTCGCTTATCTGACCGCGCCGGTGGTGTTCTTGATCGGTTTCCAAGTCCTGTTCTCCGCCAGCGGCCTGTTGGTCGCCGTGGGCGCGGCTGTGATACGTCAGGAGAGAACTCCGAACGACCTGCAAGCGAACGTTTACGGCGTAGTCCGAACCGGTCAGGACATCGTGTTACCTCTCGCCGGCGGGGCGGCGACCGTCGTGGCGTCGGCTGCTTCGGTTCCACTGGCGGTACTGGTGGGAGCTCTGACCGCGACGATCGCGCTTCCGTGCGTGTACACCGTGTACCGGTCGCCGTTCCCGGCGGCCCCGCCCCGTGCTGTCTGAGGGATTCGATGACTGAGTGGACCGGACGACGCGCTGTCGTGGTCGGAGGTTCGAGCGGGATCGGGACGGCCGTGGCCGGGATGCTCGCGGGGTCGGGTGCCCGGGTTTTGATCACCGGACGGGAGCTCCCGACGATCGAGCCCACCGCGGCCCAGCTCGGTCGGGATGTGCTCCCGGCTGTCCTCGACCTGACATCACTCGACAGCATTCGCGATCTCACGAACCTGATCTCTCGGGAACTGGGCGGAGTCGAGTGCCTCGTGGTCACAGCCGGAGCCAGCAAGGCGCAGCCTGCGCGGTCGGTGACGCCGGAGGATTTCGACGAACAAGTCGCCGTCAACTACCGTGGTCCCTTCTTCCTGGTACAGGAGATGATTCCCCTGTTCTCACCAGGCGGGGCGATCGTGTTCGTCGGCACTGCCATCGACAACGTGGGTACACGAGGGCAGGCCGTCTACGCGTCGAGCAAGGCCGCCGTCGAATCCCTAACGATGTCGCTGGCCTCGGAACTCGCCGAGACCGGCATCCGGGTCAACTGCGCGGCTCCCGGCCCGACCAACACGAAGTTCTTCGAAAAACTCGGGCTTCCGGCGGACGACACCGCCGCGACCGTCCAGTACCTGGCCGACGATCTCCCCGAGCGTCGACTCGCCGAGCCGGCTGAGGTGGCCTCCGTCGTCAAGTTTCTGGTCTCACCGGAGTCCTCATACATCAACGGTGCCAGAATTCCGGTCGATTCGGGGTGGAGACGGCTCTTCTGAGACCCCGGTTCCAGTTCCGGTCGGCCGACAACTTTCGTTCGGCCGGAGTGGGCTCTCTGTCGACCGGGGTGGTGACCGCGTGCTGTGGATCGGCGAATCGCCTGGATGCCGTCAAGGGCGTGTCCGGGGAGGTGTCCCAGGTGGCGCGGGCGGGGCAAACCGGACAGGGCCCACGGTCCGTTGATCCACTCCATCGCCCAGCGGGGGTGAGGTCGTGGACAGTCGCTTGATCGAGGCGGTGACCTCGTCCCGGCGCCGGGCGCGTCCGGCCGCCAGCTGCCGCGCCGGAGCCTTCGGTGTGGCGAAGCTTCGCGGGCGTCGTCCCGGTGGGGCCGCTCCCGTGGGCGCGTGAGTGGGACAGCGGGGCTGCCTCGTCCGGAAGCTGTCGCCGGCCGCGCCGTGAGCGATGATGAGGTAAACTCGAACTCGAATCGACTTTTTAATCTACGAGCGCGGAGTTGAGCGCGAATGAGTGCGACGCAACACGTACGCGAGGAGACCCGTGAGGTCGTCGTCATCGGTGCGGGTATGGCAGGCCTGATGGCGGCGACGACGCTCGAGGGCGAGACCGACGTTGTTGTGCTCGAGGCGGCGGACCGGCCGGGTGGACGCGTCGAGACGGTCCGGAAGGGCGACTACTGGATCAACGTGGGGACACAGTTCACCGAGGGGACCGGGCCGTTGATCGACGCGCTCAACCACCACGACATCGAGATGGGGTCGCTGGCCGGGAAGAGCGTGGGGCTGGACCTCAACGGCAAAGTGGTCGACACGGCCAACCTGTTCGATCTCGCGTTCCGCACCCGCATGAGCTTCATGGATCGGCTCGGTATGGCGATGGTCGGCGCGCGCATCCTCTCGGCGGCCCCGTTCCTGGAGTCGGACAGCCGCATGGCGAAGAACGTGCGTGCCAAGCTCGACAAGCGTCTGGCCTCGGACCTCCTTCGCGGCGTCCGCTCCGAGTTGACGCGGGACGTGGTCCGCTCCTGGTCGGGGCAGTGGATGGGATGTGACCCCGCGGAGACGGCCGCGAAGCAGCTCGTGACGTCGATCGGGATCGCCCTGACGGACCCGACCAAGGTGCCGAACTTCGCCCTTCCGGTCGGGGGTAACCAGACGTTGACCGACATTCTCGCCGCCGATCTCGGAGAACGCCTTCGACTCGGGTCGGCCGTCCGGTCCGTGGAGCACAGCGAAGACGGGGTCGTGGTGAACTACCTCGGTGAGGACGGTCCGGCGCGGGTGCGTGCGAAACGTGCCGTCGTCGCGGTTCCCAGCGACGTCGCGGCGCGGATTCTTCCGGAACTCCCGCAGGCCTACCGCAACGCGTTCGACGACATTCGCTACGGTCGGTACGTGATCGTCGGTTTCTTCACCGAGGAGGAGGGGCCGCAACCCTGGGACGACTACTTCGGGGTGTCCACGCCGCAGCTCTCGTTCCAGGCGATGTTCAATCACGCTGCCGCCCAGCGTAAGGGCGGTTCACGGAAGCCGGGCGGCGCGCTGGCGTGCTTCGCCGGTGGTTCCGTGGCCGACGGCTTGTTCGAGCTTTCCGACGACGAGATCATCGGGCGTTTCAGCGAGGACTTGCTCTCGCTCTATCCCCAGCTCGAGGGCAAGCTCGGGGAGAGGGTCGTGCGGCGCCACCGTCGCGTCGTGCCGTTCTGGGCTCCCGGTAGGCGGGAATCGCTGCCGACGCTGCGCGAACCCCTCGGGGCGATCCAGCTGGCCGGTGATTACCAGCTCGAGATGCCTTCGCTCGCCGACGCGGCCACGTCGGGGAGGAACGCGGCGAAGGCGGTTCTCGCGAGCGTGAACCGCTGACCAGCGGACACGGCGTCGCGGCCTCTTTCTTCGGCGAAGACCCCGTGGGGTGCTGATCTCGCCAGTTCGAATCGCGCCTCGACGGCCGGTACGTGACAGCTCGGAACTGGCTCGCGCGGGTGCTGGATCGACGTCCACAGGCGTCGGGCGATCCGCATCGGATCCTTCCCGAACCGGCCGGGCTCGTCGAGTACCGGCTTCAGGTACTCCACCGGGCGGGGCTCGCCGGAGAGCCCCGCCCCGCCTCGGCCGTACACGGTGCCGGGAGTGGGGTCCGCGGTGGGGAGAATCCGCGACAGCGTTTCGATCTGATCGAACGCCCGCCTCACGGTGTTCCGCTTCAACGTTGCGCCCCGTTCGCGGAGCGGAACGGCACGAGCCGCTGGTGAGCGTGTCCACCGCCCTCGCTGAACCGGGGGCTTGCTCGCACGGGCCCCGAGAGGTGCCGAAGCGCCGCCAAAGCAGTGAGATGGGTGCCGGTCGGCGAGCTGGGCACGGCATCGCTGCCGGTGACCACGAGGTCGAAGGAATCGCCGTATCGGCGCTACGTCCGAATGCCGCCGCTGTCGCGGTGACGTGCGGGAGGACGCGGAGTTCGGGAGGGGTCCGTTCGATCGATTCTCAGTCGCCGCGCCGTGGGGTCACGAGGCGTACGTTTCGATGTAGGCGGTGATCAGGCGTCGGGCTTCGTCGATGGTGGTCTCGTCGCCCGTCGGGGAGTGGCGGAACGCGACGTCGAAGAGTCGGTTGCCCGCTTCGAAGGCGAACCGCAGGACGAATCGGGGAGTGTCGGCGGGAAGGAGTTCGCGCTCGACGAGGACGTGCCAGAGCCGCTCGGCCTGTGACTCGTCGAACGCGCGGACCAGCTCGCTGAGCACCGTGTGGCGGTCCGCGAACCACAGCTCCACGCAACTGGGATGCTGGCGGAAGTAGTCCCGGTAGCGGTCGATGACCGCGTCCGTGAGGTCGTGCAGCCCGCGCGACGCGGGATCCTCCAGGGCGGTACTGAGACTGGCTTCCAGCTCGTGCAGATGGCGCTGCAGCAGCTCGGCGTCGACCTGCTGGCGATCGGAGAAGTAGTGGTAGACGGACCCGACGGGAATGCCCGCCCGCTCGCTGACCGCCTTGAGCGTGGCGGCCTCGTAACCCTGTTCGCCGAGCAGTGCCTCCGCGGCGTCGAGGAGGGCCTGCACGCGCTCGACCCCGCGGCGTTGCACCGGGGCCGGGCGCTCGGGGGCCAAGGAAGTCCACTTTTTCTCGAGCACGATTCGAGACTGTATCAATCCTGCCCCGGGAACGGGTGTGGGTGTGTCGCGATCTTCGCTGGCCACTCGGGGTTGGTCGGGTATCCGGGTTTCGGCCGGTTCGGTCGCGGGTGAAGTCGCCCTCGGCCGCTCGGGGCCGCGCCACGAGCGCGGATCGACGCTTTCTCGGCCGTCCAGAATCGTTCACGGCGAGTTCCGCCTCGACAACGTGCTCGGTTCCACAGGCGTGCGGGACGGCACGTGGTGGGCGGGCCGCCCTCACGGACTCGTCCGCTTCCGTGGACACCTGTGCCACCGCGGTATCGTAGATGGTCGATGATGCTGGGGACGTGATGTCCCCTCGCTTTCCCTCCCGTGTCCACGGGCACCGAGGGTGAGGAGAAGCTCGTCGCTCACGTGAGCGACCCACCTCCCCGCACCCGATGCGGAATCCGAGCGGGACGGGAACTTCGTCCGTGGGAAACGTGGGGCACGAAGCAGTCGAACCCGCCGGGTGAACTCGGGGCCCGTGAGTCGCTCGTGCCTCGGCGTCGGCGTCGAGAGACCCCTCAGCGCCGCTGACTGAAGCGGTCCGAGATCCGGTCGGTCGCCCACGCGGCCCGCAAGATCGGGGTGCTGAGGGCGGATGAGGGCAGGTGTGGTGGACGCGGGCGCCATACCGTGCGCAGATCCTCGTGGAGCTCGTCGCCGGCGAGCCGGTCGGCCAACAGTGTGCCGAGGTAGGGCGACTGGGCGAGACCGTGCCCGTTGCAGCTGACGGCGTAGAAGACGTTCTTCGCGACTTCCCCGGCGACCGGGAGGAACGACGTCACCGCGACCCATCCGCCCCACGCCCGCTGCGGTGCGACGTAGCGCAGCGACGGGAACCGCTCGTGGAAGCCGCGGACGAGATCCTCCACCACGGCACGGTCCGGCTCGCGGGCACCCAGTGTCCTCGGTGCCGCCTGGAGCTGTCGGGTACCGAACAGGATCGTGCCGCGGGCGGTGCGCCGGTAGTTCTCAAGAATCGTGTGTGGCGTGATGATGCCGGTACGACTCGTCCAGCCGATCGCTGCCAACCGGTCGGGATCGACCGGTTCGGTCTCGACCACGCTGGTCCATACGGGAGTGATCCCACCCGGTGCGATCGCGAGGTCTCGGGAGTGGGCGTTGGTGGCGAGCACGACCCGTTCGGCGTGGACGCGGCCGCCGGGAACATCGAGCACAACTCCCGTGTCTTCGGGCTCGACGGCTCGCACCGCCGTCCGCTCGAACACCTTCGCTCCTGACGCCAGCAGCGTGTCGCGAAATCCGAACGCGAGCTTGCCCGGGTTCAGCAGGCCCCCGCCACGCTCGAAGACACCACCCAGGAAGGTCTCCGGAAGGCCGAAGTCACGGCCGTCGACGAACTCCACATCCGCCCCCGCGTCGCGGAGGATCCGCATGCTCTTCCTCAACTGTTTGAGCTGTCCGGTGGAGACGGCGGCGTTGACGTTGCCGGTGGGGTCGTACTCGCAGTCGATGCCGAGTCGCTCGATCAATCTCTCGGTGAAGCGTGCCGAGTTCTCGGCATAGCGAGTGAGATCTCGGAGTTGGCTCCGGTACAGCAGGCGAAGCAGCTGCGGATCACCGGCCAGCGCGTTCGACAGGTAGCCGGCGTTGCGTGAGCTGGCACCCCAGCCGCAGTACCCGGCTTCGAGCAGGACCACATCGGCTCCGCGTTCGGCCAGCCGCAGTGCCGATGCCATTCCGGCAAGGCCACCGCCGACGACGGCGACATCGCACTGGACCTCCCCTCCGAGCGCTGGCGCGAAATCGGTGGGCCGCTCGCACCACCCGGTGCACGTCGAGTAGCTCACACTGTCGGTTGTCCTCGTTGGCATGGTTGTCTCCTCTGCTCATGTCCCCACGTGCGAGGGGGGCGAACGGGGTATCGGGACGAGATTCGGTTCGGGTGGTGTTTGGGCAGGCCCACGTGTCGGAGCTGTTCGCGCTTGGAGGGACGACTCGCCGTCCAGCTGCCGTGTAAGCGCGCGGGAACGCGAACAGCGCCCCGGTTGCCTCGCCGATGTCGAGGCGAGCTCAGAGTCCAGGAGTGAGCGCAGCGGCACCCCATCGCTGGCGGCGGCGATCAACGTCGCCAGTGCGGGTGGTGAGCCCGTGACATCGGCGCCCGGGCAGCTGTTCGGCGTGCGACAGCCGCGCGAGCGGGTGAGGTCACCGGCACGGCGGATGGCCCGGCACCTGTGCCGAAACCTCGGGCTGCTCGGGAAGGAGCTTCGCGTGCCGCTTCGTCCTGCTCCGGGGTTCGCTTGCCGGATCGGGTGGGGGCGGCGCTTCTTCGTCGTGACCAACCGGGCGGCGACTCCCCGCTCCCCGGCGCACCGCAGCGCGTTTGGTCTCGTCGCGGTCACGGCCAGGGCAGCTACGAGAGTCACGGGACCGTTGTTCGCGTCGCTGATCCGTGCGGCCGGTCGGTGACCGACGGGTGAACCGGTATGGCAACCGGTGCCGCGGCCAATCGGGGCGAGGAGATGTCGGTGTCGAGGAGGTCGGCGGTGAGAGGGTCCGCCACCACCTGCGCGGCGGACCCGTCACCGCGGGCGCCGGTCCGGGCGGCGGGAACCCGGAGTACGAAGTCGACCTGTGCTGTGGCGTGATCGCGATGTCCAGCATGGTCGTGTACACGCGCAGGATCAGGATCACCAGTGCTAGGCACTGCTTGGTCGCCACGTGGGTCGAGTGCGCGGTCGTACCGGGGATCGCGGAATGTTCACTCATGGTCCGGTGTGGTTCGCGACCGGGGCTCGGCTGTGGGGGAGTCGGGTTGACGTTTCGAGGTCGCGGGCTGCGTGCCCAGCAGTGCGTGCAGGGCTCGGGTGGCTTCGACGACGTCGAGTTCGGGGTCCAGCAGCGCGTGCAACAGCAGTCCGTCGCAGGTGGCGAGGAGCAGAGTTGCCAGCGCTGACGGTGCCGGGCCCGTGGCGACGGTGCCGCGGTGCTGCTCGGTGTCGACCAGCTCGGCCAGCGATCGCCGGTATTCGGCCAGCAGAGCGGAGAGGTGGTGGCGCAGCGCCGGGTCTCGCTCGGACTCGCGCATGGCCTCCAGTAGCACTCCATTGCTCACCACGTCGAACGCGCTCTCGTCGTGCATCCAGCCCGTGATGAGTGACAGCAGTCCTGCCAGCGTCTCGGTGGTTTCGAGTCGCTAGTCTCGCGGACTTCGAGGCCTCGATGCGCCGGTGCCGGGAGTTCGACGCGCGGGCACGTCCCACCAGAAGGGGGTGATCGAGGGCGCCGCGGAGTTCCGGCGGCGGCTCGACGCTTTCGTCGGTGTCGTGCGGCGGCGGGAGGAGACGTTGCTGGCGTTGCTCAGCGAGCCGCGGACGAGCGAGGAGATCGTCGAGCACAGGCTGGTCTACCGGCCCCACGTCGAAGGACCGCACGTGAGGCCGGTAGAGCGGAGAACGGCGGTGCGGCATCTGGAGCGGTTGATGACCGAAGGGCGTGTCGCGGAGGTCGAACCGGGCCGGTTTCGTACCACGTAGACCAGTACCGGCTGCATTCCCTGTCCTGCTGGCCGAGCGTGCTGTTGAACGGAATACCCCAGCGAATGGGTGACCGTGTTGGCGTCACCGAAGGCAGTGCCGCCGAGGGGACACGAGAGCCCGCAGATCGACATCGACGCCCGGCGGACGGGTGGCCTCGGACGCGGGGTGCGGACGAACCACTCGGGCGAGGAAGCGCGATCCGGTTCGAGGTCCTGCTTGACTACGGAGCCTGCGCCGCGTCCACCTCCTGGATCGGGGAATGGCTCTTCCGGAATCGGACACGGAGCTGCCCCACCGCTGCGAGACGCCGTGGGCTCCGCGCTCGCGCGGACGGCGGTGGAGAGTGGGTTGTGCGGTGGTTTGGGGGTTCGACGGTGAAGCCGAGTCCGACGTATCGACGAGGGAGCGATCACCACAGATACGCGGACAAGGAAAGCAAGGAACGGAGAAAAGGAGCCGAAGCGGCCGACCGAACGCGGACGAGGGGATCGTCGAGCAGCGAACCGAGAAGTACGTCGGCTGGGTGGCCCGCATGTTCGAACTCGGACCGGCAGCCACCGGTGCCTTCCGGAAAAGTTTGTGGGAGGCACTTTTCGACTCACCCATCGGTGTGGGGAGCATTCGCCCGCACGGGCCCCGGTCGCTGCCTGTACCGGCGTGAGCCTCGGCGAGGGGCCGCTCCACCGTTGTCCGTCCGAAACGCTCCGCTGGTCGACAGGGTGCCAGGGGCGCGGTAAATGTCTCCTGAGCGCCGTCCGGGCCCGATCCACCACCGGTCACGATCGAGCGAGCCACCCGCGTTCCGCACCGCACGAGACACGATCTCAACATCATTCGTTTTCGCTCTCGTACGGTGGGTATCGTTGACTCTCTCCTTTCTCGTGTTGCTGTCGTTCCGCTCTCGTGCCACCCTTCGAAACGAGCGGTTTCCCCATGATGAGCAGTGGCCACACGACAACCTGAATCTATTTCTCATGCTCGTCGCTCGCGACATGATGATGAAAAATTATTTTTGAATTGTTTTCGCTGTGAGTGCCAGGAGGTAGACGTCATGGACGGCCGAACACGATATCGTGGCAGTGCGCCTCGGAACACATTTCGACGGGGGTCACGGGGCAGGAAGTCTTTGCTCGCCAGCGCCGTGGTGGTGACTCTGTCGCTGGTGTCGCCGAGCCCGGTTCAAGGACAGCAGGAGATCACCATCAACAACGATTTTCGGTCCAATATGGATCAAAATCAGGCCAACGTTGACGCCATGTACGGTGTCGATCTGTGGCGGAACGCCCCTTATGGGAAAGAGGAGAAGTACCGCGATAAGCGCTATATCGAGACACTCGCCCAAACAAGGGTTACGGGGCCGTGGCCATCCCCCCAGGAGTCTGGTAACTACGATTATTACCTCGCCGAACGGAACCATAGTACCAACAAGCCTACGGGACAGTATAAGCGCATCTCGTACGGAGGGCCTTTTGAAAATCGAAGTTACACGAACAAGTACAAGAACAAAAATTGTCCCACGAGACGTGGCTCGCCGTTCGTGATCCCCCAAGGGGTCCGCAACACGCTGCAGGAATACGATGCGCAACTCCGGGGGGCGAACAAAGGAACCCGTATGGACAGGCGGCTCGTCCGGGACACGGCGACCGGGAATGTGTTTTATAGTCCCGATCACTACTGCACATTTATTCAAGTCCCCAACAACTTGACCCCTCCGTAGTCGCTATCGCCGTTCCCGGAATGATGGCGTATGTCGCAACGGTTTTCTCAGTGGACACGCGAAACGCGCCATTTTCCACTGTCATCCTCATAGTGGGAGTCGTCCGGGAGCCGGGTCTGATCCGTACCGATACCGGGAGTGGTCGAAACGTGACCGGGGAATCGTCCGGTGATACTCGACCAAGTATTCGAGAACGAGTTAGTGAGGTCCAAAAAACGATCGACGGACTGCTGGAGGGTAGTGACAAGGGATTCAAGGAGGCAGTGGGATCCGGCCTCAAGGCCGCGCTCAACACTCTGCTGGGCAACTACGGAGTGAGAGTGTTCGATCAGATCGAAAATTCGGTCACAGTCATCGACGAAGTCATAGTGCGCGTCGACACGTACTTGTGGAAGTACAATTTTGAAAAGACTGCGCTGACGCAAAAGTGCGAGAACGCGATGTGCTATTGCGTGGTGCTGTCGTACGTGCTCCCCGAGGAAGTGCCGCTTCCGCTGTGCTACCTCATGGTCGGAAAGATGGTGGAACGAAGAAAAGATCTGAGCGAGCAACAGAAGAAAAATTTGAAAGAGGAACTCAACAAGAAGGTGGAGGAAGCTCACAAGAAAGGAGGGGAAACGCGGAATCGAATGGTCGATATCGCCGATCTCAACAAAAAGATTGCCTACCCGGAAGCACTCGCCGTCGGATCAACGGGCAACCTGTTCGTCATCGACAGTGGTAAAGACGCCGCGGTTTGGAAAAAAACGCCCTCCGCTCAGCTGACCAAGGTTACCGGAGGCGGTACGAGCGATGAGGACGATATCCCGGCCACCCAGGCGCGGCTGTACTATCCGTTCGATGTGAGCGTGGACGGGACCGGCGTGGTGACCGTCGTCGACAGCAACGCGCAGGCTGATGGTGGGCGATTTCGCCCCGGAGCAGTGTCTGGTGCTGTCGCGGGAGAAGAACGACGTGGTTGCTGGTGGCGGTCGGTCCTGTCGTGCGGCGAGTGCGGGAGCAACGCGGACAAGAGGGTGCACATGTTTCCCCGGGATGGTCGGGTGCCGAGCTGTCGCGGCGGGACAGCGTTGGCGCATCGACGCTACGACCACTTGTGGCACCGGCTGGGCCGGTATCTGCCGTGGGTGGCCACATAGTGGGTCAGTCCCCACTGGCTGCGGCACATCACCCTGACATGGGTAGAACGCCACTTCAGCTACGGGTGACCCCGGGCCCTCGCCGGGCACACCGACAGTGCGGGCGAGAACGGGTGACGGCCGTGTACGTGGGCGCGGACTTCCCGAGATCGCCACCGCTCCACGCGGCCAACATGTTCAACCCTCCCCTTATCCGGGGCGAGGTCGTTCCGCGAGTTCCTCTGAATGTTTGGCTTCATTCTCTGGTGTGATCTGTATGGACCGGAGTTCATCGGCACGACTACTCTCCACGTCGGTGATCGTGCTCACACGGGCACAGTCTGAGGCCGAACCTGTGAGGAGGCGAGCTGAATGCCGGAAGACGGGACGTCCACGCGTACGGAACAAGCGCGGCATGACGGTAAACCCGAATCCGACAAGCGAATGATTCTTTACTACCAGACGCACTTCGCCACCAAAGACGAGCAGGAAACGCTCGTTCCTCCGGCGGAACTGGTGCGCAACGATGCCGGAGTGACGGACATCAATCTTGGTGCCATCCATCTCAACAACCTGGATGACGATCAGGAGAGGGACAAGCCGCTCACGATCAACGACACTGTTCCGCAAGACCCGAAGCTCCTGCCCATGTGGGACGAGTTGGCGTTGATTCGTGAGGAGGTGGATGTCCACGCTTTCGTCGGAGGTGACGCACCGGGAACGTTCATCCGGCTCGAGAACGAGTTTCGACGATACTACCCTCTGCTCAGGGATTTCGTGGCCCAGTACCGGATGAGCGGTGTCGATCTGGACATCGAGAGGGAAGGAAAGGAGATGAGAGACCCCACCGGAACGGTGCGGAAGGTGATCGACGCGCTGCGGGAAGACTTCCCCGAGGACTTCACGATCTCACTGGCCCCGGGGGCGAGCGAGCTGACCCAGGACGAGGGCGGAATGTCGGGTGTTCGGTACCGGGAGCTGTACCGGACCCACGGGGCGAAGATCACCAGGTTCCACGCGCAGTTCTACTGCGGCTGGGGTGACATGTCCTCCAAGGACAACTACCTCGATGTCGTCGACAAGAGCGGTATACCGGCGGAAAAGATCGTGGCCGGGGTCGTTACCCACAACAAGCACTGCAAGGACTACATCGAACTGAGCAAGCTGCGGGAGATCGTTCGGGATTTGCGTTGGGAGCGTCCTGAATTCGCCGGTATCTTCGGCTGGGAATACCATCTTGCGGGTGGAAGTGAGAACGATCCGAAGTATGAGGACGCTCCCTGGAGGTGGGCGAAGGAGATCTCCACGGCCCTACGAGAGGCTTGATCCGCCCGAGTCGCCACTCGCCGGAACCCGTGACTGCTACATCCGGTTCGGTGCCCGAGATTCCCGGTGCAGCGGCATTCCCGATCTCGCCGACGAGCAAGTCGCGCGGACGAGGCAGCAGAACCGGTTCCGATTCAGCGTGTGAGCCCCTTTCCGGTTCGTTCCACGGTGGTGCGGGGCGCCGTGTCGCGCCCCGAGCCGTCGGGATGCTCCAGCGTTACAGCCGGGTCAGCACCGTCAGTGCGGGGAGTTCTCGCGGAGCAGTGCGTGCCGTTGCTCGGGAGGGCGGCCGGGGCAGGAGGAGCACTTGTCCTCGCCGGGTGCCCGGTAGAGCAGGCAGCACGAGGTCCGCTTGGTGAACAGCCGGGAAGTCCCCGAGGGAGAGTCGATCTCGGTGTAGCGCGGTGCGGGCATCGGAGCGTCGATGGCCGCGACCAGTGGTTCGGCCAGGGCGGTGGCGCTTTCCGGCGTACCTCGTGCACGTCCGGCCCAGAGCAGGCATCCGGCGATGGCGTCGGTCGCGATCGCCCAGAGGGGGCGGTGCCGGATCCGGGCGGTGGCGGCTACCGAGGTGATGCTCCGTTCGAGGGTCCGCCGCAGTCCTGCGGCCAGGGGTTCCAGAGCTGGGCTGCCGGTGAGCACGTTCACCGAGGTCACGCCGGACAGCCTGCTGTCCGGGTGCCAGTGCAGCCACAGGTCCTCCAGCCGGGGTGACAGCGCCTCACCGGTGACCACGAACGAGGCCACCGATGGTGTGATCAGTCTGGTCGATGTCGAGAACCACCACAGGGTGGCCAGGACACGCGCGTCGTCGGTGTTCCAGATCCGACCACGCAACCGTAGCTGCTCGCTCATCCAGTCGGGGTCCTCGATGAGGGACGCGGGTACCTGTCCGCAGTTCTCGTCGGTGAGCAGCCGAGCGTGCTCGGCTGGGTCCATTCCGTCGAGCGTGCGGGTGAGCAGTTGGTTCGCGTGTGTACTCATGTCTCTCCTGGAGAACAACGGCAGGGGCCGGGCACCCACGGTGACGGGTGAGTCAGTTTCCGAAGAGGACGGTCGGAGCGCCCGTGCGGGGATGGGTGCCGATCTCGGCCCGCACGCCGTACACCTCGGACAGCAGTGATTCGGTGAGCACCTCGGCGGGAGTTCCGATCGCCGCCACTTCGCCCGCGGCCAGCACGCACATCCTGTCGCAGAACCGGGCGGCCAGGTTGAGGTCGTGCAGCGCCGCGAGGGTCGTCACGTTCAGCCGCCGCACGAGTGCCAGCACATCGAACTGGTGACGCATGTCCAGGTGATTGGTGGGCTCGTCGAGTACCAGCATTCCCGGCTCCTGCGCGAGTGCTCGGGCGATGAGCACCCGCTGCTTCTCCCCGCCGGAGAGCTGGTCGAACGAACGGTGGGCCAACTCGGCCATCTCGACCATCTCCAGCGACACCGTCACGATCCGCTCGTCGCCGAGGCGGTCCCGGCCGATTCTCCGCCGGTGCGGTGTTCGTCCCATCGCTGCCACGTCGTGGGCGGTCAGCTCGAACTCGGCGGGGAGCTCCTGCGGCAGGGCCGCCAGTCGTCGTGCCAGTGACCGACGCGGTGTCCGGAAAACGTCCGTGCCGTCGAGGAGAACCCGCCCGTGGGTGGGCCGCAACTGACGGTAGGCCGTGCGCAGCAGGGTCGACTTTCCGGCTCCGTTGGGGCCGACCACACCGACCACTTCGCCCGGTGCTGCCGTCAGCGACACGCGCGAGAGGACTTCACGGTCCCCGGCGGTGTGGGTGACTTCCCTGATGTCCAACTCGGCCGGGTGAACTTCGTGATGGCTCATCGGACCGCCCTTTCCCGACGCGCCTGGCGGCGCAGCAGCCACACGAAGAAGGGGCCGCCGCACAACGCGGTGAGCACCCCGAGCTGGATCTCCTGCGGCGCGGCCACGGTCCGGGCGGCGAGATCGGCGATGATCAGGAACGTCGCTCCCAGCAACGCCGCTGTCGGCAGCACGCGCCGGTGATCCGCCCCGACCAGCATGCGCACCGCGTGCGGCACCATCAGGCCGACGAACCCGATGGAGCCGCTGACCGCCACCATCGCGCCGGTCATCAGCGACACCAGCACGAACATGCCGGTGCGGAAGCGGTGCACGTCCAGCCCCAGGGTTCCGGCCGACTCCTCGCCCGCGACCAGCAGGTTCAGTGAGCCGGCTCGCCACAGCAGAGCGGCCAGGCCGAGCAGTACGACGGTCGTCGGTATCGGCAGGGTCCGCCACTCCGCTCCGGCGAGGCTGCCCAACGTCCAGAACCTGATCGAGGACAACAGGTGCGGATCGGCGGCGGTGCTCAGCAACAGGTCGGCCAGCGCGGACAGCACGTAGGACACCGCCACACCGGCGAGCACGAGACGGGTGGTGGTCATTCGTCCACCCGAATTGGCGAGAGCGTAGACCGTGACCAGGGTGATCATCGAGCCGACGAACGCGGCCACCATCGGTGTGGCGAGCGTCCCGAGAACCATGATTCCGGAGACCAGTGACGCCACGGCGCCCAGGGACGCCCCCGAGGAGATCCCGAGCAGGTAGGGATCGGCGAGAGGATTGCGAACCAGTGCCTGCAGGGCCGTCCCGACGGCCGAGAGCCCGGCGCCGACGATTCCGGCGAGCAGCACCCGGGGCAACCGCACGTCCAACACGATCGTGTCGTAAGTGGCGGGCCAGCCGGGATCGCTCCATCCCGGCACCACCTGGCGCACGAGGATGGCGGCCACATCGGTCGGGGGCAGCGACACCGAACCGACGGCGAGGCTGACGACGACGGCCCCCGCCAGCGCGGCGCCGAGCAGGACCAGCACAATCGGGTAGGGAAGCCGCCGCTCACGCGGCGAGACGCGTTCCGGGGCGGGGCGGGGCGGTTCCGCTGACGGAGCCTTTCCCTGCGGTACGGTGCTCGCCGAGCTTCGCACCTCGCCGCTCATCGGTACTGCCCCGGATGCAGTTGTTCACTCAGCTCGGCCACGGCGCGGGGTACGCGCACTCCGGCGACCGCGGAGGACAGCGGCAGTACCGCGAACCGCTGGTGCTTGACGGCGGGGATGTCCGCCAGTGCGGGCTTGTTCAGCAGCGCGCTCTTCTTCTGCTCGACCGTGGTCGATCCGTAGTCCAGGATCACGATCCACTCGGGACGTCGCTGGAGCACCTGTTCCCAGGAGACGTCCACGAAGACCTCGTGCTGGTCCGCGAAGACGTTGTGGCCGCCGGCCATTCGCACGATCGCGTTGGCGATCCCGTCACCGCCCGTGGTGTAGGCCGACTTCGTGCCACTGTCGTAGACGAACACGCTCACCGGCTTCACAGCACCCCGCTCGCTTTCGGCCTTCGACCGTGTCGTCTTCATACGGTCGATGAGCTCCGCGGCGCGTTCCGGCACATCGAAGATCTTCGCGATCGTCCGGATCTCCTCGTAGACCTCGGAGAGGCCCACCTGCCCGTCGGTGCAGTTGGCGACGTTCAGGTGGGTGCTGATGCCGGCCTCGCGCAGTCGTTGACGCGAACGCCCCTCCTGTTGGCTGAACGCGGAGGTGTAACCGCCGTAGACGAAGTCGGGAGCCTTCTCAAGTAACACCTCGTAGGAGGGGTAGCGCTCGGCCAGCACCGGGATTCGCCGGTAGTCGTCGCGGTACTCCGGCAGGATGCGATCGTCCAGGTAGGCGGTGCCCACCATGCGGTCCGACAGACCGAGAGCGAGCATGATCTCGGTGGTGTGCTGGTTCATCGTCACCGCGCGCCGCGGCGGACGCTGGTAGGTCGTGGTCTCCCCGCAGTTGGTGACCGTGACGGGGAATCCGGCGGGAGCCTCCTGTGGTCCCCCGGTGTCCGTGCGCGTTCCGGTGGTTCCGCATCCGGCGATCAGCGCTGTCAGCGTCAGCGCGGCGAGCATCGTGGCAACGCGTCGTGACCGGTCGCGTCCGGCGCGGGGCCGGGCGGCGATACATGTCGCCGAGTGGCGCATCTGTCCTCAATCCATCGTCGAGCGATACCTGCGCCGCAGCCGGTCTCCTGGCTTCCGGATCGTCGCGTTCACGCTGCCTTCCCGGCGCTTCGGCCAGTGGCGTGGTGGTGCGGGAACGCTCCCCGGTCACAGTGGCGAGGACCACGCCGGACTCTCACCGGCTTCCCGAGCACTGCGGCGGAGGCTGAAGCTACACGCCCGGAGCACGGTGTTGGTGCATCGCATGACATACCCCACTGACTCGACCTCGCCGTCACCCGAGCCGACGACAATGGCCGGCGGGCATCGACAGAGCCTGTCACCAGGTGCTGTTCGTGGTGGCCTGTGGGGGAGGTGGGCCGGTGTCGTCGGTGTGATGCCCCGGTTGGGGATCACGAAAAAATAACGGAAATTGGTGACGCAGCGTGTTCGAGAGAGCACGAAACGCCCGAAGGTAGTCACCGCCTCGTATGCTTCCTTCAGGCCGTTGGGCATCTTCACCAGGGGTGTACGCCGCCGTAGAAGGTGTTCTCGTTGAGCTCGTGCCTCTTGCGCATGACTCGGTCGGGGTCGTCGCCGGTATTGCCCTCGATCAGGGTCACGGTCTCGCCCCGGATCTTCTCGACCACACCGATGTGGCGGCTGGACTGGGGGGTCGCCGGGCCGGAGCCGAACAGCAGCACGTCACCAGGTCTGACGTTGTCGAGCTGCCCGCTGTCGTAGGCCGTGCCCTTGGTCCGTCCGGTGCTGTAGACGTCGCCGGTGAAGGCGAACTCCTCGTGCTCGACGTCCACGCCCGCCCGCTCCCAGGTCGACATGGCGAACAGGGAGCACCAGGGCACGCACTGCTCGGAGTACTCGTGGCAGTTCTTCCCCGTCTCCTCGGTGCCGAGCTCGGTCCGTGCCGCCGTGACGATCTCCGCCCGCACGGTGCCGGGGTCGGCCTTGATCACCGGCGGTGCCCTGTCCCCGGGTGGGGGTTCGGGTGGGGAAGGCGCGAGGACGGCGACCGCGGTCGCGAGCGCCACCGACACGATCGTCACCACGCCCAGTACGCGCGTCCTGCCGCGCGGACGGTGTGCGTCCGGTTCGTCGGTCCGATCACCACGTTGAGTCACGCCCAGCTCCTCCTGCTCGGTGTTGACGGGGTCACCACCCGATATACCCCTCTTCCGGGGGCCGGAAGCACCTCGCGGACTGAAGACGGTGTCAGCGTTCGTCGGCCGCACGAGTGGAGCCGGGAACCGGGGACGCCGCCGAGCTCGTCCACGGCACGGCGCTGCCGCCGGAAGGGACTACCGTGCCCGGTGGTTCCCTCGAACCGCGCCCCGCCGCACACCCCGACGAGGTCCCTTGGCTTCGCCGTCCCCCGGCGGCGCTCCGCGAGGTGCCTCCGGGGCCTCGCCGCTCGTCAGCGCCTCGGATCGACACGGTTCCCGTGCTGAGCATCTTCGAGTTCGTGATGCTCGGCAGTGCCCCGATCGGTCAATGGATCATTTCCGGCTGTTCTGGAATTCTGCGCGGCGGAGTGTCAGATGTCCGGCCGGTACATCGCTGTGGGGAAGGAGATCGTTGAGTTGCCGCGACCGGGGAGTGTATATCAGGAGGCAGTCAACGAGGCCACAGTGCTGGGAGACCGGTACCGCGCGTGTGCGAGCTCTGCGAGATGGCCCCCGGACCGGTCGAAGAGTGCCTGGTCTGGGGTCGGCAGGAACCACATGATGATCCGGGGTGTGCGTTCCAGCTCGGATGAAGACGTCGTTGAGCTGTGGAAACCGCCACGCCGTGACTCAGCTGTTTCCTCCGGTCGGTGCGGCGATGGTGGCCACCTGTGTGTGGCCGAGGTCTACGCCGATGATCGTTCCTACGGACATGACGAGTACTGTCGTGTGCTGTGACAACGGCGCATCGTCCGGTGATCGTTCACTGAGATGCGGTTCACGGTTCCGGAGTCGGCTTCGTCCAGTGTGTGGTTGGACGCGACCTCGGCCGGCCGCACTGGACTCGTCGGCCGTGCGCTCGTTGGAGGCACCATGCCGACATTCACGAAGCCTCTCTCGGCTCGTCACCTCCCTCCCATGCTGTGACGCGACCGACGGTAAGAGCCCGGTGGTCACTTGTCACGCACGTCGGACGATGACCGGAACGGCATTCCTCGAAGAGTTCGCGTGGGTGCTGGCATCTAGTGCTCACTAAACCAATTAGAATATTGTTGCCCACTGAAAATGTCAATTGGAACCAGTTTGTTTCATCTGATCGTGTTAGTTTGTGACTGGTTTTCACTCTTTGGGGTGTGTTGTGTGTGGAAGCGTTGACCGGAAACGGTCTTGTGTATAATTTGTCTATTGCCGCGCAAAAAGTAGCGATGCGATATTCTGGTGGTTTCGTTTGCTGTGATCCGAATCTTGTCGAGTGTTCGGTCCTGCTTTAGGAGCGTGCAAGGTTGCCGCTCGGAGGTAGAACCAGGAAGTCGCCAGTTGCGTCGCCGGCGATCATGCTCCGAACGGAGTGGTTGTTCGGTGATGTTCCATGGCGTTTCGGAAAATATGGGTAACCGGGTTGTGAGGTAGTAGGACTCGATTCGGAATCGGGAAAATGTGTCCACGGGAAAATGTCGACACAGGAAAAGATATCTCTTTCTGTCCGTGCGGCGATCGGAAAAACGGAAACCCGTTGCGCGAACAGATCGGCGGAATGGACAAGAGCACTGACTGAACCCGACTGGTAGGACCGGAGGGATGAGTGATGCCCCAGAACGTTACTCCTGGGGAGAACCGAGGAGAGCGCGATGCGTGAACTGGCCGGACGGAAGCTGGCTTCCATCCCCGTCGCACCGAAGCGCGAGCCGGCACTCGGTCATCTCGTGCCGTTGTTGCGTGATCCGTTGACGTTCCTTTCCAACCTGCCACGGTACGGACCCCTGGTACGTATTCACCTGGGGACGGCCACGGCCGTGGTGGTATGTGATCCCGGGATGACCCGTCACGTACTACGTGATGACCGCTCCTTCGACAAAGGTGGTCCTTTCTATGCACGAGCGCGAGAAATCGCTGGCAATGGGCTCGGAAGCTGTCCTTATGGAGATCATCGTCGGCAACGACGCTTGATCCAGCCCGCATTCCATTCCCAGCGTCTTCCCGGATACGCACAGGTCATGACCCGGGTGGCCACGGAGGTGACCGGCTCCTGGTGCGATGAGGAGATCCTCGACCTGCCCAGGGAGATGTTCACGGTGAGCTCCCGCGTCCTGCTGGACATGATCGGAGCTGACGCGCACTCGTCGTCGGCCCGTGGCCACATGCTGACCGACGTATCGACGCTTTTCGCAGGCATGTATCGGCGGATGCTCCTCCCCGCTCCACTCGGGAGGTTGCCCACCTCGGGCAATCGCCGCTACCTCCGGGCTCGCGCACGCCTGCGCGGAATCCTGGCGGGGATCGTGACCGACCGTCGGCCGCGTGACAGCGATCAAGGCGACCTGCTGTCCGCGTTACTGCGTGTCAGTGATCCCGGGAACGAAGAGAAGAAGTTCTCCGAATCAGAACTGGTTGATCAGCTCTTGACGTTTTTCGTTGCCGGAACCGAGACTGTCGCTTCCACCCTCGCCTGGGCGATGTACCTCCTGGACCAGCACCCCGATATCGACCAGAAGCTGTACGCGGAGACCAGCGGGGTGCTGGATGGCTCCGCGGCCCGTTACGAACATCTTCCCGAACTGGAGCTGGTCTCTCGGGTGGTCACCGAAACGCTGCGGCTGTATCCACCAGGTTGGCTGTTCACACGAGTGACAACCACCGACGTACGCCTCGGCGTGTACGACATCCCCCGCGGTACCCATATCGTCTACAGCCCCTATCTTGTCCACCACGACCGAGATATCTACAGCAGACCGGAATATTTCGATCCGGATCGCTGGGACGGTAACCACAAGCCGTCCTCTGAATCATTTATCCCCTTCGGGGGAGGGGCTCGTAAGTGTATCGGCTCTGAGTTCGCTCTGACAGAGGTCACCCTGGCGCTGGCGACCATCGTGTCTCGATGGAGGTTGCAGGGGGTGTCGGGCCAGTACGTCCGACCTGCTCTGGGGGTTTCACTATCCCCCCGTGCGCTGCGCGTGCGTGCCATCGCCCGCCGTTGGTGAACACCGCGCGAGAGCATCAGGGCCTCGTGGGGGAGGCAACGAACGAAATGGAATCAGAGAAGAATGATGTCAGATGTTCCCCCTTTTTGGTGTCCTCCCGAAATTTCATCGGCGATGAATCCAGCTGTGGAGCAAGCAGAGCGCAGGATCAAGGTGTGGAATGCTTCTTTCGGGATCGATTCCTACTATGCCGATATCGTGCGCTCCGCGATGTTCATGGGGCGGTTCGCGCCGACGGCGACTCCCACGCGATTGAAAGCGATATCGTGCTGGAATTCATGGGGGTTCGCTTTCGATGATTACCTGGACACTCAACTCCCCCACGCGTTCCCGGTCGTTGTCGCCACCACGCAACGTGCGTTGACCTGTCCATCCCCGCCCATCCGTAGCAATCCTTGGTCCGCGGCGCTGCAGGACGTTGGAAACCAACTGCGAGAACTGGGTAGCAGCGCGCAGTTCCGTCGGTTCGTCGATGCGCATCGGGCATGGCTGTTCGCGGCGTGCTGGCGACACAGCAATCACGTGAACGAACGCTTACCTTCCCTGGACGAGTACGTGCACCTCCGAGAGCAGGACAGCGCTGGTGAGGCGGTCTATCATCTCGTCGCCCTGGCTGAGCAGATCCACCTTTCCGACGAGGAGATCAATGACCCACTTGTCCAGGCGATGCTGGAAAGCGCGGTCACGGTTCTGATTCTCGACAACGATCGGTATTCGTTCCAGAAAGAAGACAAGGAGCGCTCGTTGTCGCAGCATCTGTTTTCCGTGCTGATGCGGGAGAAAAGTATCGGTCTTGTCGAAGCGCTGCGACAAGGAGTGGCGTTGCGGGATCGCATCCTCCGCCTCTTTCTCGCCTGTGAGCGGAAACTCGAAAAAATCTCTATCAGTAATGATATCGTCAGGTTCGCTCGGCTGGTGAAACAAGGAATCAGGGCAAACCTCGATTGGGCGTCGGAAAATGGGAGATATGGTCGGAGAAAAACATCTTTCGCGATCTGTGACACCCCGTCGGATGAGAGACTGGAACCCCCGCCCGGTCTCCCCTCGATCGCCTGGTGGTGGTACGTGTAACCCTTGTGTTCCCAGAAATTCGGTTGTTCGGGCCGATCGATCGTGGTCAGACGCGGAGGATGGGATTCGTTGCCAGGAAGGTAATCTGATAGTGCGCAGAAGTGGGAAACAAGATTTCACTGAAACGATGGTAGGTTTTTCGGGACGAGCGTGTAGTACTGTCACGCTGGTTGCGCTGCGGTGACGGTCCTCGGTGGTCGGACATCGTTCCTAGATCAGAGAGTATTGACTTCCTGGTCGGATCACGTTACCGATCCTGGATCGGTTCGCTTGCCTTTATCGTGTCGTCAACGAGGATTCGAGTCGGAGTTCAGCACATGCCACAACGCTGTGGCATCCCATGGATCGGCTTCGGCGACCTGGAAATCAGCTTATCAGTATTCGAAGAGCGTTCGAACTCAAGCCCGTGATGCGCGCGATCCGCCGGGTAGATGGTGCTCGGTCAGCGGATACGTTGATCCTGAACACCCCTTTGGCTCGGATTCGGTGGCCCCTTCATTTGATCACCGGAAGAACCGGCCCCGCGAGGGCGCACCCGAAACGACGGGTGCGCCCGGATCAGCTAGAGCGTGACTGGTGGATCAGGTGCGGAGCCAGAGGAGGATGCTGGCTAGGGTCAGGGTGGCGTGGAAGTAGTGGGCTTTGGTGTGGAAGCGGGTGGCGATGCCGCGCCATTGCTTGAGGCGGTTGATGCTGCGTTCGACGATGTTGCGCTGCCGGTAGACAGTGGGCTCGAAGGCGGGTGGGTGGCCTCCCGCCGAGCCTCGCCTGTGGCGGTGTCCGGCCTGGTCGGCTGGTTCCGGGATGGTGGCGGCGAGGCCGCGACGCCGTAGGTGGGCCCGGATTGCTCGTGAGGAGTAGGCCTTGTCGGCAATGATGCGCACCGGTCTGGTGCGCGGGTGCCCACGCCCTGGGCGGGGAACTCGGATGGCCGCCAACAACGGCAGACACTGCGGAGCATCACCGGCTTGTCCCGGCGTGATCAGCAGACTCAGCGGACGGCCTCGTCCGTCGACAGCGAGGTGAATCGTGGTGCTCAGCCCTCCTCGGGACCGGCCCAGTGCTTGCGGGTGCCCCCCTTTTGCTCCGGCGGCGTGCTGGTGGGCGCGCACCACGGTGGAATCCACACTGACCGTCCAGTCCACCTCACTGGCGGCCTCGGCGGCCCGCTGCAGCTCGGTCAGGATCCGATCCCAGGTGCCGCCGGCGGCCCACCGGTAGAAACGAGACTGCACTCCTCTGCCACGGACCGAACCGCTCCGGCAGGTCCCGCCACGGGCAGCTGGCGCGGTCTGTGACGATCATGCCCTCGACCACCTGCCGATGCTCCCGCCACCGACCACCCCGCTGCGGCGTGACCTGCGGCAACATCGGCTCCAACCGCTCCCACTCCCGATCGGACAACTCGCCATACGACACACCTGACCAACGACCACAAGATCCACCAGTCACGCCCTAG
>NZ_FNJR01000029.1 GCF_900104475.1 Actinopolyspora xinjiangensis
GGGGGGTGTCGTCGTTCGGCGGGTTAGTACCCGTCCACTGAACACATTGCTGTGCGTACATGTCGGGCCTATCGACCCAGTCGTCTGCTGGGTGCCTTATCCCCACGGGGTGGGGTGGGAGACGTCATCTTGGGGTGGGCTTCCCGCTTAGATGCTTTCAGCGGTTATCCGTGCCGAACATGGCCAACCAGCCGTGCCCCTGGCGGGACAACTGGCACACTAGAGGTTCGTCCGTCCCGGTCCTCTCGTACTGGGGACAGCTCCCCGCACGTCTCCAGGCGCGCGCGGCGGATAGGGACCGAACTGTCTCACGACGTTCTAAACCCAGCTCGCGTGCCGCTTTAATGGGCGAACAGCCCAACCCTTGGGACCCACTCCAGCCCCAGGATGCGACGAGCCGACATCGAGGTGCCAAACCATGCCGTCGATATGGACTCTTGGGCAAGATCAGCCTGTTATCCCCGGGGTACCTTTTATCCGTTGAGCGACACCGCATCCGCATGCCAGTGCCGGATCACTAGTCCCTGCTTTCGCACCTGCTCGACCCGTCGGTCTCACAGTCAAGCTCCCTTGTGCACTTACACGCGTCACCTGGTTTCCGTCCAGGCTGAGGGAACCATTGGGCGCCTCCGTTACCGTTTGGGAGGCAACCGCCCCAGTTAAACTACCCACCAGGCACTGTCCCTGGTCCGGGTCACGGACCGAGGTTAGACGCCCGGAACGACCAGAGTGGTATTTCACCAGCAACTCCCCCCACACTGGCGTGTGAGGTTCACCGTTTCCCACCTATCCTACACAAGCCGAACCAGACGCCCATACCAAGCTGTAGTAAAGGTCCCGGGGTCTTTCCGTCCTGCCGCGCGAAACGAGCATCTTAACTCGTCCTGCAATTTCGTCGGGCCCGTGGTCGAGACAGCGCCCAAGTCGTTACGCCATTCGTGCAGGTCGGAACTTACCCGACAAGGAATTTCGCTACCTTAGGATGGTTATAGTTACCACCGCCGTTTACCGGCGCTTCGGTTCGCAGCCTCACCCCCGAGAGGGGGCTCACCACTCCCCTTAACGTTCCGGCACCGGGCAGGCGTCAGTCCGTATACCGCGTCTTACGACTTCGCACGGACCTGTGTTTTTAGTAAACAGTCGCTTGGGCCCAGACTCTGCGGCCGCCTCCAGCTCACCCCGCCCAGGGGGATCACCAGCGGCGGCTCCCCTTCTCCCGAAGTTACGGGGACATTTTGCCGAATTCCTTAACCACGGTTATCCCGCTCGCCTCGGTATGCTCTACCAGACCACCTGTGTCGGTTTCGGGTACGGACCACGCGGCCCCTCGCTAGAGGCTTTTCTCGGCAGCCGGGGATCACCCACTTCGCCTCACCGGCTCGGCATCCGGTCTCACAGATCACGACCGTCCGGATTTGCCTGGACGGTCCTGCTACACCGTTACCCCGGGACAACCATCGCCCGGGCTGGGCTACCCTCCTGCGTCACCCCTTCGCTGACCAGCACACCCACCCACCGACACCACCAGCACCGACACAGCCGGAACGAATCCGAACACTGCCCGGCACCGGACTGGCGACGGAACATGGGGGCTGGTGTGGGGCGGTGCCACGCGGGTACGGGAATATCAACCCGTTGTCCTGTCGACTACGCCTGACGGCCTCGCCTTAGGATCCGACTCACCCAGGGCGGATCAACCTGGCCCTGGAACCCTTGGTCTTCCGGCGGGACAGATTCTCACTGTCCATGCACTACTCATGCCTGCATTCTCACTCCCACACCCTCCACACCCCCTTACGGACGATGCTTCACCGGTGTGCAGGACGCTCCCCTACCCACGACGACAGTGTCGTCGTGTCACGGCTTCGGCGGTGTACTTACAAGCCCCGCTACATTATCGGCGCAGGATCACTTGACCAGTGAGCTGTTACGCACTCTTTCAAGGATGGCTGCTTCTAAGCCAACCTCCTGGTTGTCTCGGCGATCCCACATCCTTTTCCACTCAGCACACACTTCGGGGCCTTAGCCGGTGATCTGGGCTGTTTCCCTCTCGACCGTGGAGCTTTTCCCCCACGGACTCACTGCCACGCTGCCACGTTGATGCCATTCGGAGTTTAGTTGACGTCAGTACCCGCACCGGGCCATCAGCCATCCAGTCGCTCTACCTGCACCAAGCACCACGCGACGCTGCACCTAAATGCATTTCGGGGAGAACCAGCTATCTCCGAGTTTGATTGGCCTTTCACCCCTACCCACAGCTCATCCCCCAGGTTTTCAACCCTGGTGGGTTCGGGCCTCCACACGGTCTTACCCGCGCTTCACCCTGGCCACGGGTAGCTCACTCGGTTTCGGGTCTAGAGCACGCGACTAGTCTCGCCCTGTTCAGACTCGCTTTCGCTCCGGCTTCCCCACACGGGTTAACCTCGCCACGCACCACTAACTCGCAGGCTCATTCTTCAAAAGGCACGCCATCACACACCACCACCAGGGCAGCATGCTCTGACGGATTACCGGCGCACGGTTTCAGGAACTCTTTCACTCCCCTCCCGGGGTACTTTTCACCAGTCCCTCACGGTACACATCCACTATCGGTCACCAGACGTATTCAGGCTTACCAGGCGGTCCTGGCCGATTCACACGAGATTGCACGAGTCCCGCGCTACTCGGGACCACGCCCCACCAGCCATGCGATGCCTTCACCTACGGGGGTCTCACCCACTCCGCCAACGCCTTCCAACGTTTTCAGCTAGCACCACACACCCAGCGCCACCGCGGTAGCGATGACCAGGCGCTCCCACAACCCCGCCCACGCAACACCTACCGGCTTGAC
>NZ_FNJR01000021.1:0-39761 GCF_900104475.1 Actinopolyspora xinjiangensis
TTCGAGGTAGCGGTCCAGCAGCTGTTCGACGGTGGCGTTCGTGCGCGGGTTGCGGCGCTCGTCGACCTGGTTGAGCAGCCGGGTCCGCACCCGCTCGGCCTCGGCCTCGGTATCGCGCCCCGCCGCGACCACCTCGGTGAGGTAGTGCCGCCGTTGGGTCACCGGGTCGAAACCGGCGTAGACCTTCACCCGCAGCGCGCCGCTGGGAAGCCGTTCGACGCTGCCGCGGGTCCGTCTCCGTCCCCTCGTCGCTGCTGCCACGACTCCATTTTACGAGCACTCGCACCACGTTTGATCCCACAAACCTCGAACGAGGCAAACGTGGTCGAGTGAATTCCCAGGTCAGACTAGGCGCCCCCGGCAGGATTCGAACCTGCGACCTAGAGATTAGGGAACGGTCCTTCGCGTCGTCTGTCGTCGTTGGTCAGTCCTTGGCGTGCGCTGGGACGGAGCGCGTAGCCGAGGACTTGTTACATGGCGGTAGCAGTGGACGTTTACCGTTGATTTGTGGGGGTAAAGTGGGGACTCTTCGAGTGGGTAGGCCCCTGAACCCGTGGATCAAAGGTGCGTGTGTTGCCGTTCGGTCCGCCCGGGGAAGGCATGGTCACCTATCTGATCCTGGAAGACCAGTGCCGCGTGGACATCCTGCGGGTGCTGTGGGCCGCGTAGCTCCTCATGTCGGAGACCGGCACGCCGGCGATTCCCTCGCGCCGGGCGCGTTGATCACGGTCTCCACCGAGCACGGATGGGCCAGTCCGATCCGGTACGTCTGCTTCCCCATCCCGAGAACCCCAGTGCTGCCCGCACATGCGGTGCGGCATCGAACGCCAGCACCGACCGCCGTATGGGAAGCGATGACGGTGATCATGGCTGAGGATCACGGGAAGTGGGATTACGAGATGTCGTGCAGGAAAGATACGTGTATCACGCGTCGAACTCCTCACACGTCGAGCGATTACAGGCCGATGCCGCGGATGGGGCGTTATCGCATCGGCGGTCGACGGGGCGGATGTAGATAATGACGGTGTCGCTGCTGGTGAGGCACAGCTCGTGGGCCCAGTCGTGTAGATTCGGTAGGGGGAAGGATTGCCCTGCCCCCTTACCGTTCGGTATTCGACCGGCGCACTGTCAGCCTTACGTAAGGCCTCCGATGATTAGTTGCACGGGGCCGCTTTGTTCTTTCAATCCCTGCTCGGTATCGCAGGCGTCGAAGCTCGCCGTGGCTAGGAGGATTTCCCGTTGTGCGGGCAACCCCTCGCCCAGTCCGTCGGTGACGGTCCCGTTCGAGGTAACCTTGGTTATGCCATTAGCTAGGCGGACCGCTTGGTTGCGGGTGAAGGTGACTTCGCTTTTCTGGTTCGTGTTCCACTTGTATTGGACAACGGACTCCACATTGAAGCTGCCCGAGAGCTGGCAGCTCGCCTGCGTGGTCACCGTGTATGAGCCGCCTCCGCTCGTGATGCCGCTGGGCACCGACGAACACGTATCGTACGTTTGGTCGATTTTGATCGTGACTTCTTGGGGCTCGTTGGTCAGTCCCGGATTGTAGCGAATCTCCTCCACCCCGTCGCAGACCAACGAGACCAGTGAATCGCTTCCCGAGGAGCTTTCCACTTGCGCACTCGCGATACCCGCGACCGAGACGGCCATGCAGGTGGCGCTGATGATGGCCGCTAGCCGCGAACCGGTCTTGAACTTCATGCCTACCCTTCCCTGTTTTCAATGTGTTGTCATACGCACATATAACAAATCCCGTTTTAACCGCTCCGCCGCACAAAGTGGCGCCGTAAGAAATCTTCTTGAAAAAGCCATTTTTTGGGCGGACTATTTTTGCATCATACGAGGACGCTGAATCTCTGTCAAATGATAGCCTGGGGGGTTCGGAAATTTCGGGCATCGGCGTGAACACTCTCACCGTTTAGGTGGAATGTGTTCCGGCACGTGGATCCAGGCAGCTCCGGGATATGGCTTGTATCGGTCGCTATCGACCAATGACATGAATGGGTGAGACTGCATCAACATCTCGTCACCTGATCGCGTTCTCGCTATCCTCGGTGCGTACCTCTTCGCGGAGGGTTGCCCCCGGTCGACGGGCCGGGGATTCGCGAAGGGGTCTACTTCCGCGAAGAGGGTGGTCGGTGTGGCCGATGAGCTCGCAGACAAAACGATCGGGGAACGGATTCAGATCCTCCGGGAGCGGCAAGGCAAGTCGCGCCCGGTGTTGGCTGGCTTGGTCGGGCGTTCCGGGGAATGGCTGAAAGCCGTCGAAAAGGGTCGGCTACACCCGCCACGCTGGGAAAAACTCGTGCAGCTGGCCGACGCGCTCGGTGTGCAGGATCTCGCCGAGTTGACCGGTGACAAGCCACCGATGGCAGCGACCGGCCGGGCAACGCACGAAGCCGTGCCCGCGACGTAGCCCCGCACCTGGCTGTTCTGCTGCGCCGCTGTCACTGGCTACTCGCCGAAGCGGATGTGTCGGCACGGCGCGGCGCCGGTCATACTCACGGCTGACATTCCGATGGAGGAAGTCCAGGAGACATTGGGGCACAGCTCGATCGGGCTCACCTCGTGCACCTACACGAGCGTGTCCCCGGAAGTCGCGCAAGCTTCGACAGACAAGGTGGGGCCATCGTGCCACGCTCGTCCACGGGAACGACCGACAACGGTGGTGTGAACACACCGTTGTCACACACCCCGGCGGATTCCCCAACCAAACACGAAATTCGCTGGTCACTGGGTAGGCCGCCATGGACTCGGACCCTGAACCCACTGATTAAGAGACCACGCTTGTCGATGTTCGTCCTTGGCTGTTGGCCAATGCCGTGAGCTGCGAGGTTCAGGGTTTGCTCGCTTTGGTGCTGGTCCTTGTCTGTCGTCGTTCTGCGTTGTTCCGGTTGGGTTTCGGTTGGCTCCCTGCCTTCTCCGGGTGAGGCAGAACAAGAGCGCTCCAGTCCCCTGCCTCATCCGGCACCCAGCCGCTCCCAGCGGGCAAGTCGGGGAGTCAAGAGTACCCAGCCCCGAACTCACTCGGCGTTGCTCTTGGAACCGTAGGACTCTCTTGACGCCCCGGGTTGCCCGTCATCATCCAACGGCGGATGAGGGAGGGGATCACTCGATCACTGCTAGCACTTTCCTCAAGTCTCGATGGAGAGTGTCATACTTTGGGCGTGCCGCAAGTGGGGGCGAGCACGGAGACAGCAGAAGCAGCTTGAGCTGGAATTCTCTGCTGTCATCATAGACCCTACGAGGGGTAGCAACTAGAACTGCGGTGTGGAAGCGACGATGAAGTTCGCATCCTTATCGCCCCTGTGAGCGGTGCGAAAAATGAGCCCAGCCGGGTGCGGGGCTACGTCACTGGCACGGTGGCATGGGCGTAGGAAGTGGCCGGGTGAGGGCGTCCGTAGCGGGACCGGACTTCGCGGGAGCACGTGCCCGACCGGCCCCGGTGCCAAGCCGTACCGGTGTGCGGGTGGTGGGCTTCCTCGGCGGTCCCTGCTGCCGGGGTCGCCTGCCTTCCGCTTCGCGTCCGGGGATGCCGTCCGCCCACCGCTTGGCGGTCGGCCGCCGGCGCCGGGACCGGGCTTGCCCGCACGCCCGGCGTCGGCCTGGCCGACCGCACCAGACAAGCGGGCGGGCGGCTCTCCCCCGGACGCACCAGGCAGCAGGCAGGCGGCCCCGGCAGGGGCCGCCCTTGATGAAGAAAAGAAACTCTACACACACGCACACTGGGTTGGTGCTGGTTCACCGGAGTGCGGGGAAGAGGTCGGTGAGTGCTTGGGCTCGGGCTTCGATGATGTTCATGCGGGCCTCGTACTCGGAGCCCTGTGAGTGTGCCTCGTGATTGGTGGTTTGGCCTTCCCATTTGCGGTAGAGCAGTCCGCATTGACTGGTGAAGTAGCCGTTGGTCACCGCGTCGAGGGCGAGCAGCAGTCCGGTGTCTTCGGAGGCTGGTAGCGCCATCCATCCGCCCAGGGCGACGAGCACGGTGGTTCGTACGCACAGGGTCGCCGGGTGTACTTGGGCGCGGTGGTTGTGGTTGCGCCAGTGTTCGAGGACTGTTCCTCGGGAAAGGATTCCTTCGTCGGGGTCCTGGTCGAATCCCACGGTGGAGCCGTCGGGCAGTAGATCGAGTACCCGTGAGGTGGTCCAGTCGATGTGCGGGGAGGACAGGGCTTCGATGTCGCGGGCTAGTGCTCCTTCGGTGAGTAGGTCGTCGGAGTCGAGGACCTTCACCAGTTCCCCGGTGGCTCGGGACAGTGCCATCGTGCGGGCCATTCCTGCCCCGCCTCGGCGTCCGCTGTCGGGTTTGATGCGGGGATCGTCGGGCAGCACGCCGGGGAGGATTCCCTCGTCCCCGTCCTCTTGGATGAGCCATTCCCAGTCCCACTCGGCGGGCATCGTCTGCTCGGTCAGCGAGCGGTACGCCTCGGGCAGGTAGTGCGCGCTCGGGCCGTGTACGGGCGTGATGACCGATATGCGCCGTGTCATTGGTCCCACCGATTCAGGTGTGTGGTGTAGCTGAGCAAGGTTCGGTCGGCCGACATGAGGATGTCGGAAACCTCGGCGACCGTGTCGGTGGTGTCGATGGAGATCTTTCGCACACACAGCACCACCACGCCTTCGTCAATGCCCATCTGGTGGGCCTCTTCCGGTGTGGGCAGGCGTGCGGTGACTTCGTCGGTGATGCGGTCGATTTCGATCCCGAGGGTCGAGAGCTGGTGCTGTGTCCCGCCGGGCCAGGGCTCGTTGGCCTCGTCGAGTAGGGCGGGGTTGGCCGAAACCGTGTCGTAGACCAGATACGAGGTCGCGCTCCGGAACGAGGTTCCGTCCGCAGTGTCCCGCGTTTCGTAGATGCGGCGCAGCAGCTTCGTGTCCGGCGCGATGCCGAACACGGTGGCGAGGTCGTCGTCGGCCTGCGTCGTGTCGTAGGCGATGTGGAAACTCAACCGCTCGAACGGTAGCCCGGTGTCCGCCTCGGTCGCTCCCTCGCGCGCCCGGTCCTCCTCCGGGTTGACCACCCGATCTTTTTCCCACTGATACCGGCTGTCGGCGTCCCGCTTGACCCGCTGCGGCGGCTGGCGCACGTAGGTGCCTTTGCCCTTCTGGACGGTCACCAGTCCCCAGTTCCGCAGCAGCTTGATCGCGTTGCGCACGCTCGTCCGCGACAGGCCGTAGGTTTCCGCGATCTCGGGTTCGCTGTGCAGCGGTTCACCCGGTGAGAGTCGGCCCTCGTGGATCTGCTCCCGCAGCTCTTCGGCGACCTGGATGTAGCGCGGACGCCAGTCTCGTTGCGACATATCCCCAGCGTAACAGGACATGTCTGCCTGTCTGCCATGCTCAGTTGCATTCGTAAACCTGGCTGCCATTGACATGGCTGCCATGTACTGTAAGGTGGCAACCAACAGCAAAGATCATGGAGGTACTGATGCATACGAACGTTCCGGTTGTTCTCGACGGCTACAAGTTGCAGGTCACCGAGGATCCGGTGTTGAAGATGAGGCAGGACGAGAACGGCAACGATGTCGCGGTGACGGATCGCGAGGGTGTTCAGCAGTACGTGGTGATGGTGTTCGGGAAGCCGCGTGGGCAGGACGGGCGTCCGAACGGTCGGGGTGTTGAGGTCAAGGTGACGCTGGAAACCGAACCCGGTGAGGACATCACCTCCGGGGCCACGGTCGAGCTGATCAATCCTCGGCTGTCCTACTGGACCAACGACAACGGAAAGCATCGCTGCGGCATCGCCTACAGGGCGACCGGGGTCAAGCTCGCTGGTTGATCTCTCATTCGCGGAATGAGAACCCCATTCTCGACCGAAACTCTCGGTCATTCGTTCTTTGAGAATTGCATAGTGGAGCCGAGTTGTGTCTTTTTCCGGCGCATTGTGTGTGTCGGGAAATGGTGTTGATCCCCGGCCGCGTTCGGTGTGGCCGGGGGTTTTCAGGGTTTCCCGATAGGAAGGAGGGATTCGGAATGGATGTGCATGGGTCGGGGTGTTTGGGTCCGGAGTCGATGATGGGAAAGGGTGTGTGACTGGTGACGGCGGAGTCGGTGTTGGTGGAGCGGGTCACGGCGGCCTGGCGGGAGTACGTGGCCGTGGCCGAGGAGACCGCGCGGGAGGACCGCATGGTGTCGCGGTTGTCGCGGAGTGTGTCGGCGGTGGTGGCCGATGCGGCGCAGGTGGAGTGGGAACGCGCGTACGGAAAGGAGCGGTAACCGATGGCAACGGTTCCGGTGGGGCGTGGCACGACGTCGACGTTTCGGATCACGATGAACACTCCGGCGGTCAACCGGCTGCATCTGATCGGCAAGCTCATGGATGACTTGCACGGCCAGTTGAACCAGGTGTATTCGCTGGAAGAAGAGTTCGCCGAGAAGCGCCAGTTCAACGAGACGGTGGACATGGTCGGCAAAGCACAGAGTTCGATCACCCGCGTGCGGGACGCGATCGGCAAGAAGGGCGGCCAGTCGGTAGCGAAGGGATACAAATAATGCGACGCAGTGGCGATGATATTCACAAGATGGCGAAAAAGGTGGACGCCTCGATGTCCACGCTCAACCAGGCGTTGCGGAAATTCGGCGTCCCGAAAGGACTGGGAAGTTCGCTGAAGAATCTGAAGACCCGCACGGGGGATGTGATTTCCCAACTGGAAATGAGCCAACGGAACCAGTAACACGAGCACACACGCGGGGCACTCGGTCCTTTCCTTACGAGGGGAAGACGGGGTGCCCCGTTTTCATGATCACGGAAGGAGTGGGTGGCGGTGCGGGAAACACGCGTCAACACGGGGGACACGGAGCGGACTCCGGCTCGGCTGCTGCTGCGGTTTCTGGCCCGCCACCCCCGCTCGGTGGGCACCCTCGCGGCGGTCGGGATTACCGGCTGCTACGTCGGGTTTCACACAATGCTGCTCGGGGCCGGAGTGGCGGTGGCCGCCGGGGCCTCGTGGCGGCTGCTGGACCGGCCGACGTTCGACCGGTTCGCGGGCCGGCTGGTGCGGGCCTGGTGGCGACGCTGGTTCGTCTATCAACGCAAGTGGGCCGATATCGCCTTCGGCTGTGGTCTGACCAGCTCCAACCGGCACGGGCACAGCCTGGTGCCGAAACTGCTGTCGGTGCGGTCCACCTTCTGTTGGGATTCGCTGCGGCTGCGCCTGGTCCGCGGCCAAGCCGCCGAGGATTTCGAGCAAGTCCTTGACCGGCTGGCGAATGCCTACAACGCGCGTCGGGCCACGCTGCGCACGATCAAACCGGGCGTGATCAGCCTGGACGTGCAGAAGCGGGAACCGTTCGACACCTTGTTCATCCCCCTGCCGGAGATGCCTCGGGAGGACAGCGCGGTGGATCTGGCTCGGCTGCCGCTGGGCCGGGACGAGTACGGGAGGGATTTCGCCCTGGATCTGGTGGGCGGGATTCACTACCTCATCGCCGGAGCCACCGGCGCGGGGAAAGGCTCGTGGATGTGGGGCCTGCTGCGGGGTCTGGCCCCGTGGATCCGCTCCGGGCGGGTGCGGCTGTGGGTGCTCGACCCCAAAGGCGGCATGGAGTTCGGCCAAGGCGCCGAACTGTTCCACCGCTTCGCCACCGACGATCAATCCGGGCTGGAGCTGACCCGTGAATACGTGGACACCCTCGATGAGCGTAAGACCGAGATGGGACGCCACGGGCGGCGCACCTGGACCCCGGGCCACTCCGCCGACTACCCGTTGGACCTGCTGATCGTGGACGAGCTGGCCGCGATGAGCGAATACACCGACCGCGACATCAGCCGCGAATTCACCAAACTGCTGTCCAAAGCGTTGACCCAATACCGCGCCGTCGGCGGGCGGGTAGTGGCCGCCACCCAGGAGCCGACCAAAGACGTCATCCCCATGCGGGGGCTGTTTCCCACCACGGTCGCGCTGCGGCTGGAAGAGGCCTCCTACGTGGACATGGCCCTCGGCGAAGGGGTGCGCGACCGGGGCGCCTTCGCCGACCAGATCCCCGACTACATGCCCGGCGTGGCCTACGTCAAAACCGAGGGCTCCCGCGAACCCCTGCGGGTGCGGGCGGCCTACACCAGCGATGACGACATCACCGAACTCGTCCGATACGCCACCAGCCACGACGCCGAGATCCTCGACTTCCCCAACAGGGACAACGGCACCGAGACCGAATCAGCGGACTCTCCGGACACCGGCGGCGAGTCCGGCGAGACCGACGACATCGAACACATCGAAGTCATCGACGACGGCGAGGACGAAGACGACGACGAAGACTTCGACGCCGCGTAACCCGCACGAAAGGCGGTCACCTCATGATCCTGTTCCACCTCACCGGCCGCACCCTCCTCGCACTGCTGGCCACAACCTTGGTCGTGCTCCTGGTGCTGGCCGGGCTCTGGCTGCTGGCCGGGCCTGCTTGGTCGATCGGGACCGGGCTGGTGCTGGTGCTGCTCGTGCGGGGCGTGTTGGCCCTGTTCTCCCCCGGCGACAGCGAATAGAAGGGGGCTGCTGGTGTCTAAGTCTGATACAGAGCCCGCCTCGGGGCGTACGCGTCGGGTCAGTGAGCTGGAACGGCGTATCGCCGAATCCCGACACTTGCGGTCGCTGGTGCGGGACCCGGATTTGGTGGCGGTGCGGATGGACACCTCGCGGCGGCGCACCGTGGCCGGATTGTGGGTCTTTCTGGCTACCGGGCTGGTGTTTACCACCACCGGGGTCCAAGACTTCCTCGCCGGAAACCGCGCGATGACCGATCCGATGTGGTGGGCCGCCTGGACCGTCGAACCCATGTTCGCCGGGCTGTTGATCGTGCTGCTGAACTTCGAGGCCACGATCCTGGCCCACGGCATCGCCCCCGAGGCGGCCTGGTGGTCCCGGCTCAAGCACGTGCTGCTCGGGTCGACGCTGTTCATGAACGTCGTGCCCCAACTCGCACCCCTACTCGGGGCGGGCTCGGTCAACCTGGGGTCGCTGGCCGTGCACGCCATCATCCCCGTCATCGTCTACGGCCTGGCCGAAGTCATCCCCATCATCCAAGCCCGCTCCCGCGCCGTCATCCTCGCCAGCTACGAGAACGCCGACCACCACACCCCGGCCGAGACTCCCCCGAAACCACCGGAGGCAGCGCCCTCCGCTCCCGCACCGGCCGAGCCGGAACCGGAACCGACGCCGGTCGAGTCCGCGGCTTCCTCGCTCGATTCCGGTGCGGACACCAGGGAGCACACGGACCCCTCGGAGGTCTCCGGCGAGACCGAACCGGCCGCTGCTGGGTCGGCGGTGTTGGGGCGGGTGCGGCCCTCGTCGGTGCGGCTGCCGGAGCACGTGGTGGACAAGCTCACCGACGCCCGGAACGAGGCGTATCGCTCCGGCCGGTCATTGACCGCGGCCGACATTCAGCGGCTGCTCAAGCTGCCCGAAACGTTGGCGACTCAACTCGCCACGGAACTCGCGATACCGGACACCAACGGGCACCCCGTGTCCTGATCGTCCGACTGCTCACTTCTCGGCGGAAACTCCCATGTTGGCCTTGCTGCCCTGGGGGTTCCGTCCTTTTTTCGCGCTCTCAGTAGGGAAAGGGCAAGTATGGTTCTTGCGGTTGACCCCACGGTGGATCGGCTCACCCGCCGGATGCGTTCGCCGGATTTCGAGGACTGGAAACGCAAAGTCAAATCGGTGGCGGGCTGTACCCGCCCGGTGCACCTGTCCGGCCGGTGGGCCATCCGGGATGCTCACAGCGGGGCGGAGTTGGCCTCCCGCACGGGCGCGGTCATGAGCCCCTGCGGCAACCGCCGCGAGGCCGTCTGTCCCGCGTGCTCCGACCGGTACGCCGCCGACGCGTTCCACCTGCTCCGCGCGGGCCTCTCCGGCGGCAGTAAGGACGTTCCCGAAACCGTGGCCGAGACACCCCGGCTGTTCCTCACCCTCACCGCACCGAGCTTCGGTCCCGTCCACAACCGGAGGGTGAGCCCCACGACGGGCAAGACGATGCCGTGTGCGTGCGGCTCGTTTCATCACGAGCACGATCCGGCACGCGGACAGCCCCTCGACCCCGACTCGTACGACTACACCGGGCATGTGCTCTGGCAGGCCCACGCCGGGGTGTTGTGGAGCCGGTTCCGCACCTACCTGCTGCGCCACCTCGCCGGACTGGTCGGGCTGCGGGTGCGCGAGATCGGCGAGCACGTGCGGGTCTCCTACGCCAAAGTCGCCGAATACCAACGGCGCGGCATCATCCACTTCCACGCGGTGATCCGTCTCGACGGCCCCGAAGGACCGGCCGATCCGCCTCCGGCCTGGGCCACTAGCGAGCTCCTCGACCACGCTGTTCGCACGGCGTCTCGGGCGGTCTCGGTCACCGGGTACGACCGCGGCGGCAACCCCCACGTGCTCGGCTGGGGTGAGCAGATCGACGTGCGTCCCATTCGGGCGGCCAACGCCTCGCGGGTCGAGAACGAGCACGGCGAGATCACCGACGACCGGCTCGCGTCCTACGTGGCCAAATACGCCACCAAAGGCACCTCCACCAGTGAGGCCGTGGATAAACCTATCCGGTCGCAAGGCCACCTGGACCTACTGGCCATCAACCCGCACCACCGGCGGATCATCCAAACCGCCTGGAACCTCGGCGCACCCCAACGCTGTGCGGACTGCCACCCGCACGGCGAGCACACCTCCAACGGCTGCCCCTGCCAACAACGGGCCACCTGCCAATCCTGCGGCGGCTGTGGGCAGACCTCCGGGCCGCTGGAGCATCTCAACCTACGCCGCTGGGCGCACATGCTCGCCTTCCGCGGGCACTTCCTGAGCAAGTCCCAGCACTACTCCACCACCTTCACCCGGATTCGCGGCGACCGGCGCCAGTACCGGCACCACCAGGTGCTCGACGAGCTCGGCGTGGACGAGGACGAGATCACCGTGATCAACCACTGGGCCATGACCCACGTGGGTCACGACAGCCCCGAGGAAACCGAACTGGCCGAAGCTCTCGCCCAGCAGATCCGCCACGACCGTAAACAGCGCTACGAACAGGAGAAACGGAGCTAGCCATGCGCAACCTGTGGACCCCGGCCGACGTGGCCGACTACCTCGGCGTGCCCACCAACACCATCTACCAATGGCGCAGCCGTGGCGGCGGGCCTCCCGGACGCAGGCTCGGCAAACACCTGCGGTTCAAGCCCGACGACGTCGAAGCCTGGTTCGACGACCAAGCCACGGAGGTGAGTTGATGCCACGACCACCGTTGCCGTTGGGGACGCACGGTGAGATCCGGTGCTACAAGGTGGCCGAGAAGCGCTACCGGGCTCGGACGAAGTATCGGGATTACGACGGCACCGTGCGGCATGTGGAGCGCATGGGCACGAGCAAGACCGGGGCCAAGGAGAACCTCAAGCAAGCCTTGCGTGACCGTGCTCGGTCGGTGGTCGGTGACGAGGTCACCGCTGCCAGCAAGGTCGCCGATGTGGCGGGGATCTGGCTTCGGGAGCTGGAGGAGTCCGACAAGGCGTTGCGGACCAAGCGTACCTACCGCGACGCGTGGGAGCGTGATCTGTCCACAGCGGTCGGTTCGTTGCGGGTGGGTGAGGTGACCGTCTCGGTGGCCACGCGGGTGCTGCGATCGATTCACGACAACGCCGGTTCGGGCAGTGCCAAGCATGCCAAGGTAGTGCTCTCCGGGGTGCTGGCCATCGCGGTGCGTCACGACGCGATCCCGAGCAATCCGGTCAACGAGGTGACGCTGCCGAAGGCGAGCGGGAAGCGTTCCGCCAAGCAGAAGACCGTGATCACCCGCGAGGAATACACCCGGTTGCGCAAACACTTGGCCGCCTCGGACAAGGCGCTGCGGCGGGACCTGCCGGACGTGGTGGACGCCTTGGCCGCTCTCGGGTGCCGCATCGGGGAACTGCTCGCGCTGGACTGGTCCAAGATCGACTTCGAGGCGGGCACGATCAGGATCGAGGGGACCGTGATCCGGGAGAAGGGCGTGGGGCTGTTCGTGCAGCCTCACACGAAGTCCTCGGCGGGCATGCGCACCGTCACCGTTCCGGGCTGGTTCGTGGCTCTGCTGCGCCGTCGTCACGAAGCCGCCGGAACCGAGTGGGTGTTCCCGTCGGCGTCGGGCACGCTGCGTGATCCGGACAACACCCGTGCCGATCTGCGGGAGTCGGTGGCCGAGACCGAATGGGTCGGGCTGCATCCGCACGCCTTCCGGCACCTGGTCGCCACCCGACTCGACGAGGCCGGGTTGTCGGCCCGTGAGATCGCGGACTACCTCGGGCACGATCGGGTCAGCATGACCCAGGACGTGTACATGAATCGGAAGACGGTCGGTGACTCGGCGGCCAGAGCCCTGGCCGACCTGCACCGGGAAGACTGAGCAAGAGTGGGGATAAAGTGGGGATGGATCTCGAAACTGATCCGCCCCCACGTCTGTGACCTGCTACTAGGCGCCCCCGGCAGGATTCGAACCTGCGACCTAGAGATTAGAAGGCGCCCGAGCTGCGTAAACCTTGCCCACGACCAGCGACAACAGCCACACGATCGACCACACGAGCCACATCAGCCACCCCCGTTGACTCCGTTCCGCACCACGATTGATGCCACGTCTGTCTGTGTGCTCACTCGAAGGGGGTGCCTGCCCGTAGCTCATCGGACAGACACCCTTCGACAGTTACGAAGCGATAGCCGCTAGGACACTCACCACAACCGCCACCCCTGCTACCCCCAGGAAAACGGGACGTCGTTGCAGCAGCCCGAACCGGGTCAGCACAGCGGTCAGTGCCCACAGGGCGATGAACGGTAACGCCAGCCAGGCGAGTTGAACGGTATGTCTGATGGCAAGAGTGATCGCGACATACAAGATGCCGTATGCGAGCGCGATCTGCGTCGGTGCTTTCCAGCCGTCAAGGACCCGTGATCCTTCTTGCGAAGTCATACCACTCACTTTCCCGGCAAAATGATACTATTGTGTTAGAAACAGTTTTTTGCTATACCGCCTGCACCGATGATTTGAGATCCAACACCACCTGCGATCTCAAGGAAGTCCGCAGCATTACCAGCCCCGATCAGAAGTCGGGCAGTTTCGGCGACACCGCCCAACGCCTTGATTGCCCGATAGGCCTTGGCGCCTGGGACGAAAAGCAGGGATACGTACGCGGCGCACTTGGTGTACTTCCATGTCTGATCCCAGAATCCGGCTGTGCTCATTCCTGTCAACTTGTTCAGCACCGCTTGCTGCGCTGCCTCGTCACCAGGGTACATCGCCTTGACCACGTCTTCGAGCGTGCGATCAGGAGGAAGCTGGGAAAGGCGCTCGTCCAGGCCTTCCTCGACTACATCCGGAGCCTGATCGGACGCCTGCAGTGCCTCGACCGCCTGTGTTGTTTCTTTTTGTTGCTGACGATCGAACTCGGAGGCCGTGGCCATCGGCGCGGCAAGTCCCATGGCCATAGTAGCCATGGCCGCTACTGCGACAGAACGAGCTCTCATTCGCATAATCAATTACTCCCCAGAGTAGTTGCGTTTTCTATACTGTGGAACCCATCTTAGGGATTTTGTTTTGTTGGTTCCCCAGGTGATGTCCACAGTGTTGATCACTCTAATTTCCCCTAAGAGATCAGGCAACAAGCAATGATGATCATCACATGACGTCGTGGACGGTTGACGATAGATTATTCGACTAATTGATCTTTTCGGGCAAAAAGAATAAAAAGTGATTAATTTTTCGGATACCTGAAAAGAGTAATGTGTTAATACTGTGAATTTCCTTGTTGGAGATTAGAAGATATGCGCAGGAGCAGCTATCTGCTGAACCGTGGCTCGTGTCGGCCTGCTTGTTCCTCCTAGTGGTGAGCAACTGTCGGTCATCGCAATCATTAGTGCGATGACGTGCTAAAACGCAGACCCTTTCGTGCGTCATGCTCATGTGCGTTCCATGTGTGGATGATCGCGACCGAGTCGGCTGCCAGCACATCGTCCGCTTCTCCGCTGCGTCTGCGGGGGTTTCGGTGGTTGTTCGTGGGGCGGGTGTTGTCGTCGTTCGGGGACAGTTTGGTGCCGTTGACGGTGGTGTTCGCGGCGTTGGAGCTGACCGGTTCGGCGGTGGGGTTGGGCGGGGTGTTGCTGGCGAACCGGTTGCCGGTGGTGGTGGCGACGTTGGCCGGGGGAGTGCTGGGGGATGTGTTCGACCGGCGGTGGGTGATGGTGGCCGCCGATGTGTGGCGCATGGCCTCCCAGGCGGTGTGCGGCGGTCTGCTGCTGGCCGGTCAGCTTCCACTTTGGGCGCTGATCGTGCTGCAGGGCTGCGCCGGGGTGGGCACTGCGGTGTTCACCCCGGCGGCCACCGGACTGCTCCCCGCGCTGGTGCCGGAGAACCTGCTGCGGCAGGCGAACGCGCTTCTCGGGCTGGCGGCCAATGTGAACAAGGTGGCCGCGATCAGCGTGGCGGGCCTGCTGGTGGCCGGGCTCGGCTCGGGCTGGGCGTTGCTGGCCGATGCGGCCACGTTCGCCGCCGGCGCGCTCTCACTGTTGCTGATCGGCCCTGTGACCATGCTCTCCGGGAAGCGGGATCGCCGGGGCGTGCTGGGCGAGATGTGGGGCGGTTGGCGGCACGTGGCGACCACCCCGTGGCTGCGGACTCTGTTGGGCTACACCGCGCTGCTGCAGGCGCTGGTGATCGGCCCGCACATGTTGCTGGGGCCGTTGCTGGCGCGGCAGCACTACCACGGTGCGGCTTCGTGGGCGGTGATCGGAGCCATCCAGGCGATCGGTTCGATCGCAGGCAGCGCGCTGGCGCTGCGGCTGCGACCGTCGCGTCCGCTCGTGGCGGCGGTGGCCGCCTCGCTGCTGATGCTGCCGTACCTCGCGCTGTTCGCCGCTGCCGCGCCGCTCTGGCTGGTCAGCCTGGCCGCACTCGGCTTCGGACTGCAGGGCTCGTACTACCTGGCCACCCAGGCCTGGCTGCTGCAGCGGCACGTGCTCGACCAGCAGCTTGCCCGTGTGGCGTCCTGCTTCCAGCTCGGCAACCTGGTCCTCGTGCCGTTGAGCCTGGCCGCCGCCGGCCCGCTGGCCGAGCACGTCGACGCCCGCCTGCTGCTGGCCGCGGCGGCGGTGTGGGCACTGGCCAGCACCCTGGTAGCACTGGCCGCACCCACCATTCGGGCACATCCGGACGCGGTTCAGCCGGGCTCCGGGGCCATGTCGACGAAGCGGCTGTAGTGCAGCTGGTGGGCCACGGTGACCACCCCGGTCGGCCCGGACCGCTGCTTGGCCAGGATCAGGTCGGCCTCGCCGACGCGGGCGGTGTCGCGGTCGAAGGCGTCCGGCCGGTGCAGCAGCACCACCAGGTCGGCGTCCTGCTCGATCGAGCCGCTCTCCCGCAGATCCCCGAGTTCGGGCTTCTTGTCCAGGCGCTGTTCCGGCCCTCGGTTGAGCTGCGAGAGCGCCACCACGGGCACCTCCAGTTCCTTGGCCAGCAGCTTGAGGTTCCGCGAGAACTCGGAGACCTCCTGCTGGCGGGACTCGACCCGCCTGCCCGAGGCCATCAGCTGCAGGTAGTCCACGATCACCAGGTCGAGCTGCCCGCGCTGTTTCAGCCTGCGCGCCCTGGCCCGGATCTCCATCATGGTCATGTTCGGCGCGTCCGAGATCACCAGCGGCGCGTCCTGCACGTCGCCGGTGCGCCGCGCGGCCGCTCTCCAGTCCGCCTCGGACATGTAGCCGCCCCGCATCCGGTCCAGCCGCACCTTCGCCTCGGCCGAGACCAGCCGCATCATCAGCTCGCCGTGCCCCATCTCCAGGCTGAACAGCGCCGTCCCACGGCGGTGCCGGATCGCGGCCGAGCGGGCGATGTCCAGCGCCAGCGCGGACTTGCCCAGTCCCGGCCTGGCCGCCACGACGGCGAGCTGGCCCGGCTGCAGCCCGTTGGTGAGCCGGTCGAGCTCGGTGAACCCGGTGGGGATGCCGGAGCGCCCGTCGTTGCGCTGGATCCGTTCCAGCTCGGACATCAGCGGGTCGGCCAGGTCCTGCAGGAAGTACATGTCCTCGGTGCGGCTGCGCCCGATCGAGGAGAACCGCTCCTGCGCCCGGTCGAGCAGCTCGGCGGCCTCGCCCTGCCCGCCGTAGCCCTGCTGCAGGATGCCGCTGGCCTCCTCGATGATGCGGCGCCGCTGCGCCCGGTCGGCCACGATCTCGGCGTAGAACGTCGCGTTCGCCGCGGTCGGCACCGCCTCCAGCAGCGTGTGCAGGTACGTCCCGGTGTCGGAGTTTCGGGTGATCTGCGTGAGTTCGCCGGACTGCTCCAGCGCGTCGCGCACGGTGACCGCGTCGGCTGGCTCGCCTCGGCCGAACAGCTCCACGACGTGGCGGAAGATCACCCCGTGGTCGGGGCGGTAGAACTCTACGGCCCGCACTATCTCGATCACGTCGGCGATGGCGTCGCGGCTGAGCATCATCGCGCCGAGCACGGACTGCTCGGCCTCGATGTCCTGCGGCGGCATCGGTGCGTGCGGGCCGTGGAGCTCTTCTTCGGTGGTGTTCACGGCGACGGACATGACGACTCCTCGGTGAAAAGTGCCCGGCCGGGAGGCGTTCCCCGGCCGGGCTGGGACTTCGGACGAGTTGGGACTACGGACTGGTTGGGATCAGGTGTGGCGGATGGGCAGGTCCCGCAGACCCGTTTCCCGGCCGCACCGGCGCAGGTAGTCCACCGAGTAGCGCGCCGCGCGGCGCTTGATCGTGCCGTTGTCGTAGCTGGACAGCGCCGCGTGGAACCCGTCGGCGATGTAGCGCATTCCGTGGCGCCACAGGTCCCGGTGGTTGCTGTCGAGCTGTTCGACGGTGTAGTTGCGCTTGATGTTGGGCACCACGGCGACGCCGTTCTCGTCGAGCTCGGCTATGCCGTCGAGCATCTCGGTGTAGGAGTCGGCACCGAGCACGTAGTCGGTCTCGACGATGTCGAAGCCCACCCGGCGCGCACGGCGGTACTTCTCCAGGTGCCGCTCGAAGGTGATCGAGCCCTTCTTGCGCCCCCACTGCCGGATCCGCTCGGCGTCGTTGATGGTCTCGACGGTGCCGATGAACCCGATCGCGCCGTGCTCGCGCAGCAGCTCCATCGCCCTGGTGGAGTCGATGGCGTAGGTGAAGGCGTGGAAGGCGGCGTTGCCGAACCCGTAGCGGCGGTAGGTCCGCATCAGGTTCAGCATCATCTCCAGCTCGCGGTCCTCGTCGGGCTGGCAACCGGTGGTGATGTTGACGCTGACCAGTTCACCGCGGTCCCAGCCACGGCGGTCGTAGTCGGCCGCCAACTGCGCCACGTGCCGCTCGATGTAGTCCCTCGGCGGAGGGGTGAAGCTCTTGACCGCGCCGCGCGAGCAGCCCAGACAGCCTCCCGCGCAGGTGGAGTACGGCGAGATGATCGCCGCGGTGGGCAGTTCGGTGAAGTCCGGCGCGACGCGGCTGTAGTAGTGGTTGCTGGCCGCGAAGATCCTGGCGTGCACCAGCACCTCGGCAAGGGTCCGTCCGGTGGAGCGGTTCACCAGCCGCGCCCGGTTGTCCTGCTCGCGGGTGAACAGGACCGGCGAGGCCGCGCGGTAGTCGGGGACGCAGATCGTCTGGTAGTTCGACTTGCCCTGTTTCCCGTCGGTGTAGACGAGGGTGTAGGTGCGGTTGTCCAGCGGTTCCGCGGTGTCGCAGCCGAGGAAGCCGATCAGCAGCGACAGCAGCTGGGTGCGGCTGAGCGCGGTGTCCGGGTCCTCCCGATCGCTGTCGTCGAGCGGGGTGAACCCGGCGATGTAGTCCAGGCCCTCGGCGAGGAACCGGTTGAGTCGTTCGTACAGCTCGTCCGGGGTTTCCGTCGGGTTCGGCCCGTTCGAGCCGGGTCGGTTGAGGTCGACGAGCGGCAGATTCCTGTCCAGAGACAATGGGGTCTCCACTTCCTTCGGGTCGTGGGAACCCGGCCGGGACGCCACGCTTGCCAGGCAGACGCGTCCCGGCCGGGCCTTTCGCGGTCCGAGCGGACCCGGCGCCGTACCTCGTTCAGAAGGTTGGGCGGATTGGTTTGCTCAATCTGTGCGGGTGGCGGAAGCGGCTTCGCCGCTTGCCCGACCACCGACCGAGCGAATGCTCGCCCAATCCGCGTGTGCGCTGAGGAGGCACGGCTCCGTGCTCACTCGGCGGGATCACCCCGGTATGAGCAGCGAGTGACGGTCCCTCGCTGAGGGGTGGATCTGGCGGGCTCCGGTAGGGCGGCCGCGAGTCATCCCCGCGCTTGCTGGTGCCGCCTGCGGCGATCCGAGCGGCCGCGGCCGCGCTTGTCGCGGTACATCGCGCGGTCGGCCTGCTCCAGCACGCCTTCGAGCGTGTCGGCCGGTCCGGCAGTGATCGCCGCTCCGATGCTCGCGCTCACCCACACGGTGGTTCCCTCGATCAGCATCGGTTCGGCGAGCCGTTCGGCCAGCGCGTGCTGCAGCTCCTCGACCCGTTGCCAGTGCGAGGGAGTGTCCGGCAGCGTGCCGAGCCAGCAGGCGAACTCGTCGCCGGACAACCGCACGGCGAGCCGACCCGGGCGCCGGCTCTCGCGCATCCGCCGCGCCACCTCGCGCAGCACCTGGTCGCCGAAGCGGTGTCCGTGGGTGTCGTTGAGCTCCTTGAAACCGTCCAGGTCGAGCAGCAGCACGGCCACGCACCGGCCGTTGCCCGCGCCGTCGCGCTGGAAGGCCTCCCGCAGGGCGAGTCGGTTGCCGAGTCCGGTCAGCGGGTCGGTGCGCAGCTCGCGGTGTAATCGCGAGGCGTAGCGGCCGGTGCACCACCAGCCGGTGGCGGTCAGCCCCAGTGCGAGGGCGGTGAGCATTCCGTTCCTCGTCGAACCGTCGCGGAGTCGCACGGTGTTCTCCTTTCGAGTGGGGTGGATGAATCCGGGTCACCGGGTGCTTGGCGGCTTCGTGGTGACTCGGACCGTCCCGGCCGTGGTTCGGCCGGAAGTCCTCGGTGCGTCGGTCGTGGTGGCTAGGCTGGGCGCATGGAGCTCGACAACAACTCGGTGGTGAACCTGCCCGGTGTGGACGACCGGGAGATGGATCGGCTGATCGCGCTGCGTGCGGCGTGCAACGTGGTCGGTCCTCCGAGCGAGTTCGCGGCGGTCGATCTGTTCGTGCACGAGTTCCGCGGCTGGCTGGCGCAGTCCACCGGGGACTCCGACAAGCTCTTCCGGCGCTACGTCCTGCTGCTGGTCACCGAGGGGCGTTCCGGGGTGGCCGACAGGGACGCGGCGAAGCTGCGCAAGACGATCGACGACATCTACCGCAAGGTCTGATCAGATCCGCTTCAACGCGGCGCGTACCTGGGTCATCGCGAGCCCGGTGTCCCGCATCAGCTCATCCACAGCCGGTTCGGTGCCCGCCGCGATCGCCTCTCGCACGGTCGCGTCGATGTCCTCGGCCGTCGGCCCGGAGGACCGCCGTGGCGGGGCGGTTTCCGCCGGTTTCTTCGCCGTGTTCAGTGCCGGTACCGGCTCGGCCGCCGAATCCGGATCGAGCCCGGTCGGCGTCACCGGCTGCTCGGCGGGGTTCTCCAGCAGCAACGCCCGCGCCCGGATCTTGCGCGAGGTCATCATGTAGCCGAGCCCGTGCGTCGAACTGCCGTCGGGGAACTCGGCGGGCAGGTCCTTCAGGTGCTCCGGCATCGGATCACCGGTGTCGATCATGTTCCCGGAGCCCTTCTCGGTGATCCGCAGTCCCACGATCGTTCCCGCCTTGACCTGGTCGCGCAGCGCGGTCGAGTTGCCCAGCTGCTTAACCGAGGGCACCTGGGTAGCGAGGATCAGGCAGACGCCGAACTTGGCGCCCTCCTGCGTGATCTGCTCGCACATACGCACGATGTCGCGGTTGTCGGTCTCGTCGTCGCTCATCAGCAGCTTGTGCGCCTCGTCGATGACCACGGGCACCAGCGGCAGCTCCGGGGAAGGTTCCAGTGAGCCACCGCCCTGCCGTTCCACGACGGGGCGCCGCCGCTCGATCAGCCGCAGCGTGTAGCGCAGCACCTCGCGGGCCTGCTCCGGTGTGCCCGCGAACAGGTTGGCGCGCTCGCGCCACTGCGGCAGGGAGGCACCGCCGCCCCCGTCGATCACCAGCGGATACACCCGGTCCGACATGCTGGCCTCGGTCAGCACCACGTCCAGCACCTTGGTCTTGCCCGAACGTGTCACCCCGGAGATGAGCGCGTGCAGGGCGCCGGCTCCCGGGTTCCACAGCTTGAAGTGCAGCGGCTCGCCGTCGGCGGCGATCATCAGCGGGAACTTGCCGGTGGCCGGGTCGAGACCCGGCCCGTTCCAGTGGTTCTTCTGCTGCAACGGGTCGCTGGTGAGCACGGTCAGCCGCGACTTGCGGACCGATTCGCCGTGCATCGCCTCCACGAACACCCGACCGTCGGGCAGGTCGTAGACCGACAGGATCGACTTCCGAGCCTGCAGCGTGGTGTGCCAGTGCTCCCCGATGGCCAGAGTCACCGTGGCCTTCCAGCCGTAGGCGAACTCGGTGATCCCGTCCAAGGCGGAGCCGGGGAGCGGTTTGCCGTTGGCGGCGATGTGCTCGTTCCACAGCTTCAGCTGCCGATCCGCCGTGCCGGGCGCCACCGGAAGCGCTTCCCTGGGCTGCGGTGGTGCGGCGAGTTCGGCGGTCACGTCCGGTTCCGGTTCCGCGTGCCGCACCCACCAGGGGATCGACAGGGCCGCGCCGAACGCCCACATGAGCCCAGCCGTCACACCGTTCGCGCCGGCCAGCGCGAGGGCCGCCTGCCAACCGGCGGAGCTTCCCGCCGCGACGCAGGCGTACAGCCGGTCCCAGCGGGAGGCGTTGCGGTGCACGTAGCCGTAGATCCCGGCCGAGGCGGTCCAGCCCGCCGCCACCGGCAGCAGCGCCTCCGGCGGGTCCAGCGCCGCCGCGACGGCCCCGATGCCGTGGGTGGCGCCGATCGCCGCGAACGGCATCGCCTGCATCCGGTAACGGCGCGTCAGGCGGCGAATCTCGCGTAGGACCGATTGCGTCCGCTGTGTTCCCTCCGGGGAGGTCGAGATCCCGTCGGAGTGATCGACCTTCGCGACCGCGGTTTCAGTCATGGTTCCACTCCGATCCGGTGTCGCGGTGCAGCACGGCGACCTCGCCGTTGCGGTGCAGTTCGTCCAGGAATCCGGTGGGTTTGGTGTCCCAGTAGTGGCCGGGTTGGACGTAGATGTCCCACGTGTCGGTGCTGGTCCGCTGGACCGCGATTTCGTCGTGGTCCAGTTCGAGCAGGGTGATGTCTCTGTCCATCTGGGCTCCTCGGGATGAGCTGTCGTGACCCGCACCCCGCCCCGGCGGCTGCCGGGGCGGGACACGCACCCGGCAGCTCAGTACTGGTCGTACCAGCCCTTCTCGGCGACGTTGCTACTTCCGCCCGCGGCGGCCATCGCGTCCGCCACCCCGCCGTGCCTGCCTTCGACGTGCTTGTGCAGCCGGTCGGCCATCGGTGCGGCGGTGTCGAGCAGGTCGGCCAGCTCGTTGATCTGGTTCAGCGTCTCGGCGTCCAGGCTGTTGGCGGTGAGCACGTCGCCGAGGTTGGTCACCTCCTCGTGCGCCAGGGTGAGCAGCTTCGCCAGCGACTGCAGTGACTGGACGGTGTCGCTGTAGCCCTCGCCGGTCGCGGCGACCGTGTTGTTGGCTGGCATGAGTTCGGCCATGGTGTTGGTGATTCCTTTCGGTTCCTCGGTTTCTTCCTCGTGCTTGTCGGCGCGTTCCGCGTCGACGTAGATCCGGTGGGGTTGCTGCTCGCCGTTGGCGTGCCGCGAACCACCGGACGATTGGGAGCTGCCGGGTGGCGGAGTTTCTGCTCCCGGCGTGGGGCCTGCGCCGCGCGAGTCATCGGCGGCGCCGGAGTCGTGCCACCAGGCGCAGTCGGGGCACCACCCGTCCTGGTCGAGCTCGTAGGGCTCGGTCAGTCGGGCGCACCATGCGCAGCGGCGGGGGACGGTGCTGCGCACGTGGGGGGTGTGCCAGCACGTGCGGCACAGGGGCCGTCCGGTGTGGATAACGCGCAGCTCGGTCCAGGGGTAGCGGGCGCGGCAAGCCGCGCACTGCCCGGTGGCTCCGCAGGCGTCGCCGCTTTCGGCGGGGCTGGTGCAGTCGGGGCAGGCGCCGGTCTGGTCGAGCTGTTCGCCGCGCACCCAGTAGCCGCAGTTGCGGCACTTGGCCAGCTCCACCCGAGGCCGCGGTGTCTCGCGGCGCCACTGCCGCCAGGCCTCGCGGTAGTGGGCACCCCGGCGTCCGGCTTCGAGCCCGACCCGGTATCCCGAGCGGCCACCGGAGACGGCGCCGGAGTAGGCGCCGACCGCGCCCGCACCGAGGGCGGCCACAGCTCCGGCGGTGACCCAGCCGGCGGCGTAGACCCACCACAGCAGGTGGCGCGGCCCGGTGGACACGGCGGCGTGCCACCGGGACTTGGCCGACCTGAGGCGTTCCTGTCGTGCTCGTTCCCTGGCCGCCCCGCGTTCCTCGGCACGGCGGCGGGCCTCGTCCCAGCGGGCTCTGGTGCGGGCGGTGCTCTGCTCGGCGGCGTGGGTGATCGCGGCCGCCAGCACCATCGCCAGAAGCAGCATCCCCATCACTGACCTCCGATCAGCCTGCCGATGCTGTTCGCACCGACCTGCGAGATCGCTTCGGTCAGCCCGGAGCCCGCCTCGGCCAGCGGACCGACACCGGCCAGGAACAGCACCGGCAGCACGACCAGACAGATCAGCGCCGTCTTGTCGGCCTTCCGGTCGATGCCGATGTCGTAGACGGTCAGCACGATGAGCAGCAGGGTCGCCGCTCCCACGACGATGCTGCTGTTGACCGGAACGATGCCGACGATCTCGTTGATGCGGGCGGCCAGCCACGCGCCGAGCGCGGTGTCCGCCAGCGAGCACCCGCCGATGAAGACCAGCGAGGACTTCAGCCACCAGGGGTTGGCCTTCTTGCGCTTCCAAAGGATCGTGACCAGTCCGAAGGCCACGATCATGATCGCCCAGGACAAGATTCCTCCTCGGGGAGTTCAGACCGCCAGCACGGTGATCAGCACGGCTACGGCGGTGGTCAGCAGGAGTCGGGAAGGCCGGCGAGCCAGCCAGAGCAGCGCGTATCCCACGGCGGTGATCACCAGGGACACCCAGCCGAACCACTGCCCGGCGGCCCGCAGCGCGGGGATGTCGCCGGACCACTCGGCGCGTCGCGCGCGGGTGTGGATGTCGCGGAGGGACGGTGGACGAGCCCGCCACACCGAGCCGTCCAGGGCCGCACGGGCGCTGCTGCCGGCCTCCGAGGTCCAGGCGGCGGCCGCCTTCCGCAGCTTCACCACGGAGACGTGCGCGGGTCTCCCGCCGTACGAGTGCGGTTCGACTCGACTACTCGTCGTGTTCGAACCCTGCCGGTCGCTCGGGAACGGCAGCACCTCGCCGCCCTCGGTTTCCGCGTCCTGTTCGGCGGGTTCCTCGCGCGCGCGTGCGCGATCGCGCTCGGGCTCGCGCTCACGCCCCCGATCGGGACCTTCTTCCGAAGGGTTCGCGGTGGCCGAATCGGGGCTCTCCCACGGATCCGGGATAGGCATCAGCGGTCACCACCTTCGGCGTCGATCAGCTGGGCCTCCTCGCCCAGGTGCCGGGCGTAGTGCTCGAACAGCCGGTCACGCTCCGTTTCCGGCAGCAGCGAGATCGCACCCCGCAGGCACATCAGCGCGTTGCCCAACCGCGCCGAATCGGTGCCGCTCTGTTTGAGCTTGCTGTCGTAGAGCGCCGCGCTCGCCGCGTTCGGCTCGCCACGGTCGAGCACCCGCCGCACGTGCTCGGCGATCTCCTCGTACTTCCCGCGCGCCGTCCGGGCCGGAGCGCGGGAGTGGGCGACGGCGCTGAGCAGCGCGTCCTGCGCGGCCCGGAACCGTTCCACCGGGGTGCTCGCCTTGCGCGCCCGGTCCGCGTGGTGTGCGCTGCGGCGCCGCATCGAGCGCACCCGTTTCGGCTCACGCTTCGTCGTCGCCATGTTCGTCCACCTCCTCACCGCGTGCGCGCATCGCGTCGAGTTCCACTTCGTCGGCGCACTGCCAGATGTCCATCTGGTCGTCGGCCTGCCAGCGGCCTTCGCACTGCCAGGCGGTCGCGGCTATCGGCCGCCCGGCCGGGCCACGGCGGGTGTGCAGCGCCCGCCGCGCCCGTTCGATCTGTTCCCGGCTGAACTGTTCGGTCATGCCGCGACCTCCGCCCTGCCGTCGCCGCCGCGACCGCGCAGTGCGCGCAGCACCTCCTGCGCCGTGGTGGCGCGGATACCGAGGTGCCGCTGCACGGCCCGCCGGCTCGGCCGCGGGTTCAGCTCGCCCGCCTCGATCGCCCGCCGGGTCCGGGCCACCAGTTCGGACAGCTCGTCGGTGGTTCCCGAATCGGACGCTGTCGAGCTCGCCGAGTCGGTTTTCGCTGTTCCCGCCGGTTCCGAAGGGGTTGGTTCACCGGAGAGCCACCGGCCGATCTCGGCGGCCAGTTGCTCGCCCGGATCGGTCTCCTCGGGCCGCTGGGAACCGTTCGGCGGCAGGCCGGGAACCACCGCGTCCCGCAGCCGCCGCGCCCCGAGCGGGCCGCGTCCGAGCGTGACCGTGCCGGGGGCGTGCCGGAGCCGGATCGAACCGTCCGCACCGAGTTCGCCGACCGATCGGCGGACGGCGGCCCGCTCCATCCGAACCCTGCGACGCTGCGAGATCCGGTCCGTGCGGGCGGCTTCCCGCTCGGCGCGGGAACGGCGGGTGCGCATCGGAGCGGCGGTGATCAGCTGGTGCGCGACCACGCCGCCGACCGAGACCAGCGCCATGACCAGCCCGGTCACCACACCGGAGGCGCCGAAGCCGTGCAGGAAGTTCAGCGCGGCGTTGACCGCGGCGAACGTCCACACCCCGGTGTGCAGCCACCCCGTCGGACGTCCCTGGCGTCGGGCCAGGTGCACCGAGAACGCGAACGCCCACATCGCGCCCTCGCTGAACAGCGGCAGCACGCCACCGAGCGGCCCGTAGATGTCCACCCCGTAGGCGGCCATCGCCGACCAGGCCAGCAGCGCGGGAACCACCACGATCACGCTCATCAGCAGCTCGGTCGGATGCGCGCCGATCCAACCGCCCGCCGAGGCGAGCCGCTGCCTGCGCTCGGCGGCACGACGCCGGCTGCGCTGTTCCCGCTCGGCCCGCTCCTCGCGGGCCCGCCGCGCGGCGTCCTCGGCCACGGCACGCCGGGTCTCGGCACGCACCGACTCGGCCTCGGCCCTGACGCGTTCCGCCTCGCCCCTGGCCGCGGCTCGTGCGGCGCGCGGGTCCGTGAAGCGAGTGCTCATGCCGCTTCACCTCCGATCTCGGCGAGGCGGCCCTGCTGCCGCAGCTTCCGGAAGATCCTGCTCAGCCGCTGGAAGTCGGGCTGGCCGACTCCGCCCCAGCCGCCGTAGCGCTCGCCGCGCAGCAGCGCGCCCGCCAGGCACGCGTCGGCCACCGGGCAGCCCCGGCACTGCTCGGCGATGCGTTCGCGCTCGGCCCGGATGAGCCGTTCCCCGCTGTCCTCGTCGGCGTTCGGGAAGAACACTTCCACCGGGACCTCGGCGCAGTTGCGCCGTTCGTCGTCGCTGACCTTCAGGTGCAGCTCCCAGCCGTCGGCCTCGGCGAACCGGGCGGCACGTTCGAGCTGTTCGCGCTGGAAGTGGGTGATCCTGTTGTTCGGCATCACGCGGCCTCCGTCCGCACGAGATCGACGAGTGCGCCACCGAGGGCGGAATTGACGAGTCCGCAGAGCTGTTCGAGTGCTTCCTTGGCGGTCTCGGTGACCGGCACGGCCAGCGGGGAGTAGGCCGGTTCGGGCAGCCGGTCGGTGGGCACGGGGATGTCGAGCCGCAGGATGTTGGTCACCTGCGTCGGACCGCTGATCCAACCGCTCCCGCGGCTTCGCAGTCCGCGCACGATCTCGGAAGGCAGCTTCGTGGCGAGGTCGACGCGGATCGCCGTCGTGCCGTCCTCCTCGCGCAGGAGCGTCGCGTCGAGGACCCGGTCGTGCGCGACGAGGTAGCCCGGCGTCATCACCGGTGGCCGCGCGATCCGCCAGGCGGAGGCGGCGAACTCCACGGGGTCCTCGGTGGGCTCTTCTCCGTCGAGGAAGGCGGCGGTGTTGCGCCGCAGGTACGCCCCGAAGCGGGATTCGGAGTCGCTGGCGTGGTCGCGGTCGTAGCGGTCGTCGGGGTGAATGAGAAGTGTTGAACGCACTGTTGTCTCCCGATAGCTGGGTTGAGGTGGACCGTCCGGGGCGACGGGTGCTTGGCGGCTTCGATCGCCCCGCTCGGCGGAGTCAGAGTCCGAGGAGGTGTTTCCCGGACTCGGTGAGTACGGCTCGCACGCGGGCTCCGCCGATCGCGGAACCGCCCGGTTCGAGCAGCCCGTCGTGCGCCAGGTGGTGAGCCGTGACCTGGTCACAGCAGCAGGCTCCGTCCACGAACAGGTCGGGTTCGCTGCCTTGGCTCATCTTGACCCGGCCCTCGGCGACCGCGCGTAGCGTCGCGCGTTCCCGGTGGTTGAGCTCAGCGCTCGTGCGGGACACTGGAATCACTCCTTCCGGTTTCCTGATCGGTTGGGGTGGACGGCTCGGGGCGGTGGGTGCTTGGCGGCTTCGGCCGCCCCGAGTCGGGATCTGCGTTGCTCGGGTGGCAGTGCGGGCAGCGCGCCCAGCGGCCGTCCGAGCGTTCGACCGTCCGGCTGGGCTCGTCGCAGCTCCCGCACCACTCCGGCCGTTGCGGTGGTGCGGTGTCCGCGACGGGTTCCGGCAGATCGTCGAGCCGTGCGTTGAGCACGGCGGCCGGTGACTTCACGCCCTCCGGGTTCGCCCCGAGGTAGTGCGCGAGCCGTTGGCTGGACCAGCCCGCGGCCAGCGCCTGGACCACTTTCGGTGCGATCCGCTTGCGCTGTCGCGGCGTCAGCGGCCACGAACCCCCGAGCCCGTCGAGCACGGCGTCGATGTCGGTTTCCGCCTCCTCCTGTTTCCCGGATTCCGCCGCGCGCGAGCCGGTGGAGGGTTCCAGGACGGTTCCGGGTGGTTCGGGCGGCGCAGCTGTGCCGGGGGTGGGGCGGCGTGGCTGTGCCACCCCTGGGGTGGCAGCGGTGCCACCGGTGGCGTTCTGCCGGGGGTGGCGTTTCGCCGGGGGTGTGGACAACTGCTGTCCCATCAGGACGGTGTAGCGGTTGGCCTCCCTTCCGCCGCGCTTGTCGATGTGCAGCTGCCCCTGGTCGGAGAGCTTGCGCAGGATGCGTTGCACCGTGCGCTCGTCCAAGCGGGTCTTGCGGGCGAGCGTGCTGATCGAGGGGAAGGCGTTCGTGCCGTCGTCGGCGGCGTTGTCGGCGATCGCCAGCAACATCAGCAGCTCCGTTCCCTTGGTCGGGGAGTTGTCCCAGACCCACGTCATGACCTTGATGCTCATTCGGTCCTCGGGTTCACACAGGCGATTCCGGCGTGCTGTCGGTCGGGATCACGCCGCGCCTTCCACCGCGAACTCGGCGGCGTCGACGGTGCTGTTGCGCTCGATCGCGGTGTCGACCATCTCGTCCACGGCCTTGGCCGGGACGATCAAGCGGCCCCGGATGCGGATCGCGGGAAACTCGCGGCCGGCGATCGCTCGGTACAGCGTCATCGAGGACACCCCGAAGAGCTGGGCTACTTGCTCGACGCTGTAGAAGCGGGGCGCTTCGGCGGTCGCTCCGCTCCGGCTGTTGAACATCTGCCTCACCTGTTGCCTCCAATCTCGCTGTGGACACGAGCAACAATAGCTAACGTAGCCAATATTGGCTACCCCTGATTGGGAATCGGTTCGTTCGTGCAGGTCGATCGACGGAATCAGCTACGAAGGCGCTAACCTTGGCGCTGCGGTGACGCGCGTGGAGGTGAGCAGTGGAGGACGACTGGGCCGCTGTGGCGGAGGCGATCTCGAACCGCCTGCGTGAGCTGGGACTGACCCAGTTGGAAGTCGCGGCCAGGTCCAAGGTTTCGCCGGCCACCATCCGCGAGCTGCAGTACAACAAGATGCCGCGGCGCAGGAACCCGCGAACCCTCGAAGCGCTGTCCGAAGCGCTGGACTGGCCCCCCGACTACCTGGGGAACGTGCTCAGCGGAGCGGCGGCACGGCCACACGCCGACGAGGCGAACGATCCGGTGCTGCGCAAGCTCGACGACGTGCTCGATCAGCTCGAGCAGCTCAGGAGCCGCGTCGATGCCGTCGAGCGGCGCCAAGCAGGCGAAGCCGAGCAGTCCTGAGCTCGCGCACCCGGTCGATCAGCTCGTCGATCTCGGCGATCGAGACGCCGGGGGAGTGCTCGCCTCCGGGCTCGTGGGGTCGCTCGTTCGACCGAATCGCGGGAAGATCCTTCTCGTCACGGGGCATCCGCTCGTTCCTTCGCTGCTCTCGTCGACTGCCGCCCACTACTGTGGGAGCGGGAAGCGGTGAGAACCCGCACGCGAGAACACCCGCACCAGGGTGCGGGTCGGACCCGCACAAAAGTGCGAGTTCCGGCTGCGTGGGAGAGGTTGAATGACGGCATGGTGACGGAAGGGCCGATAGGCGAGCGCATTCGCATCTACCGCCGCAGGCGGGGGTTGAGCCAGCGCGAGCTGGCCGAGCTGGTGGCTCGGTCGGAGTCGTGGCTGTCGCAGGTGGAGCGGGGCATCCGTTCGGTGGATCGGTTGTCGGTGCTCATCGACATAGCCCGGGTGCTCAAGACCGATGTGGAGACGCTGGCCGGTTACCGGTTCGCGCTGGCGCCGAACGGACAGCCCGAGCTGGACGGTCTGGAGGAGATCCGTGCGGCGTTGAGCTCCTACCCGGGGCTCGGGCTGTCCTCGGTTCCGGCGGGTGACCTCGACGAGATCAGCCGCATGACCACCGAAGTCCATCGGCGTTACCAGGCCGCGGACTACGGAGCCGCGGCCAACATCCTGCCGAGCCTGATCACCAGCAGCGACGCCGTCGTCGCCGAGACCGGTGGTGAGCAGCGTCGGCGTGCGCTGTCGGTGCAGAACCAGGTCTACATCGCGGCCGCGAAGTTGGTCACCAAGATCGGTGACGGTCAGCTCGCCTGGATCGCGGCGGACCGGGCGGTCAACGCGGCGATGCGGGCCGACTCCGAGACCTTGAGCGCGGGTGCGATCTACCAGGTGGCGTGCGCGTTCTTGAAGCTCGACCAGATCGATCGGGCCGAGCACATCGCCATGACCACCGCCGAGCACCTCACCGACGACAGCCCGCTGGGGTTGTCGTACCAGGGGGCGCTGTTTCTGATCGGGTCGGTCATCGCCGGGCGGCGCAGTGATCAGGCCGAGGCCACCGACCGGTTGCGGCGGGCGCAGTACCTGGCCGACGCGCTGGGGGAGGACGGCAACTACGGCTGGACCGCGTTCGGGCCGACCAACGTGGCCATCCACCGGGTGTCCTCGGCGGCCGAGTTGGGCGATGCCAAGCACGCCATCGCCCTGGCGGAAGGCATCGACACCGGGGGGCTTCCGGAAGGCCTGAGCAGCCGAAGGGCGCAGGTGCACATCGACACGGCGTGGGCGTATTCGCAGCATCGTGAGGACGCGGCGGTGGTGGTCAATCTGATGGAGGCTGAGCGGGTGGCGCCGCAGGCGTTGCGCTACAACGTGATCGTTCGGGAGCTGTTGCGGGAGATGCTCAAGCGGGAGCGCCGGTCGGCCACGCCGGGGCTGCGGCCGCTGGCCCAACGTGCGGGGGTATTGCAGTGACTACAGTGGACAACCCGGTGGTGTATCTGATCGGCACGGCGGCGCCGCCGGTGCGGGAGCTGGCCGAACCGGTCGGGCTGTTGCACGAGGCGGGGTGGGAGGTGTGCGTGGTGCTGAGCCCCACCGCCGCGAGCTGGGTCGACGTCGATGCGGTGGCCGAGCGGACCGGTCACCCTGTTCGTGTGCGGCCCCGGCTGCCGAGTGAGCGAGATCCGTTGCCCCAGGCCGATGCCGTGCTGGCCGCGCCGGTGACGTTCAACAGCCTCAACAAGGTCGCGGCCGGTATCAGCGACACCTTGGCGGTCAGCCTGGTCAACGAGCTGCTGGTCAGCGGTGTGCCCACCACCGCTGCTCCCTGCGTGAAACCCGTGCTGCGCCAACACCCCGCCTACCCCGCCAACGTTCGTCTGCTGGCCGAGGCCGGCATCCGACTGCTCGACCCGGACGCCCTCACCAGCCGCGGCACCGACGGCCTGGCCACCTTCGACTGGAACACGGCAGTCACCGAGTTCCTGCAGCCGAGGTGACCGAAGTGGCGCCAGTTCCCGAAGGGCTGGCGCCACAGCATCCTCGGACCATGAGGCGGTGGCCTCGGCGGTGTTGCGATTCTCGCCAGCCCCGGAGGGCTGGCGCCACTGGCGTCAGCCTCGACGTTGGACAGGTCGATGTTGTGGTTGCGATCCTCGCCAGCCCCGAAGGGCTGGCGCCACGATTCGCCGAGATGATCGGCAGCACTTTCCGGTGGTCGTTGCGATCCTCGCCAGCCCCGAAGGGCTGGCGCCACCACACCAGGACGGCACCCAGGCACCCGAACGGCACACGTTGCGATCCTCGCTAGCCCCGAAGGGCTGGCGCCACGCCGCCACGGCACTACGCACCGACAGCGGGGCAGGCAGTTGCGATCCTCGCCAGCCCCGAAGGGCTGGCGCCACGCCCTACACCAACCCGGCCGGTTCGGACGACGGCACCGTTGCGATCCTCGCCAGCCCCGAAGGGCTGGCGCCACGGCCGCCTACGGGCTGCACAAAACCCACCAGTCCCAGTTGCGATCCTCGCCAGCCCCGAAGGGCTGGCGCCACCGGGTGTTTTACTGTCTCGGGGCGTTTCCAGTGCCCGTTGCGATCCTCGCCAGCCCCGAAGGGCTGGCGCCACTGTCCCGCCTGCTGATCGTGCTGTCCGACCAGCTCAAGTTGCGATCCTCGCCAGCCCCGAAGGGCTGGCGCCACGCTACATGCCTTACACCACCGGAGGAGTTCTCAGCGGTTGCGATCCTCGCCAGCCCCGAAGGGCTGGCGCCACACCGATCGCACGGTCGACATCCCCGGTCCCCTCGGGGTTGCGATCCTCGCCAGCCCCGAAGGGCTGGCGCCACATCCAACCAGATCCCTCCCCCATCCGACACAAAGCCGTTGCGATCCTCGCCAGCCCCGAAGGGCTGGCGCCACAGCCCCCGTCGGGGCCAGCTCGTGCTGCCCGGCCGGGCGTTGCGATCCTCGCCAGCCCCGAAGGGCTGGCGCCACGCCTGGATTTTCAGCTGCTCGGCAGCGTCCTGGTCGTTGCGATCCTCGCCAGCCCCGAAGGGCTGGCGCCACACCCAGATGGCGGGGGCGGCAGCTGAGACGCAGCAGCTGTTGCGATCCTCGCCAGCCCCGAAGGGCTGGCGCCACTGTCGAGGTACCACGCCAGCCACGCCGCGAACGGGTCGTTGCGATCCTCGCCAGCCCCGAAGGGCTGGCGCCACCCGCCGGCGCCGGGACCGGCGCCAGCCGCACGCCCGGCGTTGCGATCCTCGCCAGCCCCGAAGGGCTGGCGCCACGCGACCCCCTCCGCGAACCCTTCTCGGGGGTTTCAGTTGCGATCCTCGCCAGCCCCGAAGGGCTGGCGCCACGGCGATTGAGCAGGGTTTCCAGGGTAGCCACCTCGCCGTTGTGACTGTCCCGTGACCGACACGCCGAGCAGGTGCTTGGGAACCTCGCGGCGTGTCGAGACACGCTTGCACCTCCGAAGCCGTACATCGACACTCGATCATGTTCTTGCCGGAAGCTCAGAACACCAGCGGCGTGTCGTGCGGAGCGGGCGGCGATTGCCCCATGTGCTCGGCCGCCGCGAAGCTCCCCCGGTCGAGAGCGTAGATCCGGATGCTGTCCTCGGTCGGGTCGATGATCTCGTTGAGTCGTTGCTTCATGTACATCCAGTCGGAACGGCGGCAGACGACCTCGAACACGGACTTCTGCACGCGGATCCCGTATGCCTCACACGCCTTGGCCACGTGCCTGAGCCGGCGACGTCCCTCCGGGGTGGTGGTGTCCACGTCGTAGGTGATCAACAGCTCCACGGTCAGCTCGCAATCCACGGGGTGTAGCTCGGTTGGTCCCCGCGCAGGTAGCGCGCGAGGAAACGCGCCTGGATCAGCGGGAGCGTGGCCGCGGGCACGTCGCGCTGCAGCTCGCTGTGCCTCCAGGAGCGCTCCCGCGCGTTCGACCACTGTTCGAGGAACATCGCGCGTCCCTCATCGGTCAACCGAACTTCCCCACTGGGCAGGCTCTCGGTGTGCGCTGACTTCACTTGCCCGCGGTTGTAGAGGGTTGCCACCAGGCGGTCGACGAGCAGGGCGCGGAACTCCTCCATCAGGTCCAACGCGAGTGAGGGCTGACCGGAACGCACGCCGTGCAGGTAGCCGATGTAGGGATCGAGCCCCACCTGTTCCAGCGCTCCCTCGACCGCGACCCGCAGCATGCCGTACCCGAACGAGAGCAGGCAGTTGAACGTGTCCTTCGGTGGCCTCCGGTTACGTCCCGGAAAGACACCTGGGGCGAGCTTCGGCATGCCCTCCTGGAAGTAGTCCTGCCCCGCCTTGCCCTCGACACCGAGAACCTCGCTGACGGATGGGCTCTCCGAGAGGGTCTGCAGCGACTCCGCGTGCCGCTGCGCGATTTCGCGGAGCTTCTCCTTGCGCTCTCCCGAGGCGTCGCGGGCCGTACGCAACAGCAGTTGGCGATAGTTCTGGATCTTGCCGGCCAGGAAGGCCTTTGCCAGTTCCAGCCGCCGGGAGTCGTCGTAGGCCCTGACCTGTTCGAGTCGCACCACCGGATTCCCGTTCTGCGGGCCCGTCGTGCGGTGCAGGAAGCGCCCGTTGCGGCTCAGCCACGTGATTCCCCTGGAGTCCTTGGCGCAACGATGCATCAGCTCGTTGCTGACCTCCACACCCCGCCAGACCACGAACTGATCGATCCGTACCAGTGGCAGCACGTTTCGTCCCGGTTTTTCCGGATGGTGTATCCGGACGGTGTCCCCCTCCAGGTGAAGACTCGTTCCCGGCGTGGTCAGGAACAACGTTTTCAGCACTTCAGTCATCCCATTCCCCCAGGGGTAGTGGTGTGAACAGCGAGGCGGAAGGCCGGATGTTCGCTTCGGGCATGCACCCCGCACGCAACGAGCACCGATCGCATCGCGAGTCGTTGACCGCTTCGGGAACCACCTCGGAGCGCAGCATTTCCCGCAGTTCGGTCACGGTTTCTCGTAGTCGGTTCTCGAGCGAGTCGTCGACAGTCACCTCGTAACGCCGTCGGTGCTTGCCCGCGAAGACGATGCCCTTCGGGACAGGGGAGTCGAACATGCCGCGCAGGCACAGCACCTGCGCGGCCACTTGCAGATCCGCCGCGCTTCCGGGGCGGTAGCTGCCGGACTTGTGCTCCACCGGCACAGGACCGTCGGCACCGAACTCCACCACGTCACAGATGCCGTGGATGCCGAGGTCGTCATCCCACACCGGTAAGGCGGTCCAACGTCGCTGTCCCGATCTGCTCGTTCTCGAATCGCCGCGATCGACGGCGCTGTGGGCGATCTGCCCTCGCGCCGTCTCCGCGCTGTCCTCGAAGTATCGTTCGAGGTGAATCAGAGCGGCCTGCCTGGGGCAGTAGGCGTAGTGCTCGATCGCGGCGATCGGAATGCTCGACCACGCGGGTTCGTCCGCTCTTTCCGCCGGGTACATCAGGCGACGACCTTCGTCATCGTCACTCCGCGCGGCAGGTCGTCGTCGGCCACGCTGACGGTGTAGTCGCCGAAACCGCGGGGGACTTTCCCGGCCGCCGCGGCGGAGGGGACATCCACCCTGTTGAGCAGGGTGTGCGCGGGGGCGCTGCCGAACGCGTTGTCGTGGCTGAACACGTACAGCCCACGGGCGGTCATGGTTCCACGCGCGGAGGAACGATCGTGATCGAACATCATGGCCAGCGTGCGGTAGAACAGCTCCAGGTCCGTGCTGTCCACACCGGTCTGCTGGCCGCGACTTGCTGAGTAGTAGATCTCGGCCCGGTAGAGAGCGTAGGGAACGGTCCACTTGCCACCCATCTCGGTGGTCTCGCCCTTGTCGATGTCCTCCTGCTTGGTCTGGGTGATACGGGTTATGGCGTGGTGCTGCGGCATCACCGGATCGACGCTGCGGGCGTTGGTTACCTGCATCGGGCCGTAGATCTGGCCGAGGTCCTTGGTGGTGCCGGTGTTGAGCACGGCCCCGAACAGGCGCATGTCCGCGTAGCGCTCGGTCAACCAGGAGCGCGCCGTTCTGCGGTCCTCGTCGGTGAGGGACTTCTTCTTGTCCAAACCGGTCTCTGCCTTGGAGGCGCCCAGCTTGGTGTTCAGCGCATGACCGGCTTCGACGAAGATGCCGTAGCGGTCTTCGTTGTCGGTGCCCTGGGCGGCCATGGGCAGGCTGTCGCGCACCTTGCGCTTGATCGCCACGTCGCTGACCAGGCCGTGCCCGGTTTCCTCGTCCATGCGAGGCCGGTTGTCGAAATCGGGATCGCCGTTGGGGTTGCCGTCGGCGACGTCGAACAGGAACACCATGTCGTGGCGCACGGTCGGGTCGAGGTGCGGTTCGATGGCCATTGCCGGTTCCTTTCCGGGGAAGTAGTGGGTGGTCAGTTTTCGGTCTCGGACTCCGAGCCCGAGTCCTTCTCGGCTTTGCGCTTGCGGGCCTGGTCCATGTCGTGAGCTTTCTGGTGGTGATAGCCCAGCAGGAACATCGCCTGCTGATCGGGCGAGAGGTAGCCGGTCGTGCTGCGTCCCGGATCGATCAGCTTGCGGAGCTCCGACAACTTCTGTCCGAGCGCGTTGGCCTTTGCCTTGGTGTCCCCGCGACGCCGCAGTTTGGCCAGCCACGAAGTGGCGAGCTTTTCACCCGCGAGGATGGCCGGCGTCGGATTGCCGATCGCCGAGGACAGGAAACGGTCACCGAAAGTGGCGTTCAGCTGCCCGTCGCTGGCGTGGTACTGGATCTGTTCGAGATGGGCGAAGATCCTGCCGGACACGTACGGCGTGTCCGTGCGGTTCTCGTCCAGACCTGGTGACATGTGAACCTCCTTGGAAGGATGACGACGCAGCGCCAGGCGCAGTAGCGCTGCTCGCGGAACATCGAGGTGACCGTCCGCGGCTACGCGCCCCAGCACGTGGTGCAGCACCGAGGTCGGCAGGGGGCTGCCCCGAAGGCAGCTGCTCAACAGGTCACGCTGCACGTGCTCGGGGCGACGAGCTGAGTTCGAGGTCAGGTCGGCATACGTTCTGCGTTCTAGGTCCCACTTGCCGGTGGCGAGCACCAAGCTCCAGTAGCCGCTGGGCACAGACTCCGCTTCCCAGCGGGAAGCTACGAGGATGTCCTCGTACCACCGGGCGAGGTTGTGCATGACCTCCTCGAGCGGTCTGTCGATCCAGTCGCGGATCACGACCCGCGAGGAGTTTCCGCCCAGCGTGACCGAGCAGAACCGGTCACCCGAGAACTCCTCGGCACGATTGCCGACAGCACCGAGCTGCCCGTTGTGCATCCGGTTGATCAACCTGGTGACCGAGTCGGCGTTCGGCCGAGTAGACATCGCCGAGAGGAAGTCGTCGTCGGGCTCCCCGAGAGTCCACCACGCCATGGCGCTGTCCTGCCGTGGAAAGCGCACGACGTGCTCGGAGTCGAGCAGGTGGGTGAGACCGGTGTTGACCGCGTCGCCGCAGTCGAAGCAGATCGGCGTGTTGCGCAGCCCCTTTGTCAGTCCGTAGCCGAACACCATCTCGTTCACGCTGACCAGCGCAGGATCGTTACCCGCTCCGGGGACGAGCCGTTTGGCCAGTTTGCCGGGGATGGTCTCGGCCAACGGGGCGTGATGGCCGCACACCAGACAAAGCCCCTCGTTGCCACCGCTCTTGCGCCTGGCCACTTCCTGCACCCAGAACCGGCGCAGCGACTCGTGCTCGATGATCGGAACCTCGTCCACCGTGATGAGCACGCCCTGCTTCGCGGTGTAGGGCTCCTGGGGAACCGCCAGCTCGCCCACGCCGCCGTTGGCGTAGAACTCCCGCACGACACGGGCGGCGTCGTCCGTGTCGGCCGCGCTGTTCGCCCACTCCTCGATGAGCCGCACGAAGGCCTCGTGGCACTGGCTCACCCGTTCGGGGTCGGTGTTGTCGTCGCCCCATCCGAGCACGTACTGCACGTCGTCGGCGCCCAGTTGTGGTGCGACGCCGACGGTGCGGGTCACGGCCGGAGTCAGATGCGCGGGGCCGCGCGACTTCTTGTCGTCCGGGTCCACGAGGGAAGCGAGCCGGGGTTCGCGGTGGTTCTCGCTGTACAACGCGAGTTGCCAGCGGAACTCACGCCGTCGGTGGAAGGGCTGTGTGGTGGTGTGTTGTTTCGTGTACTCGACCAGCCGCTGCAGCAGCATCACGCCTCCACCGGGACGCCCGCGTTGATGCCGGTGCGGGGAATGTGCATCCGGCCGGATTCCAGCCTGGCGGTGAACCAGGAGAACGACGGGGACTTCTCGCCGTAGTGCACGCTGTGCAGCATGATCCCCAGGTCGTCGGTGATCGGCTGCGGTTCGCTGTCGTCCGCGGGGCCGAAGTGCGCGCTGAACTCACGTGTTCCGAGGTAGGGCTGGTGGAAGCACTGGCCGCGTTCCACCCGCCGCCGGAACTGGTCGCGGTAAGCCGCCTCGGGTTTCGTGGCGTGTTCCCGAAGCTCCACGTGGGCGTGGATGCGGTATGCCACGTCGCGTAGACACACCGAGTTCCGCTGGGTCCGGTTGCCCGGTGAGTCCACCGTGGTCCCGTGCTTGACCGCGTCCTCCAGCATGACCAGGTCGGTGGTCTCGTTGCGTTTCTGGGTGAACTGGTGGATCGGCTCGAGCACGTCGATGGCCACCGGCCGCCAACCGAATTCCGGTTTCCAGAAGATCGCTTCGAGCACACCGATGGCGGCGGTCGGTGTCATCACGGGGTAGGTGACCCGCTCCACCTTGAGTTCCGGACGGGTGAACAGCGCCCCCCGGCCCCAGACCTGAACGGTCAAGGGCGGGGCTCCTTCGGGGGATTTCGGCAGTTCCCGACTCAAAAGACGGTCCTTTCGATCAGGGTCGAGGTGTCGATGCCGTAGGCCGGGTGGTACTCGTGGTCCCACACGTGCAGGTCGCCGAGTACGGGCTTGCAGAGCGCCTGGATCCCCGGATCCTGCAGGAGCCGACGCGGCAGCGACACGACGTATGGTTGAAGTTCGCGCAGCAGTGGTCCGCTCCGCTCCGGCTCGCTGAGCAGACGGTTGAGGCGCTGTTCGGCCTCGGGGTCGTATTTGATCGCCACCACCGGAACGGTGTCGTCGTCGAGCATCCGGAACGCCAGGGAAGGCTCGCGTGCCTGTCCACCCGCCGGGGATGGTCGCAGCGGTCCTTCCGCCACGGCCTGGAAATCCAGCTTCGAACGGTTCGCCTGAACCGCGGTGGCCCGCTCAGCGTTTTCCGTGTTGGAACGCCGATACAGCACCTGGTAGTAGCTGTCCAAGACTTCCATGTTGTCCGGGTCGATTACCGAGCCGTCGGACTGCGGACCGAAGTACTGGCGCGTGATATCGCTTCCGATCCGGTAGCCAGCGGGCTGCGACATGTCCGAAGCATCGAAGATGATCACTCGTCCGAACTCCGCTCCTTTGTTTTCCCGATTGGCTCGCCCCGCTGCCTGCTGCAACGAGTCGGCCGGTGCCATGGCGCGGTAGACAACCGGGCTGTCGATGTCCACACCGGCCTCGATGAGCTGCGTGGACACCACGCGGACCGGTTCACCGGAGGCGAGCCGGGCACGCATTCCATCGAGCTCGGCTTTCAGGTGTGCTCCACACATCCTGTTCGAGAGGTGGACGATGTTCTCGAGGCCGGACTCCTCCCAGTGTTGGTAGATCCTCCTCGCGTCATCGGTCGTGTTCACGACCAGCAAGACTTGTTCGTGCTCGGCGGCGTGGTCGGCAACCTCCGACAACGTGGGCCGCGGGTCGAGCCACCACTCGTAATTCACCCGGCGCATCCGCTTGAACAGTTCGGCCGGGGCATCGACGATCTCGGGAACTTTCAGGTCCCGCCAGACGTCGAGGGTCTGGAACGAGGGCAAGGTCGCCGAGGCGAGCAGCACGGTCGTTCCGAAGTGTTCCGAGAGGGTGCGCAGCGCATCGAGAATCGGAGTGAGCACGGGCAGCGGCAGGGCCTGCACCTCGTCGAGAATGATCACCGAATCGGCGAGGCGGTGCAGCTTGCGCATCCTGGCGGGCTTGCGGGAGAACAACGAGTCGAACAGCTGCACCGTGGTGGTCACGATGAACGGGCTGTCCCAGTTCTCCGTGGCGTGTCGGTACTGCAGCGCCTGCCGGCCTTCCTCCGGCATGCGAACGGCCGAGTGGTGTTCCAGTACGTTCTCCGCCCCGAGCATCTCCCGGTACTCAGCCGCGTTCTGAGCGGTGACGGTGGTGAACGGAACCGTCACGATCACCCGCTTCTTGCCGTGCGCGGCCGCGTGGTGCAGCCCGAAACCGGCACTGGTGAGGGTTTTGCCGATCCCGGTCGGGGCGGGCATGCCGTAGATGTCTGTCGGCCCCATCGCGTGTGAGACCGCCGTGCGATATACCTCCTCGCGGACCCGGTTGATCGGGGAGTCCTCGCTGTCCGCGATTCGCTTCTGACGGGCTCGTTCGAATGTGTCGCGGAGGGCGGACATGTCGGTGTCGGGGGAGACCCGTGGTGCCTCGAGGCCGTCGAAGTGTGCCGAGGTGTCGAGATGATCGGCGTCCACCAGGGCGGAGAACACCAGCCGCATCCCCAGTTCGGCCAGCAGCCGGGAGCCGGCCCATTCCGGTGGAAGCAGTGAGTTCACCGGCAGGTCCAGGAATTCCTTCGCCTCGGGGAGAGCTTCGAGGAAGCGCTTCACCGGCTCGTCGGTGAGGTCACCGTCCTCCGGATCCAACTCCTTCAGCTCTTCCCGGTTGGAGAGTCCGCCGTGGTGGCCGTGGATCGCCATCGCGGCGACACCCGCCGCTGGTTTCAGCAGGTGCGCGCCCAGATCCTTGTGAGGGACGCCGACCGGTTCGTCGGTGCCCTCAACTCGCAGCAGCTTTTCCTGCCACGCGCACCGAGCTTTCCCGCAGTCGTGGAACAGCCCGAGGGCGTATGCCAACTCGGAGTACCCGAACGGTTCCGCGAACCGGGCGGCCAGCTCCGCGGTGGCACGTGCGTGTTCCGAGAAGCCGTGTCTGTCGCCATTGATGTTGACGCTGTGTGCGTACACCTCTCACCCCAGTCGGTTACATCACTCACCGGAATCGGTCAGGAACGTATCGCGAGCAACCGACAGCTATTGCCCGGCCCCGCTCCGGGGGTGCCGAAAAGCCCTCGAGTCACTTGGGAACCCCAAGCGTGTCCCGAAATCCCGGGAGGTTCTCAAGTGGATTGCCGGCTCTGGTGGGAGAGCCGGTGATTGGAGGTTGAGGCGCCCAAGAAGGTGGTGGGGTGTGCCAACATTGCTCGCGCGGTGAACGGAGAGGGGATGAGTTCGAGGCCATCTCGGGCGAACGGAACGACGACTGCGCCGGCTTCGGAGGTGGAAGCGTGTGTCGACACGCCGCGAGGTTCCCAAGCACCTGCTCGGCGTGTCGGTCACGGGACTGTCACAGCCGAGGTGTGGTTACCCTG
>NZ_FNJR01000021.1:40441-42663 GCF_900104475.1 Actinopolyspora xinjiangensis
CGTGGCGCCAGCCCTCCGGGGCTGGCGAGGATCGCAACCCCCTGGCCCTGCACACCGGACTCACCAGCGGTGAGTGGCGCCAGCCCTTCGGGGCTGGCGAGGATCGCAACAGACATGTCTGACGTGACCGCCGACCACATCGAGGCGGTGGCGCCAGCCCTTCGGGGCTGGCGAGGATCACAACTACGGGCAATTGCTGTCCGAGACGTACGAGCGGTACGGGTGGCGCCACCCCTCCGGACTGGCGCCCTTCCCCCTTCCGCCTCGTTCACGGCGTCATGGTGACGAATGTGGTGAGGTGTTGGTCGTCGGTGTCGTACACGCCGAGTTCGTAGTCGAGGATGTCGGCTTCGCTGCGGCCGTCGTGGCGGACGGAGGCGGCCAGTAGATGCTTGAGGTGGTCGGGCTTGTCGGGATCGGCTTCGGCGGTGAAGGTGCGGACGACTTCGCCGAGGCGGCGGACTTCGAAGCGCAGCAGCCGTGGTCCATCGGGAGTTGGCGACGAGTCCGTTTCGGACGGTTCGATCTCCGGCGCTTCCGGCAGCGCTCGTTCCTTCGCCTCCGCGGCCACGAGCTCGGCCGCTCCGGCGACGACTGTGGTGGGTCTGCCGCGTGCTGCTTCGACCAGCCCCCAGGTCTTGAGCAGTGTGACGGCCCTGTTGGCGGTTCCCACGGATACGTGGTGCTGTTCCGCGAGCTTTTTGGCCGTCGGAATCCGCTCGCCGTCGGCGAGTTCTCCGCCGCCGATCCGCTGCCGTAGCTCGTGGGCGATGTGCTCGTAGGGATTCTCGGGCTGGAGTAGGGCTTTCTCGGCGGGCGACATCGGACTGCCGGGGCGTTCTGGCACTCGGGAGAACAGCGCCTGTGAGGCGCGCTGGTCGGCTTCGGAGACCCAGGCGGAGTACACCCGCAGGGTGGTGGTGCCGCCTCCGCCGTGTCCGAGTCGTCCGGCGACCGTGCGGGGGTCCACGCCTGCCGAGATGAGTTCGGTGGCGGAGTAGTGGCGCAGCTTGTGCAGCGTGGTGGAGATCCCGAGTCTGCGCACCATGCGTTCGTAGCGTTGGGTCACGGTGTCCGGTGCGAGGAACCCGCCGGCGTCGGGGTCCGGGGAGAAGACGTAGGAGTCGGTGTCGGGTTCGACGCCGAACTGGGCGGCGCGTTCTCGTTGCCGCTGCTTCAGCGCGGTCAGGACCGCGACGGTTTCGGCGTCCAGCGCGATACGTCGCTGCTGGTGCGTCTTGGTGGGTTTGACGTACCAGCTGCTGGTCGACTCGTCATAGGCCAGCGCCTGCTTCAGCCGCAGCACGGCCGAGTCGAGGTCGATGTGCTCCCACCGCAGGGCGCAGAGTTCGCCCCGGCGTGCGCCGGTGGTCATCGCCGTCCAGACGAACGCGCCCCAGTCCTCGTCGGTGCGCCATGCCGCCTGGAGGACGCGGACGGCTTCCGCCGCGGTGGGAGGGTTCGGCTCCGCTCGGGGAGCGGCGGGCGGTTCGGCCTGGCCGACCGGGTTGTCAGCCACCCACTTCCACCGCACCGCCCGCTTGAACGCCCCGGACAGCAGGTAGTGGATCTGGCGGATCTGCGTGGCACCCAACGGCTTGCAGCGGTGCCTGCGGCAGCGGTGGTCGCACTCGTGCGGCTTCCTGGTGTGGTGATCGACGCGCTGCTTGCCGGTGCAGTGGTTCCGGCACCGCCGCAGCTCGGCGTAGAGCGAGTCGAGCGCGTCGGCGTCGAGCTGGCCGACCTTGACCTGACCGATGAACGGCAGCACGTGGTTCCGCGCCGCCCGGCGGTAGCCGTTGAGCGTGGTGGCCTCGCCGTCGAAGTGCTTTTCGAGGTAGCGGTCCAGCAGCTGTTCGACGGTGGCGTTCGTGCGCGGGTTGCGGCGCTCGTCGACCTGGTTGAGCAGCCGGGTCCGCACCCGCTCGGCCTCGGCCTCGGTATCGCGCCCCGCCGCGACCACCTCGGTGAGGTAGTGCCGCCGTTGGGTCACCGGGTCGAAACCGGCGTAGACCTTCACCCGCAGCGCGCCGCTGGGAAGCCGTTCGACGCTGCCGCGGGTCCGTCTCCGTCCCCTCGTCGCTGCTGCCACGACTCCATTTTACGAGCACTCGCACCACGTTTGATCCCACAAACCTCGAACGAGGCAAACGTGGTCGAGTGAATTCCCAGGTCAGACTAGGCGCCCCCGGCAGGATTCGAACCTGCGACCTAGAGATTAG
>NZ_FNJR01000022.1 GCF_900104475.1 Actinopolyspora xinjiangensis
ACAGGCGGGCTTTGATGATGCCGGTGCGCAGTCCGGGGTAGCCGATGCCGAGGAAGAAGAGACCGCTTCCGATGGCCAGCAGGGGTGGTGTCCAGTGTGCTGTTCCGGGAACGGGATCGGTGCCCAACAGTAGTCGGCCGGTGGTCGACAGCACGCGCGGCAGGTGCGTTCCCAGCAAACACACGATGAGCCCGAGAGCGGCCACGGTCAGGCTCTGACGGGCACCGGAGTAGGTCTGCCTCGCCGAGGCTCGGCACAGCCAGGCACCGTGAGCGGTGGCGTAGCTCATGTAGAGATTGCCGATGAGATAGAAAGCCAGCACACCGGGATGCTGACCCGCTTCGGGATAACTAGCCCCGCGCCACTCCACGCTGGTGGCGGCGAAGGATAGCGTCAAACCGAAGCTGGTCAGGGACGCTAGGGTCTGTGTCGAAGTCGGTCAGAGCCATTCGTTGATGGCGGCGAGGTGGACGGTGGCCTCGTAGTGGATGGTGAGTTTGTCGAACCGCGTGGCCACCGCGCGATTGCGCTTGAGCCGGTTGATCCCGCATTCCACAGCGTGTCGTTGCTGGTAGATCACGGGGTCGCAGGCTGGCGGCCGACCACCGTGGGTGCCTTTGGCTCGGCGGTGGGCGTCCTGATCGGCCTTGGTGGGGATGGTGGCCTTGATGTCCCGGCGGTGCAGGTAGGCACGATTGGCCTTCGAGGTGTAGGCCTTGTCGGCCAGCACTCTGTCCGGCTGGGTTCGAGGGTGACCCTGGCTGAGGCGGGAAACCCGGATAGTGGCCACGATCGGGATGAGCTGCGGGCTGTCTCCGCGTTGTCCGGCGGTGGCCACGGTTTCTGTCCCTGCTCGCAGCCCAGATGCAGTGTCGTGGTCAGTCCACCGCGGGAACGGCCCAGTGCGTGATCGTCCGGCTCGTCGTGCATGCCGCCGGGCGGTTCGGTCGGCCGATCCCCGTTCGTGCGCGCACCGGCAGCGTGCTGGTGCGCCCGGGCACTGGTGGAGTCGACACTGACGTCCCAGGTGATCCTGCCGGCTGCATCGGCCAGGGCCTGCAACGCGCTCAGGATCCGCTGCCAGGTGCCATCACGCTGCCAGCGCGAAACAGCGCGTAAACCGCTGACCAGGAACCGTAGTGCGCAGGAACATCGCGCCACGGCGCGCCACCCCGAACACGCCACCGCATCCCGTTGATCAACCGACGCCTAGTCCACACCGGTGGTCGCCCTGCCCGCTTGCCCGCTGGCAACAATGGTTTCACCCGCGCCCACTGCGCGTCGGTGAGGTCAAACCGTCTTATCGCCGCTACCCTGTCCACGAGGTCTCCGTGCTGATGGTTGTCTTGGTCGATAAACCATCTACCGGAGACCTCACCTACTTTCGATCTCCGACACACGACCAGCACGTCACCCCACGTCACACCCCAGCCGACTTCGACACACGCCCTAGCGATCTTGCTACCCCGCCGGGTGAAATTCCCTTCCGAGGACGGCGTACCGCGCGGGTATCGGCCAGGGTGAACAGTGACCTCGCAACGCTGGCCGTCCGTGGAGGACTCCGTGGAATATCGGAAGATTTCACCGTCGCTGGTCCGCGCGTACGACACGTACCTGGAGTCCGGGTGGGAAGGGCTGTCGTCCCGCGCCGACAGACAGGGCCTGGCTGGTTTCATCGCACCGCCCGACGCCGCGCAGTCGGCCCGCGTCGTGGTGAACCTGCTGTGCAGCGAGAACGCTGACCTCACTGACCTCATCGACGTCGATATCGACGAAGGCGGGCAGCGCGTGCGTACGGCGACGCTCCCGCTGGACGCGTTGGAACGGCTCTCCGAACACCCCCACGTGGAGTGGATCAGCCAGGACGAGCACGTCGAGCTGCACCTGGACGTCGCCGCGGGCAAGGTCGGGCTTCCCGACTACCGCACGCGCACGAACATCAGCGGCAAGGGTGTGATCATCGGGATCGTCGACACCGGGATCGACGCCACGCACGCCGACTTCACCGGCCGGGTGCAACGGATCTGGGACCAGACCGTCTCGGGCAACGGTGTCCCGGAAGGCAAGTACGGCCGGGAGTACACCGGTTCGGACGTGACGAAGTCGCAGGACACCGATGGCCACGGCACCCAGGTAGCCGGAGTCGCCGCCGGTGCCGCGCTACCTACCGCGGTGTTGCCCACGAGGCGGACCTGATCGTGGTCAAGTTCAACATGAAGCTCTCGGGGGTCATCGCCGGGATCCGCTACCTCGCCAGGATCGCCCGGGAGGCGAAGAAGCCGCTCGTGATCAACGTCAGCCTCGGCCACCAGCAGCACCCGCACAACGGCACCGCCCTGGTGTCGAAGGCCGTGGACGAGGTGTCCGGTCCGGGTGTGGTGGTGTGCTGCTCCGCGGGCAACGAAGGGTCCACTCTCATCCGTGCGGGAGCCGATGTGAGCAGGGCAGAAACGACGATCCCGTGCAACTACGGCTTCTACCGCAACTACGACGCCTTCAATGTCTACGGGTGGTACTCAGGCGAGGGCGAGATCGAGATCGCGTTCGAGGCTCCGAGCGGGAAGCGCACGCAGTTCCTGGGGCCGGTCAGCAACGACAAGCCCTTCCTCAGCGAGGAGCTGGACGGCTGGGACAGCGACCTTTACCACATGGTCGACCCCAGGAACGGAGACCACTACATTGGAGTCCGCGCCACTCCGCCGCAGAACGTCGAGAAGAAGCGGTGGTTCTGGAAACTCGTCCTGCGCGGCAAGCAGGACAGCGTCCTATCGGTCACCCGTGTCGACGTGTGGTGCATCGGCGACGTCTACCTGGTGGGCCCGGGAGCACGCACGACGATGACGGTCTGCGCTCCTGCCGATGCCGACAGCGCGATCGCCGCCGGTGCCTACATCACGCGGAAGAAGTGGACCGACATCAACCGGCTGGATTGGCAGTACAGCTCCTACACCGAGAACGGGATGGCGCCGTTCAGCAGCCAGGGGCCGCGTCGCGATCACGTCGCCAAGCCCGACGTGGTCGCCCCCGGAGCGGTCATCGTGTCCTGCCTGTCGAGCACGGTCGCGGAGAAACCCGACAGCGAGGACACCCTGACGCCACCCACGTCATCGGCAGCGGCACGAGCTTCTCCGCCCCGTTCGTCTCCGGGATCGCGGCCCTGCTGCTGCAGACGGACCCCATCCTCGACGCGGCCAAGATCCGGGGCAAGCTCGCCTATCGAGAGAGAAGCGCTATCAAGTACCACCAGAATGTCTGGGGATCAGGGCTCGTCGACCTCGGCCAGATGCGACCGTACCGCCGATTTTCGGAAAGGAACGACGATGAAGATCCACTGGCTTTCCGGTTCTGCTCTCACCCCGGGCTATCTGGACGGGAGCGATACGATCAGGATCGCCTCCGCCGATCTGGGGTCCTCCGCGTCACCGACACCCACGACTTACCAGAAGGAGAGCGGTTATCCTAGCTGGGGGCACCCCACAGTCGCCATGAACATCCCGGTGTACGACTCGGAGTACAATCGCGTGTACTGCGGCGACTTCAACAATCCGGGGGTTCGCGAGTTCAACCCGTCCGACGCCAAGTACCTCGGTAACGTGCTGATCCCACATCAGGGCTTTTACTACTCGGTGTCGTGCGTGGCGATGGCTTTCGGCGCGAACCAGCCGTCGGACCTCAAGGGACGGCTGTACGCGGCACGGTCGGACGTGAGTCGCCCGGCATGGGATATGGAGGAGAAGCTCATCCTCATGATCGCGAAACCGGACAACAAGGAGAATCTGCGGTCGAAGAACAAGACGGCGCCGGCGACGTGGCGAATCAGGATCGGCAAGGAGACTTACATCCCCGACATGGCGCTGACCTCCGACGGAAAAATGCTGTACCTGCTGATCTACAATGCACAGTGGACGGGCACGGAGGCCATTGCCCGTTGCGAGGTTCCCTCCAACAAGCGCAGCACCGAGGAGGGCGATCTCGACAGGGGAGTGGAAGCTCCGGAGCTGCTGACCGGGGTGGTGCGTTACAGCTCCGTCGACAACCCGTGCTGGATCACCATCAGCGGTGACGACAAGTACGCCATGGTGACCCGGTCCAAACCGACGAAGGGCACCGAGTCGCAGACGGCGACCCTGCTCAATCTCAGCAAGGGAGAACAGCGGACGGTGACGTTGCCGTCCGGTGCCATGTCGTTCGGCAAACCGGTGTTCGCCGGGAAGATGTGCTACTTTTTCCTGAACGAGAACAACGAGCAGAACAACCTCGGACACTTCCGGAAAATCGCGGCTGTCGACGTCACGAAACCTACGGCGACCCCTGTGGTGCTCAGTAACACGGCCAAGGAAGAGTCGGTGCTCGGATACGGGGTGAATGCCAAGGGCGACAAGCTCTACGTGCTGCGGATGACGTACGTCGACGAGAACAACTGGCCCCGGCTGCAGATCTACACCGACGAGTACGACGCGCTGAATCCGTCGACCACGCCGACGAAGACGTGGACGCACTCGCCGGGCCCGAAGGCGTCGAAATTCGGCGAAGGCTTCTTGTGCGATTGGTTCGGTAAGTTCTACATGCCGTACTTCCAGTGATCCGCCGACAGGGTGGCTCGGCGGGCGCCGTCGAGCCACCCCGTCAGACGCCGTCGAGGAGTCAGATGTCGTCGAGCGGCGACTGCGGCCGCCCGAACGGGTAGCGGGGCTGCTTCTCGGCGCCGTGGGCGTCCCAGTACTCCGATTCGCCGCTCCATTCCGACGACGGCGGTTCCTGGTATCCCGGCTCGCCCGGGCTGGGCAGAGCGCCGTAGCCGATGAGTCCATCGTAACCGTCCACGCCGAACGGGTTGTGGACGTTGGTGGGTTTGAACCTGGCGTTCTTCCTGGTCTCCTGGTGCTCCACGCGCACGTGCGCCCCTGCGTCGACGCCGCCTTTGCTGTTCAGCTGGAACGACAGGACGATCTTCTCCGCGGACTCGATCGCGGCCGTGGGAATCCTGCGGGGAGCCATCCATTCGCCCTGGGTCCGGGCGTAGTAGCGGACCTCGCTGGTAGCGTAGTGCGCGCGGTCTGCGGCCAGGATGTTGTCGGCCGAGTTGAGGTAGTATCGTGTCGGCGCGATCCGGTAGATCCACATCTGTTTGCCGCAGCGTTTCCCGTTCTCCATTTTCTGGTACCCCAGATCCTTGATCGCTTGGTCGACGCGTTTCTTGTCGGCTCCCGTCAACAGGTTGATGACGCGTCGAATGGTGCGCAGGTAGATTGACATCGCCCGCACGACCGAGTCGCCGGTGCTGACGAAACCGCTGGACGTGGCGAGGAAGTCCTTGCCGTCGACGTGGCGGACGATGTCGTAGGCAGTGCCGCGGGAGGCGAACCCCGCCTCGAAGATGTTCTCGGGGGCGCGGCCGTCGAAGCGGATCACCCGGTGCGGCAGGGGAGTGCGGCGCAGGAACGGGAAGACGTTCTTGGTCTGGTCCGGGGCGGCGACGTGCTCGAGCGCCGGTGCGGACATGGGGCCTCCTGTGGTGGTGCGGAAGTGTTCTACGACCAGCTTCGGTTTTGCCGCGCGCTGCGGCGGAGCCGGTAGAGCAGCATCTCCACCGCCTTGGGACTGGTCCCCAGCTCGACGGCGATGGCAGCGTGCGAATGCCCGTTGGCGTGCAGGAGCAGCGCTCTGCGGTCCCGTGCGCCCGCGGTGCCGGGCAGTGCGGACGCCAGGTCCGAGCGGGAGAGCACGACCTGCTCCGGGTCGTGCAGCGGGCGCGGGTCGGGGACGTCGACCGCCTCGTCGAGGGCCTCGGTGGCCGGGGCGGACCCGGCCCGGTGCTCGCGCAGCCAGCGCCGGTACTCGTTGGGGAACCGCAGCAGACACTGCCCGAGGAAGTACGTGTGGAAGCTGCCGCCGCCCTGCGGGCTCCAGGAGTTCGTCGAGGATTCCAGGTGGCGCAGCGCCACGGCGACGGTGATCCCGGCCAGTTCCTCGGCCGCGTCCGGCGCGGCCAGTTCCGGCGTCCACGGCAGCCGCGCGGCGGTCATCTGTCGGACGCGGGCGAACACCACGCCGGTGACGATCCACGAGGTCATGATCCGCAGCGTGTAGTCGACCACGGCCAGGGAGTCGTCGCGCCCCTCGACTGCCGTCCGACGCCGGGACAGCTTTCGGACGTGCGGGGAAACCGTCCCTGACTGGTGCACCGAGGAACCCTCCTTGACGGCGAAAACTCTTCGTGCGGAATCGGATTGCGCGCCTCCGCGCTTCTCAGTGTCTCGGTGCGGCCGTGCGCAGGGCGACAGCAGCGGGCGGTGTTTCGCCCGATGGTGCCTCGATCTCACCCCGATCCCTCTCCTCCTTGCCCCCGATCAGGTGAAGACGCCGTTGTCGCGGAGGGCGCGGCCACCGTCGCGCACTAGAACGAGGGTGAGGAGCGCGGCGTCCGCCGCACGACTCCCGGAACCAACCCCGCGCCCGAGGGGAAGGCCCATGCTGACCGTCAGCCAGCTGAAGACCCGCGCCGAAACCGCACAGCAGAACAGCAAGCCGTTGGAGGTGCTTGCCGCGGAGTGGGACGGCACTCCGCTCACGACTCTGTTCAACCAGCACTTCGCGAATGGAAAGCTGGTGTTGGGAAACGTGCGGGTCACCACCACCAACGCGGCGATCACCGTCACCGGCGCGGTCTCGCTGCCGAAGATGACCGCCTCGCTGACCGCGGAGGCGGTGTTTACCCGCAACGGCGAGCAGATTAAGGGCATAAACCTGGCGGTGACCCTGAACGCGGGGAACTGGTCGATCGACAGCGGCGGGTTCGTGGCGTCCCTCGACTTCCTGCGCAAGGCTGGTGGCACCGGAGCCGCTGCCTTCTGTGACAAGGCGTTCCTGCTGTTGTGGGCGGGCACCGGGAAGGCCGAGTCCGACGCCGCGATCGCGTGGGCGCAGGTCGAACTCAGCGTGTTCGGGAAGTCGGTACGGCTGGACCTGGTGCGTGTGGGTGCGCTCTATGCGCTGACCGCGACGTCCTCGCAGCTTGGCGTTCCGCTCAACGACGGCCTGAAGTCGTTGCGGAGACTGCCTTTCGTCGGCACTCCCGAGAACGGTGAGACCGCGTGGCAGCTTCCCTCGGGCCTGACCCCGTCGGGGCCGAAGATCCAGGACATCCGCATCGTCGTGGACAGCACGAAGAAGACCGTGCGCAGTGCCGTCGTGACCGTGTCGCTCGGAGTGGGGTGGAAGGTCGTCGACGGGCACCTGGAGATCAGCCAGGCGAACGCGTCGGTGTCGGTCCTCCCCAAGGCCCTCGGCAAGTCCGTCATCTCCCTGTCGCTTACCGGAACCGCCGTCCTCCCGAGCTTGGGCCACCTGGCGGTCGACGTCGCGGTGTCCCTACCGGACCTGAGGCTGTCGGGGAAGTTCCGGGCCAACACGCCGCAGCCCATCAGCGGGGAGGCGGCCGCCCGGCTGACCGAACTCGGCATCGCTCAACCGAAGTCCGCATCCGGCGCGCTGTGGGCCGACCTCAAGCGCGATCGCACCTCGTTTGGCCTCTGGCTGGCCCTGGCAGGAACCTGGCAGCTCGATCTGGGCGGCGGCAAGAAGATCACGATCTCCGACTCCGGGGTCGAGTTCCACCGCCGAGGCGGCACATGGGCGTTGGCCGTACGCGGGGTGGCGGCGATCGACGACAAGTCTCTGCACTTCGACGCCTCGGCGCAGGCCGACAAGACCGTGCCCTGGCGGCTGCGGGGCGAGGTCCATGGACTGGCCTTCAGCGGCTTCGCGACGTGGCTGAAGAACCAGCTCGACGTCGACGTCCCCGACGCGATCAGCCGGCTCGCGCTGCGCGAGGTGGCGTTGGTCGTCGAGGTCACCCAGCAGACCCGCAGGGCCGCTTTCGCCTGCGCCGCGGAATTCCCGGTCGGTTCGGCGATGGGCGAGCTCGCCGTCACCATCGGAGTCGGCGCGAGCAAGCGGAGTGGTGCGTTCAATGCCGGGGCCGTGCTCACCGTGGAACGGCCCGACGGCGAACGCTCCATGCGGTTGCGCGGCCGCGTCGTGAAGGAGAACGACGAGGTGCGCTTCCGCGTTGACTGGACGGTCAGCCGCTCGGGTTTCTCGTTGGCCGAACTGGCCAAGCTCCTCGGCGTCGAGCTTCCCGCGGAACTCGCCCAGTTGGTTCCTGTGATCAACTCGGCGTGCCTGGTGCACCGGCGCGACACCAAGCGGAAGAAGTCGTCCCTGGCCTTCGTGCTGAAAACCTCGAAGACCGAGACCGTGTTCGCGTCGGTGACCCACGACACCAAGAGCGCGTCCGCGCTGGTCGCCCAGGCGGCCGTGGACCTGTCGATGTCGGCGCTGCCCGTCGTGGGGCCGCAGATCCCGCCCGGGGCGGCCCGGCTCAGGGGGATCGGTGCGGTGCGGGTCTCGGACCTGCTCAAGCCGAACGATCCGCTGCGCAAGGCGTTGACAGCGGTGCTGGTGAACTCGAGGGTGACGCTGCCCGAGGCGGCGTGGCAGGCGGAGGTGACGGTCGGCCTCGACGTCGAACTCGCCGGGAAGTTGCAGTCCTTCCTGATCCCGTTCAAGAGCCATCCGCGGGAGCTGTCCGGCGGGCAGGTCGAGGAGTACACCAGCGACGGCCTCGAACCTGCCGACGTCGTGCTGGCACCCCGCGACGTCCCGGAGCGGACGGACATGCCTCCGACGACGGTCGTGTGGACGAAGGTCGACCGCACGATCGGGCCGCTGCGCATGGCGCGCGTTGGCCTGGGGTATTCAACCGGGACCGTCTGGTTGCTGATCGACGCCGCGGTCAGCCTCGGGGGTGTGACCTTCCAGGCGCACGGCCTGGGGCTCGGTGTCGGCATCAAGGAGCCGCACCCGGTCACCGGTGCGTTGGACGGACTCGGCCTGGCCTGGTCCCAAGGCCCCGTCCAGGTCTCGGGAGCCGTGCTGCGCCGAGCGGCCCCCAAACCCTACACCCTGATGCTCGCCGGTGGCTTCACCGTGCGCACGCCCCGCATCGCGGTCGCCGCGGCGGGCGCGTACTTCGACGGGCCCCGCGGCGTGTCGTTCTTCCTGTTCGGAGAGGGAACGGGGCTCAAGATCGGCACGCCGCCGGTGTTCGTCGAGGGATTGTGCGGCGGGTTCGGCTACAACAGCGCGGTCGCGGTGCCGGCGGTCGACCAGATCGGTGATCACCCCATGGTCGCTGGGCTCACCGATCCGTCGAAGTTCCCCGTCAAGGACGGGCCGCTGAAGATCCTGGAGTCACTCGGCCGCGTCGTGCGACCCCAGCCCGGGGAGATCTGGTTGGCGGCGGGGATCGACCTCACCGCCTTCGAGTTCGTCAAGGCCCGCATTCTGCTGGCGCTGCAGTTCGGGTCCGACTTCACGCTGATGATGCTCGGACTCGCCACCGCGCGTTTCCCGAAGGACCCGCGTGGCGGGAGCGGCGCCGTGGTCAAACCCATCGCCCAGCTCGGGTTGGCGGTGCGGGCGCTGTACCGATCGTCGACCGGCGAGCTGTCGCTGTCCGGTGGGTTCACCCGCGACTCGTACCTGCTGCACCCCGACTGCCGGGTGGAAGGCGACTTCGCGCTGTGCACGTGGGTCGGTCCGTCCCCGCACACCGGTGACTTCGTCGTTACGTTCGGCGGATACCACCCGAAGTACCGCGCACCGAAACACTACCCCGTCGCACGCCGGATCGGCGTGCGCTGGGCGGTCAACGCGGAGACCCAGATCCGTGCCGCGTGGTACGCCGCGCTCACCCCGGCGGCGTTCATGTTCGGCGGTGAGCTGCACGTTGATTTCAACGCCTCCATCGCGCACGCCTGGCTGGACGCGAAACTGGACGCGCTGATCCAGTGGCAACCGTTCAGCTTCGAGGTCGCCCTCGGCCTGCGGGCGGGAGCGGAGCTGCGCAAGGGATTCAACCCGCGGGTCGAGGTGGGCGTCGACCTCACCGTCTGGGGCCCGCCCACCGGCGGCGTCGCCGTGGTGCACCCTCCGATCGGGCCGGACTTCCACATCCGGTTCGGCGCCTCCGACCGCCCGGCGAGAGCCCGGTGGCTGGGGTGGGCCGACTTCCACGACAAGGCGCTGGCGAAGCAGCAGGTGCGTCTGGTACCGACGCACGGGCTGCTGTCCGAGCAGCGCAGCACGCCCGGCACTCAACCGGAGAAGTGGTCACTTGCCCAAGGCGGTTTCACGCTCGAACTGCGTGCTCCGACACCTATCACCGACGCGAAGGTGTCCACATCGGTCTCACAGACCACTTCTCTCGGGCTGTCGAACGGGGGCAAGGCCCACATCCGGCCCATGGGCAGCACGCAACTCTCGGCTACGCACACCATCACGCTCCACCGCAAGACCAACGGCCAGGACGAGGTCGTCAACCCGGTCCCCGTGGGAGGGTCGAAGTGGACTTTCGAAGCGATCAAGCTGGCGGTACCCGCGAGCCTGTGGGGCGAGCCGCTGGACAAGCCCAGCGCAGTCCCCGATGTCGGTCCCGGCAAGGAACTGCTGTTGAGCCGACTCGTCGGGGTGCGGATGATCGCACCGCCGCCGAAGTTCGGCGGGACGCGGGGGACGGTGTCACCGGAGGACTTCGGCATCAAGGAGATCACCGGCGACAAACCGGCCCTGCCGGTCAAGTCCGGGGCCGCACAGAAGGGACCGAAGCCGACCCGACCCGGCACCGTACGCACGACCCTCTCGACGGGCCTGGCGGGCACCCTGAACGACCGGTCCGCTCTGCACGGCGTGCTGAAGGCGCACGGCCTGCTCCCGACCGGGCTCGCCGACACCGCCGCCGCGCTGCCGGACTGCGCCGCCCGCGCGTGGTCCTACCTCGCCGCCGACCCCATGATCGTGCAGACCGGACAGTGAGGACGCCGTGACCGACGCATCGACGACCGTCGAACACCACACCGCACTCCACGAGAATCTGTCGGACGGCGAGTTCGTCACGACCACGCGGTACCAGATCTCCTTGCACGACAATTACGTCCCGGTCGTGACCGCGGGCGAGTACACCGTCAAGGTCGACCACCGGGTGACGACCGACAAGGCCGGTCCGCAGCAGGGGCAGCTCGACACGACCCTGAACGGGGAGAAGTCGTTCTCGGTAACCGCACCGCGGTTCGGCATCGACCCGGGCGAGGTCTTCGCCGCGTACCCGCCTCCCGCCGCCCGGGGCAACTTCGAGACGGCCGTGCCGCACCTGACCCTCAGCCGGGCGAGTCTGCCGTGGGAGCGGACGTTCACCACCCAGGACCGCACGATCCCGTGGGTCGCGTTGCTGCTGCTCAAGCCGGACGAGGTGGCGACGGTCCCGCCGTCCGGGGATCTGGTGGTGTCGCGTCCGGTCAAGGAGCTCACCGGGGTCAATGACAATGTGGAACTCCCCGAGCTCGGCACGATCCCGCCCCCGATCGTCGACGGCACGTGCCGCACGCTCGACCTGGACAAGGACGCGGTGGGCCGCCTGCTGCCGACGAAGACCGAGCTGCCGTACCTGGTGCACGCGCGCGATGTCGGGGTCGTCGGCCAGCGTTCCCGCGACGAGAGGTGGGCCAAGGGGCGCTACTGCGTGTTGCTGGGTAACCGGCTCGCCCGCCGCAATACCCGCTACACCGCCGCACTCGTCTCGTTGGAAGGACACAGCCGGTGGAAGGTCCTCGGCGGGGACAAGGAACCGTCGAAGCCGGTGCGCTTCGTGGTGCTGTGGTCGTGGTCGTTCGAGACCGACACCAGCGCCGAACCGCACTTCGGCGCCCTGGCCGCTGCGTTGGCGAAGGACGCCAAGGACCACGGCGCGACGCTGCGGCTGCGCACCTCGATCCCGTCGGGCGGACACGGCACCGAAGCCCGCGAGCGCATCGAGTGCGGCTATGTCCCGGTCCTGCACCGGCTGCCGGGCGGGGAGGACGCCCTCGGCTGGTACCGCGGACCGCTGACCCCCGAACCGGCGCGAACGCTTCCGACGTCCGCACCACCCGCGACCGCTTCGGAAGCGCTGATCTATTCCCAGAAGTACGGCACGTTCGACGTCAGCTACGCGAGCGCGTTCACCCTCGGACGGCTCATGGCGGTCGCCGACCAGCAACTTTCCCGCTCACTGGTCCGGTTCCGGGCCGACGCGCTTCGGGCGGTGCAGCGAGCCACCGCGCGGACGCTGGGGCAGGCAGAGGACGGCACCGAACACGCGGTCGACCGCTTCACCGGACTCGTCGAGAACGGTCTCGGCAAGCGTCTCACCGACGAACTGAAGAAGCTGTCCAACAAGCCGACCGAGAATGTCGTGGAAAGCACCTCCGAGCAACCTCCCACGACGACCCCGGTGGGGCAGCTCATCGCCGATGCCCTCACGGGCGCGGGCGGAGCCGCCCTGGTGGACGCCTGCGCCCGGGCGCTGGACGAGGTCGTCGACAGCCACCTGCCGACCCTTGGCGAAGCCGGGCTGGACGCCAAGAAGTTGTTCGACTCGCTGCCGTTTCACCACTTGGTCCCAGATGCCGCACTACTTCCCCCGGAAGCGCTGCGCTTCTGCTATGTCGACAACCAGTGGATGGCGCACGTGGTCGCCGGGGTCGCGAACCTCGGTGTGAGCGGCGACGTCGACGCCGCGGCATCCAGCGCGCTCCTGGACGCCACCACCAGAGGGCTCGGGGCGGCGTGCGGGATGCTGTTGCGTTCCCGCATGGTGCAGCACTGGCCCGCCCTGATCGTCGAAGCCAGCGAATCCGGGAAGACGGTGGGAATGCGTCCACGACGACCCGCGCCGGACGTGCTGCTGGTGCTGTTCGAATCCACACCGGACAAAGTCGTGATCAGGGAACCGGCCCACGCCCTCAACTTCGGACTCGACATCCCCGTCGGCGCCGACAACGGCAAGCTCTACCTGCGCAATATCGCCAACGACGACCCCGTGCCGGGAAAGAAGCTCGCCCAGCCCAACGACAGGACCCTCGCCGACATCCGCGTACTGCTGCGCACCGAGGACTCCGACGTCCTCAACCTCACCAACGGAGGCAAGGACAAGGCGCTCGTTCCGGCCATGGCTGCGGCGCTGAAGAAGACCGAGCAGCACCCCGCACCGAAGATCACCTCGGCCCTGCTGGCGCTGCAACTCGCCAACAGCCCCAAACAGTTGACTCTGACCGCCCAGTGAGCCGCGCACCGGAAGGAAGACGATGACCGCGCACCCGGACCCGCTCCTGGTACCCACCCAGGTGGACGCGCTCGCGCTCACCGAGAAAGTCAAGGACAACGACCCCTTCTACCGCTGGAGTCTGGACTTCAGGCCGGGGAAGCGGCGGAATCCCGAGGGCGAGCCGTTCACCTCCAAGCCTCCGAAGAAGGAAGACGTGGGGGTGTTCCTCCAGTGGCGCATCCCGGAGGCGCTGAGTCGGGGCCGCATCGACCTCAGCGGTTCCGGAGATGGGGACTCGATCACGTACCCGCCGGCGCCGAACCGGTGGCTCGTCGTGCGTTACGCCCGCATGACCCGGACCAGCGCACCCAGTGCGACGGGGTGGATCGTGCAGAGCGACCACGTGGGCAAGACCAGGAAAGAGGGCACCTCGCCGTACCTGCGCGACGGCAAGGTCATCTACATCGGACGCAAGCACAAGCTCGACGCCGGAAGCCCGTGGAAGGAGCCCGGATCCAACGACGACGTGCTCCGGCCGTTGACCGCGGTGGGGCCGGACCTGCCGACCTTCGCGGCGTTCCAGCCGTACAACCAGAACGTCTTCTCCTTCCACGACCCGGCCACCGGGCTTCCCGACACCGGTGTGCTCAGCTACCTGGTCGTCGGCTGGCACTCGCGGACCGGCGACGACGTGCTGCACGCCGACAACCTCGGCAAGCTCCTCGCCTTCTACGCCCGGACCGGGAAGACGGAGGCGCAGAAGTTCGTCGAGGCGCTGGAGGTCCTGAACTGGGAGGTATCCGCCCCGCAGCCGGTCACCCGGCGCATGCTGTGTGTGGGGACCGTGCTCGGGATGGAGTGGGACCGCACGAACGGCCGGCCGAAGTCGAAACGTCCCGGCATGGCCTCGTCCCTGGTCAATATTGGGGTCGGGCACAGCGCCACGGACGCCTTGGACGCGCTCGTCAAGGACTGCACGCTCGCTCCTGGCCGGTCGGAGTCCGAAGCCGATCGCAAGAACCTGTTCACCGCGTTCCACTCCGGCAAGCTCGACGAGCTGGACACCGTGCTGGACGGTTCGGACTCCACGCTGCGTTCCGCGCTGCACGCCGGCTGGTTCCGCAGGTCGTCCGGCGGCCACGTCTGGCAGGTCGTGGAGCGGGACGCACCGAAAGCCGAGCCGGTGACGCTCACCGATGAGGAGGCCACCACCGAACGGGAACTGCTGCGCAAGCTCAACGATGCGCAAGCGCATCGCGACCAGGCGGCCCGCGAGGCCGGTTCGCTCCAGGGACGACTGGCCGACCTGTGGTGGGCGTGGGGACTGGCGGCCGAGAAATCGCAGTTCCGCACCAAGGCGCAGCCCCACTTCAGCACCACTCAGGAGACCTCGCTGCGTAAGCGGGTCGCGAACGCGGCCAACGCGCTCGCCGGATGGGACGACAAGGTCGCCAAACAGGCCGCGGAGCTGCGGCAGAAGCTCAGGCCCGGCCGAGCGCTCACACTCCTGCCCCTGGACCCGTTCCACGAACCTGACGATCCGACGGTGCTGCTGTACGGCGACGGCGTCGACTCGGGTACCGAGGTAAGCTCGGTCGCGCCGCTGCGGGTTCGGCGGCCCGGCGAGCTGGTCACCTCTGGGACGTTCGACGGCAAGCAGTTCTCCCCGCCGTCAACACTGCCGAAACCGGGGTCCTTCGACGCGCTCAAGGACGTCGTGGAGACCACGACTACCGCGTTGCCCTGGACCGTGTTCGGCAAAGTCCTGGGCGAGTTCGCGACCCTGGAGGCAGCCGCCGCGCACGCCCTGGGCCTGCCCGAGGGAGACGAGCGGCGGACGAAGTTCGCCGAGAAATTCGCGCCCGCGACGGGCCAACGGCTCCCGGAAAGCACCCGCCTGTGGGAACAGGCGTGGGAGCCGCTGTTCCTCCTCTGGAAGGCCGATGTCCACGCACTGCCGTACGCCCCGGACGGCACTCAGTACTGGGAGTTCGCACGCGGCCACCTGAAGCTGAAGAACCACGGCGACCTGGCGAAGATTCCCGCATTGTCCGCGTCGGGCCGCTGCTGCATCGCCCCGCTGCCGACATTCGCCGTGCAGCGGCGGGTAGACAGCCACATCGAGACCTTCGGCGACACCGCCGGGCAGGACTTCGCGGAGCTGCGCACGAGGGCGGGCTCGTGGCCGATGGTCGCCCAGCGCCTGGACGGGCTGAACGCCTGGCTCACCCGGCGCGCACCTGGGTTCCTGGACCCGGGCGCCGGACCCGAGGGCATGACCTGCGGGCGCCGGCCGGTCGTGCCGCGCCCCGACTGGGGTGCCACGACCTCGGTGTACCAGGCTGTGCGGGCCGCCCAGCTGGCGTTCTCCCACGTCGTCCTCGTCGACCGCTTCGGGCGGGCGGCGCCGGTGGTGCTCAACGCCGAGCCGGAGAAGTTCCGGCCGCGCTCGTCGTCGAGCATGTCCTCGGATGTGATCGCCCCGACCACGAACAAGTACCGGTATGTGCACCTGCCACCGCGCCTGCCGCAACCGGCCAGGCTCCGGTTCGACCTGATCTCGCACCGCACCGTCGACGTCGTCGACCCGAACACCGACCCCGACTTCACCGGCGACACGGCGATCTGCGGGTGGGTGATGTCGACCGGTGGTGGCTCCACCGACCGCCGCGACCTGGTCGTCTACGACCCGCAGGGACGGGGGCTCGGCCAGGCACACCTCATCGGACCACCCGACCACCGGGCCGTGACCTGGGTGCCGTTGCCGGGATCGCCCTGGCAGCAACCGGCCGACCTGTTCGACAACCCCGCGTTCGCCGAGTCCTACCCCAACCTCGCTGCCTTCCTGCACGAACTGGTCGACAAGGACGCCGACAAGCGGGCGAGCGGACAGGTCGGCACGACGACCGCGAAACCCCAGCGGTTGCGGGAACTGCTCATGGCCGTCAACCACAGCCTGCTCACCACCGCGCCGCCGCGTGACGACGACGAAGCGCTGCCGTCCCTGCTGGTCGGCAGGCCGCTGGTGCTCCTGCGGGCCCGGCTGCGACTGGAGCTGGACGCGACACCGCTGCCGGACGCCACGTGGGACTCGCTGCTCGCCGCGGCCCAGCACGACCACAAGCCCCAGAACCACCCGCTGTGGAACGTCAATTGGCGGGTGCACCTGGGCAACGAGGTTGACCCGCGCGACGGGCTGGTCGGCTACTACACGGCGGCGACGCTCGGAACGCCGCGCACCGACTACACCCGACTGCACGTCGGCAGCACCCACGGATTCACCTCGCCCGAGTACCTCAAGCCCGGCGTCGACGGCAGCGCGCTGGCCCTGCCCGCGCGTCCCACGACCACGGACCGCAACGAGTCGTCCGCGGTCTCCCGCTACGTCACGTTGCTGGTCGACCCCTGGTCCGCCGTCCACGCCTACACCGACATCCTCCCGGCCAGCGCGCTGAAACTACCCGAGCAGACCGTGCGGGCCGTGCTGAAACGCATGCGCATCGGGATCCCGGCGGGCCCGGTACTCGCCGGGAACAGGCGCATCAGCGAGCCCGAGTCCGCCAGGGACACCGTCGTGATCCCGTTGTCCGCGCGTCTGGGGGAGACCGGCATGTCCGGCGTCTGGTGCGAGCGCCGGGCACAGGGAGCCTGGGGCGTTTCCGGGGTCACCGGAGCCGACGCCTTGGCGCACCTCGCGGATCCGAGCCCAGCGGCGCGCAACGGTTTTCTCACGGTGGTGCCGCATGACGAGCAGCTGACGAGCACGACGGAGGAAGACACATGACCGACGCACCGGCACCCGTGTGGTGCACTCTCGAACAGCCCGACGGGCCGGCCGTCACCAGTGGTGAGGCCGCGTTGCGCGCTGTGGTCAGCAACGTGCTCGACCGGCCCTTCACCTGCCGTCGGATCACGATCGACCTACCGGTCGGGCCCGACGGCGGTGCGTTGACCGACTCGCCCCATCGCATCCGCGTCGTGGCATTGGACGAGGGATGGACGATCGAGCCGGGACAACGGCCGGGGAGCCTCACCGCTGTTCCATCCTCTTCCCCGGTGACCCTTGCCCCGGGGGAGTCGATCGGCATCGTGCTGGCGGGCATCGCGACCAACGAGGTGGCCGGGGCTGCCGAGGTGGTCACCACCGTCGTCGGCGGGGTCGACGGCGAGACCGTCGAGCACTCCCGCACTCACGAGGTCGGGAAGATCAAACCCGAGGTCCGCATCGACCACTTCGCGGCGAACCCGCAGAGCGTGGAATACAAGGGGAAGATCCAACTCAGCTGGGAGGGAGCGGCCACCGCGCCGAGCTTCTACCTGCAGGTCGGCCAGAAGGTGCCCTTCGAGCTGACCGAGCGCAACGGCCTCAAGAACAACAACGGCAGCTACACCTTCCCGTTGAACCAGGAACTGACGACCAACACGCCGATCCGTCTGCGCGCGGTCAAAGGCGAGGCGGAGAACGGGGCGATCACGCTCGTCACCGTCAACAAGGGCGATGTCACCGCCGGTGACCTCACCGTGAACGGCGTCGCCACCCTGCTGCGGGGTCCGAGCACGTTGACGCTCGACAAGAAGGTGTGGTCCAGCAAGGAGGTACCAACGGACGGGATGATCGCGGCGGCCGCGCGGACCGGCGACGCGAACAAGAACGCCGTCTTGCAGATCTCGGTGTTGCGCAAGGGGAAGCTCCGGGACGACACCGAACTCCACCGCATGACGGCGACGAGCACACACGTCGACCGGACCGAGAACGTGCTGGTGCCGGTGCCCAAGGGGACCGCGGTGCGCATCACCAAGGTCAAGGAACCGGACAGCTCCGTGTTCACCGCCACCTGGTTCCCCATCGGATCCGGCGACTTCGAGGTGAACACCTGATGTCCACTCCAGCCCGACACGACACCGAACGGCACAAGTGTCCGCTCACGCTCACGTGCAAAGTGACCAGCAACCCGCATCCCACGAACAACGGCAAACCTGCCGACCTGCGGGTGGAGCTGTCGAACTCGGGCAGTGACTACAAGACGGACAAGGTCACAGTCGCGATTCCGGTGGGGGCCGGTACGGATCACCTCACCAACGATCCGAACTCCGGGGAACTGGAGGAGACGGACGTGCCCCCGGGGTGGAGCGTGAGTCCGGAGGAGAACAAGACGCGTTACGTCGTTGAACCGGAGAACGGCACGTTCGGTACGGGGCAGCGGGTGGTGTTCACGGTCAAGGGCCTGAAGGTGAACCGTGAGTACGGGACTTCCTACGTCCCCGTCATCGAGAGCTCCGAAGGCGATCCGCAACCGTGCTCGTGGGCGGTTGCCAAAGGACCGCAGAAGTTCTTCTTCCGCGGCTTCGAACCCCGGAATATCGTCGTCCGAGCAGGGATGGCCACGGACCTGGTGTGGTCCAAGTCGAACCGGCCACCCGAGGGGTGCACGGTGTCCTACCGGTTGCACTACGACCTGGAACCGGAGGGTGTCGACGTCACCGACAGCCAGGCCCACAAGGTGAGGCCGCACCACGACACCAGCTACCGGCTCGTCGCGACCATCGACAAGAACGGGACGAAGACCCGTCCGGTGTTGAGTACGTTCGTGATCGTCTCCCACCCCGACGTCATCACGACCAACCTCACCGTCGAACGCGGAGTCGGCTGGTTCGGACACCGCAATCAGAACACAGTGGACATAGTCCCGGAGAGCAGCGCGGAGAAAGTGAGCCCACCCGCGCCGACGGACGGACTCCTCATGGTCTCCATAGACGCCGAGGTGGGAGCGTCCTCGCTGCCGACGGTCGGCGTGAGCCTGCTCCCGAAAACATCGGAGGAGCCATTGCACTCCACCACCATCGAGGCCAAGGAGGACCAGATCGACAACGGGTTCATGCGCGCACCCCGGCTCGTGCTGCCCATCCCGAACGGGCACCGGGTGCGGTTCCGGCACGACAAATCCGTCACCGGGGTCAAGCCGTATCGGATCCGCCTGGATTGGCAGCCGATCGGGATCGGTTCGCTGGCGGGAGCATGACGAGGGAGCGGGAAATGAGCAGTACCAAGCTGATCGACGCCTTCATCATTCGCGGAAACGCGGAACCGGACACGGCCCACCTCGTCGACGCCGACTACCACGTCATCAGGCGGTGGGTGCGCGACGACAAGCTCGAACGGTGCTATGACAACGGTGGCGAGCAAGAGTGCTACCCGCCCGGTGGCACCGCGTACGGAAGTCTGTGGCGGGACTTCAACGGCAAGTTCGCCAGTCCACACGTCCTGCACGCGACCTACATGAACAACAACAGGCCGCAGTTCGTCACCTGGAACTCGTCGGCGAAGTGCTGGCAGGTGACATACCCCCACACCAACGCCGACCCCTGGTACAACAACAAGAACAACCAGGCCAAACCGACCCCCCAGGTCAGCGACCTGACGAGTGTCTTCGAGGGGTTCCCAGGGAAGGACGCCAACGCGGGGGTCACCGCGGCCGTGGAAGTGCCGCCGGGGTGGGTCATCTTCTTTTTCGGAGTGAAATACCGGGCGTTCAAGGCCAACGACAAGGACGCGGGCAAGCCGCGCCAACTCGACGGCATCAGCACGGTGCAGGCGGCGTTCCGGGGCACGTGGAGCAACACCAAGAAGGTCGTCCACCTGCACGACGGTACGGAGTGGAAGTGCTTCACGGTCGTCAACACCGGCACGAAGGCGGTCGAACTCAAGAAGGCGTGAACCGCGGCGGCGATGCCGCGCCGACCAGAACGGGTACGCGATGGCTGTGTGGATCCAGAGCCGTACTTGGCCGCAGGCGGAGGACTCGGGCTTCGGCGGTTCGTTGACCGAGGCCGACCAGAAACTCAACAAGGAGGTCCTGGACGAGGTTCGTAAACTCCTCGGCGCGTGGTCCGCTGCGAAGAAGAAGACATTGGTGCACCTCGGGATCGGCGCTGGTAACCCCGGCGACGGATGGGGAAACCCTTCCCACGACTACCGCCCGGAGGTGCTCGAACGGCAGAAGTGGCCGCCATTCCTCGACGACGCGGTCGAGCAAGGCTACAGCGTCATCTCCCTGGTGCACAATGTGATCGGTCAGAACTGGGCGCAGGTCACCAAGGGGGAAGGTGCGGTCCAGCTCGAGGTCAACGCCCGCTTCCCGCTCAAGGGCAGTGCGGGCGGCGTCCTGGATAAGCAGGTGTGGACCGAGATCGAGACCGTGGTGAAGCAGGCCGATCGGGTCGTCGTCGCGAATTGCGTGACCAACCAGCACCACCGTGGCGTGGTGGAACTGGCTCAATCGCGGAACAGGGCCCACTGTTACCTGCTCTCCTACGCGCAGACCGGGACCGAGGAAGTGTGGTGGCGCATGTCGGCGAAGTTCGTCTTCCACAACCAGGAGACTGATCTGTCTACGTTGGGCGAGCTGTTCTACGACCTGCAGGCATGACGTCGTTGTTCCGTCGAGAACGAAGGGAAGTCCGATGATGATGATCCGTGATGGCCTGGCTGCTGTAGCCGTGCTCGCCGGGCTGGCCGTGGCATGCCCGGCGTCGGCCCAACCGGCCGCCCCGGAGATCTACCTGATCAAGAGCGTGGGTATCCCGGGCAAGTGCCTCCGCGACGAGGGCAAGGACCCGCAGGTGAACATGCGACTGCGAACCTGCGACTCGTCCGACAAGCTCCAGCAGTTCGAGCGTCGCCCCGCTGGCGGGGACTATTACTACTACATCAACGTCGGCTCCGGGCAGTGCCTGGACCATAACGGGAAGACGGCGCTGTACGGGAAGAAGTGCAACTGGGGCGAATACCAGAAGTGGACCGACAGGGACAAGTCCGGGAGCGTGTTCCACCTGGCGGGTAAGACCGGCAAGTGCATCGAGGGCGGCGGCGACCAGGACAGCTGGGGATTCGTACGCACCTGCAAGACCGGTGAGACGAAGCAGCGGTGGCAGCGCGAGCCGGTCAAGACCGGGGCTTCCGAGTCCGAGGGGTCCTGGAACCCGGTACTGGAGCGAATCGAATGACCCGCAACCACGTTCGGGAACATACTTGGCACCGCTCCCCGTTCGTGCGCCGACCGCTCCGATGAGATCACAGCGGGGGAAATCCCGTCTTACCCCCTTCCCGTGCCGCACCCGGACAGGAACGGAACGGTGATGTGGGCATAGGTGGGAATGTGGTGGTCACGGGGGGGGGCAGCGGTGGTCCGGCCGCGGCGATCTGTCCGCGTCGTGTCGGCTGGGAGACGACAGTCGTCGAGCGGGCTGCGGTGCTCGCCGATGTCGGCGTGGTACTACCGTAGCGGTAGCACGCGCACCCCCGGTGGCCGCTGGCTTACCCTGATGGGCAGCATCGCGCTGGAACGCCACACGGGCACACCGCGTCAGGATCTTCCGCGCGGCGTTGCATCGGCTACTGCACGACGCTCTGCCGCCGGAGTCCTGCTGATCGGCGTGGAGGCGACGGGTGTCGACACCAATGGACGTCCGCGAGTGTTCTGTGGCGATGTTGGCCCGGGGTGGTGCGGAACGGTGACCTCGCACCCGGGCGGCGGTCGCACGCTCTGCCCGGCAGGCGGCCTGGCTGGGGAACCAGTTGGACCCCCCGCTCGCCGTCGCCGCGCGCATTTCGCCTGGCCATACCCGCGTTACGTTCCGTTTTGCTGCGGCACGTTGGCTGGAGCTGACGGGGCTTGAACCCATGCCCCTCTGAGTACCAGTCAAGTGCGGTACCAACTGCGCCACAGTCCTTTTCATGCGGATGCTGGCCGCGTCCACGATTGCCCGGGAGGCCAAGCCAGTTGGCCGGAACCGTCCGGCTCGTCCAGCACCGCTCGGTGCAACCTGCCCTAGAGTCATTGGCGTATCCAGCGTTGAAACCAACGATGCGTTCCCCGGTGTACTTATCCAGAAACTGGGCGGCAGATGATGTCAAGCACAGTCGTTGGTGACCACGAACACGATCGCGGTGAACACTGCCCGTGCTTCAGCTCCGGGGGCTGGCCATCACCACTACGGGGAGTGTCGATCTGGTGGTGTAACTGTGGTGCCTGCAAGGCTCGGCCTGGTCGGGTCGGGTTAGGAAGGGAGCGTTGATGAGTACAACCGAACAACCAGCGCAGGAGCCGCAGCAGTCGGTCGTTGTGCAGCCGCCGGTGGATCCGGAGTTGGTGCGCCAGTTGGCCCAGCGAGCTGCCGGTGAGGGCGTGGAACTGGCCGGGCCTGGCGGGCTGCCGCAGCGGTTGACCAAGCAAGTCCTCGAGACCGGCCTCGAGGTCGAGAGGAGCGAACATCTCGGCTATGACAAGCACGAACCGGCCAGCCGTGACGGCGAGAACTTCCGCAACGGCACTCGAGCGAAAACGGTCACGATCGAGGTCGGCCCGGTCGAGCTCGAGGTACCGCGTGACCGCGAGGGCTCGTTCGCACCCAAGACCGTGCGCAAACGGCAACGCCGGCTGCGGGGAGTGGATGAGAGGGTGCTGTCGCTGGCAGTCAAGGGCCTGACCACCGGAGAGATCTCAGCACACCTGGCCGACGGTTACGGTGCCGAGGTCTCCACAGATACGATCTCGACCATCACCGACACCGTGATCGAGGAGATGAGTACCTGGCAGGACCGTCCAGGGAGCCGCGTGTATCCGGTCATCTTCATCGACGCCCTCGTGGTCAAGGTCCGCAACGGGCAGGTCACCAACCGGCCCGTTTGCACCGCTGTGGGCGTGACCGTCGACGGTGAACGGGACATTCTCGGGCTTGTGGATCGGGCAAGGCGGTGAACGCGAAGTTCTGGCTCCAAGTGCTCATCGAGATCAAAAACCGCGGGGTCGAGGATGTGTGCTTCGTGGTCTGTGACGGGCTCAAAGGGGCTGTCACAGGCCCTCGAGCAGACGTGGTCGTTGGGCGATCGTGCAGACCTGCGTGATCCACCTGATCCGCAACACCTTGCGGCTGGCCAGCCGCAAGTACTGGGACGCGATGGCCAGGGACCTGCGGCCGGTCTACACGGCCGCGACCGAAGCCGCTGCCAAGGACCGTTTCGGCGAGTTCGCCGACAAGTGGGGCGAGCGCTGTCCGGCGATTGTCCGTCTTTGGGACAACAGCTGGTCTCCAGTTCGTCTCCTTTCTGGACTACAGCCCGGAGATCCGGCGGGTGCCCTACAGCACCAACGCCATCGAGTCGCTCAACGCCCGGCTACGTCGGTCGGTCAAAGCCCGTGGTCACTTTCCGACTGAGCAGGCCGCTCTCCAGTGCCTGTACTTGGCGATCCGATCGCTGGACCCCACTGGCAATGGCCGTCGCGCGTGGATGATCCGCCGGAAATCAGCGTTGAACGCGTTCGCCATCACCGTCGAAGGCCGTATCATCCCCACCATGGATCAGTAACCACCCGCACCGCGGTCACACCGCTCTCCTGACACTCCCCTCCGAGCTCTCCGGAGGGTCTGTCTGGTAGCTCTTGATTGTGGGGTGCTGGTAGGCCTGCGGGTGTGGTCAAACGGCATGAGTTGACGGATGCGGAGTGGGCGATGTTGGAGCCGTTGATGTTGGCCAATCCGGTTCACGGGCATCAGTGGAACGATCACCGCAGGACGATCAACGGAACCTTGTGGCGCGTACGGACCGGAACCCCATGGCGGGACCTGCCGAAGCGCTACGGCAACTGGAAGTCCGTCTACGATCGGCATCGTCGCTGGTCGGTCGATGGGATGTGGGACCGTATCGCCGAGGCGTTGCGCATCGATGCCGACACCGGCGAGGCGTTGGATGTGCCCACGATCGGGGTGGATTCCAGCAGCGTGCGGGCGCATCAGCACGCGGCGGGAGCCCGGCACGAGCCTCCGGCCGAGTCAGATCAAAACGGGGGCTGGCTGACCCGGACCGACCGCGACGGGCGCGAAGCCCTGGGGCGGTCCCGCGGTGGGCTGACCACCACGATCCATGTGGCCGCCGATCTGCGGTACCGCCCCCCTCGTGACGACCACGAGCCCGGGCCAGCGGGCCGATTCGGTCATGTTCACCACGGTGGTGCGTGGGATCCGTTTTCCGACATCCGAGCCCGGGCAGACCCCGGACTCGACCCGGGCGGATCCTGGCCGATAAGGCCTACTCCAGCCGCGCCATCCGCATCGAACCGCGCCGGCGTCGCATCGTCGCCGTCATCAGCGAACACCGGGACCAGCGAGCCAACCGCACCCGCAAGGGCTCGACCGGAGGACGCCCACCGGCCTTCGACCGTGAAACCTACCGACAGTGCAACACCGCCGAACGCTGCTTCAACAAACTCAAACAACACCGCACCGTGACCACCCACTACGACAACCGCGGCTCCATCTACCAGGACACCCTCACCGTCGCCAGCATCCGCACCTGGATCCACGACCTCACCGCAAGATCACCAGACACCGCCTAGCGCTGTTTCGGTTAGCCGGGACAGGATGCCCTCCGTGCCGCGCACCCGCGCAGGTTGTCGGCAAGCTCGCGTTCGGTCTTGCGGTCTGCTTTCCTGTTGATCTTGTGTGCCAGGATGACCAGCAAATCGATCAGTGTGTCAGTGATTTCGATTTGGCGCATCTAGCACAATGCGGCCAATAGCGTCAGCCGCGCCTTGCGGGGGGCTCATGACAACTGGACGACCGGCCGATCATGGATGCTTCATGGTTTGATTATTTGCTGTGCACAGGAGCGTAGGCGGGTCGATACTGACAGCAGATCATCGTGGGAGGCGCAGTTGACGACAGCATAGGCCAGCCGGTCCTCTGAGGACACGGGTGGGCCCACGAGGGATCCTGGCTCTTGAAGAGCGTAACTTCGGATTACCTCCGGGAAGGTCGACCAGTCCTGGAGGTCCAGTGACTCCAGTGTTCCCGACTGGTCCGCAGCCAGGTAGACCGTGCCAGCTGTGCGTCGGGGAGCGGTGTCCGGCAGATTTGGTTTTCCTCCGAGTGCCAGACACAGAATCGCAGCGTAGAGGTCGCTTTCGACGGCCAGAGAAGCAACCTCGAGTATATGATCGCCTGGTGTGCGGACGGCCACCTCCATGATGACCGAGTTCTGTTCGTCCGAGGCGCGAAACTCCAGATGGACAATGCCGGTCTGGATACGGAGGGCGTTGACCACGTCCGTGCATAGCTTCCGCGCTGTTTCGGCAAGAGCCGGGGCCGTTTTGGCATAGCCGGCCTCGTGGAGAGTCTCGACAAAGTTCGGCGCCTCCGTCGTCTCCTTTCGGGTGAGATTTGTGAACAAGACTTCACCCGCGTGTACCAACGCCTCGACACTGTATTCTGCCCCGTCCACGTAGCGCTCGACCAAGAGGACTCCCTCGGCCGCGCGGTCAGTGGCAGCCTGGGTCCACGCCGCTGCGGTGTCGATGCGCTCGACGCCTCGGCTTCCCTGGTGAGATAGGGGTTTGATAACGACAGGGAGATTGGGCAGTACCCAATCGGTCACTTCACTGAGGCGGGGAGCGAGGAGGTAGTCGGGGTGCGGGATCCCCGCACGTGCGAACTCGGCCCGTTGCAGCGCCTTGTTTCGTGAGACCACCACCGCGTCGAGTCCGGGCCCGGGCACACCGAGGCGGTGCTGCACCATCGCCGCGGCCAGTATATGCGGTTCGGCAAAGCCCAGGACGCCGTCCGGGCGTAACCGCTCGGCCAACGTCATGGCTGGCGCGAGCCACGTCTCGTCGCGCCCGGCCGGGCCGTCGATTGACTCTGTGTCGATGACGCAGGAGTACTTGTCGGCCAGTTCCTTGCATCGCGTGAGCGAGTCGACAACACCCATCCTGACCCCCGCCGCGTCGGCGGCGCGCAGGTAGCCCTCGGTCATCGCGCCGCCACCTACGAGCAGGACCGTCTCGGTCATGATTGTTTCCTTCCGGTTGTGGAGCGGTATGTGTGTAGGACGGCTAATGGGCCGATGACCGGGCTTGTGGTCGAGAGGGTGGCAGTACGGTAAGCGAGCGGGAGCCGTACCTGGTCCGCCCTCGGGGCGAACGGTGTTCGAAAGTGAACCGGAGTTGTTCCCAAACACGAGGGCCAGTTGAACGTCCACTCAGCCGAACCCACGGTATCCCTGTCAAACCACTTCGATTCGAGTGGGCATGTCCACTGTTCTCCGGATCAAGCGGCGTCCAGGTGTGCAGTCCGAAGTATCTTGATTTGATAAGTCACGCGGACGAAGTTGAACAGCGCGACCGGCGCCGCGCCCAGAGCCATCCCCACCCACAGCCCGTAGAAACCCATTCCGGCTGGTCCGGACAACAATAGGCCTGTTCCCAAACCAACTCCCCAAAAACTGATCATTACCACGATCATCGGCACGAGCGTATCGAGCAGCCCGACGAGGTATCCGCCCAAAACTGTACCCAACGTGTCCAGCAGAAAATAGGTGAGCACCAATGGTAGAAGTGCGCGCAGTGTGGATTCGGCCGAATGGTCATCGAGAGCAAACAACACGTCGACGACGAAATCGAACGCTATCGTGGTCACGGCGGCGAGTACGACGGCGTAGCTGCCGCTCACCAGCAGCAGAGCCGAGCGTAGCGCATGCAGCGCTCTGGGGTTGCCGTCGACACGTGCCCAAGCGGCCATGGTCGTCGCCGCGCTGGAGAATCCGAGGGCGATCACCGCGATCAGAGAGACCAGGCGTAATCCGAGCGCGTGTGCGGTGGTCGCGTCGGATCCGAAACGGGCCACGAAGAACGCCAACACCGGCAGGAAACCCTCGCCAAGTAGAATTCGTACACCGATGGGTGTGCCGTCGCGTACTACCTCCAGTATCAGCTTAGGGCGTGGCCGTAGCGACGCGTTGCCCAGGGCCAGGTTGCGAAAAGCCCGACCGCGGTGCATCAGGACGATGGCGGCCACGATGACCAGCATCCGCACAATCGTGCTTGACCACCCCGCCCCGACCACGCCGAACCCGGGGAACGGGCCGAGGCCGAAGATCGCCAGGTAGCCCACGACGAGATTTACCGGGACTGCAGTAAGCATGATCCAGCCCAGTGCCTTGGGCTGGCCGACGGCCGACATGGTGCTGCGGGCATTGACGTAGAGCAGGAACAAGGGCAAGCCCAACGCCGCCCCGGAATTGTACTCCTGGGCGACCGATGCGAGCTCCTGACTCTGCCCCATCAGCGTCAAGATTCCGCCGGTGTTGAGCAGGATGACAGACCCGACGAGTCCGATTCCGACCGCGATCCACGACCCTTGGACGTACCAGTTACGGAGCTCGTCGCCAGCTCCTTCGCGGAAGCTGCCCGCCAGCTTTGGCGAGACCGCAGTCACGATGCCCAAGCCCAGTAGCATGACGATGCTGAACACGCTCAGCGCCAGAGTGGTACCCGCCATCTCCACCGCTCCGAGCCTGGTGACGAGCGCGGCGTCGGTGAACGAGATTGCCATCTGCGACACGAAGCCGATCGCTAGCGGGATACCGAGAGACAGGAGCTTACTGCTGGTCTTGCGCAGTGTGGTCATTTCGGCAGCGTCCGTCTGGCTTGTTTGCCGCGTGTCTGTCATCGAGTCCTCATAATCTCCGCTGATCCTCCTGTTCGTACAGTGTCGTCAACCACACAACTTGGCCCACAGTTCATCGCAGGTGAACGCGCTCAGATCATCGCTGAGATCGACGATCGATGTGTTGGGCAACCAAGCCGGGAGGCGTGCACCCGCAACGTCCGCACCGACCAGATTGCGGCTGATCAGGTTGTGTCCCCATGCGACGAGTGAAGCCCGTCTCAGTTCCTGCTGCAGTGCCTGTTCGTCTGCTTTGTTCTCGTCGAGCACGGTAGCCACGGCTGAAGTGAAGACCTCATGGTAAACCGCCTGATACGCGCCACCGACCGTGCGGATCAGCGGTAGGATCGATGACAGGCAGAAAACCAGAAATAGGTTCGGCACCAGCACTCTGGCCCGCAGCGCAGCGGCGATGGATTCCACGTCGAACGGTACTGTCGTTGCGTGTCTTGGTGAGCGTAGCGCCCCGTCGTCGATGTGCAGCGGGCGGATCTTGCCGGCGGCGTTGAGCCAGAAAAGCTCCGTGGAGTTGGGTACGAACCGACGCACTGACGACATGGGCTGGGCGTGCAGCAGCCGCACCGCGCGTAGAATCCGCCCGTCAGCGAACAGCCGCGCCAGCAAGGAGTCCGATTCCAGGGAGTCGGCCAGTAGGTCGGCGAAAAACCAATCATCCAGCACTGCTGTCGACACACCGTTAGCTTCGCTAAAGCGGTCGAATACCTGCTGGTTGAACATGGAAATGTGCTCGCGCACCGTTTGTCTGCCCGCTAACATGTCCAGGTCGATTCCCAGACCTGTGAGTTCGGAGAGCGCGCCGACGCGCTCGACCAATTCGTCGGCCAACTTGACCGGCTCATCATAGAGCAGCACGCTGCGCTTGGCCATCGTCCGCCTCGGTACGGCGAAAGCCCTGGTCGGTTCCCCGTCGACGCGTAGCCACGCCGGGCCACGGCGTACCTGCTCCTCCAGTGTGATGGTGGCACAGTTATAAAAGACGTTCTGTCGTTGCCCGGCCGCCGCACAGCCCAACACCGAAAAGGCCAGGCTGGAGAAGTAGTCGTCATCGAGGGCGAAGCGGTAGTGCGGCCCCGTTTGTATGACTGATAGCGCCGCGGTCTGGTCGACACCTGGCTCCTGCCGCACTGCGGTTTCGAACCGATCGCGAGCGTCGGCCGACAGTGGGTTTGCAGGCCGAGCATCCGGAGTGTAGACGCGGCGAGCGTAGTCGGCCAACGGCTCGCGGATGTCGCGCAGCAACGCCGACGAACTGGGGCAACGAGCGGTGATCTCATCGAGCACGACCTGGGTGTTGATGCGCACGTCCTACCCCCGGTCCACTGTGGCGGAGTCACCGAGCGCTGCTCGGTGGCCTTTTGCGAACAGGCGGTCCGGGTCGTACGCGGCTTCCAGCGCGCGGAACGACGCCAATGTTTCTGGTGCGAAGCTGGACCGTACCTGGTGCTCGGTGTCCTGGGAGTAGTTCGAATACGCACCGGCCCCACCGCCTATTCTCATCGACCATTTTCGGGCCCAGTGCATGTGCACGTCATCGTGGGCCGGATCCGGCCAGCGTGCGGAGAACAGTACGCCCATCCGCGAGTCGCGTAGGGGAAAAGCGGAGCCCTCCGCGTGTGCGCGCAGCGTTTCCACATTGTAGTACTCGACAAGAATGGAGCACCGGTTGTCCGGAGCGCCGCGTATGGCCTCAGCCAGCAGCTCTGGGTCAATGTCGAGACGGTCGAAGTGGACGGATTTCCAGTACCCGCGCATCGGCGGCTGGAATGATCGATCTAATATAGACTGCCACTGTGGATAGTGACGATCATACACATCAGACCAGTCGCCGCCGAGCATCGTCCTGATCCGGTCGAGGTCGCGCTCGTCGTCGCTGTGGCAGCACACATCGACCGAGAGCCCTGGCGTGGATCCCCGAAAATCGAGCACCGGTGCGAGGGTGACTGTCTCCGGAGTATCTTCGGCAAGCAGCTTTTGCAGGGCTCCGAGCACGCGCGTCGCGTCGGACAGCGGGTAGCGCACTGATCCTGCCTTAATCCTGGGGAGCGGCACTGTGTGGAAGCACAGCTTCAGGACCACGCCGAACGCGCCGACTCCACCCCCGCGTAACGCCGTAAACAGATCGGCGTGCGCCTGCCTAGACACTTCGACGACCCTACCGTCCGCCAGCAGTACCTCTGCGGAATGCAGGTGGTCACAGGTCAGACCGTAGCCCGCTACCAGCCAGCCGATGCCACCACCGAGTGTTAGTCCGGTGATGCCTGTGTCGCTGACCGTTCCCGTTGGTACGCAACGGCCGTGCGCGGCCAGTACGGTGTCCAGGTCTCCGAGCCGGGCGCCAGGGCGCACCTGCACCAGGCCGGACTCCGGATCGAACACGACGTTGCGGAACGGGGAAAAATCGAGGACCAGCCCGTCCTCGACTGTGGAGAACCCACCGATGTGGTGACCGCCGCTGCGCACCGCGATCGGGACCCCGAGACTCGTAGCCGTTTTCGTCGCCGAGTGTAGAACCGACGGGTCCAGGCTGCGCACAAGAGCGGCAGGGCGGATGTCGTGCATACGGTTGTAGATTAGCCTGGCCTGCTCGTACTCCGGGGTGGACGGCGAGACCAGGCACATCTCTGGCACAACTCGACGTAGCGCGCTGACTAGATCACTCATCGCCGTGCCTGCGCGGTCGACTGCTCTATGGTCATGATGAGATTGTCGACAGCCATGTCCTCCATCCGGCTCCAGGCGTTCTCCGAGGACGCGGCTATGTGGCTGGTGGCGAACACCGTGTCGAGCGCCAGCAGGCCGTGTTCGTCCTCGGCAGGCACGGGCAGCGGCTCTGTGTAATAGCCGTCCATCGTCGCCCCGGACAGCGCGCCGGACTCCAGTGCCATGCGCAAAGCCGCCGGGTCAACGACTTTAGGGTCAGCGGTGCTTACTAGGAAGTCCGGTCCGGACTCACCGAGCTGTGCCTCGCCTACGAGGCCGGTCGTCTCCGGGGTGAGTGAGGCACAGACGAACACCGTGGTGCACCGTGTGAACAACTCGTCGAGATCGACCGCTGTGACACCCAGCTCGGCCTCGACGTCAGGTTTACGGGTGCGCGAATGGTAGAGGACCTCGCAGGAGAACCCGCCCGTCAGAAGGCGCGCTAATGCGGTACCGGTCGCGCCGAGGCCCAGTACACCGACAGTTGAGCCGGTTAGCTCAGTTGACGCGCGCGAGGTCTTTCCCCGGCCCTGTAGGTCAGCGAAGATGCGTCGCTGCAATCCCAGTGCTAGGCCGACGGCGAACTCCGCCACCGAGGCGCTGTTGACCCCGGGAGTGGTCAGCACCTGCACCGAGCGCTCCCGCGCGGCGTCGAGGTCGACGAACGAACCTGCGCCCGTACCGAGGAACGACACCGCCTTGAGTGACGGCGCGGCGTCCAGAACTTCGGCCGAGAGCCGTTCGTCGCCGCCGTGCAGGTAGAAGTCGGCGCCGGAGACCCGGCGACGCAGCTCGTCGTCTGGCGGAACTGATTCCAAATGATCGATCTCGATCTCGTTGTGTTTACAGTAGTCGATCAGCTGTGTAGGCATTGATCCGCCGGACACGATCAACTTCCATGTCTTTGTTGTTGTCATCGGTGCGTCACCTCCGCAAAATAGTTGGCCAGGATCTCCAGGCCACGCTCGAATTCGGGTTCTGGCTTCATAAGGCTCATCCGAATGTTACTGACCCCCGCTTCTTCGTCAGCGCGATTCCAGAAGAACCCACGCCCTGGCAAAACCCCCACCCCACGCTCGTGTAACTCGGCCGTGACGGTCTTGTCGGATTGTCCGATATTCGAAGTGGAAATCCACTCAACGCTGATCCGGCTGTCGCGTGCTGTCGGGTCGATTACTTCTTCCCCTAACATTTCACGGGCCCTCGATCGTCGCTGCGCGACGAGCGAGTGCACCGACTGGTCCAGTCCCTCACGGCGGGCGTTGTCGAAAAAATCACCCAACACGGCGAGCGTGAACTTCGAAACGCATAGATAGATCTCATTGTAGATCTCGTGTAGCGCGGCGCGATTATCAGGTGAGCATGTGAACAGGCTTGCCTTCATGTCCTGTGTAGGAAACACCTTGCCGGTGTCCTCGAAGAGGATGAACGAAACGCCGCTTTCGTGGAGGATCTGGTAATCATCCCAGTTTTGAGGGTAGAATAATCGGAAGCTGGTGTCGATCACAAGCATGACGTCGTGGCGCAGACAGGCGTGCACGATTTCCTCGAATCGTTCCTTGCTGAGGTTGGTCCCTGTGGGGTTATTGGGGTTCACCAGGAACAGGACGTCGGTCTCGGCCAGTTTCGGGGCCAGTGGCAGCGCGCCCGCCACCTCAGGCTCAGTCACCGGATACAGATCGACGCCACGGCGCCGTAGGATAAGGGCCAGGTTATCAAAGGTGGGATGAGTGAGCAGGACCCGGCTATGACGCAGCTTCAGATAGGCGGCGACCAGGTCGATCGAGTTCGACGCAGTCGGTAGAATTAGGTGAGTAGAGGCATCCGGCAGATATGCCGATCCGATCAGATCTGCGTAACGATCCACGTAGATTTGCGTGGACTCCGGAATGGACTGAGCCTCTGAGTATGCCCACAGGTCGCTCATTCGCTCTACGATCTCTGCCTGGCTGTGGCTCAGGCCTTGATAGGCGTGGCCGTCGGCAAGGTTAGCTTCGACGCTGAAACCGATTTGTTCGTAGTCCGTCAGCGTCTTGCGCTGCGCGGGGTCGGCGGTGCGCGCCACGGTCATCCGTACTGTGTTCATGATTCGGTGCTTTCTCGATTCTTTGTCCCCACATGGTTTATCTCGCCTGAATCAGGCGACAGTGCTTGTGAGAGTGACCAGTCGAGTTGGCTGGTGCGACGCACGTCGAGTGGCCGCTCACGGCTTATGAGGTCATGCACCGCCCGAGCGCACTTTTCGGGATCCGTGCCGCGCAAAACGGCCGTGATGACGTCTGCGAGAGGCTCGGTGTCCTGCTCGTCGTAACCGCAGGACGCCAACCAGGCGGTGCCAATGCGCAGTCCGCCCGCGTCCTTAAGCCGATCGGTGTCATTAGTCGGCAGCGATTGGCGGTTGCTGAGCACGCCGACACTCTCAAGTGCTACCTCGGCGGCGTGACCGTCGAGGCCGAAGGCTCGCTTGGTGTCCAGCAGCAGATAGTGCTTGTCGCCGCCGCCAATGACCGAGTCGGGGTCGATGGCGCGGAATTGCTCGGCCAGGTGACGCGACAGTGCTAAGCAGCGGCTGGTGTACTCGGTAAAGGCGGCGGTCTGGCTCTCCAAGAGGGCTGCGGCTGCGTCGGTGACCCGACGCAATGGGAAGCTGGACTGGGTGCCCGGATGCACAGCGGAATCCATCCGCTCGGCGAGTTCTGCCCGGCACAACACGGCCGCGCCATGAGGGCCGCGCAGCGTCTTGTCCAGCGACATAGTCACGACGTCGGCCATCCCCAGGTCGCAGTCGAACGCTCCGCCCGCGATTAGTCCAGCCTCGTGTGACAGATCCAGCATCAGTGCTGCGCCGACTTCATCGCAGACTGCCCGCAGTCGGGCGATGTCGTAACGCCACGGGTAGGACGACGAGCCACAGATAACCAGTTTTGGCTGGAAGCGCAGCGCATGCTCACGTAGCGCGTCGTAGTCTATGCCCCCGAACTGGTCGACGCCGTAGAACTCGAATTCGTAGGCGCGACCGGAGAAATTGGTCCGCATGCCGTGGGTCAGGTGTCCACCGGCGCGGAACCGCAAGGCCAGCACGCGGTCACCTGGCCGCAGCAATGCGTGGTAGACGGCCTGGTTGGCCTGGCTGCACGAGTGCGACTGCAGGATGGCGTGGTCGACGCCGAAAACCTTGCAGGCGATTTCACCTGCCAGCAGCTCGAGTTCGTCGTGGATCCCGGCGCCAGCGAACGGACGCTTGCGCACGATGCCCTCCTGGACCATGTCACCGAGGTAGGGCAGGTTATTCGCGCGCCAGCCCGGCACGATGTTGTCACTGGCGATCAAGTTGACCACTGAGCGCTCGTAGGTCTGCTGTCGCGCGCCGCTGGCGAACAGTTCGTCACGCAGCAGCGGCCACGGCGAGTTCCGATCCGGCATGATCACCCCCACAGGCGTACGTCGGGACGCGAGATCGCCCCGACGGTCCAGGTCATCGCGTTGTCCATGTCCTCGGCGAGCAGTGTCGGACCATCGAGGTCGATAAAACGGGCACGTTGGGCCAGCCACCAGGCGGGGGCGGCGGACAGGGAGGTCCCCATCATGCAGCCGACCATCGTGCCCAACCCCATCCCACGGGCGACTGCCTCGGCACCCACCGCCGCGGTGAGCCCGCCGATCTTGTCCAGTTTGATGTTCACCAGGTCGTAGCGGCCCGCGCAATCATGCAGATCCCGCGCGGTCTGGAAGCTTTCGTCAGCGCAGAGCAATACCTCGGACTTCACGTCGATCAACCCGTCATCGCAGCCGCGAGGCATCGGTTGTTCCAGCACGCTGACGCCATGCTCAACCAGGTGTGGGAGCCACTGTCGTAGTCCGTCCTCATCGAGGCTGCCGTTCGCGTCGACCAGCACTGTCGCCGTCGGGGCGACCCGGCGCAGTTCGGCAAGCACCGACGGGTCAGATGCGTCGTCAATTTTGATCTTCACTACCGGAAGGTCGACGGCCCCGGCCGCGTTCGCGCCGATGTCCAGGGTCATCGCCGAGACCACCGGACCGGTGGCGTCGATGCCGAATATCTCGCCAGCCGTCTGGCCGAGGGTTCGACACTCCAGGTCAACCAGCGCGCAATCAAGCGCATTGCGCGCTGGCCCAGGCGGGACGAGGTCCAGCAGCGCCACCCGGTCCGCACCCACTGCCAGCGCCGGACGCACTCGCTCGATCTCGGCAAGAACCCGATCCTTGGTCCAACCGAGTACCGAGTAGGGGTTGCACTCGCCGCGCCCTGTGTGTCCGTCCTCGGTAATGGACACGGTCACGGTCGTGACGTCGAAATGCTCCTCGCCCGCGATCCGGAATGGCTTCTTAAGCAGCCGATCTGCACTGCTGACTTCGACGGCCCTCATGCGCGTGCCCCAGGTTCAACGTAGATCAGCCGCCTCTTGCCGGAGACGAGGGTGTCAAAGTCCTCGGTCTCGACGACCTCGACGCGCACCCACGCGTATTCAAACAGCGTAGGCAGGCCCTCGGTGAATCCGCGGATCAGCGGGTTGTCCGTACCATGCGTCGGGTCGGACAACTGAACCCGTAGCTGCACCAAGTCGGGGGCAACCTGAACAATCTGGTATTGCCGCACGTTGGACTCGGCGACGACCAGAGTGCTATCGCACAGACCGAGCACTACGTCGGATGGAACTGTCCTGTTCGGACCGTCTTGCAGACCCTCGTCCTCCCGACCTCGGAAGGAGTCGATGGTGCGGAAGGTCGTCCCGCACTCGCAAGCGTTCGTGCCCCTGTCCTCCAGCCGTACCACGTCGCCTTGCTCGTAGCGGATAAACGGCATGACGAAGTTGCCGAGCGAGGTTCCTACCAGCCGCCCGAACCCCTGATCGTCCGGGTTGGCGACCTCCAGGTAGGCGCTGTCCTCCACCAAATGATAACGGCGATCGCGGCACTCGTGAGCGATCAACGACAGCTCCTCGGAAGAGTACTCGTCGAGCACCGGCACGCCGAAGACCTCAGAATAGCGTTGCCGCTCCTCGCGGCTGCTGCGCTCAGAGTTGGTTCCGACCGCCACGACGCCGAACTGGTCAAGTGCCACGTTTTCGGCAGCGAGCCGCTGCAGGTAACTCGGGAAAGAAAGCACCAAGCGTGGGCGCACCTCCGACAAGTGCTGAAGCAACAAGTCGGTCGGGGTCTCCTGAGAAACGGTTACAAAGGGATATTCCCCCAGCAGGGAAGTGAAACGCTCAGCGGCGAAATAGACACCGTACCGCCAATCATCACTGGCTAACTCATCGCCAAGATACAATTCACAGTGGCGCATGTAGAGCATCGCACGGTAATCGACGCTGGCGTCGTCTTGATATATGGTCAGATTCAGGCCGCTGGATCCCGAGGTACGCGCCGAATGCAGCCTGTGAGCTCTCGTGGGATCAGCGCTCAACTGCGGGCCGACCTCGGCCTCGACGAGCATCTGCTTGGAGACCACGGGCAGTTGCTCGAAGTCCGACCAAGACACTACCGCACCCGGTTCGAACCCTGCGGCCGAGTACAGGTCACGGTAAAAGGGTATGGTGGCGTAAGCGAAGTCAACTAGTTTCCGGACCCACTCCAGCTGCCACTCCGAGATCTGCTCGGGGTCCGCGCCGACACGGGCGTGGAGCCGTTGCCGATCATGCTTCCACTTGCGCAGTAGCCGCAATTGAGTGGCCGGAGTTTCACGGACCGCGCGGTCGTTGCGGCGTAAATACGGTCCGATCCGATCGTTTGTCGTCGCCTCGGCCTCGACATCCCGGACTACGGTGTCACCCAGGAGCGAACCGGACGTTCGTGAGAGAATCATCGTATTCCTTCGTATTTGGCAGTTGCCGCGCTAAAGGTCCGAGCACCCGTAGCGACGGCAGCACAGTAAAGAGTGATGCGCCGGGCTCAGACGTGCGCGGACACAGGGCCGAATCCGGCTGACGTATCCAGGCTGTCAAACCGCAGCCGATGCAGCCCGATGCCGACAGCCTGCTCGAACATTTCAACCTTGGCGTTGGCTCTGGCCACGAATTCCTCGGCGGTCGGTGCTGTCAACACCGCGAACCCGAGCCGGACGAAGAAGTCGTCCGGCGTGGTGAGCACGACTTTGCCCGGCCCGCACTCGATGAAGCTTTCCCCCAACTCGGCCCGCAGTTCTGCAGGGGGGAACGCTTCGGGAACCATGCCCGGCTCGCGGGGGACGAAGAACACAATTCCCACTCCGGGATCCGACGTGCGTGGGTATGACACAGGGCGGCCCAGATACTCTAGTAGCAGGCTGCGCCCGGTCGCGCGGCGGTGCAGATACGGAATCTTGTCCCCGCCCATCCTGGCCCCGAGCTCGATTGGCGTCAGGCTTGCGTTGTCGGCCATGAACTCGAAGTGGAAAATCGATGAGTCCAGCCCGACCGCGCGCACAGCCGCAGTGAACAGCTCCCGCTGCGCTTCGGTAACGTCGACCCCTCGAGCACAGAACTGGCCCAGCTCTTCGAAGAAGGGGGGTTCCGTCTTGAACTTCGTGGTTAGCCCCGTAGCAACCGTCTTACCGTCGTGGGTATAGCCTTCGACGCTGTACTCGACGCCGCGAACGACCTGCTCAACGACATAGCGGTCGGCCTTGGCGTTGTTGTCCCTGCCAAAGTATTCAGTCAGTTGTTCGTGCGACCCGATCATTTCGACGCCGATGCTGGAATGCCCTTGCTCCGGCTTGATGATTAGAGGAAAGGTAAGGTCGGTCGCGAGTAACTCGGCAGGTTCCCCGACTTGGTTATTTGGAGTAGCCAGCCCGGCATCGGCAAACGCCCGCCGCATAAGATACTTGCTACGCACCGCGCGCATCCGCTCCGGATCCGAGAACGCGATCCCCAGGAACTGCGAGAACTCCGCGGTCCATGACAAGAGACTCTCGATATAGCACAGACTCCTGTCGAACTGCGTGTCCGCGATCTGGTCAGCCAACCGTTCGGCCTCCTGCTCCGGCGGCCGTTCGAAGTCGACATACAGCATGCGTTCGATGAGATTTGCCTCTCCAGGTTCCAGCTCCTCGTCGTCGCACAGATACACCCGAACTCCGGCGTCCCGCAACTCTTCGAGAGCGTAGCCGCGGTAGGCGCTATAGCCCTTGCCTACTACGAGAATGGCTAAATCGTCATCTTTCAAAGCTTGACTTGTCTCGCCCATCAATCCTTGCCTAGCTGATTCTGTTGCTTGGGCACTTTGTCACGGCATATGCGCACCAAAAAGACAAATCGACGATTTGTTATTTATGTCACAAGTTATTGTGAGGGTGCAACATGGCAGTATGGATATTGCTTGTTATTAAATTGTTTTATCGCGTTTTTCCCAGTTGGGCCTTCAGGGTGGGGCGCGAGATGGACGCAGCCGCACGCCCGATCTCTTGCGACAGCAGCTGGGTATGGTTCGGCAAGTTCGTGGCCCACGAAGCGGCGTACTATGAAGTCGCCCCCATGTGTCTGGAGGCTTCAGTCCTTGGGAAGGATGAGGTCTCATGTCGTGAAACACGTCGCGGAGATATCCGCCGGAGCCGCGTGAGCGCGCGGTTCGCATGTTCGGTGAGGTGCGGGGCAGCACGAGTCGGAGTGGGCGGCGATGGCCGAGGTGCTCGGGGCAAGCCAGTAGGCGGGCTCGGTTTTCTATGCGGCCGAGCTCGACCGGTCGTCTCGGTGATCGTGGCGTTTCTCCGCGAGCATCGCAGGTCATCGCGACGGCGATGGCCTGCGATGGGGTGTCGAGTCGATCTGCACCGTGCTGTCCGAACACGGGTGTGCGATCGCCCCATCGAGCTACTATGACCAGCTGGCCCGCACGCTCTCGGCTCGGGACCGCCATGACGAACAGCTCACAACCGAGATCACCGGGTGCACGAGGTCCACTTCAGTGTTTACGGGGTCAGAAAGGTCTGGGTGCAACTCAACCGGGAGGGCATCCGCGTGGCCCGTTGCATGGTGGAGCGGTTCATGCGCGAGCTCGGCTTGCACGGGGCGACACGTGGGAAGGCCACAAGTGCACCACGATCAGCGATCCTGCCGCCGAGGGGGCGGCTGACCTGGTGCAGCGTCGGTTCAACCCGCCCGCACTCAACGTGTTGTGGGGAGCGGACTTCACCTACGTCTCCACATGGTCGGGGTGGGTCTACGCCGCGTTCGTCATCGATGCCTACCTCGCCGCATCCTCGGCTGGCGCACCAGCACGAACATGACCACAGATCTGGTGCTGGAGACGATCGAGCAGGCCATCTGGACCAGAAACCGGAACGGCCGGGCGGATCTGGCTGGACTCGTGCAATACACCGACGCCGGCAGTCAGTACACATCGATCACCTACACCGACCGCCTCGCCGCCGCCAGCATCGACGCGTCGATCGACACCGTCGGTGACAGCTACGACAACGCACTCGCCGAGACGATCAACGGCCTCTACAAGACCGAGTTGATCAAACCCCGCAAGCCCTGGCGCACCGTCGAGCAGGTCGAGCTCGCCACGGCCGAATGGGTCGACGGCTGGTGTTGAGTTTGGTGGCGACGTGGTCGAGGTCGGTTTGGGTGAGGTTGGTGCGTTTGGGTAGGTATTGGCGAAGGAGTCCGTTGGTGTTTTCGTTGCTGCCCCGCAGCCAGGGAGTGCCGGGTGGGCAGAAGTAGACGGGGATGCCTGAGTCGATGGTGAATTGGGCATGTTGGGCCATTTCTTTGCCTTGACCCCAGGTGAGGGTTTTCCACAGGTCGGGGTGGGGGCAGTCACCGATCCGGCGTGCATCAACCTTCGGTAACCGAAGGAAGCACACCGGCTCCCCGCGCCCGCATTCTTACCCGACGGAGTGATCCCCTACCCGGACCTTGACCGCTACGCTGAAATTCCCAATTGGAAACACTGGCCGAACACAGCTGACTCTTTCCGCAGAGCACGATCAGAGGAGACACCATCCGATGAACGCGCCACTCTCTCTGGTCGGAGCGGAGCGCGCGGACGGAGCGTCCGTCCGGTTGGGGGTTCTCGTCCCGTTGACGCGGCCCGGCTGGGTCGAGGCGGGCCGACACCTGCTTGCGGGAATCGAGCTGGCCGTTCGCGAGGTCAACAACAGCGGTGGGATCGACGACAGACCACTGGAACTGGTGGTCCGGGACACTGCGGCCGATCCTGGTCGGGCCGCGGCGGCCGTGGACGAACTGGTGGACTCAGGAGTGACCGCTGTAGTTGGCGAGTACCACAGCGTCGTCGCTCAGAGCGTCGCCGCGAGGGCTCACACCCTCGGTGTGCCGTACCTCTGCTCGTCGGCGGTGCTCGACGCGCTCACCGACGAGTCGACGGAGTGGGTCGCGCGGTTGGCCCCGGCTCAGTCCCACGGATGGCGGATCTACGCGGATTTCCTCCGCCGCGTGGGCCGGGAACGGATCGCCGTGGCGACCCAGCCGAGCGTCTACTGGGCATTCGGCACCCGCATACTGCGCGAGCACCTAGCTCCCGACGGCACCGTCATCGAGCTCGACACGAGTGCGCTCACCACGAATGCCTTGTGCGATGCCATCGTCGAGCACGGTGCGACAGCGCTCCTTCTGCTGGTCGGTCACCCGGAGCCGGCGGTGCCGATCGTCCGGGCCGTCCGGGGCGACCGGAGACTCACGGAGATCTTGCTCGGCGCTCCAGCTGGACAACCTGAGTTCGGTGAATGGGCGGCGATACTGGGGGAGGAAGGTGCCGGGATACCGTTCCTGCGCTACCTGCCCGAGTGCCTCGGCCCGCTCGGTGACCGTGTCGGGAAGAAGCTCCGCGAGCGGTTGGGCGAAGCACCGTCCTTCGTCGCCTTCGAAGGCTGGGACACCGTCACCGTCCTCGCCGCGGTGCTGCGTTCCTACGGCACCGATCCGGCGACCATCGCGGAGTCGTGGCCGCTTGTGGAGGTCGAGGGTACGCGCGGGCCGATCCGGTTCTCCCGTACGTCGGGCATCACGACTTGGCAGTGGGCCTGGCCACCGGTCCAGGTCGTTGATCGGGCTCCGGCAGAACCCGACCGGTTACGAATCCTCCACATCGGCTGAGTTCGTTACTCAACTTCACCAGTCTGCTACGAAGCGATAGTGCTGGTCACAGCGATGAGTGGCCCTGACCGGACCGTTCGGAACTCGCCCGATCAGACTGCGTATCGCCAGCTTCCCTTCTCCGGACGAACATGCGACGCGATGTGGGGTGGAAGCATATGACGCGGTGCGTCAGGGTCTTCCTCTGGATCATCAAATGAGGTCTACAACGGAAGTACACCACTCAAGACTTCAAGATCTCTGTCTGGACTGTTGGCATCAGTGGGTGATCCATTTCGGATCTTGACAGATGCCTCGTCGATTCGTTCAGCCGACAGTCGAGTGGCAGCGAGTTCCTTTTGGCGTCTTGCGTGCGTGCTCCCACTGGCCAGGTCGGCACTGCTCCGCTGTGTCCTGGTGTCCCTTCAATCTTCCTTCTTCGTCGACTATATCTTTCGGAGGTCCCAGTAAGAGCCCTTAACACGTTGGTGGTGCCGGGCTGGGGTGATCGTGGGGGGTGGCTGTGCTGTGGGGGCTCGGATGGGTTGTGGGGGCGGGTCGAGCCGTTGGTGCCGGTGTGTCCGGCGAGTCGGGCGGGGCCGAAGCTGTTGCCGGATCGGCAGGTGGTGCAGCCCATCCTGGTCGTGCTGGTCACCGGTGTCGGGTGGGAGGACCTGCCGCAGGGGGTTGGGGTTCGGCTCGGGGATGACGTGCTGGCGGTGCCTGCGGGAGTGGCAGGAGGCAGGGGGTGTCGAGTGGCTCCACGAGGTGCTGCTGGCCGAACTCGACGCGGCCGGGCAGATCGAGTGGTCGCGGGCGTGTGTGGACGCCTCGCACGTTCGCGCCAAAAAAGGGGGGCGCGGCCGCGGGGCCGAGCCTCGTTGATCGGGGCACAACCGGCTCGACGCGCCACCTGATCTGCGAGGGCGGCGGTGTTCCGCTGGCCACCCTCTCCTCACTGGTGGCAACCGGCACGACATCACCCCACTGCTGTCGTTGGTCGAGAAGGTCCCGCCGGTACGCGGGCGACGCGGGCGACCGCGCCGCACACTCGACGTGCTCGTCGCGGACCGCGGCTACGACCACGACACCTATCGTGCCCACCTGCGAAATCGAGGTATACAACCGTTCATCAGTCGACGTACAACCCGTGACACCAACCAGCCCGTTCGCTGGGTCGTCGAACACACCCCGGCACTGCGACACCAGTTCCGACGCCCGGCAACCCGATGACAACGCCGCACCGACCTCCACCACGACTTCCACACCCTGCCCACCAGCCTC
>NZ_FNJR01000003.1:0-37955 GCF_900104475.1 Actinopolyspora xinjiangensis
GCCCCGACACCCAGGCCAGCAGGGGTGACGCGAGCACCAGGGCGTTGCGCTCGGCGTTCGCCTACGCTCACGCCTTGATGGTGGCGGGCGCGATCGTCGTGGCCGTCTCCATCGAGCTGCGCATCAGCCACGCCGACACCGACCCCTCGGTGGTGCTGACCACCGTGGGTGGACCGCTGATCTACCTGGCCGGCAACATCCTGTTCCTGCGCTCGCGCACCGGCGCGGTGGCCCGCGCCCGCTACGTGGCCGCCACGGCGCTGGTCGTCGTCGGCGCCCTCGGCCTGGTGCTCGGCCACGCGGTTCCCTCCCTGGCCATCGGAGTGGCCACCGTCGCGGTCATGGCGACACTGGCCGTGGTCACCCAACTCACCCCACAACAAACATCCCCCACCACGACGGGGTGAACCGCGCCAGCAGGATGACCACCCTGTTCGGGTTGATCCACCTCACCGAGCCGTTGTTCCCCTGGTCAGGCACCGACACTCCCACAGCGGCACCGCACGTCACCACCCCGATAACCGAGGATGACATGGGACTGGACCTGCACAAGCTCGACCACCTCATCACCGTGGCCGAAGAGGGAAGCTTCACCCGCGCCGCCGCCCGCCTGCACTTGTCCCAGCAAGCCCTGTCCACCTCGATCCGGGCGCTGGAACGCGAAGTCGGCGTCGCCCTGCTGCGGCGCAACAGCAACACGCTCACCGTTTCTCCCCGCCGGACACGCCTTGATCGCCGACGGCCGGATACTGCACGGCGTGGCCCGCGCCGCGGTCGCCCGCGCCCGCCGCATCGGCCGCGGCGAGCCCGATCCCCTACGCATCGGCCACACCCCGGCCGTGACCGGCGATGAGATCACCACCCTGCTGCATCAGGCTCAGTACCCCTATCCGGATCTCGCCCCGCAGGTCAACCAGCGCTATCCTCACGAGCTCACTACCCAACTTCTCGCGGGCGATCTCGACCTCGGCCTGTGCCGAGCCATGAGCCCCGCCCACGGACTGACCCGCACCACCCTGACCCACCACCGCCTGCACGTCGCCGTGGCAGCTGAGCATCACCTCGCCACCCACGACTCGATCCAACTCACCGACCTGAAAGACGAATCCATCATGGTCTGGGGATCCCCCGGTCGCTCCGGCTACACCGACCTCCTCATCACCTACTGTCGGCAAGCCGGATTCGATCCCCACATTCATCGCAATCCCATCCAAGGCACTCCACCGGTCACCGCCGTCCTCGGCTCAGACCACATCGCCTTCGTCACCACTGACCCCGGCGCCGCCGCAGGCGGGGCCGTGCGCGTGCTCGAGTTGCGTCCACCCCATTCCGTTCCCCTACACGCACTCTGGTCCCATCACATCACCAGCCCCGCCCGTGACACCTTCCTGGCCGCGACGACCCGTTAACACACCGGGAGGCCGGATCTCTCGAGATCCGGATCGGATTCCGGGACGGCCAAACACCAGTCACACTCACCCAGCTCGGATCCTCCCGGAGCTCTCCCTACGGTTCAGAGTCTCGTGTGCGTGTCGCGGGACGGGTTTCGAGACGATGCGGTCCCCCACACCCACACAACGCGGGCCGTATCGGCTGCGCCCGTGTGCCCGGGTACTCGCGAGAACATCAGGTCCACCTCGACGCGGTCATCGAGTCCGCCAGCATCCCCGACGACCGTCCGAAGCCGCGCCGGGATCGGCAGCACCCCGCCGGGGGCAGTGAGTGCACACTGTGACCTGCGTTCACCGGATGCACGGCGTGCGTTCGGCAGGTCGTGGCGGTACGACGGTTCGGAGAGCTCGAAGGGGTTGCCCTCGCCTTCGGAGACGAGCTCGCCGACCGTGCTGAAGACGTCCTCGACCGGCACGTCACGGTGCTGATAGCACATGTCGGGACCAGGACGCTGGCCCAGCGCTTCGAGCTTTCACCGCCGCTGAGTTGTTCCTGCCGGCACTGGCCCTTCGCGTTGTCACTTCACCGCTCTACCCATCGGTGTCACCGTCAGGTCGAAGACGGGGTGGACTGGTGGCCGACTCCAGCACGGCGCATCGAGATGATCGAGTCGAGTCATTATTGACCGATCGTTCCATCATGGCTATCGTAGGCTCATGGTCGGTGTTCCGAGGTTCGATCGCGAAGCGGTGCTTCTGGGAGCCGCCGAGACTTTCGCCGAGCGAGGATACGAGGGTGCTTCGGTATCCCACTTGGTCGCGGCGACCAGCTTGCAGCGCGGAAGCTTGTACGGTGCGTTCGACAGCAAGGCCGGGCTGTTCAGGGCCGCGTTTGAGCAGGTGGTCACACGAGGCGTATCGAGTGAGCTGTTACTCGATCTTCTCGTCGTCGCGCTCCGGGAGCGCGCCGCCGCCGACCCTCGGGTGGCTGAGCTCGTCCGTCAAGCGCTGGTCGCCCTCGATGGTGCGTCGGGCCCGGTCGCCGAACAGATCTACGCTCGTCTCTTGGCTCGTGCGGGACTGCCTGCTGACAATCAAATACAAGGAGAAATCCATGGCTGATGTCACGATCACCGACACGGAACTAGTCGTCACGATCAAGGGAATTCGTAAGCTCGGCGCCGTGCGCAATGAGCTGACCATCCCGCTGAAGAACGTTCGTGGCGCGACCGTCGATCCAGGCCTGTCGACGGGGTGGCCGGGTATCAACAGCCTGTGCGAGTGGCCTGGGACCAAGATCGTGGGAACCGACGCCTACGGTCGCTATCTGGGTGGTACTTTTTCGCAGAACGGCGAGCGGGTTTTCTGGGATGTCGCCAATCCCGAGAAGGCGATCGTCGTCTCCCTCGGCAACGAACGGTTCAAGCGGCTCTACATAGAAGTCGATGACCCCGATCGCGTTGTCAGCACCATCGAAGCGGCGATTACGAAGCGCTAGTCTCCGAGGCAAGGCCGATACCGTAGTCGCACCGGACACCGTCGTCGGAGATACCAACGTCGCCCGAGCCGCCTCCGTGGCCCCGAACATGGCGGTGACTCAAACAGCCTTCGGACCCTTCTTTTGGAAGAGCGCGAGGTCGAGCTGTCCTTCAGGGGTTTGCTCGCTGACGAGAATCCGGGTGGCTGGGGCCAAGACCTCTCCAATGCCGTAGAGCACGAGGATGAACGCGACCGTGATAACCGCGCTCGAGAACGGGACTATCCGGTGGGGCGGCTTCATAAGAGTTGGGGGCGTGGCCAGACGCGCTGCTCGTGCCGAATAGGTTATCGAATTCGATCGCGCGACAGCGAAAGCCAAAGGTGCTCGGGTCAAGATCCGCTACCGGCGCCAGGGTGTACGAGGACACTGTGCTGGACATTCCCTACTGGACCGCGGGTACCGCGCGGCCGCTGCCCCGGATACTCAACGGCCCGGTGATCGCCCTCGTCGTCCCGGTCTCGGCGAAGCCTTGTCCTCGCGGGAAGTGTGCCCGGACACCGTACGGGCTCGGTTGTCCTACGGGCAGGCACAGACCATGCTCGACGAGCACACTACTCTGCGCGGGGGTCGGTATCGGGGTCGCACGAAATGCGGCATACGGCGTTGACGCATCTCGGCGAGACCGCTGCCTCGCCGCCGCTCCGAGTCTTACCCCGAGGTTCTCACCTGAGCCTTCATCGTCTCCTCCCACCACGGTTCACCACACCCCGCGACGCGATCTGACCTCGATCAAGGATCGATGGACGCCGGTTTCCCGCTGCTTCGCGGTTCCCGCCAGCTTCGGAGACCAGATTGGTCTCCGAAGCTGGCGGGAAGCGGTCACGACGTCACGGGGGTGGTGTCTCGGTGTCGTCAGAGGAGGTGGGCTGTTCCTCCGGGTCATGGAGCAGGGCCGTGATCAGGCGATTCCGGAGCTGTTCGTCGGTCTGGTGCGGTTCGAGCAGGATCTCGTGCAGCTTCCGCAACCGGTCCCGGGCCTGGGTCAGTTCGCTGGCGGCGCTGGCGGCGCTCGCCCGGGAGGTGGCGGCCTCGGCCGCGGTTTCGGTGAGCTGTTGGTTGGCGTGCCGTAGCTGGTTCTCGGCCTGCTCGGCACGGGTCTCGGCGTTGCCCGCGCGGATCTCCGCCTGCTCGACGCGGCTTTCGGCGGACTGGGCGGCCGCCTGGGCGCTGTCGCGGGCGTGACGCAGATCGGCCTCGGCGTCCGCGTGGGTTCGGCGCTCGGACTCCAGCGTGGACCGCAGCGCGTCGCGTTCTGACTCCAGGGCGGCGATGCGTTCACGGGCCTGGGTCAGTTCGCTGGCGGCGCTCGCGGCACGGCCCTCGGCGCTGGTGGCGCGCTCCGTGGCGGCGGTCGCGGTGGCCTCGTGTGCCGCGGCCTGGGTTTCGGCTCGGTGCTGGGCCTCGAGGGCGGCGGCTCGTTCGGAACGGGCCTGTTCGGCCTCGGCACGAGCGGTCCGGGCCTCCTCCTTGGCTTCGGCCGCGGTGGTTTCGGCATCGGTCCGACCTTGTTCGGCGACCGCCCGGGCCTGTTCGGCCTCGGCACGAGCCGCCTCCGCGTTCTGGGCCGCTTCGCGGGCCTCGGCGGCTTCGGTGCGAGCGCTGGTGGCGGACGCCGCGGCGGTGCTCAGCTCCTCGGTCACCTGGCCGCGTACTTGTTCCAGGGCGGTGTGCAGTGCCGACAACGGGGCGGCGACGGCGTCGGCGGCTCGGACGAAGTCACCGGCCGCGCTGTCCAACGTGGCCCCGGGAGCGTCGCCGAAGGCCTCCTGCAGGGCGGTTTGGGCGGCTGCGAGTTGTTTGCAGGTCTTGCCTCCGGGCCAGCTCCGATCCGGGCAGTACTCGGGCGGTCGCCCCCCTCGGGGGCCGGAAGGCGGCAGCGGGGCACGGCAGGCGGCCAGTTTGCACCGCCCCTGCGGGGCGGCGTCGTCCGTAGCGGAATCCATGATCCACATCCTAGTTTTGTATTATATAACTTGCAAGTTCTGTTTCTAGTTTTATTACTAAAAACGATCTTTGCTACGAAAGTGTTGTTTTGTTGCTAACATTAGTGGGGCAGGCTGCAGGAGGATCCGAAAGGTGAAAATGACTAAGAACAGCCCCCTGGAACGAGCCACATCGAAGACGCCGAAAACTGGGCACCCTCCTGAACTGTGGCCCGGCGCCGAACAACCGGTACGACTGCTGGCCGCCATCGCCGACTGGCTGGCCGGCTACGGCAACACCGCCACCCGCCGCACCTACGCCACCGGCCTCGGCCTACCAGTCGGCCCTGAGGAACTGGCCGACTGGGCCGCCACGGAATCCGGGCCTCCCGGCTGGGCCGCCACGGTGGACGCCTACGCCGCTGTTCTCGGCCTCGACCCCCGCGCCCCGAGCCCCCAGACGAGTACCCGACGTCCACCTCCCGCCGGGCCCGGACGGCTCCGCGACCTGCACTGGCTGCGGTGGTGCTCCGCCCACCGGATCGACCCCCTGGCAGCCCGCAGTGCCCACGTCAAAGCCTGGCTGGACGAACTGACCACCGCCGAAGCCGCCCACAGCACCCGCGAACGCATGTTGGCCACCCTCAAAGCCCTCTACGCTCACCTCGCCGAGACCGGCCTGACCACTGGCAACCCGGCCGCGCTCAACCGCCGTCGCCTCGGGCTGTCCGGCAACCGCGAGACCGGTCACGCCCTGAACCTCACCGTGGAGCAGGTACGCGCCCTCCATGCCGCCGCGGCCACCCCCCGACGCGGAGCCTCTCCGATGGACACCGCCCGCGCTACCGCCGTCGTCGCCCTGCTGACCTTGGGTCTGCGCGTCAGCGAGATGTGCGCCCTCAACCGCGCCGACCTGCACACCACCCGTGGACGCCGCGCCCTGCGCGTTCCCGGTAAAGGAGACAAACCCCGCATCGTCTACCTGCCCGAGAGCGTCGAGACCGCCCTGACCGATTACCTGCACACCCACGACGCCACCCATCGAACCAACCGACCCGCCCACCGCGGCCAGACCAGCTCCGGTCCCCAACCCCTGATCAGCACCCGCAGCGGCCGCCGCTGCACCCGCCAAGGACTGTGGCAGCTGCTACGCAGACTCGCCGCCACCAGCCCAGAGCTGCACGAGATCGCCGAAGCGCTCCACCCCCACGCGCTGCGCCACTTCTACGTCACCACCGCCGTGGAAGCCGGTGCGGCCCTCGCCAACGTCCAGGCCGACCTCGGCCACACCAGCATCGCCACCACCCAGAGCGTCTACAACCACGCGGCCCGCCACCCCGAACGCAGCGCCGCCGACCTCGTCGCCACCACCCTGTATCCCACCTCGCCCGAAGAGGACGATACGACCGACACCGCCGAACCGAAGGAGGACGCGGGGGACTGAGTCGACACTCCCAGCTCACACCACCACCGCTTCCGGGAGAGGCTTACAGCGACCCTCACCTCCGGCCGTCCTGAATCGCGAGGCAGCGGAGGGCTCGGGGGACGAAGCTCTCCCGGACCTTCTCGTCGTGGGAACGACGCGCGTACTGGATCACCGGGCCGTTCGCCGGGATCGGCCCCTACCAGGAAGTCCCCGAACACTGGAAGCTCTCCCCCGGAGTCCCCGCCCGCGTGACGAAGCGGGACCGCCCGACCCTGCCGGGGCAGCGGGAGCTTTCCCGGTGGGTTCGAGCGTGCCGGGTGAAACCACGGGATCAGGCGGAGCGGCGCGGTTCGAGGATCACGAGCGGGATCTCCCGCGGGGTGCGCTGCTGGTAGTGCTCGAACTGCGAGTAGGTACGCACCACTCGGGGCCAGAGTCGACGGCGTTCCGCCGGATCGGCGATGCGGGCACGTACCGGTAGAATCTCGGCCTTGACCTGCACGGTCGTGTCCGGGTGGGCACGCAGGTTGTGGTACCAGGCAGGGTGCCTGCCGTATCCGCCCTTGGACGCGACGATCACGAGGTCGGCACCGTCACGGGTGTAGAGCAGCGGTGTGGTGCGCCGGACACCCGATCTGGGCCCTGTACTCCTGAAGCTGTCCTGAGGGGCAGAGTAGAGCGATCCCGGTAGGGTGCTGTGGCCCGGAGGCTCGATAGCGTGCGTATGTGCAGCGGGAGTGGCAGCCGGATGAGCTGGTGGAGTCGTGGACGCTGGTGGGTGATGACTGGCGGCTGGTGGGCAACAAGTCTGGGGCGACGCGGCTCGGGTTCGCGTTGTTGCTGAAGTTCTTCGAGATCTAGGCGCGGTTCCCGCGGTATGCCGAGGAGGTCCCGCCACAGGCGGTTGGCTACGTCGCTGAGCAGGTCGTGCGTGGATGCCGAGGAGTTCGGCCGCTACTCGTGGCGCTCTCGCTCGATCAAAGATCATCGAGCGCAGATTCGGGCCGCGTTCGGTTTCCGCGAGTTCTCCCGGGGTGATGAGGACAAGCTGGCCGGGTGGTTGGCCGAGGAGGTCTGCCCGGTTGAGCTGCGGGAGGGTCGGTTGCGGCAGGCGGTGTTGGTGCGGTGTCGTGCCGAGGGGATCGAGCCACCCGGGCGGCTGGATCGCATTATCGGTTCGGCCCGTTCGACGTTCGAGCAGCGGTTTTGCCAGCGCACCGTCGAGCGTCTATCGGCGGCGAGTGTGGCCGCACTGGAGGCCTTGGTGGCCGAAGACGACTCCGCGGTGCGGGGTCTGTTGGCGGAGTTGAAGGCCGATCGGCCAGGTCGGGTTGGAGACGGTGCTGGCCGAGATCGACAAGCTGACCGCGGTGCGCCAGCTGGGGCTGCCGAGCGGGTTGTTCGCCGACGCCTCGGAGAAGCTGGTGGCCGCCTGGCGGGCGCGGGCGATGCGCTCGTACCCGTCCGACCTGCGGGATAGCCCCCGCGAGGTGCGGCTGACGCTGTTGGCGGCGCTGTGCTGGATGCGTCAAACCGAGATCACTGATGCCCTGGTGGACCTGCTGATCGGGCTTGTGCACAAGATCAATACGAAGGCGGATCGCGAGGTCGAGCGCGAGCTCACCGATGATCTGCGCCGGGTGCGGGGCAAGGAGGGCATCCTGTTTCGGATGGCCGAGACGGCGTTGGAGCAGCCGGACGGGCAGGTGCGCACCGCGCTGTATCCGGTTGTCGGCGAGAAGACTCTGCAGGAGTTGGTTACCGAGGCCAAGGCCACCGAGCAGGCGTTCCGGTCTCGGGTGCGCACGGTGCTGCGCGGCTCGTATTCGAACCACTATCGACGGATGCTGCCGCCGCTGTTGGCCGCGCTGGGCTTCCGGTGCAACAACACTGCCTACTGGCCGATCATGCAGGCTTTGGAGCTGCTGCAACGCTACCGCGACACCGATGGTAAGGTCCGCTTCTACGCTGGCGAGGAGTCGGTACCGGTCGACGGGGTGGTGCCGAAAGCTTGGCGTGAGGCGGTCATCGACGAGCGCGGCCGCATCGAGCGCATCCCCTACGAGCTGTGTGTGCTGGTGTCGCTGCGCGATGCGCTGCGGTGCCGCGAGGTGTACGTGGCCGGGGCGAACCGGTGGCGCAATCCCGAGGAGGACCTGCCGGCTGACTTCGAGAGCACCCGTGACGTGCACTACGAAGCCCTGCGCAAGCCTCGCGAGGCCGAGACCTTCGTCGCTGACCTCAAACAACGCATGACCGCGGCACTGGACCGCTACGACACCGCCCTGGAGAAGGGCACCACCGGAGGAGTACGGATCACGCGGCGCCGCGGCGAACCGTGGACCACCGTGCCCAAGCTGGACCCACTTCCGGAACCGCGCACCCTGACAGCGGTCAAGGACGAGGTGATCCATCGGTGGGGCACGATGGATCTGCTGGATGTGCTCAAGGACGCCGACTTCCTCACCGAGTTCACCAGCGAGTTCTCTTTGGTGGCTTCCCGCGAGAACCTCGACCGGTCCACGCTGCGGCGCCGGCTGCTGCTGGCGCTGTTCGCCCTAGGCACCAACATCGGCATCCGCAAGCTCGTAGCCACCGGCGAACACGACGAGACCGAACGCGAGCCGCGGCACGTGCGTCGGCACTTCATCACCCGCGACAATCTCCGCGCGGCGGTGTCCAAGCTGGTCAACGCCACGTTCGAGGCCCGGGACCCGCGGTGGTGGGGCGAAGGGACCGCGTGCGCCAGCGATTCGAAGAAGTTCGGCTCGTGGGAGTCGAACCTGATGCCCGAGTGGCATCGGCGCTACGGCGGGCCCGGCGTGATGATCGACTGGCACGTCGAACGCCAGCACACCTGCATCTACTCCCAGCTCAAATCCTGCTCCTCCTCGGAGGTCGCGGCTATGATCGAAGGGCTGCTACGGCACTGCACCACCGCTGAGATCGAGGCGAACTACGTCGATACCCACGGCGCGTCGGTGGTCGGGTTCGCCTTCACCGAACTGCTCGGCTTCCGCCTACTGCCCCCGACTGAAGAACATCGGCTCCATCCGGCTGTACCGGCCCGACGACGAGGCCGCCTACGCCCATCTCGGCCCTGTGACCACCCGCCCGATCAAGTGGGATCTCATCGCCGGCCAGTACGACCAGATGGTCAAATACGCCACCGCGCTACGGCTGGGCACTGCCGAGTCGGAGTCGATCCTGCGCCGCTTCACCCGCGGGGGACCGAAGCACCCCACCTACCAAGCCCTGGAGGAACTCGGCCGCGCGGTGCGCACCATCTTCGCTTGCGACTACCTCGCCGACGAAGACCTGCGCCGTGAGATCCACGGCGGGCTGCAGGTCGTGGAGAACTGGAACTCCGGCAACGGGGTCATCTTCTACGGCAAAAACAGCGAGCTCACCGGCCCCGACCGCGAGTCCGCCGAAGTCTCCATGCTCGCCCTGCATCTACTCCAGTCGGCATTGGTGCACGTCAACACCCTGCTGCTGCAACACGTCCTCGACAGCCCCGGCTGGGACGAACTTCTCGGCCCGGCCGAACGCCGGGCGCTGAGCCCGCTGTTCTGGTCCAACATCAACCCCTACGGACGCTTCCGCCTGGACATGACCACACGCCTCGACCTTCCGCTCCCGTCCCGCTGAGGGATCCCTCTGCGAACGATTATCGAAGGCTTACACGTCACGAGAGGCTAAGCAGTCTCCTGACAGAGCCGGTGAGCCAGCGCCAGGATGAGCTGGACGCGGAGGCTGCGTAGGCGCTGACCAGCATCAGGGCGCATCCGAACAGTTGCAGCAGCGTCGGTTGCTCGCCGAGAACGAGAGCGGCCAGGGCGAGGGCGCCGACCGGGGTGAGCAGGAGCAGGGCGGCGCTGGTCATGCTGCTCAGCTGCGAGCTCGCCAGAGCGACCAGCAGCCAACCACAGACCTGGCTTCCCACTGCGGTCAGGGCCAGCCACCCCAGTGCCGACCAGCCGGGGGTCACTGTGATGCCCGACCACAGCGCCCCGATGAGCAGCGCGACGATGGCCGCCGAGGCGAGCACGCCACAGTAGGACTGCACCGCCCGCCCAGTCTGCCCATTGCGGCGCAGCAGGAACAGGAACCCCGAGTAGCACAGTGCGGCGAGGATGGCATGGATCGTTCCCCATGCCGGGGCGCTGCTGGGGACGCCAGTCTCGAACACGCCCCCGGTGAGCACTATGCCCGCCACCATGAACGGCACTGTTCCCAGGAAGGCGCGCGAGAGCGGTTCGCGGTCGATGAGCAGGGCCAACAGAGGAACGAGGAGGACCTGCGCGTTCACCAGCACCGCGGTCAACCCAGCACCGACCTCGAAGAGCGCCTGAGTCCACAACAGCGCATCCCCGGCAAACAGCACCCCGGCCCCGGCTGCGACAGTACCGCCTCGCCGTGACAGTCGGCCCTCGTGACGCCGTTCGCTGCAGGCCAGAGGCCACACCAACGGCAACGCCAGCAGACATCGGAAAAACGTGGCGGTGCCCGGCGACGTGCCGGACAAGGCGACGAACACCCCCGAGGTGGCAACGCCGAACGCTCCCAGAGACATCGTCAACCGAGGCCGTGTACGAGCCATGTGCGACACGAATCCCGAACGACGTTGCAACTCTGAGACGCTATCCACACGCGGACGCTACAACCGGATGAGAGGGCGAAGCACCTGGTTATCTCGGCGGCCGCACCAGCCGCCACGTACGAATCCCATCGCTCAGCGAGACTACTTCATCTCGTGATCGTATGGCCTTTCATACGGGGCCGGGCGAGGACTCGTGGTAGTGGACCAGTACCCACTGGTCGTCGCGTCGGCGCGCGATGGCCGTGATCCGGATGTCCACGTCGAACCGCTCGTCGCTCGCTGCTTCTCGTCCCGCGAAGCGAAACCGGAAAAAGGCGCGTCCGCGATCTTCCTCGGCATCGACCAATAGATCGGTGACCTCGGCAGTGTCCACGCTCTCGACGGGGCCGAGTGCCTCCCGGTAGTACCGTGCGATCTCGTCGCGGGTTCGCAGAGGTCGGGCTCGCTCCCCGGCGACGTAGACGAGAGTGTCCTCCTCGCCTGCCCACAGCTCGGTAAGGAATGCGGCGTCCGCAGCAGCGAACCCCTTGCGAAGGCGCTCCACCAGTCCGATCAGCTCGTCGTGGCCCGGTCCCCCGAACTCTTGCGCCTGGATCGCCCGCATTCATCACACCTCCGTGGGGTCGTTGCCACTACGCGTTCACGGTGAGACATCGACCATGCTTGAAGTCAAGCCGAATACCGAAAGCCTCACGTCAGACCCGGTCTCACGAGGACCTGCCGATCACGTCTCATCCGAGGACGTCAGGTCGCAGAGTTCCGATAGTCGAACCCCTTGCGTACACCTGCCGATGCAGCGGCCGGTGTGCCGTGGCCTGGACCTGCGGCGTTGCAGTTGCCCCGTACGGTGAAAATTCCAGTCGTCGGGGGCTCAACGTACGCTCGCGCGCCATGAGCGCCACGATCATCGGCTACGCCCGCTGCTCCACCGACGAGCAAGACCTCACCGCCCAACGCCAGCGCCTGGCCGAGCTCGGCGTCGCCGACGAGTGAATCTACCTCGATCACGGACTGACCGGCGTCCTACTCTGCCCCTCAGGACAGCTTCAGGAGTACAGGGCCATCTGGCGCCGACGTGGTGCAGCAACAACATCGTCGGAAAACCGGGTGCGGTGTGCCCGATCCTGCCACGGGTGGCCCGATAGACGAGAACGTGCAGTTTCATGAGTCTGCTGAGCACCGGCCAGCCCCGGTCCGCCAACTTCATCAGGTCCATGCCCATGAACCTAGGAGACGCGGGCAGCGGGCGCTCACGCGGCAGTCGAGCCGTGGTCCCACCGGCGACGACCGAGCTCGGGTGCACCGCCGACAACGAGGAGGACCACCCGAACTCGCGGGGTCTCGGAATGTTCTCGAGGAGCCGTGCCGGGGCGCGGTGTGTTCGACGCGGACGAGGACTCCGGCCCAGCAGCAACGCGAAACGGGGACACACCGCGCTCTCGTCCGGTGCGGAATCCCCGGGAGTGGCCAAACTGGCCACATGCTGCACCTGCGCGTGGTCTGCCCCTCCGGGAACACCGACTCGGTGATCGACCTGCTGCGGACCGACCCCGGCATCGCGCACCTGGTCGTCGTCCGGGACGTGGCCATCCAACCCCACGGTGACGTGGTCGAAGCCTCGATCGCCCGGGAAAGCGCCGAGAACGTGCTCGACCAGCTCACCGAACTGGGGGTGGTCCACTCCGGCGAGATCAGCCTGAACAACATCGACACGCTGCTGTCCCGGACCGCCGAGGACGTCGAGGCCGCCGCACCGGGCCAGCCCGCCGACGCCGTGATCTGGGACGAACTGGTGGCCACCACCGGCGAGGAGTCCCGCCTCAACGGCATCTTCCTGGCGTTTCTCACGCTGGCCTGCCTGCTGGCCGCCGTCGGAGTGCTCACCGACTCGGCCATCACGATCGTCGGCGCCATGGTCGTCAGCCCCGACTTCGGCCCCCTGGCCGCGCTCGCCGTGGCCGCCATCGGCGGCCGCCGCGACCTGGCGACCCGAGCGGGCATCGCGCTCGCCGTCGGCTATCCCTTCGCGGTACTGGTCACCGTCGCACTGGCCGTTCTGGGACGTGTGGGCGGGATCTTCGACACCGCCGAACTCGGCCAGCTACGCACGGCCTCGTTCATCTACCACGTCGGTCCGTACTCGATCATCATCGCGCTGCTCGCGGGTGCGGCGGGCATGCTCGCGCTCACCTCCGAGAAGTCAGGAACCCTCATCGGGGTGTTCATCTCCGTGACCACAGTGCCCGCCGCGGGCTTCGCCGCTCTCGCCGCCGTGGCCGGTCACTGGACCCACTGCGGAGAGGCCCTGTTGCAGCTGCTCATCAACCTGGCCGGAATCACCCTCGCCGGTATACTCACCCTGTTCATCCGCCGGGCTCGCGTTCTGCCGCACAGCTCCCGGAACGCCGGGCCGAGCAGCGGTTCCGAGGCAGGGTGACGGTGTCGCCTCACCTGGGGTGAGCCCCTCACCGCCCGCTCGGTTCCCGGCGCGCGTCCGAGCTGTCGCTACCGAAGACGGGGACGCGAGCCCGTGAACGGGGATTCTTCCGTGCGTGCCGCCGAAAGCCGGACGGAGAAGGTGAGGCTCTCCTACGATCGCCGGTGCGACACGCGGAGTTGGACAGCTGGCGAAGGAGCGTCGGGGAGCTGCCGGGAAGGACGACACAGCGAGCGAGAAGTCCACCTTCCGGGTGTTCCTCCGATACGAGGAGGCTGTCCCGCCGCGCGCGAGCTCCCCGAGTGAAAGGCGCTGGCAGCATGATCCCCTCGTTGGAGAGTTCCGATGAGTACACTCCGGGAGGTTCCCGGTCCGAAAAGTACGCGGCACGGCTGTTGGCGTGGTGCGGACTCGCCCTGCTGATCGCGTCTCCGGTCTGGCTGCTGCTGACCGGGCATACGAGTTTTCGGGTATCGGCGGATACGGGGAGACCTCCCGTTTCGCTGTGGTCGGCGATGCTGCCCGCGTTGGTCGGTCTGGTGCTGACGCGGTTGGTTCCGCCCCGGATGGCGGTGATCGAGCCACTGGCGGGGGCCCGGCGTGCTCGCGTGCGCGGGGAGATGTGGGTGCTCGTGGCGATGGCCGTGGCGTTTCCGGTGCTGCTGGCCCTACTTCCTCCCGAGGTGTCCCGTGGGGCGGGATACGCGGTGCTGAAAGTAGTGCTGTTTCTGGTCGTTCCGCTGGCCGCGTTCCGGTCGCTCCGAGGGACCGGGCCGCGTCCTCGCGCTGTGTCGGCGAGAGTTCCCCGTGCACGTTGGTGGTTCCCGTTGCCCGCGGTGGTGGCGTGGTTCTACCTCTCCCAGGTCAGCGTGCTGGCTCCCCCACCCGTTGCGGCAGAGTCGCTACCGGACCCGGTGACGCTGGCCGTCGTGTCAGTGGTGACCCTGCTGACGGCCGGCGTTCTCGAGGAGTTCTTCTACCGGGGTTTCCTGCAGACACGGTTGGAGAGACTGGTGGGACGCTGGCCCGCGATCCTCGTGGCGTCGCTGTTGTTCGCCGCGATGCATCTGCCCACCCACCTGGGGTCCACAGCTGTGATCACCGAACTGGCCACGGTGCTGGTGTTCCAGGGGCTGTTCGGGGTGTTCTGCGGCTACCTGTGGTCCCGGTACCGCAACATCTGGATGCCCGTGGTGGTTCACATCCTCGTCAACCTCGCCTACGTCGACCTTCTGCTCGGCTGGCTCGGCCGTTGAGGACGTACGGGGCGGCGGAGAACGGCGTTCCGGCTGAAGAACGTGATCCGGAACGCCGCACCGACCACAGCGGTCACTCGCGATAGCTGAGCCCGTAACCGTAGGGGTAGAGCGGATCCTTGTCGTCTCCCGTGTTGATCGGCTGCTGGTCGAACGAACGCATCCACGTCATCGGCAGCTCGCCCGTCGGGTTGTACTCGCCGAACAGCACGTCGGCCACGCCGCCGCCCTGCGTTCCGGGCAGCCAGGAGGCCAGCAACGCGTCCCAGTTCCCGACCTCCGAGGCTATGTCCATCGGACGTCCCGAAGCGAGTACGACGATCACGGGGACTCCGGAGGAACGCAGCTTGTCGATGGTGTTCAGGTCTTCCTGGGAGAGCGCCAACCCGTTGGGACGGTCGCCCTGGTACTCGGCGTAGGGCTTCTCCCCCACGACCGCGACGGCGGCGTCGTAACTGCTGTTTATACCGTCACCGTGACGATTGTAGGTGACCGAGGAGTCGGAGAGCTGACGGATCCCTTCGAGGATCGTGGTCCCCTCGGTGATGTCACCACTGGACCCCTGCCAGGAAATCGTCCATCCACCGCTCTGGTTGCCGATGTCATCGGCGTTGGAGCCAGCCACGAACAACTTGTCCGTTCCCGAGGACAACGGCAGAACGCCCTCGTTCTTCAACAGCACCTGCGACTCGCGTACCGCCTGCCGCGCCAGCTGACGGTGCTCCTGACTTCCCACGGTCGACAGTAACTCACGTTGGGCGAACGGCCGCTCGAACAGTCCGAGTTCGAACTTCTTGGTCAGGATCCGGCGCGTGGCGTCGTCGATGCGCCGCATCGGGACGCGCCCGGACTCCACCTCCCGGCGGAGGTGATCCAGGAACTTCCCGTGGTCCTTGGACAACATGATCATGTCCAGACCGGCGTTGACGGCGACACGAACCTCCGAGGCCGTGAGCGTGTTGTCGTTGCCGTCGAGCTGGTGAACCGCGTTGTAGTCGGACAGCACGATGCCGTCGAAACCGAGTTCGCCCTTGAGCACGTCGTTGATCAGGTAATCGTGGGCGTGCAGCTTGTCGCCGTTCCAGCTGCTGTAGGAGACCATGACCGAGCCCACGCCGCGCTCCACGGCTTCGCGGAACGGCGGGAGGTGGATCCGGCGCAGCTCCTGCTCGCTGAGCTGGGTGTTTCCCTGGTCGGTTCCGCCGGTGGTCCCACCGTCGCCGACGTAGTGCTTGGCCGTGGCCATGATCGAGGTGGGATCGCCTCCCAGGACCGCGCCCTGGTATCCCCTGATCTCGCTGGTCATCGACGAGGCCAGCTCGGGGGTCTCACCGAACGACTCGTAGGTCCTGCCCCACCGGTCGTCCCGCGCCACGCACAGGCACGGGGAGAACGTCCAGTCCACGCCCGTGGCGGCCACCTCTTCGGCGGTGGCCGCCCCGATCCGTCGTACCAGCTCCGGATTCCGGGTGGCCCCGAGGCCGATGTTGTGCGGGAAGATCGTGGCGCCACGCACGTTGTTGTGACCGTGTACGGCATCGACCCCGTAGAGGATCGGAATGCCCAGCGGGGTGTCGAGCGCCGAACGCTGATACCCGTCGTACATGTCGGCCCAGGCCTCGGGAGTGTTCGGGCTCGGGGACGAACCACCGCCGCTGAGCACGGAACCGATGCGGTGACTGGCGACCTCGGTGGGACCGGCGGCACCGCGGGTGATCTGAACCATCTGTCCGAGCTTGTCCTGCAGGGACATGCGTGACATCAGATCATCCACACGGCGCTGCGTGGACAGCCAGGAATCGCGATAGTCGCCCCAGAAGGAGGGCTGCGCGGCGGCGGGGGCCGCGGCACCGCTCAGCAGAGCGGCCGCTGCCATCCCCGCCATAGCCGGAACCAACCGGCGGAGGCGACTACCAGTCGCTCGATGCGACATGAAAGCTCCTCACAGGAACGTGAACGATGCAGTTTCGGGCACGCTCGTAGCATGCGCGTGAGCGCTCCCGGTACCAATCCGCCACGGAGCGGCACCGTCACTGCTCCAGTCGGAGTGCCTTCCCGCCTCGGGCAGGACGCGCCCTGGTTCGAAGCGAGGAGACCAACCACCTCTGGCGGTGACGCGAGAAACCCGCACGGCACAGCCACCTCGGAACCCCGGCCCCGGAACGGAAAAACGTCAGATCCCCACCGAGTACCTCCGCTCTCGCGGGCTTCCCACCGTGCTCTGCCGCACGACCAGTTCCGGTGGAATGACGGCACTGGCCTCGGCCTCGGCGGGACCGTCGATCCGCTGCAGCAGCAACTCCATGCTGCGTCGGCCGACGGCGTCGAAGTCCTGGCGCACCGTGGTCAGCGGCGGGGTGAAGTAGGCGGAGTCGGGACTGTCGTCGAAGCCCGCCACCAGTACGTCGTCGGGCACGCGGACACCGCGCTCGTGGAAGGCGCGGAGCACCCCCAGCGCCATCTGGTCGTTGGCCACGAACACGGCACGCACCTCGGAACGCTCGGCCAACAGCTGTCCGTTGGCGTAGCCGGAGGCCGGAGTCCAGTCGCCGGGAAGCGAATCCGACCGCGCGAGGCCCACCCGCTCCAGCTCGGCCCGCCAGCCCGCGATCCTCCCCTGGGCCTCCAGCCAGTCCACCGGCCCGGAGACGTGCCAGACCGATTCGGCTCCCTGTTCCAGCAGATGCCGCGTCACCAGCCGTGCTCCCTCGGTCTGGTCCACGCAGACCACGGGATGTCCTCCCCCGTCACCGCCCTCGACCACGACCAGCGGAAGTTCGGGGTTCACCCGCCGCAACGCCTCGACCGCCACGCGCTGGGGTGCTATGGCGATGACCCCCTCGACGAACTGGTTGCGGAGGCGCTCCACGGCGGCCCGGATGGCGTTCTCGTCGGTCTCGGCCACATTGGCGACACTGACGAAGTACCCGGCACGCCGCGCTGCTTGTTCGATGCCGTAGAGCGTGCTGGCGGGGCCGAACAACGTGGTGGCGAAACTGACGACACCGATGACCCTCGTGCGTCGTGTCACCAGTGCTCGAGCGGCCGAGTTGGGCCGGTAGTCGAGTTGGTCGATCGCGGCGAGGATACGACTTCGCGTGCTCGGCGACACCGAGGGATGCTCGTTGAGCACCCGGGAAACGGTCTGGTGGGAGACCCCTGCCAGTCGTGCCACATCGGCCATCACGGCCGGGCGCTGCGGTGACGTGTCGTTGCGGGCCATCGGCGACCTCCGCGGTGTCGATCCTGAAACGACAGTACCGTCACCGCGGTCCCGTTCGGCATCGCGTGGTCGGGCGGCGACCTCGCCCACCCACCTCCGCGTGGCCCGTGTCGGCACGAACGCGCGGCAGCGGGCGAAAGGGCCCGCCGCCGCGTCGGGCTGGGGCTGGGGGTGCGGCTCAGTTCTCGAAACGTGCTCTGCCCGCGGCCGAGACGATCCTTCCCTGCTCGGCACGGGTGAAGATCCCCTCCCGGGACCAACGCCGGGCGAGGCGGGTCACGTGGTTGGTGAACTCTCCCCTGTCGGTGAACGGTGCCTCCGCCCAGAGCTCGTCGAGGAAGGTGGGGCCGTCCGGCCTCCGCCGGTTGGGCACGCCGGCCTCGACAGAGTCGAACACGATTCGCGGCTCGTGTCTGCGGAAATAGGCGTGGTAGGCCTCGGTCGTTCCCTCGAAGAAGGGGGCCAGCTCCACGTCGCCGACGCGGAAGTGCAGCGGCCTGCCCGGCACGGCGGACAGTGCTCGGGAGAGGTCGCCCGACAGCCGCGCGGTGGCGTAGAAACCGAGGGTGAGGAACTCGGTGCTCGCACTTCGCGCGACGAGGTTGAGCGGGCCGTACATCAGGGTCTGCACCGTCGGGTCGTCCGGGCTGTGCTCCGCACTCAGGAGGAACGGCAGCTCGACGTCGACGGTGTCACCGGTTTCCCACTCCCGTGTGAAGGTGACGTAGCCGGGCGAGTCCGACGGGATCGGTCGGGGGCGACCGTTGATCCTGACGGCGAAACCGGCCCCTGACCAGTCCGGCACACGCAGGTGCAGCGTGAAACGCGCGGCTCCGCTCATCCGCAGCCTGCTGCGTCCCTGGTAGGGAAACGTGGTCTCCTGCTCGATCGTCACCGCCTTGGAACGCCAGTGCACCGTCGAGGGCAGGTAGAGGTTCACGTAGAGCTCGTTTCGGTCTTCTCGGGCGAAGTAGACCGAATCCTGGTACTTCGTCGCGTTCTCCATGCCGGTGCCCTCACAGCACGTGGTGCCCCCCTTGGGGGTGAAGTCGCGAACCGCTCCGGGGTGCAGACCGACGAAGTAGGTGGTCAGCGGTTTCTCGGCGTCGTCCTCGTCGCGTTTGGAACCGAGGATCTGGTTGAACAGCACGCGTTCGTGGTACTCGGCGTAGCCGGGATCGGTTTCCCAGCGGAAGAGGGACCGGGTCAGCTTGAGCATGTTGTGGGCGCAGCACGTCTCCGCGGTTTCCGGGCCCAGCAGTTCGGCGACGCGGCCGCGGCGGTGGAAGAATTCGCCCTCGCCGGTTCCACCGATCCCGAACATCCTGGGTGGAACCACCATGCGCCAGAAGTTGTGCGCCGCCTGCTTGTAACGCTGTTCGCCCGTGCGCTCGTACAGCAGAACCAGCCCGGTGAGGATCGGGATGTGTTGGTTGGCGTGTTTGCCGTCGAGGACGTCCCGGTTCTGTGCGCAGGCGTCGATGAACGAGTCCAGGTTGAAGCACTCGGCCAGGCGCAGGTGACGCGGTTCTCGGGTGTGGTCGTGGGTGCGCAGGATCGCCTCGACGATTCCGCCGTATTCTCCACTGGAGAAGAGGCTCCACATCCGCTGGAGATCGGCGTCGGCCAGCTCGCTCAGCCGGGAGTACATCCAGTCGCACATTCCGGAGGCGAGGTCGAGCGCCCGCCCGTCACCGGTGGTCTCGTAGGCGTCCAGAAGTCCCTGCAGGATTTTGTGCGCCGTGTAGTACGGGGCCCACACCACGGGGTAACTGCTGCTGGTCAGTGATTCCAACCGGATGAACTGGGTCTCCGGGTAGGCGGCCAGAAAACCGGGGTGGCTGGGTTTGCCCCACGTTCGGGTGTAGGTGGCGTGTCGGTGTCCGCCCGAGCGGTCGTGCAGCACGGTTCCGCTCCGTTCCCGGCAGGGGTACGAGAACCGGTCACCGGGGCCGACGGTGGTCGCTGCCGCCTCGGTGCGCTGCAGTTCGCCGAGCTGGTCCGGACTCAGCACGCTCGACCACAGGTTGATGTCGGCGTAGCCACCGGACTGGACCGGATCGTCGTAGTGTGACCGGCCGATCCAGCAGTGCGCGAGGGTCCCGAGTTCGGCCGGGGTCAACGACAGCCGCGGGTTGTCACCGGTCCGTCTGCCGTTGACGTAGAGCGCGCCACCGCCCTCGGCGAGCGTGACGGCGACGTGGCTCCACTGGCCGACCGGTAGCGGTTCCGATCCGACGATTCGCTCCTCGTTACCTCCCCCGGATCGGGTGATGGAGAATCGTGGCATCCCCTCGCTGTCCCGTGGGGTGAGGAACATGTTCGTCTCGGTGTCGTTTCCGAAGTCGAAGATCCGGCCCCACTCGTCGGCGGCCGCCGGACGGATCCAGGCCGCGAAGGTCATGGCGCGCAACCCGTCGACGGCTTCGGGGGGCACGTCGAAGTACAGGTAGGACCCCCGCCTCACCTCGACGGCACGTGTCAGCGGACCCTCGCCGCCGCGGATGCTCGGTTCCCGGTTCAGCGCCTGCCGGCACTCGTACAGCGCGGCGACCATGTTGCGCAGTTTGTGCTCGAACACCGCTTCACCGGTGCTGGCGTGCGCCTGGGACAGCATCGTCATGAAATGCCCGGCGAAATGTCCGCGCAGGTTGCCGTTTCCCTGCCCGTCCAGGTTCTCCCAACCGTCCGGAGCGACCGCGTCGTGAGTGGGCAGGTCCGCGTTCGCGCGAAACGCCAGCAGCAGTCTGTCCTCGTCGTATCCCCGGGCGAAGTTCAGCATCCGGGCGCGTTTCTCGGTGAACAGTCCTCGCCCGAGTGTCACGTCGGACAGTGGGAAGGTGCGTAACGGTGGAACGGCTCGCGCCGCCGCCGAACCCACCGGTGCGGAGCCCTCGGTGGCCGCCGAAGCGGTGGTGAAGGTCAGGAGAGGGAGAGCGGCGGAGGCCGCCCCGATTCGGAGTGCGTCCCGGCGGTTGAAGTCGTGTGCCATGAGGTTTTCCTGCCGTCGAGGTGGAGGCGGTGGTCGCTGATCGCTCGCACGATGTTTTGTTAGCGCTAACACGAATTGAGGCCGGATACTAGCACTCCGTGATCTCGATGGCCATGGACAAACTTTCTCACGTGCGAAAAACGCCAAGACTTCATCGCGAGGGCGCTGTGATCCGACTTGTTAACGCACACTCGGGCTCGAACACGTGGAGCTCACGCGTTCAGCGTGAGAAGTGGGATTCCTCCGACGGAGAGGCAGCGCTGAGCTTCGACACCGCTTCCCGACGACCTCCGTGTCGCCCGCGCCGGGGGTGTGGACAGCGGCCCCGCGCTCACCCGGAACGGCCGGGTCAGTCGTGGTCGGGCGCGCCGGTGAGGTGGTGTTCGGCCGCCGAGAGCACCTCCTCGACCAGGCGGCGCACGTGTCCACCGCGGACGGTGTAGACCGCGCGGCGTCCCTCCCGGTGCGTGCGCACCAGCCCGGCCAGACGCAGTTTGCCGAGGTGCTGCGAAACCGCGGGACGGGCCACTCCGGTGGCGGAGGCCAGCTCGCCGACATCCCTGGCCCGCTCGTGCAGCAACCACACGAGTCGCAGCCGGGTGGGGTCCGCCAGCATCCGCAACGCCGTGGCCGCGGTCTCGACGAGCTCCTCGGCGGGCAACCGCTGTTGCGTGTCCCTGGCAGCTGCACCGTTGTCGCGTGCGTACATGGGCACATATTCTGACGCCAACAACCTTCCCTGTCCATTCCGGGAGTCCAGCACCATGGCCGAGGAACACCGGCACGACCATCCACACCGATCCCACGCCGAACACGGCCACGGTCATGGTCACGGCCGAGGGGGTGCCCGGCTGTGGTCGCGGATCACTCACGCCCTCACCCCGCACAGCCACGACAGCGCCGACGTCGTGGACGAGACCTTGCAGGCCAGCCGCACCGGCATGCGGGCGTTGTGGATCTCCTTCGCCGGTCTCATGACCACCGCCCTGGCCCAGGTGGTACTGGTGGCCTTCACCGGGTCGGTGGCGCTGCTCGGCGATACGCTGCACAACTTCGCCGACGCACTCACGGCGGTGCCACTGGCGGTGGCGTTCGTGTTGGGCAGGCGGGCGGCCACGCGGCGGTTCACCTACGGGCTCGGACGTAGTGAGGACCTCGCGGGGCTGGTGATCCTGCTGGTCATGACCGCCTCGGCCGTACTGGCCGCCTGGACGGCCGTCGAGCGGTTGTTCCAACCGCAGCCGATGAGCCATCTGGGCTGGGTCGCCGCGGCCGGGCTCGTCGGGTTCGTCGGCAACGAACTGGTGGCCCGCTACCGCATCGTCGTGGGCCGTCGGATCGGCTCGGCCGCGCTCGTCGCCGACGGGTTGCACGCCCGCACCGACGGGTTCACCTCCCTGGGCGTGCTGCTCGCCGCCGGCGGGGCGTGGCTGGGGTGGCAGTGGGCCGACCCCGTGGTCGGGTTGGCCATCACCGCGGCGATCCTGTCAGTGCTCTACGGCGCGGCCAAGGAGATCTTCTCCCGTATGCTCGACGCCGTGGACCCCGCCGTGGTCGCCCGGGCCGAAACCGCCCTGCGAAGCACACCCGGAGTGCGCGACGTCGGGGCGTTGCGCATGCGTTGGGTCGGTCACCGGCTGCACGCCGAAACCGACCTCGTCGTCGACCCGGACCTGTCGGTGATCGACGCGCACACCATCGCCGCCGACGCCGAACACCACCTGCTGCACACCGTGCCCCGCCTGGCCGGAGCCACCGTGCACACCGATCCCGCCCCCACCGCCGAACACGACCCTCACGCCACCCTGGCCCACCATCAACCGCAACCAGGATGAGTGATCCTCGGCTGGTGCGAGCAAGCGATCCGTGAGCTCCGGTTCCGCGAAAGTCTCCAGCTCCCGCGACTCGCGAGGCACCGACTGATCGCTGGTGATCGCTCCCCCGTGGGGTCAGGGAGCGTGCTGGTGTCCAGGACATTCGACTGGGACAGGAAGTGGACGGGCTGGAGAGGAGCTGCTCGAGCTGTGGATGTTGGTCGGTGAGGACCGGCTTCGGACGGACCGTGAGTAGTCGAGAGCGGGGAACTTCCGATTCGCCTGGACCCTCAACACGCGCCCCGCACGGGGTGGCAGCTTCGGAGAGCATCCGCATCGCGTGATCCACAGCGCTCCGGAATTTTCGACGTGGAGGCCGAGCGTGCCGTGCAGCACGTACGCGGTTCGCGACGATTCGGCGACCGTGACATCACGGCCGATGCCGCGTTTCCGGGGGTGTCTCGGCGATGATTCTCCGGTCTCCCGCGAGAGGTGAGATGTGTTCGCGTTCGCCCAGCACGAGGGCGGGGCCCGACCCGAACGAGGTGTGTCGGCGAACAACAAACGTCGGACAACTCCGTGAGCAGGCAGTACCGACGCGGGGAGATCGGCCGTATGCGCGTTTCCGCCGAGGGGCGAAGCTCACCGCGCAGCGGCTGAACTCGCCCAACAACTCTACGACGTCCGCGAGCGGACCCTACCCCAGTTCACGGACCTTTTCGGCATGTTTGCCGTGCTACCGTCCACGGTTACCTCACGCCGAAACCAGCCGGGGGCACCACGGGAACAATACTTTGCGGAGCACGGGGGCTTCGGGGCAACGAGCCACGGTGGAACCTAGTTCACGGCAACCGAGTAGTCGTCGCTGACGAAGTCCAGCCCACCGCTCGAACTGGTGATCTCGAAACCGAACTGGACCTCGCCCACCGTCGCGTCGAACTCGCTGCTCAGCCCTTCGAGAGCACCGATCGGGCTGTCGATGGCCCTGGCCGAGTGCGGATAGGACTTGACGTCGCATGTGTCGGGATGGTCGGCTCAAACACCCCGTTCGGCGTGGGAGTTCGCCCGGACCGTCTGAGGGCCGACACCGCTCCCCCAGACGTCGTTGCGCACCCTCTACCCGCCGTCGGATCGGCTCGCGAACTTCTCGGAGGATCCCCACACGGCCGCGTCGGCGGTGGTGGACGTCAGTCCCAGGGTGGCGAGAACCGCCACGCACACGGTGACCAATCGGGATGATCACATCCTCGCGTTCTCCTTCCCCACTACCTGTTGGGCGCTCACTCGGCCGCCGGGATCGCGCGTACCGGAAGTTCGATCGCATCGGGCTGGGAGGAGCGGAATCCGTCCCCCGCTGCCCGCACGATCCCGCCACTGGTTACGCCCTACTTCGCCATGTGGCGACTTCCGGGGATCCCCACGGCATCCGGAAGTGTCTCGAAAGTCGAAGCGCATCGATTTTTCCGGAGTGAACAACGCTAGGTCAGCATGTCACAAGACACAAGACAGCGACGGAACAGTCTTCGGTTGGAAGTGGTATTACTGCAAAAAGAGCTGTTGACCTGTGATACAGCTGGTGTCACAGTTTCCGGCATCGCGTTCTTCCCGCGAACAGAACCATCGGATGACTGTCGAAGCGATTCGACTATTGTTCGACGTTTCCGGAAGGTGGTTTGTGTCCATGCGTTCCGTTCCACCCGCTTCGTTCTCCCGCCGCCGTCTGTTCTCCCTGGCCGCCGGGGTCGCGGCCGGATCAGGGGTGGGAGGGACGCTCGCCCGCGGTGCTTCGGCCGAACAACTCGCTACGACCGGTTTCCGAGATACCGCGCTGCCGTTGGACTCCCGGGTCGAGGATCTGCTGGCAAGGCTCGACCTCGACGAGAAGGTCGCGCTGCTGCACCAGTACCAACCGGCCATCCCCCGGTTGGGGATCGCGGAGTTCAAGACCGGCACCGAGGCGCTGCACGGTCTCGCGTGGTCCAATGACAGAACGGCGAACGGTGCGGTGGTCACCGCGACCGCCACGGTTTTCCCGCAGGCCATCGGCCTGGCCAGCACGTGGGACCCGGAACTGGTCGAACGCGTGGGCGAGGCGGTCGGCACCGAGGCTCGTGGATACAACTCGCAAGCCCCGCACATCTGGGGGCTGCAACTGTGGGCGCCGACGGTGAACCTGTTGCGCGATCCCCGATGGGGGCGCAACGAGGAGGGCTACTCCGAAGACCCGCATCTCACCGGCGTGATCTCCACCGCGTACGGACGCGGTATCCAGGGGGACGATCCCGAGCGGCTCCGCGCCGCTCCCGTGCTCAAGCACTATCTGGCCAACAACAACGAGATCCACCGCCACACCACCTCGGCTACGCTGCCGCCACGGGTCAAGCACGAGTACTACGAAGCCGCCTTCGAACCGGCGTTGTCGGCCGGTGCGGCCACGGGGCTCATGTCGGCTTACAACCTGGTCAACGGCAGGCCGATGACCGTCCACCCCGACTTCGACGGGGTGGTGCGCAGCTGGGCACCGCGCCCCCTGTTCAACGTCACCGACGCCGGTGGCCCCAACAACCTCACCGGAAGCCAGCACTACTACGCGACCCAACCGGAGGCCGACGCGGCGATCCTCAAGGCCGGTTTGGACAGCTTCACCGTCGACGACACCGACTCGGGCAAGACGATCAACGCGGTCAAGACCGCGCTCGAACGGGGGCTGCTGACCGAAACCGATGTGGACCGGGCCGTTCGGCACATCCTGAGTGTGCGGTTCCGACTCGGAGAGTTCGACCCGCACGGCGGCCCGTACGGGCGGATCGACAAGCGAGTCGTGGACAGTCCCGACCATCGCGCGCTGGCCAGGCGGGCCGCGACGGCGGCGACCGTGCTGCTGAAGAACGACCGGAGTGCGCTGCCACTGCGGCGCGACCGAGTACGGCGGATCGCCGTGATCGGCCAGCTCGCCGACACCCTCTACACCGACTGGTACTCCGGTAACCTGCCCTACGCGGTGACACCGCTGGACGGCATCACCGCGGCACTCGACCCGGAGACAACGGTGACTTCCACCGAAGGCGTGGACAGGATCGTCCTGAAGGCACCGGACGGACGCCGCGTCACCGCCGGGACGGACGAACACCCCCTGCGGATCACCACGGACACGGACACCGCCACGCGGTTCGACGTCTTCGGCTGGGGCGAGGAGATCGTGACCCTGCGGGCGGTGTCGAACGGCAAGTACGTCTCGTTCGGCTCGGAACGCACGCTGGTCAACGACGCCGACCAGCCCCACGGGTGGTACGTGCGAGAGCAGTTCAAACTGATCGCCGACGGCGGGGGCCACGTCCTGCAGTACGCCGGCAACGACGTCGGCGAGTCGTGGTTCGGCGACGCGAAGTACGTCGTCGTCGACGAGGACGGTCGACTGCGCGTCGGTGCCTCCTCCCCGAGCGGGGCGACCACCTTCACCCGCGAGGTGGTGCGGAGTGGAAACGACGAGGCCGTCGAGGCCGCCGAAGGCGCCGACGCGGCGATCGTCGTGGCGGGCAGCATGCCGTTCATCAACGGACGGGAGAGCGACGACCGGCGTGACATGAACCTCGCGCCCACGCAGCAGGCGGTGCTGGAGCGGGTGCACGGGGTCAACCCGAACACCGTGCTGGTGCTGCAGAACAGCTATCCCACCACGATCACCTGGGCGCAGGACAACGTGGCCGCGATCCTGTGGACCACCCACGCCGGCGCGGAAACCGGCAACGCGCTGGCCGACGTGCTCTTCGGCGAGGCGAACCCGGCCGGACGACTCACCCAGACCTGGCCCCGCTCCGCGGAGGACCTCGCCGACATCCTCGACTACGACATCATCAGGGCCGAACGCACCTACCAGTACTCCACGGCGACGCCGCTGTACCCGTTCGGGCACGGACTGTCCTACACCACCTTCGACTACACCGCTCCCCGACTGAGCACCCCCGTGCTCCCCGCGGACGGGACGGTCAGGGTGAGCGTGACCGTGACCAACACCGGTCGACACGCGGGCGAGGAGGTCGTGCAGCTCTACACCCACCAGCGGTGGTCCCGCGACCCGCAGCCCCACAAGCGGTTGCGCGCTTTTCGACGGATCAGGCTCGAAACGGGCGAGAGTCGGACCGTGACCTTCAAGCTGCGGGCGACCGAGCTCGCGCACTGGGACGTCACCAGGGAGAAATGGGTGGTCGAAGCGACCACGCACGATCTGCTGCTCGGGGCTTCCAGCGCCGACATCCGGCAGCGGCTCTTCCTGCGCGTGCTGGGCGAGACCATCCCGCCGCGGAATCCGTACCGGGAGACGGCCGCGGTGAACTTCGACGACTACTCCGGCGTCACGCTCACCGAGCGCGGCGAACAGCACGGCACCGTGGTCACCGCCTCGGGTGGCGGGTGGATCCGTTTCCGCGACGTCGACCTCGCGGGGGGCACGAGCGCGATCACCGCGTTGGCGGCGAACGGCTCCGCACATTCCTCACGCGTCAGTGTGCGGCTCGATGGTCCGGACGGCAGGGAGCTAGGGGGCGTGACCGTACCGGTTACCGGGGACGAGCACACCTACCGCAGGGTTCGGTCCGCGCTGGCGGACGGACGCGGTCGTCGGGACCTCTACCTGCTCCTGGAGGGCACGCTCGGGCTGGCCACCTTCCGGATCGAACGTTAGGGCGTCAGCAGAAACCCGTCGCCTGCCGGGGTCGAACCGCTTCGAGGAGCTCGGCGAACCGGACGAGAACGGCGAGTGGGGGTGCGCCTCCGTTGAGTGGCATGTTCCCAGCACCGCTCGGTGTTCGTGCCGTCCGAAGGCGGCAGTGTCGGTGGCTGAATCGCTCCCGCCTAAACTGCTCGACAGCGACATCGTTCGATGCGGTTCGACACCCACGCCGGAGGACGAGATGGTCTCCATCGCCGACGTAGCACAGGACGCTGGGGTATCCTCCAGCACCGTCTCCTACGTGCTGTCCGGGAAGCGGTCGATCTCGCCGGAGACGCGGCGCCGTGTGGAGGCCAGCATCCACAGGCTCGGCTACCATCCCCATGCGGGAGCCCGCGCGCTGGCCAGCAGCCGCACCAACGTACTGGCGCTGATCATGCCGTTGCGCACCGACATCGATGTTCCCGTCCTGATGGGCTTCGTGACCTCGGTGGTCACCGCCGCGCGCAAGTACGACTACGACGTGCTGTTGCTGACCAACGACGAGGGGCCGGAGGGCCTGCGTCGGGTGGCCAACTCGGCGATGGCCGACGCACTGCTGGTGATGGACGTCGAGGTCGACGATCCGCGGATTCCGGTGTCGCGGTCGCTGTCCTGCCCCACGGTGCTGATCGGGCTCCCGGACGAGCCGGGGGAGCTGTCCTGCGTGGATCTCGACTTCTCCGCCGCGGCGAAGCGGTGCGTTCACCATCTGGCCGACCTCGGCCACGAGCACATCGCCCTGGTCGGCCCGTCGCCCGCCGTCTACGAACGCGGCACCAGCTTCGCGACCCGTTTCCTGCGGGGATTTACCACGGCAGCACGGGAACGGGGGCTGCACACCTCCAGCCAACCCTGCGCTCCCTCCTACGAGGGGGTGCGTGACTGTCTCGACGGGATCCTCGTCGAACAGCCACGAGTCACCGGGCTGGTGGTGCACAACGAGGCGGCGCTCGGCACCCTGCTGTCCGAACTGCGCAACCGTGACATGCGGGTTCCCGAGGACGTCTCGGTGGTGACGGTCAGTCCCGACGAGATGGCCGCCAACTGGCCGATCCCCCTGACCACGGTGCCGCTTCCCTCCGGCGACATCGGAGCGCTCGCGGTGGAAATGGCGATGCGTGAACTCGAAGGGGTGAAGTCCCCCGAGGTTCGGTTGCTTTCCCCTCGGCTCACACCGGCCCGGAGTACCGCGCAGCGCCACTGAGCGGCGCAGCGCTGCTCGTCGTTATCGCGGTCGACGTTTACTGGCCGGTTCTCGTCGGCATCCGTTCGTCCACCGGGCCGCAACCGGGCGCGGGCTCGGAGTCTTCGCCCATGAGAAGGGGGTGTTCGAGCGGTGTGTCCCCGGTGACCGAGAGGTGGACGCTCGGAACCGCTCTCTTGGTGGCGGCTCACGAGGCGTCTCCCCGGACGAACCGGAAGAGATGGGTCACCACGCCGTCCTGCCAGTCGTGCAGGTCGCGGACTTCCGGCACGAAGCCGTGCACGAGGGCGTGTCCCACGATGCCACGCAGATCGGCGGTGGTGGAGGCGACGACGAAGACCTCACCGCCGGGTGCCAGGATCTCGCGTTCGGCGAGCTGGGTGAAGAACCGCTCCAGCAGCGGTGCTCCCACGCACACGTTGCGCACGATGTCGGGATCGTCGCTGACGGGGTGGCTCACGGCGGGTGGATTGAAGGTGATGAGGTCGCTCTGGACTCCTTCGGGGAAGCCTTCGAAGACGTCGGCCACCACGGGCACGAAGACCGGGGATCCCGCAGGAGCGACGTGCCGCTCGAAGTGGTGAGCGGCGGTGGTCACGCTGTCGGGGTGCACGTCCACGGCGTGGATCCGCCGTGCTCCGGCCAGTCCGGCGGCGACGGTTTCGACGCCGAGCCCGACTCCCATCGCCACGTAGCGACGGCCGCGCACTTCGATCCTGCCGTCGAACAGCCGGTCGTAGATCATCCGGCTGGTATGCCCTGGTAGGAAGACACCCGGTGGCGCCTCGAAGCGCAGTCCGTTCCATTCGTACTCGCGATGGCTGTGCAGGTCGGTCCCGGGCTGGTTCAGCGCGATGATCCGTTCGGCGGGCAGCGGCTCCGGGAGGGTCTCCAGCAGGGACCGCCCTCGTGCTGTCTCGATCCGGGGGTCAACCATATTGAAAATGATATTCATTTTCTTGGGGGTGTCGACGCCGGCTCCTCCCGTACGGCGGGGCGAGGAGCTTCCCGGGAGGAAACTGTCCCTGCCACACGGCGCCCCGCCACCCCACATTGGAGGTGTGCGACATCGAAGTCGCTGGTCAACGGCCGCTACCGCCGGACCGATGCGGCAAACACGAGGAGTGAGCAGCATGCCTTCCGACAACGTCGAGCACGTGAACATCAAGGCGTTGGCCTGGACATCGCGGCCGACATCCACTTTCCGCCGGATTTCGACCGCAATCGGACCTACGCCACGGTGATCAGTGCCCACCCCACCGGCAGCTGCAAGGAGCAGACCGCGGGCAACGTCTACGCCGTGGAGCTGGCACGGCAGGGATTCGTCGCGATCGCCTTCGACGCGAGCTTCCAGGGCGCGAGCGGTGGTGAACCCAGGTTCACCGAGGATCCGGCCTTTCGGGTACGGGACTTCAGTTACGTGATCGACTACCTGGTCACCCAGCCCTACGTCGACGAGAACCGGATCGGTGTGCTGGGCATCTGCGGTGGAGGTGGGTACGCGATCAACGCGACGATGACCGAGCGGCGGATCAAGGCACTCGGTGCCGTGACCCCGGGCAACGTCGGCCGGCTGATGCGCGAGGGCTTCGTGAACTACGATCCGCTGGGGGCGCTGGAGGCCATCGCCGCGCAGCGCACGGCTGAGGTGCGCGACCAGGTCCGCGTGACCGGCCGCCGAAGTGGTGGCGGGATCGACGTGCACCCGGTTTCCCATCGTCCGGGGTCGCGCAACGGTGATGATGTCGAAGCGGGCGGCGACCGAGGCAGGGCAGTCGAAGCCCACGGATTCGTGGCTGGTCACGGCTGCGGGAGCCCCGATGTGAGGAGTTCCGGCCACTGGTGGTGTTTCGGCGGCATCACCAGCGCCGGGAAGTGCGATTCGGTCGTGGTCTTCGGCCGGGCCCGCTCGGCCTCGCCCGCGGTGGGGCGGACGTCTCCCGCTGCGCCCGCGCGGGCACCGCGCTGGGACAACGGGCAGGCGGTGCGCCGGTCGACCGCCGACTCGGCACCTCAGCACGGTTCGCCACGGTGAGGTGGTCCCAGAACCCGGCACCGGCCGCTTCGCGGGTCCGGATCACGCGTAGGGGTCGAACGGGACTCCTTCCGGTTTGGCGCTGCTGAGGTTGTCCTGGAAGGCGCCGTCGCTGATCGCCAGGCCGGCGCTGCCGAAGTCGGCCCCGGTCAGGATCGAACGGGTCTCGCCGGGAAAGCGGTGCCAGCTCACCAGGTCCGGGTAGTGCCAGGCGTTCCAGTCGTTCTCGGGCTGTTCGTCCTCGCCCGCGAGTCGGAAGGCGTGGGTGCCGAGCCCGTCCTTGTGGTAGACGACTTTGGCGTGGGTGCTGCCGTCCCAGCCGACCTCGGCGGCCGGGTGAACGTCGTAGTCGCCGTGGGCGGAGGTGGACACGTACCGGGCGCTGCCGTCGTGCACCCACACCACCACGTGTTCGATGTCGTGCCGGTGGCCGAACGCGTCGATTCCCGGCACGGCCTGGTCCTTCTGGAAGTACATGTCGTAGAGGTAGGCCTGCCACCCGTTGTCGCGCTTGGCGCGAGCGTAGACGTTGGAGTTGACCAGATCGGACGGGTCGTGGCACTGACCATCCAGTGCTCCGGAGTTGTTCAGCCCGGTGTTCAGCGTCCCGTCGGCCCCGACCGCCACGCTGGGGTAGCAACCGTCCCCGTCGTAGTCGAAGGCGGGCATCCACTTCTCGTCCGCGACGGCGAAGCTGGCCGGGATCTCGGGGGGGCACGGTCTCGGCCAGGGCGGTTCCCGGCAGAACCGCCAACAGCGCGAGCGTGCCGCCCACCACGGAGAATGCCCGCGACAGGCGTCGGCCGACACGTCCTCGTCCGAAACGAACGGACGACTCGAGAGCGCTCGTCGAGGGTGCGTCGCTGTCCACGCGATCCCCTTTCGGTTCGTTGCGATGGCGACAACCGCTGAACATAGTGATCGCGCCGTACACCCGCGAGACACGGCGCTGAACGCAACGTGAAAGAGGATCGTCGAGACGTGGTCCGGTACGGCAGGACAGGACGCCGCGGGACGAGTCAGGCGATTCGGGCGCCGGGGGTGACCTCCTGTCCCGGTTGCAGCAGCACGGTGCCCTCCTCGGCGCTGACGGAAGCGAGCACGAGCACTTCGGAGTCGAAACCCGCCACTCGGCGCGGCGGCAGGTTGACGATGCAGACCACCTGATTTCCGGGAAGTTCCTCGGCCGTGTAGTTGTCGCACAACTGTGCCGAGCTGGTCCTGGTCCCCAGCTCCGGACCGAAATCTATCCACATTTTGTAAGCAGGGGTACGGGCCCGGTCGTGCGGTTCGACACGGGCGATTCTGCCCACCCTGATGTCGAATCGTCGGAATCCCTCGAAATCAGCCATCAGCGGGTGCTCCTGCTGGCGTCGTGGTTCGGAGAACAGCGGGCGCGGAGGACGGTAGCATCTCGCCTCTCGGCGTCTTCGCGTTCCGGGCCGGACACGGGGCGGCGCGGGCGCCGAGAGCTCATCCCCTGCGGCGGCGGTTCGCGGTGAGGTGCCGGCCGCTCGGGCCGGGAGGGGGTGCCGCGTCGGTGATACGTTGCGCTGGGCTCGGCCGGAAAACCGCGTCGGGATTTTCCGCCGAGGCAGAACACGGTGGCACGAGACGTGGCGGAGGTCGTGAGGATGACCAAGGACGAGATCACCGAACGGTGCCGGTGGGCACGCGAGCACAACGCGGGAAGGCCGTCCCGGCAGTGGCCGGTTGGTGAGCAGCTCGCGGTGGCCCTGGTGCTGCGTGACCGTGCGTGGCTGGAGTCGACGAACCACAGCACTGAAACGGCCACCGAGCTGGTCTGCGAGCAAGCGCGGCTGTCGGCGTTCGAGTTCACCGGCTGGCTCAACGACATCCGGGCCGTACTCGAATCGGATCGGTCCGGATGAGCGGCGGTGGTGCTTTCCGGTGATCAGTGGTGGTTTCACGTCTCGGCAGGAGCCTGCGTTTCCTTCGAACGGCCTGCGAAGGCGTTGAAGCGCCGCAGCGGTCGGTTCGTAGCGGCGAGCGCGGCGACTCCCAGACCGCAGCAGAGCGCACCGGACACGGCGGCGAACGAGGCTGAACTCGCCGCGGCCACGAGACCACCGCGGAACTCGCCCACATCGGGTCCGGAAGCGCCGATGATGTGGTCCACGGAACTGACCCGGCCGCGGTGGGAATCCGGTGTGGCCAGTTGAACCAGCGATCCCCGCGCGATCACCGAGATCGTGTCGGCCGCCCCTCCCAGAGCCAGGCAGCCCAGCAGCGGCCACAGCAGCTGGCTCGTGCCGAACCCGGCCAGGGCCACCGACCACACCCCGGCCGCGCCCAGCATCACCACGCCGGGGCGAGGCAGGCGTGTGATCAGCCCGGAAAGAGCCCCGGCCACGATGCCTCCCAACGACAGGGCCGACCAGAACAGTCCGAGAGTGTCGGGGCCGCCGCCGAAATGCTGCTCGTTGATCATCGGGAACAGCACGGTCGGCATGGCCAGCACCGTCGCCAGTACATCGGTGAGAAACGCGCCGCGCAGCTCCGGCCTGCCGGCGACGAAGCGGAGACCTTCCCCGATCGTTTCCCGTCCTCGGCGGGGCTCGGTGATCTCCGGCCACATCGCGGGCAGTCGCAGCACGGCGTAGATCGCGGGCGCGAAGGTCACCGTGTTCAGCAGGTAGCAGCCGCTCACCCCCCACTCGGCGATGAGCAGGCCCGCGACGGTGGGGCCCACGAGCATGGCCACCTGGAATCCGAGGTGGTTCAGCGCCACTCCCGCCGAGAGCAGCTGTCCGGTGAGCAGCCGCGCGGTGAGACTCCGGCGGGCGGCCGCCCCCGTGGCCGCGCAACCGGCCTGCAGCAGCACCAGTGCCAGCAACAACCACAGCGAGCGGACACCGGCCAGTGCCTGTGCGGTCAGCAGGCCGACCGCGAGGAGCTCTCCCGTCCTGGTCAGCAGCACCAGGCGTCCGCGGTCGAGATTGTCGGCCACCGCTCCACCGATCAGTCCGAACAGCACCACCGGTATGGCGCGCGCGAGACCCGCGCTTCCCACCGCCACGGAGCTGCCGGTGCTGTCCCAGATCTGGTACAGCACGGCCACCGTGGTCAGCTGTCCACCGAAGACGGACAGCGCGTTGCCGGCCCACCACCTGCGGAACGCGGGATGAAAGCGCAACGGGCGGGTGTCGAGCAGCCTGTCGAACACGTTCATGGGGCACTCTCGGCTGTGCGGGGAGTCTCAGGAGCGCACGAGGACGTGGAAGCGAGCGTGGTGCGCCACGACCGGGGAAGCCGGTCCGGAGAACGGCGCGTCGAGGAGCCTCGCCGCAGGGTATCACTCGCCGGAGGATCCGGTCCCGCTCAAGCGCCCCGACGTCGGAGTCCGCAGTGGATGTGATCTTGTTCCTCGGGGCCGACCAAGGCCTCCGGCCGGCGGCCGAACTCACGGTCTCCGGCCCGATTCTCCCGACACGCGGAACGGTCCTTTTCGATGATGAACGGTGCGCACGCCGCCACGGGCCTGTTGACCGGCACCACGGTGGCCAGTATCGCCCAACCCACCCCACCGGGAATCGCCCTGGGGGCGCTGGCGGGCGCGGGGGCGGCTCTCCTGCCCGATATCGACCACGATCAGTCCACGATCACCAAATCAGCCGGTCCGCTCACCCGGGGGGCGGCGGAGCTGTTGCAGACCCTGGCACGGTGGACGTATCGCCGGACCCGGTTACCGCACGATCCCAGAGCCTCCGGCAAGACCGGCGAGCACAGGGGTCTGATCCACACGCCGGTGTTCGCGATGCTGGTGGGGGCCGCGCTCGCCGGTGCCACCCTGGCGTCGAAGTGGGTGGGCATCGTCGCGGTGTACGTGCTCACCAGCGCCGCGCTGCGTTCGCTGCGCTGGTCGCTGCCCGGTGGGGTGCGGGGCGCGTTGCACCTGCAACGGCGCGCCGCGCCACCGTTGTACGCGCTGTTGGCCATCGCGGCGCTGGTCTACGCTCGCGCCGTGGCCGACGCGGGGGTGTGGCTGGGCGCGATCGTGACGTTGGGAATGATCGTGCACAGCGTCGGGGACGGGGCCACCAACTCGGGGATCCCGTTCGTGTGGCCGCTCAAACGCAGCTGCGATCGCTGTCGTGGCGGTTCCGGCTGTCCCGGCGCCCGTTGGGACAGGCAGCACGTGCTTCCCCGCTCGCTTCGCTTCCCGGCCGGGGCCGGGGTCGAGAAGTTCGTCGAGGCGGGATGCCTGGTGGTCGCGGCGTTCGTCGCCTGGCCCACGCTGACCAGCCTGCTGGCCTCCCCGGTGTGAAGCCGGTGGGCACGTTCGGGGAAGTCCTCTCTCACTCGACGGCGGGTCAGCGCAGACGTCGTACCACCACTCCGGATCCGATGATCAACAACAGTGTGGCCAGTACCCACTGGCGTTTGGTGGCGGTGTCGAGCTCTCGCACGGGCCGGGGGTTGGGTGGGGGCGGCAGCGCGCCTCGGCTCGGTTCCGGCGGTGGCGGGGTGGTCGTGGGATGTGACGGTCCCGGCGGGGACGTCGGTGTGGTGCCGGTCGGTGGGCTCGTGGGCTCTGGCGATGGGGTGCCAGCGCTCGGCGGAACGTTCGACGGCGGGGTGTGCGGTGTCGTTTCCCGTGGTGGTGGATCGGGCGGCGAAGGTTTCGAGGGCGGTGGAGGCGACGTCGGGGGTGGGGATGGTCGGGAAGGCAGACATCCCGCCGCGTCGTTACGGCGCAGGGGGCGCCCCCGGGAGAGTTCGACGGTCTCGCTCCGCTCGGCGCCGATTCGGTAGAGCCTGCTGTGTCCGGACACGTTGTCGGCGATGGCGTAGGTCGCGCCACGCGGGCCGAGCACGATCGCCCCGTAGCTCGCGGGGGGCAGTGCCACCGGCTCGGCCGAGACGATCGTCGCGTTCGGGATGGCGATCTCGACCACCATCGCCTCGTGGTGGTGGTTGGTCGTCACGGTGCGCAGGGTTTGTCGTGGGGTGACGGCGATGTCGCCGATCGTGAGCGGAAAGAGCCACGGTGGCAGCCAGGTGCCGTCGATGACGCTGAGGTAGTCGGGACTGTCGGGGTCGATGTTGACGGTGTAGAGACGGTTGCCCGCCACGAGATACCACTCGTCCCCGGAGATCGCCCCGGCCCGGATGTCGCCGTGCCACACTCCCGGCAGTGGGGCTCGGTGGCGCAACGGTCCGAGCTCGTGCACCGTCCCCTCGCGCTCGAGGGTGACGACGTTGCCCGTCCGGAACGGAAACGTGCCGGTGCTGGTGATGCCGTAGGCGCTGTGTTGGCGCCGCGCGTACCCCAGGGCTTCGATCGCCACCTCCGGTGGTGGAAGCGACGTGCTGGTGGCCTCGGGCACCGTGACACGTCGAAGTGTGGGTTCTGCCGAGGTGGTGGCGACGTGCAGCAGCGCGCAGTCCGAGGGAGCGTCCTCCTGTGCCGCCACCACGGGAGTGAGCGTCGCGAGCAGCGCCAGGGCGCTCCACGAGGCCGCGAGCACGCGAACGCCACGCCAGCCCGCTCTCAACGACCGGCACCGAGCCGTTCGAGTGCCCACCGGAACGCCGTCGGGTCGATCCGTGAGTCACCGGCGAACGGGTTCTGCAGGTGGTAGATCGCGAACACCAGCAGCGCGAGAGTGCCCGCCAGGGTGGACACGATCACGACGTGCGGTATCAGCCGCGTTCCGCCGAAGAGGTTGGGCAGCAGAACCACCAGCACGCTGCCGAGGACGAGAACGAACCACACCACCGCCGAGACGTCGCGGTTGAAGGCCAGGGTCAGCCTCTCCTGGCGTTGTTGGTGGACGGTGCGCAGCCGGTCCATCGCCTCGGCTTTGCGGCCTTCCTGCCACTCACCGCTGGCCGGGGTCCGCAGAATGACCTCGCGGATGCGCTCGAGCTGCTTCCAACCGTTTCCGGAAGTGTTCTCGTCCCGGCGCATGCTGGGCCACTCCTGTTCGATGACGGTGCGGGCGTAGGAGGCGCTGAGGGTGCGAACCCGTTCGGCGTCGTCCTCGGAGAGCGCTTCGACGGCCCACGAGACGGTGACCAGGCTTCGGGCCTCCCGGTACGCCCCCTCCCGCGCGACTCCCACGGCGTCGAAAAGAGTCACCATGACGAAGGCCAGCACCACGGCGTGCATGCCGCTGACGATGACGAAGACCTGGCCGGCGGCATCGTTGTTTCCGGGCCTGCCCTCGTCGAGTCCGAAGCGGCGTACCAGGTAACCGACCAGGCCCGCCAGCACGGCGGCGGCCAGCACCCACAGCACTCCACTGATGTAGGTGTTCAAATCAGGTCCCCGTGCGCCGATCGTCGGGAAGCTCCATCGGGCGGGATCTGCTGGCCGGTTCACCGAACCGCATCGCGGGGGGCTCCGGCACGAGCAGGTCACCGATCTCGCAGTCGAGTGCCGCGCAGATGACGTCCAACTCGGACAGTTTCAGACTGACCGGCGTGCCGGACCACAAGCCCGACATCTTGCCCGCCGAGACCGTCAAGCCGTGTTCGGCCAGCCTGCTCTGCAGCTCCCCCGCTTTCCAGATACCGCGGTGCGCGGCCACCAGCCGCAGGTTCCACCTCAACTGCCACTCCTTCACAGAACCGAAAACAGATTTCCCCGCTCGTCCGTGCCGAGAAAATTTCGACAATCCCGAAAAATCCGTGGCAGGCAAAGAACGAGCTTCGTGAAACATTGGTAGCGGTTGGCCGCCGTGCTGACAACCGTCCCGCCGAATGGTGCAGCACGGTCCTGCTCCCTCGGATGGAGCATTCATTCGGACAAGCGGAGCCGAACGCCGCGTCCTTCGATGCCGAAAATCACATCCTCGACGGGCGCGGGAACACTTCCGGCGGATTGTCGACCACGCTGAGCCTCCACCAGGCGTCCGATTCAGTGAGATTCAAGCGACAGCGCAAACCACAAAAAGGAGTCAGACCCTTCCACTTTCGGGTGACTTTTCCCGCTCGTTTCCGGCTGCTAATCTCGAAATCGCCAGACGGTGAAAATATTTCCGGTTCGTTTTTCTATTCCGGCCGGCTCCTCGGGGACGGCGGCCGGGTACGTATGTCTACCATTCCTTCGTTTTCTTCGCTGTTTTCGACGTGGTAACGCGACCAAGATTGGCGGAACAGAAAGTGACCACAGTGGATCCGACCGGGGCCGACACGCGCTCGCGACTGAGCCTGGGAACCGAGGCCGCTCGCAACCTGGCGACGACGACGAAGTCGGCGCCGCAGATGCAGGGGATCACCTCGCGGTGGCTGCTGCGGATGCTGCCCTGGACCCAGGCCAACGGCGGTGTCTACCGGGTCAACCGGAGGTTGACGTACCTGCTCGGTGACGGGCGGTTGACGTTTACCAACACCGGCGCGCAGGTGCGGGTGATCCCGCAGGAGCTGCGGGAG
>NZ_FNJR01000003.1:38890-39906 GCF_900104475.1 Actinopolyspora xinjiangensis
CGAGCGGGCCATCATCTCCTACCTCGTCAGCGCCTACTACTCCGCGGCCGTACTCGTCCCCGACGCGCTCGGCGTCCTCGAACACGTCGAGATCGGCAGGCAGGACTGATCGAGATGCGGCCATTCGAACTGCCCGACCTCTACATGCCCTACCGCGCACGGTTGAATCCACATCTCGACTCCGCCCGGGAGCACACCACGAAATGGGCACGCGTGACGGGGCTGCTCGACGAAGAAACGGCATTCGAGGACCATGACTACGCCCTGCTCGGGGCCTACGTCCCCCCGGACGTCCCGGCCTCGAGGCTGAACCTGCTCGCCGCCACCGTGCGTCCCACCGGCACCGAAGCAGAGCTGGAACCGTTGGCCGACTGGAGCCTGTGGGCACGGTTCATCGACGGTCTCACCCCCGCTTCGACGGCGGTGAGGCACCAGCACCTACGACGACCGGCACGTTCGTTGACACCGGGGGCGGTGACCAGCCCCAACACCACCGATCCCGCCGAACGGGGGCTGGCCGAACTGTGGCACCGCACGCTTCGGCACTGGATCACCGGCGAGCTGAGCTGGTTGCTGGAGCCCGAGCGGCACCGGCACGACACCGTGACCACCACACAATCACCAGACGCGCGACCGGACCCGGTCGTGGGCGTGTTCTCGGCATGACTTCCCCGTTCGCGCGACACGTACCCGTGCTCCGAACAGCCCCGACGATCCACAGCGAACCAGATTGGTGACCGAACATCGTGACTGTCCCGAACCCGGACGCGGACCCGCTGCCCGAGCACTCCAGCCTGACCACCGAGGCCGCTCGCAACCTGGCGACGACGAGGAAGTCGGCGCCGCAGATGCGGGGGATCACCTCGCGGTGGCTGCTGCGGATGCTGCCCTGGACAGAGGTGGAAGCGGGCACCTACCGACTCAACCGGAGGTTGACGTACCTGCTCGGTGACGGGCGGTTGACGTTTACCAACACCGGCGCGCAGGTGCGGGTGATCCCGCAGGAGCTGCGGGAG
>NZ_FNJR01000003.1:40916-480704 GCF_900104475.1 Actinopolyspora xinjiangensis
CGAGCGGGCCATCATCTCCTACCTCGTCAGCGCCTACTACTCCGCGGCCGTACTCGTCCCCGACGCGCTCGGCGTCCTCGAACACGTCGAGATCGCACGCTGAAGCCCCACTCGAGAGCCCGACCACCAGGGGCGGGAATTGTCCACAGGCCGGTGACGCTCCGCCTCGTTCGGCGACCGGGGGTTCGAACGGCCCGCTGCCACCACCCGTTTCGCCGACCAACACCCGCCAGTACGACACGGAAGGGACGACCCTGTGGCCACTGTCGAAGACACCGGCAACATCCGCTCCGGCACCGAGATACTCGACTCCGCCCGCGAACTGGTGTTGCCCGCCCTGCGAACCACCGTCGACCGGCTCCCCCGGGCCGCACGCACCGTGGCCACCTACCACCTGGGCTGGTGCGACGAGCACGGCAACCCCACTGATGGTCGGAGCGGCAAGACGCTGCGTTCGGCACTGACACTGCTCGCGGCCGAGGCGATGGGCGGATCGGCCGACTCCGCCGTACCGGCGGCGGTGGCCGTGGAACTGGTCCACAACTTCTCACTGCTGCACGACGACGTCATCGACGGCGACGAAACACGACGGCACCGCCGCACCGCATGGACCGTGTTCGGAACGGGGGAAGCCATCCTCGCCGGTGACGCGCTGCTGGCCGCCGCCGACGACGTGCTCGTCTCCAGCGAGCACCCCGAGGCCGCGGCGGCGACCCGCGGCCTCAACCAAACCGTGCACACCTTGATCCAGGGGCAGAGCACGGACATGGACTTCGAACGACGCCACGACGTCACGCTGGCGGAGTGCGAGAGCATGGCCGCCGCCAAGACCGGGGCCCTGCTGGGCCGCGCCTGTGCGCTCGGTGCCTTCTTCGGTGGTGGAACGAGCACGCGGATCGACAGGCTACGTGCCTTCGGCGAGTACCTCGGGCTGGCGTTTCAGCACGTCGACGACCTGCTCGGCATCTGGGGGGATCCACACACCACCGGCAAACCCGTTTACTCCGATCTGCGGGCCAGGAAGAAGACCCTGCCGGTGCTGGCAGCACTGAACACCACCGGCCCCGTCACCGAACAGCTGCGCGCGTTGTACTACCGCGAACACCCCCTCTCCCCCCGGGAACTGGCACGGGTCGCCGAGCTCGTCGAGTTGGCCGGGGGCAAGCAGTTCAGCACAGATGAGGCCGACCGACTGCTGTCGCTGGCACTGGCCGAACTGGCCGTCGCCGACACCGAGCCCCGATCGGCTTCCGAGCTGACGGAACTGGCCCGAATGTCTACCCGGCGCGACCGTTGACCACGAGCCCCGTCGGCCCGAGAACCCCGGCCTCGGCACACCGACACCGCTGCCGGACCTCTTTCGCCGGGTCGCGGTGAGGCCGTAGTGCTCAGCGGCTCTGCCGCGGATACGAGGAGAGGAATCGGAAGGCAGGCTCCACGCCGCACCGTGCTCGGCACCTCGCCCACGGGGCGTCGCCACTCCAGGACGTCCGCGTGTGCCGAGTCCGCGACGGCATCCGCTACGCCCCCACCGGTCACCGCGGCCGGACGAGTTGGACGAACACCGCCCGGGGAAGCCGGCGTCGGTGCCGTGTCCCGCGAACGGCTGTTAATCGCCTGTTTCGGTGATGGATTTCGTTGCTCGGTCGCTCTGAACCGATATAGGCTCGCCGTGGCGGTCGTGGGGCCACTGGGGGTGTCTCGCGATCGCCATGCCCCGTGCCGAGCCGAGCAGCGGCTTCCCAGGAGGTTCACTCCGAGTCGAACGGGACGGACAGTTGTCACACGGTCACGAAGCACGCCCGGTCGTAGCCGTCGCGAAAACAAGGTAACCAGTGCCACACCGCCCCCTCGCGCCCCGCGCAACACCAGCTCAGAGCGGGGACATCGAAAGACGTGGCGTCACTGTGATCCTCTCGTATCGCTGTCCAGCACAGACGGGTGATGCTTTATCGCAGCGTTACCGGTAGGGTCTGTCACACCGGATGGAATCACTCGCCGGTGTTACTGACCGTTGCTCCATATCACGAGTCAAGACGGATGACACTTCAAGACGACCGTACTCGGACCTGGTTCCAGCCCATGGTGCCAACCGAACAACCGCACAGGGACGCCGCAGGCGACGCCGGGCCACTGACCACCCGAATCGAGGGCGAACTCGTTTTCCCGGAGCAGCCGCCAGCCCCGGCTCCCTGGGCGGAACGGCTCGAAGTCACCCAGCCGTTCATCCCGGCGATCCGTGAACAGACCCCGGAGTTCGCCAAACGGTTGACCGCCGAACCGGTGGAGCCGGTATCGCCCGAGCCCCATCCGCCGGACGATACTCCGACCGTGGCCGCCACTCCCGTGGGGGAACCACAATCACCGCCGCCCCGCGAGACGGCCACGCAGTCCCAGGACGCGGCAAGCGATTCCGAGGCCACGCCGCCGAAGAAACGACGCAGTCTCGCCCGTCGCGTGGTGCGGCGTATCCTCGGGCCGGACCTGCTTCGCAAGGATCCGGCACCGAAGAAGCGCTGACGCCGTCCCACAGCCGAAGATCGGGCATCATCGGGACGGGGACCGACTGTCGCCTCGTCCCTCGGTCGCCAGGGGAGCGAATTGTCGACAGCACCACCGGTCACGGCCGGCAGATCCGTCACCTCCTCCACATCCGAATCCTCCCCGCGTGAGCGATGGCCGTTCGCGACGGTCTCCGTCGGGGTGGTCGCCCTCGTTTTCGCCCTGGTGTGCGTGCTGACCACGGGGCGCTACGGCTACTTCGGCGACGAGCTGTACTTCCTGGCCGCGGGCCACCACCCCGCCTTCGGCTATGCCGACCAGCCGCCGGGGGTTCCGCTGCTGGCCCGGGCCATGCAGAGCCTGTTTCCCGACTCGCTGGTCGGGCTGCGCGCACCGTCACTGCTGGCCGCGGTCGGCTACCTCGTTCTCACCGCGTTGAGTGCCCGCGAACTCGGGGCGAACCGGGTGACACAAGTGTGCGCGGCCGGGGTGGCTGCCCTGGCCCCGCACCTGATCGCTTCGGCGCACCTGCTGGTGACCTACTCGTTCGACCAGACACTGTGGGCCTGCGTGGTGTGGCTGCTGCTGCGAGCGGCACGTCGGGAACACCAGGGGCAGCCGGCCAACGGTTCCCTGCTCGCCGCGGGACTGGTCACCGCCGTGGCCGTCCAGTTCAAACTGCTCATTCCCGTGCTGTGGCTCGTGGCGGTGCCGATGGCGATGCTGTTCGGCCCACGTCGCTTGGTCCTGCGCCCCGGGTTGTGGCTCGGCGGGCTGCTGGCGGTGCTCTCCGCGGCTCCGGGACTGTGGTGGCAGGCACGGAACGGTTGGCCCCAACTGGCGATGGCGCGGGTCGTCGACGGCGAGACCACCGGCGGGGTCCGGGCGTTTCTGAACGCCTCGTCCCACCAGCTCGGTCCCGTCGGCACCGTACTGGTGCTGATCGGGTTGTGCGGGCTGCTGGTGACACCCGCGCTGCGTCCCCACCGTTTCCTGGGAGCCGCGGCGGTGGTGATCGCGGTCCTGTTCGTGGTCGTGAGTGGTCGTTCGTACTACACGGCCGGGTTATACGCCGTGCTGCTCGGCGCGGGCGCCGTGGTGGCCCAACTGTGCTGGACGGCTCTCGGCAAGTACCGGCACCGTTGGCCTCGCTGGGTGGCCGCGGCGGTGGTGATCGCGTGTTGTCTGTTCACTGGTCTGCCCCCGGCCGTGGGCACCCTGCCGCTGACCCCCGCCCCACGGATCAACCCGCACAACGTGGTGGGCCGGGCCAGCCTGGCGTGGCCCAGCATCACCGAGCAGGTCGCGCGGGTCTACCGTGAGCTGCCGCGTGACGGCACCGAGACCGCTGTGGTCACTCGCGACTACTGGTCGGCGGGGGCGCTGCACCACTTCGGGCCTCGTCACGGGATTCCCGAGGTCCACAGCACCAGCCGAGGGTTCTGGTACCTCAGCCGCCCCGACGACACGGTGCGGCGCGTGGTGTACCTGGGCGGAGAGCGCGAGCGGCTGCGGGAGCTGTTCGGCAGGGTCCGTGCTGTGGATGAGATCGAGACGGACCCGGCCCTTCCCACCTACTACGACGGCATGCGCATCTGGGTGCTGGAGGATCCCAAACTGCCGTGGTCGCGGTTGTGGCCCCGGATGCACCACATGAGCCTGTGGTGAGTCGCTGCCCCAACGCGAGGCACCACCAGACTCGTCGATCACCCTTCGTGGTCGTGGCGGCTCAGCCCCCACCGTGCCGGTTCCCACCCCGTGACGGCGAGCCGCGGGACGTGGACCACGCCGGAGGAAACGGCTAACCGAACGCGACCCTCACGAGCCGGTCGGCCCGCATTCCCTTCTCGCGGCACGTCCCCCCTTCGGCGACCAGCTGTTTTCTCCAGGGAAACCATTGTGTTGCGTTCCGCCTTAACAAGAGTTTTCGGCTCGCCTAAAATTCAGGTTGTGTGTGACGTAGCAGGTGTTTCGGCAGGGGGACGAACATGACCACGACGTTGGACCGGCTCCGGAACGGCCAGACGGCCACGGTGACAGCGCTGGACGTCGACGGCGCCGAACGGCGGCGCCTCATGGACCTCGGGGTGCTGCCGGGCACCCCGATCCGCGTCGACCGTGTCAGCCCGCTCGGCGATCCCACCGCATACCTGGTGCGAGGCAGCGTGATCGCGCTTCGTCGGCACCAGGCCCGCGGTATCCATATCACCGTCGGACAGGGGTGAGCACAGTGCCCCACACCGAACTGCCGACCCCGAGCGTGAACCCGGCACCCCCCACTGACCCGGTCTGCGGCACGTGCGCGCTCAACCACGCCTCCCAGCTGCTCTCCCTCGGCGTCGACGTCTCCGGCCACGACCACGTGGTGGCCCTGGCCGGCAACCCCAACACCGGCAAGAGCACGGTGTTCAACGCGCTGACCGGGTTGCGCCAGCACGTCGGCAACTGGCCCGGCAAGACCGTCATCGGTGCCGAGGGCGGATTCGGCTACCGTGACCGACGCTACAAACTCGTCGATCTCCCCGGCACGTACTCGTTGCTGTCCACCAGTGAGGACGAGGACGTCGCCCGCGACTTCCTGGTGTTCGGTCGTCCCGACGTGACCGTGGTCGTCGTCGACGCCACACGCCTGCAGCGCAACCTCAACCTCGTGCTGCAGATCCTGCAGATCACCGACCGGGTGGTACTGGCCCTCAATCTCGTCGACGAGGCCCGCCGACACGGGCTGTCCGTCGACGAGCGTCACCTCGCCCGCGAACTGGGCGTGCCGGTGGTGCCCATGGCCGCACGCAGCCGTCAGGGAGTGCCGGACCTGCTGGAAACGGTCGAACGGGTCGCGCTTGGGACGATCGCCACTCGCGCGCGTCCCGTCCACCACGGCGACGTCCGCACCGAACGAGCCGTGAGCGAGCTGGCCCACCGTATCCAGCGGGAATATCCGGAGCTGACCAACACCCGGTGGATCGCGCTGCGACTGCTGGAAGGCGACCCCGGCATCGAGCGTGCCGTCACCGACGGCACGCTGGGCCGACTCGCGGCTCCGGCCGCAAGCACGGAATCCTTTACCGACCGTTCGGGAAAGACCCACTCGTGAACCAGCCCTCGATCATCGACGAAGCCACCCGGCTGCGAGGCCAGCTGCCCGACGGGTTCCGCGACGGCATCGTCGAGTCGTTGCACAACGACGCCGCCCGCATCGCCGAGACCAGCGTCACCGAACACGGCGAAGGCGGCAGACCTACCCTCGACCGGCTGCTCGACGGGGCGTTGACCCACCGCGTGTGGGGATTCGCGGTGATGGGCCTGCTGTTCTTCGCGGTGTTCTGGTTCACCATCTCCGGCGCGGCCGGACCATCGGGCCTGCTGTCACGTCTGCTGGTCGACTACGGTCACGGTCAACTCCACGCACTGGTGGCCCCGCTGCACGCCCCCCAGTGGGTGACCGGCTTGTTGCTGGACGGGGTGTACCTGTCGACCGCCTGGGTGGTGGCGGTGATGCTGCCCCCCATGGCCATCTTCTTTCCACTGTTCACACTGCTGGAGGACTTCGGCTATCTCCCCAGGGTGGCGTTCAACCTCGACCGGCTGTTCGCCAAAGCCGGTGCCCACGGCAAACAGTCCCTGTCGATGATGATGGGCTACGGCTGCAACGCGGCTGGCGTGACGGCCACCAGAATCATCGACAGCCGCAGGGAACGGCTGATCGCCATCGTCACCAACAACTTCAGCATCTGCAACGGACGCTGGCCGACCCTCATCCTGATGGGAACGATCTTCATCGGCGCACTCGCCCCGCCCGCGCTGGCGGGAGTGGTCGCCGCGGCCAGCGTGGTCACCGTGGCCTTCCTGGGCGTGCTGGTCACCCTGCTGGTTTCCTGGGGGCTGTCGAGAACCGTGCTGCGTGGGCACAGTTCGACCTACTCCCTGGAACTTCCCCCCTACCGCCCCCCGAAGGTGTGGCGCACCCTCTACACCAGCCTCATCGACCGCACTCTGAAGGTGCTGCGCCGCGCGGTGGTCATGGCGGCACCGGCGGGGGCGCTCGTCTGGACCATCAGCAACGTCACCGTCGCCGACGCGAGCATCGCCGCCCACCTGGTCAACGCGCTCGATCCGCTGGGGTGGCTGCTCGGCCTCAACGGCGTCATCCTGCTGGCCTACCTGGTGGCCATCCCCGCCAACGAGATCATCATCCCCACCATCCTGATGCTGACGCTGACCCTGGGGCCCAACCTGTTCGGCGCCCAGCAGGGCGTGATGCTCGAACTCGGCACCGCCCAGACCCACACGGTGCTGGTGCAGGCCGGGGGGTGGACGCTGCTGACCGCGGTGAACCTGATGCTGTTCAGCCTGCTGCACAATCCCTGCAGTACCACCATCCTCACCATCTGGAGCGAGACGAGAAGCCTGAAGTGGACCGCGGTGGCCACCTTGCTGCCGATCGCGCTGGGTTTTCTGGTCACCGGTACGACCGCCACCGTCGCACGTCTGGCCGGATGGGCATGATCTCGGCACGGTGAGCCCGGCGCGCGGCCGCTCCTCGACCCTCCGCCGGTTCCGGCGCCTCACCGCGGCGCGGTGCGAGCGGGAAAGAGCTCGTGGTGGAAGCGATGGGCCATCACGTCGGCGATGCTCAGCACAGGCACCTCGTGGTCGGCGGCGAACCGCCTGGACTCGTGTGAATCCAGCAGCCCGCCGCGCTCGTCGAGCATGGCGCAGACCGCGGCCACGGGGGACAGTCCCGCCAGCCGTACGAGGTCCACGCCCGCTTCGGCCGCCTCGGCCCGTTCGAGAACCCCGTGCTCGGCGGTGCGCACCGGGACGACGTGTCCCGGGCGGATCAGATCGCGCGGATGTCCCTCGGGGGAGGCCAGCGTGCGCATCGTCAGCGCCCTGTCGTGACCGCTGATACCGGTCGTGGTGCCTTCGCTGGCGTCCACCGAGACGGCGAACGAGGTGGCTGTTGTGCTGTGGTAGCCGAACATGGGCGGGATGCGCAGGGCATCGAGACGTTCCGCCGTGGTGGCCGCCAGCACGAAACCACTGGTGTGCCGGATCATCCAGCCGAGCTGGCTACCGCTGGCCTTGCTGCCGGCCAGCACGAGATGCCCGCCGTCACCCGCCGTATCCACGACGACCGGGCGTCCCGCCACCAGAGCTACGAGAGCTTCCAGCACAACGGTTTCCGAATTCCCTATCGCATACGATGTCGACATGGTTGGTCCTCGAAGTTGATGTTTTCGTGAAAGTCCGGACAGCGCGCGACACGTGGTCGGGACCAGCTCGGCGAGCGGGCACGTCGATCACCTTCGGTGCCGCCCGCGCGCCCGGTGATGGAACGACTATCAGTCCGGGGAACGGACCGGATCAGCTCGACTGAGGATCAAGCACCTGCCGGTGACGCATCCGATCCCACCCACGCTTCGGCGGGCCGGTCGATGAGCGGGAAGACGACGGTGCTCACGGGGGTGAGCGCTCTGCCCCGGCCGGGGCTCGCACCGAGAACGAGAACAGCGATGCGCAAAACACCACACAGCCGATGCGCGCGCCGATCCGGCTGAGAACGGTCACGGCGCACAGAGCGTGGAAGTCACTTCGTGCCAGCAGTCGGCGATCGGGGTGCGGAAAAGGTGCTCCCGGGGCCACTGGGCACCGAAGCGGAAGACGCGGTCGTTTCCAGTCCGTGATCAGGATCTCAGCGACCGCGTCGCGATCGACGAGGCGCCGCGGGGCGGTGCGCACGAAACTCAGGTGTTCCTCCGTCGCCCCCTGTCGCGACGGGGAGTTCGGTGCGGGCTCGAGGGTGGGAACGTTGGTCACCGACATTGAGAGGTTCCTTCTCGAACGCTGCGGAGCTGGCTCAGCGGGAAAACGGATCAGGCCGGCAGCGCCGTGATTCGACCGCCGTGGAACACCAGAGGGTCTCCGTTGTCGGTGACAGCTCCTTCGACGGCCTCGGCGACGACCAGCTCGTGGTCACCCGCCTGGTAGATCGTTTCGATACGACAGTCCAACCAGCCGAGCGCGTCCGCTGGAACGGGGTGGCCGTCGTGGGTGCGTTCCCAGTCGTGACCGGTGAACCGTTCGGCTCCGTGGGTGCTGAAGGTGTGGCACAGTTGCTCCTGCCCCGCGCCGAGGATCGAGACCGCGAACCGGCCGGCCTCGCGGATGTTCGGCCAGGTGGACGAGGTGTGCGCGGCGCACAGAGCTACCAGCGGCGGATTCAGCGACACCGAGGTGAAGGAGTTGAAGGCCATGCCGGTGAATCCCCGCGGGGTCTGTGTGGTGACGAGCACGACACCGGTGGTGAACTGGCCGAGGATGTCGCGAAAGTAGCGTTGTTCGAGCATGAGTTACTCCACTCCAAACCGTGGGACGATGAAAGGTACGGCGGTGGTGACGCGGGCGGCGACGTGAAAGGGATGATGTCCGGAGAGGGGAACGACACCGTGAGCCAGCTTGAGCTGGTTCGTGCGTCGCGAAGCGGCGGCGATCATGGTTTCCGAAGCACCGCTCAGTCCCCACTCCAGCGTCTGGTCGAACAGGATGGGGGTGTGCCCCTCTTCGGCGAGGCCGTAGGTCACCTTCCGCAGGATTCCGCCCGCGGCTCCGGTCAGGAGTGCTGTTCGTGGGCTCATGATGAACTACCTTGTTTCTCGCGTGCTGTGCAGGTGGTGTGCCATCCGGCGCGGACCCTTCCGGACAAGGGGGTCGGGGGTGCGGACGTCGTGACGTAGTCACGCGCCGACTTCCGAATCCGGTCGAGCTTCCGTGTATCGACCGCTGTAAGAATAAAGAGCAATCGCTTTTTTTCTAAGAAGGTGACGATCACCGCCGACGACTTCGCCAGGTTGGTGCTCCCTCCACCGCCCACCGGCCAGGAGAGCGGGAAGGGGCATGGTCCGCAGCCCCGAAGGTCCGCGCGGGCCGGTTCGTGAGTCCGCGATGGGGCCCACGCGCCGGAAAGGGGTCGGTGGGTAGGTCAGTCCGTCGGCGTCAGGAGCGAACTCCTCCCCGCCGGGCGGAGCGGCCTCTCCCTCGCTCAACCTCTTGAGGAACCAGCTTGACATTGTGGGTCCGCATGAAGCCGCTGACCATCGCCTCCCCGGCATCGTCGGTCAGTACCACCTCGACGGGTGGCCTGTCTCCTCCGCGTCCGGCACCGTGACCGAGGACGTGGAAGACACGGTCCTCGACTGAGCACCGCGAACCCTTTCTCGGCGCGGCCCGAACCGTTCCACGATCGCGAGCCCGCTGCCCTCCGGCCGCGTTCGAGCCTCGCTGCCCCACGACGGCGGACCACCATCCCGACCGGCGCTGATCACCTGTCGCGGGACGAGCGGACAGGCTCAGGAGGCCTTCCTCGCGACCCCGGTCGGCTCGACCGGAAAACTCCCCTCCCGCAGCACGCGGTGCGTGGCGGCGGCCGAGACCAGGCTCATGTGACGATGCCACCCTGGGAAGGAACGCCCCTCGAAATCGTGGAGCCCACACTCGCGCATCACCTCGACACAGCGGTCCACGGTGTCGCGCACCGTGTCGAACTCGGCCGTTGCGGCCAACCGGGGGTGGTCCATATTGGTCAACCAGAGGCGTTGTGGCCCGCCTCCGGGGGGCGAGGAGGAAACCAGTCGCAGCTCGGGACGGCAGCCGGGAACCCGAACATCGGCGGGCACGATCCGCGGCCACGTCGCGGAACCGCTGGAAAGTGGTTCGGTGGCCACAGTCACCAGTCGCCGGGCGCTGACCGTTTCCGCCTCCTGCTTGGCCCGAGCGCGATAGGCCAGCGGCCACCGGCTGACTGTCAGCGGCGTGCGGGAGGGTACGGACAACGCGAAGTACCTGCCACAGGCGGCCAAGCCGGTGACGAACGACCGCACTTCGGTGGTGGTCGCCTCGGCCAGCACCGGCAGGGTGGAACTGATCCGCCGCTGTTGGGACGCGAGCAGATCCAACGCCATCTCGTGCGGGGAACGCGATCCCGCCGTGCTCGGTACGCACGCGCGCTCGCGCAGTCGCACGTCCTCGCTCCAGCGGTCGGGCAGTTGTATTCGCCAGTCCACGGGGACAGCATCTTCACCGGTGGACAGGTACAGGCTCATCGCCCACTGGCATCCCAGGGTTCGGCCGTTGGAGGGGTCGAAACGTCGATGAACACCGACCGACTGCCGCCCACGCTTGGGGATACTCACCGGAGCCAGGACCAGAGCTCGCGCTGAGCGCCGTCGCAACCACCAGTCGGCGAGGTGCTCGCGCACCGGTTCCCAGCGCCACGTACTCGCGTTGACGACCTGGTGCAGCGACTGCCAAGCGGTCTCCGAAGTAGACACGGTCTCGCCCATACGGCGCACCGACTTCTTGCCGGGAGTCGTGAGCAGCCCCCGCAGGTAAGCCTCTGCCCAGCGGCGCTGATCGACACGCGGAAACTCCTGGAACAGCCACTGCGCCAGTTCGCCGACTTCGTGGTGCTGTTCGTCCTCTGACGGGACGCTCCATCGATACTCGTTCATGGTGTTGTCTCCAGCGGTGAGGGTTCGGCCACCAAAAGAATAGAGAACACTCTCTTTTTTTTGCTACCCTCCCTTCGGGACGCCGGACCGACGTGCCAAAGACGTCAGTGATCAAGTCACCACCGCGACGCGACGCCTCGTTGGTGTTTAACGTCCGAGAGGCAGGAGTGGCGAAAACGTTGATCTGAGGACGGTGACGGTGAAGTGAGGCAGGAACGTGCCATGCTGACTCGTGGTCACCTGCTGCACTCGGCAGCCCGGGAGTTCGGGCACCAGGGGTATGCGGGTGCCTCGTTGCAGGAGGTGAGCCGGTCGGCGGGAGTTTCCATGGGGGCTCTCACCTTTCACTTCCCCACGAAGAACGCGCTGGCCACCGCTGTCATCGAAGTCGGCAACGCCGAAGCACGGCAGGTGGTGGACCACGCGGCCGAGCCCGACACCGACCCGCTGGCAGCGGTGGCGCGGTTGACCCGCGATCTGGTGGAACTGCTTTCCCGCAGCCCCATGGTCCGCGCGGCGGCCCGACTCGAGAACGAACGGGGCGGCCCGGACGGGGGGTGGGGTGTGCTCTGGGAAGCGACCGTGGGCCGGATACTGGAACGAGCACGACAGCGACAAGAGCTGAACTCCGCGATCGAACCGGAAACCGTCGTCCAGCTCACCACGCACCTGCTGTACGGAGCCGCCGTGATCCTGCGCTCCCGGCCGGGAGGCGATGAGGCCGACACCCTCGCACGGATATGGAACGCGGTGCTGCAAGGAACCCGTGCTCCTGCCGCGAACGTGAGCTGAGCACGACAGGTACTGACTGATTCACCTTCCGAGTGGTCTCGGGCTCGCTGCGCGGTGACCAGCGCCGTGGCCCGGCGGTGGCAGAACCGGCACCGATGGTCGCCGTCGACGGCCCGAAGTGCGACCGTTCCGGCCGGTCGGTCGTCGATCCCCGGTAGCGCGAGAACACCTGGAAGCGAGGCGACCACGGACCTCGTAACATAGCGAGCGCACTTTTTTCGTGAGCGACCTTAGGTGAGACCGGTGCCCCAGCCGAAGCAGGAACGCGCCCTGCACACACGTTCCCGGATCATCCGCGCGGCCGCGGAGGTGTTCAACGAGTACAACTTCGCCGAGGCCAGCCTCAGCAAGATCGTCAGCCGTGCCGGGGTGACGATGGGCGCGATCTACTTCCACTTCTCGTCGAAGGAGGAGTTGGCCAAGGCGGTCATGTCCGAACAGGCCGCGGACATGCCCCTGCCTCACGGTGAGGACGGGCTGCAGAAACTCATCGACATCACCATCGACATGGCTCACCAGCTACAGCACAACGTCTTACTGCGCGCCGGGGTCCGACTGGCCGTGGAGCAGGGCGCCTTCGGCGTCGCCGACGACGCGGCCTACGTGCTGTGGATCGAGCGACTGCGGGAGCAACTCGTCGCCGCCAGCGAACGGGGAGAGCTGCTTTCCGGTATCGAAGTGGACGAATTCGCGCGCGTACTCGTCGGGGCTTACACAGGTACCCAGCTACTGTCCCAGATCACCACGGGACACACCGACCTTCCCGAACGCATCACCAACCTGTGGCGCTACCTGCTGCCCGGCGTGGCCACCCCCGGGGTGATCTCCCAACTGAGACTGGGACCGCGCACTGCCGAACAGGAACTGTGAAGCCGCCACCGAGCGCGTACCGGCCGAGGACGGTGCCTCCTCGCCGAACGGGAGGGCGCCGGTGTTGTGACGTCGGTGCTCGTCAACCGGCGTCACCCGACCCGCCGCTCCAGCGACAACACGTCACGGCTGACATCGTCCAGGCGGGCCACTTCACTCCCGGCCCGCTTGCCGAGACCTCGACCACGCCCTTGTCCGGCGGACACGAGGCCGCGCGTCCACTGTCGTGCGCTTCCGCCCTCGTCGGGAAGGCGGAAGCGGCGAGTACGACGAGTCCCGCCCGCGGCGCGCGGGAACTCACCGTGCCAGGTGCGCTTCCAGGGCGTCGACCCCGGCCACCGCACCGCCACCGCCGCGTATCCCCGCGGCGGTGGCGGCCACCGTGGCACGCATCCGCTCGTCCCCGGCGACGTCGTCGACCGTCTTGCGCAGCGTGGCGGCATCGGCCCCCTCGGGCAGCCTCCGGGCCAGCCCCAGCTTCTCGGCTTGCCCGGCGTTGGCGCGCTGCTCGGCCATCTGCGGGCAGGTCACCAGCGGCACCGCGTGGTACAGCGACTCCATCGTGGAGTTCATTCCCGCGTGTGACAGGAACACGTCGGCGTGCCGCAGCACCTCGATCTGCGGAAACCGGGGGCGCACGTCGAAGTTGGTGGGCAGGGGGCCCAGCTCTTCCGGATCGATCCGGTCACCGACCGACATCGCCACCTGCCATCCGCTGTCTCCGAAGGCGCGCAGACACCTGCGGTAGAAATCGGGGCGGTCGTTGAACGTGGTGCCCAGCGAGATGAACAGCAGGGGTGCCTGGTCGTCGGGCGGTGTGAAGGATTCGCCCCGCCCTCGGCTTCCCATCGAGGGCCCGAGGAAGCGGAAACGTTCGTCGAAGGTCTCTGCCGCGGGCTGGAACTGGTACGGCACGAACACCAGGTTCAGTTCGGCCGGGGTGGCCGACAGCATCGAATCCGGAGCCGACACTCCGAACTGGCCGGCCAGCTCACGGCGCCTGGTGGCGGCTTCCCGCAGGGCCGGGTGGTTCGGGTCGAAGTCGTCCGGCAGGAAGTGGCGCATCAGCGAGAAACGCTCGTTGGCGGCGAAGCTGGGAAACAGCGCCACAGCCGGTACTCCCAGCATCTCGGCGAGCATCGGACCACCCAGGCTCATCATGTCGTAGCACACGGCTTCCGGCGGATCCTCGGTGAAGTGCCGCCGCAACACCGGAAGGCTGTCCCGGGCGTGGTCGAGCATCATGTGCATCATCCGGGCCAGTGTTTCGACGGTGATCTCGTCGAACGACTGCGTCGACGGTAGGGAAGGCTCCACGAGTGTGTCGACTCCCCGCGCGCCGCTGGCCTCCGCGGTGTCCAGTCTGCGACGTCCGGTGGCGTAGCTGACCCGGTGACCACGGCGGCACAGTTCCTCCACCAGTGGAAGGGTCGGGTTCACGTGCCCGTCGAACGGTGGCGCGACGAACGCGAAATGGCGGGACATACATCCTCACAACGAGGTCGGGAAAAATGGCACGAGTGCCGGTTTCCGCCGTTCGATTATTCCGCGACACCGCCGCCCACGCTCGCACAACCACCCAAACGTGACATCATCAACATCCCTGTGCGGTGCGAATACACCAAAACGGGCGAGAACGGCACTCGCTCGATCGGGCGAGCTCCCCACGCCGGAATCGGCCGAATTGGGGTTCCGGTAAGGAACGTGTCATGAGCCGCCATCGCGCTCGAGGGGTCGGTATACGGTGATGTGGGAGACGGTGAAGACTTCGGCGGGGTCGGTGATGGTGTGCTCGCGGGTGCCGTGCATGCGCACGAGCTCGTGTTGCTGTTCGGGCTGTTTGCCGTTGGCCTTGGCTACGGCCATGCCTTCCTTCGTTCTGGCGTGTAGCAGGTCGATTTCGAATTCGGCGAAGGTGGCCGGGATGTTGACCAGCATTGCGCCCATGGGGTCGGCGGGGTTGTAGACCTGTCCGCCGAGGGAGAGCTTGATGCCGCGTTGGGCCAGCGTGTCGTCGATGGCGCGAGTGTCCGGGGGGGCGGAGCGGGCGAGCCGGTCGAGCTTCGGCACGACGAGGGTGTCGCCCTGGCGGACGGCGGCGGAGGCTTGATCGAGACCGGGGCGGGCGCGGGTGGTGCCGGTCGTCCGTGGTCGAGGTAGATCCGCCCGTCGGCGACGCCGAGCTCGGTCGGGCGCTGTTGTTGGGTGGTGAGGTCTTGCTCGTCGGTGGAGCAGCGGGTGTAGTCGAGGATCGTGCCGCTCGTGGCGCGCGAGCCTACGTCCCGCATCGGCGAACAGGCGCTTTTGTCGGGGGGAGCTGATTACCTAGCCGCATGTTCGAAACTCCCGACGAGCTCCGCAGTCTTCAAGTCCTGCTCGACACGTCTTGGGCTGACTCCAGCAGCCACCTCAAATCGATCATCCGGCCAGGTGAAAGCACCTTGGATGCCGAGCAGGTCGTCCGAGTCTGCCAAGGCATGTGCACCCTGGCTATCGCCACGGCTACCCGGCGTGGTGAGCCACGCATCAGCGGCGCCGACGGGCACTTCCTGCACGGCCGTTGGATCGTCGGCACCCATCGCCAGGCAGCTAAAGCCCGTCATCTCGCGGCGCGGCCCGGCATCAGCGCGACCTTCATGCGCGGTGAGCAGCTCGGCATTTTCACACACGGACACGCCGTTCCGCTGAACCCCGAGAGGACGAGCAGCGACCCGACTTGGCCGACCGTCCGCGACTACCTCGTCAACCACTACGACGGCGATGGCGACGATCCGTTCTGGGACGAGAACGTGTGGTATCGCATCGACCCCAGCTGGATGGTCGCCTACAGCGCCGACCCCGTCGGACTGCTCGCTCAACAACCGTCAGTCTGAAGAGAGCTCGCGCGGGGCCATACATCCGCCCGGATCTTGGCGGTCGTTGTTACGAAACTCGGCGCCGTTGAGCAGGTCTGTCTCATCCTCGTTGTTTGGAGGACTTCGGTGCGGTCGATGGGGATGTTGAATTCGGTCGGCGTCACCGCCGCGAGCGACCTCACCGGCGAGACCTCCACAGTCGACTGCGGCCCGCCGTGGTTCCCGAACGACGCCCCGGGCGGCACGCGGTTCTCCGACTCGATGCCGCAGGAATGCGAAGACGAGTTCGGAGGGCGAGGCGTGCTCAGCTACCTGATCTTCCTAGCCGGTGGAGTTATCGCGGGAATCGCGTACCACCCCGCCGTGAGAATGCAGTAAAGCGAAACGTGACCGTGACCTCGTGCTAGCCCGGCACGCCCACCTCTGTCGGTCCCGCCCGTTCGACGGGACCGTCGTCATGTTTCCCGGTAGTCCTGCCCCGCTCCACCATCGACACATACGCCCCTGAACTCGGCACCAACCACGCGGCTACAGCTGGCCCCGAATCACGATCGACGCTGTCGGACTAAAGGAACCCTCTCCATTCTCTGCCGACAACCCGGTCCCGACCTGACGTCTACGAGCCGATGGCTCAGCGGAGGATCCTCTCAGACCCCGAGACGGTCAAGAGGTGACCTCGGGTCGAAGGGTGATGTCGTCGGAGCACCAGTGGCGTTTCGGTAGCAGGCGCGCAGAAAACAACGGTTGGCCCTGTTCCTACTGGCCACAGGGCTGAGATCGCTGACGATCTGTGGGTGGCGGCCGAATGAGCCGCTGACGGGGCGGTGTTCGGTGACGGTGAGGATGTGCTCCGTTCGTTGATCACTACGGGCGGAGCGGTGGATGTCGACGAGGTTCTTCTCCGATGAGGAGATCGAGCGGCTGCGGTCGTGGCCTGCCGAGTTGGGCCGGGATGAGCTGATCCGGTACTTCACGTTGGGCTCGGATGATCGGGCGTGGTTGGAGCGGTCGGCTCGGGGGCAGGGCAATCGGCTGGGTTTGGCGGTGCAGTTGTGCACGCTTCCCTGGTTGGGTTTCGTGCCTGACGAGGTGCCGGCTGCACCGCGGGCGGCGGTGAATCGGCTGGCTGTGCAGCTCGGCGTTGGCCTGGTCGAGCTCGCCGGGTATGGGGCGCGGGAGCAGACCCGCACCGAGCATCTGCGGCTGGTGACCGAGCGGCTGGGGTGGCGGTTGGCCAGGGACGCCGAGTGGAAAGACCTCGAGGAGTTCCTGGCCGCGCGGGCGATGGAGCATGACGCGCCGAGCGTGCTGTTCCGCTTGGTGTGCGAGTACTGCGCCGGTGCTCGGATCATCCGGCCTGGTGTGGTGCCGCTGATGCGCGCGGTCGCCACCGCACGGGAACGCGCCACGGCCGAGACGTTCCTGCTGCTGGAGCCGCTGCTGGGGGCGCAGCGGCGGGAGGAACTCGACGCGCTGCTGGTCGCTGGTGGGGATCTGCGGATCTCGCGGTTGGCGTGGCTGCATCGCGGGGCGACGACCGCGTCGCCGATGGCGATCCGGGCCGAGCTGGACAAGCTGCGGTTTTTGCGTGGGTTGGACGCGCACACCCTGGACTTGTCGATGCTGCCCGAGGCGCGGCGTCGCCGGCTGGCCGGGATCGGCCGCCGCAGCACGAATCAGGCCCTGGCTCGTCGGGATGGCGACAAGAGGTATCCGGTGCTGCTGGCCACGGTCGCCGAGTGCGCCGTCGAGGTGCTCGACGAGGTCATCGGCATGTTCGACCAGGCGTTGTCCGGAGTGGAGAACCGCGCGAAGCGCAAGCTGGACGATCTGCTGGCCCAGCGGGCTCGAGAGTCCGAGGACCGGCTGAATCTGCTGGAGGAAATCCTTGCGGTGGCCACCGATGTGGACGTGCCTGATGCCGAGGTCGGGCCCCGGTTGCGGCGCGGGATCGGGCTGGAACGGCTGCGCACCGCCCGGCGTGACCCCGCCGACCGGCTGCCGCGCGATCATGGGCATCTGGCGATGGTGGAGTCCAGTTTCACCTACCTGCGCGAGTTCGTCCCGCACGTCATCCGCGCTGTGTCCTTCGAGGCCGCCGTGGATGCTCGGCCGCTGCTCGAGGCGGTCGAGGTGTTGGCCGAGCTGTATGCGCGCGGCGGCCGGAAGGTGCCCGAGGGGGCGCCGACCGAGTTCGTGCCGAGTCGGTGGCGTGGCTACCTCGATCAGGCCGCCACCAGCGGCAACACGACCGCGTACCGGCATTACTGGGAGCTTGCCACCCTGTTGGGCTTGCGGGATGCGCTGCGGTCCGGGGATGTGTGGGTGCCGGGCTCGCGGCGGTTCGCCGACCCGACCACGTTCCTGCTGCCCGCGCGCCGGTGGGAGGCGTTGCGGGGCGAGTACTGCGCTCTGGTCGGCGCCCCGCAGGAGGTCGATGAGGCGCTCGAGAACGCGGGCGAGCAGCTGCATGCCGCGCTCGGCGAGCTCGAGCCGCTGCTGGCCGCCGGGGACGGGCCGGTGCGCCTGACCGAGCGGGGTGAGCTCGTGGTCAACCGGCTGAGTGCCGAGGCGGTGCCGGACGAGGTCGAGCGGCTGCGCGGCCAGCTGCTCGCGCTGTTGCCCCGGCCGCAGTTGACCGAGCTGCTCATCGAGGTCGACCGGTGGGCGGACTGGTCGGAGCAGCTCACCCACGCCGGCGGCAAGACCCATCGCCAGCCGCAGCTGCGCCGCAACCTGTACGCGGCGATCTTGGCTCAGGCATGCAACTTCGGCGTGACCGCCATGTCGGAGGCATCGGGGATCTCGGAGGAGACGCTGCGGTGGACCACCGAGTGGTACCTGCGCGAGGACACGCTGCGGGCGGCGAACGCGGCGATCGTCAACCATCACCACCGGCTGCCACTGGCGTCGGTGTGGGGCGCAGGCACGATGTCGTCCTCCGATGGGCAGCGGTTCCCGATGCGGGGCAAGTCGCTGACCGCGCGGGCGATGAGCCGCTACTTCGTCAACGAGGGGGTGGCCACCTACACCCACGTCTCCGATCAGCACTCCACTTTCGGCACAAAGGTCATTCCGGTCACCGACCGCGAAGCCGTCTACGTGCTCGACGAGATCCTGGGCAATGCCACCGATCTACCGATCACCGAGCACGCCACCGACACCGCTGGGCAAACGCTGACGGTGTTCGCGCTGTTCGCCTTGACCGGCTTCACCTTGTCACCCAGGATCCGTGACCTCGGTGGGATCACGTTGCACCGCCTCGGCACGCGCAAGCAGGTTGTGGGCGGGTTCCCGCACGCGGGCACCCTGTTGACCGGCACCATCGATACCGCGCTGATCCGCAGCCAATGGGACGAGATGCTGCGGCTGGCCGCCTCGCTGAAGTACGGCCACGCCACCGCCTCGCTGGTGGTATCCAAACTGCATGCCTCCTCGCGGCGCTCCGCCCTGGCCCAGGCCCTGGTCGAGTACGGCAAGCTGCAGCGCACGATCTACGCGCTGCGGTATCTGGCCGACGAGGCCTACCGACGGCGGATCACCCGCCAACTCAACAAGGGCGAGAGCCTGCACTCGCTGCGCCGGGACCTGTTCTTCGCCCACGACGGCACCATGCGGCGCCGGCACCAGGAGCAGCAGACCGAACAAGCCCTGTGCCTGTCGCTGGTGACCAACGCGATCATCACCTGGAACACCGCCTACCGACCGTTGCGCACGCTCGAGGCAGAGGGCTAACGCGGCACGGTCTGGGTGATGCGGGAACAGGCCCGTGATCCGGCGGTCCGGCGTCGATGGGCTGGCGGCATGCCGTTGGTGAATCCTGTTCGGCGGAGAGGGGTTTGAGGATTCGAGACGGTAGGCAACGTTGAATACTCGACAGCCGTTGGGCGGCCGATGCTCGGGGCTTTGTCAGGTTGTGCTCTCGGTGGTGCGTTGGGTGCGGGGGTGGGTTTCGTACATGCGCAGGGCGAGGCTGATGCCGGAGGCGAGGCTGAGGGCGGCGGCGGCCCAGACGGCGGCGCGCAGGTCGATGAGGTCGGCGACGATGCCGCCGAGGACGGCGCCGGCGGCGTAGCCGCTGTCGCGCCAGAGGCGGTAGACGCCGACGGAGCGCGCGCGCCAGCTGGGGTGGGCAACGTCGCCGATGGCGGCCAGCAGCGTGGGGTAGACCATCGCTGTGCCGGCACCGAGCAGCACGGTGGCCAGCGCCCACATGGGGAAGGTGCCGGCGACGGCGATGAGCGCCAGGGCCGCGGCCTGGGTGAGCATGCCGACGGTGATGAGGTGTTTGCGCCCCCACCGGTCGGACAGCGCTCCGGTGGCGAGTTGGCCCGCTCCCCAGACCGCGGGATAGAGCGCGACCAACAGGCCGACCTGGCCGACGGGCAGTCCGGTGCTGGCGAACAGCAGCGGGAACAGGCCCCAGGACAAGCCGAAGTTGAGGTTGTTGACCAGGCCGGCCTGGCTGGCCGAGGACAAAGCCGGTTCGGTGAGGGTGGTGCGGGTGAAGACGTGCCGGTTGGTCAGCTCGGTGGGGCCGTCGTCGGAACCGTGGGTGGGGCGGGCGGCTTCGAGGCGGGCGTGCTCGCGGGTTTCGCGGACCGCCAGCGTCGACAGGACGAGGCCGAGCACGACGTAGGCCGCGCCGAGCAGGAACGGTATGGGGCGCAGCCCGAAGTGCTCGGCGAGATAGCCGGCCAGCGCCGAGGTGACCGCGACCGCGCCGTATCCGGCGGCTTCGTTGAAGCCCATCGCCAGTCCACGTTGGCGGGGCCCGACGAGGTCGACTTTCATGATCACAGTGGTTGACCAGGTCAGCCCCTGGTTGATGCCGAGCAAGAGGTTGGCCGCCACGATCCAGCTCCAGTTGGGCGCGAAGATCAGCATCGCCGGCACGGGAATGGCGATCAGCCAGCCGGCGATCAACACGGGTCTGCGGCCGAAGCGATCCGACCAGGTGCCGGCGAAGTAGTTGGTGGCTGCCTTGCTGAGCCCGAACACGAGCACGTAGCTCAGCAGGAACGTGTAGCCGGTCAGGTGAAACTCCTGCTCGGCCAGCAGCGGCAGCACGGTCTGTTCCTGGCCGACCATGCCGCCGACCAGGGCGTTGACAACAACGAGCAGGCTGAACTGGGCCAGGTTGGCGCGCAGACCCAACCGCAGAGTGGTGGTGCTCATTCCCCTTCCTCCAGGGAACGTCCAGTGGTTGTGGCCCAGTCCTGTGGGCTGCCTTCGAGGACGGCGAGGTCGCGGTGCCCGGCCTGTTCGAGCAGGCTGGCCGCGCCCATCGCACGCTCGCCGTGCCCGCACATCACCACCGTCGGGGCGTGTGGCAGTGCGTCGGCACGGTCGGCGAGGGCGCCGAGTTCGACGTGGGTGGCCCCGGCGACGTGCCCCTCGGCGTACTCAGCGTCCTGGCGTACGTCCAGGACACGCTGGTGGGTGATCTCGTCGGCGCCGAGCAGGCGGGTACTGCTGGTAGGCTGCCCGTCGGAGGTCCAGGCGGGCATGCCGCCGTCCAGTTCGCCGGTGAGGTCGATGCGGCCGATCTTGGCGGCTTGCCAGGCGATCTCGGCCGGGTCCTGCTCCTCCGAGCGGACGATCACCAGGGGGTGCTCGGGCGAGGTCAGCCAGCCCAGCCAGGAGGCGAACGCCGGCCGCAGCGGAATGGACAGCGCCCCGGGGACGTGGCCGGTGGCGAACTGGCGCACCGGGCGCACGTCGACCACCTGCGCGCCCTCGGCTTGCAGCGACCGCACCCGCGCCCCGTCCAGTGACGGCAGGGCAGGGTCGGCCTCAAGCATGGCAGGCCCACGCCGGTTGTACTCGGCCAACCGCAGGAAGTACGGCGGGAAACTGCCCAGCGAATCCAGCAGCCCCGTCACGAAGGCGTCCTCGTCCCGGGCCCGCAGCAGCGGGTTGCTGGCCTTTTCCGTGCCGATGGTGCTGGTGCGCTGCGCACCGGGCGGGGCCGAGCAGAACGATCCGGCGCCGTGGGTGGGCCAGACCGCGACCTCGTCGGGCAGAGCCGCCAGGCGTTGCAGCGAGGCATGCTGCTGCCGTGCCAGCGACTCGGTCTCGTCCGGAGAGACCAAGTCGGTGCGCGCCGCCGCACCGACGATCAGCGATCCACCGGTGAACACGCCCTGCGGTCGGTCGCCGTCGAGAAGTAGGAAGGCCAGGTGCTCGTGCGTGTGCCCGGGTGTGGCCAGCGCCCGCAGCCGCAGCCCGCCGAGGTCGACCTCGTCACCGTCGTGCAATCCGGTGTGGGCGAACTCCCGGTGCCCGGCCGCCGAGGCGAGTACCTGGGTGCCTTCGGTGGCCGCCAGCTGGCGCATACCGGAGACGAAGTCGGCGTGCAGGTGCGTATCCGCGGCAAACGCCAGCGTCAGGCCACGTCGCCGGGCGGCCTGCCACGCGCCTCGTAGATCCAGGCTGACATCCACGACCAACGCGCGTCCATCACCCAGATCGACCAGGTAGGCCGAGTTGCCCAGACCCTCATCGACCAGCGGAACCAGATCCACCGTGGTCATCGCAGCACCTCCCGTCGGAGCGGCTTTTCCTCATGCAGCCTCCGTTATACACTATTCCACGGAAGATTGGAGGAACGATGGCTGATCACCATGCCAAGGCAGCGCTGTTCGACCAGTTCGCCCGCGTCGGCAAGGCACTGGGCAACGGCAAGAGGCTCGAACTGCTCGATCTGCTCGCCCAGGGCGAGCGCACCGTGGAGTCGCTGGCCCGCACGGCCCAGCTGGGCACCACCACCGCCTCGGCGCACTTGCAGACCCTCAAGCAAGCGAACCTGGTCACCACCCACCGGGAGGGCACCAAGATCTACTATCGGCTGGCCGGCACCGACGTCGCCGCGCTATACGCACTGGTACGCAACGTGGCCAGCGCCCACCTACCCGACGTAGCCACGGCCAGCACCGCCTACCTCGGCCCCGACGATGCCGAGCACGTCAGCCGCGACGAACTGCTCCAACGCGCCCAAGACGATGACGTGGTCGTGCTCGACGTGCGCCCGCGCGAGGAATACGAGGCCGGACACATCCCCGGCGCGGTCTCGATCCCGCTGGAGGAACTGGCCGGCAAGCTCGACACCATCCCAGCCGACCAGAACGTCGTCGCCTACTGCCGCGGCCGCTACTGCGTGCTCGCCCACGACGCGGTGCGCTTGCTGACCGCCCACGGACGCACCGCCCACCGCCTGGACGACGGGATGCTCGAATGGCGGCTCGCCGACCTGCCCGTAACCACCACCTGACAAGCACCACCCGACCCGCAGCCGCAGCGCGCCCGCTGACGACCGCCTGCCAACGGCAACGCCGCCGAGCACAAACTTCGGTCGACTCAACGCGGAATTGCCGCGACGACCTGCCCATCACCGCTGCCTGATCCACCACTTGCCCTGAAGGGACCAGGATGACCCCCGCGACCGCGGCCGCACTGCACCCTACCCAACGACGCATCCTCACCGTCCTCGTTGCCGCTCAGATCCTCAGCGGGGCGGGACTGGCCGCCGGCATCACCGTCGGCGCCCTGCTAGCCGAGGACATGCTCGACACCACGGGCCTGTCCGGCCTGCCCAGCACCCTGTTCACCGCCGGCTCAGCCGTCGCGGCCGCCCTGATCGGACGCACCTCCCAACGCCGTGGACGCCGCACGGGCCTCGCGGCCGGCTACGCCGCCGGGGCGCTCGGGGCTCTCGGTGTCGTGGTCGCCGCCACCATCGACAACGTCACACTGCTTTTCACCGCCCTGGTCATCTACGGGGCCGGCACCGCCACCAACCTGCAAGCCCGCTACTCCGGCGCCGACCTGGCCACACCCGGCCACCGTGCTCGCGCTCTGAGCACCGTGCTCGTGGCCACCACCCTCGGCGCCGTCGTCGGCCCCAACCTGGTCACCCCGCTGGGCACGCTGGCCCGGTCCTGGAACATCCCACCGCTGGCCGGGCCCTTCCTGCTGGCCGCCATCGCCTACGGCGCCGCCGCAGTCGTGCTGTGGACGCTGCTGCGCCCCGACCCCCTGCTCACCGCGCGCACCCTGGCCGAGCCGGATACACCCCGACCCGGGCACAGCCCCGCAACCCCGAGCTCCTCGGGCGACAACAGGCGGCTTGTGCTGCTCGGCGCGGCGGTGATGGTCGTGGCCCAACTCGTCATGGTCGCGATCATGACGATGACCCCGATCCACATGCAGCACCACGGCCACTCCGTCGGCGCGGCCGGAGCCGTCATCGCCGTGCACATCGCCTCGATGTACCTGCCGTCCCCACTGAGCGGCTTCCTCGTCGACCGCTACGGCCGGATACCCATCGCCGGCGCCTCCGGACTCACCCTGATGGCGGCGGGACTGGTGGCCGCCTTCGCCCCACCGCAGTCGGTCGCGCTGCTGGCGATCGCGCTCGGACTGCTGGGCCTGGGATGGAGCCTCGGACTGGTCAGCGGCACAGCGATCATCACCGACAACACATCGCTGGCCACCCGCGCCAAGACCCAAGGCCTGGTCGACGTCACCATCGCCGTCGCCGGAGCCGGCGGTGGCCTGGCCTCCGGCATGATCGTGGCCACCGGAAGCTACACCCTGCTCTCCCTGGTCGGAGGCATCATCGCGGTGGCCCTGCTGCCGGTCCTCGTGATCGCCACACGTGCCGGTAACAGGGTGCGCCCGCACGACCAGCCGGCGCCCACACCAGCTGACCGTTGAGCAACCAGCACCACTCTGGTCACCACCCGGTCTGGCACGTGTTGAAAACCGATCGTTTCCCAACACGATCACCACGCCAGCAGTCCACACCGCCCGAACCGTCCCGCAAGTGTCGGAAAAACGTGTTGCAAGGACCGAGTGTCCAACAACCCGACCAGGACCGTTTGTCGTACAGTCACGACACCCGTGATCACGAAAGGCACACCGGATGACCAACGACGCCCCGGCCGACCTCATCCTCGACGGCGACCCGCTTGAGGCCATCGGCGGCGGCGCCCGCGTCGGCTACGCCCGCGTGTCCACCACCGAGCAGAGCCTGCGCCGCCAGGTCGACGCCCTCACCGACGCCGGATGCATCCGCGTCTTCGAGGAAAAGCTGTCCGGCAAAAACGCCGAACGCCCCGAGCTGGCCGCCTGCCTGGACTACCTCCGCGACGGCGACACCCTCGTCGTGCTCGAACTCTCCCGGCTCGGCCGCAGCCTCGCCGACCTACTGTCCCTGGTCAGCGGGCTACGTCAACGCGGCATCGGGTTCACCTCACTGCACGAGAACCTCGACACCACCACCCCCGGCGGCAGACTCGTATTCCATGTCTTCGCCGCCCTAGCCGAATTCATCCGCGAACTCATCGCCGACGGCACCCGCGAAGGCCTCGCCGCAGCCCGCGCAGGCGGCGTCCGACTCGGCCGACCACCGGCCATGACCGACGAACAGATCCGCCACGCCCGCGCCCTACTCGCCGAACCCAACACCACCGTGGCCTCCATCGCCCGCCTACTCGGCGTCTCCCGCTCCACGATCTACAAATACGTCCCCGAACTCAGCCCCAACCACTCGGTCGAATCCAGATCTGATCCGCAAGCAGCCCTTACGAGCTAAGCGTTGTTTTCTGCGCGCCTGCTACCGAAACGCCCCAGTGCTCGACCAGCTCGTCCTGATCCAACTCCCGCCCCATGCGCGAATACCGATCACCCGGGCCGAAACGAATGGCGGCTCATGACACGTTCCTTCCCGGCTTCCCGGCTCAGGGCGGTGGGATGCTCACCCCTGTGGACGGTCCGCGGTTCATCCTTCGGGGATACTCCGACGCGCTCCGAAGAACTGACACCGCCCGTCCCCCACCCGAGGTTCCGCCGCACCCCGCCGAACGGGACGCATCGGAGGTCAGGGTGACGTCAGCACCCGGGTGCCCGAGCGGGTCACCGCCACGGTGTGGCCGAACACGCACGCGCGGCTCTCGTCGCCGGTCACCACCGGACCGTCCTCACCGCATCGCAGTCCACCGTCCTGCCCCGCGCAGACCCCGGCCGCGACCGTGAGCACCAACCCCTCCCGCGCCGTGACTCCCGCGTCCCGGTGCCCCGGTCCGGGAATCACGGGGCCTTCCCGCAACGCACGGCCGATGCCGTAACCGCACGAGGTGGGCATCCCGCAGCCGGCGCCACGGACGACCACCCCGATCGCATGACCGACCTCGCCCAACCGATCTCCCGCGATCACCGCACCGACACCGCAGCGCAGCGCCTCGGCGGCCGTGTCCGTCAGCCGCAGGTCCGACTCCGACATCGTGCCCACCACCACACCCACGGCCGACCAGGCACACCACCCGGCGACACTGCCCGCGCACTCCACGGTCAACAGCTGCCCGTCACGCAACCACCCACCCGTGGGAGCGCCGCCGCAGACCACGTCGTCACGCGAAACCGACAGGGCGCGTCGCCCACCACCACTCACCGGCACCGCGGGTGCCGCGCCGTGCTCACCCAGCGAGGACACCGCCCACCGCTCCAGCTCGGCGGGAGACACCCCGGGCCGTACCCGCGCGCTGACCACCTCCAGCGTGGTGGCCACCGCGCGCCCCGCGGCGCGCAGCAGTTCGATCTCGTCACCGTCGCGGAGTTCGACCCGGTGACGCACTCACTCACACCCCCTGCTCGCCGCGGTCGCCACGACGGAACTCGGTGCGCAGCAGGTGGTTCTTCGTCGGCCCGGAAACCCGCCAGCACTGCCACCACGTGTCGACGTCGAGCACGTCGAACTCGCCCCGGTACAGATCGTCCCGACACGGGTGGTTGGTCTCGCAGCGCCCCTCGCGCAGGTCCAACCCGTGGAAGAAGTCACCGTAGTCGAAGTACACCTCGGCCTGGCCCGAACCGGTCACACGGTAGCGCAGTCGGCGAAAGGCCTCCCCCTGGTAGCCGCCGAGCCGCAGCGTGCCCCGCTCCTGGTAGGTCAGCACCTCACCGGCCGGTGTGAACCACGCGGTCCCGGTGAACTCCCCCAGCCGTTCGTGCTCGGTGGACAGAATCTCGCGGCGTAGCGACCACGGCCCCGCAAGGAAATCCTCCAGGTCGAGCACGGGATAGCGCCCCGAACCGCTCAACCGCCCGTCGACCCCCCGACCACCGCGTCCCCGGAGGAGCTCTTCTCCGAGGGCAACAACCCGGACAGGTCGGCGCCGGTGTCGTTGATCCGCAGCACGAACGGTCTCGTCTCGGTGTAGCGCACCACGCTGAACGAGCAGGGATCGACCACGATCCGCTGGAAACCGTCCAGATGCAGCCCCAGCGCGTCGGCCAGGATCCCTTTGATCACGTCTCCGTGGGTGCAGACCAGCCACACCGCCTCGTCGCCGTGCTCGGCCGAGACCCGCGCGTCGTGAGCACGCACCGCGGCCACCGCCCGGGCCTGCACTCCGGCCAGCCCTTCCCCACCGGGAAACACCGCGGCGGAAGGGTGCTGCTGCACCACCCGCCACCGCGGTTCCTCGGCCAGCTCCCGCAACGAGCGCCCGGTCCAGTCACCGTAGTCGACCTCGGTCAGGTCCTGCTCGGTCTCCACAGGGAGATCACGCTGCCCGGCCAGGCCGGACAGCGTGTCGACACACCGCCGCAGCGGGGAGGCGACCAACGCCCGCAGCGGGACCTGCGCGAGCCGGTCCACCAACCCGGCGGCCTGCGCCTGCCCACGGTCGTCCAACCCGATCCCGGACGTGCGACCGGCGAGCGTCCCGGCACCGTTGGCCGCCGAACGAGCATGTCGCAGCAAAATCACCGTCGCCACGGCGCCAGCATACGTGCCGGTCGCGTCACGGCGGTTCAGGCCTGCAGTACCCCGAACGTCAGCAACACGTACACCGCCAAGCCGACGATCACGCGCCACCACACGAACAGGTAGACACTGTGCTTTTCCACGTACCGCAGCAGCCAGGCGATACAGATGTAGCCGACCACCCCGGCCAGGATCGTGGCCACCAGCATCTGTGGCCCGCTGGGCTGCAGCCCTGGCCCGCCCGGGTCGAACACGTGGCCCAGTTCGAGCAGCCCGGCCGCGAACACCGCCGGAATCGCCAGCAGGAAGGAGAACCGAACCGCCGTCGGCCTGTCCAACCCCAACGACAGTCCCGCCGTGATCGTTCCGCCGGACCGGGAAACGCCCGGGACCAGCGCCAACGACTGAGCCAACCCCATGAGCACACCGTCACTCAACCGCAGCTGCGCCTGCCTACGCAGCTGCGGCCCGTACCGCTCGGCCAACCCCAACAGCAGGCCGAACACGATCAACGTCGTGGCGGTGATCCACAGACTCCGCAACGCCCCACGAATGAGGTCCTGGAAAAAGAACCCCAGAATCCCGATGGGAATGCTGCCGACGATGACGTACCACGCCAGCCGGTAATCCCGCGTCCGCCGAATCTCGGCGCTGACCATCCCACGAAACCACGTCGCGACCAGCCGTGCGATGTCGCCGAAGAAATAGATCACCACGGCCAGCTCCGTGCCGATCTGGGTGACCGCCGTGAACGAAGCCCCGGCGTCGGCACTGAAAAACAGCTGCGACACGATCCGCAAATGCCCCGACGAGGAGACGGGCAGGAATTCGGTCAGTCCTTGGACCACCGCAAGCACCACGGCCTGCAACCATGTCAACGAAACCCACTCCAGCACAGTCGAATTTCGCGCTCCACACATCGGAGCGCCGTATCTGCCACCCCTCCCGATCGAAGATCTTGCAGCATGCCCCCAACACCTGAGGGGGCGGCCCCACGGCGAACGAACCCCAGGTCACCGAACCACACCCCGAACACCACCAGTCGTGACGAAACCACCGAAACCGACCCCCGAGCACAACGGAAGCGTGACGCGCACCACCACACGAACGAATTGCGCTGAAACCAACACGAAGCGAAACAACCGTGCCGCGAATACGCTGGACCACCGTGAGACAGCGACAGCTCGGCAACACCGGTCTACGCGTGTCCCAGCTCGCCCTGGGCACCATGAATTGGGGCTACAGCACCGACGCCGAACAGGCGGCCGCCCAACTCGCCACATTCCACGACGCCGGCGGAACCCTCGTCGAAACCTCACCCACCTACCAGCAGGGCCGCGGCGAAACCATCCTCGGCGAACTGTTGGAAACCACCGTCCCGCACGAACGACTCGTCATCGCCACCCAAACCGAAACCCACGCCACCTCCCGAACGGCCCTGCTCGACTCGCTGCACGGCTCACTGCGCCGCCTGCGCACGCAACACATCGACCTGTGGCAACTGCGCGGCTGGGACCCCGGCACTCCGCCGGAGGAAACCCTCGCCACCCTCCACGACGCCGTCAGCAGCGGCAAAGTCCGCTACATCGGGCTGACCCACCAGCACAGCTGGCAGCTGGCCACCCTCGCGGGCCTGCGCCGAACACTGCCCAGCCACCTGCCGCTGGCCAGCGCGCAAACCGAATACTCACTGCTGCGACGCGACCCGGAAGCCCGATTCCTGCCCGCCGCCGAACACCACCACCTGGCCGTGCTCGCCCAAGCCCCCCTGGGGCGAGGCGTGCTCACCGGCAAATACCTCGACGAGACCCCACCCGACTCCCGGGGCGCGGACCCGAACCTGGCGGTCTACGTCGACCACCACCGCACCAACCGCGCCGGACGCATCGCCCACGCCGTCAGCACCGCCGCCGACGGGCTCGGAACCTCCCCCGCCGCCGTCGCCCTGGCCTGGGTCCGCGACCGCCCCGGTGTGGGTGCCCCCGTCCTGGGGACCCGCACCCACGAGCAACTCAAAACCTGCCTCAACTGCGAGGACATCGTCCTTCCCCCCGCCATCCAAGCGGCACTCGACGACGTCAGCGACCCCCGCGCCCAACCCCACACCGCCTGACCCCACACGGCGTGAAGTCGAGCCGGACGGCTTCGGGCGAGTGAGCGGGGACCGTCGTGCCGAGCGCACTGGTGACCGGCACGGTGGCACCAGCCGCACCCCCTGGAAGCCGCCACAGCCCGCCGCGGTTCCACCCAACCCACGGCTGCCCATCCCACCAGACCCCCACCGGTCGCGTCTCTGCTCTGAATACCCGGCCGGTACGACTACCGAAATAATCATGTGCCCGGCCCGCGCATCCGGTTGTAGCGTCCCCGCGTGGGCAGCGCCTCGGAACCGCGACGACGTTCGGCAGTCGTGTCGCACCTGGCTCATACACGGCCCCGGTCGACGATGGTGCTGGGCGCGCTCGGCGTCGCCACCTCGGGTGTGTTCGTCGCCCTGTCCGGCACCTCGCCGAGCACCGCCACGTTTTTCCGGTGTCTGCTCGCACTGCCGCTGGTGTGGCCGCTGAGTCACCGCGAACGGCGCCGCGAAGGCCGACTGCCCTGGCGGGGCGGTGCCGTCGCAGCCGGCGCCGGAGCGCTGTTCGCCGGGGACGCGCTGCTGTGGACGCGGGCGGTCTTCGAAGTCGGTGCCGGGCTGACAGCGGTGCTGGTCAACGCGCAGGTGCTCCTCGTTCCTGCGCTGGCCCTGCTCATCGACCGTGAACCTCTCCCGAACGCCTTCCTGAGAACAGCGCCGCTCATGGCGGCGGGCATCGTGCTCACCGGTGGTGTGTTCGACACCGGCGCTGCCGGCAGCGCCCCGGTGCGGGGAACGATCCACGCGATCCTCGCCGCACTGTGCTACTCGGGGTTCCTGTTCCTGCTGCGTCGCAACGGGCGGGCCGGATGGGCTGTTCAGTCCTACTACGGCGTGCTGGCCTCTGCCGCCATCGTCGCGCTGGTGCTGGGGACGCTGTGGTCAGACATCACAGTGACCCCCGGTTGGTCGGCGCTGGGATGGCTGGGCCTGACCGCGGCGGGAAGCCAGGTCTGCGGCTGGCTCCTGATCGGGTTGGCGAGCCCGCACCTGAACAGCACGACCAGCGCCACCCTGCTCCTGCTCACCCCGGTCGGCGCCCTCGCCCTGGCCGCGCTCGTCCTCGGTGAGCGACCGAGCCCGCTACAACTACTCGGATGCGCCCTGATACTGGCCAGCGCCTACGCGGCATCCGTGCCCAACTCGTCACGGCATCAGCTCACCGGCCTGTTCAGGAGACTGCTCGGCTCCTCATGACGCGCACCTTCGACGACCGTTCGTGACGGAACAGACCGCCGAGGCGGTCGCGGCCCGCCCCCCCCAGCGGCTGCCCGCGACGTCGACGATCAGAGCCAACTGACCGAGAGACACCACATCGGGCAACCACGCTCACCAGAGCGCACCTGAACAACACGACCACCGGAACATCTTCCCAACGGAGACGCCGGCTAGTGGGGAGGCCGGGTCATAAACCACGTGCGCGGACCACCGCTGGGCAGTCGAACGTCAGCGGTGACCACGAAGCCCAGGCGCTGGTAGAACCGCACATTGCCCTCAAGGGAGGTCTCCAGGAAGGCAGCCGCGCCGACGCGGTCGGCTTCCGCCAGACCGGGCCGGATCACCGCGCTGCCCAGGCCGTTGCCCTGACGCTCGGGGTCGACGCCGACCGTGCCGAGAAACCACACCGGCTCCTGCGGCCGGTACGGGGACACCACCCGCTCGGCCTCCTCGGCGAACGGTGCACGGTCACCGGCCAGCTCGGCGAACCTCGGAGCCAGCTCGGCGAAGACGGAACCGACCTCGGTACTGTCGGGAGTGGTCCACACCGAGACCGCCGCGCAGTCATCGGTGACCCACCCTCGGCCGTGCTCCAGACCGATGCGGGCCACGAACAACTCCTGGAACGCCTCCAGACGACGCTGGTGACCATCGGCGGCGATGGTGTGGCGCGTCCACGGGTAGTCGGCGAAGGCACGCCCGAGCGTGCGCACGGCCGCTCCCACATCGGCACGCGTAGCCGGACGCACCGGCGACACCGAACTCAAAAACCGCTCCTCGAAGTAGGCGTCGAACCGGGCAGAACACGACGAAACCGCACCACGGCTGTGCTGGTGACCAAGCAGAAGCGAGCACCGACCGTGATCCACATTCCTGCCAACGCCTTCCCAACGCCACGAGTTCCAGCACCCCCGATCATCCCCACCCCGGATCGAATCAGTTACTCACGGCGGAGCGAAGCCGACGCACCCTCCCGGTGCAGGATCTCGACCGCGCACCGCACCGAGGCAACGACCCTGTCATATGCCCCGAACCCCTGTGCGGGATCCTGGAACGGAACCGTTCCGCCGTGCCCACCAGGGGAGGTCGCCGTTGCGCCGCCTGATCACCGTGTTCCTGGCCGCGGCCGCACTGCTGACCGCCTGCTCCGACGGCAGCGGCTCTCGCCCCCTGCAGGTCACCGACCAACTCACCTCGGCCACACCGGCCCCCGCCCCCGAACCACGAACCGAACCGGCGGGCACGGTCGTACCGGCCCCGGCCGCCCGGCACATCGCCCTTCTGCCCGAACAGCACACCCTCGCCCTGGCCGCCGCCGACCAACCCCGGATCGACCTGTTCGACACCCGAGATCCCCGTCGAACTCCCCGCACCGTCGAACTCCCCGCACCAGCGAGTTCACTACACCCCACCCCAGACGGCGACACACTGCTGGCGGCGCTGCCCCAATCCGACACTGTCGTACGCATCGACCCCCGCAACGCGCGGATCAGCCAGCGCACCGAGGTGCCCGGCAGCCCCGCCGACGTCCTCGACGTCGGCGACCGACTCTTCGTCAGCCGCCCCGGCGAAGACGACGTCGCCATCCTGCGCGACGGACGGATCCAACAACGCGTCGACGGTTTCCCGGGAGCCGATGACCTCGTGCGGCGCGGCTCCACAGTCGTCGTCCTCGACCGGCTCACCACCTCACTGACCCCCATCGAGATCAGTTCCGGCGACAAGCAACCCGCGCTGCGCGCGGGCGAGGGCGCCACCAACGCGGTTGCCGATGACTTCGGACGCGTGCTGGCCATCGACACCCGCGGCGAGGAGATCATGGCCTTCGCCACCGAACCGCTGATCATGAAGCAGCGCTACCCCGTCACCGGCTCCCCCTACGGACTCGCGTTCGCACCCAAGCGCGATCTAGCCTGGGTCACACTGACAGCACGCAACCAGCTCGTCGGCTACGACGTGGTCGGCGGGGAACCACGAGAAGTCCACCGTCTACCCACGGTCAGACAGCCGGAATCGACGGCGGTGAACCCCGCCACCGGGACGGTCTACATCGCCTCGGCAACCGGAGACGGCCTACAGGTGGTGCGAAATTGACCGACACCGACCCCGCGGGAGCGGATCCCGACTGGGAGTACCAACCGCTGCGCCTACCAGCCGGGGTGTCCCGGCTCAGCGCGGCGACCCGACTGAGCATCCACGCGGAGTTCGCCGGCTGGGAGCTCTCCCGCGTCCTGCTGTACTCCGACGGCACCCGCAAGGTGTGGCTGCGCCGCAGGCGCACCACCCCCGGCCTACCTGATCCACTCCCCTGACCACCGGAACGCGTCGGCGAATCACTTCCCCGCCGCCTCTTCACAGACCCAGCACTGGTGCTGCCCCACCCCGCTGAGTCCCGAAGTACGAGTTCGAAGGGTTCAGGGAACCCGATGGAACCACTCCTCGGTGGCGAACTTCTCGGCGACCAACTCCGCGGCGCGGTGTTGTTCCGTGTCGGTGATCCGGTCGTCGACCGAGCCGTAGCGAGAACGGAAACCCTCGGCGAGACGATCGATCACGGCCCCGCGCTCCAGCCCGGTCTGTCGTCGCAGCGGATCGACCCGCTTGACCGCACTGCCGACTCCCTTGTCCGACAACTTCACACCACCGACCCGCAGCACCTGTCCCAGCTTCTCCGCGTCCACGTCGTAGGACATCGTCACGTGGTGCAGCACCGCCCCGGCCGAGACACGTTTCTGCGCGGCACCACCGATCTTGCCTCCGTCTGAGGTGATGTCGTTGAGCGGCTGGTACCACACGTTCAGTCCCAGCTCACGCAGCACCTCCAGCACCCAGTCGTCGAGGAAGGCGTAGGAGTCGGCGAACGACATCCCCGCCACCAACGAGCTCGGCGCGTACAGCGAGTAGGTCACGGTGTTGCCCGGTTCGACGAACATCGCGCCCCCACCGGTGATGCGACGGACCACCTCGATCCCGTAATTCTCGGCCGCGGCCATGTCCACTTCGTTGCGCACCGACTGGAAACTGCCGATGATCACCGAGGGCGCGGCCCACTCCCAGAACCGCAGCGTGGGAGGCCTGTTCCCGCAGGCCACCTCCTCGGCCAGCACCTGGTCCAACGCCATGTGCATCAGCGGGGATCGGGCCGGTTCCCGAACCAGCCGCCACTCGTGGTCCAACCAGCCCGTCGACCCGGTCACGGCACGCCGCACGGCCACCGCGACCGACTCGGGGGTGAACCCCACCATCCGGGCCCGCGGGTCCATCCCTGCCCGGATCAACCCGGTCAACGTCTCGGCGTCCGCGTTCACGGCAGCACCCACCAGCGACCTGTTGAGCTCCTCCAGGGCCTCGTCGGGCTCCAGGAAGAAGTCACCGCTGACGCGGACACGGCTCAACCGTCCGTCAGCGACCTCCACGTCCGCGGCCACCAGCTTGCCGTCCGGAACCTTGTACTCCCCGTGCACCTCACACCTCGCTGCTGCCGTGCCATCATCGAACCGGAAACCAACTCTAGGCAGCGCAACAGCGGTACACGCCCTGGCCCACTCGGCATTGTGAGATGCGGAACGGTCATCCGACGACATTCCTCATTCCGAGGGCGTTTACCCCTGGGACACCCGAATCGGAGTGCGCGGGACACGCCGGGGTCGCATCATGGTCGGATACACCCCTTCCGGTAAGGAGCAGGTCCGTGCATCCCGAACAGAACGAAACGGCACACCCGGCCCCAGCGACCCCCGTGGAGCAGGCACTTCGCACAGCCGCGCGGTGGATACCGCGGCAGAGCGCCTACCATTTCAGCGACACCACCACGATGTGGGAACCGGATGATCGCGAGGAAACTCACTTCATTCGTGGCTATGATTGATGTGTCTTTCGTCGTTTTCGCTGGTTGTGTTGTGATGATGTGTTTTCGTTCAACACTGAAACAACAGTAACCACAAACAGACAAGCACGATGGCGGACTCCAGCTCTGAGAAGAACGGGACCCCGTCAACGGGTCAGCCGACCCCGCGCGTGCTCCGGCACCTCACCCCCCGGTGAGGAAACCTCGAAGGCGGATCACCGCTCCTGCCAGTAAGGAGCACGCAACTTGAACTTCTGCAGCTTTCCCGTGGCGGTACGCGAGAGCTCGTCGCGGAACTCGACCGAGGTGGGGGCTTTGTACCCGGCCGCCCGCTGCTTGCACCAGGCGATGAGCTCTTCCTCGCTCGTTTCGGCCTCCGGGGTGGTCACGACCAGCGCCTTGATGGTCTCACCCCACTTCTCGCTGGGCACTCCGATGACAGCCACCTCGGCGACCGCGGGGTGCGAGAAGAGGACATCCTCCACCTCGATCGAGGAGACGTTCTCGCCTCCGGTGATGATGACGTCTTTCTTTCGGTCACTGATCGTGAGGTAACCGTCCTCCCCGATGGTCCCGCCGTCACCGGTGTGGAACCAACCGTCCCTGAGCACAGCGGCGGTCTCCTCGGGTTGTTCCCAGTAGCTGTCGAGCACGACGTTGGAGCGGGCCAGGACCTCGCCCTCGTTGCCCTCCTCCTCCGAGATCGCGAGCCGCACACCGAGGGCGGGAGCGCCGGCACGGACCAGCTTCGCCGCCCGGTCCTCGCTGGAGAGATCGTCCCACTCCGAACGCGAGCGATTGATGGTCAACAGCGGTGAGGTTTCGGTGAGCCCGTAGATCTGGATGAACTCCCAGCCGAGCTCCTGCTCGACCCGCGCGACCGTCCGCGACGGCGGCGGAGCACCGGCCACGATGATCCGCACCCTGTCACGGCCGGGAATTTCCCCCTCCCAGTTCCGGGCGGCGTCGAGCACGGCGGCGACCACGGTGGGAGCGGCGCACATGACGGTGACACCGTGATCGCGCACACGGCGCAGGATCTCGGTGCCGTCGATCTTGCGGAGGACGATCTGCTTGATTCCGAGACCGGTGGTGGCGAACGGCATCCCCCACCCGTTCGCGTGAAAAGTCGGCAGTGTGTGCAGATAGACATCGCGGTCGGTCAACCCGGCGTGCAGTCCGAACGTCGTCGCGTTGACCCAGATGTTGCGGTGAGTGATCCGAACACCTTTCGGGCGGGCGGTCGTACCCGAGGTGTAGTTGATGCAGGCGGTGGCGTTCTCGTCCGGCTCCCAACGACGCGGCTCGGCACCCACGGAGGCGTAGAGGTCCTCGTCACGACCGAGCGTGTACCGGTACTCCGCCCCTACCTCACCGAGTTCGCCCTCCAGTTCGGGATCGACGTACAGCGCTCGCGCGCCGGAGTGCTCGACGATGTAGCGCACCTCGTCGGGGCGCAGCCGGAAGTTGATGGGCACGAGCACCCGCCCCGACCCCGCCACACCGAAGAACGAGGTCAGCAGCCGCGCGCTGTTGTGGCTGACGACGGCCACTCGCTCCCCCACCCCCACGCCGAGTTCGTCGAGGTGAGCGGCCTGCCTGGCCGCGAGATCGCCGAAGTCGCGATAGGTCAGCTCCCCGAGCGAAGGGGCGGGCTGGTTCGACTCGTCGACGACGCCGACTCGATCGGCGTATACCTGCACGGCGCGATCGATGAAATCGGAGACGCTGAACGGAACGAACACGTGACCTCCACGGCGATGCGGCTCACACCTTCACGGGCAGTGGCGCAGCAGTGTATACGACGGGTCGAGGTCCTTTCCACGGTTCGTGAGTGGAAGTCCTCGTCCACTCGGACGCGGAAGCCCTCCGCCGGGAGCGGGACGGGGACTCCGCCGAACCAGCGGACACCATTCCAGGGCGAGAAACGCCCGGGACCGCTCAGCTACCGCTGAGGAAATCCACGATGACGGCACTGAAGGACGGGTCGCGCACCGCACCCAGGTGATCACCGTCGAGTGTGGCCAGCTCGGCGTGCGGGAGGGCACCGACGAGACGTTCCGGATTCCGTGCCAACCAGTCCTCGGTACCCGCGATCAGCAAGGTCGGCGCGGTGATCGCCTCGAGCGGGATCGGCGTGGCGTGGACCGTCGAGGCCTGCGCGGCCAGCGAGGGGAGATCAGCACCGGTGGCTTCGGCGAACCGCCGGAACTGCCCGGCGGGACCGCTCAGGCACGTCGGATCGTCGCTCGTGAGCGCCACCACGAGCGGCTCGGTCCCCAAGACGCGGGTGTCCACCCCTCCAAGGTCGACGACGGCCTCCCCCACACCCCCCACGACGAGTCGACGAACGCGCCGATCCGATCCGGCCGTGATGAGCGAGACGACCGCGCCCATCGAGTATCCGACGAGATCGACCTCGGTCAGCTCCAGACGATCGAGCAACGTGCGGTGATCGCGGGACATGTTGCGTTCGCCGAAGAACGCCGGGTCATCGCTCTTCTGCGAACCACCGTGCCCCCGGGCATCGACGCCGATGACCCGGCGCCCCGCAGTCAACAGTGCGTCCACGACGCCGGGGGTCACCCAGTTCGAGTCGGTGCTCGCGGCGAATCCGTGCTGGAGCAACACGGGAGGAGCTCCGCCGACGGGTTCCCGTGGGGTCCAGACGTGATAAGCGATGTCGGCACCGTCGAAAGACTCGAGAACCGTCGTCTCCATGTCGCCACTCCTTGCTGCTGCCGGCCTCCGAGTTGATTCCCAACGCTGACCACGATTGTCGAATCAGTCCCGCCGCGAGGAAAGGTCTCTCGGGGACAGCGGCCGAACAGGACACCGTCACAACCAAACGATGCGGTGTCACGGCGATGCGGTGGTGACCGTACCCGCACGACTTCCATGCACCGACACAGTTCACCACCGCTGGTTCTTCGCACACCGACAGCACACGGCCTTACCGCTCGCGGTGACCACCGGGCGGGCGGGTGAGCATGTCCCGAATGTCGCCTAGGGAACGCACCCCCTTGGTCAACAGCAGGATGTAGACGGGCGTGAGCAGTGCCGCGATTCCCGCGGCGACGACGGCGATCACTGTCTCGGCGCTCATGTACGCACCTCCTTAGTTGTGCTAGCGATACTAGCACAAATTGTGCTAATGTCACTAGCTATGGAGCTCCACTTGGACCCCGACCTCGGTGCCACGCTGCACGAACAGATCACCGGTGTGGTTCGCCGTGCGATCAGTGAGGGTTCCCTCGCTCCGGGAGAACGTCTTCCCACCGCACGCGAGCTGGCCAAGCGACTCCAGGTCAACCTCAACACTGTCCTGCGGGCCTATCGCGAACTGGCGAACGAGGAGCTGATCGAACTACGCAGAGGACACGGAGCCACAGTGCTGGCGGAACCCGACCTCGCTCGGCTCTACCGACTGGCCGACGAATTGCTGGCCGAAGCGGCCCGTATGGGGGTCACCAGAGGAGAGCTGGCAGCGCTGCTCGCCCGCCGGTCGTGACCCCGAACCACCACCTCGGAGGAGAGTCGGTGTCGACCTCGGCAGGAGGGAGACCCACACGCGATCCCGTTCGAAACGGTGGACAGCGAGCCCACAGCCGTTTCGAGGACCGCGCGGAAACGGTCCATGATACCGCGCACGCGTGACAGACTGGGATCATGCACGATTTCGTGATCCGTGCCGAGGATCCCGCCACCGCGGAAGTGAGAGAGCTGCTCGACCGGCACCTGACGTTCACCAGGGAAAACAGTCCTCCTGAAGAATGCTACGCACTCGATGAGAACGGACTCGACGCGGAGGACGTCTTCGTCTTCGGACTGCGCGAGGAGGGCGAACTGCTCGGCATCGGCGCCCTCAAACGGATCGGACCGCGCCATGCGGAGCTCAAATCCATGCACACCGCCGAAGCCGCCCGTAAACGAGGAGTGGGGCGAGCCATGCTGGACCAGCTCTTCGTCTGGGCGAGCGAGAGCGGCTATTCGCGGATCAGCCTGGAGACCGGGACGGCGAAGGCTTTCGAATCCGCTCGACGGCTCTACGAATCAGCCGGGTTCCGGAGCTGCGAACCGTTCGGGAACTACGTTTCCAGCCCCAACAGTGTCTACATGACCCGGAAGTTGTGATCGCTGTCCATCGCTGGGAATCGTGCGGGGTTGTGTCGTTGGTGGTTGACTCCGTTCAGCACTGAAACCACGAATCGCCTCCCGGCGCCCCGAACAGCGGCCATCACCGAAGCACCGCGGAAGGAGCTCCGATGTCGACACTGATGGTGGACTTCATCGTTTCGCTCGACGGCCACGCCGCCGCGGACGGCTGGCCCGGCTACTGGGGCATGGCGGGCCCCGAGTACCTCACCTGGGTCGCAGGAGGAGCCGAGCACGAGCACACCGCCCTCATGGGGGCGAGGACGTACCGACTGATGTCCGAGCTCGCCTCCGAGCTGCCCGACGATCCCGGCATCGCCGCGCTGACCACAATTCCCAAGGTGGTGTTCTCCTCCACGCTGGAAGCACCGCTGTCATGGCCCAACAGCGAGCTGGTCGACGGGGACGCCGCCGAAGCCGTGCGGGAGCTGAAGCGGCACGACTCGCGTCCGCTGCGCACCATCGGCAGTCTCAGCCTGTGCCGATCACTGCTCACGGCCGGTGTCGTGGACCGCTTCCGGGTGGTCGTCTTCCCAGTCATCACCGGCGCCACCGGCAAGGACCGCGTCTTCGACGGCTACCCCGACATCGCTCTCGACCTGGTCGACAGTCGCACGTTCGACAGCCGGATCCAACTGCTCGAATACATCCCCACCGTGCTCGAAGAGCCTCCCGGTATCGACTGAGCCGCGGTGTCTGGTCTTTTGTGTTGTTCATGTCTTTTTCGTGAGGGTGTGAGATGCTTCAGTTATTTATTTCATTCAATACTGAAACAATAGATAAAATTTAACCATTGACCCCTACCGATCAGAACTCGTACACGACGGAGAACCGCTCACACCGAGGTTCCCCCGATCTCACGCAGCGCGCGCTCCACCCTGTCACGTACATCGTGCGTCGACTTCGACGTGCGGACGACACCGACGACGACCTCCTCGGTCCCGTCCGACTCCTCCGGAGGAGCTCCACTCGCCTCTTCGACCGCGACCTCGCGCAACGCTTCCCGCAACGCGGCGCGCGCGTCGAACCCTCCCCCGCTTTTCAACCAGCGACGCAGCACGTGGTTGTGCGTGGCGACCACGGTGGCGGCGGTGACGGCCGCCCGCAGCTCCGCCCCGGGCAGCTCGGCGAACCGCTGCCGCAGGTAACGCGCGAAGACCCGCTGGTAGCGGTCGATGCTGACGATCTCGCGATCCCGCAGCGAAGGCACCTGCCTGGTCAGCTCGAAACGCTTCAGCGAAACCTCGGGATCGGCCAGGTACATCTCCAGCACCGTCTCGGCGGTGCGGCACACCACCGCCATCGGCGACTCGGACTCCCCCGCCTGTTCGAGCTCCCGGACGACACCGGCGAGGCGCTCGTCGTGGTCGGGGAACACCACTTCTTCCTTGGAACGGAAGTGGCGGAAGAAGGTGCGCCGCCCCACCCCCACCGCGGTCACGATGTCCTCGACCGTGGTGGCTTCGTAGCCCTTGGCCGCGAACAGGTCCAGCGCCGCGACGGCGAGCGCGCCGCGCAGCTGACGCCGCCCGTCCGCCGTACGACCGGTGCGCTGCTTGGCATCGCCGGAGCTCGCCTCTGTCATGCCGGGAATGTAACAGGCCACGATTGCCGATGGCACTTAGTGCCGTTAGCATCACGTGCACACCACACATCGCGGCACTCGATGCCGATTTCGATGTGCTCGACGAAGACACCGCAGGAGCTCGGCTACGGCCGTGCCACGTACCAGGAGGACCCTCGTGGATTCGAGCTTCGACACCTACCAGCTCTCCGAGGAGCACGAAGCGCTCCGGGAAGCTGTCCGGGCGCTCTCGGAGAAGGAGATCGCACCGTACGCCGCAGAGTGCGACGAGCAGGAACGCTACCCGAGGGAAGCCTTCCACGCGCTGTCGAAGTCGGGGTTCGCCGGTGTCCACGTCCCCGAGGCCTACGGCGGACAGGGCGCCGACTCGGTCGCGACCTGCATCGTCATCGAGGAGGTCGCCAGGGTATGCGCCTCCTCCTCGCTGATCCCGGCGGTGAACAAGCTCGGTACCATGCCGATCCTGCTCTCGGCCTCCGAGGAGCTCAAGCACAAGGTGCTGCCGTCCATCGCGGCCGGTGAGTGCACCGCCTCCTACGCGCTTTCCGAACGAGAGGCGGGTTCGGACGCGGCCTCGATGAAGACGCGGGCACGCCGGGACGGCGACGACTGGGTGATCAACGGGACCAAGTGCTGGATCACCAACGGTGGGGAGTCCAGCTGGTACACGGTAATGGCCGTCACCGATCCGGACAAGGGCCCGAACGGCATCAGCGCCTTCGTGGTCCACTCCGACGATCCCGGCTTCGAGGTCGGGGGCAAGGAGAAGAAGCTGGGGATCAAGGGGTCGCCGACCACCGAGCTCCACTTCAACGACTGCACCGTGCCGGGGGATCGGATCATCGGCGAGCCCGGCACCGGTTTCAAGACCGCGCTGCGCACCCTCGACCACACCCGCCCCACGATCGGAGCGCAGGCCCTGGGGATCGCCCAGGGGGCACTCGACGCCGCCGTGGACTACGTGAAGGAACGCAAGCAGTTCGGCCAGGCCATCGCCGATTTCCAGGGTGTGCAGTTCATGCTGGCCGACATGGCGATGAAGATCGAGGCCGCTCGACACATGATCTACGTCTCGGCTGCTCGCGCCGAACGCGAAGAGGGCAATCTCGGTTTCATCTCCGCCGCGGCGAAGTGCTACGCCTCGGATGTGGCCATGGAGGTCACCACCAACGCCGTGCAGCTGTTCGGCGGGGCGGGTTACACCCGCGACTTCCCCGTCGAACGCATGATGCGCGATGCCAAGATCACCCAGATCTACGAGGGCACCAACCAGATCCAACGCATGGTGATGGCCCGCTCACTGCTGAAGTGACAGCTCCGGGGGTCCGGTAGCCGCCGCTGACCGGCAGCGTCCCGTGCTCGGCGATCGGCGCCGTGCCTGGCCCGCTCGGGCAGCGCGTCAGCAGCGCGCCCACGTGCGTCGATCGCCCCGCTGCCGTTGTCGGGCGCTGTACCGGCAGGAGGGTTCCGTGCGCGGAGGGTGGGGCGTACCGCTCCGCGCACCACGCGTCACCCGAGTCGACCGGGAGACCGGCCCACCGCCGACGCCCCCGTTCGCCTGTTCGGAGGCACATCCGGTGAGCGCGTGGTCCGATCTTCGGTACCTGTCGCGGCAGCAGCCGAGGAGGTTGCGCGAATCCGTCTCCGGAACAGGGCTTACCACAGCGAGGGAAGACAGAGGGACTAGCCTCGCCGGAGTTGCGCGTCGACGAACTCGTCGATCTTGTCGTGGACGCGCCACAGCCCCCACGCCCAGCCCCACTGGTCCATCCCGGACAGTTCCCCTCCACCGCCGAGGAACCTCGCCCACACCTCCTGGGACCAGAACCGCTCGGCCGGTCCGAACTCCAGCACCACCCAGTCCCCCAGCTTCTCCGGCGCCAGCGCGTCACCTCCACCGCGTTTCACCCGACCGGGACGGTAGCGGCTCCAACCACTGGAGGGCCCCGCCAGCCTCGCGAATCCGTAGAACAGCCCCCGCAGTTCCCCCACCGCGCAGTCCACTCCGCCGCGGCGCCAGCTGTCCAACACTCGCACCTCGGCCGGAAGATCCTGCGAGAAAGCCCGAGAACCCGCCATCACCCCTCCCCCGAATGCGCTGGAACGACATCCCCCGTTCGGGCCAGTATGCGGTCGGACGGCCACGCTCGCACCGGAAGTTTTCCACCCGAATCGTGAGGTTGAGCGTTTTCGAAACCGCACCCGGGACAGTGCTTCGTTACCGTTTACCCAGCCGGTTTCGGCGAGGCTCGAACAGCCGCACTTCAGCCGGGGGGAGCTCCGTGGTCGAGCAGCGACAGCGTCCACCGCGTGGGCGAACGCCGTCACTGGGCAGGGCCAGCGGCGCGATGGCCGTGGCCACCATGGTCAGCAGGCTCAGCGGGCTGTTCGCCAAGATGCTGCTGGTCTGGGTGCTGGGCCTGGGAATGATCAACGACTCCTACACCGTGGCCAACACCCTGCCGACCGTGGTCAACGAGCTGCTGCTGGGAGGGGTGCTCACGAGCGTGGCCGTCCCGCTGCTGGTGAGCGCGCGGCAGAACAGCGAGGAGGAGGGCGAGTCCTACGCGCAGTGGATGATCACGATGGGCGTGGTTCTGCTGCTCGCGGCCACGGTGTTGGCGGTGCTGGCCGCTCCCCTGCTGACCGAGCTCTACCTCGGGCCCCACACCCGGGCCAACCGTGAACTGACCACGGCCTTCGCCTACCTGCTGCTTCCCGGGATCGTGTTCTACGGCCTGTCGGCACTGCTGATGGCCATCCTGAACGTGCGGCAGGTGTTCGGGCCACCGGCCTGGGCACCGGTGATGAACAACGTGGTGATCATCGCCACCGTGGCCGTGTACTCGGTGCTCCCGGGAGAGATCTCGGCCGATCCGGTGCGCATGGGGCAGGCGAAGTTGTTGGTCCTGGGCGTCGGCACGATGCTCGGGATAGCCGCCCAGAGCTCGGTGATGGTGCTCTCGCTGCGCCGAACCGGTTTCCGGTTCCGCTGGCGCTGGGGGTGGGACCGACGACTGGCCGAATTCGGGGCGCTGGCGGGCTGGGTGGTGCTCTACACCGTGGTCAGCCAGATCGGCATGATCGTGGCGATCCGAGTGGCTGGCCAGGGCACCCCCGGCAGCGTGGCCACCTTCCACTACGCGTGGCTGCTCTCGCAGGTGCCCTACGGCGTGCTGGGAGTTTCGCTGCTGCAGGCGCTCATGCCGCGGATCAGCCGTTCGGTGGCCCAGGGGGACACCGAGAGCTTCGTCCGCGACGTCGGACTGGGATCACGGTTGAGCGCGGTCCTGCTCATGCCGGTGAGCGCGCTCATGCTCACGGCTGGCTCCGCCATCGGGGTGGCGTTCTTCTCGCTCGGCCAGGGCAGTGTCGGCGCCGCGGACCGGCTCGGCGTCACACTGGGAGTGGCCTCCGCCGGGATCGTGCCGTTCGCGATCACGATGCTGCAGCTGCGGGCGTTCTACGCGATGAAGGACGCGAGAACCCCCATGCTGATCAACGTGATCATGGTCGTGTTCCGTACCGCGGTGTGCTACACGCTGCTGGTGTGGTTGGACCCGCGCCAGCTGGTGGTGGGCGTGGCGCTGTCCATGTCGCTGAGCTTCTTCGTGGGCGCGGTGGTGGGTCAGTGCTGGCTGTACCACCGCTTGGGACGGATGCAGACCCGGCGAACGCTGGTCGGGGTCGGCTGGTCGCTGCTGGCCTCGTCGATCGGATGCGGCTGCGCCTTCGCCGCGTGGTACGCGCTGCGGGAGCGCTTGAGCGGCTTCGGCGAGGTGGCCACGGCATGGATGAGCCTGGGGGTGCACGGCACGCTCGTGCTCGGGCTCGGCTTCGGGGTGATGCTGCTGTTGCCGATACCGGAGATGGGCATGATCCGGCAACGGCTGCGCGGGTTGCTGAGCTGATTCTGATCGCCGCCCCCGCTGTTGCCACGCCGGGGAGGCGGTGCGGCATTCCAAGCGGGCACACTCCTCGGCGGTAGTTGCCCCCCTCGAACGCATCGCCACAGCGGACTCCCGGCGAAAAACGACGGTTCCCGACGCGTTCGACCTCTCCGGGGAGAACGGTTGCCACCCCGTCACGAGGGCACCGGGAGCGACCGGACACGACCACCACGACACCGACCCGGCGCGAGCGGTGCGCTCAACCCCGAGGCGCGTACATGATCACCGCGACGCCGGCCAGGCAGACCAGAGCTCCGATGATGTCGTAGCGGTCCGGGCGGTAACCGTCCATCACCACACCCCAGGCCAGTGAACCGGCGACGAACACGCCGCCGTAGGCGGCCAGAATCCGCCCGAAGTGCGCGTCGGGCTGCAGTGTGGCAACGAAGCCGTAGGCACCGAGGGCGAGCACACCGAGACCGGCCCACAGCCAACCTCGGTGCTCGCGCACACCTTGCCAGACCAGCCAGGCACCACCGATCTCGCACAGCGCCGCCACCACGAACAGGGCAATCGAGCGAAGGATCGTCACGGCCGTGACCGTAGTCGTACGGCATCCGGGTGCTGTTCGTCGGCCCGCCCGCCTCGGCAGGAGCAGCCCACCGCTGAGTCCCGGGGCTGGTCACAACCGCACCGCCGCGTGCGGGACCGATGTGCTCTCCAGATCACGACCGCCGATATCCCCAGTGCCGCGGCCACGGCGGGAAGCCCGGCCACCAGCCCGGTCGCGAGGGCACCACCGAGCAGCCCAGCGGCGATGAGTGTGGGCAGGAGGCAGCAGGCCAAACACGCCACCGCGGCCAGCCCGACCAAACTGCCCGGTGTTCGGCCCCGACGAGCGGGGCGTTCAGCAACAGGGTCGGTCATGGCGATCCTCCTCGGCGAGGTCGTCGAACGGCAGCGGGCACTCCGAGCTGGTGGCGCAGGAAGCCAGGTCGTCGCAACCGGACTCGACGGCCTCGAGCAGAGCGGCGCGGATGGCTCGCAGGTCGGCGATGCGGGCCTCGACCTCCGTCAACTTGGCCTGGGCACGCTGCTGCAGTCCCGGGTCGGAGCGGCCGGTGCGGCGCAGTCGTCCCGCCTCCAGCAGGTCCGCGACCTCGTCGAGGGTGAAGCCCAGCCGTTGCGCGGCCTTGATCACCCGCAGCGTGGTCACCGCCGCCGGCGGATAGAGCCGATGGCCGCCCAGGCTGCGTTCGGGCTCGGCCAGCAGGCCGCGCCGCTCGTAGTAGCGCAGGGTCTGCGGATTCACCCCCGCGGCTTCGGCGAGCTGCCCGCTGCGCAGTCTCGTCGTAATCATCGGGTTCCCTTCGTCGCTGTTTCCGCCGCGTGCCAGGCCAGCGCGTCCAGAACCGGTCGCTGACTCGCGGGGACCGCGATGTCGAGGTGCAGCTCGTCGCCGTGCTGTCGGAGGACGAAGGTGAATACCGAGCAGCACCGGCCTTCCCGCTCGGCCAGCAGCCGGGCGGTGTCCTGCCAGGCCGGATCCAGCACCAGGCGCAGCCGGTTCGGTTCCGGTCTGTCGAAGGTCCGCAGCGCACCGGTGAACAGCGCGTCGAACTCGGCCACTAGTGCCGACTGCCGTGCCGTCGGCGTCTCGCACGACCACGGAGCCCACTCGGCCGGTGAGTCGTCGCTCGGGACACCAGCGGTCTCCGACCCGGCACGACAGGCACTCGGAACGGCGCCGACGGTGAACTCCGGCGGAATCTCGTCCTCGGCGCGCGGGCCGCAGCAGGCACACCCGGTGACCTCGTCGGTCATCGTTGATGCCCCCTTTCGGTTCCATTACTACTCCGCCGAGGCGCACGATGCCGGTCGAGCGCGAGTCCCAACGTGATCCCGTAGACCAGGTGCGGCACCAACGTCGCCACGGCGATGCGTGGCGTCACGGCGGTCCCGAACAGCCCCCACCCCAGGTAGGGCAGCCACACCAACCCCATCAGGGCCCACAGCGACAAGCCGTACCCCACCGCGAACCCCACCGACACCCGGCGAATCAGCCCGGTCAGCACGGTCGCGGCCACGGCCCCGTAGGTCAGGTGCACCAGCACCGCCAGCCCGATCAGCGCCGGTTGCGGCAGCGCACCCACTGTTCGGCCCACCAGCGCCAACGGGACGGGGTTCGGCAGCGGCGCCAACCCCGTAGCCGTGCCGACGAGCATCACCACGCTCATGAGCACCGTCGCGGCCACACCCCAACCGGCCCCTGCCGCCAACCGGCCCCGATCGAGCCCGGCACCATCCGCTCGAACCGACCCGTCCGACTCCACCGTCATCGACAGCACCTCTCAGTCACCTCGTCGCCCCACGGCGATCTCGTGCCGTCGACGGTAAGCCCGTACCCAGGTACAGGATGCAAGCGCGACGCCGATGTCCGCGCTGTCGGACCGCGGTCACCGCGCGAGGGCATCGGCACGCACGGCCCGGTCCTGCCTGACCACCACGGCTCCGGGAATCACTGCGCCACTCCCGGCCCGGGGTATTCGGTGTGCAGGGCCTGATCGAGGGCTTCGAGAGCGCCGGAGGCCGCTTCCAGGGCCGCGCTCTGCTCAGGTGTGAGCCGGGTCATCGCCGTTTGGACGGTTCCGGACCACACGGTGTCGATGGAGTCCTTCTCCGCCAGCGACTTCTGGGTCGGGGTCAGCCTGGTCACGCGTCGGTCACCCGGATCGCGCTCGCGGGCGACGAGCCCGCGTTCGACCAGGTTGCGCACCGCCGCGCTGGCGTTGCTCTGCTGCATGCCCAGCTGCCTGGCCAGCTCGGTGACCGTGATGTTCGGCGAGGCCTGGATATGTTTGATCACGGCGAGCTCGCTGGTCGGCAACGGCTCGATGCCGGCCACATCGGGGACCAGCCGGTGGATCGTCCAGGCCAGGTCCCGCAGCACGTCCGCCAACTCGCGCTGTCCCATCGAAGTACCACCCTCCCGGTTCGCCCGAAGCAACATTCACATATACTACTATATATATATCTATAAGTAAATTTGAACTCACTTCCCCGGAAAGAGGATCTGGATGTCCGACTCCCCCGGAGGCGCCACGCGCTCCCCCCGCGCTCTCAGCGGATTCCTGGTCGTGGTCCTGGCACTGCTCACCGCCGTGGCCCCACTGGCGACCGACATGTACCTCCCGGCCTTTCCGGCCATGGCCGGTGAGCTGGGCACCACGGCCACCGGTGTCCAACTGACCCTGACCGCCTTCCTGCTCGGCCTCGGTCTCGGCCAGTTGTTCATCGGAGCTCTCTCGGACACCGTGGGACGACGGAGACCGATCCTCGTCGGCTCGCTCGTATGCCTGGGGGCCAGCATCGGCTGCGCGCTGGCTCCGAACGTCGGAGTACTCATGGTGGCCCGCTTCATACAGGGCCTGAGCGGCGCGGCCGGAGTCGTACTCGCCAGGGCCATCATCTCCGACTCCGCGAAGGGGGCCATCGCCGCCAAGCTCCAAGGAGCACTGATCATCATCAGCGTCATCGCCCCGGTGGCCGCTCCCCTGGCCGGTGGCACGATCATCGCCAACTTCGGATGGCGGCCGGTGTTCTGGGTCCTGGCTGCGCTGACCCTGGTCATGGTCCTCGGCACACTGACTCACGTCAGGGAGACACTCCCCGCGTCCGCTCGCACCGGAAGCGGACTGACCGCGCTGCTCGGCGGAGCTCGCGCGGTGTTGACCAACCGCGGCTACGCGGGATACCTGCTCACGTTCTGCTTCTCGTTCGCCGGGCTGTTCGCCTACATATCCGCCTCTCCGTTCGTGATCCAGAATGTGATGGGGATGTCGACCAGCGCCTACACCCTCGTGTTCAGCCTCAACGCGCTGCTCGTGCTGATCACCAGCAGTGTGGCTTCGGCCCTGGCGGGGCGTGTCGCCTACCGCAGCATGATCACGGCCGGCCTGACGGCAGCCGTACTGGCCGGTGCGGTACTGGTGGGGGCCGTGTTCAGCGGGGTGCCCACGATTCCCGTACTCGTGTCGTTCGCCTGTTTCCAGGGATCACTGGGATTCGTCCTGTCCAACACCACTGTCCTGGCTCTGGCGGAGGCCGGCGGCCACGCGGGCACGGGATCGGCGTTCCTGGGCTGCCTGCAGTTCGTCCTCGCCGCCGCGGTCTCACCGCTGGTCGGGATCATGGGTGAGGACACGGCCGCACCTATGGGGGTGACCATGATCGTCTCGATCGTGCTGGCCTTGCTCGCCTTCAGTCTCCTCACCAGCGGAGACCCGGTGTCGCGGAACGCGGGCGCCGAACACGAGACCGCCGGTGTCGGCTGACCCGCAGCCTCCCGGCTCCACCCGACGGTGCGGGTACGTGTCCGCGCCGCCCGCCGTGGCGGAGGCACGGGGTCCTCATCCAGCGGCTTTGACGCGTTCGCTGCGCAGCTCGGTGAGCTCGGGGAAAGGGGGGAGTTCGCTCAACGGCTCCCCCACCACCCAGGACAGCATCGTGTCGGCCAGCAGCGGGTTGCGCGCCAGGGCCGGACCGTGCAGGTAGGTGCACACGATTCGCCCGCTGACGGCCCCCTCGGTCGCGTCGGCTCCGTTGCCGACCCCGTGCAGCACCCGCCCCAGAGGGCGGGCGGCAGGCCCCACCCTGCTCCTGCCGAGATGGTTCTCGAAGCCGGTGAGCAGCCCGAGCTCGTGTTCTTCCGAGCGGGTGCTGAGTTCCCCGATGGCCCGCCGCTCGCCGGGCTCGGTGGAGATGTCGATGAGCCCCAGACCGCGGTGGGTGACCCCGTCGCCGGTGGTGAAGCTGGTTCCCAGCACCTGCAGCCCGCCGCAGACGCCGAGCACGACCGCGCCGGCGTCCACGGCGCGCCGCAACCCGTCACCGCGTGCCAGGAAGTTCACCGCCGCCTGCTGGGCGACGTCCTCTCCCCCGCCCAGTAGGTATATGTCGCAGGAGTCCGGCAGGGTCTCCGCCGAGGAGAGCACGGTGACGATCTCGGCGCGATGGCCCCGCCAGCGCAGCCGTTGCGCCAGCACCAGCGCATTGCCCCGGTCCCCGTAGGTCCCCAGCAGGTCGGGAACCACGAGCGCGATGCGGATCGCCGAATCGTCAGTCAATGTTGTTGCCTCTTCGCGAACAGATCCCGGAAAGCGGTGTAGTTTGCGATGATCTCGACCGGTCCGGCCGAGTGCTCGATGATGGCACTGTGCAGCGCCTGCTGCACGCTGGAAGCGGTTTCGCAGTTCACCTCGGCGTAGCGCAGCCGCACCGCCAGGTCCAGCGCTCGTTCGCCGGTGACCAGCACGGTTCGGCCCGCCAGCCGCTCGAACTCGATGTCCCACAACCAGGAGACGTCGTGACCGTCGGCCTGCCTGCTGTTGACGACGAAGATCAGCGGGCGCTCGTTCTCGGCGACCAGGTCGAGCATCTCGAGCCAGCTGGCGGGGTTCTTGGCCAGCAGCAGGCGCACCTCGCGCCCGGCCATGGTGGTGTGTCCGTACCGCCCGCTGGCGTCCCGCAACCGCTGGATGCGTTCGAGCGACTCACTCCGGGGCAGGTCCAGCTCGGTGGATGCGGCGAGCGCGAAGGTGGCGTTGACCCGGTTGACCTGCCCCGGCAACGGCAGGGACAGCCGTTCGACCCCGCCGTCCGGGGCGATCAGACCGTTCGAGTCGACCGTCCAGTCGGCGACTGGTCTTCGCAGTCCGCACGCACACTCCCAATCCCCCTCCAGCTCGCCGAGGAAGGCGCCGCACCTGGGGCAGTTGAGCGCGTCGTGCTTCCAGCGGCATCCGCCGGAAACCCAGGTCACATGGGGGTGGTCGATCGCCGCCGAGACGATGTTGGGGTCGTCGGCGTTGGCGACCACCTTCGCCGCGGGGGCTTGCCGCAACGCGCGGCGCAGACTCGCCTCGACGCTGCGGATCTCACCGACCCGGTCGAGCTGGTCCCGGCTCAGGTTCAGCAGCAGGATCACCGAGGGCTGGAACCGGTCGGTCAGCTGCGCCAGGTGCAGCTCGTCGACCTCCAATGCCGCGTACGGCGCGTCGGGTTCGGACATCAACGCCGCGACGTGCCCGTCGAGCATGTTGGCACCGGTGGCGTTGCTGACCGAGTCGCCTCCCGCGCGCAGCGCCTGGGCGACCATATGCGTGGTGGTGGTCTTGCCGTTGGTTCCGGTGACGACCACGATCCGCCTGTCCGCCACCAGCCGGTCCAGCAGATCCGGCCGCAGCGCCATGGCCACCCTGCCACCGATGATGCCGCCGCTTCCCAGCCGCAACCGTTTCGAGGTCGTGGTGGCCAGCCTTCCCGCCGTGAGAGCCACACCGGTGCGCAGCCGGGAGAGGAGGCGTTCCGTGTCGGTGCGGCGTGCCGCCACCACGCGCCACCGTTGCCCGGGAACCGGTGGGGACGAGGTGCTCTCCTGCCCGGACCTCGTCAGTTCATCCCGGCGGGTCGTGTTCGTCATCGACCGGTCCTTTCCTCGACGCGGCGGACTGTGGTGCGGTGGTTCGACCTGCGCGGCGGACTTCGTGACTTTCTCTCACTGTCGTCGTCATCCCGGTCGTTCGCCACTGATCGCGTGACGAACCTGCGTACGGCGGAGACCCCCGCCAAGGTCGTTCCGATCGCCACGGCGGCGATTCCGACCCATTCCCGTGACAACACGACAACCATTCGTGCTGTCGCGACGGCGAAAGGCAGCTGCTCTGCGAGCATGGTTCATCGCGTCCGTTCAGCACACTTCAGCGTCCTCACCCGGTTGACGGGAATCGGAGCGGCGATCGCCCGCACCTGATCCGCCCCGTGATTCTTCTCGATCATCGCCGAACCCCCTGGCCACAGGTTACGCGGTGCTTTCGGAACCGGAATCCGGACGCTTTCCTTCCACACTTCTCCACGAAAGAGTGATACTTCGACGCGAAGTCACTTCACGTGACCAAAAACGAAAAACCAACGAAAATTTGTTCGTATTCGACGAGTTGGCACGCGACCGCTGACGTACACGGAAAACACCACACTCACACCCGGTAACGGAAACGAGGAATCGATCGGCAACGCATCCGATCATCCGAATGGTAACCACTTGACGAGGCCGAAGGGCTGCAACACGCTGAAACCGTCACCGAGCGAAACCACCGGAGAACCGCTGTGCTCATCACGAGCGCATCCGCGCCCCCGAGAGGTACCGATGGAAATGATCGTGCTGTTCCTGCTGTCCGGTTTCGTGCTGCTCGGGATCATGTGGACGGTCTGGGACATCCACGTCGACCGGCGCAGGAAGCGAAGATAGTCCACACCCCGGACGCGGGTCACTTCGGGGGTGGATCGGCGAACCTCCCCCGCAGCATCCCGGTCGCCTGACCGACCTCGATGAGGTATCCGTCCGGATCACGCAGGTAACAGCGCAGCTCGGCCTCGCGGTCAAGCGGAGGGGTCAGGAACTCCGCACCCTTCTCGCTCCACTCGCGGTAGACCGACCAGATGTCGGCGACGCGTATGTTCAGAAAACACGAGACCGGGTCCCCCGGCTCCGGTGGACGCAGCGTCGTCGCGGGTTTGTCGGGCGTGGGACCTCCGCCGGGATTCATGATCAACCAGCTGTTGGCGACCCGCAGCGTGCACGGATTCTCCTCCAGGACGACTCGACCGCCGATCACGTCCCGGTAGAAAGCGCGGGAACGGCTCACGTCGCCGACCGTGAGAAAGAAACTCAGCAGTATCCCCTCGTCGGGCGCCGGGAAGTCCGACAGGCTCATGACCACCTCATTCGTTTCGCGAACTCGGTCGAGCTAGGTCGTCGCGCGAAAGCGCTCACCGCGGGGACGCCCGACGCGCGGGATCGTCCTCCAGCGCCGCGCGGTCCCAGCCGCCCAGCTCGGCGGCCGCTTCGTAGGTCGTACGCAGGAAATCAGCCAGCGTCCGTTCGGGGTCACGCGCGGTCCGGACGTGTTCGTAGGCGAGCAGGAACTCCCCGTGCTCGTAGTAGGCCGCTTCCGGAAGCACCGGATACCCGGCGAAGCCCGGTGGTTCCGGGTACGCGTAGGAGTAGAAGGCACCCTCGCGACCGCCACCCGGCCAGAAACCACAGCTGCTGAGCTCGTGCGAGTAGCCCTCGACCATGACCCAGTCCCCGCAGTTGGGAGCACCACCGGGATGCCGGGGTGCCTCGCGTCCGGAGAACCTGGTCACGGCCAGGTCCATGGCTCCCCAGAACAGGTGCACCGGACTGACCTTGCCGATGAAGCGGGATCGGAAGTCGCCGAACACCCGGTGCGCGCACAGCAACTGCCGCCAGAACAGCCACACCTTGTCCGGCTCGTAGGAGGCGTGCTCGGTGTCGGTGTCGAACGGGACGGCGCGCACCACCTCGTTCGGGGTCTTGCTCACCGAGGGACGTATCCCCAACTCGTCCAGCGCCGCCATCGTCTCGCTATAGAAGTCGGCGACCGTCTTGGGCTCCAGCACGACCTCGCGCCGCCCACCGTCACTGGAGCGAATCAACAACCGGTGGTCCTGGAAGTCGAACTCGATGTCGAAGAGATCCCCCTGGTAGGGGATCGCGGCGGTGGTCAGGCCCCGAGCCGAGAGGTAGAGCGGTACCTGCCACCAGTGGTTGATCATCGGGTCGCAGGCGAGTTTGATCTTGCCGACCAGCTGCAGCCACATGTGCAGCGTGTCCCTGGTGTCGCTCCAGTCCTCGACCCGCAGCGCGGGCCATCGCAGCTTCCGGTCCGTCGGCGTGTTCGTGCCCGTCATCGACTCCCCTGAGAACGGATCCTCGGCGCGGTGCGATTCGTCGTTCAGCTGGTGCGTTCCGCCGGAGGCGGCGTGAAGGTGATCTCCTCGTCCGGCGAGGGCACCCGGAGCGTGGGCAGCACCTGCTCGATCTCGGCGCGGGACGGCTCCAGCCAAGGGGGCAGCTTCAACGCCCTTCCCAGCTCCATCAACGGCTCGTCGACCGTGAAACCCGGGGGGTCGGTGGCGATCTCGAACAGCACCCCACCGGGCTCGCGGAAATAGATGGAGTGGAAGTACCTGCGGTCCAGCACCGGGGTGACGTCCAGACCCTGGTCCAGCAGGGTGTTGCGCCAGTCGACCTGCTCGGCGTCGTCGTGGGCACGCCATGCGATGTGGTGGACCGTTCCGGCGGCGACCATTCCCAGTGGTGCTTCCGGGCTGCACAGCACGTCCACCATGGCCCCGGAACCGCCGTCTCCCGTGGCGAACCGGAACCGCGCCCCGGACTCCTCGACGAGCCGAAAACCCATGGTCTCGGTCAACAGTTCGGCGGTGTGCTCATGCCCTATTTCCGTCACGGTGACGGAGTGAAGTCCTCTGATGGCGTAGTCCGGCGGAATGGGACCGTCCTCCCAGGGAGCACGGGAGTCGGCCTCGGGATGGCCGACCAGCTCGACCAGCAACCCGTCCGGATCGGCGACCGTCAGGGTCTCCTCACTTGACCGGGTGGTGGGGGTGCCGACGTTGACCTCGATACCGTCGAGATGCCGCTGCCACCATCCCAGCGAGTGCTGCGGCACGGAGAAGGCGACGGTGGTGGTCTGCCCCGCGCCGCGCCGGCCACGCGGCGCCCCCGGCCACGGGAAGAAGGTGATCAGCGTACCCGGCTGCCCCGACTCCCCACCGAAGTACAGGTGGTAGGTGTCCGGGGCGTCGAAGTTGACGGTTCGCTTGACCAGGCGCAGCCCCAGTGCGGTGCGGTAGAAGTCCACGTTACGCTGCGGATCCGTGGCGATCGCGGTCACGTGGTGCAATCCGCTGGGCGTACTCGGCATGGTTTCCGCCTCCCTCGCTGGAGGCCCGCCGCGGCCGTCGGACTCCAGCGGCGGGGTGGCTGTGACTGCCAGTCCCATCCTCCGGTATCTCCGCCCGTCTCGCAGCGCACGCCGGGGGTTCCGAAGCCGCGCCGCGTCACCGCCCCGACTGCCGGGCCTCCCGCTGCGGCACCACCGTGTAGTAGGGATCCCGGGCGGACTCCCGTCCGGCCTCGAACACACCGTAGCGGGTGGCAGCAGAGGCGGCCGTGCCGCAGAGCCCCGCCAGGACGGCCACGCTCCCGCTGCGGCGGGCCAACAACGCGCCGACGGCGCACCCGGCGGCCAGCACCCTGGCCGCGCGTAGCACGGTTCCCGCCCTGCCCGTCCGGTAGACCTCGGCGATCCTGCCCGCCCGGTGTTCCAGCGCCCGGCTCGCCACGAGCTCGCCGAGCGAGCCCACCACGGCCATGCGCCGCGCCGGTCCGGCCTCCGCGCGTGGTGCCAGCATCGTCCCCGCGCTTCCGGCCGCCCCCACCGAGCTGAAGGCGAACACGAAGGGGAGCTCACGGCGCGTCTCGTGCCAACCGGGCACCGCCGTGTCGGCGAGCAGCACGGCGGTGTAGGTCGTCATCGCCGGCCCCAGCACCCCGGCGCACCCGGCCGCCACGTTGGCGATCGGGCGGGCGAAACCGGTGAGTTCGGAAACCGCGACGGCACCGCTGAGTGCGGAGAACGGGGCGAGTATCCAGGACCCCACGCTCAGCGGCGAGGTGGGTTTGAACACGCGCAGCATGTTCAGGAACCGCCGGGGACGGCCGAGGTCGTGAACGAGCGCCAGCACGCTGGCACTCGAACCGCCCGCCGCGCAGAGTCGCCCGACCCGGCACAACCGGGGCTGGCCCCGGAGCTGGGCGAGAACCGCCATCACCGCCGACCCCCCCGCCATACCTCCCAGGTAGAGGTAGGCGGGCACGTCGGGAACCTTCCAGGTCGGTTCCTTGATGATCGGCCTGCCGTAGTACGACCGGAACGACTCGCGCCCCTCGGGGGCGTCGCCGGAAGGGCCGCCGGTCGGCGCGTTCGCGGTCAACGGCGACCTCCCAGGAAGCAGGAGGCGATGGTCACCGCCGCCGTCGTCGCCGCGGCCAGGGCGTAGGCGGCCATCGCGGGCAGGTCCCTGGTGGTGACCACCGGATCGGGTGGCAGCCCGTAGACCTCGGGCTCGTCCAGCAGCAGGAAGAACGCACCGTCACCTCCCACGCCGTCGGTGGGATCGTGCCCGTAGAGCCTGGCTTCGGTGATCCCCTGCTCGTGCAGCTGGTCGAGGCGCTGTTCGGCCCGCTGCCGCAGCTGGTCGAGCGGCCCGTACTGGATGGACTCGGTGGGGCAGGCGGTGGCGCACGCCGGGGCCAGTCCCGAGCCGAGCCGGTCCTGGCACAGCGTGCACTTGAACGCTCCACCGTTCCGGGGATGGATGTCGATCACCCCGTAGGGGCAGGCCGGGACGCAGTAGCCGCACCCGTTGCACACCTCGTCCTGGACCACCACCGTGCCGTGCTCGGTGCGGATCAACGCTCCCGTCGGGCACACGTCCAGGCAGGCGGCGTGCGTGCAGTGCTTGCAGACGTCGGAGGACATCAGCCAGCGCACCTCGGTCGCCCCGGCCCCGTCCGCGCCCTCCGTGGACTCCTGCGGTGCTCCCACGCCCGGCATGCCGAGATCCACCCTGGAACGGGTCGAGGGGTCGATGCGCTGCTCGACGAACGCCACGTGGCGCCAGGTGGTGGCTCCGAGGTCGATGGTGTTGTCGTAGGACATCCCGGTCAGATCCAGCCCGTCCTCGTCGAGGAGGTTCCACTCCTTGCAGGCGACCTCGCAGGCCTTGCATCCGATGCACACGCTGGTGTCGGTGAAGAACCCGACCCGTTCCGGGTGCGAGGCCGGATACCCCGCCTCGGAGCTGGGATCGGCCAGCGGACCGCTGAGCCGGTTGACTCCCCCGGTGACCTCCTCCGGTTCCGCCCGGCCGTGCGCGCCGGTCCGCATCGAACGTTCGAGCCCGAAGAGGGGGTGTTCGGACGACGCGTCAGGACTCATCCCCGCCTCCCTCGGCCGTAGTCGTGCCGCTGTCCGGCGTCCCGTCATCCCGCTTCTCGCCATCCGGTGTCGGAGCGTCGCCGCCGGTGTGCTCGGTGATGCCCGCGCGGGCGCGGTAGGTGGCCACCAACCTGTTCAGCTCCGGCCCGCGGGGCCGTCTGCCGGGACGGATGTCGCAGGTGCCCGCCTTGGTCTCCATGATGTGCACGGTGGGGTCCAGCGCGACCCCGAGCAACTCGTTGGCGGCGTCCCCCGTGGTCAGTCCGTTGGGTCCCCAGTGCCACGGGATGCCGATCTGGTGCAGCGTCCTGCCGTTCGAACGCAGCGGGCGAATGCGCTGCGTGACCAGCACACGTCCCTCGATCGCACCGCGAGCGGTGATCACCGTGGCCCAACCTAGGTGGCGCAGCGCCCGTTCGGCGGCCAGTTCCGGGGAGACCTCGAAGAACATCGCGGGGGCCAGCTCCGCCAGGTGCGGCAACCACCTACTCATCCCACCGGCGGTGTGGTGCTCGGTGAGCCGGAAGGTGGTGAACACGTAGGGGAACACCTCCGCTCCCGGTTCGGCACCACTGGGTTGGTACCGGTTCTCCGGCCGGTGGTACAGCTGGCGCGCCGGGTTGCGCTGCGTGGTGTGCAGCGTGTTGCTCAGCGGTGACTCCTGCGGCTCGTAGTGGGTGGGCAGCGGGCCGTCGCGCAGCCCGGCCGGTGCGTACAGCCAGCCGAGCCCGTCGCCCTGCATGACGAACGGGTCGGTGCCGCGCAGCGCCTCGGGACCGCGTGCCTCGGCGGCCGGTTCGTAGTCGGGAGGTTTGGTCGCCTCGAAGTCGGGCACGTCGTGGCCGGTCCAGCGCTGCTGTCGCTCGTCCCACCAGACGTGGGCTTTGCGCTCGCTCCACGGTCTGCCCGCCGGGTCGGCGGCGGCGCGGTTGTACAGGATTCGCCGGTTGGCGGGCCAGGCCCAGCCCCACCCGGGGGCGACCCAGGACTGCCGCTGCCCCGGTTCCCGGCGCGCGGCCCGGTTGACCTCCTCGGCGTAGACCCCGCAGTAGATCCAGCACCCCGAACGCGTGGAGCCGTCGGAGCGCAGCAGGGTGTAGGAGGACAGTGCCCGGCCGTTCGCGTCGGTGCCGTTTATCTCGCGGAGCACGGCGTCGGCGCTCGGTTCCTCGATGGCCCCCTCCGTGGGGTAGTCCCAGGTCAGTTCCAGCACGGGGCGGTCACGTTCGCGCTGGTCCGCGTCGCGTTCGAGCCGCCGGGCCGCGAGCTTGGACTTGATCCGCAGTCCCAGGTGGTAGAAGAACCACAGGTCGCTGCGCTGGTCGTCGGCGGGCTCGACCGCCTTGTGGTGCCACTGCAGCATGCGCTGGGTGTTGGTGAAGGTGCCGTCCTTCTCGGTGTGCGCGGCCGCGGGCAGGAAGAACACCTCGGTGCCGATCTCGGTGGGGCTCGTCTCACCGTCGTCCACCTCCGGCCCGTCCTTCCAGAACGTGGCCGTTTCGATCATGTTCAGGTCGCGCACCACCAGCCAGTCCAGATTGGCCAGCCCCATGCGCTGCTGGTGCGCGTTGGCCGTGCCCACCGCGGGGTTCTCGCCGATGACGAAGTAGCCGCGCACCCTGCCCTCGATCTGGTCGATCACGGTGCGGAAGCTGCCGTGGTCACCGGTGAGCCTGGGCAGGTGATCGAACCGGAAGTCGTTCTCGGCGGTGGCGTACTCGCCCCACCAGGCCTTGAGCAGGCTGACGACGTAGTCGCGCATGTTGGCCCAGTACCCCTTGTCGGCGGCGTTGGTGGCCACGAAGTCGTCCAGCGAGAGATCCGGGTGCGCCGACGGCATCGGGATGTAGCCGGGCAGCAGGTCGAACAGGGTGGGGATGTCGGTCGATCCCTGGATGCTGGCGTGACCCCGCAGCGCGAGAATCCCACCGCCGGGTCTGCCGATGTTGCCGAGCAGCAGCTGCAGGATGGAGGCGGCCCGGATGTACTGCACCCCCACCGTGTGATGGGTCCAGCCCACGGCGTAGGCGAAGGCGGTGGTGCGCTGCCTGCCCGAGTTGGCGACCAGCGCCTCGGCGACCTCGTGGAACCGCCACCGCTCGATCCCGCACAGCTGCTCCACGAGTTCCGGGGTGTAGCGGGCGAAGTGGCGCTTGAGGATCTGGAACACGCAGCGCGGGTGGGTCAGGCTCGGATCGGTCTCGGGCTCGGCGCGAGGCGTCGAGCCCCCCGCCGCGGCCGCTCGGTCGTGCTCGGATGCGCCGAGGACGTCGTTCCACTGGTCGCGCTCGCCGGCCGCCGGGTTGACCCGACTCCCCTGGTAGGACCAGCTGGCCGGGTCGTAGGCGTCGCCGGTGAACCCGGAGAACACGCCGTCCAGGTCCTCGGTGTCGGCGAAGGACTCGTCGACGATCGTGGCCGCGTTGGTGTAGTTGACCACGTACTCGTGGAAGTGGTGCCCGCCCCGCAGCACGTGGTTGATCAGCCCGCCGAGGAAGGCGATGTCGCTGCCCGCGCGCAGCGGGACGAACGTGTCGGCCATGGCCGAGGTGCGGGTGAACCGGGGATCGACGTGGATGATCTTCGCGCCGCGCCGCTTGGCCTCCATCACCCACTGGAACCCGACCGGGTGAGCTTCGGCCATGTTGGAGCCCTGGATGACCACGCAGTCGGAGTTGCTCAGGTCCTGCTGGAAGGTTGTGGCCCCACCGCGGCCGAAGGAGGTTCCCAGACCGGGAACCGTGGAGGAGTGTCAAATGCGGGCCTGGTTCTCGATCTGGATGGCGCCGAGGGCGGTGTAGAGCTTCTTCATGAGGTAGTTTTCCTCATTGTCCAGCGTGGCCCCGCCCAGGCTCGCGATTCCCATGGTGCGGCGCAGCCGCGTACCGTCCGAATCGGTCTCCTGCCAGGTCTCGTCGCGGGTGCGGATCACCCGGTCGGCGATCATGTCGACCGCGGTGTCGAGGTCGAGCTCCTCCCACTCGGTGCCGTACGGCCGTCGGTAGGCGACCCTGCGCTGCCTGTCGGGCGAGGTCACCAGAGAGCGACTGGCCGACCCCTTCGGGCAGAGCCTGCCCCGGCTCACCGGCGAGTCGGGATCGCCCTCGATCTGGGTGACGGCACCGTCGCGCACGAACACGCGTTGCGCACAGCCCACGGCGCAGTAGGGGCACACCGAACCGACCACCGCGTCGGCGTCCTCGGTGCGGGCGTGCTCGCGGTCGGTGGCGGCCGAACGGGCCGCCTGACCACGACCGAGCGGATCGGACCCCAGCAACTGGCGCAGCACCGGCCAGCGCAACCACTCCCGCATCGCCGATCACCAACTCTCGAGGCGTCGCCGCCGATGCTGCGCCCGCCGGTGCGGTGGCGCAACCGCGAGCGGCCCTTCCCGTACCGCCGGCGACGCTCCGCTCACACGGACACGTGAGGAGCAGTCCCACTTCACCGGATGTGTCGAACCCGGCACACGCGGAGCGCGTGGTGCGATAGATTCCCACCGGGCAAGTGATCATGCCGCAGGGCAAGAGCATCGCACGATCGAGTGAAACCCAGGGGGAAGCGTGGCCGAAGGGGAAAGCGGACAGCCGAACACGGGCGGATCGAGTGAAACGGGCACCGACGGTCAGCCCGGGATGGACGCCGCGGACCGGGCCGCGCTGGACGCCGAGATGCAGGACGTGGCCGGCAGCGCGCTGTTCACCGGTCCCGCCGGGCTCGCCAAGGAGATGGCCGACATCGCCCGCATCGCCGACCGCGCCAACACCAAGGCCGAACTGGCCCAGGCCATCAGCGACAACACCCGCATGGTCGTCGACCCCGACGAGGTCGACGCGCTCGCGGGGTTCTTCGAGGAGAAGGCCAGTGAACTGGAAGATCGTCAGAGGGAGGTCAGTGAACTGGCGAGCGTATCTCCACCTGGCACCGATCCGGTCAGCACCGGCGCCGCGTCGATCCACGGCCAAGTCGCTTCCGGAGATGACCGGTCCTACTTTCCGAACTACCTGAAACTCGCGCAGGTGTTCAACGACACCGCCGCGAGCCTGCGCTCCAGCGCCAAGCAGACCCGCACCGACGACGCCAACGCCGCCGACAGCTTCGACCGGGGGATCCAGGATGCGTAACACCGTCGCCACGGGGGTCTCCCTGGCAGCGGGACTGCTGCTGCTCGCCGGATGCAGTAGTGGTGGTCAGACCGGTCAAGCGGCGCAGGACACCACAGAGACCGGCACGAGCAGCAGCACCAGCAGCGACGCCGGAGTGAGCCTGCCGGAGCGCACCGCCCCCGCCAAATCCCTCGACCTCGCAGACCCCTGCACCATCATCACGCAACAACAAGCAACCAAACTCGGAGTCAACCAGCCGTTGGAAAGGAAAGAACTGAACAGCAAGCAAGGCTGTGACTACAAGAATGGAAAATCCGGCGCCGACGGCGGATGGGCCATGTTCGTAGCAGCCGACCCGAGCCGAACGGCGCAGGAATTCGCCAGCAAACGCCCCAGCGGCGAAAGCACGAAGATCGCTGGCTACCCCGCTTACGAGCTCGAAAAGCAGTACGGGTGCCTGATAGCCGTTGACGTGGCGAACTCCGGATCGCTCTTCGTGAACGGCTCGATACGTCTGCAAACTCGCCCCGAAGCATGTTCGGTCACGACCGAGTTCGCCGAAGCCGCGCTCAAGAACCTGCCTGAAGCATGAGACGTACTGGAAGCAGGAGACAGGCTGGGAGGTTCCCCATTCCGTCCGCCGAGGGGGAAGCAGTGGCAGTCGGAGCAACGGAACCGGTCAACGCGGACGGCACACGACTACACGGGAATCCGCAGCCGGTATCGCGTAACACCGTCACCACCGGAATCTCCCTGGCAGCGGGACTGCTGCTGCTCGCCGGATGCAGTAGTGGTGGTCAGACCGGTCAAGCGGCGCAGGACACCACAGAGACCGGCACGAGCAGCAGCACCAGCAGCGACGCCGGAGTGAGCCTGCCGGAGCGCACCGCCCCCGCCAAATCCCTCGACCTCGCAGACCCCTGCACCATCATCACGCAACAACAAGCAACCAAACTCGGAGTCAACCAGCCTACCGAAGCGCGTACATCCAACGGCAAAGAAGGATGTGACTACCAGAAAGGAAAAGCTGGCTCCGACAACGGCTGGGTCATGTTCGCAGCAGCTGACCCAAACAGAACTACACAAGAGTTTGCCGATAAACGCCCCAGCGGAAAAATAACAGAAGTCGCAGACTATCCCGCCTATCAGGTCGAAAATTACCACGGATGCCTATTAGCGGTTGATGTAACAGCTTCAGGGTCACTTTTTATTAATGGAGTAACACGGCTACAAACTCGCCCTGAAGCATGTTCGGTCGCGACCGAATTCGCCGAGACCGCTGTCGAGAACCTGCCTAACACCTGAGGAGAACCGATTCATGGGGGACAGACGCACGCTGCCGCCGTCCAACCTCGACGGGGCACAGCTGGAACAGATGCGCTCCTGGGTCAACAGCGGCAAGGGCGCCGAGGCGCTCCACGAGAAGAGCCGCCGCTGGCGCACCGAGGAACAGTACATGCGCGACCTGGCCACCGAGGTCAAGGACAGGTTGAAGAAGGCCGGGGCCGTGAACCAGTCGCGGGGCCAGGAAGCCATGCACAACGCCATGTCACCGGTGGTGCTGTGGACCGAGGTCGCGGCTGACAACGCCGCCGCCGAGGCGGTGCGGCTGGAGGAGCAGGGTCAGGCCTTCAGCAGGGTGCACTCCTCCATCCCCGCCTCCTCCGAGGAGAAGCCCGTTCCGGAGGAGAACGTCCTCGGGCGAGCCTGGGCCGGTCTCACCGGCGGCAAGACCGACAACGAGCAGGCGCTGGCGCACAACGAGAAGCTGCGGCAGGACGCGGTCACGGCGTTCAAGGCCTACGACGGCGCCTCGCGGACCACCGTCAGCGCCACCCCCACCTTCACGGCTCCCCCGCCGGGCGGCGTCGAAACCGGGGTGCGCTCCGGACCGAATCCCGAGGTCGGGGGCTTCGCTTCGGGCTCGGGCGGCGCCGGTGGCCCCGCCACCACCCGCAGCTCCTGGTCCGGTTCGCTCGACGCCCCGGCCGGAACCGGCACCGCCGGTGCTGGAACCGCGGGCACCGGCACAGCCGGACCGTCGACGGTCGGGACCGGTTCGGGGAGCAACCAGCCCGCGGGCAGTCATTCCGCGTGGCAGCGCCCGCCGGAAAGCGGTTCCTCCGGCCCCCGGCCGGGCCGGTCCGGCACCCCGGGCGGCGGCGCCGGAGGTGGCTCGGGCACCGGCCGCTCCCCCGGCGGTCCCGGTGTCGCGGGCGGAACGGGACGTGCTCCCGGCGGCCGGGTCCCGGTACGCGGCCTCGGCTCGCTGGCGGGCGGCTCGGGCGGTGGAACCGGTTCCGGAGCGGGCGGCCGGGGTTCCACCGGGCTCGGTGGCCGTTCCCTCGGCCCCGGTGGGCACTCCGGGGTCGCTCGCCCGTCCACCGCTTCCGCCGCGACGAGCGGCGCGACCACCTCGGGCGCCGGGAACGCTCGCGGCGGCATGGCGGGCGCTCCGCGCGGCGGCGCCCAGCGGGGCGAGGAGGACGAGGAGCACGAGACTCCGAGCTACCTCGTCGGTGACTACGGCTACTTCGACGGTGACCTGCCGCGCGTGGCGCCGCCGGTCATCGGTGAGGACTGATCGGAGTCTCGCGGCGGGGTTGGCGAGCTGCTCGCTCGGGAACCTTCCCGCCCGCTTCCGAGCGCGAAGTCTTCGGGCAGCGATGCTCGGACAGCGTCTCGGAACGGATCCAACAGCGCGTCGCGGCGCCGGGTGTCCTCCCGGCGCCGCCGTTCGGGGGCAAGGGTGAACATCGAACTTTCCGAACAGGCGTTCCATCTCGCCTGGCAGCACTTCCGGCTCGGCACGAAACCGCTCTCGCTGAACGTCCTGCCCGAAGGGCTCACCGAATCGGAGCGGCGCGACGTCGAACAGCGGGGCTGGGAGGAGCTGCGCCGGCTCGGCTTCGGCGACCGGGACGCCGAGGACGCCGTCTCCGGGGTGTTCTTCCCGCTGGACCGCTACCGGGACTCCTTCGACCTGGTGTATCGCTACCTCTCCGAGGAGGGGGAGCACCGCCGGACGGCGTTGGCCGCGAACGGCCCGGCCAGTTCGGCGCTGGCCGTCCGCGAGGGCGGCGTGGTGCGGTTGCGGCAGTTGGGCCCCGACGACGCCCCGCACCGGGCCGTGGTGGGGGTGCTTCCCGAGTTGACCCCCGGTCCGGGGAAGGCGGTCTCGGTGCCCAGTGACCAGCTCGACGCGGCGGCGGCCGAGGCCGGGGACTCCGGCCGGGCGATGCGCGAGGCGCTGCTGCGCAGAGGGGTGCGTCGCGACGACGCGGGCTCTCTCGTGGAGATGGCGGGCGGTGAACGCGTGGGCTACGCCCAGTTCGGAGCCGCACGGATGGACCGGCACGGCAACCGTTCCAGGGCACCGATGGTGACCAACTGCTTCGCCACCCCCAACGGGTGGTACCTGATGGAGGAAACCACCCGCGGTGGGCGGGCGTGGACCACCTTCGCCCCGATCGACCGGAACCGGCTGTCGGAGCGGGTGCGCGACCTGGCCCGGAGCATCGGGCCGGAGTGATCCGGCGAGATCCTCCGCTCGACTCCCGACACGAGCCCGGCCCGGAACCCCGGTTCGACTCCGGGCCGGGAGGCCCGGAGTCGAGCGGATGGGAACCAGTGCTCAAGGCTTCTTGGCGACCGCCTGTTCGGACAGGTTGACGGCGGCTTCCTGCAGGCCGGCACTGTGCAGTTCGTCCAACCAGAACAGCGTGTCCAGCAGCTGCCGTAGCTGGTCGCTGTCCACCCGCAGCACGCTCTCGTCCTGCCGGATCTCCAGTTCGTGCAGGCCCACCATGCTCAGGTACACCGCTGCCGTACCGCTGCCCGCTTCGACCAACCACTGCGCGCGCATCTGCCCTCCCGAAGGCGACGTATGCCGAATCGATCACGTCGGCAGGAAGGTTCGGCGGCTCCCCTGCGGTCACGCAACGACACTTTCGTGTGATCTCACTTCCTTGACCAGTGGGCAACCGGTCAGGGTGCGAGCGAACGGTGACCAGCGAGGAAGGGTCGAGCATGGAACGACGCAGCGGAATCCCGGCACGGGTCAGACGGGTCTCCGGCGAGTTGCGGGAACTGCGGGACCGCAACGGCTTCAGCGCCGCCGAGGTGTCGCGGTCGCTGGGGATCTCGATGAGCAAGCTCAGCCGGATGGAGACGGGAACCCGTGGGCTGGCCGCCGACGACGTGGCGGCGCTGCTGGGGCTCTACCGCGTGCCCGCCCAGCGGCGTGAGGAGATCCTCGCGCTGGTGCGCAACGGCACCGACCGCAACTGGTGGCAGGTGCAGCACGCCGCGCTGCCCGCGATGTGGCAGGACCTGATGCGGTTCGAGGCCGAGACCACCGCGATCCACGGCTGGGAAACGCAGTTCATTCCGGGACTGCTGCAGACGGACGAGTACGCCGAGGCGGTCATCCGGGGCACCACCCACGACCTGCCGGAGCGCGAGGTCGAACGGCTGGTCCGTGCCCGCATCGGCAGGCAGACCGTGCTGCTCGGCAGCCGCGCACCACGCTTGGAGGTGCTGCTGGACGAACCGGTGCTGCACCGCCCCACCACCGACCCCGGGGTGATGCGGCGACAGCTGCTGCGCCTGGCGGAGAGCAACCTGCGGCCGAACGTCACCGTCCGGGTGGTCCCGCAGCGAGCGGGGATCCATCCCGGCATGGAGGGGCCGTTCGTGCTGCTGGACTTCCCGAAGCAGCCCAACCTGGTCTACCTGGAGCACCGGGGCAACAGCGCGTTCCTGGAGCAGCCCGAGCACGTCGCCGCCGCGGAACGCTCCCTGTGGCGGTTGCGCGAACTCGCGCTCACCCCGGATGATTCCAGCGAGATCATCACGCGCCTGGCCGAGGAACCGGCCGAGCACGAGAAGGAGTGAGCCCGTGGCATCCGTGAAGCACTGGCGCAAGAGCAGCCGGAGCAGTAGTCAGGCGAACTGCGTGGAGGTCGCCGCCACCGAGCACGGGGTCGCCGCGCGGGACTCCAAACGCCCGCACGGCGGCTCGCTGCTGTTCTCCCGCGCCCGGTGGAACGACTTCCTGCGCAGCCTCTCCGAGGAACGCTCCGGGAACTGAACCGGGGGTTTCGCGAGAGATTCACGCCGCTCCGCGCCACGGTGCCCCACGGCGCGGCGATCTCGCGAGAAATCGACACCCCGACCGCGAGCACCACACCGGCACGGCGGTCACTGAACGAGCGGGATCACTGCTCGGTGACAGCCGTGTTGGACCTCCCGGTGGCGCTGCCAGGGTTCTCGGGGGCGCTGTCCGGTTCCTCGGCCGCACTCCGCTCGGTCCCCGAGGAGGACCGCACCTCGGTGGTGCCGGTCTTTCCGGGCAGGAAGAACCACGCCACCAGCGCGGCCACCGCGATCAGCCCCGCCGAGGCCAGGTACGCGGTCTGCGAGGCGTTCATCCAGGCCACCGACACCTCGTGGGCGAGCCGCTGTCCCCGCTCGCCCAACGACTCGGCCACCATCATGCCGCCGGGCAACGAGTCCTCGGCGGTCTGCCGCAGCCGCTCGGGCAACCCGGTCAGCGAGTCCGAGATCCGCGCCGCGTAGCTGCCGCCCAGCACGCTTCCCAGCACCGCGACCCCCAGCGAGGCCCCCACCTCGCGGGTGACGTCGTTGGTGGCCGAACCCATCCCCGCGCGCTCGCGGGGCACGTTCGCCATGAGCTGGTCGGTGGCGGGCGCCATCGCCAGCGACATGCCCGCCGCCGTGCACGACAGCGGCAGCAGGATCTGCCAGTAACCGGATTCCACCCCCAGGGTGCTCAACCCGACCATGCCCAGCGCGGCCAGCAGCAGCCCGGCGGTGATGGTGTTGCGCGGACCGAACCTGCCCACGATCCTGGAGACCTGCGGCGCGATGAGCATCATCATCACCGACATCGGCAGCATCGCCGTGGAGGCCGTCAGCGGCGAGTAGCCGAACACGAGCTGCAGGGTCTGGCTCAGCGCGAAGAACACGCCGATCATCGCGAAGAACACCAGCGTCAACGCCACCGCCGAGGCTGAGAAGCCACGGCTGCGGAACAACCGGACGTCCAGCATCGGATCGGCCACCCGGCGCTCCCAGAGCGCGAACAGGGCCAGCAGCACCAGCCCCACCGCGACCAGCGACAGCGTGCGCGGGGCCAGCCAACCGACGTACTGCGCCTCGATCAGCGCGTAGACGGCGATCGTGATCCCCGCAGTGGAAAGCAGCGCCCCCAGCAGGTCCAGCCCGCCGTGTCCCCCTTCGGTTCCGGTGTGCGAGGGGATGTAGCGGACACCGGCGAGCACACCGACGACCACCACCGGCACGTTGATCACGAAGACCGACTCCCAGGAGAAGTACTGCAGCAGCACTCCCGCGATGACCGGTCCTGCCGCGCTGCCCGCACCGGAGACGGCGGCCCAGATCCCGACCGCCTTGGTGCGCTCCCCGCTGGGGAAGACGCTGGTCAGGATGGACAGTGTCACCGGCATGATCATGGCGCCGCCCACGCCGAGCAGGGCACGCGCGGCGATCATCTCGGAACTGGACCCGACGAAGAGCCACACGTAGACCGAGACCAGGCCGAACAGCACCATGCCCGCCTGCAGCATCCACTTGCGCCCGTAGCGGTCGGCTACCGAGGAGGTGGTGAACAGCAGACCGGCGAACACCAGCGCGTAGGCGTCGGAGAACCACTGCTGCGCCGCGGTGGAGGCCCCCAGCGCACGGGACAACTGGGGTAACGCGACGCTGAGCGAGGTGTTGGCGAGCATCGTGGCCGACAACGCCAGGCACAGCACCAGCAGGGTGGCCCATCTGCGGCGGTAGACCGTCACGTCGATGCCCTCGGCCAGGGCACCCTCTTCCCCCGTGGTGGGTGTCATCGCAGCACCCGCCGCCCCTCGGCGGGCGTCACCGTCGGACATGCGTGGCTCCTTTCCCCGCGCCCCAGAATATGGCAGTACTGCCATTTGTCATCGGTGACAACAGGCACAGTTGACGCCGAACCGCGGGTTCGAGGAACCTGAGGCCATGACCAGCGTCGCGGTGGACCCGACCGACGAAACGGAGGGGCAGGGCAGACGAGCCGTCAAAGCGGCCAGGACCCGTGCGGGCATCGAGGCCGCCGCCCTGCGACTGTTTCGCGAGCAGGGGTTCGAGGCCACCACAGTGGAACAGATAGCCCGCGAGGCGGAGATCGCCCCCAGGACGTTCTTCCGCTACTTCCCCAGCAAGGACGCGGTGCTGTTCGGAGACCTCGGCAACGAGCTCGAGTACGTGCGCGAGGCGCTGAACGCGCGTGGTTCCGGGGAGCACCCCATGCGCGCGTTGGCCACGTCGATGCTCGACGCGGCCGAACGCATGGAGGCCGACCGGGAACAACACCTGATGCGCGCCGAGCTGCTGCAGGTGCTGGAATCCACCGGTCAGTACGAGATGTACCTGATGCGGCAACGCTGGATGCAGGACATGACCGAGCTGGTGGCCGAGCACATCGGAACCGATGCCAGCTGCGACCCGCGCCCCGGCGCCTGGTCGATGACCATGATCTCCTGCTTCGGCTCGGCGATGCACGCCTGGCTGACGCGGCGGGACGGCACGCCGCTGCGGGAGATCCTCGTGGAGGTGCTCGACAGCGCGTGCGACGGGCTCTCCCAGGCTGCCCTGAAGGCCCACGAGAGCTGACGGAGCCGTCCCGGACGGTTTTCGGTGCTCTCGGAGCGCACCGCGCGTGCGGCGGCGGGAGCTCGTGTCCTCAGCGGACCGTGACGGCGTTCTCCTCGGCGCTGATCAGCCTGCCGATCACCGGGGCATTCGGCAGCTCCCCCGCGACCAGCAGCCCACCCGAGGTCTGCGCGTCGGCCAACAGCAGCGCTTCGTGCTCGTCCACCCGGGACAGGTCGGTGTGCTCACTGATCCAGCGCAGGTTGCGACGCGTCCCCCCGCTGACGTAACCGTCGCGGACAGCCTCGCGCGCCCCGTCCAGGTAGGGAACAGCGTTCGAGTCCAGCACCGCGGAGACACCGCTGGCGCGGGCCAGTTCGAGCAGGTGCCCGAGCAGCCCGAAGCCCGTGACGTCGGTGGCGCACCCGGCGCCCACCGCCAGGGCCTGCCGGGCCGCCGACTCGTTGAGGGTGGTCATCGCTTCGACCGCCTGCGGGAAGACCTCTCCGGTGGCCTTGTGCCGCGTGTTGAGCACCCCGATCCCCAGCGGCTTGGTCAGCGACAGCGGCGCCCCCGCCGTGCCGGCGTCCGCGCGCAGCAGTCGGTCGGCCGAGGCGGTTCCGGTCACGGCCATGCCGTACTTCGGCTCGGGATCGTCGAGGCTGTGCCCACCGGCGACCGGACACCCCGCCAGTTCCGCGACATCGGCACCGCCGCGCAGCACCCGCTGTGCCAGCTCCATCGGTAGCAGGTCTCGTGGCCACCCCAGCAGGTTCAGCGCCAACAGGGGACGTGCCCCCATGGCGTAGACGTCGGACAGCGCGTTGGCGGCGGCGATCCGGCCCCAGTCGTAGGGATCGTCGACCACGGGGGTGAAGAAGTCCGTGGTGGCCACGATCGCGGTGTCGCCGTGCGACCGGACCACTGCCGCGTCGTCCCCCGCGTCGAGGCCCACCAGCATCTGGTGGGCGGAGCGGTCGCCGTTCGCGGCGATCCCCGAGCCCGTCACGATGGAGTCGAGTTCATCCGGGGGGATCTTGCACGCACAACCGCCACCGTGCGCGTACCGCGTCAGGCGGTAGGTTTCTGTGGTGGCGGTCCCGACATCGGTCATGTCCCGAAGCTAGTCCACCGGGTGGGCGCGGGCGTGGCGCAACACGCGGGACGACGGCACTGGAGGCGTAAGGGTGCCTGGTGGCCCCCGCGGTCTTCAAAACCGACGTGGCCGAGCAACTCGGTCAGGCGGGTTCGATTCCCGTCCGCCTCCGCCACGCACCAGCCCGCGCAACCAGGCACGCGCCCTGCCGGAACGACGTCCCCCGCTCACCCCGGCTTCGGTGCTTTCGCCCGTGTCGCCGTCGGCGCGCCCGCCCGACGGCGACACGGCCTCGGACTCGGCCGCGGCGGCACGACGGCGCTCGCGCCACCGGCGCACGGTCTCCTCGACGTCGACCGGGGCGACCTTGACGCGCGGACCGCTGGGGGCCCGCAGCCAATCGACGATGCGCAGGTTGAGCTCGGCGACCAGCTCACGCACCGCGTCCTCGGAACGCAGCTCGGCCACGGTGTCCGGAAGCCGCTCGATCTCCTTGCGCAACTGCACGGCGGGCGGCAGCAGTGCCTCGGTGGACAGCCCCTCCCGTTCGACGTACTTCTTGACCCAGGAAAGCTCGTCCTCGTTGCCCAGCTCGGGCAGCGGCTTGCCGGTGCCGGGCAGGTCGTCGAACTCCCCGCGCTCCCTCGCCGTGCGGATCTGACGATCGATCCAGGTCTCGAAGTCCAACCCCGGCGGTTTCCGTTCGGTCATGCTCCGATTGTGCATCGGCATGTCCTCGCGGATCATTCGTCGGACTGGTGGGGTCCGGACGGTTTTGGTTGTGGATTGATTTCGGTCAACACTGAAAACACAGAGTGTTTCAATCAGAAAATACATCCGACGTGCCAGCGCACACAGCTGAACGAACACTCCTCCGCTGCGTACCGTCACGGACGTGGACGAACGGCGGAACATCCCGGCCACGGACCGGGTGCTCGACGAGCCCCGGCTCGCCGCGGCCGTCGAACGCTTCGGGCGAGAACGGGTGAAGCGGGCCGTCCACACCGCCCAGCGGCGCGCCCGGGCCCGCGAGATACCCGCCGATCAGGTGGTCGCGGAAGCGGCGGCCAACCTGCCCGCCTCGGTCGGCGGGCTGCGCCCGGTGCTCAACGCCACCGGGGTGCTGCTGCACACCAACCTGGGGCGGGCTCCCCTGTCGGAGGCCGCGGTGACGGCCCTGCGGGAGGCCGCCGGAACCTGCGACGTCGAGTTGGACCTGCACACCGGTGCGCGCGGTCGTCGCGGGGCGAACGTCACGCGCGGCCTGCTCGACGCGGTCCCCGAGGCCGAGAGCGCACACGTGGTGGGCAACGGCGCGGCGGCACTCACCCTGGCCGCCACGGCCCTGGCGAGTGGCCGCGAGATCGTGCTGGCGCGCGGTGAGATGGTCGAGATCGGCGCCGGCTTCCGCATCCCCGAGCTGCTGTGCTCCACCGGCGCGCGACTGCGCGAAGTCGGCACGACCAACCGTGTCGAGCTCGCCGACTACCGAGCGGCGATCGGAGCGGAAACCGGATTCGTGCTCAAGGTGCACCCGTCGAACTTCGTGATCAGCGGGTTCACCTCCTCGGTCGAACCGGGCGAGCTCGGCGGCCTGGACGTGCCGCTGGTCGTCGACATCGGATCCGGACTGCTGGAACCGCACCCCCGGCTGCCGGACGAACCCGACGCGCGCACCACGCTGCGCTCCGGAGCGGACCTGGTCGTGGCCAGCTGTGACAAGCTGCTCGGCGGGCCGCAGGCCGGGCTGCTGCTCGGCAGGGCTGCCGTCGTCGACACGCTCCGGAGACATCCGCTGGCCCGTGCGCTGCGCCCCGACAAGCTCACCCTGGCCGCGCTGCACGCGACCCTGAACGGACCTCCCACGCCGACCGCGCGTGCGCTGGAACGCTCCCACCGGGAACTGCGCGCCCGCGCCGAACGGATCGCGGAGTCGGCACGGGCGGCCGGGGTCGCCGCCACGGCCGTGGACACCGTCGCGAGCATCGGAGGCGGCGGAGCGCCGGGCGCGCGACCGGACAGCGCCGCCGTGGCCCTGCCCGAGCCGTACTCGGCGCACCTGCGCGGAAGCACTCCCCCGGTGCTGCCCCGGGTGGAGTCCGGTCGCTGCCTGGTCGACCTGTTCGCACTGGGGCCGGAGTGGGACGCGGAACTGACCGGGACGATCCTCCGGAGCGCGGAGCGGGCTGCCCCGACGCCGGGGAGGACTCCGTGCGAGTGATCGCCACGGCGGGGCACGTGGACCACGGCAAGTCCACACTGATCCACGCGCTGACCGGGATCCAGCCGGACAGGTGGACCGAGGAACGGCGTCGCGGGCTGACCATCGACCTGGGCTTCGCCTGGCGGAAACTACCCGGCGGAGAGCGCATGGCGTTCGTCGACGTGCCCGGCCACCAGCGGTTCGTGCGCAACATGCTGGCAGGGGTCGGTGAGGTCACGGGAGCGCTGTTCGTGGTGGCCGCCGACGAGGGCTGGATGCCGCAGTCGGACGAACACCTCCAGGCCCTGCACGCGCTGCGCGTGCGGCACGGGGTGCTGACCGTCACCCGCAGCGACCTGGCCGACCCGCTGCCCGCCCTGGACCAGGCCCGACGACGGTTGTCCGAGAGTTCGCTGGCCAGAGTCCCCGAGGTGGTGGTCAGCGGCTCCACCGGTGCCGGGCTCGGCGAGCTCACCGCGGCGCTCGACGATCTCGCACGGCGGATGCCGACACCGGACCCCGACGCCGACGTGCGGCTCTGGCTGGACCGATCCTTCGGCGTCCACGGCGCGGGAACCGTGGTGACCGCGACGCTATCGGCGGGAACCCTGACTCGCGGCGACGAACTGGTGGTGGCCCGCACCGGGCGGCGCGTGACGATCCGCGGGCTGCAGAGCCTCGACGAGCAGCGGGAAACGGTCACGGCTCCCGCGAGGGCGGCACTGAACCTGCGCGGGACTCGGCCCGAGGAGCTCGACCGCGGTGACGCCCTGCTGACCCCGGACGCCTGGCGGGTCACCGGGTGCGTGGACGTGCTGCTGCGGGACAGCCGGGCCACCGAGCTGCCCCGCGAACTCGGCATGCACATCGGCGCGGCCGCCACCCCGGTGCGGGTGCGACCGCTGGGGCACGAGATCGCCCGGTTGTCCCTGCACCGGGCGCTGCCGCTGCGGATCGGGGACATCGCCCTGCTGCGGGACGCGGGGCGCCACCTCGTGCCCACGGGAGTTCACGTCCTCGACGTGTGCCCACCGGCACTGCGCCGTCGCGGCGCGGCCGCCGCCCGCGCCGAGGAGCTACGGCGGAACCTGGACCGCCCCGCCGGTGCGGTGCTGCTCGAACGGCACGGCGCGATGCGCGCCCCGGAACTGCGTGCGGCGGGCGCCCGCACTCCCCCGTGGGCGTTGCGGAGCGGGGACTGGCTGCTGGCTCCGGACGCCCGGGAGGACTACGCCGCGCGACTGGTCGAACTCCTCGACCGGAGCCACCGGGAGCACCCGATGGACGACGGGATCACCGAGGGGGCGGTGCTGCGGCGGCTGGGACTGCCCCACGCCTCGTTGCTGCCACTCGTGCTGGACTCGCCGCGCGCCACCGGTGTGACCGCGACCGGCGGCCGGCTGCGGCTGCGAGGGCCCGAGCTGAGCGAGCACGTGCGCGAGGGGGTGGCCGCGCTCCGGGAGCGGCTGGCCGAGCGCCCCTTCGAGGCTCCCACCGCCGGGGAATTGCGCCGGTTGGGGCTGGACGCCGAGCACCTCGGCGCGGCGAGCAGGGCCGGTGAGCTGCTCAGGGTGGCCGAGGGAATCTACCTGCTGCCGGGGGCGTTGCCGCAGGCGCGGGACCTGCTGGCGCGGTTGCCGCAGCCGTTCACCCCGAGCCAGGCCCGCGAGGTGCTGGGCACGAGCCGCCGAGTGGCGGTCCCGCTGCTGGAGCGCCTCGCCCGTGAGGGCTACACCCGGAGGCTGCCGGACGGCACGCACCGAGTGCTAGCAGTTCCCCCTCCGGAACGGTGAGGTGAACACCGCCCCGTCCACGCCGGATCCGGATGGTGGTCACGAGGGTCACGGGTGGCGCGGGAAGGTTTGCCCGGTGTCACCGGTTGGGCACCCCGGCTACAGGAGGGGCGGCGGACGCGTGTCTGGACTGGCCCGCCGACCGGGGAGGAGGAAGCCATGCCGCACAAGATCTGGGCGGGATCGCTCAAGTTCGGTCTGGTGACCATTCCCGTCGGGCTGTACGGCGCCACCGAGGACCACGGCATCCACTTCAACCAGTACGAACGCGGAACCCACGACCGGGTGCGCTACCGCAGGATCAACGAGCGCACGGGCAGGGAACTGGACGGCGACGAGGTCGTCAGGGGCCGGGAGGTCGACGGCACGCTGGTCACGGTCGAGCAGTGGGAGCTCGACGAGGTCGCGCCGGAGCGTTCCCGGACGATCGAGATCGAGGAGTTCGTGGCCCTCTCCGAGATCGATCCGGTCCATTTCCAGAAGGCCTACTGGGTGGCTCCCGACGACCGGCGGAACGCGCGCGGCTACAGCCTGCTGCGCCGTGCGATGGCCGAAACCCAGCGGGTGGGGATAGCCAGCTTCGTGTTCCGCGGCAAGGGTTACCTGAGCGCGCTGCGTCCGGAGAACGACGCGCTGGTGCTGCACACGCTGTTCTTCCCGGACGAGATACGCGACCCCGCGTACGTGCTGGAACACGCCCCCGGCGACGACTCCTACGACTCGCGGGAGCTGCGGATGGCCGGAGACCTCATCAGGGCCATGAGCGCGCCGTGGCGACCGGACGAGCACGTCGACACCCACACCGCGCGCGTCGAACGGCTGCTCGCGGACAAGGCGGCCGGACGCGCACCGCGTGGTGAGCCCAAGCGGCCGGCCTCCCCCGAGCCAGGGGAGCTGGCCGACGCGCTGCGCCGCAGCGCCGAACGGGCCCGCGCCGCCCGGGGGAGCTCCACCGGAGACTCCGACGCCCCCGGTGGCAGCGGGGCCACCACTGTCCCGGATTCGAGGCCGGTGTCCACGCTGAGCCGTGAAGAGCTGCGGCGCAGGGCACGCGAGCTGGGCATCCGGGGCAGGTCCAAGCTCAGCCGGGCCCAGCTGGAGCGGGCGATCACCGAATCGCCGGGCGTGCACCGGAACAGACGAGCGGAGAACGAGCCCACCGGGAAGAAGCCACGAAGAAGCCCCCGGGATCAAGGAGGTGGATCATCCTGAGTCCGACAGATGCGTTAGCCTTGAGCGAAACCGACTCAGGAATGCCGATCGGCGTCGCTCATGTTGCACGAGACGCGATCCGCAACGAAGCGTGCGAGCGAAAGAGGTAGTAATGACCAACTTCTTCGGTTCCGGTGGGCCCGGTTCGAGTCCGTTCGACGACTTCCTCGCCCGGTTCCTGGGCGGCCAGGGCGGCACGCCGCGACCGGTGCAGCGTGTCGACATCACCCGCCTGATGACCCACCAGGCCCAGGAACTGATGGCCGCCGCCGCGCGGTTCACGGCCGAGCACGGGGGGCACGACCTGGACGCGCACCACCTGCTGTGGGCGGCCACCCAGACCGAGACGACGCGTTCGATGCTCGAACGGGCGGGTGCCGACCCGGCCTCAATCGCCCAGGGCATCGAACAGCAGCTGCCGCAGACCGAGAGCACCGACCAGCCGCCCGCGCTGACCCCGGCGGCCAAGCGGGCGCTGCTGGACGCGCACCGGGTGGCCCGCGCCGTGGGCTCGTCCTACATCGGCCCGGACCACCTCCTGTTGGCGCTGGCGGCCAACCAGGAGTCGACCGCGGGCCAGATCCTCGCCGCCGCCCACGTCACCCTGGAGGCTCTGCAGAGCGGCGCCTCGGCGCGGAGCGGCGGGCACCAGCAGTCCCCCGAGACCCAGCAGAGCAGCGCGACCCCCACGCTGGACGAGTACGGGCAGGATCTGACCGCGCGAGCCCGCGAGGGCGGCCTCGACCCGGTCATCGGCCGGGACTCCGAGATCGAGCAGACCGTGGAGGTGCTCTCGCGCCGCACGAAGAACAACCCGGTCCTCATCGGCGAGGCGGGGGTCGGCAAGACCTCGGTCGTCGAGGGCATCGCCCAGCGCATCGTCGACGGCGAGGTTCCCGACGTGCTGTCGAACAAGCGAGTGGTGCAGCTCGACGTCTCCGGTGTGGTCGCCGGTACCCGGTACCGGGGTGACTTCGAGGAGCGGATGAACAAGATCATCGAGGAGATCAGCCAGCACAGCGAGCAGCTGATCATCTTCATCGACGAGCTGCACACCGTGGTCGGCGCGGGCGGTTCGGAGGGAGCCGTGGACGCGGGCAACATGCTCAAGCCGAGGCTGGCTCGGGGTGAGCTGCACGTGGTCGGCGCCACGACCCTGGACGAGTACCGCAAGAACATCGAGAAGGACGCCGCGCTGGAACGCCGTTTCCAGCGGATCGACGTCGCCGAGCCCAGCGTCGAGGACACGGTCCAGATAATGCGGGGGCTTCGGGACCGCTACGAGGCGCACCACCAGGTGCGGTTCAGCGACGACGCGATCAGTTCCGCTGCGGAGCTCGCCGATCGCTACATCACGGATCGCTACCTGCCGGACAAGGCCATCGACCTGCTCGACCAGGCCGGAGCACGCAAGCGGTTGCGCACCCGTACGCCCACGACCGACGTCCGGGAGCTGGAGGAGCAGGCCGAACAGCTCAGCCGGGACAAGGCCCAGGCGGTCAGCGACGAGAACTACGAGCAGGCCTCACAACTGCGGGACGAGATCAACCAGGTCCAGGCGAGGATCCGGCAGCAGCGGCACAGCCCCGACGGCATCCCCGAGGTCGGCTCGGCCGACATCGCCGAGGTCGTGTCCAGGGCCACCGGTATTCCGGTCACCCAGCTGACCGAGGAGGAGAAGGGCCGCCTGATGCGGCTGGAGGACCAGCTGCACCACCGGGTGATCGGACAGGACGAGGCGGTGCACGCGGTCTCCCGCGCGGTACGCCGCTCGCGCACCGGCATGGGCGACCCGAACCGGCCCGTCGGAACCTTCCTGTTCCTCGGCCCGACCGGTGTCGGCAAGACCGAGCTGGCGCGGGCGCTGGCCGAGTCGCTGTTCGGGGACCAGGACCGGATGATCCGGCTGGACATGAGCGAGTACCAGGAGTCCCACACGGCCAGCCGGATGGTCGGGGCCCCGCCGGGCTACGTCGGTTACGGCGAGGCGGGCCAGCTCACCGAGGAGGTGCGCCGCAGGCCCTACTCCGTGGTGCTGCTCGACGAGATCGAGAAGGCGCACATCGATGTGTTCAACATCCTGCTGCAGGTCATGGAGGACGGGCGCCTCACCGACGGCCAGGGGCGCACGGTGGACTTCCGCAACACCGTGCTGATCATGACGAGCAACCTCGGCTCGGACATCATCTCGAACCGCTCCGGGGTGCTCGGGTTCAGCACCAGGGAGGAGGAGCAGACCACCGAGGCGGCACGGGACCGGCTGATGGTCAGGCTGCGCGAGTCCTTCCGGCCTGAGTTCCTGAACCGCATCGACGAGATCGTGGTGTTCCGCAAGCTGGAGTCGGACCAGCTGCGGCGCATCACCGAGCTGCTGCTGGACGAGACCAGGAAACGGTTGCGGGCCCAGGGAATCGACATCACGTTCGACTCGGAGGCGGTGGACTGGCTGACCGAGCACGGGCACCAACCGGACTTCGGTGCGCGACCGCTGCGGCGGACCATCCAGCGCGAGGTGGACGACTCGATCTCCGACCTGCTGCTGGACGGGGAACTCGCCCACGGTCAGCGCGTGGTGGTCGGTGCCGACCAGGACCAGCTCCGGTTCTCGGTGCAACCGCAACCGGCCGAAGCCTCCGTCTGAGGCGGGAGCACACCGGCGAGGGAGGGGCGGCCGAGCCCGACCGGGGACCGGCCGCCCCTGCTCTCGCGGTCCGGGAGATTCCTCAGCGGGCCACGACGACAGGGCAGGGCGCGTGGTGCAGCAGTGTCTGGCTGGTCGAACCCAGCAGCAGCCCCGCGAGCCCGCCCCGTCCCCGGGCTCCCACCACGACGAGCCGGGCGCTGTTCGCCTGGTCCAGCAGCAGGCGTGCGGGCTTGCCGTAACCGACGACCTCGTGCACCGCCACATCGGGGTAGTCCTCCCGCCAACCGGCCAGCACCTCGGCGAGCAGGCGCTGTTCGTCGGCACGAACGGACTCCCAGGTCTCGTCGGCCTGCGCCCGGGTCCACAACTCCCCCACCACCAGGTCGTGCCAGGCGTGCACCGCCACGAGTTCGGCCGAGCGGGCGGAGGCCATGTCGAACGCCCACCGCAGCGCGAGCTCGCCGGGACCGGAGCCGTCGACGCCGACGACGACGGGCAGGTCCTCGCGTTCGGCTCCCTCGTCGGGCTCACGGATGACCGCCACCGGGCACTGGCCGTGGTGCGTAAGCGCGATCGCCACCGATCCCAGCACCACGCCGCTGAAGCTGCCGAGACCACGACTGCCGACCACCACCAGCCTGGCCGTGGAGGACTCGTCCAGCAGCACGGTGCGGGCTGAGCCGGTGCGCACCATCGTTTCCACCACGAGTTCCGGGGCCGCGGCGGACGCGATCTCCCGCGCGTCGCGCAGCCAGTCGCTCACGAACTCCCGCGCCGTCTCGCTGGTGGACTCGGGGGTGGCGGTTCCCAGCGTGTCGGGCACGTACCCAAGCGCCGAGACATCCGCGTGCACCAGTCGCAACGGTGCCGAACGGCTGGAGGCTTCCCGGGCCGCCCAACGCACGGCTTCGAAGGAGGTGGGAGAACCGTCGATTCCGACCAGAACCGGCTTCGCGGTGGTAGACATCTCTCACTCCGGTGATCGGGGAATCCCGTGACCCGGCTCGGCCCGACCACGCGAGTCGCGGGCGGACGACCGTCCGGCCCCAACCATGACACCCGCCGGAGTCGGCCGCAGCGATTCGACGCGTGGGCCCACGGGTTCCGTGAGCGAGTGTGCCGAGCGGTTCGGGCGAGCCGGTGAGCTCTCGGCTCCACGACGGGGTGCTCACGCGGTTCGCGACAGCCGACTCCGCGCGTCCTCGGGTGAGCGGGCGTGCTCGGTGAACCGCTCCCACGGGTCGCCGTGCGTGCGCAGCCGGGTGGGGACGTCGGTGACCGTGAAGGAGGCCGGGGTGATCGAATCCAGTTCCGACCACCACAGCGGGGTGGCGACCGGAGCACCACGCCGTGCTCGTACGGCGTACTGAGCCACGGCGGTCTGGGCGTAACCGTTGCGCAAGTAGTCCACGAAGACCCGCTCACCCCGCTCCTTCTTGCGCTGTTCGACGGTCAGCACGTCGGGATCGCGCGCCACCAGCAGCCGGGCGATCGCTAGGGCCATTTCGTGCGACCGGTCGAACGAGAACTCCTCCCGCAGCGGGGCGAGCACGTGAAATCCCCGGGACCCCGTGGTGGTCAGGAACGGAACCAGTCCGAGTTCGTCCAGGATCTCGCCGACCCGTCGCACGGCGGTGCGCAGCGCCCCGAGGTCCTCCACCGTCGGATCCAGGTCGAACACCAACCGGTCGGGAGCAGTGGGGTGTTCCCGGGTGGACAGCCACGGATGCGGGGTCAGGCAGGCCTGCCCCGCGAGGTAGAGCAGGGTCGGTGTGTCGTCGCAGACCACGAGGGTGTTGTACCCACCACTTTTCTTCGCCACCCGGATCCGGGACACCCAGTCGGGAAAGTGCTCCGGCACGTTGTGCTGCACGATGCGCTCCCCGTCGATGCCGTCCGGGAACCGCTGCATGACCATGGGACGCCCGCGCAGGTGAGGCAGCATCACCGGAGCGACCCCGCGGTAGTAGGACACGATCTCCTGTTTGGTGATGCCGTCGGCGGGGAAGAGCACCTTCGTCGGGCGAGGAACGGTGACCGACCGGCCGTCGACGTCGAACGAGACGTTCAAGGCGCGCTCCTGTGCGGTTGGCGAGTGCCGCCGGACCACCGGAGTCGGATCCTTTGGTGGAGCGCCGGGTCGATGGCCCGCGGCGCGGATCCCGGCAACCGGTCGGCCGGCGGGCGGTCGAGGGCTTGCGGTAGCGGGTGTTCTCCGAGGGTGCGGGCGCGCACCGGGTCGCGCCACCCGAGCGTGGGGGCGGCGACACGCCACAACGAACGGTTCGCGGAGCACCCCGGATCACGGTGGGTACGATTCGGTCGGTGACCATGAATGTGCGAGCATTCGAAGTATCACGCGAATGGACGTTGCGTTGCCGTGGCCCCGCCCGGTAGGCGCTGGCGCCCTGGCGGGATAATCCGTCCGGAGGACGTACCGCTGTCGGCATCACCGTCATGTGCAACCGGTTGGAAGAAGCGGCGACTGGTTCGTTGGCCACGCCACCGCCACAGCGGGGAGATCCGGTGGGACAACACGTGATCTTCCGGCTGCCGGCTACGACGCCGACGAGGGAAGGACCGAGGTGGATACCGAGACCGCGCAGACCGACGACCTTCGGCTCGTCGCGCTGCAGAGCGCCGTGAACTGCACCGACATGTTCGTCCGCTTCACGCTGAGCGAGTGGTCCCTGCGCCCGCTGACCGACGACGCCACGGCGGCGGCGACACGGCTCGTTTCCGCCGTCGTCGAGCACTCCGATTCGCAGTCCCCGGGATTCGTCTCGGTTCGGTTGCGGATCCACGGGAACAACCTGGTGATCGAGGTCGAGGACGACCAGGGAGTACTTCCCCCCGCCGTCTCGTCGAACCTCGCCGGAGTGCACACCGGCGTGATCTCCCCGGAGGGGCGCGGGCGGATCGTTTGGTGCGAGCTGGAACTACCGGAGGGAATGCGTGCCTCCGACGTACCGCTGCCCCGACGGGACCCGAAACGTTCCCAGAGCGCCGAGCAGTCGGACGATGTTCCCGACGACGTCGATCCGCAGGTGATGGAACGGCTGCTGTCCGGGCTGAGCAGGCGCGCTCCCGACTCGGACTCCCAGTAGCTCCGGTTCCGGCGGTCCGACGCGGAACCACCCTTCCCGGACCGGTTTCGGCGCTGACGAGGTGTACGGCACGAGTGCTCGGTCACGACGAGGGGCGACCCCGGCGGGTCGCCGTCTACGGAACGCTGCGCCGCGGGGGCTCGGCGAGCGAGCTCATGACACCCCTGGTTACGGTGCGGGAGGACGACACCGTGCTCGCCGGACGGTTGTACGACACCGGCCAGGGGTACCCGGCCTTTCTGCCCGGCGCGTCACCGGACGGTGGGGACCGAGGGGTCCCGGCCGAGGTCTACGTGCTCCGGGAACCGGAGCGGGCGCTGCCGGTCCTGGACCGCTACGAGGGGCCGGACTACGTCCGCCGGGTGTTCACCCTGCGGGACGGCCGCCGGTGCTGGGTCTACGTCTGGACGCGTCCGGTCACCGGCATGGCCGAGTTGCCGTGGGGCTGGTGCCGCTCGTGACCGGTTCGTCGCGGCCGCGTCCCGCCCACTACCGTCCGGACAGCCGCTCGGCCCTGCGGACGATGTTGCTGGCCATACCGCCGAAGACCACACCGTGGAACGGGGCCACCGCCCACCAGTAGGCGTGGCCGGCCAGGCCACGGGGCACGAACACCGCCCGCTGCCGGTAGACGGTTCTCGCGCGCGAGTCCGGACGCACCCCCAGTTCGAGCCAGGCACGGCCGGGCAGCCTCATCTCGGCGCGGAGTCGCAGCAGTCTGCCCTCGTCGAGTTGTTCCACCCGCCACCAGTCCAGGGCGTCACCCGTCCGCAGCGTCCGCGCGTCGCGTCGGCCCCTGCGGAGCCCCACCCCGCCGACGAGGCGATCGGCCCAACCGCGCACCGCCCACGCCAACGGCATGGAGTACCAGCCGTTGTGCCCACCGATACTCTCGATCACCCGCCACACGGCTTCCGGCGCGGCCGAGGTGCGACGGACTCGGATGTCGCGGTACGCGCTTCCACCGGCCCAACGGGGATCGGAGGGCAGCGGGTCCGAGGGGACGCTCCCGGAAGCGTCGGACCAGCGGGTGTCGATCCGTCCGGCACGAACCCTGGCGAGAGCCAGCCGGACGGCCTGCTCGTAGCCCAGCAGTCCCTGCTCCGGTCGGGAGATGTGGTCGTCGATGTCGTGCTCGGTGCGGACCGCCTCGTGCACCAGCGAATCGATCAGCGGGGCCCCGATCGATTTCGGCACCGGCGTCACGATGTTGATCCAGTAGGAGCTCAACCGAGGCGAGAGCACCCCCACCGGAAGCATCACACGGCGAGGCAGCCCCGCCACCGCCGCGTAGCGGCGCATCATCTGTTCGTAGGTGAGGACCTCGGGCCCGCCCACGTCGAAAGTCCGGTTGAGCGGTTCCGGTATCTCCGCCGCGCGGACCAGGTAGTGCAGCAGGTCCCGGATCGCGATGGGCTGGACCCGGTTGCGAACCCACCGCGGCGTCACCATCACCGGCAGGCGCTCGGTCAGGTAGCGCAGCATCTCGAAACTGGCCGATCCGGACCCCAGCACGACCGCCGCCCGCAGCACGACGGTCGGTACCGGACCGGCCAGGAAGATCCGTCCGACCTCGGTCCTCGAACCGAGGTGTTCGGAGAGTTCCCCCTGGTCCGGAGGATGCAGACCACCGAGGTAGACGATTCGGGAGACCCCGGCCTCCCCCGCCGCGCGACTCGTCTCCGATGCGGCGCGGCGATCCCGCTCGACGAAACCGGGACCGGACATCGAGTGCACCAGGTAGTAGAGGACATCCACCCCTTCGCAGGCGGCTCGCGTACTGTCCTGGTCCAGCACATCGCCGCGAACGATCTCCACCTGGTCGGCCCAGGGAACGTCACGGAGCTTGTCCGGATCCCGGACGAGGCAGCGCACCCGGTGACCGTCGGCCAGCAGACGCGGCACGAGCCGACCACCGATGTAGCCCGTGGCACCGGTCACCAGACACAGCATGCCGACATGGTGACAACCGGCAACGGTGGGCGCACTCCCGGAAACCGCGAGACCACCGGGGAGAACGCCGATTCGCCCCGACCGGCTCCGGCGCTTCGAGCAACAGGGACGTCCCGAAAGCTCCGCGCACACGCGATGGCCACGCCCCGGTCCCCCCGGCGAACCGCTCCGGAGATCCCGGGACTCGACATTCGGGAATTCCGCTCGCGTCAGGTGCGTTCTCCCGTGGTTTTCGAACGCTCGCGGGTGGACACCGCCGCGTTCCCCACCGGGCGAGGGCCGGGGAGCCGCACCCCCTCCGGAACAGCCGCGCGGAACGCGGCGGGACTGTTGAAGCACCCCGCGACCGGGTACCCCCCGAACCACGTCCGGAGTCGAGCCGGGTCACCACGGGACTCCCGGACAACGGTATCGCGAGTGCTGCGAGAGGAAAGAGCGATGACGAGAGTGGCGTTCCTGGGAACCGGGACCATGGGAGCCCCGATGGTGCGAAACCTGCTCGGCTCCGGCTTCGAAGTGCGCGTCTGGAACCGCACCCCCGCGAAGGCGGCGCCGTTGCGTGAGGACGGTGCCGTGCTGGCCGAGACCCCAGCGAGCGCGGCCGAGGGGGCCGACATCCTGGTGACGATGCTGCTGGACGGTGACTCCACCATGCGGGCAGCCGGTGAGGCGCTGGAATCGCTGCCACCGGACGCCGTCTGGTTGCAGATGGGCACCATCGGGCTGTCGGGAATGTCCGAGGTGGTGTCCGCCTGCGACGGAGTGCCCCTGGTGGATGCTCCCGTGCTGGGGACGCGGGCACCCGCCGAGCGGGGAACGCTGACGATCCTGGCGGCGGCCGCTCCGGAGGTCCGTTCCCGTGCCGAGGAAGTGTTCGACTCGGTGGGCGAGCGGACCATCTGGGTATCCGAGGACGCGACCACGGCGGCCGGGACCAAACTGAAACTGGCCGCCAACAACTGGGTGCTCGAACTGACCAACGCGGTCGGGGAATCCCTGGCATTGGCCCAGCACCTCGGACTGGACCCGAATCTCTTCCTCGAAGCGATCCGGGGAACCGCGACCGACTCCCCCTACGCGCACCTGAAGGGGTCGGCGATCCTGCGGGACGACCTCGCGCCGTCCTTCACGGTGAGCGCGGCCGGCAAGGACGCGGCACTGGTCGAGGAGGCAGCGGGCGACTCGCTCCGACTGGATCTCGCCCGGGCGGCCAAGGAACGTTTCCGCAGGGCGGAACAGGCGGGATACGCGGAGGCGGACATGGCCGCCGCCTACTTCGCCTCGTTCCCCGAGCGGCACGACGGGTGACCCGTGGGGAACGGGCCGGGCCGGAGCGAACTCCCCTCCCCGAGCGTGGCTCGGCGTGCTCGCGCTCCGGGCCACCGGACCGTCCCCGTTCTCGGCTACGTGCCCGGTGCGCTCCGGAAAGCCGCTCCTGGCGTCCGTCCTCTCCACGACTGGTTTCAGGTGCGGCCGCGCCAGTACCAGAAGGCCGACAGGCTCGCCGCCAGCACGACCGCGAGCAGCGCGGCTCCGAACTCGGCGAGCACGAGCAGGGGCACCGACAACGCCAGCGCGACACCGGCCAGCACGAGCAACAAGGGAAACCTGCGTCGAAAGGTTCTGGGCTTCCCCTCGGCAAGCCCACGCGCCAGCTCGGGATCCTCCTGAGTCAGCCGATTCTCGATCTCCTCCAGGCTGCGACGTTCGTAGTTGCCCAACATCGCCGACCTCCCGTACGTGTGACCTCCACGCTCCCCTCCTCCGGGACCAGTAGTGTCACACCACACCGGGCCGACCGGCCAGCCCCCGCGACACGAGGACGGCCGAAAATTCCCACCCCGGGACGGACGTCTCCGACATGCGCTTTCCCTGAGAGGTGTCGGGGCCTCCGTCTCTGCCCAGGATCGGCCGGGAGGCGAACACGATGCGTACGAGCGGTCCGAGCACACGGCGCGGGCACACCTCGAACGACGCCCGTCCGGCCTCTCCCGCCCGACCTCGGAGAACCGAACAGTGGACGGAAGAGGCTCGCCCGGCCGGAGGCGGGTCGAGCGGACCGGAACGGCTACCGCGCCGCGATGCTTACCGCTCGACCCAGCCGTGCTCCTCGGCCAGCTTGAGTAGCCGTTGGCGTGCCTGCAGAATCTGTCCCCCCGTCAGGGAGGGCACAGCGCCCAGCAGCGCCTCGGTTATCTCCGCCGACAGCTCCTCGGCGGAGAGGAGCTCCGAATCACCGCCCGAACCTCCGGAGGCCCTCCCCCCGGCACCGGCACCGCCGGAACGACCGCCGCCCGCGAGACGCACGTCCGAGGCCTTCAGCCCGCGTTCCCCGTCCTCGACGTTGAACTCGACCGTCGTGCCCGGGGAAATCAGCCCCTCGTCCACCAACAGGTCGTTGACGTGGACGAAGACGTCCTCACCACCAGTTTCCGGCGACACGAACCCGTAGCCCCGGGAAGTGTCGAACCGGATGACCTCACCTTTGATACCCATAACCCCGTTTCGTCGATTTCGAACACCTTCCTCGGAGCGCGCGAAGACACTTCCGAGTGGTGATGTCACCACGTGAGGATTCCTCCCCGGGAGGAGCACCACCCTCCGTAGTGACAGCCACGATCCTCACCGGTGGTCTCGACCGGATTCTCTTCTCGTCGAACTCGCGCCCCGGGCCCCGCCATCGAACACCGGAGGGGGCCCGGCTCCTCGTCCGAACACCGGTTTCCCGTGGCCCGCAATGTAGCAGCAGCCCGCCGGTACAGCCGAAAACGGATCAGCGCGCCACGACTGCCGGGGAGGACTCCGCTCAGGACTCGAAGTCGAGCACGAGCCGTCCGCGGGTCCCACCGCGCTCCAGGACGCGGTGCGCCTCGTCGGCCCGTTCCGCGGGAAGGACGCGCGCCACCCGGGGGGTCAGCCTCCCGTTCTCGACCTTGGCCCGCAGTTGGTCCAACGCGGCGCTGTCGGTGACCGCCTGCACCACGAGCACTCGATGCACCCGGATTCCTCGACCGGGATCACCCTGCCATCCCCGCACGACGGCCAGGCCGCCGCCGTCACGGATGGCCGGGGCCACCGCGCCGTTGAGCACCGCGCCGTCGGCCACTCCCGCCACGCCCTCGGGAACCAGCTCACGGATCCGCTCGGCGACGTCGTCACCGCGCCGTACCACGGCGTCCGCGCCGAGATCGCGCACCAGTCGCTCGTCGGCGGCGGAAGCATCGGCGATCACGTGCAGGCCGCGATCCTTGGCCAGCTCGATGACATAACCGCCGAACGCTCCGGCGGCACCGGTGACTGCCAGTGTCTCGCCCTCGGCGAGACCGAGCTGTTCGAGCGCGAGGTGGGCGGTCAGCCCGTTCATCGGCAGGGTGGCCGCGGCCGCGAAACCGAATCCACTGGGCACGGCCGCCACGGACGCCGCCGGCACCACGATCTCGTCCGCGTAGGCACCGCCCCGGGAGTCGACGGGCACGACCACGGCCATGACACGGTCGCCGGGCTGCCAAGTGGTAACGCCCGGGCCGACTTCACTGATCATCCCGGCCGCGTCCATGCCCGGAATGTAGGGCGGTTCCAAACCTTCCGTGCGATGACCGCCGGCACGCAGCACGGTGTCGGTCGGGTTCACCGCCGCCGCGTGCACGCGGATCCGGATCTCGCCCTCCTCCGGCTTCGGCTGTGCGACGTCCACCACCCGCAGTTGTTCAGGACCGCCGAACTCCGTAACTCCAATCGCTCGCATGTCCCGCACAACCACACCGCGGCGGTGAATCTTCCACACCGCCCGGGGAGGTTCGGAAACGACACTCCTCGTGCACGAGCCACGGCCCGGTGTGTGCGACCGAGGCGGCAGGGGACGGCTTCGAGCGTTCCGCATCGAGTCGCCGAGCGACAGTGCCCGGCCCCCGATCCCTGAGCGGAACCGGGGCCGGGTGCTGGAAACCGCCGGGGCGAACGAGCCCGCCGGTTCCGCTCAGGAACCGGCGACGTGCTTGGCGAAAGCCGGAGCGACCTGCTGCAGCGCGTACTCCATGCCTCCGGCGGAACCGCTGGAGAAAGCCTTGACCACCTCGGGGTCGTCCAGGATCACGAGGTTGCCCTCCTGGGCGGCGGGGATCCGGTTCAGCAGCGGGTCCTGGCGGAGTTCCTCCGGGCTGCCGTTGATCGCGAACACCACCGTCAGGTCCGCGCTGAGCACCCGGAGGCGTTCCCGGGAGATGTTGACGTAGAAGCTACCAGACCCGAGTTCGTCGATCTCGGACTTGTTGTTCATCCCCAGCTCCCGCATGAACCGCACGCGGGAGTCCCCGGTGAGATAGGCGCCGTACTTGCCCGAGTAGTAGCCGCCCACTCCGACCGTCCTGCCCTCCAGTTCGGGGTACTGCTCGAGCGCCTCGGAGAACGTCCGCTCCACCTCGGCGATCCTGTCCCGACCCCGCTCGTGCTCGCCCAGCGCCCGGGAGACGAGGGTCAGTTGCTGACGCCAGCTGGTGCCGTAGGGAACGGTCTCCGGGGGAGGCCCGATCGTCGGGGCGATCTTCGACAGCGTCTCGTACTTCTCGCGGGAACCGTCCGAACGGGTGTTCAGGATGAGGTCGGGATCGAGGGAGGCGACCTTCTCGTAGTCGACCTCGTTCGTTCCCACCAGTTCGGGGGGCTCGGTGTACTCTCCGGCGGCCCAGGGGCCCACGCCGTTGCCCCCGAAGTCGAGCCAGTCGCTGACACCGATCGGCTGAACTCCCAGATCCAGCGCTGTCTCCGCGTCCGACCAGCCGAGCGCCACCACTCGCCGCGGCTTCTCCGGCACGGTCACCTCACCGAACTTCGTCGAAACGGTGACCGGGAACGCCGAATCCCCCACGTCCTTCCCGGCGGAGTCGCCGGGCGACTCCCCTTGACCGCACGCCGAAACGGCGGTGGCCAACAACAACACACCAAGCAATCCGCCGAAGCGACGCACACTTCCGAGTCTGCTCCGCAACCCTGTCCTCCCGTTGTAGCGGCCACGGTGGTCGTGTGGACGGGCACCGCCCGACCACACCCACCCAACACAAAGGTTAGCCTAACCTGAAAAAAGGATCATGGGCTGCGGAGTCGCCCACCCGTCATACCCGCGCCCCACGGATGCGTGGTGACAGGACGTCGGACGCCACGAGGCGCCCTCGGCGGAGACCGGCGAGACGCTCCGCTCACCGACGAGAAGGTTCCACGGACCGGGACATCACGCGAGTAACCGCCGCCGAAACGGGCCGGGAAACGAACCGCCTCGGGTCACTGCCTCGGGGACGACGTCTGAGACTCGGCGGCCCGCACAGCGCCACGAGCACGACGGCCGGACCTACGACGCTCCTCGGGAGTCATCCCGCCGAAGATTCCGAAGTCCAGTCCGTTACGCTGCGCGTAAGCGAGGCATTCGGAACTCACCGGACACTTCGCGCATATGGTCTTGGCCTGTTGCACCTGCTGCGCGCCCGGCCCCACCTCGGATACCGGGAAGAACAGTTCCGGATCCTCGTCGCGGCAGCTCGCGCGGTGCTGCCAGTCGGTATTCGTGTTGTCCATCATGTGGCGCCTCCTCTCTTCGCGGGCGCGGTCGTGTGCCTGCCTGGTTGCTCGGACTGGAAAGTCATGCGAAGCATGAGCGGGTAGTGGCTGTGAAAAGGCCGCACGGACGCTACGTGGCGAGTCACGCCGACGTCACGAGGATGGCGACCAACCTCACCCGCAACGTCGTGAACACGGCGAGGGTTCCCTTCCGGCCGGGTGTGTCGGCTCACAGCCCCATTCGACAGCCGAAAAGCCGGAGGAAACGATCGGCGCGCCAGGCATCTCCTCGCCGATCCGGAGATTCGCCGAAAAATGCGCGCGCCAGCACCACGGAATACCGTGGTAACGCCCCTTCTGTTGTCGCCGCATCCACCGTGACCGCCCCGCGGTCCCACCACGTGATCACGTGCGCCGGACCGGACCCCGGCACCACGGCCGGTTCTTCACGATAGCCACATTTCCCTTGTTTGACCAGCATCGACATCGTGGCAACGCCTTGACTGGCTCCGATCGGCCTCGCAGAGTAGTACTCACGGCCGAGCCGTACTCAAAGCCTCAGCGGTCTACAAGGCAGGACTGCCACTGGTCCGTTCGAACCTGATCGACTGCATCATACACACCAACGCGCTCCGCCGTACACCCGTGATCGCCAATTCGATGGGGTGATTTCACATGATCACGGTGTTTCTGGTCGACAACCACGAAGTGGTCCGGCGCGGAGTCGCGGATCTGTTGGAATCCGACCCGGAACTGAAAGTGGTCGGAGAGGCGGACAGCGTCGCAAGAGCACTGGCGCGTGCCCCAGCACTGCGCCCCGACCTGGCTGTTCTGGACGTACGGCTCCCGGACGGCAACGGAGTCGAGCTGTGCCGGGAACTGCGCTCCCGACTCCCCGGACTGAACTGCCTGATGCTGACTTCGTTCACCGATGAGGAAGCGATGCTGCGGGCGATCCTCGCCGGAGCGGGCGGCTACGTGATCAAGGATGTACAGGGGTTCGAACTACTCTCGGCCGTGCACCAGGTGGGAGCGGGACGTTCGATACTGGACGCCAGGGCGACGAGAACGCTGTTGAACCAGTTGCGGAGCAACGGTGACGGTTCGGAGGAACTCCCCCAGCTGTCCGAGCGTGAGCGCACCCTGCTCGACCTGATCGGGGACGGACTCACCAACCGGCAAATCGCACAGCGCATGTACCTGGCCGAGAAAACCGTCAAGAACTACGTGTCGCGGTTGTTGAACAAGCTGGGACTGCAACGTCGCACCCAGGCGGCCGTGCTGGTCACGCGGCTGCGCACCCAACGGGGAACTCCGCGCTGAGGGGCGTCCCGGCACCTCCTTCGAATCAGTGCGGTGGCGACCCGCCCACGGTGGTGGCACCGTGGGAGACGTGTCGGGCAGTGAATCGCCGTCCGGAGGTACCGGCGATTTACCGTTCACCCCAGCGACGCCGAACGCGTCGACGTGGTCGAATTCACGCGACCTGCTGCGCAGGGCTTGGGAACTCATCGAGTGCGGCAGCGGTGCCTACGGAGGAGCGGACGGGCTGCTGGAGGCGATGCTCACCGTTTCCCGCGAACCGGAGCTGGACACGACGCTCCGGCGGATCGTGCGGGCGGCCACCGAGGTCGTGGGAGCGAAGTACGGCGCGCTGGGGGTGTTGAACCCCGACGGAGACGGCCTGGCGGAGTTCGTCTTCGAGGGGATCGACGAACGGACTCGCCGGAGTATCGGCGAGCTACCGCACGGGCACGGGCTGCTGGGGCTGTTGATCGAGCAACCCGAACCGGTGCGCGTGGCTGACCTGTCCCGGCATCCCAGTTCCGTCGGGTTCCCGCACCACCACCCTCGGATGCGGAGCTTCCTCGGCGTGCCGATCCGGCTGCGCGACGAGGTGTTCGGCAATCTCTACCTCACCGAGAAGACCGGCGGCGAGGCCTTCACCGAGACCGACGAGACGATCGTGCGCGCGCTGGCGGCCGCGGCGGGCATCGCTGTGGAGAATGCTCGACTGTACGAACGTGCTCGGCTGGGACAGCGCTGGCAGGAAGCCACCAGCGAGATCCGCGCCGCACTGCTGGCGACCGCCGAGCCCACCGAGGTGCTCGGACTCATCGCCGACCGGGCACACGAGATCAGTGGGGCCGACTACACGCTGCTGGCGCTGCCCCGGAACTCCGAGCTTCGGCCGGAGGAAGTCGAAACGCTCAGGGTCACGGTCTCGTCCGGCTCGTCGAAGAGCGGGCTCGTGGGACGTGAGATCCCCGTGGCGACGTCCACCTGCGGCGAGGTCTTCCGCGAACGCTCCCCACGCCGAGTGACCAACCTGAACCTGAGCCTCGGAAGTGACAACGACGTCCTCGGCCCCGCGCTCATCCTCCCACTGCGCTCCAGCCCCGAGGCGATCTCGGGAGTGCTCGTGGTGGCCCGGCAACCTGGGTCCGCACCGTTCGAGCCGGAACAGCTTCCCCTGGTCACGGGATTCACCGACCAGGCGGCACTGGCACTGCGGTTGGCGGACGACCAGTACCGACTGCGCGAACTTGAGATCCTCGGCGACCGGGAACGGATCGCGCGGGACCTGCACGACCACGTGATCCAACGACTCTTCGCCATCGGGCTGTCCCTGCGGAGCACCCACCGGCTCATCGCCTCCTCCGAGGCCGGGCAACGGCTGAGCGCTACCACAGCGGAGCTGCAGCAGGTGGTCAGCGACATCCGTGACACGATCTTCGACCTGCGGAGCAACGCCCACCACGGCTCACGGCTCCGCACCCGGCTGAACAAGATCCTCGCCGAGTCGACGGCGGAAACCGGACTCGACACCCGGGTACGGATGACCGGTCCGCTCAACGCGGTCCCCGGGGAGCTGGCCGAGCACGCCGAGGCGGTGACCCGCGAGGCGCTGAGCAACGTCGTCCGCCACGCCGGGGCGAGCAGGGTCTCGCTGACCGTCTCGGTGACCGACGAGCTGACCGTCACCGTCGTCGACGACGGTGACGGAATTCCTCGGGAGGTCGAACGCAGCGGGCTGCGCAATCTCGAACAACGCGCCCGGCAGGCGGGCGGGAACCTGCAGACGACACGCCCTCCGGAAGGAGGAACCAGGCTGAGCTGGTCGGCCCCGCTGGTAGAGGCGGAGTCGGGATAGCCGCTCCAGCCGTCGCTCAGCCCGTCACGGTCGGCTCGGCCGCACTGCACTCGGCCCGCAGCACCCCGGGCACGCTCTCGGCCAGCACGCGAGCGATGTGGCGGTCCTCGGGGCTGTCGAACTCGTCGACGATGACCGCGACGCCCTCCGAGACCCGGACGTTCCACCGGCGCGGACCGCCGATGAACGAGAGGCGGTAGCGGACGTCGCGGGCCAACAGGTCGTCGTCACGGGCGAGGGTGCGTACCAGGTCCCGACCGGTGACCATGCCGACGAGCCGCCTCTCGTCGATCACGGCGACGCTGCGCACACGTTCCTCCAGCAGCACCCGGACCAGATCCGTCACATCGGTTTCGGGATCGATGCCGGTGATCCGGGATGAGATCAGCTCCCCCACCGTGTCCGGAGGGACCCGCCACTCCCGATCCGAACCGTCATAGCGGGGATCGCGCGGGAACCGGTCTCGGACGAGGTCGAGTTCCGTCACCGTTCCGATCGGGTAGTCCTCCCCGTCCACCACGGGCAGCGCCGTGACTCCGTGCTCGACGAGCAGCGCGGCGGCGGCCTTGACCGGAGTGCCCTGGTGCACCGCCACGGGAGCCTCGCTCATCACGTCTCGTACTCGCATCCCTTTACCCCTCGTCGCTGTCCCGGTAACCACTCCAGTGACGTTCGAAGTGTTCCCACTCCCGCTGCCAGGCACACCGACGCAGCCGGTCCAGGCAGCAGTGGAACAGCCAGAACCCGCCGACGGAACCGAACAGCACCGTCAACCACAGCGTCGCGGCCGCGGCGACGCCCTCCCGAACCGCCGCCGTGGTGGTCATCGGCGGCGGGACGGAGCGACCGCTCGAGTCTGTCCAGATGCGCACCCGGCTGCTCTCGGGAGCTCCCGCACGGGCGGCCACGGTTCCGGTGTGGACGGTGCCGTCCGGTCCGTGCCAGGTGGCGAGCACCTCGGACCTGGTTCGGGAGCCGGAGCGCACCGCGGCCGGCGGTGGTCCGGCGTCGTCGAGCAGCGTGGCGGTGACCTGCCGCCGTTCCCGCTCCTGATCGCGCGCCACACCGAGCTGCTCCTGGTGAACCTGCGCACCGGTCACCACCGCGAAGGGGGCGGTCACCAGTGGGAGCAGCAGGACGAGCGCCAGCATCCGCCCCTCCAGCCGATCGGAGGGACGGGCCAGCGGATTGCCCTCCGGCAGGAGCAACCGACGTAACCGCAGCAGGCACTCCCCCATCCGGTCATCGCCCCTCTCCGGACGTCCGCGAGCGCGGAGGAATTCCGATCATCGTTCCTCCTGCCGAGGCCGAACCACCAGTACCGGGCAGTGGGCGTGCTCGATCAACGCCTGGCTGGTGGAACCGAGCAGCAGCCCTCGGAAACCACCCCGTCCCCGGCTTCCGAGCACCACGAGGCGGGCCGACTCCGAACCGCGCAGCAGTTCCCGCCGGGGGCGGTCCCGGCCGACGATCCGTCGCACACTCACGTCCGGGTACCACTGCCGCCACCCGGCGAGGCGCTCGGCCAGCAACCGTTCACCACACTCGGCGTACACCTCGTCGGCGCCGCTCTCGCCGGAGGTGTCGTACTCCACATCGCGCCAGGAGTGCACCGCCACGAGTGAGGTGCGCCAGTGGGCCGCGTACTCGAACGCGGCACCGAGGGCTCGTTCACTCATGGGGCTGCCGTCGATACCCACCAGGACCGGCCCCTCGTCCGGAAAACGGTCCTGCCCCGGACGGGGACGTATCACCGCGACCGGGCAAACGGCCCGACTGAGCACCGCTATCGCGGTGGACCCGACCAGCATTCCGGGAAACCCCTCCCGCCCGGACGCGCCCAGCACGAGCAGCTCGGCGTGCTGTGTCTCGGCGAGCAGCGCGGGCACGGGGTGTCCTCGAACCCGGTGGGTGCGTACCGGCGGGCCGTCGGGTCCGCCGTGGGCGGCCGAGGCCGCGAAGGTGAGGATGTGTTCGACGTCGCGCGGGATGTCCGCACCGTCGGCTGCCTCCAGCCGAGTGTTTACCCCCACGGGGCGAAACACGTGCACGACGAGCAACCGGGCACGGCGCCACGACGCCACCGACGCGGCCCAGCGCACCGCGTCGGTGGACGCTTCGGAGCCGTCTACCCCCACCACCACGGTGCGGGTGAGGTCGCCACCCTGGTTCATGCTCGCCCCCATCCGACCCGAGCATGACCGGCCGTGGGCCGCCGCGCACGGCGACTCCGCGGGGAGCTCCGTGCCGCTACCCGGATGACTTTGTGCTCTGTGGTGCGGGTGGGAGGCAGCGGACAGTGGGGCTTACGAATTCTTCGAAGAGCACTACCGGGATGCGACGATGAACACACACCGTGAGCTGCGCCCCCTGACAACGCGGGAGAGCATCGTGCTGCTGTCCTCCGCTCAGGTGGGACGTGTGGTGTTCACCGACGAAGCCCTGCCCGCCATCAGACCCGTCAACTTCGTGGTGGACGGGCCTAGCGTGGTGCTCCGCACCGGCGGGGAGGGCAGCCTGTCCAAGCTGAGCGGGAACGTGGTGGCCTTCGAGGTCGATCACATCGACTCGTCCACCCGTTCGGGGTGGAGCGTGATAGTCCACGGCCGAGCCGAGCGAGTCAGCGACATCGAACAGCTGGTGGCGCTGGCCGACCCGGCCAAGTCCTCCTGGGTACCGATACGGGACTACTTCCTGCGGATCCCGTTCGACATGGTCACCGGACGCCGGTTGGCACTGTCGAACGTGACCAGCGAGATCTCGAACTAGCCGAACCGCTCCCCGTGGGGCTCGTCCTCGGGCCGGACCACGGCCAGCGAGCGGGGAGCGTGTACGACCAGGGAACGGCTGGTCGAGCCGAGCAACATCCCCGGGAACCCCTCGGTCCCTCTGCTGCCGACCACCAACAGCTGCCCCTCGGCTGCGACCTCCAGCAGGGTGCGCACGACGTGTCCCGGAAGGACGAGCCGCTCCACGGGAACGTCGGGGTGGTGTTCGGACCAGCCCGCGAGCCGTTCGGAAAGCAGCGCCCGTTCGGAATCCAGCACCGACTCCGACGAGCGGTGCCCCTGTGCGACGTGCACGGCGGTCAACGAGACCCCGCGGGTGGCCGCCTCCCGGAACGCGAAGGCCACCGCCCGCGAACTGGCGGGCGAGCCGTCGACGGCGACGAGGACGGGCAGCGAGTGCCGGGCGGAGGAGTCCGGGAGCTCGTCACGCACCACCACCGTGGGAACGCGGGAGTGCGCCACCAACGCCATCGCCACGGACCCGATCAACAGCCCGCTGAACCCGCCGAGACCGCGGGAACCGACCACGTTCATCAGGGCGCCGCGGGACTCCCGCAGCAGCGCCACGGCCGGGGCGGCCTCGACGATGCGGGTTTCGAGCTCCGTGCCGGGCACGCCGCCCCGGACGGCTTCGCTCGTGGTGTGCAGCGCCGAGCGGGCCTGGGCTCGCAGGCCGGTGCGCAGGGCGCGCGTGGGCACCAGAAACCGCGGGTAGCCGCGTTCGGGCATGGCGTACCCGTGCACCAGACGCAGCACCGCCCCGTGGCACCGTGCCGTCTCGGCCGCCCACAGCGCCGCTCGCAGCGCGGAGTCCGAGCCGTCGGTGCCCACGACGATCCTGCCGGAGTGTGAAGTCGCCATACCCCGATGGTCGGACAACAGCACGCGGATCGCTCGCGTCGAGCGTGCTCCCGCGTGGCGTCCCGGTTGCTGGACACGGGCCTGCTCGACGCTCGGAAGACCGCCGGGGCGTCATCGGTGACGCCCCGGTGGTACGACGTTCCGGTACAGCGGAGGGTCAGCTGTCCCGGATGCGCACGCGCACCGGTTCGGTGCCGGTGGCCTCTACGGTCACCGTCCGGGCACCGGCCGGGGAGGTGACACGCCCGCCGTCCACCGAGACGGAGTAGCCCGCTTCGTAGTGCCGGTCCGAGACGTAGATCTCGGTCGGTGCCGGGATCGTCGGATCGGGGCGGTAGGTGTACTCGAACTCGCCGGTATCGGCGTCGAAGTCCATGGACTCCGGAGTTCCCGCTGTTGCTCTCGGGTAGGTGCGGACCAGCAGGTCGCCGATCTCCGAGCGGAACGGGTCCGCACCGGGCTCGTCGCCGGAGACGCTGGTGTAGTGCCAATACTGCCACCCCACGAACCGCTGGTCGGCCCGTTCGAGGGTGTGGGCCAGCACCCGCGGCTCGCTGTCGCCGAATTCGGTGACCATGGCCGGCACGTTCGCGCGTTCGACGAAGGCGTCGGCGTGCGACCAGGTCAGTTCGTGCTGGGCGGGGCACGCACCGACCAGCTGCTCGGGCAGCCCCAGGTAGATGGCGGCCTGACTGGCTATGCAGTAGTCGTGGAACGAGAACGCCACCTGATCGTCGGTGATCGGGGGTGTCAGGGGCGGCTCGGCCATGTGGGTTGGCATCAGCTGGTTCCAGGTGACGTTGGGTTCCCAGAACACCGGCATACCGGGATCGGCCTCGCGGATCCGCGCGGTCAGCTTCTCGTGCACCGCCTGGTACTCGCGGTCGAAGGCCGGGCACCCGGCCGGGAAGCAGGTCGGGAACGCGCTACCGGGCCACGGCTCGTTGAGCAGTTCGATGCCGAGCACGGCCGATTCGTCGGAGACGCGTTCGGCCAGGGCCGCCAACGCGTCGCCGAGATGATCGACGGCACCGTCGGTGTTGTTCCAGAACTCGTCCCAGGCCTTGTTCATGCTGGGCATCAGGTAGTAGAGCGGGAATCCCGGGTTCGGCTCCCACGGGAAGGGCTCGGTCTCCACCGCCCAGTCGGGGAACCCGTTGCCACCCCAAGCCTCGCTGAGACCGTCCTGGTGGTTGTCGAGCAGGACGCGTATCCCCTCCTCCCCCAGCGTCTCGACCACCTGGGCGAGGCGGTCGAGATAGGCCTCGTCGATGTCGCCGCGCCGTGGCATCAGCCCGTCGAACGACACCCCGAGCCGGACGGTGTTGAAGCCGTGCCGGGCGAGGAGTTCGGCGTCCTCGGCCGTGACCGTGAAACCGTCCCCCGGTTGGACGTACGGCGCGGTCTTGTCCACGTTGTTCACACCGTGCAGCAGCACCTTGCGGCCGTGCTCGTCGAGCATCCACCGCCCCGAGATCCGCAGCCGATCCGTGACTTCCGATCCTTCGTTCGATTCGGCGTGCACGGGAACCCCGCTCAGCAGTCCCGCCGCCGTGGCCACCACGAGCAGTGCTCGCGCCAGTCGCCGCATACTCCCTCCCGGAGTTTCGGTGTCAGTGGCGAGCGAAATTATATGAATTATTTTCATTTATGGCGACGGGTTCCCGTCCGGTTTCACCGGATCGGAGGCAGCGGGGCACGATCGCGGGACTCATCGGAAGAGCGAACGAGGATTCCACTTTTCCGGTAAGCGGCCAACCGCGCGGTACCGCCCGAGCGGAAGGCTGGCCGCACGCCCGGGCACGCACCGCCCGCCGAGTCCGTCGCACCCGACCGGTCACGACGGACGGTCCCCTATTCCGCGCACCGGGCTGCGAACTCGGCACGACCGCGAGACCGTGGCACCGGAGGGGGCGCTATGACGGGGGAGACAACCTCTCGGATCATCGTCGGTGTCGACGGTTCGGCCGCGTCGAAGGCAGCACTGCGCTGGGCGGTCCGGCAGGCCGAGCTGACCGGCGGTGACGTGACTGCCGTGACCGCCTGGGACTACCCACCGATCTACGGCTGGGAGGTGCCGGGCAGCGAGGACATCACCAAGGACGCGGCGCGAAGTCTGAACGAGGCGATCTCGGACGCCATCTCGAGCACGTCCGTGACCGTCCACCGGGAGGTGATCCACGGCCACCCGGCCAGATCCCTGCTGGACACGGCGGAAGAAGCCTCGGGCGGACTGCTCGTGCTGGGCAACCGCGGCCACGGCGGGTTCCTCGGCGCCCTGTTGGGATCGGTCACCCAACACTGCGTGGCGCACGCCCGCGTCCCGGTAGTGGTGGTCAGACCCGACTGACCACGAGAGACCCGGACACGGGCCGGTGCCGGTCGTCCGCACCCCACCCCCTCGACAGGCCATTCGGTGGCGACGGAGGGAGCGAGATGAGTACCGAGCGGGAACGAGTGGTCGTGGGGGTGGACGGCTCGCCTGGGGCGGCGGAGGCGTTGGCCTGGGCGCTGCGCTACGCCTCCAACAGCGGCGCCACTGTGACGGCGCTGATCGCCTGGGCACATCCCACCTACTACGGGTTGGGTGCTCCGATACTCGAAGAGGACGTCGACGAACAGGCCGAACAGCGGTTGTCGAAGGCGGTCACCGACGCCGTCAACCAGCTCGGAGTCGACGTCGACGTACAACAGCGGGTGGCACGTGGGCTGCCGGCTCGGGCACTGTTGGACGCGGCCGCGGATGCCGACCTGCTGGTCGTGGGCAGCCGGGGACACGGCGGCTTCACCGGCGCGTTGCTGGGCTCGGTCAGCCAGCACTGCGTGCACCACGCGCCCTGTCCCGTGGTGGTGGTGCGCGAACGCAGCGAATGACGCGAGCCACCGGAACCGGGGCGCCGGCCCGGAAGGCACGTGTTCTCGGGCTCCGACGGAACGTTTCACCCCTCGTGGCCGAGGACCGGGAGTGCCCGTTCGGTGGCGAGGCGACATCATGGTTCCGACAGCGGTCCTCGCTACGACGGGTTCGAAGGGTTGGCAACGATGGACGCGGAGCGAACCGGCAAGGTGGTCGTGGGGTTCGACGAGCTCGAGCACTCGCGACAGACGGTACGGTGGGCGGCCTTCGAAGCCGCCAGCAGACAGCGTTGCCTGCTGATCGTCCGCGCGGTGCCGGTTCCGTTGGAACAGTTCACCCGCATCAGGCTGCCCAGCGAGGCCGTGGAGTTCGAACCACTGCGCACCGAGTCCGAGAACGAGCTGAACTCGATGGTGGCCGAGTGCCACGAGGAGCTTCCTCAACTGGAGATCCGCACTTCGATCCGGATGGGACACCCGGCCAAGATCCTCGGTGAGGCCTCCGAGGGGGCCGAACTGCTGGTGCTGGGACCACCCGAACAGACCCAGCCCTGGCGCGTACTGCTCGGATCGACCTCGGCCGAGCTGGTCCGCACCGCCGACCTCCCCGTGGTCGTGGTTCGCGGTGACCGGGAGAACGAGCGCATCACCACCACCCCGACGGAGTTCACCCGGGTGGTGGTCGGTGTCGACGGTTCCCGAGGCAGCGAGCGGGCTATCGAGTTCGCCTACGAGTTCGCCTCCCGGCACGGCGCGGAACTGGTGGCGCTGCTGGCCTGGAACGAGATCCGCAAGTTCGCGACCTCGGCCATCACGCGACGCAAGCTCAACTGGGAGGAGGTGCACCAGACCTGCCAGCGAGTGCTGTCGGAATCGGTGGCCGGACAGCACGAGAAGTACCCGGACATCGTGCTGCGCAGCGAAGTGGTGACCAACGAGGGGGCGGCGGACGCGCTGTTCTCCGCCTCCGAGCAGGCCGATCTGCTGGTGGTCGGCAGTCACGGTAGAGGCCCCATCAGGTCCAGCCTGCTCGGTTCGGTCAGCCACGCCGTCGCCCACTACGCGCAGTGCCCGGTGGCCGTGGTGCACTGACGGCCCCACGGCCTTCCTCCGACCGGTCCTCCGCCGGGGACCGCCCCACTTCGATCGTGGCTAGCCGTGGAAGTAAGCGGGTTCCCCGGTGGCCTGTTCGACGTCGGCGATGGAGTCGTCCAGCAGCTGGTGCGCCAGCTGCGACAACGCGCGCGAGGCGGCGAGCTCGGCACCGATCCTGGGGACGTTGCTGTCCTGTGGGTTGCGACGGGCCAACCCGTTGGCGCGGACTTCCGGTTGGTGCTGCCGGTGCAACCTGGCCTCGGCGTGTGTCCGGTCCTCACGTTCGTCGATGTAAATCGTCACCGACCATTCCTCTGTGGCGATCATGGTCCTGCCTCCGTGCGACCACGAGCGGTCGAAACCGATAGGTTCGGTTCTGTTCCCGGTTTCCGTTCGGATACCGCATCCGCCGGTCCCGTCGTCGTGATGACGACGGTGGCCCTCCTGCGCACGCCCGCAATGTCCGTCGGTGTCCCCATGGTGCGGTGGGCAGCGTTTCCGCCACAAGTGGTCGCCTCGCCACGAAGAACCACCCAGAATTACGAATATTCTCCATGTGCTACCGACGAACATCTCCACCCCGCTCGCCACACCCACGTCGGAACGGTCGATCGGGGCCCGGCACCGTGTTCGGCGTGTGCCAGTTGCCAGCACTGCCCACCAAACGGCCCCAACGTCTGGAAATCGTTCCGCCGAACGGATTCCCCTCGAGTACTGGCGGAGCACGCACAGCGGACCGCGACCGGAGGCGGGAACGGTGTGTCGCGACCTCGCCAACCGGGAACGAATGACATAAGACCCTTCGGAAATTCCACCGCCGGGACCGATGCTGGCGGTAACAACGCTACGGCCTGGGGAGGTGGGCCATGCTCGATCGACACGAACGGCGCAGGCTCGACGAGATCGAGCACCAGCTCAGCGGTGACGATCCCCAACTCGCCGAACTCATGACGGGTGAGGCCTCCCCCGCGCCGCGCAAGCTGCGTCTCAAGCCACGCACGTGGATAATCGCGTTCTCCTACGCCTGTGCGCTGCTGTGTCTGCTGCTGGGTGAGGGAGCCGGTTTCTTTCTCGGGGTCGCGCTGGCGACCGTGATGCTCGGGCTGCACGACTGGCGGATGCGAGCCGTTTGACCACGCTCCCGCGGCCGGAGCCCGGGGATCAGCCGTCCAGACGTGTCAGTGCCGCAGGCCCCAGCTCCGCGACGTCGGCGCTTCCGGCCAGCGCCATGGTGATGTCGAGTTCGGCGCCGAGGTGTTCGAGCACGCTTCGCACCCCTCGTGCGCCGGCCGCGGCGAGTCCGTAGGCGTAGGGCCTGCCGATCCCCACGGCGGTCGCGCCGAGGGCCAGCGCCTTGAACACGTCCGCCCCCGTCCGGACTCCGCTGTCGAACAGCACGGGTATCCGGCCGTCGACCTCGGCCACGATTCCCGGCAGGGCCTCCAGCGCCCCCAGCGCTCCGTCGATCTGTCGGCCCCCGTGGTTGGACACCACCACGCCGTCCACCCCGGCGTCGAGCGCCCGCCGGGCGTCGTCGGGCCGTTGCAGCCCTTTCAACACGATCGGCAGATTGGTGCGTTGCCGGACGAAGTCGAGCTCGTGCCACGTCAGCGAGGAGCGGGAGAACACCTCGAGGAAGGTCTCCACCGCTGCCCGGGGGTAGGGCGAACGCAGGTTGCCCAGCAGCGAACCGGGATGGTTGCGGCTCATCGACCACAACGCCCGCAACGCCTGCGGGGTGGGCCGGGGCGCCGGGGAGCTCATCGGGTGTTTCAGGCGTCGCCGCACCAGCGAGGCGAACACGGGATCGGCGGTGTACTGCGCGATTCCCTGACCGTGCGCGAACGGCAGGAAGCCCGCGTCGAGATCGCGGGGGCGCCAACCGAGCACGTGCGTGTCCAGCGTGACCACGATCGCCTCGCAGCCCGACCGCTCGGCCCTGTGGACCATGCTGGTGACGAGCTCGTCGTCACTGCTCCAGTAGAGCTGGAACCAACGGGGAGCCCGCGGGGCCGCCTCGGCGACCCGCTCCATGGACCAGGATGCCTGGGTGGACAGCATCACGGGCACGCCGCTGTCGGCGGCGGCGTGTGCCACCGCCAGATCCCCCTGCGGGTGGACGAGTTCCAGTACTCCGATGGGAGCCAGCAGCAGGGGTATGGGGAGTTCGCGGCCGAACAGCTCGACCCCGAGCCTCCTGCTGGAGACGTCGCGGAGCATGCTGGGAACGATCCGGTATCGCTCGAACGCCGCCCTGTTGGCCGAGGCGGTGCTTTCCGTGCCGGCCGAGCCCTGAAGGTAGTTCCACCCACGTCGCGACATCGCCGAGCGCGCGGCTCGGCGCAGCCGTTCCGGATCGACCGGCACCGCCGGTTTGCGGCCGTAGACCCCCTCGCGGTAGATGCGCGTCTGGATCGCGCGGCCGATGTTGCCGATCTCGTCCGCCAGTGACATGCGCTTCCCCACAACCGTCGGTCGGTCGAACTCCGGTCGTCGTCCGGGGACGGTAGCCGCATGGTCGCCGCCGTGGACAGTGGTGGCGACACGCGGCACGTCCCGGAGAGAGTGGGGTGGTGCCCTCGGCCGCCGCCCCTCACTCTCCGAGGCACCCGGTTCGACCCACCGAAACCGGGATCACGCCGTGGCTTCATCCGCCGCTTCAGTGGAACGACGGCCGCCCGCCATGGTTACGGCGGTCAACGCGATCAGCGCGATCAGCACACCGCCGGTCATGGCCATGGCCAACGCCGAGGCGTCGTTGCCGAGCAGGCCGACGACCGGGGCGGTGAGCGCCCCCAGTCCGAACTGCCCCGCCCCCAGCAACGCGGCTGCCGTACCTCCGGAGTCCCCGTGCCGGGACAGCGCCAGCGCGGGGGCGTTCGGGAGCACGAAGCCGACCGACCCCAGCACGAACAGCAGGGGCACGAAGAAACCGACGATTCCGCCGAGCCCGGCCAAGGTGAACACGGTGAGCACGACGCCGGAGACCGTGGCCGTGCTCAGGGCTCCGAACACGATCTGCTGCGAGTCGAACCTGCGCAGCAGTACGACGTTGAACTGCGTGGCTCCGATGATCATCAGGGCACCCAGCCCGAAGACCAGGCCGAACTGCTGCTGGCTGAGTCCGAACTGTTCCTGCAGCACGAACGAGGCACCGGAGATGTAGGAGAACAGCGCCGACATGCCGAGTGCGGCCACCACCACCATCACCAGGAACTGGCCGTCGGTGACCAGTTCTCGGTAGGAACGCATCACCGGCTTCATCCCGCCCTTGTGCCTGCGTTCCGGCGGGAGACTCTCGCGCAGCGCGAGCGAGGCCAGCACCAGCAGCAGGAGACCGAGCAAGGCCAGCACGGCGAACACACCCCGCCAGGAGAGCTGGAGCAGGACGAGACCGCCCAGGGTCGGAGCGAGAATCGGCGCCGCTCCGTTGACCAGCATCAGCCTGGACAACGTCGTGGCGGCGGTACGTCCGGTGAACAGATCGCTGACCGAGGCCAGCGCGACGACCATGCCCGCGGCGCCTCCCGCGCCCTGCAACACGCGGAGAATCCCCAGCACCAGGATGTTCGGGGCGACCAGGCAGAGCAATGACGCCACGACGTGCACCGAGATACCGACGATCAGCGGGATCCTGCGTCCCACCGCGTCGGAGAACGGCCCCATGACGAGTTGTCCCAGCCCGAGGCCGAGCAGTGTCCCGGTCAGGGTCAGCTGGGTCTGCGAGGAACTCGCCCCCAGGCTGTCGCCGATGGCGGGCAGCGCGGGCAAGTACAAGTCGATGGTCAGTGGAACCAGGGCGACCAGGGCGCCCAGGACGAGAATGATCCGGGTTCTGGCCCACCCGGTGGGTTCACTCACACCCGCCTGGTTCGGGGTGGAAGTGCTGTGCTCGGCGACTCGTTCCATCACGACCTTCCGTACGGGGTGTGAAGATGACAGGACTGCCAACTTCACAGCGAACATGAAGGATGTTTTATTCCCGGAACGGGGAAGCGTCCCCCGTTTTCCGCACCCGCGCAGTCGTGAGATGGACCACCACCCCGAAAAAGCGACCGAGCACGTGGACGTTCTCCGGAAGGAGCCCCCGGAGGCACTCGACGAGCTTTTCGAAACCAATTGGTTTCTTAATTCTCTCCGGTCTCTGACACCAGGACGGACTCCAACGACCTCCGAAACGAGCCCCGGCGCGAGCGGACCTTCACCACCCCTCACTCGGGAAAACGATCCGATTCGCTTCTTCCTCCGCCGCGGAGAGATTTCCCGAGCACGAACATTCCGCGAGATCACGGAAAGCTTCCCGAGAAGAATTCGAAAAACACCCGGCCGAACAGCTTTTCACCGAACGGCGTCCGGCCGATGCCGCTGGTCGCACCGTGGGGCAGGAACTTCGCGACGAGCACGGCCGGCACGGGTGGGCGGACTGCCCCCGTCTTCCACCGGTCGAGCACGAACACCTTCGGCGAGGTCAACGTGGACACCTTCGCGACTGGTCACCAACGGGGTGCTGTCCGTGTTCCGCCAGGAGGCCCCGAGAGCGACGCCCCGCGCCGAGCCGTGTGGCCCACTTCCGGCCCGGATGTCTGCGAACCGGTCGTAACCACGGCACCGGCCGGGGCGACCGCGCGGACCGGGTTCGCCGCCACGCGGAAGCGAGGTGCTCGCGGACGTCCGCGAGCTGGGCTAGCGTTCTCGCGGGGTAGTCATCGGCGGGGAACCGGAGTTCACGTGCGATTGCGGAACAAGAACGCCTTGGTCGTCGGAGCCAGCGGAGTGCTGGGCGGCAAGCTCGCGCGCGAGCTGCACGAGGCGGGGATGAACACCTATCTGGCAGGACGCGACCGGGAGGCGCTGGCGGCCGTTTCGAGCGAGCTGGGCGGCGCCGGGCACTCGACCTTCGAGGCCATCGACACCGACTCCTGCCGCCGAGTGGTCGAGACGGCGGCCGACTCGCTGGCGGGACTGGACCTCGTGCTCGTCGCCACCGGGGTGGCGGCCTTCGGCCCCACCGCGAACGCCGAGGACGCGGTGACCGAACACCTGTTGACGGTAAACACGCTCGCCCCGGTGGTGTTCGGCCGGGCTGCGCTGCCGCACCTGGAACAACGCGGCGGAACCCTCGCGGTGCTCTCGGCGATACTGGCCGACCATCCCACGGCGGGGATGGCGGACTACTCCGCCAGCAAGGCCGCCCTGTCGGCGTGGCTGACCGCCACTCGCCGAGAGGTACGCCGCCGCGGTGTCGACGTGTTCGACATCCGGCCGCCACACGTGGACAGCGGACTGGCCGAACGCGCCCTGAGCGGAACACCACCCCGCACACCACCGGCCACCGACACCGACGAAGTGGTCGAGACCATCGTCTCCGGCATACGCGACAGCGCGCACGAACTGCACTACGACCTCGACGAGCAACAGCTTCGACTGGTCTTCTGAAAGCACGAGCACTCCCTGGAGGTAGCAGCGCTCCGCCGGAGCGGACTCCCACGAGGGCGTCCTGCCTTCCGGACCTAGGCATCCGGAAGCCGGGACTTCACCGGGCCCGTACCTCCCGCCTCGGCGGTTCCGGCGCCGCTGCTAGAGTGTCCGGCGATGGGTATCGAAGTGAGTGCTCCCTTCTACGTGAGGCCCCGCCGCTGACGGCGGGGAGCTGACCTCACTTTCCGCAGCTCCGCCGCACACCGGAGTCATCGCCGGTGCGGCCCCAGGCTGCCCGGCTCCGTTTCTCACTCCGCGGAGCACACCCATGTCTCAACGCCATCCTGGCGGGGCACACGAACTCGGCCAGAACTTCCTCGTCGATCACTCGACGATCAGCGCGATCGAGAACCTCGTCGCTGAAACGAGCGGCCCGATCGTGGAGCTCGCCGCCGGTGACGGTGCCCTCACCGTTCCGCTGGCCCGGCCCGGCCGTCCGATCACCGCGGTGGAGCTCGACCCCCGCAGGGCACGACGTCTGCGGCGACGCACGCCGGAGCACGTCGCCGTCGTCAACGAGGACCTCCTGCGGTTCCCGCTACCCTGGACCCCGCACGTACTGGTCGGCAACCTGCCGTTCCACCTCACCACCGCGGTGCTCAAGCGCGTGTTGGACGCGCGGCACTGGCGAACCGCGATCCTGCTGGTGCAGTGGGAGGTCGCCCGTAGGCGGGCGGGTGTCGGCGGAGCCACGATGCTGACCGCCCAGTGGTGGCCCTGGTACGAGTTCGGGCTGCGACAGCGCGTACCCGCGCGCTCCTTCCTTCCCGTGCCCTCCGTCGACGGCGGCCTGCTCGTCGTGACCCGGCGGGAACGTCCCCTGGTAGCCGAGGGCGGGCAGTACCAGCGTTTCGTCAGGGACGTCTACACCGGCCGGGGACGGGGGTTGGAGGAGATCCTGTTCCGCACCGGACGGATCCACCGCTCCGCCCTGCGGCAATGGCTGCACGAGGAGCAGATATCGCCACGGGCTCTTCCCAAGGAGCTCACCGCGACGCAGTGGGCCTCACTGTGGCGGCGGGTACGGAGCACCACCACGGCCCCATCGCGTCGTCGGCCGCGCAAGCCCACGAGCTCCGCGCCGAGCGGGCGAGGTGGGGGCCGAGGAGCCGGGCGGTGACCGTCCCCGTCCATCACCGAATGTGAACGGAACCGCCGGGGCCGGAACCCGGGGACGCACCGCCGCGTGCGGGATGCCCCGGGGCGCCGGTCCCGGCGCACCGGCCGCCACGACCAGCGACCGAGCTCCGGATCACCGGCACCTTCCTCGGTGTGCGGTCTCCTACCCTGGCCGGTCAGCCGGCGGCCGAGCTCGGTCGTACGTCCCGGCACGACGTGCGGCCGCCGGACGGGGACGCCCACCCGTTACTTTCGCGTCGATGTCGGGCGGAGGCGGCACCGGGACCGCCCGGAAACTGTGGCCCTCCCGGCGCGGGACGGTGCCGCCCCGACGAAGGAGGGATCAGGCCGAAACCGAGCTACCGCGGTACGAGGCCCGCCGCTCCAAGTACCTCGCGTTCGGTTCGGCGAACCCGAAGTCCCGGTATAGCTCGTGCGCGTCGTCGGTGTGCAGCATCCACTTGAAGTCCTTGCCCGGACCGTTGTCGATCATCTCGTGCACCAGTCCCCTGCCGAGCCCCAGACCACGGTGCGCGGTCTCGATGTAGACGTCGGCGAGGTAGGCCATGACGACGCCGTCTGAGAACGCCCGGGCAAAACCGACGGTGTGGCCGTGCGGGTCGTAGCATCCCACCACGCGCCAGGCGTGGCGGACCTGCCGACGGAAGTCGTCGAACTCGCGCCAGCGACCCCAGTAGGCCTCGGTGGACAGGAAACGCCAGACGGCGCCGAGATCCAGCCGGTTCGGGTCGTCGTCGAACTCGTAAGGGTGATACAGCGACACGGCCCGAGCGAAGCAGACCCGGGTGGGACCCCGCCACTGCTTTTTCGCACGGAGTCGGGCCCCACGAGCTGGCCCCGACCCGGTGGAAGGCCGGGGCGCCGTCGACGTCGGGCCCGGTGTTCGGGCTCGCGCCGCGACCGCGCCCCGTGCGGCTCAGTCGAACCGTCCACCGCGCAGGGCGGTGGTGAAGGCCGACCAGACGGAGGGGGTCAGTGTCAGCACCGGACCGGCCTGACCTAACTTGCTGTCACGAACCCCGATCACGTGCCGGCCGGAACCGACCTCGACGCAGCCATTGGCCCTGCTGTAACTGGACTTGTACCAGTTCTCGACTACCGCACGACTCGTACTGATGTGCTGACCGTTCATCGCCATCACAGCTCCTTCGCTATACGGCTGATCAATGCTGGGGTTTCCTCAGGCTGACAAGCCTGCGCCTGCAAGCGCCTCATCGCCGCACGATAAACGGCTATCTCCTCGGGCTGCTCGTAGTAGTAACCCTTGACACGTGTGTCCACGTAGACGGTTCCGGGGTCGTTCTCCAGCTCGGGCGGAAAAGCCAGATATATGAAAGCGCCTTCTATACCGGTGTGAGCTCCGACGGACATCGGCAGTACCTGCACAGTGATGTGGGGCTCTTCCACGAGGTGCAACAGATGACGGAGTTGTTCACGTGCCACGTCAACGCCTCCGACGGGGGTACGCAACGCGGACTCGTGGATGACAGACCACAGCAGTGGAGGCTGTCCGGCGCGTCCGAGCACTTCTCGCTGTCTAGCCAACCGAAGCTCGACACGGCGTTGAACCTCCTCTTCCGGAATCTCCGGTTCAACACCTCGTATGACTGCCTCGGTGTACGGCTTCGTCTGCATCAGCCCGGAAACGACCTGTGCGTCGAAGCTTTCGATCGATGCGGCGCACGACTCCAGCCCGAGGAAGAGCTTGAAGTACTCGGGCAGCACTTCGCTGGTGAAATCGAAGTTGATCCACCAGTCCTTTCCCTTCTTCGCCCGCGCTCGAAGCTGTTGGAAGAACTCGGAACGCTCCGGCACACCGTAGAGATCCAGCAACTTGTCCAACTGCAGTGGCCCCGGCAACGAACGACCGTTCTCAATGTGGCCGATGCCCTGCTCACTCCCACGTACGGCTCGCCCTGCGTCCGCTCGTGAGATATCGGCAAGTTCACGCAATTTCCGCAGCTCGAAAGCGATCCAACGCTTCAGGACCGTGGGGCTGCTCGGAGAGCTCGACACGTCTTCCTCCTGATCATTGGTGCTGCGGCTTCAGTGGATCACATGCCACCTGCTTCGGGACACGGGCAGCAACAGCCTTCGGTGGACAGCACACAACAAAAGATCACTCGAACGATGGACTGCTTTTGAGCATGCTCAAATGTAGTCTGCTCAATAAGCGTTCGGCTGGCCCGAGTTCACTTCGGGCAACCGAACGCCTGTCAAGCGCTACCGTCCACACCGACCACCGGAGGGAAACGCGATGACCGCCCTGCCACCGGCTCCGGTGCCCTGCCTGCTGACCGCGCTCGGCCTGCGGCTGACGGTGCACGGCATCACGGGGGCGGCGGCAGCGGCCGAGGAACTGCACGAACTCGGCTTCACCGAGGTGCGCTGGCGTCCGGCTCTCAGCGGCGGGAACCCCACTGCCCCGTACGCCTTCGTCCACGTGGACGGGCTGGTCCACCTCGCCTGGTTCCGGCCGTGGCACCACGTCGAATCCCGCGAACCCACCGCGTGCGGCCGACCGTTCCGCCCGTTCGGACGCGGCGTACTGCCGCTGCCGCCGAGCCACGACGTGAACGGCAGCTGCCCGGTATGTCTCGATCTCTAGAGACGATTCCACGATGAACCGCTCGAACCACCCTCCCCCGAAGCGAGGGCACACCACGCTCCCGCGTCGCCGTCCCGGCCGCCACCTGCTGTTCCGGGGCGAGCTGAGCCCTGACCGGCTCGATCTCGACGCGGTCCGGGTCGGTGAGCTCCCCGCCTTCGCGTCGGAACACGCCACGCGTACTCCACACCTCGACCAGCGGCTGCCGCGGCGTGTGCTCACCGGCCTACGCGAGCTCCCGGTTCGCTCTCACGGCAGGACGCCGCCTCCCCGCTGCCGCTGAGAACGCGACCGGATGTCCCGACTTCCAGCCGACGGTGAACACCGATCCCCCCGGAAAGGACGAACCACGATGACGACGATTCCGGAGATCAACCCCTGGAACCCCAACATGTTCCCGACCGCCGCGGCCAATCCCGCCAAGTCCGCGGATCGGCCGAGCGGCGCGGAGCTGCGCCCGTTCGGTCTGACCGGGCTGGTAGAGCTCGACGAGCGGGAGCTCGCCTATCCCGACCAGCCGCACTACGACCCGGCACGGCAGCTCAACGTCTCCCCCGAGGGCACTACCTCGGCCGAGCACCTGCTGCGCGCCGCCACCAGGCAGGACACCCGTTACGACAGCCAGTGGTTCGTGGACAGGGACTGACATGACCGCGAACGCCGCGACGGTGGCGGTGATAACGCGGGAGCACGACGTCACCGCCGACCTGGTGGTCGCCGAGCTGCACCGGCGCGAGGTGCCGGTGTTCCGGTTCGACCTGTCCGGTTTCCCGGAAGGGCTGACACAACGCGTCCGGCTCACCGGCCGCGACCCTCGCTGGCACGGCTCGATCCGGGACGTCCACCGACGGCTGGAGCTGACCGGCCTGCGGGCGGTGTGGCTGCGCAAACCGTCCGGATTCGCACCGCACCCCACGATGACCGCCACGGAACGGCAGTGTGCGGCCGCCGAGGCCCGCGCGGGCCTCGGCGGTCTGCTCACCTCACTGTCCGGCGCGCGCTGGATCAACCACCCGCACGCCAACGCCGCCGCCAAGGACAAACCGCACCAGCTCCGGGCCGCCGTGGCCTGCGGACTACCGGTACCGGACACCCTGCTGACCAACGATCCGGAGGCCGCCCGCGAGTTCTGTGCCGAGCACCGCGAAACCGGTGTGATCCACAAACCGCTGCGCGGCGGCCCCGGCACCGGGGACGGACGACACGTCGCGCTGTGGGCACGTCCGGTCACCCCGGAACTGGTCACCGACGGAGTCGCACGCACCACCCACCTGTTCCAGGAACGCGTGCCCTGCGCCTACCCGGTACGGCTGACCGTGGTGGACGACCGGATGTTCGCGGTGCGGCTGGACCCGCCCCAGCACGGCCGAGCGGTGGACCGGCGCGCCCATCCGTCCGAGTCGCTCCGCTACACACCGGTCGAGGTCCCCGCTGGCGTCGCCGCCGCCGACCTGATCGTCACGCCCGAAGGCCGCTGGGTCTTCCACGGCGACCTGAACCCGAACGGCCAGTGGGGTTGGATCGCCGCCCACACCGGCCTGCCGATCGCACGAGCCATCGCCGACGCACTCACCGAGGAGGCAGCTTGACCCCCACCACCACTCCGGACGGCGAGACGCTGCGACAGCGGCTCACCGAGCGGTTGCGCACCACGGGCAGGCTCACCACACCGCGCTGGGAGGCCGCCTTCCGCGTGATACCGCGGGAACGCTTCGTGGACCGGTTCACCGCGGCGGGATCCGACGGGCTGACCGAGCACGACCTGGCGGCGGATCCCGAACGGGCGCTGGAGGCGATCTACTCCGACAGCACACTGATCACCGCCTGGGACGAGCGCGGCATCGCCACCAGCTCCTCCACGAGCCCCGGTCTGATGGCGCTGATGCTGGAGCAGCTCGACGCCGAGCCGGGCGATCGGGTGCTGGAGATAGGAACCGGCACCGGCTACAACGCGGCGCTGCTGTGCAGCGTACTCGGGGAGCGCGCCGTGACCAGCGTCGACGTGGACCACGACACGGTCGGCAAGGCCCGCTCGGCGCTGCGCGAGTGCGGCTACGCACCCCGCGTGGTGTGCGGGGACGGAGCACGCGGCGTACCCGAGCGGATGCCGTACCACCGGATCATCGCCACCTGCGGGGTCGGCCGGATCCCGCCGGAGTGGGCGAGGCAGCTGGTCCCGGGTGGCATCCTGCTCGCCAACCTGTCCTTCGCGCTGGTGCGGCTGCGGCGCACTCCCGACGGCCGGCTCAGCGGGCCGTTCACCGACACCGCCGCGTTCATGAGCATGCGCACGGGCCGGGGAGCCACGGGCACCACCGCCTCGGAGATCCTCGCCATCACCGATGGGGAAGCCGAGAGCACTCACATCGATCGCGGCCTTCCTGAGCTGGCCGAGGGTGACGTGACGTTCCTGCGTCACCTGGTGCTGCCGGGGACGCACCGGGTGACGGTGGAAACCGAACGCGGCTCGGAGTGGCGGGCACACGACACCACGGACGGCTCCTGGATCCGGCTCGTCCCTGGCGACGACAACACCCTGACCGTGGAGCAGTCGGGCCCGCGCGAGCTGTGGCCAGTGCTGACCGAGCTGGTCGAAACATGGTGCGAGCACGGCAAACCGCCGCCGAACCGCTACGGCCTGACCGTGGCACCGGACGGAACCCACACCGTGTGGCTGGACACTCCGCAGCGGCCGGTCCTCACGCTGACCTGACCATCCCCTGAATCCCGCAAGCCCTCCCCACGGAACCACTCGAACAGGCTCCGGCCGCGCGGTTCGAGGGCGACCGCGCGGCCGGAGCGGGGCGAACGCCCCGAACTCACCGTCAGCGAGTGCAGTAAACCGAGGCCGGCTCGGAGGTCTCGCGGATGCCGTTGGGGCCGTTGATGATGCGCTCGCCCCACGGGGTCAGCTGGTTCGGGTCGAAGTCCCGCACCATGTCGAGGTACTCGACCCCGCCGCTGTTGCCGCTCCAGGACCACCCGATGTAGCCGAGCCCGAGCGACTCGGCGGTGGCCATGACGGCGTCCTCGGCCGGATCACCGTCGGAGTGGCGGTGCCCGAACTCACCGACGATGATGGGCAGTCCGGCGTCGACGAAGTGGTTCAGGTAGTTCCTGACCTTGGTGGCGGTGTCGAACACGCCGTACATGTGGACGGAGAACACGGTATTGCGCGCCGGGTCGGCCCGGAACACCGAAGCGGCGTTGTCGCGCATCGTGTACGTCCAGTCCTGACCCCAGTTCGGGGCGTCCGCGATCAGGGTGTGCCCGAACCCGAGTTCCCGCATCCGCTGGATCGCGTTGGAGGTGTCCTCGGTCCAGGCCTCGTAGCCGGTGTTGCCGAACGGCTCGTTGCCGAGGTTGATGATGACGTGGTCCTCTTCCCCGACCAGCGCGCTCTTGACGCTGTTCCAGTAGTCCACGGCCCGCGACAGCGGTACCGCGCCGGACTTCTCCGGGTACCCGATGGTGTCGTGCACTTCCAGCACGCAGACCAGCTCGTTGCGTTCGCAGTCGTCGACCACGGACGCCACGTCGGCGGTGTCGTTGCGGTTCCAGAGGTCACCGCTGCTGAGCACCACACGTACGGTGTTCGCCCCGGTGGCCTTGATGTCGGCCAACGAATCCGTTTCGTTCGGGTACCACGTGTGGGCGTGGTTGATCCCGCGCATCACGAAATCGTTGCCGTTGGCGTCGAGCAGCCTGCCGTTGGAGACGTGGAACCCCGTCGCAGCGGTCGCTTTCCCCGCCATGCCGAACGAGGCCTGCGAAAGCGTCAGCAACACCGCCATCGCCAACACGCCGAGGACGGCAGCGGGCATTCTTAATCGTCGTTTCATTCTCTCCTCCGAAAACGTTCTCGAACACTCCCACTCCACCGCGCCGCCGAACACCACCCGGTTCCGGAAACCGACTCCGACCGGCGGGGGTGTTCGTCCGACGCGGCCGGTCGGCACGCCGAACACGTCCGTTCCGCGAGCCGCCCCACACGCGGCGCCGCTCACGCCGCGTCGAAATCCGAGAGGCTCAGCACGCGCACTTCGTAAGGCGGCAGTTCGAGGGTATCCACGGGCTTGTCGTCATCCAGCTCGGTGAGTTCCCCGCCGGCCACTTCCGGAGTCACCCGCAGCGGCTCCGGGCTGTGACTGGTGACGAAGACGAACCGCCTGCCGTCGCGGTGCCGCAGCACGTCGACACCCACCGCCGGATCGGCCACCCGCACCGCCCGGTGCACCCCGGCGAAGTCGGCCAGGGCGTCGTAGAGCCGCACGGCCGCGTCCGGGTTGGCCGCCGGAGTCCAGTCGGCCATGTGCTCGATCGGGTAAGCGCACAGCACCATCCAACCGGAGCCGACCGATCTGCGCAGCATGGCGGGTTCACCGTCCTGATCGACAGCCACGATCTCGGCCTCGGTGGCGCGCACCGGTAGCCGTGCCCGGCTGTGCCGGTTGCCGGCCACCGGTACGCGCAGCTTCTCCCCCACCGCCAGCCTTCCGAAGTCCCGATGGAAGATGAGCTCTACTTCGTCCGGTTCGATCGGATCCACCTCGCCGTACCACAGCTGGTGCTCGACGCCGAAGGCTCGATCGAGCCCCGCGATCCACGGACCGCGCTGGAACGAACCGGTACCGTGGCAGTAGGACAGGTAGACCACCGCTCCCGAGGCGGCCAGGTCCTCCAACCCGGCCGCCGAAGGCGCTGTCAGCTGTTTGGCCGAGGGCAACAGGTACAGCGAGCAGTCCTCGGCCAGACCGTCACGTTCCCGGCACAGACCGACCGGCAGACCGCCGAGCTTCGCGCTGGCGTAGGCTTGCCGCAGCGTGCTGAAGGCGAACCGCGCGTCTTCGCCGTCGCTGATCGGAACATGTCCCTCGAGGTGCTCCGGCACGATCATCGCCGCCCGTGCCGGTTCCCGTCGGCAGCCGAGCACGTCGATCGCGGAGAGGGTCTCGGCGAACCGCGCCATCTCGCGCAGTTGCGGCTTGGGTCGACGCTCCGAGGTGGTCAGCCCGAAGTGGAGCTCGAAGGGGTGGTGCCGGTACGGATCCTGCCCCGCGAGGCCGTCGAAATCGGTGTTGTTCCAGGCGATCCAGCCGGTGGCCCCTGCCAACAGGCTGTTGTGCAGCACCTGCCGGTAGTAGGTCGCGGCGTGTTCGTCGGAGGCGAACTCCGAGGACAGCCCGAACTCCTCCAGCACCACGGGACTTCCCAACGTGCTGGTCAGCTCGCAGATGAAGGCGGCGCCGAAGTGCTGCCGGACCCGGTCGTCCTCCATGCGGTAGACGTGCGGGCCGAGGAAGTCGGTCAACGAGGCCAGATCCCGCACCGAGAACCCGTTGTCGGAACCGGTGACCTCAGCGCCCCAGGCTCCGTCGCCGATGGAGACCGGCTGGGTGCCCCCGCCCGCTCGCACCGCGCGAACCATCAGCCCCGCCCACGCGGTCACGCTCTCCCGATCGGCGGAATCACCGTAGATCGGCATCTCGTTGCTGATCAGCCATCCCGCCACCGCGGGGTGATCCGCGTAGCGAGCGGTGAGCCGTTCGACGAACCAGCTCTGCCTGTCCAGCATCCACACGTCCCGGTAGAGATCGCGCCCGTGACGCCAGGGCGGATCGAAGTTCTCACCGGACATGTGGCCGACCAGAAAGGTCGGGATGGTCCGCATCCCCGTCTCGACGTGAGCGTCGAGGAAGTCAGCGTACGCGGCGGCACAGCTCTCGTCGATGCGGTGCGGCTCCGGCATGAAGTCGGGCCAGAAGAAGAACGACCTGGTCAGCGTCAGACCGTGCTCGCGGAGCACGGCGAGTTCGGCACGGACCAGCTCCGGGTCGTAGCGACTCCACATCCTCGGCCCTCCGGCGGCGGACCAGAAATTGGCCCCGAACCAGCTTGCCGGTCCGTCCCGCGTTTCGACGAAGGCGAAACCACGACGCATCCGTGCTCTCCCATCAACGGTGTGCGGATAGATACGACTCGCTGATCCCGGCAGTGAATCCACCCGAGAAGGATAGGTGAATTGGATCACTTAAGCGATTAATAGTCAACACCGGACGAAATGGCGCACGATTTCCCATCCCGACAGGGTCGTTCCATGAGGGACACTCGCCCCTGCACCAGCGGCGGTGAACACGCGGCCGAGCGGATACCGGTCACCTCTGTCATCAGCTCTTTTGGTCGTTGGTCCGAACGCGGGGTGCTCCCCACCACTCGACCGGGGCGGCCAGCAGCACGACGGGCGTACCGAACTACTCACGGACGAACCGCGGAGCCGAGGGGCACCGTGGCGCGGGTCCACCAACGGCGCACCGTCCACTCCGCCCTCGGCGGCCCAGCGGTGGCTGCCCCGAGCAGCGCGGGACCCCCGCACGGCGAAGCCCGCGGGGAACGCTTCCGACGGCGACCGGAAGCGTTCCCGACAACCGCGCGGGCGGCTCAGTCGCGTGCGGAACTCGCCGCCGCGTCCCGGCTCGAGGACACCGAGAGCAGTGCGCCGAGATCGACGGCCGCAGCCATGGCGGCGGTGCCCGCGTCGCCGGGGTGCAGCCCGTCTCCGCCGTCGTAGCTCGGCCGCAACCGCAGCGGGTCGGCGGGATCGGCGGTGGCGGCGGCGAAGTCGACCACGGCGTCGAACCGGCCGCTGTTCCTGATCCACTCGTTGACCCGCTGCCGAGTCCGCTCACGTTGCTCGTTCCAGACGCTCGATCCCTTGAACGGCGTGATCGTGCCACCCAAAACGGTCACCCCCTGCTCGTGGGCCAGCTCGATCAACCGCTCGTAACCCGCGATCAGTTCCTCGGCGGTGGCGTTGTATCCGATGTCGTTGATGCCCTCCAGCACGATCACGCTGCGCACCCCCGACTGGCTCAGCGCGTCCCTGGCGAAACGATCGAGCCCGGCGACGCCGTAGTAAGGCTGTCCGGGGCGCTCGGCCAGCAGCCGGTTACCGCCGAGTCCGGCGTTGACCACCGAGAGGGTCTCGCCCTCCTTGGCGCGCAGCCGCCGCGCCAAGTGGTCCGGCCAGCGCTGGTTGGCGTTGCCGGTGGTGGCGGCGGTGTCGGTGATGGAATCGCCGAAGGCCACCACGGCCCCGCGTACCCGCTGGTCCGGCCGCACGTCGACGGCGTCGGCCACCATCCAGCACGGCGTGGTGCTGTAGCCTTCTCCGCTCGGATCAGCGGCGGTGTCCCCTTCGGCCAGGTAGTTGGTCTGCGCCGTGAAGGGATGGTTCGTCAACGGACCGGTGGCCTCGGGCAGGTGGACACTGATCAGCAACGTGGACAGCGCTTCGACGTCCAGTCCGACGGGATCGCTGTAGCGGTGCCGACCGGCGGGGATCTCGACTTCCGAACGGCCGTCGAACGTCAGCTCACGCACGGTTCCGGGCACCGCGGCGGCTCCCTCCGAGCGCTCCGCGACGGTCGCGTGACCGATCCGCAGCGGCGCGGTACCGAACACGTTGCTGAGCCGAACCCGCACCTCGGAGCCGCCGGTGCTGACGAACACGACATCGCGCACGGTGGCGTCGTCGACGCCGTCGGCCGCCGGACAGGTGTCGGATCCGGGCAGATCACTGCCCCGCACCGGACTAGCCGCCCAGGCGGCCACCCACTTCTGGGACCGAGACTCGGGTGCGGAACGGGCGGCAGCGACGGGCGCGGTCGCGGCAACGACCGCCAAACAACTGAGCAGGCACAACAACGTGCGAAGGACCAAACCACGCAACGGGCATCGCTCCTCGGATTCCAGGCGAACTCCGGCCTACACCAGCACTTGTGAGCGCTCCCAGCAACTCAACACACGATCCGTCGAATTCACTACCACCGATCCGGTAACGATGGGGAGAATCCAGTCAAGTACGGAGAACCGGGCACCGCGACAAGTGAGAAATCGGAGGCTTTCGCATCGCATGCGACTACTGGTATCGGCGGAACGGATGTGGACGGGGACAACCGAGCACCTCGTCGAGGACGGCGCGGTACTCGTGGAGCGGGGCCTGATCACCGCGGTCGGACCGCGCGCCGAGCTGGCCGAATCGGCCCCCGACGCCCACGCCTACGACTTTCCCGGCCACACGATTCTGCCGGGACTGATCAACGCGCACGTGCACCTGTCCCTCGACGCCGGTGCGGAACCGATCAACACCCTGCTGGCCTCCGAGGACGACGAACTGCTGAACGGCATGGCCGAACGCGCCGAACAGGCGCTGGACGCGGGGACGACCACCGTCCGCGACCTGGGGGACAGGAACGGTACGGCGATCCGGATCCGCGATGCCGTCGCACGGGGTGAGCTCACCGGCCCCCGCATCCTGGCGGCTGGCCCGCCGCTGACCGTCCACGGCGGGCACTGCTGGTTCCTCGGGGGCGAGGTGGAACGAGACGAGAACTCGTTGCGCCGGGCCGTCGCGCGTCGGGCGGAACTCGGCGCGGACACGGTGAAGGTGATGGCCTCCGGCGGTCAGATCACTCCGAACTCACCGGCGATGTGGCAGTCGCAGTTCTCCGGGGACGAGCTGCGCGTCATCGTGGACGAAAGCCGACGCCACGGGCTGCCGGTGGCGGCGCACGCGCACGGTTCGGACGCGATCACCGACGCCGTGGCGGCGGGGGTGACCACCGTCGAGCACTGCACGTGGTTGGGACCGGACGGCATGGACGAGCGTGAACCGGTGATCAGGGCCATGCGCGACAGCGGTATCCGGGTGTGTGCCGGTCAGTCCCGCAACTGGCACGGACTGGGTGCCGTGGTCGGGGAGGATCTGGCCCGGCGGTTCCACCGACGGCTCAGCAACCTGGTCGAGGCCGGGGTCGGGGTGATCATCGGAACCGACGCGGGGCTGCGGGACTCGGTGTTCCACGACTTCGCCGGAGCACTGGGACTCTACGAGCACCTGGGATTCGACAACGAGCGGATTCTGCGCATGGCCACCTCCGAGGCGGCCGAGGCGCTCGGCCTCGGCAGGCTCACCGGGCGTGTCGTTCCGGGACTGCGAGCCGATCTGGTGGTGGTGCGCGGTGATCCGCTGGCGAGGTTGAGCGATCTCGGCGAGGTGGCGCTGACGATCGCGAACGGTACGCCGCACCACCCCCGCGCGGCAGCGTGACGTGCCGACCACCACACGCCCGCACCGACCCGGTTCGGCCGGTGAGGACGAAACCGGGTCCGGCGACGAGCGCGAGGCGTCCGCCGAACCCGGTGAACATCGGTCACCGGTGGTGGGGCGGGTGGGTGGCACCGGCCCCACGAGCGGCGGCACGTCCGGTCAGGCGTGTTCCAACTGCGCTTCGTAGCGTCCCTCGCAGGCCGCCCCGTTCAACTTCGCCCGGTGGGCCAGCACCTGCTGGGCGCTGTCGACCTTCTCGTCGCGTCCGACCCACTCCTGCAGCGCCGGAGCCAGCAGGCCACGTCCAAACGAGAAGGTGACCTGCCACGGCAGCGGTCCGAGCTGGTTGATCGCGTTGAGGTTGACGGTGGCCTCCTCGTCACCCTGTCCGCCGGACAGGAAGGCGATCCCCGGGACGGCGGCCGGGACGGTGCGCTTGAGCGTTCGCACGGTCGCCTCGGCCACCTCCGTCGGACTCGGCTGCGTGCCGTGGTCCTTGCCCGCGACCACCATGTTCGGTTTGAGCACCATCGACTCGAGCTCGACGCGCTGCTCGGCGAGCTCGGCGAAGACCCGCCGAAGCGCCCGGGTGGTCGCCTCCTCTGCCGCGGCCAGTGAGTGGTCACCGTCCATCAGCACCTCCGGCTCGACCATGGGAACCAGGCCGGCTTCCTGGGAGAGCGCCGCGTACCGGGCGAGGGCGTGGGCGTTGGCGTGGATCGCGTAGTCGCTGGGCCTGCCGGATCCGATGTCGAGGACCGCGCGCCACTTGGTGAACTTCATGCCGAGCTGAGAGTACTCGGCCAGCCTGTCGCGCAGTCCGTCCAGTCCCTCGGTGATCTTCTCACCGTCGGTTCCGGCGAGCGGCTTGGCTCCCTTGTCCACCTTGATACCGGGCAGGACACCGTTCTGCTCCGCGATCTTGCGCAGCGGCACGCCGGAGGCGGAATCCTGACGGACGGTCTCGTCGAACAGAATCACACCACTGACCGAACTTCCCAGATCGGGCGTGGAGACGATCAGCTCCCGGTACTGGCGCCGCACTTCCTCCGTGGAGTCGAGGCCGACAGCGTGCAGCCTCTTCTCCATGGTCCCGGTGCTCTCGTCCGCGGCGAGGATGCCTTTGCCCGGTGCAACCATCTGCTGTGCGATCAACCGCATGTCGTCGCTGAACACGGTGCGTTCTCCTTAGGGGTGTATCTGCCTGTCGTTGTCGGCCGGTGATCGCCGGACCGGACTCACTTCAAGCCTGACAGACACCGACCGGAGATTCCGAACCCAATCACCTTGAATCGAATCAGATCGGACGGAATCGAATCAGTAAAGTATCGCACATCACTCGAACCAGTGACCATTAGTCACACAAAGCGATAACGCTGTTCACTAGAACGGTTCACTCGTACAGCGGTAGCAATTCCGCGGCCACGCCAAGTACGAAACACTCCCGTGGGACAACAGAATTGGTTCACACAACTCGTCCGGCCCAACGACAGAATCGATTCGGTCACACGGACGGAACTCCTCCTCTCGGCGCGTGCCCTGTCCGGGGCCGCCTTCCGCCCCGTGGTTCCCCACCGGAAGCACTGCCGATAGCGTCCGATGGCGGTGGAGGGAGTACCGATTCAGTCAGCACCGCCAACCGGCGGCTCGCCCAGGATCAACGCCCTTCACCACGCACCACATCCACCCGATCAGAGGAACGACATTGACCAACCCGGATCTCCCCGAGCACCACGACTGGCTGATGGCGGAACGACGCAGACTGCTCGACTTCGCGGTCGCGGCCCGCGACGCGGGGGGCGGTTTCGGTTGGCTGGACGAATCCGGCCACCTCGACACGGACCGTCCGGTGGCTACCTGGATCACCGCCCGGATGACCCACGTGTTCAGCCTGGCCCACCTGCTCGGCGAACCGAAGGCCGCCGAACTCGCGGACCACGGCATCGCCGCGCTGGCGAATCGGCTGCACGACGCCGAGCACGGCGGCTGGTACACCAGCACGGCCGACACCACCAAGGGCGCCTACGAACACGCGTTCGTGGTATTGGCGAGCAGCAGCGCCACCGCCGCGGCACGGCCGGGTGCCGAGGAGCTGCTCGCCGAGGCACTACGAACCGTCGAGTCCCGGTTCTGGGACGACGAGGTGGGGCTCGGGTTGGAAAGCTGGGACAGGACCTGGCGGACCACGGAGTCCTACCGGGGCGCCAACAGCAACATGCACCTCGTGGAAGCCATGCTCGTAGCGGGCGACGTCACCGGTGAACGGATCTGGCACCAGCGTGCGCTGCGGATCGCCGGAACGCTGATCGACGAGGTCGCCCGCGCCCACGCCTGGCGGCTGCCCGAACACTTCACACCCGAGTGGGACCCCGAGCTCGAGTACAACAGTGATCGCCCCCAAGATCCGTTCCGCCCCCACGGCACCACGGTGGGCCACTGGCTGGAATGGGCCCGGCTGCTGCTCCAGTTGGAAGCCTCACTGGGCGAGGAGGCGCCGAACTGGCTGGTCTCCGACGCGCGGAACCTGTTCGAGGCGGCCATCCAGCACGGCTGGCACGCCGACGGACACCCCGGGTTCGTCTACACCCTGGACTGGCAGGACCGCCCGCAGGTCCGCGAGCGGATGCACTGGGTCATCGCCGAAGCGGTCCTGACCGCGGCCGCGCTGTACCAGCGGACAGCCGAGCCCTACTACCAGCGCTGGTACGCCACGTTCTGGGACTTCGCACGCACGAGGCACCTCGACCACGGCCAGGGCAGCTGGCACCACGAACTCACCCCGGACGGACGCCCCTCGACGACCGTGTGGTCCGGCAAGCCGGACACCTACCACGCCTACCAGGCCACGCTGTTCCCGACACTGCCGTTGGCCCCCTCCGCCGCGGTCGCGCTGCGGCCCGCCCGACGGTGAACCGGCCCGGCGAGCCTAGTAGGAGACGAGCCGCTGACCGGTGCTCGGGTGGAACAGGTGCACTTCCTCGGAATCCCTCGGCACCAGGGTCAGCGTCTCACCGATGGCGGGTGTGCCGCGCCCGTCGGTGCGCACCGTGAACCGCTTCGGATCCCCCGAGACGTCCACGGAGCCGATGACCAGCGCGTCGGCACCGAGTTCCTCGACGAGCTCCACGTTCATCCGCATCCCCTGCTCGGAGTCCGCTACGGGGAGCAGCGCCTCGGGGCGCACCCCGAACATCACCTCGTCGAGCCCCTCGGCGGCGGCCAGCGCCGCACGGGGAAGCTCGACCACGTGCCCGCCGAGCACCACGCCGTTCCCCCGCAGTGGAACCCTCTCGAGGTTCATCGCCGGTGAGCCGATGAATCCCGCGACGAACGAGTTGGCGGGTTTGTCGTAGAGCTCCCTGGGTGCGGCGACCTGCTGCAGCACTCCCCCGTCCAGTACCGCCACCCGGTCTCCCATCGTCATCGCCTCGACCTGGTCGTGGGTGACGTAGATGGTGGTGGTGCCCAGTTCGCGCTGCAGTCCCGCGATGTTGGCGCGGGTCTCCACCCGCAGCTTCGCGTCGAGGTTGGACAGCGGCTCGTCCATGAGGAACACGCTGGGATCGCGCACGATCGCCCTGCCCATCGCCACCCGTTGCCGCTGCCCTCCGGACAGCGCTCGGGGCTTGCGGTCGAGGAAATCACGCAGGTCGAGCATGTCGGCCGCCTCGGCGACCTTGCTTCGGATCACGTCCTTGGGGGTTTTGCGCAGCTTCAGCGCGAACCCCATGTTCTCGCCGACCGTCATGTGCGGGTACAGCGCGTACGACTGGAAGACCATCGCTATGTCACGGGACTTGGGCGGTGTGCCGGTGACGTCGGTGGCCCCGATCGAGATCGATCCCTCGTCGACCTCCTCGAGACCGGCGAGCATGCGCAACGCCGTCGACTTGCCCGAGCCCGAGGGCCCCACCAGCACCAGGAACTCGCCGTCCCCGATCTCCAGGTCCAACGAGTCCACGGCCCTGACCGGCGGACTGCTCGGATAGGCTCTGGTGGCCGCGCGGTATTCGACTTCTGCCATTGCGGTATTCCAATTCGTACGAGTTCGGTGGGAGAAAAACGCCCGCCGCGCCCGATGGTGGCAACGGGGGCGACGGAGGCGTCAGACGATCAACGAGTCGTCCGGTTCGCGCGAGCGCGCGACGGCGCGGCGGTACCAGTCGAAACTGTCCTTACGGATCCGCCGCTGCGACTCGTAGTCCACGTAGACGAGGCCGAAGCGCTGCTTGTACCCCTCGGCCCACTCGAAGTTGTCCAGCAACGACCAGCAGTAGTAGCCGTGCACGGGAACGCCGGCGCGGATCGCGTCACGCAGTTCGCGCAGGTGACTGTCCAGGTAGTCGATGCGGTAACCGTCGTGGATCCGACCGTCACCGTCGGGAGCGTCGAAACCGCTGGTCCCGTTCTCGGTGATGTAGATCGGGGGAAGGCCGGGATAGCGCTCGTCGAGCCAGCGCAGCAGCCGGGAGAGCCCCGCGGCCTCCACGGGCCAGTCCATCGTGGTCCTTCCCAGCGACTCCGGGGGGTCGAGCTCGGCACCTATGTCGTCGGCGGTGCGCGGCTTCGGGTCCACGCTCTCGTAGGGCGCGGCCCGCACGTAGCCGGGGAAGTAGTTGTTCACCCCCAGGAAGTCGAGATCGGTACCGATCAGCTCCAGGTCGCCGTCGCGCCGGAAGGAGAAGTCGGTGATCTCGCCCCAGACGACCCGTTCGACGTCCGGATAGGTTCCGCCCAGCACCGGATCGGAGAAGGCGAGATTCTGATAGCACTCGTAGCGCCGGGCCGCGGCCACGTCCTCCGGGGATTCGCTGACCGGCGTCACCGGGTTCATGTTGAGCGTGATCCCGAACGACTCACCACCGTGACGCTGGGCCCGCATCGCGGCCGTCGCCGCGCCGTGCCCCACCAGCAGGTGATGGGCGGCCGCCAGCGCCCCGTGCCCCTCCCGCGCGCCGGGAGCGTGCCTGCCCTCGGCGTAGCCGAGGAAGGCGGAGCAGAACGGTTCGTTGAGCGTGGTCCACAGCCGTACCCGGTCGCCGAGGCTCTCGTGCACGATCGCGGCGTAGTCGGCGAACCGGGAGGCGGTGTCGCGATCGCGCCACCCGCCCGAGTCCTCCAGACGCTGTGGCAGGTCCCAGTGGTACAGCGTCAGGCACGGTTCGATGCCCGCCGCGAGCAGCTCGTCGACCAGCCGGGAGTAGAAGTCGAGCCCCGCGCTGTTGGCGGGACCACTGCCGTCGGGCTGTACCCGGGGCCAGGCCACCGAGAATCGGTAGCTGTCGATCCCCAGCTCGCGCATCAGGGCTATGTCCTCCCGGTAGCGGTGATAGTGGTCGCAGGCCACGTCACCGGTGTCACCGTTGTCCACCGCACCGGGCCGGTGGGAGAAGACGTCCCAGATGGAGGCACCTCGCCCGTCGGTGTTCACCGCTCCCTCGATCTGGTAGGCCGAGGTCGCCACTCCCCACCTGAATCCCTCGGGAAAGGCGGGGAAAGTAGATTCGCCAGTCAACTCGTTCGCTCCATTTCCGCTGTTGCTAAGTCCGACCCCGCCGCGAGGGGCCGAACGAAACGGCCGGGGACGGACCCGTCTCCCCGGCTCACTTGACGGCCCCCGCCGTCAGCCCCTGCACGAGATAACGCTGCAGCGCCAGGAACCCCAGCACGACCGGGATGCTGACCACCAGCGAGGCCGACATCACCTCGTTCCAGTACACGGTGGACTGGGTGGAGTACTCGCGCAGTCCGATCGCCAGGGTCGTGGAATCGGCGTCGGTCATGATCGAGGCGAACAGGGTCTCGCCCCATGCGGTCATGAACGCGTAAATGCTCACCGCGGCTATCCCGGGTTTGGCGGCCGGGATCACGACCCGCCAGAGGGTCTGCACCGGTCCGGCCCCGTCGATGAACGCCGCCTCGTCCAGATCGACGGGGATCGAGTCGAAGTAGCTGACCAGCATCCAGATGGAGAAGGGAAGCGAGAAGGTCAGATACGTGATGATCAGGCCGATGTGACTGCCCTGGAGCACGATCCCGGTCGCCTGCCCGACAGTGGCGTAGATCAGGTACAACGGCAGCAGGAACAGGATGCCCGGAAACATCTGGGTGGACAGCACGGTGAACCGGAAGACGTCGCGCCCCCGGAACCGGTAGCGGCTGATCGCGTAGGCGGCGAACAGCGCTATCAACACCGAGAAGGCGGCCGCCCCGAGCGAGACCACGACACTGTTGACGAAGTAGTCGGCCAACCGCACCGTCGACCACATGTCGACGTAGGGCTGCGGCGTCAGCACCGAGGGCCACCACTGGAACGTGTCCTGCACGTCGGACAACGGCTTCACCGAGGTCGTCACCATGACGTAAAGCGGGATGACGGTGAACAGCGTCAGCAGGCACAGCCCTACGCCGCGAACCCACTGGAACCAGCGCGGCTCACGCATTGCGGCTCCTCCTCGAGGTCAGCATCAGGTACCCGGCGGTGATGACGAGCAGGAACAGCAGCAACAGGGTCGACATGGCCGAGCCGAGGCCGAAGTTCCACGTCAGGAACGAGTTCTGGTAGATGTGGATCGATATGAGGTTCGCCGAGGAGGGAACCGCCTGGTCGAACAGCAGGTAGGGGACGTTGAAGTCGTTGAAGGTCCACAGGAACAGCACCAGGATCAGCACCTGACTGACCGGGCTCAGCATGGGCACGGTGATCGTTCGTATCTGCTGCCACAGTCCTGCCCCGTCCACCGCGGCCGCGTCGTAGATGTCGGTCGGTATCGACTGCAGCCCCGCCATCAGCGCCAGGAAGGCGAACGGCCACAACCGCCACACCGCGGTTATCGTCAGGCTCAAAAAGGCGTTGTTGCCGAGCAGCCAGAACCGCTCCCCGCCCAGCCCCAGGTCCGACAGCGTCGCGTTGACCATGCCGTCGCTGCGGTCGAGCATGAACTTCCAGATCATCACCGAGGTGTAGATCGGCAGCGCGTAGGGCACCAGGAACAGCCCCCGCAACAGGGTCCTGCCGGGGAAGGAGCGCTGCAGGAACAGGGCCGCGGCCAACCCCAGCACCCAGGAGACCCCCACCGTGATGACCGAGAAGGCCGCCGTGACGCCGAAAGACTGCAGCAGTTCCACCCCGGCCGCGCCGTCGAAGTCCAGCGCGAACCGGTAGTTGGCCAGCCCGGTGAACGGGGCGCTCATCCACTCGCGGAGGAAGAACTGGTTGAGCCGCAGAAAACTCATCCACAGCCCGCCGAGCATCGGCACGATGTGCACCAGCAGCTCGAAGAACAGGGCCGGCGCCAACAGCAGGTACGGCACACTGCGCTTGCTGAGGCGCGGGCGCCTGCGCCGGGAACCGTTCGGTTCGGCACCGGAAGTAGGAGCCGCCCGGGGGGTGCTGGTCACCGTCATCGCGTCGAACCTCCCCCGCTCCGCATCTTCTGCTGAGCCTCGTCCAGCGCGTCGGCGATGTCGGAGCGGCTGACCGAGCGATCGGTGCCCGCTCTGGCGAACAGGTCACGCACGGCCGCTCCCACCGTGGTCTCGAAGCGGTTCTCGTTGGGAATCATCGGTACCCGCTTCGAGGACTCGGCCAGCACGCTGGAGAACGTGCGCAGCGCTTTCGTGTCGAAAGCGGGATTGTCGTAGGCGTCGGTGACCACGGGCAGGCTTCCGTACTTCTCGTTGAGGATGCTCTGCTCCTCGGCGCTGGTCAGGAACTCGACCAGTTCGACAGCCGCCTCCTTGTTATCGCTGTTGCGGTAGACCGCGATGTTGGTGCCCGCCACGTGGCTGCGCACCGCCTCGCCGCCCTCCGGCATCGGTTCCGGAACCGGCAGCGGGAAGACACCCCACTGGCTGTCCGCCATGCCCGCGGCGCGGATCGCGGCGATGGCGCTGTTCTGGGCCACCAACATGCCCGCCTCACCGTTCGCGAAGTTTCCCACCGCCTCGGTGGCCGAGCCGATCTCCGCGTCGTCGGGATTGACCACCTCGTACTCGCTCATCAGCTCCACGTAGCGCTGCACGCCGGTCACCATCGGGGGAGAAGCGAACGTCGCCCTGCCGTCGGAGTCGAAAAGCTGGGCCCCCTCCTGGTTCCCGAGCATGAAGGCGAAGTGCGCGTTCTCGGTGTAGCTGGCCCCGGCGAGCGTCATCCCCCACTGCTCCTGGCTCGGGCGGGTGAGCCTACGAGCGACGTCGACGAACTCCGACCAGTTCGACGGCGGCTGTTCGATGCCGGCCTCGCGGAACATCGCCTTGTTGTAGAACACCCCGTAGGAAAGTCCGTACAGCGGAACCGAGGAAGGCGGCCTGCCCGGCATGCCGGTGGAGCTCATGCTCGTCTCCAGGAACCGCTCGCGTCCGCCCAGCTGCCGCATCCGCTCCTCGGTGAACGGCACGAACGCGCCCGTGGCCTGCAACGAGGCCGCCCAGGTGTTCCCCAGATTGACCACGTCCGGACCAACACCGGAAACCGCCGATCCCAGGATCTTGTTGAGCAGATCCCCCCAGCCGATCACCTCGACGTTCACCTCGATGCCGGTACGGGCGGTGAACTTCTCGAACTCCTCGTTGAGGATTCTGCGATCCTGCTGCGGACTGTTCCCCTGATTACTGGCCCAGTAGGTCAGGGTGCGCCCGTCGTCCTGTTCCCGGGCGCATCCCGCCAATAGACTCGACATCAGCACCAGGATGAGCACGATCACCCCGGACAACCGTCTGTGCCGCATTACCACTCCTTGTCGCGGCGTCGGAACGAGCCACGGATCGGTGCGCTGATCGCGAAGCACACGAGGCGGACCCGACCCCGCGAGCTCACCTGTTCGTCTCAGTGGGAGCGCTCTCACTAGTCGTGCAAGACTGCTCGCGCACCCGTGGATTGTCAAGCACGTCACATGAAACCCCAGCTCACTTCGACTACGCACCAGCCACATTCGACAGCAAACCGTGATCACCGCGTCCGCGCGGCCGAACGGACGATCGGAGCGGCCCGAAATCCGGGGTTTACGCAACGCGTTCAAGTCGTTAATTTGGGAGCGCTCCCAGTGATCTGGGTCACCGCTTGGCCCCGGATTCTGGCAGAGCGATTCGACGTAGCGCACCGCTGTGTCCAGTCGACGGTGGCCGGGGCAGTTGACCGGTTCACCGCCGGAACCGAAAGCAGCAAGGAGCATCTCGCATGCCATCCAACTCATCCCCCGGGGAGGAGCGGCGCCCGGCCTGGCGTCGCATCATGCCGGGATTCGTCGCGCTGGCGATGACGGCGGCGGTTCCCATGCTGGCCCCCGCCTCCTCCGAAGCCGCTCCCGCCCATGTGGACAACCCCTTCGCGGGAGCGACCTCCTATGTGAACCCCGACTACGCCGAGAACGTCCAGTCGTCCATCGACCAGACCCAGGACGCCGAGCTCAAGGCCAAGATGGAGCAGATCAAGTCGTACCCGACGGCGGTGTGGCTCGACCGCATCGCGGCCATCGAGGGCGGCGAGGCCAACAGCGGTCGGCTGAGCCTGCGCGAACACCTCGACGAAGCGTTGGCGCAGAAGGGCTCCGGCCCGATCACGGCGTCGTTCGTCATCTACGACCTGCCCGGCCGCGACTGCGCCGCGCTGGCCTCGAACGGCGAGCTGCCGCTGACGCAGCAGGGACTGCAACGTTACAAGACCGACTACATCGACGCCATCACCGACGTGATGGACGACCCCAAGTACAACGACATCCGGATCACCACGGTCATCGAGCCGGACGGGCTGCCCAACCTGGTCACCAATCTGGACGATCCGGAGTGCGCCGAGGCGAAGTCCAGCGGAATTCAGGTCGACGCCGTGCAGTACGCCCTCGACGAGCTGCACGACATCTCCAACGTCTACACCTACATGGACTTCGCGCACTCCGGCTGGCTGGGCTGGAACAACAACCTGACCCAGACGGTGCAGCTCTACACCGACGTCGTGCGGGGCACCGAGGCCGGCTTCCAGAGCGTCGACGGGTTCGCCACCAACACGTCGAACTACACGCCGACCGAGGAACCCTTCCTGACCGATCCCAACGCCAGGGTCGGCGGGCAGCAGGTCAGGTCCGGGCAGTTCTACGAGTGGAACCCGAACTTCGACGAGTCCGACTTCGCGGCCAACCTCCACGATCAGTTCGTCAGCAACGGTTGGCCCAGCGACATCGGAACCATCATCGACACCGGCCGCAACGGTTGGGGCGGTTCGGAGCGCCCCACCCAGGAGAGCTCCAGCACCGACCTGAACACCTACATCGAGGAGTCGAAGGTGGATCGCCGGGCCCACCGCGGCCTGTGGTGCAACGTCAGCGGTGCCGGGATCGGAATTCCTCCCCAGGCCTCGCCCTCCGGTTACGGTTCCAACATCGACGCGTTCGTGTGGACGAAGCCGCCGGGCGAGTCCGACGGCTCCAGTGAGGAGATCCCCAACGACGAGGGCAAGCACGCCGATCCGATGTGCGACCCCGACTACGTCGCCCCGAACGCGGGCAACAACCCCACCGGAGCGATGCCGGACTCCCCACTGGCGGGCCACTGGTTCCACGAGCAGTTCGAGATGCTGGTGCAAAACGCCCATCCGGAGATCGAAACAGCCGCCGCCCGAAAGGAGAAGAACTGAGCGCGGCACCCAGAAATTCTGATCCGGCTGGATCGATCCGGCGCACCTCGTAGACCAGCCGGCCCAGCACCGTCCCGCCCGAATCGGAACGGGCGGGACGGTCTCTCACACACCGAGACATAACCCGAACCACGAACGGCTGGAGTCACCCAACGCAGCGAATTCGACAACCGCCCCCAGCTCCGGAAACACAGGAAAAACCCAACGAAAAACACCACACCAGAAAAAACTTGCACAGCTTCACAAAATCACCTGATCACACTATTTAATTTTCTTGGACACTCCCTAGAATTGAGCGCGAGACACGAAACAAAACCAAACAGGAGCGGAAATGCGATTACGAGGAAAAATGATCGCGATCGGCGCCTTCGGTGCCGCGGTCGCATTGTTCGCCTCGACCATGAATCCCGGAGTGGCGCAGGCCCACGGCGGGTTCACGTACCCGAAGACGAGGACCTACGCCTGCTACGTGAACGGTCTGGAGGGCGGGCAGGGGGGTGACCTCGCCCCCACCAATCCGGCCTGCGCCGAGGCCATAGAGCGCGGCGGCAAGACCGCGCTGTGGAACTGGTTCGGCAATCTGATCAGCGACGCGGGCGGCAACCACCGCGAGATCATCCCCGACGGGAAGCTGTGCGGGCCCACCGAGACGTTCGACGCCTACAACATGGCCCGCACAGACTGGCCCACCACCACGATGCCCGCCGGGGAGACGGTGACCCTGCGCTACAACGCCTGGGCGCCCCACCCCGGCACCTGGTACCAGTACGTCACCAAGGACAGCTGGGACCCCACCGAACCGCTCGCCTGGTCCGACCTGGAGCCGGAACCGTTCAACACGGTCACGAACCCGCCGATCAACGGCAGCGGACCGCACGGGGACGAGTACACCTGGCAGGCCGAGCTCCCCGACAAGGAAGGCAGGCATCTCATCTACTCGATCTGGCAGCGCTCGGACAGTCCGGAAGCCTTCTACAACTGCTCCGACGTGATCTTCGAGTGACCGTTCGGCGGTGACTCACCAGTCAGCAGTGGTGACGGGAGACGCCAACCGTGGCCCGTGCCGTGTGCTCCCGTCACCGCTCCACCTCCTACCGGACAGGAGCATCTCCCAGATGTTCAGCGGAAAGAGACTTCGGTCGTGTGCCGCGGTCGCCCTCGCCGTCTCGGGGTTGGCGCTGAGCTCGTTGACCACCGGCACGGTCGCGGCACAACCCGCCACCACTCTGTGCGGCAAGTACGCCTCCACCCAGGTCGAGGGTGGACGCTACATCGTGCAGAACAACGTGTGGGGAGCCGACACCGAGCAGTGCCTCAATGTGGACGGGAGCTCGTTCACGGTGACCACGGCCAACCACGACAAGGCGACCAACGGTTCCCCGGCGGGATATCCCTCCATCTACGCCGGTTGTCACTACGGCAACTGCACCACGGGGACCGGTCTGCCCGTACGTGCCGATCGAATGACCGAGGCCACCACCAGTTGGGACATCACCACCCCCGAGACCGGCACCTACAACGCCGCCTACGACCTCTGGTTCGACCCGGAGCCGAGCAAGTCGGGGCAGAACGCCGCCGAACTGATGATCTGGCTCGACCATCGCGGTGACATCCAGCCGATCGGATCCCCGGTGGGCACCTTCACCGTGGACGGTGCCCGGTGGGAGATCTGGACCGGTAACGTCGGGTGGAACGTGATCAGCTACGTCCGCACGGAATCGACCGATTCCGTCGACCTCGACCTGACCGCCTTCAGCGCCGACGCGGTCGAACGGGGCTCGGTCGAACCGAGTTGGTACCTCAACAGCGTGCAGGCCGGATTCGAGCCGTGGGTCGGCGGCACCGGTCTCGCCACGAACGATTTCTCGGTCAACATCGGTTGATCAACACCGACCACGGGCGGGCACGAGTTCGTGCCCGCCCGTCTGTTTCGGGAGCCGCCGATCCGAACCGCGAGCTCGCCGAATCGCCGTAGCTTCACCTCACGGAGGGACTCTTGTGCTGGCACGACGGATGGCCGAGAACGGCCGGTGCGCCGCGGTCGTGACGTTCACGCAGAACCGCGGCGGACGAGCTCGGTGGGCAGGATCACCGGATCCAGACTGCGTGTCGGGTCCTCCAGCTGCGCGATGAGCAACCGCGCCAGTTCCGCCCCCATCCGCTGCACCGGCTGGGCCACACTGGTCAGGGCGGGTTCGGTGTTGCGGGCGACGTCGGAGTCGTCGAAGCCGATCACCGCGACGTCCTCGGGAACTCGCCTGCCCGCCGCGCGCAGCACCCGCATCGCCCCCGCGGCCATCAGGTCGCTGGCCGCGAAGACGGCGTCCACGTCACTGTCCCGCTCGAGCACCTCACGCATGGCCTGTTCACCACTGGCCTGTCCGAAATCGCCCTGCGCGACCAGCCGCGTCACCCCTCGACGGGCCTTGAGCGCGCTCCGGTACCCGTCCAGTCGATCGATTCCGGCCGCCATGTCCTGCGGGCCGGTCAACGTGGCGATCCGACGCCTGCCGGACTGGTAGAGGTACTCGGTAGCGGTCCTGGCACCGGTCGAGTTGTCCGCGTCGACGAACGGGACCGACACCTCGGAGGAGAGCGGACGACCGTTCAACGCCACCGGAGCTCCCGCTTCCACGAGTTTGCGGGGCAACGGATCGTCACCGTGCAGCGAGATGAGCACGGCACCGTCGACGTGACCGTTGCCGACGAGCTGCTCCACCCGGTCCCGCTGGCGCGCGCCACTGGCCATCATCAGGTTGAGCTGCAGGTTCGTCTTGGCCAGTTCCTGCCCGAGTCCGCGCACCAGGCCCGCGAAGAAGGGCTCGTCGAAGACCCGGGCCTCGGACTCGGAGACCACCAGCAACACGGTGTCGGTTCGCCTGGTCACCAGGCTGCGCGCGGCGTGGTTCGGCACGTAGCCGAGCTTGTCGATGGCGTCCTGCACGGCGTGCAGCGTGGTGGTACTGACTTCGAGCGAGCCGTTGACCACACGGGATACGGTGCCTCGCGAGACGCCGGCCTCCGCGGCCACCTGTTCGAGCGTCGGCCGCCCGGTCGTCCGCACACGCCCAAGACTCGTCATACGGCCTCCAGCTCGCCCCAAGGGTCGTTCTCCCCAGCCATAGTACTGGGAACGCTCACGCAAGAAACGCCCGCACTCACCAGAGAATATTACAAAACGCGTCTGAACGGTGACAGGCGATCGTCACGATCGTGGGGCGTCCTCGTGAGGTGCGTGGGGCGAACGGTTACGCGCGTGGCGCGAACCGGACGCACAGCCCACCGCTTGCGGATGTGCGTGGAATTTCGCACACAGGTCATCGCGTGTCGTCGATTCGAAATTACCACGTGCTCGAATGCTCGCGGCGGAAACGAACAACCGGAGAGGAACGGATGAGCACCCCCAGCCTCGAACGAGACCGGACAACGACGGAACCACGAGGAAACGGGCGTTGGATAAACCACTGGACCCCCGAGGACCCCGACTTCTGGAACCGAACCGGGAAACGGGTGGCCTGGCGAAACCTGTGGCTGTCGGTTCTGGCCGAGCACCTGGGGTTCAACGTCTGGACACTGATGAGCATCGTCGTGGTGAGCCTGGACGACGTAGGATACTCCTTCACAGTGGGGCAGACTTTCTGGTTGCTCATACTTCCCAACCTGGTCGGAGCCGCGCTGCGCATCCCCTACACCTTCGCGATACCGAGGTTCGGAGGGAGAGGATGGACCACCACGAGCGCCTCGTTGCTGCTGATTCCGTGCGCCATGCTCGCCGGGGCGGTCACGTTCGACGGAACTCCCTACTGGTTCTTCCTGCTCACCGCCGCAGCTATGGGAGTCGGAGGCGGAAACTTCTCCTCCTCGATGACCAACATATCCTTCTTCTTCCCGGAGCGCAGGAAAGGATTGGCGCTGGGAATCAACGCGGCCGGCGGCAACATCGGCGTCGCCGTGAGCCAGTTGCTCGTACCATTCGCGATACACCTCGGCACCGGAGTCAACCTTTCCTACGCTGCCCTGATGTGGATGCCGGTGATCATCGTATCCGCGGCCTGCTCGTGGTCGTTCATGAACAGCCTGACGGTGGCGAAACCCGACAACACCTCCTACCGAAAGGCTGTGACCAGCAAGCACACTCCGGTGATGGCCCTGCTCTACATCGGCAGCTTCGGGTCGTTCATCGGGTTCTCCTTCGCTTTCCCCTCATTGATCGGAATAGTTTTCTCCGAGTTCTCGGGTTTCACCGGAGTAGCCTTCGTCGGGGCACTCATCGGCTCGGTGGCACGACCGTTCGGAGGCTGGCTCTCGGACCGCCTGGGCGGGGCGAGAATCACGTTCTGGAACTTCGTCGGACTGGCGCTGGGGACGCTGGGGGCTCTCCTCGGCGTACGAGCCGAGAACTTCGCCGTCTTCTTTACTTCCTTCGTGCTGCTGTTCGTGCTCACCGGGATAGGGAACGGTTCGACCTATCGCATGATCCCTCTGATATTCAAGGTGGAGACGAGCGAACGGGTGAGGCGAACCGGAGAGGACGAGGACCTCGCGCAAAAAGCCGCCAAACGTCAGTCCGGGGCGGTCGTGGGAATCGTCGGATCCATCGGGGCCTTCGGCGGCGTCGTGATCAACCTGGTTTTCAAGTTCTCGTTGCAGGCCAACGGAACTCTGGTCCCGGCGCTGCTCGCGATCCTCGTGTTCTTCCTCGCGTGCGTTCTCACCACCTGGTGGTTCTACGTACGCAGCAGGTTCGCGATCGAACGCTTCCCCAACCTCGCCCACGCGCACATCTGATCGACAGTCGCGGCCAACGCAGCGAAGTGACTTTAACAGCGGGGAAACCTTTTCGAACCAGGATTGACACCGCCGAAGGCGAGCATCCGTCGAAACAACACCGACCGAGGAGGTGGGACACCGCGCACGGCAGTAGCCATCAGGCGGCCCATCCCTCCGACACCCCTGCTCCTGCGAGGACAACGTAGGCGCGAACCGAGCGCGGCGATGATGACACGACGACAGCGGACACAACGGGAAGAACGGTCGCTCACCGGCTTCACGGTGGGGGTGACAGCGGCGAGGCGGGCTGAGGAGCTGGCGACCATGCTGCGCCGCCGGGGTGCCGAGGTGCAGCACGGTCCGGCCATCCGAATCCTGCCGCTGGCGGACGACCTGGAACTGTTCGAGGCCAGCCGTGACCTGGCCGAACGCCCGGCGGACAAGGTGGTGGTCACTACCGGGATCGGGTTCCGCGGCTGGCTGGAGGCCGCGGAGGGCTGGGGCATGGCCTCGGAACTGAGCCGGCACCTGGCCAACAGCAGCCTGTTGACCAGGGGACCGAAAGCCACCGGGGCAGTGAGGGCCGCGGGGTTCTCCGAAGCTTGGTGCCCGGATTCCGAAAGTAACTCGGAAATACTCCACAAGCTGCTCGGGGAAGATGTGCGGGGGCTTCGGATCGCCGTACAGCTGCACGGGCAGCGGATGCCCGAGTTCACCGGGGAGCTGCGACGGGCGGGAGCGGAAGTCGTCGAGGTGCCGGTGTACCGGTGGGCGGCCCCGCTGGACACCGCTCCGCTGGACGGCCTGGTGGAGGCAGCGGTCAATCGGCGAATCGACGCACTCGCTTTCACCAGCGCCCCGGCCGCGACGACCCTGCTCGACCTGGCGAGTCGCACCGGGCGGCGGGCAGCGTTGCTCGAGGCGTTGCGCGACCACGTGCTGGCCGCCTGCGTAGGGCCGGTCTGCGCACGACCACTCCGGGAGCTCGGGGTCGCGGTGACATTTCCGGAACGCGCCAGGCTCGGGTCGCTGGTGCGTTCGATCGCGGAGTCGTTGCCTCGGCACGGCAGGTTTCTGCGGGTCGGGGGCCAGGAGTTGGAGCTGCGCGGGCAGGGTGTCCTCGTCGACGGCGAGCTGCGTCCCGTGTCTCCGGTACCGATGGCGCTGCTGCGCAAGCTCTCCGAACAGCCGGGAAAGGTGGTGCCCCGCCAGGAGCTGGTGAGGGTGCTGCCCAACGGCGGCGAGGCGCATGCCGTCGAGACGGCGATCGGTCGGCTGCGTGCGGCGCTGGGCACCCGGCGGCTGGTGCAAACCGTGGTCAAACGGGGTTATCGGCTCGGGATGGACAGCGGGGAGATGCGTTCCCACTCCCGGTGAGCTCCACGCTCACCACTGCCGCTCGTACCGTGCGGGAAACACATCTATCCGGAATGGATCCTCCGGAGCCGCGCGGCGAGCTCCAGCTGGGTCCACAGTGCCCGTAACCGTGACCTCGTCCGCAGTCGGTCGAGTCACTCACTGCTACGAAGGCACCAATTCACTCCCCCGATCAGCCTCCAAACTTTGTTCTCGACACAGCAAAAGTCCGTCCGATTGCGGCATTAGTGTTGCCAGCACCCGTGGAACGTGATTAACGTCTCACCTCAACTCGGCGAACGATCCGAACACGGGAGGCAACGAGGTGCCGCGTATCGCACTACGGCCGGAAAACGCGCAGCAGGCACAGCTGCTGCGCCTGCTGCGCGACCACGGCCCGCGTTCCCGCGCGGAACTGGGAGAGGCGATCAGGCTTTCCCGTTCAAAGCTGGCCCACGAGATCGACCGACTCACCGAGCTGGAGTTCGTCGAGAGCGGTGGGTTCGCGGCTTCACGGGGAGGGCGTCGCTCGTCCATCGTGCGGCTCTCGCGGGATCTGCGGTTCGTCGGTGTCGACATCGGTGCGACTTCCGTGGACGTGGCCGTGACCAACGGGGAACTCGAGGTCCTCGGACACAGCAACGCCGAGATCGGAGTCCACAACGGCCCGCCCACCGTGCTGGACACCGCGCTGGACCTACTGAGCAAACTACGCGCGGAAGGGGTGGCCACGGACATCCACGGCGCCGGAGTAGGAATCCCGGGCCCGGTGAGTTTCCGTGAGGGTGTTCCGGTAGCCCCACCGATCATGCCCGGCTGGGACCAGTACCCGGTGCGCGAGACGATGAGCCAGGCGCTCGGCGTCCCCGTACAGGTCGACAACGACGTCAACCTGATGGCCCTCGGTGAGCTGCACGCCGGAGTGGCACGCTCCGTCGACGACTTCCTGCTGGTCAAGATAGGCACCGGCATCGGGTGCGGCATCGTCGTCGGCGGTGAACTGCACCGAGGCGTCTCGGGTAGCGCCGGGGACATCGGGCACATCCAGATCGACGAGAACGGCCCTCCGTGCGCCTGCGGCAACAGGGGATGCCTGGAAGCCTACGCCAGCGGAACCGCGCTGGCACGGGACGCGATGGCCGCCGCCCGTGCCGGCCGCTCGCCACGGCTGGCGGAGCTGCTCGAAGATTCGGGAGCGCTCTCGGCTGCCGATGTCACCGACGCGGTATCCGTCGGCGACCCCGCGGCGGTCCAGCTGCTGCGCGAGAGCGGACACCGGGTCGGCCAGGTGCTGGCCAGCCTGGTCAGCTTCTTCAACCCCGGCCTGGTGGTGGTGGCGGGAGGAGTCGCCGGAGCCGGGCACTCCCTGCTCGCCGAGATGCGCAGTGCGGTGTACCGCAGGTCGTTGCCGCTGGCCACCGGAAACCTGCCCATCGTGCTGTCCGAGCTCGCGGCCGCGGCCGGTGTGGTGGGCGGTGCCAGGCTGATCAGTGACCAGGTCCTGTCCGTGCCCCGTGGCATCGACGAACGATAGGGAGGTCCTCCGGTGACCGGTCCGACTCGCTGCGGGACGTCCGTCCCCTCCACCGGTGGTTCGATCCGACGACGCGGAGCGCGGCGGAGACCACCACGCACTTTCCCGGTACACGACGGGTTCGAGGAGCACGGCTGATGAGCACGACCCTGCTGCGGATGCGTGGCATCGTCAAGACCTTCCCGGGAGTCCGGGCGCTGGACGGCGTGGATCTCGAGGTGCGCACCGGCGAGGTGCACTGCCTGCTGGGGCAGAACGGCGCGGGCAAGTCGACGCTGATCAAGGTGCTCTCGGGAGCGCAACGCCCCGACGAGGGAACGCTCGTGTGGGAGGGGGAGACGGTCTCACCACGTGCCCCGGCAGCGGCGATGCGGCTCGGCATCGCGACGATCTATCAGGAACTCGACCTCGTGGACGGTCTGTCGGTGGCCGAGAACATCTTTCTCGGTCACGAGCCGGCCACGGCCGGTTTCTCACGGCGTGCGGAGATGCTGCGAAGCGCCCGCCGGCTGCTCGAACGACTGGGGCACGGGGAGATCGACCCCGCTGTCGAGGTCGGCGAACTGCCCTCGGCGACCAAACAGCTCGTGAGCATGGCTCGCGCGCTCTCGCTCGACGCGCGGTTGATCGTCATGGACGAGCCCTCGGCGGTCCTGGCACACGACGAGATCGCCGGTCTCTTCCGAGTCATCGAGGAGCTCACCAGACAGGAGATCGCGATCGTCTACATCTCGCACCGGCTGGAGGAGATCCGCGAGATCGGTGACCGCATCACCGTGCTCAAGGACGGCAGGACCGTCGCCGAGAATCTCCCCGCGGCTCGGACCTCCACCGAACAGGTCGTGTCGCTGATGACGGGGCGGGACATGGAATCCGCCTTCCCCGAGCGCATTTCCGGGAGCGCTCCTGAACAGCGTGGGGAACTGCTGCGTGTCACCGAGCTGTGCCGCACCGGTGAGTTCGAGGACATCTCGTTCACCGTGGGCAGGGGCGAGATAGTGGGTATGGCCGGTCTGGTGGGCTCCGGGCGCTCGGAGATTCTGCAGACCGTCTACGGCGCGCGCAAACCACGCAGCGGTCACGTGGAGCTGGCGGGACAACGTCTCCGCCCGGGCAGTGTGCGCGCAGCCGTCCGAGCCGGGATGGGACTGGCCCCGGAGGAGCGCAAAAGCCAGGCGCTGGTCCCCTACGAGTCGATCGCGCACAACGTCTCGCTGGCCGCGCTGGGCCGCTACACCAGGCTGGGCTGGGTGAACAGGCCCGCTGAGCGCGCGGCCGCCGAGGAGGTGACCGGCTCACTGCGGCTCCAACCGCCGGACACGGCGCAACCGGTACGAGTGCTGTCCGGGGGGAACCAGCAGAAAGCCGTCGTGGCGCGGTGGTTGCTGGCCGACTGCGGGGTGCTGCTGCTGGACGAACCCACCCGCGGTGTCGACGTGGGCGCCAAGGCCGAGATATACGCGCTGGTGCGCGAACTGGCCGATTCCGGCGTCGGAGTGGTCCTGGTCTCCAGTGAGATCCCCGAGGTTCTCGGGCTCTCGGACCGCGTCCTCGTGCTCCGGGAGGGACGGATCGTCCGCGAGTCCCCCGCCGAGGAGATCGACGAGGCCGAAGTGCTCGACCTGTTCATCGAAGGGAGCGCCGCGTGACGGAGCAATCGCGCACCGACACGGTGTCCGCGCCGGAATCACGGTTGACCGCGGACGCGGCACCGAGGACACGAATCGCTCGCGCGAGGTTCTCGGGCGTCAACCAGCGACAGATTCTCGGGTTGCTGGCGGTACTGGCGATTCTGGTGGTGGTGGGAAGTACCACCACGGACAACTTCTTCGAAGTCTCCAACCTGATGCTGCTGCTGAGTCAGGCCTCGATCATCGGGGTCCTCTCGGTCGGGATGACCTTCGTGGTCATCAGCGGGGGGATCGACCTCTCGGTGGGAGCGATCATCGCCCTCGCCTCGGTGTGGGCCACGACGGGAGCCACCCAGGAGTTCGGCCTGTGGGGAATGCTGTTCACCGCCGTGGTCGTGGCGGGGGCCTGCGGCCTCATCAACGGTGTGCTGATCGCCTACGGCGGTCTGGTCTCCCTGATAGTGACGATCGCCGGGCTGGCCAGCTACCGGGGTATGGCCACCCTCATATCGGGAGGACAGCCGCAGGTGGTGCGGGTCGACGGATTCGGCGCCATCGCCACGACCGAGTTCCTGGGCATCCCGCTGCTGGTCTACATGTTCGCCGCGACGGTGCTCGTGGGCTGGTTGCTGCTGAACCGGACGACATTCGGCAGGCACGTGTTCGCCGTGGGAGGCAACGCGGAGGCCGCCAGGCTCGCGGGCATCGACGTGCGTCGGATCCGCACGACCGTGTTCGTGCTGTCCGGATTGTGCTGCGCGATCGCGGCGATCATGCTCACCGCCCGGACCGCCACCGGCGCCAGCACCCACGGCAACCTCTACGAGCTCGACGCCATCGCAGCGGTGATCCTCGGCGGCACGCTGCTCTCGGGCGGCAGGGGAACCCTGATCGGTTCGGTCCTGGGGGTCGTCGTGTTCACCACGGTCAACAACATCTTCGTGCTGAACAACCTGTCCACGCCGATCCAGCAGATCGCCAAGGGCGTGATCATCGTGATCGCCGTCCTGCTGCAACGCCGCGCGAACAGGACTTCGGCCGCCTGAGGACCGAAGCGCGCCACACGGAACCGTCCAGCCCCTCTTCCGCGAAGGAGTACAGACATGTCGAAGTGGGACAGTTCAGCGACACAACGCCGCCGCTTCCTGATGGGTGGGGCCGCCGTGGGAGCCGGGGCGCTGCTCACCGCCTGCACCGGCAGCGGAAGCAGCGGAGCCGAGGACGCCAACCAGCTCGTCGGCCAGAACCAGGGCGACAACTCCGAACCGGGCAGAACGGTCACCATCGGCTTGTCCATCCCCTCCGACGACCACGGCTGGATGGGCGCCATCGGCGAGAACGCCACGGCCCAGGCGGAGAGTTTCGAAGACGTCAACCTGGAGGCCACCGAGGGCACCAATGACGTGAACCGACAGATATCCCAGGTCAAGACGCTGATCAATAAGAAGGTCGACGTACTGGCGATCCTGCCGTTCAACGGGGAGTCACTGACCTCGGTGGCGGAGCAGGCGATGCGGGCGAACATACCGGTGGTCAACATCGACCGGGTCTTCGCTTCCAAACTCGCCTACCGCACCTGGATCGGTGGGGACAACTACGGCATGGGAGTCAACGCCGCGAACTTCATCGCCGACCGGCTCGAGCAGCAGGGCGTCGAGAACCCCGTGATCGTCGAGATCGCGGGGATCGACAACCTGGAGCTGACGCGCGAGCGCAGCAGAGGGTTCTCCGAGGCACTCGAGTCGCGTGGGCTGGCGGTGACGATGAGCCAGAGCGCCGAGTTCACCCCGCAGTCCGGTCGTCAGGTCATGGGCAACGTGCTGCAGGCCAGGAACAGGATCGACGCGGTCTGGAACCACGATGACAACCAGGGAGTCGGTGTGCTCGCCGCCATCGAGCAGGCCAACCGGACGGACGAGTTCTTCATGGTGGGTGGGGCGGGGTCGAAGGTGATGATGGAACACATCAAGGCGGGCGACACCCCCATGGCCGCCACCGTGCTGTACCCACCGACCATGTCCGCCTCGGCCATCAACATGGCCAGACTGATCGCTCAGCAGCGCAGCGTTTCCGGGTTGGTCGAACGTGCCGTGCCGAGCGAGATCACCCTGCACTCGGCGACCGTGGCCAAGGACAACGTCGACGAATACCTGCCAACGGCGTTCTGAGCGCGGCGCCGAGCGCCCCGAGCACTACGAGCGCACCGGCTCCGCGAAACCGGAGAACCGGTGCCTTCCCCGAGGACCAGGAAAGCCATTCACACAGGAAGGTGGCCGCGAGCGATGACGGAAAACGACCGACTGGGCGTCGGGATGGTGGGGTACTCGTTCATGGGAGCGGCCCACTCACAGGCCTGGCGCACCGTCGGCCGAGTCTTCGATCCACGTCCACAGCCCGTGATGTCCGTGCTGTGCGGACGTCGGGCCGACCACACCGCAGCCGCCGCCGAACGACTCGGCTGGGCCTCGGTCGAGACCGACTGGGAAAAACTGATCGAGCGCCCGGACGTGGAGCTGGTCGACATCTGCACCCCTGGTGATTCCCACCCCGAGATCGCGATCGCGGCTCTGGAGGCGGGCAAGCACGTGCTCTGCGAAAAGCCCCTGGCGAACTCCGTGGCGGCGGCGAGCGCGATGACCGAAGCCGCCGAGAAGGCGAGCGCGCGCGGGATACGCAGCATGGTGGGCTTCAACTACCGCCGGGTTCCCGCGTTGGCGCTGGCACGGCGGATGGTGGCCGACGGCAGGCTCGGCACGATCCGGCACGTGCGCGCCCAGTACCTGCAGGACTTCATAGTCGATCCGGAGTCCCCCATGATGTGGCGACTGGACCGGGAACGCGCCGGATCGGGCGCTCTCGGCGACATCGGCGCCCACATCGTCGACCTGACGCGGTTCGTCACCGGTCAGGAGATCACGGGGGTGTCCGGGATGACGGAGACCTTCGTCCACGAACGTCCGCTCGACGACGGCAGCGGCGCCTACGGACGGGTCACCGTCGACGACGCCGCGGCGTTCCTCGCCCGGCTGGACGGCGGTGCGATGGCGACCTTCGAGGCCACCCGGTTCGCCACCGGGCGCAAGAACGCCATGCGCCTGGAACTCAACGGTTCCGCGGGCAGTCTGGCCTTCGACTTCGAGTCGATGAACGAACTGCTGTTTTACGACCGCACCGAGGACGCGGAGACCGCGGGATTCCGCAGGGTACTGGCCACCGAGCCCGAGCACCCCTACCTGCACGCCTGGTGGCCACCGGGGCACGGTCTCGGGTACGAGCACACCTTCACGCACCAGATGCGGGACCTGCTCGAGGCCATCGGCACCGGCGGCGATCCCGAGCCCTCGTTCGCCGACGGCCTCGCGGTGCAACGCGTGCTGGCGGCGGTCGAGCACAGTTCGCGCGAGCACAGCGTCTGGACGGAGGTGTCCCGACAGCACACGTCCTGAACCCCTCGTCGAGGACGAAAGGATTCACCATGCACGGTTTCACGAACCCCGACAGGCGTGCCTTCCTCCGAGGCGCCGGGGCCACCGCTCTGGCGATGGGCGCTTCATCCGTGGGAGCGCGAACAGCCCTGGCGGGAACACAGTGGGGGCACGGGCCGCACTTACCGCCGAGCAAGATCGGCATCCAGCTCTACACCATGCGCGACATGATGAGCGAGTCCGTGGTAGACACGCTCTCCTTCCTGTCCGAGGTCGGCTACTCGGAGGTGGAGTTCGCCGGGCTGCACGGCCACACACCGGAACGGGTGCACGATCTGCTGCGGGAACTACGCCTGCGGACTCCCGCCGGTCACGAGGACATCCCCACCGACCGGGACCGGCTGGAGCGGATCCTGCACCGGGCCAGAACTCTGGGGCAGCGCTGGGTCGTGCTCCCCTGGTTCTCCGCCGACGACCTGGCCTCCTACCAACGGCTGGCCGAGCGGCTGAACTGGGCGGGAGAGCTGGCGCGCGGATACGGTCTCCGGATCGGGTACCACAACCACGCCCACGAGTTCCGAAAACTGGCGGGGAAACGTCCCTACGACGTGCTGCTGGACGAGACCGACCGGCGGCTGGTCGACTTCGAGGTGGACCTCTACTGGGTGGTCAAGGCGGGCGTGGACCCCTTGGAGCTGTTCGAACGCGCCCCCCGCAGATTTCCACTGGCGCATGTCAAGGGAATGGCGCCGGACGGTTCGTTCGCCGACCTGGGCGAGGGAGTCATCGACTACGAACGCGTTCTCGCGGCGCGTAACCGTGCCGGAATTCGCCACTTCTTCGTGGAGCGTGACGACCAACCGCACCCGAGGGAAACCGCGAAGGAGGGATACCACTATCTCCGACATCTCGGGTGCTGAGCGGCAACCGGCATTCCGAGCTCGACCAGGATCAGGTTTTCCCGCTGGGGAAAGCGACCCCGTCCGGTCGCTCCTGCCCGGTGCACCGTGCCACGGATACCACGTACCGCCGTTCGGCTGCGAAAACCGGAGGCAGGCCGGTTCGGAACCGAGTTCCCCACAGGACGACGTCCTGTCGCTCACCCCGTATTCGAATTCGAAGCAGCATGCTGTCTACAGAGGGAGACACCGTGCCACCGTTATTACGTAGAGCGCTAGCGGCGACATTCAGCACGATCCTTCTCTTCGGAACCATGATCGCGTTCGGCGCGCCGGCCGCCGCCCGGTCGGACGACTCGTCCTCGGACGCGAACAGCACCGAGTCCGCACCGGAGATGACTCCGAAGCACCAGGAGTTCGACGTCCTGCTGTTCTCCAAGACCGCCGGTTACCGACACGGTTCCATCCCGGCCGGGATCGAGGCCGTGAAACAGCTCGGCGAGGAGCATCACTTCGGAGTGACCGCGACCGAGGACGCCACGGCGTTCACCTACGAGAACCTCCAGCAGTACGAGGCGGTGGTGTGGCTGTCCACCACCGGCGACGTGCTCAACTCCGAACAACAGGCGGCCTTCGAGAAGTACATCAACAACGGCGGTGGCTACGCCGGGGTGCACGCCGCTGCCGACACGGAGTACGACTGGCAATTCTACGGCGACCTCGTCGGGGCCTACTTCGACTCGCACCCCGCCGTCCAGGAAGCCACCGTCAACGTCACCGACCCGGACCATCCCTCGACATCCTCACTGCCGGAGGAGTGGACCCGCACCGACGAGTGGTACAACTACTCGCCCAACCCGCGTGAGAACGTGCACGTGCTCAGCACGCTGGACGAGTCCACCTACGACGGCGGCTCGATGGGCGAGGACCACCCGATCAGTTGGTGTCAGCCCTACCAGGGTGGCCGTTCCTGGTACACAGGTATGGGGCACACCACCGAGTCCTACTCGGACCAGGACTTCCTGGATCACCTCGCCGGTGGCATCCGCACCGCGGCGGGCGCGGTCTCGGCCGACTGCGGTGGTTCCGCCTCGGCGGGCACCCTCAACCAGGTGACACTGGCCAAGACCGCCGACGAGGTCGGCGAGCCCATGGGAATGGCGGTACTGCCCAACGGCGACGTGCTGCACAGCGAGCGCCAGGGCACGGTGTACTACACCACCGCGGCCGGTGACACCAAAGTAGCCGCCGACGTGCCGGTCTACACCCACGACGAGGAAGGACTGCAGTCGCTGGCGGTGGACCCGGACTTCGAGCGGAACCGGTGGGTCTACCTCTACTACGCTCCCCCGTTGAATACCCCCTCGGGAGACGCGCCCGCCAGTGCCGACGACCCGGCGGTGTTCGAGGAGTGGCAGGGCTACAACCAGCTGTCACGCTTCAAGCTCACCCAGGACGGCACCCTCGACACGAGCAGCGAGCAGCGGATCATGCGGGTGGAGGCCACCCGTGGCATGTGCTGCCACGTGGGCGGTGACATCGCATTCGGCCCCGAGGGGTCGCTGTACCTGTCCACCGGCGACGACTCGAACCCCTTCCAGTCGAGCGGGTACACCCCGATCGACGAGCGCACCAATCGCAACCCCGCCTTCGACGCGCAGCGCACCTCGAGCAACACCAACGACCTGCGCGGCAAGGTCCTGCGCATCGACGTGGCCTCCGACGGTTCCTACACGATCCCGCAGGGCAACATGTTCGCGGGCGACGACAGCGACAAGACCCGCGGCGAGATCTACGCGATGGGCTTCCGCAACCCCTACCGGATCTCGGTCGACCAACGGACCGGCACGGTCTACGTGGGCAACTACGGTCCCGATGCCGCCACGGCGGATCCGCAGCGCGGCCCGGCGGGCATCGTGGAGTACGAACGCGTCACCGAACCCGGCTTCCACGGCTGGCCGTACTGCGTCGGTGACAACAAGGCCTACCACGACTACGACTTCGCCACCGGCGAATCCAGCGGCGAGTACGACTGCGCCAACCCGGTCAACGACTCGCCCAACAACGACGGGCTCACCCAGCTGCCCGCGGCGGAACCCGCATGGCTGCCCTACAACGACGACTCGGTTCCCGAGCTCGGCTCGGGCAGCGAATCGCCCATGGGCGGCCCCGTCTACCGCTACGACGCCGACAGCCCCTCCACGACGAAACTGCCCGCCTCCTATGACGGCGAGTTCTTCGCCTACGAGTGGGGGCGCGGCTGGATCAAGACGATCACACCGGACGCCGACGGCCAGCCGTCGCGGATCGAGGATTTCTTCCCCTCGATGACGCTCACCCGTCCGATGGACATCGAGTTCGGTCCCGGTGGTTCGCTGTACGTACTCGACTACGGCAGCGGATACTTCGGCGGCGCCGAGGACTCGGCACTGTACCGGATCGACTACACCCGCGACGGTCGCGCCCCCACGGCACAGGTCTCGGCCGAGCCGACCAACGGCCAGGCCCCGCTGGAGGTCGACTTCTCCTCGCAGGGGTCCTCGGATCCGGACCAGGGCGACTCGTTGAGCTACGCGTGGGACTTCGACGGTGACGGGCGAACCGACAGCACCGAAGCCGACCCCACGCACACCTACACATCGGAGGGCGAGCACACCGCCACCCTGACCGTCACCGACCAGACCGGAAAGACCGGCACGGCCAGTGAAACCGTGGTGGTGGGCAACACCGCTCCCCGGGTGTCGTTCCAGCGACCGGCCGCGGGCAAGGTCTTCGAGTTCGGGGACACGATCAACTACGAGGTCTCGGTCACCGATCCGGACGGCACGGCGGTCGACTGCTCGAAGGTGCACGTGGAGTACATCCTGGGTCACTCCACGGGCAACGACTCCCACGGACACCCGCTGAGCGAGTCCGACGGGTGCGGCGGCACCATCGAGACCTCCAACACCGACGGGCACCAGGGAGCCGACATATACGGTGTGCTCAACGCGAGCTACACCGACACCTCCCCGAGTGAACAGGTACCGAACCTGACGGGCTCCGCCGAGATCATCATGCAGCCCGCGGGCAAGGAGGCCGAGTTCTTCGACGACAGCAGCGGAGTACAGGTCGTGGAGGACAGCGCCGGGGCCGACGCGGGTGCCAGGGTCGGACACATCCAGTCGGGTGACTGGATCTCGTTCACCCCCTACAACCTCGGTGGGATCCGGTCGGCCGACTTCCGCGTCTCCTCGGGCGGCCCGGGCGGCACGATCGAGGTGCGCTCCGGCTCCCCCGACGGCCCCGTGGTGGCCACCGCCGAGGTGCCCCACACCGGCGGCTGGGACAGCTACACCGAGGTGGACCCCGTACCGGTGACCGATCCGGGCGGTTCGGACGAGCTGTTCCTGGTGTTCACGGGCAGCGGTTCGGGCGGCCTGTTCGACGTGGACTCGATGCACCTCAACCGCTCGGGGACCACGCCCTCCTGCGAGGCGGTGCAGCCCGAACAGGGCTACACCAGCCTGTTCGACGGCACCGCGGCCAGCATGAACGGCTGGAAGCAGGCGGGCCCCGGCGGCTTCGAGCACACCGCGGAGTGCGTGCTGCGCTCCACCGGTGGCATGGGGCTGTACTGGTTCGGTGACCGGGAGTTCGAGGCACCCTACTCGCTGAAGTTGGACTGGAAGCTCTCCGACCAGGACAACTCCGGGGTGTTCGTGGGCTTCCCTGATCCGGGCGACGACCCGTGGGACGCGGTCAACCGGGGTGAGGAGATCCAGATAGACCCCACCGACGAGCCGAGGAACCAGACCGGGGCGATCTACGACGAGAAAGCTCCCGACCAGGAAAAACGCGACGCCGCGTTGAACCCGACGGGAGAATGGAACACCTACGAGATCGTCGTGGCCGAACAGTCGATCACGGTCCACCTCAACGGTGAGCGGATCACCCACTGGGTCGATGACGACCAGAACGTGGACCTGAGCAACGGCCACATCGGGCTGCAGAACCACGGTGACGAGGACACGGTGTTCTTCCGCGACGTCCGCATCGACGAGAACATCGACGTGACCGCGCCGAAGATCTCGGCCGTACCGGATCCCGCCGAACCCAACGGGGACCCGCACGGCGAGTACGCGGGCACCTACAACACCCCCGTGGCGGTAACGCTGGAGGCCTCGGACTCCGGTTCCGGCGTGGGAAGCGTGGAGTACCGCGTGGACGACGGTGACTGGACCGCATACGCGGAACCGGTGACCGTCGAGACCGCTGGCGAGCACACCCTGCGCTACCGCGCCACGGACGTGGCGGGGAACACCTCACCGGTGGGCACGTTCACCTTCGAGATCAGACCCGACTCCTGCCTGGGGTCGGACCTGCGCGGGACCGTGGTGATCGGCTCCGAGGACACCGGCGTCACCAACCGGGACTCCGGGAACGGCTGCACGATCAACGACCTGATCGAGGAGCGGGCCGGGTACGGCAACCACGGCGAGTTCGTGTCGCACGTGGACCGCGTGACCGACGAACTCATCGCCGGAGGTGTCATCCCGAAAAGTGACAAGGGCCGGATCATGAGCGCCGCCGGGCGCTCCGACATCGGCAAGTGAGTTCCCGCCCCGGTTCCCGCGCGGAACCGGGGCAGGCCGCCGAACTTCCCCGGACACCGGTCGGTCCACGCTCGGTGTCCGGGGGGCGCGTCCCGAACGGACCGAGGCAAGCGAGGAGGGCGGTCCTTTGACGACTTCGGACAGTGAGAAACGAACCGGGATCTGGCTCATCGGGGCCCGGGGCTCGGTCGCCACCACCGCGATCGCGGGGGCGGCGGCGTTGCGCGATCGGCTGATCCCGCCCACCGGCTGCGTCACCGAGTCCCCGGAACTCCTCGACGAGGGGATGCCGGGCTTCGACGACCTCGTGTTCGCCGGGCACGACATCACCGAGACACCGTTGCCGAAACGTGCCGAGCAGCTCGAGGTGGCTGGAATACTGCCCCGCGGGGTGCGCGAGCTGGTCCACACCGACCTCGCCGCCACGGACCAGCGGATCAGGCGAGGTGTCGCTCCGGAGGAGGCCGGGCACGACCAGCTGGAAACGGCCGAACGGCTGATCGAACAGTTGTGCTCCTTCCGGGAGTTGTACGGGCTCTCCCGCGTCGTGGTGATCAATGTGGCCGCCACCGAGGCGCACCCTCCGGCTCGGAGCGAGCACACCGGCCTCGAAGAGCTGGAACACGGGCTCCGGCGATCCGATCCGGACGGTGGCACGGTGCTTCCTCCCAGTTCGCTCTACGCCTACGCGGCACTGCGGGCCGGTTGCCCCTACGCCGACTTCACCCCCTCGACCGGGGTCCGACTGCCAGCTCTGGACGAGCTGGCCGCACGACGCGGAGTGCCCTACGCGGGTAGCGACGGCAAAACCGGTGAGACCCTGGTCAAGTCCGCGCTGCTGCCGATGTTCTCCAGTCGTGCGCTGCACGTCCACTCCTGGTCGGGCACCAACCTGCTCGGCGGCGGCGACGGGCGCAACCTCGCCGATCCGGACAACGTGACCAGCAAGACCACCTCGAAACAACGTGCCGTCCACGAGTCACTGGGATATCCGGTCGACGGCGAGGTGCACATCGACTACGTCTCCGCGCTGGGCGAGTGGAAAACGGCCTGGGACCACATCTCCTTCGAGGGCTTTCTCGGCAACAGGATGACCATGCAGTTCACCTGGCAGGGCTGCGACTCCGCGCTGGCGGCTCCACTCGTGCTCGATCTGGCCCGACTGCTGGCGCGCGCGCACGAACGCGGCCACTCCGGTCCCCTGCCCCAGCTCGGTTTCTTCTTCAAGGACCCGGTCGCCTCGGACGAGCACCGGCTGGTGGCGCAGTTCGAAACCCTTCGCACCTTCGTACGGCGACTACGGGAGGAACAGTGATGCGGATCCGGACGCTGCTCGAACTCGTGCGCGCCCCGGCCGCGCTGTCCGTACCCGGCGATGTGGCGGCCGGGGCGGTGCGACGGCCCTCCGACCGAGGCACCACGGCGGGGCTGGTGCTGTCCTCGTGCTGCCTGTACTGGGCGGGCATGGCGCTCAACGACTACACCGACCGGCTGGTCGACGCGGTGGAACGGCCGGGAAGACCCATCCCGTCCGGTCGTGTTCCCGCGTCCTCCGCACTGGCCCTCTCGATCTCGCTGACCGCACTGGCCACGGGGATCGCCGCGCTTTCCGGCGGCAAGCGAACGCTGGTGAGCGGCATCCCACTGGCGGGAACGATCTGGGGCTACAACCTGGGCCTGAAGAACACCCCCGCCGGCCCCGCCACGATGGCGACCGCGCGTGCCCTCGACGTGCTGCACGGCGCCGGCCCCGCAGGGCCCCGCGACGCGGCACCGGCGGCCGCCGTGATCGGTGCGCACACCTTCGCCGTCAGCACGGTGGGACGTGACGAGGTCACCGGGGCTCCCCGACGGGTTCCCGCGATCGCGCTGGCCGTGACGGTCGCGATCGTCTCGACACTCCTCGTACGCACCCGGCTGATGACCGGGTCCGGCGGTTCCGAACCGCCACCGCTGCCCGCGCGGGGCACGACACTGGCGGCCCTGACCGTCTACGCGGGCACGGTCGGCACCGCCCAGTGGCGGGCACTCCGCGAGCCGAGCCCGGCACGGCTGCGCAGGGCCACCGGTGACGGGATCCTCGGGATGATCCCGCTGCAGGCGGCACTGATCGCGGCGGGAGGGGCCAAGCACCGCGCGGTCACCGTGCTGTCGGCCTATCCGGTCGCGCGACGACTCTTCGGACGGGTGTCCCCGACATGAGCGAAACGGACCACTCCCCCACCGACTCGGCGACAGCACCGGAGCACACCCACGCCGGACAGCGGCTGCGTTTCGGCTACGGCACGAACGGATTCGACAACCACCGGCTGACGGACGCCCTGGAAGTAATGGCCGAGCAGGGCTACACCGGGGTCGCCCTGACGCTCGACCACCACCACCTCGACCCGTTTCACCCCGACGTGGCCGAACACACCAACCGGCTACGGCGGGATCTGGACCGGCTGGGCCTGGACGTGGTCGTGGAGACAGGTGCCCGCTACCTGCTCGACCCGTGGCACAAACACCACCCGACGCTGCTCTCGGAGCCGGGACGAACACTGCGCCTCGACCTCCTGCGCCGCGCGGTGCGGATAGCCGCACGAGTGGGCGCCGGCGTCGTCTCGTTCTGGAGCGGGGTGAAACCCGAACAGCTCGACGAGGACGCGGCGTGGTCCCGCCTGGTCGAGGGCTGTTCGGAGGTGCTCGACACCGCTGCAGAGCACGGCGTGAAGCTGGGCTTCGAGCCGGAACCCGGCATGTTCGTCCAGGACCTGGCCGGTTTCGAACGACTGGCGGCGAAACTGGGCCACCCCGAGCTGTTCGGCGTGACGCTGGACGTCGGGCACTGCCGCTGCCTGGAGCCCATCGACGTGCCCGCCTGCGTGCGCCGCGCCGGTCCCAACCTGGTCAACGTCCAGATCGACGACATGCGGCGCGGTGTGCACGAGCACCTGGAGTTCGGTGAGGGCGACATCGACTTCCCACCGGTGATGGCCGCACTGCGCGAGGTGGAGTACCGCGGTCTCGTCTCGGTGGAGCTGCCCCGGCACGGCCACGCGGCGCCGCTCGTGGCACGGCGTTCACTCCGCTTTCTGCGGCGAGCCGCCTCGGAGGTGACAGCATGACCCCCCACCCAGATCCTTCCGACCTGCGTGCCGCTCTGCGGGAGCGAGCCGACACGTCGGGGATGCGTTGGCTGGAGGAGGCGCTGACGCGCGTAGCGCAACGGCGGAGCGCCATCGGCACGCTGTTCCCGGCGGCGGGAAGGGAGTGCGCACGCGGCACACTCGTCGAGGACTCGGAGGAGCCCCGGGCGGTGCCGCGGACCTGGACCTGTGAGGACGCGGTACGGGCACTGCTGCTGACCGCGCTCCCGCTGGAGGGAGCCGAACTGGGATCCGAGGTCACGGCGTTGTACCGCTACGGCGACGCCGCGGAGAAGCGTGGAGTACTGCGGGGGCTCGGGCTGCTGCGTGCCGACGAAGGGTTGGTGGAGGCCGGGCTGCCGCTGGTGCGGGACGGATTGCGCAGCAACGACACCAGCCTCGTCGCGGCAGCGCTGAGCGAGTTCGGGGCGAGCCACCTCGACGCGCCGGCCTACCGGCAGGGCGTGCTCAAATGCGTGTTCCTGGGAATACCGCTTCGGGACGTCGCCGGGTTGCCGGAACGAGCCGACGCCGAACTGGCGCGCATGCTCAACGACTACGCCCGGGAACGCAGCGCGGCCGGACGCGAGATCCCCGCCGACGTCTGGCGGATCGTTGATCCGCCGCGGTTCCATCCCCGTGAGGAGGCATGATGCGCATCTTCGATCCGCACATCCACATGAGTTCACGCACCACGAACGACTACGAAGCGATGTACCGGGCGGGGGTGAGAGCACTGGTCGAGCCCTCCTTCTGGGTGGGCCAGCCCCGCACCTCCGTGGGCACCTTCGTGGACTACTTCGACAGCCTCGTCGGCTGGGAACCGTTCCGCGCGGCCCAGTACGGCATCGCACACCACTGCACCATCGGCCTCAACCCGAAGGAAGCCAACGATCCCAGGTGCCGTGGCGTGCTGGAGGTGCTGCCGCGCTATCTGGCCAAGGACGGGGTGGTGGCCGTGGGCGAGCTCGGATACGACGCCATGACCGCCGAGGAGGACGAGGTATTCGCCGCCCAGCTGGAGCTGGCCGCCGAGCACGAGCTGCCGGTACTCGTGCACACCCCGCACCGGGACAAGGAGGCTGGTACTCGGCGCAGCCTCGACGTGATCCGGGAATCCGGCGTCCCGGTCGAACGGGTGGTCGTCGACCACCTCAACGAGACGACCGTGGAAGCGGTGGCCGAATCGGGATGCTGGATGGGGTTCTCGATCTACCCGGACACCAAGATGGACGAGGACCGGATGGTCCGGCTGATGCGGCAGTACGGTGTCGAACGCGTGCTGGTCAACTCGGCGGCCGACTGGGGCAAGAGCGATCCGCTGAAAACGAGCAAGACAGCCCACGCGATGCTGGCCGCCGGGTTCGAACCGGCAGCCGTGGACCGGGTTTTCTGGGCCAACCCGGTGGAGTTCTACGCGCAGAGCGGTCGGCTGCGCCCCGAGACTCCCGTCACGGCCGGGGACAACGGGGCGACTTTCGCGGGCAACTCCATCGAACGCGGGAGTCGCTAGCCATGAGATTTCGTCACCGTGATGGAACGACCATACACCTGTCCTACTGCACCAACGTACACCCGGCCGAGGACATCGACGGTATCGTCGCGCAGTTCGACCGCTACGCCGTGCCGATCCGTCGACGGCTCGGGGTGGACCGGCTCGGACTCGGGCTGTGGCTGGCACGGGACGTGGCCACCGCGCTGGTCCAGGACGAGACCGCGCTGGCGCGGTTGCGGGCCGAGCTGACAGCGCGGGGACTGGAAGTGGTGACCCTGAACGGTTTCCCCTACCGGGGGTTTCAACGAGCGGTGGTCAAGCACGCGGTGTACCGGCCCGACTGGTCGGAACGGGCCAGGCTGGAGTACACGATCGACCTGGCGAAGCTGTTGCTGGCTCTGTTGCCCGAGGACGTGGACACCGGCAGCGTTTCCACGCTACCGCTGGGCTGGGGCGCGTGGTGGTCCGAGGAGCACCACGCGAGAGCACTCGCCCAGCTGACCGAACTGACCGACACGCTCTCCCTCCTCACGGCACGGGAGGGGCGTTCGGTGCTGGTCGGCTTGGAACCGGAACCCGGTTGCGTGCTGGAGACCACAGCCCAGGCTGTCTCGGCATTGTCCGGAACGGACACCGAGCACCTCGGGGTCTGCCTGGACGCCTGCCACCTGGCGGTGGCGTTCGAGGAACCGGAACGAGCGGTGACGCGGTTACGCGAGGCCGGACTGCCGGTGGTGAAGACACAGGCTTCCTGCGCCCTACGGATCGACGAACCGCGCGACCAGCGAGCGCTGGAAGAGCTGGAAGCGTTCGTGGAGCCGCGGTTCCTGCACCAGACCCAGCAAAGCGGTGACGGCGTCCGACGCGCGGTCGACGACCTGGAACACGCCCTGTCCGGAGAGCTCTCGGGGGAACGGGAGTGGCGGGTCCACTTCCACACCCCGTTGCACACCGCGCCGAGCTCCCCGTTGCGCGGCACCCACGAGGAACTCGCCGCGACGCTGCGGGCCCTGCTGGGTGAGGCCACGGCGCACACCCGACACGTGGAGGTGGAGACCTACACCTGGAACGTGCTTCCGCGCTCGGACGGTCACTCCGAGGACGTCGGAGCGGGGATAGCCGCGGAACTCGAGTGGACCCGGCGACAGCTGCTCGAACTCGGACTCACGGAGGAAGGTCGATGAATCACGCTCCTGGAGAACGCTCCCGCGTACTGCTGTTGGACGTGGTGGGACTTACCCCCCGCCTGCTGGAGCACATGCCCAACCTCGCCCGAACGGCGGAGCGCGGTTTCCGGGCCGAGCTGAGAACCGTGTTCCCCGCCGTCACGTGCCCCGTGCAATCGAGCCTGCTCACCGGAAGTCGCCCGAACGGGCACGGCGTGGTCGGCAACGGCTGGTTCTTCCGCGACATCGGCGAGATCTTCTTCTGGCGCCAGTACAACGGCCTGGTGGAAGGTGAAAAGATCTGGCACGCCGCCCGCGAGTCGGATCCGGGCTACCGGGTCAGCAACATCTGCTGGTGGTACGCGATGGGGATGGACGTCGACGAGACCGTCACCCCACGCCCCGTCTACCACGCGGACGGCCGCAAGTCTCCGGACTGCTACACGTTCCCGACCGCGCTGCGTGACGAGCTCACCGGGGAGTTCGGTACCTTTCCGCTGTTCAACTACTGGGGGCCCACCGCCTCGATCGACTCCAGTCGCTGGATCGCCGGGGCCACCGGCCACATGCTGGCGACGCGCGGCTCCGACCTGACGATGGCCTACATTCCGCACCTGGACTACGATCTGCAGCGGTACGGCCCGGACAGCGAGCGAGCGGCGACCGCCGCGCGGGAAGTGGACGGAGTACTGGCCCCGCTGCTGAACCGGGCCGAGGCGGAAGGGACCACGGTGGTGGCGCTGTCCGAGTACGGCATCACCGCGGCCAACAGGCCCGTCGACATCAATCGTGCGTTGCGGCGGGAGCGACTGCTGCACGTGCACACCCAGGCGGGCATGGAGTACCTCGACCCGTGGAGTTCACGCGCCTTCGCGGTAGCCGACCACCAGGCGGCGCACGTCTACGTCAGGGACCGGAGCGACCTCGCCAGGGTTCGTGACGTGGTCGCTTCGCTGCCCGGTGTGGACGAGGTCCTCGACGGCGCGGGCAAGGCACGTCACGGGCTCGACCACGAACGAGCCGGTGACCTCGTGGCGATGGCCGAACCGGACGCGTGGTTCACCTACTACTACTGGCTCGACGACGAACGTGCCCCCGACTTCGCCACTCACGTGGAGATCCACCGCAAACCGGGCTACGACCCGGCCGAGCTGTTCATGGATCCGGCGGACAGCTGGGTCAGACTGCGAGCGGCGGCCGCGGTGGCCCGCAAGAAGCTGGGCATGCGTTACCGGATGAACGTGGTGCCCCTGGACCCGAGTCCGGTCCGCGGCAGTCACGGCAGGCTTCCCGACACCCCCTCCGAAGGTCCGGTGCTGCTGTGCTCGGATCCCAGGTTCGGCGAGGAGAGCTACCACGTCACCGAGGTGAAGGAGTTGCTGCTCCGAATCGCGGGACTTCGACAACCGCGACGAGCGACACGATGAACCGCACTCTCGTGGGAAAGGAAAACCATGTCCCGACCGATCACACTGTTCACCGGCCAGTGGGCCGACCTCCCCTTCGAGGAGGTCGCACGGATGGCTTCGGAATGGGGATACGACGGGTTGGAGATCGCTTGCTGGGGCGATCACTTCGAGGTGGACAGAGCACTGACCGAGGAGAACTACATCCGGCGCAAACGGGAAGTGCTGGAGCAGCACAACCTCGACTGCTGGGTGCTGTCCAACCACCTGCTCGGTCAGGCAACCTGTGACTACCCGATCGACGAGCGCCACCGCAACATCCTTCCCCCCGAAGTGTGGGGTGACGGTGACCCGGAAGGGGTGCGGAGGCGTGCCGCGGACCGGATGCGAGACACCGCCAGAGCCGCCGCCGAGTTCGGTGTGGACAAAGTGGTCGGATTCACCGGCTCCCCCATCTGGTACACGGTGGCGATGTTCCCTCCCACGCCGGACGAGATGGTGCGGCGGGGGTACCAGGAGTTCGCCGACCGCTGGAACCCCATTCTCGACGTGTTCGACGACTGCGGTGTGCGGTTCGCACTGGAGGTCCATCCCACCGAGATCGCCTACGATTACTGGACCACGGTACGCACCCTGGAGGCGGTGGGGCACCGCAGCGCCCTGGGGCTGAACTTCGACCCCTCCCACTACGTCTGGCAGGGTTTCGACCCGGTCACTTTTCTGTGGGACTTTCGGGACCGCATCCTGCACGTCGATTGCAAGGAGGCCCGCGTCAGATCCAACGACGGCCGCAGCGGCCTGCTGGGCTCACACCTGCCATGGGGAGACCCCCGCCGAGGTTGGGACTTCGTCTCGACCGGTCACGGGCACGTCCCCTGGGAGGACTGCTTCCGCGCCCTCAACGCGATCGGTTACGACGGCCCCATCTCTGTGGAGTGGGAGGACGCGGGCATGGACCGACTGCGGGGAGCCCCCGAAGCGCTGGAGTTCGTGCGGAACTTGAACTTCACGCCACCGTCTACGGCGTTCGACGCGGCCTTCGGTTCCGAGGGCTGACACCACCGCCGTGGGAACGGCCCGCCCAAGGGACTCCTCACGGCCCCGTACCCGCGGATCTCCCCGCCGCACCGTCCCCGAGCGCGCGGACTCCGGCGACGGAACCGCTCGTCGAAAGGAAACCTCGGTGCTGCCGCTCGCTCGATGGGAGCGGCAGCACCGGAGAGGGTCGAAAACAGTCGGCGACCGGCTGGAGCGGACTGGACCGTGCCCCCGAAAGGGATTTCGGCTGTTCCCCGGCCACCACAGGCGCGACTCGCCGGAGAAACTCCTTACCCTTCCGAGGGAAGGGATCGTCCCGACCACGGCACCAGAATGACGAGCGAGGAATTCAACACGACCGAATCCGATTCCCCGGAAGTTCCGACCTCCACGAAAAATCCCCGTCCGTTCCGCACGGTTCTCCGGATCACCGGAGAGAACACGGCCGACCGCACCGGACGGCAGCATGGCGAACCACGTGAACGGTCGCCATGCCGACTTCCCCAGCAACCGGGTTCCTTCCGGTAGAGCAAAACCAGGACCTGCTCGGCTCCTCCGAGGCCGAAACCTCGCACGGGAGAATCGAGTTCAGGTGGACGGCGAACGAATCACGAGCCCGCGGTGGGGGTGTCGAACCGCGGACGATCCCCGCCCCAGCCCCCTCGGGACGACTCACCCCAGCCACGAACGAGAGAGTCGCCGAATTCTCACGGTCGAATCGACAGCGATCCTGTCCCGCTGTTCCAGGGTGACCCGCACGGCGTGGTCCGTACGGCTTTCCTCGTGCAGTCGGACGAAGCACGGCTCACCCAGCTCGATGTAGCTGTGGAAGTGGGTCTCCATTTCCACCGGAACCACCGTGTCGGGGCAGAATTCGGCGCGCACGGCCTGCCGCACCGCTTCCATGGCCGTCATTCCCGGAACGTGGTCCACCGGATGGTCGAACAGTACCGGGTGAGTACGACCGTCCCGCAGCAACCAGGTGCCTTCGTGGGGGGAAGGCGCCAGCAGCACGTCGGACGGACAGTTACGTCCGACCTGTTGCGGCGAGAGCGGATCCGGCAGCTCCGTCTGGTCGGCGTTGGCCGCGAAATCCTCACATCCGGCGCGAAGACGTGCGTAAGCCGCGGAGGAGATACAGCTGTAGGGCAACGTGGCCCCGCCGACGAACACACCGTCACGGTAGCCCCGCACGTGCATGTCCGCACCGGCGAAGTTCTTGCCGCGCCTTTTGACGTTCTCACAACGGATTTCCAGCACGATGTGGGCCGGGGTGTCGGTGAGGCGGAGAGCGTCGGGCTCGACCCAGTACTTCAGCGTGTCCATGATGAACTGGTGCCCGTAGGGAACACCGAAGCCCATGTGTCCCACGACCAACCCGGCCTGCCGCACCGCTTCCACGAACAGGAGAGGGTCGTGAGTACCCGCGACCGGCCCGTATAAGGCATGCGCACGAGGTAACTGTGCCCCCAGTACGAAATCGTTTTCGTCGCGTTCACCGTAACTGGTAACCAGAACCTCGGTGTTCGCGGCACGATGTACCCAGTGTCGCGGCAGACTCTGATCAAACGAGACGACCGGTTGTTCGCGAGGCACTTCGGTCACGGTTTCAACGGCGACACTCGTGGTCATACAGTCCTCCACAGTATATAAAGATACCTACCGTGCGGTTTGAATCCCCCTACTGTTGAGCATAGAGACCGGTTAGTCGGTTTTTCAAGAGTGGGCTCGGTACTCTTTGAGAGGAAAGTTCGACCGACCGACGCACTCGGCCACCCGGGGAGTCGGCAAGGCGACGATTGGCGGTGTTGCCGTGACCACGGAACCGGACAGCGCACTGCGGAAGGGCAACCGGGAAGTGCATCTCGCGCGGGCCGGCGGAATGCCGCTGACCCCGGAGCACTTCCGTCTGGTCAGCACACCGCTGCCGACGCCGGGCCCCGGCGAGGTGTTGGTGCGCAACCGCCTCATGGCCGTGACGGCCGCGATGTGCACCATGGCGGTCGCCGATGGCCTTCCGATGCCCTCCTACCAGGTGGGAAGTCCACTGTGGGGTGCCGCTGTCGGTGACGTGGTCACGGCGGACCCGACCAGCGGGATAGAACCGGGCACGCGCGTCAGCCACGGCCTGGGGTGGCGCGAGTACGCGGTACTGGAAGCGATGTCGGTCGAACCCGTCGACACGATCGCCGCGCACGATCCCGGCGTGCCGCTCTCGCACGGCGCCCCCGCATGGGCGGCACTGACGCGCGTCGCCCGGGTACGGCCGGGGGACACGGTCTTCGTGAGCGGCGCCGCCGGAGGCGTCGGCACACTGGCCGGGCAGATCGCACGACACCTCGGAGCGAGGAGAGTGGTGGGCAGCACCGGTTCGCCCCGAAAGGCCGATTACCTGCGCCGTGAGCTCGGTTACGACGAACTCGTGCTGCGTGGCGACTCGGCGATCACGGAGCAGTTGCGAAAGGCCGCGCCGGACGGACTCGACGTCGTGTGCGACACCGTGGGTGGCGAACAGCTGGAGGCTGCGGTGGAGCGCGCGAACAACGGAGCACGGGTGGCACTGCTGGGCGCGTTGTCCGGCCAACTCGGCGGGGACGGCATCAGTGCGCCGACCCGGCTGGACTCCGCACTCCTGATCAGACGACGAATCGGGATCCACGGTGTCTCGTTACGGGACCACCAGGACGCGGAGCGCGAATGGAACCGCGAGTTCGCCCACGGACTCGCGACGGGGGAGTTCACTTTTCCGTGTACCAGACTGCACGGGCTAGAGCGGGCTCCTCAGGCACTCAGGGAACTCAGCGCCGGTGAGCACATCGGGACCGTACTGGTAGAGCTCTAGAGCGGTCCGTCACGGACGGAGGCTTTCACACCGCCGGGATCACGAGGAGGCGACGTCAGTGGTCCCGTGCTGTGCCATGTCGTACTCCGGAACGGTGTCGAGCTCATCATCGTGGTCACCGCTGCCGTAGGGGTCGATGCGTGCCAGCACTCCCGGTGTCGCGATTCCGGGCAGCAGATGGCGCCAGAGCGCCGCGACGCGCTCACACACGTCCTCGCGGTTGGTGGCGGCCTGCGAGAACAACTGGACCCCGAGGTAGGAGGACACGAACGTCTCGGCCGTCTCCTGGGCGGAGACCGTGGGCAGCACCTCGCCGGCCTCCTGGGCGAAGGCGAACAGAGAGCGGAACACGTCGGTCCACTGGCGGTACGGAACGATCGGCTCGTCACCGAACCCGGTTTCGACCGCGATCCGGGTACCGGCCTGCAACAGCGGATCGCGCTGCAGTGACCGAGCGACCCGCTGCGACAGGTCAACGGCGTCCTGCAGCCGCGACATCGTCGCAGGCACGGTCGAAATGCTGGTCTGCTCCTCGATCACCGCTTCGGCCAACGCCTGCTTGGAGGGAAAGTGGAAGTACATCGCACCTTTGGTCACCCCGGCGTGTTCAAGGATCTCGGAGATCGTCGCACCCTCGTAACCACGTGCGGCGATCACTTCGGCCCCCGCCCGCAGTACCAGAGCTCGAGTCCGCACCGCACGTTCCTGCTTAACCAAAATCTCCTCCATCACGATGCCGCGAACGCCGGCATCCCCGCCACATCGGATCCGCTTCTTCGGGAATACCTCCTCCGACAAACATATCAATCCAACCGGACGGTACTTTCCAAGACGGAATCGTCACTCACACCGGCGGCGCACCACTGAGGCGGTGTCCCGACCGACGATTCCGCGGTCCGCGCTGTCCGCTGACGCACGTGCAGCAGCATGTGCCGGACGCGGTCCACACCCCCCTCATCCCACCATGCGGGATCACGCCGGGCGAGGACCTCCACCCCGGCCCCCGCCGATACCAGCAGGACGGCCTCCGCCTCCAGATCCATGTCGGCGGGAACCTCGCGCTGCCTGCGGGCACGAACCAGCAACCGATACACCACCCGCCACCACTCGCGATACGGATCGATCGAGAACCTGCTGGTCACATCGGTTTCCCGAGTCAGTCTGACCATCGCGCGAGCGATCACGTCGTGCCGGAGCGCACGGGCGAGAGTCGCGTACAACAGGACCAACGTGTCCAGCGCGGAGCGGTACCGGCGATAGTGCTCCATCACCACCCTGCCCAGGCGCTCGATCCCGGACTCGTAAACGGCGTCGGCCAGTTGCTCCTTGGAGTCGAAGTGGAAGTACAGGGCACCTCTGGACACCCCGGCGGCCACCACGATCCGAGTCAACGTCGCTTCCCGCACCCCGTCCCGTTCGACGACCTCGGCAGCGGCGCGCACCACCAGCTCTCTGGTCCGTTCGGCCCGCTCCTGTCTCGTCATCACGTAACGTCCTTCTTGTCTATCGTGAATCAAACCAACTGCGTGGTTTAAATGTTTACATGATACCGCCGAGTCAAGAGAAGAACCAACAGACTCCCCGAACGAGCTACGACGAGCACGCGACAGGGGACGAGACCATCACCAGCCCCGCTCGAATCCACCGCCTGAGGCCGGGCTGGCTCCGAAGGTCTCCACGGAACGTCCGCACGACACACCGGACGGGCGGAAAAGCACACTTTCGACGGACTCAACCGAACATCTCGGACAGTCGCTCAACGACACTCGCCGAGCCTGGAGCCGCCGCGATCTCGTCGGCCAACGAACGTGCCGCGGTCACGGTGTCCCGGTCGCCCAGCAGCCCCTTCATCGCGGCGGCCACGGCCTCCCCACTGTTGTCCTCTGGAAGTATTCTGCTCCCCGCTCCGGCGGCCACAACGCTGGCGGCATTGTCGAACTGGTCGGCCCCCTGGGGGAGGAACAGCTGCGGAACCCCCGAGGCGAGCGCTGCCAGGGTGGTCCCGGCCCCACCGTGGTGCACCACGAGATCCAGCCGGGGAATCAGGCGGGCCTGCGGAAACCAGGAACCGACCGTGACGTGGCCCGGCAGCCCCCCGATGTCCTCGGCCCGCACCCGGGGGCCTGCGGAGACGAGCAGATCCACGTCGAACTCGGAGATGACCCGCGCGGTCGTGCGCAACACCTCGGCGCTACCGAAGGCGGTTCCCAACGTCAGATAAACCAGCGGGCGGTCACGCCGTTTCGCGGTCACCACTCCGGGGAGATCGCCGGGTTCGGCGAACGGCACCGGTCTTATCCCGATGCGGTTGGGTAACGCGAGAACACCGGGATCCTGCAGGGAAGGCGGAAAGATGTCCAGATAGGTGTTTCCGAGAGCTCCGGAAACCCCGACGGGCAAGGACACTCCCAGCTCCCCCGCCAGCTCACGCAGCGGCCCGTCGAGCACGGTCGCGAAGACACCCGCCAGTTCCCTGCCGAACCCGTGGCAAACCGCCGGTGTCCCCTCCAGCGCGGCGGCGAGCGCCGCACCGGGATTGCCGGTCTCGTAAACGAGCAGGTCGAATCGACGGGACCGTAGTATCCCCCGGACGTCGGGCACGAAACGACGCGGCAGCACATCGCCGAACAACCGTGCGACCACTCGATCGCGCTGCCGTGACGGGAGTTCCTCGGATGTGGCGCGGTCGTCACGCGCCACGACCGCGTCGAAAGCGTCGAAGACGGGCACACCGGCCTCGGCGAACTCGACACCCGCCGCGTGAACGGCCGAGCGCAGTTCACCGCCCGTGGCCACGACCACTTCGTGGCCCGCTTCCCGTGCCGCCGCCGCGAGCGGCAACAATGGATAGCAGTGTCCGTGCGTCGCTATGGCGGAAAACAGAATGCGCACCCGGACCAAAATAGTGCTCCGCCGAACGCGCTCGCCAGATCTCCACACGAAATTGGGCTTTTCGAGTGGACGTCCCACACCCGGACGAGAACCACCGAACAGACCGGACACCCGGGGTTCGAAGCTACGGCCGTGGGCTCGTCCGGCCAACGTCTGCCACAGCGGTGGGGAAGCCCGCTGCCGCGAAAGGACTTGCCGATCGGCGGGAGGTCTCCGTAGACTGGTCACGGTTCTGTCGCCATTCCGGGGAGGGAAAGTGCGCCGCTGAGGTCTCGAGACACCGTGCGCCCACCAGGGCGCGCAGTGACGCGACCTCGGAACGAGCGCTGCCCCGAATCCAGCGCCTGTCCTCCTTCCGCGGCCCCCTCGTGTGGTGGCGCGGTGTCTCCCGCGCTTGAGCATTCGAACGAACCGCTGGAGACACGACGATGTCCGCACACGATCAGGCTTTAGTACACTGCGCCGGAGTATCCTTCCACTGGCCGGACGGCACCGTGGTGCTGCGCGACCTCGACTGGACGGTGCCGGCGGGACGCACCGGTGTGATCGGTCCGAACGGAACCGGCAAGTCCACCCTCCTGGAGCTGATCGCCGGCGAGCTGGCCCCGCGCTCGGGATCGGTACGAACGTCCGGTGAACTCGGCTATCTGCCGCAACGGCTCACGTTCGGGCGGACCGCCCGCGTCGATGACGTTCTCGGTATCAGGGCACGCCGTACGGCGCTGCGGGCCATCGAGCGCGGTGATACCGAGGAGGAACACTTCGCGGTACTGAACGAGGAGTGGGACGTCGAAGAACGCTGCGCGAAAGCACTGGGCGAACTCGGCCTGGGACACCTCGGGCTCGACCGGGGGCTCGACGGGCTGTCCGGCGGCGAACTGGTACTGCTGCACCTGGCGGCGCTGTTGCTGCGTCGCCCGGACGTGTTGCTGCTGGACGAACCGACCAACAACCTCGACCGGAGGGCACGGCACCTGCTGTACGAGGCGATCCGTTCCTACGACGGGGCGCTGATCGTGGCCAGCCACGATCGTGAACTGCTCGAACTCGTGGACCGGATCGCCGAGCTGCGCGAGGCCACCGTGCACGGCTACGGCGGGAATCTGGCCCACTACGAGGCCGCGGTGGCCGCCGAGCGGGAAGCCGCCGAACGCTCGCTGCGAACCGCCGAATCCGAAGTAAAACGGCAGCGAGACGACCTGACCCAAGCGCGGGTGAAGCTGGACAAGCGACGGGCTCGGGACGAGCGGACGAGCTCCGGGAACCGCGAGCCACGAGTCTTGACTGGGCAACGGAAACGGGACGCGCAGCTCTCAGCGGGCAAGCACCGGATACTGCACGAACAGCGGCTCGATCAGGCCCGGCGGCGATTGGCCGAAGCCCGGGAACGGTTCCGTGACGAAGAGGACATCCGAGTGGATCTTCCCGCCACCGCCGTACCCAACGGCCGCCGAGTGCTCTCGATGCGTCACGCCGAGCTGTGCAACGGCGTGCGGATCCCGGAACTGCGGTTGCGCGGCCCGGAACGGGTGGCGTTGAGCGGCCCGAACGGCGGGGGCAAGTCCACGTTGCTGCACACCGTGGCGGGACTGCTCTCCGCGGAGCACGGCACGGCCGAGACCGCCGTGCCCCTTCGGTACCTGCCGCAACGCCACGAGGTGCTCGACGAACGACTCTCATTGGCCGAAAACGTGGCGCGGTTGGCCCCCGAGGCGACGAACAACGAGATTCGGGCACGCCTGGCACGCTTCCTGTTCAGGCAGCGACGCGCGGACCAGCCGGTACGAACCCTGTCCGGCGGAGAACGTGTCCGCGCGGCGCTGGCAGGGCTGCTGTTGGCGGAACCGGCTCCACAGCTGTTGCTGCTGGACGAACCGACCAATAACCTCGACATGGCCGGCACTCGCAGGCTGGCCGAGTCGCTGGCCCACTACGAGGGAGCGCTGCTCGTGGTCAGTCACGACGTGTCGTTCCTGCGAGAGTTGAACATCACCAGGTGGCTGTGGCTGGCCGAGGAGCTGACCGAGACGGATCCCGAACGCCCGTGACGCCGAGAAGCCGAAGCGCCGGTCGCCCCAATCACGTGTGCGGGTGAACGTATCGCCACCTCCCGAGGAGCGGCCCGGGGAGATCGTTGCGGGGACACAGCTTCGCGCGGCCCCACTTCCGGGAGGTGGTGCGGGACGATGTGGTCATGCGACTGTCGCTACCACGTCCGGATCCGGACTCGATCAGCCCGACCGCGCACTACACGGCACACGTCTGGACTCGGAACGGGCTCGGCGGCCACGAGTTCTCCACCGCGCGGGGACGGCTCTACTACGAGGTGCTGCGACCGTTCATGGCCGTCAGCCGAAAGCTGGACGGTCCCGTGCTGGAGGACATGCTGCTGGCGAGGCACCGGGTGCTCGACCACCTGCTCGAGAAGGAGATGGTGGAGGGGCGCGTCAACCAGGTGATCGAGCTGGCCTCCGGGCTCTCCCCTCGCGGCCACGAGTTCTCGCGCCGTCACGGCTCGTCGATCACCTACGTCGAAACGGACCTCGCGGACATGGCTGAGCGGAAACGGAACGTCCTGCGCGAAGTCGGTTCACTCGGCAGGCACCACCGGGTCGAGGCACTCGACGTGGGGAGCGGTGACGGTGTCGGCGAGCTGCGTCGACTGGCCGGGGCGCTGGACCCGGCCGGTGGGTTGGCTGTGGTCAGCGAGGGACTGCTGAACTATCTACCGGTCGGCGCGGTGCGGGGGCTGTGGGCCGGGCTCGGAGGGCTGCTGAACCGGTTCGAGCACGGGATCTACCTGTCTGATCTGCACGTGGCCGCCGACAACCGCGGCGTGCTCAACACCGTGGGAGCCAAGCTGCTCGGCACGTTCGTGCGCAGCGGCACGCACTTCCACTTCACGTGGGCCGACGAAGCAGCCGCCGCGCTGCGAGCCAGTGGGTTCGGGAGCGTGGAACCGCACAGCCCCTCTGAGTTCGCGGGCCGGGTGGTCGACGCCGAACGTCCGCACGCCGATCTGGTGCGGATCATGGCCGCCTCGCCCGCCACGAAGTGAGAGGATCACGGATCTGCACCCCACCACAGGGCATGGAGTTCCCGGAAGGCGGGAGGAGAGAAGAAGAGCCGCCGCGAGGATGGTTCCCCCGCCGCGCGGGAACGGACCCGTCCGGCTGCGACGTGGCGCACGGAGCAGTGAGCTTCACCTGCGCGGGCGGCACTCGGACGGTCCTGACGTATGCTGCGGCCTCGCGACAGTGTCCGCAGTCCGAGCGAGGCCCCATGAACTCCCGAAGGCTTACTTTCGTGCTCGTCCGCACCGCCGTTTTCCTGGTGGTCGGACTGGTCCTGTTCACCGTCATCGGGTGGTCCCCGTTCGCGACGTTCGCGGTGGTGCTGATCGGAGCGGCGATGGCGGTGCAGCTGGGTGGTGTCGTCTGGTTGCGCCGTTCCGAGGCAGCCGCGGGGGAGTCGCCGGGCGGTACTACGGGGCCTCGGCGAACCCGAGCGGACGAGTGATTCGCACCACAGCACCGCGGAGTCGGCTCGACCGGAACAGCGGCGTCGGAAACCGGCAAGACAGGTGAGCACCCCGGACGGTACTGTCACACTCCACCAACCGGAGTCCCGGGGGCCGGCGACACCGCTGTGCGCGATCGGTTCGGCTCGCCGGGAATGCATGGCGGTGGCCACGTGTTGCCGGGTCGGCCCCTTCCACCGACGACCACTGTCAGCCCGAAACCGTCCTCGCCACGAAGGTCGAGCGCACCGACTCACGGCGGTGCCGTTCCGTCGTGTGCGGATCCGCGCACACCAGCAAAAACGATCTTCCCGGACCAGCCGGGAAAGCTCCTAGCACCCTCCCGCTAACAATTTCCCCACCGGGGGGTTACGCCCGGAATATCGGCTTTGCGACACTTGCGGGCCGCGGCTCGAACAGCGACCTTCTCCCGGGCAGTAAGTCTCTTTTCCACTGACCGGCATCACATGACGTTCGTGACCGCGCGGCGACCGAGGCCGATACACCCGGGAATCAGTCATTACACCTTCGAATACGAACACAGGTAGGTCGTGGTTACTAAGCAGATTGAGCAGCCTAGTCACGTTGTCACCCCACACGCGCCGGAAAGTCGACAACGACCGCGCGAGAACGAGGTGGACCGTGCCATCGATCGGATCATCGAGAAGGGGCGTCCCCGTCTCTACCGAACGTGGCCGCAGCTGTTGGCGACCGCACTGGTCGCCGGGGTGGAAGTGGCGCTGGGCGTGCTCGCTCTGCTGACCGTTCAACAGAGCACCGGCAGTCCACTGCTGGCCGGGCTGGCTTTCTCGGTCGCCCTGATCGCCCTGCTGCTGGGTCACGCCGAGCTGTTCACCGAGGGGTTCCTCGTGCCCATCGTGGTGGTGGCGGCCCGGCAGGCGACGTGGCGACGCCTCGCGCGCTTCTGGGGCGGCACCCTGGTGGGAAACCTGGTCGGCGGGTGGGCGCTGATGTTCGTAGTGGTCACAGCTTTTCCCGGCCTGCACGAGACGGCCGTGACCATGGGCGGCAAGTTCGCCACCGCCACGCTGTCGCCGAAGAACCTGTGCCTGGCCATCCTGGCGGGTAGCGCGATCACATTGATGACCAGGATGCACAACGGCACCGACAACGACATGGCGAAGCTCACGGCCAGCGCCGTCACCGGCTTCCTGATCGTCGGGACCGGTATGCACCACTCGATACTGGATTCGCTGCTGATATTCGGCGGGATTCACGCGGGAGCCGAGTACGGCTACCTGGAGTGGATCACGTGGTTCAGCTGGACCCTGCTGGGCAACATCATCGGCGGGGTCGGAATCACCACCGCACTGCGGCTGATCCGGGGATACGCACGCATCCGGGAGTGGCGACAGGCCTGAGAAGCCGTCCCGGTATCCGATCCCGGCTCAGGCCGGGATCGGGGGGGATCCCCGCGAAGAGCTCCGCTCCCCGACCGCTCCACCTCCGAACGCGTTCCGGTCGTACAGGTCGGCACAGGGGCGAGTGAAAGCACATGCGGGCGGCGAAACGGTACGACCGGTTTCGCCGCCCGCATCCGCTCGCCCGTCAGCTCGGGCGCGGTGACCAGTAGTCCAGCATCTCAGCGAAGGTCTCGAAGGCGGGCTTGGAGTTGCCGTACGGCGCCTCCAGGTGGATGCTCAGCGGGAAACCGAGGTCCCTGACCCCGTCGACGACCCGCTTGTAGAGGTCCACGAGTTGGCGCTTGCGCTCCTCGAAGGACTTCTCCGCCAGCCTGGCGACGAACTCCTGCTCCTGCTCGACCACGGGGTTGCCCGGGTCCTGGATGAGCCAGTCGATGAGCTTGGCCTTGCTCTCGGCCCCCGGTACGAAACCGAACGAGAGCAGGATCTCCGGGCGATGGGGGGTCTGCTGCGCGAACTCCTTGAGGAAACCGACGATGGAATCCGAGTACAGCAGCTGGGTCATGCCGTAGGTGGCACCCCGCTCGCACTTGAAGTTGAACCGACCGTGCTCCCCCTCGCGAGTCGGGATGAGGATGACACCCCGGTTGGGAACCGTCTCCTTGAACTCGGCCAGCGCGTCGGTGGGAGCCATCCCCGGGCCCTCACCATCACTCATGTTGCGCGGCACACCGACGAAGGCGATGCCTTCCATACCGGCGTTTCGCAGATCGCCGATGCGGTCGGTCAGCTGCCGCTTGTCGTGGAAGGCGGTGACCTGCGTGCACAACCCCCGCACATCACCGATCTCCGGACGGACGGCATGCCAGAAGTCGAGCGTGTCCATCTTCTGCTTGATCTCCACCGGACGATCGTCGTCCTCGGCGATCAAACCGGGGATCATCAGGTGCTGGATGCGGTCCCCGAGCCCGGACGTGCGGCAGCTCTCGGCCACCTTGCGGCCTTCCTCAACTGCGCTCTCCACACCGCCGTCCTGATCGGGCGGCACCAGTTCGAGTGCGATCGTTTCCATGTCGGCCTCAGGTTTTCCTTCTGTCGACGTCGGTCACGGCGGATCGCGGCCACCGTTGGAGGCGAGCCTGCACCACCGCGAGCACGATTCGTGCCACGAGCGAGCAACGTACGGCGGTCAACCACCGGTAAACACCTCCGAACGGAGCAGCAGCACTACTCTGAACGGAGTAGTGCACCGTGTTTCGGGAATGCTGCCATCCGACGAAGCGGCAGGTCAGCCCCCACAGGGAACGGCCGGCACCATCGCGGTTGCGCCATCCCGGTGACATCTGTCGCATTCACCAGCCCCGGTCGCCGGAACGACCACCTGAGCAGGCCACGGGAAACCGAGCGCACGACCCCGGAAACCACCCGATTGCGCTGGGATTTTCCACGACAGAAAACCTCACCGGGAACCGGACCTCGGCATTCGCGGGGACGCTCGACGAGGTCTCGATCCGCGCGCCGCCCGGAAGGTGTCCGATTCGCCACTTTCAAGAGGTCATGGCACCGGCTGAACGCGCGGAACCACATCGACCTCACACGCGAGCCCTCGACAACGAGAGCCCCACCTCCCCGACAGGGCTATGACCTCGAACACAACCGAGGAGTCCCCCGCCGACGGTGCCTCCCTGGCAGGCGTTGACTCGGGGAGGCCGACCACGCCCGAGACGACCGAGGAAGCGCGTGAGCATCTGGATACTGCTGCTGGCCGGGACGATCGTGCTCGGCGGAGCGGTCGTGCAGGGAGCGGTGGGATTCGGGATGAACCTGATCGCGGCTCCGTTGCTGGCGATCGCCGATCCCGAGCTCGTGCCGGTTCCGTTGTTGTTGACCGCGTCCGCGTTCGCGATCCTGCCACTGCTGCGGGAACGCGGGCGGGCCGACTGGCGTGGAGTTCGTTGGGGGCTGTTCGGCAGGGTGCCCGGCACCGCCCTCGGCGTGGCCGCCCTGGCGCTGCTTCCGAACCGCTGGTTGGCGGTGCTGATCGGTGGCGTGGTGCTGGTCTCCGTACTGCTGTCGCTGGTCTCGTGGCACCCCAGACCGGTACCGGGGACGCTGTTCACGGCCGGTTTGTTCAGCGGTGTGTTCGGAACCGCCGCCGCGATCGGTGGACCGCCGATCGCGCTGGTCTACCAGCGCACCGCCGGGCCGACGGTGCGCACCACACTCAGCGCCTACTTCGCACTGGGCTCGTTGCTCTCGTTGACCGCTCTCGTTGCCACGGGGCAGGTCCAGGGTGAGCAACTGCTGGCGGCTGGGATCCTGTTCCCGTTCGCGCTGCTGGGATTCCTGCTCTCCGGCCCGCTGCGACGAGTGCTCGACAACGGGCGCACCCGTCCAGCGCTGCTCGTGGTGGCGGGCCTGAGCGCGGCGATGCTGCTGGGCAAGGCGCTGTTCTGAGTCGACTCGGCCCGTGTCGCATCCGACCTCCCGGTCACGAGTGGAACAGCGGGAGGTGCGGCTACGAGAATACGGACATGCACATCACGGCGACGCGGGGTGACATCACCGAACAACGAGTCGACGCCGTGGTCAACGCGGCCAACTCCACCCTGCTGGGTGGCGGCGGTGTCGACGGTGCCATTCATCGAGCTGGTGGGCGGGAGATCCTGCGTGCCTGCGAACGGTTGCGCGCCAACGACTACCCCGAGGGACTCCCGGTGGGGGAGGCCGTCGCCACCACGGCGGGTGAACTACCCGCCCGCTGGGTGATACACACCGTCGGCCCGACCTACTCCGCCACGCGGGACCGCTCACGGCTGCTGGCCGCCTGCCACCGGGAGTCCCTCCGGGTCGCGGACTCGTTGGGGGCGACCAGCGTGGCTTTTCCCGCGATATCGACAGGCGTCTACCGGTATCCGGTCGATGAGGCCGCGGAAGTGGCCGTCAACGCGATCCGCGAAACGGACACCGATGTGGAACTCGTGCGGTTCGTCCTGTTCGACGAGCGGACGTATCGCGTCTTCGCCGCCGTGACCGACCGGCAGTAGTTCCTCCGGAGCTGGAACGGGTACGTCCCGCTCATGCTTCCGAGCGAGATCGACATCTTCGGACGGGAGTCACGGCCGTTCCGTGCCAGAGGAGTAGGGGAAGTTTCCGACCCGAAACAGGAACGCAGCGATCACTGTGATCCGTGCGAGAGCACGCCTCACGACCGGGGTTCTCGTGCCCCTGGCGAGCCTGGGGCTCGCACTTCCGGCCGCCACCGAATCCGAAAACACCGATTTCGGACCTCTGGTCCGGCCGGCCGCCGAGCGGCTGGCGGTGGCCGATCAGGTGGCGGCCGCCAAGTACGAGAGCGGTGACCCCGTGGAAGCTCCAGCCCGGGAGCGCGAGGTACTGGCCGAGGTATCCGAGCACGCCGAGCGCGCGGGGCTCGACCCCGCGGTCGCGACCGAGGTGTTCCGGGACCGGATCGAGGCGAACAAGCTGGTTCAGCGGTGTTTGATCTCCAGGTGGGAAAGCGGCACCACGGCTCCCCCGCGAGGGCATCCGGACATGGACGATGTCCGTGACCGAACAGACGAGATCAACCAGGGTCTGCTGGACACATTGCTCGGCACCAAGTCCGTCCGCCACGATCCGGGCTGCCGTGCGGAACTGACCAGGACGAGCATCCGGGCGGCCTCGAGGCTGGACGCGCTGCACGCTCGGGCACTGGGACGGGGGCTGCACTCCGTGTGCCGCTGAACGGTTTCCCTCCCCGGCGGATGAACGGGCCCGCCCGGTGCGGGTACCGCTCGTCCGCCGGAACATCACCATCTCTCCTCCCCTGCGGAACGAGCCGAGAGAGCGGTCAGCACGGCGGGGGATCTTTCGGGGGCGGTCGGTTTCCGGGATGTTCACGGCCGGGATGTCGACGTGGATCACACTCCGATGTACGTCACATTACGGCCATCATTGCCGTTACGTAACGGTAGAGTGCGGTGCGGTCGCGTGAGCCCCACGGGTGTGGCTCCGCTCGAATCGATCCCATCCGAACTTCTCCTCGCACGAAAGAAGATGATGTCGCTTCCCGCTGTCCTGCGAACACGTCCGTCATGGCTGTCCCCGCGCGTGCTGCGCACCGAAGTACTGGCCGGACTCGTCGTCGCGCTCGCGCTCATCCCCGAGGCGATCTCGTTCTCCATCATCGCCGGGGTCGACCCGCGCGTCGGACTGTTCGCCTCGTTCACCATGGCGGTGACTATCTCGCTGGTCGGCGGGCGCCGTGCCATGATCTCGGCGGCCACCGGGGCGATCGCGCTGGTCGTCGCCCCCGTGGCCCAGCAGCACGGCGTGGAGTACCTGGTGGCCACCGTGATTCTCGGCGGTCTGTTCCAGGCGACGCTGGGTGTGCTCGGCGTGGCCCGACTGATGCGCTTTCTGCCCCGCAGCGTCATGGTCGGATTCGTCAACGCGCTGGCCATCCTGATCTTCACCGCACAACTGCCCTACCTCACCGACGTCCCCTGGAGCGTCTACGCGCTCGTGGCGGTGGGGCTGGCGCTCATGGTCGGCCTGCCCCGGCTGACCACGGCGATCCCGGCCCCGCTGGTGTCCATCGTCGCGCTCACCGCGTTCACCGTGGCGGCGGGCATCGCCGTTCCCACCGTCGGCGACCAGGGCGAACTGCCGAGCACCCTGCCGGTGCTGGGCATCCCCGCCGTGCCGATGACCCTCGAGACCCTGCGGATCATCGCCCCGTACGCGCTGGCACTGGCCCTGGTCGGACTCATGGAGTCACTGATGACCGCCAAACTCGTCGACGACATCACCGACGAGCACTCCGACAAGACTCGCGAGTCCTGGGGTCAGGGCGTGGCCAACATCGTCACCGGCTTCTTCGGCGGCATGGGCGGCTGCGCCATGATCGGCCAAACCATGATCAACGTGAAGTCCAGCGGGGCGAGGACCAGATTGTCCACTTTCCTCGCCGGGGTGTTCCTGCTGGTCCTGGTCGTGACACTGGGTCCGGTCGTGGCCATGATCCCCATGGCCGCCCTGGTCGGGGTCATGATCATGGTCGCGGTGGGCACCTTCGACTGGCACAGCCTCCACCCGAGAACGCTGCGCATGATGCCCAAGAGCGAAACAGCCGTGATGCTGGCCACCGTCGCGGTCACCGTGTTCACCCACAACCTCGCCATCGGAGTCGTGATCGGCGTCGTCGTGGCCCTGGTGCTGTTCGCCCACCGAGTGGCACACCTGGTCCACGTCGACAGCGTCCTCGACCCGGACGGCAGCACGAAGATCTACCGCGTGACCGGCCAGCTCTTCTTCGCCTCCAGCAACGACCTGGTCTTCCAATTCGACTACGCGGGCGACCCGGACAACGTCGTCATCGACCTCTCCGGAGCACACATCTGGGACGCCTCCACCGTGGCCTCACTCGACGCCATCGAAACCAAATACCACCAGCGCGGCATCACGGTCTCGATCACCGGCATGAACGAACCGAGCAAACAACGCCACGCCGCACTGGCGGGGCAACTCGGCGGCCACTGAGCGGTTCGGCGGCGGAAAAGCCCCGAGCTGACCGGTGGGCCTCCCCGCCGGTCAGCGGCCGAACGAACGCACGGCAGACCTCTCACACACGTCGTCGGGGGCGGAACGGGCAACCCGCGCCGTCCCCGATGAGCCGTTCCGGCGAGCTCCACCCTCCGATCGACCGGGCCCAGTCGCTCAGGAGAGTCGCTGCCGCAGGGTTGCCGCGAACTCCTCGGCGACCCGCAATCGTTCCCGCAGGTCGGCACAGCGCTGACGCACCTCGTCGTGGAACTCCTCCAGCCTGTGCCTGCTCTCCTCCGACAAGCCCTGCTCTCCTTCGGACTCGTCGAGGATCCCCAGCAGTTCGCGCATCTCCTCGAGCTGGAAGCCCAGCGGCTTCATCCGCTTGATCACGTTCAGCCGCTCGATGTCCGGCTCGGTGTAGAGCCGGAAACCACCCTGACTGCGCGTGCTCGGCGCCACCAGGCCGACTTCCTCGTAGTAGCGGATCGTGCGCAGTGAGAGACCGGTGCGTTCGGCGACCTCACCGATCTGCACATGCCCGGACACGATCGCGCCCCTTCCCACGCCACGGCTGTCGACGGCCAGGCCGCCACGGCTGGATCACCGTCGACCGTCGATTGTCGCCCAGAGCCTCGGCCACTTCGTAACCGACCTCCGCCGTCCCCACTCGGAACCGGCCGGGCGACACCACACGGAGCCCGGCTTCGGCGAAGCGCGAGTACCGCTCCGCCGAAGCCGAGCCGGAGAGTTCCCGACTCGAAGAACCGCTCCTGGCGAACCGAGCCGCATCCGTCGCGGCGTGAGTCCGCGAGCGGAAAGACGAGCACCCCCGCACGGCGCGGACTCACCCGAAAATCCCATCACCCGAATCTTGTAGCGAAACGAAGCTCCCGAATACACTGAAAAAATCACCATCGATCAGAAAGATCGTCCCGCCCCCGTGCGCGGGGAAGAACCGCGCAAAATCCCACCGGGAGGACGTTGTGCAGACACCCAACACGGAAACACCGGTTTTCCCCTTCGCCAACTCCTCGGCCAACCACGTCGACGAGATCTACACTCGACTGAGAACCGAAAACCCGGTGAGCAGGGTCGTGCTGTCGGGCGTGCCGGTGTGGCTGGTGACGCGGAACGAGGACGTGAGGTTCGTCCTGTCGGACAACCGTTTCAGCCTGGCCAGAAGTCTCGACGAGGACATTCCGAGACTGGGCACGTTCGCGCCGCAACCCGGGTCGATCCTGGCTTCGGACCCTCCCGAGCACACCCGTATCCGCAAACTGGCCGCCAAGGCCTTCACGGTTCGCCGCATCGAGCGACTGCGCCCCTACGTGCGGCAGACCTCCGAGGAACTGCTCGACCGGCTCACGCGGCACGGGAGCCCCGCGGACCTGGTCGAGAATTTCGCCGCCCCGCTTCCCATCAAAATCATATGCACCATACTCGGCGTCCCCGAAAAGGACCAGTCCAAATTCCGCGACTGGACGGAGAAGATCGCCAGTGTGACCGGAACTCCTCTCGAGGAGGTACAGGCGGGCTGGGAACAACTGCAGGACTACACGACCGACCTGGTGAACGAAAAACGGCGGAATCCCACCGACGACCTGCTCAGCGCCCTGGTCTCGGCTCGTGACGAGGACGACAAACTGAGCGAGCAGGAACTCGTGCAATTCGGGCTCACGCTGCTCGCCGCCGGTCACGAGACGACCAAGAATCAGCTCGCCAACTCGGTCCTGGTGCTGCTGCGCCACTATCCGGAACAATGGCGACGCCTGCGCGAGAATCCCGAGCTGATCCCCGGTGCGGTCGAAGAACTGCTGCGCTACGTGCCACTGTTCGGTTTCGACGTGACCTTTCCCCGGGTGGCTCTCGAGGAGGTCGTCCTCAACGGAGTGACCGTGCGCGAGGGCGATACCGTGCTCGTCGCGCTGTCCTCGGCGAACCGTGACGGCGATGTCTTCGACGCCCCCGACACCCTCGACGTCGAACGCGTGGACAACCACCACCTCGCCTTCGGCAGCGGAGTGCACCGCTGCCTGGGGGCCCAGCTGGCCAAGATCGAGCTCGAGGTGGGGCTTGAGGGTCTGCTGCGTCGCTTCCCCCACATGGAAACGGCCCTGGACGGCGAGGAGCCGCGCTGGAAGCCGGGCAGCTTCATCCGCTCCCTGCGGGAACTTCCAGTCCGCTGGGGTACGACCTGATGAGCCTTCCTCGTGCCACCGCCCGGCGGTAGTGCTTCACACAACCGCGGTGAGAGACCGGCCGGGGACTCCCGCCGACGGTCCCGCTCCGGCAGAGCTCCGAGGCGGCGGGAACCATCGGCTCCTCGCGAGACGTGCCGTTCGGGCACGACCGCGTAGGCGGCCCCACTCGCGTCGTCCCCGGCACCCCGCTATCCGAAGAGGTTGGTGAGCTGTGTCGCACCCGCTCGATCGAATACCGACCGCGTGGTATGCCTGCCGATCACAGGTTGACGCCGTGGAGGTGAGCATGTCGGGTGCGGACTGGACACGACCGGGAGCCCACGAGGTCGCCCCGGGGGTGCATCGGATTCCGCTGCCGATGCCCGGGGACGGATTGCGCGCGGTGAACGTGTACGCGATTCGTGACACCTCGGCCATCACCCTGGTCGACGGCGGCTGGGCGCTTGCCGAGTCCCGCGACCGGCTGGCCGAAGCACTGGCCACGCTGGGGGCGGAGCTCACCGACATAACCCGTGTACTCGTCACCCACGTCCACCGGGACCACTACACCCAGGCGGTGACACTGCGGAACGAGACCGGATGCCGAATCGGACTCGGAGCCGCGGAACGGCCCAACCTGCGACGCCTCATGGCCTCCGATCACGTACCGATGCGAACCCAGCGCGAGCAACTGCTGGAGTGCGGTGCCAAGAACCTCGTCGACGCACTGGCCGCCGAGTTCGACATCCCGGAAGCCCTTCCCCCGGAAGGCACCTGGCAGGAGCCCGACGAATGGCTCGACGAAACGACGGACCTGTGCCTGGGGGAACGAACACTGCGCGTGCTCCCGACACCGGGCCACACCCGAGGCCACGTGGTGTTTCTCGACGAGGCCGAGGGCCTGATGTTCACCGGTGACCACGTGCTGCCGCACATCTCCCCCTCCATCGCGCTGGAACAGGCCCCCAACCCGTTGCCGTTACGGGATTACCTCGACTCGCTGCGGATGGTCCGCTCGCTGCCGGACGCGCGAATGCTGCCCGCCCACGGCCCGGCGGGGACGAGCGTGCACTCCCGGGTCGACGAACTGCTGCGACACCACGAACGACGGTTGACGACCATGGCCACGACGGTCGCAGAGGGCGCGGAAACCGCCTACCACGCGGCGCGGACGCTGACCTGGACCCGACACGGATACGCGTTGGACGAACTCGACACGTTCAACCGCGCCCTGGCGGTACTCGAGACCGCGGTCCACCTGAAGCTCCTCGTCGAACAGGGACGCCTCGACACCGAACTGGTGGAAGGAGTCGCGTACTACACCCCGCGCTGATCCGCGGTCCGAAACGATCAGTAGAAGGCGCCCGCGCTGGGATCGCCGTCTTCGCGACGGGCCCGTAGCAACGCCCCCAGCAGTGCCACCACCACTCCTCCCAGGGCGTAGGCAGCGATGACGAGCACGTCGCCCGTCACGTGGTGGGAGCCGAAGTAGACGATGTGACGCACGGCCTCGGTCCCGGCGCCGTTGGGCAGCGCCCCGCTGATCGCACGCCAGAAGGCGGGCAGCATCTCGGGGGCATAGGCGCCTCCCGCGCTCGGGTTCCCGAGCACGACGAACAGCAACACCGTCAAACCGATGCCCAGCACCCCGAACAACGCCTGAAACGCCATGGTCACCGCCGCGGCCGCGAACACCAACAACGCGCCGAGCCACCAGAGCGGGACGACGTGTCCGGTCAGCGCCTCCAACCACGGCCCGACCACGAGCGCTCCACCGAGCCCGGAAACCACCGCGTAGAGCACGACGGCGGCCAACCTGATCGACGCACGGGTCGGATTTGCGGGACGCGCCCCCCTCGACACCCCCAGCAACGAGGCCACAAGGTACCCGCCGACGGTCCACCCCACCACCAGGTAGAACCCCGTCAGCCCTCGGGAGTCCCCCGGCTGGGCCGGAACCACGTCGCGCACCGAGAGCGAGCGCTGCCTCTCCCGCTGGACCTGACCGACGATTCGTTCCACCGCCTCGGCCTTTGCCGAACCACCGGCCGTGGCTAGCAGCAGCCGATCGGCCGAGGAGGCCGGTTCGAGCACGAACACCGCCGAGGTGGCACCTTCGGTGAGCAGCTGCCGCGCGCTCGACAGGTCGACGCCGGTACGAGCTCGCAGCGGTTCCTCGGGCAGATCGTCCAACCGGTCCGCCATGGGCTCGGCAGCGGGGGCGGGACCGACGACGGTCACGGCGATCCGGTGCGGAGCGGGTTGGTGGAACGCCCCCACGTAGGACAGTATGAAGCCGAGCTGCAACAGCAGCACCCCGACGATCAGCAGAAACGTCCGGCCCGACACGGCGTCGCGTATCTCGCCGGCGAACCGACCGGACGAGGGCCGGTCCGCGGTGGTGTCGACGTCCTCGGGGGACTCGGAGTCGTCCTCGTTCCGTCTTCTCACGCCCGTACCACCTTCACGACGGTTCGTTGCCACACGCGCTCACCCACTGTGCCCGAGAGCGCGGGCACGGGCTTTTCGATCTGTTGCCGCGCGAGTACTGCACCCGCCGACGAAGGTGTGTATGATTGGCCTCGGTCGTTTTCTGGAGTCGTGTTAGAGCACGTTCGCAGATAGTTGGTGCGGGCGAGCAGCTGTCTTTGGTGTAGCTGGAGTAGGCGCCGTCTGAGATCCACGACCGTTGGGTGGCCGTACGGGACGGCCACCGGTGACCTAAACAGCTCCCGAAAGGAGACAGCCATGCCGCAGGGAACCGTGAAGTGGTTCAGCTCGGAGAAGGGCTTCGGCTTCATCGCCCCCAACGACGGCGGCCCCGACGTCTTCGTACACTACTCCGCGATTGACGCACCGGGCTTCCGCACGCTCGACGAGGCGCAGGAAGTGGAGTACACGGTCAGCCAGGGCGCCAAGGGCCCGCAGGCCGACACCGTACGGGCGCTCTGACTCCGAGCTTCGAACCCGGAACACATACGACGAGGCCCGCTCACCGCGCGGTGAGCGGGCCTCGCTCGTCTCTCCCCGGAGGGGCATCTCCCGAACCGACGGGAACGACACCGACGGAGCCCCTCGGAGGCGGGGGCGCAGCAAGGCACCGAACAGCGCACGACGATGCTCGGCCGAACGGCGGTGTGCGCTCTCCAGGTGGGGCACGGAAGTGAAGAACTCGTCACATCAACCGCACTGAACCCCACTGAATGTGATGACGGTCGCAGCGTGCCGACGTGCTCGACTGTAAGAGTGGGCGGCCGATGGCCGTTCCCGAGTTGCGAACGCGGTCCCGCACGGTCGAACCGTTCGCCGAAGCCGAGTATCCCGAACATCCCTATCCCGGTGCGCGCCCGGACTGCTCCTTCGTCCACCTCGACGGTGTCGGGTACCCACTGCTGCCCGACCCCACGACACCCTCAGGGTGGCGAGTGCGCACCGGCAACGGAGCAGACCTCTGTCTGGACGCGTGGCTCGTCGAGCAGGGCGCCGCACCACTGCGGCGACGGCGGCCTGTACTGGCCTACGGCTCCAACGCGTGCCCGGAGAAGATCGGGTGGCTGCGCGAGAACCTGGCCCTGACCGGCCCGGCCGTGGTGTTGCGTGCGGAGTGCTCCGGCCTGGCCGCGGTGTGGTCCTCGGGGCTGCGTCCCCGGGACGGCCAGCGGCCCGCCGTGCTCGCCGCGGCGTCGGGAGTCACCGAGCAGCACACGGTCTGGTACGCCACGGCCGAACAGCGCCGGGTACTCGACCGCTGCGAAGGTCGCGGGAAACGCTACCGGCTGGTCCGGCTGCACGATTCCACCGCGATCGAGCTGGAGAACGGTCAGACTCCCGATCGGGTGCTCGCCTACACCGCGGCGATCCGGGAAATGGCCCCACTGCTGGTGAACGACTCAGTGGTGCGGTGCGCGGAACTCGGACAACAACAGGCACTCGGACTACGGGGCAACCCCGCCGCGGGTGACGGCCTGGCCTGTTCCGAGATCGTGGGTGAACCCTCACCGGCATGAACCGGTCTCCGGGACCGGAAAGCCGTCCCCGAGCTCTCCGCTTGGGAACTACGATCGAGTAACTTCGCCGTTCTTACACTTCCGAGCGAGATCGGAACCGGACTACGTTCACCAGGATGCGGCGCTGTTCCCTGTTCCTGTCGGTACTGCTCGCCCTGGTGGTGACCGGGTGCTCGACTCAGTCCCCCGAAGGCCGGTCCCCTGAGGGGGAGGAATCCACGGCCGAGACCTCCACCGCCGCCACGACGGAGGGAACCTCGCGAAACCAGCCCATGACCGACGCCGAGTTGCAGTCACGTTGGTGGAGTTGGGCGAGATCGGCTCCGGAAGGACAGGATCCCGTACGGGACGCCACCGGCCGATTCTGCGCCGTCAACCAGCCGGAACTGGTCTGGTTCGTGGCGGGAACCTACGGCGGTACCGTGCGGCGCTCCTGTCGTGTTCCGGCGGACTCGCCGCTGGCGGGACCGGTTGTCAACCGGATCACCGACACCGCCGCCGCTTGCGGGGACTTCCTGGCCGAAGCCGAAGGCACGGCCTCGGTGGACGGCACCGAGATAACGTTGCGACGGATCGAACCGACCGGCATCACCTATGAGACGCGCTCGGGAACGGTGCGGGGATTCGGCTGTGGGCTCTGGCTACGCGTTCCGCCCCTCTCCCCGGGGAAGCACACGCTGACGCTGCGCGGCAGCAGCGGTGAGTTCAGCACCGAAGCACGGTACGAGCTCACCGTGGAGCCCACCACGAAGGGCTGAGCCACCGGCGAGCGGCCCGGGGTCACGCGACACCCGCACCGGCGCGCGGGACCGAACGTACCTCCCACGCCCGAGGGAACCAGGCTCCGGATCCGCTCACTGACCGGAACGCTCCCGCAGCACCCGGATCACCTCGGCCAGCCGGGTCATCCCCTCTCTCGCTCCCTCTTCCATGCCGGCCTGGACCATCCCGTCCCGGTCGGCCACGGACTGGAACACCGAGGTGCCCACGTAACGGGTTCTGTCCGCCCCGTTCTCCCAGAGCGTCACGGTCTCCAGCGAGACGTGACCGGGCATTCCCTCGAACTCGAAGGTGGCCACGATCCGGTGGGGCGGGGTGATCTCGTGGTACACGCCGTGGAAGCGGTACTCGACCCCGTTCTCGTCACGACTGGTGTAGCGCCAGATCCCCCCAGCTGTGACATCGTCCCGCTCCACAGTGGTGTTGTAGTGGCCCGGCCCCCACCAGCGGGGCACCAGAGCCGGATCGGTGCAGGCCCGGAAGACGATGTCGCGCGGTGCCTCGAACACGCGGCTCAGCACGATGTCCTGCCTGTCCGGCACGACGGTGATCTCGGTATCCGACATGGCGGTCTCCTCGAACTGCTCGGTGGAATCGCCCACCCCCGTGGATGCCCGGCAGAGCGCGTGATCGCACGGGCCGGGGCGGTGGCATCCTCCGGCGGTGCTTCCCGGATACGTGCCCGCCGGCGCCCACCATCGGAGCACCTGTCGGTCAGGAGTGATCTCGCCGAACCGCGGTGACGGGAAGAACACGCGTGCGGGATCTCCGCCGGGACGGGTGATGTTCACGCTGTCGGGCGAGTTGCGCCCTCCGTACGGCGAGCAGGTGTTGACGTTAACCCCCCGACGGGCCAACATTGCGTTATAAGCAATTCGGTGCGCAATAAGCAACAAGGTGCTATCGTTCGTGATACTGCGCTGTTGAGGGGCCACTGGTGCGGTTGCCCTCGGCGTATCCGGGGAACCACCGGGGCGGTCCACTGATCGCAAGGGAGCAATCGATGCGAATCCTCGTCGCCGACACCTTCCCGGAAGACTCCCTGACCGAACTCTCCGAACTCGGCCACGAATGCCACTACCGGCCCGAACTCGACTCCGAACAGCTGCGGGAAGCACTGCTCGGCACCGAGATCCTCGTCGTTCGCAGCACCCCGGTCACCTCAGCGGCACTCGAGAGCGCCGACGCGCTCCGGATGGTGATCCGCGCCGGCTCCGGCACCAACACAATCGATCGCGCGACGGCATCGGGAATCGGTGTGCACGTCTGCAACGTCCCCGGCCGCAACGCCGTGGCGGTGGCCGAGCTCACCTTCGGACTGCTGCTGGCCCTGGATCGCGGCATCCCCGACGGCGTCGCCGACCTGCGTGCCGGCCGCTGGAACAAGCAGCACTACTCGCATGCCCGGGGGATATACGGGCGCAGGGTGGGTGTGTTCGGTCTCGGCCGGATCGGGTTGCGTTTCGCGGAACGAGCGGTGGCCTTCGGTACCCACGTCCACGCGGTGGAGAACCCGGAACGGGACCCGCGGACCAAGGACCGGGCCACGGAGCTCGGTATCGAGTTCGTCGCCGACCCGCACGAACTGGCGCGGACCTGCGACGTGTTGTCGCTGCACCTGCCGCTGACCGACACCACCCGCCACATCGTCGACCGGGAGCTGCTGGCGCAGGCGCGCCCGGGAACCATCCTGCTGAACACCTCCCGGAGCGAGCTGATCGACGAGAACGCGTTGATCGAGGCCATGGACACCAAAGGAGTGCGAGCGGGTATCGACGTCTTTTCCGAAGAGCCCGAGAGCGGAAGGGGAACCATCGAGTCCCGATTGGCCGCTCACCCCAACGTGTACGGCACGCACCACATCGGCGCCTCCACCGAACAAGCGCAACGGGCCGTGTCCGACGAAGTGGTGCGCATGGTCGAGAGCTTCGACGCGGGCACCGTGCTGCACTGCGTCAACGAGGACTCCCTTTCCGTCGACCGTCCCGGCAGTGTGGCGGTGTCGGCTCGTTCCGGGGGTGCCGCATGAGTCCTCCGCGTACCCAGCACGTCACCACCGCCCCTCAGGATCACCAACACCGCTCCACCGGGATCACGGTGCGGTCCCCACGACTGCTGGTGATCGACCAACGGTGGGTCGAGTCGCTGGACGGCTCCCTCGCCCCCGAGCGGGTGAGGCGCCTGCTGGACAGCGGCGGTTTCGTCCATCCCCCGCTCCCTGCCGTGGTGGTCTACCGACTGCGAGCGGGCAGGCATCAACAGACCGGCGTGGTGGTCGAGGTCTCGCTCGACGACTACCGGGCGGGCAGAATCCGCCGCCACGAGGCGACCCGTCCGGAGCGGGAGCGCCGCATCGAACAGCTCACCGAAGCGGGCGGTGTCGAGCAGATGCCGGTCACCCTCACCCACCGGGACCGCCCTCGCCTGCGTGATCTCCTCGAACGGGCGACCACGCGGGAACCGGACATCCGCGCGGACTCGGCCGGTGGGGTGGAACACACCGTGTGGATCCGGCGGGACGCCGAACTGGCCCGAACGCTGGAGTACGAACTGGCGAACGTACCCGCTCTCTACATCGCGGACGGCCACCATCGGATGGCGGTCGCCGAGCGGAACGGACAGTCACGACCGCACTCCCCCGGCGACGACACACGGGCGTTCACCCTGGCGGCACTGTTTCCCAGCAGCCAGATGCGCATCCTCGGTTACCACCGCTGCCTTCCCGCCGATCGCGAACTGTCCACGCCGTGGGTGCTGGAGCAGCTGGCGGCGCTGCCACTGATCACTCGGATCGAGGAATGCACCTCGACCACCACGAGCAACCCGGCCCCGGGCGTGGTGCTGCTGCGCGTCAACGACCGGTGCTTCCGACTGCGGCTACGCGCTCCCACCGATGCTGATCAGGTACGAGCGGGGCTGGACGCGGTGCTGCTCGACGAGTGGCTGCTGCCCGCCGTATCGGACATCGTCGCCGCGGACGGCCTGGACGGCCAGAACCACGAGAGCGGGGGACGGTGCTGGTGCTCCCACCGGAACGCGATCTGCCTGGTCCCGCACCCGCCCACCGTTGAACAGGTCATGGCGGTGTCGGACTCGGGACTGGTCATGCCCCCCAAATCGACCTGGTTCGACCCGAAAGCCGCAGCCGGGCTTTTCGCACGCGAACTGCGGTAAGCGAACCCGCCCCCGGCAGGAGAACGGATCAGCCCGACGGCTCCCGACTCGACCGACCGGAACGTCCGGTGCGGGGGGCAGGCGACTGATGCCGCGCGCACCCGCCTCACCCCGCTCGGCTGTTTCAGCGGGGTTCGGCGCCGGGAACCCCGAGAGGGATGGACGCACGGCGACACGACGAGCGGACACGGGCCCACTACGCACGTGGGCTGCCCGGTTACCACGACTGGTTCGCCCGGCTGACCGGCGCGCCCTCCGGGTTGAGCGCGTTGACCCCGCGGTTGTGGCTGGCCGGTTTCGGCACGATCTTCTGCCTCGGCGCGGGTGTGGCGCTGCTCGTCTACCTGCCTCCCCTGGCCTGGTTCGGCTGGGTTCTCGTGGCGCTGGGGGTCGTCGCGCTGTTCGATCTCGGCTGGGTGGCGCACCGCAAACGACGCGGTGAGCCGGGCTGAACCCCGGAGGTTTGCCCACCGATCCCATCGGAAACCCCATCAACGGGAGGGGTGCTCCGCCGGGAGGGAGCACGCACGCGCGCAGGAAGGGCTCGAATCCCGCCACGAGGGCGACTTCCCACGGTACGGACCACTCCGGACAGCCGGGGCACCGACGAGAACGGGCACTGAAGATGACGGGAGGAAGCCGATGAACACGGTACGGGAGATCATGCACGCCGGTGCCGACTGCGTGCGCACCGGGGAGACCGCCGCCGACGCCGCGCGAATGATGGCACGGCTCGGGGTCGGAGCACTGCCCATCTGCGGCAAGGACGACAGGATCAAGGGAATGGTCACCGACCGGGACATAGTGGTCAAGGTCGTGGCCGAGGGGCGTGACGCCGGAACGTTCCCGGCCGGTGACCTCAACCAGCAGGAGGCGGTCACCATCGGCGCGAACGACTCCACCGACGAGGCGATGCGTATCATGAGCGAGCACCGGATCCGCCGGCTTCCCGTGATCGACGGACAACGCCTGGTGGGCATGGTCACGGTCGCCGACCTGGCGACGAGCGTTCCGGAACCACGGGTCGGAGAACTCGTCGAGGCCCTCTCCCGATCCTGAGCGGCGGCGCGAACGCACCGCTGTGAGAAGGTCCCGGTGCTGTGACGGCCCGGACGGGCTCCGGAGGACGTACTCTCGGGCACCGCGACAGTCCTGTTTCAGGAGGCGGTCACTCCGAAAAGCAGCCCCAGCAGGAAGGTCAACCCGGCCGCGCCCGCCCCGATGCCGAGTTGGCGCAGCGCTCGGGGCAGCGGGGAGACGCCGGAGAGCACCCCCACCGTCGCACCGGTGGACGAGAGCGCCGCACCACTCAACCCTCCGGCCACCAGCACACCGGGGACGCCGTCGAGCCCCATGAGGAAGGGCAACACCGGCAGCAGAGCACCGACGGCGAACGCGGCGAAGCTGGAGGCGGCGGCTTTGATGCCACTGCCGACCACCTCTTCCCCGTCGGACTCCTCCCGAGCGGGTGACCGCTCGACAACGGATCGGCTCAACATCGCCTCGGCACGGCGCTCGGCCTCCGAGGCGGACATCCCGCGGGCGCGGTAGACCAGCGCCAGTTCGTTGGCGTCAACGTCCAGTCGTGGCAGTACCCCACCGGCCGTGTCGTCCGGTCGGCCCGCCGCGATCAGCTCCCGCTGCGAACTCACGGAGACGTACTCCCCCGCCGCCATGGACAGCGCTCCCGCCAACAGACCGGACAGTCCGGTCAGCACCACCAGCGTCGGACTCGCACCACCGCCGATCACCCCCAGCACCAGGGCCAGGTTGCTGACCACACCGTCGTTGATCCCGAACACGGCCGCACGCAGCGTTCCCGACATCCGTGCCCGCCCCTGCGCGGCCAGCGCGCGGACCACCTCACCGTGAACGCGTTCGTCGGCGGCCATGGCCTCGGTGGCGTCGGCCCGGAACTCGTAGTAGGAGCGGTTCTCGGCGTGCTGCACCAGCGCCAGGACGAAGATCCACCCGAATCCACGGGCCAGGAAGGCCAGCAGGCGCATCCGGAGCGTGGCGCGGCGGGGCTCTCCCACGTGCTCACCGAGCAGCCGTCGCCAGTGGTCAGCGTGACGTTGTTCGGCCTCGGCCAGTCGCAGCAGGATCTCCCGCTCCTCCCCGTGCCTGCGTTCGGCGAGCTGGCGGTAGACGGCGGCCTCTGCCCGTTCGTCGGCCAGCATCCTGCGCCAGGCGCGCAGTTCGGCGGCGGACGGTCGCGGCCGGTCGGCGGTGGGATGCTCGGACACGGTCCGAGGATGACACCGGTCGTGTGATCGAGCCGCTCGGAAACGACGGCGCGTCACCGGTTGTGGTCCGGACCGCAAGTCCGTTCGGAGCGGCGAGGCGCTCCCGCACCGCTCGAAGCGTCCGCCGACGGGGACGTACCTGCACGGTTGCCAATTCACGATCTCGGGGTAAGCATGACTTCCGCAGTAGCCCTCGAGGAGAGGAACGAGGCCATGCGTGCGAGCACCGACCGCATCCTTACCACCCAGGCGGGGAGCCTGCCGCGTCCCGACGAACTCATCGAGCTCAACCGGTCCCGCGCGGAAGGCACCATCGACGAGCAGCGGTACCAGCGGGGCGCGGACAAGGCCGTCACCGAACTGGTCGAACGGGAGCGAAACGTCGGACTCGACTTCGTCGGCGACGGGGAGTTCGGCAAATCGATGAGCCAGCGGGTGGACTACGGCGCCTGGTGGTCGTACTCGTTCCAACGGCTCGGCGGCCTGGAACTCGCCGACGCCTCGCTGTTCGAACTGACCCACGACGCGTCCAGGTCAGGAGAGGAGGTGGTCCTGACCAGCTTCGGCAACCGGCGTGACCGGGTCAGGTTCGCCGAGGCGTACGCCGACCCCTCCGCTGGGGTGGACGTCTCCACCAGTCCGATGAGCTTCCCCGTGTGCCGGGGACCACTGAAGTACGTGGGTCACGAGGCGATCAACGCCGACATCGCCCGATTCAAACGGGCTCTGGATGCAAACGGGCTCGACGAGGGGTTCATGACCTCGATCGCCCCGGCCAGTTGTTCGCGGATCGGCAACGAGTACTACGACAGTCAGGAGGAGTTCCTCTACGCGTGCGCGGACGCGATGCGCGAGGAGTACAAGGCGATCATCGACGCCGGACTCATCCTGCAGCTCGACGACCCCGCCATCGCGGAGAACTGGGACCAGATCAACCCCGAACCGTCCGTCGAGGACTACAGGCGGTTCACCATGCGGCGGGTGGAGGCGCTCAACCACGCGATCCGCGGGCTGCCGAAGGACCGGATCCGGTTCCACCTGTGCTGGGGCAGTTGGCACGGTCCGCACACCACGGACCTGCCGATGCGGGACCTCGTGGACATCCTGCTCTCCATCGACGTACGGGCCTACTCCTTCGAGGCAGGCAACGTCCGGCACGAACACGAGTGGAAGATCTGGCAGGACGTCGCGCTGCCGGACGACAAGTTGCTCCTGCCCGGGGTGGTCAGCCACGCGACCAACGTGATCGAGCACCCCGAACTGGTCGCCGACCGCATCGTGCGGTTCGCCGAGTGCGTCGGACGTGAGCGGGTCGTGGCCTCGACCGACTGCGGACTGGGCGGGCGCGTCCATCCGCAGCTGGCCTGGGCGAAGCTGGAAGCGCTGGCCCAGGGGGCGGAACTGGCGAGCCGACGCCTCTGGCCCTGAGGCGGAAACCTTCCGGCGTCCTCCGCCCGCCATCGCGCTGCCGGAGGACGCCGGTTGCTGTATCCGGGTAGCGCCTCCCTCGGAGCCGTTCTCGTGAACCGCTGCTTCCCCTAGCATCACCGATGCTGGGCACCAGCGGTTCCAGAACTCGGCTGTCGCTGTCGGAAGCGGAACGGGAGTGGCTGTCGCGCTGGATCCGACTGCCGTCCACCTCTCAGGCGGTCGCGCTGCGCTGCCGCATCGTGCTGGAGTGCGCCCGCGGCTCGTCGGACGCCGCCGTCGCGCGCTCTGGGCGTTTCCGCAACGGGTGGTCGGCAAGTGACGGGTACGTTTCCAGGATCCAGGACCGACGGGACCGCCCCCGCTCCGGCGCACCGCGGTCGATCTCCGAGGAGCGGGTACAGACGATCGTGGCAGCGGTGCTGACCGAGCCACCACCGCACGGGAACGGCTGGACCAAGCGCACCCTCGCCGAACGAGCGGGGGGTCTCGCCGTCCTCAGTGGTACGGATACCGCACCGGCTCGGCATCGGCACCACCCATGCCAGCCGGACGGATGACACCACCACCGGATCGGCCTGCACGGCGCTGCACATCGCACCTCCCGAGTCGATGACGGCCGTGGCCGTCGACGACAGCCATGATCCCGACAGAGGCTCGGGCAGGGTCCTTCTCCCCACCACGGGGGAGCACGACGTGCTACTGCGCGCGGAGCTGGCCGAGCAGCTGTCCGGACCGGCCAACGGCGACGGTTCGGGAGAGCTCGTGGGGTTCCTGCACCAGCTGGAGAAACGGAAGTCGGGTACCTTAAGACGTCCACCTGATCTGCCACGGCCACGGCACGCGCCAGATCGAGGTGATCCGACGCTGGCAGGAACAGCACTCGGGACTGCACCCGCACCTCACCCCGGACAAGGAGCTCCGGCTCAGGCTGGTGGAACGCTGTTTCACCCCGTTCACCACTCCGTCCGCCGCCGGGCGCTTCCCGCTGGCCGTGTTCGCGACGGAGCTGCGGCTCCGGCCACGTGGACACCACCGAAGGAACACGCTCACCTGGTTCCATCCGTGGTCGAGCCGCCCCTCAGCAGCGAGTACCGCACGAATTCGTGGTCCAATTCGGCCCTCCGCACCGTCGTGAGCGCCTACCTCGCGTTCATGGCGGAACGAAGCTCCGAAGAAGACCGTGGCGCCGTCGTCGGGCTCTCTCCGGGAACGGGAGCGGCGGTTGACCCGACCGTTTCACGAACAGTTCTTCACGTTCCTGCGGGGCGTCCCGCTCGGTCCCGATTCCCAGAGGGTCCACCTCACCTCGGAACCCCGCCGTGCTCGCCGCACCGACCCGTTTGGCCCGTCGGCTCCCCGGGTAACAAACCGGGAGCGGCCAACTTCCACCGGAACAGCACGCCGCTCTCGGCTCTCACTCCACCACGCCAGTGGCGCGGTGTCCCCGATACGAGGAGCCTGCCGGGGCGTGACGGCCGCGTCAGAGCAACCGGGTCGATCGTTGATCGAGGGGGAGCGATGCCGACTTTCGAGACCCACGACGGAGCGGAGATCTTCTACAAGGACTGGGGGGACGGACCTCCGGTGATCTTCATCCACGGCTGGCCGCTGAACGCCGACGCGTGGGACGACCAGCTGAACGCGGTGGCCGAGCGGGGTTTCCGGGCGATCGCACACGACCGGCGAGGACACGGTCGCTCCACGCAGACCTGGTACGGTAACGACAACGACACCTGGGCCGACGACCTTTCCAGGCTCATCGAGACGCTGGACCTGCGCGGTGTCACCCTGGTCGCGCATTCGATGGGAGGGGGCGAGCTGAGCCGCTACGTCGGCAGGCACGGCACCTCACGGCTGGACAGGGCGGTGCTGCTGGCGGCTGTACCACCACTGATGCTGCGGACGGCCTCCAACCCCGAGGGAACGCCCATCGACGTCTTCGACGGTATCCGCGAGGGCATGCGCAGGGAACGATCCCAGTTCTGGCAGGACCTCACCGAGACCTTCTTCGGCAGCAACCGGCCGGGCAACAACGTCACCCAGGGCAACAAGGACGCCTTCTGGCTGATGGCCATGCGGCAGGGCCTCAAGGCGGGTCTGGACTGCGTGAAGCAGTTCTCGGAAACCGACTTCACCGAGGACCTCAGGCGGTTCGACATCCCCACCCTGGTGGTGCACGGCGACGACGACCAGATAGTGCCCATCGAGGCCTCGGCCAGGAAGTCGGCCGAGATCATCCCGGACGCCACGTTGAAGGTCTACCCGGGAGCCGGACACGGTCTGGCCAATGTGCCTGGTGACAAGGAAAAGTTCAACGAGGACCTGTTGAACTTCCTGAAGGGTTGATCCGCCCCTCCGGGACCGGAGGCGGGAGCACGGGCTACCGCAGTGCGACCGACATGCCTCGGGCGGAAGGTGTGACCGGGTGTCCGGGGAACTGCCCGTTCCCCGGACACCCGGACCGGGACGTCGAGACGGGGCCTCAGTGCGAGGAGGCCTTCTCCGCCCCCGCCCCGGTCAGCGAGCGCACCTCCATCTCGGCGTACTTGGCCTGGTCGTGCTCACCGGAGAGCACCGTGCCGAGCCAGCCCAGGAAGAACGAGGCGGGGATGGACACCAGTCCCGGGTTCTCCAACGGGAACCAGTGGAAGTCCACCCCGCTGAGCATGGCGGTCTCGCTGCCGGACACGGCCGGGGAGAACACGATGAGCAGCACGGCGATGGACAGGCCACCGTAGATACTGCACAACGCGCCCGTGGTGTTGAACCGTCGCCAGAACAGCGAGTACAGGATCGTCGGCAGGTTCGCCGAGGCGGCTACCGCGAACGCCAGTGCCACCAGGAACGCCACGTTCTGGTTGCGCGCGAGGATGCCACCGACGATGGCCACCGCACCGATGACCACGGCGGTTATCCGCGCGACACGGACCTCCGCCTGCTTGTCGGCCACCTCGCCCCTCTTGATGACGTTGGCGTAGATGTCGTGCGCGAAGGACGCGGAGGCCGTGATCGTCAGCCCCGCCACCACGGCGAGGATGGTGGCGAACGCGACGGCGGAGATGAATCCCAGCAGAACCGGTCCACCCAGCGCCTGCGCCAGCAGCGGCGCCGCGGAGTTGGACCCTCCCGGTGCCTGGCCGATCGTCTCCGGCCCGACCATGGCCGCCGCGCCGTAGCCGAGCACCAGAGAGAACAGATAGAACAGACCGATCAGAAAGATCGCCCACACCACGGAGCGACGTGCCTCACGAGAGGTCGGCACGGTGTAGAACCGCATGAGCACGTGCGGCAGCCCCGCGGTCCCGAGCACCAGCGCGAGTCCCAGTGACAGGAAGTCCAGCTTGCTGATCTCGGAGGTGCCGTACTTGGCTCCCGGTTCGAGCAGCCGCTCACCCGTGGCCCCCGCCTTGTCCACGGCTCCCTGCAGCACGGCCGAGAAGTCGAAACCGTACTTGGCGAGCACCCAGAGGGTCATCGCGGCGGCACCGGTTATCAACAGCGCCGCTTTGATGATCTGCACCCAGGTCGTGCCCTTCATCCCGCCGACCAGCACGTAGACGATCATGATGACGCCCACGATCGCGATGACCAGACTGACCCCCGCCGGGTTGTTGATCCCCAGCAGCAACGAGACCAGCACGCCTGCTCCGGCCATCTGCGCCAGCAGGTAGAAGAAGCTCACCGCCAGGGTGGAGGTGGCCGCGGCCGCCCGCACCGGACGTTGCCGCATCCGGAAGGCGAGCACGTCACCCATGGTGAACTTGCCGGTGTTGCGCAGCAGTTCGGCGACCAGCAGCAGAGCGACCAGCCACGCCACGAGAAAACCGATCGAGTACAGGAAACCGTCGTAACCGTACAGCGCGATGGCGCCGACGATGCCGAGGAAGGAGGCCGCGGACAGGTAGTCACCGGAGATGGCTATGCCGTTCTGCGGGCCGGAGAACGCGCGTCCGGCGGCATAGTAGTCCGAGGCGGTCTTGGTGGTGCGGCTGGCACGCAGCACCACGACCAGCGTCACGACGACGAAAGCGACGAATATGCTGATGTTGATGATCGGATTGCTACCCTGCAGTCCACCGCTCTGCGCCAACGGAGTCATTCCGACCTCCCCTCGATGTCCTCGCGGATCCTGCCCGCCACCGGGTCGAGCCGCCGGTTGGCGAACCGCACGTAGATTCCGGTGATGACGAAGGTGGACACGAACTGCAGCAGTCCCAGTACCAGGCCCACGTTGATGTTGCCGAAAAGCTTGACGGACATGAACCCGTGGGCGTAGTCGGCGAGCAGCACGTACAGCAGGTACCAGCCCAGGAACAACGCGGCCACGGGAAACACGAACCCGCGCAGCCTGCGTCGCAGCGCCACGAAGTCCGCGCTGGCGTGGGCCTCGGTCCACTGTTCCGCCGTGGGATCCCGGGACTCGGATTCCTCGGTTGTCACAACCGCCTCCTAACACGAACGAGTGACTCAAGGCACAGTAGGAAGATCACGTCGTGTTGGGGAGACAGCTGCGACCGATGGGCGAACCGTGCGACGAGCGGTGGACGAGCGGTAGGGCGATCCGGACGAACGTGACCGGGCGAAGTCCGGTTCCACCGCTGTCACGACCCGGACTCGGTCCTCGCGGTCCGGTCCAGATGCAGCCGCAGCATGGCGGACCTCGCCCACGAGGGAGAACGCCCGCGCAACGAGACCAGCACCATGGCGCCGAAGGCCAGCGGCACCGACCACGGCGCCGGTTGGGCCAGCAGAATGGCCAGCCAGCCGTGCAGCTCCGGCCCGAACAGGGTCACCACGATCCCGGCCGATGATCCGAGCAGCCCGACCAGCACACCGCTGATCGCCCCCGTCGCCGTGAGCCGCCACCACCAGATCCCCAGCACCAGCAGGGGACAGAAGGTCGCCGCCGCCAGCGTGAACGCCCATGTGACCAGGATGTTGGTCTCCAGCGGTGCCGCGGACAGCGCGAGCAGGATGATCACTCCCGCAGCGAGCGGAGCGGTACCGCGCAACCGTCCCAGACCTCCGGGCACGAGATCGTGCGAGAGTGCCCCGGCGAGCACCAGCAGTAGCCCCAGCGAAGTGGCGAGGAACGCGGCGAAGGCGCCACCGGTCAGCAGCACGGTGAACAGGGTGCCCACCCAGCCGGAGTCCACCCGCGCCGGGAGCGCGACCACCACCGTGTCGGTACCCCCCGACAGGTACAGTCTCGGCAGCAGCACCCTGCCCAACGCCCCGTAGATCCCCGGGAACAGGTAGAACACGCTCAACAGGCCCACCGTCAACGCGGCGGTTCGACGTGCACTCGCCCCGTCTGGCGTGGTGTGGAACCGCACCACCACGTGCGGAAGTCCCATGGTGCCGAACATGGTCGCGACCAGTACCGCCCACGTGCCGAACAACGGGTGCCCGGCGTCGGCGACGTCCAGCAACGGAAGCCGCCACCGCTCCCCGCCCGGAAGTCCGCCGGCCCCCACCCGCGGAACGGGCTCACCCGCCGGGAAGACGAGGACCTCCCCCGCCCGGATGTCGTGGGCGCCGGGTCGCAGCACACGGGTTCCCCCTTCCGGCAGTCGAATCCGCGTCGGCTCGGTGATCCGGAAGGTGACCCCGATCCGGAACTCCACCCGCGTACGCTGCTCGAAACGGTCGAACTCCACGGGGTGCAGCGCCTGCTGCCGCACGCCGGCTCCGGAGAAGACGACCAGCCAGACCGCAGGCACCGCGAACAGCAGCAGTTTCAGGCAGAACTGCACCGCCTGCACGTAGGTGGCCGCCCGCATCCCACCGAGAGCCAGGGTCACGCTGATGACTGCGCCCGCGATGACCACGCCCACCCAGTACGGGGTGGCCCCGACCGCGCTGAGCACCAGTCCCGCCGTGCGGAACTGGGGGACCAGGTACAGCACCGCGATCAGCAGCACCACCACGGCGGTCAGTTTCCGGAGCACCGCCGAGGACAGCCTCGCCTCGGCGAAGTCGGGAACCGTCAACGCACCGGAACGGCGCATGGGCGCCGCCACCAGCACCAGCATCGCCACGTAACCGGCGGTGAAGCCGACGGGGTACCACAGGGCGCCGACCCCGTCCTTGACCATCATGCCCGCGATCCCGAGGAACGACGCGGCCGAGAGGTACTCCCCGGAAACGGCGGCCGAGTTCAGCAGCGGCGATACCTGTCTGGACGCGACCAGGAAGTCCGAGGTCGTACGCATCGCCGCGACACCGCGCACCCCGACGAACAGGGTCAGCAGCACCACCGGCGTGACCGCCAGCACCGCCACCATCAGCGCCGCTCCAGCCGCTCGGCACGCCACAACTGCCGCCACGCCAGCAGCACCATGGCCGGGAGGGGCACGAGTACCGGAACCAGCCAGGCCACCGGTATTCCGGCCAGGCGTAGCGATACGGGCATCGGCACGACGGCCTGCAGCAGGGGAAGCCCGAACACGAGCACGAACAGCCAGCACAGCGTGACCACGCCCTGGCGGTGTTGTGCCCGGTGGAGCGCGCTCGCCCGCTCGTGCTCCGTGGGATCCAGCGGGGGAAAGCTCCAGTTCCGCCGGGAAGTACGCCGTTCACGAGCCATCCGGGTCTGCGGACTCATCACCGGGACCCGTTTCCCCCCGCTCATCGGCTCCCCCGCACCGGACTGCCCAGTTCGGCGCGCTGCGCCTGCCGCAACAGCTGCTCTCGCAGGTCACGCGCGTGTCTCCTGCTGACGGGAACATCACCGATCTCGGTGTGCGCCACGAGTCCGCCCGCGGAGTCGCTGCGCAGCTCCAGCACCGCGTGCAGGGCTACCAGGAAGCTACGATGCACCCGCTGGAAACCGGCCCGACACCAGTACTCCTCCAGTCGCGAGATGGGCATCCGCACCACGTACTCCCCCGAGGGAGTGTGCAACCGGACGTAGTCGCCGTCGGCGGAGACGAAACGCACGTCGCCGCGCCGCACGTACTTGGTGCGCCCCGCCGTCTCCACCGGCAGGGCGGGCATGGCGTCGGTCGGTGGTACGGACTGCCGCGAGTCGACGACCTCACCGGCGGCCACCATCCTGCTCACCTTGTCCAGGGCAGCCGACAGGCGTTCGGAGCGTACCGGCTTGAGCACGTAGTCGACGGCACCGATGTCGTAGGCCGTCACGGCGTGCCCGTCGTAGGCCGTGACGAACACGAGCACCGGTGGGGTGCTCAACCTAGCCAGCAGCGACGCCAGTTCGATGCCGTCGAGCCCCGGCATGGAGATGTCCAGGAACACCACGTCGAACCGATCGCCCTGGATCAGTCGCAACGCTTCCAGCGCCTCACCGGCTCCCACCACCTCGTCGACCTCGGGGGCGTCCCCCAGCATCCCGCACAGCTCGTCCAGCGCGGGACGAACGTCGTCGACGGCCAGCACTCGCAGTCTCCGCGTCATCGCGGCACCACTCCGGGTTGGAACATCGGAACCCGGACGATCACCTTCGTGCCCGCCCCCCTGGCCGTCTCGACGACCAGTCCGTACCAGGCGCCGTAGATCGACCGGAGCCTGCGATCCACGTTGGCCAGTCCGACGCTGTGCTCGGAGCCGCGACCGGCCAGTATCGCCTCCGCCTCCGCGGGGTCCATGCCCACTCCGTCGTCCTCCACGCTGATCACGAGGTCGTTACCGGACGCCTCGCCGGAGACCTGCACGAGACCGGCCCCGTCGGGGCGACCGGCGAAGGCGGGCTGCACGCCGTGCCGCACCGCGTTCTCCACGAGGGGTTGTAGTACCAGGTAGGGCACCGAGACCGCCAGCACGTCGGGGGCCACCCGGATCCGCACCCGCAGGCGGTCGCCGAGCACCGCGCGCTGCAGCGCGAGGTAGGTCTCGATGGCGTGGAACTCGTCGGAGACGGTGGCGTACTCGCGGTTGCGCGCGAGCCCGTAGCGGATGAAGTCGGCGAAGTCGAGCACGAGTTCGCGGCACCGGTCCGGCTCGGAGCGGACGAGTGATCCGATCACGGTCAACGCGTTGTAGACGAAGTGGGGGGAGATCTCGGCCCGCAGGGCGCGGAGCTCCGAACGCGCGGCCTGCTCCGCGGAGCTCTCCAGCCTGCCGCGCTCCAAGGAGTCCTCGATCCAGTCCGCGGCCCGGTTCACCGCCGACACCGGCACGTCACCGCACACCAGCAGCACCCCGAGCAGCTCCTCGCTGGAGCGGAGCGGAACGGCGGTCATCGGAGGCCTTCCCTGCCGGGTCTCGGTGTGCAGCACTCGTTCGACCAGCTTGCCGACCTCCCCCGGATCTTCCGGACGTCCCACCTGTTCCCGTTGCCCGGACAGCCCGCTCAGCACGACCGCGTCGGCCCGCAGCAGTCTCCGCAGATCCCGCACGGCGCTTCTGACCTTCGGACCGCTCAATCCTTCCTTGATGTTGTTCGTGATCCGGTACGCCGTCGCCACGGAGGCCATCGGATCGTTCGGTGACCACCCGGTCCGGACTCCTCCGAGACCGAGTGCCCGATCGGCGGGTACGGACATGAACGCTCCTAGCACTGTCGACACGGCCCGCCGGATCCTATTGCCCGCCTGTCCCCCGCTCGAAAAGACGCTCGTCCAACCTGGGCGAGACGGGCCGAAGGGGGCTGTCCCTTTCCCGCGAAACGACGGTAGCGCTGAACCGGCCGCGAGGAAACGGGCCGGGAAAACCCCGCTCGAAACGGACGGAACGATTGTTCACGCCGTTCCCCGGGCCGCCCGAACCGGCCGGATTCACGTTCTGTCGGAATATTCCGCACAGTAACGACGGAGTGAATTACCACGATCACCGCTGGTCCCATGATCGCGGCGGAGCGTAAAATGACCCGGCCGCGATCTCCACTCCCGTTCGCCGCCGGCGGAGGATCGATGACCAGACATTTTCCGCTGTTGTCGGCGCTGGTGTGCTGCTACGTCGTGGCGGTGCTCGCCGTGTTGGGAAGCGGGGTGCTCACCGCGAAGGCCGCACTGATCGTCGACGACGTGGCACAACTGATCAGCGGTAGCGCGGCGACGATCGCGTGCTGGTGGCAGGCCCGGTTCACCCGGGGGAGTCAACGACTCTGGCGGTCGCTGCTGGGGCTCGGTACCGCGGGATGGACCGCGGGCATGGCGGTGTGGGCCTGGTTCCGAACCTTCGCCGACATACCACTGCCCTCCCCCTCACTGGCCGATGTCGGCTTCCTGACGCTGCCGGTGTTCGCGCTGCCCGCCCTGCTGGTGTTCGCGGAGGACAGCACACCGGTGAAAGGGATCACGGCGCGCTCCTCACGCGGAACGGCCCGCACCCGGGCGGTACTGGTGCTGGACGGTCTGATCGTCACGGGGTCGCTGTTCCTGCTGACCTGGGCGACCGCCCTGGGAGCCGTGGTGAGTTCCGGAGCGCCCACCGTGCCGGGATTCGTGGTCGCGGTGGCCTACCCCGTCACCGACCTCGTGCTCGTGGTGATCGTGATCCTGCTCGCCTCGTTCCGGCGTGCCGGCGGCAGCCTTCGCCTGTTGCTGCTGGGGTCCGGCCTGATCGCACTGTCGGTCTCGGACAGCATCTTCGCCTACCTGGTCAGCAGCGGCGCCCCCAGCATGAACCCGCTGTTCGACGCGGGTTTCGTGGCGGGACCGGCCCTGATCGCGCTGGCGGCGCTCGCTCCCGACCACCGCGACACCGGCGAGGAGCGCCCCCGCCGGGACCGGGCGGTCGACTGGGCGCACCTGATGCTGCCCTACCTGCCGCTGATGCTCGCGGCCGGTTTCACGACCGTGAAGACCGTCCTCGGCTCCGGCAGCGACGATCTGGAAGTCGTCGGAGTGTTCCTGCTGTTCGTGCTGGTCGTGATACGGCAGCTGGTCACGCTCATCGACAACGCCAAGCTCCTGGAGAAGGTGAGAAGCGCCCAGCAGGATCTGGCGCACCAGGCTTCGCACGATCCGCTGACCGGACTGGCGAATCGCACGTTGCTCTACGAGAGGCTCAGCGAGAGCATAAGGCGCAACCGCGAGACGCACTACCCGTTCGGGTTGCTGTACTTGGATCTCGACGGCTTCAAAATGGTCAACGACACCTTCGGCCACGCCGCGGGGGACGCGTTGCTGCGCGATGTCGCCGACAGGCTCCGCGAGTGCGTGCGCGCGGCCGACACCGTGGCCCGCCTCGGCGGGGACGAGTTCGCGGTACTGGTGGAAACGGAACGCAGGCAGGACTCCGAGCAGGTCGGCGGCAGGGTCCTCGCGGCACTGCAACGTCCCTTCGACGTCGAGGGGCGCAGCCACACGATAGGCGGCAGCCTCGGTGTGGTGCACTGCCCCGCCGACGGGGAGATCTCGGCGCAGACCCTGCTGCACCACGCCGACGTGGCGATGTACACCACGAAACAACGGCGAAAGCGGCGAGCGCGGGTACCTGGGCCCCACGAGAGTTCCGCCCAGGAGGCCACGCCGGCGCCCGTGGAGCAACTCACGACCCCCGAGGACACCTCGAACCACGGGGACACGCGGCTCCGCGACGACGGCGTGTCACTGCACAACTGAACCGCGGACCTCGCGGCCCGCACGGGCACCGACATCCTCCCCACGAGGCACCGCTTCCGGGAAGCCCCGGTACTCGCCCCACGCCGTGCTCGACGTGACCGCCCGCCCGGATTCGACGGGCGGGCGGACCGCTCGTACCCTCGGCACCGGGCCGGACCGGGGCTCCCGCCTCGCTCAGTGCCTCGGCACCATCCCGAACACCGTCGCCGTGGCGCCCGAGCCGTTACGGTGGAGCGGGCCGCCCGCCAGCACCCATCCACCGGTGACCGGCAGGCTCTCCAGATTGGCCAGCACCTCCAGACTGATGCGGTGCCGTCGGTACAGCATCAACGACACCCGGTAGCGGTCGTCGATTCCCACGTCGGGGCTGAAGGTGTCCGTGCCGAGCGCTCCGCGGTAGCCCAGCCGGCCGGTCTCCAACAGCCAGCTCACCGCCTCCGGCGCGAAACCCGGGTGGTGCATCCGCCCCTGTTCGTCGAAGTTGTGGAAGTCCGGGGTGCCCCATTTCTCCTGCCACCCGGTCCACAACACCACCGCCGCCCCCTCCGGGATGGGCCCGTGCTCGCGTTCGAACCACCACAGGTCCTCCACGGTCACGGCGTAGTCGGGGTCCCGTTCGGCCCGGTCCCGGATGTCGAGTTTGACCGCAGGCAGCATCAGGTCCTCGGGGTGCAGCTCGTCGGAGCTGGGCTCACCGGCATTGAAGTGGCAGGGGGCACCGAAGTGCGTACCGGTGTGCTCACCTTCTCGCACGTACTGCAGGTAGAAGCCGTCCTCCTCGAGGGTGGCGACCGTGCTCAGGGTGAACTCCGGATCGCCCGGGTAGACGTTGGTGGTTTCCGGATCGTTGACGTGCGAGAGACTGACCAGCCGCATATCGCTCGGGTCGAACCTCGGCCTGCCGCCACCCCCGGACTCCGGGCGGGCGGAACGAGCCAGTCCCGCCGAGGCGGCCAGTCCCGCACCCCAGTTCATCAGTTTCCGCCGTGCGAACAAACCATCCGTCCCTTCTCGAGGACTTGTTCGAAATTCGGTTCGGACGATCGCGAGACGGCGGCCGTCCGCCGCCACGAGAACTCGCCCCGCGTCCGAACCGGACACGGTACCGGGTGTGCCCACCCGGGCCGCGTGGGCGCCGGGTGGCCCCGGCGGCACTATCGGGTGGTGGCTCCTCACCTGGGATTCGGGAGCCCGTCCAGCATCACCGGGAGGGAGGCGTGGCCGTTGGCGATGAACCCGCCGGCCGGGCGGAGTTCGGAGTCCGGGACCGCGAGACGCATCCCCGGGAATCGGTCGAACAGCGCCGGTAGTGCGATCTCCGCCTCCAGCCGCGCCAGCGGAGCCCCGAGACAGTAGTGCGCACCGTGCCCGAACGCCAGGTGGTCACCGTTGTCCGAACGGGTGACGTCGAACTCGTCGGGGCGTTCGTAGCGCTCCGGATCACGACCGGCCGCGGCGTAACTCGCCAGAATGGGCTCTCCCGCGCGGATCACGACACCGTCGATCTCGATGTCCTCGACGGCGTAGCGCAGCGGAACGTTGGCCAGCGGCGCCTGCCACCGCAGCGTTTCGGTGACCACCTGTTCCCAGGAGACCGAACCGTCACGGACCAGGGCCAGCTGCTCGGGGTGGCGCAGCACGGCGGTTATGGCGTGGTCGAGCAGGTTGACGGTGGTCTCGTGCCCGGCACCGATCAGCAGGATCAGCGTGTCGACGAGTTCACGCTCGTCGAGTTTGCCCTCGTTCTCGTCGCGCGCCCTCAGCAGCACGCTGGTCAGGTCGTCGCCGGGATCGGCGCGTTTGGCGGCCACCAGGTCGTTGAGCAGCGAGTAGAGTTCGTACTGCGTGGCCCGGACCCGCTCCGGTGTGGCGGAGGTGTCGAACACCCCGTCGACGATGCGACGCAGGCCGGGTTTGGCCTCGTCGGGAACCCCGAACAGATGGCAGATCACCGCGATGGGGAGCGGATAGGCGAAGCTTTCGCGCAGGTCGACACCGCCCCGCGCGGGCGAGGCGGCCAGCTCGTCGAGCAGCTCGGTGGTGATCGTCTCGACGTAGGGACGCATCGCGGCGATCCGACGCGGGGTGAACGCCGTGGACACCAGCGAACGGAGCCTGCGGTGCTCCCGGCCGTGCGCGGTGAACATGTTGCGGACCGCGACCCAGCTCGCCAGCGCCCAGTCCTCCGGCACGTCACCGTTGATCCAGCTCGGCCAGTGCTGTCGCGGATCCTTGGAAACCCGGTTGTCCGCGAGCAGCTCACGTAATCGCCGATGACTGGTCACCGACCAAGCAACCACTCCCCCAGGTAGCTCAACGCGCGCGACGGGGCCTTGCTCACGGAGCCGGCGCGCCTCGGTGTGGATGTCGTCTCCGGCTGGATCCAGGACGTGCGGGCAGGACGAGTGCTCCATTGGCCGCTTTCTCCAGGTGTCTCGTCACGACGGTCAGGTTCCTGGACAGGCGGGAAGTGCACCGGCAGCGCGGTCAGAGCACGGTGGAAGGGCCCGGGTCGCCACTCCAACTCGTCGGCGGGCACAGCCAAGTCCATATCGGGCAACGTATCCAAAATGGTCTCGATCGCGACAGAGGCGATCAAACGAGCCGTGCCTCGTGCCGGGCAGGTGTGCGGCCCGGCGCTCCAGGCCAGGTGGGCGCGGTTGCCGTCGCGGCGGGAGTCCCGCAGTGCGGGATCGGTGTTGGCCGCCGCGATTCCGATCACCACGGGTTGGTGAGCGGGGAGCTGAGTTCCGGCGAGTTCCACCTCGCGGGTGGGGAAGGTGATCGCGTAGTTCGCCAACGGCGGCTGCTTCCACAGCACCTCGTCGATGGCGTCCTCCACCGGCAGTCGCCCTCCGGACAGGTCACCCGCGAAGCGGTCGTCGGACAGCCACAGCCGCAACGCGTTGGCGATCAGGTTCTGCATCGGTTCGGCACCGGCTCCCATCAGCACCACGAGCTGCTGCACCATCTCCTCGTCGTCGAGGTCGGCCTCGTGCCGCAGCAACCAGGTGGTTATGTCGGACGAGGGCTGGTCACGACGCAGCGCTACCAATTCGGCGATGCACTTGCCGAGCTCCAGGTTGGCCCGCTCGGTGTCCACCCCGTCCCACAGCGCGGTGATCGCGTCCACCATGCGTGTGGTCAGCTCCGGTGGACTGCCGAACAGCCGGTTGAGCACCAGCAGCGGCAGCACCCGCGCGTAGTCGGCGAGCAGGTCGGCGCGCCCGTCGGGTCCGAAGTCCCGGATGAGGCTTTCCGCGCTCTCGGTGACGTAGCGGCGCAGCGTGAAGGCATCGATCCTGCCGAGACTGTCGGTGATGGCCTGGCGCAGCCGGTCGTGGGCGGGGCCGTCCTGGAACAGCACGTTGTCCCGGTACATCATCATCGCCACGACCGGGCTGTCCGCCGGTGCCTCGCGCTGCCAGGCGCGGGAGTCCTTGGGGAAGGTGTCGGGATCACGCAGCACCGAAAGGGCGGTCTCGTGGTCGAGCACGAGCGTGGCCGGCACCCCGGGGGCCAGTTCGACCGAGGCGAGCGGCCCCTGCTCGCGCAGCTCGGCGTAGACGCCGTCCGGGTCGGCGGCGAAGGCGTGGTCGTGGATCGGGGTGGGCGCGGCGTGCATCGGACAACCGGACGGTGCCGCCGCTCCGCCGTGGGCGGTTTCTACCATGTGAATTCCTTTCGGTTATGTGGATTCGGCTGGCGGGAACCCCGGGGGTTCGTGCCGGGAACCGGCCCCGAGTCACGTCCGGTGACTTCCCGAGACCGGGATTCACGAACGAGATCGCCGCTGTGCGGCACGGGCCGGACACGGATGAGCCAGGCGCGTACGAGTGCCGCTCCCCCGCCGGAGGGTGACGGCACGCGCCACGACGCACGCTCGGCCGCGTCCGGCGAGGCCGCCTGACCCCGCCCTCGGAATCAGGCCCCGCGCGTGGTGTCACCGACAGGCGGCGGGTGATACCACGTCGCGACCTCGCGATCGCCGAGCGGAGGGAAACGCTCCGGGGAATCCCTCTGACCGGGCGAGCGGAAAGCCAGGTCGTCGGGTCGGCGGTATCGGCCCGCGGAGCCGGTCTCAGAGCTCAACGGGAGTCCTCCCGGACGGGGCGGCGACGAAGCGGGAACCGCCGGGCCAAGAGCCCGACGGAAAACCGCAACCCCGGCGCGGAGAGCGGTCAAGCGGATTCCCGGGCGTGCTGGAGAGGAGAGGCGAGCACGTGCTCGACCAGGGAGACCATCGCCCGCGCGGTGGCGGAACGGTCACGGGCGTCGCAGGTGACCAGCGGGATCTCCGGCAACAGGTCGAAGGCCTCGCGTAACTCCTCGTGAGGTGGTATCTCGACGGTGTTGAAATCGTTGATCGCCACTCCGTAGGGCAACCCTCGGTCCTCGAGCACGCTGATCACGTCGAAGGAGTCCTCGAGACGTGCCACGTCGGCCAGCACCAGTGCTCCCAGCGCTCCGTGCGCGAGGTCCTCCCACATCGACAGGAAACGCTGCTGTCCCGGCGTCCCGAACATGTAGAGCACCACCCTGTCACTGAGCGTTCGGCGGCCGAAGTCCAGCGCCACGGTGGTGGTGGTCTTGTCCGTGATCCCGTGCAGGTCGTCGACGACTGCCCCGTCCCGGGTCATCGTCTCCTCGGTGTGCAGCGGTTCGATCTCGGACAGTGTGTTCACGAAGGTACTCTTTCCCACCGCGAACGGCCCCACGACCAGCACTTTCACGGCGGTACGGACGGTGTCCGGCAGGTACACCTCACCGGAGGGCTCTGAGCCCATCAAGCACCTCCTGCAGTAGTTCGCGGTCCGGCCCGTGCTGCTGCCACTCGGTGGACAGTGTGGCCAGATGTCCCTGATCCACCAGGTCGGCCACCATCACCCTGGTGACGCTGGCGGGTAACTCGAGGTGGGCGGCTATCTCGGCGATCGACAGGGATCCACCGGAGCACAGCCGCAGTGTCCGGCGTTGCTCCGGTGAGAGCAGCGACGGATCGGCGTGCCGCGTGGCCTGGATGAGCGTGGTGAGATCGAGAGTGTTCCTGGTCGGGTGAGCACGTCCTCCCGTGATCAGGTAGGGGCGTACCAACGCCTCCCGGTCCCGCCGCCGTGGCGGACTCATGAGCGGTCACTGTCCCCGGAACGGGGCAAGGTTCCCAGCTCGGTGCCCAATTTCTGCACCACCGCGTGGAACCGCTGCGTAGCGGGTCCCATATCCACCCTCTTGGTGGTCGAGACTCCCATGTAGGCGTGTGGTCCGGCCGCGATGAGGAAGATGTAGCCGGTGTCGAACTCGATGAGCGTCTGGTTCCACGCGGGCTGTGCCTCCGACGAATCGCCACAGAACTCGGTGGCGGCGGCCGAGGAACCACGCAGCGAGGCCAGGCACGCGGCGAACCGGTCGGCGTCGGCCTCGCTGATCTCCCCCGTCGCGGTGATCACCAGTCCGTCTCTGGCTAAGACCACGGCGCTGCGCACCTCCGGCAGCAACACGTCGTCGAGCATCCAACGTAGTTCCGGGCGCCGAACGGTGTTCGTACTCATGCGTGGGTGTCCTCATCCTCGTTCTCGCCGGCTGGGACGGCGCTGCTGGACTCGCTGGCCTGCTGCCAGGCGGCCAGTCCCGCCGCGCTGTCGGAACTGTCGCGCGGTGCCGCCTCGGTCTGTTCGGTGGTGGTCTCCCGTCTCCTGCGGCTGCGCTTGGGCAGCCCACCGGGGGTACGTTGCCGGGACCGTGCGGCCTCTCCCTCGCCACTGTCGGCCGACTCCGAAGCTGCACTCTCCCGAACCGGGCTCTCCTCGGGGGTCTCGATGTGGGTCAGCAACTCGTTCGGCACGAACACCACGGCTCGCATCCCGCCGTAGAGCGGTGGGGCGTCCACCGAGACGGTCATTCCGTAGCGCGCGGCCAACAGCCCGACGACGGCGAACCCGACCCGTGGCGGATCACCGATCTCGTCGAGGGCCACCTCCTGTTTCGACAACAGTCGTTCGGCGCGGCGCCGCTCCTCCAGCGGCATGCCGACCCCGGCGTCGTCGATGGTGATGGCGACACCGTTGTGCGCCGGTTGCACTCCGACCGCGACCTGCGCGTACGGTGGCGAGTAGCGCGCGGCGTTGTCCAACAGCTCCGCGACGAGCAGCACGAGCGGTTCCACCACGCGAGTGATCACTCCGAGGTCACCGACGGACTCGCCCTCGGTGCTGGGGTTGTTGGCGCTGACCGAGATACGCTGGTAGTCCCTGATCTGCGACTGCGCTCCCCGGAGTATGTCCTGCAGGCTCGTGGCCGAGCGCTGCTGACCGATCCAGGCCCCGAACAGCACGGCGAAGCCGCGCAGCCTCCTGCTGAGCTGCGAACCCGCGTGGTCGATGGTGTAGAGGTCGGCGAGCACGTCGGCGTCGTCGTGGCGGTGCTGCATGTCCGACACGGCCATGTGCTGTTCGGCGGCCAGGCCCCGCACGGTGTCCAGCACCCCGGTCAGGGTCCGCCGCGAAGCCTGTTCGGTGTGCTCACGGGTGGCGCGCACGACCCGCTCGATACCGTCGACGAGTTCGGCGAGGGACTCGGAGACCGCCGTGCCGTCGGCCTGCCGCAACGGCCCCGGTACCGGAGCGGTCGACATCCCGTTGAGGGACTCCGCCAACGCGGGCAATCGCTTGGTCCGCAGGTGTTCGAGTTCGGCGAGGTACTGCTCGCGTTCCCTGACGAGTTCCACTATTCGCTGTCGCTGGCGAGCGATGGCCGCCGCACCGGCTACCGCCAGCGCTGTCAAACCGGCGGCACCCACCGATCGCACCACTGACGTGGTACTCCACCGGTGGGGGGTCGAACTCATTGAGTGTTGTGTTGTCATGCGTCCCTCGTGAACGAACGTGCGGGGCACCATGCGTCATGGCGGCCACGGAGACGACACCGCCGTCGCCGGAGTTCACGCCCGCGCTGCGACTCGCGGGCCACGGTGGACTCGCCCGGCACAACTCCGGTGCGGTGAGGTGGTCGCGAGCAAGATCGTACGCATCCGCCGCGGGGACTCCTCGCGGTGGCCGCTGCCTCTCACGAAAGAGTTACCACTAGAGTGGGAGGGAAGTGTATTTGTCCACTCTGGATTCAAAATTCCGGCCCGTGCGGTCGGTGTGTTCCGCGCGGATCGAGCCCGATCCGAGCGACAGGTGACGGGAACGGGTCACGCACCCGGGAAGAGCACCGGCCCGCGTCGACACGAGCCACCTCGACCACAGTGGGGCAAAAAAGAAGGAGTGTCCTTCAGTCCCGTTCGGCCAGCTTCTTCAGCGCACGGAGTGTGTGCTCGATGTTGCGCTGGTTGGCCCCTTCCCTGTCGGACTCGCCGGTGGTCTCGGCGCTCACAGGGGTGTACCAGCTCGGACGCCGGTCCCAGGTGCTCTCCACGACGCGACATCCCTCGTCGGTGGGAACCAGCTCGTAACTCCAGTGCGAGACCGGCGTGTCCCCGTCGTCGACGTCGAAGGCGAACCGCCGCCCGCCCTCGGCGACACGGACCGTGGCCACTGTCGACCAGGACTTGTCACCATTGCGGTTGAAACCGCGAAACCGCGCCCCAGGCCGTAGCGACGACGCGTCCAACCAGGCGCAGCTCTCGAGTTCCTCGGAGATCTCAGCGAGAACGTCGAGATCGGTGAGCATCCGGTAGACCGCCTCCGGTGAGGCGGCGACATCGACATGCGCGCTCGCCGTCGGTTCAACCACTCCGGCCTCCTCACACGGGGGTGGACTCTCACCACGCTACCCCACCGAACGCACCCGTTCACCGCCCGAGCCAGCCGCACCCCGGCCGCACGTCCGAACGAGCCGCGGAATCGATACAGGAGGTAGTCGAAACGGCCCCGAGGGGCACGCACGACCGCCTGCCCTGCGCGGCGCGGCCGGATGGAGGACGATGGTGCGCGGGCCCAAGCGCCCCGGTGCACTCACCGCGGGCGCCCCGCAGCGCTCGGGGATGGTGATCCACAGTGATTCGAGATTATGTCAGAACGCACACGAATCCCCCGGTGTTCATCATTTCGGGGATCGTGGCCGTGGCTTTCGTGTTGTGGGGGGTTCTGGCCCCGGCGAACGTCAGCACCGTCGCCGGCAACGTGAACAGCTTCATCACCACGAACTTCGGCTGGCTCTACATCCTTTCGGCCACCCTGTTCCTCATCTTCGTCGTCGTGATCATGCTCAGCCGGTTCGGCAACATCCGGCTCGGACCGCCGGACTCCAAACCCGAGTACGGCCGGACGGCCTGGTTCGCCATGCTGTTCACCGCCGGCATGGGAATCGGGCTGGTCTACTTCGCGGTCAGCGAACCGGTCTCGCACTACCTCAATCCGCCCACCGGCCAGGGCGGCACCGAACAAGACGTGTCCGAAGCGATGAACATCACCTTCTTCCACTGGGGACTGCACCCCTGGGCGATCTACATCGTGCTGGGACTGTCGCTGGGCTACTTCGCCTTCCGCCGGGGAATGCCACTGCGCCCCGCTTCGGCGTTCTACCCACTGATCGGGGAACGCATCTACGGCTGGATCGGGCACGTGATCGACATCCTGGCCGTGTTCGGCACGCTGTTCGGGCTGGCCACCTCGCTGGGTATCGGAGGCCAGCAGGTGGGGGCCGGACTGGAGACCCTGTTCGGCATCCCGAACACCGCCACGCTGCAGGTGATCCTGATCCTGGCCATCACCGCCATCGCGGTCGTGTCGGTGATGCTCGGTATCGACAAGGGCATCCGCAACCTGTCACTGATCAACCTGTGGCTGGCCTTCGCCCTGATGGTGTTCGTGTTCGTGGTGGCCTCATCACGCGACATCGTCAACGCGCTGGCGAACAACATCGGCACCTACCTGCAGAACCTGCCGCTGACGAGCTTCGAGACCTACCCGGGCAACGCCGAGGCGAGGGAATGGCAGGCCGACTGGACACTGTTCTACTGGGGCTGGTGGATCTCCTGGTCCCCCTTCGTCGGAATGTTCCTGGCCAGGATCTCGTTCGGACGCACGATCCGGCAGTTCATCGGAGGCGCGCTGTTCGCCCCCGTCGGGGCCTCGATGGTGTGGCTGACGGTGTTCGGCGACGCCGCGCTGCAACGGCTGCGCGCCAACCCGAACAACCCCCTCGGCGAGGCGAGTTCGGAAACGGCGATGTTCGTGCTGTTCAACCAGCTGCCGGTGGTGGAGGTCGTCAGTACCCTCGCCTCGGTGCTGGCGATCATCGTGGTGGTGCTGTTCTTCGCCACCTCCTCGGACTCCGGTTCGCTGGTTGTCGACATCCTCACCAACGGTGGTGACCCGCGCCCGAGGTGGCAGCAGCGACTGTTCTGGGCCGTGCTGGAGGGTGTGATCGCCGCGGTGCTGCTGGCCGCCGGAGCGGCCACCGGTGCGGACGCGCTGAGCGCGCTGCAGACCGCCTCGATCGTGGCCGGGCTGCCGTTCTGCATCGTGCTGCTGCTGATGTGTGTGGGACTGACCAGGGGACTCAACCAGGAGCGGCATTTACTGACCCGCCCCGAGGAGCCCAGCCCCCTGATCGGTCTGCGACAGAGCGCGGCCAGAACCCCCCGCACCACTTCGAGCGGTGAGTCGGGCGGCGGAACCGCCCGGGAGTCCGGCGAGGGGACGAGCGGTTCCGATCCCGACAGGGAGTGACCCCGGCACGTTCGCGGAGCGGCCGGCGGAGCTCTGCCGAGCCAGGCCGGCCGCTCCACCGGTGTCTCCGTCGAACCGGGAGTTCGAGGGGCCCCGTTCGACGAGCTGTCCGTCAAATCACGTAGGGCCATCCCTGGGCGTCCCAAGCGAGCAGGTTTATGCCCAGCTTGTGCGCACCGGAATCGTTGGCGTCGTAGTAGTGGTAGACGAGCAGGCTGCCGTCGGAGTCGTGCATCACGCTCTGTCCACCCGGGCCGATGACGTTGTCGTGGCTTCCGAGTATCCGTGTGCCCCCGCCCTGCAGCATCGGTGTGCCGGAACGGTCCACATAAGGTCCGGTGGGAGAGGTGGAACGTCCGACCATGACCCGGTACGTGCTGTCGGTACCCTCGCAGCACTGCCCGAAGGAGACGATGAGGTAGAAGTAGCCGTCGCGCTCGACGATCTCCGGAGCCTCGACCTCGTCCGAGGAGGGACCGCTGGCCAGGTGATAGAGGGTGCGATCGCTACCGTGCTGCTTGCCGGTCGATGGATCCAACCTGATCATGCGGATACCGCTCCAGAAGGAGCCGAAGGTCAGCCACCACTTTCCGGAGCTGTCGACGAACAGGTTCGGATCGATGGCGTTGTGGTTGTCACTGGTGGTCGTGCTGTGGACGATGCCCTGGTCCTGCCAGTCACCTGGCTCACCGGTCGCGCTGGTGGCCAGGCCGATCGCCGAGTGATTCGACCCGAACGAGGAGGCGGCGTAGTAGAGCAGGTACCTGCCGCCGTGGTGGGAGACGTCCGGCGCCCAGATGTCTCCCGCGGAATTGTAGTCGTAAACCCAGGACGGAACGCTGGAGAACACCGAACCGGTGCGCGTGAAATCGATTCGGTCCGTGGAATGGCGCATCTGTATTCCGCCGCCGGTGGAGAACAGTCGGTAACCGGATTCGGTTCGCACCATCGACGGGTCGTGTGCGGCGATGTCGCCGGTAACGGTGCCGGGCATCGGGTAATCCGCCGCCGACGCGCCGGGGGCGGCGATTCCGAGAGTGGTCAACAACGCCGCGAGCACGCCCGCGATCCGAAGGGGAATTCGATAAGTAAACATGGGCTCCTCAAAAGGTCGTCCGTGCTCGGCACACTAGGAATCGCGCGTTCTGCCGCCCGGCCGTGACACGCTGGGTCACCCGGCCGAGGTCGGCGAGCCACCCGAACGCGGTAGCCGATCGTCCCGAAACCGACTGTCCGAAGAACCGAACACCGTTCGAAAGCAAGCTAGGACGGCGTTACGTGACGGTCAACACAATCCGGCGCACAGCGTCCTTCCGGCGGCACCCCGGAGCACCCTTCCGGCGCAGTGCTCTCTCCGAATCGGCAGGATTCCCATCCGACCCCGCCGATGAACGAGTCCCGCCACGCTTCGCCACGGGAGCGGCTCGAAGAACACCGCGGTGCGCGGTAGGGTCCTGGCCAACTTTCCGGCCCCAGGACCACGAACTCGGCACCGGCCCGGTCGAGACACACGGCCGAGCGCCCCACCCCTTCGGCGTTCTCCGGGTACATGACGACACCGCCGCCACCTTCGGTGACCAGCTCCGCCGTGCGGTCACAGCCGGAGACGGTGAAAACCGGCTGCCGGTAGACGGAAGAAGTGGTCACCGTCGAGCCCGTCCCCGACACTCGCGATTTCCGCTGGAGCGCCACTCACCGGCGGGACACGGGAGGAGCACGCCGCGATTCCCGGGCGGAAACCGGCTCGCCGGAAGGAACGACTGTGCCTACCCCCACAGCCGGGCGGGACTTCCCGGGCCTATCGCGTCTGCAACAGCGGCACGGCGGGCGCTCCGCTGGGCAGCATGTACTTGCCGATCAACAGCGGTGTGCTGTCGCTGCGGACCACCTGGGTGATCAGCACCACAGGCGTGTCGGAGGGACGTCGGAACGCCGCGCCGCGCTGCCCTCCGAGCACGCTCGCGGTGATCGCGCTCGAACCACGCAGCGACAGCTCGGAGAAACGCGAGGTCAACACGTCCAGCATGGTCCTGGGCTGTTCCGAGGCGGCGCGCAGCGCTTCGGGGAGCTGAGAGGAGAGTTCGGCCAGCGAGTCGTCCGGCAGAATCCATTCCTGCACCAGGCACGCCGGTGAGCCGTCGACGTCGACGATGCTCTCCCAGAACCGGATCTCGCTGGCCGCGGGGACCGGTAAGTGCTGTAGCACCAGGTCGGTGGGTTCCTCGGTGGAACGGGCGAGCACCCGCACCGCCGCGGTCTCGCCTCCCAGAAGCTTCTCGACGGAGTTCAGGCGCTCGAACCCCCGGTGCGGTGTCCCGGTGCTGACCGTGCGCCCCACTCCCCGACGAACCGTGATCACACCGTCCTCCTGCAGCAGGATCAACGCCTCACGCAGCGCCGGACGGCTCACCCCCAGCTCACCGGCCAGCTCGGGTTCGGACGGCAGCGCCGAACCGGGCGGGTAGTCTCCTGCGCGGATGGCGTTCACGATCCGCTCGTAGAGCTCCACAGACGGTCTGCGCTGTGACCCACGACTGCCCGGCACGCTTCACCTCGCTCAAAACTTTGTCAGACAAGCTAGTTCGAACTTCCTCATCCGGTCAATCCGGCACACCACACCGCCAGGACGAACGAACACACCGAAGGGCGTCGAACCCGAGAGAGGTTTGACAAGTTCGCTCCCCGACGTGTACACACTCGAAAAATCAAACTTGTCTGACAGCATCGTCACGGTTCGAGGAGGTACCGCTGTTGCGAGGAATGACCACCGGCCCCACCGACGAACAGATCAGGCAAGCCCCGAAGGTACTGCTGCACGATCACCTCGACGGCGGACTGCGCCCCCGAACCGTCGCCGAGCTCGCCGCGCGCGACGGCTACGAACAACTACCGAGCACGGATCCGGGAGAGCTGGAGAACTGGTTCGCGGCCGCCGCCGAAGCAGGCTCGCTGGAGGAGTACCTGGAGCGTTTCACCCACACGGTCGGGGTACTGCAAACCCCCGAGGCGCTGCGGCGCGTCGCAGCGGAGTGCGCCGAGGACCTGGCCGCCGACGGTGTGGTCTACGCAGAGATCCGGTATGCCCCCGAACTGAGCACGCAGACGGGCATGGAACTGGACGAGGTGGTCGAGGCGATCCTGGCCGGTTTCGGCGACGGGGCCAACCGTGCGGCGGAGCAGGGGCGGCGCATCCGTGTCGGACTGCTGCTGTGCGCGATGCGGCAGGCCTCGCGGTCCTCCGAGATCGCCAGACTGGCGGTGCGCTACCGCGACCAGGGCGTGGTCGGGTTCGACATCGCGGGCCCCGAAGCCGGCCACCCGCCCACCCAGTCGCTGGAGGCGTTCGAGTACCTGCGACGGGAGAACTTCCACTTCACCATCCACGCCGGTGAAGGATTCGGACTTCCTTCCATATGGGAGGCCATCCAGTACTGCGGCGCGGCGCGGCTGGGCCACGGGGTCCGGATCCTCGACGACATCACGTTCGACGAGAGCGGCACCGCCCACCTGGGACGGCTCGCCTCCTTCGTCCGGGACCGGCGAATTCCGCTCGAGATGTGCCCCAGGTCGAACGTGCACACCGGAACGGTGAACTCGCTGCCGGAACACCCGATCGCGCTGCTGCGCGAGCTGCACTTTCGCGTGACGGTCAACACCGACAACAGGCTGATGAGCCAGACCAGCATGAGCAGGGAGTTCAGGGAGCTCATCGACACCTTCGGATACACCCTGGACGACCTGCAGTGGTTCACCGTGAACGCGATGAAGTCGTCCTTCCTGCCGTTCAACCAGCGACTCGCGCTGATCAACGAGGTGATCAAGCCGGGCTATGCCGCGCTGCGCTCCGAGTCGCTGTTCGGCAAGGTCGACGAGTCGGTGGGGCCGGTGGCGACGACCTCCGGAAGTGGTGAGTGACTGACTCGGTGCGGAACGGCTCGCTCGATGCCCGGGTCCCGCCCGCGAGGCGAACGCCCGGACCGCGCCGCTGGGCGCATCGAGCGGGTCCCACCGCCACGTCCCCGGAGTCGCCCGGTGGCGCGCCCAGCCCCACGTGCGCCGAGCGCCTCGCTCCGCCGCGAACCGAATCGCGGCGAGCGGAAGGAGTCCGTCGACGGGGCTGTGAGCACGACTCCCCTGCGGGGGCCGTGACGGTCCGCGGGAACCGACTCCCGCGCCGGGGACTGTCACACGTTTCGTGGACGGCGAACCACCGGTCCCAGCCGGGCGGTCGCGGCCGGGGGATGACTCAGGAACGCACCAGACGGGCGATGGCCTCGCTGGCCTCCTGGATCTTGGCGTCGGCGTCCTCGCCACCCTCCGAGACCGCCTCGGCCACGCAGTGCTTGAGGTGCTCGTCCAGCAGTCCCAGCGAAACCGCCTGCAGTCCCCGTGTCACGGCCGATACCTGCGTGAGCACGTCGATGCAGTACTCGTCGTTCTCGACCATCCGCGCCAGGCCACGAACCTGGCCCTCGACGCGCCGCAGCCGTTTGAGGTACTCCTCCTTGTCCTGGGTGTAGCCACGCATACGACCTCCCTAGTCAACGCGAACGAACCGCCACCCAGATTACCCCCTCCCCGTATCCGTATCACACCGAACCAGTCGCCCCCGAACGCTCGCGGCTATCCAGCCCCGGACGAAACGCGGAATCACGCCAGCAGCCGGGCGGCCGCCTGTCTGGCTACCCCGACCGGATCACGCACCCGCCCGGTTCCGGTGGTGACGAGCGCTCCCTCCAGCAGCAGGAAGATCTGCTCGGCCAGCGGTCCCGAATCCGCCGCTCCGGTCTCGGCGACCAGTTCGGCCAACCAACCCCGCAACCGCGCCTTGTCCGCCTCGATCACCGCCTGTGCCGGGTGCTGGGGGTCGGCGAGTTCGGCCTCGGCGTTGACGAACGCACACCCTCGGGGACACTCCCGTTCGAGCCAGCTCGCCAGGATGTCGAAGACCGCCAGGACCCGATCCCCCGGTGCGCCCCCCACAGCACGCAGTTCGGTGTCGAAGAACTCGCTCCAGCGCTGTTCCCGGCGTTCGAGATAGGCGACCACGAGTTCATCCTTGGACCGGAAGTGGTTGTACAGGCTCATCTTGGCGACTCCGGCCCGCTCGATGACCGTGTCGATACCGACGGCGCGAATGCCGTGCCGGTAGAACAGCTCGGAAGCGGCGTCGAGCAACCGCTCCCGCGCGGAACCCGACCGTGGTTCTGGTGTCGCCGTGCCGGTACTCATCAGCAGGTCTTCCCTCCCTCGCCGTCGCGAGCTCGACGGTACTCGCGACACCAACGACCCGCGGACGGTACCGGTCGACCGGGACCACCACTTCCGAGCGATCCCGCCCCGGACGGCCCCACGCTCCAGCGGTAACACCTGGCACGATCCACGTCCTCCTCCGGTCGAGCGGAGATGACGATGCACGAGAGCACTCCTGAAAGTGACCGGTCGAGATGACGGGCCGAACGCGCGCCGCGGCCGGACACCACGGGCTGACCGACCCCACCGAGCTGTCGATGCCGGAAGTCGTCGCCACTTTCCGGAGGGGAACCGGTCACGAGGTGCACCACACCGCTCCGGGAACGGTCCGGTTCGCCGTACGTTCGCGGCGACGGAAGCATTTCCGCTCCGCTGCTCGGACCCCTGGCCCGGCGTGTTCGATCCCCACCCGGCGAAACGACTACTCTGGGTTCGGGAGGACCGCACAGCGAGCACAAGCTGTCCGGACGCGGTCAAGACGCCCCGCCGGAGGCGGTGAACGGTGATGACGGGAACGATTCCGCTGGGTCGGGTGGCCGGTATACGCCTGCAGCTGCACTGGAGTGTGGCGGGCATCATCGGGTTGATCATTTTCATGCTGGGGGCCTACTGGCTGCCCACCACGCTGCCCGGGCACGCCACGGTCTTCTACTGGATCGCGAGCACCGCCGCCGCACTGCTGCTGATCGTCTCGGTGCTGCTGCACGAACTGGCCCACGCGCTCGTGGCACTGCGACACGGGCTCGGCGTGGACAAGATCACCCTGTGGCTGCTCGGAGGAGTAGCCCGGCTGCGCGGCGAGGCCGCCACGCCCAGGGCTGAACTGTTCATCGCCGGGGTGGGGCCTCTGGTGAGCGGCGTGGTGGCTGGAGTGTTCGTGCTGGCGACGTGGGTGCTGGCCACGTTGCAGGCCGGCCAGCTGGCGATCATCGTGGCGGCCTACCTCGGCGTACTGAACCTCGCGGTGATGGTGTTCAACCTGCTTCCGGCCGCCCCGCTGGACGGTGGTCGTATCCTGCGCGCGGTGATCTGGTCCCGCACCGGGCAGCGCTTCAAGGCGGCCCTGTGGGCGACGCGCACGGGAGCGGGGCTGGGCTTCCTGCTCATAGCAGGCGGATTCGTCAGCGTGGTCACCCGTGGCCTCGAGGGGATCTGGGCGATGCTGGTCGGCCTGTTCGTGGTGCAGGCGGCCGCTGCCGAACGCCAGCAGGCCCGGCTGGGCATGGCGCTCGGCGACACTCGGATAGACGATCTGGTGACGGTCGGTTCCACTCCCCTCTGGTCGGACCTCTCGGTGGGGCAGGTCCTGGAGTCCCAGTTCGGAAACGACGGCTCCGTGCTGGCCGTGGTGGACCGCGACGGCACCCTGCGGGGGATGCTGGACCCGCGACGCCTGCACGGCACGGCTGGTTACGAGCGGGACCGGAGGACGCTGCGCGAACTGGCCGATCCCCTCTCGGAGTTCACCACCGCGGCAGCACGGGAGACCGTGACCAGCGTACTCGCTAGGTACGACGATCCCCGGCGTTCGATCCTGGTGCTCGACGAGGGTCGGGCGGTGGGGCTGGTCCCGCCCTCGGAGATCCAGCGAGTCGTTTCCGAACTGATGCCGGGTGGCTCGGGACTCCGCCCCGGAGCCTCACCGGGCGGGGACGGCGGTAGTGGCCATGCCGACCCGAGCCCACCGCCGGACTGGTGGTACCCGGGACAGCGCCGGGAACGATGAGGCGGGACGGCCCGGCAGCGCGCGAATCCCCGGGGATCCGGACCCGGCCGTTCACTCCCCGGTCTCGCCGGGTGGTATCCACATCGTGCCGGTTCGTTCCACCGAGACCACTCCCGGCACCGTGCTGGCCGCGTCGAAAAGTTCCGCGTCCAGCGATCCTGTGATCACCCCGACCAGCTCCAGTACCCGCTCGACGCGCATCCCGGCCTGACGCAGTCGCTCGGCGACGGTTCCGATGTGGTCGACCCACTCGTCGCCTACCGTGACCACCACTTCTTCGGACATGGGAACCGGCCCGGTATCACGACGGCGCCTTGGCGATGCCCGCGCCGACGTCGACGCCGGGCAGTTCGAGCCGTTGTGCGCCACGCACCAGTTCCGACCACAACGCCTGGCCCCGCGCGTCGGTGCGCTGTGCCCACAACGCGGCGATGCCCGAGACGTGCGGAGTGGCCATGCTCGTACCGGAAATGGCGCGGTACCTGCGGTCCATGGGCCAGGTAGAGTACACATCCACCCCTGGTGCCGCGATGTCCACCTGCCCGCCGTCCACCGGATTGCTGCGCGCGGAGAAATCGGCGATGCCGAGCCGCGAGTCCAACGCGCCCACCGCCATGATGGAGGGGCTGTTGGCGGGCACCCCCACGAATCCGGGATCTCCGGAATCGCGGTCGGCGTTGTTGCCCGCGGCGGCCACGATCAGCGAACCACGGTTCAGCGCACGTCTGCCCACGATCTCGTAACGCCAGGAGACCCTCCGGATGTCGGCGCCCAGTGACAGGGAAATCACCCGGCAGTCGTTGCTGACCGCCCAGTTGATCGCGGCGAGGATGTTGGTGTCCGTGCCGGACCCGTCGTCGCCGAGCACCTTGCCCACCAGGATCTCGGCCTGTCCCGCCACGCCGTAGCGTCGACTGCCCGGTGGTTCCGGTGGGTTCGACGGACCGCAGGAAGTGCCCACGCAGTGGGTGCCGTGCCCGTTTCCGTCCTGGGCCCGCTCACCGGAGACGAAGGAGCGCGCCGTGAGCTCGCGCTCGGCGAAGTCCGGGTGCCGGAGGTCGAGTCCGGTGTCCAGCACCGCCACGCCGATGCCCTGGCCGGTCCGCTCGGAGTCGAGGACCCCGGTGGCCTGCAGTCCCCACGTCGCCTCTGCGGTGTCGACGAATTCGACCGGCGCGGTCCGAACCGTTGCCCAGCCGGTGTCGGTGCTCGGTGGCTGAACCGTCGGTGACTCGCTCCGGGTTTCCCCCGGCCCGCCCAGGGCGTACATGAACTGCTCGGCCTCGACGGCCGTCACACGGGGATCGTCGGCCGCGGCGGCCATGATGGACGCCGCTCGGTCCGGATCGGCGGCGAAGGTGCCGATGCCGAGATCGGCGAACACCGTGGCGTCGGCCCCCTCGGCCTGCTCCACGTCGAGAGCACGCCACTCGTAGTCGGATGTGCTGGCCACGTTGACGGCGCCGCTCAGCGAGCGCAGCGCTTCGACCTGGTCGCTCTCCCTGGCGAAGGCCTCGTCGCTGAGCACCAGAACGTAACGTCCGGTCGGCGAGCCCCGGCCGTCGGGAGATTCGCCACCGGAAAGGTCGTCACCGGGTGAAGGAACGGAACTGGACATAACGGTTTTCCTCCAGACTGCGAGCGGCACGGTGTCCGGAACTCACTACCGCCCCGGGAAGACCTCGCATCGCCCTGACCGGCGTCGATGGAACCGGGGTGGGGGATTCCGACACGCCGGAGTCACGACGCCATTGGTTCGGCACCATGCCCGTGAAGCGCTATCGGATTCATGATAGTCGTGAACCCCCTTTCCACCAAGCTACAACATCCGTACGTGTCATTACGTGTCATTCGAAGGAGCAAGCTGACCTAACTGACACGTTCGACCTATTCCCAACGAAATAAATACTTTTCGTTTTCTTGGTGGTTCCAGACCGGTCGGGGAAACGGACGATCCTCCTTCGCCTCGTCCCATCGTCCCGCACGCTCAGCACGGCCGAAACGTTCATCCCAGCGGGGACGAGTCGTCCCACCACCCCGGACGGGCCTCGGCGATCCTGTCCAGTGCCGCGTCCAGCTCGCGCTGTCGTGGCCCCGGAAAGAACCGCACGCGGCTCGACACCGGCGCGGATCGGACGGGCGCGGAAACCGCGCTCCCCTCTCCGAGCAGCGCCCCGGCCCGGGTAGGGGGCACCGCGTGCTCGCCCGGAAAGCAGTGACACGCAGAACGCGGCAGGAATGCGTACAGCTCCTCCACTGCCGCCCTCGAACCGCCGGTAAGAATGAGGTGGCGACAGCCACGACATCGACATGGCGAGCTCGACCGAGCCCGAACGAGATACGATCGGTGTCACGCGGTATGCCTCGACAACCTGGAAAGTTCTCGTGCTGCGGACACGGACGAGAAAGAGGCAGAGCACAGCCGAAGTAATGCCTCGAACGAGATCACTGAAGGGCGGTCGAGCTCGACCTCACCGATCCCGGTTCACTCGGCCGAGGGCTCGTCGTGATCCCACAGCGCGGCGAACCACGCCGCGTAGGGCGTGTCACGGACCGAGCGCCCGGTGAGGTCGGGGGCGCCGTCGGTCCACCAGACGGGGCCACGCTCACCGAGAGCGCGCTTCGCGGTCTCCACCGCGGCCCTGGCCTCCTCCCTGGCTGCCTCATCCCCCTGGCGCATCGCGTCCCGCTTCCACCTGCGGGCGGCCATCAGGTCCCGCACGAGTTCGGCCCGTTCCTCCGGATCGAGATCCGGGTTCGCGCGTCGCCACAACCGGCCTCGTACGACGAGGTAACGCCCGTCCGGTGTCTCGGGGTGTCCCATCCGGCCATCCTAAGCGTTGGTTCGAGGGACGGCCGTTGGTGAAAGTGCGTGCTTTTCGGTTCTGTTTGATTTCGTTTTACACTGAAAATTCGAAGACAACACTGGTTACGAAACGTAACAACCCAACCGAGATGGCCGGATACACACGCTCCGTCCGAGTACGAGGGCGCGGCGTGGCTCCGGTACGACGACACGCTGAATCGGTCGAGTTCGGACGGAGCAGCGCACGGCGCGGCGGCCGTGCGGCATAGCATGGCCGAACGGCATCCTTGATCTTCGTTTCCGGAAGGGGAACCCACTCAGTGTCGGCTACCGCGATCACTCGTACCGGTACTCACAGCACCGCCTACCTGCAGCTTCCGGGCGGTTGGTTCCACAACAACGCGGGATGGATCACCGGCGAACGGCACACGTTGCTCGTCGACACCTGCGCGACCGAGGGCCGCAGCCGTGCCCTGCTGGAGGCGGCGCTCGGCCCCGAACCGAAGACATCACTGACCGCGGTGCTCACCCACGCCCACGGCGACCACTCCCACGGTGCCCGGCAGGTGGTGGAGCAGGACGGCGCGGTCTACGCCGCGGACAGCGCCGTCGAGGAGATCCACGCGGGCCCGCACACCTACCCCGAGTTGTTCGAGTACGCCGACTGGGGCTCGATCGATCCCCCGGAGCACATCACCCCCGTGACGGGGCGTACCACGGTGGACCTGGGGGGCACCCGCGCCGAGATCCACCCGGTGCCCACCCGTGCCCACACCGACGGTGACCTCGTGATCCATCACCCCGACGACGGCGTGGTGTTCACCGGCGACCTGCTGTTCCACGGCGTTACCCCGCTGGCGCTGCACGGTAGTGTCGCGGGCTGGCTCGAGGCGCTGGACTGGTTGGAGTCCTTCCGGGCGGAGACCCTCGTGCCGGGCCACGGGCCGGTGGTCAGCCACGCCGACTCCGCGCTGGCCCAGCAGCGCGAGTACCTGCGCTGGCTGCTCGACAGCACCACCGAGGCGCTGCCCGACTTCGCCGCGCTGGAGGAACGGGCCCGGCGCGGCTGGCCCGAGTGGCACGACGCGGAACGCCACTCGGTCAACCTGCGGGTGGCCCACGCCGAGAACCGCGACCACACCCCCGACATCGCCGACGCGATCGCCGCGATGCTCGGCGCGGCCGGCAACCGCATCCCGCTGGAACTGTGACCCGAACGCTCGGCGACCGTGCCCCCGGCGGGCGGGCAGTGCGGCGAACCCACCGGTGCGCGGTCGCGGGGCCGCTTCCGACTACGGGTTCTTGATGCGCTCGTAGCGCGCCAGCGCCTCCTGACGTTCGTGGGCGTGGTCGACGAGCGGAGCGGGGTAGTCCGGAGCCAGTGAAGCGTCGGACCGCCACGGCCGGTGCGCCCGCGCTCCGGCCAGTCCCCGCAGCTCCGGCACGTACCGACGCACGTACTCGCCGGACGGGTCGAACTTCTCGCCCTGCGTGGTGGGGTTGAAGACGCGGAAGTAGGGCGCGGCGTCGGTGCCGCTGCCTGCCGCCCACTGCCAGCCGTGCTGGTTGGAGGCGAGATCGCCGTCCACGAGGTGGCGCATGAAATGGCGCGCTCCCCACCACCAGGGCAGGTGCAGGTCCTTGACCAGGAAACTGGCCACGATCATCCGGACGCGGTTGTGCATCCACCCCTCGTGCAGCAGCTGGCGCATCCCCGCGTCCACGACCGGGAACCCGGTCCTCCCCTCGCACCACACGTCGAACAGCGTGCTCGCCTCGGCGCCGGTGTCCAGCGGCATCCGGTCGAAACGGGGGTCGAAGTTGTGCCGGGCGCTGTCCGGCCGGTTCCACAGCACGTCCGCGTAGAACTCGCGGAAGGCCAGTTCGTTGCGATAGCTGCCCGCGCCGTGGTGGTCCAGCCGGGACAGCTCGCGCAGCAGGGTGCGCGGGTGCACGCACCCCCAGCGCAGGTAGGCCGACATCCTGCTGGTTCCCGCCGTGTCCGGGCGGTCGCGCCGGCTGTGGTACTCCGCCAGGCCACCGGATTCGACGAACTCGTGCCAGCGACGCAGCGCGGCGGACTCACCGGGTGGCGGCAGCTCCGGTGTGGCTTCCGGATCGCCGTCGGGCAGGGGGAGCCCGCCGAGTCCGTCGCTCGGTAGCCAGTCCACCGTGTCCACGCCGGTCTCGGCGGGGGCGGGCCAACCGTGCTCGGACCAGGCCCGCCGGAACGGGGTGAACACCCGGTACGGGGTGCCGTCGGCCTTGGTGATCCGTCCCGGTGTCACCGCGTAGGGTGATCCGGTCACTTCCCAGTCGATTCCCCTCTCCTCCAGCGCGGCGCGCACGCGTTCGTCGCGGCGGCTACCGTAGGGATTGGTGTCGGCGGAGGCGTGCACGCTTGCCGCCCCGACACGCTCGGCCAGTTCGGGCAGTACCTCGGCGGGATCGCCGCGCCTGATCAGCAGTGCGCCGCCTAGCCGTTCGTCCAGCTCGCGCAGACACCCGTAGAGGAAGTGGCGTCGGTTGGCCCCGGCTGGACGCAGCAGGTTGTCGTCCAGGACGAACACCGCCAGCACCGAGTCGGCCCGGCGTGCGGCGGCCAGCAGTGCGGCGTGGTCGTAGAGTCGCAGGTCGCGGCGGAACCACAGGATCGCGGAGGAGCTCACGCCAGCAGAGGCTACGGCAGGGTCCGTACGTGCGCGGTGATCACCGCGACGTCCGGCTCGATCCGGGGTGCGGCTTGCCCCCGGGCGGGTGTGCCCCGTCGAGTCGGCACGGCCCGGACCGGACGGCGGCGCACCCCTCTCGGGCAAGTGCCGTCCAGCTCGGTGGAACGCGGCGAGGAGCTGGTGAACAGGCGTAGGCGCTCGGACACCTCTTCGGCCGTGGCCGACTCTCCGGCCGGTGAGCGGGGAAAGACGGTCCCGACCGAGTCGGTCCAATTGTCTGTACAGACCTGTCTATATAGACTGCTCGCACGGGGCGAGCGCTCACGGGTGAAACGCAGGAGGCGGTGGAGATGAGCACGGAGAAGCGTTACCGAGCGGGCGGGCCGACCGGGAGCGCCCGCGGAAGGGAGCACACTTCCCCCGGCGAGGGAGCGGGCCCGGAACGGCGGCGCACGACACGACTCGCGCGCAGGTGCGCCGAGGCGAACCGGCGCAGGCAGGCGTGGCTGCTGGGACGGGAGCTCTCCTGAGCCCCGGCCACGGTGCGGTCGCTCGCGGCGGGCGCGTGCGCCGCGACGATCCCGAAGCGAAAAATCGGACACGCCGATCGGGCATGGAACCGGCCGATGTCGGGTATCCGGGCCGCAGAGGAACAGGAGGTCCGCATGGACACCACCGATTCGACCGGCTCGGGCCAGGAGACGAACGCGGTGCTGGTACTGGATCCGGACGGCCGGGGCGCGGGATGCCCGCCGGGTCCGTGGTCCGGACTCGCCGAAACCCTGCCGCTGCACTGGTTCCCGTTGTCCGTGGCCGACGACGGGTTGCTGCAGGTACGCGCACTGCTGGAACGACAGCTCGACGGCGGCGCGGGAATCGAGCTGGTGGCGGGCGGCGGCGCCGTGTACACGGCGCTGCGCGCCGCGGCACCTCACCCGAAGGCGGTCACCAGAGTGCTGCTGGCCACCGACGAGCCGCTCGACGAACCGGGACTGACCAAAGTGCTCGAACGCAACGGGACCACCGTTCGGGTGATGCACGTGGACACCGAACCGGCGAGCGGAACCGACGAGATCCCCCTGCTGGCCAGGCGGGGTGTCGCCGACAGCCTGGTCGACGAGCTCCGCGAACACCACAGCCGGTAGTCCCGGCGGGGGCGGTCCCCCCGCCGAGGGACGGGACCGCGTTCGCGGCGGCAGCGCTCGACGCCCCGGGACACCGCCGCGAACCCCAGCTCGGCTGGACCGCACGGCCGGGAGCTCCTCACCTCAGCGCTCACCGGGCCGTGCCGAGCGCCGAGCGATGCTCCGGTTCGGGCACCGGGAGAGGTGGGGCCGGAGCCGCCCGGCGTGCTCGGCGATCATGCCGGGCCGGCACGGACGGCTCAGACGCCGTCCGGCAGCGGCGCCGCGGGGTCGACCAGCCGTTCGTCGCGCAGCTCCTGCCAGAACCCGGTCGGGACGGGGGTGCGCGAGAGCTCCAGGTTCTGGCTCACGCGCTCGGGGCGGGACATGCCCGGTATCGTCGCCGCCACGGCGGGGTGGGCCAGCGGGAACCGCAGGGCGGCGGCCCGGATGTCGATGTCGTGCCGCTCGGCGATCTTTCGCAGCCGGTCGACGTCGTCGAGCACCCGCTGCGAGGCCTCCTGGTACTCGAAGTGCTTCCCACCGGCCAGCACGCCCGAGTTGAACGGGCCGCCCACGACCAGCTCCACGTCGCGCTCGGCGCAGCGCGGCAGCAACCGTTGCAACGAGTAGGAGTGGTCGAACAGGGTGTAGCGCCCCGCCAGCAGGAACGCGTCCGGGGTGTGCTCGTCGAGCCCGAGGGTCAGCTCGCACGGCTCCACGGTGTTGACACCGATGCCCCAGGCACCGACGACGCCCTGCTCGCGCAGGCTCGTCAACGCGCGGAACGCCCCGGTGCGCGCGGCGGCGAAGGCGTCGAGCCAGTCGTCGCCGTAGAAGTCCGGGGAGATGTCGTGCACCCAGGCAATGTCGATGTGGTCGGTGCCCAACCGCCGCAGGCTCTGCTCGATCGAGCGCATGGTGCCGTCGTAGCCGTAGTCGTTGCGGACCCGGTTGGGGCGCCCGTGCGCGAAGATGCCGCCCCGCTCGTCCGGATCGGCGGGCTCCTCGGTCTCGTACTCGACCACGCGGCCGACCTTGGTGCTGAGCACGTACTCGGAGCGCTCGTACCGCGACAGCACCCTGCCGAGCCGGATCTCGGACAGCCCGGCTCCGTAGATCGGGGCGGTGTCGTAGTAGCGGATGCCGTTGTCCCAGGCGGCCTGGATCGTCGCGGCGGCGTCCTCCTCCGGCACCGCGCGGAACATGTTGCCCACCGGGGCGGCGCCGAAACCGAGTGTCTCGCCGGACAACAACGATCGGATACTCACGTGTACTCCTCGTCGTGCGTGGTGCGGGCCGGTCCCGGCCCCTCGCCACCGACGCTAGAAGCACCTGTTACAGCTGTCCAAGACTCGATTGGCGAAGGTTGTTGCGGTGAGGGTCTGACATGTTGGAGCTACGTCAGCTGGAGTACTTCGTCGCCGTGGCCGAGACGGAGCACGTGGGGCGGGCCGCCGAGCGGCTGCGCATCTCGCAGTCACCGTTGAGCCGCCGGATCGCCGACCTGGAGCGACGGCTGGGGCTCGTGCTGTTCGAACGCAGCAGGCAACGCGTCCGGTTGACCGCCGACGGCGAGGTGTTCCTGTCCGAAGCGCGGGCGCTGCTGCGACACGCCGAACGGCTCGAGTCGCTCGGCCAGCGGCTCGGTCGGGGCGAGACGGGTGGGCTGTGCCTGGGCTACGTGGAACACGCCATCCACGCCGACGTGCTGCCCGGCGCGCTGCGCTCACTGCGCCGGGACCGGCCGGACGTGCACGTCTCGCTGCACAACCAGACCGGCGCGGAGCAGCTGGAGGCACTGCGCAGGCGGAGCCTGGACGTCGCGCTGGTGGACGCGCCACCGGCCGAGAACGACCCGGTGCTGGAGTCCGAACTGGTGCTGCGGGACCCGCTGGTACTGGCGCTGCCCGCGGACCACCCGCTGGCGAGCCACGAGCGAATCCAACCGCCCGATCTGGATGACCAGCCCTGGATCGCCATCGGTCGCGAGGACGCCGGCGAGGAGTTCCGGGAGTTCTTGAGCTCGTGCGCCGCCGAGGGGTTCACCCCGAGCGTGCGCACGGTGGCGCCCGAACCGCTGGCGGCGCTGGGGCTGGTGGCCTCGGGGCTGGGCATGGCGCTGCTGCAGCGCAGCGTGTTGCGCGGCACTCCCCCGGACGTGGTGCTGCGCGAGCTGCCCTGGTGCGACTCCTCGGTGCGGCTGTGGGCCTCCTGGCACCACATCGACCTGCGGCCGCTGGTGGCCGAGTTCCGGAAGGTACTGTTGGACGGCACGGCGGCGCGGTAGTGGAGAGGGCGCGGTGCGGGAGCGTCGTTCGGGGCTCACCGCGAGGTCCCGGTGGCCGAGTGACGCGGTGTTTCCTGGGTGACGTGCACCAGCGGATCGGCGATGACGGCCCGGCGCCCGTCCGGGCGCGGTGACCAGCGGAGCACCACTTCCGCCCCGGACGACAGCGGCCAGGGGCGGGTGAGACTGTGCCACGTTCCGGTGGGCAGCACGGTGAGCAGGTTCTCCAGCACGCGGTCGGGGCTTCCTCGAAGGTGCGTATCGTCGGCCGGGCGCGGTGGTTCCCGTTGTCGAGGGGCCGGGAGCCACTCCTGTCCACTCTCGTCTTAATCTTCCTCCGGAGGACCGACCTCGTCCAACCCGAGCGGATCACCACCGAGGCGGACGTAGGTACCGGCAACTGCTTGCGACACAGGTGTTCTCACGAACCGCCCCACTAAAACCAAAAACCTGGTCAAGAATAGCAACCGGTGGAGCACTACCGCTGAACGGCACGTGCCCCACCGGTCACCGCTGACGCGAATTCGTTTCTGAAATTGGATTCAGAACTCAGTTCGTCCCGTAGGAGTCGTGCAGCGAATAGATGCGGTCACCGGACAACTTTGCGGAGTAGAGCCGGACGTCGTCCACCCTTCCTGTCCAGGAATCCCCATAGGAACCAGAAGTCCTACCGCGACCGAGCTGCAGCCCACCGGTTGCCTGCCAGGTGTTGTTCACCGTTCCGTCACTTATCCGACTGCCGTCCACGTAGAGCCACAACTTTCCTGCATCAGCATCGTAGACCCCGATCAGATGAGTCCAGGTGTCGAGTTCAGGCGATCGAACCGACTCAGCGGCCGAAGTCACCCGCGCCGATTCGGTGTCCGATTCGGGCATCTCGAAGAACCACGCACCCAAGGGTCTGTTGATGTCCCGGAAGTACCCCAAACGGAACTTACTGGTGTTGACGCCGTCCAGACTCACCGCGATCGACCTCCCCTGCTCTTGGCTGGAGAGGTACACCCACGCCGAGACTGTGAAGCTCTCGTCGGTACGCAGATCGACCGCCGAGGTCGAGACGTAGTCACTGTCGCCGTCCAGCGAGACCGCATTACCGGAACGGCCCGGAACGAAGCTGGCATCACCGTGCAGCGTTCCAGCACGACCGCCGATGGAATCGGAGGCGGTGTCGCCGCCGGACTCGTTCATCCGCAGCTTGTGCACCAGATCCGGCTCACGCGCGGCGATACGCTCCGGCTCACCCGCGTAGAGCGCCCGGCTGTAGAGCGCTACGTCATCGACGGCTCCCTGCCAGAAAGCCGTCTGCTCGCCTCCCAGCAGCCCACGTCCGATCGCCATTTCACCCGGCATACTCGATGCGGCGGTGTGCGATGCGGACCCCGCTGAGGATCCGTTGACGTGCAGGCTGATCTCACCGCTCCGTGCGTCGTGAATCCCGATCAGATGAGTCCACACACCCTGTCGCGCGGCTTTGTCGTCCGTGACACGCTTCGATTCACCACCTGCTCCGCCCATGGTGAAGCTCCACAAGCCCCCGCTGGTCAGTTCCAGACGGAACCCACTGGTGCTGTCTCCATCCTGCGAGAGCACTACACGACGTTCGCCGATCCGCTCCGGCTTGACCCAGGCCGACACGGAGAAGCTCCTCGTGGTGTCCACCGCGTTGGGAACACCGACGTACTCCGAGACCCCGTCGAGTCGAATGGCCTGATCATTCGGCTCCGGTGTGATGCTCCGTCCGCTTTCCCACTCAGGGTCGCCGTGTATCGTTCCATCGAGCCCACGGACGGATTGATCGGTGACGTCTCCGTCCAACGCCCAGGAACCAGCCGTGACTTCGTCGGCCATGACGATGTCACGGATCTCATCACCCCGCAGTACACGACCGTAGGTGCACAACTCGTCCACGGCACCCGGCAGATATCCGTCCCAAGCACCGGCATGCTTGGCTCGGCCGACCTCGAACCGCCCCTTGTCCGGATGCCAAGCGGCTCCGAATTCGGCGACCCCGGCCTGCTCACCGTTGACGAACAGCCGGGCCTCATCAGCCGCCGCATCATAGACGCCGGTCAGATGAGTCCACACCCCGAGCCTCGGTGGCCGCTCGGAGGAAACGGTGACGCTCGGGGCATCGTCGTCACCATTCGCTCCCCGCAACGTCCAGTTCCAACTGTCCCGTTCGGCCCCCGAGTACCCCAACTCGAACACGGCCTTACTCGGACTGTTCTGACTGGCCAGCGTGACGGGGTCAGTAGTTCTCTCGTCAAGTCTCACCCATGAGGAGACCGAGTACGAAAGGTCAGTGCGTACCGGTCGTTTCGCCGCGACCACATGATCATCGGTTCCGTCCAACCGTAAGGCCGCTCCCCGCGCGCCCTCGGTGTAGTTGGCCCCACCGTGCACTGTGGCTGGTTGTCCACCGGGGATGCTGTTCGGCACGGTCGTGGCATCATCGCCCTGATCGAACTTCCAATACCCGGTACGTACGTCATCCGCGACGACCTGGGCACGAATCTCGCCACCGGTCAAGACGCGATCGTAAGCCCGTACCTCGTCGACAGCGCCTTCCCAGTACTCAGCGGCGGCACCGTCGTTCCGCGCACGTCCGATCGCCAGCTCACCTTCGGTCACCACATCGCCGGTATAAGCCCGAGTGGAAACCAGTGAACCGTTGAGATAAAGCCTGATCTCGTTCGCAGCCCCATCGTGGACACCTACGAGGTGTGTCCACTGCTGCGTAGCGACTGGCGACTTCGAAGTGACGGAGGCTTGAGCGCTTCCGCCGCCCGCAACATCCGAACCGGGCATCCGGAAACACCAGTTCCCCTCGGAAGTGACTTGTAGCCGGAAACCACTGACCACTTCACCATCCTGGGAAACCGCCGTTCTGGGGCTACCGTCGACTTCGTCCGGCTTCAACCATGCGGAGACGGTGAAACTGGCGTTGGTCGGGAGGGTGTTCGGTGCGGTCACATGGTCGGCGGTTCCGTCCAGGCTCACCGCTCTCTCCATCGCACCGGGCTGCCATGAAACCCCTTCGCGTGCGGTTCCGTCCCGTCCTCCGAGCGAGGACGAGTCGGTCACATCACCGTCGAGTCGCCAGTATGACGCCGGGCCATCACCCGAGCGAACATAGAAGTGGTGAGCAGCGACTGGACTGCGGTTGCCGGCCGCATCCGCGCTCTGCACGTACAAAGTCACCGCACCGTCAGTGGGCGGGGTCAACGTGACTGTGGCATCACCCCCTTCTGAGTCCGCGTCCACCCTGGTAGATGGCGGCTCCTGAAATCCGTAGAAATAATGGTCGACATCGGCGACTCCGGCGGCACTGAACGTGAATTCACCAGGCACATCCGTGCCACCGTGCCAACTGTTGTCCGCTTGATAGAGCGGTGACGAAACCATCGGTGCCGTATCGGGGGCGATCTGATCCGCCAACAGATTACCGCCGTGCACGGCCGCCGGCCTTTCCGAGGAAATAGGCTCGGCCGCGGCGGCCCGTGCGGTGGCACCGGCCGATTGGCTCAACGGAGACCCCAGTACCGCGAACACCAGGAGAGTTACCCCCAGTGATCTGAACGGGCGTCCCGGACGGGACGTTCGCACTCGACTACCTCCAACGCGCTGCTCCGCCTCGCCGGTGGCGGGCGGTTCAAGACAAACCAGCACACAGCATCGATGCTGCCAGAAACGCGAACAATGCTCACTTTGAGCAGTGCGAACAGGACCGTTCGGCGTAACGAAACCGACCGTCGGGTCGCTTTACAGGAGATTCACCTCACGAAGTTGCCGATCCGTGATCACGAGGACACACCCGCGTTATCCGCGCGAGGAGGCGTCCCGACCGAGACACGACGACGCCACGGAGCAGCACGGCGGCGAAGCCGCCCGCCGCCGGGAAGAGCACCACACCGGATGGGACGACACGACGCGTAACCACACCGTGAAGCGAAGCGACGAGGAAGCAACGCACGCGCACCGCCACGACGAGGTGAACACCCCGCGGCACGTAGGCTTGTCCGGCATGACGCGAGAGCGCACGTCCCAGCCGGCGGTACGGATCCAACGCCGGTCCGCCCGGGCCATCCTGATCGACGACGAGGAGCAGCTGGTGCTGCTGCGCCGCACCAAACCGGGCACGGCCCCCTACTGGACCACGCCCGGCGGCGGACTGGAGCACGGGGACGCCTCGCTGGAGGCCGCCATGCACCGCGAGATCGCCGAGGAGATGGGAGCCACCGCCACCGGCGCCAAGCGCGTGTTCCTGAGCAGCACCGCCCGCTCCGGCGGCATCACCGTGCAGCACTTCTTCGTGGCACGCCTGACCGCCATGGACGAATCCGTGCGCCACGGCCCGGAGTTCGACGACCCCGGTCGCGGGGAGTACCGGGCGGAACGCTTCGACATGCGCGGCGGGACACTGGCCACGATCGACCTGCGCCCGGCCCCGCTGCGCGAGTTCGTGCTCGCCAACCGCCTGGCCCTGCTGGCCGAGGCGCTCTACACCGACTGATTACCGACTTCCACCGCGAACCCCCGGTGTCGGGCGGCGACCGCCTACCGCTGGGAAGTCAACGAGGACAGCGACGGCAGCTGTTCGAGGAAGACCCTCACCGACTCGGCCGCCTGCCGCAGCATTTCCAACCCCTGTCGCACCGCCGAGGCGGCTTCGGCGGGTGATTCCTTGATCCACCACACCAGCAAAGCCACCGCCAGCAGCGAAAGCAGCCCCTTCAGCGGAGTTCCCTTCTCCCGACGAGCTCCTGACAGGACCCAGTGTGCTTCCCACGAAGCGGCTCCGCGCGCTGGAATCCGCGCCGCACGCGCGAGAGCGCCCGGAAAGCACGACGAACTCCCCGCTCACGGGCTCAGACCAGCCAGAGCTGCCGGGCGGCCAGCAGCGCCGCGCCGTGAGGCGGTCGACCGCCGTGCCCGACAGCGTGGTGAACAGGCAACCGGCCAGGCCGAGCACCCACAACGCGTGGCAGGCGAACCGAGGGCGGCCGCTGCGGTGAGCAGCGGGAACAGCAGCGAAGCAGCTGGGCGCCGCCCGCCGGGCAGGCCACGGCTCCGATGACGTTCTGCGAGCGCCGCGCGGCGGCCCGCGCGGTGATGTACTCGAACCCGACGTAGCGGTTGACGTACTGTCAACTCGCACCGCTGACCCGAAGCAGCTCCAGCGGTTCCGCGTAATGCTCCCGGGTGAAACGACTCCAGTAGCGCGCGGTGGCCCGCAGCAGGTCCTCCCGCGGGTACGCCCGCCTACTGGCCTGCGAGCCGTGCGTGTGGATGGAGGCGAGTTTGGCCTCCAGGTCCTCCTCGCGCAGCCCGGCGAACCGGTTCGGCGCGAACTCCACCGTGGCCGAGGGCGACTGGTAGCAGGCGAACCGCTCCACACCGCGCGCGGCGGAGACGGTGGCCCGGTAGACGGCTCGGTGGTCCTGGTGGGTGTCGTTCTCGGAGTGGACGAGCACCACGTCGGGCTGGACCCGCCGCACCGCCCGCTCGATCCGGCGGACGGTCTCGACGTCGTCGAGGATGGCGCCGTCGGGCAGGTCCTCCAGGAGGAGCGTCGCGCCGAGCGAGTTGATGGCCGCGTGTGCCTCCCGGACCCGCTCGTCCGGATCACCACCGACCGCGCCGTGCGACATGGTCAGCACGGTGACCTCCCAACCGGCCCGCACCCGGCGGTGGATGGTTCCGCCCGCCCCGATCTCGGCGTCGTCGGGGTGGGCACCGACCACCAGCATCCGGAACGGTTCCCGGCCACCGCGCGTCTCCTCGTGGTCCTGCTGCCGGTCCCGCAGGGCGCGCAGCACGGTCTCGGCCAGCTCGGCTCCGGAAGCCTGACGGGTGACGATCTCGGAGGCGCGCCCGCGCAGCGCGCTCACCGCCGAGGTGGTCGAGATCTCGTCGGTGGTGAGCACGAACGCCGTACCGGGGAACTCGTGCCTGCAGGTGTTGAGGAACTCGGCGAGCCCCTCGGGATCCGGCTCCAGCTCCCGGTCCCACAGCGCGACGTGCCAGCGGCTCTCGGCACGGGGACGGGTCCGCAGCACGGTGCGGAACTTCTCGCGGTCACCGGCCTCGACGACTTCCCGCGCACCGTACTCGCGCAGCAGCTCGGCCGTGCGCCGCCGCAGCCCGACATCGTGGTCGGCGACGACGATCCGGAGCCCGACGAGGGGAGTCTCGCCCTGGTCCAGGGCGGAGTCCGGCGCGGTGGGGGTCTCCTCCCCCGGCGCCGGGGCGAAGATGATCTCGTGCGGTCGCGCCGTGGCGGAGTCCGGTGTCTCGACGTCCTCGGTGTGCGCCTGCCGGGAGCTTTCGACGCCGACCGGGTGCCAGCCGGGCTGGCGCGCGGACTCCCGCTCGGGGAGTTGTTCATCGGAGGTGGGGCGTTCGACGTCCCCCGGATGCTCCACCATTCGCCGAGTGTCACAGCACTCGCTGGGGTGCGCACGGCAAGCCGCTGCGGGCACGCTGGGCCCGGTGGCGCTCGGTTCAACGCCGGGAGATATCCCCCTCGTCGAGAAACGAGGCGACTCGCTATTAGATTAAATGTCCGAACCGGGACTTCAGAGGGACCGCACTCGGAAATCGTCACGGTGACGAACCAGAGCGACAGGTTCCCCGGCTTCCCGAGGGCTGGACCCGCTCACTCGTCGGCGCGTGGGCCCCTCGGCGGGAAACCACCGGGGCGCGAAGACGACCCCGCCTCGGCCTCGCGGGTGGAGCGGACACCGGGGTGACACCGGTGGGGTCGATTCCTCGGCGGTCGGCCCGCACACCCTCGTACGGGCCGGAAGGGGCGAACCAACGAGATCCACCCCGTTCCCCGGCCTCACATCAGCTCGGTCAGCAGCCGCCGCACCCGGGCGTCGATGTCGTCGCGGATGGGACGGACCTCATCGACGGTTCGGTCCGCCGGGTCGTCGAGGTCCCAGTCGAGGTAGCGCTTGCCCGGGAACACCGGACAGGCGTCCCCGCACCCCATGGTGATGACCACGTCGGAGGCTTCGACGTCCTCTGTGGACAATTTCTTGGGGAACCGGCGGGAGAGGTCGATGCCGAGCTCGTTCATGACCTCGACGACGGCGGGGTTGACCTCCTCGGCGGGCGTGGAACCGGCCGAGCGCACGGCCACCCGCCCCCGGGCGTGGTGGGCCAGCAGTGCGGCGGCCATCTGGGAGCGTCCGGCGTTGTGCACGCAGACGAACAGCACTTCGGGGATGGTGGGCACAGGATCTCCTCGTAACCTGTCGGTGGCGGTCACTGCCGGACGGACTCGGCGACAGCGGTGGAGGAAGCGGCGGGGTCGGGAGCGAACCAGCGACGGGCGGCCAGGCTGACGTAGACCAGCGCGATCAGGACGGGCACCTCGATCAACGGGCCGACCACCCCGGCCAGGGCCTGACCGCTGGTGACGCCGAAGGTGGCCACGGCCACCGCGATGGCCAGCTCGAAGTTGTTGCCCGCCGCGGTGAACGCCAGCGTCGTGGAGCGCTCGTAGGACAGGCGCAAGCCCTTGCCGAGCGCGAACGTGCCCGCCCACATGACCACGAAGTAGACCAGCAGCGGCAGCGCGATCCTGGCCACGTCGAGGGGTTGGCTGGTGATCGCCCCGCCCTGCAGCGCGAACAGCACGACGATGGTGAACAGCAGGCCGTACGGGGCCAGCGGTCCCACCCGGTTCAGGAAGGTGGACTCGTACCAGGCACGGCCCTTGACGCGTTCTCCGGCCCGCCGCGACAGGTAGCCCGCCACCAGCGGGACACCGAGGAAGATCAGCACCGACTGGGCGATCTGCCAGGCCGAGACGTCCAGCCCCACCTGGGCCAGTCCCAGCCAGCCGGGCAGCACGCTCAGGTAGAACCACCCCAATCCGGCGAAGGCGATCACCTGGAACACCGAGTTCAGCGCCACGAGCACGGCCGCTGCCTCGCGGTCACCGCAGGCCAGGTCGTTCCAGATGATGACCATGGCGATGCAGCGGGCCAGCCCGACGATGATCAACCCGGTGCGGTACTCGGGCAGGTCCGGCAGGAAGGTCCAGGCCAGCGCGAACATCACCGCGGGGCCAACCAGCCAGTTGACCACCAGCGAACTGACCAGCAAGCGCCGGTCACCGGTGACGGTGTCCAGCCGGTCGTAGCGCACCTTGGCCAGCACCGGGTACATCATCACCAGCAGCCCGACGAAGATCGGCAGCGACACCCCGGAGACCACGTGCAGCGAGTCGAGCGCCGTGTTCACCCCCGGCACGAATCGGCCGAGCGACAACCCGGCCACCATGGCCGCACCGATCCACACCGGAAGGAACCGGTCCATCACCGACAGTCGTGCGGCCACTCCCGCCGCCGACCGCTGAGTCGTCTCCGACACTCGTCACCTCGCACTAGTCCTGGTCACACTCACGACGGAACTTCGTTCGACCGATTCGGGAACACTCACCCCAAAACCCTCGACGGCTCCAGGAGCACTCCGCCGCTCGACACGTCGAGGGCGCGGCCCGACGGCATGACGGGGCCGCGATCCTCACCCACAGCGGTACCGGAGCCGCTCCACCGGGCCGCTCAGGCCGATGTGGACGCCGACGGGGCAGGTCCCAGCACGGCCGCCAACCGGCGCAGGGTCTCCGGCAGCACCCGGTAGTAGACCCAGGTACCCCGACGCTCACCGGTGATGGCACCGGCCTCGCGCAGCACCTTGAGGTGGTGCGAGATCGTCGGCCCGGACAGTTCGAACGCGCCGGACAGGTCGCACACGCACGCCTCCCCGTCCGCGTGGGCGGCGATCAGCGACAGCAGCCGCAGTCGCACCGGATCCCCCAGCGCCTTGAACACCGAGGAGAGCTCCGCGGCCTGCTCGGCCGACAACGGTTCCCCGGTCATCGGTGAGCAGCACAGCCCCTCGTCGTCCCGCACCTGATTCGACATAGCTCTATATTGACAGCTGTCAATTCAGGGCGCAAACTGCGAGCCGTCAGCTGAATAGACAAACATCTAATCAAAGGAGTGGTCATGTCCCGCGTTCAACTCGCCCTGCGAGTCGCCGACCTGCAAGCATCGATCGACTTCTACACCAAGCTGCTCGGTACTGAACCGGCCAAACTGCGGCCCGGATACGCCAACTTCGCCGTCGCCGAACCCCCGCTGAAACTCGTGCTCCTGGAAGGCGACGAGGGACAGGACACCGTGCTGGACCACCTCGGCGTCGAGGTCGCCGACGGCGGCACCGTCCACGAGGCCACCCGGCGGCTGTCCGACCTCGGCCTGTTCACCAACGTCGAAACCGACACCACCTGCTGCTACGCCACCCAGGACAAGGTCTGGGTCCACGGCCCCGGCCGCGAACCCTGGGAGGTCTACACCGTCACCGAGGAATCGCCCACCCTCAGTGGCGCCGAGGACGGCGACGAGCGGAGCTCCTGCTGCGGCGTCACGGCCGCTGCCACGACCGACGGCTGAGATCCCGACACGGATCCGGGACGGCGTCCGGCAGCGGTCACCTTTCAGCGCGCCGGCGCGGCGGCTTCCCGGGAACTCGCCGCGCCGGAAGCCGCCCGGCTCACGCGCGTCGCGGCACAACGACCGCGACCAGCGCGGAAGGAGATCGCCCCGATTTCCGGACTCGCCGGTGGAAGTGCTTGTTCGAGACCGCCGAACACATTTACCTGAGAGGGAGACGAACGGCGGGGTTGTCCCGAGTGACCGGTTGCTCGTACGGGCGGAGTCGGATGTATGCCACGAAGTGTGGAAACGAGCGTGACAGGGGATGTCCCCGCGGCGGACATCGCCCCCCACGACGCTGCCAACAACACGGTCCGCACCGACAGACCAACGGCGACCCCGGCCGAGACCTCGGAACCGGTCATCCACGAGGGAGGCGGCGGTGGGGCTCCCCGACTCGCCCCGAGCCGGGTGGGCATAGTTCCACTCACCCCTCATCAGCTCCCCCCACCTCCCGAGAGCTTCGTCGGCCGGGTCTCCGAGCTCAACCGCATGGAGGCGTGGCACCGCGAGGAGTCCGAGCGGGCACTGGTCATCGCGCTCACCGGCCCCGGCGGCATCGGCAAGACGACGCTGGCCTGCCAGTGGTTGCGGCAGTACGAACGCAGGTTCCCCCACGGCCAGCTCTACGTCGACGCGGGCACCCGCTCCGCCGAACACCCCATCGCGGCGGCGGAGCTGCTCGGACGACTGCTGCGCGCACTGGGCGTGCCCGCCGAGCGGGTTCCACTGGAGATGTCCGAACGCCTGAGCTGGTACCGCTCGCTCACGGCGGGGCGTTCCCTGTCCGTGCTGGTGGACAACGCCGTCTCGACCGCGCAGGTGCGGCCGCTGCTGCCGGATTCGACGACGAGCACGTTGCTGGTCACCAGCCGCAGTCACCTGGTCGGTCTGACGATGGAGGGCGCGCGGTTCATGGAGCCGGCACCGCTGAACGCCGAGGAGGTGATCCAGCTCCTCTCCCACAAGCTCGGGCGTTCCCGGGTACTGCGCGAGATGGGCAACGCGAGACTGTTGGCCAAGCTGTGCGGCGGCTCCCCACTGGCCGCCACCGAAATCTCGGCGTGGCTGGCGGCCCGTCCGCACCGCTCGCTGGCCCACGCCGCCAACCAACTGCGGGAGCAGCGTCAACGCCTGGCGACGCTGCCCCCGAGTGACGACTTCTCGGCACGCTCGGTGGTCGACATCTGTTACCGGGGACTGTCCTCACCGGCCGCCACGCTCTACCGGCGACTCGCCCAGCATCCCAGAGGCGACCTTCCCGTGGAGCTGACACGGCACCTCGCGGGAATCGAGGGCAGCGACTGCGAGCGGGCCTTGGCGGAACTCCGCGACGCCAGGTTGCTGGAGGCGGACCCCGAGCGCTACTGGTTCCACGATCTCGTCCTCGCGCACGCCCGGACCATGAGTCTGGTGGAGGATTCCCCGCCCACCAGGCGACGGACACTGCACAGCGTGATCGACTGGTACATCGGCCGAGCCGTGGAGGCCGACCTGGTGGTCACCCCCCGACGCCCCCGGTTCGGGCAGCACTACCCGCACCGGTCCAACGACTGGCCGGTCTGGGACGGCCCCGAAGCCGCGCTGGACTGGTTCGAACGAGAACGGGGCAATCTGCGGGCCGTCATCATCGAGGCCCACCACAACCAGTGGGACGAACCGGTCTGGCAACTGTGCGAAGCGATGTGGGGGTTCTTCTTCCACCGCAAGCACTACCGCGACTGGATCGACTCGCACCGGCTCGGGATCGAGGCAGCCTCCCGGCTGGGACATCCGCTGGCGGAGTCGCGGCTGCGCTGTCAACTCGCCTTCGCCTATCTGGACCTGGAGCACTTCGAAGCGGCGATGGACGTGTGCCTTCCCGCGCCCCGACTGCCCGAAGCGGGCGGCGACAGTGCCGAACTGGCCGCGACGCTGTCCGAACTCACCAGCGCCGCCAGGCGAGGCAACGACGAGAGCGCGCGGAAGGTCGTCCGGTTCTCCGGCCCGGTCCCGCCACGGGAACGCGTCTCGCCCCGAAGCGGTGGGTGAGCACCGCATCCGGTGATCGGACGGTCTCCGCGGCGAGTCGGCTTCCGTCACGGACGGCAACGGGCGAGGACCATCCGGTTCGGACGGCGGGAACGATTCTTCCTGACCGAGAACCGACCGTCGGCGAGCCCGCCTGACGAGCCGGCTCGGCGCACGCACCGACGGTGCCGCTGTTCGCGTCCGCCCAGCCCCTCACAGCCAGCGGCGACCCCGGCCTCAGGTGCCGTGGAAACCCGGAAACCGGGCGAATATTCGCACGTCAAAAAGCAAGATTTGTTCAGATATTGACTGGACGCGGTATTCACCGCATCGTTTCGGCACTCCGTTACACGACGGAAAACGCAACGAAAACAAGATCTTTTACGCGACGCGGAAGTTCACCAACGCCCCGTTCCCGCCGCTCCGGAGGAATCATGCTTCGAAAACCCCTGGGCGCGGCACTCGCCTTTCTCGCGAGTGCGGCACTGGCCGTTGCCGCGCCACCGCAGTCCCGAGCCGACTTACCGAGCGACAAGGACGTAACAGCCGTGCTGTTCGAATGGGACTACGCTTCGGTGGCCGAGGAGTGCACGAACCGGCTGGGTCCGGCCGGATACGGCGCCGTACAGGTTTCCCCACCTCAGGAGCACATCCGGGGACCGCAGTGGTGGACCTCCTACCAGCCGGTGAGCTACCGGATCGCCTCTCGCCTCGGCGACCGCGCCACCTTCGCCGAGATGGTCGATACCTGCCACGCGGCTGGCGTGAAAGTCATCGCCGACGCGGTGATCAACCACATGTCGGCGGGTTCGGGAACGGGGACCGGCGGTTCTAGCTACGAGAAGTACGACTACCCCGGAATCTATTCCCCCTACGATTTCGACAACTGCACGTCCCGGATCAACCAGTCCGACTACACAACCGACAAGTGGCGCGTGCAGAACTGCGAACTGCTCGATCTCGCCGATCTCGACACCGGTGAGGAATACGTGCGCGGACGTATCGCCGCCTACCTCGACGACCTGTTGTCACTGGGAGTGGACGGTTTCCGCATAGACGCGGCCAAACACATGGCCGCCTCCGACCTCGCCGACATCAAGTCCCGCCTCGACGAACCGGACGTGTACTGGAAGCAGGAGGCGATCCACGGCTCCGGTGAGGTCGTCTCGCCCACCGAGTACCTCGGAACCGGCGACGTCCAGGAGTTCCGCTACGCCCGTGACCTCCAACGCGTGTTCGACGAGGAGAAGCTCGCCTACCTGAACAACTACGGTGAGGGCTGGGGCTACATGGACTCCTCCCGGGCAGCCGTCTTCGTGGACAACCACGACACCGAACGCAACGGTGACACGTTGAGCTACAAGGACGGCGCGAACTACACGTTGGCCAACGTGTTCATGCTGGCCTGGCCCTACGGCTCACCCGACGTGCACTCGGGCTACGAGTTCAGCGACACCGACGCCGGACCGCCCAACGGCGGAACGGTCAACGCGTGCTGGCAGGACGGTTGGAAGTGCCAGCACGCCTGGCCCGAGATCGAGGCGATGGTCGCCTTCCGCAACGCCACCGACGGCACGAGCGTCACCGACTGGTGGGACAACGGCAACGACGCCATCGCGTTCGGACGCGGCAGCGAAGGGTTCGTGGCCATCAACCACGAAACCACTTCGCTGAGTCGGACCTTCCGGACCTCGTTGCCCGCGGGCGAGTACTGCGACGTGCAGCGTGACACGCCCGTCACGGTCGACTCCGATGGTCGGTTCACCGCCACCCTCGGACCGAACACGGCACTCGCGCTGCACGCGAACGCGCGAAGCTGCGGGAGCTGAGTCCGTCCGAAAACCGACCGACCGCCTTCTGCTGACTCTCGAGCAGGCTCGGCGATTCCACTTCACCGAGCCGGTCGGGATCGTTCGTCACCGAAACCGACATGCGTGCGGTGGAGCCGACGCGGCGTTGCGCTTCACCGCACCGCTTTCGGTGTTCTCGGCCGTCACAGTGGATCTTCGAGTTCCTCTTCCACCACCGTCTCCACCGCGTCGCCGATTCGTTCGAGTCGTACGTGATAGCGCTCGAGGTTCTCGCCGTCCTCGCGGGCCAACAGTGGCCCCTCGACGTCCTCGTCGAGCATCCGATCCACGACCTCCGCGGCTCGACGTATCCGGCACGGATCCCCGTGGATCGTGAGCCGGTAACTACCGGGCCCCTCGGGCAACACGAAAGGGCCCTGGACACCGATCGTGATCTCGTCGACGATCACTCGACCGGTCGGGATGTCGAGCACGGTCCGGCCGAGCATTTCCAGACCTGTCATCGCAGGTTCCGAACCGGTGAAAACCAACGTCACCGGCGCCAATGTCTGCTCCGTCCGCAAATAGTTCTCCCGGCCGTCACTTTCCAACACACCACTCTCGTCGGCTTGGTGCAGGTCGATATCGTGGTTTTCGACGTGGTCACCGCAGAAGCCGATGAGCCCCCGGTCGGGCGAAGCCTCGACAAATTCCGGTAAGGGTTCCATCCGAGACATTCTGCGACACCACCACAGGCACTTCATCGGACGGCACAACCGCCGCACGCTCCACTGCTACGACTACCGGCGCTCCTCCGGGAACACCGATCTACGCGCCCTGACGGAGTCGAACCCCGGTCAGCGGACACTCCGGCTCCCGGCGACCTCCCAAATCGACCGTCCCCCTTGTGGTCGGCGTTACAACCGGGTTAATGTCTCGCAACACGAGAAAGCGCTTTCCAGCCTTCCGGTCGAGGTGAGAAGGCCTCGACGCACCAGAGAGGAGAAAGCCACGTCCCCCACCGACCACCGCCTGCGCGCCGCGATCATCGGTACCGGCGCGGTCGCCACGCACCACCTGACCGCGATGTCCGAACACGCCGACGTCGAGCCGGTGGCAGCAGTCGACCTCGCCCCCGAACGGCTGAACGCCTTCCTGGCGAACCATCCCGGCCCACGGGGCTACACCGACATCGACGAGATGCTCGCCACCGAGAAGCCCGATCTCGTCTCGGTCTGCACCCCACCCGCCTCCCACGTCGACCACGTCACCCGCTCGTTGCGCGCCGGGGCGTGGGTGTGGTGCGAGAAGCCGCCCTGCCTGTCGCTGGCCGGTTACGAGGAGATGATCGCCGCCCAGGGAGAGCACGGCCCCTACGTCTCCTTCGTGTTCCAGCAGCGGTTCGGCTCCGGCGCGCGGCACGCCCGCGAGCTGCTGGACGCGCACGAGCTGGGCACGCCCCTGGTCGCGCACTGCCAGACCACCTGGTACCGCGACTCCGAGTACTTCGCCGTGCCGTGGCGCGGCAGGTGGGAGACCGAGGGTGGCGGTCCGACCATGGGCCACGGCATCCACCAGCTCGACCTGCTGCTGCACCTGCTCGGCCCCTGGACCGAGGTGCGGGCCATGACCGGACGACTGTGGCACGAGGTGGCCACCGAGGACGTCTCGACGGCTCTGGTGCGGTTCGACTCCGGTGCCATGGCCACCGTGGTCAACAGCGTGCTCTCGCCCGACGAGGTGAGCAGGATCCGCCTGGACTGCTCGGAGGCCACCGTCGAGCTCACCCACCTGTACGGGCACAGCAACGCCGACTGGCACTACACCCCCGCACCGCACGTCACCGACGCGGCACGGATCGAACGCTGGCGCAGCCCGGCGCACGACGAGCCGAGCTCCCACGGCGCGATGCTGCGGCAGCTGGTCGCGGCGGTGCGCGAGGGACGACGTCCGCCCTGCGGCGAACAGGACGGCCGCGGGATTCTGGAGCTGGTCACCGCGCTGTACAAGTCCGCCGCCACCGGCCGAGCGGTGCGCTCGGGCGAGATCGGCCCCGACGACCCGTTCCACGCCGTGGTCCACGGCGGCGCTCCCGAGAAGCTCACCGGCGACGGAGAGGCCGACCGCTCATGAGTCATCCGATCATCGTGACCCACCGGCACGGCGAGAACATCACGGTCTCGGCCGGAGGGACCGAGATCCTGACCTACGTGTACAAACCCGACCCGGTCGAGTACGAGTCGCGGAAACCCTACGCCCACCCGCTGCGCACCCTGGCCGGAAACACCGTGACGGGATACCGCCCGAATGACCACCGCTGGCACAAGGGCCTGCAGCTGACCGCCAGCCACGTCTCCGGCCAGAACTTCTGGGGCGGACACAGCTACGTCACCGGGGAAGGCTACCGCGAGCTCCCCGACCGGATCGGCTCGATGCGGCACGAGGAGTTCGAGTCCATCGACGTCGCGACCGACGAGATGCGTCTGGTCGAACGACTGCGCTGGCTGCACAACGACGGAACCCCCTGGGCGCGGGAGCACCGCACGATCCGGGTGCACTCGGTGACCCCGGAGCGGGGCAGCTGGGCGCTCGACTGGTCGATTCGGCTCACCAACGTGCGCGACCGGCCGCTGCGCTTCGGCAGTCCGACCACGGCCGGACGCGAGATGGCGGGCTACACCGGCCTGCACTGGCGCGGCCCCCGCGACTTCACCGGAGGCACCGTGCTCGGCCCCGACGGCGCCTCCGGTGAGGAGGAGATGATGGGCCGCCGGGCCCGTTGGTTGGGCTTCGTCGGCGAGCACGACGGGGTCGACCGGCACTCCACTGTGGTTTTCGAACACTCCCCGGCCAACAGCGGGGCCATTCACGAGTCCCACTGGTTCGTACGCTCGAACCCCACCCCGGCCGTGGCGCTGTCCTGGGCGTTTTTCGAGGAGTTCGAACTCCCCCCTGGACAGGACTTCTCCTACACCTATCGAATCCTGCTGGCCGACGGGGCCCGTGATCACGAACGGATCGAACGAGAACTCGACGAGCACTCCTGGTAGGAGGTCGGCATGACCGAAGACCGGCCGATACCGCTTCCCGGAGCGATCGGCATATCCCATGTGGACTGCTACGACTGGCCCACCGACGACGGGCTCGGCGGCGGAAGTCCCCACCTGCACCTGGCGTGCACGGAGGCCTACGTGGTCACCCGGGGCGAGGGCGTGGTGCAGACCCTGAGCACCGCGGGATACCGGGAGGACGAACTGTCCCCCGGGGCGGTCGTCTGGTTCGAACCGGGCACGGTGCACCGCATGGTGGGTCACGAGGCGCTGCGCGTGACGGTGTTGATGCAGAACAGCGGACTGCCCGAGGCCGGTGACGCGGTGTTCACCTTTCCGCCGAAGATCCTGGCCGATCCGGACGCCTACGCCGAGGCGGCCACGCTGCCCGATGGCCCGGACGCCGAGGCGGCCGCCCGACGCCGCAGGGATCTGGCCGTGACCGGTTACCTGCCGCTGCGGGACGCGCTGCGCTCGGGAGACCCGGAACCGCTGCGCGAGTTCCACCGGGCCGCCGCGGCACTGGTGACCCCCCGGCTGGACCACTGGAAGAAGCTGTGGCGCGACGGCGCGCTGGCAGCGGCCGAACGCACCGGTGCCGGGCTCGACGCGCTCGCCGAGGGCGACGTCTCGGAGCTGGCGAGCTCGCGGGTGCGGCTGGCGCGTCCCTCCCGGAGCGGTGGCCACGGGATGTGCGGGTGGCGCGACGAGTACGAGATCCCCGGCACGACCGTCGCGTACGGAGGCGAGTGATGCGGCAGAAACCCCCGAGAGCCCCGGAATCGACCAGCGCCGGGAAACTCACCGTGGTGACCACGGCGTTGCTGCTGCTGTGCGGCCTGCTCGCGGGATGCGGCGCGAAAGCCGACGGCGCGCCTGGCGGCGAGATCGAGCTGCAGTTCAGCTGGTGGGGCAACGCCGACCGCGCCGAGGTCACCAACGAGGCCGTCGAGCTGTTCGAACGCCGCAACCCCGGCATCGAGGTGCAGACCTCCTTCTCCAGCTACAACTCCTACATCCAGAAGCTGGCCACCCAGGCCGCCGGTGGTAACGCTCCCGACGTGATGCAGCTGGACTACCGCCAGATCAGCCAGTACGCCTCGGCGGGGCTGCTGCTCGACCTCGACGACAGGCCTTCGATCAGCACCGGCGAAGTCACCTCGGCGATGCTGCGCACCGGCCAGTCGAACGGCGAGCAGTACGCCATCCCGATGGGACGCACCTCGCAGGTCATGGTCTACGACTCCGCGCGGTGGCGGCGGGCGGGAGTGCCCGAGCCGGAGTTCGGCTGGACCTGGCGGGACTGGAGCCGGGCGATGCGCCAGCTCGGCGAGGCCACCGACAGGACCGGCGCCACCGATCCAGGCTGGAGCGAGGACTGGTTCGAGGTGTGGCTGCGCGGGCGTGGCAAGAGCCTCTACACCGACCGTGGCGGGCTGAACTACGACGCGGCCGATCTGGCGAGGTTCTGGCGCACCACGAACGAGCTCAGCCAGCGGGGCGCGGTCAGTCCGGCGCGGCAGACCACCCAGATCGACGGTTCGGCGGCCAACATGCCGTTCGGACGGGGCAACGCGCTGTCCGGGTTCACCTGGGACTCAGCCGTCGGTGGTTTCCAGGCGCTCATCGGCGACAGCCTGCGGCTGGCCCCGCTGCCCGTCGGTCCCGACGGCACACCGGGGCAGTACTTCAAGCCCTCGATGCTCGTCGGTGTCTCGGCCGAAAGCCCCCACCCGGAGGCGGCGTCGAAGCTGGTCGACTTCCTGATCAACGATCCCAGAGCGGGCGAGATCCTGGGCGTGAGCCGAGGGCTGCCGGTCAACCGGACGATCCGGGAGAAGATCACGCCCTCGCTGACCGGGCTGGACGAACGCATCGCCGAGTTCCAGGAAAGCCTGGACGGAAAACTGCTCGCCCCGCCGAGCGCGCCACCGCAGGGAGATCTGGCGCTGCAGACCGCCTTCCAGCGCGACTACGACCACGTCGGCTTCGAACTGCAGTCACCCCGGAAAACGGCTGAGCAGTTCCTCACCAACGCGAGATCGGAGCTGCAACGTTGAACGTCGAAGCACCTGATCAACAGGTGAGCGCACCGCACCCGAGACCGACCCCGGACAGCGCGGCAGCGGAATCCACCGCCAAGCGGAACCGGCCACGACGGCGCGAGGGGGCCGCCTGGGTCTTCCTGTCGCCGTGGCTGCTGGGAGCGGCGGTGCTGACGCTGACCCCCATGCTGGTCTCGCTGTACCTGTCGTTCACCGAGTACGACCTGTTCACCGCTCCGAAGTGGGTGGGCCTGGACAACTACGTCCACATGTTCACCTCCGATCCCCGCTACTGGAGATCGGCGGTCAACACCCTGCTGTACGTGCTGGTGGCGGTACCGCTGCAGCTGGCGCTGGCGCTGGCCGTCGCACTGGCGCTGAACTCCATCGGACGCGGCAAGGGGTTCTACCGCTCGGCGTTCTACGCCCCCTCGCTGCTGGGCGCGAGCATGAGCATCGCTCTGGTCTGGCGCGCGCTGTTCAACGACGGCGGCACGGTCGACGACCTGTTGTCGACCTTCGGGATCGACATGGGCGGCTGGGTGAACCAGCCGGGCTGGGCACTGCTGGTGGTCGCGCTGCTGACGATCTGGCAGTTCGGCGCCCCCATGGTCATCTTCCTCGCCGGGCTGCAGCAGGTCCCCCACGAGTTGTACGAGGCGGCCGAGGTGGACGGTGCCGGCCGGGTACGGCGGTTCCTCTCGGTCACGCTGCCGATGCTCTCCCCGGTACTGTTCTTCAATCTGGTGCTGCAGACCATCCAGGCCTTCCAGGTGTTCACCCCGGCCTTCACGGTCAGCGGCGGACGCGGCGGGCCCGCCGACTCGACGCTGTTCTACACGCTCTACCTGTACGACCGCGGATTCACCGCCTCGCACATGGGCTACGCCGCGGCGATGGCCTGGGTGCTGCTCGTGGTCATCGGCATCGTGACCGCGCTGCTGTTCCGCAGCTCGCGCTCCTGGGTCTTCTACAACGATAAGGGGTGACGATGGTAGCCGTCCGAGAACCCGTGCCGAGACGCCGCGTCGACTGGGGACGCGTCGGACTGCACGTGGGCTGTCTGGCCGCCCTGCTGGTGATGCTCTACCCGCTGGCGTGGTTGATCGCGACCTCGTTCAAGCCCGCCGACGAGGTGATATCGAGTCTGCGGCTGCTGCCGAGCAGGCTCGCGATGAGCAACTACACCACCGCGCTGGAGGGCGTCGGCGGGGTGAGCGTGCTGCGGCTGATCGGCAACTCGCTGATCATCTCCACCGGCGCGGTGCTGGGCAACGTGATCAGCTGCTCGCTGGCCGCCTACGCCTTCGCCCGGCTGCGGTTCACGCTGCGGGGCCCACTGTTCGCGCTGATGCTGGCCACGATCATGCTGCCGCAGCACGCCGTGCTGATCCCGCAGTACATCGTGTTCAACCAGCTGGGCATGGTCAACACGTTCTGGCCGCTGGTGCTGCCGAAGTTCCTGGCCACCGACGCGTTCTTCGTGTTCCTGACCGTGCAGTTCATGCGCGGCATCCCGAAGGAGCTCGACGAGGCCGCCACCCTCGACGGGTGCGGTCCGTTCCGGACATTCTTCCGGATCATCCTGCCGCTGAGCAGGCCCGCCCTGATCACCACCGCGATCTTCACCTTCATCTGGACGTGGAACGACTTCTTCCTGCAGCTGATCTACCTGTTCGAGCCGGAGAAGTTCACCATCACGTTGGCGCTGCGGTCCTTCGTGGACACGTCCAGCCAGTCCGCCTACGGCCCGATGTTCGCCATGTCGGTGATCGCGCTGCTTCCCATCGTGCTGTTCTTCATGGCCTTCCAGCGGTTCCTGGTGCAAGGAATGGCCAGTTCCGGGGTGAAGGGGTGATCACCGCATGACAGCCACCACGGACGCCGGCGGGCAGCGCGGCCCGTTCGGGGCCGGTTTCGAGCTGTTCGCCGACATGCTGGGGATAGGTGTGGCCACCACGCTGGCCTCGCTGCCGGTCGTCACCGCCCCGGCCGCCGTGTCCACGGCCTGCGGGCAACTGCGGGCGCGGTCCGGGGGACGCCGCTCAACCGACGGCACCGGCTACTTCCGGGCACTGGCACGACGGCTGTGCGGACCACGTGGTCCCGCTGACCTGCTCGCGGGAGCGGTGTCGGTATTGGTGGTCGCACTGCTGGCCGTCGACGCCCTACTGCTCCGTAGCACGCGAGGAGTCATCCCCGGAACCGGAATCGTCACGGTGACGCTGATCCTGCTGACGGCGAGCCTGGCGGCGCTCTGCCTGCGCACGGTGGCGCTGCCGATGTCCGAACACGGCTGGCGACCGGCCCTGCGGCTCGCGGTGCGGGCGAGCGCACTGGATCCGTTGGGCAGCGTACTGCTCGTCATGGCAGTGGCGGTGGCGGCCCTGTGCGTGTGGATGCTGCCGGTGCTGGCCGTGCTGATCCTCGGCCCGCTGAGCCTGGCCGCCACCGCGGTCCAGGCACGATCTCCGAACCACTGAGCCAGCCGATTTCCCTTCCACGGGGCCGCGGAGAGACCTGCCGGTCGGCGTGGCCCCGCCGTTTCCGATCCGACAAACAGAGGAACACGATCACACATGTCGCAGAAAACGCTGCGTATCGCGCTCAACGGCGTCACGGGCCGCATGGGTTACCGGCAACACCTGTTGCGGTCCGTCCTCGAACTGCGCGACCGGGGAGGCATCGAGATCGCCGACGGCGAGCGGGTGGCCGTGGAACCGATACTGGTGGGACGCGACTCCGCCAAACTCGCCGAAATGGCCCAGCGGCACTCGATCGACGAGTGGAGCACCGAACTGGACACGGTACTCTCGGACGAGTCGGTCGACGTCTACTTCGACGCCCAGATCACCTCCGCCAGGGAGCGGGGAGTTCGCGCGGCGATCGCGGCGGGCAAGCACGTCTACTCCGAGAAACCGGTGGCCGAGAGCTCCTCGCAGGCCGTGGAGCTGGCCAGACTCGCGGAACGGGCCGGCATCCGGCACGGCGTGGTGCACGACAAGCTGTACCTGCCGGGACTGCTGAAACTGCGCAGACTGATCGACGGCGGCTTCTTCGGCCGGGTGCTGTCGGTACGCGGCGAGTTCGGCTACTGGGTCTTCGAGGGTGACTGGCAGAGCGCGCAGCGCCCCAGCTGGAACTACCGCGCCGAGGACGGCGGTGGCATCGTCTCGGACATGTTCTGCCACTGGCACTACGTGCTGGAGAACCTGTTCGGGCGGGTGGACTCGGTGACCGCCAGAGCCACCACCCACATCCCGACGCGCTGGGACGAACGGGGCGAGGCCTACGAGGCGACCGCCGACGACTCGGCCTACGGGATCTTCGAGCTCGCCAACGGGGTGATCGCCCAGATCAACTCCTCGTGGGCGGTTCGGGTCAACCGCGACGAGCTGGTGGAGTTCCAGGTCGACGGCACCGAGGGCAGCGCCGTAGCCGGACTGCGCGGCTGCCGCGTGCAACACCGTTCGATGACTCCGAAACCGGTGTGGAACCCCGATCTCCCCACCGGTGAGCGGTTCCGCGAGCAGTGGTCGCAGGTCCCCGACAACGAGGAGTTCGAGAACGGTTTCAAGGCCCAGTGGGAACGCTTCCTGCACGACGTGCTGCGGGACAGGCCCCACCCGTACGACTTCTTCGCGGGCGCGCGGGGCATCCAGCTCGCCGAGGCGGGGCTGCGTTCCTCCCGGGACGGACAGCGAGTCCCGCTCGAAAGTCTCGAACGGTGACCCAGGACGAACCGCGAACAACCTTCCGAAAGGACGATCGATGTCGCGAGTGACCTATCACGACGCCGCACGTGTGTTCTCCGGCAGCTCGCCCGTCCGCGCGGTCGACGGCTTACGGCTGACCGTCGACGACGGCGAGTTCCTGGTACTGGTGGGCCCGTCCGGTTCCGGCAAGTCCACCGCGCTGCGCATGCTGGCGGGCCTGGAGGAGATCGACGAAGGCAGCGTGCACATCGGTGAGACCGACGTGACCTCGATGCCTCCAAAGGCCCGTGACATCGCGATGGTCTTCCAGTCGTACGCGTTGTACCCGCACATGACCGTGGCCGAGAACATGGGGTTCGCCCTGAAGCTGCGCCGGGTGCCCAAAAAAGAGGTACGGGAACGGGTGGTCGAGGCGGCCGAGCTGCTGGACCTGACCGACTACCTCGACCGCAAGCCCAGAGCACTGTCGGGCGGGCAACGCCAGCGCGTGGCCATGGGCCGCGCCATCGTGCGCGAGCCCTCGGTGTTCCTCATGGACGAGCCGCTGTCGAACCTGGACGCCAAGCTGCGGGTGGAGACCCGTGCCAACATCGCGGCGCTGCAACGGAGACTGGGCACCACCACCATCTACGTCACCCACGACCAGACCGAGGCCATGACGATGGGCCACCGGGTCGCGGTGCTGGCGGGCGGGGTGTTGCAGCAGTGCGACACCCCCAGGGAGCTCTACGAGCACCCGGCCAACGCCTTCGTGGCCGGGTTCATCGGCTCCCCGGCGATGAACCTGGAAACCGTGCCGTTGACCTCGGAGGGTGCCCGGCTGGACGACCTCACCCTGCCGGTCTCCCGCGAGGTGACGGCCTCCCTCGGCGAGAGCTCTGAGGTCACCGTCGGCATCCGTCCCGAATCGCTGCGGCTGGTCTCCGATGAGCCCGAGAGCCTCGCGCTGCGCGTGGAGCTCGTGGAGGAGCTGGGCGCGGACTGCCTGATCCACGGCCGCACCGCCGTGGACGGCAAGCGGCTGATCGTGCGCGCGGACGGGCGCAGACCACCGTCCCTGGGCGAGACGGTGCGCGTGGTGATACGCGATCCCGGCGAGATACACCTGTTCGACGCCGCGAGCGGCGCGCGGGTGGAGCGGCCCCACCCTTAGGGTGGCTCGCGAGCCCCGAGGCGGAAGGACCGGTGACCACGGGACACCGTGGCCACCGGCCGGTCCTGCCGATTCCCGCCGGGTGCTTCGGGGAGCTCGGCGCGAGGGTGCCTCAACGCAGCGGCCCTCAGCGCAGCGGCGGAGTACTGGCGCGAACGACGACCTCGCCGCGGAACCGGCGGGTGCGGGAGCGTTCGGCGGGCTCGTCGAGCAGGAAGCCCAGCGCCTGCTCGCCGAGGCGTTCCAGCGGGATCCGCACCGTCGTCAACGAGGGCCACACGTCCCGCAGGCTGGCGATGTCGTCGAACCCGGCCACGGCCAGCTCGTCCGGCAGCCGCACCCCGCGATCGCGAAACGCCGACAGCGCCCCCACCGCCATGACGTCGTTGACCGCGAACACGCACTCGGGCTCCCGGCCGCGCTCCAGCAGCTCGGAGGCCGCCTCGTAACCACCGTCCCGGGTGAACTCGCCGTTGATCACGTCACGAGCGGCCACCTCGACCCCGTGGCGGCGCAGCCCCTCCCGGAAACCGACCAATCGGTCCCGGGCGGTGAGCAGGTCGGCGGGACCGGCCAGCACGGCGAACCGCCGGTATCCGAGGGCCACCAGTTCCTCGGCCAGCGCACGTGCCCCGCTCCGGTTCTCGACGATCACGGTGTCGGCGGGCAGCTTGTGCTGCCCGATGGCCGCCGCTCTTCCCCCGGCGGTGGTGTAGGCCTCCAGCTCGGCCCGCAGGGCCTCCAACTGCTCCTCGTTGGTGGTCCGACTGCCCACCAGCACGATGCCGCGTGCCTGCTGGCTGCGCAGCGAGGCAACATATTCGGCCTCCCGCTCGAAGCGGCGTTCCGTGCTGGCCAGCGTAATGATCAATCCGTGCGGCTCGGCGTTGCGCACGATGCTGGCCGCGATGGTGGAAAAGTACGGATCGGAGATGTCCGGCACCACCAGACCGACGACGTCGGTGCCACCCCGCGCCATGGCCTGCGCCGGTGCGCTGGGTGAGTAGTCCAGCTTCGCGGCGGCCTGACGCACTCGTTCCCGCAGTTCCGCACCGACACTGCGCGTACTGCCGTTGAGAACCCGTGACGCGGTGGCCAGTGACACCCCGGCCTGGCGCGCGACGTCGACCAGGTTCACCTTGCCCGAACCGCGCGGCATCGGTCCTCCCTCACTTTCGGGTCATTCGATGCTACCCGCTGGAAAGCTCTTTCCAGCACGCTCCCCGGAGGTTTCTTGCGTTCCCGGTAGGTTCCCCCTAAGCTCTTTGGAAAACGCTTTCCTAATTGCTGGCAGATGTTTCCCCCTTCGCATCGGCGGACGGCGTGGCACCCGACTCGGTGAGCGCCGGAACGACCGGCACCGCCGCGGAACTCCACGCCGCGATCACGCGGGGGCGACCCCGACCCAGTCCCAGCCGGTGCCGGGTCGGCCCGAAACGAGAGCCACGGGAGGTTCCACCAGAACGGAACCTCCCGGCACAACCCGAACAGAAGACTTCGACGAGGTACCCGTGTCGCGCACTATCCAACTCCCCCGCTCGGACGGTTCGCTCCACACACACCACCTGAACGAGCCGACCGACCGACCACTCCCGACGAATCCCCCCAACAGCCGCATCGCCTACGCCGCGGCCCACGTCGTGGCCGACCCGTTCGGGGAGAACACCCCGGGCTCGCCCGCGGCGATCGACTGGGACAGCACCCTGGCCTTTCGCCGGCACCTGTGGGAGTGCGGCCTCGGGGTCGCCGAGGCCATGGACACCGCGCAACGCGGCATGGGCCTCGACTGGGAGGCCACGCGGGAACTGATCCGCCGCAGCGGCGAGGAGGCGGCGCGTGTCGGCGGACGCATCGCGGCGGGTGTGGGCACCGACCACCTCTCCCCCGACGTCACCGATCTCGACGAGCTGGTCACCGGATACCGCGAGCAGCTCGACGTCGCCCAGCGCGCGGGTGCGCGCGTGATCCTGATGGCCAGCAGGCAGCTGGCCGCGGCCGCCACGGGCCCCGCGGATTACCGGCGGGTGTACGACAAGCTGCTGGCCGAGGTGCAGCAACCGGCGATCCTGCACTGGCTCGGTCCGGCGTTCGACCCCAGATTGGAGGGCTACTGGGGGTCGAGCGACATCGACGAGGCGGCCGAGTCACTGCTGGAGATCCTGCACGCGCGGGCGGATCGCGTCGACGGCGTGAAAGTGTCGCTGCTGGACGCCGAACACGAGGTACGACTGCGGGAACGGCTTCCCGAAGGGGTCCGGCTCTACACCGGCGACGACTTCAACTACCCGAGGCTCATCAAGGGGGAGTCGGGCACCTTCAGCGACGCGCTGCTCGGCGTGTTCGCCGCCATCGCCCCCGCCGCGGCGGGGGCGCTGCACGCCCTGGACGAGGGCGACGAAACCGGGTTCGACGAGATCCTGGGGCCCACCGTGCCGCTGGCGCGACAGCTGTTCGCCCACCCCACCTACTACTACAAGACCGGCATCGCCTTCCTTGCCTGGCTGCGCGGCCGGCAACCGGGATTCAGCATGGTCGGCGGCCTGCAGAGCGGACGCAGCGTGGTGCACCTGGCGGAGGTGTTCCGCCTCGCCGACCTGGCCGGGACGTTGCCGGACCCGGAGCTGGCCGCCGACCGCATGCGCTGCCTGCTCGTGACCGCGGGGGTGTCCCGATGACCGAGGACGGTACCGCACGACTGTCGCTGAACCAGAAGACCCTGAACCGCTGCTCCCTGCCCGAGGTCGTCGCGGAATGCGTTCGCACCGGGATCCCGGCCGTGGGCCTGTGGCGCGAACCGGTGCGGGAGTTCGGTCTCACCGAGGCGGCCGAACTGGTGCGCTCGAACGGGCTGCGGGTCTCCTCGCTGTGCCGGGGCGGCTTCCTCACCGCCGACACTTCCGAGGGACGCGCGGAGGCGCTGCGGGACAACCGGCGCGCGATCGACGAGGCCGCCGAACTCGGCGCCGCCTGCCTGGTACTCGTGGTCGGCGGCCTGCCGAACGGTTCCAGGGATCTGGCGGGGGCGCGAGAACGGGTGGCAGACGCGCTGGGTGAGCTGGCCCCCTACGCCGAACGGCACGGAATCCGGCTGGCCCTGGAGGCGCTGCATCCCATGTACTGCGCGGACCGCGCGGTGCTGTCCACCCTCGAACAAGCCCTGGACCTCGCCGAACCGTTCCCGGAGAGCCAGGTCGGCGTGGTGGTCGACACCTTCCACGTGTGGTGGGACCCGAAGCTGTTCGAACAGATCGAACGGGCTGGTACGCGTATCGCCTCGTTCCAGGTCTGCGACTGGCTCACCCCGCTGCCCGCCGACGTGCTGCTGGGCAGGGGGATGATGGGCGACGGCCACATCGACTTCCCACCGATCCGCGAGGCCGTCCACCGGGCGGGCTACACCGGTGACACCGAGGTCGAGATCTTCAACGAGGAGGTCTGGTCCACGCCCTCCGACGAGGTGGTGGACACCATGATCGAACGCTACCTCCGCCTGACATGAGTCCTCTCGTCCCGCTTCTGGAGGAGGTTCGCTTGGCGGAGCCTCCGGCGATGCCTCGCTGCTTTGCCGGAACGGTCGCTCTGTCACTGTGGTCGATTAACCGGTACGTGAGACGGCGCCTCGCGGCGGCGGGCCGCTCTTGAGCAGCGACCTACGCGGTGAGGCGGCCCGGCCTCGCGAGGCGTCCGCCTCACGCAACGGGGCTTAGCGCGCCGCGGCACGCACGGTCCCGCGACCGACACCCCGACTGGACCGAGCCAGCTCGGCTATGCCAACAAGCGGCGCAGCCGCTTACCACCACGCACGCAGCCCGACCACCCGCGGGTTCTCCGGGGAGTGCCTCGCGAGGACGGCCCCGACGTTGTGTAGGTCGCTACCCGATGTCGGGGCACCCGCAGCGAGGCGCCCCCGGAGGTTCCGCCAAACGACCAGCTACGAGAACCGGGACGACATTTCACGACAGGAGGGTTGGATGCGGGTGTTGGCGGCTCCGGACAAGTTCCGCGGCTCCGCGAACGCGGCCGAGGTGGCGAGCGCCATCGCCGACGCGGCGCGGTCGTGCGGACTGGAATGCCTCGAACTGCCGCTTGCCGACGGCGGCGAAGGCACGCTCGACGCGTTCGGTGGCCCCAACCGGTGGTCCGAGGTGACCGGCCCGCTGGGAGAGCGGGTACGAGCGGGCTGGCGTCTCGACCCCGACGGGCGCGCCGTGGTGGAGATGGCCCGCGCCTCGGGGTTGACTCTGGTGGGTGGCGCCGAGGGCAACTCCCCCGAGCGGGCGAGCAGTTCGGGGACGGGTGAGTTGATCGCGGCCGCGCTGCGGGAGGGAGCACAGCGGGTGCTGGTCGGCATGGGTGGTTCGGCGACCACCGACGGCGGCGCCGGAGCGGTGGAGGTGTTGGCACCGTTCGCGCCGCTGAACGGCGGGAACGGTCGCCCCGAGGTGTTGGCCTGCTGCGATGTGGACACCGTGTTCCCGGAGGCGGCGCGGGTGTTCGGCCCGCAGAAGGGTGTCGGCCCGGAACGGATCGAGTACCTGACCGCCCGGCTGCACGAGCTCGCGGCGAGCTACCGCCACCGTTTCGGGGTGGACGTCTCGAGCCTGACCGGCGGCGGGGCCGCCGGTGGACTGGCGGGCGGACTGGCAGCGCTGGGAGCACGGCCGGTGTCCGGTTTCGACACGATCTCCCGCGAGCGGGGACTGCACGCGCTCCTGGACACCGTGGACCTGGTGGTCACCGGGGAGGGCAAGCTCGACCTCGGCTCGTTCGGAGGAAAGGTGGTCGGTGGCGTGGCCCGCGAGGCGTGGCGACACGACGTGGAGGTCCTGGCGGTGGTGGGGACCGCGAGCGCCGAGGCCGCCGAGCTGGTCCCGATTCGGGACGTCTCCGCCGAGTTCGGACGCTGGCGTGCCTGGCACGAGACCACCGAGTGCGTGCGGCGGTGTGTGATCGACCGGTTGACAACGGGCTGAAGGCCGCGACCTCCGGCAACGAGCGTCGCTTCGGCCCGACGACCTCCGGCAAGAGTTCGTTCGTCCGCGAGAGCTCGAATCCTGCTCCTTTCCGTCACGGCCAGTATTGAACAGTTCGATCCAAAAAGATGTTATGGTGTCCGCATGGGACGGCCACGAACGTTCGGCGAGGGGCACGCACTGGAGGCGGCGATGCGCCTCTTCTGGGAGAAGGGATACGAGGCCACATCAACCCAGGAATTGTGCGAAGCCACCGGTCTGGGGCGGAGCAGTATCTACAACACCTTCACGAGCAAGCACGCCCTCTACGTCCGCGCGCTGGAGCACTACCTCGACAGGACGGCGGGCGAGCAACTGGCCATCCTGGAGAACCCGGAGCGGCCGACCGTCTCCCGACTCCGGGACCTGCTCACCGCCATCATCGACACCGAGGAGACCCATCGACGCGAGGGCCGCAACATCGGGTGTCTGGGCGTCAACAGCTCCGTCGAGTTCTCGGGGCGCGACCCCGAGGTGGCCGAGGTGCTCAACCGCGACCTGCGACGACGACTCGAGGTCCTTCGCGAGACCGTCGCGTCCGGCCAGCGTACCGGTGAGATCTCCGGGACACACGAGGCGAAGGAGGTCGCGCTGTTCCTCAACTCCACGATCGCGGGCATGCGCGTCTCGGCCCAGAACGGGGCCGACCGCGCCACCCTGGAGTCCATCGCGACCGTCGCCCTGGAGGCGCTGATCCCCTGAATCGGACACAACCCGAACCGGCGCTCGGTCACGCCCTTATTTTGTTCTGATCAATCCAAAACCGGTGGAGAAAGTGATCACATTGCCACGCGCTGTTTATGTCCTGGCTCTGGGCATCTTCGCCATGGTGACCAGCGAGTTCGTCGTCGCTGGGCTGATGCCGCAGCTGGCGGAGGGGCTCGGTACGACCATTCCGCGAATCGGCTATCTCATCACCGCCTACGCGGTCGCCATGGCCGCCGGAGGCCCCTTCCTGACCGTGGGAGTAATGCGGCTGCGCCCCAAACCCGCCCTGTTCGTCCTCTTCGCCGTGTTCCTGGTCGGTAATTTCCTGGCCGCGCTGGCCACCACCTACGAGGTCATGATGGCCGCGCGCGTCATCACCGGCGTCGCTTCCCAAGCGTTCTTCGGCGTCGCCGTGTCGGCGTGCTCCCAGATGACCCGTGAGGAGGTGCGCGGCCGCGCCATCGGGACGGTCATGAACGGCCTCATGCTCGGCACCCTCCTCGGCCTGCCGATGGCCACCTTCATCGGTGATTACCTGGGCTGGCGCGCCGCGTTCTGGGCCATCACCGTGCTCACCCTGATCGCCGCGGCGGCCACGGCCCTCGGAGTTCCCCACCTGGAGCACGCCGGAGACGACAGCGGCGACTTCCGCCGGGAAGTGCGGGTCCTCAAAAACCCCAAGCTGTGGCTGGTCATCTCCACCAGCACCCTCATCATCGGTGCGACCTTCTCCGCCTTCAGCTACTTCAACCCCATCCTGACCACCGTCACAGGCTTCAGCGAAGGCACCATCCCCGTCCTGCTGGTCGCCTACGGTGCCGCCACCGTGGTCGGCAACAACATCGTCGGGCGGCTCGCGGACCGCTACACCGTCAGCGTCCAGGTCGCCGGACTGGTGCTCAACGCCCTGTTCCTGACAGGGTTCGCGCTCCTGGCCGGATTCAACATCCCCGCCGTGGCGTTCATGCTCGGTATCGGACTGGTCGGCGTCACCATGAACCCCGCCATGACCGCCCGCGTCCAGCGCACCGGCAACGCCAAACCGCTGGTCAACACCGTCCACGCCTCCTTCATCACGCTGGGCATCATCATCGGCTCCTCGGTGGGCGGCATCTTCGTCGGCCACTTCGGCCTACGTGCCCCGCTGTGGCTCGGCGCCGCCCTGGCCGTACTCGGCCTCGTCACCCTCCTGCCAGAACTCGGGCAACGACGTGAACCCCCAAGCCGGGCAACCACCGAACGAACTCCCACCCCCGTAGAACTGATCAGCGCCAAAGACGAGAGCTGAGAAACCACACCACCAAGGAGGCTTCCGAGTGGAAATACCCGGCCCCCCGGAGCACGCGGCACGGCCGAACACCCCCCGGAAACCGTCCGGCCGGAGGCGGTGCGGGGGGGGGACGACAACCGGCGTCGTCCCACCCGCGACCGCGGAGGAGCGGATCAGGGCGCCTCGTCCGGGGCGATGGCCAGCAACGAGACGATCGCCAGGCCACGTTGGGCGGCGTCGTTGGTGCCACAGACGGTGAAGTCGCCGGACTGGTTCTGCGAGCGGTTCGTGGGGATCTCGTCCACCGGCGAGGCCACCGCCGCACCGTCCACCCGAACCGGTTCCGGCCAGGGCCGCCCGTTGGGATCGGAGGTGAAACGCTGCCAACCGCGGCGACGCAGCCACGGCTCGTCCAACTGCTCACCCGCCCACGCGGTCACCCGGGAGTAGATCGTCCCGAACACTCCGGGATCGAAGTCGAACCCGAACCTGTCGATCTTCTCCTCCGCCGGGGCCTGCACGTAGCGGGCGAAGTCCAGCAGGGTCCGCCGGAACTCGGGCACGTCGACGAGGTCGAGCGCCTCCCACAGGATCTGTTCACCGCAGAAGGCCATCGACAGGTTGTAGCCGCCCTCGTAGTCTCCCTTGCCGAGGTTCGTCAGGTGCGCCGTCTCCGGATCGAACCCGACCGCACCACCGGCCTCGCCGGTGAACAGACCTGCCGGGAAAGCGGCGATGTCGCGCATCCCGGTGACGATGCGATCCCGCCAACGGGTGTCACCGGTGCGTTCCCACTCGGTCATCCAGTTGCTGACCAGCGCGTACCAGTCCGGGCCGATGCGCAGTCGCGTCGGCACCCGGTCCTGGGGCTCCAGCACGTTGCGCAGCGGTGGGAGCCGCACCATGGTCCGGTCCGCCCGCAGCGAGGAGCGCATCAGCTCGCCCAGCAGCTCGTCGGCGGTGAGGTAGTAGCAGAACCGCTTGGTGAACGACTCGGAGACCCGTGCCTCCTTGGCACCGCCGCCCCAGTGCGAGACGTTGTGCCGCGAGCCCAGCCCGGCGAAGCGGCCGGTGTGGTGCGTGTCGACCTCGCTGAGGTGCTTGGTCATCGCCCGTGCCAGCCGGAAGGCCTGCGGGTCACCGGAACGCAGGAAGGCGTACCACAGCATCGCGTCGGTGCCGAGCTCACCGTTGTCCCAGGCGTAACCGCCCACGTCGTAACGCCACTCGTGCCGGTCACCGTCGTAGGTGTGCATGACGTCGCCGTGATCCCAGAAGCCGTACCACTGGCGCTGGTCGACCTGTCCCGCGTAGAAGGCGACGTCGCGTTCGAGGGAGTCCTCCAACTCGGCTTTCCGCTCGCTCGTGCGGTCGGGCAGGCTCCACCGGCCGAACACCCCGGCACGGTGATAGCGCTCCGGAGCGGCGACCAGCCTCGGTGGCGAGTCCACCACCTCGGACAGCCGCACCACCCGCTCCCGCGAAGGAGTCGAGTCCAGCGCCCACAACCGCATCTCGGTGGAACGTGCGATCCCCTCCGGTGAACTGAGTCCTTCCTGCACGTCCTCATAGGCCAGTCCCAGCCCGTGTGCCTCGGTGTCGTAGTGCCGCAGATCCATGGCCTCGCCGTGCGGCGAGTAGGACCACAGCGTCACGGTCGCCGTGTCCCCCGCGGCACCGCGAACGTCCAGTGAACGCGGGAACCGCCGCCAGAAGTCGTGCATCCCCACCCCGAGACCGCCGGAGGCACCGCCGACGTAGCCGAACCCGGCGGCCCGGTGCCCCCTGCCCGCGTTCCTGAGCCAGCTCGACTCCGAGGAGGTCCGCTTCCACACCGCGAAGTGCTCGGAGGAGTCCTGGAACAGCGCGAAGTCGTTCCACAGCGCCAGCTTCCGATATCCGCCCCGGACCTCCTCGGACCACTCGGCCGGCGGTGGGGTGGCCTTCCCGGCGTACTGGGCCCGCCGCACCGCCTCGCCGGGATCACGCCGCAGGCCGGTCAGCACCCGCACCGGCTCACCCCACACACCCCCGGTGGCGGTGCCGAACCGGACATGGCGGTTGTGGGCGTCGTCGGTCATCGGCACCCCGAGCCGCAGCCCCATGCCGCGCACGAAGACGTGCCCGCTGTCGGCGTCCCAGTAGAAGTTGTGCACCAGACTCATCGACTCGTCACCCGAGGCGAGGTAGACCCGCATACTCCAGGGCAGCATCTTCCGACCGCCGGCACCACGATTGCGGCCGTGGTCCCGCCGGTAGCGCCCGGAGAGCTTGACCACCGCGCGCACCGGTCCGCGTTGTTCGATCTCGGCCTCCTCGACCACCCCGGACCACTCGGTCCGACGTGGTTCGGCGTGTTCGCCGTCCGGGCGGTCCTGCACGAGCAGCGCCAGCCTGCCGTTCTCGGCCGTCACCCGCTCACCGCGCCGAACCGACCGGATCGCTTGTGGACCCCGGCGGCCCAACCTGACCTCGACCGTGCCGTTGGTCAGCCGTATCTCGTCGCCGTGCTCGGACACGCGCACCGCGTCATCGGGCGCGGCGGGTTCACCGGGTGCGAGACGGTAACCATCCGCGGCGGCGCCCGCCGCCACGGCGTGACCGCTCCACTTGAGCGTGCCGTCCGGCCAGTAGGCCAACGGCCAGGACTGCACGGGAACCGGATCACCGTCCGCTGTGGTCAGGGCGAACGGGGTGTCCGCCGAGACCTTCCCACGCGGCCACGGCACACCCCATGCCGTGGTGGTCGGCGCGGCCGGGGCCCTGCCGAGCCAGTGCAGCTCGGTGGGTTCACCGGACTCACCATCACCCTGCGGTGAGGCGCCCGCCTCGGCACCGCGGGTCAGAAACGGGGTCGCGGCCGTCACCCCGGCCCCGGCCAGAAAACCACGACGGGCGAATTCGGAACTCGCTGACACGAACAACCTCCGAACGACGATCTGGGATGTCGCTGAATCTCGAGGAACGGGTGGCGCACTCGCTCGCGAAACCGTGGCTGGGGCTCTCGAAGTGCCGCGAACGCACCGGGTGGACCAATCGGCCCGTCGGGATCCTTCCCCGACGGGGAACGGAAGAACTGTTTCGGGAACGGTCGAAACGGAACTCCCCGGTACGGGCCGGGGAACCGGTCAGTCGAGGTGGAAGACCTCCTCCAGGCCGATCATCGCCTGGTCAGGATCGGCACCGTCGGTGTCGGCGAAGAACTCGGCCATCTCGGCCTGCCACAGCCGGTTGACCTCGGTGCGTGCCATGGCCTCCTTGGCTGCCTCGAAGTCCTCGCACTCCAGATAGCCCACCAGCAGCCCGTCCTGGCGCAGGAACAACGAGTAGTTGTGCCATCCGGCCTCGGACAGCGCGCGGCGCATGCTCGGCCACACGTCACGATGACGCTGCCGGTACTCGTCCATTCGCTCCGGTTTCACACGCAGCACGAAGCACACTCGCACGGCCTCTCCTCTCGACGACGTCCGATGGTTGGACCGGGATCCTCACCGGTCGGTGGCAGCGGTACCGGTGACGAGCTCCCCACTCGGGTATCGCTGCCAGCCACCGCTGGTCTCGATCTCCTCCAGCGTCCTTCCCTCCGTCCGAGGGCCGAACACCGTGCCGATCACCCCGCTGACGAACAGGAAACCGGCCAGGATGAACGCCAGGTTCCGGAAGCCGGTGGCGGTCACCAGCGGCACGAAGAAGCTCCAGACCCCCAGGGCTATGCGCACCACCGCGAACATCAGGCCCTGCGCGGTACTACGCAGCCTGGTGGGGAACAACTCACCGGACCACAGCTGGAAGAAGTGCTGGGCTCCAAAACCCCCGCCGATGCCGATGGCGAGGATGTAGCCCAGCGCGGTCGTGAAGTTCAGCGGCAGCAGCGCCAGGAACAGCACACCGATCATCTGAATCAGTGAGGACAGCGCGAACAACAATCTGCGGTTGATCCGGTCGTTGAGCGGCATGAAGACCAGACCGGTGAACAGCGCCACCAGCAGGAAGTACAACGACTGCAGGCCGACGCTGGCCGCTTCGCTCTGACTTCCGAACACCTGCAGCAGGTAGGGGTAGTAGAACCCGTTGGTCCCGGCGAAGAGGTTCCAGATGCCGTACATGCCGATCAAAAACAGCATGGTGGGCAGTGCCCGCCGGGACAGCAGGGGGCGGAGACCGTCGATCCACCGGAGACCTCCGGAGGAACCGGACGCGGCCGCTCCGGTGGCGACTTCGCGTTTCCACCGGGCGGATTCCCCCACACCGTGGCGCATCCACCAGGTCACCAGAGCGACCAGGAACAGGTGCGCGAACAGCAGTCTTATTCCCAGCATGCCCAGCGGTTGCAGCGCCAGTCCCAGCAACAGGGTCACCACCGGCCCCAGCGACCACAGCACCTGGGCCAGCGCGCCGAACTTGCCGCGACTGCCCGCCGGGGAGAACTCGGTGATCAGGCTCCACGAGGCGGGGATGTCGGCACCGACGGTCAGCCCCACGATGACGTAGCCGACGAACAGCATCGGAGTGTTGACCGCGAAGATGATCCACAGCGTGCCGAACATGTAGAGCAGCAGGTCGTAGGCGTAGATCTTCTTGCGGCCGTACTTGTCGCAGACGTAGCCGCCGATCAACGCTCCCACACCCGCCGAGATCGCGTTGGAGCTGAACGCGCCCAGCAGCCCCACCGTGCTCTCGGAGAGGTCGAACGCTCGCACCCACAGCCCGAGTCCCACCGATCCGGCCACGATGGATCCGGCGTCGATGTAGCCCGCCATGGCCGCGACGAACGACCACTTCCAGAACTGCCGGGACGTGGCGTCCTCACTGGGGTCGGCCACCCCGGAACCCGCTGACGTCATCTCACAGACCTCTTCGACCTCGTCCCACGCACACCGAACGGGCCGCGCCGCGAAAACCACCACGGCTTTCCAGGCCGATTCGATGAAACGTTTTATAGAGCGAGACCGTAGAGCCGGAGTGTGGCCCAGTCAACACCCCGGCGACGTCTCGGCAACGCGGCCGGGAAACCACGGGGCGCGACGAGACCGAGAACGCACCCCACGAGACCGGAGCCTCCACCAGCACCGAAGCCGATCCCCACGAGGAGGGGCGAACCCTCACTCCCGACGAGGCAGGGTGGAGCGCCGGACGATGAGTTCGGGAGGATAGATCACGCTCTCGTGCTCGTGCTCGCGGCCGCCCTCCGTCTCGCGCAACAGCAGCTCGGCCGCGGTGGCCCCCATCCGCTCGGCGGGCTGGCGCACCGAGGTCAGGGGGACGGCGGCGGCCTCGGCGAACTCGATGTCGTCGTAGCCGACCAGGGCGAGGTCCTCGGGGACGCGGACCCCGGCGTCGAACATGGCCTGCAACAATCCCAGGGCCAGCAGGTCGTTGGCGCAGAAGACGGCGGTGGGGCGCGGGCGCAACCCGAGCAGCCGGGCCCCGGCGTCCCGCCCGGAGGCGACGTCGAGCCTGGTGGTCTCCAGCACCGTCAGAGCCTCCGGCGGCAGCCCGGTCGCCGCCACGGCGCGCCGGGCCCCCACGAGCCGATCGGTGCACTGCGCCAGGTGGGACGGGCCGCTGATGTAGGCCACACGCTCGTGACCGGCCTCGACGAGGTGGCGCATCGCCAGCTCACCCCCGGCGACGTCGTCGACCGAGACCGAACAGGCGTCGTCGCTGTCGACCACCCGGTCGACGAACACGTAGGGAATGCCGTGGCGGCGGAAGGCGAGCAGGTTCGATCCGGTGGTGTCCGCCGGGGTCACGAGCACGCCGCGCACCCGTTGCTCGGCGAACATGGACAGGTAGAGCGACTCCGCGTCCGGGTCCTGCGCGCTGTGGCACATCATGACCCCCAGCTCGTGCTCGCGCGCCGCCCGCTCGGCACCCCGGGAGAGCGCGACGAAGAACGGGTTGCCGATGTCGAGCACCAGCAGCGCCACCATGCGGCTGTCCCCCGAGCGCAGCTGGCGCGCCGATTCGCTCCGCACGTAGCCGAGCTCGTCGATGACCGCGCGGACCCGCGACCGGGTGTCGGCCGAGACGCGGTCCGGCCGGTTGAGCGCGTTGGAGACGGTCCCGATGGAAACACCCGCCCGGTGGGCGACGTCCTTGATGCTGACCTCTCCGGTTCTGCGGTTGCTGCCCGCGGTTGGCACCACGCCTCCCTTGACTCGGCTACACCCCCATCCTATCCTTCGCTTGAATGAAACGTTTCATTTCAATCGTTCATGATCGCGCATCTCGCGTGTCACTCCCTCACCCGACCGCCGCCTGAACATCGGAGCAACCAGCAATGCCGGACGAGAACGCCGTCAAGGCGGCCCTGAAGGACCAACGCATCGAGACCCCCTCCTGGGCGTACGGCAACTCCGGAACCCGGTTCAAGGTCTTCCCCCAGCCGGGGGTCCCCCGAAATCCGTACGAGAAGCTCGAGGACGCCGCCCGGGTACACGCCCACACCGGTGTGGCGCCGAGCGTGGCACTACACATTCCCTGGGACCGGGTGGACGACTACGCCGCGCTGGCCGACCACGCCACCGAACTCGGGCTGCGCGTCGGGGCGATCAACCCGAACGTCTTCCAGGACGACGACTACATGCTCGGCAGCGTGTGCAACCCCGATCCCGCCGTCCGCGAGAAGGCCGTCGCGCAGATCCTGGACTGCGTCGACATCATGGACCGCACGGGCTCGGAGATCCTGAGCCTGTGGTTCGCCGACGGCACCAACTACCCCGGGCAGGATTCGCTGGCCGCCCGCCAGGAACGGCTCTCCGAGGCGCTGGACACGATCTACCGCCGGCTGGGCGAGCACCAGCGGATGCTGCTGGAGTACAAGTTCTTCGAACCCGCCTTCTACGCCACCGACGTACCCGACTGGGGAACCTCCTTCGCGCACTGCACCGACCTCGGCCCGCGCGCGCGGGTGCTGGTGGACACCGGGCACCACGCGCCGGGAACCAACATCGAGTTCATCGTCGCCACGCTGCTGCGACGGTCCAAGCTGGGCGGTTTCCACTTCAACAGCAGGTTCTACGCCGACGACGACCTCATGGTCGGAGCCGCCGATCCCTTCCAGCTCTTCCGCATCATGCACGAGATCGTCCGGGCGGGCGCGCTCGAACACGGCGCGGGCATCGCGTTCATGCTCGACCAGTGCCACAACATCGAGCCGAAGATTCCCGCCATGATCCGTTCCGTACTCAACGTCCAGGAGGCCACCGCCAAGGCCCTGCTCGTCGACGACGAGGCGCTGACGGCGGCGCAACGGGCCGGTGACGTGCTGGGCGCCAACGAGGTGCTGATGGACGCCTACAACTGCGACGTGCGACCGCTGCTGCGGGAGGTCCGCCGGGAGATGGGCGTCGAGCCCGACCCGAGCGCCGCCTACCGCGCCTCCGGCCACCAGGAGAAGCTGGCCGCCGAACGGCAGGGCGGTCAACAGGCGGGCTGGGGCGCGTGAGCCACCCTCTGCCGGACACGAAAGGACGAACTCCTTGTACGAGCAACCTCCCGGGAGCGTGACCGCCGAACTGCTGGAACGGTCCCACCGGCTCGGCGCGGACCCCCGCAACACCAACTACGCGGGCGGCAACACCTCGGCCAAGGCAACCGGTCACGACCCGGTCACCGCCGAACCGGAACGGTTGATGTGGGTCAAGGGGTCCGGCGGTGACCTGGGCACACTCTCCGAGTCCGGGCTGGCCGTGCTGCGACTGGAGCGGATGCGGGCGCTGACCCGGGTGTATCCGGGTGTCGAGCGCGAGGACGAGATGGTGGCGGCCCTGGACCACTGTCTGTACGGCAAGGGCGGTGCCGCGCCCTCGATCGACACCGCGATGCACGGACTGGTCGAGGCCGAGCACGTCGACCACCTGCACCCCGACGCGGGCATCGCCCTGGCCACCGCGGCGGACGGCCCGAGACTGACCGAGGAGTGCTTCGGCGACAGGGTGGTGTGGGTTCCGTGGCGCCGCCCCGGGTTCCAGCTCGGCCTGGACATCGCCGAGATACGGAACCGGCACCCGAGGGCGGTCGGGGTGATCCTCGGCGGCCACGGCATCACCGCCTGGGGCGAGACGAGCCAGGAGTGCGAACGCAACTCGCTGTGGATCATCCGCACCGCGGAGGAGTTCCTGGCCGAACGGGGAAGTCCCGAACCGTTCGGCGCCGTGGTACCCGCCAACGAGGCACTGCCGGACGCCGAACGACGCGCCCGGGCCGCCGCGCTCGCCCCGGTGATCCGTGGCCTGGTCTCCACCGACCACACGCAGGTGGGTCACTACGACGACCGGAGCGAGGTGCTGGACTTCCTGGCGAGGGAGAAGCACCCGGAGCTGGCCGAACTCGGCACCTCCTGCCCCGATCACTTCCTGCGCACCAAGGTACGTCCCCTGGTGGTCGACCTGCCTCCCACCGCACCGCTGGAGGAGGTGACCGAACGGCTGCGGGAGCTGCACGCCTCCTACCGGCGGCGCTACAGCGAGTACTACCACCGCCACGCCGAGGCCGACTCGCCCGCGATGCGAGGGGCGGACCCGGCGATCGTCCTGGTGCCGGGGGTGGGCATGTTCTCCTTCGGCAAGGACAAGCAGACCGCCCGGGTGGCCGGGGAGTTCTACGTCAACGCGATCAACGTGATGCGCGGCGCCGAAGCGGTCTCACGGTACCGGCCGATCGAGGAGTCCGAGAAGTTCCGCATCGAGTACTGGGCGCTGGAGGAGGCCAAGCTCGCCCGCATGCCCGCCCCGAAACCGCTGGCCGGGCGGGTCGCGGTGATCACCGGCGGCGGTTCGGGGATCGGCAGGGCCACCGCTCGCCGACTCAACGCCGAGGGTGCCTGCGTGGTGCTGGCCGACCGGGACACCGACTCGGCCGAGGAGCTGGCCGCCGAACTCGGTGGCTCGGACAGGGCCGTGGCCGTCGGTGTCGACGTCACCGACGAGTCCGAGGTCGGTGAACTGTTCGCGACCGCGGCGCGCGCCTTCGGCGGCGTGGATCTGGTGGTCAACAACGCCGGGATGTCCATCTCCAAACCACTGCTGGAAACGACGGCCGAGGACTGGGACGTCCAGCACGACGTGATGGCGCGGGGTTCCTTCCTGGTCTCCCGGGAAGCCGCTCGCACCATGACCGCCGCGGGACAGGGCGGGGACATCGTCTACGTCGCCAGCAAGAACTCGGTCTTCGCCGGGCAGAACAACGTGGCTTACGGCGCCACCAAAGCCGACCAGGCGCACCAGGTGCGGCTGCTGGCGGCCGAACTCGGTGAGCGGGGCATCCGCGTCAACGGCGTCAACCCGGACGGTGTGGTGCGCGGCTCGGGGATCTTCGCCGGTGGATGGGGCGCACAGCGGGCGGCCCACTACGGGGTGCGGGAAAGCGAGCTCGGCGAGTTCTACGCGCGGCGCACGCTGCTCAAGCGGGAGGTGCTGCCCGAACACGTGGCAGCGGCGGTGTTCGCGCTGGTGGGCGGCGACCTGAGCCACACGACCGGAACGCACGTGCCGGTCGACAGCGGGGTTCCCGCCGCCTTCCTGCGTTGACGGGGCTCTTCCGGTGGCGCGGCGGCGTCACCGGAGACCACCCGCCCGGCCCCGCACCGCCGGCCACCCACCGAGACCTCCGGGGACGAGACCGCTATGACGAGCAACGACTTCAACTGCGCCGCTGTCGACCTGGGCGCCTCCAGCGGCCGCGTGGTGCTGGGCCGGGTAGGCGACGGCCTGCTGGAACTGACCGAACTGCACCGGTTCCCGAACAACCCGGTCGCGGACGGTTCCGGTCCGCGCTGGGACATCACCGCGATCCACCGCGAAACGCTGGCCGGGCTGCGCGGTGCCGCCGAGTACGAGCCGTCCTCGGTGGGCATCGACAGCTGGGCGGTGGACTACGGCCTGCTGGACGGGGACGGCACCCTGCTCGCCGAGCCACGTCACCACCGGGATCCCAGGAACGCGGCGATGATCGAGCGGGTGCGGGAGCGGATCGACGACGGCGAACTCTACCGGACCACCGGACTGCAGCGGCTTCCCATCAACACGCTGTACCAGCTCGTCGCTTCCCTGGAGGAAGGTGAACTGGACTCGGCGGAAACCCTGCTGCTCATTCCCGACCTGTTGAACTACTGGCTCACCGGGGAGATCGGCGCGGAGGTCACCAACGCCTCCACCACCCAGCTGTTCGACGTCCGACGTGGAGAGTGGGCCCACGACCTCGCCCGACGGCTGGAGCTGCCCGCCCACCTGCTCCCACCGCTGCGCTCCCCCGGTGAGGTGGTGGGCAGACCGCTGGGTGAGGTCACCGCGCGCACCGGACTCCCCTCCTCGGTGCCGGTGACGGCCGTCGCCTCGCACGACACCGCCTCGGCGGTGGTGGCCGTTCCCGCCACCACCAGCCGGTTCGCCTACATCTCCTGCGGCACGTGGTCGCTGGTGGGGCTGGAGCTCGACTCCCCGGTGCTGACCGAACGCTCCCGCGCGGCGAACGTGACAAACGAACGCGGCATCGACGGCACCACCCGCTACCTGCGCAACACCATGGGACTGTGGTTGCTACAGGAGTGCCTGCGCCGCTGGCGGGAACGCGGCTTCCGGGCCGACTTGGCGGAACTGCTCGAAGGCGCGGCCCGCCAGCCCGCGTTCCGCAGCGTGCTCGACACCGACGACCCCGCCTTCATCGCGCCGCAGGACATGCCCACCGCCATAGGCCGGGCCTGTTCCGAGGCCGGCGAGCCCGTGCCGGAGAGCCCGGAGGCCACGGTGCGGTGCGTGCTGGAGAGCCTGGCGCTGGCCCACCGCAGAACGGTGCGAAATGTGGCGGAGCTGGCCGACCGGGATGTCGAGATCGTCCACCTGGTCGGCGGTGGCAGCCGCAACGAGCTGTTGTGCTCGCTCACCGCCGACGCCTGTGGGCTCCCGGTGGTGGCGGGTCCGGCCGAGGCCACCGCGCTGGGCAACGTGCTGGTCCAGGCACGCGCGCACGGCGTGGTCGGTGACCGGTCAGAGCTGCGCCGACTCGTGGCCACCACGCAGCCGTCGCGGCGGTTCGAACCGGGCGGGCCCGCCAACCAGTGGGACGCCGTGGACCGCCGCGTCCCTGATCGCGCCCGAACCGTGGGGCGTGCGACAGTCGACTGAGGAACCGGCCCCGGATCCGGGTACCGGCCCGTGGCCGAGTGCGGTCCCCGGAACCGGCGACAGGACCTCGCCGTGCTCGGGCACCGACCGGTACCCGTGTACCCGTACGCGAGTGCCGCCCCGGGGCTTACCAGGAGGGAAACCGCTGTTATGCGAGTAGCGCTGTTCGCGACCTGTCTCGGGGATACGCTGTTTCCGGACGCGGTGCGCGCCACGTTGCGGGTGCTCGAACGGCTGGGATGCCAGGTGGACTTCCCGACGGGGCAGACCTGCTGCGGCCAGATGCACACCAACACCGGCTATCACGAGCAGGCCGTGCCCGCGGTGCGCGCTTTCGTCTCGGCGTTCGACGGGTACGACCACGTCGTGGCTCCCTCGGGATCATGCGTGGGGTCGATCCGGCACCAGCACGGCATCGTGGCCGAGCACGGCGGGGGTCGGAAACTGGCGGAGGCGGTCGAGCGAGTCTCGCCCCGCGTCTACGAACTGTCCGAGTTCCTCGTGGACGTGCTCGGAGTGACCGATGTGGGGGCTTACTTCCCCCATCGGGTGACCTACCACCCCACCTGTCACTCGCTGCGGATGCTGCGGGTGGGTGACAAACCGCGACGACTACTGCGGGCGGTGCGCGGCATCCGGTTGATCGAGTTGTCCGAGGCCGAGCAGTGCTGCGGTTTCGGCGGCACCTTCGCTCTGAAGAACCCGGACGTGTCCGTGGCGATGGGCGCAGACAAGACCAGGCACGTCCGCGAGACCGGAGCCGAGGTCCTGTGCGCGGGGGACAGTTCCTGCCTGATGCACATCGGCGGGCTGCTCAACAGGCGACGCGAGGGAATCCGCACGATGCACCTGGCCGAGATCCTCGCGAGCACCGAGGAGGAACGATGAGCGGAGTCGACCTGGGGATGCCCTCGTTCCCGGACGCGGCACGCCGGGCGGTACGCGACGCCCAACTGCGCCACAACCTCGGCAAGGCGACGAACACCATCCGGAACAAGCGCGCCGCGGTGGTCGGCGAGCTCGACGACTGGGAACAGCTGCGCGCCTCGGGCGCGGCGATCAAGACGCACACGCTGAGCAATCTGGACAGTTACCTGGAGCGGTTCGAGTCAGCGGTGACGGCGGCGGGCGGAACGGTGCACTGGGCCCGCGACGCGGCCGAGGCCAACCGCATCGTCACCGAGCTCGTCCTCGAGACAGGGGAGACCGAGGCGGTCAAGGTCAAGTCCATGGCCACCCAGGAGATCGGGCTCAACGAGGCACTCTCCTCCGCCGGGATATCGGCCTGGGAGACGGACCTGGCCGAGCTGATCGTCCAGCTGGACGAGGACCGGCCCAGCCACATCCTGGTACCGGCCATCCACCGCAACCGTTCCGAGATACGCGAGATCTTCCGCCGCGAGATGGCGGGCAGCGGCACCCCCGCTCCCGCTGATCTCACCGACGATCCGGTACAGCTGGCCGAGGCGGCCCGCCACCACCTCCGGGACAAGTTCCTCCGGGCCAGGGTCGCCATCTCGGGAGCGAACTTCGCCGTGGCCGAGACCGGCGGCCTCGTGGTGGTCGAGTCCGAGGGCAACGGGCGGATGTGCCTGACCATGCCCGAACACCTGATCAGCGTGGTCGGCATCGAGAAGATCGTCCCGACCTGGCGGGACCTCGAGGTGTTCCTGCAGCTGCTGCCCCGATCGAGCACCGGCGAGCGGATGAACCCCTACACCTCCGTCCTCAATGGTGTCACCGCCGGTGACGGGCCGAGCGACTTCCACGTGGTGCTGTTGGACAACGGTCGCAGCGAGGCGCTGGCAGACGAGATCGGCAGCCAGGCACTGCGCTGCATCCGCTGCTCGGCCTGCCTCAACGTCTGCCCGGTGTACGAACGGACCGGCGGGCACGCCTACGGTTCGGTGTACCCGGGACCGATCGGGGCCGTGCTGACGCCGCAGCTGTACGGCGTGGAGTCCGAGGACACGGCTTCGCTGCCGTACGCGTCCACGTTGTGCGGAGCCTGCTACGACGTCTGCCCGGTGGCCATCGAGATCCCCGAACTGCTGGTGCACCTGCGCAACAGGACGGTGCGGCAGCGGAAGGGCTGGGTCGACCGGCTCACGAAGACCGCCATGCGGGCGATGGGGTGGGTGTTCGGTGACAGCGGGCGTCTGGCACGGGCCCAGCGGGTGGCCTCGCTCGGCGGTGGATTGTTCGGCGAACGGGGGGTCGGCAGACTGCCGTGGCCGCTCTCGCGGTGGACCGACGCGCGCGACGCTCCCACCCCGCCCGCCGAGTCCTTCCGGCAGTGGTGGGAGCGGACCAGGACGAGCGATGAGGACCGGCGATGAACCGAGCTTCCCGTGACGGACGACGGGCGGTGCTCGACTCCGTGCGTGCCGCACTGGGCGGTGGGAAACGAACCCCGGCGGAGTCGATACCCCGGGAGTACCGCCGACAGCGTCCTGTCGACTCGCCTCCCGAGCTGTTCCGCGAGCGGGTCGCCGACTACCGCGCGGAGGTGCGCGCCGCAGACTCCGCCGGAGTCCCGGAAACAGTGCTGCGGATCCTGGAACACGCGGCGGCCGGCCGGGTGGTGCTTCCGGAGGGGCTGCCCGCCACCTGGGTGGAGCCGTTGGTCGAGCGGTACGAGACGTTCGACGACCGGCCCCCGCTGCCGACGACGACCCTGGAAGGGGTGGACGCGGTGGTGACCACGTGCACGGTGGCCATCGCCTCCACCGGGACGATCGTGCTGGACCACGGTCCCGGTCAGGGTCGGAGAGCGTTGACGCTGCTTCCCGACACGCACGTGTGCCTCGTCCCCTCCTCTCGAATCGTCGACGACGTGCCCGCCGCGCTGGCCGCACTCGATCCGGGCAGACCGATGACCTTCGTCAGCGGTCCCTCCGCCACCAGCGACATCGAGCTGGAGCGCGTGGAGGGGGTACACGGCCCTCGAAACCTCCACGTCGTCATCGTCGACGACGCCTGACCGGCTGGCGGGAGCGGCACGATCCCCTCACGGGTGATCTCGTGCCGCTTCTCGGGCGGGGAGTTCTCGCCCGAGACGGCGCGCTGACTACTCCGTCCGGATTCTTCCGCCGGGAAAAACGGTTCACAGCGAATTGATCGCGTTCTCCTTGTATTCACGAATCGATCCTTGACATTGTCACCCGCCGCGCCTATACACTCACCTCCTACTCGGTAAGCGCTTACCAAAGTGGGAAACCAGGTTCTCCCACTCGGATACCGAAAGAAGCCACTCCCCGACGAACCCGAATGGAAGCCCCGGGGAATCGTCTCCGGCACAGCGCGGTGAAACTTCCGACAATCACGGGAACGAACAATGAGAATCGGCAACTCACGATCCGGCGAGCGCGATCGCGTCCCGAAGGTGCTGGCAATGGCCCTGCTGGCGACGCTGACTCTCGCGGCGCCGGCACACGCCGACCGCGAAGCGAGCGCGGCGAGCGAAACCACCACCCCCGCCCCGGCCGGGACGACCGGCACGGCATCGACGCGGCAGACGTGCGGCAGCGGCTCCTACGACGCCGAGGTGTACTCGGACGGCGGCACCTGGATCGCGCGGAACGGCTCCACCACGGTCTACAGCGGAGGCGACATGCGAACCGCGACGCAGGCCGCCGTGGACAGCCTGACGGCGGGCAGGCGGAGCAAGGAACGAGTGGTCCTGTGGAACTCGGGGACCATGAGCGCGAGCAGCTCCATCGACCTGCCCAGCTACACCGTCCTGGAATCCTGCGGCACGATCGACGTGACCGGCGGTGTCTCCGCCAACAACGCCGTGGTGCGCGGCCGCGACGCCGACCACGTCGAGGTGCGCCACCTCAGCGTCACCGGAGCGCCCTACTTCGGCGTCTTCTTCCGCAACGGCGACGACATCCACCTCGGGCAGATCGATCTGCGGCTGTCCGGCGGTCTCGGCATCCGCATCGACAACCACGGCGACCGCGGCGAACTCACCACCAACGTGCGGATCGACGACGTCTACGTCTCCGGCACCGACAACCACGGCGTGGAGACCTACGGCGTGGACGGGCTGACGGTCGGCACCGTGGTGGCTCGCGACGTCGCCTACTCTGGGCTGCTGCTCAACGACACCACCAACGCCACGGTCGGAACGGTCGACGCCGAGAACGCGGGCACCGGAACCGGGTACGCGGCGTTTCGGATGGCCAACCGGAACGGACGCGTCGACGGCGGCTACCCGACCAACATCCACGTCGGTGAGGTGATCGCCCGCGGCGGCGGTCGAGGCGTGTTCTGCGTGTCCGAGAGCGGCGGCGCGGTGATCGACAACGTCGACATCGCCAACACCGGAAACAACGCGATCCTCATCGAGAACTGCTACAACGTGGAGATCGCCGCCGAGAGCGGTCAGGTCACCGGGCCGGGCACCATCCGGCTCGCCGCCCGCTCGGAATTCCCGGTGACCAGGAACGTGACCCTGCACAACCTCACCGTCACCGACACGGCGATCGTGGAGAACCCGTGCGGTGACGACATCACCGTCACCGACAACACGCTGGTGAACTCTTCCCGCGACGTGTGCTGACCCTCGCGGCTCGTGGCGATGTCCGTCCTGACCCGACCGCGTGGAGTCGCGGTGCGACAGCCCCACGCGGTCGGTCCCCGACACCGAACACGGGAAACCTCGCCACGTTGCCCTCTTCCCGCTCACCGCCTATCGGCCAACCGCGACGGGGTCGGTCGAGAGCGGGTCGGTGCGCGCTGCCTGCCCATCGCTCGGCTCGAACCGGATCATCACGCGCCCGCCCGGAGCGGACCGATGGATCTCTCCGCCGCCACAGTGGTGGGGGCATCGGTGTTTTTCCCGGGCACCGAAGGAAACACCGGCGCGTCCACGCCCGCGTCCCCACGATCCGGTGGTGCAGAGCATCGCGACACGCGCGTCGAGCTCGACGAAGACCTACCCGGGAAGCACTACCGAGGGGCCGGCGAACCGCCGGATTCCCTCGAACCGAGCCCCTGCGGATCGGCGGTGACGGCAGCCTCACGGTCGGGCTCGTCGCTGAACGCCCTGCGGGCCCCCGACCTCACCAACTGGAGCTGAGCCTCGACGGCGGGCAGGCGGTAACCGGGAACCGTCTCCCGCAAGCGCTCCAGCAGTGCCGACAGGCGCCGGGAGACCTGCACCGCCCCCTCCCCGAACTGGCGGGTCTCGTCGAGCGCCAAGCTCAAGTAGTCCTCCCAGGAGGGTGTTCGCGCCCGGAACCGAACGATCCCGGACTCGTCGTGGACGATGTCGGGGGTGAGGCGGCGACGCGCGATGGTCCGCAGCAGGACCTCGATCTGGTTGAGTGCCTGCGTCGCGGTGGTGGGGTCGTTGACCCCTGGTGAGAGCGCCTTGGCGGAGATGTCCGCGAGCAGGCGGAAGGCGAAGGCGGGATCCTGATCCACGGACCGTTCGTCCCCGACCACGACCGAGGAGACGAGTTCGTCCTCGTCGAGCGAACCGCTGCCACCCCCGATCCGAAAGAGCGGATCACCGGCAACGACGAGATCACCGATCGCTGGCACCAGCTCGATGACGGTATCGGCGGCGGTCGCCAGGGAGACCAGACCCCGCCGATCCACGCTCCGGACCACGCCGGGCTCACCACGATGGGCGATCACACGGCAGTCCTCCGGCAGCGGAGCGAGTTCGCGTTCACCGAACTCGCCGGACAACGCCGGTTCCGGGTACACGCGATCGATCACCTTGCGTGCTTCCCGGCCGATATCGCCCAGCACCGAGGCCACGCGCAGCCCCGACGTCGTGTTCGTGATCAGCCGCAGGAACATGAACATGCTCGCCAGCAGCGACAGCAGCGCGATCGAGATCGAGTTGTGGGGCACGAAGTCGGGATTCGCGGGACGGCCGACCGAGCTCAGCACCAGCAGCGAATACAGGAAGGTGGCGATGAAGGTGCCCAGCGCCAGCTGCGTGACCGGGTCCCGCAGGAACAACAGCAGCATCCGCGGGGAGAACTGGCTGGAACCGAACTGCACCGCTACCAGCAGGATCGAGAAGACGAAGCCGGTGAAAGTGATCATCCCGCCCGCCAACGAGCCGAGCAGGCTGCGGGCGGCCTCCGGATCGAACGCGATGATCGTCAGCCCGGTGCTCCCGTCGACGACCGGGAACGCGATCCCGGCAGCTATGGCCAGCGCCGCGAACACGGCGGGAACGATCCAGATCCTGTTTCGCAGGTGCTCCGCGATACGCGTGCGCGTTCGCCACGTTCGGCGTGAGATCCTGTGCGGTTCTCGGTTCACCTGCTCTCCTCGAAGCGTCCACTCGACGGCGTGCGGGTACCTCACGACGCGGTGGAGAGCGGGGACCGTGGCCGAAGCGAATCCTCGGGCTGCGACACAGCGTCCGTCTCCGTGGCATCATCCCCGGACTCGAACCGGCCTGACTCACCGCCGCGGACGCCCGTCGCGGTGAGAGATCACCCTCACTCCTGTTCCGACCTCGCCAGTCTCGCTCGGTGAGAACACGTCCGCGCGGCGCTGTCACCGAATCGAGCGATACGCACGGACGTCTCCGGGAAACCGACGACGCCCGACGCGGAAACCGCGGTCTCGAACGGAATCCTGGCTCCGGATCGGTCGCTCGTCCTCGGAATCCCCGAGACGTACGTCCCGGGACAGGCGTTGACGAGGCGTCGCGGTCGTGTTCGACCGCTCCGGCCGACCCGCCCGGGCTCTGCCCCTGACCGGTGTCGAGACGCGGTTTCGCGCCGTCCGCCAATCGGAGTTGGGAACGCTGCCGCACGAGGCCCACGTCCTCAGCAACGCCATGCGCGCCCCGGAGCACGGGACGCGGCTGATCCGAACGTCCCTCACGTGCGCCCCGGCTCGGGCGCACACCGGGTTGTAAACTTCCCCGTGCCCCGAACGAGGAGAGGAATGTCGTCCGGAAAGACGCACGCGGTCGGCCTCCGATCGCGCGAGCTGGTCGAGGCGATGGAATCAGGGGACGCGGTGGAAGCCGCGAGAGCGCTCACCGCGCACCTGTCCCGCAGCCGGGAGACGATCGTCGAGTGGCTCACGCGGTGGATCAGCGCGGGCACGTTCGACGTCGAGTTCGGACCGGCGTGTTGAGCAGAGCCGGATCGAAGAGCCTCGCACCGTCGAAGGGCGTATCGCCGAGGTTGGTACTGGTGCTGGTGTGCGTCGTCTGTACCCAGACCACCCTCAACCTGGCCAGACCACTGCTCTCGTACCGCGTGCTCTCCCTCGGCGGCGGTGAGGTGGCCGTCGGGCTGATCACGGCCGCCTACGCGCTGCTCTCGCTCGTGGTGGCCCTGCCGCTCGGCCGCCACACCGACCGCGACGGCCGTACCGTCCCGGTGCTGCTGGCCGGGACCGTGCTGCTCGTCGCGGCGCCGCTGTGGTTGGCCGGTTCGACCTCCTTGTCGGGCGTGACCGTCGGCTCGGCCGTGTTGGGCCTGGGCCACATCGTGTTCATGATGGGTGGCCAGCGCTTCGTCACCACCGTGTCGGACGACGAGACGCTGGACCGCGACTTCGGGCTGTTCACCGCCGCGGTGTCCGTGGGGCAGATGCTCGGCCCGCTCGGCTCGGGCCTGCTGCTGGGCCAGGCTTCCGGGGAGGCGCTGGCAGGTGCGACGACCAGGGCGTTCCTCGTCGGTGCGGTGACGGCCGCGGTCGGTCTGCTGCCGGTGCTGCTGTTGCGTCGAGACCCCTCCGGCACGACGCCCACCCCCGAGTCCGGCGACCAGCGGGGCGCGCTGAGCCTGCTGCGCCGACCGGGCATGGCCACCGGCCTGTTCACCAGCCTCGCGCTGCTCGGCGCGGTCGACCTGCTGACCGCGTACCTGCCGCTGATCGCCGAGGAGCGGGGCATCGCCCCCGCCGTGGCGGGCGCGCTGCTGGCGACGCGCTCCGGGGCCTCGATCCTCTCCCGGCTGGGACTGGGCCGCATGGCCGCGCGGTGGCGGCGGCGCACTCTGATCGTGGCCAGCTGTCTCGGCGCCGGGACGTGCCTCGTGCTGGTCACCGTCCCCGGCCTGGGACTGGTGACGATGACCGCCGCACTCGCCGTCGGCGGTTTCCTCCTCGGCATCGGACAACCGCTGACCATGACCGCGGTGGTGCGCACGGCGGGCACGGCCAACCGGGGATCCGGACTCGCCCTGCGACTGTGGACCAACCGCGCCGGGCAGGTGGTGCTGCCCGCGTGCGCGGCGGTGGTCTCCGGCTCACTGGGTGCGCCGAGCGCCCTGCTGTTCGCCGCCGTGGTACTGCTCGGCACCGGCGGGCTCGTCCGGTTCGGCACCGGCGAGGGTGCGCGGACGGAGTGAACGACGTTCAACGGATTCGGCGTGGCGAGTTGCGTGTTTCCGGCTCCGCTCCCGGAGGTACTGGGGATTTCTCTCGCACCGCCCGGACCCGCTTGCACCCGAGCGGGCGGAGAGTTCAGGCGGAACGAGCCCGTTTTCCGGGAACTTTCCGCTGAAACCACGGACTCCGTGAGATCTCCACCGACATGCCTCGCCGACGCTTCGGCGACGAGCCACTGGACCACCCGAAGTGGACCTACCGTGAACCCCCTTCCTGTCATATTGACATTAATGTACGATCTCCCACCATGAGTGACGAATCGTGGTCACCTCCGGCCGTACTGCTAGCGGTTGATCTCGTCATCCTGACGTTGCGGGACTCACGGCTGTCCGTACTGCTCGTGGAACGCGGCATCGAGCCGCACCAGGGTGATCCGGCTTTACCGGGTGGGTTTCTCCAACACTCCTGTGAGGATCTCCGGGCCGCCGCTATTCGCGAGTTGAGCGAAGAATCGGCCCTCGACGCATCGAGACTCCACCTGGAGCAGTTGGGCACGTACGGGACTCCCGACCGCGACCCGAGAGGACGGGTCGTATCCGTGGCATATCTGGTGATCGCTCCCGCCCTTCCCGAACCGATCGCGGGAACCGACGCGGCAGATGCGTCCTGGGCACCGGCCGAGGAAATCCTGTCCGGAGCTCGAAGGCTGGCCTTCGACCACGAAGAGATCGTCACCGACGGAGTCGAGCGCGCGCGGAACAAGTTGGAGCATTCGCCACTCGCCACCGCGTTCTGCGACAGGACGTTCACGATCTCGCAACTACAGCAGGTCTACGAAGCGGTTTGGGGGGTCGAGCTCGATCCCCGCAATTTCTACCGCAAGGTCCAGGCCGTGCCCGGCTTCATCGTCTCCGCCGGGACCGAACGCAGGAGCACGCGGGGACGCCCCGCCCGACTGTTCCGGGCCGGATCACGAACCACGCTGCATCCACCACTGGTAAGGCCCGACCCGCCGAATCCGGAAGAGGAGGAGAGATGACCGAGAACCGGGTGGTGATACTCACCGCTCTCAATCGTGAGTACACCGCCGTTCGCCGCAGGTTGAACGATCCGCGTGTGTACCGCCACGAACGGGGAACCCGCTTCGAACTGGGTTCACTGTCCGGCACGAACTGCCGGATCGCTCTCGGTTTGGCCGACAAGGGGAACCATCCCGCCGCGGTACTCGCGGAACGTGCGATTCAGCAGTTCTCACCAGCGGCGGTCCTGTTCGTAGGAGTCGCGGGAGCCCTGCGAGACACCACTTCACTGGGTGATGTCGTGATGGCGACACACGTGTACGCCTATCACGGCGGCACCAGCGAGGACGACGGACTCAAGGCACGCCCCCGGGTCTGGGAAGCACCTCACGAGATCGTCCAGATCGCCGCTCACCTCGCCCGTACCGAGGAATGGCGGGACGAGAAGTCAGCCGACGCGAGGGAACCGACTGTCCACTTCGGCGCCATCGCCGCCGGTGAAGTGGTGCAGAACTCCAGTATCTCCGGTGAGGCGAGATGGATCCGCGACCACTACAACGACGCACTCGCCATCGAGATGGAAGCGGCCGGTGTGGCCCAAGCCGGTCACCTGAACAGCTCGCGAGTAGCGGTCGTGCGCGGCATCAGCGACAGAGCCGACGGGACCAAGACCAGTAGCGAGGACAGCACCTGGCAACCGCGAGCCGCTGCGAACGCGGCGGCGTTCGCCTGCAAGCTCGCCGAGGAACTGAGCACGGAACAGGAGCACGCCGAGATGAACCAGCACTCGGAGCCGCAGCGGGGCACCGTCGTTCACAACTCCGCCTACCGAAGCCAGGTCGGCATCCAGGCCGCGCACGTGACCAACAGCACCGTTCGGATGAACACCGGTCCGCAGGAGTCCGGTACCACCGACCTCGCGGAAGAACTGGCCGCTTTCCGCGACCACCTCAGGCAGGAACGTTCGATCGGCAACATCGACGAGGGGACCTACGAGGCGGTTCAGAGCGAACTCGAGATCGCGGGCAAGGCACTGGACAGCGAACCGCGGGAAGACAGGGGCACGGTGGTGCTGGCCCTCAAGAAGGTGAGCGGACTCATCGGCGACGTCACCAGCCTGGCGACACGGATCGCGACCCTGATCACCGCGGCGAACGGACTGTCATGAGCGAACACACGAACCACACCACGAACATCGTGAAGGAAAATGGCAAGGTCGGAGCCCAAGCCGACGAAATAAAAAATTCAAACATAACCATAAATGATTATGCCGAATACTCCCCGGAAGAAAAATATGAAGCCGCCGAGAAACTCCTGCAAGAAGGCGTCCCCAGAAAGGCCCGCGATCTGATCGACGACGCCATCTCCAAGGGCCACGACGGCGCCAGAGTACGGTTCCATCGCGTGCTGGCGATCCTGAGCAAGCGCTCGTACCGGGACCTCACCGCCGAGGACCGGGAACAGATGAGACTCAGCACGAAATCACCGCACGAGCACACAGACGACAGCTGGAGCGGTGCACTGGACGCGATACGCGAACTGTTCGAACACTTCGAGAACCCCGAGATCGGCACGAGACACACCGACAAGAAACTGAGAGATCTGCCGTCGCAGCAGCACGAAAAGATCATGCGGCATCTCGATCTCTTCATCACCAGCGAACTGAAAGACGTTCTGTGGACCGAAACAAGCGATGAAGCCCGAGAGAGCCGATTCAGCGGTGACCGCAGTAATCGAGTGTGGGCCTACTTTCAACCCGACCCCCTGGACGCACGGGTCAGGCACCCCGTCGAAGATCCCCTTCTGCCGCACGACCGCCGATGGGCGATAGTCACTTCCTGCACCGGCACGGCCGCTGTCGGCTACCTGGGATGGCTGGTGCTGACTCATGCGACGGTGTTGTCGGTACTCGCCTACCTGGCCATGCTGGCTTTCGGCTACGTGGCAAGCAGGAACGGATTCGAGTGGCACTACCGGACATCACGTTTGAGACTCAAGGAGGGTGATTTTTTCCGGTCGACATCGGTCACCGGATCCGATCCGGACGGGTTCGCCAACCAGGTCGATCGTTCTTTCTCCCACTATTTCCACAAGTACTGCCCCGAGAACACGAACCGCGAGAAGTGGCTCGCCGAAACCGCCGGGATTCGCGCCACACTCCGCGACGAGATCGTCGAACTCTATCGGGAAAGCCGAACCGGCGTCGGTCGCGTGAACTGGTTGATCCGATACCTGACCTCCGACGTCAAGCAGCGCTGGCAAGCAGGAACACTGCTGCGACACCGTGAGCGGTATCGGGTGGCCACGTCCACGAAGGTGCGGTTCTCACTGGCTCTGGCAGCCCTGGTTCCCACCACGCTGATCGTGCTCGTCACCACCGTGACGACAAGTGTCCTCCCCGCCGTGCTCGCCGCGCTCGTCGCCGTGGCCAGTACGCGAGACGCCGTGAAGCGCTGGCTGCGCGTCGCAGTGGAACGCCGTCGGTTCGAGGAGGACCAGCGAGAAAGCGACCGTCTCCACCAGGAACGCCACGAGGCGTACCTCCGCTGGAAGCGGAAGCTGGAGACCACGTGCCCGTCGGAAACCGAGATGGAGTACTGGCTACACTGCGACAAAGTGATCATGCTCGACGACGCCCTGCGTCATTACAGGTTGGCATGGCGTGACATCATAACTCACGCTTTCCTGCAAACTCCCACTTCGGACGCCAAGCGAAAGCGCCGAGGTGGCCCGCTGCGCTTCTCGAAATACGATGTCAGATTGTTTCTGATCACTCGAGACGGTGTACGCGAGACAAACACGACACTGGATTTCGAGCAGGGATCGTTCGGCAGGGCACAACGTGGAAACTTCCGATTCGATGCGATTTCCTCCACCGACATCATCCCGTCCAGCGGTCTCGGTTACACCCTGAAGATAACCCTGATCAATGGCCCTACCAGGGAAGTGAACGTCAAGGAACCCGACCAGGAGGCATCGACCACCAATCCCAACGACACCTCCGAGCGACTGTCCGAAATCGATCTCGACGCGGCGGGGTTCACGCACACCCGACACGTCCTCGAAGGGATCGCGGCGGAAGGAAAGGGGTGGATCGAACGCGATCCGGTTACCAGCGACGTCGGCTTCACTTCCAGCACCGACGAGTGACGCTGCGGGCTCACGCCACGCAGCCTGGGGTCATGCGGTGAAATCGATCAGGCGCCGAGATCACTCGGCGCCTTCGTCGGGTACGATCAACGGCCTTCTCCTTTCAACCATCGTACTCTCCGGATCACGCCAGTCCGTCCCGGAAACTCCTCCGAAGTCCCCGCCACAGCGGGAAAACGCCCCGAACAGCGGTGAAGATCGCGCAGGCGCTGAGCACGATCGCGGGCCCGGACGGCAGGTCGAACGCGTAGGACACTCCCAGACCACCCAGGGTGACCACGACGCCCACCGCCACGGTGGCGGTCATCATGCTCGCGAGCGTGCGGGTGAACGACCCCGCGGTCGCGGCGGGAACGGTCAGCAACGCGATGAGCAGCACGACGCCGACGAGCTGGATGAGCACCACCACGGCCAGAGCCACGGCCGCGGGCAGCACCAGCTCCAGCGCGAGCACGGGCAGGTTGCGACTGCGCGCGAACGCCCGGTCGGCGGAGTAGGCCAGCAGTGGCCGGTAGTACAGCGCGACGAACCCCACGAGCACCACAGCGACCGCACCGAGCAGCGGGAGGTCACCGCGTGGGATCGACAGCAGCGAACCGAACAGGAAGCTACGGGCGTTGGCGGTGTAGCCCGGGGTGAAGTGGACGAAGATCACCCCCAGCGACATGCCGACGGCCCACAGCATCCCGATCAGGGTGTCGTTGCGCTGCCGCGCGAAACGCCGCAGCAGCCCCATGAGCACCGCCGCCAGCACGCCGAAGACCATCGCCAGCGCGGAGGGGTCCATCCCGAGGAAGAAGCCGAGCCCCACCCCGCCGTAGGAGGCGTGCGCGATGCCGCCGCCCGCCAGGACCTCCCGGTTGACGACCACGAGGGTGCCGACGACACCGAGCACCACACTGGCGAGTACGGCGGCGATGACCGCGTTCTGCATGAACTCCAGCCGCAGTACCTCGATCACACCGGCCTCCTCGTCGAACGCGCGTGCTCCCGCTCGGAAGCCGCGGTGCCGTCCGGCGGAGGGACGTGACCGACCGGTGGGTCGTCGTGGTGAACCGGCGCCCCGACCAGCCGTCCGCTGCCGGGCCACGGAGTCACGCCGTGGTCCACGGTTACGCCACACGTCGCCCGGGACGCGATGCCGTCGATGTCGTGGGAGGCCACGACGATGGTCGTGCGGCCGGTCAACGAGGACAGCAGCCGGTGGAGGTGCTGCGCCGAGTCGGCGTCGATACCGGCTTCGGGTTCGTCCAGCACGAGCAGGTCCGGCTCGGCGGCCAGTGCCCTGGCGAGCAGCACGCGTCGGCGTTGCCCCGTGGACAGGGCTGACACCGGACGCGCGGCGAGCTCCGCGAGACCGACCCGTTCGAGGGCTCCGGTGACCGCCGGCCGGTCGGCGGCGCGCAGTCGCTGCGGCAGCCAGGTGGCACGGAGGCGCCCCATGGCCGTGAGATCCCGCACCGTCAGGGGGAACTCCGGATCGAGCCGGGCGTCCTGGGGGAGGTAGCCGATGCGTCCCCGGGCTCGTCGCGGCGGCTGACCGTGGATCTCGACCGTCCCCCGAATCGGCCGCAGCAGACCGACGAGCAGTCCGAGCAGTGTGGACTTCCCTCCCCCGTTGGGACCGATCAGGGCGAGGAACTCCCCTCGCTCCAGGGTCAGGTCCACCTCCGACAGCACGGGGGCGGCGCCGTAGCCGGCCCGGACCCCGGACAGCGACACGGCGATGCTCGCCCGTCCCATCAGAAACCGCTCCGCAACGAGTCCGCCAGTTCGGTCGCGACGTGGCGCATGTTCTTCTCCCAGTCCCGCGCCAGCGGGTCCAGCGGCTCCACCGTGGCTCCGACCTGCTCGGCGATGGTGCGGGCATCGTCATCGGAGAACCGCGGCTGGACGAACACCGCCCGGATGTCACGGTTCTCGGCCCGCTCGATGATCTCGCGTAACCGCGCCGCACCGGGCTCCTTGCCGCCGGACTCGATCGGGAGCATCTTCAGGTCGTAGTCGTCGGCGAAGTAGTGCCACGCCGGGTGGAACGACATGAACGTCTTGCCCGCTACCGGTTCGAGCTCGCTGGTTATGTCCGCGTCGAGGGCGTCGACGCGTTCCTCGAACCGTCGCAGGTTCTCGCGGTAGTCGCGCTCGTGTTCGGGATCGATCCGGCTCAGTGCTGCCGCGATCGTCTCGGCCTGGGTCTTGACCCGGCGCGGGGACAACCAGATGTGCGGATCCGGCTTGCCGCCCTCCAGGTGTCCACGGTCGACGTCCTGCCAGGTGCGCACCCATCGCATGTCGTCACCCCCGGCCGACCTGATCCGGTCGGCCACGGAACGTTCGAAGGGCACGTCGACGGCGAAGTAGACGTCCGTCCCGGACAGCGAGCGCAGTTCGGATGGCTTGGGTTCGTACAGGGCCGGCGAGGCTGCAGGCGGCAGCAGCACCGACGTGTTGACGTGCTCACCGCCGACTCGCTCCACGAAGTAGCGCTGCGGCGGAATGCTCACGAACGCCCGTAGCCGCTCCGATCCCCTGTCGGAGGCCCCGCTGCCGCCTCCCGCCGTGCCGCAGGCACCGGCCAGCACCCCCGACACCGCCAGCAGCAGCGCCAACGGCTTCCGAGCACGAGATTTTCTCCATGCTGTGAACAAGCTTCGGTTCTCCTCGACCTGAGACTCGCTGGGTGATCAGCCGTGTCGGCATACCGCCGACACAGCGATATGAAAATGAAAACCGTTATCGATAAGCTGTGTCAACCTCTTGTGGTCGACACGTGAATGGGGAAGATCATATGGCCAGGGGGTCACGAAACAGCTTGTGAAGTGCTATGCAGGACTCTGCTCGTTATCCGGGCGAAGGACGCGGACGCCCACGACGAACCCCGTCCGGAACCGGATCACTCTCCCCCGTCTTCGGTGGCCCCTTCGCCACGACGACTGGTCCGTCGCGGAGTGCTCGGCACGTAGAGGTTGAACCGCAGTCCCAGCATCCGGATGACGAAGCAAACCGCCGCGGCGACCAGTGCACTGGCCGGGCCGTAGATCCCCGCCCGCTCGGCCACCACGGTCACCGCCGCCCCCACCAGCGCGGGTACTACGTAGAAATCACTGCTCAGTACCGTCGGAACACGCCGAATCAAGACGTCGCGCATCGTTCCTCCCCCGACGGCCGTGATCACTCCGAGCAGCACGGCCTGCACACCGTTCAGTCCGAATTCCAGGGCTTTGCTGGCGCCCGTCACGCAGAACACGCTGAGCCCGACCGCGTCGAAAACCGTGATCAACGCGGTGAACCTTTCCAACGGCAGACTCAGAAAGAACGCGAGCAGCGCTCCGGCCGCGGCCACCCCGAGATAACCGAGCGCGTCGAAGGTCGCGGGCGGCAACGAGTCGATCAGGACGTCGCGCACGATGCCACCACCCAGCGCGGTAATCACTCCCAGGGTCAGCACCCCGACGAGGTCCAACCGCACCGCCCGCACCGCGGTCAGCGCACCGTTGAGTCCGAACGCGAACGTCCCCGTAAGGTCGAGGGCCAGCAGCAGCGGCGTCTGGGTCATCGCCCCAGTGTGCCGGTGGCGGCGCGACGGGCTTCACCCTCGACCCCGACGATTCCCGAAACATGAGAAATGATTCGCGCTTTCCGAGATTCCGGGAAAACCAGCTACCCGAAGGAAAAGCGCCGAAAATCACATCGAAACATCCGACACGCCTTTTTCACCGAATATTCACCGAATATCCCGGAGTGACACACGACAAGGTGTGATGTGCGTGGTGAACGGGACTTCAGCGGGCCGAATCAGGTGATAATGGCGGGGAAGGACGCGAGAGGCCAGTACTCCGAGCGGCACACTCATGATCATCGGGAGGTGGAGTGTCTTCCGTCGGCGCGGTTTCCCGACAACGACCGTGGTGGGGCGGACTGCCTTACCTGCTGCGAATTGTCGTACCGTCCTGGCTGCGCAGAATGCTGCGTCCCGCCCCGATACCGGTGGACTGGAGCCGAGTGGGGGTGGCCGCTCTGGGAATAGCCGGGCCGCAGGCGGTGGGCCTGGCGAGCGGGCGCGTCGCCGAGACGATCCTGCTCTCGCTCGGTGCGTTGTGCATCAGCTTCTCGGACCTGACCAGCTCCTATCGGTACCGGCTGCGCCGCGTGGGGCTGACCGTGGTGCTGGGCGGGTTCGGCTTCGGGGCGGGTGTCCTCGCTCCGGCCCCCTGGACGGCGGCGTGCGTGGTGGTCACGGTGTCGGTACTGTCCGTGCTGGCCAGCCGGATGGGGGATCTCTGGGCGGCCGCGGGTACCCAGATGCTCACCTTCTGCATCGTGGCCACCGGCACTCCCGCCGAGACGATGGGGGCGGGTGCGCAGCTCCGGTGGTTCCTGGCCGGTGAGCTCATGGCGTTCGGCCTGATCGCCGCCACCTGGCCGTTCCGCAGGACCGCTCCCGCCCGCCAGGCCGTGGCCCGGGTCTTCGACACCACCGTGCGCATGCTCACCGCCGAGACCCCGCGAGCCCGCACCGACGCGCGGCAGGCCCTGACGAAAGCGTTGGACGAGGCCCACGACGTCCTGATCACCGTCACGGCGGGAGCCACCGCACGCAGCCGCGTCCACGACCGGCTGCACGTGGTGCTCTCCCAGACGACGCCGATGGTGGAGGCCTCGGTCGCGCTGGCCCACGCGGGAAGCAGACCTCCCGAACGCACGCTGACCACGATGCGCACCCTGGCACGGTGCGTCCGCTCCGGCACTACCCCACCGCCCTCCCACCCCACGGCACACGAGACCTCCACGGCGGTGCGCGCTCTGGAACAGGCCCTGGCCGGACTGACCGACTCACTGCGCACGGCGAAACTCACCGATCCCACCGAACTGGACAACAACCGGGACCGCCGCGCCAGGTTCCGGGCCTGGCGCGAGGGGCTGGCGGTCGGGCGAACCGGCTGGCTGCTGGCGTCGCGGATGGCACTGTGCCTGGCGGTGGCCGAGCTGGTCGGACTGGCGCTGCCGCTCGAACATCCGTACTGGGTGGCCCTCACGGTGGCACTGGTGCTGAAACCGAACTCGGGATCGGTCTTCGCGCGGGGCGTGCTGCGCGGTATCGGCAGCGTGCTCGGCGTGGTGGCCGCCACCGCGCTGCTCACGTTCGTCCCGCACGGCTGGTGGCTGCTGCCGTTCATGGTGTTGCTGGCCGCGATGGTGCCCGACACGCTGAGCCGGCACTACGGGCTGTTCACCGGCGTGGTGACCTGCCTGGTGCTGCTGAAGATGACCCAGGTGGAACCGACACCGGCGCTGCCCGCCGTGCGGCTGGTCGACTCACTGATCGGGTGCGCCATTCTGCTGGTGGTCGGTGGGCTGCTGTCCCCACTGCACCGGCACACCCCACTGGCACCCCGGTTCGCCTCGGCGGTGGACACGGTTTCGGAGTACGTCTCGCTGGCACTGGGCGGATTCGAGCGGGGACGCTCGGGGGCTCGCCGCCGCGGCTACCGCGAGCTGTCCGAACTGCGCGCCGCGCTGCGACAGCGCCTGGTGGAGCCGACCTCGGCGAACAACGCCGAGAAGTGGTGGACCTCGATCATCGTGCTGGAGCGGCTGCTCGACGGCGCCACGGAGCGTGCCATCCACATCGAGCGGGGTGACGAGGCGTTCAGCCTGCAGCATACCCAACGGATCGTGTCGAGCATGCGATCGACCGCTCGCCAGCTGCGGGAGGCGGCCAGCGCCGGTGCCGTGGCGCCCCCCGCCGACCTGCCCGATCGGCTGGCCGAACTGGGCGCCGAGATCAGCAAACGGCACCCGGAACCGCCCTCGCCCCGTCGGGAGGAGTTCGAGACCGCTGGACGCTGACACCGGGTCGAGCCCCGCCTCGCCTCTGCCATCCCCGTTCCGGTCTCGCCCGCCTCGCCTCCGGGAATGGCGGCCTGCCCCGGCGTGTCGGGAAATGTCCCATTCTCGACAACGGATGTTGACACGGGTCGAACCCGTAATCGATGATCCCGCCGGATTGATCACGATCGTCCCGAACAACACCCTCCAGGAAGCGGGAGATCAACATGAACTCGGGTGATTCGAACGATACCGCACGGAGAACGGACGGCGGGCTCGGCCGTCGGAACTTCCTGAGGCTGGGCACCGCCGGTGTGGCCGGACTCGCCGTGGCGGGAGCGACCGCGGGCACGGCGACCGCCTCGGCCCGCACCGCGACCACGCGGACCTCAGCCACCACCGCTGCCGCGGTGACCACCATGCCCGACCCCGCTCCGGTGGATCTGAAGCAGGGCGGCGGCAAGACCTACCACGCCAGCCCGGGCGACACCCCGGAGTTCCACGTCAACGATTTCGACAGCTTCAAGAACGCGGTGGAAAACGCCGGTGACGGCGACATCATCCGCGTCGCCGACGACGCCGCGATCGACATGACCGGCGCGGAGAACACGCTCTCGATCGGCACCGGTGTCATCATCTCCGGCGGCCGTGGCAACAACGGCAGTCTCGGCGGGCTGATCTACACCACCAGGGACCGGAACCCGGTGGCGGACAAGGCCCTACCAATGTTCAAGACCTACGGGGACCGGGTGCGGTTCACCGGACTGCGGATCCAGGGACCCCGGCTGGCGAACTACTGGGACCCGGAAGGCTACGACGGCAACCCCTACGACGACACGGCCTACGACAACTACCTCATCGGCGGTATCCACTTCCTCGGCGACAATTGCCGGGTGGACAACTGTCAGCTGTACGGTTTCACCCACGCGGCCATCTCGGTCGGCGCCGGTAGCTACCCCGTCTCGGCCCGGATCGATCACTCCAGCATCCACAACAACCCCATGGAACACTTCGGCTACGGGGTGAACCTCTACAACGGCGAGTCCGTGATCGAGTGGAACTACTTCGACTACAACCGGCACTCGATCGCCGGTTACGGCTACGCCACGAACGGATACACGGCCCGCTACAACCTGGTCGGTGAGCACCCGATCAGCCACGCCTTCGACATGCACGGGCGCGCCCAGAACGACGGCAGCGACACCGAGGTCGCGGGTGGCACCATCAACATCCACCACAACACCTTCCGGTTCACCACCGACGTCTTCCCCGAGAGCCGTGCGCAGGAAGCCATCGCGATCCGCGGGGTGCCGGAGAACCGCTGCGACATCGACAACAACTGGTTCTACCACGATTCGAAGCCCGTCGAGGTCAACAAGCAGGGCAACGCCTACCGACAGGAGAACGAGCGGTGGATGCACATGTGGGCCTCGGGTAACCACTTCGGCCGGAGCGAGCCCGCCGCCGACATCGGCCATCCCCGCTGATCCACCGAGACAGCCGACCGGCCTGACCGTTCCATGACGAGCCCCACGCGGCACTTCCCGACACTCGGTGCCACGTGGGGCTCGAAAGCCGCGCTGAGCGCGGCGACACCCCAACCTCTCGAAGAGCATGACAGCGGCACCCGGGCATCGCTGCCGGCTCCACTGTAGCTGACGGCACGTGACCCCACAGCGGAGAAATCGTTCAGTAGGATTCCCCCGTGACCGACGAATCCACTCCCGAACCTTCCCGGAACCAGTCCGCCGAGCCCACCGTGGTGGCCGAACCACCGTGGACGTACCCGGCGGCCGGAGTCGCGTTCACCGTGTTCGGCGCGGGACTGGGATGGGGTGTGCGGCTGCTCGCCGACTGGCTGGTGGGGTTGCCGTGGGCACCGATGCGGGGACCGGCCGAACTGGTCGACTCGCTGCCCGAGCCCTGGGTGACCCTCGGTCTCGTCGTGCTCGGAGCCCTGGCCGGAATCGCCCTCGCGGTGTACGCCTATCACGACAGTCTCACGGTGACCGTAGCCGCTGACCGTGTGGCGCTGAATCGACGGGGTACGAGCCGCGAATGGCCCGCCGAGCGGGTGGACATCGCCTGCCGGGACGGCAAGCAACTCGTGCTGCTGGACGACGACGCGGTCGAACTGGCACGGGAGAAGTACGACTTCAGAACCGAGGATCTGGCGGCCGCCTTCCGCGCCCACGGATACCGGTGGACCGACGAGGACCCCTACCGCGAGGAATTCCGCCGCTGGGTACCGGATGCCCCGGGGCTCCCCGAAGGAGCGGACGCGCTGCTCAAGGCGCGTGCGAAAGCACTGCGCCACAACAACGACTCCGGTGGCGAAGCGCGAGAACTGCGCGACGAGCTCGCCCGGTTGGGCGTGGTGGTGCGGGACACGGATCGGAAACAGTACTGGCGGCTGTCCCGTGACCGGTGACTCCGGTTCGCACCACCGGGAGACCACCACTCGCCGAAGCACCGGAGCCGAGCGGGCTCACGGCACCGAAAGACCGGAGCCACATGGGAACCGCGTCACCCCGCCCGCGAGCGGTTCGGGTCATCCCGCTGCCCCGAAGTGTCGAGGTGGTGCAACTGCTGGTCGTAGTCCCGCAGCAGGGACCGGAGCTCCTGTCGCGCCGACTCGGGCACCTCGGCGGGCCTCGTTTTCGCGACATAGCGCACCGCCGTCATCAGGGTGGCCAGTTCGTGCGCGTGCAACACCATCCGCAGCACTGTCGGACGGATCCGTTCCAGACGCACGAGTTCAGCCCCGGGATCCGAGATACTCGCCGATGCGGGCGAGTTCGTCGGCGAAGCCGTCGTAGTCCTGCCGAATGCCGTTCAGATAGGCACTCCATCCCAGGCTGCTCTTGGCGTAGTGCACCGCCTCCTGGATCTCCTCGTCGGTGGCGCCGAACAGTTTCGCCGCCTCGGTGTGAAACAGGGTGCAATAGGCACACTAGTTCAGACACAAGTACTATGACCAGGGCGTCCTCAGGTGGTGGGTGCGTCAGTAGGGTTGAGCAGGAGTTCGTTGAAGACCTGATTGGGTTTGCGCCATCCGAGAGTCTCGCGTGGCCGATCATTGAGTTCGTCGGCGACCGCGTCGAGTTCGGGTTGGCTGTAATCGGATAGGTCGGTTCCTTTTGGGAAGTACTCACGCAGCAGTCGGTTGGTGTTCTCGTTGGTGCCGCGTTGCCACGGCGAACGGGGGTCGCAGAAATACGCGGGCATGTTCGACCGCATCGTGAAGTCCGCATGGCGGGGCATTTCCTTAGCCTGGTCCCAGGTGATGCTGTTCCGTAGGAATGAGGGAAGTTTTTCCATCTTCTTGGTCAGCAGGTAGGCGACCCGTTCTGCGCGTCGGTCGTAGGGAATGCGGACGGAGCATCGTATAGCGTGTGTGGCGTTCCACCGGTGTGGCGATCTGGGATTGATTCGTTTTCCCCGGGATCAGGTCACCTTCCCAGAAGCCGGGTACGGCCCGGTCGTCGGCTTCTTTGGGGCGGTCGCTGATCATGGTCATACCGGGGATCTTGCCGCGTGTTTCCGCTGTCCGCGACGGGCTCACGCGGCGTGCGCGCCCGCTGCGCGGCGCCAGCTTCAGATCGGTCCGCAGCTGTCCTCGTGCTTGCAGGAACAAGGCCCGGTAGATCGTTTCGTGTGAGACGCGCATCGAGGAATCGTATGGATGCTGCGTGGGAAGGTAACGGCTGATCTGTTCCGGCGATCATTTCTTGTCGAATCCCTCGTTGACCGCCAGAGACAACTCGGGTCGTGTTTCCAGTTTTCGCGCTTTGGGGTGTTCCACCTGCTCCTCGGCACGATGTTGCGCTGTCACCGCGCTATAGTTGGCGTTGCCGCCATTGCGGGCTGTTTCCCGTGAGATGACCGACGGATGTCGTCCGAGTTCGGCTGCGATGCACCGATGCGACATGTCACGCGCGATTCCACGAGAAATGGTTTCCCGCTCTTCGGATAGAATTGGCTTGCCACGCGCCACTCAGGTCACCTTTCATGATAGGTCACTTGATTATCCCACGTGACGCACTGACCACTGGAGCTGGCCTGAAAAAGGCGCTAACACTCGTTGGGGAAATCTGAAAGGTGTGCGACGAGTGGAGCCAAACCAAAGAAACGAAAGAAACCAGAAACCAACTATTACGAGCGAGCGATCCGAGCTCGCGAGCAAATCAACGAATTGAAGTATCGTGCCTACGAGATTGAACCCGAACCGATCCACTTTGGATCACCATTGAACGTCCAAGGGTGGAACATCGGGCTGACAAACGACTATCGCCTGTATTGGGTGTACCCGGATAGCACGATCGTTTTATGCTAGAAGTAACCCCCGGTCGAAACCGGGGGATGATTTCTCGTTCTATTCTTGAAGGATCTCTCTGTTCTCCAGGCGAGTGCACTCTTCGCACGCACTCAACGGGTAACTGCTTGAAGATTCCATCTTCATACCGCACCGAGTGGTGCGGAAATGCTCGGACTTGCAGTGCACCGTGCCCGCTAGATCCGTCCACGTGCCGTGGTGAACACGTCTAGAGTCGTTTGAGTCCATCGAGCACCCGTTCAAGAACCGAGTACGATACCGAGGGAACAACCCTCGGAGATTCGTACAGGTCTCCAGAGAAGGCAGGGACGTACCCGGTCACACGGTTCGACTTGTGGCGCCTGCCTGTCACTGTTCCCCCTCGGTGCTCCCGGCGCCCGACTGCTCAGAGATCAGGAGCTCCATGCAGTCCGAACAGGTAGGGGACTGAAACCAGTCCAGCTCGCTGGGGTTCGCCATCGCGCACTGGACACCGCACACCGAAGTGTCGGCCGACCGGCCGTCCCAGTGCTTGCCCCGGAAGGCATGGCGAGTCCAGGCGAACCCGGTCCGATCCGGGACCGGTAGCCAGTAGTGCTGTCGTTCGGTGGTTTCCATTGGTGTCCCTCCCTCATTGCCCCGAATAGGCGGGCACTCCACCGAGTTCGGGGGGTTACCCGGCGAAGTGCCCTACCGCTATCGTCGCCAGTACTGATCACTAGGTGAAGCGGTTAGGTGTCTGCACGTGTCTGCAATCGAGGACGTAGGGACGCTCATGCGAGCGGCTAGGCTGGACGCTGGCCTATCGCTGTCCCGGATGGCTGAGCTGACGCACTTCTCAAAGCCCTACCTCGGGCAAGTCGAGACCGGGACACGTACGGCAACGATGGACGTAGTAGACGCCTACGAGCGCGTGTTAGGGGCCGGTATGTGGCGTAAGGAGATCACCCACCCAGGACTAACCAGGATCAAGGGAGAACAGCGCCTTTCCGCTCTCGTCCACTCGATTCGCTCGGGTAGTCCGGATGTATTCAGCAAGCGCCCTACGGCTCACGCCACGGATGTGGCGGTGGGAACTCGGATGGACCCGGACGGTATCCGGCAGTTCCGTCAGTGGATGACCGAAGGTGAGACGGCAACGCTGCGGACGAACTCCCTCAGCGTGCTGGCCAAGCTTCCTGGCCGTGAGAACGCGGAACTGGTCGTTCAGGTACTCGAAGAGGACCCGAAGGTTCGGCGGTTGTGCCTCGCCTCGGACATCTCCCGATTGACTCAGGTGGATTGGAAGACAGCGCTACGGGTAGCCGACGACCTTCCGTCGCACCCGGAACCGAGGAAGCTCGCGCGGAAGGCAGCAAAGGAAGCTGTAGACCCCAAGGACACAGAGAGCCGCTGGTGTGGCTCGTACATGCTGCGGCACCTCGCCCCAGTAGTAGGCCGCTGATCGCTTACAGCGGCTCTCAAAGATCCGTGAGTTAGCCACAGACGACCAACTACAACCGCGTAAGGGACAAGATCGCCCCCCCTGAAACGAGAGAACCCCCGGCCGATCAAGGCCGGGGGTTCGTTGTATTCTCTCAATGCCACTATCAAGAATACGGTGCTGAGCATAGCACGGAATATGCTTCCCTCCGTGGTCGCTCCGGGCAGGTCACGGGCAGGGTGTAAGTCCCGGCCACGGTTCACAGCCGTGAGGCTCCCGGTTAGAGCGGGTGAAGCTCGCGCGTCAGGCAACGCACGATCTAGGCGAACCCGGCCGTGTAAGTGGTAAGCCCTGGCGCTCATGCTCGTGTAGCCCGGCCATCATCCCGGCACTGCGCGTAACCCCCGGATCGGTGAGCCCTTAATCCGGCTCACGGGGTGAGTCTCCCGATACAAGACACGGTGTACCGGAGTCGTTCCCTTCGACTGCTCACCTCCCCTTGGACTCGGGTGAGCTGTGCCTGTTTCACGGCTTGCTCGTGTTCAGGGGGGAACGCAGCCCAACGTGTCCAACGGACCCCGGTAGCTGTGGGGAAGGTTCCTTGTCAATCTCCGAACCACCGAGCGACCGGCAGCAGAGACGGCGGCTTGGTTCCGGGGCTGAGTTGTGCCTGTCGGGGGTTGCAGTCTGAGACCGGGTTCAGCCCCGGTGTTTGGGAGGTCTCTGAACCTCACGGGGTCAGCACCGAGTCAGCACAAGAGAGGTCACGAGAGGTAAAAAGCGATAACCAACAGGTAAGACAAAGCTGTTAAAACTCCATCTCACCTGCTGATTTGACTTCTATATCCAGGGATGATAATACATTTTTGTGTCAGCACGAATGTAGGCACACTTGGTCTCAGCGTGCAGCGCGACCCCCATCAGCTCCTTGTACTTGTTGGGGATCAACGTCTGGTCGAGCTCCAGGCGCTTGAACAGCTCCCACTCCGGGGCCAACAGCTCGTCCGGGATACGGGAGAAGAAGCTGGGAACCAGGCCGAGGGTCTCCCTGATGTCGGCCTCCACCTCAGCCCTGGTCAGTGTTGTGGTCGTCATGCCTCCCACCTGCTCTTTCCGCCACGCGACCGTTCGGTGGGCCGGGGCCGTCGTGGTCACACCACCACGCGGCGCTCGGTGCCACGTCCGGCCGAGAGCTCACCTCCGGTAACCATCACGACGCATCCATCGTGTGGCGGGGAACCGACCGACACCAGAGTCTTCCGCCCCGAGTTCTCCGAAGCCGGACCCGGCCCTCCGGTTTGATCGGGACCCACCGCGGGTATGCGGTAACGGACGGAACCGAGCAGTTGGGAACGCGATGGGACGAAACCGAGTAGTGATCGTCGGGGGCGGTTTCGCCGGTTACCACGCGGCCGAGCGACTCACCCGGAACACCCACCCCGGGGAAACCGAGATCGTCCTCGTCAACCCCACCGACTACTTCCTGTACCTGCCACTGCTGCCCGAGGTGGCCGCCGGGATCCTCGATCCGCGCGCGATCACGGTGTCCCTGCCTGGCACGCTGCCCGCCGTCCGGCTGGTGCTGGGCGAGGTCACCGCGATCGATCCGGATGCCCGTCACCTCACCTACACCGACCCGGAGGACAACACCGGGTCGGTGACCTTCGACAACTTGGTTCTGGCCGCGGGCAGCGTCAACAAGCTCCTGCCGATCCCCGGTCTCGCCACGCACGGGCACGGTTTCCGGGGTGTGCCCGAAGCGCTGTACTTCAGGGATCACGTCACCAGGCAGATCGAGCTCGCCGCCGCGACCTCCGACCAGGCCGAGCGGGACGCCCGCTGCACGTTCGTGGTGGTCGGAGCTGGATACACCGGGACCGAGATCGCCGCCCAGGGCCCCGAGTTCACCCGGATGCTGGCGGCGCGGCACCCGGAGCTGCGCGACCAGCCGATCCGCTGGAAGCTGCTCGATGTGGCCCCTCGCGTGCTTCCCGGGCTGGACGGACGGTTGTCGCGCACGGCCACCGAGGTGCTTCGCAGGCGGGGTGTCGAGCTGCTGACCGAAACCTCGATCAGCGAAGCCACCGACAGCGGCGTCACCCTCGACGACGGGCAACAGGTGCCGACACGTTCGTTGATCTGGTGCGTGGGGGTGCGTCCCGACCCGCTGGTGCGCTCACTCGGGCTGCGGACCACCGAGGGCAGGCTCGCGGTCGACGAGACGCTGACCGTGCCCGGATATCCGCACGTCTTCGCCTGCGGCGACGCCGCCGGGGTTCCCGACCGCACCAACCCTGGGCAGCTCACGGCAATGACCGCCCAGCACGCCACGCGCCAGGGAAAGTTGGCCGGGGCCAACGTGCTGGCCTCGCTGCGGGGTGAGCGGCTGAGCCGCTACCGGCATCGCGACCTGGGGTTCGTCGTGGACCTCGGGGCGCGTGAGGCCGCGGCCAACCCCCTGCACGTTCCGCTGTCCGGCCTCGCCGCCAAAGCCGTCACCCGGGGATACCACCTCATGGCGATGCCGAAGAACCGGCTGCGGGTAGCCGTCGACTGGCTGCTGGAGGCCACCACCGAGCGGCAGGGGGTGCAGCTGGGCATGGTCCGCTCCGGCACCGTCCCGCTGGACACCGCCTCCCCCGAGCTGCCGAACCTGCGCGGCGAGCGGCGGGAGCAGAGTTCGCTCCGAACCTGAAAGAACAGCCTCGTCCCGGACGGGCCACACGGTCGGGAGTGGTTCCGGCCGATACCGCGCCGCCGTGCTCACCGGTCGGCGGGAGCATCGAAGCGCCACGACGCCACGAAATAGCCCACCCCGTAAGGCGCCTGGTAGTCGAGCAGTTCGCCCTCCGGGGACCGTCCCTCGGCAGCTCCGGCGAGAACCTGCCAGGTGGGGCGCCCCGCCACCAACAGCCGCTCGGCGGCCTTCGGGTCCAACGCGGCGAGCGCGGCGGTGTCCCCGCCCCGCAGCGCCTCGGCGACGTGGTCGTCGAGGGGCACCGCGTCGGGGTCGAGGAACCCGGGGGAACGCTCCGTGCGGCACGCCGAACCGTCCCCCAGCACCATCAGCGCCACGCGAGGCGCGAGCCCGGCGAGCCGCTCCCCCAGTTCGAGGCAGTCCGCCGGAGCGGTTCCCCACCCCACCGAACGGAACTCGGTGCTCACCAGCTCGGTGCGGGAACCGAGCAGCCAGCGCCCGATCGTCAACGACAACGGCAGCCGGACACCCCCGTCGCCGAAGGTCATGTCCACCCCGTGGGGAAGCAGGGTACCCCGCACGTCCGAGCCGTGGCAGGCAGTGCGCTCGTCCCCGCCGAGCACGACCAGCAGGTCGGGTCCGGCGTCGAACAACCGGGTAACCGCCCGCTCGCAGTTGGTCCGCATCCCGTCGAGGTCTGCCGAACGACGCCCGGCGACTTCGGGGACCAGCACCGGCGGGTGGGGAAAGATTCCGGCTGCTACCAGCATGTTCGCCTCACATCACTCGCGTCCGGTGGCGTCCGGCTGCCCGCTCCTCGCGTCTGGCTCTCCCGAAGGTTTCGCAGCGGTGGGCGCTCCGCGGTCGGGATCGCCTGCTCGTGGGGCACCCATTCCGACTCGAGCTGCACGAACTGGGTGTAGGAAACCTCGGTGCCCGAACCGCCGGGGACCTCGGCCGGATGAGGGTGCCCCTCGGTGCGGGACAAGGCGGCGGCCAGGATCTGTCGGGACATGACCCCCAGCTGCAACAGCCCCCGATTGCGGTGCTTGCGCACGCCGAGGTTGACCTGAGCCAGCCCGTCGAGCCCGTACCGGTCGTAGGCGTCGATCAGCAGTCCCGTCTCCACCCCGTAACCGGGCGCGAAGGGCACCGCCTCCAGGAACTCCCGCCTGGCGGCGTACTCTCCCCCCAGCGGCTGGATCACGCCGGCCAGGTCCGGCCGCACCGACGACAGCACGGGACGCGCGAGCAGTTCGGTGACTCGCCCCCCTCCCTCTGCCTGCTGCAGGCCCTCCCTCGGCAGGCGCAGTGGACGCCGATAGAACCCTTTGACCAGCACCGGCTCCGGTCGGGTGAGCAGCGGCCCCAGCAGGGCCGGGACGAAACCGGCGTCGAAGTCGACCAGGTCGGAGTCCAGGAACACCAGGACGTCACCGGAGACGGCGGCCAACGAGCGCCACAGCACCTCGCCCTTACCCGCCCGTGGTTCGAACTCGGTGAGCACGTCCTCGCGGCTCACCACGCTGGCTCCCGCCCACGAGGCGCGTTCACGGGTGTTGTCGGTGGAACCGGAGTCGAGCACCACGATCTCGTCGACCAGGGGTGGCCGATCGCCCTCCGGCTCGGCCAGCGGCGCGAGGGCGGTGACGATGGGGGCGATCGTGTCCTGCTCGTTCAACGCGGGCAACACGACACTGACGCGGGTCCGCCCCTTGAGCGGTGCCAGTCGCTCGACCGACCACGACGGTTCCTGCCAGCTACGGGCGGCGAACCACCGTTCAGCCTCGGGCGTCATACGTCTCCCAGCAGCTCGGGTCCTCGCAACGACCTCCGGACGTCGCCGTCGATCGGCTCGGAGGGATCACACCAGTCCACGCATGGTCGAAGCCGGTTCCCGGTCCCCGGTGATGCCCGCGACCATGTCCAGCACCTGGCGCGTCTGGCGTACTTCGTGGGCCCGGAACACGGCCGCACCGTCCCTGGCCGCCAGCGCGGTGGCGGCCAGTGTGCCCGTCACGCGTTCGGACAGTTCCGTGCCCAGCGTCTCACCCACGAAGTCCTTGTTCGACAGCGCCATCAGCACCGGCCATCCGGTGGCGACCAGCTCGTCGGTGTGCCGCAGCAGGGCCAGACTGTGCCGGGTGTTCTTGCCGAAGTCGTGGGTCGGATCGATGAGGATGCCGTCCTCGGGAACCCCGAGCTCGGCCGCCCGCTCGGCCTGTCGCGTGGTCTCCCGGATCACGGAGCGCACCACGTTCTCGTAGCGCACGCGGTGCGGGCGGGTGCGCGGGACGGCCCCGCCGGTGTGGGAGCACACGTACCCCGCCCGGAACTCGGCGGCCACCTCGACCAGCTTCGGATCGGCTCCGGCCCAGGTGTCGTTGAGCAGGTCCGCTCCCCGCGCACACACCGCCCTGCCCACCTCGTGGCGCCACGTGTCAACGCTGATCACCAGGTCGGGGAAGTGCCGCCGCACCTCGGCCACGAAGGGGGCGGTGCGCTCGACCTCCTCGTCCACGTCCACGACGGTTCCGGGACCGGCCTTCACACCGCCGATGTCGACGATGTCCGCGCCGTCGGAGACGGCCTCGTCGACCGCGGCCAGTGCCGCGTCGAACTCGAACGTCCTCCCCCTGTCGTAGAAGGAGTCCGGTGTGCGGTTCACGATCGCCATGACCAGTGGGCACCGGACGCCGAGCTCACGTCCCCGAAAGCGCACGGTCGTCCGCATATCCACCAATCCGCCTCGTCGGAACCATCACCCCGACCAATGTGCCACATCGAGCGGTGGGGGCGGCCCCAGCTGCCGTGCTCACTTCCGGAAGCGGTGTCACTTCTCTCCCGCCGCCGCACCACCCGACCAGGGTGATCAACGGGGCTCCTCCAGGCGCCGGACGGCCTGGGCGGTGTGGTAGCGCAGCAACAGGGCGTCGGCGGCCCGCACGACCGAGCGCAGCCGGAGCCGTCTGTCCGCGTCCTCCACGAGGTCGCTGACGATCCGCCCGGCGCCGGAACCGGCCAGCAACGGGGAAACGGTCAGGCACACCTCGTCGACGAGTCCGTTGGCGAGCATCCTGCCGAACAGTCCGGGACCGCCCTCGCAGACGATCCGCCGCCAGCCGCGCCGACCGAACTCGGCCACGGCCCCGGAGAGGTCGACCTCCCACTCACCGGCCATGAGCACCTCGGCCCCCGCCGCCCGGTAGGCCTGGACACGTTCCCGCCCCGCGGTGGCGCACGTGACCACCAGGGTGGGAACCTCGGTGTCGGTGATCACCCCGGCGTCCGGTGGCAGGGCTCCCCGGGTGACCACGGCGAGCGGTGGCACGTCGGAGCGGCCCAGCGCACGACGGCGCCTTACCCGCTCGGCGGTGCGGGAGACCCCGCCGTAGCCCTCCGCCACCGCCGTGCCCGCACCGACGAGCACCACGTCGGCGAGGTCGCGCACCAGTTCGAAGACCACTCCGTCGGCGGGGTGTCCCAGACCGCCACTGCGCCCCTCGATGCTGGAGGCCCCGTCGACACTGGTCACGAAATTGACTCTCGTCCACGGGTGGGTCAGCGACTCGGGGTACGCGTAGCTCGAAGCCAGTTCCTCCACGTCGAGGTCGCGACTGCGTTCCACGTCCCGCACGAACACCGCGGCCCCTTTCGTCGGCACTCCAGGCCGTGTACCACCGGCACGATCCTACTCACGAGTCGGTCGGAGCGGCTCACTCACCACCGCGCGGTCGAAGTACGAGAGGAACTCCGGAAACCGACGGCAGCGGGGCGTCGCTGGTGGCGAGCGGTTCGTCGAGCACGGCAGAGCTCGGGGACAATCGGGCCCATGGAGGACGTGGAGATCGACGAGGGCACCATCCGTCTCGGACAACTGCTGAAGCTGGCGGGCCTGGTCGAGAACGGTGGGGAGGCGAAGAGCCTGATCCAGGACGGCGAGGTCATGGTCAACGAGCTGCCGGAGACCCGGCGGGGACGGCAGCTGTCACCGGGTGACCGCGTCAGCGTCGGCTCGGAGACCGTGCGGGTCACCTCGGCCTGAATGGCCCGGTGTAACGAACGCGACATACCGGAACAAGGCGGTGCCGCGCTCGTGTTGTCGTCGCCGAAGCCGTTGTTCCACCGCCCCGGGAGGTCGGGCCATGCAGTTCGGAGTCTTCACCGTCGGCGACGTCACGCCGGACCCGACCACCAACCGAACCCCCACCGAGCACGAGCGGATCAAGGCGATGGTGACCATCGCCCGCAAGGCCGAGGAGATCGGGCTGGACGTGTTCGCCACCGGCGAGCACCACAACCCGCCGTTCGTGCCCTCATCCCCGACCACCATGCTGGGCCACGTCGCCGCCCACACCGAGCGGCTGGTCCTGTCGACCTCGACGACGCTGATCACCACGAACGATCCGGTCAAGATCGCCGAGGATTTCGCCATGCTGCAGCACCTGGCGGACGGCCGGGTGGACCTCATGCTCGGCCGAGGCAACCAGGCTCCGGTGTATCCCTGGTTCGGGCAGGACATCCGCCAGGGGATACCGCTGGCGATCGAGAACTACCACCTGCTGCACCGGCTCTGGCGCGAGGACGTCGTGGACTGGCAGGGCGAGTTCCGCACCCCGCTGCGGGGCTTCACTGCCACACCGCGTCCCCTGGACGGCCTGCCGCCGTTCGTCTGGCACGGTTCCATCCGGAGCCCGGAGATCGCGGAGCAGGCCGCCTACTACGGCGACGGTTTCTTCCACAATCACATCTTCTGGCCTCCCGAGCACACCAAACGGATGGTCGAGCTGTACCGGCAGCGCTTCGAGCACTACGGACACGGCGCGGCGGACCAGGCGATCGTCGGCCTGGGAGGCCAGGTGTTCATGCGCCCCAACTCCCAGGACGCGGTGGCCGAGTTCCGGCCCTACTTCGACGACGCCCCGGTCTACGGCGGCGGCCCCTCGCTCGAGGAGTTCATGTCCCAGACCCCGCTGACGGTCGGCAGCCCCCAACAGGTCATCGACCGCACGCTTTCCTTCCGTGAGTACGTCGGCGACTACCAGCGCCAGCTGTTCCTCATCGACCACGCGGGGCTGCCACTCAAAACCGTGCTGGAGCAGATGGACATGCTCGGCGAGGAGGTGCTGCCGGTGCTGCGCGAGGAGTTCGACGCCCGCAAGCCCTCGCACGTGCCCGAGGCGCCCACGCACGACTCCCGGCTGCGGGCGCGGCAGGGGGAAGCGGTGAACTGAACGCCGCGCCACGACCACGGCCGCGGTCCCGACGGGAGAAGACGCCACTTCCGTCACCGGACGCCCCGCGGCAAGAGCGAGGAAGTACCGCGACGGCGCCGACCGCTCCCGCCGTGACTACGGGTTCATCCCGACTCCGTGCCCGGTCGGGCGGACGCCACCGTTACGACACGCCCGAACGAGTGCGTGGCCCCACCCGCTTCCGGCCGGGCTGGAACTGGCCCGGCCGGGAGCGCCGCTGCCCACCGGCGCCGTTCAGGAAGCCCCTGTCAGTTTCGAACTCTCCGGGTCTCCCAGCTGTGTGAGGATGCCGAGTTGGTCGTAGTACATCTCGCATCCGATGACCCTGCCTCGTGTGTCGTAGCGCGGGTTCTCGCGGAAGGGCACGTCCATCCGGCGCCCGGTCGGGGACAGTGCCCCCATCGGGCCGTTGTTGTCGCCACGTCCGTGGAAGTAGGCCACGGAGACGTTCTCTCCCCTTCGACGAACGACTCACCGAGCACGCGGGCGTCGGAGAAGGCGGTGGTCCACTCCCCCGTCCACTCCTTGAACTCGTCGAGCGAGTGCATGGTGATCCCCCGCGCATGGTCTATGTAGGCGTACTGGTCCCCGGCTTAGGCGTCCATCTCGTCGAACCGGCGCTCGTTGAACAGCTGGTGCGGCTTCAGATGTGTCCGAGCGTGTGACATGGGGGCCTCCTCTGGTCGCGAGTCCCGTTACCGGAGCTCCGGTTCCCGGTGCCGACACCGCGCCGCTCGGACCGGGCTGGACCGGAGCCCGAAGACCCCCGAAGCCCACCGCCGGTAATTACCGTCCCCGGTGCGCGAACGCGCTTCCCCCGGGCAGTCACCCCCGGCTCCGTGGATTGACACCAGGGTAACCTAGTGACATGGTTACCTACATGACTAATGAACCAACTAACTGGTTCGCGTGCCGGTGGTGGACGTGATGGACGACGGTCGCCCGCTGTTCCTCCAGATCGCCGAGCAGATCGAGGGCTCGATCATCGACGGCTCGCTTCCGGAGGAGACACGGGTCCCCTCCACCAACGAACTGGCCGCGTTCCACCGGATCAACCCCGCGACCGCGGCGAACGGAATCAACCAGTTGGTGACCGACGGGGTGCTCTACAAGCGAAGGGGGATCGGGATGTTCGTGGCCAGCGGGGCACGCGAGCAGTTGCTGGAACGCCGCAGGCAGGACTTCGGGCGGAAGTTCATCGCGCCGCTGCTCGGCGAGGCGCAGAAGCTGGGGATGGACGCCGAGGACCTGAAGAAGATGATCGACGCCTGGAGGGACGAGACATGACGGTGGCCGGATTGAGCGGGGTGACCAAGCGGCACGGCGAGACCGTCGTGCTCGACGACGTGTCGCTGGGCTTCACCGAGAACCGGATCCACGGACTGCTGGGCCGCAACGGTGCGGGCAAGACGACGATCATGCAGATCCTCACCGGGCAGAACTTCGAGACCTCGGGAAAGGTCGAGGTCTTCGGCGAACACCCCTACGAGAACGACAGGGTGCTACGCGACGTCTGCTTCATCAAGGAGTCGCAGAAGTACCCGGACATGTTCGCGGTGCACCACGCGCTGACCGCGGCGAGCTTGTTGTACGAGAACTGGGACGCGGAGTTCGCCGCCGAGCTGGTCGAGGAGTTCGCGCTACCGCCCAAACGCCGCATCAAGAAGCTCTCCCGGGGACAGATGTCGGCGGTGGGCGTCATCATCGGGCTCGCCTCACGGGCGAAGCTGACCTTCTTCGACGAGCCGTACCTGGGCCTGGACGCGGTGGCACGACACCGGTTCTACGAGCTCCTACTCGCCGACTACGCCGAACACCCGCGCACCATCGTGCTGTCCACGCACCTCATCGACGAGATCAGCGACCTGCTCGAACACGTCACGCTCGTGGACAAAGGACGAGTGCTGCTCGACGGCGACTCGGACGAGCTGCGGGCCAGCGCCGTGACGGTGACCGGACCGGCGCGGTCCGTGGCGGAGTTCGCGGCGGACCACACCGAACTGCACCGGGAACAGCTCGGTGGCTTCCTCCGGGTGACCCTGAGCGGAGCGATCCCCGAGCGGAGTCCCGAGGACCTGCACGTGGAACCGGTCTCACTGCAGCAGCTCGTCGTACGAACCACCCAACAGGCGACCGGTGAGCGAGGATTCGTCGGCGCCGCGCACGAGAGGGGGACGCGCTCATGAGGCGCCTGCTGAACGTCAGCCGCATCCAGCTGGTCAACCTGCCCGTCGTGTTGGGCCTGCCACTGCTGGTGCTGGGGCTGGTCCTGCTCGCGAACCTGGCGATATTCGCCGTGATCAACGACTCGGCACGGGCGAGCGAACCGGTCAACGGGGCGGTCGTCTCGTTCTACTTCGTCCTGCTGTCGGTGCACCTGCAGACCATGACCCAGATCTTCCCGTTCGCCGCCGGCCTCAACGTCACCCGACGCACCTTCTTCGGCGCCACCACCCTGGTGGTGCTGGGCCAGTCACTGGCCTACGGGATTCTGCTGACCCTGCTGCGGCTGGTCGAATCGGGCACCGGCGGCTGGGGAATGGGCCTGCGCTTCTTCGGGCTGCCGTTCCTGGTACAGCACAACCCACTGCTGCAACTCCTGGTCTACACAGCGCCCCTCCTGCTCATGTCGTTCATCGGTGTCTGGATCGGCATCGTGTTCAAACGCTGGGGCCAACCCGGCATCTACACCATCGTGATCGGTGCCGGGCTGCTGGCCGTGGCGTTCGCCTTCCTGGTGACCTGGCAGCAGCAGTGGGCTTCGGTGGCGCGCTTCTTCGTCGAACAGCCGAGCCTGGCGCTGCTGTTCGCCTACCCCTTCGCGCTGGCAGCGGTGTTCGCCGGTGCCGGATACGTGACGATACGCCGCGCGGTGCCGTGATCCACCCGCCATCGAATCGCGCCGGTGCGGACATCCGGGTCCGGAAGCCCCTCGGACCGGGTGTACTCCCGGGTACTCACCGAAAAAGCCGGGACGGCCTCGGGAAGGAGTGTCCACTGTTCGGCTTTCCCGGTGAGGGGGTGATCGTCGAGCCGATGGCACCGCGACCAACTCCGCGAGGTGGGGAGAAGAGGGTCCGGTGCCCATCACCACCGATTCCACCGGTGACCGTGAACACCGAGCAGCGGAGGCGGACCGCCCTCCGGGACGATGTCCGGTGCCCGCGGTTGGCATCCACTTCCGCTGTACCGAGAGGACGAGGGACGAGCAGGGTGTGGAAACGGAGAACGAGTTCCACGGAGGAGTCAGTGGCTTGGAACGAGCTGCGCACCCGCTGCGTCCGTCGAGTCGATCATCTGCTGGGCGCGGTCACTCTGCCGGAGCCGTGGAACGTCGACGAATTCCTCGACCGGCTGGAGGAGCACCGCGGGCGTGAGATCGACCTGTGCGCGGTGTCCTGGAGCGTCGGTGACAGTACCGGCGCCTGGCAGCGCAACGAGGACCACGACGTCATCGCCTATCCGGACAACACCAGCACGCTGCACCAGGACTACATCATCCTGCACGAGATCGGCCACTTGATATCCGAACACCGCGGCCGGTGCGTACTGTCCGTTCAGGAGGCCCAGCACCGGGCCCCGGACCTGGCTCCGGCGGCGTTCGCGCACCTGCTGCACCGGGTGGACGCCGCCGTGGAGGAACACGAGGCCGAGACCGTGGCCACGTTGCTCCTCGCACGGATCACGCGGCAACCACGGAAGCGCCGTCGCCGCGGGCGGGCACGGGCATCACCGGACGAGGGAACGGCCGCTACGCTGAGCCGGTTGACTGCGGCGTTCGACCGACTTTGACGGAAACATGTTCTCCAGTTTCGTGATGTACGGCGTCGGGGTGGCCGGGCTGCTGGCTGCCGCGTACCGGTTCCGGACCACGCACGGGGTGCGCACCCCCGGTGTGCTCCACCTGTGCGGGGCACTCGCCGGGGTGGGCCTGTCAGCCGCGCTGTCGGCCCCGGCCACGCTCGCACTGGCGGCCCCACTGGAACCCGTGCCCAACACGACACGGCTGTTGGCCAACAGTCTCGCGATGGGGGCCGCCTGGTGTGTACAGGGGCTGTTGTTCCACCTGGTACTGCCCACCGAACGCGCCCTGCCCGCCCTCCGCCGCCAGGCCGTTGTGCTGATCCTCGGCATCTGCACCATGAGCGCGCTGCTGACCCTCGATCCTGTCCCCTTCGATCCCGACTTCGTAGCCACCTACTCCGATGTGCCCCAGGTTCTGGGCTACGTCCTCGTCTTCTGCGGCTATGTCGGGTGGAGCCAGCTCAACTTCATCCGGCTCATCCGCCGATATGTCCGGCTCAGTGATCGCCCGTGGCTGCGCGCCGGGCTGACCGTGGTCCAGCTCGGTTGTGCGAGCGCCCTGGGATGGGCGTTGAGCAAGAGCGCCAGCTCGATCGTCGTGTTCGCGCGCGACGGCCGTTCGACGGGGATCGAGGCGAACCTGTCGACGATCTTCTCGGCCACGTGCGTGGCCCTGGTCGCGATCGGGGCCACCATGCCCGGGTGGGGACCGGTCCTGGCCCGGTCGGCCCACCGGCTCCGGCAGCACCACACCTACCACGCGCTCGCGCCGCTGTGGACCACCCTGCACCCCGTGTTGGACGGGGCCGCGAACTCGTCGAGCACCGATGGCCACCGACCGGGAACGATCGAGTGGCGGCTGACCCGCCGCGTCGTCGACATTCGCGACGCGTTGTTGTTCCTGGCCCCGTACCGTCCGCCCGCCGGGGAACTGCCCCAGGAAATCCCCGGTCGTTCCCACGATCCGGCGGCGACCGAGGCCGTCGGCATCGTGCGGGCCCTCCACAGGTGGCGGTCCGGCGAGTCCCCGGTGGTGTGGGTGCCGCGCGCACCGACGCCGACCGAACCCGCCGACCCGAGCACCGAGATCGCCTGGCTGAAGCGGGTGGCCCGTATTCTTCCCACTGTGAACACGTCCACCCCGCAGACCCCGCTGAATCCGACCCGAACCAGGTCCAGGACGGCCAGGATCGGCACGGCGTGCGCTCACCTGCTCACCGAGGTGTTCGCACCGTGGGTCCTGGTTCTGCTCCTACCGCTCATGGTGGCCCGGCAGGCCACCGAAACGCTGCTCGCGACACTGTCGTGGGGCTTGCTCGTCGCGCTGACCAGCAGCCTCCTGCCGATGGGTGTCATCGTGTGGGGAGCCCGAACCGGCCGCTGGGACGGTCACCACGTCCGGGACCGCGCCGGAAGGTTGGTCCCCTTCCTCGTGCTGCTGGGCTCCAGCGTGTTGGGGCTCGGACTGCTGGTCGCGCTCGGCAGTCCCTGGATGCTCATCGCGCTCGACATCACGATGGTGCTGACGCTGCTGGTGACCGGGGTGGTCACCGTGTGGTGGAAGATCTCCATGCACACCGCTGTGGCGGCCGGTTCCGTCGTGATCCTGGCCGTGACCTACGGAGCGGGCTGGTGGGCGGCGGCGCCACTGGTCGCCGCGATCGGCTGGTCGCGGGTCGCCGTCAACGACCACACGAGTGCCCAGGTCACCGTGGGGACGATCGCGGGTACGCTGGTCGGCGGTGGCGTCTACGCGGTACTCGTGTGATGCCGCGACCAACCGCCGAACGGGTCCGCTGACCTACGAGTGCCGGGACATGGGCACCGCGGTGCCACGTCCTCGACCACTCGGGGCCCGGGCGAACCGCTTCCGGGAGGGGGCCGGCCGAACGGGCGCCGCCGATTTCCCTACAGCTCCAGGCGCGCGGAGAACTCCGGGGCATAGCGTTCACCGGCCGCCACCCCGCGGGGAAACAGCTCCCCCAGCTCCGCGACAACGGCCCTTTCCAACGGCTGCTCGGCGGCCCGGACGTTGGTGGCTACCTTGTCGAGACTCCTGCTCCCCGGAATGGGGACGATGTCCTCGCCCTGTGCGAGCAGCCATCCCAGCGCGAGCTCGGCGGGAGTTCGTCCGAGTTCCTCGGCCCGGCGGTGCAGCAGTCGGACGAGCTCCAGGTTCCGCTCCAGGTTCTCCGCCGCGAACCGGGGGTAGCGTCGCCGCCGCTGGTCGAGGTTTTCCACCTCGGAGCTCTCCCGGAAGGAGCCACCGAGCATTCCGCGTCCCAGTGGTGAGTAGGCGACCAACCCGACGTCGAGCTCCCGCAGGGTCGGCAGCAGTCCGCTCTCGGGCTCGCGGCTGAACAGCGAGTACTCCTGCTGGACGGCGGCGATCCGATGGGTGGCATGCGCCCGGCGCAGTGTGTCCGAACTGACCTCGGAAAGGCCGATGTGACCCACCTTGCCCTCCCGGACCAGCTCTCCGAGCGTGCCGACCGTTTCCTCGATCGGGGTGTCGGGATCGACGCGGTGCAGGTAGTAGAGATCGACGTGGTCGGTCCCCAACCGCCGCAGGCTCTCGTCGATGGCCGTGCGCACGTAGTCCGGCCTGCCCGCCCCGGTCTCGTGTCCCGCGCCGAACTTGGTGGCCAGCACGATCTCGTCACGACGGTCGGCGAGGACACGCGCTAGCAACCGCTCGTTGTGGCCGTCGCCGTAGACGTCGGCGGTGTCGATGAAGTTGATCCCGAGATCGAGCAGGGCGCGCAGCAGCCGCTCCGACTCGGCGTCCTCCACCTGACCGTACACTCCGGACAGTCCCATCGCTCCGTATCCCACGGCGCTGACTTCCGGCCCCCGCTCACCGAGCACACGCGTGGGGATCACTTGGTCGGAGAGCATTCCGACCCCCTTCCTGATCGGTTCGTGGTTCGCGGCAGCGGGAACGTCGCGGGGGCCGCGAGCATTCCTCACGCGTCCCCGCCGCCGCGAGTTCAGGAGGTTCCGACGTGTTGGGGCTCCGCTGCCGAGAATTCCTCGTCGCGGGATTCCTCGTCGCGCGGGCTTTCCGAAGCGGAGCGGGACAACAGCGGAAGGACGAGGAATCCGGCGGCGGTGACCAGCCCCACCACGAGGACGACCGACCACAGCGTGGTGAAGCCGTAGGCCTGGCCCAGTGCCAGCCCCATGGGTCCACCCAACACGAACGCGGCGTTCCAGGCCAAGAAGTACGACCCCTGATACGTCGCGACTCGCCCTTCCGGCGCCCGGCCCGCGATGTAGGCCGCCGACATCGGAGCCCAGACCACCTCGCCCAGGGTCCAGATCACGGTGGCGGTCACGAACATCCCCATGCCCGAGGCGGGCCCGTTGAGGCCGAATCCCACGGCCATCAGCACCGCGGCCAGCACCAGGGGCATGTGGTCACGCCACCGTCCGACCACACGCGGCACGAGTCCCACCAGAACGATCGCCAGCACCGCGTTGACGGCCAGGATCATCCCGATACGGGTGGGATCCAGACCGCTGGCGCGCATGTCCACGGGCAGTGCGGAGTTCATCTGCAGATAGACACACCCCAGCAGGAACGTCAGCACCAGGAACGACACCAGCCCGGGCTTGCGGAACGGCTCGGTGAGTCCGACCAACGCGTCGCGTCCCCGTGACGAGGCTCCCCCGTCCGCTACGGGTTCGTCCTGAGGAAGCCACCACACCAAAGCCGCGTAGATCAGCGCGCAACTCGCCCAGACCCCGAACAGCAGCGGCGGCCACAGCGCCAGGACGAACCCCGCCAGCACCGGCCCCACCGACATGCCGACGTTGAAGCCGACCATGTGCATCCCGTAGGCCCGCGCGAACCGGTCGGCGGGTACCAGCCGTGCGATCGCCCCCGCCGAAGCGGGACGGTCCACCATCGACACGAAGCCGGCGAGCAGGGCGAGCCCGCACACCACCCATCCCCGCTGAGCCAGCACGAACCCCGAGGCGGTCAGTATCGCCACCGGTTGCGCACCGAGGATCACCCTTCGGTTGCCCAGCACGTCGGCCAGCACACCGCCGACCACACTGGAAACCAGCACTCCGGCGCCGAACAGTCCGACCATCACCGGGATCAGCGACGGCGAAACGACTCCCTCCTGGCGCACGTACAGCACCACGAAGGCCGGGACCAACATGCCGAGCCGGTTGACAACCTGTCCCCACCACAGCAACCAAAACGCACCGGGAACCCCCAGCCGCGCGGAAAACCCCATCAGTCACACCTCATCGATCGATCCGGCCCCGAGTTCTCGGCGATGTCATTTGAGCGCGTCGGCACGCCAGCGTCCGATCTCGGCGAACCACGAACGCCGAGTCGGCGCGGTATCGATCTCGGTGGTGGGGGGCTGCTCGTCGATCTCCTCGACCGCGTGCGGCCGGAGCTCGGATGTGGCCGTCCCGTCCTGAACAGTCTGCTCTGGCATCGTCGTCTCCCGGTGTTTCCAGTACGACCACCGGACCTGATAACGGTTCCGTTGGTCACCGTTCGCTGTCACCGTCAACGATGCGGACAGAATCACGGTAGCACAAGTGAAGCTTTCTTCACTACTTGTTAGCATCACTGAAATATCGGTTCTGTGCTGGTCACAGCCGCAAGCCCCGCAGGACGTCCCGCGCGGCTCAGCGGCGGCCGACCAGAGGCCGAGAATACGAAAAGCACACGTCCCCGACGCGTTCTCCCAACGGCCGAATCGGGATGCTGTTACGTCGCGCCGCCCCGGTGCTCCCACGGCGACCACGTGCCACCGGGACGAACCACCCCGCCGACGCGCGCGAAGGCCAACGATGCTCCGTCGAGCAGAGCGGCACGAAGGAGAGGACCGGATAATCTTCCCGGCACTATCGCACGGTTTTCGGAAGTGGACGGTGTCGCCCACCATCGCGGTAATCGTCGGAACCGACCTGGAATCCGGGGCGACTCGACACACCTGTCTGTCGAACTTCGTCACACACGCCCGTCGGGGCTCCGAGAACCGCGCGAAATCACTGTTCGCACAGCTCGGCGTGTGTTTCACACACCGAGGGAACACCACACACCGCGACGAACGAATCGTCACCGACCGAACCGGGAACGAACGGATGCATCCCGGCTCCGCGATGGAGTCACCAGTGGTTCCTGGTGACTCTTTCCCTCCCGGAAAAGCCACGGGTACCCTTACTCGGACGACGAGCACACAAGCGTGACCGAAACGAGCGCGACGACTGAGTCCGTCCACTTTCTCAGCGCGAATCAGTTTTCGGTCACCCTGCCCCAGCGGTAACGGAATTCGCTTCCGATCCCAAGCAGTACCGGCCGGTGGGCACCGAACGCACGAGCTTCACAACTCATCGTTCAACGGTGTGTGGTGTTCACAACGAGGAAAACGAGTCTTCCCGTGAACCCGGATGCTATAAACCACGCCACATACGGCCACACCTCCCCTCGAATCGAGCTGTTTCACCCGAAGCCATTCGACCAACCACTCAGGCCCAGCCGAGACGGGATCAACCAACATCGCGAAAACTTGTATCGCACTCGCTGATCAAGAAGTCTATACACCGAGATCCCGGACGACAATCTCCCACCGCTCGAAACACACGAACGAGCTACGATCCCTCCGATCAAAACCACAAAGAAACAAGCAACACCAATTTACGAAATAAATTCACACCCCGTTGTCCCCCGCGGTTCCACGCCCAGGAGCACGAAACGGCCGCCCCCGACCGGGGCGCAGAACAGGTGTTGACCGCTCCGGTCGAGTGGGTCCCAGCGCAGCGAGACCGAGCTCCGCGAAGCCGCCGAGCGTATGATCAGTGAGGCGGTCAGACCGGCGAGCGCCGGTCACCGGAAGTGAGCCGCCGCTCACGCACCACGGGATCCTCCCGTCGGCACACCGAGGACGACGCCGGGGACGCGAACCGTCGGAGTCCGCGCTCCCCGGCTCACGCCCCGGGCGCCTGCGGTGCGGAGATGTACGAACCCAGAAACGAGCGACGAGAACGAGAGTGACGAAACGATGAAGGTGCTGCTCGCCGGGTGTGGCGACCTCGGCACGGAGACGGGGCTGCGTTTCGCGGCCGCCGGGAACCGGGTCCTCGGCCTGCGACGCGACCCGAGCCCGCTTCCCGCGCGGATCACCGGTCAGGCCGTGGATCTCACCCGGCAGCGCCCCCGGGTTCCCGACGACACCGACGTCGTGGTCATCGTGCTCACCGCCGACCGGCGGAACGCCGCGGGCTACCGCTCCATCTATGTCGACGGTACGACCAACGTGCTCGACGCGGTCGAAGCGGCCGGGATCGAGCCACGGGTGCTGTTCGTCTCCTCCACGGCGGTCTACGGCGACATCGACGGCGAGGTGGACGAGAACACCCCCACCGAGCCCACCTCGGAGACGGGCGAAGTGCTGTTGGAAGCCGAGCACAGGCTGCGCGAGCGTTCACCGGAGGCGACCGTGCTGCGGCTGGCCGGCATATACGGTCCCGGCCGCACCGCTCTGATCGACCAGGTGCGTGACGGAACCGCACGAGCGGACGCCGTGCCCCATAACACGAACCGCATCCACCGCGACGACGCCGCCTCGGCCATCGTCCACCTCACGACTGCGGTACCGGACCCGGCCCCGCTCTACGTGGGAGTGGACCACGAACCGGTCGACCGGGCTCAACTGCTGCGCTTCCTGGCCGATGAGCTCGGGGCACCACAGCCTGCCGTGGACGATTCCGCCCCGGACAGAGGCCCCGGCAAGTGGTGCCGTGGCGACCGGTTGCGGGGCACGGGCTTTCGATTCACCTACCCCACCTATCGCGAGGGGTACCGTGCCGTGCTCGCCGGGGAGGGCAGCCGTCATCCGTGACGCGGTGCCGGACGACGAGACCGCGGTCGGTCCCCACGGGACACGGCACGGGCTGATCCCACGGATGTCGCTCCGACTGGTCGTGCTCACAGTTCACGCTCGTAGTACAGCATCCGTGTCTCGGGGCGTCCTTCGCGTTCGAGGTTGGTGAAGCCGAACTTCTCGTACACCGCCCGCGCCGCGCTGTCGCTGAACGCCGTGCCCAGTTCCATCGTGGCCGCACCTCGCTGCCGGGCGACGCGCATCGCGGCGTCCAGCACCTCGCTGCCGTGGCCCCGCCCCCGCTGTTCGGGTACCACGTAGAACTCCTCGAGCAGGCACACCGGCCTGGCGGTGAACAGGTGGTCGCGGAACCGAAGCTGTGCCACCCCCACGTGCTCGGGGCCTGCCAGCACGAAAACGCTGAGCTCGGTCGCGACGTGCGTACGAACCCGCTCGACCAGCCTGCCCGCGCCCGGTGTGGGCTCGTCGAACTCCCGCTGGAACCGATCGAGCAGTTCCGCGACCTCCTCCGCCTCGGCAGTACCAGCCACCCGACAACGGGTTCGCGACGTGTCCATTCCTCGAAAGTACCGCCGATCACCCGGCGGCACCGAAGTATCCGCGGCGCTCCACCGATTCCGTCCCGGGACCTCCGTTCCGTGTCGGAACGCGACGAGGCTCCTCGGGCGGTACCACTCGTACTCACATTTCGCGTGCTCAGTGCCCGTACCTCACCGAACCCCGGAGCAGTGCCACACCGACCAGGCACACCACCAGCGTCACCGGACCGATCACCCACCAGCCACCGGCGACGGTGACGACCAGCCCCATCAACGGCGGGCCCGCCAACGAGCCCAGGCTCCCGAGCTGGGCTACCAGCCCGTTGGCGGTTCCGATCCGCCGCGCGCTCGACACCACCATCGGCACGGCCGCGAAGACGGCGGCCACGACCGCCTCGTTGGCCAGGGCGACCAGCACCGCCCCGCCCACCGAGAGGACCACTCCTCCGAAACCGGCGAAGGCCACGAGCGCCCCGACCGGCATGAGCACGCCGACCACGAACACACGCGCGATCCGCGTCCCCCTGCGCAGCAACCCACTGGTGACGAAACCACCGATCACTCCGATCAGGGAGATCAGCCCGGTCAGAGTTCCCGCCTGAGCCGTGGGTACGCCGAAGGACTCCGCGAGATAGGTCGGGAAGAGCGTCACCAGGGAGACGATCACGGCACTCGCGGTGGCGAATCCCGACGCCAACGCCAGCGGCCGCGCGAACTCCAGCGGCGCGCTACGAGCCCGCTCGGCGTCCGCATCATCGCTCCGGCCCTCCCCGATCGTGCCCCGCGGCACCGTCGCGGCCACCAGAACGGCCAGCACCGCCACTGCCCCGGCGGCGATCGCGAGCCAAGCGCGCCACCCCAGGACCGCCGAGACCGTTCCCCCGGCGAAGGAGCCCAGCGCCAGTCCCACCGGGAGGAAGGTCCCCCACACGGCCAACGCCGCCGTGCGGCGGGCACCGTTCCCGAGCGACATCACCAGCACCGGAGCGGTGACCACGACGACCACATAACCGAGGCTTTCCAGCAGCCTCGTGGCGAGCAACGCCGTGAACCCGTCCAACCGGGCGAGCAACGCCCCCGAAGCCGCCATCACGACCAGTCCGCTCAACAACAACGATTTCTTGCCCGCCGAACGGGTCACGAAACCGACCAGGAGCCCCAGCACGGCGGCGGTGGCCGTCACGGACGACGAGATCAGCCCCACCTGGCTGATCGACAGTCCGAGCTCTCCCCGCAGCTCACCCGATACCGGACCGATCTTTCCGATGCTGGCGGCCGCGAGCACGCCCGAGGCGTAGATCGCCGAGAACTTCGGCCAATAGGCCCTGATCCCCACCGAGTCAGCCGCGTCCTTTCGGAGGTCATCACTCACCTCGGAATCTTCACGCATTGCGGAGTCACCTTTCGACACGTGACGGGCGGTTCTCGTGCGTTCGGCCGATCACAACCGGACATTCTCCGGGTATGGTTCCGGCGACGAACTCCGGAAAGGAAAAACGGTGACGATCACAGCGGATGTTCAGAACCGTCGAAATCCCCGTGTCGTCGTTGTCGGTTCCATGGTGGTGGACCGCAAGTTCTTCGAGGCCGGCGAGTACGCCACCGGCGGAGAGGACGGCACCGTGTGGCACGTCGAACAACGCCCCGGAGGGATCGGGCGCAACGTGGCGATCAACCTGGCCCGCCTGGGAGCGCGCGTTTCCTTCGTCGCGGTGTCCGGGGACGACGAGCGGTCCCGGGAACTCGAACTCGGACTGCGCGGGGCCGGGGTGTCGGTCACGGCTCACCGCGTCCCCGACGGTCTCGGAGTCGTCGAGCTCTTCCTGGACGCGGACCGCAACCTCACGGCCACGACGGTGCGGCTTCCCGACCGGGCGGAAAGCCTCGCCCTGCGGTGCGGGGAAGTCGAGCGCCTCGTTTCGGCGGCCGACGGCGTGGTGGTCGAGACCGGACTCGACCCGCGTCTCGTCGAATGGCTGCGGAACGGGTCGCGCCGGGGTGGAGCCGTCCTGTGCGGCCTGCCGAGCAGGCTCGATGATCCGGACGTGCTCGCCGAATCGTTGTCCACGTACGACGTGCTCGTGCTGAATCATCGCGAGGCCGCGCGACTGCTGGGGCGGGCGCACGACGATGTGGCCACGGCCGAACGGCACGCTCGGCTGCTGCGAGCCCACTTCGCCCGCACCGTGGTGGTCACCTGCGGATCGTCAGGAGCGCTGCTGATCGGGCCGGACCACTCCTCGTTACGGCTCCCCGCGGGCGACGGGCCGTGCCGGGACGACACCGGAGCGGGTGACGCGCTGGCGGCGACGTTCCTCGCGCACCTGCTCCGGGGTGGTGAGCCCGGCACCGCGCTGCGCCACGGCATGAGCGCGGCGACACTGACCCTGCGGTGCCGGAAGGCCACCTGCGTACGACTCGCGCTGGTGTAGCCGGTCACGAAGCGGAGAACTCCAGGGAGGGATCGGTGGAGAACTCCGAACGCTCACCGGTCCAGCGCACGGCGTTGGGCGGCCGCAGACCGATCAGGTCCAGGCAACGCGCCACGGTGTGGTCGACCACGTCCTCCAGGGTGTGCGGACGCTGGTAGAAGGCCGGTACCGGAGGCATGACGACACCTCCCGCGCTGGTGACTTCGCTCATCAGCCGCAGGTGCCCCGCGTGCAGCGGAGTCTCGCGGACGGTCAGGACCAGTGGACGCCGCTCCTTGAGCTGCACGTCGGCCGCGCGTATCAGCAGGTTGTCGTCGAAACTGTTCGCGATTCCCGACAGCGTTCTGATACTGCAGGGCATCACCAGCATTCCCCGGGTGGGGAACGAACCACTGGCGATCGAGGCGCCGAGATCGTGTTCACCGTGCACGACCGAGGCCTTTTCCTTGACCTGGGCGGGACTCAGCTCGGTCTCCTGGCTGAGGGTGGCGCGGGCGTGCCGTGTGAGCACCAGATGCGTTTCCACACCGAGCTCGTTCAACGCGTCGAGAGCGCGGACGCCGTAAACGACTCCCGAGGCCCCCGTGATACCGACAATCACTGGATGCATGTGAAACCGCTCTCGCTCGACTCAGAATTCGACCGGCCAGCCATCGGGTTTCCTGTCGAAGACGAACCCGACCCGATCACCGTACTCGACACCCTTGCGGTAGTAGGTGTGTTTCTCGACCGAGAAACCGTAAACCGCCACCATCTGCCAGAAGTCCTCGGACTCCGGGGCGCAGACCACCATCTTCGAACGCACGTCGAAGTCCATGGCCGCGCGGAGCAGCTCTTCGGACGGTTCCGGGCTGACGACCACGGCCAGGAACTCGGCCCGGGCGGCGTGCGGATAAACCACCGACTCCACCGGGAATCCCCGCTCCACCAGATGCGCGTACATGAGGTACTCGTTCTGCAGGGACATGAGGGTCAGCCCCGACTCCGCCCCGGTGACGATGGTCGGGTAGTAGGGGCTCTCCGCCGAGGCCACCTCCGTCACCTCCAGCACGGGACTCTCCCGCGCGGGAACGTAGTAGCCCTTGAACTCCGCGAACGGACCCTCGGTCTCGAGCGTGCCTCCCACTTTTCCGGTCAACACGTACTGCGCGTCGACCGGCACACCGAACCGGTCGTCGAGCACGAGCTGTTCACCGGCCAGCCGGGCGGCGACCTCGAAGTCGCTTCCCCCCGAGGTCAGCCGCGAGGCGCCGGCCAGCAGGTGGACGGGGCTGGCGCCGATGAACACCGTCACGTCCATCGACTCACCGGCCTCGAGGTGGCGGGACCAGTTCCGGTGCGCGTCGGTGCGGGGATCGAAGAAGATCCTGGCCCGGTGCGAGTCGACGATCTGCACGCGGTAGACCCCGAGGTTGACCTCCCCTTCCGGTGATCTCGTGATGCCGACCCCCGCCGTGATGTAGCGACCGGCGTCGCCGGGGCGGTGCTGGGGGACCGGCAGAGCGTCCAGGCCGGACAACGTCTTCCAGTCCCGCTGTCGGGTGAGGACTCCCGGGCCGGGGGCGCGCAGTCGGCGCTCCAGCTGTTCGGCCCAGTGGGCGCCGTCCAGTCCCATCGCCTCGAGCAGGACCGGCTTCGGGCACGGATTGACCAGCACCGCCGCACCCGGATGCCCCACGACCTCGGAGAAGAGCACGGTGGGACGTCTTCCCAGCCGTCTCTCCTCCTCGGCCGTCCACCTGGTCAGCTCCACGATCGGCGACAGCGGGGTGTCGTGCACGCTCACCTCGGTGGCCCGGTAGAAACCGGGCAGCCGTAACGAAGGCGCTTCGGCACTCATCGGGGACTCCCAACCGCACGTCCGACGACAGTGCTCATTCGCAGTTTGTCCTCGTGCAGGCGGTCCGCTATCTCCTGCTCGGGAACCGCCATGACACCGGCGTCGCTGAGTATGCGGTAGTCCGTCGAGTGCAACGGCATCTCCTCCGGAACCGCCTGGCGGAGTCCGTCGACGTTGTGCCCCCGAAAGCCCGCTTCGAGCGTGTGGGTTCCCCGTTCCAGGTAGCAGGTCATGTTGATCTGGAAGGGACTGCCGTCCGGCCAGGACCCGATGATGTCGTAGACGGCGAAGCACAGGGGGTCCCGCATTCGACACCCGGTCTCCTCGCGCACCTCGCGCACGGCGGCGTCCCGCGTCTGCTCACCGACCTCCACGCCACCGCCCGGCAGCAGCCAGTTGCCCGCGAACGGCCCGTTGCGCTGCCGCACGAACGTCACCGTCCCGGCCGGGCCCGGCACCACTGCCAAACAGGCGACGAGTACGCGTTCGTAACGCCTTCCGCTCACTCTCGAACTCCGGATCCCGTCGGCATCGGTACGTCACGCGTGACCGCATCGGCTGGGATTCGTCGGTCCTCCCAGGGGAACACCACCCAGTCGTCCAACTCCACCGCGGCCATGTCCGGCGTGCTCCCTCCTCGCAGCATGCGGACCAGCACAACGGTACACACGAACGTTGGACCGACGGTGTCCAGTTCGGCACGCACCGCGTCCAAAGTATCGCCCGCACCGGCCACGTCGTCGACCACCAGCACGCGCTTATCGCGCATCTCACGCGGATCGGACATCCACCGCACCTCGGGGCGGCCCTTCTCGGAGTAGCGACCGGTCCCGAGGTTGCGCCGCACCGACACGATGCCGAACTCGGGCACCCCGAGGACGTTCGACAGCGAAACGGCGGGCACGAGTCCACCTCGCGAGATCCCCAGCACGCAGTCGAACCCGAAGCCGTTCCGCGTCATTCGCTCGGCGATTCCCCGAACCGCCTGGTCGAAGTCGGGCCAGCTCAACAGGTACAGCACCGACCGCCGCCACAGGTCCGGCGACTCGGTCTCTTCCACTGACATCGATCCATCCCTTCCGGAGGTCGGCCCCGTGCTGGGAACCGGGTGCTGGGAGCAGTTCGAACGCGCCGGGGCCAGCTCGACGCCGGGGCGGCGCGAACCGCCCGCGCCCCACGCCGTGAGAGGCGCGGGTTCCGCTCGGCCTCCCCGCGGCTTCGACCGGTTCCTACTGCGCGGGTGTTCGAAAGGTTCCGGCCGTCGTCCTCTGTGGCCGGTGTGTCCGCCCTAGGACGAGGACGCCTCGGCCAGGAAGTCCGCTCGGTAGTCCGGATGCACCTGACGGGTCCGTTCCACGGCGTGCGGTCGGTTCTCCCCCAGCCCGGCGGGGGTGACCCTGGTGAACTCGGCCTTGTCGTGCAGCTCGGCGATGTCCAGTGCTCCCGAGTAGCTCACACCGGAACGGATGCCTCCGGTGTACTGGGTGAGTACCGTGTCGAGCCCGCCGAGGTAGTCGAAGCTCGCCTCCACCCCCTCGGGAACGTACTCCTCGAGTTCCCGTCGGGTGATGCGCTCACCGCGCTGGCGCTTCAGGGTCAGTGGCACGCCCAGCGTGACGAACCCCGTGGTCACCTTGTACTTCGCGCCGTCCTGCTCCACGAGCAACGCCGCGCTCTCGTCGACCCCCGCCAGCATGGAGCCGAGCATGACGCTGGAGGCCCCGGCCGCGAGCGCCTTGACCATGTCGCCGGAGGAGCGGACACCGCCGTCGGCGACGACCGGTACGTCGAACTCGGCCGCGGCCTCGGCGCAGTCCATGATCGCGGTGATCTGCGGCACGCCGGCGCCGGCCACCTGCCGAGTCGTACAGATACCGCCCGGACCGATCCCCACCTTGACCGCCTGCGCGCCCGCCTCGACGAGGTCACGGGTGCCATCCGCGGTGGCGACGTTACCCGCCATCAGCCCCACGTCCGGGTGGTTCTCCCGCAGTTTCTCCAGCGCTGCCAGGGTCTGCGTCGAGTGGCCGTGGGCTATGTCGATGACGAGCACGTCGACCCCGGCATCGACCAGCTGCCTCGCGCGCTCCAGGAACTCGTCCCTGACACCGACGGCGGCACCGACACGCAGCCTCCCCCACTCGTCCCGACTGGCGCCCGGAAAACTCGTCTCCTCGGCCGGGGTGCTCTTGACCTCGGCGACCTGTCGCGCCTGTTCCTCGACGGGCTGCATCCGGTGCACGAAACCGCATCCACCGGCACGAGCCATGCCGACCGCCATCTCGGCCCCCGTGCACCACGGCGTGTTGGCCGAGACCAGCGGCGTCCCCAGCGTGATGTCAGTGGTCAGCCGGGTCGACAGCTCCACATCGCGGCGGCTGTGCGCGCGTGTCCGCTGAGGAACCAGCAGCACGTCGTCGAAGGACAGTCCGCTCCGAACTCTCGGTTTACGAAAAGACACGAAACCTCCAAACGCGTTCCGTTCCGGTGCTGTGCCGGGAAGTCACGAACTCAGCCGGGTACGCAGTTCCGCGTTCCGCTCGAAATCTCCGCGCAGCACCGACGTGGACATGTCGGCCGAGGTGCGCACCCCGCGCATGGTCATGCACAGGTGCTCACCGCGCGCGCGGACCGCCACGTCGGGTGAACCGGTGAACTCCTGCACGGAATCGGCTATCCCCGCGGTGAGGCGTTCCTGCACCTGCAACCGGTGGGCGTGCTTGTGAGCGATTCGGGCGAACTTGGACAGTCCGAGAATCTTGTTGCGGGCCACATAGGCGATGGAGACATCGCACCAGAACGGCAGGAGGTGGTGTTCGCACAGGGACCAGACCCTGATTCCGCTCACCTCGATCAACTGGTCGCTGCTCACCGAGTGGAAAGAGGTTTCGATCTTTCCCGGATCGTAGTCGATGAACTCGCGCCACCATCGCGCGTAGCGCGCGGGTGTCTCACGCAGCCCGTCCCGATCCGGGTCCTCACCTATCTCCACCAACAACGATCTGGCGATCTGCTCCAGCGGATCGGAATCGACCCCCACTTCCTCACCGCTTTCGAAGTCGTCGTCGAAGGAATCGCTGCCACTCCTGGGCGGCGAAAAGGAAGTCATGTGTCACACTCCTCGGGCGTCGTTCCAGGCAAGGATGTGCAGCCGACCGGTCAGATTCCACCTTCGCCGAACCACCTCGTCCGCGACGGCGGAAAGGTTCCGAACGAGAGTGTCGACATCGCGCCCCTCGGGCATTATCCACACCGGCCGCAGCGAGTTCGCCGCCACGATCCCGTCCACCTCGCTCAGGTCCTCCGGCGAGGTGACGACGAACTTGAAGTCCGATTTCCCCAGCTCGCGGAACGAACGGAGCGCGGCGGCCGATATGCGGCGTCGTTCGCTGTCACCGGAGTGGGAGAGCTTCGGGGAGACGACGAAGCGGTCGACCAGCCGGGCCAACGGAGCGACCGGTTCGTGCGTGCCGTTGGTCTCCACCTCGACGGTCACCGCCTCGCTCGACAGGAGCTCCAGCAGCGGAACGAGCCTGTGCTGCTGGTTCAGCGGCTCCCCTCCGGAGACGATCACGCGGTCCACCCCGGTCGCGCGGATCCTGTCCGCCACCTCCTCCACAGCGAGCAGGTGGAGTTCCTCGGCCGGATCGTGGGGGACCGGAGAAGCGATTCCGGTCCAGTCCCAGGTGTACGGCGTGTCGCACCAGCGGCAGGACAGATTGCACCCGCCCAGCCTCACGAAGGCGCAGATCCTGCCCGCGCTGGGGCCTTCGCCCTGCACAGTGGGGCCGAATATCTCGTTCACCACCAGCCCCGAGCGGTCCGGGTGACCGGCCCCTCCCGAGCCGCTCACGGGATCGCACACGGTCTCGCTCATATACGACGCTCCTCGCGTAATCGGTTCACCCCACCACCGCTGCCGCGATCAGGCGGGGCTCGGGGACGGGTGGTACCTGGCCCAGGTGCTGGGAGTCTCCGAGACGCAGACGGCCGACAGCTCCGGAATCTCTTCCTTCCAGTTCTCGTATATCCACTTCGATATGTTCTCGGCAGTGGGGTTCATACCACCCATGACATCGTTGAGGTGCCGGTGGTCGAAATTATCGTCCAACCACTTTTTAACCACCGACAATTCACCGAAATCACGAACGAAACCGGCGGAGTCCAGATCCTCGGGAGCGGCACTGAGCTCAATCACGACGAGATAGTTGTGGCCGTGCATCCGACCGCACTGATGCCCTTCGGGAAGATTGCCGAGCACATGACTCGCGGAAAAACGAAACTCTTTGCTGATCGTCAGCATCCTTCACCTTCGTTTCCCGTTATCGGTTTACGGGACACACCAACACGGAAAAGCTTTTCACGTCCCGGTGGCTAGGGTTCCGTCCGGCGGCTGACCTCCGGCAGCGGCCAGCTTCGACCTCCTCCGTGTGAACATCATGAGATTAACGTGATCCTCCTCCGGAGGAGGTACCGCCTATCGAGTGGTGTAAGAACACACTCCGTGGCACCGAACCTGTTCAATTGCCTTTTCGAATGAAATCCCGGTAACCCGTTCCCCACGAATCACCGAACGAGTCGCGGACGCAACCGCCGAACGGCCCACTCCACGACGAGCCCGCTCCTCTCCGGCACGCGGAGGCACGCACTGCTTCAGCGCACTCGGATCGGGAGAGCCGGTCGGTTCCGTGGCGGGCGAGCGAATCGTTCGGCCGGGGCAACGGAGAGTGAGCCGACACGGCATCCGGGACGGCGGCGGGGCGAGAGTCGGGTGGGGCGGGCACGATCCGGATACGACCGGAGCGAACACGACCCGTTCCTCGACCCCAGAGGGGACCGCGCGACGAAGCGCTCGGCACCCCGCAACCGAGGCTGAGCGCATCGCGCCGACCGAAGGCTCGCTCCTACCACGCGCCACCGGTGATGCGATCCGCGCTCCTCCGAGGCAGCCTGGAACAGGAGCGTCCACGTTCCTGATCGGCGAACGAGGTGTATGGCATGGCCGCCTCGCACTACCGGATCCTCGTCGGGGCTGACGGCTCGGAGTCCGCTCGACGCGCGGCGGACTGGGCCGTCGCGGAGGCCCGTCGGCGCGGCGAAACTGCGAGTCTGGGGATCGTGCTGGTCAACGACGATCCGGCTCGTGAGGAATACGCGAGGGAGACGACTGCCGAGATCGAACATCGCTGCCGCGAGGCGCTCCCCCACCTGCGGGTGAACAGCGAGGTGGTCGAAGGGCACCCGGTAGAGGGGTTGGCACGGCGGTCCACGAGAGCCGACCTGCTGGTACTGGGTTCGCGCGGCCACGGGCCGGTGGCCGACGCGCTGCTCGGCTCGGTCAGCGTCGGGGTGGCGAGGCGGACGCGTTGCCCACTGGTGGTGGTTCGAGGCGAGCAGGACGAACCCCGCGAGAAGGTCGTGGTGGGAGTGGACGACTCCGCCGCGAGCGATGCGGCGCTGGAGTTCGGGTTCGCTTCCGCGCGAGAACGCACCGCGGAACTGCTGGTGATGCGAGCAGCCCACCGGAAGCGGCGGGAGGCACACGACACGGACGGTCGGGACCTCACCGAACGGCTGAAGCGCTGGGGCGCGTGGTTCCCGGAGGTGACGGCGCGTCGAGTCGACGTGGAAGAGCATCCGGTCACCGGCCTGCTCGAACTCGCCCGCAGTGCGGACCTGGTGGTGGGACGTCGCGGCAGCGGCGGTTTCGGCGGGCTCATGCTGGGCTCGGTGGCACGATCGGTGCTGCACCACGCGTCCTGCCCGGTGGCTGTGGTTCCCGGCGCTGAGGAGCAGGACTGACTCCCGAATCGGGACCGCGCGGCACGGACAGGGGCCGAGCGGCCACATCACCGGAGCAGCGGCTGGGAGGTACGGGATGGGGGATTTTCCACCGGCGCTGGGGCTGTCGGCCGAGCGGACCGAACGAGTGATCCGGCTCGCGGCCACGGCTCCCTCGCTGCACAACCGGCAACCCTGGCGATTCCGGCCACTGCCCCACTCGATCGAACTGCACTACGACCCGCGGGCGCGATTGCCCGCCACCGACCCGTGGGACCGGGAACTGCGGCTCGGGTGCGGTGCGGCGCTGCTGAACCTGCGGCTGGCGCTCTGGCACGAAGGCATCGAGCCCGTCACCACACTGCTTCCGAACCTCGGTGAGGAAACGGCGCTGGCCGAAGTACGTGGGGAAGGTCGTTCGAGCGCTTCCCCGGAACAGCGGACGCTGTATCAGGCGATCGGTGACCGCCACACCAACAGACGTCCGTTCCGGCCCGCCACGGTACCGGTGGAGCAGCGGCACTCGTTGATCGAAGCGGTGACGCGGGAGGGGTGCTGGCCGCACGTCGTGGAACGCGGCGAGCTGGGGCGGCTGGAGGACATGGTGCACCGTGCGCACCGAGTCCAGTTGGCCGACCCGCGTTTCCGAGCGGAAATGACCAGGTGGACCGGGCAGGGTCCCGAGGCCAGCGAGGGAGTCCCCGCCTCGGCGGCGGGCCCCGAGCGGGAACCTCAGGACCGTTGGGTACTGCGTGACTACTCGGCGGGGCGGGCGAAACAACGCGTTCCGGGCAAGGACTTCGAGGACGACCCGCTGCTGCTGGTCGTCTGCTCCTACCACGAGGGCCGCGCGGCGGACCTGCGAGCGGGACAGGCCCTGCAACGGATGCTGCTGACCGCCACCTCCCACGGTTTGGTGGCCTCGCTGATGTCACAGGTGATCGAGGTCGAGGAAACCAGGCAGGAGTTGCGGCGACTGCTCGGGGGCAGCCCGCACCCACGAGCCCTGCTCCGGGTCGGGTACGGCTCGCACACCGCACCGACACCGCGACTCGAACCACGCGAGCTGCTGCTGTAGCTTCCACGCCGTCCGCGCTACCGCCCGGCCGCTCCGACATCACGTGCCGTCGCTTCCGAGGGGCGAGCTCGTCGGAGCCGCCCGGAGCACGACCACCGGACGGCGCGCGCGTGCCGCACACGGTACCGGGCTACCGAGCCCGACAGAGCGGCCGCGAACCCACCCGATCCTCGCTGCTTCCGACCACCAGCGGGTCGGCGTTGGACTCGCTCACCTCCTCCAGCGGCGACTCGGACGGACATCTCCCCTCCCCACCGTGTCGTCCCGGACGCGAGCGGATCGGCGGTTCGGGCTCACGACGCGGTTCAGGGGCACTCGCCGAAGTCCCGAGTGCTCGCCGAAGCGGGGAAGCCGGCCGAGGACGACTTCTGGGCCGTGGGGTCCGGTCGCACGGTTCGCGGGAGCGTACGGCGGGATGCGGGCCTCTGCCGATCGTGATCGCGGCCCGACCACCGGGATCACCGACAAAGGCCCGTCCACCGCCCGTTCCGGAGAATTCAACGAGGTCTTCCGAGATTTCGACGACACGGAAGCGCGGCTGGATCCGAGCGAAGACACCGGCAACCGCGCATTCCCGCCGAAGGAAAGGGAGACCTCAACCGGACGGTCTTTCAGAACAGCGGTCAGGATTCACATTTCTTCCAGGAAAAGTGGTAGGTGGTCTTGATGCTCCCGTCTGTCGAATCCATGGTCATGAAGCTGGTCTCGCTCGAGTCCGAGGTGCCCGCGTTCACGCGCAATTCCGTGTTGATGTTGAAGTTGCGCTGCACGCCGCAGGGCTTGTAGACGACGTCGCCGATCTCGGTCTCGTCGGTGACCTGCCAGTTGTCGCTGTAGGCCCCCTCGAACGTCTCGCTGGAGTGCGTCGTCCTGGAGTCACCCTGGAAGTAGTAACTGGCCTGGTGGGTGCCGGTTGCCCCCTCGGCCAGATGCGCGAAACCGCGGTAGTCGGCCCGGGCGATCCCGTAGGTGAGCCCCTGGGGCACGTGCACGACGAGATTGAGCTGGCAGTTCTTCCGGAACGCCGTGGGGTCCGAGTCCGGTCCCACCTCGGCGAGGTAATCGCTGTAGGTGACGGTGAAGGCCTTGTTATCGGGGGAAACGGCCACGTCGGCCGTCCCCTCCGGACATCCGGAGCCGTTCACGGTGGCGACGTCGATTACTATCTCGTCCGAAGGCGGCGAGTCGAACTCCACCGCTGTCGGAGCGAAGAGAGTGGACAACGCCATACCGGACGCGATCAGACTGCTTAACACCGAATTTCACCTCTTCGAGTGAAAAATGACAACACTGTTCGTTCCCGCAGCACGGAAAACGGCTGCCCCATTTATCTCGGCAGCTTGGATCACTTTATGAGAACGCTCCCATACGTCACAGATCCTTTCGGAGTAGTATCGCTTCCACGTTCGTGTCGAAATGCAGACAAAGAACCAATGGTAGGATGACCCGGAATTCCGAAAACGGCGTCCATACCGAGATCACCTGAAAGTACCAACGTGCCACTCGGATTTTTCCGGAACGCCGCGCGGACCGCGAATTCTCCCGAAACGTGTCACCGCGTTCCCCGCCTCGTTCGCGGCGGTCGGGGACGTCCCGCGCGGAATACCCGCCTCAGTCGTACCAACGCATCCAGGCACCGTGGGGGTCGGTCGATGCCAGCACCTCGCTGCCGTCCCGGACCAGGACGAACGAGTCGTTCGGGGCGTCGACGGTTTCGACCGGACCGATCACACCGGGCGCTTCGTTGGACAGCCAGACCGCTCCGAGCTCGCGCACGGCAGCGGCGAAGTCACGACGAACGGACTCGGGCACGTAGGCCAACACGGCCGAGTGATACACCACCAGGGTGGCCCCCGCCGGGGCGTCGGCGGCGATCCGCCCGAGGTCCTCGAGGAGGTCACCACGATGGACGACAGGACGGTGCCGGGCGGCGGTGCGCAACGCCGCACGCAGCCGTTCCCGACGGCTCTCCTCCCCCGGCCAGAGCAGGCACTCCAGCCAGTTCGCGTGATCCTCCGCCCCGACGTCGAGCGGAGCGGTGTCGATCCCCGCCCGCCACACGACGGTGGGAACCCTGTCGGGCAGCGGTACCGGACCGTGTGGACGGCAGCGCAGCACCGGGGCCTCGGGATCGGTGCCGATCACGTGGTGGCCCGTGTAGTCGTAGGAGTAGTGGTCGGGCAGCAGGTTCAACCCCGCCGAGGCTCCCACCTCCAGCAGCGTCAGCGGCTCCCGCAGCCGGGCCAGCGCGGGAAGCAGCGTGGCGCAGCGCCCCGCCTCGTTGGTCTGGGTGCGCCGGGCCAGCACCACCGCGGTCAGCTCCCCGGCGCGTTCGCGGACGAGTCCGCGCAGGGTGGCGGGTTCGGGCGGAGCACCGAGCAGGTACCGCGCGGCGGCGAACAACAGGTTCGGTTGGCGCTTGTCGCCCGGCAGCGTGGCCAGCAGCCCCAGGATCTCCTCGTCGTCGGCGACCGCCTCGGCGAGGGCGCCGTACTCCGGTGAGCGCTCGGCGACCGCCGCGGCGAACCGCCGGTAGTTCTCGGCGGTGCTCAGGTCCTGTTCGTGGCCCGCCATGCCTCGTGCACCCGGGCCTCCGCACCACTGTCGATCGTCCATCCCGGATGGGATGCCCGAAACCGGGAGCGGTGGCGAGCGGCTGTTTCCGTTACCTCGCTCACCCGGCCAGGCTCGAACGGAAAACCGGGTGGATGGGTGAGGATCGGTGGCGGAGACCGCGAAGGCCCGAGCTGGTGGGAACGGGGGCGACGGTGCGCAAGATACGGGATCTGACCGGGCCGGGGGTGACCGGCGAGTTCGGGATCGGGGGCACCGATCTGGGGGTGATGGCCACCGCTCCGGACGGCAGGTTGGTGGCGGTGTTCGGGGACACTTTCGAGCGGGCCGGTGTGGGAGGGCCCGGCTGGCGCTCCCCGGTGGTGCTGTTCGGTGCCCCGGAAACGGCGCGCACCGGGATCCAGTGGGTCGGCGCGGCGGGCCGGGGCCGCTACGCCGAGCAGATCCTGCCCTACCGGCACGACTCGATCATCCACGGCAGGCGCGTGAGCACCGTGATCCCCACCGATGTCATCACGATCGGCGCGACGATGTACCTGCACGTGATGGTCTGCGCGGGCATCGGCAGGGTGCACTGGACCGAGGTGCACCGCTCCACCGACAACGGCGAGACCTGGCACCACACCGGGACCACCTGGCCGGGTGACCACCACGGCGGGCTGTTCCAGATGCTGACCTGGGCGCTCGGCGACGACGGCTACGTCTACGCCTTCTCCACCGGTTTCCAGCGGGACAAGGGGCTGTTGTTGCATCGGGTCCCCGCCGAGCGCCTCACCGACCCCGCCGCGTGGCAGGGCTGGGGCCGCCGCGACGGCGCGTGGTCGTGGGGCGATCCGCCGACGGTCGTGCTGAACGGCTCCTACGGTGAACTGTGCCTGCGCCGCGTGGCGGACCAGTGGTTGCTGTGCCTGTTCGACGCGGGCAACTACCGCATCGACGTGTCGCGACCGGCCCACCCGAACTCGAACCCGCACGAGGCGCCGCGCACCACGGTGCTGCGCGGCAGCTCCTGGCACGACGAGGACCACGCGAGCGGACGCGTCGCCCAGCTCTACGGCGGCTACATCGTCCCGACGACCACGTTGGACGACCTGCACCTCGTGGTCAGCCAGTGGAACACCGCCAGGAACTGGCCCTACCGGTCCATGCAGTTCGCCGGTGATCTGTCCCGTCTGGCCGGATAGGGCGGTCACGACGTGTCCGGCTCATCGCGCACCGACCGAGCCGGAAGCTCTTGCCGGTACGGTGCTCGGTGTCCGGTTCGGCAAGCGCACCACCGGCGAGCCCGTCCGGCCGGCACGCTCGGCTACCGGGCCGGTTCGACCCGCTCGTGGTCACGCCGTTCGAGCAGTTTGCGGATCGGGCCGAGTGCGGTGTTCACCCCGACCAGCGCGGTGGCGAAGTCCCGGACCCGGCAGAGCGTCCTGCCTCGGCGCATCATCAGACCGGCCAGCTGGCGTGAGTTGCGCTGCGCCGACTCGACTCGGGGGCGCTGGACGCGTTCGTAGTCCCGCAGCGCCTGGCCCACCGAGGTGCTGTCGGTCGTGGCGAGGCGCCGCGCCAGGGCACCGGCGGACTCCATCGCCATGGCCGCGCCCACCCCGGCGGTGGGCAGGAAACCGGCCGCGGCGTCTCCGAGCAGGGCGACGCGTCCCGCGGTCCATTCCGCGCACCGCACGTCGGACAGGCTCCAGTAGTGGTTCTCCGGGCTGGTGGCAAGCCCGGTGAGGGCGCGGGAGCAACGGGCGTCGAGGGTGCGCAGCCTGTCGCGAATCAGTTCGGCGAACGCGGCCGGTCCCCGCCGCGTGTCCGCACGGGGGCCACCGACGAACACGCCGAGCCGTCCCGGCACGGGGTAGAGCCCCACGAAGCATCCCGGCCCCCAGACCTCCTGGTAGAGGTCGGGACGCTCGTCGGACTCGGTCCAGGTCACCCAACCGCCCCAGGCGGTGTCGTAGGTGCGCACCCGTTCGGGGCCGAGCACCAGTTCCCTGGTGGCCGAGTGTATCCCGTCGGCGGCGATGACGGCGTCGAACTCCACCTCGAACTCGGTCCCGTCCTCGGTCAGACCGACCCGAACGGTCCGTCCGCTGTGGTCGATCCGCGTCGGTCGGGTTCGCCAGGCGACCGGGACGTCGTCGGTGGCCAGCAGTTCGAGCAGCTCGCCGCGCTCGATGCCCCGGTAGTGGCCGAACTCGCCCAACGCGGTGGCCACCGAGTAGTCGTGGAGCCTCGCACCGGTCGAGGAGCACAGCCGGTACTCGCGCACGGCCACGCTCCGCTCCAGATAGCCGCGTTCCAGGCCGAGTTCGCGGATCACGGGATCGACGAAGGGCATCAGCCCGAGCATGTAGCCGGACTCGTGGCGCTGTTCCGCCCGCTCGACGAGCACGGGGTGCAGTCCCCGGTCGCGCAACGACCGGGCCAGTGTCACTCCGGCCACCCCGGCACCGACGATCAGGGTTCGCGGTTCGCGCTCGCCGACGGCGGCGAGCTGCTCGGTCACTGTTGTGGGGACGAACATCGCTGGTTACCTCCGCACCTAGTTTGGACCACCTGGTCCACAGCAACGGTAGCAGCGCTTGGACCGGCTGGTCCAATGCCTTAGGGTGAGCGCATGGCACTACACGATCCGTCCCCGGAACGGCGCGAACGGGTATTGGAGACGGCCACGCGCGAGTTCGCCCGCCGTGGGTACGAGCACGCCTCGCTGAACTCGATCATCCGGGCGTGCGGAATGAGCAAGAGCTCCTTCTACCACTTCTTCGGCTCGAAGGCGGCGCTGTTCGAGACGGTGGTGACCGAGGCGATGCGGCTGCTGGGGCGGGAGATCGACGTGCCGACCCCTCGGGAGCTGGCCGGTCCCCGCTTCTGGGACCACATCACCCGACTCGTCACCGAGCTGCTGGAGCTGGCGGGCCGGGGAAGCTGGTTCGCCGAAGCGGGGAAACTGTTCTACTCGGCCGATTCCCCCGTCGAGCACAGCCCGGCGCTGCGCGGCGCGATCTCGTCCGTGCGGGGCTGGCTCGACGAGGCGCTCGAGGTCGGACGGGAGTGCGGCGCGGTGCGGGACGACCTGCCGAGCTCGCTGCAGGCCTCGCTCGTGTTCGCGGCGCTGCGGTGCCTGGACGACTGGTCACTGCACCACCTGCACGAGTACTCGGAACGGGAGCGCGAGCGGATCGCGCGGGCACAGCTGGAAACGCTGTACCGGATGCTGGCCCGCGACACCGGCGCCGCCGGAGGCTGGTGACGCGGGATCGACCGCAGCCGTGCACGAGGCGCGTCTCCGAGATCCGGACGGCCGATGGCCGAGAACGCGGTCGGGGGAAACGTGTTCGGAGCCTCGACGACGAACGCGCCCCGCCGGACACCCTGTTCGGCGGGGCGCGGTAGCGGTCGTCGTGACCGTCAGCCGAGGCGGGCGGCTCCGCCGGACAACTTCGCGCGCAGCCGCGACAGCGGCCCGTCCATCCCGGAGTTCCGGGCGCTCGGTTCGGTCAGCCGCCCGGCCACCGCGTCGTCGAGCAGCGTGCCGACCGTCTCCTTGGCGCAGGCGCGGTTCGCGCCGATCCCGCCGGAAGGACCGCGCTTGATCCACCCCACCACGTAGGTTCCCGGCCGGTCGCTGACCCGACCGGCGGAGTTCGGCACGGTCGCGGTCCGTTCGTCGAACGGCAGTCCGGGCAGCGGCACGCCGCGGTAGCCGACCGCTTTGACCACCAGACCGGCGGGGATCTCGACGTCCCGGTCGCCCGCCCCGGCGCGGATTCCGCGCACCTCGGTCTCGCCCACCAGCTCCACCGGGGCGGAGTGGAACCGCAGCACGATACGCTTCCGGCCGCTCGTTCCCGCACCACCGGCGGGAGCGGACCAGTCGACGGACTCGCGGCCGAGCTCCCGCAGCAACCCCGCCTTGTCGTCGTTGTCGGCGGCGTCGATGGTCGGCGCGATGCGCGGGTCGTGCGTGTCCACCACGAGCTCGATGTCGTCGCGCTGCACGAGTTCGAGCAGCTCCGGCCTGGTGTAGGCGGCGTGCTCGGGGCCTCTGCGTCCCAGCAGCACCACCTCGCGGACCCTGCTGGAGCGCAACTGCCGCAGGGCTCGCGGCGAGATCGGGGTGTCGGCGAGCCGGTCGGGATCGGTGGTCAGCACCCGGGCCACGTCCAGCGCGACGTTGCCGTTACCCACCACGACCACTCGCTCGGCCGAGAGGTCGACGGCGTCGGCGACCGCGTCGGGGTGGCCGTTGTACCAGGACACCACCGAGGTGGCACTGACGCTGCCCGCCAGGTCCTCGCCCGCCACGCCGAGTTCCCGCGCGGAGGAAGCGCCGACCGCGTAGATCACCGCGTCGTGGCGGGAGGCCAGCTCCTCGGCGGAGACGTCCCTGCCGACCTCGACCCCGAGCCTCATTCGGAGCCGGGGGTGGGTGTGGAACCGGGCGAACGTCTCGCCGATCCGTCTCGTGGACGGGTGGTCGGGGGCGACCCCGTAGCGCACGAGGCCTCCCGCCACGGGGAGCCGGTCCAGCAGCGTCACCCGGGAGTTGGTGTGCAGCAGCAGGTCCTCGACGGCGTACATCCCCGCCGGACCGGTGCCGACCACCGCGACGTCCAGCGGCGCGAAGTCACTGGGGATGACGCGGTCGAACACCGGCGGCGACCAGGAGTGGAAGTTCGGCGAGGGCTTCGGCTTGGACTCGGTTGTGGCAGTGTTCGAGGCCGTCTCCGAGGTCGTCTCCGCCGCCGAGTCGGCGCCGGTGTCGCGCTTGGCGTAGTACTCGGCGTTGATGTCGGCGTACGCCTTGAGGGAACCGGTGAGCCGGTCGACCGGGAACACCGCGTCCACCGGGCACGCGTCGGCGCAGGCACCGCAGTCGATGCAGGTGCTCGGGTCGACGTAGAGCATCTCGGTGGAGCCGAAGTCCGGCTCGTCCGGCGTGGGGTGGATGCAGTTGACCGGGCACGCCGCGATGCAGGAGGCGTCCGTGCAGCAGGTCTGGGTAATCGCGTAGGCCATGTATCAGATCAGATTCGCTCGCTTGTAGAACCAGGTGGCGGGCTTGGTGAGCAGTCCGGCCGAGTCGAGGAACTCCATCAGTCCGGCGCAGCTGGAGCGCACCAGGGACTTGTAGTGCTGGTTCGCCTTGGCCTCGCGGACGGCTCGGTCCACGTCCAGTCCCGCGTTCTCGTAGACCTTCTTGTTCACCATGCTGGTGACGATGAAGTACGAGGCGGCGGCGACCACCACGGATTGGATCTGCCTGCGCACCGGCCCCACCCCACGAAGACGCTCCTTGGTCTCCTGTCGGGCGAACTTCATGTGCCGCGACTCCTCGACCACGTGGATGTTGTTGATGGTGCGAACGAAGGGGGCGACCCGTTCGTCGCGCATCCAGTCCCGCTGCATCACGTCGAGGACTTCCTCCGCGACCAGGATCGCGGCATAGGCGGCCTCGCCGAAGGCCAACGTCTTGAACGCCCGGCCGAGTTCGAGCACGGGACGGGGCGGCCGGTAGGCGGGTGCGCGCAGTTTCGCGGCGCCGCGGCCGAACATGATGGAGTGTCGGCACTCATCGGCGATCTCGGTCAGCGCCCACTGGAAAGCGGGGTCGGCCGGGTCCTTGGCGTAGAAGTCCCGCAGCACCATCTGCTGCAGGATCATCTCGAACCAGATGCCGGTGCTGGCCACGCAGGCGGCTTCCTGCCTGGTGAGCTCCCGCTGCTGCTCCGGGGTCATCTCGGACCAGTAGGCGGTGCCGTAGAGCGTGCTCCACTCCGGACTCGCACCGTGATAGTCGGTGTCGAGCGGCGTTTCCCAGTCGACCTCCTGGACCGGGTCGTAGGACAGCGTCTCCGAGGAGTCCAGCAACCTGCGGGCCACCTCCTCGCGGTCGGGCGTCGCAGCGGTCGCGTCTGATCCGGTGATACTGCTGGTCATGGGCACTCCCTACCGAAATGACGACGATATTTCGGTGCCGCCGAAATAGTGTTACTGAAGGTAACAGCTACTCGCGCGTAACCGCGAGAGTGCGACATACGCTACATGTGTGACTTACGTCACGACAAACCCCGCGTTGTCGGCGTGACCGCGCGATCCGCCCCGGACGGAGCGCGCGGCGGGTCGGTCGCCGTCGGGGCCGGATCCGGTGCGCGGGCCCCGTCCCGTCGGCGGGAGCGCGGGCTCGTCCGGACGGGCACGAAGTTTCCGGACAGCACCCGGTGGGTGCAGAGTGGGGAACGAGCCTGACCCCACGCGGAAACGAGCGGGACCGATGAGCGAACACGAGGAGATCCGGGCCGAGGACTCCGAAAAGCGCGTGCGCACCATGCTGGCGGGGCGGGTGGTGGCCGACACCCGGCGACCGGTTCTCGTCTGGGAGCACCCCCACTACCCCACCTACTACGTCCCGCGTGAGGACGTGCGGGCCGAGCTGACCGACACCGGCGAAGTGCGGCGGTCGCGGCGGCTGGGCGAGGGCACGATCTACGACGTCGTCACCGCTTCGGCGACGGCACCGGCCGCCGCGATCGGCTACCGGGACTGCCCGCTGCCCCGACTGCGCGACCTGGTCCGGATCGACTGGAACTCGATGGACGAGTGGTTCGAGGAGGACGAGCCGGTCTACGTCCACCCCCGCGACCCTTACACGCGGGTGGACGTCCTGGAGAGCTCACGGCACGTGGAGATCCGGCTCGACGGCGTCACCCTCGCCGACTCGCACCACCCGCGAATCCTGTTCGAGACCGGCCTGCCGCCCCGCTACTACCTGCCGCTGCCCGACGTGCGGATGGACCTGCTTCGGCCCAGCGACCACGAGACCCACTGCCCGTACAAGGGGACCGCGAGCTACTGGCACGTGCACACCGGCGAGGCCGAACATCCCGACACCGTGTGGACCTACCGCACCCCGCTGCCGGAGAGCCACAAGATCGCCGGGCTGGCGTGCTTCTACGACGAACGCGTGGACGTCCTCCTGGACGGCGAGCTCCAGCGGCGACCCGAGACTCCGTTCTCCTGACGGAGATCCCACCACAGTGGCCGGGAACGGTCGGGAAAGTGCGGCTCTCACGACCAGTGACCACCCACCACAACCCCGACCGAATTCGGCTCACTCGATCACAAGAGCTCACCGGACTCGAACCCCGACCAGCAGCGGCGTCAGACATTCCCGCAGTCGTTGCAGACCTTCCCGCCTCGTTGACCGCTACAGCGTTGTGAGTAACCAGCCGCGCTGATTCTTCCACGGAAAAGTCGGCCCGCGCGGCGTTAATGCGAACGGCCAGCGCCTCGATAAGCCGTGCTGGGCAGCTGCCCCTGCTTCTGGGAGCTGTGAACGTTTGGGCAACTTGGCGGTGTTTGTCCCGTTCGTGGATAGCGATGATCACAAGCGCACATCACACGACGACAATGCCGCCAAGAGACAGGAAAGACACTGGGTGAGATGCGTACGCGACGCTTGGTAACGGGGCTGGTGGTTGCGACCTCTGTTCTGGCGACCGGTAGCAACGCGATCGCTGTCGCCGATCAATCCCCCACAGCAGGGACAACTCCGTCCGAATTCACCGAGACGGTGACCAAGGAAGTGGTCAGCACCTCGAACACCGCTGATTTTTGGACGAAGGAACGGATGCGACGGGCCGTGCCGGCGCCGATGCCGCGGCCGAGCGATGGCCAGGTTTCCGATCCCGAGGAGCAGGAAAACGTTCTGCCGCAGCAGTCGGAACAGGGAAGCCTCCCGCGAGGAGTTTCCACCCCGCAGTCGTCGACCGAGCCGCGGGCGAGTGCGATATCCCGAGCTCAGCGATGGACAGAGCCCGGCATTCCGGCCTCGACCACGGGCAAGATCTTCGCCGAAGGCCCTCAGGGGCAACTTTACGAGTGCAGCGGTTCGGTAATCACTGCCGACAATCAGAACACGGTCTGGACCGCCGGTCACTGTCTCCACAACGGAAACGGACAGTTCTACAGCAACATCACGTTCGTGCCAGCCCATGACAATGGAGAGGCACCCTACGGTGAGTGAAATGCCAGCTACATGGTGACTACCACGGGCTGGGCCGAAAACAGGGACTGGGGATACGACATCGCCGCGTTCGCGGTATTTCCGCAGTCGTCCGACCTCGAACACAGGGTAGGTTCACAAGGATACCGATTCAACGCGGGCCAGGAATTCACGGATGTGCGTGTGTTCGGATACCCGGCAGCGGGATACCAACGCACAGATTTCAATGGTGAACTGCTGTGGTACTGCCGCGGCGACACAGTCGATGCGAGTTCCTGGAACCCCCTGAACGAAAAGGTGCGCACCGACTGCGACATGCACAGCGGGGCAAGCGGTGGACCGTGGATCGACGACATGAACTCGAACGGTCTCGGCTACATCATCGGGGCCTCAAGCCACCGACAAACTGACCCTGACACTGGAGATTTGATCAACAACTACTTTTTCTCGTCCAATCACGGCGACGCGGCGATAAACGTCCACGAGGACGCCTCGACCTACTGACCTCCCACTCGGCTCCTACTGCTACGTCCGCGGGATGGCACGGTCAGCCATCCCGCAGGTCCTCGACAGGGTCCTTGAACGTAGCTCCTTCTTCCTTCAACCGTCTCCACGGAACGCCCTCATTCCGTTCCACGTCGGTGGAAACCACGCCCGCGCCAGGGGTACCCCCCGGTGATTCGGACTCGGATGAGGAGCCATCCATCCGCGCGATCCCCCAAGCTCCCAGGAGCAGAACACCAACAGCGACTGCGCTGCCAAGTAACCACATTCCACGCCGCATGGCACTACCTCCTTCGCAGGGAGGACGCGACGCAACCGTCTCACGGTTGCACAGTTACAACGGTCCGTGCCGGTAAGTCCGACCATCTCCCAACACTCTTACTCGACCGCCCTCGACGAAAAGGGTCCTGCGGGGACGTGACGCATCACTTACCCAGAATGCCGAGGCATGTCAGTAGGTGAATGACGGCCTTTCGGGACGACTGCCCGATCGCGGCGTCCACCGTCTGTTGCCCGGCCGCCGAAATCCGGGTGATGCGGACTCGGTCTGCCGGGATTGCGCGGGCATCACCCGCGACTTCGTCTGCGGACGATGCGGATTCGAGGGCTGCCTGCTGGGCGGGCGCCGCTGCGAACCCCGCACCCTGGCTACAAGCTCACCCAGCCCCTCGACGACGGCGCCGGGCAGATCCGCCCGGAACTGGTGCCGGCGCTGGAAGGTGTCCTGGCGACTCGGCACCCGAAACGAGACCTGGACTGGCTCGCGGTCACCCGGCCCCGCTCCGCTGACGACCGTGGCTCACGGAGAGCTTCCCATGACGCAAGAAGCACTGGCCGCACTGTCGGACCGGCACACAGCCTCCTTCGTCCGCGAACCAGGCCAACCTCTCCAGCCACGCAGCCTCAGCGAGTCCCTCCACCACAAACGGCGTCCCCACCCGAACCGGACGCACCTCAGCCCTGTGCCCCCTCATGCTTCAAGCCCCAGCACCCTTCGCCGCCACCCTGCTCGACTTCCACGACAAACACACCACCCGCGTCCTGACCGAAGCCGGAGGAACCTGGAACCGCTACGCCCCAGCCACCACGACCAGTGCCCCCACCACACCCCGACCGAATTCGGATCACTCGACTACAAGAGCTCACCAGGATCAAGCCCCGATCTCAGGACATCCGGCCTGATCCGTGGTGTGATCGGGTTATGCGACGAGGACGCAACGGGCATCCGTGCGAACCGGACACCTCGCGGATCGGGCTGTGGCGCTGTGAGGAGTGCGGACAGCAGTGGGAGATCCACGGTGTCGCCGACAACCCCAGGATCCGCAAGGTCAGCCGGATCGGGTGGTTCTTCGCCAAGCTCTTCGGGTGAGCGGTGCCGGTTGAACGGTGCCGGCCGCCGCTCAGCCGACGAGCCGTGCGGGCTCGGCACGTGGCTCGCGGGAACCACCATGGCGACGGCTCCCGGCGCCGCGAAAGGCCGGGACGCGCTGGCGTGCGGTTCATCGCCCCAGTTCGTCGAGCCGGGCCAGCATCCGGCGTGCCTGCTCGGCGTGGAGCTGGGACTCCTCGGTGGTGGCGGCGGCCAGCACCTGCCGCAGCAGTTCCCTGGCCGCGTTCGTCTCACCGGTGTTCGACAGCAGCGTCGCGAGCTGGACACGAACCTCCAGGATGCGTTCCAGCTCGCTCGGCAGCAGGCGCAGGTATTCGTTGAGCAGTGAGCGGAGTTCGCGGGCCGCCCGCTGGTCCTCGCCGAGCTCCATGCGGCAGGTCGCGGCCATGAACCGGCACTCCAGCACGGACGCGACCGGGACGCCCGAATCGTCGCCGAACTCCGCGAGCAGCGTGGTGTACTCCTCCAGCGCCGCCCGGTAGTCGCCGCCGAGGAAGTGGAAGGTCGCGAGGTTGCGCCTGATCTTCGTTCTGCGCTCCGGGGTGAGCCGTCGCCGCAACGAGCGGTCCAGCAGCAACGAGCGCAGCAGTTCCGCCGCCTGCGTGAAGCGTGCCTCGTCGACCAGTTCGTTGGCCCGCTGCTGCTCCGAGCGGATGCGTTCCTCGGCCGCTCGCGGGTCGGCGACCGGAACCTCGCCGGGAGGCTCGGTGGACTCGGGCCGACGTCGCGAGGATCACGGGGCGTGCGGATGCCGGTAGGGAGCTGTCGGGTCACCGCTGTCGATGACGGAGGCGGAGTCCTCCGGCGCGGGCAGGTACGGCAGCAGCCGCCGGTAGACCTCCCTCGCGTCCTCGGGGCGCTGCTGCGGGTTCTTGGCCAGCAGATCGAGCACGAGCCGTTCCAGCTCCGCCGGAACCGCCACGCCGCACTCCCGCAACGGGGTCGGTGGCACGCTCATGTGCTTGTGGACGATCGCGGGCGCACCGGGAGCGTCGAACACCCGTTCACCGCTGAGCAGTTCGTGCAGCACGTATCCCAGCGAGTACAGGTCACCGGCCGGGGTGGCGGTGTTGTGCATGGCCTGTTCCGGTGCCATGTAGGCGGGGGTGCCCATACTGTCGCCCGCACGGGTGAGTTTGGTGTGCCCGCCTTCCAGCACGGCCGCGATGCCGAAGTCGAGCACTTTGACCGTGCCGCTCTCGGCGATCATCACATTGCTCGGTTTGAGATCGCGGTGGATCAACGAGGCCTCGTGAGCCGAGGTCAGCACGGCGGCGATCTGCGCGGTGACCGACACCGCCCAGGACACCGACAGCGGCGCGTGCTCGGCGATGATGTCGGCGAGATCGGTGCCGGAGATCCGTTGCATGACCAGGAACAGCTCGTCACCCTCGGTGCCGACGTCGTGCACCGCCGGAACGCCGGGGTGTTCGACCTTGGCGGTGAGCTGCGCCTCGCGCACGAACCGCTTGGTCAACAGCTGCGGGTCGTCGGCTTCGGCCAGCTTGGCCGAAGGCAGCAGCTTCACCGCTATCCGCCGGTCCAGTCGCTGGTCGTAGCCGGACCAGACCTCGCCCATCGATCCCCGCCCGATCGGCGAGGTCAACTCGTAGCGCCGCGCGATCACCCGGTTGCCGCTCACCGGCTCCTCCTCGTCACCTTCCACCGTCACGCCGCACCCGAGCACCACTCCGGCGGGCGAGCCCGAGCCACCCGGAACCGCGTGTCCCGCCCGATGCGTCCGGTGCGCGCCGACCGCCACCGCCGCGAGGGCCGGCGAGAGGTTCCGCCGAATGACCGCCCGAAACCGGGACGACAGCGTCCCACTACCAACGCACGGACAGAAGATCATCCGTATCACCCCGGAGAACAGCGGTCAAAACAGCGGGCAAGGCGATGTGTCGTCCGCTGCGACTCGTCTGTCGGACCTCGCGGTTTCCCGATGGGGCCGCGCTCGCGCTGACTCGTCGCTACCCCGAGCCTCGGAGATTTTGCTTCGAGTTCGCAGCGCACCGGCTCCCAGTGAGGTCCAGAGACCTCCCCTGCGTTCGGGGCTGATCCCGGTCTCGGACCGCGGCCCCCGACAGTCTCACCCGGCCCCGGAACCAGGCCGCCGTCCGTCTTTTGAGCCGGAGGCGATGCCGGGGCTCGGGAACCGCGTGGACCCGTAAGGCTGCGAGCCCCCCTCGATCTCGGGTGAGCCGTGAAACGGACACAGTTCTCCTGGGATCGAGGGGGAGGTGAAGGTCTCGGTCTACCGGAATTGTGACTTCGGAGCTTCACCCCGCGAGCCGGATTAAGGGCTCGCCGAGCCGGGGGTTACGGGCAGAGCGGCGATGATGGGCCGATAGTGCCCGAACATGAACGCCAGGGCTTACCAAGGACACGGCCGGGTTCGCCTGGATCGTGCGTTGCCTGACGCGCGAGCTGCACGCCCTCTGACGGCGGCCCGCACGGCTGTGAACCGTGGCCAGGACTTGTAACCCTCCCCACACGCTGCCTGGACCGCATGTGGCGGGAAGCGTATTCCGTGCTACGCTCAGCACTGTTATTTTGCTTCTTGGCGGATACAAAATAACACGGAGTCCCCTGGTCACGATCAGGGGACTCTTCTTTGTTCGTGACCGATCGTGCACACGATAGAAAGCACCCCCGGAACGAATCCGAGGGTGCGAAGCAGTTCGGCTGTTGGTCAGTCGAACCGGCTGGTCTTCACGGCGTCGAGGAAGGCCGACCACTGCGAGCCGGTAGCGGTGAAGAAACCAGCCTCGCGGTCCTTGCTGTCACGAACGCCTACGTTGTCTGAAGTCACCGCGACCTCGACGCACTGACCGCCTTGCCCGGAGCACGAGCTCGGACGCCACGCGCTCATGGTGCGTTCCCTCATGTCGCATCCGCTCATGCGGGGATCATCGTACGCGCCAACTTCACGGACTCCCGCTGCGACAGCGTTGCCGAGCGGACCTCGTCGAAGATGTAATGAAGTCGACGCTGCTGACCGGGACTGGAGTGCCTTGGGAAGCATTGACGTCCGCCCGGACAGTGCCGGTGTCTACGCGGATGTGAACGTCATGGATGCCTATGAAGAGACAGCCGACTGGTCGGGCCTGTGGACGGCCACCGTCGGTTCTCACGAGATCCATCTGAATAATTATTTTTTGCAGGACTACAGCCTGTACAACAGGCAGGCCGTCGTCGAACACGAGTTCGGTCATGCGTTGAAATCGGGGCACCGAAATGATCGATACACGCTCATGTATTGCTACGACGACAGTAGAGTGCCCAACGCTCCGGCGCAGTCGGACATAGCGCAGTACCGTTCATATTGGGGTTGATCATGAACAGAACGAAACGCATCTCGCTGTGGGCCGGAGCCCTCGTCGGTGCCGTGGGAATCGCGTTCGGAGTGGGCTGGTTTTTCGTGATGCCCACTCAGCCGGGCGAGGCTGAGGCGACCTACGCTTTCAAGCTGGATACACCGAAAAAAGCAGCCGGGTGGGCCGATGATGTCTTCGTCGCCCGGATCACGAGCAAGATCGGCTCGGAAAACAGCCCGTCCGGTATCCCGTACACCAAGTACCGGGCCGAGGTGGTGTCCACGCTCAAAGGCAAGGCCGAGGGAACAGTGCGGGTCGCGCGGATCGGCAGTGAGAACCCTGTGACCCGGGACAACGTGCGAGTAGGAGACTCTCCCTCGCTACGTGCGGGACAGACCTACGTTCTCGCCAGTCGGCTGAACACCCAAGCCGGATGGCACAATGTTCCCTCTTCGTTCGAACCGAGCGAGGTCAGCGGCATCGACGATCCCGCGATGGAGCAATGGAAAAACGCCGTGAAAAACGGGAAGCTTCCCCAAGGGGCCAAGCCTTCTCAACTCGACCGGTCGATATCGCTGAATGATGCCTACGGAAGGCTCGCCTCGACTGAGCGAGCCCCAACGGGTGCGGCCGAATTCGTGTTCGGTCGCACCCGACAGTCCGACCGGAAAACTTCATTCAGTCGAACCGGCTGGTCTTCACGGCGTCGAGGAAGGCCGACCACTGCGAGCCGGTAGCGGTGAAGAAACCAGCCTCGCGGTCCTTGCTGTCGCGAACGCCTACGTTGTCTGAAGTCACCGCGACCTCAACGCAGTTGTCCGCGCCCTGCGAGCGGCTGGACTTCCGCCAGGTCACGCCGGTCAGATCAGCCATGTTTACCTACTCCGTGGTCTGGTGTCGCAGCTCCTTGATTCGACGGTCAAGCATCGTCGCGGTTTCGCGCTCGGACGCCGCCGCCGCGCGCAGCCTATCGAATCGACCGCTTGTCGGCGACAGTTTCCATCCGCTGCCGAGCACGACGTACTCGCCGGTCGTGAACGGGATTACCCGCGGAACGACGTTGTAGCGCTTGGTCATCTCGCGCGGGTGTTGAAGCTGATCACGAACACCTGGTATTCACCGATCTGTCGATACAGCGTGGCTTCGCCGTTCGCTACCGACTGTGCACGCGATAAAAAGCACCCCCGGAACGGATCCGAGGGTGCGATGCTCTCCGGCTGTCGATCAATCGAACCGGTTGGCCTTAACAGCATCGATGAAGGCGTACCACTGCGCGGGGGCCGCTGCGAAGTGACCGGCCGCACGGTCTTTGCTGTCACGAACCCCGACGACCTCCGAGGTCACCGCAACCTCAACACAGTTGCCACCGTTTCCGCTGCGCGAGCTTGTCCGCCACGTCGCGCGCGACAGGTCTGCCATTGCCGCCCCTTTCGAAGTCTCGATCTCGCCGAGGGCATCGTACGACCCCAGACTAACGAGACAGGGCAGGGGCGAACTACGCAGTCAGAGGCTGCCCTGGGGCGATTTCGCGCACCAGGTCGATGGACTCGCGCTGCGGCATCGCCGAGGATCGCAGTTCGTCGAACAAGTTCCGCAGCAGCGTCACGTCCGAGTTGTCCTCGATCACGTGCCCTCCCAACGGACCATCCATGTAAGCCACGTCAGGGTCGGTTTGTTCCGCGAAACTCAGCACCGCGAAACCGGATGTCATCGAGGCATGTGCCCCAGTATCGTACGGGACGACTTGGAACATCACATTCGGTCGTTCGGCCAGAGCCAACAGGTGTTCCAGCTGCTCACTCCAAACTTTCCTGCCGCCCACCTTGCGGTGTAGGGCCGCCTCGCTGACCACCCCACGCAGTTCCAGCGGATTGTCCTTGTCCAACAGACGGCGTTGCCGTTCCATCCGTGCGGCCACGCGTTTCTCGACATCCTCGGGATCGGTGATGTGTCCACCCGAGGTGTGGATCGCCCGAGCGTAATCCTCGGTCTGTAGCAAGCCGGGGATCAATTCCTGCTCGAAGTTGCACACCAACGCGGCATCACTTTCGAGACCGACGAACGGCTTGAACCACTCGGGGAGACGGTAGGTCGACCACCAGCTGCGCTTGGAGCCTTCCCGGCGCGCGTCCTCCAAAGTCTGTCGAACTTCGTGGGGTGCGTCGTAGAGCTCCAACAGGGCGGCCAGCTCCATCTTCTTCATGCTGGCCTGGCCCTTTTCCCAGTTACGGATGGTCTGCGGCGACGCGCCCATGTGCTCGCCCACACCGGAGACGGTAAGCCCCGCCTTCTCGCGAAGCTCGGAAAGATGCGCGCCCAACCGTCGTCTACGTGCTGTTGGTCCGAGTGCCATAGCCAAGCACTGTAGTCGATCAACTATCTCACGACTATCACCTAAATGAGCTACGCATCTATGTTGTTCAAATCTTGAGTCAAAGATTTCAGTTCGCTAGTGTGACTGATCGTGAGCACAGCGCAATCACCACGGCCGATCAGCGCCGTGTGGGCAGGCCGCGATCTGGGGCGGGCTGCCGTGGAACGGGGGGAGCTCTGTGGAGATCGGTGAGGAGATGGAGCGCATCGCGGTGTACTGGTTCACTCCGGAAGGAGATCGCTACCAGCACGCGACGTTGCGCGAGCCACCGGCCGAAGGTGGGCCGGTGCTGACCTTGGGGCGACATGCCTACGCCGAAGCTCCCCCGGTCGAAGACCGGCGCATGAACCATATTCGACCGTTCTGCGAGGACTGCTTCAACGAATACCTGCGGCTGGACCGTGGACAACCGAGCTGGAAGGACTAACCGTGGACACCGTCGAACGACAGCACTACTGGCTACCCGTGCCGAGCCGGAGCGGGTTTCAGTGGCACCGGCACGCCTTCCGGGGCAAGCACTGGGACGGCCGACCGGCCGACACCTCGGTGTGCGGCAAGCCGTGCGCGATGGCCAAACCCAGCGAACTGGACTGGTTCCAGGCCCCCACCTGCCCGGACTGCACCGAACTCCTGATCACCGAACAGTCAGGCACCGCCAGTGCCGAGCAGCCGGATACCGGCAGCCCCGAGGGGGAACGGTGACCGGACGGCACCGCGAGCCGGACCGCGTACGCGGCTACGTCCCCGCCTTCTCCGGCGACCTGTACGAACCACCGAAGAGACGAACCACGGTGCCGTACTCGATGCTCGTACGAGTACTCGACGGACTCCGAAGGCTCTGAGAACGCCCACGGGGGAAAGGAACACCGACAAGCGAGTGTCCTCGTCACCCCTGGATACGACGGTCGAACCAGCGGATAAGGCACCGTATTGCCCCCTGTGGACCATCTGTTGGCCATCGCGGTTTTCCGCTGGTTCCCCGGTCGTGCCGACTCGGTGTTGGTCTCGGATCGCAACCCACTGCAGCCTTACACAGCCCCGGAACCAGGCCGCCGTCCGGGACAGTTCCCCACCGCCGACGCGCTGGCACGGCACACTCTCAAGCTGCCCGTGCCTCACGACGATGACGGCCTCACCGAGTGCTGTCTCGCCGCGTTCGACGAAATCTGGACCCATCGTCACGATCTGAAAGAAGGCATCCTCGCATGAACACACCCGAGTTGGACGAACTCACCCATGCCGACGCCGCCGACGGCATCGACCAACACGTCGTCGGCGCCGTCATCGACCACGGCGGCACGCTCCTCCTGCTCAAACGCCCCGCCGACGACTTCCGCGGCGGCACCTGGGAACTACCCTCCGGCAAAGTCGAACCCACTGATACCGACCTGTACGCCGCGCTTCACCGCGAAGTCACCGAAGAAACCGGCCTGACCATCTCGACCATCACCGGCTACCTCGGCGCGTTCGACTACACCTCCGGCTCCGGCAAGCACACCCGCCAACACACCTGGACCGTCACCGTGGCCAACCCCGCCGAGGTACACCTCAGCGAACACGACGAGTCCGCCTGGGTGGTCACCACCGACCAGCATCCGGTCAGCGCCGAAGTACAACGACTCATCGACGCCCACCTCGCCAGCCCCGCACACCGCCTACACACACTGAACAACCCCGCAAGCACCTACAGCTAGGACTTGCTCCGCAGTCGGATACGGTGCGCTGTTCGGGCACGTTCCTGGCGGATCCGTTGGAGGTTCCCACTGCTGTGGTGGACCTTCTGGCAGGACAGCTGAAGATTGCTGAGCCGCCGTGTGCGAAGTCCTCCGGACAGCGCCACGATCACACTGGACCTCGGACACCTACACCATGCCGCGTGAGGCGCCGCAGCGCTACACCGAGGGCCAACGTCGGCAGGCCGGCCACGAGGGCGGGCCCCTGACCGAGGAGCGCCAGGACCTGGCCGAGTTGGCCGGTGGCCCGCGCGAGCGTATCGATCAGGCGGAGTAATACCCGTCCGCACATCGCCGACGAGTTGAACGATGCCGCTCTCGGCGGCAGACACGAAAACACCCCCTCCCGGCCGGGAAAACCCGGAAAGGAAGGGGTCGTTTCTGCTGTTCACAGAGTCAGAGATGCTGAGTGTCGCTTTGTGGGCAGCGTAGAACGATCCGGATGTTCGGGGTTCCGGCGCGGGTTCTCGTGAGTGCGGACTGGCTATCCGGCCCCACTGTCCCTTTCGGCCCTTTCGGGCGTATCTTGGCCGCACTCGCCTCAGGCCAGTCTTGGGAGCACGAGGCCGACTAGCACTGTTGGGACTGGATGCCGTGGTTCCGACGGGGCATGGATACCCGCAGGAGCACGGTCGCGGTCACGATACCGATCACTCCGCTGAGCCCGGACCAGACATTCTGGTCAGCGAAGGTGAATATGCCGGTAGCGCCGAACGCGAACAGGACGATCAGCCCACCCAGCCCCGCCAGGCCAACACGCAGCGCATCACTCCCACCCGAGCGGATCGCGACCCACCCTGTCACGAGGATCGCCTGCACGCCGGTGAATACAGCGGCACACACGAACGCCGACACCCCGGCCCAGCCCAGCGCGATCACAGCGGCCAGGGCCACAACGACAGCGAGCCCCGTGGTGGCCAGGCGTGGCCCGCCGAAGAAGCCCTCGAACTTCGTAGCCACACTCCGGTGTTGTGTATCAGACACATTTCCGGACGATACCACTGACACAACTCATTGTACCAATAACGCCGAACCGAGGCACCAGAAACTTCGTAGCCTTCTGCCATGTGACGAATTGTTCGACCATAGCTCCCCAGGAACTGAGCGCGGCGACAGAAACGCCGAGGCACCCAGCGACGACCTTCTTGATCTCGTGCTTCACCCCCATAGGACGGACACCTGAGTCCTCAGCAGTTCCATCGGGCCCGTGCCGTGTCTGCGTTGTCCCACCGGAAAGATGGACGATTACAGAGCCATCCGTACGAAATTCCAGCTCCGTGGCATCTTCCGGAAGTGGGTCGTTACCGGCCTCGACCAAGTGCTCGTTGAATTTATCGATTTTGTCCGGATCGAGCTCTTCGACGTACCGCGTGTCCCGTGGCTTTTCGGGGTTGTCCGCTGCTTACGCCATCTCCTTCCTCGACGTGTCCGCAACACAAGTGTGTTCTTGCGTAGCGGGTCGGTCGGTCGCGGCCTGCGCCACCCCTCCGGATAAACCAATTGCCAAAGCCGCCGAAAGTGCCAGTGTCGTAACACGTACTGCCGAACGTTTCACCATGTGATACCCCAGATAGTTCGAGGAGAGTTGAACAAATAGAAACTTACATGATCTCAGCCGACTGCGAATAACCCTTGACCCCAATCGATTTATGCAATCGCAGGAGCGATAATCACAGCGACCACACAATCAGCACAAGGCACTATGATGATCACCATAGTGCCCTATTTTCGTTTGACAGCATCCAAGCGAAAATTCAATTCAGTCAAATGCATAGAAACATACTTCGGATGGGTGTTTACGATCCTCCATTTGTTTGAAGTGGCGGGAGTTCTCCGACGTCGAGGGCGAGCTGGGCGAGTGGATCGAGGTCCGCGCCTGGACCACCAGAGAGGGGCCGAAGGCGCTGTTCATGCGGCCGTGGTGTGGGTGCGCGAACGGAAGGTGCTGTCGCCGGGAGTGTCGACGCTGGTGCGGCTCGCGGCTGGGCGGCGTGAGACGGCGAATCAGCGGTTGTGGGGGCGCCCCGGACGGGCAGCGGGTGCTGGCCGCGCTCCTGAGCCCTAACTCGCTGATCGTCCACACCGGACAGCACTGCACCACGACTGGCGTGGCGTGCCTACGTAGCGATTCCGACACGGTCGGCTGACTTTTGACGCGGGAGAGGATCTTTCGCAACGGCTTCGTCCATTGGAGAGCTTCCACTGTCGGTTGGCGGGGCTACCGTCGAGCCATGCGACAACGGGGAACGAGCGCGCTACGTGGGGAGGGAACCGTCGTGACAATTCGTGCCAAGCACTTCGAATTAGAACCGGATAGCACGGTGACTGAGAACCTTCGCGAATCAACTCTGGTGACGGACAGCGAGGTGGAGACGTTCCTGGCGGAGCTGTCGGACCCGAATGCGAACGAAGCGATACTGACCCACGAATCTCGACCGATGAAACAGCACCCACGGACGGGCCGGTTGGCCCCTGATCACTCGCTCAAGATCGCGGTCGCTGGTGGATACGGCTACGCCGAGTACACCGGACCGGGGCATTGGTGCCAGGCAGTGGGAGACCCGGCCTCGCGGGAGTACCACACCAGCCGTTCGCACACGATGCGTGCCGGAAACGGGCTCTCGTTTCCTACGTTGACACGCCTTGTCACCGAATTCCTGGAGACGGGTGAACTCCCTCAGCTAGTCACATGGCGTGAGCAGTCCGACCCCTCTGTTGCTCACCCATCATGATCATCAGCGCACTCGTTCATGACCAGTTTCATCACGTGGAGCGCTGGGACGACGTTGACCGTGTGATCGATGAGGCCATCGATTGTTCCCTGCCTGGATCGACGGATGCGCCGCTTCCACCGGGTGAGGTGGCCCAGTTCTACTGCGCCGCCCAACCCTGGACCGATGAGGTCCTTGAGTGGGCACCGGACAACTTCCTCCAGCTCGCCAGCAATCCCTCCGCGGGCTATGCTGCGCTGACCTGGATGGGTTTCCGAGGAGAAGCCACGATGGAAACGTTCGTCTCCTTCGGCATGGACGCTCCGTTGAGCACCCCACCCCGCCTGGTCATCGATCCTGGCTACCCGTACGACCATGACCCACGCAGCGCACTTCCCCTCGAACAGGCCCGCACCGCCGTCCGGGAGTTCTGCCGTACAGGCGGCGCACGGCCACAGTCGGTGACCTGGGTACGCGGCGATTTCACCGGTGCCATCCTGCAACCGTTGCCGGACATCGTCGCCTAGGGCGTGACTGCAAATCACCGGGAGGAGTCGGCGGATTCTCTCGTACGGCTCTCGCGAGGAAGGCCCGACGTCGTGCAGTAGCTACCCGATGTCGGTGTTGCCGCAACGAGACGAGCCGTGAGATTCCACCACCCAACTCCTGTGGTCGGCGATTTCTCGCGAAATCGCCGCACCAGCCACCCGACCACCCACGAAACTCCCCCGCACTGGTCAGGCAACCTCCCGGTGAATCATCTCGTAGGCCCGCCTGCGCGCCAGTCGGATGTAGTCGTCCCGCGCCTCCTGGTCGTCCAGGAACTTCCGCAGGAACTTGGTGTTGTCCTCGCCGCGTTCGATCACCTTGTCCTCGAACCTGGAGTCGAACACGTCGGCGAAGGTCTCCTCACTGTTGTTCAGCGCCGCCGCCCGCACGTGCCCGTCCGCGATGACCCGCTCCACGTCGGCGAGCATGTCGTGCTCGCCGAGGTTGGTGCCGTGTCGCTCGTTGAACTCGGCCAGCAGCTCGGCCAGCGTGACCTTCTCCGGTTCGGCCGCCGCGCCCGAGCCGCCACCGCTGAACCCGAGCAGCACCTGCTCGCCCTCGGGAACGACTCTGGACTGAGAACAAGCGTACCGGCGACAGGACAGGGCTCGCGCTGTGCGGCGAGACGGGGTGCAGACCTGGGTTTCTGGTTGGATGGTCTCGCACTACCCGGGACGCCGGGTCACTCGATCGGCGGAATCTACCGCCGCGCTCGATCCGGGTGACCCGACAGCGGGCAGGTAGCAGCTGTCCGGGTGATCGAAGAGCACGACTCGACAACGGGCGGCCGAGCCCCACCGCGATGGCCGTCCGTCCCGCTCGGCCACTCGGGACACCGTCGCTGCCGGCACACCGACAACCCACCTGCCCTGCCGGAACCCGAACGGCGAGTGCTAGAACAGCGGCGGAACACGATACGCCGGAAATCGGCGGCTGCTCGTTCGAAAGCACTGTCGTCCCGAACACCGACGACGCGCCCGCGCGACAGGAAGTCGCCCGCCCGTTTCGACAACGCGATCCCCGCGAGGAGAACAACTTTGACGATCGGCAGGGAGCAAGCGGGGCCGGACTCCCCCGACCAACCGGACACCGAAGCTCCGAACATCGAGGGCCCAGGCACCGAAGACCCGAGCACCGAAGACGAAGCGCGACCGCCGATCCGGGAGAACGACCCGCTGGCCGACCGCGCGCGACGGCTGTTCCAGTTCCTCGGCGAAGCGCAACGACTGCGCACCACCCCGATCCACACCGTCGAGAAGTACCAGTCGGTTCGCTGGACGAGTGGAATCCCCGAGCACCCGGCCGTCTCGCTCGCGGGCCGCGACAGCGACCCCGCCGAGAGCGAGTACGTGCTCAGCGTCGAACGGCTGCCCAAACAGGACCCGCCCCAGCCGTCGACGCGGCTGGCCGAATGGCTCGACGGCCCGATCGACGACCCGGCGAAAACGCCCCGGCCGCGCGACACGGTTCCGGCCGCCGCCGCACCGACGACCGAACGCGGCAGCGACGAGCTCGGCACGGAACGGCTGCGGCGCGAGAACCACCCGGAGATCGACGAGGACCACGAGGACTGGCTCGCGGAGTGGAGCCTCTGGGCCGAGCGGGAACTGGCCGATCGGCCGGTGCGGGAGCTCTACAACGAGCTGTTCAGCACCTACACCGAGATCGGCAACAACCCTGAGTCGCTGGAACTGGTGCTGGGAATCGGCTGCCTGAGCTGGCAGCCCGACAGCCGCCCCCGGATCGAACGGCACCTGCTGACCACCGCCGCCGGTGTCCACCTCGACGACGACTCCGGCACACTCACCGTCGTTCGTTCCGAGGAGAGCGCGGACGAGTTCACCCTCGAACGGGACATGCTCGCCCCCGAGCTGCTCACCGACGCCGAGAAGCTCAACGAGCTGGCCGCCGAGGCCGCCACACTGGACTCCCACCCGCTCGACCGGGAACAACTGGCCGGAGTGATCCGCCGGTTCGTGCACACCCTCGACCCCGACGGCCAGTACCGGGACGAGGACGAGCCCGCGCGCGCCCAGTCCCACCCCGTCGCCACTTTCGCCCCCGCGATCATCACCCGGAAGCGTTCGCAGCGCGGGATCGTGCGGATCTTCGAGTCGATCGCCGAGCAGCTCGCCGAGACCGGCGTCGTCCCCTCGGGAGTGCGTCCGCTGGTCGACCCCGACCAGCAGCCCGTCGGCTCCGAGAACATCGGCTCCACCGACGGTCGGGAGAACGTCGACGAGGAGACCTTCCTCCCGCTTCCGGTCAACGAGAAGCAGCTGCGGGTGGTGCGGCACGTCGACTCGAAACCGCAGACCCTGGTGCAGGGCCCGCCCGGCACCGGCAAGACCCACACCACGGCCGCGCTGCTGGCGCACCTGCTCGCGCAGGGCAAGCGCGTGCTGGTCACCGCGCACACCGACCGCGCGCTGCAGGAGGTGCGCGACAAGCTCCCCGAGGAGATCAAACCGCTGTCGGTGGCAGTGGTGGGAAGCTCGCGGCAGGACATGTCGGACCTGCGGGTGGCCGTGGACACGATCGCCGACAACACCGAGGAGTACGACGACGAGCGCGCCACCGAGATCGTCACGGAGTGCTCGAACCGGATCGAGGAGGCGCGGCGGGAACGCGCCAGGCTGCACCACCAGCTGGTCGAGGCCAGGCAGCACGAGACCAGGGAACACTCCGTGGGCGGCTATCAGGGCACGCTGTCGACGATCGCCCAGCGGCACGCCGCCGACGCGGAACGCTACGAGTGGCTGGCCGAGTTCGCCTCGGTTTCGGCCGACAGCGCACCGCCGCTGGACAACGCCGAGATCAACGAGTGGCGCGCCGCGCTGTACGACCGGGAGATGTCGGCGGAGGAACCGTGGGCACGGCAACGACTGGTCGACCCCGCCGAGATCGCCGCGCCCGAGGAGTTCGCCGATCTGGTCGCCGCCGAGTCCAAGGCGGGCGAGGAGGAACAGCGGCACGGCGAACTCAAGGGGCACGCCGCGTTCGACGCGGTGAGCGCACTGGACCAGGCGACGCGGCAGTCGCTGCGGCAACGCCTGCTCGAACTCGCCGACACCGCCGATGAACTCGCGGGAGGTTCGCAGGAGTGGCTGAGCACCGCCCTGCACGACGTGCTCTCGGGCCGTGGTGAGGTCTGGCGTTCCCGCGCCAGCCGGATCGACGAACTCGCCGAACGCTGCGAAACCACGTTGCAAGAGCTGGACCCGCTGACCGAGGTGCGGGTCGCGGGCGACATCCCCACGCTGACGAGCCTGGCCACGGGAGCACTCGAACAGCTGAACAACGGTGGGAGGATCAAGACCCGATCCGACGGCAGCGTCAAGCTCGGGATGTTCACCGCCAAGTGGATCAAACACGCCGAACCGCTCTTCCGGCAGGTTCGGCTCAACGGCCGCTGCCCCACCACGGTCGAACAACTGCGGGCCTTCCTGCACTGGGCCGAGTGCTACCGAGCGCTGATCGCGCTGGACCAGGCATGGCCCGAGGACATGGTGATCACCGCCGAGGACACGTTCCGCGAACGGCTGGACTGGCACCTCGCCCAGGTCAACCAGCTGAAACGGGTGCTGAGTCTCGGCGAGGAACTGGCCACCGAGGAACAGCACCTGTCCCGGCGGGGACTGCCGAAACCCGACTGGAACGACCTCGCGGCGGTGCGGCGCTACGCCGCACTGGCAGACGCCGCGGCAGCCGTGGAGGCCACGGCTGCGGCGAGCGCGCCGCTGCGGGAGCTCGAGAACCAGCTGGCGGGTGAGACACGCTGGTCCGACACCGGTGAGTGCGTCCACGCGCTGCTGGAGGCCGCGCGGGCACGCGACATCGACAACTACGCCGCGCACCACCGCAGGCTGCTGCACCTGTTGGAGATCCGACGACGCCTCCGGAGGCGCGACGAGCTGGAACAGCGGCTGAGCGAAGCCCTACCTCGGCTGCGCACGGAGATCGAGGCCGCCGACACCACGGCGGAGCTCTGGGCCGAGCGGCTGGCGGACTTCGAGGCGGCCTGGCGATGGCTGGCCGTGCGGGACTGGGTGCTGCGGCAGCACACGGTCGACGAGAACGAACTGCGGGCCAGGATCAACAGTCTGGAGAACGTGATCCGGGAGCAGAGCGAGCGGCTGTACGCCACACGGGCATGGAGCCACGCCGTCGCCCCGGAACGGCTCGGAGGCGGCGCACGGGCCGATCTGCGTAACTACTCCAACCTGGTCCGCCGACTGGGCAAGGGCACCGGAACCCACGCCGAACGGCGACGTTCGGAGATCCGCGAGGCCATGATGCGCTGCAGGCCGTCCGTGCCGGTGTGGATCATGCCGATCTACCGGATCGCCGAACAGTTCCGGATCCAGCCGGACATGTTCGACGTGGTCGTGGTGGACGAGGCGTCGCAGGCCGGGCTGGAGGCGGTGTTCCTGCAGTACCTGGCGCCGAAAATGGTCGTCATCGGCGACGACAAGCAGGTCTCGCCGATGGGCGTGGGCCTGGACCAGGAGGACCTGCGCAACCTCGCCGGGCAGTACATCGCCGACGACCGCTATCGCAACGCCTGGCAGGACCCGCTGCACAGCCTGTTCGACGACGCCAAGATGCGCTACGGCGGCCAGATCACGCTGACCGAGCACCGGCGGTGCGTGCCGGAGATCATCGAGTTCTCCAACCGCATCGCCTACCGACCGGACAACATCAGGCTGAGCCCGGTGCGCCAGTACGACGCCGACAGGCTCGAACCGTTCCGGGCCCGCCACGTCACCGAGGGCCACCGGAAGGGCGAGGTGAACGAGCCCGAGGCCCAGGCACTGGTCGAGGAGATCGTGCGCTGCGCGGCCGACCCGCGCTACGACGGGAAGACCTTCGGGGTCATCTCGCTGCTCGGGGACGCGCGGCAGGCCCGGCTGATCGAGCGGAAGCTGCTGGAACGGCTCTCGCCGCAGGAGATCGAACGACGTCAGCTGCGGTGCGGCACCCCACCCGACTTCCAGGGCGCCGAGCGCGACGTGATCTTCCTGTCCATGGTGGAGGCAGCCAGGGAGGGCAAGCGGATCAGCTCGCTGACCGCGCCGCAACACGTGCAGCGCTACAACGTGGCGGTCTCCCGCGCCAAGGATCAGGTCTGGCTGTTCCACTCGGTGGGCCTTTCCGAGCTGCACAACCGGGAGGACATGCGCTACCAACTGCTGGAGCACTGCTACAGCATGATCGACGGCGCTGCCCGAAGTGACTCGGACGAACTGGTGAGCGCGGTCTCCGAGGAACACCGTGACACCAGGTTCGACTCGCTGTTCGAACAGCGGGTGTTCAACCGGCTGGTCGAGCGCGGCTACTCGGTGATCCCGCAGTACTCCGTGGAGCCCTACAAGATCGACCTGGTGGTGATCGGCAGCAAGGCGCGACTGGCGGTGGAGTGCGACGGCGACGCCTGGCACGGCCCGGAAGCCTACGAGCGCGACCTGACACGGCAGCGCGAGCTGGAGCGCTGCGGCTGGACCTTCCACCGCATCCGGGAGTCGGCGTTCTACGTGGACCAGGCTCAGGAACTCGACTCGCTCTGGAAGGCCCTGAGTGAGCAGGGGATCCATCCGCGCGGAGCCGAACCGGAAGCCGTGGAGCAGGCGAGTGCGGCGGCCGTCACCGAGTCGGTCGCGACAGCGACGGCGGTCGAGGCCGCGGCGGTCGGCACCGCGGAGGTGGTGATCGCGGAACCGTCCGAACCGGTCCCGGCTAGGGCAGTGGAGGACGGTACCGCCGAGTCGGACGTCGTCGGGCGAGCGGCCGCGCCGCTCGTGGTACCGGAGGAGGACGAGACCACCGGGCACGAGACCGTGATCGGAGGTTCGGAACCCGAGCCGGACGACGACCCCGACTCGGTCGCCGGAGACACCGGGGAAACCGCCGAGGCGTCCGAGCCGAGCGGTGAGACCTCGATTTCCGAGCACGCCGAGTACGTGGAGTACAGCGGCACGCTGCCGCATCCGCAGCACCTCGCGCGCAAGCAGCTCGCCGAAGGATTGACGGAAATCGTGGCCACCGAGGGGCCGGTGCTCGGGGACCGACTGGCCAGGCTCTACGCCCGCGCCTACGGCGGACGGCGCACCGGGGAGATCTCCAAAACCCTCAACGAGGGCATTTCCACGGCCGTGCGCCACGAGATGCTGGTGGAGGACAACCCGCTGGGAGACAACCGAATCGCTCACCGCACCTTCCGGCTGCCCGAACAACCGGAGGCGCGGGTCCGCACCGCCGGGCCGCGCACCATCGACGAGATTCCACCCCGCGAGCTGGCGACCGTGCTCGGAGAACAGGCCCTGCTGCACGGCTGGCTGGACGAGAAGGGACTGTTCCGGGCGGTGGTGCGCCGGTTCGGCTGGCGACAGCTCAGCGCCAAGGCGCAGCAGCGGCTGCGTGCCGTCACACCGCTCGTGGACGAGAAGGACGCCTGACACCACCGCCGCACCAGGCGGGTCATGGCTGGTGAGCGGAGGGGGCGCGTAGGGCCACCACCACACGATCGGTCGGGTGGAGTCGACGTGATCGTGTGGTGGGCCGCGAGTACCGGTCGGACACCGCTCGGCCGATGGCCCTCGGGGCAGGCACCGGCCGGGCGGTGGGCGGCCCGGCGCCGGATATCGGAGTTCGGCGGCCGTGAGCCGGCGGACGGGCGTGGCTTACCGCGCCCGCGGCCCGGCGGGCACGCGCGAAGCGGACTCGGAACTCGGAAACGTCGAGCGCGTCCGACACACCGCCCCCAGCTGACGGCCCGGATCGATGACCGCTGCCTGCTCGCCGCCGCGCTACAAGCCGACAGTGGCGGCTTTCCGGCCCCGGTGAGCGGTTCGTGCGGGCAGCTGTGCCGCTCCCGTCGCCACGTGGGAGATGCTTTGTGGACGAAGTCGCCCACCGACTCGACGGCGAACAATTCCCGCCCGACAGGCGCCGGAACACGACCGACGAGCTCGCGGCCACGCTGTTCGAGAACCGCGACGAGCCGAGCGCACTCACCGCCACTGCCGGCGAGCGAGCCACGATGCCAGGGGCCGATCCGCGACCGCCACGCTCCCACCAGCGAAAAGACTCCCCACGAATGACCCCACGACCCGACGGTTCTCGCCCGCTTCCCCGGCGGGTTCATCGCCCAGCGAGCCGGGCCCCGGAACCGGGGAACCCGCGCACACCATAGGAATGATCAGCGGGATGACGACGCATCTCGCCTCCTCCGTATGACCGGCTTACCAACGCGGCGGGATCGGCTCGCGCGACAACACTCGACAGTGGCTCCGCACTACCTGATTGGCGGCTGGTGGCAGCTGCTACGGAGCGCGCAATCTGGAACAGCTGTCTCTGCCGAGCAGCGATGGAGATACGCAAAACGGGAATAACGACGAGTGGCCGACATCCGACCATGTCGAACCCCTCACCCGTAAAGGAGGTTCCCCGAATGTCGAAACGTCTACCAATTCTGATTTCGACGATCGCCGCCTTCGTGCTGTCGGTCGGGCTGGCGCCCGCCATAGCGGAAGCATCAGCCCTTCGAGGCTCGACAGCATCCGATCATCCGGCGTCGACCACGTCGGCCACGGCACCGCGAGATGCCGACGAGCTGACGATGAAGGTACGCAAAGCGGCCCCTGGGAAGTGGTGTGTCCGTGGCTACTACAAGAACATCTACCGCGGTACGGGGTGCTTCAGGAATAAAGGCGATCATGTGACCGCCTATGATGGATACAAGGACGGTATGCACATCAGAACGGACTGGCACACCGACTACGGCCGCGATGGAGCGTGCGCGGACGGTGGCGACGCCGGCAGGGACGACTGTAACTACAACATGCGGGAAAGCGGCTCCCTGAAGTTCCAGGTGGAACTCCGGGACAAGAAAGAGCTGATCGCTCAAACCCAATGGACCGGATACCTTCCGATCGGCCAGTGAGCCGGTCCGCCCAGGAACGCTCGCCCCGCACGGTTGCCGAAGAACGTTGCCTCGGCAACCTGGGGCAGCGCTTCACCACGGTGAGACGGACAGCCGGTCGCACGAACCGCTCACCGGAAACCACTCCGCTCGCGGGGAAGCTGTTCCAACTGTCGGTTCGGCCGGGTTCATGGAGATCACACGCGCTTCCTTCTCCTTTTCGCGGGAGAGACACCGCGGGACTGATGCTCGGTCAGGAGTCAACGCACACCTCAGCGCGTTGCTCGCCGCACCGGCTACCGCTCCGATCACGGTCCCGCAACGGCCGATGATCCCCGTCGTGAAGTGCGCCGGTAGCTGGGTACCTTGAGACCATGCGGCGATACGTGCCACCGGATATGCCCGTCAAGGTGTCGAGCCGGACGGCACGGCGGATCATGGTCGCCTGCGTCGTCCTGTGCGCGCTGAGCGGAGCCGTCGTGGTGCTCTACCTCGCCACGCCCTACGTGACCGGACGAATCGGCTCGCCTCAGTTCCTGCTGTCATGGCTGTTCTGCACCTTGACATTCGGCATCCAGATATACAGCTGGCGCTCGATCCAGCAGAAGGCACTGCGGCAGGAAGCCGAGCGGACGAACGACTGAGCAAGACCACCACGTGATCAGACCGGGTCGGAGTGACCGATGAGGTCGTGTGGTGACCACGAGCGCCGATCGGCGGAATCCAGGACCGCACCGACACCGCGATCACGGTTCCGCGGCGTTCGACGATCTCCGCCGAGCCGGGACGAGGCACACCGATAGCGTGGGAGCATGCAGCGCTACTCCCCACCCAATGCACAGGTGAAGGCATCGAGCAGGACGGTGTGGTGGTTCACCGCTGTCTGCGCTTCCTTATGTGGCCTGACCGGACTGGCCGCGGTGGTCCTCCCGACACTGTCCTACGTGTCCGGAGGCCCCGTCTCGTTGGAGCTTCCGATGAGTTTGCTGTGGAAGAGCATCTTCTTCGGAATCCTCACCTACATCTTTCGGCTGATCCACCACAAGGCGCTGCGGCAGGAGGCCGAACGGGCGAAACGAGCTGGGACGCCGGCGAACGACTGAAAGCAGGACGAGGGGAAAGCTCAGCACCTGCCGACCGCGGCCCAGAACGCGTTGCGGGCCCCCTCGGGGACCTCGCCCGGATCCGGGTGCCAGTCGACGGCGTGCACCAGCCCCGGCTCCACCAGTTCGAGATCCCCCAACAGCGCGGCGAACTCCTCCACCGAACGGTGCATGGCCGTGTGGCTGGTGTCGCGGTACAGCCGCGAGATCTCCTCGACGCGGTCGGGCTCGTCGTAGTGGTCGGTGATGTGCGAGACCACCAGGAAACTGCCCGGCGCCACGGCCCGGCGGTAGGAGTCGACGATCTCGGCGGGGCGCTCATCGTCGCCGATGAAGTGCAGCACGGCCGCCGCGAGCACCGCCATCGGCTCGTCGAAGTCGAGCAGCCCGGTGACCCCCGGTTCGGCCAGCACCTCCTCGGGCCGACGCAGGTCCGCCGGGCTGATCGTGGCTCCCGTCACTCCTTCGAGGAGCTGGCGGGTGTGGGCCACGGCCACGGGCTCGTTGTCGACGTAGGCCACACGTGCCGAGGAGTCCCGCGCCTGGGCGATCTCGTGCACGTGCCCCACCGTCGGAATGCCGGACCCAAGGTCCAGGAACTGGCGAATCCCCTGGTCCAGGCAGAAGCGGACCGCCCGCTGCAGGAACGCCCGGTTGGCCCGCGCACCCGGGATCATGGCCGGCGTGATCGACACCGCCCGCTCGGCCGCGCTCCGGTCAGCGGCGAAGTTGTGCGACCCGCCGAGGTAGTAGTCGTACATCCGCGCCGCGTTCGGCGTCGTGACGTCGATGCCCTCGCTCCACGCCGGTTCCCCGATCGACATGCCACCCACTCCCCACAGCCGGAATCGTCTACCAATCCGGCAGCGTACACACCCGGGCACACGCCGCGAAGAACGGCGGAACCCCGGAACCGGGAGAGAGTATCACCGAAGGGATGGCGGCGCTCGGCGTCAGGCCGCCGCGTCGACCATTCCGCTGACCTCGGCCACCAGTTCGAAGGAGCGCAGCCAGGCGTCCCGCTCGGGTGCCAGCGAGGTGACCATCAGCTCGTCGGCCCGGGCGTGCTCGGCGAAACCGTCCAGATAGTTCCTGACCTCGTCGGCGGTCCCGACCGCGGAGTAAGTCAGCATCTGCTGAGCCTGCTGCCCGGCGGGTGAGTCCAGGGCGCTGTCGGCCTCCTCCCGGGTCAGGTTCCGGCCGGTGAGCAACCGCAGCCTGCTGCGCTTGGCGGCCTGGAACTGCTCCCGCGCCTGCTCGGCCGAGTCGGCGGCGACGATGTTGACTCCCGCGATGACGTGGGGTTGCGACAGCTGCTCGGACGGGGTGAACTGACGCCGGTAGACCGAGACCGCGTCCTCCAGCGCGTTCGGGGCGAAGTGCGAGGCGAACGAGTACGGCAACCCGAGCGCGGCGGCGAGCTTGGCGCCGAACAGCGAGGAGCCCAGGATGTAGAGCGGGACGCCGGTCCCCCTGCCCGGCACGGCCTGCACCCCCTGCACCAGGGATTCCTCGCCCAGGTAGCCCTGCAGCTCCCGCACGTCCTGCGGGAAGGTCTCGGCGGCCTTCGGATCGCGGCGCAGCGCCCGCGCGGTCTGCTGGTCACTGCCCGGCGCCCTGCCCAGGCCGAGATCGATCCGTCCCGGGTGCAGGGTCTCCAGCGTTCCGAACTGCTCGGCGACGGTCAGCGGAGCGTGGTTCGGCAGCATGATGCCACCCGCGCCGACGCGGATGGAACTGGTGTGCGCGGCGATGTGTCCGATGATGACGCTGGTCGCCGAGGAGGCGATGCGCGGCATGTTGTGGTGTTCGGCGTACCAGATGCGCCGGTACCCCCACCGCTCGGCTCGCTGCGCCAGATCGATGCTGGCCCGAAGGCTGTCACCCGGGGTCTCGTCCCGACCGACGTTGGCGAGATCGAGGATGGACAGCGGAACACCCATGGCAAACGCACCCTTCCACACAGATACTGTGACAGATTCTGACACAGTTTTTCCGGCCAACCGTTCGAACGCGCTCGACCGGAAGGGGTATTCCCGGCATCGCACGGATCACATGTTCGCCGTCACGGTCCCGCCCGGTGCGGGACCGCTACCGGCCCGCGCACCGTCACCGCCCGCCGAGCGGGCGGATGCCACCGTCCTCCCGTCCGAGGAACCTCTCGTCGAAGAGCCGCCATGCGGGCACGCGGAACGCGGCGCGCCCCTCCTCCGGGGCCGCCAGCAGTCGGCTGTGTTCGTACCGTAAGCGAAGATGACGCCCGGGAGGCATCTCACCGTACCCCCTGTCGAGTAATACGGCGGTCTCTCCGGCCCCTTCGCTAACCAGCACGTCGGCACGGTGGCCGCGCACCTCCTCCGCCAACGAACACTCACCACTCGTACGAGAGCTGAGCTGCTTGTACAGCCTCATCAGGAGGCGATCCTCGGTAAGATCCGGCTCATCCCACGGACCGCTCCCATCATTGCCGGCGATCTCGGCGAGGTACCCGCCGATGCCGCCCTGTTTACGCCATACCTCACGGTCACCTACCACGATGAGGTGGGAACGTGCGCGAGTGATCGCGACGTTCCAGAGGTTCCACTGGTTGTTGAGCCACGCCCGGGTACCGGGTTTTACCTCAGCACCCGCTACCAGAGAGAACACGATCGCGTCACGTTCAGACCCCTGGAACCGGTGCACGGTGCCCACCTGGACACGATCTTCGTCGCCACACCATCGCTGCAACAGCTTCGCCTGCGCGGCGAACGGGGTCACGATCCCCACCTCACCGTCTTCGGGAAGTTTTCGAAGCAGATACCGCACCGACTCGACCACCCGAAGAGCCTCGTCCTGATTCACCCACGAACCGTCACGTTGGCGCTGGGCTCGCCCTGACACATCGGACCACACCACTGGAGGGCGGTCGATACCACGCTGTCTACCCACATCGGTGAGCACGGCAAGTTGACGGCCGTAGAACGAGGCGTTGGACACGGTGGCGATACGCGGATGGCAGCGAAAGTGCTCGTCGAGCAGCAGACTCCCGCCCGTATGCCGACGGAAGGCATGGAACGCGGAGTGTCGATGATAGGTACGGCGCTGTTCTTCCAGCCAGCCTCCGTCGATACCGGCTTCGCGACGCGCTTCGGCCTCCCGCGTGCTGCTGAGCGTCACCACGGGAGGCAACTGCATCGGATCTCCGATGATCAGCACGCGTTTGGCCCGGTAAAGCACCGGAAGCACCTGGGGGATCGAGCACTGACTCGCCTCGTCCACGATCGCGAGGTCGAACAGTCTCGGTGCGAGCGGAAACCGGCTCGCACTCTGGTTCGTGACCGCCCAGCCGCGCACGTGGCGAAGCACCGTCCGAAGCTCGGACCAGTCCTTCCCCTGCGCGTGGAGTAGTGCGAGGATGTCTTGCCGTCCCGCACGGGCCGCGTCGGCGACACTCTGTTCGAGCATCCGACGGGACAGTTCGTGCAGTCTCCGGTTCGCTTGTTCCAGATTCTCCCGTTGGGTGTCATCCCCGGCCAAAGCATCGGCACGCACGACCGCCTCGCGCCACAGCCGCTCGATCCTGGCCCACCGCCCGATAGATTCGCACAATTCCGATGTGGGGTTTATCCCCTTCCTCACATTCCTGCGCAGGAACCTCGCACGACGTCGACGCCCGAACCACCTCGCTCCGGCTACGCGTTCGGCCCGACGGGCGAGAGACTCCAGATCGGTTCTGCCACCGAGCTCGCGAGACAGCCCCGCGAGCGTGTCGTCCAACTGCCCGACGAGTTCGGCACGCTGTTCCCCCAACGACAGCAGCTCACTCTCACACTCGGCCTTGGTGGCGATCCACTTCCTGGCCTGATCCAACTCCTCATTGGCCCACTTGAGTTCGGCGGAGACAGTGGCACGATTCGTGTTCGATCCGTCGTTGTCGAGTACTTTCCGCAGTTCCTCCCGCTCCTTATCCCGGTAGTTGACCCGTGTGTAGGCGCTGCCGGTACGGATCAGCGAGCCCGGCACGAGATCCGAACAGCGCTGCCACACCTCATCCACTGCGCGATTGTTGCTGGAAGTCATCAACACTGACTGGCCTGCGGACACCGCGGTGGCGACGAGATTGGCCACGAGTTGACTCTTGCCCGTCCCCGGAGGTCCGGTCGCGACGGTGAGCGTCCTGCTCATCGCGGACGCGAGAATCTCCTCCTGTCTTTCGTTCAGCGGTCGGGGCGCGACCCGTTGCCATCTCCTGGTCTCGTCCCACTCGATCTCGCCGGTAAGCAAAGGCGACAACGCGGTTCTGCGGAGTGTTTTCGTGTCCGATGTGGCTATCTTCTCGAGCTCTTCGAGTAGCTTCTTGTTCGCTTGATTCCGTGTGGGCAGAGAAAACAGGACGGCAGCGTTGCGCGCACCTTCCGCAGGGGTCCTGCGATCGATATTCGGTTCCAGTTCGAGCGGACGCAACGGCTCGACCTCCCGGAGTCGGAACTCCTCACGGAGGTAGTAGCTTGTCTCCTGCACGAGCTGGTTGTGCATACCAGCGCGCCAGTGAGAATAAAAGGTCTCCCTGAGCTTGGCTGCTCCCTCAGTTCCCATCGTCCGTTCCGCCAACTGCGGATGTGGAAGGATCTCTCCCTGGGGTTCGAGCCGTTCGTTGCCCTCGTCGTCTGAGACCACATGAACACGGCGGACGAACAGTGGGGCGAACTGGGGCGTCCGATACCGCTGCCCACGGGCGTCATGTCGCAGCACCACAGCCGGATAGCCGTACCAGAGCTCGTCACCGTCGTGCACGGTCTGGTCAACGAAAGACGTCGCTTCCTCCGGCACGGGGAGCGTCCCGTTCTCGTCCAAGTCTCCCGAGAGCAGGCACTCGCTGCCCGTTAGACACACATAACGCTCATCAGACTGGTCAACCCCCATAAGGGGCATAGTGTCCTCACCGTCTCGAAGACACCGACGGTAATAGTCCAACAACACGGACCAGCGGGTTTCCGATCCCGTGTCCGAGGCAACCGTTCGGGGCAGCGACTTCGCTTCCTCGGCCGAAGGCGCGGGAGCAGGTTTTAGCGGGGGACCCGAGTACGCACGTGCCAGCACGATGTCCGCGTTGACCTTGTCGGACGAGAAGGTGGGGAACTGCTCCGACTCGGCATCCTCACGGTTCCGCATCCGGTTGCTGACGTATCGGAACAACTCGTCCACGGATACGAGACCGTCATTGTCGGTGTCGCAGCGTCCGGTACGCAACGCCTCGAGCACTTCACCCGTGAACACCGAAGGAAGTGGACCATCCGGTGTTTCCTCGCCGCCCCAGGACTTCTCGTTCGGCCCGGACGAGGAAACGACATAGACGCCACGACTGTTGAGAAGCTTGGGGGAAGGGCCAGCCGACTTAGACTCACGAGTACGTATTCCGAGACTGTAACCACCGCTGTAACAGCAGTCGAGCATCGCGACCTTCTGCGGGGCGGCACACAGCTCCAAGTATTCGTTGACGAAGGACGCTCCGACGCCGGTGTTCTCTATGCTGTCAGCGTCGGAACTGTCGCTGTCGGAGGCGAGGAAGAAGAACTCTCCACTGGAAAGAACCCGTGTGCCGTGACCGCTGATGTAGAGCAATCCCAGATCCTGGGCTCCGAGACCGCCGAGGAACTCCGCGATCACTCGCGACATCTCCACGGCGGTCGGATCGAGTACCACTCCTACATCGGTGAACGCCCCGATAGCGGGGTGTTCCAGTACCTGTCGCAGCTGGGTGATGTCGGCTCTCGCGCACCGCAGCTCCCCCAGATCAGGGTCGTCGTAGCTCTCAGTCCCGATTAGCAGTGCTCGCTTGTACAGGTGGTCACTCACGAGCGTTCGTTCTCCAGGATTCGTTCGACGAGATGCCGCTGGGTTTCGTCCGTGTCAGGTGGAAGCCTGTACTCCGCACCGTCCTTAGTCCGGAGATGCACGATGCGGTCATGCTGCTTGGCCGACCAGGCCCGGATGCTTTCCAGCAGTACGGAAACGGTGCCCTTCCCCGTGGTCACCAGAGCGATCGCCAGAGCGAGTTCCCCGAGTACGGAGCCGCTCTTCTCCCCACCCGAGGCGGGCTCGGAGTCAGCCGTGATTCGGATGTTCACTCCTTCCACCTCCGCGAGGTGGGTACGCAACGAACGCAGCAACCGCTCCTCGAGAACGGCGTTACCTGCCACGGGCACTCGGAGTTCCAAGGCGGATTCATTGATCATGCTTACCTCCACAAGATCACTTTCTCGCGGAGAGCGTATTACAACGGTGAGTAGCCACACAGGATGTTGTTCGAGAGATCGCGCTCCAGTACCTCTAGAAACTCTCTCTGCCTCAATCGAACGTGGTTCCCGCCGCGGCGACGGGACACAGCGACTACGACTCCCCCGTCGCGCGGTGCTTCTCCCCCGCCCCGGCGGGGACCCGGGAGGGATCCCGGAAGACCTCCTCGGTGATGACGCTCGTCCCGCCCCGCACCGCCGCGGTGAAACCGTGGACCGAGGCGGTGATGGGACACACCGCCGTTTCCCCCGCGACCGTTCGAGCTCGCAGCTCCCGCATCGCGGTCGGAACCACGTAGGGCGAGACCGTGGCGAAGTAACCACCGAGCACCACGCCCCCCGGGTTCAGCATGTTGACCGCGATCGAGATCCCGACACCGAGCCAACGCCCGATCTCGTCGAGCCCGGTCAGCGCCTGTGGGTTGCCGGCTTCCGCACGGCGGAGCAGTATGCGCGCCTGCTCCTCGGGCTCGCGGAAGGTCCCGACCAGATCCGGCGCGGCGGTCCGGGCCGCCGCCGCGAGTCCGATCTTGGTTTCCAGGCAACCGTTCTGCCCGCAGCGGCACTTTCGCCCGTAGGGATCCACCGGAACGTGCCCGATCTCCCCGCTGTAGCCGTCCGACCCCCGCAACAGTCCACCCTCGGAGATCAACCCGGCGCCGATGCCGAGTTCTCCCGTCAGGTACACGAGTTCCGAGACCGTGTTCGACTCGTCGCCGAACTCGGCCAACGCGGCCAGGTTGGCCTCGTTGTCGACCGTGATCGTGGTCTCCTCACCGAGGGCGAGTCGACGGCGCAGCCACTCGGTGATCGGCACGTCCTGCCAGTACAGGTTCGGCGCGTAGCGCACGGTGCCGCTCGGCACGTCCACCAGACCGGGAACCGCCACCCCGATGCCGACCAGATGCGCTCCCGACTCCGCAAGCTCGGCGATGGCCTCGCCGGCGAGCCGTGCCAGCTCCCCCACCGTGCGGGAGGCGCCCACCCGGACGGCGTCGAAGGCGATCCGGCGATCGAGCAGCACCCGGTCCGCTAGGTCGACCGCTCGCACGGCGAGGTAGTTCGCGTTGACCTCCAGCCCCAGCGCCGCCGAGGACCCGCCGTCGAGTTCGAGTATCCGCCCCGGTCGGCCGACGTTGCCCGCCTGCCGCCTGCCGGTCTCACGGACCAGGCCCCGTTCGATCAGCTCGTTGACGAGGTTGGACACCGTGGCCTTGGTGAGCCCGGTCCGCGTGGCCAGCGCCGCGCGGGAATGCGTTCCGGAGAACCTGACCTCACCGAGCACCCGGGCCAGATTGCTCCGCCGCACGGCGGACTGAGCGATGGCTCCCCGCCGGCTGTCCCGGTTGGCTTCGTCGCCGTGGCCGCGCACTGGGTTCCCCCTTCTCGAATAAGGATAGTGGATAAACTAACCCAGTGTGATCCAGAACGCCATACTGCACACGAAGGAACAAAACCTCCGACACGAACACGAGCCAACACTGGCGAAGACCACTTGACCAGCAACTTTTCGCCCGCACCCTTGACAGAGCAAACACCTTCTGAGACTCTGATCACACTATAGTTCGTTCGGCTGCCAAACCAATTGATCAGCTCATCCGGAGGAGTCGATGCGAACACCCCATTCGCTCCCGCACGAACGCCACCACCACCGAGAACGAACTCGGGCCCACACCGGCCGCGCGGAACGGGCCACGTGACGCCTCTAGCCGGTGCCACGACGAGCACACGGCCCGAACCGAGCCGCCGTCACCACGACTCCGCGCGCTGTTCCACTCCGAACGGACGGACAGGCCGCGCGTCCACCCCGGAGAAACCGAACGCGACTACACCGACTCCACGAAGAGGATTTGGGATCCGCGAGGAGGAGCTGGGAACGGAGCGGAACTCACCGCCGCGAACGGATGAATCCCGAAGAACACCGTCGATTCCACGCTAGGGAACACCGCGATCGGACGGACGAGAGCCAGCGATATCTCGCTTTCCGAAACCGCGACCGACAACACTTCAACGCGCCGAAAAACGGAACAGATCATTCTCACCGCGACGGCGTTGTCGCTGCCGCGATTTTTTCATGTCACGATACGGGGAATCGTCATCTCTCGACGACCGCTCCCCCCAAGAACGCTGAAATCTACCCGGAAAATGAATTTCCGGACGTCCGTCACCGTTCGACCTCGGGGCGGGCGCGACTTCCCACCGCGACACGGCACCGCGCGGCCCGGACTCGCCGACGCGAGCGGGCCGCACGGTGCCGGTGGTGAATCCGGACGCGCCTCGCTCAACCGGTGCGAGCGGGAAGCGTGAACCGCCACCCCTCGCCACGCAGCCGCGGGATCACGCGGGAGACCGCGTCCACCGTCTGGGCACGCTCACCACCACCGTCGTGCAGCAGCACGACACTGCCCCGCGAGATGCCGTTCATCAGCCGCTGGACGAGCACGTCCGTACCGGGACGGTTCCAGTCCCGCACCGACAGCCGCCAGCCCAGCGGCTGCATCCCCATGTCGGCGGCCACCTCCGGTGTCCGCCCCCACGCACCGTAGGGGGCACGGAAGTACCGGATCTCGGCCCCGGGTACCACGTCGTGGATCACCTCGTTGGTGGCACGCAGGTTCGCCCTGATCTCCTGCGGGGACCAGGTGCTCATGTTCTCGTGCCGCATCGTGTGGTTGCACAGGACGTGCCCCTCGGCGACGATCCGACGCACCAGATCGGGGTGCTGTCGCACGTGTTGACCCCACAGGCAGAAGACGGCCCTGACGTCGCGGGTTCCGAGCACGTCGAGCAGCCGCGAAGTCTCCCCCGCGTTGGGGCCGTCGTCGAAGGTCAGGGCCACGGTACGGCCCGGTTGTCCGGTGGAGTCCACCACGGTGGAGTTCGCCGTTCGGCCGGGCCCTGCCCACGCGGTGCTCGTCACACCGAGCGAGAGCCCGAGAACCAGCAGGGCGGCGAGCAGTCGTCCCGGTGTGCGCCGATGTCCTCGAACGGTCATGACAGGTCCCCTTCGGAGTGTGCCGCACGCGGCTCCGGGAAGCAGCCGGTGGAAATTCCAGGAATACGAGGAATATAGGGTCACCCGCAGGTGCTGTCAAACTCGTCGAAGGCATGTCGCCGAACTCCGACACGACCCCGCGATCACGAAGACAAACTAATTCGAAACACAATCCACAGTGTACTTGTTTTTATCTGGACATATTTAGTATTAACCGCCCTACCGCGCTTCCACCAGCACTGATCCTCCAGTTCCGGAATGTCAGGGGAAAGCATTGACAACCGGGGGAGGCCTGTCCAACATTGCTCGTTGTCGACAGATCCCGGTCACTGTTGGTCCGGGATCGTTCACTCGAATCGATCGGCCGACGGACCGTCGATTCGCGTCACCCTGTCCGAACTCCGTTCACCCCTCGACAGGAGGAATCATGAACACCGACGATGCTGCCCCCGCTCCCTTCGACCGCAGGAGCTTCCTCGGCGGCGCGGGCGCACTGGCGCTGGGCGCGTCCGCGCTGCTGCTGCCCGGAACCGCCTACGCCGCCAGGACCATCACGTGGAACGAGACCGGAACCCACAACGGATTCTACTACTCGTTCTGGACCAACGGCGGTGGCTCGGTCTCCATGACCCTGTCCTCCGGGGGCAGTTACAGCACCTCGTGGACCGACTGCGGAAACTTCGTCTGCGGCAAGGGGTGGAGTTACGGCGCTCGGCGGAACGTGTACTACTCCGGCAACTTCTACCCGTCCGGCAACGGCTATCTGACCCTCTACGGGTGGACCTCGAACCCGCTCGTGGAGTACTACATCGTCGAGAACTACGGAACCTACCGTCCCGGTGGAAGCGACCACAGAGGCACGGTCTACAGCGACGGCAGCACGTACGACATCTACCGGACGATGCGGTACAACGCTCCCTCCGTGGAGGGCACCGCGACCTTCCCGCAGTTCTGGAGCGTCCGGCAGTCACCGAGAACGGGCGGAACCATCACCACCGGCAACCACTTCGACGCCTGGGCCCGGGCCGGTATGACGCTGGGCAGCTTCGACCACTACATGATCCTCGCGACGGAGGGCTACCAGAGCAGCGGCAGCTCCAACATAACGGTCAGCGGCTGACGGGTTCACCGGTATCCGCGGCGCCGTCCACGAGGGGCCTCACGCGAACGCACTCCTCGTTCGACGACCGCTCGCCGGTGGGCTCGCCGACGCGTCGGCGAGCCCACCGGTCCCTTCCGGCCCTCACCGGAGAAGGAGCCGGCGCCCCGAGAAGCGGGGAAGACCTCGCGTGTCTCTTTTGGGAGCGCTCCAAATCCTTGAGAAGAAAGGAACACTGAGAATGCCGAGAACGAGAGGAAAGCTCTGCCGCCTCGGCCGCCTGGGCGCGGTGCTGGCGGCGAGCGCCGGGCTGTTCGCCTCGCAGGCGGCCCCGGCACTGGCCACGCCCGAGCCTCCCGAGCGGGAGATCTCCGGCACGGCCGCGCCGTCCCCGGCGCGAACCCCGCTGAAGGATCTCACCGACAACCACGTCGGCAGTGCGGTGAACGCCTCGGCGCTCGCGAACGAGGCCGACTACCGATCGGTGCTCACCAGCGAGTTCAACAGTGTGACCGCCGAGAACGCGATGAAGTGGTCGGTCGTGGAACCGAACCGCGGCCAGTACGACTGGTCCGGTGCCGACTCCGTGGTGAACTACGCCCAGCGGAACGGCCACAGCGTACGCGGCCACACCCTGCTCTGGCACAAGCAACGCCCGGGCTGGCTGGACAACCTTTCGGCCTCCGAACTGCGTTCGGCGGTCAAAGACCACATCACCACGGTGGTGAACCGCTACGAGGGCGAGATCCGGGCCTGGGACGTGGTCAACGAGGTGTTCGACTCCGACGGCACCCGCCGGGACTCGATCTTCCAGCGGAAGCTGGGCGACGGCTGGATCGCCGACGCCTTCCGCTGGGCCCACCAGGCCGATCCCTCGGCCGAACTCTACATCAACGACTACAACACCGGCTGGGTCAACGACAAGAGCAACGCGATCCACGACCTGGTGAGCTCGCTGCGGCAGCGGGGCGTGCCGATCCACGGCGTCGGTTTCCAGACGCACCTGTCCATCGACTACAGCTTCCCCGGCGGTTTCCAGTCGAACCTGCAGCGGTTCGCCGACCTCGGCGTCGACGTCGCGATCACCGAGGCCGACGTGCGGATGACGTTGCCCGCCACCGACAGCGAACTCACCACCCAGGCCGACTACTACGAGCGGATCTGGAACGCCTGCGAGGCGGTCTCGCGCTGCGTGGAGTTCACCACGTGGGGCTACACCGACCGGCACTCCTGGGTCCCCAACACGTTCGACGGCCAGGGCGCGGCCTGCCTGTTCGACGACTCGTTGAACCCGAAGCCCGCCTACAACCGGATCAACCCCTCCATCTGAGCGGCACCGCCGTGGGGCGCCCGCCGTGTCAACGGTGTGGCTCCCCACCGCGTGCACGCGGAAACGACGGAGTCCGGCACCTCGACTCACGCCGCGATGCGCTCCCCGGTGGTCGGCGCGAACACGTGCACGGCCTCCGGCCGAACGCCCAACCGCACCGCGTCCCCGAGGGCGGGCGCCGAGCGCGGCTCGGCACGCACGACGACCCCGCCACGCGCCTCCGGCAGGCCGCAGTGCAGGTACACATCGGCCCCGAGCTCCTCGACCAGGTCGACGGTCGTGGAGATCCCCGGTTCCTCCGCTCCGACGAGGCTCACGTCCTCGGGCCGGAACCCGAGCGTGACCGTCCCCGAACTCACCTCCTGCCGCACGGCGGGCGGGAGCGGAATCGCGCTTCCCCCGACCCGAGCCCCGTCGGCGTCGAGTTCGCAGTCGAGCAGGTTCATCGGGGGAGAACCGATGAACCCCGCCACGAACGCGTTGGCGGGTCGCTCGTAGAGCTCCCGAGGACTCGCGCACTGCTGCAGCACACCCTCGTGCAGCACGGCCACGCGGTCGCCCATGGTCATCGCCTCGACCTGGTCGTGGGTGACGTAAACCGTGCTCACGCCCAACCTGCGCTGCAGTGAAGCGATCTGTGAACGGGTGGAGACCCGCAGCTTGGCATCCAGGTTGGACAACGGCTCGTCCATCAGGAAGGCCCGTGGTTGCCGCACGATCGCGCGCCCCATCGCCACCCGCTGGCGCTGACCACCGGACAGCGCCCTGGGTTTGCGGTCCAGGTACGGCTCCAGGTCCAGCAGCTTGGCCGCCTCGCTCACGCGACGTTCGATCTCGGCCTTGGGCGTCTTGGCCATCCGGAGCGCGAACCCCATGTTGTCAGCGACGCTCATGTGCGGGTACAACGCGTAGTTCTGGAACACCATGGCGATGTCGCGGTCCTTCGGCGAGAGACCGGTGACCTCGCGCTCCCCGATGTGGATCGCGCCCGAGTCCACCTCCTCCAACCCGGCGAGCATCCGCAGGCTGGTGGACTTGCCGCACCCGGACGGCCCCACGAGCACGAGGAACTCGCCGTCTTCGATGTGCAGGTCGAGACCGTCGACCGCCGGGTGATCGGCCCCCGGGTAGATCCGGGTGGTCCCGTCGTAGGTGATTGTCGCCATCATCGACCCCTTTCGCGCGGGTGGCTGGTCACAGCGCCAACCAGACGGCGGTGTCCGGCGGCAGGGCCGAGCCGTCCAGCTCGCCGCTCGCCAGCAGGACCCGCTCGTGGTCGGGTAGTTCGCACGGTTCGGTGGACAGGTTCACCACGCAGCCGAAACCGGGAGTCCGGTTGAACGACAGCACCCCCTCCGGCGAGTCGTTCCAGACGAGATCGCCCTCACCGAGCGCGGGGTGCTCCCGGCGGATTGCCAGGGCGGAACGGTAGAGCTCCAGCATCGAGCCGGGCCGCCCCCGCTGGTGCTCCACGGTGTGCTCGGCCCAGTCGTCCGGTTGCGGCAACCAGGGCTCGACCGTCTCCGAGGGACCGAAGCCGAACGGAGGCCGAGAACCGGACCAGGGCAGCGGCACGCGGCAGCCGTCGCGGCCGCGCTCGGTGTGGCCGGTGCGCTCCCAGATCGGGTCCTGCAGGAACCGCTCCGGGATGTCCTCGACCTCCGGCAGTCCGAGTTCCTCTCCCTGGTACACGTAGGCACCACCGGGAAGGGACAGCATGAGCAGCGCGGCCGCCCGCGCCCGCCGCGTTCCCAGCTCCAAGTCGACCGGTCCCTCGGCGCGGTAGTTCTCCCCCGCCTCCCACTTGTGCTGCGGTCTGCCGTAGCGGCTGAGGTGACGCATCACGTCGTGGTTGGACAACACCCAGGTGGACGGGGCACCGACCCGCCCGAGGGTCGATGTGGTGGACTCGACGGTCTCGCGCAGCTCCCGGGCGTCCCAGCGGCACCGGAGGAACTCGAAGTTGAAGGCGGTGTGCAGCCTCTCGGGACGGACGTAGTTGGCCAACCGGTGCGGGCTGTCGGCTCCCGCCTCGGCCACGAACTTGCGCTCCCCCGGGTACTCCTCGGCGATCGCGCGCCACCGCCGGTAGATCTCGTGCACCTCGTCGCGGTCCCAGTGCGGGTGCTGGCCGTCCGGATAGCCCCGCGTGTTGTCGCTGGAGATCGCGTCCGGCAGTTCGGCGTCCTTGACCAGCCCGTGGGCCACGTCGATCCGGAAACCGTCCACGCCGCGGTCGAACCAGAACCGGAGGATGTCCTCGAACTCCGCGCGAACCTCCGGGTGGTCCCAGTTCAGGTCCGGCTGCTCGGGGGCGAACAGGTGCAGGTACCACTCCCCCGGCGTGCCGTCCGGTTCGGTCACCCGGGTCCACGCGGGGCCGCCGAACCGGGAGACCCAGTTGTTGGGTGGGTGCTCGCCGTGCTCGCCGCGCCCCGGTCGGAAGACGTAGCGGGCGCGCTCGGCGCTTGCCGGACCAGCCGCCAGCGCGGCGCGGAACCACTCGTGCTGGTCGGAGGTGTGGTTGGGCACGATGTCGGGGATGACCCGGATGTCGTGCTCGTGGGCCTCGATGATCAGCTTCTCGGCCTCGGCGAGCGTGCCGAAGCGGGGGTCGATGTCGCGGAAGTCGGCGACGTCGTAACCGGCGTCGGCCTGGGGTGAGACGTACCAGGGCGTGATCCAGATGGCGTCGATGCCCAGCTCCCGCAAGTAGGGCAACCTCGAACGGATCCCCTCGATGTCTCCCATGCCGTCCCCGTCGCCGTCGGCGAAACTGCGGATGTAGATCTGGTAGATCACCGCGTCGCGCCACCAGGGCGTGGCTGGGGAGTCGGACGAGTTCCGCAAAGCGCGCTCCTTCGATGACTTCGGACCTGAGCGGTCACGCCGAGTCGCGCGTGACCGGCTGGTGCTACTTCAAACCGCCGGAGGTGAGACCGGCGATGATCCTTCGCTGGAAAATGAGCACCCCGATGACCAGTGGGATCGTGACGATGACCCCGGCGGCCATCTGGGTGCCGAAGGGCTGGTCGTACTGCGTGGCGCCGGTGAACTTCGAGATCGCCACGGTGACGGTCTGCATCTCCCGTTCGTTGACCATGGAGAGGGCGATGATGAACTCGTTCCAGGCCAGGATGAAGGTCAGGATCGCCGTGGTGAACATGCCGGGCGCGGCCAGCGGCACGATGATCTTGCGAAACGCCTGGCCGGGTGTGCAGCCGTCCACCATGGCGGCCTGCTCCAGTTCCTGCGGCATCTGCCGGAAGAACATGGTCAGGTTCCACACCGCGAGCGGAAGCGCGAACGACAGGCTGGGCAGGATCATCGCCTGGTAGGTGTTGATCCAGCCGATGTCGGTGAACAGCCGAAGCAGCGGGACGATCAGCGAGATCCCCGGGAACATGCTGGTCGCGATGATCAGCGACAGCACCAGGTTCTTCCCCCGGAAGGCCAGCCTGGCCAGCGCGTAGGCCGTCGAGGTGCCGATGACCAGCGTCAGGACGGTGGTCGTCGACGCCACGATCAAACTGTTCAGCAGGGCTCGGCCGAATCCGGTGCCGGGTTCGAACACGGCCCGGAAGTTCTCCACCGACCAGGTGCGTGGCAGCGGGCTCAGGTCGTACTGGTCGGCGGGTCTGCGGAACGCGGTGACCACCATCCAGTAGAAGGGGGCCAGGCAGTACAGCACGATGCCTGCCACGCCCAGCACCGGAAGCCACTTCCTGGCATCGAAGCGGCGGCGCGTGGTTCGACGTGCCGTCTCGGTCGCCGTGGTCATCGGGCACTCCCCTTTCCGCGCCGCGAACGAATTCCGCCTCTCCTGGGAACCTGCGAACGCACCTCACCGATCACGTCCGCGCCGAGCAACTTGACGAACACGAACGCGATCAGTGCGACGTAGGCGAACAGCAGGGTGGCGTAGGCGGCGGCCGGGCCGTAGTGCACGTTCGTCGCTTCGGAGAAGGCCAGCATGGACAACGTCTCCACCGAGTCCTTCTGCTGACCGATCAGAATGAACGGCAGGTCGAACATGCGCAGCGCATCGAGCATCCGGAACAGCACCGCCACCACCAGGGCCGGTTTCACCAGCGGCAGCGTGATGTGCCAGAAGCGCCGCCAGGCCCCGGCACCGTCCACAGTGGCCGCCTCGTGCACCTCGCGGGAGATGACCTGCAACCCCGCCAACACCAGCAGACCCACGAACGGGGCCGTCTTCCAGACCTCGGCGGTGATCACGGCGATCTTCGAGGCGAGGGCCTGCGAGCTCCACAGCACCTGGTGGCCCAGCACCGCGTTCGCCACCCCGTCCGGCGCGAAGATCCACCGCCACAGCAGCGCGGAAACCGCGGTCGGGATCGCCCACGGCACGAGCACGCTCGCGCGCACCAGCCCGCGTCCCCGGAAGGCCTGGTGCATCACCAGGGCCATGGCCATCCCCAGCACGGCCTCCAACGTGACCGTGACCACCGTGAAGAAGGTGGTGTTCCAGAAGGCGTTCCAGAATCGTTCGGCCGCCGGGCCGAACAGGATGTCCGCGTAGGTTCCCAGCCCGACGAATTCCCGCCCCTCGACTACGAACCCCTGTGCGTCGAGCCGCTGCCCGGAGACGAACAGCGACTGGTACAGCGCGGCCAGTATCGGATACATCACCACCACGGCCAGCACCAGCAGCGTCGGCGAGACCAGCGCCGAGGCCAACCTGGCCGTGCCCGCCGCGGAGCCCGACCTTCGTCTCCCCGGCGATCCCGGGGGACCGCTCCCCGGTTTGCCCGCCTCGGCGGCCGAGTTCGTCGAAGCATCGGTCGTCATCGACATGGACTCCCCTCTCCCGTCACCCGGCGGGCGGACCGGAATCCGCCCGCCGGGGTGGGTCGCGAAGGCGTGGATCACCGCTCGATCAGCTTTTCCAGCCTGCGTTGCAGGTCGCTCAACGCCTGTCGCGGCTGCTTGTCCCCCTTGAGCGCGGCGTAGACCTCGTCCTGGATGGCCAGCGTGACGTCGCCGTAGTTGACCACACGCGGGCGCGGCTCGGCACTCTCGATGGACTTCTTCAGGGTGTCCAGGTACGGGTACTTCTCCCGCAGTTCCGGGTCGTCGTAGAGGGCGCTGCGAGTGGGCGCCAGCGACCCCTTGACCAAACGCTGCCGCTGCTGCTTCTTCGAGGTGTAGAACTTGATGAAGTCCAGGGCGGTGGCCTTGTTCTCCGCGAAGGACGAGATCGCGAGATTGTGCCCACCGAGGCTGGACACGCCCTTGCCGGTGATTCCGGGCAACGGTGCGACCCCGAAATCGCCCGCGACCTTCGACGAACCGTCGTCGGCGTTGGCCTGCGACCACATGAACGGCCAGTTGCGGCTGAAGACGAGTTCACCGCCGATGAACGCGCGCTTGTTCGGCTGCTCCTTGTAGGCGATCGCCGCGCGCGGGATCGTGCCGGAACGGAAGCCCTCGACCATGGTTTCGAGTCCGCGCAGCGCCTCCGGCGAGTCCACCGTGGGTTGTCCCCGGTCATCGACGATCCGCCCGCCCGCGCCGTGCACGGCCTCGGCGAAGTTGACCGTCAGCCCCTCGTACTTGGCGTGCTGGCCCGCGTAGCAGGACATCCCCTCGGCGGCCGGGAGTTTCAGCACCTCGGCGCATATCTCGCGCATTTCCTCGCGCGTCGTCGGTGGCTCGGCGCCGACCTCGCCGAGCAGGTCCTTCCGGTAGTACAGCAGGCCACCGTCGGAGTAGGCGGGCACGGAGAAGAGCTTGCCGCGGTACTCGGCCGTTTTCATCGCGGATTCCAGGAACGGCGAGAAGTCGAACTCCTTCCTCGGCAGTTCGACGACCCACCGATTCGCGGCGAACTCGGCGTTCCAGACGTTGTCCAGATCGAGGACCGTGAAAGCACCCGATTCGGTCTGGGCGTTCTGCACCATCTGCTGGCGCTGCTGGTCCCCGTCGGCGGGCAGCTCGATCAGCCGGACCCGCTGCTCGGGGTGGGAGTCGTTCCACGTCTCGACGGCCTGGGTGACGGCTCCGGTCACATCCTTGCCGGTGGCGAAGGTGATGGGACCTCGACCGCTGATCTCGCTCGACGCCGACGAATCACCACCGCCGCCGCCACAGCCCGCGACGGCGAGAGCCACGATCGCCGCCACGGATGCGGCTCTCCAGCGTAATGGCTTCATACCGATCTCCTCGAATCGAATCGATCAAAAACTCACGACGGATTCCGCTCGCACGTTGCGTCCCGAAATCATCGGAACCAACAATCTACGGCCGAACGGCCGAACTCGTTTCGGGAATTCGCCCCACTGCGATCACACCGCGACCGCCCAGCGGTTCGGGCTTTCGCCAGTTCCCGAGGGCGCCGTACGGCGCCCTCGGGAGTCAGAATCACATGGAATCGTGACCGGTGGTCGACGAGCGCACCACCAGTTCCGTGGGCAGCACCACGTCACGGGTCTCGGCGCCGCCCTGTTCGAGCTGTTCCAACAGCAGCCTCGCCGCCGCTGCACCCTCCTCGTGTACCGGCTGCACCACAGTGGACAGCCCGGAGCACTCGGCCATCTCGTGCCCGTCGAATCCCACTATCACCATTTCCCGCGGCACCGAGAGCTTGTGGTCGCGCAACGCGTGCAACGCGCCGAAAGCCATTTCGTCCGACATGGCGAAAACCGCCGTCGGACGCAGCTCGTCGGCGAGTATCCGGTTCATGGCCCGTCTTCCCCCCGAAACGGAGAAGTCACCGGTGCACAACCAGCTCTCCCGGACCGGCACGCCGTACTCGGCCATCGCGTCCCGGAATGCGGTGCAGCGCTCGTGCGGGGCGGGCAGGTTCAACGAGTCGGGCGCGCCACCGTGGATCAACGCGATGTCCCGATGCCCCTGGTTGAGCAGGTGCCGCACGGCGAGCATGCCACCGCCGTAATCGTCGATCCACACCGAGTTGAAGCCGTCCATCCTGCCGCCCACGAATCCCAACGGGACACCGAGTTCACGCAGCCGGTCGGCCTCCCTCTCGCGCAACGAAAGAGTCAGCACCAGCACGGCGTCGACACTGCGGCGCACCGGGAGCTCTCGGAAGAACCGCTCGCGACCTTCCCGGTCCCCCACCACGTAGAGCATCAGGTCGTAGCCCGCCGAGCGCAGCACCTCCTCGGCACCGGCCAGCACCTGCCCGAAGAACCAGCGCGAGACGTAGGGCACCAGCACCCCGATACGCCGCGTCCGTCCGGTGGCCAGGCCGGAGGCCGATCTGGAGATGGAGTAGTCCAGCTCCTCGGCAACGGTGCGCACCCGTTGCCGGGTTCGTTCGGACACCCCGGATTGTTCCCGCAACGCCCGGGAGACTGTCGCCGTGGACACACCGGCCGCTCGTGCGACCTCCTCGATCGTGGCCATTGTGCTCCCTGTCACGTTGCTGTCCTCGGTTGATCCGGAAGACTAAATGTGACCCACAACGCAACACAAGCGTTTACGTAGATCGAGTGAAGATTTTTTCCGATAAAGCTTGTGAGCTGCGGATATGACAACGCAAGCGTTTGCAATCAAGGCACGCGCGGGAGTCGCGAACCATGCGAACGGGCAACGATGCGGCACCGCCGACGGTTATTCACCACCGGCACGGCCGAACGGGTGACGCTCAGAGCCGGTGGTCGTCGACCAGGTCACGTGCCACGGTCAACACGGACTCGTCCAAGTTCGCCGGCGCGAGACCGAAACGGCGCTCGTAACGACCGATAAGCCCGCTCTCGAAGGCGTCGAGGTCGAGCGCGGGAGCCTCAGCACGTATCGAACCGACCGAATCACCGTCGAAGTCGAGTCCCAGCGCTCGGTAGACCTCGGCGAGCAGTGGACGCAACACCTCGGCGCCGTCGAAGACGGCCACGGCACTGAACAGCCAGGCACGCCGCAGAATCCGCTGCGCGGTGCCGACGAGCTTGACCCTCCCCCTGGCGTTCACGCTGTGGGCTCCCGGGCAATACTCGCCCGGAACGGCACCGACCCGCGCGTCGACTCCGTACTCGGCCAACAACCCGGCCCACATCTCCGCGTAGCCGGTGAACCTGGCGTCCATCCCGGCCAGCGAGTCCTCCTCGGCCGCGATGTGATCGACCACCAGTGAGTCCTCGGTGTAGGCGACCGCACGTCCTCCCGGAGCACGCACGACCGGCGTGAACCCGGCCTCCCGAACCAGGCCGACCGCCTCGCGGAAGCCGGGCCGCGACGTGTCGCGGCGGCCGAAGGCGACGGTGGGAGCCGTGGGACGGTACACCCGCAGTACCGAACCGCCCGCCCCGTCACCGGCTCGGCGCACGAAGGCGTGTGCCAGCGCGACCTCGAACGCCTGGTCCGCGCCCACCCCGAGCGCTTCCCGATACAGCTCCACACATCAAGCCTACGCAACGCCCCCCGCAGGACGGCCGTGACAGGTCACGGGGACCCAGCCGGTGGTACGGACTCACGGCCGCACGAGCGGCCCCGAGCTTCGCGAACGGGGAGTGAGTTCGGCGCGACACCGATCTCGCCAGAGGACCGCCCCGGAGCCGCCACCCGCGAGCCGCCCTCACGGCACCTCAGCGCGCCGCCGATCCACGACGCCCCACCCACCCGAGAAGCGCCTCGGACCCGCCGATCCACGACGGACGAATCCACGTAACAAGCACGCCGCTCCGACGCAATAGACATAACCAAAATCTGACAATTCCGGACGCATCTTCAGAATATTTGCCGTTATATTTTCGTTATAATATTCGAGTTGAATTCGTCCGGTTTTCGGGGTTAGATTCTTCGTGCAGCTGACGACCGTTCGAGAACGCGAGATCCCCCTGTTCGGTCATCAGCGACGAACCCTGACCACCTATTCCTGGGGAAGCGATCGAGTTGGACTCTTCACAAGGCCACACCGCTGAGGACCGCCCCCTCGAACGAACCACCGCGCGGCGGCGCTCGGCCGCCGCCCGAAAGCCACCCCCGTCGGCCGCGGCGAACCACCGAATTCGCAGACCTCCACCGACGAGATCCACGACGCGATGCGTCCCCGCCGCCGGTCCAGTGCGCGTGAGCCCGCGTCCCCGCCACACCTCCCTCCCGGCGCCGGAACCGCGTTCCCCCGACGGGACGTTTCCGAAGACACCGACTCGGACCTCCTCACCACACCGAGCGGAATTCTTCCGACCGAGGACGGTCCTTTCCGCATAACTCCCCGACGGAAACACGAAACAAGCGGCACCGGCCGAATTCGTGAACAACCACCCGGCAGGACTCGAAGAAAAGATCGCACAGCGATCACCCGGAGAGGGCATTCGTCTCCTTTCCGGCCGAACCAGAACCCCGCGTACGCGCCGATCCGCTTCCAGCTTCGGCGAAAACGCGTCGAACATCGGCTCCCGGAAACGACGGCTCCCGACCGGTCGTGCCGTCCGGAACGAATCGAGGTCCCAGATGGACAACAACGGGAAAACACTCGTGCACGAGCGCTTCTCCCACCGCGCCGCCCTGCGCCCCGAAGCCGTCGCCGTGGAACAGGGCGACCGACGGATCAGCTACGCCGAGCTCGAAAGGCGGTCGAATCACCTCTCCCACCGATTACGGATCCACGGCATCGGCCCCGGATCGACCGTCATGGTCCACATGGAGCGGTCGATCGACGTCGTCGTCTCGCTGCTGGCCACGCTGAAGGCCGGCGCGAGCTACCTCCCGGTCGATCCGGGCGTCCCCGACCACCGCATCGCGACACTCATCGGGGAAACCGGCTGCGGAGCCGTCATCACGGGCGCCGGAAACGTTCCCCACCTCGCCGAGCACAGTCTCGTTCTCCTGGAGCCGGAATCCGGACGAGATCCGTCCCTCGCGCTTCCCGACACTCCTCCCGAGGTCCCCCTCGCGGAGACCGACTGCGCTTACACGATCTACACCTCGGGATCGACCGGCGCCCCCAAGGGGATAAGGGTCGCTCACGCCTCCCTCCGCTACCTCCTGGACGAGATCAACCGGCGATACGGCATAACCCCGGACGACCGGGTGCTGCAGTTCGCCTCGATCACTTTCGACACCTCCATCGAGCAGATTCTCAACACCCTGCTGAACGGGGCGACGCTGGTACTGCCGGACGATGTCTGGCCTCCCGGCGAACTGCCGCTGGAGCTGACCAGACACCGGGTGTCGGTGATGGACCTGACCCCGTCGTACTGGCGCGCCTTCCTGGCCGAACTGGCCACCACGCCGACCGAACCGCCGGTGCGACTGACGATCGTGGGAGGAAGCGCGGTCCACGCGCAGGACTGCCGAACCGCGCTGCGTCTGATGCCGAACTCCCGGCTCGTCAACGCCTACGGTCTGACCGAAACGACGATCACCTCCTGCACGATGGAGATCACCACCGGTACGCTTCCCGAGAGCGGCTCGGCCCCGGCCGGCCGCCCGTTACCGGGCACCGTCGTACACGTCCTCGACGAGCACGCGCGTCCCGTCCCGCCGGGCCAGGCCGGTGAGGTCCACATCTCGGGCCAGGGGGTGGCGCTCGGTTACCTCACGCGAAGCGCTGACCACTCACGCTTCCGGCCTGACCCCTGGGCCGAGCGGGGCGACACGCGGATGTACCGCACCGGCGACCTCGGAAGCTGGACGCACGACGGAAACCTGGAAATTCTCGGTCGGGCCGACCGCCAGCTCAAGGTACGCGGGTTCCGAGTCGAACCGGCCGAGATCGAGGCCGCTCTCACCGCGCACGAGATGATCGCGGACGCGGCGGTGGAGCCCTACGACCGCGACGGCGAGACGGAGATCGCGGCGTACTACGTCCCGGCCGAGGAGGATGCGCCACCGCTCGGCACCCGAGAGCTGCGCTCCCACGTCAACGAGTGGCTGCCCGGCTACATGATCCCGGCGACGTTCGTCCGGCTCGCCGAGATGCCGCTGAAGGACAACGGCAAAGTGGACGTGGCGGCCCTGCCACCTCCCGAACGAACGGCCGAGCCGCGTTCGAAGGAACGGGCCGACGACTCGGACCCGGCCGTGGGGCTCGTGGAACGGGCCGTGGCGGAGATGTGGCGACAGGTCCTCGGCCTGGAGCACGTGGCCCCCGACGACGGATTCTTCGAGCTGGGCGGAAACTCGATCAGAGCCGCCGAGCTGCTGGCCAAGGTCCGGGCCTCACTGGGGATCATGATCACCCAGGTGCGACCGTTGATCCGGTCACTGCTCGACGGTGCGACGCTGCGCGGCTTCGCCGCCGCCGTCGAGTCGGCCAGGGCCGGAACGTTCTCCGTCGACGCGGAGAGTGTCGATTTCGATACCGAGACGGCGCTGAACGTCCCCGTCGGCGACTCACCTCCCGATCCGGCCGACTGGAAGAACCCCGCCAACATCCTGCTCACCGGAGCGACCGGTTTCCTCGGCATATACCTCCTGCGCGAACTGCTGACCACCACCGACGCGACGGTCCACTGCCTGGTCAGGGCCGACGACCCCGACCGGGCGATGGAACGCCTGCGGGCGAACGCACGGCACTACTTCGGCCACGAGCTGGACGAGTACCGGCGGAACGAGCGCATCCGGGCGGTACCGGGCGATCTGGCCGAAGAACGGCTTGGCCTGTCCGAGGAGCAGTTCGACCGGCTCTCCCGGCTGGTCGACGTGATCCACCACCCGGGCGGGCTCGTCAACTTCATCTACCCCTACACGCACATGCGCGCGGCCAACGTCGAGGGCACCCGCGAGATCATCCGCATGGCGGCCAGGTACCGCAACGCACCGGTGCACTACACATCGACCATGGCGGTGATCTCGGGCTTCGGCACCGCGGGGGTCGGTCACGTCACCGAGGAGACCCCCGCCGACCACGTGGACCACCTGTCGGTCGGCTACGTCGAGAGCAAGTGGGTCGCCGAGGAACTGCTGCGGAAAGCCGCACGACGGGGACTTCCGGTCGCCGTGTACCGGGCGGCCGACATCTCGGGGGACAGTGCGACGGGGGTCTGGAACACGACGACCGAGATGTGCGCGATGAAGAAGTTCATCGTCGACACGGGCACCGCACCCGTCGCCGAGCTTCCCCTCGACTACACGCCGGTCGACCGCTTCGCGGCCGCGGTGTCCCACATCGCCTCCAGCGGACCACCGGGCGGCGAGGTCTACCACCTCACCAACCCGGGCAAGGCGAACATCTCCCTGCTCGTCGAGCGACTGCGATCCCACGGTCACGACGTCAGGACCGTGTCGTGGAACGAGTGGGTGGAACGGATCGTCGAGGTCGCGGTGGAGCAGCCCGAGCACCCCATGACCCCCTTCGCCCCGCTGTTCATCGACCGGTGCTCCACCGCGGCGATGAGCGTGGCGGAGATGTACCTGGAAACGACCTTCCCCACCTTCTCCAGGAACAACGTGGAGAAGGCGCTGCAAGGCAGCGGAATCACGATCCCGCCGGTGGACGGCGAGATGCTCGACCGCTACATCCGGCATCTGACCGCCATCGACTTCCTGTGAGGCTGGTATGACGAACACGGTCTCGTCCCGGTCCGAATCGCCCTGGTCGACGGTGGACCTGACGGACGCTCCCTCCGACGGCCCCGTGGCGTTCGGCGGTGACCTGCGCCCCCACAACCTGCTCGCCGCCTACCGGCGAGGGCTGTACCCCTTCCCGGCCGAGACGGTCGAGCACCGACTGTTCAACGAGATGAGCTACGAGTCCGACGTGGCGACGGGCAGGGTGAAACTCGTCCCGGGAGCCGAGGAACCCTATTCCCTGGCCTGGTGCTCCCCCGATCCTCGCCCGCTCATCCCCGTTACCCGGGCCCGCGTGCGGCGCAGCCTGCGCCAACAGCTGCGCCGGACGACGAACTGGACCACCACGGTCGACGTGCGCTTCGAGGAGGTCGCCACCCGGTCCCGCGAGGGCCGTGAACGGCAGTGGCTGACCGACGAGCTGCTGAACGGCCTGTGCCGACTCCACGAGGACGGACACGCCCACAGCGTCGAGGTCTGGGACGGGGCCGAGCTCATCGGCGGCACGTTCGGCGTACGGGTCGGAGCGGTGTTCAGCGCGGACTCGCAGTTCACCCGCCGCAGCGGCGCCGGAAAGGTCGCCGTCACCGACCTGACGCGTCGCTTCGCCGAGGCGGGGGGAACCGCTGTCGACGTTCAGTACGACAGCGAGCACGCCAGACTCCTCGGCGCCCGCCCCACTCCCCGTCCGCGCTACCTCGAACTACTCCGCTCCACCACCGAAGGCGCGGCTGTCCCGACCGGAGCGCTGCCCGCTCATCGCCTGGCCGACTGACCCCGAAGAGGTTCTCCCCGACACCGCCGTAGGAGAAGCCCATGCCCACCGATCTCGCCGACACGGCACCACGCGTCGCCAGCCTGGCCGAGCGCCCCGACCTGGAGCCGGCCGTGCTGGCCATGGACTCGTCCTGGCCGGACTACATCCGCCCCGACCCCGTTCTCGTCCACTGGGCGTTCGAACGTCACGCACGACATCAGCTCGTGGCGCTCGACGACGAGACGGACGAGGTCGTGGCCCGCGCGGCCAGCGTCCCCCTGCGCTGGAGCGGCGCCACGGACGACCTCCCCGACACCGGATGGGACGAGGCGCTGCGCCAGTGCTTGGCCGACACCCACTCCGGCCGGGAACCCAACACCCTGTGCGCGTTGGAAGTCGCCGTGGCGCCCGACCACAAGGAGCGGAAGCTGTCGGGACGACTCCTCGAAGCGCTCAAGGAGCACGCTCGCGGCTCGGCCCATCACAGCGTGGTGGTGCCGGTCCGTCCCAGCCGCAAGCACACTCGCCCGGACCTCTCGATGAGCGAGTACCTCGCCCTCACCCGTCCGGACGGCCTGCCCGAGGACCCCTGGCTGCGCGTGCACGTACGCCTGGGCGGTGAGCCGCTCAAGATCTGCCCGGTGTCGATGACGATCTCCGGGAGCCTGGCGCAGTGGCGGGAGTGGACCGGTCTGCCGTTCGACACCAGCGGTCCCGTCGAAGTCCCCGGCGCACTCGCTCCGGTCGCCGTGGATGTCGAACACGATCACGCGATCTACGTCGAACCCAACGTCTGGGTGCGCCACGCGCTCTCCGAAGCGCCACGACGCGCCTGAACCGCCCGAACCCCCGAACCACGCGGGCCCGGCCGAGCCGGTCGCCGCGATCACCGAACCCGGAGGAAGACAACGATGACCACGACCGAAACGGGCAGCACCGAGAAGATGGACCTGCGCGCCGCGCTGATCGAGCGGATCGGCGGCTACATGACCAGTCACTCGATCGGGGTGGCAGCCGAACTCGGCCTCGCCGACCTGCTCGGGGACGGGGTTCGCGGCAGCGAGGAGCTGGCCGCGGCGAGCGGGACCCACGAGCCCTCGCTGCGGCGGTTGCTGCGCACCCTGACGGCGGTCGGGATCACCGTCGAGCCGGAAGCCGGCCGTTTCGCCCTGACCGAGGTCGGAAGCCAGCTGCGCTCGGACTCGCCCGACTCGCTGCGCGCCTTCTCCCGAATGTTCTGCCACCCCGTGGTGCTCCGGGCCTGGCTGGGCCTGGAGCACTCGGTCACCACGGGCGAACGGGCTTTCGACCACGTTTACGGCAAGGATTTCTACAGCTACCTCGCCGAGGACGGGAGAACCAGCGAGCTGTTCAACGAGGCGATGAGCGAGGAGTCGAGGATCGCCGCCGAACGACTGGCAGCGGGCTACGACTTCTCGGGCTTCGAGAAGGTGGTGGACCTCGGCGGTGGTGACGGCACCCTGCTGGCGGCGGTCCTGCCCGACCGGCCGCGGCTGCGGGGCGTCGTCTTCGACAGCCCCAGCGGCGTCGCCGAGGCACCGGCCACTCTGGAGCGAGCGGGCATCGCGGACCGCTGCGAGGCGCGGGCTGGCGACTTCTTCCGGGACATCCCCGCCGACGGTGATCTCTACGTCATCAAGAGCGTCTTCCAGGACTGGGGCGACGAGGCCTCCCGGGCGCTGCTGCGCTCCTGCCGGGCGCGGATCCCGGACACCGCCACCCTGCTGATCGTGGGCTCGGTGCTCCCGGAGACCGCCTCCACCGACGAGCCGATCATGTTCTTCACCGATCTGAACATGCTCGTCAACTCCGGAGGACGGGAGCGGACGGAGCGCGAGTTCCGGGCGATGCTCGAGGAGACCGGCTTCACCGTGCGGTCCGTGCGGCTCGGTGCCGCCGGCCCGCTGTCGGTCATCGAGGCCGTTCCGGGAGCACCCCGATGAAGGCGGCGGGCTTCGGCGACGAACTGTTCCTGGGGCGGCTCCGCACCGACCTCCTCGCGCTGACGGGCGGGGATCCGAGACGCCTGACCACTGCGGAGGAGGACTTCCTCGCCCGGTTGCGGGAGTTCTGCGACACCCGCGTCGACGGTCCCCGGATCGAACGCGAGGACCGGATACCGGACGAGGTGATCAACGGGCTCAGAGACATCGGCGCGCTGTGCATCAGGATTCCCCGGGAGTACGGCGGGCTCGGCCTCTCCGGTGTCTGCTACTACCGGGCGCTGATGATCGTGACCAGTGTCCACTCCGCACTGGGCGAACTGCTCGCCGCTCACCAGAGCATCGGGTTGCCGCAACCGCTCCTGCTGTTCGGCACGGAACGGCAGAAGCGCGTCCTCCTCCCGAGGTGCGCCCACGAGATCTCCGCGTTCGCGCTCACCGAAGCGGAGATCGGGAACGATCCCGAGCCGATGAGCACCACCGCCGTTCCCGACCCCGAGTCGGGCCACTACAGGCTCAACGGCGTGAAGCTCTGGACGACCAACGGGGTCGTCGCGGACCTGCTCGTGGTGATGGCCGTGGTGCCGCCCTCGGAGAGGAACGCGGGCGGTATGAGCGTGTTCGTGGTGGAGGCCGACTCGCCCGGTGTCACGGTCGAGCACCGGAGCTCCTTCCTCGGACTGCGCGGCCTCGAGAACGGCGTCATCCGGCTGCGCGACGTCATCGTTCCGACGGAGCACCGGATCGGTGAGGAGGGCTCGGGCCTGGCTGTGGCTCTCGGAGCTCAGGACACCGGCAGGCTCTCCCTGCCCGCCGTCTGCGCCGCGGCCGCGAAGTGGAGCCTGAAGATCGCTCGCGAGTGGGCCGGGACGCGTGTGCAGTGGGGCAGGCCGATCGGTGAGCAGGAGGCGGTCGCGGGCAAACTGGCGTTCATCTCGGGCACGGCGTTCGCCCTGGAAGCGATGGTGGAGGTCACCGGACGCCACGCGGAGACGGACCACGTCGAGACCGGGCTGGACGCCGAGCTGGCCAAGCTCTTCGCCTCGGAAAAGGGGTGGCTGGTCGCGGACGAGCTCGTACAGCTCCGCGGCGGCCGCGGCTACGAGACCGCCGACTCCGCGGCCGCGCGGGGAGAGCGGGGAGTTCCCGCCGAGCAGCGGTTGCGGGACCTGCGCGTCGGGCGCATCTTCGACGGCTCCAGCGAAGCGCTGCGAACGTTCATCTCCTCGGCCGTGCTGGACCGCCGCGGCTCCGCGCCCACGACCGGTGACAGCGGCGGCCGACGCGCCGCTCCGGCCGTCGAGGACGGCCCACTGCGGGCTCACCTGAACTTCGCCGACGAGGCCGCTCACCGACTGTTCCAGCTGGTCGAGGACATCACGGCCCGGATCGACACCTCGGCCGAGCCCCACCAGCGCGACCTCGGAAGGATCGTCGACATCGCCGCCGAGCTGTACGCGATGAGCGCGAGCTGCGCCTACGCGGCCGCGCTGGACACCGGCGACGACACACCGATCCAACTCGCCGATGCCTTCTGCGCGCAGGCGACTCACCGGATCACGGGGCTCTTCGAGGAACTGGCGGACAACACCGACTCCCACGACCGGCTGATCGCCCGCCGGGTGCTCGACAGCCACTACACGTGGCTGGAGGACGGCGTCCCGGACCCCTCCACCGAGGGCCCCTGGATATCCGAACCGGTCCCGGGGATGGACGAGCCGGATCTCCGCCGAACGGTCCGCCACGGCGGCCACACCGACAGCACGCCCGGCGAGGGGGTTCCCCATGCATGACGACATCGACACGTTGATCGGCGCGGCTCGAAGGCAGATGGGCGATCGGCCCGCGGACGACAGGTTCATCCAGCTGCTGGAAGCGGGGCTGGTTCCCACCGAGCGTCTCGTCCGGTTGGCCTGCGAGCTGTACCACCTCGTGAGCAGCGACGAACGCAGCTTCACCCTGCTCGCCTCCCGCTTCTCGTCCACTTCGGCCGGTGAGGTTTTCGCCGAACTGGCCCAGGGGGAAACGCAGGCCCGTGAACTCCTGCTCCGGTTCGCCGCAGAGCTGGACACCGACGAGGAACGGTTGGCGGCCCACGAACCGGCACCGTTGGCCCATGCCTACCCCTCCTACCTCGCGCGGACGGCGGCGTTCGGCACACGCAGCGACATGCTGCTCGCGCTGCTCGCCAACGTCGGGGAATCGGGAACGAACTACGCCCGCACGGCCGACGCACTGCACGGCCGGTACGGATTCACCGAGAGGGCGATCGAGCACTTCCGATTCTTCGCCGACACGCCTCGGGAACTTCTGGACCGGGCGGCGGCAGCGCTCCGGTCGGGGCTCGCCGAGGGCGACGACCCGACGAGCGCGGTACGCACGGCGCGGCTGGTACACGCCTACGAGAACACCTTCTGGGCCTGCCTGTCCGAGAACCTCGAACCCCACTGATCCGCCGGAACCTCGCGCACGAGGTTCACCGGCACCAGCCCCCTGGTTCCGCCGCCAGGAATGGGGAGGTCAACGCCCCGGAACCGCCGGGCACGTCGGACTTCCACCCGCGCGTTCCGCCGCCTCCGCCGCTTCCGGGCCGATCACGGCACCCCGTCCTCACCGAAGGAACGGGCGACCGAATTCGCGAACCCCGGATTCCGAGAGTCCCTCGGACCGGTTCTCACACGGAAGGAGTACGACATGATCGCTTTCAGCGCATCGCCCACCACCACCCTCGACAGCTCGGGCGGCAAGTGCATGTACGAACAGGTGGACAGTCTCCGCGAAATGGGGCCCGCCGTCCCCGTCCAGTTACCCGAGGGGGTCTCGGCGTGGTCGGTCACGCGGGGCGACATCGCCCGACTGCTACTGACTCACCCGGGGGTGTCCCGGAATCTCAAGAAGAACGTGCCGAGCTATCAGCCCGGCTCGGTCCCCTGGTTGTCCCCGTGGGTGGACGTGGACTCCATGGCCACCGCCGAGGGCAAGGAGCACGCACGGCTCCGGAAACTGATCACACCGGCCTTCACTCCCCGACGGGTGGAGGCGATGCGGCCGCGGGTCGAGGCGATCGTGACCAGACTGCTCGACGAGCTGGAGTCACAACCCGGTGACGAGCCGTCCGACCTCCACGCCGCCTTCTCCTACCGCCTTCCGACCGAAATGATCTGCGAGCTGTTCGGGGTACCGGACGAACAGCGCCCCCGGGTCCTCGACCTCTTCGTGGCCGTGGGTAAGACCGATGTCAGCGAGGAGGAGTCGCTCGCCGTCAACGAGGAACTCGTCGCCGCCATGCGCACGCTCATCGAGACCAAGCGCCACGATCCCGGTGACGACCTGACCAGCTTCCTGCTCGCCGCGCACGAGGAAGGGGACGATCCGCTCACCGAGCACGAGCTGATATCGACGCTGCTGCTGATGATCGGGGGAGGGAGCACCACCACCATCAACCTGATCGACCACACGGTGCGCGAACTGCTCGCCCATCCGGAACAGTTGAACACCGTACGAGCGGCCCCCGAACGCTTCCGCGACGCGATCGAGGAGTCGCTGCGTGCCCACTGCCCCGTCATGCACCTGCCGATGCGCTGGGCGATCGAGGACATCGACCTCGGCGAGGGAGTCACCATCCGAGCGGGGGACGCCATTCTGATCTGCTACGGCGCGCACGGCCGCGATCCCGGGGTGCACGAGGACCCGGCGAGCTTCGACATCGAGCGGTCCGACAAGGAGCACCTGGCCTTCGGCCTGGGCGCTCACTTCTGCCCCGGCTCGCACCTGGCACGCCTCGAGGCCGAGGTCGCGCTGCCCGCGCTGTTCGACCGCTTCCCCCGGCTCGAACTGGCTGTCGCACCCGACGAGACCGAACCCGAGCACACCTTCATCGGCAATGGACTCACCTCGCTGCCGGTGTTCCTGCACCACGAGTAGTCGGCAGGAGCGATCACCGCGGCGCGGCGTGCTCGCGCCTACGGGCACACCCCCACGGGGTTCGTCCGACGCGGGGCACGCCGCACCGGCCGAACGACACCGACCGGGTCCGAACGGCACGGCCGCGGGCCCGGACAGCGCGGGACAGGTCCACACCCCACGAAAGCCGCGACCATGGGAGCACCGGATGAGTGACACCGCTTCGCCGACACCGCAGCCGAGCACCACGAACGAGCCGGCGAGCCTGGCGGGCAGGACCCGACGACTGCTGGAGCGGGCCCGCTACCTGAACCTGGCCACGGTCTCGGCGACGGGACTGCCCTGGGTGGCGACCCTGGAATACGCCTGGTTCCGCGACCCGCTGCGCCTGGTCTACGGCTCGACCACCGGTGCCCGGCACAGTCGGGACATCGCCTTCCGGGACCGGGTCAGTGGATCGCTCTTCCTCGGGGGAGGTGACAACGGCACGGAGATCTCGGCGATCGACGGTGCCCAGTTCACCGGCAGGTGCTCGGAGATACCTCCCGGAGAGCTCGACCGGTACCACGAGGCCTTCTACGAGAGCGTTTTCCCGGACGAGGAACAACGCGCGGAATGGATGCTGCCGCGCTCCTCGCTGCGGGCTCCCGCCGAACACCGGCTCTACCTGATCGAGGTGGAACGGTGGTGGTTGATCGACACCCGGACCTGGCAGCAGGACCGGGTGGACAGACGCGTGGAGCTACCGCTGGACACCCGGTTGCCGTGCTGAATCCGTCCGCGACGCAACAGAGCCGTGCGAATCCCCGAGGGAACTCGCACGGCTCTCGCGCTTCCGGACGTGGTCGGGGCGCGCGGTTCCAGCGACCTGTACGGGGTGTGGAGCGAGCTCGCCCACCCCACACCCCGCGCACGGGATCAGTTCCCGGCCCGGGCACTGCCCACCAGCGCGGAACCGTCACCGCCGGGGCGCAGCCCGGGGTCGATCGACGAGTCCCGCACCGTGCTGCGGAATCCCTTGAGCCGGAGGCTGTTGCTGACCACGAACACGGAGCTGAACGCCATGGCGGCTCCGGCGATCATCGGGTTCAGCATCCCGGCGGCCGCCAGCGGCAGCGCGGCGACGTTGTAGGCGAAGGCCCAGAACAGGTTGCCCTTGATGGTGCCGAGCGTCCGCCGCGACAACCGGATGGCGTCCACGGCGGCCCGCAGGTCACCGCGTACCAGGGTGAGGTCACCGGCCTCGATCGCGACGTCGGTGCCCGTCCCCATGGCCAGCCCCAGGTCCGCCTGGGCCAGTGCCGCGGCGTCGTTGACCCCGTCGCCGACCATGGCCACGACCCGTTTCTCGGACTGCAACCGCCGCACCACCGCGACCTTGTCCTGCGGGACGACCTCGGCGATGACCTCCTCGATACCCACCTCGGCGGCTATCGCGCGTGCCACGGCCTCGTTGTCACCCGTCAGCAGCACCGGGCGCAGCCCCAGGTCGCGCAACCCGCGAACAGCCTCCCGCGAAGTCGGCTTGACGGTGTCCGCGACGACCAGCACCGCCTGCGCCCGTCCGTCGACCGCGACCACGACGGCCGTGCTTCCGTCCCGCTCGGCGACCTGCTTGGCCGTCTCCAACTCTTGGGGTATCCGGACGCTCCACTGCTCCAGCAGTCGTGGGCGGCCGACGAGAACGGCGTGGCCGTCGACCGCGCCCCGCACACCGAGCCCCTCGACGTTGGCGAACTCGTCGATCTCCGGCAGCGCGTCCCCGGTGCGTTCCCGGGCCCCCTTGGCGATGGCCTGGGCGATGGGGTGTTCCGATCCGCTCTCCAGCGCACCGGCCAGCGCCAGCACGTTCTTCTCGTCGGCCTCCTCGGTGAACCGCGCGTCCACGAGCGTCATCCGCCCGGTGGTGACGGTGCCGGTCTTGTCCAGCACCACGGTGTCGATGCGCCGGGTGGACTCCAGAACCTCGGGGCCCTTGATCAGGATGCCCATCTGAGCACCACGACCGGTGCCGACCAACAGGGCCGTGGGCGTGGCCAGCCCGAGGGCGCAGGGGCAGGCGATGATCAGCACCGCCACCGCGGCCGTGAAGGCCGCCGTGGCCCCCACACCGCTGCCCAACCAGAACCCGAGTGTCCCCACCGCCAGTGCGATCACGATCGGGACGAACACCCCGGATACCCGATCGGCGAGTCGCTGAACCTGGGCCTTGCCCGTCTGGGCTTCCTCGACGAGCTTGGCCATCTGGGACAGCTGGGTGTCCGACCCGATGCGGGTGGCGCGGACCACCATGCGTCCGCCCGCGTTGACGGTGGCCCCGACGACGTTGTCGCCGGGCTGAACCTCGACCGGTACGGACTCGCCGGTGAGCATGCTCGCGTCCACCGCCGACGAGCCCTCTTCGATCACGCCGTCGGTGGCGATCTTCTCACCCGGGCGAACGACGAACCTGTCGTCGACGCGGAGCTGGTCGGTGGGGATGCGCTGCTCCCGGCCGTCACGCAGCACCGCGACGTCCTTGGCTCCCAGTTCCAACAGCGCCCGCAGGGCCGCTCCCGAACGGCGCTTGGATCGGGCCTCGAAGTACCGGCCGGCGAGAATGAACGTGGTCACTCCGGCGGCCACCTCGAGGTAGATGGCACCGGCGCCGCTGGATCGTTCGACGGTGAACTCGAAGGCGTGGGTCATGCCGGGCACACCCGCGGTGCCGAACAGCAGCGCGTACAGCGACCAGCCGAAGGCCGCTACGGTTCCCATCGAGATCAGGGTGTCCATCGTGGCGGCCCCGTGGCGGAGATTCGTCCACGCCGCGCGGTGGAACGGCAGCGCACCCCAGACCAGGACCGGGGAGGCCAGGGTCAGCGAGATCCACTGCCAGTAGGTGAACTGCAGTGCGGGGATCATGGCCATGGCGATGACCGGCACCGACAGCAACGTGGAGACGAGCAGGCGCTGCCGCAGCGCCAGCAGGTCCGCGTCCTCGGTCTCGGTGTCGGCCCCCTCACCCTCGCCGGTACCGGAGCTCGCGGGGAGCGTGGCGCCGTAACCCGCCGCCTCCACTGTCCTGACGAGTTCGTCCGTGTCGACGTCAGCGGGGTGGGCGACCTTGGCCTTCTCCGTGGCGTAGTTGACGGTAGCGGAGACTCCGTCCATCTTGTTGAGCTTGCGCTCGATCCGGGAAGCACACGAAGCGCAGGTCATCCCCGAAATGGCCAATTCCACTTCGCTCGTCCCCCCGGACGATCGAACTTCCGGAGAATCTGTATCCATCCTGAATTCCTCCTACCGTCCACAACTCCGTGTCCGCTCGCGAACCGGAGCCTGACGAAGACTTTCGGCGATGAAGACCGGTCGTGCGCCTCAGAGGGCACCCCGCTCCGAAGGACCGCCGGGCGAGCTCGTCAGCCGCTGGCTCATCCCGTGCCGCTGTCCGCCGGGGTGTTCCCCTTCCGGCACGTCGACCAAACTGCCCACTCCCCAGCCGGCGAGCCCGACCAGAACGAGAACGCCGCAGTAGACGCCGAGTCGCGTCGCGTTGTTCATGAGCTCTCCTCACCGTGCTCGTCCCGCCCGGTCTCCGCGACCGGGGCGAGGGGTAGCGCTCGTAGCAGCTCGGAAGCGACGAATCTTGCTTCCACACCCAGAAAAATATACCCTACGGGGGTACCGTGTCAACGAAGCGGAGTCGAGAGGCGGCAGGTCCGGTAAGCGCCGGATCGACCACCTCGGCCCACTCGCCGCCCGCCGGCCGGCACGCATCGGGACATGGACTACCGGGACGTATCCACCGGAAGGGGCTCGTGGGGCCGCCTGGCCGGCCATCGCCACGGCGAACCGGCGAAGCGAGGGGGAACCTGCCGCCGGGCCACACACCCCCCAGAGGCAGCGGAAGCAGCCTGCGGGCCACAACACCCCCTGGGGGTAGGTGGTGCCCCGGCGGACAACGAGAGAACCGGACGAGAGGAGTCACACCGTGCGCAACCAACTCAGCTTCCACAGGAACCACCGGTTCGGCCGCGTACTGACCACGGCCGAAGTACTCGTCCGGCTTTGCTGCCGAACCGTGGTGGCCTCGGGCTCACTGGAGGCACGCGGAAACGGCGGCCTCGGCGAATGGATCATCCGTGCCGGGGCCTCGTCCAAGGCCCCGTGCTCGAGCCGCCGCCACGGCTGACCCCCACGCACCCGCTCTGCCGGGCGGGACTCGGCGCGGGAACGGCGTCACGCCCGGCGAGGCGGGTTCCCGGCGGAGAGCGAGTCACCGTGGCTGACGAGCAAAACGGGCCATGAGGGCGGGGCGCTCAGCCCCACGACCTCATGGCCCGTCGTCGCGTGCGGGGATCATTCCCCTATCTCGGCGGAAGACCGCTCTTCCGCGACGAATCCCTCCCGGGCGTGACTGCCGTCGCAGAGGGGCTTGTTCGCGGAGAGACCACAACGACACAGCACCCGCGTCTTCCCCGGGCCGAGGTCGTACTCGTTGTTGTCGTGGTCGACCACGCGAACCGGACCCTTGATCTGGTAGGGACCGTTCTCGATCGCCTTGACGACGACCGGGTCCCGCTGTTGCTGATCACTCATGAGAGCGCACTCCCCGAACCGGTTCGGTGCCGTCCTCAGCTCACCACCTCGTAACCGGCGTTCTGGACGGCCTGCCGGACCGAACCGGCGTCGAGCGAGTCACGACCGGTCACGGTGAGCTGCCCGGTGCTGATGTCGATGTCGACGTCCTCGACCCCCTCGACGCCGTTCACCGCGGTGCTCACCTTGTTCATGCATCCCGAGCAGGTCATTCCCTTGACCGTGTAGACACTGGTGCTCATGTACGTCTCCTCGTCCCTGTCGTTGTTCCCTTGAACCTCACGAACGCGACGGCCACCGTCGGCAGCGCACGACGGAACCGCTCGAAAACCACCCACCGGCACCCGCCGCGAAAAGCCACCCGCGAAGCGGGGGCGAGGTGCTGTCCCGACCACTCTCCCGCTCCGCGGCGGCAGGACCATCCCGTGTCAGGTGGCCAGTTCGTACCCGGCCTCGTCGACCGCCGCCCGAACGTCGCCCTCGCTGACGGGGGCCGTGCTCGTCACCGTCAGCGCTCCGGTGGCGAGATCGACGTCCACCCCCGAAACGCCGGCCAGCTCTCCCACCTCTTCGGTGACCGAACGCACGCAGTGCTCACACGTCATCCCGACCACGGTGTAAGTGGCAGTGGACATCAGAACCTCCTTCGCGTCTCCCCGTCCTCGGGCCCGGACGACGGTCTCCCCGAGCCCGAGAACCGGCGAGCGGCCCTCGCCCGGAGGGAGTGTCCCTTCCGTCGTGGCCGCGTCCATCAACGATCACGACAATACCCTAGGGGGGTAGGGTAATCAAGTGGTGCGGCGGACGCCCTGTCGATTCCCGACCACCGCCCCACCCCGGCGTGGCACACCCCGCTCAACTCCCCAACGATGAGGCGTCGGTCCTGGCCGGGAACGACCGGACGAGCGCGGAACGGCTCAAGCGGTGTAGGAGAGCACGGTCATCATCCCCGACTCGCCGTGGTAGACGTTGTGGCAGTGCACCAACCACTGCCCCGGATTGTCGGCGTGGAAGTCCACCTCGAGGGTTTCCTTCGGCAGCACCATGACGGTGTCCTTGCGGGGCCCCGGCCGAGCCCCGCCGACGAGCTGGAAGGTGTGTCCGTGCAGGTGCATCGGGTGGAACATCATCGTCGTGTTGACGAAGCGGAGCCGCACGCGCTCGCCACGACGCAGTGGCATCGGGGTGCGCTCGTCGAACGTTTGCCCGTTGATGGTCCACCGGTACGTCCCGGACGGCTCCAGCCCCAACCGCAGCGTATGAGTGCGGTCGGGCTTCCCCGTCTGCAACCGGACACGTTCGCTCGCGTGCAGGTCCCGGGCCAACAGCGGTCGCCCCGCCAGTTCCCGGGGACGCACCGAAGCGACGGGCGCGGTTCCGGCCCCGGTGCGGAGCAGAGACATGGCCTGGCCACCCTTGCCCTCGGCGACGGCGACCACGGGAAACACCCCCTCACCGAGGGTGACCTCGACGTCGTAGCGCTCCCCCATGCCCAGCAGGACCGAGTCCACCCGGTGTGATTCGACCGGAAAACCGTCGGTGTGCGTGACGGTCATGCGGTGCCCGCCCACCGCCACCCGGAACGCGGTGTCCGCCCCCGCGTTGATCAGACGCAGTCGCAGCCGCTGCCCCGGCCTGGCCCGGTTCACCACCGGCGCCGCGGGCACTCTCCCGTTGATCAGGTAGTGCGGATGGCTGACATCGCCGGTGTCCGCGCCCAACGGGCCGGGTTGCGCCCCCTCCGGCTCCGCCCCGCCCGAATGGGCGTGCCCGCCACCGTCCATGGACATGCCCTCACGCCGTAGCTCGGCGAGCCGAGCGTCGGGGCCGGCGGAGAGGCCGTCGAGCCAGTCGTCGAGGACGAGCACCAGCTCGTCGTCGTAGCGTCCCGGCTCGTCCCGCTCTTCCACGATCAGCGGGGCGTACAACCCACGGTCGAGCTGCGTGCCCACGTGCGGGTGGAAGAAGTGAGTGCCCGCGTCCGGGACGGTGAACTCGTACGAGAACTCACCGCCCGGGGCTACTCCCTCCTGGGTCACCCCCGGCACGCCGTCCATGTCGTTGCGCAGCGCGATCCCGTGCCAGTGAACGGTCGTCGCCTCGGGAGTGTCGTTACGCAACCTGGCACGGAGCACGTCCCCGCGACGTACCCGGATCTCCGGCCCCGGCAGGCTGGCGTTGAACATCCAGGTTGGAGCGGACGGTCCACCGAGATCCGCTTCGCCGGGCCGCGCCCGCAGCTCGATGTCCACGCGTCGCGCGTTCGCCGGGCGTCGTGCGCGTTCGGCCAGTCGCACCATCCGGCTGTCGGGACCGACCGGTTCACGCCCGGGCGCACCGCAAGCCTGCACGGCCGCCACGGCCGTTCCTGCCGAGAGGCCGAGGAAACGCCGCCTTCCGAACACCGTCGACCGCTCTTCCGTGTCGTCATCGGCGCCACGGGCCCACCGCGAGGATTCGTCGTTCGTTCCGGAACGGAAAGTGTTCACGAAGATCAACATACGGGGTACGGGTGGGGGGATCCCAAACGGGGCAATCCGATATCCCCCGAAAAGGTGATAGCGATGCCGGGCGATACCACCAAGACCGGATCTACCGGAAGCCGCCTCCGTCCCTCAGCCAGGAACGCACGTGCCACGCCCTCCGGACAGCACCGGAAAACCGGGCAGGAGAGGAACTCCGCTCGCCACACGAATCAGCCCCCTGGGAGCACCAGCGGGCAGAAGCCCCCCCCCGAGGGCCGATGGAACGAGCATGCCCCGCGCCGAGCACCGCACGGGTGAGCGAGGGGCGGCACCCGACGGTGGAATCCCGTCAGGAGCGGACCAACCGCGCGATCGCCTCGCTGGCCTCGCGCACCTTCTCCTCGGCGTTCTCCCCACCGGAAGCCATCGCTTCGGCGACGCAGTGCTTGAGGTGCTCGTCCAACAGCGCCACCGAGACGGACTGCAGCCCCTTGGTCGTCGCGGCCACCTGAGTGAGGACGTCTATGCAGTACTTGTCTTCCTCGATCATCCGGGCCAGACCACGCACCTGCCCCTCGATGCGCCGCAAGCGCTTGAGGTACTCCTCTTTGTCCTGGGTGTATCCACGCGCCACTTGAAGTCCCCTCTCCGGATGCCACCCGCGATGGTACGTGTTCTCGCCCGGAACCGAGTACGGGACCGCTGCAGCCGGAACGGACGAGCCGTGAAGGCACCCCGGTGACCGTCGAACGCCACTTCGACGGAACCGAACGGTTCCACGGTGTGGCCGCACGCTACACCGACCGCACAGCCTGCCACCCGCCGACTTCCTCACCATCAGCACCGTCCCGCCTCGCACCGGAAACTCCTCACTCCACAACGGATCCTCGTGCTCACCATCGACCCCGATACGGCTGAGAACTCCCCGAGCGTTCGCCGCGAGCTCACCGAGAACCGGCGTGACACGAGGTCGCTCCCTCAAGCGGTAGGCGGTTCGGTGCTTTCTCCGACCGGCCGCCCAGGGTGTCCGAGTACGGCCGTGTAGACGGTGTTGCCGGACTCGCCCCCGGTGTAGGGGTTGTCGAAGGTGACGACGTGCGCCCGAACCGTGTCGAACACCTCCGACAGGGCCGCGGTGAACTCCTCGCTCGGGGGATCGTCCGACCACAGCGCGAAGACACCGCCCGGTTCGAGGTGCTCCGCCAGCCGCCGGAGCCCTTCGACCTCGTAGAGCCAGGCGTGGCCCGGGTCCAGCACGTGGTTCGGCGAGTGGTCGATGTCGAGCAGCACGGCGTGGAAACGACGCCGCGACGTCCCGGTGTCGAAACCGACCTCGGAGGCGGCCATGTCGAAGAAGTCCCCGTGCACCAGCCGGGTCCGCGAGTCCGAGGTCAACTCCGATCCCAGCGGCAGCAGGCCACGGCGGTGCCACTCGATGACCTCGCCGAGGGATTCCACCACGCGCAACGAGCGCACCCTCGGGTCCCCGAGGACGGCACGGGCGGTGTAGCCGAGACCGAGCCCGCCCACGACGACGTCGAGCTCGGCGGCGGACGAAGCGGCGAGCCCCAGCCGCGCGAGTTCGACCTCCGCCACGGTGAACAGACTGGACATCAGGAACTCCTCGTCCAGCTTGATCTCGTGCACGTCCCGCTCCAGCGCTCTGTCCCAGCGACGACGCAGACTGATCAGACCGATCGGCGTCTCCCGCCAGTCGAGTTCCTCGAAACGAGCACTCACCAGTGGCATCCCTTCCGCGCTGTCGCACCACGGTGTCGATGACGTGCCGCGACGCACGCTACTCGAAACAGCGTCACCCGCGGGCGATCCGGCACCGGCGAAGCCGATGCGGACCTCCACGAACACCGCTTTTCCGGTCCACTACCGGCACTTCCCGCGCTCCCGACCGACGGCGCGGGCACGCCCAGAAGTCGGCGTGGGGCCGCGAGAGCGTTACGGCGTACGGCGTGAAGACCTCGGCAGCAGCATACGCGCGAGCCCTCGTATCCGACCTCCCCGGGCACGAGCACGAACGCACCGGGAGTTCGCCGACCGACTTCCGCGGCGACGTCAGCGCCGCGAACCCCACCAGCCCCCGTAGGGTCCAGCCGTCGAAGGCCGGCGCGACCAAGGGAACGCGGATCGACCCACATGGTCGACCGGACCATCAGCTCCCACCCAGCTGACACTCGGAACACGGCCAGACACAAATCGCACAGTGGTGAGCAGGAACGAACCCGAACCGACCTACCAGGGACACGAGCTGCCCCGGCCGCAGGACGAGCTCGTCGACCAGGGGCCGGGCTTCGACCTCGACACACTTCTCGACCGCAGGAGCACCTTGCGGTTGTTGGGGCTCGGCGCGGCGGGCGCGGCGCTGACCGCCTGCGGTACCTGATCCGGTGGTTCCGCCAGCTCGACAGCCACCCCGAGCTCCACCACATCGACCTCGACCGACTCGGGCGAGATCCCGGAGGAGACGGCCGAGCCCTATCCCGGCGACGGCTCGAACCGGCCGGACGTGCTCGAACGCAGCGGCATCCGGCCCAGCTTCGGCGAAGCGAGCGGTACCGCCGAGGCCGTTCCGATGGCGCTGGAGCTGGTCGTCTCGGAGCTCGCCGACGGCGGCACGCCGTTCTCGTGGGCGGTCTACGTCTGGCACTGCGATCGCACGGGCAGGTACTCGATGTACTCGCGGGAGACCGAGAGCGAGGACTACCTGCGTGGCGTGCAGATCGCCGAGGAGGACGACCGCGTGAAGTTCACGAGCGTCTTTCCCGCCTGCTACTTCGGTGTCGAACCTCTCGCGGGTGACGCTGCGCAGCGACAACGTGTTCGGCGACGACGGCGGTGCCTCGCAGCTGGCCACCGTGCCCGGCGACGTGCGGAACGGCTACCGGGTGTCCCTCGCGGTCGGCGTGGACACCACGACCGACCTCGGCGGAGGTGGCCAACCGTCCGGCGATGGAGGACAACCGCCGAGCGGGGGCCAACCACCCGACGGTGAGGATTCGGTCCGACCAAGCGGTGCTCCCCCGTCCAGTTAGTCGGTTGGATGAACCGAGACTGTTTCGAGGAGCCGGGGGCGAACGCTCGAAGGGAAACGCTTCAGGGACGCTGTCTGTCCCTCCGACGCGCGCTCGGCACCGGCGGGGCATCCGCACTGGCGACCCCGTCGACCACGGCGTTGGCGATGGCGCCGATGCCCTCCACCCACATCTCCACCACGTCCCCGGAGCGCAGCGGTGGTGGTTGCCGAGCACCGCTCCTGCCCCACAGCTCGGCCAGACAGCCACCGTTGCCGCAGGTTCCCGAACCGAGCACGTCACCGGGAAGCACGCGGCTCCCGCGCGCGGCGTGTGAGAGCAGCTCCTCGAACGGCCACCCCATGTTGGACAGCAGGTCGCGTCCGACCTCGGTGCCGTTGACCGAAACCGTCATGGCCAGTCGCAGGAAACCGTCCGCGTCCCGGTACGGCTCCAGTTCGTCGGCGGTGACCAGCACGGGCCCCAGGGTTCCCGCGAAGTCCTTGCCCTTGGCGGGTCCGAGTCCCACCCGCATCTCCCGTCCCTGCAGATCACGGGCGGACCAGTCGTTGAAGACCGTGTACCCGGCGATGTGCGAACGGGCCTGTTCCGAGGTGAGGTCCGCGCCCTCCCGGCCGACGATCGCGGCCACTTCGAGTTCGAAGTCCAGCACCGCACAGCCCGGAGGTGGCGCGACATCGTCGTGCGCGCCGAGCAACGAGTGGGGGTTGGTGAAGTAGAAGGCCGGTGCCTCGTACCACTCCGACACCACACCCGACTGCCCCTCCACACTGCGGCGCACGCCCTCGACGTGCTCCTCGAAGGCCACGAAGTCCCGCACGGAGGGCACTTCCAGCGGCGGCAGCAGCCGAACCCCGGCCAGGGGAACGGTGTCCCCCTCGGACAGCGCGGCGTCACCCGACTCGGAAAGTGTGCCCGCCCGCAACAGATCCAGCACGTTCGTACCGGGCGGCAACCGGTGCAGCACGTCGTCGACGACCACGCCGCACCGCACGGAGCCGTCGGATTCCTCCACAGTGGCGAAGCGCAATGCCAGCCCCTCCTGGTTCCCGTCGTGGTTTCGGTGGAATCACACCGGCGGTGCCTGGAACAGCCCCTTGTCGGGATCGTTGAACGACTTGCGGGCGACGAACTCGTCCATCGGGTTCGCCGTGCCCCACTGGTCGGAGACCATCGGATCGGTGAAGTCGTGCAGCCCCGGGTGCCAGGTGTCCTCGTCGAGCCGGTCCAGTTCGGTGGTGTACTCGACGGTATTGCCCTGCGGATCGAGGAAGTACGAGAAGGTGTTGTTGCCCGCCCGGTGCCGCCCCGGTCCCCACACCTTCTCCACTCCGGCACGCATCAACCTGCCGGAACCACGCATGTATTCGTCGATGCCGCGCATCTCGAAGCTGGCGTGGTGCAGTGAGGCGTGCGGGCAACGTGCCACGGCGAAGCTGTGGTGCCAGTCGTTGCACCGCAGGAACCACATCATGCGGCCGTTCTCCGGATGCATCAACACGTCTGACAGCGCGAAGTCCAGGTGTCGCTGGTAGAACTCGACGGTGGCCTCCGGCTGCGCGGAGTTGACCACGACGTGGGAGAGCCGGACCGGCACCGACTCGGCCTCCTCGATCCTGCGGTGGGGACGCAGCGCCACGTCGGTGGAGATCTCGACGGTGCGGCCCTCGTTGTCGAAGAACCGGAAGCCGTAGCCGCCACCCGGTGTGCCGACGGGTCCCGGTTCGGAGATCAACCGCACCCCCTGCTGTCCCAGCCGTACCGCCAAGGTGTCGACATCCGCCGCGTCGGCCGCGCCGAAGGAGATGAGGTCGATCCGCTTGTCGGCCGCCTTGCGCAGCCGCACCACGTACTGCTCCGGCGATCCCTCCGCCGCCAGGAAGCTCACCCCCGTGTCGGAGGCGACCTCGGTCAGCCCCCACAGGTTGCGGTAGAACTCCAGCTCCCGGTCGAAGTCGGGGACGGCGATGGCGACGTGCCGCAGATGTGTGATCAGGCGATCCATGGGAATCCCTCCCGCGTTGTACGAGCGTTGTCGTGTCTCCCGGGCTCACTCGACGCGCCGAGCGAGACCGAGCAGTTCGGCGTTGCCGGTGCGGATGGCGTGCTGGTCCGTCGCGGACAACTCGGCATCGGTGAGGCGGGCGACCGGATCGGGCACCCCCATGTCGAAGGGGTGGTCCGAGCCGAGCAGTATCCGGTCGGGGCCGACCTCGGCGACCAGCGCGCGCAGCGCCCCGGGGGTGTGCACCAGCGAGTCGAACCAGAGGTCGCGCAGGTAGCTGCTCGGGAGCCGTTCACAACCCCGTGCGTCGGGGCGCACCCGCCAGGCGTGGTCGGAACGGCCGAGGTAGGTGGGCAGGTAGCCGCCGCCGTGGGCGGCCAGCACCCGCAGTCCGGGATGCCGGTCCAACACTCCCGAGAAGATCAGGTGCGAGAGGGCGACGGCGTTCTCCACCGGCTGACCGACGGTGTTGGCCAGGTTGAAGCGGTCGAGCCGGTCACCGAGCGTGCAGCCGAACGGGTGCAGGAAGACCAGCGCGCCACGCCGCGCCGCACGAGCCCAGAACGGTTCCAGGCCGGGGTCGGAGAGCTCGACGGTGCTGCCGTCGGCTCGTGGGGCGTGCGAGGAGATCTCCACGCCCACCAGCCCAAGGTCCAGCGCCTCGTCCAGCGCCGGGACCGTCATCTCGGGGTGTTGCAGGGGCACCAGGCCGAGACCGCGGAACCGTGCCGTGTCCTGGGCGACCGTGGCGGCCATAGCATGATTGGCCGTCGAGACCACCGTCCACGCCAGATCCGGTTCGGCCCAGTAGTGGTACTGCGACGGCGACGGCGACAGCAGCCGCACGTCCACCCCGACGGCGTCCATGTCGGACCGTCGCACGTCGGGGTCGGTCAGCTGGGGGATCCGCTCGGCGACCATGCGCGCGGAGATCTCGCTCGACTCGGTGCCCTGGCGGGTCCGCTCCAGCCGCTGCTGGGCGCGCAGTCCGGACTCTCCGGCCACTGCCTCCTCGACCTCGCCGAGAAGCACGTGCGCGTGCACGTCGACGACGGGGTGCTGTGCCACCCCGCTCATGCCGGTTCCCCCACGACGCGCGCCACCCGGTCCATCAGTGCGGGGACGTCGCCCTGTTCACCGTCGAGCAGCCACTGCCCCAACCGGACGGAGGCGTCCACCACGGTGCGGGACCGTTCGAGCCTGCGTGCGGTGAAGGCCGTCCACAGTTCCTCGTCGATCCGGTCAGCCCCGGTCAGCAACTCGGCGAGCACGGCCGCGTCCTCCAGCGCCAGGGCCGCGCCCTGGGCCAGCGTGGGTGGGCAGACGTGCACGGCGTCGCCGATGAGCACCACCCGGCCGCGGTGCCACGGCCCGTCCAGCAGGTGTGTCTCGAACCACGTGTAGTTGATCCGGGAGGGATCGTCGAGGTGGGGCCGGATCTCGTCCCACGGCCCGTGGTAGTGCTCGGCCAGCCCTCGCATCACCGCGAGGCGTTCTTCAGGGGTGAGACCGCCGCGGTCCCGGGCGTCCTCGACCAGGTAGGCGTAGAGGCTGTCCTCGGTGACCGGGCAGTACCCGGCGATGTAGGCCGCCCCGTCGTAGTAGAGGTCAGTGTGGGTGACGCTGGCCGGTCGGGGGGTGAACGCGCGCCAGATGCCCATGCCGGTGGGGCGGGTCTCCAGCTCGATCCCCAGCATCCGCCGGACCGACGAACGCACCCCGTCGGCACCGATCACGAGGTCGTAGCGGCCCGAGACCTCGCCGTCGAAGCGGACCAGCACGCCGTCGTCATCCTGCTCGATCCCGGTGCAGCTGGTGCCGAGCCGGACGTTCACCCCCGCTTCGATCGCCCGGTCGGTGAGGACGCGCGCCAGGTCGGGGCGGTACATACCGACCGTGGCAGGCAGGTCGTCACCACCGGTGCGGGCATCGGTGATCTCCTCCAGCAGCTCCCCCGACGGGGCACGCAGCCCCAGCGAGGCGAAGGGGTAACCGCGGCGTCGGACCTCCTCCCACACACCGAGCCGCCGCAGCACGCGCAGCGCGTTCCCCTGCAGGGTGATTCCCGAGCCGAGTGCGGTGATCTCGCGATTGGTCTCGACGAGTTCGACGTCGACGCCCTGCTCGGCGAGCAGGACGGCGGTGGCGGTCCCAGCGGAACCACCGCCGACGACGAGTACGGAACGAACGGCGGGCATCATGTTACTCCTACTTGACGGCCAACGGGTTGACGGGGGAGCCGACGGCTCCGGTCACGGGCAACGGCGCGGCGGTGAGCCAGAACGCGAAGCGGCCGTCCGCGGCGCAGTCGGCGGCCAACTCGTCGAGGTCCCACATCTCGCCGATGAACAGCCCGATGTGCGGGATCGCCACCTGGTGCAGCGGCTGGAAGGCCTCGTCGAACTCGTTGGGCCGCACCTCGAAACCCCACGTGTCGGTGGCGATCGCGGCGATCTCCGTGTCGTGCAACCACTCGGCGGTGGTGAACGACAGACCGGGTGCTGGTCCACCCGCGTAGCTTCCCCACCCCTCGCGGCGAGCGCGGGTGAGCCGGCCGGTTCGTACGCACAGCAGGTCGCCCCGTCCGACGGTCACGCCGTGCGCCGCGGCGGTGCGCTCCAGCAGCTCGGTGGTGACGGCGAACCCGTCGGGCAGCTCGCCCTCGTCACCGAAGACGCGGCCCACGTCGAGCAGCACTCCCCGGCCCGCGATGTGGGCGGCGGCCGTCTCCATCCCGGTGACCTGGTCGCCCTCGCTGGTGACGACCTCCTCGGCACGGCGGCGGTTGTAGGCCGTTCCGTGGTCGAAGATGTGCCCCAGGCCGTCCCACTGGGTCGAGCACTGCAACGGCATGAACACGACGTCGTCGGCGCCACCGAGCCCGTGCGGGAATCCCTGACCACGTGCGGCGTCGAGGCCGGTGTCGAGCATGGTGTGGACCGGGTTGGTGCGGCGCCGCCACCCGTGCTGCGGGCCGTGCGTGTCGAACCGCTGGGACAGCGAGAACACCGTGCCGCGACGCACCTGCCGGGCCCCTTCGACGCGGTTGTCCTCGGAGAGGAAGTTGAGGGTTCCCAGCACGTCGTCGGCTCCCCATCGGCCGGCGTTCGAGCAACGCGCCGCCGCGGCGGCGATGGCGCTCTCCGGATCGGCCCGGTCCATCACGCCTCCTCCACGACGCAGGGGGTGCGTTGGGTCCCCAGCCCGGTGATCGTGCTCGTCATGACGTCGCCCGGGCGCAGCAGCCGACCGTGGTGCAGCCCGTTTCCGGCCGGGCTGCCGGTGAGGACCAGGTCGCCGGGAAGCAGTTCGACCGTCCGGGAGGCGGCGGAGACGAGCGCGGCCACATCGAAGATCATGTCCTCGGTGGATTCGTCCTGCATGACCTCGTCGTTGAGCTCCAGCGTCAACCGCAGGTCACCGGGGTCCACGAACTCCGACGGCACCAACCACGGACCGGTCGGCAGGAATCCCGGGGCGTTCTTGGCGCGCAGCCAGTCGGTGCCGATCTCGGGCATGTCACCTCGGAACACCAGGTCCCGCGTGGTCAGGTCGTTGGCGATCGTGTAGGCGGCTACGTGGCGCGGAGCCGATTCGCGATCGACCCGGAAGGTCCTGCGGCCGATGACGGCGGCCAGTTCCAGCTCCCAGTCGTGCTGCTCGGAGTAACCCGGCAGCACCACCTCGTCATAGGGACCGGTGACCGCACCGGGCAGTCCGGCGAACAGGTACGGTTCCCCCTCCATGGCACGGCGGTCCATCATCGCGGTGGTCTCCGCCCGGACCTGCTGTTCCGTGCGCTCGGGACCGAGCTCGGCGTGCTTGACGGCCAGGTCGATGACGTGGGTGCGGTAGTTGGCTCCGGCCTGCACGATCTGCCTGGGGCGCAGCGGGGCGCGCACCGACAGCTCAGCCAGCGGGCACCAGCGGGAGCTGTCCGAGTCCGCGGCCAACTCCGCGAGTCGCGGCGAAACCGCGTCCCAAGCTTCCACGATGGACAGCACGTTGCCCGGGATTGCCGGGGTGTGCGACAGGTTCAGGGTCCGGTCACCGACCACGAGCCCGGGGAACTCCTCGTTCCCCGCGGCGAACGTGCCGAGCGCGAACGGACTGCCGGCCTCAGCCAAGACTGCGTCCTTTCGTCTTCGTAACGACACGTTTACTCTGAAACGCCACCAAGGCATCACGGAAGATGAATCCGCGTATACGGGAGATCGACGCCATCGATAGGAAAGCCCTGGCGAACCTGGATCTGAACCTGCTGGTGTCGCTGCACCACCTGCTGCGGGAACGCAGCGTCACGCGGGCCGCCCAGCGCATGAGCCTCGGACAGCCCGCGTTGAGCGCCGCCCTGGCACGGCTGCGGCGGCACTTCGGTGACGAGCTGCTGACCAGGGTGGGCAACCACTACGAGCTCACCCCGCTGGCAGTGCGGTTGAGGTCGCGCACCGAAACAGCGCTGGCCGGAGTGGAGCGCGTTTTCACCAGCGAACCCGTCTTCGACCCAGCCACCTCGCAGGCGACCTTCCGGGTGCTGGGATCCGACTACGCCATGTCGCTGCTCGGCGGGCGTGTCGGTCGGTTGCTGGCCGAGCGGGCTCCGAACGTGCGGCTGCGGTTCGAGCTGCACACCCCGAGCGTGATCGACCGGGCGGACGAGGTGCTGCGCGACGTCGACGCGCTGCTGCTGCCGCACGGTTTTCTCAACGACCTGCCGAACCTGGACGTCTTCTCGGACAGCTGGGTCTGTCTGGTGGCCGAGGACAACCCCCACGTGGACGAGGAGCTGACGATGGAGCAGCTCGCCGAGCTGCCGTGGGTGCTGACCTACCACTCCCCCTCGGCGTTCACCCCGGCGGCGCGCCAGTTGCAGATGCTCGGCGTCGAACCGGACGTGCGGGTGGTGGTGGAGAGTTTCCTGGCGCTGCCGTCGTTCATCGCGGGCACGAACCGCATCACCCTCACACAGGCCAAACTGGCTCCGCTGCTCACCGCGGCGGGTGAGGTCCGCGCGGTGCCCTGCCCCTACGAGACCGTGCCGCTGGTCGAAGCCCTGTGGTGGCACCCCACGCACGACAGCGATCCCGAGCACGTCTGGCTGCGTTCGGTCTTCGCCGAAGCGGGTGAACAACTCTTCGGGGCCACCGGTTGAGCGGACCGGCGGACTCGGGGCGGGGTACTCGCCGGTGATGAGTGCAGCGTCGAGGACGTGCTCGACGGTCATCGGGCCCTCAGCCGGGATCGGCTCCCGGTGTGGGGGCGACATCGAACTCGTCCAGCCGCCAGCGGAGGGCGACAGGGCTTGCTCGTGGATGTGACGACGCGCGTATTCGATGATCGGCCCATGGGTGCGAACCGCACGTTCAGACTACCGGAATCCTCACGTACGGGACGACCCCGATTCCGGGGCCACGACCCGCTGGCCACTTCGACAGTGGAGGTACGCAAAGGACTGCGCTCGCTTGCTCCGGCCAGAATCCGTCGCGGACGCGTCCGACCGGGCTCGGCCAACGATACACCACGGAGATCGTGTCCCCCGATACGGCACGACCGTGGACAGCGGCTTCGGAATGGGGGTCGGGCCCGAGCGGTGCGCCCTCCTCGGGCCCGAACCGGTCGCTCCTACCGCTCGCCGTGCAGGCTGGTCGTGTAGTAGGTGGTGGTCGTGGGGCTGGTCAGGACCGCGTCGAACGCTTGGGATACGGGAGTGGACAGGCTGGAGCTCTGGGTCCGGATGCTGTCCAGTCCTTCCGAGGGAGCGCCACGGAGGTCGGTGAGGCTGATGTCGGCGCCGTACCCTGCGTCGATGACGGCGGCCTCGACACTTCCGGGCTCTGGGGTATCGAGGCGTTCCTCGGTGACGGTGAAGCCTCCTTCGGCCCCCTCGGTCGGATGCATCTCGGCGACGTGCTCGGCGGTGTGGGTCTGAGCCAGCGCCCGGTAGTCGTCACCGAGCGCGCGATGGAGATAGTAACCCATGGGCAGGACGGCGAGTTCGCCGTCGAAGTACACGGGAGTCTTCTGGATGTGATTGTTGTGGGCGGCCAGCACGATGCGCGTGCCGGGGTCGGCACGGTCGAGGTGCCAGTGCAGCGATTCGGCCATGTAGTGTTCCCTGACCGCGGCGTCCCCTTCCCGCCCCCGGCCCGCGAAGAGGTCGCTCATGGCGGTGAACATGTAGTCGGCGTGCAGAGCCGCCTCGAGGTGACGCAACGCGAGGTCGTAGCCGGCCTGGTCGCTGCGTGAGACGTACAGCGGTTCCAGCGAGCGGAACCGCAGCAGCAGCCGTGTCAGCGAGGCGGTCAGCGCGTCCTGGTCGGCGCCGTCCAGTTGTGCCCATTTCGGGGCGGCCACGGCCACCGAGGTTCCGGTGAACCGGTCGGCGACGGCCAACGCCCGCTCGACCAGGCCGAGGACCTCGGGGTCCACCTCGCGCAGGTAGTCGGCCAGCGGTTCCAACGCCGGGCGCAACCGGCCGCCGGCCGTGGGAGTGTCCACGCCGACGAAACGCAACGGGTGTGCGCTGGTGCGGTTGTGTCGGCGCAGCCAGTGCACCAGCTGTGGGTTCACCCCGGCGTTCGTGGTGCCACCCACCTCGGCCAGATCAGCGTCGTCACCGTGGCCCCGCAGCCAGCGGTCCAGGGCCGCGGCTTCGCTGAATCCGAACTCGAAGGCCACGACAGTGAATCCACAGCGTTCGGCCAAAAAGCGCAGCACCCGCTGTCGGGCGCGGGTGAACTCGCCGACGAAGTGGGCACCCTCGCCCAGAGCCACCACTCGTGCGTCGCCGACGATGTCGCGCAACGGTTCGAGATCGTCCAGCGGCGCGTCCACATCGAGACCACGCAGGGTGCTGGTGTGCTCGCCGAACCAGTCGGACAGCGAGGCAGCGGAACGAGACATACGGTCAGTCATCAGTCACTCAACTCTCGGTGCGAAGACGAAACACGATCACCGAACGGGGAGGAGGACTCGACCCAATTGGCCACGAAAAACGAGTGGCGGGGCCACGGCCCGGCGCCACCGAACCGGAGGGGACATCACTCCGGCCGTCCGCACTCCCCGAGAGGAGTGCCTCAGAGGAACAGACTTCCCGTAGGCATGGCACAACTCTAGCAGTCGCTGATCGTCCCGCCCCGACCACCACCCGTGCTCGTCCCTGGAACACACCACCACCCGCGCGGGAGTTCCCCTCCGGCAGGGGCATGTCGGCGAATTTTCGTGATCAGTAGGATTCGAGACGTGGAGGGCAGGACGGCAGTGGTGACCGGCGCCGGCAGCGGGATCGGGCGCGCACTGGCCCGGAGACTGGCCGAGCGGGGAGCGCACCTCGTGCTCGCCGACACGGATTCCAGCGCATTGAGCGATGTCTCGAAGTCGCTGGGGGCGCGAGCGGTTCCCACCGACGTCGCCGTGCCGGAAGCGGTCGAGGCGCTCGCCCAGGCCGCCGGTGACGCTCGGTTGGTGTGCCTCAACGCGGGCATCGTGGGTCGTGACCTCGGCGCGCCTTGGGAGGTGACCGCCGACGACTGGGACCGGGTGTTCGCGGTGAACGTCGGCGGCGTCGTCAACGGGTTGCGCGCGTTCGTACCCCGGTTGCTGGCCGCGGATCAGCCGGCGCACATCCTGATCACCGGCTCGTTGGCCGGGGCCACGACATTTCCCGGCGGTGGTGCCTACGGTCCTTCCAAGCACGCTGTCCACGCCGTCGCCGAACACGCCGCGATGGTGCTGGCCGGCACCCCGGTCGGGGTGAGCATGGTCTGCCCCGCTCTCGTCTCGACCGGCATGTCCGGCGAAGGTACCGATCCATCGACGGTCGCCGCGCGGGCCCTGGCCACGATCGACGACGGGACGTTCGCCGTGCTCCCGGCCGAGTGGCACGACGCCGTCGTCGACGCCGCCACACGCCTCACCTCCGGTCAGTACCCCGAACCACCTCACCCCGGCGCCGCACGATGACCACCTCGTCGCACTGAAACGGTGGGTCACGTACGCAGTGCTCGCAGGCCGGTGGTGCCGCCGCCCCACCGGGATCGCTGCGCTCCGCCGCTCAGGACAGCTTCAGCGGTAGGGAGCGCTTCGAGCGAGCTCCGCACGAAATCCCTTCGGACCACGCGGCGCGACGCCCGGGACGAAAGCAGCGTCCCGGGGACGGGACGGCAGACCGTCGCGACGTGACTTCCGGCAGCTCGACGGACGGGCACGGGGAACTGGTGCGAGGACTCCCGGCACGGACGGCTCGACAGCGGCGATCCGGTCGTCGAGGAACGTCGAACCCGAGCACGAGCTCACCCAGAACGCCCTCGCCTGCGGGGCTCGGCCACGGCGGCCGTTATGCTGCCCGGCGATGACCACTTCGGCCTCCTCCTCGGAAGCAGATCAGCCGGCCTCGGTCGGCCGACTGGCCACCGCGCTGCAAGCGCTGGACCACTACCGCGGGACGAACACCCCGGACGAACACACGGCGGCGGCCGAGCGGCTCGGCGGCGAAGCGGTCTACCGCGCCTACCTGGCCAACGCGCTGCTCGGCGCGGCCCAGCTCGAAGCGCTCCTGAACGAATCCGTCGAGTTCGACGCCGAACAACGCAGCGCCATCTACCTCCAGCAGCAGCAGACCGCCGGCGTCACCGGCGACCAGACCAGCATGCTGGAATTCCTGCGGTGGCAGTTGCTGCGGATCGCCTCCCCGCTGCGGGAGAACGCCCGAACCGAGCAGGCCGGACCCGTCCCGGTGGCCGCCGCCCAGACCGCCGAAGGGCTGGATCGGCTGCTGGCCGTGAGCGCGGCGAGCCACACCCTCACCGACCAGGCCGACATCGACTCGGTCGCCGAACAGCTCGACACGGCGCACCAGGCACTGAGCAGCGCTGTCGAGAACATCGATCGACTGCGCGCGCTGACCGAGCGGGCCCGCTCCGGGACGGAGACCGAGGATTCCGAGTCCTGAACCGGCCGAGCGGACCCGACGCGGCTGCGGCGACTCGAAGCACACCACCCGAGCGGTCGGCACCACCGTCGAGCCGCCCACGCGCGTCCCCGTGGGCGGGACCCGGATTCGTGGTGCCCGGTCACGGATGAGCTCCGGTCGAACGAGCACCTCACATCGGACGGGCTCGGAGCACACCGGGAAACGGTCGAGTACGTAGGGACACGGCCGGGAATCTGAGTATTCGTACTGTTCCCGCACCGACGCCTCGCACACCATGTTGAGGACATGTCCGAGCCGGAGCACCCCACCCTGGAAGCGGTCGCCGAAGAACTCACCGAGATGAGCCGACGGCTGGATCGCCTCGCCGGTGCCGTGCGGCTCCAGACGAACCCGCCCGCACAACACTTCCCCGGGGAACAACGGCTCTCGGAACCACCCGCCGCTGCCCCACCTCCACCACCGACCATCGCCCCCTCCTCTGTCGGGGCGGTATGGCACGCACCGCCGGTGCCCGACCAAGGCGCCGTCCCGGACGAGGAGCGGCGAGTCCCGGAATCCCGGCCGGTGGGACACGGATGGACCCCGAGCAGGCTGCTGGCCTGGACCGGCGGGGCGGTGACGCTGCTCGGCGTGGTGTTCCTGCTGGTGCTCGCGGTCCAACGTGGTTGGCTCGGCCCCGTCACGCGGGTGCTCGGTGGTGCCGGTCTGGGAGCGGTGCTGCTGGCGGCCGCTTTCCGCGTGCGCGGCGGACCAGGCGGCACGTCCGGCGGTTACGCGCTGGCCGCGACGGGCTTCGCGGTGTTGTACCTGGACGCGGTGGCGGCGACCGTCCTGTACGACTACCTGCCGGTATTCGGTGGTCTCACGGCGGGCTTCGTCATCGCAGGCGGCGGGTTGCTGTTGTCCGACCGGTGGCGGGCCCAGCCGGTGGCCGTGGGAGTGGTGGCGGGCTGCGCGGTGTGCGCGCCGCTGGTCACCGGCGAGCCGAACGCGGTGCTGGTCGGCTTTCTGGCGCTGTTGCACCTGGTGGCCACTCCGGTGCAGCTCCGGCACGGGTGGAGGCAGCTGGCCGGAGTCGCCGCGTTGCCCGTGGTGATCGCCGCCGTCCTCGCCGACGTCTGGGCGATGCTGACCGGGACCGACCACCTCGCCGTGGTGTTCGTGGTGAGCGCCGCCTCCCTGCTGGGGGTGGTGGTCGCCACGTTCACCTCCGTCCTCCGGCCGGAGGACAACACCGCGACCGCCGCGCTGGTGGCCGCACCGGTACCGGTCCTGCTGACCACCCCGCTGCTGCAACGTCCGTTCGCGGCCGCGCTCGCCGCTGGCGTGGCCGCGGCGCTGGCCGTCCTGTGGGGCTCGCGTTTCCTCCTGAACTGGCATGACCGGCTGCCCGCGCAGTTCACCACCGCGGCGGGCGGAATCGCGGCGGTTGCCGCCGTACAGTCCACGATGACCTCGCTCGACGCCTCGGCTTGGGCCACTGCGCTGCTGTGCGAGGCGCTGCTGCTGACCCTCGGGGCGTTGTGGCTGCGCGGCCCCGGTGTGCTGCTCGGGGCGTTGTGCTACGCGACGCTCGGTACGGTGATGGCGCTGTACCACGACGTCCCGCCACGGCACCTGGTGCTGGTGTCGCACTCGGCGGGCGCCGCCGGAGTTCTGGTGGGCGCGCTGACCGCACTGGTCGCGGTGGCGATTCCGATCACGGGGGTTCGCCTCGGTGTGCTGTCCCGCCCGCCGGCGGCGAAGACCTTGTGGAGCCTGGCGGGAGTCCTGGTGCTGTACGGCACGGCCAGCGCGACGATGGCGCTGGTGTCGCTGTTCCAGCCGGATCGTTCCGGATTCCTGCTCGGACACGTGTCGATCACGTTGAGCTGGGTGGTGGTAGCGATCGCGCTGCTGCTGCGGGGGATCAGGCTGACTTCGCTTCGCGTCGCGGGCATGGTGCTGCTTTCCGTGGCGCTGACCAAGCTGTTCCTGTTCGATCTGGCCACGCTGGACGGCTTCGCGCGAGTGGTGGCGTTCCTGTGCACCGGTCTGGTGTTGCTGGCGGCCGGGGTACGTTACGCGCGTTCGGTGAGCACGGACTCGACTGCCGGATGAGCTCGTACCTCGGGGCTCGCGGTCGGCTCTCGGCCATGTTCTCCCCGCTGGAAGGGTGGGCGTGGTGGTGCCGGGAGGGCAGGACCCCGACCGTGGGAGCCGCGGTCCGTCCTGGCCGGACCGCCGGACGAGCCGTTCGCGGTGCGCGCCCCGAAAGTACTCGTGACGGCCCGTTCCCCGCGCGGCGCGCGTTGCCCGGCGCGACGTCCGACCCGCGTGGCGGGATAGGCTGTCGGCATGTCGCACGACGCGGAGTTGGCCGCCCAGGTGGGAAACGTGAACTTCGACCAGCCCAACATCGCGCGGATGTACGACTACCACCTCGGCGGCTCCGCCAACTTCGCCATCGACCGGACCGTGGCCGAACAAGCGCTGCGGCTCGTGCCCACGGAGCGGGACTACTGCTGGGCCAACCGCGCGTTCCTGGGCCGCGCGGTGCGCACCCTCGTCACCGAGCACGGGATCGACCAGTTCCTCGACCTCGGCTCCGGCGTGCCGACGGTGGGAAACGTGCACGAGATCGCCCACCAGCACGACCCCCGCGCACGTGTGGCCTATGTGGACTGGGAACCCGTCGCCTGCCACCACGCCCGTCACCTGCTCGGCCCCGACGAGCACCGGGTGACGGTGACCGAGGCGGACGTGTGCGAACCCGAGACCGTGCTCGACTCCGCCGGAGTGGCGGGGCTGCTGGACTTCGCTCGCCCGGTAGCGGTACTGGCGTTCGGAATCCTGGACATCCTGCCCACCACCGACGGGGCGGGACTCGTCTCCCGGTACCGCGAGGCGTGCACATCGGGCAGTGCGCTGGCGCTGTCCAACAACGCCCAGCTCAGCCGGACCGACCAGGAGGTCGCGGCCCTGCGCTCCCTGTTGGCCGACACCTCCACGCCGAACCTGTACATGCGCGACAGTGAGGAAGTCGCCGCGCTGCTGCCCGGCTACACGCTGCTTCCCCCCGGCGTGGTACCCGCGTCGCTGTGGCGGCCCGACCAGCCCGTCACCGAGCAGGAGGCCCGGCGCGGCAACGTCTACGGCGCCGTCGGAATCCTGCCGTAGTGCCCGGGCCGGGCCCCGAATCCCCGCGCCGGAGCTACGGCGGTGGGAGTCGCGACTTCCACGAACAACGCCCCTGCGCGCCCAGCCGTTCGGATCGGATCCGGCCACGGAAGCGTCGATCCGTGCGATCATGGTGATCATGAGAGCCCGTGGGATCGTGGCACTGCTTCCCCTCGTCACAGTCGTGGCCATGACCGGCTGTGGCGCACGCCCGGCGCACCCCGGCGAGGGGACATCATCGCCGGCCACGACCACGGTCCGGCCGACTCCGACGACTGCCTCAGCGGCCGCGGACTGCCCCGAGACGGGGGTGCGTCTCACGACCGACTCGGTGGACGTGGCCATGGGACTGCGGGTGATGCGAGTCGAGCTGGCCAACTGCGGTGACCGGCCCTACGCACTGGACGGCTATCCACGCGTGCGCGTGCTGGACGAGGATCGGGAACCATTGGACGTCCGGGCCGAGCGGGGTTCGGCGGACATCGCCACTGTCGACGGTTTCGACGATCCCCCGGAGGCGATCACGCTGCGGCCGGGAGAGCACGCCGAGACCCTGCTGATGTGGCGCAACACCAATGCCAGTATGAACGCTCCGGTGGTCGGCGAGTACCTGCGGATCGCTCCGGCCCGAGGGCGGCCCTGGCAACCGGTGGTACCGGTCGGCCGGGAACGGGGATCGTCCCGGCAGGACCGCGACGCGATCACCATGAACCTCGGAAGCACCGCGAAGCTCGGTGTCCGCGCCTGGTACCGCTAGCGCCGGTCGGGCGAAGCGACCTCGCGAAGTCCGGCGTCGTCCCCGCTCGGGTTTCCCTCGCGGTCGAGACGCCGGAGCTCGCGGACTCCGTCGGCGAGCGTGCGATCGCCGAGCGCGTCGAGCACGGCCCGTTCCGCCTCCCTGGTCAGCTCGGCGAAATAGGCCTGCGTGTTCGCGGCGACCCGGCAGTCGTGCTCGTCACCGGAGCGGCAGTTCCAGAGCGGCTTGTCCCCCGACGAGCAGCGGTAGACCTCGGCGAGGGTGATCTCCTCCGGGGACCGCGCCAGCCGGGTCCCGCCCGTGCGCCCCTTGGAGCAGACCACGAGCTCGGCCCGCGCCAGCGGGAGGACCAGTTTGCGCACCAGGCTCGCGTTGGTGCCCATCCGCTCGGCGAGCTGTGCGGAGCTCAGCGTCGGGTTTCCCTCCTCCTCGGCGAGGGCGAGGATCAACATCGCCATGAGAGCGCTGGAGAAGCGGATGTCCAGCACGCTGGCAGCACCTCCCTCCGTCGGCCGAACCGGTGGCTGCCACCTGGTGTTCTCCCAGGCTAACAGGGCCGCCGTGGCCACCCGAACCCGAAAGTGTATTTTTAAAAAGAACATTTTGTTTTCGCGTGCCCCAGGAGGACGCCCACATGTCCGCTCGCGCAGCGCAGGCGCTGTCCCGACCGCTCACCCTCGGCTCTCTGGAACTGCCGAACCGGCTGGTCATGGCCCCGATGACCCGCGCCCAGTCCCCCGGCGGGGTTCCCGACGAGAACGTCGCCGCCTACTACGCCCGGCGTGCCGCCGCCGGTACCGGTCTGATCATCACCGAGGGCACCTACGTCGACCACCCCTCGGCCGGTGACCAGGAGAACGTGCCGCGCTTCCACGGTGAGCGGGCACTGGCGGGCTGGAGCGAGGTCGTCTCCGCCGTCCACGCGCACGACGCGAAGATCATGCCGCAGCTGTGGCATGTCGGCATCCAGCGACGGGCGGGCAAACCGCCGGTCCCCGAGGCCCCCTCGGTCGGCCCCTCCGGCATCGCGCTGGACGGGACCCCGGAAGCCGGCGAGGAACTCTCGCTGGCCGACGTCGAACGCCTCATCGAGGCCTTCGCCGAAGCCGCGCGGCAGGCAGAGCGCATCGGCTTCGACGGCGTGGAGCTCCACGGCGCGCACGGCTACCTGATCGACCAGTTCCTCTGGGGACGCACCAACCGGCGCACCGACGCCTACGGCGGTTCCCCGCTGGAGCGCACCAGATTCGCCGCCGACATCGTCACGGCGGTGCGCGAGCGGGTCTCGGCCGAGTTCCCCGTCGTGCTGCGGTTCTCGCAGTGGAAGGCCGACAACTACGACGCCAAACTCGCCGAGACCCCGGACGAGCTGCGGACGATGCTCGCCCCGCTGAGCGAGGCCGGGGTGGACGCCTTCCACGCTTCGGGGCGCCGCTACTGGGAACCCGAGTTCCCCGAGTCCGACCCGAACCTCAACATCGGCGGTTGGACCCGCAAGCTCACCGGCAAGCCGGTCATCACCGTGGGCTCGGTCGGCTTGGACGCGGTGTTCGACCCCGCCACCCTCGGCGACGGCGCGGGCACCAACGTGGCCAGCGTCGAAGGGCTCGCCGAACGTCTGGAGCGGGAGGAGTTCGACCTCGTCGCCGTCGGCCGCGCGCTGCTGGCCGACCCGGAGTGGAGCCGGAAGGTACTGAACGGCCGCGAGGGCGAACTCGTGCCGTTCACCCGCGAGGCGATCGCCACGCTGTACTGAGCGACGCGGGCCGGACGACCACCTCCGTCCGGCCCCGTCCTTCCGCCACGTCGTCATCCGGCCCCACCGAGCGGCGTCGTCACCCGTTCCCGCTCACCGCGGGCGCCGGGTGGGGCGCACGCGCGGTCCCAGCGCATGCGCGACCACGGCATCGTGAGCTCCGTGGTGCTGTCCACCGGACGCGGTGCGAGCTCGGCGATGTCCTCGGCCGCCTCGGCACGGGAGAACACCGCTTCGTTGTAGCGGTGCCCCGTGTCGGCCGCGATGAACAGCACCGGGCCGGACGCCCCCTCGTACCGTTCCCAGCGCGCGGCCAGATACGCCGCACCGCTGGACAGCCCCGCGAACACGGCGTGCCTACGGAGCAGGTCAGTGCTGCCCGAGAGCGCGGTGTCGAAGGAGATCCAGTGCAACGTGTCGTAGGCGGTGTGATCGACGTTGCCGAACGGGATGGAGCTGCCGATCCCGGCGATGATCATTTCACTGTCGGAGACGTGCTCGCTGCCGAAGGTGACGCTGCCGAACGGCTGAACCCCCACCAGGGTGACCGCCGTGTCGACGCCGCGCAGGTACTTCGCCAGCGCTCCCGTGGAAGCGCCGGACCCGACGCCGCCGACGATGGTGAGCGAGTCGCTGTCCAGTTCGGCGCGGATGCGATCCGCGATCGTGCGATACCCGAGGTAGTGAATGTCGTCGTGGTACTGCCGCATCCAGTGGTAGTCCGGATTCTCGTGCAGCAGCTGCCGCACCCGACGCACCCGCAGGCTCTGGTCGAGCTTGAGGTCCGCCGACGGTTCGACCCGCTCCAGGCGGCACCCCAGCAGGACGAGTTGGTTGTGCAGAGCGGAGTCGATCGTCGTCGAACCCACGATGTGGCAGCCGAGGCCGTACCTGTGGCAGGCCACCGCGAGCGCGTACGCGTAGATGCCGCTGGAGCTGTCCAACAGGGTGTCGCCGGGACGCACCCTTCCCCGTTCGAGTAATCGCTCGACCGCGGCCAGGGCGGACACGACCTTCATCGTCTCAAACCGAAGGCATACGAGTCCCCTTTCGAGGCGGATCAGGTCGGGGCGTGCGATCGCGTCCGCGATGTGTTCGTCCATGATCACCATCACCGTTCCGGGAACGAGAGCGAGTGCTGAACACTCGTGTGCTGGGAATGTCGTCGCGGGCCAGTTCGAGAAGACATGCCCGTATCCGGGCCCCCACTCCGGGGGAGCTCGGGTCGAAGATCAGCCCGGCGACATTGCCGCTGTGCGCGACCTGCAGACCGACCGCTCCGACCCGCTCGGCGATGTCCAGGAGCGAGTTCAGCTGGGTCTTGTCGAGGACACGCTGGTTGTTCCGGGCGCTCTCGGTACTGACCCGACCGAGCAGGGCGGTGTCCGAGCGGGCCACGGCTCGCCGCAGCAGTACGCGCAGCCGTTCGCCTGCCCGTACATCCGCCTCGCGAACGGGGGCGGCACCCAGCTTCAGGGTGTCGACGCCGGTCGCACCCTCGGTGAGGCATCCCACCACCAGTGCCGGGGGAAGCCGGGCACCGAGCTCTTCGAGGACTCTGCCCTGCCGTTGCGCGAACAGCAGGGGGCGGTCGCCGAACATCAGCGGGTCGCAGGCGTGTTCGGCCGACACGGCGATTCCCGAGGCGGTCTCCACGGACAGGTGCGTACCGTAGGCGTCCGCCACGGCGCGAATGGCGGCCAGGACGTCGGCGCTCGACGAGCCCATCCCGAGTCCGTCGGGAATCTCGCTGCTCAGGGACAGTTGTCCGCCGCACGGTGCCCGAGCCGTGATGTTTCCGCAGAGTTGGCAGGTCAGGGTGGCCGCTCGTCGCGCTTTGTCCCGGCCGTCCGGAGTGGTGGTGATGGCCTCGGGGGCGGTGTCCGGCTCGGGCACGAAGACGGCTCTGCTGCGGGGGCCGGGCAGGGGCAGCGTGACCAGGCCTCGGCAGCCGCGTCCCCGTTCGTCGAGGAAGGCTCCCTGCAGGATCTCACCGTGGTGGCAGCTGGACCGGCCCGTCCCGGTCCTCGGTGGAGCTTTCCGGTCGGTGGATGCGTTCATGAGGAGTGACCGGCCCGGTAGCGGTACAGAGTGGTCGGTCCCGAGTCGAACTGGGAGAACGGGAAAGGCTCGGCGGAAAGCGCGGTGACGCCGGAGCCGAGGAAGGCCCGTGCGACGGCGGCCCCCGACTGGGCGTAGATGGTCAGCGGCACGTCCCGCTGCCCGCAGTGCCGCAGTATCTCCTCGAAGGTCCCGTTGCCCAGAGTCATACCGGTGGCCACGACGGCCTCGGCGGGTTCGAGCACTTCGCTCATGACCGAGGTGACAGGCCCACCGTCCACGGTGGTGTCGAGGTTGTAGTCACAGGGCAGGCAGACGCACCCTCGCTCGTGCAGGGCCGCCACGAGCGGGGAGACGACGCCGATGAGCGCCACCCTGGTTCCCGGGGCGGCGTCGAGAAGCCCCGTGATCGCTTCGTCCCGTGCCCGGGCACGTTGCTCGGGAGTGCCCGACGGTAGTGCGACGGCTTCCGCGTCGGCCCGGTCGCGGTGGTGCTCGACCTCGGTGAGGTAGGCGTCGAGCGCGGCGACGCGCAGCGCGAGCGGTGCGTCGCGCATCAGAGCGTCGAGTCGGCTGCCCGAAGCCTCCGAGCAGACGTTCGTAGCGAGTTCGCCCGCCTCGAAGGCGCAGGCGCCGTAGGAGCGTCCGACTCGGACGAGGACGTACCGGCTGCGGGACGTGGTGTTCGATCCTGCCAGCCGGGTGCCGTGCTGGAGCCAGAACACGCTGGTGGCGACCAGTTCACTCGGATGTGGCCCCCTGGAGCCACCGAGCGCCTCGGCGAAGAGAGCGTCGAGCGTCGCTGTTTCGGTCATGCTGCTGCCTTTCCGGAGCGGTTGGCCGGGAGAGCGGAATCGTGGGCTAGCGCCCGATGGAACGCAGGTAGTCCGCGAGCCTCTCGGCGGCGGCGATATTGCGGGGGCCGCTGACGGCGGCTCCGTAGTCGATGACGTGGAACCGGTCGTTCCTGACCGCGGGGGTCCGCGCCAGCGGGGGGAACGACTTCAGGAACTCGATCTTGTCCTCGACGGGTTCGTCCCCGTAGTCGACGACGGTGATGACTTCCGGATCGGCCCGCACGACGGATTCCCAGCCGACCGTGGTCCAGCGCTTGGCGAGGTCGTGCAGGATGTTGCGACCTCCCGCCAGGGAGACGATGGAGTCGGGGGCCGCTTGGGCCCCGGATGTGAACGGTTTGTCGGTTCCGGAGTCGTAGATGAAGACCCGAGGTGGCGTGCCTTCCGGTTGTCGCTCGCGAAGATCCCGGGCACGCCGCTTCAGATCCGCGACCACCCGTTGGGCGCGCTCCTCGACGCGGAAGATCTTCCCGAGCTGGCGCAGATCGGTGTAGAGCGCTTCCAGTGGGGGGACGCGCACGAGGTCGGAGCCGTAGTTGAAGCAGCTCTCGGTGTGCTGGTAGCTGCGTATGCCCAGGGAGTCGAGCTTGCTCGGGGTGATCCCCCGGGACTGGCTGAAACCGGACTCCCAACCGGCCAGGACCCAGTCCGCTTTCGCGTCGAGGACGACCTCGAGGCTGAGCACGTCGGTGCTCAGCGTTTCGACGGAGCGGTAGTCCTCCCGCCACGGGGAACGTTTCACCGACGGGTCGGCGGTACTGGGCATGACGATGCCCCGCATGCGATCGGCCAGTCCGAGGGCGAACATCTTCTCGGTGCTGCTCATGTCATAGGCCACCGGGCGCCGTGGTTCGGGATATTCGATCGTCCGCCCGCAGTTTTCGATGGTGACCGTGCCGGACTCCCCGTTCGAGGCCGGCGTGATGTCGGCTCCGCAGGCGGTGGCGAGTAACGAGGTGGTCAGCAGGATCGGGACGGCCAGGCGTGATGCCATCGCGGGTACTCCTCCTTGTTCACAGCGGTGGTCAGATGTCGTAGTGCAACTGAGGGACGCCGGTGCGCGGGTGGTGAACGACCGAGGGGGTCACGCCGAACGCCTCGTTGATCACCTCGGGGGTGAGGACCTCGGCGGGTGGGCCCAGGTGCAGCACTGTTCCGCGGGCGAGCACGGCCAGCCGGTCGCACGTGGCCGCCGCGAGGTTGAGGTCGTGCATGGCGATCAGCACGGTGAGCGACTCCGCGCGTAGCTGGCGGAGCAGCTGGAGCTGGTGGTGTATGTCGAGGTGGTTGGTCGGTTCGTCGAGGACCAGCACACGGGGTCGCTGCGCGAAGGCGCGGGCGAGCACCACTCGCTGTCGCTCGCCACCGGACAACGACAGCACTCCCCGGTCGGCCAGGTGAGCGACGTCGGCACGCAGCATCGCCTCGTCGCGGACGGCGCGCTCCTCGGCGGTCATCGGCCGGTTCCCACGGTGGTGTGGAAAACGGCCGAGCTCGACGACTTCGGCGACGGTGAAGTCGAGGTCGTTGCCGCTTTCCTGGGGGACGGCGGCGATGGACCGCGCGGACGTACGCGGGTCGAGGACGGCGAGGTCGGTGCCGTCGAGCAGCACGGCTCCCCCGCTCGGTCGCAGCGCCCGGTAGACGCACCGCAACGCGGTGGACTTGCCGCTCCCGTTGGGCCCCACGAACCCGAGCACTTCCCCTTCCTCCGCTTTGACGTTCAGGTCGTGGACGAGCTCGGCCCCGGCGAGACGCACGGACACGGCATCGAAAGCGATCGACATTCACCGACCTCCGAACAGGTAGCCACGACGTCGCAGCAGCGTGATGAACACCGGAACTCCGATCAGAGCGGTGATCACGCCGAGGGGCAGCTCACGGGGTGCGAACAACGTCCGTGAGGCGAGATCGACCCAGACGAGGAAGATCGCGCCGATCAGCGGGGCGAGGGTCAGAACCCGGCGATGGTTCGCACCGACCAGCAGGCGCACGAGGTGCGGGATGACGAGACCGACGAAACCGACCGCGCCGCTGACCGCGACCAGGCAGCCGGTCACGATCGCCGTGAACAGGAAGAGTCTCTTGCGAACGGCGGTGGCGTCCATGCCCAGGCCCGCGGCGGTTTCGTCGCCGAGCGCCAGCACGTCGAGGGCACGGCAGTTCCGCAGGAGCAGCACCGTGGCGAGGGCGACCGTGGCAGCGGCCAACGGGAGGCTGGACCACGTGGCGCTGCCCAGGCTGCCCATCAGCCAGAACAGGACCGTGCGGGCGGAATCGCTGAAGGGGGCGAAGAACACGATCGCGCTCATCAACGCCTGGAATCCGTAGGCGAGGGCGACGCCCGTGAGCACGAGGCGAAGCGGGGTGAGCCCGGACTTGCCGCGTGCGGCGAGGTAAACGAGTGCCGAGGCCCCCAGCGCCCCCAGCAGCGCGGCGGTGGACAGCGCGTACACCCCGAGTCCGGCGAACAGCCCGAAGGAGACCACGGCGCTGGCGCCGACCGAGGCTCCGGACGAGACGCCGAGGATGAAGGGGTCGGCGAGCGCGTTGCGCACCGTGGCCTGTATCGCCACGCCGACGACACTGAGTCCCGCCCCCACCACCGCCGCGAGCAGCACTCGCGGGGTGCGTACCTGCCAGATGATCGCGTACCCGCTGGCCTCCCCCGCGTCGACGCTCCCACCGGTGATCGCTGCCACCAGGTAGCGCACGGTCTCGGGCAGCGGCACGGGGGTGGGGCCGAGAGCGATGCCGATCAGGATCGAACCCGCCAGAACCACCACCAACGGCAGAACCGCCGTGATCAGGCCTCTTTCCCTTCCGCTCACCGGGAGGGCCGACTGTGTCTCCGAAGTGGTCACTGTTCGCGCTCCGTGTTCGAAGCTCCGCGGTGGTCGGACGAAGGGGGTCGAGGACGGATGCCGCGGTCGCTTACGATGCATCGTAGAAAACGATAATCATTTTCGTCTACGGTTGATGTTCATTGGGAGAACCGTCACAGCGAGGACACGTCGCGCGGCCGCCGTGGTATCCGAAATGGTCGGTCAGGTTCGTTCTCCAGTGCGGCACCGCCGTGGACACGTGTGACGGGAGCAGATCCAGTGACATCCGCACCTACCGGACCAGAGGAAACCCCGCCGCGAAGGTCGCTGTTCCGCGAGCCGAGCTTCCTGCGGTTCTGGGCCGGAACGACCGCTTCCGGGCTCGCCACGTGGGCACTGCCCTTCGTGCTCGGCCTGGCCGTGCTCGACCGCACCATCGGCGCCGCGGCGCTGGGGGTGCTGCTCGCGACGCGGACAGCTGGCTTCCTGCTCGCCGTCCCTCTCGGCGGAGTACTGGCCGACCGCTACTCCAGCCGGAGGGTGGTGGCGCTGTCGGGAGTCACCGCCGCTGTAGCCACCGTGGTCCTCACGATCGGCTCGGGCACCTCGCAACCGTTGATGGCGGCGGCAGCCGCCGCGGTCGGAGCCGGACAGGGAGCCTGCAGGCCGGCGTTCCAGGCCCTGACCGCCGAGGTCGTCGACCCCGCCCGACGGCAACGGGCCAACGCGGCGCGCACCCTGTCGGTACGGGTGACCACACTGGTCGCGCCCGGTCTGACGGCACTGGCGGCCACCGCCGTCGACACCGACGCGCTGTTGCTGCTCACCGGGGTCCTCTGGTTGATGGCGGCCTGGCTTCCACCGGCCGGGCGAAAGAACACCGGTGCCCCCACGCGTGACGGCGGCATGCCGTTCGTCTCCGAGTTCACCGAGGGACTGCGCGAAGCACGCAGGCACCCCTGGTTCCTGGCCGGTCTGGCCGCGTTGGCCACCGTCATCACCACCGGCTATTCCGCCACCGGGGTCCTCCTACCGCTGATCAGCCGCGATCGCTACGACACCGAAGCGGTGCTGGCGGCCGCGCTGACCGCTTACACGGCGGGGGCGCTGCTCGGGGCGCTGCTCGTAGGACGGTGGCGGCCCCGTTCACAGGGCTTCTGGGCGCTGGCCGGGCTGGCCTGTTACGGCTTCGCCCCGCTCGGATTGCTACTGCCGCTTCCGGCCGCACTGCTGGTGGCGGGTTACGTGCTCGCTGGGATCGGGATCGAGCTGTTCAACGTCCCGTGGTTCACCGCGACCCAACGCGAGGTCGCCCCGGACAAGCTGGCTCGCGTGTCCGCCCTGGACTTCCTGGTCTCCTACGGACTGGCACCGTTGGGACTGGCGCTGATCGCGCCCGCCATGACGCTCGTCGGGAACTTCTGGGTGCTGGTGGTGTGCGCCGTGGCGTGCTTCGCGGCCCCCGCCCTGGCCGCTCTGGCCCCCGGAGCACGGCACTTCGCCCAGCCCACCAGGGTCGAGGAGGCGGCGGGGCGGACGCCGACCGTCCGGGAGGTGAGCTCGGCGAGAAGCCGGCCCGAGGGTACCGGGGAGTCGCACGAGGGGTGATCCCCTCCGCCGGTTCCGCACGACCAGCTCCCGCGCGGTGATCGGAGCCGGGGCCAGCGTTCGCCGCATGGCGAGTCCCACCGACCGGAATGACGGCCGGTCCGCCGACTCAGCTCGACAGGCCGACAGCGGTGGTGATCCACTACCCCTGTCCGCGCCGAACCGCTGAACACGGTCGGGCCACGAACAACCGACATCCGAACGGCGAGGGCTGAGCGGCGGAACCCTTCGAAAGGAGCGAGACGATACCGACGGGGTGGTCAGTTCGCGGAAGTGGTCGGCCGCGCCGCCCGCTTCCACGGCCAGGTGATCAACGCCCAGGCGGCGACGCCCCACCGCGAACTCCACGGCGAGGTACCACGGCCCCATGACATCCAGCAGTGACGGATTGTTCGGTTCGGCGTTGCGGAAGCCGTAGTTCGTGCCGGTGACGCTGTTGCCCCCGAACACGACCACACCTCAGGCGACCGTGACGAGGACGGTGGTCGCCAGAGCGCGCCGCCCGGAGTGGAGCCCCGGTCCTCAGGCCAGGTAGATGGCCGCCCACACCACGAGGGTGCGCTGGCCCCAGAAATCGACGAAGTCGGCGTGGGGAAACCCCGGCGCGTCCAGGGCAGGAGTGAGCATGGCCCGGGGATCGAGCGTGAGTCCCCAGTAGTGCGTCAGCGAGTGCGCCCACCACCGACGCGTCCACAACGCGCAGATGGCCACGATCCAGGCGAGGTCGGACAGGTGCGGCGGCGAGACTCCGATGTCCCACTGCGGGGGCAGCACCCGGTAGATCCGCATCGCGAGCGCGAACAGCCCCAGCGGCAGCGCGAACGTCCTGGTGAACAGCACCTCCGAGCGCGTTCCGCGCTGTCGGCGTCCGGCCCGGACGAGCAGCACCGCCCCTACTGCCGCCACCCCGAGGTCCCAGCGTGAGACGCCGTGGGGAATGGAGGTTTCCTGCGCCCACGACGGGTCCACACCGGAAGACCAGTAGAGGGGTCGTCCTCATCACCCGCCGAACCGCACCGCACGTACCGCGCCGGGCGATCGGCGCCGTTGTCTCCGATGCGAGCGGTTCCCCGGGACACCGCCGCACGGTCGCGGGCGGTCGTGGTCGGCCACTTGTGGCGGTCGCGGCCCCCTCCTAAACTGTTCCCACAAAGTGACAACAAGTGTCCACATTGCGAGAATAATGACGCGGCGGGTCGCCACTGCCCGAACCAGCGGCACCACCACGGCGCGGAGGAGAGAATCAACGGTGACGGCTTCCGAACAGGTCTACGGCCAGGGCTACGCCGAAAGCGTGGTGCGCTCGCATCGCCGGCGGACGGTGGACGATTCCGCGGCTTACCTGGCCGACCGGCTCCGGCCGGGACAGCACGTGCTCGACGTGGGCTGCGGCCCCGGAACGATCACCGTCGATCTCGCGGAACGGGTGGCGCCGGGCCGCGTGGTCGGGGTGGACCCCGGCGAGCCGGTGCTGGCACAAGCACGCGCCGCCGCCGCGACGGCCAGCGTCCACAACGTCGAGTTCCGGCGCGGCGACGTGTGGAACCTCGGCTTCGATGACGACACCTTCGACGTGGTGCACGCACACCAGGTGCTGCTGCACCTGACCGATCCGGTCGCGGCACTGCGGGAGATGCTTCGCGTCGTACGTCCGGAAGGAGTAGTCGCGGTCCGCGACACCGACTACGCCGGAGCGATCTGGTGGCCGGCCGACGAGAGACTGGACCGCTGGTTGGAGGTGTACCGGTCGGTGGCGCGGGCCAACGGCACCGAACCGGACGCCGGGCGACGACTGCTTTCCTGGGCTCACACCGCTGGGGCGGTCGGGGTGACGCCGAGCGCGTCGATCTGGTGCCACGCCACCCCAGAGGAGCGCGCGTGGTGGGGCGGGATGTGGGCGGACCGCATGCTGGGCTCGCGCATCACCGAACAAGCCGTGGCAGGCGGTCACGCCACCCGCGAGGAACTGTCCGCGATCTCGACGGCCTGGCGCGAGTGGGCGCGGCACCCCGACGGCTGGTTCGCCCTCCCGCACGGCGAGGTGCTCTGCCACACCCCCGCATGAGCGGCTCGACAAGAGCTCGAACATTCCCGGCGCTGAGCCCCACCCGTCACCACGTCCACCTCCACGACCGGCGCAGTACGGTGGCTCACCGTAGCGCGATGATCGCTCACTGTGGACAATACGGTCCCGGAGTGTGTCGAATCGCCCGAGAAGGGAGCCACCGTTGGAGACGGGAACCGGACAGCAACCACCACGGGTGGACGAGCGGACGCCCAACATCGCGCGGATGTACGACTACTTCCTCGGCGGATCGGCGCACTTCCACACCGACCGTGTCGCCGCGGAGGAGTTCCTGCGGGTCTACCCGGGCAACACGCTGTGGGCCCAGCACAACCGCTCGTTCCTCGGACGGGCGGTACGCGAGCTGTGCGAACTGGGCATCGACCAGTTCCTCGACCTGGGGTCGGGCATCCCCACCGTGGGCAACGTGCACGAGATCGCCCACCGGGTGAACCCCGACGCCAGGGTGGCCTACGTCGACATCGAGCCGGTCGCGGTCAGCCACGCGGAGTACATGCTGCGCGGGACCGAACTGGCGACCATCACCAGGGCCGACATACGCCTGCCCGAGCAGGTGCTGAACGCTCCCGGGGTCGCGGGACTGCTGGACTTCACCCGCCCCGTGGCGGTGCTGGCCGTGGCTATTCTGGACATCATCTCGGTCCGGGACCCCCACGGGATGCTGGCCACCTACCGCGACGCCTGCGCTCCCGGAAGCGCGCTGGCCATCACCAACGGCGCGCAGCTGGCCATGACCGATGCCGAACGAGCGGGCATCGACCAGGTCATGTCGGGTACCACCACCCCGCACGTGACGTTCCGCGATCCCGCAGAGATCCGGGAGCTGTTCGCGGGATACACCCTGCTGGACCCCGGAATCGTCCCCAGCGCCGCCTGGCGACCCGCCGAGCCCATCACCGACGAGGCGGCCCGGCGCTCCAACGGCTACGCCGCCGTGGGAATCCGCCCCAGCTGACCGGTGACGCACCGGCGGCAGCCCGTTCGCCGCGCTGGGCCCTCCGGAACGGTGCGGGAGAGCCCCCAACGGCCCAGGGGCCAGAGGGGCTCCGACAACCCTTCGGGAATGCCGCCGTCGGATTCGTCGTTTCCCAGCGGGCCACCGTGGAAACCCTGGTGGCCTGATGACGAGAGCACGACTCACGGCTGTCCCGTCGAGCGGCCGACGACGAGCGAAGATCCCGGAACGGGGAGTGTTGCGGCATGGCGAGAATCCTGTTCGTGATGACCGGCGCCGACCACTGGACGCTGGCAGACGGGACGCGGCATCCGACCGGATACTGGGCCGAGGAGTTCGCCGCCCCGTACCGGGTGTTCACCGGGGCGGGGCACCAGGTGGTCGTGGCCACTCCCGGCGGGGTCGTCCCAACGGTCGACCGCTCCAGCCTGGCCCCGGAGGCCAACGGCGGGCAGGAACGGGCCGACCAGGTCGCCGCGACCCTGGAGTCGGCCGAGGAGTTGCGGCGACCGTTGCGGCTGGAGGACGTACGGCCGGACGACTACGCGGCGGTGTTCTACCCCGGCGGTCACGGCCCCATGGAGGACCTGGCCGGCGACGCGGACTCCGCCCGGCTGCTGACCGAGATCCTGCGCTCGGGTAAGCCGCTGGGCGTGGTCTGCCACGCCCCGGCCGCCCTGCTGGCCACCCAGGACGGAAGCGGAACCAGCCCGTTCTCCGGATACCGGCTCACCGGGTTCACCAACGCTGAGGAGAAGCAGGCCGGTCTGGCCGACAAGGCGACGTGGCTGCTGCAGGACAGACTGTTGGCCCTCGGGGCCGAGTTCTCCGAGGGAGCCCCGTGGGAGCCCAACGTGGTGGTCGACCGCAATCTGCACACCGGTCAGAATCCGGCCTCCTCGGAACCGCTGGCCGAAAGGATGCTTCCCTCACTGAACTGAGCGGGCCCAGGAACAGTGCGGGGAATCGGGCCCTGGAAACGACGTGGGTCCGGAACGCCTCCGGCCGCGTCCTTGGTACGGAAAGGAGCGCCACGACGTGCGTGTCGTCATCGCGGGTGGACACGGGAAGATCGCGCTGCGGTTGACCGGTCTGCTCCACGAGCGGGGGACCGAAGTCCTCGGACTGGTCCGGAAACCGGAGCACGCCCCCGCCCTGGAAGCCGCGGGTGCCCACCCGATCGAGCTCGATCTGGAGCACAGCTCCCGCGCCGAGATCACGGAGGCCCTGCGGAGTTCCGAGGCGGTCGTGTTCGCCGCGGGCGCCGGTGCGGGCAGCGGAGTCGAACGGAAGTACACGGTGGACCGTGACGGTTCGGTGTCGTTGGCGGCGGCCGCCGAGGACGCGGGTGTGCCGCGTTTCCTGCAGATCTCGACGATGGGTGCCGGACGTTCGCCGGATCCGGATTCCGGAGAGGTCTGGAAGGCCTACATCGACGCCAAGACCAGCGCCGAGCAGGACCTTCGCTCCAGAGAGCTGGATTGGACCATCCTGCGCCCCGGGGCGTTGACCGACGCCCCGGGAAGCGGTCTGGTCGCCCTCTCCTCCCCGCCCGTTCCACGCGGCCGCGTGTCGCGTCAGGACGTGGCCGCCGTGCTCGCGGAACTGCTCGCCACCCACCGGGGAAGCGCTCGGACGCTCGAACTGACCGAGGGAGACACACCGGTTCCGGAAGCGGTCGCCGCCCTGTGAGCACCCGCAGCGGGTCGGTCGGTAGAGAGCAACGGGCTACCAAGCCGGCTGCGGGAACGCGACCGATTCGTAAGGAGTGGATGCGGCTCGCGGTATGGACGAGCGGCACCACTTCCACGTGGGGCTCCCGGCACCACCCGTGGAAGACACCGCGGGAAGTGGACGTTTCCGCCACCGACGCACTCACCAACGGAAGAGGCGGCAAAATCGACCGCCCCGCCGTGACGTTCCGCCCGAAACGTCACGCACTCGTCCTACCGCACCGAATCGGGACGGGGAGCACTGTCCGACGAGCCGTCCCGCTCGTGCTCCGGGAAGTCCCGGCGCACCTCCCCACCGGCGTTCACGCCAGCGTGGCCAACCACTCCTCGACGTTCGGGCCGAGGACCTTCGCCTCCGCCGGGGCTCGCAGCACACCCTGGGCCAACTCCGGCAGGTACGGCTCGGTGGCGTGCACCGGACGCCGGTCCTCCAGTGCTTCCAGCCGACGTCTGGCCAACTCCGGCAGACGGATGCTCTCCGGCCCGGTGACGAGCACACGCTGGTTTCCGGACCGATCCAGCACTTCCCGGACGAGCACGTCGGCGACGGTGTCGGCCGCGATCGGCTGCACGAGCCAGTCCTGCACCTCGACGCGGTCGTCGTAGAAGGTCACCGCGGCCGGGTTGGTGGCGAACTCGTGCCACTGCGTGGTCTTGACGATCGTGGCGTCGAGGTCGCTCTCAGCGACGATTTTCTCCTGCTCACGTTTGGCGAGGTAGTACTCGAACTGATCGAAGGCGGGGTCCTCGACCCCCGAGATGGACAGAAACACCAGGTGCGCCACCCGCTGCTCGGCGCAGGCGGCGACCACGTTGCGGGTGGCGGTGGTCAGCGCCTCGCCCCACGCCATCGAGTCGTCGGACGGGAAGGAGTTCGAGGCGTCCACGACGGTGTGCACGCCCTCCAGGGCCGCTGCCAGCCCGTCGCCGGAAACCAGATCCACCCCGTTCCCACGGGAGACCTCGACCACCTGCGTTCCCTCGGCTCGCAGCCGCTCCACGACTCGCGAACCCGCCGTGCCGGTGGCGCCCAGGACAGCTGTTCTCATCTTCTCGTCGATCCCCTTCTCCCGGTTTCGGACCCCGCTGGGAGCCCCTTGACTACCGCTTCCTCACTCGGACCACCGGAGGTGACCCCGGATCTCCACCTCGTGCCGCGCGGTGATGACGTCGACGAAGCGGACGTTCTCGGTGTCCACCACCGATAATCTAGACCTTATACATCCAGATTTTGCCCTCGCAACAGCCACAAAAAGTAAAAACAGATCACTAAAGGTAGCCTTATCGGCTTCGTTGACCACGCGAACCGGGGAAGCCTCCCGGACGAGGATTTCCCAACAGCGGGCGATCAGCGTTTCAAAGCTTCCCGGACGCGCTCCGGAGCTTCGGGACTGTGCCGGACGACGTCATCGCTGACGTCCGCGATGGTTCGACTGGCCAGCTCGCGCCGCCAGGCCAGTTCCGCCTGACGCATGCTCCGCGAGACCGCGCAGACGGAGCTGTAGTCCAGGTCCGGATCCCCACCTGGCCCCTTCCGGAGGATATGGGTGCAGCGAAAGGCCTCCTCGCGGCCTTCCACAGCGACCACGACGTCGAGCAGTGTGATCTCCGCGACGGGGCGGGCCAGGTGAAATCCCCCGCGCGGCCCGGGAACGGATTCGAGGACCCCGGCTTTCACCAGGGCCTGCAGTTGCTTGTTCAGGTAGGGCGCCGGTAGCTCGTAGATCCCGGCCAACCGCGCGGCGGACACCGGCTCACCCACCCAGGCGAGGTTCAGGCAGGAGTGCAAGGTCCATTCAACGGCTTGTCCCATCCGCATGACCCGAACCCTACCTTTCGTGATGCGAAATAATCGGTTTCCGGTCGGAGCTCGCCGAACGAGCATGTGGCAACGGCACCGACGAGGCATCACCTCACGGAGAGATCGTCACCTTTTCGGTGGAACGCCGAGCGGTGGGCGCGAGACGCCGTCCACACGGGCTCAGCAGGCGGCCACGGTCGGCGGAACACACGATCGGCCACCGCGGAAACGAAATCCCCATCCCACCCACCGATCGGCGCTTTCGGTGTCCGAGCATACCTACGGGGGGCACTTCTCCCCGCGACGGCGCCCGAGTACACGGCACCGTTCTCGTTCCCACCAGTACGGCGACAACAGAGACCACGGACGTTCCTCGTTCGGATCGACCACCTCGTCGTTCCCGCCGCTGACCGCTCGAAGGAGTTCGAAGGACTCCGCCACGAGCCGGCACGGCACTACTAGGGTGATCACGGCAACGAGGTCGAGACGGAGGGACCGCGATGCGCGCCGTTGTGTTCGACGGGTTCGGCTCCACCCCCGAGGTACGCACCGTGGCCGACCCCGCCGTTTCCCCGGACGGGGTGGTGGTGGCGGTCGAGGCCACCGGATTGTGCCGCAGCGACTGGCACGCCTGGCAGGGGCACGAGCCCGACGTCACCCCGCCGCACGTGGCCGGTCACGAACTGGCCGGACGTCTCGTCGAGGTCGGCTCCTCGGTGCGCGGCTGGCACCCCGGGGACCGGGTGACCGTTCCGTTCGTCTGCGCCTGCGGCACCTGCCACCAGTGCGCCGCGGGAAACCAGCAGGTCTGCGAACACCAATTCCAGCCGGGAGTCACCCACTGGGGCTCGTTCGCCGAACGGGTCGCCGTACCCCGCGCCGAGACGAACCTCGTGGCCCTGCCCGACGAGCTGCCCACCACTTCGGCCGCCGCGCTCGGCTGCCGGTTCGCCACCTCCTTCCGGGCGGTACTGCGGCAGGGGTCGGTGCGCGCGGACCAGTGGGTCGCGGTGCACGGCTGCGGGGGCGCGGGCATCTCGGCGGTGGCGATCGCAGCGGCGGCCGGTGCCCGGGTGGTGGCGGTGGACCTCTCCGATGAGGCACTGCGGCTCGCCGCCGAGCTGGGCGCGGAGCACACCGTGAACGGAAACCGGACCCCCGACACGGCCGAGGCGGTCCGGGAGCTCACCGGCGGAGGCGCCCACGTGTCGCTGGACTGCGTGGGACACCCGGCCAGCTGCGCCGCCTCGATCTCCTCACTGCGCACGCGGGGCACTCATGTGCAGCTCGGCCTGATGCCGCCCCAACGGGGGCTGCCGCCCGTGCCGATGCACGAGGTGATCGCTCGGGAGCTGCGCGTCCTCGGCACTCATGGCCTGCAGGCCCACGAGTATCCGGAGATGCTGCGGTTGGTCACCGGTTCCCGCATCGACCTCGACCGGCTGATCGGTCGCAGAGTCGAGCTGGACGACATACCGGCCGCGCTGGTCGCGATGAACGAGACGACCCCGCCGAGCAGCGGGATCACTGTCGCCGAGATCGGCTGATCCCCTTCCGAGCACGTGCCTGGCGGGGTGCCAGCGATCGCACCGAACACGACAACGGCACCCGCGCGGCGTCGTGGGGCCGCCACACCCCGTCGGGAGGCTCTTCGGTTCCCGGCACTCACAAGTCGTTCCAGTCCGTCGAGGATCCGTTCGTGCTGCCTCCTCGGTGGTTCGTGCGGCTCTCCGGCGAACGCCGGGACGTATCCGCTCATTCGGTTCCCCCAACACCTTTTTGGGTGACCCCGCTTCGTCAACGCCCACCTTCCGAACTCCTGGTCCCGGAGAGCTCGGCGAGCAGCGTCTCGGTACAGTCCCGGCAGGTGGGAGCCTGGAACCAGTGCAGCTCGCTCGGTCGCGCCATCGCGCACGGCCTGCCGCACACCGAGGTGTCGGCCGGACGACCGTCCCAGTGCTTGCCCCGGAAGGCGTGCCGGTGCCATCGAACCCCGATCCGTTCGGGGACCGGTAGCCAGTAGTGCTGTCGCTCGGTGGTTTCCATCGTTACGTCTCCCTCGTTGTCTCAATCAGTTTTACACGCAATGGATTTGAGTTATTACCGATTGAAGTTATCTGTCAGTATCGTCGGAGACGTCGATCATCGAGTGAAGTTCGGAGAGGTCTTCCAGTGTCTACAGCGGAAGATGTGGGGGCACTACTGCGGGCCGCTCGCGAGGCTGCTGGTCTAAGCCTCACCCGAATGGCGCAGCTGACGCACTACTCGAAGCCGTACCTCGGATTCGTCGAGACGGGTTTCCTGAAAGGATTTTTCTTTCAGGATTGAGAACGAAGAAAAGCCCCTGATCGTGACCAGGGGGCTCCGTGCTACTTCGTATCCGCCAAGAGTACAAATAGCAGTGCTGCGTCTAGCACGGAATACGCTTCCCGCCACATGCGGTCCAGGCAGCGTGTGGGTAGGGTTACAAGTCCTGGCCACGGTTCACAGCCGTGCGGGTCGCCGTCAGAGGGCGTGCAGCTCGCGCGTCAGGCAACGCACGATCCAGGCGAACCCGACCGTGTCCTTGGTAAGCCCTGGCGTTCATGTTCGGGCACTATCGGCCCATCATCGCCGCTCTGCCCGTAACCCCCGGCTCGGCGCGGGCGTAACACCCCGCGCGGGGTGAAGCTCCGAAGTCACAATTCCGGTAGACCGAGACCTTCACCTCCCCCTCGATCCCGGGAGAACCGTGCCCGTTTCACGGCTCACCCGAGATCGAGGGGGGCTTACAGCCTTACTGGTCCACACGGTTCCCGAACCCCCGAAAAACCCCACGAGCGACCCCGGAAAATTCCCGACCTCCCCCGAAAGAACGGACGGCGGCCTGACTCCGGAGTCGAGTGAGGCTGTCGAGGGTTGCCGTCCATAGTTCAACACCCGGGGTTGAGAACTCAGGCGCCGAAAACAACACGAGCGCGACAAAAACGGCATCCCGGACGCCGCACCGGAGATTCCGAGGGAAACAAGACATCTCACCGCTGTTCCGGCTTCGCCGGCCGGCGAGAGCGGGAGCGGCCGAGTTTCGTGATGGCACTACCGGATCTAGGCTCGGGACATGGCGCAGTACTTCGAGGTGCATCCACGCAATCCGCAGCGTCGCGCTCTCAGCCAGGCGGCCGAGATCCTGCGCTCGGACGGCCTGGTGGCCTACCCCACCGACTCCTGCTTCGCGCTCGGCTGCCGAGTGGGCAACAAGGACGGGCTGGAGCGCATCCGCACGATCCGCCGGCTGGACCAGCACCACCACTTCACCCTGGTGTGCCGGAACTTCTCCGAACTCGGCCAGCTGGTCGTCGTCAACAACGCGGTCTTCCGCGCCATCAAGGCCGCCACACCGGGCAGCTACACGTTCATCCTGCCCGCCACCAAGGAAGTCCCCCGCAGGCTGCTGCACCCCAAGAAGAAAACGGTCGGCGTCCGCATCCCCGACCACGTCACCGCCCAGGCGCTGCTGGACACGCTGGACGATCCCCTGCTGTCGAGCACCCTGCTGCTGCCGGAACAGCAGGAGCCGATGACCAACGGGTGGGACATCAAGCAGCGGCTCGACGACGAGGTGGACGCCGTGATCGACTCCGGTGACTGCGGCACCGAGCCCACCACCGTGGTCGACTTCTCCGACGACGAACCCGAGATCGTCCGCTACGGAGCGGGCGATCCCGAGCTGTTCGAGTAGCGTCACCACCACTGTGCGGGCAACGGTCGCGCGGGCGCGACCGGTCGTGTTCGCACATCCGCCACGCCGTCCGGTGCCCTCGGGAGCCCCGTTCTTCCCGGCTGGAGCCGGACAGCGACGTCGGCACGCGAGAAGTCACCCGTCGGTTCATCGTCCTCCGAAAGAGCCACGACCGCGATAGGCGCGGGCGAGCCGAACCAGAGTTCGAGACGATCCCGGCGCGTCGGTCGAGTCGCGTGATCGGTTCTCGTGAGTCACGGCGAGGCCCCTACCCCCAGCAGGGACCTCGCCAAGCCCGAATCGAGCAGGGCGCCACACCTCCGGCGCAGTCCGGCGGATCAGCCCTGTGTCGAAACAGGACTCCGCACGAAAGGCTCGGGCACCACTCCAGGACCTCCCCGAAATCCAGTGGCTTCGGGAGCGGACCGGGAACCGCCGTACGGAACGCGGCGGCAGGCGCACGCTCTGTTCCCCTCTCGTGCGATCATGCGATTGAGCATCCGGATGGCGTTAGCTACAGTTGACAAAATCAAGGAAATCGTAAACTCTGCTTGCCAGGATGTCAACCACAGAAGACAGTATGCGATTACTCGACAACGATAAGCGACATCCTGCTGACAGTGTTACGGAGGCGGCCATGAGCAGCGAAGGCCCCGGCAGCCGGTCGTTCGGTGAACGACTACGGTGGCTCATGGAGACCTATCCGCAGCCCAACGGGCGAGCGTGGACACCGGGGGCGGTGGCGAAGGCACTCACTGCCTCGGGGCACCCCGTGTCGCGTCAGCACGTGTGGAAGCTGCTGCGGGACGGGGCGCAGCCGAGTTTCGCGCTCGTCGACGCGCTGGCGCACGTCTTCAACGTGGGGGTGGAGACCTTCAGCGAACGTTCCACCGAGCCCGAGCTCCCCGCGGCGCTGTACCGCGCGGGCGAGCTTCCCCAGGAGCAACTCACCCATCTCGCACAGTACATCCGATTCCTCGAATCACAGGTGGACAGCTCCCGGGAGGACCCGAACGAGTGACTCGTCACCGTTGTCGCGCCGCGTGTCCACACCACACCGTGCGGGATGTCGAGCCAGAGACGGAGATCAGCCAGTGCTGAGTAGCGAGAAGTCGCGTGCGCGCCGCGCGCGGCGCGCACGCGAGAGACGGTTGCGGCGCAGCCTGCGGACGACACTGCGCGTGGCCGGAGTAGACCACCCGATGGACATGCTGGAGGTCTGCCACCGCCTCTCACGGAACCGGAGCCGTCCGATCTACCCCACGGAGTACCCGCTCGCGGCCAGCGGCCCCTTCGGGCTGTGGCTGCCGGGGCGCAAGGCCGAGTGGATCCTGTTCCAACCGCGGACCACCGCCCTGCACCAGCAGCACATCATCGCCCACGAGCTGGGACACATCCTCTGCGGTCACCGGCCGGACCCGATCCTGCCCAGCGACGGCGTGGATTCCGACTCCTTCGACTGGGGAGCTCTCCGCCGCACCGCCTACGACTCCGAACAGGAGCAGGACGCCGAGACCGTCGCCACGCTGCTGCTGGAGTCGGCGGCGGCCAGCGACGGCGTCGTCTCCCCCGGCTCCTCCGGAAGGGCCCAGCGGGCCCAGCACGCACTCGGCGACCTGGAGGGATGGCTGTGACCCTGGCCGGCCAGAGCCCGATCCAGCTGGCGATCATCATCGCCTTCGTCTGGTTCGCCTACCGCCTGACTCGTTCCCCCCACAGCCTCGCGCTCTGGGCCGTGGTGTCCTGCCTCGCGTTCCGCTACTTCGCCTCCGGCGGGATCGCCGATCTGCGCGGCCACTTCGGCGGCGTGCTGTCCTCGGCCTCGGTGGCCAAGGTGGTCATGAACATCGCGCTGGCCGCCTCGTGGTGTTCCCTGCTGCTGTTCTTCCTGCTCGCCGCGACACCGCACCGGGCGGTGCGCACCGCGTTCCGGGAGATCGCGATCATGGTCGCGGCGATGCTGACGATGACCGTGATGGTCGCTGTCACCCCGAATGCCGACGAGGCATTCTCCTCCGGCGCCGGGGGCGCGCTACCCTCCGACGTCTCGATATCGGTGGTGGCCTTCTACATCGTCGGATCAGCCTACATCGCTTATGTCACCTGGCGTGCGGCGATCTGGGCGTGGAGCTACGCCGCCGAGAGCACGCAACGCACGCGGCTGGGGCTACGCATCGCCGCGGTGGCGTTGGGAACACTGGGCTCCGTGGCCGCGATCCGCGCCGGACAGATCCTGCTCATCTGGGGCGGCGGCACACTCCCGGAGTGGGCGACCCTCGTCAACCTGGGCGTGCCGCTGGGCACGCTGCTGTTCGTGTTCGGCGTGTGCCTGGCCGGGGCCGCCGCGCGGATCGAACGGTTCCGAATCTGGCTGCGGCACCGGCGCGCCCTGCGCGAACTGCGACCGCTGTGGTCCGTCCTCCACGACCTCTTCCCGGAGGACAGACTGGTTCCGGCCCACGAGCAGTCGCGGATCGACCGCTTCTCACCGCGCCGAGTTCATCAGCAGTTCTGGCGGGCCGTAGTGGAGATCCGCGACGGTCTGGTGCAGCTCAGCCCTCATCTGTCCGACCTGGGCTACGACCCGGACACCTCGTTGCACCAGCAGTCCGGTCTGCTCAATGAGGCCATCCGCCGCCAACGGTCCGGAACGGCCCCGAGCACCCGCGACGCCGTGCTGGTCGCGGCTCCGAGTTCGACCGGCGCCTTCGACGTCGAAGCCGACGTGGAGCAACTCGTACTCCTTTCCCGCTCCCTCTCCTGACCCGTGGAGGTCCCCGTGCAGTTGATCACCGCCGCAACCGTGCTGCCCGGTCCGGCCGGCGAGAGCGTGCCCGACGGCGCGGTGCTCGTCGACGGCGGGACCATCCGGGCCGTCGGCCCGCGCAGCGAGGTGACACCACTCGCCGAGGACGCCGAACACGTGGACTTCCCGGGGCACACGGTGCTTCCCGGGCTGATCAACGCCCACGTGCACCTCGCGTTCGACACCACCGCCGAGTGGTACACCCACCTCAACGACAGCGACGATCCCGATCTCCTCCTCGGTATGGCCGGACGAGCTCAGCAAGCGCTGGCCTCCGGCGTCACCACGCTCCGCGATCTGGGTGACCGCGGTGGTCTCGCGATGCGCCTGCGCGACGCCGTCGACGACGGCGAACTCGCCGGTCCCCGCATCCTCAGCGCCGGATCGCCGATCACCGTGCCGGGCGGGCACTGCTGGTTCCTCGGTGGCGAGGTGTCGAACGAGAGCGAGATCCGTACCCGGGTGGAGGACCACGCCGCCGCGGGCGGCGACCTCGTCAAGGTGATGGCATCCGGCGGATCGGTCACCCCGAACTCGCCCCCCATGTGGCAGTCGCAGTTCGGGTTGACCGAGCTGCGCGTCGTGGTCGAAGCGGCGCGGTCGGTGGGGCTGCCCGTGGCCGCCCACGCGCACGGGACGCAGTCGATCGTGGACGCCGTCGAAGCGGGTGTTGACACGATCGAGCACGCGACCTGGATCGCCGAGGGCGGCTCCGGCAGCGACCTCCGCGAGGACACCGCACGAGACATGGCCGAGCGGGGCATCGCCGTCTGCCCCGGCTGGCCCGCCGACTGGCGGCACTTCGCGGAACGGATCGGCCCCGAGCGGAGCAGGGCGGCCATCGAGCGGTTGCGGTGGATGGCCGAGCGCGGGGTACCCCTCATCCTGGGCACCGACGCCGGGCTGCGCGGTTCCGCTTTCCGGAACTTCCCGAACGCCCTCGGGCTCTACCGGGAGATCGGTTACAGCAACGCCGAGGTCATCGAACTCGCCACCACCACGACGGCGGACGCTCTCGGCCACGGCAAGGAAACCGGCCGCATCGCTGCCGGTTACGCCGCCGACCTGCTCGTCGTCGAGGGTGATCCTCTCGCCGACCTGGCGAACCTCAACCGCCAGGCGCGCGTGCTTCGCGGCGGAGAACGAGCTGTCCACCCCGCGTGAACCCGCTCGCCGCGACGGACCTCTCCACGTCCCCGCCGACCCCCGGTAGCGGTCGGGACGCCGGGCAGGAGCCACGCCTCGCGCGGCGGGAGCGGCCTTTCCGCGCCTTCCCGGCCGGAAGCCGTGCGCGGCGGGGCCGCTCGCGCCGGTCGTTCAGTCACGGCGGAGCGCGAAGCGCCGATGCAGTTCCCGCACCTCGTCGGCCAGGTCGGGGAGCGGGCCCTCCACCACGAGACCGGGCACGACTTCCGTGACCGGCATCATCCGAACCGGCGGCGCGCCCGCCCCGAGCTCGGCCAGCCAACCTGCCAGCTGGGCGGCCGAGCTCACGTACACGATGCGGCCCAACCCCACCCAACCGTGGGCGGCCGCGCACATCGGACAGTGCTCTCCGGACGTGAACACCGTGGCGGCCGCCCGTTCTGCCGGAGTCATGTTCGCCGCCGCCCACCGTGCCAGGGCGAACTCCGGGTGCAGGGTCGCGTCACCGCCGCTGGAGACACGGTTGCGGTCCTCGGCGAGGCGGCTCCCGTCGGAAGCCACCAGCACCGAGCCGAAGGGTTCGTCGCCCGTCCGCAATGCCTCGGCGGCCAGCTCCACGCACCGACGCGAGTGTCCCAGTTCGACATCGCTCGTCATGACCCACTCCTCGATCGCAGCGTCACCACGCTTCAGGCCCGGAGGACACCGACCACCGATGCCACGTGTTCCGGCCCGTTCCCCTGAATCGTGGCTCACTGACCAGTCGTGCTCGTCCAGCGGTGCTCGAACCGGGTCTCCGGTTCGGCCCGGGAGCACTCCGGTCTCGCGGCAACGGGATTTCCTCGCGTGCGGGAGCCTCTCCGGCCGGGACGCGGCCCGTCCGAGAAGCCGGTTTCGAGTGTGGTGCGCTGTGTGGCCGGCCGGCGGAGCGTTGACCCGGAGCACGGCACTCACTAGAGTATTCTAAATGTGAAATTATTATTCCGAATAACGGAATCAATCGTGGTGCGGATCACGGCCGCCGACTCGTCGGGCGAGCCGATCGCGGCCGACTCGACGTGCGTCCCGGCCCCCGGGGACACCTAGCGGGTCTTCCGCGGTCGCCGCCCCACCGGAACCTCACACGGGGCCCGGTGGGAACGCACCGGCACCGATCCCGGCCCGAGCCCCGGAAGACGGGCTCTTCCGGAAACCTCCCCGGCACCTCGGAAACCTCCCCGGCACCTCGGAAACGTCCACCAGCCCAGGGCCGTCCGGAGCGCTGCCCGTACCCGAACGGACAGGGTGGAGGACCACACCGGAAGCGCGGGCCGGGCACGCGAAGTCCGACCGAAACAGGAGTGGAACCTTGAACGCACCGTCGTACCACGCCCCGCGAGGAGGGCTGCCGCCGCAGAGCACGCTGCTCACCGACCGGGCCGTGGTCAAGGAAGCCTACACCGTCATCCCCAGGGGGGTACTGCGTGACATCGTCACCAGCAACCTGCCCGGCTGGAACCACACCCGGTCCTGGATCCTCGCCCGGCCCGTGGCCGGGTTCGCCACCACGTTCGCGCAGTACGTCGTCGAGGTCTCCCCCGGCGGCGGTAGCACCGAGCCGGAGCCGGAACCGGGCGTCGAGTCGGTGCTGTTCCTGCTCGACGGGACGCTCACCGTCGCGATCGAAGGCGAGCCCCACGTCCTCACCCCCGGCGGTTACGCCTACCTCCCTCCGGACGCGGACTGGTCGGTGACCAACGACTCGGACGGGACGGCCAGCTTCCAATGGGTCCGCAAGGCTTACGAACCGCTGCGGGACCACCCGATTCCCAGCGGGTTCGCCGTGCAGGAGCAGGACATCACCCCCACCCCGATGCCGGACACCGACGGCGCGTGGACGACCACCCGGTTCGTCGACCCCGACGACCTGTCCCACGACATGCACGTCAACATCGTCACGTTCGACCCCGGGGCCGTGATCCCCTTCGCCGAGACGCACGTGATGGAACACGGCATCTACGTCCTGGAGGGCAAGGCGGTCTACCGCCTCAACGACGACTGGGTCGAAGTCGAAGCCGGTGACTTCATGTGGCTGCGCGCCTTCTGCCCGCAAGCCTGCTACGCGGGCGGCCCCGGCAAGTTCCGCTACCTGCTCTACAAGGACGTCAACCGCCAGATCAGGCTCACCTGAGTTCCACGTCGCCCTGGCCGGAAAGGCACGTGGGGTGCGGCCCGGCCGCCACTGCCCTCACCCCTACCGGTCACTCGCACGGCTCCGGGATCTCACCGCTCCCAGCAGCTGAGAAAGGCGCCCACCCGTGACAGCCCGTCGAGCCGCCACGGGTGGGCGGGTCGGACGAGTACGCCGGTCACCGGCAGGCACGACTCGGAGAGCGTCGCGAGAACTGTCGTCCCCCTCACGACCGGCACGGAGCGCTCCGGTGCCGTACGAGGCGCCTCGGCCAGGGACGCCGTGGGGCGTGTCACGGCGTGCCGAGCAGTGCCGCGGCGGCTGTGCGGGCGTGGCGGGCCGGGCTCGGGTCACCACTGATGCCCGCGGTGACGACGGCTCCCTCGACCAGCAGGAACACCGGTTCGACCACCGCCACTCCGGTGGCGCGGACCCACTCCGCGAGCTGGTCGTGGAACGCCTGCTTGTGCGAGCGGACCTCGGCCAGCACCGCCGCCGACGCGGAACCGAGCTCACCGTGGGCGTTGATCCAGGCACACCCCCGGAAACCGGGCTCGGCGAACCACTCGGCGAGCCAGTCGAAAACCGCGAGCACGCGCTCGCGCGGATCCGATATCCGTTCCACGAACGTGGCCAGGCTGTCTCGCCACCGCTGGTCGCGACGCCGGAGCATCGCCACCACCAGGTCCTCCTTGCCGGGGAAGAACCGGTAGATCCGCTTCAACGACAGCGCCGAGGCCGCACGCACCTCATCCATCCCGACCGCCTGGATACCTCGCTCGTAGAACAGCCGCTCCGCCGCGTCGAGCAGCGCGGCACGGTCCAGGCGATCGCGTTCCTCGGTGAGCGGGGCTGGCATCCACACCTCCTTGACTTCGAGAACGATCGTTTTCTACCTTAGATCACCATCGATGGAGAACGCACGTTCTCAACACTTGAGGAGCCCCACCATGCCGGAAGACCGCCCGCCGTACCCACCCTTCACCCGGGAAACGGCCCTGCTGAAGGTCCAGGCGGCCGAGGCCTCCTGGAACACCCGCGACCCACGACGGGTCGCCGCCGCCTACACACCGGACTCCACGTGGCGCAACCGGGGCGCGTTCCTGCGAGGGCGGGAGGAGATCGTCGCCTTCCTGACCCGGAAGTGGGAGCGCGAACTCGACTACGCGCTCCGCAAGAACCTGTGGGGGTTCCACGAGAACCGGATCGCCGTCCGCTTCCAGTACGAGTGCCACGACGCGACAGGACAGTGGTGGCGCAGTTACGGCAACGAAATGTGGGAGTTCGACGGGAACGGCCTCATGCGGCGCCGCGAAGCCAGTATCAACGACGTCGCCATCGCGGAAACCGACCGACGCGTCCACGGCCCCCGTCCCGGAGACGAACGCAGCACCGAGCTCCCCCTCCGGTAGCGCCGGGGAGGGCGTCGCGCGGGGCCGGTGGTGACACGGTTCCAGCACATTTCGGCCGTCCTCCCGGTCTTTCCGGCACCGGGCGTGCCGAAGTGAATCCCGAACCGAGCGCCGATCCGGCCGGAGCGAACCAGTAGAGTTCACAAAAACCGCTTCAGCAACTAGGAGACATCGATGCCGGGCAAACGACCGACCATCTCCGACATCGCCAGAGCGGCCGGGGTGTCGATCGGCGCGGTCTCCTATGCCCTCAACAACCGCCCCGGCGTATCGGACGAGACCCGGCGTCGCATCCTCGACATCGCCGAGCGCCTGGGATGGGCACCCAGCAGCGTCGCGCGCTCGCTGACCGGCGGCCAGACCAACGCGGTCGGTCTCGTGGTGGACCGCCCCGCGCGGGTCCTCGGGATCGAGCCCTACTTCATGCAGCTCATCTCCGGCATCCAGGAGGCCCTCTCCGGAAGCCCCACTTCACTGCTGCTGCAAGTCACCGACAACACCGACGCCGAACTCGCCACCTATCGGCAGTGGTCGGCGGAGCATCGGGTCGACGGTGTGCTGCTGGTGGACCTGCGGATCGAGGACCCCCGGACGGAGCTGGTCCAACAACTCGGCCTCCCGGCCGTGGTGCTGGGCGAACCCTCCGATACGGACAACGTTGCCCGTGTGTGGACCGACGACGAGGTGGCGATCGTCGAGGTGGTCAAGTACCTGGCCAAGCTCGGACACCGGCGCATCACCCGAGTGGCCGGACCGAGCGAGTTCCTGCACACCAGGACGCGTTCCAGGGCGTTCTGCGAGGCCGCCGAACGCCTCGGCCTGGATCAGGCGCACATCGTCACGGCCGACTACTCCGACGAGAGCGGAGCACGTATGACACGTCGAGCGCTCACCAGCGACGAACCGCCCAGCGCGCTGGTGTTCGACAACGACGTGATGGCCGTGGCGGCGTTGGGGGTCACCCAGGAGCTCGGCCTGTCGGTTCCCGAGGACGTGTCCCTGGTCGCCTGGGACGACTCGACGTTGTGCGAGCTGGTCCGGCCCGCGCTGTCCGCCGTTCGCCGCCCGATCGCCGAACACGGCGCCACCGCCATCCGGATGTTGACGGACATCATCGCGGGCGAGACACCCCACGACGCCAAGACCTCGGATCCGGAGCTGATCCCCCGGGCGAGCACCGGCCCGGCACAGCGCCACTGACCTTCCGCACCCGGCGTCGAGCGACGACGTACCCACCAGGACGGTCGAATCAACGGATCGACAGGTCATCCACTCCACACGAGCGTCCGACACCTCCAAACCCGTCGGACCGGCTCGTCGCTTCCGACGTCGATCACACCACCGATGCCAGCGAGACACACCGCCCGGCACACACCGTCCGCCGTGTGTTTCCGGAAGCAGCCGCAGAGAACAGGCCAATTAAGCGCCTAAGTGTCAAGTACTCACCGGGGCACTCGGGAAGTACAGACGTGCGTCGCCACGCGAACCACGGCACGGCCCCGACGCGCTTCACCGCAGGAGCGCACCGAGTGTCCGGACCGGAGGGGCTCGGTGGCGTTCCGCCGGACAATACGATCCGCCTCGACCACCCCCGCCACGCTCCGCTGACGGAAAGGCGCGTCGCGAGCCCCTCCGCCGAGCTCACCACCGGTGAACGTCCGCGGCTACCGGGAACGGTCGTTCCCCCACCTCACCCCGACCACGGGGGTGCCCGGAGCCGATCGCGCCCTGCCCGCGGGACCGCCCGGTCTCGGCTAGTGGTCGCGCCGGGTGACCAGATGAGCGAGCGCGGTCAACTCGTCAACTCGGGCAAGGGGATCGGCCGCGTCGAGGTGGCCCAGGGCGCTGGTGAGCAGCCGGTCGGCCTGCGCGTGGCTCCAGGTGCGCCCGCCCGCGGTGTCGACGAGATCGGCGGTGCCGGTCAGGTCGGCCTCCGAGGTCGGAGGCTGGTGGTAGTGCGCACCGAGTCGTCGCCCGGCCGGGGTGTCGGAGTTCAGCGCGAACACCACGGGCAGGCTCTTCTTGCGGGCGTGCAGGTCGGAATAGGCGGGTTTGCCGGTGATGCCGGGGTCGCCCCAGATTCCGAGCAGGTCGTCGACGTGCTGAAAGGCCAGCCCGAGGTCGTGTCCGAAGCGGCGCAGGTGCTCGGTTCGCCGCCGGTCGGCACCGGCGAACAGAGCCCCGAGCTCGCAGGAGGTCGCCAGCAGCGCGGCGGTTTTGGCTTCGGCCATGCGTTGGCACTCGGCGACGTCGACATCGCCGCGTTGTTCGAAGGCGAGGTCGGTGACCTGCCCCTGAATCAGCTCCTGAACGGTGGTGTTGAGCAGCCGTATGCCGGGCAGCGCGCCCGGGTGCCCACTACCCGCGAGCACTTCGTACGCCAGCGAGAGCAGTGCGTCCCCGGCCAGGATCGCCGCGCTGGCCCCGAACACGGTCCAGGCCGTGGGACGGTGGCGACGGGTGGCGTCGGTGTCGATGACGTCGTCGTGCAGCAGTGAGAAGTTGTGCACGAGCTCGGCGGCGACCGCGGCAGGCAGCGCCGCCTCGGCGGTACCACCGGCCGCCTCGGCGGCGAGGAGGACCAGGGCGGGGCGCAGTGCTTTGCCGCCGGAGGCGTCACTGGACTGCCCGTGCTCGTCGATCCAGCCGAACTGGTAACGAGCGATGTGGCGCATGTCCTCGGGCAGCGTGTCCAGAGCGGACCGCAGCGCGGGCTCGACGCGGCCGCGCGCGACGTCCAGGGCTCGATACGCCTCATGGTCAGCGGTGGCGTGGGGGAGCACATCGGAGGTGGCCATGTGAGCTTTCCTTTCACCGGCCGATCTCGACGTTCTCCAACACGCCGAGCGCGTCGGGGGTGAGCACGGCGGCGGAGTAGTACGCGCTGACCAGGTACGAGGTGACGGCCCTGTCGTCGATGCCCATGAACCGCACGTTGAGGCCGGGGGCGTACTCGTCGGGGATGCCGGTCTGGTGCAGCCCGACCACGCCCTGGTGCTCCGCTCCGATCCGCATGACCAGGACCGAGCTGGTGTTTCTCTCGCTGATGGGGATCTTGTCGCAGGGCAGCAGCGGCACACCGCGCCAGGATGTCACCTGGGTTCCGCGCACGTCGACGGTCTCCGGGTAGAGACCCCGGCGGTTGCACTCGCGGCCGAACGCGGCGATGGTGCGCGGGTGCGCCAGGAAGAACTCGGACTTGCGACGCCGGGACAGCAGCTCGTCGATATCGCCCGGCGTGGGTGGACCTCCGGTGGTTTGGAGGCGCTGGCGCAGGTCGGCGTTGTGCAGCAGCCCGAACTCGCGGTTGTTGACCAGGTCCGCCTCCTGCTGTTCGCGCAGTTCTTCCACCGTGAGCCGCAGCTGCTGGTCGAGCTGGTTCATCGGCTCGCTGTAGAGGTCGTCGACCCGGGTGTGCACGCGCAGGATGGTCTGGGAGACGCTGAGCTCGTACTCGCGGGGCGCGAGGTCGTAATCGACGAACGTACCGGGCAGCTCGGACTCGCCCTCGTGCCCGGAGGCCAGCCGCACGGCGGCTTCACCGTGCTTGTTGTGCTCGGGCAGGGTTCGGCTTCGCACCTGTTCGAGGTGGGTGCGCAACGGCTCGGAACGGCCGGTGAGCTCGTTCAGGGCACCGCGGGAGAGAGTCAGCACGGTGCACGGGGTCAGCGCGGTGGCCGTGACCTGCCAGGTGTCCCGGCTGCCGGTGAGGACGTGCTCGCCGAGGTGGTCGCCATCGGCGAGCACGTCCCGGGAGACCTCGTCTCCGTAGGGCCCCGGCGTGCTGGTGCTGACCTTGCCGTGGGCCAGCAGTACCAGCTCGTCGGCGGGCAGGCCCGCCGACGTGATGTTCTCACCCGGCGCGTAGTGGTGCTGGGCGAACCTGTCGGCCAGGGCGGTCAGCACCGTCTCGTCGTCGAGTTCGCGCAGGGACGGTATCTCGCGGAGTTCCGGCGGCAGCACGCGAACCTGGTCTCCGGTGTTGGAGAACGTCAGGCGGCCGTCGCCGAGCTGGTAGGTCAGCCGCCGGTTGACCCGGTAGGAACCGGCGGTGGTCTCGACCCAGGGCAGCATGCGCAGCAGCCACCTCGGGCTGATCGACCGCATCTGCGGCGGTGTTTTCGTGGTGGTGGCCAGGTTGCGGGCCGCGGCCGTGCCCAGGCTGAGCTGTCCCCGCCCCTGGGACCGGGAAGTGGCGGTCGCGTTCGATGCGGTCTCGGTCATGTACCTCTACCGTTCGCGTGTCGGATCAGGAAGAAGGCTGCGGTGGGCCAAGAGTCACCCGGCTTCGGGGGACCGAACTCCCGCAGTGCCCTTCGGAGCGGCGATGCGGGCCGCCGTACCCAGTCCGGTCGGACCGGCCAGGCGATGCCGGGGCGTGAGCCCTCCCTCCGGCCGCGGGGTCCCGGAGACGGCCCCGGGCTGTGACGTCTCCACCGAAGCGGTCGGCAGGGCGTGTCGACGTCGCAGTTCGGCCTCGGTGTAGCGCACGCATCTGCGGTGCCACTCCAGGATTCCCGACATCCAGTCCTTCAAGCCTTCGGCGTGACCGATGAGCACCCGGCGGGCGGACTCGTCGAGTCCGAACTCTTCGAACACCCGAGGCAGCTGATCGGTGAGGATCCGCTGGAACTGCCGCATCCGGGCGTTCATCACCTCGGCCACGACGTCACGGGCCTGCCAGCGGTCGACGTCGAGGAATCGCTCGACGACCAGGACGAGGTTGTGGACTTCGCCCTCGAACTCGATCTCCTTCTGGTAGGAGAACAGGTCGTTGGTCAGGCAGGCGTAGTCCTGCGCGGCGGTTTCCATCTCCCGGACCACCGTGCTCCGGTACACCTCGGCGGGCACGAGGTCCAGATTGGCCAGTCGGGACAGGCTCATCGTCATGTCCGAGCCGAACGTCTTGCGACGCATCTCGAGGTAGTCGACCGGGTCCGGCACGCGGTGCTGGGCCTGATTGGCCAGTTCCCACAACCAGCTGGCGGTCATCTCCTCCACCGCGGTACGGAACTGACGCCGCGCGGCGGTGGGCATGGGCCCGGCGGTGCGGCGCCACAGATCGGCCAGACCTCGCTCGATCGGGTTGGTCGGCTCCGGGACGGACTCACCGTTCACGGGCATGAACGCCGACAAGCGATCGTTGCACGCCTTGGCGGCCGCCAGATTGCGGGACGCTCCGAACACCACGGGAAAGTAGTCGTCGCCGTAGGTTCCCCAGGCCAGCCAGTCCGCCGAGAGGTCGAGCTGCTCCGAACTCGCGTCGGCGTGGATCATCGCCGCGCAGTGGGCGAAGTCGAAACCGATGAACCGGCGCTCGTCCCACACTCCGTGGGATTCCACTCCGGGCACCGAGTCGAACATCCCCATCCGCCGGGCCCAGTCGAGGCCGTGCTCGCGCGCGCTGTCCAGGTGTGGACTCATCCGCACCGGGTACGGCATGTACAACTCCGGCAGCGTCAGATGCCCCACCGGCTGGAACGGGGTGTGGGACTGCTGTTGGGCCCGGCGTCGGGCTCCGGGCCGCAGTCGGGTGAACGCCCGGGCCGCCGAGGTGCCCAGTCCGGTCGGACCGGTGAGGGCCGTGAAGGTGGGTGTCGTGGCGACGCCTTCGTTCATGTACCGGCTGGACCGGGTGTGCCACTCGTGACCACCGGCCTGCCAGTCCTGCAGCCCCTTGACGTAGGCCAGCACCCTGCCCCGCTCGTCCGGCCCCAGGGCGTGCTCGTCGCACAGCGCGGGCACCTCGGTCAGCGCGGTGTTGTCGAACTGCTCCAGCCGGGAGGTCAGCAGATCGTTGGTGAGCTCGGCGGCCCGTTGCGGACCGGTTCCGAAGAAGCTCTCCATGACCAGCACGCCGTTGTTGAGCTCGCCTTCCTCCTGGGTCTCACGCTGATAGGAGAACAGGTCGTTGCGCAGGTGCACCCCGTCGGAGAACGTGTCGGTGAGCACCCGCATCGGCCTGCTCGCGGCGATCGTCGCCGGGATCTCGGCGCGGGCGGCGAGCTCGACGAGCCCGGCGGACCAGGGCGCCCCACCCACCTTGCGGCGCATCTCGATGTAGTCGACCGGGTTGGGCACCCGCCCCTGGTTGATGTTGGTCAGCTCCCACACGCAGTCCTCGAGGAGGTTGCGGGTGGCCTCGGCGAACCGGACGAGCCAGTCTGCCGACATGATCGAGGTCGTGCGATTCCACAGGTCGACCAGGCCCCACTCCACCGGATTCGCCGGCTCCGGCGAACGCGCGGTGGGATCGGTCGGCATGAACGCCGACAGCCCGGCCAGGTACCGCCGGGCCCCGGCCAGGTCCCCGGTGTACTTGTAGTGCTCCAGGAAGTGGTCGTCGAAGTAGAACACCCACACGTACCAGTCGGTGACCAGATCCAGGTCCGCCGCGGTCGCGTCGGGGTGGGTGTAGGCGCACAGCAACGGGTAGTCGGCCGAGTCGAACGTGGCCTCGTCCCAGGCGAACGCACCGCTGCTGCCCGCCGCGCCACCGGGGGTGACCATCTCCATCCGACGCGCCCACGCCGTGGAGTGCTCACGCGCGCTCCCCAGGTGCGAGTTCAACCGGGCGGGCCAGGGCAGGTAGAACTCCGGGAGTTCAAAGGGTTGGCTCGCCACTGGCTCAGCCTTCCCTGCCGGTCTCGACGTCGTCCAGCACCGCCAGCGCGTCCGGCACGAGCACCGCCGCCGAGTAGTAGGTGGAGACCAGGTACGAGATCAGCGCCTTCTCGTTGATGCCCATGAACCGCACGGACAGGCCCGGCTCGTACTCGTCGGGAAGCCCGGTCTGGTGCAACCCGACCACGCCCTGGTTGGCCTCGCCGGTGCGCATCAGCATGATCGACGTGGTCCGCGAGCCGCTCATCGGCAGCTTGTTGCACGGGAACATCGGCACACCCCGCCAAGCCGGCACGTGGTGCCCACCGACCTCCACGCTGGCCGGGTACAACCCGCGGCGACTGCACTCACGTCCGAACGCGGCGATGGCCTTCGGGTGGGCCAGGAAGAAGCCGGGGTCCTTCCAGACCAGCGACAGCAGCTCGTCCATGTCGTCCGGGGTGGGCGGACCGGTGCGGGTGTGGATGCGCTGGCGCAGGTCGGCATTGTGCAGCAACCCGAACTCGGGGTTGTTGACCAGCTCCTTCTCCTGCTCCTCGCGCAGCTCCTGGATGGTCAGCCGCAGCTGCTGCTCGGTCTGGTCCATCGGCTCGTTGTACAGATCCGCGACCCGGCTGTGCACCCGCAGCACCGTCTGGGCGACGCTGAGCTCGTACTCGCGGGGCTTGAGCTCGTAGTCGACGAACGTACCGGGCAGATCCGGCTCACCGGCGTGCCCGGAGGCCACCGCGACCTCGGCCTCGCCGTTCTCGTTGTGCGCACCCTGCGACCCGGTTCGGAATCGCGCGAGGTGGTCGCGCAGCGCTTCGGAACGGTCCACCACCTCCTGGGCGGACTGGCGGGGCAACGCCAGCACCGTGCACGGGGTCACGGCCTTGGCGGTGAACTCCCACGTGGCCTCGTCGTCCGCCAGGAGCTGACCACCGAAGTGCTCCCCGCCTGCCAGCACTCCCAGCTCAGCCCGCTCCCCGTAGGGGCCGCTACCGAGCTTGTTCACCTTGCCGTGGGCGATGAGCACGACCTCGTCGACCGACCGGCCCGCCTCGGCGATCACGTCGCCCGCCGCGTACTCGCGCTGCACGAACCGCTCGGCCAAGCCCTCCAGCACCGAGATGTCGTCGAATCCGCGCAACGCGGGCAGTTCGCACAGCTCGCCCGGGATCACCCGCACCGTCGAGCCGGTGTTGGAGAACGTCACGAGCCCGTCCCCGAGCTGGTAGGTCAGCCGCCGGTTCACCCGGTAAGAACCACCCGTGGCCTGCACCCACGGCAGCAGGCGCAGCAACCACCGCGAGGTGATCGACTGCATCTGCGGCGGCGTCTTCGTCGTCGTCGCCAGATTCCGCGCCGCCGACGTACCCAGGCTCAACCGCGACTGCCCGTCACCACTCTGCTGACCGGACACCGACTCCGTGCTTGTCACCACACACCACCAGTTCGACGCATGTCACATTCCTGCCCGCACAGTCGGATCGGTCAGCGCCTGCGCACTGAACTCCCCCAGCGCGGTTCCGAGCATGGTCCTGCTCAGTCGGAGGACGACCACATCTACTCGCCCGTTCAGGCGATCATCAGTCACCCGATCGGCCAAGCTAATTGATCATCACGACGCAACACAAGTCGACTGTGGACAGTAATGCGCGCCGGTGAGGCCCCTGATCGCGGCAGCACCAGCGACGTGCTGACCACTTCTTCACCTCACACCACCAGGGGACGGCGTTCGGGGAAGCACCGGACTCGGCGGTGACCAGCACGGGGCGATCCGGACGGTCGAGTCTCGGTGATGTTGATCTCAGCAACGTGCGGTGTCCGGCTCCGACGGACCGCGGAACGATCCGAATCGACCGCCGAGAACGGCGGTGGGGACGATGTTCTTCATGGTCGGACACCCTCGAATCGAGTGGCACGAGGCGAACAGCGGCATCGTCGGCACGACGCCGAATCTCACACTCCGGGAGAACTGATGGGTGGGCTCGAGCGAAGGCGGGAAGGGCCGAGTCCACTCCGGCCTCGACGCCCCCGTCCACGTGCCCGAACAGCACACCTAGAGCGTGACTGGTGGATCAGGTGCGGAGCCAGAGGAGGATGCTGGCTAGGGTCAGGGTGGCGTGGAAGTAGTGGGCTTTGGTGTGGAAGCGGGTGGCGATGCCGCGCCATTGCTTGAGGCGGTTGATGCTGCGTTCGACGATGTTGCGCTGCCGGTAGACAGTGGGCTCGAAGGCGGGTGGGTGGCCTCCCGCCGAGCCTCGCCTGTGGCGGTGTCCGGCCTGGTCGGCTGGTTCCGGGATGGTGGCGGCGAGGCCGCGACGCCGTAGGTGGGCCCGGATTGCTCGTGAGGAGTAGGCCTTGTCGGCAATGATGCGCACCGGTCTGGTGCGCGGGTGCCCACGCCCTGGGCGGGGAACTCGGATGGCCGCCAACAACGGCAGACACTGCGGAGCATCACCGGCTTGTCCCGGCGTGATCAGCAGACTCAGCGGACGGCCTCGTCCGTCGACAGCGAGGTGAATCGTGGTGCTCAGCCCTCCTCGGGACCGGCCCAGTGCTTGCGGGTGCCCCCCTTTTGCTCCGGCGGCGTGCTGGTGGGCGCGCACCACGGTGGAATCCACACTGACCGTCCAGTCCACCTCACTGGCGGCCTCGGCGGCCCGCTGCAGCTCGGTCAGGATCCGATCCCAGGTGCCGCCGGCGGCCCACCGGTAGAAACGAGACTGCACTCCTCTGCCACGGACCGAACCGCTCCGGCAGGTCCCGCCACGGGCAGCTGGCGCGGTCTGTGACGATCATGCCCTCGACCACCTGCCGATGCTCCCGCCACCGACCACCCCGCTGCGGCGTGACCTGCGGCAACATCGGCTCCAACCGCTCCCACTCCCGATCGGACAACTCGCCATACGACACACCTGACCAACGACCACAAGATCCACCAGTCACGCCCTAG
>NZ_FNJR01000020.1:0-61089 GCF_900104475.1 Actinopolyspora xinjiangensis
TGTTCTTAGCTGACACGTTGGTGATCTTGGGCTGGGATGATCTTGGTGATGGTTGCGCCGTGGGTGGTCTCGGGCGAGTTGTGGGAGCGGGTCGAGCCGTTGCTGCCGGTGTGCCCGGCCGGTAAGACGGGGCCGAAGCCGCTGGATGACCGCCGGGTGCTGCAAGGAATCTTGTTCGTGCTCTACACGGGCATCGGCTGGGAAGATCTGCCGCAGGAGTTGGGGTTCGGGTCCGGGATGACCTGCTGGCGCCGCTTACGGGACTGGCAGGCCGCCGGGGTCTTCGACCGACTGCACGAGGTGTTGCTGGCGCAACTCCATGCTGCCGGGCCCATCGACTGGTCGCGAGCGTGTGCGGATGCTTCCCACATTCGCACGAAAAAAAAGGGGGCGCGGCCACGGGGCCGAGCCCTCCTCGACCGAGGCACAACCGGCGCGAAGCACCACCTGATCTGTGACGGGGGTGGCATTCCGCTGGCCGTCATCCTCACCGGCGGCAACCGGCACGACAGCACCCAGCTGCTGCCGTTGGTCGAGGCGATACCGCCGGTGCGAGGGCGGCGCGGGCGCCCGCGCCGCAAGCCCGACATGCTCGTCGCGCACCGCGGCTACGACGACGAGCCCTACCGCGAGCAGCTCCGGCAGCGTGGGATCACGCCACTGATCAGCCGGAAACGCACCCGCGACACCAACCAGCCCGTCCGCTGTTGTGGAACACACCCTGGCACTGCTGCACCAGTTCCGACGTCTGGCGACCCGGTGGGAACGCCGCACCGACATCCACCACGACTTCCTCGCCCTGGCCACCAGCCTCATCTGCTGGCGCCGACTACCCAACCGAATACGTTAGGAACTCTAAAGCCCCAGCCCGGACTGCAGGTCGTTGTCCTGGTCGAGTTCGTCATCGTCGTCATAGCGGTAGTGCTCGTCGGAGTTTTCGTTGTCCCGGTCATCGGCACGCCACGTGCGCTGTTCGTCGCGGGAGGCTTCGCTGTTGTCGAGCACAGCGTCCCGGAGGGCTTCGAGGCGGGCGAGTGTGTCGTCGTGGTGGTCGTTGTCGTTCGGGATGCTCATGGTCTGCCTCCATGTCTCGGTAATGGTTTGCCAGGCTTCGGCCTTGGTGTTCTGCCCGCCGGGTTCCGGCCCCAGCGGTGTGTCGGGGTTGGTGCTGCGGATGTTGTAGGTCTCGCGGTAGGCGGCGGCCAGGCCCGCGAGTTCGTCCCAGTACTCGGCGGCGGTCGGCTCCTCGGGCCGTGGCCCCAGTCCGGAGGTCCAGTCAGGAGGTTCGGCCGAGACCTGCTCGCGTAGTTCGGCCAGGCGGGCGTGTGCTGCCTCGGTGACCTGTGCGAGCTGGTCTGCGAGGTCGGGATCGGCGGCGCGCACGGTGTGGTGCGGGGCGGCCAGCCAGGGCAGCACCGGAACGTCGGCGGTATTCTGCTCGCGTTGCTCGTCTAGCTGGTCGACCACGAGCTGGGCGGCGTAGCGGTGTGCCTCGGTGGGGTCGCCGTCGGCTCGGTAGGTCAGTTGTTCGGCGGCGGTGGAGACGGCGGTGTCGGCGTCGAGCCCGTCGGCGGCTCCTGCGGCGGCGTGGCGCCACACCAGCTGCCAAGCGGGGTCGGTGACCGTGAGATCAGGGTTGGTGTGGGCGGTCACGGTTTGCCACCGGCGGACCTGCTCCTCGTCGGGTTCGGTCACACGGGCGGGGGGATGACGATCGGCGATGTGGGACTCGATGCGGCGCGCCAGCACAGCGGCCGGATCGGCGACCGCGTCGAGATCGCCTTGAGCTGTAGTCGTGTCGACGAGCCGATTGGCATCCCACCCGTCGCGTTGGGCGCGGCGCAGCACCGCTCGGAGTGCGGGTTCGGCGGGTTGATCCAGGGGCGTGGGGGCGTGCTCGACGAGGGCGTGCTGCGCGGCGGTGTCGAACAAGGTGTCGGCGAGTCGCTGATGGCGTTCGGTCAGCACCGCCAGCGAGTCCTCGGTACGCGGTGTCGTGCTGGCGGTGTCGGTCTCGGTGACGGCGTTGGACAGCTCATCGGCGTCGAATTCGGCGCGGATCCGCTCGATCGGGTCGAGGTCGGCGGTGTCGTGGGCGGACTCGCTGGGAGTGTGAGAGTCGACAGGGTGCCATTGGTCGATGAGGGCGCGCCAAGCGCGGGCGCGTGGTCCCTGGCTCTCGGGTTCGGGGCCCAGTGGTTGGGCGGGATCGCGGGTGGTGATGCTGTAGGTCTCGCGGTAGGCGGCGGCCAGGCCCGCGAGTTCGTCCCAGTGCTCGGCGGCGACCGGATCGTCGGGTCGTGGGCCGAGTGCGGTGGTCCAGCGTGGCGGGTCGGCGATGATCTGTTCGCGTAGTTCGTGATGACGGTGTTCGATGGCGGTGTTGAGTTGACGTGTGTAGTTGGTCAGCTCCTCGGTGAGCGTGGGGAAGTCGGGTCGGGCCAGCCAGGGAAGGGCGGGGTGGTGTCCGGCTCCGTCGGCTCGTTGCTCGTCCAACGCGGTGGTGAGCACACTGGCCGCGTACTCGGGGGCGGGCAGCGGGTCGTGGGTGGGTCGGTGGGCGAGTTGAAAGGCGGCGGTGTCCAGGGCGGCATCCGCGTCGAGTCCGTCCGCGGTGGCCGCGGACGCCTGGCGCCACACCGGCATCCACGAGGGGTCCTCGACATCGGCGGTGGGTACGTAGGTCGCGATGAGTTCGCGCCAGTGGGGAATCTGCGTGGTGGTGGGTTCGAGACCGCGCGGGGGTGGCTGTTCGTGCAGCAGGCGTTGTTCGAGGCGCCACCGCAGCAACGCGGCCGGATCGTCTGCGGCGTCCAGCGGGCCTTGGTCCAGGACGGCGGGAATGAGGTGCTCGGGTTGCCAGCCGAGTTCGCAGGCGGTGCGCGCGGTTTGCTGCAGCGCGGGTGCGGCTGGCAGCTCCATTAGCTGGGGAACGTGTTCGTTGAGCACGGCCTCGATGCGCTTGTCGGTGCCGAGGTGTGCGACGTGATCGTGCTGGGCGACCAGGGTGCGCAGCGATTCGGTGGTGTGCAGGGCGGCGCGCAGTTCCTCGGTGGCCGAGGTCTCGGCTGAGGAGCGTTGTAGCGCGGCCTCGAGGACCCCGCGGGCGGTGCGGTCGGGTGGGGTTTCCTGGTGGGAGTCGATGGTGTGCTGGGTGGTTTCGACGTAGAGCCGGTTGTCGTGTTCGGCGCGGGTGATCTGGGTGTAGAGCTGCTCGCGGGAGAGCCCTTGGGGCACGAGGCTGTGTGAGGTGCCGCCGGTGACCGACATGCCCTGGCTGCGGTTGACGGTGGTGGCGTAGGCCAGTTCGACGTGTTCGGCGACGTACTCGGCCGGCAGCAGGACGGTGCCGCCGCTGGCCTGGTGGCGAACCTTGAGTGCTCCGCCCTCGCGCACGGTCCGTACCTGCCAGGTGTCGCCGTTTTTGACGAAGTCCTTGCCGCCGAACAGGGTTTTGAGTCGGTCGTTGCGGCGGGTGACCACCAGATCGCCGGCGCTGGCCGCAGTGCCGTCGTGCAGCCGCACCGCGCGAGTGTCGTCGACGTCGCCGCGCTGCAGGCGTAGTTCGCGGGCTTGGCGGTTCAGGGCGGTGACGTCGTCGGTGGCGGGCACGATCAGCAGCGACGGGCGTCCGATGTCGAGGTCGGTGCGCCAGGCATGGTGGGCGGCCTCGCGCATCGTCTCTCGGCTGCCTTCCCGTACCCAGTTCTGCTCGACGTAGTAGTCCAGCCCGGACGGATCGCCGGAGTGCAGCTTCACCGAGGCCTTCGCCTGCCGCGGGTCGGCGAAACGCACGACCTCGCGCAGGTGCAGCGCCCCGTTGGTGTGGGCGAACCAGCGCACCGCCCCACCGGCCTCGACGGCCGCGAGCTGTTTGTCGTCACCGACCAGCCGCACGTCGGCACCACGGTTGAGGGCGTAGCGCACCACGTCGTGCAGCGTGTGCGTACCGGCCATGGCGGCCTCGTCGATGACGAGTACGTCACCACGGGTGAACGGAAACACCGTCTCGGCCGTGCCGAGCCGCAGCGCCGTGGTGACCTGATGCAACGTGTGCGGGCGTGCTTGCAGGGACCGGCCCAGTTCCTGGGCCGCCCGGGCCGAGGGGCCGAATGCGTACACCTCGCCGGCCTCGGCGCGCCACGCGTCGGCGAAGACCCGCATGGTGGTGGTTTTGCCCGCACCGGCCGGGGCATACAGCAGCTGCACTCGACGTCCGGAGGTGGCGAACCCGCTCACCGCGCGCTGCTGCCCGGCATTGAGCCGCGCGCGGCCGAGCGCGCACCGCACCGTCCCGTCGCTGATGCGCACCCCGTCACTCCGTCGTCCCCACGCTGCCAACGCCGACTCCTCGCGCAGCGTGCGTTGGGTGGTCAACCGCTGCGCGTTGTGCTCGGTGAACACGCTCTCACCGCTGGCCCGGCGCAGCTCCGACGGTTCCTCGACCGCGGGCGGGGGCTGCAGCGAAACCGTGTCGGGATCTGCCAGAACCGCCTCGACGACCCTGTCCACGAGCCGCTCGCGGGTGCCGTCTTCCACCCGCAGATGCGCACTCTGCCGATGCGCCTCGGCCTCCAGATTCCAGCGATTGAAATGGCTGTAGTGGTCGGAGACCACCGCCAGCGTGCCCTGAGCCAGCTCGGCGACATCGACCTCGTCGGGCTCGCGCCCTGGGGTGGTGAACACCCGCATGCCGAGCTGTTCGAGCTCGGCGGCATCGAGCATCTCGCGGGCCTGCCCCTGCCACCGGTGCAGATGCTGGGCCAGGGTGTGTGGTTCCTGCTTGGGATCGCGCGTGCCGTACTGCGCGCGGCGACTGATCTCGAGCATGTCGGTCGGGCCGGGTTCGCGGCCGTGTTCACGACGGAAGTCGACGATGCGCGCTGCACGATCGGCCTCCACATCAGAGGCCCGCTGGGAAAACCCGGTCAGCAGCTCAGTGGGCACCCCGTCGAGCTCCCACACCGGGCGTTTCAGATCGATCCCGCCCTGGGGACGTTCACTCCAACTCGCCCCGTGTTCGCGGAACAGGTCCCGCAGCCGCGAGTTGTAGTACTCGCTGGTGGTCACCGACGCGGCCAGCACACTGCGCCCGTCCAAGCTGGTCCATTTTCCGTCCGGACCCTGCACTTTGGCGCTGATCGGCACGTGGGTGTGCAGATGCGGATCCCCGGCACGCGAATCCCAGTGCTCGAACAGCGCGGCGGTAATACCGCGCACATCGTGCTGGGCGTAGCCGCCGTCTCCTTTGCGGGTGAACGCGGCGTTGTTCTCGAACCAGGTCAGCGTGTCGCGCACCGCCTGGCGGTGCAACCCGGCGATGTGCTCACGGGTGTCTTCGTCGGAGAGTGCCCAGGCCACGCTGACGCTCTTGGGTGGGGCGAACACGAGCTCGTAGCCGGCTGTGGCGTCTTTCTGCTGCCGGTTCTGCTCGGCCAACCACCGGCGCAGCTGCTCCTCACTCGGCTGTGCTCCGCCGTGGGCCTCGGCGTAGGCCTCGGACCGCACTTGGTGCCGAATCCGCGCGCGAGTGTCCGCATCGATCGCCGCCCCAGCAGGCCGACCGTGCTCCTCGTTGTATGCCCGGTAGGCCTCGGCGACCTTACGGCGCAGCTCGTCGGCACCACTGTGCTGCCGGAACCGGTAGCCCAACTTTGTTTCGGCCAGCGCGTCGTCCTTCGACGCGCCATCGGCGATTTTCTCCGCCTCGATGCGGTCGGCATCCGGATGTCGCCCCTCACCGAACAACGCATTCATCTGCGCCGCGGTCACCTCGCCGGAGACTCCCAGCGCTGCAGCACCGGAACCGAACCACTCACCGGCTGGGTATCCGTGGGCGGCGTAGTAGTCGAACAACGCTTCGCCGGGTTCGAGGTCGCGATCGCCGCACGCGACGCTGCCGGTCAGGTACTCGTGCCCGCTGGGCGAGAGCTTGCGCACCGCGATCACGACACACCCCACCAGTCGAGCTGTCCACGTCAGCTGTCTTCGTCACGTTAAGCCGCCGCAGCCGTTACCCCGGCCGCAGCTGTCGCGATTCAGAACCGGGTTCGGAGGGAAATGCAAGAGGTGCTGTCCGGCTGGCCGGAGGTACCGGGATGTCCGGAGGGGCGGGGTCGGTATGTCGGGCGCGCGGGCTGGGCAGGTCCGGGGCGGGGCCCGGTACGGGCGGGGAAGTGGGCGAGCGGGGGTGCGATGCGGGATCGGCTGCGTGGTGGGGTGGGTGGGGCATGACAAACGGTCCCCCGGTCGGTGACCGGGGGACCGTGGCGGCGGGTGCGGGGTGGTTAGACGGTGGCAGCGGTGAGCTGCTCGGCGTCGGTGCGGCAGGCTCGGCACTCGCCGTCATCGGTGTTCACGCGGGCGAGATCACGCGGGTTGCGGCGGGTGCCGCATTGCTCGCACGGGGTGAGCTCGCTCGGCGCGGCGGTCTGCTCGGCGGGCAGGTTCGCCGTGACCCATTGTGCGATCGTGTCGCGGTCGGCCTGGTTGGCCTGCTGCCACAGCGTGCGCAGATGCTTTGTCGGGTAAGGGTAGTACTCGGCGAAGTAGGCGCACCTCGCCTCGATCACCTGGGTGTGGCTGGCCGTGGCGGACACGTCCAGCCCGGGGCGGCCGACGTCGCGGCACTCTTCGCACAGTCCGTCACCGACACGAAGGTCAGCGTGGCTCGTGATGAGCTGGCACCCCAGCGCGATACAGCATTGACCGTCCCGCGCGGGGGTGGTGCGGGGATCGCGACGCTCGGAGTCGCGGGCATCGGGGTAGACGGCCATGTCTTCGTAATTGATGGCGTAGCCGTCGGGCTGGGCGCCTCGTGCGGGCGCGTCGTCAACTCCGGCGCGGGCATCGAGGTAGTCGTGGGTGGTGGCGGCTTCCTCGCGCATGACACGGCGAGCACGGGCGCGGTTCTGGGGCGGGGAGCTGCGGCGCTGCGGATCGGTGGTGGTGCGCACCGTGCCACCGGTGCGGCGTTGGGCGCGGGCGCCTTCGATGGCTCGGCGGTCCCATCGGGGGGAACGGTCGGGCTGCGGCTCGGTCTGCTTGCGGTGTTCTTCGGGAGTCGGGGCGCATGCTTCGATGACAGCGCGGGTACGTTCGTCGGCCTGGCGCCAGTAGGCGCGCAACCGTGTCAGCGCGGTGCGGGGATAATGCGCCAGGATGCGGGCGCACTCGGTCAGGGCGGCGCGTTCGTCCTGCTCGGCGCTGCTCATGGTCTCGGACCACTGGCGGCGCGCGTCACGCACGTTGCCAGTGCGCAGCAAAGCGGCGACGGCGGACACAGAGTCGGAAATCGTGCCAGACTGTGGCATGACAGAAAATCCTTATATAGTGATTTGTACGGTAGTCGGGCTTGGCGTTCCCGGCTTTCCTTGCGATTTCTAGTATAGCTCCTTGGTGAAATAATTGCAAGCTGTGGGAGGTTTCTTGGTCCTTGTTTTTGGCGCTTATTTGATCATGGATGATCAGCCATTGCGCTGCTGTTTCTGTAAAAATAGATCAGACACGAAAAAGCGAGTGTGTACGTGGCTGCGTGTTTTTCCTTGTTCCTTCGTGTGGGCCTTTTTCGTCGCGCGGGGTTGTCGAGTCAAGGGCGGGACCCGCAATTTTTTTCTGAGCATGTCGGCACCAATGTCGGTGTCGGGAGCGAAAAAAATTGTGGGTACCTTGACGCGACGTTCCCGCGCGCCACGACAATTCGGCCTCGAAGGATCGAGGAAAGACGGGCAGCCTTCCCGCCACAGCACCCCGCCGTGCTCAGGGAGCTCGACGTCGGGCGAAGTCCGACCTTGACGGGTCTGGGGCAGGAACGGGCACCCTGCGGGACGAACAACCCGCTCAACGGTGAAGCCGCCCTCTCCACCGGGAGCAGGTGGGACGGCATAACTCACCGTCCGGCTCGAACACGGTGGACGGCGGAGCGCTACACTGGATCATGCGTTCTGGTGGAACGGCTTTTAGTGAGCCTGTACGGTACCGGACGTGATGTCGACGCGGTCTTGGCGGAGCCATCGTTCGCGGTGGCAAGCCTTCCGGGGCTTCCGCGTCGACGCGGGCGTGTCCGGCTGCGGTCGGGCACGCCCTCCATGTCTACGTGCCCCCGTGTCGGGCTGCCGAGCCAGAAGATGGCGTCCCGACGGTCGGGCGACCTTGCTTGCGGTGCTGGCTAGCCTGTCGCTGACGTCGCATCGTTGGGGAGGGGCACGGTCATGACCGAATCCGGCACAAGCAAAGCTCGTCGTCGCTCCAGCAGAGTCAGCCAGCAGCTGGAGCGGGCCCGGCAGCGCAACGCGGAACAACTCGCCGAACAGCGCGCGAGGGAACAGCGGGTGGAGGCCGCGCTGCGGCAGTACGTCGAGGCAGGCGAGACGATCGCGGCCGAACATGCCCGCTGTGAGGAGAAGGTCGCCGTCTACCAACGCAAGATCGACAAGCTGCGCGCTGATTCTCAGGAGAAGGTCGCCGACCAGCACACCCGGCAGGCCCAGGCGGCGCTATCTCTCCACGAGGGTGGCGGCCGCACGGTGGAGCAGGTGGCCGAGCTGCTCGAACTCGACTCGGAGAAACAGGCCCGACGACTGATCGCGACCGGCCGGGAGGCCGTCGCCCCGACTACGGATACCGAGTCGTCACCCGGCGATAGTCAGCGGGAAGGAAGCCGGCTCCGGCAGGAAGCCCCGTCCGCCAACGCGACGTCAGCGGACGGCTCGGGGGAACAGGCTGAGTCAGTCGGGGATGTTGGTCAGCAGCACGGTGTCCAGACCGGCCTCGTCCCGGTTTCTACCGCGCATGACGATGGACAGGGCACGTAACCGCTCGATACGTTCGTGCCGGTCCGGTCCAGTTACCTGTCAGCTCCACCGCCTCGAGCCACCGCGATCTTGAGGTCCGTGCGAGTGCCGCCGAATGAAGCGTCCGTACCGGAGCGCTTGACCCGGGGCGATTTCCCGGCGGAAGCCGCGCTGCCACAGCATCGCGGTCGTGATCCCACCGATGGCGGTGATCGGGAAGACTACCGCGTTGCTCATCTCTCCTTGGCCGACAGCGGTGGCCAGCGGTAGGGCGAGGAGACCGGCGGCGGTGAAGAGCAGCCAACGGCGGGGTGTCGCAGGGAGGAACCAGTGGCGGGTCAGCCATGCGACGACGGCTCCGAGGGGCATTCCGAACACGGCGAGTATGGGCACACCGGCCAACCATTCGGTGCCGTCGGCGAAGTCACGGCCGGTGACGATCCCGACCAGCCCCGCGGTAGCCAGACCGAGAAACACCCCGAACCCGGCGGCTCCGCACAGCCGGAGGAACACCACGTGCGGGTGGACCCTCATGGTCGAGGAGGCTATGCCACCACGACGGCGTGGTCGGTCCCTGTTGCTTCGATCCCGTCCGGCCGGGGTTCGGTCTCGCTGTTTCATGCCGATGCGATGACCTCCACGCTCTCCCGGCAGGGGCGGTGGTGAGCACGATAGGCGGCGGCGCGGGGAGTCCGAGGCGGGCTCGTCCCGCACCGGCCGCCGGGCGGCGGGTGCCACGCCCCATCGGTCGTCGGGACGTGCATCCGCGCCCCTTCCCGGCAGTGGGGGTACCCGCCTCGGCACCCGTGCTTCGGAGAGTCCCCGGACACGCTCTCGAAGGTCAGGCCTGCGTTGAGGCGGTGAAGGGGTTCGTGCCCCACCCGAGCTCCTCGAGGATGCCGTGGGCCGCGCCGTTGACGAGTGTGATCAGTTCAGCGGGTGGGATGCCTTGGTCGAGAGCCTGGTGGAGCAGGGCGCCCAACCGGTGGTCGGGCTGGGACTGTTCGAGGTTTTCCAACACGACCCTGGCCAGGGGGCCATCGCCACACAGGTAGGCATGGACAGCCAACAAGGAGGCGACTTCGCCTCTCTCCGGGGTGGGGGCTTTGCGGATCAGCGTTCGCCAGAGTTCGTCGGCGGCCTGACTCCAGTCACCGAGTGCCGCACTCAAGGCGAGGTCGCGAACGCGGGTATCGGCGACCGCGATCAACACACGCAGCAGCTGTTCCTCGGACAGCGACTTGCCGGCGGCGGTGGCTTGAAGCGCCTCCCTGACGGTGTGGATGCGGTGGGGCAGTGTCTCGGACGGAGCGGGGATGGGCTGTGATCGCAGCGCGGCGAGTTTCGCGGACAGCGCCTGCTCGGAATCCTCGGCGGCGATGAGGGCGTGCAGGTCCTGCCTGCTCGGGCGGGTGGTCGAGCCGCGGACTGCCTGCGCTGCGGCCAGTGGGGATATCGCCGGGTTGGGAAGTGTGCCGGAGCGAGTGGGGTCGAGATACGACCGCCACGGAGCTCCTTCCCGGATCGCGGGGGCCCACAGCGCGTCGAGCGTGCTGATGCTGGCCTGGTTGAGCGTGTCGCGGAGCGTGGTGACCAGCTCGGTATGCGGCAAGCCGGGACTGGCGTTATCGGTGATCAGGAGCATGATCACCGCGTCGACGGGATGTTGCTCGAAAGGCCCTGTGAGCAGATAGTCGGCGAACTCCTGGGCGTACGTCGAGTTGGGGAGATCGACGCGTAGGGTCATTCCCAGCTGCGTTGTGCTTTCTCGGCGGTGCAGTGTGCTGAGGACCAGCGACTCGGTCGGGTAGAACCCCAGCATGTGCGGAGTCGCTGCTAGCAGTTCAGCGGGGGTGGACAGTGAGATGGTGTTGAGCATGTCCATGGTGCCTCCTTGCTTCGGATTGTTGAGGCAGGAACCACGCCGGGGAGATCTCACGGCGTGGGGAACTGGGTGACCAGCGGAGTGAGCATGAAAAACCGGGCCCGGTCTGGTCCGGGCCCTGCAGGTGGACGTGTGGGGTCAGGTCACGTCCAGGCCGCAGCGGCGACAGGCGAGGATGGTGGCTTCGCCTTCGGTGTGGGAGCCGTACCACTCGTTGGCGAGTGGATCGTCATTGGTGCACCGTTCCGGGGAATCCGGCCACGGTCGGCCTGGCAGTATCAGTACCGCCCGTCCGGGGTGGACGTACCCACCGGCGTGGTGGGCGGGGGCGTGTCCCCAGCTGGCTCCTTCCGGTAGCGGGGGCCGTTCGTAGCTGTGCGGGTACGGGGTGTCGTCAGCGACCGGTGTCGTCGCCATCAGCATCGTCATCGTTCTCCTGGAGTGGGCGAGTGCGTTCTCGGCTGATGTCGCAGGGTCAGGCTCGTGTGGTCACTGCCCCTGGGGGGTCGAGTCGGCAGTGGGCACACGCAGGTCTCGGCGTTGCCGCCTGGGTGGCGTGGCGGGCAACCAGGGAGGCGAAGTCGCTGCCGCCGGGGTAGGGGGCGATGTCGAGGGCCAGCCACCCCGGCACGGTTGGGCCGACGATCCGCAGTGCCCAGCAGGCGGCCTGTTCCCAGTACGGCAACGGCGGGTCGGCATACGGGGCACCGTCGTCCCACGGGAAGAGAATGTCTCCGAGCGCATCACAGAACCACGCCACGAAGCGTTCCCGGTAGTCCGCCGGTGCAGCTGGCGAGCACGCGCGGGTATAGGCCACTCGGGCCAGCTGATCACGAGTGAGGAATCGGCCGGTCGAGATCTGGGTGACCGCGAACATGGTCTCGGTGGCGAGTATGCCGCGGCAGGATCGGTCGACGAGTTCAAGCGCCTGCAGCGCTCCCACGTTTCGATGGGTTTCCTGCCACAGCGGGGTGGCGTCGGGATCGCAGAGGACGTCGTCGAAGCGGGTGATGAGCACATGAAGTGACACGGTTTTCCTCCGACCAGAAGTGGTACGAAAGCACACCGGGCAGGCCCGGACTCACGGAGCCGGGCCTGCCCGTTAGGAAGGGACACGCGCTCTCCGGGCCTGGAGACTTCCCCGAAGCCCGGGCAGAACGTCAGAAGGGGATCTCCTTGTCCGCTTCTGTATCCGCGGGAACCGAGCCTCCCGCTGTCTCCTCGGGGAAGGCGCTGGAGGATCGGGACACCTTGGCCACTCGGGCGGTGGCATAGCGCAGCGAGGGGCCGATCTCGTCGACCTCCATCTCGACCACGGTGCGCTTGGCTCCGTCCCTCGTTTCGAAGGAGCGTTGCCGCAACCGTCCCTGCACGATTACCCGCATCCCGCGGGTGAGCGTCTCGGCGGCGTTCTCCGCGGCCTGTCGCCACAGGGTGCAGCGCAGGAAGAGGGCCTCGCCGTCTTTCCATTCCCCGCTGTGGCGGTCGAAGAAGGAGGGATTGTTGGCCACGGTGAAGTTGAGCACCGCATCGCCGCTGGGGGTGAACCGCAGCTCGGGGTCGGCGGTCAGGTTGCCGATGACGGTGGTCTGGGTCTCTCCGGCCATGGTGGGACGCTCCTTAGGGACGGGACGAGCTGTCGAAACGAACCGAGCCCTTCGGCGGGCCGCTGCCCCGATACGGGATCGGGTTCGTGCCCGGATGGGCTGTCGATCTGCGGCCCTCGGATCAGGACGTGGCTGCTGGGGCACGGGTGCGCGCAGCGCATCGCGTCAGCGACGCCGAAGGCGCCCGTGCGTCAGCAGCCACGTCCTGATGGACTCCGTGGTGATCGACAACCGGCCGGGCACGAACCCCGCCCCTCCTAGTTCTTCATCGCTCTTGCCTGGGCACGCGGCTGGTGGGAGAGCGCGCGATCACACCGGCCAATGCGGCGAGTAGCGGTGCAGTTCCTGCTCGCGCCGGTAGTAGCGGCGCTCCTCCGGCGACGGGACCATGACGCGGGTGTAGTGTGCCCAGCCCGGCGTCATCAGGAGCGGGGTCGGCAGGTCGTCGGCGAAGCAGAGTTGCCACCAGCTGCCAGGATCGTGCATCGAGCCAAGGGGAGCGCTGCTCTCCACGCGGCGGGTGGTCCACTCCGCGCACGGGTCGCGGTAGCTCCGCCGGACGCGGAGGTACACGGTCTCGGTCGGCAGCGTGTTGTAGATGTCGAGGGGACGCACGAGTTCGTCTCCGTTTCTGTGAACACACGGGGGTGCAGGGCGTGCTGCTGCGGGCCCGGAACGCTCGACGGGCGAGAGGACTGTGCGGGGGTGGTCTCACTCGGCCCGGCTGGTGATGTGGCGGGGACGGTTCCTGCCCCAGATCAGCCCGTCGCGGATGGTGTTGGTGGCTTCGCGGGTGGTGAACCCGTCGTGGCCGATGTGCACGGCGGCGGCGGTGTGCAGGGCCTGCTGGGCGGTGTGCTCGTCGAGGTCACCGCTGCCGACCAGCTGGCCGAGCCGCCCGGCGGCGCGCAGCAGGGTGTCGTGGCGCTGTCCCGGCAGGGCCTCGGAGACGGCCCTGGTTTCGCCGTCGACGATGGCGGCCACGTAGGCCCCGGCGCGGCCGTTCGGCAGATTCAGCTCCACCGGTTCCGGCTGGGGTGGTGGTTTTACCGCGTCGACCAGCCAGGCCGGCAGCGGCGCGATCGCGACGGAACTGGCCACGCGGTAGGCACCGCCAGTCAGCACGGATCCGGCGGCGACGATGTAGCCCCCGGCTCCGCGGGTGTCGATCCGCCACCCGAGCCGAGCGACGGTGGAGTGCAGTTCCGGTTCGGCCGGAGCGCGGAAGTACAGATGCTGCCCACCGCTGGGGGTGGTCACGGTGTAGGTGTGACTCGGGTAGGGCTGCCCGGTGGCCGTGGCGAGACGGGCGAGCACTTCTTGCCCATCGCGAGCACCGGACCATGCCGGTGGCGGCTCGTGCTCGTGAGCCTGGTCGAGGTCGAGCACGTGCAGTCCGCTGGGGCCGCAGGCGATACCGATGTTGTACGGCCGCTGCGACCACCAGGAGCGGATCGCACGGGGATCGGTGGTGGCCGCCGATTCCCAGTCGGGGAGCACGGCCGTTTTGCTGCGCGGCCACAGCGGGATCACATGGTGCCCGGCGTGGGTGGCCCGCAGCGCGTGGCGCATCAGCCGCGGTTCCTGCCCCCGTCCGCGGCCCGAAGCAGGGGCGGATCTCGATGACGCCATGAGACTCTTCCTTCGCGGTCGTAGTGTGCGCTGAGCAGCGCTGGTTTGCGAGTAAGGTCGTGCCGCACACGAGCCCGGCTGTCTCCGGTAGCAAGGGCCAGGACGTCCACTTCGTCGCTGTCGGTGCGGAGCGCGCCGCGTGGCAGCTGTCGAGGGGCTTCGCGGATCCGTGGGGTGGCATGGCGGTGGCAGAACCCGCCGATCAGATCGTCGGTGAACCGTCGGGAATGGGGTTCTGTTGCCGCTCGGCAGTCAGGCTGAGTCGAGGACGAGCTTGCGAGACGGCGGCGCGAGCGCGGACAGGCCGCGCGGTCGAATCGGTCACGCCGACTCAGCGGGTGACAGCAGCCGAGCCTTTCGCGCTGGTATTGACCACCGAGGGTTCGGCCACTGAGTACCTTGACCAGCTCCGCGCTGTTAACCAGGGACGCAGCTGCTGGCCATTGTGCTCCGCTCCTGGAGACAGAAGTGGTCCCCGCGCCGATCTTCGGCGCGGGGACCACGGGGGTAGTGTTCTCCTGTCCAGTCGATAAGGTCGGCGACCGGAGAGGCCAGGGTAGGATTGGCCCGTCTCCGTCCGTCGTTACCTGGGTGGTGCCTGGACGGTGTGTTGGCGTAGGGGACGTTCACTGCCGGTGCGTTCTCGGTTCGGACGAGTGATTTCTGGGGCCAAGAGCGGAACACGCAGGCCCCGAGAGGACACCACGTTCGTCAGGGCCGTACCTCCGAATACGGGCTATGCACGGAGTGGATTGTGTCGACTCTCGGACAGCTGAGGAGTTTCGCTTCCCAGGTGCCCTGCTGTGCTGGGCGTGCGTTCTCTTGGTGGCGGCGTTTTTCTGCGTTCGTTTGGTGCGGCATTGATGCCGCAGAATTCCTATGACCGGTTGCAGTGGTGGCGCGAACTGTTCACCCGCTTTCGGCCTCGGCGATGAGCCGGATCACCGGTGCAGATCCCGAAGGGGCGAGGTGAGTGGTTCGGGTGCGTAAGGAGGGGTGATGGCGCGGTTGTTGGCGGCGACCGATCTGGTGGTGACGGTGGATCACCATTTGTTCGGGATTGTTGATCAGGCTTGTGAGCAGGATCGGACGGATCCGCCTCAGGCGCCGTCCGAGCTTGGTCAGTGGATGAGTGTGGGGGTCGCGGCGGTGTATGTGGAGGCCGAGCAGGACATCATCACTGCTGGTCTGCGTCTGGAGTGCTGGGATGGCCCGGCCCCGTTCGAGGAGCGGGACTGGCCGCGTAGTGAGCTGGCCGTGGTGCGGATGCCCAGTGGACGCCTGGGGATCGACGAGATCGCCGCGGGCGGTCAAGGGGACGTGTTCGTGTTGCCGGAACCTGGGGAGTATCAGCTGCGGGTGGCGTGGCGGGAACGGGACCTGGACCAGCACGACGAGGACGGCAATCCGGAGGCGTTCGCTCTCGTGCAGTACTGGCCGCGCTGTTGATCAGCCACGAGTGGTCAGGCCTGGTATTGACCGGTGTCGGCAGGCACGCAGGGGCCCACCGGCACCGGCAGTGTCACGTTAGTCGTTTAGTCGATGGGCACGAAGAATTCGTCGCCGTTGAGGATGCGGTCGTTGGTGTACCAGCGGCCCAGGCGACTGCCGGCTTCCCGGTTCTGGCTGCGGTTGACCCAGCGCACCGAGTAGTGCCCCTCGTGCTGGCTGCCCTCGTACTCGTGGCGGGCAGCGCCCTCGTAGGTGGAGGCGAAGGCGTACTCGTCGCAGTCGTAGAGGCCGGGCCCTGGTTTGGGGGGCATGGCCGCACTGCGGCAGAAGTTGCGGACCACGCGGCGATTGGCGGCGTAGCGCTCCTGCTGTGACTGCCCCGCCCCGGGGGCGAGTCTGCGCAGCGTGTCCTGTGGTCCGGAGCCCTCCAGGGTTTTGTCCGAGCGGGAGGGGATCGTGCCCGAGGGGTTCTGGCGAGCGTCACCGATGTGGTCGGCCACTCCCGCCACGGGCGTGTCGTCCCGGCGGTAGGTCATGCCCGGGGTGGTGCGGTCGAACACCGACCCGAGCTGCTGGCCGGGTTCCTGCGGCGCCAGGTACCAAGCGCTGTCGAAACGCATACCGCCCTCGTGGCCGTGAGCTTCGCTGCCCGGGTCGAACCCGACCAGGTCGAAATCGTAGACCGGGTGGAACGTGCACGTCGCGATCTGCTGGCCTTGCTCCGCTGAGGGAGCGTCGGCCTCGGAGACGAGTTCGACCTCGGCTCCGTCATTGGCCCGCCACGACAGGAGACTGTCGTCACGGCCTTCCTTGTCGCCGATGGCGCAGGGGTCTTCGAACCAGTCTCCTCCGTTTTCGTACTCGCCGTCGGTTTCGAAGTAGACTTCCAGATCGGCGCGTCGCATCGTGCCCGAGAGGAACGAGGGGTTGAGCCGCACGTCGAAATGGGCCCACCGGTCATCCGCGCCGTAGCCACCCTGTTTCCCGTGTCCGATGATCATCGGCCGTGCGACCAACAATCCCGTCGGGCGACAACCCCCAAACGGGAAACGACACCCTACGTCTTGAATGACCATCAACGTGCGTTGACAGTAGGAAAAGTGGTTTTTGATCCATCCCTGCGGGCGGGAGGCTTTCTCGCCTGCCTGTTCACACTCCTGCTCGGTGATGTACTGGTACGGATCAGCCGGTTTTGTGCCCTGCGGGAAGCGGGAACTGTCCACAGTGTACGACGCTGGCTCCTGCTGATACGGCTTCGGCCGCGTCATGTCCGTGACCGGCGCGATCCCTAACGTGTCCAGCGAGCCCGTGCGTCGCAGCGTGTCGAGGACCCGTTGCTGGTTTTTGATCAGTTCTGGATCATTGATCAGCCAAGTCCGCAGATGATGCTTCGTCCCCGTCTCCCGTGGCGTCGCGGGTGACGGATTGTCCGGTTCCTGCCCGGCGGCCGTACCCGCCGGCACCAGTACCAGCAACGCGGCGGCCGCGAGCACGGCGACACTTCGTCCATACTTCATGATCGCACCACCCCCAAGCAATGCTCAGTCCACGTCGGCGGTGGTGAGGCGACGACGATATCGACATCCCACGAGTACACAAGCACTCCTTCATCACGTGTTGTAACCACGTGGGCAGGAAAACAAAGTAGCCACCAAAGCGATACGAAACCCAGCACCAATCACTCGCATGGAGGCGCTAAAAAACCACGAGCGGAGCAATATGGACTATTGCTGGCGTTGCCCACCGAAAAACTGCTCTCGGACATCCGTGCGCTGGCCGGGCTGCGCGTGCTGGCCAGCCACCGCACGGATCTGGAGGCGATGGACCGCCTACTGATCGAGAGACCTACATGGACCGTGCCGGCACCTGGCACGCCGGGCGACCGTCAACCACTACGTCGGCCACGACCACCTGAGACATGCGGCTCGCCGTAGCGACCGGAGAACTACGCCTACTGGGGGAAGGTCGCCTTCTTCTGCTTCCAGGTGGCTGTTTCGACGTAGACGATTTTCGGGAATATCTGTTGCTGAGCGGTTGGAAGGTCTGGTTCAGGGGTGGATGATGTTGTCCAGGCGTGGAAACACCTGAGCCTCCCCCCCCCGGGGCCTGGGTGGGGAAGCCCAGAGCTGAGGGAGGGGATCGTGTCAGGGTTCGAGGAGAAAGCCACCAAGTACGCGCGCTGGCTGAGGGAGCGCGCCGCGCAGAAGGCTGAGACCGAACGGACCGCCGCACGGGAGGAGGCCCGGCAGCGCCGCCAGGTGCAGGAGTTCTTCACCCTCGCCCGCCGCCATGGTGCGCCTGCGCTGCCCCGCTATATCGCGCGGGATGCCGGCTTCGAGGGGCGGCAGACGCGCTACGAACGGACCGACGAAGTGTACGTCGTGGCTTGCGAGTGGATCGAGGCAGTCACGCGGTTTGATGGCCCGTCCTGGGCCGTCGACGCCGACGGCACAGTTCACCGCCCCGTGTCGGGCGGCGCCATACCGAGCTACACCACCGGCAGCCCACTCGGTATCGTCGACCGCCAGTTCTTCATCACGCATGATTTCAGCAGCAGCGGGCCGACAGGCGGCTTCGTCGACGAAACCCTCCCCGCGGCGGCCGCGGCGCTGCTGGAGCCCGCGCCACTGGCCCAGGGCATGAGGACGGGAGTGCAGGACAACGGCTGGATCGGTTACCTGGCCCCCTGAGAGACCGGCACCGGCGAAGGCCGCGTGATCCGACAGTGACTCGACGCCCGCAGCGGACAGAATGACCGAGACACCCCTCGAGACCGCACCGCGTTCAGCACCGGGCCCGTTCTTCCCCGTTGTGAGGTGAGAGGGCTGGCCTTGTTGTGTCGCTGCAGCCGAATGCTCCCCCTCGTGGTGTGCGGCTGGAGGACCTAGCTGTATGAGGTTTTGGAGGTTGGTGACGCCGGTGTGGAGCCGGGAGGCCGGGGGCTGGTTTCCGGCGGCAGTGTGTGGTCGATGGTAGTTGTCGTGGATGTTCCATACGGGCAGTGCCTGGGCACGCTGCCCTTCGCTGGTCCAGGTGCGGGCGTAGAGGAACTCCTCGGCCAGGATTCGGTTGTAGCGCTCGACTTTCCCGTTGTGTCGGGGTGTGTACGGGGTGATGCGCTGATGCCGGGCTCCGCGCAGAACGGTGGCGACGTCGACGGCCCTGTAGCAGGCCCCGTTGTCAGTCACGATCCGCTGGATGTGTGTGATGCCGTGCGCGGCGAAGAACGCCCGTGCCCGGTGCGTGAAAGCGATCGCCGTGCCGGCTTTCTCGTCGGGCAGGGCTTCGGTGTAGGCCAGCCGCGAGTAGCCGTCGACCGCGGAGTGCAGATACACATACCCGGCCCGCGCACCGGCGGCCTTACGTCGTTCGACGGTCTTGGCCTGGTGGCTGCCGCGCTCGTGAGCACGCCAACCGCCGCCGTCAGGGATGCGGCCGACTTTCTTCACGTCGAGGTGGACCATGTGCCCGGGTCGGCGGGCGATGATCCGACGCGGGGTGCGATTCGAGCCGCCGGTGGGGTCGATGAAACGGCGACGTGGAAGGCCCGGACGCCGTAGGTGGCGGGTGACCGTGCGGCGAGTGATGTGCACACCCTCGGCCCACAGGTCGACGGTGATCCGGTTCGCTGAGGCCTTCCGGGTGCGACGGAGTGACTCGATCCGGGCCACAGTCTGGGCTGGGGTCGCCGTCGGCTGCCGGTGCGGCGTCGACGGCCGGTCGGTCAGGCCGAGTTCGCCGAACCGGCGGTAGCGGTTGACCCACTTCGACGCGCACTGCCGCGAAATCCCCATCTCGGCGGCCACATGAGCGATCGGACGGCGCTGGCACCAAGCGATGCGACGACGGCGGCCCTCAACGGACAGCGGGGCGTTACTGTGTGACACGGGACGGGTCCTTGCAAATCGGCGGACGAGGGACTTGGCGGTTCTCATCCTGCCGCCGCAAGACCCGTCCCCTCAGCCAACCCCGAGCACCCCAGCATCAACAACCACCCAACCCGCAACAGCTAGCTCCAGATACGCCTCTCCACAACGGAATTGTCAACAGGGGAAGGTGACTCCGGCCGCGCCCCGGCGCCCGTGGTCGATGGGGGATTGGCTACGGGACGCTAGTGACCGGATAGCGGAGGTTAGCGCCTGGGGGTACGCATTGGCATCAGCAGGTGTCGGAACAAGCCGTCGTCGTCGGAGAACACGGCCGGTGTGTACGAACCGGTCACCGTCAGTGCGACGGTGGAGGTGTGCAGGGTGCTCAGCGCGTCGGCCAGTCGTTCGGCGTGAAACCGCATCCGCATCGGCTGCTCGATAGTGCCGCTGCGCAGTGGGTGCCAGGGGGCTGTGACGGTCTCGGGATCGTCGTCGACGACCGGGGCGAGCGCGACGCGGTCACCGGCCAGACGCAGTACCATCGCATCGGAGTCTGTGGCTGTGGCCAGGGCGGCGGCTGTGTTGGCCGCCCGTGCCAGCGGGTCCCGTTCGAACCGCACCGTGGTGCCGCCGGTGGGCATCAGCCGTTCCCACTTGGGGTAACGGGCGTGCTCGTCCGGGGCAGTGGCTATCACGGTGGTGGTCTCGGTGGTCAGCGTCGCCATCCCGGACTCGGTGAGCCCGATGCGTAGACGTTGTCCTGTCAGGCGCGTGATCACCGAAGCCAGCAGTTCGGCCGGGATCAGCACCGTCTGCTCCGTGTCATGAGTGGTGGTGGCGGGGCAGTCGGCGATGGCCAGTCGGTAGCGGTCGGTGGCGACCAGCCGTAGCTGGTTCGGGGTGATGGTTACCGACACTCCGCTCAGAGCGGGCATCGACGGTTCGCGGTCCGTGTCGGCGGCCACCAGCACTCGCTGGGCCTGGTGGGTGAAGGTGGTCCAGTCCAGCTCGGCGCAGCTGGCTTCCGCGCGGGGGAGGTCCGGGAACTCCTCGGGTGCGTAGCTGGTCACCGACAGGTGATAGCCGTGGGCGCTGAGTTGGCCGGTGCCGTCGTCGGTGGCCCGTAGCCGCACCGGCATGTCCTCGGCCTCGCGGGTGCGCAGTCCTTTGCCCAGACCGGTCAGCAGTTTGGTGAGCTCGTGGTGGTTGAGCAGCATCCGCCCCGGCGTAGTGATTCGGGCGGGCAGGCGGGTGGTTACCGTGCACTGGTAGTCGGTGCTGCTCACGCGGAGACTGTGTTCGTCGGTTTCAAGGAGCACCCCGCACAGCGCCGGTATCGGCGAGGTACGTGCGACGGTCATCCCGACGGTGTGCAGCGCTTGCCGCAGGCTCTTCCGGTCGGTGTGGATCTGCAGACCGGTCACGCTGGGGCTGTCCACAGTAGTCATGTGCGAACTCCTTGTCCTTCGGGCTGATCGGGGCGTGCGGGCACGCACCGGTCGGTGGTTACGCAAAAAGCCCCGGCCAGCACGCTGGCCGGGGCGAGGGTGTGGGGTGGTGTCACCACGACGGTTCGCTTCCGGTCGGTGTTGGCGAGCCCGCGGTGTGCCGACGGCACGACGGTCGGTGCGCGGCCAACTCGGCTTCGTGCCGGGCGATCACGGTGCTCAGGGCGGTGCCATAGGCGGTGGCTACGGCGTGGTCGAGCCACTCGTCGATCGGGTCGAGCAGGGGAGCTGCCCAGCAAGCCACGTCGGACCAGTACGGCCGCGAACCGGGCGGGGTCGACGGGGTCTCCTCGTCGGGCAGCAACATGCGGTGCACCTGCGCGAGAAACCACTCCAGGAATCGTTCCCGAACGCTCGGGGTGCTGCGTCCGTGAGCGTAGGCACGGCGGACCAGTTCCTCGACCGAGAGCGGCGCGAGATCGTCGGCCGCTTCGAACAGCGTGTCCGCGGCGTGGGGCCCGCCGCAGTGGCCCTGATGCAGTTCCAACGCCGCGACCTCGTCGATGCCGTGATAGGTGGCTTCCCACAACACCTCGGCACGGCGAGCGCTGATAGCGGTGGCGTAGCGGGTCACGGCAACATGAATCGAACACACAACGACCTCCTGGAAGCGGAGTAGGAGCGCCCTGCCCGGGCCCGGCAGGCGGTAGTGACCACACCGGGCGCGAGAGCACTGCTGCGTCGGGCTGGGTGCGGGCAGTGGGCTGCTGGGTTCGGTGGGGAGTACGCTGCGGTGCTTGACGTGCCGAGTGAGGTTCACGTCGACCAGGGGGACAGGTGCGGCTGGTCGCGGGTCCACAGCCAGGCGTGTTCGGGGTGTTTTTTCGCGCGGTACATGGCCACGTCGGCCGCGCGCAGCGCATCCGACAGCACCCGGGCGGCAGACTGGCCCCGGCGTGGGGCCGTAGGCGCCATTCCCAGCGCGACCCCCACGCGCACCGTGGTGTCCTGCTCGGACAGCCGGATCGGGTGAGTCAGCTCGGTCACGAGCGCGTCGAGCTGCCGGTGCGTGGGAGTGGTCGGGGACAAAAGCACGAACTCGTCCCCGCCGAGACGGCCGATGACCGCATCCTTGCCGAGTTCGGTAGTCAGCCGGGTGGCGAGGACACGGAGCACCTCGTCGCCGGCGTGGTGTCCGTGCAGGTCGTTGACGGTTTTGAGTCCGTCGACATCCAGCAGCCCGAGCGTGGCCGTAGGGCCGAGACACCGGCGGGCGTGAGCGTGCCAGGCGGCGCGGGTCAATACCCCGGTCAACGCGTCATGCCGGGCCTGGTGCAGACGTCGCAGCGTCACACACAGCCACACGCTGGTGAACAGCCATCCCACCAGCGCGGCTGTCGCCAGCAGCCGATATGTGCTAATCCAGGACATGATCTCTCCTTCGCAGGGGGATCACCCCGGCGCGGGCGCAGGCTGGACACGCACGGCCCGCGCCGGGATCTCCTCGAAACATCGGGCAGGACCAGGCCCGCCCACGGAAGATTCAGCCGTCGAGGTGGTCGAGCTCGGCCAGACGCCGCAGCTGAATAACCACGCGCTCGATCTCGTCGGCCGACCATTCGGGCGGACGGTGCGAGGCATAGGGCGTGGTCAACAGCCGCTCGAGCTGATTGCGTTGGTGATGTTCGATCCGGCACAGCAGTTCCCCGACCGGGGTGTACAGATGCAGCACCGGACGGAAGGGGCCACCAGCGGCGTAGGCCGGGCACAGACGCGCCAACTCGGCCAACACCAGCCCCCGCCGGTCTTTGCCGGCGAGGCGTTGTTCACGGTGGACCGAATTCGCAGGAGGCGTCACCGGGGACAAGGAAGGATCGGAGCAGCGGCGGCAACGACGGAACAGTGGCACACACGTCACCTCCAGAGGTGCGAACACACAGCGCCCCGCCATCCGGGCAGGGATGACGGGGCGCGCACTCGGGTGTGGGACGGATACGTGGGGTTAGTGCCGGTGGGGCTCGTCGCAGTCGTTCTGGTGGACGTCCAACCAGCAGCGGGCACCCTCATGACGGTGAAATGACTCCAACAGGCCCGCCAAGACATTGACTTCGTCGCAGGTGAATAACGTCGCCAGGTGCTCGGCCAGCATTCCGTCGTCGAACGTCTCGGCAAAGACCGCCACCGGGTCGTAGTGGCTGGGTAGGTCGGTAGTGGTCATTCGAAGTTCTCCAAGCAGAACGGACACACCCCCGACCCCGGCTCGACCTGGGCCGGGAGAGGCCCGAGAGGCGGGATCAGTACACGCGGAACCCGTCGCACTGCGCGGCGGTGCGCAAAAACGGGACCACGTCACCCTCCAACTCGTTCGGGTGCGGCGTCCCCGCTGTCCTCGCCCGGTCGTAGGCGGCCACCGCGTCGGCGCATTCAACGGCGGTGACATGCCACCCGTCGTTGGAACCGAACTTGTGCAGCGGAATCCCCGCTCCGTCGCCGCCGTGGGCGGACAGCGTCTCGTCCAGTTGGGCCAGATACGTACGGGCCTGCTCAGTGACCGGTTCCCCCTGGTTGGTGAACTCCTCCTCGGAGAGATGCCCTGACTCGGGAAACGTGGGCATGTCACTGGTAAACGCCATACCCAGGCGAACCATCTCCTGGGCGGTGACCAGCATCCCGAAAACACCGCGGCGCAGATAGCGATGCGAATGCTGGCGCGGAGCGCCCTGCACGACCATGTCGAAGCCCATGAAACGTCCTTTCACTCGGGTGGATACGGCGGGATGGTCGGTGCCCGCCCGCGCGTCGACGGCACGCGTCCGTCCACGCGCGGCCGGGCCGGCAGACACCGCTGTGTACTGCCGACCCCACCGGTCGAAACGATTCAGGCGTGCTGGTCAGCGACCAGAGCCGCCACGAGATCGGGTGGGATGAGAGCCCACTGGCGGGCGGTAGCCACCACGGCCCGCGGGTCGGTGATCCGGTCGTAGAGATCACCTCGGTTGACCACAGTCGCGTGGTTGGGGCCGTGGACGTGGATGACGAACGTGGACAACAGGCGGTGCCACCCCACGATGACGGCGGTGGCCCCGGTGTGTTTCCGGACGGGCAGGCTGTAGCGCGTGTGCATGGTGACCTCTCGTCTTCGGCCGGGACGGACAACGAAAGCCCCACCGCGCCGAAGCGGGTGTTGCCGTGCCTCGGTGGGGCGTGGCGAGTGCGCCCCACCGAGCACACCGGCACACCCGCCCCGAGACGACGTATTCCCCGCAGCTGCACACCGAGAGCCCGTTAAGCCGTCGCTCGATGAGCACATGGCCGTCGCCGTGATCGGCGACCCTGTCTGCGGTGTCGACCTCGACGGCGGCCGTGCCTCGGTGACAGCTGGAGCGGGACTGGCGTAGAACAGCGAGACCACCCAGCCGTTAGACCGTCCGGGCAGTCGGGCGTGGTGGGCCGTGCGTGTGATGACTGGCTCGTCGTGTTCATCAGCGGCGGTCAGCAGAGCGGCCAGTGTGCTCGTGACAGCCTCCATCGGGTGCTCCTGAAAACAGCCAACGCTGGGGGCGCCCCGGCGGGCGCCCCCAGCGCATAGCGACAGGTGGGAATTCGGACTGCACCAGCACGAGCTCGTGGTGTTGGGCTAGCCTGGCCGGTGGAAGAGGTGTTTCTCTTTCACCCGGAAATCAGCGGCCGGTGGATGCTTTGGTCGGCCGCAGCCACGCGCGTTGGCTGCGGATCCCTGTACAGGGGTGGTTCACCGGCTGCGCCGGCCCGCCCGGAGACCTCTCCGGGTGGACCCTGGCGCTTTCACAGCGCCAGCAGCTCGTAGGCGCGCTGTTTGCGGTCGGCGATCGCGTCGCTGGACACGACTCGCTTGGCGCGCACGGTGGTATCCGCGGCCGGCGAGTAGTGGTCCAGGTACTCGGTGATTGCCTGCACTCCGGCCCACCGGGTGCCGCGGATCGACTGTTGGGTGTCGGCCTCGCGCCACAACCGCAGCAACGCGGTGGTACGACGTTCGGCATTGTTGCGGGTCCGACTCGAGGGATTGCTCTCGAGCGGCCATACCTGGTCGATGACCTCCCGGAACCCGTCGGTGGACAACTCGGCGTTGATCATCCGTTCGGCCTCGTTCTCGAAGGCCTCACAGTAGTCCCACATCAAGCCCAACTTCTGGCGAACCTCAGCGATCTTGATCCTGGCGGACTTGGTGTGGCGGATAGCATGCGAAGCGCGCGCTGTGTGCAGCGCCATGTGCTGGGTGTTGGCGCAGACCACCCGCACCGGCGTGATCACCACCCGAAACGAACTCGACCCGTCGTGGCTGTTGAGTACCACCAGATACAGGTCGATCTCGTCGGTGCCGGCCAGCCGCATCGCCTCCGGCAGCTTCATGGTCACGAACGTCTGCGTGCCACCCCGCAGGCTGCCCGCGGTCTCGAAATGCGCCCCGGACTCGTCGACCAACGCGTCCAGCAGCTCGACCTGCTGCTCGTTCTGCCTGATCTCGTAGTCTTTACCTACCGTGCCCAGGTAGTCCAGCTCACCGGTGACCGGATGCGTTCGCACCGTGGCGAACCGGTCGGGAACCGCGAGGCTGGTAACCCCCTCGTCAGTGAGCTCGGTGGCGGTCAACCCGAGCTTGCGCACGTTCCACCCACCCAGTCGGGCCAGCCGCAGTACCTCCTGGCCGGTCATGGCCTCACGAGTGACCGTGCCCAGCTGGTGCCACGCGTCCAGGCGGGCACTGGCGAAAGCGGCACTGCCGTCGGCGAAGCGTTCGATGTGATGTGACATGACAATCGTGTTCCTTTCACAGGGAAATTGGTCGTGATGCGCACAGGGGTTTGGTCGGTTCCTGCTCACGCATCACGCAGGAAGAATTCGCCCGTCTCGGTGAGGCTCACTCAACAAGCCCCGCTGTCGCGGTGAGGGCCTCAAGCGCGTCCGGTTCAGCCCTCGACTTCCGCTGCTGACGGGGCAGAGCTCTCCCCGCTTCCCACCGACACCGCAGCAGAGCACCCACTGCCGAAGATTTCTGACTGGGAAGTCGGAGAGCAGCGCGATCGACTCACTCGTCCCGGGCGGATTCGAACAGTTCGTACGCGAGTCGTTCAGCCTCGTCCGCGTCCTCGGCGGTTACCGTGTCGACGACCCGCTGGTACCCGCCCTCGTCGCCGGGTTCGCTGTCCCGGCAGAAGTGCTGACCAGCGAACACCGCGGCGATCAACGTTTCACCAGGTGAGGCCTGGTTGCGCAGGCCTGCCACTGTCCACAACGCTTCCTTCGTTTCTGCCATGGTTTCTAGCCGAGATCGGGCGTTATCGAGTTCCTCGTCAGGGTCCAGTCCGACATCGGCCAGCCACTCGTTGAGCACCTCGACGAGGTCCCCACCAGGCCAAGAGCCGTCCGGCTCCTCGACGAGGACTTTGATCCGGCGGAACAGACCAAAGATCGCCGCCCCCTCCGGAGTGCGCAGGTCGATCCGCCCAGACGGGTCCATCAGACCGACCGGGGGAGGCGAGTCATCGCCGGTGCCGGGGTGGGCAACTGTCTCTTGCTGGGACATGCGGTTTTCCTTCCATTCGAGTACGACACCGCACAACGAGATAATCAGCCAACTGTGCGACATCGAGATAGCCGGACAACGAATTACTGTCCATCGTTGGACAGAAACATCCGATGATTTCTGCGAGGGATCCGGGTGAGTGATCTGATTTACAAGAGAAGCGAGCGCGGAAATCCTGTTCTGGCATGGTGATCCATCGAGAGCTACGCAGTTGACGGATACTGTCGTCACCGGTGAGATCGACACGTGGAAACTCGCCGCGGATCCCTGGTCGCGAGTCCTATCCGAATATTAGGGCGGCCCAACACGCGCACAATGGGTCACCGTGTTGCCCATGTGGGGCACGAGGAGCTCTCGTCGATAGAGGGAGCATTCGGGGCGTAGGAACACGTGACTCGTTCACCGTGATGCCGCCCGTGGCACTCGATCTTCGCCAGCGTAACTGTCCGAGTAGTGACACTTGTTTTGCTGCGCATCAGGGATTCGACATCGTCGATCCGGTCGTTGTACAGCGTTTCACGGTGAGAGCGATGGAGATCGATGTCCTGCTGGTCGGGAAACGCCTCGGCCCACAGGCGGAAGAGCACGCCCTCGGCCGCCGTGGTGATCGGAGTGGTCTTGGCGACCTCGCACAGGGCGATGACGATTTCGGCCGCCGATCCGGGGCGGGTGTCCTCACCGGCCGCGACCCGCTCGAGGATTTCGCGACCGTGGCTGCGGTAGACGAACTCGGTGCTCATCCGCGCGGTAGTGGGGTGGAGGAGCGTCCATGAGTGATACAGCGTGTCCGCTGCGTGCGGGTGACGCCGTTGTGCTGCCTGGATCTCGTCCTCGCACCAGGCCATCTGATCGAATACCGGGGCACACGCAGCGGATGTGGTCTCCAGGATGTCGGTGAGTGTCCTCGATTCGAGAGGCATGATGATCTCCTCAGTCACTCGATGTCGTTGTCTTGGGGCAGTACCTCCGGCCGTGTCGCGGCCGGAAACGGGCAGTGCTCAGCAAAAAACCCGGCCCGTTCGGTCGGGGCGACCACAACGGAGCCGGGTCCGGGGCGGGCGGCATGCGCCCGTTGGCGCTCAAATTCCCGGCGTTATCGCCGAGGACAGTGATGGCTGGTCACACTGAAACTGTTTCCGTCGGCCGTGCCGGTGGGGCGCACTCGGCAAGCACCGCCGTCGGTGGCAAAGGAGTCAAGCGCGCTCGGTTCAGCGCTTGACCTCGCCGACGGCGGTGCAGAGTGCCCACGCCCCACCGACGCGGCGTGGACTACACGGCGTTAATGCCGGGCGTCGTTGGTGACATGTCCGGATACGGGAAATGTCCGGCGCCCTCATCCACACAGCACCCCGTCGTCGACGCGGTGCTGATATAGCTGGGGAAGAGACTGCGCTGGCCGGTGCCGTGCACGATGTTTTCAGCTAACAAGAGGCATCGAGGTCACGGGCGTCTGGTCACGAACGTGGTGCGGCGGTTACGCACATCCACGCGGAGGATCGGGCGATGTTGGTCCCAGGCACGACGCATCGTCGACAGGCTTCCTCCGCTGCGGTGGCAGGGATCGTGGGCGGCGACTACGGCCTCGCTGTCGGCGACGAGCCGGGCGTTGCGCTCGTGCAGCAGCTGCACGCAGTAGCGCGTGCCGAGCATGACCACTCGGCCTGCCCCGTCGACGGCTGCGGCCAGCCGGTTCCGCCACGGCCGCGTCCACCGCGCATCCAGGTCTGGGCAGGGAAGGTAGAGCCACGTCGTCAACCCAGCCTCCTGAGCGGCCTCCGCCCACAGCAGATCCGCTCCCGCCGCTCCACCGCTGAGGGCGATCGTGGTGCCATACTCCTCCCGTAACCGCACCGCGATCCGGATGAACTCGCCGAACAGCCACTGCTGACTGCCGGTGGGCAAATGCTGTGGTCGGTGCCCAGTACAGGCAACCCGACCCCATGGCGGGACATGTTCCATCCCGCTCCTCCTCGTCGTTCTGCCCGAACCTCTCCGGGATTCCCTGCCTGGTTGGCAGAGCTGTGTCCTGTCCGCTACTACTCGCATCACAGAAACGCGAGCGGACCCCCAGTGTCGGCGTTACTCGTCGCTGATTCCGAGGTAGATCTCCGACCAGCGTTCACCAGTATCGGCGAGCCCAACTTCGGAAACGGGAAGCAGGCTGGCCTCATGGCAGGCCCGGCAGCGCCCGTTGACCCTGATCGTCATGGCTTCTCCACAGGACGGGCAGTATTCCCGGAAGATAGGCATCCCCTCCTCATCGGCACCCTCATAGGAAAACCATGAACGCCCGGTCCATTCCGCGTGTTCAGGGACCGTATGAGGACGCGACGGAGAATTCATCGGTGCTCCTTCCGAGTAGAGACCGACCTGGTGTGGCCGGTCATTGTGTTCTCGGCTGATGCCGACTCGACGCGGAGCGGGAGGCGGCAGCAAGCCCTGAAGAACGCGACGTTTCGCAGCGAGGAACGAGCGAAGAAACTCGCGTGGGGGCTTGCTGCCAACGACTGGTCCGCGTAGGCATCAACACAGCCGAGAACACACCGGCAACAGCGGGTGCCCGACATAATGTGGCGTCTCGCTTGGACGTAGTAGCTGCGGAGAGCTTTTCTCGTGACGAGGCTTTTCCGCAGCCAAACAGGGTCCGGGATTTGAGGTCTGTCGATGTCTTGGTGTTGTGGGGTTATGGATGGGTGGCGATGATGGATTCGGTTGTGATGGTGTCGGTGAAATCGCCGTGGGGAACCGCGTGGCGAGTTCTGTGCGTAGGTCGTGCTCTGATCGTGCTCGGGTGTCTACACGTGACTGAATGGGCTGGGAAACAGCACCTCGATGTGGGAGCTGTTCGGATCAGTGTAGGTGCCTGAGCCTGTGCGATGGGCCGGGCCCAGATACCTGCTTCGGATTTCAGTGATGGACGTCGATACTGTAGCCGCCCACGCAGCTGCGAGTTCCAGGAGAGTATTGCCCAGTGCTCGAGTGCGGTGGCCCATGCGGTTGGGGCTGAGAGTCAGCGGGTGTGTCCGGCCTGGCGGTAGCTCTCGACCGTCTCGGCGAATTCTGTGGGGCTCATCCTGGCGGGAGCTCTACGCTGTTTTGATATGATACGTAATCCAGCGGCCTGAGTTTTCATCGGTTGCTGTTGAGGTCAGGGGTGTGCCCCAGCAGAAATGTATGAGGCACGATACGGATGTGCCCCGGCTCCCACGGTAAGCCGGGGCACATCCGATTATGTCGTTGTTGACGCGCTCAGATCAGGTGGTCGTAGCGTCCTGCCTTGGCGTCGGCCACGAACGCGGCGAGTTCGGCCGGGGTATAGATCTGGGTGCGTGCTTGCCGGTCGTTGTCGTCGAGTTTGCTGTCCTGGAACGAGATGTAGCCGTCTGTCGAGGCGACGGTGATGCAGGCGCCGTTGCCGGTGCTCGCGGCCGGTGCCGCGTGCTCGGCGTGGACGAGTTGCTCGTACACCTCGTCGGGGATGTCGTGGTAGGGGTTGCTGCTCATGTGTCCAGTTCCTTCATTACGGTGCGGTACAGGTTCAGGCTTTCCCGGGCGGGCAGTGCCTTGGCCAGTGCCGCGTTGAACGTATACGTCAGTGCTGAGATGGGCTCGCGGTCTTCGTAGATTCCGGCGCCGAGGTCTCCATCGACTTGCACCACCTCCGCATCCTCTTCGTCCGGGAACGAGTAGATCAGGAAACCGCCCAAACCCGGCCACGGTCCCTCCTCGTAGGGTAGGACGTGTACGGCGGCGGTTCCCTCTTCTGTGATCTGGCACAGCTTCTCCAGCTGGGCGCGCATGACCGCGCGGCTGCCCACTTGGTGGCGCAGTGAGGCTTCGGTGATCACAGCAGTGAGCCCGCCGAAGTCGTCGTCAGCCAGGCGTTTCTGTCGTCGCATGCGCAGCTCGACGAGCATGTCGACATCCGTGGGACGCACCCAGGCACGGCTGGACTCGATGATCGTTCGGGCGTAGTCCTCGGTCTGCAGCAGTCCCTGTACCACGCTGGTGTCGTAGGTGCGGATGGCTCGCGCGTCCTCACCGAGTTCGATGGTCAGTTCCAGCGTCTCGTGAATGTAGGGGCTGTATTCGGACCACCAGCCTGGTTCTTCGGCGCGGGCTCGCAGTGTTTCCAGCCGTGCGGCGGTGTCCTCGTTCGCACCGACCGCGGTCAGGATGCGTTCGAGCTGCGTGGCGTCCAGTCGTGCGGCCCCGACCTCGATCTTGGACAGCTGTCCTTGGCTCACGGAGGCTCGGCGTTCCTGCCCAGCATTGATCGCCTCGCACAGTTGGTCTTGGTTGAAGCCAGCCCGCTCACGCAGCTTCCGGATCTGCTTGCCGAGTCGACGTGCCCTGATCGTTTTGCGTGCCACCTGTCGCTCCTCAACGGGGTCGTTGCACCGCTACACCCGCAGGATGCGGCCACGGTGTCAACGAGGATCACCCGATCGGACGTCTAGACTGATCGGAATAATTCCAGCATCATTCTCTCATGTGTCGGGAATCACTAGAGCATCATAACTCCCCGATCGGTGCTCGGTCCTGACACCACAGACACGGCGGCCCCGTCGTTGCCCCCGACCTCCGACGGGGTCGCCGTGACCACGCTGGACTCGCACATGAATGGACCGACTACATGGGCAATCACAGCCTCACGACCGGGGACGCGCGGCCGTTCGTCGTGGCCGTTGGCGAAGGAGAGGCTGCCCGGCAGCTCACCGTCAGCGATCCCGAGACCGCGTTTGACACTCTGGTGCGGATCCTTGCCGAATCCCTTCCCGATGTCTCCGGTGCATGGGGGCTCTCGGCTGAGTGGCCCGAGCCGATCTCACTTGTCGTTCGCTACCGGCGTGGGGTTGTCGGCGAAACCAGACGGGCCGCACACATCGTTGTGATGCGCCCCGGTGACTGGCACGGGGACACACTGAGCGCGTGGTGCGGAGCGACTATCGCGATCACCGATCTGGAATTCCTCACCCCGGGTGAGGGGATGCCCTGCATACCCTGTCTACGACGAGCTCCGCTGTCGAACACGCCCCAGCAGGTACGGGCATGACGACCGCGGACGAGTCCCACTGCGTTGCCCGCGTGTGGATCGACCACACCGGAACAGTGCACGAACGAATCGCGGCCGATACCGCCCGCACACTGTGCGGTCTCAACGCTGGTGTCAACAACGACCTCGAACCGGCAGGCCCGCGAGCCTGCGGCACGTGTGTACGGCGGCATGTTGACGCCGAGACTCCCGTCTCGAACGGCTGAGCCGCTCGACAGACAGGTGGCCCGGACCCGGCTCCCTCCCCCGTGCTCGGGCCACCTTCCCACCCCACTGTCGTCCTGAAAGGACCTTCAATGACGATCACTGTTCCGCTGCTGAGACTTCAACACTCCATCGAAGCCGAACGACCGGCGTCGGTGCCTCCCCACCTCGGTGGCCACGAGGTGCGTGCGCTGATCGCCGATACCTACCCCGATCTGGAACAGGCCCACCAGCTACACCGCTCCCGAGGAGAGACCGTGCACGGCTATCGGGACCGTCGAACAGGGGATTGGGTCATCGTGTTCGAGCGTGCCGAGAAGCAGTCCACGGTCAAAGAACACGGCGGTCCGCTGTGGGACCGTCTCGTCGCGCTCGTGAGCATGTGGCAGGCCACCAGCCGCCCCACCGATCACTACTCGCGGCAGGGGTGAACGATGTGCACAGCGAACATCGTGGTCGCTGTCCGTGGCAGTCACCGGGAATTGGCGGGTCTGCTACGGCACATCGCCGTCCAGGATTTCGCCGGGCGGATCGAGGTGATCGTGGTGGACAACCACCGTCGCCGCAGGATCTCGCCGTCGGTGCTGGTCGAGGCGGGGCTGTCCGGGACCGTGGTCCACGAGCCCCGCGCCGGGCTGAGCCGGGCCCGCAACACCGGGGTGGGGCACGTGACCGGCGAGTTCGTGCTGTTCACCGATCCGGACTCGCGTCCCGAGCCGGGCTGGGCCAGTGGTCTGGTTCGAGCTCTCACCGAGACGGGCGCCTACTGCGCGGGTGGCCGAGTCGTCCCCCGTTTCGTGGGTTTTTCCGAACCGCCGGCGCTTGAGCCGGGCATCGCGCAGTTTTTCGTCCCACCCGACTGGCCGAGCGAGCCGCGCGAGCTGCGCCCGCCGTTCTGGCTGGTCGGATGCAACCTGGCCACCCGTGCCAGGCCGAGGCCGGTGTTCGACGAGCGGCTCGGTGTCCGCCCGTGGCGACATCTGTCCTGCGAGGATCTGGAGCTGACCGTGCGCGCCGAGCACGCCGGACTCGGGGTGGTCGTGGCGCCGGACGCGATCGTGCGTCGGGCCATCCACGCCGCCGACGTGCGTCTGCCTCGGTTGTTGGCGCGTGGTTTCTGGCACGGCGTATCGGTCGCACGACTGCGCCGCCGCCACCCGGAGGCAGTGATCTACGACAGCGTGCGGCTCTCCGACGTGCTCGGCGCGGTCCCGCGCGAGCACTGGCGCACCGTGGCCACGCACCTGGCCCGCATCACCGGCTGGCGGCTGGAAACGCTCCGGCCGACGCAGCGGGCATCAGCCGGCAAGGACGAGGGGGTGAAGAGCCGATGAGCGCCCCACTGCGGCCACGGCCAACCAGCGCTGCAAGCAGCAGCCCGACCGTGGCGGTGTTGCTGGACACGGCCGGGTTTCTGCACACCCTGCCGCTGACCGGCGCGGCCGCGCGCACGGCACGGTTGAACGCGTGGCTGCATCGGCGGGGAGCGGAGACGACCCTGCTGTTGTGCGATCTGAACCCGGCCTCGCGGCCGAGCGGGGCTTGGCCGCTGCCGGTGCGCTATCTGCCCTATGCCAGCGTCTACGAGCGTCCCGACCGGCTGCGGCTGCACCTGGCCGAGCTGGCACCGGACGTGCTGGTGCTGTCCAACACCCAGCTGACCGTGCGCTATGGCCGCCAACTGGCCGAGGAGGCCGGGGCAGCACTGGTCTACGAGATGCACGACGACGAGCCCACCCTGCTGCGCTCGATCGACGACGCGGGACAGGACACCGCGGCGGTGCTGCAAACCGCCGCCGTGGCCGCCGCCGACGGAGTGATCACGTTCACCGACCGCGATGCCGCGACCGCCCGGAGACTCGGCGCCACAGCGGTGCACGTAGTGCCCTGCGGAGTCGACCCCGGACCTGCCCCGAGGCCGCGGTCGAGTGCCGAGTCGCGGGTGGTGTTCGTCGGCAACTGCTATTACGAGCCGAACCGCCGTGCGGTGCGGTGGTTGCACGAGGTGCTCGCACCGAGCCTGCCGCCGGAGACGGTGATCGAGGTGATAGGCCGCTATCCCGCCTCGTTGCGGGAACTCGCTGACCGTGTGCGGCTGCGCGGCCCGCTGCGCGACCTGCGTTCGGCATTGGAGACCGCGACCGTGGCCGTCGCCCCACGGGAGAGCGGCGGGGGCATGAAGCTCAAAGTCCTCGACTATTGCGCCGCCGGGCTGCCCGTGGTTGGCACGGCCGAGGCGTTCGTCGGGTTCGCCGAGACCGGGCAGTGGGCGGTCGAGGCCGACCTGGCCGAGTTGCCCGGACACGTGACCGCGCTGCTGGGCGACGAGGTGCGCCGCCACCGTCTGGGCAGACGCGCACGGCACCTAGTCGAACAGTACTACTCCTGGTCGGCCCAGGCACGGGCCGCACACGCGGCCTACAGCGCCATCCTCGAGCGGCACCGCGCCGGCACACGCGGCAGCGTTCCCGACACCGAGATACGGGCCTTGGCTGCCGAGCCGCCGTACTGGCTGCGGGAATGGCGCGGCCACACCACTCCTCGCACGCATGCTTCCGAGTAAGGATTCGACATGGACGACGACACCACCAACAGCGACGAGGACGTCAGCAGCGAGTTCGCCGAAGCCATCGACTGTGCCCGCCTCGCCGCTACCGCGGCCGTAGGCACGACATTCGCCTCCCACGCCCTGGTCGGCTACGGCGGACGCTCCGCGATATTCCTGGCCGAGCACGCGGTGCTGAAGGTCTACACCCACCGGGGGCAGGAACGGTGCCACCGTGAGGCCGCCGGGCTGCGCACGGCCGCCCACACCCCCGAACTGCGCGTGCCCGAGGTGCTGGCCCACGACGAACAGGCCGGACAGCTGCCCTGGCTGGCAGCCACCCGATTGAACGGCACCCAACCGTCTCCGCACGAGGCAACCACGACGCTCGGCCAAGTCGCCGCCCAGCTGCACAGCCTGCCCGGTGAACTCCTCACGGCAATGCCCGAACACCGCCGACGGCTGCGCGAGCTACCGGACGGCACCAGCCCCGCACGTGCGGCCGCAGGCCGGCTCGACACCGCCCTGACCGAGGCGGCACCAGCGGCCGAGACGCGCTGCACGCGCGAGCGCGGGTTCGTGCACGGGGACTTCTCCCGCCGCAACATCCTGCTCGCCGAGGACCAGGCGCCGGGCGTCATCGACTTCGAGGGCTCCGGCATCGGCTGCCGCTACGACGACCTCGGCACGCTGGTGCTGCACGAGAGCCTGCTCGGCACGCACGACCGGCGCGTGCTGCTGGCCGCCTACGACGCCGAACGCCGCCGCTGGACCCCCAACGCCGACCCGGTCAGCGGTGAACACCTCGCCTATCACCTGGCCCTGCGTGCCCGCTGGATCCTGCAGTGGGCCCTCGAGCTGGACCCCGAGCTGGCCGAACAGGTCGCCGCCCTGGCCCCGTGGCTGCTGGCGGGCCTGCACGGCACCGGGCAGGTGCTGTGACGTGCTGATCCTCGACGGGATGCCCGGGGCAGGCAAAACCACGCTCCTCGGAACACTGCTCACCCAGTGGCAGGCCGTGGTCTTTCCCGAAGCCCGCCCACCGGCCGAGGGCGGTGACGAGACCGTGCTGCGGCACCTGCTGGCCGAGGATCACGCGCGCACCACCGAGGCCGCCCGGCTGCACACGCACACTCCGGAGCGGGTGATCGCCTCCGACCGCTGTCACCTCGGAGTGCTGGCCTACCGCTACGCCCTGGCCCGACTCACCGGCCAGTGGCACGACTTCGACCGCGCCCTGGCCCACAGCCACGAGCTCGCCCTCGACCAGCGCCACCACAACGACACCGTGCTGATCCTGCACCTGGAACCCGACGAGTCACGACACCGCCGCCGCGACCGAGCCGATGACCCCCGCTATCGCCTCTGGTACGACCAGGCCTTCCTAGAGGCGTACGGCGAGTTCTTCCGCGAGCTCCCCCGGTGGATCAGCCCCGGGCCCAGTTGGCAACACCACCAGGTCACCGACACCGACCTGACCGCCACCGCGGCCACCCTGCTGCCCGCACCCACGGCCCCGCTGGCCGTCTCCAACGCCGACCTGGCCTGCGGACGTGACTGCGGCCAACCGCGCTCGACGAGCGTGACCAGCCCGCACGGACGCACACAACTGTTCAGCCGCGCCCTGCACCACCAACCCCGCGGCGGGCCGGTGCGCTGCCTGACCAGTGCCACCGAGATCACCGACCATGCTGAAGGGAACCTCGATGGAGGACGACACCGCGACCGCACGCACCCTCCTGGCGACCTTGGCCAACGACCCTGACCCACACACCCAGACAGCCTGGAGCGCCCCCGCCCGACAGACCGCCACAGCGATCCGCGAACACCTCATCAACGCCACCCAGCACAGACACACCACCGTGACCTTCACCGAACTACACCGCTGGCGCCGCGACCTCGACACCACCCTGGACCACCTCGCCACCACCGACCCCGCTCTATGGCGGCACTGGCAGTACCCCGGCACGTGGCTGGACTCCCTGCTACGGCTGCGATCCCTGATCGCCCACGTACTCGCCAAGGCGTACTGGAACGAGACCGACCAGGTCGCCTACGCCGAAATGGACATACCCCGCTACCTCTGGGGAGCCCGATGACACCACCAGAACAATCCACCTCGAACCCCTACACCCGCACCGCCAACGAGCTGCTGACCCTGCTCGGCGGGGCCGAAAACATCATCACGGTGACCCACTGCGTCACCCGCCTACGCATCACCCTGGCCGACCACCAGACCGTCGACAACACCGGACTACGCGACCACCCCGCCGTTCTCGGCCGCATCGAAAACGACGAGACCTTCCACCTCCTCGTCGGCCCCGCCACAGCCACACCACTCGCCCACGCCTGCACCGAACTCCTCACCAACCACGACGACAACGTGCATTCAGAAAGGAACATCCCCTTGAACGACTCCCATGAAGAAGAACCTCCGAAGCCGTCCCCGCACTCTCACGGTCCCCAGCCCGAGCCCCGCGACCCAAAGACCTGGATCTACCGATCGTCTCCTGATCGGAGCACGTGATGATCAGGCCTTCGCTCATGTTGTGGAGGATATCCTGCAGGCAGCGCACATCATGCTCGATCACTCGGCGTGGACCGTCGGTGAGAACGGCGTCGTCTGTCGCGGAATCCGCTACGCAGCGGCGACATGGATGGTCTCAGCCCACCCCACTGCCGTGGGTTCTGCTGGTCGATGAACTGCGAGAACCACACAGCCCCACAGGGCGAGCACCCCACCCCGTCTGCAAGGTGATCGATCCCGCACAGCTATACGTCCAAACCGACACTCCCGGTCGGGAGGACAGCTCAGCGAGCTCCGCACGGGCTCACGGCAGATGATGCCACCGCCCGCTGCACGGCGACAGCTCTTATCGCGTTCAGTCCACGATGGCGTGACCAGGACGATCTGACGGTCATCATTCTTCGGAGTAGGTAACGAGGAGTTTGCTGTGCCGCTTGTCGATGGATGCTCGCGGGGGGTTGGTGTGGGCTGGGTAGGCGGTCACGGTGGGGCGTGCGTCGCGGGCGGGTGACCAGTGGTCGATCATCTCGATCAGTCGGTCGGTCAGGGTTTCGGCGGCCGGTCCGTGGCCGATCGCGCCGAGTTCCCAGCGGGAGCCGTTGTCGGTCTGGTGTCGGTGCTTGGTCACGTAGGCCAGTGATTCGCCCGCCGCGAGTGCTGGGGACCGCATCGGCGCAAGCGGGTCGGCGACCTCGCTGGGCACGTCCGGGTGTACGTCGAGTCGGCAAGTGCGGTTGTCCTCGGCGGTCATCCGCAGCCAGATCCCGTCGAAGGGTTCGCTACCGCCCATCGTGTGCCCGGACCAGCGTGTGATGCTCGGAGCATCGAGCACGCCGTGCAGCGTGTTGTGATCGAGTGGTTGGTCGCGGTCCCAGTGCAGACTGATGGTGCCGTCGTCGGTGATCGCGCCGCTCTGTTCTCCTTCGGTCTCCCCGGTCAGGTTCACAAAGCCGCACAACTCCACCGAGTCCGAGACGAGCGTGCCGTCCTGTTCGGCGAAGGCCACGGCGCGGGTTTGGCCGCGCCAGCGCAGGGGGAGCACCATGCGTCCGCCGGGGATGAGTTGGTGCCACCAGGCCGGTGGGATGTCCCAGGGGGAGACGGTGGCGATGATCCGGTCGTAGGGTCCGTGCTCGGCTACCCCGTCGGTGCCGTCCCCGGTGACCACACGCACGTCGCCGTACCCGGCCGCGTTGAGATTTCGTCGGGCCTGCGTGGTGACGTCGGGGTCCACGTCGATGGTGGTCACGAGTTGCGTGTCGCCGGTGAGGTCGGCGAGCAGGGCGGCGTTGTAGCCGGTTCCGACGCCGATCTCCAGCACACGATCGCCGGGGCGCACGTCGAGTTGGTCGAGCATCATCGCCACGACGAACGGGGCGCTGGCACAGCTCAGGGAGCTGCCGTCGGCGAACCGGTGGGTGATCACCGCTTGGAACGGGTGGTACGCGGTGTCCAGGTCGTGTCCGGGCACGAAGTCGTGGCGCGGCATGTCCCGCAGGACCTGCTCCACACGCGAGTTCGCGGCGAATCCTTTGCTGCGGACTTTCTCGACCATGCGGGCACGCAGTTCCTCGGCTGACGCGGCCTCGGTGGTGATCTCGGTGTTCATCGTGTCCCTTCCTTGCTTCTTCGTCGTGTCAACCATCCAGCAGCAGGCAGGCATCCCACCGCGTGACGGGGGGCTGATCGGTGGTGACGGCGTGCAGCGCCAGCCGGGCTCCCGTTGCTCCGGTGAGCAGGCCCGCCGCCGGTGAGGAGTGCTCGTCCAGCCGCTCCGTGACTCGGTCGATCAGCCTCGGCAGGTGCGCGCGGAGCCGCGGGGCGTGCTGGCTCATGCGCCAGGTGGTGTGCAGCAGCCCCGCCCACCCGTGGCAAAGGGAGACGTCTGTGAGCTGGGCGAGCTGCCCGTTGTCGGCCCTGGTAACGACATCTAGCCGGGTCGGTGGCGGGCGTCGTACGGGGCGGTCGAGGCGAACAACTCGGTGGGGACGTGGAAGACATTCAACAGTTCTCCAGTCACGGGCACGGCTGTGTAGTCGCTGAGCAGTTCTCGAGACGTGTCCCAGGGCCTGACGAGCGGGAAAGTGACGTCAGCTCCCAGGGTGGATTTTCCACGTGCTGCCGTTTCACGGTCTTAGTAGCGAGGTATCCCTCGCGGCGCTGCCTCTGTCGTGTCTCCCGGTCCGGCCAGGTCATCGCCGAGTTCGCCCGGTGGCTGTGGGGCAGTCGTGCTGGGGTAGTTCCTTCGGGGCTGGTCGTGAGCTGACTGTGGTCGTGTGAGTGCGTGAGCCAGGCTGGTTTCGCTTGCGGCTATTGCGTCGGTGAGTTCGGTGAGGGGCTCGGCTGGTGCTTCCTCGCCGTGGTGGAGGCCGGCGGTGGTGATGATGTGGGTTAGCGCGTGCTGGTCAGTGTCGGACATGTTCTGCGCGCAGGCTGGGTGGGTGAGCACGTCGTGGGCGGCGTAGGCGTCTGCTGCGGCGATGGCTTGTCGAGTGATGTCGGTGGTGATTGGTGTGTGAGGTGTGTGGTTGGTGAGGTCGAGTACGCATAGACCGAGGCGGCAGCGAAACACCGGTGGTGTGGACTGGTGGGGGAGTGCGAGGTAGCGCTCGACCATCTCTGTGTCAGCTGGCTGGGTCTCGCGTTCTGCGGTGGTCAGGCACAGCGTGGTGAGGTAGGACGCGACGGCTTGTTCCCACGTTTCCGGGGTGGAGCTGTGTGCGAGCAGGTCGAGGGCGTGCTCGTGGTCGTCGTTGATGATGCGGGTGAGGATGGCGACTTGTCTGCCGTCGAGCATGCGGTCGCCGATGCCTTTGTGGCGTTCGAGGTGTTCGAGCGCGTCGTTCCATCGTCCGGCTCGGGTCAGGGCTCGGGTGCCGTCGGCCAGCAGCACTGTCCAGAGGAATCGGGCGAGGTCGCCTCGTGCTGCGCTGTGATCGTCGGTGAGGTCGGTGAGGTCGATGTTCCGACCGTCGATCGTGGTCGCCGTTCTCGTGCGCAGGGCTTGGTAGGCGTGGGTGAACAGCTGGTGGGCGCGGTTGGCCTGCCCGGTGCGGATGTGCAGTCGTCCGAGGTTGACGAGGGGTTGCAGGGCGAGTTTGGCCGTTGTCGGTGCCAGCGGCCGGTGGGCGTGGAAGAGGTCGAATTGTCGCCGGCACAGCTGGTGGGCGCGGTCGGGCAGGCCGCAGTCGCTGAGGATGAGCGCGGCCTTGTTGCAGGCTTCGGCGGCGGTGGTGATGCGTTGTTCCGGTGGGCCGTGTGCGGCGATGTGGGCGAGGTGGTTGATCTCGTCGACGCGCTCGGTGAGTGCTCGGCAGGCGGGCCGTGGCCGTGGCAGGAGCGGGAACCACGCGGCGAGTCGTTCGTGGAGGTGGTCGTTGCTCGGGAGGGGCATCGCAAGGGTCCGATCAGTCGAAGACGAGCGTGGCCGCGGTGTGGGCGAGCAGGGTCTGGCTTGCGGGGCTGAGACCGAAGCGGTTGAACGCGAACAGGGCGTGGTGGGCCAGCACGGCGCGCAGGCCGCGCTCGAGGACGCCCTCGTGGGCCAGGCGCGCTAGCTGTGTGCCCGCGTCGTCGAAGGCGGTGAACCAGTCCGCCGCGACGGCGAGGCCGCTGGTGGGATCGCGTGCCAGCTGCGCGGTGTCGACGGTCATCAGGCGACGTAGTGCGGGGTGCAGCGCGTGCACGGTCTCCGGTGGGAGCTCGTGGATCGGGCGACGGTTCTGCGCGATCCGGGCCCAGATGTCTCCCTGCTCGTACCAGTCCTGCCCGGCCGCGCGGAACAGGCGGCTGCACAGCAGCATCGCAAGTTCTTTTCGCTGCACCCTCCGGGGCGCGGTGTCGAGGTGGTTGAGGTAGGTCAGGATGTGGTGGCTGTCCTGGTGGAACAGGGTGTGGGCCAGCGCCATGCCGGTGGCCCCGCCGAAGGCGTGGACCTCGGGTTCGTAGATGACCGGGGTGGCCCGGGGAAGGTGCGCGTGGAGGAGGGCGAGCGCCTCGGAGACGGTGTCTTCGTCTGGTCCCTGGATGCGCACTCGCCAGCACGGGCGCGGAGCTCCCTGCGCGGCGACGCCGTGGCCATCGGGGTGTAGCTGTTCGGCCTTGCGTGTGAAGAACCAGGCTTCGATCAGCCCGGCGTGGCTGGCTTCGGTGAGGGCGGGCCCGAGGTGGGTCACTGCGGTGTGTTCGACGGTGTCCCAGTCGTCGAATCGAACGTTGAGTTGGCGCCAGGACGGGGTCACGCGATGGCTCCTTGTCGGGTCAGGCCAGCAGCAGGCAGGTATCCCAGCCGGTGTGCGGTGCCTGGTGGGTGCCGAGGGTGTGCAGGGCCAGGGCGATGCCGGCGGTTCCGTCGAGGAGTTCGGGATCTGACGGGGGTGGTGACAGCCGTGCGAGGAGCCGTCGGCACAGGTGGGGCAGTTCGCCGGTGATCTCGCCGGTGTCGGCGTCGGCGGCCATGCGCCAGGCGGTCTGGCCGATTCCGGCCAGCCCGTGGCACAGGCCGGTGTCGGTGACGCGGTCGAGCTGGTCGGGCTCGCGCAGCAGGCCCAGCATCGCGGCCTCGGCGGTGCGTTGTCGGGCGGTGTCGCCGGTGGCGATCCCGGCGAGTTGCAGTGCGCGGGCCAGCCCGGCGGTGCCGTAACACCAGCGCGGCGCTTGTCGCTGGGAGGGGGCGATCTGTCCGGTTTCGACGTTGGTGCGGGTGATCACTCCGGGCCACCAGGGGCCCGGTTGTTGCCAGGTGTCGAGCCAGCTGCAGATCCGTTCGAGCGCGTCGCGCTGGCCGTCGACAGCCACACCGCGCAGCAGGGCCAGGGACAACAGCGCCAGTGGTCCGGCGATGCCGTGGGACAGGCCGATATTTCCGTGCCCACCGGGGAAATCGGCGGTGATCTCTCCGTTGGGCGAGACCTCGGTCCACCATCCTGGTAGGCCGTCCGAGGTGGACGGCAGGGGTTCGGTCAGCCGGACGAGGTAGTTCAGCACGGCGCGGGTGATGGCGTGCCGGCGGTGGTGGCGCAGGTGGTAGGCGCCGAGTCCGGCCAGGCCCCGGAAGAGGTCGAACTCGGACAGCAGGGGGAGCTCGCCCCGATCGAGACGCGCGTGGGCCAGGGTGAGACGGGCCCGGGTCAGTGCGATGGTTTTGCTGTCCAGTGCGGCCAGCACGGGGGGACACCGGTGGGGCTCGTCGGCGACCGAGCGGGTGAGAAACCCCAGCGCCGGTGCCCCGTAGAACAGGGTCGCGTTGCGGCCGGTGGAGACTTCCTCGCGTGCGGCCGCGGTCAGCCAGGCGCGGGCGGTGTCCCAGCTGCCGCGGCCGCTGCGGGCACGTTCGAGGTGCAGCAGCGCGAGGCCGGCCGCGCCGCCGAGCAGCGACTGCGGCCGGGTGCGGCCCACGCCGCCGTGCGGGTAGAGCGTGTGCGGGTCGGAAAGAGGCTCGGCGAGCTCGTCGACCGCGGCGAGGATGTCGACGGTGTTGAGGGTGTTCACGGGGCTCCCTGGGTGCGGGCGGTCCAGCTCAGAGCGGCGGCGCGGGCCAGGCGCAGGCACGTCCGCTCGGTCTCGGGAGCCACGCCGGTCATGCGCACGTGGTGCAGGTGCAGCAGGTCGGTCAGCACGCCGGCGGGTTCGCGGTGCCCGGACTCGGTCAGGGTGCTGCGGTAGGCGGTCAGCGCTGTCCGACGCCGGTGCCAGGCGGCCGCGAGGTCCTCGCCGCCCGGCAGGGCGCGTACCGCGGCCCAGTCCTCGCGTGGCTCGGCCAGCCGCAGTGCCTGTTCACGCAGAGCTCGCTCGGGGGCCGGGCCCGAGGGGGTGTGGGCGTGCTCGATCAGCCACCGCATTCCGGTGGCCGGATCGTCGTGGAACGAGCACACGAGCTGGACCATGCTCGCCGCGGTCAGAGCCAGCGGCCGAGCACCGTCGTGGTGCTCGATAGCGTGCAGCTGGGCGAGCACCGCGCTCGAATCGGCGGCGAAGACCGACTCGGCGGCCCGCATCGCCGTTCCGGCGCCGAACCGGCCGGTTTCGGGATAGTAGGTGTCGACCTGGGCGCGGCCTACGAGCCCCCGCTGGCGCAGCTGGGCGAGCCAGGCGTTGACCCTGGCCAGAACAGGGGCGCTCTCGTCGTGCTGGCCGACCCGGATCCGCAGCCGCAGGTGCGGATCCGGGTCGGCATAGCGCACGAACCACCACTCCGGCGCGGTGTCCCAGCTCGACAGCAGCTCGGGCAGATGATTCGTGAGCACCGTGTTCTGCCGGTGGGGATGCCCGTAGAGCTTGAGGTAGAGCCAGGACTCGCTGCCGGGCAGGTGCCCGTGCCCGCGGTCGAGGTGCTGGGCCGACCACCTCGGCGGCGAAGCGGCCGTGGCGGTGGTCGCCAGCGGGATCACCACCTCGTGGGCGTGCCCGTCGAACCAGCCGAACTCCTCGTCGGCCGGTGCTTCCCGCAGGGTGACTTCTCCCGTGCGTTCCAGCTCGGTGCGCAGCAGGGACACGTGCGCCGGAGTGTGCAGATGCAGCCGCATCCGCTGATCGCTGTCACCGAGAGAGACCAGATCCGGCACGGCGAAGTGCTGCCGCCACGCTTGAAAGCCCTGCATCCAGTCCTGCCACGAGGCCCCGGAACCGGGAAGCTCGCTTGCTTCCAACCGCCACCGCGCTGGTGCCAGGATCGTGCGACGGTAGCGCACTCGGGGCAGAAACGGCAGCCGAGCCGCCGCTGCCCACGAGAACGGCACGCACGGCCTGGCACGGGCGGTGCTGAGCTCGGTGACGAACCGCACGAGCGGATGCGCGTGGCCGACCATCTCCACCGCGTTGAAACCCACCGGTTCGACCGGACGCTGCTGCGACAGCGACAGCAGCACCAGCCGTTCGGCGTCGGCGGTGACGGCGAGATCGTCCAACGGCACCACATCGTGACCCGACTCGCGGTGTTCGCCCAGCGAGACCACCGCGGGCAGCACCTGTCGACTGCGAGCGACGTTGTCGGTGCGCGCATACAGCGCCGGCGCCGAGATCTGGGCCGGGCGCGCGTTCGCACACACTGTGGGCAGTTCGGCATAGGCCGCGACCGCACGCTGCTGGTCCTCGTCGTCGAGCAGGTCGACAAAGCGGCCGGTGGTAGCTCCGGCCGAGCGTGAGACCCCGGCCAGAGCCAGCTCGAACTCGCCGCGATCAAGGGCGTCCCGCGTCCGGGCCCGCACCTGCACGCGCAGCTCGGTATGCGGCTGGACCGTCGTCTCCCTCGTCCCCGCGGTCTCGAGACGACTGATCGTGGCCTCGTCGAGCACGATTTCGGTACGGCCTTCCCAGACCGCTCGCTGGGCCAGGGCCAGCAACTCCGCATCCCGCTCCGAGACCGGACCGGATTCCGGTGTGCCCCACGGGCAGTCGCGGTAACCGGCCGGGAAACCGAGTCCGGTATCGGCCACCAGCTCGGCCACCGGCACGACCGCTCGTGGCCCGTACCGTTCCAGGAACCGACCGTGGTACTGCCGCCACGCCGGGGTGCCGAACGGCTCCGAAGCCAGCCGCACCAACGCCGCGGCCGCGGCTTCGGCCTCCCGGGCCACCCCCTGCGGCAGGGTCAGGTCACAGTCCAACCGCAGATCCACCCCGACCGGCCGCTGGCTCGGCGCCAGCCGGGTCATCGCCCGCGAGAGCCCGGCACGGCGCTGGTCTGCTCGGGTCGGTGCGCCAACGGCGTTGTGCCCCACCATGTCCTGGTGGAGGGCACGGAGCTGGGCCACCCGCCCCGACACCCCGGCCATCGTGTCGGCCTCGATCTCGTCCAGCGCCGCCACGACATGGGCCAGGGGATCGGTGGCCGTCATGGGAGCCCGCACCTGAGTGATCAGGAACCCCTGCTCAACCAGCGCCCCCAGCATCGGCTCCACTGCGGCGGCGGAGGCGTTGACCTCAGCCGCGACCTTCTCGGCCGCCTCGCACACCCGGATCGGCGCGGCCACGGCCCGCATGATGGCCCGCACCACCCGGCTGTGGCGCACCGAGACCTCTCCCAGCCAGCCGTCCTCGGAACGGCGCTGCCAGCCCAGCACCATCCTGCCGTCACGGACCACAGCGGCCGAGTTCGCCACAACCAGCAGCCGGGCACGCAGCTGCGGATCAGACTCCAGATCCGCCAGTACCGCCGACAACCACTCCGCATCGACCCGCGCCACCGCCCGAGGCCGGTGGCCCCAGCGCACCGTCGTGGCACGGTCGAACCGGGCAGCGGCAACGCCCGCGAACAACCCGAACGGGGTCGCCCGAGTGGTGGCACGCAGCAGATACCGCATCATCGAACTCGTCACACGACGAACCTCACGGGCACGCAGCTCCTCGCCCGCGCAGATCGCACGCACACGATCGGCCAGCACCGGGCTGGCCACCTCCACGGCCGCCGCGAACTCCTCAACCGCCCACACCCGCCGTAACCACGAACACCACTGCCGCACGTGCGCATCCGTACTTCCGGTCAGATCCGGCCACGATCCACCATCCACCCCGCTGGGGAGCAGGGTCGCCCGGATCATGGCGGTGTCGAGCAACCGATACACCTGGGCCCCTAACGACAGGAAAAGCGTGATGCCGGGCGACAGCGCGAACACTGCCGCCCGGCTTCCTGATTCACATCAGGACTGCAACGAACTACTTACTCCGGGCAGGAATTGCAGGCCGATTCACAGGTGTGCCCACAGCCGTCATCAGTGGGACGCATGAGTTCCTCGACGACCGGCCCCGACTCGACAAAACGAATGTCGAGATCGAAGTCGTCGGGAAGGAGGGGCTGCTCGCCAGCGAAATCTCCCACCTCGTCCACTGTGCTGGTGGTGTTGTCCGGAACTGCCACAGGAATCTCCTTCGTTTCTCAATCACCGTGATGCCGCGGGCCCTGCCTGTCAGGGATTCCGCGCTCCTGGCCAGGAGACGGCGACGCGCGTGTGCGCTTTCTCGACGATGCGTCCCCTGGGGAGTTCACTGGTCGGCCGCGTAGCGGGAAACACCTCGATACGCGCGCCGGGACCGCCCCGCAGATCGCGGTCCCATCGGCGCAGCAGCTCGACGTACTCGTCGGCCACCGCGTCCGCCTCGGGGCCGTGGGCATAGACCCCGGTCTCGAATTCGTCGGTGCCCTCGATCGGACGTTTCGTGCGGTAGGCGAAACCGCTGCCCCGGAGCAACGTCGGAACCCCGCGCAACGCGGCACGTGTGACGAGCCCGCGTTCGACCGCGTCTTGCCGTGCCACGAGCAACCCGAACACCGGGGCTTGCGTGGCGATCCAGAAATCCAACTCGTCGACCTGGTCGAACCGCACACCGGACCAGTGCTGCACCCACTGCCCGTACAACGCCTGCCGCAGGCCACTCACGTCGAGCAGCTGCTCTTCCTCGGCCCGCAGCGCCACCTCGGACCCGTCGAGCGGGATCAGACGTTCCTCGCGGGCGCTGACACCCTGCATCGGGACGAACCCGCACAGGCGATATCCCGTGCTGACCAGGTGATCCCCGTCGTGGGCGAAGACCACCGACCGAGTCAGCCCCCGCATCCGCAGTGGGACCACGATCCGCCCACCCGGCGCGAGCTGCTCGATCCAGGCCGGGGGGATGTCCCACGCGCCGGCCGTGACGATGATCCGGTCGTACGGAGCCTCCGGCGCATGTCCGTGCTCGGCATCCCCGTGCACCACCCTGACCGGCTCGTAGCCGGCAGTCTGCAGGCAGCTGCGGGCACGTTCGACGATGTCGCCATCGATGTCGAGCGAGACGACCGTGCCGGCCTCGCCCACGAGTTCGGCGAGCAGGGCGGCGTTGTAGCCACCGCTTCCGACCTCCAGAACCCGCATTCCCGGCTGGAGTTGAGCCTGCTCCAGCATCGTGACCTGGATGTGGGTGGCCGACAGCGAGCTGGTGGCCAGTCCCTGCTCGTCCCGCTTGGTCACCACAGCCTGGTTCGCCGCATACACGTCCTCCAGCGACTCACCCGGTGCGAACAGATGCCGCGGCACCGTTCGCAGCGCTTCCGCGACCGAATCACTACGCAGGTCGCCCCACTCGCGCAGTTCGGAGATCATCGTTTCCCGCCGTGTGCTCGCCTCGTCGGCAGCACCGCTACCGGTCTCACATGCCCTTGTCACGAAACACCTTCCTGTGTCACGAAGTCCTTCCCGGTCGTTATGGGAACTCCTGCTTCCCGCCGCTGGCCCGGTGCTCACGAGCCGGTAAGGAACTCGGCGGAAATTCCGGAGCTCTACAGTCGGTAGAGACAAGAAATGGTTTTGAATCTCATGTTTGGCCGAAACCGGATTCGGCGGAGTCAACTGTCTTGTCGAGGTGCCTCTGGTTGTTCCGCTCTTCCCCAGTGAGCAGCCGAACCAGTTGCGGACCATCGGACTCGCTGGTTCTTCTGTTCTTTCCCGGAAAGGCAGTACGTCGCCTCAGCGATATTGTTCGTGCCGCTCCGATTGCTCATGGCTCACCTCGTTTTGCGCTGTTGATAGGTCGTCTCGGGATGCTAGGGCCGAAGCGAGTCGGTTCTGCCGCGCTTGGGCGACTAGCAGGGAGGGTGGATGAACGGTGAGCGGACACCGCCTCGCGCTCGGGATGTGCAACGTGTCCGGTGCTGGTGCTGGCTCGTGGGGTGCTCGGGGATGGTCGGGATGGGGGAGATCCAGCAGTGCCTGCAGCGCCTGATGTGCTTCACCAACGTAGACCCACAGGATGGTTTCGGGAGCGAAGATGTCGGTGTTGTGCGTGATGGGCAGCCGCGCGGTGATGACGTCGTCGCGATCGCGGATCAGTGCGAGATCGATGACGTCGTCCCATTCGTAGGTCGCCACCAGGGCGGTGGGTCGGTGAGGTCCGTTGCAGAACCGCCAGGTGAAGCCATCCCGAGTTATAGCGGTCAGCAGGTTGCCGACTTCCATCGGGAACGGAGTATCCCGGGACTGGTGGCTGTGGTGCATGAGCGAGCGGTACCGGTTCGCAGGTCGACTACAAGGAGGCAGGCTGCGGCGAGAGGTCGGGGCTCTCGCCGCAGCCGAGGGCAGTCAACCGCTTCACCCCAGGCCTCGACCAGAGCGGATTCGCTGCACGAATGCTGCACCGATGATGCACACGAATCATTGACCTGCGCTGATGCTGTGACTACTACGATCACGTGATCGAAGGTGACCGAGATTGAAACTGATTTCGGTGGCCTCAAGCGACATCCGATGTACGTACTCGGGGAAGTTATGCCGCGTCAACGACGAGGCCTGGCCGCACGTCGGGCAGGCCTAGGCTATACGCAAGAGCGTTTTGCGGAGACGGTCGGAGTGGAACGCAGCACCGTCTGGCGGTGGGAGAAGGGAACGGCGGCTCCGTTACCGGAACAGCGCCCACGAATTGTCTCCGTACTCGGTGTGACTCCCGAAGAACTCGATGACCTGCTCAACGAGACCGCTGCTAAGGACACGTCCTCACCACAGTCACATGTGCCCGAACACCCCGGGGTCACCTCGACCTCCTCCTGGGACGATCCGGACGAGCTCTGGTTGCAGCTGCAGGAACTGCAGGAGTCCAACGTCGGTGACGAGCAGCTGCGGTTCCTGGAGGATCAGGTGCCGCGCATTGTTGCCGAGTACGAACACCGTGGCCCCGTCGAGCTCGGACCTGTCGTCGTCCGAGCACGCAGGCAGGTCCACCAGCTCCTGCGTGGACGTCAGACCCTGCGGATCCGTTACCGGCTGCACCGGCTCGCGGGTCAGCTTGCCGGGCTGGCCGGCTACATGGCCGTCAACATGGGGCGGTTTCGATTGGCCAATGTCTATTGCCAGGAGGCACTGCTCTGTGCGACAGAGATCGGGGATGTGGACCTGCAAGCATGGGTGTGGGGCACCTATTCGCTGGGAGCGTACTACCAGGGAGACTTCCAGCAGGCGTATTCCCATGCCGGACGGGGGAGAGCGCTGGCACCGCAGAGTCCGCAGAGCATCCGCCTGTTGGTCAACGGGCAGGCGCGAGCGCTGGGAAAGCTCGGTGACCGTGCCGGTGTGGAGAAGGCTGTCGGCCAGGCGCTGAGCTTGCTCGATCACCACGAGATCAGCCCCGAGCTCACGCCGTGCCTGTCCTTCGAACCGTACGGCTATGCCCGCCTGGCCGCGAACGCGGCGACGGCGTACGTGCCCTTGGGGGACACGGAACGTGTGCTGCACTACACCGGCGATGTTGATACCGCCGTGGAACAGGCCGATTCCGACTGGAGCCGAGCTCTGGTGCGGCTCGATGTTGCCACGGCGCTGTTGCGCCAGCCGGATCCGGACTTGGAACACGCACTTGCCTTGGGCACCGAGTCGGTGCGGATCTGTGCCGATCACCCGATTCGTTCGGTGTGGCAACGTGCCCACACCCTGTACGGACTTGCTCAACGTTGGGCAGGAGACGCACGCGTGACCGAGTTCACCGAGGTGCTGCGCACCTGGTGGAGCCGTCCTCAAGTGCGCGACGTCGCTGGGGGACCAACCCGGTGACGGATGAGCAGCGGGTGCGGGTCAGGCTGGTCGGTGTGGGTAGTTCTTACAGTTCGATGTTCCCGGCCGATCCACCGGATGATCACGAGGATCCGGTGGGTATCGCGGTCCACGATCAGGCCGCGTTCGAGCGGGTCGAGCGGATGCTGTGTCACTGGGACCGTCCACACCGGCGTTCCTATCACTGGATGATCACCCTGGACGAGCACGAACCGGCCCGTGCGTTGAGCCGGCGTTGTCAGCAGCTACTGCCCGCGGAGGGGCTCGATCTGGTTCCGCCGGAGAGTCTGCACCTGACCGTGCGCCGTCTGGGCTATGTCGATGAGGTGCCCGTGCCGACGTTGCGGGCCGCGGCCAGGGACGTGGGGGAACACTGCCGTGGGATCGAGCCGTTTCGTCTGAAACTGATCCCGTTGGCCGGTTCTCCGGGGGCTGTGCGGTTCAGCGTTGCTCCGTGGTCTCCGCTGCTTGGGGTGTATCGCGCGGTGTCGACGGCCTCGGGCTATGCCGACATCGACCCGCTGCGGATGTACCGACCCCATGTGGGTATTGCCTACAGCAATCGGGTGCAATCACCGGAGGAGATCATTCGCGCTGTGCGGCGGGCACGGGAACTGACTCCTGTCGAGGTCACCATCACTGAACTGCGCCTGGTCGAACTCACCCGCGCCGATCACCACTACACCTGGCACGTCCTCGAGCGGTTTCCCACCACGGGAAACTGCTAGCTGCAGTGCCCGATGAGTCTAGTTGCCCCGCGCGAGCGGGGAAACCATGGAGAACCAGGACTGGGCGGTCGAGCTGACCGGCTCACCCCCGCGCGAGCGGGGAAACCGGCCATGTCGTACCAGCGCACGTAGGCGGCCCAGGCTCACCCCCGCGCGAGCGGGGAAACCGTCGACGGCGAACTTCTCCAGGTCCACCGGGCGGGCTCACCCCCGCGCGAGCGGGGAAACCGCAGCACGCTCCGCCCGGCGGCCCTGCCGCGTCGGCTCACCCCCGCGCGAGCGGGGAAACCAGCTGCCCGTGCATCGTGTAGTACGGCCCGCCGGGCTCACCCCCGCGCGAGCGGGGAAACCCAGCGCCTCGGCGGGAACGTCCACGCCGGTCTCGGCTCACCCCCGCGCGAGCGGGGAAACCTCGTGCTGCTCGTCCGTCTCGACCTCGTCGCCCGGCTCACCCCCGCGCGAGCGGGGAAACCCCGCGCGTTCACCGTCTACGAGGCCGCCGGGTGGGCTCACCCCCGCGCGAGCGGGGAAACCTGCTGGACAGGTTGCCCACTTGAAAACTCCAACGGCTCACCCCCGCGCGAGCGGGGAAACCATCACAACTGGCTGGGCACCCAGCTACGTGGCCGGCTCACCCCCGCGCGAGCGGGGAAACCGTCGCAGCGCCCCGGCGGGCACGTCCACGCCGGGGCTCACCCCCGCGCGAGCGGGGAAACCTCAGCCCTGGACTCGTCCGCATCGTCACCGGCGAGGCTCACCCCCGCGCGAGCGGGGAAACCCTCCAACGCGATCGTGTCGACGTGGGGCCAGGACGGCTCACCCCCGCGCGAGCGGGGAAACCGTTGTCGTAGTGCGCGGCGGCGGACGACTCCTGGGCTCACCCCCGCGCGAGCGGGGAAACCTGGTGGCTGGTGGGGCGGTCATTCGGGGTGGCCGGCTCACCCCCGCGCGAGCGGGGAAACCACGTTCATCGTTTTCTGTGCGTACTGGGCGGCTGGCTCACCCCCGCGCGAGCGGGGAAACCTGGGGGCACGGGCCGCCGCCGAGGATGTCGTAGGGCTCACCCCCGCGCGAGCGGGGAAACCTTCTGGAAATTCGAGTTGACCAGCTTTTCCAACGGCTCACCCCCGCGCGAGCGGGGAAACCACACCCCCGGCCGTCTCCCGACGCGGGGGGTGTGGCTCACCCCCGCGCGAGCGGGGAAACCTCGGTGCCCCACGTGGCCACGTGCCCGTACACCCTGGCTCACCCCCGCGCGAGCGGGGAAACCGACGGTCACTTGATCACGGAAACTGGAATCAGTGGCTCACCCCCGCGCGAGCGGGGAAACCGTGGTGCTTGTCGTAGTGGCTGGTGGCGGTCAGGGCTCACCCCCGCGCGAGCGGGGAAACCCTCCTTCGGTCACTCGGTGGTCATCTGTGCTTCGGCTCACCCCCGCGCGAGCGGGGAAACCTCGGTGCCCCACGTGGCCACGTGCCCGTACACCCTGGCTCACCCCCGCGCGAGCGGGGAAACCCCTTTTTGTGCTGGGAAAACAGTTGTGCTTTACCGTTTTGTGATCTCAGCTTCGGGATCGCTGTCAGGAGTCAGTGTCCAGGACACGAGCGAGAGGCCGTCGAGATCGACGATCGTTCGGCCTCTGGTGCCGGGGCCGTGGGTGTGGATGTCGTAGCCTTGTTCGTTGTCGGCGTTGCAGATGAGTGCGGCCCAGCCTTCCTGGTCGTCGATGCTCTCGCAGACGGCTTCCCACAGGTATTCCCGGACACGGTTGGTCAGCGTGCCGACGTAGACTCCTGGAGCAGGTTCGAGCATCCAGCGGGTCAGGGCTCCGCGAGTGCCGTCCGCGACGGCGCTGGTGGTGATAACGGCGAAGGTGCTCATCAGAATTCCGGGTCATCGTTGTTTTCGTCCAGGCTGGCGTAGTTGACCCCGGCGGGCACGTTGGTGTCTGGATCCCACAGGTCGACCACTCCGGTGGGAGTGTCTTTCGGGGGTGCGGTGCCGCCGTTGAGGACGTAGCGGATGTCGCGGATCATACGGGGAACGAGTTTGAGTAGTCGGGCGTTTTCACGTAGCCGGTAGCGCATTTCCCGGTCGGGATGTGTGCTTTGGGCGAGGGCAAAAGCGATCGGAACGGTGAGTTCCGCTTTGTACAGATCAGCGATGTCGTAAGTGAAGGCGCGTTGGTTGTGCTCGTGTATAACGCCCAAGGCGGGCGAGGCTCCGAGACTGAGCAGTACGGCGGTGCATATTCCGTAGAGTGCGCTGTTGCCTGCGGTGATTGCCTGGTTGACCGGATCGCTGGCGCTGAAGTCGTTGGGATCGTAGGAGCGGCGGAACGGCCCCACCCGATGCTTTTTCGCCAGCGCTTTGTAGGTGGCCTTCATTCTGGCTCCCTCCAGACTTCTCAACCGAGCTACGGTCGCGTCATCTGGAGGTGATTCCCCGAAACGGAGTTGGAAGTGCCGGTGCGCCGCTGTGATGCGCTGGTCGTCATTGGCCAGTAGCTGGACTTGTTGGTGCAGCAGTTCGGTGGAGGTGCTTTCGTGCAGGAAGGCTGAATAGCAGCGCACTCCACCGGAGCCGACCCAGCCGAGTACGGTCCCGTCTCTGGTCAAGGCGGTGGCGGCGGCATGGGTGACGCTGGTGCCTGGACCGAGCAGGACGCAGGCCAGGCTGGCGGTCGGTAAGTAGACGCGGTCGATCGTGCCGGTATCGGGGTGTTCGGTCTGTGCGCACACACCGTTGCGGTCGGCCACGACTCGAACGCTGTCCACGTAGAGATAGGTGATGCGGTCTTTGACTGGGTGCAGCCCGAGCACGCTGGGTGTGCCGAGTGCTTTGGGAAGTCGTTGGTTCACTGGTCACCCTCCGCCATGGGGACGAGGGACAGCATTCCGCAGCCGTAGGATTTCGCACGTCCGATCCCTTCCAGGACAGCGCGGAAGGTTGTCTCGGGGTGGGTGACCGTGGCGGTGCCGTCGAACTGGGCGGCCCCGTGGTAGTGGGTGCGCCGTGCACGCCGCGGTTTGTCCCCCACCAGTTGGTACTCGCGGGTGAGCATGGCTGACTCGAGGTCGAGTCCTGCTTCCTCGGCGCGACGATGCCACCAGGACAGGGCATGATCCCCGGACAACTGGCGCCGGTGTTTTCTGCCGTCGTCGGTGGTTTCGACGCGGGTGGGGTTGGCGACGATCCGGTAGCGTACCCGCGTCCCGGGTTTCAGAGCGCTGAGCAGGGGGTCGAGCTCGCGGTGTGCGGCGTTGGCGTAGCCGTGTGGGAGCCGTGTGATGTCGGGGGTGAGGGTGGATTGGATGAGCACCACCGCTGCTGCGTGACTGTGTTCCACGCGGTGGAGGACACCGGCTTCGGAGCGGGGGTTGTCCCCGAGGGAGTCGGGGAACAGGGACATGACACGGCGGTGCATCCCGTCTACATTGGCTAATTCCCGACCGGTGGCTGGGTGACGCGGATTTAGCCTGAGCTGAGTCAGCATCGCGGTGCGTGGTGCGGTTGTGGTCATGCGGCTTCCTCCAAGGCCGTGGAGAGGGCATCGAGGTAGTCGGTGCCGTACCCGCCGCACAGGCCGGCGGGGAGGACGCGCCGGTATCGGTAGGCGGGGCGGCTGCGGTAGCTGCGGTGGTCGGGGGTGAAGTCCCGTGGATCGTCGGCGACGTTGTCGGTCCAGCCGGTGGGCTCGTCCGGAGGGTGCTCGGCGACGAATTCCACGGTCACCGACTCCTCGTATGGAGTGGGGCGGGCCAGCGGGAGGCGCTGGTGCAGCCAGATGTGGGGATCGTCCACTGCGGTGATCAGGAACGGAGTGTCCGGAGGGCATGCTCGGCGTCCGAGATACCCGGCCCAGTAGGGACGGCGCAGCGCCTGCTCGGTCTCGGTGAGCATCGTGCCGTCCGAGCTGGTCACCGCCACGGTGAACACAGCGTCGGACAAGTGGTGCCGGTTGGAGACCAGCGTGCCCGTGCCCTCTTGCCGGTAACCGCCTTTGGCGGTCGGGACGGTCTGCTTCGGGGGCCGTCCCCCACCGACGGTGTGGAAGTCGACGAGATGGGTGCCGGGCCGGTCGATACGCACCAGAAACCGCAGTGGGGAAAAACGGTCGGGGTCCATGGTGCGGGAATGTCCTCCGGCGGCGGCGATGAGGCCGATCAGCCCGGACCGGGTCGGGTAGGGATGTGTGTCCCGCTCGGTCCAAGTCGAGTGGGTGCCCCACGACTGCAGGGGGCCGCCCAGACGGAGTAGGAGCCCTGTCATGCCGCATCCCCCGCTCGGTTCGTGCTGTCGGTGATCAGGTCGTGCAGGCTGTCGTAGCCTTCGCCGAGTTGCTCGTAGGGCTCGGCGGCGATCGAGGCGTGGCCGTGCCAGAGCAGTCCGTCGGTGCCGAGGAAGCGGTGGAGCCTGCCGGTGTAGTTGGCGAGTTGCTCCCGCGACGGTTCCGCGTAGCCGCTTCCGCTGTGACTACGCACGGGCTTTTCGAACGCTCCTGCCAGCGACAGCGGATCGTGCCGCAGCGCCAGGTACACCAGCTCGGGACGGGTGGTGGCTCCGGTGGTGCGTTGTTTTCCGCTGGGGACGGCTTCACAGAAGGCGCGCAGGTAGGCGTCGACCACTCGTAGGGCGTCGTCGAAGCCGTCCTGCGTCTTGTCCGTGCCGCTGAGGTTGGTGGCGAGGTCGGTGAGGTTGACGCTGCTGTAGCGATAGAACACACCGCTGGTGAACTCGGCCGTGGCCAAATGTCCGGAGCCTGTCGCATCCGGAGGATTGAGGTCGTCGACGGCGGTGAAGAAGTCGAAGTCCATCGCTGATTCGTGCGTGGTGAACGCGTGGGCGAACAGGCTCGCCCCGTCAACGCGGTGGCCAGGGATCTCGGCCAGCATCCGGCCGAGCAGGTTGATCGACGGGGAACGGCGACGCAGGATGTCCTCCACGGTTGCCACCGGCAGCACCGGCTGCGGCTTGTCCTGTTTCTTCGGACGTTCCTTCTTGGTGACTTCCTGCTTCGACGGCAACGGCATGTCCGCGATGGCATCGGGGTACTGCTCGGCCAGATCGGCGAGGTCCGTGATCACAGCTCGAGGGACCCAGAACAGTACATCGGACTGGTCGTCATCCGGTGTGGGGAACAACCCGCCTTCCTTGCTGTCTTTGCGGGTGGCTGCCTGATCGGCGCTGATGAGTACAGCACGTCCGGCCCTGCGTGCCGTGTCGTGATCCCAACCGCGGTGTTCCAGCTCCTTTCGCACGGCTTCGGGGATTCGGCGGGTGCGGACCGTAGGTTCGTCGAGTTGCTGCTCGAGTTCGAAACGGACGGCGCGTTTCCAGGACTGGCTGGACACGCGTGTGCGCGTCGATCCACCGTAGACACAACTTTTCGGGCTGCCCAGCGCGTCGCGGTTCAAATTCGAGTAGGGGACAGGCTGCAAGGCGTGAATGTCCAAGTGCATGTTCTTTCCTTTCGGAAATCTTTGTCTGTTTCTTTGACCGATATCGGGGAGGAGTGAGGGAGGTAACGGAGCTTAGGAGGAGGAAGTCTTGGAAGCGACGGAGCGGTAGTAGCTTTGCAGCCAGGTCTTGGCGATCCGGCGAGACTGCCAGGGCCAGCGGCCGGCATCGTCGAACAGCCGCGCGAAATCGACCGGTATCCCGGTGTCGCGCAACGAGAGCACGACGGTGGTGAGGTAGCGGCAGAGCGTACCGGGGTTTTGACGGACCACCAGATGCAGGTAGTTCTCCGTAGTGGCGGAGGCGAGGACGTGGTGCTGGGCGGCGCGGGCCAGGGACTCGCCGAGATCGCCGGATGCGTCTTCGTCGGTGGGGACTGCGGTTTCGGGGGCGTGTGCGATGAGTGCGGCGATCGTGTAGTGGACGCGTTCCTTGTCGGGGTGGGAGTCTTCCTCCAGCCACGGGGCGACGAAGGCGTGCATGCGGTGGCACTGGTCGGGTTCGCGTCCGAGCCCGGTGCGTAGTGCGGTGCGTACGGCCGGGTTCGCAGTGGCCTGGGTGGCGATGTCGGTGACGAATCGGGTCGCGTAGTCGCTGGCTGCACGGGCCATGGGTGGTTTCCTCTTACTGGTCGCGGGGTTCGGCTTTGGCCGCTGCGTTGATCAGGTTCTGGCGGGCGGTGGCGAGTGCGTGGGCCACCGGAGGGTGATGGGCTTCGTGGTCGGTGGCCGCCTCCAGGGCCTGCAGCGCGCGCTCCGTGCAGGCACGGTGTGGTTCGGTGAAGTCCTCCTCGTACATCCGTTCCCAGAACATCGTTTCCGCGGCGGGCCAGTAGTGACGCAGCGCAGGTGCCCCCCATGGCACGTCTCCGCTGCCTGATCGACCACTACTGATGCTCAGGGAGTGGTAGGCCCTGCGCAGCTCCGAGACCAACCTGGTCGCGACGGTTTCCGCGGCGTCGTGCAGTTGCCTGGCGCCGTCGGCAGCACGGGGATTCTCTGCCTCGAGCCAGGACATGATCGGTGGAGTCGTCGCGGTCATCCACTGGCGGTCGCGGGACTGGCGGTCCTGATCGACGCCGTGTACGCGGACGCGGAGCGCGTCCCTGACCCCGCTCGGTAGTCCTGTAGCGCCGGTGAGAACGGCGGGACGTGTGTGCGTGTCCGTGTCGGCCAGCAGTGCGTCCAGGTCTCGCCAGATGGCCCGGTCGGCGTGAGCACTCCGGTCGTTCCACTCGCCGCTCTTCGTGCGTTGTCGAATCGTGTACGGGTCGGCCACGGGAGTATGGGGCTTCTTGTACGCCCAGGTCAGACGACATTGGGTCACGTGTTCGCCGGTCTCGTTCGGGTGCAGCAGCAACGCGTGCCGGCATCGCCCGACCAGAATTCCCGCCGGCCAGGTCACAGGTGGTGGATGCCCCAGTGGATCGGGGTGCTCGTGCCGTTCCCACGGAGCCAGGTCGGCTACATCGGCCTCGTGCTCATGGTTCGGGCCGGGCAGTCCGAGCACCAGCGTTTCCAGCAGGTTGCGGCCGAGCGGATGGTGGCTGAGCACGCCTCGCAACGGACCGCTGCTCATGTACTGGTCGGAGACCGTCTGGCCGAACCCGTCGGTGACGGTGCGTTTCCCCCCGGTTCCCCCCGAGCCGTAGAAACTGTGCACCAGCAGATACAGGACCGCCTCCGCCGTCGGCAGCGCCGGGGCGTGCCCGTGGTGAGTGTGACGAAACCACACAGGAGAGTTGTCCCCGGGGCGACTCGGATCGAGCTGGTTGATGCTTTTGGTTTCTGCCTGCTCGACCAAACGCGGATCCTGCATCCAGGGGCGGGCGTGGTCGAACAGGTTCCACGCGCCCGAATCGGCATCGAGGTAGGCGTCGACAGCGGATTTGTCGAACTGACCCTCGCGCAACACCGTATTGCGAGCCTTTTTCCAATCCTCCAAGGGGAGGTGTCGGTCGAGACCGGTAACGCGGGCGGTGATGGTGTACAGCACCCGAAGCAGCCCCACGGCCGCGGGCGGAACCGTCACTGCCAGGTCCTCTGTTTCGTGCGCGTGGTGAAAGACCTCGCGCAGGGATCGGATGTGTGTAGTTCCGTTCTCGGTGACCACAGGTATCCATCGCTGGTCACGCAGGTCGAAGGTGGCAGGAGAGGTCACGGGTGTCCCTTCGTGTGGCGAACCAATCCCAGTTCTGGGTCGACGGTCAGCGAGCCGTAGGTCGGCGCGGGCAGAACGCGGGCATCCCGCAGTGTCGGTGTCCGTGACCAGGTCGACTGCGGTTGCAACTCCAGCTCGTCGGCCCACGAGCCAGGACACGGGATGGAATGCTCGATCAATTGGTTAATCGTGTTCGAGTTCGGTCGTTGGGTGGGCCAGGGACGTGTGTGGGCGGCGTCCAGCCACTGACGACCGTCGCTGCTGGTGTACTGCGGGATCACCCGTACCGTGTCCACACCCAGACGTGTGGACACATCGGCCTCGGTGACCTCCGGTTCGGTCATCCGGGCCAGATCGTCGACCTGGTCCGGCTCGGGGACACGTACCAACGCCGCCTGTTGGTGCTGCGCGCGGTTCTGGCCGAACTGTTCGTCCCACAGCTGTTGCAGCTGACTGTCGCTGGTTCCGCTGGTGGCCGCGTGCACCTGCTGCACCAAGGGGTTCACGTCGGTGGGGACCTCCAAGGTCGGATCGCGTTCGGTCAACACACGGTGTGTGGCCACCATCTCGAACGGCGAGTAGATTTCTCCCCACTCAGGAGGAACAGGGGGATCGGCGGATTCGTCGACCGGATCGAGCACATCCACTGTCGGTACCGGACACCACGATGGACGCTGGTACTGCTCGTGCCACTGTTGCAAAGGATGGCGCTGGCATCGCCCCAGTCGTTGGATCAGCCACGCGATCGGTGCGATTTCACTGACGATCCGGTCGAAATCCACGTCCAGGCTTTGTTCCAGTATCTGGGTGGCGACCACGATCGCCTTCGCTGGACGCGTATTGTTGCCAACCCCGTACTTGCCGAACTGGCCGGTCAAGTTCGTGGTAATGGTCTCACGTTCGTGTAGCGGGAAGCGCGCGTGCAGCAGAATGAGCTCGACATCGTCCGGAGCCTCGGCTTTCAGCGCCGTGTAGGTATGTTGGGCGCTGGCGACGGTGTTGCACAACACCGCCAGGCAGCCGCCTTGCCGGGAGATGCGCTCGACAAAACCCCGTAGAATCTCCTGACGCGCCGATCCGTTACGACGATGCGGATGGTGGCACAACTTCGCCGTTCGAGCTTCCTCGGTGGCCATCGTCGCTACTGTCTTCGTCGACGGCTGGATCAGGTTTCCGCGCGCGGTCACGAACGCCCAGCCCGGATACGGCAGATCCAGCTCCTCCTTGAGGTGGCTGCCCGCACCGGACAGGTACGACCGCACGAGGTTCCGGCTCACAGGCTGCGGCAGCGTGGCCGACAGCAACACCACCGGCACACCCAGCCGACCGCACCAGGACAGCAATCGTGCGAGCAGGGCCTGCATGAACGGGTCATAGGCATGCGCCTCATCGACGATCAGAGTCTTGTTCATCAACCCGTGCAACCGCAGCATGTTGTGTCGTGCGGCCAGCGCGGCCACCAACGCCTGATCGATCGTGCCCACTGAGACCCCGGCCAGCAAGGTCCGTTTCAACGGCCGCAACCAGGCACTGACCGTCACGTCGGCGCTGTAGGCGGGCTGAAACGCCGCCATCGAATGCGCCAAGGTGACGGGGACGGGAGTCACGGCGGTAGCACTGGAATACTGAGTAAGCCGGGTGCGCATTTCATTGGCCGTGGCCATCGTGGGAAGCCCCGCGTACAGGCCGGACCGTCCTGTGGCCTGCCCCAGCGCGTGGGCCGCCAAGAGCCCTGCTTCCGTTTTCCCCGCACCGGTCGAGTCGGTGATCACCAACAGACCCGGTCCGTTCACATGCGGTATCAGCTCATCGATGATGGAGCGTTGCAGCACTGATGGAGCGAAGCCCCACACGCCTTGAGTGCTGATCCGTTCGACGAACTCCGGCCTGTTCAAACCAGCTTGCGTGATCTCCGCCCCCATGGCGGGGACCGTGTACTCGTACCGGGCTTCCAGTTCTTCCGGAGCGTGTTCCAGCTGCCGGTGCATGAACTCCTCGTTCGAGGACAACCAGTCAGCCACGATCACCACACCGGACAGCACCACCGCCACCGGTGCGGGGATCGCATCCGGCAGCCTCGGGTTACCCAGCACGGAACGCACCGAACTGGTCACGTCGGAACGAATCGCGTGCCACTCCTGTTCGCCCAGGTTCGCGACACGTCGAACCGGCTGCTCCACGTCCCGCTCCCGCGGCGAGTAGTAGACCCCGTGGTGTCCACCCAGAAGTTGTCCGATCCGGTACGCGACGTCCGCGGTCAATAATCCGTCGTCGCTCAGTCCCAGCAGAGTGGGTAGTGCCAGGTGCGTCGCCTCGTCATGAGCAAGCCAGCCAGCAGTTCCGGGTTTTGGCCATTGCTGCTGGAAGCACGGGATGGCTTTCCCGACGTCATGCAGCCCGGCCAACAGTGCGACCAGCCGAGCCGAGTCCGCGTCGTTCATCCCCAGTTCGGTGGCGATCTGTCGTCGCGCCCCCAGCGTGAGATGCATGTGCCACAGCGCCGTGGCCCCCGCCGCAGCGTCGATCAGGTGCCACTCCAGCGGATACGGCCTCGGCAGTCCCCGCGACTTGCCCCACACGTATAAATGCATTGAACCCCAGGTTTCTTGTAAAACAATCAATCTTTGATTGAAAGCTACTGTAGCTGATTGAGCACGCGGGGTGAACAAGGGGGGTAGATATCAAACGGAGCTGCTAGCTCTGTCCGAAGAGCCCAGTGTGCCAGGATTGTCTCCTTATTGCCCCACAAGCAGTACGGTATGCGCCCATTGAGGGGACGGAGGTACTTACTGGCTTCCTGTTCGACTAACCTTGGGGAATCCCCACCCGGTGGGGGTGCACCGATTGAGTGTTTGACGAGAGGTGTCTTGTCGCAGTTCCCCACGACCACGCAGCAGGGCCTGATCATGGACCGAATTACCTGGTCAGAACTCTGCTCGCTAGTGGGGGTAGACAACGGTTAACAAGAGCGGAAGCGATCTCTGACGGTGGCGGTACCTCAGCGTGCCACCACCGTCAGAGGCCGGATGCTTCCTGTCATTTATCGGTGACTCAGAGCGTCTTCGGTCTCACCCCCGCTCGCGCGGGGAAACCGTTCCCCGCTGGTCCATATCCGACAACGCGCCCGGCTCACCCCCGCTCGCGCGGGGAAACCCGTTGGACAGGGACACGGAGCCGATCGAGACGTGGCTCCCCCCGCTCGCGCGGGGAAACCTCGATCGTCGATCTGGCAGGCCGTTCAGGCGGGGGCTCACCCCCGCTCGCGCGGGGAAACCCTCACGGGCGTACGCGAGCGCGTGCTCGGACCAGGCTCACCCCCGCTCGCGCGGGGAAACCTTGCTTCCGTCCCACCGGTAGATCGCGCCTTCGGGCTCACCCCCGCTCGCGCGGGGAAACCCCGTACAAGGGGATGAGCTGGATGCGCACGGTCGGCTCACCCCCGCTCGCGCGGGGAAACCCGCCTGCCGGTCAGCGGAAGTGGGCCGCCAGCCGGCTCACCCCCGCTCGCGCGGGGAAACCACACGCCACGCTCGCGAGTGCGGCAGCCCTTAGGCTCACCCCCGCTCGCGCGGGGAAACCGCCGGATCGCCAGGGTTCGGTGGCGAATAGCGGGGCTCACCCCCGCTCGCGCGGGGAAACCTCGGGA
>NZ_FNJR01000020.1:61099-61682 GCF_900104475.1 Actinopolyspora xinjiangensis
GGCTCACCCCCGCTCGCGCGGGGAAACCTCGGGATTCAGAGCCTAACGATTCCTGAGTCGAGGCTCACCCCCGCTCGCGCGGGGAAACCAACACCAGTTCACGGGATCACGAAGACCTGGCCGGCTCACCCCCGCTCGCGCGGGGAAACCTCCGTCGGCCAGGAGCGCGCACAGGTTCTCGAAGGCTCACCCCCGCTCGCGCGGGGAAACCGGAGGCGAGGACGCGATGTGCCACGTCCGGGGAGGCTCACCCCCGCTCGCGCGGGGAAACCGATGGATGGGTCGGTTTCGTCGTGACCGAGCTGGGCTCACCCCCGCTCGCGCGGGGAAACCACCTACCGCCGTCCTCCGAGGTGGTGCGCCGAGGGCTCACCCCCGCTCGCGCGGGGAAACCACGGGCTGTTGTTCGGCGATGTGGGGCAACGCAGGCTCACCCCCGCTCGCGCGGGGAAACCACTTCGGCCCCATCCCCGTTGTTCCCGGCCCTGGGCTCACCCCCGCTCGCGCGGGGAAACCTCTCCCCCCGGCGGGTGGGATGAGGTGTGGCTAGGGCTCACCCCCGCTCGCGCGGGGAAACCAGCTG